>NZ_JAIQXE010000001.1:0-2135000 GCF_020076305.1 Flavihumibacter profundi
GAGCGACTTACCGGTTCGTAATTGCTCCAGCGCCTTTTTCTGAAGGCGTTCATAATCAGGGTGTTGTTTGTCTAGCATAAAAAACTGCATTAAAGTTAACCTTTGACACAGTTCATTTTACAGCCTCGGTATCCGGGAAAAACGGAGATGAAAGACCATTTGATGCCACAAACCTTGTCGTTGGCGCAGGTATAGTGTTGCAGTTGGCGCAGTTTTGACTAGGTTTTTTAGCACTTTTCAGGCACTTTCTACTAGGTTTTGCGTAGGTCTGCAGGCTTATTGCGGCGCTTTGTTATCAGTTTTTAGGCAAATTCCCGGCACTATCCCGGCTCTTTCCCGGCTCTTACCCTATGGTTACCTTGCTGAATGGATCGTTCCCCATTTGCAGTATTGAAGAATACCTCATGTTAATTCTGTGCTGGGCGCTTTTTTCTTTGAATAGTACGTAGTTATTTTTCATAAACAATTTTGCTATAATTATACCTCCCCGAAAATTAGCCACCAAGTTTTTTTAACAATCTGGCAAAAGAGGGTAATAATCTGCATTGATCAGGTAATAATCTGCATTTCTCCCCCTTAAGATTTTTCAAAGCCAAACTGGTCCGCCTCGCTTCTATCCCGACCACTTATACCAGTAAGTTTTTTAAGAAGGAGGTTGTTAAAAAACAAGGTTATATAAGTTTAATTTATTTCAACAAGCCTGCAGCCCATTCCATACTATATTTTGCCTTATATAGCTTAACGGAAAGTTCAATCTGTTTTTGCATAAGTTCTACAAGTTTTGTTTCCCGGCTATTGACCAGGAAAAGGGAACTTTCCCCTTGTGCATATTTCAGTTCTTCATTGCGTAATAATTGCTGATAATTACTATACATAAGTTGGATTGTTGCTAATTGTTGTTTTAGCGCATTGTATTGATTGAAATAAGTTCGAATCTTATTTTCTATTTGCTGCCGTTTAAATTGTAATTCCAACGTCGTCTCTTTGGCTTTGAGTTGAACAAGTTTATAGCTACCCCGGGCTTCACGCAAAAACAAAGGCATTTTAAATTCTATCCCCCATTTATTATTATTTTGCAAAAATCCGTTGTTCACATTTTTAAATACATTATAGTCCTTATTGAGCAGGTTTGCTTTTACAGAAAAATAGGGAAGCATATCCTGGTATTTAAGTTTCCTTTCAACTTCAAGACTATTCAATTTATAATCATATACTTTAAATAAAGGATTATGAACTGTTGATTGCTGAATGAGATAATCAGGGTCTTTAAAATCTGTATCAATAGATGCCGATAATTTTTCCGGGATGTGATTTTCCTGTAAAATGAACGGAGTGTCATTTTGCTGCCACAAATAATTTGATAATTCCAGTGCATCGTTTTTCCATTTCAAAAAGGACTCTGACTGCAATAATTGATAATTTTGGAATTGGGTATAAGCTTCTGTTGTATCCATTAGCGACCTGTCACCATTCATAAAAGCAATGCGTACCAGCCGCAATCTTTTTTCTGCTATATCAACAAATTTTGAATAAGTTTCATACAACTGGTAGGCGCCGGCCCAATTCCAATAAGCCATATAAGAATCGAAAAGAAGATTATTTATGATCACTAAACGCTCCTCAGCGCTTTGTTTTGAAAATAATTTCGCCTGTTGTAAAACTGCTCTCCTTTTATCCAGCACCAGGCCTTTTGCCAATGGTAATTCTACACCCAGGTAGCTCGATTTTCCCATTGTTGTTTCCGGGGATAAATTATCTCCGCCATTGTTTTCAAGGCCTGTCCTGATATTACCAATGGGCAAGGGAACCATTAACTCCGGATTATTATAATAATAATAATTTTTGCCATCGAATGTTTTATTGGAAGCATCCATCCCAAAAAATGGATCAAAATTCCCCCTTGCCATCATTAACCTGGCATTGCCTAAATCAATCTGGATATTTGCCTGTTTTGCTATGGGATGATTAATTCTTATCAGGTTGATAAAGCTATCCACCAGAAATACCTGCTGATTGGCTGATTGCCCGAAAACAGGGGAAAAGAAAATAAAGACGAGCGAGGCAACACCAATGATTTTTTTCATGATATGTGCTTTATTCAATTTTCTTTCCGCCATTATTTTCGGGTGAATAATACTCGGGTGGGAAGCCATTAATGTTACGCCAGATTTCATAATAAATGCTTACGTTTTTAAGTAAGGAAATACCATTAGCACCGCTGCCCATTTTTAATTGTTGGGGCCATTTTCTTTCAGCGGGATCCTCAGCTACCAATACCCTGAATTTGCCATTAGTGCTGACAGAAGTTTCAATGGCAGATACCCTGCCACCAAAAGTGCCATAACTGCTACTGGGCCAGCCGCTAAAAACAATGGCCGGGAAACCATCAAAAACAAACCTCACTTTCTGACCTGTACTGATCAATGGCAGATCCATGGGCTCGACAAACATTTCAACGGCATATTGTATGACTGTTGGCACGATTTCCACGATCATTTCCCCTTCCTTAAGCATTTCATTAATACCCGCCTTCTTAGCTTTAATTACCTGGCCGTCTTGTGGTGCCAGCACATAGTATAATTGATTTCTTGCATCATAATTAGCATAGAGGTTCCGTAATTTGGCAACCTCGGCTTCCGTAGCTGCAGCATTGGACAATGCAGAATATTTATCACCCTCCGTTTTTGAGATTTTTTCGGAATAATCCTGTATAGCGCTATTCTTTTCAATCCTTAAATTGATCAGTTCCTGCTTGCTTTGTAATAACTTATTTTCAGCACTGGTTCGTTTAGCCAGGCCCGTTTGAAAGTTTACCTTTCTTTTTTCAAAATCAACCAAAGAAATAACGCCGCTATCCAACATTAGCCTGGCGGCTTCAATCTGCCGCTTGTAAATGAATAGCTCATTATCGATCGCAACGAGGTCTGCGCTGTCACTTGAAACCTTCAATTGCTGTTGTTGGATTTTATTATCCAGGGATTGCAGTTTTAAACCTCTTCCTTCTGCTAAGGCCCCCGCCTGTTTTTCGGTAGTGGCCGCTTTCTTCAAATAGCTTTCGGCACTTTGCTCTTTAGCAATAATCTGCTGCCGGGTCCTGTTCAGTAACTCAGGGTCAAAATAATCCATCTTTACTTCCCCTAACTGTAAAATAGTGTCGCCTTTACTGACATAATCGCCCTCCTTAATATACCATTTTATAATGCGGCCTGGAATAATGGTATTCATTTCCTGTGGTCGTTGCTCCTGCCTCAGGGTGGTTACTTTTCCCTTGGCCCTGATATTTTGTGTCCATGGTAAAAAAAGTATGACAAGCATTGCAGCAAATATTCCCCAAAGCCATCTGGCTATATTCCTTTTTTTATCAACGCCGTATACTTTCCTGAATGAAAGTAATGCACTGGTTTTTGCCTGTTCTTCTATATTGGCAGTTATAAACTTTTCCATGGGTAAATCTGGTTATAGTTCATTTTTTAGCGATAAAATGGAATTGCATCCGGGGAGTAATCTTTCCTTTTCAGTGGCAATAAGGACTGTGGTGCTTCGCTTGCCCTTTAAACAGGCCACCAACGCATTAGTTTCTTTTTCTGTTAAATACTTAAATGGTTCTTCAAGTAATAGCAACCGGTTATTGCCAATTAATGCGCGCAATAACAATATCTTTTGCCTGATATGCTTTGGCAGTTTCTTACCCGTTGCATCCAGTTGCCTGTCAAAACCCATCGGATCTGCATGGACAAAATGGAGTAGTCCAATTTTATCGGCATAATCTGTCACTTCCTGCAGTGATACCTGATCATTCCCTATATTAATGTTCTCCCAAACTGTTCCTTCAAAAATATCCTGGCTGCTTAACAAAATACCTGTTAATGACCTTAAGCTTTCCAGGTTATAAGAACCGATAGGCTGGTTGTCAATCAGGATGCTTCCACGGAAATTTTTGTAAGCACCGGTAAGTAGTCTCAGCATTGTAGATTTGCCTGTTCCTGATGGTCCGCTTATTTGAAGCCAATGCCCGGGTTCAATAGAAATATTTATGTTATCAAGTATTTCACTGCCGTTGGGGTATGCATAGCCAGTATTGCTGAATTGAACAGCGACACCTTTATCAGATCCCGGTAAAATAAAATTTCCGCCATTTTCGATCCTGGCTTCAGTTACTTTGCCTAATTTCTCAACAGAAACCATGGCATCATACACTTTATCAAGGCTCAAAATCAGTTTCTCAACTGAACCAATAATAGAAATGATGACAATATCGGCAGCTATAAACTGGCCAACATTTATTTGCTGTTCTATGAGCAGGTATGTGCCCACAATAAGCATTGATGCAGTAATGATAACTTTAAAACTGATAAGGCTCCAAAATTGCACCAACAGCACATTGAAATAGCTGGTCCGGGCTTCCAGGTGGTTACCAATTAGTTTATCAGTTCGGGTAACATGGAAAGAACTGTTCGCATATTTAAACGACTTAACTAAACGGGCAGTTTCCTGCAACCAGGCTACCAATTTGTATTTTTCATCACTCGACCGCATGGCAGCTGACAGGCCATTGGCTGAAGTGGTGCGAATAATCAGGATAATGATCGTCAGGAGTGCAATTCCAAAACCAATAAATACAGGATGATAAAAAGATAACAATAATAGGCCTAAAAAAATCTGTATAACAGCCGTTGGCAGGTCTAATAATAATTTTTCCAAGCCTTTTTGCAAGGAAATAGTATCAAAGAAACGGTTCACTAATTCAGGTAAATGATAGTTGTCTAATTCCTCGATGTCCAGCCTGGGAAGACGGTCGCTGAATTCAAGGCCATGCCTGAGGAATATTTTTTGCTTTAATTTTTCAATTACACTTAATTGTTTAACCTGCAACAAGCCAAATAAAAAAGTACCAGTAACAACCAAAGCAATTAAAACCACAATTGATGTAGATACAGAACCGGCCATTACAAAACCAATAACACTCTGAATGCCCAGCGGTAAAGATAACTGCACCATTCCTGCCAGTATAGCAAACATATATATTGCTGAAATGTCCTTCCGGTCAAGTTGCAGTAGTTGATATATTTTACTTAATGATCCCCCGATCGATATGTTCTTTTTTTCAGTCATTTTTATTTTTTCAATAATTAAAATATATTCCAAACGCGCGGTATAGCCTGGTCAGGCAACTTATTAATTTCCTTAAATACTATTTATTATCACTGAACTTTTTGGATGTCAATAGCCCGAATTGGTGAAACAAAGTAAAGATTGCCAGTGCTCTTATAAGATGAGCAATGATAATATCGACGACATAAAAGGAAAGGGAAAAAACTGAAACCAACTGAAGCGAATTCAGCAAAAACTTTAGTGAAAATGGCATCTCTTAAATAATTATATAGTTATTGAAATCAGAACCTATTTAAGATGAATTAATGACGCCAGATCAATAGAATTCCCATTGTTTCATATGGACCCAATGGCGCCCTCTATGAGTTGTATAATCATGATATTGTTGTTTGTATTCTATCGCCCCTGCCCGGGTGAAAATACGGGTTTGCCTTCTGTAAATTATCCAATATGTGGCTTTTTTTGAAATCATCTCCATTTTTCTTTGTAAACCGGCATCGGCAATGATCAGTACAAAAAATTTTTTCAACACCCTCCCGCCGGGAAGATGCTTACTGTGGCAACCATAATTTCAGGTCCTGGGCCATCTCCCTTTGCGACTGTTATTCTTTTCACAGATGATTATTTAGTGTTGCAAAATTGGCACAACTTATTCATATACTATTATTTATCTTTATTATAATATACATAAATATAATTTATGAATTTCACCCTGCATCAACTGAAGGTTTTTATGACTGTGGTTGAAAATGAAAGCATCACCAAAGCCTCGGAAGAATTACACATGACCCAACCTGCAGTATCTATACAGCTTAAAAACCTGCAGGCGCAGTTTGATATCGCAATTACAGAAGTGATTGGAAGAAAACTTTATGTTACAGATTTTGGCAGGCAACTTTACCAGGCTGCAGAAAGAATCTTAAATGAAGTTTCAGGAATTAGTTACCAAACGCAGAGTTTCAAAGGAATGCTTTCAGGGAGGCTTAAATTATCAGTCGCTTCAACCGGAAAATATGTAATGCCGTATTACCTTAAAGTCTTCCTTAAAGAAAACCCTGCTATAGACCTGGTCATGGATGTAACCAATAAAACAAAAGTGGTAAAAAGCCTGGAAAATAATGAGGTGGATTTTTCCCTGGTTTCCATATTGCCCGAAACACTGGAGATTGACCAGGAAATCTTACTGCCCAATAAATTATTTCTTACCGGGCCGGCAGACAATTCCTTTAAAATAAATAAGCATGCTTCAAAAACCATTTTTGAAAGTATCCCATTAATTTACCGGGAAGAAGGATCCGGTACAAGGGTTACCATGCAACGGTATTTCCAGAAAGCTAATATTGTGCCGCATGTGAAACTGGAATTAACATCGAGCGAAGCTGTTAAACAGGCTGTATTAGCCGGACTTGGATTTTCCATACAATCTCTGCTGAGCATTAAGAATGAATTAAAGCAAAATGAAATTAAGATTATTCCGGTTGCCGGTTTGCCACTCACGGAAAACTGGCGGTTGATATGGCTTAAAAAGAAAAAAATGTCGGAAGTAGCAAAGGCTTTTTTACTTTTTATAAGGGAACATAAGCAATCCATTTATAAAGAAAACTTTGCCTGGATAGAACAGTATGATAAATAGGCATATTCCTTATGCCATAAATGTAAGCTCCCCAATACCCGGTCATTGAGTTTGGAGTTGCCCGGTGTTTTTCAGGAAATTGTGAAATACAGTAAAAGCTTTGGGGAAAGTCGGATTTGTTATCAATATTTAATGTGTCGCTTGTTCCATATTTATGATAAGTCTTTCTGAACGCTAATGTTTTAAAGTTGTGATTCTGTTTCGATCCATCCGGTGGTTAAGGTATTTTGGTACGTATTACCTCACCACCACAATTGTCTTCCTTAGAATCCTGTTCTCTTCCACCCAAACCAACTGGTAAATACCGGCTGATAATTCACCCAAATGCATTGTTTCCTTAGTTGCCATTTTGGGTACATCCATTTGCCTGACAACCCTGCCTGTGGCATCTATTATTTGGATATGACTGATTTTCACAGCAGCAGGATGCTTCACGGTAATCTGGTCGTTTGCCGGATTTGGATAAACATGCAATAGCCTCTCGGATTCACTCTGGATATCTCCGACAGCAGTTATGGCATCGAAGGTGAACCCGTTAAGTGCTGCGGTACCGTCGGCGTTTGTTACTTTAACCTCACCTGTAGCTCCATCACCCACAACTGCCGTAACCTGGTTATATGAATCAATGGTGAAAGATGAAGCGGGGCTACCGCCAAAGCTAACAGCCTGGGTATTGTGCAGGTTGGTTCCGGTGATAACGATTTTGCTGCCTTTCTTGCCGGACTGGGGGCTAAAAGAAACTATACCAGGTATTTTGGTGAAGGTGAACCATTCGGATACAGCTCCACTGGTTATGCCAGCTAAAGCAATAGGGCCATCATTGCCTGTTTTTGCCTTAACCATTATAGTCGTGCTGTCTATAAGAATAATTGAATCAGCGGCCATGTCACCAAAGTATGCAGCAACCACTTCATTTAAATACCGTCCCTTCAAAGTGACCCAGGTGCCTGCCGGGCCGGTTTTGGGCGTGAAGCTGGTGATGATGGGTGTTTGATGATATATAAAGCCGCCAAGGCTTCCTTTGCCGTATAAGTTGGTTACTTCTACCGTTCCAGATGCACCTGCTGCCCCAGGTTTTGCTACAATAGTGGTGGGTGACTCCACAGTAAAACTTTCGGCATCAATCCCACCGAAACTCACATTACTGATGTCTATGAAATTTTGGCCTGAGATAGTTACCAGGTCTCCCGGGTAAGCTACAGGTGGATTAAAATAGTTTATCACTGGAGCCTGATAAGGTATAAAGCTAAAACCACCCAGCGAATCTTCCCCGCCAGGATTAGACAAACTGATATTACCACTGTTACCGTTACCAATGATGGCCACTATACTGTCATCAG
The DNA here is from genome assembly GCF_020076305.1 of Flavihumibacter profundi. Taxonomy (GTDB): domain Bacteria; phylum Bacteroidota; class Bacteroidia; order Chitinophagales; family Chitinophagaceae; genus Flavihumibacter; species Flavihumibacter profundi. Next base: position 8,086 of record NZ_JAIQXE010000001.1, read on the forward strand.
AAATGATGTTGAAATGTTGGGCGGGAATACCTCCAATGAGAACACTTGTTACCTGGGAGAAATACTGTCCCTTGATGCCAATTATATCATTCAGGGTTCCTGATTTTGGATTGAATGAATTGATCCTGGGTGCTGCAGGCATGGGTTCCCCGACCCGGTTCCTCAGGATCCGGAGCATCTTCGCCGCTGGATCAATATAGCAGATCTCTGGTTTTCCATCTCCATCATAATCGCCCGAGATAATTTTACGGCCGTACTGGTTGAGTTTGTATTCCGGGGCGAAGCTTACTGTTGATCCATTGGAAGTATTCCTGGCAACATTGATCAGGTTAGTAATGAAATCGCTTCCAATAATTTCCGGTTTCCCATCACCATTGAGGTCCGAAACCACAGATACAGCCGTACTATTCGTACGGGCAACTTCATTATAACCGAAATTTCCCATCCTGTAAATAAAGCGGCTGGCCAGGACTTCGGTTTGTTTTTCCGAAGCAAGGTTGGCAACCTGGGGCGTTAGGCTGGAATAACCGTTAAAGGTTGATATATCTCCAATGGCACTATTATTGAAAGTAGCAAAGCCTCCCTGGTTGGTCGTGTTTTTCATTAAGATTACCGCCGAACCAGACCATAATCCCACCAATATGTCGGAAATGCCATCCCCATTGAAGTCGGTGACAGTCATTCCGCTTGAGATTCCGACCGGGTTCTGGAAGTTGAAATTGCTTAACCTGGGACTTTCGAAGGAGATGTTTCCGGTACTGCTGTTATTTATTGCTATGAAAACACCGCTGTTTTGCAAGCCGCAATTTGTACACAACATAAGCAGGTCTGGTTTTCCATCGAAATTGATATCTGCGGTTTCAATGGCACCTATATTGGCTAAGAAGCCATATAAGGTGCTGGCCATTTCGAATTTTGGGTTTCCCGTACTGCTTTTGTTTTTGTAGACCCAGACAAGTGAATTGCTATTAGCACTGCCATTAATGTCGTTTGAAAGAAGCAGGTCCAGTTTCCCGTCCCCGTCTACATCTGCCAGGTTTAGACTATTGAGTTGATCCTGCAGGGGATAGTCTATTCGGGGCGCGAAGTTCAATTGTCCAGGGCTGCTCCTGTTAAGGTAAATGGAATAAAATTTGCCGGAATGGTGGATAACGACCAGGTCGAGTTTTCCATCCCCATCAATGTCTCCTTGTTTTACATCATATGGTTCATTGCCAAGGGTATATTCAAGTTTGCCTGCAAAGGAACTGTCATTAAAGGCGTTATCACCACCCGGAAAGGTGACATTGAACCGAAAGTCAGATGTGGCGGTTAGTCCGTTTGAAAGGCAGGTGACTGATACCGGCTGGTAAGTCGCACCTGGTGGAACCAATACCTGGATCTGGTTACTTGTTGCAGATAGTACACTGGCAGTAACGCCACCGAACCGAACGATACTGCTTGCTGTTCCGGGTTGGAAATTTGCGCCTTTTATGGTTATAGTGGATCCTATCGGTCCGGAGCGCGGCGACATTTCTGTAATAACAGGCGCCTTGCTTGATATGAACCAGCTGCCGCTGCCTTTACCGGCAACAGTTGTGACGCTGACACTACCAGTTGCGCCTCCACCCACCACTGCCATTATGCTATCATCTGAAATTACGGTGAAAGACCTTGCGGCTGAATCACCGAACATTACTTGTAAGGCATTAGTTAAGCTTAACCCGGTAATGATTACTTCCGTACCTGGTCCTCCGATATGAGGTGTGCAGTCGGTGACCTGGGGCTTCCAGATAAAGACAAAACCATCCAGGCTGCTGCTTCCCCCGGGGGTAGTAACCGTAACAGCTCCGCTTGAGCCTGAACCGGTCCTGGCTTCAATCGTATCAGAACTGACCACTCTGAAAGATATGGCTTCCGTACCCCCAAACTTCACACTGGAAACGTTGTTGAAATTTTTCCCGGTAATTATAATAGTTGCATCCTGCGGTGCAGAAGCAGGTGAAAATGAACTGACTGCAGGCGGTGGAATATAAATGAATCCACTTGCCGAATTGCTGCCAAAACTATTGCTCAGTTTCACATTGCCAGTTGCGCCATTACCAACAACAGCCTGAACCGTATTAGGATCCACAACAATAAAAGAAGCAGCCGGAACGCCACCAAAACTGACACTGGTGGTACCTGTTAAGTTTAATCCATGGATGGTCACGGTTGCTCCGGTAGGAGCCTCAGCAGGTGTGAAGGATTGAATAACTGGCACAGGAAAATAGACAAAACCAGTTTTGCTACCCATCCCATATGGTGAAATAACTTCTACATTGCCTGATACTCCTGATGGTGTATAAGCCTCAATGGTGTAGGGGTCAAGTAAACTAAAAGAAAGGGCGTCAACGCCACCAAAGCGAACAGCAGTTACGCCAATAAAATTTTGTCCCTTTATGATTACGCGGGTACCCATGAAACCAGTATCCGGACTGAATGAATTGATTACCGGTGGCCCCTGGAATATAAAAGTTGAAAGCGTATCGAAGCCAATGTTATTGGTCAGTTTCAATTCACCAGAAGCGCCAGGCCCAACAATTGCTTCAAGGCTATTCGGGCCCGTGATGTTAAAGGAGGCTGCAGGTATCCCTCCGAAGCTAACGGCATTTATTGCTGAAAAGTTTTTACCGTTGACCAATACCTTTGTTCCTGTAACTCCGGTATTCGGTGAAAAGGAAAGGATATCAGGAGCGCCGCAGTTATTCGGAAATACCTGCACTTTGTCTGAGCTAAAGAAACTGCTGATCAATTCAGGTTTCCCATCATTATCCAGGTCAGAAAGGTTGATGGCATATGGTGAGTTTGCATAAAGTTGTCCTGCAACCGAAAAATTGAAACTTCCGGATGTGCTGTTATTCTGGAAAATTTGTACCTGGTTGTTGGTGGTATTGGCCATCACGAGGTCAAGTTTCCCATCACCATTAATATCGCCGGTAGCTGCATGGTAGGCATAGTTAGTGCCACCAGGAAGTGTATTTTGCATTATGAAATTAAGGGCACCCGGATTTGATGTATTCCTGAAAAGTTGCAGGCTGGTTGTTGCATTTATACCTGATTGAATAACGGTCACAATATCAAGCCTGCCATCCTCATCAAGGTCGGCAACCAATACGCCGCTGCCGCTTTGTGCAGTGCCCAGGTTAAGGTCCATACGGTTTTCCATAACCAGGTTGCCTACGGTGCTTTTGTTACGAAACAGGGAGATGGTGTTGTCGGATTCATTAGCCACAACGAGGTCGGGCTTGCCATCCTTATCAAAGTCGCCAATAGCTACACTGTTGGGCAAAAGGCCAGTGTTGAAACTTATCCTGTTTGCGAAGGAAATATTACCCGGACCGGTACTTTTGTTGAGATAAATGGCAAGGGTATTCTCAAGCGCATTCACCACAACAATGTCGGAAAGGCCATCACCATCAATATCCCTGATGGCAATCGCATACATACTACCCGAGCCCGTAAGTTCGCTTTTGGCGGCAAAGCTGATATTGCCTTGCATACCTGTATTCCTGAAAATGGAAAGCGTCTTGTCTGCGATGCTACTGGAAACCAGGTCGATCATGCCATCGCCGTCGAGGTCGCCTGCTGCGATTGCATAAGTGAGCACGCCAGTGCTAATGTCTTGCTTATTTGTGAAAACTGGTTTTCCTGGAGTACTTGTGTTGCGGAATAAAGAAATAGAGGCAGGGGAACCTGAGGTGCTGTAATTATTGGCAGTAGCAAGATCGCTCTTGCCGTCGCCATCCAGGTCCGCAACAATAAGATCGTTGGGGTGCAGGTCGCTGGTGAGGGATACCGGATCAGCAAAAGAGTTGTTGCTGATGTCGCCACCGCCGGAAAAAGTGGGGATATAAGGTTTGAATGAAAATGCGGTTTTACCAGATGTGGTGACTGTTATGGGTTGTTGGTTGGCCCCTTTGGGAACTGTTACTACCAGGTTATTTGCGCTGGCAGTATTAACAGTTGCCCTGGTTGCCCCGAAGTACACAAAGTTGCTGGTTGTGGATGTACTGAAATTGCTTCCAGTAATGGTGACCTGATTTCCAACCGGTCCGGCTCCCGGGGAAAAGGAACTGATTACGGGCTGTGCCTTTAGATAATGGACTGTTAATATAACGAGGAAAGTAAAGATCGTTTTTGTAAGACTTCTCATAGTGTTCATTGCCCTGAGTTATTTTGTATACTTTAATACCCTGCCATCAGCTATACAGGCTCAGCCATGATTGGCATCCACAAAATGAATTTTAATGATTTGGGATTTAACAAGGCCAACTACTGTTGTCTCGCTCCATCCGTTGGTTAAGGTATCCTGGGACGTATTATTGTTGTTGTTATCCTTGTTGGGTGCGCTGCTTGTTTTACCGAAGGAAATACAGGTTGAGAGGATAATAAAAAGTGTTGCCGTTGTGAGAATTTTTATCATAAAAGGAAAAGGTTAAATTATATAGTCTTTACATTGCTATTTTATACATGTCATACTACAATGAATAGTGGACAAATAAATTAGTTTGATAGTCCATATTGTTTAAAACTTTCTGCTGCTAAATATCCTGAAACCAAAGTTCGGTCAATTAATGTCCCTGCATAAATTGCCAGCATCCTTACCAACCAGTTTCGATACCACGAATTAGCATATGAAACAATCGAAAACAGGCAGTTGAAGAACAGGGATATGCAGCCCGGTCACATATAGCCGAAGTTTATTTCCTTAAACATATAAATTATTATTCAATTATTTAAGCGGGGAATCGCGTTACCATAAACAATTTAGTTTTTACCACCAGTGCTAATGGAATCAGGAGATTCCAGCCTGCTATCACTTTCACCTATGTTCCCGTCGGGGTGCAACCGGATTGGATAACGGGTCGCCTGGTGGTAGGGGAGCTGCAGTGAGTGATTGAGGAGAACATAACGGTGGGCGGATACTCGCTTTTTTCAAAAAATATATTTATGTTATTCCCCGTCTTTCCGCTGGATGGAAACCTTATTTTAGGTACCCGGTTCATCCTTAAATAACCCAAATGAAAAACAGCATTTTACTGGTTGTTATATCTTTTATTTCGATTGTATCCTTTGCGGAGCAAAAGCAGGCGCCGCTTCCAAATGCCAAAAACAAGTTTGTTGTAATTGCGCATCGAGGGAATCATGTACAGGTACCCGAAAACGCCGTGGTACATTTCCTTATGTTTTTACGGAATATGGCGTCCTGCTGATAGCCAATTTGTTAAAGAGTGAGCCACCTCAGGTGCCGCGGACCCGCATTGGTTTTAAAAGAAAGGGAGATGTTTAAAAGGATACAATACTGAATTTGTTGTATTGACCCCCCTAAATAGCTGGATTACTTTGACTCTTATTAAAAGATTATTTTTTTTACAAGACGAGTAATGATATAAGTGGATATGAAAGCTGGCAAACTAACCCATCAGGATTTTGGCCAGATGGATTTTAATGTCTGTTGGCTAAGTATAGTTTGTTGAATGATAGCAAACAGATATTTGCTTCTAAGTGCAAATTGTACCTGCCGACTGAAGAAGAGTTGCAGCGGGAATTGCATAAGGAACGGGATCTTTTGGATCGGGAGATAAGACTTTAAGCCTGGCAACTGCCCCATAATTTATCCGCTTACTGATGCCTGGATATTCAGTTAACTTATGTCAGGCACAGTTTTTTAATTTCGGATACAGCAATATCTTTTTGTTCCGCAGCAAGAATATCTTTCTGGAAACGAACCGCATTTTGTTTGAAAACAGGATCCTGCAACAAACGAACGATAGCCTTCCTGATTGTTGAGGCACCTGATTTTCGGCCCAGATTGATCCCGCATTGATGGTACGCCACTTTAACCGCATTATCAAACTGGTCCCTACCCATAGGCAGACAAATTAATGGTAAACCGTTTGCGAGAGCGCGCATGATGGTTCCATGGCCGGCATGTGTAATCACCAGGTCGGCCAATGGAAACACCTGGGAATGGGGTGCCGACTTTACAATGACTACATTATCCGGGGCATCAAAAATGGCATCCTCCATGGCCATGCCCAGGGTGACAAGTCCCCTTACCTCAAGGCCACGCAGGGCATCGATGATTTCTTGAATGGTCTTCGCCTGGTTCTGAAAAGTGGATGACAGTGAAACCACCACCAATGGACGTTTATCATTTTCCGGCCATGGATTGGTCCAGGCCGTGGTCCAGTCCGGATCATCCAGTACAGGACCGGTATATCTCACGTTGGCAGGTGCTGGCTCAATGGGGAAATCAAAACGCCCCAATGTCTGTATCAACCTCAGATCAGCCTGGTGGATCAAATCCGTAACCGAATGCAACGGGGGTAACGCATAGGCATTCCTGATCTGATTCAGCTTTGATAGATTTTTATTCAGCACCTTGTTAAATACTTTGCTCAGCAATTTGTCCCTGAGCTTTCCGAACAATCCCTTTCCGGGCAAAAGGCCCATTACTCCCGGCGGCCTGTTGGGCCCGGGTAGGTATTCCGGAAAATGAAATACAACAACCCTGGGAATCTTTAAAACTTCAGCCGCCATAAGTGCGGGTAGCAGTAAACAATCTACCACCAGGAGACCGATATTATTTTTATTGAGGGCTTCAAGTGTTCCTTCAACCACTACTTCAGCCGGACCAAAAACAATTTTGTCCAGCGTGGGATTCGATAAGGCGGAGGAATTCCAGTCGTTGAAAAAATCTTCTTTCCGGTTACTCCTGGTAAAATATTTTTTGAAGGGGGTAAATCCAAAACCATAAGCACTTACCATTTCTTCCATACAGGGTTCACTAAGTACGTGTATGTTGAATCCCTGTTTTGCCAGCCGCCTGGCTAAACCCATCACGGCAGGAATATTTCCACCTCCGTCAATGGTTACGAACAATACATGGGTTGGCTGAATCATGATGGTCCTATTTTGTTTTTGTTTTTTTTTGGATCAAGCCCTCAAGAAGATTTTGAATGACTGCCTGCGCCTGTGGATAAGAAAGCTTCAAGTCCCTCCGGAGTAATTTCCATAGGTAGACATCTGTAGCGGCGACAAAGGCCATGAGTTTTATTGGATGATCCTTAGCCCTTGGGCCCGGCAAAAAATCTTTGAATACCCTGGCACACCATGTTTTGTGATAAGACCGGCCGGTTGCAAGCAGCTCCCTGGCAATTGCCATTTCATTTTCAACTACAAGTGTCCGGATCACCGCATCTCCAGTTTCTTCGTACTCCGCGAAGAGGTCTTCCAGTATTTTGGGGATATCACCTGCGGGTGTCTGGTCACGTGTTTTCATCATGTTGCCGGATTCCTGTTCAATACAGGCCTGGAACAGTCCTTCCTTACTGCCAAATTTCCGCAGGATGGTGCGTACGGTTACGCCCGACAACTCCGCTATTTTTTCAAGAGAAATCTCGCTGATGGACAAGTCTTTCCACAAGGCTACCGTGGCTTCAAGGATATTCTGATCGTTTTGCGCAACGAGCTTCGAACGGTTCGTGGAAATATAGGACCTTTTTTGACCTTTTGATTTCATGTCATAAATATAGACATTAAATTGATTAATGTCAATATGAGTGACATTAAATATTTTAAGCTCCCCATTTTTCTGTGTATAATAAAGTATAATAGTGCGATGTAACAGGAGATTACCAGCTGATCTTAATCCCGGCCCCGGCGCTTTAAAATAATTGTAAATCACAAATCATTCCATTAAATTAGTCCTATGGTAGTCATAAAAAGTCATGCAGAATTCGAATCGTATTTAGGCAAGGAAATCGGCGTATCACCCTGGCACAAAATAACCCAGGAACAGATCAACAATTTCGCAGATGCCACTCTCGACCATCAGTGGATACATGTGGATGCAGAAAGGGCCAAAACTGAAAGCCCTTTTAAAACAACCATAGCACACGGCTATCTCACCCTCTCCCTTGTGCCGTTTTTCTGGAAACAGATTGTTGAGATGCAAAACCTTAAGATGGAAGTGAATTACGGCATCGAGCAGCTCAGGTTCGGGCAGGCCGTTCTTGTAAACAACGAAGTACGCTGCAGGGTTTCGCTCAAAACCATCATTAATCTCAGGGGCACCACCAAGGCAACGCTCTACATTCAACTGGAAATAAAAGACCAACCAAAGCACGCCTTTGCCGGCGACGTTGTATTTCTCTACCATTTTATTTAAGGAGATTATTTCCCCCCAATGGTCAAAGCATATATAACTGTCAATTGGCGCAAGTATGCGGTAAGTCTGTAAAGCAAATGGCAGAGAATAATAAGGCCCAAACTCGCCAATACCGGGTTAGCGCGTAAGATGATCATTTTTAAAAGGTCTTCTAAACCTGTGGCAATCCATTTTTAGCTGCTGCCTATCTTGGTTGAACTAAAGAAGCCTTTTTTTGTTGCAAATACGTGCGAAAAATAAATGGTTTTTCGACCATAAAATAAAATAAAAAAACAAGCATTTGATTCACTACTCCAAAGATGATTCCATAAATAGAATTATAATAAATAGCGATTCCATAAATTTGAAGTTGCCCGATACCATACATGGGATTATTGAAATATTTATACGGTCCGGTTACAGAGAAATCGCAAACTTTTTTTCCTAAAAACATATCTTTCCAGTAATATATTGGAATGCCCACCACATAAGCTGACCAAATTTTAATACCCCAGCCTGTCGTAAATAAAACAACAGCCAATACCATAGTTACTTCCACCGGAATATTTACAAAGAAACTGCTGCCTGCTGAAGTCTGGCTGATAAAACTAGATCCAATACCGTTGTGAAAAAAGGCAAATGCAAGGAATGCTTCATATTTTAAATATGCTCCTTCCTCTCCAAATTTTTCAATAAGTTTTAAACGAAAACCTCGTTCAGGAAGAACAAAAAATAAGAAGCCGATGTATAAAATCGTACTGCATACATAATAGGCAATGGCATAATCCAATTTTTTATACATTGGAAGCAGGAAAACTGATGCCAAAACAGAGCCTAGCATAAAAAATAATCTCGTCGGTGTCATATGTTCAGGAACAAACCCTGAAATGGACAGTGCGATATGAATTATTTTTTTAAATTCTTTCTTAATACGTTTCATGTACTTCCTGTTTCAGTTCTTTTGTGATAAAACAAAACTCCGGGTTAATGAGTCCCATTAAGTACGGTCAACATTTGTCTGCAGCTAAAGATTTGCAGCCAGGGGAAGGCAGGGAATAAATATTTTTTTGCCTGGCTACATCAGGGTGTCCAATAATTATGGGACAGGATAATTAGATTCAGCATTTTTATACTGTTGTCGTAATAATCGAACTCTTTTAGTTTGAAGTTAACTATGTAATCCCATAATTTATTCAGCCATTCCTGGTTCCTGGTGTCTACCATTGCGGCTATTGAAAAAGGGCAAATAAAACTCAACGCCTCAAAATTTCTTGTTTTCAGGTCTTCCCCTGATAAGGTATAGCCTGCTGAAATATTATCTGGATTATTTTCAGTAGTCTCCCTTATCCATTTGTTTATAGGTTCGACAAATTGTTTTGCACGTTTATCTCCACTTACAATATAATCCGTCGCAATACGCCAGGGAACCCTGCAGGCATTGTAGTTATAGACGCCGTCGTATTTGCCTTCTAAATAGAATTTCTTTGCTGGCTTTGGTTTAGTACGGATGTCCTGGATAAAATCAGGAACCAGTCCTGCTTCTTTACTGTAAGTTTTTTGTAAATAGCTGAATAGCTTGTAACTGTTATCAAGTACGCTGCCCCAGGTTTTATCACCAGTATGCATAAATGCCCTTATTTCAGAAGGCATGAAGTCGGATGAACGCATATCAAAATAATCCTTGCTATCATATTCTATTGAATTACTCTGCAAAATGGTAAAAGTCTTCCCGTTAACTTCCTGGTTTTTTATGGCATTGATAATATTATTTGCCTCCTGGATATAATTTATCTTTTCATTACTTGTCCATTGGGCGTTAGCCAGCAATAGAGAAAAGGCGATATCAATATCTCCATCAGCAGCAGAACTTTCTTCAAATTTTAAGCAGTCTTTGCCTTGGGCCCAGGACATCAGGTACTTACTTCTTTTACTGGGATGCGCCCTGTAATACCTGAACAAGCCATCAAAAATATTTTGTGCGGCGGTATCATTTCCAGCCATCAAGGCAACTATAATCATTCCGTACCCTTGTCCTTCGGAAACACATTGATAGTTACCGGCATTATTTTCAGCCCAGATATAGTAGCCGTCGGAGCAATTGCTTTTTTTAAGGTATGTCCTTTTCCATTGGTTATAAAAAGACCCAACACTGTCATCTGCTTCCTTTTGTGAAAGATGGCTTGGTGTTATTACCCCGTCAGCATATTTAGCATGCTGGGGAAATGGCCGCAAGGGAATTTGCGAAAAAACTGAAGTGGAAACAAACAGTATGATGAATGAAAATATTACTTTCAAATTTTACTTTCTTTGTTGAAGCGTCTAAAGAGGCCGACAGCTAACAATCGGGTATTTGCCAGGGTGGGGACCCAATTGTAAAATTGTTTTTGAAGTTAAGGCTAAATGCTGAAGTTATATTGTCAATCCCTGAGACAACGTACCGAAATCCCCATTTGCTTATTGAGTGGGTCCCTGTTGACGTCGCCCAGGTTGTAGTGCAGGTCGCAGATCCAGGCGGAAGTAGCATCGATCTCTGTAGAACTCCACCAGTAGCCGTTGGTGCCAGCTTCACCGAATACTCCATTCCAGCCAAAGATGCCACCTGGACGGGCTGTGAAATGGCTGCTATTGGTGGCTCCGGTGTTTGGTGCTAACCAATATGTGGTACCGGTTTCTTTCATTGCACCACCGGCAACGGCATCCCCACCTAAACCCGTTGAAAGTGTAGTCCATTCTGCATTAGTAGGTACATGCCAGCCTGTGGGAGCTAAACCTCTGGGATCATTAACAGCATACCAATTGTATAACCTGCCGTATACAGCAGCATAATGAGCAGAATCATTATTATACCAACACCATGCACCTGTAGTTAATCTGGACCAGGCATTTGGGTTGGTTACGTTTGGTATAAGGTCCCCATTTCTGTAATGAGCGGACTTCAAATTTTGTTTCATCCAGAATTGGGTGCCGATTTTTACAGTATCATAATCATTTCCATCAATATCAGTTAAAGGTGGAACTGGAACAGGGGCAGGTGTTGAACTTTTATTACATGCAACGATTGATATAATCACGGCAAGCAGGGCAATTATCTTGTTCATGTTGTTTAATTTATTTTCTTGTGAGCGTATACTTCTTTTATGTTTATGAAGATGTTACCTCATTAATGTCACTGTTCCTTTCATAACTATGTTCTGGGGATTATTTGATTTTTTAAAGGTACAATACCAGACATAAACTCCGGTTGGCTGTACTTGTCCTTTAAAATTTCCAGGCCAGCCTTTTGTATAATCGGTGGTTTCAAATAGGGCCTGCCCCAACCGATTAAAAACAACAAGGTGGAAGTCCTTTACGTTATATGCTCCCAGTACTTTGAACAAATCATTCTTGCCATCATTATTCGGTGTAAAAGCAGACGGGAAATGTATATCGCATATACCATCTGTGATTACAATTTCATCCCTTGCAGAGCCGCAATCATTTGTTACCACCACTGAATATAATCCCGGTTGCTTAACTTTAATACTATCTTGCGTAGAACCATCCTGCCATAGGTAAGTACTAAATTGCCCGGGGTAAAGGGTCAGCCCGTCGCCGGGACATATTTTTTTGTCTCCTCCTAAATCCGGAGCAGGTTTTTGCTGCACTGAAAGCTCCAGTGTTCTTATACTATCGCATCCATTTGCCGCTATCAGTGTGTCAATGTAAGTGCCACTTTTGGTATAACCTGAATAAGACTGTCCTGAGCAAATGGCCTGGTTGATATTGCTAAAAGATTTTGGGAGTATTGTCAGATGCAGTGTAACAATACTATCGCATCCATTCGAAGCAATCAGTGTATCAGGATAATTGCCACTTATTGCTAAGGTTTGGCCGTTCCACAAATAACTACTACAGGCTGTTTGATTAACAGTAACTGCTGATTTTGCGCTGGTGATAGTTAAATTAAGTGTTACAATACTGTCGCAACCAACAGCATTTGAAAGTATTTGTGTGTATACCCCGCTGGAAGTGTAGGTTTTACAACCTGATGTATAGGAACCGCAAGCTGATACGGTTATTATTGAAGAAGTGCTATTTGCACAGGGGCTCATTTTATGTACAAAAATATCATAATCTCCAAGCGAACTGAGGTTGTAAATACCTTTTCCCGGATCAAAATCAGCTGTACCGGAAAAGTTCCCTGTTGTATAAACATTTCCTGGACCGTCTACTGCAATGGAACGCCCTTCATCTCTTGTGGTTCCTCCCATTTGCTTGACCCAGGCAAAATTTCCCGCTGCATCTAATTTGATGATAAAAATATCATCATCACCAAAAGAATTAAAGTTGTATGTGCATACTCCCGGGTCAAAATTAACTGAGTTGTTAAAATAACCTGTGGTATAAACATTGCCTTGGGCGTCTACCGTTAAAGAGAGTCCCTCATCGTTTTCAATTCCGCCGATTTGTTTTGCCCAGTCGAAATTGCCGGCCGCATCTAATTTGGATACAAAAATATCCTCTTTGCCAGCAGAACTAAGGTTGAACACGCTGGCACCCGGATCAAAATCAGCCGTTCCGGAAAAGTTCCCGGTTGTATACACATTTCCTGAACCATCTACTGCGATGGAAAGCCCCCCTTCAGCGCCAGTTCCATCGCCCATTTGTTTTGCCCATACCAGGTTGCCAGCCGCGTTTAATTTGGAGACAAAAATACCACCTGGGCTAAGGTAGGATACGCCTGCGCCCGGATCAAAATCAACTGTACCACTAAAAGCTCCCGTGGTATAAACATTTCCTGAACCGTCTACTGCGATCGAGTAACCACTTGCATCGTCTGCAGGTCCTAGTCCTCCCATTTGCTTTGCCCAAACAAAGTTACCAGTCGCATCTAATTTGGAAATAAACGCATCCATGGATTGGCCATTGTTACCAGAAGTCATGTTGAATACTCCCGTGCCCGGATCAAAATCAGCTGTACCGGAAAAAGTCCCTGTCGTATAAACATTTCCTGAGGCGTCTACTGCTATTAAACGATTTTGTTCAATTGCAGCAACAGTTAGCATTTGCTTTGCCCAGACAAAATTGCCAGCCGCATCTAATTTGGAGATAAAGGTAGCAGCGGAACTGTTGAGGTTATATGAGCCTGGCCCGGGGTCAAAATCAACTGTACCAGTAAAATACCCTGTAGTATAAACATTTCCTGAGGCATCTACTGCTATTGAAAAACTATCCCCACTACCGGTGCCAGTTCCAGCGCCCATTTGCTTGGCCCAAATTAAATTGCCTGCAGCATTTAGTTTGGAGATAAATACATCTGGATATAAACCATTGCTGCCAGAAACCAGGTTGAAAACACCCGGCCCCGGGTCAAAATCAATTGTTCCAGTAAAAAAACCCGTAGTATAAACATTTCCTGAGGCATCTACAGTTACTGAATAGGCTCCATTCCCCATTCCGGTTCCAGTGCCCATTTGCTTTGCCCAAACAAAATTTACATTTTGCGCAAGGAGTATTTTTGCGTGAACTATGACGAGTATTATGAATAATATCCTCTTCATATTTTATCACCTATAGGTTGATATGCACTTTCAAAGTGCAATATGAATGGCCTTGATAAGAATATATAAATTAACCTATTTCCAGGCAATATCAAAATCAATCATGCTGAGGCTTACAACTGCCAATTATTATTATGAGAATCAAAATTTTACTTTCATGATATTAGCTGCATAACCTTTAATCACATGCTTGTAATTCTATGAGGTAAACAAGAGGTATATCAATGCAATTGCGGCAATTGTCATTAGTATTAGCGTAATAAACCCAAGGATATTCGAAAGTTTTGAATTTGTATGCTCTTGCATTATTTTTTTGTTATTGCCAATATGAAGTATAATGGCAATCAGTACAGGGGCTGTAAGTCCATAAGATATGGCTGTGTAAAGCAATGCTTTTATAGGGCTAACCCCTAAAAAATCAAGGGACAGTCCTATTAATAAAGAAATAATTATAGCAACATAAAAGGCTTTAGCCTGGGGGAATTTTTTGTCTAAGCCGGCATCCCAGCCAAAAGTTTCTGCTAGCATATATGATTGTGCACCTGCCAGTACAGGTATGGCTAAAAGCCCGGTTCCCATTACCCCGATCGCAAAAATAAAATAAGTCAGTTTGCCTGTCAGCGGTTCCAATGCCTTTGCCGCCTGGTCAACAGTATTTATTTGTTTTATGCCGGCAGGAAATAAAACACTTCCAGCAGTAAGTATGATAAAAAACATTACCACATTGGATAAAAACATACCAATGTTTACGTCTGTCTTCATATCGCCCAACACCTGTTTATTCACAATTACGGTTGGTTTGCTGTGTGCTATATCTTCTGCTTCCATGGTGGCCTGCCAAAAAAACAGGTAAGGCGAAATGGTTGTTCCAAGTAAGGCTACTAATATTGAAAGAAAATCTTTATTAAATTTTATTGTTGGGATAAAAGTGTTTTTTACTATCAAGCCCCAATCCTGTTTAACCATAAACGGGACAACCATATAAAGTAATAAAGAAAGGCAAAGCCACTTTAAAATCATGGCTATTTTCTGGTAAGGATATTTTATGATTGCGAACATTAATATGCCTGTAAATCCTATACAAAAGACCGGAACTGGTATTGCAGGGAAAATCATATTTGCTACAGCTCCCATGCCTTGAATGTCTGCACCAATGTTTAAGGTAATTGCAGGGAAGCTGAACAATAGCATTACGTAAAGTAATGGTTTGGAATAATATTGCTTTAAGGTTACGGTCAAACCCTGTGAAGTAACAAGGCCTATTCTTGCACACATACCCTGAATGGCTGCCATTAAAGGAAAGGTGAGCAAAGCCGTCCATAAAGTAGAAAGTCCAAATTGAGCACCTGCCTGCGAATAAGTTGCAATACCAGAAGGGTCATCGTCACTGGCACCGGTTACAAGACCTGGTCCTAAAATGCCAAGAAATTTTTTAATCCTGGCTGAATATTTTACAGATCTGGCCATTTATTTTTTAAGAGTTTCCACTTTCTTTTGGTAATAGTCAGTAAATATATCATTATTATCAGGTAGCATAGTCTCAATCGTATGCTTTTGTTTATTGTTGCAACAAATCAGTATTGTCTTGCACCATAAATTAATATGAAAGGGCATCAGCTGCATTTTCCGGTTCCGGTAAATAGAAATTACCAATTCATTTGTTTATAATAATTTCCAGTATGACAAAACTTATCACGATTCCCATCGTGCTGGCAATCATTATTGTATTCATAAACACTTCCGTTACAGCGCAAAAGCAGCCTTTGGTTATAGCTGTTGATGCCACTGTAAAAGGGTCTTTTATTTCCCCACTTTTGTTTGGGCATAACCTTGAAATGACCCGCCGTGGTTCATGGAGTGGCCTGAGTGCTGAAATGATTGCCAATAGAAAATTTGCCGCCACCTCCAACCAGTTCCCAAAGCATTGGAAAATCCTGGGTGATCCTCACAATGTGCGCATGGATACAACCATCGGCTTTGCCGGAAAACAATCAGTCCGAATCAACTCGCCTAAAAATGGTATACCTGCCGGTATCTCGCAAAAGCAGCCCATGCTGGCGTTTACAAAAGGTAAATCTTATGCCTTCAAAGTTTGGTTGAAATCAACGGCCAAACGCAGCATACGTTTGCAATTGTTCGATCAGCGATCAAAACCGGTTTTTGACAAAACGCTTGTGGTGGAACCAGGATCCTGGTTTTTAGAAACAGCGGAATTTAAGGCAAAGTCGACCCTCACCAATGCTGAATTCAGGATAACAACAAAAGATCAGGGCAGTGTGTGGATTGGAGCCATATCATCGATGCCCAATAATGCTTTTCACGGCATGCGGCGCGACGTGGTTGACCTGCTAAAGTCCCTCCAACCTGGCTGTCTCCGTTTCCCGGGCGGGTGTTACGCTGAGTTTTACCAGTGGAAGGATGGCCTTTTACCGCGGGACCAGCGGCCACCTATTTACAGTACAGGACTCGACTTCCTGTTGCGGGATACAGACGATACCGACAACCACGAAATCGGTATTGATGAGTTCATGGCACTTTGCGAGGAACTCGGTGCAGCGCCTGTGATTACGGCAAGGCTGAGTGAAAATACACCCGGTAATGTAGCCGACTGGATTGAATATTGTAACGGGGATGCTTCCACGCCCTGGGGCAGGCAGAGAACAGACCGCGGACATGCAAAGCCCTACCAGGTTCGTTGGTGGTTTGTGGGCAATGAATTGTATTATTTCGGGCGTGGGGAAGCTACGGGTGCTGCCAATGCTGCCAGTCTAAGTGCTATATACAGTCGGGCCATGAAAAAAGCAGACAGTTCCATTCAATTAGTAGCCACCACCAAATTCGGTAACGGGGAATTATCCCGCGACTGGAATGAACCTTTACTGACAGCAACAGCAAATTCCCTATCTGCGGTTTCTACGCATCAATACCTGGACGATCAAATAAGCCTGGACCAGTTAACTGATCTCTCCACTTTGATTAGTGCCCCTATGCGCAATACCCTGCCCATGCTAAGCCATGTGCGTCGCTATATCGATAGCCTGCTTCCCGCTAAACAACGGACAGCCATCATCTACGACGAGTGGAATACCCGTTGGGGTATTCCAGGCAATGTCCCCATGGGATTATATACCGCCAGTATACTGAATATGCTTTGCCGGGAGGCCGGACCACTGGGGGTGGAGATGGCCTGTTATTTTATGCCGGTCAATGAAGGAGCAATCACCGTGAAACCATTGTCTGCTAGCCTGGATGCTGCCGGCTACGTATTTGAGTTGTACAAAGTACACCAGGGCAATTACGGACTGCCAATAGCACAACCGAAAGACCTGGATGTATTTGCTTCGGTTACGCCTGACCGCCATGCCGTTTATATAACCCTTGTTAACAATATAGCGCAGCCACACAAGATAGTATTGTCTTTAACCAGTGGTATGCCCGATTCTGCCACTGCCATAGTAAAGAGGATGATTCCGCGATCCTTAAAGCTTAAGGAAAAGCGATTTAATAGGATGGAGGAAAAGCTGCACATTTCGGAGGGAAATTTATTGGTTTTCACTGTTCAGCCTGGTGAAATCACAAGGGTAGCCATTAGTGGGCTTTAAACCTGCCGTGGCTTCAGATAAATCGGATGGATTTTAAAGACCATCCTTATTTCGTCTGGCAACATTGTCGCAAACCGAATGTTGGCGTTTTGTATTTATCGCAATCAGTTAATTTTATTTCTTTGTCCACATTGGTTTTGCTTTCAGGATTTTTTTATGAACAGAACAGCTTTCGGAATGGGCTCCAGGCAAATAGCCAACACTCATTAAAAACTCATGTACAATTTCCCCACCTGTAAAACGGAAAGTTTTTTTGAACAGCTTTACCCATTCCTCCCTGGTTTTCGGATGATGCTGATCCAGCCATTTTTCAAATGAGCCGAATTCTTTTTGCAGGAGAAGAATGGTTTTTGCGTTCTCGATTGCCGCATTTACCTTTAATTTATTCCTTATTACTCCAGCGTCTGCTAAAAGCCGGTCCCTGTCTTTTTCTGTATATGCTGCAACTTTTTTTATATTGAAATTGCTATAAGCTTTTCTGAATGTGGATTCCTTTTTCAATATAGTTTCCCAACTCAATCCTGCCTGGTTGATTTCCATAACCAGCCTGCCAAATAACTCGTTATCATCGTGAATCGGGAAGCCGTAATGATTATCGTGATAATTTTTGTGCAGCAGCTTTCTTTCTTCCGGTTGCATTGTTTCTATATAAAAACAATATGACATAATGCTTGGTTTACTTTGAAATAATTAAGCGGGGGATCCCAATGCTAATCAGGTTGTAATTTTTCAGGAGTTTCCCAATTTGAATTTCTGCTTAAACGAAGCGCTTTTTGTCATGTCAGCCCTGGCTTCCGGGGTCATACTTCCATATTTTCCCTGCCCTCCGCCCATTCCTCCATATCCACCATGGCCACCATGACCTCCATGTTCACCGTAACCGCCATGTCCTCCTTCCTGGGGCCTGCCGCCTGCTGACGAAGCTTCCATGGCATTTACTGTGACACTTAAAGTAAGTTCCTCGTTGAGTTTAAGCGCGTCCTTATCAAAAAGCTCTTTGAAAGGTATGGCTATTTCGTAAATGATACCCTGAATACTGTCAGTGCCTATGCCCATTTGTATTCCTGAGGTATCAAAAACAGGCAGCATTCCGTTTTTTGTCTTGAAGCCATCTGCCACAATATTGGTACACATTAATTTGTATGTTCTTACCAGGCTGCCCAAATCGTTTTGGTAGTGCCAGTCGGTTTTCGGGGCAGTTTTATTTTCGGAGCTTTGTGCCTGGCGCTCCGGAATAGCAAGCCTGGCGCTGAACTTTTTGTGTTTCTCTTTGGAAGAAAGCTCGAATTTCCAGCCTGCACGCATCATCTTTCGCATTTTCATTTCGTCATTGCACGTGAAGCTTAAATAAAGGTTGGAGCTGTCGTTGGCAATAGCAAACATGAAGCCAGTGGAACCGTCAAAAAAATTAAAGGGCTTTGCCCACTCGCTGTTGCTGCCGTCAATTACCGTTTGTTTAGCATGCCATTTTGCTTCCGGTACATAGTCCTGTGCAGAGGCAGATGTTAGTGAAATGATGAGCAGGGCTGCGCTAAGAATGCTTTTAAACATGAGCTTGGGTTATTTGGGATGCCAGGCTATAAAAGGAATAATTAGTTTAATGCAAACATGTTAACTGCTCGTTATACTGGAAATTATAACAATTTGTATGCTTATTGTTAGCGGGAATTGAGGTTAGGATGGCCTGCCCCTCATTACTAAATTCATGCCTTTTGGGATGCTTTACCAATGAACTCTTTTAAAAATAATTTGACTGCTTCCCAGTCGGTATATTCATAATCCTGCGAAGTGTCAGTAACACGACCTTCCCGCTTTGAAATCATTTTCATAATCATGCGCTTGAAAAAGTCATACTGCGTGTATTTCAGTGCGCCGGCAATTTGTGAAGTCATCAAAGGCTTCCACCCGGTTTGCAGTAAAAAGTCGTTTGCTATCTTTTGCGCTTCATCATGTTCTTCCTTTATATCTGAAGCTACTGCAAGACATACCGAAAAATAGGCCCCCGGCATTTTATTTAATAAGGAAACATTAGCAGTGATATAATGCGCCACCGCGGACTGGTATTTATGCATATGGATTGAGCCGCCAATCAAAATGGCTTCGTAACCATCCGGCGCAGGGGGATTATCTGCAGCATCGGCAATTGTCACAATATGACCAGCATCTTTCAGGACATCTTCCATATATCGCGCAATCTTGCGGGTATGGCCTTCAGTAGTGCCGTAAATAATGAGGATTTTCATGCTTTCTTTTGGTCCAAAAATAGCTATTATACCTGTCAGGATAAATGACGAAAATCATGCTGTATGCAGCGTTAGGGCCGGATTGCCCATGCAAGTCCGTCAGGCACTCCACCTACATCAATGTGTTGGGTAACTTCTAAAGTTTTAAGGTCAATAACAGCCACATAATTATCAGCCGAACAGGCAACAAACGCCCGTGAACCATTAGGATCCATAAGGATTCCCGCTGCTCCATGGCCTAATTTCAGTCGTTTGATCTCCTTATGCGATTTGGCATCATAAATAGCCAGGTCACCGCTTTGAAGGCTTGAAATGAAAACCAGCTTTCCATCCGGTGTAAACTTCAGCCGGTTAGCACCAAAAACTTTCGCATCAATTTTCGCTGCCAGTTTTTTTGCACTCAGGTCAACAATGGCAATAGTCCCATCTTCACTTGCTGCGGTCCATAACTCACTGCCATCGGGCGATACATCAAATCCCTCTGAACCCCTGGAAACCGGCACAACAGTTTGCACCCAATCCTCGTGGGGCTTAGCACCGGGAGGCGCCATTTTTCCGGGTTGTATAATTGTATAATCAAGAATGCTCACAGTTCCGGAAGAGACATTTGTCGTGTATATCTTTTTGCCGTCGGCAGTAACGTGGATCATATGTGTCCTGTCCTGGCCCGTACCCATACTCCAGTCAAGTTTTCCTGTTGCAGGGTCATAGCGGCCAACAGCTTTGGAACCTTCAGCAGTAAACCATGCCTTGCCATTTACAAATGTTATATCGTGCGGGCCGAACAGTGGCCTTGTATCAATGTTTTGCAAAGGTTTTTGTGCAACAAGGTCAATGATATTTATTTCATGAAAGCTACCCCCTCCATAAATGCAGACGTAAGCAGTCTTTCCGTCTGCAGAGGCAACCACTTCATGCGGGTCTTCGCCAACAGGAATGCGGGCAATAACATTTAAGGAAACGGGATCCACAATAGCCAGGGTATGGTTGGCTTTAGAAAGCGCCAGCAATGACTGGTGGGGACCCTGTTGGGCATTGCAATCCACAGTAGCGCAAGCAAATGTTACCAGGAAAACATGCAAAGCAATCAGCCTGAACATATGGCATTTTGAATTTTTCATGGCCAAAATATTTTATGGTAAGAATCAATCCAGGATCATCCTATACAGAAGGTAAGAATAATAAATCACCCAACAAATTCCAGCCAGGGTTAAAAATTTGTGACCAGGGGAATTGTAGCAGATTTCAACTTAAATTTGCCGCCTGGCCAGAATGGCCGCCAGTCTTTGTTGATTTCCCGGGAAATTTAAAAGTATAAATGCGCCCTATGCGACTTCTGTTCCTTTTGCTGGCATGGTTTTCCGTTGCTACTAACGCAATTGCTCAAACGATAGAAGAATATCCTGCTACCGCAGTTCCCGACCGGATACTGTTATCCATTGCGGAGGATCCTGCAACGGCAATGTCGGTTTCCTGGCGCATGGACTCAACCGTGCAGGAAGCTTATGCCGAACTGGCAATTGCCGGGCCTTCACCTGATGCAGTGGGTGCTCTGACCTTTAAGTCCGCCCCGGAACCCCTGGTGTTGCAGGGTATTCGTTCACACTATTTCGGGGTGAAATTCAGGCAGCTGCAACCGGGCACTGTATATATGTACCGCGTGGGGGATGCAAAACACCGGTCTGAATGGATCCAGTTCCGTACTGCCGAAAAAGGGTTTAAACCTTTCTCTTTTCTTTATATGGGCGATTCGCAGAATGACCATAAAACGTGGTGGTCGCGTACCATCCGCCAGGCCTATAAGCAGGAATCCGGCGCCGCTTTCCTGATGCATGCCGGCGACCTGATCAACCGCGCCAATTCGGATAGGGAATGGGGTGAATGGTTCTATGCCGGGGGCTGGATGCATGCCATGGTGCCTTCCTTTGCCACACCAGGGAATCACGAGTTTTACCTGGATGACAATAAGCATGAGACCCTCACCAAACACTGGCGGCCGACATTCAACCTTCCGGAAAATGGCCCTGCGGGACTTGAAGAGCAGGTGTATGCTGTCGATTACCAGGATGTAAAACTAATATCCCTCAGCAGCGAGCTGATCCTGGAATATGCATCTGATAGCGCCCTCCAGGTGCAATGGCTTGAAAAAGTGTTGAAAGAAAATAAAAGCAGGTGGACCATTATCACTATGCACCATCCCATATTTTCGGCCGGGGTAGGTCGCGATAACAACAGTTTGCGCGATGCCCTTGAACCCTTGTTCAGGAAGTATAAGGTGGACCTGGTGTTGACTGGCCATGACCATACCTACGGCCGGGGTGTTGCGGAAACTTCACCCCAAACCAAAAGACAGCCACTCAAAGGGCCGGTTTATGTGGTTTCGGTAAGCGGGCCGAAAATGTATCGACCGGCACTTACACCCTGGGTGCAGCGCGCGGCTGCCAATACCCAGTTGTACCAGCGGGTAGTGGTGGAAAAGAATAAGATCAGGGTGAAAGCCTATACTGCTAATGGCGAGCTCTATGATAAATTTGATATCAGGAAGAACAGAAGGGGAGAGAATAAGCTGATAGATTGGGCACCGGGACTTGAAAAGGAAAGATTGGACCTGCCGCCGAATTATGAAATGACGATGACCCCTGAAGAAAAAGTAGCTTATGAAGAGCTAAAAAAGAAATACTTCGGACGTAAGCAAAACCAGTAAGCAGTGCCGGCCAAACTAATTTTAACGGCACAGGTTACCCATTAATAACCTGCGAACCCAGGTTCATAGTTTCAGGATAAAATGTTACTATACCTGTTGTAATATCGTGAGAACCGCCAATAATTCCGATTTGCCCGCTTTCAATCATCTCTTTCAGGATTGGGCTTCTTTCCATGATTGATTTAACCGTCCGCTTAACATTAATAGTTGCTACATTTTCCACGAAGATTGGATTATTCGAATTACGGTTTTCTTTCGTCTGCGTTTCATCGTCAACCGCAGGTCTTATTTTGGTGAGCAACGCGGTCAGGTTACCCATTTCCATGTGATCGCAGGCACCTTTTACTGCGCCACATTTAGTGTGGCCCAACACAACTATAATTTTTGCCCCCGCTACCTTGCAGCCAAATTCCATACTGCCTAATACATCTTCATTAATAATGTTGCCGGCAATCCGGATACTGAAGATATCACCAAGTCCCTGGTCAAAAATTAATTCGGCTGATGTCCGGCTGTCAATACAGCTAAGAATTACTGCGAAAGGATGTTGCGCGTCAGAGGTTTCATTTACCTGTTGCAAAAGATTCCGGTTAATCTTCAGGTTGTTTACAAACCGTTTGTTCCCCTCCTTTAATAATTCCAAAGCCATTGCTGGTGTTATGGCTTCCTGCATTTCTTTTGTTAACAGTTTCATTTTGGTGGTATGTATTTTCTACAGTCTTATTTTTCCTCATTCGCTTTTAATACCCTTAAAAAATTACCTCCGAGAATTTTAGTTATGTCCTTTTTACTATAGCCTTTCTCAACAAGCGCTTTTGTTATTAGCGGATAAGTGGTAACATCATCCAGTTGAAGCGGTGTAAGATTAATGCCATCAAAGTCGGAGCCAAGGCCTACATAATCAACACCTACCAGTTTGATGATGTATTCAATATGCCGGATCACCATAGATAAAGGTGGCCGCATCGTGTTTGCCTCATCTGCATATTTACCATACAGGTAATCAACGGCATAATAGTCTGTCAAGCCGCTTTTCAGCAGGGAATCATTTTCTGCAGCGTGCTTTTTAAGAAAGGCAGTTTCTTTTTTGTCATAACTGCTGTCGATAAACCCGGGATTAAAGTTTACCTGGATCACACCACCATTTTTTGCGATAGCTTTTATCTGATCGTCTTTTAAATTTCGCCGGTGTGGCACAAGGCTGTATACTGAGCTGTGCGAAGCAATAATTGGTTTTTTTGTAGTCTCAATTACATCCCGGAAAGTCTGGTCACCCGCATGACTCACATCTATAATCATTCCGAGCTCGTTCATATGCTGCACTACCTGCCTGCCAAAATCCGTAAGTCCTTTGTGCGGCAGGGCTGGTTTAGTCGTTTCATCCGCAGCACTGGTAGCCCATGAAGGTGCTATATTATGTGTTAAGGTTAAATATCTTGCCCCACGTTTATAGAGTGCGTCTAATTTATTGAGATCATCTTCTATCATATGTCCGCCCTCCACACCAAACATAGCAGCAATTTTATGTTGCTTCACTGCTTTTACCAGTTCTGCATAACCGGCGACTTTTACAATCTTATCCGGGTTGCGTGCTACTACAGCATCGAGGCTGTCCATTTCCCTGTTCGCATAGTCATATGGGTTTTTCAAATCACCATCGCAATACACAGAAAATACCTGGACATCCAGCCCGCCTTTTTTCCACCGGGCTAAATCACTGTTTGTTTTCCCGGTGAGGTCCTGGTCAAACACTATTCCCTTATCAGCAGCCTTCATCAATATGTCGTTGTGTGTATCCACAACAATTGCTTTACGATGAATTTTTTCATAGGATTGAGCAAATAACTGACTGGTTAAGGTTATGCTGAGTAATAGTAATTTTATTTTCATTTTACAGGCCAGATTTTTAGGTAATTTAATTGGGTTTGACATTTACAAATAACTCAACCACCATTTTTCTTTGTGCATTTGTTTATACCTGTCAAACATTTTACATAATGGATATAACAGGATAATGATCGCGATCCAAACGGCGTAAACGACCCAGAGACTGAAGCCATATCCTTTCATGCCCGGTTCAAAAGCAATGAAAGTAGAAAGTATCATTTTTTGCCAGCCAAAACCGGTCAGCTGGGCAAATAGCATTGCCATGATGTGCAGCAGGTAAAGGTGAAGGATATAATAAAAGAACGGAACCCTGCCGAATGTGCAAAAGAAATTCACCATTTTTCCTTTAAGTTTTTCAGTATTTGCCAAAAAGAGGAACGCAGCTCCTAAAGTCATTAATAAATACAATAGTGATGGTGGGTACTTAGTGGGATTGAAAAAAGAAATAAGGCATTTAGACAGGGTATCGTAGTGTTCAAATGGCTTTGGGTCACCATACAGATTTGTGAACCTTAAAATTAAAAATAGCACTATGGCAGCAACCCCAATCCTGTTAAATGTAATTTTTCTATTGTAACTGTCGACTGATTGGTCATAAAATGAACCGAAAAAATATCCTAATGGCATTACTGCAATCCAGGGAACTACCGGGTAAATAATTGCCAACATGGTATGATCCGATAATTTTAAAAATAGTTGTTCATGCATTAACGCCCATAAAATGTTTCCTGGAAAATGGATGTTGTTAAAAAGGTTATGACCAAAAATAAGAAGCAGGCTGAAGAAGAGTATATAGTTTCTGGGGAAGTGGATAACAGCAGCTAAAATAATCATACTGATACCCAATGACCATATGGTACCCAGAAAGAAAGTCCTGAATTGAATATCAAATGTCCAGGCAAAACCTACGATTGTCAACTCGATAAACACCAGCCATAGTCCCCGTTTTACTAAAAATAGGGACAGTTCATTTTTTGTTTTCCTTTTACCAACCATGTAAGCAGATAAGCCTGCCAGAAAACTAAAAGTTGGTGCACAAAAATGTGTTATCCATCTTGTAAAAAAAATGGGCAAGTTGCTTTGTACCGGGTCTGCCGGGTCAAACATAAAAGCAGCATAATGAAAATAATCCCGGACATGGTCAAGCGCCATCACGACCATCACCAACCCTTTTAACAAATCAATCGATTCTATCCTGGTTTTAGTGATTGCTGTCATATTTAAGGCTTATTTTGGTTGTCGGGGCGAAACCAATGCCTGAATTTACTTGTTTAATCGTTTCACCTGCTATACATAGCGTGAAATCATTTTCTTCAAAAGTTTAATGTCAATGTCCCCGGGTTGTTTTATATAAAATATGCTTTCCTGAAGGGAATAATTAAAAAATCACTCAACAATGACCCATTTGTTTACGGTATTACCAGGGGCTTCCATAACAATTTTGTAAAAGGAGGATGGCATGTTTTTAACAGGAACCAGTGCATGTCCATCTTTAATATTTACTTCGGCCAGTAACTGGTAGTTATCTGCTTTGCCTTCCCTGAAGTTGTTGGTGGTTGCGATCCAAACCTTTGCCTTGCCATTTTCATCCAGTGCTTTCCAGGACAAATCAAGCAAGCCCTGGAAGTAATTTGCCTGGAAACCGGCAATAGATATATTCCCAAAAATGGGTTGCCCGTCAATTTCGCGCAACTGTTCCGTTGGGATCCTGACATTCATAAACCTTGCAATTGAAGGCGTAATATCAACAATGCCCGGGGTAAAATACTTCGCATATGCATTTACCCGGGCCTGGTTGGTAACCATCCAGGTGCTGCGCTGGCGTGCTGATTGGCCTCCATGGTTTTTACCGTTTTGTTCTCCTCGTCCATGATCTGTAGTGATGAAAATAAGCCACTCTTCATTAAAATGCTGTTGCCTGTATTGCAAGGCTTTCCAGACACGGCCCACCTGCTGGTCCATTTTTTCGATGGCACTGTAATACTGGGGACTATCGCCATAGCGATGTCCCATGTCATCTGTATATTCCAGGTATATCCAGCTCAGGTCCGGTCCTTTCTCTTTTATACATGCGGCAGCTGCATTCACAACCTGCTCATCTATGAGGGACATATAGTTGCTTTCTTTATCATGCGGGAATTTCACAGTGTCCAGTTCATATCCATCATATACATAATCAATTTTCAGGTTGCCTGTTTGGGGCAAACCTTCTCCCAGCAACTTTGTCCGGTTATCCGTCCAGCTGGAAAATATAGCTGTCTTTTTTTTGGGGTCAGCATTTTTAATTATCCGGAAAATACTGTAATAATTGTAATTGGGTGCTTTAATATCATTGTCCCAAACATTGTGTTTATTCACCCAGGTGCCAGTCAGCAAACTATTGTAACCATTTGCGGATATAGTGGGAGTTTGGGAGTAGCCTCCTTTTTCACCACCCACATAAGCCCTTATATATTTACCTTTACCTGCAATTATTTCCAGGTTCGGGGTATTTAATTTTTCTATAACATCCGCAGGTATTCCATCGGCGATAATAAATACTGCTTTTTTAATTTTGCTTTGCGCAAATCCAATATTGCTTACGAGTAATAGAAAGAAAATCAATCCTCTTATCTGCATAACATTAATTTTTGTTGCCGGCTTTTAACCGGTTTTTTTAAAAGTATAGTAATAATTACACATCAATTTAAAACTATAATATATGTGGTGGATTTATGCTTTGTTATCCGCTTTATTCGCTTCACTTACTGCCATTTTTGCCAAGGTTGGAATAACAGGGGTAAATTCAAACCTGGCAACTGCCATACGTACTATTATTATCCTGATCGTGGCATGGGGCATCGTTATAGCGAAGGGCGAAACCAAAGGAATTTCAACACTGTCAAAGCAAAATCTCTTCTTTTTAATTATCTCCGGTATAGCGACCGGCCTTTCCTGGATATTTTATTTTAAAGCCTTGCAGATGGGCAAAGTATCCCAGGTAGCTCCGGTTGATAAACTGAGTGTGGCATTAACGATTGTGTTATCTGTTATTTTTTTGGGAGAAGCATTAAGCATAAAAACCGCCATTGGTGCAGTGTTGATTATTGCCGGAACTGTTGTTTTGATCATTTAAGCCTGTGCGCCTTTACACCCACTCATATCCGTCTTTCTTCAATGGCAGGCGGTAGGGCCTGTGACCCGCTGCGGCCAGGGCATTGCAGAGTGCAGGGGCAACTGTGGGCATACCTACTTCGCCGATACCACCGCAGGGTTCTGTGCTGTTAACTACATGCACTTCAACGGGTGGCATTTCAGGATAACGCAGCAATTCGTAATTGAAGAAACTATCCTGCTCAACGCGGCCATTTTTTACTGTGATCTCGCCTTTCAATGCCTGTGTAAGTGCAAAGGCAAGTCCACCCTGCAGCTGGTTTTGCAATCCATCGGGATTTACTACAATGCCACAGTCAACCGCTGCAACTACTTTAACTATCCTGAATTTTTTAGGTGCAAACATTTCAATTTCTATTGCATGTGCAACATAAGTAGGGCAGAAGGAGAAATGGTGAGTGGCGACACCTATAAAATGATTGGGTTTTAGTGGTTGTGCGTAGCCGATTTTTTCCGCAACCAGTTTCAGTACGCCTGCAATGCGCTGCGGGTCCTGGAAAGGAAATTCAGTCATGCGCTTTGGCATCGTGGATAACAGGTCGAGGCGGAACTGGACCGGGTCCTTTTTCAGTTTGCGGGCCAATTCGTCAATAAATGATTCAATTGGAAAAACATTGATATTAATTTCCACGGCACGCAGCCATCCGCGGCTGAGGTTAAAGTCAACATGTGTGAACCCGGTTTTTACATTTGGAATATCGTACCAGAAATCAGACATGGCGCCACCGGTCATGTCCCCGACAACTTTAGCGCCGGGTCCTTCCAGCATCAGGTTGATAGAGCAGCCAACATAATGGTGCTGCCATGATAAAATTTTGCCGGCATCATCCCATGATGCTTTCATACGGTGATAGTTGGCTGGCCTGAATGCATCGTTGCGGATATCGTCAACCCTGTCCCAGATGACTTTTACCGGCTTGTCATATTGCTTTGCAATCTTTGCAGCTTCAAGGATATAATCGAAAAACAGCCTTCTTCCAAATCCACCGCCGATATAGGCCAGGTTGATCTTTATATTTTTTTCGTCTATGCCCAGTTCGGTTGCAAGGGTTGGTGGGGCAAATTCTGGCCACTGGTTACCACACCAGAATTCGGCTTTCCCCTTCTGCACATGACCGATGCAATTGATGGGTTCCATGGTTCCGTGTGCAAGAAATGGCGCAGCAAATGCCGACTCTAATGTATTCCCAGCAGAAGCTTTCACTTTACCCGGGTCGCCTTTCTTGTAAACTTCTATTAAAGGGGTATTCTTCGACTTTAATTCAAAGGTTTTAAACAGTTCCTCTGTTGATTCATTGCCATGTCCGGCTTCATCCCATTCCACTTTCAAAACTTTCCTCGCCTTCATGGCGCTCCATACATTCGTTGCAAGCACAGCCACGCCAGCATGGATATGCATGGGCATACCCGAACCTTCGAATTGTATTGCTTTAATATAACCGCCTATATTTTTACAGGCGCTGTCATCGAATGATTTCACTTTTCCATTCAGTACGGGGCAGCGTTCAACAACTGCATAAACCATCCCGTCAACTTTAACATCGATGCCATATTTCGTTTTGCCGGTGATAATGCTTCCCAGGTTTTTCTTTGGTGCTGCATTGCCTATGAGGGTAAAATCTTTGGTCTCTTTTAGTTTCACTTCTTTTGGAATGGGCAACTTTATGGCATCGCAAACGAGTTCAGCATAAGTAAAGCCTTCCTTTGTTTTTGTATTATACACAACACTGTTGGCTGTATTGCATTTGGATTCGGGAATATTCCACCTTTTTGCCGCAGCGCTTACCAGCATTGCTTTTGCGGTGGCACCCACCCTGCGCATTTCGTTCCAGTCGGTTATAACACTCTGGCTGCCACCAGTGGTGTAGTAGCCACCAGATGAAGGTTTGTCGGGCCTGTCAATCGTTACGCCGAATGGCAGCAAGTCTGTTTTCACCTTGCTCCAGTCTGCATCTAGTTCCTCCGCCAGGATCATGGGCAGCGATGTATTCACGCCCTGTCCCATTTCTGCGCGGGCAAAATATATAGTGATATAACCTGTTGATTCAATCTTCAGGTAGGGCATGGGCTGCAGCGGGTCGCATACTTCCGCTTTGGTGCCTGTTTTACAAGCCTGTGGCAGGAGCATGCCAAGGATAAGGCTGCCGCCGGCGGCTGAACTGATTTTGATAAACTGGCGTCTTTGCAATTTGGTGTTCATATAAAATATTAAGGCCCCATCCACTTTGGGGAATGATGGCTTTATTTTGCTATAGCTTCCAGTATTGCTGCTTTGATCCTGTGGTAGGTTCCGCACCTGCAGAGATTGCCCGACATCGCGGAATTGATCTGTTCTTCTGTTGGCTGCTTATTCGAATTGAGTAAGCCTGCAACAGTCATCATTTGTCCTGGCTGGCAATAGCCGCATTGTGGCACCCCGACTTTCTCCCAGGCTTTTTGTACCGGGTGTGATCCATCTTCACTAAGCCCTTCAATCGTGGTGATCTTTGCATAACCAACTTCCTGGATTTGCAACTGGCAGCTGCGGACAGCCTTGCCATTGAAAAGCACTGTGCATGCGCCACAGCTTCCGACACCACAGCCAAACTTGGTTCCGGTAAGATCGAGTATGTCACGCAACACCCAGAGCAAAGGTGTATCGGGATCCGCAGGTACCCCTTTGTATGGCTTGTTATTGATGTTTAAATTATAGGTAGGCATAAGCATTGGTTAATATGAAGTACAAAGGAGAACTGTCTTAAAGTTATAAAACCTTAAGTAATAAATAGTGTATTTCTAAGGATTACCTGTCGAATTAATAGTTGCATCCTGCTCAAGTTTCTTCAGCTTTTTTTAAGTTTAGATACACGTATGAATAGTATGATTGAGATTATTATGAGTATATTATAACCAAGGTAATATCCTATAAGCTCAGATTGTTCCGCAACTGGTTCAGGCGATTTACCCATTTGGCCTAAATAGCTCAATATTTGCAATACCAAAAGGGAAATAGCAATGATATTGAAAACCTTTATTTTTCGTTGAATGGTCATACAAACAAAATGTTCAATTTATACTAATTTAAATGCCCGCTATTGTTGCCTGGATTCTTATTTTAGAAAGCATGTCATCCGTTTTGTATATAGCCCTTTTGTTTAAGCCTGCTAATAACCCGTTCACTTAATTTCTTGCCCCAATCCTGTCCAACACTAAATGAGTCCTGCGAGATAAGGGGCATATACTCAATAACCTTTTTACCAAGTGGTGATTTGTAAAATTCAATTAATGACAATATCTCCTGTTCGGTATAATATTTGGCATAAATTGGTATAACCAATTCTGTTATTTCTTCTGCTTTAACTTCTTTCATTACTTCATCCCAGAACTCAGCCGGAACATTGGGTAATTGCTTTTTGTAAGCATCAAACATATTACCCATCAACTGAATACCCACCTTTGAGGCTCCGGTAAGATTCAGTAATTCCCTTATGTTTTCATCTTTCTTATTTGATTGGCAAAAACAAGTGGCACTTAATAAAAGTGCAGTGGTTATAATTACAACTTTTTTCATTTTTATAATGGGTTATTGATTTTTAATATTTCTGAATTTTTTGAGTGCCTGGATATGGATTTCATGGAATTTGTTATTTAAGCCTGCGCCTTCGCCAGCTCTGTCACATATAAGCGAAGTTTATTTTGCTTTTAAACATATACATTATTATTCAATTATTTAAACGGGGAAATGCCCTGCTCCAAAAACAATATCGTTTTTACTATAATCGCCAAAGGGAACAAGTAATTCCCGCCTGGGCTGCACCTTCATGATCAAACGCTTTACCATGGCTATTTATATTATTAGCTGTTTATATGATTTTCGTCAGTTTTCGCCTTGTTTGATTTGCCTAATTTGCAGAAGCATAAGTTATGAAAGCCCTGCGTTTCAAAATATTATTCCTGCTTGTTTTAAGTTGTAGTACCGGTTATTTATTTGCCCAGACGATAGAGGAGCAAATGACTAAAAGCCATCCTGATTGCCAGACAATGCTCATGAATGCAATGGATGTACTGCCGAAATTGTACAGGGAAAAATCGCTCGATTCCCTGGACAGGGCTGTTGACCTATGGGAAAGATCATGCTCAGGTATGCCAGAGTTAAGTATTACCCGGATGTTACTTGATATTGAAGAAAGGAAATTCACCTTAGGAAAGGATATTGATGGTTCTACACTTGTATTGTTAAATGATTATGCCAGGTATTTTCCATCTCCCGCCCGGTATGAAGTACCTAAAAATGCATTTTACAGGTTTAGTTCAGCATGGGCATTGCTTTTACTAAAAAACAGGAAGCTGGGTGATAATGAAAAATTTATTTGCAAAGTCCTGAGCGGCGAAATCAGCAATCCCCAGAAAGAAATTGAAATGAACCCCCAGGCTTATCCTGAATTTTCAGCAATGGTAGAAAAAATGTATGAGCGGGAACGAAACCAGCCAAGGACGAATCTAGCTTTAAGCACCGGCGTATGGATTCCTACCGGCCACCTGACAACATTAGGTGTCCATCCTTCTTTTGGTTTACAGGTTGGCATGAGGAATTTGCATCATCAGCTGGATTTAACCTTGCAATTCCGCTATTTGCACAGTGCCAATCCATACGCAGTTAAAGTAAATGGCTACCTTGATTCAACTGATTATTATTTCGGGGGGTACATAGGCCTGGATTATGCTTATTACCTGGTTTCAGAAAAAAGGTATGATTTCGGGCTCATGGCTGGTATGGGGTACGACGGTTTTGATTTTTCCCCGGATCCTTATAATTATTATTATTACGATCCCTACTATAGCAGTAACCTGACCATCGGCTCCTTTAATGCAAATTTGGGATTACGTTTCAATTATTATATCAGCCACCATTTTTATATTGGTCTCCAGGCCCGTTATAACGCTATAAATTACACCACTCATGGTGGTTCAAATCTTAGCGGTGATGCTTTTTCAATAGACCTGATTTTTGGGTCAAATAGTTCCAAGTATTGGAAATGATTAATTACCTGCCCGTCTCAATAAATTTATGCCAATAAAATAGGGCATAACAAATGGAATGGCAGGAATGGATAATGCAAAACCTGCCTGGGCAAATGGTTCGCGACCGAAGGCTGATAATACAATGATTATAAAAGCCGATAAACTCATTATTATATAAATCAGTGATGGTATTTTGCCGAACCAGCCGGTCAATTTAAGTGATGCAGCAAGGGCCGCTATTGCAAGATAGGTTAGTGAAACTTCAACTATTGATATCAAGCCAAAAAAGCTTCTGACGGGCATGAACCATTCAGGCGTCTTATCCGATGTTGATGCGACTAATATCCTGAATGTTTCTGTTAAAAAAAATCCCCAGAATAACATATTAATGATAAAGAGGGGAATTGCAATGATTATAGAAAGGAAGCCCAAAAGGGAATAAAAAAATTCCCCTTTATTTTTTAATCTTTCCCTGACCACAGCAAATCCAAAAGCGATAAAGACTCCGGCAATTACCAGTATAGAATATCTTACCTGTTGTTCAGTAGCTGTCGCTACCCATTCTTTTGCATTTCCAGGAGGTGGGCCGAACCCAAAAAAAATGGAAACAAGTATCCAGGGAATAACCAGGAAAAATGCACCAAAAGCAAGATGCTTCTTTTCAAGGTCATTTTTCCTGATTACATTAAGACCTAGAAACCATGCGGCCGTAACCATCAGGCATACATTTAGAATCCAGCATGGCAAGTAAATTCTATAATTGATGTGACCAATGCCAAAACCTAATATGGCAGTTATAACTGGGACTAATGATAGATATACCAGGCCCAGGTTGCCTTTATAGATTCTTGGTTGCATATATTAGGTTGTTTAGGTGTGAAAGCAGGTTGAAATAAATGTTACCTATCGAAGTAATATATCAGCAGCTTTTTCAGCTATCATAATTACAGCGGCATTTGTATTGCCTGCCACTATAGTCGGCATAATGGATGCATCTGCCACCCTCAATCCTTCTATGCCATGGACCTGCAACTGATCATCCACCACGGACATGGTATCATTACCCATTTTGCAGGTACCAACCGGGTGGTATACCGTTTCTACTGATTTTTTGATATGCTCAATAATACCCGCTTCCGATTGATCCATAGGGGCGGAGATAGAATGCAGATAGGGGCTGAAAGCATTTGCATTCAATACCTCTAATGCCTTTTTTGCCCCGGCTACAAGTGTCTTGAGGTCATCTTCTTCGGAAAGGAAATTAGGTTGAATTAAGGGGGCATCCCCCGGATATGCAGATTTCAGCCCAATATACCCCCTGCTTTTAGGTTTTATAAGCGTGGGCAAAATGGAGAACCCATCTCTTTTTGGATAGGTTGCAGGATTATAAACATCTGCTTTATAGTCATTCCCAACGTGAAGCGGTACAAAATGAAACTGGAGGTTTACGTTTGAGTCGCCATTAATGCCCAAAAAAGCAACAGCTTCAAGCGGACTGCAGGTCAGCACGCCCTTATGACTGACCATATATTTTACTAAATCAGCAACCTGGTTTAATGGTTTTAGATGGTGGTTGAACCCTTCCTGTTGCTTTGAAATACCTGAAACAAAAAAGAAGAGGTGGTCCTGGAGATTCTTACCAACCCCGGGCAATTCCTTTTTAATGGTAATGCCCTGTCTTTTTAATGTTTCGGCATCACCAATACCGGAAAGCATAAGTAATTGCGGTGACTGGAAAGCCCCGGCCGATAATATTATTTCTTTGGATGCATATACTTTCCGGGAATTGTTATTTGAGGTGATATATTCCAAACCTGTTGCCCTGTTGCCATCGATCAGGATTTCCTTTACCATTGCTTTTGTGATGACCGTAAGGTTTGTGCGGTTGAGCACAGGCTTGAGAAAAGCAGTAGCCGTACTATGCCGTTTGCCATTTTTGATGCTAAATTGGAATAAACCGGCGCCTTCCTGTTTTGCTCCGTTATAGTCATTGTTTTCCGGAATGCCGAGCTCAATACAGGCATCTACAAACGCGTGTGCAAAAGGTGTTTGGAAATATTTTGCAAAAGTAATATTTAGCGCGCCATCTTTCCCGTGATAGTCATTGGTAATATCTTCATTGTGTTCAGATTTTTTGAAATAGGGCAACACATCTTTATAGCCCCATCCCTTATTACCCAGTGATTCCCATTCATCGTAATCAGCATGATTGCCCCTGACATAAGCCATGGCGTTAGTTGAACTACATCCACCTAAGGTTTTCCCACGCGGCAGGTAGATTCTCCGGTTATTAATATGGCTCTGGGGTTCTGTTGAGAATCCCCAGTCAACTTCAGACCGGTGCAGGTTTCCATAGGCAGCCGGAATACCAATCTCCATTTTTTTATCCGGTCCGCCGGCTTCAAGCAACAGTACTTTATTTGCGGGATTTTCAGAAAGCCTGTTTGCAAGTACACACCCCGCAGAACCTGCCCCAATGATAATATAGTCAAATCTTTCCCTGTTACTTTCCGCCATGAAATTTATATTTAAAGCAATCCAGGTCTAAGGAACCATTGTTTCACTTTTGCCGGCAGCAATTTTATAGCTCAATTTTTGCCCCCATAATTTTCAGGAACTCCCTGATGAAAGCTGGATGGGCTGGCCATGCAGGAGAAGTAACAAGGTTGCCGTCTACAAATGCCCCATCTACCGGAATTGCCTGGAATTCCCCGCCAGCCAAGATTACTTCCGGACCAACGGCGGGATAAGCAGTTAACTTTCTGCCATTCACAACACCAGCAGCAGTTAAAATTTGTATGCCGTGGCAGATTGCGGCAACAGGCTTATTCGTTGTGAAAAAGTGTTTTACAATTTCAATTACTTTTTCGTTTAACCTCAGGTATTCCGGTGCACGTCCGCCGGCAATTACAAGCCCGGCATATTCGCTGACATTAATATCAGTAAAACTATAATTCAATTTGAAATTGTGCCCTGGTTTTTCAGTATATGTCTGATCACCTTCAAAGTCATGGATGGCTGTTTTAATGATTTCGCCTTTTTTCTTGTCAGGACAAACAGTATGAACAGTGTAACCGACCATTTCAAGCATCTGGAACGGAACCATGGTTTCATAATCTTCTGTAAAATCGCCGGTTAAGAATAATACCTTTTTCATTTTTTAAAGTTTAAAATTTATAAATAGTTTACCTTGGATCATCTTCAACAATTGCATAGTGGTAGTTGTCCATCCATTTGCCCCTGACAGGAAGTATTTTTCTTCTTAAGCCTTCCCGAATCATGCCTGCCTTTTCAAGGACCTTTATTGACCTTGTATTTCCAGTGGCAACGCCAGCCTCCACTTTGTGTAAATGGAAATA
Organism: Flavihumibacter profundi; assembly: GCF_020076305.1. GTDB lineage: Bacteria > Bacteroidota > Bacteroidia > Chitinophagales > Chitinophagaceae > Flavihumibacter > Flavihumibacter profundi. The sequence goes on from NZ_JAIQXE010000001.1 coordinate 43,748, forward strand.
TTCAAATCCCTGTTTTATTAATGTTTTAGCAGTCTCTGTTGCATATCCCTTGTACCAGTAACCTGGAATTAACTTGTAATAAATTTCCCCCAACCTGAATTTGTCACAGGAAAGTTTCATGCCTGCCAATCCGATAAATTCATTTGTTTCTTTATTAACTATTTTCCAGGTATACGATTTACGGGGAGTTTCAGTTTGCCCTTCAATTAAGGTACGGATAATTTCTTTTGTGTCTTCTATGTTTCCTGGTATTCCAAGTGTATTAAACTCATCAACTTCGGGCAATGAATGGAGTCTATGGATATCCTCCAGGTCATCCCATGAGATTTCAACGAATTTTAATCTTGATGATTCAAGGTCCATAAAATCTTTTTGTTAAGGCCGCTTCCTGCAATACGTTCAGGTCCTCCCTCATTTTAAGTATGAGGCTATTAGGTGAGTATAAATCTAACTGAAATAAGTGGACTATCGCCATCGCCTTTCAGCCAGAATTGGTAATATTCTGGTAACATTAAAGTGGCATTGTAGTGAAATAACTGATACCTCGAACGCCCTGCTGTATTCCCTGGGATCAATGGCGGGAGCAAAGTGGTTATCGTAGATTTCAACTTGCCTTTTGAATTACCTTCATCTTAGGAGAAGTGTTGAACCAGAATGAGGATGTGCCGCATAACTCAATAAATACGATTCATGCTTTTTTGTTTCGGGATTACCTGCAGATAAAAACTACTGGATTACGGGTGGGTGGATAGGCATAGAATGGCCATGCTCTGCATGGTAGATGGCAGTTAATTCATTGAAAGCATTTTTGAGCGTTTCACCTTCCAGCTTTCCTTTTGTTGCAAACATTTCGCGATCGATCAGCGCCCGCAAGTACAGGATCCGCCAACGCCAGGATTTACGTACCCGGGGTGTTAATTTTTGCTCCGCATCTTCGATCAGGCGGAACGCCTCTTTTGCGCTGGTGTTAATATGCTCCCTGTCGTGATTGGATTCAAATATTTCTAATGCTTTGGCAACCTGGTCCACCACATCGGGCGAAAATTCAAACGCTATATATTCCCGCACGATGTCTGCTGTAAAACGTTGTCCATTCCAATAGAGCTGGCTGCAGATGACCTTGTTGATATCCTCATAAATACCTTCAGAATAGGGGAAGCCGCCGGACAGTTTATTTTCAGTTTCATTCCAGAGATGTTGCAGCCGGTCGGTTAAGGGGTTGGCACCATATCCGCCCCAGGGGGCCTGTCCCCACATGCTGATCTCCGGAAAGTTCAGGAGTGGCAAGCCACCCGGTACTCCCTTATCCAGCGGGTAGCGTGGAAAATCTTCGTGTGCATCAGCCATAATATAGTTTACCAAGCCTTTATCTTTTTGCAGGTATTTTGAAAGACCTTCCCATTCCCCGGCCTCCGGCGTATCGAATACCCATGTTGAAAGCACCACCTGTATTCCAGGATATTTGTCACGTGATATTTTTGATAGGTCATTACTCAACTTAGGAAAGCCGCGGGAACCCCATGGCCAGCATTCGCTGCAGCCACAGCCACCCTCATCGTATGGCCAATAGACAATAACATCCAGTCCCACATCCTTGAATTGATCCATGAGTAAGGCCCATTGCCGGGTGAGTGCCGTATGTGCCTCCGGGATAGCCGGGTTTAGATTGACCCCAAAGTCTCCGCGCCGGTGTAATTGATCCGGCACAGGAATATTCAATAGTTCTTTTGGTGTGGATTTAAAACTGCCATTGGCCACCTGGAGGAGCCCTACTTTCATGCCATTGGCTTTGGCAACATGCATGATTGACTTCAGGCGTGTGAGTAATTGCTGTGCAGCAACATCGTCAAATCCTGTGAATTGGAATTCCGGAAAATAAAGAACCAGGTAGTTGACACCCCATAAAGCCAGTTCATCTACATACTGGCTAACTTCATCAATTGGTGCAGCTTCGTAGAAATTACCGAAGTGTGAAGCGAAATACATGCCACGTGCTTTACCTGCAGGTGCTGAGCTGCCACGCCAGGTACCTGGTGTAAATCCACCCTGGTCGAAGCGCGATGACCTGAGGAATTTGCCAATGCCATAAATCAATCCATTTTCATCACTACCTGTAATCCTGATATTTGGTTTCCCGTCACCAGTAATTCTAAACGATTCGGAAGTGGCTGTTGTTTCCGTAACCAATTCAATATTCAGTTCAGCAGTTTTTCCGTCAACAATTTTGGCATCGCAGCGGTTCGTGATTTGATTTGCAAGTACCTGCCTTGCATGCTCCGTAATCATTCCTGCATTTTTTGGCAATGTGATACGAACAGTATGTACCTGGGCAGAAGCCAGCTGCGCCGTAAAAAACAGGGAAAGTACAAGGACAAAATGATTACTGATACTTTTCATAATTCAAGATAGAAGCCTTATTTGAATTTATGATAATTATTGTTCCAGTATTTTTCCAGGAAGTCCCACTTGTCTTCCTTATGGGGAATGAATTTCCGATAAGGAAGTTTTTCGATAATTGTTTCTGTTTGTTCATTGTTACCATTGGTTTTATATATGCCAATCAGCTGTGGATTTTCAAGTACGTTAAAGTCACAACCTTTCCCATACATATGCCCGATTTTACAGGTCCTGAAATTTGTAATCCGGAAGAGGTCACTTCCCCAATTCAGGTCGCTGCATCCTTCACTTTGGTAAGAGTAATAATAAAGTGGATTAGATTTTAGCTGGATAGCGTTTGGATAGTTAATGAAGCCGTCAACGCTTATTAATTTATTTGTCTTCGGGTCAAACAGGTATAGAAAGTAAGTATTGTTTTTACCCGTGTAGGTTAGCAGGATATCCGGATGCCCGTCCTTGTTGAAGTCAGGGAATTCGGGGTTAGCCAGTCCGATGCCGGAAACCGTATCATTTAAAGCGGGAAAAGTACCGGTTGTTGCGGTCAGGCAAACAAGGTTATTATTAATTGGTTTAGCCTGAATATGTAAGGTCTGCTTTCCGGATGTGAATATTGTATCAAGTGAAAGACCTTCGATGGAGTCGTGCAGTTTAATATCAGCTATGGATAGTGTTTCAGTTGGGCGGGTAGTAGGATACTGTTTTGGATTTCTTTGGCAGCCTGCCAGTAAAAGGATTGCCGTTGTTAACAGGAAAGTAAATTTCATGGGGTTGGCGTAAATCTTCATCGAAAAGTGTACCTCTAAATTAGGACTTTAAGAGATATGCCTTGCTCATGGTTACTGTTTGATAAATTCCACCCGCCTGTTTTTTGCTTTATTAACGGCATTATCATTGGGAGCGATGGGCTGGGTTTCGCCCTTTCCATCTGTTTCCATCCTGCTGTTGTCAATGGCAAAACTGCTGTTTAGCATCGTTTTTACAGAAGCTGCACGTCGTTTTGAGAGATCAAGATTGGACACATCATCCCCATCACTATCGGTATGTCCGACGATTTTTATTTTCACCGAAGCATTATCTTTCAGGATCTGTGCAATGTCTTTGAGCGTAGCGTATGATTCAGGTTTTATTTTATCTGAGTTTACGTCAAACTGGATTCCATAAGTGACCAGTTTCCCTTCTGTGAGTAATTTGTTCCTTGTATCAGGAAGACCTGCTGCGATCCTGAAATTGCTGATGATCGGGTTCACCTCATCCGTTGTTTCTATCCTGAAAATGTTATAAGTATATCCCGCAATTAACCCGCGGGGCAGATCAAGTATCTTGTTTTGATTGGCGTACATCCTCAGCCTTTGTTTCTGTGCCCAGAAAGCAATATGGAATTTTTCCCCGATCTTAAACTGGAAAGCACCGCCCCCTTTATCCTTGTACCCGCCATCATTTTCTGAATAGTTGGTCCAGTAAACCTGGTCATATTCCGCTGTTATTTTTGTGCCAGCCTTGCCTGGAATAGCACCACCTTCATTTGGATTGTCCAGGGTGCCGGACACAAGTAAAAAATCAATGCCAAACATATATTCTGAATTGCCGGTAGCCATAGGTACAAAATCAAATTCCACTGTAAAATTGTCCGTAAATTTTTCCGTAGCTTCTGGAATAAAAAAGCCGCCCTTACTCAATTGTAACCACCTGCCCGGGTATTTGGCAATGGTAACAATTTCCCCGCTTGACGAGGTGTTCCAGGAGGGTGGGAAGTCGCCGATGTTTGCTGACGTGAAATCGTCATAAAAAATAATTTTCTCACCCGGGATAAAATCAAACTTTGAAACTACAGCATTTTCATCCTGTGCATGGATTTGTGTTGTCAATAGCACCAGGGCAGGTATAAGGAAACGAATAGTTTTCATTTTTTTTCTAGTTGGGGTGGAAATGTTTTTGCATCTGCATTCACATCACCGGAAAGTGCATCCAGGAAGGAAACGATTTGTTTTACTTCTTCGGTTGATAAATTTTTATTTAGCTGGGCTTTGCCCATAATGATCACTGCAGAATCTAAAGAGGCTATGCTGCCATCATGGAAATATGGATATGTGCCGGCAACATTGCGCAATCCGGCAACTTTAAATTTATCTTTATCTTCTTTTTTGCTGGATACTTTTTTAAGGCCCTCATCTTCAGTTTTGCTCCTGGTTAGTGTTCGGTAATCAGTTACCACGCCAAATCGTTGAAGTGATCCGCCGCCAATTCCCACGCCGTTGTGGCAAGCAATGCATCCCGATGAAATGAAAACATTCATCCCGGCTTTTTCTTCAGCTGTAATCGCATTTTTGTCGCCGTTCATATATTTATCAAACCTTGAAGGTGTAAGCAGCGTGCGTTCAAAAGCCCCAATTGCTTTTTGCAGGTTGCCATATGTAATGGGTTTGTCCTCGCCGGGGAAAGCTTCTTTAAACATATCCTGGTACAGCTTAACTCCGCTGAGGCGGTCAACCAAAAATCCTTTGTGTGGAATAGCCATTTCAACAGGATTTAAAATTGGCATGCCAGCCTGCTCTTCCACATCCTTGGCACGGCCATCCCAGAATTGCATGTTGTGCAGTGCTGCATTAAAGACAGTAGGTGAATTACGGGTGCCGGGTTTGCCTGCATCCCCTGGTGAAACTGCTTTGTTATCCACGCCAGCCGTATTGAGGTTATGGCATGAGTTGCAACTGATATTTCCCGCTTTGGAAAGCCGTGTGTCATAGTAGAGCAGCTTGCCCAGCTTAACTTTCGGCTCAGTGATTGCATTTTCCTTATTTTCTGCAACAGCAGGAAGGGATTTGAAAATATTACGGGCGGTAATAAGTGTTGAGTCTTCTGCCTCTACGGGAACTGCTGCATTTTGTTCATGTTCTTTCTTGCCGGGTTGATTGCATGAAAGTAAAGCAGCCAACATTAATAATGCTAACATTTGCTTTTTCATATTACAGGTCATTAGGTTCACAAATTAACCTAACAACTGCAAAAAAATGCTGACAGTGCTCACCCAATAATATGCTTCTGGTTAGTCCACTTTCTTATGACCTGAAGTATAAAACGGCTGCTGCACTAATAAGTTTTTCACCAGTTCTGTGTAACCAGCGGGTGATACCATTTTTATTGAGTAATTCAAGTTCCTTATCTATTTGAACCTGCAGTTTTTTTATGGATTCCATACTTTGGTCCAGCCCGCTTTTTTTGTTACGGTTCATCCATAAGCGTTCATGTTCCTGCAGAATAGCAGGACAAAGCAGTTTCATTTCTGTCAATATGATTTTATTAATTGAATCAGCCTGCTGAAGGTGATAATTATTGTATTGCTTAAGTCTTGCTCCCAACTTAACCATTCGAAGACCATTTTTATATTCATCCAGAACCAGGTTACTTTCAGGCGTTTGCAGGTGCGTTACTAAAAGTTGTTGCTCAAGCGTATCAACAAAATTCAGTATCGCACTGGCGTTATATACTTTCGGGTTCTTAAACCCTTTAAGGTAAAATTGTTTATAATCCACATCAGTAATAAATTCAAAAATTCCTTTTTGCATTTTCCTGCTGATAGCATCCATCATGGTTTTATCCATAAATCCGAACAAATATGACATACCTGTTGTAGTCATCGCCAGCATCGGATATTCTTCAAACTGGTTGTAACGGCCTGCCTCTAATACTAGGTTACCCATCCTGCCTGTAGTATCCTTAAAAACAGCTTTGCTTAAATAGTCGCCTAATGCTACCTGGTTCTTACTTTCAAAATTCCAGCTGAGTGCAGCAGCGTAGGCCAGACCCGCATAACTTACCGTTAAATATTGCAAATGGGGCGTATTACCCCAATCGGTCATCAACATACCGGTTGCCCCATATTTTATTCCATTGCCTACTGCATTTTCCACATTACCCATCATATCGTTGGTACGGCCTGTAAAGGAGGTCCATGTATTGGTACCCGGGCATACCATGTATTTAAATCCGGCTTTTTGATTCCTGGCGCAGTATTTATTAAAGGGGTGTACCGCTTCATAACCCCATTCCAGCAAGGTTATATTTTTAGGTATCTCAGGGATGATCTCAGGGTTATTGGTCAATACATCGCCCCACATCATCATTGTTTTGCCCTTGCTATTCACATAACTGTTGAGTTGCTTAACATAATTCAGGTACATTTTGCCCACTTCCTGAGGGCTGGCGGGATGTTCTTTGCTTTTGCCTAATTCAAAAGGCTCATCGAGATTAACATTAAACTGCGTGGAAGTGAAATTGGGAAGCAGGTCCTCACTCATTTTTTTAACCAGTTCCAGGCTCTTTGGATTGGTAGGGGATAGCGTTGATTTTGTTTCAATCAGGCCCAGTAATTTATAGCCCTCGGGACATTCTGCTAAACTTCTATATTCCTCTTTTGCCAGCCAGGCATCCATATGACCAAGTGAATTTTGGTTAGGAACAAGTTCTATAAAACGGTCTCTGCAATAGGCATCCAATTGCCTGATTTCCTCCGGAGTCAATGGTGTTTCTGTTTTCTCCCATAAATTTTTAAAGGAAGGATAAGCAAAAGGAAAACCTTCGATGTATAACTGCAGCTGGTTGTACTTTAAGTCAGACAGGAAATCAACTATACTGTACAATGTTTGCAGGGTTGGTATTTTTCCGCGGCTGATGTCCAGTAAGGCACCTCTTACCTGCAGGTCTGGTTTGTCTTTTATTTCTACGCAAGGCAATTGGTTATTGGATTGTTTAGCTAACTGCTTCAAAGTGGTAAGGGCGTAAAACAACCCTTCCTGGCTATTGTATTCAATTTTTATTTGTCCGGGTTGGACAGAAAGGTAATAGGCCTGCGTTTCAAGTGCTTTATTTTTAATAAATTTTATCGAACCTGAAGTGTTGGCTTCAGCATTTGTGTTCAAATGGTTCATACAGATTTTCCTGATTATTTCCACATCTTCAGCCGGAGCATTAAAACGAATGATGGCAGGAAATGTGAAATGCTTATCAGTCCATTCCACGCTTTGTGGTACAGGCAATAAAATCGGTTTATCCGATTTGTAAGAAGTGTTAAGGGTTACTTTTGACACTGTTTTGGGAGGCAATGGTGTTTCCGTATAAATGGATTGGTAGAAGAGGAGCAGGCCGATGGCGGAAAGTAATAACAAGGCAAGTATACTAAGTGCTATAATTTTTAATACTTTAAGCAGTCGTTTCATCTTGTTGGGAATAATTAGTTAATTATGGCGGGAGCCGTATTGTGCTAAAATATATTTATAAAAGATTTCCAGTATTGGTATTTGTCAGGCCAGTCAACCAATTGTTGTCATATAGGTTAACAGGATTAATAAAGAAAAAATAATTAAAACAGCTAATTTCAAAAACCTCAGCATCCTTGTAGCGGTACTATAATGTTTTTGTGCATTGTCCACAGTAATTTTTGTCATGTAATTAAAAATGTGTGGATACTTGTTCAGTTGTGTTAAACCCAAATAAAATAGTGTTCCAAGAAAAGGCAGCAATAAGAGCGTTGCTTTGCTTCCGAAATTGTCTGCTTTTCCGGAAGCATTAAAATGTATTGGAATTGTTTCTGGAAGTTTTACATATGTAAAAAGTGTCAAAGCCCACAATACAACAAGGAGGACTTTGCTTGTCAACTCTAAAATATTGTCGAGGTTAGATAGGTTAAGTTTTATTTTGGGTCTGTTTTCCATATTTTAAACGGGTGAATGCCAGGTGTTTTATTTAATTGTTCTTTTGAAGCTTTGCTACACGTATGACAATCAACGTAAGAATGCGGATCTGATGAAACTGCTAAACAGTAGGTGGTGGCGGAGTGCCACCAGGGGAATGGCTTTTTAGAAGGTTCGTGACACACCAGGCCGCCATAGCACCATGAAGCCCAACCGTTGGCCAAAGGCCAATACCTGACAGTCCAAGGTTTATTCCACCATACGCAAGTACTACGATGATGCCTGCATTGTAAAGTGCTACTGCGCTGACTAAGCCTCTCACAGTGTGGCCCTGGCCATCATTGCGTACAAGCCAGCAGACGGCTGCCAGGGCGAAAATCGCTACTCCTGCTGCACGCGCAACAGTCAACGCAACAGGTGTATCGGTTGGTGTACCTAGCAGGATTGTTGCCATGGGCGATGGAAATGCAATTAGCGCAAGGCCTGTACCAGCTTCAATTGCCGCTGTCGTAGTAAGAAGGTGTTTCATGTCTTATCGGTTATGATATCCTATTGGTTTTTTAGCGAATTTTCAATTCGCCTGTCAGGGATAAACCATAATGCTGCAACAATTATATAAATAATAATGCCAATTATGGGTTGAACGAATGACATAACAACTCCTGTAGCATACAGAAGCATAGAGACTTTCGTTTTAGTATCTTTTTTGTAGGCCCTTCCAATTTTTGAATTTTCACCCTCTTCAATAATTATGATCCTTGCCAGTATATACCACGCTATGCTTGCCATCAATAAAATGAATCCATATAAAGCAACAGGGATGGTCGAAAAATGATTTTCGCCCATCCAGCCTGTGGTAAAGGGGAATAAGGAAAGCCAAAAAAGTAAATGCAAATTGGCCCATAAAATTTTGCCGTTAACATTGCCGACTGCCTGCCACAAGTGATGGTGGTTATTCCAATATATAGCTACATAAATAAAGCTAAGCAAGTAGGTCATAAATTTTGGCAGGATAGGCACCAGGTCCTTTAGGGTATTGCCAAGCGGAACTTTTATTTCCAATATCATAATGGTTATTATAATTGCCAATACCCCATCACTAAAGGCTTCTGTGCGACTTGTTTTCATGTATTACCCGTTAAGTTCTCTGCTAAGCCTGTTTATTTTGCCAGGAAGTTTATTGTCCATCAATTGAAATTCTGTATTTATTTCATTATAACAAAAAGTACATTTTCAACAGCCCGCGGTTCTTTACTTCAATTTCCCCCCGGTATTCGCAGGGGAATTCATCCTTTATTTCCCGCCAGGTGGTTTCGGAAAGATTGATCCTTCCCGGTTTTGACATCGATTCCATGCGGGATGCAATATTTACTGTATCTCCCCAGATGTCGTACTGCCATTTCTTTATCCCGACAATACCCGCCACAACAGGTCCCGTGTGTATACCAATCCTGGTTTCAAAATGGCTTATACCATCCCGTGCATTAAGCTCATTACTGACCAGTCCGATCATTTCCTTTGCTGCCATGATTATATTCCTTGCATGGGCTTTATTTGCTGTCGGGAGGCCACATGCACACATGTAAGAATCACCAATGGTTTTAATTTTCTCCAGGCCATATTTAGTGGTGATTTCATCAAATCCTTTGAAGTAGAAATCAATACTCCTTACCAATTGTTCCGGTTCTACGTTTTCTGCCAATCTTGAAAACTGTACAAAGTCGGTAAACAATACAGTAACCTGGGCAAATTTGACTGCATCCACTTTCCCCTTTACCTTTAATTCCCTGGCAATCTCCCCTGGTAAGATATTAAGTAATAGTCCCTCTGACCTTTTCTTCTCTTTGGATATAGTCCTGTAATACCAATATAAAGTAACCAGTATTACAATAACCAACACAAGAATGACGAAAAGGGAAATAACCACTAACCGTTGGTTCTGTTTTTGCTGGTTCAGGAGGTTCACTTCCACCTGCTTTTTCGCTACTTCATAATCAGTGCGCAGGTCAGCCATTTTCTGCACCGATTTAATATTATTAATGCTGTCGCGGTAGGCAATATAGCCCTTGTAATATTTATAGGATTCCCCAAGGTTCCCTGCTTTTTCATACAGTTCCGAAAGCTTGAGGTTGGCATTACTGATCTGTTCCTTCAGGCCATATTGTTGTGCAAGCTGCAGGCTTCTTTTGGCATAGTCGAGGGCTGTGGCTTCATCCCCTTTTTGAAAGTAGATATCAGACATGGAGATAAGATAAACACAGATCGGATAATAATCCTCTAACCCTTCCAGTATATGGATCGCTTCACTGATGTTTGTTTCGGCAAGGTTTTTTTTTCCGGTATTTGCATAAACCATGCCGATATTGCCCAAACTATAGGCCTTTCCAATTAAGTAATTAACCTTATCAAAAATGGATGTTGATTCCCTGAAATAGGAAAGAGCAGAGTCATAGACCTTATTGGTAAGGAATTCATCACCGGCATTTAAAATAGCAGATGCCAGGTTAACTGAGTCTTTGGCCTGTCGCAGTGTAGAGATCGCTTTATGGTAATAAAGCATCGCATTCCTGTGGTTGTTGGAGATAGTATAAACATCTGCAATTGCACTATAAGCAGTTCCTTCCCCCTTTAAATAATTTGCTTTCGCGGCGGCTTCGCTACTCTTAAAATAAGCATCTAAAGCTTCATCCAGGTTGCCCAGTAATCTTTCTTTATTTCCCTTTTGCAAATAGCCGCTATGCAGGTATAAATTGTTGCCGTTTATTGATGCCAGGCTGATTAGCTCCTCTGCATACTTTAAGGCAAGGTTGAGGTCTTTTATTTCATTAAAAGACAAATCCCTGAGTAAGGCCAGCTTTGCAGTATCCTTAAGTGTGTCTTGCTGGTAAATAATGGCCAGGCTATCCGCCACTTTCTGGTCCTGACCGGAAACCGCGGTGATAGTAAGGATAAGAAAGCCGATCAGGAAATAATAAGCTTTCTTTATAAGGGGCATTGTATACAGGTTATGATTTCATTTGAATCTTTGGGTCATCCCAATACGTATTAGTGTCGCCAGGCACTGTAAAACCGATCATATAATTTTGAAACTTGCCTTTGCCGGGAGAAGGAGATTTTACAAACCCTGTCCACACTCCGTTCACCAATGTTGGGTCCCCGGTGAGTACCTCGATGGAGTCTTTATACTTTGGAATAGCCGGGTCAGATTTTTTGATACCTGTAATTGCGGTTAATCCGCTATCGGTATCTAAAACCCATGTTATTTCATTTCCAGGATCCGCATCGGTTGTAAGATTATTATTTCCGGGATTGTGCCCCTGGCTATCACGAAGTTTCAGGTTGAAGGATTGCCCATTTCGACTTACATAAATTGTTGGCATAGTATAAGGTTGTAAGTGAATAAATCAGGGTACGCAACTTCCTGTATTGAATTTACCGATATAATTGCACAGTACCAATTTTCCGGAAAATGGATTCAGCTGTACTATTTGGATATTAACTGCAAGTCAACGCGCCTGAAATATATTTCAGCACCTTCTGATTGGATTTGGATGCGACCCTTGTCTGGCCTTACCTCATAAGCATGGTTCACCAGGACACCATTGAGGTAAATGGATATCTCGCCACCATTTGCAAGGCATTCCAATGTATTCCACTCACCTAAGGGGTTTTCGGCATCTTTTTCCCCGCGGAAGTTTTTGGTGTCCTTCCAATTGGGATCGCGGCCATACCAATTGATCCGGTCCTTATGTATTGTCGCTGGAATTCCGCCTGGTTCAAATACATAAGAATCCTCTTGTTTTTCCTTAGCCACAGGGCAGGTAATACTGAACTTTTCTGTCCCATCACCAACTACAATAAAATCCCCGGTGCCACCTTCTATAATCTGGCATTCAATAGAGCGCATCCATATTCCTTCAGACCCGCCGTCTTCCCCAATTGAGTGAAGTAATATTCCACAATCACGAGCATTGTCCACCCGTGGGGTAAATGTCTTTTCCCCCCATTTGAATTCAACAATAAGACGATAATTCTCAAATTCCTTTTTTGTCGTAATGCATCCCCATTCTTCACCTGAGACACGGATCATCCCATTACTTACTGTAAAAACCTTTTTCGGGTCATTGTCCCGCCCTCTTTTTTGAAGGAATGGGTACCAGCCCTTAAGGTTTCGTCCGTTAAATAGGCGGACCGTCTTATGCACTGTTGGTTCATCAGCATTTAATGGTTTATTTGATGGCTGGGAGAATACCTGTAGTGAGATAAACAGAGCTAGTGATAAGTATAAAAATGGTTTCATTGGAAAAATATGTTGAACATTATTGATTTTCAATTATTGGATTAAGTGCGGTGGTTTCGCCGGCGGATGTCCTGAATGAAATCCTTGACCCTCCAACTACCGTTTCTTTTACACCATTCCTTATAAGCTGCACTTTTCTACCGGGCCAGGGATTGACAATACTGCACGGCCTTCCTTTTTCACTGAAAATGCTGACGCCGGATACTTTCCCATTTATATGCCGTGCGGATACAAGGAAAGCGCCCCAAGCCCTGATGTTTTTGAAAGCCGCATTTTTACCTGTAGGAAAATTGCCAAACAGCCTAATCACATTCCCTGCGCTCATGCAGGCCATTTCATTCAGTGCATTGGTAACGGTACAACTGTTTTCAATACCATGTGGATTGTCCAGCTGGAACCCGTTTGAGTATGTATGCAATGCATACCTGTGTAATTCATCAAGTATTTTAACAGGATCATAACCAACACGAATAGCTGCTACAAAAAAACTGCTGCTGGTATTATTATCCTGCCATCGCTGCATTTCATCAATGGTATTGCGGGCTATTACCAAATCCCTCTCCTTACTGTCAGGTGTGATGGCATTGGCTGGATATATATGCTGGATACCCAGACCGTTGTCGTCCCACCAATCAACCCCTTCCTCGGTATAGCGGAAAACTTCCCTGCCATTACGCACCTGGACCGGTAAATCGCTCAGCTTTAAAAGGAAGTCTTTCCATTTTTCCTGCCTGTCTTTATCTTTGCCCAGAGCATTACTTAAATCGATAATCAGTTCAAAAGCATTCCTGATCAGTCCGAGTGACAAGATAGGATTCTTGTCCATACCAGACCCTTCGTGGATTGCATCGCCATAAATAACATACCTGCCATTCTCATACTTCAGGTAATCCTCCCAGAAATCAACAACGCCCAGTGCATAAGGGTAAATCCTTTTTCCATATTCCGGATCATAAGTGCATCGCCAGTACTGGGCCATATTTATAAGTCCGTAGGCAGCATTGGAACGCTGGCCGTAAAACAGTCCCTCTTCTTCAATATCTCCGGGCTTCTGGTAGCCACCGACTGCAAAATTCCTTGTGGGCTCGATACCTAAGGGTCCGATACCTACCGGTAAAAGTATACCCCTGGTTTTTGTCGCATGTTCTGCATACCACCTGCCCCTGTCAAGGAATGCAAGCAGGGGGGCATCATGCGGCAGCGCTTGCTCGAGCCTGTTAGAAGATTGCAGCGCATAAAAGGGAGCCTCGAAATTGTAATTCAGGTGGTAATCCCCGTTCCATGCAGGCGTATCCGTAGTTGTCCACCCGAATAAGCCTGGCGGGAATCGGGGATCGCGGCTGCAGGCTGCCATGGTATAAAGTCCCTGGTACCAGGCTTTCATGAGCACAGAGTCGTCTATAAACATGGAGGATTTCTTCCAGTACCCGGCCCACCATTTATTATGGGCTTGTTCCATTTTTATTACCGATTCCGGACTGGTCTTTCCTAAACGGTTAAGGACATGCGCCAATGGGTCTTTTTGGTTGAATTTACTACCAGTACATATTGCCAATACCATTTTTTTGCCAGGCCGCAATGATATTTCGGGTCCGGTGCCTGATAATATCTTTAAGCCCACTGCCACTTCGGACACAATATCAACACTGTCAGTAAAGGCACGAGTAAGCCATTGGATTTTGTCCTTTGTCCCGGTTTTCATCTCAGCCTGGTTGTTTTCGGGAGCTGTTAATCTGATACTGAGTTTTATCTCCTTTCTTACTGAGGATAATTCAATAAAAACCATGTCCTCAGTTGCTGAAACCCATGACCTGGCGACCAGTTCCTGATTATTTCCTGTTGACAGGCGGCATGTTGTAATGCCGTTTTGTAAGAGCTGTTCGGCTGAAAAACCTTCAGCCTTGGAGCCAATAATATTGATATTGAGCCAGGCTGCCACACGCGGACCGGATAGGTTGTCGGCCTGGGAACGGAGCCGCCAGAAATCATTCCTGGAAAGGTAATAACGAAGGCAATGATCATTATAGCCAACACTCATGGTCATGCGCCCGTTTCCCATCAGTGGTGCATCAATTGAAGCATTATCAGGGATATGTGCAGGAGGAGTGGTCCAGGTATTTTTAAAGGATCCGGGCTGAGCTATGGCTGGGGAGGAAACCATAGCAGAAACAAACAAAAACCAAAATGATAATGAGGCTGCCAGCGCGTACTTTTTCATGATTGTATTCTTGGGTAGTAATTTTTCTGTTTAAAGATATGTCCCGGGAACTAACCCGTCATCATTAATCCTGTCAGGGCAATTTTTTTACAGGGGAATGCCCATTTTTCTTCCCCTTAAAAAATATTTTTTGTATCAGATAATTTATATATTTACACTAGAACAGACTAGACCAGAATAATAGTCATTCGCCAACCAAAATGATTGCCATGCAAACTATTTTCGCTCGCGTCCCAGGCGACACCAGCTGACCAGCTGCACCATACCTGCATTTATCCCTTTCTACGATCACCATCATTTAATCAAAACAAAAGTATGAGAAAGTGTTCCTTGAGGGCAGCGCTATGCCTGCACCTCCGGTTATCTGCATGCCCGATACTGGCATCTGCACTATTCCAGGCAGCCATATTACTTCCGTCTGCCACCAATGCCCAGCAGCAAAAACAACAACTTACGGGCATTATCAGAAACGACAAGGGAGAACCGGTGCCCGGCGCTTCCATAATCGAAAAGAAACAACTAAATGGTACTACTTCCGGGGAAGATGGCCGGTTCTCCATCTCTGTTAATAACAGCAATCCAACCCTTGTTATCAGCCATGCAGGCTTCGTGCCAGTTGAGCTAAAGGCCGGCAATAACAAGTCGTTGGAAATTGTGATAACCCCCGATGGAAAGTCTATGAACGAGGTAGTGGTAGTTGGTTACGGCACCCAGAAAAAAGGTAGTGTAACCGGCGCAGTTGCTACAGTTAAAGGTGCTGACCTCACACAAAGTCCATCCGTGAATGTTGCTAATGCCATTGCCGGCCGCGTACCGGGTGTGATTGCCAATAACAGGTCGGGCAGGCCCGGCGAAGACGGATCTACCATCCTCATCAGGGGACTGAATTCTTTCGGCGGGGGCACCAGTCCGCTGTTCGTAGTGGATGGAATTCCTGACCGCGACTTCTCCCGAATCAATCCGGCCGATATTGAAAATATCACCGTGCTGAAAGATGCCTCTGCCGCTATCTATGGCGTTCGCTCTGCAAATGGTGTGATTCTGGTAACTACTAAAAGGGGAAAGACGGGCAAACCAACTATTGAATATGACGGTTCCTATGGTGTGCAGCAATTGACACGACTACCCCAGATCGTGAATGCCTGGCAGTACATGACCTACTACAACGAGATTAACCCCAATACTTATGCGCAATCTGAAATTGATAAATACAAAGCAGGCAATGACCCAAACTACACCAGTACAGAATGGATAAATGAAGTGTTCCGCAAAAACGCACCGCAAACATCCCATTCCCTATCGGTACGGGGTGGTTCAGATAATGTGAAATACTTTTTCTCCGGCCAGTTCCTGGCCCAGGGTAGTAATTTCAATAACAGCATCGAAAACTATAAGCAATTCAATATCCGCTCCAATATTGATGCGCGTATTTCAAAAAACCTGAAAGTAAACCTCGACATCGCAGCCCGGTCCGAATTGCGCGAATACCCTACGTATGGGGTGAACAGCATCCTTCATGAAACGCGTTCGATCTATCCTTTCATCCCGGTACACTGGCCAAATGGCTCATTGAGTGCAGGTGTGTCCAATGGCAGGAACCCGGTTATATTAACAACGGGCGATCCGGGCTATAATGATATAGGTAGTTATATCCTGACACCAACCGCTGGCTTCGACTGGCAGTTGCCCTTCATTACCAAAGGATTGTCAGTTAGCGGCTATGGTGCATTTGATATCAATTTCAGGAACCAGAAAATCTTCACTAAACCATGGGACGCATACTCCTATAACAAAACAACTGATACTTACGCTAACCAGTATTCGTCCACTGCAATTACCAGCGTAACGCAGGACAACCGCTACACGAATGCGCAAACCCTTTTCTTTAAAATTGGTTACGACAGGCAGTTTGGTTTACACGGTGTGCAGGCGTTTGTTGGCTATGAACAAAATTCCTCCAACTATACGCAGACTTATGCCTACCGTAAAAACTTACTGAGCAGCCAGGTCGACCAGATCTTTACCGGTAGTTCAGAAGGCCAGATCGGAACCGGGTCAGCAGCGCAGGATGGCCGCCTCAGCTACCTGGGAAGGGTAGCCTACAACTACGATAACAAGTACCTCGCAGAATTTACATTCCGGCAGAATGGTTCCTTTAATTTCCCTTCGGGCCAGCGATGGGGATTCTTCCCAGCTGTTTCAGCAGGCTGGCGTGTTTCTGAAGAAAAGTTTTTCAAGGAGAATATCCATTTCATCGACCAGCTAAAGTTGCGGGCTTCATGGGGACTGATGGGTAATGATGCTGTTGCCCAGTACCTTTTCCTCACCCGGTACCAGATTGTTAACAACATGAACTATAACACGTATTTCGGTAGCGATTATGCTTTGGCAACAACCCTGCAATTATCCAGCACGCCGAACCCCAATATTACCTGGGAAACACAGGATACCCGGAATATTGGCATTGACCTGTCACTCCTGAAGAATAAACTTAATATCAGCGCAGACTTCTTCCAGTACCTGAGAAAAGATATACTTGCCCAACGGAGTGCATCGATCCCCTTATATACCGGTATGGCACTGCCACCAGAAAATATTGGCAAATCACAGAACAGGGGAGTTGATTTCTCTGCCTTGTATACCGACCGCGTCGGGGAATTCACCTATTCTATTGGAGCAAACCTGACCTACGCAAAAAGCAAAGTGATCTTCCGCGATGAAGCGGCCAATGTTCCGGAATGGCAAAAATCAGAAGGATACCCGATCGATTCCTGGCTTGTATATACCACCAATGGTATTTACCACGACCAAAAGGAAATTGAAGAATCCGTTCACCTGCCTGGTGTAAAACCCGGAGACCTTTGGATCATTGATGTTGATAATAACGGAACCATCACCAGCAATGATATGGTCCGCAAATATGAGTCAGCGACACCTAAGATGGTTTACGGCCTTACACTTGGCGGTTCCTATAAAGGATTTGGTTTTAACCTGTTGTTTTCCGGACAGGCAATGGCCAGGCAAATGATTTTGTCGCAGATGCAGGGATCACTTATCGCACCACCGGAGTGGATGTATGATGGCCGCTGGACAGCGGATCATCCCGAAGCCAGTTTGCCCAGGGCATTCAATTCAAATAGTCAGTATAACAGCATATATGCAGACTACTGGTTGAAGTCTGCCGCCTTCCTTCGTTTGAAGACGCTGGAAATTTCCTATTCGTTCCCAAGAGAAACTTTCTCAAAGTTGGGTATTGGCAGCTTCCGTATATATGCGAGTGGCTTTAACCTCTTCTCAATTGACGACATGAAGCAATACGGGATAGATCCGGAAACAAACAATATAACCGGGGTAAACTATCCACAGTCAAAGATATTTCGGTTCGGCGTGAACGTTAGTTTTTAATTCATCCCACCATCATTAATACAGATCATATGAAATATAAAATATTCATAGCAACAAGTATAGCGCTATCCGCCTTATTCGGCACCGGATGTACCAAAGTACTCGACAAAGCGCCATTAGATTCCTATACCGACCAGTCGGTCTGGTCTGACCTTACACTGACAGAAGCATTCGCTGATAATATTTACAACCTGTTGCCAACAAGTACTTACGATTGGGGGAATTCCATCAACCGCAGCTATATACTATCCTGCGCATCAGATGAGGGCTTCAACAAATTTGATTATGCGGGCGTGAGAAGTGTAATTACCAAAGGCATCCTTTCCCCGGATAATGCGGGCGACTTTGATATCTGGGCAAAGAACTATTACCACATCCAGAATGCCAACCTCTTGTTGTCAAAAATAGATGGGGTGCCCGGTGATGAATCAACCCGCAACAGGATCAAAGGGGAAGTGACTTTCCTGAGGGCCTATGCTTACTACCAGCTGGTTAGTGATTACGGTGGTGTTCCCCTGGTGAAAACACCATTTGACCTGAATTCAGATTTCACTGTGCCGAGGAGCAGCTATGAAGAATGTGTGAAGTTCATAGTTGATGAACTGGACCTGGCTGCACAATTATTGCCGGCAAGCAATAACAGTTCCAATATTGGCAAGGTGACATCTGCATTGGCCATGGCGATCAAGTCGAGGGTATTGCTGTATGCCGCAAGTGCGCAGTGGAATCCAACTAACGACCGGGCCAAATGGGAAGCAGCATCGGCTGCTGCAAAAGCGGTAATAGACCTTGGCCAGTTTGCCTTGTATACCGGCAATTACGCAGATATATTTACCACCTTCAATGAAGAACTGATCGGTGTAAAACTATCGGGAAAACAATATAACTGGAACGCTTTCGATGGAGTGGAAATGATGTCATATCCAAGTGGCTTCCACGGATGGGCTGCGTTTGCCCCAACGCAGAACCTGGTGGATGCCTTTGGTATGGCAGATGGCAAGTCCATCGCAGATGCAGGATCAGGCTATAATCCGCAGAAGCCCTATACCAACAGGGATCCGCGCTTCTATGCTGATATTGTATATGATGGCCGTCCACTTGGAAACCCGGCCTATGTTGATTACCGGGTGAGCAGTACGAATCCAACAGGCACCCAGGCAGAATTCTATGAGGGCGGATTGGATTCACCACAGGGATTGGATACCTGGAACAACAGTGAAACAAGGTATACCTTCAGGAAATACATGGATACCACCTACGATTTCAATGCAACAACGCAAACCAATAAATTCTGGATATTATCGAGGCTGGGAGAGATCTACCTGAACTACGCGGAGGCCGAGTTCCACCTCGGTCGCGAAGACAATGCCAGGAAGTACCTGGACCTCATCAGGCAAAGGGCAGGAATTGCAAATCCCCTTACAGAAAGCGGGGCGGCACTTGAAAAAAGGATCCAGAATGAAAGGGAGGTAGAGCTTTGTTTTGAAGGACACCGGTACTATGATGTACGCAGGTGGAAGATCGCAGAAGCCACGCAGAATGTAGATATCGGCCAGGTGATTATCAACAGGGCGGCTGATGGAACCAAAACTTATACCTACCAGACACTGGAACAGCGGATTTTCCAACCGGCCAATTACCTGTTGCCGATCCCTAAAACAGAAATTAACCGGACAAGCCTGCAACAAAATCCCGGATATAATTAAATTGGGCCAGCAGTTGTAAAATCATCCACACATGAGATTTATTTATTGTTTATTGTTTCAACTATTCTTAAATGCGGCGATGGGACAATCATCAACCATTGCCTTCAGTTCAACAGATACAAGCCTTCAAAACGCCTTCCGGGAAGCAAGGAAGATGGCCTTATCGTACCGGGGAAACCCGGCAGACCCTGTGGGTCCCTGGTATGAAGCGGCCTTGCCTTCCCGGAATGCGTTCTGTATGAGGGATGTATCACACCAATGTATAGCCGCAGAGATACTTTCAATGCCGGAAGAAAACAAAAACATGTTCACCCATTTTGTTTCCAATATTTCGGATAGTAAGGACTGGTGTTCTTATTGGGAAATGAATATCAAGGGCCTTCCGGCACCGGAAGACTATCGCAATGATACTGCCTTCTGGTATAACCTGAATGGGAACTTCGACCTGGTTTATGCTAGCTGGCGGCTTTTTCTATGGACAGGCGACAGTACTTATATTTTCAACCCGGCTTTCGAAAAGTTCCGGAATATTTCATCTTCTGAGTTTATTGAAAGGTGGATACTGCAGGCAGATTCCCTGGTGAACCGGCCACCCTACCCCAATACGCCCCTTCATTTTAATTTGGAAGATTATTTCCATCGTTGCCGTGGACTCCCTTCTTATTCGGAGGGCGTGGAGGACCTGCGCATTGGTGTAGACCTGATTGCGGCACTTTACCAGGGAATGCTGACCTGTTCCTCAATTGAAATCATGAAAGGCAATAATAAAGCGGCTGCCCAATACAGTGAAAAGGCCGAAGCTTACCGGAAGCACCTTGATAAATACTGGTGGGACCCATCAGCCGGTTTGTATAATACCCATATCACCAATAATGGCGTTTATGGTAAAGGGGAAGGGGAGACCTACCTGCTTTGGTTCAATGCATTGACCGATACTGCAAGGATAAGGCAAACCCTCAATCACCTTGCCGGTAACAAATGGAATGTTGAGAACCTTTCCTATCATCCTGCCATATTGTACAAGTATGGCTATTGGGAAAAAGCCTATGAAGACATCCTGTACCTGGCCAATCCCGCTACCCCAAGAAGGGATTACCCGGAAGTTTCCTATGGTGTGATAGACGGTATTGTGCAGGGCCTTATGGGTGTTGAAGCAGATGCCCGTTATAACACCATCAAAACGATTTACAGGAGCAGTAATGGCCACAGCGCCACACTTCAACAATTGCCGGTATTACAAACGAGGGTAACCATTATCCATGAGGCAGTTAAGAGTTCCTTCAAAAATGAAGGCAACAAAAACATCGTCTGGCGGGCGGCTTTCAACGGACGGCATAAATTCATTTATGTTGGAGGGCGGAAGTCAAGGGCAAAACAGCAGCAGGAAAAAATGGGTAATATTGTATCTTATATAGATTTGATGGTAGCGCCACAACAGCAAGTGACAGCAGCATTGAAATAATACAACATAAAATGGCCACTGTTTTCCAGAAGATAAAAGAACTAGAAAAAATATCCTCCTTTTCAAAACATGATAGCCTTGTACAGGGTATCATCAATGCAATTGATGATACGGTCATCAGCAAAAATGACACGCTGCCATCGGTGAATACCATGATCAGGGAACTGCATTATTCCAGGGAAACCGTTATGAAAGGATACCGCGAACTGGTTAGCAGGGGAATAATTGAATCGAAGAACCGGCTTGGTTATTTTGTATCCGGCGGGAATACGCTGCAGATGCTGAAAGTGGCGCTGGTGATGTATAATCTCGACACTTTTGAAGAACAATTCTACCGGAATTTCAGGGATACACTGGGTAAGGAAGTTGATGTGCAGATATTTTTTCACCATGGGAATATCGACATCTTTGAAACCATCTTGCAGCGGATCAAAGGACATTTTGGGATATATGTAATTGCACCAATCCCCCATCCCAGGTCCAAAGAACTGCTGGAAACTGTGCCTGGTAATAAACTCCTGATGTTCGACCGGTATGAACCGATTTCCGGTGAGTTCAGCCATATCACCCAGGAATTCGAAGCATCATCCTTCAAAGTATTCAGTGAGCTGGCAGATAACATCAAAAAGTTTGGGGAGATTGTTTTCATTCATTCACCCGATTCCCTGGACCCCAAAGAAATTGTGACTGCGTTTAAGAGGTTTCTTAAGAAGTATAAGATTAAAGGAAGCATTATTCCGGAGTTTGTCCCTGGATCCGTTAGAAAAGGCACTGTGTATTTCACCCTGGATAACTTTATCATGTGGGAGATACTGAAAGAGTGTGTTGCGAAAAAACTCAAGCCGGGAAAAGATGTCGGTATCCTTTCACATAATGACGAGCCTGCGAAAAATTTTGTTGGCATAACAACCTATTCTGCAGATTTCGGTGAAATGGGAAGGCTGGCAGCAAATGCTATTCTCCATAAAGAAAAGGTACAACTGACCGTTCCTATGAACCTGTTCCGGAGAAAGACACTTTGATTTCCGCCTGCAATGGATAAGCCCTATTTTAGGATATGAATTCGATTGTCTTGCTGACCTTTCTTGCCGTAACGGGAGCAATTGCCTTTGTGTCGTGGATCAAGAGCCGGAAGGAGAAGTTGAATACTATTACTGCATTATTTTTTGCCAACAGGAAGCTTGGCTTTTTAGCTGTGGGCTTTGGGCTCTTGTTTGCGAATATCAATACTGCCATGTTCATCGGTGAAAACGAGCTCGCCTATACGAACAATATGAGTGTCATGGCCTGGGGCCTGACCTCTGTTTTCGCCATGCTGCTGGTAGCTGAATTCATCATGCCGATTTACCTGCGGCATGGTATCTCCACAACACCGGAATACCTGGGGATACGATACGACCACCAGACAAAAACTATTGTTACGGTCATATTCCTGGCCAACTACCTGGTGAATTTCTTACCGGCAGTATTGTACAGCGGGGCTGTGGCCCTGAACGGTATATTCGGCATTTCGGAAAATTTCAAATTAGGTTACTGGACAACCATCTGGATACTCGTCTGGTGCCTGGGTATTGTTGGTGTGCTTTATTCATTGTTAGGCGGTCAAAAAGCTATAACTATTTCGGATACCCTACTGGGTTTTGCCATGTTTACAGCAGGACTACTGCTACCTTACTTCGGCCTGAAAGAATTGGGAGAAGGCGATTGGATCGCAGGATTACAAAAGATACTATCTACAAATACAGGACACCTGAACAGTATCGGCCGCGCAGGTGATGCGGTTCCATTCAGCACCATCTTCACCGGTATGTTTTTAGTGAATCTTTACTATTGGGGCACTGAACAGTATATCGTACAGCAGGTATTAGGATCCAGGGACCTTGCCAGTTGCCAGAAAGGGATTGCCCTGGCCTGCGGTGGTAAAATACTCTGCGTGTTACTTGTCAATATCCCGGGCATCATTGCTGTCCACTTGTATAAAGACCTGCCGAATAGTTCAGAAGTCTTTCCAACTTTTCTGAGTGGTGTCGCTCCGCCAGTCTACACCGGATTAATGGCAGCATTACTATTCGGTGCAGCATTTACTTCATTCAATGCAGGACTAAGCGGGTCAAGTACTTTGTTTATATTGAATATATACAAGCCATGGGCGGAAAAAAGGAATCCGGGGGTAACTGAAAAGACGCTTGTCCGGACAGCAAAAAGGTTTGAGATGTTCATCTGCCTGTCAGCGATGATCGTAGCACCCTTCCTGCTTTTTGCCAGCCAGGGATTTTACCAGCATGTGCAGAAAATATCCGCACTCTTTACCGTACCCATCTTTACTATCCTGGCTGCAGGTTTGTTGACCCGCAGGGTTCCTGCCCTGGCAGCCAAGACAGGGCTCTTCTTTTTCATCTTTTGTTATGGTATATCGCAATTCATAGTTGACCTGGAAATGCATTTTTTGCATGTGATCGCCATACTTTTTATCGCAACATTTTTCCTCATGCTGGCCATTGGGAAATGGAAACCAATGACGGTACCTTATGAACCCAAACGGACAGGTTCATTGAATATGTCGCCGTGGAAAAACAGGCACCTGGTATCTGTTGTACTGCTAACCGTTGTTGTAGTTTTATATGTAATTTTTTCGCCGTTGGTGTTGGTGAAATGATAAGCTAATGCTGTGGTATACTGTTTCGACTATGATTTCTTTACATATTTTGTAAGGATCACAATCGTCTGGTCGTTGATTTTTCCCTCTATCTGTTCAGTATTATCGGGAACCAATCGTATTTTCCTTACAATGGTACCTTTTGCTGCTGAGAAGCTGGTGCCTTTTACATTCAGTCCCTGTGTCAGCACAACAGTATCGCCATTGGCCAATTCATTTCCATTGCTGTCGAGGTGGAGGGCCTGGGTTTGGTATGCACTCATTGCCCAATTTACAACCGCTTCATCAAGATCTACGGAGTTGATAATTTCATTGGCCCATTCCTGGTCCTTATATGCATATAAAATGCGGTAACTTAAAGCCTGAACAGCGGGCTCAGTATTCCAAATGCTGCCAGCCAGGCACTGCCAATGCTGGCCCTGGTCTTTTGCATCGAGGGCAGCCAGGCAGGTATTACATAAGGCCACTTCATTTTCTATGGTATCATGATTTTTTGGGCTCACTGCATATGCCGTAGTCGCTTCTTCTGTGGTACACAATTCACACTTCCCTTCGCAACGTTCATTTAATTTGCTGGTTATCCTGCTATTCATGCTTGCCTGTTTTAAGGCCGCAAAGATAGTTATGTTTTAATTTACTGGATTCAAAAAAGCAAAAGGCATTTTGCTCATGGGTAATTACCACTTCATTTTCGCAATTCTTTTTTCAGGATTTTGCCTGTGGCACTCATGGGCAAGGCAGCTAAGAACTCAATATACCGGGGATATTTGTAAGCGGCTACTTTGTCTTTTGTCCAGGTGATCAAATCAATTTCGGAAATGTTTTCACCTTCTTTTAAAACAACAAAAGCTTTTACTTCTTCTCCCAGTTCATGGTGTGGAATACCGACTACAGCCACTAAGGAAACCGCTTGGTGTTTGATGATCACTTCTTCTATTTCCCGCGGATATACTTTATAGCCACCCCTGTTGATCATGTCTTTTGTGCGGTCCACTATAAAGTAAAATCCATCTTCATCTTTAATCGCAATATCACCAGAGTGAAGCCATCCATTTTGTAAGGCCTTTTCTGTTTCTGCTGGTTTTTTATAATACCCTTTCATTACGTTATGACCCCTGTACAGCAATTCGCCTTTTTCTCCAACAGGTACTTCATTACCTTCCTGGTCTACTAATTTCACATCAACACCCCAGACAGGCGTACCAACAGAACCAGGCTTCCGCCCAATAGCCGGTTGGTTAAAAGTTACCGCCGGCGAGCCTTCAGACATACCATAGCCTTCAAAAATGGGTACATTAAAGCGTGCCTCAAAATCTTCGATCACTTGTACTGGCAATGACGCACCACCTGAAATGCATGATTTTAAGTTTGCAGCAATTTTGGTATAATCAAACTTCGGGTTTTTGTAATTCAGCAAACCCCAGTACATAGTGGGTACACCGGCAAATATTGTCACCTTGTGTTTTTGCATCAGGTCAAAAGCAGCTTCAGCATCGAAACGCGGCAGCAAAATATTTGAGCAACCTTTATAGATGCCTGCATTCATTAAAGCCGTCATACCAAAAATATGGAACAGGGGTAAAACAATTAGTGTTACATCAGTTTGGGTAGTAGCCATCAGGTCGCAGAAAAAAATGGCATTTAAGAGTAAGTTTGTGTGTGTGAGTTCAGCCCCTTTTGGCCGGCCTGTAGTACCTGAGGTATAAATAATCACGCAGGTATCCTCTGCTTTACCCTGGTAAATATCAAATTCAGTTGGTTGTCCCGCGATAAGACTGCCCAAAGTTGCTGCACCACCAATAGAAGCTGGCATGGCAGCATCTGACATTATAAGGAAGAAATTCGTACAGGTTTCAACTGCCAGGAAAGCCGCATACCCCATTTCACCTATGGCAATTTCAGGGGTGCCGGTATAGCAGAAATAAGCTTTTGCATCGCTATCCTGCAAATGGTATTCAATTTCATCTTTCTTCAATAAAACACTCAGGGGAACTACTACCGCCCCTGCTTTAAGAATGCCAAAATATATGATCGGGAATTGGGGAAGGTTTAAACAACTCAGTGCCACCTTATCGCCTGGCTGGATACCTATTTCCACCAAGCCATTGGCTACCATATTAGCTACACCATTGATTTCGGCATAGGTAAGGCAGTTGTCCCTGAAGGTAAATGCAGGCTTTCCTGGATACCGCCTGGCGCTATCTTCAAGTATGGTGGAAAGGTTGAGCATGGACTAAGGAATTTGGTTGTAATAACATACTTATTCCATTCCAATGTTATAAGTTGCTGCTAAGTTTTCCCGGTTAAATATCAATATGATTATCCCAACGCAATCAACTTTATGACCATTTTGTATCGCATAATTCCAGTTGGGCATTGAGTCAATTATTAAATTCAGCTTGTCTTTGTCTAATTTGAAATTAGAATTGTTTTCAATCCATTCACAGGCTGTTTTCCCTGTAGTATCAATTAAGACACTTATTTTAATTTCCCCTTCAGTTTTTGGAATTTGATTTTGTAATTTCTCTGCAAAATATTTTTGAAGGGCTAAGCTGTCTGTTCCAAATGTGGGCGGATGTTCACACTTTGTAAATGTTTTATCAAAAGTATTCTGGTGGTAATAAGTTTTATTTTGTCCAAACGTTATAGTTGAAAATAGTATTGACAAAATCATTGCCAGTAATGCAACAGGTTTCATAAAGAATTATTTTCCATTTTTTATGTACTTCGCAACGGTTCCCATCGGGGCGATCCAGATGCCGTTAGCCGGATCCTTTGCATACTCACAAAGTTTTCTTAACATGGAAAGCCGGGTTGTCTGCTCACCTGATTCGCCCATTTCATGTCCGGCAAGCACCAGCCAGAGCCCTTTTTCACTCGCATCCTTGATTAATGGCAGGATCTCGTCAAAGTTTTTTCCATCCATTTCCATTCCGGTTAATTGGGCGAAATTACCGTAGAGTGGATCATTAGGGGCTTCATCCTTCCAACCCCTGCCCAGTATAAACATATCAGCAACAAGGGGTACATAACTTTTTGTATGCGTTCCACTGCCTACAAATTTCTGTCCGCATGGATATGCAAAAACTTCAGCTTTTACACTTAGCAATGCTTCAATTTGTTTGTTACATTCCTGTAAATTGGCGCGCATTTTCTTCAGCGTATAATCTTCCAGGGCATTATCGCGGGACCAGGAAAAGTTGCCTGTGCAAGGGTGGGTGAGGGAATGGTTCCCGATCTCGTGTCCACTTGCGACTGCTTTTTTCCAGCCTTCCAATTGCTTTTCTACAGATGAAGGGACAACAAAAAATGTGGCCTTAACGCCATAGGCATCAAGCAGGGTAGTGCCAACAATTACCTGGCTCTCGCGGGCATCATCAAAACTTAAACTAATGGCGACTTTTTTTCCCTCTGGCCAGCTGAATGGAGAAGCGGATTTTTGTGCAAAGGTTAGCTGGTTCAACAACATAATACCTGCCAATGGCAGCAAAACACGGAAGTTTTTAAATAGTCTTTTCATTGCCTGATTAAGTTAATGAATTATCTGTTCTGCTTTAAAAAAGCAAGTAAATCAGCCATTTGCTGTTGGTTGACCTGTTTTTCCAGTCCGGATGTCATAGCCGACATATTCAATGCCCTTAATGATTTGATATCGGTCCGGTTGATCATTCTTTCTTCAGCGATGGCATTTTTCAGTTTTATTGCAGTTGCTGTTTCGCTGGCAATGATGCCCTGGAATGTTTCCCCATTGGTTTGTACGACTTCCCATAAATCAAATCCGCTCGATATGGATAAGTTAGGTGCCAGGATATTGGCCATTATAGCATCCACTGACCAATTATGAACAGTGCCCAGATCTGGTCCGAAACTAATTCCCATTTCGCCCCTGACCTGGTGGCAGGTGGCGCAGTTTTTCTGAAATACGGTTTTCCCTTTAGCAATATCCCCATTCATAGTAAGCGACTGTTGGTATGCTTTATTAACCTTTTCGGCTTCTGCTTCGGTTTTAGTTAACAGGAGCCTGGCCTTTTCACGAAGTTTTAAATTCGACTGTGCCATCAGTTGTACACTTCTTTGCCAGCCTACACTTGCGGGCTGAACGATGCCCGCTTCAATAGCATTTAACAGCATAGCTACCCGCCTGTCATCTTCCAAAAAAGTATTCATGGCAGCATCCTGTATTTCCGGCGTCAGGTTATTCCACTGGGTTAAGAGGTAATGGGTAGCAATAGTATCCGGGATGTTACTAAGTGTATACACAGCAGCTACCTGGATGGATGAGCGTTCAAAGGGTGCAATTAACTTTTTTAGCTGGTCGGCATATGGAGCCGGGTTTCCAAGCGCCAAAAACCTGATACATTCCACCCTTTTATCTTCGGGTTGATGCTCATCAACAACAATTGCCATGGCTTTTTTTATGGCTTCATTTTTTGAAGCTACATTGGGCATGCCCATTACTTTCAGGAGGTCCAGGCAAGCCTTTCGTGTGTCCGCAGAAGGATGATCAAAAAATGTTTTCACCAATATATCCTGTTCACCAGTAAAAGCAGCGGGAGTTTTTTGCGATTGAAGTCCCTGTGCCAATCCGGCCAGTAAAGGTGCGGGCCAATCGCCATCCTGAACATTCACGGCCTTTTTAATCAGTCGGTGAATAACAGCTGCGTTTCCGCTTCCACCGATTATAGCACTGATACGATGCACCAATGAAATATAAGCAGGCATCCCTTTATGGAAACTATCCAATACTATATTTAACAGCGATTCGGTATTGGCGGTAGCACCCGATAATGCAGCCAGTTGCACCCATTCATCATTGATGTCTTTAAATAATAGTTTATTCCTGGCCGTTAGCGCTTCGGGGCTATTTACAGATCCAAGCGTGCAAAGCAATTGGAACTTTACTTTGGCATCCGTGTCATCCTGCAGGGAAAAAAGAGCTTTGGATAAACCAGGCGCAGCATCCAAATGAAGTTCAGCCAGTTTGATGGCGTTTTCCCTTACACCAGGCTGGTTATCTTTTAATGCCCCTTCAATTATTTGGGGTGTCAGTGCGTCAATACCTTCAAGGGTCCAGAGTGCATGTAACCGGCCCAATGGCGCTTTGGGATTTTGCGCCATTTGTTCAAGTGCATGCAATACAGATTTATCTTTCCTGTCGACCAATAAGCGCTGGGCATTTAAACGCCACCATATATTCGGATTAGCTAGTTGCGCTACAAGTTGTTCGCTTGTTGCATCGCCCAACTTCAGGCCTTTGGTCCAATCTGCCGCTTTTGTACCTGTAGGCGTTATGCGATAAATGCGACCCATGTCATGACCGTTATACAATTTGCCTGATTTGACTACATCTTCGCCCATCCATTCAGGATGCTCGATGATCTCACGGTAGTAGTCTACTACATAGAGAGCGCCATCTGGACCGATATACATATTAACCGGACGAAACCATGCATCAGTGGAAGCCAGGAATTCTTTATGCGGATGAATGCGACTGGCTATAAAGCTGGCGCCTTTTTCGGTTAATCTATCTACGTGGACCAGGTTACTCACCGGTTCTGCCACAAAAGACGCATTGTTGAAAGGCGCGGGGAAAGCGCCTCCCAGGTAAGCCGTTAATCCGCATGCTGAAGTAATCACCCCAATGTCTGTCAGCAATTGGTGTTCCGGATTTTTAGTGATTGGGAACACTTCTGCAGCATTCCCGTGGTCAGACAACGATTCGGTGGCATCAGTGACAACCAGGTAAGGATTGCGTTTCAGGTAAGTTGCCGGCATAACTTCCTGGATAATATGGTTAGCGTTAGTTACAAGAAGATGATGCCCCCATTGATCAAATGTATGCCCAAACTGCGTAATGCTGGAGGTGGTTTCCAGCAGGTGTTGATCGGGACGAAAACGAACGGAACGGCCACTCGCGTTTTTATCAAGGCGTGGACCATTGGGCTGGGCGGGATAATAAATTTCGGTACCCTCGTCGCCAAATTCTTTCTGGTAGGTTTGTGTGGCAACAGCACCCTCATGGCCAAGGTAAATCCAGTTGTCCATTCCCAGTACAGGGCTGTTGAGGTTGTGTTGGGGATTCGATAAGGCAAAACCCGTAAGCAGGGTATCTTTTATATCTGCTTTACCATCATTATTAGTGTCTTCAAAATACAACACGTTAGGAGCGTCAGTAATAATTACGCCCTTTTTCCAGCGCATGATACTGTTGGGCAAGGTCAGTCCATCGGCAAAAACTGTGCTCTTATCAAGTTGGCCGTCACCGTTAGTGTCGTATAATAGTTTGATTACACCAGAACCAGTTTTGTCCAAAGGGTATCCATGCATTTCAACCACATAGAGCCGGCCGTATTCATCGATCTCCATATCAACAGGGTCGGAGATCAGTGGTTCCGCCGCTAGTAACTCGATCTTAAATCCCGGTTCGAGTTCAAAAGATGAAAGGGCATCTTCTGGTCTTAATCCTTGGTTATTGGCTACAGGCTTATCATGACGATTGTGGCAACCTGCCATTAAAAGGATAGTTAATAGCAGGTACAACTGCTTTTTGAATATTATGCCCATCTAATATATTAATTGATTGATTTAAATTTCAATAATCTCTTTGCTGGAGATTAGTTTTCCACCTTTTTCAATAAAGGCCTGGTTTGTTTTTATAAAGTCTTCGGCTTTCAGAGGACGGGTACCATCTTCAATGATAAAGGTTTCAAAACCTTCCCGGAGACTATCCATTGCTGTATAAAACACACATATATCGCCGCACAAACCGGTTATATAAACCTGGGTTACTTTTTTGCTGTGCAGGTAATCGGCAAGACCCGTCGATTTGCGGTGCCCGTTATCATAAAAGCCACTGTAACTGTCAATCTCGGGGTCAGTGCCTTTCCTGAAAATGGCTTCGGCCTTGTTTGTATGAAGCCCTGCCGGAAAAGCTGCACCAAATGAACCCTGCACACAGTGATCGGGCCAGAGTGTTTGTTGAAGCCCGTCTAATTCAATTACATCAAATGGCTTTTTGCCTGCATTATTTGAAGCGAAACTTTTATGGTTTTGAGGGTGCCAGTCCTGCACTGCAACGACCAGATCAAAATAATTTTGCAGCTTATTGATAACGGGGATGATTTGATCACCCCCCGGCACAGCCAGTGCCCCGCCAGGTAAAAAATCATTTTGGACATCTTCAATCAGGAGCACTTTCATGGACTTATTTTTTATAATGGGCCCTTAATTCATTGCGCAGGTCCAGTAATTTTTTACTCAAGCCGACTTTGTAAATGTGCGGGTTTTCGAATCGTTTATATTCAAGTGGAAGGAGCGACAATCTTTCCTTCGCATAACCGGCAATCTGTTTTAAGGAATGCGGCGCATCAATTATTTTTCCCTGATGCATAACCTTGGAAAGCAAGGGCTGGTGCTGGAAATTATCTATTGATAATGATTCACCAGGTTCAAAGGGATGGTACATGGTGGCAGTTTTTTGTTCCCCGGCAAGCGCAATTACATCGGCACCAAGGAACATTCCATTTTCAGAAATCACACGGCTAACCTGTTTAATTCCGGGTAAGGTTGTTTTTTCGAAGGTTTCAGATAATTTAAGGCGTGGTTTCCCTGAAGCCATAGATAGCTTGTAAACGCCGTCCAGGGCAGCGTCCGGCTGGCCTGTAACAAGGCGGGTACCTACACCGAAAATATCAATTACAGCGCCCTGGTCTTTTAAGCTTTTAATTACAAATTCATCAAGCTGGTTTGATGCGGCAATCTTCATGTAAGGCAATCCTGCTTCATCAAACATTTGCCTGGCTGCTTTAGAGAGATATGCTAGGTCACCGCTATCGAGTCGGATACCCTTAGCGCGATACCCTTCTTTCTCCATTTCCTTTGCAACAGTGATGGCATTGGGCACACCACTTTTCAGTGTGTCGTATGTGTCTGCAAGAAATATACAATCATCGGGTCGTGACCTGGCAAAAGCACGGAAAGCGTCAAGTTCATTGTCATAACTCTCAATAAAAGAATGGGCCATGGTACCTGCCGCGGGGAGTCCATACAGGCGTGCGCCATAGACATTGCTTGTTGAATCAAACCCACCGATCACCGCTGCTTTTGTGGCAAGCATCCCACCCATGCCCTGCGCCCTGCGTAGTCCAAAATCGCTTAAGAGGCTATTACCTGCGACCCCTTTCATACGCGCGGCTTTTGTTGCAATAAGCGATTCAAAATTCAGGATATTCAGCAGCAGGGTTTCCACCATCTGCGCTTCAATAATATTTCCCTCAACCCGAAGGACAGGAGAGTTGGGGAACACAGTTTCACCTTCCTGGCAGGAATAAACATCACCCCTGAACCTGAAGTTTTTTAAGAATTCAAGGAATGAGGGATGAAATTTTATTTCCTTGAGGTAAGCAAGGTCGTCATCGGTAAAATGCAGGTCTGACAATATGTTCAGTACATCCTGTAGTCCTGCGAAAACCACATAACCACCCTTGTTGGGCACTTTGCGAAAGAAGTAATCGAAGCAGGCTGTATCATCTTTCCGTCCTTCCTTGAAATATGTTTCCGCCATTGTTATTTCGTACAGGTCGGTATAGGTTCCGCTTATTGAAAAGGATAACATGCATATAAGTTATGCATTTTATTCCTTATTTAAATCCAGTTGAAGTTTTACCAGTTCAAAATTTTCATCATCAAAACAAACAAATAAAACTTTGTCTATTTTATTTGTCCCGGAGAGGAAATCCTTAACTGTTTTTACGGCAATTTGAGCAGCGGCTTCCTTTGGGAATCCATATATCCCGGTACTAATGTTTGGGAAAGCAATTGACCTGCAATTATTTTCGACGGCCAATTGTAATGAATTTTGATAGCAATGTGCGAGCTTTTCTTTTTCCCCGTGGTTTCCGCCATTCCAGACAGGACCGACTGTGTGAATGACATACTTTGAAGGCATATTTCCCGCTGTAGTAATAACTGCTTCACCAGTCTTGCAACCACCCTGCCTGGCAATAATCTTCCGGCAATCTTCTAATATAGAGGGGCCGCCGGCCCTATGAATGGCACCGTCAACCCCGCCTCCACCCAGGAGGGAAGTGTTTGCCGCATTAACAATACAGTCAACATGGGCCTTTGTAATATCAGCCTTTTGAAGTTCGATTTTTGCATGCATGTTTGATATTGTTTTGCCGCAAATGTTTGCGTTATTTTATTTCGGTAACAATCATTGTAAGGGGTTTTTTGCCAACATTGGTTATTTTATGCGTTACAGCTGCTGACCACATTGCCTGCCCCGCTTTCATTTCGACCGTACTGGCTTCTTTATCTTTTATTTCCACTTTTATTTTTATATCGGTAATAGCATAAACTGTGTGTTGCGGATGTGAATGCCAGTCTGCAATGGCACCCGGCGCAAAAGTTGCTTCTGATATTTTAACCTTGTCATTTTCGGTTAAGACTTTAACAGTAACCCCGGGCCATGGTTGTTTTTTGTCCTGTGCACTGGTGGTTTGCACGGCTACAAATGTCATGATTGTAATCACTGACAGCATTACCAGCATTAACTTTTTCATTTTATTTGTTGTTTTCTTAAAGATAAATTATTGTTGTGTTTTTACCCTTTTTCAACTTCCAGAAGACTGATCATGGGAGGTTCCTTCCCTTTAGCAGGATAGGGCCCGCATATTGATATCCATAAAGATTACCGGGTGTTGTTTTTTGGGCTTGGCCAGGATCCGGATTGAGTTGGCATTATCACAATCCAGTAAAGCGCTTTAATAATACTGCAAGCCCTCATAGAACCGGGCATATTGCTTCCTGGGACCTGGCCATAAGCGATTGCTTTTCAAAAGCCAATTGAGCGGCCGTTCCAGGCTTTCCAGCAACTTGCCGGGAAATAGTAAACTATGTGGCAATATAGATGAAGGAGGAGGCCAAGCCCCAGTTGATTATCCGCATTATTGTTTACTCCTATTGTCGTGATATTATGCACATGCACAAAGAACCAGGAAACCAACATATTTGTGCAGGGTTGTCCTGCGCCTTCACCCTGGACGGTTGAGTTCTTAGATTTGGGTTTGATATGTTTTTCAACCAAATAAGCCTGCATGCAATGGGGTCAGGATCATTTCAATAGCAGCAGCCGTTGTTTTACCTGTAACTAATGACCATGGTTTTGACAAAAAGCCCCAACCTAAACTGGTCGGGGCAATTTTTTTATTAATGGTAAATATTATTTTTCCTTCAACCCATTTTCAAAAATATAATCGCCGATATTAATGCCGGTAGCAGATCCTACCGTAATGGCTTTCCGGAAATGGTAGCCTATATAAATCCTGGATAGCGCATTTTCCCAGATAGCCGATTTTACATCGTCGTAAGTACGGGTACCGGGCCAGTAGCCACTGGTAGTGGTAAAAGGCAAATGGGAAGTTTTGAAGAACCTTATAATGACTTCCCCGGCTGCTGCACCAGTAAGAGCGTGTGCAGAAGAATATTCACCAACTGGTGGAGTTGCCAGTTCCGATTGCCAGGTTGGGTCACCCACGGTGGCTGGATTATTATCATTATCGCCCGAATGAATGGCTGAAATCGGCCGCCAGAAATAATAATGCATTTTAGTATCAAATACAGCAATATAGCCATCTGCAATAGCCAGGTGCAACAATGCCAGTAAGCGGGCTGTTTTCCAGGCATCCATGCTATTAGCTGGCCTTTGTGCCAAAATGTCCCTTGCAACAGAATTCCATCCACGGGATGAATTTTCAGCCCAGAAATACCCGATTGCTTTTTGTTCAGGTGTACGAATTGTACTGTTTAGCTGTCCCAGCGTTTTCACCTCATTGTAATCTGCGGCATAGGCGGCACTGTTAACAGGGTATGGCGGGCCGGGAAGAAACTGGCTGGCGGTTTTAATAATCCAGGGTTGTTGCAGGTGAAAGCCTGCAAGGGCATAGGTATTTAGCGGCGGGAAATAACTGAATTCACCTGGATTAACACCTGAGGCGGGAGTTGGATTAAAACCTACCATCGGTATATAAGGGATATCTGCGCTGCGTTTTGCCAGTACGGCCTGTGCAACCGCCTTACCAAGTGCAATACCTTTAGTTTTAGCATCCCCGTCTGGGATTGCTGCAAGTGAACCAGCCAACAGGTTTTCGAATGGTGCAAAACCTGCTCCCTGTGGACCGACAACTTTTAAAACTTCGTATACCGCCTGCGAAACAGCCGCATCCGGATCTGCATCTTTATCGACCTGGTGGTAAGCGTAAGTTTCAAATTTTGGTTTGATGCAGTTGAGGGCATCGTGCATAGCCACATGGTACATGGCGAAAAGCCTTGAAACAAGCGGGGGCGAAACACCAACATTCACTGGAAATGTATAAGCTTTCTGAATTTCAAGGTTCCAGGCCATAACTAAATCAGGAGAGGTCCAGCCATTATTAAGGTTCTGTGAGAGGCCCTTTGAAATAGAATCCTTAATTAGCAGCTGATCGTTTTTCTGGCAGGAGAAAAGTAATATGGCACAACAGGCTATGCACATGGAATAGCCCAGTCGTTTTGGAAATACGGGAATAATTCTTTGCATAAAAAAAGTTTAATGGTGAATGGTATACAATATGGCTTTTGCGCTATTGTTTCTTAAAGTTCATTCAAATGCAAAGAATTCTGGTGGTACAAAAACGACATATTGAAGAAAAAAATGGCGCCAGGAAATCGCTTATTTTGGCTCTCCCCGCCTATATAAGGGTAGTGAAGTAAGGTGTGCAATGGATTCAGCACCCGAATCCCCTTCTTTACTGAAAGGCCATACAAATAATGCTTTCAGTGGATGGTCTTTGCGGATTTTTTCTATTGCACCAAGAATAAGGTTTGTTGCAATTCCTTTTCTGCGGTACTCTTCCAAAACCATTGCTGAACAAAGGTAGAGCGCCTCATAAGTTGTGTCAAGTGGTGTAAGGTCAAATAGCTCCTTTTCTGAAATTTTATTTGCAAGAAACCTGTCCATTAATTCCAGAGTAGTAGGTATTAGTAAAATCCAGGCAACAGGGCCATTACCATCATCATATTCTGAAACTGTTGCAGGATGTATTTTTTTTAACCGCTCTATTATATCCTGGTTGACATCAAGCTGGTCTGGATCATTTTTTGTGGCGAAAACTTCATCTGCCAGTTGAATCATCCGTTCAAAGTTGCTTAAAGGCATGAGGTGATTTTATTTGAATGAAACAGCTTCTCTTAGGTATAAACAGGCAGCTTGCGGATCCGCTTTCCTGTTGCAGCGAAAACGGGGTTGGTTAATCCAGGTGCATTTGTTGCGAATGTTACTTAACCTGGCATTACCGCAGCGAGTCATTTAACGGTCGCTTGTAAGGCAAAAGATATAATGAGTCCGCCACAAGATGCCCGGTATAACCTATGTAAGATTTTTTAAACGCTAAGATTTATCCGGTAGAACAAATACTTACAGCATGTTATATAGCCAAAGGTACCCCTAGTTTCTATATTCATCCTTATATAAACCCATCTTATCGAATGGGACCAATTCAAAACCCGGGATCATTTGAAATACTTTGGCGTCAGGCTTCAGCATAAAATTGCCATTTTTAAAATCAACGAAACCCGGATCTTCCTTTGTTACAAAATTCTGTTCGCTCTTCATTGTGGCATATTCCCCACCCATTAAATTCACCGGGTTATCCGCACCGCCTACAATAACATTCCGGATAAGTGCATTTCCCCTGGAACGCATGCCTGCCCATTCTTTTCCGGCAACAATGGTGTCTAAATAAGGCAGTAGTGAAGGGTATCTTTCGGCATAGGGTGATTCATTGAAACGGATATTTTGAGTCAGTCTTTTCCTGAGTAGCCCATCCTTGCCAAACATTTCTTCCACTTCGTTAGCGGCCCAGGTATAGTAATGTGCAGAGATAGCAGCTGTATATGAAATCGGGTTTACTACAATATTGTTTTTCATGACCAGGTCCCACCCGGTATTGCTGAACAGTACGCCATGATTTGTGGACATATCATTAAAGACATTGCCAAAAATATATACGTCCGTGGAAGAGTCATCACAATAAATCCCCATATTCATCCTGTTGGGATTGCCACAATGATGGAAATAGTTGTAGCGGATAATATTACCGCGGTCGCTCGGGTCCCGCCCTATATACCAGGGGGAAGTGTCATCTGAATTTAATGTAACATCATGAATGTTATTGTATTCAAATACATGATCATTGCCATGAACGAAAATGGCCTGCCAGTCAGAATTATAGATCTCACAATGTGAGATTTTGTTGCCACAGCCATCTACATTAATACCCGACCATGAATTCTTATTGCGCCGGTTGTAATCATGTATTTTGCAATTGTCCACATAATTATTCCCTTTAATTAGTTTACGTTTACTTCCCCCACTCAGGTAAATACCTCCACTACCTGTATTGTAAACATCACAGCTGATAATTCCATGATCATGCCCCGCTAAACGATCCCAGGAAGTGTAGGTATATAAATGATTGGAGAGGCTTCCGATTTGCCTTGATACTGGTGTGCCGTCATAATCATCTATTGAAGTGTCATCAGCATATTGAGTGGCTCCCTGGCCCATGAAAATACCTGAGGTGCCAACATTCCTTACGGTACAGCCGGTAATTAAATTGTTGTTACCCCTTTCGATGTAAATTCCAATACCGCGGCCAGTTTCAACTGTTAATCCATTCAGGGTAATATAACTGGCACCTTCAAGTGATATGATTGGATCTTCCAGCATAGATACCGTAATATTCGCTGTTTGAAGGTTTGCAGGAGGCCAGAAATACAATATGCCAGTCTTACGGTCCAGGTACCACTCCCCAGGTGCATCCAATTCATCAAGAATATTAGTGGCGATATAATGCTGGAAGTCTTTGCCACTTGCAACTCCATATAAATGGGGATTGGATAATTTAATGGTATTCCTGACAGGATCAATTGTATCAACTGGAATGTAATCATCGGCGAAGCCATAATTAAATGTTCCTTGCAGCCAGATGTCTTTTTGTCCGGCCCATTTTGAATGCCTTGGGTCTTCATACATGAACTTTGCCCCCCTGCCTGACTTGTCGCCAATACGGGGAACGGATCCCTTATCAATAACTTTCCCAATTTTCAGGTAGCCATCATTCGGATACCTTGCAAGAACCATTGGGTTGTCATTGAAATACAATTCCAATGGTGCAGGAACCACCGGTAATCCATGACCGAATTGCTGGTGCTTTCCATAATCATGGATGCCTGATTCGTTTAAATTCACTTGCCATAAATTCTTCCGGGTCTCTTTGGTTAGCCTGTCCAGGATTGATTTTGAATTTACCTGCCGGAATTTACCAGCCGGAATGTTTATTCCTCCTGTAATATTAACCTTCGCCCCCTTTATGGTAGTCCAGGTGATTGGGCAACCCGGAAGGCCACTATCTTTTTCATCAAGCACCAGGGAAGCCCCCTGGTTATAATTACCCTCATTGATCCATACTGTTATCCCGCCTTTGGGAAGGTCATGAAGCGATTTAAATTTCCTGATCCTTTCCCTTGCTGCCTGCAAAGTTGCCAGGGGTTGGTCTTTCGTCCCGGGATATTTATCGTTCCCTTTTTTATCAATGTATATATCCTGGGCATTGGCTAATCTGGTTAATAAACATGTCATCAATAAAAAGGAAAGAAAAATGGATGTCTTCATAAACACAAATATATGCAAGGTGGAAGGAGCATCACGGCCAGTTACCTGTCTCTTTTCAAATAATAGGTATTATCGGTTTCCTTGATCAGCAATTCGTTCTTTTCGGGATGGAAATCGAAGAAATAACCAGTTGAGGAATGCATAAAATAGTTTTTAGCTACTTCTTCTAATTCAAATCTTTTTCCTTTCGTTTCAGCAAATATTTTCAAACCTTCCTTTGTAACGGTCACTATAATTGAGCGCTGATCGGTTGCGTACATTCCTGTCAATTTATTAAGTTCATTGCTGTCAAGAATTGTTTTCCTGGAGAACGGTATAATAAATGTTTCATTATAACAGATTTTCAATATGCCCTCTATGATATCAATTCTTGGGTAGTCGATGCCATTCGTGCAATAGGCAAAGGATAATTGATCACCGGGAAAATACCTGAGCGCGGAATAAAATTCTTCTATGCGGCCATTATGTCCAAAGCCTTTTATCGTGCCATGATCGAAAGGGAACATTCCCATTCCATAGCCATCCACTATGGTTTGCATTTTTTCAAGGCTGGATTTTTTGATCAATTTGCCTGTGAATAATGCTTCCATGAATTTTACCAGGTCCGTTGGGGTAGACACCAGCGAACCCGCACCGCTGTGGATGCTAAGGTCGGTTTCCTTTTCTTTTTTCCAGGTCTTATCACCGTATTTATAGGAAGTGCTTTCGTTTCTACTGTAATCAATAGGTTGACCAAAATAAGTATCAGTTAATCCGATTTTTTTGGTTATTCTTTGCTTCAGTGCCTGTTCATATGGCATGCTGCATATGTGTTCAATGATATAACTTAGTAAGAGGTAATTGGAGTTAGAATAATCCACCTGGGTGCCAGGTTCGAAGTCTGATCCTTTTTCCTTTATAATCTCCAGCATTTCTTCATGTGTTTTGGGCTTATCCATCCAGTCTGGGAAATTGGTATCATGCGTATAATCGTGCAGGCCGCTCCTGTGGTTAAGCAGGTTACTGATGGTGATTTTATTGGCATTGGGGAGGTCCGGGAAATATTGCTCCAGTTTTTGGTTGAGGTTAAGTTTACCTTCTTCCATGAGCTGGAAGATCATCACTGCCGTAAACATTTTGGAGGTAGATCCGATCCTGTATTTTGTATGGATGTCAGCGGGTATTTTTTTTCCGGCATCAATTAAAGCATAACCTATTGCCCGCTGGTACAAAATTTTCCCATTTTTTGAAATGGCAAGGCTGCCCATTGCCAGGTCCTGATTGGCTAAAGCACTAAGAAAGCTATCAAGTTTAGCGACATTGAATGTTTGGCCCCATGTTGTAATACTGGCGAGTAGCAGGATAGAGGTGATCAGCCTTTGCATGGTTGCGTAGGATGTAGTTTATAATTATGGTTCTATCGGTTTTTCCGCCACTCCCGCCATGCGTCGGTGCACCATAATGCCCAGATGACCAATACCGGTTGAAACAGGAGGCGAATCGCGCGGGCATGATCTGTATCCAATCCAAATGCAGGAGTGTGGTTGGTGTATTGGGCGATATTGCCTGGAAAAACAAGTACAAAGAAAGCGGCCACTATCCAGCCCAGTTTAATTTTTAGTTTCGGAAGGGTAATTAATGCTACGCCAAGGGTGATCTCAACAATGCCGGACAGGATTACCACCAGGTTTGCGTTCAGTGGCAACCATTTGGGAACCTGCGCAAAGAATTCTGTTCGGGACCAGCTGAGGTGCCCAATGCCTGCCAGCAGCAGAAACAGGCCCAGTACAATGCGGCCGATGATTCGCATGTTATTGTGGTGGTTTAATTTTCAGTATTGAATATAATGAATAAGTCCCTCTCTTATTAAGGGAAGGACTTATTCATCCTTGAATTATGTAAGAAAACTAATTATTTCTATTCATGGTTTGGTAGGTACCTGTATATGATTGTCCACTCACGTCCTGCCATCTTCCACCCGTTAGTACACCTGAACTATCATATGTCAATTGTCCCTGATTAACAACTATTCCGCCACTATATAATATTGTTGTGTCTTTATATTCAAGGATATTACCTGTGATGGTCCATCTTCCTTTGGTAAGTCCATATTCCCCATTTGCCCCTACTACTTTAGTCCTTTTCATAAAAGTGCCATCCGGGAAGATGATGAAACTGATATATGTAGGGTTGTGAGTGACCTGGTCAGTCTGGTAGGTGCCTTCCCAAAGTCCTGTGACCGGATATTTAGCAACCGGACATGAATTTGGTGGATCCGCCAAAGCTTTTGTACAGCTTGTAATCTGGAATAATCCAATGGACAAAGCGAGTGTAGTAATGGCTAACGATGCCATAAATAATTTTTTCATAGTGAAGTTTTATTATGCCTGCTTTTGTTTATGCTTCAGGTTTAGGCCTTCCTGAATATTAATTTATTTGACAATATATCTTGAACGTATGAAAATCAAAAATATTTTTGATTATATGTACAAAAAAAGCGCTGCATTTGCAGCGCTTAGTCAATTTTGGGAACCCGGCAGTATGTCCGGTTCGGCTTATTGTTTTTTGTTGGCTTTATACCGTTTATCAGGTGTGCCATCTTTTTTAACGGGTCCCGCTGGTTCCTGTGAATTTTTATACCGCTTATCCGGGGTGCCATCTTTCTTCAGGACAACACCAGTGCTTGGAGTGCTACCGGCAGCAGCAGAAGGTTTTTCGGCTGGTTTGGCAGCAGGCGCTTTTGTCGCTGCAGCTTTTGGTTCTGCAGCTTTTGTAGTTGCAGGCTTTACCTCATGTGTTGCAGTAACAGCAGGCGTTTGAGCAAAAGTGAAGCTGAATAAGCCAGTAAGCATAGTAAATACAAGGAGTAACTTTTTCATTGTGTTTGATTTCTTATTGTTTGAAAATATGGCCGATCTTGGTATTGCAAAATTGCTGCCTGTTTAAATAGTGCAGAAAGCATTAACCAACGATTAACGCAGGATTTTTTTGGAACATTGATTGTCTTAATTTTACCCACTGCCATATATAATTTCAGTGCCAATAAAAGCAGTATAGGATTAACAGAAAACCTGCCAACTTTAATAGTCCAACATGGCCTGTATAACCAGGGTAAGAAGTTTATGTAATCTCATTATAGTATTTTATTTAGCCTAATTTTATATGCAAATGGATAGCGTAGAATTTATCTCCTCGGTCAATAAAAAAAAGCTGCCAGTTTCACTAAGCATTTACCTGGAAACACTTTGGTATGCAGGAGCTGGTAACTGGCATAAGGCGCATGAACTGATCCAGGACGAACCCGGAAAAGATGCCGCATTATTACATGCCTACCTGCACCGCGTAGAAGGTGATCAGTGGAATGCCAATTATTGGTACCATAAAGCCGGGGAAAAATTCCCGGAGAACAGTTTGGAAGAAGAATGGGAAGAACTGGTTAAAAGGTTCCTGTAGTCTTACCTCCCCTAAGTCCATAAATAACAACTAAAAGGGAAAATGCCATGGTCAGGCCAACTGAAGCCAACTCTGCTGTAACCAGGTTTTCCTGAAGTTGCGTAACAGTATCATACCAGGTAATTTCAGCTGCCTTGAAATGTGTTCATCCATATGTATTGTTTGATGGCCAGGGCTTGGTTTCTGTCTTACAATTTGGTGAAATCCTGATATAGATCAGTTCGGGTGTTATTGCCCGTCATAGTACAGATAAGAGTGATGTTTTATATTTATTACCAGTAAATCTGTTTATAATGAAAAATATTCTTTTAACTATAGGGGTGATTTTGTTTGGCATTTCAGTATTTGGGCAACAATTGACAAAGCAGGATTACCTGGCTAAAAGTAAAAACCAGAAAACCTGGGCCATTATTTTAACAGCTGGTGGAGGTCTGGCGGTTGTTGGAGGCATAATTTCGTACGGGGCAGAATCCACAACCAGTTATTACCCTGGTCATGAAGTTGGTATTGCCCTGATGATTGGTGGTGCCGCTGCTATTACCGGTGGTATTGTCTTGTTTTCAGCATCAAAAAGAAATGAAAAAAAGGCGAATGAAATGGCCGTGGCATTCCGGTTTAAATTAGAAAGCACGGATATGTATAAATATAATCATGCCGTTAGGAATAGTTATCCTGCAATGTCTGTAAACATCGGCCTTGGAAATCTTGTTCATCGATAAATAATAAAACGCAGGAAATTATTTTACAATATTTATTGCAATGACCGCCTGAAGTGGAAAAGACTTTTGTACATGTGGGAATTAATTGCGATTTTAATAGGAGTTATCCCACTTTACCAAAACGATACTTGCAATGAATAAACGAAAATTACTGCTATGGTCTGTTGTGGCCGCCCTGGCCGGATTTATATTTGGATTTGATACCGTAGTTATATCAGGCGCCAACCTGCCTATAAAAGAGTTGTGGCATACTTCCCCTCTGTTTCATGGCTTCTTTATAATGTCTATGGCCCTTTGGGGTACCGTAGTGGGAGCCCTGTTCGGCGGCATCCCTACAGAGAAATATGGCCGTAAAAAAGTGTTATTATGGGTTGGTATTTTATTCAGTGTTTCTGCTCTCGGTTCGGCATTAGCGCAGGATCCTTACCTTTTTTCAATATTCAGGTTCCTGGGTGGGCTGGGTATTGGTGTGTCTTCTGTAGCAGCACCTACTTATATTTCTGAAATATCTACTGCAAAAACAAGGGGGCGCCTTGTGGGTATGTACCAGTTCAATATCGTATTTGGCATATTGATCGCCTTTTTCTCAAACTACCTGCTGAAAGGTTTTGATGGTGCAAATGACTGGCGCTGGATGCTTGGCGTAATGGCCATACCTTCATTATTGTATACCATTATGGTATTTGGGGTTTCTGAAAGTCCCCGCTGGCTGATCAGTGCGAAAAATGACCTGAAGTCTGCAAAGGAAATACTGATTCAGGCCGGGGCTGATAATCCTGATGAAGAGATCAACAGCATCATTGCTGCAAATAATGAGATCAAAGGATCCGGTAATAACGAACATTTCT
The DNA here is from genome assembly GCF_020076305.1 of Flavihumibacter profundi. GTDB lineage: Bacteria > Bacteroidota > Bacteroidia > Chitinophagales > Chitinophagaceae > Flavihumibacter > Flavihumibacter profundi. The sequence continues at coordinate 87,291 of NZ_JAIQXE010000001.1, forward strand.
TTAGCAGTAAATACAAAGCGGTATTGTGGCTTGCCTTCTTCGTCGCCTTTTTCAACCAATGGTCGGGTATCAATTTTATTTTATACTATGCCCCTGAAATATTGGAAAGTGCAGGCATCGCTTCAAAGGAATCACTGGCAAATTCCATTGCTATTGGTGGTACCCTGCTGGTCTTCACTTTTGTTGGTTTGTATTTTATTGACAGGATCGGTAGAAAGCAATTACTGCTAATTGGCGCTATAGGATATATCATAAGCCTTACTGCTGTGGCCTGGAGTTTCTATGCACATGCGGGGAGCAGTATCCTTATGTTTTCCCTTCTGCTGTTTATAGCTTCACATTCTGTTGGCCAGGGTACGGTGATCTGGGTTTTTATTTCTGAGATATTTCCCAATACAATACGGGCTTTCGGGCAATCATTCGGGGCCAGCGTGCATTGGGTTTTTGCTGCAATGATCACCTTAATCACCCCTTTATTCCTGGATAAGGACAATGGCATATTTGGTGATAATCCTTACCCGATTTTTGCCTTCTTTGCCTTTATGATGGTACTGCAATTAATATGGATAATCAGGAAAGTGCCGGAAACTAAAGGTATTTCATTGGAAGAACTGGAAAAACAGCTGGTGGATTAAGGTGTTATCGTCAATTAAATTGTATTTATGAAAAGAAGGAAATTTATCAAGGCTACAGGTTTGCTTCCCTTTTTGTCCAGTACTGTATTTGTCCAGGCAAATTCTGCCGTAACACCTGAAAAGCGGTTACATAAGGCTGTGGAAGACGGTACCCGGGATTTTTTTTATAAACCTGTCGGGGCCTGGGCCGCAGATTTTATCCCTTTTTATGATAATGGGGAATTTCATTTGTTTTACCTGCTTGACTGGAGGGATACTGATAAGCATGGTGAAGGCACACCCTGGTACAGGATCTCTACCAAAGACTTCGTGCATTTTACGGAACATGGGGAAATGCTTCCCCGTGGAACTGCTGAAGAACAGGACCTGTATGTATTTACAGGTTCGGTTATTAAGGCTAATGGGCAATACCATATTTTCTATACTGGCCATAACGGCAAAATGCGGGAGAAGGGAAAACCAGAACAGGGGATAATGCATGCCGTTAGCAACGATATGGTAAAATGGACAAAGATCCCGGAACATACTTTTTTTGCACCTGCTGATAAGTACGAGCCACATGACTGGCGCGATCCTTTTGTATTCTGGAATGAGGAGGCAAATGAATTCAATATGCTGCTCGCTGCAAGGTTCAAAAAAGGTATTCCAAGGCGAAGGGGATTAACCGGTCTATGCGCTTCAAAAGACCTTATTAAATGGGAAGTGAAAGAACCATTCTACACGCCTGGTTTGTATTACACCCATGAATGTCCTGATTTATTTAAAATGGGCGACTGGTGGTACCTCGTATTTTCTGAATTCACAGATTTGACCCGCACAAGATATCGGATGAGCCGTTCTATGCACGGCCCATGGCTTGCACCTGAAAGGGACAGTTTTGACGGGCATGCCTTTTATGCAGCGAAGACGGCAACAGACGGTAAGGATCGTTATATTTTTGGATGGAACCCAACACGAAGTGAAAGTAAAGACAATGGTGGATGGGAGTGGGGCGGAAACCTTGTTGTGCATAAAATTGTGCAGCAAAAAAATGGTGAATTGGCGGTACGCGTTCCTGATACAGTAACAAAAGCTTTTTCCAATAAATTGGAACATTCATTTGCTACCGGTGCAGGGAACTATAGCACCCATAATGGGGAAGTGACCATTAAAGCACCTGGCAGTTTTGCAGCTGCCAGTGGCGGGAAAATGCCAGCTACCTGTAAAATTTCAGCCAGCATTTCCTTTGAGAAAAATACCAGGGAATGTGGTATTCTTTTGCGGTGCAGCGAGGATTTTAATGACACTTATTATATCAGGCTGGAACCCCGGAAGAACAGGCTGGTGTTTGATATGTGGCCCAGAGACCAAATGACCCACCAGGCTGAGCTGGACCGTGAAATAATACTCACACCTGGTGTCCCTGTCGAAATGCAGGTATTTATAGATGGCAATAAAGGTGTGGTTTATGTCAACAATATCATTGCAATGAACTTCAGGGCATATAATTTAAAAGAAGGGAACTGGGGCTTATTTACAACCGATGGCAATGCTGTGTTTAAAAATTTAAGTATAGCAATGCTTTAAAGTGACACCGCTAAAAATAAGTGCATCAATCCCTATTTTTTCCCATACAATAGAAAATGCTGGATAGGTAAAAATTCCCCTTTATAATTTAAAATAAAGCCGTTCCTGTTCAATTCCCTGTTCAATTGTGCCACGCTGGTTTTATGTAGTTCCTTTATGGGTATTGCCGGATCTTCAAGCCGGTATTCAATCAGCAGGATTTTCCCATCGGGTTTTAAGCATTTTCGAATGGCCTGCAACATTTCCTGCGGGAATTCAAGTTCATGGTAAACATCCACCATAATAGCGAGGTCAACACTATTGTCCGGAAGGTTGGGTGATTTACGGCTACTCTTCACCACTTCAACTATGCTGTCGCGCAATTCCTTTTTTTTGTTTTTAAGATAGCTGATCAGCTCCTCCTGGATATCCACTGCATATACTTTCCCGGCAGGCACTTTGGCTGTTAGCCTGAAACTGTAATAGCCTGTTCCGGCGCCAATATCTGCAATGACCCCATTGGGTGGCACTGTAATTTTTTCGATCGACAATGAGGTGTTTTCTTCCATATTGCGGGTATCCCTTTCGAGCCAGTCGCTGCCTGCAGCGCCCATTACCTGCGCTATTTCACGGCCCATATAAAACTTCCCGATCCCATCCCGGGAAGCGGGGCGATAAGTGTAGGCAGTATCCCCGGCCGTTTTTGGCTGAGTTGTTTTTTGCTGGGATTTGCAGGACGAAAAGCCTCCAAGGAAAATAACAGCGAAAAGGATAATGGCCGGTTTCATATTAAATACTATAACCTGAAAGTAAAAAATGTAATGGGTTATTCTGAAATAATATGACTGAGCATACCAGATAATCTATTTCCAGGCGTAGAAAAGGGAAGCAATCAGGCTATTTAATACTATTTTTAAAAAGCAATGCTGGCAGCAAATTTTAAGGCTAGTCATTATTTTAACAGATGGACCTTCTACAACAATCTGATGCCGACAAAAAAATCCTGGGACTTAGCCTTCCCGAGATGCAATCGGCAGTTGGCTTCATACCCGGGGGGCTCACTGAAGAAGAAGCAAAGCGCCGGTTAATTAAATATGGCTTTAATGAAATTGCCAGCGAAAAACCGTTATCGCCAATTCAGCGTATCCGGAACAATATTAAAAACCCTTTGGTAATTCTCCTGGCAGCTTTAGGTATTGTTTCATTTCTGACCGGCGATATCCGGTCAACAGTGGTCATATTCATTATGGTCATTTTAGGGATTGTGTTGAGGTATATCCAGGAAAACAGGGCAGATAAGGCCGCTGAAAAGTTGAAGGCCATGGTTAGTACGCATGCAACAGTATGCAGGAATGGAAAGGATATTGAAATACCGCTGAAAATGCTGGTCCCGGGTGATACTGTACGATTGGGATCTGGTGATATGGTGCCGGCTGATGTAAGGGTACTTAGTGCCAAAGACCTTTTTATAAACCAGTCTTCGCTAACCGGAGAATCCCTGGCGGTTGAAAAGAAATCCAATCCGTCTTCTTCAGAAATCGAAAACCCGCTGGAATTGGACTATATCTGCTTCCTGGGCTCCAATGTTGAAAGTGGAACTGCCACTGCGATGGTGGTAAATACGGGAGATAAAACCAGCTTTGGTGCTCTTGCATCAGAAATTGTCGGTCAGCAGGAGTCAACCAGTTTCGATATTGGGATCAACAAATTTACCTGGTTAATGATCCGGTTTATTATGGTCATGGTGCCTGCGGTATTCCTTATCAATGGGTTCAGCAGGCATAACTGGCTTGAAGCGTTCCTTTTCGCACTTGCAGTGGCAGTTGGACTAACTCCCGAAATGCTTCCCATGATCGTAACCGTGAACTTATCCAAGGGAGCCATTTCCATGTCACGCAAGAAAGTGATTGTTAAAAGACTGAATGCGATCCAGAATTTCGGGGCGATGGATGTGCTCTGTACCGATAAAACCGGCACGCTTACCCAAGGAAAGATTGTGCTGGAACTACATATCGATCCTTACGGTGAACCCAGCAAGAAAACCCTCGATTTCGGGTTTCTGAACAGCTATTACCAGACGGGTTTAAAGAACCTGATGGATAAGGCGATACTGGACCACGAAGAGCTTGAAGAGGGATTGGGTGTGAAGGAGAAATACAATAAAATTGATGAAATCCCTTTTGATTTTATCCGGAAACGCATGTCCGTTATTTTGGAGGATAAGCAAGGATTAAATATCCTGATCTGTAAGGGGGCAGTAGAAGGGGTAATGGAGCTTTGCAGCAAGGTGGAGATCAATGGTGTTGTTGAGGATATGTCACAAAATCAACACCTGAAATGTGTGGAGAAAGTAAGGTGGTTGAACGGACAGGGTTTCAGGGTTGTAGCATTGGCATATAAAACTATGGAAGGAGCACCTGATGAACCGGTCTATACCGTAAAAGATGAGTCGGACATGGTATTACTTGGTTTCCTTTGTTTTTTAGATCCTCCAAAAGATTCTGCAACCGAAGCACTTAAACGTCTTGCCTCACTTAAAGTTGATGTCAAGATACTTACCGGTGATAACGAAATCATAACAGCATATATCTGTAAAAAAGTGGGCGTGCTGGTAGAGGACCGTTTGTTGCTGGGTGCGCAAATTGAAAAAATGGATGATGGCGAATTGGCAGAAGCAGTAAATAAATATAGTGTGTTTGCAAGGCTGGTGCCAGTTCACAAGCAGCGGATTATCCAGGCCCTTAAAAAAAATGGGCATGTTACCGGTTTTATGGGTGACGGAATTAATGATGCACCTGCTTTAAAAGTGGCGGATGTGGGGATCTCGGTTGACAGTGCTGTTGATATTGCAAAAGAGTCTTCTGATATTATCCTCCTGGAAAACAGCCTGCTCGTATTGGAACAGGGAGTGGCAGAGGGGCGAAGGGTGTTTGGGAATATCATCAAGTATGTTAAGATGGCGGCAAGTTCCAATTTTGGCAATATGTTCAGTGTGGTTGGCGCGAGTGCATTTTTACCCTATTTGCCAATGCTTCCCATCCAGGTGTTAACCAATAACCTGTTGTACGATTTTTCACAAACTACTATTCCAACAGACAATGTTGATGCAGACTGGTTGATCAAACCGCGAAAGTGGGCTATTAATGAGATACAGCGCTTTATTTTATTTGTCGGTCCGATCAGCTCTGTTTTTGATTACGTGACTTTCTTTATTCTCTGGCATTTCTTCGATTGCAAAAATAACCCGGCACTATTCCATACGGGATGGTTTGTTGAATCGTTGTTTACGCAAACCCTGATCATTCATGTGATCCGTACCAACAAGATTCCTTTTATACAGAGCCGCGCAAGTTGGCCACTAATGCTGACATCTTTGGTCATTGTTGCGGTCGGTGCATGGCTTACGGTTTCACCACTAGCCGATACCCTTGGATTTGTTCAATTACCCTTATTGTATTGGGTATGGCTCGCAGGCATTTTAATCTGCTACGTTATGCTTACCCAGTTGATTAAAAACTGGTTTAATAGAAAATACAGTATGCAATAATATTTTCAGGATGCAAAAAAGCAATGATTTATCGGGTAGTAGTACAACTGGCGGGGAGATGGCTTTTTTCTATTGAGCTGTTAAGGAAATCGCTGAATTATTAATAGGCTGTCCATCCACCATCAGCAGTTACCACAGTGCCGTTAATAAAACTGGCTTCATCCGATGCCAGGAAGAGTGCAACACTGGCAACTTCCGATGGATTGGAACTCCTGGGGTTTAAAGCCATACCGGGCATTATCCTTTCATTAGCCAATGGAGAAATTTTAGTGAAATCTATGGTAGCCCCTATATTGGTTTCCATTGCCCCTGGCGCTATGGCATTACAACGGATGCCCGATTTGGCATAAACGTAACCAGTGTTTTTTGTTAGCCCGATTAGTGCATGTTTACTGGCTGTATATGCTGCACCAGCCCTTGCTCCCTGCAAACCGCCTATAGATGCAATATTGACAATAACACCGGATTTTTGTTCCAGCATTATTTTTAAAACGCTTCGCATAGCTTTAAATGGGCCGTTAAGGTTTATGGCCATTACACGATCCCACATCTGGTCAGTCACATCTGAAGCCGGACTAAAATCATCCATAATGCCGGCATTGTTCACCAGGATATCCACTGTTCCATACGAAGCCACAGCAACTTTGACCATGTTTTCGATATCCTCCTCTTTAGCCATGTTTGCAATAACAGTAGTTATTGTGCCGCTTTTTGCCATCACTTCATCTTTCAATGAACCCAGGGCGATTTCATTAATATCTGCTGCCACAACTTTAGCACCTTCTGCCGTATAGAGCAATGTAATTGCCTTTCCAAGTCCGGAAGCTGCGCCCGTAACAATAGCCACTTTATTTTCTAACCGTTTCATTTTTTTTCTAAAAATAAAAGATAATAGCACCCTGAATATTGATTAATATCAGCAGGCGGTTTGATTTTTACCCTGATGTATAATTTTCTTTCGCATGAATAATTAAACCCTGGTTCATTTCAGCGATTTGTAGGAAAAATTGTTATTGTCGCGGTTAACATCAGGGAAAACTTTATTCGGGTCAATGATAATGCTCTGGATGCTCTCAGTGGTATTTGTTTTTAAAATATACTCATGATCATTTTCCCAGATTTCTACCGGTAATTTATACACCTGTTTTATGCCGCTGGTGGTGGTGACTTCAACGGTCATTGGCATGGCAGCTTTTTCCAGGTTGGCGAGGTATATATTGGCGCCCTTAGATGGGGTATTGTCGATATAGCTTAAGCGGGTAACAGCCTGGTCGAGCTTGTAATTTTCAATAAACATGGCTTTCCAGAACCAGGTGAGGTCTTCGCCGGTAGTATTATTTATGCTCCGGAAAAAATCCCAAGGTGTGGGGTGTTTATAAGCCCAGTCGCGGATGTATTTTTTGAGGGCATAATCAAAGCGTTCTTCACCCACAACCTGCTCCCTTAGCAATCGCAAAACATAAGCAGTTTTCAGGTATTGTGTTGTAAAAACCATGAAGCTGCCTTTTAATGCATCGGGGCGGGTTATGATAGGTGTCAGGCTGTCTGTGAAGTACTGATCGTAGGGAAGTTCGTCGGCTGTATATCCTTTAAATTCCCCTTTGTTGAATTGGCCATCTGCTATATAATCAATAAAGACATTAAAGCCTTCATCCATCCAGGCATATTTGCGTTCATTGCTACCAACGATCATAGGGAACCAGGTATGTCCCAGTTCATGTTTCACTACCTTGAAATAATTATTGCCTGTATCTTTTGCGGAACAAAATACAATGCCGGGGTATTCCATGCCATCCAGATTTGAGGCCACATTAACTGCGCAGGGATAAGGGTAGGGATACCATTTATCCGAAAAATATTCTATGCTGAATTTGATATATTCGCTTGACCTGTCCCAACTCTGGGGTTGTTTAGAAGCCACCGGGTAAACCGAAATGCCCATTGCTTTTTTGCCTGCAGGCAGGTTGATATTGATGCCTTCCATCACAAAGGATTTGGAGGCTCCCCATGCAAAATCGCGGGCGTTCCTGAGCGAAAATTTCCAGGTGCAGGTGGACTTCTGCGGCCGTGAGGAATTGTTGGTCACTTCATCCGGCGTGCGGATAAATACTTTTTGTTCACTGTGCTTCGCCTGGTTCCATCTTTTCAGTTGAAGTGGTGTCATCACTTCCTGCGGATTTAATAATTCCCCGGATGCCACTACGATATAAGCTGATGGCAGGGTGAGGTTAACATTGAAATCACCATATTCCAGGTAAAACTCACCGTTGCCCAGGTAAGGAAGTGTATTCCAGCCCTCGACATCATCTAACACGCACATGCGGGGGTACCATTGTGCAATCGAATAAATAGGGCCATCTTTTGTGGGCAGGATATCCGTCCTGTTTACATTAAAATCGGCGTTATAGAAGTTTTCCGGGATGCGGTAATTGTATTTTACCTGGAAGCTGACAGACTTCCCCTTAGCCAAAGGCTGGGGTAAGAAGACCTGCATACGGGTGTCTTCCACCTTGTAGGTGGCCAAAGTCTTTTTTGAAGGATTAGTTGCAGAATTGATGATTTCAACCCCATTAATTATATAACCGTAAGCAGGTATATTGCTCCTTTTTATATCGTTACTGTCCAGGAATAATTTGGCATCCAACCCACGGGAATGCGGCCGGAAGGCATTCTGGTCCAGCTGAAGCCATAAGTAGGGCAGGGCGTGCGGACTGTTATTTGTAAAGGTAATTGTTTCAGAACCAGTAATGGTGTTTTGCTTGTCATCCAATGAAGCGTTGATGGTATAACTTGCACGGTTTTGCCAATAGGACTCTCCAGGTTCGCCTGTAGCACTGCGGTAGGCATTTCCCGGGGGAATGATCGGGTTGGCCGGGAAAAGGTCACGCGGGTCGTATATAGTGGGTTTATGTTGCTGGCTTATAACAGTGGTCGCTATGGATAAACCTAGAAGGAGGAACAGGGAATATTTCATGCGTGCAGGAAGTTTGCCTAATATAGACATTTTCGGTATTTAGTAACGTATATCACTTAATAATACACAAGGGGGTAAAATCATTGGGTTAATTGTAAAAACAGGCCAGCGCCGATTTTAAAGCGTACTGGTTGGTGTTGGGGTGCCGGAAAATTTTTTAATGATAAAGCTGGCGATAAATGCTTCCAGCAAACTGAGCGGGATGGCTATATATAATATGCCTTTTGGCAGGACACCCATATTTCCAAGCACAACCCACATGAGAACAAAACCTGCAAACCAGGAAAGAAGGGTGGTTTCCAGTAACGTGAATTTCCTGGCTATAATAAAAATTACAATGGCAAACAAAAATGACCAAAGTCCCCAAATTGCACCATTAATTGGTTCAGCTGGAAAAACCAGTCCGAGTTTTACGTAGTGCCTGGTCCAATAAGACTTTACAAAAAACTCATTCCTGGCAAATTCGGAAATACTAATCCAGATTGTGGCAAGCAAAATGGGTAGAATAATTTTTTTTAATGTGGTCATTTTCAGTAGTTTATTTAGGCTTTCTAAATGTTAAGGTTGCCGTTTTTTGTGCTTATTTCCTAATCTTTAAGGGCCTGTTCAATTGGTTCAGGATCAAGTAATCCTTTTTTCATTTTATATCGCACCCAAAAAAATGCATACGTGGCAGAAATACCTAAAAAGATGCCTGAATTCAGATAAACTTTCCAGGTTAATTCAGCAGTAGGTGCATTGTTGTATATGGCATATCCCATGCTCAATATTCCAATAACCTGGGGCAGGGGATAAAACGGCGATTTGAATGGCCGGTTAAATAATGGGTATCTTTTACGCAATACCATCACATTAATGTGGGCTATGATATAGGTTACCAGCCAGCAGGAAGCTGACGAAATCAACAGTAGCAATAAGAAATCCGGATTGTTTCCAAAAAGTAATAGTGGTACTATGATTAGTGCTGAAAGAAATAGAATTCCGAACCACGGTGTTTTCCACTTTGGATGCAGTTTCATGAAAACTGGTGGCAGGTGTTTGTGGTGTGCCATGCCATAGAGGACCCTGGGAACGGCCGCTAGCACTGCATTAATTAGACCAGTAGTCGTAGTAATCGCTAATACCGCAGCAATAATTTTACCTGGGTTTCCAAAAAGTGCCTGGGCCAGGACTACGTGAGGGATATCTGTATTAACCAGTTGCTCAACAGGCACCTGTCTTAATGCCGTAAATGCCAGCAAATTATATCCTATAAACATCACAAGGCTAGCCATAAACATTGCTTTGGGAATATTTTTTTCAGGCTGCTTTGTTTCTTCAATCAATGGACAGATTAATTCGAAAGACAAAAATGCCCACAGGGAAATCACCACCAGGGAAAAAACCGGGCTACCCGCATGAATAAACCCTACCCATATCTGTGCCGGTGTTGCTCCATTTACAATTGCAGGATTTAACCCGGTAAATCCAATTACAAATAGGGTTACCAACATTGTGTAGGTAATAACAGATTGAATGGAAGCAAATAAATCAATGCCCAGGATATTTAACAAGGTTAATAAGAGCAACAACAGTAATGCGATATGAGGAAAAGAAACCGGGGCAACACTATCAAGTACGTGTTGTAATAACAGTAATTCAGCGGGCCCAGCAAAGACAGCTGGCGCTAAATTAGCCGCAATTGCAGCTATTATTGCAGGGAAATGCCCTATTGAAACCGAGGTATAGGTGCTAATACTTCCAGCTTTGGGCATCATCAAAGCCAATTCGGAATAAGTAGCTATATAGCAAAGTGTAAGAACGTAGGCAATCAGTATAGCAAATAAAAATGAACCACCACCAATACCAGCTCCCTGAATAATTGATACTACTGAAGATTGGGAAACTACAAGGCCAATGGATATTATTAATAAGGATGGAAATCCAAGCACTTTTTTTAATCCACTGGTTACCGGTTGGTTTTCTTTCATGTTTATTTATTATTGTAATCGAATTATATACAACATAGATCCGCTATCTTTCCCCGAAATATAACCATCTGTACTTGACGCAATTCCTTCTAAAGCTTCTGAGCTTTCATGAACCAGTTTTGAATGTCGGTACGGTGAAAAATGGACCCTTACTCCGCCTAGTATTTCGCAGGCTGCACCAGTCCATTGATTGGCTGCAGATATGACCAGGTATTCAAAACCTGATTGCTGGTATCGTTCTGCTGTTTCAGCAACTAATTCGAAAGTGTCTTCTTTGGCGAGTGATGGTGACCGGGCGATCAAATTCAGGTCAGCCACTTTATTATCCGCAAGCGCTATCCTGAAGGCCGGATAAGCACTGCGCAGGGCGCCAAGGGAAAGATTTATTTGTAAGCTTAGTAACTGATAGACAGGCTCGAAAAAGGGTAATACGGCATTTATAAAAGGATCGTTCGATCGTATCGGTTGCTCTGTTTCAGGCAGTGATAGATTTATATTTATGGCGCCTCCGATAATTTCTCCGGCGTTATTGAAAACCGCTAATGAATGTTTGATGACATGCGCATTCACAGAAATATCATGCAGCCGGCTTGCAGGATTAGTAATGATGAATAAGCGGAATACCCAAAACAGGATGTTTTCTTTTGTCCATTCACCGAACAGGTCTTCACCCAATGAATCTTTATGCACTTTTCCTATAACTTCTGCCGGGCATGCTTTTGGTGGTTGCAGATGCTTTGCCATAGGTTCATTAATTGAAAATGACCTGGCGATTACCTTTGTTAGTTCCAGGAATTGAGTACTGTTAAGTGTTTCGGTACTCTTTATTGTATATAGTGTGCTGCGGTATGGTTGAACTGCATCCAAAGAAATAATTGGCAATTCCGCAGGAAGAGCCTGAAGACCGTGTTCGCCAATGTCAATTGATTTAGGGTATTTGCAGAAAGGCAATTTTTGCGCACTTTGAAGGGGCATATATTAAAAGCTAATCTGATAAAACGTAATGCAGGGAACCGGTATGGCACCCATGAATAATTTACACTTTTTTTCCAAATAAATAATACAAACTGCTTACTGCACCTGTTCCGCCATTTCTATTCCAGGTTATTTGTTGAACTTAAACTTAAAACTTGTTTTTGTTGATTTCGACTTTATATAATAGGCAAAACATCAGGAACTACTAAAATGATCAACTGAATGGCATGTCTAATTTGTTCAGTTGCAGTCATGGCCTTCTCTGTTGTTCCCTCCTTATAATTAAGCGTCCAAATGGAAGCAAATCATCCAGGGTCCATCCCCGTTGAGGGTTGCAGTGTGATTAATGACAAATTGATTCCTGTAGTTACAGTTATTCCGCCAGGCAAGGCGGTAGCCAGGCCGATAATGAATGCCATGCAAAAGGACCCGAAAATTCTGATTGTACTGACCAGAGTGTAATGCAGGCTCTGCCTTTAAGAAATTGTAAATCGGGTGTATGCCAGGATTAGGATCAAAATAAATGCAAATAGCCTATTAGCAATCCAATGAAAAATCGTTGCAGTGTACTATGCTCCCAGACCATTCCGGCTTCCCTGGAATTTGATTTCTCGATTTTTAGTGCCAATAAGTTTGGAAAAAAATGTGCAAATTGTTCCCTTATTCCATAAGCGAATCGCTCCCGATTTTCAGGAAATACCTGCAACTGTAACGAAACCGCACACGAATAATAAAAGTTTGAAGATCAGCCAAAACAAGCCATTTCGGAAAATAGATGCAATTGCCTGGGTAGTAATAGCAGTTTGGCGGGATTTCATATCCGGACTAATTTACTAAGATAGCAGAAAAGAATTCCGTAAATAAAATAGTAAATATTGTATCCTGAAATCAGATTGATACCGGATTTTTTAACTTACTTGTATTAGAGCAGGATGCTCAATAAAACTTAAACAATATGAATAAGTTGTTTTCATTGCTTTGCATCAGTATTATCCTGGTTGGCCTTAAGTTCCAGGTTCAGGCCCAGGCGATTAACAACGAAATACGTATCGAGCGGTATAAAACCATTGTTTTGCGTGATGGGGTTAAATTATTTGCCGACGTTTACCTTCCTGCTAAACCTGGAAAATATCCAACTATTGTAGTCAGAACATGCTATGGTGTGCAAAGGGATGGTGGCCATCAGGATAAAATAAAGTTTGCGCAACAGGGCTATGCAGTAGTCTTTGCGGATGTTAGGGGCCGTTATGAAAGTGAAGGGGTTTGGGAGCCGTTCCGCGACGAGGCCAGGGATGGCTATGATGTGATTGAATGGGCTGCCGCCCAACCATTTTCAAATGGGAAAGTGGGTATGCAGGGCGGCAGTTATTTAGGGCATAACCAATGGGCAGCCATGAGCCTGGCACCGCCCCATTTAGTCGCTGCTTTTCCTGGAGTTGCTTCAACAAATATTTATGCTAACTGGATAACCATGGGCGGTGCCTTCAGGCTAAGCTTCAATTATGGCTGGGGGGTGGTTCGCATGCCCAACCGGATTATGCTGCCACAATACTGGCATACTGAAGCCTATGCACCTGAAGAGTTGAAATATGACAATATCTTAAGGCACCTGCCCCTTAAAGACGGCGACCTTGAAAGCGCAGGCTATGCAGTTAAGCATTACCGTGACTGGATAAAGCATGAATCTTATGACGATTACTGGAAAGCGATAAGTGATGAGGAACGCTTTAATAAAATGAACGTCCCTGCACATACTTATGGTGGCTGGTTTGATATCTTTTTAATGGGTACTATCAATGGTTACATTGGCATGAAGAATAAAGCAGCTACCCCCGAAGCCCGTGCAGGTGCCCGCATGATCATTGGTCCATGGGGCCATGGACCCAGCCAGTCATTCGGCGGTGTTGATTTCGGTCCGGCTGCTAATATGAAAATGTTTGACCGTGAATTACGTTTTTTTGATTTTCACCTGAAGGGCATAAAAAATGGCCTGGACCAGGAAGACCCGGTACAGTTGTTTTATATGGGAATAAACAAATGGCGAAGTGAAAAAGATTATCCTATACCGGGTACCCAATATAAAAACATGTACCTGTCCAGCAATGGCAATGCCAACTCTGTGCGTGGCGACGGAATATTAAGTTTCGATCCACCAAAGGCAGCCGGTGTGGACAGGTATACTTATGATCCGAGAATGCCGGTTAACACACTGGGTGGAAATAACTGTTGCGGAACGCCAACCGAAGCTGGTCCAATTGATCAAAGACCTATCGAACGCCGGGAAGATTTATTGGTTTATACCTCAGAATTTTTAAATGCCCCCATTACTATTGCCGGCCCCGTAAAAATGAAATTGTTTGCCGCAACTGATGGTCCGGACACGGACTGGATGATTAAGCTGGTTGATGTATTTCCTGATGGCACAGCTATGCCGGTTTCAGAAGGTATTTTGCGGGCCCGGTTTCGCGAAGGGTTAGATAAAATAAAATTATTGATACCTGACCAGGTGTATGAATATAATATTGAATTGACGGGTACTGCTAATGTATTTCTGCCAGGGCACCGGATTCGTATCGATATCACCTCAAGTGATTTTCCACAGTTTGACAGGAATCCCAATACAGGGGAGCCGTTAGGCAGCAGTGCGAAAGTTCGGGTGGCCCAACAAAGTATACACCATGGCGGTCAGCGGTTAAGTAGTATTATACTTCCATTGGTTAGCCCCGTGGATAACAACTAATCTTGCATTCTTTTATACTTACCCGTTAGTATCATCCCGGGATAATAAATATCGTCTTATTTCGCATGGCTGGCCTGATTATGGTTTGGTGAAATATTATTGCAGTCCGTCGATAGTAATATTTTCATTGACGTCTTTTGCATAGTTAACATCCGCAAATCCAAAGCCGAATAAGTTTAAAAAGTCAGATTTGTATCCCTGTAAGTCCCCGATTTCGGGCAGGTTTTCTGTGGTGGCCAGGGACCAAAGTTCAGCTACTTTGTCCTGCACGTCTTTCCGCATTTCCCAATCGTCAATCCTGATCCTGCCCTTTTCATCAGTTGGTACTCCATTGCCTGTATAGAGTCGTTCTTTAAACAAGCGTTGAATTTGTTCTATACAACCTTCATGGATACCCTTTTCTTTCATTGTCTTGTAAAGCAGGGAAATATAAAGGGGTATAACGGGAATGGCAGAACTGGCCTGTGTTACCAAAGCCTTGTTTACAGAAACATAGGCTTTGCCGTTTAAGCTTTGCAATTTATCGGTAATCTTAAATGCGGTTGCCTCCAGGTGGTCTTTGGCTTTTCCAATTGTTCCTTTTCGGTAAACAGCTTCGGTCAGTGATGGACCTATGTAGGAATAGGCAAGCGTGATGGCATGATCGCTAAGTGCATCTGCCTTGATTAACGCATCAATCCACATTTCCCAGTCTTCGCCACCCATAACTGCTACAGTATTGTTGATGTCCTCTTCCGTGCAGGGAGTTATGGTTATAGTTGAAACATTACCTGTATGGAAGTCGACGGTTTTATTGGTATATGGGCTACCAATTGGTTTAAGTACGGAACGGTGGGTTATCCCGGTTACAGGGTGGGTCCGTACGGGTGAAGCAAGGCTATAAATAACCAGGTCAACTTTTCCTAAATCCGATTTAATCAGGTTAATGGTTTTTTGCTTGATCTCATTGGAAAAGGCATCACCATTTATACTTTTCGCATATAGCCCGGATTCCCTGGCCTGGGTTTGAAATGCCGCGCTGTTATACCAACCGGGCGAAGCAGTTTTGCCATCCAGGGGCGGTTTTTCAAAAAAAACACCAATTGTTGCAGCATTTGCACCAAAAGCACTGGTTATCCTTGATGCAAGTCCGAACCCTGTAGAAGCACCAATTACCAGTACTTTTTTTGGTCCTTCAATTTGTCCTTTGGATTTTATATAATTGATTTGATTCAAAACGGCTTTTTCGCACCCTTCCGGATGTGCAGTGAGGCATATAAATCCCCTCATTTTCGGTTCAATTACCATGTCTTGTTATGTTTTTAGTGGTTGTATCGAAGATTCCACTTGGCAATTATAGTGAAAATAAAATTGGCTGTTCACTTACCGGAACTGGTTAAGCCTGGTTATACTATTATAACAAGCCAATCCTTTTTCGCTATAAATCACAAGGGCACTGGAATATATGGTTATAGACAGGTCCGGATATGTTTGTTTTACATGCGCAAAAAAATCTTTATTAATTGTCTTTGGAAGGTATTCGATTTTCGGGGTAGTGGATTTTTTGCCAGCCGGATAAAAATCGACTATATTCTTTTAAATTTAAACAACTATCCTCCTTACGGAAAAGCTAATTTGCACAGTTGTTTTCATCTCTTTATTAAAACTTTTTATGATGACCTCCGGAATGGCAAAATCCCTGCTGTCTTTGATCCTGCTTCTGTTTGTTTTAAGCAGTAATGCACAGGTACAGTTATCTTCCGGCAGCTTGAAGGTGGAGTTGAATAACAAGGGGTCGCTTACTGCTTTAAGCAACGTAGAAACGGGGAAAAACTATTTATATGCCGATACTTCTGCACCACTGCTTACCCTGGTGAGTAATAATACCAGGTACCTTCCTACGTCTTTAACTTACAATAAGGCTGCTAATACAATTAGCTTAAAATACCAGCCTATAGGTGTTGCTATTGACATTAAGTGTGTTTTAAAGAAAACTTACCTGGTACTTGAAGTAATAAAGGCCACACCCGAAAAAAATATTGATGCCATAATCTGGGGTCCTTTTCCCACCAATATCAGCCAGGTAGTGGGCGAGGTGATTGGCGTGGTGCGCGATGCCAATATAGCTTTGGGATTACAGGTGCTTACCGTCAAAACATTGGGCGGCGATTATCCTAATAATGAAGGGACTACCTGGGCGAGGGGCATTGCAGCAACAACGCACAGTTGGGGCAGTAGCTTTCAGGCTTATACCATCAATCGCAACCGCGACCGTCATATTGATGCATGGGGAGGTGAGTTTAAAAATATGCCCGTTGCGGCAATTAAGGGCGAGACAGTTACAGGCAGTAAGATCGCTTTATTTTCTTGCCCCGTAGCTGCAACGCTGGATCAACTGGAGGCGATTACTGTTGGAGAGAAATTACCTTACCCCACTGTTAATAAAACCTGGTTTAAAAAATCACAACTATTTGGACGTTCCTACCTTATTTCATCATTCGGTGAAAAGGATGTAGATGAAATGATCAGCTATACTAAAAGAGCCGGTTTGATGTCTTTGTACCATGAGGGTCCTTTTAAAAGCTGGGGCCATTATATCCTGGATCCTGAAATTTTCCCAAATGGGAAAGAAGGCCTGAAAATCGCTGTTGATAAAGCACATGCTGCAGGGTTACATTTTGGGGTGCATACCCTAACCAATTTCATCAATACGAACGACCCCTATGTTACGCCGGTACCTGATGACAGGCTTAGCCTGACGGGATCCTCGCCATTGGTTGCTGATATTGATGCCCAGCAAAAAGAAATTGAAGTGGCATCACCGGAGTATTTTAACCAGGAAAAAAATAACAATCTCCATACCGTTAAAATTGGTAAGGAACTCATCCGGTACAAATCAGTTACCAGCAAGCCGCCATATCAATTGCTCGATTGTCAGCGGGGTGCTTTTGGCACTACTGCATCGACGCATAAAAAAGGAGAGATTGCAGGTAAATTATTTGACCATGCTTACCAGGTGTTTTTTCCTAACCTTGATATGCAGCGTGAAATAGCCAGGAATATGGCTAAACTTTTTAATGAAACCGGTGTGGACCATTTTGATTTCGATGGTCATGAGGGTTGCCTGGCTTCTGGTGAGGGCGATTATGCCATAGAGCTGTTTGCGAAAGATGTTTATGATAATATGGACCATGAATTTATTTGCGGCACAAGCCTTAGCAAAACATATTTCTGGAATATTGGTTCGTATTACAATTGGGGGGAACCCTGGTATGGCGGGTTTAAGGAAAGCATGCAGCAATACCGGATCGATAACCAGGGACTGTTCGACAGAAATTATATGCCACACATGTTAGGTTGGTATTTGCTGAGCGAAACCACTACAATGGCTGATATGGAATGGATGCTGGCCCGCGCTGCTGCTTACAATGCCGGGTTTGCAATGGTTGCCCGACCCAAAGCTCTCCGCTCCAATCCGCTAACACCAGAGTTGCTGGATGCTATCCGGGAATGGGAAACTGCCAGAACCGGAAATGGTTTCAGTATTGCCCAGCAGCAGGAATTGAAAAATACCCAAAAAGAATTCCACCTGGAGAAAGTTTCTGAAAAAAAATGGAACCTCTATACCTATAGTTTATCCCCCTTATTGGTAAGGGAGAAATTTGAACGGCAACCAGGAGAACCAACACATACTGTCTGGACTTATATCCAGCAGGCAAAAGAGCAACCGCTACAATATCGTTTGAACCTTATCGGGAAATCCGGGGGCATCAGGAATCTTAAAATGCAGATAGATAATTATACAGAAATAAATTTACCTATAGAATTGGTTGCCGGTGAATCAATAGTTTGTGATGGCACACAGGAGCTTAGGTTATTCGATGCAAACGGGAAGCCCAAAGGAACTTACCACATGGCGAATATGCCTCCCATGACTTCCCCGGCAAGGCACAGCATTATTTTTGATTGCGGGTTTATGGAAGGGGAATCACCAAAGCTGGAGATGCAGTTCAGGTACCTTGACAAGACGGATTTGGTGCAGGCGAAGTAAAATTTGAGTAGGTAATCTGTTAAGATATTTAAATAAATCATTATCTTAATAGGGGTGCTTTACAAAGATTTTCTGTTCATTTTAAACGATTGTTATGGCCTATACTACTGTTGTAAGTCCATCTACCATTCAACAATGGATCACTGAAAAACTGGATATACAAAAAATACAGGAGTCCCTGCAGGCCCTTGGTTACGATGATGAAACCATAGATGCCCACATTAAGGAGTTTAAGAAAGCAAAATATGGCAGGAAACAATTCACCGGGTTTATTTGCCTGGGTGCAGGTGCTTTTCTCGGTTTTGTAAGCTGTGTACTTACGCTTGCCAACCCGATCCCGGAACTGTTCAATATTATACTTTACGGACTAACCTCTATCGCCATTTTAATTATTTGTATTGGATTGTATTTTGTGCTGGAATAATTAGAAGGGTGTAAACCCGAATTGGTCCTGGGAGGAAGAAAAATCTTTGTTTGGTTTATTTAGTTCAAGGATAACTGCATATACAGCAATACTAATTACCGAAGCGAAGAAACACCAGACAGAAACGATATAATCGGTATAAAATATTTTGGTCATGATATAAGAAACCAGGATGGCTATTCCTAAATACCACATCCGTTTAATGCTCGAGAAAAATGGCGGAAGGATGGTTGCCATAACATAAAGTAAACCTCCAATAGTACTAAACCTGGCAGGATAGTTTTGACTGTAGGAAATATGGTAACCAAGGATACTTGCTTCAACAGGGTAGGACAACAGGCAAAAAGACAGGTACACTGATATAATCGCACCTATTCCAATAAGCATCCTGAGTGTTTTTAACCGGTTAGGTTTTTTTTCGAGCAGAAAAATAGCTAATGGTACAATAGTTGGCCAGATGATTTGTGCGAACGCAAGGAAAATATAGGTTGCGGGCTGTTGCAGAAAGCCATAACCCGGGTTTTTAAGTGCAAGCCATAAAAACCCTTCAGTAATTTGTTGCACGGCAAATAGCAATGGTATACTGGCAAAAAAACTTTGTGAAGGTTGTTTTGTTTTTTTTAAGGAGGCAATACCGATTGCAGAAAGAACAATACCTGCGCCGAAACTTGCACTGGCTGAAAAACACATTTGCTTTAATTTATAGAAGAGTACAAACCTTCCTGATTAAAGCTAACCTTTAGATAGCCATATTCTGCTTAAATGAATATGATATTCGTCATGCCGTCGTGTTATTTACAAAATCACTCTGCCGTAGTCGGGTCAATGATGGAAAATACCCGGTTTACTGCATTCGCGGGAAATCCGCCTTGTTTAGCGTGCTCACGAACCATTTCCTCATTCGGTGCATTGTAAATGCAATAAATTTTGTCGCCTGTTACATAACTATGCACCCATTGTATCTGAGGCCCCATATTACTTAGCACGCCACAGGAAGTTTGTGAAATGGCTTTTAATTGTTCCGCAGACAGGTTACCTGCACCGGGGATTTCCCTTTCGATTACATACTTAGGCATAAAAGTGGTTTATGTTTGTGAGTATACAAATTACTGTTTTTTTTATGCATGTGTAACTGCCTAATTGCCCTGTTCTTTGGTGGTCAGCGTGTACGACAAAAATCCATAATCAGTAAATTGTGCCTGTACTATCCTGATAAGACGGTGACCGTTTAACTTTAATGGGTGCCATCATTTTTGGCAATTTTCCTGACTTCCACACTATTTCCTTCTCCCTGTAAGACAGGGCTGCCCTTGGCAAATTCAACTGCTTCTTCCACAGTATCGGCTTTTACAATGATGAATCCACCAATAGTTTCCCTGGTTTTTCCAAATGGCCTATTGGTTACAACATTATCGTGCCATACCACCCTGGCATCTTCAAAGGGTAAACCTGTACCGCTAACAAATTTATTCTGTGCCGCTATAGTGGCAATCCAATCCATAGTTTGTTTCATCCACACTTCAATTTGCTCAGGGGAAGCAACTTTGGAACCGTCTTCGTGCCGGAAAATCAGCATAAACTCGTTCATTGTTTTGATTTTTATTATATAGTTAATAGGTGAACCTTTTAAAATAACAAATGCGTATTCTGGAATTGGTCAATTATTATTTTAATGCTGCCAGATAAGATGGGATGGTACACCTAAAGGTAGGCCCTGCAGGCAAAAAATCAACATGTAAGACCTGTTATGCTTTCAGGAATGCCGATCATTTTTTGCCTGTAACAGGTTAAAAAAAGCAAATTGAAATTTAATGAGCCTAACCGGCAATATTGGATTGTTGTCATTTTTCCGGAAGCAGTAACTCTTTTTCAAAACACACACTGTTGCCAATATTTTTATATTGCCCATAGTTAGGGATAATTGAATAGCCATTTTTCTTGTATAAGGCGATAGCTTCCGGTTGGTTTTTACCGGTCTCTAAAATGCATTTTGTATAATTCAGTTCTGCACACCAGTCTTCTAAGTGTTTTAAGATTCTGGATGCAATGCCTTTTCCCCGGAAGGCAGGTGGTACATACATTCGTTTTACCTCCATAGTACCTGGCGAATATTCCCTGATGGCTCCACAGCCTGCAGGCAGGTCATTATTATAAGCTACTATAACTTGTTTGATGGCAGCAGTTTTATTGAATTGTGCATAAAATGCATGATCCGCTCCATCCCGGATGGCTAAATCTTCATCCAGTTCAGTTACCAGTTTTTGAAAGTCATTATTGCCGGAATTCGTCCGGATATATTGTACCATAACAGTTCAACTTATTGTTCTGCTTATTTACCCTTATTAAAATAGTGTAAATTTATTAATACCGCATTTAAATAAACTACCAGTATGTCCATGATCAATTCGGGGTATGCAGTTAACCCGGCTCAAAAAACTATTATCGTTTTATTTGTGGTTATACTTTTTTCCTGTTACAACGGGTTGGGCCAAACAGGCCCGGAGACAGGTAAAGTCTTTTCCAAAAGCAATTTAGTTGCCTGGTGCATAGTCCCTTTCGATAGTAAACACAGGAATCCGGAAGAACGGGCACAGATGTTGAATAAATTGGGGATTACAAAATTGGCTTATGACTGGCGTGAAGAGCATGTACCTCAATTTGACGAAGAAATGGAAGCACTTAAAAAACACCATATAGAACTGCAGGCATTTTGGATGCCCTATGGTCCTGATCCGGTCAGCAATGAACATTACCCCGAAATTTTGGCATTACTGAAGCGGCATAAAATTAAAACACAATTGTGGTGGTCATATGGTTCATCTGATGATGCCCTGAAAAACCTTGCACAGGAAGAAAGGGTTCAGCTGATTGGCGAAATGGTGCTTGATATGGCTGCTGATGCCGAAAAAATTGGCTGTACTGTTGGCCTTTATGGACACGGTGGTTGGTTTGGGGAACCGGAAAACCAACTGGCGATTCTGGCATATGTAAAAGCACAGAATGTAGGTATTGTTTATAATTTCAATCATGCAGAGGAACAGGTGGATCGGTTTGTAGCATTCTTTCCAGCCATAGTGCCGCGCCTGATTGCCTTGAATATAGCCGGACTTAAAAAAGGTCCTCCAGGAAAAGTGGTTGCAGTTGGTGAAGGTGATAGTGAAAAGGAAATGATCCGGATCATTGCTGCAAGTGAGTATAGGGGAACTATTGGGATAATTAATGAGGATACAGCCCCCGATGCGGAAGTCGGACT
The DNA here is from genome assembly GCF_020076305.1 of Flavihumibacter profundi. GTDB lineage: Bacteria > Bacteroidota > Bacteroidia > Chitinophagales > Chitinophagaceae > Flavihumibacter > Flavihumibacter profundi. The sequence continues at coordinate 109,384 of NZ_JAIQXE010000001.1, forward strand.
TCAAATGAATATCGATGGACTGAAAAATATATTAAAGTCCCTGGGTTATACCAAAGCATTGAAATCCTATCAATAATTCCGCCCGTTAAGTTTAGCATATTTCAGCTCATCATCTTCCAGCCAGAATTCCCAGTTAGGATGCATAATATCATCAGTGGCATGCAGCCACCTTCCCCCATTCAGTGGAAGGATAAATGATTTTAACTGGTTTTTCAGTTCATTGCTATTGTTCAGAATAGCGTCCTGTTCTGCCCGCAATAAACACAATTCCTCGTGAAGCACGTTAATAGCCAGCATCTCCGCATCAGTATATACTTTATCAGGATTTTTCATCAGCAGGTGGTTATACTGCGCCGTTTTCGTTTTGATTTCTTTCTCGATGGTACGGACCTGCTGGTCCTGCTCAAAAAGGTCGGTGACCATTGTTTTCAGGTTGCTCATACCATTCATAACGTAAAAAATTACCTGTTTTGTCTGTTCATGGCAAAAAAAAGAGTAACAAATTTCGTCCCGGGCAATTAACCCGGTATCGGCCCGTTTTAGTTGCTGCTGAATGGGCATGTTAAACCTATAAGCAGTTTGGCAGTCCCATTTCCACCAACAAACAGATTCTTATGCGTTTTAAAATATCAATACCCACCCTGATAGCCCTGCTTGTCATTTTATGCAGTACAGGATGTTCCAAGAACGGTCCGGCACCCGCTGAAAAAGTTTACCGGTTCAGTGAATCCATCACCGTAGATGGACTAACCCGCACCTATACATTGAACCTTCCCTCCAATTATTATGAGACCGACGGTTTTTACCTGGTCATTGCCCTGCATGGCGGTGGTGGAAGCGGAACCCAGTTTGAAACAAGTTCGTTATTAACCAATAAAGCAAATGCCGCTAAGTTTATTGTAGTTTACCCTGATGGTGTGCAGAGCAACGGACTACTGAAAGCGCGTACCTGGAATGCCGGCGGATGTTGTGATTATGCACGGGATAATAATATCAACGATGTAAAATTCATTAGCGAACTCATTGATACCCTTGTATCGAAATATAAAATTAATCCGAAAAAAGTGTATGCAACAGGCCACTCCAATGGCGGGATGATGTCTTACCGGTTGGCCTGTGAATTGTCAAATAAAATCGCCGCCATTGCTGTAAATGGCTGTGCCCTGATGGTTACATCGCCCTGTAATCCTTCCCGCCCCGTGCCTATCTTACATATGCACTCCTACCTGGATGAGAATGTGCCTTACCTGGGTGGAGTGGGTACTGGTCCTTCGAAAGATTATTTTCACCCTGTTGATTCCGGATTGAATGTCTGGTCTACCATAAATGCCTGCGGTAATAAGGCTGTTGAAGTTGAAGATAATGCAGGGTATACATTAACGCAATGGACTAACTGCAGCAATGCAGTTACCATACAATGGTATATGACCAAAGACGGTGGACATGCCTGGCCCGGCGGTTTGCCGGGAAGTGCCAATGGTGATACGCCTTCCACAGCGATCAATGCCGATGACCTGCTATGGGATTTTTTCCAGCAATACCAGTTACCATAAAAAATGAACGGGTTTGCTAATTGAATTCCCGCCTGGTGCAACTGCCTCCTTGGCAAAAACAGAAGCCTCAGTAACCTGTCCCTGATCTTCACCTGTTTTCTGTCTGTTCAGCATTTTGTTGATTTTGGGCATAAGGGTAATTTTCTCCATTTACAAGCAAGTATCCTGTAATTGTGGCCATTGGATAGATTTTTTGAATAAATAATCAGCTGTGATACCCAATTCCGTGTTTTCGGATGTTCCGGCATTAAAACAGGGGCGGTTTTTACTCAATTATGCGGTGAAAGGAATTTACAGGGGGTGGTAAAACGCGTTGGCTCAACTGCTGATCCATGTGCCAACCATGTGCCATTCATGTGCCAACCATGCTAAAACAGGCCATTTTACGCAGGATTACACATGGATGGCACATGGTTGGCACATGGTTTATAGAATGAATTGCCAGTACCCGATCATTATTCTCCAACTTTTTTTACATGCAGCAAGGCCTTCAATAAGGATCAACCCCATTGAACATATAAAAATCATTAAAGAGGATGTTGAATGTTGATTAAACACTAATCCGTAGTACCCAGGTTGCAGGGGAAACCTGCCGGGCAGTTCAGTCTTTAATAGCTTTTTCAATTCCTTTTACCCAAATCTTTGCCAGTTCTTCCGACCCTTTTTCATTGGGATGCAGGTAAAATGTGCCGGAATTTCCTTTTTCAGGAATCAGCAGGGCTTCTTTCTTTTTCCTGAAATAATCAAATCCGGATTTTGATCCTGCGTATACCCGTTGCGGGTAAGCGCTATTGTATTCCCGGACAAGCTCATCCAGTTGGGGATAATATGATTCCAGGCGGTCCAGTCCTTCCTGCAAATACCGGGCACCATTATGCGTGTTCGGACTATACCAGATAGGATACTGGATAATTATTTTTGCCTGTGGGAATTCATGCAATAAATTATCAATGATAACCTGCATGTTCTTTTTATAATCAGCCGGTGAAACGGGTGAACCATTCGGGCCGAAAATGGCACTGTCGTTGGTGCCCAGCATAATTGAAAATACAAGTGTTGCTTCTGTGTCTTGCGCGAAAGCATTAGCAGAGGCTATTACAAGGGGAAAATCTGTATTGGTTGCCGGCAAAAAATCAAGAGTGGTATGACCGCTGTAACCATTATTGGCAATTTGTACCGCCGAGAAGGATTTTTTAGTCCGGAGCAATTTTCCGGCAAATACTGGTGGTGCATCTTTTAATGGATTTAATAGAGCAGAACCTTCAGTAATACTGTCTCCAAGAAAGACGATATTCACTTTTTTCCTGGTTGTAAGGCTGAAAGAACTTACTGCGAAAAGTAAAAAGACCAACAGGCACTTGATGGATAGTTTCATTATGATTTTTTTATCATCCTTTAGTGGCTGTCCATAGGAGGGAATCCCGGAAAATATTCCTGGCATCTAATATATCCCTTTTTGATAAACTGGCTCTTCCCGCTTCTGTCTTTTATTTCCGACTTTGAATTAAAAAGAAGATAGCCAGGGTTGATTCTATATTTGTGCTAATTTTTACAATTGCATGGTTAAGTCATTTTACAAGCGAATTATAGAGTTTCTGCGAACAAAACTCAGCAGGATGCAGGTGATAATGCTGATTGCTACATTAGTTGGATTCGCTTCCGGTATGGTAGCTGTGTTGCTTAAAACCTTAGTCCACTATATCCAGCACTGGATCAAGGAAATACCGGTAAGCCACTATGCATACCTTATGTTTCCTGCAATTGGCCTTCTGGTCACCGTATTCATAATCCGGCATTTTTATGGAGGACAGCTGGAAAGAGGCATAGCGATGGTCTTAAAAGCCATTGCCCGTAAATATTCTTTTATTCCGTTGAACCATACCTACAGCCACGTTATAACTAGTTCTATTACAGTGGGGCTTGGAGGGTCTGTCGGACTAGAGGCGCCCATTGTTGCAACAGGTTCGGCTATTGGTTCCAATATTTCCAGGATCAGCGACCTGAGTTACCAGGAAAGGACTTTGCTGATTGCCTGCGGTGCTGCGGCAGGAATTTCTGCAGTCTTCAATGCACCCATTGCCGGTGTAATCTTTTCGGTAGAAGTATTATTGGCAGAAACAGTAGTAAGTTATTTTATCCCCCTGATTATTTCTTCTGTTGTAGGGGTTTTGTGTTCAAAGATTATATTACAGGAAGCTTCCTTATTTAATTTTGTACTGAAACAGACATTTGATTACCGGAATGTTCCATTTTATATACTATTGGGAATTATAGCAGGATTTATTTCCCTCTACTATGCAAGGGTCTTTAAGCGTACAGAAAACATATTGCATAGCTGGACAATCAATGTATATGTTAAGGCAATAATCGGGGGGGCATTCCTGATGGCCATCTATTTTGTTTTCCCTCCACTATTCGGGGAAGGCTATGATAGTGTGAAAACGGTTGCTAATGACACCTTCTCACATTTTTCCGATAATACTTCCCTGTTTTCCAGGCTTGGCGACAACTGGGCAATTATTGCCTTTTCAGCTTTGATTGTACTGGTAAAACCTATGGCAGCCGGCATTACGATCGGCAGTGGTGGCAATGGGGGGAATTTTGCCCCGTCACTGTTTGCAGGCTCTTACCTGGGTTTCTTCTTTTCCAACCTGTTCAACAGTACACCCTGGGTTAAAATTCCGGTAGGCAATTTCAGCCTTGTAGGCATGGCCGGCGTATTAAGCGGCGTGATGTATTGTCCATTAACCGCTATTTTCCTGATTGCAGAAATTACTAATGGGTACGAATTGTTTATTCCCCTGATGATCGTTTCCTCCATTTCTTTTTTCATCGTTAAATCCTATGAACCGTTTTCTATGGAAACGAAGAAACTGGCTATGGAAGGCCAGATTTTCACCCATAAAAAAGAAAAAAATATACTTACATCCATCCAGATCGGGGAAATGTTGCAGGATGAATATGTTAGCCTCAGGACTGATCAGAAATTAAAAGACCTGGTAGAGGCCATTAAAGGGAGTGAAAAAAACATTTTCGCTGTACTTGATAAACAAGGAAAATTTACCGGTATAATTGAATTGAACGATATCAAACAAAAACTATTCCAGCCAGATCAGTTTGAAAAGGTTAATATTCAGTCACTTATGAAAAAACCTGCTGGTATTTTAAGGTTAAACCAGGATATGCATATGGTAATGGACAAGTTTGACCATACCCAAAGCTGGTACTTACCTGTACTTGACCCTGAGAACAGGTTCGTGGGATTTATTTCAAAAACCAAACTCTTTAACAAATACCGGGAAATCCTCTCTTCCCAGGGTGATTTGTACGACCAGGAATAAGTGTTTCGCTTTTAAAATGCGGACAAACCATAAATAAGGGTAAAGATGTAGAGTCAACAAGATTTTCCTTATCTTTGCCCACTATTTAAGTTGGGAAAGCTAGCTATATTTCATACAATTAATTGATTATCAGCCTGTTTCGTTGATACTTTGACCAGTATTGACGAACAGGAACCTGTATGTTTCAGCGGCTGACAACCCAGATAGGATCCATAAAACACAATCTGCAGTATATCTATGGCTATCAAAAAAGAAAATCGTCCCAAGTTCAACTTCTCCAAAATTACGATTGGACTGGCATCACCTGATTCGATCCTGGAAAAGAGTTATGGTGAAGTGTTGAAGCCTGAAACCATTAACTACCGGACCTACAAACCCGAGCGCGACGGTCTTTTCTGTGAAAGGATCTTCGGACCGGTGAAGGATTACGAGTGCGCCTGTGGAAAGTACAAGCGTATCCGTTATAAAGGTATCGTGTGCGACCGTTGTGGTGTAGAGGTTACCGAAAAGAAAGTTCGCCGTGAGCGCATGGGCCACATTAAACTGGTGGTACCTGTTGTGCACATCTGGTATTTCAAGAGCTTGCCGAATAAAATCGGTTACCTGCTGGGCATGAGTTCCAAGAAACTCGAAAGCATTGTTTATTACGAAAGATTTGTTGTGATCCAGCCAGGTATCCGTACCGATAAGGGTCAGAATGTGGGTGACCTGTTGACTGAAGAAGAATACCTCGATATATTAGAAACCCTGCCAAAAGATAACCAGTACCTGCCGGATGAAGATCCGAACAAGTTCATGGCGAAAATGGGTGCAGAAGCGGTGCATGACCTCCTGCAGAGAATTGACCTGGACCAGTTGAGTTATGACCTGCGTAATGCAGCAGCAACAGAAACTTCACAACAACGCAAAGCAGATGCCCTTAAGCGTTTGAGCGTAGTGGAAGCTTTCCGTGATGCCAATAGCAGAATTACCAACCGTCCCGAATGGATGGTGATGCAATATATTCCTGTCATTCCACCTGAATTGCGCCCGCTCGTTCCATTGGATGGTGGCCGTTTCGCATCTTCTGACCTGAACGATCTTTATCGTCGCGTGATCATCCGGAACAACCGCTTGAAGCGTTTGCTCGAGATCAAAGCGCCGGAAGTGATTTTGCGTAACGAAAAGCGTATGCTGCAGGAAGCGATTGACTCCCTGTTTGATAACAGCCGTAAATCCAACGCGGTGAAAGCCGAAGGCGGACGTGCGTTGAAGTCATTGTCAGATGTACTGAAAGGTAAACAAGGTCGTTTCCGCCAGAACCTGTTGGGTAAACGTGTTGACTATTCCGGTCGTTCTGTAATCGTAGTTGGTCCGGAATTGAAAATGCACGAGTGCGGATTGCCGAAAGACATGGCTGCTGAACTCTTCAAACCGTTTATTATCCGTAAACTGATTGAAAGAGGCATTGTTAAAACTGTAAAGAGTGCCCGTAAACTGGTTGATAAAAAAGAACCGGTGATCTGGGATATTCTCGAAAATATATTGAAAGGACACCCTGTAATGCTGAACCGTGCCCCAACACTGCACCGTTTGTCCATCCAGGCCTTCCAGCCAAAACTGATTGAAGGAAAAGCCATCCAGCTGCACCCGCTCGTAACCACCGCCTTTAACGCGGATTTCGATGGTGACCAGATGGCGGTTCACGTTCCGTTGAGTAACGCGGCCGTACTGGAAGCCCAGTTGCTGATGCTTTCTTCACATAACATACTGAACCCGCAGAACGGTACCCCAATTACCCTGCCTTCACAGGACATGGTGCTTGGCCTGTACTACATCACTAAAGGAAAGAAAACAACCGCCACTGAGAAAGTTCGCGGTGAAGGCATGTCCTTCTATTCTCCTGAAGAAGTGATTATCGCGTTGAATGAAGACAGGATCGACCTGCATGCGAACATCAAGGTGAGAACCAATGTCCGCATCAATGGTGCGCTTGAAAAGAAACTGATCGAAACCACAGTTGGTCGTGTATTGTTCAACCAGCATGTACCTGCAGAAGTTGGATTTGTGAATGCCCTGCTGACCAAGAAAAGCCTTCGGGAAATCATTGGAGATATCATTAAGATCACCAACGTTCCGAAAACCGCTAAATTCCTGGATGATATCAAAACCCTCGGATTCCGCATGGCCTTCAGGGGTGGATTATCATTCAACCCGCAGGATCTGATCATTCCGCACGTAAAGGAAGAATTGCTGGAACAGGCAAAAACTGAAGTAGACGAAGTTTGGGACAACTATAACATGGGTCTCATTACCAATAACGAACGTTACAACCAGATTGTAGACATCTGGTCAAGGGTTGATACCCGTATCACGGAGACCCTTATCCGCGAAATGCAGAATGACAAACAGGGCTTTAACTCTGTATTCATGATGCTCGATTCAGGGGCCCGTGGTTCTAAGCAGCAGGTAAAACAGCTGGCTGGTATCAGGGGTCTGATGGCCAAGCCGCGTAAAAGTGGTTCAACCGGTTCAGAGATCATTGAAAACCCGATCCTGTCAAACTTTAAAGGAGGATTGAACGTATTGGATTACTTCATCTCTACGCACGGTGCGCGTAAAGGTCTGGCTGATACCGCCCTTAAAACAGCGGATGCCGGTTACCTCACCCGCCGTCTTGTAGACGTATCCCAGGATGTGGTGATTTCAGAAGAAGATTGCGGAACCCTGCGCGGTATCGCTACTTCTGCCCTGAAGGACAATGAAGACGTTATTGAACCACTCAAAGACCGTATTGAAGGAAGAAATTCCCTGCACAATATTTATGATCCGCTGACCGATGAGCTGATTGTTACTGCGGGTGAGGAAATCACAGCAGATACTGCCCAGCGCATTGAAGATTCAGGTATTGAGTTCGTTGAAATCCGTTCAGTACTTACCTGTGAAAGTAAACGTGGTGTGTGTGTGAAATGTTACGGTAAAAACCTGGCAACAGGCTATACCGCACAGAATGGAGATGCAGTTGGTATCATCGCCGCACAAAGTATTGGTGAACCTGGTACACAGTTGACCCTGCGTACCTTCCACGTGGGTGGTGTTGCGGGTTCTGCATCAGTAGAATCAAGCCTGCTGGCCAAGTTCGACGGAACCATCCAGTTCGATGGTCTGCGTACTACAACCACAGAAAATGCCGACGGCGAGAAAGTACAGGTGGTTATCGGTCGTACCGGTGAGATCCGTAACATGGACGTCGCCAACGATCGTTTGCTGAACGTGGTGAACATTCCTTATGGTGCTACGCTGACTGTAAAAGACGGCCAGAAAGTGAAAAAAGGGGATGTGATCTGCACATGGGATCCGTATAACAACGTAATCATTGCAGAGATCGCCGGTTCAATTAAACTGGATAACGTAATTGACGGTATCACTTACCGTGAAGAGGCCGATGAGCAAACCGGTCACCGCGAGAAAGTGGTTATTGAAACAAAAGACAAAACCAAAATTCCTTCAATCATCGTAGAAGGAAAAGAGATCAAGCATTATAACCTTCCCGTAGGTTCACATATCATCATGGAAGAAGGTGAGGTAGTGAAAGCCGGACAGGTAGTTGTGAAGATCCCACGTGTTCTCGGAAAACTCCGCGATATCACGGGAGGTCTGCCAAGGGTAACTGAATTGTTCGAAGCACGTAACCCGGGTAACCCTGCCATCGTTTCAGAAATTGATGGTGTGGTAGCATTTGGTGCAATCAAAAGAGGTAACCGTGAAATCATTGTGGAAGCACGTGATGGCGTAACCAAGAAATACCTTGTACCATTAACACGCCAGATCCTTGCACAGGATGGTGACTTCGTAAAAGCCGGTGTGGCACTTTCCGATGGACAAATTGCGCCAAGCGATATCCTGTCTATTAAAGGACCATTTGCTGTGCAGGAATATGTTGTGAATGAAATCCAGGAGGTTTACCGTTTGCAGGGTGTGCGTATCAATGATAAGCACATTGAAGTGATCGTTCGCCAGATGATGAAGAAAGTATCTATCGTTGATCCGGGTGATACCAAATTCCTGGAAGATGATACTGTAGATAAGTTCGACTTTATTGAAGAGAACGATTGGATATACGACAAGAAGGTTGTAACTGATCCAGGTGAAAGCGGAAAAATGCGTGCTGGACAAATTGTTAGCCTGCGTGACCTGCGTGAGGAAAATTCCATTTTGCGTCGTTCAGATAAGAAACTGGTGGAATACCGTGATGCACAACCTGCTACTTCGCATCCGTTGTTGCTGGGTATTACCAAAGCTTCCCTGGGTGTACAAAGCTGGATATCTGCCGCATCCTTCCAGGAAACTACAAAGGTGTTGAGTACAGCTGCCATCAATGGTAAAACCGATGATATGATGGGCTTGAAAGAGAACGTTATCACTGGTCACCAGATCCCGGCCGGTACCGGTTTGCGTGAATTTGAAAACATGATCGTAGGTAGCAAGGAAGAATATGAGCTGTTGCAGACTACCCGCGAAGCCATGAACTTCGACGAAGAAGAATAAGCAAACAACTAAATAGGAATGATGTCTGGCACTTCAAAGGTGTCAGACATCTTTGTTTTGCCCCGGTTTTTCACATGAACAGTTAAATTTAAAAAGAATTCTACCGGGTTTACGGCCATTCTCCGTAAACCCCTTAATTTGCCATTTACAAATACAATTTCATGAAGCAACTTTCCTTAGTTCTGAGTGTGATAGCGACCCTGTTGAGCGGATTTTTACTGGTTAAGCAATACAGCAATACCCCTAAAACGGAAACACCTGCTGTAATTAAAACCGGGTCAGCTGCCCCATCAGGCCAGGAATTCCGTATGGCCTATTTCGATATTGATTCACTCCAGAACAAATACCAGTTTTTCAAAGATGCACTGGCGCAACTGAAAGTAAAAGAAGAGGCCATGAACAATGAGCTTTCTTCCCTGGAACGTTCTTACCAGAAAAAAATCAGCGAATGGCAGCAGAAAGGATCTACAATGAGCCAGTCTGAAGCTGATGCGGTTCAACGGGAGTATGCGCAGATGCAGCAGAACTACCAGCAGCGCCGCCTTACCCTTGAGCAGCAGCTTGAGACCCTTAAAATGGATTATAAAAAGAATATCAAGAATAAGATTGAAGTATACCTGAAAGATTTCAATAAGGACAATAAGTATGCTTACATTATGTCTTATGAGCCCGAACTGATGTTCTATAAGGATACTGCTTACAACATTACTAATCAGTTGATCGAGGGATTGAATGCGGCATACCAGAAAAAGGAGAAGTAAAGAAGGGTGAACGGTAAGCGGTAAGCGGTGAGTCGTGAATTCTGCAATAATAAGTGTAACAAAGCTACCGCTTACCGGTAGCTTTTTCTTTTCCCGCCGCTCACCGCTTACCGCTTACCGCTTACCGTTCACCGCTCACCTGTCACATTTTTTCCTATCTTCCCCTTACATAATTACTGTATGAGTCAAACTGGTTCTACTTTTAAGCCCACCCTTGGTTTATTGGATGCTACGATGGTAGTGGCAGGTTCTATGATAGGTTCTGGGATATTTATCGTTAGCTCGGATATTACCCGCAACGTTGGCAGCGCAGGCTGGCTAATTTTCGTTTGGTTACTTACCGGTTTCATGACCTTAACCGCTGCTTTAAGTTATGGTGAATTAAGTGCTATGTATCCCAGGGCAGGCGGGCAATACGTTTACCTGAAAGAAGCGTACAATCCACTGATTGGATTTTTATATGGTTGGAGCTTTTTCGCAGTGATTCAAACGGGTACGATTGCAGCAGTAGGGGTGGCCTTTTCTAAGTTCGCTGCCTACCTTGTTCCTGCACTTAGTGAAAAACATATTTTAATTGACCTTGTATATTTTAAAATCTCTGCAGCACAGTTGGTGTCGATAGTGCTGGTTACCTTTCTAACCTATATTAATACCCGTGGTGTGAAAGAAGGAAAATTAATTCAGACCACTTTTACACTTGCAAAGTTGCTGGCCTTATTCGGACTGATCATATTCGGGTTTCTGATAGGTTCAAAAGCCGGTATCTGGAATGCTAACTGGAGTGATGCATGGCATTTTGGGAAACTGGAAAAAACTGAAGGCGGCAGCGATCTCGTCTTTTTAGGAGAAGCTATAATGAAAACACCGTATGCATCGCAAATCGCTATCATTGGTGCATTGGCAGCCGCGATGGTAGGCTCTGTTTTCAGCAGTGATGCATGGAACAACGTTACTTTCATAGCCGGTGAAATTAAAAATCCCGAGCGAAATATCGGCCTTAGCCTTTTCTTCGGCACGCTGATCGTAACTATTATCTATGTAGCCACAAACCTCATGTACACGGCTGTTTTACCACTTAATGAAATTGCCTTTGCCGAGAACGACCGGGTTGCAGTGGCCGCCTCTCACAATATATTCGGTAACGCAGGCACGATCCTGATCGCTATCATGATTATGATTTCAACATTTGGCTGCAACAACGGGCTGATTCTCTCAGGCGCGAGGGTGTATTTTACTATGGCAAAAGATGGCCTTTTCTTTAAGGAGGCTGGAAGCCTTAACCGCAATGGTGTTCCTGGAAAGGGACTCTGGATACAATGCCTCTGGGCCTGTATCCTGTGCCTTAGCGGAAAATATGGTGACCTGCTCGATTATGTTGTTTTTGTTGTACTCATTTTTTATATCCTGACCATTGCCGGAATTTTCAGGTTACGGATAAAAAAACCGGAAATACACCGCCCCTATAAAGCATTCGGCTACCCCGTTTTACCTGCAGTTTATATATTCCTGGCTACTTCCATGTGCCTTGCCCTGCTGGTATCGAAGCCCAGGTTCTCTTCCTTCGGACTGTTAATTGTATTAGTGGGAATCCCATTATATTATATTGCAGTGGCGAACAGGAAGGAGCAGGGGTAAGTTAATAGTGAATAGTGAATAGTGAATGGTGAATGGTGAATAGGGCCATAGGAAGACTTTGCGTGACTAAACTTCGGATCAGTTAATTTTGCACAATGAATTTTGATCAGTTATTCAAATCTTTTAATGACATAAAAGTTGGTGTAATTGGCGATGTAATGCTCGACACATATTGGTGGGGCCATGTTGACCGCATTTCACCAGAAGCACCGGTTCCTGTTGTGGCTCTTGATAAGCGTGAATTACGCATAGGCGGTGCCGGTAACGTTGCCCTGAACCTGGTTGCCCTTGGGGCAAAAGTGAACATATTCTCTGTAATGGGCGAAGATACGGACGGCCGCACCCTCGACCAACTGCTGACCGATAGCGGTATAGATACTTCTTACATTATCTTCAGCCATGAGAGGAAGACCACTAATAAAGTGCGGGTAATTAGCCGCAACCAGCAGATGATGCGGCTCGACAGCGAAACCACCGCCGACCTCAGCAAAACAGTGGAAGATGCACTGTTTGACAGGATCTGCGATTTTATACAGAAAGAAAAACCCGCTGTACTGATCTTCGAGGATTATAATAAAGGGGTACTCACGGAAACACTTATCCGAAGGGTAATAGGTCTCTGTAAGGACAATAATGTCATTACATCAGTTGATCCGAAAAAGAAGAACTTTTTCACCTATACCGGGGTTGATATTTTCAAACCCAATTTGAAAGAAGTAAAAGAAGGATTGAATATTGCCCTTGAATCAGTTACCCTGGAGGCGATGAAAGAAGTGCACAATCGGCTTCAAAAGGAACTGTCGCACCATATTTCCTTCATTACCCTTTCCGAAAAAGGGGTGTTCTACCAAAAAGACGACCAGGCGGCTATTATTCCATCACATATTCGCAATATTGCCGACGTAAGCGGAGCTGGTGATACTGTTATTGCAGTTGCGTCGCTGGTGTACGCAGCAACCCGTGATGTTGAACTTTTTTCGCATGTGGCTAATATTGCAGGTGGGCTCGTTTGCGAAGAAGTAGGCACAGCCGCCATCAATAAAGACTTATTGCTTGCCGAATGTAAAGTTTTGATTCCTTCCTGAACAGCTTCTTAATATGTTGTATTTACTGGCTGGTTACAACCCGCACCCGGGTATATCCCAATGCTTTCAGGAAGTGCTGCATTACCTGCAGGGATTGTACATCGGCCTTATGTAAAAGGCCTTTTTCAATTGCCCTGGCTTTCAATTGTTCAATGGCTTTTAACTTCAGGGTATTGACTTCCGCTGGTAACCATATCCCTTCTTCAATAAATGTTTCAGTGCCTGAAGGATTGGCAGTTACCTGCAAAATTTTTGCAGCCGGCAGGGTCAGCGAAACTGAATCACCGCTGGCAAATACCTGCTGATCGCTCAAGCCGCCAAGATCCGTACCAACCTGGACAGTCCCTTTAACCACCAGCACAAGGTGGTCCAGGGCCAGTCCGGCAGTAGGCGTAACCAGGTGCAGCAGTTGCCTGGCAGAACCGACTGGCGCAGGTTTTACAGTGCTGACAACAACCTCGTCAAAAGCCGTTATGGATACCAGTTGGCTGACCTGCCTTATTTCATTGATCAGGATTGGGGTCTGGTCAATCAATACTGGTGCGGGTTTGAAAATCATTGATGGCGATGGCAGCCATCCGGCTTTTACAACGAGTACGTATATGCCCAGTACAATGAGTATCGCTGCAACGGTATTGATGGTACGTTTAATCATTGTTTAAAGGGATTAGCAGGTTGCTTGCCAAAGCTTATTGTTATTTGATCATAACCCAGCTTTTTCAAAAAGGCAGTCAGGAATTGACGGACATTTTTTTCAGTAGTAGCATAAATACCGGTTTCAGCAATTGCGCTGGTAATTTGCTTTTCGCCCTGGGCAAGCAGTGCATCACGTTCAGCATTGTTAAACTGCATCCTGAAAATGCCCACCTCTTCATAAGCCACTTTTATTTTATCGGGTGGAATCGTCATTGATATCAGCCTGGGCTCGGGTAATTGCAGGCTGATCTTCTTGCCATCGATGATAACATCCTGCGGACGAACAGATTGCAGGTCTATGCCCGCTTTAATGGTCGCTTCCACCGATATAAGGATTTTACGATCCCCTATTTTATACCAGGTTTGGTTATCGTTTGCTTTTACAATTTTTGTAATGCTGTATTCAGTAGTGGCGAGTTCCCCCATTTCGGTAATTGCCAGCACTTGTTGTACCCTTTCCTGCCTGCTTTGGCAGGAAACCGCAAGTACCATCAAAAGCGTGTACCCATAGTGCTTTATTTTACCCATATTTGCAAATTACTGATTTCGTATTTTGAGTGCATGGAAAAATATGCTGTTGTTGTTGCTGGTGGATCCGGCATGAGGATGGGTACTGCTGTTCCCAAACAATTCCTGCCTTTGCGGGGAAAACCTGTATTATGGTATACGCTCACTGCATTCCTGGATTCTTTCCCGGATATGCAGATTATCCTGGTACTCCCTGAACAATATCTCGAAACCGGGAAGGAGATACTTCGGTCGACCTACGACCCCAACAGGATTTGGATGACCATTGGCGGCGAAACAAGATTCCATTCCGTAAGGAACGGCCTGCAACATATCAAAAAACATTCAATCATTTTTGTGCATGATGGCGTACGATGCCTGCTAACGCCAGGGCTTATACGCCGTTGTTTCGATGGCGCTGTAGACAAGGGTAATGCCATCCCGGCCATAAAAGCTGTTGATACCATCAGGATTGAAACGGTAAATGGCAATATGCAAATTGACCGCGAAAAAGTCAGGATCATCCAAACACCACAAACTTTTTTCTCTGACCTGATCAAATCGGCCTTTGAACAGGATTTCCATGAGTCTTTTACAGATGAGGCAAGTGTAGTTGAAAAACTGGGCGTTAAGATCAACCTCATTGAAGGGGAAAGCAGTAATATTAAAATTACCCGTCCACTCGACCTGCTGATTGCAGAGAGGGTGCTTGAAGAAAGGGAAATGGGTCTCTGATTATTTTTTTAACCATTTTAAAAAGGCGGGTAACCGGTTTAATTTAATTACCGGGTAATGTTCTTCTATTGCCCCGTAGCTGCTGTAGAAAAAAGCCAGGTTACGTATATCCGAGCCTTCAAAATCCAGTGTTAAATCAAGACCTGCATGATCTTTAATAAAGGCATCAATCAGGGCATGGGAAGCACCCGCTGTTTTCCCGTCAGGATGATTGCCCACTAAAATGTAATAAGCCCTTTTAGTTGAGAAGAGGAAGACACAGGAGGCCAGTAATACGCCTTGCTGGTTCCTGACCCCATAAGTTACCGCTGCCTGTTTTGAAGCCATACGGTTGTATAATTTTTCAAACCGGGTATAGGTTTCATGATCTATCAGGCCGGGTATGCTATAAGACCTGGCAAGTGCAATTACTTCGGCAACCGGAAATCCTTTGTCAACATAATAATGCAGGTCTGCACACTTCCTGATATTCCTTTTAAGGTTTTGCCGGTATGCACCATAAATCGTTGGATAGTCGTGGCGAAGGGACAAAATATAATTTGCCCTTTGCTGCAAAGCGAATTTTTCCAGCCTGAAGTTATTACCTGCATTAAGCGGGAAATCCCAATACCTGAATTTTTCGGGAATGGCCTGCAGGAAGGCTTCTACAATTGCTGCTGTTAAATGATTCCCGAAAAGACCCAGGGCCGCACAGAAAGGTGGATAATAGAGGTAATAGACTCCCCATTTTTTTCGCCATACCAGGGGCATTACAGCTTCATAATTGTTAAGAACCAGGCCATCCCAATCACTGCACATGCCATCTAGCCATTCACTTTGCGCATATATTACGCCATTATCCGATGATTCAATACAGCGGTCCCATGCAATGGTATCCAGCTCCCGGCGTTTTTTATATTGTATGTTTAATGCGTTTGTCATGTTATAGTCCAGCTTTCGCCAATAATTTCCTGCTGCTGATTTTCTGTATGTCAATACTGAAGGAAATCGTTTTCAGGAATTTATTGTTACCCAGGGTTGTTTGGTTATAGTTGCGGAAAACCATGCTGTTTACAACGGGAATATAAATGTTAACCAACTCACTGAAGAGGCTGAGTTGAATGCCTGAATCAAACAATAACCTCCCATCTTCATTGTCTGTCTCCCAGGCTTCTGCATAAGTACCGATATCCAGGAATACTTTCAGGGGTATCTTTACCGGAAGTAAAGATAATGGGTTGAATTTATGGGGAATACTGGTAGTGAAATTCATCGCTGCCAGCCAGTTATCGGTTTTACCGATTTCCTGGCTATACAAATCAGTCCTTACTTTGAATCCGCCATCCCGCAGCATAATTTGCTGGCTCATCCAACCCGAGAATTCATTCCGGCCCACAAAATAATTTGAATAAGTATAGTCTTCGTATCCATTTGCACCGGTCATGTTCAGGTGGTAGCGATCAAGGGCCAATTGCTTGGAAGCCGTTTTTGTACCATTGTAAATAAATTTCCCGACAAAAAATCGAAAGTCAAGTCCACCGTTTTTTTCGGCATAGTTGAAAAAATACTGCCCTGTGAATGCCAGCCGGGTAAAGTCTTTCATAAAATTTATGGTTGCATCAAATGCATAAGGGTATAAAGCCCTGTGATCAGCATAATAGAATTTCAGCTCTTGCAGGTTTCGGTTCAGTGCCTGTTTGGTAAGCATGGTGCTGGTGTCTGTACCAACAATGCTGGTTTGGATATCCGATGATTCTTCCCTGAAGAAAAAGGATTTCAGTTGCAGGAATCTTTCCCTTTTGGATAAGGGGCTTCGTTCTTTCATGGAGAACTTCAGGTAAGGAGAAAATTTACTGTAATGCAAAACCTGTTGCTCAGATTCATAAGTCAGCTGGTTCCCGGCAAAACGGGAAAGATTTATGCCTGCTTCAACCTGTTGCAGGTTACCCGCCGGGTACCAATTATAAGATAGGTTTGCCAATCCGGCAAAGCTCTTACTTTTAGTGCCGTACAATGGTGCAATGAAAAACCTGAATCGCGGAAGCGGCAACTGGTAATTGTGGAGGAACCCACCCAGCATAAAGCCATCATAAAAGTTGTAGCCGGGCAGTGGGCCGATGCCAATAGTTTGGTAATGCGGGTTTCCGCGGAAATCAAATAGGAAGACCGGCTTAATTTTTTTAGGGACAGGGTTTTCCATAGGCCCGGTCTTCGATAGCAGGTTGAATATTCCAATGGGTTGCTTACTAACCGTCTCAAATACCTGCTGAAAATCCGAAGGGCCGGGATGATGGAACGAGAATTCCCGGTAATATTCTTTCATGCAGCTGTCGAATAGCGATCGCCCAAGAGTTTGCTCCAGTTTTTCCAGCCATAACGCTGCCTTGTAATAAGGAACCAGTCCGTAGTTTGCGGCATTGAATGCATCAGCGCTGGTTGCAATTGCCTGGTCGCGGTGAATGCTTTCTATTCCACTTAATAATTCAGGTTCCGGATCAAATGGTAACATATGCGAAAGAAACGCCGGCATTTTCTCAGAATAGTCGGGATGCTGTTGTTCATAGCGCCTGTCGTAATAGGTATCCAGGCCTTCATCGAGCCACGGGTATAGCCTTTCATTGGAACCCAGTGCAGCATAAAACCAGTTGTGGCCAATTTCATGTTCGATAGTCATTTCCAATTCCCGTTCTGCATAAATATTATTCAGAACAGTAATGGTTGGATATTCCATACCACCATTCTCTTCACCCTGGTAACCATCTACTACCCGGGCAACCGTATAGGGATATTCACCGATAACACTGTTCCTGAACCGGATAGCTGATTTTAAATATTGCACACTCTTTTGCCATACCTGTTCATGGCCGGGAAGCTGGTAACTGAACAATTCTATTGTTTTGCCGGTTGGGGTTACCAGGGTGTCGGCCCGGACAATAAATTTATTAGAAGCAAACCAGGCAAAATCGTGGATGTTTTCCTGGGTATAGTTCAATGTTTTCAATTTTTCACCAGAAATACCTGTCAATCCTTTTATACTATCATTTAAAACGCCCGTACCTGCAACAATAAAATCATCGGGCACGGTAATGGCAACGGCATAGTTGCCAAACTCACTATAAAATTCACCCTGGTCAAGGTAGGGCATAGGGTGCCAGCCGTCTTTATCATAAACTGCAGGTTTGGGATACCATTGCGTAATAGCATAAAATCCTTTTTGGTAGCCCATCCTGGAAAATATAGCCGGTAATTTAATGTGGAATACTGAACTTATAACCAGCGACTGGTGGGGTGGAAGAGGGCTGGGTAAAAGCAGTTTCAGGATATCCTGGTGTACCGGGTGGTCTTCGGTTGTTGCGATAATGCCATCCACAGAAAACTGCAATTGGTTCATATACCCTCTTTCTTCTTCCCTGCTGAAATAAAAATCAATGCGGTTATTTGCCAGTAACTGTTCACTGAATGCGGTTTTATCATTCCTGTAAGCATTTGGCCAGCAATGCATCCAGATGTAATAAAGGGTATCGGGACTATTATTAAAATAGTGCATGCTCTCTGTGCCCTGCAGGCTATGGTCTTTGTCGTTGAGGCTGACTTTGAGTTGCACATCGCATTGTTGTTGCCATTGGATGGTTTGCGCCTGGCAATTATCTGGCAGGAAAAAAATCAAAGAAAACACAACTGCAGGGAAGGTTGCTTTCATGTCATTTTCCTTTTCCGGATAAGATAATTCGAATAGTATGAAACATGATTTTAAAATCTAGTGCCAGAGAAATATTTTCAATGTAGAGCAGGTCATATTTCATTCTTTGCAGCATATCTTCCAGGTTTTCAGCATATCCGAATTGTATCATGCCCCAGGAAGTTAGTCCGGGTTTTACTTTAAGCAGGTACCGGAAATAGGGTTCTTTTTCAATGATCCGGTCGATATAGAATTTTCTTTCCGGCCTTGGGCCAACCAGGCTCATTTCATCCCTGAAAATGTTCCAGAGTTGCGGTAGTTCATCCAGGCGCCATTTGCGCATCACTTTTCCCCAGGAAGTGATCCGGGGGTCTGTATCAGAAGACAGGGCAGGGCCATTTTTCTCCGCATCGGCTACCATAGAACGGAATTTGAGTATTGTGAACGGCTTACCTTTATAACCGATCCTTTCCTGCTTGTAGATAATCGGGCCCGGAGATGAAAGCCTTACCCTGATGGCCACATATACCAATAATGGAAAAAGGATAACCATTCCCGTTATAGCGAAGAAAATATCCAGTAACCTTTTGATGTTTTGTTGCCAAACCGGCATAAGGTTGGTGTGGATATCTGTGAGAAGTGGACTGAATACATTATCGGTTCTGATTGATCCGGATAATATGCTGATTGCACTGGGCAATAATTTTATTTCAACGTCTTTGTCGCTTAACCTTTTTATATATTGTTCGGCTTCAGACAGGTGGCTTGTTTCAAGGGCCAGTACAACCAGGTTAATATTATTATTATCAATGATTGACTCAAGTTCTTCGGGTGTACCGAAATAAGGCAGTTTCTTGCTGAGGCCATTGGGTTGCATGGCTACATAACCACTATAATAGTAACCTGCATTGCGCAGTTGCTGGCCGGTTGCCTGGAATATATTCCTCGCAATAGTTGTATCGCCTACCAGAATGGTGTTAAACCGGATTGAACCATTCAGCAATTGTTTTTTTGCCCTGTTCAGCAAGAGCAAACGGCCGGTGAAAGTGAATCCTGTTTGTAAAGCCACCAGCGATAAAAATATAGTATAATAGTAAGCAAGTGTTTTTTGGTCATCATTCAGCAAAATCATAAAAAAGATCGCCGTAGAACCAATGAGGCTGGCAATGAATGTAGTTGTGAATTCACGCAACCTTGATTTCTTATAGAGGGACTGGTAACTGCCGATCAGGAAATAAAAGAGTACCCAGATAACTGGTAATATGGCGAGTCCTTCAAGTATGCCATTATTGATAAAAAAATGTCCATCCTTCAATACGGGAAAACCCAGCAGCCTGTTGCGTAAAAGGAAGAAAAGGAACCAGACCAATGCTGCAGCCAGGTAATCGCTCAGGGCGTACCAGGCTGGGTGGATAGGTCTGGAGGTCTTCATATTTATCAGGTATTGATCGTATTATTGCGGATTTTTTGCAGTATCTGGTGGGCAACTTCCATAGCCCTGAAACCATCCACTTCAGAAACTACAGGTACCGTATTATTCAGTATAGCATCCCTGAACTCTTCCAGTTCCAGTTTGATGGCATTTACTTCAGGGACCATCGGGTTGGCTACTGCAATTGTCTTTTTCCCCTTTGGTGTATCAATATCAAATTCAAAAACATTTTCATCTTTATCAGCTTTCAGGCGTATAACTTCTGTTTTTTTATTCAGGAAGTCGATACCTACATAAGCATCTTTCTGGAACAGGCGCATCTTCCTCATTTTTTTCATGGAAATCCTGCTGGATGTAAGGTTGGCCACGCAACCATTATTAAATTCAATGCGCACATTGGCGATATCCGGCGTGTCAGTTAAAACAGAAACCCCGCTTGCAGAAATGTTTTTCACTTCGCTTTTCACCAGGCTCAGGATGATATCAATATCGTGAATCATGAGATCAAGGATTACACTTACTTCGGTGCCCCTGGGGTTGAATTGCGCAAGTCGGTGAACTTCCATAAACATAGGGTTCAATTTCAGCGATTTTGTGGCCAGGAAGGCAGGATTGAAACGTTCTACATGGCCTACCTGAAGTTTGATATTGGATTCCTTTACCAGTTTAACAAGTTCACGGGCCTCTTCCATGGTATTGGCCAGGGGCTTTTCCACAAAAACATGTTTACCGTTACGTATAGCAAGCTGGCAAAGTTCGAAATGAAAATTAGTAGGCGCGACAATATCGGCCGCATCAATCTGGGCTATAAGTTCGGCCGGATCTGTAAATCGCTTTAATTGGTATTTCGCCATAACCTCACTGGCAATCTCATCATTGGGATCGTAGAAACCTACCAATTCCACATTTTTGATTTCCTTCCAGTTATTCAGGTGAAATTTTCCAAGATGACCAGTACCAAAGACGCCGATTTTCAACATACACTTTAATTAATCCTTCAAAGATAATTAAGCAGTGCATAGGTAGTTCAGCTAAACCGGTTAACCGTATTTACCTTACGAGGTCTGAACGCTGCGCATAATAGGTAGTTGGCGCATAAATAAACAGGCAGCTGCCATTTTTAATGGTATTGATAATTGGACGGGTAAGTTTTGTAGGAATAGCCGGACAACCCTGTGACCTTCCGATATAACCCATGCTGCGAATCATGCCTTCATTGACATAGTCGGCCCCATGCATCACAATAGCGCGGGATTCGGCATTATCATTAATGCCTTTTTCAAGTCCTTCCAGCCTAAGGGAATAGCCATTGTTACCATAATAAGTGTTTTCAGTGCGGTAAAAACCAGGACTGCTTTTATAGGAAGAAGGGTTGTTTGAAAAATTGATGGCCTGCTCTTTGCCCGAATTCCTGCCATGGGCAACATAGGTATTAAAGAGAAGGGATTTGCGCCGGATATCTATTACGTACAGTCTTTTACGGGTACTGGGCTGGCTGAAATCAACAATAGTCAGCAGGTCTTCATTCGATAGTTGGTTGCTTTCTTTCAGTTTTTTCCAGCCTTTAATCGCCTGTTCAAAGGCTGTTGCACTTAATCCGGAATTTTCCAGGTTCATTTGTGTGTAGGCGCTGAAGAAGTCGGCTTTTTCATTTCCATCAGCGACTATTGGGTTCTCTGGTATATTCAGACCCGAACTATCGGCTGTAGATTTTTTACCGCTAAATGCTGGAATGCCGTTCTCTGAAAAGGATAATAATACGATCGCTATTACGGCAAAAAGTATTCCGGTTACACGATATTTCATGAGCTTTGCCTTCAATACTTAAATCTTTAGTGTCCCATAAAGACGGCGATTTAAAAAATATGGTTGCCGGTGAACAAGCCCAAAATTGCAAAATTTGAACAAGTACTAAGTGAACTGGGTAATTTATTTAAAAAAAGGCTCATAGCTGTTGATAAATAGAGTATTAAATATATTAATGACAATAATGTGAATTGTTAAAGAACTGTTGCAATTGGGTGGGGTACAAAAAAAACCGCTCCTTTTCAGGCAGCGGCTCATTTTTCAGCAGTGTAATTTAGAAATTAAAAATGCCATGCACACCAAATGTATTTGGCTTATTCTCATTCAATCCTTTCATATAAGAAAGAAGTATTTCAATGTTGTGGGTTCCCTGGCCAACGCCAAATCGTACCCCGCCATTCGCAGCGGGACCATATGTTGTTAATGATTTTTCAACTGTTTGCTCATAGGGATTTCCATCATTTGCAATAGTTTCATCGATTACATAAGAGCCATGGTTGAGGCCAAACCCGCCTCCGAGGAAATAACCAAAACGATCGCTGGATTCTTTAGAAGAACCCGCCCCCCAATTTATATTCAGCATAACAGGGGCATTAATCATGTATTGCAGCGAATTTGAAGTACCATAGTAATTATCATAATTGTAAGAACCGGATACACCAAAAGAAAGGGGGATGCCAACTGTTAGGGATGATGATTCTGATTCCATTACAGTAACTCGTGGGGAATACATTAATGTTCCAAAAGCAGATGTTTGTGCTTTTTGCATCGAGTTAACCAAAAAACCAGTACCAACACCATGCATAAAAGTTTGCGCGTGGGCATGGCCCAGGAATAGGGAGACAACCAGAAATACCGCTAATTTTTTCTTCATTGAATAAAATTTGCAGCGAACATAATAAAAGTCTTTCGGATATACAAGCAAGTTAGGATAATGGCTTTGTAAAGGTTTTAAATTTGTTTTTCGGATGTAATTATTTACTATAAGTATGTCCGGCGTTTACCCAGTTGGCAATCTTCAATTTTTCGGCTGCTGTTAATGGGGCGCCCGGTGGCATGGATCCGTTTGTAGTTGTAGTTTGTATCCTGCTCCACCGACTTACAATTTCACAATCGGTTAAAAAGTTTACACCACCAGAACTTGAAGAGGTATGGCATGGTGCACATTTTGTGATCAGCAGGTTTTTAACATCAGTAAATAAAGGGCCGGGAGGCAAAGTCCCGACGGTTACTGATGTTGTTTTTACACAACCTGCCGCATCTTTTGCACCAACCGTATATGTGCCTGCTGCTAAATTATTAAAGCTATTTCCTGCCTGGTAAGTGCCACCGTTTATATTAAATGTAAAACCTGTTGAACCTGAAGCGGATACAGTTATACTTCCGTTATTGGCTGTGGTTGTACAATTCGTAACGCCAACCGCTGTTCCTGATACTGTAATTGTTTTTCCTGCACATGGATCAACTGAAGTACTGCCTAATGTAATTTGTGCTGTTCCTGTGCATCCATTTGAATTTTTTGCAGTCACAGTATAAGTGCCGGCTTTAAGACCAGTGAAACTTCCACTTGATTGGAATGTACCGTTATTAATGCTATAAGTAAATCCTGAACCACCGGTTGCTGAGACAGAAATAGTGCCATTGGATTGGTTGGACGCAGGATCTGTTTTGGTTGCTGTAACTCCAATTTTAACGCCAGCACAAGGATCAGTTCCAACTAATACGACTTGCACGGTTCCTGTGCATCCGTTAGCATTCTTTGCAGTTATTGTATAAGTTCCTGCTTTAAGATTTGTAAAGCTGTTGCCTGACTGGAATGCACCATTATTAATACTATACGTATAACCTGATCCACCAGTTGCAGAAGCCGTTATTGACCCGTTTGACTGCCCTGTTGCCGGGTCTTTTTTAGTTGTAGTTACTGTGATTGTTATCCCTGCACATATATTATTCTGGTCGATCTTTACAGCTATTTCTCCTGTACAGCCATATGAATTTTTTGTTACAATTTTATAGTTGCCTGCAGAAAGTCCGGTAAAACTGCCGCTTTGCTGGAAATCACCATCATTAAGACTGAATTGAAAATCTTTACCGCCAGTAGCGGTTGCGGTAATCACACCATCATTTTTAGTTGAAGCATCTTTTTTGGTAACGGTTACCAATACTGTTATCCCTTTACAGGGATCAATAGTTTCGTGTTGGCAGGAAACAAAGAAAACGATGGCTGCAATAAAAGTAAAGCCTGATAAAAGAGTTATAAACTTTTTCATAAGTACTGGATTGTGAACTTAGGTTTCCAATATCTGTGCCAGTAAGCCTTTTATGTGGATAACTATTGTTTTAGAACTCCATAGTATTTTTGGGAATCAGGTAGTAGCATTACCTGGCTGGTATGTCCTGGCAGTTTTGTAGAATTTAAGGTAAAGAGTATATTTATCAGTTATTTGGATATTCAACTCCTTCTTTTAAAGTAAGCTGTTAAAAATGAAACTAATCAGGTGCCTGGCATGCAGCTTATTGCTTATTCACTTATTAATTTCTTCGGTTAACGGGCAGCAATGTACTGGTTCATTAGGGGATCCGATAGTTAATATCACTTTTGGTGCTGGTGGAAATTTTGGGAAGCCCTTACCCGCAGGTGTTACAAGCAATTTGCAATATGTAGCATCTGTATGCCCCAATGACGGTTATTATTCCATCACTAATTCTACATCAGGATGTTTTGGAAATTCCTGGCTAACAACAAAAGACCATACCGGTGATCCGAATGGTTATTTTATGTTGATTAATGCATCATATGAGCCCAGTAATTTTTTTATTCAAAAGATAGACGGGCTTTGTCCGGGTACCACCTATGAATTCGCAGCATGGTTACTCAATGTGCTCTATAATAATGGGATACTTCCCGACATAACTTTTTCAATTGAAACTGTAACCGGCGATACTTTAGGGCTTTATAATACAGGCCAGATTCCAGTAGACCGGGCCGGGAACTGGAAGCAATACGGCTTTAATTTCACTACACCTTCCGATATTTCAACTATTGTACTGCGTATGCGTAACAATGCACCGGGCGGCAACGGGAATGACCTAGGCCTGGATGATATCACTTTTCGCCCGGCAGGTCCATCAATTAGTGTAGGCATACAAGGACATCCGGATAATGAGTTAGTCGTTTGTCCAGGTAGTCCTGATATTTTTACATTCAATTCCACCATTGACCCTTGTTATGTTTCAGCTGCATACCAGTGGCAATTGAGCCGCGATACGGGCAGGAACTGGATCAATATTCCGGGCGAAACCTCTGCCAGCTTTCAGCGTAAGCCAACCAGCAGTCCGGGAATATATTTATACCGGCTGGCTGTAGCACAAACGGGTAATATTGGCATATCAAATTGCCGGGTCGTATCCGCTAACATTAAAATAGCGGTACCACCAACCCCGGCACCCGACCTGGGCCCTCCGGCATTTCTTTGTAAAGACGATTCCCTGCTTTTGTCTCCAGGTAACTTCGACAGCTACCGCTGGCAGGATGGCTCAGTTTTACCCACCTTCCTGGTAAAAAAAGGCGGCAATTATTCTGTTACGGTAAGCAATGCCTGCGAGTCTGTTTCGACGAGTGTGTTTATCCAGGAAAGGGTATGCGGATTCTTCTTCCCGACAGCCTTTACACCCAATAATGATGGCATTAATGAAACATTTAAAATTTTGAGCTCTTATTCGTTGTCTACCTACGATCTTAGGGTCTTCAACCGGTGGGGGCAGCTGGTTTTCCATACTAATGATTTCCGGAATGGTTGGGATGGAACCATCAATGGACAGGCTGCCGCTTCGGGCTTATATGTCTGGAAGTGCGAAATGACAGTTGCAGGGTCCAATCAAACAGTCTATAAAAACGGTAGGGTTAATTTGATCCGATAGTTTATATTTGGTCTTATTACCAAAACATGCTGTTTGATGATAAAGCAAACGCCCACACAGATTTTTTTGCGTTTCCTGAAATTCGGTTTATTGGCCTGGGGCGGACCCGTGGCGCAAATAGCCATGATCAGGAAAGAGCTTGTTGAAGAAGAGGAGTGGGTAACCAAGGAACAATTCAACCGGGCATTAGCGGTGTACCAGGTATTACCAGGACCGGAAGCCCATGAGCTTTGCGTTTATTTCGGCATGAAGGCTGGAGGCCGATGGGGTGGTTTCCTGGCCGGGTTGGCGTTTATGCTACCCGGATTTTTATTGATGTTGCTTTGCACTGCCCTGTATATCCATTTTGGTTTGCAATCACCCACTTTTAAAATTCTATTTGAAGGAATTCAGGCAGTTGTTGTTGCTCTGATTCTTTTTGCCGTATACCGTATTGGCAAACATACTGTTACTAATGCCTCCTTGCTGGTCATTGCTTTGTGCAGCGCAATGGCCTCTTTTACAGGTGTCCATTTTGTGATTGTGTTGTTGGTTGCTGGATTGGCCTATGCAGCCTGGCAAAAAGAACAATATTTGGTTACTGGCTTAATTGCCATAATCTGGTTAACATCCATGGGTTTCCAGGTAAAGGAAAATGGTTTTCCGTGGTCACAAAAAAAACAGCAGCAACACATTGTAAGCACTTCGTATAACCAGGCTTATGGAAAAGTATTTCTGACTGGATTAAAAGGCGGACTGCTCACTTTCGGTGGGGCATATACCGCCATTCCATTTATTCAGCGGGATGCAGTTGTACAAAACAAGTGGATGAGCAATGAAGAGTTCCTCGATGGCATTGCACTTTCGGGTATACTCCCCGCACCCCTCATTATTTTCTCCACTTTTGTTGGCTATTTTGGCGGAGGATGGCCAGGTGCCGTCCTGATTACTATTGCTATTTTCCTTCCGGCATTTTCTTTTACCCTTGCAGGCCATGGTGCAATGGAAAAACTCATCGCCAATACTGCTTTACATAATTTGCTGGATGGTATTACTGCGGGGGTTATTGGGCTAATTGGTGTAACCGCCATTCAATTATTGTTAACCACTGTTACAAGTTGGATGGCGCTTGCAATTGTTGCGGCCAGTATTATTATACAAATAAAATTCAGGTCTAAATTCACAGCAATCTTTCTGATCCCTGGTGCCGGCGCCTTCAGTTTAATATGGCACTATTTCGTTTAGTGGTAAAGGTGAGCGTGTAATTTTGAAACGCCTTTTCTTTGCGCGGCATAAATTCCCGAATGGCCACTGAAATAATATGCCGTGAAACAGGCAATAGCATAATAAATTGCCTGCTCCCCGCCGAATAATTCTATACCCATAATTGTACAGGCCAGGGGGGTATTGGTGGCACCGGCGAATACGGCAATAAAACCAAGAGCGGCAAATAAATCCACTGGAGCACCGGAAATAGTTGCCAGTGTATTGCCCAGCGTTGCACCTATAAAAAACAAGGGTGTTACTTCACCGCCTTTAAAGCCCATTCCCAGCGTTATGGCGGTAAGTAACAACTTCCAAAACCAGCTGAAACTGCCGGCCCCACCCGGCGAAAATGCTCCGACTATACTTACTCCGTTACCCGGATTGGTAACGCCCAAACCAAGGTAATCGAAGCTGCCTAGAGCATAACTGATACCAATAATCAAGGCTCCTCCGATTACTGGGATTAACCATCCCGGGGAGATCAGTTTCTGGCTTTTGTTTTTAATGGTATGGGATAACTCTGCGAAAGCAAATCCGGCCAAACCGAATAGTACAGAGGCAATAATTACTTTCAGCAAAAGTACCAGGTCGAAAGCCAGGTAGGGAATAAATCTGGTTACAACAGCAGGCGCAATATGGTATTGCGTATGTAAAATACCAGTTGACCTGCAGGTTATGTCAGCAACAATGCTGGCAATGAGGCAGGGGATGAGTGCATCATATTTTATCCGGCCGATCGTTAAAACTTCCAGGGCAAAAACAGCACCGGCAACAGGTGTGCCAAATACAGCGCCGAAGCCGGCCGACATGCCGCACATCAGCAATATCCTTTGCCGTTCGTGGTGCAGGCTGAACCACCTGGAAAATAGTGCGGCAATACTTCCCCCCATTTGCACGGCTGTTCCTTCGCGGCCGGCTGAACCACCAAATAAGTGCGTAATAACCGTAGTGGTTAAAATAAGTGGTGTCATTCTTGCCGGAACCCCTTCAGCCGGTTCATGGATTTCATCCATGATAAGGTTGTTGCCGGCGGCTGCGTTCTTTCCAAAATAAGCATACAACCAATAAATAAAGAGACCAGCCAGGGGCAGTAAAAAGATAAGCCAGGGATGCATCCAGCGGTTACTGGTAGCCCAATCCAAAAGCCATAAAAATAATGCTACTAATAAGCCAATGGAAATGGCAACGGGAAGAATCAGGATGGTCCAGCGGATCAGTTGCCTGGCGATAAAAAGCTGCTCAAATGAATATTTTGGTTTGTTCATCCTACAAATAATTTAATGGCCTGATTGGCCGAGATGCAACATTTGTAGGCGCCATTAGCTCTTGCGGGAAGAACGGTTGAATAGGAAGACACCATTTCCTTGGCCTTAAAAATAAACGAATTATACAAAACTTGCGTTTTCTTCCAAATGTTTTAATTAGCTGCATTTTGTCATTCACCATTTTGTCGGATAAAATTGCTTTACCTGGTATTTTCACCAGGTTGACCAACCTGTTTTACTTCAAACAATCCTCTGGAATTTACTTTCATTTTTGTTCTTAAAAATTGGCAGGATTTATGAGATTTCCCGGGGTGGCCGGGCCTCATCCGGCCAGCACTTTTAGTTCTATTGCCTTAAAATGAGTTTGGTCCTGTTATTGCTTCAGGAAAGCTATAGGCAAGCTTTATAATACGGCTATCCTTTATACCTATAATATTTACGGATGATTTACGGATGATGAACGGAGGATGAACGGAGAGTATTGCTTTTAAAGTGCCGGGATGAAGCCCGGTTTAAGCCGTATGTAAGTATCGAAAGTGGGCATTCCCGGAGCGACATTACCCTTTATACATGTAGAATAATCAACCGGCTGGGTATTTTTGTGCATTATTGCAAGTGGTCATTTTCGTGAGGAATTTCCACTTTGCTGGATTACTTGTAAAATTTCAATGAATTACTTATATTCATTAAACCGTCCTCTCTCCGCAATACCCCCAAAGTAATAACTCGTACTCCCGATTTTTTAATTAATCAATTTCAAACAAAAAGTATGAAACAGTTATTTGTATGGGCTTTATTTGCTCCCCTGGTTTTCTCATGTAATACGCCAAAGCCGGAGGAAAAAAAGGAAGAGCCTCCGGTAGTTACAGAAGCAAAACCGCAACAACCTGCTGAATTCGCTGATCCCAAGTATACTGAACTGGGAAAAAGTGCTCTTGCTGCTTTAACCAACGGGGATGTTGATGGTTGGGTGAGCGCCTATGCCGACAATGCAGTGTTTATGTGGAATAATGGCGATAGCATTGTTGGTAAACCTGCCATAACCGCGTATTGGAAGAAACGCAGGACAGAAGTAATTGATTCCATTTCTTTCAGCAATTTGATCTTTTTGCCTTTAAGGGTAAATCAGCCGCAGAGTATTGAACAGCCCGGTGTTTGGCTATTGGGTTGGTATAGGGTAAGTACCAAATATAAATCTGGTGGAAAAATGACCCAGATGCTTCATACCGACATGCATTTTAATGCTAATGACCAGGTTGACCGTGTGATCCAATATATTGACCGTGTTCCTGTTAATGCTGCTATGAAAAAATAACAGTAAGGATTTATAAAGAGTTAAAAGGTGCTGAAGGGCACCTTTTTTTGGCACTTATTATTTAGTTTTAGCAGATATGCTGCTCAGTAAAAATCAATTGTTCGGGATTGTTTTCGGCTTAATTCTTATTCCGTTTTTTTTAAACCGGGTAATTTGGATTGCCCAGTCTTCAACAACCATCGGCAAAATGCGGTTTATGGGGAAAACTATAAACGGTCAGCTGACCAGCACTTACCCTGTAATCAGTTTTAGTTCAACGGGTAAGGATACTGTTTGGTTCAATGGGCAGGATGACCTGGTTTACACACCAGGACAACC
The DNA here is from genome assembly GCF_020076305.1 of Flavihumibacter profundi. Classification (GTDB taxonomy): domain Bacteria; phylum Bacteroidota; class Bacteroidia; order Chitinophagales; family Chitinophagaceae; genus Flavihumibacter; species Flavihumibacter profundi. Next base: position 139,184 of record NZ_JAIQXE010000001.1, read on the forward strand.
TGTACCCGTTCGGTACCTGCAACATGATCCAACAGATGCCCGGATCAATACCTTGTACAGTTTGTGGATCGATGTGCTGATCATAGCAGGGGTCCCCTGCTTAATGGTGTTGCTGATCTACCTGCATAGAAGCATTTTCCCAAAGGGTACAAAATTTTTAATTGGAAAGAAACCTTTTTTCCAGGTTATTCCTGTTGAAGGTTCATAAAAGAAAATAATATTATCGCTTTGTGCCGGGGTTTTGTTCAAAATCAAATCACTCCTGGCATAGGGGGCCTTCTACTGAAAATCATTTCGATTCTGGAAATGAATGCATTTTTGGTAATTAACCAGTTCCCAATATTTAGCCCGGTTCCATCTTCCCGGTAACCTGTTGCAGCAATATGACAAAATTCCTGTTATCTCATGACCAATATCAGGGCTATACAGCATTATACGGTTTAAATTGGTACACTAAGTATCATGGGTTAAAGGCGTTAAAATATTACAATATGGAAGAGTCATTATCTGCTGTTTCATTACCTGTTTCGCCAAATCTGTCTGACTACGAATCTTTCCGGCAATCTTTCACCTGGGCCCGGGAGGGTAAATATATTTCCGGCCTGCCGGATAATAAAGGATTGAATATTGCTTATGAGGCGGTGGACAAACACGCCGGAGGAAAGTTGAAAAATACCACCGCACTTCGTTGGATCCGCAAGGACCGGACTATTAAAGATTATTCCTATGATGATATGTCGCGGCAAAGTTCCCGTTTCGCCAATATGCTGGTGAAATTGGGTATTCAAAAAGGGGAGCGGGTATTCACTTTATTAGGAAGGGTTCCTGAATTATATATTGCATCATTAGGCACACTCAAAACAACAGCTGTTTTTTGTCCTTTGTTTTCAGTATTCGGCCCCGAGCCGGTTTTTCAACGATTAAGTAAGGGCGAAGCTAAAGTACTGGTAACAACCACTGCTATGTTTGAAAAAAAAGTCCGGGAATTATTGGAACGCCTGCCTTCAATCCAATTCATTATGTTGACTGATGCGGACCAGCATACTGATCAGAAAATTCTTTCCCTGCCGAAACTTTTGAATGAAGCACCGGATGAATTCACCATTCCGCCTACCCAGCCGGAAGACCCGGCATTACTGCATTTCACCAGTGGCACCACTGGTATGCCGAAAGGGGCCTTGCATGTCCATAATGCGGTTTACATGCATTATGTTACCGGTAAATACGTGCTCGATTTTCATGAAGGGGATATTTTTTGGTGTACAGCTGATCCGGGTTGGGTTACGGGCACATCTTATGGAATTATTGCGCCTTTTGTAAACGGGATAACCAATATCGTTGATGAAGAAGAATTTGATGCAGCAAGGTGGTATTCAATATTGGAAGAACACAAAGTGAATGTATGGTATACCGCGCCCACTGCCATTCACCGGTTAATGCGGATGAATATCAAGGCAAGGGAACAATATCACCTTGGGGCACTTCGGTTGATCTGCAGCGTTGGTGAACCTCTTCCCGCTGAAGCAGTGAAATGGGGTGAACGCACATTTGGGATGCCTATCATGGATAATTGGTGGCAAACAGAAACGGGTGGTATCATGATTGCCAATTTCCGGGCAATGCCTGTAAAACCTGGCTCAATGGGGAAGCCGCTGCCCGGTATAGAGGCAGCTATTGCCGAAATTACAGCTGATGGTCTTCAATTGATCAGCGAACCTGGCAGGCAGGGTCAACTGGTTCTGAAAAAAGGCTGGCCTTCGATGTTCCGGAATTATTTACATGAGCAAGAGCGCTATAACAAGTGCTTTAGCGGGGAATGGTATATTACCGGTGACCTAGCCAGTATAGACAGCGATGGTTATTTCTGGTTTAAGGGCCGGGCGGATGATATTATTAAAACATCAGGTCACCTGGTTGGTCCGTTTGAGGTGGAAAGTAACCTGTTGCAACATGAAGCTGTGGCTGAAGCGGCGGTAATTGGCAAACCTGATCCAGTGATAGGGGAATTGGTAAAAGCATTTATTGTTTTAAAACCTGGCATTGTTGCCAATGAAAATACCCAGATGGATATTATGGCTTTTGCCCGGAAAAAAATGGGTCCGGCGGTAGCCCCCAAAGAGATCGCTTTTATTGATGCTTTGCCAAAAACAAAAAGTGGTAAAACATTGAGGCGCTTGTTAAAAGCAAGGGAACTTGGATTGCCGGAAGGTGATTTATCTACACTGGAAGCAACAGTATTAAGTCGCGATCATGGCCTTGATCTCCTGTACAAAATGATGCTCACCAGGCGGTTTGAAGAAGCGGCAGCAGAAATGTACACCAAAACAAAGATTCGCGGTTTCCTGCATTTGTATATTGGCGAAGAAGCAGTTGCAACAGGCGTTATGGTTTCTTTGTCCGCGCAGGATAATGTATTGTGTACTTACCGGGAACATGGACAGGCACTGGTTCGGGGCATTGATCCCAATTCGATTATGGCAGAGATGTATGGTAAGCAGGAAGGATGCAGCAAAGGCCGCGGTGGATCAATGCATTTGTTTGATGCGAAGACGAAGTTTTTTGGTGGCAATGCGATAGTTGCGAGTCATTTACCTGTTGCTGTGGGCATGGCATTAGCTGATAAGAAAAAGCAGCAAAAAAACATCACCTGTTGTTTTTTTGGGGATGGGGCAGCAGCAGAAGGCGAGTTCCATGAAGCGATGAACCTGGCTGCTTTGTGGTCTGTGCCTGTTTTGTTTGTGTGTGAAAACAATCTTTATGCCATGGGTACAGCAATTCGGTTCTCCCATGCTGTTACTGAACTGGAGAAAAAAGGCCCGGCTTACGGTATTGACACTGCAGTAGTAGACGGTATGGATGTTTTGGCAGTAGAAAAGGCTGCACAAGGGGCCATTGCAAAAATAAGGGCTAGTGGAAAGCCATTTTTCCTGGTGTGCAATACATACCGTTTCAGGGCGCATTCCATGTTTGATGCAGAGTTATACCGCGAGAAAAATGAAGTGGAAGAATGGAAAAAGCAGGATCCCATAAACAAGCTTCAGCAAACTCTCCTGAAGGATAACACAATCACCCAAAACGATATTGATGAGCTTTCAAAAAAAGTGGAAGTGAAAGTCCGGGAAGCAGTTGACTTTGCGGAAGCTGGTACCTGGGAGCCGGTGGATCAGCTGACAAATTTTGTGAATAGTCCGGCACGTTAGTTTAAATCATATGAATTATTAACCAAAATATTTTTTATGGAAAACAAGAATTTTTGCCAGAGTTGCAGCATGCCGATAGATAAGCCTGAACTTATGGGTACAGAAAAGGATGGTTCCAGGAATAAGGAATACTGCACTTACTGTTATCAAAACGGATCTTTCGTTAATCCCAATATGTCATTAGATGAAATGAAAAAATTGGTGAAGGCACAAATGGAGAAAATGAAAATCGATACAGCAACAATCAATCTTGCAGTAAGTACTCTGCCCCATCTCATAAGATGGAAAACTGCGGTTTCGGATGAATCAATATAATGTAAATGGAAAATAATAAGATAAAGCTCACTTACCGGGAAGCTATCAAACAGGCACTGAGGCAGGCTTTGCAGGAAGATGAAAAAGTATTCCTGATGGGAGAGGACGTAGGCCGGTATGGAGGGGCTTTTGCAGTAAGTAAAGGCCTGTTGCAGGAATTCGGTCCTGAAAGGATCATGGATGTGCCCCTGTCTGAATCTGGTTTTGTGGGTGCCGGAATTGGGGCAGCATTAAACGGTATGCGGCCAGTGGTAGAAGTAATGACCGTTAATTTCAGTTTGCTGGCTATGGACCAGATCGTGAATAATGCTGCGACCTTATTGCATATGTCGGGCGGACAATTAAATGTACCTGTTGTTATCAGGATGGGCTGTGGAATTGGAAGGCAACTCGCTGCCCAGCACTCCCACAGCTGGGAACCTTTATATGCGCATATTCCCGGTCTGAAAGTTGTTTCAGCCGGAACGCACGATGACGCCAGGGGTATGTTGCTTACTGCCCTGAAAGACCCTGATCCCGTAATTATATTCGAATATACCTTCCTGTTAAATATGGAGGCTGAAATTGCTGCAGATGCGGGCGCGGTAGATATTAATTCCTGTAAGGTGCGCAGGACAGGTAAAGACATTTCGCTGGTCACCTATGGTGCAGCGGTTTATAAGGTGCTGGAAGCTGCCAATGAACTGGCTGCCGCAGGAATAGATGCTGAAGTGATCGATTTACGCGTGCTAAGGCCAATTGATATGGAAACCATAATTTCTTCCGTAAGGAAAACACACCGGGTGCTTATAATTGAAGAAGCCTGGCGCTCCGGTGGAATAGCTGCAGAAGTTTCAGCACGGATAATGGAAAATTGTTTTTATGACCTTGATGCCCCTGTACAGCGCCTTTGCGGCATAGAAGTGCCTATTCCTTATCCGAAGCACCTGGAAGATGCTGCTGTTCCGCAAAAAGAAGATATTATGCTTTTGGTGAAGAAAATACTGCAACATGATTGAATTTACAATGCCAAGCCTGGGAGCAGATATGGAAGCCGGTACCCTGTGCGACTGGCTGGTTAAACCTGGTGATAAGGTTAAAAGGGGCGATATAATAGCCCAGGTGGATACCCAAAAAGGACTAATTGATATTGAAGTTTTTGATGAAGGTATTGTAGATCAATTGCTCATTAAGGAAGATGAGAAAGTGCCTGTAGGAACTGTAATGGCGCTGATCAGGCCCCTGGGGGAAAAGGCTGTGCCAACCATTGAGAAGCCTGCTGCAGTTTATCCCGTAGCCGAACATATCAGGGCATCGCCACTGGCTAAACGGATTGCTGCTGAAAAGAACATTGATTTATCGGCAATAACAGGTACTGGTGAAGGTGGTGCAATTACAAAAGAAGATGTTGAAAGGGCGGCAGGATTGAAACTTAGTGCTGCAGCGGAAAAGCGCGAACAGCCAGCTGATAGTATCCGCATGGCTGTTGCAGCGGCCATGAGTAAATCAAACCGGGAAATTCCGCACTATTACCTCGAAACGAAGGTTGATATGCGGCATTTGATAGATTGGCTGGCTTCGGAAAATAAAAAGAGGACAGTAAAGAATCGCCTGCTTCCAGCGGCAGTTTTGTTAAAAGCTGTTGCAAAAGCATTGGCCATTGTTCCAGAACTGAATGCATATTGGGAAAATGGCCTGCAATTGAAAAATGAGATCAATATCGGCTTTGTTGTTTCCCTGCACAAGGGCGGAGTGATGATCCCTGCAATTCTTGATGTTGCCCATAAATCAATTGATGAAATTATGGCCTTGTTGTCTGATATAATTCCCAGGGCAAGGAATTTAAAACTTCGAAGTTCAGAATTGAGTGCGTCAACAATAACGGTTACGAGCCTGGGTGAAGGAAGCGTTGAAACGGTTTTTGGCATTATTTATCCGCCGCAGGTGGCGATTCTTGGCTTTGGAAGTATAACGGAACAACCCTGGGCAGAAAATGGAATGCTGGACGTCCGTCCGGTTATGCATATTACTTTATCGGCAGACCACCGGGCAACGGATGGCCAGACCGGAAGCCGGTTCCTCAATGAATTAAAGCAGCAATTATTAAAACCTGAAGAATTATGAACGAACCTGAACTGAAACAGACTATCCTGAAAATGCTGAAGAAAGTGGCCCCGGACAGTAATCCCGAAACCCTGCAACCTGATGATAATATACGCCAGGTATTGGAAATGGATTCATTTGATGCCTTGCAATTTATTGTTGCCCTGGATGAACACCTTGGTATTGAAATCCCTGAAGAAGACTATGGTAAAATTGATACGCTTAATAAACTTATAGCTTACCTGAAGCAGAATATGCAGAAAGGGTAGCATATTTCTCAAACCACCTGGCTGCGAGTTCACAAACTTTTTCCATTGTGCCTGGTTCCTCAAATAAATGAGTGGCTCCTTCCACAACCTGCAACTCTTTTATACCTGCTAATTGTTGATAGGCTTCCTGGTTTAATTGTAAAACATCGGTATCACGGCTGCCAACAATTAGTAAGGTTGGTGCGGATACTTTTGATAACCTGTCACCGGCAAGGTCAGGCCGACCGCCTCTTGAAACAATGGCTGTTACACGAGGTAATAGGGAAGCCGCTTTCAAAGCTGATGCTGCACCTGTACTGGCACCAAAATACGCAGGTTGAAGGCCACTGGCTTCAGGAATTTTTTGCAGCCAGTTTGTAACGGCGATCAGGCGACCGGATAGCAGGTCTATATCAAACCGGTTGCTATATAACAGGTCTTCTTCAGGGGTGAGCAGGTCAAATAGAAGTGTTGCGAAATTGTATTGGTGAAGGTATCGGGCAACCATCCTGTTCCGCGGACTAAACCTGCTGCTTCCACTGCCATGTGAAAAAATAACGATTCCCCTGGAATTGTCGGGAATTGTAAGTTCACCCCCCAATTCCACATTCCCAATCCGGATACTAACTTGTTTATGGAATTCCTTATTCATTGAAGGTTATTTATTCAGCAGCCCGGACAGGAAATTATAGCAGCTGTATTTAGTGTCTATATAACTCTTTTCAGCCTCCTGCATTTTCTCTCTTATTGTATTTTGCTGGACTTTTATTTTTGGCTTTATTGCCTCTTTTTCAACCGGTATATCATTGTTTAGAAGGATTTTTTCCTGTTCATCTATTTCTTTTTCCAGCAATTGGAAGCTTATTTTCTGGTTGTTTAAGGTATTCATGAAATGTTCAGCATTGGCTGCAAGGTTTGGTATGGTGTTTTGGTGAATTACCTCCATCAGTTTATCTTCCATTTCCTCAATTTCTTCCTCGTAAAATTCAATAGCCCTGATCCAGTCGTTTAATTCCGATAAATAATAATCTGATACTGAATGTGTCATAGCATATTAATATAATATAAAGGTGAGGGTTGATAATTTCACAGGCAATGACCGGAATCACCGGGATTTTTGATTGTTATCAGGGTGGTTTTATACCTGTTAAAAACCGGGAGCCAATAAACTATCTTAGGGTTCAATTAATAAGTATCGGTTAAATTAGCGCCATGAAAAAATATTTCCTGTTGTTTTTTTCTGTATTCAGCTTCATTTTTGTCTTCCCTGCACAAATAAGAAAAAATCCGGTTTCATCAGATAAGCAGAAAATAAAAAAAATTCTTTTCCTTGGCAATAGCATCACCTACCAGGGCAATTATATTACCGACATCGAAACATATTATATAACCCATTTTCCCAAACAACAATTTGAATTTATTAATGTAGGGCTTCCAAGCGAAACAGTATCGGGACTTTCAGAGCCTAACCATGCGGATGGCCGGTTTCCACGCCCGGATTTGCATGAACGTCTCGAAAGGATATTGGAACTCCTCCAGCCCGACATTGTCTTTGCCTGTTATGGTATGAATGATGGCATATACCTTCCACTGGACCAGCAGCGGTTTCAGCAATTCAGGGACGGTATACTATGGATGCATAACCGGCTGGCAAAAACGGGTGCGAGAATTATTCACCTCACACCGCCAGTATATGATGACAAACGGGCCGGAGCTGCCGGATATAACAGCGTACTCGATTATTATTCAACATGGTTATTACAGCAAAGGGATTCACTGCACTGGGAAGTTGCCGATATTCATTTCCCGATGGCAATGTTCCTTGAAGAAAATAGAAAGATTAATCCAGGTTTTGTTTTGGCTGATGATGGTGTGCATCCCGGCGAATTAGGTCACTGGATCATGGCCAAACAGGTTTTGTTGTACCTGGGATTCAAAAAGGATGTAGCCGATGCAAATGAGGTAAAGGATATATATGCGAATCAAAAAAATGGGGAAGCCATTTACAAACTGGTTGCTGAACGGCAATTGATTATGAAAGATGCATGGCTTACAGCAACAAAACATACCCGGCCGGAAATGCCTGTTGGCCTGCCGTTGGATGAGGCCAAAACAAAAGCTTCCACGATTGATATGCAAATCCGTAAATTGAATTAATTACTGTTATAAATATGACTCGCCTATCATTGAAGCACTTGATTTTTTCGTTGGCCGCGCAACTTTTTTATTATTGTGTATTTGCTGGCGATCCGCATAAACCACTAACGCTTTGGTATGATAAACCAGCGAACCGTTGGGAGGAGGCCCTGCCGGTGGGGAACGGTCGTTTGGGCGGAATGGTTTATGGTAATCCTGTTCGCGAAAGAATCCAGTTAAATGAAGAAAGTATCTGGGCTGGTTCCAAAATAAATAATAATAATCCGGCTGCCTTACAACATTTAAAGGAACTGCAACAAGCTATTTTTAATAATGACTACGAAAAAGCTGATGCGATTTCGCAACAATATTTTATTGGTACGCCCCCTGAAGTGCGCAGCTACCAACCCCTTGGTGACCTGTTAATTGATTACAGGTGGAGCCAGAAACCTGCTGGTTATAACCGTGAGCTCGATCTTAAAACAGGTATAGCCACTACTACTTTTAGTGTTGCTGGAAATAAATATTCCCAAAAGGTTTTTGCATCGGCGCCGGATAATTGTATGGTAATTAAACTCGATGCTGAACAACACGGATTAATTAATGCCAGCATTAGTTTGAAAAGGGAAATTGATGCAGTTTCCATGGCAGGTAATGATGGCAGCATTACCTTAAAAGGCCAGATTATTGACAGGGAAGACCCAAAAAAAGGTCCGGGTGGAGCGCATATGCGGTTTAATGGTGAATTAAGGGTGAAAATAAATAAAGGAAGAATTGTGGCTGAGGGCGACAAACTGATTATAAGTAATGCGCAGCAGGTATTAATCATCCTTACGGCAGCTACAGATTACAATATTGAAAAACTGGATATAGATCTGGCTTTACAACCTGAAAAAATTACTGGTAAAATTCTTGACCAGGCAGGAAAATTTTCCTGGGAAACATTATTGCAAAGGCATTTGCAGGAGTACCAACTTATGTTTAACAGGGTGGACCTGCAACTTGGAAAAGATGCATTTCAAAATATACCTATCAATAAACGATTGGAAGCAGTGAAGAAAGGCGGTGCAGATAATGGGCTGGAGGCTTTGTACTTTCAGTATGGCAGGTACCTGCTAATGAGCTCATCGCGAAAGCCAGGAGTACTACCTGCTAATTTGCAGGGGATTTGGAATAAAGAACTGGCAGCGCCATGGAATGCCGATTTCCATACCAATATCAATTTGCAGATGAATTACTGGCTGGCAGAAAATTGTAACCTTGCAGAAACCAGTGAGATACTTGCGCATTTTATGGAAAAAATTGCAGTTCCGGGAGCTGCCACTGCACATGAAACATATGGCACAAAAGGCTGGACCTTGCATCACCTCACTGATCCCTTTGGCCGTACGGGCGTTGCCGACGGGGTTTGGGGTATCACACCGATGAATGGGCCATGGATGACATTTCCATTATATGAGCATTTTTTGTTCACCAGGGACACTGCCTATCTAAGGCAAACGGCCTACCCATTAATGAAAGGCTCAGCAGAATTCGTACTGGGTTTTCTGACCAGGTCGCCGGAAGGTTATTTGGTGACCAATCCTTCTCATTCGCCCGAGAATACTTTCTATGACCCCATTGCCAAAAAGAAATCCCAGCTTACCTATTCGGCAACCATTGACGTAGAGATTGCCAATGCACTTTTTGATTATTGCGCCGAGGCCGCCGGTATATTGCAGACCGATCCTGATTTTGTACAACAGATCAGGGCGGCCCAAAAACAACTGCCCCCAATCAGGATTAATTCGAAAGGTTGCATACAAGAGTGGGTTCGGGATTTTGACGAAGTCGAGCCTGGTCACCGGCATATGTCGCATTTATTAGGCCTGTACCCTCTGGAAGAATTCAGTCCGGCAACACCAGATTTGTTCAAGGCGGCAAAGGCATCACTTGAAAGGCGGTTGTCTAACGGCGGGGGACATACGGGTTGGAGCAGGGCCTGGATCATCAGTTTTTATGCGCGGCTATTGAATGGCGATAAAGCTTATGAAAACCTGTTAAGCCTGTTGGCGAAATCAACGGATGTCAATTTATTCGATATGCATCCGCCTTTCCAGATCGATGGCAATTTTGGTGGCGCTGCCGGAATCGCTGAAATGCTCTTACAGTCACATAAAGGCAGTATAAGATTGTTGCCGGCATTGCCGAAAGCCTGGCCCGAGGGTGAGGTAAAAGGCCTGGTCGCCAGGGGTGGGTATGTAATTAACATGAAGTGGAAAGATGGACACTTACAGCATGCAACAATATCGTCAAAGCCTGGCGGAGAAACTACAATACTGTTTGAGGCTTTAGAGCGGAAAATTAATTTAAAGCCAGGGGAAATGATTGAAATGACCTTTTGAAACAAAGGTATTATTTGTTATTTGGGCAGCGAATCGGCTTTTTCAGCCTTTTGTTTTTTCTTTTCCTGCTTCCTGAAATAGCCACTTAACAGGAAGCTGTGTTTTAATGCTTCCATATTCTGGTTAAAGCCATCTGTACCTTTTTGGATATTGTCGAGGCTTACACTGAGTTTTGCTGCGGCCACAGAATCTCTTAATATTAAATTCACCGTGCCCTTTCCGGAATTGATATCCTGTTTAACACCGTCAATAAGTTCACTGACTTCCCTGGCCAGGGAATCTGCTTCACTTCCAACTTTATTGATCTTTAGTATGGCTTCATTCAGGTTGTAAGCGATACCGGTATCTTTTAAAATTTCACCCAAAGATCCTTTACCGCTTTTTACATCCGATACCAGCTCATTTAAACTGTTGGCCATACCAGCTGCTTTTCCGGTAGCTACTTTAATATTAGCTACAGATATTCTCAGGTTTTTTGGAATGGTAGAGTCATTCAGTAATGCCCATAATCCACTGCTGCTGTTTATTTTTTGTATGGTGGTCTTTAATCCCGTAGCAATTTCAGCAACATCGTTATTGGTTTTGGAAAGCGTCTGTATCATTTCATACGTGTCCACATTTTTCTGGGAGGATAAAAAATCGCCTTCAACCGCGAGGTTTGCCGGTTCGCGCGAAGGCACAATATTGACGACCTTATTGCCTACCAATCCTTCCGTACCAATAGATACGATGGCATTTCTACGGATGATTGTTTGCATTCTCTTTTCAATAAGCAGGGTTACTTCAATGGTAGTATCGTTAAGGATATTTATTTTTTTAACTGTTCCTGCTTCAATACCGGAAACACGAACATTGTTGCCTGTCATTAGCCCCTGCACATTTTCAAATTTTACTTTTAGCTCGTAAGTGGATCCAAATAAATTCCTGTTCTTGCCAATCATATAAAGTAAAAGCACCAGGAATAATAATCCTGACACCACAAAAATGCCCAGTTTTGCATTATCCATTAAACGTTTTGCCATAAGCGTCTTTTATTCAAAGAATTGTTTAACTTTTGGATCATTGTTTTGTTTCAGTTGGTCATAAGTACCCATTGCGAAACATTTTCCCTCTAACAAAATCACCACCTTATTGCTCGCCATTTTCACACAATTCATATCATGCGAAATGATTAGTGAAGTTGTATTGTATTTGTGTTGTATTTCTACCATGAGCTCAATAATTTCCTTTCCGGTAATAGGATCGAGTCCGGTCGTTGGTTCATCATACAATATAATTTCCGGTTTCAGGATAAGTGTCCGGGCCAGGGCTATCCGCTTTCGCATACCGCCCGATAATTCTGCCGGCATCATGTCTACTGTGTGTGCCAGTCCTACATCATCCAGGGCTTCCTGCACCATTTTATTGACCTCGTCCTGTGCAACCTGGATCCAATGGCGGCGCAGGGGAAATTCAAGGTTTTCGCGCACTGTCATCGAATCATAGAGGGCATTGCTTTGGAACAGGAACCCAACTTTGGCCCTTATTTGATCAAGCTCGTCTTCATTAATATCCGGAATATTCTCACCAAATACTTCAATCCTGCCCTGGTCTGGTTTCAATAATCCGATAATGCATTTAATCAGTACGGATTTTCCTGACCCTGATTTTCCCAGGACAACAACGGATTCCCCTTTCTTCAGTTCCAGGTTAAAATCAATAAGTACATGGTTATTGCCAAATGATTTATAAAGGTGTGAAATAACCAGCATATGGCCCTGCTGCAAAAGATTGCCTGCCTGTAATAATTGTTTTTCCTGGGTCATGATTATTAATTAAAACCAAAAATATCTGTAATCTGTACGGCCAGTAAGTCAATCACAAATATCATCACCGATGATACCACTACCGCTGAATTGGCAGACCTTCCTACACCTTCCGTACCCTTGCTGCTGTTATATCCTTTATAGCAGCCAACAACGGCTACTGCAAATCCAAAGAAGAAACTTTTTAAAAAAGATGGCACAACATCGTAAAATTCGAGGTTGTCAAAGACCTGCGTCCAGTATAAATTAAAACTGGTGGTCGCGCGGATGTTTACGCCAAGATAAGAACCATATAATGAAATGGCATCACCCAGCATAACAAGTACCGGTAGCATTAATGTGGCAGCCAAAACCCTGGTAACCACCAGGTATTTGAATGGATTTGTGCCACTCACTTCCATTGCGTCAATCTGTTCGGTTACCCTCATCGAACCCAGTTCAGCACCGATGCTGCTGCCTATTTTTCCAGCGAAAATGAGGGCTGTAATCACCGGGCCAATTTCCCGGACAATAGCAATGCCTACTATAGCCGGCAGTTGGGATTCAACGCCATAATCCACCATCGATGGCCTTAATTGCATGGTAAGTACCAATCCAAGGATAAATGCGGTTAAGGCAACCAGCGGGAGTGATTTATACCCGATTACAAAGCATTGGTGCATAAATTCAGCGACTTCATATCGCGGCTTAAAGCCTTGTTTGAAGAATTTTGCCGTAAACCGGGCCATATCCCCGGCCTCGCTTAGAAATGCTTTTGATGTTTTAGGGATGGGCATAATTTATTTACCTACAAGTTTTCCATTTTATTCTGTCCGGGGGATGACTACCGTCATTAGCTGTATTGATAATGGTCAAAATCTATTTTTTAATGATGCAACATTTAGATAAAATTTGTTGCCTTGGCCTATTAGTTGAGGTTGGAAACAATATTTTCAGGTTTTCCCCAAATAATGCGCAATCGGTTGCACGGTATTTACGCAGCGGTTTAAGGGAAAATTAAACATATAACTGCATGATTTAATTAGGGTTATATAGGAAAAAATCACCAATTTCATCTCAGGATTAATTTATTATTGCTTTTTTGTTAAAAAATCACTGCTTATGACACTCAAAAAACATTTGTTTACTCTCCTGTTGCTCTTTTCCTGCGCATACCTGATGGCGCAGGATAGGGTAGTTACAGGTAAAGTGCTATCTGCCAAGACCAATAAGGGACTGGCAGGGGCCAGTATTTTGGTAAAAGGCACAAAAAGAGGTACTTCAACTGACGAGAACGGCAGTTTTAGTATTTCTGTACCATCAGGACCCCAAACCCTGGTAATTTCTTCTGTTGAATCGGCATCCAAAGAAGTTAAAGTGGCTGCTGGTGAAACTATGGTTTCGGTTAGCCTGGAAGAAGGTAATGGCCAATTAGGGGAGGTAGTGGTAACAGCGCTGGGTATTACAAGGGAAAAGAAAACCCTGGTATACGCCACGCAAGCTGTCAAACCTTCAGAATTAACGGAGGCGAGGGATCCAAATAACGTGCTTAACTCTCTCTCAGGGAAAGTTGCAAATGCGGTAATTAACCAGGGATCTGGTGGTCCCGGTAGTGGTGTACGCCTTGTATTGAGGGGTAACCGTTCTATTCAGGGAAGTAATAATGCCCTTATTGTTGTGGATGGTGTTCCATTGTCGAACAATACAAATGGAACTGCCGGAAGTGATTTTGGATCCGTACAGGGTTCTGATGGTGCTTCCAGCATTAACCCTGATGATATTGAATCTGTAAACGTATTACGGGGCGCATCAGCTGCCGCACTTTATGGTAGCCAGGCAGGTAACGGTGTAATCGTTATTACTACTAAAAAAGGCAAGAAAGACAGGGTGGCTGTGACCCTTAATACAGGGGTGGCCGTTGAGTCCGTTTTTGCTTTACCTGATTTCCAGAATTCATATGGACAAGGTAATGGTGGCGTTTTGAAAGATACCCTTATCTCTGGTGAAAGCTGGGGCGCTAAAATGACTGGTCAGCCCATTACTACCCATTTGCTGCAACCAGGAACCTATTCTCCGCAGCCCAATAACGTTAAAGATTTCTTCAACGACGGCGTTAGTTATAATAATTCTATAGGTGTTTCAGGTGGTACTGAAAAAATGCAGACCTATTTATCTTATACCAATAACAACATAACAGGTATTATTCCAGGGAATAGCCTTAACAGGCACACTGTGAACCTTCGCCTTTCTAATCAGATTGGAAAAAGGTTTTCTACAGACGCCAAAATTACGTACCTGAACCAGGATATTAAGAACAGGCCACGGACAGGTGAAGAAAACGCTCCGGTTATTGACATATATAATATGGCCCGGAATATTTCCACTGCAGATGCGAAAAATTACGAGATGATGAATAATGTGGGAATTCCTACACCTACATTCTTCCCATCAACGCTGAGTTCTATTTACCAGAATCCTTACTGGGTAACTAATCGTACACATATAAATGAATCCCGGGATCGTATAATCGGTTTTATTACTGCGAAATATAAAATTACAGACTGGTTAACCCTCTCTGGTAAAGCCAACCTTGATAAAACATTTGACCGGGGTGAAAGCCAGTATTCTGAAGGAACCATTCTTTGGGGAAAACCTGGTGGTGATTACCAGAAGAATAATATTATGGTTACTGAGAAATGGTTTGATGCAATGTTGGACGGAGCCAATAAAATTACCAATGACCTGAAAATCAACTATCGGATTGGGGGAATTTTCCAGGATTCAAAATATGATGCTGACTTTTCTTCTGCGAATGGTTTAAATATTACCAATAAGTTCAGTATGAATTTCGCGAAGGCCCCGGCAGTTAGTGCTTCATATACACAGGTTCAAACGCAATCTGTATTTGGTCAGGCTAACCTTTCATACAAAGATGCGATCTACCTGGATATGAGTTTACGGAATGACTGGGATTCCCGTTTACCTAAACCGTATAGCTTCTTGTATCCTTCAGTTGGTGTTTCCGCATTACTTTCTGAATTAATCACTTTGCCGACTGCTATTTCCTTCCTGAAGGCCAGTGTTAACTATGCTGAAGTGGGTAATGGTGGTAAGTTCGGCTTACTTAATTCTGTTTACAATTATGGACAAGGCGCCGGAAACGGTTTCCTGCAAAGAAGTTCAACTTTACCTTTACCAGGGTTGAAACCTGAAATTGTTAAGAACCTTGAGTTCGGAATTGAAGCCAGGTTTTTACAAAACCGTATCGGATTTACAGCAACCTACTACAAGAGTAATTCATTTAACCAATTACTCCAGGTTGCTTTACCAGTTGCAACTGGCTATTCCAACAAGTATATCAATGCGGGTAATATTCAGAACTCCGGATTTGAATTAGTAATAACAGGATCTCCAATTCAGAAGAAAGACTTCAAATGGGATCTTACCCTTAACATGGCAATGAACACCAATAAGGTAATTTCGTTAAGTGATGAAGTGAAGATTTTCTACCTGGGTGGCGGATACGGCCGTTCAGCAACTCCTGTTGTTGAAGAAGGCAAACCATATGGAGACCTTCTTGCATTTAAATGGGCAACAGATGCCAAGGGAAATTATATAGTTGATGCAACAAATGGCAAGCCAGTTCTTACCGGCGATCAGCAGTATATTGGAAACTTTAACCCTAAGGCAACCTTCGGTTTTTCCAATACGTTTGAGTATAAGGGCTTTTATCTCCGTTTGTTGATTGATGGTCGTGTTGGAGGAACAATGGTTTCAGGTACTGAAATGAACCTTGCATTCAGTGGAATTCCAGCGGTAACAGAAAATTACAGGGAAGGTGGATGGAGCCTGGGAGGTGTAGATGCAAACGGTGCTCCGGTTACTAAAACAATTTCTGCACAGGACTTCTGGCAGGTTGCCTCTGGTAAGCGTTATGGTGCTGGAGATTTTTTCGCTTATGACGCAACTAATTTCAGGGTTCGAGAGTTTTCATTAGGATATGGTATTCCAATTAAGAATACAGATATCGTGAAATCTGCAAGATTGTCCTTTGTAGCACGCAACGTTTTCTGGATTTTCAGAGGAGATTCAAAAATGAATATTCCTGGTTTGGGTACCCGAAAAATGTGGTTTGACCCGGATATGAGTTTGGGTAATGGAAACTACCAGGGTGTTGAGTATGGAACTTTACCTGCCACACGTAGTTTAGGACTTAATTTACAGGTAACTTTTTAATTCAAACATATAAACACAATTATATATGAATCGAATCTCAATTTTTAACCGGTCGTATATTGCACTTCTTTGTTGCAGTATTTTCCTCTGGTCATGTACGAAAAAATATGATGAGATTAATACAGACAGAAATACAATTGCAACAGTAGGTCCTGCTGAATTGCCTTTCCTTTTTTCAAAAGCAGAAGCTTCCGCTGTTCCGAATATCTGGAACTACCAGGTTGCGCAAAATCTTTTTGCAGACCAGTATGCCCAGTATTTCGCCTGTACTGCTACGTATTTCCCATCAGATCGCCTCAATATCAGGATGGATTGGGTAGGCGCAGCCTTTAACCCGGTGTATACGGATATGGTTCCCCAATTGCAGTCAATTTTCCAGTCTTCAGACCCTCAAAGTGCCGAACATGCGATGGCAAGAATCGTATGGGTTTTAGGCTTTCACCGGGTAACTGATTATTGGGGCCCTATACCTTATTTCAGCGCAGGCCAACCTGGGAATTCTGTTCCCTATGATGCACAGGATAAGATTTATGCTGACTTCTTTAAGCAGCTGGATACAGCAGTTACAGTGCTTAAAACCCATACCAGCGATAAGCCTTATGGAAGTTTTGACCTGATTTATGGCGGGGATGTAAATAAGTGGATCAAATTTGCCAAT
The DNA here is from genome assembly GCF_020076305.1 of Flavihumibacter profundi. Classification (GTDB taxonomy): domain Bacteria; phylum Bacteroidota; class Bacteroidia; order Chitinophagales; family Chitinophagaceae; genus Flavihumibacter; species Flavihumibacter profundi. The sequence continues at coordinate 156,227 of NZ_JAIQXE010000001.1, forward strand.
TCGCTCAGGCTTCGACTGGCTTTACGGATTTCTAAAGTGAATCCGGATGAAGCTAAAATACAAGCTGAAGCCGCTGTTGCAGGTGGCCTTGTTTTATCCAATAGCCCAACGGATGATGCCCTGCTACAAAAGAGTACTGCAGGGTCAGATAACAACGGTCTTTCCATTATGTCTGACTGGAATGAGTTCAGGATGAGCGCCACCATGGAGTCTGTATTAAAAGGCTACCAGGATCCCCGTATGCAGGTTTATTGGCTGCCAGACGGCGCCACCAAGACAAATCCAAACGGAAATGGCCAGTATGATGGTTTGAGGAATGGATTAACTTCTACCCAACTTACTGAAACGCCAAATCTTGCAACATCGAACGCTAAAGTGGGTAAACGCTGGTCCTCCCCGGATTTTGCTGGTAATGCTGATTACCTGACGACCCCACAGAATATTATGTCAGTTGCAGAAACATATTTCAATATGGCTGAAGGTGCTTTATTGAACTGGAATATGGGCAAAACCGCTAAAGAATTGTATGAAGCGGGTATTACAAACTCTATGAAGCAATGGGGTATTACTGACGGAGCTGCAATTACTGCGTATATTAATAGCAGCAATGTGCCAGTTGCACCTGGTGATTATTTAAATTCACCGGCTGTTTCTGATGCCCCTATCAAATTTGCAGCAGATGCAGAGACCCAATTAAAACAAATCGCCATTCAGAAGTGGATTGCGATGTTTCCTGATGGCAATGAGGCCTGGGCTGATTATCGCCGGGGTAGGAACTTCATTATGTACCCGGTTGCAAATTCTGAAAATCCTGATATCCCGGATCCAAAAACCCAATGGATCAGAAGGATACCTTTCCTGTTGTCAGAAAAGCAAAACAATAGTAAAGCAGTTGAAGATGCTGTTCCATTACTTGGCGCAGGTGGTGATAAAGTTACCACACCGCTATGGTGGGATAAGAACTAATTTATTTTTTTGATTAGGATAAAAGATTCCATCGAAGCAGTTAAATTCGATGGAATCTTTTTTTTACTGCATACCGCCAACCAAAATTTATTTTATGTTTCGTCTTTCCGGATATACCGCTATTCTTTTTTTTAGCCTGGTTTTTTGGGGTTGTAGTAACGAAGAATCCCATTTGTTTACTGCTTTGCCCGAATCAAAAACCGGCGTTAATTTTAAAAACACCTTATTTGAAGACGGTCCCTTAAACGTGGCGAATTATATTTATTTCTATAATGGCGGCGGCGTTGCCATTGGTGATATCAATAACGATGGATTACAGGATGTACTGTTTACCGGAAACATGGTACGCAACCGACTCTTCCTCAATAAAGGGAATTTTCAGTTTGAAGACATTACCCTAAAAAGCGGCGTTGATAAAATGCAGGGCTGGTGTACAGGGGCTACAATGGCGGATGTAAACGGTGATGGTAAACTGGATATCTACATCTGCAGAAGTGCCGATATAAATCCCGATCGCCGCAAAAACTTACTGTTTATCAATAACGGCGACCTGAGCTTTACTGAGAAAGCAGATGAATATGGTCTTGCCGATAATGGCTATTCTACGCAGGCTGCTTTTTTTGATTATGATAAAGACGGCGACCTCGATTGTTTCATTATTAACCACTCCCTCCAGAAATATACTGCCGGCGTTCAGGACAACCCTGAACTGCGCAAAGAACACAATCCCGATTACGCCAGCAAACTGTACCGAAACGACAACAACCATTTCACTAATGTGAGCGACCAGGCTGGTATCACATCCAATGTGCTCACCTTTGGTTTGGGCGTAGCTATTTCAGATTTTAATAACGATGGCTGGCCAGATATAATAGTATCCAATGACTTTAATGAACCCGATTATTTTTTCCTGAACAACCGCAATGGAACCTTTACAGAACAGCTCTCCAAAGCCATGGACCAGGTATCCCTCTACTCAATGGGCTCCGATGCGGCAGATTATAACAATGATGGTTTAACTGACCTTATAACGCTGGACATGATGCCAGAAGACAACAAGACCATCAAGATGCACAGCGGGGCTGAAAATTTCGACAAGTTCCAATTCCTGTTTACCCAGGGATTTTATTACCAGTACAGCCGCAATATGTTGCAGCAAAATAATGGTGATGGTACATTCAGCGAAGTAGGACAACTTGCCGGGGTATCCAATACAGACTGGAGCTGGGCCGCCCTTTTCGGCGATTATGATAACGATGGGTTTAAAGACCTTTTTGTGACCAATGGCTATGTTAAGGATTATACCGAAATGGATTTTTTAAAATACTCTGTTGATCGGGTCATCCGCAATATGCATAAAGATTCAGTTGACCCCATCCCCGAATACATCAGGAAAATGCCTTCCAACCAAATTCCCAATTATATTTTCCAGAACCAGGGTAATGGCACTTTCAGGAAAAAAACCAGTGAATGGGGCTTCGATCAGAAAGGGGTATCTGCGGGTGCCGCCTATGTTGACCTGGATAATGACGGCGATCTTGACCTGGTGGTTAACAACTCCAATGATTTTGCAAGTATTTATAAGAACAACAGCGAAATACTGGTGAAGAATAATTACCTGCGTGTACAGTTAGATGGTGGGAAACTAAACCCGCGGGGAATTGGTACAAAAGTGAAACTGTATTGTAAAGGACAATTAATCTACCAGGAACAATCACCTGTGCGTGGATTTCAATCTTCATCAGACCCTGTTTTAAATTTTGGTGTAGGTAAAAATGCGCAGATCGATTCCGTATTGGTTATATGGCCCAATGATCATTTTCAAAAACTGGTATCCGTTCCGGCGAATCAATTGCTCAACCTGAAAATGGCAGATGCTAAAGAAACCTGGACTTATGATACCGTGCTGGACAAAAGCAAGGCCCTGTTAACACAGACCATCATGCCCGGTATACGCCACCAGGAAAATAATTTTAACGACTTTACCGTACAAACATTATTGCCCAATTACCTGAGCCGGCAAGGCCCATGCGTTGAAGTGGCAGACGTAAATAAAGACGGGTTGGAAGATTTTTATATGGGAGGCGCAAAAGGATTTCCTGCGCAACTTTTTTTACAGAATACTGACCATAGTTTCAAATTGAAGCCTATATCAGATTTTGTGAAGGACGCCGCCAGCGAAGATGTTGCAGCTGCATTTTTTGATGCCGACGGAGACGGTGATGCAGATCTTTATGTGGCAAGTGGCGGGTATGAATTCAATGAAAATGATCCTGCATACCAGGACCGTCTTTATCTTAATGACGGGAAAGGAAATTTTACCGGGAAGGCAAATGCCCTGCCTGCAGTTTTGGCCAGTAAAGGTTGTGTAAAAGCGGCTGACCTGGATGGTGACGGCGACCTGGATTTATTTGTGGGAGGAAGGGTAGTGCCTGGTAAATACCCGACTGCTCCAAGGAGCTATATTTTAACCAATGATGGCAAAGGTAACTTTACAGATGCCACACAAACTGCCTGTGCAGCACTTATGCAGCCAGGCATGGTAACGGATGCGCTTTGGACAGATCTTAATAATGATAAACAACCCGACCTTGTATTGGTTGGTGAATGGATGCCCATAAAAATATTTGTCAATAATAAAGGCAAGTTTTCAGATGCATCGTCCACCTATATACATTTCGCAAGCAGTGGTTGGTGGAACAGGATATCAGCCGCTGATATGGACGGAGATGGTGACCTCGACCTGGTAATTGGCAACTGTGGTAACAACACACAATTTCATGTAAATGACAAGGACCCCATGAGTATCTATTTCAAAGACTTTGATATGAATGGCTCCATTGACCCCGTGTTGTGTTATTATATTGATGGCGTGTCTTATCCGGCTGTTTCAAGGGATGACCTAACAGACCAGCTTCCTTTTGTAAAGAAAAAATTCCTTGAATACAAGGAATATGCAACGGCAACGATAAATGATATTTTTACGCCCGACCAATTAAAAAATGCAGGTATCCTGAAAGCTGAAACCATGCAAACTGTGTACCTGGAAAACCAGGGTGACAAGGGATTTGCAGTTCATGAACTGCCATTGCCTGCACAATATGCGCCAGTGTTTGGAATTGTTCTCGAAGACCTGAACAAAGATGGAAAAAAAGATATCCTCCTGGCTGGAAACAATACCTGGACCAGGATAAAATTTGGCCGTTATTGCGCCAATCATGGCGTGCTGTTGCTTGGTGATGGCCATTCCGGATTTAATTATGCTCCGCAAACCATCAGTGGATTAAGCTTAAGGGGAAATGTAAAGAACATGAAACTTATCCATGCCGGCGATTCACCAAAAATCATTGCCGGTATAAATGACGATAATGCCATTTTAATTTCTACCCGATGAACAATACTTTAAGCAAGCAGGTCGCTATTATCACTGGAGCAGCATCCGGATTAGGATTGGCCATGGCTAAGAAAATGTCAGAATCAGGTATTCAACTTGCCCTGATTGATCGTTATACCGAAGGGCTTTCACAGATCAGGGAAGAGATCAGGACTGAATTTGAATTTTACCCTATTGATATCACAGATGAACCTGCAGTAAAAAAAACAATTGAAAAAATTGCCCAACATTTTGGCAGGATTGATATACTGGTAAATTGTGCCGGCATCACAGGTATTACAAATATAAAAAGCCATGAGGTCGATACAGAAAACCTTGTAAAAGTATTTAATGTCAATTTCATGGGATCCTGGTTCACCTCAAAATATACCCTGCCGGTAATGCTGAAAAACAATTATGGCCGTATCCTGCATTTTGCGTCAATTGCCGGAAAGGAAGGGAATGCCGGGATGCTGGCTTACTCATCATCTAAGGCCGCAGTAATTGGCATGACTAAAGTGCAGGGAAAGGAGTATGCGGAAACGGGTATAACAGTTAATGCTATTGCGCCTGCAGTTATTAAAACCGCACTGGTGGATAAGATGCCCGAAGAGCAGGTGAAATATATGACCGATAAAATTCCAATGAAACGTTGTGGCACTCTCGATGAATTAGTGAATATGGCGTGCTTTATAGTTTCTCCTGAAAATAGTTTTACCACTGGTTTTGTTTTTGACCTTTCAGGTGGAAGGGCAACATACTAAAATCTTACTTCATGGATAAAATAACAGATGTTTCAACGATTGAGGTTGGAGTTGTAGGCCTTGGATTGATGGGCTGCAGTATTTCTACCTGCCTGCTGATGGCAGGTCATAAAGTCATTGCAGTAGCGCCACTTCCCCTTGACCTTGAGTTAGCTGAAAAAAGGATCCGGGAGCATTTAAGCAGGTCGCATGAACATGGACTGCTTGCGCAACTCCCGGATATTTATTTGCAGAATATTACGATCACAGAAGATTTTGGGCAACTGAGTAACTGTAAAGTAGTTATTGAATGTACCCTTGAAAATATAGAAATTAAGAAATCAGTCTACGATAAAATTGAAAATGTAATTTCCAGTGATGCTATTTTAACCAGCAATACATCTGCGATTCCGATCAGCATTCTCCAAAAGCAAACCCGTTTTCCGGCAAGGTTTTTTGGTTTGCATTGGGCTGAACCTTCCCATACAACAAGGTTCCTGGAAATTATTTGTGGCGAATTGAGCGACCCAGAACAGGCAGAATTCTTGTATGAATTATCCCATTTCTGGGGTAAGGAGCCCACTCTGGTGCGAAAGGATATCAGGGGATTTATTACTAACCGGCTGATGTATGCGATGTACCGGGAAGCCTGTTTCCTTGTAGAAAATGGTTATGCTACGGTTGAAGATGTTGATCGGGCTTGCCGCAATAATGCTGGTTACTGGATGACCCTGGTGGGTGTTTTTCGCTGGATGGACCTGACTGGTGTGCCTGCTTATCACACTGTAATGAAGGACCTTTTCCCAACCTTGAATAACAGCACCGAAGTGCCTGAACTGATCGATAAAATTGTAAGGGAAGGGGGAAAAGGTGTTGCGAATGCAAAGGGATTTTATGAATATACGCCGGAAGAAGCTAAACTATGGGAAGAAACCTTTACTGAATTCAGTTATGAGATCCGGAAACTGGCACTTAAATATCCCGCTGATGTTGTGAAAAGGAAACTTGCGCAAAAGCAAAATTCAATTTATTAAAAATAGAACAGATGGTTTCTTATAAGCTGGTAATACGCTTTCTGTCTTTTGTTTTTTTTACATTAAGTTCAGGTATTGCATCATCGCAGAAAATCTATAAGAACTGGAACCCTGCAATGGATACCGCGATCCTTTTGAATGGCCAGGCCTGGCCTAAGGAGGTAAAGAATTATTATGACCGTCTCCCGGCGCGGGCAGCATCTAAAGTCCGGAAAGATGTGTGGGACCTTTCTGAAAATTCTGCGGGAACATTCCTGCGTTTCAGGACCGATGCAAAGGAAATTCTTGTTAAGCTAAAAGTTACAGGAAGTCTTCAATTACCACATATGCCTGCAACAGGTGTAAGCGGAGTGGATCTGTATGCCAGGAATAGCGATGGACAATGGTTATGGTGTGGTGGTAAATTTAGTTTTGGAGATACAATCACCTATCAATTCAATGACCTGCTTGCGAAAGACCAATATATAAACGACAGGGAATACACGCTATACCTCCCATTGTATAATGGAGTGCGTTGGCTGGAGGTCAGCGTTCCGGCTGAAAGCAACTTTGCTGTAATGCCGGTTTCCCAGGAAAAGCCCCTGGTAGTTTATGGTACTTCCATTGCACAGGGCGCCTGCGCCTCGCGTCCGGGTTTAGCATGGACATCAATTTTGGGGCGGCATCTTGACCAGCCGGTTATTAACCTGGGATTCTCGGGAAATGGCAGGCTCGAAAAAGAAGTGCTTGACCTGGTTGGAGAAGTTGATGCGAAACTTTATGTATTGGATTGCCTGCCCAACCTCACCAGTAAGGAGATCTCACCTGCTGCTTTAAAAAATCTTATCCGTTCTGCCATTTTACAACTGCAAAGCAAAAGGGCTGGCGTTCCCATACTGTTGGTGGAGCATGATGGCTTTACCGGTGATGCAGTGGATCCAAACAGGCAAAGCGCTATCGAAAATGTAAATAAGGCCCAGAAAGAACTTTATGATTCTTTACTCCTGAAGAAAGTGAAAGATATTTATTATCTCTCCAAAAAGGAGATTGACCAGGACATAGAATCAATGGTTGACGGGATCCATCCCAATGATCTTGGTATGATGAAATATGCATTGGCCTATGAAAAAAAAATAAGGCTCATTTTTAATGAACCAGCAGGAACTTTAACAACTACGATTCCGGTTACACAACACCGCGATGGGGCTATATATGATTGGGTAAAAAGGCATGAAGAAATCCTGGCTAGAAATAAAACCCAAATGCCACAAACTGTATTGATAGGCAATTCTATAACCCATTATTGGGCCGGCCTGCCAACTGCGCCAATTGCAAGGGGAGTTAATTCATGGAGCAAATACTTCGGCCTTGGAGAAAGCACCAATATGGGTTTCGGCTGGGACCGTATTGAGAATGTATTGTGGCGGGTTTACCACGGCGAACTGGAGGGCATTTCCCCAAAAAATATTGTGTTAATGATCGGGACAAATAATATAGGGTATAATTCAGACCGGGAAATTGCTGAAGGATTAAAGTTCCTTGTAAATGCTATCAGGGTACGGCAGCCAAAAGCAAAATTGCTGGTAATGGGCATTTTGCCCCGCCGTGAATCGGAAAAGAGGGTAGCCGGATTAAATGCGCTTATTGCTAAAAATTTTTCATCCACTCCGGTGAAATTTGCAGATGCGGGAAAACTGTTTATAAAAAAAGGTGGCCAGATTGATGAATCTCTTTTTAGCGATGGTTTGCATCCTAATGAAAAGGGTTATGAAAAGCTGGGCGCATTTATTGGCGCAGCACTTCACTAGCGGCCCTTTCACCGCTGAGTACTGCACCTTCCATATAGCCATTCCAGTTCGTTGCTGTTTCTGTTCCGGCCCAATGGATATTTCCGGTAACCATCCTGGCTCCGTCTTCAATGGTAGTCCAGGCATTCAATGGCATCATACCAGCATAACAGCCCAGGCTAAAAGCTTCTTCTGTGAAACTTTTATCCATATAGAATTCCGGTACTCCGGCGGCTTTGCCAAAATATTTAGAAAAGCAATCCAGTACCACTTTCTTTCTTTGCTCCTCTGTTAGTAAAAGCAATTCCTTTGCCTTACCGGCCAGGGAAAAGCCCATCAGGATTCCTTTATTTCCATCTGCAGGGGAATTATCGAAAGTAACGGAAACAGGCTGTCCTGGCGCTGCGCATAAACCATTTCGATTCTCTTTTCGCCAGAATGGTTCCTTGTAAATGGCATAACATTTAAAAACCGTTCCCATAAAGTTTTCTTGCAGGAATTGCCGTTTTTTATCTGGCAGTGGTTGAGCAAAAGTGATTTTGTTCGCTACAGCAGGCGGCACTGCCAGGATTAATTTTTTAGCTGAAAATATAAAATCCTCGCCACTGATTTCAACGCTATCTGCCAACTGGTTGATATACTTTACCTCGGTATTCAGTTGGATGCATTCTGTCAGTTCATCAGCTATTTTATTAGCAATACTTTGCGCACCACCTTTTATCCGGTCCTGTTGCGCCCCTTTTTTAATATTCATCAGGGTATCGAAATCCTTCCCGCTTTTTGTATAAAATAAAGCATGCAGGAAAGAAATCGTTGATGCGTCTGTTGCAAAAATCGCATCCGCAGCAACAGTAAATAATTGCCTGGCTTTTTCATTTTTCATTTGCCGCGCCATCCAGTCTGCCAGGCTGATCTGGTCATATGCTGCTGCATTGGGCGACAGCCACGGCTTGTCCAGGTTGATTTGCTTGCTCAGCTTATTTATTTTTTTTATGGCAGCATCCAGGCTCAGTAAAGCGAAAAGCGGTAGTGGCGGGATAATGCCCCGGTATAGTTTTGTTTTTTCATTGGTATATAGGGTGCTTTTCCCCTTATCATAAGTTGAAAATGTTTCAATGCCATATTCGCCTGCTAACGCATACATACGGTCCTGTGTCGGGCCGATCCATTGCCCGCCAAGATCAATATAATTTCCATCATCGAGGGTTTGTGTATGGATGCGGCCACCAACCCTGTCGCGCGCTTCAATAACCAGGATTTTTTTTCCCGCCCTCTTTAACTGGCGTGCCGCAGCCAGACCGGCATAGCCGGCTCCGATAATGATTATGTCATACATATTGCTAAACTTATTTTTTAAACCAAAGATTAGTTATCCTTCCATTGTTTTTTGCCGGATCACTAATATGCAATGAATCATTTTGCAAGGTTAGTGTTCGGCCTTCCGGGTGCATATCCCACATTTTCCCTGAAAAGAAAACATTCATGCCATTGTGTATGCCTGCTGCAGGCGCCCGCTTTGCCATGGCATATTTTGCCCATGCATCTCCTTCGGTGATATGGTGGTAATCTGCAACGGTATCAACATCTGCAGGTGGCGGAAATCCATTGTAACCATTCCAGGGAGAGGTCCATACCGAATCGGGTCCTCCCAAAGAAGGGATAGCGATCACATCGGCCTTGTTGTTTAAATTCCTGTAAGCTGCAGGAAACCAGGAATCCGCACAAACCAGCACTGCAAGCCTTCCGGCAGGTATATTAAAAATCGGCGACTGGGTTGTTTCGGCAGCACAGGTGAACCCCTGCTCGTCGGTGATGGGGAATATTTTTTTGATCAAAGGCTGCATTACTTTTCCCTGGATATCAAATACCGCTGAAGTGTTATACAATTTTCCTGGCCTCGTTGCAATTATACCATCAGGAGTTACCTCGGGATCTGCCAGCACTGCTGATCCAGCGACTATTGTTACCTGGTAGTCCCTGGCAAGCCTGCTGAAAACGGATTGATAAATACCGGCGATTTCTTTTTGTTTCATCCGGAATAATGCTTCTTTAGTCCTGTCGGCCGAACTGCTGCTGAAATATGCAGGAAGGTATGCAAACAGGTTGCTGACTACCTGCAGGGTCAGGGCATCAGTAATTGTTGCGGCGGGATCGAAAACTTTCTTCTTTTCATTGGCAGCCACGAGCCAGGAACCGATATACTCGGGGAAAACTACAATGGTCTTTTTATTGAATAATCCACCTGATTTTGCCCGTTCCATATAGATCCGCAATAACTGGTAAAAACTGGCTTCATTGGCATAGTTAGCAGGGGTTAAAATGGGTTGCATGCCAATTATATTCCCGTCTGCAGAATCGGCCTTGCCAAAATTAATAACTTCAATGGCAGCAGGTTCTATTTTAGTTGCCAGGGGGGTCTCATCTACCCGCCCAAACCTGGACCAGATCCAGCCACATAACAAAAGGGCGAGCAGCACAATCCCAATGTTCCGAAGCACCTTCATCAGTTTTTTTTTTAAAAGATAATGGGTTTGTCTGATTGTAGGAATTTAATTAATCAATAAACCTGCACACAACAGAATGTTTTGGTCATTTTTTTTGGAAAACATGATTAAAATCATGTCATAATGTAACTTTTGTAACAGAACAGGCTATGTTTTTTGGCCAATTTTATAACCAGTAAACCGTGAAAAATATTAATTATGAAATTAGAACAAATTTATACTGGCTGTATTGCACATGCTGCTTATTACCTCGAAAGCAAAGGTGAGGCAGCTATATTTGACCCCCTCAGGGAAGTTCAACCCTATATCAATAAGGCGGAAAAAGATAATGCAAAAATCAAGTATGTATTTGAAACACATTTCCATGCAGATTTTGTGAGTGGTCACCTCGACCTCATGAAAAAGACCGGGGCAAAAATTGTTTTCGGCCCGACTGCAAAACCTGCTTACGAGGCGATCATTGCAGAGGATAACCAGGTATTTAAAGTGGGTGATTGCAGTGTAAAAGTGATTCATACGCCCGGCCATACCATGGAAAGCACCACCTATATGTTGATTGATGAAAATGGCAGGGAACACGGCCTTATTACAGGAGATACCTTGTTTATTGGCGATGTGGGCAGGCCTGACCTTGCTCAGCATGTAATTGCTGAATTGACAGAAGAAAAACTTGCCGGACATTTATACGATTCCCTTCGGAATAAGATCATGCCGTTAAGTGATGACCTGATCATCTATCCAAACCATGGTGCAGGAAGTGCTTGCGGTAAGATGATGAGTAAAGAAACTACCGATACGCTGGGTCACCAGAAAAAAGTGAATTATGCACTTAATCCAGCGCTAACCAAAGAGGAGTTCATTAAAGTATTGCTAAAGGGCCTTACAGCACCTCCGGGATATTTTCCGCAGAATGTACTTATGAATATTAAAGGGTATGAGAGCCTGGATACAATTATGAAAAGAGGCAAGCACCCATTGAATGTGGGAGAGTTTGAAGCAGCTGCTAATGAAACAAGGGCATTGATTTTAGACACCAGGGAAGCTTCTGAATTTGCTAAAGGATTTATCCCGAATAGTATAAATATTGGTATTGATGGAAGTTTTGCTCAATGGGTAGGGGAGATGATTCCTGATGTAAAACAGGAAATCCTGTTGGTAACTGAACCAGGCCGGGAAGAAGAATCAATCATCAGGTTGTCCCGTGTTGGCTATGATAACACCCTGGGTTATTTGCAGGGTGGCATTTCTGCCTGGAAAGCATCAGGCAAGGAAGTGGATACCATAAATCGGATTACAGCCACTGAATTTGAGCGGCAGTACAAAGCCGGGAAGCCTGTTGTTTTTGATGTAAGAAAAGCTAGTGAATACGATTCTGAGCATGTCATTGGGGCCATCAATATTCCTTTAAACCAGATTAACAGCCACCTGGCTGAAATTCCAAAGGAAAAACCTTTTCTTTTGTATTGTGGCGGTGGTTATCGAAGCATGATTGCTGCGTCTATCCTGAAGCAAAGGGGCTGGGAAAATTTCTCAGATGTTGTTGGCGGCTTTACTGAACTGAAAAATACAGATGTGGCGAAATCGGAATATGTTTGTCCGACTACCCTTTTATAAATATTGACGGTTTGATTATTGGACATTAGCCCCGGTATTTTGCCGGGGCTTTTCGTAATTTAACGGCAATACTAAGCTGCCATATAGAAATATTTATGATGATGGGAAAATCAAGCCGGTTGTTTATATGTTGTTTTGTTTTCGCCATTTTTTGGCTGGCTTGTGATACGCAGGAGAAAAAAGAGGTCCATAAAAAGGCAGATTATATCCGGAAAATAGATGGGCCTAGTGACAGCATCCCTATAGAGGTTGCAAGGCGTGGTGAAGTGCTGATCGCCTATTCCGACTGTTATGAATGCCATACTAAAGAGAATAGGGCAAAGGGCCCTGCATTTAAGGATATTGCAAAAAGATACCCGGTAAACAATGGGTATATAAGCTTGCTGGCACAGCGGGTCATACTTGGGGGATCTGGTGCCTGGGGTAAATCTGTAATGTTGCCCCATCCTAAAATCCCTCAGGAAGAAGCAGAGACAATGGTGAAATTTATTTTATCACTTAAAGATTCCCCGTAATATATCCGTTACGCATAACACGTAATTCCTTATGTTTTGAAGCAACCGGGCTATTTGTAACCTTTGTTACAAATAGCCCGGTTGCTTCTTTCTAATTTTGGTTCTTGAATTTATATAGCTACCTGAGCTTATTATAGGAAGGCATATTTATATACGATAATTAATAAAAGATGAAGCAGCAAATATTTAGTAATTGGAATTTTATGAGGGTCATCAGGTTGGTTTTGGGTTTGGCCATATTTGTACAGGCTATCCTGTCAAGAGATACGATGTTTGGCCTGGTTGGCTTATTGATATCTGGTATGGCAATATTTAATATAGGTTGTTGTGGAACTGGCGGATGTTATACTCAACCAAAGAAAAATTTGACATCTGAAACTAATAAAGAAATCATTTATGAAGAAGTGGGTTAACGGAAATAAACTTTACCTGTTTGGTGCCCTCATCGGGGCAGTTGCCGGATTTTTATACTGGCAGCAGGTTGGATGTTCATCAGGAACCTGTATGATAACATCAAAACCGTTTAACAGTACTGTTTATGGCGCGGGTATGGGGGCTTTATTATTCGGTATGTTTAAAAAGGACATTAAGGCGAAGGATGAAAATAAAGCAGTTTAAAAATCAACTTATAAATCAAAAATCGTAAAATTAAAAACAATGAATATTTTTCAATCATTATTTGGCGGTGAAACCGCAGATTTAAAAAGCATAATTGAGAAAGGCGCTTTTTTAGTGGATGTAAGAACTCCTGCTGAATTTGCAGGCGGTAGTGTACCAGGTGCTGTAAATATACCTTTGGATACTATTGGGTCTCAACTTGCCAAATTTAAAGGCAAAGAAAATATTGTCGTGTTTTGCCGCAGCGGAAACCGTAGCGGCCAGGCAAAATCAATTTTAATGCAGAATGGATTTACCAATGTTATAAACGGTGGAACGGTTGATGACGTAATCAGGTTTGTGCATTGATGATTATGAAGTTTTAAGGTATATAAACCTGCTTCAGGCAATGGTTTTATTAAAGTACTGTTCATAGATAATTTCTTGAACAGTACTTTTTTTTATGCCCTGTTGAAAAATATTTGAGTAAAAAATCCATAGGTCACAAAAGTCACAATTAAAGCTTTTTACGCCAATTACTTTTGCGCATAAATTTTTAATTAATGGACAAAAGAAAATATTTTATCTCAGTGGCGGTCGGAACATTTGCTTTGTTTATTAGTAGCGTATTAAGTGTTTCAGCACAGGATAGTTCAAGGAATTTAAGTCTGGATGAGGCTATTGCTGCGGCTTTAAATAATAATAAAGCTATTCAGTTAACAAAACTGGATGAAAGTATAGCAGCCCAGAATTATAAGCAGACTGATGCTATTTTTCTACCGCAGGTTGGTTTTTCATACACTGCATTAACTTCGAATAATCCCCTTAATGTTTTCGGATTTAAACTGCAGCAACAATCTGTTACGGCGAAAGATTTTAATCCTGATCTGCTTAATAATCCCTCCGCAACTGGCGATTTTACAACCAGGCTGGAAGTGCAGCAACCATTGTTAAATATGGATTTAATCTACAAAAGGAAAGCGGCTGCAAAGCAAACTGAATTGTACCAGTTTAAAACACAGCGAACAAAGGAATACCTGACTTTTGAAGTACAGAAAGCCTACCTGCAACTACAGTTGGCATATAACGCTGTAAATGTGTTAGAAGAGGCATTGAAAACCATAAATGAAGTGTACAGTTTTACTGAAAATCACTTTAAGCAGGGTTTGATACAGAAATCTGATTTGTTAAATGCTCAGGTGCAAGTTAAAACTATTGAGAGCAACCTTTCAAAAGCCAGGAGTAATGTCCGCAATGCATCTGATTATATAAGCCTGTTAATGGGTGCAAAAGATGGTACGGTTTATAAAGTTGGAACTGACCTTAGTACTAATCCAAATGTAATTGATACTACAGTTAAAGTTGCTGATTCGAGGGCTGATTTTGTGGCCATGCAAAAGGCGCTTGAAGCTTCTGACCTGATGATAACAGCGAATAAGAAAACCTACCTGCCAAAATTGAATGCATTTGGAAATTACCAGCTCAATGATAGCAAAATGCTGGGTTTCGGTTCAAATTCCTATTTAGCAGGCATTCAGTTGTCTTGGGATATATTTAAAGGGAACCGGACAAAAAATACAATTGCCACGCAAACATTGGAGCGCGACAAATTAGCCATGGAACTGGAGCAACAAAAGGACCAAAGCCAGTTGGAACTCGATAAAGCTTTTCGTGACTTAGGCGATGCCCGTTTTGAAATAACCCAAAAGAAGGCCTCCATTGAGCAGGCAACCGAATCATTGCAGATTTTGCAAAACAGGTACCAGCAGGGTTTAGTCAATACAACAGATGTATTGATGTCTGCAACGCAATTGTCACAACAAAAATTTGCCCTGGCACAGTCGGTGTTTGCTGCTGAAGTAACCAGTGCATATGTACAATTTTTAACAACTACTTCAAATAAATAAACTACGGAAAACATGAATATGACTAATAATTTTAAAAAGACTTTTCAGATTTTTACCGGGGTTGGACTCCTGGCTTTAACAGCATGCTCCTCAAATGAAAAAAGGGAAACTGAGGCTGTAACTAACACGCCAATTGTTGTAACAGTGGGAACTCCTTCGGGATCTGATCAAAAGGAATTGAATATCAGCGGGAAGATTGAAGCTTCACAATCCGTTAATATCAGTACCAGGGTCATGGGTTACATTACCATGCTGAAAGTGAAAGTTGGTGATCGTGTAGCAAAAGGTCAGTTGCTGGCAACTATCAGTAACCAGGACATGCTTGCAAAAAGGGCCCAGGCAGATGCTATGATTGAAGAAGCTCAGGCTGCATTGAATAGTGCACAAAAAGACTATGACCGGTTTACTGTTTTATACAAACAGCAAAGTGCTACGGAAAAGGAATTAGACAATGTTACCCTCCAGTATAATGCAGCCAAATCAAGGTTAGAGGGTGCGAAACAAATGCGTAATGAGGTAAATGCAATGCTTGGTTATACCAATTTAAAAGCACCTTTTGCCGGAATAGTTACCCAAAAATTAGCAGAAGCCGGTAATATGGCCAACCCAGGTATGCCTATCCTGGTAATTGAGCAGAGTGGCAGCTACCAGGTAAGTGCTTCCGTTCCTGAAAATTCTATCAGCCAGATTAAGCAGGGGGGAACCGCCACTATAACTATTAGTGCAATTGGCAAATCAATTCCAGGAACTATTACACAGGTTAATCAATCTTCTGAGTTTACTGGTGGCCAATACCTTATAAAAGTGGCTATCGCCGATAAAGATAAAGTTGGTTTGTATGCAGGTATGTACGCAAACGTAGCCATTCCTGTGGTACAAAAAGGTACTGTTGAAATTGATGGCGACAGGTTAATGGTGCCGGTTTCCAGTATTGAATTTAAAGATCAACTGACCGGTTTATATACCATTGGTAGTAATAATACGGCATTGTTGCGTTGGGTTAGACTGGGCAAGACTTATGGAGCGAATGTTGAAGTGCTTTCCGGCCTTGGTAAAAATGAACAGTTTGTTGTAAGTGCCGATGGTAAATTATACAATGGTGCCCAGGTGAAAATTAAATAAGAAGTATTGGTGATTGGAGCATTGTAAAATGAATTAACGAATTAATATAATCAAATGAAAAATGGTTTTTCCGGAAATATTGCAAAGGGCTTTTTGCAGTCGAAATTAACAATACTGCTGATGCTCGCCTTTCTCCTGATTGGCGGGTACAGCACCTTTTTAATTCCGCGCGAAGAAGAGCCCCAGATCAAGGTTCCAATGGCTGATATATTTATTGGCTATCCCGGAGCTGAGCCTAAAGATGTTGAAACTAAAGTTTCGGCGCCAATGGAGAAAATGATCTCCAATGTAAAGGGGGTGGAATACGTTTATTCTACCTCTATGAAAGGTCAGGCGATGCTGATTGTTCAGTTTCATGTAGGGGAAGATGTTGAACGTTCACTGGTTAAATTGTACAGTGAACTGATGAAGAATATGGATAAAATGCCCCAGGGGGTTACCATGCCACTCATTAAAACAAGGGCCATCGATGATGTTCCGGTGTTGGGCTTAACCCTGTGGAGTGATTCCTACGATGATTACCGATTGAAGCAGCTTGGCCAGGTATTGACAAATGAAATAAAGAAAGTTCCCGATGTTTCTGACGTTAATATATTGGGAGGCAGGAGCCGCGAGGTGAGGGTATTCCTTGATAAAATAAAAATGGCTGAGAACCATGTTGATTTTTTATCTGTAAGCAAACAAATCCAGGGTGGAAATGCACAGATGCAAAGTGGCAATCTCCTGCAACAGGATACTGCTTTTTCAGTGGAAACAGGGAATTTCCTGACTAATTCCGATGATGTTGCTAACCTGGTGGTGGGATTAAACCAACAGCAGCCGGTATACCTCAAACAAATCGCAAAGGTTGAAGACGGACCGGAAACATCAAGTCAATACGTGTTGTTTGGATATGGAAAGGCAGATACGTTGAATTCAGCGAAATTCAAATCAAATTACCCTGCAATTACTTTAAGTATCGCCAAGAAGAAGGGTGCTGATGCAATGAAATTGTCCCAGCAAATTATCTCAAAAGTTGATCACCTTAAAAAGGATTTAATTCCTGCTGATGTTCAATTGACTGTTTCCAGGAATTACGGTGAAACAGCTTCTGATAAAGTGTCGGAATTACTATTCCATTTATTTATTTCAATTGTTGTTGTTACAGCATTCGTAATGCTGGCTATGGGCTGGCGCGGCGGACTGGTGGTGTTCTTGTCTGTTCCCGTAACGTTTGCGCTAACATTGTTCAGTTATTACTTCATGGATTATACATTGAACCGTATAACCCTGTTTGCACTTGTATTTATTACGGGTATTGTGGTGGATGATTCCATTATTATAGCAGAGAATATGCACAGGCATTTTAAGATGAAAAAACTGCCACCGCTGCAGGCCGCAATCTATGCTATTAATGAAGTGGGTAATCCTACAATCCTGGCCACTTTTACAGTTGTCGCGGCAGTATTGCCAATGGCCTTTGTATCTGGAATGATGGGCCCTTATATGAGCCCGATGCCAATAGGTGCATCTATTGCGATGATGCTTTCCTTGGTAGTGGCTTTAACACTTACACCATACCTCGGTTATATATTCCTTCGTGAAAAAGAAAAAAAGGGTGTGGCGCATGAGGAGAGCAAACCATTGTCACTTGAAGAGAGCGGTATTTATAAAATTTATCGTTCGTTTATTCACCCAATGCTGGAAACAAGGTGGAAGCGCTGGACATTTATCGTTAGCATAGTTGTCATTTTGCTTGGGTCTCTGTCAATGTTCTATACAAAGGCAGTGGCAGTAAAAATGCTGCCTTTCGATAACAAGAATGAATTCCAGGTTGTAATTGATATGCCGGAAGGAACAACCCTGGAGAAGTCCCAGGCCGTTGCGAAAGATATCGCTGGTTATATTTCAATGCAACCTATGGTTGAAAATTACCAGGTTTATATTGGTACTGCAGCTCCTATAAGCTTTAACGGGCTCGTAAGGCACTATGATTTGCGTCGCGGTGAAAATGTGGCAGATATACAGGTTAATTTGGTCGACAAGAAGGATAGGAAAATTCAGAGTCACGATATCGCTAAGGAAATGCGTGGACCTATCCAGGCCATTGCAAAAAAATACAATGCCAATGTGAAAATTGTTGAAGTGCCACCTGGTCCCCCGGTATTATCTACTTTGGTCGCTGAAATATATGGACCAGATTATAAGGAGCAGGTAAAAATTGCCTCACAGGTCAAGTCCTTGTTTAATAATACCAAAGATGTTGTTGATGTGGACTGGATGGTTGAAGACGACCAGCCTGAATACCATATAGAGGTTGATAAAGAAAAAGCTATGAAATACGGAGTCACTGCGGCACAGGTTACAAACACCATTAACGCAGCGCTTTCCGGAATGCCAGTTGGGAATATTTACCAGCCTGCTTCGTATAACCAGACAATTATAAAGCTGCAATTAAGTGATTCGGACAAATCAGATATCAACGATATCCTCGATTTGAAAATTACCGGAATGCAGGGAAATAGTGTGCCTGTGCGGGATGTAGTAACAGTTGCCAGGCAAATCAGGCAGAAAAGTATTTATCGCAAGAACCAGAAAGAGGTAGTATACGTATTAGCTGATATGGCCGGTAAACTGGAAAGTCCGTCATATGCTATTTCTAATATCTCTGATAGTTTGAAAAATATTCAGGTTGCCAAAGGCTTTTCAATTAAGGAAGAATACACTCACCAGCCAGAACTTGAGGATAATTATTCAATTAAATGGGATGGAGAATGGCAAATTACTTTTGAAGTGTTCAGGGATCTTGGTATTGCATTTTTGGTAGTAATCATAATGATCTATATACTGATCGTAGGATGGTTCCAGAATTTTACAGTGCCACTGGTAATGCTGGCAGCAATTCCATTATCATTAGTGGGAATTGTTTTGGGACACTGGATGATGCATGCATATTTTACCGCTACCTCCATGATCGGATTCATTGCATTAGCCGGGGTGATGGTAAGGAATTCAGTACTGCTGATTGACTTTATCAATATACGCTTAAGGGAAGGTGTTCCATTGAAGCAGGCTATTATCGAAGCCGGTGCAGTGAGAACAACACCAATTTTGTTAACAGCTGGTGCAGTTGCATTAGGCGCAGTGATCATTTTGTTTGACCCGATATTCCAGGGACTCGCAATTTCACTGATGGGCGGTACAATTACCTCAACCTTTTTGACCTTATTGGTTGTGCCTTTACTGTATTATAGGATGATGAGAAAAAAATACCCTGAACAATAAATTTGACTATATGAAATTATTTATAATAACCTGTTTGAAAGAATACCAGGAAGATGTTCAAAAAATATTTAAAAAGGCCCTGATTAATGCCTTTAGTGTGACAGATGTAATTGGATTTAAGGATAATAATCTTCATCCAAACCCTTTGGGGGAGTGGTTTGCCAGTGGCGATGAAAAATTTGATTCTGTTATGATATTCAGCTTTACTACTGAGGAAAATGCTGAAAATGGGCTGGAGTTGATCAGGATCTATAATGAAACTAATAACAGCGGATTTCCTGTCAGGGCATTTTTAGTCCCTGTTGAAAAGTCTTTGTAGTTAGGATTCTTATTCTGAAAATTTATTAAATGAAATAAAATGAGAGAAAAAATAGTTCGTTCCGTTGCAGGAATTATGATTTTACTAAGTGTGTCCCTGGCTTATTTTGTCGGTATTCACTGGCTCCTGCTGGGTGTATTTGTTGGTGTGAACCTGTTGCAGAGCAGTTTTACGAATTTTTGCCCTTTGGAAAAAATCCTGGACAAGCTGAAGATTGATTGATCATAAGTGCCGGAGCTATACAGTAACAAAAGTTACTGACACATTTTAATTACTAATTTAATTTTGTAGTAAATAGTTATAAATATGGCAACAATACAACTGACAACTCAGGGGTTTAAGGAAAATATATTTAATTACGAAACAGAACAAGATTGGAAGTACCAGGGAGCATTGCCTGCAATAATTGATTTTTATGCTGACTGGTGCGGGCCATGTAAAATGGTAGCTCCAATTCTTGAAGAGCTTTCGAAGGAATATGAAGGCAGGCTTGTTATATATAAAGTG
The DNA here is from genome assembly GCF_020076305.1 of Flavihumibacter profundi. Taxonomy (GTDB): domain Bacteria; phylum Bacteroidota; class Bacteroidia; order Chitinophagales; family Chitinophagaceae; genus Flavihumibacter; species Flavihumibacter profundi. The sequence goes on from NZ_JAIQXE010000001.1 coordinate 176,458, forward strand.
AATACAGATATTGAGCAGGAATTGTCGGCCGTATTTGGTATCCAAAGTATTCCTACAATTCTGTTTATTGGAGTTGATGGCGAACCAATGATGCAGCCAGGAGCCTTTCCCAAACATGTGTTCAAACAAGTAATTGAAGAAAGATTACTTGTTCCTGTTACAAACGAATTGGGCGATAACCAGATTGACTTATAGTTTAGTCCGTTAAAGGGAATTCACTTATTCTTAAGGTAGTACAACCATAAGGTATTAGTGTAATTAATTCTTCCGGGGCGCCATTGCTGGCTGCCCTGCTGATGGGTAATTTACCTGCCGAATTGTTGTACTCCTTCCATTGCATTAAGCGTTTCCCTTTGACCGTAATACTTATTGGTGCATTTTGTAAATTCCAGGGCATGTCAGCAACTGTTTTCTTTTCTGTTATTTTAAACTGGCTTTTCCGGACAGACTCATCTGTGATCCCATAATTCCAGGGTGATTTTGGAAGCACTTCATAAAAAGCTTGTGGAAAATCATTGTTCTTACCGGATTTCCATTCCTCCTCAATTTTTAGCGCATACAACAATGGCCCCCGTTCAATTGCTATCGAGTTTTCTGCCCAGCGGCTGGTATGTATTTCCATTGGCAATTGCAGGTCCAGGATATCTCCTTTTTTCCAGGTCCTGTTAATCACTATAACCTGGTTTCCGGCAGGTTGCTCAATTATTTCTCCATTTACCCTGATGACCGCTTTCTTACACCAGGCAGGTATGCGCAGGTGAAAAGGCATGGAAACTGATTGGTTGGTGGTATAGGTAAATTTTATATGGTCATCAAACGGGTAATTTGTTTCCTCGGTAAAGCTAATGGTGTTTCCTCCACGAACTTTTAGTTTTACATCACTGCTGCCGTAAACTAAGGCTGCAACACCTTCATCAGCAGTGGCGTACCATAAATTCTGTACATATTTGGGATATCCCTGGTGCATATTGGCTGTGCAGCATGGGTAGCCTGTAAGGACACCAAACACAAGACGGCCATCAATATCATCAAAGAAATTCCGGTGATCATATGTGACTTTTATCTGGTTGGGTTGTTGAAAATATTGGCGTAGGGTAAATTTATCATTGTGTTGCGCCGGTAAAACATTGAAGGCGATTTTTTCTAAGTAGTCAGCATAAGCCACATCCCCCGTGATAGGTAGCATACTTTCAAAGGAAAACATCATTTCCACCGCACTGCATAGTTCTGATCCCTGTGTAGGGTCATTGCCATGCATTGACTCATCGGCACCATACATGCCATTGGCGAAGCCATGGACTTTCCTGATGGTTTCCAGTCCTGTTTTCACCGAAGCCAGGTAGCTGCTGTCACCTGTACGCTGGTAATATATTACCGGCGTTTTAATACCCTGGGCTACGTTTACACAATGTAGTTGGGGAAAAGGATTCACCGTTGCCAGGGTGCCGTCTGTGAAAATTGATTTCCAGGGGGTGGTTTGTTTATAGATCAGGTCGCCTAATTCTATAAGAAAAGGCTCTTTGGTTATATTGTATAACCAATAAACAACAGCAAGGTTATCGCCTCCCCGCTGGGCACCCCAGAAGGTCCAATGGTCTAAGGGTTGCTGGGGAAGATGGAGGAGCATATATTTAAAATATCCCGACATCAGCTTCAGTACCCTTTTGTCTTCTGTTGCTGAATAATATTGCTGCAATACTTTCAACATCACCATTTTGGGCCACCAGTCTTCATGGTCAGTATTTTGTACACCTTTTACACTGGGCAAAGGTTTGGTCGGTGGTCGCGGGCCGAAATAGCCATCTTCCCGCTGGTTGGCAATACTCCATTCAATCCATTGCTGTGCTTTATCCTTTAATTGCTGGTCGTTGAGTATATAGGCTAAAGGCACCAGCCCATCTAGCCAATAAGGGCCCCGTTCCCAGGCATCGCCATTTCCACCCAACCAGGCATTGGCGGGACCGCAAACTTCTTTATAAACACTATCAAGATTGCTGGTAAGTCCAGCCCTTTGTAATTCCAACATTTTTAAAAGCCAGCCCTTTGGTTGTATGCTCCCCAGCGGAAGTGCAACATAAGCTTGTGGTTGCAGCGGCGCCTGGTTGGTAATATAGTAAGGGTTGGATTGGGCCTGGCTAAAAAGGCTACAATAACAAATGGTAATAAGTGCAAGGTATTGAATGACTCTGTATTTCATAATTCACTTCGCTTAAGCAATGCGCATATGAAGTAACAGAATAATTTGGTCATTTCTACTTTAGCGAAGCTATTTTGTTATTTTCTTAAATACTGACCATTCAATTGAACCAATACTTTCAAGGATCTCTTTCTCATCACTATTTTCAATAGTTACATAATATTTTGTTTCACCATGGGTTGTGTATTGAAACAAATCAGTTATCCAGTAGTTTGGAAAGTTATTTCCTAATGATTCATGGAGCTGGGTGGGAAGCTCAGTAGAAATGATATTTCGGGTAACTGCAATTATATGCCCATCCTTAGCAAAGACAGCATTCAATGCTAATCCGTTCATCCAGAACGAAGCTTTGTAATAGGTATTTATTTTTTCCCAGGTGACATCTGTAGCATTTGCGAATTTTGATGAAAAATTATTAAGTACATTTTTGTCAATACCATCACTATAAGCGAATGAACTTGTTGCCAAAAGTGTAAAAATGGTTATGATGGTGAATATTTTCTTTTTCATTTTTTCTGTTTTTATGGTAATGAAATTTATTTTCTGAATCAATTGCATAACAAATGTACATACCTGTTTCACTGGTTATTGACAAATGAGATGAAACGGAAAGAAGATGCGATAAATCATGGAAAGCATAGGGTTATTTCTGATATACCTTATTAACAGTCGCCCGGGTTGGATTCTATTTGTATATTTATTGGCATGAAAAGAAGTTTACTATTCCTTGCAGTTTTAATAGTGGGCTCGCTGGAACTGGCAGCCCAAAAAATTATCCCTTTATACGACAAAGCCATACCTAATTCTATTCCTTACAATATGAAGGAAACCACATTGTATTGGGAGGGTAAGTTTGGTGGCTACCAAAGTATTTCCTATCCGACACTGGAAATTTACCTGCCTGCAAAGGGAAAGGGCAATGGTGCTGCTGTAGTAATCTGCCCGGGTGGCGGATATGGTATGTCAAGTTACCAGAAAGAAGGGATCAATATCGCCAAAACCTTTATCAGCCATGGTGTTGCTGCATTCATCTTAAAATACCGCCTGCCTTCAGACTCCATAATGCAGGATAAAAGTATTGGCCCATTGCAGGATGCGCAGCAAGCTGTTAAACTTGTAAGGCAAAGAGCTGCTGAATGGGGTGTAGATACCCATAAAATTGGTATCATGGGATTTTCTGCAGGAGGCCATCTTGCATCAACAGCTGGTACTCATTTCGACTCTTCCTTTATACCGAATCCTGAAAAAACAAGCCTTCGTCCGGATTTTATGATTCTGGTATATGCGGTTATCAGTTTAACCGACAGCCTGGCACATATGGGTTCCAGGGAAAATTTACTGGGTGATAATCCTTCACCGGAGAAAATAAAATATTTCTCCAGTGAATTGCAGGTAACAGATAATACCCCGCCAACCTGGATTACACATACAGGTGATGATAGAGTGGTGGTGGTTGACAACAGTATAGTTTTTTATAAAGCTCTTTTGCATCACCATGTACCGGCAGAAATGCACCTGTATCCGAAGGGTGACCATGGCTTTGTACTAAGCATACCTACGGAGAAATGGATGGGCTCAATTTTTGAATGGATGAAATCAAATGGATGGCTGCTCACAAAAAAATAGCGTCATACATCTAAGGCTAAAGACTGGTTTACCGATTCAGCAACTTTTTGCCCGGAAGCATCCAGATGGCTAAAGTGCCAATGACCGACAGTAGAATTAAAGCAGTAAAACCGATAGCATAACTGCCATTCCTGTCACGAAGCCATCCTGCTAATACAGGACCAAATGCTTCAGCTAATCCATCAACTGTTAGTATTAGTCCCATTACCCGGCCCATTACTTTTATGCCGAATAATTCAGCAGCCATCAAAGGAATAATCATGTAATCACCACCAATGGATATGCCGAAAACCAGAACGAAAAAATACACAAGGCCGGGAGTATCCACAAAATATAGTAACAGTATGGATAAAGTGTTCAGCATGTAAATCAGCATCATTACATGTTTTTTAGGATAACGGTCAGCCAGCCACCCCATCAGCAAACGGCCAATGATACTGGCACCCAGGATACCGGAAACCACGTTCGCAGCCTGTCCCTGCGAATAATGTAAATCGAGGCTAAAGAATAATTTCAGGTTCTGGCTTACACCTGTAATCGCACCAATAGAACACATGCTGCCAAGGGCCAGGAAGTAGAAGGACTTGTTTTTTAAAATGGCGGAAAAAGGAATTGTGGGTTCACCTGCCTTTGCAGCTTTAATAACATCGCCAGGATTTTCCTTTACGAATAAGGCCATCGGTAAAGCAACAACAAGCATCAATATCCCAAGGACAACCAGGGATAAGCGCCAGTCCATTTGCTTGTTGAGCCATTTCGCAATTTGCGGAACCAGCATGCCGCCAATTCCTACGCCCAGGTAAGAAAAGCCCATTGCCTTGCCCCTTGAATTGTTGAACCACCTTGACGTCATCACCTGGTTGGGTAATGGACCGCCGCACATATATCCCAACACCATCAGCATATACAGGGAATAGAATTCAAACAGCGAATGCATTTTGCTTAAGCCAATTACCGCAAGCCCGGAAATGACAATACCAAACAGCATCAACCGTTTCGGTCCAAAGCGATCAACGATCCATCCTGCAGCGAAACCAAACAAGGGGCCGATGATGATTTTCCCGAATATATTTCCTGAAGTAACGGTGGCCCGGTTCCATCCAAAATCGTTAACCCAAAAATCAAAAAAGAAGGGTAGGCCATAAAACATAATACCAATTATAGAGAACAAACTCAGGAAGCCTGTGGCGGCAACTTTATATTGCCCTATGGTAATTTTTTCTGATGGCATGGTTTATTGTAAATTATTTACAATCATTCTTTCATATAATTCCTGTGCCTGGATCATCCAGGTTAAATCTTCCCGCTGGCTGGCCAAATGGAAATACCTGTCAGGTAAATAATTGGCAGGATTGGCTATGAAACGGGTTTGGGTATATACTTCCTCTAGTTCTGTCCAGGCAAGGTGTGATGCAATCAATGCCTTTTTTACTTCTGCAATCCCGGCATTATGTTCTGCTAAATCTTTACTGTCGTAATGTTTTAATGCTATTAATAAGCGGGGAGTTTCGGTTTGGAATTTGTATAATGAACCGGCAAGCTTCCAGTAGTATTTATTCCGCCTGGAATTATTTTGCAGGTCTTCCAGTTTTTGTGAAAGTTCAGGGTAGTTTTTTAATGCTGATTCGGCGCGGCTGAGTTTGTCGCTATACTTTTCGCTCCATAAACCCGGTGATTTCTTATCTGGCAATTCAATCAGTTTAGAAGTATAGTCAAATTGTTTATTTTCCTGTCCTTCTGACGGAGGCAGCCAGTGCTCTACCTGCTTCATGCTCTGCAGGGCATTTTCATCATCGAATAGACTTCCTTTTTTGTATAAGGCCTCATACCATAATAATGAGCCCGCTCTCAGTTGTTCATTTAATGTGGTATAGCCTGGCAGGGATAAACCGAACTCCCTTTGCAGCCAGGCCTCATCAAACCCTTCAAGGCTGCGGCCATTTGGCGACCAGCTGTATTCAGCTGCTGCAATAAAACCCCGCCAGTAATTTTCCATATGGGGTGATTTATCATCCCATGCTGTGCAAAGCATACCGGATATGTTTTTTTCTGCCGCCATTTGTATAAAACTCCTTATGGAAACTATACCCGATGATGCCGCACCTTTATTCCTTTCATCTGCCTGGAACAGCATGCCACCTTCGGCATTTGTAGCTGTTGCGACCATCGCCTGTAATTTGTGTTGCCTGTACCAGTCAAGGGCGAGGATATTTCCGGGTTGCCTGGCCATGGAATAGTTCCAGCGCATATACACACAGTTTTTTGGAAAATCCTGCTGCAGGCTGTCGAGGGTTGCAATGCCTTTCTTCCAGGCTTCAGTAGCCTCAGCAGCTGTAACCTCATCACTCCAGGTTGTTTTGTACAAGCCGGCATGTTGCAGTGGCATGTCATCCCAGAAGATAGGAATCCGGTTATTTTCTTTTGCGAATTCACAAACCCTTTTCAGCCAATATAAATTAAGGCTCATCATACCTTCTTTATCTGCAGTGGGTTTACATCGGGGGCATAACCCGATATTACCAATCTCATCACCGCCAATATGCAGGTATTTTGATCCCGGTGTTGCTTTGATGGCATCCCGGTAAAGGTCGAACAGTACCTGGTAAGTGCCTTCATTCAAAGGGCAAAAGGCCCAGTGGTTCCAGGGCAATTCCCTGAGACCGGCATATTGCTCATGTTTCAGGATAAATGTAGCATGACCCAGTCCCTGCACAAGCGGGGTGATTTCAATATACCTTTCGCGGGCATATTTTGTGAGGGCCGACATTTCATCGAGGCTGATAGACTGCGGCGCGCCAACAAGGGGCTGCAGTTGGTAGCGGAGTTTATCTTCAAATTCAAATACTATTGCATTGATTTTATACCGCGCTAACCTGTCAATGCTTTCATAATAGTAATTCATGTGATCCAGGTGGTGTTTCACATCAAAATGAACAGCACGGTAACTGAGTGCAGGAAAATCAGTTATACTGCAGCTTGGCAGCGGTATATTATTATCCCTTGCATCTTCCAGTAATTGCTCCAGTGACTGGCAGCCATAGAATAACCCGGCTTCGCCTTTAGCTGTTATTTCTATACGGTCCCTGGTAATTGCAAGGATATAGCCTTCTTCAGAAGGGAGGGATGCTATTGTTTTATTAAGGATAAGGGCAACTGTTCCTTTGCCTGCAGATTTTCCAACAGGGAGTTGAGATAGCAGGGTACCTATAACCGGTAGTTTACTATCTCCTTTGAGTAAGATGCTCACAAGGTTACCTGGCTTAAGCCCTTTTCCATTCAGTAAGTCCACTTTTTGTGGTTGGGGCAAAATTTTAAAAGGGTAGGGTAGCTGTGCCGCATAACCGCTTGAACAGACAAAGCAAATCAGTTTTAGTGCCAGAAAAAATTGAAACTTTATTTTCATGATACTTTTTTTACCCGATCAATTAAAATTGGCCAGTGGTTGTGCCCTGTTTATTGGTTCATTAATTTCATGGCATTTCCCTGGTATAGCTTATTAAGGATACTGTCAGAAAGCTGAAGGCCATATAAAGGCCAGTGGTATTTGAAAAGGTCATGTTCATAAATGTGCTCATCTGCTGATTCCAGCAACCTGAAAGTTGCCTGGTAAATTTTGGTTGCAAAATCAAGCGTGCTTTTAGGATCATAACCCGCGTCACTTCCATATAATAGCCTGTCCTGGTACTTTTCAATAAATGATTTTGCATACCGGGGTACAGTTGCAATTTCCTTCAGCCGTGAAGTGATATCTGCATAAAGGTTCTGATAGTTATCCAGCATATTACCCAGGATTTCCAGGTCGTGTGAACAGTTCGCTAAATGGCAGGCAATAAAATTAGTACCTGGGTTTTTTCTTACGGCTTCTTCAAGGGTATCTAAAAGTTGGGCATGGTTTAGTATCCCTTCCCCGGTCGTATCTATCCGCCAGTTATAAGCATTCATTAAGCCATCATTATGTTCGTCCATAGGGAGGTACATCCAGATTGGGTCTGCAATATGTACGCTGACAGGCAATCCTAATTCGCCACTTCTTTTCAAAAGGGGTTGCATTCTTTCATCATTCAGGTGCATGCCATATCCCGGAACGGGCCTTGAGTAATATTCCCCGATTCCCTTATCTCCTAATTCACCAACTCCTTTTGCCCCCTTCTTCTGGCATCGCTCCAGTTCTGCAATTGCATGGTCTATCCAATGATTGCCTGGTTCATCATAGCCAGTATAATCAAATCCACACCAGATGTCAAATTTGTCAGGATAGTCAGCATACCTTGTTGCGATGTCATCAAATCCGGGTCCTGTTTCGAAAGAGAGCACAACAGATTTTTTTACGTTGGCAGCTTCCATCCTTTTTACCAATTCATGGATGTCTGTATCGGGTTGCCAGGCATGGGCATGCATATCAATTACAGGGTGCCTGGATTGTAAAATAGTGGTTGTGGTTGTTTTGAAGGCTGATATTGGGTGGAAGTCCTTTAGCTTTATGTTTTCCGGGGAGCCTGGTACATCTCCTAATGGTTTTGGTTTAACATCCTCAAGATTCATTGCTGCTTTATTTTACACTTATCCTATAGATCGGTTACAGTATTCCCAGTTTTAATATCGGTTATTTTATTGGAATGCATTTAGCAATATCTGTTTATATAGCCTAAAAAGCACCTGTTGCCGGTATAAATATGCCTGGCAAGTTATTTTGGAAGTATTTGCTGGTTATGTTTTACACAAAAAAAGCAACAGCCCGAATTTTCGGGCTGTTGCTTTTTTTTGGGATATTTATTCCCCGTCCAACTGCGGAGAACTAAAAATGACCTGTTATATTTATTTGTGCAGGATAATTTTTCCTAATTCTGTTTCTCTCCTGTTATACACTTTTACGTCATTGATTGTGCTGTCCTGGTAACCATTTTTGCCGGCAATCAAAACGGAATAGGTGCCTTCCTTCAATCCCCTGATTTTAAATTCGCCTTCTCTTTCATGGTCAGGCAGTGCATAGGCAGTATCGGTAGAGTTGAAAGCTGTGATCATGCCATAGGCACTATCGGGTCTGACTTTTCCTTCAATTTCACCGGTATTCCGCTTACAAAATGGTTTTACAACCGGTTTCAGCCAATAAGTGCCATCGTCAAAGCGGATCGACTTAGCCAGGTTGAAATCCAGGATTAACTGAAAGTTATTCTGTGCAATCGAATCAAGGTGTTCATTACGGATATTGATAATAAAATAGTCTTTATTACCCCTTATTTTCAATGGGGCAACTATGCTGTCGGCCATTATGCTGTTATTGCTTCCAAGGGTAATTTTTATCTGCTTTATTTTACCCTGCGGAATAAAACTTGACCCTAATAAAGTATCCAGGCCATTTCTCAAGTGCAAAAGATCGTATATGCCAGGGTGGATATCAAGCGGAGTCCATACATCGCAATGGCCCATAGAATCTTTGACCTCCCTGTCATGGTTGCCATCCATTTCATCATCTTTATCTCCAAAGTGATGACAGGTGTCCACTTTTACATCAATACTTTTAATGTCGACCATTACATTCTCGTAATCATATGGCCCGTCTGTTAAATAAACTGAAAGTTGTGCTTTGCCTGCCGGTACAATACCATTGTTACCTGCAGATGCTTCTTTCTGGCAGGCATAAAAAACGGTTATAGACAAAAGAATAATAACCGGCATAATTAGCTTTGCGAGCTTTGTTTTCATGATAATTGATTAACGGTTTTGAAATTGACTGATTGGGTTACTTAAATAAAAAAATATAGCAGGGTAGAATTATAGATTCATTTGTCAATATTAGTTACCTCATTGATATGCTGAAGGAAGACCCGATTAATTATGGTATAGGATAATCTATCATCCAATAGTAAATAGGACAAAAAAGATGCCATTGTCCTTTCGAAAAATATCTTTTCGATAAAGTGTCAGCAGATTGATTTTTTTTAGGTTAATCCTAACAAATCGGTTTGTTAAATGCAATTAATTGGATCAGATGAAAATTTATATATTTATTTAGTTGTAATACCTGGGATTGGGGTTGGCCAATGTTAAATTTATTTCCGTGTCAGTTATAAATAACAATAACATATTTACTTTCCGTGAGGGAAGGGTGAAATCCAGGTCGTGGATATTATTTTTTATTTTCTTCCTTATGGTTTTTGGGTTCGTTGTGTATTATTTTTCGGAAATAAAAACAGAAATCAGGCTTCTTGGTAAGGTGGATATAATCTGGTTGATTGTTGCTGTTGTTGCCCAAATCCTCACTTATTTATTCACTGCCATTATTTACAGATTATTATTAAGTGCTCAAAAATTGAAGCAATTACCCAAACTCCTGGATATTCTTAAAGCTTCTGTTATTTCCCTGTTTTTCAATCAAATCGTACCCAGTGCCGAAATAAGTGGCAATACTTTTATTTTCAATTTCCTTTCTAAACTCAATATTAGGGTAGCGCAAATTATTTCCCTGATATTGGCGGAACTGCTGATTTATTACGCAGCTATGGAGGCGATAATTTTATTATTACTGTTTGCCTGCCTGTTTTTTAATAAGGTACAAACTGTTTTTATTGGCACACTTGCTGCAGGATTAGCTATTTACCTTGTTTTTGGAGCCTTGATATCACTTGCCGGAAGGAAAAAATCCCTTTTGTTTATCTATAAAAAGATTAAAAGGATGAAGCATATTAAAAAGTTGTTTGAAAATATTGTCCAGACGATTCAGCAACAGGGAATTTCAAAAGAAGATGTAAGGCTGTCAAAGTTCCTGAAGCACAATAAAATAACAGTATTAAATAACTTTCTCGTTCAGTTGCTACTTGTTGCTGCGGATGTATTTACCTTGTTTGCGCTATTTTATGGATTGGGTATTCACGTTTCGCTTTTTGTTGTGTTGCTTGGTTTCATATGTGCCCGTATTATTTGCTTAATCCCACTTTTACCTGGTGGCCTCATTCTTTATGAAAGCAGCATGAGTTTCTTTTTTGTAAGTCTTGGTATTCCTTTGGGGACAGCAATAATAGTAACGCTTATCTACAGGTTTTTGTCATTTTGGGCACCTATGCCCATTGGGTTATTCTTATACAGGAAATGGCTTAAGGGTGATTTTGGTGTAATTAAATAATGAATCTTCTGTACTATTCTATTAATAACAATCAACCCCATTACAATCTGATGATTTGCTTTCCGTTTCTAATGTCACATGTTGAATATTTTCATGCGCGAATAAGTGCTTAAGCTGCTCTTTTATTTGTTGCGCCTTCCGCATGTCTGCTTGTTCGTCGATAACAATATGGGCTGTCAGCGCATTTCTTGTGGTACCTATGGCCCAAACGTGTAAATGATGAATATCGATTACTCCATTGATTTTCAGGGCGATTTCTTTTAGTTTGTCGATGTTGATATTTTCAGGTACTCCATCCATGGAAAGTCGAAGGCTGTTTTTCAAAAGGTTCCAGGTACTTGCTATAATAACTAAACAAATTATAATGCTTAGTAAAGGATCAATCCAGTAAATTTTGGTAAAATATATTATAATGCCGCCAACTACCATGCCTAATGAAACTATTGCATCAGATGCTAAATGAAGAAAAGCACTTTTAAGATTTATGTCGGTCTCTTTATCCTTAAAAAACATAAAAGCGGATATTCCGTTGATTACGATCCCAATTGCTGCAATAATAGCAATTGTTTTGCCAGGCAACTCCTGGGTATATTTGAACCTTAGCAGTGCTTCATAAGCGATAGCTCCAATTGAAATAAGGAGCACCACTGCATTCAGTAAGGAAATTAGTATTGATGCCTTTCGATAGCCATAAGTGTATTTTCCCGTGGCTTTGCTTTTTGATAATTTAAAGGCCAGCATTGCAAGGGCTAATCCTGCAACGTCAAGGAAATTATGCCCTGCATCAGAAAGTAAGGATAGGGAATTAATTTTAAAACCAATTACTATCTGTATTAATACGTAAGACAGGTTTAATGCAATTCCAATTACAAATGCCTTATTGAGATCTGTAATTTCTACTGGTCCATGATGGTGCCCGCTATGGTTATGTTCGTGATGGTGTGCCATTATAATATTGTACCCTTTAAAATCACTGCGGCTATTGTAAAATAAATGACCAGCCCTGTTACATCCACAAGAGTTGCCACTAATGGCGCGGATGAAGTGGCGGGGTCTAGTTTAAACTTTTTTAAAACAATCGGAATCATGGAGCCACTAAGAGTTCCCCACATGACAATACCAATCAGGGAAAAGAAAATGGTTACGGCCACTAAGAACCATTCTTCGCCATAATTGTACAGATGGAGTTTTTGCCAAATTGAAATTCTTATAAATCCAATTGTTCCTAAAATAAATCCTAAAGTAAGTCCGGATAAAATCTCTCTTCGCATTACGAACCACCAGTCTTTAATAGTTAGTTCTTTCAGGGCCATGGCCCTGATAATTAGGGTTGCTGCCTGTGAGCCGCTGTTGCCCCCGCTTGAGATAATCAGTGGAACAAATAATGCCAGTACAACTGCCTTTGATATTTCAACATCAAAATAACCCATTGCTGTTGCTGTAAGCATCTCTCCAACAAATAGTACAATGAGCCAGGTCGCCCTTTTTTTGATGAGTGAGAAAAAGGCAGTCTTAACGTATGGATAATCCAATCCTTCAACACCACCAAATTTTTGAATGTCCTTTGTATCCCTTTGTTCTGCTACATCTAAGACATCATCAACAGTTAATACTCCTAATAATAAATTATCAGCATTGGTTACAGGCAATACGACCCTGTCATATTCTTTAAATTTAATTACCGCATCCTCTTTTGTATCAGTCATTTTAAGGCTAACGCATGAACCATCCAAGATGTCTGTTATTTTTTTTTGAGGATCGTTTAAAACAAAGCGACGTACAGGTATGTCATCTATCAGTCTCCCATCTTTATCCACTACATAAATTACATTTGCTGTCTCAGTATCTTTATGGTACTTCCTAAGATGTTCACTTGCCTCTGCAATAGTGACTTCCTTGTCAATTGTGGCAAATTCAGTATTTATCAACCTCGCCACACTATTTTCAGGATAACCTAAAATGTCATGGACCGCGTCTTTGTTTTTCTCATTTAGTAATTCTAATAACGAAGAACGTTCAACTCCTTTTATCAGCGAAAAAAATGCGATCCTGTCATCTGAACTTAGTTCATTTAATATCAGGGAGGATTTTGACCTGGGCGAATCTTTTACAATTTTCTTTTGCAACAAAACGTCTACATATGGGAATACCTTGGTTTGTGTACCGGAAGGCAAAGAATTAAACGCTTTAAATGCCGTTTCGGTGGGCACAGCCATCAGCATCTTTGCAATTTCTGAAGGGTGCACATTTTTATTCCCATTGCCAAATCCCAGAAGGCTGCTAAAATCGCCTTTGATGATTTTTTTACTGATTTCTTTTAAATTCATCATGCTTTTTAAATTGGGCGTTAGGGAATTTAGTCAGATAAATAGTTTTGAATTGAACGGGACCCAACAAATTAGTTGTAGATTTTTGTATGGGGTACAAAATTTATTTACTTCACGAGCGATTAACAACTGTCAATACCTGGAATTTTCCTGTTTTAGCTTTTCGGTAGTAAAAAAAAGATACCCGCCCTTATGGTATAAGTTATTGGCCTGTAATGTTTTAGTAAAGGAAAAATTAAAAATATCCCCCGTTTGAGTTTAAATTGGGGAAGCTGTTGAGCCAGTCCGGATATGAACATCCTGCTGAGGGTATGGTATAACAATACCTTCCGATTTGAATACGTCATTTATCTGTGAAATAATATCACTTTTTAAAAGTAGTGACTCCTTAATATTTTTAACCCAAAAAAGCAATTCAAATTCTATTGCACTTGCACCAAATTCTTTTGCCACAACTACCGGTTCCGGGTAATCCAGTATTTTTTCATGCTTTTCTAAAATTGTACTTAATATTTGTTTCACCTTATTCAAATCGGAGCCATATGCCACTCCAACGGTTACCACAAGCCGCTTTATGTTTTTACCCATTGTCCAATTGATCAGGTGTTGACTTAATAGGTCACCATTCGGAATGATTAAACAAGCACCATCCGCCATAGTCACCACACTGCTTCTGAACCCAATTGATTTCATTGTCCCGGGTTTATTATTCACCTCTATCACATCCCCGACATTTACCGGTTTCTCAAACGCGATGATCAGACCGCTGACAAGGTTGTTTACAAGTCCTTGCAATCCAAGGCCAATTCCTACTCCCAGTGCACCTAAAATAATGGTTAATTTATCGAGTGGAATTCCAGAGGCTGCAAATGCCAGGAATAGCCCCAGGCTAATAATAGCTATCCTTATTAGCAATAACCAGCTACCCAATCCAACTTTGCCCGGTTTTTTGTCCGGTTCCTGGATTTCACCTTCATCAGAAGCGAAAAAGGAGATGACCCTGGACAATAGCATTGAGCAAACCAGGATTAACAGGAAAATAAACAACCCATTAATGGTGAAAGTATAGTCACCTAATGTTCTTTCCGTATTCAGGAAGTCATTAAAGGGCAGCGCTATTTGTTTGAATTCATAAAAATTTCTTCCTACCAGTATAAGCCATCCAAGGACCAGGAAAAAATAAAATGCTGCAGGGACCTTGTCGCCAATCCTGTCAAAATTGATATAAAATAATTTTTTATCCGGATGTTTATAGATAATTGCGGTAATGGCAAGTGTCTCATTAATCAGCCGGACTGTCCAAAGGAATATTATAGCAATCACCACACCAGAATATCCGCTGATCATTAAAGTTTTTGACAGGTTGTACCGTCCGTAGATATTTAAAAGGCTTGCTGCAAATTCAACTATTACCACAAATCCTATAAAATATAAAATGCCTTTTTCTTTTAATTCATACCGGTGGCCCTGCAACAATATATACATGCCATAAGCCATGCCTGAAATGGTTAAACCCAGCATTAGCCACCGTTCCGTTCTGGATGCCTGTAGAAGAATAATATTGTCAATGCCGGCTAATAAGAACAGCAAAATTATGATGGACCAGAATTTCATCCAGTAATTTGAAATGAAACCGTTGAAAACAAAGGTCAGGCATATCGCCACCGGGAGCCATAAAACAAAGCTGAAGATAAATGGGGGTTCCAGGAAAATAAACTGAAATATACTCGTACATAGTATAAAAGCGGACAAAATAGGATATCTGAGTACCAATTGTCCATTAAAATCTTCCCTTAACTTATTTTGCTCAATCATTCGCTCTCTAATAGACCGGATAAAGAAGGCAAGTGCAAGGATCAGTAAAGCCAGGATAACCAAACGACCTTTATTGTCTTTGATATAAAAGTTAAGCGCAAGTTTTTCTTTATCCACGGAGAATTGTATGATTTCACCGAATGGGCGCGAATAGTGTACCGGCCAGGTAATATTTGGTAATTCCCGGTCTAATGTTTGTTCCGTTATTTCTATTCTGCGCTTTTCCAAATCTTCCAGTGACGACCTGAGCGAGAACACCATCAGTTCAACTTTATTCTGCAGTTCCTGTACATTGGCTAAAGCCTGATCCATGGCGGTATCAGTCGGACCAATCTCTTTAGCAACAACCAATAGCTTTTTAAAATACTTAATAGTATTAACAGAATCATCAGGGAAAATATAAAGTTCTGAATTGCTGGAAAGGGAATCAATTTTATCCCTGAAGCTAACCAGTGTCCTTGTATAAGTAGCCAGCACATTTTTTTGCTGGGTCATCTTGAATAATAGTTCAGTCAGGATGGCTGAGGATACGGCAAGGTTTCTTTGCGTTTGGGAAGTTCCTGTATTTACAAAAACACCGTCATTTACGATATTAACCGAGGCTGTTGTTTGTACTAAATCATTGCTTATCCCGAGGGTATCAATGCCTTTCTTCAGGTATATTTTTGCACGTTGTGTCTCATTCCTGATTTCTTCCAGGAGGAATTGCTGCTTTATACCGATCCTTCCTGCTTTGTACTTTTTGATACTCCTGATTGTTTCGTCCGTTCCTATTTTTTGGATTCTTGTTACAAAGCCAGATTTATTTGGCGTATCAACAGGATGTACCTGACTTGCTGAATCTGGTTGTTGGGCAATTGTCCACCTGGATAAACAGGTAAACAATAGCAATACGAAGTATTTCCTCCAGCAGGGGTTTGACATTTATTGGGTATAATTATTTTTTGGTTAAAGCACCGATATTATTTTGATTGTTATTCATGGACCCCGGTGGGGTGAATTCAAATATATTTAAAAAAAATAAATATAATAATGGATGGTTTGTCTTAGCCTGGAACTGAAATGCTTTATTTAGTACGTATAATATTATTCACGGATTCCACTTTTTCCTTCATCCATTTTGGCGCATTCAACCTGTAACCCACAAATCCCTGGATAGCAACTTTAGAATTTTCAGATATGGCACTTGTATGTTCCTGGTTGAAGGAAGATCCGGAAAATTGCATGTAAAAGCCTGTGAAAAATCTTTGTCCATTATATCCTAAGCCCGTCCACCCATCAAGCCGGAAGATAGCATTTCGCTGATCCGTGGAAACATCCCCGGATGGATACCTTGTTGTTAATCTGGTGTACACAAATCCTGCACCGGGGGTTAGTCCGAGGGAAAAATAAAAATTATTCCTGATCACGAATGTGTGATAATATCCTGCACCCAGTATTATTTCAAAGTTATTGGTCTTTTGAGTAGACCTACCGCTTTGGGGCGTTGACCTGTCATCTACAATATAATACCGGTATCGCAAAATCGGGATAAAGCTTCCCGCGCTCTTCAGTTGCCTTTGTGTCTGTGAGGTTACTGCGCTTACAGAGAATTTCGGATTGAAATTGTAGGCAGTGGTCCCCTGGTATTGATTATATACAAGTTCCGGAAATTGAATATAAGGGTCTCCAGGTTTCCAGGCCGTATTATAATCGGAAGTATTTTCCAGGTAATAGCCCTGGGTCTTTGAATATGATAACTCCTGCTGCCAGTGATTAAAATTGAAGTTCATGCCAAATCCCCCGCCCTTCGTTTTTCCCCTGATATCATCGTCGTCATTTCCTGGTAAAAATTTAGGAATGTATTTTATACTGAATGAAATGAATTTGTAGCTGAAACTAATCCGGCTGATGCTTTTTGCATTTGGACTAAGCTGGATTTTGTTTTGATCCGTTACGACTGCCAGGGTTTCAATATCTGAGTTCAGTATAATTTTTAACATGATATACTGGTTCATATTTTCAATCCATTTCTGTTTTGGCTGCATGATAAGGGAATCATCATGCTGAGCCTGACCAAACAAGTAAATCGGTAATAAAAGGATATTTAATATATAATATTTTCTCATTAAAAATGATTGGAAATCCGGTTCCTTGGCTTTTTAATTACCCATTTCAATGATGTAAGTTGAAATGGGTAAAGGAAGTAATAAAAAAAATGTAATATTTGCAGGTATCGGGTCGTTGAATTTATTAGATTTTTGCCTTTTCCTAAAAAGAAGTACATGTTTTTGCGTAGTAGGGTCATCTTTATTTTATGCTTATTCCTTTCGTTTAATGTTTCTGCTCAATCAGATTCCACAGTTTCCACAGACCCTAATTATGGGACCTTCAGGTTTTTCAGTATAAAACTTCATGCAGGAAAAAATTTTTATACCGGGGCTTCACTGACAAATGAGCTAAAACATGGGTACGGTGCCATTGAATTAAGGACTGGCTGGCAATCAAAAGGCAAGAAACATTGGGAGAACCAATACAATTATCCCGCATATGGCATTGGCTGGTACACCGGTTATGTTGGTGATGTTGATATTTTTGGACAACCAAATGCATTATTTGGATTTATAACATTCCCAATAACCCGGGGGAAATTAAATAGCTTCCATATTGAACCGGCTTTAGGGTTTACTTTTAACCTTAAACCCTATAATCGGGACCATAATTCTATTAATGATGCAATCGGGTCAAAATTCGCCATATATTTTTCATTGCATGGCGGTGGGCAATACAGGCTTAACAGGGAGGTTGACTTACTATATGGAATCGACTTTACGCACTTCAGTAATGGTCGCACAGTGACACCGAACCTTGGGTTGAATATGGCAGGATTCAGTTTAGGTGCCTTATATAATTTCAATGGAACCCAACACAAAGTTGATAATTCTGAACATCCAAAGACAATACTTGAAGCCAGGCCAACTTTTGGTAAAACCGCAGGACCCGATAAAATCAGGGAAAATAATGTTTCGTTATACCAGGCTATCGGTACCGTACAAAACAAAGATGACGCCGGAACAACACACAGTTACCTCACTTCTTCGACTGTTTTGGAATACCAGCATAAATTCAATACGATGCATGGCATTAGTTTTGGGTTTGATGCATTTATCGACCCAAGTGCCAGGGATACCGCTGAGTATCCTTTAAATAAGGAAAAAATGGAAACCTTTTTTCCGTCAGTCCATGTTGGTTATGATTTCATGTTCTGGCGCCTGACAGTAAGGTTACAAATTGGCTATAACCTGACTACAATCGGACGTGAGTTAAAAGGAAATACTTTTATGCGTCCGGCATTAAGGTATGAGTTTACAAAAAGGTTCTACGGACAGGTTGGACTAAAGACAATGAATGGCGCTACTGCAGACTGGATAGAATTTGGTGCAGGTTATAAATTGTTTTACCGAAGGCATAGCTTGGACTAACCCTGTAAAGTTGTTTTATCCATAACTTTTACTGTCACCGGAAACATCCCTGATTTCTTATATTTAGGTAATTGAATATTATCTATAAGTGAATAGTCCGATGAAAAAGAAGTTACTTACCGCCGCCTTACTGATTGTTGTTCCTTTTGTAATGAAAGCACAGGAAAAAATTAGGGTGATGGCAGGTGAAGATTTTTCAAAGGCCTTAAATTCCTATGGTATTTATCGTTTTCCAGCTTTTACGCAGTCAAAAATATTTTTCAGGAACAGGACACCGTCTGCTGCAAGACTCAATTATAATCTTGTTCTTGCTGAATTGCAATTTATAAACAGCCCAACAGATACACTGTCAATTGGTAATCCGGAAGATTTACAATGGATAGAAATTGATAGCGTGCTTTATTATTATGATAAAAGATACCTGGAAGTGCTTGCAGGCGGGGCAGAGGATGTAAAGCTTGCTTTCTGGCAGCAAATAAAAATTGAATTTGAGCAATTAGGTGCTTTTGACAAACCGGCAAATGGTGTTGATGTTAAAAGCTATAAGAATGTCAACTCGCCGATGGGTTATAATATAACTGATTTAACAGCTAACCAGAACAGGATCATCACCAAAGAAACCAGGTATTTCCTGGTAGATAAATACGGGAAATCCTTCCCTGCGAACAAGAGTAGTTTTTATAACCTTTTCCCTGGTGGTAAAGCTAAGATCCAGGATTATATAAAACAGGCGGACATCCATTTTGAAAGGATTGAAGACCTGAAAAAACTATATGCTTTTTGCCGGGAAGTAAACTAAAGGCTTCAACTACCCGGTCCTTAAATTGCTATACCAGGCCGTTATTTTACAAAGGGCGCTTACTTCTTTTTTACAGCCGCCTTCCCGGGCGTTAATTTAATAAGGCCATTGATATCCCCTTTTTTGGAGATAAATACAGACACCAGGGCCCTGAACACTTTATTGCCAGGTACGCCCAATATTTTGGCTGCTTCAGCTTTCCGCACCGGATCATCATTAATTTTTTTGGCATACTTGTTGGCCATATTCATCAACAGGTTCATTTCCTTCTGCTTCGGGCTCAGTTTACGTTTAGACATGTCCGGTGGTGCACTCAAAACGATTTTATCCCCATAGTTTTTTATGATCACGTTCCCCAGTTTTCCGGAGAACTGGGCCAGGATGCTGCTTAGGTCTCTATTGACTGCCATAATATGATTTTAGTTATAAGGTAGGCTTATATAAGCGAATCACAAAATATATCTTCCGTTAATACTAGGTTTGTCCTCTGTTTGTTCTCCGTTTATCCTCCGTAAACTACGGAGGATAAACGGAGAACAAACAGAATATTAACGGAGAATATTGAATTCAATAAGCCACATTGAAGCCTGGAAGAAGCCGCAACAATGTTTAAAGATTGTTGAATTATTCATACCTGGTGAAACCGGTAGGTTATTCCCTGGATGGGAAGAATCCATCCGGATTATTCAGGTTACCGGGAAAATAAGAGGACCCAAATTCAATGTGTAACGCTAAACTTGTTGGCCGAATAATAGTGGATAATACAGCTTTTGCCTCATCCTTGTGTTGAAACAAAACAGGCATAAAAAAAAGAAGAAATGCAATGGGATATAAAGAGAAAACCCTTCAGGATCAAGGAAACTGAAGGGTTTTAAAAGCTAGCGGATCAACCTGGCGGACCGGACGGGACTCGAACCCGCGACCTCTGCCGTGACAGGGCAGCATTCTAACCAACTGAACTACCGATCCATCCAAATTCCAAGTGTTTTCTCAAAATTGGATGGCAAAGATAAAGGGAAACTACCCTTTCAAACAAAACTTTTCTTTATTTTTTTTCAACCCTTAATTTTACAACTCAACCATCGCTTATGCCGGAAGATAAAAACAGACAATTCCTTGAGTTCGAACGTCCCATCAAAGAATTGTTTGACGATATAGAAAAGATGAAACAAACTGCTGAGAAGAACAGCAAGGTGGATATGAGTGGTACTATCGCTGACCTGGAAAACCAGATCATTGAAAGAAGGAAGGAGATCACCCAAACCCTTACCAGCTGGCAGAAAGTGCAACTGAGCAGGCACCCCGACCGTCCGTATACCCTGAAGTACATTCAGAAAATGGGCGACAATTTTGTTGAATTGTTCGGCGACCGTAATGTAAAAGATGATAAAGCCATGGTGGGTGGTTTCGCGCAGCTGAATGGCGAAACTGTGATGTTTATTGGTCAGCAAAAAGGCATTAATACCAAAATGCGGCAACTCAGGAATTTTGGTATGGCCAACCCTGAAGGCTACAGGAAAGCCCTGCGCCTTATGAAACTGGCTGAAAAATTCAATAAACCTATTATTACCCTGATCGATACACCAGGGGCCTTCCCGGGAATGGAAGCAGAAGAAAGGGGACAAGGGGAAGCCATCGCCCGCAACATTTATGAAATGATGCGGCTTAAAGTGCCAGTTATTTGCGCCATTATTGGTGAAGGCGCATCCGGTGGCGCTCTGGGCATTGGGGTGGGGGATCGGGTCCTTATGCTCGAAAACTCCTGGTATACAGTTATATCTCCCGAAAACTGCAGCTCTATTCTTTGGCGCAGCTGGGACCAAAAAGAAAAGGCGGCAGAAGAATTGAAGCTGACCTCCGACAATATGCTCAAATTCGGATTGGTAGACCGTATTGTACCTGAACCATTTGGTGGCGCCCACTGGGATTATGATGAAGCAGCCGCAAACCTTAAAACAGTCCTGATTGAAACGCTGGGCGAACTCAAACAGGTTACCGCAGAAGAGCGGGTGCGCCAACGCATCTCAAAATTCAGCAAAATGGGCTTTTGGGATGAACTGCCGGCCTGACCCGGCAACTAATCAGAACCAACTTATTGATTTAATTTAAAATTTTAATATTTCATGTCTCTCAGACAAACTTTACGCGGAACCGGTGTTGCAATTGTTACCCCTTTCACAAAAACCGGAAAAATTGATTTTTCAGCCCTGGAAAGCCTTATCAATTTTATCATTAAAAATGGTGTTGAATATATTGTAACCCTTGGTACAACAGGCGAAACGCCAACAATATCCAAAGAAGAGAAAATCGATATCATAAATTTTACTTTTGAAAAAGTAGACAGTCGTGTGCCCGTTGTAGTGGGCGTTGGTGGAAATAACACCCATGAATTGGTGAAAGACCTCAATACGCTGCCATTGGATAAGGCCACCGCAATACTAAGTGCCAGTCCTTATTACAGCAAACCATCCCAGGAAGGTATTTTCCTGCATTATGAAATGCTCGCAAAAGCTTCCCCAAAACCAATCATCCTGTACAATGTTCCGGGTCGTACCGGCAGGAACCTCGATGCCGCAACTGCGCTGAGGCTGGCCCATGAAGTACCCAATATCGGCGGCATTAAGGAAGCTGCCAATAATATGGTGCAGTGTATGCAGTTGCTGAAAGACCGTCCTGATCATTTCATGGTAGCAAGTGGTGACGATGACCTGGCTATGACCCAGCTGGCCTGCGGTATGGATGGTGTAATCAGTGTTGCAGCCAATTGCTTTCCCCGTAAATTTTCTGATATGGTGCGGGCCGGTTTGGACTTTGACTTTACTAAAGCCAAAGAACTAAACGACACTATGCTCGAAGCTTATTATTTACTGTTCGCAGAAAATAATCCTGCCGGTGTAAAATCTTTCCTGGCAGAAATGGGATTGATTGAAAATTATTTACGCCTGCCGATGGTACCGCTTAGTGAACCCCTTCGCGAAAAAGTGGTGCGATACCTGCGTAAATAGGATTTGAAGCTTTCGTCTATACAAATGGCCAACTTGTCGTTTTTCAGCCATTATTGATCCTGATTTCCTCATTTTTGAGGGATATGGATCAACATAGCTGGTATACGTCAAAGCGGGCCATTTTTTTTTATCATTTGTTATTCTGGGTGGCAACATTATTCCTTCCTCATTTGATAAGGCCTATCCTTGAACAATCCCCAAACCCTTCATTTGATAAATTTGCCATACATTATTCAAGAGGAAATGCAGGTTTTCAAAAGCTTCCAATTGGTACTTATGACAGCCTGCAGGGAAATGTATCTGCCCGGAAACAGCCGCCGCCTCATAGACCCAATGGGCATCTTTTTACCTCTGTTGCCCTGGGTTTAAATATTGTATGGATTTGCCTGTTTTACCTGAATACTTATTTTCTTATCCCTGAATTGATTTATCGCCGAAGGATTCCTTCCTATATTATTTTACAAGTTTCTGTTTTTATAATAGTAATATTCTGTTCTGTCCTGCTGCTATACTGGGTGGGACCACAGCCGAATTTTCGATTACCTGTTCCATTAATATTAAACATATTTCCATTCCTTTTTGTACAGGCCAGCGGCCTGGCATACCGGATGGTTATGGATAAAATAACTACCGATAAATTACTTAAGGATAAAGAAAATGAAGGATTGAAAACCGAACTTTCTTTTCTGCGCTCCCAAATTAGCCCGCATTTTGTATTCAATGTCCTTAATAATATGGTTTCCCTTGCCCGTAAACAGTCTGGCCAGCTGGAACCATCCCTGATTAAACTTTCCGGCATTATGCGGTACATGTTATATGAATCAGATGAAATGAAAGTGATGTTAACCAGGGAAATTGAATACCTGCAAAGCTATATTGACCTTCAGGCTTTGAGATTTGGGAAAGAGATTAATATAGTAGTTGATATTCAGATCCCCGATAAAAACTATTTCATTGAACCCATGCTGCTGATTCCTTTCGTGGAAAATGCTTTCAAACATTGTAATGCTTCAGCAATCCAACCCCTTATCGAAATATCCTTTAAGGTAACTAACGGTGTCCTCAGTTTATTGGTAAGGAACAATTTTGATCCTTCTGCAAAAGGTGAAAATGATTATACTTCCGGCATCGGGCTTGCGAATGTTAAACGTAGATTAAAACTATTGTACAGAGACAACCATTCTCTTTTTATCTCAGAAAGAAATGATACCTATGCAGTCTCACTACAAATTACCCTGGAATGATTATTCAATGTATTGCGGTTGATGATGAGGCGCTTTCACTGGATTTATTGGTTGATAATATTCGACAGGTTCCGTTTCTTAAATTGGTTGGAACAGCTAAAAATGCCCTTGAAGTAATTAATTTGTTAAAGGAGAAAACTATTGACCTGATTTTCCTGGATATCATGATGCCAGGCCTTTCCGGGATGCAGCTTGCAGCAAACCTGAAAGGTAAAACAAAGATTATTTTTTTAACAGCCTATAATAATTTTGCTCTTGAAAGTTATACTGTTCAGGCTATTGATTACCTGTTGAAACCGGTTTCCTTTGAGCGGTTCCTGGAAGCTTCAATGAAAGCACTTGATACTTTTACTGTTAGATCAACTACCCCGCCGGATGCAACCCTGAAACCATCAGATAACCAGAAGTATCTGTATGTGAACGTTGAGTATAATATGGTCAAAATTGAAGTCTCCGACATCTTCATGGTTGAGGGTTTTAAGGACTATGTGAAAATTCATATACAAAGTCAAAAAAGGCCTGTTATTGCAAGGATAAGCCTGAAGCTGCTGGAAGAAAAGCTAATGCCGTTTGATTTTTTACGTATTCATAAATCATATATTGTTGCACTTAACAGGATTGATGCCATCCATAAAAGTTTTGTGAAACTTGGTGAATTGGAAATCCCGGTCAGTGGTCATTATAAGGAAGAATTAATGCATCGCATTAGCTATTATAATATTCTTTAACTGTCCTTTAATCATTTGCATTATATGTAGCTTCAGGTTGTAATTCAAGAATGTCATCCAGCCTTAACCCCGAACTTCTTCCCGTTGCAATATAGCCCCTGTTATTGATGGTGAACCCAACCGCTCCTTCCCTTGCAGTTCCTTCAAATGCAGTCTTTGCAGTCCATGTATCGGTACCCGGATCGTATTCCCAGCAAGTACTGGTTAAGCCTGCGCTGTTACCTGTTGATATATAGCCTTTCCCATTAATGGTAAAAGCCACAGCGTTTGACCTTATAATCGTA
Source organism: Flavihumibacter profundi (assembly GCF_020076305.1). Lineage (GTDB taxonomy): Bacteria > Bacteroidota > Bacteroidia > Chitinophagales > Chitinophagaceae > Flavihumibacter > Flavihumibacter profundi. The sequence continues at coordinate 201,064 of NZ_JAIQXE010000001.1, forward strand.
TAGGCATCATCATAGGTTTCATCACTGACATTAGAGATTTTGCGCTTCTCTGTCCACTTATCTGCCGCCTGGTCGTATTCCCACAAATCATTTACATTGGTCCCATTATTACCACCTGTTGCCAGGTAGGCTTTATCATTGATCACAAATACTACTGCTGCTGACCGCTTACTGCCACCCGGACTTACTTTCTGTGTCCATGTATCATTAATAGGATCATATTCCCAGAAATCTTTCAGGTAATTGCCATCATATCCACTTGTAACGTATCCTTTATCATTTATTCCAAAAGCAACAGCATCATATCTTGCTGATCCCGGAAAATCATTTACCCTTGTCCATGTATCTTTTTTAGGGTCATAGCTCCAGAAATCATTCAGGGAATTCACCCCGTCGTAGCCCAGGCCGACAAATACTTTTCCTTTGGCACTAAATGCTACTGCAGAACTTCTTGCAACGCCCGGAAAGCTTGCTTTCTTTTTCCAGAAATCATTTGATCCGTCATATTCCCAAAAGTCAGTTAACCTGTTTACACCATCAAACCCCAGGCCGCCATATGCTGTATCATTTAAAGTAGCAACAATCGCCTCACTTCTGCCTACACCTTCAAACTCTGATCGTCTAACCCAGTTTCCCGTTGTAGCTGTTGTTGAAGTAGTACTCTTTGTGCATGCGCTAATAAGCAGGATATTGAAAACCAGTAATACGGAATATCTTAATCTCATCACCTTTGATTTTTTTCAAATCTCATGACTCATTGGGTTCAAATAAAGCAAGTTGCTACAAACAGCAACTTTGTGCCTACCAACAGCTTGCAAGTTTCTATAACAGGCTTTTTTATTGGCATAACCGCGAAATGAAGTGCCGGTAGCAACATAACAGCATCTTGTTGCAAACTTCTTCCTGCAAGCGCACTAGTATTTTTCTTTGTGCAAAATATTATATGGTGAATCGCGTATTTTATGGAATTGGATGCAGCCTGGTTTTAATATTTATGATATCATGCACCAAGCAGGCTCAGTATATTGAAACAGTGACACCTTCTGAAAATCCATATCTTATCCAGGTTGATACTTTTGGTGGAAACTTTGTTGTTTTCCGGGAAGATTCATTTGTAACATCTTCAGACAACTATGCGCTCGTTGGTATCCATAGCGATCCTTTATTCGGAAAGACATCATGCGAACATTATGTGCGTTTTGAACGTCCGGTTATTCCGGATTTAACCAATACCAGCAAGTTTGATTCATTGGAACTGATCCTGAAATTAAGCCACGGGTATTATGGTGACACGCTCTCCTCAATTGCATTAACAGTTAATAGACTTGCACAGTCGATCAATAATGATAATTCGGTTTTTTACAATACTTCTTCATTTTCTGCCTATCCGGTAAAAATGGGTGCTGAAGTTGTAAAGGTCCGGCCAATTGCAGATGATAGTATCAGGTTATTGCTCGATCCTCAATTTGGGCTGGAACTATTTGAACTAATCAGGGATAAATCAAGCCAGGTAACAAATACTGACCAGTTCCTTGAATATTTCAAAGGAATAAAGATTAGCACAGAACCTGCATCGACAAATGTAATTGTCGGGCTGCAGAATAAGATGCAAATAAGGTTACATTACCATGATGATGACGGAAGTATAGAGCAAAGGGAAATTGATCTTTCCAGTTCATCATCTCCATATCAATTCAATTACATTAAAAAAGATTTTTCAGGTTCACCTTTATCAGGACTTGTAAAAAGTAATGAGCTCAATAGCTCAGCCTTGAACAACCAGTTGTACCTGCAGGAATTAACACACCTCAGGACCCGAATTATTTTTCCCCAAATTAAAGAAATACTTAGCCTGGCAAATTTTGTTAAAGTACTTAATGCGCAGCTTGAAATTAAACCTGACAATGCATCCTGGGTTAAATATCCCTTACCGCAAAAACTGAATGTTTACCTGCAGAATTATGATAAAACATATTCTGGTGGACTAACAGATGCAACCGGGGGATTCCAGGATGGCAGTTTATCAATTGATCAGCTATATGGTTTAGATACGCGGTATGTATTTGACGTGACTAACTATGTAGTAAGGGAACTTACCACCAACAGTTATACCTCCCAAAACCTGGTGCTGGCCGGAAGTTCCGGCGATAGTACTTTTCAGCGTCTTGTAGCCAATACCACCGCTTCAGCAAAACTCAGGTCCAGGCTGATTTTATCCTTACTGATCTATCAAAATCAATAAATCCAAAGATGAAATACTTATTACTTAGCCTTGGCACTATTTTATCTTGCTGCATTGTATCAGCGCAAAGTGGTTTAAACTCAATTTATTCCGCATATGGTATTGGGGATGTCCAGGCCAGGGATTATTCCGGTTATACCGGAATGGGTGGATTGGGAATAGCACTTCCATCAGAAAAAACATTGAACGATATAAATCCGGCTTCATATGGTTCTTACCCGTCAAACCAGCTAATGCTGGAACTTTCCCTTGGTGGTAAATCTGTCAATTATGTAAATTCTACCCAGAATATTCATGCAGGTGATTTTACGATACGGGAAGCATCTATGGGCATAAGCCTGTTTAAACATTTAGGGACATCATTCGGTATTAAGAGGTATTCAGCAGTTGATTATTATACAATGGGTAATCACTACCTGATTGGAACTGAAAGCCAGCTTTCCAGTCATATTACAGGTACTGGTGGCCTATACCAGTTCTATTTAAGCAATGGCGTTAAAATTGGAAAACACCTAAGCCTTGGCTTAACGGTTGGTTACCTTTCAGGCTCGGTCAACAAAATGGAAAGTATTGCTATCAGTGCAGGAGACAGCATCTTTGTTGAGAAAAATACCTTGTACCAGAATTTTATTTTTAATTCGGGAATTCAGTACCAGTTTAAAACCGGGCAATTAAAATGGATTGCCGGCGGAATTTTCCAACCACAGGCAACCCTTAATACAACAGAGGATAATACGATTGCAGACAGGAGCGGAAATAAACTTGTGCAGGAGAATTCCAGGCTGGGTGATTTTGAGTACCCGGTTCAATGGGGTGCCGGTTTAACTATGGTAAAAGATTACTGGAAATTTGGGGTGGATTTTATTGGGCAGAATTGGAGTTCAGTCAATTACGCAGGCAAGGGTTTCCAAACCACCTCCTCCGGAAACTGGGCTGCAGGATTTAGCTATAGCCGTCCAAAAAAGACATTGTTCAGGACTGTCGAAGGAACAACCTATAGTGCCGGACTCAACTATGAAAATTCGTATTTGGTTATCAATGGGCATCAGATAAAGTCATATGCTGGTACCATCGGTTTATCACTGCCCAGTCAGAATGGATTATACCAGTATCATTTCAACCTTAAGGTTGGTCAGCGCGGTGAAAGCACTTACCCTCTCGTAAAGGAAAAATTTGTGGAATTTAATGCCAGTTTCAGTTTGTCCTCATTAATTTATACTGGCGGCAGGAAGTATTATTAACCGGTTTGCGGCAATTAAATTGTTTAAATGCGGTAACTAACCCCTTCCAGGGCAAGGGAAGAATCGGGGAATATTTCCCTTGCTTCCGCTTCGAACTGTTCCAGTTTCTCATATTTTGAACTGAAATGTCCGATAATCAGCCTTTTTACACCAGCCTTGCTGGCAATAATTGCTGCCTGGTGGGTGGTGCAGTGAAACCTTTTTTGCGCCCTTTCTTCCAGGTCCTTCAGGTAGGTCGCTTCATGGTACAAAAGATCGGAACCGCTAACTTTTTCAATGATGGATTCGTCAAAGCAGGTATCTGCCGAGTAAGCGTAAGACTTTGGTGGTGGAGCAGCATCCGTAACCCATTCGTTTAAAATGATAGCGCCACTTTTATTAGTATAGTTTTCCCCCCATTTTAACCTGTCGAAAAAAATGGCAGGTATATCATGTTTAATGGCTTTTTCCGGATTAACCCGTCTTGGTGCTTTAACCTGTTCAAACCGGAAGCCCCAGCAGGGAATCCGGTGGCTTACGGGGAAGGAGGTTACCTTGAATTTATCGTTTTGCACCAGGAGGCTATTGCCTTCCAGGGCATGAAAATGCAGTTTATAAGGCAAAACGGTATCCGCAACTTTCAATTGCAATTCAATGATGTCTTTGAGCATTCCAGGGGCAAAAAGATGAAGGTCCAGTTCCCGGCCAAGCAGGCCCATGCTGGTTAAAAGGCCAATAAGGCCAAAATAATGATCCCCATGCAGGTGTGAAATGAATATATGCTGGATCCTGCTTCTCCTTATTTTGTACTTGGCCATTTGCATCTGGGTTCCTTCGCCGCAGTCCACCAGGAAAAGGAATTCATCCAGCGTAATGATTTGCGCCGTAGGGTGCCTGTCGAATGCAGGTAAAGCAGAATTATTTCCTAAAATGGTTACAGCCAGCATACAGCAGATTAATTAAAACCAGGTTCAGCATCATCCAGCAATTCCCGCTCAATTTCTTCCATTTGGACAATATCCCAGGCCTCAGATTCAGTTGGCGTTGCACTCAAAGTTTCCAGTAATTGCTCTTTGTCCAGGAATTCTTCCACAGCAGGCTGGAGGTTACAGACCACAAAAGAGGCATTTTGCTCATAAAAAGATTGCTGTACCTTTATAAGCATTTCTGCAGCAACCAAATCAAGGCTTTCAACGTTACTTAGGTTCAGGATAATGTTTTTAACGCCATTTTGCAGGTAAGCACTTAAACTATTTTGCAATTCCGCTGTCATATTAGCAGTTATTTTGGGCTCTCCGATAGTTATGACATGGAATTTTTCCTTGGTATCAATTTTGACCTTCATATACGACATAATTAAGAACCAGAAATTTCGTTCTTTGAGTACAGATTATTCACTTGATGGCAACCGTTGGGCAAGTGTTAAACTGGGTTGCGGAAGCAAACCTAAACTCAAAAATATTCGTTATTATTGTATAACACACAACTACTTGTAAAATGGACAACAATTTTTCAGCCCAGGTTAAAGAGATCATCTCGTTCAGCAGGGAGGAAGCGTTGCGATTGGGGAATGATTTTATCGGTACCGAGCATCTTTTGCTGGGCCTGATAAGAGAAGGTGACAATACCGCTGTCCGTATACTTAAAAGCTTTAATGTAGACCTCTACGAACTAAGAAAGGAAGTCGAACTAGCCGTAAAAGACAAAACAGGAAAGAACATTGCAAATATTAACAGCCTTCCCCTCACAAAGCAGGCAGAGAAGGTAATCCGGGTAACCGTTTTGGAAGCTAAGGCACTGAAAAGTCCGACCGTCGAAACAGAACACCTAATGCTATCTATCTTGAAAAACAAAGAAAATATTGCCACACAGATCCTCAATCAGTTTGATGTGGATTATGATTTGTTCAGAAATGAACTGGGGGTAGTGAAAAGTAATGATGTGCGGGCAGAATACCCTGAAGAAAATGAAGATGATTTCGATGAGGAGAAAAAATACAGCCAGCAAAAAGCCAAACAAGCCGGCAATACAAAAAGTAAAACTCCTGTGCTGGATAATTTCGGCAGGGATATTACCCGGCTTGCCGAAACAGGCTCACTGGATCCCATTGTAGGAAGGGAAGATGAAATTGAAAGGGTTTCCCAAATCCTTTCCCGCAGGAAAAAGAATAACCCAATCCTGATTGGTGAACCCGGTGTTGGTAAAACAGCCATTGTGGAAGGCCTTGCCTTGCGGATTGTTCAAAGAAAAGTTTCCAGGGTATTGTTTGATAAGCGGGTGATTTCTTTAGACCTCGCTGCGCTTGTAGCCGGAACAAAATATCGTGGCCAGTTTGAAGAACGCATGAAAGCAATCATGAATGAGCTGGAAAAAAACCGTGATGTGATTTTGTTTATTGATGAGATCCATACTATTGTTGGTGCCGGTGGAGCCAGTGGTTCCCTTGATGCTTCCAATATCTTCAAACCTGCCCTTGCAAGAGGCGAATTGCAATGCATTGGTGCATCAACATTGGATGAATACCGCATGTACATTGAGAAAGATGGTGCATTAGACCGTCGATTCCAAAAAGTGATGATAGATCCGCCAAGTGTCGAGGAAACAATTCTCATCCTGAATAATATCAAATCCAAATACGAAGAATATCACAACGTTAATTATTCAGATGAAGCTATTGATGCTTGTGTTAAACTGAGTGACAGGTATATGACAGATCGCCTTTTGCCCGATAAAGCAATCGACGTCCTGGATGAAGTAGGTGCCCGGGTACATTTGAAAAACATCAATGTACCAGAAGAGATACTCGACCTTGAAAGAAAGATTGAGGATGTGAAGAATGAAAAGAACAGGGTAGTAAAGAGCCAGAAATTTGAAGAAGCGGCATCCCTTCGTGACACCGAAAAAAGGTTGCAGGAAGAATTGGAGAAAGCTAAGAACAATTGGGAAGAAGAAAGTAAAAACAAACGTTACCCGATTTCTGAAGAAGATATTGCTGAGGTAGTAAGCATGATGACCGGAATCCCCGTTAAACGGATGGTTCAGGCCGAAAGCGAGAAACTGAAAAAGATGGCTGAAGACATGGCGGGTATGGTTATCGGTCAGGATGAAGCCATTAGTAAGGTAGTGAAAGCCATTCAGAGAAACAGGGTAGGACTGAAGGATCCCCGTAAACCAGTGGGAAGTTTTATATTCCTGGGTCCGACCGGAGTTGGTAAAACAGAACTGGCACGTTCCCTCGCCAAATACATGTTCGACAGCGAGGATACATTAATCAGGATTGACATGAGTGAGTACATGGAGAAATTCACGATCAGCCGCCTGATTGGAGCGCCTCCCGGATATGTTGGTTACGAAGAAGGTGGTCAGCTGACTGAAAAAGTACGCCGCAAGCCTTATTCAGTTATCCTCCTGGATGAAATTGAAAAAGCGCACCCTGATATTTACAATATCCTGTTGCAGGTATTGGATGATGGTCAACTGACGGATGGCCTGGGCCGTAAAGTGGATTTCAAGAACAGCCTCATTATCATGACCTCAAATATAGGGGTGAGGCAACTGAAGGATTTCGGGGAAGGTGTTGGATTTGCAACTGCAGCCCGTACGGCAAGTTCCGACGAGAACAATAAAGCGGTTATTGAAAAAGCGTTGAAGCGTACTTTTTCTCCCGAGTTCCTGAACCGTATCGATGATGTGGTAGTATTTAATTCACTCGACAAATCACATATCTTTAAGATCATTGATATTTTGCTGAAAGGAGTGATGAAACGCCTGAACAACCTGGGTTTCAGCCTTGAATTAACCGAGGAGGCAAAAACCTTTATTGCTGATAAAGGATACGACCAGCAATTCGGTGCAAGGCCATTACACAGGGCTCTGCAGAAATACCTGGAAGATCCGCTGGCGGAAGAAATCCTGAATATGACCATCAAGCAGGGAGATGTCCTGATTGCCGACCTCGACAAGGAACAAAACAGGATTGTTTTCAGTATGAAGGAATCATCTTCACCAAAGAAAGAGGAGAAATCTGAAGCTTAAAAGTTGAATTATAAATAATGAATGGAGGCCGCTTAAGAAAGTTGCCTCCATTTTAATTTAAAGCAAATAAATGAAAATGGGTTAAAATAATAATTAAGGACCCACGCTAAAATTTGAGTAAAAATACGCATGTATATTTCGATTTATTAACATATTTTGCACAATGAAAGTCTAGATTATTCAGGAATTTACCATAATTCTGGCTCGGAATAATCTTTTCGAAATCCTCTTCCTCTATTCAAGAATCCTTGTTTTCAACATTTTCTAACAGTCATAAGGCCAAAATTCTAAGTGTTATTTAATCATTAAGTAGCCTCTTTGGAATCTGGTTAAATGCTGTTTTAAATGTGCTTGTGCAAAATCACTTAGAGCCGTATCCCCCTAATTCTTACACCACAATGGAAAAGAAATTATTTACCGCATTACCCCATGCGATGACAATTATTTCTCTGCTCTTTGTATGCACAAATATTGCATATAGCCAGAGTAATTTCGTGCTTAATGAAGATTTTGAAGGGAATGGTCTTTCAAAGGCCTGGGATTTTAACCAATCCTGCTGTTCCTATTCCTTCACTGAAAGCAATGTATTTAAACGAACCGGTAACCAGTCCTTACGCGTTGAGTTAAGGAAGTCTGATAATATGGTTGCCTACGGGAAAAGGGCAGAGTTAATCGAAAATACCTACCCATTCCCGCCGGATACAAACCGCGAATGGTGGGCCTTCAGTACATATTTCCCGGATGATTTTCAACGTGATTCTGTCAGTGAGGGACTTGCCCAATGGCAATTTTATGCAACCGGGGCTACACAGGTTGCCGGATCACCACCATTAACTTTCATGGTGAGTAAAGGTGACTTTGTCATTGACTTAAGGTATGACTCGGTGGATATCAATTTAGATAATGGTGCTAATATTAAGCGGCAGGTATTTAACCTTGGCCCCTGGAATAAAAACGGATGGAATGATTGGATATTCCAGTATCATTTTTCAGCCGATAATGACGGTTTCCTAAAAGTCTGGAAGAATGGCGTATTGGTATTGGATTATAAAGGAAAAAATTTTTACAGGGGATCATATCCGCCGTATTTTAAATTGGGTTTATATAAATGGGTCTGGAATACCGGCTGGAATGTTCCTGCGGAGGTTTCTGTGTTAACATCCAGGGTGTATTATATTGATAACGTCAAAATCGGTAATAAACAGGCGATTCTTAAAGATTTCCTAATACCCTCCGTATTACCTGCTAATATTTTACCTATAGCAGATGCAGGTAACAATCAGCTTGCAAATTTTCCAGTGACTTATGCTACCATAAATGGAACTAATTCTTATGATCCCGATGGCAGGATTGTAAGTTATAAATGGACACAGGAATCCGGTCCAAATGTTGCTACAATGTGGGCTGATAGTGCTCCTGTTAACAAGGTGACAAACCTCGTTACGGGTATGTATACTTTCAGGTTAACCGTAATGGACAGTTTGGGAGGAACCTCGTTTTCTCTGGTAAATGTGGAGTGTAAAAACAATGGGATAGTAAATGCTAATCCTGTAGCCAAGGTCGGTTCTACAATTGAAATTAGCCAACCTGTTAATTCGGCATCATTATCAGGGACAGGTTCTTTTGATACTGATGGGAGTGTCGTTTCTTATAAATGGACGCAGGATGCAGGTCCATCCATTGCATCTATTGATGCACCTGATAACCAGAATACGACCATTTCAAATCTGACAAAAGGGAACTACTATTTTAAATTGACGGTAAAAGATAATGGAGGTGGAATTGGTGTTGGTTATGTACAGGTTTATGTAAATGGTATTTCACCTTCAGACACTGGCAACATAAACCTGCCGCCGATTGCAGTAGTAGGCAAGGACCAATATATTACTTCACCACAAACTTTTGCAACACTTGATGGCAGCAGTTCTTATGATCCCGACGGTACCGTTGTTAAGTATGTATGGGTGCAGCTAACGGGACCCAAATCGTCTCCAATGACTACTCCTGCTGCAAGTCAGACAAACGTGACGGGCCTTTTAGAAGGCACCTATACTTACCGGTTATATATAACTGACAATAAGGGCCTGGCTGGCATTTCACCAATAATAACCGTGGTTGTTGGTCCGCCTATTAAACCGAAATTGCCTAATTTTTCCCCGGTGCTGGTTATGGCCGACCAGAACCCGACAGTGACACTGCCTACAAATACTGTAACTCTTGATGCCAGCGCTTCTTATGATCCGGATGGAACAATCGTAAGATATTCATGGGTTCAGTTGGATGGTCCGAAAGCGGCTCCAATGACTGCTCCTTCATCACCGGTTACCAGCATTAACTGGCTGATCGCAGGAACCTATACTTACAAGTTATATATGACCGATGACAGTTTGGCCACAACTATCTCGCCGGTAATTACAGTAAATGTATTGCCTGCGGTTACCGGTGCGGTTAACAGGGGATCAGCATTGGAAACAGACCATGATATATTGGCAACCTTATCGGGAAATGCAATAGGTATGAAGAAGGGGCTCACCGTATATCCAAATCCGGTTGTCAATGAATTTGAAGTAGTGTTGAATAATGAATATACCGGATCAGGTGAGATAAGGATTTTCGATAATCAGGGTAGGTTGATTGCAAAAGACGCATTTATCAAAGAATATGGTATATTAAGGCGAAGAATACAATTATCCGGATTCGCTTCAGGCCAATATTTGATGGATATAAGGGTAGGTAATAATTACCAGGCTACCAAAAAGCTGATCAAGAAATAAACTGTCCTGGTATTTAATTGAAATGATAGCCAGGAAAATGGAAGGCGGTCTCACTAAGACCGCCTTCACAGTTAATATCATGCAGGCTTTCAATTGACCTTTCGAATGTTATCTTTGCCTCATGTCATCCCGTAAAAAAATCATCATCACGATCGACGGTTGGAGCAGTTGTGGTAAAAGCACCCTGGCTAAACAATTGGCCAAAGAATTTAATTATGTGTATATCGACAGCGGCGCCATGTACCGGGCGATAACATTATATTTTTTACGTAACCATATCGACTGGACAGATACAGCCCAGGTGCATGAAGCGCTGGAAAATATCCAACTGGAATTCAGGTACAATGAACATAGCCGGCAAAGTGAAATATTCCTGAATGATGAGAATGTTGAATACTTGATCCGCGACCTGGTCATTGCAGAAAAAGTGAGTGAAATAGCTGCAATCCGGGAAGTAAGGACATTCGCTGTTAAGCAACAGCAGGAAATGGGTAAGAAAAAAGGTATCGTAATGGATGGCCGTGATATCGGGACCGTAGTTTTTCCCAAAGCCGAACTCAAAATTTTCATGACCGCAGATAATGCAGTAAGGGTTGAACGCCGGTTTAAGGAACTTTTCGAAAAGAATCCCAATGTTACAATTGAAGAAGTGAAGAATAACCTCGAAATGCGGGATTATATCGACAGTCACAGGGAAGTGAGCCCGCTCCGGCAGGCCAAAGACGCAAGGGTACTTGATAACTCTAATATCACAATGGAAGAGCAATTTAAGATTGCTTCCAAATGGGTAAAAGAGTTAATTTAAGTGCATGAAAAAATTCATACTCCTTCTTTTTACATGCTACGCATTAACTGCATCTGCACAGCAACCTTTGGCAACAGATTATCTGGGTGCTTCCTTTCATAAAGGAAGACGGGAAGCTCTTCGCCAGCTGATGCCGGCAAACTCTGTAGCTGTATTTTTTTCATCCCCTGAGCGCAATTTTGCCAATGATGTAGAATATAAATACCATCCCAATCCTGATCTTTATTATTTCACCGGGTATACTGAGCCTGAAGCAGTTTTGCTTATTTTCAAAGAACCGCAAACGGCAGGGGCAACTGTGCCTTATACAGAAATCTTCTTTGTCCAGGAAAGGGATTCTTCCAGGGAACGCTGGACAGGCAAGCGGCTTGGTATAAATGGTGTAAAATCAAAACTCGGTTTTGATCAGGTGTATAATGGAAGTGAATTTGCCCGGTTTCCCATCGACCTTGCCCTGTTTGACAAGGTGATTTTTGAAAGTATAATTGACCTCTATGATAATCCCAGGGCTACAGCAGATGTATATGATCTTTACCATGCCTTTATAAAGAAAGCTGGTATTCCGGAAAGTTATAATGAGGAATTCAGGGCCAGCCTGAACAAGTTGCCCAGGATAGTTCGAAATGCAAAAGATTCAAAAGTCCAGAAATTGATTGCATATGAAAAAGTTCTCGGAGAACAGAATCCGCGATTCAAAGAAGATCCCTTATTCGTTGAATTGATGGCTGTTCAGGATTCCGCGGGGCTTATGGCCATATATGAAAAAATTAAGAATAGCAAGTGGGATACCGAGCAATTTAGCCAGTTGACCGGTGCACTACGCCAGATAAAAACACCGGAAGAGATGGACCTGCTTCGAAAGGCCATAGATATTTCCTGCCTTGCACACACGGAAGCGATGAAAGCTGTCCGGCCAAATATGTCTGAATTGGAATTACAGGGCATACAGGAATTTATCCATAAAAAGCTGGGCGCTGAAGATGTGGGCTATCCATCCATTGTTGGAGCAGGTCAGAACGGCTGCATACTGCACTATATTGAAAATTCAGTTTCCCAGGTAGGTAAGGAAACAGTTCTTATGGATATAGGTGCTCAATACCATGGTTATTCTGCCGACATAACCAGGACTATCCCTGCAAATGGAAAGTTTTCAAAAGAGCAGAAAGCCGTGTATGATCTTGTTTACGAAGCACAGGAGGCGGTTTTTGCCATCTGCAAGGAAGGTACCAGTTTCAGGCAAATTGAAGATACAGCAACGGCAATATTAACCCGCGGACTGATCAAACTCGGCATTCTGAAAAAAGCAGAAGATATCCGGATTTTCTACCCGCATGGCTGTTCTCATTATTTAGGCCTTGATGTGCACGATAAAGGTGATTATATAGCGGTTAAGGAAAATATGGTCATAACTGTAGAACCGGGCATCTACATTCCCGATAATAGTCCCTGCGATAAAAAGTGGTGGGGTATTGCTGTCCGGATTGAAGATGATGTTCGGATTGGTAAGGAGAAATTTGAATTATTATCTACCCTCGCCCCAAGGAAATCGGAAGACGTTGAGAAAATGGTGGCTGAGAAAAGTTTTGTAGATGGTATTGTTTTGCCTGAACCGGGCAGGAAAAAGGCTTTTTGAGGATTTAAATAAAAAAAACCCGTTCAAATGAACGGGTTTTGTATTTTGGTTTTGGTTAGCGGAGAAACAACATTTCGCGATATTTAGGCAGTGCCCAGAAACTATCATCTACCAGCAATTCCAGTTTATCTACTCTGTAACGGATAGCATCGAAGAACGGGGCTTTCACCTGGCTTTCGTAAGCTATAGCCTTGGTGCGGGTATTATCCATTGCATTACAAACCTTGCGGGCCTCAATCATTTTCTCAACCAGGTCGCTCAGGGCATTAATATGCTCGCTGATCTTTTCCAGAATTTGTTTCTGGTTACTGTATGAACCATCGTTCAGGCCGATTTCTTTCAGTCCCTTGATATTATTGATCAGAATATTCTGGTATTTGATTGCAGCAGGCAATACATGGCTTGTGCAAAGTTCACCCATGATGCGGGCTTCGATCTGAACACGCTTAATATATTTCTCAAGTTCAATTTCATGGCGTGCTTCCAGTTCTACGTGAGTAAGCACGTCATTGCTTTCAAACAGGTGCTTTGATTTTTCAGTAACCATTGCATCGAGTGCCAGGGGAGTGGTTTTAACATTCGGTAAACCACGTCTTTCCGCTTCTTTCTGCCATGCTTCACTATAGCCATCACCTTCGAACAATACTTTTTCGCTGGCTACGATATACTCACGAAGCACATGCATAATGGCTATCTCTTTCTTATCACCTTTTTCGATCTGGGCATCAACATCTTTTTTGAATTGCTTCAGAGTATCTGCAAGGATAGTATTCAGAACGGTCATCGGATTGGCGCAGTTAGCGGTTGAACCCACTGCGCGGAATTCGAATTTATTACCGGTGAAAGCGAAAGGGGAAGTCCTGTTACGGTCGGTATTATCCAGCAACAGTTCAGGAATGCTGCGGTGTAAATCGAGTTTTAGAATGGCTTCATCCTGCTCATCAAATTTATCACCAACCCTTTCTTTCACTTCTGCGAGAACATTACTCAGGTACTGGCCAATGAATACGGAAATGATTGCCGGAGGAGCTTCGTTTGCACCCAAACGGTGATCATTACCTGCAGATGCAATAGAAGCACGCAATACTTCTGCATAATCATGTACTGCTTTAATGGTATTCACAAAGAAAGTCAGGAACATGAGGTTGGTCTTGGGTGTCTTGCCTGGAGCCAGCAGGTTAACGCCGGTATCAGTAGACATACTCCAGTTGTTGTGCTTTCCACTACCGTTGATGCCGGCGAATGGTTTTTCATGCAGCAACACGCGCAATTTGTGGCGGCGGGCAACGCGGTCCATAACATCCATCAGCAAGGTATTGTGGTCGACAGCAACACTCACTTCTTCAAAAATTGGTGCACACTCAAACTGTGCAGGGGCAACTTCATTGTGACGGGTTCTTAAGGGAATACCCAGTTTATACGATTCATTTTCGAAATCACGCATGAAAGCATAGATGCGTTCCGGAATAGAACCAAAATAATGGTCTTCCAGTTGCTGTCCTTTTGCAGGCGCATGTCCAAATACGGTACGGCCACTTAGTACGAGATCCGGACGTGCATTGAACATCGCTTCATCCACTACAAAATATTCCTGCTCCCATCCAAGGGTTGCAGATACACGGTTAACATTCTTATCAAAGTAATTGGCAACTTCAACAGCATGTTTATTAAGGGCTTCAAGTGATTTCAGCAAAGGTGCTTTATAGTCGAGGGTTTCACCAGTATAAGAAACAAAAATGGTAGGCACACATAAAGTTTTACCCTCGCCGATTTCCATAATGAAGGCCGGAGAAGAAGGATCCCATGCAGTATAACCACGTGCCTCAAAAGTTGCACGGATACCACCACTTGGGAAAGAAGAAGCATCTGGTTCCTGCTGGATCAATGCTGCCCCGTCAAACTCTTCAATAGCTGTGCCATCACCTTTCAATGTGAAGAATGAATCATGCTTTTCTGCAGTTGTACCAGTAAGTGGCTGGAACCAGTGTGTATAGTGGGTAACACCTTTGGTTTCTGCCCACTGGCGAATGCCGGCGGCAATTTGGTTAGCTACTGTGCGGTCAATTTTCTTTCCGCCCTTGATAGAAGCAACAAGGCTTTTATAAGCTTCGTCGCTCAGAAACGCCCTTGCTTTTTGCAGGGTGAATACGTTTTCTCCAAATAAGGCAGTGATTTTAGTCGACCCTACAGGAGGGACGGCCTTAGGTTGATTGATGTTGTTGAGAGCATTGAAACGTAGTGACATTATGCATTATTTTTAGCTGTGCAAATATTGGTAAATAACAGAATTTATAAATTATAAACCCTGTTTTTATCAAGTTTCCGCTAAGTTGAGCAAAAAAATGATACAATTCTTCCTAATTAACTTAGAATTAGTTCAAATTACCTTCTTTTTATAAACATTAAAATAATTGTAATTTGATATATCTCCTGCCATTATCCCAAGACTTCCGATTATTAGTAAGCAAAGCTCCGGAATTGCCCGGTACCGTACTAAAGCACCAGGGAAGGGAATTGTATAACCTATTGACAGATATGTACTTATGCTTATAGCTAAAATTGCCCTGAAAATACTTTCAGGGGGTATGCTTTTCTTATCACTATAATATTTAAAAAGTATTGCTAAAAAAAGACATATTAAAAAAATATTTTGTATAACCATGAGGTATTGGAGTATCCCGGTTGCCTGCCAGGGGTAAGGACGAAAAACTGTGTTATCAATTGCCCCGGGCAATGCCTTAATAAAACTGATTGGTTTGGCATTTAAGGTATCTATTGCAACCCGGGTCCTGCCATGAAGGACAAAAAACTCTGCCTGCCTGTGGGCTACGGTCTCTGGCAAATTGAATGGGGCCGGAAAAATAGTAGTTATAAAGAAGAATAATATGGCAATTGCATACACCAGGCCAAAAGCTTTTTTCGGGTTCCATTTTTTTCCTTCTGCAAGCCACCATGCAGCATATGCGGGTATAAATAATGCGGCAAATGGAGGTCGAATGATGGACATCCCTAACCAGCCCAGAAGAAAACCGAGAGCGGTTATCCTATTCTGTTTAATCAGCCAGCGGTCAAACTGCCAAAGGGACATACTAAAAAATAAAAACAGTAACCCGTCACTCCTGATGCCACTCAGCCAAAACAGGATTGGCGGGTATAGGAATATGATCAGGAATAATACATTCGCCAAATATGGTCTGTGCTTTGAAATTACCTGGTATAGCCAGAAATGTCCCCAGAATGTTATGGCACTAAAGAAAACTACATTAATATAATAGTTCCCTTTGCTCCATAAATTAGCTATCGCTAAAGGTTTGATCATCAGCGCCAGTTCCAGTTTCTCCTGAAACAGCCTTAATCCTTTATGTAATCCATTCTGCCCAACCAGGCGTATAAGGTCTATATCTTCGAAAAAATGCCCCGGCCTATTAATAAGTTTGTCCATTTCTAAAAGGCTGTCCCCATTGATCATCCAGGTATCATCACCACCATAAAAATGCAAATACAGAAATCCATAAGCAGAACCAGCAAATATTTTTGCCATCATTGCAATTAATACCCTCTTCCAGCCAAAGTTTAGATCAGATATTCGGGTGAGCCACCAGGTTAGTACCAGCACAAATGCTAATGCCAATGCATATCTCAGGTATATCTCCATGTGTTTACGTTGATTTTCCGGTTCAAATCTATACATTTGGGCGTAATGTAGCCCCATATCAATGAGAGCATCCCCGCTGAATCTAATTGCCTTTGTATCTAATAACAGCTGGTCAGTTTATAATTTCAGGCTTGATATTATCCGTTACCTGCAAAGCCAGGGGTTTTCCATTATGGTGATTGCTCCGACTGATGATTTCAGTAAACTGCTTACCAGTGAAGGTTGTTTGCATGTGCCGGTTTCTTTTAATAACAGGTCTGCCAATCCGGTTTCAGATTTCCGATTATACCGCAGGTTGAAAAAGATTTATATACAGTATAAGCCCAAACTGATTTTTCATTTTGTAGCAAAGCCTAATATATATGGTACCCTCGCTGCCGGCTCGCTGGGCATTCCTTCTGTTGCAGTTATAACCGGACTTGGTTATGCTTTTGACAGGCAAAACTGGTTGCTGTTTATTGTTAAGGGATTGTATAAACTTGGACTTAGAAAAGCAATCGAAACCTGGTTTCTCAATGCTGACGACGCAACTTTTTTTGTACAGGAAAAACTGGTTCTGCCGGAAAAGGTCAAAATATTGCCTGGAGAAGGAGTAGATACAAAGTATTTCAAAAGGTCTGCAATTGCTGAAAAAAAAACCGGCGGCAATTTTATATTTATAATGAGCTGCCGTATGCTGAAAAGCAAGGGAGTATGCGTATATGCACAGGCGGCAAGGATTTTAAGACAGAAAGGATACAGGTTTGAATGTCACCTGATGGGTGCTTTCGAAGAAGCTCATCCCGATTCGATTGCAAAAGAGGAACTGGATGGCTGGGTAAAATCAGGACTTATTAGGTATCTTGGTTTTGCAAAAGATGTTCGGCCTTACCTCCAGGGTGCCGATTGCTGCCTGCTGCCTTCCTTTTACCATGAAGGTGTCCCCAGGAGTCTTATGGAAGCTGCCAGTATGGAATTGCCTGTCATAACCACGAGGAATACCGGATGCAAAGAACTGGTGCTGGAAAACATTAGCGGATACCTGTGTGAGCAACGCAATGCTGAAGACCTTGCAGAAAAAATGGAAAAGGTAATGAGATTGCCTGTCGCAGGCAGAATGGAAATGGGCTATCATGGCAGGCAGTTGATGATCAATAAGTTTGATGTATCGCACGTAATTAAGTTTTATGCCAGCGTAGTCGCAGCACAATTTTAAATAGCCCTGTGATTCCCCGGGCTCCTGCTGAAACCATTAAACTGGCTATTCTTTCTTGCAGTTTACCCTTCGGGCATTACCTTTGCGCTTTCTTACACTATTTGCCTTAGCAACATGGAAATAACCGTTAAAACAGCCCAGCAACTTCGCCTCACTGAAGAAGAGTTTGAACTTATTAAGCAGAAATTGGGTCGCACCCCCAATTTTAATGAACTCTGCGCCTTCAGTGGCATGTGGAGTGAACACTGCAGTTATAAAAACTCAATTAAATGGCTGAAAACCCTGCCCAGGGAAGGTGGAAAAATGCTTGTGGCTGCCGGTGAAGAAAATGCCGGGTTAATGGATATGGGCGATGGCTATGGGGTAGTATTTAAAATTGAAAGCCATAACCACCCCTCAGCAATTGAACCTTTCCAGGGCGCGGCAACAGGTGTAGGAGGTATTCACCGCGACATTTTTACGATGGGGGCAAGACCCATAGCCGCCTTGAATTCCCTGCGGTTCGGCAACCTTACTGAGGCTAAAACCCAACACCTGCTTGCAGGAATCGTACATGGTATTGGCCACTATGGTAACTGTTTTGGCGTTCCGACTGTTGGTGGCGAAATATATTTCGAGCCCTGTTACCATACCAACCCCCTTGTTAATGCTATGAGTGTGGGTATCGTAAAAGCCGGGGGTACTGTTAGTGCAACTGCCGAAGGTACTGGCAATCCCGTTCTTTTTGTTGGTTCTGCAACCGGCAAAGATGGTATTGGTGGAGCATCCTTCGCTTCTGCGGATATTACAGCCGAAAGTGCTGAAGAGCTGCCGGCTGTCCAGGTTGGTGACCCCTTCCAGGAGAAAAAACTGCTTGAAGCCTGCCTGGAAGTAATCAAAACAGGTACCGTTGTAGGTATGCAGGACATGGGGGCGGCAGGTATTATCTGCTCAACTGCTGAAATGAGCGCAAAAGGTGGCGTGGGTATGCGGATTGACCTTGATAAAGTGCCCACCCGGCAAAAGAATATGAAGACCTGGGAACTTCTATTAAGCGAAAGCCAGGAGCGGATGCTGATGGTAGTGGAAAAAGGAAAGGAAGCTGTTGTAGAAGCCATTTTTGAAAAATGGGACCTGCCCTGTGCAGTTATTGGGGAAGTAACCGACGACAAATTGCTACGGTTCTATATGAATGGTGAACTGGAAGCATCCATACCTGCATATGAACTGGTGCTGGGCGGTGGTGCACCGCAGTATGACCGCCAATATGAAACTCCGGCATATTTCGAAAAAATTGCCGCATTCGACCCCGCCGCTATACCGGTTCCCACTAATTTCAAAGGGATTGCTGAAAAAATTGTGGAAATCCCAAATATTGCCTCCAAACGTTGGGTATATACCCAGTATGACAGCATGGTGGGTACAGGGAATACATCTACCAACGCGCCAAGTGATGCAGCAGTAGTACTGGCAAAGCCAAGCAATAAAGCTCTGGCGATAACTACCGATTGTAATAGCCGCTATGTATACGCCGACCCTTATAAAGGGGCAATGATAGCTGTTGCTGAAGCAGCCCGGAATATTGTTTGTAGTGGTGGTGAACCACTTGGTGTGACCAATTGCCTGAATTTCGGAAACCCTTATGACCCTCAGGTATACTACCAGTTTGTTCATGCCATAAAAGGAATGGGCGAGGCCTGCCGTCGCTTTAATACTCCTGTTACAGGCGGTAATGTAAGCTTCTATAACCAGCACCCTGCCGGTGCAGTTTACCCGACACCTACAATTGGAATGGTGGGTTTACTGGAGAAACCGGACAATAAAATGACCCTTAATTTTAAAGCTGCCGGAGACCTGGTTTACCTTGTTGGGAAAGCTTCAAATGATATAAATAGTTCTGAATACCTGCATAAAATTATGGGTGTTGAATTTTCTCCAGTTCCTTCTTTCGACATTGAAGAGGAGTTTACTTTGCAGGAAACTATCAGCAGCCTTATTAAGCACAAACTAATTGAATCAGCGCACGATATCAGTGAAGGTGGATTGCTGGTAACCTTGCTGGAATCAGGATTCACTTCATCACTGGGCTTCAATATCTCTACAGATCCGCAAATCAGGAAAGATGCTTTCCTGTTCGGGGAAGCTCAAAGTCGTGTAGTCGTTACTGTTAAACCGGGGCATGTAGCAGCTTTCGAATCTGCCCTGAAAGGAAAAGTATTCAGCAGGCTGGGAACAGTTACAGATCATGCAATTAATGTTGATGGTGAATCCTGGGGCGATATTTCTGCATGGAAGGAAAAGTATGATACCGCAATTGAAAAGCTGGTCGCAGCGCACGCAAGCGAACATGCATTAAGTGCGTTATAGTAAATACTCTCGTTCCCCTAACTTTATGCCATGGAAAAAAATTCGGTCATTGTAGTAACCGGAGCTGCTGGTTTTATCGGCAGTTGCCTCGTTGGTTTTTTGAACCTTAAAGGATTTAATAATCTTATCCTTGTAGATGATTTTACTAAGCTACAAAAAGAACCGAACCTGAATGGGAAGCTATTCTTGCGTAAAGTGGAAAGATCCGTTTTTTTTGAATGGCTCAATAAGCATAAACCTAAAATTGATTTTGTATTTCATATCGGAGCCCGAACAGATACCACCGAATTTAATTATGCCATCCACCAGGAATTAAATGTTGTATATTCCCAGAAAATCTGGAACTATTGTTCTATATGGAATGTACCAATGGTGTACGCATCTTCAGCTGCAACTTATGGTGCAGGTGAACTCGGGTACGACGATAAGCATGAACTTTCTTTTAGTCTCCAGCCACTGAATCCTTACGGTGTTTCAAAAAATGAATTTGACAAGTGGGTGCTTCACGAAGACTGCCATCCGCCCTTTTGGGCAGGTTTGAAATTTTTCAATGTATATGGCCCCAATGAGTATCATAAAGGCAGGATGGCCAGTGTAATCTGGCACTCTTTTAACCAGATCCGGGAATCAGGAAAGGTGAAACTGTTCCGTTCCCACCGGCCAGATTTTAAGGACGGACAGCAATTGCGGGATTTTATTTATGTTAAAGATGTGATCAAGGTATGTTACTGGCTTATGGAAAACCAGCCTGATTCAGGGATATATAACCTGGGCACTGGTAAAGCCCGGGCCTTTGAAGACCTTGTAAAAGCAACTTTTCAAGGACTTGACCTTCCACCCGTTATTGAATTTATTGATATGCCAGAGGATATCCGCGACAAATACCAGTATTTTACTGAAGCTAATATGGATAAACTCAGGCAAGCCGGGTATACTGAACAGTTTTACAGCCTTGAGCATGGGGTAGATGATTATGTGCGGAACTACTTAGCTTCAGGTAAATTCTATTAATTCATTATATTTATAACTCGATTAACTGCCATCGCCCTCATTTAGAGTGATGGCTTTTTTATAACAATACTATGAGCAGGAAAATTGCAATTATTGGAGGTGGAAACCTCGGGATTTCAATAGCAGAGGGACTTTTGGCTGATGGTTTTACAGATGCTCCAAATATTACTGTAACAAGGAGGAATATTTCATTGCTGCAGCCTCTTTCAGAAAAAGGCATCCGGATTTCAAGCGATAATATGCAGGCTGTAAATGACAGTGAAGTAGTGCTTCTCGCTGTTAAACCATTTCAAATCAGGGATATTATCAGGGAAATTGCACCTGGTATAGGCAAAAACCATATGCTGATTTCTGTTGTAACAGGAATAAGTCTACAGGATTTGCTGACCGACCTGCCGGTTGGGACCCCGGTTTTCAGGGCAATGCCCAATACAGCTATTGCCATACGTGAAAGTATGACTTGCATTAGCTATACCCAGGCTGGAAAAGAGCAGATTGCTTGGGTCATTAACCTTTTTAACCAACTTGGCAGGGTAGCCCTGATTGATGAAAAACTGATGGATGCAGCCACAGTTCTGGGTGCCTGCGGTACCGCATATGCGATGCGCTATATCAGGGCTAATATCCAGGGAGGAATAGAAATTGGCTTTGATGCTGCAACAGCCAGCCTAATTGCCGCCCAAACCGTAAAAGGAGCTGCCGAACTATTGTTGCAGAAAGGTACCCATCCTGAATATGAAATTGATAAGGTCACTACACCAAAAGGTTGCACTATTGCAGGTTTAAATGAAATGGAACACCAGGGATTCAGTTCATCCCTGATAAAAGGGATAACCGCCAGTTTTATAAAAATTAAAAAGGAGCAGTAATCCCCTGTTTTTTAACATGGGCCTGGCTTAGATAATAATAATGTGGATTATTTTGCGTTAATATTTAATGTTTTATGATAGACATTTTGGCAAATATTAAAATTTGCGATAATTTGCACCTTGTTTAACCTATATCCAAATACTGAACACCTGTTTATGAGAAAGAATATTAGCATATGGATATTGTTTATTGAAATGATGGCTATCGTGGTTCTTCACGCCAATAAAAGTAATAGTGACCGGATTAAGGAGGTTTTATTAAAAAGGAATCAGTCCGGCTTAATAAAAGCAACTCCAATTACTCCCGCGCCAATCGACAAATCGACCTTAAAGTAAAAGCAATAATCACCAAAAGGAAAAATAGGCATCTGGGAAACCAGATGCCTATTCATTTTTATATCAATCCTTGCCTGTTATTTTATCCTTTCTTTTACAAAAGCCAGCACTTTTTTATAAGCATCTTCAGTTGCTTCCTTATTGAAGTTGGGGTTACTTGGATTGGCAAAAGCATGCGTGGCTTCATAACGGTTCAGCAATAATTTTTTCCCGGCTTTATTCATATTGTCTGCGAATTCCGTTACAATCTGGGGACTGGGGTATTGATCCAAATTCCCAAAAAATCCCAAAACATCTGGTTGTAAAGTTTTGAGGCGTTCAATATCTTTTTCAGGCTGGCCATAATACATGATGCAGCCAACAGCCTGTTTACCACCAAGGAGGGAAGCCTGCAAACTCCAGCCGCCACCAAAACACCAGCCAATGGTGAATACTTTAGCCGACCCGCCTGCATAAGCATATGCGCCATTTATAATAGCTGTTGCACGATCGGTTGTTACCGATTGCATGGCTTTTGCAGCCTCTTCACGGGTAGTCGTAACTACATTGTCGTATAAATCCAGTGCAATAACATTTACGCCAAGATCCTTGCCCAGCTTTTCTGCCTCTTGTTTAATATAATCATTCAGTCCCCACCATTCGTGGATCACAAATAAATAATATTTGGTAGGCTTTGCCGACTTTACTTCCCAGGCATGTGCCGTTTTCCCGTCAGCAGTAGTATAACTAATGTCTTTGCCATTTTCTGAACTATAGCTGAATGGCAGGGGTTCGTCGTGCTTACTGGTAAAATTCTTGTCAGAGGCATTCATTGCATATGCCTCAGTGGCTGAGGCTGCACAGCAGGACATATTGCTGGTTTGGGCGGCAAGGGATCCGGCTATGGCCAGAAAGGAAATTAAGGCAATACTCTTTTTCATAAATTATAGTTTTGGTCAATGTATTGGCGGTTTTATAAAATCAGTCAATGAGTTTGTCCGGCTTTATCTTTTCCTTTATCTTTGCTTGACCTTTCGGAATTTTCTGCCTCATTTTTCTTTCCGCAGGTCAATTTACAGACTGGGTAAGCGGTTTTCAGCACAGCAATTTATAACACTATTGGACAGTACATAGTTGTACTATCCGTAATATTTTTTTTAATTGAGCGGCCCGGTCCCTGATCAGAATAAGAGAAAACACGCAATATGTCTAAGTATATTTTTGTAACAGGAGGGGTGACCTCTTCCCTGGGAAAAGGAATTATTGCAGCTTCACTCGGTAAGCTGTTACAGGCAAGAGGCCTGAAAGTGACAATCCAGAAATTTGACCCATACATCAATGTTGACCCCGGTACCCTGAACCCTTATGAACACGGGGAATGTTATGTTACCGAAGACGGGGCTGAAACAGACCTGGATCTGGGTCATTATGAACGCTTCCTTAATATTTTTACCACACAAAGTAATAATGTTACTACAGGGCGCATCTACCAAACCGTTATTAACAAGGAAAGAGAAGGCGCTTACCTGGGAAAAACTGTCCAGGTTGTTCCGCATATTACCGACGAAATCAAGAGAAGGATGCTTCTGCTAGGCCAGGATGGCTATGATATCGTGATCACCGAAATTGGTGGTACAGTAGGAGATATCGAAAGTCTACCTTTCATCGAGGCTGTACGCCAGTTGCAGTGGGAGTTGCCGGAAGAAGATTGTATGGTTGTGCACTTAACATTAATTCCTTACCTGAGGGCCGCAAAAGAATTGAAAACTAAGCCTACCCAGCATAGTGTAAGGATGTTGAGCCAGGAAGGTGTACATCCCGATGTAATCGTATGCAGAACTGAAGAACCCCTGACACCAGAAATCAGGAAGAAGATTGCGCTTTTCTGTAATGTGAAAAAAGAGGCTGTAATTGAAGCAGCTGATGCGCCAACGATTTACGAAGTTCCCCTGGCCATGATGCGGGAAAAGCTGGACCTTATTTGTCTTCGTAAAATGAATATTACCCAGTATTCAGAACCGGAATTGGGCAAATGGAAGGAATTTCTTGACAAATTGAAATACCCGAAAAGCAAGGTTACCATTGGGCTGATCGGAAAATATATTGAACTGCAGGATGCATATAAATCTATTCTTGAAGCATTTGTGCATGCGGGGGCTATGAATGAATGCAAAGTGAACATAGTGAATGTGCACAGCGAATTTATCACTGATGAGAATGTTGAGGAGAAATTGGGCCATCTCGATGGCTTATTGGTTGCTCCAGGTTTTGGACATCGCGGAATTGAAGGAAAGATCATTGCAGTTAAATATGCCCGGGAAAACAAATTGCCTTTTTTTGGTATCTGCTTAGGCATGCAAATGAGCGCAATAGAATTTGCCAGGAATGTACTGGGATGGAAAGATGCACATTCAACCGAAATGGACCCAAGTACTAATTATGCAGTTATTGACCTGATGGAAGGACAGAAATCAGTTACTGCTAAAGGTGGTACCATGCGCCTCGGCTCATATGCCTGCGAAATTAAAGAAGGCAGCCTTGCCCACCAGATTTATGGAACAACGCTAATAAGCGAGCGCCACCGTCACCGTTGGGAATTCAATAACCAGTACCTGCCTGATTTCGAAAAAGCGGGTTTTGTAGCCAGTGGAAAAAACCCGGAAAGCGGATTGGTGGAAATCATTGAATTGCAGGGGCATCCTTTCTTTATTGGCGTACAATATCACCCCGAGTTGAAAAGTACGGTAGAAAACCCACAACCGATTTTTGTCCATTTCGTAAAAGCCGCCAAAGATAATGCTGATAAGAAGGAAGGTGTAAGAAATCCATTGTTGCAAAGCGAAATGATTTAAAAAAGCCCTAACCACAAACACTTCCCTATCTTTGCACGTCTTAAAAACATTATTGCATGCAAAGCATGGATCGCAACACGGTTATTGGTTTTGTGCTGTTAGGAGTTCTCCTCTTCGTTTACCTGTTTATTTCTTCTAAAAATAGCCAGGAATTACAGGTTAAAAAACAGCAATATGAAGACTCAATCGCAAAAATAGACCAGGCAAAAATAAAAGCTGCAGTTGCCAGCAAAGATACCGCTATAACTGCCGCTATTGCTGATTCTACGCTAACTGGCTGGGCGAAAGCAATTTCAGGAAAAGAATCTTTCCAGGATGTGGAAAACGGACTTCTCTCTATTCGTTTCTCCAGCAAAGGCGGACAACCAACACAGGTTTCCCTGAAAAAATATAAACGTGCGGATGGTTCACCGGTTACCCTTATTCATGATGGCAGCGACCAGTTTAGCTACCCGGTGAATATCGCACAGAATCAAACGGCGCAGGCCGCCAACCTTTTCTTCCAGTTTAAAGGTGTACAATCAGATGCTGCAGGCAACCAGGTGGTTACTTATGAAGTGATTGGAAACAACGGGGAATCTATAGTACATGAATATGTCGTAAAGCCGGATGCCTACCTTATAGATTTTAACCTTAAGCTGAACGGCACTAATTCAATTCTTTCCCAGCAGCAACTTAACCTGCAGTGGAATGTTGATGCACGCCAACAGGAAAGGGATGTAAAGTACGAACGCCAGCAATCGCAACTGGTACTTGTTGAAGATGGTAATTATGATTACTTCAACATGTTCTCCAACAACCAGAAAAAATTTGAGAAACCCATACATTGGGCCAGTATTAAACAACAGTTCTTTAATACCACAATCATCGCCAAAGATAATTTTGACGCGGGCCAGGTAGACTGGACCAGTCCGGGTGATGATTCCTCTCACGTTATCGTTGCAGCCAAAGCCAGCTTTCAGAAAAAACTGGTTGCGGGTAACAATGCTATTGTGCCCATGCAGTTTTATTTTGGTCCCAATGATTACAAAATTTTACGCAATGTAGGTGTTGAGAAAATGGATAAGATTGTAAACCTCGGACAAGGTTTCTATTCGTTTGTAAGGCCAATCAACCAATATATTGTAATGCCTGTTTTTGATTTTATCAAAAAATTCATCGGCAGCTACGGAATCGTAATCGCATTGCTTACTTTATTCATCCGCCTGGTAACTTCTCCGTTGGTATATTCCAGCTATTTGAGCGGTGCAAAGATGAAAGCCCTCAAACCGGAAATTGATTCTCTGAAAGCGAAATTCGGAGACGACCAGCAGGGATTTGGTATGGAGCAAATGAAATTGTTCCGGGAAGCAGGGGTGAACCCGCTGGGTGGATGTATCCCCGCCCTGATGCAAATCCCCATATTCTTTGCTCTATATAGCTTTTTTAACTCCAATGTGGCGTTACGCGGACAAAGTTTCCTTTGGGCAAAAGACCTTTCGACATATGACGTGATTGCTAAATTGCCATTCTCAATTCCTTTTGGTTTTGGGGACCATATCAGTTTATTTACGATTACAGCCGTATTAACCAGTTTCCTGATTTCAATATATAATATGAATATGACACCGGATCAAAATAATCCGATGTTAAAATACATGCCGTATATTTTCCCTGTGATCCTGCTGGTGTTCTTTAACCGCCTGCCATCCGCTTTAACCTGGTATTATACTGTGTCAAATATTATAACGCTCGTACTGCAATGGACAATTCAGAACTATATTATTGACCACGATAAAATTGTGGCCCAGCTGGCTGAAAACAGGACCAAACCAAAGGCCAAATCGAAATGGGCAGCAAAAATGGAAGAAATACAGGAGACCCAGAAACGTGTTCAGGAAATGCAGAAAAAAGGGAAGTAAGCCATTACGCTGTTAAATAATCAGAAAGACCTTTGCATGAATTGTAAAATGCCATAGGTCTTTCTTATTTTAGACAACTTTGAATTGAAAACAAACGTCTGATACATAACATGAAAATCAAAACCATATTTCTATCCGGTTTATTTGCATTTTCTGCAATGGCAGTTACAGCACAGAAAAAAGTTTCAGATATTACTATTGTTTATGACGCAGTGATTAATACTGGCAGCGCAGAACCGAAAATGGCAGATGCGTTTGACGGTGCAACGACTACTGTTTTCCTGAAAGGTGGACTAAGTCGCTCTGAAATGGTTAGCGCAGTCGCCAGTTTTACCACCATACATGACTCCCGCAGCGGATCTGCCGTTGTGTTGCAGGAATTTGGAGGACAAAAGTTACTGATCCGAATGACACCTGATGATTGGAAAGATAAAAACCGGAAATACGAAGGCATTAAATTTACTACTACCAACGAAACGAAAATACTGGCCGGATATTCCTGTAAAAAAGCAGTTGCACAACTAAAAGACGGTAGTTCTTTTACAGTGTACTTTACAGAAGATATTATACCGGAGAATAATGATTATAATTCCCAGTTCACTAACCTGAAAGGTTTGCCGCTTGAATATGAATTGAAACAGGGAAACCTAAATATCAGGTATGTGGTAGCACAGGTGAACCTGAATCCGGTACCAGTTTCGAAGTTTGATATACCTAAAACCGGATATCGTGAACTGACTTATGAGGAAAGTAAAAAGGGGAGAAAGGATAAATAGGATTATTTATGCATCCTGACTTTCAGGTGCAGCATTTGTGTGTTATCACTGGTACCCATAGCACCAATATTAATCCTGTGGTTCAAAGGCATTATGTAAGTTGTATTTCCCTTCTGGTAGGTAACCAGTGAATTGAAGTTGATATAACCGTTGGATTTCTCCTGGTTTAAGGTAATACTCCCTTTATAAGCAGGACCAGCCTTAAGCGTAAACCCGGTAGTAGTTCTTATGGGAACAAAATCAGCAGTAAGGGAAGTTGATTTTTTATTCCTTTTTTCACCACCCATACTAGCAATTGCCAGACCAGCAAACCCCAGAAAAAGGGTTGCCACCACCATTTTTAAGGTGTGCCGGGCGATTCTTGTATGAATTAATCTTAACATCATCACAAAAGTAGTAAAAATAAATGCGAAAATCCTAACCGTTTATCACAAATTTTAATATGTTATTAACGGTTGGTGATAAATAATGTTACAAATACTTGGCCATTTTTTTTGTTTACCCTATATTAGAATAACCTATAAGTACATGAAAGATTACCCCTTTCGCCAGGATAAAGAGGATTTAGAGGAATTGCTGAGGCAGTACAACGACAGGAAGGCCGGCCGGTCATATTCCTTTCTTGATGAGGAATCCTTCGAAAAAATCATTAATTATTTTGATGAGGCAGAAGACCTTGTGCAGGCGCAGGAAGCCTGTGATATGGCTGTAGAACAGTTTCCCTATTCTGCCAACCTCTTGCTAAGGAAGGCAGATATCCTTATCGCCACCCGAAAATATACCGAGGCATTATCAATCCTGGACCTTGCAGAATTGCTGGACAGCAACGATATCAACCTCTATATTCTTCGTACGGATGCCTACCTGGCTCTTGATAAACAGCCAAAAGCAGTTGAGCTGCTGGAAAATGCCCTGCAGCTATTCGAAGGCGAAGAGCGGATTGAACTGCTTTTTGAGCTGGCTGATGTATATGATGATTATGAAGAATTCGATAAGATTTTCGATTGCCTTAAACTAATCCTGGAACAGGAGCCAGCCAATGAAGAAGCACTGTATAAAATCTGCTTCTGGACAGATTTTACAGGCAGAAATGAAGAAAGCATCAGGCTGCACCAGCAAATCCTGGATGACCTGCCATATAGTGAACTGGCCTGGTTTAACCTGGCAGCGGCTTACCAGGGACTGAAATTGTATGAAAAGGCCATTGATGCCTATAAATTTGCAATTACAATTGACGAGAAGTTTGATTATGCTTACCGCAATATGGGGGATGCTTATATCCGTTTGCGGAAATTCAGGGACGCAATAGAAGTTCTGGAAAGAGTTTTAGAGCTAAGCAGGCCGGAAGATGTCATTTTCGAGGCAATAGGCCACTGTTATGACAGGCTTAAGAATTTTGCCCAGGCCAGGTTTTATTACCGCAAAGCAGTGCATCTTAACCCTGATGACAGCAAATTGTATTATAAAATCGCCTGTACTTATATTAATGAAGAGCAGTGGAACCAGGCGGTAAAACAACTGGAAACTGCTATGCATATCCAAAAATCGGTTCCTGAATTTAACCTGGCCATGGGCGAATGTAAAATCAGGCTGGGCGAGACCAGGGATGCCATTGTTTATTTTTCCAACGTTGTCAGGGCAAGGCCTAAAGGCAGCAATGGCTGGGAGGCATTGATCAGGTGCCTTTATTTGGGTGAATTTTATGACGAAGCACTTGAGCAGGCTGAAGCGGCCTTACGCCATACTGAGGGCAAGCCGCTTTTCCTCTATTACAAAAGCGCTATTTTGTTTGCGCTGGGTAAATCAAAGGAAGCACTGCTTTACCTCGAAAGGGCCTTGCAAAAAGCACCGAAACTGCTGAAAGAATTTGTGGCCCTGCGCCCTTCAATCCTGCAAAATCAACTGGTTGTTGATGTTATTGCCAGGAACCGGAAAGTCGGAAAGGCATAATATGCCAGCGGTTTCCTATTTTTGCGCGGCATTTCATTAAACTGCAGCCAATGAATTTTAATTTGACACAAATGCCCGAAAGGGTAGCAAGGCCACGTACCAAAGGCCTCACAATGGTAATGGATAAGGGATTAAGCATCGAAGAAAGCAAGAACTTCATGAGTGTTGCTTACCCGCATGTAGATATCGTAAAGCTTGGCTTCGGTACTTCCTATGTTACCCCAAACCTGCGTGAAAAACTGGATGTTTACCGTTCTTATGATATCCCGGTTTATTTTGGCGGAACACTTTTTGAAGCCTTCCTGATCCGTAACCAATTTGAAGATTATATCAATGTTTGCAAGGATTACGGTATTTCTTATATGGAAGTAAGCGATGGTTCAATCACCATTCCGCATACCGAAAAGTGCGGTTATATAGAAAAGCTTACAAAACATGGCACTGTTTTAAGTGAAGTGGGCAGTAAAGATGCTGCACATATTATCCCACCTTATAAATGGATTGAACTGATGCGTGCCGAACTGGATGCTGGTTCAACCTATGTTATTGCAGAAGCGCGTGAAGCCGGGAATGTGGGTATCTACAGGGGCAGCGGTGAAGTAAGAGAAGGCTTGGTTCAGGAAATACTAACCCAGATACCGGAGGAAAAAATTCTTTGGGAAGCTCCGCAAAAGGCACAACAGTTGTATTTTATAGAATTGATCGGCTGCAATGTAAACCTTGGTAATATAGCCCCATCAGAAATTATTTCACTCGAGGCCATGCGTGTGGGATTAAGGGGAGATAC
The DNA here is from genome assembly GCF_020076305.1 of Flavihumibacter profundi. GTDB lineage: Bacteria > Bacteroidota > Bacteroidia > Chitinophagales > Chitinophagaceae > Flavihumibacter > Flavihumibacter profundi. The sequence goes on from NZ_JAIQXE010000001.1 coordinate 231,430, forward strand.
CTTTAGTTTATTCCTCGATAAAGAAATGGTTTAATGAGGCAGTTCGGGCTCATCGGGTATCCATTAGGTCATTCCTTTTCCAAAGGATTTTTTACAGAAAAATTTTCTGCAGAAGGCATTGATGCCCGGTATGACAATTTTCCGCTGGAATCAATAACGGCATTTCCAGGATTGCTGCAATCCCATCCCCAATTAGAGGGATTAAATGTTACCATCCCGTATAAAGAAAATATAATTCAATATCTGCATCAACAGTCCCCGGTAGTGAGGGCTATAGGAGCATGTAATTGTATCAAAATTACAAACGGTCAGCTCTTTGGACACAATACCGACGTAGTGGGCTTTGAAAAATCCTTGTGCAGGAAGCTTGCGGGGCATCATAAAAAAGCACTCGTACTGGGCACAGGTGGTGCTTCCAAGGCAGTTCAGTATGTCCTGGATAAATTGCGCATATCCTATATAGTTATTAGCCGTAAGGCAGATGCTGCAAATGGAATAGTTGATTATTCGTCATTGCAGCAGGAAGAGATTAAGGATGCTACCCTATGGATCAATACCACTCCACTTGGCATGTACCCCCATATTGACGCAGCACCGCCCCTGGATTATGAAACGATAACTTCCAGGCATTATTTATTTGACCTGGTATATAACCCTTCAGAAACAAGGTTTCTGTCACTGGGCAAAGCAAAAGGGGCAACTATTGAGAATGGCTACGAAATGCTGATCATCCAGGCAAATGAAAGCTGGAGCATCTGGAATAGCTAAAGTCCAAGTTGTTCCTTCACGCCGGGCGGCACACCCATAATTTTCTTCAGGGAATAATCATAACAAACCATTCCGGTTTTTGCTGCAGCAACCAATTTGCTCTTATTGTCGACTGTTTTTTCAAGCAGGTAAAAGATGTCGAAACCGACACGGGTAAAATCATTGGCAACAACACTAACCAGCACAGTGTCGCCATAAAACAATTCAGTCTTAAATTCAATGGCCACATCTCCCATAATGAGCCCGGCACCTGCCATATTCAATTCCGTATAGCCGGAATGATGCAGGAATTGCATGCGGGCCTCATGGATTAGGCTGAGCAAGGTATCATTCCCCACGTGTCCGCCATAATTAAGGTCGGTAATCCGCACAGCAATTTTGGTTTGGAAAACAAACTTTTCCGGCATATCCAGTTTAATCCTGGCCATAAAAACTATTTCGTGTAAAAATAAGTTATTGTTCTTCCTGGAGCATGTTGCCCAGCATAACCATGTCAAAGAGGTTTGCGGGATCCGGAACATAACTGCGTTTACTTATTTGCAGTTGAAGCTGTTTAATAAGGTCAGCAGCCTGGGTATTATACTGTTCCTGCGAACCATTAAACAAGGAAGAATAAGCCGATGCAAATTTTGCGGACAGTTTTACGGGTTCACCTGTTTGTGATGCGATGGTAATATATCGCGGGTTCCTTTTTTGAACGGGTAATTCCATCAGTTGCAGGGAAGGCGGAACTGTGTAGGATGCCGTGCTTGCATTGGGAAATGAACCCTTTAAAGGAATTTTATTGTTGTGAACCACAGCATAAACAGGTTCACGTTTCCGGCTTACGGGTAGTTTATTAATTTCTCGTGTGGAAGCTATTCCTTCGCTGCTCAGGATTGGGGAAGGTCCGTTTTTTGCTGGTTCATCAGCAAACGATTCATTGTAAACCGGGTTGGCGGGTTTAGCTGGTATTATTGCTGTTGATATTTTCTTTTCACCATAATCAAAGGGGTTATCAATAAAAATCCATGCAAGGAACCCCGCCACAATGGCCACAGCACCATAACGGAAAAGGTAAGGATAAAGCGGGCGGATAGGAATAACAGGGGATGCTGATTTTGCAGGTGGCTCAATGTGCAATTGCTGGCTGATAGCTTTCCAGGCACCGGTAGGAGGGAGGGACTCCATGTCCCGTATGCGTCTGGCTAAATTGTTCTCTGCATTGATCTCTTCCAGATGCATGGTAATCTTCTTCCAGGCTTCAGGTGGTGGACTGGCTTCCCATTGTAGTATCTTATTGCGTAATAAATCAGACATGCAGGATGAATTATTTTCGTTTTTCTCCCAGGAATTCGGTAACCTTTTTTTGAAGTATTGATTTTGCTCTTGCCAATTGTGATTTGCTGGTGCCCTCGCTGATATGCAGCATATCTGCAATTTCCTTATGTGAAAAACCTTCAATCACATAAAGGTTGAATACAGCCCGGTAGCCAGGTGATAGGTCCTGTACCAACTGGATGATATCCCGCTCTGCCAATTGATCCAGGACTGATACTGAAGCGTCTTCAATAACCATTTCCTCCTTTTCCGAAATACTGTTCAAATGAACTTTCCGGCGGTACTGTTCAATGGAAGTATTTACAAACACCCGCCTAATCCACCCTTCAAAAGAGCCTTCGTTTCGGAATTTGGCCAGGTTTTTAAATACTTTTATAAAGCCTTCCTGTAAAAGATCCTGTGCATCATCATTATTTCCTGCATAGCGAAGGCAAACCGCAAACATTTTTGCCGCATACCGTTGGTACAAAGCTTCCTGCATCTTCGGGTCGCCTTCAATACTCCCTTTGATTAAGTCGCTATCCAAAATATTTTGGTTGCCTCTGATCTCCACTTTATTATTGATCCCCCTGTTTTATTTAAATTGTTGCTGCAGGAAACTGACCAATTGGTCAGTTGCTTTCCTTCTGTGACTGAATTGTTTTTTCTCTGCCATAGTCATATCGCCAAAAGTCCTTATATCTCCGTCCGGGATGAAAACCGGGTCATAGCCGAATCCATTATCTCCTGAAGGGGTAAACGCGATCCGGCCTTTGCAGATACCTTCGAATTGATATTCCTTTCCCGCTAAAATTAAGGAAATGACGGTTCTGAACTGAGCCTGCCTTTGGGTATTATTGCCCAGTTTTTCCAAAAGTTTCCGGGTGTTTTCAGCTGCATTGGCCTGGTCCCCGGCATACCTTGCGGATTTAACCCCAGGTTCCCCGCCTAATGTTTCCACTTCCAGCCCGGTGTCTTCACTGAAGCAATCTTTGCCGGTTAACCGGTAAATAGTCATCGATTTTTCCCGGGCATTGGCTTCGAGTGAATCGTGCGGTTCAGGAATTTCTATATTGATACCGCCCTCTTTTAAGGTGACAAGCTGAATAGATGAGGGAAGGATATGCTGGATCTCCTGGATTTTATGGACATTATTGGTGGCAAAGACAATTTGCATAGTGGAACTTATAAATGTAGCATTTGTTTGAGGCCTTCCCATAATTGTTTCTTCAAAGACTTTGAGCCTTCTCCAGGCCTGGTCAATTCCTCAAGGGCCGGGGCTTGCATATATTGGTACTTTCCGGCTTCTACAGGTATGAACTCATTTGTTACCGGCATACCCGCCATTACAGCTCCAGGGCCGAATCCAAGTATGATTTTGGGGGATAATTGTTCCTGTAACTGTTCTATCTTTATGGATTGCATTGCCAGGTTAACAATGGCCACATCTGCAGCATTGAGCTGGCATGCTTTCAATACAGCACCCAAAAATTGAAAGCTTTCATCTGGCAGGTGCAATTGATCAGGATAGTATACAAGGATAACAAATTGACTATTATTTTTTCCTAGAAACTGAATTGGACTTTCAACCCGCACTTCCTGCTCTTTGTTTTGGGCCGGCATTTTTGAATTGGGTGTATACTCGGATTCAACCAGCGTATTGGCATACAAAGCCTGTAATAACTGGTCAGATAAGCGAATCTCGTTCAAATGCATTTCAGGGATAAGTTAATGTTGAATCTTCTGGTGGGCCATAAGTGTTATAATGCTAACAAATGTTAGTAAAATCTACTCCTTAGTTTGGCAGCCCATAAATTTCGTTGTTTCTTTGCAGCAAATGTACCAAATATGATCGCAGCTTTTGATATTCCGGTTACCAAAATTGGTCATAGTAAATTGAATGACATACCATTGGAGAATATTCCGTTTGGGAAATATTTTACTGACCATATGCTGGAAGCGGATTATGAGAATGGAGAATGGAAAAATGTAGAAATCAAGCCATATCAGCCATTATTACTGGATCCTTCCCTGGCAGCACTGCATTATGGCCAGGCAATTTTTGAAGGGATAAAGGCCTATAAAGATGAAAAAGGCAATGCATTTGTTTTCAGGCCAATTGAGAATTTCAAACGGTTCAATAAATCTGCCAGGCGTATGAATATGCCTGAAATTCCGGAAGAGATCTTTATGGAGGGCCTCAGGAAGCTGATTGCTGTAGAAAAGAACTGGATTCCCAGTTTAAAAGAACATTCCCTGTATATCCGCCCGTTTATGTTCTCAACTGATACCATGCTGGGTGTTAGGCCTTCTGAGACCTATAAATTCCTTATTATACTTAGTCCGACTGGTCCATATTTTGCTGCGCCGATGAAAATCGTTGTGGAACAAACCTACACCAGGGCTGCTCCGGGTGGCGTTGGGTTTTCCAAAAATGCAGGAAACTATGGGGGAAGCATGCTCGCGGCCACGGAAGCCAAAAAAGCAGGGTACGACCAGGTTTTGTGGACTGATGCCGTGGAACACAAGTGGCTGCAGGAAGTAGGTATGATGAACGTATTTTTTCTTATTAATGGGGTTGCAATTACACCATCCCTGGAAGAAGGCACCATATTAGCCGGGGTAACCCGCGACAGTGTCATAACTATGCTCAAAGAGATGGGAATACCCGTTGAGGAGCGGAAAGTTAATATTGATGAATTACTGGAAGCTTATGAAATTGGCCAGTTTACTGAAGTGTTTGGTACCGGTACTGCAGCTGTAATTTCTTTGATTAAAGAGCTGAAATACAAGGAGTTTGTTATGAAATTTGATGTAACCAAAACACCTGTAGCTACTGAAGTGAAGCAACGCCTTTCTGATATCAGGGAAGGTAAACTGCCCGACACCCACAACTGGATGTGGCCGGTTTAGAATTTTATTTTGTTTTTTCGGTAATGGATTTTACCTTTGCCGTCCCAAATAAATAAAGGTTAGAATGCCTACAATACAGCAATTAGTAAGAAAAGGTAGAGAAATCATCAAGGCCAAGAGTAAATCCAGAGCGCTGGATGCTTGTCCGCAACGTCGTGGTGTTTGTACCCGTGTGTACACCACTACTCCTAAAAAACCGAACTCAGCCCTGCGTAAAGTGGCTAAGGTGCGTTTGACCAACAAGGTAGAGGTAATTGCCTATATTCCAGGTGAGGGGCATAATCTGCAGGAACACTCAATCGTATTGATCCGCGGAGGTCGTGTAAAAGATCTGCCAGGTGTACGTTACCACATTGTTCGCGGTAGCCTTGATACTGCCGGTGTGAAAGACAGGAAACAGAGCCGTTCTAAATACGGTACTAAGAAAGATAAAACAGGTGGTGCTAAACCAGCCGGTAAAAAATAATTATAAAATAGTTCTTCCATGAGGAAAGCGCAAGCCAAAAAATTACCACTGGCACCAGATGCCAGGTATAACGATAAACTGGTTACCCGTTTTGTGAATAACATCATGTGGCAGGGTAAGAAAAGTGTAGCATTCGAGATATTCTATGATGCTGTTGACAAGGTTAGTAAAATAACCAATGAAGACGGTTATGAGATCTGGAAAAGGGCAATAGCCAATGTTACACCAGCAGTTGAAGTACGCAGCCGCAGGATCGGTGGTGCAACTTTTCAGATCCCTTCTGAAGTTCGTCCCGACAGGAAAATTTCCCTCAGCATAAAATGGCTGATCCGTTATAGCCGCGAAAGAAATGGTCGTAGCATGGCTGATAAACTGGCCAATGAAATCGTTGCAGCCAGCAAAGGTGAAGGTGGTGCATACAAGAAAAAAGAAGATACGCATCGTATGGCAGAAGCCAACAAGGCGTTCTCTCACTTCCGCATCTAACTAAAGAATAATCTACTTTTTCACAGAGCCGGTCCTGAATAGGATCGGCTTTTTTTGTCATATAAAATTTTAGACCCCGGAAATTTGTAAATTGGTGTTCTATAGAAGCCAGTCAAATTTTAAACTTGCCAATATGAGCACCCGCAGATCCTTCCTAAAACAAGCTGGATTAATCACTCCCGCTGTAATGTTGATGCCCGACATGCTATGGGCAGACAAAAAGAAACATGCTATTGGAATCCAGTTATACACCCTAAGGGAGCTGATCGTAAAAGACCCCAAAGGTATTTTGGATAAAATTGCTGCTGCCGGATACACAGAAATTGAACCATTTGGATACAATGGTGGAAAATACTATGGGATGCCGGTGAAGGAATTTGCTGCTTATTCGGCTTCCCTGGGGCTTAAAGCACCAAGTGGCCATTATATGCCACAAAAGTACCTTTACGAGGATTCTGAAGCCGGTAATGCCGAAATAAAGGACTTCATAGCCGCAGCAGTTGAAATGAAACATGAATACCTGATCATACCCTGGTTGCATCCTGAACATCGCCAGCTCGATGACTTTAAAAGACTGGCAGGCAAACTCAACCAGGCAGGGGAGTGGTGTAAGAAAGCGGGTTTACAATTAGGGTATCATAACCACGATTTTGAATTTAAATCTTACGATGGCAAGACAGGATATGATATCCTGACTACCCAAACCGACCAGGACCTGGTAAAATTCGAGATGGACCTGTATTGGGTTTCATTTGCAAACCAGGATCCAGAGCAACTGTTTAATAAACTGAAAGGCAGGGTTCCTTTATGGCATGTAAAGGATATGGATAAGGCAGACCGCTCAAAGCAAACAGAAGTTGGAAATGGACAAATTGATTTCAAGGCAATTTTCAAATTCGCAGCAGTTTCAGGAATGAAACATTTCTATGTCGAGCAGGAGAATAATTATATTCCTGACCCTGTTTCAAGTATCCAGTCAAGTGCTAAATATATCAAAGCTAATTTGGTATAAATCAATTTGAAAATTGGGAAACTTATATAGTGCGACAATTGTTTTTCGGGATCCATACTACTGAAAAATGTTTAATTTTCGCACCCATGCAAGCCAACACAATTTTGATCAGGACTGTCGATGTTACCCGATACGTTACACCACTTCGTGAGGGCGGTTCTTTACCCGCAATTGCAGAAGCCAACGATGGATTTTTATACGTCTTAAAGTTTCGCGGAGCAGGGCAGGGGATTAAATCGCTGATTGCCGAATTGATAGGTGGTGAAATTGCGCGTGCACTTGGACTAAAGGTGCCGGAAATTGTATTTGCAAATGTTGATGAAGCATTTGGCCGTACAGAACCTGATGAAGAGATACAGGATTTACTTAAAAGCAGTATAGGCCTTAACCTTGGTCTTCATTACCTATCAGGGGCTATTACTTATGATCCTTCAGTTAAACCCATTGAAGCTTCGCTTGCTTCTAAAATTGTCTGGCTCGATTGTTTTCTGACCAATGTTGACCGTACTTGCCGAAATACCAATATGCTGATGTGGTACAAAGAACTCTGGCTTATAGACCATGGGGCAGCATTGTATTTTCACCATTCCTGGAGTAATTTGAAGGAACAGGCACTCAAACCTTTTGTACAAGTCAAAGACCATGTTTTACTGCCATTTGCCAGTGAACTGGAGAAAGTGAATGCCGAATTATTTGCCATACTAACTCCCGAACGGATCCGGAATATAGTTTCCCTGGTACCAGCCGAATGGCTGGTTTTTGAAGGAGCTGAAAACACCGAAGAAAACCGGGAAGTTTATGTGCAATTTTTAATATCCAGGAGGAATAATTCAGAAATATTTCTACAAGAAGCCCAACATGCCAGATCACAATTTATTTGAATATGCGGTTATCCGCGTTGTGCCTAAGGTTGAACGGGAGGAATTCCTCAACGTGGGAGTTATCCTGTTTTCTAAACAAAAGAAATTCCTGAAGGCGATTTTCATGCTCAACAGGGAAAAGCTGCTTGCATTTAATAACCAATTAGATATAACCGAAATAGAAGATTACCTACGTTCCTTCGAACGCATATGTAACGGAACAAATGATGCCGGTCCGATTGGAAAATTAGACATGGCATCCCGGTTCAGGTGGCTAACAGCTACCCGCAGTACAATTCTCCAGACATCAAAAGTGCATCCCGGCTTCTGTGAAGACCCTCAGGATGCACTTAACAAACTTTATACTGAATTGGTATTGTAAAATCTTTTATGTGAACCTGCTATCTAAGTACTGATTCGATACCTGCAGTTATATGATCCAGGAATAAGGGCTCAGTATATGATTCTTTGGTATGTCCCAGGCCAGTATAAAATACTTTACCGCCTTCAAAGGAGTGATACCAGGAAGAAGGGTGAAAACTACCCATTTTCCCGCCCTGATAAGAGGTTTCATCCAGCGCCAGTAAAACTTTAATATCTGGCGATACGCTTTTGTAATTATACCATTCATCTTTACGGGTCCATTCTGCCGGAAGATTTGCTGTGGCGGGATGGTTTTTGTCCATCACCTTTAAAGTCGCCACTTGTTGTGCAGGATGTGATTCAAAGTAGGCTCCTATCAGTTTGTTATACCATGGCCAGTTGTATTCACAATCAGCTGCTGCATGGATCCCAACCAATCCGCCGCCATTGTGGATGTATTGTTCGAGTGCTTTCTGCTCTTCGTCATTAAGTACGTCGCCGGTTGTATTAAGAAAAACGATACCTGAAAATTTCCTGAGATTATCATTGGTAAAAAAGCTGCTGTCTTCTGTTGCAACAACTTCCCAGTTTTTTGCCTGCGCAATTTTTTTAATTGCCTTAATGCCATCTTTGATAGATTCATGGCGATAGCCCCTGGTGGCAGAATACACCAGGATACTTTTTGAGTGATTTTTATTGGCTGTTGGTTTACAGGAGAAAATAAGGAAGCAGCAAAAAAACAGCATACTAATTGATAGAACCTTTTTCATAAAAAAAAAGCAACGCCGCTACTGCGGCGTTTTATTTAGAGTTTTTGAATTTTGATATTTCTGTACCATACGTTGTTGCCATGGTCCTGTAAGGCAATTTTACCCATACTGAATTTACCGAAATCAGGCATATTCTTAAACTTACTTCCGGCAATCAATGTTCTCCATGCATCGTCTCCAATGTTTGTGGCAACAACTGTAACACCATTTAGTTTAAGTTCAAGTTTACCCCTGTTTTGGATAATTTCAGCAAGGTTCCATTCACCAACAGGCTTTACCGGTTCTGAAGTGGAAGCAATGAGGTCATATAAATTACCCGCCCTGTGTTTGAATATCTTACCATCCGGATGACCGTCATTATCGAGTACCTGCATTTCAGGTCCTGTGTACCATACCTCTTTATATTTGGCGGGATCGTCCTGCACATCGAAGATTATACCACTGTTACCATTGCGCGAAATTTTCCATTCCAGTTTAAGATGGAAATTTTCAAAAGCTTCATCAGTAACAAGATCACCGCCGTCTTTATTAGAAGCATCCAGATGGATAGTTCCATCAACGGCCTGCCAGGCGGCGCTGGCTGCAGTTTTGCCATAGGTATGCCAACCCCTGGTACTGGTGCCGTCAAACAATAATTGCCAGCCTTCAGCAGCTTCATCTTTACCAAGGCTATTGTTTGCCGTATTATTTCCAGTTGTCTTTTTTGAAGAACTGCAGGCAGCAAGACACAGGGTGCTAAAGGCAAGGATTGTTAAGCTACGGACCATGTTATTATTGATTTTTGAGTGACAGTACGTATTTAACCATAGTCTTTGCATCATCTTCAGACAATTGCGGATGCGGAGTCATGGGAACCTGTCCCCAAACACCAGATCCACCTTTAATAACTTTGCTGGCAAGGTTTGCAATAGTAGCATCATCTGCAGTATATTTCTTGGCTACCTCAGAATAAGCCGGACCAATTGCTTTCTCATTTACTTTATGGCAGGTAAGGCAGTCATTGGATGCAATCAGCTCTACCCCTTTGTCATCCGCTGCAGCAGGGGGAGGTGCCGGTGCTGCCTGCTCAGTTGTAGCTTTACTGTCTTCTGCTTTTTTTTCAGAACTGTTACTAGCACATGCAATGGCGAAGGCGCTGATGCCTGCCACGAAAAGGAATTTTTTCATTGTTGTTTGTTTATTAAATGCCTAGAATTTTTTTATTAAATGCTTCATCTGATCCTGTTCCTGCAAAATCGTCAAAAGCTTTTTCTGTAACCCGGATAATCTGATCCTGTATAAAGATAGCGCCTTCTGCTGCTCCATCCTCAGGATGTTTCAGGCAACATTCCCATTCCATTACCGCCCAGCCTTTGTAATCGTATGCAGCCAGTTTGCTGAAAATGGATCCGAAATCCACCTGCCCGTCGCCCAGTGAACGGAACCTTCCAGCCCTGTTGACCCAGCTTTGGTAACCTCCGTACACCCCCTGGCGTCCGGTCGGATTAAATTCTGCGTCCTTAACATGGAACATCCTGATGCGTTCATGATAAATATCAATGTACTCAAGGTAATTGAGGCATTGCAATACAAAATGGGAGGGATCGTACAATAAACATGCCCTTGGGTGATCGTTCACCTCCTTCAGGAACATTTCATAGGATACGCCATCATGAAGGTCTTCGCCGGGATGTATCTCATAGCAAAGGTCAACCCCGTTTTCATCAAAGACATCCAAAATAGGTTTCCACCTTTTTGCCAGTTCTTTAAACCCGGTTTCTACCAATCCGGCTGGTCTTTGAGGCCAGGGATAAACCGTGTGCCATAATAATGATCCGCTGAAAGTACCGTGCGCATTGAGTCCCAGGTTCTGCGAGGCTTTAGCCGCATATTTTAATTGCTGTACTGCCCATTCTGTGCGGGCGTTTGCATTCCCCCTTACTGATTCAGGTGCAAAACCATCAAATAATTCATTGTATGCAGGATGGACTGCAACAAGTTGACCCTGTAAATGCGTAGATAATTCTGTAAGATGCAAGCCGCTTTCTTCCACAATTCCCCTGATTTCATCTGCATATGTTTTGCTTTCAGCAGCTTTTTGCAGGTCAATACAGCGACTGTCCCAGGTCGGTATCTGCACACCTTTAAAACCAAGGGCTTCTGCCCAGAGGCAGATAGATTGCAGATTGTTGAATGGTACTTTGTCGCCAAGAAATTGGGCTAAGAAAATACCCGGACCTTTTAATGTTGTCATTCTTAAGCGTATTTAGTTTTTTAAAATCAAATCCTTTAACAGGCGAGGTTTCATACCTCAAAAGGCTGCCATTTCATTTCTGATGCAGCGCTCCGTACAACGTTTTCAATAAATGCCATCCCCCTTATTCCTTCCTCAATACCGGGAAAATCGGTCCATTCCGGTTCCGGTCTTTTGCCCTCCAATTTTGCACCTAAGGTATAAGCAAAATTGCGGTAAATATTTGCAAATGCCTCAAGGTATCCTTCCGGATGTCCGGCAGGGGTGCGGGTTCCTGCCCTGGAATAACTGCTTAGGTAAGGATTGCCAGCCCGAAGGATCTGGGTTGGTTCTTCCAGCCATTTCAGCAGGAGCGAATTGGCATCTTCCTGTTTCCATTCAAGTCCGGCTTTATCGCCATAAACCCTGATCTTAATATTATTTTCTTCACCAGCCGCTACCTGCGTTGCAAATAAAAATCCGCTTACCCCATTGTTAAACTTAAGCAATACACTGCCATCATCATCAAGAAGCCTTCCCGGAACAACAATATTCATGTCTGCACACATTGCAATCACTGAATGACCACTTACATACTCTGCCATATTAAATGCGTGCGTACCGATATCTCCCATGCAACCTGAAATTCCACTCCTTTTGGGATCAGTTCTCCAGGCTGCCTGTTTATAATTGCTGCCTTCCCGGAAGTTGGTGAGCCAGCCCTGCGGGTATTCTACGTATATTTTACGGATATTACCCAGCTTACCGGAAGCAATGACCTGGCGAGCTTCTTTCACCATTGGGTACCCTGTATAAGTATGCGTAAGGCAAAACAAAGCGCCGGTATCTTCAATTACTTTTTTTAAAGTTTTGGCTTCTTCCAGGGTGAAAGTTGCCGGCTTATCCAGCACTACATGAAAACCATTCTCCATGGCCATTTTTGCAGGACCGAAATGCAAATGATTGGGTGTAACAATACTAACAAAATCCATCCTTTGGTCAGCAGGAAGTTCTTTCTCACGGGTTACCATTTCTTCATATGAACCGTAGATCCTTTCCGGAGAGAGGTGCAGGTCTTCCCCGCTTTGCCGGGCTTTTTCAATATTACTGCTTAAAGCCCCGCAAACCATTTCAATTTCACCATCCATAAAGGCAGCAATCCTGTGAACGGCGCCAATAAAGGCGTCCCTTCCGCCACCAACCATCCCCATCCTAAGTTTTCTCCTCATTGCGCTGGACGTTATACATTAAAGCTTATACATTCTTTCAATTCCTTCTCGGTATAAGCAAGTTTGTATTGTTTCAGTACATCATCAGGGATTCCATTATACTGGTTGGGTTTGTTCCCCTGGTAGCCGATATCCTTTACACCAATTTCAGAAGTGTAAAATCCAGTACATACCAGGTCCCTTACCAGGTTGAAAAAGGAAACCCCCTGTGCCATTTCCGGTTTGGCTTTAGCCGGGTATGCAATCTGGTCAACCATGGCAATCCGCTGGGTTTCACTGCAATCAATAAACGCTTTTTCAAATTGTTTTAAACACTGCAGATCAAGCCAGCGCAAACCTCCCCTCATGGGGATTTGGTGTTCCGGCATGTCTTTTACAATGAATTCAATAAAATCGGTCACTTTAGCATCCGATGCACTTCCACTCACTTCATCTTTTGGAATGATAATATCACCCAGTATGGTGATTGTGGCAAGTTCATGGTCGTTGAAGAATTTTTCTGCATTCAGCTTTACCAGGTAAGCCTTCTCTTCTTCCATCCTGTCTGGCCCCAGGCCAATAGCTGCAGGAGCAGTATCGGCCGTTGTTTTTTTATCAGCCTCTTTACAGGCATCTAATAAAATGCCAGTTGATAGCGTGCCCAGCGCAATGGCTTTAAGCGATTTCCTTCTGTCCATTTTGTACTGTATTTATTAGATATTTTGTTTTTTCAATTGGTCAATGATATATTCACTGGCTCGCATGGATAGTGCCAGGATTGTCCAGGTAATATTCTTGTCTGCCTGCGAAACAAAGGCCGCACCATCAACAACGAAGAGGTTTTTACAATCATGGGCCTGGTTCCATTTATTGAGGGCAGAGTTTTTAGGATCATTACCCATCCGTGCTGTACCGGCTTCATGGATAATTTTTCCGGGAGAATGAAGTCCATAGTTATTTTCCGGGCCATCATCTCCACCCCAGGTAACAATGGCTCCCATATTGTGCATGATTTCCTTAAAGGTCTCTTTCATATGTTTTGCCTGTTTGATTTCATGGTCACTCCACTTCACATTGAACTTCAATACAGGAATACCATATTTGTCTACCACATTAGGATCGATCTCACAATAGTTAGTGCGATAGGCAATAGCTTCGCCGCGGCCGGCCATACCTACGCTGGCTCCATAAAAGAAACGCTGGTCTTCTTTCAGCGATGCCCCATAACCACCAGCCTCTTTTTGTTTTCCATTCACCAGGTACTTTCCATTCATGTCTTGCATACCCATTCCAAAACCATAAGAGGGCTGGCTCATTCCGCCCCAGTATTCAATATGGTATCCTCTTGGGAAATCGAGCTTTTTGTTATCCAGCCACCACGGTGAATAAATATGCATACCACCCACACCATCTTCATTGTATCTTTTACGACCCATGAGTGTCGGAAGTACACCGCCGAGGTCGGCACCGGTGGAATCATGCAGGTAACGACCGACTACATCACTTGAATTGGCCAGTCCATTTGGATGTCGTGCTGATTTTGAGTTCAGCATGATGCGTGATGTTTCACAAGCGCTGGCGGCCAGGATCACCACTTTACCATTCACCTGGTATTCCAGGTTATCAATTTTATTAATATAAGCAACACCTGTTGCTTTGCCTTCTTTATCCGTCATTACTTCACGGGCCATGGCGTTTGGAACGACCTCTACATTTCCGGTTGCGATAGCTGGTTTAACCAGTACGCTGGAAGAAGAGAAATCACCATAAACCTGGCACGAGCGGTTACATTGTGCACAAAAGAAGCAGGCCCCCCGGCTATCGTTGATTTTTTTGGTGAGGATAGACAACCGTGAAGGAATTACTTTCACACCGGAAGAAGTTGCACCATTTTTGATCATTAATTCGTGTAACCTTGGTCTGGGTGGCGGAAGGAAGTATCCATCCGGATCGTTTTCCAGGCCTTCATTAGTTCCAAACACACCAATCAGCTGGTCGATCTTATCATAATATGGTTTGATGTCTTCATAACCAATGGGCCAGTCGTCACCTAATCCGTCAATACTTTTCCTTTTGAAGTCTTTCGGACCGAAGCGCAGGGAAATCCGGCCCCAGTGATTGGTCCGTCCACCCAGCATACGGGCCCGCCACCAATCCCATTGTGTTCCTTCTTCTTTAGTATAAGGTTCACCATCTATTTCCCAGCCCCAGTAAGAAGCATCAAAATCACCAAAGGGCCTGTGTTTGGTACTCGCGCCCCTTCTTGGAGAATCCCAGGGATTTTTTAATTGAGAACTGTTTTTCGCAGGATCGAATATAGGTCCCGCTTCCAATAAACAAACCTTTAAGCCGGCATTAGCGAGTACATAGGCTGCCATACCACCACCGGCACCGGAGCCTACAATAACCACATCATAATTCGTTGGCTGTTTTTTTATTTGGAGATCGCCCATCGTTAGAAAAGTATTTAAATGAAGTAAGACGGCTAAATTAATAGGTTTCAACCAATTCTGGTGGTGAAAATCATGCCCGTGGAGATGCTGATAAAAAAGTTGATAAATTGGTTAAAATAGGATTATAGGGGGTGGTGTATCTATTTTTTTTTTGAATACGGGTTAAAGAGTGTCATAAATACACTTGAATCCCATAAATTTATAACTGCTCTGAATGAGTTAAACCAACGTTATGCAAGCCAAAATTAACCGTAACAAATTATTTGTTGCCAGCTGCCTCTCTTTGCTGGTCACGTCTCTTTCCTTCGGAATCCGGGCCGGAATTTTAAGCCGCCTGGGAGTAGATTTCCACCTTGACGCTTCCCAACTTGCCTCTGTTGCTGCTACTGCCTTCTGGGGTTTTCCCCTTGCCGTAGTTATTGGAGGAATGGTTGTAGATGTCATTGGTATGAAACGTCTTTTAGTTATTGCTTTCTTCTTCCATCTTGCCGGAATTTTACTGACCATTTTTGCCGGTGGGTTCTGGACGCTTTTCATTTCAACTTTATTAATAGGAATTGCGAATGGTACTGTGGAAGCGGCTTGTAACCCGCTTGTGGCAACCATGTTTCCTGATAATAAAACTACAAAACTGAATCATTTCCACCTTTGGTTTCCAGGTGGTATCGTAATCGGTACATTAATTGTATTCTTTTTTGATAAGTTGGGTATAGGCTGGCAGGTACAGGTTGCCATGATGATTATTCCTACACTTATTTATGGATACCTGTTTTACCGGTTGGAATTTCCAGTTACAGAGCGCGTTGCGTCGGGTGTTTCCACATCAGAAATGTATAAAGCTGTTGCAACACCACTCTTTGTTTTTATGTTCGTATGTATGTTTGGTACTGCCATCACTGAATTATTCACTGGTCAATGGGTGGGTGTTTTGCTGAATAATGTTACTGATAACGCAATTTTGATCTTAACCATTACAACCGGGGTTATGGTTGTAGGCCGGGGACTCGCAGAACCTGTTGTTCATCGTTTTTCTCCTGCGGGGGTTCTGCTGATGTCTGCAATTATGGCTGCCCTCGGAATTTACCTTTTAAGCAGTCTTAGTGGCAATGGATTGTATTTCGCAGCCATTATTTTTGGAATAGGTGTATGTTATTTCTGGCCAACCATGCTTGGTTTTATTGCTGAGAATGTTCCGAAATCCGGTGCATTAGGTATGAACCTGATGGGTGGGGCGGGTATGTTTGCAGTATCTATATATACTTTATTTATGGGTGGCTTTTATGACCGTTTGATTGCGGCTAAACTTCCTGCTGGCGCAACCCTCGATGCTTACCGCTCTGCTGCAGCCGGAACTACGGAGGCAACCGAATATGCACAGGCACAGTTGACTGCCGGGCCTGAAGTTCTAAGGGCCACCGCAATTATCCCTGTTATCCTGGTTGTGGCATTTACCGGACTCGTAATTTTTATGAAAAGCAGAAAAAAGGTTGCTGTTGCAGGAGCCTGATGAATAATTATATGAATACAGAAAACTCTAGAAGGGATGCTGTTAAAAAAATGCTGGCGGCAGGTGCAGGGGTTGCATTTGCGCCAATTGCCGGCATGGCTTCCTGCTCTGAACAAGCTGAACATCACAATATGAAAGGGAATATTAACCATTCTGTGTGCAGGTGGACATATGGCCATTTGACTCTGGATGAATTATGTACAGCCGCAAAGGACATTGGACTTAAAGCAATTGACCTGGTTGGTCCTAAGGATTGGGAAACCCTTCGCAAATACGGACTGGATTCCTCCATGTGCAATGGTGCGGAAATAAACCTGGTAGATGGGTTTAACCACAAAGAAAACCATGACACACTTGTAAAAAACTATACTGACGTTATTTCACTGGCTGCAAAGGCAGGCTATAAGAACCTGATTTGTTTCAGTGGAAACAGGAATGGTATGGATGATGAAACGGGGTTGAAGAATTCTGTAGAAGGGCTTAAGAAAATCCTGTCGCATGCTGAGAAAAACGGCATCATCCTGCAAATGGAATTGTTGAACAGCCGGGTAGACCATAAGGATTACATGTGTGATAAATCGGTCTGGGGTATTGAACTCTGTAAAAGGCTGGATTCGCCAAATTTTAAATTGCTGTTCGATATCTACCACATGCAGATCGATGAAGGAGACATCATGCGGTCTATACAGAATAACCACCAGTATTTCGGGCATTACCACACCGGCGGTAACCCTGGCCGTCATGAAATTGACGAAAGCCAGGAACTGTATTATCCAGCAATTATGAAAACAATAGTCGCAACCGGCTTCAAAGGTTATGTAGCGCAGGAATTCATTCCCACTGCAACAGATAAAATCGCTTCTTTAAGGAAAGCTGTTCAATTATGTGATGTTTAACGATGGTTAATCTGCATCAATTGATGGGAAAGCTACCGTATTGAGATTATATTTATAAACAAACTACTAAAAAAACTGCTATGGCTGATAATACTTATGACGCAATCGTAATTGGCTCCGGAATCAGTGGAGGTTGGGCCGCAAAGGAATTGACCGAAAAAGGGCTGAAGGTCATTATGCTGGAAAGGGGAAGGAATGTTGAGCATATTAAAGATTACGTCAGCGCGAATAAACACCCCTGGGATTTCCCGCACCGGGGCGGAAGGACCCAGGAAATGATAGCGAATTACCCGGTGCTGAAAAGGGATTACCCGCTCAATGAAACAAACCTTAGTTTTTGGGTGAATGAGAAGGAGTCTCCATATACTGAGGTAAAGCGTTTCGACTGGTTCAGGGGTTATCAGGTAGGTGGGCGTTCACTTACCTGGGGGCGCCAGAGCTATCGCTGGAGTGATTTTGATTTTGAAGCCAATGCACAGGATGGCCACGGGGTTGACTGGCCAATCCGCTATAAGGATATTGCGCCCTGGTATAGCTATGCAGAAAAATTTGCCGGTGTAAACGGGGCAAAAGAAGGACTGCCGCAATTGCCTGACGGTGAGTTCCTGCCTCCTATGGAAATGAATTGTGTTGAAAAAGATGTCAGGACCAGGATCGAAAAAGCATTTAATGGTAAGCGTCCTTTTATTATGGGAAGAAGCGCAAACCTTACTGTTCCGCATAATAACCGTACAAATTGCCAGTACCGCAATAAATGCTGGCTGGGTTGCCCCTTTGGCGCCTATTTCAGCACACAATCTGCTACCTTACCTGCAGCTATGGCAACGGGTAAACTCACCCTCCGGCCTTTTTCAATCGTTACGAAAATCCTGTACGATAAGGATACCAAAAAAGCAAAAGGGGTAGAAGTTCTGGATGCAGAAACCAACAAGACATACGAGTACTTTGCAAAGATTGTGTTCGTGAATGCATCAGCCCTCAACTCTACCTGGATACTTATGAATTCAGCTACAGATATCTGGCCCGATGGTTTAGGCAGCAGCAGCAATGCACTGGGCCATAACCTTATGGACCACCACTTAGGTGTTTATGCAGGCGGGCTGGTGGAAGGCTATGAAGACCAGTATTACTTTGGTCGCCGTGCGAATGGTATTTATATTCCAAGGTACCGTAACCTCTTTGGGGAAAAGCGCGATTATGTTCGTGGCTTTGGTTACCAGGGTGGTGCAAGCCGCCAGGGATGGGCCAGGGAAATTCCTGAATTCAATATAGGAGCAGAATTTAAGGAAGCACTAACAGAACCGGGTCATTGGACCATGGGCATTGGAGGTTTCGGGGAAATGTTACCTTACCATGAAAATAAGGTTACCCTTGATAAAACAAAGAAGGATAAATGGGGATTGAATGTTCTGGCTATCGACTGCGAATTAAAGGAGAATGAGTTAAAGATGCGCAAGGATATATTGAATGATGCAGTTGAAATGATGGAAGCAGCCGGAGTTAAGAATATACAGAAAAGGGATGGAGATGGAACACCAGGTCGCGGTATTCATGAAATGGGTACAGCCAGGATGGGCAAAGACCCGAAGACATCCGTACTGAATGGCTGGAACCAGGTTTGGGATGCTCAGAACGTATTTGTAACTGATGGTGCCTGTATGACTTCAGCATCCTGCGTGAATCCATCACTAACTTATATGGCATTAACTGCACGCGCAGCCGATCATGCTGTATCTGAATTGAAAAAAGGTAATTTATAACTGTAAAGTATAACCGATAAAATAAAACACTATGAATAGAAGAGAAGCTGTTTCTGCAGTTGCCGTCATCGTAGGTGGAACTATGGTAGGTTCAGGCCTTTTGACTGGTTGTAAGCCTGCTGAAGAAAAAAAGGCGTCGCCAACGGATTTTACTGCCGATGAAATTGCCCTTCTGGACGAAGTGGCTGAAACCATTATTCCCACTACAAATACACCAGGCGCCAAAGCTGCAAAAGTAGGCGCCTTCATGAAGGTTATGGTAACTGACTGTTATGATGAAACTAACCAGAAAATATTTGTAGACGGCATCGCAGCCCTGGGCACAGCCAGTGAAAAGAAGTTCGGTAAAGGGTTTATGAAACTGGATCCGCAGCAAAAGAAAGAACTGCTTACTGAGCTGGATAAAGAACAGAAAGAATATTCCGGCAAGAAAAAGCCGGAAGACCCCCCACATTATTTCAAGCTCATGAAAGACCTG
The DNA here is from genome assembly GCF_020076305.1 of Flavihumibacter profundi. Classification (GTDB taxonomy): domain Bacteria; phylum Bacteroidota; class Bacteroidia; order Chitinophagales; family Chitinophagaceae; genus Flavihumibacter; species Flavihumibacter profundi. Next base: position 250,881 of record NZ_JAIQXE010000001.1, read on the forward strand.
ACACTACAGGGCTATTTTACTTCTGAGATTGGCGCTACACAAGCATTGCGCTATGTGCCTGTACCTGGAAAATATGAAGGGTGTATTCCCTATAAAAAAGGAGATAAAGCCTGGGCCACCTGATAACGCAGGTTTTTCCTGAAAATAAAAAAGCCATCAGCATTCTTGTTGATGGCTTTGTATTTTGTAGTAAAATATCTTAACTGGAGGCAGTCTCTGTAGAAGGCGTGTCAGTTGCCGGAGTATCGACAATCGGAAGCACTGGTTGAACAGCAGCAATTACTTTTTTAGCAACGGCCCTGCGCGCTTTTTTGGCTACGGCTTTTTTAACAACAGCTTTTTTAACTGCTGCAACAGCTTTTTTCGCTACAATCTTTTTAACGATAGCTTTTTTCACAGCCTTTTTAACCACTGCTTTTTTAATCGCTTTTTTAACCACTGCTTTTTTAACCGCTTTTTTAACAACGGCTTTTTTCACAGCTTTCTTTACCACAGCTTTTTTAACAGCTTTTTTGGCAACGGCTTTTTTAACAGCTTTTTTAACAATAGCTTTTTTTACTGCCTTTTTGGCCGCAGCTTTTTTAACGGCCTTCTTTTTTGTGGGCATATTAGTGTCTGATTTTTAGTGAGAAATGGGTTAACAATGAAAGATTTCTAAATTTACATTGCTTGTACATAACTACCAATATGTCAGTTGTTTTTTTAGCGCTTATTTTTAAAAAGTGGATATCATGTTGGTTACTTTGACCATATCGATTCATACAAATGTTATTTTTCTTTAATTTATTAACAAGTCCTGATTTTTCATTTTGAATTCTTACCTTTGCGCTCCAAAATGGGTTTTTGGCTTTTCATGTCATTTATCCATCGTGCCGGCCTGGTTCCGGCATAACAGGAGCTTAACTATTTAACATATAACAATGGCAGACTTAAGATTTCAAAGAAACTTTGGTATTGCGGCTCACATTGATGCCGGAAAAACCACTACAACGGAGCGTATCCTCCGCTATACAGGTATGATTCATCGTATTGGTGAGGTGCATGATGGTGCCGCTACTACCGACTGGATGGAGCAGGAAAAAGAGAGGGGTATTACCATTACCTCTGCTGCCGTAAGCTGCCAGTGGAATTTCCCAACTGTTAAAGGAACAGTGGATGCCAATACAAAAAAATATGCATTCAACATTATCGATACACCAGGTCACGTTGACTTTACTGTTGAGGTAGAGCGTTCCATGCGTGTATTGGATGGTCTTATTGCGTTATTCTCTGCCGTTGATGGTGTAGAACCTCAATCTGAAACTGTTTGGCGCCAGGCAAATCGTTATGGTGTTCCACGTATCGGATTTGTGAATAAAATGGACCGTTCAGGTGCAGATTTCCTGAATGTTGTGAAGCAGGTTAAAGAAATGCTGGGATCAAAAGCAGTACCACTTCAATTACCAATAGGTGCTGAAGATGATTTCAAAGGTGTGGTTGACCTGATCAAAATGAAAGGCATCATCTGGCATATGGAAACAGAAGGAATGACTTTTGATGAAATTGAAGTTCCAGCTGATATGCTTGAAGAAGCTAAAGAGTGGAGGGCAAGCCTGGTAGAAGCAGTTGCTGAATATGATGACAGGCTGATGGAGAAATTCTTTGATGATCCGAACTCGATCACTGAAGATGAAATGCACGAAGCCATCCGTAAAGCTACGATAGACCTGAGTATCGTGCCGATGATGTGCGGATCTTCTTTTAAAAATAAAGGTGTTCAAACTGCGCTGGATGCGGTATGCCGTTACCTGCCTTCTCCTGTAGATATTCCTGATACTGTCGGTACGGATCCAAATTCCGGTGAACAAATCAGCCGTAAAGCGGATCCGAAGGAGCCATTTGCCGCCTTGGCCTTTAAGATCATGACCGATCCGTTTGTTGGTCGTTTGGCATTCTTCCGGGTATATTCCGGCCACCTTGATGCCGGTTCATATGTTTTGAATGTTAGAAGTGGCAAGAAGGAGAGGATCAGCCGTATAATGAAGATGTTTGCCAACAAACAAAACCCAATCGATTTTATCGAAGCAGGTGATATTGGTGCAGCTGTTGGATTTAAAGAGATCAAAACCGGTGATACATTGTGTGATGAAAATCATCCGATCACCCTTGAGAATATGTTTATCCCTGAGCCGGTAATCGCTATTGCAGTAGAGCCAAAAACTCAGGCTGATGTTGATAAGATGGGTATGGCTATTGCCAAACTTGTTGAAGAAGATCCTACACTTCGAGTAAATACCGATGAAGAAACAGGCCAGACTATCCTTCGTGGAATGGGTGAATTACACCTGGAGATCATCATCGACCGTATGCGCCGTGAATTCAAAGTTGAAGTTAACCAGGGTAACCCGATGGTTGCTTATAAAGAGGCCTTCTCTGGTCGCGTTGAGCACCGTGAAACCCTGAAAAAACAAACCGGTGGTCGTGGTAAATTCGCCGACATCGTATTTGAACTCAGTGCAGCTGATCCGGAATGGCTGGCAGCTAACCCTGGTCAGGGTTACCAGTTTGTGAACGATATTTTCGGTGGATCAATTCCCCGTGAATTTGTTCCGGCTATTCAGAAAGGATTCCAGTTGTCCATGGCGAATGGTGTATTGGCCAACTATCCAGTAGTGAACATGAAGGTTCGTGTATTTGATGGAAGCTTCCACGCAGTTGACTCCGATGCAATGTCATTTGAACTTTGTGCCAAACAAGCATTCCGTGAAGCTGCCCGTAAAGCTAAACCCGTATTGCTGGAGCCTATTATGAAAGTGGAAGTGGTTACTCCAGACCAATACATGGGTGATGTTACGGGTGACCTTAACCGTCGTCGTGGTATGATGGAAGGCATGGACAGCCGTGCCGGTGCTCAGGTGATCAAAGCCAAAGTACCGCTGAGTGAAATGTTCGGTTATGTAACACAGTTACGTTCACTGAGTTCAGGACGTGCATCTTCTACAATGGAATTCTCCCATTATGCCCCAGCACCTAATAATATCGCTGAAGAAGTGATTGCAAAGGTGAAGGGTAAAGTGAATGCATAATTAAAGGATTATAAATACCTGGAGGGCTGTCATTTTTGACAGCCCTTTTTTTATGTTTCCAGAAACCCTAAATTGTAATCTTAATTTTAATTATTATGCGCGCACTGTTTATTTGCATGGTGACAATTATGTCAATTTCATCGGCATTTTGCCAACGGGGTTTTCAATGGGCTAAAGATGGTAAATCTTACACCATTATTGAAAACAGTGAGATTGTGAGTTACCAGTTACCGGAAATGACCCGGAAAGTGATCCTCGATAAATCGATGGTAACACTTTCCAATGCAAGTGAACCAATGCATATTAATAATTACAGTTTTTCACCTGACATGCAAAAGGTATTCGTTTTTACCAATGCTAAAAAAGTGTGGCGATATGAAACCCGGGGCGATTATTACGTGCTTAACCTGGAAACTAAACTTGCGAGGAAACTCGGAAAATCATTGCCTGCATCTTCGTTGATGTTTGCCAAATATTCACCAGATAGTAAAAAAGTGGCTTACGTGAGCAACTACAATATTTATGTTGAAGATCTGGCTTCCGGGCATATTACACAAGTAACAAAAGGGGGGAACCGTAAATTGATCAATGGCACTTTCGACTGGGCATATGAGGAAGAGTTTTTTTGCCGCGATGGATTCAGGTGGTCTCCTGACAGCAGGTTTATTGCTTATTGGCAGATACAAGCCAATGCAACAAAAGATTACCTGATGCTCAATAACACAGACTCTATTTATCCGTTTGCAAAACCGGTCGAATATCCCATTGCGGGCGAAAAGCCATCCTCCTTTAAAATTGGTGTTGTCGGGGCTGATGGTAAGGCTACACGCTGGATGAATATTCCCTATAACCAGGACCGGGGCAATTATGCACCAAGAATGGAATGGGCGGCTAACAGCGCTGAAGTAATTGTGCAATACCTGGACCGCAAGCAACAGGATTCCAAGCTACTGCTTTGTTCAGCTGCAACTGGTGCTGTAAAAACAATCTATGAAGAAAAAGATGCGGGTTGGATAGATATCCTTCCTTCCTGGGACCAGGATTATACGTATGGCGGATGGGACTGGATTAACCAGGGTAAGGAATTCATCTGGGCTACCGAGAAAGATGGTTGGCGGCATTTGTACCGGGTTAGTCGCGATGGCAAATCTGAAACCCTGGTTACAAAGGGAAATTTTGATGTAATGGATATTTCACTGGTCGATGAAGCCGGTGGTTTTATTTATTACCTTGCTTCCCCTGAAAATGCGACCCAAAGTTATTTATACCGCTCAAAATTAGACGGCAGCAGTGAACCGGAAAGGGTTAGCCCGGATTCCCAAGCCGGTTCTCATGATTACAATATCGCACCTGGGGCAGGGTATGCACAACATAGTTTTTCAAATTACTATACGCCACCGGTAAAGGAATTAATTGTGTTGAATACACACCAGCCAATTGCTGGAAGTGCATCTGTATCAGGTGCATTAGCAAAAGCCGACAAAGCAAAATCACCTGTCCGCTTTTTTACTATAAAAACGGAAAATGGGATTACCATGGATGCCTGGATGGCCCGCCCGGCTAATTTTGATTCCACTAAAAAATACCCGGTATTGTTTTATGTGTATACTGAACCATGGGGACAAACTGCAAAAGATGAATATGGTGCTGGTATGAATTTCCTTTACAGGGGCAACCTTGTTGAAGATGGGTATATCTATGTATCAATAGACAATCGTGGCACACCGGTGCCGAAGGGTAGGGCCTGGCGGAAATCGGTATACCGTAAAATCGGGTTGGTAAATATCGGCGACCAGGCAATGGCAGCCAGGGAAATTTTGAAATTACCTTATATAGATACATCCAGGGTAGCGGTCTGGGGTTGGAGTGGTGGCGGGTCAGCAACCCTTAACCTGATGTTCCAGTACCCGGAAATATATAAGACAGGTATTGCCATTGCTGCGGTCGGTAACCAGTTGACCTATGACAATATCTACCAGGAAAGGTATATGGGTCTTCCACAGGAAAACCGGGAAGATTTTGTAAAAGGATCCCCTATTACCTACGCTAAAAACCTGAGGGGTAAATTACTGTATATACATGGGACAGGTGATGACAACGTACATTACAACAATGCTGAAATGCTTGTCAATGAATTGATCCGGTACAATAAGCAGTTCCAGATGATGAGTTACCCTAACAGGACCCACAGCATTTCTGAAGGCGAGGGTACTTTTGACCACCTGAGCACCTTATATACCCAATTCTTACAAAAAAATTGTCCACCTGGTGCACGGTAATATCCTTACAGCAATTGCCCTTGGAATAGGATTAAGCGCCTGTTGCGGATTCAGGGTATTTATTCCCCTTTTGGTTGCCGCAATTGCTGCTAATTTTAAATGGATACCGGTAAATGCCGGAATGGAATGGCTGGGAACGGTTCCTGCCATTGTCTGTTTTGCCACCGCTGCTGTATTAGAGATTGCAGCTTATTATATTGCCTTCATAGACAACTTGTTAGATACAATAGCTGCCCCGTTGGCTATTATTGCGGGCACTTGTATTGCGGCCACGGTTTTGCCGGTTGCCGGATTGGATCCGATGCTGAAATGGGTTTTGGGTTTATTGGCAGGAGGGGCAACTGCCGGTACCATACAGGTTGGTTCGGGACTTTTACGGTTATTGTCTTCCAAAACTACCGGCGGCATGGGAAATGGTTTTTTTGCGACCGGAGAAAATCTTGTCGCAATGACGGGATCAATAGCCAGCCTTTTTATACCGGTAATAATTGCTCTATTTTTGCTGGGTATTTGCACATACTTGTTATCCAGGCTGCTGCGAAAATTGGTTGGGGAGTGATAATGCGGCCGGAAATATAGTTAAAGGCGTATTTTTTCAGGATTTAGCTGTAAAAATTCTCAAAAATCTTTTGTGATAAAGAAAACTACCGTTACCTTTGCACTCCCAATTAAAGTTTTGGGATAATTGGTATGTCACAGCGAATCAGAATAAAATTGCAGTCTTACGATCACAATTTGGTAGATAAATCTGCTGAGAAGATCGTTAAAACAGTTCGTAGCACAGGAGCAGTAGTAACGGGTCCTATACCTTTACCTACTCAGAAGAAAATCTTCACTGTATTACGTTCTCCCCACGTGAATAAAAAAGCCCGTGAGCAGTTCCAACTGTGTACGCACAAGCGTTTGCTGGATATCTACACGTCTTCTTCAAGAACTGTAGATGCGCTGAGCAAGCTGGATCTGCCTTCAGGTGTAGAAGTGGAAATTAAGGCGTAACAGTTTTGTTACGTAAGATTCGCAGAAGCGAACAACTAGTTCTTATAAATAACTGCCCTATCTCTCAATTTCGCTGCCGGCGAAAGAAAAGAGCGCTGGGGTTGGGTGAAAAGGCAAATCATAAAATGAAATCCTTTATCATTCATTAATTAGTAAAAGTAAATATGAACAAGCCGTTCAGGGTTTGTTTACCATCGGTACTTCCATCAGTAAAAACTGCGCAGGCAGCAATAGCTGAACAACAGAAAAGGTCGATGGCAAACGGGGATTGAAGTCCTCCTTCAGCAAGTCGCATTGGCTCCTCCAGGGGCCAGGCAGGCGTTGTTAGTGGGAATGTCCTTTTAACCATGCGGCACAAATGGTAATTAAATGAAAGGAATTATTGGAAAAAAGATTGGGATGACCAGCATTTTCAGTCCTGATGGCAAGCAAACTGCTTGCACCATCATTGAAGCTGGTCCATGTGTGGTTACCCAGGTTAAGACCAAAGAGTCTGACGGGTACAGTGCACTGCAACTCGCATTCGGCGACAAGAAAGAAAAGCATACTACAAAAGCCGAAGCAAATCACTTCTCTAAGGCACAAACTGCTGCCAAGCGTTTCGTAAAAGAATTCCGTGATTTCTCAATTGAGAAAGCGCTGGGCGAAACCATAACTACCGAAATTTTCGCAGAAGGCGATAAAGTTGAAATAGTTGGTCAAACCAAGGGTAAGGGTTTTCAGGGTGTTGTAAAGCGCCACGGATTCCATGGTGTTGGTGAAGCTTCACATGGCCAGCATGATCGTCAGCGTGCTCCGGGTTCACTGGGTAACTCTTCAGATGCATCCCGCGTTATGAAGGGTATGCGCATGGCCGGCCGTATGGGTAATGACCGTGTTAAATTGAAGGGGCTGAAAATCCTGAAAATATTTCCTGAACAGAATTATATCCTGGTTAGTGGTTCAGTTCCCGGCCACATTGGTTCTATCGTTTTTATCCAGAAGTAAACCATTTAATCTGAAGTACGATGCAAGTAGATGTATTAAATATAGAAGGTAAAAAGACCGGAAGAACCATTGAGTTGCCGGAAGAGATCTTCGGTGTAGAGCCGAATGACCATGTGATCTATCTTTCTGTAAAGCAATACCTGGCCGCACAACGCCAGGGTACGCATAAAGTTAAAACCCGGATGGAAGTGAAGGGTGCCAGCCGTAAGCTGCACAAGCAAAAAGGTACTGGTGGTGCGCGTAAAGGTAATATCCGTAACCCTTTGTATAAGGGTGGTGGTACAATCTTCGGACCAAAGCCCCGCGATTACAGTTTCAAACTGAACCGTAAGGTAAAGGACCTGGCCAAAATGTCTGCACTGGCTTACAAGGCAAAAGAAAATGCCATTGTAATTCTTGAGGACCTGGCTATAGAAACACCAAAAACAAAGGCAATCACCGGAGTATTGAAAGCGCTGAACATTGCCGGTAAAAAGACATTGTTCATCCTGCCTGAAAATGGTGAGAATGCATACCTGAGCCTGCGCAATATTCCGTCTGTGGAAGGTGCATTGCTGAGCGATATGAATACATACGATATCGTGAATGCACAGGTGCTGGTATTAAGTGAAAGCGCTGCGAAGGTTTTCACTGAAGCAGATGTTGAAGAAAACGCATAATTATTACATTAATAAATAGAAAGAAATGAAACTTTCTGAAGTTCTGATAAAGCCGATTTTAACTGAGAAGGCAAATGCCCAGCAGGAAAGCCTGCGTCGTTTTGCTTTTAAAGTAGACAGGAAGGCAAACAAGCTGGAAATCAAAAAAGCAATAGAAACCTTTTATGGTGTAACTGTTGTAGACGTGAATACAGCTGTGGTTCCAGGAAAAAACAAAACCCGTTTTACCAAGGCAGGTTTTATCAAGGGACAGAAGCCAGCCTATAAAAAGGCACTTGTTACCGTAGCAGAAGGGGAGACGATTGACCTTTACGGTGCAGTTTAAGACAACAAAAATTAAAGTATGCGACGCTGAGAAGTTCGCAGTTAAAAGCAAATAAAAATGGCATTAAGAAAATACAAACCGATGACAGCCGGTACGCGTTGGAGAATAGGAAACGCGTATGCTGAAATTACCACGGATGCTCCTGAGAAAAGCCTTCTTGAAGCGAAGAGTGGAACTGGTGGACGTAACGCCCAGGGTCGCAGAAGTATGCGATATATAGGTGGCGGACATGCAAAAATGTACCGTATTATAGATTTCAAGCGCAACAAGAAGGAAATTCCTGCTAAGGTTGCTTCTATTGAATATGATCCAAACCGTACCACATTCATCGCGTTATTGAATTATGCTGATGGTGAAAAAAGATATATCCTGGCCCCGAACGGTTTACAGGTTGGTGCTGAAGTAATCAGCGGCGATGCTGTTGCTCCTGAGCTGGGTAATGCACTGATGCTGAAAAACATGCCTTTGGGTACGGTGGTTCATAATATTGAGATGCAACCTGGCCAGGGTGGGAAGATTGCCCGTAGTGCAGGAACTTCTGCGCAGTTGAGTAATAAGGAAGAAAAATATGCCGTATTGAAAATGCCTTCCGGTGAGTTGAGGAAGGTATTGATCAATTGTTATGCTACAGTTGGAGTTGCTTCGAACAGTGACCATAGTCTGCAGAGCATGGGTAAGGCAGGTAGGAATCGTTGGAAAGGTATTAAACCGCGTAACCGTGGTGTTGCCATGAACCCTGTTGATCACCCTATGGGTGGTGGTGAAGGAAGGGCTTCAGGTGGTCATCCAAGAAGCCGGACCGGTAAATATGCTAAAGGTCTGAAGACCCGCAAGCATAAGGGTTCAGATAAACTGATTATCCAACGCAAGAACGGTAAGAAGTTATCCAGTAAATAAAACTATCAAAGCTAAAATCTAAAATCGAGATATGGCTCGTTCAATTAAAAAAGGTCCTTACATCGACACTAAACTGGAGAAGAAGGTTTTGGATATGACCGATGGTAAATCCAAGAAAGGTGTTTTAAAAACCTGGAGCCGCCGCTCTACCATTTCTCCTGATTTCGTGGGTCACACTTTTGCTGTGCACAATGGCAACAAGTTCATCCCTGTATATGTAACTGAATTCATGGTGGGACATAAATTAGGTGAGTTTGCACCAACCAGGAATTTCAAGGGACACTCAAGCAAGAAAATGTAATTCATTAACGGTTCAGTTTAACTGAATCAAGAATCTTATAAACATGGAAGCAGTAGCTAAACTAAATAATTACCCCACATCGCCCAGGAAAATGCGTTTGCTGGCTGACCTAGTGCGCGGCATGGAAGTAGAGAAAGCCCTTGCGATTCTGGAACACAATGCAAAACACCCGGCGGTTCCTTTACGTAAGCTGGTGGTGAGTGCAATCAGCAACTGGAAGCAGGCTAACGAAGGTGGTGATGAAACCAGACTGGTGGTAAAAACCATTTTTGTGGATGGTGCGAGAACATTGAAGCGTATGCGTCCGGCCCCCCAGGGTCGTGGGTATCGTGTTCGCAAACGCAGCAATCACGTTACAGTAATTGTAGATTCTAAATAATTCATTCGAATAAATTTAATATACCAAACACATGGGTCAGAAAACAAATCCTATTGGTGCAAGGTTGGGAATCATCCGCGGATGGGAAAGCAACTGGTTTGGCAGTAAGAAAGATTACTCTACCAAGTTGATTGAGGATCATAAGATCCGTACCTACCTGATGGCGCGTATCAACAAAGGAGGTATCTCTAAAATTGTTATTGAGCGTACCCTGGGTAAGCTGATTATTACCATCCATACGTCCAAGCCTGGTATTATCATTGGTAAAGGTGGTAATGAGGTAGATCGTATTAAGGAAGAGTTGAAGAAACTGACTGGTAAAGATGATGTGCAGATCAATATCCTGGAGATTCGTCGTCCGGAGCTGGATGCAAACATCGTTGCCGATACTATCGCAAAACAAATTGAAAACCGTATTAACTATAAGCGTGCCATCAAGATGGCGATTGCATCTGCCCTCCGTATGGGTGCAGAAGGAATCAAGATCAAGGTAAGTGGCCGTTTGGGTGGTGCAGAAATTGCCCGTTCCGAGGAAATAAAGCAAGGTCGTACGCCTCTGCATACCCTGCGGATGGATATAGATTATGCTAGTTTATTTGCCCTGACTGTATATGGTAAAATCGGAATCAAGGTATGGATCTGTAAAGGAGAAGTACTGGCTAAGCGCGATCTGAACCCCAACTTCATTGGTGGTAAGGAAGGTGCTCTGAGCGATAGGAGAGAACGTCGTGAAGATGATCGTCGCGGAGACCGTGACCACCGTGGTGGTGGCGGAGAGCGCAGAGGCGGTGGCGGTGGTGACCGTAATCGCGGCGGTGGAGGAGACAGAGGTGGACGCAGGAACTAAGTGTGGTAAGCAACCAATTAAAGAACATTGTCAAATTGAATAAAGATGTTACAACCTAAAAGAACGAAGCACAGGAAAATGCAGAAGATGCCTGTAAAAGGTGATGCAAAGCGTGGTACTAACCTGTCATTTGGTTCGTTCGGATTGAAAGCTTTGGAAACCGTGTGGATGACCGACCGCCAGATTGAAAGTGCCCGTCAGGCCATGACCCGCTCTATGAAAAGAGAAGGAAATGTCTGGATCCGCATTTTCCCTGATAAAATTATTACCCGCAAACCTGCTGAAGTGAGGATGGGTAAAGGTAAAGGTAACCCCGATCATTGGGCTGCCGTTGTGAAGCCTGGACGTATTCTTTTCGAATGCGATGGCGTAACTGAAGATGTAGCCAAGGAAGCAATGGAACTGGCAGCACAGAAGCTTCCCATTAAGACAAAATTTGTGGTTCGCAGGGAGCTGCAGTCATAACATTCCTTAACAACAAAAATCGACCATAAGATGTCAAAGAAAATCGATTTCGTTACCAGCCTGAAAGACATGAGTCTGACTGATCTCAGGGCTCGTATCCAGGAAGATGAACTGCGCCTGAAGAAACTGGAGTTCGCCCATGCGATAACACCGCTGGAGAACCCAATGAGCATCCGCTCGCTGCGCAGGGATATTTCCCGTTTGAAAACGGAATTAACCAAAAAACTGGCCACTGCCTAATAGGCAGCAACCAGGTGTACTCAACAAGCGAATAAGCTAAAACGAATAACAATGGCTGAAAGAAATTTGCGTAAAACAAGGATTGGTGTGGTAACCAGCAACAAAATGGAAAAGACCGTTACTGTTGCAGTGGAAAGAAAGGTGAAGCACCCTATCTACGGTAAGTTCGTGAAAAAGACCACCAAATTCCATGCACACGATGAAAAGAACGAGTGCAGTATTGGTGATACTGTCCGGATTATGGAAACCCGCCCGCTGAGCAAAACGAAGCGCTGGAGAATGGTTGAAATACTGGAGAAAGTGAAATAATCCCTCTGTTCTACATTACTAATTGATAAACTAATTTACAATGATTCAGCAAGAAAGCAGATTGAATGTAGCTGATAACAGTGGTGCCAAAGAGGTGCTTGTAATCCGTGTACTGGGAAACAGTGGACAGGATTATGCCAAGATCGGAGATAAGATCGTGGTGACTGTTAAAGACGCTATTCCTGCCGGCGGTATCAAAAAGGGTACGGTTACCAAAGCGGTAATTGTTCGTACCAAGAACAAGTTACGCCGTAAAGATGGTTCTTATATCCGCTTCGACGACAATGCAGTGGTATTGTTGAACAATGCGGATGAGCCCCGCGGTACTCGTATTTTCGGACCTGTTGCCAGGGAACTGCGCGACAAGGGATATATGAAGATTATTTCTCTTGCTCCGGAAGTATTATAATCGTACCTTTGCGCCCCGAATGGGAGCATGGGCTAGTAAAATAAGTGATAAATAGATAAATAGAATCTACATGAACACAAGATTCAAAGCGAAATACAACATTAAAAAAGGCGACTCGGTGGTGGTTATCACCGGTGACGACAAAGACCTGAAGAAACCCCGGAAGGTTCTTGAAGTTATCGTAGATAAAGGCCGCGTATTGGTAGAAGGTGTGAACATCATCACCAAGCATACCAAGCCGTCTGCCCAGAATACCAAAGGTGGTATTGTAAAAAAAGAGGCACCCATTAATATCTCCAACATCATGTTGTGGGATGCTAAAGCAGGTGCTGCTACCAAGGTAAAGCGTACCCGCCAGGAAGGTAAGCTAGTTCGTGTTTCTAAAAAATCAGGGGAGGTAATTAAATAATGAGTACCGTTAAATATACTCCGCGTCTGGCAGACAAGTACAAAAACGAAGTTGTACCTGCCTTAATGAAAAAATTTGGCTACACTACCGTAATGGAAGCTCCAAAGCTGACAAAAATATGCCTCAACAGGGGTGTAAATGGTGCTGTTGCTGATAAGAAATTGGTAGATATCGCAGTTGATGAACTATCGACGATTACTGGTCAGAAAGCTGTGGCTACTATGTCTAAAAAGGATATCTCAAACTTTAAACTGCGTAAGCATATGCCCATTGGCGCACGTGTTACCCTTCGCGGTGAGAAGATGTTTGAATTCCTGGATCGCCTGATTGCTGTTTCCCTGCCGCGCGTGCGTGACTTCAAGGGTGTGAGCGAGAAAGCATTCGACGGACGTGGTAACTATACACTTGGTGTAACCGAGCAGATCATTTTCCCCGAAATCGACATTGATAAGGTGAATAAGATCACGGGCCTGGATATCACTTTTGTTACTACTGCCCAAACCAATGAAGAAGCTTACGAGCTGCTCAAAGAATTGGGTATGCCGTTCAAAAACGCTAAAAAAGGCGAAACCCAATCTTAATTTTTAAATAAACAGAAAGATGGCAAAGAAATCGATAGAAGCCAGGCAAAGAAAAAGGGAAGCAATGGTTGCTAAGTTCGCTGAAAAGCGTACTGCACTGAAAGCTGCTGGTGATTATCAGGGGCTGGATGCATTGCCTCGTAATGCTTCTCCCGTACGGCTGAAAAATCGTTGTCAGTTGACTGGACGTCCAAAAGGATACATGAGGTATTTCGGGTTATCCCGTGTGATGTTCCGTGAAATGGCTTTGAATGGTAAAATTCCGGGTATAACAAAAGCCAGCTGGTAATTTCCCGTGTTGATATCGAATAGGATATCTCATTGTAAAACAATTTTCAAACTACAACTCATTTATAACAATGGTTACTGATCCTATAGCAGATTTCCTGACCCGCATTCGTAATGCACAAATGGCTGGTCACCGGATTGTTGAAATCCCTGCTTCTAACCTGAAAAAGCGTATCACTGAAATTTTGTACGATAAAGGCTATATCCTGAAGTACAAATTTGAAGATGACAATAAGCAAGGTGTAATTAAAATTGCCCTTAAGTACGATCCTTCTACCAAACAACCTGCTATTCAAAGCCTTGAAAGAGTAAGTCGTCCTGGTTTACGCCAGTATGCAAAGCCACTGGAATTCCAGCGTGTAAAAAATGGTTTAGGTGTTGCTATCATTTCTACCTCTAAAGGTGTTATGACCGACAAGGAAGCCAAGGCCCAGAATGTTGGTGGTGAAGTACTGTGCTATATCCACTAAACATTTACTAGCGCAATATTTATGCGCATTAAACATATAACTGGTTGGAGATACATTAAGGCGTCCTATATCCGTCTGACCGATCCCAATCATTAACAACAAACACAACAAAAACTATTTTGTATGTCTCGTATAGGTAAAAAACCGGTTTCTATTCCAGCAGGAGTAACCGTTTCAGTTGGAAAAGATAACGTGGTTACCGTAAAAGGTCCAAAAGGTGAACTGAAGCAGCCGATCGATCGTGATATTACTATTGAAGTAAAAGATAACGAGGTTTTGATTAATCGCCCGACTGACCAGATCCGCCACCGTGCAATGCATGGTTTGTATCGTGCCCTGATAGCCAACCTTGTAAAAGGGGTGACTGAAGGATTTAAATTGAACCTGGAGTTGGTAGGTGTTGGTTTTAAAGCCGCCAATGCAGGAAATACCCTGGATCTTGCATTAGGTTACTCGCACAATATCATATTTGAAATCCCAAAGGAACTTAAAGTAACAACCCTTACTGAAAAAGGACAAAACCCTAAGATATTCCTGGAAGGAAGTGACAAGCAATTGCTTGGCCAGGTTGCGGCAAAAATCCGCGGACTGCGCAAACCAGAACCATACAAAGGTAAGGGCGTTCGCTTCGTAGGTGAGGTAGTTCGTAAGAAAGCAGGTAAGTCTGCAGGTAAATAATTCAGCTAAATTTCCCGGCAGTATCGGGAGCAAAAAATAGATAACAATGGAAACGAAAGCTATCAGAAGACAGAAGATCAAGTATCGCACCCGGAAAAAGGTTTCCGGTTCAGCGCAAAAACCCCGTCTGTCTGTTTTCCGCAGCAATGCCGATACATATGTTCAATTGATTGATGATGAGAACGGTGTAACATTGGCAGCAGCTTCAACCAGGGATAAGGATATCAAGGCTCAGAAGGTAACGAAAACCGAGAAAGGTAAATTGGTAGGGGTAGTGATTGCCCGCAAAGCCAGTGAGCTGGGTCTTACAACAGTGGTATTTGATCGTGGTGGAAACTTGTACCATGGCCGCGTGAAAGCGGTTGCTGATGGTGCACGTGAAGGCGGACTGCAATTCTAATCCATCGAGTACTACTATAAATCATAACACAACTTAATTTCTGCAATAAATGTCAAAGTTAATTTTAAATAAGGTTAAAGCAGGCGATCTGGAACTGAAAGAAAAAGTGGTTGCCATCAACCGTGTAGTGAAAACTACCAAAGGTGGTCGTGCTTTCAGCTTCTCAGCCCTGGTCGTTGTTGGTAATGAAGCGGGTGTTGTTGGACATGGACTGGGTAAAGCTAAAGAAGTTCAGGAAGCCATTACCAAAGGCATTGAAGATGCAAAGAAAAACCTGATCAAGGTTCCCGTTATGCATGGAACTATTCCTCACGATCAGTTGGCTAAGGAAGGCGCTGCTAAAGTACTGATAAAGCCTGCTGCACACGGTACCGGTGTAATTGCCGGAGGTAGTATGCGTGCTGTTTTGGAAAGCGCTGGAATCACTGACGTTCTTGCAAAGAGCCTCGGTTCTGCAAACCCGCATAATGTGGTGAAAGCAACCTTCAAAGCCCTGGCAACCTTGCGTGAACCTATCCAGGTTGCCAAGACCCGCACTATAGGCCTGAAGAAAGTATTTAATGGTTAATCTTTTAAAAAGGTATACGGATGAAAAAGATCAAAATCACACAGGTTAAAAGTGCCATCGACAGGCCAGAACGCCAGAAACAAACCCTGGTTGCCCTTGGACTGAAAAAGATGAATGCTTCCAAAGAAGTTGAAGCTACACCACAGATCCTAGGCATGGTTCGTAAAGTAGAACACCTGGTGAAGGTAGAAGAAATCTAAGTAAATAAGCGAGGGGTGATACCCCGTTAAGTAAAAAATCAGGAAAAAATGAAACTGCATAATCTTCAGCCTTCAGAAGGCGCAACACACAAGCAAAAACGTTTAGGTCGTGGTGAAGCATCTGGTAAGGGTGGTACATCAACGAAAGGTAATAAAGGTGGACAAAGCCGTGCTGGTTATTCCAGCAAAAGAGCACACGAAGGTGGACAAATGCCAATACAGCGTCGTGTTCCAAAACGTGGATTCAGCAATATCAACCGTGTAGAATACCGTGTATTCAACCTGGGACAAATCGATCATCTTGCTGAAAAATACACTATTACTGAATTCAGCCTGGAGACCTTGTATATCAATGGTTTGATCAGCCAGACTGACCATGTAAAAATTCTGGGTAACGGAGAACTTAAATCTAAACTTAGCTTCAAAGTAAACGCGGTAAGTGATAAGGCAAAAGCTGCCATCGAAGCTGCTGGCGGAACTATTGAAATTGTAAAGTAATTTTTCTTTATCTTGCCGGACGCATTGTGAAAATGCGTCTTTTTTTATTTGAGGCTCATTAAATCTCAGAAACCCGTGAAGAAATTAATTCAGACGCTGAAGAATATTTGGAGCATTGAAGAGTTAAGAGGTAAAATCATAACTACACTGCTGCTAATTCTTATTTATCGAATCGGTGCGCACATCGTGCTTCCCGGTATCGATCCGACAAAAATTGACCTTGCCGGCGCTAAATCAGGTGCTTTAGGGCTTATTGATGCCTTTGCCGGAGGCGCTTTTTCACAGGCTTCAATATTTGCCCTGGGAATAATGCCTTATATTTCCGCTTCTATTTTTATGCAGCTGATGACCATCCTGGTTCCGCAAATGCAGAAGGTGCAGAAAGAAGGGGAAAGTGGTCGCAAGAAAATTAACCAATGGACACGTTATCTAACTGTAGCTGTTACAGCTGTTCAGGCCGGTGCATATGTAGCCTACCTGCGCCAGGTGAACAATTCTGCTTTATTGGAATCGTATGCCCCGTATTTCTGGATTTCAACCACTATTGTACTAACCGCAGGTACTCTTTTTGTAATGTGGCTAGGGGAAAAAATAACTGATAAGGGTTTGGGTAATGGTACATCACTAATTATCATGGTTGGTATCCTTGCACGCTTGCCGCAGGCATCCATTCATGAATGGGCTGCCAAAAGTAACCGTGGTGGCGGTGGGCTGTTGATATTTATTATTGAAATTGCCGTATTGGTTGCTATTATAATGGGTTTAATCGTATTGGTACAGGGAGTTCGCAAAATACCGGTACAATACGCCAAACAAATTATTGGTAACAAGCAATTTGGTGGTGCTCGCCAATTTCTTCCATTGAAAGTAAATGGTGCAGGTGTAATGCCAATCATCTTTGCACAAGCTATTATGTTCCTGCCAACTTTGTTCTCATATACAAGTTTCGAATCTGGTAAAGGAATAGCAAAGGTATTTGCCGACCCAAGGGATGCATGGCATATGGTGATTTATGCTGTGATTGTTGTGGCATTCACTTTCCTGT
The DNA here is from genome assembly GCF_020076305.1 of Flavihumibacter profundi. GTDB lineage: Bacteria > Bacteroidota > Bacteroidia > Chitinophagales > Chitinophagaceae > Flavihumibacter > Flavihumibacter profundi. The sequence continues at coordinate 268,176 of NZ_JAIQXE010000001.1, forward strand.
ATACAGCTTTAATCTTTAACCCTAAACAGATTGCGGAAGACCTTAAGCGTAATAACGGATTTATTCCTGGAGTAAAGCCTGGTCAGCCAACTGCTGATTATATTGGCGCTGTGATGGATAGGATTACTTTGCCAGGCGCTCTTTTATTGGCTATTGTGGGAATTCTGCCGGGATTTGCCCAAAGGGTGGGTATTACCCAGGCTTTTGCTTCTTTCTTCGGTGGAACATCATTGCTGATCATGGTAGGGGTAATTTTGGATACCCTGCAGCAAATTGAAACGCAATTGCTGATGCGCCAGTATGATGGTTTAATGAAGAGCGGCAGGATCCAGGGACGCCAGGCGGTTAGCTCATCTCCGATTTAATTATAAATTGTTTCTATAATAAAACCCGGCAAAAGGCTAACTTTGCCGGGTTTTATTTTTAAAAGCGCCTTTCTGGAGCTGAATGGTGAAATCCGAAGGTGAAATTATATTGATACATGATATATTATAAGACAACAGCAGAAGTGGAATTGATGCGGGAAAGCGCATTACTGGTTAGTTCTACACTGGCAGAGGTTGCCCGTATTCTTAAGCCTGGCATGACCACCCTGGAAATTGATGCACACGCCGAAAAGTTTATTGTAGAACACCAGGCAACGCCTTCTTTTAAGAACTATAAAGGATTTCCTTTTACCTGTTGTATCAGTGTAAATGATGCTGTAGTGCATGGATTTCCCAATAACACACCTATAAAAAATGGCGACATCGTTTCAGTTGATGTTGGCGTATTTAAAAATGGATTTCACGGTGATAGCGCTTATACTTTTGCTATTGGATCAATAGAAGAGGATGTTAAACAACTGCTTCGTGTAACCAAAGAATCGTTATACCTGGGTATTGAAAAAGCTGTTGCAGGCAACAGGGTGGGCGATATTTCCTTTGCCATCCAGGATTATGCTGAAAGAAAGCATAAATATGGTGTTGTGCGCGAACTTGTTGGTCATGGGCTGGGCAGAAGATTGCATGAAGATCCTCAAGTGCCTAATTACGGGAAAAGAGGGAGTGGGGCGAAATTGCACGACGGGTTAGTCATTGCGATTGAACCGATGATCAATATGGGGGTAAAGGAAGTATGGTATGAGGATGATGGCTGGACCGTTAAAACAAAAGATGGCAAACCCGCCGCACACTATGAGCATACTATTTGTGTAAGGAGAGGCAAGGCCGATATACTTTCTTCATTTGATGAAATAGAAGCAGCTGAAAAAGCAAATACAGCCCTCGATTCATCATATTATTGATCTAACATTTTTTCCTGCAATGAGCCTGTATACCCGGCCGATTTGAACGGCGTAACTAACTCTCCCTATTTTTTTAATTAACAAAGAACCTGGTCAAATGGGTGTTTTCACTCCTGACCAGGTTCTTTATTTTTTGCAGGTTTGCATGGTTAAGCCGGACCGCCAGGTCCGGAATTATTCCAAAATGCTAAATCGCAATAATATGCCAACAGAAAATTCTTTTTTTTCAAACGATGAAACTTACGATGAAAATTCCGGTGACCTGAAATTGGATATTGAAATAATGAAACTGAAATTGCAGGCTGAGTTCGGGGCTGTTTTCGGCTCATCCGGTGAAATTCCCCCTGATATAGAGAAACAGTTTTTGCAGGATGTTTTTGAAATAGAAAAAAATATGAATAGTGCAGTAATGGTAACTGTATTTGAATTCATTGGCGAACCAACATTTCCACTGTTAAAAGATTTGTGCGAAGAAGATGTGCCAGGTGAATTGGAGAGGTTGTACCGGGTCCTGGAATCAAACGATCTTTCGCTGGTTTCATTTCATGAGTATCCACCCACTATAATTTACCAGTTTATTACAGAAGAATTATTCCTTGAAGAAATTGAAAATTATAAATTGCCCGGAATGATGGGGGTTTTTGTATATGAAAATTTCCATCCGGACCACCAATCAGATATCCGCGAAATAACAATAGATTTTTTAACCAGGTGGCAGGCCTTGAAATGGGAGGATATATGGAAATTTTTGTTTTCTTGTGCGGTGCTGCCAGATGGGACTACTCTCACAGGAGATGAGTTTAAAGCAAAAATTGAGGAACAGTCAGCAAAATACAGTTCACTTCAATTGTTTGAGTTTGCAATAGAAAATATCCAGTTTGAATGGAAAGATGAAGTGCTTGGATTAGGTTTTTCAGAAGGGAAAATCAGGTACCTGGCCGTCCTGAAGAGTGGCTTAACCAGATATTATGATGGCAGTTTTAAATGTTATTTCTGCAATAATGATGGATACTGGCGGATTAGCTCTTTTTGCCTTCCGGGTGTTGAATGGTGAGTATTATTTACTGAGCCCTTACTTTTGTAAGTATGCAAAACAAAGTGCTGGTTGTAGTTGGTGGTGGTGCTGCAGGTTTTTTCTGCGCGATTAATGCTGCGGCTGCAAACCCTCAACTGAATGTGATCATTTTAGAGAAGAGCAATAAGTTGTTGTTGAAGGTCAGGATCAGTGGGGGAGGAAGGTGCAATGTTACTCATGCATGTTTTGATATTGCCCAACTTATTAAAAAGTATCCGCGCGGGGGTAACTTCCTGAAAAAAGCCTTTCATCATTTTTCGCCAAAGGATACTATCAAATGGTTTGCAGATCGTGGTGTGCTGTTGAAAGAAGAAGCTGATGGCAGGATGTTTCCCGTTTCAAATGATTCCTCATCTATTGTTGAATGCCTTGTGCATGAAGCAAATCATTATGGTGTTGAAATTTTATTACAGCAGGAAGTGCAACAATTAATCCGGCAAGGCGATAAATGGATTGTAAGTACTGCTGTAAAAGAATTCAATGCAGATTATGTATGTATTGCCTGCGGTGGTTATTCAAGGCCCGCCATGTTTCAATGGTTGACAGCGGTTGGACACAGCATTGAAGCTCCTGTACCATCCCTCTTTACCTTTAATGTGAAAAGCCATCCAATTACAACATTGATGGGTGTTTCTGTACCTGATGTCCAGGTTCGGATTATCGGATCAAAACTTGTTGAAAGGGGACCGGTTTTAATAACTCACTGGGGTTTTAGTGGCCCTGCCATATTGCGTTTAAGTGCATGGGGTGCAAGGGAACTATCCATGATACAGTGGAATTTCAAAATTCTTATCAACTGGATACCTGTATATAATGAAAACACCCTGCGTGATTTTATACAACAGTTCAGGTTTGAAAAGGCTACACAAAAAATGATCAACAGGAATCCCTTTAACCTTCCGCAAAGATTGTGGGAGTTCCTGTTGCAGGAATCTGGTATAGATGGGGAAATACGGTGGGCGGATCTGCCTTCCAAAGAACAAAACAAACTTATCCTTCATTGTTGCTCACATCCATTTGATGTTAAAGGGAAAACAACTTTCAAGGATGAGTTTGTAACTGCAGGTGGAATCAAATTGACAGAAATTGATCCGGAAACCATGATGAGCAGGCTGGTTCCCAACCTCTTTTTTGCTGGTGAAATAATGGATGTAGATGGTATTACCGGTGGCTTTAATTTCCAGCATGCCTGGACGAGTGGTTTCCTTGCAGCGAAAAAAATCGCAGCACTTAGCGCATCCGTTGTTATTTGAAATTATAATAAATAGATTATCAATGACATATAGGGATTTAAGTAAAAAATACGCACCAGTTTTTTTTGGTTAAAAACCTTGTCAAAATGGTATTTTCTCTATCTTTGCAGCCCGAATTAAACAATCGGGAATTATTATGTTTCAAAATCTTTTTGTAAAACAACTAAACGCTGATGATCAGGAGTCTGCTGCTGCACCTGCAGAAGCAACTACAGCGACAACCACTGCACCTGAGCAGGCTGCTCCTGCTGTACAGCAAGTAGTAGCCACTGCGCATGATGACTTCGACTGGAGCATCGACAAGCGTAATGTATCTGCATACAATGCTGAAGAAAAAGCAAAGTATGATAAAGTGTACGACAAGACTTTTGTAGCAATTACAGATGGCGAACTGATTAAAGGCGCTGTTGTGGGATTGACAAAAACTGATGTTGTACTAAACATCGGTTTCAAAAGCGATGGTCTTATTTCCCTCAACGAATTCCGTGATCTCCAGGGCCTGAAAATCGGCGATGAAGTAGAGGTTATGGTTGTGGAAAAAGAAGACAGGCAGGGTCATTTACACCTTAGCCGTAAGCAAGCCCGTATTACACGTGCCTGGGAAAAAATTGTTGAAGTACACAAAACAGGTGAAATTGTTACCGGTACAGTTACCAGCAAAACAAAAGGCGGCTTGATCGTTGATGTATTTGGGATGGAAACCTTCCTGCCAGGTTCACAAATTGATGTAAAGCCGGTAACTGATTACGATCAGTTTGTCGGAAAAACTATGGAATTCAAAGTGGTTAAAGTTAATGAGGCCATCAAGAATGCAGTAGTATCTCACAAAGCCCTAATTGAAAGCGATATCGAAGCACAACGTGCTGAGATTATGGGTAAACTTGAAAAGGGCCAGGTACTGGAAGGTACAATCAAGAACATTACCGATTTCGGTGCGTTCATGGACCTGGGTGGACTCGATGGCTTGCTCTATATCACAGACATCAGCTGGGGCCGTATAAACCATCCATCAGAAGTGCTAAAACTCGATCAGAAACTCAATGTGGTTGTATTAGATTTCGACGACGACAAAAAGCGTATCAGCCTTGGTCTGAAGCAACTGACCCCACATCCTTGGGATGTGCTGCCTGAGGGCGTAGCAGAGGGCCAGGTGGTTAAGGGCAAAGTGGTAAATATCGAAGATTATGGTGCATTTCTGGAAATCATGCCAGGTGTTGAAGGCCTGGTTCACGTAAGTGAAATTACCTGGGCAAATACACCGATCAATGCGAAGGAATTCTTCAAATTGGGCGATGAATACAAAGCCAAGATTGTTACCCTTGATAAGGATGCCCGCAAGATGAGCCTTTCTATCAAGCAAATGACTCCTGATCCCTGGAATGAGATTGAAAACAAATACCCTGTTGACAGCCGTCACAGCGGGCTCGTGAAAAACATTACTCCTTACGGTGTATTCGTTGAGCTGGAGCCTGGTATTGGTGGTATGATCCATATCAGTGACCTGAGCTGGTTGAAGCGCTTTAATCATCCATCCGAATATACCAAAGTTGGAGAGCGTATCGATATTATGATCCTTGGAATTGATAAAGAGAACCGCAAACTGCAACTTGGACACAAACAACTGGAAGAAGATCCTTGGAATACCCTGGAAGAAACTTTTGCTGTAGGTACAGTTCATGAAGGAACCGTAATCCGCAAGGATGATAAAGGTGCCATCGTTCAATTGCCTTATGGATTGGAAGGTTTTGCCCCTAACCGTCACCTGAACAAGGAAGATGGTGGTCAGGTAATGGCTGAAGAAACTGCTGCTTTCATGGTAATCGAATTCGATCGCAATGAAAAGAGAATTGTTGTAAGCCATACCCGCACCTGGGAAATTGCTAAAGCTGAAGAAAGGGAAGCTGTAAAGAAAGAGGCTAAAGCTGAAGCCGATAAGACCAAGAAGGCTGTAAAGACTATCCAGGGCAAGGTTGAAAAAGCAACACTTGGAGACCTGGGTGTACTTGCTGAATTGAAGAAAAAGCTGGAAGGTGGTGAAGGCGAATCTGCCCAGTAATCACATTATTCCTTAAATAAGCAAGGTGCAGCGTAATGCTGCACCTTTTTTGTTCCTTACGGAACCATAAAAAAGCCTGCCCTGAAATACCCGCTGATTAAGTAAACCTAGAAGGTCGGCTGCTGATTACATAAACAATTCCCTCTTTGGACTAACTAAATCATTCAAAATCCCCCTTCGCTACTACGTACAAGCATGCATTCAAAGCAGGCATGAGAGTATATGAACTTTGGTTCAGGATAAGGTCTAAAAACGGGTTGATTCAATCGACTAATCAGAGAAAAGTAAATATTGCAGTTGTCAGGTTACAGGCCAGATAAAATTTTATTGCCTGAAAATAGTTGGGTTGGTTCTTCAACGAAATTGGAAAGAAAGAAAGTTGATTGACACTGGATTCGTTGGTTTCTTAGGATATTGAATAAGTTCTGGACGGTTGTTACTGGACATTGGATGGTCGTAGGTTGCGATCCTCGTCAATCAACTTCTAGATCAAAAGTAGGCTATGGCTTTTACCGGGACAAGAGCGGATTTGCTGAATTTTAGGGATTCGGTTTTTACATGGAAACTAGTAGAAGCACTATTTTGCTATTGGTATACCTACGAAAACAGGATGATAATAATTCAGGATAAAATAGTAACGGTATATTCCGAAACGGTATATTTACGTATAATTACTATAGTGAATGTTCAGGATTTTTTACATTTTGCACTCTGAAAGGGACTCGCAAACCTCCTGTCCTTATTCGCAAAATTTACCGTATGAAAAAACCAGACCCTAATAACCCGATTAAAGTAGCCATAGCAGACGACCATGCGCTGTTCCGCGCCGGTGTCAAAACTGCTTTGTCTTCCAAGAAGGATGTCGAGTTAATTGCCGAAGCAGATAACGGCATGCAATTATTGAATCTGCTGAAACACATTGATCCGGATGTCATTTTACTGGATATCCAGATGCCTATAATGGATGGTATAGCTACACTTCCCGAAATCAGGAAAATTAATCCTCATGTTAAAGTGATCATCCTTTCCATGCATAATGATCATTCCATGATTTCTAAACTCATGGAAATCGGTGCTAACTCTTACCTTACAAAAAATTCAGATTCCGAAACTATTTACCAGGCAATTAAAACCTGTTATGAACAGGAATTCTTTTTTAATGAACTAACCAATAAGGCATTGCTTACCGGATTAAGGACAAGAAAAATGGAGCCTGAAGGAATGATGGACGCCCAATTGACAGATAAAGAAGTAAGGATTCTCAAATTAATGTGTGAAGAAAAAACAACAAAGGAAATTGCTGATATAGTGGATATCAGTCCGCGTACAGTTGAAGCAATCCGTGACAAACTTAAAACCAAAACCGGTGCAAAATCAATGGCCGGCCTGGTTATGTATGCGGTTAAAAAAGGATTTGTTCAGGAAACATAAGTTTTCCTAATTATAAAACTGAGCTGCTTCTTTCCGGAAGCAGCTTTTTTTTTGCGTGTAAATGAAGTTCTGCCGGAATTTGCTTAAGCGTTGAACCTGTTGTACTTACCGATACTTTTACTCCTTTCATCGAAAACCCATTCGTCGAAAGTTTTTTTTACAGTATATAAAACTTTGCTAAAAATTCGTTTATCTTGGTAACTGAAATCCATGAAAACGCCCGTCTGTACTGGGATTCGTAAGAATACTAGTCTAAATAAGGGGTTTATCCTATCATTAAAACCGTACCCTATAGATGAAAAATCTCTACACAATTATGGCAGTTGTACTGTCCATTTTTTTTGTACCGGATTTAATTGCTCAACCTTGTTCCTCGCTGGTTATTTCAAGCGCCGTTTCAGGGGAATCAAGGTGTATAGCAACGGGTACAATTACTGTTTCAGTTACCGGCGGTAGCGGAAACTACAATTACAAAGTAACAGGTCCAATCAGTACTCCCTTTACTTCTTCACCAATAATTACTGGTCTTTCTGCTGGTACATATACGGTATTTGTCCAGGATGTAACAACTGGCTGTATTGTTCAAAAAGCTTCAGTAGTTGTAGCCGGTTCTTATGTGGATCCAAGGTTTACCCTTGTCAAGTCTGATGAAACATGTCTAAATAAAAGTGATGGGACAATTACATTAAGTAGTTTATCAGGAGGACGTGCCCCGTATACATATACCATTGTTGCGCCGTCACCCACTGGCATTGGTACATCCAATAACACGGGTATATTTACAGGGCTAACAGGTGGGGATTACTCAATAGAATTGAAAGATTCCTGCGGGGGCATTCAAACAAGGCGTGTTTCCATTATTGGATATGACTGGTGGATTACGTCATTCACGGGAAACCGGATTAATTGCGCAGATGCTGATTTCCAGATTCAACTGCAAGATAGCCGTGGAAATGTAAATACCATCGGAACCACTTTTGCAGGATTCCAATACGGTGCTGTGAATAGTCCGGGTGATACTACATGGTACAATACCTATAATTTCACCCATACTATTGGAACAAAAAGAATTGTGTCACTGGTCGTCAAAGATCTTTGTGGAAATACAAAATTAGTTAGATGGGTTAATACGGTAATCCCAAGTGTTGCTAATTTAGTAACCACCACATATCAGTCCTGCAACAGTTTTACTGCTACTATAACCGGCCAGGCAAATCTGTCAAACCCTACATATTGTTTATATACGGACGCCGATGCGTTGGTTAGTTGCAATGCCACGGGATCTTTTACCGGAATTCAGCAGGGAACTTATTATATTACTATTAAAGACCTTTGTTTTGATACAACCATCCGCAGGGATTTTGTACTTAACCAACCCAAACCCAGTGCTGATGCGTCTGTTGGAATAAACCAGGTTAACTGTAGCAGTTTCAATGCAACTATAACCGGACTGGTAAATTTCACTAATCCGAATTTTTGCCTCTTTGATGCAGCCGGCACCCAATTGAGTTGCAATACTACCGGAACATTCAATAACCTGATGAACGGTTCGTATTGTATTAATGCTAAGGATGGCTGTTATGATACAACAATAGTCCGTTGCTTTACAGTAAATACACCAATTCCTGCCGTTGCTGCCAATGTTACGATCAGTAACCAGCAATGTTCTGATTTTGATGTAAGTATATCCGGACAAACCAATTTGTCTAATGCAGATTTCTGTTTATACACAGCTGCAGGTGTACTCCTCAACTGCAATAAGACCGGCATTTTTAATACTATTCCCTATGGATCTTATTGCATGCGTATCAAAGCGGATGCGGCATGTTATGATACCACTATTGAGCGTTGCTTTAATGTGCTGCCTGTAATTCCAACAGCCGGAGCAAACCTGAATGCAGTTAAAAACTGTTCCACAGTAGATATCAGTGCAGGAAGCCTTAATGGGTTTACCAATCCCCAGTTTTGTTTGTACGATAATTCAAATGTGCTGGTCGGTTGTAATACCACAGGTGTATTTACAAATTTGCCATACGGTTCCTATTGTATGGATATCAAAAACAGCGCAGTTTGCTTTGATACCACAATCAGGCGATGCATTACAGTAACCCGCGACCTGCCAGATATCGGTTCAGTGCAAATCAGTAATAAAATATGCGCAGGGTTTGATATGGATATTTCAGGTAAGACGTCCCTCAGCAACCCGCTGTTTAGTTTGAAGAACAGTGCAGGAGTCGTAATTGCAACAAATACTACGGGTGCATTTACAAATATTCCTTATGGTGATTATTGCGTTGAAATGAAGAATGATGCCACTTGCTATGACACGCTGATTAGCCGTTGTTTTTCAGTAGTATTACCTAAGCCTGATGCGAGCCCGGTTCAGGTAAGCGCGAAAAAATGTACAGGATTTACAGCGAGCCTTATATGGATCAACAATTTCACTTCCCCTTTATTTACCCTGCTTGATGTGAATGGAGCAGTAGTGGCTTCCAATACTACTGGTACATTTGCAAATATTCCCTATGGGGATTATTGTATAGCAATTAAGGATAATTGTTATGATACTACAATAACACGTTGTTTCACAGGTACTCCGGTTGCAGTTAATTTTTCTGCAACAGCCTCTGCATCTTGTGATCTGAATAAAACAAATTTGCGTATTTCCATTTCAAGCGGTCTGTCACCATATACTGCAAAAGTGTATGATAACCTTAATAACCTGGTGAGTACTGTTAACGGAAGCACCTCCCCTTTAAGGGTGCTTAATTTACCGGCATTGCCCCCCGGACAGCGCTACCGCGTTGACTTGTCTGATAACTGCGGAAATACTGTGAGCCGTTTGGTAACACCTGTTTTGAGTACTTTTAACAGCTCAATTACAATGGTCGCAAAATGCCCCTCAGGGACATACCAGAATGGTTCTTCTGAGCTTACCGTTGTTGTAAATTCGAATCTGGGCACTATACGTCCGGTAATTATTAAGAAAGATGCCGCTGATGTGAATATTCTGTACAATACATCAACTACCACAATTTATAAATGGATTGACCTTGAACCTGCAACTTATGTCATTCAGTATAACCTTCCCGGAAGTTGCAATAATAAGGTATACGATACAATTAGCGTTGGACCTTACAAGTTTCCACAGTTAGACAAATCTGCTTCATACCAGTGCGATAACATGAGCTTTAGTGTTGGTGCAAATGTTACTGGTGGCGCACCACCATATACCTATGAAATAATTGGTAGTGTACCAACTACGCCATCAATTCTTGCACCGCCCCAGGCCAGCCCCATTTTCAATATTAATAATGGAAATATTTATTCACTTGTCCGTTTAAGAGCTGTTGACTATTGCGGTAACGCCACTTTAAATGATGTTAGCGTGTTGCCATTACAAAACATGGTGATAAGTGCAAGTTCTGATTGCTATTATAGTTCTGTAGTTCTGACAGTGGATTCTATTCCCAATGCTACTTACGAATGGTATTTTAAAACCTCAGCTACAGACAGTGTACTTATCAGTAATTCCCGTGTTCATGAAATAAGTTATCTGACCCCTGCAGAGGTCGGGACTTATGTGAGCCGGATTTCTATAAATAGCGGATGCCTTACCCGGTTAAGTTATTATACTATTACCGGTAAGTGCTCTCCACTGCTTCCTGGAAAACTGGAATTGACGGGCAAACCGGTTAGTGGTAAGCAATACCTGAGCTGGAACCACCTTACCACCGGCGATATTGTTGCCTACTTGGTGGAGAAAAAAGTGGCAGGCAGTGAACGGTTTACTACTATTGGCCAGGTTGCAGTTTTACCAGGAAAAACAATAACCCAGTTTGCATTTACCGATGAGCAACCCGGTTCAGGTGTCAGCCAGTACCGTATCAGGGCAGTGGACAGATCAGGTGCAATTATTTATTCCAATATAATTTCCCTGAATCGCCAGCAGGCGATAGTGATTCGGGTATATCCTAACCCTGTAAATCAATTAGTTAACATTGAGTTCCCTTTTAATGCAAGGGGGGATTATAATATCCAGTTAATGGCAGTAAATGGACAAATCCTGTTAGTTAAGGAGGTGAGAGGTGTAAATGGTAATACTATATCGATTGTACGCGAACCTTTTATGAGGCCAGGTATCTATTTCCTGAAAATCCAGGATAAGACGGGTGGGACCCCACAGGTTGAAAAATTGGTATTCGAATAAGTTTTCCTATCTCCAGACAGTTTGCTATTTTTATTAATATGTTTGGAGGAAAAACTAATTGCTTAGTGTTGCTTTTTGCATTTTGTTTATCAGGATGTAGCAAAAGCAAGAAGGAAGAGCAGGAACAACAGGTATTTTCCAAGGAGGCAGTGGCTATCCCTTTGTCGCCAGCATTTCCGGGTGAAGTTTCCGGTATGGCGGATAGTTATTCGATGCCGGGGTATTTATGGTTATTACAGGACAGTGATAACCCGGCTGAATTATTAACCGTTTCTCATGATGGAAAACAGGGTAATCACGTACATATTAATGGGGTATCTAACCGGGATTGGGAAGATATGGCAATTGGAAACGGTCCGGAAAGCGGAAAAAAATATATTTATATCGAAGATGCCGGAGATAACTTTTTGGCATTCAATACTTACTACATTTATCGTTTTGCTGAACCTGAAATTGGGGTTACTGAAGTAAGCGATGCAGATAAAATAGGATTTGTTTATGATGATGGATTGCACCATAATACCGAAGCTATTTTATTTGATAATTCTTCTAATAATATTATTCTGGTGACAAAAGAGAGCCCGGCGCAAATCTTTACTTTGCATTACCCATACAACCTTTATGGCATTAATACAGCCGTTAAATCAGGCGTGTTGAAATTGTCTGGAATAACGGGAGCTGCGCTATCACCCAATGGCCAGGAATTGTTGCTGAGAACTTATCAGACGATTTACTATTGGCAGAAAACAGGAGGCGGAAGTATCGAAGCTATGCTTCAGGATACAGTATTGGAATCAATACCTAGTAATGAACCGCAGGGGGAATCCATTACATTCAGAAACGATAATGGCGGGTTTTTCACACTAAGTGAGAATGCAGGCTTGCCGGTTCAGTTGAACCTTTATTTTTTTCCCAGAAAATAAATAGTTATTTGGGAATAGAAGCCACCAGTTCATCCATGGTTATGCCAGAATGACTTTCATCATAGGCACATTCCCCTTTATCAATCAGGATAAGCTGCGGTGATTCATGCCATACCTTAAAATCTTCGGCAATTTGATTGGAAATAGACCTGTGTTTTATTAAATCAAGGAAATAAAAATCAACCCCGGTGGGAGGATTAGCTCTTTCAAGCCTTGATTTGGCCATTGAACTTATTGAGCAACGGGTACTGTGTTTAAAAATTACCTGGGGTTGGGAGAACGATCGGGTACGTATTTCGGCTAATTGTGCCGGGTCTTTTAATTCTATCCACTGCATAGCTTACCATTTATTTATAGCCAACCATTCCAGAAGATGCCTGACATCCGGTTTTTGTAGTAGTACAAGCTGTAAAACCTAAAGCCAGTATGGCCAGAGCGCATGTGATGATAAATTTTTGCTTCATTTTGTTATTATTGATATGCCAATTGCAAAAAACATACCTGATTTTATTAACTGGCCGGGGAAAAGATTATGCAAATTTATAATAAAAATCCAAATCCCGTAATATTGGGGTGTCTGCCAAAAGCCATATAAGCGTACATTTGCCCCGGTTCAGTCCACCAAGAATTCATACCAACATGCCCCTACAACTACAAAGACCCATTGCATTTATTGACCTGGAAACTACAGGTACTAACCTTGCAACTGACCGGATTGTTGAAATTGCAATTGTTAAAATTGCAAAAGATGGTTCCCGCCAGGTTAAAAGAAAGCTGATTAATCCAGAAATGCCAATTCCTGCCGGTGCAACAGATATCCACGGTATTTCTGATGATATGGTGAAAGATGCCCCGACTTTCCGGCAGGTTGCCAATGAACTGAAACAATTTCTTGATAATTGCGATCTGGGTGGCTATAATTCCAATCGCTTTGATATCCCTTTATTAGTGGAGGAGTTTTTAAGGGCCGGACTTGAATTTGATATGGGGAATCGCAAACTGCTTGACGTTCAGCGTATTTTCCATTTAATGGAACAGCGTACCCTTGGAGCTGCTTTTAAATTTTATTGCAATAAAACCCTTGAAGGCGCCCATGGTGCGGAAGCAGATGCGCAGGCCACATGGGAAGTACTTGAAGCCCAGTTGGAGCGGTACCCGCAATTGGGTAATTCCATTGACTCAATAATTAAATTTATCGGGGATGACCAGATTGTAGACTTCGCGCGCCGATTCGTATTGAGCAACGGAGTTGAAGTGTTCAACTTTGGGAAACATAAGGGTAAAACAGTTGTTGAAGTACTTAAGGCTGAACCCCAGTATTACGACTGGATGATGAAAGGGGATTTCCCTTTACATACCAAGCAGAAGCTAACTGAAATACTCAACCGAACCTTATTGAAAAAGGGTTGATTTTCAATAATTTTGTGTATTAAATTGTGCTATTGGAAAAAATCGTTATCATACCTACTTATAATGAGCGGGAGAATATTTCCAACATCCTGCAAGCCGTTTTTGGTTTAGGCCAGGGGTTTCATGTGCTTGTTATTGATGACAGTTCACCAGACGGGACAGCAGACATTGTAAAGGAATTGCAGGCTAAGTTCCCGGATGAACTTTTCCTGGAAGAACGAAAGGGAAAACTTGGTTTGGGTACTGCATATATCCATGGATTCAAATGGGCAATAAATAAAGGTTACCAGTTTATTTTCGAAATGGATGCCGATTTTTCCCATAACCCCAAAGACCTTCAGCGGCTATATGAGGCTTGTAAAACCGGGGGGGCGGATGTCGCAATAGGATCGAGATATGTAAAAGGCGGTGGAACCGTAAACTGGCCATGGGACAGGATTGCATTATCCAAAGGCGGAAGCCTGTATACAAGAATTATTACCTGGATGCCGGTTAGGGATACAACTGCCGGATTTGTTTGTTACCGCAAAGAAGTACTGGAGGCTATTAACCTTGATGGAATCCGTTTTCTAGGTTATGCCTTCCAGATAGAAATGAAATTTGCTTCATGGAAACTTGGTTTTAAAATCAAGGAAGTGCCTATTGTATTTGAAGACCGCAAGTTTGGTGTTTCCAAAATGCATAAAGGAATCGTTAAGGAAGGCATCCTTGGTGTTCTTAAACTGCGTTGGGAAAGTATTTTTAAAGATTACCATTCCAGGATAAAGAACACCGAAGGAGAAGAAGCAGCAGCATGAAATCAGCCTTCCTCCGTTTGCACCTCGCTGTATTCCTGGCCGGTTTTACTGGCATCCTCGGCCGGCTTATTACATTAAATGAAGGTTTACTGGTATGGTACAGGTTATTATTTAGTGCGATTACTCTATGGATTTTCTTTGGCTTACAAAAGAAAGTTCAGAAAATCTCCTTCAGGCAAATAGCTGCAATAACCGGTGCGGGATTTGTAGCCGCAGTCCATTGGGTGACTTTCTACGGCGCCATAAAATATGCCAATGTATCGGTTGCTCTGGTATGTTTTTCAGCGATTGGATTTTTTACTGCTATAATTGAACCTTTGTTTTTAAGAAGAAAGCCAATATTAACTGAAGTATTACTGGGATTGTTAATGATGCTCGGTATTTACATCATCTTTCATTTTGATCCACGCTTCAAGACGGGTATTATAATTGGACTTTTCTCTGCCATGCTTGGGGCCATATTTCCTGTGTTAAACCGGCAATTGCTTAAAAAGGTAAATGTTGAAACGCTTACCACCTATGAACTAAGTGGTGGCTTCCTTACCTTATCTGTCTTACTTCCATTTTATCTCCGCCAATTTCCCACCGAACATATCTTTCCAAACTTGACCGACCTGGGCTGGCTGCTTTTTCTTGCCTGGGTTTGCACGGTTTGGGCATTCCAGCTTTCTTCCTACGCACTTAAACATATTTCAGCATTTACGGTAAATCTCACTTACAACCTGGAGCCTGTTTATGGGATCATCCTTGCTTTTATTGTTTACAATGAAAATAAGTACCTGGGATGGAATTTTTATGCCGGTTTATTGGTGATCATCCTTGGGGTTTCCTTACACATGTGGCGTGTTTTCAGGACTAGAACTCGACAATGAAACCAATAGTTGGCACTACAGTAGCATCTTCATTTTTAAGGATAATAGGAATTGCATTGCTGCCATCTGGTTTTATTGGCTGACCGTCTGTAGTAATGTAGTCTGTATTATCTGCATTTCGTTTAAAGGTATACTTCGGGTATGCGGGAGCAACAGATCCATACCAGTTGGTAACATCAAGGAAAAGGTCAAGGCTGGTCCTTTTAAAATTCCACTTCTTGTCAATCCGCACATCACCTGAATTGAAATTATTAAGACGTAAAGTATTCAGTGCTGCGTAATTCAATTGGCCTGTTCCCTGTGATAAATAATTTTTTCGCGAGGCTTCTTCATCAAATGGGGTAAAAGGCGCACCACCCTGGAACCTGAATTTGAGTCCTAGTTCCCAGTTACGCTTAAATTTATAGCCCCATGTTAAACTAAGCAGGTGACGATTATCCCATGAAGAGGGGATCAATATACCATCGGCACCACTATACCGGCTTCTGAAAAATGTGTAAGACAGAATACCAAAAAATCTTTTAGTCAGCTTTTGCTGGGCAAAAAACTCAAAGCCATAAGTTTTTCCTTTTCCATTGGTGGTAATCTCTTCATTGCCCAAAACATTAAAATCACCGCCGAGGTTTGACAAGGAAATCCCATTTCTGACGGATACCGGTACATTATCATAAAGCTTGTAGAATCCCTCCAGGGTGAAGCGGGTAGCATCGCCGGGCATATATTCTACACCACCTGTAATATGGTCACTTTGAAGATATTTTGCAGAACGGTTCACTGCCACCCCATTATTGTCGGCAAACCCCAAAATAGTATAAGGCGGAATTTTAAAATACCTGCCGGCAGAAATATTGGCTGTCCAGTATGCGGATAAGTTATAAGACAAAGAGAGCCTTGGAGAAAGTGTTTTGAATAAGCTCCGGCCATCATCTGTAAAATCATTTCTGTCTATTCGCATACCAGCGCTTAAGCCAAGCCTGTTATCGATCATCCGTTTACTAACCTGTGCAAATGCGCCCATTTTCAGCATGGGACTAAAAGGTGAAGTGAAGTTAACCACTTCCTCAGGTTGGATAATGGCCCCGTTTTCATCCTTCAATTCTTTTCTGATTACGTTATAGGTATTGTTGTCATAATCGACCAGTTGTGCCATAGCGCCATAGGCAACCTTCCAGCCATTGAATGATTGGTTTACATCAAACCTCAATTTATTTTCAGTTTCCCTGGAACGGATACCAAGTATCCTTTCTGCCTCAACCGGCTCGTTATTGTCTTCAAACTTATCCAGTTCATTGTTTAGGTTGTTCCTGCTCAGTGCGATATTCCAAAATCCTTTGGGTATTATTTTTTTCAGCGAGAGTCCGATAGTATAGCTATCCTGGTTAATAGAGGGAGTAGCATTTAAAATGTACAATTTTTCCGGACTTGCTTTTTTGGGATATGCATAGCTGAATTCATCTATTGCGCCAATGCCTATAAAACTGAGGTTTAATTTTTTATTGATGGGATAGTTCACCTTGGTTTGAAAATCCCAGTAATTGGGCCTGATTGGCAGGTCGATTGCGCTGAAAAGAAACTGGAGATAGGATCTTCGTACAGATGCCATATAAGTAATATTCTCCTTCTTGCTGAGGGGGCCTTCAAGCATTGCGGCGAATTCGGTTGCACTTAACCGGAAGTTACCCTGGGTTCGGTTTGCATTCCCGTTTTTTTGCCTGAATTGTAATACAGAAGAAATGGCATTGTCGTACCGGGCATCAAAGGCCGATGAACTGAGTTTAACTTCATCAATAAATGAAACATTCAGTATGCCTGTTGGTCCGCCTGCGCTGCCTTCCGTGGCGAAATGGTTTATTACCGGCACTTCTATTCCGTCGAGGTAATAAACGTTTTCATTGGGAGCACCGCCACGAATGATGATATCGTTCCGGTAGCCACCCACTGACCCCGAGGTTCCCCCAACCCCGGGGAGGGATTGTATGACCCTGCTGATGTCAAAATTACCGCCTGGGTTTGATTTGATTTCTTCGGTTGTCAGTTTTTGTACCGATAGGGGAGTTTCAATGGATGCGGCCCTGGCATTGCGTTTCCTGGAGCTTACAATTACTGTGCTAAGTGTTGTTCCGGTTGGTTCAAGTTCAAAGCTGATTACCTGCTCATTTCCCGAACTGATTATAACGTTGTAGCGGGTGACTGTTTTGTAACCTATTTGGGAGATGGAGATGTTGTAAGATTTCGCCGGTATTCCTGTCAGGCGAAACCGGCCACTGCTATCAGAAATAGCACCTAAACCGGTTCCTCCTAAAATGATAGAAGCACCAGCCAGTGGCAACTGGCTTTGCTTATCGGTAACCAGGCCGGAAAGGATGCCTGTAGCCTGTGCCAGCAAATTAGCTGATGGTAAAAGAGCAAGGACTAAGATGTTGAGAATTTTTTTCATAGCTTATTGCAAAACAAATCAAAACAACAATCACCTATAGTTTTTGTTTGCTTTATTTTTAAGAATCAAACGAGCTGCATGAAAAATTCCTGGATTTTATTAGCTTGGATTTTAAGCGCGTCGACTTCAACCGCGCAAAAAAAACCATTGGATCATTCGGTTTATGACCAATGGCAAAGCCTGGGAGAAAAGCTGGTTAGTGCTAATGGCAGGTACATTGTATACACTATTAATGTTCAGGAAGGAGATGGTGAACTGGTGGTTCGGTCCGCCAACCTGCAATACGAAAAACATATTCCACGCGGGTACCAGGCAGTTATAAGTGATGATAGCCGCTTCCTGGTTGCTAAAATTAAGCCTTTGTTTAAGGAAACCCGGGAAGCTATGATTAAGAAGTCAGCAACTGCTGATATGCCGAAAGACTCCCTGCTGATTCTGGAATTGGGAAAAGACAGCCTCCGGAAAATTGCGCAGCTGAAATCATTTAAGCTTCCTGAAAGGGGAGATCCCTGGCTGGCTGTTCAATTGTGGAAATCCCCGGTACCTGGTGCATTTGAACAGGCTGATTCTATCGCAAGGCTGGATAAAATGCTTTCTGTGGCTGATAGTTTGAACAAGGCAGCCGATAGTATCAGACGCAAAGCTGGTGAAGCACGGCAATACGGTATGGAAGCACTGAAACCGAAAGCCATTGTGAAAAAGGAAAATAAATCAGGGGCCGAATCAATTGACGAAGGCAATTTCCTGCTTGTGAAGAACCTTGTTACCGGGAAAGAATACCAGCATGAACTTGTGAGTTCTTACTTGTTCAACAAATTCGGGCAGGTATTAATTATCCAGACTACAAAATCAGCGACCGACAAAAAACGCACTGGTTTATTCCTTCGGCAAAACCTGCAATCGGGGGAAACAGATACGGTAATGAAAAATTTCCAGGACGTTCGCGGGGTTGCCATTTCGGAAGATGCAAAGACCCTGGCCTTTATTGCAGAACGTGACAGTTCGGCAAAGGCACTGAAGAAATATTATAAACTCTGGATGTACCGAAAGGGGATGGACAGTGCGGTGGTTTGGGCAGAAAGGCATTCAGCAGGTGTGCCTGAGGGCTATATCATCCATCCTGATTTCAATAATTATTTCAGCCAGGATGGTAGCAGGCTTTTCATCGGACTGGCGCCTCAGCCACCGGTAAAAGATACAAGTCTTGTTGATTTTGAAACAGCTAAACTGGATGTGTGGAATTACCGTGATGACTACCTGCAACCGCAACAACTGGTACAACTGAAAAATGATTTAAAAAGTAGTTGGCTGGCAGTTTTGCGGAGTGACAATGGACTGCTGATTAAACTTGGGGGTGATTCCTGCGAACTGGTTTTTCCTTCTGCTGAGGGTAATGGACAATTTGCAATGGGACTTAGCACAAGGGGATATCGTATCCAGCAGCAATGGACGCAGCATTTACTGGCTGATTTATATGTTATTGACCTGGCAACCGGACTGCGGAAATTGGTGGCAAAGCGGGTCTTCAGTAATTCGGCAAGTATTTCACCTGCCGGGAAATATATCATTTGGTATGACCCTGGTAAAAAGCAATGGATAGCATATTCAACCGGGCTTAACAAGACCCTGATACTTTCAAAGGGTATTCCATATCCATTATTTGATGAAGAAGACGACCATCCCGATGATCCGCCGCCATATGGAATAATGGGCTGGATGGAACAGGACGAATTTGTTTATTTGTACGACCGGTATGATATATGGAAGGCAGATCCGGGAGGTATGCTTCCGCCCCTGAATATAACAATGGGCAAAGGCCGTAAAAACAAGGTAATAATCAGGTATAGTAAAACAGTTCCTGATGAAAAATTCCTCACAAAAAAACAGTCCCTGCTGTTCCACCTTTTTGATGAAAAAACCAAAGGTGAGGGCTGGCAGCTTTATACAATTGGCGGGACTTTTTCATTTGGGAATAATGGCCATGTACCAGTTTATGCTGCCCGGTTTTCGGACCCGGTAAAAGCAAGGGATAATGAAGTTTTGATATTCAGGCAACAAACACCGGAAGCACAGAATTTGTACCTCAGCAGGTGCGATGAAATAAGTGATTCTTCAAAATCTATACCGCTGAGCCAGTTAAACAAACAGCAATCTGGCTATAACTGGTTTTCGGTTGAGCTTCACCGCTGGAAAATGCTTGATGGGAAGATGAGTGAGGGCTTGTTATATAAACCCGAAAACTTTGATCCCTTGAAAAAGTATCCGGTTATCTTCTATTTCTATGAACGGAACTCGGAAAACAGGTATAACTATATAGAACCTATGCCAGTCAGGGCATCCATTAATATTGCCTATTACACAAGCAATGGATACCTGGTATTTGACCCGGATATTTACTATAAAACCGGCCAGCCGGGCGAAGATGCTTACAATAGTGTAGTTTCCGCTGCGCGTTATTTATCGCGGTTTGCCTGGGTAGACACTGCACGGATGGGATTACAAGGACATAGCTGGGGAGGCTACCAGGTGGCTTACCTGGTTACCCGTACAAATATGTTTGCAGCTGCCGAGGCGGGCGCCCCGGTTAGTAACATGACGAGTGCATATGGTGGCATCAGGTGGGGAACAGGCATCAGCCGCCAGTTTCAATATGAAAAAACACAGAGTAGGCTGGGGGCAACATTATGGGAGAAGCCTGAACGCTACCTTAAAAATTCACCATTATTCAGGGCCAATAAAATCCAAACACCTTTATTACTGTTGCACAATGATAAAGATGATGCAGTGCCCTGGTACCAGGGAATTGAGTTGTTTTCTGCATTACGCCGTCTGGGAAAAGAGGTATGGCTCGTAAGTTATAATGATGAATTGCATGGCATCATTGAGCGAAGGAACCGCAAAGACTGGACAATCAGGATGGCACAATTTTTTAACCACTACCTGAAAGAAGCGCCGGCACCAAAATGGATGACAGAAGGTGTGCCTGCAACCCGCAAAGGCATAGAATGGGGCCTTGGTTATTAAGAAATATACCTAACCAGGCAGCGTTTAGCGATCGGTAACAAAGTTTCCTCAACCGGAAAGGAAAGAGGTGTTTCAATTGTATACACTGCAGGATTGGGCAGGTCTTTCTTTTCCTTAATGAGTGAAAATTTCATATTCTCATAGGTGTTTGCGATGCTGCGCTGCCATTCTGTAACAAATGTGGTTTTTATAGCACGGTACTGCTCATCATGTTTTTCGAATATGCTTAGCCTGTAGTGATAAACCAGGGTTGATCTTGAAGTTCCCTGACCTAGGAAGAAATAACCTTCCTTATTGTCCAGCGGTACTAACCCGACCGGTTCAATCTGTATTTTCTGTTCTACGAATTCATAAATTTCGGAGCCATTCCTGATTGTTCCTTTCATTTCCCCGGCTGCATATTGGATAATGGTTTCCAGCTCTTCCATCAGTTCATCATCCTCAATCATTTGTTCATAAAGGAGCTGCAGGTTTTCGAGCTGAATACCTGTTAATCGCTTCGGGAATTGTTCTTGAAGGAATTTTTTATTCTCCCTGAATTTTACAATGTTATGGTAATGGAAGATAATGTCTGCAAGCTGCGGGTACAATTTGTTCTCACCGAAGTTTTTGTTTACTTCCTGAAGGTAGGCGAGAAGTGTATACTTCTTTAACTCAAAGTCGATAAAGCCTTCGGCGAACCAGGTTTGAGATAAAGTCTTCATGGCGATAGAATTTTTGTATAATTTACTGAAATTGCCTTTAAATACCGTGTATGTATAACCGGATTGTTTTTTTTATACTTTTCTTATGTTTAACGGGTTGCAGCAATAAATATTATATTGTAAGGCATGCAGAAAAGGTCCAGGTAACACCTGGCATGATGATGAGTACGGTCAATAATGACCTGCCGCTGACCGATGCAGGTAAGGAAAGGGCAATAGCACTGCAAAAGCGCCTGGAAAAGGAAAAGATCCGGCAGGTATTTTCTACACATACCCTGCGCACCGAAAGCACAGCGGCTCCAACCGCCAGGTATTTTAGCTGCCCGGTGCAGGTTTATACCAAAGCAGATAGTGCATTTATTCAGCTGCTAAAAAGACTTAAGGGAAATACGCTCATTGTTGGGCATAGCAATACAGTGGATGACCTTGTGAACGGCCTTACTGGCATACGGCATTTATCAGATTTGCCCGATAGTGCCTACGATAATTTGTTCATCGTTAGGAAAAAAGGGAAAAAACTGACCTTTTCCCAGGAAAAATATGGCCGGCCAGGTTCAAATTAATAGATAAGGATTTAGAATTCCCTTTGCGGATCAAAATGTTCCAGTTCCCTGGCAACAGCTGTCAGGAAGGTAGCACCTAAGCTACCGTCGATGATCCGGTGATCATAACTCATGCTCAGGTACATCATATGCCGTATCGCAATAGAATCACCTTGTGCAGTCTCAATTACAACAGGTCTTTTTTTGATTGCGCCAACAGCAAGGATAGCTACCTGCGGCTGGTTAATAATAGGAGTACCCATGAGGCTACCAAATGTACCCACATTAGTTAGTGTAAAGGTTCCGCCCTGGGTGTCTTCTGGTTTAAGTTTGCCATTACGGGCATTGTCTGCCATAGCATTTACCTGCTTGGCCAGGCCTACCAGGTTTAACTGATCAGCATTTTTTATAACAGGTACAATAAGGTTGCCCGAAGGAAGGGCAGTAGCCATACCAATATTGATATCCTTTTTGATAATTATTTTGTCAATATCCAGGCTACTGTTGATGAGCGGATATTTTTTGATGCACCTTACGATCGCTTCAACAAACAAGGGCGTAAATGTGATCTTGGTGCCTTCCTGCTTAAGGAATTGCTGCTTCATTTTTTCACGCCATAAAACGAGGTTGGTTACATCAGCTTCAGTAAAACTGGTCACGTGCGGACTTGTCTGCTTGCTCTTAACCATATGGTCAGCTATGAGCCTGCGTAAACGGTCCATTTCAATTATTTCCACATTTTCCCCGTATTTGGAAACCGGTTTTACAGCTGGTGGAATTTCAGCAGGCTGAACTGGTGCTGCGATATTTTCTGTTTGGGGTTCAACTGGAATTTGGTATGCCTGGGGCTGAACCGGTTGTTGGACTGGCTGCTGCGCCGGATGCTGAATGGGTTGCTGAACCGGCCTGGCTAAAGGTAAATTACCAGCTCTTTTATCCTCTACGAACTGGAGGATATCTTTTTTTGTAACCCTGCCTTCAATGCCCGTTCCCTGAATAGATTCAAGTTCACTAATTGTTACACCCTCATTTGCCGCAATATTCAGTACAAGCGGGGAATAAAAACGGTTACCATTTCCGGCTACCAGGTTTGACGTTATGCCACCGTTATCCCCCGGATAACCAAGGTCAGTGGCTTCTTGAAAATATTGTGGAGCCGCGGCAAATGCAGGTTCCTGCGTAGCTGGCCTGGGGTGGATATTTTCTTCCGTCATGCTCGTCCTGATGCGGGCAATAACAGCACCTACAGGCACAACATCATTCACTTTATACAGGATTTCTTCTATTATACCCCCTGCTGTGCTGGGAACTTCGGTATCTACTTTGTCAGTGGCAATTTCCAAAACAGTTTCATCCTGCTGAACGGTATCCCCTGGATTTTTCAGCCACTTCAGAATAGTGGCTTCCATGATACTTTCTCCCATTTTCGGCATAACAAGGTCAACAACTGCCATAATATAAAGGTGATTTGTGGCCAAAGGTAAAGTATTCGATCCTTCCGAATATGAGTGTTAGCTTTTTGTGGATTGTGTTTGGTCAAGTATAAATTTCCTGCATAAGTTCATGGCGTTCAATGCAGTAAGATCGATGTTCCTACGCCGGTCAAACCGGAATTTAAACTTTTGGGTAATGATTTCGTCCTGGTTACCAACAGCCACCCAAACTGTGCCAACCGGCTTTTCAGGCGTACCGCCATCGGGACCCATAATTCCTGAAGTGGCCAGGGCAAAATCTGTTTTGAGAGCTGCCAATGCGCCTTTTACCATCTGGATAACAGTATCTTCACTTACTGCGCCAGCTGTTTCCAGCGTTTCTTCTGCTACCTGAAGGATATCATGCTTCACTTCATTGGCATAACTGATTACCCCGCCTTTAAAATACCTGCTGGATCCCGGCATGGCTGTAAAGAGTTGGGCAATATAGCCCCCTGTGCAACTTTCTGCAGTACCTATAGTTTTTTGTTGCTCCAGTAAAAGGTTCGCGACAACGGCTTCAAGGGGCTCATCTTTATTGGTAACAATAACATCAGTTAAAAGGGATTGTAATTTCAGGAATTGCCAGTCAATTTCCTTTGCCCCACCTTTAGCTTCCAGGTCAATTGTACTCAGCCGAAGGCGAACCATTCCATAACTGGGCAGGTATGCCAGTTTGATTGATTTTGGAAGGGCATTTTCGTATTCAGCGATCCTTTCCGCCAGGAAGGATTCACCTATCCCGGCAGTAAGTAATGTGCGGTGATATATCTGTGGCAGTTCGAATTTTTTTTGCAGGGCTGGTATCACTTCATCCAGCATCAGTCCCTTCATTTCAAAAGGCACACCGGGTAAGGATACAACGATAGTGTTGTCTTTTTCAAACCACATACCAGGCGCAGTTCCATTTGCATTGTGCAATACTGTGCAGACATCCGGAACCATTGCCTGGTTTGCATTACGCTCGATCATGGGGCGACCGTATACTTTTTCAAAAAGGTAATGCACATGTTGCAGTACCTGTTCGTTCTGCACCATTTTCCCGCCAAAATAATCACAGAGTAAAGGCTTTGTAATATCGTCGGCCGTGGGTCCGAGTCCTCCGGTTATTAAAACAATATTAGCGGCTGGAATTTCCTGGTCCAGCGCTTTCCAGATTGCTTCCCATTCATCACCTACTGCAATCCGCCTGTTAACTGTAATACCTATGCGATTTAATTGCTGGGCCATCCAGGCACTGTTGGTATCAATCACTTGTCCAATTAGTAATTCATCGCCAATAGTTATAATGCTCGCTGAAAATTTTTGCATTCCGGCCTATTTAAAAGTTCTTTAATATACGGTTACCTGGCAAACGGTGTAAAAACTATTTAGCAGGCACTTCAGTAAAATAGGGCCTGAGTTTTTCAAATAAAGCTTCAGGCATGGTTGATTTTTCCTTCGAGCCGGATTTAATAAAATACAAAACAACCCTGCCAATGGTCAGTAATTTATCCTGTTCATTGTAAACTTCATGGTGAAATTCAATCCGGTGGTCGGCAGGCAACTCTTTCAGGACAGTACGGATAGTAAGTAAATCATCATAATGGGCAGGCCTGAGGAATTTTGTATGCAGTTCAACCAGGGGCATGATTATGCCCATAGCTTCCATGTCTTTATAGGTGAACCCCAGGTGCCGGATACTCTCTGCACGGGCAACTTCAAAGTATTGTGCATAGTTACCATGATAAACGACATTCATCTGGTCTGTTTCTGCATAGCGTACCCTGACTGTTGTTTCTGATGTATACATAATTGATATTTACTTTCCCATCATATGATCAACACTAGCCCTTCCTGGCCCGCACAAAAGAATAGCAATGATCCCCGTCAGGAATAGTGCTGCATTTTGGCCCTTGTCAATATTGTGGTTGTGGATGAGAAAAAATGCAATTCCAAGCGATATTACCACAGGAATGGCAGCTAACCGGGTAAATAGTCCAAGTACCAGCAACAAGGCGCAGAATACTTCCGCAAATATGACTAAAACAAGTGACCATTTGGCCCCAATATGAATGGGGTCGCCAAAAGTATACTGTAACCTGGAAAATTTAACCATTTTATCAAATCCATAGTTTACCAGCAGTAAACCACCGAAACAGATTCTGGTCAAAAGCATCATTGAATCAAAAGCCCATTCAGGATAGGTGGTCGATAATAATTTCTTCATGCTTGCAATTTTGCCAAAATTAATGGTTGGATGCAAAGAATTGTTAATCATTTCAATTATCCACAGTTGTTTGGAACGTTATTTGGTAGCACAGAAAATAATTAAAATCTTTACTTTGCTGCAATTTGGCCTTTGAAAATAAAAACAATACAATTGAGAAGAATCGTCATTGCGATTATCTGTTGTTCTGCAACGCAATGGGTGAGTGCCCAGCAGACCGGTATTTTCACTGATCCCGAGGTGGGTTTCAAACAAGCGAAAGACTATTTTCAACGGGAGCAATACAGTCTTGCCTATCCGCTGTTCAAGGAACTCAGCCTGCAACTGCGGGAACCTGACAGAAGTGGCCAGTCCCTTAATTACCAGGACGTGCTTTATTATACACTGGTTTGCGCTTTGCGGCAGAATGAAAAGGGAGCAGTGGACCAGGCTATTGAATATGTTGACCTTAATGATAATGAAAGCCGGGTGGAGCTAATGAGTTATCACCTTGGGGAATACTATTTCAGGCAGAAAAAATATTACCAGGCCTCTACCTATTATGAAAAAACGTCGGTTGCGCACCTGAATAATGCTGAAGTTGCTTCGCTGAAATTCCACCAGGGATACTGTTATTTTAACCTTCAGCGTTTTGATGTAGCAAAACCTTTGCTGGATGCGGTAAGGCAGGTCAAAGACAATCCAGATTATGCCGCCGCTAATTATTATTACGGATTTATTTGCTTTCGCGACAAACAATACCGTGAAGCATTAGCTGCTTTTAAAATTGTAGAAAACGATCCGGAATTCCAGCAGGTCGTCCCCTATTATATTGCCACCATTTATTACCTCACTGGTGATAAGACGAAGGCCCTTAGTTACGCCCAGGAAAAACTTCAAAAAGGAAACGGGTATTATGACCTTGAATTGAAGCGTTTGGTCGGGCATGGACTCTATGAAACCAGGGATTATAAAAAAGCCCTGCCATACCTGGAAGCATATGCAGCCAAAACCAGTCCGCTTTCACGGAACGATTTGTATGAATTGTCCTACAGCTATTATACGATGGGCAATTATCCGAAGGCTATTGCCGGGTTTAAGCAATTGGGCGGAAGTGAAGATTCACTGGCACAGAATTCTATGTATCTTTTAGCCGATGCTTACCTGAAAACAAAAGACAAAGCCAACGCACGCAACGCTTTCCTGTTTTGTGCGCGCAACAGCAGTAACCCAACACAACAAGAGATATCTTCTTTTAATTACGGTAAGTTATCTTACGAATTGGGTTTTCCAGATATTGCATTAACTGAATTAAAGCAGTTCCTTACCCGCTATCCAAATTCCCAGTATAATATAGAGGCAAGGGAAATACTGGTAGGGGTTATGACACGCACTAGTAATTATAAAGATGCACTTGCATTGCTGGATGGCATTAAAAATCCATCGGAGCAGGTGAAACAATTTTATCCCGGAATATTATACGGCAGGGCTACTGAACTGGTTAATGATGGAATGTTGCCCGCTGCAGATCAATTGCTAGACCGTGCCATACAGTCGCCATATAACCAGTCTGTTCTCCCGCTTGTGAATTTCTGGAAAGGGGAAATCGCATTTAGGAACGATAAAACAGATGAGGCCATTAAATATTATAGTGATTACCTTGCTGCTCCGGTAACCAACAGCGAAGTAAATCCACAGAATGCCCGTTATAATCTGGGTTATTCTTATTTACAGAAAGAATCATATAAACAGGCCCTGGTAAATTTCGACCAGGCCTACAAAGCACCCGCCAAAAAATCTTCGCCGGTTGAGCAGGATGCATTTATTCGCTCAGCAGATTGTAATTACATGTTACGTGATTATAAAAAAGCATCAGCCATGTACGACCAGGTTATTCAGTTCGGTTGGGCTTCTGCTGATTATGCAAGTTTCCAGAAAGCAATGATTGCCGGCATAGGAAACAGCAATGACAAGATCCGCCAAATGCAGCAAATGCAGCGTAATTACCCCGTTTCTTCACTGGTACCTGATGCCAACATGGAAATTGCCAATACCTATATGGGGGATGAAAAATTCAAGGAAGCTATTCCGTTCCTAAATGCGGTTATTAAAGATGCGAGGAGTGAAGCGTTGAAGCCAAAGGCCTACCTGAAGTCTGGTATTGCTAATTATAACCTTGACAATAATGCAGAGGCACTTAACCAATACAATGCCTTATTACAGCAGTATCCCAATTCACCCGAAGCCGATGAAGCCCTGGATAATGCGAAAGCGATATATGTGGAAGAAGGACGTTCAGGTGAATACGTTGGCTTCGCAAAAAAAATGGGCAGGGATATTTCTACGTCCCAGCAAGATTCACTGGCTTATGCTGAAGCTGAAGTGCAGTTAAGCAATGGTAATTTTACCAATGCGCTGCAAAGGTTTGATGCTTACCTTGTCAAATACCCGGAAGGGCGGTACGTAATTGAGGCCAATTATTACCAGGCTGAAATCCATGCAAGCAGG
Source organism: Flavihumibacter profundi (assembly GCF_020076305.1). Classification (GTDB taxonomy): domain Bacteria; phylum Bacteroidota; class Bacteroidia; order Chitinophagales; family Chitinophagaceae; genus Flavihumibacter; species Flavihumibacter profundi. The sequence goes on from NZ_JAIQXE010000001.1 coordinate 296,363, forward strand.
AAAGAATGGGTAAAAGCCGCTGCTGGTTATGAATCTGTAGCTGCGAGGGTTCCTAACCGTTTTGGTGAAAAGTCATTATTGCAGGCTGCCAGGTTGAATTTCTTTGAATTAAAACAATATGAAAAAGCTGCAGGATATTATACTTCCCTTAAAGAATTCGCAAGTTCACAGGAAAATAAACTGGAAGCGATGCGCGGCTTATTAAGGAGCCAGTACCAATTGGAAAAATGGAATGAGGCGCAGGATAATGCAAAGGAGCTTTTGCAATATAAAGGCGCCAGTGCAGATGATAAACTTCTGGCGAATATGGTATTGGCTAAGGCAGCGGAAGCTGAAGGACAATTTGACCTGGCAATTGGTTACTATAAAAATGCAGCCAGCGGCACAAAAGGGGAATTAAGTGCGGCATCCCGTTATGGAATAGCATCCTGCCAGTTTAAGCAGTCCAAATGGAAAGATGCGGAAAAAAGCGCTTTTGAAGTGATCCATAAGAATGGCTCCTATGAATTATGGGTTACCCGTTCCTACTTATTGCTAGGTGATATTTATATGCAGCAACAGGATTTTTTTAATGCTAAAGCCACCTTTCAGAGCGTTGTGGAAAATGCTTCAATTCCTGAATTGAAAGAAGAAGCACAAAGGAAGCTCAACAAGGCCACTGAAGCTGAACGCAAACAAACCAATGCACCTGCTGCGAAAAATTGATCAATTTAGAAAAAGCATCCATGAAAATCTTTCGAAATATAGCTTACGCCGCTTTTTTTATGGCATTTGCACTGGGTACCCAAACAGCCATGGGGCAGGACACTAGCAGGAAGAAAACAATTGATATCACTTCAACCTTTAAGCCAGTTTTAAGGGAAGCAGTAAAGCTGAATTTTTCTGCAGCACTGCCAACCTTTGATACTATCCGGCCGGTTTTGGCATATTCCATTCCACAACAGCAGGTCAACCTGCCTTTTCAGCCAGGCAGTTTGCGCCCGGTTGCCCTGCAATCTGATTCTTTGCTGCCCTGGAATAACAGCCATTACCTGAAAGTTGGTATTGGAAATATCCATATTCCCTATATACAGGGGGCTTTAAGTGGTGGTAATGGCACCACCAGTTTTTTGAATGCTTATGGCGAATTTTATGCAGCAAAAGGTAAATTGCCCTACCAGAAAAACAACCTGGCTGATATACAGCTAAGGGGCACTTTTAAATTAGGGCCCGATCATGAATTATCGGGAAAGGTAGGATTCAAAGGAGAGGACTATTTCCTGTATGGCTATAAGCCGGATACCCTGGACTTTTCCAAAGATCAGCTTAAACAAAGGTTTGAGACAGTTGATGGTTTTTTTAGTTTCCGCAATACTAATCCGTCAGAATACGGGTTTAGTTATACACCCAACCTGAAAATATCTACATTCAGTGGAAAGAATGACGACAGGAATGCCAGGGAAGAAAATTTTGTTTTCAACCTGCCAATGCAGAAAACATTTGGAAAAATGTTTGGGTTTAACCTGGGGTTTACTGCTGACGTTACACGCTTCAATCCTTATGATAAGGCTACAGTAAAGAATACACTCTTATTATTAACCCCATCCCTTTTACTGAAAACTCCCAACGCTTTTATTCAGACAGGTATTATTCCTTCATGGGATAATAAGGAATTTAAGATGTTGCCAAATATTTTGGCCGAAATGACCACTAATGACCAGCGGTTTACCCTTCAGGCCGGCTGGATCGGATATTACGATAAAGCCAGTTACCAGCGCTTCGCCGGTATCAACCCCTGGTTAGCTGAGCCTTCCCAACTGCTTAACCAGAGAAACAGGGAAGTTTATGTTGGCTTCAAAGGATCACTTGCCAATCATTTCACCTATAGTGCGAAGGCCGCATATTTTAAGCAGCACAATGCAAACCTCTTTGTTAATGATACAATAGATGGCAAGACCTTTGAAACAGTATATTCCCCAAACCTTGAAATATTGCAGTTGCATGGCGAACTGGGCTATATGCTAGGGGAGGAATTAAGTTTCAAGGGCGGTATTACCTATAATAATTTCACCAAAATAGATGGCCAGACCAGGGCCTGGGGTTTATTGCCTTTTGAGCTAAATGGTTCCCTGCGCTGGAAAATCCTCAAGGACCTCTCTTTTACTGCGGATCTCTATGTCTGGGATGGTGCGGCCTACAGAACAAAGGCAGGCGAGGCACGCAAAGGAGATGGTGCTTTCGACCTGAATGCCGGGCTTCAATTCAAAGTCACCAAATCACTGGATCTTTGGTTTCAGATGAATAATATATTTAATAGCAAGTACGAGCGCTGGAACCAGTACCAGGTTTATGGTATAAATGTACTTGGCGGGGTCGTCTTCAGATTCAACCAGAAATAGTTCCACGAATAGTTTAGAGTGTTACATTTGCGAACTACCTGAACACGACATGGACATCCTGAATAATTACCTATACCAGCACAAAAGTATCAGCATTCCCGGGCTGGGTACTTTGCATATGGACCGGGTACCGGCCCGCACCGACTTTGTTAACCGGCAGATACTTGCGCCATCTTACACCTTCCGCTTTGACCAGTATTTTGATGCACCCGATAAGGAATTTTTTGGATTCCTTGCAAGCCATAAACAGGTTCCTGATTATGAGGCGATGAAATGGTATAATGAGTTTTCTTATGATTTGCGCACAAAAATCAGGAACCATGAGGAGGCTGCCTGGGAAGGCTTAGGCAGTTTCGTGGCCGATGAAAACGGCGGGATTTTTTTTAAGGCAGATCCATCCCTTGAATTGCGGATGAAACCGGTTGTTGCAGAAAGAATTATCAGGAATAACATAGAGCACCAAATCCTGGTTGGTGATGTTGAACGCACTTCAACTGAAATGCCGGAATTACTTACAGAGACTTTTGTGGAAAAGGAATCCTGGTGGACCTATGCCATAATTATTGCGGCTGTAGCGCTAAGTATATGTTGCTACCAGTTATTCACAAATGGCATGCGTTTTTCTTCATTGGTAAACCAGCATACTGTTCCTTCACGGAATATGCCATCTACCAGCCGATAATTTTACAATTGCCCATGCCAGTTATACATTACCAGCATTGCCCTGTTTGCCTTGGAAAATCTGTATTCCCGGTTCTCGAAGCTGTCGACTACACAGTTTCCAATGAAAAATTTTCTATTTGGGAATGCCAGGGCTGCCACCTGCGTTTTACACAGGATGTTCCCGATGCAGCTTCAATCGGACCCTATTACCAATCGGAAAAATATATTTCGCATACAGATACCCGAAAGGGTATGATTAACAACCTTTATCACCTGGTCAGGCAATTTACCCTTAAGCAGAAAAGGAAATTACTGGTTGTATCCACCGGTAAACAAAATGGCACTGTCCTGGATATAGGGGCGGGGACGGGTGCATTCCTGGCAGAAATGAAGAATTCAGGCTGGTCGGTTAGAGGCCTTGAGCCAGATCCTGGGGCCAGGAAGGTTGCACATGACCGTTACCAGCTTTTGTTTGAAGATCCCTCCCGGCTTTTTGATCTGGCCGAAGGAAGCTTTGATGTTATTACTATGTGGCATGTTCTGGAACACGTTCATCAGTTGCATGAATATATCGCACATATAAAAAAAATACTGGCGCCGGGTGGATTACTGGTCCTTGCCCTTCCTAATTACACATCAGCTGATGCTGTTTATTACGGTGCAAGCTGGGCGGCTTATGATGTTCCCAGGCACCTGTATCATTTTTCCCCGGAATCAGTGAGAAAACTGTTGGGGGCGCATGGTCTTTCCATAAAGTCAATGAAACCAATGTGGTTTGATCCGTTTTATATCAGTATGCTGAGTGAAGGGTATAAAAATGGCCGGCCGAATCACCTGGGTGCCATTTTACGGGGTCTGCAATCCAATATAAAAGCACGTTCAACTGCTGAAAGCGCTAGTTCTATAATTTATATAGCAGGGGCCTGATTTTATTGCAGGGTGATCTCATACAAGCTTGGCCAAAGCTTGCCGGTTATATATAATTTACCGTTCTGGCCGTCAAATGCAATTCCATTCAATACAGCATCCCCGCTCGTGTATTTTTCCTTGTTAGTATTTTCATTACTGTATTTTTCAAGGATGCCCGTCATGTCAGCCCTTCCTACTACCTGGCCATTAGATGGATCGATCTTTAAGATATAATAGGTCTGGTATTTATTAGCATAGATGTACCCTTTATAGTATTCAAGCTCATTCAGGTTATTTACCGGGCCGTTATTATCGGTTACCCCCACAACCTTCAGTGTAGAAAAGTTGGTCGGGTTTAAAAAATAGAGGTTACTGCTACCATCAGACATAATGAGGTTGGTACTATCGTTTGTAATACCCCAGCCTTCAGTTTTTATTGGGAATTCCTGCAGTTTCTTCATAGTCGAAGCGTCATACACAAATCCCTTTTTGCTTGTCCAGGTGAGCTGGTACAGCTTATTGTTCAAAATGGTGATACCTTCCCCGAAATAGGAAGCATCAAGGGGGATTTTCTGGCTTACTTTGCCGGTTTTGAGGTCAACCTTTCCAACCCATGATTTATAGGGGTTATATGCCGGGCTGCCCCCGGTAGCTTCAAGCACCTGACCATTGAAAACAATCAGCCCCTGGGTATAAGACAGGGTATCATGCGGATAAACATTCAGCACATTGTACCTTAACGTAGCTGGAGGGGCTATCGCTGGAGCGGTGCTAATTTCATTTTCCTGGGTATTGGTCTGGGGGGCATTGTTACAGGATGCAAGAAAACACAGCGTCAAAGCGGCAAAAATGCCAGTGTAAAAACGATTCATAGAAAATAATTGGACCAAATGTACAATAGGAAGAGCTAGTCTTTTGGTTGAATTCCTAAAAAAAATGTTACAACACTTTGAAATCTAAGGGAAAAGGTGTTTTTTTACAGTACTTACCAGTTGAAAGCCAATCACGTTCCCATATCCTTCCTTTTATTGGTGCATTCTCATGATAAGTATCCTTCAAACCTTACCGTCAAACTCCTTTTGCAATATCCTCTGCTTAAACGGTAAATCTAACCAATGAATCGCTGTTGATCCATTCTATGAATGGCCGTCACAACCAGATTTTCATGAGACGGATCATTTCAGTACTCTATTTGTTAACTATACAGGTTTTGCTGCATGCACAAAATGAATGCAGGCAAACTGATTATATACTACAATCAAAGCTTGTTTCCCCACCTTATAATACAGTAACCGCTGCTGCAAATACATTAAATATTGTAGCCAGGGATATTGTAATACCTGTAGTGGTTCATATTATTTCGAATGGTTCTACCGATTTTGTTACCAACGAACAGGTATATGCACAAATTGATGCACTTAACCGCGATTATAATGCTGCTAATGGAGACAGGTTGAAGACACCCTCTTATTTTTTAGGAAGGGTAGCCAATTGTGGGATCAGGTTCGAGTTGGCAAAGGTTGATCCGGGGGGTAATCTGTCAACAGGTATTGTTCGCAGGAAAACCGCTGTTCAGGCCTTTGCTCTTGATGATAAAGTAAAATTTAATGACAGGGGAGGTGATGATGCCTGGCCCCGCGACCATTACCTGAATATTTGGGTTTGTCCCCTTATATCGGCCATTTCCGGATATGCCAGCGTACCTGGTGCAAGGGAAGAACTAGATGGGGTTGTTATTAACGAGTCGGTGTTTGGCATAACTAACAGAAATGGAATCAATTCCCTTGGTAGGGTTGCAGTTCATGAAATTGGGCATTGGCTGGGATTAAAGCATATCTGGGGTGACGGCTATTGTGGTGATGACGGCATAGATGATACACCGCAGCAAAAAAGTTACCATAAAGGCTGCCCATCCGGTTTAGTAACCAGCTGTGGTAGTGATCCTGGCGGTGATATGTACATGAATTACATGGACCTGACCGATGATGCCTGCAGGTATATGTTCACAGAAGGGCAGAAGAAAAAAATGCTGGGCTTATTTGAGCCCGGACAAGCAAGATTTCCATTGTTATCATCCGGGGCATTATCTGCACCAGGGAATCCGATTGATGCATTGTGGGGCAACAAAGATTTAAAGCAAGGTTCCGTTGCAAATATTGGATTGTCACCTGTGCCTGCAACAACTTCATTAAGAGTTGAGCTTTTGGAAACCGGCACAGTACCAGGAAGTCGTTTGCTGGTTTACAATATTGTTGGCCAGCCCTTGCTTTCTGTTCCGGTTACCGGTAAAGTTGTACAGATAGATATATCCACCCTCAAAAGTGGCCAATACCTGCTTAAGGTTGAAAACTCTGGTGTCCCGGCTTCGAAATTTATAAAGCTGTAAAGAACTGCCCGATTTATTCTGTTTCTTAATTGTTTATTGAAATAGGGTCAATAAAAAAGGGCTCCATTCTGGTGGAACCCTTTTAAGAAAATTTAATATGCAATTAAATGTGGATAGCCTCGCCATAAGCCACTTCAATGGCATCTTTAATGCTTTCACTGATAGTCGGGTGGGGGTGGATGCTGTTCAGCACTTCATGGTAAGTGGTTTCCAGTTTCCTTGCAACAACAGTTTCAGCTATCAGTTCAGTAACATTATAGCCGATCATATGTGTGCCCAGCCATTCACCATATTTCGCATCGAAAATTACTTTTATAAAACCTTCCGTTGCCCCGGCAGCAGTTGCTTTCCCGGATGCACTCAGCGGAAATTTGCCCACTTTAATTTCGTAACCGGCATCCTTAGCTGCTTTTTCTGTATATCCAACTGATGCGATTTCCGGTACACAATATGTACAGCCTGGCACATTGCCATAATCAAGAGACTCTGGCTGGTGGTGGTATTTCTTTTCAGCGTACCCGATATTTTCAACACAAATAATGCCTTCTTTCGAAGCTACGTGTGCCAGAGCTTGTCCGGGCGCGCAATCACCAATGGCATATATACCAGGAACACTGGTCTGGTAGTATTTGTCTACAACGATTCTTCCTTTATCAGTTTTGATGCCGTTTTCTTCCAGGCCAATGCCCTCAATATTCGCAGCAACACCAACAGCGCTGAGTACGATATCAGCTTCAAGCATTACTTCACCGGTAGCTGTCTTTACTCTTGCTTTTACCCCTGGTCCGCTGGTGTCAACAGATTCAACAGAAGCATTTGTCATAATATCAATGCCTTTCTTCTTATATTGTTTTTCCAGTTCTTTTGAGATGTCTTCATCTTCAACAGGAACGATGCGGGGAAGGAATTCAACAACCGTTACTTTTGTCCCGATGCTGTTATAAAAATATGCAAATTCAACACCTATTGCACCACTTCCCACAACAATCATGCTTTTGGGCTGTTGCGGTAAAGCCATTGCTTCGCGGTAGCCAATTACTTTTTTCCCGTCCTGCTTAAGATTGGGTAACTCACGGCTACGGCCACCTGTTGCAATGATGGTATGCTTAGCTTCAACAAGTTCTTTACTTCCATCTGCTTTTGTAACTTCCACTTGCCCTTTTCCTTTTACTTTCCCAAAACCAACAATTACATCGATCTTGTTCTTTCTTAGAAGGAATTGAACGCCTTTGCTCATTTTATCTGCTACAGCGCGGCTTCTTTTAATAACAGCCTCAAAATTATGGGTGCCGGTTGCTTCAATACCATAGTCTTTGGAATGGTTGATATATTCCATGACCTGTGCACTTTTCAACAAGGCTTTCGTAGGGATACAACCCCAGTTCAGACAAACTCCACCAAGGCTTTCTTTTTCAATAACCGCTGTTTTAAATCCCAGTTGTGATGCACGGATTGCAGCTACATAACCACCGGGACCACTGCCGATTACAAGAACATCGTATGCCATAAAATTTATTTTTTAGATGTTGGTTGACTAATTAGTATGAACTAGCGAAACTAGTTTAGATGGTTTAAATGACCAAACGGTTACCTGTTCGCATCATTCATCCTGATCTTCCTGCCTTTGTACGTTTTTCCGTCAATAGACTTGATCATTTTGGCTGCCGCACTTTTTTCCACTTCAATCCAGGTATTCATTTCTTTCATGTCAATACGACCCAGCACCTCCTTTTTAAGGTCACTCATATCAAGGATGTATTGGAGGAAACTGGCTTTATAAAAACCATCTTTGGTACCAAGGTTTACAAATAATTTGGTCTGGTTACCACTGCTGCCTGAACTAACTGCGAATTCACGACTGCGGCTTTCACGCGGGCGGGCCTGGTCGCGGCCAAAGGATTCGCGCGGCCCGGCAATGCGGCTGCGGCGTTCTTCCCTGATATTCAGGTCTTCTGCGTTTTCATAATATTTCAGGAACCGGTCGAATTCCGTTGCTGCTACGCGCTTAAGGATTTCCTCTTTGCTTACATCAGCAAATTTTTCCATCAGCATGGGAACATAGGTTTCATAGTCGCCATGACTTATATCAGTTTGCAGCAGTTTATCCATAAAATAGAAAAATTGCTTGCGGCAAACATCCTTGCCTGTAGGAATCTCGAGTTTATTGAATGGTGACTGAACAATTTTCTCAATCTGCCTGAGGCGGAATACTTCACGGCTATGGATAATAGACATACAGATACCAGTCTTTCCCGCACGGCCGGTACGGCCGCTTCTGTGTGTGTACACTTCAATATCATCAGGCAATTCATAGTTAATGACATGGGTAATGCCCACCACATCAATTCCCCTTGCCGCCACATCTGTGGCAATTAATAATTGCAGGCTCTTCTCGCGGAACTGCCCCATCACCTTGTCGCGCTGGGCCTGTGTAAGGTCGCCGTGCAGGGCATCAATATCATAGCCTTCACGGGTTAACCTTTCTGCAATTTCCTGGGCATCCATTTTGGTTCTGGTGAAAATGATACCATAGATACCCGGATTGAAATCAATTAGCCTTTTGAGTGCTTCATACCGGTGCTGTGCACTGGTTACAAAATACTGGTGATCAATATTTTTGTTGGCGGTGTTCACTTTCCCAACCTGCAGTTCAATAGGTTCCTTCATGTAGCGTTTGCTTACCTTACGGATTTCCGGTGGCATGGTAGCGCTGAACAGCCAGGTGCTTTCGCGCTTAGGGGTGTTTTTCAGGATAAATTCAATATCATCCTGGAAGCCCATATTCAGCATTTCATCAGCTTCATCAAGAACCACGTATTTGATTTGCTCAAGGTTTATGGCCTTTCTTTCTATAAGGTCGATCAACCGGCCGGGTGTTGCGGTAACAATCTGGACCCCTCTTTTAATGTCGCGGATCTGGGCGCCTATGGAAGTGCCTCCATAAACAGCCACAACATTAAGCCCGGACATGAATTTTTTAAACAAATCCATCTCATTCACGATCTGCATGCAGAGTTCGCGGGTTGGGCATACAATCAGGGCCTGTGGAAATTTATCCGAAGATTTAACCAATTGTAATAAAGGAAGGCCAAAGGCGGCTGTTTTACCGGTACCGGTCTGTGCCAGTCCGATCAGGTCAGTTGTTCCGCTCAAAAGAACCGGAATAGCCTTTTCCTGGATGGTAGTAGGATTAACAAAGCCTAGTGCTGTCGTCGCTTTAACCAATCGCTCGTCAAGTCCTAACTCATCGAATGTAATCATATGTCAAAATTTGCGCAAAGGTAAGATAATAAACGCACTACATTTGCAGGCTATGAAACTTGATATTCTTGCAATAGGGATTCACCCCGATGATGTCGAGCTTGGTTGCTCAGGTACAATCATTAATGAAGTGAAAAATGGTAAAAAGGTCGGTATCCTTGACCTTAGCCAGGGAGAGCTGGGCACCCGTGGTACCATTATCACCCGGTATGCTGAAGCTGCAAGGGCCGCGGAAATCATGGGCGTTTCGGTCAGGGAAAACCTGAAAATGCGGGATGGTTTTTTCCGTAACGATGAAGTGCACCAGTTACAACTGATAGGCGCCATTCGCAAATACCAGCCTGAGATTGTACTGGCTAATGCTCTTGAAGATCGCCACCCCGACCATGGCCGGGCGGGAAAACTTATCACAGATGCCTGTTTCCTGGCAGGTTTGGTGAAAATAGAAACCCTGGATGAAAATGGTGATCCCCAGCAACGCTGGAGACCTAAGTGCATATTGCACTATATCCAGGACCGTTTGCAGGAACCCGATATAATCATAGATATTTCCGACGTTTTCGAACAAAGGATGCTGGCTATTGAGGCCTATACAACGCAGTTTTACAATCCGGATATGGAAACTGAAGGCCCCCAAACCTATATTTCCACCCCCGATTTCAGGGAAAGCCTTGTTGCAAGGGCCCGGATGATGGGCAAAAGGATCGGGGTACGCTATGGGGAAGGATTCACCACCCAAAAGTCCCTGGGCATTAAAACCCTGGATGCCATCATCCAGAACGAAACCTGATTCTTCACCTGCCGGGTAAATTTCACCGGCCACCAGTCAAGTATCCTTTTATTTATAAATTATTGAATATCAATTATTTATTTTACCGTCTGGGTATTACCCGCCGGGTACTACCCGGCGGGTGTAGCACAATTATCTCATAAATTCTATAAAACTGGGGTTTCTGGGAATATTTGCACGTAATTTTGCGTTTTCTATTTTGAACCCATTAGATATTATGGTAACACCTAAGTTTACAAATTCTGCCCAATCCTTTCACACAGAGCTGAAAAGGCGTATCAACGGTTATTTCGAAGAAAAAGGCGCATCCACAACCGGCAATTCCAATTTATTTACAAAAGCAATCCTCCTGATGGCTGGTTTTGTTTTTGTATATGTGCATCTGGTGTTTTTCACTCCCGTCGTTTGGCTGGCAGTACTGGAATGTGTTTTGCTTGGCGGTATCGTTGCTGCTATCGGTTTTAATGTTATGCACGACGGTGCCCACGGTAGTTTTAGTAAGTACAAGCTGGTGAACCAGCTTGCCGCCTTCTCATTGAATATTCTTGGGGGTAATAATTTCATGTGGAACGTTAAGCACAACGTTATCCACCATGCATATACGAACGTGGATGGCATTGATGATGATATTGATATCCAGCCCTGGATGCGCATGAGCCTTACACAGAAAAAATATAAACTGCATAAATACCAGCACCTCTATTTCTGGTTACTGTATTCTTTGTTATACATCCTTTGGATTTTTGTACTCGATTACAACAAATATTTCAGTTCCAAAATAGGTAGCATGCCATTGAAAAAAATGAGCATTTCTGATCATTTGGTTTTCTGGGGCTTTAAATTGCTTCATCTCTTTTTGTTTGTTGGATTGCCTATTTATATGCTGGGATTCCAAACCTGGTTGGTAGGGTTCCTGATTTATACCTGCCTTGCCGGATTTGTAATCAGCATGGTTTTCCAACTTGCCCACACTGTTGAACACACTGCATTTCCTGTGCCCGATAAAGAAACAGGAAGGCTTGAAGATGAGTGGGCTGTTCACCAATTGAAAACAACGGCCAACTTTGCTACACATAATAAGGTTGTAAGCTGGTTGGTAGGCGGACTGAATTTCCAGATCGAGCACCATCTTTTCCCAAAAATTTCGCACGTCCATTATCCTGCCATCAGCAAAATAATCAGGGATGCCTGCCGTGAATATGGTATTCCATATATTGAATACCGCAGGACCCGTCTGGCGGTTGTTTCACACGTGAATTTCCTGAAGCAAATGGGACGCGCCTGATAGTGCCTTACTTATCTTACATTTGGCGCTCAAATTGAGCGAAAATGCCGACTGTTAAAGTAGGATTGGTACAAATGAGTTGTACCGAAAATAAGGAAGAAAATATCTCTAAAGCTATTGCAAGGGTTCGTATTGCTGCTGCACAAGGCGCCCAAATCGTTTGCCTGCAGGAGCTCTTTACCTCGCTATATTTCTGCGACGTTGAAGATTATGATAATTTCAAATTGGCAGAACCCATCCCCGGGCCTTCCACTGAAGCCTTAAGCCAGGTAGCCATGGAAACCGGGGTTGTGATCATTGCCTCCTTATTTGAAAAACGCGCACAGGGTATATACCACAATACAACCGCAGTAATTGACGCAGATGGCAGCTACCTCGGCAAGTACCGCAAAATGCATATACCCGATGACCCGGCTTATTATGAGAAATTCTATTTCACTCCGGGTGACCTTGGTTATAAAGTCTTCAAAACGAAATTTGCAACCTTTGGTGTCCTGATCTGCTGGGACCAGTGGTATCCCGAAGCCGCAAGGATCACCGCCCTTATGGGTGCGGAAATTTTATTCTACCCAACTGCCATCGGATGGGCAACTGCACAGGACGAAGCCACAAATACCGAACAATACAATGCCTGGCAAACTATTCAACGTTCACATGCTGTTGCAAATGGCGTTCATGTGGTGAGTGTAAACCGCGTTGGACTTGAGCAGGATGGCGCCATGAAATTCTGGGGTGGGTCATTTGTTTCAAACCCATTCGGCAGTATACTTTACCAGGCATCTCATGATGCAGAGGAAGTGAAAGTGATGGATATTGACTTGTCAAAAACAGATAGCTATCGCACGCACTGGCCTTTCCTGCGTGACAGAAGAATTGATTCCTACCAGCCAATTACCAAAAGATTTATTGATGAAGACTGATCAGATTGACCATATAGACCGGCTTACTCCGGGTGAGGCCGGTTATTATTTCCCGGCGGAATTTGCTCCTCATGATGCTACCTGGTTAAGCTGGCCGCACAAAGAAGCATCCTGGCCTGGGAAAATCCAAGCCATTTATCCTTTCTATGCTGAGTTTATTAAAGTGTTGGCAGATAGTGAGCGGGTATGCATTAATGTTATAGATGAAACAATGAAGGCCTTTGCCCTGAAACACCTTCAGAAGGCAGGTGTCAACCTTCAAATGGTTGAATTCTATTTTCATCCAACAAATGACGCATGGTGCCGCGACCACGGGCCTGCTTTTCTAATTAATCCCGGAGCCAAACAAAAAAAGGTAATAGTTGACTGGAACTACAATGCATGGGGAGGGAAATATCCGCCATTTGAGTTGGATGATATAATACCAACAAGAATCGCTCAGCACTATAATATCCCGGTATATTATCCCGGAATAATTATGGAAGGCGGGTCGGTGGAATTTAATGGTAAGGGCACTGTAATAACATCTAAAGCCTGCCTGCTTAATCAGAACCGGAATCCGCACCTCAACCAGGAACAAATTGAAAAATACCTCATGGATTATTATGGTGTTCGACAGGTGTTATGGGTAGATGAAGGCATTGTTGGTGATGATACCGACGGCCATATTGATGATACTGTTCGCTTTGTTAATGAAGACACCGTGATTACGGTTGTAGAAGAAGATACAGCCGATGAAAATTACGGATTGCTTCAGCATAACCTTCAGCAATTACGCGCCATGCGATTACCTAATGATAAGCCCCTGAATATAATTGAATTGCCCATGCCAGAACTTGTAGAATATGATGGACAGAGGCTTCCGGCTTCCTATGCTAATTTTTATATTGCCAATAAATCGGTCATAGTACCCACTTTCCGCGGAGCCAATGATGAACGTGCGCTTCAGATCATACAGGCATGTTTTCCTGGTCGTAAGGTTATTGGTATTGATTCTACTGAAATCATCTGGGGCCTGGGAAGTTTTCATTGCCTTAGCCAGCAGGAGCCATCTGTTTAATTTTTCCTTGCTTCTAAAATAATAAATAGTTCGCTTGTTTTCCTGGCATCAATGGAGTTGTAACAAGGCTCCATTTTTTTTATGTTGAAATAGGGCCTGAACAGTTTTTCATATTCATCCAAATGTCCGCCAAATGGAGGACCGCCTTCAAAATTGCGATTAAATAATACACCGGCAAGTTTGCCTTTTGGCTTAAGAAGTTCGTACATTTTCTGCGCATAGGCATTCCGGAGTTTTGGATCCAGTGCGCAAAAAAAAGTCTGTTCCAGCGCCAGCTCATATTTACCAGTCAGTGTAAAGAAATCACCGGTAACAATGGTGAGGGTTCTGTTTACGAACGGGTGTAGTTTTTTTTCAAGTGCGGCGGTCGCAGCCGGTGCTATGTCGATTATGGTAATCTTCTGAAACCCTTGTTGCAGCAGGTATTCAACTTCATAGCCATTTCCGCAACCAGGTACCAGGATGGAAAGGTTTTTATCGGAGACCTGGTCGATATATGCCTTAAGGGGAGTTGAGGGGTAGCCGATATCCCAGCCGGTTTGATGCTGCCGGTAACGGTTATTCCAATAATTTTCATCTAGCTGGTTAGTCATGATTTCAATTCTTGCCAAAAGTAAAGTTCAATTATTCCAGCCATACTAACCACCTTCCAGCCAGGAAGTCAGGGCTAAAACTAAGTTCATTCTGCAACAGTTGTAAATCATACCAAATTCTTTGTATATTTCTGCTAACAAGTGTTAGTAATTTGGTGATTTCGGTTACTTTTGCCCCACTTTAACAGCAGGATTATGCAATTCGATTGGACTGAAGAACAAAAAATGATTCAAATGGCTGCCAGGGATTTCGCAAGGACCCAATGCCTTCCAGGCGTCATAGAGCGTGATGAAAAGCAGCAATTTCCCAGGGAGCAGGTCATGCAACTTGCCGAACTTGGATTTATGGGAATGATGGTAGACCCAAAATATGGTGGGGCAGGTATGGATACAGTTAGTTATGTCCTGGCGATGGAAGAGATCAGTAAAATAGATGCCAGTGTAAGCGTTTGTATGAGTGTAAATAATAGCCTGGTTTGTTGGGGGTTGGAAGCTTATGGTAACGAAGACCAGAAAATAAAATACCTGACACCACTGGCACAGGGAAAAAAAGATGGTGAATTGTACATTGGTGCTTTCCTGCTTAGCGAGCCGGAAGCTGGCAGTGACGCTACATCACAGCATACAACTGCAGAAGACAAGGGTGAGTATTACCTGCTGAATGGTATTAAGAACTGGATCACCAACGGGTCTTCGGCATCTGTTTACCTTGTGATTGCACAAACTGATGCAAACCAGGGATCACATGGTATTAATGCATTTATTGTTGAGAAAAACTGGCCCGGCATTACAGTTGGCGCCAAGGAAAATAAAATGGGGATCCGTGGAAGCGACACACACAGTATATCCTTTACTGATGTAAAAGTGCCTAAGGAAAACCGGATCGGTGCTGATGGATTCGGGTTTAAGTTCGCTATGAAAACACTTGCGGGAGGCCGCATAGGTATTGCAGCACAGGCCCTTGGTATCGCAAGCGGCGCATATGAACTGGCCCTTAATTATTCCAAACAACGCAAGGCTTTTGGCAGGGAAATCATGCATCACCAGGCTATACAGTTCAAATTGGCGGATATGGCCACAAAAATTGAGGCAGCCCGCTTACTGTGCCTGAAGGCTGCATGGGAGAAAGATAGCGGTCTTGATTATACCATAAGTGGTTCTATGGCCAAGGTTTTTGCTTCTGAAGCAGCAATGTGGATTACGACAGAGGCCGTGCAGGTGCATGGCGGATATGGATTTGTAAAGGAGTATCATGTTGAGCGGCTCATGCGCGATGCAAAGATTACCCAGATTTATGAGGGTACCTCTGAAGTGCAACGCATAGTTATAAGCCGGTCTATATTAAAATAGTTTTTTGTTTCGTTTGCTTGCTATCGCCTCCCGCCCCGGGGGGCGTTTTTTTGCCCGTATTAATTCTTGCATGTAGATTGCAGTATGGCAATCAACCTATCAGCATACCAGGCCCTGAAAACCACATGCACGGCTTCCGCAGCAAAGCTTGTGGCTGTAAGCAAAACCAAACCCGTTGAAGATATCCTTGCTTTATATTCATTGGGGCAGCGTGATTTTGGTGAGAATTATGTACAGGAGCTGGTTGACAAACAGGCAGGCTTACCCGAAGATATACGCTGGCATTTTATTGGCCACCTCCAATCTAATAAAGTTAAATTTATTGCGCCTTTTGTACACCTTATTCATGGAGTTGACAGCTTTAAGTTATTGCGGGAAATCAACAAACAGGGCGCTAAAGCCGACCGTGTAATTGCCTGCCTGCTGCAGGTGCATATCGCAAGGGAAGAAACCAAGTTCGGTTTTGATGAAGCTGAACTGGCCGACTGCCTGTCTATAGTACAAAAAGAGCCTGACCAGTTTACATATGTTAAGGTTGCAGGCCTTATGGGTATGGCCTCTTTCAGTGATGATTCCGGCCTGGTCCGGCAGGAATTCCGTCAATTGAAGCAATTGTTCGATAAATCGGGATTTCACCGGGAAATACATACTTTATCAATGGGCATGAGCGGAGATTATCCTATTGCCCTGGAAGAAGGCAGTAACCTTATTCGAATTGGTAGCCTGCTTTTCGGAGCCAGGTCCTGAAAAAAGGGAGAATAAGGTGTGGGGCGAAAGTTTTTGAAAAGGGTGTAAATTCGCCCACTCAAAGGAGCAATTTGTATGCACGAACTAAAGAAGGAAGAAGAAAAGAACCTGAATTTTATTGAAGAGATTATTGAAGCTGACCTGGCAGCAGGTAAATACCAGCAGATTATTACCCGTTTTCCGCCGGAACCTAATGGATACCTGCATATAGGGCATGCTTCCAGTATTTGCCTGAATTTCGGACTTACAAAAAAATACCCAGGATATACCAACCTGCGGTTTGATGATACTAACCCGGTTACAGAAGAAACTGAATTTGTTGACAGCATTAAGGAAGATATCAAATGGCTTGGCTTCAACTGGAAGAATGAATTGTATGCTTCTGATTATTTCGGGAAATTATATGAGTTCGCCATTACCCTTATTAAAAAAGAATTGGCTTATGTTGATGATTCCAGTTCCGAAGCTATTGCAGCGCTAAAAGGGACACCAACTGAACCTGGAACCAATAGTCCTTTCCGCAACCGCAGTGTGAACGAAAACCTCGATCTGTTTGCAAGGATGAAACAGGGTGAGTTTCCCGATGGCAGCCGCACCTTACGGGCAAAAATCGATATGGCGCATCCCAATATGATTATGCGTGATCCTATATTGTACCGTATTAAACATGCGCACCACCACCGAACAGGTAATGCCTGGTGCATTTACCCGATGTACGATTTCGCACATGGACAAAGTGATTCTATTGAAGAGGTCACGCATTCATTGTGTACGATGGAGTTTATACCTCACCGTGAGTTATACGACTGGATAATCGAAAAACTGGAAATTTATCCATCCCGGCAATATGAGTTTGCACGCCGCAACCTGAACTATACGGTGACTAGTAAACGTAAATTGCTGCAATTGGTCAATGATAATCATGTAACAGGATGGGATGATCCGCGGATGCCTACTATTAGCGGTTTGCGTCGCAGGGGATATACTCCTGAAAGCATCCGTGATTTCTGTGATCGTATTGGCATAGCCAAACGTGAGAACATGATTGATGTGTCCTTGCTGGAATTCTGTATCCGCGAACACCTGAATAATATTGCACACCGCCGTATGGTGGTTTTTGATCCCCTGAAAATTGTGATCACGAATTACCCTGAAGGGCAGGTGGAAATGTTGACTAGTGAAGACAATCCGGAAGCTGAAACTGTCACTTACCGGGAATTGCCTTTCAGTCGCGAGATATTTATTGAAGCGGACGATTTTATGGAAGTTGCACCAAAGAAATATTTCAGGCTGGCACCTGGGCAAATGGTTCGGTTGAAAAGCGCATACATCATAAAATGTGATGAAGTGATTAAGGATGCGGCTGGTAAAATTGCTGCCCTCCATTGCAGTTATATTCCTGAAAGTCGCAGTGGTTCAGATACCTCAGGCATTAATGTGAAAGGAACATTGCATTGGGTTAGCGTTGCACATGCAGTAAGTGCTGAACTCCGTTTATATGACCGTCTTTTTAAAGTGGAAGATCCATCCAGTGAAGAAGGCGATTTTAAAGATTATATTAATCCAGATTCCCTGCAGGTAATTGGACGTGTTTACGCAGAACCGTCCCTCCTGCAATCCGGCTTTAATGACCGTTACCAATTCCTGCGCAAAGGATATTTCTGCCTTGATAGGGATAGCACTGCGAATCAGCTCGTCTTTAACAGGACAGTAACCCTGAAAGATACCTGGGCGAAAGAACAGAAAAAGGGCTAGTATTTTATTAGCCTGCTGGCAGGTTACTGTTATTTATTGTACTACCGGGAACTGGCTTATGCGTAAAGTTGTTCAGCCATATGGAATTAATGTGATTTCTACTTCCGGCTGATTTTTCAGGTATTCGATATGGCTGTATGTCAATGAACCTGTTTACCAAACATCTCCATTACCACCCGGCCATCCCCTTTTTCATGGATTGTATAATTTCCAGAATCCATTCTTTTTCTTTGATGGCAGCAATAGGAAGTACGTGATATGACTTATGTTTAAGGGGTAAACAATTTGTCCGATAAGTGTGATCAGGGGAAAATCTCACCTTTTATTAAATGTCAGGTTAATTTTAACGATACATTTTTTATTATGAACAAATTATTTTTTCTGTTTATTGGTT
The DNA here is from genome assembly GCF_020076305.1 of Flavihumibacter profundi. Lineage (GTDB taxonomy): Bacteria > Bacteroidota > Bacteroidia > Chitinophagales > Chitinophagaceae > Flavihumibacter > Flavihumibacter profundi. Next base: position 314,854 of record NZ_JAIQXE010000001.1, read on the forward strand.
GCATGTTAATTCGTTACCAGGCAACTGCACAATCAGAACTTACGGGACTGGGGTTTACCGGTGATTCACTTTCTATTACGCAAATTTTAGCCGGAGGTCATACTGAAACCCTGCCAGCGGCCTTGCCGCTTGTAAGTTTCGTTGCTAACAGCAGGCAATATGTGGCCGGCGGAAATAACTCCAACAGTGGTATCCTGGTTCAATGGATGAAATTAGACCGGCAGGCACAAGGATTAAAAGGGGTCATACTGTTTAGGAATATTACTTCAGATACGGTTAAACTGGAAAATATTGTACCCTTCGGAATTTCAACAGACCATGTGTATATCACCGGAAAAGGGGATCATGAACTGAGCCGCACCCATCTCTTCCTCCCGGGAAAACAGCCGGTTAATGTTATTGTACCTGATAATGCCTGGGATATGGGCTATTGTTCCTTCTCATTTGCTAAGGATATGAATTTAGTGAGCCTGGTTCGTCGCAACCGCGCAAGTATTGAGAAAGGTAGCCGCACAAGATTCGAGACAATTCTGTATCCTGGCGGATCTGTGAAATATGATTTTTATGCAGAAACGGCAACTGGTAACTGGCAGGATGCACTGACCCACATTTTCCAGGGCAGGATGCTATATGATGTGACCAATTTTGACAATTCATTATTTGAACGAAAAGACCTTCAATGGATCCGTCATTCTTATGTGATGCATCTTATGATGACATGGGATAAGTTTTTTTATGATACAAAAACCGGTAAATTCAACCTGCTTGATTTTGTTGAACGCGGTAAGAAATTATATGGTGGGGATGATATTATAAGTATCTGGCCAACCTGGCCAACACTCGGTCTTGACCAGCGCAACCAGTTTGACCTGTTCCGGGACCTGCCCGGTGGTACCAGGCAAATTCATCATCTCTCTGACGAGTTACATCACAGAAAGGTAAAATTATTTGTGTGCTATAATCCCTGGGATGAAAGTACCAGGAATGAAAACCACTTTAGCGGCATCTCAGACCTGATTGCAGAAACGGCGGCTGATGGGGTAGTGTTGGATACCAAAGGGGAGTCCAGTAAAGAATTGCAGCATGCTGCCGATAAAGTACGAAATGGGGTGATTATGTACAGCGAAGGGATGGCGGTGCCAAAAGATATGTCAGGGATTCCTTCGGGTCGGGTTCATAATGCATTGTATTACCCGCCAATGCTTAATCTCAATAAACTCATCAAACCGGAATTTGCTATTTATCGTGTTGCTGAATTGTATAAAGAACGCATCCAGCGCGAATTTGCCACTTCTTTCTTCAATGGATATGGCACAGAACTAAATATCATGGCCCCAGGCCAGCCAGATTGGGTAGAAGAACAATATGCATTCCTGGGAAAGACAACAAGGATACTGCGTGAGAATACTTATAATTTCACCGGCAAGGACTGGATACCACTTATTTCAACCACCGCGGAAAATATTTGGGTGAATAAATGGCCTTTAAAAGATAAAACGATCTATACCATTTACAGCGTTAATCCTGAAGGATATAATGGTTACCTTTTTGAGGTGGAGCCTGCAAGCAATTATCATTTTGTTGATATTTGGCACCATCGCCTGCTTACCCCCAAAAAAGAGAGTGACAAATGGCTGATTGAGGCAACAACCAATCCATTTAATAAAGTTTTCCTGGGTACAAATAATGAAGGTGAAGTTGACTGTATTGCCAAATTACCTGAATTGATAAAGGCAGGCAGGAACGGAGACCTGCTAACTGTTAATACAGAGCGTCAGGGTGATGAGGTCCGCATCTGGCCTGGTGTTCCTGCATATTCAAAAAAACCTCTTTTATTGAAACCAGGTAAAAATGAGGTAATGCTAAATGAGCATTTCGGCCGTTTTGAAGGTGATTTCATTATTCAGTTACTGAATGATGGTATCCTGCTTGATGAAACTGTTTTATCTGTAAAACCCGGTGAGGCACGCAGGACATCCCTGGTCAAAAAAACGCCAACGGCGCTGAATCCACCTTCGGGAATGGTTAAAATCCCGGCTGGAAATTTCACTTTCAAAGCAACCCATGGCGATGAATTCATTCCTTATCCGCAACAGGATATCGATAGTAGTTTTAATATGCCCGGTTTCTATATGGACCAATACCCTGTGACCAATTCCATGTATAAGAAATTCCTCGATGCAACCGGGTATAAACCATCAGATACTGCGAACTATTTAAAACACTGGAAGAAAAACAGGATTAAATCGGGAGAGGAAAATTTCCCGGTTGTATACATTAGTTATGAGGATGCAAAGGCTTATGCCAAATGGGCCGGGAAGCGCCTGCCAACTGAAATTGAATGGCAATATGCCGCCCAGACTCCCGGAGCTAACGAATGGCCATGGAAACAGGAATTACCTGTGAAGCGGAAGATTGAATATGTTACCAATACTTTATCAACTTCTGCACTGGAAGGGATTGACTCATCCCTTTGCAACCTGGGAGATGGCAAATTGTATCCCGTTGGTAAGTATAAAAAAGGGGTGAATCCCTATGGATTATACGATCTTACCGGGTGCGTATGGCAACTGACGAATGATGAATATATGAGCGGAAGTTTTCGGTATATAATCATGAAAGGTGGAAGTTATTTTAAGCCATCCAGCAGTTGGTGGTATGTACAGGGCGGACCGCGTGAACTGCATTACCGGCAACATTTATTGCGTATGTCGCAGGGATTTGAACGGAATGCCACAGTAGGTTTCCGTTGTGTTAAGGATGCGCAATAATCAGGATTAATTTCTGCTTTTTTTAAATTGCCCATTCATTGCATTTATCCATTTCACCACGAGGTCTACACCTTCGTGGTGAATCAATGTACGGGCCAGTTCAGGCATTGCCGTACCTGGTTCAACACTGTTCATTCGATAGGCAAGGATAGAGGCTTTTGCATTCCCCGGAACAATATCGAAATTCATTCCGCCTGCGCCGCCCCCTGCTGACACAGGTGATTTCATGATGCCCAGGAAATTAGGGTCGTGTTGTTCATATTCGAGGAATAAGCCGGTATTATAGGCATCCCCGCCTTTTGTATGGCAGTGCGCGCAATTCACATCTAGATAGGCTCTGGCCCGTTGGTCGAGTGAATAATGTACACTGTCGCGGAAATCGGGCATGCGGGTTACTTTGTCTAAAGCTGGTAATCCGATCAATTGTCCTGCTGCCGCCCATGTGGCCAATTGGTTAATGTTTTCACCCGCCCTCGTGAAATTCAGGTTCCTCGCTTTCGGGCCAATAGGCGTTAACTTACTGTTGTTAACATGGCAGGATTTGCAATCGTTGGTATTTGGCACCTGGTAATTCGTGGCAACCAATTGCCCCTTTGTATCCAGTAATTCAATCGGGATTTTTTTACCGATAATAAATCTTTCGGCATCTGTTTGCTCCTGGTTCCACAAATAGGCCATTACTTTCCAGGTCTTGTCGCCAGGATCCTTCACCAGCAACCTGGTTTCAAGCATCACTTTTTCCTTATTCTTATTCAGGTAAGCAAAGTTTTTTATGATGATTGTGGAATCAGGAAAATCCAGTAAACCATCAGATATGAATTTCATGCTTTGTCCCTTTGGCAAATATATAAACCGGTCCTTCACAGAATAATCAGAGAAAAGGGGAGTGGCCAGTTCGTAGTTGATAAGCCCGGCTGCAGGTTTTAATTCTTTTATCCGGCCTGTAAAAAAACCGTAGTCTGATAGTTTTTCTTTGAACTGGAACTCTTTGCTAACGCTTGTTTCGGGCTGCTTAACGCCATTTTTACAACTTTGCAACTGCATAACAGCAATTGCGCAGGAAACGGTTAACCCAATTACACAAATGATACTCTTTCTCATGGTTAATTAAACACTTACTTGCAGGTAAACGGTTTGATATCAGTATTCGGATGCCAGTTTTTCGACTTGATATTAATAATGTCGGCGTTTACAAAAATATTGGCGCCATCCTGCCTGATGCATATAGAATCCGGATTAGCGACTGTCCCCTTATTAATGATATTGGTAGTAACGCCATCATACAAAATGAAAGGGATACGCTGGTTTTTGCGGGATGGGTCCTGCTGGGCTAATTTTTGTTCTACCCCCACCAGCATTTGTCCCATGTGGTGCGTATATGCTTCCTGTGGAAATGCATTACCCATCTCCATGATATTGTCATGTATGCTGATATTACGGGAAATAGGGAAATAAGCCGGGTTGATCTTTTCCATTGCCTTGTCATCTACGGTTAGTCCGGATGCGATGGAGATTGCCGATGAATTATTATTAATGATCCTGTTTTTATATAACTCAACATTGGATGTTGCCAGGATAATGATTCCGCTTCCCGGTGCAGCATTTCCTACACCCCAGGCTGTTCCAAAACTACCTGCTTTGGCGAAATTCTTATTGTTATTATCATGCAGGTAATTGTTATAAGCTTTGGTATTTCCGCCTCTTTGAGATAATCCGGGTAAATCAAATACCAGGAAACCTGCAGTGTTACCATAAAACTCATTATCATACACCTGTGCGTCACTGGTGTTTTCAATTTCACATCCGGCAACATTTTTTGAGGCTTTGCTATTGCGTACAATTGCCCCCTGGGTCTGACCAACATAAATGCCTGCATCAGATGCACCTTCTGCATAAGAATGGTCAATCAGGACATTTTTACATAACACCGGGTAAATCGCATAACCTCCACTGGTAGAATCTGCTACATGCCAGATAGCATGCACGCTATCAATGACTACATCAGTGCATTTGTTCAGTTTTATCAGGTCACCCTTAGAATCCTGTAAACGGATTCCGCTAATGCTAAACCCAATTACATCGGTTATCCGCATCCCTTCACCACCCTGGGTTTGTGAAGAAAAATCAAATATAGTCTTATCAGGTCCGGCACCTTTCAATACTATATTTTTTCCCTGGTTTATACTTAACCGGTTAAAGTTGTACCTGCCTTCCTTAAACTGGATCTTTGTGCTGTCTTTAATCGACAGGAAGGCCTCCATAATTTTATCTTCTTCACCCGGACCGAAACTGAGGGTTGTTTTGAACTCACTGGTTTTTTCTTCCGGGTTACTTTTACAGGCTGTAAAAATAATTGCAACACAAGTAAGTAAAAGAATGGAATTGATGATGCGATTCTTTATCATGGTGAAAATGATTTTTAATTTATTAAAATACATTATAGGCATAGGTTACAAAGTACATTCCGCCGATTGCCGGATTACCAAACCCGTTCCGGTAATATTTATTGGTAAGGTTGGTGGCCCCCAGTTTTATAAATGATCTTGCTTCAATAAGCTTGTAACTGACCATTGCATCAAATACTGCGGATGCGGGAACTGTGCCACTGCCAAATCCGACCTGGTAAAAGAATGCAGGTTTGTAGCGAAAAGTTGTCCCGAAAGAAAACCGCTGTTTTGGCCCGAAGCCGGTATTGCCAAACTCAATATTGAATTTATAATTCGGTGTATTGAAATTGTTTACCTGGCTGCTATCCCTGTTCTTAAAGTAATCGGAAGTGAAATTTCCCTTGATCAGGAAATTTGAGCTAAGGTCTGCACCTATGCCTATTGCATAGCCATAGGTATTTACAGTATAGGAGTTGTTGTAGGAAATATTATAAATCGCATACTTATTGGGATCATTGAAGGCATTTACATCCGTAGTCCCCGGAGTATTCGCAACGTTCGTATAGCCTATGAAGTTTTTCCAGGTGGAATAATACCCTAGGACATCCACCAATATTTTTTTGGCGATTAGTGAAGAATAACCCAATTCAAAGGCATTCACTGATTGAGGTTTAATATCCTGTAAGTTAATTTTTTCCAGTTTATTAATATCGCCTGAATTCTGGTAATCCTGTACGCTGGTATAAGTATAGGCGGGATATTGGTCGAAATGATAAACATCGTTCAGCAGGTAGGAAGAACCACCCGATGAATAATATTGTGGGGAAGTGCCCTGAAGCGTGCTTTGCAGGGTTTGGATATTATTCGGGAAACTATAGGCATTCTGGTAGGAGAGCCTGATGAAATTATTTTTGTCTGCCTCAACTACTGCCGATAACCTTGAAGTAAGCTGTGGTTTTTCAAATAAGCTGTTCTTATCCCAGCGTAATGATGCGCCCAGGGTTAAGCGGTTGTTCAGCAGTTTCTTGGATAATTGTGCATAGGCACTGTATTCCTTAACCGAGATTGGTCCATCTGCATCCGGAAACAAAGTGCCCTTTGAGTTAAGGGAGTAAACCCGGTAATTCATTCCTGCAATCAGGTCAACAAATTTTATAATCGATGAAAAATTGTACTGACCTTCAAAATTGTACAGTTTACTGCGATCAAGAAATTGGGTGCCACCCATATTTGATGGGTATTGTGAAATGCTATCCCTCATTTTATACAGTTGGGCAGAGCCTGGCGCTGGTCTTCCCTGGTCTGCAAACTGGCGCGCTCCAAAGCTGGCATCTGTATAGCTGGAGCCTGTTGCCAGCCCATAAAGCAATGCCCCTGTATATTGGGGATACCAGCCATCACCGGTATTGGCATCGTAACTGGGCTTCCAGGCTTCATTGATCAGTTGGGCTGTATAACCTGCCACTACCGTCTTGCCTGAATTCTCCTGTGTTGTATAGCCCCTGAGGAACCAATGGTCTGATTTCAGTTCCAGCCGGTACTGGCCTAATTGGAAATCCTTTAACTGGTATCGGGTATCATTGCTGTATACCGCATTACCTGTTCCGAAAGTTCCTGATCCAATGGCTTCCAGCCTGGAATTGATTTTATACCGGATTTCAGCATTTCCCTTAAATAATCTGGCATCACTGTCGAGGTAATTGTATTCCGTATAACCGGTGCGGGCTACGGGATTTGCCTGTGCCAGCAATGGTTCAATAATAGGCGCTAAAGACGGATTTGCCTGTAATGCCCCCATTAAAAACGGGTTAATATCGACAGATGTCGCTCCCCCATAGAGGTTCACACCATTGTAATTTGGATCAGTATAACTGTTTCCTGGTCCGCGGGTATTGGTGGTATCAGTTGCAATCCAGTCTTTCGCCTGCGTATACTGAAAATTGACTTTAAAGGCGAGGTGGTCGTTTACTTTTTTACCCCAGCGAACCGCCCAGTCATATACCGGGGATGGGCCAAGCGGATCATTGCTAACCCCTTTTTTGATATGTGATACTCCCTGGGTAATCTGGAAACTCAGTCCCTGGTATTTAAATGGGTCTTTACCGGTAGAAATCAATGTCCCGTTTAATCCGCGGGAACCATATAAAGCTGATGATGCACCCGATAACAACTCAACATTATCCACATCCAATTGAGACAAACCAATTACGGATCCCAATGAGAAATTGAGTCCGGGAGCCTGGTTGTCCATCCCATCCACAATCTGGGTGAAGTTACTATTACCGCTGGTATTGAAACCGCGGGTGGTAATAGTGGTAAAAACAAAGCTTGAAGTGGTTACATCAACACCTTTCAGGCCCTGGATCATATCAAAGTAGTTGGGCTGGGGTGAGTTGATGATATCCTTGGACCCTATGCGTTCAATGGTAACCGGAGATTCCAGTTTTTTCTGGGTAAACCTGCTGGCGGAAACAACCACCTCCTGTCCAAGGGTGGAAACAGGTTCCAGTTCAATAGCCATAACCTGGTTGGCAGTGGATACAAGTATTTCCTTTTTGGCATATCCAATTGTACTTACAGAAATGGTAAGCGGGAATGATTTGCTGGTGGTAATGCGGAAATTTCCCTTATCATTTGTATAGCCGCCATCCTGTGTTCCATTCACAGTTACTGAAACTGCAGGGATGCCTTCCTTCGTTTGTTTGTTTTTTACAGTGCCTGTCAGCACCTGCTGTGCTTCCAATACCGAAAAAGCAGTCAGCATAAGCAAAGCAATACTTGCTATACATTTTTTCATATGATACAAATAATTAATTTTAACTAATCAGCAATCCTTATTGTTTCGGTAATTTTATCAGCCTCAATAATAATTTAAGCAACTATTAAAAGCTGCGCCCGGTCATGTTTTGGGGTGAAATACTGCTATTAGGGGTGAATTCAGCTGGTTAAAGGAACCATATTGCTAAAGGAAGGGAGGTAGGAAGCCGATACCGGAATAACCTGGTTTTCCAGTCCATCAATGCAGATATGGTAACCCTTGGAGTTTTTCTTAAAAAGGATTACTTTAGCATAGTTAACGATATATGACCTATGGGTCCTTGCAAAACCATAACTGGCTATTTGCGGTTCAATTTTTTTGATGGAGCTACGGATTAATTCTTTTTTCAGGTCATTTCCCGTTGTATAAAATACCTGCACATAATTGTCCTCAGATTTTATCATCAACAGGTTGCCGGGGTCGATCGTCATTACTGGTTTATTCTGCTCGTCGTTCAGGACAACCAGCCCCGACTTTTTCTGATCAATTTTGATAGCATTTTCCAATTTTTCCAGTTCCAGGCTTTTTTCCCTTGTATAAAACCATAGTAAAGCGATAGCATAGGGTGGTATAATAATTAAAAATGAATACCTGAGCGTATCCAGGTATTCGCCAATGGAAAAAGTCAGGTAACTATGCAGGGATACATTGCTTAAAGTAACAATAGCTGCCACCAACAGGACCTCACCCAGGAACCATAAAAAATATTGCGCATTAATCAGGTTCTGGTCTTTAGAAATCCTGGCCAGGATAAACCTCGATACCAGCAAGGCAACCATTCCGCTAACTGAAAAAATGAGTAATACAAAAGCAGGACCGAAGAATTCACCTTCATACCAGCTACTCATATTATGTGGTGAGAATATAAACAGGAACAAAAAGCAATACAGCCCGCAAAACAGGATCAGTGGAACCCTGTTTTTTTCAGCATACAGCAAACTGAAGGAATCTTTAAGTTGCAGCGGATGAAATGGCAATGCAATAGGTTTAAAATTTACCAACCCAACTAAGATAAAAAAAATCAGGACCCCTTTTTTACTGCTGAGGTTGTTTTTGTTTTTTGATTCAGCATTCCATAATCAAATACCAGGTTGCAAAATGCCTTAACCCCAACATCCAGCTGGCTGTCGTCAATATAAAAATCCGGCGTGTGATGTCCACCAGCTTTTTCCGGATCGCCTCCCAGTGGCATACCGCCAAGGTTAAAGAAAAGTGCCGGCGCTTTTGTTCCGAAGAATGAAAAGTCTTCAGCGCCGGTTGTCCAGTTTTGCGTAGCTGTCTTGTTTTTCCCGGCTGCTTTTTCAAGTGAAGGAACCATCATGGCGGTTAAGGTCGAATCATTGAAAGTAACTAAGGTTTTTGTATCAATGCTCACTTCAGCGGATGCACCGGAAGCCTCTGCAATTTTTTGCGCTGTCCTCCTGATCCGCTCATGCACATCCTGCTGCATCTTGCTGTCAAGCGTACGGATAGTTCCTTCCAGGATAGCTTCTTCCGGAATGATATTATTTCTTACACCGCTATGGAATTTGCCTACAGTGATTACGACAGGCGCTTTAACGATATTTTCCTGCCGGCTGACAATGGTTTGCAGGCCATTAATGATTTCTGTTCCAATCACTATAGGGTCGATGCTTCCCCAGGGAGCCGAACCATGTGCCTGCTTGCCTTTGATTTTAATGGTGAACCAATCGGAGGAAGCCATAAATGGACCGGCTTTGTACCTGATTTGGCCAATTTCCAATATAGATGAAATATGCAAACCAAAGATCGCGTCTACTTTTGGATTATCCATCACACCTTCTTTCACCATAAGTGGTGCGCCGCCTTCTTCTGTTCCGGGTGCGCCTTCTTCAGCAGGTTGGAAAATGAATTTCACAGTACCCCGGATGTCTTTTTTCATTGCAGCTAATACCTCAGCTGTACCCATTAATATGGCAATATGGCTGTCATGGCCACAGGCGTGCATTACCGGTACAGTTTGCCCAAGATATTCTGCCTTAACTATGGATTTGAATGGAAGGTTACCCCTTTCTTCTACCGGCAGAGCATCCATGTCGGCCCGCAAAGCCACTACAGGTCCGGGTTTGCCACCTTTTAAAATGCCTACTACACCTGTCAGCGCAACTTTTTCCTGTACTTCAATGCCCAGAGATTTCAGGTGAGCAGATATATACTCCATTGTCCTGTACTCCCGGTTACTTAGTTCAGGATGCTCGTGGATATAACGGCGCCATTCGATTACTTTAGGAAGGATGGCTTTAGCCCTTGCTTCAATATCGGCTGTTATTGGTGTTTGTGCCGGTAACATGGAGGGAATGGCAAGTGCAACGATAAACAGGAGAGATAGACTAAGTTTCATTTTGGGAAGGTTATCCCGGTAAATTATTAAAATTCCCAGAGATGCCGGAAATATAATGCCTGCTTACTTGTGTTCTCCGAAAACACTCCTTAGTTCATCAGCAATTTCACCCAGGGTACATCTTTTTTCAACAGCATCTATGACAGCAGGCATAATATTTTCCCCGCTGGCCGCTTTGTCGTTTAAATCCTGTAACACCTGGTCTACCATCGCGGGATTGCGATCGTTTTTGAAGGCGTCGAGCTTCAGGATCTGTACCTGGCGGATGGAATCATCTACCCTGAATACGGGAATAGTACCGCTTTCTGAGGTTTTGAAAGAGTTCACGCCAACAATAATTTTCTCATTACGTTCAATTTGCCGCTGGTATTCAAATGCGCTCCTGGCAATTTCATCCTGGATGAAACCCTGTTCAATTGCACTGACGCTGCCGCCCATGGCATCTATTTTCCCTATCAGTTTCCAGGCATGTTCTTCCAGTTCTGTGGTTAAGGCTTCTATGAAAAATGAGCCTGCAAGGGGGTCAATGGTATCTGCAACGCCACTTTCAAAAGCTATTATCTGCTGGGTGCGCAGGGCAGTCCTGGCAGCCTCCTCAGTAGGAAGGCTAAGGGCTTCGTCAAACCCATTGGTATGAAGTGATTGTGTGCCCCCTAAAACCGCTGCAAGGGATTGCAGCGTAACCCTGCTGATATTATTCAGGGGCTGTTGTGCAGTTAAGGTGCTCCCCCCCGTTTGCGTATGGAACCTTAACATCATGGCCCGCGGGTCTGTAGCTCCCATCGATTTCATCACAGATGCCCACATACGCCTCGCTGCCCTGAATTTGGCTACTTCTTCAAAAAGGTTGTTATGTGCATTAAAAAAGAAGGAAAGCCGCTTCCCCAGTACATTTATATCGAGGCCTCGCTCAAGGGCAGCCTGCACATATGCTTTGCCGTTACTTAATGTAAATGCCACTTCCTGCACCGCGGTTGAACCGGCCTCTCGGATATGGTAACCCGAAATGGAAATGGTATTCCATTTCGGTACTTCTGCACTGCACCATTCAAACACATCCGTAATAATGCGCATTGATGGTTTTGGCGGGTAAATATAAGTGCCCCTTGCCGCATATTCCTTTAAAATATCATTCTGGATTGTGCCGGATATTTTTTTCAGGTCAGCTCCCTTTTGCTTTGCCATTACAACGTACTGGGCCAGCAGGATAAATGCGGTAGAATTGATGGTCATCGATGTGCTGACTTCTTCTGGATTAATGCCTGCAAAAAGTGCCTGCATATCCTCTATACTGTCAATGGCCACGCCAACTTTACCTACTTCCCCTTCGGCAAGCGGATGGTCGCTGTCGTAACCAATCTGGGTGGGGAGGTCAAATGCCACGCTTAGTCCCATTACACCTTGTGAAAGCAGGTAATGGTAGCGTTTATTGCTTTCTTCTGCCGTACTAAAACCGGCATATTGCCTCATTGTCCAGGTTTTCCCCCTGTACATATCGGGCTGGACGCCGCGGGTAAAGGGATATTCTCCTGGCTCCTGGTGGTCAAGGCTACCCGGCGGAAGATCTTCTGCGTGATAGATCTTCCTGATTTCAATACCACTGTCCGTGGTAATTTTTTTTTCCGGCATAGCTTGTTTTTTTCAAATTACTTCCAAACGCTAAGACATCAGTTTCCGGGCTTCATAGCTCAATGCTTCCTGGACCAGGGTATGCATGGAGCCCTGGGGCTGGCTCATGATGAATTCGATAATTTTTTTATTGAATTCCACACCACTTGTTTCCGGTGGAAGGATAGATGCCAGCTGGTTGATAATATGAATATTCTGTTCTTTCAGGTTACGGATGGCATCCCAGGCTTCTGTGCTTACATAGATCTGCTGAGACAGGTTATAATCAAATTCATGCCTGATAGCCTGTGTCAGCAATTGCTGCATACTTCTTTTGTCCAGTCCCGGTTCATTATTGCGGCTTATTACATTGGGTAAGGCAATCCGCTCGGCAAGTATGACAAGGCGTTCATAAGCCTGTAATTTTAATTGTTTGTCATTTACACCATCGGATGCGGGTACTACTGGTTTTATAGCTGGCTGTTCTTTTTTATCTTTCTGGTAATAGTAGAAATAGGCTCCGGCGATTATTACCAGAAGACCCAGGGCAATAAGTATCATCGTGTTTGTTTCCATGCAATGGCTATTAAGCAGCAAATTTAACGGCTTGAGCGTCTTAACAAATTTTTTTTACAGGTTTACTGCTGCAGGCAGGCAAGGGTATTGACCTTAACGAACCCTTTTACCGGATAAATGTTATTTTTGCTAAAATTAGTGATCATGGATACATTGATTCAGGCACCTGTTACACTTACTGCCGGAGCGGTTGCAGAAATAAACCGGTTGATGAATGAACCTGGCTTCGACACCAATAAGCAACTAAGGGTTGGTGTAAAGGGAGGCGGTTGTTCCGGACTAAGTTATATTCTTGGTTTTGATGATGTAGCTGAAGCGGATGAACATTTTGAAATTGAAGGCATACCCTGCATCATGAATAAATCCCATGGCATATACCTGATGGGAATGGAAATTGACTGGCAGGATGGACTTAATTCAAGGGGTTTCACCTTTACCAATCCTAATGCCAGTAAAACCTGTGGCTGCGGAACATCATTTTCGGTTTAGGTAATTTGCGCAATAAGTTAAAAGCCGCAATGGAATTTCCATTGCGGCTTTTAACTTATTAGGTCTTTGTGTGAGCATTATCCTTTCGCAATTGCCGGCTTGGCTGTTGCTTTATCTTCAATATCAATAGCAACGTTCGAATCTCCCAAAGGTTTGTCCTTGGCAAAATCCACCAGGATTGGTGCCGCAACAAAAATGGAAGAATAGGTTCCGGTAACAACACCAATCAACATCGCAAACGCAAATCCCTTGGTTACTTCACCACCCACAAGGAAGAGGATAAGCAGGGTCAGGAATACAGTTAGCGAAGTCATGATGGTACGACTCAGGGTATCGTTGATTGATTTATTGATAATCGCGGATTTGCTGGCGTTTTTCATCGAATGGCTGTTTTCGCGAACACGGTCAAATACGATCACAGTATCATTCATCGAGAAACCGATTACCGTCAGGATGGCCGCAATAAAGTGCTGGTCAATTTCCAATGGGAATGGAACGATATTCTTAAAGAAGGAGAATACAATCAAAGTAACGAGTACATCATGCAAAAGGGAAACAATGGTACCTACCGAATACCGCCAGTCACGGAACCGGATAAAGATATACGTAGCAATTGCCAGGAGCGACCAGAATGTTGCCCATTTGGCACCGTTCCTAAGGTCATCAGAAATCGTCGGGTCAACTTTTTTACTGCCCCCAAAGAATTTTTTATCAAATTCCTGGACCGTTGTTCCTGCAGGCAGGAATGGCTGTAAACCTTCGATAAGTTTAGTCTTTACCAATGCATCCACTTCCTGTCCTGGTTTTTCAATCAGGTAATCTGTAGTAATATCTACCTGGTTATTTCCACCATATGTTTTTACGATCGGCAATTTACCAAAGGACTTATTTAAGGCATCCGCAATCTCCTCGGTTTTAACCGAATGTTCGAATTTTACTATGTAACTACGTCCACCTTTAAATTCGACACCCCTGTTAAAACCATTAAACAAGGCAGCGATACCTAAAATCGCCACTACAACAGAAATGCCATAAGCATACTTCCTGTAGCCAATGAAATTGTAAGCAGCATGTTTGAATACCCTGCGGCTGATAGGTGTGAAATAATTGAAGTGACGGTTTTTGTTGGTCCAGAAATCGGTGATCAACCTGCTTACCAGGATACCACAGAACAAGCTCAGTAAAATACCGAGGATTTGTGTAGTGGCAAATCCAAGTACAGGTCCTAATCCGAAGTAAAACAAAATAATTGCAGTCAGTAAGGTAGTGATGTGGCCATCCAGAACCGGTGCAAGTGATTTCCGGTATCCGTCATGGATGGATTGATGATAGGTTTTACCTCGGCTCAATTCATCCTTTATCCTTTCGAAAATAATTACGTTGGTATCCACAGCCATACCAATGGTCAATACCAAACCCGCAATACCTGGTGCAGTTAAAGTAGCATTCAATGCACTTAATACCCCAATTGTAAACAACAGGTTTAAGATCAGTGCAATATTGGCCACCCATCCTGCCGTGTTGAAATACACCAGCATCAGCGTAAAAATTACCACGAAGGCAATGCCAAAAGCAAGCATACCACCATTAACTGCGGCCTGTCCCAAGGTAGGTCCAACTATTTGTTCCTGTACAATTTTGGCAGGTGCATCGAGTTTTCCGCTTTTAAGGATATTCGACAAATCCTGTCCTTCCTGTACAGAGAATGAACCGGCAATCTGTGAGTTACCACCAGTAATGGCTTCATTCACATTCGGCGCAGAGTAAACAATATCATCCAGGACGATGGCAATGGCGCGGCCTACGTTATCTCCCGTCATTTTTGCCCAGATTTTTTCACCCTGTTTGTTCATGGTCATATTTACTGTAACCTGGTTGGTCACGGCATTGAAATCCTGGTATGCATCTGTGATGCTTTCACCTTCCAGTTTGGCTTTGTCAGAACCGGGAACTGTTTTTATTCCATAAATGGGCACGAAGTCAAGGATTTTTCCTTCCTTGTCTTTTTCAGGCATACCATACAGGAATTTTACGTCACCGGGCATATTTCCGGCAACTGCCGGGTTATTCAGGTAGCTGGAAACCAGGGATGTGTCTTTGGTAGCAACATAACCCAGGTTTGGCGCATATTCCGGACGGCCATCTTTATTGGCGTCCTGTGGCGGAATAAATTGTATAACACTTAATAGGGGATGATCGGTTTTAGCAGTTGCAGCGGTTTGGGCAACCGATTTGCTGGTATCGCCTTTTAAAACATCAGCCAATGACTTATTGGTAGTGTCTTTGCCTGTTGCAGCTTTTTTGGCACTGGTATCGGTTGTAATACCGGATTCAGCTTTAAGTACAACAGCAAGGGCTTTATCAGCAGCTTCCAGGCTCTTATCGAGCTCACCTACATTATACACTTCAAAAAACTGCAGGTTGGCAGTAGACTGAAGGTATTTGCGCACCCTTTCAGGTTCGCTGGCACCAGCCAGTTCAACAGTTATGATACCTTTGTTTTCATCGAGGCTTATATTGGGCTGTGACACACCAAATTTATCAATACGCTTTGTGAGCACATTGTAAGTCTGTTTCATTGCAGCATTGGCCTGTTCGTGGATATAGCTGACTACAGCTTCGTCACTTGCATCAATCTTCAGTTTATTCCTTGTGCTGTTGGCAAACAAAGGCGCCATCTTAGTGCCTGCATTGACATCTTTAAATGACTGTGCAAATAAAGTAATAAAATCAGCGTCAGAATTCACTTTCCTTTTGGTTGCTTCCTCAATTGCTTTCTTAATGGCCGGGTCATTCGGATTATTACTTAATCCCTTGATCAGGCCATCCAGCGCAACATCCATGGTTACGTTGATACCGCCCTGCAGGTCGAGTCCCAACAACAACTCACGTTCTTTAGCTTTCTGGTAGGATTGCCCCCACCAGGTAATCTTTTCATCGCGGGTGCTATCCTGCAATCTCCTTATACGACTCTTCTTGATTTCGTTTAAGGTATCCTGGTAGGATATCTGTAAATCTTTGTTACCGGCGTACTTTTGTTCAGGGGTAGGGAAGGTCTTCACATACCGCATTGCCTTTTCTTCAATGGCTTTTTCGTGTTTGTTCACGAACCATGTGAAGGAAAGCTGGTACAAGGAAATCATAATTAGGATAGCAGCAAAAATGCTTACCAGACTTCTCATCGCAATACTAGTTTCGTTTTTTGTTATTTTTTAAAGAGTGGCAAATATAGGATTTCGGTTGAAATATTGGCAGGATGCGTGTTTTATGTGTTGGTATACGATAAATAAATATGTGTTTCCGCCTGCCAGGTTGGCTTCTCCGCCGCACTGGCCAAAAAATTACTAACATTGGGAGCTGAAAAAAAGCAAGTATGTTGAAAATTGCCGCCGCTTGTTGCCTGGTTGCCTTATTTTTTTGCTGCCGGCCTGGTCGGCAAATGGGTGCCACACCAGGTGCCCGGACTGACCTATTTATGGAAGACCTGCTGGCAGGCCAGCCTGATTTTTTCAGGGAAATTTTAGCTCACAGGCAGGAGTTGAACATCCAGGTTATTTATACCCAGATTGACAGGAAAGCCCATAATAAGCCTGTTTTTACGCCCCATTATTTCAATGTTGACGCCCGGCGTTATTTCTATCCCGCTTCTATGGTAAAGATGCCCATAGCTTTACTAAGCCTGGAAAAATTGCATGCGCTAAACCTGGCCGGGGTGGATAAAAACAGCCCAATGATTACCGGTGCTGCATTCAGCGGACAAACCATGGTGCTTAATGACCCTACAGCTGTTGATGGTGTTCCTTCAGTGGCACAGTATATTAAAAAGATTTTCCTCGTCAGCGATAACGATGCTTATAACCGCCTGTATGAATTCCTGGGGCAGGAAGAGATCAATAAAAAATTGGCCGAGAAAGGCTATTTGGGTACCAATATATATCACCGGCTTTCCCTGCCACTGACAATGGAAGAAAACAGGCATACTAATCCGGTCCGGTTAACAGACAGTACGGCAAAAACAATGTACGAGCAGCCAGAGGTGGTCAGTAAACAGCATTTTGTAAAACGGGCAGATTCTGTGGGGAAGGCCTATTTACAGGACGGTAGGCTGGTAAACCGCCCCCTGGATTTTTCAAATAAAAACCGTTTTAGCCTGGAAGACATGACTAAAGCACTCAGGGCAATCCTTTTTCCGCAATCATTGCAGGCATCGGAAAGGTTTAACATCAGCGATGAAGACTACCGCTTTGTAAGGAAATACATGTCGGAATTCCCTGGTGAAAGCATTTCACCGGAATATTCCCGGCCTGAATATTGGGATACTTATTGTAAGTTCCTGTACTATGGCAGCGACCCAAAGGCAGAAATGAATCCGGCAGGTCTCAGGGTTTTTAATAAAGTAGGGGATGCCTATGGTTTCCTTACAGATGTAGCCTATTTTGCTGATTTTGATAATGGTATAGAATTTATGCTGAGTGCTACGATTTATTGCAATAGTGACGGTGTTTTAAACGATGATAAATATGATTATGATACTGTAGGTTACCCTTTTATGAAACAATTAGGGCAGCTGGTTTATTCTTATGAGAAAAACCGAAAAAGAAAGTTTAAGCCGGATTTATCGGAGTTTCGGATGGATTATGATAAAAGATAAGTGTACATGAAAAGAAATTTAGTTCTGGCAATTTTATGCCTGACCCAGTTCTCCTGCCTCAAGCAAAAGGATGAAACCGGTAACGGGCCGAAAGCGCATATTTCCATCATTAATGCAGCATTGGATAGTGATCCGGTTACACTTTTGCTGGATGGAACAAAGGTGAATGAGACTCCTGTTCCTTTTGGGGAAGCCAGTGGAAATGCGGATGATGCCTACCTTGCCACAAAACCAGGTATCCTGAATACTTTCTGGCAGGTTGGGGAAACGCCTCCGAATAATGAAAAGTTCCTGCAATGGGCGCCTGGTACTTATTATACCATGATCCAGTATGATACTGCAGTAAATAATGTGGCACCGGTTATGTTGTTAACCGATAATCTTGCTGTAACTGACACAGTGGCCAGGACGAGGTTCATCAATTGTGTTGCGGGTAATGAACCGCTAAGCCTTTGGCTGATTGGCATAAAGGATACTGCTAAAGTTGCCACAAAAACAAAAGCACTGGGCAATGGCGGGTTTGCCCCGGCTGGTTTCGATGCCAGGGTTAGGCCGGGGGACTGGCGGATGGAACTGATTGATACATCCGGAAATGTACTGTATCATGAAGACATTACTCTTGCCGGTAGTAGTTTTTACTCTTTTGTAAGTTTTGGGGAAATTTCCGGCACAGGATCTAAGGCCCCGGTGGCCAGGAAGCTGGTAAATTTGAAATAGTTGTGAAATTTGGGACGGTTCGCAAAGTGCATTTCGTTAATTTTACCGATAGTCTAGCAACCGATTTTTGAACCTACAATTTATTAAACGAAATGTCTTTATCATCGCGACTTCAACGTTTCAGCGAACCGGAAACGCTCCGGATGGCCAAAATGGGCCGTGAACTGCGTGCAAAAGGAAATGATGTCATCGACCTGAGTTTGGGTGAGCCCGATTTTGATACGCCCCAGCATATTAAAGAAGCTGCAAAAAAAGCAGTAGATGAAAACTGGAGCCATTACCCGCCGGTAGCAGGATATCCCGAACTGCGTGAAGCAGTATGCACCAAATTGAAAAGGGATAATAATCTCGATTATAAACCGGAAAATATTTTGGTATCAACCGGTGCCAAGCAAAGCATCGCCAATCTTATAATGGCCCTTGTTGACACTGGTGATGAAGTGGTGATCCCGACACCTTACTGGGTTTCATATTCAGAGATAGTAAAAATGTCTGAAGGGGTTCCTGTAATGATCCGCACAACAGCAGCTTCCGGTTACAAAGTAACAGCAGCTGAAGTGGAAGCAGCCATTACACCGAAAACCAAGCTCTTGATGTTTTCATCGCCGTGTAACCCTACCGGTGCAGTATATTCTAAGGCCGAACTGGAAAGCCTGGCTGGTGTTTTCCGTAAACACCCGCATGTGTATATCATGAGTGATGAAATCTATGAATACATTAACTATGTTGGCAAGCATGAAAGTATTGCCCAGTTTGACGATATCAAAGACAGGGTAATTATTATCAATGGATTAAGTAAGGGTTTCGCAATGACTGGATATCGCCTTGGCTATATTGCCGGTGCACCTGAAATTGTGAAAGCCTGCGAGAAGATCCAGGGCCAGATTACGAGCGGCGCAAATGCTGTTACCCAGCGTGCTGCAATCGTAGCATTAACCACCGACCTGGCTCCAAGTCATGCAATGGTTAAGGAGTTTGAGCAGCGCAAGAAAGTGATCATGCAATTGCTGTCTGAAATACCCGGGGTTAGCTGTAATGAGCCTGATGGCGCCTTTTATGTTTTTCCTGATGTTTCTTCTTATTTTGGAAAATCTGATGGTACAACTACGGTTAATAATTCGGATGAACTTTGTTTCTACATCCTCGAGAAAGCCCACGTAACTACTGTTACCGGTAAGGCTTTCGGGGAAGATAAATGTATTCGTATTGCCTATACCAATAGCCTGCCTAAAATTAAGGAAGGCATGGAAAGGATCAAGAATGCGTTGGCGAAACTGAAGTGATTTTTGGTGAATAGATTAAAAGCTACCGGAAAACCCGGTAGCTTTTTTTAATGTATTCAATTTCAATACATGGCTATACCCCCCAAACAACTTCATCTCCTGGAATAGTTCGATGTTATTAAACCCGCATTTTCATTGTTTGAGCAAGTGATGATATTTCCAAAGGCTGATTGCCGCTGTTTGTTTCCAGGAAACAATTACTGGTTATGCGGTCAAAGCACTTAGATGACTATGAGATGGTATGGAGATAATGCTGAGAAGAACGGCAAATAAACGGCAAGTAAACGGCAAATAAACGGCAAATAATTTGGAGGGACCTCCTTATTAAATACCTCTCCGTAAAGCAGGAGGATTTTCCTTGTGCTAGCGAAAAAGCAATTGCATATACGGCCAGAGGGGCGCCGGGGTAATAATACACAACCTTTTCCTGAATCTTGAGGCAATTAATAATGGGCTCATATTTACCGAATAATGGGCTCACTTTGCTAAATAATGGACTCATACTTTCAATAATGGGCTCAAAAAGTCTGTATTGGCTCTGCCACAAAGACCGCTTAATAGAATCTGATTGCTTATTTCATACCCGCCCTTTGCAACAACTCTTCATGTACCTTCAGTACCTGTGGCACCACCAGCCGCTGATCGTCATTCATTATAATATAGTCACACAATCGCATTTTAATGGTTTCGCTGAGCTGGTTATCTATGCGTTTGATAACTTCTTCGCGACTAACGCCATCGCGTTGCATAACCCTGTGGATGCGGATATGCTGTGGCGCTGAAACCCCAATAACCAGGTCGAGCTGTGCCTGTGATCCTGATTCGAAAATCAATGCTGCTTCCTTAAGGGCATATGGACTGCTTTGATGCTGCATCCATTGCTCCGCATCCCTTATGGTTACCGGGTGAACCAGCTGGTTCAGTATATCAAGTTGTTGCTTGTCTTTGAAAACAACCTGGGCCAGGTATGCGCGGTTAAGTTTTCCATCAAGGTAGGCGCCATCACCGAATTGTGCTTTAATGGCCTCAACCAGTTCGGGGTCATTTTCCATCAGCCTTTTTGCTGCAGTATCAGCATTATAAACAGGAATGCCAAGGCTGTTAAAAACCCTGGCAACAATTGATTTCCCGCTACCGATTCCACCGGTAATGCCTACACGTAGCATTTATTTTTTGTCTGAAACAGCACCAGCTGCTTTATTGATATTCTGTGTCCACTCGAGGGAAATAGCAGACCGTTCAATTTTAATGTAAGAGCCGGGACTGGTTTCCAGCATAATGGTACCATCTTCATTTACTTTGTTAACTACACCATGGATACCGGCGATAGTAACAATTTTATCACCTTTCTGCATGTTCTCCTGGAATTGTTTAGCAGCCTTTGCTTTTTTAGCTTGCGGGCGGATCATGAACAACCAGAAAACGAGGATCATTCCACCAAGTAAAACCAATTGAAATGTTGCGGCTGACCCGCCTGCTGCCTGTAAGAAAAATAGATTGTGCATTGTTTGTTATTTGAAAAATTGAGATGAATTATTTCTTGAGTACTTCTACCTTGAATTTCAAGGTATGGTCCATTCCGCCTGTAGTATTGGCTTTTACATAAATGGATTTATTATTGGTACCAACCCGGCCATTGCTGTTGAATGATCCTTTGATCAGACCTTCTTTACCAGGAAGGATTGGCTCCTTGGGCGACTCAGCTACCGTGCAGCCACAGGCAGGTTGAACGGAATAAATAATAAGGGGTTTGTCGCCTGAATTCTTAAAATGGAATATTACTTCCACTTGCTGACCTTCAGTTACAGTACCCAGGTCCTTATCTCCATCCAGCCAGGAAATAGCTGTGAAATTAGCACTATCAACTTTTTCTGCATAAGGGTTTTGCTGTGGCGTAAATGCCTGGGCACCTTTTGATTTATCGGCATTCTGGCAGGCTGCAAAAGACAGCGCCAGGAATCCAATGATTAAGCTTGTTCTCATGGATTTATTTTTTAAAACTCACTTTGTGCAATTTATCTTCTTTAAGTAAATCTTTATGGATATTGTCAAGGATACCATTTACAAATTGTCCGCTTTGGCTGGTACTGTATTCTTTGGCGAGGTCAATATATTCATTTATGGTAACCTTCGGCGGGATAGTTTCAAAATACAGAAATTCGCAAACACCCATTTCCATCAGGATCATGTCCAGGGTGGCAATCCGGTCCGGGTCCCAGTTTTTCAGCTTGGGTTTGATCATGTCCATCGTAATGGTTTTCTTATCAAGAACAGTTTGCAGAAGTTCCTTGGCGAACTCCCATTTCTCTGTACTGAGAATTTGCTGAAAATTATAACTGCCGGGCTTATTCAGGTAATTCTGCACCAGCAGGTTGATCATATCGCAATCATCATCCCAGTTATTGAAATGTTCTTCAACATGGCTGGTAAATGCTTCGTTGGTAATTAACAGGTTACTATATATATAATCTATGATTCCTTTTTCTGATTTTGGTTCGCGGCTTTGCAGTGAGATATAATTAATATATTCTTCTGATTCAGTAAGTTCCTGGTAAATTTTGCGCACCAGCTCCTTGTCAGTAAACCGGTCAACCTTGTCTTCATCAACAGCTTTTTTAAAGGAGGCATCTTCCAGGATTTTCCACAACAGGTTATTTCCTGCGATTTTAGTATTCACGTCAAGGTCCTGGGCACTGGGAAGGTGTTTAGAGGCACGGTTGCGGGAGTCCGTTTCAGCAAAACGGGCTACTTCTGTAAGGAAATGGATCACATATACTAAAAGTTGTCTGGTAAGGTCAAATTGTTTCTGGAGAAGTTTCACTGGTTCTCCGGGTTTTGTAGCCTGGTCCATAGCGTCCAGCGCATACAGGGTCTGCATCACTTTAACCCGGATATTTCTTCTACTGATCATACCTGCAAGAACTTTGTTGAGCCGGCAAAGCTAAAGGTTTTCCCTGCAGTGACCAAAAGGTAGAGGCTCCAAAAAGTTCACCCGCCGGGTAATACCCGGCGGGTGAACGTACAAAATGACGGTAAGTTGTCTTTGGGTTGCTGTAAAATTGGCACAAGCCTTACGCAAGGTGGTAGTAATATTACCTGGAACCTGTATTAACAGGCTGCAAACTGCAAAAATGGCTTTAATATGACAGTTTGATTGAATTGGCATGTTATTCGTTTAGCTTTGCTCGCCTTTGGAGCCAACAGCTCTAAATTTTACTCACTTAATTAAAAACCAATTAATATGGCTAAGAAGTTAAACATTACTCCTTTGCACGACAGGGTGGTTGTAAAACCAGCCCCTGCTGAAGAGAAGACTGCAGGCGGGATCATTATCCCCGATACTGCTAAAGAAAAGCCCCAGCGCGGAACAGTAGTTGCTGCCGGACACGGTAAAAAAGACGAACCGCTTGTTGTAAAAGTAGGCGACACAGTTTTGTACGGTAAATATGCCGGTACTGAACTCCAGTTGGAAGGTGCTGATTACCTGATCATGCGGGAAAGTGATATCCTTGCGATTGTTTAAATTATTTCCTCACTTGTCTAATTAGTTATTCTTTAAAAGTATTTTATATGGCAAAACAGATTTTCTTCGACATCGAAGCAAGAAACAGGATGAAGAAGGGTGTTGACACACTGGCCAATGCCGTGAAAGTAACCCTTGGACCAAAAGGCCGTAACGTGGTTATCGAAAAGAAATTCGGTGCACCACAGGTTACAAAAGATGGTGTTACAGTTGCGAAAGAAATTGAATTGGAAGACCCTATTGAAAATATGGGTGCCCAGATGGTTAAAGAAGTTGCCAGCAAAACTGCTGATGTAGCCGGTGACGGTACTACTACTGCAACTGTCCTTGCCCAGGCTATCATTACTGAAGGCCTGAAAAACGTGGCTGCAGGTGCTAATCCGATGGACCTGAAACGCGGTATTGACAAGGCTGTTGAAAAAGTTATCGAAGCACTGAGGGCGCAAAGCCAGACTGTCGGAAACGATACCAAAAAAATTGAAGCAGTTGCTACCATTTCTGCCAATAACGATGCTGCAATCGGAAAACTGATTGCTGAAGCGATGGCAAAAGTTGGTAAAGATGGTGTGATCACTGTAGAAGAAGCAAAAGGTACTGATACTACTGTTGAAGTGGTAGAAGGTATGCAGTTTGACCGTGGTTATATCTCTCCATATTTCGTTACCAACAGCGAAAAAATGGAAGCAGAATTGCAGAACCCGTATATCCTGATCTACGATAAGAAGATCAGTGCTATGAAAGATATCCTCCATATCCTGGAGAAAGTTGCACAAGGTGGTCGTCCATTAGTGATCATCAGTGAAGACCTCGAAGGTGAAGCACTGGCTACACTGGTAGTAAACAAACTCCGCGGAACGCTGAAAGTGGCTGCTGTTAAAGCTCCTGGCTTCGGCGACCGTCGTAAGGAAATGCTGCAGGATATCGCCATCCTCACAAAAGGTGTTGTGATCAGCGAAGAGCAGGGCTTCAAACTGGAAAATGCTGACCTGACCTACCTCGGACAAGCAACTTCTATTACCATCGATAAAGACAATACTGTTGTAGTTGGTGGAAAAGGTGCAAAAGCAGATATCACTGCACGCATCAACCAGATCAAAGCACAGATCGAGTCCACAACCTCCGATTACGATCGTGAGAAGTTGCAGGAGCGCCTGGCTAAACTGAGTGGTGGTGTTGCCGTACTGAATATCGGTGCAGCTACAGAAGTAGAAATGAAAGAGAAGAAAGACCGTGTTGATGATGCTTTACATGCTACACGTGCAGCTGTTGAAGAAGGTATCGTTCCTGGTGGTGGTACTGCGTTCATCCGCGCTATTTCTGCCCTTGATGGTTTCCGCAGCAGCAATGAAGATGAGAAACTGGGTGCGCAAATCGTGCGTCGTGCACTGGAAGCACCACTCCGTATCATCGTTGAAAACGCTGGTCTGGAAGGAAGCGTAATTATCAATAAAATCCGTGAAGGAAAAGGCGATTTCGGTTTCAATGCCCGCACTGAGACTTACGAAAACCTGTTCAAAACTGGTGTTATTGATCCAACTAAGGTTGGCCGTGTTGCACTTGAACATGCTGCCTCTATTGCAGGAATGTTGCTGACCACAGAATGTGTGGTTGCCGACAAACCAGCTAAAGAAGCTGCTCCTGCCATGCCTCATGGTGGCGGAATGGGTGACATGGGTTATTAATATTCCAGTCAACTTAATACAGGAACCCTGTTGCATTTGCAGCAGGGTTTTTTTGTTATTGCTGCCACCTGAAATTTGGTTTAAAAGCAAAAAAACAGTGAAACAAAACAGGGTTTAAATAAAAAACTATATCCCTGTTTTTGGGGATTTTTGGGCTTTTTTCAATGTGTAAACTTCGTATTCAGCCGTAAAATTGACCCAACGTCGAAAGATTTCAATAGGGGTTTTGCTTTCTCAGGAATTTATATACTTTTGTTATACCTCTTAGGGGTTGTATCCCCAGCTTACCTTTCCATTATCCCATTTAGAATTTCCGCAGCTTATTTTTTTTGAACCACAAAAGAATGGGATCGATGAATGCACACTCTACGTACCGGAGATTTAATTTCTGTATTATTACCTGCTGTCTAACAATTGGTTTTTCCTTATTTCAAACTATTGGAAATGCGCAATATGTTACCCTGACATATTTTCCTAAACAAAATCAGCTATATCCCCGTGACTTGGCTACCAACCAGGGTTCGGTAAGGTTTAAAGGTACATTTACCGGAGTAACAAGCCCCAATTTGTGGGTTCAGGTAGACTTTAATAATGATGGCGATTACCTCGATTCTGGGGAAAATACTACTATACCATTATCGGGCCCTACATTTGATTATACCTATTCGATTAAGGCGGGGCTTTTTGATTATTTATTTATTCTGCGGGATGGCTATAATTTTTTAAATGATAATTTCGGAAACCTTGCTGGTGCAGATAATGTCGTTGCCGGTGATGCGTACTTTATCACTGGCCAATCAAATGCAGAGGCTAAGCCAGTAATAGCAGCTGATCAAAACCTGGCCAATTTTGATGCTGGGTCAGCTATAAATTTTGTTAGGGTATATGGTGGAGGCATAGGAACACCTGTCTGGGGGCTAGGGGATGGAAATAAAGCATATAACGCAGATTGGGCTACCGGACAATTTGGGATGAGGATCGGTTCCAGGATTGTGGCTGAGCAAGGTATCCCGGTTTGTATTATGAACGGGGCAGAACTCGGGCACCAGATCGCTTATTTTCAAAAAGATTATCCTGTCGATCCAAACCCAACGGTGGTGGATCCAAATACTGGCTTGACCGTTCCCAATCCCAATTATCTAACGAATAACTATGGCCGGGAATTAACCAGGTTAACCAATGCAGGATTGCAAAATGCCATCAGGGCGGTAATATGGTTCCAGGGTGAATCCAATACTTTCACTTATGGTACCGAAAACAAAAAGTTAAGTACCGCAGAGTATATCACTGAATTTAATAAGTTATATAATTCATGGGATGCCGACCTTGGCCTGGCGGATCGTTTTTATATGATTCAGATAAAACCCGGCTGTGACGGGATTGCTGATTCTGCCTCAGATATCCAGGAAGCCGAACGGCTGTTGGATGATGCAAATCCCCGCATGGATATTATTTCCACCGGTAATATCCAACAGTATGACAAATGTCATTATAGGTATAATACAGGAACTGGTACTACAGGTATAGGGGGCTATCGGGAAATCGGAAACAGGGTAATTACTTTAATTTACCGGGATTTTTACAACCCGACAAATGCAATTCCTGGCCCAAATTCTTTATCCCCTGCCCCCTTAAGTGCAGAGTTCACCAAAACTTTGGGTTGGCCTTCAACAATAGCTACTGAAATAACGATGTATTTTAAGCGGCCGGATGATGACCTTGCTGTTATTAATACTACGGGGGGGGATATCAAGAGTTTAATCAGGCTTAAAGGTGGAACATACACCATTAATTCAGCAAAAATCGTAAACCTGGCTATTCCACCTGCAAAAAACTATGCTCTGCGAATTAATTTTTCTCAGGATGGCTCACAACCTAATCCAACAGGGCTTGGGTTTGTTAGCCCGGAAGATGGTTCAGTGGCTAATCTACCCGCTATTGTAAATAATAATGTAAGTAATCCCGGCAATGGTATCGGTCTTATCAATTTCAACAATTTACCAATAGCCATCGGCATACTGCCTGCAGATCCATTAAACCTGCGCATATCAGCCAACCAGGGCGCCAATACCTTACGCTGGGAAGTTGACGACAATCCGAAGTTTGAGCGGTTTATAGTTGAGCGCGGCGAATCCGCTAACGAATTTTCCCCGATTTCTCAGGTTCAGGACAATCGTAATGCTGGTACCGGTAATTACCAGTATATCGACAGTAAGCCCAATACAAGCAGAAATTATTATCGAATCAAAGCGGTTCAGCGCGATGGGAAATCAGTTTACAGCCAGGTTGTTGCAGTGAATAACCGCACATCAACCGTTGATGGAATCAGCGTCTATCCAAACCCGGTTACTGACAGGGCCAATGTGAGCCTTACCGTAAAAAATCCTGGTATGGCAACTATCCAGATTTTTGATGGGGCCGGTAAAATGATTTCAACCCGTAAAATCAGCCTGCTAAAGGGCAATAATATGTTTTCAGCCGGCGAAATCCTTGACCATAGTGCTGGTATTTATACCATCCGGGTCGTAACAGATAATGAAGTATTTAATGCCCGGGTAATACGTGTAAAATAATGATGAACCATAAATGCAAATGGCCCGCTATTACAGCGGGCCATTTTTCTTTTTGTCGTCTTCAAGGGTTATAATTTCTGGAACTTCCTGATCATTGCTGGTTGGTTCTCGAATTGTACGCTTAATACATAAGAGCCGGCAGTTAAGTTACCCAGGTTATAGGTCTTTATTAAAGTAGCGCTGCTATTTTGGACCTGGTCAGTAAATACAGCTACACCTGTCATTGAATAAATCCTAACCACCGCTTTCCCTTGTGTTGCATTATCTATGCGAATGGTCATATCCGATTGCACCGGATTGGGATATATTTTCATGGCTGATGCATCGACAATTCCATTTACATTCCTTACGGTGACTTTTACTTCCTTAGTAGCTAAGGCGCCTTTATCATCCTTAATGGTCAGTTGGAATACATAGATACCCTGCTTCAGGTTGGATACTGTTGTTTTCGCACTGTTTGGCGTTTTGATTAATGGTTGTGTAGATCCATTGATCATTTTCCACTGGTAAAGGGTAATCGTTCCATCGTTATCATAAGAACCTGAACCATCAAGTGATACTGAATCTACTGGTTGCGTAATATCCAGGTCATTATTGGTAACTGCAACGGGGGCCTGGTTGGCTGCTGCTGCTTTCACTGTTACCTGTATGGTATCAGCATCTTTCAAGCCATCGTTATCGGTTACCTCCAGTCTGAATGAATAAACACCCTCAACCAATCCGCTAACAGCGGTTTTTGCCTGTGATGCAGTTGCAATGGCGGGAGTTCCCGGACCAGCAATTTTTGTCCACTGGAAAGCACTGATGATTCCGTTCGGGTCAGAAGAAGTGCTACCATCGAGGTTTACTGAATTTACTGGTAGTACAATAGACTGATCTCCTCCAGCACGGGCAACCGGTGTAGTTGTCCCTAATGCGGCACTCACTTCCAGCGTTAAGTCAGCAGTACCTTTTAGTCCGTCGTTATCAGTTACTTCCAATTGGAAAACATAGGTGCCTGGTGCCAGTTTAGAAGCCTGAGCTGTTGCCTTGTTACCATTAGTAATTGAAGCTTGGGTCGGGCCACTGACTTGCGTCCAGTTGTAAGCTGTAATTGTGCCATCAGGATCAGTGGAAGCGTCACCACTAAGGCTGATACTGGTTCCCACAAGAGTTTGCTTACCATTGGTTTTTGCGACAGGTGCTTTTTTCGTTGAAACAGCAGTAGCAGCATTAACTGTAACTGTAACTGTTGCTGAAGCAGTAGCACCTTTATCATCTGTTGCCGTTAAACGGAAAGTATAAGTACCGGCAACGAGTTTGGTAATGGTGATAGCTGGTGTGATCGTGCTTGATAAAGTTGGTACACTTGGTCCTGCTGATAAAGTCCATTTATAGGCACTGATCGTACCATCGGCATCAGTAGCAGAACCATTCAGGTTCACGGAATTGGTAGGTAATGTTATTGTCTGGTTGGTTCCTGCATTTACAACAGGTGCTTTGTTGGCAACAGTTGCATTGCCCACTGTTACAGATACTGTAGCAGATCCGGTTGCACCTTTATTATCAGTTACAGTCAATTTAAAGGAATAGGTTCCTGCAACAAGGTTGGAAACAGTAATTGCAGCAGCTACCGTACTGGAAAAAGTTGCCGTATTAGGACCTGATACCTGAGACCATTTATAGGCGCTGATAGTACCATCTGCGTCGGTTCCCGTTCCGCTCAGGCCTGTAGAATTAGTAGGTAAGGTAATTGATTTGTTTGCGCCCGCGTTCGCTACCGGCGCTATGTTGGCGGTTGTTGCCGTATTTACTGTTACTGAAACATTTGCAGAAGCAGTAGCGCCTTTATTATCCGTGACAGTCAATTTAAAATTGTAGGTTCCTGCTACCAATGCAGAGACTGTAATTGCAGCCGTTGTGGTACTGGAAAATGTTGCAGTACCTGGCCCTGAAACCTGAGTCCATTTATAGGCGCTGATCGTTCCGTCAGCGTCTGTTCCGGAACCACTCAGACTAGTTGAGTTTGTAGGTAATGTTATGGTTTTCGCTGTTCCCGCATTGGCAACCGGCGCAACATTCGCTATGGCAGTACTGCTACCGACAGATACAGTTATATCATTAATACCTGTTGCCCCCTGGTTATCTGTTACGGTTAATCGAAAAACATAAGTGCCTTGTACCAGGCTGGAAGCAGCTGTGCTTGCTGCATTTGCATTGGCAAAAACTGCAGTACCCGGTCCGGATACCTGAGACCATTTATATGATGTTATTGAACCATCGGCATCAGAGGAATTTCCCCCGTTTAATGTAACTGAATTTGTAGGGAGGGTAATAAACTGATCAGCACCTGCATTTGCAACAGGGGCCTGGTTTGCAGTTGGGGGCGTTGAACCTGATGGGGTTACATCCATGTTTGCATATGTGGCCGAAGAATTACCGTAAAAAACAGAATCTATATAAAAAACACGGGTAGTTGAAGTAGATGCCGGATTCCAGCCTTGTGACCATGGGTATTTATAAACCCCAATCTTTGGATAGGCATAAATAGCGGTTGAATTTACGTAATTGGTAACACCAGTATAAGAATAAACCAATACGTCATTGCGCCAAACTTTTATTGATCCGCTTGCATCTTGTTTATCATCAAAGTAAATAATCCAGTCTTCCCACTGATCATACATTACCGGACCGACAGTCGTAAATGTTGGATTCCCACCATTGGATGAGTTTCTTTGTGATACACGCCAGTTGCCGTTTACAACCTGTAAGGAGAGGGGCGGGGATCCGATGTTAGAATGTAATTGAAATCTTATTTCTTCTGCAGGATCATTTGAGTTCGAAGACGCAGGGGAGTACATGGAAAAAGCATACCACTTTATATCACCGTTTTGCCCTGACTTGGTACCACTATAATTATAATATTTTTCGCTGCGATGTGAACCGCTGCCGTCTGTTGGTACGCCGTCAGATTTATTAAGTTCAACCCTTAAGGACTGATTCCCGAACCGTTTGATTGAGGAGTTATTGGTCATTGAATAAGAACAACAGGATGCTTCACCCTGGAATGAACTGCCTTTTGGATTTGCATCATTCATCGAAAATACTTTCCAGGATTGAGCGCTACCTAAAAAGGGTGCTAATAGCATTAATGCAGCTACAAATGTTTTCATGGTGCTTGGATTAAAATGTTCAACGCCTTACGTCAAAAAATAAACTACTTGACTGTTTGCCGGACAGTTATAAATTACCTGGCAGTTAATTGAATATTATCAGGTTATGAAATTTTTGCTGTATAAGATATTTCGTTACAGCAATAGGTGACGACTGGATGTTTTTTTCCGGGGCGGTATGAAACAAACTGTTTGTTTACAACAAAAACTGGCTTGCCAGAAGGCTCTGTTGTCGCAGAAAAGACATTTGTGAGGAGCCTGGTTCCTACTGTTTGTTTGATCCAGGTTTGTGTTGGTGGAGTTGGGATTGTTTGCATTCTAACCAGCTTAACTGCTGTAGCAGGGTCATGGTTATGCGCAACTTTTCCCTTGAAGGGTACAGGTTTGTTCATACAACATTGGATTTAAATTCGTTTTTTTTATGATCAAGTTCCATGCCAAAACATAAAACGAGGTTTCAAAGTAATTCACAGGTTGTTCAATAGAAGTAAGAACGAATAAATAATTTTAATCGGTATGAAAAAATCATATTTAGTTACATGTAGTGTTTTTACATAATAATTATGCTAGACATTCGTTCTCTTGCTGATTAATTATCGTAAAATTTCAATTAATCAATTTGGTAGTTCTACTAAGATTATATTAGCCGGGAATTTCCTACTTTATAATTTGATATTTATATTTGTTAGGATAGGCTGGGCTGTTATTAGTCTGCCAATTTAACCATTAAACATTGATAATCAGGTGCTTATGAAAATTTGGCTATATAGCCAACATTCATTATGTTATTTTTGCACATCTAATGTGGTGATAACAGGCACTTGCACGTCAACAACGACTATTTATGAATAAAAAAATCACTGGTTTTTTATTCGGTTTGTTTGCCTGTATATTGCTTGTATCCTGTGCAAGCCAGGAAAAGGCCCGATATTTTGAAGGCGTTCCGCCTACAGAATACAGAAACCTGGCATTGAATTATGAGCCGGTTATCCGGAAAGGGGACATTCTTAGTATTGCTGTAAGCAGTGCTAACCCCGAAGCAAGTGCTATCTATAATTCCCCCATAACCAGTATACCCAGTACAGATATAGTAGCTACAATTAACCAGGTTACAGGTTATCTTGTAAACCAGGAAGGCAAAATTACCTTTCCGGTATTGGGAGAAATACAGGCTTCAGGATTAACAAAAAAACAATTGGCTGATTCAATTGTGTCGATGATCTTAAATAAAAAATTACTTGTAGATCCAATTGTAATCGCCCGTATCATGAATTACAGGGTTACAGTATTAGGAGAAGTTGCTAAGCCGGGTGTAATAAGTGTTCCAAACGAAAAGATTTCTATCCTCGAAGCATTTGGATTTGCAGGCGATCTTACTCTATTCGCAAAACGGGATAACATCATGGTGATCAGGGAAGAAGAGGGAAAGAAAGTAATTAGGAGAATAAACCTGAATAATGATGAGATATTCAGGTCACCTTATTACTATCTTAAATCAAACGATGTCGTTTACGTGGAATCAAACAGGGCTAAGGTAAAGAGCACCAGTAGAGGCGATATCCTAATTCCTGTAATTATGGCCACTCTGACTTTCCTTACCATAGTGATAGATAGAACTGTGCATTAATTTTCCGAATCCCAAAATGTTTTCAAATGATCAATGATCGAAAGAAAAATACCCCTCATCGAAAAAATGATGAGTTCATAAAACCATTCATACAGAAGTATCTTCCTTACTGGCCGCTTTTACTATTGTTGGGTATTGTTTGCCTTTCCCTGGCTTATGTTTATGCTCAATGGGCTGAGAAAAGCTATGAAGTTAAGGCCCGTATCCTGATCAACGATCAGCAAAAAGGGATTGATGAATCAAAAATGCTTGAATCGCTTGATGTTTTCAAGGGGTCGACCATTGTTGAAAATGAAATTGAAATATTGCAATCCAGGACGCTAATCAGGAAGGTTGTAAAAAATCTATACCTGTATGCACCCATTTTTCAGACTATTAATTCGAGAAAGGTTTCTGCCTTTAGGACAGCTCCATTTCGTATCCAGGTTTCAACACCTGAAAATATTAAGGAAGCGCAGAATATAACAGCTGTATATGAGGATAATTCAAGAACTGTTACCATAAAGAATAAGAATTATCCATTGAACCAGGTTGTAAAAACACCATGGGGTGAAATGAGTTTTTTAAGCAATCCTGATTTTGAAGCGGGAAAGGGTAGTAATGTTTACTCTTTTTCATTAATTGATATCCGTAAAGTGGAGGAAGGATTATCAAAAAGCCTTAAGGTTAGTCCGGTCAACAGGCTTACCTCAGTAGTTGATATTACTCTTAATGATAGTGATCCAGGCAGGGGTAAGGAAATTGTCAATGAACTCATCAGGCTATATATACTTGCAGAAGTTGAACAAAAGAACGTGTTGGCACGGAATGTTGTTGCATCAGTTGAAAACCGATTGCAATATGTTTCGGGACAACTGGATTCTGTTGAGAATGCCATCGAAAGATACCGTTCCTCTGAAGGCATAACTGATATCAGCATACAGGGTAAACTTTACCTTGAAAATGTAGGCCAATACGATCGGCAGATCCAGGATGTAAATATTAAACTGGCTGTTTTGGATGAGGTGGAGAAATTTGTCAATTCAAAGCAGGCTGCCAGCGGGGTTATTCCTTCCGTAATGGGAGTAGATGACCCGGGACTCAGTCAATTGTTGGAAAAGTTAAGTGAAGCCCAGTTCCAATATGCCAAACTGAAAAAAACCACTGGTGAAAACAGTCCAATACTGAGCTCCCTTTCTGAACAGATAGCTGCTTTAAAGCCTTCCATATCAGAAATGATCAATAACCAGCGGACCTCTTTGTCAATTAGTAAGGCAAGGCTGGAGAATACAGGGAGCAGGTATACTTCTATGCTTAGTACAATTCCCCATAAGGAAAAGCAATTGCTTGAAATAGGCCGCCAGCAATCTATCAAAAACCAGATTTATTCCTACTTGCTGGAAAGAAGGGAGGAGGCAGCTTTATCATTAGCAGCAACCAAGCCAGATTCCAGGGTAATTGACCTGGCAGAAGCTTCCGTGAAGCCGGTTACTCCTAAAAAATTGTTCATTTATATTGGCAGCCTTATGGTTGCTGGATTACTTGGATTGATGTTTGTGGAAGTGAAGGAAGGCATGGGTAAGCATGTGAAATTCAGGAAGGAAATAGAGGATGCAATTGATTTGGAGATTATTGGTGAAATATTCCAGGATCGCAAAGCTACCCCGGTCGTATTTAATAGTAAATCAAAAAGCAAAGTTGCAGAACAGATCCGATCCATAAGGAACCAGCTTTTTTACACCGGTACATCAGAACGTAGTAAAATTCTGTTTATCAGTTCATTTGTTAAGAAAGACGGGAAAGCTTTTCTTGCTTTGAACCTTGCGTCAAGTATGGCTATCGCCGGAAAAAAGACATTGCTGGTTGACCTGGATGCAAGTCAATTGAATATTACCCGGCATTTCTCATTGGAAGATAAACCTGGTTTTTCTGATTATATTAATAAGGTAAAACCGGCGGCTGATGCTATATATAATTCCAGTGAACAGGAAAATTTGTATGTTATGCCCGCAGGAACCACAACTGGTAATATTGAAGCATGGCCAGATGAGCAATACCTTGAAAGCCTGTTTACGTACCTGAGAAATACTTACGATTGTATAATTTTTTGTGCAGGCCCTCTGGGGCAAAATGCCAATGCCAGAAGGGTAGCAAATTATTGTGATAAAAGTATCCTGGTAATAAGGCACAATGTTACACCGAAGTCTGCCTTGCTTGCTTTTGCAAAAAGGCCGTCTGATAGTGGCTTAACGTCACCGGTAATAGTTTTCAATGGTATAAGGGCAAGGGGATTTGCAGGAAGAGGGTATGGAGACGGATTGGGATATGGCTACGATCTTAAGTATTAAAACTGGAGCCGAAACCCAGATTATATAGAATGGAAATTAATAATCGCTGCATTAAAATATGTGCTTAGTACCTGAATTGTGACTGAGGGAGGCGTAGCCGTTTGAGTTTTAACTGAAACTATAGCAAAATGAAACAGTTGACCGGTGTTCTTCGGAACTATTTTTTAAAAGGAAGCGAAAGATCCCTGGTTGTAAAAAGAAATGTGATTATCTCATTTCTTATTAAAGGGATCAGTGTGGTTGTTGGGTTTGTAATTGTTCCGGTTACCATCGGGTATATTAATAAAACCCAATATGGCATGTGGCTTACGCTGAGTTCTATTATTGGCTGGTTTAGCTTTTTTGATATCGGACTGGGAAACGGACTTAGAAATAAACTGGCTACAGCTATTGCACTTAACGATCTCTCTAATGCTAAACGTTATGTTAGTACAACCTATATTCTTGTTGGTGCAATTGCTTTGTTAGCAGCCCTGATTTTCTACTTCGTAAACCCATTTATAAGCTGGAACCATGTACTGAATGCAAATGAGCCCGGATTGGATCTGGGACGCATCGTGTTATGGTTGTTTTTCCTTTTTTGCTTCCAGTTTGTTTTTCAACTGATTAATGTAGTACTTACTGCACACCAGGAATCTGCGAATGTTTCGGTTATATTATTAATCGGTCAACTTGCTTCAGCAATTGGGATTTTCCTCCTTTCTAAATTTACTGTAGGTTCACTTTTTTACCTTGTGCTGGTCCTTACCGGGCTACCTCCACTTGTTCAAATGATTGCAAGCATCTACCTCTATTCGGGAAAGTTAAAATTGATTGCGCCTTCATTTAAGGACCTTGACCTTTCCAATGCAAAGGAATTATTGGGACTTGGTGGTTATTTTTTTGTTATCCAGCTTGGTGTGATTGTCCTTTATCAGACCAGTAATATTATTATCACACAATTAATGGGCCCTGAAGAGGTTACAACGTTTAATATTGCTTACAAGTTATTTTCAGTTGTAACAATACTACTGACTATTGCTATTACACCATTCTGGAGCGCATTTACCGATGCTTACGCAAAGAATGATTTTGAGTGGATTCAGAACATCCTGAAGAAAATAAGATTATTCTGGGTGATCGTGGCCATAGGGGCAACATTCCTTTTATTTATCTCTCCCATATTTTACAAATTATGGATAGGTGATAGCGTGCATATTACTTTCTCACTTTCATTTGTAG
The DNA here is from genome assembly GCF_020076305.1 of Flavihumibacter profundi. Classification (GTDB taxonomy): domain Bacteria; phylum Bacteroidota; class Bacteroidia; order Chitinophagales; family Chitinophagaceae; genus Flavihumibacter; species Flavihumibacter profundi. Next base: position 350,621 of record NZ_JAIQXE010000001.1, read on the forward strand.
TATTCCTGAATGTGCTTGGGAATGCCTGGGTGGCTACCCATTGCTATTTCCTGAATGGTGTTGGTAAAATAAGGCTGCAGTTGGTGATGTATATATTTTGCATTCTTGTGAATATTCCGCTTTCTATAATGCTGGGAAGGGTTTGGGGTATCCAGGGTGTAGTAGTCAGCAGTATTATTATTCATATTATAATGGGCTTTGTTTTCTACATTCAGACGGAAAAAATCATTGCTAAAAATGCTCTTGGCATATGGAACAAGTAATGATTAATCAGGATTCCATATCATTTGGCGATATGTCACGTTTAGAAAGGATCTACCAGGTTATTTTCATGATCTGGCTTATTGGGATTTCTGGTTCTCCTCTTTTCATTGCTAATGCTTATGGGCTGGTTATCGGTCTAACTATTTATGCCATACTCGGAATTGCATTTGTTAAAATAAATCTTTTTCACTTCGCAAAATCTTTACTTGTATTCGCTGCTATACTTTTAATTCAGTATTTATATTTCGGGTCGTATTATGCCGGTACCCAAATTTTTGTATTCCTCAATATTTTTCAGGCAATGATGGCAGTAGCTATCATGTCTACCGGTTTCTTTCATGTGTATCATATGGTTTTAAAGGTTATTGCTATTATTAGCCTTGTGTTATTTATCCCGATTTTAATCAACCCTTCCATGTTAGATATCATTCTGAGCTATTCTCCGGTAAAATTCACCCTGGTCAACAGGGTTTATGAATTTGACCAGGTCGCTCAGAATATAGTTGTTATGAACTTCAATTCAACTTTTGAAGGATTGCGCCGCAATAGCGGACCTTTCTGGGAACCTACTGTTTATGGCGCATTTTTACTACTTGGATTAATTCATAGTTCTTTTGAATCTGGGTCTGTATTTACCAAAAGGGGTTTAATTTATATTGCAACTATTATTACAACATTTTCAACGACCACTTACCTGGCAACTTCCCTGTTTGTTTTTTGTTTTTACATTATATTATACAAGGATCCGCTTTTACGGCTTATCTCTCTTATTACATTTATGGTGATATTTATGGTCGGGTATTCCCAAATTGATTTCCTTGGTGACAAAATTGAGAATGAAGTAAAGAATATACAATCTGATGCCATTTACCTGTCTGGAAATACCCGTCTTTCAAGCGCTTATTTGGATATTACCGAACTCCCCATTGAACCTTTTTACATCTTCTTTGGAAGAGGCGCACATTCTCAAACACGAGTAGAAACCTGGGACAAAACTGTGTTCCGGATAAATGGTATAACCGACCAGTTGTCCAGGTGGGGTATACCCTGTTTTATTTTTTTCTTTTTTGGCATTAAAAGATCATTTGGAAGGATGGCCAGGTATTATAGCATTAGCCCGGTTATGTCCTGGGTCGCTTTTGCAAGCCTTATAATAATGTCATTTAGTGAGTTGTTTTTTAATTTAGCTTTTTTTACTTGTTTTTTCTTTTTCCAGGAGGCATACAAGTATCACGATGAAGCGTTAAGTGATATCCAGGCTGATGTTGGCATTGCCTGAACTAAATTAACATTAGGTTAAATGAAAAAGAAAAACATATTTTATGTAGGATACAGCGGGTTCCCGATAGGGCTGGCCCAGGTCGAAAGGCAAAAGCAGATTGCCAGGGGACTTATCCATGCCGGATGCCCGGTAACTGTAATTTGCCGGAAGGGAATACATACTCCCGATAATGGACTGGCTGCCAAAGGCGAATTTGAGAATATTCCTTATATCTATACTTCCGGTTCTTCTTACAGGCCTAATTCCTTCTTTCAAAGAAATTGGGAGAAGCTGGTTGGATTAATCAGGGAAGCCAGTTTTATCATCGGAAAAAGAAGAAACAGCCAGGTTGATGCCCTATTGGTAACCACCTTAAAATTTTCAGATGTTATCTGGTACTGGATCATTGGTGGTTTAACCCGCCTTCCGGTTATTATTGATACTGTTGAGTTTAACTCTTCCATGGATATCAGGAAGGGTATTGTGAAAAAAATAGATGAGGGGTTGTATGATAAATATTCTCCCCTTCTGGCGGACAGAGTGATTGTTATCAGTGATTTCCTGCTTCAAATGGTCCGGGGTAGGTACCCAAACAAACCCCTGCTAAAAATTCCGGCAATTGTTGATTTTACTAAATTCACCGGACCCCTGAAGGGAAGTGATCCTTACTTCCTTTATTGTGCCAGTGCAAACTACCTGGAAATTATTGCATTCGTGATCAAATCCTATGAAGTTTCAAATGTGGCTGGCGCAAAATTATTCCTGGTATGTAACGGATCTGAACCACAGATGAATAAATTAAGGGAATTGATCCGCAATTCTAAGAGTTCAGCCAATATCGTACTGTTTTCGGCATTACCTTATCAGGATCTGGTGGACCTTTACCGGAATAGCTTCGCTTTGCTGATTCCCTTGCGGAATACCCAACAGGATGTTGCAAGGTTTCCTCATAAGCTTGGTGAATACTGTGCGGCTTCAAGAGCTATCATAACTACAAATTTCGGTGAAGTAAAGGCATATTTCAAGGATGGAAAGAACGCTTACATCGCCAATGAATACGACGTTCCTTCATTTGCGGCAAAAATGAGTGAAGCATTTGAAAATAGGCAATTGACTGAAGAAGTTAGCAAACAGGCATTCATTACTGGTAAGGAGAGCTTTGATAATGTTGTACTCGGAAAGAAAATAGCAGATTTTATTTTCCCGGAATGTGTAAACTAAAAATTGGCGTGAGGGGTGAATTACACAATATAAAATGAAAAAAATAAATGATGATACCGGCTTGTGGATCGGCCCTTCCTGGAATAGTAAAGGAGGTGTGGCTAGTGTAATTGAAACTTATCACAAAATGGGATTTTTTGAAAGTTGCAATGTTTATTTTCTGGCAACTATGGAAAATGGAAGCAGCTGGCTGAAATTAAAGCTGTTCCTCAGTTCCTTTTTATTTTTCCTTTTGAACCTGAAATCCTGGCGCTTCCTGCATGTACACATGAGTTCAAATGCCAGTTTCTGGAGAAAATCAATATATATACTGGTTGCCAGTATGTTTCGGATTCCGGTAATCATTCATTTACACAGTTCTTCATTTCCTGATTTTTATTTTGGATCAGGTATATTTTCGAAGGGGTTTATACGTTATGTATTCGGAAAGGCCAGGAAAATACTCGTATTATCCAGGCCCATGATGGAATTGGTTTCACATTTCCAGTTGGAAGACAGGGCTGAGATATTTCCCAATCCTGTCATAATGATACCTATGTCCACCCAGGAAAGGGAAGCCGATACCGTCCTTTTTATAGGGAGAATTATCGTTGATAAAGGAATAGTGGAATTGATCAGGGCAATCTCTGAAGTTAAAAAAGTTGTGCCGGGTGTGAAGGTATTAGTGGCTGGAACCGGGCAGGAAGAACTTATGAGAACTGAGATTCGCAAGCTTGATTTGGACATGAATTTTATATTCCTTGGATGGATAAGTGGCGACAAAAAAAACAAGTTGCTGCAGGAAGCGACCATTATGGTTTCTCCATCCTATAATGAAGGTCAGTCCATTTCAATCCTGGAGAGTATGATGGCTGGTTTGCCCGTCATCTGCACTTCAGTTGGCGGGAATGAATACCTGTTGGGACAACCAAAGACCGGGCTTACAGTTCCGGCAAAGGATGTGAATTCACTTGCTGCGGCAATTATCTCGCTGCTTCAGGATAAAGAGTTGCGCGACCGATTAGCGTTACTCGCAAGAAAAAGGGTGGAAGGCAGTTTTGAATACCATCAGGTTGAATATTTATTGAAGAATATTTATAATAGTATATCTGATCAACACAAAAAGAATATAATAAAGATTTATGGTGAGGTATAAAATGAAATATATGGCCTTGCCCGTTGGTGTTTCCTGGTTTTCGGCAAAGCAGTCTGCATTAGACCAGGTGCTGCCGAATGTCTATTACCATATTAAGGAATCCGGCGGGAAGCAAATCAGTGGACAAAAAGAAATTTCCAAGACACTTGAAATTGATCTTACCCAGCCTGAAGAATCATTACATGCAGGATTTATAAAATCATACAGGCAACAAATACGACAGGCTGAAGATGAAGGTGTGATCTGTTATTTTAAAGATGATGAATTAGAATTCTTTTCAGACTTCTTCAACCAGTTTGCCAGGTCAAAGAAAATCCATACGGTTACCCCGGAAAGGCTTGTAGCGATGAATGGGCATCTTAAGTTAAGCTTTGCATCATTCAACGGAGTTATATTGGCTGCGCACAGTTATATAGTCGACAACGACCTTAAAATTGTACGGGCGTTTCATTCAGCTTCAAGGCGACTTGAAGATTCTGTCGAAAGAACCCGGGTGGGTAAGGCAAATAAACTGCTCCATTATAAAGATATGCTGGCTTTTAAACAGCAGGGCTTTAAAACATATGATTTTGGTGGAATCGCCATAGATACCGGCAATCCTGAATTAAAAGGTATTAATGATTTTAAACTCGGATTCGGTGGGCAGGTGGTAGAATGCGAAAATTTCTACAGTTACGGATATGTATTACTTAGAAAACTTTCCAGGATGTTTAAAATTACCAGTAAAACCACAGAGTAAACAGGAATGCAGATATGAATTTTACTGAAAAAATATTAGATAAACTTTATTATAAGCAGTGGACTATTGGTATTGGAAAATTAAGTCCTGAAGAATTTATTCGGGAAAAGAAGACTGACTTCCATGTCAAGTGGCTTGACCTGGGCAATTCCATGCGCTTCCTTGCTGATCCTTTTTTTGCTGAAACAAAGGATGGCGGGTTATCAATCCTCGTAGAAGATTTCCGGTCAGAATTTGATTATGGAATATTATCGCTGGTGAACGTAAAACCAGATATGAAGGAACCTGTAATCAGGGAAATCATGAATACAGGCAGCCATTTGTCTTATCCTTTTTTATGGAAAGAAGGAGATAAAACATATTTGATCCCTGAAGCCGGGGCAAGTGGTTCGGTTCCTTGTTATTTGTATGATATAGTTAGTGGTGAAACAAAGTTTGTGAAAAATCTTTTTGATCAAACATTGATTGATCCGACCATAATTAAAAAGGACGGCAAATACTGGTTGTTTGCTACAATGGCTTCACCACATCATAACAACCATTTACACCTGTTTTCGGCAGAACATTTTTTGGGGCCATATACAGCCCACACCGGCAATCCCATTGTAACTGGCCTTAAAGGGTCCCGACCTGCTGGTAATATTTTTGAAGTGGATGGCAGTCTTTACAGGCCGGCGCAGGATTGTTCCGGATACTATGGGGGAGCTATGGTTATAAAGAAAATAACACTGCTAAGCGATAAGGGATATGCTGAAGAAGATTATATGGAAATCTTACCGAGGAAGGGCACTAAATATGATTTTGGTATCCACACTATTAATTTTTTTAATGGGTATGTTGTAGTTGATGGCCTGAGAAGGTTCCTGGCTCCGATCGAAAAAGCCAGGCATATTCTGGCAAAATGAAGAGAGTAATTTGAATTCCTGATACTATGTTGTTCAATTCGATAGAATTTGTTATTTTTTTTATAGTTGTAACTACCCTGTATTTTTTGCTTGAGCATAAATACCGGTGGTTTCTTCTTCTTGCAGCCAGTTGCTATTTTTATATGGCATTTGTGCCGGTTTACATCCTCATACTGGGATTCACTATTGTGATTGACTATTATGCGGGAATCATTATTGAACAATCAACAGGAAAGAAGCGAAAGTCCTGGCTGATCGTTAGCCTTTTTGCTAATATCGGTGTGCTGGCGGTTTTCAAGTATTATAATTTCCTCAATGATAATTTAAGTTTTCTCCTTTCCAGGGCAGGAAGGGAAAACCCGATTCCATATTTAAAAATACTATTACCAATTGGCCTTTCCTTTCACACATTCCAGGCAATGAGTTATACCATTGAAGTATACAGGGGTAACCAGAAGGCAGAACGTAATTTTGGTATTTATGCATTATATGTAATGTTTTATCCCCAGTTGGTTGCAGGCCCGATCGAGAGGCCGCAAAACCTGCTTTTCCAGTTTTATAAGAAACATAGTTTTGATATTGATCGTATTTTCAATGGTTTGAAATTAATGTTATGGGGCTTCTTTAAAAAACTGGTAGTAGCCGATCGATTGGCTACTTATGTTAATGCTGCCTATAATTACCCTGAGAACCATAGCGGTCTCACCCTGATTGTAGCCACCATCTTTTTTGCATTCCAGATTTATTGTGATTTTTCGGGTTATTCTGATATAGCTATAGGGGCAGCAAGAGTAATGGGATTCGACCTGATGAAAAACTTCAACAGGCCATATTTCTCATCTACTGTTTCTGAATTTTGGAAAAGGTGGCATATATCCTTATCGACCTGGTTCAAAGATTATCTATATATATCCCTGGGTGGTAACAGAGTGTCTGTTCCGCGGATATATATTAACCTGTTCATTGTTTTCCTGGTTAGCGGGTTATGGCATGGTGCTAACTGGACATATGTGATTTGGGGTGGATTAAATGGATTATACCTTGTGGCGGCAATCATGCGCGACAAATTACTGGCAAAATATAAATTAGAAATTCCTGGTGCACAAACCTGGGCTGGCAAGTCATTCAGTATACTTTTTACTTTTTTACTAATTTGTTTTTCATGGATATTTTTCAGGGCCGCAAATGTTGATGTGGCATTTCAGATTATCCGGAAAATGGCTAAACTTGAAGGACCGCTCTACACAACCTATCCTACTATGTTTTTTTGCCTGCTGAGTATGGTGATGCTACTTGTTGTGGAAGTGAAGCAGGAGTATTTCAATGGAGCATTTAGCTTTATGAATAACAGAAGCCCAGTGGTCAGGTATTCCACTTATCTTTTCCTTTTACTGATGATATTATTAATGGGTGTTTTTGATGGCGGTCAATTCATTTATTTCCAGTTTTAGGAACCAGATAAAAAATGAACTATAATTCGTCTATAATGGTGTTTTTTAGAAAAATTCTGATATTGGTTGTTTTGCTGCTTGCTGTTGACTTTTTAGCCGGCGCAGTGCTGAAACATTTTTATTTCAGGCAGAAAAGCGGCATCGATTATCAAACTATCTACTCCGTTGAAAAGGCAAATGAGGATATTCTATTTTTCGGCTCTTCAAGAGCCGCACATCATTATGTACCTGATATTTTTGCTGATAAATATGCAATGAGTGCATATAATACCGGAAGGGACGGAAATTATATCCTTTATGGCTATTGCCTTGCGAAATGCATATTTGAACGCCATCAACCTAAATTAGCCATTATTGATGTTAGCCGTAATGAGTTCCAGCGTAAAGAAGGTAGTTATGATTACCTGTCTTCATTACTCCCATTTTACGGTAACTATGAATCAATCCGGGATATTATCGATAAAAGGAGCAGGTTTGAGCCCGTTAAATTATTTTTCCACACCTATCCATATAATAGCCTGTTCCCGGTAATTGCCCTAAATGTAATCAGGGAAAAATCAAAAGCGTTGAATATTAAAGGATATATCCCCCTTTATCGTTCAATAGACCGGCCAGCAAAAGTCATTTCCAAAGAACCCGACTATGAGTTAGATCCATACCTGGTTGATACTTTCAGGCAATTTATTAAAAAATGTAAGGAGAACGGAATTGCTGTAGCCGTGGTTTGTTCCCCATATTTTGATAAATATGAACAGGAAGACGCTACTTTGATAAAAGTGAAGGAGATATGCAGTGAGGAGTCAGTTACATTTCTTGATTATTCGCAGGATGCACGTTTTACCGGTAATCAAAAAAAATTCGATGACTACAATCATTTAAATAATGATGCCGCCAAAGAATATTCAGCAATTTGTTCAGATACCCTAAGGATACTGCAGCATAAAATCAATTAATCCCTTACCTATTTAAATATGAAAATATTAATGCTTGTTCCTGGATTGCCACTGGATACAAATAAGATAAAAGGAGGCGTACACTCTGCCACCATTAATTTATTGAACGGTTTTAAAGAAGAAAAAGCGCAGGTAAGGTTACTTGCTTTTACTAACGAGGTAAAAGAGGTAACCATCCGGAACTTTTCTGATACAATCGATATTTATTTTATCCCCGAGGGTAAGATGCCTTATCACGCCCTTAATTACCTTTTTGCCTGCAGAAAACATGTTGAAAAACAATACCGTTCTTTTCAGCCAGATATTATCCATTTTGAATTGGGTGGTGCTTTTCTTTTGTCTTCCCTATGCAGGATTGACCGTAAGAAAATGGTCCTGACTGTTCATGGTATTGCATTTGGTGAAGCAAAGATTTCAACAACATGGAGGCGGAAATTAATGTGTTATTACAATGGCTACCTTGAGAGGTTACTTTTGCCAAAACATGTGGTTCAGCTTTCCGAATATTCCAACAAACTCTTTAACAGCTGGAAAGGAGGAAAGGCTGACACTTGCATTATTCCAAATGCGATTAAAGCCGATTATTTTCAGATACCGCCTATTGGCCAGGTTAGTGGAACCATTTTATACCTTGGTATATTATATGACAGGAAAAATATAATGCTTCTTTTGTACGCACTAAAGAAACTGGTGGAAAATAATATGGCTTATCGTCTTGAAGTAGTGGGTGGTTACCTTAATGAGGAATATAAAGAGCAGGTTGAAAATTACATAAAGGAAAATAAACTTGAGCAATATATACATTTCAACGGGTGGCTCACACAACCCGAGGTGATCGAAAAATTAAATGAAATAGATATTCTTGTTATAACCTCCAAGCAGGAGACGCTGCCTATGGCTATCGCCGAGGCGATGGCTGCAGGACGTGTAGTTGTAGGAACTGATGTAGGCGGTATTCCGGAAATGATCGATAATAATGAAAATGGATTTGTTTTTACCGAAGGCTCTGAATCTGGCTTGTACAGTATTCTGGCCTCTTTATATAAGAAAGATGATAAGGTAAAACAGATTGGAGCAGCGGCCAAAATTAAGGCACAAAACACTTATTTTGCTGCCAGGGTTGCCAGGGAAACATTAAATTTTTATCAGACAATAATCCGGGCCTGATAACTTGACCTTTTAGGGTAGGAAACCTAGTATTTATAACAATAAATACTAGTAAAAAAACGTATTTATACGAATAGAAAAATAAACACAACGGGAGTAAAATGTTATTTAATTCTTTTGAGTTTGTAATCTTCTTTTTTGTTGTTACAAGCTTATATTTTCTGGTTTCTCACCCGTACAGGTGGATACTTCTCCTATTGAGTAGCTGCTATTTTTATATGGCATTTGTTCCCGTTTATATTCTGATTCTCGGGTTTACTATAATTATAGACTATTATGCGGGTATGCTTATTGAAAAATCAACCGGTAAGCGACGAAAAATATGGCTTATTGTAAGTCTTGCTGCAAATATTGGCGTATTGGCAATATTCAAGTATTATAATTTCCTGAATGATAATTTGACCGCATTGCTCAGTGGGATAGGGAAATCAAATCCTATCCCATACCTGAAAATACTTCTGCCGATTGGGCTCTCCTTTCACACTTTCCAGGCAATGAGTTATACCATTGAAGTTTATCGGGGAAATCAAAAGGCTGAGCGGCATTTTGGGATTTATTCGTTGTATGTAATGTTTTATCCCCAGCTTGTTGCTGGTCCTATTGAAAGACCACAGAATCTTTTATTCCAGTTTTATAAGGAGCATAAGTTTGAATATAACCGGGTGATTGCAGGATTACAACTCATGTTATGGGGACTATTTAAAAAGCTGGTGATTGCTGACCGGCTTTCCATATATGTAGATTCCATCTATAACAATGCCGAACACCATAATGGTCCCACTTTTATAGTAGCTACTGTATTTTTTGCATTTCAGATATATTGTGATTTTTCTGGCTATTCAGATATAGCAATCGGTTCCGCAAAAGTCATGGGATTTGACCTTATGACGAATTTCCGGCGGCCATATTTTGCAACCAGTATATCAGAGTTTTGGAAAAGATGGCATATCTCATTATCAACCTGGTTCAAGGATTATCTCTACATATCACTTGGTGGCAACCGGGTTACTGTGCCCAGGATGTATTTTAACCTGTTTTTTGTTTTCCTGATCAGCGGTCTGTGGCATGGAGCAAACTGGACTTTTATTATTTGGGGGGCACTCAACGGAATTTACCTGATTTTTGCACTTATTTCTCAAAAGTACCGGGACAGGTTTAATGAATTTTTGGGAATAGCCAGGAACAGACAATTCCATAAAATACTTCAGATACTGGTGACATTTGCCCTCGTATGTTTTTCCTGGATATTCTTCAGGGCGGCAAACTTTCATGATTCCAGTTTAATTATCCACAGGATATTTACAACAGGTGGTTCTGTTTTTATCGGAAATATGTTTTTATTCATCTATTGTATATTGGCAATTTTGCTTTTACTTGGAATTGAATTGAGGCAGGAATTGAAAGGACAGATTCTTTACTTTAATAGTGATCAATTGGTCCTTCGGAATATTTCTTATATGTTCCTTATTTTATTAATACTACTTATCGGGGTATTTGATGGTGGTCAGTTTATTTATTTTCAATTCTGATGCATGTGGATTTTTGGCAAATGGTCACAAATGGAGAAAATGGATATTATTAAGTTTATTAAAAGGACGCTGTTGTTCTTCTTAGCTGTTTTCCTGTTGGATTTTACAGCGGGCCATGCCATGCGATATTTTTATTTTAAGCAGAATTCAGGATCCTTATATCGGACAACTTTTGCTTTGGACAGTACCAAAGCCGAAGTGCTGGTTATTGGTTCTTCCAGGGCAAGCAGGCATTATAACCCTGAGGTAATGCAGGAAAAGATGGGGATGTCAGTTTATAATGCCGGCCAGAAAGGGAACCATATTTTTTACCATTACGGAATTTTGAAAGCTGTCCTTACAAGGTATAAACCTAAAGTGGTGGTATTAGATTTATTATATGATGAATTCAAACCTGAACAGGATAGCTATGACAGGATATCAACCCTTCTTCCGTATTATGATTCGCACCCTGAATTGATGGAACTGATTCAACTGAGGGGGCCATACGAGACAATTAAATTAAGATCCAGATTATATCCCTATAATTCATTGATATTGCCGGTTATTAATGGAAACCTGGGGCTGGATAAAAAACGGGAACCTGAAATCAAGGGTTTCCTTCCGCTGGACGCAGTTATGGCCGATTCCGTCAAGAAAAATTCTGCAAGAGTGGAGTATCCCCTCGACTCAATGAAATTGAAAACGTATGAAAAAATCATATCAACCTGTAAAGAAGCGGGAATCAGTTTATTCATTGTTTTTTCACCTGCCTATCTTGATGATATCATAAGTAATTATTCTGTAACAATTGGCCGTGAAATGGCTGTCAAAAACAATGTGCCATTTTTTGACTTTGCAGAATCAGCACCTTTTATGAATGATTATAAGCTTTATTCAGATAACGTTCACCTCAATTCAAAAGGTGCGGCAATATTTTCAAGGCAGGTAGCAGATAGTATTCTTAATCACCTAAAGAACCCTCGTTAATTATGAAAATCTGGTTCGATCTATCCAATTCCCCGCATATCAATATGTTCTATGATATGATAAAAGAGCTTGAAAGCAGGGGGCATGAAATAATTATTACCTGCAGGCCACTGGCTAATACAATTGACCTTTTGCAGCAAAAAAAACTCCAATACACCGTTGTGGGTGAGCATTATGGCAAAAATCTGTATAAGAAAATTTTTGGCTATCCAATTCGTGTAACCCAATTGGTTAAGTTCTTGTCCGGTAAGAAAATTGATATTGCAATTTCTCAAAGTTCATTCCATTCACCTGTTGTTGCCAAACTACTGGGCATACCATCAATCTATACAAATGACAATGAGCATGCGATGGGTAACATTCCTTGTTTTTTAATGGCTTCTGAAATTTTAATTCCTGAAAACCTGTCTGTTGAGAGTATTGTCAGGAAAGGTGGGTCCAGAAACAGAATTAAACAATACCCTGGTGTGAAAGAAGGGATTTACCTGTGGAAAAAAGGTGAAGATATCCATGCAGTTAGAAAAACTAATCCTGCAGATAAAATCAGGATTTATGTTCGTCCTGAGCCCCTGACGGCACAATATTATAAAGGTGGATTAAATTTCCTGGATAATTGCCTGGAGCAGATACAGCACAATTATGAAGTGATTGTATTACCAAGGGATAAGACCCAGTTACAGCATTACCGGCAGGAAAAATTTTCAGCACTTCAGGTACCTGAGAAACCACTGCATTTCGATCAGATCGCCGCGAATTGTTCTTTATTCATTGGAGCGGGCGGTTCTATGACCCGAGAAATGGCTATCCTGGGTGTTCCAACAATATCTGTTTACCAGGACGAACTCCTTGAGGTTGATAAATTTCTGCTGGAAAAGCATTTGATGATGCATGAGCCAAACCTGGATTCTGAAAAATTGAAGGATTATATAAAAGCGTTAGATAGTAAAGAGCCTGCACTGATTCTTATGGAAAAGGGAAAAAAGGCTTATTATATGTTTATTGAAGAGATACTGAGACTTGGGCAAAAAAGTTCGGGGAGCAAATCCTTCAGGCTGGAATCAGTTGTAGATAAATAAACGCACATAACGCGGGCACACATTTATTTATTTTGTTATATAGGGCAAAATATAAGAATTGGTGCTCTTTTACAATATTATGGTAGTGAAACAGTTTTAAGGAATAAATGAGTTATATAATTTTTTAATTACGTGAAATGGTAAAAGTTGGACTGATAGGAGCAGGTAAAATGGGTATTTCTCATTTGGCCATTCTTGGAGCACATCCTAATGTTGATGTGGTTGGGGTATGTGATACCTCTAAAATGGTTATCGAAGCATTAGAAAAATATAGTTCATTTCCTTGTTTTTATGATTATAAGAAAATGTTGGCTCAGGCAAGGCCAGATGCGGTCGTAATAGCTGTGCCAACAAAGTTCCATGCTTCTATGGTTGCTGAAATGCTAAATCTTGGCATTCATGTTTTCGTAGAGAAACCATTTTGCCTTCGGCCGGAAGAGGGACTTGAATTAACTAACCTTGCAAAAGCCAAGAGATTGGTTAACCAGGTTGGGTATCATAATAAGTTTGTAGGCACTTTTACTGAGGTTAAAAGAATTCTTGATGGTGGCTTTATTGGAGAGGCTTACAATTTTATGGGCCAGGCTTATGGCCCGGTAGTTGTTAAGCCGAAGCAGGAAACATGGCGGTCGAATCCAGAAGAGGGCGGAGGCTGCCTGATGGATTATGCTTCTCATGTTATTGATCTGATTAATTTTTTGCTTGCGCCGGTTAAATCTGTTCAAAGCAGTGTGCTTCAGCCGATCTTTTCAAATAGTGTTGAAGATGCAGTTTATGCTATGATGAAGCTTAATAATGGAGTATCAGGAATGCTATCCGTTAACTGGAGTGATGAAACACACCGAAAAATGACAACTTCAGTAACTATCAGTGGTAAAAAGGGAAAGATCATTTCTGATGCCAATGAATTAAAAGTATTTTTTAAAGATGATAATTGTCCACAAGGTTATTCAAAGGGATGGAATGTGAAATATGTGACAGACCTGACGCCAACAGTAGATTATTACCTGAGGGGAGAGGAATATTCTTCCCAAATGGATTATTTCATAAAGGCAATTGAAGGAGAAGTGCCAAATGATATTAACTCATTTGAATCTGCAAACAAAACAGATGTGGCAATTGCTTTAATCAGACAAGCTCAACAAAGATAAACATGGAAAGAATTTTATTCGGTGATAATCAATTTTTTGCTGTTAACCATATTTCGGATGAAAAGTCGATGGCGCAATCCATCCGTTTTAAGGAAGATTCTGCTATTATTCGTACACTGGATTATGCAATAGAAAGTGGTATCGGGACTTTTATGTGCACTACCCATGACCGAATTGCGAATATTTGTGATGTATTGAGAAAAAATCCACAAAAATATGCTGAATTTAAGATTTTCCCTTGTATGCCATATGCGCATAAATATGCCAATGCGGTAACCGAACTGGGGATAGCCGGAACACTAAAACAGTATGTGCCGGGAAATTTTTTTGGTTCACTTTTCAAAGGTGGTGTTGCTTTTTTATCGAAAGATTTTTTAGCGATTATGGAATTGCTCATTGATGCAGAGATGAAAATGTTCAAAGGAATTCAAACACCAGTAATCTTTTTGCAAAATGTTGTTACCGATTTACTTTTAGGACTGGGCATGAAAGATGTTCTTGTGGCTTTTCATGATTATGTGCAAAAAAAATATAATGCAGAAGCAGGTTTTATCACAATGAATATGCCTGCTTTGCTTGATGTATTGGAGAACGCCGGGATTAAAAATCCAATCATCTGTGCTTCAATAAATAAAGCAGGATTCAGAATGTCAGGAGGGAAAGCGCTTTATGAACAAACCCTTCGTACCCGGACCTTTAGGGCAATTGCAATGCAGGTACTTGCAGGGGGAGCAGTTTCCCCAAAGGAAGCTATAGAATATGTATGCAGCCTGCCAAATATTCAATCTATCCTATTTGGTGCCTCATCTAAAACGAATATAAATGACACGGTATCCTTGATTCATCAATATGATGGCGTTTACCAGCCATCCAAATAAAGAACTCTAATGAAAATTACTATAGTTGCTGGTGCCCGGCCAAATTTTATGAAAATTTCGCCGATTATCAAAGAGATTCATAAAAGGGAAAGTGAAAATGCCGACATCAAATACCGTTTGGTGCATACCGGCCAGCATTATGATAAAAAAATGAGCGCCGACTTTTTTGAACAGTTGGGCATCCCGGAACCCCATGTTAATCTTGAAGCAGGGGGAGGAACACAGGCAGAGCAGACTGCTGCTATCATGACGAGGTTTGAAAAGGAGTTACTGGAACATCGGCCAGATCTTATTTTAGTTGTAGGTGATGTTACATCCACCATGGCTTGTACAATAACAGCAAAGAAATTGTGTATTGATGCAGTCCACGTAGAAGCTGGTATTAGGTCTGGAGATATGACTATGCCTGAAGAAATAAATCGCATTGTTACGGATTCTATTACCGATCATTTTTTCACCACCAGCGAGGTTGCAAACAATCACCTTAGGAATTCGGGGGTAACCGAAGACCGCATCCATTTTGTAGGTAACACCATGATTGATTCATTATTAGGGAACCTGGAAAAGGTAATTCAACCTGATTTGTGGCAAACTTATGAACTGCATTCCGGAGAATATTTCCTGTTAACCCTTCATAGGCCAGCCAATGTAGATGATCCCTTGAACCTGAAATATTTGTTGGAAACAATAATTAAAAGCACCGGAAACCTTAAAGTCATTTTTCCTGTACATCCCAGAACAAAAAAAATCCTTGATGGTTTGGCTCTGAATATGCCCAACCTTATACTGGCTGAACCATTGCCATACCTAGAGTTTATATACCTCGTAAAAAATGCGAAGGCTATAATTACAGATTCTGGCGGTATAACGGAAGAGGCAACGGTATTAGGGGTACCTTGTCTTACAATGCGCAATTCAACTGAAAGACCTGAAACAGTAACGGTTGGGACCAATGAATTGGTAGGAACAGATCCGCTTAAATTAATTCCTTTTCTTAATAAGTTAATGGCTGGTGAATGGAAAAGGGGCCAGATACCCCCATTATGGGATGGCAAAACAGCGGAAAGAATTATTAAAAAACTGGAAGAAATTTATAATTAAATTTTCGTACATTTTCGAATTGACCTTATCCAAGCTTCATGAATAAATTATCTTACTTATTTTACCGGTCAATATTATGGTTATGGGATTTATTTTCCCTAAACCTGGTCTTGATAATCGTAAGCTTGTTAATTAAGAAGGTAGATGCTTTTCATATTACAGAGTACCATGTTTTTTTTGCTTTTACAAACCTCGCCTGGGTTGCCTCCGTGCATTTTACCGCATTATATTTAAGTAAGAACTGGCTTGATTTTGAGATATTTTTTAAACGGACTTTTAAATGTTATTTATTAGCGCTATTCTTTTTACTGTTTTTTATTTTTTTATACCAATATCCATTTTCAAGGTTGTATATGGTATTGGTTATAATAGGTTTTGGAAGTATTCTTGTATTTAACCGGGTTATTTTTAACCTGCTTATATACTCGCTGCGCAATAAATTTAAGTTGCAGAAAAATGTTGTTATTCTGGGTTACAATGAAATATCCCTGGGGTTATTAAAATATTTTAAAGAGGAATCAAAGTTTGTAAATGTTGCTGGTTGCTTTGAAGACAGGGAAAGGGTTCCCAATGACCCGGAATTTCCAATCGTGGGCGGGATAAAAGATTGCATGCATTTTGTTATTGAACATAATGTGACTGAAATATATTCTACACTCGCACCTGAACATTTTCCCGATTTATATGATTTAGCAAAGGCCGCTGAAAAGCAATTTGTTCATTTCAAATTTGTACCTGACTATAAGATTTTTGTAAATCGCAATATTTATATTGATTTTGTCAATAATATACCTGTTCTTTCACTTCGTAATGAACCACTAGAAGATACAGGAAGCCGAATTAAAAAAAGATTGTTTGATTTTATTTTCAGTATTCTGGTTATAGTTTTCGTTCTTTCCTGGTTGATTCCATTAATGGCAATTTTGATAAAACTTAGTTCAAAAGGCCCAATATTTT
Organism: Flavihumibacter profundi; assembly: GCF_020076305.1. Taxonomy (GTDB): domain Bacteria; phylum Bacteroidota; class Bacteroidia; order Chitinophagales; family Chitinophagaceae; genus Flavihumibacter; species Flavihumibacter profundi. The sequence goes on from NZ_JAIQXE010000001.1 coordinate 367,378, forward strand.
TTATGCAAATGCGGTCTGGCAAAAGTAACAGACCTTTCAAATGCATTAAATTCAGGAGTTTGCGGGTAAATGACGAAGCCAATGTAAAACAGGTTACCCGTAATGACAGCAGGGTTACATGGATTGGTAAAATCATGAGGAAAACGAATATTGATGAACTCCCACAATTTTTTAATGTTTTCATGGGAGATATGTCCGTGGTTGGACCAAGGCCACATATGCTAAAACATACTGAAGACTTTTCTAATCAATATAAACAATATATGATCCGTCACTTTGTAAAACCGGGAATTACCGGTTGGGCACAGGTGAATGGTTACAGGGGGGAAATCACTGATAATAAACTTCTTCAGAAAAGGATTGAGTTCGATATCTGGTATATGGAAAACTGGACACTATGGCTGGATTTACGGATCATATTGTTGACAATTTTCCTCTCCATTAAAGGAGATAGAAATGCCTTTTGATACTTACTGTTCTACACTTACTTTTTTGCTGTCATAAAAGCGCCTTAAAGAATCCCTGATCCGGGCAGTATCTGCTGCCATTGCCGGCAACAAGAAATACAATTTATAAGTGATGGAATCTGGTGATGAAATCTCTATTTTGCTCCCCAGGTCCTTCAACTGATTATACCTTTTGTATGCCCTGTTTTTATTAGTTGTTTGCTCAATAATAAAGCGCCATTGGCTATTTTGGGCAGTTGCAACAGGTATAACAGCTGGTGCCTGATGCGCAAGACTTGTATCCACAGCATTTAAAACGCTCGTGTCTGGCTTTGCATTCATTGAATCTGTTGCAAGTATTACAAGCGTATCAGCATGCGCCTCTGAAGGTTTGATTTCTGTATTTGTAGATGTTGAATTATTTACAAATAAGCGCCATCCACCCCAAACAATTATGATAAGGGTTAGCGAGCTTATCAGCGCAATAACCCATTTCTGGCGGTTATTATTTTCAGGATGATACCTGGTTTCATCAATAAAAGCAGAAGGTTTTCGGCTTTCTGCAGTCAAATCTTCCATCCTTTCAGCTACCATTTCTCCGGGCGTGAAATCAAATAAACCTTCCTTTGTTTTCACTAGTGTACCAATTCCCTCAATATAAAGCGCTTTTCCAATATTAAGGAATGACCTGTTAAGCATAATATAGGACTCCAGGTCAGAAAGGGCAAGGGATTGCATTTTCCCTGTATGTGTTTTTACAAATTCAATGAGATCGTTACTGATGGTAGCATCGTATTTGTTTTCAAATTTAACTGCCGGACCATCAGTGGTAAAGGTTCCAATACCCGGTAAGCTCAATCGTTTTTTCTGGTATAGGTATTGCGTGATTAAATTGTCTAGTTTCAATGCAGTATAAATTGATTACTCCACAAATTAAGTAAAAATTGGCTGGTGGCTTATTTTTGCTAAAATCACGGCAATGTTGACTAAGGAAGAAAAAGATTTTATTATTTATTGGGAAGCTAACCGGAATAAGCGGAAAAAGCTGTTTAGGCAATGGCTGGTTGGTATTCCGATGGGTCTGGCGATCGGAGTTCCCATTTTAATCAACTATGCCACAGGGTGGTACAAAAGGGCTGCAATGGTTGCGGGAACACAGTTTAACCCGATTGTCCTGCTGGTGGCCCTCCTTCTGATTGTGAGCTTTACAGCAATAATATATAAACAGCACCAATGGGACCAATATGAACAGCGATACCGGGAAATAAAAGCAAAGAAAGAAGAATAACTGACTTTTTTGCCTTTTAATGCAACATTATCAGGAAATTGCTGGTCTAGAAAGATGCAATAATTATCTTTGCGCAAAATTTCTAAAAATAATGCTGAAAAAACTCGTACTCTTCCTCGCCCTGGCAATAACTGTTTTTGCAACCTGGAAATGCTCAAAAAGTGATAGTGGTGGCTGTACCAGTGTACTTCCGCAAGCCGAAGACGCTGCAATGCAGCAATACATGACCACTGCCGGTATAACTGGTACAAAAGACCCAAGTGGTTTATATTACCAGATTATAGATCCAGGTACAGGAAGTGCACCAACAATAAATTCAAGGGTATATGTGAAATATGCCGGTAAACTTACTAATAACACCCAATTCGACGCCCAAACTGATCCATTACAAACCGGATGGGCATTAAGTGGTTTGATCCAGGGCTGGCAAATTGGTATCCCAAAGATCAAAAGGGGCGGAAAAATCAAATTGGTTGTACCATCTTCTCTGGGATATGGATGTAAGGCAATAACAGGTATTCCGGCAAATTCCATCCTGGTTTTCGATGTTGAGCTGGTAGATTTTAATTGATTTACCGTTAATATATATATTCTTAGCCCTGGTTTCCTGAACCGGGGCTTTTCTTTTTACTTTTGGTAAAATTGTGAAGATTGCCTTACGAGCCCATTTCAGTTTTCGATATGTTTAAAATCGGTGTTGGTCCGTCCAGTTCCCATACCCTTGGTCCCTGGCGGGCAGCACGGACATTTATTAATACTATCCGGGAGAAACTCCCCCTCAGCAATATTTCCGCTGTTCAGATTTTGCTCTATGGTTCACTGGCCAAAACAGGTAAAGGCCATGGTACTGATATTGCCATACAAATGGGACTTATGGACGAAGACCCTACCAGTTGTGCTGTTGAGGCTATAAGTGACCAGATGTTAATTATTCAGGAAACAGGGGAATTATTTCTTGGTGGTACCAACCGCATTGAATTTGACCCGCAAAAGGATATTGTCTTTTTGATGAATGAATCCCTTCCTTTCCATCCCAACGCAGTCAGCTTCCTGGCAAACTTTAAGAACGGTAACCATATTGCAGCTACGTATTATTCAATTGGCGGCGGATTTATTGTGCAGGAGGGGGAAAGATCAGTTGGAAAGGACCATGTGTCTTTACCTTTCCCTATCGATAGGGCAAATGACCTGTTGCACTGGTGCAGGAAAACCGGCCTTGCTATACATGAAATTGTTTGGGAAAACGAACTGGCCTGGCGCCCGGAATCTGTAACGCGCAAGGGGTTGTTAAATATCTGGAATGTAATGAAGACCTGTATTTACAAAGGCTGTCATACTGAAGGGGTTTTACCCGGGGGATTAAATGTGAAAAGAAGAGCGGCTGCCCTTAATAAAAAATTATTGAAAGGCAGGACCTATACAAATTTTGATGAATGGGTTGGTGTTATTCGCGAGGGGGGAAATGACTTTTCCTATACCCTAGATTGGGTAAGTTGTTTCGCTCTTGCTGTAAATGAAGAAAATGCCTCTTTTGGCCGGGTTGTAACTGCCCCAACAAATGGTGCAGCGGGTGTAATTCCGGCTGTGCTTCAATATTTTGTTGTTTTCTGCAATGGGAACCAGGAAGATTCCATCCTGCAATTTTTATTAACTGCTTCAGAAGTTGGTAGCATTTTTAAGAAAGGATCTACGATTTCAGCTGCTATGGGTGGGTGCCAGGCAGAAATAGGGGTGTCATCTTCCATGGCCGCCGCTGCTTTAGCTGAAATTATGGGTGGTACCCAACGGCAGGCCCTGATGGCTGCAGAAATTGCAATGGAACACCACCTGGGCTTAACCTGTGATCCTATTGGCGGATTAGTTCAGGTACCTTGTATTGAAAGAAATACAATGGGAGCAATTAAAGCAATTACTGCATCACAGCTTGCTTTACAAAGTGCACCGGATTTTGCAAAAGTGTCGCTGGATGCTGTTGTGAAAACTATGTGGGATACAGCCCAGGATATGAGCAGCAAATACAAGGAAACTTCAGATGGCGGGCTTGCCGTCAATATTCCCCTGAGCTTACCCGAATGCTGATTTTTTAGCCTTCGAACCTTTTAGGTATGAAACATTGATCTGGGCCCTGGGTCGGTTGTGGTATTCAGAATAATATTATTCAACATTTTGTAAAGAATAATCCTTGATTTCTTTATAAAGTGTATCTCTTTCCACAGGTTGCCTTTTTACTTGCTGGATAAGTTGTACAAGTTGTGCAGTACTCATTGACGGATTTTGCTCCTCAGACCCGGCCATGCTATAAATTTTTGTAGAATCGTCAATAGTGCCATCTATATCGTTGACCCCGAATGATAAGGATAGTTGGGCATTGTTTCTGCCCAGCATCGGCCAATACGCCTTTAAATGCTGGAAGTTATCCATATATAGCCTGGCAACAGCATACATTTTCATGTCTTCAACAATGCTGCTTTCATCCAGGTAGCTCATCTCATTATCCTTATTGCGGAATTTCAGGGGAATAAAGGTGTTGAATCCCCCGGTTTCATCCTGAAGGCCCCTCAGTTTATCCATATGATCTATGCGGTGCCTGTATTTTTCAATATGACCATAAAGCATAGTAGCGTTGCTGTGCATCCCAAGTTGGTGTGCCACTTTGTGGATTTTCAACCAGCCTTCGCCATCAACCTTATCTGAGCAAATCTGTTCCCTGATTTCCGGACTGAATATTTCTGCACCACCGCCCGGCAAGGAATCAAGACCGGATTCATGCAGGAACTTCATACCTTCTTCCACAGAAACTTTTGCTTTCCTGAACATATAGTCTAATTCAACAGGAGTAAATCCTTTAATATGTAAATCGGGGCGATGTGCCTTTATCGCCTTTAGAAGATCTGCAAAAAAAGTAATAGTCAGTTTTGGATGAACGCCACCCACAATATGGACTTCAGTAACTTGCTGCCCATCATATTTTCGAACAATATCCAGCATTTGTTCGATTGATAATTCCCATCCTTCTTCTTTATGGGCATAGAGCTTTGAATAGGAGCAGAACTTACAACTAAAAACACAGATATTTGTTGGCTCAATATGAAAATTCCTATTGAAATATGTTTTATTGCCGTGTTTTCTTTCCCTAACAAAATTAGCCATAGCACCAAGCCAGGATAAGCTTCCTTTTTCAAAGAGGAGAATTCCCTCATCCGGTGTCAGACGTTCTTCCTGCAAAATTTTTTGCCCGATTTTTTTAAGCTCCCTGTCAGTTACCAGGGTATTCAACCGATCGAATTGATTTTCGTTCATGTTATTGGACTGTTTTAATAATCTGCGTATTTTTTACACTATTGTTATAAATAAGCCTAACAATGTAAACGCCTGCAGGTTGCCTGCTGATGTCAACGGGAATTGAACTGCTTGAATTTCCATTAAAGGATTGCGACCATATCCGTTGTCCAAGCATATTAACAACCTCTATGCTTCGAAGGTTCTCCTGATCTCGGTATTGTCTTACCAGGAGCATTCCGGTTGTTGGATTTGGTGTTACCAGGTAGCCGTCCTCCTTCAATTTAGCCGGCAAAGTTATAGTATAGAGCCGGATATTATCCAGGTAAAGATTGTTATTCCCATTGTTAATATTCCGGAAGTATAACTGAACAGGCAGGTTTGGATCAATCAGTCCTGTAAGTGCGATGGAGTCTGTTCTCCAATTTGCCTTGGACTTAGGCAGGAATTCATCTGTTGCCGGGAAATTCGGATCTGTTACGGTCTCAAGGTCAATACCCCATTTGGAATACAGCAACAAACTGGTTTCGCCGCAATCCTGCGTTAGATAAACCTGTAAAGTATCTGTTGGCTGGTCTGCGGTTTTTGAATTGATATAGGCCAGGTCAAATCTGAAGAAAATGGAGTCCACCTTGCCGGTTATTGTCGGTGGCATTATTAATTCATCGGCATCCCCAGCAATTTTATTAATATAATTCCTGATAAAAACAGATTTGGAACCATCTGTCGCTGCAGAACTGGTCGTTTCCCAGGTTACTGTATTAGGCACATTTGTAATATCCCAATTTGCCGGCGGGAAAGATGTGTTTTCAAAGCTTTGTTTCCATGGTGCAGATTCATCGGTAAACAGGAATACCCGTTGGACAATAGTATCATTTTCTGGAACCTGGTCAGGTTGTCCATTCGGCGATGAAATGTAAGCGGTGAAAAAATTTGAACCACTCGCAGGCAGGGAGAATGAACTATCATAATTTATCATGTAGGTCTCACCGGTTATTAATTGAAGCCCGGAGAATACACGTGCAGTTTTTTTGCCATTGTTTAGCTGCAGGTTAATTGTAAAACTATTCAATGTCTGCCGGCCATTATTCTTCACTTCAATGACTGGTGAAAACTTATTGGTACAGACCCTGTTTGCAGGGCTTATTACCCGGCTTACTGAAGCATCAAGTTGTGGGAAAGTATATGGTGTAATATCAATATCATCAATGTAAATATTCTGTCCAAATTTGTTAATAGTGATCCATGCAAAGGATACTGTCTGCGCTCCTTTAAATAGGCTGACTGGGAAAGACATCAGGATATTCTTCCATTCCCCGTCAACTGGCACCCAATTCAGATCTCCTGTTGTTCCAGTTGTGCTGGCTAAATCCGCACCACCTTTTTTCCATAATAATTCTGTAAAACTATTACCGCAATCCAGCGACGCCATCAGCATCAGTGTATCACTGAAATTTGTAGAGTACGAATAAGGCTTATGGGCAAGTGCAAATTTTACGAAAACGGAATCAACATTCTGTAAACGCATGCTGGGTGATACAAGTAAATCCTGGTCATCCGGACTGTCGTAATTAAATAAATTCATAAAGGCCGATGCTACTCCGCTGTTTTTTGCTGCTGTAGTCCTTGCCCAGGTTAGACTTCCCGCGTTTGGGTTAATTACTGTCCATCCTGCTGGAGGGAAAACTGTTGATTCAAATCCCTGCTTTATTGCTGCTGTTACTGGTTGTTGTACTGTAAAATTTATGCTCAATGAATCATTTACCTGCCGTTCATCGGTGCCTCCATTTGGTTGGTTCAGGAAAATCCGCAAGGTTTTATCCCCTAAGCCCGTAACTACAACTGGTAGGTTTATTGATACAGAGTTGCCATATTGTAAAGACCCCGTCCAGTTTGTAAATTGTACAGGCCCATTGTTTAATTGCCAGTTGATGCGAACAGATGTTAAAGTCTGTGTTCCACTGTTGGCTAACTCTATAATAGTACTAATGTCTTTAAGATTACAAAAAACCTGGCCACTTAATGGGGAAAGAATACTTGACAATTTTGCATCCAGTTTTTTATTTGCCGCTAGTTTAATAGCAGCAAGTTTTGTTTTCCATCCGTCGGCGGCACCATACATAGAAGTAAGCCAGAACAGGGAATCGTTGGTGGGATCAGGGGAAATCATATTATAATCTCCCCACCTTGACGAATAAGTACCATATCCAGTTCCAGTGGCGATAGTAGTTTCATCGGCAGGAAGGCTTCCCAGGGGGTCGTTTGTATTTCTTCCTGCAACCCTTATAGATGGCCATAAGTTTTTTGATGCTGCATTAAAAACGGCCGCAATTTGCCCATTCCCATTCATATTCATGGAAGGGAAAAACCGGTGTGTATTATCTGGTGAATAAGTGCCTTCCTGGTATAACTGCCAATCTCCTGTAGTTCTTCTTAATTCATGCCACCTTATAGCTGCAACACCCGGATCCCCGCCATTTACAGTGTGATAAACCAAAATTGATTCATGCGTTGGATACCTTCGGTAGACTGGCTTATCCATAATAAAAGCGGTAGTTGCCAAAAGGGGACTATTATTCCCAGGAACAGTTACACATGCCTGGAAATAACCTCCGCCATCACAAATTAGGGAACTAAATGGCGCTGTCTGCAGTGATTGAAGGGTTGAAAATCTGCTGTTGGCTGGATTGTCATAATCAACGTCAAAGCCAAATAGAACAACGCTGTCTGCATCTGCTTCAGCAGTCCTGCCATCGTCATTCCGATAAGTAAATAAGCCAGGTGTGCCTGCTGCCGGAGGAGTTGGACCAAATGCATTTACCGGTGCTGCGCCATCATATTTTTCGGTATTTGCCAAACGGATGCGCTGCATCTGGATTGTTGGGCTTCCAGACAGCATTTGCTGTTTGTTGAAAGCATAAAATGAAATCCCGGCAAATTCGCTTCCTGGTATCAGGAAGTCACGGGAAGTTGCAAAATATGATTTGTCATCCCATACAGAAATTTTCGGGTAATCAGGGAAATAAGTAGTGTCAGTAAATTTATAGATATACCATGATTGCAAGGGGTCATTGGTCTTCGACACAAAAAATACCAAAGTATTTAAATCAGAACTTCCTGAAGGTGATCCGAATTCCGTCATAATATAACGGTCGGCATATTGGTCATAAAGGCAAATGCCATCACCTGCGCCACTATATCCAGCACCTTCTACAAGGTTGTCAAGATAAATTTGTGGATTAAGCGGTTGACCGGCTTTATTAAAGACCTGGAAATATGATCCCGATGGACCATTTACCATTTGAATCACATGGTTCGGACCTACACACAGTGTTGGATCAGCAGGGGTAATTTCCGCTGAAGTCATACCATCTTTGTTGATTGAAATTTCTGGCGAAAGCACATGTTGATTCCCCAATGTCAGTGGATTTTTATTGCCAATTTTCGCGCTTCTTAATGGGTCTTCCTTAAATTTTTTTGCTTTCTCGTCCCATTTTATGACAGGATTTTTCCTTTTTCCCCGGTTCCAGAATAATCCTTTTTTATCCCTTATGGCAATGTTTAATCTGCTCGGATCTGGTGTGATTTCACGAATTGGCCTGGTAGAACCAAGAAGTTGACCTTTTGTTTCCAGGATTTTTCCCGTTTGGGCTAGAAGCGTAGGAACTACCACAACTAAACTCCAGAACACACAGAATAATTTCTTTTTCATGTAACTTATTGACACGGGCAGAATTACAAATATAACTTCAAGTCTTCATGCGTACAACAAAGCTTAAAAACTTCTATCTTCCCCCGATATAAATAAATTCCTTATGGGTCGTTTCCAGGGTATTATTGGCATAGTGCTGATTTTAGGAATCGCTTACCTGTTTTCTAACAATAAGAAAAGGATCAATTACAGGGTGATTGTTACTGGAATGGCCCTTCAGCTGTTCATTGCTGTGCTGATTTTAAAAGTACCGGCAGTAACCGGTTTTTTCCAGCTATTGGGAAAAGGAATGTCGAAAATTGAAATTTTTGCCCGCAAAGGTGCATCTTTTGTTTATGGTGGTATTGCTGTCGAAAAGCCTGATGGAACTTTTGGGAATTACATCAACTCAGGCTTTGTCTTTGCCTTTAATGTGACATCCACTATTATCCTGGTCTGTGCACTAGTGGCCATTTTGTATCATTTCGGTATAATGCAGCGGGTAGTTGCTGTAATTGCAATAGCCATGAATTTTATTATGCGTGTCAGTGGGGCGGAAGCATTAAGTAATGTAGCCAGTGCCTTTATTGGGCAGGTAGAAGCCCAGGTAATGATCAGGCCATACCTGCAAACAATGACCATGAGTGAATTGCTGGCCAGTATGAGTGGTAGTCTTGCCTGCATTGCTGGCGGAATTCTGGTTGTTTATGCAAATATGGGGGCACAAGCTGGAATAGACCTTGCTCCTAAATTGATTATGGCCAGTCTTATGGCCGCTCCCGGTGCCCTGGTAATTTCCAAAATAGTTTTTCCCGAAACGGAAGAAAGCCAAACCCTGGGAACAGTAAAACTGGAAGTAAAAAGCAGTTATACAAATGTTGTGGATGCCATTTCACATGGGGCAGGGGATGGTTTTAAAATTGCCATGAATGTAATTGCTATGTTAATTGGATTTATTGCAGTTATTGCCTGCCTCGATTGGATATTGGTTAAAGCGGGGCATTTATTTAATCCGGCTTTCGATCTTAGCATAAATTATATTTTCGGAAAAATCTTTTACCCCTTTGCCTGGTCTATGGGGGTTCCGATGCAGGATGTAGATAGTGTTGCAACCTTACTCGGACAAAAACTGACTATAAATGAATTTGTAGCTTTTCAAAACCTGACCAATCATTCTGTTCCTGTAATTTCTGATAAAGGGTTATTAATTGTTAGTATTGCTATCTGTGGATTTGCCAACTTTAGTTCCGTAGGAATGCAGATTGGCGGAATTGGCGAAATTGCCCCAGGCAGGAGGGCGGATCTTGCCCGACTTGGCATGAAGGCTTTATTGTGCGGCACGCTTGCGTCTTACCTAAGTGCAACAATTGCGGGTATACTTATCTGATAGTTAAAAATTCCTCAGTATTTTGAAATTAAATGAAAAAGGCAACACCTGGCTTAACGCAGGAGATGTAAGCTTTCCAATGCATCTTCCTATAATATAGCTGCCGGGCATTCCATAATCTGTTACTTCAACTGCTATATTGCCGCTTGGAGAAAAAACCATTTTATCCTGATTAATATTTAAAGCTGTTACAGGGAATTGGCCAGGCTTGCCGGTTCCACTAAAGGTAAAACTGAATGCAGCTTTTGAACGGTCAGCCCCCTTGTAGCATAATATTGTCGTTTTATTTTGGACTGTTGAAGGGGCCTGAACCAATGAGTCAGAAGGAGCCTGTAACAGGTAATTGGTACCATTAATGTTATAACTCACAAACTGGTTGTTCTCTTGGTTGCAGGTACTGATTGTTCCTGCATCATAATTTCCTTCAGTAATATCAATATCCTGCAAATCACTTTCCAGGTTGCCTTCATCATCAACCGCAACCAATCTTGCCTTTACCAATGCCTTTGAGCATCGGTTGAGTGTAATTACGAATTTACCCTCATGTATTGCAGCCCTGTAGGTTTTATTCTCTAATTCAAGGGATACATGGCCATTGTATACGCCCCCAACTTTGCAATTCACGACCTTTCCGGAAATTGTTATTGTTGCGGCTTTTTCGGCACCACTTTCAATTTTCCCTAACCAGTTAGCTGTAGTTCCGGCAGTGAATTTTTTGTTGGCCAGTATTTCCTGGCATTCGTTTACTACTTTTAATTCCAGTGCCTGGTTTCCGGGGGAAGATATTGACAGAAAACCTTTATCATCAGTGTAGGTGATGTTTGAAACCGGTTGCTCCCCATCTCCTGAATACAATTGTACTTTTGCAAATGGGATACTATTCCCGTTTTTATCTACGATATTAGCCTTCACTGGAACAAGGGGCATTGCAATACCACAAGCCCAGATCGACAAATGCGATACATACCCCTGGTAATTATTTCCTGATTTTTCAGCAATGCCTTCCTCAATCCAGATTCCACTACTCAAATCATAATGCCAGAGTGAGATGCTGGAAGGTGCATTTCCCAGTAAGGATGGAGGAATTGGAAATTTCATTAAAGCAGGCTTTCCTGTTTCTAATTCGAGCGCCTGTCCCGACTCCCCCGTTAATTCCGTAACGAGCATGCCGAATGCCTTTAGGGCAACTTCCTTTTTATTTAAGGTAAGGCCTTTGATACCCGGTAAGTAATGGAAAAACCGGTAGTCTTCATTGTTCATGGAATAGGCTGATAGTTCAGCTATACCCATATATGATTGCCTGCTTACACGATCTGTTAATGCATTTGCGGGGAAATTGATGGCTGCGCCACCAGGTAGTTGGAAATTTGTACCGGCAGGCACACTGAATTGCTGTTTATTGCTTTGCTCAAGAATACTTATTTCTGCGAATTGTTCTGAGGATGGCAGTACTTCAAGGGTTTGGTAAGTTCTGAAATACCCGGGTTTATATACTTCAATGAGCGTTGCAGATTGATTTACATGCAGTCCGGAAAAATGGAAGTTGCCATTGATGTCTGTTTGAGTAACAATGGTTCCGGAACGAACTACTGCACCATTCATTGGAATTTGGTGGTCATCAGTAATCCTTCCGTTTAAATTGATTTCTACCAGGTTGGCCGTTTCTTTAGAAGCAGGCACAATTGATGAACCAATGTCGGTTTTCTTACATGAATTAGTAATAATCACAAGTAGGACCAGGACCCACTTTGTGCAGGATATTGGAGTTCTCATAGGCTTGAATCTTTGAATCAAACGGGTAATGCGCCATTTTCTTGCTTATCCCCTCAAAAATTCGACGAGTGTTTTTCCATATGGTCCAAAACCATTGAATTATGCATTAAATGCAAAAAAAGGCTTCCTTTAGGGAAGCCTTTACGTAAAAAATTGCTATTCAATTAGATATGTGCTTCGATTTTTTTTACAAAATTGGCCTTTGGTTGTGCACCAACAAGCTTATCAACAACCTGGCCGTTTTTTACGAACAGGATAGCTGGAATTGATGTAATGCCATAATTTACAGACAGTTGCGGATTATTATCGACATTTACTTTCCCGATTTTTACCTTACCGTCATACTCTTTAGACAGTTCCTCAATTACAGGTCCGATTGCGCGACATGGTCCACACCATTCTGCCCAGAAATCTATTACACTTAATTTATCTGATGCCAGAACTTCATTCTGGAAGTTGGCATCGGTGAATTCTAAAGCCATAATTATTGATTTAAAATTGTTTTAGTTTTAAATAGAACGCAAAAATAGGTCCCTTGGTTGAATTGGGTTGTTATGACATCTATAATTGTTAAAATCGGTCAATTTGTGTCCACTTTTATGTCTAATTCAGGTTGAAGTTGCAGCCAGGCCGTCAATTCGTCATTCATTTCCAATCCGTTTTCAATACTATATAAACTTGTTATCGATTGTGAGCGTTGTTCCATAAGGTTGATCCTCAAACTGGTCTTTCCCGGGAATTTTCTCAGGTTCCCCTCCAGGAATCCAATCATTTCTGCGGAAATATGCCTTGGTTCAACATATAATACCAGTTGTTTGGTAAGTGACTGTTTGATTGTTTCCAACAAGTTTATCCTTTCAATTTTAAATTCGAATTGCTCTGTATTGAAGCGCGATTTAAAGGAGCCTGTTATAAATAGGTTTTTGCCTTTATCGAGATAATCTTTGAACCGCATATAATCATCCCCCCAAAGCATGAGTTCAGTTTTACCTGAATAATCTTCCAGCGTTAGTGCTCCAAAGTTCCGGCCTGTTTTAGTAATCCGGTGCTGTCCATCTATTACCAAACCTGCTAACCTGTATTGCCGGCCATTTCCAATCAAAAGTGGATTGTCTTTTATTTCATTGAATTCCTGCAAGGGCATGATATTGTAATGCCGCATTTCAAATTTGAAATGGTCAAGTGGATGCCCGCTGATAAAAATGCCTGTTACTTCTTTTTCTTTTTCCAGTCTTTCAGTCAATGTCCATGGGTCGCAGGCAGGAATCTTTGGTGAAGGCAGGTCCATCACCGCAGGCAGTTCGCCGAAAAGGGTATTGCTGCTTCCCGAAGATTGCGCCTGGTAAATGTTACCGTATTTGATGATTTTTTCCAATCCCGTACTGGTATCCCCGGCAGGGATATAAAAATATTGCGCCCTGTGCAATTCCGGAAAACAGTCAAATGCGCCAGCATGCGCCAGGCTTTCCAATGTTTTCTTATTTACCGTCCGTTGGTTTATCCTTTTGATCATTTCAAAAATGGAAACAAACGCCCCGTTTTTATCCCTGTCACTTATAATGCTGTCTACTGCTGCCTCTCCAACACCTTTGAGTCCGCCTAATCCGAACCTGATTGCACCTGCCTTGTTTACAGCAAATCCTTTTTGTGATTCATTGATATCAGGACCAAGTACGTTCAGCCCCATTCGTTTACACTCTTCCATGAAGAAGGTGATTTTTTCAATACTACCGGCATTATTCAATACTGCAGCCATATATTCAGAAGGGTAGTGGGCTTTCAGGTATGCGGTCTGGTAAGCCACAAATGCATAGCAGGTAGAATGTGATTTATTGAATGCGTATTGCGCAAATGCTTCCCAGTCTGTCCAGATTTTTTCCAGTTTTTCTGCAGGATGACCTTTTTTTACAGCACCTTCCACAAACTGTTTTTTCATTTTATCCAAAACAGATTTCTGCTTTTTACCCATTGCTTTCCGTAATACGTCTGCATCACCTTTGCTGAATCCGCCAATTTTCTGCGCGAGCAGCATTACCTGCTCCTGGTATACTGTAATACCATAGGTTTCTTCGAGGTATTCCTTCATTTCCTCGAGATCATAGCTTATTGCTTCCTTACCGTGTTTGCGGTCAATGAAGTTGGGAATATATGCCAGTGGACCAGGCCGGTACAGGGCATTCATGGCAATTAGGTCTGCAAACTGATCAGGTTTAAGGTCTCGCAGGTATTTCTGCATACCCGGACTTTCAAACTGGAAGGTTCCAATAGTATCAGCCTTTTGATATAGTTCAAATGTTTTTACATCATCCAGGGGTACATCATCTATAATAATTTCAACGCCATGGTTCTGTTTGATCAGCGCCAGTGCATTTTTCAAAATGGTAAGGGTTTTCAATCCCAGGAAGTCCATTTTAATTACACCAGCATCTTCAATAATACTTCCTTCAATTTGTGTAACCAGCAACTCGGAATCTTTAGCTGTACAGACGGGTATGATATTCATGAGGTCGTCTGGTGCAATTATAATACCTGCTGCATGTAAACCGGTATTGCGTACTGATCCTTCAAGCCTTTCCGCTTCCTTTAAAACCTGGGCACGGATATCAATCCCATTATAAATTTCCCTTAGTTTTTTAACGTTGTCAATATCCTCGGGGCCAAGCTGTTCTTTAGATTGCAGGGATTTTTCTCCATCCTTATCTGTAATCGGGGCTTTCAAAACACGGCCTAATTCGATGCCGGGCTTATCGGGAACCATTTTAGCTAGGGCATTTGATTCAGACAAAGGAAGATCAAGAACACGGGCAACATCCTTGATACTCATTTTTGCTGCCATCGTACCATAAGTAACGATTTGTGCTACCTGGTTTTTACCATATTTCTGAACTACATAATCGATAACTTTCTGGCGACCATCATCATCAAAGTCGGTATCGATATCGGGCATGCTCTTTCGGTCGGGGTTAAGGAACCTCTCGAAAAGCAAATTGTACTTCATGGGATCAATATTGGTAATACCAATGCAGTATGCCACCACACTCCCTGCTGCTGACCCACGTCCAGGTCCTACAAATACACCCAGGTCACGGCCGGCCTGGATGAAATCACTCACAATCAAAAAGTAACCTGCAAATCCCATGGTTTTGATAGTGAACAATTCGAAATCCAGTCTTTCCTGTACTTCCTGGCTGATTTCTGTATACCTGTTTTTTGCGCCTTCATAAGTGATGTGTCGCAGGTATTCCCATTGGTTAAGGTTGCTGTCCTTATGTACCTGGAATTCTTTTGGTATCGGGAATGCCGGAAGAAGAATATCCTTTTTCAGGTTAAGTAATTCCACCCTGTCAACAATCATATTTGTATTGTCAATAGCTTCGGGAACATCGCTGAACAGGGTACTCATTTCAGCACTGCTCTTGAAATAAAACTGGTCATTGGGAAACTTAAATCGCCGGTTACGTATGTTCGCATCATCGTTCACGAAATCATCAAACCCCGGTGTACTTTGCTTTTCACCGGTATTAATACAAAGCAGGATATCATGTGCATTGGCATCGTCTTTTTCCGTGTAATGGCTATCATTAGTGGCTATTACCGGAACATTATATTTATTGGCAAACTTCAGCAATGCCTGGTTAATTATTTCCTGCTCTTTTAGAGCATGCCTTTGCAATTCGATAAAGTAATCTTCCCCAAACATATCCAGCCACCACTTGAATTCAATTTCAGCAGCAGCTTCACCTTCATGTAAAATAGTTTGAGGAACATAGGCACCAATACAACAGGTTGTTGCTATAAGTCCTTCATGGTATTTTTCAATTAGCTCTTTATCAATCCTTGGATATTTGCTGTACATACCTTCAACGAAGCCAAGGGAGGTTAATTTTATGAGGTTTTGATAGCCAACAGCATTTTTCGCCAGTAAAACCTGGTGGTAACGCTGGTCTTTTTGTTCCTTGGTAAAGGATTTTCTGTGGCGGTCTTTAACTACATAAAACTCACAACCCACAACTGGTTTTACCAATGGCTGGCCGTCTTCCCCTTTATGTTTATAAGCTTCTGCAACAAATTCAAATGCTCCAAACATATTTCCGTGGTCTGTAATAGCGATAGCAGGCATTTTGTCCTTTACTGCCTTCTTGTACAAAGAAGAAATAGAGGCGGCCCCGTCTAATAAGGAATATTGGGTGTGACAATGGAGATGCGAAAATCTGGACATAGTGCTGCAAGTAACAAATTTTCTAAAGACTGGTATAAAATTTGAATTCGTTATTTTTGCCGCGGTCAGGTCAAATAGAAAAAGTAAATATCCTTGCAAAAAATTATATATATAACTCCGCTTTTTTTGTTCATCGTGGCCTGTGGCCCTTCCAGGAACAGTACTAATGGAAGCTCGCCAACAGTTACACGAACCACCCATTCCTCACCCAAGTTTATCGATTCCATTAGTATGACCCCGGGCGAAGAAGGTCCGGGTGCCAATAACAGTACAAATACCGGACGTCTTATAGGGCCGGGGCATAGCACGCTCACCGGAGCAGGCCTCAATATCGAAAATGGCACAGAACTGCAATTTAAATATGCAATTCTGCTGGATGAAAATGTGGAAAGTATGAATAACCTGGCCCTGCTGCAATTCATTGAAGAGTGGTACGGTACAAAATACCGTTACGGCGGGTCCACAAAAAGCGGCATTGACTGCTCCGCATTTACCTGCACCCTGGAAAGCTCAGTATTTGGCAAATCAATACCAAGGACCTCCCATGAACAATTTGAACAAAGCCAGAAAATTGATGCGGAATACCTGCAACCCGGCGACCTGGTTTTTTTTAATACGCGTGGAGGGGTGTCACACGTTGGAATTTATGTATCAAACAACAAGTTTGTACATGCTTCAACTTCATATGGGGTTATAATCAGTGACCTGAATGAAGAATATTACAAACGCCGTTTTATTGGTGCCGGAAGACTATGAATTTACTTTAGCTGTTTGGGTTCAATGTAAAAATTATTATCCACTTCAAGCCTTGTAGCACTTGTTTTCAGGGTTTGCCATTCGGTTCCGGGCTCCAGCCAGCTTGTTTTGCCATCAAGTAATACTTTTACAGGCATATTAAATCCGTCAACCGTATTGCGCCAGCGAAAAGACATAGTGCCGCTGTAGAAACTGTATTGCAGTTGCGGTATTTTTGTGGTGCGCAGGTACTGGTCAAAAATTTTGGAAAAATCTTTCCCGGCGTAATTGCTGATATACTTTTCTATCTCTGCTGAACTTGTAGTCGAATGGTAATAGTCTTTGTTTAAATTCCGCAATAGTGTCCTGAACTTTTCATCATCGCCAATGATTTGGCGAATGATATGGATCATGTTGGCCGATTTCGGGTACATATCACCGCTACCTTCCTTATTTACACCGTAAGGTCCGATAATGGGAATATCATTCCTGATATTTTTTCTGATGCCCGCAAGGTATTCATTGGCAGCAGCAAGTCCACTCTGGCACTCGGTATAAATGGTTTCACTATAATTGGTAAAGCCTTCATGTAACCACATATCAGCAATATCATTTGAAGTGATATTATTTCCGAACCATTCGTGCCCCGATTCATGGATAATAATAAAATCCCATTTCAGTCCCCATCCTGTTCCTGAAAGGTCGCGACCCAGGTAGCCGTTTTTGAATTTGTTGCCATAGGCCACAGCGCTTTGGTGCTCCATACCCAGGTGGGGCGATTCAACCAGTTTATAACCATCTTCATAAAATGGGTATGGGCCAAACCAATGTTCGAAACACTGCAGCATGGGTTTCACCTGCTGAAACTGGGCTTTTGCAGCCTCAAGGTCTTCCTGGAGGACCCAGTATTCACAGTCTAGCA
This sequence comes from Flavihumibacter profundi, assembly GCF_020076305.1. Classification (GTDB taxonomy): domain Bacteria; phylum Bacteroidota; class Bacteroidia; order Chitinophagales; family Chitinophagaceae; genus Flavihumibacter; species Flavihumibacter profundi. Next base: position 385,118 of record NZ_JAIQXE010000001.1, read on the forward strand.
CCCCTTTCTCACCAGCAAAAGTCTCTTTCCAACTCACATATTTACCGATATAAGGAATGATATTATAATTATTGATTGGATTTTTCACTTCCCATGTATAAGTTGTGGTGCCATTGGATTGTGGTACTGTTTTCTTCAACCGCCCATTTCCAACCGCCACCAGGTCTGAAGGAACTGTTATCATGAGGGATGCCCCCAAATTGGGTTCATCGCTCTGGATATCTTTGCAGGGATACCAGACACTTGCACCAAGACCCTGGCAGGCCACGCTCATCCACGGATTACCAGCTTTATCCCTGGTCCAGATCCAGCCTCCATCCCAGGGGGGGCGAACTGCTTCTAAAGGTTTACCGGAAAATAGAAGGGTTATTTTCTGGCTGCTTTTTATAGGTAAGGACTGGTCTACTTTAATATGAAAAACATTTCCTTCGCGAACATATGATAGTGACTTGCCATTTAAAATTGCTTCATCGAGTTGCATGGGTTGCTGCAGGTCAATTTGCATGTTTCCGGGAGCACTAATAACAGCAAAACTAAGGTTAACGCTACCTTTAATGGTTTTAGACCCATAATCTGGTGTTACGGAAATTTCATACCGCTGAACGTCCCACCAGCTTCTTTCTGCGTTTATGGATCCCCTGAGAGTATCCTGGTGGGTGAGTTCACCGGATTTTGATAAGGGTTGTGCATTAGTGGAACAGATCACAAGAAATGTGCAGCAGGAAGCAAGGAAACCTCTAACGATTGATGTAAGTTGCATGTAGGCAATTATAAATGATTCGGGATTAAATATAAGCCCTTAGCACAAAATTATTTGAATGTTGATCTGCCGCTCATGTATCTTCTTCCTGGTTGCTTTTATGTTATTGATGTCCTGTGGCCGTCAGCCAGCCGGTGATAAAGGTTTTTTTAAATACAATGAATCATCCGGGATTGCTTCCCTGGATCCTGCATTTGCCAAGAATCAAAGCATTATGTGGGCTGTTCACCAGGTTTATAATACCCTGGTTGAGGTAGATAGTAACCTTGTAATTGCACCTTCTCTGGCTAAATCATGGGAGGTAAGTAAAGATGGGTTAATATATACTTTTCACCTGCGAACGGGAGTCCGTTTTCATGATGATCCATGTTTCCCTGGCGGGAAAGGCAGGGTATTGAATGCAACAGATGTAGTATTTAGTTTCCATCGTTTAATCGATCCTGTTACAGCCAGCAGTGGTGCATGGATTTTCAATGACCGGGTGAAAAAAACGGGCGGATTTCTTTCTTTGAATGACAGCACCTTCCAATTGGAGTTGGTAAGGCCATTTCCGCCGATCCTGGGAATACTGAGTATGCAATATTGTTCCATCGTACCCCATGAAGCGACCAGGTTTTATGGCAATAATTTCAGGGCCCATCCGGTTGGAACCGGTCCATTCCGGTTTGTAGCGCTGGAAGAAGGACAAGCATTGATCCTTCGTAAAAATGAATTTTATTTTGAAAAGGATAGTAATGGTAATAACCTGCCTTATTTAGAGGGGGTAAAAGTCAGTTTCTATGATAGTAAGGCTACAGAGTTTTTATTATTCCGGCAAGGTTCAGTGCATTTTATCAACGATATTGATCCTTCATTCAAAGATGAACTGCTTACAAAATCAGGCCGGTTACGAAAAAATTGGGAAGGGAAAATTATACTATCCAAACACCCTTACCTGAACACGGAATATTTAGGAATATTAAATGACACCTTAAATGATTTGGTAAAAAACTCACCACTGCGCTTTAAAAAAATCAGGCAGGCTTTCAACTACGGATTTGACCGTAGGAAAATGATGTTATACCTCCGGAATTCTATAGGAAAACCTGCTGAAAGTGGCTTTATACCCGCCGGGTTACCATCCTTTGATAGTCAGCGAGTTAAAGGATACAACTATGATCCGCAAAAAGCAAGGCAATTATTATTGGAAGCAGGCTATCCAGGGGGACGGGGAATGCCGGTAATTAAGCTGCTGACAATCCCAATTTATGCCGACCTGGCTAGCTATATAGCCCGGGAACTTGAAGAATTGGGCATCCCCATACAGGTTGAAATAATGCAAAAGAGCCTTTTGCTGGAGCAAACAGCCCAATCACAGGCTTTATTTTTCAGGGGTAGCTGGATAGCAGATTACCCCGATGCTGAAAATTATCTCAGTGTATTTTATTCCCGAAACCCCGCGCCGCCTAATTATACGCGTTACCGAAATGCCGCTTTTGATGCGCGGTACGAAAAAGCATTGCAGGAAAATAATGATTCAATGCGCTATTCCCTTTACCAGCAAATGGATAGTATACTCATAAGCGATGCTCCGGTAATTCCTTTGTGGTATGATGAAGTGATCCATTTTGTTCAACCAAATGTTTCTGGTTTTAAGCCAAATGCGCTGAACTTGCTGGAACTCAGAAGAGTACATTTAGGCACTAATTCTGATTAAATAGCCGTAACTTTGCGCCTTAATTTAGAGATTAGTATGGCAGTTATTTTAATTTTCTTTTTTGCGCATTGGTTTTTATCCCTGTTTTTCCATACGTTCTTTTTGCACCGGTATGCATCCCACCAGATGTACACCACCAGTAAAACTTGGGAAAAGATTTTTTATTTGTCAACCTGGATCACACAGGGCTCATCCTACCTCGTCCCGAGGGCTTACGCCGTTATGCACCGCATGCACCACGTTTACAGCGATACTGAAAAAGATCCGCATAGTCCGCACTTCTTCAAAGATGTTATGGGTATGATGATTCATACGCGTAATATTTACAATGCATTTCTAACTGGCAAGAATGTTCCGGATGAGCAGTTCACCAGGGATTACCTCCCGGTTTGGACAAAACTCGATCGCCTTGCTGATAGTACAGCTATGCGTTTGTTCTTTGGCTTATTATATGTATCGGTTTATGTAGTTTTCGCACCGAATTATTGGTGGTTTCTGTTATTGCCGATCCATTTTTTAATGGGACCAGTACAGGGAGCTATTGTTAACTGGTGTGGACATAAATACGGTTATGCCAATTATAAGAATGGTGACCATTCAAAGAACACTGAGCCATGGGGCATTTTCCTTTTGGGTGAGTTGTTCCAGAATAACCACCACAAAGAAGGAACTAACCCTAATTTTGCCCGTAAGTGGTTTGAACTGGACCCTACATTCCACGTTATGAAACTGATGAATGCTGTGGGAATTATCCGGCTTAAAAAATCATTGGTTGTTGTAAGCAAGGACCCGGCTGAACTTGATGATCAGCCTATTTCCATCAGGCCAAAGCTGGTTAAGAAAGTACATTAGATTTAAATTGTTCATGTAACAGAATAAAGAATCCCCCGGTAACAACCGGGGGATTCTTTATTCTGTATATAAATGAAATCAATTCTTTGTCTGTGCCTGGTTATTCTTTTTTAATTTGTCCTTAAAGACCTTTTCGAATTTTTCCATCTTCGGCCGGATTACATAGTAACAATAAGGCTGTGTACCGTTATTAACATAATAATTCTGGTGATAGTCTTCGGCTTCATAAAAATTCTTGAATGGTGAAATCTCAGTAACTATCGGGCTTTTCCAGGCCCCGCTTTTATCAAGTTGCTCCTTGTAATAAGTGGCTTTTTGTTTTTGGGTTTCATTATGGTAAAAAACTACACTGCGGTACTGTGGCCCGGCATCATTTCCCTGGCGATTTAAAGTAGTGGGATCATGGGTTTGCCAGAAGACTTCGAGTAATTCATCAAAGGTGATTACAGACGGGTCAAAAATAATCTGGGTAACTTCAGCATGGCCTGTGTTTTTTTCACAAACCTGTTCGTAAGTAGGATTGGCTACATGCCCGCCTGAATAGCCGGAAGACACTTTAAGCACTCCATTTAACTGTTGGAATACCGCTTCCGTACACCAGAAACATCCTGATCCGAGGGTGGCTGTATCTGTTTTTCCAACTGATTCTGCGTATACTAAATCGTTATTCATGCTTTTATTGGGGTTTTCTTTCTGAGCACAACCAGTACACAACTGATATACTGAGAAAAGGGAAAGCGTAGTAACAAAATGTAAATACTTCATAATAGTTCGCTTAAATAACACTGCAAGTTACGATAGCATTCGCAGTGCAGATGGCAATAGGGAGGTATATACATCCTTTTATGAAACCCTTAACGACCTTACAGAATATCAAAAACTACCAGCAAAGCAAGTGCAGCAGACGCTACCCACAGAAAGGGCAGAGCTGACAAAATAATTATTCCGGTTACCAGCAGGCCCGCACTTACCCAAAATTTCCAGGTTAAATTCCTTTCTTTCAGATAGATGGCCAATGGAGGCAATAAAATAGCCAGGATCGCCAGTAAAATCAAACTGGTGTCGGTATCTTCCAGTTTTCCGGCCTTTTTATCAGCTTTATATTGCTTCATTACTATTTTAACCTCTTTGAAACGGTTCTTTTTCTCCTTCTTACTCAAAGAATTGAATTCAGCTACCGCTTTATCAAGTTCAGCCCTGGCAAGGTCTTCCGAGATGGCAGCCTTTTTTACCGTCGGCTCTGTTTCTGCCGCTTTCACTACAGGTATAGCAAACAGAATCCATAATCCGGTAAGTAAAATAATCAACTTCTTCATGGTGTTTTATTTTGGTGGCATGAAAATAAACCAAATCACAATATCTTTGCATCCGCTATGACACAAGAACAATTGAAAACATTACGGGAGCGGGTTTCGGTTCTAAGGAGGTTTCTTTGACGTCGCTAACCGAAATGACAAGATCCACCAGGACAAACTATTAACGCTATCACCTGGCTTCTGGGATGACAACCACCGTGCCACGGGCATTTTGAAAGAGATAAAGGTCCACGAATACTGGATTGATCTTTTCAACCAGGTAGAAACTGCCGTGGAAGACTTTGCTGTACTCCATGATTTCTGGAAAGCCGGTGAGGCGAGCGAGGAAGAGGTAAAACAAGCCTACGACAAAGCACTGGCCTCCATAGAGGAGGCGGAATTCAAAAGTACCCTTAACCAACCCGAGGATGAATTGCCGGCTGTGGTGCAAATCAACAGTGGCGCAGGTGGTACTGAAAGCCAGGATTGGGCACAAATATTGTCGCGCATGTACCGTATGTATGGTGAAAAGCAGGGCTGGACAATAACCGAACTCGACTGGCAGGATGGTGATGGGGCAGGAATCAAAAGCGCTACGTTCCAGTTTGACGGTCCGTTCGCCTATGGTTTCCTGAAAGGTGAAAGCGGCGTACACCGCCTGGTTAGAATTTCTCCATTCGATTCAAATGCCAGAAGACACACTTCTTTTGCATCCGTCTTTGTTTATCCACTTGTTGATGATACTATTGAAATCGAGGTAAAAGACAGTGAAGTCAAAATGGAGACTTCCCGAAGCGGTGGTGCCGGTGGACAAAACGTGAACAAAGTAGAGACAAAAGTAATGCTCACCCACCTTGCTACAGGTATTGTCGTTATTTGCCAAACTGAAAGAACGCAGCTTGGCAACCGGGAAAAAGCCATGCAAATGTTGAAAAGCCGTTTGTATGAAGAAGAATTGCGCAGAAGGGAGGAAGCAAAAAATATCACAAATTCATCAAAAAAGAAGATCGAATGGGGCAGCCAGATCAGGAGTTATGTTTTCCATCCTTATAAGATGATCAAGGATCACCGCACAGATTATGAAGTTGGTAATGTGCAGCCGGTGATGGATGGGGAACTCGACGGGTTTATAAAAGCCTACCTGATGAGCCAGAAAGATGAAGTATCTACAACCTAACAGTATAAAACGCAAAATATGAGTTTAGGATATTTTTCTTATCCGATGCCGGTAAATGAACCTGTATTGCAGTATGCGCCTGGTTCACAGGAAAAAGCATTGCTCAAAAAAGTTTTGACCGAATTGAAGAAAAAGGAAGTTGATATACCTATGTATATTGGCGGAAGGGCGATACGTACCGGAAATAAAATCAGCATACATCCACCACATGAAAGAAACCATGTGTTGGGTTTTTTCCACGCCGGTGATGAAAAGCATGTTAACCAGGCCATTGATGCGGCACTGAAGGCAAAGGAATCCTGGTCTGCAATGAGCTGGGAAAACCGGGCGGGTATATTTTTGAAGGCGGCTGATTTGCTGGCTACAAAGTACAGGCCATACATAAATGGTACAACAATGCTTGGCCAAAGTAAGAATGCCTACCAGGCTGAAATAGACAGTGCCTGTGAATTAATCGATTTTCTTAGGTTTAATGTTCATTATTTGAGTGAGATTTATAAGCAGCAACCAATAAGTGGTCCGGGTACGCACAATAGGCTTGAATGGCGGCCACTTGAAGGTTTTGTACTGGCGGTAACCCCTTTCAATTTTACTGCAATTGGTGGTAACCTGCCTACATCTGCTGCAATGTGCGGCAATACTGTGGTTTGGAAACCGGCCAATACACAAGTGTACTCAGCACAAATGTTTATGCGCATTTTACAGGAGGCGGGCTTGCCTGATGGCGTCATCAACCTGATTTATGTTGACGGCCCCACACTCGGAAAAGTATGTTTTGCCCATCCCGATTTTGCTGGCGTGCATTTCACCGGATCCACCGGTGTATTCAATAGTATGTGGGCTACTATTGGTGCCAATATGACCAATTACAGATCTTACCCGCGCATTGTCGGTGAAACAGGTGGAAAGGATTTTGTAATTGCACACCGTTCTGCCGATCCGGATGTAGTAGCCACAGCATTGGCCAGGGGAGCATTTGAATACCAGGGACAAAAATGTTCTGCGGCATCAAGGGCTTACCTTCCTTCCAATATTGCGGATTCTGTACTGAAAAAGCTGGTAGACCAGGTAGGCAGCATGAAAATGGGTTCAGTGGAGGATTTCAGCAATTTTATCAATGCGGTAATTGATGAAAAGAGTTTTGATAAACTGAAGAAATATATTGACAGGGCAAGGAAAGACAGGAAGGGCAAAATTATTGCCGGTGGCAATTGCGATAAACGTAAAGGCTATTTTATTGAACCAACGGTTATTCTAACTACTGATCCGAAATATGTGACCATGTGTGAAGAGTTGTTCGGGCCGGTTTTGACAATTTATGTTTACAATGCCGATCAGTTTGAAAAGGCCTTGCAGCTGGTTGATCAAACATCACCCTATGCCTTAACCGGAGCGATCATTGCCCGCGACCGTGAAGCTGTTGAACTGGCCACCAATAAATTGCGGCATGCAGCGGGAAATTTTTACATAAATGATAAACCAACAGGTGCTGTAGTTGGTCAGCAACCATTTGGTGGGGCAAGAGCCAGTGGAACCAATGATAAAGCGGGTTCCATGTTGAACCTTTATCGCTGGTTGAGTGCCCGGACCATAAAGGAAACTTATAATCCGCCGATAGATTACAGGTATCCATTTTTACAGGAAGCATAAAAAAATATTTAAAGGCACTAAGCCTTAATTTAGCAGAAAGAAGCAATCTTGAAAACTATCCTTAGTGGTGACCAGTTGGCGATTACTATTAAAAGACTAAGTCACCAGATACTTGAAAATAGTGTGGATCTTTCCAACACCTGCATTATCGGTATTCAACCCCGGGGTATTTGGCTTAGTAACCGAATAATTAAGGAAATCCAGTTACTGCTGCCCCAAACCAAGCTCCTTTACGGAATATTGGATATCACATTTTATAGGGATGATGTCCGTAAGGAACTCCATGTTGCCAACCAGACAGATATTCCTTTCTCGATTGAAAACCGGAAAGTGATTCTTGTGGATGATGTTTTATATACGGGCAGAACCATCAGGGCTGCACTTGATGCCCTGCTTGATTTTGGGCGGCCGGAAAAAGTGGAACTCTGTGTCCTGATAGACAGACGCTTTAGTCGCCAGCTACCCATACAACCCGATTATTCCGGAAAAGCCATTGATTCCATCATTTCACAACGCGTAAAAGTGGGCTGGCAGGAAAATAGTGGAAAGGATGAAGTGGTATTGCTCTAACAATTAACTTTGCACCCTAATGCGACTCAGCACAAAACATCTACTCGGCATTAGAGAGCTTTCTCCACAGGACATTCAACTTATTTTAGATACTGCCTCCCAGTTTAAAGAGGTGTTGCAGCGGCCTATTAAGAAAGTGCCTTCCCTCCGGGATGTAACAATCGTAAACCTTTTTTACGAAAATTCTACCAGGACCCGGATATCATTTGAACTTGCGGAAAAGCGTCTCAGTGCAGATACTATCAATTTTTCAGCCAGCGGATCATCTGTTTCCAAAGGGGAAACGCTGCTAGATACTGTAAATAATATCCTGAGCATGAAGGTAGATATGGTGGTAATGAGGCATAGTGCCACAGGGGCCCCACATTTCCTGGCCAGGCATATCCCAGCTGCTATTGTGAACGCCGGGGATGGCATCAACGAGCATCCGACACAGGCTTTGCTGGATGCTTTTTCCATTCGTGAAAGACTTGGAACTCTGGAAGGTAAAAAAGTGGCCATTATAGGGGATATCATGCATTCAAGGGTGGCACTAAGTAATATTTACCTGCTTAAGAAAATGGGCGCTGAAGTTACAGTGGCAGGTCCACCTACCCTTATACCTAAACATATGGCAGAGGCTTTTAATGTGCGGGTAGAATATGACCTTAATAAAGCCCTGCAATGGTGCGATGTAGCTAATGTGCTTAGAATTCAGCTCGAAAGGCAGAACCAGGTATTGTTTTCCTCCTTACGGGAATACAATCTGGCGTATGGTGTGAAAAAAAGCCTGCTCGACAATCTGGATAAGGAAATCCTTGTCATGCACCCCGGACCTATTAACAGGGGGGTGGAATTGGACAGCGATGTGGCTGACAGCAAACAATCCATTATTTTGCAGCAGGTCGAAAATGGGGTTGCAGTTAGAATGGCTGTATTATATTTACTGGCTGGAAGAGAAGGATAAGCAGAAATTACTATATGAGAATTTGTTTGTTCCCCGGGACATTTGATCCCATCACGTTAGGGCATGTGGATATTGTCACGAGGGCACTTCCCTTGTTTGATAAAATTATTATTGGAATCGGGTTAAATACATCAAAAGCACCTATGTTCTCTGCAGAACAGCGGTTATTGTGGATCAGTGAAATTTTCCATAATGAACCTAAGGTGGAGGCCGCCAGTTATGAAGGGCTGACTGTAAAATTTTGCCAGGAGATTGGTGCAAGGTTTATATTAAGGGGTATCCGCTATGTGAGTGATTTTGAATATGAGAAAACCATAGCCGATGCTAACCGTACACTGGATAATAAAATTGAAACGATTTTCCTGACCGGTGAACCGAAATATACATCAGTGGCGTCAACGATTGTTCGTGACATTATTCGCAATAATGGCGACGCTTCCCCATTTATTCCTGAAGCAGTATATAAAAGCCTTCAAAAAATCAGTTAAACATGCCAGTTATCTGGTTTGATCCTACTTTTTCCCTTAGCCACCTTGATGGATTAAGTTCTAATACTTTGGGCGAGCACCTTGGTATTGAATGGGCAGAAGTAGGACCGGATTTTATTAAAGCCAGAATGCCCGTTGATCACCGCACCAGGCAGCCATATGGTTTATTGCATGGTGGTGCATCAGTGGCCTTGGCCGAAACCATCGGTAGTGTAGGTGCGGCGATGACTGTAGATCGCAGTAAATTTATTGCTGTAGGCATGGAAATTAATGCCAATCATGTGCGTAGCGCCAGGGATGGTTTCGTAATTGGTACCGCCAGGGTATTGCATAGGGGCGGCACCTCACAGGTTTGGGAAATCCGTATTGAGGATGAAAAGGGCAGGTTGATTTGCATTAGCAGGTTAACCGTAGCTATCCTTAAGTTACATAAAACTCCAGAACGTCCTTAATGGAAGGGAAAGTATTGGTCAGAGCCTGATCCCATTTTTCCCTCGGCAACCAGTCCACTGCATGAATATCTTCACTGGTTTGGGGAACAAGTTGCTGGATGCCTGTAGTTGCCATTTCAAACCAATAAGTTTCTTTTAATATATGTTTACCACTCTCATGGTAAGTATGGTAGGTCGTGAGTAATGGGCGGGTAATTGATACATTTCGCAGCCCGGTTTCTTCTTCCACTTCCCTTTTGGCACAATGGTCTATCGTTTCCCCGTCGTCTAATTTTCCCTTAGGCAGGTCCCATTTTCCCCGCCGATGAATGAAAAGAAGTTCCTGATCAGGATTCCAAACTACACCACCGCCTGCTTTGATTACCAGGAATTTTTTCCAAAATGCTTTTTTCAATGCATCAAGGTCATGGTGTTGGAAGATTCCTGCATGGATGCCGGGCAATTCCATTTCGTAAATCATTGATTTTATTGCAGGGCTGGAAAACTCTTCAATAAGTATAGCATCATCATGGTGAAGGTATGGTTCAATGTCGGGAGAAACGCCATCACAAAGAAAAAGTGGTTTATCGCCAAAATAGATTTTGATGTACATAAAGGCTAAGGCTATTTTTGCCTCATATAAAGATAACATGAAGACCAATGAAAAAGCTGTGGCAGAGAAACTGTTGCAAAGTAATGCAGTAAGATTAAGTCCGGCAGAACCTTTTACCTGGGCCAGTGGCTGGAAAAGCCCAATTTATTGTGATAATCGCAGGTTATTGTCCTTCCCGTATGTACGCGATTTTATTAAATCTGAAATGTGCAACGTGATTTTCGAATCATTTCCCGAAGCTGACCTTGTAGCCGGAGTGGCAACCGCTGGTATTGCCTGGGGAGCAATGGCTGCCGATCAGCTGAAATTACCATATATATATGTTCGCCCGAAACCCAAGGAACATGGCATGGGTAACCAGATCGAAGGAAGTTTTGAACCTAATCAAAAAGTAGTGGTAGTGGAAGACCTGATTTCCACAGGCAAAAGTAGTCTCCAGGTTGTGGACGTATTGCGGAAAGCAGGTTTGGAAGTGGTAGGTATGATTTCAATATTTACCTATGGATTTAAGGTAGCCGATGAGGCTTTTTCCGCAGCAGGGGTACCGTATATTTCGCTCACTAATTATGAAAATATGATCAGCCTGGCCCTGGAAAAAGGGATTATAGAGTCGGAAATGCAACCAGTATTGTTAAAATGGCGGGAAGATCCTGCAAACTGGGCCGGACTACAGTAAATTCGTAAAAACGTTATTAAATGAAAAGTATCGCTTTATTGCTAACCCTTATAATAGGTTTTGGCACAGTTTCAATGGCGCAGACCAAAAAGGAATTACAAAAAGTTACTATTAATACGCCAACTGTTCAATGCGAAACCTGTAAAAAGAAGATTGAAGATTTTCTGTCCAAGGAAGATGGCGTGGAAACAGTAGTAGTAGACTATAAAAGGAAACAGACAAAAGTTACTTTTCATAGTGATAGAACAAATATTGAAAATATTAAAACAGCTATTGCCAATGTTGGTTATGATGCAGATGACATAGCCGCCAATGAGGAGTCTTACCAGAAATTACCCAAGTGTTGTAAGAAACCGGAAGACGGTGGTGGAATGAAGAAAAATTAAAATTCGCTGTATATAAAAATCCCGGTCTATAAGACCGGGATTTTTTTTGCCTACCATTCAATCTTTTGCTTACCAGAATAGTTGACCGGTATATTAAAAAACACACCAGATTTTCCCATCTTAATCATTCCGTTCACCTTAACATCAATTTCATTATTGACTAGCAGGCTTAAGGCGTTGCTAAAAAGTTGCTTCATATCCACCTTCATTTTCAGGGGTAAATAAAAAGTGTCTCTGCGGGGAATGGTCACCATTGTATCCAGAACACTATGCCCTATATGGCGGTCATTTACAGCCAAATCTAACTCGGCATGCTTAAGATCAAGTGCATATTCGTTAGGATTAAAATATTTAAGATCTGCCGAAACGACAGATTCTGAAAAACCCAGTTTACTGATTTTGAAGTTTTCAAAAGCCTGGTATTCCGGAATCTGGGGTTTTTTACATCCGGCAAATGCCAATAGGAGGAGGATAGGCAGGAGCCATTTCAGGCGATTTAAGCAGGTTTGAACTGTTAGTACCATAATACCGGCAAAATAGGGGATTGGCCGTTTATCGCCAAATTCATTTTCCTTAAATACCGTATCTTCATTCCCAAAATATTTGGGTTTTAAAGTATTTACCTTTTTATTAAAGGCTGTATTTATAAAGCAATATTTTTAGCAATAGAATTAATTTATAAATTGCTTAATTACAATTAAATACAATATTTAAAGAGTTATTTAAACTGTATTTTAAGTAACTTTAAACCAGCTGTAATGGCATAAATTAATGCAAAATAAAAAGAATTGAAATGAATATTAATAATGAAATACTATATATTGATTTACAGTATTTTGCAAATGTTAATTGGTATAAAAAAGCAGTTCAATATAAGTATATAGAATTTGATAAATCTGAGTACCATGTTAAAATGAGTTTTAGGAACAGGTTATGGCTTAGTGGAGCTGACGGATTGTTGAGTTTATCCATTCCTTTAGTGAATAGCAGGAATGAGCAGCAATTATATAAGGACGTACGGATTGCTCCCGGCAAGTGGCAGGTGATTCATTTTAGAACAATAACGTCATGCTATAATCGCTCCCCATGGTTTGAACATTATTGTGACGAACTGGCAGTTCTTTATAATCAACAGCATACTTTTTTGATGGATTGGAACCTTGCTTGTTTCGAATGGATAAATCGTCAATTCGCTAATCGTATTAATTGGAGGTTTGCTTCACCCGGCGGGAATTACCCGGCGGGTACTACCCGCCGGGTAATTCCCGCCGGGTGGGAAAATGGGAATGATTTCACCAACCTGTTCAGGCCGGGGAATAAGGAAGAGTGGCTTGGCACAGAGGTCATACATATGAAGTATACCCAGGTATTTGAAGACAGGGTCGGTTTTATTCCCGGGCTTTCGGTGTTGGATTTGCTGTTTTGCGAAGGCCCTGCAGCCCTTAATGTTCTATCTTAGATGTAAACAATTTTGCGTTGGTGAGCTGATTTTTGCTGCAGTTTCTTCATCTCCAGATCATGCTTTTCGATAGCTTTTCTGAAGTCTTTTTGCTGCTTTTCCAGTTGTTTATTCAGCATTTCGAGTTGGGCCTGCCGGAGTTGATAGGTTGCCTGGAGTTGTTCGGTAAGGACTGCTTTTTTTGTAATTGGCAATTTTTCCATTTGCTGAACTGCCTTAGATGCTTCCTGTTGAACCTTATTCCAGTCTATCCTGGCGAGGGCTTTTTCAAACTCTTGTTGGATAGATTCTGATGATTTTCCTGTATTCTCGAGTTCTGCCTTTAATTTATCCCAGTTTACTTTTTCTAAAGATAATTGCGCCTGAAAGGCAACTTCCATGGCATGTAAATTGTCCAATTTTACCTTTGAGCCCTCCAATCGCTTTAAAGTGTCTTCCAGATTATTAGCCAGGAAACTGCTTTTTGGAACGTATGGGAAATTATTGAGTTGAATCGGAACTGGAATTTCATCCTGATCTTCCTCAAGGGAAAAGGCCCGTTCTTCAGTTTGCAGAGCAATCACGGGTTTTTGCGCCTCATATATAGATTTTATTGCAATCCAGTTTGCTTCCTCCGCCGGGACTAGTAGGTCAACCGATTTAAAAGATGGCTTGATTTTATCCTTTATCCTTTTAGAGTTCGTTAATGGCTTTTGGGAGAAAACAGCCGCAAGCCTTTTTTTATTTCCCAATTGAACAGGTAAATAAAAAGGTTTATTCCCTTCAGGGCTGATTATTGGATGAATCGGTGATTCCTGTAAATATCTCCTTATTTCCTGCCTGGGTTCCAGTAGCCCAAATGCGCAAAAAACAACTGCCAAACTGGTAAAAAGGGCAAATTTTACATGATTACCTGTATGGGAGATAGGAATATTCAGCATCCTTTGAATGCGATTGAGCAGCAAATTGCGACTTGATCCCCGGGCTGCTAATATTAATTGGGAATGTTTATTTATCCTGTGCTTTTCCAGTTGTAATAAGGCATTGGCATAGCGTTGTGGTTGATAACTAAATTGTAAAACCCAGTCATCACAGGAATGTTCCCTTTCTTCCCGGATAGCTGCAATTAGGAAATGTGTAAATGGATTGAAATAGAAGAATACTTCTGATAAAACAATGAATATATTCCAGATATAATCATTTCTTTTTATATGTGCTAGTTCATGAATTAAAATTGCTTCCAACTGGTCAGGGGAAAGGTTACTTAATGCAGAAACCGGAAGAAGAATTGCTGGTTTTAACCAGCCCAATATTACGGGAGTATCAATTTTTTCAGATATCCAGATACTTATTGAGAAACTTATATTTAATTGTGCGGACATGTTATCCAGGAAAAGGCGCCAATCAACCGGTACTTTCCTGAGACTACTAGTTTTCAATTGCCGGCTCACCAATAACAAATGTGAAAATCTGAATAAGCTGAAAGAAATCCAAATCAGGTAGATAATTGCAATATAAGGTAAACAAATGCTGGTCCAAAGCCTCGTCTGAGCATATACTGCCTGTAATTTAATATTACTAAATGATGCCAATTGGTAACCATTCCCAAGAAGGCTATTCCACCGGAGGATCAGGGTAAATGCCGCCCAACTTACCCCGAACAAGAGAAAGAAAAGGGATAAATTATACCTAACTGCGGCAGACCTCTTTGGCAAGACCTTTTTCAAAAACAGGAAAAAAAACCACAATAATCCAAACTGCCATGTACTGTTCAGAATGGTCCAGCCCAGTGCTTCAAGGAAAGCAGCCTGGGGATGGTTCGGCATATTAGTGTTTTTTAAGGTTGTTTAATAAATCCTGGATTTCTTCAAGCTCGTGATCAGAGGCTTTATGATTGCCCAGGGCCTGTAATACAAGTTGGGTAGAAGATCCACCAAACAAACCATCAATCATTTTTCCAAGAAGGTGTTTTTGAGTTTTTTCACGGCTTACAGCTGCCTGGTAAATGTGCGTCTTTACTGAATCATCGCGTTTTACCAACCCTTTTTCATTCATGATTTGCATCAGCTTTAACGTTGTTGTGTACCCAACATCTTTTGTTTGCGCTAATTCTTCATGAACTTCCCGAACGCTGGCCAGACCTTTATTCCAAAGCACCTGTAATATTTCAAGTTCACTCTCCGTGGGTTTAATATACTTGGTAGAAGCCATGGCACTGTATTTAACTATGAAAATACGATTTGTTTCGTATTATAGGGCAGGCAAATGTTAAAAAAAAATGAATAATATGCAGAAATTAAGGGGTGGCTATAAAAGCAAAAGCCCCCACGTAGACACGTCGGGACTTTTGGTATTTGGATCTGATTAGTTTCTGTTACAAAAGTAAGGACTAATTTTCATTCACTTTGATAGAAATTGAAATGTCATTCCCGGGAGAAAGGAATTTTTCATATTTCTTAACGGATTCAGTTGATAATTCTTTTCCATTAACTGCCAAAATTCCTTTCTTATAGTCCACTGAAAGTTTTCCATCAACCGAATAACCATCTCTTTTAAGTGCATCCACCAGGCCATTTAATTTTTGGTCATCAGAAGAGCCTTTTATATTAACTGTTGTACCAGATTGGCTGTCTGCATTAACCCGAACTTCCATGGTTTTTTGGATTTTCATTTCATGAGCCTTTCCGTCCCGCGTATGGTGAATATCAGCCAGGGTAGGCGCAATAACCAATGATACAATGCTCATCAGTTTGATCAGGATATTCATAGACGGTCCGGAAGTATCTTTAAATGGATCACCAACAGTATCACCAGTAACTGAGGCTTTATGGGGCTCAGATTTTTTGTAATACATTTCGCCATTAATCATCACGCCTTTCTCGAATGATTTTTTAGCATTGTCCCAGGCACCTCCTGCATTGTTCTGAAACATTCCCATCAGCACACCACTTACAGTTGCGCCGGCAAGGAATCCACCCAATGCTTCTGGTCCAAAGATGAAACCAATTATAATTGGGGAAGCAATAGTTATTGCTCCGGGTAGCATCATTTTTTTAATGGAAGCGTCTGTTGAAATCGCCACGCATTTATCATATTCAGGCTTACCTGTACCTTCCATGATACCAGGAATAGTGCGGAACTGACGGCGCACTTCTTCTACCATGGCCATGGCGGCCTCACCAACTGCGCGTATGGCCAGCGATGAGAATATAAATGGAATCATACCACCTACAAATAAACAGGCAAGTACATCAGCCTTATAAATATCAATACCGCTTATTCCAGCCACTCCAACAAAGGCTGCAAAAAGTGCAAGGGCTGTAAGTGCTGCAGAAGCGATTGCGAAACCTTTACCAGTTGCAGCTGTTGTGTTACCTACTGCATCGAGGATATCCGTTTTTTCACGAACTTCTTTAGGCAATTCACTCATTTCAGCAATTCCACCGGCATTATCTGCAATTGGACCAAATGCGTCAATGGCTAATTGCATGGCAGTTGTTGCCATCATACCAGCAGCAGCAATTGCCACACCATAAAGGCCTGCGAAATGATACGAACCATAAATCCCTGCAGCCAGCACGAGGATAGGCAAAAAAGTTGATTCCATTCCCATTGCCAGGCCACCAATAATATTGGTAGCATGTCCTGTTGCAGATTGCCGTATTATGCTGTTTACCGGGCGTTTCCCCATGGCGGTATAGTACTCCGTGATGATGCTCATCAGGATACCTACTGCCAGTCCAACAAGGATGGCATAAAATACATCTATACGGGTGAATTCAAATCCTCGCAGTGAAAGGGTTGTGTCTGGTAAAATATATTGTACCAGGAAGAAAGATGCAATGGCCGATAAAACCACTGATCCCCAGTTACCCATATTTAAAGCTTTTTGTACTGCCTCTGTACTGATTCCTGCAGATTCGGAGATCCTGACAAACCAGGTGCCTACTATAGAGAAAAGGATACCTACGCCAGCAATCAGCATAGGTAATAAAATAGGGGAGAACCCATTATAATTATCAGTTGCGATGGTTTCCTGACCGAGTACCATGGTAGCCAGTACAGTTGCGACATAAGAACCGAATAAATCTGCTCCCATTCCCGCTACATCACCAACATTATCGCCAACGTTATCAGCAATTGTAGCCGGGTTACGCGGATCATCCTCGGGGATTCCTGCTTCCACCTTACCAACCAGGTCGGCACCCACGTCGGCCGCTTTTGTATAAATACCACCGCCTACACGGGCGAAAAGGGCAATGGATTCTGCTCCCAGTGAAAAGCCTGTTAATACCTCAATAGCCTTAGCTACCAATGCATCATTAGCCGCTAAGCCTGGTGCAAATGAAGTAACAAGGACAATGAATAAACTGCCAAGGCCTAAAACAGCTAATCCAGCCACACCCAGGCCCATTACAGAACCACCGGTGAAGGAAACCAGGAGCGCTTTGGATAAACTGGTGCGGGCAGCATGGGCTGTACGTACGTTTGCTTTGGTGGCAATACGCATACCTATATATCCAGCTAATGCGCTGAATACAGCACCAATTACGAATGCAATAGCAATACTCCAGTGGGAATGTTCATTCCTGCTTGCCATATATCCTAAAAGGATACCAACAATAACAACAAAATAACCCAGAATTTTCCACTCCGCTTTCAGGAAAGCCATGGCACCTTCTGCGATGTATTGACTGATTTCTTTCATCCGGTCTGTACCGGCATCTTGTTTGGAAACCCAGGCAAATTTAATAAAGGTGTACAGCAAGCCGATAACACCAAACGCCGGGACCAGGTAAAACAATTTGTCCATAATGAAATGCTTGTTAACAAAATTTTTAGAGTGGGCAAAAATAGGGTAGAAAAGCCATAAAAGCCACCTGTAATTGTCTACAGGTGGCTTTTATGCTTAACCTTTTCGATGGATTATTGATTTTTCAGGGTACTGTCGGCTGGATTTTTCTTTTTTCGAAGGATATTGTTAAGTAATCCTTTGGCAGCTTCTTCGGCTTTTTTAGGGGTTGAAAGGCCGTTTACTCCTGTCCGGGAACTGTCTTTTTTACCGGAAATCTGTTCCTTTATAAGTTGTTCTGCATCTATCAGGGCTTGTTTTTTTACCATTTCAAGGGAATCACTGGCTGCTTTGCGGGTTTCAGCGACCAGGCTGTCGGCTTTTACTTTTTGCTCCGCTGCAAGGTTTTTCACTTTTTGTTCCATTTCATTAGCAAGGCTGGCAGAAGCTTGTTGTAAATTATAAGTGATGGTTGGTTTTGAAATACTCCCACCCATATTTACTTTAAGGCTAATAGTTTCCCCGAGTTGAACCGGTATTCCTTTTTTTGTAAGGTCAGCAGCAAGTGAATTAACCAGCTGGTTGACCTGGTTACCCAGTTTTGCCCGCGGTATTTTAAGGTTAATTACATAGTCCAGGGATTGGTCAAAACCATGCATTCCCCCGATCTCCATATCAATATCATCAACTTTTAGTTTAAACGGTTTCACCAATACTTTACCATTTACAAATTCAATGTATTGCTTTACATCTTTCACACTTATCTGTTTCAACTCTGGAATATTTAGTTTTACTGCCAATTCTTCCAGGGGTTTGAACTTACTAAGAAATCCTTCCACCAACAGTAACATCCCCTTGCCTTCCAGGGAGGAAAGGTCGGGTATCATAGATTCTCCCAACCTGCCATTTAGCTGTAAGGTAGAATTCAGCTTTCCCGCTATAAATTCCCCAACAGGCATCAGGTATTTTACTGTATTATAGGCTTTGAATGTTTGCTCTACATCAAGGTTCCTAAGGTCGTAATTCAGGCTGATGGCGGGTTTTGTTTTACTAACCTTAGTTGAATAAGACCCATTTAATAATATTGATCCGCCCAGAGCCTGCATAGTAAGGTTCTGGAGGGTAACCGTTTCATTATTAATATTCAGGGCACCCTCTACATTTTCATAATTTACATTATCATAAGTTACGAGGTCGGCAACACCATTTAGGTTAAAGTGGATATTAGCCGGAACTGCAAATGGCAGGGACTTTGAAGTGTCGGCTGTTTTCGGGGTTTCGGTTGTGCCCATCCATTTATTCAGGTTTATTTTATCTGATTTAACCTGGAGCGATCCGGTAAGCGGTTCGTCTTTTAGCACATACCCGATTGCGTTAGTAATCTTTCCGGTTGCAGAAAAAAGCGTTTGCTGGAAGCTCCCATCTGCTGCGGTAATATTGATTTCTTTTGGGTTAAAATCAAGGGTGGCTGATTTTAATTGAAAGCCTTGCGGGTAGGATTTGGTTATATAGTTTAGGTCAGCAATATTTAGCTTGCCTGATGTTTGCACTGATTCGTATTTTTTCTGGTCAACCATTGATTTTTTTCCCTTGATGTGCAGGTCTGCATTGATGTGACCGTTTATGCTTGTGCCAGGCTCAAAGCTGTACCATTGTTTAATCCTGTCGAGTCCTAAACTTCCGTTTACTGATCCGTCAAAATTTGGATCAGTGGCAGGGTGGGTAAGCAGCAGGTTAAAGTCAATTTTATCTGTTCCGAATTCTGTATGGCCATTAGTAATATTGATCTGTGTATTGTCTGCCAGCCCGTCTGGATTGGAAAATTGAATGGTGGCATTTGTATTATGTATCGGCTGTGGGAATTCTTCAGATGCATAAGAAAGGTTCAATACCTGTAAAAGTCCATTTGCCTGGAACAGCCCCGGCTTTTGTTGTAGCACTGCAACAAGGTTGCCCCTCGCCTGTAGGTCTGCATTTATTTGCCCGCTTAATTTTGTTCCTTCCGCCAATTTGATGAACTGCCCGACTGTACCCAGATCCAGTTTGCCTTTTACAGTTACATCAATATACCGTATCGTTTCAGGGTTTTTATATAGGATGCTCAGGTTAAAAGGTTCAGTTCCGAATTTAAGGCTGGCTTTATGAAGATCGATTACAGTATTATCCGGTTGTCCGTCTGCGTTAGATATTTTAAGGTCTAAGTTGATATTTTGCACTGGTTGCGGGAGGTCAGGATATTTAAAGTACCCATCGTTTATTGTAAGGTTTACAACATAAGCGGGCAGTTGCCGCGGGGAATAATTGCCTTTCACAAAACCATTGAAAGCTGCACTTCCTTTTGTAGCTAAAGATTTGAATTCGTTCTGGTAAACTGCCGGTACCAGCGAAAGTATATTCCTGAATTCATTGGAAGGCGTGTTAAACTGTATATCCATTCCATAAGTAGAATCATTCACCAACCGGATAAAACCACCTGCATTTATTTCTATATCATTTAAACGGGCAGTTGCTTTATTGAAAGTGTATTTGCTTTCCCGGGTGTTTATATCGATAATAGCAGCCAGGTCAATATTGGTATTCAATAAATAGGGTAAGCCATTGTATTTAAATGTACATCCCTTGCTGGTAGTACTGGTTGATAAGCTGAATTGTCCAGCACTGAAATTCCCGCTTCCTTCATGATTAAGTTGATTAACCCTGAGGTGCATATTGGATTCATCATCATCATAGGCCAGGAAAGCATCATTGATGGAATATTTATCAAGTTTTACCTTAAATCCGGAACTTTTCCCGGCATCCGTACTGTCATCAATACCAGGCTTTACAATATCCCAGTTTGGTTTGCCGGATTTATCAATTATTGCGTGGATGCGGGGAGAATTGAAGGTAACTGCTGATACCTCAATCGGGCCTTTCCCAAATAGACTGAATAAATTTATGGCCAAATCAATGCGGTCGGCAGATAGCAGTGTGTCACCTTTGAATTGGTCTGCCCCAACAATGGATAGCTGGTCAATTGTGAAGGAAACCCTGGGGAAATGCCTGAAAAAGGATAGGGATGCATCCCGGAATCCTGCTTTGGCATTTACGTGGCGGTTGAGTTCCTCTTTGGCCATGGATTTCAACTGATCACTGAAAATGAATGGGATGGCTATTGCAAAAACACCTAAAATAGCCAGTAAAAGGCCTATTGTAACAACGATTTTTTTCTTCATCAGATACTGGATTTTTATAACTCCTGAAATACAATGCCATTTTACGGTATGGGCTGGGAATAGAAACGTAAAACCTTTGGTACTGTTGCTTAAACTGCTGGTTTATCCTTTTCTTTTGATGGCGCAGCCTATGATCCTGCTTTCCTTTACTGTAATTTCCTTTCCTGCCAGCATTTCATTAATGGCTTCCTTTAAGTGTTGCCGTTTAATTTTTGTTTCGTCAGCCGGATTATCATCAATCGCACCATGGTAAACTAAAATACTTTTCCCATCAAACAGGAAGCATTCCGGGGCGCGTGTTGCGCCGAATGCATCAGCCAATTCACTATCACTATCCATTGCATAAGGCCATTTGTAAGATTGTGCAACAGCATATTTTTGCATTGCAGCATAAGAATCTTCACTATGCCGGTAACCTTCATTTGCGTTCAGGACAACTATGCCAATGCTTTTCTGTTGTGCATATTGTGCAATATCACTTGTCCTTGCCTGGTTTTTCAAGACATAGGGACAAGTATTTGCATTAAAAATAACCAGCAGTCCATTACTTGTTTTTACATCTTGTAATGACATCAGTTTTCCTGAAACATCTTTCATTTTTATACCACCCTTTGGCAATGCGGATCCGATTGGTAAGGGATTGACCTGCATCCAGAAACTCAGGCTGTAGCTGGTTGTTAGTAATAGGGCTAATATTAGTTTCATGTATTGAATTTCGATGATTTAATTAGATATAGCCGACCCTAAACTTTCTTTCCTTGCACGTTCAGCAGCCATCATCTTAAGCGAATGTATACTTACATTGAGTTCATATCCAATCAGTAACACCAGTGAACTAAAATAAATCAGCAGCATTAATATCAGAATTGTTCCAATTGATCCATATACTTTATTGAAATTATTGAACCTGTTTACCCAGGCTGAAAAAATCAGAACGGTCAAAATAATTAAACCTGTAGCCAAAATTGTACCCGGGGATGATAATTGCCACCGCTCATGGATCGCAGGTACATATTTATAAATAATAGCAATACTGTAGTAAACAAGGGCAACAATAAATAACCATCGCAGGTTTTTGACCATCCAGTTAACGATTGGTGTATTGATATGTAATTTATCAAGTGCCCAGTTCAGTGCCGATCCCTGTGCCAGCATCAAAATGATTGCACTAAGGATCAGTAATATTAATACAGTTGTTATCCTTACTGCAAGCCACCTGCTTTGTAAAAAATTCCTGTCGGTTGAAAACATCAGCGATTTATTAAAAGTCCTCATTATACCCAGAACAGCATTTGAAGCGTAATATATTGCAGCAAGGAATCCAAAGGAAAGTAATCCCGACCTTGGTGTTTCAATAAAGTCTTCCAGGAATTTTTTTACTAATAAATAAGTATTCAGGTTTGGTGTTACATCCCGGGTTAACAGTAAAAGCTCAGAAGTGATTTGCCTCGAAAATGGCATATAGGGGATTAGGGTACATAAGAAAATCGTTGAGGCCGGAATCGCCATCAGCAGGTTGAATGAAATAGCCGCGGCACGATCATTCAGGCCAACTTTGCGGACCTGTGAGATAAAAAACATCACAACGTCATATATTGGTAGTCCTTCGAAACCAGGCAGAATTATTTTCTTGCTTTTACTGATTACAAATCGAACGGGTAAAGTATTTAATATAATACGTTCAAGTTTGATCATGTTAGTTGCCTGTATCTTCCGGTGTATTTTTTGTTTTCATATAGTTATCAAGTGCCTGTTGGTAAGCTTTTGCATTTTCAAGGTGTTGCTGGTAAGTTTCTGCAAATACATGATACCCTGAAAAATCGGCTTTTGCAACAAAAAACAGGTAATTCGTTTGCGGTGCATCAAGTACAGCGTCTATGGTTACCCGTTGTGGTGTGCAGATGGGCCCTGGTGGCAATCCGGAATACCTGTATGTATTATAAGGTGATTCTACCGCAAGGTGTTTATTGTAGATTCTTTTCAATCCGAAATCGCGAAGTGCAAATTTAACGGTGGGGTCAGCAGCCAGCCGCATGCCTTTATTCAGGCGGTTCAAATACACGCTGGCAATATTTCCCTTATCCTCATTTTTATTGGTTTCTTCTTCTACAATTGAGGCAAGTACAATTACCTGTTGGGGCGTTAATCCTTTTAACCTGGCTTTTCGTATGCGTTCATCTGTCCAGAATTCCTTGTATGTTTTAATGATTTTCTCCAGCACCTTTGAAGGCGCCGTATTCCAAAAATATGTATAAGTGTCTGGCATGACACCACCCATTATTGTGTTTGAATCAAGTCCGTATTTGGCTAAGGAATCGTTATTGACCAGGTATTGGAGGAAAATGGCTGAGTCCGATTCGAATTTCTTCCCGGCAAGGCCTGCGAATTCTTCTTTTGTGCGAAGTTTTGTGATTATAAGGTTTACAGGATCTTGCTGACCGTTCCTTAGTTTCCTGATTATTGATACCAGGCTGCTTCCGTTGTGAAGGGTATACCGGCCTGCTTTCACTTTTTCCGGGTAGTTTAGTTGCTTTGCCAGCAGGTTAAACATTGCCGGGTGGTATACCAGGTTTTTATTCCTGATTTCCAGAATTACGTTTTCATAGGTGCTCCCCGTGTGTATTTCAAGCTGGAAAGTTTTTCCTTTGAAAGCTGTTGCTGGTCCAAGGAAAATCCACGCAACAGTACCAGCCAGAATTGCGCCAATTATGGCTAAAAGAAGAAGGATTCTTTTCATGGATCGTTGATTACTGCGTAAATTAAAACAAAAAACCCTGCTATAGGTGCAGGGTTTTAATAAAGGATCTTGCGTAAATTATTTTGCAGGACTAACCGGCTGGTTATTGGCTGGTGCGGGTGCAGGTGCCAGCGGTTGTGTTCCCTGGTTTGCAGGGGTTTGAGCCGGGGCCGTAGCAGCAGGTTTTGTATTTAACTGCTCCAGCAGGTTATTATTCTTGGATGTTACTTTTGGAATAAACATTGCAGAGAAAATGCAAAGCAAGGCAACTACGGTTGAAAAAATCCAGGTGCCTCTTTCCAATACGTCAGTGGTTTGCTTAACCCCCATGAACTGATTGCTCAATCCGCCAACATTTCCTGCCAATCCACCACCTTTTGGATTTTGAACCAGGATGATAAATCCCAGGATAGCACTGGACACTAATACTAATATCAAGAACAGGATGATCATCTTATCTATGTTTTAATTGTTCAATTCGTGCCGCAAAATAAACGGATTTGTCGGGATGGGCCAAACTTAATTTGTGGTACAAATCAATGGCTTTTCCAAAATTCCCCTGTTTTACCAGCACTTCAGCCATTGTTTCGGTTAAAATTTCGCTGTGTTGAACGGAACCAGCGGCCATGGCAACAATTTTTTCTCCCAGTCCCGCTTCGGCAATTTGCTGTTCCAGGTCTGTCTGGGGCAGCCTTTTCATGGTTTTGATCCAATCGGTAAAACTCCTTAGTTGCCGGCCAAGCTTATCATTAACAGGCAATTCATGACTTAGTTTAATGCCCTGGGAGGCAAAATAGTCGATGGTATGGTAGGGTTCAAAAATGGGTAATTCGTCGGTCTGTGGACTTATATCCTTCAGGGAAGGGATCGGAATTGGTGATTCTTTCATCAACAGGTCTGTACGAAGCGCCGGTTCGGGTCCGGATTCTACTTCCTGGGCCGGCGATTCATCCTCTTCGGCCTGAATTTCAGGTACCAGCAATTCAGGTGTTTCTGGAACAGGCTGCTCTGCAGGGGTAATTATTTCCGGAACAGGTGGTATATCGAAATGTTTGCTGGCGGCAGGCTCCTTCAATAAAGTATGTAACCGGTAATAATTGGGAAAATACAGGTAGGCCTTATCAAGCTGTTTACCAAAACCAGGGTCATTCTCCTGGAATTGCTTTTTTAATAAGAGGTATTGGAGTGAAGCGCAATATGGAAATTTTTCAACGGCCTTTTCCAATTCAGGAATACTCACGCTATCCAGTGAAGGCTGGCGGAAATAAAATTGTATGGTTTTGTTGAGCTCCATTTTATGCGGAAGGGCAATATACTGGCTTATTACCAGTTTGAAAAAATCCTGTTGAAAATTTCGTCGCTCAGGTTTTTAATAATGGCATCATTTAATTGGGTTTCTGCCTGCTGCAGGCTCAATGAAGCATTAAAATCGAAATTCCTGGTAATGTCGGCCTCGAAATTCTTTTTCTCATCCAGCCTGTTTTTAAAGACGATGTGCACGGAAACATTCAACCGGTTACTGGCTGCCTGCTTATTAGATATGCCTGTTGTACTTAAGGAATAATCGCTGATATATCCGCTGATATCATAATCAGCGTTATCGCCTTGTATTTGCGTCCGGCCAGTCTGACTGATCACTTTTTGCCGGAGTCTATCTGTAAGCTGTGGACTCAGCTGTGGATTAACATACCTTGCCTTATTCTCAATATAGGTTACACGGATGGTTTTCACTTCCGGAGGAATCGATACATCCTTAAAAGAGTAACAGCCACTAAAGGTAAGGATACATGCCAGCAGGGGAATGATTAAATACTTAGTCATTAATATCGTATTCTTTAAGTTTTCTGTATAGTGTTCTTTCACTGATGCCCAGGTCGGAGGCCGCATCTTTTCTTTTGCCTTTGTGCTTTTTCAGTGCCTTCACAATCAGTTCTTTTTCCTTGTCCATTATATTTAAAGACTCTTCCACTTCTTCATGTTCGTGAATATCATCATGAGGTAAAAGCACTGCTGGTTGCTGTACACCCTGGCTTTGCATATAGGATGCAGGTAATACCTGTGTGGCTTGCTGGAATTCTACTGCTGCAGGATATTCACGCATCAGGCTTTCTTTGGTATATGCTGCAGCAGCTGCAGCTTCACCTGGATTTTGTAAAATTTCAACAAACATTTTCTTCAGTTCGGTTACGTCTTTTTTCATATCGAAAAAGAGCTTGTAAAGCAGTTCCCGTTCATTACTGAATTCATGTGCCCCCGCACCGCCGCTGGCAACTACCATGGGCAAACGGTTATTGGCATGTACCGGAAGGAACTTCACTAATTCTGCAGCACCAATGGTTTTATCTGTGCTGAGTACAGAAACCTGTTCTGCAATATTTTTCAATTCCCGCACATTTCCGGGGAACGGATATTGGACCAGCAACTGCCTTGCTTCATCATCAAGTTGAACAGGGGAAGTTTTATACCTTTCTGCAAAATCAACAGCAAATTTGCGGAATAACAAGGGTATGTCTTCTTTTCGGTCACGAAGTGAAGGAACCCTTATTGGAACAGTGCTCAGCCGGTAATACAGGTCTTCCCGGAATTTCCCGTTTTGTGTAAATTCAAGCAGGTCCTTATTGGTTGCAGCGATAACCCTTACATCAGTTTTTTGCACTTTTGACGATCCGACACGTATAAATTCACCTGCTTCCAAAACCCTAAGCAAACGTGCCTGCGTTCCCAGTGGCATTTCACCGATTTCATCCAGGAATATTGTTCCCCCATTTACAGTTTCAAAATAACCTTTCCTGCTGTCTACAGCCCCCGTAAATGCACCTTTCTCATGCCCGAACAACTCTGAATCAATGGTGCCTTCGGGAATTGCACCGCAGTTTACAGCTATGAAGGGATTGTGTTTACGTGCTGAAAGTGCGTGGATAATTTGGGAAAATGCTTCTTTACCGACACCGCTTTCACCAACTATCAATACACTTAAATCGGTATTGGCCACCTGGGCCGCTACGTTTAGGGAATGGATCAGGGAAGGGGAGTTGCCAATTATGCCGAATCGGTTTTTTATGCTTTGGATGTCCATGGTTTAGTGGGAATAGTGATAAGTTCATTTGGTGATTGAGTGAACAGCAGGTTGAATTCATTCATCCTGGATAATCTCCCCAACCAGGGTAGTTCTGGTGCAATCTGTAACTTTTACAGTTATGTAATCACCTTTTTGTAAGGTATAATGCTGCTTGGGAAACACAATCACTTTATTCTGGCTGTTTCTTCCCATCCAGTCTGCTTTGCTTTTACGGCTATCTCCTTCAATAAGTACCTTGAAAGTCTTGCCCAGGTCGCGTTCATTGCTGGCATGGCTCAAGATACCCTGCAGGTTAACTATCTCCTGCAACCTTCTTTTCTTGGTTTCTTCCGGAATATCATCCGTATACCTTTTTGCCGCAAGTGTTCCGGGCCTTTCGCTATAAAAGAACATATAACTCATGTCATAACGGCTGTATTCCATTATACTCAGTGTATCCTGGTGCTCGGCTTCTGTTTCGGTACAAAATCCGGCAATTACATCGGCAGAGATGCCACATTCCGGCAATATTTGCCTGATGCGGTCAACTTTGGCCATGTACCATTCCCGGGTATATGTTCTGTTCATGAGTTGCAAAATCCGGCTATTGCCACTTTGGACCGGAAGATGGATATACTTGCAGATATTATCATACTTCGCCATTGTATACAAAACCTCATCGGTGATGTCTTTGGGATGGGAAGTGGAAAAACGGATTCTCAGGTCCGGAGAAATATTGGCCACTTTTTCAAGCAGCATGGCAAAGGTTATTGGCGATTTGTCATTATTTCCCTGGTAATAGTAGCTATCAACATTCTGCCCCAACAGGGTCACTTCTTTATACCCCTGCCGGAACAAATCGGTACACTCTGCTATGATACTTTCTGCATCGCGACTTCTTTCCCTTCCCCGGGTAAAAGGAACCACACAAAATGAACACATGTTATTACAGCCCCGCATAATGCTTACAAAGGCTGAAATGCCATTGGAATCAAGCCTGACCGGGGAAATGTCAGCATAAGTTTCATCGCGGCTCAACAATACGTTTACCGCTTTTTGCCCACTTTCTGCTTCTTCAATTAAATAGGGAAGGGTCCTGTATGCATCCGGACCAACAACGAGATCAACCAGTTTTTCTTCTTCCAGCAATTTTGCTTTAAGCCGCTCTGCCATGCAGCCCAGTACGCCAACCAGCATACCGGGTTTTGCTCTTTTTGCTTTTTTAAATTCTGTAAGCCGCTTACGTACCGTTTGTTCTGCTTTTTCGCGGATAGAACAGGTATTCAATAAAACCAGGTCGGCCATTTCTACATCCCTTGTTGCACCAAACCCACTGTCCTGCAAAATTGAAGCCACCACTTCGCTATCGGAAAAATTCATGGCGCAGCCATAACTTTCGATGTAAAAGAATTTTTTAAAAGGAGCATCCACCGGCACCGCAGGGGCAAATGCCTCACCCTGCCTCGCTTCATCATGTACTTTTTGGATAGACAAATCCAGCATCTCTTAGAAATTAAGAGTGCAAAAATAGCTAAAAATGGCTATTGGTGTCAAATTGGCAGGAGTTAAATCTTCCTAATGATTACCAAAGTGGCTTTCCCTGGTAATAATCAAGTATACGTGTCCTGAAAACGTATTCATATTTAGCCATTATCAGGTTGGTATTTGCCCTGTCGAGGTTGTTTTTAGCTACCAGGTAATCTACTGAATTGAGGACGCCTTCATTGAACCTTGCTTCTGTTGCGCGGAAGGATTCCTGGAAAGCATCTACCTGGTCCAGCAAGGCTTTATACCTGCTATAGGTGGCTGTCATATTCAGGTAAGCCTGTTCTACAGCCTGCTGGAGGCGGATTCGGGTACTTTGCTCTACATAGCTCGCATTCTGGAGTGCCAGGCGGGCCTTGCTGACCTGGTTCCGGGTTTGGAAACTGTTTAGGATCGGGATGCGGATGGCAAAATTTACATTGGTGCTATAGTTGTTTTTGAACTGGTCTGTATACGGGATTTTGACCTGTTCGTAATTATTTACAGTCGTGTAAACCGGTACTTTCCCGCCATTCACGAGTACATAATCACCCGAAGGAGCGTCGCTGGAACTTAGGAGGGACGCGGTGGCAGCAGCGCTGGAATAGTTACTGTAGATTCCGGCATTGAGCGAAAACGTGGGCCAGAGCTGCCCTTTCCAGGCTTTCACTCCCGATTCGGCACTTTGCCTGCGCAAAGTTGCCGCTTTTACGAGGGCTAATTGCTGCATGGCTGTCTGGTATATAGCTTCAGCAGTACCTTCATAGCCATTCAGGAATTGATCAGCGCTGATTCGCTCCAGCCTGATACCGGTCTTGTATGGCAGGTTCATCAATTGGGCCAGGGAAAGTTTTGCAGCCTCTAACTGGTTTTTTGTATTTATAAGGCTTATTTCATCGTTGGCCAATTGTCCTTTCAGGTCATATAATTGTGATGGGGTGATGGCTCCTTCCTGGTTAAGGATGCTCAACCTGTCAACCTGTTTTTTACTGAGGTCTGCCTGGTTCCTGATCTGCACGAGTAAGTCTTCGGCGCTGAGTACCTGCAGGTAGGCTACAATTATTTGAAGCGTTAGGTTGTCTTTATTCTGCTGCACATCCATGTTTGCAGCCTGGTAGGCCAGGTTTTGCTCTTTAACCGCATACTGGTAAGACAATCCCTTAAATAATACGAGGCCGGTATTCATGCCCCAGTTGGCGTAATTGATATTCTGGTTCAGGTACCTGTTCGTGAATGGATCTATACTACGGCCCTGGTTAAGGCCATGTTCTACCGAACCATTGAGGCCTGGTAACAGGTTGTCCTTTGCCTGTTTATAATCAATTTTATTACGCTCAGACTGAAGTTCCGATTGTTTAAGTTCAAGGTTATTCTTAAAGGCGATCTCCACGCATTGTTGCAGGGTAAGGATGCCGGTACTGTCTGATTGCGCTTTTGATTCTCCCGTACAGGCAACTGCCAGTATTATTATTGCGGATATCCGTAACAGGTGGTAAACTGAAATTTTCATGATTGTATTACTTTATCTGGGCTGTTCAATTCTTCCGTCTAACAGGTGAATTATCCGGTTTCCGTAACCGGCGTTTTTTTCAGAATGGGTTACCTGGATGATAGTTACCCCATCTTCTTCATTCAGCTTCCTGAAGAGGTCCATGATCTCTTCGCCCTGTTTTGAATTCAGGTTACCGGTTGGTTCGTCTGCCAGGATCAATTTCGGGCTGGAAATTAAAGCCCTGGCAATACCGACCAGTTGCTGTTGTCCGCCGGATAGCTGAGATGGGAAAAGGTCTTTCTTGCCCACAATATTAAATCGATCCAGTATATCCGCAACCATGGCCTTTCTTTCGGCAGACTTTGTATCCTGGTAAAGGAGCGGCGTTTCAATGTTTTCGTAAACGGTTAGTTCGTCTATCAGGTGATAGGCCTGGAACACAAAACCGATATATTGTTTATATAACTGTGAGCGCTGTTTTTCTTTGAGTGTATGGATTGGTTGACCGAGAAAGTTATATTCACCTTCATTGGCATCGTCCAGCATTCCAATTACATTCAATAAGGTCGATTTGCCGGAACCTGATGGCCCCATGATGGATAAAAACTCACCTTCATTGATGGTAAGGTTTATGTCTTTTAGCAGGAATGTCCTTAGTCCTGCAGTTGTCACCCATTTTGAAATATGCTCTAGTTTTATCATAACTTTTTCCCTTTATTCAAATCCTGCATTGGTTCCTATAATTGTGTGCCAACATTATTAAACATTGATATGCAGTGTATTGTGAAATGGTTTTAAATGTTGATTGTCCGGTATTGATACAATTATTGTCCTTTTTTGATGCATGGGTAAAATTGCTTTTTCCTTATTCTGACCGTAAACTATGGATTGGGTTTTCAGCAGCTGAATGAATAGTCCGGATACTTAGGGTTATTATCGCGATAAGCATCATAATAGCACCACTTGCTGCAAATATCCAACAGTTCATTTCAGTCCGGTAGGCAAAGTTTTGTAACCAGTTTTTCATTACCAGTCCTGCTATTGGCGTAACTATTATAAATGCCAGCAATACCAGTGAAATGAAGTCTTTTGATAAAAGGAAAACGATTTGTGTAATGGATGCCCCCAGAACTTTCCGCACGCCAATTTCCTTAGTGCGCGCATTGGTGGTAAAAATGACCAATCCTAATAAACCAAGGGAACTGATCAGCAGGCAAAGGCCTGATGCCCATTTGAGTAAGCCGGAAATTTTCTCCTCTGTTTTATAAAATGCAGCAATACTTTCGTCGAAAAAAGTATATTCAAAGTCTTTGTCGGGATATAATTCCTTAAAAGTCTGTTCTATTTTGGCAATACCTTTTTTCCAATGGTCGGCATTATTAATACCGTTTTTTAATGCAACATGAAAGACATAGCTATTTTTTGCTGCTGAAGAATAGGCCAGTGGTTTAATAGCTTCATGGGTGGATTTGGTGTGGAAATCCGCCAGTACTCCTGTGATCGGTATTTTGAAATTCCGATCAATAAAATGGCCAAGGGCCTGTTCAGGCCGGGTGAATCCCATCATTTTTGCATAGGTCTCATTAATCACAAATTCTTTGGTAGTATCACTTTGCTGCAGGTTTCGCCCCGCCAGTAATTTCATACCATATAAGCTGAAATAATTAGTGTCTGCATATTTCACTTCCACCATCGTTTCCAATTTTTTCTTTCCTTCATTAAATACCATGGTGGTTGTATTGGTACCTGATGATGCAGGCGGCGCCCCTCCCAAACTTGTTTTTTCAATTTCGGGTATGGATTGCAGTTTCTGGAGCAATACAAATTTTTTCTGGTCCTGTTTTTCCGGACTCCAATTCCAGGGTGTATTAAAAAATATGATTGCGTCTCTTTTATACCCCAGGTCTTTATTGAGCGAATAATGTATTTGTTTACTCACCACAAGGGTGGCCAGCAATAAAAACTGGGCGATCATGAATTGGGAAACAGTCAGAGTTTTTCTGATCCATGCTTTTTGGTTATTTGCTTTCCCGGAAACCACCTGGTTTTTCAGTATCGAGACAGGTTGCAACCTGCTTAGTATGATGCCTGGATAATACCCCGAGAAAACCGTAACTACCAGTATAAGGACAATTATGAATAACCATACATGCCATTGATTTATGGCGCCCTGGGTTATGGCTGGTGGTATGAAATTCCCAAACACGGCTATTATCCATGGCATAATCAGGATGGAAAGGATTGTCGCTAAAACAGTGAACAGGAATGTTTCCCCCATAAATTGCATCATCAACTGCTTTTTACTGGCACCAAGAGTCTTCCGGATACCAACTTCTTTTGACCTTGTAGTCGCCTGGGCGGTGGACAGGTTTATAAAATTGATACAACCCAGCAGCAGTAAAAAGAATGCAACGGCCAGCAATCCATACAAGGTGGATTTATTGGCCTGTCTTTCCTGGAAAGCACCGTAGTCTGTATTAAAATGAATGTCTGCCAGCGGTTGCAGGAAATGCCGGGTATCATCTTTGCCACTGGCCTCCCCATGATCTTTTTGCCGGAATTTATTACGCAGGTTGGCCAATTGTTTTTCTACCCGGCCGGGATTTATTCCCGTTGCCAATACAACCAGCATTTGCGAATTATCATTTATACTTCCCCATTGATCCCAGTTCCAGAATTGCTTTAACCCGGTTTGCTCTATGGTTGAGCGTGAAATGAATTCTTTGAATTGAAAATCTGTATTCCCGGGTAAGTCCTCTACTATGCCGGTTACAGTAGTTTTAATACTGTCGTTGTAGGTAATTGTATGGCCTAAAACCTGGTTATAATCAAGCCCGGGAAAATATTGGGTACACCTGCTTTTGGTCAAAACAACCTGGAATGGCTGCTGAAGTGATTGACTGGCTGTTCCTTTCAGCCAGGTATAGCCGATGATGTCGAAATAATAGGGATCAGTGTAAATGATATTCTTCTGGTTCCGGAAGTCTTTGGGATTTGCTGATTGAGGCTGCACAAGGGAAACCTTGGTTTCATTGGCAATGATATAATGGGTGACTGCTTTTAGCCCTGGAATTTCCTGTCGTGCTGCTGCAGCAGTAGGGACCGGGACGCCTGAATTATAGATTCTCAGGTCGGGAAAGTCTATTTGAGAAACAACCCGGTAAATATTTTCCTTGTTTTTATGGAAGGTATCAAAACTGAATTCGTATGATACCATCAGGTATATTACTAATGATGCACTGATTCCAATGGCTAATCCGCCAATATTGATAGCAGACAAAAACTTGTGCTTCCAGAAATTCCTAAGGGCCGGTACCCAAAAACTCCTTTGCATGCGCTGCGGTTTTTGCTTTTATTCTGTTTTTAAACTGTTCACCGGATTGGCCATGGCGGCCCTGATGGCCTGGTAACTGATGGTCAGCAGGGCAATGCCGGTTGCCAGTAAAATAGTAAGTCCAAATACCCACCAGGTGATCTGTATCCTGTAGGGATAATTGTCCAGCCATTTATTCATCACCCACCATGCCACCGGTGAAGCGATGAGGGTAGAGAGCAGCACCAGCTTCAGGAAATCGGTGGACAAGGTCCTTACAATTACGGGTATCGATGCGCCTAATACTTTCCTGATACCGATCTCCTTGGTCCTTTTTTCTGCTGCGAATGTGGCGAGCCCAAATAACCCGATACAGGAGATGAAAATGGTCAGGATGGCACTGAATGTGATCATCTGTTTCCATTTCAATTCACTTTCATACTGACTTGCAGTGTCCAGTTCTTTTGAATTAAACTGGTAGGGTTGCACCGGGAAGAAATTTTTGAATGTTGCAGCAATATAAGGTTGCACTGAAGCTATTGAGGCGGGTTTAAACTTAATGAAAACATCACCGTATTTGTATGCAGGATTGGTAATGAATAACTGAGGCTGAATCTTTTCAGCCAGGGATTGATAATGGTAATCTCTGATGACGCCAATGACCGTATATTTTTTTTTGTTGTAGAAGAAGTCCACCTTTTCTCCAATCGGATTTTTCCATCCGGCCTTTTCAACAAATGATTGGTTAACAATTGCACCTTCCGCAGTATCAGAAGCCAGGTCTGGTGAAAAATTCCTGCCCTGCACAATTGGGATTTCAAAAAGCGGGAAATAATTGTGGTCAATGATCTTGAAATCAAAACTGATATCAGTACCATTATTTACCTGTGCAATCGTTCCCCAACGACCACCCTGGTTGGCGGTTACTTTTTCAATAGCCGGATTTTTCATAAGTTCATTACCAAACAGGGCCAGTTTTTCTTTATCAATGTTCCCAACATTTACCCGCCCTACATTTTTAACATTATACCCAAGGTCAAATTTCATCAGGTAATTGAATTGTGAATAAATCACAATCGTTGCAATGATCAGGAGGCAGGCCAGGGAAAACTGGAAAACGACCATGCCTTTGCTGAGGTAATTCTTTCCGGTAAACCGTTGCCGGCCATACAGTGTTTGCACGGGGTTGAAACCAGATAATACCATGGCAGGGTAGAAGCCCGCCAGTAAACCTGTTATTAAAAAGAGCGCAATATATCCGATGATAAGGGGCGCATCTGCCAGGTAAGAAAAAGCCAGTGATTTGTTGGCCAGTGAATTGAATACCGGCAAGATGAGAAAGACCAGAACCAGTGCCAGTACAAATGAGATCAGGCTCAAAATCATCGACTCTCCCAGGAATTGCATCACCAGCTGTTTCCGCTGTCCACCTACCACTTTCCGGATCCCTATCTCCTTCGCCCTTTTCAGGGACCTCGATACTGTGAGGTTTATGAAATTAATACATGCGATCAGCAGGATAAAAATGGCGATACCGCTAAGTATATAGGAATAGACAGGGTTACTGGCTTTATCGAGCCCGTTCTGCGCAGTATATTCCGTACTGAGGTGGATATCCAGCAAGGGCTGCAATCCAAAACTTATTTTCTCCTTGAAATTATATTTCTCTGCCGCCTGTTTTATCTGGTCAGCTGCCTTCACCTCGAATACTTTGTCAAATTTTGCGGCTACTTTCTGCCAGTCAGTGCCAGGTTTCAAAACCACAAAAGTGTTCAGGAAAAAATTGATCCATTCTGTATCATTATTCTGCGATTGCACAAACTTCATGGGTACCAGCATCTCAAACTGGATCGATGAATTCTGCGGAATATTTTTAGCAACCGCTGATACAACAAAGGGCTCAAATTTATCGCCGTTCTTCAGGTTCAATACCTGGCCTACTGCTTTTTTATTACCGAAATATTTTTTAGCTGTTGCCTCTGTCAGCACTACATTATGCATATCACTGAATGCATTGGCTGCCGATCCTTCCACTAAAGGAAAACTAAATACTGAAAAGAAATTGTCATCCACAACCAGCACCGGCTGGTCGTAGATTTCACTATTATGTTTGATGGTATAACCATTGCCCTGCAGCCGCACAAAGGATTCTATTTCGGGGATGGAGGCCTTGAATTCCGGACCCGGCATCATGCCCGTAATCCCGTTCTTGTTGACTTTCCCATCCGGTGAACTAATTTGGGATATTATCCTGTAGATCTGCGCCTGGTTTTTATGGAACCTGTCGAAACTGACCTCATCTTTCAAATATAATAGGATGAGCATACAACAGGCCAGGCCTACACTTAAGCCTGCTATATTGATCCCCGAAAAGATTTTGTTCCGCCAGAGGTTTCTTAAAGCAACCCGGAAATAATTTTTTATCATGGTTGGGTATTATTCTGTTCTTAATGATTTTACCGGGTTGGTAATGGCAGCTTTAACAGCCTGGAAACATACCGTTAAAAAGGCAATCAGCAATACGGCTGCTGCTGCACCTATAAAGAGGCCTGCGTTGATGGAGATCCTGTAGGCAAATGCATTCAGCCATTCGTTACCTGCATACCACGCAAAGGGTATCGCGATGAGAATGGATATGCCTACCAGCACAAGGAAATTCTTTGAGATCAGCATGGCGATACTGCTGATATCTGCACCCAATATCCGCCTGATCCCAATTTCTTTTTTGCGCTGTACCGTGGTGAAAGTGGCCAGTCCAAACAGTCCCAGGCAGGCCAGCAAAATTGCCAGGCTTCCCGAAATAGTAAACAATGCCGAGCTTCTCTGCTCTGCGATATATAGCTTATTATAATCTTCATCCAGGAAATGATATTCAAAAGGCCGGTGCGGTACCCGCTCTTTCCAGACAGCTCCCACTCTTGCGATTACAGCCGAAATATTTGTCCCACTCAATCTTACCATAAATGTCCGGGCCAAATCCCTGTCCAGGAACATCACCAGGGGCTTTACCGGTTGGTGCAGGCTTTCAAAATGGAAATCTTTTACGACACCAACAACTGGTCCCGGAAAATTCTTCTCAATAGTTTTGCCAATGGCCTGCTCCGGGGTCCAGCCGATTTTTTTGGCCAGTGTTTCATTGATGATAAAGGGCTGCCTGAAATTCGCATACGCATTACTGGTATCCATGAGGGGGAAATCATTTTCCTGGAAATCCCTTCCGGCGATCATGGCCATGCCCAGCGTTTTTGTAAAGTCCAGGTCTACCGGCATGGCATTCAGCGATACATCATGTACGCCTTTCTCATCTGTGGCCCTGATCCCATCACCCCATTCTACGAACTCGGGCGTCTCATAAGCGGCTGTGATGCCCTCCACACCCGGAACCGCAGCAATGGCTGCTTTGATGGCCAGGTAATTGCTGCTCATTTTATTATCCACCGGCAATACCAGAACATGGTCTTTATCATAACCCAGTTTTTTATGCTGCATAAAATTCATCTGCTGTAAAATGATCAGCGTATAGATGATGAGGAATACCGAGATTCCGAATTGCAATACGATAAGTGATTTGCGCAATTTGGTATTGGTACCGGTAAAATTGAATCCTTTTTTCATCACGCCAATCACCGCATTCCCGGATAAAACCATAGCCGGATAAGCGCCTGCAAGGAAACTAACGATTATGGCCAGTACACTGATGATCAGCACTGGTTTAGGCTGCAGCAGGTCTTCTGCTGTAAATGATTTACCACTGATGGTATTGAAATAGGGCAGGAGCCAGATGCTTAATCCAAATGCCAGGATCGCGGCTATTGTAGTAATGGCGGCGGACTCTCCAATGAACTGGAAAAACAATTGTTTCCTTGATGCACCCATCACTTTCCTTATACCTATCTCGCCACTCCGGCCTACGGATTGTGCTGTGGCCAGGTTGGTATAGTTGGCACAGGCGATCAGTACGATCAAAAATGCAATGACACCGAAGATATAGATGTACTTAATATTCCCATTCGGCTCAAATCCTGCCAGCGGCGAATAGAGGTGCACGCGGGTCAGTGGTTCCAGTTTATACCGAAGGAAATCAGAACCTTCAAGGCGTGCTTCTGTGCGTACACCAGGTGTGTTCATAAAGTCTTCCACCTGCTTTTCCAATTGCGGTATGGCCACTGCATCTTTTACCTGCAGGTAAGTGATCCAGTTTGCAGTCCACCAGTTTTCTTCCGCCACGTCTTTGCCCAGGTTCAGGAACTGTGTTACAAAATCAAATTTGAGCTGCGAGTTTTGCGGTACATCTTTACTTATCCCCGAAATAGTATAATCCGCAGTACCAATGGTAAGTGTTTTATTGATCGCTGGCTCCTGGCCAAAATATTTCCTGGCCATCGATTGGGAGATCACTATTTTATCGGGTGCATCTAATGCTGTTGCAGGGTCGCCTTCCACTAAGGGAAAACTGAACATGGTAAAAAAGGGATCATCTGCATAGAGGAAACGATTTTCTTCAAATATCTTTTCCTCTTTTTTTACCACACGGCTGCGTATGAATGTGCGCACATAGGTTTCTACCGCCGGAAAAGTTCTTTTCAGCTGCGGGCCTACTTTAGTACCTGTTGTTGCTACCGTATTGATATTTCCGCTGCGGCCGTATTCCATAGTTACTCTTACAATACGGTCCTTATGGGTATGGAACTGGTCATAGCTGAGTTCATGGGTAATATACAGTCCAATCAGCAGGCAGGCTGACAATCCGGTCATCAATCCAGTAATATTGATGATGGAATACAACTTGTATTTGCGCAGGTTGCGCAGGGCGATCTTAATATAATTACCAAACATGTTAATCAGTTTATTCTGTTCTTAATGATGTTATCGGGTTGGCCAGTGCCGCCCTGATGGTTTGCAGGCTCACGGTTAAAAAGGCAACGATTAATATCAGCACTAGTGGCATTAAAAATAATAATGGAGACAGGTTGATGCGGAAGGCATAGCCCTGCAACCAGAGATGATTAGCATACCAGCCAATTGGTACAGCTAACAAAAAAGCAATGCCGATCAATACCACAAATTCTTTATACAACAAGTTCAGGATGGATACGACGGATGCTCCCAAGACTTTCCTGATCCCGATTTCCTTGGTACGCTGCAGGGTTGTAAAGGAAGCCAGGCCAAACAAGCCCAGGCAGGCTACAAAAATGGCCAGCCAGGTAAAGATGCCGAAAACAGTCCCGAACCTTTGGTCTGCTTTGTATTGCTCATTGAAATGCTCGTCGAGGAAAAAATATTCAAATGTGTTTCCCGGAAAGAAACTATTCCAGGATTGCTGGATGGTTTTTATGGCTGGCTCAATATTCCCCGCAGCCACTTTTACAGAGAAATATCCGCGCACATCTGGTGCTGAACGCAGGATAAGGGGTTCGAATGCATCCCTTAAAGATTGCTGGTGGAAATTGCTGACCACCCCGGCAATGGAAAGGGTATCACCCCAGAAAAAGATCTGCTTGCCAATGGCTTCTGCCGGTTTTTGGAAACCTAACTGTTGTATGCCCGACTGGTTAAAGATCACAGCCTTGCGGTCTGTTCCAAATTCTTTTGAGAAATTCCTGCCGGCGATCAGTTTCAGTCCATATAATGGCACATAATCATAATCAATGGCGATCACACGGTATTGTTTGGCTGCTTTATCATCCTGGCTCAATAACCTGATGCCGCCTGCATTCCACATTACGGGTTCACCGGGGATACTCGAGGAGGCAGTTATTGCACTGATACCCGGCTGGCTCACCAGCGATTGTTTGAAGGCTGTCATCTGGTTCATGAAAGTGGAATCCCTGGCCACGATCGGTGGTTTGATCACCAGCACCTGGTCTACCTGCATCCCCAGTTCCTGCTTTTTCATATAACTCACCTGCTTCGACACTGTAAGCGTTCCGATGAGTAAAAACAGTGAGGCTGCAAACTGGAATACGACCAGCGACTTGCGTAATATAATGCCCTGTGTTGTATTCACCAGCTTCCCTTTTAATACCGTGATGGGCTTGAACCCGCTTAATACCAGGGCCGGGTAAATACCCGACAGGAATGTGCCGGCCAGGAACAATAATAATAAGGAGCCCCAGAATGCGGGTTTTTGCAGGATGGAAAAATCCAGGTGATGCCCGGTTATCCTGTTAAATGAAGGAATACTTACTGCAATTATTAGCGCGGCCAATATAATGGCCATCGCATTCAATAGTCCCGATTCAAACAAAAACTGGCCGATGAGCTGCTTTCTTTGTGAGCCGATCACTTTCCTGATACCAACTTCTTTCGCCCTTGAAATGGCTTTCGCAGTAGCCAGGTTGATATAGTTGATCCAGGCAATCACAACAATGAACAGGGCAATCCCTAACATCAGGTAAGTGGTCTTCCCATCACCGTTGGCACGGGCTTCCATCATACGGTTACTGTACAGGTGGATATCTGTCAGGGGCTGGAGGTGATACGTTACACCAGCATTGAATCTTTTTAATTCCTCACCTGACTTGGCCTGAACCAGGGCCGGAAACTTTTTCTCCAGCTTCACCGGGTCTGTTCCTTTTTTCAATAAAAGGTAAGTAAGGCACCCATCCCATGACCAGGCGGTTTCAGGTGTATTATTAGGACCAACAAGATCCAGGAAACTGCTATAGGAGAATAACATCTCGGTTGAAAAATGGGTATTTTCGGGCATATCGGCCATGACCCCCGAAATCGTATAGAGCTTATCATTATTCACAAGCATGGTCTTTCCCAAAACCTGGTCTGTGCCAAAGATCTTTTTTGCCATCGTTGCAGAGATCACACTATGATAAGGCTCTTTTAATGCCGTGGCTGCGTCGCCATGCAGCAGGGGATAGGAGAATACCGTAAAGAAAGATGGCGTGGCAAAATAGGTTTGCTCAATTTTAAATAGGTTATTGTTCTCTTTCACCACAACACTGCCCGCCTGGGTCATTTTTACATAATCAGCTATTTCCGGAAAGGCATCCTTAAAGGAATTGCCCACAGCATACGCACCAGCTGCCCACTGGGTACTTAATACGCCATTATCATAACGATCCTGCGTTACCCGGTATATCCGGTCCTTCTGCACATGGAACTGGTC
This sequence comes from Flavihumibacter profundi, assembly GCF_020076305.1. Lineage (GTDB taxonomy): Bacteria > Bacteroidota > Bacteroidia > Chitinophagales > Chitinophagaceae > Flavihumibacter > Flavihumibacter profundi. The sequence goes on from NZ_JAIQXE010000001.1 coordinate 425,350, forward strand.
ATAACTTAATTCATGGTTCACATATTGCAGTATCAGCAGGCAGGCTGCCATGCCGATCGCCAATCCAACAATATTGATGGCGGCATAAGCTTTATGCATGAAGATATTCCGGAAGGCAATTTTAAAATAGTTCTTAAGCATTATACTTTTTTATTCTGTCCGTAGATTTTTAACGGGATTTGACATGGCGGCTTTGATGGCTTGTATAGAAATGGTAGCAAAAGCAATGAGCATCGCAGCTGCGCCGGCTATTATAAATACCCACCATTCAATACTGACCCGATAGGCAAAATCCTGCAACCAGGATTGAATGCCGAACCAGGCCAGTGGAAATGCGATAACCGCGGCAATGATGACCAGTTTCAGGAAATCGCCTGATAAGAGTCTGGTGATATCCGTAATACTGGCGCCCAGCACTTTCCTGATCCCGATTTCCTTGGTGCGTGATTCTACTGAAAAAGTGGTTAGTCCAAATAAACCCAGGCAGGCAATAAAAATGGCCCATACAGCTGCGGCCGTAAATAGTTGCCCGTATTGCTGCTCTGTGGCATACTGCTTATTGAAATTCTCATCCATAAAAAAATATTCGAATGGATTCCCGCTAAAACTTAGCTTATACAAAGTTTCTAACCGGTCAATATCCTGTTTCATGTGCTGTGTTCCCAACCGCACAGCCATGTATGTACTATTATTCTGCGGATAAAAGATCATCGGATCAATAGCCCTTTGCAGGCTGGTATGGTGATAATCTTTTACCACACCTACAACTTCCAATGCCCGTTCATCCCATTTAATTTTTTTATTGACGGCTTCCTCTGCTGACATAAATCCCAATTCTGCAGCAGCTCTTTCATTAAGCATCACTTTGCTGTTGTCATTCCATTCTACTGCGCATTCTGCTTCCGTGAAATTTCTACCGGCCTTTAGTTTTATCTGGTAGGCATCCAGGTAACGGTTATCTATGATGGCAAATGCATAGGACTTTAATTCATCCCCGGATTTTGATCCGGGTTGCGTGAAGCCACTGGTATTGAAATTATACCAGCCACCAGGGTAGGTGCCACTGGCCGTAAAATCCTGCACAAAACTTTCCGACTGCACCTGGTTGAGAAAAGATGATTTGCGTTGCTTGTAAGTGCTGTCGCGACCGATCTCCGGCCCCCTGATGACCAGCATCTGGTTGGCATTCATGCCCAGGTTTTTGTTCTGCATATATTGCAGCTGCTGGTAGATTAGTATGGTGGCCAGTACAAGTGCTATGGAAATGGCAAATTGCGATACCACCAGTGTCTTCCTCAGGTAACCACCCTTTGTCGTTTTCGTAAGTTTATTTTTCAATGTCTCAACCGGATTGAAATTACTTAGCGTGTATGCTGTGTAAATACCTGATAACAGCGACCCGACAACCAATAAAGCAAATCCCCGGATCCAGTCCGATGTCCTGGTCAGTGTGGCCAGGGTAATCTCTTTTTTCATGACCTGGTTGAATACCGGCTGGATCAATGTCACCAACACGAGGGCTAATGAAAATCCAAGGATATTCACCAATATCGATTCGCCCAGGAACTGCATGACCAGTGATCCCTGTGTGGCGCCTACAATTTTTCTTACCCCTACTTCATTGGCGCGTTTTAATGAATTGGCTGTACTCAGGTTGATATAATTGAACCAGGCGATCAGCAAAATCAGGAAGGCGATTGTTGTTAAGATGTACACATACTTCAGGTTGCCGGTCGTCTGGTAAGTATCACTGAGCGATGCCGGTAAATGCACATTAGCAAAGGGTTGCAGGCGAAATACCACACCATCCTTATCTTGTTTTAATTGGTTCCTGAGATTAGTCAGTTTCTTTTCAAGAATTTTATAATCTGTATTTGGACTTAACTGGAAATAGGTATTGATATATTGCGAGCCCAGGTTATCCAGGGCTGCCCAATTATTGCCATTCAGGTTGGCCGGATTTTTCAAGGTCTCCAGCGAAAAGACCATCTCATACCTGATGTCTGAATTTTCCGGAATATTAAAAATGCCCTTCACACTGTATTTGGCTTCCCCGAACTGGTTGCTGAGGGTCATTACCTTATCAATGGGATCTGTGTTCCCAAAATACTTGGTGGCTGTTTTCTGCGAAATGAAAACGGTATTCGGTGCCTTCAATGCGGCTGCCTGTCCTTTCAGCAGGTTGAAATCAAAAAACTCAAAGAAGTTCCCTTCGGCATATCCGATATCTGATTCCCTGAAGGGCTCGGTATTTTCACCATCTGCCCTTACAATGCCTTTTGCCGTGCCTTCTTCAAACCGGCAATAGCTCGTGATCTCCGGCAGGCTCTCCTTGGCCTTCATCGCCCAGCCGGGCTCTACCTGCGGCCAGGTGACACCTTTTACATCTTCATTGATCAACCGGTAAATATTGCGCAGGTTCTTATGGAAATTGTTATAGCTTTTTTCAAAACTAACATATTCCAGTATCAGCAAAAAGGCTGTGATGCCTAATGCCAGCCCGGCTACATTGATCACGGAATAGATTTTATTCCGGACCAGGTTCCGCCACGCAATTTTGGTGTACAATCTGAACATGTTTGTTTTTTTAATGTCGGTTTATTCCGACCGCAAACTGTTTACAGGGTTTGAAATTGCTGCTTTAATTGCCTGGAAGCTAACCGTTACAAGTGCGATAAATAAAGCAAGTACACCCGTAATTAAAAACAGGTACCATTCAATAGCCGTCCTGTATGGATAGTTTTTTAACCAGCTGTCCATGGCCCACCAGGATATCGGACTGGCTATAACGAAAGCAATTAATACCAGCTTTATAAAATCTTTGGATAATAATCCGGTTATTGAACCAACTGAAGCGCCCAATACTTTCCTGACGCCAATTTCTTTAACGCGGGTAGCAGTCATATAGGTAGCCAGGCCAAATAATCCCAGGCAGGAGATAAATATGGTTAAGGCTGCAAATAAGCCAGAAAGCTTTGCGATTTTCTGTTCATTCTGGAACTTATGGGCATATTCCTCATCAATGAATTTGTATTCAAAAGGATAATTCGGATTATATTTTTTAAAGATCGATTCTGCCTTTTTAAGGTTAGCTGCTGTGTTGTTTTGGCCATTTAATTTAAAATGGATCACATTGAACCAGGCTTTTGCTCCTTCTACTACCATCGGTTTGGTAGGGTAAAAGGGTGACTGCAGTATAAAATCCTTGAATACTCCAACCACATGCCATTGCTCACCATTGTCGCCGATTTGCGCACCAATCGGGTCTTTTAGTCCCATTGCCTTAACGGCAGATTCATTTAATAAGATACCCAATGAATCCGTTGGGAATTTTTCCAGGTCAAAATCGCGACCCTGTACCAATTGCAATCCGGCGGTTGTTACCAGGTCTTCGTCTGCACAAAACCGGTCAAAAATGGTTTTATCGTCGGCTGGTTTGCCCGCCCATTGAAAACCCCAACTGTTACTCCAGCCCTGGGTAAGTGGGGCACTGGTCTTTGTGACAGATTTTGCAACACCGGATGACAGCAATTCCTGCTTAATGAGTTGATAATTTTTTTCGATGTCGCCGGTTGTAAAATGGTAAACCAGGTTGTCTTTTGCATAGCCGGAATGGCGGTCCTGTGCATATTTCAGTTGTTTACTCACAACAATAGTGCTTAGGATCAGCATTATTGCAAAACTGAATTGCACTACTACCAGCATTTTCCGGGGAGTAACAACTGCGTTTACTTTTTTGAAAGTCCCTTTTAATACACTGGTTGGTTTAAATGAAGAAAGATAAAATGCCGGGTAACTGCCTGCAATAATGCCTGTTACAAGAATGAAGCCTAAAAACATAGCCCAGAATACCGGATCTGTAAATTGAATGGCTAATGTTTTATTAGTTAGATTATTAAATGCCGGTAAGGAAAGTTGAACCAGGAAAAGGGCCAGGATTCCAGCAAGGAAAGAGATTAAAATGGATTCGCCTAAAAATTGTCCGATCAGGTTCGCTTTCATAGCGCCAATCACTTTCCTGATGCCGACTTCCTTTGCTCTTTTTTCGCTTCTTGCTGTACTGAGGTTCATGAAATTGATACATGCAATAAGCAGGATGAAAACCGCAATCAGGCTGAATATTTTTACGTATTCAATTAAGCCACCGGATTCTTTGCCATTTTCAAAATTGGAATACAGGCGCCACCGTTTTATCGGATAAAGGAAAAATTCCCCTTTTGGTTCATCCTTATCATATTTTTTGCGCAAGCCTTTCATCTTGGTTTGAACAGCTTCGAGGTTAGTATTGGGCTTTAATAAGGCATATGTTTGGGTTGAATTATTTCCCCAGTATTCATCATCTCCTCCCGTCTTGCGCAGGTAACTCCAGGGCACCAGGAATTCGAAATTGAATCTGGAGTTTGTTGGTAAATCTTTTAATATTGCCGAAACCGTGAAATTGTCCCTGGTATCTATTTTAATATTTTTACCGATAGCGTCTTCTGTTCCGAATAATTTCAGGGCCAGTTTCCGTGTAATTACAATGGAGGAATTATCATATAAAGCTGTAGCAGCATCACCTTTAAGTACCGGAAAACTAAATACCTGTAAGAAACCTGAATCAACAATATTGCCTGAAATCATTACACTTTTTTCACCCACTGTCATTAAAAAATTGCTTGGCCAGTTAACCCGTACTGTTTTTTCCAATTCCGGAAAATCCTGTTGCATGGTTTTAGCAAGCACCTTCGGTGTAGTATTCCAGGCCGATAGCTGGCCATCATAAGTGTTCCGGTTCCAGGCTTCATATATCCGGTCTTTCTTTTCATGGAACTGGTCATAGCTCACTTCATCATTAATCCAGAGCATGATCAATATGGCACTTGCCATTCCGATTGACAACCCGATAATATTGATCAATGAAAACCCTTTGCTTTTTAGCAGGTTCCTAAATGCTATTTTGAAATAATTCAGTAACATATTTTTCTATTATTCTGATCGTAAACTTTTTACCGGGTTGGTCAGGGCGGATTTTATAGCCTGGAAACTTATTGTGAATAGGGCAATGAGTATGGCCATAATACTGGCTACTGCAAAAAACCACCAGCTTAAATTTATCCTGTAGGCAAAATCCTGTAGCCAGAAATGCATGAGCCATGCGGCCAGGGGAATCGCAAAAACTGCTGCGATACCTACCAGCTTCATAAAGTCTTTCGACATCATGGTTACAATATTGCTTACTGTTGCACCCAGTACTTTCCTAACTCCGATTTCCTTAGTCCTTTGTTCTGCCATATATGATGCAAGTCCAAAGAGCCCAAGGCTGGCTATTACAATGGCCAGGATAGAAAAACTCAGCACAACCTTTCCTGCTCTCTGTTCTGCATTGTACATATTAGAAAATGCTTCATCGAGGAAATCGTACCGGAACGGCATGGCGGGTGCCATCGCCGTCCATTTTTTTTCTACTTCCCTGATAGTGGCAGGAATGTTATGGCTGTCTACCTTGAATGCAGTAACCCAATTGGCATTACCCAGTGTTAAGCAGAGTGGGGCAATCCTTTGTTTCATCGATTCGAAATTGAAATTTTTCACCACGCCAATAATGGTCTTTGGCACTGGTGCCTGCCCCTGATTGTCCCCGGAATAAATGATTTGCCCAACCGGGTTTTTATACCCCAATAACTGTACAGTACTCTCATTGATGATGATGGCATTTGAATCTGATCCAAAGGCTTTCGAGAAATTCCTTCCGGCCACAATCTCCATGCCCATGAGCGGAATATAATTTTCATCAACCCGCCAGTGCTGCATGTTGAACCCGCCTTTTACATCCATCACCGCTTCCTTGAAAAAAGTATTATCACTTCTTGAACTCGAACCCACCGGCAGGTAACCGGCCTGTGTACTGCCGCTTACGCCGGGAATCTTTTCGATCTCATTCCTGAAAGCCTGGTATTTATTACCCAATGTCCAGGTCCCTTCTACGGTCAACACCTGCTCTTTATTAAATCCGATTTTTTTGTTCTGGATATAATTGAGTTGTTTATACACCACAATAGTACCTGCCATTAAAATAATAGAGGTCGCAAACTGGAATACGACCAGGGCACTACGTAGCCTGCTTTTTTTCGCCCCTGCATTTAGTTTTCCTTTTAATACAGTAATGGGGTTGAAGGATGACAGGTAAAAAGCGGGATAGGTTCCTGCTAATAACCCAATAACAAATGGTAAACAAACCAGGAATACTAAAAAGCCGGGACTACCGATTTTCGATATGGATATCGTTTTGCCGGAAATACCATTGAAATAGGGGAGTGACAGGATTGTAATGCCCACTGCAAATAAAATGGCGATAAATGAAACCAGGGTCGATTCTGCCAGGAACTGCCTTACCAGGGTATTTTTTTCTGAACCCAATACTTTCCTTATGCCAACTTCCCTGGAACGGTTCGCGGAACGGGCTGTTGACAGGTTCATGAAGTTTACACAGGCTATTAACAGGATGAATATGGCCACCGCGGAAAAGATGTACACGTATTGTATATTCCCATTTACACTTAATTCAGCAGATCGGTCCGAACGCAGGTGTATATCTGTCAAAGGAATCAGGTGGTAGGCAAGTTTATTGCCCTGTTTTTCAAATTCTTCCATGCTCTTTATCTGCATCATGCCCTGCGCCTGTGGTAAAATATATTTGTTGACATACGCTGGGAATTTCTTCTCAAATGCTTTTATGTCAGTGCCTTTTTTAAACAGCAGGAAGGTGACAAAATTGTGGCTCAGGTAATTGCCGAAACCATAATCCACATTGTCCATGGAGAAAAGGAAATCATACCTGAAATGGGAATTTAACGGCATGTCTTTGATCACTGCCGTTACTTTGTATAAAGTATGTTTATCGTCATTTAATTCTACAAATTTGCCCATAGCATGGGTGGTGCCAAAATATTTATCAGCTGCTGATGCAGATATAACTACAGTATTGGGTTCATTTAATGCAGTATGTGTATCGCCTTCTACTGCTGGAAATGTAAATACATCAAAAAAAGTGGAGTCGGCATAAGCTACATTTTGTTCCTGGATGAAGGCATTGCTTTTCTTTATCATTTTTGAACCTTCTGAGGCGTAGATGCGCGCAAATTCTTCTACCTCAGGATAATCTTTCTTCAATGCTGCTCCCATGGGATCAGAAGCTACCGCCAGCTTTAATTCAGTTCCGCCGAAGATGATGTCTGAATTGATCCTGTAGATCCTGTCGGCTTTTTCATGGTAGCGGTCATAACTGAGTTCATCGGTTACATACAGGCAGATCAGCAGGAAACAGGCTACACCAACGGCAAGGCCGGCAATATTCAGCAATGTAAAGAACCTGTTTTTGACCAGGTTTCTCCAGGCGATTTTCAGGTAATTCAATTGCATATAATGTTTTTTATTCTGAACGCAGGGATTTGACCGGGTTGCTCAAAGCTGTTTTTGCTGCATTTAAACTCACAGTAATAATCGTTATGACCAGTGTAAGGATGCCCACCAGGATGAAGACGCCCAGGTTGATATTGGTGCGATAGCTGAAATTTTCCAGCCATTTATTCATGGCCATCCAGGAAATCGGGATTGCCACCAGGAAGGCAATTGCAACCAGCACAAGGAATTCTTTTGACATTATTATTAACAGGTGCCTTACAGATGCCCCCAAAACTTTCCGGATGCCAATTTCCTTGGTCCTTTTTTCAATGGAAAAAGAAACTAACCCGAAGAGGCCCAGGCAACATACAAAAATGGCCAGGCCTGAGAAGACAATAGATAAACTGCCAATCATTTTTTCATTGGAAAATTTCAGGTCGAATTCCTTATCCGAAAACTTCATTTCAAACGGATAGGCGGCACTGTATTTTTTATAGATGTCTTCAATACCTGAAATGGCTTTTTTTATTTCTGTACCCTTATTTAACCTGATCATAGTACTGCCTGACCAATCTTTTGTATAGCTTACCATAATTGGTGAGGCTGCTTCATAGGGTGAAGTGAAAATCATATTATCAATGACTCCGACAATAGTCCTTTCCTGTCCGGCCCATGTTATGGTTTTACCAACCGGAGATTCAATACCCATCAGTTTAATGGCTTCCTTATTAAATATAACTGCTGCACTGTCTCCATTCCTGAAATCACGGCCTTCAACCATCATGGCTTTCAGTGTTTTTGAAAAATCTTCATCAGCGAAAAGGAATCCAATCACCAGGTTGCCATTTTCCGGTGCTCCTTTCCATTGAATGCCGGATGTGTATCCAAGCAAAGTGGTAATGGGACTGGATGTTCGCGATACTGCAGCAACTGCCCCGGATTGCAGGAGTTCATTCTTAAAGGCGGAAAAATGCTTGTCTGTATCGGGCGAGGAATTGACCATCACCAGGTTATCCCGGTCGTAGCCAATCTCGCGATTCATAACATATTTTAACTGCTGATAAATAATCAGTGTCGCTGTGATGAGAATAATGGATGCGATGAACTGAAGGGTAACCAGCATTTTTCTTGGTAGTAATGCCTGCTTTCCTGGCTGTGCATTTCCCTTTAAAACCTTAATTGGGTTAAATCCTGATAAGTACATCGCTGGATAACTACCAGCCATCAAACCTGTTACCAGGACCAGGCTGGTAATTCCCAGCCACATAAATGGTTTTTGGTAAGGGATTAAGATGGTTTCATGCAGTACAGTACTGAAATAGGGAACAATCAGTATTACTAACAGCCCGGCAAATAAAAAAGCTATAATTGAGAGTAATAGGGATTCCACCAGGAATTGGGAAAGCAATTGTTTTCTTTCAGAGCCAAGGGTTTTCCTGATGCCAATTTCTTTGGCCCTTTTTTCAGACCTGGCAGTTGACAGGTTCATGAAATTTACGCAAGCTATTACAAGGATAATTATGGCAATCCAGGTGAATAGTTTAACATATTGAATCCTGCCACCGGTATTCCTGCCATCCCGGAACTCCTCATACAACCTCCATTTTTTCATTGGATGCAGGATGATACTTCCTTTTGTTGTCGGGTTGTCGCTTTTGCTCCTCGCCCTGACCAGCGCAAGAATGGAAGACTCCAGCTTGGGAATATCCGCACCTTTCCTTATGCTGAAGAAAACCCGGTTGCCGCAGTTTGTCCAATCGTTTTCAGATTCTTTAATTTGTGGGGAGGAAGTATTAAAGGGTATGATCGCTTCAAACTGGAGTGTGGAGTTTTGGGGTACATCTTTGATTACACCTTTTATAAAAGCGGTTCTTCCATTATTGATCAATATGGGCTGGTTATAAATATTTGTTTTGCCATACAGTGCTTTTGCCGTGCTTTCTGTAAGGATTATTGCACCAGGATCCTTAACCGCAGCAGCATTCCCTTCAATAAATTCATAATTGAAAATATCCAGGAATTCTGGTGATACAGTAATGGTGTTTTTGTTTAATCTTTTATCATCATGACTGAGTAAGGTTGTTTCGCCGAAACTGGCAATGGCTGCATGTTCAATTTCCGGAATGGCAGATTTAGCTGCTTCCGGAAGGGGATACATCATGTCCGGGCCAGTGGTCGTTTGGCCATTGAAATTCCGGTTGCACATTACGTGGTAAACCTGGTCATATTTTGCATATGACTTATCCCATGAATATTCATTGTATACCCACAGCAGGATTAGCATTGTAGCAGTCATGCCTATGGATAGTCCGGCTATATTTATTATAGAAAAACTTTTGTTTTTTGTAAGATTTCTAAATGATATGATAAGGTAATTCTTCCACATAGAAATTTAAATTGAAGATTTATCAGGCCATCAGGTTTTCCATAACTGTTTGCCCGTCGAGCATCCTGATCACACGATGACTGTACCTGGCGTCGTGTTCACTGTGTGTAACCATCACAATGGTAGTGCCCTGTTCATTCAGGTCAGTAAGGAGTTGCATTACTTCGTTGCCATTGCTTGAGTCGAGGTTTCCGGTAGGCTCATCAGCAAGGATCAATTTAGGGTTGTTTACCACTGCCCTGGCAACAGCCACCCGTTGTTGCTGGCCCCCTGAAAGCTGCTGTGGGTAGTGGTTGCGGCGATGCATTATTTGCATTTTATCGAGTGCTTCTTCCACAATCCTTTTGCGTTCCGCAGTTTTTACCCCGGTATAAATTAAGGGCAATTCAACATTTTCAAATACGGTCAGTTCATCAATCAGGTTGAAACTCTGGAACACAAAACCAATATTGTGTTTACGCAGGTCGGCCCTTTTCCTTTCATTGAATTTGGCTACTTCAATACCATTAAACAAAAAACTACCCGCATCAGGATCATCAAGAAGTCCGAGGATATTCAGCAAAGTTGATTTGCCGCAACCTGAGGGCCCCATTACTGCAACAAACTCACCTTCTTTAACTTCGAATGATAATTTGTTAAGTGCGACTGTTTCCACTTCTTCAGTGCGATAAATTTTTTCCAGGTTGGTGATCTTGATCATATTGTTTGATTTGTTAGATTATATAGATAATAAAAAAGTTAGTGCAGATTCAGGCGTTACCCGGACAGCCGGGTTTTCTTCAGCTGATATGACCGCTGATTTGGTCTGCAGGTATCCTGGCCCCGTTAAGGTGCAGAATTCTTTGCTTTGGCAGGAAGTTGAATATATAGCCAGCATGCAAAGCAGCATTGAAAATCTTAATAATTGTTGCTTCATAAAAAAAGGTTTAATGGTTAATGGCTATTGTTTTTTCAGGACCAACTCCTGCATGTTTCCATAATTTTCATAGCTGCTTGTCACAACTTTATCGCCAGGCTGCAACCCGCTTAAGACTTCATAATTATCCGGACTTTGCATTCCCAGCTGGATGTCTACTTTATAGGCCATGGTTCCTGCATCATTCAGTTTGAAGATCCAGTTACCACCGGTTTGCTGGTAAAATCCACCTTTGGCGAGCAATATTGCCTGCTTCTCATCACTTAATGCCAGCCTGATCTGCAGGGTCTGGCCCCGTCGTATACCTTTGGGTACTTCACCGGCAAATTCCATATCTACCTGGAAACGGCCATTTGTTACCTGGGTGTACACTTTTTTAATCGTAAGCAGGTAATCTTTGCCGGCATAATTAAAAGTACCCTTCAGTCCGGTGAAAATCCTTGAAATATAATGTTCATCTACATCTACGCGAACTTTATAACCACTTAGTACATCTATCTGCCCAAGGCGTTCCCCTTTGTTTTTTGACTGCCCGATTTCAGCATCCAATGAAGTCAGCTGGCCATCAACAGGCGCCCGGACAACCAGGTCGCCGACTTTCTTGCGCATCAGTTGCAATGCATTTTGCATTCTTTCATAAGACTGCTGCATCTGTGACAATTGCTGGCGATTGGAAATTGAATCCTTCCTAAGGATATCAACCGTTAATTTCTTGCGGGTAGCCTGGTATTCCATCAGGTTCTGGGAAGATTTGTATTCCTGCAAGCCAATAGCTTTCTGGTCGTATAATTTCTTGTTCACTGTATACACCCGTTCAGCTTCTTTAGCAGCGTTATCAACTTCAGCCATCTGGTTTAACCGGGTGATGGTATTCTGGTCAGCATTATTTTTGGAAATCTGCATCTGGGTTAAAACATTGAATACCTGGGTTTCCTGGTTGGAAAGGCTGAGTTCCAGGTCGGTATTGCTTAGGCGAAGGATCGGCTGGTCTTTTTTCATGATAGCACCGTCCTCCACAAATTTCTCTTCCACCCGGCCACCTTCGGTAGCATCCAGGTATATTGTCGATACAGGAAGGACAATGCCATTTACGGGGATGTTTTCCTGGAAAATGCCTTTTTTGATTTCAGTAATCGTAATCCTTTCGGTATCCACATTCAGCCGGCTGTTGCCAGAGGTGGCAAAGTAGCTCCCGCCGATCAATGCCACAAGCCCGGTAATTCCTGCAATGGTCAGAATTCTCTTGGCCGACCACTTCTTTTTTTCGATAACTCTATCCACGGTAATCTAATTTTTCGTTTCCTGCTTTTTTTATTCTGATTCTATTAAGATAAACCCCGTGCCATATTTTAAATTATTAAAAATCAATAAGTTGTAATCTTTTGAAAAAAACCACTGTACGATTTTGATACAATTACTGTCCGCTTTTGGTATCCCATATTAATCTTGCTGAAATGAAATAAAAAATGCTGTTCGGTTTTGTAATAATATTATCATTGTGCTGAAATATTATGACGTTAAAAAATGCCTCAATACTTGTTGTGGATGATGACACAGATGTGTTAACAGCCGTTCGCCTTCTGTTGAAAACAGAAGTTAAAGATGTTGTGACGGAAAAGAACCCACAATTGTTACAGCAATTGCTGAGCAGCCGGAAATTTGATGTTATCCTGCTGGATATGAATTTTACCAGTTCCATTAATACAGGTAATGAAGGGTTGTTCTGGTTACGAAAAGTAAAAGAACTGAAATCTGACGCTTCCGTTATTATGATCACTGCTTATGGGGATGTGGATCTTGCCGTAAGATCGCTTAAGGACGGAGCTTCAGACTTTGTGGTAAAACCCTGGCATAATGACCGGTTGATTGCCACTATTAAGGAAGTACTTAAAAAGCGGGACGGTGAACATTCTGGCGAAAGGAGTTCTGCGGCAGGTACCCTGATCGGGAATGAATTGCTGGGTAATTCAGAACAGATGCAGGCTATCTTTTATAAAATTGAAAAGATCGCCCCAACTGATGCTAATATTCTTGTCCTGGGAGAAAATGGCACAGGTAAAGACCTTATCGCAAAAGCCATTCACCAGCATTCCCTTAGGGCCGACAAACCTTTTGTAAAAGTGGATGTGGGGGCACTGACTGATTCGCTGTTTGAATCTGAATTATTCGGCCACCGTAAGGGTGCGTTTACGGATGCCCGTGAAGACAGGGCCGGCAGGTTTGAAGCAGCAAATGGGGGAACCGTCTTCCTGGATGAAATTGGTAATATCAGTTTACAGCAACAAGCCAAATTACTTTCCGTTTTACAGAATCGCCAGGTGACCAGGTTGGGGACGAATACACCCATTCCTATTGACGTTCGCCTGATATGCGCAACAAACCTTCCTATTTCTGAACTGGCCAATGAAAACCGGTTCCGGAAAGACCTTATTTACCGCATCAATACAGTGGAGATTATTATGCCGCCGCTGCGGAAAAGGGGTAAGGATATACTGTTACTGGCAAATTATTTTAATGCGATGTACAGTAAAAAGTATATGAAGCCGCAATTGAAATTCGACGAAACTGCTAATGATAAATTATTATCCTACGCATTCCCGGGTAATGTCAGGGAACTTCAGTATACCATCGAACGGGCTGTTATCATGGCTGAAGGCGATGAGCTGAAAGCCAGTGACCTTTTATTTTCTCCCATAGAATTTGCTACTGACCAGAATGAGGAACCTTCTGAATTGAAGCTTAGTGCTATCGAGAAAAATACTATTCTTAAAGTTATAGAAAAACATAATGGAAATATTACCAAAGCTGCTAAAGAGCTTGGTTTAACGCGTACTGCCTTGTACAGAAGACTCAGTAAATATGATATTTAAGAAAGGTGAAAACAGGTTGTTCCTGAAAGTGATGCTGATGTTTGCAGTGCTTTGTGTAGCTGCCTGGTTACTGGTTAACCAGCAATATAAATTCCTGTTAATTGTGGTGCCGGTTTTGATTTACCAATTATCTGACCTGTACCGTTACCAGCAAAAGGCCCAGGTTGAACTTGACCAGTTTGTAGAATCGGTCCATTACCGTGACTTCTCGCGTTATTTTGATGTAAAGCACGCCCCGGCTGAATTGCAGCCATTGCGGCATGGATTTAATGAGATCAACTCCACGTTTAAAGTAATCAGTAAGGAAAAGGAAACCCAATACCAATACCTGCAAAAAATACTGGAGTTGGTCGATACGGGAATTCTTTCATATGAAACAGAAGATGGACAGGTCGTTTGGATGAATGAATCCTTAAAGCGGATGTTGCACTTGCCTTATTTAAAAACAGTGCATTCCCTGGAAAAGCGCGATGCCGGCTTATATAAAGTGGTTACCAGCATCAGGCCGGGTGAAGCTAAGGTTGCAGCTGCCCAGCTGGATAAGGGTAGCTTTAAAGTACTTGTTTCCTGTACTGCATTCCAGACTGACGACAAGCAATATAAGCTGATTGCATTCCAGAATGTGAATGAAGCCCTCGATGAAACTGAATCAAAAGCCTGGCAGAAACTGCTGAACGTTATGACCCACGAAATCATGAATTCAGTAGCACCGATTTCATCCCTGGCCGACACCTTAAAGAACAGGCTGCATGCCGCTGCAAGGGAAGTTGAAGATAAGAACAGCACACTGGAAGACCTCGAACTGGGCATTGAAACAATTAAGCGCCGCAGTGAAGGCCTTTTGAGATTTGCTGAAACATACCGGAACCTTAATAAAATAAGTGAACTGCACCTCGAAAAAATTTATGTGCTGGAATTGTTCCGTAACCTCCAGCAGCTCATGCAGCCTACGTTTGAACAGAAAAACTTTGAACTGGAGATTATCCTTAAAGAGCCTGAATTATTTCTTGAAGCTGATATTAACCTTCTTGAGCAAGTGCTTATTAATTTAATGGTGAATGCCATGGATGCTGTGAGGGAAAGTGAACATCCGAAAATTATCCTTTCTGCTGCAACAGGACCCAACCGGAAAACCATAATTAAAGTCGCCGACAACGGGGCCGGTATGTCGCAGGAAGTGATGGAGAAAATTTTCATTCCGTTCTTCAGTACAAAGAAAACAGGCAGCGGTATCGGGCTTAGCCTTTGCAAACAAATTATGATGCTGCATAAGGGTAATATACAGGTTCAGTCTGTAATAGGCGAGGGGACCGTTTTCTCCCTCCAATTCGGGACCTGAAATATTAACCCGCCTTACTACCGGTTAGGTTTAACCGGTTTTTCAACCAGCTTTTGGATAAAGGGATAATCCAGTTTTCTTCAAGTTCTTTTTTGTTGGCTACCATATTATTAAAGTAAAGACTGTCCACGGGTAAAATCCCGCTTTCAACAGCTGGTTTCAATTGTGCCAATGGAATCAACTGGACTTTGTCTTTTACAACAAATGCAAGTAATTGCCTGTCGAAAAGGGTTACTTTAAATTGTTGCTCAATTTGCTTTATCACGCGGACACTGCTGTCCGTGCTGCAGCCACTGACACCTTCCCCGGTTTCGTCGGCCATTATAATAATGAACTGACCGAAAAATACAGTGGCGAATCCTTTTACCGGTGTTCCATGGGTTTGCCATTGTTTCACAAAAGATTGAAGGATATTGTCAACTTCGATTACTTCGCCCATACCAAAAAGCCGGTTGCACTGGTATATCCATACTCTTGATGAAGGGGCGAAATCCTGGGGTAATAATTCCTGGTATGCAAGGTTCATAGGGCAAAGTTACTATTTACAGGTGAATCAGGGTTTTTCGTATACGCATTGCCAGGATAACCAGGAATAAACCATAGATGAATGCATAAATACCCAGCAGTAATGTTAAGGTAATGGCTCCCTGGATTGGGTTTGCAAGTAATAATACCCCGAAAATTATTGACAAAACCCCTCCTGCGATCAGCCAGCCTTCCCCTTTAATTTCTTTCCTGATCCTGATAGCAAATACAATTTCTGCAATGCCCACAATTAATGACCAGATAGCCAGGTAAACGATAATAATGGCACCGGTTACAGTAGGGTTCATGAAGGTATAAATTCCTAAAAGCAGGCTTACAATTCCGGCCAACATCGCTATCCACCAGTTTTTGTCCTCCGCTTTATCCTGGAAAGAGCCAACCATCATCAATACCCCGTTAATGGCGAGCCAGGCGCCAAGCCATAAAATAATGGTGGAAAATGTAATTGCTGGTAAAAATACAGCCAGCAGCCCGAACAGGAGGGCCAGGATACCGCGTAATAACAGCAGTTTCCAGACTGAACTTCCAATGGATTTCATATTTGTAGTTGTTGATACCCTTTTCTGGCTCCAGCACTGCCATCATTCTAAATATCCTGAAGCACTGTGTTGTATAAAGTTAATGAAATGTGTATGAATTGATATTCTATTCAAACACTCCTTGGGCAGTAACCCGGAAAACAAAAATCAAACCAGAACCACTATTTCCCTTCATTTATGTGATGGTCTATATTCATTCCTGTGACGGTTTGTACTCATTCCTGTGATGAATGTCCATTTTACCTCGAAAACACCTCTTTGGGTCCTCTTTGGGTCCTCTTTGGGTCCTCTTTGGGTCCTCGGAAAGACCTCCGGGGCCGAGGAGCCAAAGAGGACCCAAAGAGGTAGTATCGGGGAGGCAAAGAGGACCGTTTCCGGAAAAACAGCTAACTTCTTCCGCATAACCGGACCCTCCCGGAAAAAACACTTAATAAAATAATCAGGTATCAGATGAACAGGTATTTAATGATTAAAAACCTTGCATTTTTATGTTTTGCCATAAATGCGTTAACAACCTTTGGACAAAATGCGGCTGTTGTCCAGGTTGGTAATAGAAGGGAAATATTTGTTGATAATTATTTAGTGGATAAACTGATCAATGCAAATATTAAACTTCAAATACCGCGCAATGAAGGCCCGGTGTTACAATTTGATAAACCCTGGGAAGGACGGTTCAGTGCTTATTGCACTATCATTAAAGATAGCAACATCTACCGGGCTTATTACAGGGGTATCCCTGTCTCTGGTAATGATGGAAACGATGCTGAAGTGACTTGTTATGCTGAATCCGTGGATGGTATCCATTGGGTTAAACCGGGCTTGAAAATCCATTCAATTAATGGCTCTTTGGAAAACAACATAATACTTGCCAATGACGCTCCGGTAACACATAATTTCAGCCCTTTCCTTGATTTAAATCCAAATGCAAAGCCGGAAGAAAAATATAAAGCGCTGGGTGGAATTGAAAAATCCGGCCTGGTTGCTTATGTTTCCGCGGATGGTATCCATTGGAAACGATTAAAGCAGGATGCTGTTTTTAAGAAAGGGGCATTTGACTCGCAAAACGTATCGTTCTGGTCAGAAACTGAAGGGCAATATGTCTGTTATTTCCGTACCTGGTCTGGTGGAGGTTACAGCGGGTTCAGGTCAGTCAGCAGGACAACATCCAAAGATTTTATTAACTGGACGGAGCCGGTCGCTATGACATTTGGTGATACACCCTTTGAGCATCTTTATACCCAGCAGACAAGTCCCTATTTCAGGGCTCAGCAAATTTATCTTGCAATAGGGGCGCGATTTATGCCCGGTCGCCAGGTTATATCTGATGCCGAAGCAAAGGCTTTGAATGTTGATCCCCAATATTATAAGGATTGTTCAGATGTTATTCTTATGTCAAGTCGCGGTGGCAGCCGGTACGACAGGTTATTTATGGAGTCTTTCATCCGTCCCGGGATCGGGTTGGCAAATTGGGTATCGCGATCAAATTATCCCGCATTGAATGTTGTACAAACAAGTCCTACTGAAATGTCTGTATATGTTAATGAAGACTATGCCCAGAATACAGCACACATTAAACGGTATTCCTTAAGGCTGGATGGATTTACAGCTGTTTCAGCGCCTTATAAGGGCGGAGAACTTATTACCAAACCTTTTGTATTTTCCGGGAAGGAGTTAGAGATCAATTACGCAACATCCGCTGCTGGTGAAATCCGTATTGAAATCCAGGACCAAAACGGTAAAGCAATTCCAGGGTTTACAATGGATGATTCCCGGGAAATAATTGGCAATGAAATAAAAAGGGTTGTTTCCTGGAAAGGAGGCCAGAGCCTGGAATCACTCGCTTCAAAACCTGTACGGTTACATTTTTTAATGAAGGATGCAGATTTGTATTCTTTCAAGTTTAATTAATCCTCATTGTACTTACATTTTTAATTAAAAGGCATGGTCAGTTTAGGGCAAATAATTAAGTCTGCCACAGTTTGTTGTATCGGGCTTTTGACTGCATTTGTACCGGCACCAGGTAGTATTCCTGGTGTCCGCAAATTGAAAGATGTTGTAATCTACAAGGATACTGCATTCTATGCGTCTTTTCCATCAGTTGTAAAACGACCCGACGGAGAATTGCTGGTAGCTTTTCGCAGGGCGCCGGACAGGAAAATTTTTGGTGAGAAGGGTACAAGCCATACAGATCCAAACAGCTACCTGGTAATGGTTCGTTCCAGGGATGCCCAAACCTGGACCAAAGAACCTGAACTGATCTATGCCCACCCTTATGGTGGTTCTCAGGATCCCTGTTTATTGCAATTACGTGACGGCACCTTGCTTTGTGCCAGCTATGGCTGGGCTTTTGTCCGCCCCGATGGAATACCTAATTTAAAGAAGCCCTATTTTCCGGCTGGTGAAGCCGTTTTTCTCGGTGGATACCTCATTCGGTCAAAGGATGGTGGAAATAGCTGGAAGGGCCCTGTTTATCCGCCTAATATTGCACCGGAAAAGATGTTAACTGCTTTAGGTAATCCGGTTCCGGCTTATAACAGGGGGGCGCTTTATGAAGCAAAGGATGGTCGCATATTGTGGGTGGTAGCGGCTATGGATACTGCCGGAAGGACTTCCAATCATCTCCTGGTATCAACCGATAAAGGATCTACCTGGAAATACTCAGGTATAGTTGCAGAAGATGCTACTGTAATGTTTAATGAAACTTCCGTTTATGAAACGCCCAAAGGTGATATCGTTGCTTTTTTACGGACTGCCAATTACGATGACAAAGCTTGCATTGCCCGTTCAAAGGATGGCGGAAAAACATTCAAGTGGGAATCCATGGGCTTCCAGGGGCATCCGCTGAACGCTTTGCGCCTTCCGGATAACAGGGTCCTGCTTACCTATGGATACAGGCATCAGCCATTTGGTATCCGTGCCCGCATCCTGAATGCAGAATGCACAGATTTTGCGACTTCCCTGGAAATTGTACTTCGCGACGATGGCGGTAATGGTGATATCGGTTATACCTGGCCGGTACAATTAGACAGGAACCGTGTTTTGGTGGTATATTATTTCAATAAGGACAACGGACCGCGGTATATTGCCGGTACTATCCTGGAGATAAAACTATAAGCTCGCGGCAATCATCTCGGCAATGTCCAGCACCTGGACACTTTCTTCCTTCTCTTTGGTCTTGATACCATCGGTCATCATCGTATTACAGAAAGGGCATGCTGAAGCAATAACAACTGCGCCCGTTTCAAGGGCATCATTAGTACGTTCCCAGTTTACACGGGTGCTGCCTTTTTCTTCTTCCTTGAACATCTGGGCACCGCCGGCGCCGCAACATAGTCCGTTACTGCGGCATCTTTTCATTTCAACCAATTCGGAATCCAGTGCTTCCAGGACTTTCCTGGGTGCCTCATAAATGCCATTTGCACGGCCCAGGTAACAACTGTCGTGGTAAGTGATCTTCTTCCCTTTAAAACTGCCGCCTTCTTTAAGGTTAATCCGGCCATCATCGATCAACTTTTGCAGGAAACTGGCATGATGCATTACTTCATAATGGCCGCCTAATTCTGCATATTCATTTTTAAGGGTATTGAAACAGTGCGGGCAGGTGGTTACGATTTTTTTAATGCCATAACCATTCAGGACCTGGATATTCTGGTAAGCCATCATCTGGAACATAAATTCATTGCCAGCCCTCCGGACAGGATCGCCGGTGCACATTTCTTCCTTACCTAAAATGGCAAATTTGATTCCTACCGTATTTAAAATAAGTGCAAATGCTTTTGTGATTTTTTGGGCACGTTGATCAAAACTTCCGGCGCAGCCAACCCAAAAAAGAACTTCGGGTGTTTCTCCTGACGCCATCAGCTGAGCCATAGTAGGAACCTGCATGCAGCAATATTTTTTTGTAAATCTATAGGAATTGGTTGAAATCAGGGATTTCAGAATTATTTTATAAAACAGGCCCCCTGTTGCAGGCTATAGAAACAATTAGCATAGGCGGTGTGTTAATTGTATATAATATTGCTTTCTGATTTTATGAAGTCAATTTGGTATATAATACTGGTATTTTTGGCCGGCTTTCTTCCCGGTAAGCTGCTATCCCAAATACTTCAGCCTGATGATAATGCATCTTCTGTAAGGTTTTCAATCCGCAATTTCGGGTTTACTACCACTGGCACTTTTAAAGGATTGGAAGGTCACATCAGTTTTGACCCTAAAAATATTATGCAGTCACATTTCGATGCCAGCATTGCTGCTTCCACCATAAATACAGGGATTAGTGCCCGCGACAGGCACCTGAAATCTGAAGATTATTTTGATGCAGGACATTTCCCCATGATTACCATAAAAAGTGAAACAGTACGATCCGGAAATACACCAGGTTCGTTTATCCTTCATGGTGAATTGGCTTTAAAAGGTGTTAGCCGTACAATTGATATTCCTTTTACCGCAAAACAAGTAAACGGCGGTGTCTTATTTGAAGGGGAATTTACCCTAAACCGGCTTGATTATAAAGTCGGAAGCAATAGTATTTCCCTTGCTGATAACGTAAATATTGAACTGAAAGTAATGGCCAGGTAAAAAGGCATTCTTTATATGACTTATAATGAAGATCGCCCGATGTTTGTAAGAACAGTAATTTTGAATGGAAGAGGGAATAATTAAATGAATTACGCCATTGAAATTTTTACTGTCGGGATGGTGATTAGTTTTCTGGGCAGTATACCACTTGGTATACTGAACATTACGGCAATGCAGATATCAGTGCAGGAATCAGTCCAAAAGGCAATGGCCTTTGCATTTGGTGTGTCCATAATAGAATTACTATTCGTCAGGGTTTCATTGAAGGGTATTGATTTTTTATTGGCAAACCAACGGGTGTTTTATTTCATGGAATGGTTATCTGTTATACTTTTTCTGGTACTGGCCATCAGTAATTTCAATGCGGCCAAAAAAGAAAAAGCCGGTCAAAAAAGCATTTTGCTCAGTAATACAGTTAACCGGTTTTGGCTGGGTATATCCATGAGCGCAATAAATCCGCTAAAAATTCCTTTTTGGTTCCTTTGGTCTGGCTATTTTTTAAGTATCCATTTGCTTCAATCCACTTCCCTTTCTTTTAACATCTATACTTTAGGGATCGGTACCGGAACTATTGCCGGAATGATTTTATTCATTTTTGGCGGTAAATGGCTGGTGAGGAGATTAAACACGGGGCAGCGTGCACTTAATTTAATAGTTGGACTGGTATTCCTGGTCTCAGCTATAATCCAGTTTGCCAGGGTTATGGTTAAACCCATGGAACAGCAACTTAAAGTACCCACGGAGCAGAAACGTTAAAACTGGACCCCTTCATTAGCGTTTTGCATATTCTGCATTTCCCCTTTAATATTTTTCTTCTTGAACAATGATGTGTCAAACTTACCGAAGCGGTAACTGAAACCCAGGCGAAGGAATTGCGGATCCCTTACACGGCTGGCATCCTGAACGAAAAAGCTTGATTCAGAATGTATATCTGAAATCCTGGTACGGAAAATATCATTCCAGCTTAAAGTAAATGCTGCTGCTTTATTCTTCAGAAACTCATACTTCAAGGACAGGTCAACGTAATAGTTCGGGCGTACATAACCCTGTGCAGTAGACGACGGTCCACCCATGAATCCACCCCCCCCAAATCCACCGCCACTGCTGCTTCCGCCAGGTGGCAGGATGGTTTTTGAGGTGTATTCGCCGCTCAGCTGCAAAGTGAAATTTTTAGGCAACCTGAATATATTGTTCACCTTGAAGAAATAACTCCACATATTATCCTGCTGCTGAACGCTTGAGTCCACAATATTTATTTTTGACGTGTACAGGTTGAGGTTGACATTTAATTCCCACCATTTTTTAAGGATGGTTTTAGTTGTAAGTTCCAACCCGCCGACATAACTGCTATTTGCATTAGTATATGTATTGATCAGGACAGTGTCACCTGAAATCGGGTTAAGTTCTTTTTGCTGTATCCTGGTTATCTGGTTGGTGGTATGCTTCATGTATACTGAAGCAAGGAATGTATTATTGTTTTCAAAATTCTTGGTATAAGACATTTCAAGAGACTTGGTAAATTCAGGTTGGAGGTCTGGGTTACCCCTGGTCAGGTTAAGCGAATCAGAATAGTTGGTAAAGGGAAACAACTGGAAAAAATTAGGGCGGTTTATCCTGCGGGTATAACTAAGTTGCAAACTCTGTTGTTTACCCAGGTCGTAGCTTAGGAATACACTGGGGAAAAGGCTTATCGGGAAATTATTGGAAAAGGTTTGTGAAGTATCCTTTTGTGAAGTTGTAGTTGAATGTACGGTGCCTTCATATTGTGAACTTTCTAACCGCAAACCTACCTGGTACCCCAGTTTTTTATACCTGTTGGTGAATGAAGTATAACCCGCTAATACCCGGTCGGAATTCACATATTGTGAAGACAATTCCTTTAATGGAATTAGCGTGCCATCGGGCAGGCGCTGGAAAATATCATTACGGCTATCCACTGTCCTGAACTGGGCCCGCAAGCCCATTTCCAGCTTCGCAGTTTCGGTGAGTGGGTTTACAAAATCTGTCTGAGCTGTAAAGAAGCGATTCTTTCCTTCACCATCCAGGACCTGGTTATACACGCGGGCATTGGTTTCACTTCCTGCCACAGGATAAATATTCGTCAGGATATCATTACTGTTTTCATTTTTGCTTTGGTTGAAATTGAGGTCGGCGGTTAATTCTTTACCCGGTTTGGAGTAATTGTGTTTGTATCCCAACGAGGAACCCAGGTTTTTGAAATTACCGGTGGTATTGGAATTCCGCTGGCTATAAGATTGTTTGGAACCAGATTCCAACAGTGTATCTACAAAAATATCACTAACCGTATTGGGGGTAAATTTGCCTTGTACAAGGTTCAGGGAACCTGTAAGTGTATTCCTGTTATTAATGAAATAATCTGCCCCAAATCGCCCGAAGGCAAATTGCCCCAGGTTTGTGGTTTTGTCATACTGGTGTAATTCGGTACTTGGTTTGTTGAAGGTTGAAAGCCTTTCGGTTACGCCATCAGAAATTGATTTCCGCTGGTTAAAATTGACATTGGCAAAAAGGTTTACTTTATTCTGCCGCAGGTTGATATCGCCCCCGGCATTGATTTTTCCCCTTTCGTCAACTCCACCTCTGACAGTTCCGCTATATCCCACCTTTTTATTCTTTTTCAATACAATGTTCAGTATGCCGGAAGTGCCTCCCGATGCATCATATTTCGCTGATGGGTTGGTAATTACTTCTACAGTGGCAATAGCATCCGCCGGAATCTGGTCAAGCGTGAGGGTAGTAGGGCGGCCATCAACAAAAATCTGCGGGCTTGCATTCCGCAGCGTAACATTCCCATCGAGGTCAACCTGCAAAGAGGGCACATTTTTCATTACATCTACAGCTGTTCCCCCTGCGGAATTGATGTTTTTTTCTACGTTAAATATTTTTCGGTCTATCCCGGAGCTTATAAGGGGTTTGGATGCGGAAACGGTAACATTTTCCAGGGTTTGGGCATCGTTTTTCATTTTCAGGTTGCCGAGGTCCTTGTCAACAGCTGATAGCGCTTTTGACATATCCCCACCCATTTTAAGTTCAAATGCAACCTTTTGTTCAATAATTTTATACCCAATGGCCGAAATTTTCAATTTATAACTTGCCGCTATTGCCAGGTTCTCAAAACTAAATTCCCCTCTTTTATCCGTGAGCATGCCAGCAATGATGGTATCTTTTCTTTTCCTGGAAAGCGTATCAAATTTGCTTTGTATCAATTGGACAGAGGCGGCTTCAATCCCTTTATTTGTGGAACTGTCTACAATCCGGCCATAAAAATGGCCAACATTCATGGACGCACCGGCAGCACCAGCACGATTCGCATTAACCCCGGCAGGTATCTGGGCAAAAACAATTGCTGAAGAAAATAAAAGAAAAATAGCTAAGAGCAGTTTGGTCATGTGTTAAATTTCTCTGGGTTCTGTAAAGTTCTGTCATTGCCCTGCACCCGGACTGTACAAATTGATGAATGGTAAAGAACAGCTGTATTAAACATAGGTTTTGAAGAACTGATAAATGGCAAAAGAATCGGATGAACGGTTTTTTGATCCATTTAATAGGTTATGGTGCTAATTAAAACGGTAAGAATGCCAATTATAAACCCCAGCACCAACCCTAGTATTTTGACAAACCGGAATTCTTTGACAAGTGCATCACGGACCATTTTTTCCAATTGTTCAGGTGATATAACTGCCATCCTGGTGGTGACAATTTTTTTGAGATCCAGCTGGGACTGGAGGTTGGTGGCATATTTTTCCATCAGCGGGGGAAATATCAGGATTAATTCTTCCATAAAAACCCCTTTCAGCTGTGCTATGGTCTTTTCCCCGATAAACATGCCAACCACAGGCATAGACTCCTTGAGCTTTACTTTAAGGAAATGATCAATCTGTTCCTCCACAAAAGGCAGTACCTGCCGGATGTTTTCAGGATCAGCAATTTTTTGGGTTAAACCGGGATTCGTAAGGAATTCAGTTTCGGCTATAGTTCCCAGTTTTTCCGCAATTGCTATTTTCCGGCCAGGTAAAATCCCCTGGAAATGAAAGCCGAAGAGCTTTTTAGGATAGCGGGGATGAAAAAGCAAATCAATTGCCATATGGAAGGAGAGCCATCCAAGAAAGGCTGATATTATAGGAATGAGTAATAACCAATAATTCATGTCCCCTTACAAAAGGTAAAAAAAACCCTCACCGAAGTGAGGGATTGATGGGAGGCTGAGGGGTCTCGAACCCCCGGCCTTCAGTGCCACAAACTGACGCTCTAACCAACTGAGCTACAACCTCCATGAGATAAAAACAGTCGCTTTTTTGAAGCGGGCACAAAAATAAGTAAAAAATCGGATCAGAAATTAAGGTTATTAAAAAAAGATACGCTGCCATTCATCATAATCACATGTTAATTGCAGGCATCAGCAACAAGCACTATGGTTTATTCGTTATTTTTGGAACAATGCAAAAACTGGTTGATTTTATGTTTAGTAAAAGAAGCTTACCCGTGCTGGTGATCATGTTGTCCTGTGCCCTTTTCATCGGCTTCCGCTCTATGGGAACTAATGGTACCCATCCCCCTGGCAAATATGAAAAAATTCTGCATAATGTCGGGGATATCCTTCTCCAGGTGCAT
Organism: Flavihumibacter profundi; assembly: GCF_020076305.1. Lineage (GTDB taxonomy): Bacteria > Bacteroidota > Bacteroidia > Chitinophagales > Chitinophagaceae > Flavihumibacter > Flavihumibacter profundi. The sequence continues at coordinate 450,536 of NZ_JAIQXE010000001.1, forward strand.
TATAGCCCTAAGAAATTAGATGATGCTTTTTCTAAGGAAGTCTTTACGAAATTCCTTACTACGGTAGATGGTGAAAAAAACATCTTCCTGCAGTCTGATATACAATCACTCCGGAAATATGAAACAAAGCTTGATGATGAAATAAATGGCGGCGACGTGGAATTCGTACCCGCTGTTTCCTTAATCTTCAAAAACAGGGTCCTTGAAACCGAGCAATTGGCAAAAGAACTGCTGGAAAAACCATTCGAATTCAAAACTGAAGAGAATATCACATTAGATCCTGAAAACCTTGAATTCCCCAAAAATGAGGCGGAGAAAAAAGACAGGTGGCGGAAAAGACTGAAGTATATGGCGCTGGAAAGGTATTCCGACCTGCTTGATATCCAGGAAAAAAGCAAGGGCAAGCCCGACTATGTAGCCAAAACCAATACAGAATTGGAGAAGGATGCGCGAGATAAGGTGCAGAAAGTGGTAAACCGGATGTTTGACCGCCTGAAATTAAAATACAGCGATGACGACAGGTTCAACCAGTACGTGAATACCATTACCAGTACAATGGATCCGCATACAACCTTTTTTCCCCCGGTAGATAAACGGTATTTTGATGAACAAATGAGCGGACGGTTCTTTGGCATCGGCGCTTCCCTGCGTGAGGAAGATGGAAATATCAAAATTGCTTCCCTGTTAACCGGGAGCCCTGCATGGAAATCGGGTGAAGTTACAGTAGGTGATATTGTATTGAAAGTAGGCCAGGGAGCAGAAGAGCCGACAGACCTGGCTGGTTCTGCAACCGAAGATGCAGTGAAAATTATCAGGGGTAAAAAGGGGACTGAAGTAAGGTTGACATTGCGTAAAAATGATGGCAGCATTAAAGTGGTGTCACTGATACGTGATGAAATTGTCCAGGATGAAACCTTTGCCCGCAGTGCAATTGTAAACAATGGTAAATCTAAAATCGGGTTTATTTACCTTCCCGAGTTTTATGCAGATTTCGACAACCCTAAAGGAAACCGCTGTGCAATTGATGTAGCCAAGGAAATCATCAAACTGAAAGAACAAAAAATAGATGGCATAGTGATGGACCTCCGTAATAATGGTGGCGGCTCCTTATATGATGTGGTGCAAATGGTTGGATTATTTATCGAAGACGGTCCAATTGTGCAGGTCAGGGATCGTGATGGCAAACCAAGTGTATTGCGCGACCGCGATAAATCTGTATTGTACGACGGCCCCCTGGCAGTTATGGTAAATGAGTTCAGTGCATCGGCTTCAGAGATTTTTGCAGCAGCCATCCAGGATTATAAAAGAGGTGTCATTATCGGTAGTTCCACTACTTATGGAAAAGGAACAGTACAGCGAAATATTGGCCTGGATAAGGAATCCGGCATGTTTACATCAAACAGTGAATTGGGAACAATTAAGCTCACCCTCCAGAAGTTTTACCGGATAAACGGGGGATCAACCCAATTGAAAGGGGTAAGTTCTGATATTGTTATTCCTGACGTTCTTGAAAAATCAAAATTGCGGGAGAAAGATGATCCTGATGCATTGCCCTGGGATGAAATCCAGAAATCGCCCTATACAACCTGGAAAGCGCCTTATGACATTGATGTAGTAAGTAAGAACAGCCAGTTAAGGGTGAATAACAATCCGGCGTTCAACCTGATTAAAACCAATACAGACTGGCTTGCCGAACAGAATGACAAAACTTATTCCCTGAACCTTGAAAAGTACCGGGATAGCAAGAAGAAAATCAACGCTACAGTTAAACAACTGGAAAGCCTGAATAAATTGTCTAAGGAAATTGTTGTAGAAGATGTTCCCGGATCTGATACCCGTTTTTCTACGGATACAGATAAACTGGAAAGGTATAAAGCCTGGAAAAAAGGCCTCACCAATGATATTTACCTTGATGAGGCGCTGAATGCAGTGAATGATATGGTGTACCAGAAAAACCTCGCATTCTCAAAAGCTGGTGAACAAAAAGTGATTGCTGCTGAGAAGCAGTAATCACTTTTTCAAATACCGCTCCTTCAAAATATTCATGTGGTGCTTTACATGTCCTGCTAAAATATAGCAGAGTGCAGCTGTACTAACAGGCTGGTTGCTTGCAGTGCCTGTTGCATTCAATTGTTCTTTTGAAAAATCAGCAATCATCAGCAAATTGCTTTTCCTCAGGAATTTGAATTCCTTAACCATATCGGACCATTTCCTTTTGGCGGTATTTGCATTTTCCATCCATTTATTTTCATCAAATGAAGCCATTGGCGTGCCATCCAGCCTGGCGATACGGATTATCCGGTAAGAAAAAACCCGCTCGGCATCTATGATATGCTGCAGCACTTCTTTTACTGTCCATTTTCCTTCGCCATAGGCATGGTTGATCATACTGCCGGGTATATCATCCAATAAATCCAGGAACTCTTCTGTATTTTTTGACAAAGCTTTTTCGATAGGGGCTTCCTTAACAAGGGCAACATAATTTGTATAAAAATCAGCGTAAACTAAGTTGTATTTCATATAATGGTTTAAAGTTTTAGTGCATAAATGTATAATCCTTTATGCTGCTTTCAAATAGCTCCAAAGAAAAACCCCGCAGTTTGCGGGGTTTGAATGTTATCCTTTATTTCCTTTTTTCAAGGTCGATTTGGGTAGTTTCTTAGCCGGTGTATCTGCTTTAATGGTCTCTGCCAGTTTTGCTGCTTCGTAGGCATTCAGGAAGCCTCCTGAGTGGCTGATAGAGGAGAGGGGTACCATTTGCTCTGAACCTGGAAGCTTTACTTTTTCATCCGGTACCACTGCAGATTTTTCAATCACCATCTTAACCTGCTGGGGTGTCAGGTTAGGGTAGTAGCTTAAAAGAAAGGCTGCTACACCTACAACCACGGGACAAGCCATGCTGGTACCTTGCTGGTTACCATAGGTATTTCCACCAGGAAGGGTAGAATAGATTTTTGTACCTGGTGCAAATACATCCACTTCCTGTTTGCCATAATTGGAGAAAGAAGCGGTATAGCTATTAAACCCAGGTTCAGCCAAAGGATCGCTGCTCGCCCCAACGGTAATCCAGTTGGTAGCTCTTGATTTAATTGTCCTTAAATTTGGATTCGGGAAATTATCGGTAGAATCAACATTAGCGGCATCATTACCGGCTGCGTGAACCAATAATACGCCATTTGTTTCTGCATATTTAACGGCTTCATCCACCCATTTCTTTTCGGGGGAAAAGCTTTTGCCAAAACTCATGTTCACCACTTTAGCGCCATTATCAACCGCATAGCGAATGGCAAGGGCTATATCTTTATCGTGTTCATCGCCATCAGGAACTGCCCTGATCATCATGACTTTTACGTTATCTGCAATTCCATCCATACCAATGCCATTGTTTCTTTGTGCAGCTATAATTCCCGTTACGTGCGTGCCATGCATTGGCGTATTGGCCATTACGTCGTTGTTTCCGTAAAACCGGTCGGAGAAATCACTGTAATTGTCTTTTACCACATTGCCGCGGTAGTCTGTCGGGGCTTTTTCAGCACCTTCTTTTTTCTTCTCTTCCCCTCTAACAAATTCTTCAAAGCCTTCCAGGAATTCAGTATTGCTGGTTTCCATCATATTGAATGCCTTGAAAATATATAGCATACCTGATTTTGCTTTTTGTGCTTCCGTTGTTGATGGAACAAAAGTTTCCAGGTCTTTGCCGTTATAAGTTGTGGTATCCATGGCTTTGCGCAGGAGACTGTCATTTTTCTGGCTGGTTTCGAGGGCCCGTTTCAGGAAAAGCAGGTCAGCACCACCGCCACTAGCATCCCCTTCAACACGGTCCTTGGCTTTTTTCCACATATCATATTCTTCCTTCTCTTCACCTTTAAGGGCAACAGCGTTGAAACCCGGAGCCGTGAATTTCGCTTTCAGGTTATGGTAAACCCTTGCTCCTTCGTAGCTGTCTTCCTTAACACTGGAGCCGTCTTTGCCACCTAAAAAGTTCCAGCCATGTATGTCATCAACATAACCATTCTTGTCATCATCGATGCCATTTCCCGGAATTTCCCGCGGGTTGGTCCACAATATTGATTTGAGGTCTTCGTGAAGCGTATCTACTCCGGAATCGATTACCGCTACAATTACCGTTTTACTCGGTTTGCCTTTCACAAACTCATAAGCCTTATCCAGGCTGATTCCATAATAGCCATCTTTAGCTTTATCGCCAAGATGCCAGCCTTTGGGAAGATCTCTTTTCACAGGGAGAGCATTGCCCTGACCGGAAACGGATCCAAAGCTAAATGCTGCTAAAAGTATACCCGCAGGTAGGATTAAATGTAGCTTCATGCAATCTTTATTTATTTACAATACTAATAGACGTAAAATCCTTTAAAATAGTTTACCGTTTGCAGATTTTAACCATATTATAGGTCAAATTTAATTCCTTGTGCCAACGGAAGTTTAGTTGAGTAGTTGATGGTATTGGTTTGCCTCCGCATATATGCTTTCCAGGCATCACTGCCGCTTTCACGACCGCCACCGGTTTCTTTTTCCCCGCCAAAAGCCCCGCCGATTTCGGCCCCGCTGGTGCCGATGTTTACGTTGGCAATACCACAATCACTACCTGAGCAGGACAGGAACTGTTCAGCTTCGCGCAGGTTTAGGGTCATAATTGAAGAAGACAGCCCCTGGGGTACACCATTCTGGTAAGCAATTGCTTCATCAATGGTTTTGTACTTAATCAGGTATAAAATAGGGGCGAATGTTTCATGCTGTACAATGCTGAAATCATTGGAAACCTCTGCTATACAAGGTTTCACATAGCAGCCGCTTTCGAAACCGGCTCCTTCCATTACCCCGCCTTCCACTACAAAACGACCGCCTTCTGACTTGCATTTTTCAATGGAAGCCAGGTATTGGTTCACCGCATCTTTATCAATCAGCGGGCCGACATGGTTATTCTGGTCGAGCGGGTTGCCAATCCTTAACTGGCCATAGGCTTTAACCAGTTTGTCGCGGAAAGCATCATAAACAGATTCATGGATAATGAGCCTTCGGGTGGAGGTACATCTTTGTCCGGCTGTACCTACAGCGCCGAAAACACAACCAATGAGGCTCATGTCGAGGTCAGCATCTTTTGAAATAATGATGGCATTATTACCGCCCAGTTCCAGGATGCTTTTCCCTAGGCGGGCGCCTACTGCTGCCCCAACCGCTTTGCCCATACGGGTAGACCCTGTTGCAGAGATCAGCGGGATCCTGGTGTCGGCAGCAAGCCATTCACCCAGTTCCCTTCCGCCATTTACAAGGTTACATACCCCCTGCGGAACATCATTCCGGGTGAATACCTCATTAATAATGTTCTGGCAGGCTATAGAGCAAAGGGGGCATTTTTCGGATGGTTTCCAGATACAAACATCGCCGCAAACCCAGCCCAGCATGGTATTCCAGCTCCAAACCGCAACAGGGAAGTTAAAAGCGGAAATAATACCGACAATTCCCAGCGGGTGCCATTGTTCGTACATCCTGTGGCCGGGTCTTTCGCTGTGCATGGTCAGCCCGTGCAGCTGGCGGGATAAACCCACTGCAAAATCACAGATATCGATCATTTCCTGAACTTCACCAAGGCCTTCCTGGAGGCTTTTTCCCATTTCATAGGAAACCAGTTGCCCGAGCCATTGCTTTTTTTCACGCAGTGCTTCACCAACCTGGCGAACAACTTCACCACGTCGGGGGGCAGGCCAGTTCCGCCATTCTGCAAAAGCCCTGGCGGCAGTATGGAGCACCTGCTCATATCCATCTTTATCTGTTGCATAAACAGAACCGATAAGGGCTCCGTCAACGGGCGAGTAGGAGGGAATTGCGGCACCTTTTGTATTGATCCAAACCGAACCAGTACTGGTTCCACAATTGTCTTTGGCTATACCCAGGGCTTTTAAAAATTCCATGACAAGCTATTTTTAGCCGCCAAAGGTACAGTTTAGGAATCAGTATTGCTCCTGTTCATTAGGGAAATCCTGCGACTGGACATCCTTTACGTACTGTTCAACTGCTGCTGTTATTTCTTTGTTCAAATCAGCATATTTCCGTAGGAAGCGAGGTTTGAATTCGATATTGATACCCAGCATATCGTGCATTACCAAAACCTGGCCATCACAATACATTCCCGCACCAATACCTATGGTGGGGATGTCCAGGCTTTCAGAGACTTCTTTAGCAAGCAGGGCAGGAATTTTTTCCAGTACTATGGCATAACAGCCAGCATCCTGCAACAATAAAGCATCCCTTTTCAGCTTTTCAGCTTCCATTTCTTCTTTCGCCCTGACGGTGTAAGTACCGAATTTATAAATTGATTGCGGCGTTAAACCGAGGTGACCCATAACCGGGATTCCGGCTTTTACAATTCGTTTAATGCTTTCCACTGCTTCCTCACCCCCTTCCAGTTTAATGCTATGTCCGCCGGTTTCTTTCATCACCCTGATGGCGGAGGCAAGTGCAATGTCCGGATTTGACTGGTAGGTTCCAAAGGGGAGGTCCACTACAACCAGGGAACGGTCTACACCCCTTACCACGCACTGGGCATGGTAAATCATCTGGTCGAGTGTAATGGGTAAAGTGGTTTCATGTCCGGCCATAACATTGCTGGCAGAATCTCCCACCAAAAGCACATCAATTCCGGCTGCATCGAAGATCCTGGCAAATGAAAAATCATAGGCGGTTAACATGGCAATTTTCTGTCCCGCCGCTTTCATTTTCTGGAGGGTATTGGTAGTTACTTTTTTAACATCTGGCTGCGACATGATATGGTTGTATTAGGCGTTAAAATATTTCTGAAGGAAACAGGTGAAGCAGGTTATCCGGCTCCTTTAACCTTATTCCATAAGATATGGATGAGTCCGTCTGCCAACCCGATCTTAGGCACGTATATATCCCGCGAGTCGGTCCATCGCATAACGTTAATGTATATGCTAAGGGCAGGCACGATCACATCGGCGCGGTCTTCCCTGAGGCTGTACAGGCGCATGCGTTCTGGTACAGTAAAACTGCTCAGTTCTTTATAATAGTCTTTGAGGTGGTCCAGGGAAAGGGGTTTACCGTCTTTTTTCTTGGACATGGAAAATACTTTATTGATATTCCCGCCGGATCCGATACAGGTAATTTCTTTAAATCCCCTGGTTTTATTTCGGATGAAATCTTTCATTTCGTTCCACATTTTTTCCTCAACCTGGTTTTTGAGTAACCTGATGGTCCCGATATTGAAAGATTCCTTAAAAACAAGATGGTTGTCGTTAAAAAAAGTGAGTTCAGTGCTTCCGCCACCTACGTCAATATACATATATGAGTGGTCTTTATCCAGGTTTTCTGCGATATGGTTTTCGTAAATAAAAGAAGCTTCCTCATCGCCACTGATCACTTCAATTTCAACTCCTGTTTCACCTTTTATATGAGCAATAATTTCTTTTGCGTTGGTGGCATCGCGCATTGCTGAAGTGGCGCAGGCCAGGTAATGTTCAACGCCATAAACGTCCATGAGAGCACGATACGCTTTGATGGTTTTTAAAACGTGGATTTCTTTTTCCGGGGAAATTACCTGCGAATCGAAAACATCAAATCCGAGCCGGAGGGGAACCCTCACCAGGTTCAGTTTGTTGAATTGGGTTTGTCCGGATCCATCGGTTACCACCTCTGTTATCAGCAGGCGGGCAGCATTACTTCCTATATCGATGGCGGCTAGTTTCAAAGGCTGGTTGTGGTTTTAAGGGGAATGCTATCAGCGCTTGAATTCAAAGGCTGCGAAACTTCCCCGGGTTGTAATTTGTTTTTCTTGGATTGAAGGTAAATATACTGTTCAACCTGTGAGCGTACTTTTTTTCCGCCTGTCCGCACGTATTCATTACTAAGTGAATTATCCAGGATGCGGGCCTTTACGTTGTCTGACAATTGTATGGCCAGCATATTTTTCAAAACCTTCTGGATATTTTCATCGTAAACAGGGCAGGTAACTTCAATGCGGTGATCCAGGTTCCTGACCATCCAGTCTGCCGATGATATATACACTTTTTCTTTACTGCCGTTGTGAAAAATGAATACCCTGGCATGTTCCAGGTATTCATCAACGATACTGATAGCTTTCACAGGTTGTTTGTATTTACTGTTTTCACTGAACATGCAAAAAATTCCCCTGACAATCAGTTGGACAGGTACACCGGCCCTGGCGGCTTCATATAATTTATCGATCAGTATTTCATCTGAAAGGGAATTCATTTTTAAAAGGATGCCGCATTTCTTTTTCTTTTTAGCAGCCCTTATTTCCTGGTTGATCAGTTTTATGAGTTCACTTCGAAGGTTACCCGGGCAGGTAAGTAATGTTTTGCAGGATTTTAAAATATCAGGTTTGGTTTTATATTTTTCCAGGTATAAAAAAATACGGTTGATATCTGCCATTATCCCGCGGTGGGCAGTAAGCAGGCTATGGTCACTATAAATTTTTGCAGTCGATTCATTCAAGTTACCGGTGCTTACAAAACCATACTGGATGGTCCTGTTCCGGGTCCGTTTCCTGATGATACATAACTTGGCATGCACTTTTATATTTGGGATACCAATCAATACCTTAACCCCTTCTTCCTCCAGTTTTTCCTTCCATTCGAGGTTGGCCTCTTCTTCAAAACGGGCGCGGAGCTCCATCATTACGACCACTTCTTTGCCATTCCGAACAGCATTGATCAGTGCGTTGATGATTTTTGAATTTTGTGCAAGCCGGTAAGCCGTGATTTTTATGGAAATAACTTCAGGATCTATGGCTGCTTCGCGAAGTAATTCAATAACCGGATTGAAAGAATGGTAGGGGAAATTAAGCATGACGTCATTTTCCAGGATCACGTCGGTAACCCTGGAACTACCGGCCAGCAAGGGATGCAGGAATGGTTTTTTCCGTTGTGATTTTTTGGTAAAGATATCCGGGAATTCCATGAAATGCCGGAAGTTATGGATCCTGCCCCCGGGAATGAGGTTGTCTTTCCGGGTAAGGCTCATGCGCCGCATCAGGAACTCAAGAAGTCCTGCATCCATCTCTTTATCATATACAAAGCGTACAGGTTTTCCTTTCCTGCGGTTCTTAACACCTTTCTCAATTTTCTGGATGAGGGTTGTGGAAATGTCATTATCGATATCTATCTCTGCGTCCTTGGTTACCTTGAATACCCAGGAATCAAATTTTTCATAGCCGAAGTAGGAGAAAATGGCAGGCAGGTTAAAACGGATCACATCCTCCAGTAAAATGATATTGTTTTGCCCGGTTGGCGCGGGAAGTTGCACGAACCTGCCCAGTACTTTTGAAGGCACTTCAATGAGGGCGTATTTCTGTTCGAAGGTGCTGGTGCGTCTGCTCATTACCACACCGAGGTAAATGGATTTGTCGCGCAGGTAGGGCAGCTGTGGAATCTGCTCAATCATCAGCGGGATAGTATTTACCCTGACTTCTTCCTCAAAGTATTGTTTAACGAAAGCTTTCTGCTCTTTGCTTAACTGTTTTTCATTAAGCAGGAATATTTTTTCCTTTTCAAGTTCGCGCCTGATATCTTCCCAGATATGGTTGAATTCATTTTGTTGCCGCAAAACCAGGATCATGATTTCTTCCAGTATTTTTTCCGGGGAAAGTTCCAGGTGCATATTCACCTTAATTTTTTTACCACCGATTTCGATCATCCTTTTTAAGGTGGCCACCCTAACCCTGAAAAATTCGTCGAGGTTATTGGAAAATATGCCTAAAAATTTAATACGTTCTTTAAGGGGGACTGTCGGGTCTGCAGCTTCCTGAAGCACTCTGGCATTAAAGGAAAGCCAACTGATATCCCGGACTATTGTTTTTCTTTTTCCATCCATATCAATCATTATCAGCCATTTAAGTGTAAAGTTGGGATGATGGCCGGCAATTTGAAATTAAGTATTTGTTACGAATTAGCTGGTAATCAGTTCTGTAATCAGCGGACTAATCACGCTGTTTTTCCAATTAATTCTCTTTATCCTGTAAATGCCGGCAACTGGTAAGCAGAAAGGGATTACCTTTGCGGACTGGCGAAAATCGCTAAAGGATACATTTATTTTTAAAAAAGACTAAAAAAGTTGGAAATAGTTTTGCTGAATTGCTGAATTTTCCGACCTTCGCCGTCCTAAATTTTGACAGTCATGGCTAGAGTATGTCAGGTTACGGGTAAGACGCCGATCACCGGTCACAAAGTTTCTCACTCGAACATTAAGACAAAACGCAGGTTCCTTCCGAACTTGCTGACGAAGCGATTTTATATTGCAGAAGAAGATAAGTGGATTACTTTGAAGCTGTCTGCTGAAGGATTGCGTACCATCAATAAAAATGGTTTGCTTTCAGTAGTTAAGGATCTCAGAGCGAAAGGAGCTAAAATCTAAATTACTGTTCGGCCGGAAACGGCAGAATATATAAAACTGATTAACAATGGCAAAGAAAGGAAACAGAGTTCAGGTGATTTTGGAATGTACCGAGCACAAAACAAGTGGTAAGCCGGGTACAAGCCGTTATATCACTAACAAGAACAAAAAGAATACTCCGGAGCGCCTGGAGTTGAAAAAGTTCAACCCAATCCTGAAGAAAGTAACTGTTCATAAGGAAATTAAATAAGCGCGGTAACCTGATTTACTCAACATCTAATTCGTTATAAAATGGCAAAAGCAGCAAAAACGGCGATCAAGACTAAAGACCAGAAGGCAGCAGCAGAAGCTAAGAACTGGACTAAAGTGATCAAGGCTGTACGCAGTCCAAAGTCTGGTGCATATACCTTTAAAGAGGCGATTGTGCACAAAGACAAGATCAAGGATTTCATGAATGAAAAATAATTGAGGGGGTAGTTAAGTACTCTTGCGAGCTGTTCTGAATTAAACCGGGACAGCTTTTCTGTTTTGGGACTTTATGAAGGCAATGGGTTAATTTCGCTGATCGCTATAGTCTGACACAAATTTTTCGCAAACACCACAAGCAGCTTTCATGGGATTTTTTGATAAATTATTCGGGAAGAAAGAAAAGGAAACCCTTGACCAGGGATTGCAAAAGACCAAGGAAAGTTTCCTTAGCAAGATAACAAAGGCGGTTGCCGGGAAAAGCACGGTAGATGAAGAAGTGCTTGACAATCTTGAGGAGGCCCTGGTTGGCGCAGATGTTGGAATTGACACCACTGTGCAAATTATTGATCGCGTTGAAAAAAGGGTGTCGCGCGATAAATACCTTAATACTACCGACCTCAATCGCATTTTACAGGAAGAGATTACAAATGTACTGGTCGATGCGCCGGAGAGCAATACATATTCCTTTGAATCCCAACTGCCTGATAAGCCCTATGTTATTATGGTTGTAGGGGTTAATGGTGTTGGAAAAACAACTACAATCGGTAAGCTCGCCTATAATTTCAAAAAAGCAGGTAAGCAGGTTTTGTTGGGGGCTGCAGATACTTTCAGGGCTGCGGCCGTTGACCAGCTTACGATCTGGAGTGAGCGCGTTGGTGTACCTATTGTAAAGCAGGATATGGGATCAGATCCGGCTGCGGTGGCTTTTGATACTGTGCAAAGTGGTGTAGCCAGGGGTTCTGATGTAATTATCATTGATACAGCGGGTCGCCTTCATAACAAAGTCCACCTGATGGATGAACTTGGTAAGATTCGCCGTGTGGTACAAAAAGTGATACCCAATGCACCTCACGAAGTTTTGTTGGTTTTGGACGGTAGTACTGGCCAGAATGCATTAGAGCAAGCCAGGCATTTTACTGCAACAACTGAAGTTACTGCCCTGGCTATAACTAAACTGGATGGTACAGCCAAGGGTGGAGTTGTGTTAGCTATTGCCAACCAGTTTAAGATCCCGGTGAAGTTTATAGGTATGGGAGAGAAGATGGAAGACTTACTCGTATTTGATAAGCACGAATTTGTGGATAGCCTGTTTAGTTTAAGCAAATAAAAAAGGTGGTCTGTAATCAAACCACCTTAGAAAATATTAGAATGTGTACCTGACCGCAAGTCCACCCCATACATCCATATAAGTGTGATGCGGTATTTCTAAAAAGGGTTGAATGTCAAGGCTCATATTAATTGGGGCGCCTTTGAACTTATAATCAAGCCCGAATACACCATCAAGTCCCACCGAAAAATCACCACTGTTGTAATAATATTCGTCATGGTTATTGTGGTAATACCAGCCTTCGCTATAAGTACCCATATGGAAACCCGGTCCGGCATACCATTTTAGTCCGGGAGCCCCGTTGATATTACCATGGAACTCATATAAACCTGTAAAACGGAAACCATGGTCCCAAAAATACGCCAGGCCTTCCAGGGCTTTATTGTCGGCGATGAAATGTTTTACAGTAATTGCCCCGGGCCAGAATTTAACCCCTAAGGCAGTTTTATAGCTTGATCCCATTGACTGACCATAAGCGCCTTCCTTAAGCAGGCAAATCCCCATAAAGAGGGTAGCTGCCATTATCCATTTTTTCATTGCTATTAATTTAACTCCCAGTAATAAAAAATTATGCCAAAGTTAAGATTTACCCGCCGGGTATTACCCGGCGGGTAAATCTGCCGTTCTTTATATAATAGATACTTTAAAACATTGAAAATTAACCAGATGTTTAACTACCCGGCGGGTAATACCCGCCGGGTAAAATTGTTACCTTTGCGACTTATTTGAAACGAATGAAAGCAAGAACGCTGAAGAAAGATAAAGTGAATATTATTACCCTGGGGTGCAGCAAGAATATGGTGGATAGCGAGGTGCTGAGTGGTCAGCTTTTTGCAAATGACATTGAGGTGGTTCATGAAAATAGTAAACTTGACCACAATATTGTGGTAGTGAATACCTGCGGATTTATTGATAAAGCCAAAGAGGAATCGATCAATACGATTCTGGACCAGGTAGCCCTTAAAAAGAAAGGGAAACTCGATAAGGTGTTTGTAACAGGGTGTTTAAGCCATCGGTATCGTGAGGACCTGGAAAAAGAAATTCCGGAAGTTGATGCCTGGTTCGGTACAATGGAACTTCCCCTGATCCTGAAAGAACTGGAAGCAGATTATAAATCTGAACTCCTTGGTGAAAGGTTGCTGGCAACGCCTAAACATTATGCTTACCTGAAAATCTCTGAAGGCTGCAACCGTACCTGTTCTTTTTGCGCTATCCCTTTAATGCGTGGCGGCCATGTAAGCCGGCCCATTGAAGAACTGGTAAAAGAAGCCGAAGCCTTAGTGAAAAAAGGGGTGAAAGAAGTGATGCTGATTGCCCAGGAACTCACATACTACGGGCTGGATCTTTATAAAAAGCGCCAATTGGGTGAATTGCTGTACCGTCTTTCGGATGTGGAGGGATTGGAATGGATCAGGTTACATTATGCCTATCCTTCGAAATTCCCGATTGAAGTGCTGGATGCCATGCGGGACAGAAAAAATATTTGTAATTACCTCGATATGCCTTTACAACACGCTTCCAACAATATGCTGAAAGCGATGAAAAGGCAAATCACCCGCGAAGAAATGGAAGAGCTTATTGCGGCAATAAGGGAAAAAGTTCCCGGGATCTGCCTGCGTACAACTTTGATTGCTGGTTTTCCCGGGGAAACCCGCGAAGACGTGGAAGAACTAAAAGACTTTTTGCGCCGGATGCGTTTTGACCGGGTAGGAATATTCACCTATTCACATGAAGAGAATACCTCTGCTTATGATCTCGTGGATGATGTTCCTGCCGATGAAAAAGAGGCCAGGGCCCAGGAAATCATGGAAGTACAGCAGGAGATCAGCCTGGAGAAAAACCAGGAGAAAGTCGGGCAGGTTTTCAAGGTGCTGATTGATAAGCGTGAGGCAGGCCGCTATCTTGGCCGCACTGAATTTGACAGTGTTGAAGTAGATAATGAAGTAGTAATTAATACAAACAGGAAATTACCAATCGGCGAATTTGTACAGGTTAAAATCACAAAGGCTTTTGATTACGACCTGGAAGGGGAAGTTGTTTGATACACCCATAAAAAACATGAAATATGAAATATGCCTTTATCATTTCAGGGTTTATCCTTTTAGGAAATGCAGCAAACTCGTACCGCCAGGACCCCAAAGCTGAAAGCATTAAACGTGGCCAGGAGGTGTATATTAATAACTGCCAGAGTTGCCATATGGAAAAGGGTGAGGGAGTTGAAAATTCCTTCCCACCGCTTGCAAAAGCAGACTACCTGATGAAAGATCCTAAAAGGACAATAGGTATAATTTTAAAAGGGCAAAATGAGCCGATAATTGTAAACGGAAAGCCGTACAATATGCTGATGCCTGCACAGGATTACCTGACTGATGAACAAATTGCCGATGTTGTAAATTATATAGCCAACAGCTGGGGCAATACCTATAAACCTTTGATTGTTCCGGACCAGGTAAAAAAAGCACGGTAATAATACCGGCTGATTCATCCTTATACTTTTTTAAGGTCAAATGGAAGTTTTCGGATACGTTTTCCCGTCAGGTCAAAAATCGCATTGCAAAGGGCAGGTGCAAATGGTGGCAAACCTGGTTCACCTACACCGCCTGGTTTTTCATCGTTGTTCATAATATGTACAGCGATAGGCGGACTATCACTGATCCTTGGCATGTGGTATTGGTGGAAGTTCGTTTCAACTGCTTTCCCGTCAGCAAAATGGGTTCCATGAACTGCTGCAGCACCCAGGGCCATAATAACACTTCCTTCAACCTGTGCCCTTACAATATCCGGATTAACGTGCCATCCGCAATCCATAACAACAGTGACCTGGTCAATTTTTAAAGAGCCGTCAGTATTTTTAGATACTTTGACCACTTCGGCAACAGGACTCTCGAAACATTCGGAAATGGCAAATCCCCATCCTTCATTTTTTCCCCTTTTAGACCAGCCTGATTTTTCCTGGATTTCCGTCAGTAAAGCATGGTAACGTTCTTTATCAGGGGAAATATGCATACGCCTGAATTCCAGGGGATCTTTTCCTGCTGCTATGGCCAGTTCATCCCAGAAGCTTTCAAATGCAAATACATTCGTTGAAGCATAAACAGACCGCCACCACATTACAGGAATAGGTGATTCAGTTGGAATATCTGCAAACCTGAAATGGGGGATGCTATCAAAATAGGGTGGCAGGAATCCTTCATGGGTGCTGCGGTTATATTCAGCCTTATCCGGCATCGGCGATGACTGATGATCCATATTTTGTGCTGCCATTTTAACCTGCCAGGAATTTACCATCCCGCCATCGAGACTGGCACGGCAACCATAGACTGCACCCGGCCTGAAAGGCCCCTGGGTCATATCATCTTCACGGGTCCAGACTACCTGTACAGGCGCCTTTACCATCTTTGATATGGTCACAGCTTCAGCTGGATAATCAGTAAAAGCCTTCCTGCCAAAACCACCGCCAAGAAAAGTCATATGGACGTTCACTTTTTCCACTGGTATACTGAATCTTTCAGCAAGGTCTGACTGCACCCAGTCAGGACCCTGGATTGGTCCCCATACTTCAATTTTATCTTCACTGTACAATGCGGTACAATTCAGGGGCTCCAATGCGCTATGCGATTCATAAGGCAGTTCGTAAACTGCTTCAATTTTTTGGGTGGATTTAGCAAAAACCCGGTCCACATCACCTTGTGCATTTTGGGTAAGTCCGGGTTTATTGAGATCCTGCCGCATACGGTCGTATAACATATCGGTATTCACCAGTTCAATTCCGCTGTCATCCCATTCAACTTTCAGCAATTTCCTGGCTTGCATGGCTGCCCATACATTGTCGGCAACTACCGCAACGCCATGGCGGGTAAAGGCAAAAACAGGCATCTCTACTTCAATGACATCCTTAACCCCTTTAACCATCCTGGCTGCTTTGTCATCAATTGATTTTATTTTTCCATGGAACCTCGGACTTCTTTCCACTACTGCAAAAAGCAATCCCGGTACCCGGAAGTCTATACCAAAAACGGCGCTGCCATTGATTTTGGGTGGGTTATCGAGCCTGGGCAACGGTTTTCCAATGAGTTTATAATCTTTTCGTTCCTTGAGCTTTACGTCGGGAATTTTAAGCCTGGATGCAGCATCTACCAGTGATCCATATCCTATTTTTTTACCGGTTGGGCGGTGAATGATTTCCCCTTTTTCTGCATAGCATTCTGAGGCGGGAACTCCCCAGCTTTTTGCAGCTGCCGCCAATAACATTTCGCGTGCAGTTGCGCCAGCCTTTAATAAATTTTTATAGCCGCCACGAACTGTTGAACTTCCACCCGTTACCTGGCTGCCGTATTTGGCCTGGTTTCCCGGCGCAAAGACAACTTTTATTTTATTAAGGTCAACCTCCAGTTCTTCGGCAACAATTTGCGGAATAGTCTGGAAGGATCCCTGTCCCATTTCTGCCCGGTGGCTGGCTATGGTAACCAGCCCGTTTTTATCTATTGAGACCCATGCGGTCAATTCAATACCCTGCTCAAGTGCCTCCCCGGGAGTAAGCAATTTTGGTACTGCTTTTGCCATCACCGGCAGGTAAAAGCCTATCGTCAGTGATGCGCCTGTCATTCCGGTTAACTGCAAAAAGTTACGGCGGGAAATATTTTTTGTCTTATTGCTCATAGTTAGCTGGTATTGTTCCGGTTTTCATTTATAACCCCAAAATTTCCTTTATAATTAAATACATAAGTTAGTAAAAATTGGCCGATTACCCGGTTATGTATTATTCATCATGGGTTTTAATAAATACCTGTTTCACATTTTCTGAGCGCATGGTATAGGGAACCCAAATCATCCCATAAAACAGTATCCTGAAAATATCCCTGATTGTACTGTTTTCTGTTCCTGGAACATATTTTTCAATATTGACAAATTTGTAGGTTATAAGCAGCAAGAGGTTACCAACAACAATGCTGGCAATATAGTACATGAATATCCTGGGGAAAATATCCCTTTTTTTAAAAAACCAGTAAACAAGGGCAAGGTTTGCAGTAATCCAGGTTGCTGACAATACCAATTCTAAAAGGCTGGTATACATCAGGCCATTACCTGCCATTGATTGAAGTGTCTTATAATTGGATAGGTTGAAAAAATCGTTTTTGATAAAGTTGTATACCTGGAACAGGAGTGATATGACCAGGGTTATGCCGAGAAAGATAGTCCAGGCATTGAATTTGTCTTCATAATTGATCCTGCTATTCCCGGGAATGTAATACCTGTTATACCTATGAAAAAGCAGGTATCCCCCGCTGCCGATTATCATACACAATAAAACTGCCGGCCAGTATATGTTCTGGCCTGGTAATGTAATTTTAGGTTGGTTACCTGTATCCGTCGTGTTTTTATACAACTCAAACTGGAGGGTGTTGTCTATCTTTTTATAATCGGTTTTAAATGCAGTTACTTCATCAGCCGGAATATGGTCTTTTAAGGTTTTAAATGCGTAATTAAGTTCAATCCTGTTGCCTGAAAATGCCGGACTGAATTTATAGCTATAGGAATTTGTCGAAAGTTCAAGTGGTTCAATAGGGAAGGACCAATCCTGCGGCATCCTGATTTTTATGGAATACCGGAGATCTGCCGGATAATTCAGCGAAAGCGGAGCACCGCCATAATGGTTTTTCGGGGAAATTAGTTTTTCCATTATTGCTTTCGCAACAACAGGCATTTCTTTCTTGCCTTCTTCCGAGTAAGTCCAGATTTCAGGGATAATATAATTTTCTTCAATCAATATCTTGTTAGCGACACTATCATCCTTGAAATTAATATCGCCAACCATTTTTATACTATCATAAATACCTGCATAATAGTCTTCATATTGCTTTACAATATCAGCATGGCTGTTGGAAGAATAATATTCACGGATCATATCTGCAGCCCCGCCAAAATATTCCGTGTTCACTTTCAGGGTGCTGTTACCTTCACCGGGAAACTTCACATCTAAAGACTCTTCCACAATGGTATTGTTAACAGGACCTGGAGCCACATCAGAAAATTCAGCGACGCCTGGTTTTATTACCAATGCTTTTCCATAAGCGGGTATATATAAATTTATTAGGCTACCTCTCTGGCCACTGGAAGTAGGATCTATAAATAAGTAACCATCCGACCTTTGCAAGGCTACAATTGCATGATTGAAGACTCCGGGCGATGGCGCTTCTTTTTCAACGTTATTGCGTAAGCTGGTATTTAAAAGTGCTATATAGGCCGGAATTTTCGCATATTGTAAAATCCTTGCCAGTAAAAGGGATTTGTCTTTGCAATCGCCATAACCTTGCCGCAATACCTGGTTTGGATCATGCGGGCGATGGGAATAAACACCCACTTCAAATCCCAGGTATCGCACCTGGTCCTGTACAAAACGGATAGCCAGTTCAGTGAAAAGGTCGTTATCGCCTTGTGCCTTGCTTTGCAGTTCCTTTATTTTTTTTACCAGTTCATCTGAAAAGGGATAGTTATAGGAATTGAATACACCAAGCGCCCATTCACCAACTTCCTTCCAATTGTTGAATTCTGTAACTGTGATGTAAGGATAATCATCGAACCAGGATGGAACAGTTGCCTGGCTTTCCCATGCCCGCAATACCGGCTGTTTCCATTGGTGGAGCAGGAGTCCATTTACACTTCCAGCAACCGGGGCTGCGGCCTGGTTGAACAAATGAAGATTGAGTTTTTTTGCCGGATCGCTAAGAATACTGATAAAATAATTGGTAACGGGAGTGCTATAGCTGAAGTACTGCGACCAATGGAATTTATTTTTGAATACCGGATTGTATCCAACTATTGAATAGGCAAAATCAATCCTGTCTTCTTTGTGTGTATCCTCCAGTACAACAAATGCCCTTTTCTGGTTATTGTACTGGTAATTACCTGATTCAGTTTCTTCTTCGACGACTTTAATTTGCCCTGGGGTTAACCGGCTGATAATTTTTCCATTCCTTATCAGGTTAATATAATGGAAAATGACTTTTTCATATTCAGGTGAAAATTCAACCGATACTTCAGATGCACTTTGTACGCCTGATTCATTAATAATATGCCTGACTAAATGGTGGTATTCCGTTTTAGCGGGGACATTAACCTGTAAATCTGCCAGGTCCAAAAAATACCCGTCACTAATTTCTTTTTCAGCAGGTTTTTTAGAATAATCCGGGTCTATATTCAGTAACCAGGAAGGGGCCGGGGAAATTGCAGGTTTTTGGGCAAATGAAAATAAGGTGATCAGGCTTACTGATGCAATAAGGGTTAAGGTTTTCAGCATGCTTTGGCAGGTTTGCATGAGCCAATATAATTATTAAATTTTATCAGGCATGTTTAAGTGCTTCCCTTTTTGCCAAACCATTAATTGCTGCCTGTTCTACAAACAATTCAACTGCTGCAGGATCAGTACGGTGGTATTGCCGGAGGCTCCAGCCAATCGCTTTCTGGATAAAAAAATCTTTTTTATGCTTAACCCTATTGATGATTGCAAACAATAACCCGGAGTCGGTTGCTTTTTTATAGTTTAGCTGGAACAGGATTGCTGTCCGGTTCTGCCAAAGATCATTTGTAGCAGACCAGGCTATCATTTTTGGAGGTTTATGCTTACCTGCATAATAGGTTCCGATAAGTTTTGATGCAATGAAATCAACGGTATCCCACCATGGCTTCCTGTTCACCAGCGAACAAAAAAAAGGGAGGGATTTGTTATCCCATTTCTTACGGGCAGCATACAATAATTCCATCGCTATATACTGGAATTCTCGTTCAGGCTTGTTCCAGAGTGCATCTGCCAATGCGATAATTTCAGCATTATCAAGGTCTTTGGCTTCCTTCATAAATCGGGCTGAAAGTGTTTTGCGCAATGGCTGTTTAATGCCCAGGTAGGGGAAAAGGTTTTTCATGTATCTGGCCATAGGCAGCGCCAGCGCAGGATCACGGTGAAATTCCATGGCCGGAAGGAGTTCTTCCAGTAGTTGTTTTGTTTTCTTCTGCATATTCATCCTGCTATGTCTAACCACCAGGCTTTTGACGGATTGCTGCCATTTATGACCAGCGGTTCCCCGATTCTGGGGGTAGCAATCGGTACTCCTTTCTCAGCTGCTTTGGTGGTGACCCTTATGATGGGTTCATTCCAGGCATGATAGGCCAGCGCGAATTTTCCCCAATGTACGGGAAGCAGCATTTTAGCGCCCAGGTCGATATATGCCTGCACCACTTCTTCAGGCTGCATATGAATATAGGGCCAGTATGCATTGTATTGGCCACATTCCAGGATTGCGAGGTCAATTTCACCAGCGGCCTTTCCAATTTCAGCAAAGTGCAGGTCATAGCCAGAATCACCCCCGATATAAATTGTAAAACCAAAAATATTGAGCAGGTAGGAAGTCCAGAGTGAGCCACCCCTTTTAAATCCCCTTCCTGAAAAATGCCTGGCTGGTGTACTTGTTATGGAAATATATGGTGAGAGTTGATTTGACTCCCACCAATCCATTTCGATGATCCGCTCTTTACCAATTGACCAGTTTTTAAGATTTGCAGCCACACCTAATGGCACGATGTACTGTTTGGTCCGTTGGTTCAGTTCAACCATCGTTTTTTTATCCAGATGATCATAATGATTATGGGTTAGCACCATGTAGTCTATGGTGGCCGGCATATCTTTTGGGCCATATTCATTGGAGCCCGGAAATGCCTTTACCAATGAAGAAATTGGTGCAGCAGAACCACTAAAAACCGGATCTACCAGTACGTTGATGCCATTAATATTTATCAGGTAGGAGGAATGCCCGAACCAGATTACCGTTGGTTTGTCGGAACTTAATTCCTTAAGGTTGGTTTGCACAGAGGGCAGGGGCCCAGGCGGATTTACTGATTTCGGCTTATTTAAAAAATCCCGCAAAATTTTAAAAGTTGAAACTCCCTCTGCCATCATTGGAGTTGTGGAAAGGTTCTGGAAGGCACCATTGCGAAAATTGGGTGAATTTTTGATCTTGTCCATATAGAAAAAGAATTACAGCAGGAAACTACAAATGTTCTTTTTTTTCCAATAAAATGACCTTTCCTTCGTTATGCTATTTGGCAAATGTGCCTAATAATGAATAGATTATAATTTTTTGCAGGATAAAATGAACTACAGATGAAGCGTATCCGACTCCTTTTTTTCATGGCGACCATTTTGTTTTCGACGATAGCGGAGGCACAGAAAACATGGAAAAACGGCCGGCTGCGTGTGAGCGCCGACGGACATTTTCTGGAAACCACCAATGACCGGCCTTTTTTCTGGCTGGGTGACACTGGCTGGGAACTCTTTCACCGGCTTGATTTTGAAGAAATACAAACCTACCTGGATGACAGGTATGCCAAGGGTTTCAACGTAATACAGGCTGTAATCCTGGCGGAATTTGATGGCATTAAAAAGCCGAACCGCTATGGTGCAATTCCCCTTAACAATTTTAATATCGAAACCCCGAATCCGAGATATTTTCAATTAGTGGATACCGTTGTAAAAATGGCTGCCCAAAGGGATATGTTCTTGTGCTTATTGCCTACCTGGGGAGATAAAGTAACACCCAAATGGGGTACAGGGCCGGTTATTTTCAATGAAAAAAATGCTTATACCTACGGGAAATGGCTGGGCAACCGGTATAAAGATGATGAAAACATCATCTGGATGTTAGGTGGTGATCGCCCGCCACAGAAAGATACATCTGATTGGCGGCCTATTTGGCGCGCTATGGCACGGGGAATTCGTGAAGGTGCCGGTTATAAGGCTTTTATTACTTACCATACCTGGGGTGGTGAAAAAAGCACTTCACAATACTTACACAAGGAGGAGTGGCTTAATATGAATACCATGCAAAGTGGCCATGGCAGCGGCCATGATGTTCCGGTTTGGAAATGGATTGATCGCGACTTTAAATTGCCTAATCCAAAACCTACCCTGGATGCAGAACCGAATTATGAAGACCACCCGGTAAACCCATGGCCAAAGTGGAATCCCAAGGATGGTTTTTTTGATGATTATGATGTGCGCAAGCAATGTTATAGATCTGTTTTTGCCGGGGGCTGCGGTGTTACCTATGGGCACCACGGTGTCTGGCAGTTTTACAGTGAAAGGGAAGAGCCTATTACCTATGTTGATCGCAGCTGGACCAACGGGCTTGACCGACCGGGTGCTTTCAGTGTCAGTTACCTTCGTAAACTGATTGAATGCAGGCCTTATATTGGCCGTATCTATGATCCGTCGATGATTGTAGAAGGACAGGGTGAAAAAGGGGAATTCATCACCGCTTTTCGGGGTAAGGATAATGATTATGCCATGATCTATATCCCGGTGGGTAAAACAATCAAAGTGAAGACAAGTTTCATGAAAAGTTCAGATGTTAAGGCATGGTGGTTTGATCCCCGTATAGGCCTTATGGTTAGGGGTATATCTTCTTACCGCAAAGATATTATGAGTTTTACACCACCAACGAAAGGGGTGGGGCAAGACTGGGTTTTGGTACTTGATAACCCGGATTATCAGTACCGGCCCCCTGGCAAATAAGACAAGGGTTGCTGGTCTTCCTGTGCATGCTGGTAAACAAACCAGGCAACAACAATTGTCGAAACCAGGAAATAGGTGATGAGTATTGGTTGTATAAATGAAAATATCCGGCTTGCGCCAAACCAGTCTTTCTGGTAAAATAGAATGGCTATCCCGGTTATATTTTTTATCAGTTCCCAGATAATGGCAGATTTATTCCGGTCCATTAATTCAGTGAATGCATAGACCATCAGGAAAATAAAAAGTCCGTATAAAAATATTCCGGGAGATCCGATGCCGGCAATATTCCCAAAAAAATAACTAATGAAAAGAAGGCAGCAGGTTAGTTGTACCCAACTCCAGGCTTGCAGGGAATCTGATGCTTTAGGGTTGTACTTTTCGAAGTGATAGGGATCCTCTATTTTATAAACCGGGTATTTTTCTGCAACATCGGCCGGTCGCCAGCCTGTAGGCATTAACCAGATGCGGAATTTATCTTTCCAGTCTGCAGCTCTCCAGGCATCTTTTATTAAAAGCCAAAGATGCTGGAAATTTATTTTAACAGGATTCCAGGTTTGTGCAGGCCTGGTTATACCATAAACAGGCGGAATAGTTTCCAGTTCTTCCTGGAAGGTGCCAAAAAGCTTATCCCAGAAGATGAAAATCTGTGAATAGTTTTTATCGAGGTACTCCGGGTTTAATGCATGATGAACGCGGTGGTGTGAGGGCGTTACGATTATTTTCTCCAGGAATCCCATCCGCTTTATATGTTGTGTATGGTACCAGAACTGTGCAAAGAGGTGCAAGGGGGCTACAATAGCAATTACTGCTGAAGGAACACCTAACAAAGCCGCAGGCAGCAAAAGGATACCGAAAATCTGGACAAAGGAGGAGATGCTTTGGCGTAATGCACAGGCCAGGTTAAACTCTTCACTGCTATGGTGAATGATATGGTTGTTCCAGAAAAAATTGTATTCATGGGCAATACGGTGGGTCCAATAACCTGCAAAATCCAGCACCATGAATGCAATAAAATAGGTCAGCCATCCATCCGGAACATGTATAAGGGCGAAATGCTTTAAAAGCCATCCATAGCTGATTATGGCAATGCTCAGGCCCAGGACATCCTTGGTAACATTTGTTATGCCCGAACTTAGACTGGAAATCATATCCATATTGCGTACGGTATCAAAACCTTTTCTCCAGCCATACCATTTCTCCAGCAGAACAAGCAATAAAAATACTGGCATTGCAATGAGTAATATTTTTCCATAGGTTTCCATATAGCAAACTTCGTTTCTGCAAATTTAGCCAGAATTGCCCACTGAACCGATAATGTACTGTTTTTTTGATCCCGGTCATCTTTATGGGCCGGGTCCTTCTTTATCCTTGTCTATAACCCATTAAATTTGCAAATCTATGCAGGCAATAGTTATTGGGGGTGGAATAATTGGTTTAAGTTCTGCCCTTTATCTTCAGCAATCGGGGTGGCAGGTTACAGTTATCGACAAGGATGGTCTTTTGAATAACTGCAGCTATGGCAATGCAGGATATATCTGCCCCTCTCATTTTATACCACTTGCAACACCAGGTATCATCCGGCAAGGCCTGAAATGGATGTGGAACCCCCAAAGTCCGTTTTATATTCAGCCCCGGGCCAGCTGGCCCCTGATTGACTGGGGTTGGAAGTTTATGCGAAGTGCCACGCCCGAAAAGGTCCGGGCTGCAGCCATTCCATTGCGGGATATTGCGCTTTTCAGCCAGCGATGCTACATGGACTGGCAGGGCATTGCCGGATTTGATATGGCCTATGAGCACAAAGGGCTTTTGGAATATTTTCAAACACCAGAAAAAGAAGAACATGCGCACCATACCTGCCAGCAGGCTAATGACCTTGGGCTTGATGCAGTGGTGCTTTCCCGGGAAGAGGTGCAGGCCATGGAACCACAAACAAAATTAGCTATTAATGGGGCTTTATATTTTAAGTGTGACGCCCATGTATACCCGAATAAAGTAATGGGGTCACTGATCCGGCATTTAAAAGCCCTGGGTGTGCAATTCAGGACCCATGAAGAAGTCACAGGATTTGAAAAAAACAATGGCCGGATAAGCGGGGTCAAAACAAACAGGGCAATGTATTCACCCGATATCATTGTTTTAGCCTCAGGTTCCTGGAGCAGGGAACTTGCGGCAGGAGCCGGACTGAAAATTCCCATCATGCCGGGAAGGGGTTATTCGATAACCCTGGAAAATTCATCCAATAAACTGAATTATCCGGCTGTACTGATGGAAGGCAGGGTAGCCATCACCCCAATGGATGGCAATAAAATCAGGTTTGGCGGCACCATGGAAATTACAGCTACAAATCAACCACCCCGGATGGGCAGGGTGAAAGGCATAATCGATGCTGTTAAACGTTATTTGCCCGATTACCACATACCAATGCCCCAGGAAAAAGAGGTCTGGTTTGGTTTTCGCCCTTGTTCAGCAGACGGGATGCCTTATATCGGGAGAAGCAAATCCGTCACTAACCTGGTTGTTGCAACGGGCCATGCTATGGTGGGCATGAGCCTTGGAGCCGGGACCGGTAAACTGGTTGCAGAAATCGCCAATGAGTTGAAGCCATCGGTTGACCTGATGCCATTTTTACCTGAGCGGTTTCAATGATCCTGCACCTTATCGTATTTAACTAGATATTAGTGGGTTGGTTTGCTAACTTTACCATCAATAATCGCCAAATGGAATGTAACGCTACGCAATTCAGTTACCGGCAAACCGGGTTGTTCAACGAGATTGTTAATGATTATTTGAGCGGGGCATCAGCTTTGCGTTCATTTTATGAATACCCGGTAAACAGGGAAGGCATTTTTTCGGCTATCCAGGCCCGTCAGGCATTTGCGACAAACAGGGATTTGCTGGCGAACGTATTGCAGGAACAGTATGCTAAACTGCATGGTTATGAAACTGGGTCTTCACCGGCGAGCCTCGTTGCTAAAAATATCAGTCTGCTTCGGCTGGACAATACTTTTACGGTTTGTACTGCACACCAGCCCAATATTTTTACCGGCTACCTGTATTTTATTTACAAAATACTGCATGCCGTAAAGCTTGCAAATAACCTGTCACAGGATTTCCCTTCGTTTAATTTCGTTCCTGTTTTTTATATGGGAAGTGAAGATGCGGACCTTGATGAATTGGGAAAAGTTTTCCTTAATGGAGAAAAGCTGGTTTGGGATACTAAACAGGGTGGGGCTGTAGGAAGGATGACAACGAAGGGATTAGAAAAGCTGATCAACAGGATAGAAGGCGAACTCTCCGTGCAGCAATATGGTACCGAATTAGTTGCGATACTTAAAAAGGCCTATCTCAACAGCCCGGATATCCAAACCGCTACTTTTACTTTACTGCATGACCTTTTTGCAGAATTCGGGTTGGTAGTGCTGATTGCAGATCATCCTGAACTTAAAAGGGAAATGGAGGCTGTTTTCTCAGATGACCTTTTTAACAATACACCATCTGCCATTGTAACTGCGACAAATAACCGATTATCTGAACATTACAAAGTGCAGGCGAATCCACGGGACATTAACTTGTTTTACCTGAAAGATGAAGTCAGGAACCGCATTGAAAGGAATGGTGAAGGTTTTCATGTTGTTGATACTACCATAAGATTTACTGCAAACCAATTGAAGCAGGAACTTAATGAATACCCGGAAAGATTTAGTCCGAATGTTATACTACGCGGACTTTACCAGGAAACGATTTTACCCAATATCGCTTTTATTGGCGGTGGGGGTGAACTGGCCTACTGGCTTGAATTGAAAGACCTTTTTCATCATTATAAAGTGCCTTATCCCGTGCAGGTTTTGAGAAATTCCTTCCTGTTGCTCGAAGAAAAATGGTCTAAAAAAATAGCTGCGATGGAATTTGATACTGCTGAATTTTTTAAACCCGCCGCAGAAATATTGAATGACCTGGTGAAAAGGGAAACTGTTGTGCAAATCCAGCTGGACCAGGAAATCAGTGAAGCCAGAACATTTTATGCACACCTCAGGAGTATTGCTGTTAAAGTAGACAAAACACTGGAAACACATATACTTGCCCAGCAAAAAAAAGTATTGCAGCAATTGGAAAACCTTGAGAAGAAACTATTAAGGGCGGAGAAGAGAAAATTCAGTGACCATTCGCGGCAGATAAGCACTATTAAGGCAGCCTTGTTTCCAAATAATAATTTGCAGGAGAGGGTAGAGAATTTTATGCCATTTTACGCGAAATACGGACCCGAATTTATCAGGACTATTTATAACATTTCACCTTCTTTGGACCAACAGTTTATCGTATGTACTATTAACCAGGAGCAGGTCGCTGAAAAAAGCGTTAAGTTAACAGGTTCCGTCATTGATCCATTGAGGTAAACTCAGTCGAAACTATTTGGTTGCCCCCCGGCTTTGAGTTTATTTACTTTTGCCAGTACTTCCTCTTCCAGCGAAGCTTTATAGGCAGCAACCTTGTCGCCAGTAACTGGGTCAAATGCACCTATTATTGAAGCAGCAAGTATGCCCGCATTTTTAGCTGCATTAAGGGCAACGGTTGCTACCGGGATGCCATTAGGCATTTGCAGGATGGACAAAACTGAATCCCATCCGTCAATTGAATTAGAAGATTTAATAGGAACACCAATAACAGGTAAAGAGGTTAAGGAAGCAACCATTCCTGGTAAATGGGCGGCGCCACCTGCACCGGCAATAATTACTTTAAGCCCCCTTTCCCTTGCCCGGCTGGCATATTCCACCATTCTTTTTGGTGTCCTGTGGGCAGACACTACAGTCAGTTCATAGCCAATACCAAATTGACTGAGCATATCGGCGGCGGCCTGCATAATGGCAAGGTCTGAATCAGATCCCATAATTATGCCTACTTGCAAAGCTGATACTTGTTGGTTTATTCCGGATACTGACATAATGCTGTTTTTTAGTTTTACCCTACCTGATTATTTCTCCCTTTAATCTCATTAATTGAATTTCGGCAACTTTTGCGTTATACCTTGCAGCAATGAGGCGGTTATATGCTTCAACCAGGCTGATTTGCGCATCCCTCAATTCAATATAGGTGCTTACCCCTTGTTTGAACCGCTCCAATGCGATATTTACGTTTTCTTTTGCCAGTAAAATATTATCCTCTTCCAGCAACAGGTTTTGCTTTTGCAATTCATAATCCTTGAATGCATTTTTAACGGCTACGTCTACCTGCAGTATCTGGTTGTCATACTGGACTTCCTGTTGCAGGATGGAAAGCTTGGCTTGCTTTACCTGCCTTGTAACGTTAAATCCATTGAAGATGGGAACTGTAGCAGTAAGTCCGGCTGACAGACCTGAAACCTGCCTGTATGGCAACTGGAAGGGGTTTATATTCTGGGTATTATTAACCATGTTAAAATTATAATTACTAACGAGACTAATCTTTGGATAATACCCTGATTTCACTTCCCTTAAAACAATTTTAGAAATATCTATGTTCTTTTTAAAGATTTGAAGGTCCGGATTAGTCTGGTCAATATTTGTAAGGATATTGTCGAGGGTCAGATCCTGTTTTATCGGGATGGTATCTAATACATCATAGTTTATACCTTTTGATACGCCCATCAATTGATTCAACTGCTCTTTCAACTGGAGTATTACCGTATTTTGCCTGTGTTGTGATGAAATGAATGCGTTGAGGTCAACTTTGGCCTGCAGCAATTCCGGTTTAGCACCCAAACCCACAGATAATTTTTTATCAGCAAGTTTAACCCTTTCCTCGCTGATTGATTTCTGTTCTATAATGGCATTCAGTTGTTGTTTTTGCTGAACGATATCATAATAAGTGCGCACTACATCAGCTATGCTGTTGGCAATTTGGGTTTTAATGCCCAGTGAGCCCATCTTAACCAATTCTTTAACATGGTCGCGCGTTGCAAACATCAGGAATCCGTCAAACAGGACCCAGTTCATACCTACGCCGGCTACCCAGTTATTTGATTTTGAAATGCCGGAAGTATCAGTACGGCCCGGCATACCTTTAAACTTATTGGTTTCCGTGTTACGGTTGAAAGTCCTGGAAACATTACCGTTCAGGGTGGGCAGGAAAAAGGTATAGATATAAGATTCATCAATACCATATGAAGTTGAATCCAGTTTTGATAACCTGATATCGTAGTTGTTGGCAAGGGTTGTTGCAATAGCCTCTTCAACAGTTAATTTTTCCTGTGCACTGATTCCCGTAATACCTGTAATAAAAAGAAATAAAATAATTCCTATTCTGCGTTTCATATGGTTTTTTTATGCCGGTACCGGTATAGTTAAAATTTCATCCAGCTCACTATGTGCTTTCTTTTTAGAAGAAAGATAGGAGTAGATGGCCGGAATTATATACAGCGTAAGGATCAGGGAAAACATGATACCACCCACTATTACAATACCCAGCGGGATGCGGCTTGTAGACGCGGCACCCATTGAAAGTGCGAGCGGCAAAGCTCCCAGTGACATAGCGAGGCTGGTCATCAGGATAGGGCGGAGCCTGCTTACGGCTGCCTCAATAGCAGCGGGTGTTTTAGCCATGCCATCAATTCGTTTGTGGTTGGCAAATTCAACAATCAGGATGCCATTTTTTGTAACCAGTCCAATTAACATGATCATTCCGATCTGGGAGAAGATATTCAGTGTCTGGTCGAACAGCCAAAGCGATAGCAATGCACCAGCCATGGCCAGGGGCACTGTAATCATGATAATGAACGGATCTATAAAGCTTTCAAACTGGGCAGCAAGGATCAGGAAAATAAGTCCAAGTGCCAATAAAAATGCAAAGCTGGTATTGCTGGTACTTTCAGCGAAATCGCGGGATGTTCCGGCCAATGAAGTCGTGAAACTTTCATCCAGTAGTTTTTTAGCGATACCCTCCATTTCCTTAATACCGTCCCCGACAGTCTTACCCGGGGCAAGTCCGGCTGAAACGGTAGCTGACTTATACCTGTTAAAATGATAAATGGTTGGTGGGGTCGTTTCTTCCGTGAATGATACAATGTTATCAAGGGAAATCGCCTGACCGGTTTTGCTGCGGACATAAACCGATTTCAGGTCGGTTGGCTCATCGCGGTCGTTCCTGGCGAGCTGGCCAATTACCTGGTACTGTTTTCCTTCTTTTATAAAATATCCCAACCTGCGGTTACTCAGTGCAAGTTGCAGTGTTGAAGATACATCTTCAATGGAAACACCAAGCTGACTTGCTTTCAGGCGGTCAACATTTACCCTCAGTTCGGGCTTATTGAATTTCAGGTCAACGTCCACGCCCTGGAATACCGGGTTTTTATTCGCTTCTTCAATGAACTGGGGTAATACCTGCCGCAGTTTTTCAAAATCGATATTTTGTAAAACAAACTGAACAGGCAAGCCACCTCTACGGTTTACGGCAATGGTTTGTTCCTGGATAGCAAAAACCCTTCCTTCATTGAATCGCGATAAATTCCTGGTAACCATATCCACAATTTGCTGCTGGCTGCGTTCCCTTTTGTCCGGATCAACCAGTAACATCCTCAGGAAACCGGTATTAACCGAACCAGAGCCTGAAAAACCAGGTGCTGTTACGGTAAGCATAACCTGCTTTTCAGGCACAGAATCAACCACAAACTGGCCGATGCGGTCAACATAGGCATCCATATAATCAAAAGATGTGCCTTCCGGGGCGGTAATCGACAAACGGAACTGGCTTCTGTCTTCCATTGGAGCCAATTCTGACGGGATGTTTTTTCCGATACTATATATAATTCCAAAGCAAATAATGATGATCACAAAAGATATCCAGCGGACACGCATAAATGCCGTAAGTGTTCTACGGTAAAAATTTTCCAGCCCGGTAAAGAATGGTTCTGTTTTAATATAAAACCAGGAATGGTGATGTTTTTTCCTGGTGAGTTTAACGTTCAGCACAGGTGTCAGGGTAAGGGAAACAAATGCTGAAATAAGCACTGCACCAGCAACGATAATTCCGAATTCGCGGAACAGGCGACCTACAAATCCCTGTAAAAAAACGATGGGTAAAAATACAACAGCAAGCGTAATGGAGGTTGCAATAACTGCAAAATAGATTTCCTTGGAACCCTCTTTTGCAGCCTGCCATTTATCCATCCCCTTTTCCATCTTCTTAAAGATATTCTCTGTAACTACGATGCCGTCATCAACAACAAGCCCGGTTGCAAGCACAATGGCCAGCAAGGTTAATACATTGATGGTAAATCCCATCAGGTACATAATGAAGAATGCCCCGATCAGTGAAACCGGGATATCAATCAGCGGGCGAATGGCAATTATCCAGTCGCGGAAAAAGATGTAAATGATTAAGACTACCAGGACAAGTGAAATGAGTAATGTTTCCTTTACTTCCAGTATTGATCGTTTGATGAAAACGGTTTGGTCCAGTGCTATATCCAGGCTGATATCTGAGGGTACTTCTTTTTTTATCTGTTCGTAGCGCTTGTAAAACTCTTTACTGATCTCAACATAGTTTGATCCGGGTTGCGGGATAATGGCCAGTGCAATCATCGGGGTTCCGCTCGCCTTTAAAATAGTTTCTTCATTTTCCGGGCCAAGTACAGCCTCACCAATATCTTTTAATCGTATATCTGCGCCGGGGACATTTTTAACGATGATATTATTAAATTCTTCTTCTGTATTGAGCTGCCCAAAAGTACGCACTGATAATTCCGTGGCGTTTCCTGCTATTTTGCCGGAAGGAAGTTCCACATTCTGTGCTTTCAAAGCGGCCTGGACATCACCAGGTGTTAATCCATAGGCCGATAATTTGGAAGGGTCAAACCAGATACGCATGGCATATCTTTTTTCTCCCCAAATCTGGATCCCACTAACACCAGGAATAGTTTGCAACCTTTCCAGCAGGTTATTGGTGGCATATTCGGTAACCTGTAACTGGTTCCTGGTATTGCTTTGCACAGTCATCGACAATATAAAATCAGAACTGGCATCAGCTTTTGAAACAACAGGCGGCGCATCGAGGTCATCCGGAAGGGAACGCACGGCTTGTGATACTTTATCACGAACATCATTTGCAGCTGCCTCAAGGTCAATATTCAGATCAAATTCGACCGTGATATTACTGGTACCCTGGCTACTGCCCGAGGTAATATTCTTTACACCTGCTATCCCATTGATGGATTTCTCCAGTGGTTCAGTAATCTGTGATTCAATAATATCAGCATTTGCGCCGGGATAGGAGGTCCTTACGTTTACAATAGGGGGGTCAATAGCGGGGTAATCCCTTACACCAAGGAACTTATACCCGATAAGGCCGAATACTATGATAATAATATTCATTACGATCGCCAGTACCGGCCTCCTTAAACTCAGTTCAGAAATATTCATCTTTTACTTAGTTAAGTTTGGTGATTTCCAGTTTGGAATCAGGTTTGATAGAAAGTAATCCGGTAATAACAATGGTGTCACCTGCATGGATTCCCGAAATAATCTGTACGAAGCTGGAGTCACGAACCCCTGTAGTAACTGTTTCGAAAACAGCATTTCCATTCCTGCTGACAATTACTTTTTTATACCTCGCTTGTGGAATTACTGCCTGGGTTGGAACCATCAGTGCATTTTTATCCTGCCCAAAATCAAGGGTCACTTTAGCAAATGCACCGGGTATTAATTGCGGCGATTTTGTTGTTACCACAGCCCTGACCTTTAAACTCCTTGTTTCTTCCGTTACAGCCTCTTCTGTTGCAATAATTTTAGCCGGATTTAATTTCTCAGATCCTTCCACCATAAAATTCACAATGTCGCCAGTCTTGATTTTGCTACTGTATTTTTCGGGAACAGTGAATTCAAGTTTCAGCTGGTCTTCCTGCCGGATATTGGTAATGAGTGTTAATGGTGTTATATACGCCCCTAAGCTGATATTCCTCAATCCCAGTTTACCGGAAAAAGGTGCCCTTATTTCAGTTTTCTGGATGGAAGTTGCGATAAGTTCCATATCAGCCTTTATATTGTTCACCTGCAAAACACTCAGGTCATATTCCTGCTTACTGATACCTTCAATTTTTAAAAGTTCAGCCTGCCTAGCTGCTGTTTGTTGGTAGATTTCCAGCTGCACTTTTAGCTTATTTAATTGAGCCTGGAGGTCGGCATCATATAGTTTCACCAATAAAGTTCCTTTGCTTACGGATTGGCCTTCATGGATATTCAGTTGTGTAACCCGACCAGACACCTCAGTTCTTAATTCGGTGGCTTCAAAGGGGATGATGCTTCCCGGAACTTCCAGTTTTTCACTGACAGTTTTGGTTTTAACCAGGAATCCTTCAACTTTCATAGGCATCGATTGGCCCTTGCCTGAACCAGCTGGACCGGGTGCGGCAATCTTTTTGTCGGTTTTCGAGGTACAGGCAGATAAGGACAAAAGGCTTATCAAAAAAAACACTAATCCATTTCTGGAAATAAATAAACGCATGGGCTTGCTGCTTGGTTAAAGTTGGAACAACGGTAAAATTAACAGATTTAAAAAACAAATGGCTATTCGATCTTGTGGATACGACGGTAAAAATGCAAAAGGCCTGAATCTTTGTTCAGTGGTTCTCATAGATTATGAATGGAAAAAAATCAGGGTTTTAAGGCTTGCTGATAACCCTAAGGGATCTTTTTACCTGGTGGGCCTTTCTTACCAGGTCATGCCGGTCTTTGCCTACAATGGTAATATGCCCCATTTTCCTACCCGGCCTTGTTTCCTTTTTACCATAAAGGTGGATATAACAGTCTTCCAAAGCCAACACATCTTCAATTCCTTCATATACTGCCGGACCGCTATGGCCTTTTTCCCCAATCAGGTTTACCAGTGAGGAAGCCATAATGGCTGCAGGTGATCCAAGGGGATAATCAAGTAATATCCGCCAAAGCATATCGTATTGGGAGGAATAATGGGCTTCAATGGTATGGTGGCCGCTATTGTGGACCCTTGGCGCAGTTTCATTCACCAGCACGTCCCCGTTTGTATCAACAAATAATTCTACTGCGAATAATCCCGGTGATGCAAGGGCAATAGCAAGTTTCCTTGCAATAGCTTCCAGGCGCCATTTGGTTTTTTCGGGAATATCTGCCGGGGAAATCTGGTAATCCAGTAAATTCAGGTTGGGATCAAATACCATCTCTACCGGAGGGTACATCACAGCGCTTCCTTTACTATCAATAGCAACTATAACGGATATTTCCTTACTGATGTTGATTTTCTTTTCCAACACGCTTGGCGCATCAAAGCCAAGGGAAATTTCATCGGCTGTATTGATTAACTGAACCCCTTTGCCATCGTAACCGCCTTCTCCTAATTTATGTGCGGCAGGGAAGAAATTGCGGTGGTTATAAAGGTCTGTTTTATTCTGTGTTACAATAAATGGAGCAGTTGGTAATTCCAGTGCCTGGTAAAATTCTTTTTGCCTGATTTTATTTTTAATGGTGCGCAGGGCAGAAGGCTTTGGGATTACGGTTATTCCTTCTTTTTCCAGTTGTTCCAGTGCATCTACATTTACAGATTCTATTTCAATGGTCAGCGCTTCAACCTGTTTCCCGAAACGATATACGTCTTCAAAATTCCTGATATCACCTACTATGAATTTATGACACAAATGGGCTGCCGGACATTCGGCATCATTTTCCATAACCCAGGTCTCCACCGGGTAATTTGCTGCTTCTTGTAGTAACATCCTGCCTAATTGCCCGCCCCCGAGAATTCCAACTTTTTTCATTGCACAAAAATACGGGGAAGATTAATGTGGCCATATGCTATCTTTGAATCATGGTTCCCGACTATCCCCATAAGTTGTTTCCCGATCACCGCAGGCAATACTGTTTGCTGATGGAATCACTGGCCATGCAGGCTGGCAGGGCGCGATAGTCAACCACCGCTTACCGCTTACCATTTACCGCTCACCAAAATTCCCTGTATGTCCCACTCAATAGCAACCCGCTTGCAACAGCATGCCAATACAGATTTTCTTCCCCTGGAAGGCACCGATTATGTTGAATTTTATGTAGGCAACGCCAAACAGGCGGCGCATTTTTATAAAACCGCTTTTGGCTTTCAAAGCCTGGCATACGCCGGACCAGAAACGGGTATGAAAGAAATAGCCAGTTATGCCGTCCGGCAGAATAAACTAACATTTGTTTTTACCACCCCTTTGCGACCTGGCAATAGTATGGCAGACCATATTTATAAACATGGCGATGGCGTGAAAGTGCTGGCGCTTCGGGTTGATGATGCCCGGAAGGCCTGGACTGAAACCACTGCCAGGGGAGCCGTCAGTTGTAAAGACCCGGTTGTATTGAAAGATGACCATGGCGAAGTGGTGGTTAGTGGTATCCGGACTTATGGGGAAACTGATCACTATTTTATTGAAAGGAAAAATTACAAAGGTGATTTCCTGCCCGGGTACCAGACCTGGGAAAGCAATTATAACCCACCAGAAACCGGTTTACAATATGTTGACCATTGTGTGGGAAATGTTGGCTGGCACCAAATGGACAAATGGGTGAAGTTTTACGAGGATGTAATGGGTTTCAGGAATATCCTGAGTTTTGATGATAATGACATTTCTACAGAATACTCTGCCCTGATGAGCAAGGTAATGAGTACTGGAAATGGTTATGTAAAATTTCCGATCAATGAACCCGCTGAAGGAAAAAAGAAAAGCCAGGTAGAGGAATACCTTGAATTCTACAATGGGGAAGGATGCCAGCATGTGGCGCTTGCTACCAATAATATTATCGAAACAGTAACTGCCCTGCAAAGCCGGGGCGTTGAATTCCTGAAAGTACCACCGGCTTATTATGATGATTTGCTGGATCGCGTTGGTGAAATTGATGAAGCCCTTGAGCCATTGAAACAATTGGGGATTCTTGTCGACCGTGATGAGGAAGGTTATTTGCTGCAGATTTTTTCAAAACCCGTGGAAGACCGTCCAACCCTGTTTTTTGAAATCATTCAGCGGAAAGGGGCAAAAAGTTTTGGCAAGGGAAATTTCAAGGCACTCTTCGAAGCCATTGAAAGAGAGCAGGAAAAGCGCGGTAATTTGTAATCCACAGGGTGGGGAGAATTCTAACTTAGTATTACCGATTCTTTGTATTATTTTTAAGGCGCGGTATTGTTACTATGAATAAAATCCTGTTTACTCTTGGTTTGGTTTTGTCGGTTTTTTCTCTGAAATCACAAAACTCAATCCAGCCTAATTTTGCTGAATACCAGCGGAATTTCCCCCGTTTTAATGGTGCGTTAGCTAAAAGAGAAGATTCCCTAATCAGGCAATTCAGGGAAAAGGGTTTGGAATGGCCAGCCAAATACCTTTATATCAGGTCCTTTAAATACGATAGCCAGCTTGAGGTCTGGGTAAAAAATGAAAAGGATGAGCCATTTAAATTGTTCAAGACTTATAAGGTCTGTGCAATGGCAGGTACCCTCGGGCCTAAAAGAATGGAAGGGGATTACCAGGTGCCTGAAGGTTTTTATTATATCAATGAGTTCAATCCCCGCAGTATTTACCATTTGTCCCTTGGATTGAATTACCCGAATGCATCTGACCGGTTCCTGAGTGATGCCATCCAGCCGGGTGGTGATATCTATATTCATGGCAGCTGTGTAACTACGGGGTGTATCCCAATAACTGACACCCAAATTGAAGAACTATATTTAATGGCGAGCTATGCCAAGTCATTTGGGCAGGATTTTATCCCGGTGCATATTTTTCCTGTAAAATTTAATAACCGACGCAGTTCCGAATACCTTAACAGGTATGTAAGGGATTTTGCTGATTACGCTAACCTGGCAAGCAGCCTCAAGGAAGTGTTTTACTATTTTGAAAAATATAAGAAGTTGCCGGTTATTATGGTAAATGGCCGGGGTAGTTATGTACTGGATGAGGACGTGAAATCTGCACTGCCCAGTCTGGAGAAAAAAATAATTCCATCAGCTCCCGTCATTAAAAAACAGCGCATTACTGTTCCCTTTAATGAAAAGGATATTCCCAATACGGTACAGAAATTGCCTGAATTTCCAGGTGGTATAACAGCTTTCAAAAATTACCTGCGGCAATTAAACCTTGAACTTGCGCCATTCTTAAAGGAAGACCAGCATACTGCCTATATTTTAGTTGAATTCATTGTAGATAAAAACGGCAAGGTGCTGAATCCAAAAATCCTGAAAGGTGGAAATGACCAGTTGAATGAATACCTGTTAGATGCATTGGAGCAAATGCCCGACTGGAAGCCTGCGGTTCGTGATGAACGCAACACTCCAGTAAATGTTCCCATGAAATTGAAACAGACCATTCTCGT
The DNA here is from genome assembly GCF_020076305.1 of Flavihumibacter profundi. GTDB lineage: Bacteria > Bacteroidota > Bacteroidia > Chitinophagales > Chitinophagaceae > Flavihumibacter > Flavihumibacter profundi. Next base: position 487,395 of record NZ_JAIQXE010000001.1, read on the forward strand.
AGAGACAAAACCTGAGGCCTAACGCATCACAATTTGTGCTGTTTCCGGAGATTGTTGCCGAAGGACTACTTCATTATTCCCGATTAATTTTTGCATTACTTCATGGTGGTAATGCCGCACAGTTAAGAGGCGCAAACCCTTTTCAACAACCACATCAAAATATATTGCGGCTTCAAGGGCCAGTTGCTCAATTTTTTCGGGTTTGTCGTCGAGGCAACAAAGGAAGCTTATCGCCCCATTTTGCGTAAGGTTGGGTTTAATGGACAGTTGTTCAAAGAGATGGTATAAATGTCCCACAGATTTCTCACCAATAAAAGAAAAGTCTTTCGATTTCAAATGGATCAATGCCTGGTTCTCTTTCATGACAATAATCGGTGGCAAACCCTGAACAGTTTTATTATGGATCACAGTACCTGGCAAAGAAGGATCCAGGAAACATTTCACATATAACGGTATGCCTTTATTCTGAAGGGGCTTAATAGTTTTCGGATGAATTACCTGGGCACCATAGTAAGCCATCTCAATAACTTCAGTATAGTTTAGTTCGGGGATCAATTGGGCATCGGGATATTGCTTTGGGTCTGCATTCATTACGCCTTCAACATCTTTCCATATTGTTTGGCTTTCAGCATCCAGCATATTGGCAAAAACTGCTGCGGTATAATCACTTCCTTCCCTTCCAAGGGTTACACTTTCATTTTCATCAGTTGCGCCAATGAACCCCTGGGTAATAACCATCCTGTTTTTTTTGAACAAAGGTTTCACCTGCTGGTCAACCTGCTTCTGTGAAAATTCCCAGTCGATATTTGCATCCCTGAAATTATCGTCCGTGCGGATAATATCACGAACATCAATCCAGGTATTTGCTATCCCTTCTTCATTTAGAAAGGCACTCATAATAGCCGTGGATAAAAGTTCACCAACACAAACAATCTGGTCGTAATAATAATCGAATTTCCTTACCGGTTTATCATATAAAAGCCATTCCACTTCAGTGAAAAAGTTGGTCAGTGATTGTTCACAAGCCAGGTAATTCCTTACCAGCAGGTATTTCGCAGTTGTAAGGTGTTGCTGTTTTACCTGGCTGAATAATTGCAGCGATTCTTCCTTGTTTCCTGCGAAAAACTGTTCAGCTACTTTTTCCAGGGCGTTTGTTGTTTTGCCCATGGCAGAAATTACTATGAGTAATTCTTCCTTTTCAAAACTGTGTAAAATTTTCGCTACCTGTTTTATCCTTTCTATACTATTTACGCTTGCACCGCCAAACTTGAATACGCGCATATTTATCTGGATTGAAATTTAATTTTATTGGATCCGGGCCCCGAAACTACAATCAACCGGCTAGAATCTCCAATTTTTTGTTTCTTTGTTACTGTTCAAACGATTGCTTTATGACCACTATTAACAGGCAGGTCCTGACCCTGGATGAATTTACCATTCAGCAATTGCGCATATTTCCAAGGGCAACCGGTGAATTAAGCAACCTTCTCCGCGATATCGGCCTGGCAGCAAAAAGGATTAATGTTGAAGTGAATAAAGCCGGATTGGTAGATATACTTGGCGATTATGGCAGTATTAATGTCCAGGGTGAAGAAGTAAAGAAGCTGGATGTATTTGCCAATAACCAACTGGTTGGTGTATTGCGGCATGGTATAAGTTGTGCAGGTGTCGGCAGTGAGGAGTTGGATGAGATTGTGGTTTTTAATGATGTGGTCAGTAACCAATCCAAATACATTGTCTTGTTTGATCCACTTGATGGAAGTTCCAATATTGATGTAAATGTTTCCATTGGGACCATATTTTCTGTTTACCGGCGTAAAAGTGAATTGGGGGCACCTTGCAGGAAAGAAGATTTTATACAGGCCGGAATTAACCAGGTGGCCGCCGGTTATATCATTTATGGCAGCAGTACCATGATGGTGTATGCCACAAGGAGAGGGGTTAATGGTTTCACCCTTGATCCATCCATTGGTGAATTCTGCCTGAGCCATCCTGATATCAAATGCCCTGAATTGGGCAAAATTTATTCAGTAAACCATGGGAATTTCTTTCAATATGATGAAGGGGTCAGGAATTATATTACCAACTGCCAGAAGAAAACTTCAGAGACCGGTGGTCCATATACCCAGCGGTATATAGGCAGTATGGTCAGTGATGTACACCGGAATCTTATAAAAGGAGGGATTTTCATGTATCCGGGAATGTCTGATATGCCTGAAGGGAAATTGCGCCTGATGTATGAATGCAATCCATTTGCCTTTTTATTGGAAGTTGCCGGTGGGAAAGCTACCAACGGTAAAACCCGGATTCTTGATTTGGAACCTGCCGGCTTACATGAACGTTCACCATTTTTTGCCGGTAGTAAGGGCATGATGGAGGAACTTGAAAGTTTTCTCAAAAAATAGCTGTGGTACAATACTTGCTTATACCGGCTAAAGCATTTATGGTGGTTCGTAATCCGTTGATTTGTTTAGGTATTCTGTTAATGTTTTTTGTAGGCTGTAAAAGTCCTGCAAAGAGCACAGGCACCAACACAAAAACTTCCTCTTCGGCAATTAACCTGTCATCGCTGGAAAGCGATATCCTGGCAGAGGTTAACCGGCACCGTAAATCTATTGGGCTATATGCGTTGCAGGCAAACAGTGTTATTGGTTCTGAGGCAGCCCTGCACAGCCAGCATATGGCCAGCAAGCAGGTTCCGTTTGGTCACGATGGCTTTGAAGGCAGGATTTCCCGCATCAATAAAAGGCTCGGGGGAATTACCAGTTCTGCGGAAAATGTGGCCTACGGAAAAATGACTGCCCGTGAAGTAGTACAGGGATGGCTGAAAAGTCCGCCACACAAAAAAAATATGGAAGGGAAATATAACCTGACCGGAATCGGAGTTTCACGCAATAGCCAGGGGATTATTTATTATACACAGATCTTTTCACAAAAATCATAGTGTAAATTGTGGGCCTATGCAAGAACGCCCAATCATATCGGTTATCAACCTGGTTAAAAAATATGGCAATTTTGAAGCTGTAAAAGGCCTCAATTTCGAAGTTTATCCTGGTGAGATCTTCGGTTTATTAGGACCGAATGGTGCCGGAAAATCTACAACCCTTGAGATTATTGAAACTTTAAGGGAGAAGACAAGTGGTAAAGTGATCGTAGATGGCTTTGACCTGGACACAGCCCCGGAATCCATTAAAAAGATAATTGGTGTTCAGCTACAGGCTTCTGGTTATTACCCCGGATTGAACCTGACACAATTAATTGAATTGTTCGCTGGATTGTATAACCGAAATGTAGATCCTGGTAAATTACTTGGCCTTGTTAATTTGCAGGATAAGGCAAAAGCTAAATTTAAAAACCTGAGTGGCGGACAAAAGCAGCGGTTTTCAGTTGCTACAACCCTGATTAATGAACCCAGGATTATATTTCTTGATGAGCCAACCACCGGGCTGGATCCACAGGCGAGAAGAAGCCTGTGGGACCTGATTTCAGCCATTCGTAATAAAGGAACAACTGTTATCCTGACCACCCATTATATGGACGAGGCCGAGGTCTTGTGCGACCGGGTGGCAATTATAGACAATGGGAGGATCATAGCCCTGGATAGTCCCGATAAACTAATTGATCAACTTGTGGCAAGTGGTTTTGAGAGGCCGAAAGAAATGAAGCAGGCTAACCTGGAAGATGTATTTATTCAACTTACCGGTCATCATTTGAGAAATGGTGAATAGCAGATTTAATTTTATTTTCAGTTTATAAATTATGCCAATGAGTAATTCAGCCATTGACCCCAGTTATCCCATCGGAAAGTATGAACCCCAACCGTATTCAGCCACACTACACCAAACCTGGCTGAATGATATCCGGTACTTACCCCAATTGCTGGAGAATGCAGTATTAAACCTCGATGAGGCCCAATTGCTAACGCCTTACAGGAATGGTGGCTGGACTATTAAGCAGGTCATTCATCATGTTGCGGATAGTCATTCTAATGCCATGATCCGCTTCAAACTGGCTATGACAGAAGATAGTCCGACTATTAAACCCTACGATGAAAAAGCCTGGGCTGAACTGAATGATGTGCATGAATTGCCCGTCAATATATCATTTACATTATTGCATGCATTGCATGCGCGCTGGTATAGCTGCATTAAAGTGCTAACGGCAGATGAATTGCAATCAATGTCTGTTGTCCATCCCCAGCATAATAAAAAGATGACCCTCTGGCACTTATTAGGAATGTATGCCTGGCATGGCAAACACCATACTGCCCACATTACATCACTTAGGGAGCGCATGGGCTGGTAGTCCCCATTCCCCATTTAACATTCACGAATTACGATTCACCGCATGTTCTGGAAAACACTATCCTCCGAATACATCAGCAACCATATTTATTTTACTGCCCGCCGGGATCGCTGCCAGCGTGAGGACGGAACTATCGTGGATCCCTATTTTGTAGTGGAGTTGCCTACATCTGCTACAGCATTGGCCCTGACTGCAGAAAACAAAGTGCTGATGGTAAAGCAGTACAGGCATCCGATTGGGGAAGTGATCCTGGAAACTCCCGGCGGCTTTATTGACCCCGGCGAAGATTTTTCAACCGGTATGAAAAGGGAATTAATGGAAGAGACCGGTTATGATTTTGAGGAAATTGAATACCTGGGCAGGGTAGCAGCAAACCCTGGCGTGCTGAACAATTATACTGAATTGTACCTGGCAAAGGGAGGCGTAAAAGCCCGGGAACAACAACTGGACCACAATGAGGAAATTGAAGTTGTTGAGATTACCCTGGAAGAATTAACAGAGATGCTCATGCACCAGGAAATTAAGCAATCCCTGCATGTGAATTGCATTTTCTTCGCCTTGTTGAAAATGGGCAAACTGTCATTTACCGGTTAACTTCGCCCACTACAAAAACACTTCCGCAAACCAAAACCAGGTCTTTGTCACTGGCCGCATTTTTTGCGGCCTTTAATGCCGAGTTTACATCCTTGAAAATTTTACCGGTCAGTCCGGCTCCGGCCGCCATGGTCTGCAGCTGTTCAGCAGGAAGTGCCCGTGGGATCGAGGCTTGCGTAAAATAATAGGTTGCCCGTTGTGGTAATAAGGACAATACTTTACTGATGTCTTTATCTTTTACTATCCCCATAACGATATGCAAGTGGTTATAGTTTGTAAGTTCAAGTTGTTCACATATGGCTTTAATGCCATCTTCATTATGGCCAACATCAAGTATAACCCTTGGGTGGTCACTTATCTGCTCCCAGCGGCCATGCAGTCCCGTTAGTTTACGGGTATGTGCCAGTCCGGCGCTTATGGCAGTTTCCGGGATTATATAGCCCTTTTGTTGCAATAGCCTTATTGTTTGCAGGACAGCCCCAATATTTTTTGCCTGGTAAAAACCGTTGAGATCCAGAAGGTATTGGTGTGCATCCAGGTGCGCTGCTTCCTGTATAGTGACACTAAGCAGATGTTCCCTCTGTTCCCAGCTAATTACCTGCTGGAGTTCATTTGCATAATAGATCGGCGCATTTTTTTCAAGTGAAGCTTTCTGGAATACCTTTTTTGTTTCAGGGATTGTTTCTCCAATTACAACCGGGATACCTTCCTTGATAATCCCTGCTTTTTCTGTGGCAATTTTTTCCAGTGAATCGCCCAGGATATTCATATGGTCCCAACCTATGTTTGTAATTACGGAAATTTCGGGAGTGATTATATTGGTACTGTCAAGGCGCCCGCCAAGTCCAACTTCCACAACAGCAATATTAACTTCCTGCAAGGCAAACCACTCAAAAGCCATAGCCACGGTAATCTCGAAAAAAGAAGGTTCAATAACCGGGATAACTGTTTGCATTTTTTCTGTGAAAGCAACCACTACGTCGGGTGGTATCATTTCACCATTAATCCTGATCCTTTCCCGAAAATCTTTCAGGTGGGGGGAAGTATATAAACCGGTTTTATAGCCTGCTTCCTGCAGTATTGCCGCAAGCATGTGGCTGGTTGAACCTTTGCCATTTGTGCCGGCTATATGGATGGTTTTAAATTTCCTGTGGGGGTTATCATTTGCCTGTTCAAGTATCCTGATATTATGCAGGTCTTTTTTGTAAGCGCTGGTCCCGATTTTGGAAAACATGGGCAAGCGCGTGAACAGGTAATGGATGGTTTCTTGGTAATTCATCCCGGCAAAACTAATTGATGCGGGTAAATTAGCCTAACCAGCTATTTTGAATATGGTTAGTTCTTCAGCCTGAAGTTGAAGGTAATGGTGCCAATTTGTTCATCATCACCGCTGGCATTCAGTTTCAGCTGCATGGCTTTCCTGATGGCAATAGCTTTTAGGTTGGCATCAGAAGTTGTTGAGCCGCGGGGTTGGAAAACGGCGGAGAGAACTTTACCTGTTGCGTCTACCTTAATGTCAACGGCGACTTTTGCATTTTCGTTGAAATCATCTTCAAAAGAAGGGAATCGTACAATGTTGCGGCCGCTTAACCCGCGGGAAATACTAACGCCGGAACTTCCGGTTCCGCCATTGCCTTCATAATTTTTTGAATCAGGATTACCGCCTGGTTTGCCCTGGTCGCCTGATCCGCCGGCAATGCCCTGGTTGCCACCTTTTTTATAGCTGTCGGCTTCATTTCCTCCGGCGCCATTTCCACTGACTCCTTTAAATACGGCTTTCGGTTTGGGTGGGGCGGGAACTGGATTAACAACGGGCGTTGGAGGATTGGATTTGGGCTTAACAGCCTCTTCTTTCACGGGAATTTTAGTAGCATTTGGTTTAACAACTACCGGCTTCTTTACAGCCGGAGCATCATTATCGCGGTCATCAGTTTCAACATCACGGTTGTTTGCAGCCACCACTGCAGCTGCTTTAGGTGGCGAATATTTGGGCTGTTCAGCCGGCGCAGGTTTTTCAGGCGACATCGGTTGATCATCTCCAAAACCTTTATCACTGTTGCCAAGGTTTACCTCGATACCCTCCTCCATTGGCGGCGGTGGTACCACCGGCAAGGACCATTTCACCAAAAAAAGTATAAGTAACAGCATTCCAATTACACCGGCAGTGTAACTACCAGCGCGGATATTTTTCTGTACTTCAAAATCGGCGGTCATAATAAATAGGTTCTCTGATTACAAATAACGGGTTAACTGTTCAATTTCATGCCGCTAATTTGTTAAAATCATTTCCTTTTTGTGGATAGGTTTGCAATTGCTAATCCTGTAATTACCATCAAACCACTTATGATATGGAAAAAGGTGATTTTTTCCTGCAACAACCATACCGCTTCCAGGGTGCTGAAAACAGGGATCAGGTTGCCGAAGAGGGCTGTGCGGGCTGCGCCTAATTGCGCAATAGCTTCATTCCAGCACAAAAATGAAATGACGGAAGTACCCAAACCCAGGTACAATATCACGGCTACTAAATTGCCATTCCATGCAATAGGTGCGGAATACGAATTCTCCCATAACCAGGCGGGGAAAATCAGTAATGTGCCTAAACCAAATACAACAAAAAGAAAAGCTCTTGCGCTTATGCCTGTCGGTTTTTTCCGAACCAGGATATTATATATGGCAAATGCCAGTGCACCCAGCAATACCCAGACATCACCATGGGAAAACTGCAATCCCATGAGGTTTTCCAGGCTTCCCTTCGACAAAAGATAAAGTATACCGGTAACGCATATACTAAGTCCGGTTACCCGCAGCCAGGTTACTTTTTCTTTCAGGATAATACGCGCCAAAATAATGGCCATAATGGGTGAGGATGTCGTTCCAATCAGGGCCAGGTTGATGGCAGGGGAATAATGCCCTGCAATGTATACCAGCGTATTGAAAAGGCTTACACCCATTAAGCCTGTCAATAAAAAATAGGGGAATTGTTTTTTTACAACAGGCCATTCCCGCCGTAATTCATTCCAGGCCAGGGGTAATATACAAACAGTAGCAGTTAGCCACCTGAAAAATGCAAGGGCTATTGGCGGTATTTCGTGAATGACAGCCCTTGCAATAACGAAATTACCACTCCATATAATGGTTGCGAGGACGGCTAATGCAATGCCCGTCCAGGTTCCGGCATTTTTAGTTATACTGCTCAATGGGCAAAATCAAGTTCGAAGTTCCCTTTTATCCTTTCCATTGGCGGGTTGAAATACCCGAATTTCAGGTGCGGAAATTCTTCCCTGATCAATTCCATCAGTTGTTTTACACCCATGCATTCACCGGTATCTGCAGCACCGATTTTACCCAGGTACCAATCGGGATCAATATTGAAATTCCGCCACTGGATCATGCAAAGGTCCGTATCAATTATTAGCTTTCGCAATGCTTCATATTCTGCAATACTATCTGTCATCCCAGGAAAAACAAAATAATTGATGGAGGTCCACCCACCCATATTGCGCATTACTTTTAAGCTTTCGATGATATCGTCAAAATCATAATTATTCGGTCGGTAGTAAGGCATGTAAACTTCCCGCCTGGCAGAATTGGTGCTAACGCGTATACTATCCAAACCCGCTTCCCTCAATGCTTTTACGGCATCTGGTTTGGATCCGTTTGTATTGATATTAATGCTTCCCTTGCTGGTATGCTTCCTGATTTCCTTAATCGCTTCCCTTATGGTTTCCCACATCAGTAAAGGTTCCCCTTCACAACCCTGCCCAAAACTTATCAGGGGATATGGTGCTGTCTCCAGGTGCGGGACCGTATACTCTACAATTTCTTCCGGTGATGGCTTAAAGCTTAAGCGGTCTTGTGTAGACACGATGGGTTCTTCATCGGGCTGCAGGGAAATACAACCAACACAGTTGGCATTACAGGCAGGAGAGGCGGGTACCGGGCATTCCCAACGGCCCATGAAATAATTACGCGCAGCCGGACAATGATAAGTATTGCAACAATTCTCAGCCAGGTGTTTTACAAGTCGGTTATGCGGATAGGCTTTCAGCATCTTGCTTACACCGCTTTCGATGATCTTGTCGTCGTAGCCACTGCATTCCTGGCGGATATCAGATTCAATACGAACGGCAGGTACCACGAACTGGCCATCCACCCAGCCGGCGGCGGTATAACAAAACAAAGGGAGGGTAGGTGCGTTGGGTTCTGTTTCATAGGCAGCAATGAATAAGCCGGTATGTGCCGGCGGAATGAATGCGGCTACAGCCCAGCCTTTCTCACAGAGCCGCATTTCTCCTGTTTCTACATCTATGCCAATACCTTTCCTGCCAGGCAATTCATAGAGGTTGCCGCCGTCGGGCAATACGATCCAGTCTTCCTCGGGAACAGGATAAACATCCCAGCCACTCCTTCCGGTCGCGAACAGGGTTTCATCTTCGAAAATATTCCCTTTACCGTCTGAATAAAGGAGATAGGGGGTATGTGCTAACATCGGGCAAAGGTAGGAAATAGTGGCATTTGCATGTCAGAATGAAATCTCCCAGAATTCTTGATCAAATAGTTTGTTTTGCCAACTATAGTCCATGAATACATTTGGATATTCATTATATCCAACACCTATAATTCTTTGTTGGCCGGGAGGCCCAAAAATTGTCCCTATTCCACCAATAGTTTTACCGCTATTTGGAAAGCCACCTAATGTCCAACTGTTTTTTTCAGGAGCGTATTTGAATAATTCAATGTTTAAATAATTTGTGTTTTCATCATTAAACCTGGACATATTCCTGGAAACCAGGAGTTGCTGGTTGTATTTATACAGGTTGTTTAATCCATCTCCAAGGCAAATAAATTGCGAGTTTCCTGTATTTATGTCCCAAACCTCTATCGGGTTGTTTTTTGAATATTTATTTGCAGTATTCACCCAGTAGATTTGATTATCAAAAGCAACCCCTTTTGGATATATGCCGGTTGTCTTAAAAGTTGAAACACGCCAGGTATTTGTTTCCAGATTGTAGATATCAACGACTTTAGATTCCGGCAATTGTTCCTGGATGCCTCCAGCAAAAAATACTTCATTTCCAGCAGCAACGATATACTTAGTAACCCTGTCCTGGCTCATTTTTGTATGCGTCCAGGTTTTGGAATCCAGATCAAGGATTTCGACCATATTGCCTGTTTCACTGTATGCATTTTCGAATTTACTGCCTGAAAATATGATCTTATTATCGACAACTATAGAAGCCCTTACAAGAAAATAGGCAGGTAATTCGATGTAATTCCATTGGCCAGTGTTGATATCAAAAATATCTATTTTGTTATAGGCTCTACTATCTTGAAGTTGTGTATTAAAAATTGACCCGCCACTAAAAAATACCTTATTACCTGCGCTGACCATACTTAAATTCCGCCTTTCTGCGGACAAGGGTAAATCTGACCAGGTTTTCGAATCAAAATCAAATATCCTAATTCTATCTGTTGAAGCTACTTGCGAAGAAATACCTGGGACTTCCACCACGTATTGGATAAAAAGCTTATTTCCGGCAACAACCATATCCCTAACATTTGATTCTTTAATTGTACCCAGGTAAACAGGGTTCAATAATTGAACGGATGCATTAGATGGAAGGGAAGAAATTTTTACAGTATCTAAATCTGTCGCTCCTAAGTTATCGGTGATGGTAAGGCTAAACCAATAATCGCCAGGCTGGTTAAGGATAACAGTGGAGATTTCCTGGTTAGCGTTTAATAAAATTGGATCTATACCCGTATTGGCTGGAAAGTTGTTTAAAAAACGCCATTGAAAGGATACGATTGATCCATCGGGATCAGAAGAGGAAGAGGCATTCAATTGAACCGTGTCTTTGCCCCCTGTACAAAAAGACGGGGCTGACGAAATGGGCCCTGGATTGGCGTAGGTAGAAGTAAGGGTAATGTCTTCCCCGGCGTTTGCGTTGGGAACCTGGTTGTGTACAAGGTTTTCTATACTATATTCTTTTATGCAGGAAACCAGCAGTAAGGAAAATAATGCCAGTCTTAGAACCTGATTTTGCCTACTTCGGGACATAGAACAAATTGGGAAAATAAGTGTGTTAACCCCCCTTTATCACAAGTCGATTCTATTTGAATTTAAGAAATTATTTCCAATATGTGAAATATTACTATATCGGATTACCTGAATAGAAACAGCAAATTTGTGGTATAGTTTGCGCTAATTAATATAAAAAGGATTAATCCGCTTTATTGTTTTCCAGCCTCAGAAATTGTTGCCGGCAGTATTCATTAAACTCATCTTCATCGGCATCACCTTCCTCATCAATAGTTTCCCGTTGAAAAAGTTTGTTGTTGGAAAAATCGAGGGTGAGCAGGTTATCGCGCAAAACAATATTAGAAAAATCTGACCACTGGAATTGTTTCCTCGGGAAACTATTAAACACTATGCGATCATCAGAAAAACCTATTTCCAGGTTTTTCTTCGCCTGCCTTTCCAATAGGCCCATTACCAGGAATAAGCCACTCAGCCAGGGGTAAAATGGCATACTGGCCCAGATCAGTGCAGTGATGTATAAATGGTAATTGTAAAAAACAGGCAGTTTGAGCCAGAAGGATTTATAGGCATTGAACACGGTCAGAACCAGCAATAATAATGCCCCCATAAGGTGGATGAGTCGTTTATCTGAGGCAGTTAAATAGTGTACCAGGAAAATAAATGCTGAAGCGCTGCACAGTAAAAGGCTGAACCGGTCAACCAGGCGACGGGAATTATTTTGTAACGTAACTACATACTGGTATACCATTCAATGATCAGTTGTTGCTGGCAGTTAACATATTGCACATTTTGTAAAGGACGCGGGCTCCTACATTGGCATCCCAGTCATTATCGCCTACGCCAACTTCATTCAGGTCGAATGCAATGATGCGGCGGCCGCTTTCCATAACTTTTTTGAAAAGGTAAAATACCTGTTCTGCTTCAAATCCGCCTGCTACCGGAGTTCCGGTATTCGGGCAAAGTTTCGGATCCAGTCCATCGATATCAAAACTGATATAAACCTGCTGCGGCAATGTGCTGATTATTTCATCACAGATCTGTCTCCAGTTCTGGCCTTCATAGAGCTTTTCCTGGATGTCGTGATCGAAAAAAGTTACAACCTTACCATTACTGTTATTGATATAATCCATTTCCTCATCACAAAAATCGCGAACACCTACCTGCACAACTTTTTCAACAGCCGCAATTTCTTCCAGCACGTTGTAAATGATACTGGCATGGGAATATTTAAAGTCTTCATACGCTTTGCGGAGGTCACAATGTGCATCGATCTGTAAAATTCCAAAGCTTTCATATTTTTCACCGAGGGCTTTGATAAAACCGAACGGTGTGCTGTGGTCACCACCAAGTAAAGCCACCAGTTTTCCTTTTTCGATCAGTTCCTTTGTTTGGGTATGTACCCAGTTGTTCATGAAATTGCTGCCTTCATTAATCTCCTTCAGGGAGCGGCACATGAAATTATTTTTCTCAACCTGCTCACCTGAGGAAATATAATCGATGTACAATTCGGCCTCTTTGCGCAGGTAATCACTTTTTAACAAAATCTTTTTATCTACCTCCCTGAGGAAAAAACCCTTGCGCCAAAGGTCATGGTATTGCGTATCATAGAGGTCAACCTGGCGGCTGGCTTTCAGTATATTATCAGCGGCCCTTGCCGTTCCGGCGTTGTAACTTACAGTAACCTCCCAGGGTACGGGAACAATTACCAGGCGGGCTTCTTCTTCAGTTATGGGAAGTCCAAATAAGTTGAAATTCGGGTTACCAAGACTGTTGGCATCATATTGTGAGAGCTCCATATATATGAATTGAAAACGGACGCAAGTTAGGTTAGCCTGGGCTAGATGCAAAATAAATAGAAATTGGCCGCAGATTAAACAAATGGGGGGTGGATAATAAATTGGACTAACTTTGCGCGGGTATACTTTAAAATCATGAAGAAAACACATATTATCATACTGATATTCATCGCAATAGCTATTGCCGTGCTTATCAGTTTCATGGGCGACCTTACAACCTATGATACCGTAGCCTCAGCCAGGGAAAAAGAGGGAAAGTACGTGCACCTGATCGCCAAACTGGATAAAACCAGGCCATTGGAGTATGATGCCGTAAAAAACCCTAATTACCTGCGCTTTACCGCAGTTGATACTTTGGGTCAGACTACTGTTGTAGTGTACCATAATGCCAAGCCCACCGATTTTGAAAAAAGCGAAAGGCTGGTATTGAAAGGCAGTATGAAGGCTGGTGAGTTCGAGTGTAAGGAAATACTGATGAAATGCCCTTCGAAATACAAGGACGATGTTAATGCAAACAAGAAAAATCTCACCGCTAATTAATGTGCCTTACCTATGAAATATATTGGTGAACATTTATTGCCCGGGCAACTGGGTCATTTTTTTGTAGTACTGGCGCTTGTTTCCTCTTTGGTTGCGACAATTGCTTATGCCAAAGCGACCAATGCCATCGACCCCAATGATGAAAGGGCCTGGAAAAAACTTGCCCGTATTGCCTTTGGGTTAGACTTCTTCTCCGTTTTTGCTGTTTTCGGACTATTGTATTATATCATTTCTTCCCATTTGTTCGAATATTTCTACGCATGGAACCATAGCAACCTTTCACTGAATACAAAGTACCTGCTGAGCTGTATCTGGGAAGGACAGGAGGGTAGTTTCCTTTTGTGGACCTGCTGGCATGCTGTTTTAGGTGTTATTTTAATTTTCAGGGCGGGTAAATGGGAAGCGCCGGTACTAACGGTTATTTCTTTCGCCCAGTTTTGCCTTGCAACAATGATCCTGGGCTTGTATATAGGCTCAGTTAAAATAGGCAGCAACCCCTTTTTATTGGTGCGCGATATGTTCCAGGATGCACCGGTCTTTGCCCGGGCAGATTATTTAAGCCTGCCGCAAATGCGGGATGGCCAGGGCCTTAACCAATTATTGCAGAATTACTGGATGGTTATCCATCCACCCGTATTATTCATGGGATTTGCGTCTACCATAGTCCCGTTCGCCTATGCCATTGCCGGGTTATGGAAGAAGGATTTTGGTGGCTGGACAAAACAGGCGCTTCCCTATACCCTGTTTTCTGGTGGCGTACTTGGACTGGGCATCATGATGGGTGCAGCATGGGCTTATGAGTCACTGACCTTCGGCGGTTTCTGGGCCTGGGACCCTGTTGAAAATGCCTCGCTGGTACCCTGGCTGGTGCTGGTTGCCGGATTACATACCCAGGTAGTTTATAACGCTACCGGTCATTCCCTCAGGGCAACCAATGTGTTTTTTATCTTAAGTTTTTCCCTTGTTTTATATTCTACTTTTTTGACCCGCAGTGGTGTTTTGGGCGATAGTTCCGTACATGCTTTTACAGGCGAGGGAATGAATGCACAACTGCTCATTTTCCAATTCATCTTTTTACTACCCGCACTGGCATTATTCGGGGTTCGCTACAAGCAGATTCCACATATTTTGAAAGAAGAAGAAACTTCCTCCCGTGAATTCTGGATGTTTATTGGCGCCCTGGTTTTATTCCTTAGTGCTGCTGTGATCACCTGGCAAACCTCCTTTAACCCGATTTACAATAAGATCACAGGCAAAACAACTGCTGCCCCGGAAGATGTTGAATTTTCATACAATAAGATACAGGTATTCGTGGCTGTGGTCATCGCTTTTTTATCGGCTATTACCCAATACCTTAAATATAAAAAAACGAGCCGCGATTTTTGGGTGAAAAAGATTTTAATCCCAACTATCCTTGCCGCCGTCGTAACCCTTATTTTCTTTTGGGTGAGTGGCATTGAATACGATAAAAAAGGTCCGGGCTTCCTGGGTGCGCTATACCTTGCATTGTTTGCAAGCATTTATTCTGTGGTGGCGAATGCTGGTTATATCTGGTCTGGATTAAATGGCAAAATTAAATCCGCAGGGGCTTCTGTTGCGCACGTGGGATTTGGGCTGATGCTGATAGGCATTACTATATCTGCATCAAACCGCAAAGTGTTGTCGGTCAATTCAACGGGTATCAACTTAAGGTGGGATGAGCGTTCAAAGGAAAAACCGATGGAGAACCTGACCCTTATCAAAGGCGTGCCAACCGATATGGGCAAGTACACAACTACTTTTTTAAACAGTGATTCTGTTAATAAAACCGGGAATATTATTTATTACAAAATCCATATGGTAGCCAAAGACAGTTCTTCGGAATTTGACCTTTATCCTAACCTGATCCGCAATACCAAGGGGCAGGAAAACTTTTCGAATAACCCCGATTCAAAACATTACTGGGATAAGGATATTTTCAGCTATATCAGTTATGCAGATAATATGGACCGGAGGGAGGATACGGCGCAGTTTAAAAACCACCTGATGAGAGTAAATGACACCGTATTTTATTCCAATGGATTTATTGTGTTGAATAAAGTGGTGCCAAACCCTGTGAATGATAAATATCATTTCACACCTTCTGATACCGCTTTGATGGCTGACCTCACGGTATTTTCAAAAGAAGGTACAAGTTATAAGGCGCGTCCGGTATTTTATGTGGAAGACAACCTTGCCAGGTTCAGTCTGGATACTGTTTATGCACAAAACCTGGCGGTGGGTTTCAGTAAAGTGATGGAGAACCAGCAGATTGAAATCCAGGTTAAAGAAAGTAGCAGGATGGTCCCGTTTGTTGCCCTTAAAGTGTACGAATTTCCGCATATCAATATATTGTGGATCGGTATCCTTATAATGGTAGCGGGGTTTGTCATGAGCATTTTCTATCGTTCAAGGCAGGGTCGGTTAAAAGCTGTTGTTGCTGAAAATAAAAATTAGGATTCCGGTAACAGCTTTTTGGGTTACTCTTCTGTCTTAATTGGCATTAAATGCAGGACCTTTAATTAGTACATGACCAACCGACCCATTAAAATATTCCCCTTATTGGCTTTTTTGAGCCTGTTGCTGGCTGGATTATGTGCTACTGCACAAAGTCCTGCGCCTGTGCCCAATGATCCGCGCTATGGCCCTAATGACACCATTATTGTACCTATTTATGTTTTCCAGGGCGATACCCTGCCAGCCGGAACCATGCAGTATGTCTATGTAAATGCGCCAATGCCGCCTGCGATGCGGAAACGGTATGAAAAGTGGACCCGGTTGCGCAATGCGGTTTATGTAACCTATCCTTATGCAAAGAAAGCCGGATTAATTATAAATGATATCAGCCTGAAACTTGAAAGGATGCCGGAAAGCCAGCACAAATCCTATATCCAGAGCCGCGAAAAGGACCTGAAAAAGGAGTTTACCGAGCCTTTAACCAATTTATCTGTATACCAGGGGAAAGTCCTGATGAAACTAATCAACCGGCAAACAGGAAATAACTGTTACGACATTATCAAAGAATACAGGGGCGGTTTCTCTGCCCGTTTCTGGCAAACTGTTGCTTTTTTCTTTGGGAGCAGCCTGAAACAACCGTATGACCCCATTGATGAAGACCAGGAAATTGAAGTGATTGTGAAAGAAGTGGAGCGGATGTACAGGTAAGGAGATATTAATGTAAAAAAACAGGGTGGAATTTTCCACCCTGTTTTTTTACATTAATGATTATTTTCCGCCTTTAAGGCTTGCTTGCAGGGTTTTTAAATCTTCCCATTTGTCTGCGGCGGCCAGTTTTGCCTGTTTAGGCCATGTAGCAGGGTCATGAACTTTGAATTTGTTTCCCGCAGCTTCCAGGACCTCTTTAAGTTTCTTTGGGGTTGCCTTGGACAAGGCGGCAAAACTTGTAATATCTGCTGCTAACAAAAGTTCAGCGATCTTTTTGCCAATTCCCTCAATTTTGGTGAGGTCGTCTGCTTTAGAGGATTTTTCAGCTTTAGTTCCCTTTGCCGCTTTGGGTGCCTTCTCAGCTTTAGGCGCTTTTTCTGCCTTCACAGCTTTTCCTGCTTTAGGCGCTTCAACTGGCACCGTGATTACACAGTTATCAACCTGGAAGGCAGGATTGTGGGCATATTGATCAGCATTGGCGTCATTCACCCAGCGGCCATCGCTCAGGTAATAACGATATTGGTAAGTTTTACCCGGTTCAAGGGCAACTACGGCAGCAAGGGTGCCATCTTTCTGTACTTTCAGGCCAATTCCTTCACTGGGATCCCAATTATTGAAATCGCCCAACAGCAGGGCTTCAGTAGCATCACCAACGATTTCCGGGGTTAATATAAACTTAACTTTCATGTTCTTGTTTTTTGGTTTGGTTGTTTAGGTTAATAGGTTATCCTGCACTTAATACCGTGCCAGCCTATTGGTAACCCGTTTAGTTATTCCCGATTTTCCACAGTTGTGGATAAACAATAATTACATAATTAGTATATTCATCCTCCAAAATTAAAAAAGCAAGTAAATGAACCGAAAACTACGCATGGGCATGATCGGTGGGGGTAATGATGCCTTCATTGGAGCTATTCACCGGCATGCAGCATTTATTGACGGGAAAATTGAATTGGTTTGTGGTGCCCTGAGCATTAACAAAGACATTGCCCTTGAGAGTGGCCGTTCCTTGTTCCTACCCGCAGATAGAACATACACGACTTTTGAAGAGATGCTGGAGAAAGAATCGACACTGCCGGCCGAAGTAAGGATGGATTTCGTGACCATCGTTACCCCCAATTTCGCGCATTTTGCCCCGGCAATGATGGCCCTGGAAAAAGGCTTTCACGTAGTGATCGAAAAGCCAATCACCCTTAACCTGGATCAGGCCCTGGCGCTGGATAAAAAAGTTAAGGAAACCGGGCTGATCCTTTGCCTTACCCATACTTATACAGGTTACCCGATGGTTAAGGAAGCAAAGGAAATGATTAAGAAGGGCGCCCTTGGTAAGGTGCGCAAAGTTTACGTAGAGTACAAGCAAGGCTGGTTATCCAGGCTTACAGAAAGGGAAGGGAATGCGCAGGCTGCATGGCGCACAGATCCTTCCAAATCCGGAAAGAGCGGGGTAATGGGCGATATTGGTACCCACGCTTTTAACCTCTCAGAATATATAAGCGGATTACAGGTATCTGAACTTTGCGCCAGTCTTAATACCGTGGTAGATGGACGCGCTTTGGATGATGATGGGGCTGTTTTGCTCAGGTTCAACAATGGGGCAACAGGTGTACTGATGGCTACCCAGATAGCTGCCGGTGAAGAAAATAATTTATCGATCCGCATCTATGGAGAGAAAGGTGGTATCGAATGGCACCAGCAGGAACCCAATTCACTGGTAGTGAAATGGCTGGATAAACCGGCTGAAACTTATCGTGCAGGTTCTGGTTACCTTAGTGCCATCGCAAAGCAAAACCAGCGGACACCCGGTGGTCACCCTGAAGGTTACCTGGAAGCTTTTGCCAACCTGTACCGGAATTTCTCGGCAACACTGGCAGCAAGGCTGGATGGCGGTTCTGTAAACACAGATATCGTTGAATTCCCTTCTGTTACCGAAGGTATCAGGGGTATGGCCTTTATTGACAATGTAGTGAATAGCCATTTGAGCACAGATAAATGGGTGACTTATTCAATAGGATAGTATTCAATTTTTAATGCGTTTCGCGCATCCGGCTGATTATCCCCGTCGTGGAAAATCCTTCTACGATGGGGTTAATCACCACCTGTCCGCCGTTGGCAATTACTTCTTTATGTCCTACGACTTCTTCCACCCGGTAATCACCGCCTTTCACAAGCACGTCCGGTAAAATGGTTGTAATCAGGTTATAAGGCGTGTCTTCATCAAAAATAATTACGGCATCAACCATGATCATTGAAGCCAACAGTATTGCGCGGCTGTCCTGGTCATTGATTGGCCGCTCCGGCCCTTTATTCAGGCGCTTGACCGAAGCATCTGAATTAACCCCTACAACCAGGACATCTCCTTCCTGGGCTGCCTGGGAAAGGGAGTAAATATGTCCCTGGTGCAGTATATCAAAAACGCCATTCGTAAAAGAGATTTTCTTACCAAGGAACTTCCACACTTCAACAGCATGTTTTAAACTGTTCAGGGAATGTATTTTTTTTGGAATAATGGCTGCATTTCTCATGGTAAATAATTATGAAAAGTTAGGGGTAGTAGAGTCGGCTTTTGTTATTGGTGAAATTGCCTTTTTTCGGTTAACCACGGGAAGTAACAACATTGAAAGGCCGCCTGCAAACAACACAAGGAAGAATTGTGCCAGCCACAATATCCAGCCAAAAGCCTTACCAATATTTTCACCTAATCCATACAGCATCATTGTTTCCTGGACCAGTATCGGATATGCGCCGATACCTCCCTGTGTAACGATCATGCCCACACTGCCTAATGATAATACTGAAAAGGATGGGAGCCATCCAAAGATACTGGTGGCTTCCATAGCATAAAATCCCAGTTTGATGGCCGCCAGGTATAAGAACCAGATAAAAGCCGAATGAAAGAAAAACCAACCTTTTTTCCGGACATTCCTCACACTGGTTAATCCTTCCCAGATGCCTTTTGCCAGTTCTTTTATTTTATGGATAAATTTATTATGGGAGAATTTTTTGAGGATGTACCAGCCTGCATAAACCAGGATTAATAATATAAAACCAACTATTATAAGTTTGGTATAATTGGTTTCCCCACTATCTCCCTGCATAATTTTCCTGACCATATTGCCTGCGAATTGCCCGATGGTATCAATTTGTGAAAATATGGTGATCATAAAAATTAGGACCAGGCAAATAAGGTCAAAAGCCCTTTCGGCTACAATGGTTCCTATCAGTTTATCAGCGGGGATTTTTTCATACCGGGCTAGCAGGGTGCATTTCAATACTTCGCCAAGGCGGGGAACTGCAAGGTTGGCCAGGTATCCTATCAAAACTGCAAGATAAGTATTGGTAATGTTGGGTTTATAGCCCATTGGTTCCATTAAAATCCGCCACCTGATGGCCCTGCTGAAATGACTGACTAATAACGCAACAGTAACCGGAACCAGGAGCCAGTAGTTGGCACCTTTCATTGAGGCTTTCATTTCGAGCCAGTCATGGTGCTCAATTTTACCTATGCTCCACCAGACTAAAAAGATGCCCAGCCCCAGGAAGAATATATATTGTAAAAGGCTGCTGATCTTTTTGTTCATACAAAGCAATTATTTGCATGGTAAAGATAGCTTACCAGATTGCATTGTAGCTTATAATGTATTACCTTCTTTGGGAAAGACCACCGTGGGCTGGAATTTTTTTGCGGCTTCAAATTCCATACGGGCATATGAAATAATGATGACAATGTCACCAGTGGCACCCGAGCGTGCAGCTGGTCCGTTCAGGCAGCAAACGCCGGAGCCACGCCTCCCTTTAATCAGGTAGGTTTCAATACGGGAGCCATTATTGACATTAACTACCTGGATTTTTTCATATTCAATCATATTGGCTGCATCCATCAGGTTTTCGTCCAGGGTCAGGCTCCCGATATAATTAAGGTTTGCCTCTGTTATTGCCGCACGATGCACTTTTGATTTCAGGATTTCAATATCCATTGTACTGCATTTAAAACTATTTTATGGCCGGTATTATCATATTATCGATCAGCCTTACTTCATTCAGGTAAGCTGCAGCCAGGGCTACCATTGGTGTTTGGCCATCCCATTCTTCCGGTACTTCCAGCGTTCCTGCATCGGCTATCGCTACATAATCTACTTTAAACCCCTGTTCTGACAAGGCTTGTTCAGCAGCTGAAGAAATAGGTTGTAATGGTCCGGGCTGAGCCGATTGGCATATCCTTTTGAGGATAATAGAAATAGCCACAGCCTGCTTTCTTTCTGTCGGGTTAAGCCGCAAATTGCGACTGCTCATGGCTAATCCATCGGCTTCCCTTAGGGTTTCACAGATATGAAGACTTGTCGCCTTACCGGTTAATTTCAAAAGTTTCCCGATGACCAAACATTGCTGGTAGTCTTTCTGGCCCATATACAGGTTATCGGGTTTTATGATGTCCAGCAGCCGGTTCATTACCTGGCATACACCCTGGAAATGCCCGGGCCGGTAGCGGCCCTCAAGGACAGATTCCAGTACCCCAAGGTCGTATTGTTCCAGGTTGTTGGTCCCGTCGGGGTAAATTTCAGTAGCCAGGGGCAAAAAGAGGATGTCAACCCCAAGATTCTCTAATAATTCGATGTCTTTATCAATGGTTACCGGGTATTTTTCAAAGTCCTTTGGATCGTTAAACTGGGTTGGGTTAATAAATATGCTGCAAACGGTACAGTTGTTCCCTTTTTTTGAAGCTTCCAGCAGCGATAAATGGCCCTGGTGGAGGGCGCCCATAGTGGGCACAAACCCTATCGTTTTACCGGTTGCAGATGACTGTCGTAGATGCTGGACTAATGCTGAAGCAGATTTGATTAGGATCATGAAAAGCGTGTTTTGGCCGGTTTTGTCTTAAAATATACTAACTTCGCAAACTTATTGTTTGAAAATTCAGTTCCATTTTCACCAATTGTAACCGATAAAATGTCAACAAAGAAAAGAATTTTATTCATTGCCAACGAAATGTCGCCTTACCTGGAACTAACCGAGTTTTCGGAAATCGTTAACCGGCTGGCGATTAAATCAAATGACAATGGTTTTGAAGTGCGTTGCATTATGCCCCGTTTTGGCACTATCAACGAACGCCGTCATCGTTTGCATGAGGTAGTCCGCTTATCCGGTATCAATGTTTCAGTTGATAATGACGACTTCCCCCTGCAGATAAAAGTGGCTTCGCTTCCGAATGCGCGGTTACAGGTATATTTTCTCGATAATGAAGACCTCTTCAAGCGCAAGTTTGTTTTTCATGATGAAAAAGAGGAATGGTTTGAGGATAATAGTTTGCGTACCATATTCTTTTGCAAAGGAGCACTCGAAACGGTGAAAAAATTCGGTTGGCCACCAGACATCATTCATTGCAGTGGCTGGATGACGAGCCTGATACCCTTGTATTTGAAGACTGCTTATAAGAAAGAACCTGTATTTGGTCATAGCAAAGTGGTCTATACCCTTGGCCAGAATAGCTTTAAAGAAAAGATGGGTCCCGACTTCCTGAAACAGGCTGCAATACATGCCAACATTAAGGAAAAGGACCTCGAACCCTTTAAGGAAGGAACTAACCTGGCAATGTTCCGCGGTGGGGCAACCTATGCTGATGCGATTACATTTGGCGCAGAAAAAGTAGATAAAAAACTTACTGATGAATTTGCGAAAGTTAAAGGCAAGAAGATTTTGGCCTACAATGCAGAGTCTGATTTAACAGACTATTTACAACTGTATACCGACCTTGCGAAGTAGTGAATTTTTCCTGTCCAACTATTTTAGACTAATTAACCAGTTTGTTTGTGAAGAAACTTCTGTATAGCCTTTCTATTATATTTTCTATTGTACTGTATACTTCCTCCTGTACCAAGATAAGGACAACAGAATTGGCTGTCGACCTGATTCCCGCGGTAGATAACATGAGTGTTTTTGATACAACACTGGAAATCACTACCGAGCTGTATTCCCTTCCAGACAGTACCCGCATTCTTTATTCGGCAGACCATGCAATAGGTATAATGGAAGATCCTTCCTTCGGTACAACTAATGCTGAAGCTTACGTGCAAATGCAGCCCCAGTTATTTGGTAGTTACCCTTTTGGATCCTCCAGTGATAGTATTATAGGGCTTGATTCTCTTATATTATCACTCCATTACACCTCTCTATACGGTGATTCCAATGCTGTACAATCACTTAAGGTATATGAAATAGACCAGTCTTCTGATTTCAGGGATTCCTCTTTGGGTTACCTGATTAGCCATCCTCCTTTCCAGGTTTCAGGCCTGGTGGGACAAAAGGATAACCTGTTATTCAGTACACTCAATGACAGTATTGCATACCTGAAAGTAAAGGACACGGTTAAAACTGTAAATGAATTACGCATTCCCATTTCCAATAGTCTAGGTTTAAAACTCATGTACCTTGATACTTCCTATTATAAATCAGATACTTTATTCAATTCACAGTTTAAGGGTTTTGCTATAAGGCCCGATGCCGGGTCTGCCTTTAAAAGGGCACTCGCTTATGTTAACTTTTATAATGCAGGAACCCGTTTGCGTTTTCATTACCGCAAGATCAAAAACGGGGTTGCTGATACTACTACTACGGATTTCGTTTTCCGTAATTATGCTAATGCCAACCTGGTGAACCGCGATATTTCAGGAAGCCCATATGCTTCCAAACTGCAGAATGGATCATCCAACCAGGAAGAGCTTTACCTGCAGACTTCACCAGGGTCATACGCATTGCTTAAAATACCAGCACTGGCTAGCTTAAGTAACAGGTTGATTTATAAAGCAACCCTGATTGCAGACCGACTGCCAGGTGTGGAGGATAATTATTTCACTGAGCCTTCCCTGTTGTTCCTCGATGCAATTGATAGTGCCAACAACCGGTATTATACCATCCCTAATTCATTCATACGTGATGATAATTCCGGATTGGGTTATACCCCGTCTATTTTTGGAGGATACCTGAAGACAGATAAGTATGAATTTGACTTGGCCCGTTATGTACAGGGTATTGTAAGCAAAGGGCAAACTTCATATTCCCTAAGGCTTTATGCACCTTATATTACTATTCCAACTTTAGCCGGCACCACTGATATTACCCGGGTTTTAAGGTTGAATCCACCAATTGCCAGTGGAAGGGTAATAGTCGGAGGCGGGGCCCACGCAACGAAAAAATTGCGCCTGTATATTATTTATTCCAAAATTTAACGGGCCAACCTATATTTGCCCCGAAATTTAAACTGACTTACATGCCTTATTTGTTTACATCAGAAAGCGTTTCTGAAGGTCATCCAGACAAAGTTGCTGACCAGATTTCAGACGCATTGATTGATAACTTCCTTGCTTTTGACCCTAATTCAAAGGTGGCCTGTGAAACGCTGGTTACCACAGGACAGGTTGTTTTGGCCGGGGAAGTAAAGTCTAAAGCTTATCTCGATGTACAGGAAATAGCCCGTGGTGTAATCCGTAAAATAGGATATACCAAAAGTGAATACATGTTTGAAGCCAATTCCTGTGGTGTTTTATCGGCTATCCATGAGCAATCTGCTGATATCAACCAGGGTGTTGACCGTAAAACAAAAGAAGAACAGGGGGCTGGTGACCAGGGGATGATGTTTGGTTATGCAACCAATGAAACAGAAGATTACATGCCTTTGGCATTGGACCTGGCACATAAGCTGTTGCAGGAACTGGCCGCACTGAGAAGGGAAAATAAGCAAATTAAATACCTTAGGCCCGATGCGAAAAGCCAGGTAACACTGGAATACAATGACCATAATGTTCCGGTTCGTATTGATGCTATCGTTATTTCTACCCAGCACGATGATTTTGATACTGAATCAAAAATGCTGGCAAAGATTAAAAGCGATATCATCGAAATCCTGGTACCCCGAATTAAAACAAAATACAGGAAATACGCCAAGCTGTTTAGCGATAAGATCAAATACCATATCAACCCCACAGGGAAATTTGTTATCGGTGGTCCGCATGGCGATACCGGTTTAACCGGACGGAAGATCATTGTTGATACTTATGGTGGGAAAGGGGCACATGGCGGTGGCGCTTTTAGTGGGAAAGATCCTTCAAAAGTGGACAGGTCCGCTGCTTATGCAACACGCCATATCGCCAAAAACCTGGTAGCTGCCGGGGTTTGTGATGAGGTATTGGTACAGGTATCTTATGCTATCGGTGTAGCGCAACCGATGGGTATTTATGTTAATACTTATGGCACAGCCAAGGTTGACCTTTCAGACGGCGAAATTGCCAGGCTGGTTGAAGGGATTTTTGATATGCGCCCGTATTTTATTGAACAGCGCTTGAAACTGCGTACGCCTATTTATTCCGAAACTGCAGCCTATGGCCATATGGGCCGTAAACCGCAGATTGTGGAAAAGGAATTCAAATCACCTGATGGAAAAATCGTCAGGAAAAAAGTGGAATTGTTCACCTGGGAAAAGCTGGACTATGTTCCAAAGGTTAAAAAGGCCTTTGGTCTTAAATAATAAAAAGAGCTACCACACGGTAGCTTTTTTGTTTCTGGGATGGCGTTAAACTCTTTCATACTTTTGCGCAATGAAAAATTTCCGCCAGCAACCACAGTCAAGGCCCAGGAAAAATACCCTGGTCATTGGCCGTCAGAAAGTAATCAGCGCTTTAAAGGAAGGAAAACAGCTGGAAAGGATTTACCTCGTGCAAACCGTGCATGGTCCGGAAATTGACGAGGTCAGGAAGCTGGCTGATCAACTTAACGTCCCCATTAATAAGGTTCCTGTTGAAAAACTGAACGGATTCAATATTACCGACCATGAAGGATGTGTAGCTGTAATTGCAAAGATTCAGTACCAGGACCTGCAGAATGTTATTTCACAGGTTACAGATGAAGGAGCCTCCCCATTATTTCTGATCCTCGACGGTGTTACAGATATCCGGAATATCGGAGCAATTGCGCGGACAGCTTTCTGCTGTGGTGTTCATGCCATTATAATTCCTGATAAAGGAGTTGGGGCACTCAATGAAGATGCCATCCAGACATCAGCAGGAGCCCTGGAGAAAATAGCTGTTTGCAGGGTCAACAGCCTCATGAAAGCTGTAGATACCCTTCACCTGAATGGTATTAAGGTGTTCGCCAGCGAAATGACAGCCGAAATAAGCATTTTTGGTTGCAATTTTAAGGAACCTGTGGCCATTATAATGGGAAGCGAAGACAAGGGTATTTACCCTGCCTTATTGAAGATTGCTGATACGCCTTTTCATATACCGATGGCTGGGAAATTTGAATCTTTAAATGTGTCTGTTGCTGCAGGAATGATCCTCTATGAGGTGATGCGGCAGCGTGTTTAATGCCGGATCATTGCTTTCTCTACTATTTCCTGGTAATGCAACTGGTAGTTTTCCTTTTTACCATTGATAATGAACTTCTTTTTGGTAAGGGCTCCAATAATGGTACCCAATCCTGCGCCAGTTAACAGTCCTGTTATACCACCCATGGCTGCTTTTTCCCCGGCTGTATAGGTTACATCAAACAAGCAACCTTCGCAAGGCTTATCATCTCCGCTGGCGAAGCCAATGATTATGCCAATTGTTGCACCAGCTATTCCGCCAATTATTGCACCTCTCCCAACATTTCCTTTGCGTCTTAATTGTATTTTGTTTACCTGTTCCGGGGTAAGTGTGTAAAGGTTTGTGAGAATTTTTGAATCGGGAGTTATGGTCAGGCTATTTTCTGTGGCCTCATATAAAAAACCTTTTATGGTGGATCCGTCAGTTTTTTTAACATAAGCCGTGTGAACTTTGCCTTTATTCTGGGAACTGTCGGGACTTACCTGGGCAATTGTAATTGAACATAGCATGACAGCAAAGGAAAGGAGCTTAATCGATTTCATGTCTGTAGGTTTAAGTGTTTGCCTTTATAAATTTTACCTTATATTTAACATATTGGAAAATGGTAATATACAAATATTATTTTTTCAGCACCTGAAAATGAAGTTGCCATCGCATGTTTCCCTGGTTGAGGAAATATCCGATATACTCAATATCAGTACAGATAGTGCATACCGGCGCCTGCGCGGGGAAAAACCCATTTCTTTTGAAGAATTGCAAAAGCTCTGCCTTAAGTATAAAATTTCACTGGACCAGCTTTTCCACCTTGATTCGGATTCTTTCATTTTTTCGGGGTATACCGTAAAAAAGGCGGAATTCGGCTTCTTGGATTATTGGCGAAATGCTGCTGAAGAAGTGCAAAAGATGAACAGTTTTGAAAAAAGGGAAATGTTTTACCTGAATAAGGACATCCCGATTTTTCACCATTTTCAATTCCCGAAGCTTGCGGCATTCAAATGTTTTTTCTGGATGCGGACAATATTGAATGATCCTTTGCTGAATAACAAAAATTTCAGTTTTGAACTGGTAGACCCTGTTATCCTTCAATATGGGAAAAAACTTGTTGATGCTTACTCGCAACTCCCTTCCACTGAAATCTGGAATATCGAAAGTGTTAACAGCAGCCTTCGCCAGATCGAATATTACCGGGAGGCCCGGATTTTCAGTAATCCTGAAGATGTTGCAACTGTTTATGATGAGCTTTTGAAATGTTTAGAACTGATTGAACTGCAGGCAGAACTCGGCTACAAAATCAGTCCGGACCGGCAGGTGCATTACAAGCATATACCTTACCGGATTTTCGTCAACGAGTTTGTTTTGGGCGATAATACCATCCTGGTAAAGCTTAATGATACCAGTGTAACTTTCCTGGTTCATTCGGTATTCAATCACCTGCATACATTTGATAAAGCATTTAATGAACTTACTTATAACCACTTTCAAACCATTATCCGAAAATCTACCTTGATCAGTGAATCTGGGGAAAAAGACAGGGTCCGCTTTTTTACATTAATCCGCCAGAAGATTAATGAAAGCAAGAATGCAAATTTGTAGATTCGCTGAACCATATGCCCGATAATGACTTCCTTCAATTGGTGGAGTGTCCCAGAGATGCTATTCAGGGTTGGACTTCACCTATTTCCACTTCCGATAAAGTGAGGTATATAAATGCCCTTTTGAAGGCAGGTTTCCATACTATTGATTTCGGAAGTTTCGTATCTCCAAAAGCTATTCCGCAGATGGCTGATACGAGGCAGGTTTTGGCAGGACTTGACATGAAATCTTCCAATTCTGCACTGCTGGCAATTGTAGCCAATACAAGAGGGGCAGAAGAGGCTGCTTCGTATGAGGTTATCCGTTACCTCGGCTTCCCTTTTTCTGTTTCTGAAACATTCCAGCAGCGTAATACAAATAGTTCCATTGAACAATCATTAATAACAGTTGAACAGTGCCAGGCACTTTGTGTAAAACGGAATAAGGAACTGGTTGTTTATCTTTCTATGGGTTTTGGAAATCCATACGGTGACCCATGGTCTCAGGAAGTGGTTTTTAAATGGGCCGGGGAAATAGCCGCCATGGGTATCAAAACTTTATCCCTTGCAGATACTGTTGGATTAGCAAGTGCCGGACAGGTGGAACAAATGACCAGATTCCTGGTCAGGGAATTGCCGGCCGTTAAAATTGGTGTGCATCTCCATGCGGCCGCAAATAATTGGTACGAAAAGCTAAACGCCGCATTCAGTGCCGGATGCAGGCGATTTGACGGGGCTATAAAAGGCATTGGCGGTTGCCCGATGGCCGGTGATGAACTGGTGGGTAATATGGATACCGTAAACCTCCTCAGCTATTTTGCTGCACAAAAAATTGAAACCGGAATAAATAACAAAGCACTCGGGGAATGTCTTCAGATTGCGGAAGAAATATTCCGCCAACAACACTGATATGAAATTGATGACTGAAATATCGATCAAAGGTCCTGATCAGCCAATTACCTATACGGATACTCTGTTGCTGGTTGGATCCTGTTTTACGGAACATATCGGTGGAAAACTGGATAACCTTAAATTCAAGGTCCTTCAGAATCCGCATGGTATCCTTTTTGATCCGCTCAGTGTTTCCGATAGCCTGGTCAGTTACATGGAAAACAGGCAATACAAGGCCAGTGACCTGTTTTTCTACAATGAACTCTGGCAAAGCTGGAACCACCATTCCCGTTTTTCTGGTATTGAAGCCAATGCGGTACTGGAAAATATCAATAAGTCCCAGGGAACTGCACACCAGTTTCTCCAATCAGCAAAATGGCTTGTAATCACATTAGGGTCTTCCTATTCTTACCGCCTGAAAGAAGGTAATATTCCTGTAGCTAATTGTCACCGTGCCCCGGCACAATGGTTTCGCAAACATCTTTGTACTATTGATGAAACTGTTGCTGCCCTTGATAATATGTTGCACCGGCTTTTTATGTTTAATGCTGATATCAATATTATTTTTACCATAAGTCCGGTCAGGCATATTCGTGATGGCGTTATTGAAAACAACCGCAGTAAAGCGCGGTTACTGGAATCAGTGCATCAACTGGTGGATAAATTCAGCAGGTTGTACTATTTCCCTGCATATGAACTGATGATTGATGTTTTAAGGGATTACCGTTTTTATGATAGCGACCTGGTGCATCCGAACTACCAGGGCACAGAGTTTGTACTGGAAAAATTCAGGGAACATTATATTTCACATGATATGCATCCCGTAATTGACCTTGTCCAGCAAATATTAATAGCTCGGAAACACAAGGCCTTTCAGCCCTCAACCCAGGCCCATAAATCATTCCTGCAAAGTTTTGCCGCGAAAACCCGGGATTTGATGGAAAAATACCCATTCCTGGATTTGCAGGAAGAACTGGACTATTTCCTGCAGGCCTAGTGGATACGGTCGCCTCGAATTTGTAAGGTATTCATGATCCTTGCTTCTTCTACAAGCCATTCGGCCCAACGTTTCCTTACTTTTTCCGCATCTATATAATGTTCCGCCAGTTGAATAAATAAAACATAGTGCCCGGCTTCGCTTTCCATGAACCGCCGGTAAAAACGGCGCAGGTACTCATCATTCAATCCCTCGCTCAATCGCTTAAACCGTTCGCAACTCCGGGCCTCGATCATGGCCATGGTAAGCAACTGGTCTAAAAACCGCTCTTCCGGATTGCCTCCTTTGCGCTGGAATGCGAGTAACTGGTTTACATACTCATCTTTTCGCTGGCGACCAAGGGACAGGCCGCGTTTTTGCAATTCCTGCAAAACCAGCCGGAAATGTCCCCATTCTTCGGTAACCAGGGGGGCCAGTTCTTTGACTAAAAGAGTTTTATCATTGTGTTTCTGGATCAGGGAAATGCAGGTGGTTGCTGCTTTTTGCTCACAATACGCATGATCTGTAAGGATATCTTCCAGGGAAATGGCTGCGAGGTCAACCCAGCGTGGATCGGTCGGCAAATGAAGCCCCAGGATATTTTTTACCGCATTTATCTCATTCAATTCCATACCAGCAGGTTATATTGCCAAAGATCACCGACCCCGGGCTGCGGCAAAAATAGGGATAGGTTTCAATGGACCAGGAAAACCATTTAAATTATTCGGATGAAGGAAAGATTTTTAGAGCTGAAACTGAATGAACGCAAAGCGCAAATGGCTTACAGGCAGCTGAAGCAGGTAAACGGCATGGTGGATTTCTGTTCCAATGATTACCTGGGACTGAGTCGCGGCGGGCAACTTTTGCCGGACCTGCATTTGGCCCATGGCAGTACCGGTTCCAGGTTATTGTCGGGGAACAGCCTGGCTGCGGAAGAACTTGAGACTGAAATTGCCAGGTTTCATGAAGCTGAAGCAGCATTGATTTTTAATTCAGGATACGATGCTAACCTTGGCCTGCTTAGCGCTGTGCCGCAAAAAGGCGACCATATTTTTTATGACCAACTTTCCCATGCATCTATCCGGGATGGAATAAGGTTAAGCTTTGCCCAATCCTTTTCGTTCAGGCACAATGACCTGCAGGATCTTGAAAAAAAGCTACAACTGGTCGGTGGCGGGGAAAAGTTTATTGTTACAGAAGCGGTTTTTTCAATGGATGGTGATTTTTCGCCATTGGCTGAAATTTCGGATCTGTGTGACCGTTATAATGCCCATCTTATCGTTGATGAAGCGCATAGTATTGGCGTTATCGGCGACAGGGGCGAGGGTTTGGCACAATCAATTAATGTACACCAAAAATGTTTCGCACGGATTTATACATATGGAAAAGCTGCCGGGGCACATGGCGCAGCTGTGGTTGGCAGCCAGCAATTACATGACTACCTGGTGAATTTTTCCAGGCCATTTATTTTTACAACAGCATTACCACCGATTGCTTTATATGCTATCAGGCAGGCATACACACAATTCCCGGTAATGGTGGAACCACGCAGTCATCTCCGGCAAATGATCTCTGTATTCCAGGCAGCTGAACTGGGTTATGAAAAACTGGCATCAAAAACACCTATCCAGGGTATTGTAGTGCCAGGCAATGCTGAGGTTAAAGCACTTGCCGCGAAATTACAGGCTTCGAATTTAGACGTTCGTCCCATTTTATACCCGTCAGTACCTAGGGGAAGTGAACGCCTGAGGATCGTATTACATACGTTTAACCAACCGGGTGAAATGGAGCAATTGTTGTATTGCCTCCGCTAAGGGGTTATTTTATTAGGCCTAAAGCCAGTAAAGCAATAAATAATAAACCGAGGACCAGTTTTTTATTCCTGCTTGTTTTTGTAATGGCTGTTTCCATGGTAAAGATTTTTAAAGGATTAAGACTTCCTTGTATTAAAGACCTGAAATCAGCCAAATAGTTTGAAAGAAAACT
Organism: Flavihumibacter profundi; assembly: GCF_020076305.1. GTDB lineage: Bacteria > Bacteroidota > Bacteroidia > Chitinophagales > Chitinophagaceae > Flavihumibacter > Flavihumibacter profundi. Next base: position 518,633 of record NZ_JAIQXE010000001.1, read on the forward strand.
GTTAAATAGAAATTAATATTACTTTTAGCTGTAGCAAAAGCTTGACTATGAGATTTTTGTTTCTTGCCGGCACAGCGCTGGTTACCATTGGTTTAATCTTCATTTTTGATTCGAGACAGGTCCTGCCTGCTCCATTGGGAAAATTATTGAGTCCGCAACACGGAATCTGGCAAAACGCTGAACCTGCCAATATTTCCTTTAATGATGAGCTGAGATTACCCGGACTGAAGGGAAAAACTGACGTTTACTTCGATGAGCAACTAGTACCCCATGTATTTGCCGAAGATGAACAAGATGCTTACTACGTCCAGGGCTACCTGCATGCCAAATTCAGGCTCTGGCAAATGGAATTCCAAACGCATGCTGCTGCAGGACGCCTGAGTGAAATACTGGGTGAAGGTCCGGGTGGCAGGATCCTCGATTACGACAGGAACATGCGGAGGCTGGGCATGACTTATGCCGCTGAGAAATCTGTGGCAGAGGTCGAGAAATCACCCGCTTCAAAAGCGCAGTATGAATCTTATGCAGATGGCGTAAATGCTTATATAGACCAGCTAACAGAAAGCCAATTACCCATTGAATACAAATTATTGGGCTATTATCCCGAGAAATGGACAACACTCAAGACTGCTCTTTTCCTGAAATATATGAGCTATGATCTGGCAGGTGGAGAGAGTGACCTGGAATTCACCAATGCCAGGAATAATTTTTCAAAGGCCGATTTTGAGAAACTGTTTTATTACCTGGCCGATTCTTTGAAACCGATCGCCCCCAATACACCAGAATCACCATATCCAGCTGTTGCTGCAATGGACCTGGCTCCCCCGGCAAATGCCGATTCAGCTTATTTTGGATTCCGCAGAGATAGTTTAAGTATCTCTCATGTAAATACCCATAAGCCCAACCCTGAAAACGGCAGCAATAACTGGGCGGTTGCAGGTTCCAAAACAAAAAGTGGCAGGCCTATTTTGTGCAACGATCCGCACCTTGGATTGAACCTTCCTTCCTTATGGTATGAAATGCAGATTACCACACCGAATTTCAGTGCATATGGCGCAACTTTTCCCGGTTCACCCAATGTTATTATTGGCTTCAACCAAAATATCTCTTTCGGGTTTACCAATGCCGGCCGCGATGTAAAGGATTACTACGAAATAGAATTCCAGGATGATAGCAAGGCTGCATATCTGTATAATGGGAAGTGGTTGCCTTCCGACAAAAGGGTGGAAGTAATTAAGATTAAAGGCAAGCCTGATTTGTTAGACACGGTTACCTATACCATTTTTGGACCTGTGATGTATGATGAAAATTACAGGGCCAGTGAAAAAGATGTAAGGAATCTTGCTGTAAGGTGGAAGGCCCATGACGCGAGTAATGATGGTCTGGCATTTTATGGCCTGAACCATGCAAAGAATTACCCAGAATATCTTGAGGCGATCAAAAACCTGACTTGTCCGGGCCAGAATTGCATATTTGCATCCCGCAGTGGTGATATAGCCATCTGGCAACAAGGCCAGTTCCCGGCAAAATGGAGAAGGCAGGGTGATTTTATTATGCCTGGAAAGGACAGCAGTTACCGATGGAAAGGCATGATCCCGCAGGCCGAGAACCCGCACCTGGTAAATCCTTCACGAGGTTATGTCAGCAGCGCCAACCAATTATCTGTGGATGGATCCTACCCTTATTATACGGGCGATGTTTTTCCGGTTTACCGGGGATATATTGTGAACCGGTACCTCGATACGGCAAAGCATTTGGGGCCTGAAGATATGATGCGTATGCAGACAGACAATTACAATGTAAAAGCAGAGTTCGCCAGGGATATCCTGGAGCGGGTAAACTCTGCCCAACTTGATGAAATATCAAATAAATATTACAGTATTTATAAGCAATGGGATAACCGGTATGACGTGGGAGCAGAAGGGGCTATAGTGTTTACCTTATGGTGGGCAGCTCTTGAAAAAGCCACATGGGGTGATGAATTTGGTAAAGTAGGCTTGCCATTGCCAAATCCCGGGGAGTATGTGCTGGTTGAATCCTTGCACAGGGATTCTGCTTATTCATTTATAGATAATATCAATACACCTGAAAAGGAAACCCTGGAAGATTTGTTGGTTTCCTCGCTGAAAGAAGCTTCCGATTCTTTGGAAAAGCTATCTGCAAGCGGACTTCTACCCTGGGAAAAAGTCAAAGACACACATATACGCCATTTGCTGAAAGTAATTGATCCCTTTAGCAGGCTGCACCTGCCCATTGGCGGAGGTAAAGGTGTTATCAATGCCACAGAGGCGGATCACGGGCCAAGCTGGAGAATGATTGTACATATGACAGATGATATTGAGGCATATGGTGTTTATCCGGGCGGACAAAGCGGTAATCCCGGAAGTGCTTATTACGACAATTTTGTGGATGACTGGGTTGCCGGAAAATACCATAAGCTCTGGTTAATGAAAAAAGAAGAAAATACCGATCCGCGTATTAAATGGACCATGCATTTCAGTAAATCCTGATGATTGATGAAGCCTTAAAGCAATACACATGAAATTCACTGTATCAATACTTCTTACAGCGCTGTTAAGTTTCGCATTATGCATCTTCCTGGAATGGTGGTCTATCGCTATAGCCGCATTTATTGTTGCGGCTGCCATTCACCAGGTACCCTGGAAAGCTTTCCTTTCGGGGTTTCTGTCCTTGTTCCTGCTGTGGGTAATATTATCCTGGATAATAAGTTCTGCAAACAATGATATCCTGGCACAGAAAGTTTCTATTATTATTTTAAAGAAGGAAAGTCCGGGCTTACTGATACTGGTAACCGGTATAATAGGTGGATTGGTAGGAGGATTTGGGGCACTTACAGGATGCTTTGCAAGAAAGCTATAATCCTTCGTTAAATCTCCCGGTAAAGGCTCTCGTGATGTTTGCATTAACTCCTGGCCGGTTATATTCGGACAGCCAATCATTATGAGGATAGTTGTATGCTTTTTGTTGTTGCTTGGATTTTTTCCGGCATTTTCCGGCACCATCAGTGGTTTTGTAAAAGATGACGCAGGTAAGCCGCTTGCGTATGCATCAGTTTACGTAAAGAATGGCAGGGAGGGCACTACAACAGGGGTAAATGGTAACTTCCAGCTTAACTTACCAAATGGTGAGTATACGCTTATTGCCCAGTATGTAGGGTATGCCAGGCAGGAAAAAACGATTACAGTTGTTGCGGAACCTCAGAAACTGGATTTTATACTTACCCTGCAACAGGTATCATTAAACGAAGTTGTGGTAAGGCCGGGTGGTGAAGACCCGGCGTATGAAATTATCAGGAATGCCATAAAGAAGCGAAAAGACCATTTGCAGGAACTGGACCATTTCAGCAGTGAAGTGTACACCAAGGAACAACTCCAGCTCAGGAATTTTCCGGATAAATTCATGGGTAAAAAAGTAGATTTTGAAGATGGCGATACCAGCAAACGAAAAATTTTATACCTCTCCGAAACCGTTGCGAAATATTCTATCCGGCCACCGGATAAATCAAAGCTTGAAGTTTTGTCAACACGGGTTAGCGGCAGCAGCAATTCCTTCGGTCTGAGCCTGCCGCAAATCATCAATTTTTACGAAAACAATATAGAGGCAGGCGGATTAAATCCGAGGGGATTTATATCGCCGATTTCCGATAATGCGCTTAATTTTTACAAGTATCATTTTGAAGGGAGTTTTTGGGAAGATGGTGTTGAAGTAAACCGTATCAAAGTAACCCCGAAGCGAAAGTTTGAGCCAGTTTTTTCAGGATATATAATGATTGTTGAAAATGAATGGCGCATCCACAGCCTGCAATTGAAATTGCTGAAGTCATCGCAAATGCAGGTGCTTGATACCCTAACCATAGAACAACTGTATGCACCACTAACAAAAAATGCCTGGGTGATACGAAACCAGGTATTATATCCTGCAATAAAGTTTTTTGGATTCGATGCATTTGGTAGTTCAGTTACCGTTTACTCAAAGTTCAACCTTGATGCCGAATTTGCACCGAAATACTTCAACAATGCGGTGGTAAAATATTATGAAGGGTCAAACAGGAAAGGGGCTGAGTATTGGGATTCTGTAAGACCATTGCCACTGCAGCCGGAAGAAATGCTAGACTTCCACCGGAAGGACAGTCTTGAACAGGTTCGGAAAAATCCCCGATACCTTGATTCCCTGGACCGTCTTAGAAATAAAGTATCTGTTACAGGAATTCTGTTTACCGGTGAATCTTTTGAAAGACAAAAAAAGCGAGAAACTTATTCTTTCAATCCATTGCTTCAAGCGGTAAGCTTTAATACAGTTGAAGGTTGGTTATTGAATATTTCTGGAAGTTATTCTAAAAGGATTGACAGTACTGATATCCGCAAGATGCTGTTTATAAGACCTGTTATGCGCTATGGATTCAGCAGCCAGAAATTCTACGGCAAACTGGAAGGGAGTTATAGCTATGGGAAAAAGGAATTGTCCACCGTTTCCCTTGTGGGTGGAAAATATGTTTTTCAGTACAATAACAATAATCCGATTGGCACATTTGCAAATACACTGGCATCCTTATTCTGGGAGCAGAATTATATGAAACTGTATGAAGCAGGTTTCATCAAATTCAGTTATACAAAAGAGCTTGGAAATGGCCTGAACCTTTTAAGCCGCTTGCAGTACCAGGACCGGGCGCCACTTGAAAACAGCACTTCTCAAACCTGGCGGAATGTTAAGGACCGAACCTATACCCCCAATTACCCGGTTGAAATAATGAATGCCCCGATGGAGAAGCACCAGGCAGTGATACTGGATATCGGTTTGACCTGGAGGCCGGGAGTTAAATATATAGAATTTCCAGATCGCAAAATGAACCTGGGTTCAAAATACCCCTTGTTCAGCTTTGGCTTCTCCAAAGGTATCAAAGACCTGTTGGGAAGTGATATTGATTACCTGAAATGGGAGGCGGGTATAAAAGATGACCTCAACTTTAAATTAGGCGGCGAGCTGCAGTACAATATTTCCGCGGGAGGATTTTTGCAACACCAGACGGTTCAGGTTCCGGATTACAAGCATTTTAATGGAAACCAGGTTGCCTTGGCCACAAACTACCTGAGCAGTTTCCAGGCCCTGCCTTATTACCAGTACAGCAATACGGAAAGCATATGGTTTGAAGGGCACCTTGAGCACCATTTTAATGGGTTACTAACCAATAAAATACCAGGGTTCCGGTCTTTTAACTGGTACCTTGTAGGTGGTGCAAATGGGTTATGGCTTGATGGCAACAAGCATTATGAAGAGCTATTCCTCGGACTTGAAAATATATTTAAGATTATCCGGGCAGATGTCGTTTGGTCTTTTGACCAGGGGCATTACCAGGGTGCATTTTTCCGGATTTCAGCGCGTGGCATATTATCGGGAAGTGGCAGTGCTGAATGATTTGCGCCGGAACAAAACTCTTGTTACCTTTGCGCCTGTTTCAGAAATTTTGTTCACAAGGCAAGTGTCCTTAAAATTTCCATATAATGGCTGTATTACACAATCGTGTCTCCCAGGAGGAGCTGAAGAAGCGTTTAATGGAGGAATCCGAACCCCGGATAACTATCTCCTTTTATCATTATTTTTTTATTGAAGATCCCCGGGCTTTCAGGGATGAGTTGTACAAAAACCTGCATGCACTGAAGGTATTTGGCCGGATTTACGTAGCCAATGAAGGTATCAATGCGCAAATAAGTGTACCTGCATCGTCTTTTGAAGTGATGAAGGCTTATTTGTATTCCATTGAGCCATTAAATGGGCTGCGCCTGAATATTGCAGTAGATGATGATGGTAAATCATTTTGGGTATTAAAAATTAAGGTCAGGGAGAAGATAGTGGCGGATGGCATAACTGACCCTGATTTCGATATGCGAAATAAGGGCCGGTATGTAAATGCCGTTGAGTTCAACGAACTCACCAGCGACCCGGATACCATTGTGATAGATATGCGCAACCATTATGAATATGAAGTGGGCCATTTTGAACGTGCCATTGAAGTACCCAGCGATACCTTCCGCGAACAATTGCCCATGGCCGTAGATATGATGAAGGAAAACCGCAGCAAAAACATCATCATGTATTGCACAGGTGGCATAAGGTGTGAAAAGGCAAGCGCATATATGTTACACAATGGCTTTAAGAATGTTTTTCACCTCGAAGGCGGAATCATTAATTATGCGAATTCAGTAAAGGAAAAAGGCCTTCCCAATAAATTCAAGGGAAAGAATTTTGTATTTGATAACAGGCTGGGGGAGCGGATTAGTGAAGAAATAATTGCACGTTGCCACCAGTGCGGGGAACCTGCTGATACACATACCAACTGCAGGAATGAGGGCTGCCACCTTTTGTTTATCCAATGTGAAAAATGCGCAGAAAAATACGAAGGATGCTGTAGCCATGCCTGCCAGGATACTATTCATCTGCCTGAAGAAACGCAGAAGGAATTGCGGAAAGGCATTGTAAAAGGACAACACATATTCAATAAATCAAAGGCGAGGGTGCGTCCCTTGCTGCAAAAAGACCCGGGTATATAACACTGGATGTTAAAATGCATTAACGGGGAAATTCCCGGTTGTAAACGGCATTATTGACTTTGTTTTCGGGGGTTTCAGCATTGTAAATTTGGTCCGGTAGCAAGCCTTATTTCTCACGCTGAAACCTTTTGTTATGAAAAAGAATTTCATTCCCGTTACAGTTATTATGGCGGCATTGATTATGGGTTACAGGTATACCTATTAAATTATTCACCCGCCGGGTAATACCCGGCGGGTGAAAATGGGTGAAAATTTACCCTAACTTTGCCGGTCGGCGGAAAACCGGGTTTTCGTGCCTTTACTTTGAAAACTTATGAAACTTTTTCCTGAATCGGCGGTCGTGCAACTGGAGTTTGAGAAAATCAAGACCCTGCTCGAAACGCATTGTAAAACTGAATACGCGCGTCAAAAGGCCGGAGACCTCAGGATACATACACGTCTTTCTTTTATAGAACTGGAACTGCGGCAAAGCCACGAATACCGCCAGTTGCTGCAAAATTCGGTTTACTTTCCCAATGACTTTATCATAAACCTTTCCAAAGACCTGAAATTGCTGGGAATTCCCGGTGCAGTAATGTCGGGTGAACAGTTGGTGAATATCAGGAAACTCGCAGAAAATATCCAGAATATATTCAGGTGGTTTGATAATGAACGAAGGCTGGCTTATGGAGGGTTAGCACAGGTAATTGAAGGCACTTATTATGAAAAAGGCATCCAGGCAATGATAAATGAGGTGGTTGATGAGCATGGGGTAGTGCTGGATAATGCATCAGAGGAACTGCGAAAAATCAGGATGAGTCTTTACAAAAAAAGGGCCGACCTCCGGCGGGCGTTTGAGCGGGTCGTCCAAAAATTAAACAAGCAGGGATACCTGGCTGATATTGAAGAATCTTTCCTGAATGGCCGACGCGTCCTCGCTGTTTTTGCGGAACAAAAAAGAATGATCAAAGGTATCCTCCATGGGGAAAGCGATACCCGTAAAACAGCATTTATTGAACCTGAAGAAACCATTGAACTAAACAATGATGTATACTCACTCGAGAATGATGAAAAACGCGAAGTGTACCGGATACTTCGGGCACTAACTGCAAAATTATCGGCCTATGCAGATTTGCTGAAAGCCTACCTTAATGTAACAGGCGAATATGATTTTATAAGGGCAAAAGCAAGATTTGCACAAGATTATAACGGTGAATACCCGGTGGTTGTTGATAAGGCCCATATCCATCTTGTTAATGCATACCACCCGCTTTTGTTCATCTATAACAAACGACAGGAAAAACCAACTATCCCGGTTAGTTTAACCCTCGACGATAAAAACCGTATCCTGGTAATCAGTGGTCCCAATGCCGGTGGTAAAACAGTGACAATGAAAACTGTGGGGCTTAACCAGATGATGGTACAAAGCGGATTGCTGGTGCCTGTCCATCCTTCTTCCCAGTTTGGTATTTTCAAACAATTGATGATCCATATTGGTGATACACAGAGCCTGGAATTTGAATTGAGTACTTATAGCTCCCACCTCAAAAACATGAAGCATTTCATGGAGACAGCTAATGGGAAAACGCTCTTTTTCATTGATGAACTTGGCAGTGGATCTGATCCTAACCTTGGTGGCGCTTTTGCGGAAGTGATTATGGAAGAATTGGCCAGGAAGCATGCCATGGGCATTGTAACCACACATTACCTGAACCTGAAAGTAATGGCTAACAAAACACCAGGTATCATAAACGGCGCAATGGCATTTGATGAAATGAGCTTAATGCCATTATACAAATTAATCATAGGAAAACCAGGCAGTTCTTATACTTTTTCAATTGCTGAAAGGATCGGTCTGGACAAGCGACTTATTAACCGTGCACGTGCATTGGTAGATGAAAACCATTTTAGCCTGGATAAATTGCTGAACCGAACAGAACAGGATTTGCGTGAACTGGAGAAAAGGGAAAAAGAGCTGGCTAAACTAATGAAAGAAAATGAGCGCCTGAAGAAAGAAATGGAGCAGGTAATGGATAAGGAAAAACACCGTCAGCAGGTTGAGTTACTGAAGCAGCAGAATAAAATTACCGAAGACAGGATCGACTACCTGAAAGATATGGACAGGAAGATGAAACAGATATTGATAGAGTGGAAAAAAACAACCGATAAAGAAAAGGTTATGAAAGAAATGTTCAACCTGCTTTTCAAAAAGGATGAACACAAAGTTGTTAATAAACTCCAGAAAAAAATTGACTCAAAATTCGATGAGATCGGTGGCGATATCCAGGTTGGTATAAAAGTAAAAATGAAGCGCAATCACCAGGTTGGAGAAGTCATCGAACTGAGGGGGAAGCGGGCAGTAGTGAAAATAGGACTACTTCCCATGCAGGTCGATATCAAAGACCTCGTGGCAGTTAAAGAAAAAAATATTTCCGGCTCATAACCCGCTTACCGTTCACCGCTCATAGTTTACTGCGAGTGTATATAAGTCTGTAAATGCGAAATCGTTTCCGCCTGGTTGGCAATCACCGCCTTAATTACGTCATTCACGGAAATGATGCCTGTAAGCTGATCTCCGTCAAATACCGGCAGGTACCGGATATTGTTCACCGACATCAGCTGCATGCATTCTTCAATAGAGCTGGCCGGACTAATCCTTGGTAAATCGGTGGACATGATATCGCCTACAATGGTATCGGTAGAAGACTTTCCTTTAAGAATTACTTTCCGGGCATAATCGCGTTCTGTCATAATGCCCATATACCGGTCATTTTCCAGTACCAGGATGGAACCGATATTGTTATCGCTCATAATCTTTAAGGCATCCAAAACCGTGTGGGCCGGAGCTACGCTGATTAATTCACGGTGTTTACGGGCAAGAATATCTGCTACTTTTTTCATACAGGAGCTTTATCGTTTGGCTGTATAAGATACTGATTTATTCCCAAAATGTTAAAATGCCGGTATGCTTATCTTTACCACTACCGAAACGAAAAAAGACCTGCATGAATGTTGAGCAACAGCGCCTGACTGATCCTAAGTGGAAGAAATGGGGACCCTATGTTTCCGACCGCCAATGGGCTACTGTTCGGGAAGATTATACCGAAGATGGCAATACCTGGGAAGGGGTAACCTATGATATGAGCCGAAGTTATGCCTACCGTTGGGGAGAAGATGGAATAGCGGGTATTTGTGACGAAGCGCAGCGCATTTGCTTTTCAGTGGCCATGTGGAACAAAAAGGATCCCTTTATAAAAGAAAGGCTGTTTGGTTTAACAGGGCCAAGGGGAAATCACGGGGAAGATGTAAAAGAACTCTATTATTACCTGGATAGTTCCCCTACGCATTCCTATATGAAAATGCTCTATAAGTATCCCCAGAAAGCATTTCCATATGATGAACTCTATGCCGAAAATGATAAAAGAAACAGGGAACAACCTGAATTCGAACTTGTAGACACCGGCATCTTCGACACCGGTGCGTACTTTGATGTTTTTGTCGAATACGCCAAAGCCACTCCAACAGATATCCTCATCAAAATATCTGTCGCTAACCGCAACAAGGAAGGAGCTTCCCTTTCCCTCTTACCAACAGTCTGGTTCAGGAATACCTGGTCCTGGGGAATTGACGAGTACAAGCCAAAATTAGAAGCGGATGGCCCTAATGCCATCCGGCTGAACCATGAGCGGTCCGGGCAATATTTCATGTATTGCAACGGCAATTGCGACCTGCTTTTTTGTGAAAATGAAACCAACTCAAAAAGATTCCAGGGGAAAAAGGGGATTCAGCCTATTGCAAAAGACGGGATCAACGAATTCATTGTCAATAAGAAGCGTACCACCATCAGTAAATCTAAAACGGGCACCAAGGCCTCAGCGCATTATAACCTTGTGGTTGGAGCAGGTGAAACGGTTACCGTACAGTTAAGGTTATCCAGGGAAGCGCTGGACTATCCTTTCCACGATTTCGATGCCATTTTCTGGCAGAGGATGAATGAGAATGAAGAGTTTTATACCGATTTGCAAAGGGGTGTCCTGTCTCAGGAAGACCGCAGGCTGCAAAGGCAGGCTTACGCAGGTATGCTGTGGAGCAAACAGTTTTACTATTATGATGTAGAAAAATGGTTGAGTGGCGATCCGAACAAACCCGCACCCCGGAACAGGGCCTGGGGTAGAAACCACGACTGGAGCCACCTGAATAATTTTGACATTATTTCCATGCCCGATAAGTGGGAATACCCCTGGTATGCCGCCTGGGACCTTGCTTTCCATTGCATCCCCCTGGCGTATTTAGACCCTGCCTTCGCGAAAAACCAATTGCAGTTACTTACAAAGGAATGGTATATGCACCCCAATGGCCAGTTCCCTGCCTATGAATGGAACCTGGGCGATGTGAATCCGCCAGTACATGCCTGGGCAACCTGGCGGGTATACGAGATCGATAAAAATATGCATGATGGGAAAGGGGATATTGTATACCTGGAAAGTGTGTACCATAAACTGTTATTGAATTTTACCTGGTGGGTCAACCGGAAAGACCATGATGGGAACAATATCTTCCAGGGCGGATTCCTTGGTTTGGATAATATCGGGGTATTTGACCGGAGTGCGCCTTTGCCGGGTGGCGGCCACCTGGAGCAAAGCGATGGCACAAGCTGGATGGCTATGTATTGCCTGAACCTGCTGCGCATTTCCCTTGAACTGGCGGCCCATAACCATGTATATGCCGATATGGCGACCAAATTCTTTGAGCATTTTGTGTATATCGCAAAAGCCATGAATAGTTTTGGTGAAAAAGATGCCGGCCTTTGGGATGAAAAAGACCAGTTTTTCTATGATGTGCTGAAAAAGCCGGATGGTTCAGAACTGAAACTTCGGGTAAGGTCAATGGTTGGACTAATCCCGCTCTTCGCGGTAGAAGTAATCGATCATAGCCTCTTCGCGCAGATACCTGAATTTGTGCACCGGCTTGAGTGGTTCCTGAAACATAAATCTTCTTACTCTTCCATCATATCGGAGTGGAGCAGCACACTTTCCGGCGAAAAACACTTGCTTTCCCTGATCAGGTCCGATAAACTGATCGCCATTTTGCAGAAAGTGCTTGATGAAACGGAATTCCTCAGTGAATACGGGGTACGCGCCTTATCCAGGTTCCATGAAGAACACCCATTCAATATTGAAATTGATGGTAATAGTTTTGGCGTGAAGTACCTGCCGGCAGAATCAGACAGCAATATGTTTGGCGGTAATTCCAATTGGCGTGGGCCGATCTGGTTTCCGTTAAACTACCTGATCATAGAATCTTTGCAACGGTACCATTACTATTATGGCGAAGCTCTTAAAGTGGAGTACCCTAATGGCTCAGGAAATTTCATGACCCTTGATGAGGTGGCCAATGAATTATCGAACCGTTTATTGAAAATATTCCGGACCGACGAGAATGGCAGGCGACCTGTAAATGGCGATTATGACTTATTGCAGAAAGACCCGTATTTCAAGGATTACTTTTTGTTTTATGAATATTTCCACGGGGATAACGGCAGGGGTGTGGGTGCATCCCACCAAACAGGCTGGACGGGACTTGTAGCCAAATTATTACATCCCAGGCATTAAATATTTTTGAAAGAATGAAAGCAGGATTTTGTTGGATAAATGGTGAGCTGCACACAATGGCTGATGCTTCACTGCAACTTAATGATTTAAGTATCCAGAGAGGCTATGGCATTTTTGACTTCTTTAAAGTTGTTGGCGGTGAACCGGTTTTTCTTGAAGCCCATCTTAACAGGTTGCAGTCATCTGCCGAAAAGATGCGGCTGGCGGCCGGCTATTCCAGAAAAACCCTGGTGGAGCAGATAACTGTTTTATTAGCGAAAAATCAAATGCCGCAATCAGGGATTCGTATAACCATTACTGGTGGGTATTCACATGATGGTTATGCGCTTGCCACACCCAATTGCATTATTACCCAGCATCCGCTGCAACTCAGCAGGGTTTTACCTCCCGGAATCAGGTTGGTCACCTATCCTTTTCAAAGGCAGTTACCCGAAGTGAAAACCATCGATTACCTGATGGCAATCTGGCTGCAACCGTTTATTAAAGAGAATAATGCCGATGATGTTTTATATGAATCAGGCCATATTGTAACAGAATGCCCAAGGGCTAACTTCTTTATTGTGAATGATTCAGGGGAAATCCAGACTACCAGGCACCAGGTACTGGCCGGTGTAACCCGGAACAAAATCCTGGCGCTTGCTGCAAAAGGATTTAAAATTGCGGAAAAGGATATATGGCCGGACGATATTTACAGTGCGAAGGAAGCATTTATTACCAGTACAAGCCGGCATGTAACCCCCGTCCTGTCTGTTAATGGCCGGACTATTGCCAATGGCCAGCCCGGTGAAATTACAAATTTGCTTAGCGAAGCTTTGTTGCAGGAAGTATTCAGGTAATATCGTCCATCGGGTAATGGACATTGACCTGGCGGCGGACTTCCATCATTGTTTCCTGCCATTCCCTGCTCAATGACAACGGTACGATATCACTTTCCAGTTTCCCGGCCAGGATACAGTCTGTTGCTTCCTGCATTTCAAAATTAAATCCGCGTGATGTACGTTCATCAAAATAGCTGTCAATTAGATTTTTGTCCCTGTCGTAAAGGTTAGCTTTCGTGGCTTTCCAGTATTCTGGAACTTCAATAGTTCCTTCTTCCCCAAAAAGATAAAGGGTATTGTTCATCCGGGTAACGTTAGAACTGGCCAGCATCGCGGTTATTCCCGCATACTCCATCAAAATAAAGGCACTCTCATCAACGCCTGTATGGGCAAGCACTGCGGTTGCTTTAATGCCAGTGGGTTTGCTATTGGTGAAATAAGATGCCATCGAAATAGGATAGATACCGATGTCGAGTAATGACCCTCCGGCGAGGGCAGGATTATACACCCTGCTTTCATAATTTTTTTCAAATGGGAAAGAGAAGTCCGCCTGGATCACTTTTAGCGGCCCGATCCTGCCCGCATCCAACCATTGCCTGGCTATTTTTATGGCAGGTATGAAGCAGGTCCAAAGGGCCTCCATCAAAAAGACCTTATGCTCCCTGGCAGCTGCCGCGAGAAGGTTAAACTCACGTATATTAACCGTGATCGGCTTTTCACATAAAACAGCTTTGCCATGCTGAATACATTTTAAGGCCTGCTCAATGTGGAAGTTATGCGTTGTAGCTATATACACGGCATCAACCTGCGGGCTGGTATACATTTCTTCATAGTCCATAAAAAGCGGGATATTATATTCCCTGGCAAAATTTTCCGCTTTATTCTTGTCCCTTGCTGCAATAGCCACCAGGCTCGCATTCTTTATATATGGGAAATCATTAACAAAAGCGCGGGCGATCTTACCTGCACCTATTATACCCCACCTGATGTTTTTTGGTTCGTTCATGCCAATTGATCTTTTCGTTATTGCTTTTATTGCCTGAATATAAGCTGCAAAAAGGAATTTGCAGACCAAAATGGTTGGCGATTGGGTTTCCAGGGCTCTTCCCGATAAAAAAATTCATATTTCAGATAATCTGACTGTAAAATGCGACCTTTGTACCTAAATCAATTCAGGATAACGATGGCTAAATCGCAGGAGACCTTTGGTAAAAAGGAAAAAGAAAAGAAGCGCAACAAGCAGCGGCAGGATAAAGCAGAGAAAATGGAGGAACGCAAAGCAAATGCCAAGAAGGGCAAATCTTTGGAAGAAATGATGGCGTATATTGACGAGAACGGAAATATTTCTTCAACGCCACCAGATCCGCGGCGCATGAAAACTTTTAAGGTGGAAGAAATGCAGATCGGGGTTCCAAAACAGGTGCCCGGTGAGCCTGAGGATTTAATCCGTACAGGTACAGTAACTTTCTTTAACGAGGGTAAGGGTTTCGGTTTTATTAAGGACTCGCAAACCCAGGAAAGTGTTTTTGTCCATGTGAACCAACTCACCGAGCGGATTGGCGAAAATGATAAAGTGAATTTTGAAGTTCAGATGGGACCCAAGGGCCCAAGTGCTACCAATGTAAAAAAGGCAGTTTGATGCCATCCTGAAGACAAGGGAAGTTTATCCCCTGTCTTCATCCGTGTTGGTCTCCTTACGTTTGAATAAGTCCAGGTCGTGGTTACCGAAGCGATAACTGAAGGTGAGGCGGAAACTCCTCACATTCCACCTTTGGTAAGCATCCTGGTAGAAATTTTCAGTATCTGTAATACTGCCATATTTCCAGGAATTCAGGACATCGTTGATACTAAAGGTCAGAGTTCCTGCTTTCTTTTTCAGGAAGTCTTTACGAGCAGCAAAATCCATACTATACCTTTCTTTCTGCGAGCCCTGTGGCATTACCCGGGGTGACTCATACCGGCCCGATAACTGGAAAGAAATATTGTTCGTCAGCTTTTGTTTTGGGGTTACTATTTTGTAATTGACCATAAGTTTCGAATTCCAGTTCAACCCGTAATTGCTGAGATTAAGGCCATTTACCGTTGCTTTCACATCGCGATATTGTGCCCCGAAACTGGGCGTTATATCCATATTATCTCCAAATTTCTGCCGCCAGGTAATTTCCATACCAGTCCTGTTCGTCCTGTCGGCATTGATAAAAGTTGACATTATCGCATTTGGTGAAATCGCTGCATTGTTCAGGTTGGTAAGCTCTGCCTGGCTGATGGTATCACTGTACGTAGTAATATCTGCTGTATTATTGTGGTAATAAAGTGAAACCAATACACTACCGGTTTTATATTGACGGTTATAATTCAGCTCAAACGAGTTGGTGAATTCAGGTTGTAACTCAGGGTTACCTTTCCGGATATTCATGGGGTCGCTGATATCCACATAAGGATTGATTTCCCAGAAATTTGGCCGCCTGATCCGTCGGGAAAAATTGAGCTGGATATCATTTCCCTCAGTAATCGGGTAAGTCAGGTAAAGGCTTGGGAAAAAGGCATTCCAGAGATCTTTGCCGCCAGAAGGATAATCGTACCCGAATGATTCAGAACTGTCTGGTAATTCCCCTTTGAAAGTAGATTGTTCAATTCGTATACCTCCCTGGTATTTTAATTTACCGATAACATTGGAGTAATTACTGTAAACCGCATTCACCATTTCTGTAAACCGGTAATTATTGCTGAGCGGTAATTTTATTTCACCCGTGTTGCCCATAGAGTAAACATCCAGTTTGTTGGTGGAATTATTGTGGTAACTGCGGGCTCCTAATTCAATTTTGCTTTTTTCATTGATCTGGTTTTCATAATCTGTCTGGAAAGTGAATTGCCTGCCGGAACCACTGCCCTGGCCTGCAACATGGTTTACCGGCCCTGAGGGCTGGCCATCCGGCTCGAATAGCTGGTTATTGATAATGCCGTCACCGCCATTATTCCCGCTATTATACGTGATGTCAGCGGTCCATTCCTTTCCGGTTTTTTTGTAAGTACGCCGGTAATTTAATTGTGTGCTGGAGCGGTTAAAATAATCATTCTCAAGGTTATAACGTGTACCTGTATTCGATATGGCTTGGTTTTTATCAAGATATACCTGTTGCTGGTTTTGCGTATTATTGAACCGCCCGCTGACAAATCCCTGCGAGAAAGTAAGGGTATTATGCGGATTGATAAAATAATCCGCACCAAATCGGATAGAACTGAATTTCCGTTGCCGGTCGGTGGAAGTCTCCTGGTTAAAATAATCTGTAGCTACTCCGGCTGACCTGTTTTCCCGGTATGCCATTTCTTCGGTAACACCACCGGAACTGTTATAGTTCCCGCTGGCAAAGACATTTACCTTACCCTGCCTCAGGTTCAGGCTAAGGTTGCTGTTAAACAATTGGGGTGAACCGGCCCCGATATTAAATACACCGTTTAACCCGTTTTGCCTGTTTTTCTTGAGTATGATATTAATAATGCCGCCGGTGCTGCCAGCATCGTATTTGGACGAAGGGTTAGTGATAACTTCCACTTTATCTATATCATCTGCTGGGATTTGTTCCAGCGTAAGGATAGTTGGCCGGCCATCCACCAGTATCTGCGGTGTGCTGTTCCGCATTTCAATAACTCCGTTAATGCCAACAGAAAGCGACGGGATGTTTTTCATCACATCCACCGCATTGCCGCCTTTACTCGTTATTAAACCATCTGCGTTATAAGTACGGCGGTCAACACCTAAAACCATCACAGGCTTTTTAGCGGTTACTACCACATTTTCCAGGTTTGTTGAACTACTGACAAGTTCGAATTTCCCTGCATTAAATTCATTTACCGCTTCATTTATGAGAAGGTTTTTTTCCAATTTTTCAAAACCAACGGCTGTAATGGTCAGGTGAAAGGCATTGGCCTGGGCGCTATTGATGGCGAAACCACCCTGCTTGTCTGTTATAGTGAAACGGCCTGAACTGTCTGCAGAATGGGTGCTGTCCTGTTGTATGCGCGTTATTTTGATGGTAGCTGACTCAAGGCCCTTACCTGTTTTCTGGTCAATGACCTTGCCCGTTATTTTCAGCCGTTCAGCAGGGGCTTGCTGGGCGGAAACCGAAATAGAATATGAGATTAAAACCAGGTTAAGCAGTAAAATTCTGGTTGTAGTGCGGACGAAAAAGCGTTTAATCAGAAGCATGGCGCAAAAAAAGGCTATAAATAATTAACAATTCCTTTCCTAAGTCTTAAAGAAATATTAAAATGGATTTTGACACTTATTGTTTTTGTTTAATAATAAAACAATATATTAGGGCAACTAAACAACTGCGTTGAAAAAAACGATAGCCATATTATTGCTGATAATTCATTGTTTTAATCTAGCTGGCTATCCTGTATTTTTTGCCATTTTGCAGCATTCCGCTTCGGAAAAAGTCATTTCGCAATTAGATAACGGTGAGTATAATGATTCTGAACTTGTAGAAGTGAAAGTTGCCTATTCTTTACCGTATTCTACAAACTGGAAAGAATATGAGCGCTATAACGGGGAACTGGAAATTAATGGTGTTCATTATAATTACGTGAAACGGAAATTGTATAATGATACCTTGTACTTAATGTGTATCCCCAACCGGGAAAAGACCAATTTGGGATACGCGAAAAATGATTATTTCAATTCGATCAATGGCGTAACAAATCACGGTCCGGAAAAAAAATCCCATGCTCCGGTTAACTCTATCCAGAAATCATTCGGGCAGGAATATAACCTGGATGGTAACGACTATTGCTTATCTCTTCAGGAAAGTAATATAGACCTGAAATTTCCATCTTTAAACTGTGCATTACCATACTGGTATGCAAACTCCTGTTTCCAACCTCCAAAGGCCTGATCAATCTTTATTTGTTGCATCTTGATTTCCACCTGAAAATCAGTCAGGGAAAATCATGTGCTGTCTTATCATAACAAAATGAACTGCTATGATATCCTGGCCATGCATTTATGTCCTGGCGGATTGAATTTTATTTAAGTAATAAGAATTGTTATGCCTTTTATACCATTAGAAGAGCATCTGCCCGGTATTACAGGATTATTGGAGTACCGGAAAGATACAGCCGCACCAATCCGCGAACTTACACAAATCCTGCTTCGTGGACCGTCTTCTCTAACCGAAGGGGAAAGGGAGTTGATTGCTACATTAGTCTCTTATCGTAATGAATGTACATTTTGTACTACAGCACATACCGCTGCTGCCAATGTTTTACTCGGGGAAGAAACTACGTCAGCTATGTTAAAGCAGGATATTAATTCTGCCCCTGTAAGTGAAAAACTTAAGGCCTTGCTAAACATTGCAGCACAGGTCCAGCAAAGTGGTAAAAATGTTACTGCCGATTTGATACAAAATGCAAAAGAAAAAGGTGCAACTGATCTCGAGATTCACGATACCGTCCTCATTGCTGCTCTCTTTTGCCTTTATAACAGGTACGTAGATGGACTTTCTACTGTTACGCCAACAGATCCTGCTTTTTATAATGGGTTGGGCGAAAGGCTAAAGGCCAACGGGTATAATCGTTTGCCACAAGGGTATGATCATTTAAAAAATAAACCATGACCGCATCAAGCCAGCAAAAAATTACACTTTATCACTGCGTGATGTTTGCCATCTGCTTTTTTGGGACTGCTTTTGCAGGAACGGTCTCAACACTTATGAGTGTTTATCTTCCTGTTGCAGTGACCGACCTGCTTGGCAAAACTTCCGGAGACGACCTGAATTATATCAGTTCTTACATAAATGCCATTTTCATTTTCGGCGGTGCTTTGGGTGGGGTTTTAACCGGAATTTTAAGCGATAAGGCAGGCAGGAAAACCGGTGTAATTGTTTCAATTGCCAGTTATGGCATTTTTACAATCCTTACAGGATATATGCAAACCTGGTGGGGCGTTGTGCTTTGCCGGTTTTTCAGTGGTTTTGGCTTAGGGGCAGTACTGGTTACTACAAACACATTAATGATGGAAGTATGGCCGGAAAAAACCAGGGCAATATTTATCGGGATACTTACAATTTCAATCCCCGTTGGAATATTTTCTGCAGGTGTAATTGATTATTTTGTTTCCTCCTGGCGCCAGGGTTTTTTGATTGGCATTATTCCGGTGGGGATATCCCTGCTTTCTTTTTGGGCTTTGCGCGAGTCTCCTGTATGGGAAAGTCAAAAGGGAATAATCACTGGCCGGAAACAAGGTGGGGAAAGCATTTTTGCAGTACACTACAACAAGGACCTGGTAATAGGATCAGTAATATTTGGCGCAATGCTTATTGGCTTATGGGCAATTTTTTCCTGGCTTCCAACCTGGATACAAAGCCTTATTACCAATGGCGATGGCCAGAAAGAGCGTGGCCTGAGTATGATGATGCTTGGTATGGGCGGATTAACCGGCGGCTTTTTATCTGGCTGGTTAACCAATGCAATCGGACTTCGGAAGTCAATGATCCTATGCTTTTCAGTATGCGCTGTTTTGTCTTTCCTTTTATTTAAAACGAATGCTGTTTTTTCCCCGATAATTTATGTGGAAATAATTATCCTGGCTTTGTTTTTTGGTGTCAGCCAGGGCGTACTATCGGTGTACATACCGAATTTATTTCCGGTGTCCATACGTGGAACTGCCACAGGCTTTTGTTTTAACATCGGGAGGCTCTTTACGGCGACTGCTGTTTTGTTTGTTGGTGTGTTGGTTTCCACATTAGGTGGTTTTGGTAATTCATTATTTATTTTTTCCCTTGTATTCGTGGTCGGATTAATTGTAACCATTTTTTCAAAAAAGAGCCAGGATGTTTTATCAGACAAAGTGGCTGAAAATTCCATTAACCTTCAATAATAAATCATATGGCACATATCAAAGTTGAAGTAGGTGTGCCTGGTATCAGGAGCCTGGTTATGTTCAGGCCTGAAACAGGTAAACCATTGTATGAATTGGCTCAGGTGTTATTAAGAGGACCTTCGACTTTATCTCCGGCTGAGCGGGAATTAATAGCCGCATATGTTTCGTTCCGGAATAACTGCGGGTTTTGTATGAACAGTCATGCTGCAGCAGCAAGATGTTTATATGGGGATGAAAAAAGTATTGTTGATGATGTACTTGCTGACATGCAGCAATCAGGCGTTTCACCAAAAATAAAAGCATTGCTGAATATAGCAGGCAAAGTACAGGTACTGGGCAAGGAAGTCCATGAAGAAGATATTGCCTTAGCACGGAAATATGCAGCAACCGACCGTGAGATCCATGACACGGTATTAATTGCAGCTGCATTCTCAATGTTTAACCGGTACGTTGACGGGCTGGCCAGTTGGACACCCGATGATCCGGCTGCCTATGCAGAAATGGGGCAGCGGATGGCAGATAAAGGATATGTTATTCCTAAACCTTAATCCGATTTATTAAATAAAATAAGTATGGCACATATTC
The DNA here is from genome assembly GCF_020076305.1 of Flavihumibacter profundi. GTDB lineage: Bacteria > Bacteroidota > Bacteroidia > Chitinophagales > Chitinophagaceae > Flavihumibacter > Flavihumibacter profundi. The sequence continues at coordinate 539,073 of NZ_JAIQXE010000001.1, forward strand.
AATTTGAAGAAGGTTTACCAGGCATACGCGGACCAATGGCTTTCAGGCCTGAAACTGCAAAACCTTTAAATGAACTCGCAGAACTGCTGCTTCGCAATGATAATAGTACGCTTTCACGTGGTGAAAGGGAATTGATCGGTACCTATGTGTCCTCCCTTAATGATTGCTTCTTTTGCCAGAATATTCACGGGGCAATCGCAGGACATTATCTGGAATGTGATATTTCCTTTATCGATGCAGTGAAAGAAAATTACCTGTCATCTGATATCACTGAAAAATTGAAATCATTATTAACAATTGCAGCTGCAGTACAAAAAGGAGGAAAGAAGGTAACAGCAACAATGGTGGATGATGCCAGGCAAAAGGGAGCAACCGACCGCGAAATCCATGATACGGTTTTAATTGCTGCTGCATTTTGCATGTTTAACAGGTATGTTGACGGGTTGGCTACCTGGGCACCTGAAGACAGAATGTACTACGTGAACCGGGCCGCCCGACGGGCCGAAGAAGGCTATGTTGATTTCGATATCCACCAATAAACAAACTGCTATGGAAAGAGAACCGCATATTAACCTGGGCAATAATTTCCCGGGGATAAGGGGCTTAATGGCTTTTCGGGAAGATACCGCTGCACCGATGGGTGAGCTGGCCAATATCTTGTTGCGCGATTCCATTGGATTGACTCCTGCTGAAAGGGAACTGATCGGTACTTATGTTTCTAACCTGAATGATTGCTTTTATTGCGATCAATCCCATGGGGAAATTGCCTGTATCTACCTTGACGGTAATCGCGAATTGGTAGACCAGGTTCGTACAGACTACGAGCATGCAGATATTTCAGATAAATTAAAGTCCTTACTAAACCTTGCCGGCAAAGTCCAGCAAAGCGGAAAGGCTGTCACGAAATCAGATATTGCCTACGCAAAGCTGAATGGTGCAAGTGACAGGGATATACATGACACGGTACTAATTGCTGCTGCATTCTGTATGTTTAACCGTTATGTGGATGGCCTTTCAGCAAGGGTTCCGGCCGATTTATCTTCTTATCCACTGCGTGCGCGCCAGATCGTGGAAACCGGCTATGGTAACCACATTCTTCATACAAAACAACCGGGAACCTGAGTTCCCTCAAACCATTAATTACAAACAAAAACTGATATGATGAGAAAATTGATACTGTTTGCAGCATGGCTGCTATGTATACTGTTTTTGCCTGGCCGGTTATTTGCACAGGACAGGACAATTACAGGAAAGATTACCGACCAGAATGCTATTCCACTTGCAAATGTGAGCGTGTTTATTGCCAAAACAAATATTGGCACAATTACAGATGGTGAAGGAAAATTTAGTCTCTCCGTTCCCCCGAACACAACGCTGCTGGTAAGTTCTGCCGGTTATAAAACGCAAACGATAAAAGTGGACAATACAGTTGGCGATATCCAGGTTAAATTACTGGAGGATGTTTCTAAACTGGAAGAGGTAGTGGTAACAGGTTTGGCAACCAGTGTGAAAAGAAGAAACCTGGCCAACTCTATTGCTACAATTTCCAGCAAGGAATTGCAGGGTACAGCCCCGGCACAAACTTTTGATGCGGCGCTGAACGGAAAAATTCCCGGTGCCTATATCAATGCCAATACAGGCGCACCCGGAGGGGGCTTGTCCGTAAAATTGAGAGGCGTCACTTCTATATTTGGCAATACACAACCACTGTATGTTGTGGATGGTGTATTTATGGATAACACGGCAACATCAGCTGGATTAAATGCTGTAACCGGTGCCGCTACCGGTGGTAATTCTTCAACCCAGGATAATCCATCAAGCCGGATAGCTGATTTACGAAGCGAGGATATTGAAAATATTGAGATACTCAAAGGTGCTTCTGCTGCTGCAATCTATGGTTCAAAAGCAGCAGCCGGTGTAATTATCATCACCACAAAAAGAGGAAAACAGGGAAAGACCAGGGTTAGCTTTTCACAGGACCTTGGCTATTCACAAGTTCGCAAACTACTGGGTACCCGCCCGTTGAGTGAATCAATAGTGCAGGGGCAGGGTTGGGATGTAGAAGAATACAAGGCCGCAGTTGCTGCCGGGAAAATTTACAATTATGAAAAAGAAATGTATGGAAATACCGGTTTCACCCGGAACAGCGTACTTAGTATGACAGGCGGAACAGATAAGACAAGTTTTTATTTTTCCGCTGCAACAAAGAAAGAAGAAGGTATAATAGCAAGGACCGGTTATGGCAATAATAGTTTCCGTTTAAATGTTGACCACCGGATCACTAACAATATTAAAATTGGTATAAGTACTAACTATATCAACTCTTCTTCAGACAGGGGTTTAACGGGAAATGATAACAGCGGGGTTACTTATGGAATTGCATTGTCGTCAACTCCCAGCTTTACCGAATTGCATCCGGACGTAAATGGTCAGTATCCCCGGAATAAGTATGCAGCTTCGAACCCCATTGAAACAAGGGATAAAATGACCAATAATGAAAATGTAAACCGGTTTGTAACCGGGCTTAACCTTGATGCCATTTTGCAAAAAGGAGGAAAATCAACCACCAGGTTTATTGCCAGGGGCGGATTTGATTTTTATAACCTGGTCACGACTGCATTATTCCCCAGTTCATTGCAGTTCCAGACTGTGAATAAGGGAACATCAATACAGGGATTCACCAAGAACATGAACACCAACTATATCCTTTCACTAGTGAATGCTTATACACCATCTGATAAACTTTCACTCACTACTTCAGCAGGCATTACCCAGGAAACCGGGGATTACAATAATTTGCTGAATGTAGCTACCCAGGTTATTGCAGGACAGTCGAACGTTGACCAGGCCGGAGCTCTGACGGCCTCACAATTCAGGACAAAAGTGCAGGATAACGGGATTTTTATGCAGGAAGAAGCAAGTATTATTGATGCGATTACCTTAACAGCCGGTGTGCGATTTGACAAGTCTACAAACAACGGCGATCCCAACCAGTATTATACTTATCCAAAAGCAGGTATTTCATGGAACCTTACTAAGATGGACTTCTGGAAGGGCAGTTTTTTTGAAAACTTCAAGGTTAGGGCTGCTTATGGACAGGCAGGGAATTTCCCGGCATATGGAAGCAAGTTTACTTCAATGCCGATATCAAATATAACCGGCCTGCCAGGATCTGTTGTAAGTACACAACAGGGTGAAAAAAATATAAAACCTGAAACGCAAACCGAATTGGAAGCAGGGTTTGATTTCAGTATATTCAAAGGTCGCTTAAGTATGGAGTTTAGTTATTACAACAAGAATGTTTATGACTTCCTGATGCTGAATACCTTGCCGTCATCCTCTGGTTTTACTAACCAATGGGTAAATGCAGGTGACCTTCGCAATGAAGGGATAGAAATCGGGTTAAATGCACAGCCGGTAGTAACCAAAAAGATCAGGTGGAATACTACAGTAAATTTCTGGTTCAACCGTTCCAAAGTAACCAAACTGACTATACCTCCAGTTCAACTGGGTTCTTTCGGCGTTGCCTTAGGTACCTTCCAGATTGAACAGGGCAAGTCTGCCACGCAGATCATCGGACTTACCGATGAGCCGGGATACACTGTTCCGATAAAGGTTTGGGGCGACCAGGAGCCAAGGTTCCAAATGAACAGTTTTAATGAAATTACTTTTAACAACAGGCTAAGTCTCCGTTTCCTGGTACATTGGAAATATAAGGGCGATAATATTAACCTGACAAACCTGCTCAATGACCTTGGCGGTACCAGTGCGGACTTTGATAGCGATAATAATAAGAACGGCGTTCCTGATGGGGTTGACCGTATCCATAAAATAGGATCAACAGCTACAGAGTTTATCCAGAATTCAGGCTACCTCCGGTTCAGGGAAATTGGCATGTATTATTCCTTTAACAGGCTACCTGGAAAATTAGTGAAAGCATTAAGGCTTGGTGTTTCCCTGAATAACTACATCACAATAACCAACTATGCAGGGTACGATCCTGAAGTATCCAACTTTGGTACCGGATTTTCAACCGGTGTGGATGTAGATCCATTCCCGGCCTCAAAACACGCCGCTTTCCACATTTCTGTTGATTTCTAAATAACTAAAAGAATTTTATGAAAAAGTTGATCAATATAAATTTTCTCTTTCTATTAATACTGGCTGTTTCTTTCGCATCCTGTAAGAAAGAGTACGGTAACCTGAATAGTCCCACTGTTGAAGATTACCTGGATAATGCATCAATTGACCAGTTGAATAACCTGGTAAGTGGCACAGAGTCTGCCATGCGGAATAATCTTGGTTTGTATCTCGATGATATCGGCGTACTAGGTCGTGAAATGTATCGATTTTCAGGTGCTGATCCGCGTTATGTAACCGATTTACTTGGTGGTGGTAATTCAACCCTGAGTAATTCCGGTTTTTATATTACCAATGTTTGGTCCAGCCGGTACCGTGTTGTGAAAAACTGTAATGTCCTCGAAGAAGCCGCAGCAAATAGTACTTATATTTCTGAAGCTGAAAAGAAAGGCTATAGCGGATTTGCCAAAACAATAAAGGCTTACCAATTATTGCTTGTTTTGAACCTGACCAGCAAAAATGGTATCCGGGTTGATGTGGCCGATCCGAAAAACCTTGGACCCATATTAAATGAAACAGATGCACTTACAGCAATCGCAACGCTCCTGGATGAAGCAAATACTGAACTTGCCAGTGCGCAGGTTGATTTCCCCTTATCCGATGGGTTTGAAGGGTTTAAGGATGCTGCAGGGCTTGCCAAATTTAACCGTGCCCTGGCGGCAAGGGTGGCTGTTTACCGTAAGCAATGGTCAGCTGCTCTTTCCGCATTGGAAGGATCATTTTATTCATTAGATGGTGACTTTAATACTGGCGTCTATGATGTATTCGGTACTGGTTCAGGGGACCAGTTGAATTCTGCTTTTTTCCCGCAAAACCAGGCAGGTGAAGTAAGGCTTGCGCATCCAAGCTATGCAACTGAGATTGAAGCCAGTGATGACAGGATCGGGAAAGCTTCAATGAGGACTGCGCCCACTTCCAGCAGTGGACTTACCAGCGACAGGGATGTTTGGGTATACACTTCAAGTACAGCACCAGTTCCCATAATCAGGAATGAAGAATTGATCCTGATTTATGCTGAAGCGAATATTCAATTGGGTGGTGCAGGACTTAACAATGCTGTTTCTGCATTAAATAAGATCCGCACCAAACACAACCTTGGAGTTTACTCTGGTGCTGTTACTCAGTCGGACCTGGTCACTGAAATGCTGAAACAGCGTCGCTATTCCTTATTTTTTGAAGGCCATCGCTGGATTGATATGCGCAGGTATGACCTGTTATCAACACTGCCAATTGACAGGCCGGAAGATGATATTTGGAGTGAGTTTCCGATACCCAATACAGAGCAGTAAGATAAATTGAAAAGCAGATCCCCTGATTACAGGGGATCTCTTTTTTTAATGTAAATTGGTCATTGCCTTCCCGTATTAACTACAAATCAATTTCATCATGAAGGGTGTACTTTGTTTGCTGCTGCTCACCAGTTTTGCCGGTCTTGCACAAAAGCCGGGTAATAGCCGCCAGCCCCTGGACCTTGCATTTTTCCTGCACCAACTCTATGACATAAGCACACTGCCGGTTTATGAAGAAGGTACATATTCAGCCGAAACATCCACTTATGACCGGACCGGCGGAAACAATGATGGCTTTGAAGGAACCTATTCCTATATAAGGCGGAATGCCGACAGCAGCCTTGTGATCTTTGACCAGAAAGGCCCGGGCGTGATTAACCGGATTTGGACGCCAACCCCAACTGATGATACACTTGATTTTTATATTGACGATCCATTGAAGAAGACATTTTCTATAAGGTATCTTGATTTGTTCACGGGCAAGGTCTTTCCCTTTGTTGCTCCTCTATGCGCTAATCAGCTGGGTGGCTATTATTGTTACCTGCCCATCCCTTTCAGCAGGTCCTGTAAAATAGTGTTCCGTGGAAAAATGACCCGCTTCCACCAGGTTGGGTACCGTTTATACCCACCATCTACAGCAGTTAAAAGTTTTTCGGTAACATTAGACCAGCCCGAAAAAACAGCCTTGCAGCAAGTGCAGAAGACCTGGAACCGGGATAAGCGCAGCGTTAAGGATTTCTATGGTGACAATTCAGTATCGGAACACCAGCAAACTATTACGTTGAGGCCCGGAAATTCAGCCATATTGTTCCAGTCTGTGCAACCCGGCCGGCTTGCTGGTTTTGAGTTGCTGAGCTCCGCACCATTGGATACCATCGCCAGGAACATTGACCTGAAAATCACCTGGGATGGCGATCCCCATCCGGCAGTATATTGTCCGTTGGCCGATTATTTCGGTTATGCATTCGGGAAAGCTTCCTTGCAGGGTTTACTGGCAGGGTCGGATGGTAGATTATTCTATTCCCTTTTTCCCATGCCTTATGACCGTTCTGCAAAAATTGAATTGATCTACAGGAAGACGAAGGTGCTGAATGAACTGTCTGAAGTAAAGATCATGGGCAGGTTCTATACCAGTACGAAAAAACGGGATGCATTAAGGGAGGGAAAGTTTTATGCCAACTGGAACCGCGAAAACCCGGTGACTCCGGGAAAGCCTTTCACTATGCTGCAGGCAAAAGGGAAGGGGCATTTTGTTGGCGTTAACCTGCAGGCCCAGGGATTAAATCCCGGTATTACCAGTTTCTTCGAAGGTGATGACTCCACTGTTGTAGATGGTGAGCTTCGGATGCATGGCACCGGCTCTGAAGATTTTTTTAACGGTGGCTGGTATGCGCTGCTCGATTGCTGGGATGATGGAATGAGTTTGCCCTTGTCGGGCGCGCTGGATTACTCTATTCCACTTGCACGCACAGGCGGCTACCGGTTCTTCCTTGGCGATAAAATTTCATTTACTAGCAGTTTTGTGCATACGATAGAACATGGCCCTGAGCATAACCAGGTTCCCGCAGATTATACTTCTGTGAGCTATTATTATTGCAGCGGCAATAACGCGCAGCGGGAATTGCCTGCGAACCATAACACGGACATATATGTGCCTGATACGCTGGAGATATACCCGCAACTGACTCTGACTGCCATGGATGAAAGCCTGGCTGCTGAAGCGAAATGGGACGGCACCCCTGCTAAGACCATGTACTATACGGTAGGAAACGAAACTATCCTGAAAATGTCCCTGCAGGATATCCCATTCGGGGAATATGATGTTTACCTGGATTACCGGACCACAAGCGGATCTGCACAATTTTCCTTATGGCAGCGGCAAACGCAGCTGACTGAGTGGACTGATGCATGGTCCTCCCAACCCACTAAAATTGATATGCGAAAAATGGCGCGGGTCAGGCTAAGCGAACTCAACCATTCCCTTAGTTTCCGGTTCAGGACCAGTCCGCAGCGGGATAAATTTATCCTCTGCAGGATGGTGTTAATCCGGAACCATTACCATTAACCGCAACCATAATTACCACAAATTATAGGATCAAATGAAACACAGCATTACCATCGCTTTTTGCTTTGCGGCACTATTTGTTGCGGCTAACGAAAAAGATCCGGTTATAAAAACAGCAGCCAATAAAATGGCAGAGATAACGCTAACGGCTACACGTAACTATTCCGACCCGTTCAACCAGGTTATACTGGATGCAATATTTACAGATCCGCAAGGTAAAGAACTAAGGGTCCCCGGTTTCTGGGCAGGCGGTAATACCTGGAAACTGCGCTATGCATCACCTGTTTTGGGTGAGCATAGTTTCCGGACAGTCTGTTCCGAAACAGGTGACAAAGGCCTGCAGGGCGTAGAAGGAAAAGTGATAGTAGGCGGGTATACTGGAAAGAACCTGCTTTACCAGCATGGCCCGATTAAGATCGCTGATGATAAACGCCATTTTGCCTATGCAGATGGCAAACCATTTTTCTGGTTAGGCGATACCTGGTGGATGGGTTTGACAAAACGGTTACAGTGGCCGGAAGATGTAAAGTTGCTTGCAGGCAATCGCCTGGAAAAGGGATTTAATGTTATCCAGATTGTTGCCGGGTTATATCCCGATATGCCTGCCTTTGACGAAAGGGGCGCAAATGAAGCCGGGTTTCCCTGGGATACAGCATATACCGCGATCCGTCCTGAATATTTCAATACTGCAGATAAGCGGATCATATATTTAGCCGAGACCGGACTGGTTCCCTGTATTGTAGGGGCATGGGGTTATCATTTGCCCTGGCTGGGCACTGAAAAAATGAAAAAGCATTGGCGTTACCTGATTGCCCGCTGGGGTGCTTTACCTGTGGTTTGGTGTGCCGCCGGTGAAATTACCATGCCTTTTTACCTCTCAAAGAATGCTGCAGCAGATGAAGTGTACCAGAAAAATGAATGGACAAAAGTCATACAGTATATGCGGGAAACAGACCCATTCCACAGGTTGATTACGACCCACCCAAGCAGGACCGCCCGGGCCTCTGTAAACGATCCTGCATTGCTGGATTTTGACATGCATCAGAGCGGACATGGGTCTGTTGCGGCAGAGCATGCGGCATTGGCCCTGGAAGGCTGGAAGACCCAGCCGGTAATGCCTGTATTGAGTGGCGAAGCAAGATACGAAGCACTTGAAATTCCACTTCCCCTTCCTGCCGCTGCTGCCCGGCAGGCGTTCTGGGCACACACCATCAACTCAGGACTGGCAGGCCATACTTATGGAGCAAATGGAATATGGCAGGTCAATGGTCGTGATAAACCCTACGGTAATTCTCCCGGTGGAAATAATTGGGGCACAACACCCTGGAATAAAGCGATGGACCTTCCCGGATCGGCCCAGGTCGGTGCTGGCCGCAGGCTGATCGAATCACTTCCCGGGTGGAACAGGTTTGAACCACGGCCGGAATGGATAGTAGGATGGTCGGGAAAAGATATTTCCATGTATGCCGTTGCGGGGGAAGAAACGGCATTGGCATACATACTTGCGCCAGGTACCATAAAACTTCGGCTACCCCTTGCCGATACCAAATATACGGCCTGCTGGTTTGACCCTATTGCCGGAAAAAAGCTCAGGGATTTTACCATTACTACTGATCATGCCGGGATGGTTAGTTCCGCATCACCAGCGGGCAAGCAGGATTGGGTGCTTACTTTGAGAAAAGGAAAACAGGCAGCACCCAGGAAAAGTACTTTATGAATATGGCATTAAGCAGGGGTCATACGTATAAGCGAACAAATTGGTCAGGGTTTAGAAACCATGTGCCATCCATGTGCCAACCATGCGTCAACCATGTGCCAACCATGTGCCAACCATGTGTCAACCATGTGTCAACCATGTGTCAAGCATGTGCCAAGCATGCTAAAACAGGCTATTTTACGCAGGATAGCACATGGTTGGCACATGGTTGGCACATGGATTATCATTTGTACCCACCTCTTTTACTCCCCCCTAAAATTCAATTCAGCCCAGAATTGCGTATACCTGGTCCCTGTTTTAAATACAGCCCGTCCCAAATATTGGAACCGGGTTTCACTGCTGATTATTTTTGAGTTGTCAGTTATTGCTGAAGAAGCATCACTTAAGCTGAAACGGGAGATGTGACCCGCCAGGGGGGCTTCTTTTGGCGGCGGTGACAAAGGGCTAAACCATTTTCATTTAAACCGAAGAAATTCAATGTTATGGCAAAAATCACAGACAACCTGATCGTAAATGGAAAAAGGGCGACATGGGGAAACCGCTTATAACCTGGCTTTTCCTGCGCTGGCTGGCTGTATTATCAATGCCATTGCAAGATTTAAATCGGCACATATTGCAAAAATCAATAAATAAAAAAGCGCAAACCCTTGCTGAATTGAGTTTGCGCTTAAATATGGCGGAGAGAGAGGGATTCGAACCCCCGGACCTGTAACAGTCAACGGTTTTCAAGACCGCCGCATTCGACCGCTCTGCCATCTCTCCGGGCGCAAAATTAGGGTTTGGAAATTGCTGCCAAAATTTTTTTTTAACTGACCCCGGAAATCACCATGCTAAAATCATGTAATTATTACCAGTAAAGGGTTTTGGGGCAAAATGATCATTTTTTGATGGAGATTATTTTTTGATGGCATGTTAATTAATTTGGATAATTTGACACTATTCGCGTTGTTGCCCATTACCGCTATCTTTAATTTACAGCACCAATTCATTCTCATTAAATAAACCTTGCATGCCCCGTTCCAACAAATACTTATTACCCTTTATACTGGTTACGTCATTGTTTTTCCTTTGGGCTTTCCTGCATAATATCAATCCCATTTTAATTCCACACCTGAAGAAAGCCTGCCAGTTAAGTGATACCCAGTCTGCCCTGATTGATTTCTCTGTGTATATGGGATATTTCGCCATTGCCCTGCCTGCAGGTTGGTTCATGAATAAATATGGCTTTAAAAAAGGCCTTTTATTCGGCCTTATCTTATACGGTGCGGGGGCATTGCTTTTTTACCCGGCAGCAGCGACCCGCAGTTATACCTTTTTCTTATTTGCCCTTTTTGTTATTGCAGCCGGCGCCACATTCCTGGAAACTGTTGCAAACCCTTATATCACAAAACTTGGAGACCCCAGTACCGCTACGCAAAGACTGAATTTTGCACAATCCTTTAATGGTGTTGGCGCATTTGTTGCACCTATCATTGGCGGTAAATTTATATTGTCGGGCATTGAACATTCAAAAAATGAACTCAACCAGATGCAGTCCAGCGGCACCCTGAATGCCTACCTGCAAACCGAGGCTGATACTATTAAAATGCCTTACCTGATTATCGGTGCACTTGTCTTTTTACTGGTAGTCATTTTTTATATTGTAAAATTGCCGGAAGGGGAAGAAGCCACAACTGAATTAAAACCTGAAGACGAAAAATTCTCACTGGCTATAATGAAGAATCGCCAGGTTCGCAATGCGGTAATTGCACAATTCTTTTATATCGGGGCCCAGGTTTGCGTGGGAAGTTTCTTTATCCGGTTTTCCCGCTATGTGATGGACCTGCCTGAAAAAGATGCGGCATACTGGTGGGGATCAATTGCTATGGTTGGATTTATGGTAGGGCGTTTTACAGGGACCTTCCTGATGAAATATATCCGTCCTGCAAGATTGTTGCTTGCCTATTCCCTGATCAGCGCAATCCTTCTTATTGCAGGTACTATTATAAGTGGGCCAGCAGCCGTGTTTTGTATAATGGCAACGCCATTTTTCATGTCCATCATGTTCCCGACCATCTTTGCCCTGGGCATAAATGGCCTTGGCCATGCAGGCCGAATGGCATCTTCATTGTTGGTTATGTCAATTGTTGGCGGTGCATTTTTCCCGCTGATCATGGGACAGGTTTCAGATTTGACAGGTGGAAATATACAACTGGCTTACATCGTACCCCTGTTGTGTTTTGTGGTTGTAGGCTGGTTCGCCTGGTCGCAATCAAAACAGGATATTACTGTAGTGGTAAGCGCTGCGCATTAATTAATGCTGAAAACTAAAAATTATGTTTAATTACCAGGATAAGATTGTTGTTATAACCGGGGGTGCAAGTGGCATTGGCCGGGCCGCTACAATTGCATTTGCCAGGCAGGGCGCAATTGTTCATGTAATCGAATTACAGGAAACCGGCTGGGATTCCCTTGAAGCAGAAATTAAAGGGCTGGGCGGGAAAGCGTTTATCCATTTGTGTGATGTTAGCGACCAGCAAAAAATACTGGGTGTATTCCAGCAAATCGGTCGTGTTGACGTATTGGTGAACAATGCCGGAATAGCCCATATCGGCAAGGTTACCACCACTTCAGAAAAAGACCTGGACCGGTTGTTCAATGTAAATGTTAAAGGCGTATACAATTGCATGTTTGCTGCCATTCCGATGATGCAGCAACAGGGCGGGGGCGTTATCCTGAATATGAGCTCAATAGCATCCATGGTTGGTCTGCCTGACCGCTTTGCGTATTCCATGACTAAAGGAGCTGTTTATGCAATGACCATTTCAGCAGCCCGCGATTACCTGAAAGACAATATAAGGGTTAACTGTATTTCTCCAGCAAGGGTGCATACCCCGTTTGTTGATGGCTTCCTGGCAAAAAATTACCCTGGGAAGGAAGAGGAAATGTTTGAGAAGTTATCGGCATCACAGCCTATTGGCCGTATGGGAAAACCGGAAGAAATAGCGACTTTACTATTATACCTCTGCTCAGACGAAGCTGCATTTATTACCGGAAATGATTACCCTATTGACGGGGGATTTGTAAAATTAAATACCTGATAACATGAAACTGATCAGATTTGGCGAATCGGGAAAGGAAAAGCCCGGCATATGCATTGGCGATAAATATTATGATGTATCCGGTTTTATCCAGGATTATAATGAAAGTTTTTTTGCCAATGGCGGGATTGCGCACCTGCAATGGATGCTGGGCAGGTATGAAAACCAGTTACCGCTTATTCCGGCCGGAAGCCGCCTGGGGGCGCCGGTTGGCAGGCCATCAAAGATCATTTGCATCGGGCTGAATTATATTGACCATGCACGCGAGACAAATGCCAAACCGCCTACCGAGCCCATTATATTCATGAAAGCAACAACAGCTGTCTGCGGCCCTTTTGATGATGTGGTTATCCCCCGTGGCTCTGAAAAAACGGACTGGGAAGTTGAACTGGCAGTTGTTATTGGTAAAACCGCCAGCTATGTTACAGAGGCAAATGCTATGGAACATGTAGCCGGCTACTGCCTGCACAATGATGTGAGTGAGCGGGCTTTCCAACTGGAAAGAGGCGGCACCTGGGATAAGGGTAAGGGTTGTGATACCTTTGCCCCGCTTGGTCCATACCTGGGTACTCCCGATGAAATTGCCGACGTACACCAACTTCGTTTGTGGCTTTCTGTTAATGGTAAAAAGATGCAGGACGGATCAACCAGTAACCTGATTTTCAATATTCCTTTTTTAATTTCTTATACCAGCCAGTTCATGACCTTGTTGCCCGGTGATATCATTTCAACAGGAACACCCGCAGGCGTTGGTCTTGGCTTTGATCCGCCTGTTTACCTGAAACCAGGCGACGTGATCGAACTGGGCATTGACGGACTGGGAACTTCCATGCAAAAGTGTAAAGCATATGGCCAGGATTGATGCACACCAGCATTTCTGGAAATTTGATCCGGTGCGTGATGCCTGGATTAATGAGGATATGCATTTAATCAGGCGTGATTTTATGCCGGAAGACCTGCTGCCGGAACTGGTTGCCGCGGGAATATCGGGGACAATCGCTGTCCAGGCCGATCAAAGTGAAAATGAAACCGAATTCCTGCTTGAATTATCCCGCCAAAACGATTTTATTAAAGGCGTGGTGGGATGGGTTGACCTCTGCTCTGGTGGCATAGAAGAAAGACTGCAGTATTTTAAACAGTTTGAAAAGATCAGGGGATTCAGGCATGTTTTGCAGGGCGAAGCAGACCGGGCATTTATGTTAACTCCGGCTTTTCTTAAAGGAATTTCTTTGTTAAGGAAGTTCGGGTTTACTTATGATATTTTGATCTACCCCGATCAACTCACTTATTCTTTAACGTTATGCCGGAATTTCCCTGATCAGCCTTTTATTATTGACCATCTTGCGAAACCCTATATTAAGAAGGGTGAAATTTCAGATTGGAAAAGGGATATCAGTGCTTTTAAATCCTGTGACAATGTGTATTGCAAGGTATCCGGAATAATCACTGAAGCTAACTGGGAGACCTGGAAAGCAGATGATATTTTTCCTTACCTGGATGTTGTGGTAGAAACATTTGGCGTGGACCGGCTGGTATTTGGTTCTGACTGGCCGGTATGCAGGGTAGCAGGTAATTACCAGCGGGTAAAAGGATTAACTGACCAGTACTTTTCCTCATTTACTGCTTCAGAAAAAGACAAATTCTATGGCGGGAATGCCACCATTTTTTATAAACTATAAAAACATTATATGAACCTCGAACTACAGGATAAAGTGATCATCGTTACAGGTGGTGCCAAAGGAATTGGGGAAGGAATTGTGCGCCTGCTGGCAGCAGAGGGTGCAATCCCTGTAATTGTTGGCCGGCGTGAAGCCGACAACCTGAACCTGGTGAATGCCCTCCATAAGCAGGGACTGAAAGCTGCGCAGGTTGTAGCCGAACTGACCGATCCCGAAGCTTCCCGGATAGCAGTGGATACCGTAATGCAGCAGTTTGGCCAGATTGACGGATTGGTGAACAATGCAGGTGTAAATGATGGTATAGGCCTGGAATCGGGCGATTATCAAGGATTCATTGCCTCACTGCACCGTAACCTGGTTCACTATTACCTTATGGCAAAATATGCTTTACCCGCCCTGAAAAAATCAAAGGGTGCGATTGTCAATATCACTTCTAAGACTGCAGAGACCGGCCAGGGTAATACCTCAGCATATGCTGCGAGTAATGGTGGCCGTAATGCCTTAACCCGCGAATGGGCGGTGGAATTATTAAAGTACGGCATCAGGGTAAATGCAATTGTAGTTGCTGAATGCTGGACGCCACTTTATGCCAGCTGGATAAATTCATTACCCAACCCGGCAGAAAAGCTGGAGCAGATCAATGCGAGTATTCCATTTGAAAACAGGATGACAACAGCTGAAGAAATTGCGAATATGGCTGTCTTTTTATTGTCCGGCCGTTCCAGCCACACAACCGGGCAATTGATCCATGTAGATGGTGGCTATGTGCATCTCGACAGAGTAATTAAGTCGTAAAACCTTACCATGAACATAAAGATATTACAGATTAACCCAAAAGACAATGTTCTTGTTGCATTGACAAATCTCCACAAAGGTGAATTGATACCCTGGGAAGGGGACCAGATAGAATTAATTGATAACATTCCTGCAAAGCATAAACTTGCTATTACACCATTAAAAACCGGCGACCCCGTGTTTATGTACGGGGTATTGGTAGGCAGGGCGCAGGCCGATATCCCACGCGGCGGATGTATTACCACAGCTAACCTTAAACACGCCGCAGAACCATATGATTACCATGGGGTAAAATATAGCTGGACACCACCAGATACCAGCCGGTTCAAAAACCGGGATTTCTTAGGTTATTATCGCAATGATGGCAGGGTAGGAACTGCCAATTACTGGTTATTTATACCTACCGTTTTTTGCGAAAACAGGAACCTTGATGTTATTAAGGAAGCACTTGTAAATGAATTGGGTTATGGTGTAACAGATAAGTATAAACGATATACCAAACAATTGGCCGATGCTATCAGGAATGGCGATAAACTGGATTCGGTTTCATTGTCTCCGGATACCTCCAGCCAGCATCGCCTGTTTAAAAACGTTGATGGTATCAAATTCCTGAACCACGACGGTGGATGCGGAGGGATACGGCAGGATTCTGCAATACTCGGTAAATTATTGGCGGCCTATGCCAACCATCCAAATGTTGGTGGTATAACCTTACTGAGCCTGGGTTGCCAGCACCTGCAGACCAAAGACCTGGTGGATGAAATCCGTATTCAAAACCCGGCATTTGACAAGCCATTATTTGTTTTTGAGCAGCAACAATCGGTTAGCGAACCGGAATTGATTACAACTGCGATCAGGAAAACTTTTGAAGGTTTGCAAATGATCAACCAGCAGGAAAGGAAACCGGCAACTCTGGACAAACTTTGTGTTGGGGTTAAATGTGGTGGCAGCGATGGATTTAGCGGTATTTCCGCTAACCCGGCTGTTGGTTATTGTTCTGACCTGCTTGTCGCTTTAGGCGCAAAGGTACTTCTGGCAGAATTTCCGGAATTGTGTGGTGCTGAGCAGGAATTGATCGATCGTAGTGTGAATGAAGCTACAGCCAGGAAATTCATGCACCTGATGCAATCTTATGATGCACAGGCCCATTTGGTTGGATCCGGATTTGATATGAATCCATCTCCGGGAAATATCAGGGATGGATTAATTACTGATGCTATCAAAAGTGCGGGAGCTGCGAAGAAAGGGGGGCATTCCCCGGTTGTTGATGTGCTGGACTATACAGAACAAGCTACCAAACCCGGTCTTAGCCTGGTTTGTACACCTGGCAATGATGTGGAGGCCACTACAGGTAAGGCTGCAGCAGGGGCTACCCTGATTTTGTTTACAACAGGTTTGGGAACGCCAACCGGAAACCCGGTTTGTCCAACTATTAAACTGGCTACAAATACAACCCTGGCCAAAAGGATGCCCGATATTATTGATATTGATACGGGGCCGATCATTACGGGAGAAAAAACAATTGCCGAAATGGGCGAGGAAATATTGGAATACTGTATACTGGCAGCCAGTGGCAAAGTGATACCAAAGGCAGTTCAGTTGAACCAGGATGATTTTATCCCCTGGAAAAGAGGGGTAAGCCTTTAATCCGTAAATTGATCATTTAAAATCAATAAATAAATTCCATGCGGCAATTGATCCTGGTGTTCCTGCTTATTGCAGGTATGTTTTCCCATGCTGGTGCGCAAGACCTTTCCTTATATGAGAAAAGGACCTTTATTAGTCCGGAGGGTGATACGCTTCCTTACAGGATATTATACCCTGAAAACTATGACCGCGGCAAAAAATACCCGTTGGTTCTTTTCCTGCATGGTGCCGGTGAAAGGGGAAATGATAATGAATTGCAACTGGTGCATGGTTCAAAATTATTTCTTGCTGATTCCAACCGGAGGAAGTATCCTGCAATTGTAATTATTCCCCAATGTCCATTGAATGTTGCCTGGAGCTCTGTTTCTGTAGACCGGCAAAAGCAACCGATGGAGTTCCATTTCAGTTATAAAAATCCATTATCTGCGCCTTTACGTTCCGCAATAGCACTGACACAGTCTTTGATAAATTCAGAGAGTGTTGATGCAAAAAGGGTATATATAACGGGTTTGTCTATGGGAGGTATGGGTACTTATGAAGCTGTTTACCATATGCCTAAATTATTTGCAGCAGCAGCACCGATTTGTGGTGGCGGTGATGCAGCATCATACACGCGCAAAACCGCAAAAGTGCCTTTCTGGATCTTCCATGGCGATGCTGATGCCGTAGTTAATGTGCAATTGTCCCGGGATATGGTTGCCCGCCTTAAAGAGTTAAAAGGGAAAGTAAAGTATACCGAATATCCCGGCGTTAACCACAATAGCTGGGACAATGCTTTTGCTGAACCTGATTTCCTGGCCTGGATTTTTGCACAGCATAGATAAGGTAATAAGGTTAGTATACCTGTTTATTCCCTGATGCCACTGTTTTTTAGGATTTGGCATTCTGTAATAGTCGGTCTCCGTTTCATTTCCTGCTTCATCGGGCTTGACGGTTTTGGCGCGAAATAAAGGTGATCTTTTTTGGAAAACAGGGCTTTATGGAGGGGCTTTGGCCGGGGAGATATCAAAGAAATAAGGGCAGGAAACCCTTTCGGCCAGTTTCTCCCTACCTTCGCGCTTCGATGAAGCAACTTTCTACACTTAACAAATATTTTTGGAAGTACAGGTGGCGATTTATCCTGGGTGTATTTTTCATTATACTGTCAAACTATTTCGGCATACTGGCTCCCCAGATTACTGGTTACGTGGTAGACGCCGTAGAACAGCACCTTCCTGGGTATATTTCAAAAAAGACCAGCCATGCCTATGATCCCCTGGTAACCCGGTTAATATCCTGGACCAATTCAGTCAGTTTTACTCAATTGCTGCTGGCTTGCGGCCTTACTTTATTAGGCATTGCCTTACTACGGGGTTTTTTCATGTTCCTGATGCGCCAAACCATTATTGTGATGAGCCGGTTTATAGAGTTTGACCAGAAAAACGAAGTATATAATCATTACCAATTGCTGGACCTTAGTTTTTACAAGAAGAACAGTACCGGCGATTTGATGAACCGTATCACGGAAGATGTAAGCCGTGTAAGGATGTATACAGGTCCGGCAATTATGTATTTTATTAACCTTGCAGTAACTATCAGTTTCAGTGTGTTTTATATGCTGAACACGAATACGCGGTTAACCATCCTGGTGCTTTCCCCATTGCCTTTGCTGGCCATCGTCATTTATTTTGTAAACACGATCATTAACCGGCGCAGTGAAAGGATCCAGGAACTATTATCCGACCTCACTACAACCGCACAGGAATCCTATTCCGGCATACGCGTCATTAAATCATTTGTCCAGGAAAAATCGCAGCAACTTTTTTTCGAACAAAACAGCGAAGCTTACAGGAAGAACGCAATCGGTTTAGCGAAGGTGGAAGCGATTTATTTCCCTTCCATGTCATTTATGATCGGCATAAGTACACTCTTAACTATTTTGATTGGTGGCATATATTCCCTTCAGCCGGGAAGTGGTGTAACTGCAGGCACCCTGGCAGAGTTCATCATGTATATTAATATCCTTACATTCCCGGTTAGTGCAATCGGGTGGACGGCAAGTATGATCCAAAGGGCAGCCGCCTCTCAGAAAAGGATTAATGAATTCCTTGATACTAAGCCACTCATCAGGCAACCCGAGCCCGCATTAACGCCCGTGTTTAGTGGAAATATTGAATTTAAAAATCTGGCTTATACCTACCCCCAGACAGGCATAAAAGCAATTGACAATTTTTCCCTGTCTGTCCGAAAAGGGGAAAAAGTGGCGATAATTGGCCGTACTGGAAGTGGCAAAACCTCATTAGCGCAACTGTTACTCCGGATGTATGATCCCGACGAGGGAACTATTACTTTTGATGGTACGGATATCCGGCAACTGGACCTGCATCATCTCCGGAACCAGGTGAGTTATGTGCCGCAGGATGTTTTTTTATTCAGTGATTCGATCCGGAATAATATTGGTTTTGGAATGGAAGTCGTAAATGAAGAAGCCATTATAAATGCGGCCAGGGCTGCCTGTGTGCATAAGGAAATAGAAGGGTTTGCCCAGCAGTATGATACCGTAATAGGGGAGCGCGGGGTAACATTAAGCGGCGGACAAAAACAAAGGATCAGTATTGCCAGGGGCTTGTTGAAGAATCCCCAGATAATTGTTTTTGATGATTGCCTGAGTGCGGTTGATGCCAAAACGGAAAAACAGATAATTGCAAACCTTTATTCGTACCTGCAGGACAAAACTGCAATAATCATTACACACAGGATTTTTTCATTGTTTTCATTTGATAAAATTGTTGTGCTTGAAGATGGCCATATCGCAGAAATTGGTACTCATGAGCAATTGGTTAACAGTAATGGTTACTACCGATATCTTTTTGAACACCAGCAGGATGAATCAGAAGAAGAGGCTGTTAATAACGGGTAGTGGTAAACACTTAGGGTGATATAAAAGTTTTGTAAAATTTTGATAATTCCAAAACAACTCCTTTATTTGCTTCTACTTAATCAGTATCAAAAAAAATTATTAACAGAAAAACAAACACTGTGGCGTACGAGAATAATGAAAAAAAGATGGAGAGCGTTTACAGTAAGCGCATCAGAGCAGGTAAAAGAAGAACATACTTCTTTGATGTGAGGGCTACCCGGAGCAATGATTATTACCTGACCATTACGGAAAGCCGGAAGAGGTTTGATGACAACGGTTATGACCGGCATAAAATCTTTTTATACAAGGAGGACTTTAATAAATTCCTGAAAGCATTAACAGAGGCTGTTGATTATGTAAAAACAGACCTGATGCCTGATTTTGATTTTGATGCATTTAACCACGACAACATTGAAGAAGGTGGCGATGTAATTGATGCAGTGGAAACTGAAATAGTAATTGTTGAAACAGTTCCTGTTGTAAACAATCCTGTAATCAGTTCAGAAATCCTGCCTGCCGCCGGAAATGATGAGGAAGTAGATAAGTGGTAAACCGACCAACCAATTGCTTATTTTCAAATGGCCTCGTCAGAGGCCATTTTCTATTTTAATCCTTATGTTATTGAAATACAGGAGCTGCCAGAATAAAAACTAAACAGAATTGCATAAGGATAGCCTGCAATCACTAAATTTGTTAAAATTTTAAACTAAAGCTCTGTATGCAATGGTCTGAATTCTTCACCTCATCGGTTGGCAAGAAATTCGTAATGGGTCTTACCGGATTATTCCTGATCGCTTTCCTGGTTGTTCACGTTGGTATTAATGCCTGCATTTTTGCAGATTTGCCCATTTTCAATGAAAATGATAATGGTGCGATGTTCAATAAGGCGGCCCATTTTATGGGTTCAACCGTCCTGATCAGAATTATGGAAATTGGGCTCTTCATTGGGTTTATCATCCATATAGTCCAGGGATATGTACTGGAAGTCCGCAACAGGGCAAGCAGGGGGATAGGTTACGAAGTGAAAATGGGTAACAAGGGAAGTAAATGGTATAGCCGTTCAATGGGTTTACTGGGAACAATCATCCTGCTTTTTTTGGTGTTGCACCTTGGCCATTTCTGGGTTAAAGCCCGTTTTACACATGAAATAATGCCAGTTACTTATAACGGTGTAGAAATGCATGATATGTTCATGGAAATGCAGATGGTGTTCATGGAGCCCTGGGTTGTTGTAGTGTATGTATTAGGATGCTTTTCCCTGGCCTATCACCTGGCCCATGGCTTTCAGAGTGCCTTCAAAACAATTGGAGTTCATAATAAGAAGTACAGCCTGATGATCACCAGCCTTGGCTATGGCTTTGCCATCCTGGTTCCGCTGGTTTTTGCACTAATGCCTATTGCCATGTACTTTCAGTGGGTTAAATAGCTGTGGCTGTTTAAAGGCTATGCCCCGCTAATTTCAAAACATAACGTTTCTAATCATCGATATATGATCAACTCAAAAATACCTGCTGGTCCATTAGAAAATAAATGGACTGATTTCAAGGGACACTGTAAGCTGGTTAATCCGGCGAACAAAAGAAAGTTGGAAGTGATTATTGTTGGAACCGGTTTGGCGGGAGCTTCTGCTGCTGCTTCCCTGGGGGAGTTGGGCTATAAAGTAAAAGCATTCTGTTTCCAGGACTCACCACGCCGGGCACATAGTATTGCAGCCCAGGGTGGAATAAATGCTGCAAAGAATTACCAGAATGATGGTGATTCGGTTTTCCGTTTATTTTATGATACTATTAAAGGCGGAGACTACAGGGCACGCGAGGCCAATGTGCACAGGCTTGCGGAAGTAAGTACAAATATTATTGACCAGTGTGTTGCTCAAGGTGTTCCTTTTGCACGTGAATATGGTGGATTGCTGAGCAACCGTTCTTTTGGTGGAACCCAGGTACAACGCACCTTTTATGCTGCCGGTCAAACTGGCCAGCAATTGCTTATTGGTGCATACCAGGCATTGGAAAGGCAGGTAGCCCTGGGAAATGTTACCATGTATAGCCGCCATGAGATGCAAGATGTTGTGCTAATAGATGGAAAGGCAAGGGGAATAATTGCACGTAACCTGGTTACCGGCGAACTGGAACGCTATTTCGGCCATGCGGTACTTTTATGTTCCGGTGGTTATGGGAACGTCTTTTACCTTAGTACCATGGGGATGGGCAGTAATGTTACTGCAGCATGGAAGGCACACAAAAAGGGGGCATTTTTTGGCAACCCTTGTTTTACCCAAATCCATCCTACCTGCATACCGGTTAGTGGCGACCATCAGAGTAAACTGACCTTAATGTCGGAATCCCTCAGGAATGATGGAAGAATCTGGGTGCCCAAAAAACAGGGTGATGACCGTAAGCCCAATGAAATTCCTGAAGATGAACGCGATTATTACCTCGAAAGAAGATACCCTGCATTTGGAAACCTGGTACCCCGTGATGTTGCCAGCCGCGCAGCAAAAGAGCGTTGCGATGCTGGTTATGGTGTAGGCACTTCCAAGCAGGCGGTTTACCTCGATTATGACGATGCTTTCAAGCGCTATGGTGAGATTGAAGTGAAAAAGCGCAACCTGGACAATATCTCCGCTGAAGAAATTATCAGGTTGGGTAAGGAAGTTGTAAAAGAAAAATACGGTAACCTTTTCAACATGTATGAAAAGATTACCGGTGAAAACCCATATGAAGTGCCGATGCGGATTTACCCGGCTGTGCACTATACAATGGGTGGATTATGGGTTGATTATGAACTGATGACTACTGTTCCGGGGTTATATGCCCTTGGTGAAGCCAATTTTTCTGACCATGGTGCCAACCGCTTAGGTGCTTCTGCACTGATGCAGGGATTGGCCGATGGTTATTTTGTGATCCCTTATACTATTGGGAATTACCTGGCAGATGAAATCAGGACACATTCTATTCCGACCGATCATCCGGCTTTTGTCGAGGCTGAAAAAGAAGTGGCCAATCGCATCAACCAACTGATGAATATTAAAGGAAAGCAAACTGTGGAAAGCTTCCATAAGCGGCTTGGAAAAATCATGTGGGATAAATGTGGTATGGCACGGAATGCCCAGGGGTTGCAGGAAGCTATCGGATCCATCCAGGCCCTCAAAAAGGAGTTTTGGTCTGATGTGCGGATACCGGGCAGTGTAAAAGAAATGAACCCGGAGCTGGATAAAGCCAGCAGGGTAGCAGATTTTCTCGAATTGGGCGAACTGATGTGTATTGATGCCCTGAACAGGAATGAAAGTTGCGGCGGGCATTTCCGGGAAGAAAGTCAAACTGAAGAAGGAGAAGCAAAACGTGATGATGCAAATTTCGCTTATGTGTCAGCGTGGGAATATAAAGGTGAGCACGATTGGCAATTACACAAGGAAGTGCTTGATTTCGAAGTAGCAAAACCAAGTCAGCGGAGTTATAAATAATTAGAAATAATTTTTTCACTATGGAACACGGAACCATAAATCTGACCTTAAAAGTCTGGAAGCAACAAAACAGCCAGGAGAAAGGACGTTTTGAAACTTACCCGGTTAAAGGCATTTCCCAGGAAATGTCATTCCTGGAAATGTTTGATGTATTGAATGAGCAACTTATTCGTGATGGTAAGGAACCAATTGCATTTGACCACGATTGCCGCGAGGGAATTTGCGGGATGTGTTCCATGTATATAGATGGTAAACCCCATGGTCCATGGAATGCCAATACGGTCTGCCAGCTGCATATGCGGGCGTATAAAGATGGCGATACCATTGTGGTTGAACCCTGGAGGGCCAATGCTTTCCCGGTGATTAAAGACCTGATGGTTGACCGCAGTGCTTTTGACCGGATCATCCAGGCCGGCGGTTATATTTCAGTGAATACCGGCAATGCAGTAGATGCCAATTCTTTGCCTGTTGAAAAGAAAAACGCTGATAGTGCTTTTGCAGCAGCTGCCTGTATCGGTTGTGGTGCATGTGTGGCAGCCTGTAAAAACAGCTCAGCAATGTTATTCCTTTCTGCAAAAGTTAGTCATCTTGCTTTACTGCCACAGGGAGAGCCTGAGCGCAGGACCCGTGTACTCAATATGGTTGCACAAATGGATAAGGAAGGATTTGGTGCCTGTACCAATACCGGGGCCTGTGAAGCAGTTTGCCCGAAAGAAATATCTATCAGTAATATCGCCAGGCTGAATGCGGAATATATTAGTGCAGGTTTGGTTTCGGAAGGATAAAAAGAGTAAACGGTGAGCGGTAAGCCGTGAGCGGTGGCCTCCAGGATGGTACAATATAAAAATTGAAATAAGAAAGCCAGTGATTTTAAATTCACTGGCTTTCGGCTTTAATAAGGTCGTTTCAAGACATAAACTCACTGGAGTAAAGCATACAACTGATCTTTCAGTTCTACCCGCTTCAGCCTCAGTTCATTTAAATAAGCATCTGAAGTTGGTTCCAGGCCGTTTTCTATACGCTCAACTTCATGGTTAACGGTATTGTACTCATCGTAAAGTGTTTTAAAAGCAGGATCGGAAGCTTTTAAATCAAGTATTTTCTCTTTCTGCTCAGGGAATTCATTCAATAAATAATGCTTGTCCATAACAATTGATTATGGCCTAAAAATAATTGGATCTGTTTGCTGGCAGGCTGATTATAGTTAACCAGGATATTGATATTTATCAATAGAAAAATTAAAAAAATCTGCTGCAACCATTTACTCAGGATGCAGGGGCCAATGGCCTGTGCGGGTGTTGGTACTTTGCCAACTGGTATGCCGGATGGCAGCAGGGGCATTGCCGTTCCCAGGACAATTGTCTCGGTTGTTAAAATGGAAAAAGTGCTGAAACTGTCCACATAAGATCATTCCTTCTTCGTACCTTTGCGCCTCGAAAAGGGATATTTATATGATTTCAGTTAATAATGTAACGCTGTCTTTTGGAAAGCGGGTTTTGTTTGATGAAGTGAACCTAAGCTTCAACAAAGGCAATTGTTATGGGGTGATCGGTGCAAATGGCGCAGGCAAATCGACTTTCCTGAAAATATTGTCCGGGGAAATTGAACCTACGAAAGGGTCTGTAAGTATTTCTCCTGGCGAGCGTATGGCCGTTTTGAAGCAGAACCACTTTGCATTTGACGAAGTTACTGTTCTTAATACCGTGCTGATGGGTCACCAGAAGATGTGGGATGTGATGCAGGAGCGGGATGCTATTTATGCCAAAGCCGATTTCTCTGAGGAGGATGGTATGCGTGCCGGTGAACTTGAAGGTGAATTTGGGGAAATGGGTGGATATACAGCAGAAAGTGATGCCGGTAGTATGTTAAGTGAACTGGGTGTTCCTGAACAGTTCCACCAAAGTTTGATGAAAGATATTCCTGGTAACCTGAAATTACGGGTATTGCTGGCCCAGGCGATATTCGGGAATCCGGATATATTATTATTGGATGAACCTACAAACGGTCTTGATATTGAAACAATTAGCTGGTTGGAAAACTTCCTTGCCGATTATGAAAATATCGTTCTTGTAGTTTCCCATGACCGTCACTTCCTCGATGCGGTATGTACCCATGTGGCTGATGTGGATCGCCAAAAAATCAAAATTTTCACAGGTAACTATACCTTCTGGTATGAGAGTTCGCAATTGATGAGCCGCCAGATAAATGATAAGAACAAAAAAACCGAAGAAAAGCGCCAGGCCCTGATGGAGTTCATTGCCCGGTTCAGCGCGAATGCTTCCAAATCAAAACAGGCCACCAGTCGGAAAAAAGCCCTCGAAAAACTTACTATTGATGAAATCGAGCCATCGAACCGTCGCTATCCGGGTATCATTTTCCAGCCCCAGCGTGAGGTAGGTAACCAGATTTTAAATGTGGAGAAACTGGCTTCCTCTGTTGATGGCAGGTTATTGTTCGATAAAGTGAGTTTTAGTGTAAATAAGGGCGATAAAATTGCTTTCCTTAGCAAGGATCCTCTTGCCATCACCAATTTCTTTGAAATCATCACTAACCACAAAAAGGCCGATAAAGGGCATTTTGAGTGGGGAACCACTATCACTACAGCTTACCTTCCCCTGGAGAATAACGAGTTCTTCACTAATGGACTAACACTCATGGATTGGCTGCGTCAATATGTGCCTCCACATGTTACGGATGCTGATGAACCATTCCTGCGGGGATTTTTAGGAAAGATGCTGTTTGGAGGCGATGATATCCTGAAGAAAACCAATGTACTTAGCGGGGGGGAAAAAGTACGTTGTATGCTCAGCCGGATGATGCTCCAGAACCCCAACCTGATCATACTTGACCAGCCAACAAACCACCTGGACCTTGAAAGCATCCAGAGTTTCAATGAAGGTTGCCAGAATTTCCCTGGTATAGTTTTGATGACTTCACATGACCATACGTTTATGCAAACGGTGGCCAACAGGATTATTGAACTGACACCCGGAGGTATTATAGACCGCCTGATGTCCTTTGATGAATATCTTGAAAATGATCGTGTCAAACAACTTCGGGAAGAATTGTATGGTGAAAAGGTGATGGTTTAAAACCGGTAGGATACCCCACATAAAAAACCGGCAAAATAGTCACCGAATCTTCCCTGGAAATAACCAGTATACCGGTCAATGGTAAAGTGATAACCCATAATATAATACATTGTATTTATACGGTTATAGTATTGTACTTTGCTATCTAGTGTGGTAAGTCCTGACCCCAGGCCAAACTTCATGCCCATACTTTTTTTGTTTTTCAGCGCAAAATTAAATTCTGTAAAACCACCAACGCTTCCAGGCAAAGATTTCCTGTCTACCATTGTCACCAGAGAGTCTGGAATATTTTCCCTGAAACTCTGGTAATCACCAAATTCTTTTGAAACAGATCCTTCAACGCCAATAACTTTCCATTCAAACCTGTGTCCCATTGGAATTACCAGGGATACTCCGCCAAGTAAGCCGGCTGAGCCTGTAAACCTCCCACCTTCTAAAGCATGTAATCTTACAGGATCAACATAGTAAGGATAGGAATAATAGTCGGCCCAGTTAACCTTATAACTACCTGCGCTTCCCTGAAGCCCATAAAAAAACTGCACGTTTTTTCCAACCAGTAAACTCTGGTGGAACTTCAGGTGTGCAATAAAAAGACGGTCTGAAAGATTATCATTTGAACTTCCATTTGTAAAGCCAACGGAACCATAATTGGCTACCCGCATGCTGTCCCGTAAAAGTGGTGTGGCATTATAACTTGTCTGGATATTTGGATAGGGACTAAGAAAAATTACTTGTTGTTCAATACAGCTTGTTAGCAAAGGGGGAATAATTGCAATGAGCAGCAATAAACGAAGAAAGCTTTTTTTCATTAAATAGGGTTTAGCAGTAAAGATAATAGTAATAAGGGCCTGTTATAAGCGGTGGGTCATGAATTAGACAGTAGAATCAGGGGTTTCGTTGCACCATTAAACGGGCAATAAATGCTACTTTTAAACGCTTTTAAGCAAACCGGCAGATTGGGAAAATTATTGTTGATATGTATACTGATCGTATCCTTTACGGGAATTGCTGTGGCACAGGTACCCTTACCTGACCATAGTAAAATACCTGTATCCAACCTGAAAATCCGGCGTATTCCAGTTTATGCCGGTAAAACTGTTCTTGATTCGCTTAGCGTGGTTCCGGGATCTGTGAAGATTACAGGTTTTCCTGATTCCTCCTTCCAGGTAGATTGGCTGAATGCCAGTATTTTCTGGATACAAAAACCACCTTTTGACTCGGTAACAGTAAGGTACAGGGTTTTGGAAAGTCGCCTTAATGCCAAAAAACAACCCCTTAATTTTGACAGTTTATTGAATATTCTGGTTAGCCAGCAAACAATTAAGGGTTTAAGCCCGGTAGCCAGCGCCGGGGAGGATTTTTTCAATTTCGGGAACATAACTTACAATGGTAGTTTTGGCCGCGGCATTTCTTTCGGTAATGCGCAGGATGCAGTGGTAAATTCAAGCCTGAATTTGCAGATCAACGGGTACCTGGCAGACAGCATTGAAATAGCTGCTGCCATTACTGATAATAATATTCCCATCCAACCCGATGGAACAACACAGCAATTGAATGAATTTGACCGAATTTTCCTGCAATTTAAGAAAGACGGTTGGCAGCTTAGTTTGGGTGATATTGATATAAGGCAGAACAAAAACTATTTCCTTAATTTCTACAAAAGGCTGCAGGGGGGCGCGTTTGAAAATATTTCCAAAATCGCACCAAATATTACCAATAGCACAATGGTCAGCGGATCAATTGCAAAAGGAAAATTTACCAGGAATGTATTTGATGGACAGGAAGGAAACCAGGGGCCTTACCGGCTGACCGGTGCTAATAATGAACTTTATTTTGTTGTTCTTGCCGGAACTGAACGTGTTTATATTGATGGTGAATTACTGCAAAGGGGAGAAGATGCCGATTATGTTATCAATTACAATACTGCAGAAATTACTTTTACGCCAAGGCGGATGATCAATAAAGACCGCAGGATACAGGTGGAGTTTGAATATGCCGACCGTAATTACCTGAACACCAATCTTTACCTGGCCAATGAAACAGGATTCGGTAATCGTTTTCGGTTGCGCATGGGTGTTTTCTCCAATAATGATTCTAAAAATTCACCAATAAACCAAACACTCAATACGCCCCAAAAACGATTCCTCGGCGCACTGGGCGATAGTATTCAATATGCATATTATCCCATAGCTGCAATTGATACCTTTTCACCTGGTAAGATATTGTACAAAAAAATCGAAGTGCTGGTTAACGGAGTGCCTGATTCTATTTATGTGTATTCAACAAACCCGGACAGTGCAAAGTATAACCTGTCATTTATTGATGTAGGCGATAAGAAAGGAGATTATGAGCCCGACCTCAATGGTGCAAATGGTAAAGTGTACCGCTGGATTGAGCCGGTGAATGGTGTGCCCCAGGGCAGGTACGAACCTGCTACATTCCTGGTTAGTCCAAAGAAGCAGCAGGTTTTTACGATTGGTGGTGACTATACAGTAGCAGGCAAAACAAGTATTAGTGCCGATTTGGGTATGAGTAATTATGATGTAAATACTTTTTCAAAAAAGGATAAGGGTAATGACAAGGGCTTTGCCACAAAATTCCAGGCAATGCATATCATTCCCCTCAATGCTATATTGAAGTTGCAGGGTGATGGTAGCCTTGAATCAGTACAAAGCAATTTCAAGCCACTGGAGCGTTTGAGGAATGTTGAGTTTACGCGCGATTGGGGCTTGCCGCTTGTTGTAAGTGCGGCTGATGAAAAAATGTATAGTGCGGGCCTGGAATTGTCCGACAAAAAAGGTAATAAAATCAGGTACCAGTTAACCGGCTACAACCGGAGTGATTATTTTAATGGCATCCGCAACAGCCTGCAACATTACCAGGAATTTAAAGGATGGCATTTCAACAACCTGATCAGTTATACAAAAACCAGCAGCCAGTTGGATAAGGGGTATTTCCTGCGGCCTTCGGTGGATATTTCCAAATCATTGCCTGCGATAAAGAATTATACTGTAGGGTTTAGCTATGCACTTGAGCACAACGAAGCCAGAAATAAGGCAACAGATACAATTACTCCCAGTAGCTTTTCCTTTGATATCCTGAAGGTTTACCTGAAATCTGATGATAAAAAGCAAAACAGGTGGGGACTAAGTTATTATACCAGAAGCGACCAATTACCAATTGGGAAAGACCTGGTTCGCACAGATCGCAGCCAGAATTATACCTTGACCACAGAACTGTTATCGAATCCCTCACACCAACTGCGCATAAATACTACCTACCGTACCTTGCAGGTTTTTCAAAAAACATCGGCCAATACTGCTGCCGATAATAGTCTTCTGGGGCGCATGGAATACCAGGTTAACGAATGGAAAGGCATGTTAACGGGAAATCTATTATATGAATTGGGGGCGGGCCAGGAACAAAAAAGGGATTTAGCATTTCTTGAAGTGCCGGCCGGGCAGGGTGAGTACACATGGTTTGATTATAACAATGATGGAATCCAGCAACTAAATGAATTTGAGCTTGCCCTTTTTCCCGACCAGGCCAAGTTTATCCGCATTTTCACTCCCACCAACCAATATGTAAAAACATCTTATAATAGTTTTAATTATAGCCTGGCCCTGAATCCAAGGTCTTTGATAGATCCATTAAAATCCAGCGGGTTTAAAAAATTTGCAGCAAGAATCAACCTGCAGTCTTCCTTACAATTGTTCAGGAAGCAGATAGCAGACGGCACCATAAATTTCAACCCATTCAGTAATCAACTTGAGGATAGTTCCCTTCTTAGCCTTACCAATATTTGGGTAAATAGTATTGCATTTAACCGGTTCAATCCAAAATGGGGATTCGATGTCAGTAATGCCCGCAACAAGGGTAAGGTTTTGCTTACATATGGGCTTGAGAGCAGGGCGTTAACGGAATGGACTATGCGAAGCAGGTGGAATATTACCCGTCGGTTCACCGTGGAAGCTATTGGTAAAACAGGCACAAACCAGTTGATATCAGATAATTCGAAATTCGATAATAAAAACTACAAGATTGGGCAATATTCACTCGAGCCGCGCCTTACCTATACACGGGGTGCGAATTTCAGGGTTATAGGCAGCTTTAAATTCAATAATAAAGAAAACCAGGAAGGTGCTGGTGAAATATACCATTCCAATTCTTTCAATACCGATATCAAATACAATATTTTACAAAGTGCATCCATTCAGGGAAAGTTCACCTATGCGAACATTTCTTATCCCTACCCAACTAATACTACAGTAAGTTATATTATGCTGGAAGGTTTACAGCCCGGAAAGAATATGCTTTGGAGCCTTGACCTGACCAAGCGCCTGGGAAAAAACCTGGAAATGAATATTCAGTATGAAGGCCGGAAACCAGGCGAGAACCAGGTAATTCATATTGGCCGTGCTTCTTTGAGGGCCATCCTCTGATGGTTAAATCAACCTGATTTATATATGTAATTACAGCCTCCGGTTGAAAATAAAGTACCAGTTTTTTCGTTTTACACGTGCCTTTTTTTAATCAAATCCTCTATCATGAAAAGATTGTTTTTTACAGGTTTTTTTATTTGCAGTTTATTTACAGCTGGCTTTGCACAGGATTCAGAATACAAATCTGCCATTGGAGGCAGGCTTAGCAGTGGTTATTATGACCTTATTTCAGGTTCATATAAAACATTTATCAGTGACCAGGGAGCCTTAGAGTTTAACCTTGGTTTTCGAGGAGATAGTTATGAAAGTTATGATTGGGTTACGGCCACATTCTCCGCAGCTTACCAGCATCATTTTGATATTAAACCTGTGCCGGGGTTGAAATGGTTTATTGGGGGAGGTTTGGCCATTTATAATTCCTTTTCCGGCGATCCGAATTACCGTGGATTTGGCATGGGTATATTTCCAACCGGGGGTATCGACTACAAGTTTGGCAATATCCCGCTGAACCTTACTGCAGATTGCCGGCCAACTATTTCTTTAGTTGATCCGTATAAGGATAGCAATTATCATGGACATGAAAGTTTTGATGGTTCAAATTTTGGTATATCTGTGCGATACACCCTCAGGTAAATAAATTAATTCCATAAAAAGAAAACCACCCAAGCGGGTGGTTTTCTTTTTATGGAAAAGTTCATTAAATATTAACCAAACAGTCCGCCTTTTTTCAACTCACGGGTTCCTTCACCTATCTTGAATCCATTGTGGTAGATTTCGATCTTGTAATTTCCTTTCTGGAAAGTTTCAGCTTGCTTCAGGGCAAATTCAACTGCAATCTTTTTATTTGTTTCGATTTTAACAGGAACTTTTGCAGTGAAAGGTTTCTCGCCTTCTTCACGGGTAGTGAATGTACCGGAACCAAGGGCTTCCTGTGCAACAGGCTTTCCGTCCGGACCGGTAACGATAACATAAACATCAGCAGTTCCGGCAGGAGCGATGCGGTTGTCTACATCGAAAGAAACAACCAGCTTGTCTACTTTTTTAGCGGTAGTAGTTACTTTTTCCTTGCCGCCTTTTTTCTCGTTGATTGGAGTTATAGCGATATTAGATGCATTCAATGTTGAAGCAATATCTACAGTTTTCTCCAATTCCTGCTTTTGAGTGGTTGTTGTAGCCAGGTCACTTGTCAATTGAGTTGTCTTTCCTTTTTCTGCAGTAAGGTCAGTAGTCAGTTGTGTATTTTCAGTTGTCAAACGGGCAACTTCCTGCTCTAGTCCTGCAACTTTATCATTCAATTCAGTAATCAGTGCTTTTGCTCTTGTCAATTCAGCAGCAGTAGCATTCTTTTTATTCAGGATACTGCGGATCTCACCTTTCAGTTTAGAGATTTCACTGTTCTTTTCTGTAAGTTTTCCCTCCAGGGCATTGTTGTTGCCGGTAACAGAATCAAGGCGGGCAAGGGATGCATCAAAATTGCGCTGCAATTCAGTTTTTTCATCAGTTACCTGGGAAATTGTAGCTTCTTTTTGCTGAATAGTTTGCTCGTTCTTATTGTTATTCCATAGTAAATATCCCCATGTTCCAAGAAGACCTGCTGCCAGTAAAGCAATAATCAGACCTTTGTAGTCTTTTTTAGGTTCTTGTGTTGGGGTTGCCGACGGGTAATTAGAAGTGCTCATTGCGTATTTGTTTTTCTGAGTTTAGAAATGATTAATGTTTTGGTCAGAGAGGTTTTCCTGGGGAACGGGTATTGATGGCCTTTCGAAAACCGTGCCAGAAATTATTCATTACTCCGCAATTGCAACTTTAAGCACTTGAGATACAGGCTGCTGCTAATTTCCGACTTTTTTCCCAGCTTTCAATTATTATTGCAATTCTGAATGAAAAATAAATGTCTGTAGAAAAAATCCTGGGTGATTGGAAAAAAAAGGCTTTTAAACCGGTTTATTGGTTTGAGGGGGATGAGGATTATTATATTGATAAATTAATGAAGGAAGCGGAGCATACCCTGTTATCTGAGGCGGAAGCAGGGTTTAACCTGACCGTTTTTTATGGTCGTGAAGCCAATTGGGCTGACGTCGTCAATGCCTGTATGCGATATCCGATGTTTGCAGAATTCCAGGTTGTGTTGTTAAAAGAGGCCCAGCAGATGAAAGAAATTGACAGGCTGGAAGGTTATATAGCAAACCCACTGAAATCAACCGTATTCATAATTGGCCACAAGGAAAAAAAAGTTGACGGCAGAAGTAAACTGGCCAAATTGCTGAAGGACAAAACAGAACTGCTACAGACAAAAAAAATGTATGACAGCCAATTGCCGGGGTGGACAGAGAAACTGGTACAGTCTAAAGGTTACCAGATCAACCAGAAAGCCCTTTTGCTATTGGTAGACCATATAGGGAATGACCTTAGCCGCATAGACAATGAAATTGAAAAGCTTTTACTGAACCTGGGCTCAAGGAAATCAATTACAGAAGATGATATTGAAAATTATGTAGGCATCAGTAAGGAATTTAATGTTTTCGAACTGCAGGATGCCATTGCCAGGAAAGACCTTCCCAAAGCGATCCGGATCATCCAGTACTTTGAAAGCAATCCAAAAGCTGCACCGATCCAGATGGTTTTACCAGCCCTCTATAATTTTTTCAGTAAAGTCTTCCAGGTTTTTGGTGTTCAAAGCCGTGAAGAAAAAATGATTGCATCAGCCCTCGGCGTTCCACCTTTTTTTGTAAAAGACTACCTGGCTGCAGCGCAACGATACGACTATCCTGGAATAGAAAGGCTCCTGCTATTGCTGCATGAATACAACCTCAGGTCGGTAGGTATTAATGACAGTGGAACGGGCGATGCCCAACTGATGAAAGAAATGGTGTTTAAAATGATGTAAGTGATTCAGGCACCTAATTTGTCTTTACTGTCTATCCTGTCTTTTGCCAGTTGTTTTTTTAAGGCTTCGAGCCCTTCGAATTTTTGTTCGGCCCTTAGTCTATGGATCACAGTTACCCGCAGTGTTTCCCCGTATATGTTTTCGTTGAAATCAAATATGTGCACTTCAATGACACGGTTTAATCCATCTACGGTCGGACGAACCCCAATATTCATCATGCCTTTTAATTCTCCATTCTTGCCGGGTCCCAGTTCCGGTCTTTCCACGGTAACTGCATAAACCCCATTGGCAGGAATAAGCTTTTCATTATCCGTTAAAACAAGGTTTGCGGTAGGAAAGCCAATGGTTCTTCCCAGTTGGTTGCCTTTTACTACCAGGCCTTCAAAGAAATAAGGATAGCCAAGCAGCGAGGCGGCCATTTTTACATCACCCTGTAATAATGCCTGCCGGATGCGGGTGGAGCTAATCGTTGCTTCTTCCAGTAACCTGGCAGGTATTTCCACCAAATTAAAAACTTGTTTAATAGCGTATTCTTCAAGCAGGTGAAAGTCCCCGGTGCGGTTTTGACCGAACCTGTGATCGTATCCAATAATAATAGTATTCGGGTGAAAATACCGTACTAAAAATTCCTCCACATAGGCTTTTGGTGTTTGCGCGGCAAATTCCTGAGTAAAAGGAACCACTACCAGGTGGTCAATACCGGCTGCCTCCAGTAACCCGATCTTTTCAGTAAGGCTGTTTAAAAGCTGCACAGATTGAGGATCTTTCCCCACAATTCTACGGGGATGGGGGTGAAAAGTGATGATAACGGTTTCCCCGGAAACTTTTTTGGCCTCTGCCTTCAGTTGATTAATAATACTAATATGTCCGATATGAACACCATCAAAAGTGCCGATAGTTATAATGGCATTCCGGAACTCTGGCAAATTGCTGATATTTCTGTGAACCTGCATGGGGAGGGCAAAATTAGGGGAAATGGGTGAGAGGACAGCGTTCTGTGGTTAGCCTCCATAGTCTCAATGTTAACATTATTGTCTAATATTATTTCTTACCACTTACTACTTACTGCTCACTGCTTTCCATTAAACTTTTTTCCGCACCTTCGCAGTTCGAAAACAATACCATGAGTCTTTATTCGCAAAGGGGCGTTTCAGCGCAAAAAGAAGAGGTACACCAGGCCACAGAGAAACTCGACCAGGGGCTATTCCCGAATGCGTTTTGTAA
Source organism: Flavihumibacter profundi (assembly GCF_020076305.1). Lineage (GTDB taxonomy): Bacteria > Bacteroidota > Bacteroidia > Chitinophagales > Chitinophagaceae > Flavihumibacter > Flavihumibacter profundi. The sequence goes on from NZ_JAIQXE010000001.1 coordinate 573,492, forward strand.
GATTTATCCGGATTATTTAGGGGGCGATGCGAATTGGGTGAACCTTATGCATGCCGATGGAGCCGGAACAAAAAGCATCCTGGCCTACCTGTACTGGAAAGAAACCGGTGATATCAGCGTATGGAAGGGTATTGCGCAGGATGCCATCGTGATGAATATTGATGACCTGCTTTGTGTGGGAATTCACGATAATCTACTTTTTTCCTCTACTATTGACCGTAATAAGCGCCTGATTCCTGGTGAGGTTTTATCTGCAATCATTGCCGGAACACAGGATTTTTTTGATGAATTAAAGGGTTTTGGGGTAAATATCCATTACCTGGGTGGCGAAACTGCAGATGTAGGCGACGTAGTCAGGACAATCGCTGTAAACGGTACTATGGCTGCCCGCTGGCCAAAAAACAAGCTTATAACCAATGACCGGATCATTGCTGGTGATGTAATTGTAGGATTTTCCAGTGCAGGAAAGACGAACTATGAAAAACGATACAATAGCGGTATCGGCAGTAATGGCCTTACCAGCGCCAGGCACGATGCCCTCCATAAATTTTATGGTACGGCCTTTCCCGAGTCATTTGATACCGGTTTAAATGAGCAGGTGGTATATATTGGTCCAAACCGCATGACCGACGCGGTAGAAGTGGCCGGTTATGGAAATTCCGATATTGGCCATCTGTTATTGAGCGCTACCCGGACCTATGCGCCCCTCTTGAAAGTATTACTGGCAGAGTATTTCGGGGATATTCACGGACTGGTACACTGTAGCGGAGGCGGACAAACGAAATGTTTAAAATACCTGCCGGCCCCTTTCAGGATCATTAAAGACAGGCTTTTTGAACCACCGGTAGTTTTTGACCTGCTGCAACAGGCATCGGGATCCGATTGGCGCGAAATGTACCAGGTATTCAATATGGGCCACCGACTGGAACTATTTACAAGTGAGGCTTCCGCTGAAAAAATGATCATGGCGGGGAAAGCATTTGGCATTGAAACACAAATAATAGGAAGGGTAGAAGTATCAGATAAGAAGGAATTGGAGCTGGTTTGCCCGGATGGAACAATTGTTAATTATTAATTACAATCGTTTGCAGCCAGCACTGGCAAGGGTTTCAATACCTGCCTTAAAATATTTATCTATTAAAAGCAGATAATTATCCACATAAACTATGAAAATTGTAATTCTGTAGTTATTTTTGCAGACAGTTCTGGACCAATTTCGCCATCCTTTAACCTTCTTCCTTGCAACTTACGGCGAATCGTAAGCGTCATTAGAGCGTTATTCATTAAATTAACAGACAGGCATGAGGCAGCTTAAAATTGCTACACAGATTACCAATCGCGATTCGCAGGCGGTAGAAAAGTATCTTCAGGAAATTTCCAAGATTTCAATGATTACTCCCGAAGAGGAGACCACGCTGGCCCAGCGCATAAAAATGGGAGATCAGCGCGCGTTAGATAAGTTGGTTCAGGCCAACCTCCGTTTCGTAGTTTCTGTGGCAAAGCAATACCAACACCAGGGTTTATCCCTGAGTGACTTGATCAATGAGGGAAACCTTGGTTTGATTAAGGCTGCCCAGCGTTTCGATGAAACCAAAGGTTTTAAGTTCATTTCTTATGCAGTTTGGTGGATTCGCCAGTCCATTTTACAGGCTTTGGCCGAACAGGGTCGCCTGGTTCGTTTGCCCCAGAACAAAATTGGCACCTATAACAAGGCCAACAAGGCCTATATGGCATTTGAACAGGAGCATGAGCGTGAACCTTCTACTGAAGAGCTGGCTGAGATCCTCGAAATGAGCGAAACTGAAATCAATAATATCTTCCAAAGTAATACCCGCCACACATCACTGGATGCCCCGGTTCACGAAGCAGAAGATGTAGCAATGGGCGACCTTTTGGAAGGAAGTGACGATACTGACGAAGATGTTATGCAGGATTCTCTGCGTAATGAAATCCGCCGTGTATTGAAATCCCTGAGTCCCCGGGAAGCAGAAATTGTTAACGCGTATTTCGGACTGGATGGCGAAAATGGGGTTACCATTGAGCAAATCGGTCAAAAATATGATTTGACAAAAGAAAGGATCCGCCAGATCAAGGAAAGAGCTATTAAACGTTTGCAGAAAGCACGTTATAGCAATGCTTTGAAAGCTTATTTGGGATAATCAATCCCGTTTTTATATTGAAATGTCTGATGTATCCTGCATCAGGCATTTTTTTATATAACTATTTGATCAATTACTTGTTACATTTAAAAAAAGGGTTTGAAAAGTTACCGTCTTATCATATTGCTTGCTATATCGGCCATCATATTCCCTGGCTGTGAAAAGACAGTACATTTTACCATTGATGAACAGGCGCCAAAATTAGTGGTAGAAGGGACTATCGAAACGGGTAAAGCACCTGTTTTTATCCTTTCCAATAGTCTCGATTATTTCAGTGAAATCACTCCCCAGTTACTGGATTCTTCTTTTGTAAGGAACGCTGATATCAGGATTTCAAATGGAACCCTTACTCACCGGTTAAAAGAATACGCTGTATCTAACCAGGTGGCTACACTTTATTATTATTCTGTAGATTCCAGTGACCTGGCAACCGCATTCGTTGGTGAGATGGGTAAAACATATTCAGCCGATATACTGGTGGAAGGAAAGCATTACCTGGCTAATACTACCATACCCGTTTTGGCCAAAAAAGTGGATTCCTTGTGGTGGAAGCCTTCCCCTAATAATCCCGATACCACCAAGTCGGTTCTGATGGCCAGGGTAACTGACCCACCCGGATTTGGAAACTATATAAGGTATTTCACTTCTACCAATGGGGGCAGTTTTTTCCCGGGATTAAACTCTGTTTTTGATGACCAGATTGTTGATGGCACTACCTATGATATTGAAGTGGAAAAAGGTGTTGACCGCAATGCAACAATTGACTTCAATGAATATTCGTTTTTTACCCGGGGGGATACTGTAGTCTTAAAATTCACCAACATTGATAAGGTAACTTTTGATTTCTGGCGGACAATGGAATATAATTATGGCAGCATTGGTAGCCCTTTTTCATCACCAACAAAAGTATTGGGAAATATTTCTAATGGCGCTCTAGGCTATTTTGGCGGTTATTCGGCTCAATACAAATCACTGGTTATCCCCAGATAATCCCGATATTAACAACAGGGCGTTGTACGAACCTAAATCTAATTATTTTTGTAAGATGGAAAATAAAGCAGTAGAGCATGTACATTGTTTAATTATTGGCTCTGGTCCGGCAGGTTATACAGCCGCAATTTATGCAGCACGCGCAGCCCTAAAACCGGTTTTGTACCAGGGCATACAACCTGGCGGTCAATTAACGATTACAACCGAAGTGGAAAATTACCCCGGTTATCCGGAGGGAATCCAGGGCCCTGAAATGATGGTGGATTTTGAAAAGCAGGCGGTCCGTATGGGAGCTGATATCCGCTTTGGATTGGCGACAAAAGTAGATTTTTCACAACGACCCTTTAAAGTTTGGATAGATGAAGAAAAAGAAATGTCGGCAGATGCTGTTATCATAGCTACAGGGGCTTCTGCAAAGTGGCTGAACCTGGAAAGTGAGCAAAGGCTGAATGGTTTTGGGGTAAGCGCCTGTGCAGTTTGTGATGGATTCTTTTTCAGGGGAAAAGAAGTGGCTATTGTAGGGGCAGGCGATACCGCCTGCGAAGAAGCTCTTTACCTTTCAAAACTGGCTTCCAATGTACATATGATCGTACGAAAGGGTGAAGACGGTATGAAAGCGTCAAAAGTGATGCAGGACCGTGTAAAAGCAACCCCCAATATAAAAGTTTACTGGAACAGTGAAACTGCTGATATAGCAGGCGAAAATAGAGTTACGGCTGTGCATATACGCAATAACCAATCCGGTACTATCACGGAAATTCCCATCAGTGGTTTTTTTGTGGCTATCGGTCACCAACCAAACTCCGATATTTTCAAAGACTTCCTTACTATGGATGAAGCAGGCTATATCCAGACTATACCCGGCAGTTCACGCACGAATATAGAAGGGGTTTTTGCTGCTGGTGATGTTCAGGATAAAATTTATCGCCAGGCTGTTACAGCTGCCGGAAGCGGTTGCATGGCAGCTTTGGATGCAGAAAGATTCCTTTCAGCATTAGCGCATGCTTAATTGTTTTCCAGGTTTGATTTGGAAAAATTAATAGGCTTATCCCTTATAAATTTATAATTTGGCGGCTCATCCAGCCGCTAAATTTTTTATGCTCACCGTTCATCTGCACAATCTCCACTTCTATGCTTTCCATGGATTATATGAAGGCGAAGAAACTGCCGGAAATAATTTTGAGGTAAACCTGGATGTGACTTACCATGTCAGAAAAGGGGAAATGGATGACCTGAAAAACCTGATCAATTACGAGGACATTTATAAAATAGTCCAGCAGAGAATGAGTTTTGCTACACCACTCCTGGAAGAACTGGCTTCCGGCATATTGTATAAAATAAAACATGAATATGCCCAGGTTTCAGCTATAAGTATCAGTATTTTCAAATTGCAGGCACCAATTGAGAATTTCCAGGGAAAGGTTGGTATCACTTTTTTCAAGAATTTTGAAGTCTGAATGAAGTCTTTTTTCTTTATTATATTGATTTGCCTGCTGGCTCCTTTTGCAAGCTGGTCGCAGGATTTACAGATTCTGCTTAAAGAAGCAGCTGTTGCCGAAGCAAATATGCAGGATGACCTGGCTTACCAGAAATACCAGCAGGTTTTAAAAGTCCAGCCCACCAATATAACGGCTTTATGTAAGTGCAGTGAACTGGCCAGCAAAATAGGTCACCGGCAAGCCTCAAAGGAAAGCCAGGTCCTGTTTTATGAGACCGCCCGTCGGTATGCGGAAATTGGCCTGAAAGTGAATCCTTCCAGTGCTGATGCCAATTTTGCGATGTCATTGGCCATGGGAAGGTTGGCGATGGTCTCTTCGGGCAGGAAACTGGTAGAATCAGTTAAGGGAATAAAATACTATGCCGACAAGACCGTGCAACTAAACCCGGCTGATTTCAGGGGGTTTCATGTTTTGGGAAAATGGTATTATGAAATCAGTAACCTGGGTAGCTTCAAGCGTACTGCTGTTAGTGTATTTTATGGCGCTTTTCCGGATGCTTCTTTTGAAGATTCCAGAAGATGCTACGAAAAAAGCCTGCAACTTAATCCTGCTTTTAACCTCAATTACCTGGAATTGGCCAAAGTTTATGTGAAGCTGGAAAAACCGGCAGAAGCCATTTCCTTATTGAAGAAACTGGATACTTTAGCCTTAAAAATGGAAGATGACCAGCGGATCCGGGAGGAGGGCAGGCACATGCTGGAAGAGCTGAAAAATGATGATTAAATTTCCTTCCCTTTCCATCGCCCGCTTTGCATATACCCAAAGGATAGACTAAATAATATTGCCCAGTACAACCATTCCGACATCCAGCCAATGGCAATAGGTAATTTATAGACTTTCAATACGAAATAGACATAAATGCTATATGCCGAAATTGCAAGCAGTTCTATGGCCAGGTTAACCCTTGAATTCCCTGTTCCTGTTACCGAATTTAACCAAACGGTAGAGAAAGACATCATCAGTAAGGCAAAAGAAACGACACGCATAACAGGAATAGCTAATCGAACAAATTCATCCCCCTGTCCAAATAAGGATAAAATTTGCCCCGGGAAAATATTCAGGAGCAGGCAAATTATGGCTGAAAACCCCATACTTAGCTTTACGATACGGCGGATCAGGGCGGGTACCTGGTCTGAAAAACCCTGGCCAATGATATTACTGACCATGGTGGTACTTGTTGCAGCAAACGCCCAGGTAAACACCCCGAACATGCCCAAAATATTCCGCATTGTATTGGATATAGCCAGGTCACGAGAGCCATTATGTTCTATGAGGATATAGAAGAATTCCCAGCTCATGATGCTGATTACGTACTGGAAAATCAGTGGGGAAGATTGGTCAAGCAGCAACCGGATATCAGTTTTGTTAAAACTCAGGTCTTTGTAAAGCGATAGTTGCCGGCTTATTCCCTTCCATTCGATAACTGCAAAAACGATAAACATTCCCATAAATTCTGCGATAATGGAGGCGAGGGCAGCACCATTAAAGCCCAAGGCAGGAAGGCCGAAATGCCCATAAATCAATCCATAATCCAGCAGGATGTTGGTACAGGTTTCTGCAAGGGTTCCCCAAACCAGCAGTTTGCTTTGGTTAGTGCCTACCAGCAGGGCATTCCTCATCTGGTAGATATAAAGGAAGGGCAACCCCCAGATGCGTATCTGCAGGAATTGAAGTGACTGGTTGCTTATGGCTGTTGAACTTAAAGCCGTTTTCAGCAGGGCAGGTGCCAAAAGATAGGTCACCAGAATACCCAGGGCAGCAAATCCCAGGGATATATATATCCCTTGTGCAAAGAGTTTCCCGATTTCACCCACCCGGTCTTGTCCGGCACGCCTTGAAATCAGGGCCTGGAGGCCATTATTTAAGCCAAACCCAACAACTGCGAAGATCAGGTAATAAACCCCGGTAATACCGGCAGCGGCCAACGATTGCTCCCCTAATTGGCCCAGGAAAATATTATTAGTGATAAAGTTGACCTGGGGTACAAAAATGGAAAAGCTGATCGGCAAAGCAATTGACAGTATCTGCCGGTTGCTGGTAGAAACGTGCAGATCAGTAACTGGACTTGTGGTTGACATAAAGACCGAAAATAGTGTATTATTGCAGCCATCGATATGTCTTATTCAACAAGATTTGACCTGGCCCTGGGCGATTATTCTGACCCGTCTCAGCACCTGTTATTACTGCAGGTATCTGATAATGCCATTCAGTTGCTGGCAACCGACCAGCAAAGACAGCCTTTATTGTATCAACTTGTACAATTCCACGAGGGAACCGGTGAACCCGGAAAGGCACTGGCAGATTGGTTACGTGACCAGGCCATCTGGTTGCAGAAATGGTCGCAGATTATTGTTGTACACCAGTGCATACAGGCTGCAATTGTACCAGCTGCCTTTTTCAATGTTGACAATGGTAAGGAATTGTTGGACCTTCAATTTGGAGATCTTTTCAAGGGTACGCTGCTAACAGAGCAGATAACAAGCCGGCAGGACTATTCTGTGTACCGTATACCAACAGAAGATTACCTGGCTTTGATGGCCGCCCATAGCGATATTCAGCACCGGCATATTTTTTCCTTATGGATAAACTGGCTCGACCGGTTGCCCGTAGATCCTAGCGGACAGGCGTACCTGCTTTTTGAAACGAACAGGGTTTTGATGGCAATCAGGCAGGATGACTGGTTATTAATACACCAGTATGAATACCAGGCTCCTGAGGATATCAGCTATTACCTGCTGGCTGCTTGTAAACAATACAATCTTTCGCCTGAATCTTTACGGCTATCCCTGGATGGCTGGATTGATACCCATTCATCCATGTACCTTGAGTTATCAAAATATTTCCGGTACCCCGAAATTGTTTCATTGCCCAAGGGCATAAAATTAGATACTTCTTTATTGCAGGATCAGCCTGTACATTTTTTCACACCTTTAATACAAATGGCGCAATGCGTATAATAAGCGGAAAAATGGGAGGTAGAAAAGTGCATCCGCCTGCAAAAATGCCCCATACACGTCCAACAACTGATATTGCCAAGGAAGGGTTATTCAATATTTTACAGAATAACCTTGATTTCGAAAGCCTTAAAACGCTTGACCTTTTTGGTGGTACAGGTAGTATTAGTTATGAACTGGCTTCCCGCGGGGCAACCGATCAAACCATAGTGGAAAAGGACCCGGCCATGTTTGCATTCATTCAGAAGACAGTTGAATCTTTTGGATTGCAACATGTAAAAGTGATTAAGATGGATGTTTTTAAATACCTGGAATCCTGCCAGGATAAGTTTGATTTTATATTTGCCGGTCCACCATACGCACTAGAAACTATTGATGAATTACCCCGTATAATTATTGAAAGGGGCCTTTTAAAACCCGGCGGCATGTTTGTGCTGGAACACACGCCGCGAAATAATTACGAAGGGTTTGAGAAATTTGTTTCGGAAAGGAATTATGGTACAACCTTGTTCTCTTTTTTTATAAACCGCTGATTCCTTCTCATGCCTGCACCTATTTTTATAACTGGAATCGGTACCGGAATAGGAAAGACACTGGTTGCGGCCATTGTAACCGAAGCTCTCCAGGCAGATTATTGGAAGCCTGTACAGGCGGGCTTTGCAGAGGGTACCGACAGTGAATGGGTAAAGGAAAAAATATCCAACAAGTATACAATAGTACACCCGGAATTGTATCGGTTAAAACTGCCTGCTTCCCCGCATATTGCTGCCCGTGAGGAAGGGATTGAAATAAACGTGAGCCATATTGCAGCTGCAATTCCATCTGCTTCCAGGCAACTGGTGATTGAAGGTGCTGGTGGTTTAATGGTTCCTTTAAACAAACAGGAATTCGTGGCTGACCTTATCAGGGAAATGGGTGCAAAGGTTGTCTTAGTGAGCAGGAACTACCTTGGAAGTATCAACCATTCCTTATTAACCGCTGCAGTCTGTAACAGCATGGGGCTTAATGTTGCCGGTTGGGTGTTTAATGACAATTACGGTAGTTATCAAGAGGAGATAGCGCACTGGACCAACCTGCCTGTACTTGGATCCATTCCTTTTTCAGCATCTTGTGACCGAACATTCGTGGAACAACAGGCAATGCTTTTGGGTCCTAACCTAAAAAAGTGGATATGAACAAAACTGAACTCCGGGAATATTCACTGGAAAAGCGGCTGGCAATCACCGATAGCCAGAGAAGCCGGCTTGATGATTTATTACTGATCCGGTTTCAGCAATGGGTTATTCCGGATATTGTAGAAACAATATTGTCTTACTGGCCAATGAAAGAAAAGGGGGAAGTAAATACTTTTTTAATTACCGATTTTATGGCTTTCAGGATTCCCGGAATGCAATTGGCTTATCCTGTATGTGATTTTAAAAGTAATTCTTTAATTGCTGTTGGTGTTACCAATGAAACAGCTTTCCGGCAAAACAAATTTGGTATTGGTGAACCGGTTGACGGCGTTCTGTTTCCGGCAGAATATATTGACCTTGTTATTGTTCCCCTTTTGGCATTTGACTATAAGGGATACCGGCTGGGTTATGGCAAGGGATTTTATGACCGCTATTTATCAGGTTGCAGGCCGGATACCATAAAACTTGGATTTAGTTATTTCGGGCCTGTGGATCAGCTGCCGGGCCTAGACCAATATGACATACCTTTAACAGCATGCATAACCCCAGAAAGGATTTATGAATTTTAATATCCCATTACTTAAGCCTATCAGGATAATTCTCTTTCCCTTTTCTCTTATTTATTATGCTGTCATTTATATTCGAAACCGGCTTTTCGATAATAAAATATTATCGACATCATCGTTTGGGCTTCCGATCATTTGTGTGGGCAATATTGCGGTCGGTGGTACAGGTAAATCGCCCATGGTAGAATTCCTTTTACGTAACCTGGGCAACAAATATAACCTGGCTACACTGAGCCGGGGATATAAAAGAAAAACCAAGGGCTATGTATTGGCCGATGCCAATACCAACGCTTTAGACATTGGAGATGAACCAATGCAATTTCACCTTAAGTTTCCAGGTGTAGCTGTTGCAGTAGGGGAAGAAAGGATTCTTGCCATACCTCAGTTGTTGCATGACCGGAAAGACACACGGGCCATTATTTTGGACGACGCTTTTCAACACAGGGCAATACAGGCAGGTTATAATATCCTATTAACTGAATATGCTAACCTTTATACACGCGACTGGTACCTGCCAACCGGCGATTTGCGTGATGAGAAATCAAGCGTAAAAAGGGCCGACCTTATAATTGTTACAAAATGTCCTGCTGACTTGTCTCAGTCAGAAGCGGAAGCTATCCGGAAAGAGTTAAATCCATTACCTGAACAGCAAGTGTTTTTTGCAGGAATCCGTTATGGTAATTTATACCATATCATTCACCACCTGCCTTACCAGGTAACAGGGGATATTGAAGTTTTACTGGTAAGCGGAATTGCCAATCCAAGGCCCCTGAAGAAATTATTGGCTGATCAAAGCCAAACATATGAGGAGATGGCGTACAGCGATCACCATATTTTTACCATTGATGACATGAAAGAAATTTCCAGGCGATTTGAACAGATGACCGGTAAATTGAAGATCATTCTGACTACAGAAAAAGATGCTGTAAGGCTAGTGAAATTTGAGCAGGAGCTAAAAGATATTCCTCTTTATGTTATCCCTATTGAAATGGAGTTTTTGTTTGGCGATACTGATCGCTTTTGCCGTTTAATCGGTACATTTATTGAGCAGTTTTCAGCAGCTGCAAAACCCACAGATGAGTAAGAAAAATACTGGTAAAAAGAAAGCAAAAAACAAATCCGATTCTGGTAATACTTTAAAGGGGCGCCTTGAAATTACCAGAAGTGGAATGGGATTTGTTATAATAGAAAAGCAGGAGCAGGATGTACTTGTGCGGCCAAATGATTTCAATACGGCAATGCATGGTGATACAGTCAATGTTCGCGTTACCAAAGATGCCGGCCGCAGCGGACGTATGCAGGGCGTAATAACCGAAGTGCTGGAAAGGAAGCAAAAAGTTTTCATGGGCAAGGTGGAAATCAGCAGGAATTTTGCATTCTTCATATCCGATGGGGATAAGCCCATGCCCGATATTTATATTCCCTTAAACAATCTGAATGGCGCCGAAAATGGCGCCAGGGTTGTAGCCAGGATTTTAGAATGGGAATCCGGGAAGAAGCCTGTTGGAGAAGTGGTGGAAGTTCTTGAATCGCATGCAGAAAATGATTTGGCCATGAAGGAAATCATTTTGCAAAGTGGGTTTTCAATGACGTTTTCAGAAGATGTGATTGAAGAAACTGTCCGTATTCCCGAAATTCTTCCGGCCAGGGAAGTTGAAAAAAGGCGCGATTGCAGGGAAATACTTACGTTCACTATTGACCCGGCTGATGCGAAAGATTTTGATGATGCATTATCAATCAGGAAAACAAAAAACGGGTTTGAGATTGGTGTTCATATCGCCGATGTGAGTTATTATGTGGAGCCCGGGACCGAGCTCGATAAAGAAGCTTACCATCGTGGTACTTCAGTCTATTTGCCAGACCGTGTAAATCCGATGTTGCCGGAAAGAATTTCCAATGAATTATGTTCCCTGCGGCCCCTTGAAGATAAATTCACTTTCTCTGCTATTTTTCAGTTGTCTTCAAAAGGGGATGTTAAGGATTACTGGCTTGGCAGGACAGTGATTAATTCCAATCACCGGTTTACTTATGAAGAGGTTCAGGAAATTATTGAAAATGAAGACGGCTTATACAAGGATGAAATTTTATTGTTGAATAGTTTTGCGCAAAGGTTCAGGAAGCAAAGGTTTAAAAAGGGGGCGATCAATTTTTCCTCACAGGAAGTGAGGTTTAAACTTGATGAAAACCGCAAGCCGATTGGCATCATGATCAAGCAAAGTAAGGATGCACACAAACTGATAGAGGAATTCATGCTGCTGGCTAACCGTACTGTTGCTGAACATATTTTTAAAATTGAGGTCGATAAAAAGAAACTGCCTTTTCCTTACCGAGTGCATGATCAGCCGGATGAAGAAAAATTAACACCATTTGCTGCTTTTGCCAGGAAATTCGGGCATAGTTTTGATACAAAATCACCCGAACGTATAGCCGAATCGTTTAACCAGTTGCTGCAAGATGTACAGGGTTTACCCGAGCAGCATGTACTTGAACAACTGGGCATCAGGACCATGGCTAAAGCAGTGTATACCACAAAGAATATCGGCCATTACGGATTAGGTTTTGAACACTATTGTCATTTCACATCGCCTATTCGGCGGTATCCCGACGTATTAGTACACAGGGTGCTGCAGGAAGTCCTGGATGGCAAATTCCTTTTTGACAAAAAGATGGAAGAGAAGTGCAAGCACAGCAGCGAAAGGGAACGAGCTGCCATGGAAGCGGAAAGGGCTGGTAACAAATACAAACAGGTGGAATACCTGATGAACTTTTTGGGAGAGGAATTTGACGGGGTTATCAGCGGCGTTTCTTCATTTGGATTCTGGGCTGAAACTGTTGAGCATAAATGTGAGGGATTGGTCAATATTTCAAGCCTGGCAGAATATGATGATTTCAGGCATGTTGAAGCTGATTACATGCTGGCAGGCCGCAGGAGCGGCAGAACCTTCAGGATGGGCGATAAGGTCAGGATCAGGGTCGTTGCGGCAAACCTTGAAAAGCGCCAGCTAGATTATGAATGGGTTATTACTGCTGCTTTAAAAGAAGATGCGGGTGATGGGGCGGGACGGCAACGAATAGCCAGGAAGTCGAGGAAGAAAAAATAAGCAACCGGCAGGATGCCGGTATCTTTGCATATGGACCAGTCTACAAGTTTAAATAAATTCATTAGCGATACCGGTTATTGTTCCCGCAGGGAGGCTGATGCGCTGATCAAAGCAGGGAGGGTATTACTAAATAACAAGGTTGCCCAATTGGGTAATCGCTATAGCAAGGGTGACCAGGTAGAAGTAGACGGCAGCCTTGTAACAATGGATAATAAGGAAAAACCTGTCTATTTGGCCTTTAACAAACCCATTGGCATTACTACAACTACTGAAGAGGGTGTTAAAGCAAATATTATCAGCTTTATCAATTTCCCGAAAAGGATTTTCCCTATCGGGCGCCTTGATAAAGATTCAGAGGGCCTGATATTTTTGACCAATGATGGCGATATTGTTAACAAACTTCTCAGGGCAGGTAATGAGCATGAGAAGGAATATGTGGTAAGGGTCAATAAACCACTGGCGCCTGGATTTGCTGAAAAAATGGCTGGGGGTATCCCTATACTTGGCACAGTTACGCTGCCTTGCAAGGTTAATATAACCGGCAGGCAAACATTTTCCATCATACTAACGCAGGGGCTAAACCGACAAATCAGGAGGATGTGTGAATACCTTGGGTATTCTGTAATAGGATTGCAGCGGGTTAGGATTATGAAAGTGAAATTAGACAAACTGGCTTCGGGAAAATGGCGCTACCTGAGTGATGCAGAAGTGCACCAATTGAAAGAATCAGTAAAGGACTCTTCCGGGACTGCTCCTAAAAGCCGGAAGCCTCCACTGAAAAAGGAAACCGCCCCAAGGGATAAATATGATCCTGAAACAAAGCCAAAACGATATTCTTCTTCCACGAGCCGGTCATCTGCCAGGCAGCCGGTAAAAGGTGAAAAAAGATTGGGGAATAAAAAAGCGGAAAAAGCACTGGCTCATAAAAAAGCTGCTTCAGCGCCTGTTAAAAAAGCAAGGCCGTCCACTCCCAAGAAATCAGCCGCGAAAGAGCAAAAAGTTGTGGGAAAATACAAAGCATTCCGCGATAAAGGTCGCAACCGGGGGTGAGTATTTTACAATAAACTAGTTTAGAGGAATGAAGGAATATTCATTTTATCCTGTTTTTTCTGCGATTCAGCAATAAAAAACTGAAAAATGCATACCGAAAGCTTTTTTTTGTCAAAAATCAGGCAATGGCTGGGCAAAAACTCAATGATAAATGGTTTCGGTTTCTTGGGATTCCATTTTTTGCACTGATGGGTCATATCATATTTTACAACCGAAATGATACCGGGGAGGAACGGTTTGGTTTTTGGGGCATTTACCTTTTATCGTTAATTGAGACGATGATTTTATGGGAGGCTAACCGTTTTGCAATTCTATACTTTCGAAGGAAATACCCTGCACTTGATCAAACAACAAAGCGGATGCTGATGATTCTGCTGGCTTGCACAGTTATTACCATTTTCCTAAGGACTTTGAATATTTATGTTTATGATAAGACGCTTTTCTGGGGTTACCAATTTCCCCTGGAAGGTTACCTGCACAGTATATTTGTGTCTTTATTGTTTGTAATCATACTTGGCTGCATTTATGAGGCGATTTATTATTTCAGGAAATGGAAGGACCTTGCAGTAGAATCCGAAACATTAAAGAAAGAAAACCTGCAAACCCAACTGGATTCTTTGAAAAGGCAATTAAGTCCGCATTTTTTATTTAATAGCCTGGGTTCACTTTCCTCTTTAATTGAAGAAGATCCCCGGAAAGCACAGGAATTTGTAAATGAAATGTCTTGTGTTTACAGGTATCTGCTGCAAAGCAATGAATCCAACCTTACGACCCTGAGAACAGAGATGGAATTTATCAGGGCTTACAGCAATATGCTGCAAACGAGGTTCCCCGACGGCTTGCAATTGCAAACTGACATAAAAGAAATATACCTGGACTACCATATTCCTCCGTTAACAGTTCAGATTTTGCTTGAAAATGCTGTTAAACATAATGCTGTATTACCGGGTAATCCGTTGATCGTAAAAATTTATACAGATGGTTCCGATAACCTTATTGTAGTGAATAATCTGCATAGGAAGACTTCTGCTGTTCCAAGTAATAAAATGGGGCTCAGCAATATCATGTCAAAATATAAATTATTAAATCAGCGCGAAATACAGATAACTGAAACCGAAAATGATTTCCTGGTGAAAGTACCACTTATTAAAAATATTGGCTATGCAGGTATTGATAGTTGAGGACGAATTATTGCTTGCAAAACAGTTAAAAAAATTACTTTCAGCATCAGAACCAGCGGCTGATGTTGTTGCAATTACCAATAGCGTTCTGGAAACTGTTTCATGGCTGCAGAATAATCCTGCACCGGATCTGGTTTTAATGGATATTGAGCTGGCAGACGGGCAGAGTTTTGATATCTTTCAAAAGGTTTCGATCCCTTCACCAATAATATTCACCACCGCATATGATGAATATGCTTTAAGGGCATTTAAAGTGAATAGTATTGATTATCTCCTAAAACCCATTAAAGAGGAGGAATTAAAGGCTGCTTTGCAGAAATTCAGAAATGCTGTTAAACCTCAACCTGGTAAGGAACACCTCGAAGCATTACTTACTGAAATGCAGAAATTGCAACAGTCTTCGGAATATCGTACCCGCTTTTTAGTTAAGCAGGGACAGAAAATGATCAGTATTGATATCAAAGACATTGCATATATTTTTTCGCAGAACAAGTTTAGTTATTTGCGGACTTTTAATAACCAGAAGTATATTCTTGATTATGCTTTGGACGAACTGGAACAATCGCTTTCTCCAAAGCTTTTTTTCAGAGTCAACAGGCAATATATTCTTAATTCCGGTTCTGTTGCAGCAATTCATTCCTGGTTTAACCAGAAATTAAAAGTGGAAGTTGAACCTGCCACTGATGAGCATATTGTTATCAGCAGGGATAAGGCCAATGCATTTAAAGCATGGATGGGAGAATAATGCTGCGATTGAGTTTGTAAATTCTACTATTCGGAATTGTTCAGATTGCCGGAGCAACTGGTTTATTGCAACTTCATTTTTTAAAAAATGAAGTATGAAAATTAAACCTTTCCTTATCCTGATTCCGCTTCTCGTAGTGTGGGGAAGCAAAGCGCAAAACAATAAATTCCAGGTTGGTATTGGATACCAGCGAACCTGGTTACTGGATAACCAGGCATCTCCATTAAAGTACCAAAGTAGTGAAAAGACCTTTTTACTGGGGTATACACACACAGGGAATACCGGAAAATTTGATGCCCGTTTAAATGGTGCGTGGGGTAATTTTTTTCCAACTGGATTTTATAACCGTAAAATGTATGATCCTGGTTATAATCCTGATGGTACACCGAAGTCAGATTCCGGATTGATTTTGGGTACATTGTACAATGCCAGGATTGATATAGGTTATGCCTGGAAAGTCAATTCCGGGTATTCTGTAATTGACAACAAAAAACTTGAAAGCAGGAATTATGCAGGCGCATCATTAAGTAACCAGTTGTTTTATTCCGACAATATAGTCAGGAATGCCTGGATGAATTCAAGTTCTCTTAATGCAGAATTCCAGCATGATGCTCAATATAATGCACGGCATACCATTAATATCAAAATCTCGATCCCGATTTTCGCCCGCAATACAAGATTGCCTTATCATAATTCTGTCAGTTCACCGGATGGCAGCAGTCATATCCAAACTATTTTTAAGCAAGGTTCCCGAATGGCCTGGTTTGGCAATTTTCAGAGCATCCGGCTGGAAGCAGGTTACGATTATGCAGTCAACAAAATGTTCGGAATTGGCATTCACTATTTCGGTCAATGGCTGCACTATAACTACGAAAAACCAATCAGCTTATTCCAGAATAATATAGGAATAACAGCCTCTATAAAGTAAGAAAATCATCATCTAAAAAATGACTCCATGAAAAGAAGTATAACACTTCTGGCATTATTGGCGATATTGGCACAGCCATTTTTTTCCTGCCAGAAATTATTAATTGGCAATACAGTTAAAAATACTCCTACTGCTAATTTTGACGAAATGTGGAAAGGGTATCATCAATGGTATGGAATGTTTTCTGTAAGGCAGGTGAATTGGGATTCCTTGTATATTGTTTACCGGCCGATGGTAAATGACCAGATGAGTAATACGGAATTGTACGGCATTTTGTGCAGGTTGATTACTCCTTTAAATGATATCCATGCATTTCTTCAGCCTACCAGCGACGGTCTTCCACGCTTTGAAAGCAGTGATTTTTTCCGTATCAATAGAATACAACGCGATTTCTCAATAGACCTGGTCAGGAGTAAATATATCCCTTCTTTAGTGACGGTGGACAGCAGCTTTCATTATGGTATTACACCGGATAATATCGGGTATATCCATTTTGGGGAATTTGGGTTACCGCTGTCGTTTTATAAGCAGCAACTCAACGTGATAATGGAAAGTTTAAAAGATACGAAGGGAATTATCATTGACATTCGTAATCATGCCGGGGGGGATGATGAAGTCAGCCGGTATATTGCGGGTCTGTTTGCTGTAGAAGAAAAACTTTATATGACAGTCAGGAAGCGCAATGGTGTTGATCCGGGATGTTTTACATCACCTGAGAGCTGGTTTGTTAAACCTTCAGGAAACAGCTCATATGTTAAACCGGTGGTTTTACTGACCACCCGGTGGACCTCTAGTGCCGGGGAAACATTTACCTGGGCTATGAATACGCAAAGCCAGGTTACACAAATGGGTGATACTACTGCCGGCGGATTTACTGATGTCATTTCGAGGGAGTTACCAAATGGGTGGTTATATTTTGTTGGAGTGGGTGATTATAGGAATGCCCTGGGTAATAGCGAAGAAGGCATTGGCGTTTCGCCAAAAAAATACATTATCAATACCCGGGAAGATATTGAGGAAGGAAACGATAAAGTACTGGAAGCGGCTATGGCAAGTTTCTGATGTTGAAATCTGCAATTTTCAGCAACATCTTAAGTACCGGATAGGACTGGTTTTCCAGTATCATATCCGGTATTTTTTCTTCAGAAAAGATAAATCCTATCTTTTTATACAGGCTAATGGCACTTTGGTTTTCTTCCAGGACAAACAGGCAGATATTATCAATCTGGTTAAGCCGTACACATTCTGCAATAAGTTCCCGGATAAATTTTTCTCCGATTCCCTTGCCTCTTAAAGCAGGATCGCCAACCAATAACCTGCCTAGCCTGGGTGAGTGGGGTTCATCTGTAATTATTTCCCCGATGGCTATTGGATCACCCAGGTCGTTTAACCCAATGTATAATTGTTTATTGGGAAACTTTTCCTGGTGCGCTGCAACCTGTTGCTGAGTAATCGGAAAACTCCAGGAAGGGCCTGCGAAAGTGAATAACAATTTTGGATCCTGTACCCATTTTTCCAGGATATGAAAATCGTCAGGTTGATATTTCCGGATCATGTTTTATTTTTTTTCCGGGAGATCCATTTTACTATTTCAAACCATATAACCGAAAGGAAGCCAATCGCAAGGCTAAAGAACAAATCTTTGAACGGTAATTGACTGAACTTAAAAAAAACGGTGAGGAATGGGATCAACAAAAGGCAGGCCACAAGGCTGATGGTTATCCCAATGATTAAACGAACCAGGTAGTTTGCATATCCAGCGGTGGTGAAAACAGAATAATAAAAAGACCGGTTAACCAGGGTAAGAAAAATATTTGCGGATATCAAAACCAGAAAAACCATTGTACGGGTGGTATTTTCATCTTTTCCATAGATAACCGCATATTGATAGGTGAGGAGAGCTGCCGCTGTAATCACGAGGCCTTGCAGAATACTTACAGAAATTTCATGCCAGTTAAAAAATGTAGTGCTCATGGGTCTTGGCGGTTGTTGCATTACATTGCTTTCCATAGGGTCATTTTCATAAATAATGGAACAGGTTGGGCCCATGATTAGTTCCAGGAATATGATGTGGACAGGTGTGAATATATTCGGATAGACCCAACCTAAAGCCAATGGTATAAAAACCGTAAGTATGATTGGAATATGAATGGAAATAATATACCGGATAGCTTTTTTCAGGTTGGTATAAATTCTTCTGCCCATGGCAATTGCAGTTGCCATTTTTTCCAGGTCGTCATCAGTGAGAACCAGGGAAGCAGCGCGTTTGGCTATTTCTGATCCTTTGTCTCCCATGGCAATGCCAATATGGGCAGCTTTCAGGGCCGGTCCATCATTTACACCATCACCAGTCATGGCAACGATTTTCCCGATTTCTTTCAAAGCGTTTACGATGGTTAGTTTCGCCTCAGGGAACATCCTGGTGAAAATGTTTGTAGCAGCTATCGTTTTATTTAATTCCCGGGGTGGTATATTCATCAGCGCAACTCCATCAAGAGATTTATCCGCGCCCCTGAAGCCAATCTGCCTGGCAATTGTGGCAGTAGTTAAGGCATTATCGCCGGTAATAATTTTTACATCTATGCCTGCTTCATAAAATGATTGCAGCACCCTGCTAAAGTTTTTCCTGGGCGGGTCATAAAAAGCGATGAGCCCTTGTAGCCCGAATTTGAATTCCTGCTGTGTGGCAGGAAACTGGTCACCTTCATATACAGCAGTGGCAACAGCCAGTACCCTGTATCCTTTTTGAGACAGGGCATTCAGGGCAGCACTTGCTTTTAAATGTTCTTCAGCAGACAGTACACAAACCTCCATAATTGCTTCGGGTGCACCTTTTGCTGCCAAAATTCGTTTTCCTTCCCCATTTTCAAATATATGTGTCATCATGGGCGGCACGCCACTTAGAGGGTATTCATGCACCATTTTAAATGAAGGCCGTTCGTCAACCTCGGTAATTTTTCCGTATGATTCATGGAGCGCGAGTTCCATCGGATCGAAAGGAATAGGTTCACTGGCCCACATGCCGGTTTTAATGATATGTTTCATGTTGGCGGATAAATCCTGCTCAGTATGGGTCAATTGATCATTATCCAGGCTATAGATTTCTGCCAGGCTCATCCTGTTTTCGGTTATGGTCCCTGTTTTATCAATGCAAATTACTGAAGCTGATCCCAGGGTCTCCACAGTGGTCGTTTGCTTAACAATGATGCCCATTTTCATGAGTCGCCAGGCACCTAAAGCCATAAAGGTGGTAAACGCCACTGGGATTTCTTCAGGTAAGATACTCATGGCCAGAGTAAGCGCTTTTAAAAGGCTGTCCAGGATATTTCGGGACGAACTATAATTTAAAGCCCAAACAATGAAGAATACGATAATCCCGATAGCAGCCATTTTTTTAACAAAATTGCTAATCTGCTGCTGTAGTGGTGTTTTTTCCACTTTTATGGTTTCCATTTGCTTACCAATCTGCGCCAATTTGGTCATATTGCCAATGGCCTGCACCCGGGCAAGCGCAAGTCCGCCGCTTACGGTGGTGCCTTGGAAGACCAGGTTATTACCTGCAGTTTCATTTTTTATTACCGGGAAGGATTCGCCTGTCAATATTGATTCGTTTACAGCAAAATCATTGGATTGGATGATGGTTCCATCTGCAGGTATAGAGCTCCCTTCTTCCACAATCATGATATCTCCCATTACAATATCTTCTAATGGAATGCCCATTTTTTCTCCTTCCCTGATAACATAAGCATTGGGTTTGGTTAGTTTTTTCAGGGCATCAAGTGCATTCCGGCTCCTGGCATCCTGGTAAATCGAAATTGTTGCAACCAGTACAATGGAAATTCCCATGAAAATTCCTTCCGGGGCCTGCCCACTTATAAAATAAATAATTGCGGCAGCCAGCAATAGCAAAAACATCGGTTCCTTACCGAGGTCGCGGATAATCCTGAAAAAGGCATTCTCCTTTTTCTGTGCAATCCTGTTTTGGCCGTATTTCAGCCGTGCTGATAAGACTTCCTGAGGGTTTAATCCATTAATTTTTTCCATTTATTCAATACTGTGTTTAAAAGCAGGCATTGGCCTTTTCCCGAATGCCTGTTCGAAGGAATAAGCAAGACTGATTAATTGTGGCTCAGTGTATGCACCTGAGAAAAAAGATAAACCTACCGGCAGGTCATATACCAATCCGCAGGGTACAGTAATATGCGGGTATCCGGAGGTTGCCGCTGGTGTTGTAAGTGATACATCCCCCCAGCGGTCCCCATACCATAAATCAATACTGCAAGCCGGGCCCATTGTTAACCCGCTAATGGCATCTAATTGATGTTTTTTGATTACCTCGTCAATGATATTACGTGAACCTATATGCGATTTTGCCAGCGACTGGAGATACTCTTTTGTTTCCAATCCGCTTAGCTTATCGGAACTTTCCAGGATGTCCTGTGTGAAATAGGGCATGGCCTTTTCTGCATTAGCATTGTTATAGGCTATAACTTCATGAAGGGATTTTATTTTGGCACCGGATGAAGCGAGGTATTTATTAAGTCCGTGCTTAAATTCATATTTCAACACTATCAGCTCATTTTGGGCCAGTGCATTTATTTTGTCGAGGTATTCAATTTCTATAATTTCAGCACCTTGTTTAATCAGCAGGGCTTTGGCTTTATTCCAGCATTCTATCATATGCAGATTGTCGCCCTGGAATTTTTTTTCAACACCAATCCTTTTCCCTTTTAGCGCGTTGGCATCCAGGAATTTGGTATAGTCTGAGGGGATTTTGCCTGCATTTTCTGCAGTTTTTTCATCTGTCGGATCGGCACCTGCCAAAACTCCCAATAATATGGCTGCATCCTTAACGGTTCTTGCCATCGGGCCTGCTGTATCCTGGGTATGTGAAATTGGAATAATGCCCGACCTGCTGAGCAAGCCTACTGTTGGTTTTAGTCCCACAATACCATTTACGGAAGACGGACAAGTTATCGAGCCATCTGTTTCAGTACCTACAGCAACAGTGCAAAGGTTGGCTGCTGTAGCTACTCCAGAACCTGCACTTGATCCACAAGGATTGTGGGTAAGCAGGTAAGGATTCCTTGTTTGCCCACCCCGGCTACTCCATCCGGAAGATGAATGCGAACTGCGGAAATTCGCCCATTCCGATAAATTAGTTTTGCCCAGCAGGACTGCACCTGCCTGCCTGAGTTGTCTGACAATGAATGCATCTTTAGGTGCAATATGCCCTGCCAGTGCCAGGGAGCCTGCAGTAGTCTGCATTTTATCATTGGTACCTATATTATCCTTAATAAGCACTGGTATGCCATGAAGTTGTCCCCGGACTTTTCCATTTTTTCTTTCTGCATCCATTGCTGCAGCAATGGAAAGGGCATCTGGATTTACTTCAATTACAGAATTAAGTTTTGGTCCTGCTGCATCAATTGCTTTAATTCGGTCAAGGTATAATTGGGTAATGGTTACAGCGGTTAAAGCACCGGAACCCATCATCTGTTGCAGTTCGCTGATGCTGGCTTCTTCCAGTTTAAAATTTTCAATTTGGGAACCTGCCTGGCCCGCTTCATTTTTTACTTCCGGCCCGCTTTTACACATTGACAGGGTGGCCAGTGAAAGTCCGGCTAAAGATCCGTTCCTGAGAAAATTACGTCTGTTCATAATAATTATATTAAACTAGCAGCCTTCTTTTTCTATGTAATTATGTAAACCCTGCATAGCATTCTTCTGTACTTTATTTTGGAGGAAGCGTGTCCATCCCCATAGCCAGCCCGGCAAGCCTAAAGCCTGCCGGCTCCATAAATAAAAATCAAATTGGTCATTATGGGCGATGATTTTTCCATCGCTGAAACGGAACTTCGACTGTATATGGTTTTCTACCTGCCTTCCGCTTGCTGAAAAGGTATACTTAGCTATCCACTTTGCTGAGCCTTCAAGGTCATTCGCCTTAACATTGCTGAATTTAAGGCGAAGGTCTTTGCCTCTCTTCAACAACATTTCCCACATGGCGCATACTTCGGAAGCATCCAGGTTTTTGAAGACGGGGTCATTAAAGACAGCATTCCCTGCATAGCATTCCTGCATGCCTTTATAATCCTTATTTTGGAAGCAGGTATAAAATTTAATGAGCAATTCTTCATTGGGATGTATTTGCCTGCCACTAAGAAAATTGCCCATGATCATGCAGTTATTTTTTAAGAAATTCAATTTCGCTAAGGGTAATTACAATTTAAGGTATTTATAAATTAAATAAAAAAGCCCCCAGCAGTAAGGCTGAGGGCTTTCTGTAAAAATAAATCTTAGAAATATTTAGTAACTCCCGGTACGGCAATAGGGTAAAATCCATCGCTATTGGGCACAATTGGTGGAGTGGCATCCCATGCATATACTTTCGGGTGGATATCGAGGCCGCTATTGATCGCTTTATCCCATTCAATGATCTGGCCACTATATGTTGCTAATCTTCCAAGGATGGAAGTCATAGTACTTCTTGCGCCATTTTCCGCGTCAGCAAATTTATATTCCCCTTTTGCAATTGCAGCAAAAAGTTCTTCATGCTCTGTCTGGTAAGGGTTATTCTCTTTTGTTGAATCGAATTTGTATAATGAATTTCCTTTTAAATCAACAATGCTTCCCGCACCGCATAGGATTTTTCCTTTTGTGCCGACTAAAAGTTCATCAACCCGGCTCATAGTACCTGGTATATGGCGGCACTGGCTATTCAGGATTGAGCCGTCGGCATAAGTAAATTCAACATAATGGTGATCAAAAATTTCACCATGGTCTTTGCCTTTCCGGACCTGGCGGCCTCCCATGCCCTGGGCCTTAACAGGATGGGCATTCTTGAACCAGTTGATCACATCAATATTGTGAATATGCTGTTCATTGATATGGTCACCACAAAGCCAGTTAAAATAATACCAGTTGCGCATCTGGTATTCCATTTCTGTTTGTCCCGCTTGCCTTGGCCTCACCCAAACACCATCATTGTTCCACCAGGCCTGTGCGGACGTGATGTCGCCAATTAAGTCTTTTCGCTTGAACAATTCGCGGTAGGAATTCTGGTAGTGCCTTTGCAAGCCAACCACAACGTTCAATTTCTTTTGCTTGGCAATAGCTGCTGCAGCAATTACACGCTGGATGCCTGCAGGATCAGTTGCAACAGGCTTTTCCATGAAAATTTGCTTACCCTGTTTTACAGCTTCCTCAAAATGGATGGGTCGGAATCCCGGAGGCGTGGTCAGGAGTACAACATCGGCTAAAGCAATTGCTTTCTGGTAGGCATCAAAGCCTACAAACTTCCTTTCTTCCGGTACATCAACCTGGGCTTTAAGATTCTTTACTGTAGAAGAATAATCTGAAATATCATCGGCGGTAAGGGTTTTATAACAATCGTCCAGGCGGTCACGGAATGCGTCTGCCATGGCAACCAGTTTAACCTTCTGCTTGGATAATAAGGCCTGCAAAGCAGCACCGGTTCCCCGGCCTCCACAGCCAATCAGGGCTATTTTAATGGTATCATCAGAACCTGAAAAAAAGTTAGCCTTGGACATCAGTGGCGCAGCGATCAATCCACCGGCAAGGATGCCTGTTTGTTTAACAAATACCCGGCGGGTAGCGGCATTTTTTGAAGAATCTTCGTTAGTCATATTTATTTTTTGGGTTTTCTAAATTATTTCATTTAAAGGGAAATAGGGTTACTGATTTTTCACCATTACTTACCTAAATATTGCTCAAAGAATTTTTTTGCGGCTTCCGGGCCAGGTTGCTGGAGGGGACGAACAACCCTGAAACCCACACCAGCTGCCTCTGTCAGCCACCATTTACTTTTTGGGTTTTGGGGGTCCCGGCGGTTCCAGCTTGGGTCAGATTTAATACGGTTGGCGCTGCGTAAAGCCTGTGGCTCATCATTAAAAGCACCGCCACGCAGGGTTTTGGGGTATCGGGAAGCATTAAATGGGGCTACTGGGTCGGTACTTTTATCTGCCAGATCTTTTAAGGCATCGGCGTTATAGTGATCAAGTGTCCACTCTGTTACATTACCAATAATGTCATATAATCCCCATGGATTGGGTTTTTTCTGGCCCGACCGCTGGTATTTGTTACTGCTGTTTTTCTTGTACCAGGCATACTGGTCCAATAGCTTTTCATCATTACCGAAGAAATAAGCTGTTTTAGTTCCAGCCCGGCACGCATATTCCCATTCCGCTTCGGTGGGAAGCCGGTAAAAAATACCGGTTTTATCATAAAGCCACCTGCAATACATTAATGCAGCATATTGTGAAAGGCTGTTTACCGGGAACCCGCCTTCCTTGCCCATTCCCCAGGTAAGGTCAACATACTGCGGACTAGGCCTGGTAATGGCATCTACAGCTGAGTTCTGGGAAGTATTTTCATCGTGGTAAAACACATCAAAAGCATCGCGGCTGACTTCCAGGGAAGCCATCCAGAAAGCAGATATATTTACAGTACGCTGTGGGCCTTCATCCTCTTTCCGGTTTTTTTCATTGCTGTTACTGCCCATTACAAATTGACCAGCCGGAATAGGTACCATCGAAAAACTGATAGCTGAGCCCGGAATAGACTGATTATAAGTCTTGAAATTGTCTCCTTGCGACTGGGCCGAAAGCCTGGAAAAAGAAGTCACTAAAAAAAAGATGCCAAAAATTCTGGTCACTGTTAAGTTTATTTTATAGTTATCTAAAATAGGTGATTATTGCACGTTATATCATTTTATTGGCTGTTGCTCCAATAGGTATTGAAATATTTACTTTTCTGTAATACCAATTTCCCGTTTTTTATAGTTGCAATTATGAACTCAGCCTGTAACTGCCGGGCGAGTTTTTTTGCTTTTCTTACGGGTAGCAGGCTACAGGCTTTCGTGAGCCAGTCTGCGGTTGTTCCGTCATTGGCAATTACAGTAACATTTTTCTGGCTTGTAATACCGTAGCCGGTCCTGGGGTCAATTACATGCGAATATTTTTTTCCGTCATGAAAAATAAACTGATAGGCATCGCCGGAAGTGGTAACTGCCTTATTGCTAATTAGCAAATATTGCGGTAATAATTCATCCGTTTGTTCCGGGATATTTACCCCGATTTTCCAGCCTTTAGAACCAGGTGGGGCACCTATCGCAACTATATCGCCACTAACATCAACCAGGGCAGTACTGATTCCCTTCGATTGTATACGATCCATTACCCGCTGGGCAATATAACCCTGGGCAATGCCGCCCAGATCAAGTTGCATGCCCGTTTTTTGCAGGGTTACAGTATGGCTCATTGAATCCAGGCTGACCTTATCAAAACCTGTCAGGGCGAGTTTCTCAGCAACGGATTCCTGCGTAGGCCAGGATTTTTCTTTCCTTGCTTTTCGCCAAAGCCTTGTAACCGGCCCAAGTGTGATATCAAAATTGCCATTACTTTTTTCATAAGCGATTTTGGATATCCATAAAATTTCGAACAGGGCAGGGGAAGCATAAAATGGCTTTTTGCCTGGTCCTCCTTGCGCACACAAGCGGTTCAATTCACTGCTGTCGATATAATCACTGTAAATATTAACCAGACTATCTACCAGTTGAAAGCAATTGCTGGCCAGCATTTCAGCCTGCAGGCTATCATGGGCATATATCTGGATATTAAATGGTGATCCCATTTTATTTTGGGTGAATACCCATTTCTTCGGTTGAGCATAACTGTTAACTAAAAAAAACAGGAGGCAACAAAAACAGCAAAGGGCTTTCAAATCATTTAGTTTGCGATGTATTGCCGAAATTATGCGAATATTCACGCAACATGCCACCAGAACAGCCTGTATATTAATATTGAATAAGATTAGGGTAAAATTAGACCAGAAATAGATATTTCTTTATTGGCGGAAGACTGTAATTTTAAAGGATAACATTATAATTGCCATGCAAAGAAGAGATTTTGTTCAACAATCCGTATTAGCGGGCGGCGCCCTGCTTACTTCAGCAATTGCCTCAGCCCAAAAATCAAAATCACCTGAATTAACTCCTGCCGAGAAGCCCTTTAACCTGAATTATGCTTTTCACGACGGGACCTTTGAAAATCTGGCCGGGAAAGATTTTATTGAACAAATCAAATATGGCCACAGTATGGGTTTCAGGGCAATTGAAGATAATGGTATGATGGGTCGCCCGGTTGCGGAGCAAAAGAAAATAGGTGAGACCCTTGCTAAATTGGGCATGTCGATGGGCGTTTTTGTAGTAAGCTCGAACGGTTGGCATTGGAAAACCTCGCTGACAACAGGAAAGCAGGAATATATTGACCTTATGATCAAGGATTGCAAGGAAGCTGTTGAGGTTGCTAAGCGATGTGGTGCAAAATGGATGACAGTTGTTCCGGGTAACTATGAAAGAAGCCTTTCACAGGAATTCCAGACAGCCAATGTGATCAATGCTTTGCGCAAGGGCGCAGATATTCTTGCACCGCATGGATTGGTGATGGTACTGGAAGCCCTGAGTGATAACCCAGATCTTTTCCTGCGCCATACAGACCAGGCTTATATGATCTGCCAGGCAGTCGGCAGCCCTGCCTGCAAATTCCTCTTTGACATGTACCATATGCAAAGGAATGAGGGAGATATTATAAGTAATATCGATTTGGTATGGAACGAAACCGGTTATTTCCAGATAGGTGATAACCCGGGTCGGAATGAACCAGGAACCGGGGAAATGAATTATAAAAATATTTTCAAGCATATTA
Organism: Flavihumibacter profundi; assembly: GCF_020076305.1. GTDB lineage: Bacteria > Bacteroidota > Bacteroidia > Chitinophagales > Chitinophagaceae > Flavihumibacter > Flavihumibacter profundi. Next base: position 600,567 of record NZ_JAIQXE010000001.1, read on the forward strand.
AGAGTAAGGGATATAAAGGTATCCTTGGCATGGAGCACGGTAATAGTATTGATGGAAAAGATGGTGAAATTGCCCTTATTAAAGCCTACAGGGAAGCAGACAGTTTCATGTAGAGTATTATTTGTAAATTGTTAATGCAGTACCATATAATTACACCAGCTAATGATACCAGGTAATTTTTTGCACAATCGCCGTATCTGGCTAGTAATAGCTTTACTTGTTTTTGCTACAGGTGGATTTGTATTCCTTACAAGGGATAAGCCTGTAGACTTTAGTGCCGATGTAAAACCCATCCTCAACAAGAAATGCATAACCTGTCATGGTGGCGTAAAAGCCAAGGCTGGTTTTAGCGTATTGTTCCGGGAAGAAGCCATGGCTCCGACAGAATCGGGAAAGCCGGCAATTCTTCCGGGTGATCCCGACCATAGCGAACTGATACGCCGTATTACGAATAAAGACCCTGAAGAAAGAATGCCTTACCAGCATGAACCCCTGAGTAAAGATGAGATTGATATTTTTCGACGGTGGATCAAGCAGGGTGCAAAATGGGGCGATCACTGGGCCTATCTTCCTGTAAAACAAGAGCCTGTTCCCGAATTGCAGGATGCATGGTGTAAAAATGATATTGATAAATACATATTGCGGAAACTGAAGGAACAGGAATTGCAGCCATCTGCCAGGGCAGATAAAGCTACATTGCTAAGAAGGGTCAGCCTTGACCTCATCGGCATGTATCCCAAAGACGAAATCGCCCGGAAGTTTATGAATTCCAACGACAGTAATGCCTATGAGGTGCTGGTAGATTCCTTATTGGCTTCACCACATTACGGCGAGCGTTGGGCCGCGATGTGGCTTGACCTTGCCCGGTATGCAGATACTAAAGGTTATGAGGCGGACGGGGGCAGAACTATCTGGCCTTATCGTGATTGGGTGATTAAAGCTTATAATGAAGACAAGCCTTATGACCAGTTTATAAAGGAACAAATTGCTGGCGACCTTTTTCCTTATCCGACAGATGACAATTATATCGCCACAGCATTTAGCCGCAACAGCATGACCAATGATGAAGGGGGTACAAACAATGAAGAGTTCAGGACATCAGCGGTTGTAGACCGGGTGAATACAACCTGGGAATCTATGATGGGTACCACTTTTGCCTGTGTGCAATGCCATAGCCATCCGTATGATCCGTTTCACCATGATGAGTACTATAAGTTCCTGGCATATTTTAACAATACCCGCGATGAGGATGTGCCAGGTGAATACCCCCTGCTGCGCCAGCTGACCGATTCGATGAAAAATGAAGTTGTCAGGGTGATTAATTGGGTTAAGAAAAATGCAGGTGACGAAGAAGCAAAGCGGGTGGATCTTTTCCTTCGCACTTACCAGCCCGCAATCAATTCAACTACAGCCGACTCAATAGAAAAAGCCACCATATATGGCAACAATAGTGACCTGGGACTGATGAAGAATGGCAGCGCAAGGCTTAGAAATGTAAACCTTCAAAATTCAAACCAGTTGGTTTGGCACTATCATTCCAGTAAAAAGGGCGGGGTTGTGAAATTCAGGCTGGATGGCCGGCAGGGACCAGTATTTGCAACAACCAACATATTGCCAGGCGATCATTCCACCTTCGGCGCTGTATCCTATCCTTTGCAATCAGGAACACATGATATTTATATCGAGTACCAAAATCCATCGATCCCGGATAAGTCGCAGGATTTTGCTTTGGATTTTGACTGGATATCCTTTAACCGTGAATTTCCGGGAAAAGGATTACCTGGTTATGAAGAACAGCAAAATCGCTATTGGAGCCTGGTTACAGCTAATGTTGCTGGAATTCCGGTAATGATTGAAAACCCGGCCAGCATGCGCCGGACCACCCATGTTTTTACCCGGGGAAACTGGCGGTCAAAAGGAAAGGAAGTTGAACCTGCAGTTCCGGCTGCATTGGGATTCGCAATGCCCAAAGACGCCCCAAAAAACCGTTTGGGTCTTGCGATGTGGCTAACTGATGAAAGGCATCCCCTTGTTTCGCGTACCATGGTGAACCGCCTCTGGGAACAGGTCTTTGGCACTGGTATCGTTGAAACCCTGGAAGATATGGGTACCCAGGGTATACCTCCAACACACAGGGAATTACTCGATCACCTGGCGTATACTTTTGTCCACGATAAAAAATGGAGTGTCAAAAAAATGCTGAAGGAGATGGTGATGAGTGCAACTTACCAGCAGGATTCAAAACTAACAGAAGAGCTTAAACGAAAAGACTTTTTCAATAAATTTTATGCCAGGGGCCCGAGGGTAAGGTTAAGTTCCGAGCAACTGCGTGACCAGGCGCTTTGCATCAGCGGAGCATTAAGTAACAAGATGTATGGCGAAGGAGTGATGCCCTGGCAGCCGGAAGGTATTTGGCTTTCGCCATACAACGGCGCGAAATGGGTATCCAGTAAAGGGGAGGACCAATACCGCAGGGCGGTTTATACTTACTGGAAACGAACAGCAGCTTATCCTTCATTGATCAGTTTTGATGGTGCCCTGAGAGTAGTTTGCACTGCGAGGCGGATACGCACCAATACACCCTTGCAGGCATTGGTTACACTGAATGATTCAGCCTTTGTAGACCTGGCTGGTCATTTTGCCCGTCGTATGATGCAGGATTCAACACAGGGGCCGGCAATACAAATTGCTAAAGGCTATGAACTGATGCTGTACAAACCAATGCCAAAAGCCAGGTTGCCCATATTCCTGGATTTATATAACAAGGCACTGGAAGAATATAAAGGAAGGAAAGACAGAACATCGGCGGCTATGTTCGTGGTAGCCAACGCGCTCCTGAACCTGGATGAAGTGGTTACAAAAAATTGATCATTCAATGTATTATCCATGACACAAAAAGAACTGCATGATCAGCGATTGTTGAAAGAAGCTGAGGCGGCGATCTTACGAATGCATACCCGGAGGCATTTCCTGAAAGAAAGTGCCATGGGCCTTGGTGCATTGGCAATCGGTTCCCTTTTCGGTAACTGCGGCCTGAATAGCGCTAATACCGCTAAATCGGCATCTACCTCAATTGCTTTTGATCCTGCCCATCCCTTGCTGCCCAAAGCCCCACAGTTTCCGGGTAAGGCAAAAAGTGTCATTTACCTGCATATGGCCGGCGCCCCTTCGCAATTGGAATTATTCGATTATAAACCAGAACTGATGAAGATGAATGGGCAGGATTGTCCGCCTTCTTTACTGGCCGGGAAACAATTTGCATTCATAACCGGGGTCCCTAAAATGCTTGGACCCCAGGCAAAGTTTGCCCAGCATGGGGAAAGTCGTGCATGGATTAGTGATAACCTGCCCCACCTTAGTACAGTGGCTGATGAAATAAGTTTTTTAAAGGCAGTTTCAACAGACCAGTTCAACCATGCACCGGCACAATTACTAATGCATACCGGCAGTGCACGTTTGGGCCGCCCGAGCATGGGAAGCTGGGTTACTTATGGACTTGGAACTGAAAACCAGAACCTGCCGGGTTTTGTAGTGTTGACCAGCGGTGGTAGTTTTCCTGATGCAGGTAAAAGTGTATGGGGGAGTGGTTTCTTACCGTCAGTTTACCAGGGGGTACAATGTCGTAGTGAGGGCGACCCTGTACTGTTCATAAAAGACCCCGATGGCATGAGCCGTAATTTGCGGAAAGCTTCCATTGATGCCATAAATGCAGCTAACCAGCAGGAATATGAAGAATACAATGATCCTGAAATCTTATCGCGCATTTCCCAGTATGAAATGGCTTACCGGATGCAGATCACAGCTCCTGAAGTGATGAACATAAATGATGAGCCGGACTATATCCATGAAATGTATGGCACAAAACCAGGGAAAGCCTGTTTTGCCAATAATGTGCTATTGGCCAGGAAACTGGTGGAAAAAGGCGTTAGATATGTACAGCTATTTGACTGGGGTTGGGATGCCCATGGTGATAACCCCAACAACTCCCTGAACATAGGTATCGTCAATAAATGCCGCTCTATTGATAAAGCCATCACCGCTTTATTACTTGACCTGAAACAAAGGGGATTACTGGAAGAAACCCTTGTGGTTTGGGGCGGTGAATTTGGCCGTACCCCTATGATGGAGAACCGGAATGGTATCGATGCTCCTTATAAAGGTCGTGACCACCATACAGAAGCATTTACGATATGGATGGCAGGCGGCGGTATTAAGAAAGGCTATAGTCATGGTGAAACAGATGAGATAGGTTATAGTAGTATCAGCGGCAAAGTTCAGGCCTACGATATCCAGGCTACTATACTAAACCAACTTGGGTTTAACCACGAAGAATTTACATACCCCTTCCAGGGAAGGCCTTTCCGCCTGACCGATGTTGGTGGAAAAGTCATAAATGAAATATTAGCATGAGTATTCACCGCAGGGCTTTCCTGCAAAATACGGCAACAGCAACGGCAGCCATGGTTTTGGCTTCACTTGATAGTTTGTCTGCACCGATATGGCCTGGCGAAAAAGGCAATGGATTTGAATTAATTATTCTAGCCACAAGCTGGGGTTATGAAGGCAGCATTGATGCTTTTTGCGCGGCGGCAAAAAAAGAAGGTTATGACGGAATTGAAGTTTGGTGGCCAACTGAAAAAAAAGCCCAGGACGAATTATTCGCAGCATTGAAAAAACACCATTTATCAGTTGGTTTTTTATGCGGCGGCCACCAGGCGGAGCAACCTGCCCACCTGAAGACATTTGTAGAAATGGTTGAAGCGGCTACCACGCAAACCATCCAGAAACCGTTATACATCAATTGCCATTCGGGAAGGGATTATTTTTCTTTTGACCAAAACAAAGCTTTCATAGATTTTACCAACAAGCAATCAAAACAAACCGGAATATTGATCTGCCACGAAACACATCGCAGCAGGATGCTGTTTGCTGCACATGTTGCTAGGAATTTTATTGAAAAATACCCGGACCTGCGACTCACCTTCGATGTATCGCACTGGTGCAATGTACACGAAAGCATGTTAGCCGACCAGGCTGAAACTGTTACCCTGGCCCTAGAAAGGGTTTCGCATATTCATGCCCGTATTGGTCATCCCGAAGGCCCGCAGGTAAATGATCCGCGTGCACCGGAATGGGAGGCAATTGTGAAACAGCATGTGGAATGGTGGGACAAAGTTGTGGCGCGCAAAAAGAAGAACGGAGAAAGAATGACTATACTAACTGAATTCGGTCCGCCAGACTATATGCCAACCTTACCCTATACCCGGCAACCCCTGGCAGATCAATGGGCTGTTAATGTTTACATGATGCAGTTACTTCGCAAACGCTACCAATAATTCCACCTTATGATGTTATTGTCAGTTGCTGATCTGATAGGCCGTTTTCATCCAATATTGGTTCATCTGCCAATTGGTATTTTGTTACTCGCCTGTATTTTAAATTGGCTTTCCGGAAATGAAAAATATGCAGGTATAAAACCGGCCATATCGTTAGCTATTCTGTTGGGCATGATTGGTGCCATCTTCTCATGCATCAGTGGATACTTTTTATCGCAATCTGCCGACTATTCTGAAGACCTGGTTTGGAACCACCAATGGCTCGGGATAATAACGGCTATAGTGTCCATTACATGGTATTACCTGTACCATAATTCAGCCAGTAAGCCCATTCTTAAATGGTCTTCAGTTGCCATTTTTATTTTGGTAACTATAACTGGTCACCTTGGCGGATCATTAACCCATGGCGAAGATTACCTGACCGAAATGCTAAGCAGTCCTTCCAAGGCCGGACCGGTTCTGGCTGCAATGCCGAATGCACCCGACGCTATCCTTTATAAAGATGTAATCAACCCGATTTTTGAAGCAAGGTGCTATAGTTGCCATGGAGCAAATAAGCAGAAAGGGAAACTTCGGCTCGATAGTCCGGCGTTTATAAAAAGAGGTGGCGAAGATGGTGAAGTAGTTGTAGCAGGAAAGCCGGAAGAAAGTGAGCTCATCAAAAGATTGCTGTTATCACTGGATGCGAAAAAGCATATGCCGCCCAGGAATAAATCGCAGCTTACTGAAAAGGAAATCAGTCTTTTGCATTGGTGGATCAGCACTGGTATGGATGTTACAAAAAAGATAAAGGAAATTGACCAGCCTGAGAATATCAAACCAGTATTGGCTGCATTACAAAAAGGTACATTGGATGAGAAAACAATTCCAGTTACTGATTTGCCGGCAGAAACCGTGAAACCCGCCGATATGGCGGTGATCGGGCAATTACAAAAAGCGGGGATAGTGGTCATTCCGGTGGCAAGGGAAAGCAATTACCTGTCGGTAAATTTTGTTTCAGCATTATCGGTAAATGATTCCTTGTTTGGTTTACTGGCTTCCATAAAAGATCAATTGGCCTGGCTGAAAATGGATGGGGTACCGCTAAGTGATGCTGCCATATCAAGCTTAACATCCTGCACAAAACAGACCAGGTTGCAAATCAGTAATACATCGTTGAATGATGCGCAATTAGCCAGATTCAGTAAATTATTGAACCTGCAATCCTTGAACCTTGTAGGAACAAAAATAACTACAAAGGGGTTATTGCAGTTAAAAGGACTTGCCCATTTAAAAAATGTTTATGTATACAAAACCGGGATTACAAGTGCTGACTGGCTGGTCATTAAACAAAACCTGAAGGGGGTAAGCATCGATTCCGGAAATTACAGCGTGCCTATGCTGGTGGGAGATACTACCCTGGTGAAGGCACCCAAATAACGAAGCAATAAATGAGGGGCTTCTCACTAAATCCATTATTTTAGCCGTTCGCAATAAACCCCGATTTGTATGTATTCGTTTGAAGAATTGTCGAAAGAATTTGCCATATATTTCCAACAGTCACATTTTCCCGCGGAGCCAAAGACCCTGTATGAACCCGCGACTTATTTTCTGGGTCTGGGAGGCAAAAGGGTGAGGCCTGTTTGTTGCCTTATGGGAAATGAACTATTTGATACCATCAGTCCTAATACCTGGCATGTTGCCACAGCAATAGAACTCTTCCACAATTTCACGCTGATACATGACGATATAATGGACAAAGCGCCTTTGCGCAGGGGTATGAAAACCGTGCATACAAAATATGGTGAACCGACCGCATTGTTGGCAGGCGATGTAATGCTGATTGTGGCTTATGATTACCTTAATAAAATAAAATCGGACCAGTTACACCGTATTATTTATTTGTTCAATAAAACCGCGAAGGAAGTTTGCGAAGGACAGCAGATCGATATGGACTTCGAAAAAAGTGACCTCGTTTCGATGGATGCCTACCTGCATATGATTGAATTAAAAACATCTGTATTGCTGGCTGCCAGCCTGAAACTGGGTGCGATATTAGGTGGTGCGGGAGAAGGCAACCAGCAACATATTTACCAGTTTGGGCGCAACCTGGGGATTGCATTCCAGGTGCAGGATGATTTCCTGGATGCATTCGGCGATCCTGAAAAATTTGGTAAACAGGTTGGGGGAGATATACTGGCCAATAAAAAAACCTTTTTACAGATAAAAGCTTTGGAAGCCGCCAATATGCAGCAGCGAGAAGAGTTGTACCAACTTATGCAATCGAATCCCACGGATAAAGTTCAACGTGTGTTGGCTATTTTCCGCCAGTGTGGCGTAGATGACTGGGCCCGGGAATTAAAGGAAAAATATATCAATGCAGCCTTCAGGAACCTGGAAGATATTGCGGTAGTGAGCAAAAGGAAAGAACCCTTGCGTGAACTGGCAGAGTTCCTGGTGAAACGCGACTACTGACCATATTTTCCTATCTTGACCCCATAAACCAACTGCATGTCGACTTCTTTATTCAGAAAAAAATCGATAGATAAGATAATCCGCGACCATGAACAGGGGTTATCTGATGGCCATGAAAGTGGAATGAGAAAAGTGCTGAATGTGCGAGACCTTACTTTTATGGGTATTGCCGCGGTGATTGGAGCAGGCATATTTTCCACCATTGGTTCTGCAGCATTTAATGGTGGACCAGGGGTTATTTTTCTTTTCCTTATCACAGCAGTGACCTGCGGATTTACCGCGCTTTGCTATGCTGAATTCGCTTCCCGGGTACCCGTTTCCGGTAGTGCCTATACCTATTCATATGTAACTTTTGGTGAATTGATCGCCTGGATATTAGGCTGGGCGCTGATCCTCGAATATAGTATTGGTAATATCGTAGTTGCCATCAGCTGGAGCAGTTATTTTAATAATATCCTGCACAATGTGTTTCATATTTCACTGCCAGATTTCCTGACAACCGGTTATGCAACGGCCAAACATGTATATGACACAGCAATTGCTGCAGGGGAGCCTGCCGATGCTTTATTATATGCCACTGCTCCAAAATTTCTGGGATTTCCATTTATCATAAACCTGCCGGCTTTTTTTATTGTTTGTGTAATTACATTGCTTGCTTATATCGGTATAAAGGAGAGTAAGAATACAGCCAATTTTATGGTGGCGCTGAAAATTTGTGTTTTGATTTTTATTGCAATAGTTGGTACCTGGATAATTTTTTCGGAGGATACAACTGGTAACTGGACACCTTTTTTGCCCAACGGCATGACCGGTGTTTTAAAAGGAGTGTCGGCCGTTTTCTTTGCCTATATCGGATTTGATGCAATCTCAACAACAGCTGAGGAATGTGCCAACCCACAGCGCGACATGCCCCGCGGTATGATCAATTCACTGGTATTGTGTACTATTATTTATGTAGTCACCACATTGGTTATAACCGGCCTGGTAAATTACAAGGAATTCGAAGGGGTAACCGATCCATTAGCCTTTGTTTTTGAAAAAATCAATATGCAGAAAGTGGGCACTTTTATCTCTATAAGTGCGGTAGTGGCAGCAACCAGTGTGATGCTGGTTTTCCAGATTGGCCAGCCCCGAATCTGGATGAGCATGAGCAGGGGCGGACTTTTGCCAAAATCATTTTCAAGAATACACCGTAAATACCAGACACCCTGGTTTGCCACACTGATAACTGGTTTGGTAGTAGGTATCCCGGTCCTGGTTGCTGACGATAAGCTTATGACTGACCTCACCAGTATCGGGACATTATTTGCCTTTGTATTAGTATGCGGTGGTGTACTGGTGTTGCCCAGGCTAGCCAATAAACCAGGCAAATTCAACCTGCCGTATATTAATGGAAAGATCATTGTTCCCCTGATTATTCTTGCCTTTACCTATTTGTTCAAGGATCGTATTACTGAAGCCATAGGAAATATCGGCTCAGAAGGCTACCAGGAAGTGCTTTTTTTGGTGTTTATGGTCGCAGCCTGGGCAATCGGGCTCTTTTCTTTCCTGCGGAATTACTCTCTTATCCCTGTTTTAGGCATGCTTTGCTGTCTTTACCTCATGATAGAAATTCCAGCAAAAAGCTGGATGGTTTTTTTCGGGTGGATGGCCCTTGGGTTGGGCGTTTATTTCCTCTATGGTTACCGGAAAAGCAAGCTGGCAGCCGGGGCGCCTAATTAAGGTCAACTTCCATAAACAGAGTATCTTTGTGACATGAAATTTGAAGTTGGCGATAAAGTGGTGGTAAAGATCACCAATGAAGATGGTATTGTTGCGGAAATCCTTGATGACAAGATGGTTGTGGTAGATGTCCGTGGGGTTAAGTTCCCGGCGTATACCGACCAGTTGGATTTTCCTTATTTCAAAATGTTTTCCAAGCAAAAGGTTGTGCCTGAAAAAAAACCGGTGGCAAAAACTTTCATTGACCAAGTTCCCAAAGAGAAGATCATACAATTACCCAGGCGGGAGCCCAATGGTGTTTGGATTACCTTTATACCAAAGTTTGAACAGGATGATTTTGGGGATGATGTGGTGACATTGTTGAAGATACATTTGCATAACCAGAATGAAACCGGTTATGATTTTAATTACCAGGTAAAATATTTCGGGGAAACGGATTTTGAATTGAAGAACCAGGTATTGGCGTTCCAGGATTTTTACCTGCATGATATCCCCTTTGCCAATTTAAATGACAGTCCATCTTTTAATTTCGATTTCTCCTTACTAAATCCCGATAAAAAGAAAGCACCGCATTTTGAAGCTTCCCTGAAGTTAAAGCCCAAGCAGATTTTTATGAAAATCCAGGATATCCAGGAAAAAGGAGAACCAACTTTTTCGTATCAACTTTTTAAGGATTATCCCGATAAAGTGGAAGAGGATAAAATGGAATTGGGGAAACTGGCAGCAGCCGGATATAAATTGTATGAAGCATCAAAAGCCCGGCAGCACCTTCCGCCTGCGCGTACAGTTGTTGATCTGCATATAGAAAAACTCACCGATGGCTGGAAGACAATGAGTAACCACGAGATACTAACGCTGCAGGTTAATGAGTTTGAAAAATATTATGATCTGGCACTGGCGCATTACCAGCCTATGCTGACCATCATACATGGTGTGGGGAGTGGCAGGTTACGTGATGAGATTCATGATATGCTGCGCCACCGGAAAAATGTAAAGTTTTTTGTAAACCAATACCATCCCAGCTATGGGTATGGCGCTACTGAGATTCATTTTCAATATTAGTGAAAGAAAGGTACGGCCATCCATTTTCACTATCTTTGAATTCTTCTCTCCGCGCTATCGCGGCACGTGAGTGTCGAGGAAAGTCCGGACAGCAAAGGGCGATACACCGGCTAACGGCCGGGAAGCGGGCAACCGCTTACAGACAGTGCCACAGAAAATAACTACCCGGCGAAAGCCGGGAAAAGGTGAAAACGTAGGGTAAGAGCCTACGGCATTGTATAGCAATGTACAATGGGGGTAAACCTTGTATGCTGAAATGCCATGTATACCGGTGGTTGAGGACGGCTCGTCCAATGGTTCCGCAAGGGGCCAACGCCGGAGGGTAGGCAGATAGACCACGTTAGTAATGACGCGGCCAGATAAATGATAGCGGCCATCTTAGGTTGGAACAGAATCCGGCTTACAGGAGAGAAGATTTTTAACGACCATTGCTGGTCGTTTTTTTTGCCATTCAATAATCAATTCTTTTGCGTCCCTGCTTGATTTCTGCACGTTGTTTTTTATGCCCGATCCTTTTCTCTTTAGCGGCTTTGGAAGGCTTGGTAGCAATACGCGATTTCTTTTTCTGTAAAGCGGATTTTACCAGCGCATTCATTTTTTGAATGACGAGGGCCTTATTGCCCAATTGGTTTCGCTCGGTTTGTGATTTTACCAAAAGGTCACCCTGGGCCGTTATTTTATTGCCCAGTTTAGACAGCAGGGTGTTTTTTTGTTCTTCGCTGATCAGCAAAGAACTTGCGATATTCCAACGGCCTTCCACCATGGTTTCTACCTTGTTAACATTCTGCCCGCCACTACCACCGCTACGTGCAGTCTGGAAAAAGATCTCTTTGGTAATATCAGGAATCATGTGATAAAAATAACGATTTTAATCCCCCCCCTTACCATGCAGTGTGTAGCCAGGTTTGCCGCCAGTTCCATCATCCAGGCCAATCCAAGGTGCACGGCGATACCACCGGGTGTGGGTTGTGAATAACACGCAATGATTCCCGGGATGATTCCGCCGAAATAAGAGGAAATACATTCCAGCATTGGTTTTCCGAAATGAATGGAACATAAAATGCCGCCATGGGTAAAATAGCGGCCGGACCAGCATACCTGGCAAAAAGCAAAACTAAAAATCCCTGGAAAATATTTCAATGGTTAAAAAATCAGAACCATAGGACAATTCGTGCAAAACCGTTTACATTGCTGAAGGCCCTTCTTGAGCTAGTAAATCCAGTGCCTTAAATTTCGGTTAGGCATGCAGGAAAGCCGGCTGGCTGGCCGCAATTCCAACTAAAGGAATTATGGCTGCCAGTAATAGGAGGTACGGAGCCCATTTGAATTTTTGGGTATTAAGAGCAAGAAAATTTGCTTCACTATTGAAAGTTGTTTTTACAAAAGAATAAACAATGGTCAAAAGCCCATTTATAATTTGCTACGACCAACACGGCTGAAAGTAATGTTCAGAAAACAAGGAAGGTTTTATTTGTTTGTTGGAAGAAATCCAAGAATTAGGTTAAGATGGCCTGCATAAAAGGTTTAATTCCTGAATGCCGCTGCCATTTGCTGGAACAATTCACTTTTTATCATCTTGGCGCTAAGCCTGAGCATATTTTTAAAAGCTTTGGCATGTGAAATGCCATGACCAATGATCACAGGTTTGTTTACGCCAAGCACTGGTGTGCCACCGTAATTTTCAAAATTGAACCGCTCGAAGTATTCGTGCTGGATGGATTTCCGGTGGGTGATTTCGTGTAAAGATTCAGCAAGTTTCAGGATGATGTTGCCTGTAAATCCTTCGCAAACCATAACATCGGCTTTATCAATCAGTACATCACGTCCTTCTATATTGCCCACGAAGTTTATGTGCGCATTTTCTTTCAGAAGGGGATATGTTGCCTGGGCGAGGATATTACCTTTCCCTTCTTCTTCCCCGATATTAAGAAGGCCTACACGGGGATTCTCTATTCCTAAAATATGCCTGGCATAAAGGGCGCCTAGAATGGCAAACTGGTTCAGGTTTTCCGGCTTGCAGTCTGCATTCAATCCAACATCGAGCAAAACCCCGGTTTTACCATCTTCTTTAGGAATGATGGTTGAAATGGTTGGCCTTAAAACACCTTCAATACTTTTTAGGCTGTATAATGCACCAACCAGCATAGCCCCGGTATTTCCCGCACTAATGAAGGCATCAATCTCTCCTTTCGCCAGGAAGTAAAATCCAACTGCGATCGAAGATTGCTTTTTTTCCTTAAGGGCTTTGGTGGGATGTTCGTGCATGCCGATAATTTCAGGGGCATGCACCATAGTAATCCGGTCTGCGGGAATAGCGTATTCGTCAAGGAGCGGACGCACCAAAGACTCGTCGCCAAACAAAAAAATATTTGCCGGAGCATCGTCCTCAGACAACAATAGTTGCAGACCCTTCACCGCTTCGAGCGGTGCAAAATCTCCACCCATCATGTCCAGACCGATTTTCATCTCCGGCAAACTATAAAATTGTGTACAGGTTAATTACTTCTTGATGGGTGCTTTCTCAGCAACCAACTTTCCCTTGTAGAACAATTTACCCTCGCTCACGTGTGCGCGGTGACGTACGTGCAATTCACCAGTTGTGCTGTCAGTACTCAGGGTAGCTGCTGCTGCTTTGTAGTGCGTCCTTCTTTTAGCACTACGCTGCTGTGAATGTCTGCGTTTCGGATTTGGCATATCTCAACAGTTTATAAATACAAAAAATCAATTATCCAGGTCTTTAAACTTCTCGAGCCCTTTCCATAATGGGTTGCCTTTGTCGTCTTTTGATTCTTCCGGCCCCATTTTCTTCAGCATCTCCAGCGCTTCCATATTACAGTAAGGCTGGCCAATCTCTTCTTCTGCACACATTTTCTGCATGGGCAGGCTCAAAACAATGAATTCATAGATCCAATCTGCAACATGCAGGTGGCTCTCTCCCCTTGATATATAATATACATCAGGATCTTCTTCCTGCTCATTCATTTCCTCGGGATTATCCACCAGTTTAACCACGATGTTGAATTCATCCCAGAGGTTCCAGGGTAAAGTAGTGCTTCCGCAACGGTCACAAACCACTTCAACTTTTCCGCCAATTTCAAATTTCAATAGGATAAACCCAGTCTTTTTGTCCAGCGACAATTTCACCTGCGCTACACAATTATGGAAATCCTGCTCTTTATACGGCTCAAAAAAACGGTCCGTAATGGTATACTCAAACTCATGAATACCAGGCTTTAATCCTACAAAAGCAATATCAAATTCCCGTCTGCTGCTCATGAGTACCTTTTTAAAAGGTTGGCAAAGGTAGTAAAATATTATTCAATTACAGGCTTTTTTGTTCTAAAACCGTAATTTTGGTGCCGTATTCAAAAGTACACATTTCACAGGCATGAATGATGTAGTTAACATATTTGGAGCTTTCCTGTCCTTTCTGCGGTCATCCTGTGCCAACATTCCCTGACCTTTTCCATATAGCTGTACCCTTCTTATTGATTATTTTTCTGTAATTCATTTATTTACAAATTAAACTTCATAATAATGAAGAAAGTTGCTGTAATTGGACTTGGCAAAGTTGGTTCTTTAGTAGGAACCTTGCTGAGTGATCTTTTTACCGTTACCGGTTTTGACCAGAATAAACCTGCTACTGATGTGCCATTCCAGGTTGTGCCGGGATCAATTAAGGAAACCGCACAATTGGAGAATTTCCTGTCAGGGCAAGATGCGGTCGTATCCTGCCTTCCCTATAACCTGAACCTGCCGGTAGCCCAGGCTGCCTACAAACTGGGCATCCATTATTTTGACCTGACTGAAGATGTGTCCACAACCGCTGCCATCCGGGAAATGGCCAAAACCTCAAAAGGGGTGATGGCGCCCCAGTGCGGATTGGCACCAGGCTTTATTGGTATTGTTGGCGCTGATTTATATGGCCGCTTTACAAAATTGCGCGATGTAGAATTGCGTGTTGGTGCTTTGCCGCGTTATCCGAATGGTTTGATGGGGTATTCCTTCACCTGGTCTCCTGCAGGGGTAATTAATGAATACATTAATGATGCAGAAGTGATCCACAATGGGGAGCGCAAAATGGTGCCTTCTTTGGAAGGCGTAGAAATGATCAACATTGAAGGACAGGAATTTGAGGCATTTACTACCAGCGGTGGTTTGGGCACAATGTGTGAAACCCTTTCCGGCAAGGTTGATACCCTGAATTACAAAACAATGCGATACCCGGGCCATGCTAAGCTGATGCGTTTCCTGTTATATGAATTGATATTGAAGGAAAAGCGGGAACTGGTTGAGCAAATCCTTACAGAGGCAAAGCCACCTGTACGCGAGGATGTAGTATACGTATATGCAGTGGTTGAAGGGTGGAAGGGCGACCAATTGGCCCGTGAAGAGTTTTACCATGCCTACCATCCCATTTTGATCAATGGCAAGGAATGGCGCGCCATAAGCTGGACGACTGCTGCATCTGTTGCCGCTGTAGTGGAGATGGTGGCTAACGGAACCCTGGCGAATAAAGGATTTATCAAACAGGAAGAAATTTCCTACCAGGCGTTTATTAAAACCAAAAATGGCAGCTTATACGAGAGCCAGCATTAATAAAATAGGAATGATGAACGTAAATACGAATAATTTGAAAATTGTCCTCGATGGCCTGATGCGGCGATACCAGGAAAGGGTCCCAGATGTTCAGGGAGTAATTCAGGCAATGATTGCAGAAGGATTGATCAGCTCGGCTGCTGATATCGAAAATGACCATATTGCCTTTCGCACTATGGGCGTACCTAACCTGGGCATCCGGTCACTGGAAAAGATTTTCCTTCATTTTGGTTACCAGCGTCGCGAGCCTTATTATTTCCCTGAAAAGAAATTGGATGCCTTTTGGTACGCACCACCTTCGCCCGAATTTCCGCGCATTTTTATCAGCGAATTGCGGGTTAAAGAGTTGTCGGGCCGGGCACAGGAAATAATTTATTCGTATACCAGCGAAGTGACCAGTGATCCTGTAGATGCCATCAACCTTGATGACGCAGCAGCAGTTGACCGGTTTTTGCACAGCGGACTTTGGAAAACGCCTGGCTGGAGCGATTTCCAGGAGTTAACAGCAGAAAGTGAATACGCGGCCTGGGTTATATATAACCGCTATTACCTGAACCATTTTACCGTTAGTGTGCACAACCTGAAACCAGGTTATGATACCATGGAAGGTTTCAATGCATTCCTGGAGCGAAATGGTTTTGTTTTGAATGATGCCGGTGGAAAAATTAAAACCAGTCCGGATGGAAAACTTGCCCAATCTTCTACCATTGCCCGCATGGTAAATGCACATTTTGCAGATGGGGTAGAACATGCAATTGCAGGATCATACGTTGAATTTGCTGAAAGGAAACTGCTTGATCCTTTTCTACACCTGGGTAAAAATGAGATCAGGCGCGAACACAGGCGTGAAGGCTTTGAAGCCGGGAATGCAGACAAAATATTCGAAAGTACCTATAGTACACAAACAAAGAAGTTGAACCAGTAATTCAACATGCTACCTGGTAGCTACACACACGAAGGGAATGGTCTGGAAGCCATTCCCTTATTTTTTGCCTATTTCACCCGGCGGGTAATACCCGCCGGGTAATTTTTTTCAAGTCTGTTTACATATGTGAAGCCAGTATAGGAGAAGGCACTACATTTTTAACCGGTTTTGTAGATTTCAGGTAATTGAAAATTGCACTGATATCCTCATCAGTTAATTTGGCAAAATTATACCAGGGCATTGGCGGCAATAAAGGCCGGCTATTATCGAGTCCCTTGTATTTTCCTTCACGGATGGCTTTAAAAAATTGTGCTTCGGTCCAGTTACCGATACCAGTTGAATCACTGGTAATATTAGCTGCGTAGGAAGTGCCCCAGGGCCCAACAGCAACAGTAAGTTCAGGGCCGAATAATGCCCATCCTTTTTTTAGTGCATTGCTGTCTGCCGGCGGTGTTGGATGGTCTTGCAAAAATCCTGCAAAACGGTGTTCCAGGTCAACTTCCGGGCCTTTTGGTCCCATTATTTTTGGAGAATGGCAATCATCGCAGCCAATTGTGTTAACCAGGTATTCACCCTTTTTAACCAATTCTTCCTTAGAGAGTTTTGGGGTTACGTTGGTAACTTCTTTTGCCTGATTGCTCTGGCAGGCTGTAATCCCGATGGCCAGCAATGCCGCAATCCCACCCAATGAGAGCATGATTTTTTTCATGGAGGTTTAATTTTTAATGATTTTGATAAATTAAAATGCCAAGTTAAAAATCATTGAAATATTTGCGATTTACATATTGTATGAGTGGTGGTTTTTTAAGGATGAATTGTTCACCCGCCGGGTATTTCCCGGCGGGTGAACAGGAACTCACGGGTATTGTTGTAGCAGATATTTTCAATTACCTGGCCGATCCAGGTCAGGTCATTGGGCAATTCCCCTTTTTCCATTTCTTCACCGAATGTATTGCAAAGGATCCGCCGGAAATATTCATGGCGGGGAAATGAAAGAAAACTGCGGCTATCGGTAAGCATGCCTACAAAACGGCTCACAAGCGAAGCATTGGACAAGGCATCGAGGTGGCGCTTTATACCGTCTTTTTGGTCCAGGAACCACCAGGCTGCACCCCATTGGATTTTACCAGCGATGGAACCATCGTTGAAGTTGCCGGTCATGGTGGCAAAAACTTCATTATCAGCCGGGTTAAGGTTATATAGTATAGTTTTAGTAAGGTGGTTAGTTTTATCAAGACGATCGAGGAAAGCAGCCAGGGGCTTAGCATGCCGCGCATCACCGATACTATCCCATCCGGTATCCGGTCCAAGTTTAGCCAGCATCCGGCTATTGTTGTTGCGTATTGCCCCAAGGTGGAATTGCTGGGTCCAGCCTTTTTCATGGTGCCATTCAGCTAGCTGCAGCAGCATTGCAAGTTTAAATTGCTGATATTCAATTGGAGAAACTTTCAGACCATTCCGGACCTTGTTAAAAGATTTGCTGACTTCCCTTTCCGTGAAGTCAACAGCATAAATTTCTTCCAGGCCATGATCTGCCACAACACAACCATTTGCTGCAAAAAAATCGTGCCGCTGTTTTATAGCATCAAGGTAATCAGAAAACCGGTTTATGGAAATCCCGGAAGCCGATTCCAACTGGCTGAGGTAGGCGTTGAATATTTCCGGGTTTGTGATTTCAATGGCTTTATCGGGACGAAACCCGGGCAACACCGGAATGTCAAACTGGTCTGCCTTTAACTTTTGGTGAAAGTTTAAGGAATCAACCGGATCATCAGTTGTACATAATAACCGCACGTTCATTTTTCGTAGCAGGTTTTTCACACTAAAGGCAGGCGTTTGTAATTGATGAGAACAACTATCAAAAACCTGCATAGCATTGGCAGGAGATAAGAATTCGTTTACACCGAAATATCGTTGTAATTCCAGGTGGGTCCAGTGATAAAGCGGATTTCGCAGGGTATAAGGTACTGTTTCTGCCCAGGCTTTGAACTTATCGCGATCGCTCGTATCTCCTGTGCAGTATTTCTCTGGTACACCGTTGGTACGCATGGCCCGCCACTTATAGTGATCGCCATACAACCAGGCCTGGGTAATATTTTCAAACTGAATGTCACCTGCAATCTGGTTAACCGGTAAGTGGTTGTGATAATCAATTATCGGCATTTTCGAAGCATACTCATTGTATAACCGGATTGCCGTTGCATTATATAATAAAAAATTCTCAGTCATTTGCTTTTATTAACTCCAGAAAGATAAGATTTTGTATAAATATAGATTCAGCAGTAAATTGATCCAAAATTCCTAAAATGCCTGATAAATATTATATGCAACAGAGCATGCGATGGTATGGTCCAGATGATACAGTGAGCCTTTCAGATATCCGGCAGTCAGGTTGCGAAGCAGTAGTTACCGCTTTACATCATATTCCTATCGGTGAGGTATGGCCGAAAAATGATATAATTGAGCGAAAAGACCTGATTGAAGCAGCCGGTATGCGTTGGACTGTTATAGAAAGTTTGCCGGTTCATGATGAAATCAAGAAGAAATCGGGTGATTATTCCAACTGGATCAGCAATTACAAAGAAAGCCTGCGCAATGTTGCTGCCTGCGGACTTGAAGTGGTGACTTATAATTTTATGCCGGTCCTTGATTGGCTCAGGACCGATATATCCTACTCAATGCCCGACGGGGGAAAAGCATTGTATTTCAACCGGATTGATTTCATTGTATTTGACCTTTTTTTACTGCAAAGGCCTGATGCTGCAAAGGATTATACGATGACAGAAATTGCTGCAGCCAGGGTCAGGTTTGAACAGATGGATACCTCTAAGCGGACGCAATTATTTGATAATTGTATGTTGGGTCTACCCGGAAGCAAAATACCGTTTACCCGGGAGCAGATTTTAGAGGCCTTGCAATCCTATCATCATATTAACGCCACAAAATTAAAACAGCACTTGTTTGAATTCCTCCGGGAAATCATTCCGGTTGCTGAAGAGCATGGGTTGAAAATGGCCATCCATCCTGACGATCCGCCATATTCAATTCTTGGCCTTCCACGGATTATGAGTACCGCAAAAGATGTAGCTGACCTTGTAGCAGCAGTTCCTTCAACTAGTAATGGACTTTGTTTTTGTACCGGTTCATATGGGGCAAGAGCGGATAATGATCTTGTGGCCATGTTGCATCAACATGCCGATAGGGTCCATTTCCTTCACCTCCGCAATACCGCACGTGATAACGCTGGAAATTTTTATGAAGCTGATCACCTTGGCGGGGATACTGATATGTTCGACATCATGTCGGAAGTATGGAAAATAATGCAGCAGCGAAAGATATCAATTCCTATGCGACCGGATCATGGACACCAGATATTGGATGATCTTAATAAAACAACTTACCCCGGATATTCCGCTATAGGGAGGTTGAAAGGCCTTGCAGAATTACGTGGAATGGAATACGCTATAAGTAAATCCTGATACAGGTTTTAACTAAATAACCTCATTAAAATATACATTATTTTTTGTATATTTAGAGGAGACATTTTCTTATTCACCTAAAACTTAGCCATATGAACCTTCTTCATCGTATTGAGCTATGGGGTGACAGGCATCACCCTCGCTGGATGGACATTGTGCGCATCGCATTAGGGTTATTCCTTTGTATTAAGGGCGTTGAGTTTGTTTATAACATGAGTTCCCTTCTGGGTGCGGTGAACTCCAAACTACCACTTCCTGCATTTGCAATGGTGCTGCTTGGGCATTATGTTTTTGTTGCCCATCTTCTTGGTGGTATTTTACTGATACTTGGTGCTTATACCAGGATTGCCAGCCTGATCCAGGTTCCTATTTTGCTGGGTGCTGTTTTCTTCGTTAATGCATCAAGGGAACTCTGGAGGCCATTCCCCGAACTGATCGTTTCACTGATTGTGCTGTTCTTACTTGTCTATTTCGTTATTGCAGGCGATGGTCATTGGTCAATCGAAGCAGATCAGCCAGTGAAATAGGTTAGTCTTTCCAGCGCCATTCACCGGCAATCTGTAATGGTGTTTTGAGATTGCTTTTAAGGAGCAGTTCTTTTGTAGCGGCATCATCCAGACGCTTTGCTGCAATGGTATCGGTGTCTGCCAGGCCGTACAGTAACATGGTATTGAAGCGCACCGTATTTTGCATTCCCTTTTCATCTACCAATGAAAAATCATCGCAGTCTGCATGATAGCAAATTCCTGAGTTATTCGGCAAACTGCCACCACCAGCGCCTCCCGTTGGGATTCCCATTAGCATAAACGGCTGGTGGTCACTGTGCAGGTCGGCACCGCTTTGAAAACTATTTTTAAAACTTGTGTCTATGGATTGTGCGAGAGTACCAATTGATTGAAATAAAGCTTTACAATCATCTGTTAACGCAGCATAGCCTTTGGGATCGTTGGTCATGTCGTAATTAAGCATAAAACGGACCTTGTCAATGGAATTATTGCTGATTGCTTCCCTGACATAGGCTTTTGAACCGAGAAGGCCTTCCTCTTCGCCCATGAACATCACAAATTCCAGGGTTCTTTTCGGTTCCAGGTTCAGGGCTTTTACTGTCCTTGCCATGTCGAGTACGGCAAATGAACCAATACCATTATCAATGGCGCCCGTTGCCAGATCCCAGCTATCGAGATGGCCTCCAATAACAATTTTTTCATCCGGAATAGTCTTACCCGGCAGGGTGGCGATAACATTCCTGGCATTTATTTTTCCTGAAAAATTGGTCATGCTTATATGCGCATATTGCTTTCCGGCAGTTAATGCTTTTTTTAGATCCAGTCCATCTTCTTTTCCAATGCAAATGGCCGGTATTGGGATGAGTTTACCCGTAACCGAAGCTGTCCCTGTTAACAAAACCCCATGATCCGGTGTATTCACCATAATAATCCCCTTTGCTCCATATTTAATGGCCAGGGCTGTTTTTTCAGAGCGATGCAGGTTTTTTGCCGTTGCGGGACTGCCAGGCAAAATGCCCAGGTTCACAAGGGCAATTTTATTATTCACTTTTCCGGCATCTGCGATATAATCTGATTCCAGTCCATTGCCGAGATCAATAATTTCTGCTGTTATGTCTGCTTTAACCGGTGAATGTGCTAGTGAAACCGATTTCACTGACACCAGGTGCTTCTTCGATCCGCCAATCTCCACAGCAATTGATTTGCGGCTCCAGCTTTCAACTTCAAAAGGTTGAAACCGTACATCACTGAACCCGTAGGATTTAAGCAGGTCATAAGCGAATTGTTCTGCTTTTTGGCCATTGGGTGAACCTGTTAGCCGGTGACCGATAGTAGAAGTAGCATCATGCAGGCTGGAATAGGCTTTTGAATGGGTAAGTACCTCTTCATTGATAAGGGAAAAAATTGCTTTCCAGTTTTGGTTATCCTGGGCCTGGGTGGTTGTTACTGACAAGAAAACCATCCCGAAAAAAAAGGAGAAAATGTGTTTGTTCATGTGTTGTGCTGTCTAAATTTCGAATGTACAGGTTTATTGGTATTGATTGCTGCTTGGCTTACCTTCAAAAGATAAATTATTGCAAATATGGATAGGAGAAAATTCATTCGGCAATCCGGTTTGGCTACTGCCGCCCTGGTAATTGGCGCCAAAGCAAGGGCTGCGGGTCCCGGTAACAATTTTCCTGATGTTCGGGTTCCACTGGCATCCCGTAAGTTTTCCAGTAAAGCTGTTGAGCAACTTATTTCAGATATAAGGAAGAAACTGGGCAATAAAGAAATGGGCTGGTTATTCGAAAACTGCTTTCCCAATACCCTCGATACTACCGTTGAATTTACCATGACAGATGGCAAACCTGATACATATGTAATAACCGGGGATATTGATGCTATGTGGCTGCGGGACAGCTCTGCACAGGTTTGGCCATATATCCCCTTGTGTCACCAGGACAAAGATTTGCAGCAGTTGATCAGGGGCGTGATCAACAGGCAAGTGAAATGTATTTTGAAAGACCCTTATGCCAACGCTTTTTATAAGGATGAAAACAAAATAAGCGAATGGAAACAGTCAGATATCACTGATATGAAACCCGGTATCCATGAGCGGAAATGGGAAGTGGATTCATTGTGTTACCCTATCAGGCTAGCCCATGGTTACCTTGCTGAAACCGGCGATATGTCAGTATTTGATGAACAATGGGTGGAGGCCATGCGTTTGGTGGTAGCTACCTTTAAAACACAGCAAAGATTTGAAGGTGCGGGTCCATATACTTTCCAGCGAAATACAGCCTGGGCCACTGATGGCGTACCTATGGGCGGCTACGGTTACCCTGCGCACCCGAATGGGTTAATCTGTTCCATGTTCAGGCCAAGTGATGATGCCACTATTTTTCCATACCTGGTTCCAAGTAATTTTTTCGCGGTTCAATCGCTATTGCAACTTGAAGAAATACTAACCAGGAAAGGGAAGCTTCAACAGGATGCCGGGGCCGCAAAAGCACTAGCCATGCAGGTTTCCGCTGCATTAAAAAGGAATGCAATTACCCGGCATCCAAAATATGGTGAACTTTATGCTTATGAAGTAAACGGCTTTGGCAGTTTTAACCTGATGGATGACGCAAATATCCCTTCTTTACTTTCCCTGCCATACCTGGGTGCAGTGAAAGCCAGCGATCCTTTGTACAAACAAACCCGCAATTATGTGCTCTCGACTGACAATCCTTTCTTTTTCAAAGGAAAGAAACTGGCAGGCACTGGAGGACCGCATGTTGGTCTTGATATGGTTTGGCCAATGAGCATCGTTATGCGGGGCCTTACTTCTACAGATGATAAAGAAATAAAATATTGCCTTGATACATTGCAGCATTGCCATGCCGGAACCGGGTTTATGCATGAATCAGCGCACAAGGATGATCCTTCCAAATTTACCCGGAAATGGTTCGCCTGGGCTAATACTATTTTCGGTGAGTTTATATGGAAAACCTACCGGGAAAAACCATCCCTGCTTGGGTAAATGGATAAACATTTTAACTTCTTAAAACGCGGATTTACTATTATGAAAAAAGCCTGTTTTTTGCTGACCTTTGCTGTTCTATACAATGCGTTTGGATATTCACAATTAGTCGGCAATATTAATGACCCGGTGGAATGGGTAAATCCTTTGATGGGGACCGATTCAAAACCAGGTCTTTCTAATGGTAATACATATCCAAGTATTTGCCTTCCATGGGGAATGAATTATTGGACACCCCAGACCAACAGGATGGGTGATGGATGGACCTACCAGTACAATGCTGACAAAATAAGGGGCTTTAAGCAAACGCACCAGCCATCGCCCTGGATGAATGATTACGGGCAGTTTTCAATTATGCCGGTGACCAATAAAATGGTATTTGACCAGGATGACAGGGCGAGCTGGTTTTCGCATAAGGCTGAAATTGCAAAGCCCTATTATTATAGCGTTTACCTTGCCGATCACAACGTTACTGCCGAAATTACCCCAACAGAAAGGACTGCCCAGTTCAGGTTTACATATCCAAAAACGGATAGTGCTTTCCTGGTGGTAGATGCGTTTGACAATGGTTCATATATCAAAATCATTCCTTCAGAGCATAAGATAATTGGTTACACAACCAAAAACAGTGGCGGCGTACCTGCTGGGTTTAAGAATTATTTTGTTGTTTATATTGATAAGCCATTTTCGGTTGCTCGTACCTGGCATGAAAAAACAATGGGGAAAGACAACCTTGAAATTGAATCCATCCACGCAGGTGCCATTATTGGATTTTCCACTTCAGGAGGTGAGCAGGTGAATTGCAGGGTTGCCTCTTCTTTTATATCCTTTGAACAGGCGGAATTTAACCTGAAAAGCGAGCTGGGCAAAGATGATTTTGACCAAACCTGCAGGAAAGCAAAGTTAGCCTGGAACAAACAACTGGGCAAGTTATTGGTAGAAGGTGGTTCAGTAGACCAGACCCGCACATTTTATTCCTGCCTGTACAGGACCTTGCAGTTTCCGCAAAAGCTGTATGAGGTTGATGATAAAGGAAGTGTGCAGCATTATAGTCCATATAATGGAAAAGTATTACCTGGTGAACTTTTCGCCGGAACGGGTTTTTGGGATACCTTCCGCGCCTTATATCCTTTCCTTAATCTGATGTATCCGTCAATTAATATTGAAATGCAGAAGGGTTTGGTAAATGCGTATAAGGAAGGGGGTTACCTTCCGGAATGGTCAGGCCCTGGTTACAGGAATGTAATGGTCGGTAACAATTCAGCTGCAATAGTTGCCGATGCCTATATTAAGGGGTTAAGGGGTTATGATATTAATACCTTGTATGAAGCGGTATTGAAAGACGCTGATACAGAAGGTCCGATTGATGCGGTGGGCAGGAGAGGTGTAAATTATTATAATGAATTGGGTTATGTTCCTTATGATGTAAAAATTAATGAAAATGCTGCAAGGACATTGGAATATGCTTTTGATGATTTTACCATTTACCAGCTCGGAAAGGCTTTGAACCGTCCAAAAGCAGAGTTGGAGAGATTTGCCAACCATGCTATGAATTATAAAAAACTGTTTGACCCGCAAACCAGATTGATGCGTGGCAGGAACAGAGATGGCAGTTTCCAGAATCCGTTCAACCCTTTCAAATGGGGAGATACATTCACCGAAGGCAATAGCTGGCACTACTCATGGAGCGTCTTTCATGATATTGCCGGCCTGGCCAGGCTGATGGGTGGGCGGAATGAATTTGCCAAAAAACTGGACTCTGTTTTTATATTACCGCCTGTTTTTGATGATAGTTATTATGGTACGGTGATCCATGAAATACGGGAAATGCAGATTATGAATATGGGACAATATGCGCATGGCAACCAACCCATTCAGCATATGATTTATCTCTATAATTATGCCGGTCAGCCATGGAAAACACAATATTGGATCAGGGAAGTCATGGACAAATTATATAAGGCAACGCCAGATGGTTATTGTGGTGATGAAGACAATGGGCAAACATCGGCATGGTATATTTTTTCCGCAATGGGATTCTACCCGGTTTGTTCGGCAACAGACCAGTACGTTATAGGAACCCCTTTATTTTCCAGGATGACATTAAAGCTGGATAATGGAAAAACGCTTCGCATAAATGCTGCGGGTAATTCCGGTATTAATAAATATGTACAGCGTGTACAATTAAACGGGAAAGTTATTCCTTACAACTGGCTGAAACATTCTGCATTGCAAATGGGTGGAAACCTTGAATTTATTATGGGGGAAAACCCTGAAAAAAACCGCGGAACAAAACCGGAACATGAACCCTATTCCTTGTCCACTGATCAACGCCTGGGTGGATTATTCTCGGAGAAAGTGATCTATTGAATCAGGATTGCCAACAGTTTAGTATATTCCTTGCATGTTAAAACCGGAACGGAGAGATCATTATGATGTAGTTGTTATTGGTGCCGGCGTTGGTGGCCTGACAGCAGCAGCCTTACTCAGTAAAGCCGGACTTTCGGTTTGTGTGCTGGAGAAAGAACCTCACGCTGGTGGATACCTTGCAGGATTCCAACGAAAACATTTTGTTTTTGATACTGCCATTCACTGGTTAAACCAGTATGGACCAGAAGGGATGGTGACCCGCTTATTTGATGCTATCGGGAAAGACCATCCGGTAGCTGTAACCCAACAAAGGATAAGGCGGTATAAGGGACGGGGTTTTGATTATTTACTGACCAATAATCCCGATGATTTGCGCGATCAGCTAATAGCTGAATTTCCGCAGGAAAGAGAAGGTATTATACGTTTTTTTGCCAGTGCGAAAAAAATCGGTAAATCGCTGATGCGGTTTAACGGTATCTTCCTTTCTGATGAAATAAAAACAACGTTTGAAAAATTGCGTGGTAAACTGAAGTTGCTACAATTCGTCTTTCCATTTATTCCATATGTTACATATCGCGGTGAAAAAGGTATTAAAAGAGGCTTAAACCGTTTTTTTAAAGATCCCCGTTTGCACCACCTGTTTACTTCAGAGACAGAATTGATAGGTTGTATGGTACCCATTGGATGGGCCTACTACAGCGATTTCCAGAGCCCGCCTAAAGGTGGTGGACAGGTTATACCCCAATGGTTGCAGCATGTGACTAATTATTATGGGAACCCGGTTTTTTTCCAGAGCATGGTAACCGAAATTATTTTGGAAGGCAGGGAATGTAAAGGTGTTAAGTATTCCCATGGAGGGCAACATTATGTTGTAAAAAGTAAGTATGTTATTGCAGCCTGTGACATTGAAGCTTTGTATGAGCGGATGTTACCGGCCGCTGCAGTTCCAGAAAGACTCAAACAAAAATTAAAAGCCGCTGAATTGTATAGCTCTTCGGTAACAATTTCAGTTGCCCTCGATTGTCCTGCTGAAGACCTGGGCTTCAATGAAGAACTGATACACCTGGCAGATGAGGGATTACCATTCTCAGCCTATACAAGTGGTGATCCTACACAAACTGAAATCAGTATACTGGCACCATCCGTTCGCGATAAAACTTTGACTGACCCGGGCAAAGGCACCCTTACCATTTTTATGCCGGCAAGCATGGACTACCAGCAAAACTGGAAAACTACACGAGACCGGCACGGGAATTATGTAAGGGGTGAAGACTACCGGCAGCTAAAACAGGAAATTGCTAAAACTATAATCGAGCGGGTGGAGGACAGGGTAGCCCCCGGACTACGCTCGCATATCCTCTTTTATGAAGTGGCAACTCCAGTTACACATTACCGGTATACAGGTAATAAGGAGGGAACAATGATGGGTGCGAGGCCCGGACGCGCCAATATGCAGAATAAAATTGCGCATTACCATACACCGGTAAAAAACTTGCTGTTGGGTGGCCATTGGGCCGAGTTGGGCGGTGGTGTGCCAATAGCTACCAAAGCTGGTGCAAATGCGGCATTACTGGTAATGAAACATGAAAATATGGCCGCATTTAAAGCACTTTCTGCTTATATGGAAGGGCGAATAGACCTGGACGGATTGGCTGCAATGAATTGTTTTAAGCAATATGATGGTTCCTGGGTGCAACCATTAACCCCGGCAGAAAAACTGGCATCATCAACAGTGCAATAGTATTATTTAGTTATATTGACCATTCATCTGAAAAGTTCTCAATGAAAAAAACAGTCATCTATGTTTTAGTAATTGCTGCAATAGTTGCGTCATGTGGTAAAGAGAATTCAACAGAACTGGACACTAATTATCACCTGAATTGCAATATTGAAGGGGTACCTGTGAATTTTAATTTTAATGCTTACGGTGCAGTATTAAATGATAGTGGAACAATGGCCCTCGGAGTAATCGGGCAAACTGGTGATTCGGTTAATGCATCAATTTTCAGGTTTGCTATTTTTTCCCTTGAAGATAGCGTTAAGGTTCCTTTAGGTACCTACACAGATAATGAAACAAGGTTTGAAACAGAGAGTGTTTATAATGATATGTACAATGTCATTGATTATTCTGCAGGCCAGGAAATGTATGATAAGTCCGTTGCTGCAGGAGTAAACATTCAAAATCATTTAATAATAAATATTACTGAGCTTACTGATAAAATTGTCAGGGGCACATTTAGTGGAGATTATTACGCAAATAGTGAAATTAGCGGTGCTATAAAAAAAATAACTAACGGCGATTTTTACCTTAAACTGCAACAATAAATAAGGATGAGTACCCGAACAACAACGATCCCTGCCAATCCTGCCATTGGTAAATACAGGTGGACTATCTGTGCCCTGGTTTTTTTTGCAACTACAATCAATTATCTCGACCGGCAGGTTATCAGTTTACTTAAAACCACACTTGATGCTGAGTTTGGATGGAGCAAAACTGATTATGCCAATATAACTGTTGCCTTCCAGGTAACTTATGCATTGGCTATGTTCGGTGCAGGCCGTTTGATTGACAGGCTTGGTACAAAACTTGGATATGCTGTATCGTTAGTATTATGGAGTTTTGCAGCAATGGGGCATGCCCTGGTAAGATCAACCGGTGGATTTATTATTGCCCGTGCCTCCCTTGGAATTGCTGAATCCGGTAATTTTCCTGCAGCTATTAAAACTATGGCCGAATGGTTTCCTAAGAAAGAAAGGGCCCTTGCCACAGGAATCTTTAATGCCGGTACTAATTTCGGTGCCATTATTGCGCCGCTTACCGTTCCTTTCATTGCCTTGCAATGGGGGTGGAGATGGGCGTTCATAATTACCGGTGCTGTTGGTTTTGTTTGGCTGATTTTTTGGTATTTGATTTATGAAAGACCCGGGAAAACGAAACGCCTGAGTGCAGGCGAACTGGCTTACATTAATTCTGATAAAGAAGATTTTTTGGCTGAGGAGACGGGTCTTGCTGATAAAAAAATCGGTTGGGCGGAACTATTTAATTTTAAACAAACCTGGGCCTTCGCTATTGGTAAATTTATGACTGATGGGGTTTGGTGGTTCTATTTATTCTGGTTACCCGATTTCCTCAAAGAACAGTACGGCCTGGTTAGTACCAATATTTCAATACCGGTTGCACTTATCTATGTCATTGCTGCCGCGGGCAGTATTTTTGGCGGCTGGTTGCCAATCTACTTTATACGCAAGGGAGATTCTGTTTTTAAAGCGCGCCGTAAGGCAATGCTGATTTATGCTTTATGTGCCATACCGGTAATTGCCGCTCAATCACTTGGTGTTTACAGTCTTTGGTTAGCACTGCTGATTATTGGATTTGCTGCAGCGGCCCACCAGGCCTGGAGTGCCAATATTTATACAACGGTCTCGGATATGTTTCCTAAACCGACTATCGGGACAGTTACCGGAATCGGTGGAATGGCAGGCGGACTCGGCGGGATTTTTATTTCCAAAGCTGCCGGCTATTTGTTTGATTGGTACAAGTCTATAGGGAAAATTGAAACTGGCTACCAATTGCTATTTATCTATTGCGGAATAGCCTATATCAGTGCTTGGTTTATTATGCGTTGGCTGGTGCCTCAATTCAGGATGGTTCATCCCAAATGATAGAATTATTTAAGAAAATTGATTAATGTAGCTGTTCCGCCTTCGTGTAAAAGTCCTATTAAATTTTCCAGTACTTTTTTTTCAAATCCTTGAATTGTTGAAAGGTCATGCCCGAACAGATTCTTGTTTTGTAAAGCTGTTTTAACAAGTTCATTTGTTGGTGTATTTTGCCATAAGGAATAATAATAGGCAGCGTAATCATCTTTTATCGGGTATTCTTTTCCCTGGAGGCTGCCAAAGTATTGCCCGTTTTCATTTTTCACCCCCTTCATAAATAAAAGGTAGGCAGCAAATCCCAATGCGATATGGTTAGGTATTTTATTATACCTGGTATGGTATTCCAATAATACAGGAACACATCGCATGGCTATCTTGGAACTATATTGCAGTGTAATATTGATCCATTGATGCGCGATTCCAGGATTCCTGAACCGGTCCAGCACCTGATGTGAAAAATCAATCGCCTCCTGGAGTGGCAGGTCAATTGGTATTGCGGGTGCGATTTCTTCCAGCATAGTCTGGCTGATATAAGCAGACATGGCCTGGTTGTCCATTGCTTCTTTAACTGTCTGGATGCCCGACAGGAAGGCCAGTCCGCAGCTTAGTGTATGCGTACCATTCAGTAAGCGGAGTTTAAGTTCTTTAAACTTTTGGATATCAGGTGCTATAACAATTCCGTTGTCCAGTGACGCGAATGGAAGTTTTTCTTTAAGTTCTTCATTCCCTTCAATGGCCCATAACCTATACACCTCGCTAACAGTCAGTAGCTGGTCAGTATAACCGAATTGCTGTTCAAATTGCTTACGGAAAGATGCATCCGGATAGCCTGGAACGATGCAATCAACCAGTGTATTGCAAAAAGTATTCTTGTTGTTTAGCCAGTTGATGAAATTCTCTTCGAGTTTGTTGTACTCCGCCAGTTTATTTAAAATGGTTTTCAGGGTTTCGCCGTTATTGGAAATTAATTCAGTAGGCAGGATTACCATTCCGGCTTCGGTTTTATTTTCAAAGGATTCATATCGTGTATGCAGGCAGGCTAAAAGTTTTGCTGGAAATGAAACGGGTGGTGCCTGGAAAATGGATTCTTCATGGTATTGAATACCTACTTCAGTTGTGTTGGAAATAATGGTTTTTATGCACGGATCCTTTGCTGCATCAAGGACATCAGCCCATTGAATTGTTGCTGATAATACTCGGCTGATTGCTGAACAGACTATGTTCCTGTTAATTTGCCGCCCCTGTTGAATTCCCCTGATGCATAAGGTATACAATCCGTTTTGCTGGTCGAACTCATTTGATTTTCCTGATCCGGTAGATTTTACAATAACAATTCGGCCATTAAAAATACAATTGCGGTTGGCTTCATCGATAAAATAATCGGGTAAACCACGCAGCAAAACTCCTGTTCCGAATTGCAAAACTTTTTCCTGGAGTTTGAATAAAGCCGGCGAAGGCTTTACTAGTTCTGCTGAATCTATTAGTGAAAGGTTATCCTTCGAAAGTGGTATTGTATTATCTGTTTCCATTCGTTCGTTTTAATAAAAATAGGATAAATATTTTCGGAAATATTGTGCAAATCCGGATCATTTCATTTGCAGACTTATACCTGTTATTTAAAGATGAATAATAATATTTCCTAATTTTAATGTAGGACTCATTAATAAAAATGTATGAAACAACTTAAATGGACTTTGTTTGTAATAGTTTTATTTTGTTTGTATTCTATTGAAACCTTAGCCCAGCAGGAACCAGGGGGGAAAGAGGAGTTTATTCCGCACCACGCAGTTGGTCTTGTTATTGGTCACTCCTTTGTGTTTCAGGAAAATAGTGAGAACGGTAATAAGGAAGCATTGATTATGCCTTCATGGGGAGTAGATTACTCGTATTATTTTCATCCGAAATGGGGTATTGGTTTGCATACGGATATAATCCTCGAAAAATTTGTAGTAGAAAAAAAACTGGAATCGGGTGGTGCCACGCAAACCATTGAAAGGAGCAATCCTGTTGCACCAGCACTAATGGGTATTTACAAACCTTCCAAACATTGGGGCTTGCAATTAGGCGCCGGAGTTGAGTTTGCAAAGGAAGAGAATCTCTTCCTCAACCGGGCGGGTGTTGAGTATAGTGCAGAATTGCCAAAAGGGTGGGAAGTCATGGGTGCTTTTACCTATGATATAAAATGGAATGCATATGATACCTGGGTATTGGGTTTGGGTATTTCAAGATCTTTTGGGGGACATAAAAAGTAGAAGCTCACGCGCATCGGTTACCTTGTGTATTCACACAATAAAGGAATTTTAAATGATGAAATTTGCCTCAGGGAAACGCATCATAAACTTAGCCGGATTCAACCGGTTGACTGTATTACTTTTATTAATGCTTCCCTTTTATTATCCGGCCTTTTCGCAGGAACCTGGCACAACCGGAAAAAAGAAATTAAAAGAGCTTATTAAGGATACCCTGGATAACAAGCTGGACCTGAGTGAATACGTAATCAAAGCCCATGGTTTCGTACCGGTTATGATGATCATAACAGAACCTGCGCTGGGTGGGTTTGGCATTGCCGCCGCCCCACTTTTTATATCACCCCGGAAGGAAGTACCCAATAAAAAAGGGTATATACCCCCGGATATTACTGCTGGTGTTGGTTTAGTGACTGCCAACGGGAGTTGGGCTGCTGGTGGGGGTAGGATAGGCTCTTTTCCAAAGGCTGGTATCAAATACCGGATAGGAGCTGCATATGCTGATATCAACCTTGATTTCTATCGTACTATTGCTAATGGGAGCGAAAAGAAATATTCATTCAACTTTGAGATGTTACCGGTATTCGTTTCCTTCAGTAAACAGATCCCGAAGACGGACCTTTATGCCGGCCTGCAATACATGTTTGCCAGTTCTATTGTGAAACCTAAATTCAGCGGTGACCTGCCTGAGTCTATCACTTCAAAGGAAATGGATGCTAATCTTGGATCCCTGGGTATGTTCCTCGACTGGGATAAACGTAATAGCATTTTTACCCCCGACAAAGGACTAAGGGTTAACCTGCTTTATACCATGGATGATAATTGGACCGGAAGTGATTTCAACTACCAAAAAATGAATGAGCTTGTGAACTGGTTCTTTCCCATTCGTGATAACTGGATAAGCGGATTAAGGTTTGAAGGGCATCACGCTTTACAGGATCCGCCTTTCTACCTTTTGCCTTCGATCACTTTACGTGGAATCCCGGCAATGCGGTACCAGGGCCAGACAACCCTGGTTGCTGAAACAGAGCAAAGATTTGACCTTACCAGGAGATGGAGCCTCCTGGGTTTTATAGGATATGGAAAAACAATTGTTAAAAATGATAGTTATATAGAAGGATCAAATGTTTACAATTTTGGGGGCGGATTCAGGTACCTGGTCGCGCGTGCATTTCGTGCACGGGCAGGTATCGATATAGCTAAAGGACCTGATAGCTGGGGATGGTATATAGTATTCGGGCACAACTGGAACAGGTAAAGTATTTTGTCGTTTTACATTGTGATCGCCAGTTTTATCATGTCATCCGGTGCTGTAGCCCATTCGCTAAATGCTGATTTAGCCTGCTCAAATCCCACTGTCATAGAAATATAATCTGAAGGATTGACCAGCCCATCATTTATAGCTTTGATCACACTGTAAAAATCCTCCCTGGTTGCATTTCGGCTACTCATTAATGTCGTTTCCCTTTTGTGGAATTCAGGATGAGAAAAAATCAGGTCTCCTTTCTGCAGGCCAATTAAAACATAGCGCCCGCTATGTGTAAGGTAGTTGAGCCCGTTATTGATCGCCTGCTGGTTGCCTGTTGCATCGATCACAACTGATGGCATGTCACCATGCGTAATCTGGCGGATCTGCTCTGAAACGTTTGGGCCCAGGGCATTTACTGAATAGGGTATTTGAAACTTAGTTTGTGCAATATTTAGCCTTTTTTCATTTACATCCATAGCGATTACTCTTGCTCCGGCTATCCTGGCGAATTCCATCGTGCCTAATCCAATAGGGCCGGCCCCTATTACCAGCACATATTCCCCTTCCTGGATTTGAGCGCGGCGAATACCGTGGGCGCCAATGGCCAGGGGTTCTACCAGGGCCAGTTCTGAAGCATTTAATCCCGAACTATGCACCAATGAATAGGAAGGTACCTGAAGGAATTCTACCATGCCACCATCAACATGCACCCCGCAAACTTTTATGTTGGCGCAACAATTTGGTTTGCCTGTCCGGCAGGCCAGGCATTGGCCACAACTGAAATAGGGAATAATTGTAACCAGATCCCCTTTTGTAAATCCCGGTGCCTGGTCAAATGCGATCAGTTCGCCCGATAATTCATGGCCAAGGATCCTGGGGTAATTGAAATAGGGCTGCGTGCCATCAAAGGCATGAAGGTCGGTACCACAAACACATACCCTTTGCAATTTTATGATTGCATGTGCGGGTTGCAGCTCCGGCTCAGCCATTTCCACATAATCTAACTGTCCGGGTTTTGTACAAACTAATGCTTTCATGGCTTAAATTGAATGCGATAGGATATGGCAAAAGTTGAAGGATATTTTATTAATGGTTTGATCACCAGTTCGTCATCCTTCTGTATCCAGTTTACTTTTTCTGAACTGCCAATTAATTCAATCTTTGCAATCTGCCCATTTTTGGCCCTTTTTGCCAGGGCCTTGATACTGGTGGCCGATTTCGGAGCGCCTAGCAATGTGGCATAAACGATATTTCCTTTTTTCGTGAATCGTACATCCTGTGCAGTAAATGGAATGGTTTGATCGGCAAAGGAGCCACTGGCAGATTTCGTTGGTCCCTCTCCAAAGATAACCCATGGCCTGGTTCCATAAATTGCTTCCCCGTTAATGCTGAGCCATTCCCCTGTTTTTGTCAGTACTTCGGTTTCCTGGTCAGTAATCGTTCCATCCGGGCGCGGACCAATATTCAACAGCAGGTTTCCGTTCTTACTAACAATATCAATCAGGTTTGTGATAACATATTGGGCCGATTTAAAAGTATTGGTGGTGGTATATCCCCAGCTTTCGTTGCCAATTGCGTCATCAGTTTGCCAGGCCAGTTTGCGGATGCTGTCCAGTTTTCCACGTTCCATGTCAAGTACAGCAACGTCTTCGGGATAGGATATGTTATTTTTATAATTAATCACCACGCCTTTATTCCATTCCAGGCCTTTGTTATAATAGTAGGCAGCAAAGCTTTTCCGGTATGGATCAAGCGCTGGTTGCTCAATCCACCAGTCGAACCAGAACAATTGCGGCTCATATTTATTCACGAGTTCAGTATTTCGCAACAACCAGTCGTTCATAAATTCTGGCGACATGGTTTCATTTTCTTCATGGGCCGGACCATAAAAATCACTGAATGCCAGGTCATTTACATCAGAATCAAATTTTCTGCCTTCGTTAAAAAACCACCAGTGTTCAATACGATGGGATGAAAGTCCGAACACCAGTCCGGCTTTTTTGACTGCTACCGACAATTCCCCTATGATATCACGTTTGGGGCCCATTTCAGCTGCATTCCATTTGGTCATGGATGTTTTGTACATGGCGAAACCATCATGATGTTCCGCAACCGGAACTATATATTTCGCACCGGCTTTTTTAAACAATTCCACCCATTTGGTTGCGTCAAATTTTTCTGCTTTAAAATCAGTTATAAAATCTTTGTACCCGAATTTTTTTTGTGGTCCGAACTTTTCAACATGGTGCTTAAATTCATCGGTTCCCTGGTCGTACATATTTCGGGGATACCATTCACTGCCAAAGGAAGGCACCGAATACACCCCCCAATGGATGAAAATGCCAAATTTGGCATCCCTGAACCAATCGGGAATCTGGTAACTTTTCATTGACTCCCAGTTGGGCTGATAATATTTTTGTGCTGATAAACCGGAGATAGAAAGAAATGAAATAATGGCAAAGGCCATACAAATTTTGCGAAAGTTTTTCATGGCGCAATTATTGCCCAAACATACTTTGATCAGGCAGCTTTTAATTTTATTTATTTTACAAAAACTTGTGTTATTTTAACATTCCTGAAAATGGTAAATATAAATGAAGCCAATACTCCGGCAGGTAACTGCAACTCCCGAAAACTCTTTCCTGGTAAGGAAAGACAAGGGCAGTGAAATGATCAATACCTGGCATTACCACCCTGAACTGGAATTATTATTGATCAGAAAAAGTGCAGGAACCTGGTTAATCGGGAACCATACCGGTCCTTTCGGTCCCGGTGATATTGTGTTGATCGGTCCTCATTTGCCGCATTGTTTCCGGCATGAAACGCAGTATGCAAACGACAACACGGAAGCAACCGGGGAAACCATTTGCGTTAAGTTTTTGCCCGGAATTTTTGGCCGGCAATTCATGGACCTTCCTGAAACAAGGGGGATAAGGGAATGCCTTGCTGCAAGCGAATTTGGAATAAGGATTAATGATAGTATAAGGGAAAGGATCGGTCAATTGATAGAGAAAATGCTGGATGCTTCCAATGGCATGAAACTGGTTTACCTGTTAACTATTCTCCAGGAGATGGCCGACCATGGTGATTTTACCCTCTTGTCATCTGCTGGCCTCATGCAGACTAACGGTGTTGTAGATGCGAATAGGATAAAAAAGGTTTTTGACTACACTTTTTCCCATTATGCTGAAAGGATCCAGATAGACGATGTTGCTTCCCTTTTAAATATGACACCGCAATCTTTCTGCCGGTATTTCAAGCAAAAGACCGGTAAAACCTACGTACAATTCCTGATGGAAGTCCGTATTGGTTATGCCTGTCGCCTGTTAACGGAAGATGAGAAAAATGTGGCCGAAATCTGCTATGATTGTGGTTATAACAATATCTCCCATTTCAACCACCAGTTTAAGATGATTACTGCCACTACTCCGCTGGGATATAAAAAAAATTCCCGGCGTACGATTATTCAATGATAAATGAAGAGTATCTTCTCGGTATAAAATTGTTAATTTAAGGGTATGGGTTTGTATGTTAAATCTTTCAGTTGTTGTTTGCTGATTGCGGTGTTTTTTTTTGCTGCCTGTAAACCCAAAGCCAAACTGGTCCCAACGGAAAAGTTTGAATTCAATTCCTTTGTGGATTGCAATATGGCTACTGTCTGGGTTGGCGACACTTTCCGGATTTTCCCGGGTAAATATGGCGAAGATCCGCTATGGGGGGATGCCCATGAACTGAAATATGCCAGTGGAAACACGGTGGATGAGGCTTTCAGCCGTCGTTCAAACGAATTTACTGAGCCGGTCATGCCAATGAATGCAGCTGTTGGGAAGGAAGGATTGCATGGGGCCGTTTGGTTTGAGACCCTGTTCCAGGATAAAAATGATACTTCAGGCAAAACTATTTATGCCTTATACCATAACGAAAATTATCCATCTACATTACCCTATGATTCCATTTCGGGTGTTGGTTACCGTGATATTGACTGGCCGCAGGGATTGAAGGGCCCTGAAACCAAAACTGCAGTATGCAGGATAGGGATCATGAAATCAACGGATGGTGGCAGAAGCTGGTCTAACCGGGGTATTGTGCTGGAAGACTACCAGCCCAGGCTGATTTTGCGTCCAAACAATACAGGGATCAATTTTGCCGGTGGCGTTGGTGATCCGTCGGCAGTGGCCAATGGCGGTTACCTCTATATATTTTACGGCGAATACGGCTATCCGGGTGAATACAACCCGGCAACCTATGATCCGTCTTTCGAATGGAAAGGCCAATGTATCAGTATGGCAAGGATTGCACTCGCAGATCTTGACAACCCGGTTGGTAAAGCCCGGCGTTGGGATGGAAAGGGATTTAATGCAGCGGCAACGGGAATTGGAGTTCCTGTTAGTGCTATCCGGATACCACGTGAAAATGGCGGCGGGCCTGCTTCTTCCCCTGTTGCAAAATACTATTGGGGCCCATCTGTAAGTTGGAACAATCATTTGAAATGCTGGGTGATGCTGATGGCGAAGGCCGAGGGACCGTCCTGGAAAGGCAGCAGTATTTATATTTCCTTTAATCCAAATGCTGACCTTGGCCAGGGAGATAATTCCCAGCAATGGTCAAGGCCGGAATTATTGCTCGATAAACCCGGCCATATCTTATGGTATCCA
This sequence comes from Flavihumibacter profundi, assembly GCF_020076305.1. GTDB lineage: Bacteria > Bacteroidota > Bacteroidia > Chitinophagales > Chitinophagaceae > Flavihumibacter > Flavihumibacter profundi. The sequence goes on from NZ_JAIQXE010000001.1 coordinate 637,837, forward strand.
TCTTTACAACCTGTTAACAGTGCAGTTGATAAAGCCAAAAAATACACATCATTGAACCTTGGGAAAACTGCAAGGTTGTTTTTCAAGGACCAGTTTGGCGGCCAGAGTCCATATGTATCGGAATACCTGGTTGAGTTTAAGTAAACCGGAAAATAGAAAACATGAAGCAGCAAAGGGTTTTATCCTTTCTTATAGTATTGGTATTATTAGGTACAAGGGCCTTAAGTGCAGATACCTTGCAGGTTTGCTCGCCATCAGGTAAAATTTGCGTGCAGGTATGGATGGGTAAACTGTTGACATACCAGGTGCGACAGCACGGCCAAATAATTCTGGAACCATCCTTCATTGATCTGGAGCCCGTGAATAAGCCGGCAATGTCCTTTAAAGCCGCCATAAAATCATCTGCAGTGGCAAAGGTCGAAGAAGAGATTATTTCACCGGTTCCTGAAAAGCGGAAAATTATTCCGGATATCTATAATAAGCTCACCCTGGTGTTTAAGCAGCCTTACAAAATTGAGTTCAGGGCCTATGATGATGGCGTAGCTTACCGTATATCCACCGCATTCAAAGACTCCATTAAAATTAAAAACGAAGTTGCAGAATTCAGGTTTCCTGGAACGCCTTCCGCTTACTTTCCTGAAATACCTGTAAAAGCCGGCGAAGATGCTTTTAAAACCAGTTTTGAAGACCTGTATAGTTTTAAAAAAATTGCTGAGTTCCCGGCAACATCAATTGCCTACACGCCTGTTTTAATTGTGCCTGGAGCCACATCCAAAATTGCAATTACAGAATCGGACCTGGAAGACTATCCGGGTATGTTTTTAACAGGAACCGGGTCTGCTGCCTTAAAAGGGATTTTTGCAGGTTACCCGGTTAAAGAAACTATTGCAGAAGCGCTTTACTCCCAGGTAAGGGTAGCCGAACATGGCGATTTTATTGCCCTTACAAGAGGTAACCGCACATTTCCATGGCGGGTGTTGATGATTTCCGAACTGGATAAGGATTTACCATCCAATGACCTCGTTTACAGGTTAGGCTCCCCCTCTCGTGTAGCCGATGTTTCCTGGATTAACCCTGGCAATATAACAGATGAATGGATCATTGATGTAAACCTCTTTAATGTACCTTTTAAATCGGGCCGCAACACAGCCAGCTATAAATATTATATTGATTTTGCACAGCGCTTCGGATTCGACCGGATCATGATGGATGCCGGCTGGAGTGATAACAATGACCTGTTTAAAGTTAATCCCGATATCAATATGGACACCCTGGTTGCTTATGCCAGAGCAAAAGGGGTGAAAATTGCGATGTGGACCCTGGCAATGACACTTGACCGGCAACTGGATAGCGCCTTACAGCAGTTTAACCGATGGGGAATAGATTTTATTATGACTGATTTTATTGACCGCGATGACCAGAAATCAGTGAATTTCCATTACCGCATTGCCAAGGCCTGTGCCGAACATAAAATCATGATCATGTTTCATGGTACTTATCCGCCAAAGGGATTTAACCGGACTTATCCGAATGCTGTAGCACGTGAAGCTGTGCTGGGTTCGGAGTATAATATCTGGAGCGAAAAAGTTTCCCCGGACCATGATGTGCTTTTACCCTATACGAGAATGTTAGCCGGTTCCCTTGATTATGAGCCTGGTGCATTGAACAATGCAAATAAAAAAAGTTTCCGGATGATTGAGGGGATTGTGCTGAGTCAGGGCACAAGGGCGCACCAGGCTGCAATGCCGGTAATATTCGACAGCCCGATGCAGTTTTTTTCAGGAAACCCTTCCCAGGGTTGGTTGGAACCAAAGTATATGGAACTGATTGGAGGAATTCCTACAACCTGGGATGAGACCAGGGTACTTGATGGAAAAGCGGGAGAGTTCATTATTACTGCTCGCAGGAAAGGAACGAATTGGTACATTGGCGGTATGACCGGATGGGCGCCAAGGGACCTTTCCGTGAAATTGGATTTCCTGGATGATGGTGAATATAAAACAACACTTTGCAAGGATGGTGTTAATGCCGACCATTATGCAGCGGATTATATTTTGGAAAACAGTGGAGTAAAAAGGAATGAGACTTTAGGCCTGCACCTGGCTCCAGGCGGTGGTTTCCTGTTGAAATTGGAAAAGCATTAATTCCTTAATTTTCCGGTTGATTTATTTCCGGATCATTTTCAGGTAACGTCCCATCCAGTAAGGCAACAACCAGAACACGGGTTCCCTTTCCATAGTGGGGTGGCCTCCGACTGCATTCCAGGGGTTTTTATCCCAGCGTACAACCATCCTGATAGATGCAGGTGGTAAAACATTTACCTGTAAATCATTGAGTACCGGTTCATGCACAAGGGTGATATCTTCCCTTTTTGTATGGTCAATATGCCAGTCAATTAAATCCAGCGGGGTGTCGGTTAAGAAATCTATGGAAGCAGGCAATTCGCGCTGCTTATTTGCTGCATAGCAATACAGGAAATTGAGCAGCGGGTTTTTGTCATTTATCCGACGCGCCATCCATTGCTCCAAATGTTGCTGGTAAAATGCCAGGAGTTCAGGATCCTTTTCGCAATGCAATAAAATAGGGTATATGTATGCTTGTAAGCTAACATCAAAGTAAATAAACCAACCGGGGTTTTGCTGGAAAATCTTTGCCATATTATCGAGATAGTGCTCTTCTTTGATAAGCCGCAGGTAATTTTCCTGGTACTTCATCTTCCCGGTCATATAATAAGCCAATTTCAAAAAAGCCAGCAGTTCCATGGAATTCTGGTACTGGTCTGGCTGCCATTCAGGATCCCTGTTAAGTGATTCCGGTGACCATACAGACCAGCGCGTGTGCGTACCATCAACATCTACCATATTGAAATTATGGGCAATCAGGTGGTCCACTAATTTGGCGACATGTGTTCGTACCTGTTCTTTCTCTGCTTCATCTGCCGCAAGTTCATAATAAAAGTAATAGCCCATCATATGCCCGCACCATTCATCACTGCTGGCATCACCCTTCCAAAGCCATTTGCCATCTGCAGATTTTCTCCAGCGGATTTCCACTGGTTTATTCCGGGGCTCAATTACCATTTCATCAGCAAGTTCCCTTTCAGTATAAGTCCGGTTTGGATCATGCACACGGTCTCCCCATTCAACGGGCACAATAGTGCGGGCAAAATATCCGTCACCACCAGTGATCTCCTCAAGCTTCTGTAAGAAATGGTAGGCTTTTTTTGCCTTTTCCCGGGCGTCATCATCTTTGGTGGTAGCATAGCGGAAGGATTCCATTGCGAGATAGTTGCCTGTGTATTCACCATCATTATCATCATCTTCAGGCTGCCATGAATTGACATCCCCCGGAATGGTCAGGCGACAGTAACCGGCAATCCATGGCGCACGGATATGTCTTTTCATCAATACATCATAGAAATAATCCTGTTTGCCGGCAAGTGTCATTTTCTTTTTCATGATGGCACTAACGCCGTTGTCAGTAGCCACCCAGGCATTGCCATCTGCATCAAAGGCGATATCATTAACATGGTCATCCAGCAACCATCGCCTGCTGAACAAAAGGGAATGTTTGCCATTTAATGAAAACCGGGCAATCCCAACATTTGTACCAATCCATATAGTGCCATTTTCATCTTTCTTCAAACAGTTTACAAACCTGGAAGGGCAACCATCTTTCGGAAGGATTACTTTTTCTTTCACATCCTTATACAAGATACTGACCCCGCCAAGACCGCCTGCCCATAACCTGTTACCTGCATCAATTGCCAATCCGTTAATGTATGCACTTACCAGGTAAGTGGTGTCAACAAAATGATTTAAACCATTAGGTGTACAATGATATAAACCAACATCAGTAGCCACCCATACGCCATAGTTATTATCTGATATTATTTTCCTGACAGACCTTCCAATGGCATAGTTGAGCTTTACAAATGATTGTCCGTTGTAGCGCCATAAGCCTTTTGGGCCGGCTGCATATAAACCTTCTTTTGCAGTACATACAGCAGCTATAGGACCTTCTGTTCCATTCAGCAATTTCAGGGAATTATTTTTGAAGGAATAAACACCTTTCCAGGTTCCCATCCATACATCTCCCTGGTTGTTTGTTGCAATGCTGAATGCAGGACCGTTTTCAGCTGGCGGAAATGGTGAAGACCACAATTTTTCATTTGCTTTTTTCAGCAACACGCCAGATTTTGTTGCGATCCATACATTGCCATCTTTGTCAACAGCAATGCTCCTGGCACCTGCATCCATATTATCTGCAGTAACAGGATAGGGGCTATGGTATTCTTGCCAGAATGTAGTGTCTGTAAATGAATTCTCCTGTGCATTTGACAGCAATGAAACAGGCAATATAAAAATTAAGATAAATAGGTATCGCATTGTCAATATATTTTGAACCGGCGGTTAGCAGTCAGCAAATTAAATTTTGAGAAATATTTTCTTCCTGTACATTAGGTAAACCGGAATGTAGCAAAAGAGGCAATACAATAAAGCCCATAACAATGAAATAAATTCCGGGGATAATCCTGATGGCAATACTGCATTAATAATGGTTTCATTCAGGCTCGTGCCTTGTTTTCCACCAAACCTGTAATATATAACATCGTAGAATATTTCTGAAGCCAGGTAAGCCGCAATCGCATTGGAACCAAAGACTACCGCGAACTTCGACCATTTTTTTATTCCGAGTACATCGACAAGGAAATATAAAAAAGCCAGCATCATACTGTCTAGTCCTGCTGTATATAAAACAAATGAGCTGGTCCATAAATTCTTATTGATCGGGAAGAACCAATTCCACGCGTTGGCAATTGCAAAGGATATAAAGCCCGCAAAGAAAAGCCAGATGATTTTTCGTTCAGCGGTATTCTTGCTGAGCAATAAATGTCCGGCCAGCATACCGGCAATGCCTGTTACAATAGCAGGAAAAGTACTTAGCACTCCTTCAGGATCCCAGGTGCCGTTGAACAATTTTCCCGGGATAACCAATTGGTCGATCCATGCAGCAAGGTTCTTTCCGGGCTCAAGGATGGCATATCCATATCCTGGCACAGGGACAACTGTCATCAGTAAAAAATAAGCCAGCAAAATGCTTATACCCAACCTGATTTGAAATTTTTTCGTTGTGTTCAGGTATAATAGGGAACAACAAAAAAATACAATTGAAATACGTTGCAATACTCCAGTTATCCTCACTTTGGAGAAGTCGAAGGTTTGCAGTATACTGAGCAGTACACCCAGCAAAAAAAGTATGACAACCCTTCTTAGTATTTTCCTCAGGATGAATTTTTTCGCAATGCCATTTTCCAATTGCTTTGAACAGGAGAGTACAATGGAAACACCAACAATAAAAATGAACGAAGGGAAAATATAATCTGTTGGTGTAATCCCATTCCACTCGGCGTGCTTTAATGGCCCATAAATACGTGACTCTATCCCCGGATCATTAACGAGGATCATCGCGGCCATTGTGATACCCCTGAAAATGTCCAGGGATAATAATCGTTTGCCCTTCTCCAGGGGCAAAACCGTAGCTGGATTATGCTGCATGAAATAGTTATTAGGATTTTTTTTGATTTTTTCTGCTGATGGTCATTGCCTTCTAAATTGCTGAAAAGCAAAATTGACTGCCGAAATTAAGGATATAAGATTAGTAATTCAGCTAACCTTATTTTGCGATAATTCATTTCATGAATTATTATTAGATTAATCGTTGAATGGTAGAATAACCAACTTTTAATAATTGTTGCATATAAAAAACATGAAAAGACAATTCATTTATTTCTTGCTCCTTCTTCTGATGGCAAATGATTCTTTTGCGCAGACTTCTGCACAAAAACTTACCCCTGTTTCCAGCTCACTGATATTTCCACCGCAAAGCAAGCATACCCATGGCAGTAGCCTGGTAGCCCTTCCAAATGGTGATTTCTTATGTGCATGGTTTATGGGAAGTGGCGAACGTACTGCTGATGACGTGAAAATTATGGGTGCGCGCCTGCAAAAAGGCGCAAAAGTGTGGAGTGAACCATTTGAGTTAGCGGATACTTACAATATACCAGACTGTAATCCGGTTCTATTCCTGAATAGCAAAGGAAAACTTTTCTTAGTCTGGATTGCAGTGAATGCTAACCAGTGGGAATCTTCGGTCTTAAGATTTAAAACATCTTCCGATTTTTCAAAACCAGGCCCACCTGCCTGGAACTGGCAGGATAATATTTTACTTAAGCCAAATGACAATTTTGTATCAGAAGTTGCTAAAAATTTTAAATTTTTGCCAGAACGCGGAAAGGGATGGTCCGCCTATGCTCCGTCATATGATGCAATGATCATTGAGGCCAGTCACGATATAAAAAAACGGAGCATTGGGTGGATGACCCGCATTAAACCCCTGGTCCTGGATAGTGGAAAAATTTTACTTCCCCTTTATTCTGACGGCTATAATTTTTCAATGGTCGCTATATCTGATAATGACGGAACAACCTGGCGCCCCAGCTTGCCAATTGTTGGAAGGGGCAATGTACAGCCAGCTCTCGCGCTAAAGAAAGACGGCCGTATTGCAGCGTACATGCGGGATAACGGGGATTCACCCGCACGGGTTCAGGTTAGTGAATCCGGCGATAAGGGGGAAAGCTGGTCTGTGGCAACAGAATCGGAAATCCCGAATACGGCCAGTGTTGAATTACTTGTTTTAAAGGACGGGCGCTGGGCTTTCGTGGGAAATGATATCGAGGATGGCCGGTATAGAATTGGCCTTTTTATTTCAGATGACGAAGGCAAAACCTGGAAATCGAAATATTACCTGGAAAATGAAGCGCCTGGAAAGGGAAGTTTCTCTTATCCATCGCTGATTCAGGCGACAGACGGGCTTTTACACATAACTTATTCATACCAAATGGATAAGACAGGTGAAACCATTAAATATGTGGTGGTTAACCCCAGGCAGTTATAATAATTGCCTGTTATTTCTCATTTTAACTGCGATTTTGATTAAAAATATTTCGGTTATATTGGGAAGGTTATAATTAGATTAAGGAATTTGACCAGCAAAAATTAACGATTAAGCTTTTATACATTCGCCATAGCATGTTAGCAAATCTGAAAAACATAGATGCTGTTTATTGGCAGAACCTCAAAAACGGGGATACTGAGGCATTGGGTTTTTTATATGATAAATATGTAGACAAACTATTTATTAAAGCCTACAAACTTACCAATAACCGTGAATTGGCAAAAGATGCTGTGCAGGAGGTTTTCCTGGAATTATGGAGATACAGGAGTTCAATAACAGAAATTCAATACTCCCAAAGCTATCTCTCTAAAGTGCTGCTTTCTGTTACACTGAAAAAGCAGAAAAAAGAAAAATCCATTTCTTACGGTCAACTCGAAGATTCTTTCATTTCAGATGAACTGAATATAGAAAGTATCATTATTTCCCGTGATCTTGAAAACGAGAAAGAGAAAAAACTGCAAACAGCTATTTCCATGCTCAGCCAGCGGCAAAAGCAAATTTTAAAATTGCATTTTACGGACGGACTTAGTTATGAGCAGATTTCCGAAATGCTTGGCATAAACTACCAGTCGGTCAATAACCTCGCTTTCAGGACTATCCACCAGTTACGCAACCTGATGTACCTGCTTATCCTTTTTATTTTTTTATAGGCCATTTCCAGCATTATTTTCAGGATATGGGGTCCCTGTGTTTAAACACTGAAAATAAACTTTAACATTTTTGAGTATTAAGGACTCAAACGATTCTCTAATGTGTCAGTGAAGTCAACATTTTCCATTTACAAAGGGTATACGCCGGCACAATTAGCTGAAGATGAATATTTTCAGCAATGGGTAAACCTTGCCCGGCCCGACGAAGAACTTTTCTGGAATACCTTCCTTGAATTATACCCTGAACAACAGGAAACTGTCTTAATGGCCAGGGTTTTAGTGCTGGAGAGCGATAAAGACGAGGATGTAGAACCATTAACTCCAGAGGAAAAATCCAATTTGAAGAAACAGATTTTAGACCAGATCAGGCCTAATACCACTTCGAATAGCTTAGCCAGGTCAGGTACTATGGCGATTTTCAAAATCGCAGCTGTTGTTGCAGGTCTTGTACTCCTGACAGCAACTTTATTCAAAGCAACTCCTGAGAAAGTTTACGCAATTGTTGAAAAATCCGGACCAGGGGAATCCAAAAGGGTTTTTCTGGCAGATAGTTCCGTTGTGATTCTAAATGCAAATTCCACATTAACCTATGCCAGTAATATGGCAGAAGCCCCAAGCCGTGAAATTCAGCTTGAAGGAAATGCGTTCTTCAGCATAAAGAAAAAAGCAGACCATAAATCCTTCAGGGTGCATGCTAATTCACTTACAATTGCTGTACTGGGAACAGAATTCAATGTCAATGCCCGCAGTAGGGAAACTGAAGTTGTACTTGCCCGTGGTAAGGTAAAAGTTAGTTCAGACAACAATAACCTTGAGCCGGTATTCATGGATCCCGGAGAAAAAGTTCAGTTTGACCCTGTGAAAAAATCCTTTGTAAAATCCAGTACAGATGCTGGTTTGTACGAGGCATGGTCTGATGGGAAATGGCATTTTTCCTCCACATCAATGGAAGAAATTTCCGACCTTATCTATTCCTATTATGGAATTGAAACCATTTTTACTGAACCTAAGGTTAAGTCTCTTACTATAAATGGAATTATACCGGTTACCGATTTAGCGTCATTCACGAATATAATCGCCAAGACTTTGGATTTAGATATCGTTCAAAAAAACAAACAGTTAATTATTCAACATTAACGTAACCAAAAACAAACAGGGATGAAAAAGAAGTATGCTTTACTGAGATTCTTGCCTGCCTTATTGATGGGCATTCTCTTTATGATGGTGTCGCCCTTAAACACTATCGGACAAAATCTTGCAGCCGATGCTTCGGTGGTGCAAGATGCTCCGGAAGAAATGGGCGCAAAAACAATTTCCCTGGAACTGTTTATGCAGAAATTCCAACGTGTTTATAACGTGTATTTCAGCTACCAGGCAGTTTCCTTAAAGGAAATTAAAGTGACTGATATTAATATAGAAGGTAACCGGCAGCAAGACCCGGACCAGCTATTAAAAAAAGTATTGAATCCTGCAGGATTAACCTATGAAAAAGTAAGTAACGTTTACGTTATCAAACAAATCCCGGAGCCGAAACTGGTCCTCACAAAAAACGAAATTACCGCCCCGGTTGATTTTTTAGTTAAAGGATCAGTGAAAGACAAGAATGGTGCCCTGGCAAATGTTACCGTTTCTGAAAAAGGTACCACAAATGCTACAACAACAAATGCAGATGGCCGGTTTAGCCTGAATGTTGCGTCCCCAAACGCAACACTTGTATTTAGTTATGTTGGCTATAAGGCAGTGGAATTGAAAATAAACGGACAGTCTGATGTAATTGTACTGCTTGAAGCACAGGTATCTGAACTTTCTAATGTTGTGGTGACAGCGCTGGGTATTACCCGCAATAAAAAATCCATGGCCTATTCAGTTGGTGAAGTAAAAGCGGAAGACCTGGTAAAAGCCGGCAACCCAAACGTGCTTAAATCCCTGGATGGAAAAGTAAGCGGAGTGAACTTTACCAACCTTAGTAGCGATCCTACCTCCTCTGTTTTAGTGAATATAAGAGGTACCACAGCAATGCCCACAAAGAGTAATGCCAATGTTGCTATTAGTGGTCAACCGCTTTATGTTATTGATGGTATACCAGTAGGAGCTCAAACATTCACCAATAAAAACGGGGTTGATTTTGGTAATATCCTTTCGCAGTTGAATCCGGAGGATATTGATAATATCACCATTCTTAAGGGTGGTAGTGCTGGTGCCTTGTATGGTGCAGATGGCGGTAATGGTGTTGTTATGATCACCACCAAAACTGGCAAGGGCCGCAAAAAAGGGCTCGGCGTTAGCTTTAACTCTTCCTCTGTTTGGGACAAACCCACCGATTTTATTGAGGAGCAAATGGAATATGGCCAGGGTGAAAGGGCTTTCGAATGGCAATATGACAATACAGATACCTGGGGACCAAAACTGGATGGTAAATTCTCAGGCGACTACTGGGATACCAAACAGCAAAAATGGCTCAATAAAAGTATGACTTCTTCCATGGAAAACAGGATGCAGGCATACCTCCAGACTGGTAATACCCTTTCGAACACAATCGGCGTGTATGGTAATTATGATAAGGGATCATTCCGCTTCTCCTTTGGTGATATGAATAATAAAGGAGTGATGCCAAATACTAAAACAGACCAGAAGTCAATTAGCCTGAACACAGATTACAGGATTACTGATAAAGTTAAATTAACTGTTAGCTCCAGTTATATCCATACTTTATCCCCCAATAAAGCAAACAGTGTTGGTTCAAACAGCGTGATCAATAACTTATTGTTCAACTTCCCGGCCAACCTGCAACCTTTGAGCGAAATGACAAATTACTGGCTCACAGGCTATGAAAATATCCAGCAAAATGGCGCCATTATGAAAGATAATGGCCTTGATGTGGATACCGACAATCCATGGTGGTCGACTTATGAGAAAATTAACCGGTTTGGCCGCGATAATTTCTTTGGGAAAGTGCAGTTAGACTGGCAATTGAGCAAGCCATTGGCCCTGGTAGTGCGTACCGGTATGGAAAGTGTAAAAGAAGAATACGAATACCGTCAGTCATGGGGTAAAACCAAGATGGCAGATAAGTTTAAAACCGGTGACGGGCAGTATATTACTGGAACGAATAGCATGGCTATCTATAATACTGATGTTATTCTTACCTACAATAAAAATTTCGGAAAGTTTTCCCTGAATGCTTTTGGCGGTGGAAATTACCAGTATACTAATAACAATAGCCTGGAAATGAATGCAGCGAAATTATCTACTCCTGCATTATTTACACTTAATAATGCTATGCCGGGACAATTATTCGTATCCCAATCTGGTTGGGCAACAAGTCAGACATATAGTCTTTATGGTAGTGCAAGTGTTGGTTACGCAAACCAGTTGTTTTTGGATATAACAGGTCGCAATGACTGGAAGGGTATTTTGCCGGAAGAAAAAATAAATTATTTCTATCCGTCAGCTTCCTTAAGCTGGGTAGCTTCAGAAACGTTTAAACTTCCTGAAATTTTTAACCTGGTTAAGGGAAGGTTGGCCTGGGCAGATGTAGGTAACGGACTAGTAAAACAAAGGTCAGTAGACACCTATTCTTACGATCCGAGCAATTGGGGTGCAGCTAAAACCGTAAGTATTAATGCTACATTGGTTGACCCTAATATTAAGCCAATGCACTCTATTACACAGGAAGCAGGACTTGATATCTGGATGCTGCAAAATTTGCTCAAATTTGATTTCACTTATTTCATAAAAGACCAGAAAGACCAGATTGACAATATTCCTACTGTACCGGGTACAGGTTATCCTGGTATGCTGACTAATATTGGTGATGTGCGTAGCAAAGGATATGAAATGGGCTTAACGATTAACCCGGTTAGGACAAAAGACTGGAACTGGACAATTTCCGGAAGCTTTACCCATTACAAAGCAACAATCACCAGGCTTTCTGACCAGTTTGCACCAAATGGTTATGTATTTGCAGACTATGATGGAAAAACAAGGGTGAAGATTGCTGTTGGTGAAGAAATTGGAAATATTTATGAGCAAAACCCAATCCTTAGGGTTAAAGAAGGAAAATATGCCGGAATGCCACTACTCGATGGAGCTGGCGGGGAATTCCAGACTTCAGGTGATGAAAAAGACCGTGGTAAATTGGGTAATTATAACCCTGATTATATTGTGGGCTTTAACACGACTTTGCGTTATAAGCAGTTCGCGCTTAACCTGGTAGGTAGTTACAGGAAAGGTGGTAAATATGTTTCTGTTAACCAGCAATACCTGGAATCAAACGGTAGGGTATCAACTACCCTGGGTTCTGGTCCTAATAACCCCTGGTGGATGGGTGGAAGGGATGCTGAGCATGGTGGATTACCATGGCCAGCTGCAGGATCCAGCCAGTATGAGGCTATCAATACTAATAATGATGGCCAGCGCGCAGACTGGAGTGATGCCAGTTATGCAAAAGGCGTTTTTGTTAACCCGAATTTTACTGGTGATAAGCCAACCGATGCAGACTATATAGTTAATGGCGCAGATCCTAACAATACCTTTTACCAGTTTGCTTATAATAGCTATGGAGATGTTATCTGGGATTTTGCTGCAACAAGAACCTATAGCGCAACCAACTTCAAAATGAAAGAAATTTCATTGGCTTATACAGTACCAGCCAGTCTGACCAGCAAATACAAGCTTAATAATTTAACCCTGTCGTTTATCGGAAGGAACCTCATCCAGTGGAACGAATCAGGCCGTCACGAAGATCCTGAATCTGCCTTCAGTGGCGTAGGTACAGGCCTTGGCGTGCTTAGGGCTACATTGCCCAGCATTCGTTCTTATGGCTTCAAACTTTCCGTTGAATTTTAAATTATTAATGATCGAATAAATAAATAATATGAAATCTTTAATTATAAAATCACTGGCAATCGTTTCTATAGCCGCTCTTGCATCCTGTAGTAAAGATGCCCTTAGGTCTTATGACAAGAAGCAACAACTGGATGCTGTAGAATCTGTAAATGATCCGTTCCTGCTTTCTTCTGTTATCAAGCAAACAAGTCTTTTTTACCAGGGCTTTGGTTATGATAACAGCAAACTGCCAGCTGCAGTGCAATACATGCAGAGGAATTTCCAGGGTGGTGATAACCTGTATAACGGGTTTAAACAACCATCTGATGATATGTATGCAGCTTTGAATATCCTTAAGCTAATTGATGGCGCCATCGGTCTGACACATGATAGAGGTTCAAGTACACATGAAGGTATTTTCACGACTTTCAGGGTGTTGCTGTTTTCTTACATTACAGACTTCTATGGTGATATTTATTATACCGAAGCGCTGAAGGGTAGGGAAGGTATTCTTTATCCCAAGTATGACCACCAGCAGGATATTTACACTGGTCTGCTGGCAGAACTTGACAATGCCAACGCTCTGATCGCAAGCGGCACTGAACCCTTATCAAGTACTTACGACCTGATGTTCGCCGGTGATAAGGTAAAATGGCAAAAATTCACCAACTCATTAAAGCTTCGTCTTTTAATGCGTGCATCAGCCAAGATGCCGGATGCGGGAGCTAAAATGTCTGCAATTCTCAGTGACCCGTCCCAACCCATCTTTACAGAAGCTGATGATAATGCTTCCATTCCATTTGTTGGGGCAACAGCCGAAAATTCCTGGAAGGGTGGTACCAATAACTGGCCTGATGATGAGGAGTTCGATAAAAGAAGGCCTTGTAAAACGCTGGTGGATAAACTGGCAAGTTTAAATGATCCGCGTATGCATGTTTGGATTGCCCCTGTTGAAAAACCCTGGACCAGTAATAAATCCCTTGATGGTGTTAGCTTTACAACCACAGATCCTAATGGATATAGCTATACTTCAACCTGGGAATTAATAGACAGGAATAAGGCGGAAATTGCGGCCCAATCTGAAAATATCCTGGACTCTAATAAAGTTTATGCCGGCTTTATTGCAGGTATGCCCGGTGACTGGAAAAACGGTAATGGCCATTACGATGTAGAAGCTGGAGGTGTTGTGGGTAATTTTAAAGTGTCCAGGTATTCTAAATTATTCCGGGAAAATTCGCACCCACTGCTTAAAGCAATGGTCATGAACAGCGATGAAGTACAATTCATCCTGGCAGAAGCTGCTGCTAAGGGAATGATTACTGGCGATGCCGATGCTTATTACAGGAAAGGCATTACTTATTCACTGCATCGCTGGGGTATTTCAGATGCAGATATTTCTACCTATTTAGCACAGCCTGCTATTGCTTTACCAGGTGGTACTACCCCGAATCTGGAGAAAATTGCTGACCAGAAATGGCTGGCCCTATTCTTTGTTTCAACAGAATCATACCTTGATATCCGTCGTACAAAATTGCCCAATATCTTCCAGAATGGTAATCTGGGTACCCGCGATTTCCCGGTACGGTATCGTTATCCGGGTGCTGAAATCGGTCAAAACAAAGACGCATACGATGCAGGTGTATCTACCCTGTCACCAGCAGTAGATAATGAATTTTCAAAAATGTGGTTATTGCAATAAGCAATTAACCCGTAATAACTAAATACTAGTAGCATAGAACATCCTGGCCTTATTATAGGGCCAGTTTGTTCTATGTTATAAATACATGCTTGCCACATATTTCAATAGTTTATCCCAACATTCACAAAGCATGAGAAAATCCTTTTCCTTCCTTACTACTTTCGTACTTCTTTTCGCACAAATCATTTGTTTTGGTAATCCTGCGAATGAGCCTGTCTATAAGCAACCTGTTTCAATTCAATACAGTTTACCTGAAACCTTAAAAGGGGCTATCCTGAAAAAAGTGGTAGTCGATTATAACGATAATGTTTATGTGCTGACTAATAAGGGTGTTTACCGCACGAACGGGAAAGACCTGGTAAAAGATTTTCGGTATACACCTATTGCAGAAAAAAAACCGCTGGATATTACCATACAGGAAAATACCGGTCACTTGTTTTACCTCTATGAGGAAAAATGGCTGACAAACGGCTATGCCGGTGTGCCTTACCTCAATATACCCAAAGGGAAATTTGACCAGCTGGCAGTGGCTGCAGATGGCACTGTTTTACTGGTTGGCGCAAATGCCGTATCCCTCTGCAGGGATGGCAAGCTGACAGAAATTAAAAAGCCTGCCGATAAGATAAATGCAGTGCAGGTGAATAACGGAATTTTCTATGCCCTGAGTGCAAACGGAGTATATAAACTCTCTGATGACCATTTTACACAAATCCATAAAGGTAATGGCCTGCAGGCTATGGCTTTAAGGGAAAACGAAATTGTGCTGGGCACAACCAAAGGCTATTATGGGATCAATAAATTGAATGGTGATTCAAGTTTCTCATTACAAACCAAAGTGCCGGTTGAAAATATTTCCTGCCTGCAGGTAATTGACAATAAAGTTTGGGCTGGTACACCAATGGGTGCTTTTATGAAAGAGCCCGCCGGAAACTACAGGTATTATGCTTCCAGGAGATGGTTGAATGAGGATAAGGTAATTGCTATGGCGGCTGACAGCAAAGGTGATGCTTATTTCTTATCACCATCCGGATTAAATAAAATTGAATTTATTCCTTTTACACTTTTAGATAAGGCCAATTTATTCCAGGATCAAATCAGGCAAAGGCATATCCGGTATGGCTTTATTTCAAATGTAACCCTGCAATCACCTGGCGACCTTGCTTCGGCAAAAATGACCGATACAGATAATGATGGCCTCTGGTCTTCTTTTTATCTCGGCAGCCAGGCATTCCGTTACGCTGTTACCGGTGACAAAAATGCCAAGCGTTACGCCTGGGAAGCTTTTGAAGCTTTTGAAAGAATTATTTCCATAAACCCTTTGAAAGGCTTTCCTGCAAGGACCTTCGAACGGAAAGGTTTTAAAGTTGGTGAACCGGCTGCCTTTCGCGACTCACAGGACCCTGAGTGGGAATGGAAAGGAACCACCAGCAGTGATGAATTTTGCGGCTATATTTTTATTGCATCCGTACTGAATGAAATGGTTGCAGAAACAGAAAGCGAGAAAAAAAGGGTGGCAGATTTTATAGATAAAATCCTTACCCATATTATCGATAATAATTATTATTTCGTTGATGCCGATGGCAAACCCACTTTATGGGGAAGATGGAACCCTGAATATATCAACTCCTTCCCGGAATCAGTAGAAGACCGGAAACTTGGTAGTGCCCATATCCTCGCCGGACTTCAGTTAGCATATGCATTAACTGGAAAAGAAAAATACAAGACTGAAGCGTATAAATTAATTAACGAGCACGGATACCTGAAGAATATGATGGTGAGCTATACCAAAATAAAAGAGACCCCGGGTACCATCCGGATGGGCATCGACCTTGGTATTGGTGGCTGGAACCACTCTGATGATGAAATGGCTTTTTTGACTTACTGGCCATTATACCGTTATGCGTTTACCCCTGAATTGCAGGAACAATACAAGTGGGTAATTACAGACCACTGGCAGATTGAAAAGCCGGAAAGGAATGCCCTTTGGAACCTGATCTCCCTGGCAACGGCCGGCGTTTGTGACGCGCCATCTGTTAACTGGCATTTGCAGGAATACCCGCTTGACCTGGTTAGATGGAATGTTAAAAATTCGCACAGGAAGGATATCGTCCTGCTTCCTGCAAATTTCAGGAAACAATCTACTGAGGTACTTTTGCCACCGGGCGAAAGGCCAATGAACCGCCACAATGCGAATGCTTTTGAACTCGACGGCGGCGAAAACGGTATGTCCGAGCTGGCTGGTGATGAATACCTTTTGCCTTATTGGATGGGGCGTTACTTAAAAGTGATAGAATAGTTTAAATTGCTGTATATGAAACCAATTGTTCAGATTTCCCTCGATTTAACCAATATTGACGAAGCTTTAGAGACTGCCGCAATGGCTATGCGTGCCGGCGTGGACTGGCTGGAAGCCGGAACCCCGCTGATCCTGGCGGAAGGCTTGCGCGGCGTCCGGTTATTGCGCGAGGCTTTCCCGAATGTTCCTATTGTGGCTGACCTGAAAACAATGGATGGCGGTTACCTCGAAGCGGAAATGATGGCGAAAGCCGGCGCCACCCATGTAGTGGTTATGGCAAGGGCCCACGAAGAAACCATTAAGTGTGTGGTACAGGCCGGCCGTGATTTTGGTGTTAAAGTAATGGGCGATAACCTTGGTTGTCCCGATATGGTTGCAGCTGCAAAGTGGCTGGAAGACCTTGGATGTGATTATGTAATCCATCATATCGGTTACGATGAAAGGAGGGGCATAGCTGCCCGTGGATTACGCATGCCCAGTCCGTTAGACCAGCTGCGCGAAGTGGTTAATGCCGTGAAAATCCCTGTACAGGCAGTTGGTGGCTTGTCCCTGGAACAGGCCATTCAATGTCCGGCTTATGGTGCTCCGCTTGTTGTTCTGGGCGCACCTTTAACCATTGATGCCGATGCTTTTAAAACTGCCGATGGCAACCTGGAAGCATCACTCCGCATGATATGTTCAACCATTCATGGTTACGGGGATGTTACTGTTAAATAAACATGATTAATCTAATAAACGTTCTGATATGTCTACGATAAAATCTGCAGCGGTAATCAATTACTCATCTGCAAAAGGATCCGTTGAAATAAGGGAAATAGCAAAACCCGAAATTGGCGAAGAGGATGTGCTGCTTGAAGTGGCCAATGTTGGTGTTTGTGGTAGTGACCTGCACCAATGGACTGCTGACCATAGCTGGACCGTTAATTACCCGGTAGTGCTGGGCCATGAATTCGGCGGGCATATCGTTGAATTGGGCAGCCGTGTTGCCAACTGGAAAATTGGTGACAGGGTAGTCAGTGAAACTGCAGCGGTTGTGAATATGGCCAGTCCTATGTCCAGGATTGGTTTGTATAACCTTGATCCCGACCGTAAAGGATTTGGTTATGGTGTGAATGGCGCCATGACAAAATATGTAAAAGTGCCTGCAAGATGCCTGCACCGTGTTCCGGATGAACTTCCTTTCGAACAGGCCTGCCTGACCGAACCCTGTTGCGTGGCGTATAATGCAGTTGTAAATAATTCCGGTATTAAACCCGGCGATCGTGTTATTGTGATCGGACCCGGAACCATCGGCATTTTGTGTGCAGCTGTTGCGAAACTTTGTGGCGCACAGGTTGCTGTAACCGGATTGGAAGCTGACCGCAAAAGGTTGGCCATTGCCGAACAATATGGTTGCGAATCTATTGTTGGTGATGCAACAGAATGGGCAAGAAAAGTTGATGGTTTGGGTGCAGATGTAATTATTGATGCAGCAGGTACAAGCTTTACACTGAAAATTGCCCTCGACCTGGTTCGCCCTAACGGACATATTACTAAAGTTGGATGGGGCCCCCAGCCACTGGGCTTTTCCCTTGATCCGCTGGTACAAAAAAATATCACCTTACAGGGAAGCTTCAGTCATAACTGGCCTGTATGGGAAAAAGTAATTGCTCTGCTTGCAAGCGGGCAACTGGATGTTAAACCTATTATTGGTGGTGTATGGCCAATAACAGAATGGCACGAAGCATTCGAAAAAATGCACAAAGGTGAAGTCGTGAAAAGTGTTTTAAAACCAGTATAATTTATGCGGTTAGAAAATAAGGTCATTATTATCACAGGCAGTACCACGGGTATTGGCAAAGCTATTGCTTTGCGCTGTGCCCAGGAAGGCGCCAGGATTGTATTGCATGGCCTCGAAGAAGAATGGGGCCAGGAAGTACTCGACCTGCTGGGCAATGATAGGGCAGTGTTGCACATTGAAGATATCAGCAGGGAAGGTGCTGCCGGCAGACTGGTTGAAGTTGCCATTACAAAGTTTGGGCAACTGGATGCCGTAGTGAATAATGCTGCCATGGTTGCTTCTTCAAATATTCAAACCACTGATACAAAATTTTTAGAGCGGATATTTGCTGTTAATACAATTGCACCTTTTAACCTTATCAAAGCCGCATTGCCTTACCTGGAAATGCAGCGTGGTGCAGTATTAAATATCGGTTCTGTTAATGCGTACAGTGGTGAGCCAAACCTTTTTGCATATAGCATTTCAAAGGGTGCCTTAATGACCATGACCAGGAATTTGGGTGATACCTTATTTCGCGAAAATGGGGTCAGGGTTAACCAGGTCAATCCGGGTTGGGTACTTACTGAAACAGAAATACAAAGAAAAAAGACGCACGGCCTTGCGGATGACTGGTACAAGGATTTACCGTCTGTGTATGCACCTGCCGGCCGTATCCTTAAACCATCTGAAATTGCTGCTGCTGCAGTATATTGGCTGGCCGATGAGAGCGGACCTGTCAGCGGGCAGGTAATGGACCTGGAACAATATCCATTTATTGGCCGCAATCCGCCAAAAGATACCTCAACTATAAAAACTTCTAAATAATTATTGCGCATGCCTAAACTTGCCGTATTTCCCAAAGCATTTATGCAGGCACTCTGTAAGGACGGTTCCATGCTTGTTGAAGAATGGATCAAACTGGCAGCAGGACTGGATGTCGAAGGCCTGGAATGGTACGCCGGTTTTTTACAGATGGCCGACCAAAAAAACTGGAGTAAGTTTCGCAGCATGGTTGAAGACCATGGTAAAACCATTCCCATGATGTGCTGCTCACCAGATTTTACACATCCTGATAAAGCATTCCGCGATAAGGAAATTGCCAAGGAAAAGTATTGGATTGATATGACCTATGCACTGGGTGGCAGTTATTGCAGGGTGTTATCCGGACAACGGCGCCCTGAATTGTCGATGGAAGAAGGTGTGAAACTCGCAGCGGATTGTATTTACGAATGCCTTCCTTACGCCCAGGAAAGAAATATTACCCTGATCCTCGAAAACCATTACAAGGACGATTTCTGGGAATACCCGGAATTTGCCCAGAAAGCTGATGTGTTTTGCGCGCTGGTGGATGCAGTTAACCATCCTAATTTTGGGGTGAACTACGATCCCAGCAATACCTACCTGGCTGGTGAAGACCCGCTTGACTTATTAAAGCGTATAGCCAAACGCGTGGTAACCATGCATGCCAGCGACCGCTACCTGAAAGAAGGGACCATTGAAGACCTCCGGAAAGAAGAGGGCGGCGCAGCCGGATATGCTAAACGATTGAGCCATGGTGAAATCGGGAAGGGGCTTAATGATTACGACGCCATTTTCTCTACACTGAAACAAGTTGGTTTTGATGGATGGATCAGTATTGAGGACGGGGTTGACGGTATGGACCAGTTAGAAAGAAGTGTTGCCTTCCTAAGAAAAAAACTCCCGCTTTACTGGGATATGCCTTAATAAAAATTACATGAAGACGATTTGCTTTTCACTATTACTTTCTATGATGAGTTTTGCCGGCCTTGCCCAACAACCAGCCCAGGCTGTATCCAATAAGACTGCCAAAAAATGGGTCAAAAAAAAGGAATGGGCAAATGGTTTAGCACTTGAACCCCATCAAACAGTAAATAAGCCTGCGTTTTATACAGCCTACCATACCAACCAAAAATGGTGGGATGCGGCTTTCGCTTTTTTAAAGGAACAAAACCTGGATGAAATAAAACCCGGTAAGTATCCTATTGTTGGTGAAGATGTATTTGCCTCTGTAACTGAAGCACCATCCCATCCAAAGGAGGAAGTGAAGTGGGAATCACACAGGAAATATATCGACCTGCAGTATATAATAAAAGGAAAGGAAATCATTGGTATTGCAGATGCATCAAAGGCTACCATTACAAAACCATATACGGTAGATGTGGTCAATTATACGGCAGACGGAAAGTATTATACCACAGAACCTGGTAAATTCTTTTTATTTTTTCCCAATGATGCCCATCGCCCGACCATTAAGGCAGAAGGTTATGATGTGGTAAAGAAAATTGTAATTAAAATAAGGGTGGACGCTAATCAATAAGCCCGGCCAATAATTAAACAAAAAACATTCTGGCATGAAAACAACAAATAAATCATCAAGGCGGATTTTTTTGGAGAAAATTGCTGCGGCATCTGCTGGTGTTGCCCTTTCGGCTACAGTAGGTGAAAAAATATATGCTGCACAAAAATCACCGGTTATCAATCCATTCGCCAGTGATAAAAAGTTTGTACCCGTAATGGTTACACCGTACAAGCAAAATGGCTCAATTGATTATGATTGTCTTTCGAGGCTGGTTGATTTTTACAGAGCTGCCGGTGTTAAAGGATTTTTCGCTAATTGCGCCAGCAGTGAAATGTATAGCCTGAGCCCGGAAGAAAGATTATCACTCGGCCGGCATGTGGTAAAACAGGTTAACGGCGCGATGTCTGTTGTTGCAACGGGCTCATTTGGAGATACCCTGGAGCAAAAAGCCGATTTCACAAAGCAGATGTACCATACCGGTGTTAACGCAGTTATTTTAATAACCTCGCATTTTGCAAAAAAGGAAGAATCAGATGACGTGCTGATTGCCAATTTAGACAAATTCCTTTCCATCACTGATAATATTCCTTTAGGTACCTACGAATGTCCTTCTCCTTATAAAAGGATTATTACCCCTTACGTATTTAAATATATGCTGGGTACCAACAGGTTCATTTACCACAAAGACACTACGATTGACCTGGATAAGGTAAAGGAGAAAATAGCCATGATCGGTAACAACAGGCTGGAATTCTATGATGCCTGCGTTGCCAATACCATGTATTCCCTGCAGGCCGGTGCAAAAGGCATGTCTGCTATCTGCGGAAATTTCTATCCTGAAATCCTGGTGTGGATGTGCAACAATTCCACTAATCCCGATCGCCAGGAAGATGTGAAATGGATGCAGGCACAGCTCACAAAGACTGAAGATATCGTTGGGCAGAATTATCCCCTCAGTGCAAAATATTTCCTGCATAAAAGAGGGCTGCCTATTGAAGTTACCAGCCGCGTAAATCCCAACCCTTTAACAGCTGCACAAAAACTGGCATTGGATGATACCTATAAAGTATTCCTTGGCTGGTGCGACCGTTTAGGCATTCGCCCGGCGAAAGCATAATTCCCAGCACCTATGCGCAAGACTATTTTGTTGCTTGTTTTTTGTATTGCCCTGGTGCATTTGTTTGCGCAGGACAATACCTATAACCTCATGCCGGTTCCCAGGTCGTTGAAAACACATGGGAACTCTTGTGCCATCAATAAGCAATTCACCATTGGTATTATTGGACATCCGGGTGACCGGGTTTATAAAGAAGCTTCCAGGGCTTTAAGGCGGCTCGACAACCGGATGGGATTTTTCTTCACCCAGGGTAATATTACCCCTAAGGATTCCAGCTCTTCCGCAACACTGTTGATTGATGTGAAGCGCAAGGCCGAACTGAATTTACAGGAAGATGAGAGTTATCATTTAATTACGGGTTCAAAACAGGTGAAGATCACTGCCAATACTGATCTTGGCGCAATACGGGCATTGGAAACCCTCCAGCAGTTGGTTAGTGTGCAAAAGGGGGGCTACTATTTTCCTGGCGTAGAGATTTACGATGAACCGCGTTTTCCCTGGCGCGGCCTGTTGCTTGATATAACCCTCCACTGGATGCCGATGGATGTGGTAAAACGAACCTTGGATGCAATGGCTGCCGTTAAGCTGAATGTGTTTCACATGCACCTTACCGAGGACCAGCTATTTGGCATTGAATCAAAAGTTTATCCAAGGTTAACCTCTGTTGGCGCCGAGGGTAATTTTTATACGCAGGAAAATATAAAGGAGATTATAGCCTATGCCGACCAGCGGGGTATCAGGATTGTGCCTGAGTTTGATGTGCCCGGCCATTGCACGGCCATGCTGAAAGCGTACCCGCAACTGGCCAGTGTGCAACGCGACTATGAACTGCAACGGTATTATGGGGTTTTCGATCCTGCGCTCGATGTTACTAAACCGTATACCTATGCGTTTTTAGATACCCTGTTTACAGAAATGGCTGCCTTATTCCCGGATGAATATTTTCATATCGGCGGCGATGAAAATACCGGCAAGGACTGGGACCGCAATCCCGAGATTAAGGCTTACATGCAGCAAAAAGGCATGACCACTTACCGCGAACTCGAGACGGAATTTATCAGCCGGTTGCTGCCGATCCTGAAAAAAAACGGCAAGAAAATGATGGGCTGGGATGAGATTTTCCGCCCGGGTGTTCCGCATGATATTATGATACAGTCATGGCGGGGTTTGGAATCATTGGTAGATGCTGCCAGGCAGGGATATACAAGTTTGCTATCTACAGGCTATTATATTGACCTGATACAACCCACAGATTATCATTACCTCGTAGATCCTGTTCCGGTTAACACGCCGCTTACAAAGGAAGAGCAAAAATTTATTGTGGGTGGGGAAGCTACCATGTGGACGGAACATGTAACGCCGGAAACAGTGGATTCCCGTATCTGGCCAAGAACTGCGGCTATTGCTGAGCGTTTGTGGTCATCCCAGTCGGTAAATAATGTGGATGATATGTACCGGAGACTGGATAAAATTGATTTATACCTGGAAGGCCTGGGTACAACGCAGTTAAAAAACAAAGGCATGCTGATGCGCAGGCTGGTTAACGGCTACAATACCCAGGCACTGGAAGTATTGGTGAATGTAATTGAGCCATTGAAGCTGTATGAAAGGAATGAAGGGGATACCATGTACACGGTATTTTCTCCCTATACCAAAATTGCTGATGTAGCAACGCCCGACCAAAAAACAGCAAGGGAATTCAGGAAGCTGGTTGCCGCTTTTTGCCAGTCGAAAGACGCTAAGGTGGTTCCCGAACTACGGAAAAGCCTTGAACTATGGAAAAATAATGATGTTGCTTTTCAAAAACTAATACAACAATCCCCGGTACTGAAAGAAGCAGCTAATTTGTCTGAACATTTAGCTCAGATCGCAAAAGTTGGCATTGAAGCGTTGCAATTTATTACCTCTGGTAAAAAGCCGCCACTGGGTTGGGAGACGAAGAGCCTGCAAATTACCAAAAAAGCAAAAGAACAGGGGGGGCGTTGTGAATTGCAGGTTGTTACAGCCATTGAACAATTGGTCAAAACCGCATTATAATTCAACGTTTTTTATTAGCTTACTGGAATTATTTGAAAAGGTTGTATAAGTATTAAAAAATACATGATAATGAAAAAGAAAACGGTAGGTTCGGATTCAAGGCGGAATTTCATCCGCAATTCAGCGTTAACTGCAGCTGGATTCATGATTGTGCCACGCCATGTACTGGGTCGTGGGTTTATTGCCCCAAGTGACCGCCTGGTTGTTGCAGGCATTGGTGCTGGTGGTAAAGGTACCAGTGATATCAAGAATTTCTTCGATAGTGGGAAAGCAGATATCGGGTTCCTTTGTGATGTTGATGAACGCCAGTGTGTGGAAACCAGGAAGAGATTTCCCAAAGCGAAATTCTACAAGGACTTCCGCGAGATGCTTAGCAAGGAACATAAATCTATAGACGCAGTTTCGGTTTCAACACCAGACCATACACATGCTGTTGCTGCAATGGCTGCTATGTCCCTCAACAAACATGTTTACGTTCAAAAGCCGCTGACCCACGATATTTACGAAGCAAGGATGCTTACCGAGGCTGCGCATAAATATAAAGTGGTTACGCAAATGGGTAACCAGGGATCTTCAGGTGATGGTGTACGTCAATTGCAGGACTGGTACAATGCCGGTGTGATTGGTGATGTGCATACCATTTATTGTTATACAGACAGGCCGATCTGGCCCCAGGGTGTAGGCCGTCCTTCTACTTCTTCACCGATCCCGGCCGGACTTGATTTTGATCTATGGTTGGGTACTGCACCAAAGCGTGATTATTTTGATGGTATTCTGCCGTTTAACTGGCGTGGCTGGTGGGATTACGGTACCGGTGCTTTGGGTGATATGGCCTGCCATATTATGTCCCCGGCATTTGCTGTTTTGGGATTGGGTTACCCCACAAGTGCCGAGTGCAGTGTGGCAACAAAATATATTCAAAACTGGGACAGTGGTTATTTCCCTGAAAGTGGCCCGATTGCTTCCCATATCACATTAAACTTTAAGGGTCAAAATGGTAAACCAGATATCGAATTGCATTGGATGGATGGTGGAATACAGCCATCACGTCCGGCGGAACTGGGTGCCAATGAAGAAATGGGAGATGGCGGTAATGGTATCCTGTTTTATGGAACAAAAGGTAAAATGATGGCCGGCACATATGCAGTAAACCCGCAATTGCTGCCCACTTCAAGAACTAAGGAAGTTAAAGTGCCCCAAACAATTGCCCGCGTAAAAAATGGCGAAGATGGTCACTATGCAGCCTGGGTTGAAGCAGCTATTGCCGGTTATGGCAGTGATAAAGCAAAGAACCTGAGCTCACATTTTGATATCGCTGGTCCCTTAACGGAAAGTGTGCTGATGGGTAACCTTGCCATCCGTAGCTTTGACATCCGGAAGAAAAATGCAAAAGGTGATGACTTTGATTACCCGGGCCGTCATATTAAATTACTCTGGGATGGTCCAAATATGAAGATCACCAACTTCGATGAAGCTAACCAGTTTGTTAAACGCCAGTACCGTGAAGGCTGGAGTTTGTAAACTTTTAATACGATTTCTATTTCTTAGCCCTGGCTTTCTTAGCCAGGGCTTTTTTTTGGTTTTCACCAATCCGGTATTTGACAATTTTTGTAATTAGGGAAACCGGTAGTGGTTGGTCATATGGGAACTGGACCCCGCCCTTCGACCCTTTAAAATTCGAAAGCTCCTCCTGGAATTCTTTTAATCCGGATGGCGCCGGGAAAAAACCGATATGCGCTTTAAATCCACCGAAATGTACCAGGTTGCCGTCAAGCTTAAATGTCGGGATCCCATAACCAATGGTTTCCGTAGCCTCAGGGGCAGCCTTACGGATTATTGCCCGCATATGCTCTAATCGTACCTGGATATCTTTTGGAAAACCAGCAATATACTCATCAATTGTGGCAGCCATTTTACAGGATTTTAAGCGTTCAGTAATTCATCAATATTGAACTTTTTCATTTGCATAAATGCTTTCATCACGCGTGGTGATTTCTCCGGGTCATTCATGAGCTCCCCCAGGATTGTGGGAACTACCTGCCATGATAAGCCGAATTTGTCTTTCAGCCAGCCGCACCGCGATTCTTCGCCGCCTTCCGTAAGCATTCCCCAGTAGTAATCAATTTCCTCCTGCGTTTCGCAGTTGATGACAAATGAAAATGCTTCGGTTAATTTGAAATGCGGGCCACCATTTAAAGCTGCGATCTGCAGGCCTTCCAGTTCAAAATTGGTGACCATTGGATTGGAGCTAATGATCCTTGCATTTTTAAATATTGTTGTATAGAAGGCAGCTGCTTCTGCTGCTTCATTATTGAACCAGAGGAAGGGAGTTATTTTTTGCAGGGCCATAAGATCAATGGTTAGGCTGGTTAACGGGACTCGGTATACTTTTTAAAACTGTCAAGTATGGCTTGCCAGCCATCTTTTTGCAGATTTATTGGGTTAGTCTTTTCAGCCTCGAATTTTTCGGTAACAATTATACCTTCATCAGATAGCTGAAAACTCACTTCCACTTTCCTGCCATCGGCAATGGTATAAGTGATCAATCTATGAGGGATGATAGAATCGTAGGTCCATACGAAATCAAACCCGGTACTACCATCTTTGGCTTCCATCCGGATGGTACTCTTACCGCCATCCCTGAAATCGCTGGATGCTGCCGGCGCATGCCAGTCTTTCGAGGCATGGTACCAGTGGGTGATATGGCCAGGTTCGTTGAAGAAGTCCCAGACCTTTTCCATCGGGGCATTAACGGTGGTGGAAACGGTTATTACTGTGGAGGATGATGGTTCCATGACAAAGCTTTTTATTTGATAAGAAATGTAAAAACGGGAAAATAGGGGGGATTGCTACCAGAAAGTTAAATTAAAATTCTATGGTTAGCCTTGCTTTTACAAAAAATGGGGTACCGGGAGTAAAATGAATTTCTTCCACGGGGATGGGCTCATTGTATAACCTGCTTTCTGTAAGGAACTGCGTCTCCTTCCATTTTAGGTTAAAAATATTTTCTGCTACGAGACCTGCACTCCATGTTTTATTGAAATGCCAGGTTGCATTAGCGTCAGTGATAAAATATCCTTTGGCAATAACCGTGTTAGTTTGATCGGCCGGCCTGTTTCCCAACCAACGGTAACGCAATCCGGCATTGAATTTTACGCCAGTGTAGGCTAATCCACCGGTACTGCTGAATTTGGGGGCAAGGGGCAGGTACTGTGCATTTTTCGGTTCGTCTATAGCACGGCCAATGGTATAATTGGCATCTATGTCGGCAAAGAGGTGCTTAAAAATCTCATATCTGATTGAAACATCAATGCCCTTGCGAAAGGTTTTCCCACCTGGCTCAACAACAGCTTCATCGCCGACATAAATGAATTCCTGGTCAAGGTATAAAAACCAGGCAGCAGCATTGACCAGCATATTCTTTAAGGGCTTGGTAATTATCCCCAGGTCACTGCCCCATGCTGCAGGTAAAACATTCTGGCCGTTTTCGGGGATTACCACCCTGGCATCATTACTATGAAATCCCCTTCCGGCTTTAAGGTATAGGGCGGTTTGCTTTGATGCCTGGTATTGTAAGTTCAATTTTGGACCCAGGATGCCTTTGCCAACTGATTTATTGGGAAGGCTATTGAGGTCATCTCGGTATTGGAAATTGAAATAATCATACCGCAAAGCACCGTTAATGGTCCAGTTATTTTTTTTATAGGTTTCACTCAAATAGCCTGAAAGGCTGGTTTCCCTGGCTGGCCCGAATGACATTGGCTCAGTAACCTCAGTACGCTGGTAGGTCCTGGAAAGTTCCAGGTTCCTGATATCATCATGGCGAAAATTTGCCCCTGCTTTAAACAGCAGGCTGGCGCCGTTCCGGAGATACTTTTCCTTTGTAAAGCTGCCGTTGTAGCCAAAGAGGTTGCGGTTTTCCTTTTGCCGGATCTGATCACCATGTATTGTGTCTTCTTTAAAAAATGTGTAGTTGCTGTATAATTCAAAATTGTAGTTGGAATAGTACACCTGGTTTTCCATTGTCCCCCCATTCTTAAGCCGGCTGGTCAGCTTTGTGCTTAGGTTGGTACGGGAGGTCTGTCCGCCCTGGTTCGGGTCAATTGCGCCAAACCAGCCTATGCTTCCATCTGCCACTGCGCGTTCGGGAATCAGGCCACTTGCATTCCATTTGCTGTATAATGTAGAAGCCTGTGTGGTGAGGGTGGCGTTTTTGAAATGGAACTGGTGCTTGCCCGACAGGTTATACCTTTCCAGGTTTTGCGGATGTTCAAACGGTCCATCTGTAAAGTATAGTTCGCCGGCTATATATGCATTTTGTTTTTGGGACGGTTGAATGACATTGAAGAGTCCGGCAGTCCTTAGCGTATTAAATATACCGCCTTCCACCCGCACCATATTTTTCGGGAGTTCATTAAAAGTATGCAGGGCTACATAACCCGCCGTGGTAAAATCACCTTTATCTGCGTAGTAGGGGCCTTTCCCGAAATCCAGTTTTTCAATGGTTTCAGGAATTACAAAATGCAGGTCTGCATAACCCTGGCCATGGGCATGGCTTACCATATTCACGGGAATACCGTCGGCACTGATATTCACATCTGTGCCATGGTCAACATCGAACCCGCGAAGGAACAGTTGTTCTGCCTTCCCCCCGCCGGCATGCTGCCCGATAAACAAACCGGGAACCATCCGTAAAATTTCCTGTGAGTTATTTAACGGCCGGGTGGTTAAATCAATCTTGTGCATATTGCTGAGTAAGGCATTGTCCAGTTTGGCGACGACCACTATCTCATCAAGGGAAGCCATTGCCTGGCTGAGGTAAATGACATTAGCCGTATTGTTTGTGGTGGCTAACATTGATTTACCGAGATAACCAACTTTAGATATAAAGATAGAATCTGATGGACCTGCTTTGATACTGAAATAGCCATCCTTGTCTGATATAGCGGAATATCCTTTTGTTGTTAAAATGGTGGCAGCATCAATGGCTGTTTTATATTGGCCATCCACCAGGCGGCCACGGTACACCTGGGCTTTTAGCGCAAAAGGTAAAAGCAGTAAGAGAAGGAATGCATATTTCATTTCGGTTGTAAAGTTAAAGCGCTGCCTGCCATTTTCAACAGCACTGCTTGGAGTTTCCCCGGCTTCCCTTAATTTCATAGCCATACAGCCATATTTATGAGAAAGCATGGTATCGGGTTATTAGTAATACTTTTTATTTGTTTTCCGAAAGCAAATTACGCGCAGCAAGCACCACCCGATACGGTTATTGCCGGTATTTATATTACCAGCATCCATGATATTGATTTCAAGCAGAAAGAGTATGTGGTCAATTGCTGGTTGTGGCTGAAGTATAAGAACAAGGATTTCAATTTTGTGGATAACCTGGAGATCCCGCAGGCGAAAAGCGTAACCAAATCGTTCTCCACCATAGATAGTTCCAATGGCCGGGTTTCCCTGATGATGAAGCTGCAATGTGTGATGAAGGATTCCTGGAAGATCAATAATTTCCCGTTTGACCAGCAGAAACTCAGGCTCTCCATTGAAAATTCCCAGTATGATGTCAATTCCCTGGTGTTTAAAGCCGATACGGCCGGAAGGCATTATGACCCCCGCTTTGCTTTAAATGGATGGCTTATTGACAGTTGTGTGTTGCAAACCGGAGTGAAGGCTTATGAAACAGCATTCGGGGATGAGTCGCTTTCCAAACAACATATGGATTACAGCAATTTCAGGGTTCGGATGACCATCCATCGCGATGCGACCGGGCTGTTCTGGAAAATGTTCCTGGGTATGTACATCGCCTTCCTGATTGCCTATATCTGCTTTTACATCCATTATGACGGAATCGATTCCCGTTTTGGGCTTAGCGTTGGTTCGTTGTTTGCCGTGATTGGTAATAAATACATTATTGATTCTTCCCTGCCCGAATCCTCCTCGTTTACGCTGGTGGATACTTTACACGGCCTTACCCTGTTTTTCATTTTTGGCATAATTACAGCAACAACGTACACGATGAAACTGGTAAAGGCAAACAGGGTAGAAGCTGCCAGGCGTTTTGATAAACGTATGGCTGTTTTGGTACTGGTTGCTTATATCCTTTTAAATACCTGGTTCATCTGGCAGGCGGCGAATGTGTAATTGACCTTTTGGAAACCGTATGTTTTGTTCCCCGTTTGAGGGATATCATCATAGTGCCTGATGAAAGTCATGTATAGGCTTTTCCGTTCATGCATACTTTTATCAAAATAAGTACAGAGCGTATTTCAAATTTGAATTATGCTTTCCTTTAATTAATTATGATGCACTATTTAAAACAATTAAGGCCATCCGCCTTTTATCTGCTGCTTGCAATAATAGCAATCGGGTTATTCAGTTGCAACCAGAAGAAGCCTGAAGGCGCTGGAACTGGAAAGGAAGAAACGGGAACTGTACAACCAGCAGGTGAAATGGACCGTACAGTCCTTCCTATTAAGGAACCTAAACGCCAGACCTACTCTGAGCTCGATGCCCGTAATGCCAAGGCGCCTGAACGTTTTGAGGTGAAAGCACCGAAGGGAGCACCTAACGTAGTGATTGTTTTAATTGACGACATGGGCTTCGGGGTATCTGAAGCTTTTGGGGGGCCTGTACATATGCCCAACCTGGATAAGCTCGCCCAGAGTGGTATCAGGTATAACAATTTTCACACGACCTCACTTTGTGCACCAACCCGGGCAGCCTTGTTAACCGGTTATAACCATCACTCAGTAAACATGGGATCTATTACGGAAACAGCCACTGCTTTTCCGGGTAACACTTCCATGAGGCCCCAGACGATAACGCCAATGGCGGAAGTACTTCGCCAGAACGGTTTCAATACTGCATTTTTCGGTAAAAGCCATGAAGTGCCCACCTGGCAAATTTCACCATCAGGCCCCCAGGATTTTTGGCCTACGAGATCGGGGTTTGAAAAATTCTATGGCTTCCTGGGTGGGGAAACCAACCAATATGCCCCGTTAGTGTATGATGGCGTTACCCAGGTGGAAATTCCAAAGGACCCCAGGTACCATTTTACTGTTGATATGACCGACCATGCGATTTCATGGGTAAGGTTCCAGCAGTCAATAACACCCGACAAACCCTTCTTCATGTATTATGCCCCTGGTGCAACACATGCGCCGCACCATGTTCCTGCCGAATGGTCGGATAAATACAAAGGGAAATTTGACCAGGGATGGGATAAGGTTCGGGAAGAAACCCTCGAACGACAGAAAAAACTGGGCATCGTACCACCAAATACCAAGCTTGCGCCTAAGCCTGCTGATATAAAGGATTGGGATAAGCTTTCTGCTGATGAAAAGAAATTGTTCACCAGGCAGATGGAAGTTTATGCAGGTTTTGCCGAACACACCGATCATGAAATAGGACGGCTTATTGCTACCCTTGAAGATTTAGGTAAAATGGATAACACCGTTTTCATTTTTATAGCAGGCGACAATGGTGCCAGCGCGGAAGGCCAAATGAACGGTATGTTCTCTGAAATGACCTATTTCAATGCAGTCGTGGAAACTGTCCCTGATATGCTGAAGCATTATAAAGAATGGGGGTCACCCAGTACATACCCGCATTTTGCTGCAGGATGGGCCGTGGCCATGGATGCGCCTTTTTCTTATACAAAACAGGTTAGTTCTGACTTTGGGGGAACCAGTAATGGTATGGTTATTCACTGGCCCGAAAGCATTAAGGCCAAAGGCGAGATCCGTTCACAATTCGGGCATGTGATTGATATTGCCCCAACCATCTATGAAATTACGGGTATCCCTTCCCCTAAAATGGTGAATGGTATAGAACAGGATCCCATAGAAGGTACAAGCCTCGCCTACACGTTTAAAGATGCCAATGCAAAAGAGCGGCATACCCTGCAGTATTTTGAAATGTTCGGGAACAGGGCCCTTTATAAAGACGGGTGGTTTGCAAGGACAATTCACAGGCCGGCCTGGCGCCCCAAACCCCTTAATACCTTACAGGCGGATGTGTGGGATTTGTATAAAGTGACTGAAGATTTCAGCCTTGCCAACAACCTGGCGGATAAATATCCTGATACACTGAAAGCGCTGCAGGCTTTGTTTATGAAAGAAGCCGAAAAGTATCATGTACTTCCCCTGGATGACCGTTTCCTGGAAAGAACAGACGCCAAATTAGTTGGAAGGCCAACGGTTATGGAAGGACGCAATACTATGTTACTCGGTGACGGGATGACAGGAATGGGGGTTGATATTTTCATTAGTTTAAGAAATACCTCTTATAACCTTACAGCAGATGTTGATGTTACTGCAAATGGGAATGGAGTAATCGTTTGCCAGGGTGGCAGGTTTGGTGGTGTATCATTTTACCTGAAGGCTGGCAAACCTGCATTTGCCTATAACTACCTTGGCCTGCAATCCTACTCAGTTATCGCTTCGCAGGCAATTAAGCCAGGTAAGCATACACTGGTTTACAACTTCGCCTACGATGGCGGCGGACCAGGTAAAGGCGGTTTGCTTAGCATCAATGTGGATGGGAATAAAGTTGCTGAGGGCCATATTGAAAAGACACAGCCCGGCATATTTTCAGTGGACGACCTTGCAGATGTGGGTGTTGATGAGGGAACTTATGTAACCGATTACGGGGCTTCTTCAAAGTTCAATGGCAAATTGGGCAATGTAAAGATCGAGGTTAAGAAATAATTCAATTGTTATAGTAAATAAACTAAGATGAAAACAAGGTATTTTAAAAACAGGTTTATCCAGGGTATCGCAGCAGCTTTCTTTCTGCTGGGGGGTCAAAACGCAATGGCCCAGCAACCAGCACCAACCGTACCCGATACGGCTAAGATGACGTATAACCAGATTTCAAACACGATGAAATTATATGTTTTTCCTTCTAAGGGACAAAGCAAGGACCAGCAAAAAAAGGATGAGTTTGCTTGTTATAACTGGGCTGTGGAACAGTCTGGCATTGATCCTTTGAACCTGCCTAAAGTAGAAGCGCCACCGCCTCAAACCGGTCCAACCGGCGGGGCTGTAAAAGGTGCCGCCAAAGGTGCGGCAGTGGGTGTGGCCATTGGTGCCATAGCGGGCGATGCAGGTAAGGGTGCAGCTATTGGCGCTGTTGCCGGCGGTGTGGCCGGAAGGCGTCAAGGCAAACAGGCGCAGGCCGAGCAAAACAAGCAAGCGGAGGCTGCAGCTGCAAAAACAGAGCAGGATATGAAAAATAGCTTCCAGAAAGCTTTTTCAGCATGTATTGAAGGGAAAGGGTACACGATTAAATAAACCGACAACAATAAAAATTTTTCATTTATGAAGCAGCTTATCTTTTTCGCAGTTATAATTACCTGCCTCTATTCATGTTCAGCGCCATCTGCTCCTGCTGATAAAATAAGAACAGAAAACCTTGCCCTTGCCAAAAAGTTTCTGCATGCTGTGGAAACCAAGGATGCTGTGACGATGGACTCCCTGCTTGCAGATAATTACAAAGGATTTGGTCCTTCTTATGGTGATTCAGTCAACAAAGAAGAAGCCCTTAAAGGCTTTAAGTATAATTCAGAAAACCTTTATGAATCAGTTAAGTATACCCGCTTTCAAAATATTGCGGTAACGGTAGAAGAGGGTGAAGAGGCTGAGCCGGGTAACTGGGTTTCCAACTGGGCCGAAATTGCCATTAAATACAAGGATGGCCGGGGGCCGGTACATGCCTGGGTGAATGCTGTTTACAAAATTAAGAACGGGAAAATCGTGTTGAGCAGGACCTTTTACAATGAAGCAGATGTGTTGCGGCAGCTGGGGTATAAATTTACTCCACCTAGTGAATAGTAATTTTTTTTGATCCAGGCGAGAGAAAGCAGCGTCTATGCCAAACCGTAATTTTTTTTTAAAAATTTCCCTGGCCCTGATACTGGTTGGATCGGGATCGGAGGTAATGTCACAGCTTTCAAAAAAGGCCCAGGAAGTCTGGCCCTCTATTGATGCTTATTATACTATTAATCATAGGTTTCGGTTATACGGAACCGCTGGCGGGACTAAACTCGATGAGTCATCCTATTCTGATGGAGCAATAGGACTGTTTGTTGACTATTTCACGTTTCCTATAGTAAAGAAAATCCACTCCAACTATAGCCATGCTGATAGTCTTCCCGGAAAGTATATATTCTTTAGGGGTGGTTATCAATATAGTGCCACCCCGCCGAGTTCAGAAGACCCTTTCAAAGAGAGCATGATCGTTACTGAGGCGGATGCCAGGTTCTACCTGCCCTGGGCAATGTTACTTACCAACAAAAACCGTTTCGACTGGCGGATAAATAACGGTGAATTTAAAAGCCGCTACCGGCCGCGATTGAACGTTGAAAAGGACTTGCGGACCCAATACCTGATTTTTACAGCCTATGGGTTTGTAGAATACTTTGCCAACTTCGGTAATAGCGCTGTCAACCGTTTCAGGACCCAGCTGGGGGTTGAATTAAGGGTAACAAAAAGGACGAACTATGAAGTTTTCTGGAACCACCAGTTTGAGCACCAGCCAGAGATCCAGACCGTAGATGCCTTCGGTATGACATTTAAAATGTACTTGGTAAAAAAACAAAAGAAGGCTAAATAGAATTATAAATGTATTCGGGTTAATTATAAAATTTTATATTATGGAAAAGCAGAGACTCCAGGAAGCAAGAGAAAATAAACTCCCATGGAAAAAATGGGGGCCTTACCTGAGTGAACGCCAGTGGGGTACTGTGCGTGAGGACTATAGCGAAAATGGTGATGCCTGGAATTTCTTCACCCACGATCATGCCCGCTCGCGTGCATACCGTTGGGGTGAGGATGGTATCGCCGGCATTTCCGATGACAAACAGCATCTCTGCTTTGCATTAGCCCTGTGGAATGGGAAAGATCCCATCCTCAAGGAGCGTATGTTCGGATTGACCAACAGCCAGGGTAACCATGGGGAAGATGTAAAGGAATATTATTTCTACCTCGACAGTACACCGACGCACTCTTACATGAAAATGTTGTACAAGTACCCGCAGGCGGCTTATCCTTATCTTGACCTTGAACAAGTGAACAGCCGGCGTTCACGCGAAGAGATGGAGTACGAACTCCTCGATACCGGTATATTTAATGAGAACCGGTATTTCGATGTCTTCGTCGAGTATGCTAAAGCCGGACCTGAAGATATACTGGTGAAAATCAGCGCAGCTAACCGTGGGCCTGAAGCAGCTGAACTGCACCTGGTGCCAACACTCTGGTTCCGGAACGACTGGTCAGCCTGGATCGCAGAATCTAACAGGGCCGAAGTGAAACCAAACCTCCGGCAGGTTAATGCAAAACCAGGTATTAGCGCTATCACAGCAAGCCATCCACTACTGGGTGAATTCATATTAGCCTGTGATGCCGATGTGCCTTTGTTATTTACAGAAAATGAAACGAACCATGAAAGACTTTTTCCTGGATCCAAAAACGAAAGCCCGCATGTTAAGGATGGCATAAATGATTATGTTGTATATGGCAACGCGGGTGCTGTGAACCCCGAAAAGCAGGGTACAAAAGCTGCAGCGCATTATACCGTAAATATCGGTGCCGGCCAGACTTCAGTGATCAGGTTGCGACTTACAAAAAATCCGGCAGAAATTAAGGACAGCCCGTTCGGGCTTAATTTTGAAAAGATTTTTGCGGATAGGTTAAACGAAGCCAATGCATTTTATAAGTCAGTCACACCGCCATCAATAAGCGAAGACAAGGCCAATGTAATGCGCCAGGCGCTTGCGGGTATGCTATGGAGCAAACAGTTCTTCTTTTTTGACGGCGATAACTGGCTGGATGAACACAATTCCAATCCCCTGCATAAAGGCTATAAAAACGCCCGGAATTCTGAGTGGTACCATATGCTGAACGAGGACGTTATTTCCATGCCCGATAAATGGGAATATCCCTGGTATGCGGCGTGGGACCTGGCTTTCCACACATTACCCATATCAATAGTGGACCCCGATTTCTCCAAAAATCAATTGGAGCTGATGCTAAGAGGGGCATATATGCACCCTAACGGCCAGATGCCTGCATACGAATGGAATTTCAGCGATGTGAATCCTCCGGTACATGCATGGGCGACCTTGTTCCTGCACCGCACTGAGCAGGCCCTGCGCGGTGAAACAGATATTGAATTCCTCAAGTCGACTTTCAATAAGTTGTTGCTGAATTTCACCTGGTGGGTGAACAGGAAGGACCGCTATGGTAAGAACGTATTCGAAGGAGGTTTCCTGGGCCTTGACAATATCGGTGTTTTCGACCGCAGCGCACCATTGCCCACCGGTGGCAGCCTGGAGCAGGCGGATGGCACTGCCTGGATGGCACTTTTCAGCCAGAATATGCTGGAGCTCGCAGCAGAAGTCGCTGCCCAGGACCCCAGTTATGAACCGATGGTTTTCAAGTTCATCGAACACTTCTTTTTTATCGCCGCGGCTATGAACCAGCCGGGGGATGAAAGTATGTGGGATGAAGAAGACGGATTCTATTATGACCTGCTCCGGTTACCCGATGGCAGTGCCCATCGGCTTAAAGTGCGGTCAATGGTGGGATTGCTGCCATTGTGTGCCAGTACTGTCATAGAAGAATACCAGCGGAAGCGACTGCCGAAGTCGATGGCTACTATAGGAGAACGTTTGCGCCGTATGCCTGAACTTAAAACATCCATCCATCCTACCGGTGAAGGTAATTTGGGGGTAGCCAATAGGGGTATCCTCGCCCTTGTGAACCCGGATCGCCTGCGCCGCATCCTTACGAAGATGCTGGATGAGAATGAGTTCCTGGGACCTCACGGCATCCGTTCGATCTCTAAATTCCACAAAGACCATCCGTTCGTTTTCAACGTCAATGGCCAGGAGTACCGGGTAGACTACCTTCCGGCCGAATCTAATACGGGTATGTTCGGTGGTAACTCCAACTGGCGCGGACCGGTATGGATGCCTGTAAATGTTATGATCATCAGGGCACTGCTCAACTACTACCTGTATTACGGCGACAATTTCAAGATCGAATGCCCGACAGGGTCTGGTAATATGATGAACCTGTTTGAAGTTTCAAAAGAAATCGGCGACCGGCTTACCAGCACTTTTTTGCTGGATGAAAAGGGCAGGCGACCAGTCTATGGCGGAACAGAAAAGTTCCAGACTGATCCCAACTGGCGTGATAATATCCTCTTTTATGAGTACTTCCATGGCGACAATGGTGCCGGGCTTGGTGCCAGCCACCAAACCGGATGGACCGGTGTCGTAGCCAAAATTATCCAGCTTTATGGAATGATGGATCCAATCCAGGCGCTTAACACTGGTAAGGAGTCTGCATTTTTAAAAAAAACGGACAAGAGCTGAAAGAGATTGAAAGTCAGAAGTGAAATAAGTATCAAA
Organism: Flavihumibacter profundi; assembly: GCF_020076305.1. GTDB lineage: Bacteria > Bacteroidota > Bacteroidia > Chitinophagales > Chitinophagaceae > Flavihumibacter > Flavihumibacter profundi. The sequence continues at coordinate 674,973 of NZ_JAIQXE010000001.1, forward strand.
TGAATTCAAAACAAATTATTTGTTGTTGCGGCATCTTCTTATCAACCTTATTTATGAAAACTACTTATGGCCAGAAGGCCCCGAAGTTAAAAATGACCACGAATATTCCTGCCGGGATCGCATTGCCGGATAAAGTGCAGACACGCCTGGGAACACTTAAATTTTTTGATGGGTTTCCCGATAAGGCATCAGTCAGCATACTTTATGATAACCTGGATTTCCAGCGGGCTGTGCAGGCCTATTTACTGGCACTTCCAGCAGTTAATGTAATGGGACTGAGGGAAGGTTTGACGAAACTTGGACCACCCAATTTCACTATTCCCACTTTCGAATCCATGATGGATTCCCGGTCCCTGTTTCTGACAGCCAATGCAAACACCGCATACACGTGGATTTGGATTAATCTTCATGATGGTCCACTGGTGGCAGAGGTTCCCCCCATGATCCTGGGGATGATTGACGATTTCTGGTTCCGTTATGTTACGGACATTGGTATCGTTGGTCCCGACAAGGGACAAGGAGGCAAGTACTTGTTATTGCCTCCCGGCTATAAGGGCGAAGTTCCGGATGGTTACCATGTTGTGCGGGTTCCTACCTATGAGTCTATTCTCGTTTGGCGCAATTTCCCGGTGAATGGAAATATCGAACCTGCAATTGAAAAGCTAAAAAGCCTGACAAAGATTTACCCGCTTGCAGCGTCAGCAAAGCCAAAGGCGAATACTTTTGTAAATGTTTCAGGGAAAGATTTCAGCACTATCGCACCAGCAGATTATACCTTCTGGGAATACCTTAATGTGGTAGTTCAAAATGAACCTGTTGAATCCATCGACCCCGTAACCCTGGGCTTTTTTGCCGCTATAGGTATCGAAAAAGGGAAGCCTTTCGCACCAGACGAGCGCATGAAGAAGATTCTTACTGAGGCCGCATTGGTAGGAGATGCCACGGCCCGGACATTAACCTACCAGAGTCGCATTCCAGAAGCATTTTATTATCCTAACAGTACCTGGCGGCAATGGTTAGGTGGTTATAGGTTCGAGTCGCAACCCGGTGTGAGCTACCTGGATGCCGCTGCATTTTTCTATTTCTATGCCACAGGTGTAACGCCTGCTATGGAAGCGAAGATGGTTGGGCAGGGCTCCCAATATGCAGTTGGAATTGTGGATGCTAAGGGCAATCCATTGGATGGTGGCAAAAACTACCGCTTACATGTACTACCCAAAGTTCCGGTAAAGGATTTCTGGTCGGTTATCTTATATGATAACCAAACGCGTTCCATGCTCCAGACCGACCAGAAATTCCCGATGGTAACCAGTCAAAATAAAAATTTAATTGTTAACCAGGATGGATCTGTTGATGTCTACTTTGGGCCTAAAGCACCGGCAGGCATGGAAAACAACTGGATACAAACAATTCCTGGCAAAGGCTGGAATACATTATTCCGCCTTTACGGGCCGCTGGAGCCCTGGTTCGATAAAACCTGGAAATTATCTGAGATAGATGAGGTGAAGGGGTAAAAAACCTGATGCAATAAAATGCAATGATCCTCTCCGTAGCTATATTTGCGCCTACTTAAATAGGATATGAAAAAAATAGCAATTGCATCAGGTTTTTTCTTAATAACTGTATTGGTCTCTTTCGTGGCAAATGCCCAGGCTGGTAAAGCAAAAGGTATACAGGTAATGGCTGCGCCGGTAGATGCGAAGCTCGTCCTGCCCGCAGGATTTTCTTCTACGATAGTCGCTGACGGTGTAGCAGGAGCAAGGCATATTGCGGTTAGCCGGCAGGGTGGTATTTATATTAAACTGGCATGGCTGAACGAAGGCAAAGGCATCGTTTATTTGAAAGATACCAACCACGATGGCCTGTTTGACCAGCAGCAACTATTCGGCAATTACCCGGGTACAGGTATCTGCATCCGCGACAATTATTTATATGCCTCGTCGAATGATGACGTCTACCGTTATGCGCTTGACAAGAACGGGGAAGTGCTGCATCCAGACCAGCCGGAGAAAATCATCACCGGACTGGTTAACCACGACCGCGATAATTCCAAATCGATCACGACCGATGGCAAGGGACATATTTATGTGAATGTTGGTTCCTACTCGAATTCCTGCCTGCTGGATCCCAATTCCAAAAAGGCGCCGAATCCCTGTCCCTTGCTGGATTCCGTGGGTGGCATCTGGCAGTTTAATACGGCTAAATTGAACCAGCACCAGGGTGATGGTGTTCATTATGCCACCGGCTTCAAAAATGTAGTGGGACTGGATTGGAACAGCCAGGTAAATGCCCTTTATATTATGGAGCATAACCGCGGCCAGTTGCATGAACTTTATCCAGAATATTATACCGAAGAACAGGGCGATTTAACTGCCGCGGAAACCATGTATAAAGTAACCAAAGGATCCACTGGCGGTTGGCCCTATGTGTATTACGACCACTTCCAGCATAAGCAGATATTATCACCGGAATATGGAGGTGATGGTAAGAAAACGGCGACCAAAAAATACCAGGACCCGACCATGGCGTTCCCCGCACACCTTGCGCCAAATGGCTTATTGTTCTATACCGGCAACCAGTTCCCCGCGAAGTATAAAAATGGGGCTTTCATTGCCTTCCATGGCCGCTCCGCCCAATTGAAGAAAGGCTACCTGGTGGCTTTTGTGCCGATGAAGAATGGCCAGCCTTCAGGACCCTGGGAAATCTTTGCCGATAATATTATGCTGGAAAAGGAACTGCACAAACCCTGCGGATTGGCACAAGGTCCGGATGGCTCGCTTTATGTAACGGATGATACCAATGGCCGGATTTATAAGATCAGTTATAAGAAAGGATGATTTCGGGGCTATTGAATTATTTTGTTGGCGACTGATTTTGCGGACTGTATAGCACCATCCATGTACCCGCCGTATTGCGTGCTTGTTTCAGTTCCCGACAGGAATAATTTGTTGTTCATATAGTTATCCTGGAATATAGCATGACCATTTTTGTGATGCGGCGGCAGGAAACTATCATTACCTGAAGTAATGAATTGGTCATTCCATATTTTATCCTGGTAGCTGGTAAAACCCTTAGCGGTTTCGCCAAAATAATGCGCCAGTTGCCCGATAACTTTTGCCTGGCGTTCTTCCCGGGTGTAATGAAATGCACTTCCATTTAAAAAACCTTTTAGTGCAAAAGCGGAATCCTTAAAATCTGAGTGGTCGTAAATTTCTGTGGCTAACCCTGATTGGCTGAAGATGGTTCCGGAGAATCCTTTTTCCCTCCAGAAAGGTGTTGCATATTCTACGGCAAACTTAACCGATCCGCTCATCCAGGTTTGCACTTCCTGCATTGTTGCGGCAACCTGCGCTGGTAATGCCGGGAGAAACTGCACAGTGTTAATAAGCACCTTAGGAGGGATAGTTGACACCAGGGTTTTGCACCGGTATACCTTATTGAGGCTGTCTGTAACGCAGATATGGTCACCTTCGTCGGTGATCCGGGCAACAACCGTATTTAGTTGAATGGTATCGGGGCCAATGATTTGGCTCAGCCTGTCAATGATTGCGCAGGTGCCGTTTTTAATCCGGTAATAAGGGGAATCTGCAGCGGGAATAAAGAATTGTTGCGGGGGTTCAAAAGACATGGCTTCAAAAAGCGCTATGCCTTCATCGTGTTGTTTAAAAAAGCCGATTTGCAATTCAGCCAGCAATTCCTGTACATGCAGGTGCTGGTTACCGAACCAGGTGGCGCCCATTTCCATTGGTGTATCCAGTTTGCCGTAAATCGTTTGAATTCTTCCTCCCAACCGGCTTTTGGCTTCCAGTATCCTGCACTTTATGTTTTTTTGCTTAAGGTAATAAGCAGTGGACAAGCCGCTTAATCCAGCCCCTAATATGATAATATCCTCCATTCTTTTACCAACAACTTTCGGGTTAAAAAGTTAGGGAACCGGCAATATAAAATACATGAACCTTTAATTATTCTCTATGAGCAAATTCAGCAGCTTTATAATATGCCTTTTACTCCTGGTATTTAAACAGGCAGATTGTCTTGCACAGCAGCATTATGAATATCCTTTGACCAAAAATTACCAGCCCGATGATCCCCAATTATATGAGACCATTGTCCGGTTGGACAGCCTCTTTTTCAATGCCTACAATACCTGTACGGTTAACCTCGATAAGTACGCCGCTTTCTATGCAGAGGATATAGAGTTCTACCACGACAAGGGAGGATTAATGACTTCAAAAAAGGAACTGGTTGAAGCCACAAAAAAGAATATCTGCGGCAAAGTGACCCGCGAACTGGTAAAAGGCAGCATAGAGGTATATCCCATTAAAGATTACGGAGCCATAGAAATTGGCTTACACAGTTTTCACAACAACACCGAACCTTCAGGTGCACCGTCAAAAGTTGGCCGGTTCATGGTGATCTGGCACAACGATAAAGGCAGCTGGAAAATAGCCAGGGTGGTAAGCCTGCATTGACCTAACCATTCGGGAAATCCGGATTATTCCAGTTTTCATACTGTCGTTCCCTTTTGCAATTCCGGGTCCACCTGCCAATGATTTTCCGGGAACAGGCCTCTTTGGCTCCCCGATACTACCTCTTTGGGTCCTCTTTGGGTCCTCGGCCCCGGAGGTCTTTCCGAGGACCCAAAGAGGACCCAAAGAGGAGGCAAAGAGGTGTTTTCGAGGTAAAACAGACATTCATCACAGGAATGAGTATAGCCCGTCACAGGAATGGGTACAGACCGTCACATAATTGAAGAAAAATAGTGGTTGTGGTTTGATTTTTGTTACCGGAAAATTCAAAGGCTCCCTCAGTAAAGAACTTGTATTCCGTGAGTGGGTGCTGTAACACCGGCCCAGGCAAAAACCCAGGTAAACCCATCGCAGGCAAATTGCAGAATCCATTATCGGTTAATGTCTGATTTTTATGGTGCTTCATTAATTACTTTTATTTTCTGCAACCATTTCTTCACTTTGGTTTCTGCCTCTTTGGCCTTTTCATCTTTGATAACAAGATACTGGCCATCTCTTTCCGCCCCAGCCGTTATTGCAAATCCTTCGAGTATCTTGCTGTCAGGGCAAAGCTCCTTTACAGTTTCGAAACCACTTCCTACACCATAGCCAGCATTTGTATTGAAAGGGATTACCGTTTTCCCGCTTAGGTTATACTGGTGTAAAAAGCTTTTCATCGGTGGCGGCATCTTCATATCCCAGGTAGGAAAGCCCACAAATACAAGATCATATTTTTGAATGCTGTCAATCCTGGTTTTTAATGGTGGTAAATAACCTGTCTCATTTTCATTTACCACCTGTTGTACGGTGGCCTTGTAATTTTCGGGATAAGGCTTTTCCAACTCAAGTGCAACCAATGTACCGCCAGTATTTTTATGAATGATTTCTGCAATTGCTTTTGTATTGTTTGTCCGTGACAAATACACTATCAATATTTTTTTTGAAAATACAGTTTGTGCGTGGGTGCAACCGTATGCAATACATAGGTTGAAGATTGCCGATAGAACAACAACATTTTTCATTTCGGTAATTCTTTATTGTCTTTGTGGTGATTTAAAAACGCATTTTTGCCTGGCAGATTCCGACCGGTTTCCTGGTCGATATTCCAGCCGAACTTTGTTTCGAATTGATAAAAGCGCTTCACCGGGAATTCGTTCTACTTCAAAATGACTGTATACCCCGGCTAAGGTCAAGCCAGGTTTTAAAAGGTTCCATGGATTCAAATAATTCAGGTTCGCGTTAATTAATGTTGCGGCTGAGGCTGGTTGTTATCATTGCTATTCAATTTAACGGGCCTCATCAAATGTGAGAAAGTGAGTGACCCCATCTTCCATTTGCCATTTTCTTTGAGGTATACCTCAGTGACCATAAAAGGATTGGTGACTTCGCGTCCGCCAACTACTGCCACGAGGTCAATGTCATTCAACAGGATAGCGGTGTTGCCGAACATGTTCACTATAACTGCGTAAACCTCGGCTTTCTTATACCAGATACCCCCGCTTTTTATAGTGGCAAGCTCCTGGGTTTTTCCCCAGGTTCCTCCCATGTGGATGAACATGGATTTTTCATCAAACAGCACATTTAAGGAGTCTACATTCTTGTCAGCCATCCAATTCCATTTCTGTTTTGAAAGGTTGATAATTTCCTGTTGTTCAGGTGTAATTTTCGCGGCAGTTTTAATTGTTTCGGTTGGCTGTGCATAGGACGATTGCACACCTGTAATTACCAGGAACAGTCCAAGAAGTAATGATTTCATAATTTATTTTTTAGTGTATTAATTGCTTGATTTTCTTTCTCCCAGCCATTTTACCATTTTGGGGTCGCGGTGGTCGAAGAATGCGCTTACTTTGTTGTCTAACGCCTTGATTGCATCCATGTCGCCTGTACCCAATTCAAAGTCGAAGATGTTAAAGTTCTCTGCCATTCGTTCTTTACGAACTGATTTTGGAATAGCGACTACATTCCGTTGTATTAGCCAGCGCAAAATAATTTGCGCAATCGTTTTGTTGTACTTTGTTGCGATGGAACGAAGTAATTCATTTTGAAAAATATTGTTTTTGCCTTCAGCAAATGGCCCCCATGATTCTATTTGTACTTTATTTTCCTGTAAGAATTGTTGTGTTTCAATTTGCTGGTGAAAAGGATGCGTTTCAATTTGGTTGACAGCAGGAATTATTTCGTTGTGAATGATTAAGTCAATCAGCCTGTCCGGATGAAAATTACTGACGCCAATTGCTCTTACCTTTCCTTCATTATACAATTCTTCCATGGCTCTCCATTCACCATAAACATCACCATATGGCTGATGAATCAAATACAAATCCAGGTAATCCAGTTTTAATTTTTTCAATGAGTTTTCAAATGCTTTTTTTGTTCCCTTAGATCCATCCGACTGAATCCATAGTTTAGTCGTGATAAATAATTCTTCTCTTGCCACACCACTTGCTTTTATTGCGTTTCCAACAGCTTCTTCATTGCCGTACGATTGTGCTGTATCAATCAATCGGTAGCCGGTTGAAATTGCATCTATTACACTTCTTTCACACTCCGCCAAATCAGTTACCTGGAAGACACCAAATCCCAGAATGGGCATTTCTACACCGTTATTTAATTTTACTACTTGCATCTCTTGTTTAGTTGTAATTACAAAGCTCTACCTATTTGACTGCGCAGACGGTATATGGATTTCGGTTTTCTCTACCATTATTGCTGATGCTGTAGATTGTTTATTGATAACGGTTAGTGTAAGTTCCCGGAACTGACTGCCTTTTCTATTAGATCTAATCTTGCTTTTCTTGGGTCTGGTTTACTGACAGCCGAACCATCAGCCTGAAACTCCAATATCTCGCCGCTTTTGGGATCATAGGTTGACCATTTCGACAGTCCGGCACCGTTAGGATTTCCTGTTTTGGCGAAGTTTGCCCAATAAGTGTTCATCATTTTGGCCACCTCCTTGTCTTTTTCTGCGACAGTGGCTCCATTCCACCCCCTTAGATTGTTAAAAACATAGCCAATTTCGGAGGCATGCCCGGCGCCAAACCGCATCATCCCTTGCATTGGAGGAGAAACGTAGGAGAACAGGTAAATATAGGCCGGATAGCCTTTTGCTGTAAAGGCATTTGCGGTAAACCTGGCAGGCTCGGCCCAAACCTTGTCAGTATTTACCAGCGTGAGCATTTTTGCAAAATCAGCATTGCCATCAGGATCGTAGACTGTCGACGCTTCGTTCTTCATACTTCCAAACAATGATAACAATTCATCTTTTGAACGGGCATTAACGAAACCTGCCGGAACCTCTGCACTGTTCGATCCGATTATCAGCGAAATGCCTGCCTGCCTGCCGGCCTCGTATGCGCTCTGCGCAGTTTCCACAACCAGCTTACCATCGAGAATCGGACCCGGGTAGGTAGCCGGACCACCAGGGCCAGCGGTTTCCTGGCCTCCATCTACAACCTGGGCAACAGTAAGCGCACGCAGCTTAGCCAGTGCGGCTGCATCAGTGCCTTCGATGCCGTATTTGCGGGCAAAGTTTATTCCGATGGTTTCTGCCGAAACGGGGTAATAGGGATCGGCATTTTCTTCATGTATTGGTCTACCGGTAAGGACACCATTCCGGCCACCACCAGACTCGATGATTGCCTTTTTGAAAAGTCCTTTTGCGGCAGGCATTGCCAGGAGTGAATGAACTGACACACCACCGGCAGACTCACCGAAAATAGTAACATTCCCCGGATCGCCTCCAAATGCGGCGATATTCTTTTGCACCCATTTGAGTGCAGCAACCTGATCCATGTAACCGTAGTTGCCTTTCGGTTCTTCCGGATGCTCACTGCTTAGGGCAGGGAAGGCGAAAAAGCCGAGGCGCCCGAGACGATAGTTGAATGTGACCAAAATGACGCCTTGTTGAGCGAATTTCTCACCAGAAAAGTCAGGCTGGGAACCACTGCCGAACACGAAAGCACCGCCGTGGATCCACACCATGACGGGCAGTTTTGAACCCTCTTTGGTTCCTGCAGGTACCCACACATTGAGAAACAGGCAATCTTCCGATGAGGTCTTCGAGATTGAGTCGGCGCCGCGGGGAAAGCCCAACTGCGCACAGTCTGCGCCGAACTTATTTGCGTCACGTATTCCCTTCCATGCAGGAAAAGGTTGTGGCGGGCGCCAGCGATAATCGCCAACCGGTGCTGCCGCATAAGGTATGCCCTTGAAAATAGAGACTTCCCCCTCGGTAACGCCACGCAAGACTCCGTAATTGGTACGAACCGTGGGCATAGTGACCGTAGGAGCGTTAACAACAGTATTCGGTGCTTTGCTTTCTGTTTGCTGAGCATGTAAAGAACATGCGATAAGAATCAGCATAAAACCGAATGATACATTTTTCATCGTTAACTTTTTATTTGGTTGGTAGGCTTAATCAGGTTTAACATTATGAAGTACGCTTAAAGGTCATTGCATTTTCCCGCCAGGATGGTATACGGATTCCGGTTTCTTCTACCAATATTGCTTATTTGGAGCTGCACAGTAATGAAAGCATAAACAAAGCTTTAATTTTACAGGAGTTAAACATTGATTTATGGATGACCTGCGGCGCTTCGAAACGATTAACGATTACAACGCATTCAATAACAATGAAACGCGCCACCCGCTGGTGAGTGTTGTGGATTTGTCAAAAGCAAATCCCCGGCAGGGTTCAAAAATGTACTTCGGGTTTTATACCATTTTTCTGAAAGATGTGAAATGCGGCGACCTTATTTATGGTCGTAATACATATGATTACCAGGAAGGCACATTGGTTTTTCTCGCTCCAGGGCAGGTCGCAGGCCTTAACAGCAATGGAGAAACCTACCAACCGAAAGGTTATGCCCTTATCTTTCATGCCGATTTAATACACGGTACTTCCCTTGGACGCCATATTAATGACTATAGTTTCTTCACCTATCAATCAAAGGAAGCACTTCATCTATCGGAACGGGAAAGAAAAATTGTGTTGGATTGCTTTTCAAAAATCGAATATGAATTGGAACATGCCATCGACACTCATAGTAAGCGGTTGATAGTACAAAACATTGACTTGTTTTTGAATTATTGTGTACGCTTTTACGACCGCCAATTTATTACCCGTGAAAATGTACACAAGGGTATTTTGGAAAGGTTTGAGCATTTGCTGAACGAGTATTTCCAGACTGACAAACCACAAACAATTGGGTTGCCTTCTGTAGCCTGGTGTGCCAATGAATTAAATTTATCAGCTGGCTACTTTGGCGATTTAATAAAAAAGGAAACAGGTAAAACAGCTCAGGATTATATCCAGGCAAAGGTGATTGATGTTGCTAAAGAAAGAATATTCGATCACAGTAAATCTGTGAATCAAATTGCTTATGAACTAGGATTTAAATATCCCCAACATTTTACCCGTTTATTTAAGCAAAGGGTAGGGCAGTCGCCCAATGAATACAGGACTTTGAACTAATCCTTGTTACTATTCAATACATGGCCGTAACAACAAGAATATAGCAATCAAATCCAGGGCATAAAAAAAGGTCCCTGAATTAATCAGGAACCCTTCTAAAACTCGTATTCAATATTCTGTGCCCAGAACAGGAATCGAACCTGCACTACCTTGCGATAACCAGATTTTGAGTCTAGCGCGTCTACCAATTCCGCCATCTGGGCTAGTTGCCGCGTTCACTCGCGGGGTGCAATATTACGGAGAGCAGCTATTTTGTCCAAAATTCGCTGCAAGTATTTTTTCTGGTAGTAGTAATCCTTTACTGGCAGCAGCGCTTTTTCGGGAGTAATACCTTCCTGATAGCCTGCCAGAGTCCCTTCAACGTCATGGTATATTGTTTTTAATAATTCATTGGTTGCGGCTTCCACTTTCGCCAGTTCTGCGGGTTCCGGGTCCATCTCCAGCTCCATCAGCTGTTCGTTGATATCCATCACTTCCCCAAGGAACAGCGGATTCAACTGGAACTTTTCCTCGAGCTCGACGAATCCCTTTAATTCCAGCAGGTATTGAATCGTGGCATCCTTGTTCAGAAAAGTTTTATACGCCCTGTTCACCATGGCTGATTTCTCCAGCACATCGGCCTGTTCTTCCGATCCGGCCTGTGCAAAAAAATCGGGATGGTACAAACGGCTTAGCTCATAAAATTTCTTTTTCAGTGCAGCCTGGTCTATGGTAAAGCTAATCGGGAAGCCAAATAATTCAAAATAATTCATCTTTTGCAAATTTACGGGTATTCCGGCTACCAGTTTAACACGGCCATCCGGCCATTGCCGCCGGCGAGGTACACAGCTTTGCCGTCTTTCGAACGCTGGCAGACATGGTAGCCGGTTTTGCTGATATTGCGCCAGTGGCGGCCGCCATCTGAGGATACATCCACACCGGAAGTACCACAGGCGATCAGTTTTTTGCCTTTTATATAGGTTACGGATGACCGGTACCCGAATGGGGGCTCTTCAGGAACGGCCCAGGTCCTGCCAGCATCACTGGTTATGGCTGCATTCCCGGCTCGACTGCTATCATGGGTGAAATCGCCGCCGACCACTACCATATGCCGGGGATTCTTTGTGCGCCCGGATCCCTTTATGGCCAGTGAATTGGCACCGGTGCTATTGGCTTTTTGTACCAGTGGCAGGTCCACCCAATAGTCATGATTATCACGGTGGATAAAAGCCCTGGACTTTAATCCGCCCGTAACAAAGGCAAAGTTATTTTTTGAAAGGATCTTTATATTAGTGCCGCTGGAGGCAAAACATGCTTCGCCGGAATCTGGCTTGGGAAGGATCTCCGGCGAAATAGCCGTCCAGTGTTCCCCGGCATCACCGGTAGACAGCAGTACTGTTTTGCCACCAATAGGATCGCCAATGGCCATGCCTTGTTTATCTTTCCAGAAGTCCATCGCGTCGAGGAAAATACCGGAACGGTTATCGCGATACACTTGTTGCCAGGTTTCACCCCCGTCGTGGGTATGAAGAATCAGTCCGGGTGAATCCACTGCCATGATCACCGCAGTAACCACATCAAAAGCCTCAATATCCCTGAAGTCGCGCTTTTCATAGCCTTTCACGGGGATCCAGGAAAAAGATTTCCCGCCATCGGTACTTCTTCCGACAGTGCCTTTATTGCCACTCACCCAAAGCAGCCTGTTATTCACAACGCTGAGTCCGCGGAAACTAATACCCGGCTTTGGTTGCAGGGTATCCAGGTGCTGGGAAAACGCACACAGCGGAAGCACTAACAACAATGTATAAACGATATAGGAGATGGTTCGCGTATTCATCCCTGAAAACTACGGAATAATTGGAAAACCCTGCAAAGCCTGCCAGTAGAGCAGGGCGATAAAGGCAAGCCAGGTGATGGCCATGATGACCATGGTTGTTTTTTTCGGGAAAAGGTAATAGCCTGCCAGTGGCAATAATTGCAGGGTATGCAGGCCGAAAAAATGTGGTACCCGCAGGTCGCCGAATTCGCGGCTCCAGTTGGTCAGGGGAAGCCCGGCACTGCCATCGGGTGCACCAATCGTATGCTGGTTCAGGTACACCATATGCATGCCTTCAAATGCGAATATTACGAAGAAGAGGAGGCCAAGCCTCATGCCCCAGAGATAGCCTGGGCTCATCCAGATGGGCCATTCTTTTTGCCGGAAGAAGCAGTAACAGATCCAGCCGGTCCATAAAGTGAAAACAACTATGGCAATGCCCATAAGCTGGAAAAGGATGCCATCCAGCAGGGTTGCCGTATTGAAGTGGGAAGTTTTTCCAAGTGCTGCCTGGCCGGTAATAATCACCAATTCAATGACCATGGCAAATACGAGTACCCAGCTGTAAATTTTTACCGTTTTCTGGTTGTTCAGGTAAACCAGGATCCAGGCCATGGTAAAACAGACCGTTGAAATTGACCCGAAAAATTTGAAAGGCTTTACAAACGCGTTTACGCCCAAAACCTGCAGGTTTGAAAAAACTACCAGCAACCCACAAACGAAAGCGCCCAGGAGGCTAAGCAGCCCGGCGGAATATAAAACCCTGTTCCTGCTTTTACATTGGATGAGCAGGCTTTTCCAGGCAGGTAATTTATTGGTTGTTAAATTAACCATAGATTATTCTGTACCCCCGAACCATGATTTTCTTTCATACCAGCGCAGGAGCAGGTAAAGCAAAAGTCCAAACGGACCGAACATAAATGTAAAGAACAGGCAGGGCAGGAGAGGCCAGAAGCCGATGCCTTCCCTGCGGGCGTCATTCACTATGAAAATGCCGGTAAATAAATCAAAGGCCAGGTAATGGACCCAGCCCGCCAGCAACGCGGCACGGCTGTGAAACAGGTTGGAAATATTGTCCAGCGAGTTGAAGCTGTCCGCTGAAAAACTGTCCAGGTTAGTGGCAATAAGCCAGGTGTACAGCAACGCAAAAAGAGTAACGATGGTACCCGTAAGCACTTTACCGATCCACAGGGTTTTGGAAAAGATAAGCAGGGAAATCCAGCCAATGAGGGCCAGGATACTGCTTAGGCGGAAGATGGTGTCGGGGGTCATGGTGTTTAATTTGGGTGAATGGTGAATGGTGAATGGTGAATGGGAAAACGGAGGCCCACTATTCACAATTTACTATTCACTATTCACAATTTCTCCAATGCCAATTCAATCCTCTGCTTTGTTTCCCCATCACTAAGTTCTTCGGGAACAAATTTTTTGCCAATCACTTTTTCGTATAATTCAATATATCGTTTGCTGATCGTCGTTACCCATTCTTTGTCCATCACGGGAACTGTTTGTCCTTCTTTACCCATGAAATTGTTAGCGATAAGCCATTCGCGCACGAACTCTTTGCTCAGTTGTTTTTGCTTTTCGCCGGCTGCCTGTCTTTCTGCAAATCCATCTGCATAAAAATAGCGGGATGAATCGGGCGTATGGATCTCATCCATCAGGTAAATAGTGTCACCAATTTTCCCGAATTCATATTTGGTGTCCACTAAGATAAGTCCCTGTTTTGCTGCAATTTCCTTACCGCGGGCAAACAATTGCAGGGCATATTTTTCCAGTACTGCCCAGTCTGCGGCACTGGCTAAGCCTGTGGCAATGATGTCTTCTTTAGAGATATCTTCGTCATGGCCTTCAGAAGCTTTGGTGGAAGGCGTGATAATAGGGGAGTGAAAATAATCATTTTCTTTAAGCCCATCCGGCATAGCAACACCACATAAAACCCTCTTCCCGCTGCTGTATGTCCGCCAGGCATGCCCGGTAAGGTTGCCACGCACAACCATTTCAATTTTAAAAGGCGTACATTTCTTACCGATAGACACATTAGGCGCGGGCACAGAGAGCAGCCAGTTCGGACAGATATCGGTGGTAGCCTGAAGCATAAATGCAGCTATCTGGTTTAAAACTTGTCCTTTATAAGGGATAGGTTCAGGAAGAATGACGTCGAATGCAGAGATGCGATTGGAAGCAATCATCACCAAAAGGCGATCATTGATCGTGTACACGTCACGGACTTTTCCTTTGTAGAAAGCGGTTTGGTTGGGGAATTGAAATGTTGCCATTGTGCTAAGTTACCAACCCATAACCGAAAGTTGCCAACCCACCCACTAAAAAAATTCATTAGATGATAGAAATCCTTATTTTGTAAGAGAATATAACCTAAAACACAAGAGGTATGAGAAAAACCTACAGCAAAATTGCTTGCATGCTGTTGGCCGTCTTCTTTTCGATTGCTGCTTTTGCCCAGACAATAACTATTACCGGAAATGTAAAAAACAGCACCAACCAGGAAGTCGTCCCTGCAGTATCAGTAACAATTAAAGGAACAACCACCGGTACATTTACCGATGATAAAGGGAACTTCACCCTTACTACCACACAGAAGCCTCCATTAACCTTAATTATTTCTTCTATCGGTTACGAAAGCCAGGAAGTGGTTGTTACCAATGCTGCAGAAGCAGTGGTGGTAAAAATCGCACCAACTTCATCGTTGGGAACTGAGGTTGTCGTTTCTGCGAGCCGAGTTCCGGAAAGGATACTGGAATCACCGGTATCCATTGAAAGGGTGAATGCCGCAGCCATCCGGATTGCGCCTGCTGCATCTTATTATGATATTGTAGCAAATATGAAAGGTGTGGATGTAGTAACCTCCTCCCTGAACTTCAAAACACCAACCACGCGCGGATTTGGCGGAAGCGGTAATACCCGTTTCAACCAGGTGGTGGATGGCATGGATAACCAGGCACCCGGACTGAACTTCTCTGTTGGTGCCATCATCGGTACCTCTGAACTCGATGTAGACAATATGGAATTACTGCCAGGTGCATCATCTGCATTATATGGACCAGGTGGTATGAACGGAACCCTGCTGGTTACCAGTAAGAATCCATTTAAATATACCGGGCTTTCCTTCCAGCTCAAGGAGGGTGTTATGAATACTGATGGCCGTTACAACGATCCGTCGGCCTACCATAACTGGTCGGTTCGCTGGGCAAATAAAGTAAGTGAAAAGTTTGCCTATAAAATCACTGCTGAATACATCCAGGCGAAAGACTGGGTAGCAGCGGACAAAAGGAACTATGACAGGCTCAGTCCAACAGGACAGGGAGTGATTAAAGGAACCCGCGAGACAGACCCGAATTATGACGGGGTAAATGTGTATGGTGATGAAACAACAGCGGATATCCGTGCTGTTTTACAAGGAATCGGCCAGCAGGCGTATTTCCTGCAACCCTATATCAATACCATGATGGGATCCCCGATAAATGTATCGCGGACAGGATATGATGAAAAGGATATCATTGACCCCATGACCCTAAACTTCAAGATTGGGGGTGCTTTTCACTATAAGATTACCGACAAGCTGGAAGCGGTTTTTGCAGGTAACTGGGGTACCGGTAATACGGTATATACAGGAAGTGACCGCTATTCTTTCAAGGATTTTAAAATGGGCCAGTATAAACTTGAACTGAATGGCAAAAATTGGTTCCTGCGGGGATACACTACCCAGGAAAATGCAGGCCAGTCCTTCAATGCAACCGTAACAACGCGCCTTGTAAATGAGGCCTGGAAGCCGACGATTACCTTTAAGGATGGTGTGCCAAATCCGCAACCTACCGATTGGCTGGTGGAATATACACAAGCCTACCTGGCGGGAAAGATGGCTGGAATGGGAGACCTGGATGCGCATACCCAAGCCCGTTCAGTGGCAGACCAGGGACGTCCGGCAGCCGGGTCAGACCAGTTCAAGCAGCTGTTTGATAAGATCCGTGGTATTCCGATTTCCAGCGGTGGCGGACTTTTCATTGAAAAGTCTGATATGTACCAACTCGAAGGCCAGTATAATTTATCGTCTGTAACCAGTAAAGTTGCCGATGTTCTTGTAGGTGGTAACTACAAAGTTTATAGCCTGAATTCAGAGGGTACACTTTTTGTGGATTCAGCAGGACGGATCCGTATTTGGGAAATTGGTGCTTATTTGCAGGCAAGCCGCAGGTTCTTCAACGATAAGTTGAAGCTGACATTCTCCGGCCGCTATGATAAGAACCAGAATTTTGAAGGCCGTTTTACGCCAAGGGCAACTGCGGTTGTCAGTGTAGCCAAGAACAGCAATATCCGGTTCTCTTACCAGACAGCCTATCGCTTCCCATCCACACAGCAACAATGGATTGACCTTACGATTGGAGGCGGTGTGCAGCTGATTGGCGGCGATAAGAGCTTCCAGACTTATTATGGTTTTGACAAGAATGCACCATATACCCTCAATGCGGATGGAAGTGCCGGTGCGACATACAAGTTCAACACCTTCAAGCCTGAATCAGTTTCGTCGTATGAACTTGGTTATAAGGGCCTGCATGCAAAAGGCCGGTTGCTGGTAGACGTTTATGGCTATTACGGAACCTATAATGATTTCCTGGCCCGGACAACTGTATTCCAGAAAAGAGGGGCAGAGCCAAATCCGGCTACGGACAAGGCATTTTCAATTCCCCTGAATATATCTGATAAAGTAACGACCTATGGTTATGGCCTCGGGCTGGATTACAGGATATACAAAGCATTTACAATAGGCGCGAACTTTTCTTCTGATATCCTGCAGGATGTTCCTGCCAATTATGTGGCCTTCTTTAACTCGCCGAAATACCGTTTCAATGCCAGTATTTCCAACAATGCACTGGGAAAAAGCAAGCGCTTTGGCGCCAGTGTAAGTTACCGCTGGCAGGATGCTTTCTACTATGAGGGCGACTTTGCAAATGGCAGTGTTAATTCCATAAATACACTTGATGCACAGGTTAGCTACCGGTTACCGAAAATCAAATCGGTGGTTAAAATCGGAGGGAACAATATCCTGAACCAATACTATTTCAATGCTGTTGGTAACAGCTTCGTAGGTGGATTGTATTATGTTTCTTTCGGGTATAATATTTTCTAACAGAAACCATCAAATCAAGTAACATGTTTACAACAATAAAAAAATATTCCCGGGGTGCAGTGCTGGTTATGGCTGTATTCAGCCTGATCACCGCCTGTAATAAGATCCAGGAGGTGGAGGATATCGATACAACACCGCCATCCGGTCCAACCCTTGCGGACCTCATTACCACTGATGCAAATTATTCACTGTTAAAACTGGCTGCATCGAAAGCCGGGTTAATGCCCCTGCTATCCAATCCGACTTCCAAATTAACCTTGTTTGCGCCGGACAACAATGGATTGGCCTATGCCGGGATCAGTGAGGCAGTGATTAATGCCTTGCCTGCGGAACAACTGGCAGCGGTACTGAGTTATCATGTGATTGCCCAGACATTGCCTGCAGCTTCAATTCCTGAAACTTTTCCCAATGTGGAGATGCCAACGCTATTGCAATTGCCAGGTGCGCCGGCCATTGTAAAAATGAATACATTTCCTTCACGCAGGGGGAATTCGTCATATGTTAACAACATACCTGTCAACCTGGTTCTTCCGGGTGTTGCGGCGCCGGATGTTGTAGCCTCTAACGGGGTTCTCCGTCCGGTGTTTACAGTAGTTATGCCGCCAGCCAAGGTTTTATTTGAGGCATTAGCCAGCGATACCAGCCTTTCTTATATGATGGCAGCCATCACCCGTGCCGACCTTGGTATGCCAGATGGATCAAAGTTTTCGCAATTGCTGTCCAACCCGGTCACCAATTTCACGGTATTTGCGCCGGATAATAATGCCTTCCGGAATGCCCTTTTAATGCTTGGGTTTCCTACTTCGGATATTTCCTGGATACAGTATATCCCTATTCCAAAACTGATTGGTATACTGGCCTATCATATACATGTCCTGGATGCGCTTCCGCCTTCAAATATTACGTTTTCAAGGGCATTTTCAGTAAACCTGCCAGCTACACCTACACCCATTAATACTTTCCTGAAACTGGTAAATTATCCTAACCCCACACCGCCGATAGTAGTAGATATTACGCAGGGTGTGAAGGGATATGTTAACCCAACTTTTTCGAAAATTATTTCTGCAGATAATAATGCGGTTAATGGTGTGTACCATAAGATTGACCAGATTATGCTGCCGTTTGTACCGTAGGGGTGAGCAGTGAACCGTAAGCCGTAAGCGGTGAACCGTGATACTCAAATAAAAAAGCTACAGGATTTTCCTGTAGCTTTTTTTTACCGTTTACCGTTTACCGCTCACCCTAAACATTAAACCTAAAATGCATCACATCACCATCCTTCACCACATATTCCTTTCCTTCGATGCGCAACCTGCCGGCATCGCGGCAGGCGGATTCTGAGCCATATTGTACAAAATCGGCGAAGCTGATCACTTCTGCCTTGATGAATCCTTTTTCAAAATCAGTATGGATCACACTGGCTGCCTGTGGGGCTTTCCAACCCTCGTGAATGGTCCAGGCCCGCACTTCCTGCACACCTGCAGTAAAATAGGTTTGCAGTTGCAGAAGTTCGTAAACCGCCCTGATGAGTTTATTCAGTGCAGGTTCTTTCATGTGGTATTCTTCCATGAACAGTGCACGGTCATCCGGGTCTTCCAGTTCTGCAATCTGTTGCTCAATGCTGTTGTTCATAATAATCACTTCCGCATGTTCAGCTTCAGCAGCAACCTTAAGTGCATCAGAGAATTTATTCCCGGTATGCATCGATGGCTCATCAACATTGGCTACATATAAAACAGGTTTCTCAGTAAGCAGGAAAAGGTCTGCAATGGCAGTACGGTCTTCCTTGCTAAGGTTCAGTTCCCTGATATTCTTCCCGGCTTCCAGTTGAGCATAGCATTGTTTCAACACTTCATATTCTGCCTTAACTTTTGCATCACCGGTTCGGGCCAGTTTTTCGGTACGCTGTAATTTCTTCTCAACACTATCAAGGTCTTTGAGTTGCAGTTCGGTATCAATGATCCCCTTGTCGTTTACGGGGTTAATCGGACCCTCATCACGCAGGATATTCTCGTCTTCAAAACAGCGGATCACATGTACGATTGCATCCACTTCCCGGATATTCGCCAGGAATTTATTACCCAGTCCTTCTCCTTTGCTGGCACCTTTCACCAGTCCGGCTATATCCACAATCTCAATCTGCGTGGGGACAGTGCGGTTGGGTTTAACCAGCTCGGCCAGTTTATCAATACGCGGGTCCGGAACATCCACCAAACCAACATTGGGTTCAATGGTGCAGAACCGGTAATTGCTGGCCTGCGCCTTTGCGCTGATGCTTACTGCATTAAAAAGGGTCGATTTGCCCACATTCGGTAATCCAACTATCCCTGCTTGTAATCCCATGAATATAAATTATTAATAATGTCTAATTCCTGTTTCGGGCCGCAAAGATAGGGAAATGTGGGGTAAACGGTAAGCGGTAAGCGGTAAGCGGGGAATGGGGAAAAGAAGTATCTTCCGGTCTTATCTATTCACTATTTACCATTCACTATTCACCATTCACTAAAATTCTCCCATGGCCCTGAATATCGTCTGGATCGCATTTTTTGTTATTGCTTTCATTGTTGCCCTTATCAAGCTGGTTTTTTTCGGGGATATTGAAATTTTCAGGCGCCTGGCGGATGGCATTTTTGATTCAGCGAAATCGTCTGTCCTTGATGTTGCATTTCCACTTACCGGAACCATGGTTTTTTTCCTGGGCTTGTTGAATATTGCTGAAAAGGCCGGCGCAGTAAGGTTCCTGGCCCGCTTTGTGAATCCATTGATGAAAAGGATATTTCCAGGTGTGCCGGAAGGCCATCCTGCCATGGGCGAAATGGTGATGAATTTTTCGGCAAACCTGCTGGGGCTTGACAATGCTGCAACCCCGTTTGGGTTAAAAGCCATGGAAAGCCTGCAGAGCCTGAACCCTGAAAAGGAAAAAGCCACCAACGCACAAATAATGTTCCTGGTGCTGCATACATCCGGACTTACGATCATTCCCTTAACCATTATTGCTTACCGAATATCTGCAGGCAGCACGCAACCTGCGGCAATTTTTATTCCCTGTGTACTGGGTACACTGGTTACCACGCTGGCCAGTGTTGCCGTAGTAAGTATCTGGCAGAAAATCAAATGGGACACCGTTTTATTTGTATGGGTGATTTCGGCCTTGTCTGCAGTTACCCTGCTATTGTTTTATATCAACCACCTGTCCCCCCAGCAAAAAGAAACCTTCACCACAGTTGTAGGAAACCTTTTGCTGCTGGTAATTGTCCTGAGCTTTATTGTTGGGGGAGCCTGGAAAAGGATCAATGTGTTTGATGCCTTTATAGAAGGCGCAAAAACCGGCTTTGATGTGGTGTTGAAAATCATTCCTTACCTGGTGGGCATGTTGGTGGCCATCAGGGTTTTCCGCGATTCCGGTGCCCTGGAATATGTGATCAGCGGTTTGGCCTGGTGTATACAGGCTTTGGGGTTTGATACTGCCTTCGTTCCTGCATTACCGGTAGCGATCATGAAACCATTCAGCGGAAGTGGCGCAAGGGGAATGATGCTGGATATATTCAAGAATCCATCACTTGGGCCTGATTCCTTTCCCGGGCTGGCTGCAAGTATATTCCAGGGATCGGCCGATACCACATTTTATATCATCGCGCTGTACTTCGGCAGTGTGGGTATACGAAAAGTCAGGTATGCCATCTGGGCAGGCATGATTGCGGATTTTATAGGTGTGATTGCCGCGATTATTATCGCCTATATTTTCTTCACCTGAAATCTTATCATTATTCCACCTTCACCCCGCGGGTGCTGACCTGGAGAAGTAACAGTCCGGCAATAATGGAAATAACAGCGCCAAGCAGGATAGCCAGCTTGGAAATATTTTGTTGTTCGGCATCTGAGAAGGCCAGCATTGTAATGAAGATTGACATGGTGAAACCGATACCTGCCAGGGCACCAATGCCCAGCAACTGGAAGAGTGTTGTTCCCGCAGGTTGTTCACCCCAGCCCATTTTGATAGTTGCCCAGGAAAAGAGAGTTATGCCCAATGGTTTTCCGATGACCAGGCCGGCCAGCACTCCCCAGCTTAATGTTGAGGTCAGGGACTCCAGCAGGTTGCCTGGTATGATAATGGCCGTGTTGGCCAGGGCAAAAAGTGGCAGGATAATAAAGTTTACGGGATCATGAAATTTATGTTCATAATTGCTCAGCCGGTCAAGGGGCACCAGGAAAGCGGTAACTACACCTGCAATGGTAGCATGGATACCAGAATTATAAATACAATACCAAAGAACTAATCCACCTATCATTGTAACCCACCACCGGTTCAGGTTGAATTTATTCAGGGCGGCAAGTATGGCAACAATAATCGCCCCTGCTAACAGGTAAAACCAGCTTACTGAACCACCATAAAATAAAGCAATAACTAAAATGGCTCCCAGGTCATCGATTATAGCCAATGCCATCAGGAATATCTTTAAGGATACCGGGATCCTTGACCCGAGCAAGGATGCAACACCTAATGAAAACGCTATATCGGTGGCCATGGGAATTCCCCATCCGGAATGAAAGGGAGTCCCCTTATTAAAAGCGGTAAAAATCAGAGCAGGGACAATCATCCCGCCCAATGCAGCAGCAACCGGCAAACTGGCTTTTTTAATAGAAGACAATTCGCCAATCACCAGTTCCCTTTTTATTTCCATACCAACCAGGAAAAAGAAGAATGCCATTAATCCATCATTGATCCAGTGCAGGAGGGTATGCGGAAGATGTAATAATCCATCCCCAATATGAATTTCGCGTTCTACCAGTTGGAGATATGCTTCCGACCAATGGGTATTAGTAAGTATAATAGAAAGCAGGGTACAGGCCAGTAATATAATCCCTACCGCGCGGCTGTCTTTGATGAATTCCTGGATCGGACTAAGGAATTGGTTCCGGAGGATGTGCCTGATTCGCGGTATTGCTGCCATATTGCGCTATTCGGTTTGGGAGGGTTCTTCGAATAATTCAAACTTAGTCTTAGGTCGCCGGATTTCTAACCATTGAAATGCCCTGACCCTCATTTCCTGGTGGTTCACCTGCCGGAAGGGATACAGGGTACCGTTCACATCGCTCCTGAATACCACACGGCTTAACTCCTTATTGCGGAAGTAAATATCAATAATATCTGCCGTTGAACGATTTACGCCAGAATAGGCACTGTCTTCATCCTGTATATAATAAATACTTTCAGCTGATCCTTTTGCACGCATGTAATCAATATTACCATCAATAAAATACCCGTTGATGGTATTGCCCTTTAACTGGTTGAAATAGCTTTCGGCAGTTTTATTAATCACCATGCCATTTTCAAAAACACGGATGCGCTGTGGTTTTTTATTCATGGTAAACAGGTACATCGTATCGCCGGTAACCTGGGTGCCATTGGCCCAGGTAACAGGGTTCTGGAAAAGCCGGAACACAGAATCCACCCCGGAATAAAACATGCTATCACAAACTGCCTGAAGTGAATCAGTGAAAATGCGCACCCTGTGGAAGGCCTGGATATAACGGTTACGGTTGCTCGTATCCTTTGCATTAAGGACGACGGGTTTGTAAAGGCTGTCACGTTGCAGGCTATCACGTTGCAGGCTATCATTAGTAATGCCCTCAGGAGTTAAGAATGTTTTTTCAAATCCTGCCATATCTGTCAGTCGCCCTGAATAAAGGGTATCCGCAGTCATGTAAATAGAGTCTTTGTCCTGCTGGATGATCATCAGCGGATGCTGCGTGGCCATCAGGGTGTTGTTCTTTTTATTTGACTTCAGGTCATTGGCCAGTAAAGAAAAGCCCTGGGCGGTGTCCCGGAAAACAGCATTCCCCCTTGCGTAACTTTCACCCGTTACATCATCAAAGCCCACTTCTTCGCCGGTAACCAGTGTACTGCCGTCTTTAATAACAGGTCTTTGCCCGAATTTCGCATTCTTCTTTTTCAGGTCATAATACCCTTCAGAAGTTACAACATCCCTTCTTCCGGAGTCTGCCTTGATATGGGTTTTTGTAATGAAAGTGGCGATTTGTGAATCGGTATTGTATAAAAGTGAATCGGTATCCAGATCGTATTGCGGATCGCGCATCTTCACATTCTTTTTGAAGTACACGTCTTTCATATCGCCGTAATAAGTGGCTTCCTGGCTGGTCAGCACAGTCTTTTCGCTGACTACTTTACCCCCGTTGGTGTAGATGCCGATCTTGGTATCTGTGTCGTATTCAAGGTCGTTTGTTGTTAAAACAGATTTGCCGTCGGTAAGCTTTACATTTTTTTTCAGGAAGGCTTTCCGTGTGTCTGAATAATAAATAAGGTAATTTGAATAGGTATGGATGCTGTCTGCGTCATTAATGTGCACTTTCCCAAAAGCCTCAACCACGCCGGTGTTCCTGTTTATCACTGCGCTGTCGCAATAAAATTTGGTGCTTCCCTGCTCTAGATAAACATTACCCGAAAGCATTTGCAGTTCTGTAGCGGAATCTTTTTTCTCATATCGCAGCCTGTCGGCGTGTTTAATCAATACTACCTGTGTGGTATCGCCGGGTGTGGTTGCAGTAACCTGTGCGAACAGGGAATGCTGCGCCAGTATTGCCGCCAAAAAAAATAACACAAAACCGGGGATCCTCATTAATTATTTCTTAGGGGCGTTTAAAGAAGAATCGGGTGGAAGCGGCGCTGAAAGGGGAGTGCTTTTATCTTTCTTTCCAAAGACAGAAACGTTTACATAGCGTTTGGGGTGCACCCTTAAATCATCCAGCAAAATATTAAGGCTACGGGATGTGCTTTCGAGGTTATTGTACAATTGTTTGTCGTTCAGTAAAAGCCCGATTGAACCATCCTTGCTGTTGGCTTTGGCCAGAACACCGTTTAGTCCGGTTACTGCACTGTTCAGTGAATTAAGCGTTTCGTCCAGTTTCAGGCTGGCAAAATGGTCGGTGGTTTTCTCCAGGTTAGACAGGGTATTGGTGATGGTTCCGTTATTGCTGTCGAGATTGCCTGTAATACTGTTAACGTGTGCCAGGGTCTTGTTCAGGTTGCTGTTCTGGGAAGTGATCAGCGTATTGAGTGAAGCCGAGGCAGCACTTAGGTTGGCAAAAATTTTATGAAAGTTGTTTTTCGTGTTAGGATCAAAATAGGTACCAGCCACCTGTATGAGAGAATCAAGTGATAGCAGTGTGCCGTCGAGGGAACGCAGCGCCGGGTTGATACTGCCACTAACATCATCCAGTAAACCCATTTTAATACGGCTGGCCAGGGTATCTCCGTTTTGCAGGAATTCAGCAGCGTTACCCGGTTCAATAATGATAGAGGCACCGCCCAGCAGTTCTGTATTAATTACGGCTACAGAGTTTTTGGGGATATTGATATCGCGGGCCAGGTTAATAGTCACCAATATGCCATCGGAGAGGTTTTTGCTGCGTTCTTCTATTTTATACACCATTCCAACCTGCAATCCATTAATCAGTACCGGGTTTGAACCTTCGAGTCCGGGCACTTTCTGAAAAATAGCATAGATCTTATCATTTTTCTCGAAAAGGTTTTTGCCTTTAAGGAAATTGAAGCCAAGAATCAGGATGGCAATTGCGACAACAGCCAGGACACCGATTTTGGTTTCATTAGAAATTTTCATCCGTATGAGTTTAATGGTTGATAAGGCCAGCGGACCTGCCCAAATGTATTAAATTATTTGCCGGCAGCGGCATGGGTGTTATGCTTTGACGCTTCCAGTTCCTGCTTGTAGCGCCTGAATGCCCCGGAAATATTTTCAACAATTTCCTGCTGTCCTTTTTCACTGTTCAGGTATTCCTCTTCTTCCTTATTGGTAATGAAACCGGTTTCTACCAGTATACTTGGCATTCCTGTTGCCTGAAGGACCCAGATCCCTTTATTATTCCTTTGTTTTACGCCGAAGCTTGAACGGCCCGATTTTGAAAATTCATCTTCCACCATGGAAGCCAGCAGTGCTGAATTACGGAAGAAATACTTTGTATACAATTGCGCCCTGATTTTAGCCTCCGGTGAATTAAGGTCAAGTATATTATTGGGGTCATCAACCGGTTCGTCTTCACCACCTTCTTCGCCGCCCAATACTACATTTTCACTTTTCTCGTCACTCCGGTCTGCGGCCCAGATATAGGTTTCTGTGCCAACGCGGGTGTTTTTTACATAATATGATTCATATATGGGTTCCTGGATATGTTTCTTCCTCCTGCGCTTACCCGAGCCTGTGTATACCACTTTAGGCTTGTAACCCACAATTTTTTTTGCATACCATCCGCCTGCTTTCTGGCCGGTGGCGTTCAGGTGTATGGCTATAAATAGATCACCTTTAAGGTCATTAGCCATATTGGCCCGGTTAACAAGTCCCTGCCTTACATTGGTAGCGCCGCCGGGCAGTACATCGGTAGTGCGCGTATAAACGAACTTAATATTGGGGAACTCTTTTTCGAGGGCCGCACCCAATTTCAGGCTGATGGAAAGCGCAACTTCTGCTTCAGTAGAAAACAAGCCCCTTGCACCCGGATCGATACCGCCATGACCCGGATCAATTATTACAGTACGGATAACATTCTTCTGTGCCAGAACGGATTGTGATAACATTAGCAAACACCCGGCAGCAAAAGATATAGCTAAACAGGTCTTGATCTTTTTCATCATAAGATATCCTTTGATTAATGGGTTTTAAGTTTCTTCATAGCGGATTAAAGTCTGAATCACTATTTTTGCCCCCATTCAATAATATGAATAACGGCGGCAAATTTAGTTTAAAATATACTTCAATTGGGCTTTTTACGCTGCTACTTTGCACTTTAACGCTCTTATCTTCAGCGAATTATTACGTTTCGCCAATATTTTACATCCAATTAACACAAGCAGGTAACGATACAGTGCCAGTGAGGCCCCAAACTGTGCCTGCAAGGCCCGATACAGTGCCAGTTAAGCAGGGAGATACCGGAATACAGACCTTTCAAAAGGTAGACACTCTAAATGTTAAATTGTCAAAAGATTCACTTGACGGTCCTGTTACTTACACTGCCACCGATTCCATGGTACTGGATGTGCCGACAAAAAAGATATCACTTTACTCAAACGCAACCACCAAATACAAAGACCTTGACCTTTCTGCAGCCAAAATAGAACTGGATCAGCCAACCCAGATAGTGTTGGCTACATTTACCAGGGATTCGGCAGGCAAAATGGTGGGTAAACCACATTTTGTGCAAGGAGAAAGTAATATGGACGCCGATTCGATTACCTATAATTTCAAATCACAGAAGGGATTAACCAAGACCACTTTTACCCAGCAGGGAGAAATGTATGTGTGGGGTGAACGCATCAAAAAAATTAACCTCACTGATTTCTACGCAATTTCAGGCCGATTTACTACCTGTAACCTCGACACGCCGCACTTTGCCTTTCGCACCAAGAAATTGAAACTGGTGAACAAGAAGCTTGCAATAAGTGGCCCGATCCATCCGGAATTTGAAGGCGTACCGATACCTATTTATATACCTTTTGGTTTCTTCCCGCTTTCCCAGGGAAGGCATTCCGGGATACTACCACCACAGTTTACGACCAATGCCCAATACGGAGTCGGACTGGAAGGACTGGGTTACTATAAAGTGCTGAATGATATGTTTGATGCCATGTTCAGGGGAGACCTTTATTCCTATGGGGGGTGGCGGGCAACACTAACACCATCCTACCGGGTAAGGTACCGCTACCAGGGGCGGTTAAACCTTGCGATCCAGCATACCCGGATATTAAGTAATGATCCCAAAAAAGAGTATGATGTTAACCAGAGTTTCAATATCCAGTGGAGCCATTCTGCTGATTCCAAAGCCCGGCCGGG
Source organism: Flavihumibacter profundi (assembly GCF_020076305.1). Classification (GTDB taxonomy): domain Bacteria; phylum Bacteroidota; class Bacteroidia; order Chitinophagales; family Chitinophagaceae; genus Flavihumibacter; species Flavihumibacter profundi. The sequence goes on from NZ_JAIQXE010000001.1 coordinate 701,758, forward strand.
TACCAGTTTCTCGGCCAGTGTGAATGCTGGTTCAACGCAATACAATAAACTTGTCGGCAGTAACCCATCCATAAATTTCCAGAACCAGTTATACTCATCCATCACTTATACCAAAAACTGGAACAACAAGTTTAACCTGTCGCTTAGTGCCGGTCATGACCAGAACAGCAATACCCGGCAGGTAAATATCCGCCTGCCAGACGGATCCTTTACAGTGAACAATTTTTATCCGTTCCAGAAAAAAGAATTCGTAGGGGAAGCCAAATGGTATGAAAAGCTGGGTATCGGATTAAACTCGCAGTTCAGGAACCAGGCTTCCTTTTATGACAGCCTTTTTACATTTGGGACATTCATAGATACTATGCAATGGGGTGCGCAGCATAGTATACCCATTACCCTGGCACTGCCATCCCTTGGTCCATTGCAGGTATCGCCTGGATTTTCATATACCGAAAGATGGTATGCCCAGCAGTTTTTCCGCACCTGGAATCCTACCACTAATAAGGTTGATTCTTCCATCAGTAAAGGATTCTACACTGCAAGGGATATTTCGTTCAGTGTTGGTTTGAACACCGCCATATTTGGTATGTTCAATAATTTCGGAAAGAATAGCCGGGTAAGGGCCATAAGGCACGTGGTACGTCCATCCGTCAGTGCCAGTTACCATCCCGACCTTAACGGGAAGGATTATTATTATGTGCAGACGGATACTACAGGGCGACTGCTTCATGCCAGTAAATATGCCGGTAGTTTGTATGGTCCGTTTAGTGCGGGTGAATTTGGGGGGTTAAGCTTTAACCTCGATAATAACCTTGAAATGAAAGTAAAGTCGAAAACGGATACTACGGAAGAAGGTATTAAAAAAGTGAAACTGCTTGACGGGTTCGGGTTATCTACCAATTACAATTTCCTGGCAGATTCTTTCAGGTTAGCGCCTATCAGTTTTTATGTAAGGAGTACCCTGTTTGAAAAAATCAATATAACGGCATCGGCCAGTATGGACCCTTATAAAGCTGACAGTAAAGGATACCGGATCAACCAGTATGCCTGGGATGGCGGTGGGTTTTCCTTAGGGCGGATAACATCAGGGAATATTGCCATTTCAACCAGCTTTAAAAGCAAGCAGGGGGATGATAAGAATAAATTGACTGAAGGACAACAGGAAAAAAACGGGTTATTGCCAATGACCATGGAAGAACAGCAGGCCCAATTGAATTATGTGCGTAATAACCCCGCGGAATTCGCAGATTTTAAAATACCCTGGTCTGTTAATATTTCCTATTCACTTAGTTTTATCACCGCCCCTAAAAAGGACTATTCCGGTTTCCAGACACAGCTATCTTCCAGTCTCAACTTAAGTGGCGACTTCAACCTTTCCCCCAAATGGAAGGTAGGGGCAAATACTTTTTATGATTTCCGCGGTTCTTCCCTCCAGCAGCTAACGATGTTCCTTAGCCGCGAATTGCATTGCTGGCAGATGGGCATAAATATTACGCCGGTAGGCCTTTACCGTTCCTTCAATATCACCATCAACCCGAAATCGGGCCTGTTGCGTGACCTGAAGATCAACAGGTCGAAATATTTTTATACGCAGTAGGTGGTGAATGGTGAATGGTGAATGGTGAATAGTGAATGGGAAATACCGTTTATTCACGCTACCGAATTTTAGTTTGGCAGTGTATTTTGTCCAGAAATGAAACCTCATCAACGACTGGATGTTTGGAAATTGAGTATGGAATTTGTCAAAGAAATTTATCAACTAACTGCTTTGTTTCCGTCAAATGAAAAATTTGGAATTACTTCACAATTGCAAAGGGCCGCAATTTCGGTTTGTGCAAATATTGCTGAAGGCGCAGGAAGGCAGTCCAGAAGGGAGTTCATTTATTTTTTAAATATTGCTTCAGGGTCATTGAGTGAGTTAGATACACTAATTTTATTAGCTCAATCAATTGGCTACTTAAATATTACAATAGCAGATCAATTAATACTAAAATTAAATACAATAGCTAAATTGTTAGGTGGACTTATAAGAAAAATCAGGTTTGAATTAGCAGCATCTGAAAAATAATAATTTGCATCCCATTCACCATTCACTATTCACTATTCACTATTCACCGTTCACCTCAACATAGTGCCGCGCCATCACCTCAAAAGCCTTCGCTTTCAAACTCTCTACTGTATCAGTTTCTGTGACGGCTATTGGTGGTAAAAAATCGATGCGCAAACGGTGGGGTATGAGGTAGAAGATTTTGTCAGCTGGGTTTACAATGCGGGTATTAAAAATTACCCCTGGAATAATAGCTTTACCACTGTCTAATGCAAGCCTGAATGCCCCGTCGTGAAAGGGTTTCAGGGGCTCATTGGTTTTGTTCCGGGTGCCCTCGGGGTAGATGCACATATGCAATCCCATGTCCAGCACCCGCTTCATTTTAGCAAAGCTTTCCTTCCTGCTCTTATCACTCTTCCGGTCAACCAGGACACTACCCATTTTATAGATGAGCCCAAATATGGGGAATTTTGCCATTTCGGATTTCGCGATCGTCTTATTTCCGCCAGGAATAGCAGGTGAGGAAACAGGCACATCCATTAGTGCATTATGGTTGCATATCACAATATAATTTTGTCCGGGGGCAAAATTCTCTTTTCCATTTACAGTTAAAGGGCATCCGATCATCCGCAGGAAAAATGCCATCCATATGCGGGAAAAATGAATAAACCTGTGGGTTCGTTTCGGCTCTGTCAATGGCGTACAAAACAGAATTACCGGTAAAAGGAATACCAGCATTGTAGCAATAAACGCTATCAAAGTCCAGGCCGCCCATACCCGTCCAAAAATATTTTTAAGCCAATTCATGCAGCGAATGTAAATCACAAAGACCAATCAATGGGATCAATACCCTGGCTAACCAGGTATTCATTGGTCCGGGAAAAATGCCGGCAGCCAAAAAAACCTTTGTCTGCACTGAAAGGGGATGGGTGGGCAGCTTTCAATACCAGGTGTTTGGTTTCGTCTATAAGGGCCTGTTTTTCCTGCGCAAATTTTCCCCATAATAAAAAAACCACATGCTCTTTCTGGTCGCTGATATGCTTTATCACGGCATCGGTAAAATCCATCCAGCCAATTTTCGAGTGACTGGCTGGTTCGTTGGCGCGCACAGTCAGCACGGCATTAAGCAATAAAACGCCCCGTTCCGCCCATTTTTCCAGGTTACCCTGCCTGGGCATATTAACACCAATATCAGACGCAATTTCTTTGTAAATATTAATCAATGAGGGAGGTGGGTTTACGCCTTCCGGAACAGAAAAACTGAGTCCATGCGCCTGTCCGGGGTTGTGGTAAGGATCCTGTCCTAGGATGACCACCTTGATTTTGTCAAAAGGGGTTTTATTGAATGCGTTAAAAATCAGGGAACCCGGCGGGTAAATGATTTTTCCCGACATTTTCTCCGTTTTTATATGGGTAACCACCTGCTGAAAAGAATCCCTGGTGAACTCATTTTTCAAAATGGCCTTCCATCCCGGTTCAATTTTTACGTCCATCTTGTTATGTATTAATGGGAAACAGAGGTTTTTTTTCGCTGTGCACAAATTAAAGAGAAGTTGCGGGATTAACTTAACCATAATCTATATATTGAGAAAACAATTCATACATTTCATGTCCAAAAACTTAAGCCATGCTTGAAAAAATATTGCAACTGATAAAGGAAAATGCGGGAGAATCTGTGATAAATAACGCTGATATCCCCAGTGAGCATAAAGAGGCTGTTCTGCAGGAAACCGGGACTTCAATTGTGAGCGGATTGCAGGGAATGCTGGCACAGGGAAAAATAAAAGATGTTCTGGGCCTTTTTAGTAACCCTTCCAATGTGAACAATAGTAATGCCGTCGTGCAGCAATTGTCTGGAGGCGTTCTGCAATCCCTTATTGACAAGTTTGGCCTGAATAGCGGCCAGGCAGGGAATATTGTATCCACCCTGATTCCAACAGTGCTCAGTAAACTGGTTGGGAAGACCCAAAACCCGGCTGACAGTAGTTTTAATATACAGGACATTTTCAATTCACTGAGTGGCGGAAACACTGCAGGAATTGATGTACAGGGATTATTGGGAAAGCTGGCCCAGGGTACTGGCCTGGACAGGGATGGCGATGGTGACGTTGACCTGCAAGACCTTGCAGCAGCATTTACCGGTGGTGGAAAAACCGGCGGGAACCCGCTTGATGCGTTAAAAGGCCTTTTCGGAAATTAATATATAAATTCAATTCAATACAAAGACCCGGATTTCATATTCGGGTCTTTTTTATTATGTTAACAGGTGAAACTAATTTTCGTATATGGGTTTACGATAGTTTAAAAATTATCCCCGATAAATTTGGGGTTAAAATGAGGTAAATGACTAAATTGGTGAAAGAAATTTAATATGCACACTTTAGTGTGCCATCAATAATTTGTTGACCAATACTTAAACGATAAAAATATTTGCCATGAGTTCACGCAGGAAATTCATTCGCCAATCGCTGAAAGCCGGTGCTGGCGTTTATTTGGGTACTATGGGAATCAGTGCTTCCAGTTACGCCCGTATACTGGGATCCAATGACAGGGTCAGGGTTGGGGTAGTTGGTTTTTCTGACCGGTTCAGGGGATCGCTCCTGCCTAGTTTTATGAATCACCACAAGGAAATGAATTTTGATATCGTTGCTGTTTCTGATATCTGGAAAATGCGCAGGGAGGCGGGCGCTGATTTCCTGAAGACTAAATTCGAACATGATATAACGGCCTGCAAAAACAACGATGAACTGCATGCGCGGAAGGATATTGATGCAGTTATCATCAGTACTGCAGATTTCCAGCATGCCTTACATACGATTGAAGCTGTTAAAGCCGGGCGGGATACTTATACCGAGAAACCATTTGCGGAAACAATGGATGATAACAATGCAGCGCTTGACGCGGTAAAAGCATCCGGTCGCATTGTACAACTTGGCTCACAGCGACGCAGTGGCGGTAATTATAAAGCAGCCGCAGATTTTATCCAGCAAGGCAAGTTTGGAGCCATTACCAAAGTTGAATTAACCTGGAATGTTAACCAGCCAGGCCGCTGGCGCAGAGAGGAACTGGTAGGTAAAATCAGGGAAGAAGATACAGACTGGACCCGCTTCCAGCTCAATCGTCCGAAAGCTCCCTGGGATCCCCGGAAATATCTTGAGTTCCGCCTGTTCTGGCCGTATTCTTCCGGATTGTCGGGTCAGTGGATGAGCCACCAGATCGATACAGTACATTGGTTCAGTGGTCTTGGCCACCCGAGAAGCGTTGTTGCTAACGGGGGCATCTATATGTGGAAGGACGGCCGGGCCAACTGGGATACCATAACAGCAGTATTTGATTATGGTCCTGTAGATGATCCTGCAACAGGTTTCCAGGTGGTTTTTTCTTCCCGCATGCATAATGGTGAAGATGATCCAACCGAGTTATATTTTTCAAATGGGGGTGTTATGAACCTCGATACGAATACGATTTCCCCTAAGGGCGGCTTAACGAAAAAGGCAGCCGAAGCCATGCACATGAAAGAAAACCTGTTGCCGGCAATGGAGCTGGTACCTGAAAAAAGCGAGGTAGTTGCATCAGCTGATACCGGCGGTGATAAACTAACAAGTGCGCATATGCGCAATTGGATGGAATGTGTACGGAGCCGGAAACAACCAAATGCACCTGTTGAAGCTGGCTACAATCATTCAATTGCTACTATTATGACCAATGCTGCAGCCAGGTCCGGTGGCAGGGCCACATTTGATGAGAAAACAAGGCAGGTACTGGTAAACGGGAAACCATTTAAATATTAAAAACCGCAGAATGAGAATATTCCTGATTTGTGGCAGCCTGTTGCTGGCCACAATTGTGAATGCGCAAAAAAAGGCCGGATTTAAATTCGTTGAAAAGCTTTCTGAAAAACGCATTGAGGTACTGTATAATGGGCGCTTACTCACGGCCTTTCGATTTGATGATTCGATAGCCAAACAGGTACTTTATCCGGTTAACACAGTTGATGGCATTACCGTTACCCGCGGCTACCCATTAGAGCCGAGGCCCGGGGACAGGACCGACCATCCCCACCATATCGGGATCTGGATGAATTATGAATCAGTAAACGGGTTGGATTTCTGGAATAATTCAACGGCTATCCCACCAGATAAAAGGGATCATTACGGCAGGATATTATTTACGGGTGTTGACAAGGAAGAGGAAAAGGGTTCTTCTGCAAAACTTTCAGTAACCGCTAAATGGGTTCGCCCTGGCGGGGAACTTGTTTTGAATGAAAAAACTACCTATACTTTTTCTGTGGTGAACAATGATTTTTTCATTGATCGCGCCACCACTTTAACTGCTGACAAGGATACCGCTTTCTTCAAGGATGTGAAAGATGGTTTTTTTGCCATCAGGGTAGCCAGGGAGCTGGAACAGCCTTCAAATGAGACCACTGAATATATAGACGCCCAGGGTAATAAGACTTCAGTGCCTGGAACAGGGAATGCCTCCAGTACCGGCCTTTATACCAGTAGTAACGGTTTGAAAGGTGATGCAGTCTGGAGTACCCAGGGTGAATGGGTGATGCTGCAGGGTGTAAAAGATGCGAAGAAGATAACTATTGGAATGTTAGATCATCCGGGGAACGTTGGCTACCCGGCATACTGGCATGCCAGGGGCTATGGCTTGTTTGCAGTAAACCCATTAGGCCGTGCTGTTTTCAGTAAGGGTAAGGATAACTTAAACCTGGTCTTAGCACCTGGTCAATCAGCCAATTTCCGGTATACAGTAATTGTGTCTTCGGGTAGGGATATCACTTCACAGGACATGAATAACTGGTCTAAACTATTTAATTGAAGATATAACTGATAGCTAAATCATAGCCATAGTCAAATGTCCTGCCTCCCGCAGTAGGCGGTTTGCTGTCGTAGTTATTATAAAAACTGAGATTGATTTTCAGGTTAGTGATTATTTCATAGCCGAGTGTGGTTTGTCCGTCGTTCCTTATCCTGCCAGCCTGGTCTAATCCGAAATAAACTGTTTCGCTGATTCCAAGATCAATTTTTGGTTTGATGAAACTAAACACATTGAATTGCAATTGCACCGGTATGTCAATGAGGATTTTTGCGCCTCCCCCTTCAGAATTGGTTTCCTGGTTAATGACCAGCCCGGTCATTCCCCAGGCCCGGGTACGGTTTCTCAATAAGAATTTATTTCCTATTCCTCCACCTTCCTGGAAGCGGCTCAGGATACCTAATTCAAGGTTCCTTTGGTAAGCGACCAGGGATGAGGCAAACCAGGTAGGATTTTTTTTAAAATAAAAATTGGGTTGTATGGAAACAAGCTCACGGTCACGGCTATATAAGGAATCTTCAAGGGTACCAACGGTTGATATAGTTAAAACAGTTTCCGTCAATTTTGTGTTATAACGGATCGTAGCATCAAGGTTCAACCGGCCAAGATTACTCGAGCGGGTATAATTAAACCCCGCGGAAACGCTACCGGTCATTTTTTTAAAGAAACTATTTCCCATTGGGGCAAGCGTTACGATATCCTGGATCCATACTGTTGGGGTATCCACAGGCCCAATTAATTTAACATACCCGGCTTTTTCGCTGTGCGTTAAACGCGCATAATAAATTTCTTTATTAATCATTTCCAGGCGATAGTAACGGAAGCCTGTAGCAATGGATTTTAATTTATGGAATTGTACGGAAATATCATTGGCATCATCCGGGTCGAATGTGATGATCCCAAGGCTGATTTTTTTCATTTTGCCTATGACAATAGAGCCATTGTTAAAAAACAAAGTGTCTTTCTGTACCTGTCCCTGGAGTAAAGGAAGAAAGCCAAAAAGGCAAATAAGAAGGAAAAACAGGAAAAGCCGCATGAATTTGTTTGCCGGTTTTGGATAAATAGTAGTAAAGATATTTATATTGTATAAGTTAATAACCAGCCTTTTCCAATAAATTCAAAAGATCATGCCGCAACTCCCCCAAAAACAACGGGTAAACCGCATTCTTGCGGGTATCGTTTTTTTACTTGGAGTGGTTGCTTTTACAACGGCATTTGGTAAAGACAGGGAAGTGGAAGAACAGTTGGGTGGACTGGTTATCTGGGCAGCATTGGTTGAGATATTCCATGGATTTCGCAGGGCATTGCCCGACCAGCGCAACATGGCCTGGAAGAGTGCAGCTGTCAGCATAATTATGGGCGTGTTCCTCATCAATTCACCCTTATTGTTAAGCAGTGCTTTAGCTATATTGGTAGCCGTTAGTTTCGCTGCCGATGCAATAAATTATTTGCGCCATGCACTTTCTGAAAACGACGTCGCAAAAAGAAGGAAAGACTGGCTGGCAGTTGCCGGCAATCTTGCAGTTTTACTGCTCATCCTGGTATTGAGGAAACAAGGGGTTTATATTGCCCTTTCAATAGCAGTTGGGCTCCGGATTTTTGGAATTGGTTATAATATCCTTACTGCAACGACCGGGAAAATGGAAAACGTTAGTGAAGACCTCATGGTTAGCATGCACACTGAAGACAATCCTGAAATTTCCGCCATTGCAGAAAAAATTGAGCAGGCAGAAGCGGTGAGGGCGCCTTTTGACAGATACTGGATAACTATGTTTATTGTTATCCTTTTTTTTATACACTTAGGCCGGATGGGATTTGACCGGAGTTTCCTTGGGGTTTTATCGCCGCTGGTAGCAGTGGTTGGTGATATGGTCATAGCCATGGTAATTACCTATGGGATACTTGGTCCGCTATTATTCGCCTTCCGCTGGATCAGTAAACCAATAGAACGTTTTTTCTGGAGTTGGGTGCAAAAGGTGACACCAGGCGAAAGGAAAAAAATCAGCTGGAGAAGTTTCTTGCAGTATATCCTGGAAGGCCGGTTAACAGTGCTTATACGATTGCGTAAGGCAGGTTATTCCTTTCAGGTGGCCATCCGTACCGGTTTAAAAACGGGGTTACCATGGGCTGCATTACTGGCTGCCGTAATGCCCGTTTTAGGCATGAGCTGGTATTTTGATACCGAGAACTGGGCTTCAGGGGTATGGGATACCTGGGCAGCGAAAAGAACGGACACCTGGCGCACGAATATGGTGGAAGCAACGGGAATAAGACCATCTGCCAATTCATTTCGGTTATCACCGGAAGGAATACAGGACAATGGGGATTTTTCTTTTGTGGTTATCGGCGACCCGGGTGAAGGCGATGCATCCCAACTCGTCCTGAAAGATAGGGTACTGGCTGTAACCCAACAGCCTGAGGTAAAATTTGTAGTGATTTCTTCTGATGTTATATATCCCTCAGGATCGATAAATGATTATGAAAAGAAATTTTACCTGCCATTGAAAGGCGTCACCAAACCGGTGTATGCCATCCCCGGCAACCACGACTGGTATGATGCTCTTGAAGGGTTCGCGGCAAATTTCTACGAGCCCGGTATCGCCAGGAAAGCTATGCAGGCAAGGGTGGACAAGGACCTTAATATTTCGACTTCCACCGACCGGAATATTGATGAAATGATCAGCAGGGCCGGTTTCCTGCGAAAGGAATATGGCGTTCCTACTGGTTTTCAGAAGGCTCCGTATTTCCAGGTAGGGACTGATGATTTCGTATTGATTTGTATCGACACGGGCGTTAAGCGGCAACTGGATTCCCTGGAAATGACCTGGGTGAAATCCGTACTTGAAAATAGTAAGGGGAAATTTGTGATGGCTTTGCTTGGTCATCCATTTTATGCGATCGGGGAATACCAGGGCGACCTGAACCCCGAATTTAAAAAATTGCACCAGTTACTCCGGGATTATAAAGTGCCGGTAGTGATGGCAGGTGACACGCACGATTTTGAATATTACCGGGAAGAGCCAAAAAATAATGACGATCAGGTAATGCATCATTTTGTGAATGGCGGGGGTGGAGCCTACCTGAGCATAGGAACAGCAATGGCTGATACGGCTGAAATGCCAACCAGGGACTATGCATTTTACCCCAGCTATAACCCATTGGTAAAAAAGATAGACGACAATACTTCCTGGTATAAATATCCCGCCTGGTGGTATACCAAAAAATTTAATGGGTGGCCTTTTAGTGCCGAATGGCTATCGGCCGCTTTTGATTACAATGTGGCGCCATTCTTCCAGAGCTTTATGGAGATTAAAGTGCAAAAATCAAATAACCGTATATGTTATATCCCATACTCCCAGGACGGCCGACTAAAGTGGAAGGACATTACGAGTACGCCAGGCGCGAGAGGGGGAAATACTGACCCGGAATCCCTGGTGGAATGGTCAATACCACTGCATCAATGATAAAAATTCAAACACAATAAAATTTAGAAGTAATGAAAAAGATACTTGGTTTTCTTAGAACAACGATAGCAGGCGGGGTACTTTTTTTGCTGCCCCTGGTGCTGTTAATAATAATCCTGGGTAAAGGCAACCAGTTAATATTGAAAATTTCAGCGCCCCTCGCAAAATTCCTGCCAGACCGGATATTGGGGTTTGATGGCAGCAAGGTATTAGCTATTTTATTGCTGCTTCTTATTTGCTTTGTAAGCGGGCTCATTTTTACTTCAGGGCGGGTAAGGAAAATGGTAGGCAGCCTGGAAGATAATGTGCTTTCAAATGTACCCGGATACAGTTTAATGAAATCTATTGTTGCGGGTGTATTGGGTGAAAAACTGGAACAGAATATGGTGCCGGTTTTGGTGCGGGATGGTGATTCCTTGAGCATTGGGTTTTTAGTGGAAGAAGACAAGGAATATAGTGTTGTTTTTTTCCCGGAGGCCCCCAAGCATGATTCTGGAGAAGTGAAACTGGTACTTTCTTCTGCCGTTAAAAAAATAGATATTTCCAGCAATATTGTCGCCAAAAGCCTGAAAACCTTTGGACGGGGAGCGCTTCAATGGACGAAATAGCTAAGTAACCAAAGGGGTATTCTGACCTTATTTGTAAAAAATCATATATCAACCTGATATTTCTCAGTTATTTACGCATAACAACAGGCCTACCTTTAAAAAAATATTTTTAAACTGCATTGCCTATATTCCAGGGGATGGAAAGGGCAAAAACCATTAAATTAAAAAAATATGAAAAAGTTGTTAGCTGTAATTCTCATTGGTACTTTATTTTCCTGTTCGCCTTCCACACAAATTGAAAAATCATGGCGTGAACCTGGTAGTACCTATACCAAAAGTCCAAATAATAAGGTACTGGTAATTGCCATGGTTAAAGATGAAGCAGCCCGCAGGACAATAGAAGATAATATCGTCAAAAGAATCGGTACAGCAGTAGCATCATATTCAGCAATTACGGCTGAAATGATAAAGTCCGCTAAGGAAGATGACCTGACTAATTTTTTAAAACAAGGTAACTATACCCATATTTTACTGATGCGCCTGGCTGATGTTGAAAAGGAAACTTCCTATGTTCCAGGATCTACAGGAGGATATTATGGCGGTTATGGAAGGTATTATGGGTATGGCGCTGGTTATTATTCATCTCCGGGTTATTATACTACTGACAAGAATTATTTTGTTGAAACCACTATATATTCTGTAAATCCGGATAAGTTATTATGGACCTGTACCACAAAAACAGTGAATCCATCAAAAGTTGAAAAGACGATTGATGAGATAGCTACTGCAATTACTGATAAAATGAAAAAAGACGGATTTATACCGAGTAAGTAATGGAATATAAACGATTGCAGGAAGCCCGCCTAAATAAGGTCCCCTGGAAAAAATGGGGGCCTTATTTAAGTGAACGCCAGTGGGGAACCGTTCGCGAGGATTATAGTGAGAATGGCGATGCCTGGAATTATTTTCCTCATGATCATGCCCGTTCCAGGGCATATCATTGGGGTGAAGATGGTTTGGCCGGAATTTCAGACGATAAACAGTTGCTTTGCTTTGCAGTAACACTTTGGAATGGGAAAGACCCGATCCTTAAAGAGCGGCTATTCGGTTTAAGCAATTCGGAGGGTAACCATGGTGAAGATGTGAAAGAATACTATTTCTATCTCGACTCAACACCAACGCACTCGTACATGAAGTACCTGTACAAGTACCCGCACAATGCCTATCCTTATAATGATATCGTAACGGTGAACCGTAATCGTAGCCGGAGTGAACCTGAGTACGAGTTACTGGATACCGGTATATTCAATGGTCATCGCTATTTTGATGTGTTCGTAGAATATGCAAAAGCTTCCGCTGAAGACATACTTATCAGGATCACAATTGAAAACCGCGGACCTGAAGATTCACCTGTACATGTATTACCTACAATATGGTTTCGCAATACTTGGCATGACCAACCCGGAGAAAACCGACCGGAGTTAAAGCAATTGAGCCTTGACACAACATCGGGTGTGATTGCAGTTTCTCATCAGCAAATAGGAGAATTTGTATTCAGCGCAGAGGGAACGGGGGAGTTACTATTTACAAATAATGAAACAAATACTGAGCGGCTTGCCGGCCTGCCTAACCAGACACCTTATGTGAAGGACGGTATCAATAACTATATCGTACAGGGGCAAACGAATAGTGTTAATCCAGTGATGTCCGGAACTAAAGCCGCTGCTCATTATAATATAATCGTTGAAGCAGGGAAATCAAGGACTCTGCGTTTGCGCCTAACACAAACGTCCGCTGCATATGAACCTTCCCGGAAGCAGGTGTTGAAAGAAATATCCTGGGACGATTTTGACAACCTGTTTAACTCACGCCTGAAGGAAGCTGATGAATTCTATTTAAAAATTATTCCCGTAAAACTTGGACCAGACGATGCTAACATAATGCGACAGGCCCTGGGTGGGATGTTATGGTCAAAACAATTTTTTTATTATGATGTACGCAAATGGTTAATGGAGCATGGCATTTCCCCTAACAAACCCAGGCAGCGTTCCATTCGTAACAAGCAATGGAGCCACATGGAAAATGAGGACATAATTTCTATGCCGGACAAGTGGGAATATCCATGGTATGCAGCATGGGACCTGGCCTTTCATGTTTTACCCTTGATGCTGGTAGACGAGGAATTCGGGAAGGGACAACTGGAGATAATGCTAAGTACGAAATACCAGCATCCCAATGGCCAGATACCTGCATATGAATGGAATTTCAGTGATGTCAATCCCCCCGTGCATGCCTGGTCAACGATATTCAGTTTTTTCCTGGATAAGGCAAAGAATGGTACAGGGGATATCCAATGGCTGGAACGATGTTTTCATAAACTGCTCCTCAATTTCAACTGGTGGGTGAACAGGAAGGACAGGGAGGGAAGTAATGTATTTGAAGGAGGGTTCCTTGGTTTGGATAATATCGGCGTATTCGACCGGAGTTCGCCATTGCCCACCGGTGGGTACCTTGAGCAGGCCGACGGCACAGCCTGGATGGTACTTTTCAGTCAGAATATGATCGAAATAGGTGCACAGCTCGCTATGGAAAATCCTGCCTATATTGAAATCACCAAGAAATTCTTTGAACATTTTTTGTATATATCCTCGTCTATGATAAGAGCCGATGATGACGGCGGGATGTGGGATGAGAATGACGGTTTCTTTTATGATGTACTTCAGCTTCCTGATGGTAGTAGTCATCGGCTGAAAGTACGTTCAATGGTTGGTTTGCTTCCATTATGCGCTGTCACCGTTTTTGAACGGGAGATGGCGAAAAAATATCCGGATTTTGCGGACTTCATTTCAGAATTCCTGTCTACCAGGCCGGAGTTAACAGCTTTTATTCATGATCCCGCACAGGAAGGGCATAGTGGCAGGCGTATGGCTTCGGTGCTTAATGAGCGGAACTTTCGAAGGGTGTTGGGTATCATGCTTGACGAAAAAGAATTTTTGAGTACCTACGGCATCAGGGCACTTTCCAGGATTCATGGTGAGCACCCTTTCATCCTGCATGTGGAAGGCCAGGAATATAAAGTGTCTTATTTGCCCGGGGAATCCGACAATAATATGTTCGGCGGCAATTCCAATTGGAGAGGTCCAATATGGATGCCTGTTAATATGATTATCATACGTGCATTGTTGAATGCCTATATGTATTATGGAAATGAGTTCAAGGTCGAATGTCCCACAGGGTCAGGGAAAATGATGAACCTGTACCAGGTAGCTGAGGATATCACCCACAGGCTATCCGCCATTTTCCTGCGCGACAGTGCCGGACACAGGCCGGTATATGGAAACAATCAAATATTCCAGGAGGACCCTTACTGGAAGGATTTAATATTATTCCATGAATATTTCAATGGTGAAACCGGGGTGGGTGTTGGCGCAAGTCACCAGACCGGATGGACCGGGGTGATCGCCAGGGTTATGCACTTCTTTATGGAAACTTCGCAAGAAGATGCCTTAAAATATAGTAAGGAAAAGATCTTCGAGGTGCCCGGGGGATTTGCTAATGACAAGTAAAATTAAAAGGAGCTACAACCGGAAATTGTAGTAAATAATATGCAACAACCGAAATATCCATCACTTTACCAGATCAATACAAGGGTAAGGTTAACAGAACTGTCAAAAGAACTTGGTCGGAAGGCTACGCTGGATGATATACCAGATGGTGAACTGGATGACCTGGCAGAAATGGGTTTTGACTGGATATGGTACCTGAGTGTATGGACTACGGGTGAGCTTGCACGTATGGTTTCACTGGAGAACCCCGACTTCCGGCGCGACTTCGAAGCCACAATTCCCGACCTGAAAGAAGACGATATAGGCGGCTCCGGATTCGCTATTGCAGGATATAAAGTCCATCCTGATCTTGGTGGCGATGATGCCCTTAAACGGCTTCGTGAAAGGCTAAGCAGACGGGGACTTAAACTCATGCTTGACTTTGTCCCGAACCATATGGGACCCGACCATCCCTGGGTTGAAGACCACCCGGAGTATTTTGTTGCCGGAACCGAAGATGACCTTGAGAAATATCCACAGAATTACAAAAGGGTAAAACGCAGGCAGGGTGATATGATTCTCGCCTATGGCCGTGATCCATATTTTGCTGGCTGGCCCGATACGGTGCAGTTGGATTATAGCAATCCTGCAACTGTCCAGGCAATGCTCAATGAATTATTGCGCATTTCAAGTCAATGCGACGGCCTGCGATGCGATATGTCGATGCTTATCCTGCCCGATGTTTTTGAAAAAACCTGGGGTCGCAAAGCACAAATATTCTGGCCTGTTGCCACAAAAGCAGTACGTGATAAAACCCCTGGTTTTTGCTTCATGGCTGAAGTATACTGGGATATGGAGTGGGAACTTCAGCAGCAAGGATTTGATTATACTTACGACAAGCGGTTGTACGACCGTTTAACAGAAGGCCATGCGAGGGCTGTGCGGGAGCATTTTTATGCCGGGCTGGATTACCAGGATAAACTAGCCAGGTTCCTGGAAAATCATGATGAACCACGCGCTGCTGCAACCTTTGAACAGAAAAATCATGAAGCTGCAGCTGTAATCACATTTTTATCGCCAGGCCTGCGATTTTTCCACCAGGGACAATTTGAAGGAAAGAAAAAACGCATTTCACCGCATTTAATCCGCGGGCCGCAGGAGCCACTTAATGCAGCGCTGCAAAATTTTTACAATGGACTCCTCATTGTAATCGGGAAGCCACTTTTTCGCAACGGGCAATGGCGACTGCTGGAATGCTTGCCGACATGGGATGGCAATGGCAGCTGGGATGCTTTCATTGCATTTGCCTGGGAGGGAAATGATGGGGCAAAGTCGCTTGTTGCAGTTAACTACTCACCCAACGCAAGCCAGTGTTTTGTTCACCTGCCATTTGGCGCACTAAATGATAAATCTGTCCGCTTCAGTGACCTGTTAAGCCCTGCAACGTATGACAGGGATGGCAATGAGTTATTGGCAAAAGGAATTTTTTTAGATATGCCTGCATGGGGATACCACATTTTTGAAGTAACAGTAATGAATAAGTGACAATTAAAATTATTGAGGAAATTTTTTATGAAAGCAATTACAGTTATACCAAAGAAACCCGGCACAGCTCAACTGATGGACATTCCTGAGCCGGGTTTGCATGAAGGATCGATTCTTGTAGAAGCAGTTGCTGTAGGCGTATGCGGTACTGATGTTGAAATCGTTGAAGGAAAATATGGCTGGGCTCCTTCTGGCCAACCGCATCTGGTATTGGGACATGAATCCCTGGGCCGTGTAATAGACCCGGGTCCGACAGGCGGATTTAAAAAAGGGGACCTGGTTGTTGGCATCGTTCGCCGGCCCGATCCTGTGCCTTGTCCGAACTGTGCAGTAGGTGAATGGGACATGTGCAGTAATGGCCAGTACACCGAGCGCGGGATCAAAGAAATCCATGGATACATGTCGGAACGCTGGAGGATCGAGCCTGAATATGCCATTAAAGTGGATCCTTCCCTGGGTATCCTTGGCGTTTTGCTTGAGCCTGCAACAGTGGTGGCAAAAGCATTGGAACAAACTATTTTTATCGGCCGGAGGTCTTTCTGGGAGCCCAAAACAATTTTAGTGACCGGAGCCGGACCGATTGGCCTTCTGGCAGCACTTTTTGCAAAAATGAATGGAATGGATGTGCATGTCCTTGACAGGATTGAATCAGGGCCCAAACCGGACCTTGTGCGATCTCTCGGAGCGACGTATCACTCGGGCAGTGTATTGAATATTGGCTTCGAACCGGATATAATCCTTGAATGCACCGGTGTTGGCCAGGTCATAGCCGATTGCATCGAGCAGATCGGGGCGAACGGGATTTTATGTCTGGCCGGTATCGGACATGGAGGCCACGTCAGATCCTTGTCCCTGGCCAATTTAGCCGCATCTGCGGTTTTAAGGAATAACGTGATTTTCGGTAGTGTCAATGCCAATAAACGGCACTGGTATAAGGCAGGACAATGGCTGGCCCGTGCAGACCGCTCCTGGTTGTCAAAGTTGATAACCAGGGTTGAACGCCCAGAGAATTTCATGAATGCACTCCAAAGAACACCAGATGACATCAAGGTGGTGATACAATTCTCTGAAATATGAATAAGGAAGAATTTCCCTGGCGCCTTTTCTGGGCCGAGTTCCTGGGTGTGGCATTACTATTGCTGGCGGGGCTCTCACTTGTGATTTTTATGTTTGGCGAGGGCAGCTCCATGGCCATTCTTATACCCAATGTGGTCTTACGCAGGGTGATAACCGGTTTTATCTTTGGCGGCTTTGGTTCCCTGATCTCTATCACGCGCCTGGGAAGGGAAAGTGGGGCACATATCAACCCGGCAGTAACCATGGTGTTCAGGTTGTTTTTGAAGATCGATACACGCACATCCCTCATTTATATTGTCGCGCAATTCATGGGTGCGGTTGTCGGTTGCCTGCCGCTTCTCGCCTGGGGCGAGATGGGCCGCAGCATTTCCTTCGGGGCCACCATACCTGGCGAAGGCTATCCTACCATGGTAGTTCTGCTTGGTGAGGTCCTGACTACTTTTGCCCTGGTCTCGCTGCTTTCCATTTTTATCGGCTTCAGGAAGCTCCGTCCGTACACCCCTGCAATTTCCCCTATACTCTATGCAATTATGGTACCCCTGGAAGCCGGGATTTCCGGCACCAGCACGAACCCCGCGCGAAGTTTTGGTCCCGCCGTTATTTCCGGCGTATGGCAGGACTGGTGGATCTACCTTGTTGGTCCATGCTGCGGTGCTTTTCTGGCATCGATAGTCTTTAGTTTCCTGGCAAAGAAAATCACCGTGGCGAAATTGTATCATTTCGATAGCGATCGCGATGGAATATTCCGGAAAATGGCGGAGGATAATTATAGTAACCAGTCGCCAAAGGAAAAAATTAAATTTTGATATCTATCAGTAATTGAAATGAGTAAAGTCATAATTATAAAATGATAATGCCTTTTAATTTTAAATATATTTTCTCTGAGCAAGGACTCAAAACGAAAAAATAATTCAACAAATAAAAACAACAATTATGAAATCAAAGTTCACGGCCAGTATTCTTATCGTATTGGCAATTGCGTTTACATCATGTGTTTCCAGTAAGAAATACAAAAGCGCAGAGGCACAGTCGCAAAAACTCCAGACTGAATTAACATCCTGCGACAATAATTTAAAAGGCGCCAATGACAAGATCGCTGAACTTAATAAGCAGGTTTCCGATTTAACAAGCCAGAATGCTACATTAAGTGTGGATGCGGCAAAATACCAGCATATTAAGGCAAATGCGGAAATGAGGGAAGCAAGATTAAATGCAGCCCTTGCAGAACAAGGTACATCCATGGAAGAAATCCGGGATAAACTAGTTTCAGGACTTAGCGCCCTTATAGATTCTGGCATGGAAGTAAGCTATAAAGAAGGTTTATTGCATATTAACCTGCCTGAAAAAATGTTATTTACACCGGGATCTGCAACGCTTAGTAAATCATCCAAAAATGCATTGTCTGCTTTGGCTTCAATCATGAACGATTATCCCAAAGTACAGATATATGTTGTCGGACATACAGATACTCAAAAAATTCACACAGCCCGTTTTGAGGACAACTGGTCATTGAGTACTGAAAGGGCAAACAGCATTGTTCGTGTATTCAGGGACAAGTATTCAGTTGATCCAACGAGGTTATTGTCTGCAGGTAGAGGCAAATACATGCCTGTTGCCACCAACGATACCAAGGAAGGAAGAACTTTAAACCGTCGTATCGAAATAATACTGAATCCTAATCTTATTAAGCTTTGGGAATTGATGAATCAATAAGGGGAATACTTTGATTATATGAAAAAACCGTCACCCTTATTTTGGAGACGGTTTTTTTTATATTCAGGTCATTTTTTCCTGGCATATTTAAGCTTCAATTCCAGTTAATAACTATTTAACCGGGCTGAATTTGTAAATCTTCAAATAAAAAATATGAAAGTTATCATCGTTGGCGGAGTTGCCGGAGGTGCCTCATGTGCAGCACGATTGCGCAGGCTTGATGAAAAAGCTGAAATCCTGATGTTGGAGCGGGGGCCCTATGTTTCCTACGCGAATTGCGGGCTGCCTTATCATGTAGGAGGTGTAATTGAAAAAGAATCCAGCCTGCTGGTTGCCAATGAACAGACGTTTCGCGGGCAGTTTAATATTGATGTACGGACCAATACCGAAATGACTGGTATTTCAGCGGGAGAAAAAAAGGTGCAAATACGCAATCTGGCTACCGGTGAAGAATACACGGAAACATATGATAAACTGGTGCTTTCGCCAGGTGCAGTATCTGTGCGCCCTCCATTGCCGGGCATAGACCTTCCGGGAATTTTTCACGTCCGCACGGTGCCAGACGCAAGAGCAATAGTTGAGTGGATAGAAAAAGGCAATCCATTTCTCGCAGGTATATACCGGTATTCCGGCTTCCAGACCCTGAGGCCAAAACCACGGGCTGTGGTAATCGGTGGTGGATTCATCGGGCTGGAGATGGTGGAAAACCTTGTTCATAAAGACTTTGATGTAACACTGGTTGAGATGATCGACCAGATATTGCCACCGATTGATAAAGAACATTCCAGTGTGGTGGAATTCTACCTGAAAAAACATGGTGTCCACCTTGCTTTAGGAGATGGTGTGGCTGGTTTTAAGCAGGCTGATAAGGGTACAATAAATGTAGAGACCAAATCCGGAAAAACCTATCCGGCAGATGTAGTGATCCTCGCCCTTGGCGTGCGGCCGGATACAAAACTGGCAAAACTGGCAGGACTGGAAATTGGGGAAAGAGGTGGAATCAGGGTGAACGAACAGATGATTACCAGTGATCCGGATATCCTCGCTGTTGGTGATGCCGTTGAAGTGAAGGATTTTGTTACCGGGGAGTGGAGCCTCGTGGCGCTTGCCGGGCCTGCAAACCGACAGGGCCGTATTGCCGCTGATGTGATTGCCGGACGCAACTCCCGTTTCAGGGGAACCCAGGGAACCTCCGTTATCGGTTTGTTTGGGGCAACTGCTGCATGGACAGGTGTGAGCGAAAAAACGCTGATCCGTAGGGGGGATGCTGATTATGAAAAAATCTATCTCTATCCAAATTCACACGCAGGGTATTACCCGGGAGCCAAACCCATTGCCCTAAAAGTTATTTTCCGGAAATCGGATGGTCGGTTGCTTGGTGCCCAGGGACTTGGATTGGATGGTGTAGAAAAACGGATAGACGTTTTTGCTGCCATACTCCAGATGGGTGGAACTGTTTACGATTTGGAAGAAGCCGAACTTTGCTATGCACCTCCTTTTGGTAGTGCGAAAGATCCCATGAACTTTGCGGGAATGGTTGCGGCCGATATCCTTAGGGGTGATATGAAAATCAGCCACTGGAAAGAGGCGAAATCCGGGTTCATGCTGGATGTGCGGCATCCCATCGAACTTGCTGTGGAAAATGTCGCGGGCGCCATCAATATCCCTTTGGATGATTTACGGGCGCGAATCAACGAACTTCCCAAAGATCGCGAAATACATGTCATTTGCCGTTCCGGCCAGCGCGCATATATTGCTGCCAGGATTCTGACACAACATGGATATGATGCAAAAATTATATCAGGCGGAATGCTTTCGCTGGCGCATAATTATTTGTTTGGCAGGAGCGAAACCGGAGAATCCTGATAACATTTCCAATTTGTTAAACTGAATTATGAGTGTTCATTACAGTATTTCATTTTCTATCTATGACCTGACTGACAAAGGTCATAGATCATTAATATATTCTGATTCAACTTTATACATTACGGAATACTTTCAGAAAGTATCAAACTTATTGTACCTTATGGATGGTCGATTGTTTTGATATAATTAAATATTAAACAACTTTCCAATGATATTCATTCAACTTGCCATAGTTCTGGTTTGCATTTTCATAGGTTCGCGCATGTCGGGTATAGGTTTGGGAGTTATGGGTATGATCGGCCTGCTTCTTTTGATCTTCATTTTTAAAATGCAACCTTCAGACCCTCCGCTTGAAGTGATGCTGATTATCTTAAGTGTTGTAACGGCAGCAGCGTCTCTACAGGCAGCAGGTGGCATGGAATATCTTGTTAGCATTGCAGGCAAGTTGCTTCGCAGCAGGCCGCAGCAAATCACTATCCTTGGGCCATTGGTAACGTATTTTTTTACACTTTTTGCCGGAACTGCACATATATCCTATTCCATCATGCCGATTATCGCTGAAGTGGCCATCAAAAAACGGATCCGGCCGGAACGTGCACTGAGCATGAGTGTTATGGCGGCCCACCTTGCCATTACGGCCAGCCCGGTATCAGCCGCGACCGCAGCCTTACTAACCGTATTGACAGCAAGTGGAGTTAAACTGACAGACATTCTGATGGTATGTATTCCTTCAACGCTGATTGGTGTGATTGTTGGAATTTTATTTGTATTAAAAAGAGGAAAGGAATTAAGTGAAGACCCGGAATTCCGGGAGCGCATGAAAGATCCGGCATTTGTAAAAAACCTGGATCCGGAAGTAGATCAGAATGCACAAGCTACCTTTAAACCAGGTGCAATTAAGTCGGTCATCATTTTTGCATTGGGTGTGTTAGCAGTTGTTTTGTTAGGTTCCTTTCCTTCATTACTTCCACAATTCTCAGGCAAGGAAGGTTTTGTACCGGGCTTTGCTGTTAATGCTGCCGGGAAATTACAAATGCCTTCCATGATTATGATGGTCATGCTTGCAGCGGCCGGGTTGATTATACTCCTTGCAAATACCACTGCCGCACAGGTAACCAAAGCCAGCCTTTTTATGTCTGCAGGCCAGGCTACGATCGCGGTATTCGGCGTGGTGTGGATGAGCAGTACATTTATGGACAATAATTACGAGGTAATCAAAAATACCCTGGGTGATTTGGTTACTGCTTATCCCTGGGCTTTTGCGATAGCCTTGTTTGCGCTGAGTATTTTGCTATTCAGCCAGGCTGCAACAACAAAAGCACTGATGCCACTAGGCCTGTCACTAGGGATGTCGCCTGCCTACCTGATTGGTATTTTTCCGGCAACAAATGGTATCTTTTTTGTGCCAGGATATCCCACCTTGTTAACAGCTATTCAATTTGACCGGACAGGAACAACACGTATTGGAAAGTATGTCGTGAACCATAGTTTCATGCTGCCTGGCATTGTTAGTACAACAGCGGCAGTAATTGCTGGCCTGATATTGAAATCAGTTTTATTATAACGTTGTGCTGACCACTTTGCCACAATAACATTAGGATATGCCAAAGGACAAAAAAGAAAAAAAAGACAAAAAGGGGAAAAAGCAGAAAAAGGAAAAAACGGAAGGTATATATTCAACTTCCGGCCTCCTGAAAAGAACCCTGCGAGTCGCCTATCCGGCAGGCAAGGGGCGAATGGTGCTGCGTACAGAACAAGACTGGGATGAAGACATTGAGCCGGTGTACATAAGTGAAGATGGTAACACTTCCACTTTTGAAATAGCCGCCAGCCTGCCATTCCTTTACTTCAAAGCCTGCCTGGTTGATGATAGTACACTTCACTGGTCTGTGGGCAATAATAACCTGCTTTTAATGGAAGAAAAAGACCAGCGCATTTTGTACCCTTTCTTTTTCGGTGAAGACAATGGGGAATTCTCGCAGTTGGTAGAATTTCCATCGCAAATACTTAACCGAACCCACTACCTCCGGATATACCTTCCACCAGGTTACCATGAAAATACCCTGGCCACCTACCCGGTGGCGTTTATGCAGGATGGCCAGAACCTCTTTTTTCCTGAGGAAGCATTCCAGGGCCAGGATTGGAAAGTTGAAAGAACCAGCCATACATTGCGGGCAATGAGTGCAGTTGAGGACTTCATCATTATTGGCATCCGCTCCGGCGACCGGATGCAGGAATTTACTGCCCCGGGTTATGCAGCCTATGGCCAGTCGCTTGCCGAAGAGATCGTACCAGAAGTGCAACGCCTGCTTCGCATAGGTAACCACCGCCGGTTTCGTACCGTTTGGGGGTCTTCCCTTGGTGGGGTTGTTTCCTTTTATACAGTTTGGCAATACCCTGAAATCTTTGGAACGGCTGTATGTATGTCGAGTACCTTTTCTTTCCAGGACGACCTCATAGAGCGTGTATTGAATGAGCCTCAGCGGGATGTGGCATTTTACCTTGACAGCGGATGGCCAGGTGATAACTATGAAGTGACAATGGCTATGGCAATGGCCCTGGTTTCACGGGGGTGGAAATATGGCCGGAACTTATTACACCTGAGCTTTCCGGATGCCGGCCATAATGAAACAGCCTGGGGTATGCGATTACACCTGCCGATGCAGTTCCTGAATGGCGCAGTTGCCCGGGCCGCAAGGGCCGGTGCACAGGTACTGGGAGACAAGCCCTGAGACATACAAGTACAAAATGGAATCAACGCGAAACAAGTATTTGGAAAACCTTTCCACCAAATTAATCTCACTTATTATTTTTGGAATGTTTTGTTTCAAAGAATACGTGCACTATAATATTTAAGGCATAAAGGTTTTCTGTATTGTAATGAGAATCGTACTGATAGGTTATATTTCCCTCATAGGCAAAGCGCGATCCCCATGCAGCGGTGGCACCACCAATTAACCGGATCCGATTGATTGTAGAGTAGCGGGAATCCCAATATGGTTCGGCATTCACGTAAGGGACGATTGACCTGCGCCCGGTTAAATATTCTTTCTCAATCATAACCCGGTAACGAAACCTGTAGGAGAATACCGGATCCTGTCCAACCCAGCGAAGGTCTGTGCGAAAACGATTAGATAGCAAAATCCCATTGTTTAGCGGGGTCCTCCTGTGAATTTCCCCAAAAACCATATCCTCAGTATATTCACCGGCACTTTCACCGAGGCTCCATCCCTCCATAATTCCGCCACGTGCCAGCCATCCTTTCATCTGCTGAGCCTTGATATCGTCCACAAGCCTCCTGAGGATTAAATGTTTTGTTTTTCCCCAGGCATAATCTGCCTGCAAATAAATATTTAAATCCAGGTTCTTACTCTCATTGTATTTTGTAACGGGAATGAATGCTGAAAGCCGCCAGGATTGGTTAAGCCTGTACCATATATCGGTTTCGGGCCAGAACTCCACTGATGAATTTTGTGCAATGCAGGTATTGCCTGTACAAAGGCTGATAATGAGGCCTAAACAAATCAGTCGGAGTTTCATTTCCAAAACATAGTTTTTCTGTCGGCATAATAGCTGTGGTTATCCAACAAACCTGTATATACGAAGGTACTTGACTTTAATTAGATGGAAGAACAAGAAAAGCTGTAAAGCCCTTTATAAACCATCAGGCTTTCAATAGCTCCTTTAATTGATTGTAGATGATCAGCAGTCCCAACGCTACCTGGACAACACCGAGAATTGCCCCCAATAAGGCAAGAAAGACCAAAAGCAATTTGCCTATATGGCGGGTTAGGAGCATGATTACCAGGTTAAGCGCCATTATACACAATACTATAACACCAATAATTATTTTATTCTTGAGATCAGGGGTAAGTGCGAGAAACACGATGACTGCTGCGATCCCATAGGGTGTAACTATGGTCGGGAAGGCAAGGGGATTCAACGCTACACTCATGTCCGGAATGGATGCAGCATGCTCCTGCTGTAATTCATGTGGCGTAAACTGCTGGATGATATTTAAAAGCGCCACCAGGAAAAGTATGATTCCTGCAGATATTGCTAAAATAGGTACAGGAATACCAAAATTGGACAGGATATTCTCGCCCATAACGGCCGCTAACAGTAGGGCAATGGTGGATAATAGTATTGCACGGAATGCGATCTTTCGGGTGAGGGCCGGTGTTGCATTCTGGGTGATCTTTGCAAAGGGCCCGATGATTTTAAAGGGGCCCAGCATCAGAAAGAGAAATGTGAATACCTGTATTTTCAGTTCCATGTTTATATAGTTTTTGCAAAGTATTTAAATGTGTTTACAAAGGTTATTACCTAATACCTTTAACCTGGAACACTATACCCAGGAAAATAACGATTCCGAAAATTGTGAGGATGGCTGCCATAAACAATGAATACCTCGTACGAGTGAACTCATACCGACCACGCAAACGCATAATGGTTTCCACATTTTCAATAGTCCCCATAATTAAAGATAGGACGCCCATGCCAACCATAAAAAGTCCAACCACTTCCGGTCCTGAAATGTCAACTGGAATCTTACTAACGGCTAAGAGTTGCTTGTTTGAATTTTCGAGGAACTTGTAGATGGTGAAACCAAAACTGATCAGGGAAAGGCCGGTACGAACCCAGGCCATCAGGGACCTGTCTGCGGCCATCACTGTACGATCTACAGCCATGGCGGTACTGTCAATTGCCGATTGTAGCTTTTCACCAGGTAAATTATTTTTTTCGTTTGCCATATCAGGTTCCTTTTGAATTATTTCCAGCATTAATGAACTGTAGGTAGCAACATTTGCTCGGGAGAAAGCTTATAAGACCAGGGGCATCCTGAGTTCTTCCAGCCGTTCTTCAGCCGCTGGCCATTGAATACACTGGCCGGGTCATTAACCGTATCTCCTTCCATGCCATCAACGATGTTGTAAGCTTTTGTAAAACCTGCTTTGGCGAGCATGTTAACAGCTATTGCACTTCTGCCACCTGAACGGCACATAACCATGACCGTGTCGCCGGGTTTTGCAACCTGTTGAACACGTGATACAAAATCGGGGAGGAGTTTCATGGGAAACTGTCCCTTTATGGTATCCCATTCGTAAGATTGGGTGGCAACAGGTATTTTCCAGGCCATGGTAGGAAATCCCACAAAAAGATACTCTTCAGGGGTGCGGACATCAATGACCTTTACCATTCCGGGTTCAGCTTTCCAACGTTCATAGGCTTCCTTAGCTGTCACATATAGCCCCGGTGCCGTTTGTTTTTCTAAGGGAATGTTAAGTTCTGCCATGTTCATAACCTCCGCTTATTTTCTTTAATAATATTTGGTATTATTTATTGGAACCCATAATAATCGATGGGTTCCAATAAATGATTTTAAAAGGGCAATAATTCAACTTCCTTTAAACTTACACCCGACTACCCCAATCTGGTTCCTGACGCCAGCGGTGCTGCTGTTTCAGGAAGTTTTGATGTAGTTCTTTTCTTCCATTCATCTTCCAGTAGTTCCCTGGCTGCCTGCTCAAGGAATTCAGGTGCAGCCCATTTTTGCACATCGAAGTCGTTCTTGATGTAGCCATGGCTCAGCATAAAGTCCTTGCCGATCTCAACGGAGGCCAGGTTCTGTGGTGACAGGTTAGGTACCATGTCGATATGCCTGATCCCCTCATAAGTATCCTCTACGTCAAGATAAAATGTCTGCTTGTCAAGGATAGCTGCTGCTGCATGCTTATGTTCGTTGGCCCAGCGCCCCACTTTGATCATGCCTTTCAGGTAAGTAATGACCAACTCAGGATGTTGTTCCGCCATCACATCGGTGCAGGTAATAGCTGCGGGAATGTTTGCCACCTGCAGGGTCCAGTCCGGATACCTTGACAGATCCTCGATTGCCTTCATCTTACCAGTCGCTTCCTGAAGATGCTGGAAGGGTTTGCTTTGGGTGTAAATCGCATCAACTACCCCATTCAACAGCGCTGTTTCAAGGGGGCGGAAAGCCAGGTCATATTTATGGTTACGCTTGAGCCACAATTCTGAAGGGTTTTCCATTGGGTCAAGCATAGCCGGATTGTTATACCAGTCATCGGCATAGGGGAATTCCACGATCTCAACATCAGCGCGGGTCATACCGTTCATCCTTAGCATAAGTTCAATTCCCTGCTCCTCCTGGATGCGCCACCAGTCGTTCTTGATCTGGTTTAAACTCTTGGAAAGACCAATTTTCTTGCCTTTCAGGTCCTTCATCAGGTATATATTATCCCTGGAACGCACCATCATGCAACCTCCTTCGTGTGGTGCATGTGTTACCCCAAGAAGTCTCGTCCTGCGGATATCAGCCTGGACATGGACAGGCGGGAATAAGCCACCGAAACGGATGAGGTTATCAAGGTTGTGGATGTAGTGTGGATACCAGTCGTTTTCGCGAACAGAACGTAAGAAACCATATTTCACACCGATTTTCTTATACTCCTCCCTCGTCCAGCCCAGTTCCTGGTCAACGTTGCTGGCTGAAACCAAAGGACAATTGGTGTAGTATACCTCTTTCCAGTTCAATGGAATGGTATTTAATTTTGTGTTTTCGAAAGTTGTACTTTTCAATGCTTCGTTTCCCATAAAAGCTTTTTTTTTCATAACCCGGCCGGTGGTAATGACTTGGTATTATTAAATAAGGCCCGGTCACCTGGAAAGGGTTTAAAATCCTGAACTAATTTGAATCTAAATACTGAACAGGGTTATGATCTATTTCACTAAATAATATGATTAAAATCAATAATGGATAACTTCCAGCGCTCAATCTTTACCTTTGATTTTAACGACCGCAAATTTTAAAGGTAAATTGATTTATAAATGATATTCCAGGACATGCCGTTATGGCTAATTGTAGCAGCAACAATTTTCGCTGTGCTGCTTTCCATTGAACTTGGGTATAGGTTAGGAAATAACCTCAACAAACGCATTGAGGTAGAAAAGGAATCACCGGTTTCTGTCATTTCAGGGGCTATATTAGGCTTGCTTGCATTTATGCTGGCATTCGTTTTCGGGATCCTGTATAACCGTTTTGAAGCCCGTAAAGGCCTGGTACGTGAAGAATCCCTTGCCATCAGCAAAGTATGGTTGAGGTCAGATTTCATGTCGGAACCAGACAGGGGAAAGTCGGTTAAGCTTTTGAAAGAATATCTTGACACTCGTATATCTTCTTTTCAATCGGGTGATAAAGCCAGGATTATAATAGCATTAAAAGAGTCTGACCGGATTCAGGCCGAGTTATGGGATATGGCTGTTGTGAATGCCCGTAAGGATATGAACTCAGATGTTGCTGCATTATATATTGAAGCACTGAATGAAATGATGGACATTCATGATATGCGGGTTGTCAGGGGGCTCCAGGCAAAAACACCTTTAGGTTTATGGCTTGGGCTTTATGCAATTCTTTTTTTGGGTATGTTTTCAATTGGCTACCAGACGGCAATTGTGCAATCCCGACGATCACTGGCATCGCTGTTACTGGCTTTATCCTTTACTACTATGTTTATTTTAATTACTACACTCGATCGACCGCTCGAAGGATTTTTTAAGGTACCCCAGCAACCACTCCTAAACTTACAGGCTAAAATGGCCGGTAAGGAAATTCCAGTAGAATAGCTATTCAATAGATACTGATGAATTATAGGTTTTGTGTTTCACTTCAACTAAAGTTGGATTAATGTTATATTGCCCAAAAATGTAATTACATGAATAGATTATTTGCTGTTATTTTAATAAGTGCTTTAGCTGCCTGCCAACCCACAACACAAATTGAAAAGTCGTGGTTTGAAATTGGCACACATTATACCCCAAGTCCCAGCAATAAGGTCCTGGTAGTGGCCCTGGTTAAAGATGAATATTCCCGCACCGTGATTGAGGATAACCTCGTGAAGAAATTTAAGAACCCGGCAGTTGAATCTTATAAGTTATTAACTAAGGAAATGATAAAGGAAGCAAAGCCGGAAGCATTAGAGAAATATATTGCTGAAGGAGGCTTTACCCATATATTATTGATGCGCCTTGCAGGCGTGGAAGAGCAGGCTTATTATGTTCCCGGTGCATCAGTAAGTGTAGGCGTTGGCATGTATGGAGGTTACGGAACGTATTTTGGTTATGCAGCTCCTGTTTATTCCGCACCAGGTTCTTATAGTACAGATAAGAAATACCATATAGAAACTGCATTTTATTCAGTAAAGCCGAATAAGTTATTATGGACTGGTACAACAAAAACCGAAAATCCCAAAAAACTGGATAAGGCGGTTAATATGATTGCCGATGTTGTGGTTGATAAAATGACAAAGCAGGGTTTCCTTGTGAGGTAAGGCAAATACTTCATTAACCCAAAAAGTATGATTGAGGAGGATACTCAATTATACAGTAGCATTAATCCTTGTTGCAACTATTAGTAAAGAATAAACTTCAGACCCTTAGCTGGATAACCTCCCAAAAGTTTAATTGACTGATATTTAAACAAGAATCAATGAAATATGATATGCTCATAATCAGGACAGTGGCGCTTGCCATACTATTGGCAATAGCTAATACCTCGGTTGTATCAGCGCAGGGTAGCAAGCAGGACGAACAGCCAAAAAGCAAATGGTCGTTCCTGGTTGAACCATACCTAATGCTTCCGAATATGAGCGGGAATGTGGGTCTGGGTGACCTGCCGGATGTTAGCATAGATGCCAGCTCTGGCGACATCTTCAGTAAACTGAAAATGGGTGCGATGCTGAACCTGGAAGCATCCAATGATAAATGGACTATAGCGACAGATTTTATATACATGGACCTTAAGCAGGAGGTAAAAACCGGCACTTTAATCAATAGCGGCGATGTTACCGCCAAACAGTTTGCCTGGGAGATCGCAGGCCTGAAAAGGCTCACCCCCTGGCTTGAATTGGGAATAGGGGGAATCCTTAATTCGGTTAATTCCGGCGTGAATATTAATTTAAATGCTATCGTTGGGGGTACCAATAACAAGGCCAAAGAACTAACCCAAACCTGGTTTGATCCTATGTTAGTTGCCAGAATAAAAAATAAACCCGGCCAAAAATTTATTTACCAGTTGAGGGGTGAAATCGGTGGCTTTGGTATTGGGTCTGACCTTGCCTGGCAAATACAGGCATATGCCGGATACCGGTTTTCTAAACTGTTCCAGGTTGCTGGCGGATACCGGGTAATAAGCCTTGATTATACTACCGTAAGCGGTGAAAGCAGGTTCATGTATAATATAGATACATTTGGGCCTGTTGTCCGTTTCGGGTTCAATTTCTAAGTTTACATAAACAGCAATATACCATGAAGATATTTTCGGTTATTTTTTTTGTACTGCTCATTGGTGTATTGTTTTATTGCTGCGTTGAAACTACAAAACCAGAAGAGGTTTCACCGAAAACCTATGTAGGTTCAGCAAAATGCCAATCTTGTCACGCTAAGGAATTCACGAATTATACTGGTTCCGACCATTTTCATGCCATGGATTCTGCCTTACCCCGTTCGGTAAAAGGCAATTTCAATAATAGTTATTTTATCTATTTTGGCGATACCAGTTTCTTTTACCAGAAAGAGGGCGGATACTTTGTACGTACAAAAGATTCCCTGGGACATAAAAGGGAATTCAAAGTGGATTTTACTTTCGGCTGGAAACCATTACAACAATACCTGGTTAAGTTTGACGATGGCCGGATTCAAACCCTGCCTTTTTGCTGGGATACCAGGCCAAAAGAAAAAGGCGGTCAACGATGGTTCCATATTTATGGCAAGGATAAAATACTACCAGGCGATGAATTGTTCTGGATGGATATCAATCAAAACTGGAACAACATGTGTGCTGATTGCCATACGACCAATTACGTAAAGAAATACGAAATCGGCAATCACAGTTTTAAAAGCACCTGGGGCGAATCTGATGTTTCCTGTGAATCCTGCCATGGGCCTGCCTCAGGTCATTTGGGCTGGGCTGAACAAAAAACAGGAAAGGATTCGTTGAAAGGCTTTTCTGTAAGCCTTAGGTCCAGTAATGTACAGTGGAAATTTAATCCCGGGAAAGGAATAGCCTACCCCGATAAAATTGTGTCTAATAATACACAAATTGAAACCTGTGCCCGCTGCCATGCCCGTGCATCGCGGTTGAGTGATGATTATTACCACGGACAATCATTCCTGCAGACCCATATCCCATCTACAATAAATGCTACCAATTATTATATTGATGGACAGATCAAAGAGGAAGATTATGAATATGGCTCCTTCCTGCAAAGTAAAATGTATGCGCAGGGAGTAACCTGTGTTAACTGTCATGATGCGCACTCCATGCAACTGAAGGCACCTGGAAATGCAACCTGTTTTTCCTGCCATGCCCCAGAAAAGTTTAACGTTGAAGGGCATACGCACCATGCGGAAAATTCTGTTGGAGCCAGCTGTGCCAATTGCCATATGCCCGTTTCGACCTATATGGGGGTTGATGACAGGCGGGACCACAGTATCCGGATACCCCGGCCGGATTTATCTGAGCAAACAGGCACTCCAAATGCCTGCAATAAATGCCATACAAATGAACCGGTAAGCTGGACGAAAAAATATTTCCTGCAATGGTATGGAGACAAATTGCCTAAGAACCAGACCTATGGTGAGTTGATGTATCTTATGTCTAAGAATGCAGAGGGCGGCGAAAAGGCATGGCATGAATTAATTTCCTCGGAAACTTATCCTGCAATTATTAAAGCAACGGTGCTTGATCAATACAGGCAGTACCTGTCTCCAAGGAATATTGATGAAGTAAAGAATAAACTGCAAAGTGATAACCCTGATTTGCGGTTAAATGCCATTCATGCGATTTCCGGTTTGCCTCCTGAAGAGGTGATGCCATTGCTATTACCAATGTTAAACGACAAGGTGCTTTCCGTCAGGACAGAAGCAATGAACGCCATGTCTTCATTTTACAACCTGGTTGACCAGAACAGCAGGACCAGGTTTAACCAGGTATTGGAAGAGTACCTGACCATTCAAAGAAAGATGGGTGACCGGCCTGAAGGATACCTGAACCAGGGAATTGTTTTAGCAGCAACAGGAAGGATGGTTGAATCAGAACAGATATACCTGCTGGGTATACAACGTTTCCCAAAATTCACCGCCTTGTATGCAAACCTGGCTGACCTGTACAGGGAGATGGGCAATGATGCAAAATCAAAAGAGTATTTGGATAGCGGATTATCTGTTGACCCCCGGAATGGGACATTATATTACTCCCTTGGATTGTGGTACTTCCGGAACCATGATGAAAAAAATGGGTTCACCGCCTTGCAGAAGTCCCTTAAATTGAATCCTGCTGATCCTTCCTTTACCTATACCTATGCCATTGCCCAACATTCCAAAGGCGAGTCAGGACAGGCTGTTAAAACACTTGAAACTTACCTGGAGAAAAATGGCAATGACCCGCAAATACTGAACGCTTTAATTTCACTTTACCAGGATTTAAACCAAAGGGAAAAAGTGAACTATTATCTCCAAAAAAGGAAATCAATTTTCGGGTATTAGGCTGCCAAATAATGCACAGTGGGTTCCTTATCATTCTTCCTTTTTACCTTTCACCAGGTAAAAGCTTACCGTCAATACCAAAATAATTGCCGGTAAAACCAACAGATCCCATTTAATTGACTCCTTAGAACTTCTTATCAGTGTAAGGCAGAAAACCACCATGGTTAGTAATATGGTTTCCCACAAAAGGATTTTAAGTTCTTTGAAACTTTTAATTTTCAGCCATTCCGGCAAATTATCAT
This sequence comes from Flavihumibacter profundi, assembly GCF_020076305.1. GTDB lineage: Bacteria > Bacteroidota > Bacteroidia > Chitinophagales > Chitinophagaceae > Flavihumibacter > Flavihumibacter profundi. The sequence goes on from NZ_JAIQXE010000001.1 coordinate 734,194, forward strand.
CTGGAATTTGGTCGTGCGTGAAAATTTTCATGATCCCTAAGGCGAAAATCATAAAAACAATACCTACAAGAAAAAAATCTAATCCTTTCAGGAAGTATATACCGATACTTTTTTCCTCCTCAAAACCATACTGGTAAAAAATCATATACCCCTTTATGGATTCTAATGCACCACCAATAATAAATAGCAGTGCATTAATTAAGGTAAAGGCCACACCAAGTAAAATAAAGAATCTTATGTTCAGGATCTTTTTAAACACTGCTATTTATTTTGATTTAGTTAAACGGGATGATGTAAGTTACATTCAATATAAATATAATTCTTAATGCAGGACAGCCTAACTATTTTCATATTAAAATGAATTTACCCTGGAAAAATTGACATTAATCATATTTTATATTGAATAAGATCATAATCCATATATGGATCAAATTTCAACTTCGCCTTATTAGGCAATTATTACATACTGATTTATTATTAAAACAACAATTATGAGAAATTTCCTTTTGTTTTCTGCTTTTTTGCTGATTTCCGCTGTTTCTTTTGGTCAATCCAATAAAGAGGATGTTGATATGATCCAGGCCATGTTTGGAAAAGAAAAGAAAGACCTGGTACAGGCCTATATGACTATTCCTGAAGCCCAAAAAACCGCTTTCTGGAATTTATATGACCAATATGAAGGTGAGCGTAAAGCACTGGGTAGGGAGAGGATTGCCCTGATCGAAAGCTATGCAAATGATTATAACAAGTTGGATGACGCTAAGTCCAGCAGCCTGATGAACAGGAAACTGAAATGGCTTGGTGATTATACCAAACTGCAGAAAAAATATTTTGATAGTATGTCTAAGGTTATTGGTGGAAAACAGGCTTCTAAGTTATTCCAGCTGGAAGATTACCTTGAAAACAATATCCGCCTGACTATCCAGGAATCCATTCCGTTTATTGAGGAACTTGACAAAACAAAGGCTAAAGACGCTACAAAACAGTAATTTGTAATCATACCAGATGGATTGGGCGCGAAAAACCCATATTCCATTTTTTCATCTTCACTTTGGAATAATGGTTTATTCTAAAGTGAAGATGATTTGTAAAGGTGAAATCCAGTTTATTTCAGTTAATAGCAATCAATTGAATAAAATACTTCCTTTTTGCCTTGTTTTTATTTGTAGTCTTCATCCCATACTGGGGATGGCTCAGGATACTTCACGGCTAACAGTTTGTCCACCAAAGGATCTTCCTGATGTAATAAATTCCTGGCGAAAACATCCTAAAGAGAGAAAAGATAAAACAGGTTCACTGTTTCTGGTGCCAGTGATCAGTTCAAATCCTGCTACCGGTTTTGCATTTGGTGTAGCCGGGCAATATGCTTTTAGAGGGAAAAAACCGGAGAGCCTTTATTCTATTATTTCCGGAAATGCAACCCTAACAACCAAGGACCAGGTTATGTTCCAGGTAAAGAATAATATTTACCTGAAAGATGACAAGCTATTCCTGACCGGGGACTGGCGGTATTTTTTATTTTCCCAGGCTACATACGGGTTAGGAACCAATACTCCGGAAGGGGGGGCATTGAATTACCAGTATGGAATTAATGGATGGGAAGCAAGTGATGATTCCCTTGTGCAACCCATGAAATATGATCATATCCGGTTTCACCAAACTATTTCCTGGCGGCTGCGCAAATCCTTGTACCTGGGATTTGGGTACCACCTCGATTGGTTCAGAAATATTTATGATGAGAAACTGGATACTTTACGACCACTTTATACCAGTCATTACCTGTATAGCAAGAAGTATGGATTTGATACAGAAGAATACCTGGTTTCCGGTCTGAGTATAAATATGACTTACGACACCAGGGATAACCTGGTAAATGCTTATAAAGGAGTTTTTGCAAATTTTAATTATAGGATAAGCCCGGAATTCCTGGGTAGTAAAAAGACGGTAAACCTGCTGAGCCTGGAGTGGCGGAGTTTCCATAGTTTGTCTTCCCTGAATCCCCGCCACCTGATTAGTTTCTGGTTTATGGGTAATTTCACAGATGCAGGTCAAATGCCCTATTTAAACTTGCCTGCATTAGGTTATGACCAACGGGGCAGAAGTGGAAGGGGATATACCCAGGGAAGGTTCAGGGGAACCAATATGGTTTATGGAGAAACTGAATACAGGTTCCCGATTTCGCCCTGTGGCGGAATATTCGGGGGTGTGCTCTTCCTCAATGCAACTACAGCATCCAAACCCGAAGGGGAAGAAAAATTATTTGATTATCTCGCCCCGGGATATGGGTTTGGACTCAGGATGATGGTAGATAAAAAATCAAGGACTAACCTGCAGATCGATTTTGGGTTTGGTAACAAATCGGCAGGTGTTTACTTTGGCGCTTCTGAAACTTTTTAGCGGTATTTTTCATCATTTAGATCAGCAATATGAAAAAGTTCATTGCATTAATTTTGGTTGCATTATTATTTATTGGTAATGCTTCTGCCCAGAAGGATATATATACTACAACTGGTGGTGAATTGATATTTTCTTTTGCCAATATTGAGCAAAATGGAAATAATGGCAATTCAATTATGCGCTTCGCCCCGGTGTTCAATATACAAACCTGGATGCATGCTGATATCAGCAATAAATTCGGTTTCTTTACCGGTTTGGCCTTTCGAAATGTCGGCTATATTTATGGTGATTATAAGACCAATACTCAAGAGGTTTTAACATATAAGAAAAAATTCAGGTCATACAATCTTGGGGTACCCCTTGGTATCAAGATTGGAAATATGGATGGGACTTTTTTTTATGCAGGCTATGAAGTCGAGTTGCCTGTTTTCTACAAGGAAAAAACTTTCGATGGCGGAGATAAGATTGATAAAATAACCGGCTTCTTCAGCAACCGGGAAAATTTATTCCAGCATGGATTCCTGGTTGGCGTCCAGGGACCCTATGGCGTGAATTTAAAATTCAAATATTACCTGAGTGAATTCCATAACCAGGATTTTGTGGATGCGGCTGGTATCAAGCCATATGCCGGACTAAAATCCAATATATTTTACTTCTCACTGAGTACATTCTTTTTCAGGGATTTCAAAACAAGTAGCAGCTCTACTGAAATGAAATCATTTAAAATGCAACAACTATAAAAAAGGCAAAATAAAATTGCACTGCATATGTTCGGTGCCGTAAATATGCAGTGCAATCAATACAAGGATGTAAGTATATTCTGCCTGTTCAGGATGCTACCCGTGTAATGTTATAATTAAGCGCTGGTTCTTCCACCGGATCCTGGGCTACCATTGGTCCGTCAGCAGACAATTCACTCCCTTCTTTTTTCGATTTAAAAATTGGCCATAGGAACTGTGCATACCATTCTTCTTTTTTATAGTTTTTGGTTCCGTAGCCTGAAGGATATTGGCGGGTGATGATGCCTGTCTTAAAAATCACGTCCCAGATAAAAAACATGTTGCCAAAATTCCCTTTATAATAGCCAACACCATCATCAGTAGTATCGGCATGGTGGGCATGGTGTGTTGCAGGAGTTGAGATTAGTCTTTCCATTACCCATGCAACTGGATGCAACCATTTTTTAGTATAGAATGGTTTGTCCCATTTGATACTTGAATGTGCTCCTGTTGTTATCAGGGATTTCAAGCCAGTTACAAAAATCGCTGCATAGCCCAGACCCAGGTAGGTAAGTGCGGCGGTCAGGTAAATTTGCGAGAAGAAAATTGTGTACAATAAATTCTGCCGGCTGGCCATTGCCATTCCCATGTATGGAGCGGAATGGTGGGTGCGGTGGAAACGCCATAGCCAGGGAACCTGGTGGTGCAGGCGGTGGTACCAATACTGCGTAAGGTCATCTGCCACTGCAATGATCAGGAAGCCCCAGAAAAAAGGTACCCAGGAAAAAATTCCTTTCAATCCCGGTAATAAAGCAGGCAGTGCCAATAATGTGAAATATACAATAGCTGGCCTGATCACGATTTTTGGCACTACAAAACAAACGATATCCAGTATGCGTTCGTTTTTATCCCACTTGTTTTCATAGAGTCCGAGTGCAAATTCAACGATTCCGGTAATGATCATCAGGACCGGTAGTCCCCATACACTGAGGTTTCTAAATATCAGTTCGATATAATGTAGCATGTTTTGGGTTTTAGTGATTGTTAAGAATTGTTGCGGTAGTTTTTTCCTTCCAGGGTCTTTGGCCGTTTACATAAAAGGTCAATAACATCAATACAACAGGCAGTGCATAAATGAACAGGCTGATGATGATATCCCTGGTTAATTTTCGGGCTGTGTCTTTTTCAAGTTTCATGTGTAAAAATTTATGGTAAACTATTTTGTACAAGGAAGAGTCCGGCGAGAAATATCAATAAGGGAACTAAAAACACGAGGATACCAACGATGATTTTCTTCGTGATTAATTTGATGTCCTGGAAATTCATGACAGTATATTTAGAAGGTTTTAGTATTTGAAGTTTTGTGGATCCTGCGTTTGAACACATCATCCCAATCAATGAAGGGATAGATATTATTCGTTTTCGCTTCACTATCGAAAAGTGCTTTCAGCTCTTTTAATTTTTCAGGATATTTAGAAGCCAGGTTTACCCTTTCATTAAAATCTTCATTCAGGTTATACAATTCCCAAACATCATTTTCATAACTATTATTCAGGGAATCTTTTCCAGGTGCAGTCACATCTATGTAATCCGGATGATGGGTTGCCGCAGCTTTCCAGCCATCTTTGTAAATGGAGCGGTTACCGAAAATATAGTAGTACTGTTTTGTGTGGTGAGAAGCAGCTGTGGCATCTTTCAGGGAATAAAACAATGAAGTGCCCTGCAGGGTATCCTGTTTAATGCCCTTGATCTGTTCTGGTAGTTTTATCCCGGTAACATCCAGTGTAGTTGGTAACAAATCGATTACATGCCCGTATTGTTTCCTGATACCGCCTTTCTCCAATCCGCCTTTTGGATAAAAAATGATTAATGGATTCCGGGTGCCGCCTTCTGACTGTGCATCCTGCTTCCATAATTTGAATGGTGTGTTGGTGGCCTGGGCCCATCCCAAAGGGTAATTGGTTTGTTTGCCCTGAGGTGTGCCAATAGCGTCAATTTCAGCCAGGTTTACTTTGATTGCTTCCTCATCAGGAAGCCTTTTGCCCATAACGCCCTTGTTGATAGCCCCGGTATATGTGCCTTCCTTACTGGCACCGTTGTCGCCGATGACCAGGAAAATGATGGTGTTATCCAGCTGGTTAATTTCTTTCAGGTAATTAACAACACGGCCAACTTCATGGTCGGTATAGGTTAGGAAACCAGCAAATACTTCCATGAATTTCGCATACAGTTTCTTTTCATTGGCGGGTAAACTATTCCAGGCTTTCAAATTTGCATTACGGGGGGGGAGTTGTGCATTTGCCGGAATGATGCCCAGTTTTTTCTGGTTGGCGAGCACTTTTTCGCGGTAAACATCCCAGCCTTCATCAAATTTCCCGGCATAGGCATCGCTCCATTGTTTGGTTACCTGGTGCGGCGCATGGACTGCTGCGGGTGCATAGTATAAAAAGAAGGGTTTGTCTGGTGCGGCTTTTTTTTGCCGGGCGATATAACTTATGGCTTTATCGGTGATCTGTTCATTGAGGTGGCGGCCATCCGGTTTTACATGGGCGTTGTCTTCAACAAGGTCGGGCTCATACTGGTCGGTTTGGGAACCCAGGAAGCCAAAGAAGTGGTCGAAGCCTTTTCCGCTTGGCCATCGATCAAATGGACCAGCATCAGTGGCTTCTTCATCGGGAGTAACACCGTATTTTCCAACAGCAAAAGTATTGTAGCCATTTTCGCGGAGAATTTCAGCAATAGTGCCTTTGTCTGCAGGAATCCTGCCATCATAACCTGGAAATCCAGCGGATAAAATGGTATGGGAAAATCCGCCGACATGCACATAGTGGTGATTCCTTCCGGTTAACAATCCGGCACGCGTAGGCGCGCAAATTGCGGCTGTATGAAAATTTGTATACCGTAATCCCTGGCTGGCCAGGCTATCAAAAACAGGTGTATTGATGAGGCCGCCAAATGCGCTTGATGCACCATAACCGACATCATCCAGCAAGATCCAAACCACATTAGGGGCGCCAGCCGGTGCTTTTACCGGGGGTGCCCACCATTCTTTTGATTCGGCTAATGTTTTACCAACAACCCCCTGGTAGGGCTGCGTATTTTGTGCTATGGCTGGTAATTGTTTAATGCTCATCCCTGTTACAAGAGCTAATATTAGGGTTGTTTTTTTCATGCTATTATTGTTTCTTTTCGTATTTAAATGGAAATAAAAGGGAAGGCCTATGTGCCTTGTCCATAAGCTGGTTTAATTCGGTGACTTTCTCGGGGAATTTTGCCGCCAGGTTATTCACTTCACCCGGATCATTTGCCAGGTCATAAAGTTCTACAGGGCCGTTGGGTAATGAATCAACATTCAGTTTTACAGCTTTCCAATTTTGTTGTCGCAGGGCCTGTTTACCATCTTGTTCATGAAACTCCCAATACAGGAAATCGTGTTTTTGTTGTTTACCTGAACCAGTTAAAACAGGTAATAATGAAACGCCGTCTGTTGGTCCGGAAAATTTTGACTTAGCCAAAGCAACTGATGTAGGTAAGATATCCCAGAAAGCACCAACAAAATCAGTGCTGCCACCTTGCTTTATTACGCCTGGCCAGCTTGCAATAAATGGAACATGTATCCCACCTTCATATAGGTCGCGTTTGGTTCCACTGTAGATGCCATTACTGTTGAAAAAATCGGGGTCCGCACCACCTTCAATATGCGGCCCATTATCACTGGTAAAAATAATAAGGGTATTCTTATCAAGTCCTCTTGCTTTTAAAGCAGCAACCACCTGGCCTACATAAAGATCAAGCCTGCTGACCATTGCAGCGAAACTGGCATGTGGGTAAGGTTGGGAGCTGTAACCATCATCGATTGCATTTGCTCCATAATCTTTTCCAGTAAAAGGTTTTTCCGGAAAACGGCCTTTATATGTATGGAAGATAGAATCATCCGGAACCAATAATTCTGCATGTGGCAGGATATAGGGTAAAAATAAAAAGAAGGGTTGCCGGTTAGATTGTTTAGCAATAAAAGACAGGGCTTTTTCCTGGATCAGATCTGGTGCGTAAGTAATTGTTTTTTTAAAACCTTCATTTTCCTGCAACTCAATTTTTTGTTGGTTGTCCCAAAGGTGATCAGGATAATACCGGTGTGCAAGTCCCTGTGAATTATAGCCAAAGAAATGGTCAATCCCCTGCTTATTGGGATCCCCTTCAGTACCAACCGGACCTAAACCCCATTTCCCAAATGCACCAGTAATATATCCGGCTTTTTTCAGAATTTCCGGTAAAGTAATAATGTCTCCTGCCAGTGGTTCTTCACCTTCCGGAAAGGCTGCTTTATTTCCCCGGATATAGGTATGCCCGGTATGCAGGCCAGTCAATAATGCCGAACGGGAAGGAGCACATACCGTAGCACCGGAATAAAATTGCGTGAAATTAAGACCGTTAAATGCCAGCCTGTCGATATTTGGTGTAAGGAATTTTTGCTGTCCATTTACTGAAATATCTCCATAGCCTAAATCATCAGCTAATATGAATACAATATTAGGTTTTGAATTAGGCAGTTGAGCAAATCCTGGTTGCAACCAAAATCCTCCAAATATTATAAATAGTAACTTATTCACCGGTGGCTATTTTTTTGGTTCACTGATATTTAAGGTCAGGAATCCATATTCATGGTTATAGGCCTGTCCCTTGGTAAGTATCCATTGTATAAATGCTTCCAGGCTTTTGTTTGGTTTATCTTTTTTATACAATACATAAACAAACTCTACCGGGATTTTGGGATGGTTATTTTTTTCCTGGAATGCAAGTACATCATCTATTGTGTTGTAGATGTTTTCAGACGCATCTATTTCCCCGTTTTCATCAAGATCAATAGGAATTATGGCAATGCTGTCAGTAACTTTCCGGCTTTGTAAATTGTAAATAAAGCCAAGATTATTATAAGAAACGCCATTAGCATCAGTTTTGACGGCATTCAATAAATCACGATCGTCTCCCGCAACACCAATTCCTGATATGTCTTTTTGCTCATGACCGTAATGATGGGCAAATGAAATTGATGCGCAGGCAGGCTTGCTTCTTGTATACACATTAAAAGGGTTTTCTTGTGTATTTTGTTTATCGGTGGCATTTAAAGTGAAATAAATATTGCTGATTGATTTTTCTGAAAACCCCCGTGATAACAGTTCCGCCAAGTCCTTCCTTTTACTATTTACGATCGGCAGTTGTATGTATCTTGCCAAGGCAACATATGATTTTCCACCTGCCAGGTCAGTTTGATCAAGGCTATGCGAAACTATTTGCAATGCAATGCTATCTGCCGGCAACTTAGCTCCGATTTGAAACCTTATTTCCGGATGTTGGAGATGGAATTCATCCGCCCACCTCTGCATGATCGGATATACCAACCGCGTACCGGTTATGGTGATGATACCATTACCGGCCTTTAGCTGGGACTGACCATTTATTGATAAGACAAAAAAAACAATCAGTAAAAAAAATATTCTCTTCATCTGTGTATTGGTATTAAGGAAATTACCAGCCTGGATTTTGTTTTAAGAGCGGATTCAGGTCAATTTCAACTTGTGGAATGGGATACAAATAATTTTTATCACTTACATTGGGTTCTTTGGCCGGAATTTTTTTCAAGGCCTCTACCAATGTTCCACTTCTCACCAGGTCAAACCACCTGTTAGCTTCCTGCACGAACTCTTTTCTCCTTTCCAGGAAAACTGCATCCCTGAATTCAGCTTGTGAAAGTTCTGGAGCGAGATCATGCGCTACACCCCCGTAAGCCCGGGTCCTGACTTTATTTATTGCCGCATAAGCGTCGGCAGTGGGTCCGCTGATTTCATTCAATGTTTCTGCGTATAGTAATAGAATATCTGCATATCGTAATACGGGGAAATTCACACCGCTTTGACCCTGGTTGGTCAATGGATTAAGCGTAAAATCTATGAATTTCCCAAAATGTGTAACTGCACCAAAATCAACAATTGTATTGTTTGCAGGATTGAATAATTTATTGAAGAAGGAAACTGCCCTGCGCGTATCGGTGGTATCGAAAATAGCTACCAGCCTTTCGTCGGGAAGGTCACCGGCATAAACCGCGGGGTTGTAAGAATTGAAATCACCGGAACTTAAAAAGTTAGCACTGTTTTTTGCTCCCAGGTTGGTTTCATACTGCACTGAAAAGATATGTTCCTTACCATTTTTTGTCGGCTTCTGGAAAGCATCCCTATAATTCGCGAAAAGGTCATACCCGTAAGAGCCTGTAGCATTCGGAAAAGTTCCGGTTGTTAATACAGATTCCAATTCAAGCTTTGCATTTGTCCAATCCTTTCTGGTTACGTATACCTTTGCGAGCAAGGCATGTGCTGCACCAGATGTTACCCTGCCTTTGTCGGCTCCGGTGTATGACTTTGGCAAATTAGTTGCATCAGTGAGATCTGCGATAATTTGACTGTACACTTCATTAAGCGGGGTCCTTGCCACTTTGAGGCTATTGACATCAACAGTGGTTGGGTCATGCAGGATCAAAGGTACATCACCATGCAGTCGCACCAGGTTAAAATATAATAGTGCCCTGATGAATTTTGCCTCATTAACCAGGCGGTTACGTAAGGTTTCATCAAAGTGAATATTGGGAATATTGTCAATGGCAATATTTGCCTTACTTATCCCGTAATAATGCTGTTGCCAGTTTTTTCTGACCCTGTCATTGCTCGCAACATAGGTAGTGGTACCTAAGGCACGCACATCGGGATTAGTATTCGATGGACTGTAGACCTGGTCGTCACTACCATTCCCAATGAGGAGGTTAAGGTTTCGGCCATAAAGCGGGAAATCACCTGCAGGGTCGCTGTTTAATGTACTGTAAACAGCCGACACAGCAGCAACTGCATCTGATTGCGTTTTGTAAAATTGATCCGAAACAATAATTGAACTTGGCTCCTCTGTCAGTTTATTGCACGACATTAAAGTGCTTGAAGAAAAAATTGTTAAGATAATAAAATGAATATGGTAATTTTTCATTGAAGTAAATTTTGAAATACTTAAAAAGTGATATTAATACCAGCAAGGAATGTTTTTGAAGAAGGATAAATGCCATAGTCAATACCTTGTTTAGTATTGTCACTGTCATAGAAATTAACTTCCGGATCCAGGCCGGTATACTTTGTCCAGGTCGCCAGGTTCTGTGCTGAGACATATATCCTGAGCTGCTTTGCGCGAATTTTTGAAGTAAGGCCATTGGAAAAATTATACCCCAGTGAAATGTTTTTAAGTTTCACATAGGAGCCATCTTCGACCAATTTGTCAATTACCTGGGGAACGGGGGAGTTGGTTGCCCTTGGTTCAGTTCCATTTGGATTTGATGTACTCCAGCGGTTCAGTAAGGAAGCCGATGAGTTTAAAGACAGCGTTGGGATTTCCAGTTTCTGGCGCAACAAATTGAATATTTTATTGCCATATGATCCCTGGAAAAATATTGAAAGGTCAAAACCTTTATAGTTGAAATTGTTAGTAAATCCGAATGTGAATTTTGGTTGCGAGTTTCCAAGGTCAACTTTGTCAGCAGTAGTTACTGCACTATTGCCATTTACATCAATGTATTTACGGTCACCTTCTTTTTGTGGTACACCGGCTAATATTGGGGTACCTTTCGAGATATCCTCAGCTGTCAGTAGTCCATCGGTTTTATATCCCCAGAAAGTACCAACGGGCAATCCGACTTTTACGATCACAGGAGACACCTGGCCTGTTGGTGCTATTGGGAAATAAGAATTAACCCCTTCACTTAAGCTTAGGATTTTGTTTTTGTTCACTGCAAAAACAAGTGCAGTTTTCCATCCCAGTACTTTTGATCGAAGGTTGTCTGTATTCAATCCTAATTCAAACCCTTTATTTTCTACACTGCCCGAATTTTTCAATACGCTTGTATAACCTGAATACAATGGGAACGGTACGTACAATAAGAGGTCGGATGTTTTTTTGTAGTATACATCAAAAGTCAGGTTGACCCGGTTTTTATACAGGCCTAAGTCAATACCTCCATTATATTGTGTAGTGGTTTCCCATTTAAGGTCGGGATTAGCCAATTGTGCGGGTGAAATTCCGGTTACCAGTGTGCTGTTGAAATAGTAGTTAGTTGGTGTTAATACTGCCAGGGAACTATATGGCGGTACTTCTGAATTACCAGTTTGTCCTGCTGTTAACCTCAATTTCAGATTGCTGACCTGGTCAATTCTATTGATAAAGTCTTCAGCCCCGGCATTCCAGGAAAAACCAACAGAAGGGAAAAATCCCCATTTGTTATTTTTACCCAATCTTGATGAGCCATCTGCTCTTCCTGAAAGTGTAAGGCTGTATTTGTGCTGGTAAGAGTAATTCACCCTTGCCAGGTAAGAATTCACTGCAGACTCATGGGCATCTGACTGTGAGAGTACTGGTGTTCCTGCAAACGACATGTTATTGAATTTTGTCAGGTCATTCGGGAATTTTTGAGCGCTTGCTACTGATGATTCATCAGTTGAATGCTGCATGGTATAACCACCAAGAACATTTAGAAAATGATTATCATTGAAGGTGTGGTCCCAGGTCAATGTATTTTCATTCAGCCATGAAGTAGCTGAAACTGCTCCGACCGAGGCATATCCAATAGCTGCATATCCAGTTGACGCCCCCGCAGGTGAACCTGTATAGGACGGGGCATAATAGTTTTGCTTGGTATTGAATATGTCTGCACCAGCTGTAACTTTTAATACCAGGTCTTTCAGGATTTTATATTCCAGGGCAACATTACCTAAATACCTTGTCAGGTAAGACTGGTTTGTAGTAGTAGCAATATCCTGTAATGGGTTTGTAGGGGTGGTGGAATAGGGACTTGAAATATTGTAGGTACCGTCATCATTCCAGATTTTCACTGCAGGTGATGATTGAATAAGGATCGGGAAAGCAGCCGAGCCAAAATTGATACTGCCATAAGTATTTCCAAACAACTTGGTATCATCAGATCTGCTGGCAAATATATTGGCACTAATTTTCAATTTGTCGGAAACATTCCTTTCAAGGTTCACACGGGCCGAATACCGTTTAAAACCAGTATTTGTAACAGTGCCATCCTGGGAAAAATAATTACCTGCAATCAGGTATCTAGATTTTTCATCCCCGCCTGTAAAAGAAAGCTCATGATTTTGAACATTTGCATCGCGCAATGCGGAATTTTGCCAGTCTGAACCAATGCCAATTGCTGCAATAGCAGAATCACTGAAGGTTTTAGGTACATTGTCACTTACATTGATATCATTCACCAGTGATGCCCACTGGGAACCATTCAGCAAAGCCAGTTTTTTAGTTATTTGCTGGCGCCCAACATATGCACTGTAATTGACATCATTTTTACCTTTTTTACCACGACGTGTAGTAATGATGACAACACCATTTGCACCTCTTGAACCATAAATAGCTGTTGCAGATGCATCTTTTAAAACATCAATTGATTCAATATCACTAGGATTAATACTGGATAAAGCATTGATAGCTGGTCCATTGGAAGCTCCTGAATTGCTTAATGCATTGTTATTGTAAACAATAAATCCGTCTATTACATACAATGGATCATTACCGAAATTTATGGAGTTGCCACCACGTATCCTGATGGTAGCAGTACTTCCCGGTTGCCCTGAACTTTGCGTCACTGCAACGCCTGAAACTGAACCCTGGAGCAGGTTATCAAATGATACAGCTGGTTGTTGCAAATTTGATTTGGGAACTGAAGCTACAGAACCGGTAATGTCTGTTCTTTTTTGTGTGCCATAACCAACTACAGTTACTTCGTTCAACTGGTTCTGTAATTCCTGAATTCTGATTTCGATTACGGATTTGTCTACATAGATTTCTTTGGATTGATAGCCTACAAAACTGACTAACAGGGTATATGGAAATCTTTGGCCTGTTTTAAAAGAGAATTTTCCATGGTTGTCGGTAGCCACTTTGTGGGTTGTTCCTTTAATCTGGACGGTTGCGCCTTCCAGTGGGCCTTCCGTTTTAGTATCAATTACCCGACCGTCTAAGACAGTATTGATAATCGGGTCTGTGGATGGTTGTGCCGAAGCATTCAATGATGATATAAAAACAAGGCAAATGGTCAATGGCCCTAATAATTTTTTCATTATTTATTAATTGAAGAGGTAGGAAAGTTGATGAATACCCCGGTGCAGCAGCCGACAGCCCATAAGAAGCCAACCACCGGCCCGACTGGGTTCCAGAGGCTGCTGCCCGGGATATAATAATAGTTTTAGCTAAGCCACTGATGAATTACATGGCTCAGGTATGCAAGCAAAAAAAAGGTTGTGCTTAAACTAACAACAACAGAAAAAGTTGGAAGAGGAGTGTATGTGATAAATTACCACCACAGCCTTAATTGGCATTCTTTTTTTTGTAGGTTTCATTTCATTTTATTTTGAAATAGAAGACAAACACTTGCAGCTGGTGGTTAGCTGGACAGGTGCAGTTTTTTAAGACTCATTAATTATTAGTCTACTAAAACTATAGACAAAGTAAAAGTAAATAATCTGGAAATCCAAATGAATTGATGGTATTTTTTTAAAATTTTCTGCAAACGGGATAATTACAGAATGGAAATAAGCCACGATATAAGTATCGTGGCTTATGAATTTTTATTTATCCTACAAAGCAATATGCACAGCCATGTTCCTGTGCACGGCCAACTGCCCAAACACCGGATGGTACAATTTGTATACCTGGCAATAAACCATCAACCATTTCTTTATAAACCTCTTCTGCTTTAGTGCCATTATTCTGGGCAATGACATTACTATACACTGTCATGGCCATATTACAAACGCAAAACATTACCCCATCTTTCTGGAGGTCATTAATGCCGATGGCAACCGGACCAATCCCCGGTACTTTAAAATCATCGGCTTTGGGTTGCCAGAAGGCATTTCTTGTGGCTGGAGCCTTTGTTGCAGGGTCGTTAATTTTAAACATTTCGCCGAATTTATATTTCTCCCACAAACTATTTTGCATAGTAAAAGGGATGGCATTATGCCTTAATACGACTACAACATTACTCTCATTCATTGGCGTACCGGTTTTTTCATTCGTTGATAAGAATACCCGTGGCCAGGCGAATGGGAACATTTCATGCGGGTTGGGCACATCATAGACGATACGATGCTTGCCTTTTATTTTGTTAAACCAGGTATCTGCATCAGAAATTCCTTCTTCAGGCAGCCATTTTTCTGAAGCCTTAACTGGCAGCGGGGAAACCAGGGAGCTTAGTCCGAGGAATGCAGCTCCCGAAAGAAACGTACCTAAAAATGCCCTGCGCTGGTTTGGGGCAGGGACTTGTTTTTTTTTCATACAGCATTGTTTTATTGGTTAAACATTAATGGAATGCTTCTGTAAACAGAAATAATATTCCTGTTCGAATGGGTACAAGTAGAAGTCCGACTGACTGTTGGATAGGGGTGGGAATTTGGAGCAAAAAGACTGGAATAAAGCCAATTGATTGGAAGGCCGCTTAACAAATTAATCTCAGGTAATTTGTTCAATTGCCTAAGTTACAAATTTGGTACCGGAATTCCTTTTGCTTTTTTTCTATTTTGAAGGCATAATTTCCTTTCAGCCCAGTGGAAGGGAAAGGTAACCGTATAAACAGGGAAATGTTTTTATGATTTTTCCGTGTTAATAACTATTAAGCGTTTTTTGGGCTTTTTCAATCATGGTTGCAGCACTGGTTTTATCCAATGATTTTATGGTGAAAATGGCCAGCAACTTGTTTAAGGACTCCAGGTTTTTGGTATTTTTTTGCCGGATAAATTCTTCTTTAAGGATCCTTACCTTTTCAAAATCCTGGATGCCCTCTATTAGTTTTTCAAAGCGAATGGAAGTCCATGGACCAGGGTATACCTGGTAAGTATCACCAGCAGGCCAGGCAGTATAACGGCTGTCGGCCAATGGATCTTTTACCCAACTGTTATAAGCCCACCTGAGGTATCCATTGAAGCCATTTGCGGCTGCATACCAACCAAGCCAGGCACCTTCCGCCGGAGGCGAAAAAGTGAATATATTTGGCCTTGCTTCTACACAGCAGGTATAATATGTACTGGGTTTGCCAAGGCTTTTACGTTCCTCTAAAACTTCGGGGGTAAACCGGAATTTCGAAGCCACACAATAATCATAAATATCCTTTTCGATTTCCGGATGGTATTCCCCGGCCAGTGCTATTTTCCAGGCTGGATCAATATTTTTAAGTAAGGCAATTACTGCCTTCATATCTGCCATAGGTCTTTCATCCATAGCGATCCTTGTAATGGAAAACCAGCCCTTTTCTTTAAGATGTACCGTAAAATCTTTCAACATGGCCGACCAATGGCTGTTGTATTCTTCAGAACCAATTTTGGCAACCAGGGCAGTATCTTTGGACAGGCTTTCATCATAATATTGGAAAGAGAGTTTCCAGGGTACCATAGAATAGCAATTGATGCCTTTATTTATGCCACAGCTCATTACAAACGAAACATATTGGTCAAATAAGCTGTAATCATAATACCAGCTGCCATCTTTTTTCTTTACCCATTTTATCAGGCTTGGAAAATCATCATATGTCTGGTGGTTCCAGGGTTCAGTGATGATGCTGGTTGTAACATATTTCTGTCCTGCATTGGCCAGCATAGTATAATAAGGCCGCATAAACGCGTAATGCGCAACACTCCACAATGGTACATTATGGATCCTGGAAATTGCTGCCGGGTGTTGCCACAGGTCCAGGGCGAATGTCCAGTCACCCGGTGGTGGTAATTCATGGTTAACCACTGTCAGGGAAACCTGGAGCTGATAAGGCTTATCTGCATTGATTGTAACAGTTCCTTTATACTCTCCAGGAGTTGCTGAAGCCGGTACCTGTATACTTAGCCAAACTGGTTGGACAGTATATTGCTTTACTGCTGTTGCTGTGGCAGGATCAATAGGATCAGCTACAAGAGAAGAATCGAAATCCTTTGGTTGACGGTATCCGCAGCCATTCGCGAATTCATCTGTTATAACATAGCGAAGGAATCCCGAAGTAATATTATTGGCATTTATTTTCTCGCCACTGTTATTGGTTAATTCATTAGCCTGCACACTCAGGTTACTGATTTTTTCGCTTGACCAAACCAGGAGCTGTACCTGTACTTTTTCACCGCGCCAGGCTTTAGCTGTCCATTTGGTATTAGCAGCAATTTGTGGTAATTTATCCTGTGCATATCGTAAATTGCTACTGGCAAAACTGACAGTGGTGCCCGGTTTCATTTTTTTCCAGGCAGCATCCTGGGCAAATAAAGAACTAAAATTGGTAATGCATAATAAAAGGAACAATAAATTGGTGGCAATTTTTTTCATACCCTGGTTGGCAAGTTTTCGTTGAAATTCCTTTCAAATATCTGTTAAAAAACAAGCCGGGGAATTTTTTCTGCCATTTAGAATTGCAGGACGGCACAGGACGGTTATATAACACCAAATAATTATTGTTGTAGGCTACTATATATTGGAATAATTCATTTTTTCAGAAACGATTGTAATACCAGATGGGAAGTATTAATATTTTTTATAAAGGAAAGGCAAATTTCCACCTGAAGGCCGCTTGTATTACTTTTTTAATTGTACTGATCTGTTTTCCTTCATTCATTGCTAACGCCCAGGAAAGCCCTGTTGAAATTCCTGCCAAAGAAGGTTTCTGGCTTTGGTCTTTGTTGGGAAGGTTCCATCCTGCTATTGTCCATTTCCCTATTGGGTTTTTGTATATCGCCATCCTGCTCGAATGGATAGGCAGAAGAAAGAAAACCGGCCAGTTTGAAAGCAGCATTTATATTACTGTTTTAGTAGCTGCAATTTCTTCCGTCCTGGCGGTAGTACTGGGCCTGGTTTTATCGAATACCGAAAGCTATGGCAGCAATGTGCTCGTTGTTCACCAGTGGACGGGAATTGCAACAATGATTTTTTCCTGTATTACAGCTTATTTATATCAGAAGAAACTGTTTCGTTATGCCTTCCTTTTTTTATTTGCCAGCACCATTGGCGTAACGGTTGCCGGACACTATGGTGCAGAATTAACACATGGTGACGATTACCTGACCAGTGTGCTTCCCAAAGGTGAAGAAGAAGTAGTAGCAGGAGAGGATGGAGAAGAAAATAAATTTTCCCTGGCGAGTCTGAAAGGACCAATAACAAATGAACAGGTTCAGGAACTGAATTTCCAGGTAAGGACAATACTGGCCCATAATTGTTATAGTTGCCATGGTCCGGGGAAAATGAAAGGGGAATTACGCCTCGATTCTAAAGAAAGTATATTCAAGGGCGGGAAGAATGGCATCATCCTGAAACCGGGCCATCCTGAAACTAGTGAAATTATTCGCAGGGTTACTCTACCACGTACCCATAAAGAAGCTATGCCATCAAAAGGGAAGGCGCTTACTTCTAATGAGATTGCCATTCTTGAGTATTGGATCAAGCAGGGTGCGCCCTGGCCAAGCGGTCCTGAAAAAAGTTTATATCGCGTTGCTGCGCTTGAACCAAGGCTACCGGAAGTTCCTGCAGCTTCGGAAAACCTCACCAACCCGATTGACAGGTTTGTTGGTGCCTATTTCCAGAAACACAAAATCCAGTGGAGTTCGCCGGTTGATGACAGGATTTATATCCGGCGTGTTTACCTGGATGTTATCGGTTTGGTTCCACCTCCGGATAGTATAGATGCCTATGTGCAGGATAAAAGGCCAGATAAACAAAGCATCCTTGTCAGAAACCTCCTGAACCGTAATAATGATTATGCGCAACACTGGCTAACTTTCTGGAATGATGCGTTGCGGAATGATTATACCGGCACAGGCTATATAACAGGGGGCAGGTTTGATATTACCCAATGGCTGTACAACTCGCTGTTGGAAAACAAGCCTTATAATACTTTTGTAAAGGAATTGCTTAGTCCCGATAGCTCCTCCGCGGGTTTTATCAGGGGCATTCAATGGCGGGGTGTTATCAATTCAAGCCAGTCTACAGAAATGCAGGCTGCACAGAATGTTTCGCAGGTTTTCCTGGGCCTTAATTTGAAATGCACTTCCTGCCATGATAGTTTTATCAGCGACTGGAAACTGGATGATGCCTACGCCTTTGCTAATCTTTTTTCAGATTCTTCCCTTGAAATTCACCGGTGTGACAAGCCAACCGGCAAAATGGCGGGCCGCAGGATTCTTTTTAAAGACCTTGGGGTAATTGATTCTACTGCAACCAGGATTAACCGTTTAAAGCAACTGGCTGATAACCTGGTACAACCCAGGGATGGTCGTTTATACAGAACGTTCGTGAACCGCATGTGGGCACAGTTTTTTGGCAGGGGAATTATTGAGCCGGTGGATATGATGGACAATAAGCCCTGGAACCAGGATTTGATCGACTGGCTTGCCTATGATTTCGTAGCTTCCGGATATGATACTAAAAAACTGATTCAGAATATTCTCACTTCGCAAACCTATCAGTTGCCATCAGTTGCGATGAAAGATCCTGAATTGGTCACAGCTCCAGGCTATGTATTCCAGGGAATGGTGCGGAAAAGGTTAACTGCAGAACAATTTGCAGATGCTGTTAGTGAAACCCTGCAGCCAATTTACCAGGATAGTATGATTGTTTTTAACCTGTTGCCTGAAAAAGTGAAATATAATATTCCGTTTGCCAGGGCTTCACTGATGAGAAACGATCCGTTCCTTACAGCATTGGGGAGGCCAAACCGCGAAACTGTTTCTACCAGCAGAAGTTCGCAGGCGAACCTGCTTCAGGCGCTGGAATTAACCAACGGGAACTTATTTAATGAGGCTATGAAAAAAGCCGC
Organism: Flavihumibacter profundi; assembly: GCF_020076305.1. Taxonomy (GTDB): domain Bacteria; phylum Bacteroidota; class Bacteroidia; order Chitinophagales; family Chitinophagaceae; genus Flavihumibacter; species Flavihumibacter profundi. The sequence continues at coordinate 753,190 of NZ_JAIQXE010000001.1, forward strand.
TGAAAAATGGAAAAATAAATATCCTGATCCGGTTGTAATGATCAGGCAGGTGTACAGGAATGCATTGGGGCGGTTACCGATGAAGCATGAAGAGGAAATTGCGCTAAAAGCTATAAAGGAATCACCTTCAGTAAACGGAGTTCAGGATTTCCTTTGGGCCATAGCACTGCACCCCGAATTTCAGCTGATTTATTGATCGGTTCTTTTTTTTTTAAATTTCAGCATTACAAATCAGACAAATGAAACCTAATTGGAACAGAAGGGAATTTATCAGGAAAACCGGGGCAGCGACCATGGCTGCTTTAGCTGCCGGTGTTCCTATTGCCGGACTGGTTTCGGGTTGTGGCAAAAGAAGTTTGTTAAGGGATTCAACAGCCGATACCGTTATCCTTTTATGGATGGCCGGTGGTATGGCCCATACGGAAACCTTTGACCCTAAGAGATATACTCCTTTTGAAACGGGTATGGAAGGAAACCGGGTGCTTAGTACTTTTAAATCTTTCCCAACAGCTATTGACGGTGTGCAGTTTTCTGATGGATTGCAATCTATTGGGAATGTGATGGACAGGGGTAGCCTCATAAGGTCATATGTAGCTGCAGATATGGGGCATATCCTGCATTCCAGGCACCAGTACCACTGGCATACCTGCTACGAGCCACCCCAAACTGTTGCTGCCCCGCATATCGGTTCCTGGATTGCCAAGGAGCTTGGCCCCAAAAATCCGGTTATACCCGCTTTTATTGATATCGGGCAACGATTTACCCTTGGGGAGGGTGAGGAACTTAAAGCATTCCATACAGCGGGATTCCTGGGAAATGAATTTGGCCCTTTCCTGATTCCTGATCCCAGCCAGGGACTTGAGTCTGTTCGTCCACCTGTGGGTATGGACGCAAAACGCTTTGAACGCAGGAACCAACTTTACAATGAATTGATAAGTGCGAGCCCGGTTGGCGAATTTGGCAGCGACTACCAGAAAGAATCCTTAAAGCGGTCGATGGAGCAATCTTATATGTTGCTGAATTCACCTGAGGCAAAAGCCTTTGACCTTAGTTTAGAGCCTAAGGAAATTTACGATATCTATAATACCGGCCGCTTTGGCCTGGGTTGCCTGCTGGCTAAGAGACTAACGGAGCAGGGCGCACGCTTTATTAGTGTTACGACCGAGTATGAGCCTTTCAAAGGTTTTGATACCCATGAAAACGGGCATACCAGGATGGTGGATATGAAAAAAATGATTGATGGCCCGATCGCGCAACTGGTGAAGGACCTTGAAAAATCTGGCAAGCTCGACAGGACACTTATTATCCTTGCCAGTGAATTCAGCCGGGATATGATGGTGGAAGGAAGGCCAGATAAAAAAGTACTGGAACAGGTTAACCAGCCGGATATTCTTTCTGAATTGAAATTCTATGGTATGCACCGCCATTTTACAGATGCCGGGTCAATTCTTATGTTTGGTGGCGGCATAAAGAAAGGATTTGTTTACGGTAAAACTGCCGATGAGCGTCCTTGCAAGACCATTGAAAACCCGGTTAAAATAGACCAGGTACACCAAACCATTTACCATGCCCTGGGAATTCCGGAGGATACACAATATGAAATAGAAAAGCGCCCGTTTTATACCACTCCCGATGGGAAGGGTAAACCAATTAAGGAGCTATTCGCATAAAGTAAAGTTTCGTTTAAAAATCGTCGTTCATAAAACAATTAATTCGCAAAAATGCAAAGGTATCCACTGATTAAATTTTTACCCGTCATTGCTGCATTCCTCCTGGTTTTTTCCTGTAAAACAGAGAAGAAGCAGCAGGAGCCACAGGTTGCGGCAGATCCAAAAGTTGCCAAACTTAAACTGCCGGAAGGCTTTAATGCCGATCATTTATTTGGCCCTTCAGAAAATGGAGAAGGATCATGGGTGGCCATGACTTTTGATAATAAAGGGCGCATTATCGCATCCGATCAGTATGGTTCATTATACCGCATGGTTATCCCGGCCATTGGTGATACCAGTACCAAAATAAAAGTTGAGCAGCTTACTATCCCAACTGCTAAAGGGGAAAAACCAGATACTTCCGGCAAAAAAATCGCCATGGGCTATGCGCATGGATTGTTGTACGCGTTTAATAGCCTTTATGTAATGATCAATCATGAAAGTGATTCTGAATTCAATAAGGGCAGTGGCTTATACCGCATGCAGGATACTGACGGTGATGACCAGTACGATAAAATCACTTTGCTCAAAGCCCTCGACGGCGAAGGGGAACACGGACCACACAGTATAGTGTTATCTCCTGATAAGCAGTCCTTATATGTGATAGCAGGGAATTTCACCAAAATCCCGAAGATGAATGCCTACCGGAATTTCCCGGAAAGCAAACTGGATAATATTATGCCCCTGATCAAAGATCCGAACGGCCACGATAATACCGTAAACTGGCATGGCGGCTGGATCGCAAATGTAGATTCAACAGGATCTAATTGGGAACTGTACGCTTCAGGTTTCCGTAATCCTTTTGATCTTGCCTTTAATGAAGAAGGCGATATGTTTACCTATGATTCCGACATGGAATGGGATATCGGTACACCATGGTATCGCCCGACCCGTATTTGCCATGTAACCAGCGGCAGTGAATTTGGCTGGCGCCCGGGTACTGACAAATGGTCTCCAGTATGGCCGGATAACAGTCCCGCTATTTTGAACATCGGCCAGGGTTCACCTACCAATGTTGTATATGGTGCAAATGCGCATTTCCCCGAAAAATACCGCAGGTCAGTTTTTGCTTTTGACTGGAGTTTTGGAATTATTTATGCCATGCACCTGGAACAGCAGGGCTCTTCCTATAAAGCAACCGGGGAAGAATTTGTTTCCGGCTCACCGCTTCCTTTAACAGATGGCGTTATCGGACCAGATGGTGCTTTGTATTTCCTTACCGGCGGTCGCAGGCTTGAATCTGATTTATATCGTGTATACTATGGCGATAGTAAGCAGAATACCGAACCACTGGCACCCCAGGCTTTGAATGAAGACCATAAAATTCGCCGTAAACTGGAAGAATACCATGGCGCACCAAAAGCCGGCGCGGTTGATTTCGTGTGGCCTTACCTGAAACATGAAGACCGTTTTATCCGCTACGCTGCACGTGTAGCGCTCGAACACCAGCCGGTGAAAGAATGGCAGGACAGGGTAGTGGCAGAAAAAGATCCTGTGATATTAACTCAGGGCGCTATTGCGCTTGCGCGGAAAGGAAATGCTTCAATTAAGGATAAATTACTGGAAGCAATGGCTGCAGTAAATTATACTGCTCTTTCTGAACCACAGCAGGTTGACCTGGTGAGAAGTATTGAATTGGTGATTTCGCGTATGGGCATCCCCGGTACAAAAGCCAAATCAGGAATAACATCATACCTGGAGGCCCAATATCCTTCAAAAAGTGGTAATGAATTGAACAGGGAATTAAGTAAGGTACTGGTTTACCTGGGCGATCCGCAAGCAACTCAAAAAACAGTGGCTTTACTGGCTACTGCCAAAGATGACAATAGCGCCGGACAGGAAACCTTTACCAGTTCTTCAGACCTGATCATGCGTAACCCGCAGTACGGAATGGATATCGCATCCATGCTGTCTAAAATGCCGCCGCTGCAGCAAACTTTTTATGCAACAGTACTTAGCCAGGCAAAAACAGGATGGACACCTGAATTACAGGATGCATATTTCAAATGGTATTACAATGCTTTCAGCTTCAGGGGGGGACACAGCTTTACCGGATTTATAAATGGTGCACGCAAACTGGCGTTGGCCAATGTTCCCAAAGACAAGTTTGCTTATTTTAATACAATTTCCGGCGATTCCATTGCGGAATTATCAGGAGCTGCCCTGGCCAAAGGAGCCATCAGGCCCAAAGGACCTGGTAGGGACTGGACCATTGAGGAAGCTACAAAAATAGCAGACAGCGGAATTTCACATCGTGATTTCGAAAGGGGAAAAGGACTGTTTACTGCCTCATTGTGTAGTTCCTGCCATAATATGCGTGGTGAGGGTGGTATTGCCGGCCCTGACTTAACGCAGCTGGGTACCCGCTTTTCTTATAAAGACATGCTGGAAGCAATCATTGATCCAAGTAAAACGATTTCCGACCAATATGGCGCCACTGTTTTTTCGTTGAAAAAAGGCGGATCAGTAGTCGGACGGTTAATCAGCCAGGATGATGACAAGTACGTTATTTCACAGAATCCTTTTGCGCCACAGGTTACCCGAGAATTGAAAAAATCTGACGTAAGCGGAACACGGGTTTCAGAAATATCGCCCATGTTGCCGGGAATGATTAACCAGTTAAATCCTGAAGAATTAAAAGACCTGTTGGCTTTCCTCAAGTCTGGTGGTAATTCACAGGATACCATATTCGCTGCAAAGCAAGGCACAAAATAAAGACGCAGGGTAAAAACAATGCTGCAGCCATTCCATCATAAGTTATCCCACCATTCCCAGCTCGGCGGTATAGAAACCGCCGTGCTGGACAATGGCCCGGAACGAGGTACCCGTATTGCCTGGATAAACACTGGCACTGGATTGCGTTTCAAGGTAGTCATTGACCGGGCAATGGATATTGCTGATGCATTTTATAACCAGCATAGCCTGGGTTGGATGAATGCAACCGGGGTAAGGCCACCGCAAATGAATGGTGACAAAGGAATAGACTGGTTGAAAACATTCGGGGGCGGGTTGCTTACCACCTGCGGGCTTACCCATGTAGGCGGACCGGAATCAGACGAGTATGGGGAACGCGGGCTTCATGGTCCGATCAGCAATACGCCGGCTGAAATTGAATCAATTATTCAGCCTGATCCGATTTTCGGAAAAATGGAAATGAGTATAACCGGGAAAATACCCCAAACACATATTTTTGGTCCATGCCTTGAATTGAGGCGAACTATTTCCTGTGTACTTGGCCAGCCTTTCATTCATATCCATGATGAAGTGACGAACCGGGGCAATACAGTTGCACCACATATGCTCCTTTACCATTGTAATTTTGGATGGCCGCTCGCTGATGAAGGCGCGCAGATATTATGGAAAGGTGAGTGGCAACCAGGCAATCCGGATTGCAAAATATTTTCCGCTACAAACGATTTTCATACTTGTCCGGCCCCCTTGCAGTCACACAATGGTTCAGGGGAAGAAGTGGCATTTATTGATATTGCCGCTGATGATGAAGGAACATGTACCTGCGGATTATACAACCCGAAAATTAATGTGGCCCTTGCTATCCGCTTCTCAAAATCACAATTGCCATGGCTAACAAACTGGCAACATTGGGGAGAGGGCGAATATGTTACCGGCATAGAACCAGGTACAAATCCGCCTATTGGGCAATCTAAGGCAAGGGCACAAAATACACTCCTCTTTTTAGCGCCCGGGGAGACCAGGATGTATGACCTCCATTTGCAGGTATTGCATACCCGTGACGAAATTCAATCATTTATAAACGACCTAACGATTACACAATAAACTCATCTTTAAGTTAAGCCAATGGAAAATTTACAAGTAGCCCAAAAAGCACTCGAACAAGGAAAAGGTATTCTTAGACTGGCACCCACCTGGGTACCCAGGTCTTTTTGTGTACCAGGGAGAAGGATAAAACTGCATCCCGATGATTATTATGTATTGGGCGGCCAGCGTGGAGGCATCGATGAGCGTTGGCTTTCCTCCACCACACCAGCCAAGAACGGCCCCTTAACCGGCGAGCACGAAGGCCTTAGCAAAGTGGTATTTACAGATGGCGGCAAAACTGAGCAGTTTTTACTGAAAGATGCCATTGATGCATTAAAAGGTGCATTGATTGGTGATCGTATATGGAACGCTTACGGCAGCTGGCCGATGTATTCCAAGTTTTTCGATAATATGGGACCACTGCCACACCATGTGCACCACAACGATGAAAAAGCAGCATTAATAGGACAGAAGGGCAAGCCAGAGGCCTATTATTTCCCGCCACAACTGAATAACCATGGCGGTGATTTCCCGTATACTTTCATAGGAATTGAACCTGGCACAACCAAAGAACAGATCAGGGAATGCCTGGTTAATTTTACCAAAGGCGATAATAAGATCACAAACTTTTCTTCGGCATACAGGCTTGAACCAGGCACCGGCTGGGATGTGCCACCCGGATTACTGCATGCACCGGGTAGTTTATGTACCTATGAACCACAAAAAGCATCGGATGTATTTGCCATGTACCAGTCGCTCGTTAATGAGGCGATTATTCCGGAAGAATTATTGTGGAACGGATCCCCGAAAGAAAGTATCGGAGATTATGATTCCTTAATCGATATCCTGGATTGGGAACTGAATGTTGATCCCAATATGATGACTAACCGCTTTATGGCGCCCAAACCAGTGAAGCCGGTAGCAGAAATGCATGCCGAAGGTTATTCTGAAAACTGGATCTGCTATAAATCGCATGATTTCAGCGCGAAAGAGTTAACCGTTTTCCCCGGACAAACAGTTACCATTAAAGACAGTGCAGCCTATGGCATTATTGTAATGCAGGGGCATGGCAAAATGGGCGTTTGGGATATTGAAACACCAGCCCTGATTCGCTATGGCCAACTAACCAACGATGAATTTTTTATCAGCGAAGCTGCTGCTAAAGAAGGTGTGAAAATCACCAACCCTTCAGCAACAGATCCGATCGTAATGCTGAAACATTTTGGCCCCAATAACCCCGACCTTGTAGTGTAATGTTTCAAAAGATTGCTTGAGTTTTTGATGTAATAAATAAATGAAATGGGAAAACAGTTTAGTAAAAAAAGCAATCTTGTATTGTTCTTTTTTGGCGCAGTAATGTTTTTAGCTCCGGGATGTACAAGTAAAAAGGCCGATGGGAATCACCTCACCCTAAAGAAAGGAGCGCACATCATCCTGGTCGGGAATAACCTTGGCTCGCGGATGATGAACTACCCTTATTTTGAAACGGACCTGCAGGTGCGGTACCCCGACAGTTTATTGTATATCCGCAATATGTGCGACGGCGGAAATACGCCGGGGTTCAGGCCGCATTCTGGCCGACCTACACCATGGGCATTTCCGGGGGCAGAAAAATTCCAGACTGAGCTGGCTAAAAGTCCGGAGAGCGAAGGCTTCTATGAATATCCCGACCAATGGATAACAAACCATAAGGCGGATATCATCATTGCTTTGTTTGGATTCAATGAATCCTTCCAGGGTGAAGCCGGACTTGAGAATTACAAAGCCGAGCTGGATGCCTTTATCATACATACCCTGCAACAAAAATACAATGGTGTTTCAACGCCACAGCTTGCCATTGTTTCACCCATCGCATTTGAAGACCTTTCAAAGAAATTTGACCTCCCCGACGGCAAGACCGAGAACAAGAACCTTTTATTATATGCCAATGCGATGAAAGAGGTAGCAGAAAAAAATAAGGTATTATATATAGATGCCTTTACCCCATCAAAAGCTTGGTTTGAAAGTGAGGAAACAGATTTTACAATTGATGGTTCACAATTATCAGATGCGGGTTATGCTAAGTTCGGGCCATTTTTAGCGGATGCGGTTTTTGGAAAGGCTGAAGCAAAGGCTGAAGCTAATCGTGAATTGGTTAGCAAAGCAGTGGTGGAAAAAAACTGGATGTGGCATAATGACATCAAGATACCCAACGGAGTGCATGTTTTTGGCCGGCGTTATGATCCTTTCGGTCCGGATAATTACCCCGCTGAAGTCAAAAAGATAAGGGAAATGACCCTGTTAAGGGATGAAGCCATCTGGAAGGCGGCAAAGGGCGAAAAGATGGACCTGGATTCAGCTGACAAAACAACTTCCCCATTATCTGAAGTTAAAACCAATTTTAAGCCTAGTGAGAAAAATGGCAGCCTGCGGTATCTTTCTGGCGATGAAGCATTAGCCAAATTCAAAATGGCACCAGGGTACAAAATTGATTTGTTTGCATCGGAGAAAGAGTTTCCTGAATTGGCAAAACCCGTACAGATATCCTTTGACAATAAAGGTCGTCTATGGGTAGCTGTTATGCCTACTTACCCGCATTGGAGACCAGGCGACCCTAAGCCCAACGATAAATTAATTATCCTGGAAGATACCAATGGTGATGGTAAGGCTGATAAGGAAACCACTTTCGCTGATGGCTTACCGCTGCCACTTGGCTTTGAATTTGCACCAGAAGGTGTATACCTTTCACAGGGTACCAATTTTGTGCTGTTAAAGGATACCAATGGCGATGATAAGGCCGATACCAAAGAAATATTATTGAGTGGATTTGATGACCACGATACCCACCATGCCCACCATGCTTATACAACAGATGCTTCCGGTTCAATTTACATGGGCCAGGGTGTTTTCCTGCTGAATGATATTGAAACTTCTTATGGACCTGTGCGCGGTACTAACGGTGGCTTTTTCCGCTATGATGTTAACCGCCGAAAATTAGATCGGATCGCTCAGTTGTCCATTCCCAATCCATGGGGTATCGCATTCGACAATTGGGGCCAGGTTTTTTATGCTGAAACCTCAGGACCCGATGTTAGCTGGATGATGCCCGGAACTGTTAAACCCAGGTATGGGGAATTTACCCCGAAATCTCCCAACCTTATTGAAGAAGCACATAAGGTTAGGCCTACATCCGGACTTGAATTTATTTCGAGCCGCCATTTTCCGGATGAAGTACAGGGCGATATGCTCATCAACAATACTATCGGATTTTTAGGGACCAAAGAACATAGCCTTACCGATGACGGCACAGGTTATAAAAGTAAACACCGGCAGGACCTGATGACATCATCTGACCCGAATTTCCGTCCCGTTGATTTAGAGTTCGCACCAGATGGGTCTTTATATATCGCTGACTGGCATAATGTATTGATCGGCCATATGCAGCACAATGCAAGGGATCCGTTACGCGACCATTCACATGGACGAATCTACCGGATCACCTATCCATCCCGGCCCCTTGTTGTACCGGCCAAAGTTGCCGGTGCCAGTGTTAAGGAATTGCTGGATAATTTAAAACTGCCGGAATACAGGACCCGATACCGGAGCCACCGGGAATTGCGTGCACATCCGGCCACTGAAGTATTGCCGGCACTTGCTACATGGATAGGTCAACTCGATAAAACATCCCCGGATTATGAACACCAATTGCTGGAAGCACTGTGGGTAACCTGGGGGCTAGATAAGGTGGACCAAAATCTGCTCAAACAATTATTGCAGGCAAAGGACCCAAGGGTAAGAGCTGCTGCAGTTGAGGTCGTACGTTTCACCCCCCAAAATTTACCTGACCAGGCCGACCTCTTAATGGCTGCTGCAAAAGATGACAATGGCCGTGTTCGTTTGGAAGCAATTGTTTCCGCCTCCTGGCTGGATAAGGAAAAAGGGTTGCCCATTGTTTTGGAAGCAGGAAAAAAACCACTGGATGACTGGATGAAACCTGCTTATGAAACTGCTGTTTTACACCTGAACGGCCGTGGACCTGATGAGAAAAAACAAGAAATCATGCATGACCTGCCCGAGGGCATTAAGGAAGATGTTATGCTTTCCGGAAAGGCTATATTTGGAAGGGACGGTTATTGTATTACCTGCCACCAGCCCAATGGAAAAGGCCTGGAGGCATCAGGGTTCCCACCATTGTCAGATTCGAAATGGGTAACAGGCAATGAAGACCGGCTGATTAAACTGGTATTAAAAGGATTGTACGGTCCCATTGATGTAAATGGAAAAAAATTCCCGGGACTGGTGCCGATGACGCCTTTCGGCGGTATGCTGAAAGATGAAGAGGTAGCAGCTGTTTTAACCTATGTCCGAAATTCATTTGGAAACAGGGCTTCTGCAATTCAACCTGAAAAAGTAAAAGCGGTGCGGGCCGAAATTGATAAGAAGTCCGGATTTTATTCCCCGGAAGAATTACTCAAACAACATCCAATGGATAAATAGGAGCAACCACTTTACAATACAGAACCCATGAATAAAATTGGATTTAATACGCTCGTCTGGTCTGCAGTTGTGTCGGATGATTTATTCCCCATCATAGACCGTTTGAGGGAGATAGGGTATGATGGTGTGGAGTGTTTTATTGGTGCACCTGATGAGAAAGCCTACCGGCGCTTCGGGAACCATGCAAAAAATATTGGCCTCGAAACAACGGCAGTTACGGTTGTCAGTGAAACTGAGAACCCGGTCAGCCCTTCGGCATCAATCAGGCAGAAAGGGTTAGACCGCATCAAATGGGTTATTGACCGGGCCCAGGACATGAATGCCACCGTATTATGCGGCCCTTTTCATTCGGCGCATAGTGTTTTTTCCAGGCAACCACCCCAGTCGCAGGAGTATGGCTGGGCAGGTGAAGTATTGCATGCCGCAGGTGATTATGCAGCCCAGGCTGGCATTACCCTGGCACTGGAAGCGCTGAACCGTTTTGAATGCTATTTGTGCAATACAGCCGAACAGTTGACAACATTGGTACAAGCTGCTGCCCATCCTAATGTCCGGGCCATGTATGATACCCACCATGCTAATATTGAAGAGAAAAATAACCAAACGGCCATCAGAACAATTGCCCCCTTATTAGCTCATGTGCATATCAGTGAGAATGACCGGGGAACTCCCGGTGATGGTCATGTGCTTTGGGACGAAGCTTTTTCAACATTGGCAGAAATCAATTATTCAGGCTGGCTCACGATTGAGGCCTTTTCCCGGATTGATCCCGATTTTGCGAATGCGATCAATGTATGGCGGGAATATTCAAAGCCATGGGATATAGCAACAAAAGGATTAGCCTTTATTCAACAACAATGCAAAAAACACAGTCTTTAATCATGGCAAACGCACTACCATTCAGGTTTGGTTCTGAAGTATATACCTGGTTTATGAACGGCAGCGGTAAAACGCATGAGAACAGGCTTGGGCATATGATGGAAATAATTGCCCGGGCAGGGTTCACCGGAATCCAACCCATCCATTTCTGGATGGGTGATTTAAGTGACCCGGGCCTGCTGGAAGCAAAACTCAGGGAGACCGGATTGGAATTAGCTGCCATTTCACTGGCTTTGGATTGGAAAGGCACTGAAGAATCAGAAAAGGAAAGGAAGGAAGCCGACCAGATGATCAGTTTATTGCAACGTTTTCCGGGTGCCATACTTTGCACTGTACAAATACCTTCCGGCCGCCATGAACTGGAAACACGCCGCAGGAACCTGGTCAATATAGTGAACACGGTTTCAAGAAGGGCCATGGAGAAAGGGGTGCCCTGTAGCTTCCATCCCAATTCACCACATACATCCATTGTACGTACAGCCGAAGATTATGCGGTGATATTGCCGGCACTGGATAGCGCTGCAACTGGCTGGACGCCTGATGTCGGCCATATCATAAATGCCGGAATGGACCCGTTGGAAAAGATGAAGGAATATTCGGCCCTGATCAACCACATGCATTATAAAGACTGGAACGGTGAACCGGAATTCACACTGATGGGAAATGGTAAGGTCGACCTGATAGGCATCACCCAATGGCTGAAAGATATTAATTATAAGGGCTGGATCATTTGCGAGGATGAAGGTCCTGAAGCCATGGATGATCCAGATTATGTAACGCTCCACGATGGCCGCTGGGTGAATGAAACCCTGGTCAGGGCATTAAAATAATAACTGCGATGCCTAAAATACGCACTAACGGTATAGACTTTTTTTATGAGGAACAGGGCTCAGGTGAGCCGCTGCTGCTTATTATGGGAATTACCGCAACAGGATCGGTCTGGGAAAAACATGTGGCGCACTGGCAAAATAGTTTCAGGTGCATCACTGCAGATAACCGCGGTGTGGGCCAGTCAGATACTCCTGCCGGACCTTATACAACTGCGCAGATGGCAGATGATTATGCAGGTTTGCTGGATGCGCTTCAATTGAAAAAAGTAAGGGTGGTGGGCGTTTCCATGGGAAGTACCATTGCCCAGCAACTGGCGATCCGGCATCCTGACAAAATTATTTCATTAGTGTTGATGTGCCCCTGGGCAAGATGCGACAACATGGCTAAAGCCATCTTCCAGCACATGGTCAATTGTAAAAGGTCCCTCGATCCGGAAGCATTCAGCCTGTTTATACAACTATTGATTTTTTCAAAGTCCTCCTGGGACAACGAAACGATATTTGCCCAGTTGGCAGAAGACCGTAAAAAGGCCGCGACTAACGAGCAGGTCCAATCGCTGCAGGGTATATCCGGTCAGGCAGCAGCATGTATAAATCATGATGTGCTTGACCAACTCCCCCGGATCCGGAAACCGGTATTGGTCATTGGTGGCACTGCAGATATTTTTACGCCACAATGGATGGCAACTGAAGTGGCCGGTGCTATACCCAACGCTGAATTGCATATGTATGAAGGGTGCGGACATGCTTTTCATTGGGAACAAATAGCAGACTTCAATGAACGTACCAGCCAGTGGCTATTAAATCATTAATTTAACCTTCAATAAAGTAAATATGAATTCAACAATAGTGGGCTCTGTAAAAACAACTACAGAAGAGCAGGATAAAAAAATGCTATTCTGGGGATGTTTTATAGCCCTGGTCGCTACTGCATTTGGTTTTGTTTTCAGGGCATTTATCATGGCACAGTGGGGCGTTCAGTTCGGGTTAAGTAAAACGCAGCAGGGGGAAATATTCGGTGTTGGATTCTGGCCTTTTGGTATCAGTATTGTTTTCTTTAGTCTTATAATTGATAAGATCGGGTACAAAAAATCAATGGTCTTTGCTTTTATCTGCCATATACTTTCAGTCATCATCACCATTTTCGCGAATGGTTACTGGATGCTTTTTGCAGGTACCTTTTTATTCGCTTTAGGTAACGGCGCCGTAGAAGCTGTAATCAATCCAGTTGTGGCCACCATGTTTCCCAGGGAAAAAACCAAATGGCTGAATATACTGCATGCGGGATGGCCTGCCGGTATGGTGATTGGTGGTTTATTAGGGATATTTATGATTAACCAGCAATTTCCATGGCAGGTGATCATCGCATTTATTTTACTGCCTGCCATCGTATATGGCTGGATCATTGTTAAGCGGGAATTCCCGGTTAATGAGCGGGTTGAAGCCGGTGTCAGCTACCTCGACATGTTAAAGGAAGTTGGCATACTCGGTATGCTTATTATAGCTGCTTTATGTGCATTCCAGCTTGGCAGCCTTTTTCAATGGTCTTATACAGTAAGTGTTATTATCACGCTGGTTGCAGTAGCTATTTTCGGATATTACGTGCGCTCCTTAGGCCAACCGCTGCTTATCCTGCTGCTCCTCATCATGATTCCACTGGCGACCACCGAATTGGGAACGGATAGCTGGATTACAGATTTAATGACACCCGCAATGCAGAAAATGGGTTTCCAGGGTGGTTGGGTATTGATGTACACATCTATTTTAATGGCCCTGCTCAGGTTTTATGCGGGCCCCATTGTTCATAAGCTTTCGCCGGTAGGGCTGCTGCTGTCCTGCTCACTGGTAGCCATGCTTGGTTTGGTATTTCTTTCCTATTCAACCGGTGTATTGATTATTGTGGCGGCTACTGTATATGCTTTTGGCAAAACATTTTTTTGGCCTACAATGCTTGGGGTGGTTTCAGAACAGTTTCCAAGGGGTGGGGCGCTTGCCATTAATTTTACAGGGGCTGTTGGTATGATGGGTGTTGGTGTAATTGGTGCGGTTATACTTGGTTTTGTGCAGGATAAACAACTGGACCAGAACCTGGCCGCTTATGACCAGCAAAATAATACCACATTGCACACGACCTATTTGACGGAACCAAAACAGGGACTTTTCGGAACATATAAGGCACTTGACGCCCAGAAAATGGCCCAGGCCCCTGCACAGGCAGTTGAGGAGATCAACCTTGTCCAGAATGATGCTAAAAAAAGCGCCTTGCGGACAGTGGCCTTTTTCCCAGCCTTAATGTTTCTATGTTATCTCTTACTCTTTATTTATTTTAAATCCAGGGGCGGCTATAAACCTGTACTGCTTACTGAACCTCATTGATGCTATAAAAAAATAAAACCTGACGATATGCAACAAAACAATTTCCCGAAACTGCACAATGCAACCTGGCCTGGAATTGTAGGCAAAGGACCAGACTCAGAACCACCAATTCCATTGGATACTTTACTGGAATTAACCGCTGCCGCAGAGGTAGATGGCGTTAAATTCGATGGGATAGATATCGGGCTTTTTGAACCCCATTTTGATATAGATATATCAGACGATGGCTTGAAAAAGCTGGCTGAAAAATGTGCCGGACTGAACCTGAATATCGGCAGCCTTGTTGCACCGATCTGGGGCGGCCCTGCTATGGGTAGTAAGGAAGACAGGGCCGTGTTTGTTGACATGGTTCGCAAATCCTGCCGCTTTGGCCAGAAGCTCCGGGAATTGGGTGTACGCCCATATGGTGTTATCCGGATCGATTCTGCTTCCAAACCAGAGGACTGGGCAAAAGATCCAGCCGGTAATACCCGCCTGATTGCTGAAACATTCCGTGAAGCCTGCGATGTAGCCGCTGATTTCGGTGAAAAACTGGCGGCGGAAGGTGAGATCTGCTGGGGTGGCATGCATAGCTGGAAAGCGATGATAAATACGCTTGAAGCGGTTGACCGGCCTAATATCGGCTTCCAGGCCGATATGGCACATACCCTGTTGTACATGTTAGGTTATAACAGTCCGGAGGACCGTATTCTTCCTGCAAACTTCGATTGGAATGATCGCGAAACATTCAACGCCGGACTTAAGAAATTAACCGCAGCCCTTCGTCCGTGGACAATCGATTTTCATGTTGCACAGAACGATGGAACAGTATTTGGCAGCGGATCCCATGATAAAACAGGACGCCATTGCCTGGCAACAGATCCTAATGGCAAGCTCGATATTGTACATGATGCCGGGTATTGGTTGCGGGATGAAAACGGGGAACTTACTAAAGCGTTTAAACATATTTGTTGGGATGGCTGTATGTTCCCGAATGCTGTGATGATGAAGCAGCAAACCTGGAATGACATCCTTGGAAAAATGATTAAAGTACGCGAAGCCCACGGTTGGTCTTAAGCGTAATGCATAACTCATAAATATCAATACTACCTTTTAATTTAATAAAAGATGGCCCAGAAAAAACAATTAAGAATCGGACTGATAGGTTGCGGCTTCATGGGAAGAACCCATTCAAATGGCTACAACAGGATAGCTAATTTCTTTCCCGAACTTGCATTTACACCTGTTTTGCAGGCGGCTTGTGCGCGTAATGAAGAAAAGGCCCGTGCATTTGCTGCGCAGTGGGGCTATGCTTCTTTCGAAACAGACTGGAGAAAAATGGTTGCCAGGGATGATATTGATGCGATCGATATATGTACACCGAACGATACCCATGCTGAAATTGCTATTGCCGCCGCGGCCGCAGGCAAAATGATACTCTGCGAAAAGCCACTTGCCAGATCATTGGAGGAATCACAAAAAATGGTTGATGCAGTGGAGAAAGCAGGTGTAAAAAATACAGTGTATTATAATTACCGCCGCATTCCCGCAGTAACCCTGGCCAAACAAATTATTGATTCCGGCAAACTGGGAAAAATATACCATTACCGTGCAAATTTCCTGCAGGACTGGACCATCAATGCAGAACTTCCGCAGGGCGGGGAGGGCTTATGGCGCATGGATGCTGCTGTTTCAGGATCCGGGGTTTTGGGCGACCTGTTGTCGCATTGTATTGATACTGCAATATGGCTGAATGGTGGCATTAAAGATGTTTCTGCTATGACGGAAACATTTGTAAAGGAACGCACCCATCAGTTAACCGGTAAAAAAGAACCTGTAACAATTGATGATGCCTGTGCCATTATGTGCCATTTTAATAATGGGTCACTAGGACTTTTCGAATCAACCCGTTACGCGCGTGGACATAAAGCTGAATATACTTTTGAGATCAATGGCGCCAATGCTTCCATTGCCTGGAACCTGCATGACCTGAACCGGCTGCAGTTTTTTGATAATTCAGATGAGTCTATTTTGAAAGGTTGGAGGTCTATCCATGTTACCGATGGCGACCAGCCATATATGAACAGGTGGTGGGTACCCGGCCTGGGAATTGGTTACGAACATTCCTTCATTCACCAGGTGGCCGATTTCTTTAAGGGCCTTGAAACCGGCGAAGACTGCTCGCCAACATTTAAAGAAGCCTATGAAACAGAAAAAGTTTGCGAAGCAGTTTTGCAATCAGCAGCTACAGGATCCTGGAAAGCAACAAATAATTTATAAAAAACAATCATGAAATATCTATCAATTCCTGCAGCCATCCTAATTGTAACCGTAATGGCCAGTTGTAATAACCCGGCACCTAAAGAAAAAGAAGCTGAAACAGCTACCAGTGATACCGCTGCTGCTACACCTGGTTTTGTTCCCATTTTTGACGGAAAATCTTTTGCGGGCTGGGAAGGTGACACCAGCTTCTGGCATATTGAAAACGGGGTGTTAACCGGACTGGAAACAAAAGACCATAAACTCAAAACGAACACTTTTATGATCTGGAAAGGCGGTGAACCGTCTGATTTTGAATTCAAAGCAGAATACCGGATCAGTTCAGGTGGTAACAGCGGTGTTCAGTACCGCAGTGAATTGGTGAAGGACATTCCTTATGCCTTGAAAGGGTACCAGGCTGATATCGATGGGGCCGATGTGTATACCGGCCAGAACTATGAAGAAAGGGGCCGCGGGTTTTTGGCTATGCGCGGACAGATTGCTACCATTCCTACAAATGAAAAGCCTGTGATCACAGGCTCATTAGGCAACCCCGATTCCTTGAAATTGAAAATACATCCCAACGACTGGAATGAGCTGCACCTGGTTGTAAAAGGAAACCATATGCTGCATTATGTTAATGGGGTTTTGATGAGCGAAACAACCGATAACGACACCATTAACCGCAAAGATAAAGGCCTCATTGGGTTGCAGCTGCACGTAATGGATGATATGAAAGTGGAGTACAGGAACATACAGCTGAAGCAGTAAAAGCAATATTATATTTCAAAAGGGGGCAGTTATTTTTAATTGTCCCCTTTTATTTTATACACTATTTCAAGGTCTTTTTTCGGGACTTTAAAAGTATCCATCTTCAATGTGTCAACGGCAGTTTCCCAAACGTATAATTTTTTAAGATTTGGCAAAGCCATTAAAGCAGTAATGCTGCTATCTGAAATAGCCGTACCATATAAATTCAGGTATTCTAGTTTTGATAAACCCAGGAGGTACCCTATCCCTTTATCAGAAATTTTGTTCCTGCTAAGGTTAAGCTTGTAAAGGTTTGAAAGGCTTCCGATTTCTTTTAAGTCATCATCTGAAATGCCGCAATCTGTAAGCTTCAACCAGACTAATTGTTCTTTTAGTAGTTTCAGGTCTTTAACCTTTGGGGGCTCATTTGAATTCCCGTTCCGATTTACTTCATAAAGGTGTTTATCCCTTGTAAGCTGGTTAACCAGGTAGCCATCCTGTAATAAGGTTTTTATGGCTTCAGGACTTTCAGGCGGCGCCGTAAAGTCCAGGATTTCATCCCTTCCGATCTGGAAGAAATCCCCTAAGATATCCTGCATTTTCTTATTCGGATGCAAGTCGCCAATCATGGCTTGTTTTTGTGCACCGTTTTCAATCCACCATTCCAGGATAGCTACCTGTTCTTCAGTTAGCGGTTTTTTTCCACCAGTTGGCATAAACTCTTTATGGTCCTGGGGAAGTGTTATCCTTCTGAAGATTTCACTGGTAGCAAGGTTTCCTGGTGTAATACCTTCGCGCGTTTTGCCGCCTGCAAATATTTCGTCATAAGAAGTCAGGAGCAAGCCCCCTTTTTTCTTTTCCTTATTATGGCAACTGGTGCACTTCGATTGTATAATCGGCAATACGGCATCATTAAAAATATCAGCAGAATCAAGTGATGTTACCTTTCTTTTTACCGGATGGTTTTCAACCGTACCTGGCGAAAAACCAAATAGTGATTTTGGTGCGAATTCAGAAAGGTATTCATTGCCATGGGTAAGTGAACCACCAAGATGTCCCGTAACAATAAGGCTGATTGAAGTGAACAGTATAAAAATCAAATATACCGGCCGGTTGGATTTTTTGAAACTGGAAAAATTTTGCCTGTTCAGGAAAAAACCAATCAGCGACAGTATAATTAAGGTGAACCCGCCGAACCGATGCCAAAACAAGGTACTCTCATTATACCCGCCCCCAAGTGACAATGAGTATCCTAATAAAACCGACACGATGGTACTAAAGGCCGTCAGTAACCAGATAAATGGAATGAAGTTTTTGAAATGTTCAAACCGTTTTCCAGGTATTAGGATTTCTAATAAAACAGCCAATGTCAGGAACCCTATTGGCAGGTGGACAACAAGGGAATGAAACCGTCCTAAAAAAATAAAAATATCCGGGATTGGCTCCATGGTCATTATTTAAGCGGAATACCTGAAAGGGGAACGCCATTAGTTGAGAGTACCTGGAAATCATGCACCTTGTGCCCGCTATAATTCCAAACCATCTCTTTGTTTTTGTTGACTTCAAATAGTTTTATGCCTTCCGGGGCGCCATAGCTGGCAATAACTGTATTCCCGTTTGGCAACCTTTGTGCGCCACACGGATCTTTAAAAGGTTTTCCCTCCAGGTCATCATTGGATATTTTCCACACCACTTTCCCTTTCCGGTTTAATTCTACAACCTTGTTGCCATGCGTCAGCGTTACCAAAGTATTTCCATTCTGCAGCCGTATTGCCGTAAAGGGCCAGTTTTCCGCTTCCCTTCCGCCAAGCTCAGGCAGGTCTGTTTTAAATACGTTCACTACCTGGCCGGTTGGGGAATATTCCTTTACCGCAAAGGCTAATAAATGGGGGACAAGGTAATTACCATTTGGAAGTTTCCTGGCCATCCGCGTTTGCATATGGATGTTATCAGTTTCCGGTTGCAATATGATTGATGAAACAATATTCCCCTGTTGATCCACTTCCAGTAACCTTGGGTTTTTCCCTGACTCTGTAATGAGCGTATTGCCATTATCTAACCTCACAGCGGTTCCCAATTCATTTTCCGGTGCAGACTTTTTAAAAGTAAAAATCACTTTCTTGTCATGGTCAAATTCAAGTACCTCATCCCCCCAGCAAATGAGGATGTTGCCATTTGGAAGGACATAGCCATCCCTTGCCGCCGCCTTTTCAGCTTTCCATATTTCCTCACCGCCTTCACCTATAATTCCGGTGAAATCCGGACCTGCAATAAAGACGGAATGGGTAATGGGGGATTGGCCATAAACTTCAGAAACAATAAAAAGCCATAAGGGCAATGCAAAGAGGTACGGGATCAAATTCTTCTTTAAGCGAATCATGATAATATTTCTTTTATAACATTTCCATGTACATCCGTCAGGCGAAAATCACGCCCGCCAAAATGAAAGGTCAATTGTTTATGGTCAATACCTAATAAATAAAGCATGGTGGCATGCAGGTCGTGGATAGTGACCGGATTTTCAATTACCCGGTATCCATATTCATCTGTTTTCCCGAAAATTGTTCCGCGTTTAATTCCTGCACCTGCCATCCACATACTGAAGGCTGAAGGATTATGGTCGCGACCATCCAGACCCTGTGCAAATGGTGTCCGGCCAAACTCACCGGTAAATACCACCAGGGTTTCATCCAGTAAGCCCCGCATTTTCAGGTCTTTTATTAATCCGGCAATCGGCTGGTCTACAGCATGTGCATTATTTTCATGGCCCGACTTCAGGTTGGAATGCTGATCCCAACGGTCAGCACCATTGCCTACGGAAGGACAGGTTAATTCAATGAACCGTACCCCTCTTTCAATTAACCTCCTGGCCAGCAGGCATTGCGAGCCATAGCTCCTTGTATGAAGGTCTGGTGAGTTGAGTCCATACAGGTTTTTTGTGGCTTCAGTTTCTGTCCCAAACTGTGTCAGTTCAGGAATGGATGATTGCATTTTGTAGGCCAGCTCATAGTTTGAAATAGCTGATTCAATTTCATCCGCGCCACCCAGGCTGGATAAAAGGTGGTTGTCCATCTTTTTCAGGAAGGCCAGCTTTTCATCCTGGATTCCCTGGGTGGAATCAGCCGGCCTTATATTGGCCACAGGCTCTGCGCCGGCACGAAGAATAGAAGCCTGGTAAGTAGCGGGAAGAAAACCATTTTTAAAATTGTCTAACCCGCCAGGTGGTATTAATCCACCATCAAGAACAACATACCCCGGAAGGTTATTGTTTTCGCTGCCGAGCCCGTAATTGACCCAGGCGCCCATGCTGGGCCTGCCCTGCAAGCCACTTCCTGTATGCAAAAAATAATTGGCGCTGGTATGTTCAGGGAAATTGGAAACCATTGATCGTATCATCACCATATCATCTGTACATGTGGCAATATGCGGAAACAACTCACTAACATCCATTCCTGATTCACCATATTTTTTAAAGCTCCAGGGACTCTTTAATATTTTTCCGACATTCCCGAATTGCGTTGCATCTACCTTGAATTTTTTACCAGGGTCTTCGCCGTTTTCTTTTTCAAGCCTTGGTTTAGGATCAAAAGAATCAACCTGTGAAACTCCACCGTCCATATACAGGAAAATGATGTTTTTTGCTTTCGGTACAAAGTTGGGTAGCGGGTTGCTGCCTGAAAGTTTTTTAACCAGGTCTGACTGTGATTGATCAAATAAAGAACAACCGGGAATACTGCCGAATAAACTAAGCAAGGCAAGTGAGCCAAAGCCGGCCTTGCACATGCCCAGCATTTCCCTTCGGGTAACCGGCCTGTATATTGGGTGTTTTTGTTGTACCATATCTAGTTCAGGTATATAAATTCTTTTAAGTTGAACACTGAATGGATATAATCTTTCCAGAGATGTATATCTCCATCCATGTTTCCCCCTTTTAATTTGTATATAGTCGCCAGGTGTTGGATAAGTTCTTTTGCAGCGCCAATTTCTTCCATAGATGCCGTTCGGGACACAGTTCTTTTATATATCCATTGTACCCTGTTTTCGAATGAAAGGTTTTTAGCAGCCACCAGCTTTTTTGCCATTGTTTCCGCTTCCGTTACGACAAATGGATCATTTAAAAGGATAAGTGACTGTGAGGGTACATTGGTAACATTCCTTTTTCCAAAAGATGTAAAAGGGATAGGCCGGTCAAAAGTGGTCATCATAGGATCAAGGAAGTTACGTCGAACTTCCAGGTAAATGCTCCTGCGGCCATAACCATCTAATGGGCCGGAGTTTTCCGGTTTGCCCCTGCCATTCATAAAGCTTGTGATATGGGTGGGAACAGGTGGGCCATACATGGTGGTGTCCAGTTTTCCGGATGCTGAAAGAATTGCATCACGGATGGCTTCAGCTTCAAGTCTTTTGATGGGGAAATGCGATAAGTACAAATTATTCGGATCAGTTTTCCTGGCCTCGTCACCAGGCTGTACACTTCTTTTAAAAACGTTGGATAATAAAATGGCCCTTATCGTTTTCTTAATTGAAAAACCATCCCTTTGAAATTTAATGGCCAGGTAGTCGAGCAATTCCGGATTAGTGGGGAGTTTTCCCTGCATTCCAAAATTGTCAACCGTTTCAACGATGCCTTTACCGAAAAGATGGTGCCAGATCCGGTTTACCATTACACGCGCTGTAAGCGGGTTTGCCGGGTTAGCAATAGATTGTGCCAATTGCAGCCGGCCACTACCTTTCTCATTGTATATGGCATTCGCAGGCCGTAAAGCCGAAAGGAAGGCCCTTTCAACTGGTTTATCTGAAAGTTGCTTATAACTTCCGCGGATGAAAACCGGGCTGTTTTTCGCATATCCATCGGTTACCGCACTTATAAATTCTATCGAATCTTTAAGTGTTGCAGCCTGTTTTTCTTTTTGCTTCAGCAGGCTGACTAATTCATGCATATCAGCAGGCAGGCTTTGCTTGCGGATTAATGTATTAATTGCACTGATCTCCCGGGAACTGGATTTGAAATGGATCCAGTTATCAAGAGCGGTTTGCAGATCTGTTGGTTGTCCATAGAACTGGTATGGCGGCTCGGTCCATTTGTCATTAAAGGCTATCGCATATTTCACTTCAACATAAGCACCTGTTGGCATTTTAAATACATGGCTTTCAAAATATCCAGGCAGGATCTCTATATAAGCTTTCTGGCCCTTCCATGGCGAAACGTCGAATTGGTAATTCTTCCAGCCCGCTGAATCAACGTGCTGGTCCATGCCCCCATAAATAGGGTATTGGATCAATTGGAAATTATCTATGACTATCCTGACAGAGGCATCCTTTCCCAGCGCGCGTAGCCCGATGAAATTTTTATCAATGATAAAGTCCGGAGATCGCAATGCCCCAAAAATGCCCGTCCCAATGATCCTGCTGGAGGCCTTTCCATCTTCGAGCGAAACAATTTTATTTTGTCTGTCAAACACCGGATCACCCAGGGTTGTTTTGTTGCTGAAAGCCATACCATCAGATTTCCATTCGCCTAATCCATTTTCCCTGAAATCCCCGAGTACTGTTGTTTCATTCGTTTTTTCTGTTGGTAATGTTGGGGGGATAACGGAAACCCTTTCTGCTTTTTTTGCAAGTCCATTGATCCATTTTGCTGCGATGATCGCACGCATGGAATCTTTCTCACTTCCCAATAACTGGATAGTGCCGGATTGGTGTGCCGTATTCGCAGGAACAGGCGAAAACCTGGTTCCTTCAATAATGCCAAACATGGAATAATAGTCCTTGGTACTGATGGGATCAAATTTATGGTCGTGGCACCTCGCACATGAAATCGTTAATCCCTGGAAGGCTTTCCCGGTTACATCAATGATATTATCAATCCTGTCGGCTTCATCCTGGCGAACATCAACCGGACTATGAGTGCCTTCTCCCATGGTATAAAATACCGTCGCCACCCGTGATTCGTTTTCACCACTTGCCTGGTTGATCCTTTGGTTATTCAATAAATCACCGGCAAGTTGTTCCCTGATTAGCTGGTCATAGGGGAGATCGTCATTAAATGCCCTGATCAAATAATCCCGGTATCTCCAGGCGCCTGAAATAGTATAATCAAATTCGTGGCCTTTAGTTTCAGCATACCTTACCATGTCCATCCAATGCCTTGCCCATCGTTCACCGAAATGAGGGGAACCTAAATAACGGTCGACCATTTGCTCATATCCGCCGGGACTTTTATCTGCCATAAATTCATCTACGGCTTCAGGTGTCGGCGGTAAGCCTGTTAATAAATAGGAGACCCTCCTGATCAGGGAAGTTTTACCTGCTTCAGGGGAAGCTTTCAAACCATTTTGTTCCAGTTTTTTATTGATGAAATGGTCAATGCCTTCATTCTCCTTTTCCTGCAGGACTGCTTCATCGGAAATGGTTGGTGGGATAAATGACCAGTGTTGTTTCCATTCAGCACCCTGGTCAATCCACTTTTCAATCAGTGCCCTTTCCCTTTTCGTTAACTGTAAATTTGATTCCGGTGTCGGCATCATTATTTCAGGATCCTTATGGTTGATCCGGAAGATCATTGTGCTTTTGTCGGCATGACCCGGCGAAATCGCTTTAGTGCCTTCCTTGGACAATGCTGTAGCCCCTTCATAAGTATCAAGGCGCAAATTCCCTTTGCGACTGCTTGAATCCGGTCCATGGCATAAATAGCATTTTTGTACAAGGATTGGCCGGATATCATAATTAAAATCAACTGTATCCGGAAGGGCGGGGGAATAATTTTGCTGGCAGCTTAGGAAAAATACAACCGGTAGCGCTAATAAAATCAGGGTAGCCAGTATTTTATAATTTATGGCACTGCGCAGCTGCATTTGGTTTTATTATTTCAGGTAAAATACCCAACATCTATTAAAATATCTGGTAATATTTTTACTATTTCTAATTCATTTTGAACATCCTTTTATCGGGTATTATCAGGGAAATGAACCGCAACTTTTTCATGCATGGAATATAACCGGTATTGTTTACCATCAAAGACCAGTATGGGGCTTGACTTATTTTCCTGTAGGATAGGGTTGCCGGGAAATTTTTTCCAGTGCACCAGGTCTGTTGAAGCAGCAACGCAACTAGTCCAGTTCTTACTGGTATCAGTAGCTAATGCATGGTAATAACCATAATATTTTCCATCGTATTTAATGACCTGGTTCATGGCTACCTGTGCTTTATCATATAGTTCCGGGCCCAGGGCGATGACTGGTTCATCCTGCACGTTGGTCCACGTTTTAAGGTCAGTAGATGTCGCAAGCCAGATGCCCATGTCGCCACGCTCATAGAACAAATACCATTTGCCATTTTCCAGCCAGATAGCCGGTGTTCCATAAGCGCCCTCGCTTAGTGGTTTGCCATTAGTGTAGCGGATATCCAGGTTGCCTTGTTCGGTCCAGTGAATGCGGTCAGTGGAGATGAGCATATGGGCGATATCATTCCGTCCTTCGGCAAACATATAATAGGAACTACCTGATTTAATGACGGTCATGTCTTCCACCCAGTCAGTTTTCAAAAGGGGGTTGCCGCCATACCTGGTCCATGTGAGTCCATCAGGTGAAGTGGCGTACCCCAGGTGCATTACAGTGTCTCCTTTATCGCGATACCCCGTATACCACATATGGTACAAACTATCTTCTTTAAGAATATACCCTCTTTCACGGATATGCTGGTCCCAGGTATCACCGCCAGTACCCGTAAATACAGGATTCTTTTCATAGGCTTTGAAATTGGTGAGTACGGCAGGAAATACCAGGCTGTCGATAGTATATAAAGGTTGTTGTTTTTTGCCGGCCTGGTCATTGCATCCGGCGATCAAAAATCTTAGCGCGATATAACAGGCGGTATACCAGTTGCAGGTCATGGTTTTTGGTTTTTGGGGAATAAATAGTTATAACCTGTCATTTTCAATGTTCAATATTCTATATGACGAATGTCATAGTGCAAGTATTATCCTCTTCGTATTTTAAAGCAATAAGAATTCGTAATATTAATATCATTATTCTATTTCCCCGTTAAAATTTAAGAAATGGCAACAAACCATTACAGGACAGAAGAGTTTTATATATCTGAAGGAGGGCCTTATCATAATGCAATTATGAAAATGCATTTACACAACAGGGTGTTTAAATTAGCCTTGTTGATTTTATGCATTACCTGGCTGCCATTGGTCATCATTACTTTTTTTGAAGGAACATTGTATACCGGAGTTCAACTTCCCTTCCTTAAAGACGTTGATATGCAGGCGCGGATCCTGGTGGCAATGCCTATGTTGGTTTTGATAAAGCGCATTATTGACATTAAAGTTGCAAAAGTTGTAGACTACCTGCCCCACTCATTGCTAAGTCCAGAGGAATGGCAAGGGCAATTCACTTCTGTACTTGACAGGGTAAGAAAAGTTATAAATTCAAAATATATTGAAATTGCCTTATTACTGACAATAGTAACAATTAATGTTTTTTTTAATGGCAGTTTTGTATTTAATCTTGAAGATACCACAACATCCTGGAGGGTCAGGACTGCGCCTGGAATCCATGAAGTAAGTATTGCAGCTCGTTGGGCTTTTTATGTTTCGGTGCCTGTTTTTCAATTTCTTTTTGTGAGGTGGTTATTGAGATATTTTATTTGGGTATGGTTATTATACCGGTTATCCAAAACAAACCTTAACCTGGTGGTGACTCATGCTGACCGCTCTGGTGGTTTGGGTATCTTATCGCTGGCACAGCAAGGTTTTATGTATATTTTTGTGGCGCTGGGTATTGTAGTGTCAGGCGAATTTATTACACAACTTCTTATTGATCCCGCCGCCTTTCCTGCTATCAGGAATGAAGCAATGGGATATATTATCCTTTGTATTTTATTAATAATCCTTCCGCTGTTTTTTTTCAATAATAAATTATTGAATTTAAAACACGAGGCACAATTCAAAATGAGCGATCTCTCTGCAGATTTAAGCCGGGAATTTGAAAAACATTGGTTAAGTGATTTGCCAATTGGCGAACGATTGGTTGGTAAGGAGGCAAATTCATCAATGTTGATCGATTATCAGAGTATGTATGACGTACTATTGCAGCTTCGCACTGTTCCTGTTAACTTAAGAGATATCATTGCTATGGCAGTATTACTTTTTATACCCTTTTTGCCCATCCTGGTTATACATTTTTCGGTTGCAGAATTGGTGTCAAAAATTGTCGGCATGGTGGTATAAAATACAACCCGGCAGATCCCTTTTGTGCATCAGAATTTTCCATTTCGATAATCCTGGTAGGCCTGCCTGATCTCAGTTTCTGTATTCATAACAAAGGGGCCCTGTGCAACAATCGGTTCATTTAAAGGCAGTGCATGCCCAAACAGGATGATGCTGTCTTCTGATGCTTCTATTTTAATTGCATCTCCATCATTATTAAATTCTACCAATTGGTGGATTTGCGCCTCATGTCCATTTACCATTACTTTTCCTTTTACTACATAAAAGAAAATATTTCTTGCTGGGTTAATTGAGGTGTTATAAGTTCCGCCTGGCTTAAGGAAAATAGTGGCTAGCTGGATATCAACCAGGGGGCTAAATGCGCCTTTGGTATCTTCCCAGTTTCCAGAGATCACCTGGATAGTAACTTTGCCATTATCGAGGGAAATTTCGGGGATCTCATTTTTTTGGAGGCCGGTATATTTGGGTGCTGTCATTTTTAATTTGGCCGGCAGGTTCACCCATAATTGAAGTATTTCTAAAGGGCCTCCGTTTTTCATGAATTCCGGCGAAGAAACTTCGGCGTGGATCAATCCTTTGCCAGCTGTCATCCATTGCACACCGCCTTCTTTAATGATGCTTTCAGAGCCACCACTGTCATTATGGGAAAGGTCTCCCTGGAGTATAAAAGTCACAGTTTCAAATCCACGGTGCGGATGTGGACCAAATGGTAACCCCCTGTTATTTTTCGGGTATACCTGATAGCCATGGTGATTCAAAAACAGGAAAGGGTCAATATGGTCAATCGAGTTCGTTGGTAGCGCACGATAAGTCACGAGGTCGGCAATGGGTGCATTTTCGGCCAGGTGAATTTTTTTGATTGTCCTCATCCGCCTCAGTTTTCATCCAGGTTACTGTGGTTGTCGCCACCCAGGCTGTAATAATTATTTTCTTCATCTTCTTCCCCTATGTTTTCATCCGAATCGTCTAATTCGGTACCAGGTATATCAAGGTCTTCATCCAGTGAAGGGTCAGTTTTTTTTCCTTCTATCCCGATATGGCCGTCTGAATCTATAGGTTCTTTCTTTTCATTGTTGTAAATATCCTCATCTGCTGAATAGACAGGATTGCCGGGTAATTGTTCCTTATCCTGGGCAGGGGCTTCCTTTTTGTTTGGCTTCTTATCCATATCAAAAAATTATGTACCTAAATTTACTGACTTTAATGGTCATTAAATTGTTATTTCCAGGAAGATGTAACCTGTTATTGGGCGAGGTAGCCGCCATCAACGTTATAATAGGCACCTGTAACGAATGAAGCTTTATCTGAATTAAGCCATAAAGCCAGTTCAGCTACTTCTTCAGCAGTTCCCAATCTTCCAATAGGGTGAAGTGCGGCTAATGCTTTCAAAGTTGGCTCATCCAGGGATTTGCTCAATAATGGCGTCATTATATAACCCGGACCAATAGAATTTATCCGGATATTCTGGTTGGCATATTCCAGCGCAGAGGCTTCTGTGAGGCCTATAACACCATGTTTGGCTGCCACATAAGCGGCCGATCCTTTTGCGCCTACTTTACCCAGGATGGAAGCAATATTCACAATGCTGCCTCCACCGGAAGAAAGTATTGCCGGGATCTGGTAACGAAGGCCATAAAATACACCAGAGAGATTTATTGAAATTACTTTGTCCCAGCCATCAATGGGATATTCGCCAACAAATTGGATAGGACCGCCAATACCGGCATTGTTAACGGCAATATGCAATCCGCCAAATTTTTTAACTGCTTGCGCTACAACATTTTTCCCGTCTTCAGGTTTTGATGTGTCCGCTTTTACAAAAATAGCTTCCCCGCCTTTCGCAGTTATTTGCGCTACAGTTTCATTTCCACCTTTTTCATCAACATCGGAAGCAACAATTTTTGCACCCTCTGTTGCATATAACAGCGCAATGGCCCTGCCAATACCAGAGCCTGCCCCGGTAATAATGGCTACTTTATTGTTTAAACTTTTCATAACAATGGTTTTATATTCAACAACCTGAAAATGAATGGTAAAAGGTTTTCCGTAACAGAAAAAGCAGTTACTATAATTTACGACTTATTTTCAAGTCTGCGATAATATATTTTCAATTAACCTGTGCCTGGCCCAACCTGACTGAAGTCATTGTCAGTGCTCCTGCAACTGCCCTGTCATTAAAGAAGGAAACACCATCGCCAGCGCCTTTTAATCCTAATGTATACAATAGTGGCAGGTAATGTTCTGGAGTGGGAATGGAAAGCAGGGCATCTCTTCCTAAACCGGCGTAATTGATAAGTGATTTATGGTCGCCATTTGCAATCAGGGTTTTAAAAGTTTCATTCATTTTCAATGCCCAGTCATATCCAAATCCCGGTTCATCTAATTTATCCCAGGCTACCATCCTCAGGTTATGGACCATATTACCGCTTCCGATAATCAGCACGCCTTTTTTCCTCAAATCAAATAACTCCTTTGCCAATTCATAATGGTACTGTGGACTTTTTGTATAATCAATGCTTAATTGCAGGACGGGGATATTGGCCTCCGGGTACATGTGCCTTACTACCGTCCAGGCACCATGGTCAAGTCCCCAGTCATGATCCAGTTCCGCTTTTACGGAATGAATAAGAGAAGCGGTTTCCATTGCCAGTACCGGATTGCCGGGTGCTTTATATTGTACGTCGTACAAGGCTTTCGGGAAACCTCCAAAATCATGGATCGTTTTCGGGAAGTCCATAGCAGTTACCAGTGTGCCTTTGCTCAACCAGTGGGCTGATATTACGAGCACTGCTGATGGGGTAGGGATTTCTTTTGCAAGCTGCGTCCAGCGCTGGCTGAATTCATTGTCCTGGATTCCGTTCATTGGGGAACCATGACCAACAAATAAGACTGGCATCAGGTGTTCCTGCTCCGGCAGGTCACTTGTAAATTTATTAAATGATGATATTGTAGTCATAGTTGTAGATTGAAATGTTTTACATACATATTAACTATAGATACTTATAGTAGGATCTTCAATGGTTTTGTGGTTGTAAGCAGGCTTCTGTAACCTTTGTGTTAAAAGGTTGTCGATGGAATATTTGCCACTACCTTTTAAGAGTAAAATAATATAGGCAACCAGGTAAAGCACTGCTAATTCTTTTATTGCAAACGGATCTGCTGCATGGATATAAAATACTGCCACCAACATGGTTATAATCAGTGGGATCACAGCAAGTCTTGTTCCAAACCCGATAAGGATTAACAGGGAACAAAATACTTCAGAGAATACAGCAATGGAAAGCGACGAAGTTGCATCCAGGCCGAATAAGGCAGGGAACTGGACATTACCTGAAAGCAGGGATGCGAATTTTGGAATGCCATGGCTTAACATTAAAGCTGCAATAAGAATTCTTAAGAGTAACACAGCAATATCCGATATTGCTGTGTTATGGTTTACGTTAAACAGGGATTTCATGTCTGATGAATTTTATTATTTGATAAGTTTAGTTTTTTGCGAATTCTCCGTCTGCCTTGATCGTTACTTTATCACTGATCATAGGAGCGGGGAAGCCCGGACCTACATTAAAGTCAGACCTGTTTATGGTGCCTGATAGTTGGAACCCGGCAACTTTCGCCTTGGACATAGGGTTTTCGGTTGTTCCCCTGTAGGTAAGGTCCATGGTTACTTGTTTGGTAACACCGTGAATGGTCAGGTTGCCTGTAACGATGAATTTATCTTTACCGTTTTCTTTCAGCGAAGTGCTTTTGAAATTTATTGTCGGGTATTTCGCAGCATCAAAGAAATCGGCGCTTTTCAGGTGGTTGTTCCTTGCTTCAACCCTTGTATCAATGGAGGCAACATTTGCCGTTAATTCAAAAACTGCATCGCTGAAATCTGGCTTTGAAGAAGTAACAATGGCTTCAAAATCATTGAAAGTGCCGGATACATCTGAGATGCCGAGGTGTGTTACTGTAAAGCCTAATTGGGAATGCGGCTTGTCATTTTTCCAGGTATCCAATGTTGTAAATGCTGTTAATGCTAAAACTGCCGAAAGAATAATTGTGAACTTTTTCATTTTTATTTTATTTATGGTTTTGAGAGAAATGGGAAATTTTACTTGTTTAATTGAAGGATCTTTATAAGCTGCATATTTTCCAATATCCTGCTTGCTGAAAGGTCACCGGCAATGATTGGATAGAATCCTGCCGTATTTACTAATTCACTCACTATTTCAAGTGCTTCCGGATCATTGCCTGCAATAAAAGAGCCTGTATGTGTGGCAGCAGGTACTGTTTTTGGAAAATCAGCTGCGAAAATGGTATTGAAGGCTTTAATCACTTTTGAGTGGGGAAGTAGCTTTTGTAATTCTTCTGCCGCACTGCTGCCGGGTGGTGTAACCAATCCGTCGAATGTATCATTCAGGGGGTTGGCTATACTGATGACGATTTTCTGGTTTGCCACTTCCTTTATTCGGTCAGCCACTTCTTTTTCTGCCGGATAAGGAATGGCTGAAATGATGATATCCGCTTCCCAACTCGCCGTGTAGCTACAGGTAATAGGAGCAACATCAGCATCCGGATGCAACCGGAGAATAGTTAGCTCCAATTTTTTTAATTTACTCTCATCCTTACCAAAAAGCAGTAAACGGTAATTGCCTTTAGCGAGGCTTTTGGAGATGGCCGATCCCATATTTCCTGTGGCTCCGATGATGGCTATTGTTTGCCTGGTTTGCATATCAATATTTAATTTGATACTGCAAAGCTACAATGGCAGGCAGGCCTCATCCATTGTGTTAAGGCAAGAAATTACGTTGACATTTG
The DNA here is from genome assembly GCF_020076305.1 of Flavihumibacter profundi. Taxonomy (GTDB): domain Bacteria; phylum Bacteroidota; class Bacteroidia; order Chitinophagales; family Chitinophagaceae; genus Flavihumibacter; species Flavihumibacter profundi. Next base: position 784,263 of record NZ_JAIQXE010000001.1, read on the forward strand.
TCAATGAAAACGTTTGACGAAAAGCAAGGTTATTTTGATTTTATTTTCCTGCGGGCACGGCTTAAGGTTTCAGGCGTGAGTCCCATATGGGAAGCGATCATGTGCTGGGGAAATCGCTGAACAAGTTCGGGGTAGAGCTGGGTAAAATTGGCATACCTTTCTTCAGGCGACAAGGTGTTTACTGAAGTAAGCCGCTTTTGCAATGCAAGGTAAGCACCTGTTACCTGCAGCCGGAGATATGTTTCGTATTTGGGCAGCTTCCGTAGTAATTCTTCGTGGGCAGATTTGCTGAGCAGAACTAATTCGGAATCTTCCACAGCATCTATATTGTAAGTGGCAGGTTCGCCGGTCAGGAAACTGTACAAATCAGAAATTGTCCAGCCTTCGATAGCAAACTGGATTATTTGTTCATTACCATTTTCGGCGATTGAATATTCCCTCAAAGCACCTTTCTCTACAAAGGCAATTGATTTGCAAACATCGCCTTCCTGCAGCAGGTATTGTTTCCTGCGAAGTTTTTTGGGAGTGAGGTATGTTTTAATCATTTCCTCCTCCTCGTGGGTAAGGGGAACCTTTTCATTGAATTTCCGGAAGAATAACTCGTACATGCAGCAATTTAAATCAGGTTTTCAAGTTGGATCCATGCTATTGGAAGGTATTCCAGCATTACCCAGCCAATTAATGCAGTTAGCATAGCCCCGCTGATTAACCGGACCCAAAAGTAACGCAAGTGGATCCGTTTAAAAAAATCAAAGGAGAACCAGAAGTTATATAGCGAGGAAAGAATGGCCTGCCATAAAAAAACATCGGTAGACAAAATGTCGACTTTTAAAACAGCACCAAATAAAATATCGCTCACCAACAACATCATAAAATAGGTGCCGCCACCGAAAATTGAAACGGCTACAATTTCCGGGAAATTAAACCTTGGCTTGCCTAACAACAAATATTCTATCAATGAGGAAACTATAACAAGTGGTATAAGAAATAGGGTAAAATGCTTTCTTAACAAGGCGTTGGCATGATCGCGCAAATTATATGCAACAAGACTTAGTTCAGTGAGCTGGTAATGGTAATGATTTACGACAAGGTTATGGATTATAATATAAATGCCTGTCCAGATGAGAAAGTAACTAATTGGTTTTTGGTATTTTTTTCTCTTCCCTGCTAAATAATTTAAAGAAGTCTGGCCTGGCCTGATTATAAAATTCCAGGTTGTATACAAAAACCCTTTTTCAAGGTGCGTGAAAAAATGAAATGTTTCTTCCGCTAAAACCGGGACAGTGATTTTTTGGACAGTAGATTTCTGTCCGCAATTCGGACAGAAATTCCCTTCAAATGACTCGCCGCAATTTAAACAGGTAATCAAGGCGAAAAATTTGCTTAAATATAATTAAAAAAATCGCGGCTTAACTTTTACCATTCCATAAACTTCCAGCGAAGCTGGATTTGAAGAGACATGGAGACATCTTTCGTTTCAAAAGCATTCAATAATTTTATTTCTCCTGCTAAACCGACTTTATCATTGATGGGATATTCATAAGATCCGGCGGCCATCCAGCCCACGCTGAAAGTTTTTGATTTTGTCTGTCCTTCATAATCAAGTTTTGAAGTAATAAAATAGCCGCCGGGACCTGCAAAAATATTAATGCGTTTTGTAATTGGCATAGAGAATACAAGCAGCAGCGGAACTGCCTGTACAACTACATTACCGGATATCGAATCCTGGATTTTATAGGAATAAAAATTTGTAATTCCTGTTTCAAGCCCGACTTTTAGCAGGTGATCAGGGTACCACATAACTCTTAAGGTTCCCGTTGGATGTATCCTGGAAACCTGTGATTTTACATCAGAGGGCGTACCGGGATTTGCCAGGTAAAAGGAAACTCCCCCGCCGGCAAAGACATTCAGGGAATATATCCCCCTTTTACCTTCTGCTTCAATACCGCTTTTGTCCTGCGCCATGGAAGGGACATGAATGAATTGCAGCAATACTATCCAACTGATGCAGTATAGGTTATTCTTTGACATAATAATAATAGGCAACTAGTGATGGATAATTTGAAAGGATCCCATTGAAATAACCCTCATTGATAAATTGACTTATGTAATCAGGAACATCAAGCGTCCATACAAAAGCCCTTCGACCTTCCGCCTGTACCTGCTTTACAAGATCGTTTTGCAGTCCTAAAGTCCACCGTGGAGCCCATACCTGGGCATTTATATCAACTACATCCTCAGGCGATAGTTCGCATGCGGAGGGGATAGAATCATAATTGGGTAATTCCTTGAATTTGGCCAATTGATCCTCTCCGGGCAGGCCGATGACTATTTCAAGGGAACGTCCCATGGCTTTGGCTTTTTGCAGGTATTCAGCTTGTAAATTCCTCATCGAAGTAAGTGAATCATCATGTTTTGTATCCAGCCATACAAAATGCAGATTCGTATTATTTAAAACCGTTTCCAAAGCCTGCCTTAAAGTGGGAATCTTTTCACCATCAATTAATGAAACCAGGCTGTTTAATTGCGCATAACTATAATCCTCAATAGCACCTACCAGTCCGTTTTTTTGGATAAGCCTAAGGTTAAGGGTGTTATCATGATAAAGAATCGGAACGCCATCCCTGGTGAGCCTGACATCTAATTCAATGCCGGTTGCACCTAGCTGGCTGGCATATTTAATCATTCCGATTGAATTTTCTGAATACGGCATATGGTCGGAAGTCCGACCGCCTGATCGATGGGCCAGTATTTCTAAAGGGGTCCCTTTATATACTGGCCTTTGGTAAGTAAGGACCAATTTATTGGATGGTGAATCCTGGCCATTGCCAAACATTCCACTTATCACAATACTGTCTTTGCCAATTTCCGGAAGCGGGCTTAGCAGTTGCTTGGCACCATTGTTTGCGCCAATACTAAACCGGGCAATACCTGTTTGCGTATTGGTGAGCTTCCGCCAATATCCATTTAAAAGAATGGAATCCCCCAGTACTTTACCTTCTACAGTAAAATAGGCGATGTCTTTGGAACAAAAAACAGACAGGTAATAGGTTGTGTCCAATCCCTCTGCCACATAGCTCCACTTCAATACGACCTGCTCGCCAAAAACGGATGCGCCATCGGTAACTTTATAAATGCCTTCCATGGCTTCGCGGCTTTGCTTTGGCATGGGGTTGGCGCCAGGTGAATCAAATAATGGCCAGTCTGTATCCGGCACAGGTGCTTCAAGCTCTTTCCTGCAGGAAAATAGCGCCATGGATAAACATAATATGAAGCAGTATCTTAGAATCATAAAATAAATCCCACGGTTATTTCAGGATAAAATAGTTGCCGGTCAAACGTTTCGAAAAGCGACCAGGTCTGCCAATAGAAATTGCTGTATATGGCCCTTAAGCCAAGGGTTAAATTCTTCTTTTTATAAAAAGGCTGTTCAAGGTAAATACCGGTAGACCAACCGGACAAAGTGTTATGGCTTTTGGAAACTTCCAGTCCGCCGACACTGGAATGATAACTTAAATTTACAATTGCCTCTGTTTTCCATGTTACTAATAATTGTTCCTTCACCCGGTAACCAAGGGAAATATTCGGATAATTTAACCATCCATTCGCGGTCGTATTAAAATCCCCGACTTTCAGCACACCAAACCACCAGCCGATGTCATCTCCAAGGGAAAAAGAAAACCTGTTATTGATTACATGCGCCCATCTTGGCCCGATCGACAGGTGATTTTGCACGACCTGGAAAATAAGCTGGCCATCCAGGTAAAATCCTTTATCAATTTTCCGGATTACATGGTAATCCCCGGCAGGAGCCCTCACCTGGGCTTCTTCTGAGATATCCTGTGGCCATAAAGTGAGCGAAAATCCAATAGAAGAATGCCATTTTTTTGCCTGCATCGGATAGGGGAAATACAAATAGGATTGAGAAGTTGAATCTGTTTTTATTTGCCCCGAAACAAGACCAGGCAGAAAAAAAACAGCAAGAACCACCAATTGACAAACCAGGCGGAATTTAAAATTGTAGCTCAATACTTCTAATTAAAATTTAACCACTAAGTATTTTATACAAAACTGCAGTTTATAGTTCGCTATTTTTATAATATCAGGCAATCAATTTTATGATTTTTGTCAGGCAATACGATATCAATCCACTCTAAATATAAAGGCGGCATTTGCCTTCTATAGGTTCACTTTCAGTACCATTGACTGACCGGCTGCTATGACCGTATCATCGAATTCGATCGCCAGGCTATTATTCTTTTGTGTAAAAGAAAATGGAATTGCCTGCCCATTAGCCTCCAGCTGTATTTTTTTCGCTTTCCCTGCCAATTCAATGGAAAGCTTTCCCAGCCGCAAGGAACCGTAGGCCAGCGAAATAGTATTCGTTTGCAGGCCAGGTGACCTTTTTTGTTCAATATTTCCCCAACCTTCCGCTGCAGTGAAAAAGCTTTTAAAGTTGTCCTGCTGCACTTTTGGCGCAAAGGACAGTGAATTGGCCGGACCATCATACTTAAAGTCCTGCAGTGCCAATAAAACACCCCAGGAAGCTAATGCGCGGGCATAATGGTCACCACATTCAATTTCATTCCAGGGATTATGTTTCTCGGGCCGGTAACGTTCATGGATCGCTTTTACCAATGAAAGACCTTCTTCGGTCATGCCTTCATAAATCATATTGGTCGCTACCTGGTATTCAATGCCGGTCCAGACCTCATCCCGATAACGCACCCCTGCTTCGCCCATGTGCCTGCTTTTGGGCCAGGTAGCAACGAGCAGGCCGGGTTCACCCGGACTCGCATAGATCCTTTCCGGTTTGTGCACCTGGTTTTGCACGCCGACATCCGAAGACCAATTATATTTCCAGATGGATCGCAAAGTGGCCTTGACTTTTTCTTCGGGATAGATATACCCCAGGTTGGCCAGATGCGCCCAGGTTTGCCCGAATAGCTGGTCACTTAAGCAACCATTGGCATATTGCGATAGCGGATGTTTCGTCAGGTCAACGTCCTGTACAAAATATTCACCATTCCACAGTTTTTCAACGCTTCGGTTACTCCCGCTTTGGAAAATACTGTCACAGTGTTGGGCAAATGCCGTGTCTCCCATGAGCAGGGCCATTTTACCGGCTGCCTTAAGAGCAGCAAGATATAGTCCACCCACATAGGTGTTGGCACCATAAAAGGCAATATCATAGGTATTGGCCTGTTCCTTTTCGATCAGCCCATCACCATTGCCATCTTCCTTAATAATGAATTCAGTTGCTTTTTTGATTTTGCCCCAGTTCCTGGACAGGAAGAGAACATCTTTTGAGTCCAGGTGTTCCCGATAGGCTTTTAAAATACCGCCTGCATGCCCGTCAATTAAAACACCGCCCCAGCCATTCCTTGCCAGTATGCCACCATCCGACTGGAAGGATGTGCCATAATCAGTTTTTTCCCGGATGTTTCTTTCCAGATCGGGAAATAACTTCGAGAGGGCATGTTCATAATTCCACACATGCGTACAGGTACCCACACAGGAACCTACGCCTTCCCAGGCCCAGAATTTATCATTGGCCCACCACTGGCAGGTTTCTGTAGCGAGGGTGGAAACCGGCATCATCAGCCTTTGCACCAGCCAGTAGGGTAGGGTTGTGTTCTTATAATACGTGTCATGAAAATTGGCCGTTTGCTGGTTTAGCCTGTCCAGGTTTTTATGTAACCAACCGGCCACATCAAGCGCATCGTCGTACCAGTTGGCATACATATTGCCAATAGCCGGGCCTTCAGTTGGTATTGCCATATTCCAATTGCCGCCTTCGCCATATAGCATGGGCCGGTTCGGGAAATACCAGGTGAGCAGGAAGCTAACAGATTTTGTTTCACCTGGCGCCAGTTCGAAAGATGTACCAACAGCACCAGCTAATTTTTCATTGGCTGGTGAAGTGGAAATTGTGGTGTTGTTAATTGGCGTTCCGATGCCCCTGAAATCAGCCGTTGCAAAACCATCCTGGTTGATGACGCTAAGTGCGATACTGCCAAAATAAGGATGGTCGGCGGGAAAGAATTTGTCTTTTGCCGGAAGATTACTGAAGGTGATTTCGTCGATGTTGATATGTCCCCAACTGCCAGTTTCGCTATCGATCACTTCAAGGTACGCCTGCTGTCCTTTGAAAGCCTTTACATCCCAGCTAACATCACGCAATGTTTCTTCGCTGTTACCCGTTGCCGTCTTTTCAATTTTATGGTTAACAACTAAATTGATGCAGGTTTTCCCCCGGTAAGCTCCACCACCTAATTTGAAATTGATATAGTCTTCCTTAATAACAAATGTTGGGGAAGTCAGTTTGCCGGTACCGCTATCACCAAAATCCGTCAATTTAGAATTGATCAAAAAATTACCCACTTGTCCGGTTACTTCATCTTTAGTTGCAGCAGCGCTGGAAACCGGGGCTTTACCAAATGCCGTTCCTTCCATTTTCCATTTGCCATAATTGCCCGATTCGAAATCCTGGTAGACTTCTGTTTTACGGGGCTGGCCAGTCGTGTTTTCAGCTTTGACCAGGTCCATCATGACCGATGTCATGCCTTCGGTTTTAACGATCCTGTTGCGCAGGTTGCCTTTGACCTGGTCTTTAATATCTATGCAAACCAGGTTTTGCAGCCAGCCGGTAAGGTCAACCTGCATTTTTTTTGCGGAAGTGTTTTTCAGTGTATACCGCAACACAGTACCTGGTGTGGCCGATTCTTTCGCGTTCAGGGGAATAAATGGGGAGAAAACAGTGGCATCCACCTGCAGTGGGACCGGATTCGCTTTTGAAGCATAGCTGATATAAGCAATGGGATATTCCCCAATGAATGAAATATTGTCAAAGTCTTTTTTATTAAGTCGCCTGGTGGTTGTTTTGCCCGCTTGTTTGAAAGTGATGGCAAATCCCTGGTCGATATAACTTAGGGGTTCAAAAGTCTGGTAACAGACCTTCCAGGGGCCGGCCGCTGTTTCAAAGTTCAATAGCCAATCAATGCCATAGCCGGTGTTATAGGCGTTATTAGCGATCCACCAGTTGGCCAGGGTGCCATCCCCCCGGACATATAATTGTCCGGCTGCAATGCCGCCGCAGGGCATACCAATGGTTGTTAATTCATTTCCTGTATACACTTTACGTTCATTCTGCCAGAGCGATCGGGTCCAGGAAGCCGGAAGGTTTTTCTCCGGTGGTATGAGGTGGGAAGGATCAGTTTTCTGTGCTGATGCTGATACAACAATCGAAATAAAGCAAATGGACAGCAAAGGCAATTTCATGGTGGTAAATGATAGCGGTTTTCAAAAAACTAAATTTAAGCAAGGAATTCCTGCTGTTTATTCTGCCCGGTAAAAAATGTTCGGGGCGTACTGATCAGGGTTTAGTAATATATGTGTAATCCAAGTGCCATCCATGTGCTATCCTGCGTAAAATGGCCTATTTTAGCATGGTTGGCACATGGTTGGCACATGGTTGGCACATAGTCCGGAATTCATTAAATGGTTACGCAGCCCCGTTTTAGTGTCCCTCAAAATCACTTTCAGACCGGAAATAAGTATAGCCGGTCCCGGAAATAAGTATAGCCGGTCCCGGACTTTGAAATTGTATAGCCTGGCCAATTATTTTTGGTTTGTTGTTATTGCCGGGGAAGCTTACACGGTCAGGGGCTGTTTTTAAACATCCAGTGAATCGTAAACGATTACTTTTTTCCACAGGTGGGAGTAGTTCTTCACGAAAGCCTGGTGTATCGGATGATCCTGGTAAATCTTTTGGCCGGCCTCATCATCAAAAAACATCAGTTCAGATACATCCCAGGAAGTATCTACCACATCCCTTTTCTCAGTCGATGCCAGTACGCCAATATGGAGCTGGCGGATCGAGGGTATTGCTGCCAACGTTCTGAGTCCCTTGATAAGTTCCTGCCTGTCCGCTTCCAAATCCGGATTTGTTAGCCAGAAGAAGACGTGATGTTGTAATTGTTTTTTAGGTGTAGACATAGCCTGTGTTATAACTGATGTTCTTTTTATAGTAAGGGGTCGGGATAAAGTTACTGCGTTTTATTACTGAAAATATTATTGCTATCCGGGATAAATTTGAATTATGCTATTAAGGACTTTCCAATTAAGTTATATACAAAGAAAATTCTTTTCGGTTAGTATGTTAATCCATTCTTCAATCTCTTGAACTACAAACTTTTCTTTTTTATTGTCTCTGGTTGTCACACATAAACCGTTATTTATTAATCCCAGGGTTTTATATCTGTCAACTTTGCCAATGTCTGACAAACTGATTGAAAGTTCATGATTTTGGATATTCAATTTATGAGATTTAAATACCAGGCGCTTATTTGTCAAGTACAATTTTCCACCTACACCTTCAGCTCCTTTGAAATGATTGGCACCTGTTTCAAGTAAAATAGTTTCATCGGATGCTGTGTCAATTTTTGAGGTTTGCGTAATCAGTTTAGAATTAACAAAGAGTCCTATTAACGAACCAAATATAAGTCCAGCCAAAGCACCCCCGACAAGGCCAGAAGAAATAAACATAATTAAATTCTTTATCTCCAAATTATCATGTGTTACCAAATCCCGCAAAATGAAAAACGTTGACATTACCATGCCAAATATGATACCTGCTTTAATCTTACTTTTCTTACTCATCATAAGTAATTTAGATATTTAACAGGTTAAATTTTATTCCCTGCAATACTCCCTACAATAAAAAAGGGTTTCAATCTCTTGAAACCCTTTGCTAACATATGTGATCCGGATTGGATTCAAACCAATGACCTACTGCTTAGAAGGCAGTTGCTCTATTCAGCTGAGCTACCGGACCTCGGGGCGCAAAGATAACGGAATACGCCTTTCCCCCAAAAAAATGGACTAAAATTTGGCCGGACAAAACCTGCCTTAGTATATTTGTATAAGTACTTATATAAATAGCCAACCTTGCCATTTTACCAACAATCAGGTGTGCTGGCCTTCGGTAGCCGGCTCCGCAGGCTCAGCGAAGCTTTCCTGGCTGATGTGAACAGCATTTATAAACACCACGGCATCCGCTTCGACGCAGCCTGGTTTCCCATCTTTTATATGCTGGCGAACAATGGCGCCCTTTCCATCAGGGAGATTTCCCTGGAACTTGAAGTATCCCATTCTGCCGCCAGCCAACTGGTGAGCAAACTGCAGGAAAAAGGGCTGGTCCGCACGGGTATCGACAAAACAGATGCCCGGAAAAAGGTGGTGACCTTTACCACCAAAGGGAACAAATTATTACAGCAGGTCCAACCCATATGGATGGCTGTTCAAAAAGCAATGGATGAACTGCTCCAGGAAACTCCCCATGGAAAATTATTAATGACTGGTATCAGCGAACTGGAAAAATCTTTCCAGCAAACCACCATCTACGACAGGATAGAAAAACAATTATTATGAACAGCACCTTTCAATATGGAATCGATCGCCTGACCATCGGTAATGTACTCGATATTTGTGCCGGCAGGCTCAAAGCTAAGCTGGGACCAGCATCTATTGTGCGTATTAAAACCAGTGAAGCGGCCGTTGCCCGGATTGTTCATGAAAACCGCACCGTTTATGGTATTAATACCGGCTTTGGGATCCTGGCAAATACCTCCATTTCCGAAGCTGATACCCGTACACTGCAATACAAAATACTGCAAAGCCATAGCGTTGGGGTAGGCGAACCAATACACCCCGACATCGCCAAACTAATGCTGATCACCAAAGTGCATGCCCTGGCACAGGGATTTTCAGGTGCCCAGCTGACCACACTGGAAAGGCTATGCTGGCATATTGAAAAAAATATTATTCCTGTTGTCCCGGAAAAAGGGAGTGTTGGCGCCAGCGGCGACCTGGCGCCATTGGCTCATCTTTGCCTGCCCCTGATCGGTTTGGGTGAAGTATTTGAAAATGGCGAACGGAAGGCTTCTGCAGCTGTGTTGAAAGCCCATGGACTCGATCCTATCCAACTCGGTCCGAAAGAGGGACTTGCCCTCATCAATGGCACGCAATTTATCCTGGCCCACGCGGTAAAAGGAGTAGAGCGGTTCCTCAATTGTTTGGATGCTGCTGATATCATTGGTGCCATGAGTCTCGAAGCCCTTACAGGAACCAGGGCGCCCTTTGAAGACCGGCTTCACCAACTAAGGCCCTTTGAAGGCAATCGCCTGGTAGCACAGAGACTTCGGAAAATCCTGGATGGCTCCGAAATCATGCAAAGCCATATCGACTGCGGCCGGGTGCAGGATCCTTATTCCCTGCGCTGTATGCCACAGGTTCATGGTGCCAGCCGTAATGCCTGGTTACACCTGAAATCGCTGACAGAAACAGAACTGAATTCCGTGACAGATAACCCCATAGTATTTGATGCACACAATACGATCAGCGGCGGAAACTTTCACGGCCAGCCACTTGCTTTGCCACTCGATTACAACTGTTTCGCGGCCGCTGAAATCGGGAATATCTCAGACCGCCGTTGCTACCTCTTGCTGGAAGGAAAATGGGGATTGCCAATGTTGCTGATGAACAATGTTGGACTCAATAGCGGTTTTATGATCCCCCAATATACAACGGCTGCATTGGTAACAGAGAATAAAACACTATGCTTCCCGGCAAGTGCCGATAGCATCCCCACTTCACTTGGCCAGGAAGACCATGTGAGTATGGGCAGTATCAGCGGCAGGAAACTGAACCAGGTGATTACCAACCTCGAATTCATTTTATCCATCGAACTGATGAGCGCCTGCCAGGCCATCGAATTCAGGAGACCATTAAAAAGCAGCCCGGTCCTGGAATTTGCGCATGGTCATGTGCGCAAGTTCGTTGGCTTTGCCAATGAAGACCGGATCTTCTCGCGCGATATTGAGCAAATCAACCGTATGATCCGTGATTTTTCCTTCGTTAAAGAGGTAAACGAATTTGCCGAAAATTCAGGCCATCTTCTGAATGAAGGATTCGGGGAATATCAATTATAAACGATTTAAAACATTTGTGATGAGTACGATCCCAACCAGTGGCTACGATATAAGTAAATACAAAACCCCAACGGGTACAACATTATCCTGTAAAGGATGGATCCAGGAAGCGGCACTGCGCATGCTGCTCAATAACCTTGATCCGGCTGTAGCTGAACGGCCTGATGAACTGATTGTTTACGGTGGCCGCGGCAAGGCAGCCCGCAGTTTTGAAGCGCTGGACCTCATCATCAAAGCCCTCAAAGTACTGGAGAATGATGAATCCCTGCTGATACAGAGCGGCAAGCCCGTAGGCATTTTAAAGACACATCCGGATGCACCACGGGTGCTGATTTCCAATTCACAGCTTGTACCGAAATGGGCCACCTGGGAACATTTTGATGAGCTCGAGAAAAAGGGGCTGATGATGTATGGACAAATGACTGCCGGTTCCTGGATTTACATTGGATCGCAGGGGATAGTCCAGGGTACCTATGAAACCTATGCAGCAGCTGCGGACAAACATTTTAACGGTACATTGAAAGGCACCCTTAACGTAACTGCCGGGCTTGGTGGAATGGGTGGCGCTCAACCTTTGTCCATTACCATGAACGAAGGAGTTGCACTTATTGCTGAAGTGGAAGAATGGCGTATCGACAAGCGCATTGAAACCCGCTACCTCGACCTGAAAATGACAGATATTGATAGCGCTATTGATCGCGCACTTGAAGCCCGCAAAAACGGGGAAGCCCTTAGTATCGGTGTCCTGTGCAATGCCGTGCACCTGCTTGCCCGGCTTATTGAAAGAAAGGTGGTGCCTGATACCCTTACTGACCAAACCTCCGCACACGACCCATTGATCGGCTATATTCCGCATACACTTACCGTTCAACAGGCAAATGTGCTTCGCAGGGAAAACCCATCTGCATACATTGAGCGAAGCTATGATAGTATGCGGCTGCACGTTGAACATATGCTCACCCTGCAAAAGATGGGGGCCATCACTTTTGATTATGGCAATAATATCAGGGCGCGAGCAAAGGAACGCGGACTGGCCAATGCTTTTGATTTTCCCGGATTCGTTCCCGCTTATATCAGGCCGCTTTTCTGTGAAGGGAAAGGTCCATTCCGGTGGGCAGCCCTCAGTGGTGATCCTGCTGATATCGCGGTGACCGATGACCTGGTTGCCAGGATGTTTCCCGAAAATAAAAGCCTGCAACGCTGGCTGAAACTGGCCCGGGAAAGGATAGCCTTCCAGGGATTGCCTGCACGGATTTGCTGGCTTGGACAAGGGGAAAGGGAAAAAGCAGGGTTGGCCTTCAATGAACTGGTGCGCAGCGGAAAAGTTAAAGCGCCGATCGTAATTGGTCGCGATCACCTGGATACAGGATCTGTTGCCAGCCCGAACCGCGAAACCGAATCCATGCTCGATGGCAGTGATGCCGTAGCGGATTGGCCAATATTAAACGCCCTTGTTAATACTGCAGGTGGCGCTTCCTGGGTGAGCCTGCACCATGGCGGGGGTGTTGGTATGGGCTATAGCATCCATGCCGGCATGGTGATTGTTGCCGATGGATCCGAAGCCGCAGCAAATAGACTGGCACGGGTTTTAAGAAATGACCCGGGAATGGGTGTGATCCGCCATGCTGATGCCGGTTATGATATTGCAAAAGATACCGCAAGGCAACATCGGTTAGACATCCGCGAAAGACTGGGCGAAGAATAAATGAGCTGGCTTACCTTTAATGCAAAGAAGACAGATGAATAGTATTAACGATTTTCAACGGGTGTTCTTCATCGGTGTCGCCGGTACCGGGATGAGTGCCCTTGCGCAATATTTACAAGGCATTGGCAAAACAGTTAGCGGAAGCGACCGGTATTTCAAACCCGGGGAATTTAATGACACCCGCCAGAAACTGGAGGCCGAAGGCATTACCTGCTTTGAGCAGGACGGCAGTGGTATCGCTGCAAATACCGACCTGGTGGTGGTTTCAACTGCAGTGGAAGAAACTGTTCCCGAAGTAATCAAGACCCGTTCATTAAATATTCCCATTATCAAACGCAGTGAACTTTTAGCACTGATCGCAAAAAGTAAAAAGACCATCGCTGTTGGCGGCACTTCCGGAAAATCAACCACCAGCGCCATGCTGTTCGATATCCTTCAATTTGCCGGTAAGGAACCGAGTATTATCAGTGGTGCCGGGCTGGTAAGTATTATCCGTGAAGGGAAAATCGGGAATGCTAAAGTTGGTAAGGGTGACTGGCTGGTGATTGAAGCCGATGAAAGTGATGGCTCTATCGTACAATACTTCCCGGAAATTGGCCTCTTGCTGAATGTTGACAAGGACCATAAGGAAATAGAAGAACTGATGGATGTCTTCAACACTTTCAAAAATAACAGCAGGCGATTTGTGGTGAACCGTTCGAATTCCCTGGCTGAAAAATTATCTCAGGATATCAGCCAGGATTTTTGTCACCATGTAAATTGCAATGCCGGTTATGTGGCCCGTGATTTCGGGCAGGATGGTTTATCGGTGAAATTTACCATCAACCATGTACCGTTTGCCATGAACGTGGTGGGCCGGCATAACATGGAAAATGCATTAGCCGCCAGCACCATCGCCAACCTTGTGGGCATTGACCTGGCAGTTTGCGCTGAAGCACTAAAAGGATATGAAGGTATTTACCGCAGGCACCAGGTAATCGGGCAAAAACATGGGGTCTGGCTGATAGATGACTACGCCCATAACCCTGCCAAATGTGCCGCCAGCATCGAAGCCTGCCAACCCATTGCCCCTAAAGTCATTGCCTGGTTCCAACCTCATGGTTACGGGCCAACACGTTTCCTGCGCCATGATTTTGTGCATGAGATTGCCAGGGTACTGAGACCTGAAGATGAGATCTGGATGAGTGAAATTTTTTATGCCGGTGGCACGGCGACAAAAGATATTTCCGCCAATGACCTGATCGAAGACCTGCAGAAAACAGGTAAAAACGCTTTCTTCGTCGATAACCGGAACGACCTGCTCAGTTACTTGCGGTTACACCTAACCGAAAATTGTGTTTTACTGCTCATGGGTGCCCGTGACCCGTCTTTGGAAACCTTTGCCAACCAAATCTGGCAGGAATTGTAAACAATGGCCATGCTCTTTAAAAATATTTCCATCCTGGCAGGGATCAGGTCTGCTGATAAACCTGCAAAACCCTTGCGGGGCAAAGACCTGGCCGAATTGCCGGTTATAAAAAATGCCTTCCTGCTCACCGAGGGAGATCGTATTGCCGCATTTGGACCGATGACTGAAGCACCTGCAAATATTCCCCCGGGCCAATGTATCGATGCCACTGGTCGTATTCTGATGCCTGCCTGGTGCGACAGCCATACACACCTGGTTTTTGCGGCTAGCCGGGAAAATGAATTCATCGACAAGATCAGGGGTCTCAGTTATGCTGAAATTGCTGCAAAAGGAGGGGGGATTTTAAATTCTGCTGCCCGCCTCAATGAAATGCCGGAAGACAAACTTTTTAACCTTGCCCTGCAGCGCCTGGACGAGACTGTAAAAATGGGAACGGGGGCTATAGAAATTAAAAGCGGTTATGGATTAACGGTGGATGGAGAATTGAAAATGCTGCGGGTTATCAAAAGGCTGAAACAGGCATCCGGGTTAACTATTAAAGCCAGCTTCCTCGGCGCACATGCATACCCGCCCCAATTCCGTGATAATCATGAAGGGTACCTTCAACTCATTGAGCAGGAAATATTGCCGGCAATTGCCCGCGAAGGGTTGGCAGATTTTATTGACGTTTTTTGTGAAGAGGGCTTTTTTACCCAGGCTGAAACGGAAAGGATCTGCAGGGCCGGACAGGCCTATGGCTTATTACCGAAAATCCATGCCAATCAATTGCACCTTTCCGGTGGTGTCCAGGCTGGTGTAAATGTTGGTGCCTTGTCTGTTGACCACCTCGAGACCATGGATGAAGCCGCTATCCGATGCCTTGCAGCATCCAGCACCATTGGTACCTTATTACCAACTGCAGCTTTTTTCCTGCGGATGCCTTACCAGCCCGCCCGCCAGTTAATTGATGCCGGCTGCATCATTGCCCTGGCAAGCGATTTTAACCCGGGTTCTTCCCCCAGTGCCAATATGAACCTTGTTGTATCCATGGCCTGCATCCAGTTAAAAATGTTACCAGAAGAAGCCATTAATGCAGCTACTTTAAATGGTGCCATAGCAATGGGCATCGGTGAAACACATGGCAGCATCACAATCGGTAAAAAAGCCAGCCTTATCCTGACCAGGCCTGTGCCTTCCCTGGCTTACCTACCATATGCTTTTGGCAGCAATCTTATTGAAAGGGTAATGGTGGCTGGTGAATTTACCTGAATTGGTTATATTCATTATCAAAACCAGCACCATTGACTACCCCACATTTTAAGTTTTACAGTAAACAGGATATCCTTTACCTGACACGCCTGCGACGGTTTGAAACCAAATTAGGCGAACGCCTGCAGGTAATCACGGACCAGGAACAGTTTGAAGAAAAACTGAACAAATCACCGGCACGTTTTGTCCTGTTTGGTATCCCGGAAGATATTGGGGTGAAAGCCAATTATGGCAAGGGAGGCGCAGATTCAGCCTGGTTGCCCTTTTTAACTGCCTTCCTGAATAGCCAGAGCAATGATTTTCTCACCGGCGAAGAGATTTTGTTACTGGGTCATTTTGATTTTGGGGACTTGCAGTACCTGATTGAAAACCATGCCCATGGTGAAGAGGAAAAAGTGGAAGCTTATCGGCACGCAGTACAGCAGATAGATGAGGAAGTGGAAAGCCTGTCCAAGCAAATAACTTCAGCGGGGAAAGT
This sequence comes from Flavihumibacter profundi, assembly GCF_020076305.1. Lineage (GTDB taxonomy): Bacteria > Bacteroidota > Bacteroidia > Chitinophagales > Chitinophagaceae > Flavihumibacter > Flavihumibacter profundi. The sequence goes on from NZ_JAIQXE010000001.1 coordinate 800,093, forward strand.
CCCTATTGTAATAGGTGGCGGACACAACAATGCCTATCCATTGATTAAAGGAGCTTCCAAAGGATTGTTCAAGGCTGGCAAACTGCAACTGGCGCAAATCAATGCCATCAACCTCGATGCACATACCGATTTTCGTCCGGTTGAAGGACGCCATAGTGGCAATGGGTTCCGGTATGCCGAAGAAGATGGTTATCTGCAAAAATATTGTGTGGTTGGTGTGCAGGAGAATTACCTGCAACAGAATGTATGGCTTGATTTTGTGAATAATCCTTTCCTGGATATGATCACTTACGAAGATATTTTCCTCCACGAAAAAAGAAATTTCATCCAGGCCCTGGCCCATGCCACGGCATTTACAGAAGACGGGTACACTGCGCTTGAACTGGATCTTGATGTAATTGAAGACACCCTAAGCAGTGCAGAATCTCCCGTAGGGATCAGTCCCATGCATGCCCGCCAATACATCAATTTCGTGGCAATGAATTCGAAGCCGGCCTACCTGCATATCTGCGAAGGAGCAACCCAACTGAGTGATGGCAGGAAATGCGAAACTACCGGCAAACTCATCAGTTACCTGGTAAGCGATTTTATAAAAGCATCAATTATATAGCTGGTATCCTGGTATAAAAGAGTTTCGTTCACAGAAATTTTTGCCATATTATTTTGGTCGGGTTTGGGTATCCTGATGTTGAAATCATTGAATAATTTTTCCTGGGTTTTTCCCCCATTAATATTTTTATCCAACTGCAATACATAGATATTAGTACCTCCATCAAGGGCGCTGATGTTAATACCCTTAACCTGGTTCAATGCAGAAAAAATTTTTACCGATCGGTTGATGGCTTCCTTTAAGCGGTTTTCAATTCCTTCAAGCCTGTTATAGGCCATGGCAGCGTTTAACCAATTGCCATACATGGTGCCACCATGGATCTTAACCAGGTGCTCCATTTTGTCAATCACTGTCTTTTCTCCGCAAAGCATTGCGCCTCCGCTGGCGCCCAGGTATTTGTATAAGGAGATATAAATCGTATCAAAATATGAAGCATACTCCTGCACAGAAATACCTGACCAGGCTGAAGCCAGGTAAATACGGGCACCGTCGAGGTGTAGTTTGATATTGTTGTTACGGCAATAGGCACTTATTTTCCTGATCTCCTCAATGGGTACCATCCTGCCATCAGCCCTCCTTACCGGGTTTTCGATGGAAACTGCGCCTACACCGCTTTTAAACACTTCATCAACCTCAAGGGATTCTATTGCCTGCTGCAATGCTGCTGAAGTAAAATATGTTTCACCTTTTGCTAATGGCATAAGCCTTTTCTGGTGAACCGATTGGGCAGCATCGGCTTCATCCCGGAATACATGGCTGGTTTCCTGGACAAATACTTTTGTGTTTGTTCCACTAAGAACCGCTATGGCCAATTGATTTGCCATCGTGCCGGTTGGCATGAACATGGCCTTTTCTTTACCTGTAATGGCTTCGAATTTTTTTTCCAATGCGGCGACTGTGCCTCCATGGCCATACCGGTCTTTTTCAATAGCTGACACATTGTTCATTTGAACCAATTGGTCTAAGTACACAGCTGGCTCAAACATTTCACCATCACCAAAAAATTTCACTAGTGGCTGTATTGGTGCCGGGGGGATCCCTGAAGGATTGCCCGCAATTGCTGCAGAAAAGGGCAGGAGTGCAGGAATTAAGGACATCCCGGAAGATTGCAGGAATTTTCTTCTGTTAAATACTGGCATGGTAATGATTTAAGCCTTGGTTTTAAATGCAATCAGAATCCTGATTAGTTAGAACATAGCCCTGGAAAAGCGATAGCCCAGGTTTACATAATTTTTCAGGATACCGCTCTGGTCGCTGTACATAAAGCTGAACTCCAGCGGACCGATAGGGGAATCTATGCCTAACGTTAACCCATAACCGGTTAATAGTTTTTCAGGGGTATAGTAAAATTGCTGCTGTTGCAGGAATGAATGGTACATCAGGTTTAAAGTGGCTGCGGCGTAAACACTGCCTGAAAACTGGTACCTCCAGTTGAAGGATCCTTTAACGAGACTATTGGTGCGCACCGAAGCATCGGGAATGCCGGTAAATGTAACCTGGTTACGGATAACCGGTTGCATACCGCCAACCACAAAATCCTGGAATACGAATGAGTTTGTATTGAAATTTGCATCTGCTTCGGCCTGAAGGGTAATGAAATTTTTGCGGGAAACAGGAACCACTTTCTGTGCCTGGAACCGGAACCTGGTAAAAGTACTTTTTTTAATACCCAGTGAATCCATATTCCCAATCTCCGCGCCATTGGATTTTAAGGTGATATCCTCAGGCCTGTTGATAATAACCGACGGTTCAAATAACACGTAACCACCCCTGCGGGGGAGGAACAAACGATCGTGTGAATTATATTCATACCTGAAATAAGCCTGGCTGAAATTATTAGTTCCCCTCAGGTCAAGGATAGTCTGGGATAATGGTTTGATCGATCCGGTTTCCCAGTGCATCCCAACTGCATAGGATGACCTTCTTTTAAAAGCGAGTTGCAACCGCGTGTCAACATAAAAAAGAGATTGCCGGTTGCTGCCAATAACCCTGAAATCTTTATATGATGAAAATTCCTGCCGCTCTCCATACATTTCGGTAATGGATGCCATTGGTATTTTCTTTGTACCGAAGATCATGGTATGTTCCAGCCTTAGCCGCGGATTTTCAGAAATGCCGATTGTGGCTGAGCTGATACTTGGTTTGCCAATAATATCACGGATAGTCATGTTGGCAATCAACATGATATTACTGAATGAATTATAATTGATGGCAAGTTTGGCAGTGACCGGGGCATTCTCTTCTGCAATCAGGTGCATATCGGCTACGCCACTTTCTACCGGTTCCAGCTGGTAATACAGCCTGTTGAAATACCGGGTTCCATAAGCTTGCCGGATGCCGTCTTCCAGCTCTTTTACGGTATATGCCTGTCCCTCTTTTATACCCAGCATTTTTACCAGGAACACTTTGCTGATGTACCTTAAGCTATCCGTTATCACGTGCCGGATGGTTATTCTTGGAGCTGTAGCCGGGAAAGTAACTTTTTCAGGTATCCCATAAATTGCATTAAGGGAATCTGCAAGATGTTTGAATACCGGGTAAAATTGATTTCCCATTTCCAGTCCGATTGCAGTTATACTGTCGCTACTGTTAAAGCTGGCAGTATTGTATTTTGCTAATGGATGGGTAATATAATAATCAACCAGTCCGATTTCCTGTTTTACAGATTCTGCTTCCTTGAAAAAAGCGATCTGCATCAGGATCTGAATGGGAGAAGTGATTTTTTGCGCGGATAATAAACCTGTGGCCACATTGCTTCCAATTACGATATCGGCACCCATTTGCCGCACATCACTCACGGGAAAATTGCGGACTAGTCCGCCATCTACCAGCTTTTTATTACCAAGGTTTACTGCAGTGAAAACGGATGGGATTGCCATACTGCTGCGTACCGCACTTACCAGGTCGCCACTGTCTAATACAACTGCTTCTCCGGTGGCGAGGTCGGTGGCGATACATTTAAATGGCCGCTTCAACTGGTTGAAATCGCGAACCTGGTAAACCGGGTGAAACAATTCATCAAATTTTAACCAGAGTTCCTCAGCCTCCAAAACCCCTGAAGGAACACTGAACCGGCCGCGGGTTTGCATGGGTAATTCCAGGGCATAGCGGCCATATTCACTTTTCTCCTCCATTATGAAGGCATTCAGGGAAGACTTATTGCTGAGCAATTGGCTCCAGTCTAACTTATTGGCGATTTGTAAAATAGAATCACCGGAATAGCCTACGGCATAAAGGCTTCCAACAATGGCGCCCATAGATGTTCCGGTAACATAATCAATTTGTAGTCCGGCTGAATCAATAGCTTTTAGAATTCCAATATGGGCCAATCCTTTTGCGCCACCGCCACTAAGGGTTAACCCAATTTTCGGCCGGTGGTTCTGTTGCGTATAGGCTAACAGGGAATGAAAGAATATTAAACTGAAGAGGCTGCGGAGAAAAATATTCCGATAACGCATACCCGATGAAGTTACTCAATTTCACTTTCGAGTTGAATGATCTTCTCAAAAATGCTTTCGTATTGTTTGTTAAGATCTGTTAATTCTGCCTGTTGCCTTTTATACTCTTTTTCAGCTTCACCAAATTTTGAACGGTCGGAATAAATGGCCGGATCTGAAAGGGACGCTTCTACCTGGTTCTTTTTTTCCGTTACCCTGGCAATTTTTTCTTCCAGTTGGCTGAACTGTTTTTGCATCCTTTGCAATTCTTTCCTGCCATCTTTATTAATAGGGGTGCCGTTCTGTAATTTTACCGCCTGCACTATTTTAGCAGGCTGTTCAGCGACTGCAGGTTTACCCTGCTCAATTTTGGGTGCCTGGCGGGCCATCCGTTCTTTCCATTCAATCCATTCTGCATAGCTGCCTTTAAATTCCTTGATCTCGTGGTCAACAATTTCCCAGATCTTATTGGCCGCCTTTGAAATAAAGTACCGGTCATGGCTCACCAGGATAAAGCTGCCTTCATATTTATTCAGGGATTCCACCAATAGTTCCACCGAATGCATATCGAGGTGGTTGGTCGGTTCATCAAGCATGAGGAAATTAGCCTTGCTTACAATGGTTTTTGCCAGCGCAACACGGGCTTTTTCCCCACCGCTCAGTACCTTGATTTTTTTATCCGTATCATCACCGCTGAACAGGAAACAACCCAGCAGGGTGCGTAATTCCTGCTCGGTTTTCTGGCTGCCGCAGGCTTTCATTTCTTCCAGGAGGGTATTGTTCAGGTCCAATGCTTCCAGTTGGTGCTGTGCATAAAAGCTTTCGTCAACATTATGGCCCCATTTCCTTTCCCCATCAAATTTCTCCACACCAGCAATGATCCTTAGTAAAGTTGATTTTCCCTTACCGTTTGCACCAATCAGGGCAATCTTATCGCCTCGCTCAATTTCTGCGGAAGTGTTGGAAACGATTACATTTTCGCCAAATTTCTTGGTGACGTGTTTCAGTTCACACAGGATTTTACCCGGTGTTTTATCGATCCTGAAATTGATCTTGATATTGGGCCGCTCTATTTCAACTTCTTCAATCCGGTCAATTTTATCAAGTCGCTTCATTGCGCTTTGGGCTGCAGCGGCTTTGGTAGCCTTTGCCCGGAACCTTTCAATAAATCGCTCCTGTTGCCTGATATAGTCCTGCTGGTTCTCAAATGCCCGCTGCTGCAGTTCTACCCGCATTGCTTTTTCGGTTTCGTAGAACTCATAATTGCCGTTGTAAAAATGCAATTGCTTCTGGTATACCTCCACCACTTTGGTGATCATCCGGTTCAGGAAGAACTTGTCGTGGCTTACGATTACCACGGATCCCTTGTAGTGTTGCAAGTATTTTTCGAGCCATTCAATCGACGGAAGATCAAGGTGATTGGTAGGTTCATCTAATAATAATAAGTCGGGTTGCTGCAGGATCATTTTTGCTAATAGGACCCGCATCCGCCAACCTCCGGAGAATTCTTTATAGGGCCGGACGATATCTTCCTGGGAAAACCCGAGCCCGTGCAGGACTTCTTCTGTCCTGTGGTGGATATCGTATCCACCCAGTGTTTCCAGCTCATGCAGGGCATCACTATACTCGTGCAGTGTTTTTTCATCGCCTGTGGCTTCCAGTAATTTACCCAGCCGGTCGATTTCCTTTTCCAGTTGCTGCACTTTTTCAAATGCGCTGAGGGCGACTTCCAAAATGGATTGGTTGGTATCGAAACTCAAAAGGTCCTGGTGCAGGTAACCAATAGTGGTTCCCCGGCTTTTTTCCACTGTACCCGAGGAGGGTAGGTATTCTCCGACCAATACTTTGAGCAAGGTCGATTTTCCCGTACCATTGTACCCGATCAGGCCGATCCGCTCATTGGGCTGAATATGCCAGGTTGCATCGGAAACAATGACCCGGGCACCAAATTCGAACGTAACATTTTGTAATCCTACTAACATGGGGCGCAAAGTTAAATTAAAAGCCGCATTAGGCATTGATTTATGAACCAAGCTGCCGGCTTTTTGTTGTGAATCCCGAATTTTAACAGTACATGAAAAAAAACAGGCATACAAAATTGGTTATCAGTTCATTATTTACACTGGTTTTAGTAACCCTGTTGTGCTTATCGGGATTTGCCCAACAAAAATTTACCCTCAGCGGATATGTTAAAGATTCGCTTTCCGGGGAAAGCCTTATCGGGGCTTCGGTTTCAGTAATGGGCAAAGGCAAGGGCATAAACAGTAATACCTATGGTTTTTATTCCATCACCCTGCCGCAGGATGTTTACGAAATTTCCATTTCCTACGCCGGGTATGAAACCATCCGGTTTTCGATTACACTGGACCGGGATATCCAGCTGAACCGGGTACTGGCCCCGAAAATGACTACCAGCGAGGAGGTAGTGGTTTACGCCAAAAGAAAAGACGGTAATGTGCGCAATTCACAAATGGGCAGGATAGACCTGAGTATCAACCAGGTTAAATCACTGCCAGTCCTTTTCGGTGAAGTGGATATCCTCAAAACACTGCAGTTATTGCCAGGTGTGCGTAATGCCGGTGAAGGCAATGCCGGATTTTATGTTCGTGGCGGCGGACCAGACCAGAACCAGATCATGCTTGATGATGCAGTTGTTTATAATACCGGTCACCTGTTTGGGTTCTTTTCAATTTTCAATTCCGATGCAATTAAGAATGTAAGCTTAATTAAGGGCGGTATGCCTGCCCAGTATGGCGGAAGGCTTTCATCAGTCCTGGACATTGCCATGAAAGATGGCAACCAGAAAAAACTGGAAGTGGAAGGTGGCATCGGCCTGATTGCTTCAAGGGTATCAATCCAGGGGCCGATTAAAAAAGATAAAGCATCTTTTATTATTTCTGCACGCCGTACCTATATTGATGTACTGGTAAAACCTTTTGTTCCTAAAAGCAGTTCATTTTATGGTTCCGGCTACTATTTTTACGACCTCAATACAAAACTAAATTATAAATTTTCAGAAAAAGACCGTCTGTACCTGAGCGGCTATTTCGGCCGTGATGTATTTGATTTTAAAAATAACCAGCGCTCTTTCAGTGCCAATATCCCCTGGGGAAATGCCACGGCTACAGTACGCTGGAACCATGTATTCCATCCTAAACTTTTTTCTAATACGACCCTTGTTTTCAACAATTATAATTTCGCATTTAATGGTATCCAGAATAACCTGGCGTTCAATGTTAGTTCAGGTATAAAAGACCTTACCGCAAAATTCGATATGGATTATTACCCCATACCACAGCACAAATTGCGTTGGGGAGCACAGTACACCTACCATACTTTTAAACCGAACCTGGTCACGGGGCGTACAGATTCTGTAGATTTTATTCCGAATAATGCCCAGAAAAAATACGCCCGCGAAATCGGCCTGTACCTGCAGGATGACTGGGAACTGTCTGACCGGCTGCAGGTTAATGCCGGGTTACGTTTCAGCGGATTTACACAGGTGGGCGACTATACCGAATACTTGCGCGATAACAATGGAAATAAACTCGACAGTATTCATTTTGGTAAGGGTGAAAAAGTGCAGCAATACGGCGGACTTGAACCACGGCTCACCCTGAGGTATTCGCTAAACGATAATACATCCTTAAAGGCATCGGTTACCAGGAATTACCAATACATCCACCTGGTAAGCAATGCAGGATCAACACTTCCCACCGACCTTTGGGTGCCCAGTACACTTCGGGTAAAACCCCAGCTCAGCTGGCAATATGCTGCAGGCTTCTTTAAAAACTTTAAGAATAACCAGTATGAAACGTCGGTAGAGCTTTATTACAAGCAGATGCAAAACCAAATTGAATATAAAGAGGGCTATACCCCTTCCCTGAAAGACCCTGAGGAAGAATTTGTTTTTGGTGATGGATGGAGTTATGGCTCTGAATTTTTCGTAAGGAAAAATACCGGACGGCTTACCGGTTGGGTAGGGTACACATTGAGCTGGACATACAGAAAGTTCCCTTCCCTGAACAATGGCGAAACCTTTAAAGCCCGCTACGACCGTCGCCATGACATTTCAGTTGTGACTACCTATGAACTCAGTAAAAAATGGAAACTGTCGGGTGTTTTCGTGTATGGGACCGGAATGGCAACTACATTGCCTGAAAGGTTTTACCTGGTAGAAGGGGTACTAACCCAAGAGTATAGCCGAATTAACCAGTACCGGCTCCCCGCATATCACCGCCTGGATTTATCGGCAATCTATACACCCGTTCCCAAAAAACAAAAACGTTTGAAAAGCAGCTGGGTATTCAGCATATACAATGTGTACAGCAGGCTTAACCCATATTTCATCTATTATGACCAGGAAGGGAGCGCCTACAACGGCACCCTGAAAGTTACCGCCAAGCAGGTTTCGCTATTCCCCATCATCCCAAGTGTAACCTGGAATTTTAAATTTTAAGCTTTCATCAGGGAGATTTATCCTTAAGCCTGAATTTTACTGATGCGTTTTTCTTTTCTGAGGAAGACAACCGGACTTCCTGCCTTTGTTTGCCTGCAGTAACCACCATCAGGGCTGTGTTTGGTGGAATGCTGCCCAGGTTATCGGCATACATGACCAGTTCATAATCGGTATTAGGAAACGCATTTATCTTGAGGGTCAGCGGTTTGTCGGTTAGTTTTTGCCTGTACAGCAGTAATTTATTATTCAGGAAAATAGTCACTGTATCATTGTCGATTTCAGCGTTATCATACAAGTCTATTTTTACAGATGGGGTCTCCAGGGAAAGCGTTGTAACCAATTCATTTTCCCGTTTTTCAAGCTTTAGACCAGTTTGGAGTTTCGCCAGTTCTTCAGGCTGGTCTATATCCACCGGAAAAGCGGTTGCTGCTACCCGGTAGAGTGTTATTTTTCCGGGCGGGCAGCTTTTTTTACTGATGGATTCATAGCCTTTCCAATCGCCCACCAGCGCCTCTTTCCCATTTTCCATAGACCAGGTAAGGTCATAGGTTTTGGTGCAGCTTACACAGTCGTTCGGGATATTCACCTCCAGCAAACGGTCTTCAATAATTACCATCCTTTTGTTAAGGGCATTATACCGCCCGGTAAAATGATGTTTGATATAACGGGTTTTATCATAGTAGTCAAATGCGTTGCCCTGCAGGTTATTGCCCGAACCATTCAATTGGATTTCGAGATGATAGGTGGGAAAACACCCGCCTGGTTCCTGTGTAAGTGTACCTTGCCAAACGCCATTAAGGTCCTGGGCCTGCAGGTTTATTACCAATAATAAAGAAGTGATAATCAGAATGAGCCTCATGAATTGAATTATCCGGTCAATTTACAGCATCAGGCTGATTGACAGGTGAAAAAATGTTGAGCGGCTGCAATATGGTTATTTAGGCGGATCATATTTGAAAATTACTACTGCATTTTTCTGCTCTGTTGAAGTGATCCGGACTTCAAATTGCTGGTTGCCGGCTTTCACCACCATAAGGGAGGTGTTAGGCGGAATTTCCCCCAGGTTTTCCGCAACCATTACCAACTCCTGGTAATCGTTGTCATCATCCAGCTGAATGGTTAAATTGATCGGCGAAAGAGACAGCATCTGCTTAAAGACCACCTGTTTTTTGTTCAGGTAAACAGAAACAGTATCGTGATCAATAGTTCCGTTATCATAAAGGCTTACAGTTATTTCCCGGGTGTTTACCTTAAATGTTTTCACCACTTCATTTTCCCTGTTTTTCAAAACAGGGGGTACGATAATTGCCTGCGATGGCTTGTGGTATTCTTTGTTCAAATCTGCTGTAGGGGCCTGGCCTGCAATAGGTTTTGACTCCAGTGGCTTTTCAGGGGCTGGTGGTGGTGAAGGCTGTTTTTTGGGAGGTGCAACTGGTGGCGCCTTTGGCGTTGCAGGATTTGCTTTAGCTACAGCATCTGGTTGTTTGGGCGTTATTTTAGTTGCTTCGTCTGGTTTTTTCCTGCTCTTTTCCCTTTCTACAAGGAAGGGCTCCTTAAAGAAATCTGATTTGTCCACCCGCCTGAGGAATACCGTTCCACGGCCGCAATCAGTTGAATCGACCGTATTCATACTTACATAACTGCCTTCAAGAAATTCTTCTTCCCCGTTTTTGTAGTATTGCAGGAAGCAGGTCATAATGCAGGCATCACTGCCGCTTCGCATGCGTACATCTACAATCTTCAGTTCTTCCAGCAATACCTTCTTTGTTCCGGTATGGATGGTTCCCCTTGCTTCGGCCTTACCATAAAATTCTGTGGTCTTGTAAGAGTAAGTCACACCGGTAAAAGCCTTGCCACGCTGGTCAAGCTGAACCTCAAACTTATACCGGTCGTCAATATTCATCAATTGCATCATGCGGTTATTAGACCTGAACTGTCCCCGCCAAATTCCGGTCAGGTCCTGCCCAGAGCTGATTATTCCGGTTCCCAGTAAAAGAAATAAAAAAAAGGTCCGCATGGCCGCAAGTTATGATTCAATTTAAGGAAAAAGGAATCGCAATTTCATACCATTCAACCCTTTAATCTGGCAATAGTTCGTTAATTTTGCATCCCTTCCCGCCTGTTGTATGGGTGGTGAGGATTTGAAAACAGGTAAAACAAGATGATCAAAATTAGTTTTCCGGATGGCGCCCAGCGGGAATATGCTGCTGGTACAACTGCCTATGATATTGCAAAATCTATCAGTGAGGGATTGGCAAGGAAAGTGCTTGCAGCTGTAGTAAATGGGCAGGTTTGGGACCTGTCCCGGCCAATTTATGAAGATGCCCAACTGAAATTATTAGGTTGGGAAGAAAAAGAAGCCAAATCAACATTCTGGCATTCAACTGCCCACTTAATGGCCGAAGCTATTGAGTCTATGTTCCCGGGTGTTAAGTTCTGGGTCGGTCCGCCTGTAGACAATGGATTCTATTATGATATTGACCTGGGAGACCGCAGTATTAATGAGGAAGACCTGCGCAGGCTGGAATTAAAAATGGCTGAACTGGCCAAACAGAACAATGCCTTTGTGCGTAAAGAAGTGCCAAAGGCAGAAGCCCTTGCTTACTTTTCCGATAAAGGTGACCAGTATAAACTTGACCTGCTGCAAAACCTTGAAGATGGTAAAATAACCTTCTATACACAAGGTGAATTTACGGATCTCTGCAGGGGGCCGCATATTCCGCATACCGGACTGATAAAGGCTTTCAGGTTAACTAATATTGCAGGTGCTTACTGGAAAGGGGATGAAAAAAATAAAATGCTTACCCGCGTTTATGGCGTGAGTTTCCCTTCCCAGAAAGAACTTGACGAATACCTTACCCTGCTGGAAGAGGCTAAAAAGCGCGACCACCGAAAACTTGGAAAAGAACTTGGCATCTATACTATGGACGATGATGTAGGCCCAGGCCTTATTATGTGGATGCCGAATGGTACCATCATTATTGAAGAACTTGAGAAACTGGCTAAGGAAACTGAAGAGGAAGCCGGTTACCACCGGGTGGTTACTCCGCATATCGCCAAGGAAAGTATGTACCTCACAAGTGGTCACCTGCCATATTATGCCGATAGCATGTATCCGCCGATGGAGCTCGAAGGCGAGAAATACTATCTGAAAGCTATGAACTGCCCGCACCACCACAAGATTTTTGCGGCAGAACCCAAAAGTTACCGTGACCTGCCATACCGCATAGCGGAATATGGTACAGTTTACAGGTATGAGCAAAGCGGGGAATTATTCGGACTGATGCGTGTTCGCTGTATGCATATGAACGATGCCCATATTTATTGCAGTAAAGAACAGTTTGAGCAGGAATTCAGGGCTGTGAACGACATGTACCTCAAATATTTCAGGATTTTTGGTATTGATAAATATGTTATGCGCCTAAGTCTGCATTCCCCGGAAAAGCTGGGTAAAAAATATGTGGATGAGCCGCAGCTCTGGCTGGAAACAGAAGCCATGGTACGCCAGGTGCTTATTGATTCAGGTATTCCATATGTTGAGGTACAGGATGAAGCGGCATTCTATGGGCCCAAAATTGATGTCCAGATATATAGTGTAATCGGCCGGGAATTTACGCTGGCAACCAACCAGGTTGACTTTTCACAGGGCAGGAGCTTTAAATTACAATACCAAACCGCTGATAACCAAAGTGAAACACCATTGATCATTCACAGGGCACCGTTGGGTACCCACGAAAGATTTATCGGTTTCCTTTTAGAGCATTATGCCGGAAAATTACCGGTATGGCTGGCACCCCAGCAGGTGAAAATCTTGCCAATAAGCGATAAGTTCCTGGACTATGCTGAAGCGGTGAAAAAACAATTAAAAGCCGCCGGGGTTAGGGTTACCATTGATGACCGGAGTGAAAAAATAGGGAAAAAAATCAGGGATACTGAATTATTGAAGGTACCTTATATGCTGGTGATCGGTGAAAAAGAAGTAAATGAAGGCAAAATTTCGGTTCGTCGCCAGGGCAAAGGTGATGCTGGTGCAATGCCGGTAGCTGAATTTATCCAGGTGATTTCACGGGAGATTGCAAATCGCAGTAGCAGTGAATAAAAAATTCAATATTTTCGAGTTGAAATTGTTTAATTAAAATTTATAAATGGCATTTCCACCCAGGCCTCCAAGGGGGGCTTTCAATCCAAGGTTCAGGAAAGAACAACAGCAGGAACACAGGACCAACCAGATGATCCGCGTACCATCAGTACGCTTGGTTGGCGAAAACGTAGAAGTAGGTGTGTACTCCATCCAGGATGCACAACGCATGGCGCAAGACCAGGGACTTGACCTGGTTGAGATTTCGCCGAATGCCGATCCGCCGGTTTGTCGCATCATTGATTATAATAAATTCTTATACGAGAAAAAGAAGAAGGATAAGGAGATGAAGGCGAAAGCCAAGCAAAGTGAAGTTAAAGAAATCAGGTTCACACCAAATACTGATGACCACGATTTCAACTTCAAAGCCAAGCACGCCGAAGAATTCCTTAAAGAAGGCAATAAGGTGAAAGCCTATGTGCAATTCAGGGGAAGGGCAATCCAGTTCAAAGACAGGGGTGAATTATTACTCCTGAAATTTGCGGAGCGCCTATCGGAGATTGGTGTACTGGAGGGCATGCCAAAAATGGAAGGCAAAAGAATGCTTGCCATCTGGGCACCTAAAAGCCAGAAAAAGAAAAAAGATTCATCTTCTGACTAAAATAACAACCCGCCAAATGGCGGGTTTTTTTTGATATTTCCCCGGCCGGACAATTAATTCTATCCTGTGAAGGTTATATTACAGAAGATTTCTGCAATATGAACAGACCCCTATGCTTACCGCGGGTCCTGCTTGTTTGGCTGATCTGTTTTTCAGCTATTAGAGTGCAGGCGCAGCGTGTTGTTCCGGTTTACTTTAAAAATGCTGTACCCGCCAATAGCTTTAGGGTAGAAGCCATCGACCCTTTAAATATGCCAATGCAGGCATTATCTTCAGGTAACAATACCAGCATATTTTTACAATTTTCGGCTATCCCAAATAACAGGCAAAAGCAGGTTTTAAAAGCAAGGGGTATCGATTTGCTGGAATATATCCCGGAAAATACTTTTCTCGCAACTGTAAAGGGGAAATGGTCGGCAGATGCATTAAAAAGCCTGGGCATCATTGCTACCATTCCTTTGACGAAATACTTTAAAGCAACAGTTGATAACGCAAACGCTTATGCGAGAGTAGAAAATCAACCTGAAGTTTTACGTACCTACCATCTTAATATTTTGCCAGGAATGGATACCAGCCAGGTGAAGGACAATATTGCAACGATTTTACGGGGCAGGCCGGAAAAGCAAAATCCATCCAGGTTCCTGAATAATCGATTACTGGAAATCAGCCTTGGGCCTTCGGCGCTTGGCACTTTACTCGATCAGCCTTTTGTACTCTATGCAATGCCGGCTGCAGTTTTAAAGCCTCTGAATAATGATGCTACTGATCGCCTCGAAGCACATGTCGTGCAACAGGGAATCGCCGGCATGCCCGGACTAAGTGGGAATAATGTAGTGATGGGGATGGGTGATGAGGGGCGGATAGACCATGTAGATAATGGTTATAATGAGGATGGACAGGATTATAACAGTTCCTACCATTCCACCCATGTAGCAGGAACCTTGGTAGGAGCTGGCATCGTGAACCCATTGATGCGGGGATTCGCCTATAAATCAACTTTACTGGTCGATTTTTTTAATAATATTATTTACAGGGCGCCGGAATATTACCAAACAAAAAGGATGGTGCTCACTAACAATTCCTATGGTGCCGGAAGTTACTGTGTTCCTTATTCCGGTGAGTATTCCGGGTATAGCGGCCAGGCAGACCAACAGGCACTTGATTATCCAAATATGTTGCATGTATTTGCAGCAGGGAATAGTGGCGACCTGCAATGCGGGAATTATCCTGTTGGGTACCATTCAATAGACAATTCTTTCCAGGCCGGGAAAAATGTAATTACAGTAGCAGGCACAAGCCATGACGGGCTTTCTAACAAATTTTCAAAAGGGCCGGTGAACGACGGGCGCATAAAGCCGGAGATCGCTGCAATCGGCAACAGCATGTGGTCGACAATTATGGGAAACGGTTATGGTCCCAACCAGGGTACCAGTATGGCAGCACCACAGGTTACCGGCGCTCTCGCCCTGATGGTTGAACGCTACCGGCAACTCAATGGTGACCAGGATCCACCCGGTGACCTGTTAAAAGTTATATTATGCAATACTGCAACAGATATTGGCACCAAAGGAGTGGATTTCTCAAATGGTTTCGGTTGGATGAACGTAAAGAAGGCAATCGATGATATCAATGCAAGGAGCTACCGGTCTGGTATAATCGAACAAGACCAGGAGCAGGTTTTTGAAATACAACTGGATAAGGAAGTATTTGATTTTAAAGTGATGTTGTATTGGCATGACCGTCCATCGTCTTATTATACACTTAAAAACCTGGTAAATGACCTTGATATAACTGTACAGGCCCCTAATGGAACTACCTATGATCCTTTTGTCCTGGATACCAGTGCCGCAGGCGTTTTAAAGCCAGCCGTAATGGGGAAGGACCACCTGAACAATATTGAACAGGTAGTCATTGACAATGCCATTCCCGGAACTTATACCATTCGCGTTAAAGGCTATAAAGTACCTTTTGGCCCGCAGGCATTCAAAGTGGCATACAACTGGGAAGAGCCAGGCCTGCAGATTATCCAGCCTGTAGGGGGAGAGCAATGGAAACCAGGTGAGCAAAGAGGTATACACTGGCAGGATGCAGGTCACGATGCTGATACATATTCTTTCGATTATTCCCTTGATGACGGTAATACATGGACAAACCTGCCGGGTATAACAGGAAGCTATAACCGGGTTGACTGGACCCTGCCCGATGTACAAAGTGCAGCAGCCAGGATTCGGATAACCAATACTGTTAGTGGTGCTTCCAGGATATCTGCACCCTTTGTAATATTACCGGAAATCAATTTTTCAGTCACCAGCTCCTGTTCATCAGAAGTCCAGGTGAAATGGACAAAACCAGCAGGAATTGATTCAGTGGAGGTTTTGTTATATGCCGGGAAAAGAGGTGATTTCGTGCAGCAAACTGTTACTACAGATTCAAGCTGGATATTGAATGGTTTGAAGTCCGGTCCTAATTACTGGATCACCCTTCGACCCATTCTTGCCGGAAAACCCGGGGAACGAAGTGTTGCGCAAATGATTAATACCCCTAACCTGAAATGTATACCCACAGGGGCTTCGGGCGATCTGGCGCTTAGTGCTATTTTGATGCCGCCAACCGCACGGGAAGGCAGTTCCACCGCATTAAGCGGAGCCGTGCCTGTTATTTTGAAATTGGAAAACAAGGGCAATACGCCTGTCGCCGATAGCATCGTTCTGGATATTTTTAAAAATGGCATTTTTTGGGGTAAAGACACACTGGTAAAGTCATTTGCAGCCAGGGAACAATACAATTGGACGACCAAATTCCAGTTTCCGGCTGTGGCAGGGACTTCATTGCAGTTACAAGCTGCCATTGCAATTCCAGGAGATCCCGATCTTTCAAACAACCATTGCGACAGTACCTGGCGATATCTTGCGAATACGGCCCTTTCGCTGCCTTATACTGAGGACTTTTCCACCCTGGAAGATACTGTTTACGCAAAACCGGGTATCACCGGGGCATTTGGAGCCTTAGCCTGGGATTTCAGCTCCGCCTCGCCGGCCGTAAGTTTGATTGCACGACACCAGGAACCTCAGAAGGGATTCACGACCTATTGTAAAACAGATTACCAGTCCTTCCAGTTAATCGGCACTTTCAATTTGTCTGGATACCAATTGACCGATAATGTGCGGGCCAATATTTCCATTCCTTCATTAAATAGCTTCAGTTTATCTATTTATATAAGGGGAAATGATCTTTCACCCTGGCTTGTACTTCCCATTTATGATCCAATTACAGGCATCAGCAGCACAAAAAACATGAATATCAGTGGTGTTTTGGCAAAGGGCAAACAAAGCTTCAGTAGTTCCTTTCAAATCAGGCTAGTTGGCAATACCCGTAGTTTTTTGCAGGAGATACAAATCCTTAATGAATTGAAATTATTTACTTCAAAGGCAGATCTGTCGTTGGTGGACCTCAATTATACCCAGTCCAGGGTTACGGATGGCGATTCGATGCACATAGTTATAGGTGCCTATAATAAGAAACTCACCACCAATGGCGCTTTTTCCCTGGGTATAAAAGCGCCCGACGGTAACATTCAGTCAGTTTTAATAGATTCACTTGGATCCAACCAGGTAGCCTATGCCCCTTTTACCATTAAAGTGCAGGATTGGCCAAATGCAGTAGCACCAATTGTTGCCTGGGTGGCAGACCCGGAAGACAGTTTCCCGGATGATGACAGCCTTCAGGCCATTATAGCTTATTCCAGAAAGATCAGCAAGTTCCCTTACCTGCAAGGATTTGAGCAAGGGGAAGCTGGTTGGGGATCAACATTTATTTATGGATTATCGAATAAGTTATCTGAATCTGTTGCGCCTTTTAAGCCTGCCAACGGCAAAATATTCTGGGGCACAAGGTGGGTGGATTACAACCAGCAAATCGCCAATGCTATTTCATCAGGCTACCTGGTGAGTCCATGGTTTGACCTCAGCAGCCTGAAAAAACCATGGCTCTCGATGAGTGTGAATAAGCAACTCTGCAACGGGATGGATTCAATACTTATTCAATATTCTGTTGATACAGGGCGAACATGGGCAACCCTGAATCCGGCATCCGGAACAACCAATTGGTATGATTTACCCGGACAGGGTTCCTGGAAAAATTGCGGGAATGATTACTGGCAGGTAGTTTCAGCACCCCTTCCAGCACCAGCAGCTGGTATTCAGTTAAGGGTTTTATCACAGGGAAGCAATTACCTATCTGAGGAATTGCCCCGATTGCCAGGCGGGCTCCTGGTAGATGATGTGCATATTTTTGATTTGGCCTACCCGGTTTTTGACCAGCCAACTGCTGTTACTGCTCCGCAAAAAAGCGAACTGGACAATTGGGATAACTATACGGAACAAGGCAAAACAATGGCTGCATCTCAGCCCATATCAGCAAGTGCAGGTAATAGTTTCAGGCTTTCCGCACAAATCGCCAACCGTAGCTATAATGGTAACAGGGTCCTGCCGAAATCCTGGATTTTTAACGGATCGCCGGTTGTATCGGAAAATGGGCGGGTGCGGTTATATTTTACCCATAAGGAGGTAATGGACTGGCTTTCGGTTATTCCTTGCGATACCTGTATTCAAAAAAGGAGTCCCTATGATTTGGCAGTTTACCGTTATTCCGGGCCAAGTCCGGGTATTAATGAAACTGATGCTGACAATATTCCGGGTTATGATGAGGTTTGGCCTGCCGATGCATTTGACCTGGTACCTTATGAATCGGGCTATTACGCTGAAGTTCCTGCTGCAGCCTATGGGGAATTTTATATTGGCCTCGATGAGAAAGGCAGTGGGCTCCTTTTTGAGGCAAGTCGCCAGCCGGGAGCCAATATTGTATTGCTGAACTGGACAAAGGAGCATCCGGAAGAAGTGGACCACTTCGAAGTGGAAAGAGCAGCAAGGAGCAATTCAACGCTGGATTTTAAGTCCATTGGAACTGTTTCAGGCTCCCCATTAAATACAAGTTACCGCTTCCGCGATATACGCCTTCAACCGCCCGGTGCCTGGCATTACCGATTGAAAATTGTGTATAAAAATGGCGATATCCGATATTCGGCCATCCGGACCATCAGTTTTGATGCGGGGATCCTCGTAAAACTTTATCCCAATCCGTCTGCTGATGGAAAAGTGAAGCTGTTGCTGCAAAATGCAGAAGGTAAAAATGTGGAATTGGCTTTGTATGACCAGGCCGGGCGCTATCTTTGGGGCCAGCATATAGAGGCAATGGCCAACCAGCAATTGGTGCCGCTCTCAATTGGCAATGGAAAATTGCCCAATGGGGTTTATGCCCTGAAAATAACAGCTGAAGGAGAAAAAAAGACCATTCAGTTGGTGATTTCCAGAAACTAACCTACCTTCGCGCTCCCAAAAGGGTGCCGTTTAACGACGGTGACATTGCCCAAATGGCTCCATAAGTCTCCGCCTGTGCGGGGCGCCAGCAGGGCGTAACTTTCTAGAGTTATAAAAATGCCAAAGGTAAAAACAAATTCAAGCGCAAAAAAGCGCTTTAAGGTGACTGCTACAGGAAAAATCACCCACCAGAAATCTTTTAAGCGTCACATCCTGACCAAAAAGTCAACCAAGCGTAAACGCGGCATGCGTAAAGACGGTGTAGTTGCTAAATCTAATATGGATTTCGTTCAACGCCTTCTTGGTCTTAAGTAAACCAATTCAATTACAACTTAAACTCATTTAGCATATGCCACGTTCAGTAAACGCCGTTGCCTCAAGGGCACGCAGGAAAAGAATTTTAAAGCAAGCCAAAGGATATTATGGCAAGCGTAAAAATGTATACACAGTAGCCAAGAATATCGTTGAAAAAGGCATGACCTACAGCTATGTAGGCCGTAAACTGAAGAAGCGCGAATACCGTGCCCTTTGGATCGCCCGTATAAACGCAGCCGTTCGTGAAGAAGGTCTTACCTATTCTACATTCATTCACAAGCTGAATGAAAAAGGAATTACCCTCGATCGTAAAGTGCTGGCAGACCTGGCTATGAACAACGCCGAGTCATTCAAGGCCCTGGTTGCTTCAGTAAAATAATACCAGCTCAAAATTAACTGTCAACCGGCTCCTTAAAAAGGGCCGGTTTTTATTTGCCGTCGCCTGCATGAAAACCACAAAATTTCTTTACCCGATAATTCATGTTTTTCTTATAGGTTTGTATGTTTTTATAGTATCACCAACAAACCATGTGTATATATAGATGAACAATACTTACTACGATCTGGTTGACCAAACCTTCAATTTCCCCCAGGAAGGTTTTGAGGTAAAAGATGGTTATCTCCAGTTCAACGGCCTGAATATTAAAGCACTGATTGATAAATATGGTACGCCTATGAAGCTGACCTATTTGCCGAAAATTGGTATGCAGATCAATAAGGCCAAACAGATGTTCGCCAATGCATTCAAAAAACACAAATACGAAGGCGAGTATTTTTATTGTTATTGTACCAAGAGCTCCCATTTTTCTTTTGTGGTGGAAGAAGCGCTTAAACACAATATACATCTTGAAACTTCCTATGCATATGATATAGAGATTATCAAAAAGCTCTATGCCAAAAAGAAAATAAGTAAAGACACTTTCATTATTTGTAATGGCTTTAAACAGAAGCCATATACCCGCAGGATTGCTAACCTGATTAACCAGGGATTCAGGAATGTAATTCCCATCCTGGATAATGTAAATGAACTGGATGATTACCGAAAATCAGTGCGTACACCCTTCAAACTTGGTATACGTGTAGCTGCTGAAGAAGAACCTTCCTTCCCATTTTATACCTCACGGTTAGGCATAAGGGCAAAGGATATCCTTGAGTTTTATGTCGACAATATAGAGGGCTATGAGAATAAGTTCCAGCTGAAGATGCTGCATATATTCCTGAACAAAGGGATCAAAGATGATATTTATTACTGGTCAGAGTTGAATAAGGTCATTAACTTATACTGCCAGTTGAAAAAAATTTGCCCTGAGCTCGATTCCATCAATATAGGCGGAGGTTTTCCTATTAAGCATTCCCTGGGATTTGAATATGATTACCAGTTCATGATTAATGAGATAGTGAGCAATATCAAAAGCGCCTGCAAAAAGGCGAAAGTGCCAATGCCCAATATTTATACCGAATTCGGGTCCTACACGGTTGGTGAAAGCATGGCCCATATTTATTCGGTGATTGCCCAGAAAACCCAGAACGAGCGGGAGATTTGGTATATGATCGATTCTTCCTTTATTACAACACTTCCCGATACCTGGGGAATAGGGGAAAGGTTCCTGCTCTTGCCTATTAATAAATGGGAGGAAGAATACCAGCGGGTGGTACTTGGTGGAATAACTTGTGACAGTCACGACTATTACGATTCAGAAGAACATATAAATGAAGTATTCCTGCCTAAGCTGACCGGCAGTGCGGAGCCACTTTACCTGGGATTTTTTCATACCGGTGCTTACCAGGACCAGATCAGCGGATATGGTGGCATAAAGCATTGTATGATCCCATCACCAAAGCACATTATTGTAGGCCACGATAAAAACGGCAAACTAGTCGATTGGGTTTATGCCAAGGAACAGACTGCGCAAAGTATGTTGAAAATTTTAGGATACGTTTAAGGAAGTGGGTTGTAGTTTGGTACCTGATTTGCATGAAACAATAACCAATCCCTTCCGTGAAAAGCCTTGCAGGCTTGCGTACTAAATCATCAATGCACCTTTATGCAGAAATTCTTTCTGTTTTTTATAGCACTCGCACCATTAGCAGCCATGGCCCAGGATTGGCAAATTACCGGTTTTGGGGGAATCTCCAATTACCAGGGCGATTTCCAGGAAAAGCGGATTACGACCAATCAATCACACGGATCCTTCGGATTGGGTGTACAATATAACCTGACGCCCCACGTAGTAATCCGCTCAGGACTTGTTTATGGAAAAATCTCCGGCGATGATAAATTGAGCAAGGACAGTATGCTCGTTATGCGAAACCTGAATTTTACTTCGCAAATTTTGGAATTCAACCTGATGGCAGAGTATGATTTCCTTGATTTGGAGAACAAAAAATTTACACCATATGTTTTTGCCGGTATTGCTGTTTTTGGATTTGATCCTTATACATACGATACCCTGGGCAATAAATATTACCTGCAACCACTAAGTACAGAAGGAGAGGGATTGGCAGCATATCCGGATAATAAGCCTTACCACCGTGTGCAAGTTTCTATTCCTTTTGGCGCAGGTATAAAGCTTAAGGTCAATGAACAAGTCACCATTGGATATGAGGTTGGTCTCCGCAAAACATTTACAGACTACCTCGATGACCTTAGTAACCGGTATGTTGACCGGGCGACGCTGTTGGCCGCTCGCGGACCTAAAGCTGTAGAACTTGCCTATAGAAGTGGTGAGCTGAAAGACGGGAATCCGCAATACCCGGCTGATGGAACTATCCGGGGTGGTCCAACCGCTAAGGATTATTATTATTTTCAGGGGCTTACCGTTTCTTACCGCTTAAAAGGTCGCTCTTCAGGGAATGGTTTCCGGAAAAATGGCATGGGCAATCAAATGGATTGTCCAAAGAATGTCTATTGATTCGCATTAATAATTCTTGTTTAGCCAAATTATGAACAAGGGTGCGCCTTTGGTGTTTTACCTTTGTAACCTTGAATCATGAAGTATGGCGTATAAGAATCAGCAGGAATTTATCAATGCGTTGGAGAAAGCCGGTGAACTGGTGCGGATTTCCGCCTATGTTGATCCTCATTTGGAAATAGCCGAAATCACAGACCGGGTAAGCAAATCAGGCAATGGTGGGAAAGCACTGTTATTTGAGAACACTGGTTATGATTTTCCGGTGTTGATGAATGCTTACGGCAGTGAAAAAAGAATGTGCATGGCCCTGGGTGTTAACCATCTCGATGATGTTGCCCATGAAATTGAGTCCTTGTTTAAATTGCTAACCAAGCCCAAGGAAAGTATCCTCGACAAATTGAACCTGTTACCCAAGCTTGGACAATTCGCCAGTTGGATGCCTAAAGTCCGCAGTGGGCGTGGAGAATGCCAGGAAGTGATCCTGGCAGAACCTGATATCACTAAATTACCCGTTATTACCTGCTGGCCAAAAGATGGTGGCCCCTTTGTAACACTTCCGGTGATCCATACAAAGGATCCGGATACCCATACCCGTAATGTTGGCATGTACCGGATGCAGGTTTTCGGCCCGACCTTAACGGGAATGCACTGGCACAAGCATAAAGTGAGCGCAAAGCATTTTGCTGCATATAAAAAAATGGGGAAGCGCATGCCCGTAGCTGTTGCCCTTGGCGGCGACCCGGTATATGCCTATTCAGCAACAGCACCCTTGCCTGAAAATGTAGATGAATACATGCTTGCGGGTTTTTTACGTAAGAAAAAAGTGGATTTGGTGAAGTGTATCACCCAACCTGATATTGAAGTGCCTGCGGATGCCGATTTTATTATCGAAGGCTATGTGGAACCCGATGAAGAACTGATTTGGGAAGGCCCTTTTGGTGATCATACAGGGTATTATTCCCTGCCAGACTGGTACCCGCGCTTTCATATTACCGCCATTACACACCGCAGGAATGCAGTTTACCCGGCAACAATAGTAGGTATTCCTCCGCAGGAAGATGCCTGGCTGGGAAAGGCTACGGAAAGGATATTTTTAGCACCCATAAAGATGACTATGGTGCCCGAGATCATAGATATGGATATGCCTATTGAAGGTGTTTTCCATAACCTGGTGATTACCCAGATCCAGAAAGATTATGCTGGCCAGGGACAAAAAGTGATGAATGCCATGTGGGGAGCCGGACAAATGATGTTTAATAAAATTTTGGTGCTGGCTGATGCCGGGGTTAAGATCCAGGATTATGGCGCTTTAGCACGATATGTATTTAAAAACCTTGATGTAGCCAACGATGTGGCTTTTAGCACGGGACCAATGGATGTGCTGGACCATAGCTGCAGTAAGATGGGTTTTGGCGGCAAAATGTGCATTGATGGAACTGCCAAGATGGAAGAAGAGATAACGGACCAGAATCATTTTAGCAAAGCACAACAACAATTATCACTAACCGAGGAAGATTTCCGGCAATTCCCGGAGATCATTGGCGTGAACTTGTCTTTACTGGCAATGGATATTCCCTGTATTATTGTAAGTGTACAAAAGAACAGGCTGCGGCATATCAGTGAACTGCATAATAAAATGGGGGAGTCGGTCCTTGCTATGGAATCGGTGAAAATGGTCTTGTATGTAGAACATACCATTGATGCGAAAAATTTGCCGGTTGCACTATGGCGTTTTTGTAATAACCTGGATCCAAAGCGCGACCAGTACTTATTGCAGTTACCTGCACGTACTGAACCCGGAAAAACCTTTAATTGCCTGGGTTTGGATGGTACCATAAAGACCAGGGAATTTGATAACTTTCAGCGCGACTGGCCAAATATTATAGTTGCGGCGGATGATACAATTGCAGCGGTTGATAAAAAATGGGATAGCCTGGGACTTGGCGCTTTTATACCATCACCCTCACTTTCATTCAAACACCAGATATATGGCGAAGAAGCCGTTGCACAATAAATAAAATATGCGTTTATTAATTACCGCCATACTACTATGTTCACTTCCTTTTTTAGGTTTTGCGCAGGTAAAAACCACTTCTAAGAAAAGTGTAACTCAATTGGTCCAGGCTCCAAATTCCGTGCTTTGGGAGATCAGCGGTAATGGGCTGGAAAAACCCTCTTACCTCTTTGGTACTATGCATATTTTGTGCGCGCAGGATGCACTGCTGAGTGACAGCCTGCAATTTTCAATTGATCGTGCAAGCCAGGTCTATTTTGAAGTTGATATGGATAATATGGCTGAACTGATGGGATTGTTCAAGTACATCAAAATGAAGGACAATAAGACATTAAGTGACCTGATTACGCCGGCTGAATACGACAGGGTGAAAAAATATTTTGCTGAAAACCGTTCCATACTTCCTTTGAGTATGATGGAGCGGTTTAAACCTTATTTTATTGCTTCCATTCTTAGTGAATCCAAAATGCCCTGTGAAACAAAAAACGGCATGGAAGAAGTAATTATGCAGGAGGTTAAGAAACAACAGAAAGAAATCAATGGCCTGGAGTCAATTGCTTTCCAGGCCAGCATCTTTGATAGTATTCCCTATGAACAGCAGGCGCAGGAACTACTCAGGACGATTGACAGTGCCGGTGTTGAGGATAGTATGACGCAAAAAATGTTAGACGTTTACCGTTCACAAAACCTTGCCGAAATTGAAAAGCTGACTTTGCAGGAAGAGGGTGGGGTTGCCGCCTACCTTGATCTTTTCTTATATGGCCGCAATGCCAAATGGATACCATTGATTGAAACGGCTATGAAAAAAGGATCCACTTTGTTTGCGGTTGGGGCTGCACATTTACCCGGTGGGAAGGGTGTAATTCAACTATTACAAAATGCCGGCTATCGCTTGCGCCCAATGAAGCATTCAGTTAATCAAAGGATGATGTAACAGAATAAATTATAGCAACTTTCGGGTTTTTCAACAACAGGCAACATTCTACATTCGTACTATAAAACTTCGAATGGAATGAACAAACAAAATGAGATCGATTATAAACGTATTGCGGTTGCCATCGAATATGTAAAAATGAACTTCAGGGAGCAACCGGGGCTGGAAGACCTTGCCCGGATCGTTCACCTCAGTCCCTTCCATTTTCAACGGCTTTTTACCGATTGGGCAGGAGTCAGCCCCAAGAAATTCCTGCAATACATCAGCATTGAGCATGCCAAGAAAATGCTGAAAGAAAGTCAATCTTCCCTTTTTGATACAGCCATTGAAACCGGTCTATCAGGCCCTGGCCGGCTGCACGACCTATTTATCAATATTGAAGGAATGACCCCGGCTGAATATAAAAACGGAGGCGCAAACCTTTTCATTAACTACAGCTTCGCGGTAAGTCCATTTGGGAATATCCTCGTTGCGTCAACTTCAAAAGGTATATGTTATATGGCTTTTGCTGAAGAAGCGCAAACAGCATTTGCTGTTATGCAAAGCCATTTTCCCAATGCCCGATTCAGACAAACAGTTGATCTAATTCAGCAAAACGCCCTTATTATTTTTACGCATGACTGGACAAAAATTGACCAGGTAAAGCTTCATTTGAAAGGCACGGACTTTCAGTTGAAAGTTTGGAATACCTTGCTGAGAATTCCGATGGGCCAGCTTTCAACATATGGATCAATTGCCAGGAGTATCAGGAAACCATTGGCAGCAAGAGCTGTTGGTACTGCAGTTGGGGATAACCCGGTAGCGTTCCTAATTCCATGCCACCGGGTCATCCAGGCTTCAGGTGAGATTGGCGGCTATATGTGGGGTAATACCCGGAAGACAGCTATCCTGGGTTGGGAAGCTGCTAAAACAATCGATTAACCCCCAGGTAAACCCGGAAATATGGATTTATTTAGTTCTGTCGAAAAGCAAACCATTAATTTATTACCCGGGGACGGGGTTGTAAATTATTTTGGAATAGTGTTAACCCGCCTAGAGGCTGATTATTTCTTTATCAGATTATTGGAGAGCATTGCCTGGAAAAATGATGAAGCCGTGATTTTTGGAAAACGTATTATTACCAATAGGAAAGTAGCCTGGTATGGTGATAAAGGATATAGTTACACTTATTCAAATATTACAAAACAAGCTTTGCCCTGGACAAATGAACTGCTTTTACTGAAAACCATTGTCGAAAGGAAATTAAATGAACAATTCAATTCCTGCCTGCTAAATTTATACCATAATGGCAAAGAAGGAATGGCCTGGCATAGTGATGGGGAGAAGGAGTTGAAGAAAAACGGGGCCATTGCTTCTTTAAGTTTAGGCGCCGAACGGAAATTTTCATTTAAGCACAAACAATCCAAAGAGACTGTTTCAATTAACCTTGAACATGGTAGTTTATTGGTAATGAAAGAGGATACCCAGGCTAATTGGTTGCATCGTTTACCTCCTTCAAAACAGGTAACCAGACCAAGAGTGAACCTGACCTTCAGGACAATAATTTCCTAAATTAAACTCAGTTAATTATTATATATGGAAAATGCCAAAGCTTCAGTCCCCGAAAAAGTTGATGCTTTTTTGGAAACCCTAAATCATCCTTTAAAAGATGCGGTGGAGTTATTGCGCAGAATTATTCTCAACGCCGGTAAAGAGATTGGGGAAGAAATTAAATGGAATGCACCTGCTTTCTTTTATACCGGTAAAATGAAACCATTTAACCCCAAGGAATATAAGCGACAATTCATTGTATTCAACCTGCTTAAGAAAGACTGTATAAGGTTGGTATTTCCTACGGGAGCAAAATTAAACAATCAGTCTGGCCTTCTGGAAGGAGATTACGCGGATGGCCGAAGGCTAGCCTTGTTCCATAGTATAAAAGAAGTTAAAGCCAGGGAAAAAGATTTGCAGGAACTGATCGGGGAATGGTTGAGATTATTGGATAAATGATTACAGATGTGTTCAGCTAAAATAAGGAAATTGATAGTTGAATTATCTTTAGCAATAATAACGATAGGTGAATGAAAATATTAATCTCACAAAGAGTTGCCGCCAATGTCATTCTTATTCTATTGTCAATAGTTATTATATTTCACATTTTAGTACTGCTGGGCATATTTCCATATTCAATAGTTTTGGGTGGTCGCATTCAAGATAAATGGCATGCATATTCACTGGAAACTATTGCGATCCTTATAAGTTGTGTGCAGATGATACTGGTTTCTATCCATGCAGGTTACCTGAAATTTGCAATTTCCCCAGTCATTTTAAATATTGCATTTTGGGCAATGATTGCCTTATTTCTTATAAATACTTTTGGAAATCTATTGTCGGGAAACAGGGTTGAGAAAATAATTTTTGCGCCAATTACAATGGTTCTTGCCTACCTATATTTTATCCTGGCAATTAATAAAAAAGACAAACCAATTGTCCAATCAAAATTTGATAAATGAGACCATATATTTTAGCAGAGACTAATTGGAAAGCCATTAAGCAAACTACTTTTAACCTGGCCATTTTGCCCTGGGGCGCAACCGAAGCGCATAATTACCATTTGCCTTATGGCACCGATGTTATTGAAGCTGAAAATATTTCAGGTGCTGCGGCTAAACTTGCTTGGGAGAAAGGCGCTAAAATAATTGTACTTCCCACAATTCCGTTTGGGGTAAATACGGGCCAGGCTGATATCCTGCTGGATATTAATTTGAATCCAAGTACCCAGCTGGCCATTCTTGCGGATATTGTGGAGGTACTTAACAGGCAGGGGATTTATAAATTACTGATTACAAACAGTCACGGTGGAAATGATTTTAAACCTATTTTGCGCGAATTAGGACTCAGGTTCCCTAAAATGTTTTTATGTACCTGTAATTGGTTTCAATCCATTAAAAAAGAGGAATACTTTTCTGCATCTGGTGACCATGCTGATGAAATGGAAACCAGCCTGATTTTACACCTGGCACCCAACCTTGTTCTTCCATTGGAAGAAGCCGGCGATGGCAAAGAAAAAAAGCCCAAAATAAAAGCCTTTTCAGAAGGATGGGTGTGGTCGGAAAGGCGCTGGTCGCAAATTACTGCAGATACCGGTACGGGGAATCCAAAAGCAGCGACAAGAGAAAAAGGGGCGTTATATTTTGCTGCGGTAAGTGAAAAATTGGCGAATCTTTTTGTTGAATTATCACAAAGTGACCATGACGACCTTTATGAATAAGACATTCCGGTTGGTTCAATAAAAAAGCCACCGAAAAAATTCCGGCGGCTTTTAATTTGGTATTCAGTACTTAAAATTTCTCCAGTCCGCTAAAGAAAAAGCTGCCCTCAATGGCTGCATTTTCATCACTGTCACTTCCATGAACCGCGTTTTCACCAACAGAAGTTGCAAACAGTTTACGGATAGTGCCAGCATCAGCCTTTGCCGGATCAGTTGCTCCGATCAGCGTACGGAAAGCTGCCACTGCATTATCTTTTTCGAGGATGGCCGCAATAACAGGACCACTGCTCATAAACTCCACCAGTTCGCCAAAAAAAGGCCTTTCCCGGTGAATTGCATAAAATTCGCCAGCTTTTTCCTCACTCAATTTGGTCATCTTTAAGGCTACAACACGAAACCCTTCCTTGATAAAACGATCGAGGATGGCGCCTGCATGCCCATTTTTCATGGCATCCGGCTTGATCATGGTAAATGTTCTGTTGCTCATATTACTTGCTATTTGGGGCGCAAAGGTATCCTTTTTTTACTACATTTGCCCCGCTTTATGCAACCAATACACCATATTTTTTCCCAACTTTTTCAGCCCCGCAAGGTGGTGATTACCACTCATCAGAAACCCGACCCGGATGCCATGGGCTCTTCGCTTGGACTTTATCACTTCCTTCGTTCTTTTGGGCATGAAGTAACGGTTATATCTCCCACAAACTGGGCCGCATTTCTTGATTGGATGCCCGGTTGTGAAGGGGTTATCAATTATGAAATGAACCGTGAAAAGTCGGAAGGTCTTGTCCAGGGTGCAGAATGGATATTCTGTCTTGATTTCAATACGCTCGTTCGCACTAAAAGCCTTGCACCGGTTATTGAAAGATCCAGTGCAACCAAGGTTTTGATTGACCACCACCAGCAACCCGCTATTGAAAGTTTCCAGTTTGGCATAAGTGACACCAGTAAAAGCAGTACCTGCGAAATGGTATATGACTTTATTGTTGAAAGCGGCCATGGCGATCAGTTATCACAGTCAATAGCAGAATGCCTTTATGCAGGAATCATTGGTGATACAGGGTCATTCCGATTTCCTGCAGCCTCTGCAAGTGTACATCGCATGGTAGCAAGGTTAAAGGAAACAGGTTTGAACCACACCCAGATCCATGAAAATATCTATGATAATTTCCTGGAAAACAGGCTCAGGTTCATCGGGCATGTATTGACAAATCGTATGGAAATCTCCTACGAATATAATACTGCACTAATATATATACCCAAATCAGACCTGCTGCGGTACGAAATAAGGACCGGTGATACTGAAGGATTAGTGAACTATCCCCTTAGTATCCAAGGTATTAAGATGGCTGCGATTGTGATCGACCGCGATGAGGAAAGAAAATGGAGCTTCAGGAGCAAGGGTAATGTGGATGTTAATACCTTTGCCCGGCGCTTTTTTGAAGGCGGTGGTCATTTCAATGCCTCAGGTGGGCGCAGCAGTGCATCCCTTGAAGAGACAGTCCGCACCTTTAAAAAGGTATTAAAAGAAAACGCATCCGAATTCAACTTAGATAACAAATGACAAAGATTTCACTATTAACAACAGCAATTGCTGCCATAATGATGGCAGCCTGTGGAAGTGCCGACTACAGTAAAACAAAAAGCGGTATCACGTATAAAATTGTAGAAAAGGGCAGTGGTCCACAGGTAAAACTGGGTCAATTCCTTAAAGTACATTATACACAAAAAGTAAATGATTCAATTCTGGGTACTTCAATTGGCGGTTCTCCTGCTTTCGCAAGAGTGGATAGCATAGGCGCCGTTTATAACCCGGCAGAAATTTTCCGCTTCCTGCACAAAGGTGACAGTGTAGTAGTAGTTCAGGAAGTTGATTCATTGCTGAAACAAAACCCTGTATTACCTCCGTTCATGAAGAAAGGTGGTAAATTGTACCTTACACTTCGTGTCGTAGATGTCCTTGATAACGAGGCAGATGTAAAGGCTGCACAAGAGGTTGAACTGAAAGCACAAGAAACACGCGATGTCGCTTCATTAGATGAATACCTGAAAAAAAATAACATTACAGCAAAGAAGATCGGCCGTGGAACTTATGTTTCTGTCCAGTCTCAGGGTGAAGGTGCCGTTGCTGATTCTGGTAAATTTGTTTCTGTTCGCTACCGTGGAAAATTAATGTCTACCGGTAAAGAGTTTGAAACAAATATGGAGGCAGGCAAAGAGCCTATTACTTTTCCACTCGGACAAGGACAGGTTATTCCAGGTTGGGATGAAGGTCTGAAGGAATTTGCAAAAGGTGGTAAAGGGACCTTGTATATTCCTGGTTTCCTGGCATATGGTTCAAGGCCCGGGCCTGGTGGCAAGCCTAATGAGGCATTAATTTTTGATGTAGAAATGGTTGACATTGCAGATAAAGCACCAGCACCGAAGCAAAACCCGATGCTGCCTCCGGTACAAGGACAACCAAAGCAAACAAAATAATTTTCTATCTGACTGAAACAGAATAAAAAAGGCCGGCAGTTAAAAATTGCCGGCCTTTTTTATTACGTGCTAAGTCAGCCTTTCTGGACAGCCTGAACCAGTTCAATTGCCTGCCGGGCTTCCTTTACATCATGCACACGAAGAATATTGGCCCCTTTCAGTAATCCGATTGTATGTAATACTGTTGAACCATTCAGGGCTTCCGATGCGGGTATTCCTAATGTTTTGGTAATCATTGATTTACGTGAAATACCTAATAATAAAGGGCAGTCTAGGATTTGGAAAGCGTCTATTTTTTGCAGCAGTTCAAAATTCAGCCTACCTGTTTTTGCAAAACCAAATCCGGGGTCCAGTATAATATCTTTTATGCCTTCGTTTTTGCAAAGCCTGATCCTTTCTATATAATAGTCGGTCATTTCCGCAATCAGGTTATCATAAACTGCCATTGAGGCCATGTTTTGAGGAGTTCCTTTCATGTGCATGCAAACAAAGGGAACGCACAGAGCTGCGACTGTTGGGATCATATGCGCGTCTAATTGTCCGCCACTCACATCATTCACAATGGATGCTCCTGCTTCAACAGCTCTTTTTGCAACAGTATGGTGAAATGTGTCTATCGATAAAATGGTTTCCGGAAAAACCTTTGATAATTTTGGCAATACATCCCCAAGCCTTTCCCATTCTGTTTCTGCATCAAGCCATTCACTTCCTGGGCGGGTACTTTGGCCCCCGATATCCAAAATAGCTGCGCCATCTTCAATCATGCGACCGGCTTTCTCCAGCACCTGCCTTATGGTTTGGGAGCGACTTGGGGCATGGAATGAATCTGGCGTAATGTTCAGGATGCCCATTACTACTGGTTTTTCCAGGGAAAGTAGCTGTCCTTTGCAATTAAGGGTGAACATGAAGGTGAATCCTTATTTTTGAAAGATAAAGATGATCAATTTTTACGATTAACAATGTCTGACACAAATACGCAATACCAGCAGAGCATCCAGCAATGTCGGGAGATATTCCTGCATAAGACGAAAGATTACGGAACATCCTGGAGGGTATACCGTCCGATTTCAATAGTTGACCAAATGTTTATTAAAGCCAAGAGGATCAGGACCATCCAGGAAAACCGGAAGCAACTTGTTGGGGATACTATCCAGTCGGAGTTTATGGGTATACTTAATTATTCGGTTATCGGGCTGATACAACTGGCCCTACCCGCTGACGCCCCTGATGATCTGCCATATGATAAAGTTAAAGCCCTTTACGATGAGCAGGTTGAGCGTGCAAGCGGACTGATGTCCAAAAAAAACCATGATTACGGCGAGGCATGGCGGGATATGAGCCAGGAAAGTTTTACCGACCTGATTTTGGCAAAGTTATTACGGATCAGGCAGATCCTGGCCAACGACGGACAAACTCTGATCAGCGAAGGGATCGAAGCAAACTACCTTGATATATTTAACTATTCTGCATTCGCCCTGATCATGATCTCAGAAGGAAAGCATACCGGCGAAACAGCTCATTAATCCAATTTCCATTTACTATTCACCAATCACCATTCACTAAAAAATGAAACCTCTCCTCACTATTTCCCGCTATATTGTCGGCATTCTCTTCATTTTCTCCGGAATGATTAAAGCTAATGATCCCCTTGGATTAAGCTATAAAATGCAGGAGTTCTTTGAAGTTTGGGGTTTGCATGGCTGGAATGATTATACATTGGCCTTATCCATCGCGATGATTGCTTTTGAAATCATTGCAGGCATTGCCGTAATCATTGGTTGGCAGATGAAATTATTCAGCTGGTTGTTGCTGGGTCTGATAGTGTTCTTTACTTTCCTTACCGGTTACGCGCTTTTTTCAGGAAAAATCAGGACCTGCGGGTGTTTTGGTGACTGTATTCCGCTTACTGCCGGACAGTCATTTACCAAAGACATATTTTTGCTTTTCCTGATCCTGTTCCTGTTCGGGCAAAGGAACCGTATTGTATCAACAATGCCTGCCCGAAATAGTGTTCTTATTTTAAGCTTGTCAGTTTTATTCAGCTTTGGCTTTCAATGGTGGGTTTTGCGTCACCTTCCCGCAATTGATTGCCTTCCCTACAAAAAGGGAAAAGTAATTGCCAATCAGATAAAGATCCCACCAGGGGCTATTCCGGATAGTACGGTCATCACTTTTGTATATAGTAAAAATGGGAAGGAGCTTGAATTTACTGCAGAAAAATTTCCTGCTGATTTTGATGACTCAGTTTATCATTTTGTAAAACGCTACGATAAACTGGTACGCAAAGGAAATGCAGAGCCGCCCATTAAAGATTTTGTACTCATCACTGCTAGCGGTACTGATACAACGCAATCCATCCTGTCGGAGCGCGGACCAATGCAATGGTTATTTATTCAGGAAATCAGGCCAAAGGATTTAACAGACCTGAAAAACCTGGTACTTGAACTGCGTGATATTGCCGCCACAAAAAAGATTCCCCTATTTATCATTACACCAGCCGCCGATGCCGTAAAAGAAGCCCTGTCTTCGGAACTGCAGAATGTTACTGTGCTTAGATCAGATGTCGTGGCGGTTAAAACAGCTGCCCGTTACCCGGTAACCCTTTACCTCATTAATGATGGCGCTGTCATGGACAAATGGTCTTTACCGGATGGAGAGGCAGGCATTTCAGCCCTTCAGTTATTTTAAGGAAAACTTGCTATTAAATACCAAAACATAATATTCTTTTGATTCGATTTTTCTTACAAAAACTGGGCTACGGAATGGCAGTACTAGTGGGGGTAGTAGTGGTGGTATTTTTATTGTTCCAGGGTTTTGGGGATCCGGCAAGATTAGTAATGGGGCAAAGGGCTGATAAAATGACACAGGAAAATATCCGGCGCGACCTTCACCTCGATCAGCCAAGATGGAAACAGTTTTTGTTATACCTAAATGATATTTCGCCTATAGCAATTCATAGTGCCGGTGAAATTCAACAGAAAGAATTAAAAGGATTATTTATAGGTCCTGTTGCCCACCGCTTTGGTATCAAAATTCCCTACCTGCGTCGTTCCTACCAAAGCAAACGGGAAGTGGGGGCTGTAATCCTGGAAGCGTTGCCGGGTACACTGATGCTGGCATTTGCGGCGATGTTACTTGCTGCCATTTTAGGAATTTCAATTGGAGTTCTGGCCGCGCTGAATAAAGGAACCTGGCTTGACACAGGCGCCATTTTTTCCAGTATCCTGGGAATTTCAGCACCTTCATTTTTCATGGCAATTGCCATTGCTTATTTATTTGGATTTGTATGGAGCAAATACACAGGTTTGAACATGACCGGAAGCTGGTTTGACCTTGATACCCAAACGGGGAGGAGGTACCTGACCCTTTCCAACCTGGTTTTGCCTGCCGTTACCCTCGGGATAAGGCCACTGGCCATTATTGCGCAACTGACCAGAGCGGCATTACTGGATGTTTTACAACAGGACTATATCCGGACTGCAGTTGCAAAAGGCTTGTCCCGAAAAGTCATTATCTGGAAACATGCTTTAAGGAATTCGCTCAATCCGGTTATAACCGCAATTACCGGGTGGTTTGCAGAACTACTTGCTGGTGCATTTTTTGTGGAATATATTTTTGGCTGGAAAGGGATAGGCAAACTTACCGTTGATGCGCTGGAAAAACTCGATTTTCCTATTGTAATGGGATCGGTCTTGGTATCGGCCTGTTTATTTGTATTGGTTAACCTCTTATCAGATTTACTATATGGGGTAATTGACCCACGGGCCCGGCTTTAATTAAAAGCAACTTACTGAATTATCACCTCCCGGATTATTTTTTCACCCAAAGCTTCGTTCACGCGTTCTACAATTTTTTCCTTTTGAAACATCAACTCCTGTTTTAAAGGGGCAACGGCTGTGGTTACATATAATTTATCTCCATAAATTTTAATGCTTTCGGTATACTTGGCTACAGTTTTCCCCATGATTTCTTCCCACACATCAGTGATCTGCAGGGCCTGAACTGAACCTTTTAACCGGCTTTTTTTCAGGAATTGCTGGATAGCTTCAGATAATGAGTATTCTCCCATACTCCAAAGATAGCCGACTAATCCAATATTTTGGCCTGAATTGGTCAGGCAGTTACCCGGGAAAGCTATAAATAATAGATAGTAGGCTGTTTACTGGTTGTTGCTGCAACCATTGTATACTGTTGCCTGTCTTGATTGTGCTTTTGGTTAAGAGTGCTGTTTTTAACCGGAGTGGTCCCGTTTTTATATCCAACCTAGATCAGCCGGTTAATCCGTACCCATTTTTTACTGTTTCAGCGGGTTGTTATGATTGATCCATATTGCAGTCCTAAGGACGAAAAGCTGTCTTTTATCCTTTCGGGATGGGTATCAGTAACCAGTACCTGTCCCTGATTAACCAAACAAACTTCATATAGCAGGTTCTGCATCCGCGTGTTATCCAGTTTTTCAAAGACATCATCCAGCAATAATATCGGCGCAAAGCCTTTGGCTTCTTTCAATAAGGCAAATTCTGCCAGTTTGAAGGCAAACAACAAGCTTTTTCGCTGCCCCTGCGAAGCTATTTGGCGGAAGGGCTGGTCATTCAGGCTAATATTGATATCATCGCGGTGAATTCCCGATTGTGTACGTTGGGATTGCATATCACGTTCGCGGTTTTGCTGGAGTAATTCCGGGAAAGATTTTTCCATTAAAGAAGAATCATAACGTAGCTGCAGGTTATAATTTTCACCGGCAATATTGTTGTAACGATTATTAATTAATATTAATAACTTATCCAGGTATTCTTTTCTTTTGGAGAACACATAAGTAGCAGGACCAATTAATTGCTGGTCAAGTACTTCCAGAAGGTCGGCAGAACGCTGGCGCTGTTCCGACATTTGTTTTAGAAGGCTGTTTCTCTGGAGTAAAATGCGGTTATACTGAATTAATTGCATTAGGTACTGGTGGTCGATCTGGGAAAAAATCGCATCCATGAAGCGCCTTCTTTCTTCGCTGCCATTAGTAATTATCTGAACGTCATCCGGAGCGACCATCACTGCAGGGAAATTCCCTATGTGGTCGGCCATCCGGTCACAGAGCTGGTCATTTACACGAAATTCCTTCTTACCCGTTTCCCTGATGACCCCACTGATTAAATATGGATTCCCGTCCTTTAAAAATTCACCTGCCACACGCATTCCCTGTGCACCCTGGTGCACCAGCAGGGCATCTGATTTTTGAAAATATGATTTGGTAAAACACAGGAAATAAATGGCATCCAGGAGATTGGTTTTGCCCGTTCCGTTCCTACCGGTGATACCAGTAACCCGTTCAGGAAATGTCCAGGACTGCTGCAGGTAATTCTTATATTGAAAAACCGATATGGATTGTATTGATAACAAAGCGGTTGCAAGATAATTCCATTGCATAACAATCCTTACCCAACAATCTGCAATTATTTCCCATTTCCCTTATCTTTGCCCCCTCTCAAAATAAAAACTGTGGCAACAAAATTTTCAAAGGAGACCTATTTGTACTGGTACGAACTGATGCTGTTGATCCGCCAGTTCGAGCTGAAGGCTGAAGAGAAATACAAGATGGAAGGTAAAATCCGCGGCTTTTTCCACGCTTATATTGGCCAGGAAGCCATTGCTGCGGGTTGTATGACTGCTACAAAAGCAGAAGATGCCTTTATTACAGCCTACCGTGACCATGGCCTGGCACTTGCAAAAGGTATTAGCGCTAAATCATGTATGGCTGAGTTGTATGGCAAAGCAACCGGATGTGCCAAAGGCAAAGGCGGAAGTATGCACTTCTTCGGTAAAAAAGAAAGATTTTTTGGAGGCCACGGTATCGTCGGCGCCCAAATCGGAACAGGGGCTGGAATTGCCTTTGCCGAAAAATATAAAGGTACTGATGCTGTTTGCCTCACCTTTTTTGGTGATGGTGCCGCCCGCCAGGGTATGCTGCATGAGACATTTAACCTTGCCATGTTGTGGAAATTGCCGGTGATTTTCATTTGCGAAAACAATAACTATGCAATGGGGACTTCAGTGGAAAGGACCTCCAATGTAGTTGATATTTATAAATTGGCGGATGCCTATGAAATGCCGGCTGATTCAATAGACGGGATGAGTGCAGAAGCTGTACATGAAAGTGTTTCGCGTGCTGTAAAACGTGCCCGTGAAGGTGACGGACCCACATTGATTGAAATCAAGACGTATCGTTATAAAGGTCACTCCATTTCTGATCCCCAGAAATATCGTACCAAAGAGGAAGTCGATGAATACAAACAAAGGGACCCTATTGAGCAGGTTCTGACCACTATACTGACCAATAAATTTGCTACCCAGGCAGAAATTGATGCTATCAATAAAAGGGTTGAAGAGGAAGTGGAAGAATGTGTAAAATTTGCTGAAGAAAGCCCATGGCCGGATGACAGTGAAGTGCTCAAAGATATTTATGTAGACCAATCTTATCCGTTCATAGTTGACTAAAATATAAATAAAAACTTAATATGGCTGATCATAAGCATATACCTGTGGAAACAATCCCTGAAGTAGAAATCGTAGATAAGGTTACCGGATTCTGGCAACAGAACAGTAAAAATATTTTAATTGGAGTTGCTGCAATTGTGATTATTGCAGGTGGTGTTGCAGGATATAAATATTTTATATCCGGACCAAAAACTGAAAAAGCAAACGAAGCCATATTCAGGGCGGAGAATTATTTCCGCATGGATTCGCTGCAATTAGCCCTGAATGGTGATGCCACCAACCCTGGTTTTATAAAGATCATAGATCGTTACAGTGGTACACCGGCAGCAAACCTTTCGAAATTCTATGCTGGTGCATCTTACCTTCGTTTAGGTGATTACGCCAAAGCGGAAAAATACCTGAAGGATTTTTCAACTGGTGCACCACAGATTAATGCCCGTGCAAAGAGCCTTTTAGCAGATACGTATTCTGAGCAAGGTAAAAAAGAAGAAGCCGCTAAATTATACCGTGAAGCAGCCGGCCTTTTTGATAAGGATGAATTCAATTCTTCTGAATATCTGTTCCGTGCTGGTTACCTGTATGAAAGCCTGGGTAAAAATGCAGAAGCTATTGAAGCATACAAAACAATAAAGGAAAAATATCCACGCACTGAAAGAGGTTTTGAAGTTGATAAATACCTCGCACGCCTGGGAGAAACGGAGTAATTCCTTACGACCAAATATAATTTATGGCAAGTACTGGAAATGCAAACTTGTTAACACTTAATACAGGCATTCTTGCAAAGGATGCCTGTATTGTTATTGTGAAAACTGAATGGAATGCAGCAATTGTAAATGAATTAGAAAATGGATGCCACAGGATATTTACAGAACAAGGGATACAAAATATTCTTTCATTAATTGTTCCCGGTGCTGTTGAAATTCCTTTTGCTATTAAGGCTTTTTGGGAAGCTAAGAAATATATGGATGAAAGGCC
The DNA here is from genome assembly GCF_020076305.1 of Flavihumibacter profundi. Taxonomy (GTDB): domain Bacteria; phylum Bacteroidota; class Bacteroidia; order Chitinophagales; family Chitinophagaceae; genus Flavihumibacter; species Flavihumibacter profundi. Next base: position 838,077 of record NZ_JAIQXE010000001.1, read on the forward strand.
AAATGCCTTTATTGCGCTGGGGTGTGTGATAAAAGGTGATACTCCTCATTTCGATTATGTTTGCAAGGCGGTTACGGATGGTGTTACTTCCCTGAATCTTGCTTTGCCGGTTCCAGTGATATTTGGAGTACTTACGGTTAATACCGATGAGCAGGCACAGGAAAGGATTGGCGGGAAACATGGACATAAAGGCGAAGAAGCCGCTATTACAGCTTTAAAAATGATTGCTCTTCAAAAAAGCTTTAAACTATAAATTTTGCAGGTTCAGCTATTCATACCTTGTTTTGTTGACCAGCTTTTTCCATATACTGCTTTTAATATGGTTAAAGTACTGGAAAAGCTTGGCTGTACTGTAAAATATAACGAAAACCAAACATGTTGCGGACAGCCTGCTTTTAATGCAGGTTTCTGGGATGAAAGTAAATCGGTTTGTGAAAAATTCATCATTGAAAATAGCGGAAGCGATGATCCCATAGTTTCACCAAGCGCATCCTGTACCGGATTTGTCAGGAACTATTACCCGAAATTATTTGATAACTCTTCAGTCCATAATGAAGTGAAGGATTTAAGGTCACGTACCTATGAATTTTCGGAATTTCTGGTTAATGTACTAAAGGTTGAAAAACTGGGAGCCTGCCTTCCGGTTAAAGCAACTTACCATGATTCCTGTGCCGCTTTACGGGAATGCAGGATAAAGGAAGAACCCCGAAAGCTTTTGGCAAATGTAGCAGGACTTGAATTGGCCGAAATGGAAGATGTTGAAACCTGTTGCGGATTTGGTGGAACCTTTGCTGTAAAATACGAGCCCATTTCAATTGCGATGGCAGAACAAAAGGTCAATAATGCCCAGAAAACAGGCGCCACCTGTATCATATCAACCGATTTGTCCTGTCTCATGCACCTTGATGGTTATATCCGCAATAAAAACCTGCCGATCAAAACAATGCATATAGCTGATGTGCTGGCGAGCGGATGGTGAAAATTGTTTTAAACTTCACAATTATGGCATATTGGCTGGTAAAATCTGAACCCTTCAAATACAGTTGGGATGAATTTGTGAAAGACAAGCGAACTTTATGGGATGGGGTTCGCAATTATGCCGCACGGAATAATCTGCGTGCAATGAAGAAAGATGACCTTGTATTCTTTTATCACAGTAATGAGGGATTGGAAATAATTGGCATAGCAAAAGTTGTAAAAGAATATTATCCCGACCCCACATCAACAGAAGATGCCTGGTTAGTAGTGGATCTTGCTCCAGTCAGGAAGCTGAAAAATCCGGTTGGTTTAGCTCAAATAAAAGCCAATCCTGCCCTTACCCAAATGGCGCTGATAAGGCTTGGACGTCTTTCTGTCCAACCGGTAACAACAGAAGAGTGGAATGAAGTTTTACTAATGGCAGGTGAGAAGTAAAGCACCTTAGGCTTTATTTTTGCAGTATGCAAAAAAAGAAGCTTGTTGTTCTGACCGGTGCAGGAATTAGTGCAGAAAGCGGATTAAAAACCTTTCGTGATAGTGATGGGCTTTGGGAGGGTTATGATATCGAACAAGTGGCCACTCCGCGGGCCTGGAAAAGCAATCCTTCCCTGGTACTGAATTTCTATAATCAGAGAAGAAAAAATGTATTTGAAGCAATACCAAATGTCGCACATATTTTGCTGGCCGGATTACAGGAAAAATTTGAAGTAATTATTGTGACACAAAATATTGATGACCTGCATGAAAGGGCAGGTTCCGACAATGTACTTCATTTACACGGAGAGATTTTGAAAAGGAGAAGCGAGGTCAATCCAGACATAGTAAGTTCCATTACTCAGGATATGCTGCCTGGCGAATTGGCACCTGACGGAACAGCATGGCGGCCGGATATTGTATGGTTTGAAGAACCGGTTCCAAGGATTTCTGCAGCTGCAGAGCTAGTGCGGAAAGCTGACATATTTGCTGTTGTGGGCACTTCATTGGTCGTTTATCCGGCAGCCGGATTGGTCAACTATGCACCCTACCATATTCCAAAGTTCATAGTAGATAAGAAAATACCTGATAGCATCTCCCTGCCCAACCTTATTGCAATAGAAAACCTGGCTACTGCAGGAATGAAAGAACTTTCTGATCGGTTACTGTCCGAAAATTTTTAATCATTCCCTAACAGGAGTATACGCTTTATTAACTTCTATTTGCAACATGAAATTATTCCTGGTTTCGGGTCTTTGTATATTATTTCCATTTTGGGCTGAATCACAGCTAACGGCACCCTTGCAACAATTACAGCAGCATATCCTGCAAGATTCTTTGTTGCAGGATTCAGGAATTATTCGAAATCCTTTATATGATTTGAAAGGGTTCAATTACCTGAAACCAATATACCGACATCTGGCAGCCCTTGGTTCTGGGAAAATGGCTGGCCGCTTTGCAGAAACACCGGGAAAATTCACCATAATGGCTCAGGATTTTGCTTTTGCCGGTGATTACCTGACTGCTGCTCTTTATGGCCAAAAGGATTATGATTCCATTTCAGCGGCTGGTTACCAGGATGCCCGGCTTTTCCTCGATACTATGAAGTCAGTGCAGTTCAGGGATGCGCGTGGTTATATTTTATCGAGGGCGGCAGAGGAACGGGTAATTATGATTAATGAAGCGCACCATATGGCAATGCATCGCGCATTTATCCTGGGATTGTTAAAAGATTTTTACCAATCGGGCTTCCGTTACCTGGCTATGGAACTATTGAATAACCGTTCTGACCGGAGTTTAGGTGAAGTGGATATAAGGACTGGATATTTCACCGCAGAACCCATTGCCGGGGAATTAGTGCGGAAAGCACTGGATATTGGATTTACTTTGGTTCCATATGAAGATACGCTCTCAGATAATCATAGTGGTACAGGAAGAGACGCTATCCAGGCTGCGCGTATTGCGGCTATTCTTCAGAAAGACCCCGCTGCCAAAATATTGGTATTGGCAGGCCACGCACATATCAGCGAAGCCAAAATAGGCAAGGACTATATCCCAATGGCTGTGGCATTCCGCCGGTTTACCGGTATCAATCCATTTACAATTGACCTAACAGAAATGTGCGAAGGCAGTTCCTTTGAATACGGCCGGTATTTTTACCAATTGCTGACTTCAAAGATCAGGTTGAAAGAACCAGTTATTGCTTTTCGAAATGATACCCCGGTGAGTTTGCTGGAAAATGACCATTATGATGTACAGGTCATTCTGCCTTTGGCTACACCAATCCATAACAGGCCCGGTTGGCTTTCATTGAATGGTCAGCGCAAGGAGTTTGCCGTTCGTCCGACAGAGAAAAAATTGTTCATGGTGCAGGCATATTACCTCAATGAAGCCAATAAAAAACCTATTGGCATGCTTGTTCCCGCAGACCAAACCTATATTTCAGGAAGTGATGGATATTACTGGTTATACCTGTTTCCTGGAAAATACAAGATTGTATTGCGGGATATGGACTACAACATATTATCCACAAAGGAAGCGGAGGTTCCGCAATAAGTTGGATTTATTGTTATCGTTCCACCCAGGATGAAATTTCACAGATGACTCCATACATGGATAAATTGCCATCTTTTACGTGGGCCTTGATAACTTTTTACCTAAACACTATCTATATTTCGAATAGTTTTAGATAATTCGGCAACGGTTTGTTGCAAGGCTTTTCCATTCCCTTTATAAGAAATGTGATAACCTTAATGACTAATACAATTGGCATTGTTTCGGTTTTATTGCAAGAAAACATTACTATTCCAGGGGTAAGGACAAGCCGCCCCAATTCTATGGTTTCTTCTCTGTTTTGTTCAATGCGCCTGTAATGAAAATCGTGGTATGGTACAATGACATCAATCCAAACTGAATATTTACCGGGCTTAACGGGAATCTGGAATTTACCAAGGGTTTGGTAAACAGGCAAAGTATCTGAATCCTGTATTGGTCATAATCCTGGTAGTATAATTGCTAACGTAGCCGGATATGTGAAACTATTATGTTCAATCGATATGCCATACACGAATAAGGTGAATAAGTTTATGGGGCTGATAAATTATTTACCCTTATAACTCTGGTTTGAAAGGCAATTCCATCTCGGCTATCAGGCACTAATACAGTTAAAGACTGGTTGGCTTCAATTGTATTAATTCTAATGTTTTCAGTATGAGAAATAGTTTTGTTTTTGTTGAGGTAATCAATGGCAATTACGATATTCTTGAGGGGATTATTACTGGTGTTTTTAACAATTAACTGAAGGTTGTATACCCCCCCAAAAAATCCAACTTTAAAATTCCCGGGAATAACTTCCACATATCTTTTATAAGCTGCAAAATTTAGAACAGCATTGGGCTGAAGGCGGACTATATCATCATTTTTAATTTCGTCGGTTACTCCGGCAGATGGATTGATGAGTTTTTCAGGAGATTCAGCTTGCTGGTCTGGTTTAATAACTTTTGGTTTTATCCACGATTTTTGTGAGGTTCCAAAATAAATACCTCCAGCCAAGACCACAAGGAATGCTCCTGCTATCAAAAACCGGTTCCTGGAGCGGTTTGGAAGGGCATCATGAATGGATATATCTCTGTCTTCCCTTTGTGAGATTTCAGTTTTTTCCGGCAATTTGGGAACGGACTGGACAATTGGTTGGACAACTGGTTGAATAATAGGTTGAACAATTGGCTGAACTATGGTTGCGACCTCGGGTTTCTTGGTCATTTGTGGTAAAATAACCGAAACATATCTCCTTTGGTTGTTTTTTTTGACAGTGGCTGATTTTACAGCAGTGGGCTGGGCAACCTGTTTTGCCAAAGCGGGGGTATGAAATTGAACGTAAAAGTCTTCCGTAGCCTGTGGTGCATGCGCTTTCAGTTCCTCAAACTCTGAAGGATACCGCCAGGAAGAACTCTTTCCTTCCGCCCAAACCAGGTCATATGCCTTTAAACCCAGATCAATAAGATCCTGCCAGGTATATGGTCCAGTTTCCCTGTTGTTGCGCAACAACCTGTACTGTTGCATGATCCGTCCGTTTTGTGGTGAATAATCCGGTAAGCCCAAATAATAATTCAACCCTAAATGTACAAAAAGGATGGTGAATACTGGTGGAAAAAATGGCTTAAAAAGACCCGATTTGTTAAGGTTTTGAGTGCTAAAAAGGGTAGATTTGCCCACCTTGAAAAAGGCATTATTTCGAATAAACAAAAACTATTGAGACGGTTAACTTTTAAAGCATGGAAGAAAATCTGACGCCGCTGGAAACAAACGATAACAACCGCATCATTCAGATCAATATTGAAGAGCAAATGAAGACAGCTTACATCGATTATTCGATGTCGGTGATTGTTGGCCGTGCTCTGCCGGATGTTAGGGATGGGCTAAAGCCTGTTCATCGCAGGGTCTTGTATGCGATGAATGACCTTGGGATCACTTCAAATAAGCCATATAAAAAGTCGGCCAGGGTTGTGGGGGAAGTATTGGGTAAATATCACCCGCACGGTGATGCATCGGTGTATTTTACAATGGTTAGGATGGCCCAGGAGTGGAGTATGCGCCATACCATGATCGATGGGCAGGGTAACTTTGGCAGCCAGGACGGTGACGGACCGGCAGCAATGCGATATACAGAGGTTCGACTGCAAAAATTTGCGGAAGCGATGCTCGAGGATATCGAAAAAGATACTGTTGATTTCCAACTCAACTTTGACGATTCACTGGAAGAGCCTACTGTGCTTCCAACAAGGGTCCCTCAATTGCTGGTGAATGGTTCTACAGGTATTGCTGTGGGTATGGCCACCAATATGCTGCCCCATAACCTCGGCGAAGTAATTGATGGTTGTATTGCATACATTGATTACCGTGATATTAGTGCTGAAGACCTTATTAAATATGTAAAAGCCCCGGATTTCCCTACCGGCGGAACTATTTGGGGGATGGATGGTGTTCGTCAAGGTCTTACTACCGGACACGGAAGGGTTGTATTGCGTGGCAAAATGCATATAGATACAAAACCCAGCGGACGCGAACAGATTATTATTACTGAAACACCTTACCAGGTTAACAGGGATACTCTTTGTGATAAAATAGGTCAGTTAGTAATTGCAAAAACAATTGAGGGAATCGCACACGTTAACAACGAATCTAACCAGAAAGAAGGAACACGTATTGTTATTGACCTGAAACGCGATGCTGTTGCTAACGTGGTGATGAATCAATTGTACAAATTCACAGAATTACAGACTTCTTTTGGTATAAATAACGTTGCCCTTGTAAAAGGCAGGCCACGTACCCTGAACCTTCGCGACCTGATCCATGAATTTGTAGAATTCAGGCACGAAGTTGTTGTTCGACGTACAAAATATGAGTTGAAAGAAGCGCAGAAACGTGCGCATTTGTTGCAGGGATACCTGATAGCACTTGATCACCTTGATGAAGTGATTGCCATGATCAGGAGTTCGTCAACACCCGATATAGCCAAGGAAAACCTGGTGAATGCAGGTTGGGGCCTTGATGAAATTCAGGCAAAAGCTATCCTGGAAATGCGGTTACAAAGGCTTACTGGCATGGAAAGGGAAAAAATCAGGGAAGAATATGACTCCCTGATGAAGCTAATAGCTCACCTGCAGGAATTACTGGGTAATGAAGGAATGCGGTATGAAGTGATCAAGAAGGAATTAGTGGAAGTAAAAGAAAAATTTGCAACTCCAAGGAAATCGGAAATCACTTATCTCGCAGATGAAATGAATATACTTGATTTCATTGCCGAAGAAGATGTTGTGATTACTATTTCTCATCTGGGTTATATTAAAAGGACATCAGCAACTGAATACCGGTCGCAGCGAAGGGGAGGACGGGGTGCACAGGGAGGCAGGACGAGGGATGAAGATTTCCTTGAGCATATTTTTGTCGCTTCCACCCACCATACCATGATTTTCTTTACCGAAAAAGGCCGTTGTTACTGGCTTAAAGTGTATGAAATTCCTGAAGGTGAAAAAAACAGCAAGGGAAGGGCAATCCAAAACCTGATGCAATTGCCACCTGATGACAAGGTTCGTGCAATTATTGACGTATCTAACCTTGATGATAAGGAATTTGTAAAATCACATTATATTGTTCTTTGTACTAAAAAGGGCATCATTAAAAAAACATTGCTGGAAGATTTTAGCCGGCCCCGTCAAACAGGTGTAAACGCTATCACTATCGTTGAAGGCGATCAACTGTTAGATGCCCGGATGACAGATGGTAGTTCCGAAATTATGATGGCTGTAAAAAGTGGCCGCGCCATACGGTTCCCCGAAGATAAAGTCCGCCCAACCGGCAGGGGCGCTATAGGAGTCGCTGGTATTGAAGTTGATGGAGAACTTGATGAAGTAATTGGCATGATATGTGTCAAAAAGGACGAAACTGATAAAACTGTTTTAGTTGTCAGTGAAAAAGGATTTGGAAAGCGGACCCAGATTGATGAATACAGGATTACTAATCGTGGAGGTAAGGGAGTTAAGACGATTAGCGTTACGGAGAAAACAGGGCCACTGGTCGGAATACTGGATGTAAAGGAAAGCCAGGACCTGATGATCACCTGTAAAAGTGGCTTGACTATTCGTACAGCTATCAGTAATATTCGGGAAGCTGGCAGGGCTACTCAGGGAGTAAAACTGATTAGTTTACAGGGCAATGATGAAATTGCAGCAATTACTAAAATTGACGAGGTGGAAGTGGAAAACCAGCCCATTGATAGTGAAGATATTGTGAATGGCGAAGAAATTCCCAATGCAGACACAACCAATAAATCGGAAAATACATCTGACGGACAATCAACCCCCGTGGAGTAATATCAAAACCTACAAACAAAAATAAGACTGATGAAAAAGTGCTTTCTTACAACGATGCTGGCATTTACCTTATTAGCCTCTTTTGCCCAAAGCCTCGATAAGGCGAAGGATTACTTAAAATCCAAAAAACTGGCAGAAGCAAAAACCCAGATTGACCAATACCTGGCCACTGAGAAAAATGCAAAGAGCATAGAAGGTTGGTATACTAAAGCAAAAATATATTCTGAAATTGCGCAGGACCCGGCATTGGCAGCAGGCACACCTGATGCAAGGTGGACGGCTTTTGAAGCACTTAAACAGTATGTTGTGCTTGACGAGAAAGGTCAGTTAGTTTTAATGCAACTGGATAATTATAAACCAGTTATGGATATTTACCAGGGATATTTTAAAGTGGGTGCAGATAATTATAATGCGAATCGATTTGAGCCTGCATTTGATAATTTCAAGAAATGCCTTACTGTAAGTGAGTACATGATTTCTAAGAAATGGAGTAATATCACTTTGGATACTACCGTAGTACTTTATGCAGGGATAAGTGCTGAAAAAGCCAACAAAAAAGACGATGCTGCAATATATTATGCCAAACTTGCCGAAGCAAAAGTGAATGGCGAGGGAATGGTGGAAATTTACAAATGGCTGGTTGATTACAATTATAACACTAAAAAAGATGCTGCAACAGCAAGTAAATACCTTGCCCTGGGAAAAGAAGTTTTTCCAAAAGATCCATTCTGGTCAGCCTATGAGTTAGATATGGCCAGAGAAAAAGGCGATAAACCCGCATTATATAAATTGTATGAATCAGTCCTGGCTGAAGACCCTGCTAATACACCCATCCGGTATAATTATGCTGTTGAAATGTATCAGGATGCCTACAAACCAGACCTGGCCCAAAGACCACCCAATTCAGTTGAACTGATTGCTAAATCAGAAGAAAACCTAAAAAGGGTTATTGGTGAAAAACCTGATTATGCTGCAGCTTACCTGGTACTTGGACAAATCCAATATAACCAGGGGGTTGATTTTAACAACCAGAATAAAGCAATCCGTCCGCCTCAGGGAGGCAAACTAAAGCCCGAAGAACTGAAGAAAAAAGATGAGTTACGTGGGTTAATTACTCAGAAATTTGATGCTGCAGTTCCTTATCTGGAAAAAGTTGATGAGATTCTTGGAGGAAAGGGAAAATTGAAAATGGACGAAAAAGGTTACCTGAAAGATGCCTATGATTTGTTGATCACTATTTACGATAATAAAGGCAATAAAGATAAATTAAAGGTCTACGAAGACAAATTCAATAATGTAGATAAAATTCACTAGTTTATACAGCATCTTAAAAGAGCCACTTCATTTATGAGGTTGCTCTTTTAGTTTCCGAATGTCTTATAATTTATATTATGTTAAATAGTATCTTTATGTTATAATCTACCTGCGGAAGTTTTTCCTCTGGTAAATTCACTAAAAATCAGGCGAAGTGATTGGTCATAAGTCAGGTAATTGTAAAGCCAGTTCAGGAAAACGAAGAGACGGTTTTTTACCCCAAGAATTAGCATTAAGTGAAGTGTCATCCAAATGAGCCAGGCAGGAAATCCTCCAAAATGAAACTTAGGTTTAGGTATGTCTACAACTGCAAGGTTTCTGCCAACGGTTGCCATAGATCCCCGGTCATTAAAATTAAAAGCCTGCAAACCTGACTCTTTCCTTAATTGTTTTTTTAAATTCTTAGCAAGGTTTTTTGCTTGTTGCAAGGCAACCGATGCTACCTGCGGATGGCCATTAGGATAATTGGCTGAAGGCATAGCGGCTATATCACCTATTGCATAAATATGGTCCATGTACTTTACTTGGTTAAATAAATCGACCTCAAGTCGGTTACCTTTTTTGAATGAAAGTGATTCAAAGCCACCGGGTATATTCCCTTTTATACCAGCAGCCCAAATAACAGTTGCAGAAGGAATTATATTTCCATCTAATAATTTCAGGTTCAATCCATTATATGAATTTACCTGTGTATTAAGCTTAACTATAACACCCAATTTTTCCAGGTATTTTTTTGCCTGGGAAGAACTTTTTGCACTCATGGATCCAAGAACTTTACCTGATCCTTCAAGCAGGAAAATCGACATTTTACTAAAATCAAGCTCGGGATAGTCTTTAGGTAAAACAAACAATTTCATTTCTGCAATTGCACCGGATATTTCGACACCAGTTGGTCCACCCCCAACAACGATAATATTCATCAACCGGCTTAATTCCAGTTCATCAGCTGAAGTTACAGCCCGTTCCAGGTTCTCCATAAGGCAGTGGCGAATTTGCAGGGCTTCAACAGTTGATTTCATGGGAAAAGCATTCTGCTCTAATTCTGCATTACCGAAAAAATTAGTGCCAGCACCTGTCGCTAGCACTAAAATATCATACTCAATGTCTCCAGAATCAGTAACTACTCTTTTTGCAGAAGTGTCAATCCGTTTTATTTCTGCCATCCGGATCCGCACATTCTTGCTTTTTTGAAAGATTTTTCTAAGCGGGAATGAAATATTACTGGCATCCAGACCTGCTGTAGCCACCTGGTAAAACAAAGGCTGGAATTGGTGATAATTAAACCGGTCAATAAGGATTATTTCAAAACCTTTTTTATTGTTTAAAAGCCTGGCCAGTTTTAGTCCCCCAAACCCACCACCAGCTATTACCAGTTTCATACTGTTAAATTTAATGACCTAGTACAGCAACCTCACTTTAATGGTATCTTTAACATCCCTGAGCAATTTTTGGGCCTGGCTCGACAATTTTTTATCGACATCCAATACCACATAACCAATGTCTTCGTTGGTTTTAAGGTATTGGGCCAGGATATTTATTTTGTGTTTAGAGAGTTCCGTATTAATCGCAGATAGCACACCAGGAACGTTTCTGTGAATATGCAATATCCGGTGGGTACCTTCCTGTGGCGGCAAACTTAATGATGGAACTGTATGTGAACCAAAGCTCGTACCCATTTCCAGGTACTGGTACAACTTAACACTAACATCTTCCCCAATATTCTCCTGCGCCTCTTCAGTTGAGCCACCGATATGTGGTGTTAAAATTACGTTTGGTAAACCCTGCAACGGGGTTTGAAAGCGGTCCCCGTTCTTTTCTGGTTCCCAAGGAAAAACATCAATGGCGGCCCCATTTAACTGTCCATCCTGCAGGCTTTTTGCTAAAGCTTCAAGATCAACGACCTCACCCCTTGCATAATTCAGAAGGATGGAACCCTTCTTGAAATATTTTAAGGTGCTTTTATTAATCATGTTTTTCGTCAGGTTAGTTTCTGGAACATGTAAAGTAACAATGTCTGACTGGCTTAATACATCTTTCAGCGTTTTACCAGCTATTGCATTGCCCAATGGTAATTTGGTAAGTGTGTCGTAAAAGATCACTTTCATACCCATAGCTTCGGCAAGAACACTTACCTGTGTGCCAATATTGCCATAACCCACAATACCCAGGGTTTTTCCCCTGATCTCAAAACTTCCTTTCGCGTCTTTCATCCAAACACCCTCATGTGCTGCCTTGTTCTTATCAGGAATGCGTCTTATCAGCATAATTGCTAATCCAATAACCAGTTCGGCTACAGAACGGGTATTTGAATAGGGTGCATTAAAAACCGCCACCCCGTTCCTTGTCGCCGCCTTAAGGTCTACCTGGTTGACGCCTATACAAAAACAACCAATAGCCTGTAATTTTGTAGCTGCGGCTAATACTTTTTCGGTTATCTGGGTCTTGGACCGGATGCCAAGCAAATGCACATCCTTGATTTCCCTGATAAGGTCTGCCTCAGAAAGTGCGCCACCAAGCTTGCGCACCGAAGCATAACCCATACGCTGAAAGTGTTTTACTGCTTTGTCGCTGATGTTTTCAAGAAATAAAATGTTGATTTTATCTTTAGGATAACTCGTTTTTGGTTCCATATCAATTACTTGCTATTTGCAAATATCCTGGATTTTAACCATAAATACAGCCAAAAAAATGCCTTAGGCATACAATTTGAGAGCCATAGACCGTTATATTTGTGTAATCCTTATCCATTTTAATCTAAATAGAATCGATTGAAATACAGATTAGTACAATTGCTGGCAATAACTACTATCCTGACCAGCTGTCGCCAAAATCCATCTGCATCACTAACTGCTAATAAAGCAAAGGGGTCTCCTATGGTGATTCAGGTTAGCCAGCATGCAGATGCTGTTACTACTGAAAAATATACTTCCGCAATCAATACATTTTTTGAAAAAAACTTTGGGAGCCGTGGTTTTAACGGAGCGTACCTAATAGCAAAAGATGGCGAAATTATTGCTGAAAAATACACGGGTTATCGTGATCCAATATTGAAAACCAGTCAATTAGGTGAACATGATGCATTTCACCTGGCATCTGTCTCTAAGACCTTTACCGCCATGGCTGTATTGAAATTATGGCAAGATGGAAAGTTGAATCTGGATGATGACCTTTCCCTTTATTTTGATAAATTTCCTTACCCTGGCACCACTCTTAAAATGCTTTTAAGCCACCGGAGTGGTCTGCCTAACTATACTAATTTCCTGGAAGCTTATAAATGGGACAAAAAGCAATATGTAACCAACCTGGATGTATTATCCTGCCTTTATAAATACCACCCCCCATTACAATTCCCAACTGGAACCAGGTTTACTTATTGCAATACCAATTTTGCCCTGCTTGCCCTAGTAGTTGAAAAAGTGACGGGGAAACCATTCCATAATTATCTTGAGGAGACTTTTTTTAAGCCACTCCAGATGAACGACACTTATGTATTTAGCCAGGCTGATTATGAAAGGTCGATGCCTTCTTTTGAGTGGAATAACCGGAAATATGGCCTGGAATTTATGGACCTGGTTTATGGTGATAAAAATGTATATAGCACCGTTCGGGATATGTTGAAATGGGACCAGGCAATGTATAATGGCAAAATTTTCGCAGATTCCACTTTAATGGCCGCCTTCACAGGCTATAGTTATGAAAAAGCCGGTCACAGGAACTACGGATTGGGCTGGCGCTTAACAGAAGTTGATAATGGAAAGAAGATTGTTTACCATAATGGCTGGTGGCACGGAAATAATACTGTTTTCATCAGGATGCCAGAAGAAAAAGCTACGATTATCCTTTTAGGCAATAAATATAACCGCTGTATTTACAAGGCTAAACAATTGTGCGACCTTTTCGGTGACTATAAACAAAGTAATAACCTGTTTCAGGACGCCGAAACTGAAGGGGTAAATAATATGGCAACGGGCGGTTCACAGTAATCTTTCAACCAAACATCTTTTTTTGTACTTTCCAGTATGGTTGTTTTATCAGCTGGACAAGTTAGGGCGTGGGACCAATATACCCTGCAACATGAGCCGGTATCTTCCGTTGACCTTATGGAAAGAGCCGCAAAGCGCTGCGTGGACTGGATGGAAAACCAGAAGATCCTCCAGCAACAGCAGTTTTATATTTTTTGCGGTAAAGGAAATAATGGCGGAGACGGGTTAGCCATTGCCAGAATGCTGCATGAAAAGGGGCGCCCAGTAGATGTTTTCATCCTTGAATTTGGACAATTAGGTACTGTTGAATTCCAACAGAATCTTCAATTGTTGCATAACCTTCCGGTTAATATTCATTTCCTGCAACCAGGTATCCCCTTACCTGTTATTCCAGAGACCTACATAGTAATTGATGCTCTCCTGGGTACTGGAACAAATCGCGCCGTTGAAGGCAGAATGGCTGAATTAATTCAACACATTAACGAATCCGGGAACCCGGTCATCAGTATCGACCTTCCCAGTGGTCTCTTTGCAGACAGAAGTACATTACCCTATCCTGCCATTAAAGCAATCATAACACTTAGTTTTCAATGCTACAAACCAGCTTTACTGCTGGCGGAAAATGCTCCTTATTTTGGTAATATTGAATTGATTGATATTGGCTTGGATCCCCATTTCCTGACGACTATCCAGCCTGCTTATGATTTGGTTGACCAAACCTTGGCTGCCAGTATCATTATTACCAGAAAATCCTTTGCCCATAAAGGCAATTTCGGACATGCATTATTGTTAGTAGGAGCAGCAGGTAAAATGGGTGCCGCTCTTTTGGCTGCAAAAGCTGCATTAAGATCGGGTACCGGACTACTCTCCTGCCTTATTCCGGAAAAGGGATTGATCGTTTTGCAAACTGCCCTCCCGGAAGCAATGGCAATAACTAAAGGAAACGATTTTCTTGCAGGTGACTTGCCTGACTTATCGCCATACAAGACAATTGGTTGCGGTCCGGGTATTGGAACTGCACAACAAACTTCAGCATTACTGGAACAATTGATTCAAAATTTTAACCGTCCAATAGTATTGGATGCTGATGCGATAAATATCCTCGCAATGCATTCAGGATGGCTGGGAAAAATTCCCCCTTTCTCTATTTTGACACCCCATCCTAAAGAGTTTGAAAGGCTGGCTGGTGCTTCTGTTAATGAAAGTGAACGATTGGGAAAAGCTATGGAATTAGCCCGCAAACACCAATTGATAATTGTATTAAAAGGCCATAGAAGTTTTATTGCCATGCCGGGTGGCAAGGCTTATTTCAACCTTAGTGGAAATGCTTCCATGGCCAAAGGAGGCAGTGGTGATGTATTAACAGGAATCCTTACAGGGTTATTGGCAAGAGGATATACACCTGACCAATCTGCTTTATTGGGTGTTTACCTGCATGGTTTATCTGGTGAATTGGCCAGTATTCAATGGGGAATGGAATCTGTATTAGCTACTGATATAATAGATAATATTGGTAAAGCATTTATTCAGCTATCATTATAAATATTTAACCCTTCATATGAAGTTTAGGAATATTTACGCTGCCTTACTTATCTTTTCTTCGTGGATTTTTTGTTCCTCTTGTAAACAGAATGAAGAAACGACCCAAGAGCAAAAGATTGTAAAAGATTATTTCACATCCCCCGAAACCGGGATTAAAACCGGTGGGGTTAAAATGGTTTCCATCCAAACACCAAAAGGGAAATTCAAAGTATGGACCAAGCAGTTTGGAAACAATCCAAAAATCCGGATGCTTTTATTGAATGGTGGCCCAGGTGCAACCCATGAATATTTCGAATGCTTCGAAAACTTCCTTCCTTCCGAAGGGATAGAATTCATTTATTATGACCAACTAGGTTGTGGAAACTCCGATAATCCCAATGATACTTCCATGTGGGACCTGCCCCGTTATGTGGAAGAAGTTGAACAGGTAAGGCAGGCGTTGGGATTGAATAAAGATAATTTCTTCCTGCTGGGTCATTCCTGGGGAGGAATACTGGCTTTGGAATATGCCTTAAAATATCAGGACCAGATGAAAGGGCTGATAATTTCCAACATGATGTCCAGTTGTCCGGATTACGGTAAATATGCTGAAAATGTGCTTGCCAGACAATTCGACCAAAAGGTCCTGGATACCATTAGGCAGATAGAGGCTAAAAAAGATTTCAGCAATCCTAAATACATGGAATTGCTGATGCCCAATTTTTATGAAAAACATATTTGCCGTATTCCTTTGGCGCAGTGGCCGGAGCCGGTGAGCCGTTCCTTGGGGAAAACAAACCAGTCCCTCTATGTTACAATGCAGGGCCCCAGTGAGTTTGGCATATCCGGAAAATTGGAACATTGGGACCGGAAAGCAGACCTGCCTAAATTAAAAGTACCTACACTTACTATTGGCGGCAAATACGATACTATGGATCCTGAACATATGAAATGGATGTCAACCCAAGTTCAAAATGGGACTTATT
Organism: Flavihumibacter profundi; assembly: GCF_020076305.1. GTDB lineage: Bacteria > Bacteroidota > Bacteroidia > Chitinophagales > Chitinophagaceae > Flavihumibacter > Flavihumibacter profundi. Next base: position 853,704 of record NZ_JAIQXE010000001.1, read on the forward strand.
TATTTTGCGAAAATGGCAGTCACATGAGTATGTATGATGACCAGGAAACCTATATGAAAGGATTGATCAGATTCCTGAAAACAGTGAATTGAAAATTCCAGTTTAGAATTACCATTTTACCACTGTAAAAACAATTCTCGAATAATTCATTTGCTCATACAAAATGCCAATTTTTTTTCTGCTTAAAATAACCATATCGGAATAGGCGACGTGGTCGCTATTGCTGGTATTATTACCCTTATCGATAACCATACTTTTATTCCAGTTTTTTCCTTCATCGTAACTAATCCTTAAGGTTAGGTTATCCCGGAACAGGGTGTCGGCTGCATTGCAAAACGCGATAATATTCCTGTGTTTCCTGTAACGTAGTGTTAAGATACTGCCTTGGCAGACCGGGTCAGGAAGCTGATAATCAAAAAAAGTGGTGTCCCAGCTTTGCCCCCCATTACTACTGATACTTACTAACCTTGCCCGGGTTTCACCTTTCTGGTTACGAGTGTTCACCATCAGTCGGTTGCCTGATAATTCTGCAGCCATTGATTCATTTCCACCTGGTACGGGAATCACATCACTTAAATGAAATGTTTTTGTATGGTCATCGGTATAAAATCCATGTGCTTTATAATCACTGAAATCTGGCAGTGGATTTCCTGCTGAATGATTACCCGCCACATAAATTCTACCCTTGTAAATACCGGTCTTCAATTGAATCGCATGTCCGGGTGTGTTGGCGTAACTTCTCCAATCATCAGGAAATGTATAGGACTGATTAATTTCCGGTTTATTAGGGCGATGTGTTGAAGCGGTTATATTTGTGGGGGGCGACCAGGTTAGTCCACCATCTGTTGAACTGATAAACCAGGATTCACGAAGCCCATTTCCTTTTCTGACTTCTCCTTCGAGGTTATTGCCACTGTTGTAAAAAAGGAATACTCTTCCATTTGGATAAGAGGGATCAGTCATATCCAAAACAGGTGCCGGATTGCCAGCCTGCAAATTTCCAAAATCCACAATAGTTTGAAGCGGGGTCCAGGTTTGCCCCTTATTATTGCTTTTTTTCAAAACGATATTAATATCGCCAAAATCATCCACACCCTCAACCCTTCCTTCACAAAACGCCAAAAGCTTGCCATCAGGCAGACTTATGATTGCCGGAATACGGTAACTTTTGTATCCCTCTGTTCCTGCAATAAAAACAGGGATAACTTCCTTCTGGGCTAAGGAAAAAAATGAGAACAGGAGGAATAATACACCAAACCCGATTCTTTTTGTGCAGTTAGATTCCATATTAAATATCGACTCCTTTACCGTAAGCCTATTTCTTTTTCTTTTTCCTTGCATTTGCAACAGCTTTTTTGTCATCTTCCAGCAACTGTCGCCAGTTGTCGTGGGGAACTTCTTCTGAAAAGCCTATAGTTTCACGGTATGCATCTTTATTGATTGTCATTTCCCTGATATCTTTACCGATATACTGCTGTATTTTTTCAAGAACCGGTTTTTCTTCCGTACTGCAAAAAGAAACTGCCTGGCCTTTATGAATACCTCGCCCGGTGCGGCCCACGCGGTGTACATAATTTTCAGGAAGATCGGGCAAATCATAATTTACCACATAATCAACATTCGGGATATCAATACCTCGGGCATTCACATCGGTTGTTATCAGCATTTTTACTTCACCTTCCTTAAACTTGTCCATTACCTGAAGCCGATCGTCCTGCTCCTTTCCACTATGCATAGTTATTGCAGTTATACCTACCCGTTGCATAGCCTGCATAACCCGTTCTGCCCGTACCTTGGTTCTCACAAAAACGAGAATTTTTTTATCGGGTAATTCTTTTACAAGCCGTTCCAGGAAAAACCTTTTATCATCCATTTCCACATAAGCTACAGCATGGCTCACATTTTTTGATACCGGATCCTGTGGCGATACTTGTATCCGGATTGGATTCCTGACCAGTGCATATGCAAGGTCTTTGATCTTTTCATCGATTGTTGCTGAGAAAAATAAAGTTTGATGTTCCCTTGGTAATAGCCTTTTTACATCCCTGATATCCCTGTTAAAACCAAGATCCAGCATATGATCGGCTTCATCAAGTACTAATATGCGCACTGTACTCAGGTCAATAAACTTTTGGTTGATCAGGTCAAACATTCTACCGGGAGTTGCAATCAGTATGTCCACTCCCCTTTTCAACTGCCTGGTCTGCTCTTCCTGGTCCACACCTCCAAATAAACCCAGTATATTGAGATCAGTATATTGGCCAATTTGTTCAAAAACAGTTGCTATCTGTATTGCCAGTTCCCTCGTGGGCACCATTACAAGGCATCGAAGTTGGTGGCTTACCCTACGGTTTAACTGTTTTTGTTGCAACAGATGCAATACAGGAATGGCAAATGCTGCGGTTTTACCTGTTCCTGTTTGGGCGATGGCTAATACATCTTCTCCCTTAAGAATGGAAGGAATTGCCTTGAACTGGATATCTGTCGGCCGTTTAAATCCCAGTTCGGCTAAACTCTCTTTGATATCAGGAGAAATATTGTATTGTTCGAATTTCATGCCCCTAAAGGTAGATTTTTTTACATTTGCCGTCTTTTAAACCATCAGGATCATGTTGCGCAGAGAAGCATACAGCACTTTACAACTTGCTTTGCCGATTATTATCGGCGAGCTGGCGCAAATGGCCTTACATATTATTGATGCGGCCATGGTGGGTGCAATAAGCTATAAACAACTTGCTGCCTCAGCACTTGTGCTGAATGCCATGAATATCCCATTTGTTTTAGGCATTGGTATGACCATATCTGTATCCCAAATGGTTTCCATGGCTCATGGCCGCAAGGAGGTACTGCTGGTGTCCCATTACTTATTCAACGGGTTTCTACTTTGCACAATAACTGCCGTGTTGATTTTCGCACTTCTTTTCATTTTCCAACCCTTACTATTTCACCTGGGACAGGATCCTGAAGTTGTTCGTTTAGCCATGCCCTTTATGCGTTTGATGTCCTTTTCTATTATACCCATGCTGTTGTTTATGACCTTAAAACAGTTTACAGACGGACTGGAGTTTACCAAAACGGCCATGCTGCTTTCACTTTCAGGAATGCCAATAAACATCCTGCTAAACTGGTTACTAATTTATGGCAACTGGGGTTTTCCTCGACTGGAACTGGCCGGTGCGGGCTGGGCAACGCTCATAACCAGGAGTATGTTATTTATAGTTCTTGGTATTATTATATGGAAGCATTCTACTTTTCGCATATACATCGCAGCAAGAAAAAGCCAGTGGATACTGAATAAAAAGACCCTTAAGGATTTGCTTCACATAGGGATTCCCAGCAGTTTACAAATTGGCATGGAGGCCGGTGCATTCGCAGTATCCGGAATCCTGATTGGGACATTCGGCGCGGTACCGCAGGCAGCCCACCAGATCGCATTGAGTTGTGCAGCATTCACCTTTATGGTGTCAATGGGATTAGCCCAGGCTGGTTCTATCAGGGTGAGTAATGCTTTCGGGAGAAATGACTGGACAAAAATATCAGTTATCGGCAGAAGTACCTTGCTAACTGCACTTGTTTATGGAATTTTCTGCGCAGTTTCTTTTGCTTTATTTCGTAACCAGCTTCCCTTATTTTTTAATAGTAATTATGATGTAATTCACCTTGCGGCTATGCTCCTGCTCTATGCAGCCGTATTCCAGATATCAGACGCCACTCAGGCCATTGGCGCTGGCTTATTGCGTGGCATTAAAGACGTAAGAGTTCCTACCGTTCTTGTTGGTATTGCATATTGGGTGGTTGGACTGCCACTGGGTTGTGTCCTGGGCTTTGTTTTTGGAATGGGCGCAAAAGGAATGTGGTTAGGATTTATTGCCGGGTTAACGCTTGCATCGGCTTTCCTGATCAGCCGTTTTTTGAAAATGAGCCGTAAATAAGTACAGCCCACCAAAAGGGATCCGGTTCATTTATTGGAAATATCTTCAGCCTGGGTGAATTCATTTCGGTATATAGTAAATAATACCCCAATATAACTTACCAGCAATGGGCCAAAAATGATTCCTATAAAACCGAAAAGACTTAACCCGGAAATTACGCCAATAATTGTAACTACCGGATGCACATTACCAATAGTTTTTAGCAGCGTCATTCTCGCCACAGAGTCAATATTTCCAGTAATGATAAGACTATAGAGCATAATAGCTGTGGCTTGCCAGTGTTGACCAATGGCATAAAGATAGATTACGATCGGAACCCAAATAATCATTGTACCTACTATTGGGAAAAACGCGAAAAGTCCGGTGAGTAAACCCCAAATCAGGAAGTCCGGCAGGTGGAAAATATAATAACCTATCGTAGCAATGATACCCTGTATGATGGAAATTAACGGTATACCAAGTGCATTGGCTTTGATGTTTTTTTTAGTTTCAGTTACCAGCGTGTGGATGTTTTTTTCTTTTAGAGGCGTTATATGGTAAAAATAGTATTCAATAGTTTTCCCGTTTAACAACATATAATAAAGCAGGAAAAGCATCAGTACAAGGTTAAACAGCAGGTTTGTGGTGCTGTTAATAAGTCCGGGTATAGTTGCAGATAATTTACCAAAAAATGTATTAAGTGCAGTTGGGGATAGTAAATCGAGTCCCCACCTTTCCTGGATAATGGTTAACAGGTTTTTCGCAGGGTCAATAAATTTATCGGGGTGGCTTAAGTATTCATTAACGCGCGGGCTGAGTAATAATATTATAATGTAAAAAGGAACACCTAGAATTACCAGGTAAAAAAAAAGAAATAAACCAGCTGTCCAACCTTTGCGCCATTTCCTTTGATATACCAGATGGAAATATTTTTCCCGGCTAAGTATATATAAAGTTATTGTACCTAAAATGCCCGGAATAAATGCATTCAGCGAAATGAAAAGCACTGCAATAAGTGACAGGATTATTCCCAGCAGTAATAATTGTCTAAGGTGTTGGTTAAATTCTCTCATGAAAAAAATTGGCCGGTGTCAATTATTATTTCCAGGTTTCCCGCAGGAAACGGATCCAGTTACCATGCATAATATTTTCAATTTCCAGTTGTCCGTACCCCCTCTTTTTAAGTAGTGTTATAAAGATTTGAAGGTCGGCAATACTGTTAAGGTCATATGGGGCTTGTTCCTTTCCATATCCGCCATCAAGGTCTGATCCCATTCCAACGTGAAGGCAATTTCCTGCAAGCTGGCAAATATGATCAATATGGTCCACTAAGACTTCCATTTTACATTGCATCGATACTGGCTCAGAAACACCTCTGATCCAATCAGGTACCATCATCCAGGCATCGAGCACTCCTCCTATAACTGCATCTCTTTCGATCAATGCCCTGATCTGGTCGTCACTGAATTGTCGATTATGGTTAACAAGACTTCGGCAATTATTATGGCTCGCCCAAACCCTTCCATTAAAATGATCCAGCGCTTCCCAGAAACTGTCATCACACAAATGCGTTGCATCTAAGATAATATTCAATCGCTCCATTTCCTTTAGGAGGTCCTGGCCTGCAGCACCCATAAACCCAGTAGCATCAGTTCCCTGTGCATAACGACCGGGACCATAATGCGCCGGACCGATTGCTCTTAGTCCGTAGGAATATGCTTTTTCGACGTAAGACAAATCGATGATCGAATCCGCTCCTTCCAGGCTCAGGATATAACCGATTGGTTTTTTTATGTTGTCTATTCCATTATTCCACAATTGCAGGTGTTTCTCAAGAGAGAGTTTGTCATATACCTGAACCATTTCCCCTGCTGCTTCCATTGTTTTGTACCATGCCAGTTGTCCCTGGGTCTGTGCCCAGGCTTGTTCAGGTGAATGCCAGCCTGGAAGAGGGTTCTCAGGTGAAACATACCTGGCAATCTGCGTAGCAACTACAAGGCCGATATTTCCTTTCCGGAGTTCGGGTAACGATACAACAGCATTACCCCTGTCGCGTTTGTCTGTCAGGCCTTTTTCCCTTTCATTGATGGTGGCAACCGGTAACTTCAGGTCGCGGTTCCATTCCATTGCATTCATGCTTAAGTCGAGGTGGGCATCAAATATAAACATATCATCAATTTAATATAATTCAAACAAGGCTTCAATTTCAACCGGAATATTTCCTGGAAGCGATCCCATGCCAACCGCGCTCCGGACACCAATGCCGTTATCGTCGCCCCAAACTTTGGCAAATAATTCACTACAGCCATTAATTACATATGGATGTTGTTCAAAATCGGAAGGACAGCTGACCATACCCAGCACTTTTATCACGCGTTTGATTTTATTCAGGCTGCCCAGGTTATTTTTTAATGTAGATAAAATAGTTAATCCAACCTGTAATGCAGCGATTTTACCTTCTTCGACTGTTAGCGTATCGCCTACCCTTCCTTTTATCATGCTGCTGTCAATATTCACAGGACCGTGACCGGAAACATACACATACTTGCCATCTACCAGGAAAGGTTTATAAACTCCCATTGGCGTGGGTGCAGGAGGAAGCTGGTAACCCAATTCTATTAACTGTTGGTCTGCATTATTATTTTCCATTCACGATTTTTTGGGGAAGTTAGGCAAAATGACACTACAATTGATACCTCTGGCAATTACTATGATATGTGAATTGGCAACAAAAGAATCCATGCTTGAAAAATCTGCAGGAGATAAACCGGTTACAGTTTTGACCTAAGTAAAAAGGGCAGCATAGAAATGCCGCCCGTCAACGATTGCATGCTACAAGTAAAGACATCCCGGAAGGATTCGAACCATCGTAAAAGGTTTTGCAGACCTTTACCTAACCACTCGGCCACGAGATGAAAAATTTGTATACCCTAATAAATACCTTTTGTATTGCTGATATATGGACCGGTAAAATATTATACCTGTTCCAAATGCAAAAAAATAGGTATATAGTAAAGTTGTAGATGGCATCATTTTATAAGTAAGTGCCCCAATCAAAATAATTCGTAGTAATTCAAGGTAAAATACCCAGGTTTTTCTTTCCAGCATCGCTCCGGTATATATTACACTAACTAATATAAAAAGGGCTACCAGCAAAAATACAATCGGGCTTATATAGGCCTTAAAAAGAAGGACGATAAATAGAATTACCATGGTGAATGCTGTTTGCACGCCAATGAACAATTGAAGGGATTTTGAAATTGCCACAGCGTGGTTCCTGCTCAATAATTTATATTCCAGACATGTTCTGATCCTGGGATCAAGGTGATCAGGTTTGCCAAAAATTACTTTCAATTTATTTTTCCAACCAATGGCCCTTTTGCAGGCGACAAAAATTTCCAGCATGAAATGAAAATGTTGCCAAAGAAAACTATAGCTTTTAAGAGGGCTGGTTAAGCCATACACAGGTTTTTCCCTTTCCATTGCAAATGTGCCAAAAAGCTTATCCCATATGATCAGTACATCACCATAATTCTTATCCAGATATTCTGGATTACTACTATGGTGTACCCTATGATGGGAGGGTGTGACTAAAAATTTTTCCAACCAGCCCAGTTTGCCAACAAGTTGCGTATGGGTAAAGAATGGATATGCACCATGAACCATAAGCAAAACTGTGATAAGTGCCGGTGAAAACCCAGCCAGGGGAAGGATACACCAGAATAAGCCTCTTGCAATTGCCTGGAAAATAGTTATTCTCACGGAAGTGGTATAATTGAAATCTTCACTTTGGTGGTGAACAACATGGGCACTCCAAAACAGGTTTATAGTATGTCCAAATCGATGATACCAATACCAGATAAAATCTGTCAAAAGAAAAAGAACTATCCAGGTCAGGAAATTCTGCGGCATTTTATAGATTGCCAGATGCTGGTAAATCCAATTGAAAATAACGTAAAAAAATCCGGCAACATAAATGTCAGTAAGCCTTTCAGCTATACCAACATTGATATTTGCAACTGACTCCCCGAAATGGTGAAGGCTCTCCTTTCTTTTTTGCCCCAACATGAATTCCAGCCAAATCAGTCCGGCAAAAACCGGTACTACAAATGCAATCCAATTTATTTGCATTAAACTACTGATTTAAAGGTTACCAATTAGGCTTTATTATCTGCTTTTCTGTCAGGTTGCCAATGGACTAAAAAATGAATCATATCTGAATATGAGAGAATCATACAGCGATTTGTTTGATAAAAATACATATTATTATTAGTCTACCAAAATTATAGACTTAATAATTAATAATTATCCTATCAACAATTCAAGCACTGATATTTTCTTCCTAAAAATGCTGTGTCTGACGATTGGTTAGTGGTAGCTATGCTACAAAAGTCTGTTGAAGGATTGGATATTAACTGCTCCCCTGCTATTTATTCTTTCAAAGGCGTGTAAAGTGTTAAATCCGGCTTGAAATGCATGAGATGTGAGGCTTAATACCGGCCATACCAAATGCATAAAATATTTATTTTCATTTGGCCGGTTGGTGCATAATCAGATCATCCAGTATTTTCTCTATTTGGGGGACAGGCATTTTTTGAATCAGGTAACTATCCCGTTTGCCATATTTATCCCATCCATTACTTCCATTGCTATTGCAAATTATTTTCCCATGAGCAACGTCAAAGTATTTTTTGTATCCTCTGACTGCAACCAGCACTGCAGTTTCATCCCAACTCATCCGGCCATCAGCATCATTTGGATCGAGGGGAATGCTTAAAGCAAATACATCCTTTACAGGTGAATGAATGAATTGACTATTCGCTATGGGAATTCCAGTGTGTATTCTGACGCCAATTTCAAAGCCACTGAAAATAATGGGTGTTGGCCAGTTATCGAATGCCAGCCTGGCACTTACGGCATCCATAACGACATTGAACTCTTTAAAACCTCCCATTTCGTTATCGAACCTACCGGCCATACAAACCAGTTGTATTACTTTTTTACCAACCAGGGTTTTGCCGTCAAGGGGTGAAAATTTATCTGGTTTTGATTGCAGAAGATTGGCCATGTTTGTAAGAAAACCTACTGTTACAATTGTTACAGTTTTGTCGGGCTGCCTTGCCAGAATCTTACGGTATAAAGCAGTTGCATCTTCAGCCTGGTCATTGGACAAAAGATCATGTGAATAATTTGCAACAATCAATGAGTCCCATTTTTGCGGCGCCACCATATTTACGGCATCGCTTCTTACAACCCCAACTGGTAAGTCGGGGCGATTGAAATAGGTGTTTATTACATCCAGGACGGATGCGATGCGCTGGTGCTTATTGCTAGCAATTGTAGCCAGTATTTTGCATTCGCCACTATCAGCCAATGCATGGAGAATCGCTAAAGCACCAACATCATCATAATCCGGACCAATATCTGTATCGAAAATAACGGCAACAGGTGTGCTTTTTTTACCAGACTGAGCTAATATTGATTTCGGAACCAATACCAGTAATAAAAAAGCAGCGAGGGAGATTAATACCAGCGTATGTTGTTTTTGGAACCGTTTTTTTTGCTGCATAATTTATCCTCGTTTTAATGTCCTAAACCAGGTAGCCCAAGCCAAACAGGAACCTGGAAATACAGTTAAATAAACAGATTTATTGGGATCGTTTAAAACTAAATTAAAATACTTAAATTGATAATACATTTTACATTCAACATTCACTCCATCTAAATAAAAAAAATGAAAAGAATTTTCTTCTTCTTTTTGCTTTTGGTAAATGCGCAATTTTATAGCAAGGCACAATCTGTTACTGGGCAATCCGGTAAAATCAGGGTGATCGTTTTTGGAGCGCACCCCGATGATTGCGATATAACAGCTGGCGGACTTGCTGCTCTGTATGTATCTATGGGACATGCCGTAAAATTTGTTTCGTTGACGAATGGGGATATGGGGCACCAAAAAATGGGGGGTGGAGAACTTGCTGCAAGACGTTTAAAGGAAACCCAGGAAGTTGCCCGGAGACTTGGGATTACCTATGAAGTACTGGATACCCATGATGGTGAATTATTGCCAACCCTTGAAAAACGTTTTGAAGTTATCCGTTGTATCAGGGAATGGAAAGCTGATATTGTGATTGCGCCACGTCCCAATGACTACCACCCCGATCATCGCTATACAGGAGTATTGGTTCAGGATGCTGCCTATATGGTTATTGTCCCGAATGTACTTAGCAGTGTACCACCTTTGCATGATAATCCGCTTTTTTTATACGTAAGCGACAGGTTTGAACGGCCGAATCCATTCCGACCGGATATTGCTGTAGACATCAGCTCCGTTTTTGCAAAGAAAATTGATGCCCTGGATGCCCATGTTTCACAGTTTTATGAATGGCTTCCCTGGACCGAACACGATACAACAGTTCCGGAAAATGCAGCTGACAGAAAAAAATGGCTGAACGATAAAATAACTTCCTGGAGTAAAATCAATCCACCTGTCCGAAAAACATTGGAAAAATGGTATGGTGCTGAACGTGGTGGTAAAATTGCAACTGCGGAAGCTTTCGAAATATGTGAGTATGGCATAAGTCCAACGGATGCTGATATACGCCGCTTATTTCCAATGTTGCCACGTAATTAAAGATTACAGGTTTACTGCTATTTTTTGTCGGGATGACTGGATTCGAACCAGCGGCCTCTTCGTCCCGAACGAAGCGCGCTACCGGGCTGCGCTACATCCCGAATGGACTCCCAATTAACACAGCAAATATAAAATCCGCAGCTATTTTTTCAAAAAGAAGCATCATAATTCATGTACAGAAATTCCTAATCCTGGTGCTTCAGGCAAAACCACTTTCCCAAAATTGTATTGTAATCCGGTGGCCAGGTCTTCTGCCAGCAGTAACGGACCATCCATATCCAGCCAATCGGCCAGCGGAGCCAGGTGCGCAAGCGCTGAAGAACCTATGGTTGATTCATTCATGCAACCCAGCATCACTTTCATTTTCCGGTTACGGGCATCCGAAATCATTCGTAAAGCGGGCGTTATTCCCGTGCATTTGGTAAGCTTAATATTAATGCCGTGGAAATGCCCTTCGCATTTTGACACATCGCTTTCAAATACACAACTTTCATCTGCAACTAAAGGTAACGGGGACCTTTCATACAACCATTGCATACCTGCCCAATCATCTTTGGCCAGGGGTTGCTCTACAAATTCCACATTCAACTTCGCGAAAGCCGTAATTTTCTCAAGAGCTTCTTCTTTTGACCATGCTGCATTTGCATCAATACGTAAGGGCGTATCCGTGTGTTTCCTGATTGCTTCCAGTATCTCAATGTCGCGATCAGTTCCCAGTTTGATCTTATAAATTGGCCAGGGGGTTTCCTGCATTTTCGCAATCATTTTTTCAGTACTGTCAATACCAATAGTATAATCCGTTAATGGCATTTTTTCTGGCTCAGCACCAAATAATTTATACAACGGCTGTCGTTTTATTTTTCCATAAATGTCCCATGCTGCTATGTCCAGCGCACAAACAAGAAAACCGTTATTTGGGAGTAAGTGGTGCAGGTAATGCCAATAACGGTCTGGCGTAGTAAATGCAAATTTCTCTACAAACATTTTTTTTGCAGTGAGTTCTGCCTGCATTTGTTCTGCCGGAATATTATAATAGCTGATGGATGGGGCCTCCCCATACCCTTTTATACCATTGAATTCGAGCTCCACCACAAAAGTGGGCTGGTGGGTTTTTGTACCTTTTGAAATAGTGAATGGATGTATAAAAGGCAACTCTTTAATGAATGATCTTACCTTCATAAAATTCTGCTCATCAGGCTCTGCCACTGGCCCTGATATATTCTTTCAGTTCGTGGTTAAATGATTTTTCTTTGCTCAGTTCCTCTAAAGTCATATGCATACGGTACCGCCAGTAATGCTTAGCGATGGAAGGGATATTAATGCGTTCATCTGCCGGATCGGGTCTCCTTATTTTTTCATCCATTCCCAGTAAATCCTGCAATTGGAAAATACTCCACATGGCAGGTGAATATAAATGTTGGATCACAATTGCTTTATTGATCCAGGCTTCGCATGATTGCGGGGCTTCTCCCCATTCACCCATTTCATTGTTGAAGAATCGCTGGGTTTTAGCCGGATCTTCTTCCCACCATCCCCTTATAGTACTCATGTCGTGCGTTGATGGTGTTACAACGGATAAATATGGTGCATCATTGGGATGGAAAAATTCTTGTTTCGGGTCCTTGGGCATTCGCTGGATTTCCAGGCTGAGGATGCCGAGTTGCTTCATTACATCGGGCACACAGCCTGGTACCATACCAAGGTCTTCGCCACAAATCAACATATTGGTGGATGCTTTTAGCGCAGGAAGTTTATGCATTGCTTCCTTCATCCAGAAGTCATCCTGGCGTCGATAGAAATAATTCAAATAAAGTTCTTTCAAGTCCTGCCTGGTATTCCATTCCAGGGCCTGGTAGGAACTTGTATTTTCCATTCCAAACCGGAAATGGAATTGTTTTCCGGTGGAACCTTCAGCTTCAAATAATATTATATTGGCATGAAGATCATAAAGTCCCTGCCTGATTGCATCGTTCTCTTCATTTTTTTCCTGGCGTGCAAACCAGGACTCAATTTTCCTTTGGGTATCAAATTCTTCCCTGAAAGTGAATTCACCAAATCCTGTGGCATCAAGGAAAGTGTTTTTTACTCCAAGGGAAAGGCTCTCAAAACGGTCCCAAAGAATCTGTTCTGTAATGTAAGGCCTGGTATACCGGTTAAAATTAAACCATGTATTCCTTTGGTGGAATTCATCAATATGAACAGGAATAGCAGGTACAAAATGGCCCATTATGCCTTCCACCGAATGCCATGGAATTGACCATATCCTGAAAAAGCCAAGAATATGGTCAATACGGAATGCATCGAAGTATTCGCTCATCTGGCTGAACCGTTGCTTCCACCAGGTAAAGCCATCCTCCTGCATTTTGTGCCAGTTATAGGTTGGGAAGCCCCAGTTTTGGCCTTTGATGGCAAAATCATCTGGCGGTGCCCCGGCCTGCTGGTCCATATTAAACAATTCCGGTGACATCCATGCATCACAACTAAACCGGTAAATGCCTATAGGTATATCGCCTTTTACAATGACACCTTGTTTATGTGCATATGCAGTGGCTTTCTTTAACTGCAAGTGAAGGTGGAATTGCATATAATAGTGAAAGCAGATCTGATCGTAATGTTTCAGGTCCGGTGACACAAACTTTTCAATAGCCGCAGCATCATATTTACTATGGTCTTTCCATTTTGTGAAATCTGCGGTGCCATGTTTGTCGCGCAGCAAGCAAAACGCTGCATATGGTACCAGCCAGTGCTTATTTTGTTCAAAGAAATCCAGGTAATCCTGGTCAATGATCCATGATTCTTTTTGTTGCTGGAATATTTCCTGCAATACTGCCAATTTAGTTTTCAATACTTCCTCATAATCTACACCTGGCAGTTCATTCAGTTCCTTCTGCTTTTTTTTCAGGGGTTTTACCAGGGCTGAGTGCTTTTTGCCCGCAACTTCTTCCAGGTTGATATAAATTGGATTCAGCGCAAAAGCAGAGATTGCTGAATACGGATAAGAATCAGTCCAGGTATGTGTTGCTGTCGTATCATTTATGGGTAATAACTGGATCAGCCGCATATTGACCGATTCTGCCCAGTCTGCTAATAACGGTAGGTCTGTAAACTCCCCTATTCCAAAGCTATTATTGCTGCGAAGGCTGAATACAGGTATTGCAACTCCAGCGCCTTTCCAGGTGTTATTGGGCAGGTGAGCGAATCCATCATGTATAATGGTTCTCTCGTGTTGGTAGGCATCCCCAAATAATGTGCGGTTTTCGCCAGTTTCAAATCGGACAAACTCCTTGGCTTTTACATTGAATACGCCATATTTGTAATGCAGGGGAAATCCTTCTTTGGGAAGGTCCAGGTTAGCAGTCCACCAATTACCTGCCAGGTGAAATAAAATGGGATTGTCTGTATTCCATTCCCCCAGCACCGGCCCGCTGCCAGCCATACAAATTACTTCATTTTTGTGTAGTAAAGGTGCTTTCACCCTGAACGTCTGAGTGCCGTTTTTGTTGTGTTTGTTTTTCTTTTTATCGTGCTTTGGCAATAATGTTTCTCTAAAAGGCGCAGTATAAAATGCATTTTCGTATTCGCCGGCAAAGTTCCAGGTATCAATTACCTGAATTTCATTGACGTCGTTATCTGAAAGGGAAATTATCCGGTCATTTCCCCATTCCTCAATAATTTTGCCATCAGGCATCTCTAACTGGTAGGAATACCTGCAAATGGGGTCATGGGCTGGATCAATTTCTACGCTTGCCTGCCAATACTCGTGGTTAAAGTAGGTCATCAAGAATGCCTGGCCATTGTCTTGGGTGAATGCTTTGAGGTTTCCGGTTATCTGGAGTCGCTGGCCGTATGCTGTATGAAACTTAAGGTAAAAGTGAATTTTCATTCAATTATTTTTTGTCGAATGGAATAAATAATTAAAAGTTTATGATTCGTGTATAAGATACACGATAAATGTAATATAATCGATATAAAAACAGACAGCCTCACCAGGGTGAGGCTGTCTTATAAAGATATGAAAACCGGATTAGATGATATCCATTGCCTTAACAAAACTGGTACAAACAAAAGGGATAATCATGGTTAGGTATTCCCAATGCAAAACGATTGCCGCAATTAACGCAGCGGTGGATACGAAGAAACCCAACCACCAAATACCGGTACTCTTTTTTTGTGTTTCCATGCGTTCAAAAAATTTGAAGCGAATTTAGTAAAATGCCCCGAATTAACGGGGCATTTTTTTTATTCTTGGTTCACGGTTCACAATTTACCGTTTACTGCTTACCAGATTATTTCACCTCCTCAAACTCTGCATCGGTAACATTTTCACCTGTTGCTCCTGCCTGTGCACCTGCTGGTCCGCCTGAACCAGGCTGGGCTTCACCTCCTTGTTGGGCTTTGTAAATCTCTTCAGAAGCGGCTGTCCAGGCAGTATTCATTTCAGTTACCGCAGCATCAATAGCAGCGATATCCTGTGTCTTATGCGCATCTTTAAGTTTTGCGAGTGCTGTTTCAATAGGCGCTTTCTTATCCGCAGGGATTTTTTCGCCAAACTCTTTCAGTTGCTTTTCAGTTTGGAAAATCAGGCTGTCGGCCTGGTTGATTTTCTCCACTTTTTCCCTGGCTTCCTTATCAGTTGATTCGTTGGCTTTTGCTTCAGCCTTCATTTTTTCAATCTCTTCTTTAGTTAGTCCGGAGCCTGCTTCAATCCTGATTTTCTGCTCCTTGCCTGTTCCTTTATCCTTGGCTGTTACATGTAAAATGCCATTGGCGTCGATATCGAAGATTACTTCAATTTGCGGCACACCCCGCGGAGCTGGCGGAATATCGTTCAGGTTGAACATACCCAGACTCTTATTTTGGGATGCCATCGGACGTTCACCCTGTAATACGTGTATCTGTACACCTGGCTGGTTATCGCTGGCAGTGGAAAAAGTTTCTGACTTCTTGGTTGGAATCGTTGTATTAGATTCTATCAAACGGGTCATTACGCCACCCATTGTTTCAATACCGAGGCTCAGCGGGGTAACATCTAGCAGCAATACATCCTTGACTTCGCCTGTTAAAACAGCTCCCTGGATACCGGCACCTACTGCCACAACTTCATCGGGATTAACCCCTTTATTGGGCTTTTTGCCAAAGAATTTCTCTACAATTTCCTGCACTTTTGGTATACGGGTTGAACCACCTACCAAAATCACTTCATCGATCTGGGAAATGTTCATTCCGGCATCTTTCAGGGCCTGCTCACAAGGCTTCAGGCAGCGCTCGAACAATTTGTCAGCGATCTGCTCAAATTTAGCACGGCTCAATTTCTTGACAAGGTGCTTAGGAACTCCATCAACTGCGGTTATATAGGGCAGGTTGATTTCTGTTTCAGATGAGGAAGATAATTCCACCTTGGCTTTTTCAGCTGCCTCTTTAAGGCGTTGCAGGGCCATGGGGTCTTTACGGAGGTCAACATTTTCCTCTTTTTTGAATTCATCTGCCAGCCAGTCCATGATCACTTTATCGAAATCATCACCACCAAGGTGGGTATCACCGTTAGTCGATTTAACTTCAAATACGCCATCACCCAATTCGAGAATGGAAATATCGAAAGTACCACCACCAAGGTCAAATACAGCAATCTTCTGGTCTTTGCCTTTTTTATCAAGTCCGTAAGCCAAGGCGGCAGCTGTTGGTTCATTTACTATCCTGCGAACATTCAGGCCTGCAATTTCCCCGGCTTCTTTCGTTGCCTGGCGCTGGGCATCATTAAAATATGCTGGCACAGTGATTACTGCATCGGTCACTTCCTGACCAAGGTAGTCTTCAGCTGTTTTTTTCATTTTCTGTAATACCATGGCACTGATTTCCTGTGGTGTATACAGGCGGCCATCGATGTCAATCCGTACTGTGTTATTATCACCCTTGGCAACTTTATAACTCCAATGGCTGATTTCTTCAGTAACCTCGTCAAAACGACGACCCATAAAGCGTTTTACAGAGGTAATGGTGTTTTGAGGGTTTGTGATAGCCTGACGCTTTGCCGGGTCACCAACTTTACGTTCTCCGTTTTTCAGGAAGGCTACCACAGAAGGGGTCGTACGGCGGCCCTCGTCATTGGCGATTACTACAGGTTCATTTCCTTCCATAACGGCCACACAACTGTTGGTAGTTCCGAGGTCTATACCAATAATCTTTCCCATATGATTAATTTTCCTTTTATAAATGAATTACTCTTTTGATTGTCAATAGATATGCCAATGACTTCGGAAGGTGAAAAAATGGCAGAAATGGCAGTTTTCATGGGTGCCGACTGACAAATTATTATTTTACCCGCCGGGTATTACCCGCCGGGTGGACAAAATGCCCTATGACTGCTCCCCTTTCCGGAAGGTGAATTTGCGCTGGGCCATATAGCTGAAAGCAACCACAATAAGGGTGGTTAGCATCTTCGCAACGGTGGGATAAATGCCAAAACGCTCTACAAAAAGTTTTATAAAAATGTAATTGAGCAATATGCAGACAATAACCATTAAAATATAACGAAACAGCTGGACCCTTCCTTTCAGGTCAGAATCATGGAAAACAACCGTACGCATCAGGAAAAATCCCGTTGGGAAACTAATGGTAAATGCCAGGATAAAAGCCATGATATGCGGACTTATGGCAATACTGCCAAAATGCACGACCTCTTTTTGTAAGATGAAATTGTAACTGATAAAATAAATAAATATATCGAGGAAGGTATTTCCTCCCCCGCAGGCGATATAGCGGAAGGTTTGTAACGGAATGAACCGCTTGAAGGGCGGGTAAAAAAAATCTATAACCTTGGTGATCGTGTTTACTAACCAGTTGGACATAGGCCTGCAAAGATATTCTTATTACTTTTGCAGCCCACAACGAATTTATGGCAATAACAGAACAGATACATCGCCTTGTTTCATCGGCTATCGCTGCTGGCTATCCAGGCCAGGCTGATCCCCAGGCATTCCAGATCAACCAGACCAAACCGGAATTTGAAGGAGATTATACGATTGTTTTATTTGGACTTATCAAATCATTGAAGGCTTCCCCGGAAGCACTCGGAAAAACCCTCGGCGACCACCTGGTGGCTAACAGCAATGGGTTTGTTACACGTTATAATATTATCAAAGGATTCCTGAACCTGGTGATTGCAGACCAGTTCTGGACAGGTTTCCTTGAAAAATCATACTCTGACAAGAACTTTGGCAAGTCACCCCGCAACGGGAAAAAAGTGATGGTGGAATATTCTTCTCCTAATACCAACAAACCCCTCCACCTGGGCCATTTGCGAAATAATTTCCTTGGCCGTAGTACCGCTGAAATTTTGCAGGCAAATGGTTTTGAAGTCATTAAAAGTTGCATTGTAAATGATCGGGGAATCCATATTTGTAAAAGTATGATTGCCTGGCAACGTTATGCTAACGGGGCTACACCCCAGTCAACCGGAAAAAAAGGGGATCATTTCGTAGGTGACTATTATGTACAATTCAACGATGCATTAAAAGCTGAAATTGAAAGCCTGGTTACTGGTGGCATGTCAAAAGAACAGGCCGAAAAAGAGGCTCCGATTATGAAAGCAGCGCAGCAGATGCTTGTTGACTGGGAGGCTGGAAAGCCCGAAATCATTGATCTCTGGAAAAAAATGAATAGCTGGGTTTATGCCGGTTTCACAGAAACCTATAACCGGATCGGAAGCGATTTCGATATTACCTACTATGAAAGCAATACCTACCTCCTGGGCAAAAAAACGGTACAGGCGGGATTGGAAAAAGGTGTGTTTTATAAAAAAGAAGATGGCAGTGTTTGGATCGACCTTACAGCCGACGGGCTGGATGAAAAGCTGGTACAACGGAAAGATGGCACCTCAGTTTACATGACCCAGGATATAGGCTTAGCACAACAGAAATACGAGGAATATAAAATTGACCAGAGCATTTATGTGGTCGGCGATGAACAAAATTACCATTTTAAGGTTTTGAAGCTGATTGCTGAGAAATTGGGGCTTCCCAAGGCTGATGGGATTTTCCATTTATCTTATGGAATGGTGGAACTGCCAACTGGAAAAATGAAAAGCCGTGAAGGCACTGTGGTTGATGCTGATGACCTGGTTGATGAAATGGTAAAAATTGCGGAGCACCATACACAGGAACTGGGAAAGGTTAAGGATTTCAGTCCGGCAGAATTAAAGGAATTGTATGATATAATTGGCCTTGGTGCTTTGAAATTTTACCTGCTTCGGGTAGACCCTAAGAAAAAAATGATTTTCAATCCGGAAGAATCAATCGATATCCACGGATATACGGGGCCTTTCATACAGTATACCCATGCGCGGATTAAATCGATACTTCGCAAAGAGCAACCTGGCAATGGTATTGATTTTTTTGCTGATAGTTTATTACCGCTGGAGAAGGCTTTGCTGGTAACACTGGAACAATACACTGAAATCATAGGCCAGTCTGCCGCAGAACACAATCCTTCAGCACTGGCTAATTATATATACAACCTGGCAAAAACATTTAATTCATTTTATACGGAACATTCAGTCAGTAAAGCGGAAACTCCCGGGAAAAAGGAATTGCGGTTAAGAATTGCCGTTATGACAGCCAATGTGATTGAGTCTGGTATGAATTTGCTGGGAATTAAAGTTCCTGAAAAAATGTAGGAACCATTTTGGTGAAAGCAGGTTTACAGCCCAAATTGCGACCGGTTATTTTTAAGGCTTGCCAGCGAAGGATCCATGGCAATAGCTTTATCGCATAAGGATTCCCCTTTTGAATTTTCTCCAGATTTAATATAGGCAATCCCAATCATAAAAATGGCCCTGGACTGGTTTTTATCGATAGTCAGCATTTTTTCCCAGTAATTAATGGCATCCTGCAATTTGCCCAACCTGTAACTGGCCTCCCCGCCCATGTAAAGCATTTCCAGGTCATCGGGCTTTGCAGCCAGAATTTCATTGGTCAGTTTAAGGCATTTGTCATAGGCTTTTGCCCCCATATAAGATATTACCATGCTGCCCATCACTTCCCTTGTTCTTGGATATCCTTTTCCAATTGCCTTTTCAAACCAAATAACGGCTTTCACTTCGTCAGGAATGGCAGAATATGTCATGGCAACTTCATACATCCATACTTCATTATCCGGTGCCAGGCGTAAGGCCCGCTCGTAAAATTCGGTGGCTTTGGGATATTGTCCCAGTTCAACATAACTGCGGGCCAGGGTAAATGCGGTCTCAGCATTTGAGCTGTCTTTCTTCCAGGCTTTTTCCAGGTATACAGCAGCACTGCCAAATTCCCCTGTTTCGTAATAAGATTTTCCAATTATCCAGTCATTGTTTGTGCCTGAGCTAAAAGTATTCGCCCGCTTGGCCATGTCAATTGCATCAGTCCATTGATGGGTAATGAAATTCATTTGGGCCAGTTGACCGACTGCAGCAGGATCATTTGGTGTTAATTCCAGTAATTTTTTAAAAGTTTCCCGGGCAATGGCGTAGTATTTAAGTTCACTGGCCGAATTTGCCATTCCCCTTAAAGCTACAGGATTTCTGGAGTCGAATGAAGTGGCTTGTTTATAGTATTGATAAGCTTGAAGTGTTTGTGCCGTTGAAATTGCTTCCTGCCCTTTTTTGAGGTAAAAATTCAAACTATCAGACTGTCCATGGCATATGGCAATAGAGATGAAACAAATCATTGTCATGACTAGCTTTGTCATAGAAACGGATTGAAATGATATAACCTGCCGTGGATGATTACCGCAGCACTATAGCCCCTAACGGCGGAAGGTGCAGGTTTATTTCAAATAAATCCCTTTTTTTATCCACCTCAGTAACTGGTATATCAGGATTGAAAACATCGCCGGTACCCCAATACTGCTTGCCATCACTGTTGAATATTTCTTTCCAAACAGCTTTACCATAGGAAGTGATTTTCCAGTCGCGACGCACTTCAGGGGTCATATTCAACACAATTAGCAGGTCATTCTCTGGATTTAAGCCTTTCCGGCGAAATACAATCACTGATTCTGCACGATGGTCGAGATCTACCCATTCAAATCCTTCTTTATCAAATTGTTTCTCATATAAAGCAGGCTCCCTGCGCAATAAAAGGCAAAGGTCACGCACGCAATCCTTCAGGCCGCGGTGTGATTCAAACTGCATCAGTTCCCAGGGTAATTCACTTTTATAATTCCATTCAACAGTCGATCCAAACTCATCACCCATAAAGAGAAGTTTTCCGCCAGGGTGGGCAAACATATAAGAATATAATAATCGCAGGTTGGCAAATTTCTGCCAATCGTCCCCAGGCATTTTATAGATCATCGGGCTTTTGCCATGCACCACTTCATCATGACTAAGGGGCATCATGAAATTTTCGTCATAATAATACATCATGCTGAAGGAAAGTGCATCTTGCGCGAATTGCCTGTAAATGGGGTCTTGTTTAAAATAGCGAAGCGTATCGTGCATCCAGCCCATCATCCATTTCATACCGAAACCCAGTCCGCCTTCGAATGTGGGTTTGGAAATTCCTGGCCAGTCAGTAGCTTCTTCGGCAATAGTTTGTACGTCTGGGAAATCACGGTAAATCGTTTCATTCAGGTCCTTAATAAAAGCAATAGCCTCAAGGTTACCGTCTCCGCCAAATTCATTGGGCTCCCATTGTCCTTCCGACCTTGAATAATTCAGTTTCAGCATGGAAGAAACAGCATCCACCCTGATGCCGTCTATATGGAATTGATCTAACCAAAACCTTGCACTACTTATAAGGAAAGATTTCACCTCTCCCCTTTTATAATTAAAAATATAAGAGTTCCAATCAGGATGATAACCCTTACGCATGTCCGCATATTCGTATGTATGCGTTCCATCAAACATATACAGTCCATGGGAATCATATGGGAAATGTGAAGGTACCCAATCAAGTATAACACCAATACCTGCTGCATGGAAAGCATCGACCATAGCTTTGAAATCCTGGGGCGACCCGAACCTTGATGTTGGTGCAAAATAGCCTGTGCCCTGGTAGCCCCAGCTACCATCGAAAGGATGTTCCATTACCGGCATGAGTTCAACATGTGTGAATCCCATTTCCTGGACATATGGCACGAGCCGGGCAGTAATTTCTTCGTATGAATTATATGTTTCTTCATCATTTTTATCAGGCCGCATCCAGCTTGCAAGGTGTACTTCATATACACTCCAGGGGGCATCCAGGGAATTGTGCTTTTTACGGGTTTCCATCCACTCCTTATCTTTCCAGTCATAATGAAGGTCCCAGGTTATGGAAGCAGTTAATGGCCTCTTCTCCCAGAAATTTGCAAAAGGATCGCCTTTATCCACCTCAATGCCCATAAAACCCTTGATATGGTATTTGTAAACCTCGCCTAAATTGAAGCCAGGTATAAACCCTTCCCAAATACCACTTTTATCCCAGCGGGGATATAATTCATAGTCAAAGTTTTTCCAGTCATTAAAGTTGCCTTTTACAGAAACACTTGTTGCATTAGGCGCCCATACAGCAAAATACATTCCCCATTTATCCAAAACCTTAATAGAATGTGAACCTAGTTTATTATATATACTATAGTGTGTACCCTGTTGATAATTTCGGATATCCTCATCTGTTAGTATGGAATAATTCCAGACTTTCTTGCTTGTATCGATAAAGTTATCTTGTTCGTAGGTTAAGTCCGTTATTGGCATATTAAATCTGTTGTCTTAAAATTAACGTTTTAACGATATATTAATGCATGAACTACCAGTTGTTCGAATATTTAATATCATTTTCGGCATTCGCTTCCAGAACCGATTATGAGAAAATTAAACTACCTTATCATGGGCCTGTTGCTGGCCGGTTCATTGCATGCACAAACTATTATTGTTAGCGGCCAGGTTGGCGATACGTCTGAAAGGAAGCCCCTCTTCAATGCAATTGTTTCAATATTAACCAGGGATTCTATACTGCTAAAATATACAAGGACTGATGCTTCCGGCCACTTCCAGCTAACTGTTAATACTACCAAGCCCTTACTGCTAATGGTTTCCTACCCGAAATTTGCTGATTTCCTCGATGAAATAAAACCTGATGGGAGCAGTTTGGATGTAGGTAAAATTAACCTTATTAAGAAATCGGTCCTGCTGGAAGAAGTAATTGTTTCCCAAAAAATCGGGGCGATAAGAATGCGTGGAGATACGCTGGAATTCAAGGCCGATAGCTTTGCAGTCCGGCAAGGCGCCAATGTTGAGGAATTACTGAAGAAATTACCCGGATTGCAGGTTAATAAAAAAGGAGAAATCACCGCCCAGGGCGAAAAAGTCCAGAAGGTACTGGTAGATGGGGAAGAGTTTTTCAGTGATGACCCTGCCGTGGTTACGCAAAATTTACGGGCGGATGCCATAGATAAAGTGCAGGTATTTGATAAGAAAAGCGACCAGGCGGCATTTACAGGGGTCGATGATGGCGAAAAACAGAAAACTATTAACCTGCAGATGAAGGAAGACCGTAAGAAAGGCTATTTTGGCAAAGCTAAAATTGCTGGCGGATTACCTGGATATTTTGAGAATGAAGCCATGGCCAACCTGTTCAAGGGCAAACGAAAAATTGCAGCCTATGGCACAATGGCAAATACTGGTAAAGCCGGGCTGGACTGGTCTGATAACAACAAATTCAGTGGAGGTGATAATGTGGAATTTAACGAGGAAGAAGGTTATTTCTATTCCTATAACGAAGGTGATGAGTTTAATACCTGGGGAGGGCGTTATAATGGTGAGGGTTTGCCAAAGGCCTGGACTGCAGGAGCCCACTACTCTAATAAATGGTTGGCTGACAAAAGAAACCTGAATGCCAACTACCAATATTATAAACAGGATATTTTAAATGAAGGCACTAATATCACTCAATATATTTTGCCAGATACCCTATACTTTTCCAATCAGTTGCGAAAAACCAATACGCTTAACGACCGGCACCAGTTTAATGGCTTTTATGACGTAAAACTGGATTCATTATCCAGCCTGAAAGTAACGGCAAATGGCAGCCTGGCAAGCGCCAGGAATGAATCCCAGTTTATTACCAAATCCTTAAATGAGGACGGGCAACCGGTAAATGGCCAGTTAAGAGACCTGTTTTCAACAGGCGAAAAGCAACAATCAAGTATATCCGCCATCTGGCGAAAGAAATTTGCCAGGAAAGGCCGTACAATTTCAATTGCCTTCGATCACAAGTACAGTAATAACCAGACGGATGGGCAATTAATGGCCATCAATAGTTATTACAACAGTGCCGGCCTTAATTTCAGGAACGATACGATAGACCAGAAAAAAGATAATTTCCAGCAAAGTAATATTTTTAACGGCAAGATTTCCTACACAGAACCTTTATCAAAGAAATGGTTTGTCGAAATAAATTACGGCTATAGAATTAACAATAGCAGCGCACTGAAAAGCTCCTATAACAAGGATCAAAATGGAAAATACCAGTCTTTGGATTCCATATACAGCAGTGATTATGCATATGATATTAATTCACAGAGTGGCGGCTTAAATTTCAGGTTTAACGGAGATAAAATTACCGCTTCCTTCGGTTCTAATTTATCCAACGCAAGCTATAAACAGACAGACCTTGAAAAGGATACAACCTACCGCTATAATTTTGTAAACCTGTTTCCAAAAGCAAACATCCGCTTTAAAATGGGCGCCCAAAGGGGATTAAGGTTCAGTTATAACGGAAGTACCAGGCAGCCTACACTGCAGCAAATACAGCCTATTGCAGAAAACACAGACCCCTTGAATATACAGGTGGGTAATCCAAACCTTAAGCAGGAATTCAGGCATAATTTCAATGCTTTTTTCAACGATTATAAAGTGCTGACCAGCCGGAATATTTATTTGAATGGCGGAATGGACCTGGTTGAAAATGCAATCAGTGGAAATGATTTTGTTGATTCCGTAGGAAGAAGGGTTTACCAGTTTGTTAATGTAAATGGAAACATTAATTACTTCCTGTATGGTGGCTATTGGTTCCAGTTGAAGAAGCTGAAAGTTAATATAAACTCCGGCCTGAATGCAAATGGTGGCAAGATCAATAATTTCATTAATGGAATTAAGAATACCAATACATACTATACCCTTGGTGGGAATTTAGGGGCTTACTATGATAAGGAAAAAAAGTTTTCAATGAATATCGAAACACGGCCATCATTTACCAATAGTAAATCATCTGTCCGGCCCGATATCATTACCAAATACTGGACTGTAGATAATGAGTTTTCCACAACTGTTCAGCTGCCCTATAAATTCGAAGTCAATTCTTCCTTAATGTATAACTGGCGTCAAAAAACTGATCTGTTTGGCAAGGATCGCAATATTTGGCTATGGAACGGCTGGCTGGGCAAAAAATTCTGGAAGAATGATGCCGGCGAACTTCGGTTTATCATGAACGATATATTAAACCAGAATGTTGGGTACCAGCGAAATGCTGCCAGCAATTTTGTTTCTGAAAATACCTACTTAACCTTAAAACGCTACTGGCTGCTGAGTTTTACCTGGAACTTCAGCAAGAACCCCGGTGCAAAATAGTGCTATGAAAAATATTCTGATACTTATTGCAGGTTTCTGCCTGGTTAGGCAAACCCAGGCACAGACTATTTTTATTAACAACGGTACAATTGAATATGAGCGGAAAATTAATGTTCACCGGCAGTTTGAATCAGAAAATAATGACGATAGCGAGTGGTTCAAGGATTTCCTGACCAAGCAGCCTAAGTTTCATACTTCCTATTTCCAGTTGTCCTTCAATAAAGACAAAGCAATATACCAGCCTGGCAAAGAAGCAGACGCTAAAATGGAGCCCTGGATGATTGGACCGGCTAAAGAAAATTCTGTGCTCACCGATTTCAACGGGCTTTTATTCACGAGCCGTAAAACTGTATTCGAACAAACATTTATTGTTGCTGACAGTACCAATCGCCTGCAATGGAAATTAAGTAGTGAAACCCGCACTATTGCCGGTTTTGAATGCCGGAAAGCAGTAACTGTAATTTGTGATTCCGTATATGTAGTCGCTTTTTACACAGAGGAAATCCCCGTTAGTGGTGGTCCAGAATCTTTTGGCGGATTACCGGGCATGATACTTGGATTAGCTGTACCGCGTTTATATTCAACCTGGTACGCAACAAAAGTTGAACTCAACCAGCCTCCGGCTTCAGTTTTTGCCATCAACGGTAAAGGAAAAAAAATCACAAGCCATGAACTTGCGCCAATGCTCACAAGTACGTTTAAGGATTGGGATAAACGCGGACAAAAATTCATCTGGTGGTCTATGTTATAACTATATTTCACCCCGCCAGGGGTAGTTTTAGCGAAGGTTCAGGACCAGCATATTCATGGGACTTAGATGGAGGCTTTTTCCAAGCTGAAAATTTTTACCGGTCGGGATATCGCTGGCAGTTTTAAATTTGTTTAACCGTTCCCTGAATCGGGAAAGGTCAATGTCTTTTTCAGTATTATTGGTATTCATGATACACATAACAGTTTGCAACTGGTCGTAGCGGAAATAAACATAAACACCTTCTTCGGGGGCAAATTGCATCATTTTGCCTGTTTTGATGGCCGTAGAGGTTTTCCTGAATTGGGCTAAATTGCGAATGTGGTTAAAAATGGCATTTTCTTTTTGGGTGCGTCCTCCGGCTGTGAATTTATTTACCGTATCTCCTACCCAGCCTCCTTTGAAATCCAGCCTCACCCGGCCATCAGGATTTGTAAAACCGGTCATTAGGTTTTCATCCCCGTAATACAATTGCGGCACACCACGAAATGTAAGTAACCAGGAAAGGGCTACCTTATATTTTGCTGTGTCTTCGTTTAATACTGAATAGAATCGCGGCAGGTCATGGTTACTAAGAAAAATCACTTCACGCATTGGGTTCTTATACAGGAAATCCTGTGCAGTAGTGGTATACAGTTTGTTTACACCGTCGGTCCACCCAAATGGTTTTGCCAAAGATTCCTGGATGCCATAAAACAATAGCTGGAAGTCTGTGGTAGCCGGCAAATTACTGTTAAATGACAGTTTCATTGTGTTCTCACAGAAAAAACTTTGGTTGGGCACACCATGCACCCAGGTTTCACCAAACAGGGAAATCCGGGGGTATTCCTCTAATAATGCCTTATTGCAGCGATTCATGAAAGCCAGGTCATTATAAATATAGGTATCTATCCGCCAGCCGTCGACCCTAAAGGTTTCCACGCTCCAGATGGCATTCTGGATCAGGAAATTGGCTACAAAGGGATTATTTTGGTTCAGGTCCGGCATCATAGGCGTAAACCAGCCATCAACCATTTTTTGCTTGTCTGTTTTTGCAGCATACGGATCAAAAAGAGCCTGGTCTTTATAATTGGTACCTGTATAAGTCGGCCATTCGTGCAGCCAGTCTTTCATTGGCTTGTCCTGCACAAAAAAATGGTATAAACCACAATGGTTATAGACTGCGTCCTGTATCAGTTTCATGCCTCTTTTGTGCAGGGCATTACCAAGCGCTATATAATCTTCGTTTGTACCTAACCGGGGATCAACTTTATAATGATCGGTAATCGCATAGCCATGCTCCGTCCTGTCCGGCATGTCGTTTTCCAGCACAGGGGTCATCCAAACTGTAGTTGCACCAAGATCCTGCAGGTAATCAAGATGGTTAATAATCCCTTTAATATCTCCCCCATGGCGGTTGAATATGGAATCCCGGTTCAAAGACTGGTCCTTTAAACCTGGTATACGGTCATTGGATGGATCCCCATTGCTGAACCGGTCGGGCATCAGCAGGTATATCAGGTCTGAAGAAGTAACCCCCTGGGCGTAGGTTCTGCCCTTGCCTTCCTGTCTTACTTTCAGTAAATAATCTGATTTTACAAGTTTTGTGCCTTGTTTAAACTGTATGGCCAGCTTTCCGGGTTTTGTATTTGCCGAAATCAGCAAATCGAGGAATATGTAATTTGGATTTTCTGCTTTAGTTATTTTTTGCAGGGTAATGCCTTGGTATTTTGCAATACTGACCGTGCTTTTGCCAACATCCTTACCATGCACCATGATCTGCAACTTAGGATTCTTCATTCCGACCCACCAGTTTGTGGGATAAAATGAAAGTTCCTGGGCAAATGTTTGGGAAAGCAAAAATATAGCGCATAAAACTGAACAGATCTGTTTCATCCCTTTTTATTATCGGGTTACATTGATAAGTTTTTCCTGTTTGATTTTAACCCAGCCTTCATCATATACAAACAGGACACTTACTGCGGCGCATAACATGAAAAATCCTGCTAAGACAATGGCATAAACTGGTTCTCCATTGTAAATATGTTTAACAATCCAGCCTCCAAATACACCGTTAACTATTTGTGGAAGGGTTATAAAAAAGTTGAAAATCCCCATATAAATCCCCAGTTTACCCGGAGGAATAGAACTTGATAAAATAACATAGGGCATTGCAAGAATGCTTGCCCAGGCAAGGCCAACACCAACCATTGAAAATTTCAGCATGGAAGGGTCTTTAATAAAAAAAATGGAGATCAGTCCGATTCCGCCTGCTATTAAGGAGAAAGCATGCGTTAATTTCCTGCCGAAAGTCCGGGCTATAACTGGCAGG
Source organism: Flavihumibacter profundi (assembly GCF_020076305.1). Taxonomy (GTDB): domain Bacteria; phylum Bacteroidota; class Bacteroidia; order Chitinophagales; family Chitinophagaceae; genus Flavihumibacter; species Flavihumibacter profundi. Next base: position 881,889 of record NZ_JAIQXE010000001.1, read on the forward strand.
AATAATGCATAAACCATTGCGATGAAATTATAGACACCAAAGGCGGAGCTCACTTTGTTTCCTGCTTCGTTATATTCTATTGATTTGGAATAATCCCCGCTTAAACCATAAACGTGTGTTGCAACTGCATCTGTTGTAAATACCCACATACTAAAAAGTGCAAACCAGCTGAAAAATTGTACCAGCCCCAACTGCCTCATTGTTCTTGGCATGTTTTTGAAATCCTTAAGTATCTCGGTAAGGCCGGCTTTTTCCTGGCTCCTGTCCTGTTTGCCATGATATAGTTCATATTCAGCTGGTGTATATTCATTTGAAAAGAAAATAGTTACCAAAATCGCTGATATGAAAACAGCTGCACCTATATAAAATGAATATTTGATATTATCAGCCACACCATTTGGACCGGCTTCCATACTAAATCCAATTTGCGACAGCAATTCGGGGAGTATTGAACCTGCTACAGCCCCTAAGCCGATTAGAAATGTCTGGATACTGAATCCTAATGTACGCTGGCTATCGGAAAGATTATCTGCGACCAAAGCCCTGAAAGGTTCCATCGCGATATTAAATGAGGCATCCATTACCATTACCATTCCTGCCCCTATCCATAGTACAGGTATTATACCAGCCAAAGTTCCGGAGTTTGGCAGGAATATAAGAGCAAGCGAGGAAAGTAAGGCCCCGGTTAAAAAATATGGTTTCCTTCTTCCCATACGATTCCAGGTGCGGTCACTATAATGGCCAATGATCGGTTGGACAATCATGCCGACCAGAGGTGCTACAAGCCAGAACATTGGCAGGTTTTCAACATCAGCCCCGAATGAACGCAGGATCCTGCTTGTATTTCCATTTTGCAGTGCAAAACCAAACTGGATTCCCAGGAATCCGAAACTCATTGTAAAAATCTGGGCAATAGTGAGTTTTGGCTTTGGGATTAAACCAGTCTTGTTGGAAGCGCCTGGAGACGGTGTTGCGGCCATAACAATCGTTGTTAAATGTGTATGAAAGACACAGTATCTAAATTAAGGTAAAAAAAGTGAAAGGTGAAAGGGAAAAAATCTTTCACCTTTCACCTTTCACCTTTCACTAACTGAAATTACTGTTGTTTAAATAACAAACCCATTCGGTATGATAGCCCCTTTTTTTACAACCACAATTCCATCTTTTACAGTATAAAGGGCATGGTCGCAGTTTTCAAGGTGTGGCCCGCCATTAATCCGTACATCATCACCTATGCGAACATTCTTATCCACTATGGCATTCTTAATATAGCAGCGGTCGCCAATTCCCAGTACCGGATGTCCTTGTGCCTTTGAAGAATTGATTTCAGATATGGTTTCAAAATAATCATTTCCCATCAGGTAACAGCTTACCACTGTGGTTCCGTGGCCAATCCTTGAACGTATTCCAACTACTGTATTTTCAACCCGTGAAGCGTTTATAATAGAACCTTCCGCGATTACCGTTCTTTCCAGGGTAGAACCGCTGATTTTAGCAGGCGGAAGCATACGGGCCCTGGTATAAATGGCATTATTGTTATCGAACAGGTTAAAATCAGGAATATCTTCGGTCAAGCCAAGATTCGCTTCGAAAAAGGAATAGATATTTCCAATATCAGTCCAGTATCCGTCATATTGGTAACTGCAAACTTTGTATTTATCAATAGATTCCGGGATGATTTCCTTACCGAAATCAGTGGCATCCTTTTTTTCATTCTCCAGGAGGTCAAAAAGGAGTTTCCGGTTAAAAATATAAATACCCATTGAAGCCAGGTAATTCCTGCCATGCGCTTTCATTTCGGCTCCTGTATCACTAACCCAGTCTGGCAACAATTCCTTTTTGGGCTTTTCGATGAAAGAGGAAATAAAGCCATCTGAAGTTTTCAGAATACCAAATTCAGGTGCTTCACGGTCTGCTACAGGTATTGTAGCGATGGAAATATCAGCACCGTTCTTTTTATGGTTATCCAGCATGGCACTAAAATCCATCTGGTACAACTGGTCCCCGGAAAGGATCAGTACATATTCACTGTCGAATGGGCCAATGTGGCGCAGGCTCTGGCGAACAGCATCGGCTGTACCCTGGAACCAGGTAGGATTGTCGGGTGTTTGTTCAGCGGCGAGGATATCTACAAAAGCCGAACTGAACGCACTAAAATGGTATGTGTTCTTGATATGCCTGTTCAGGGATGCAGAGTTAAACTGCGTAAGCACAAACATCCTGCTTATGTTCGAATTGATACAGTTCGAAATGGGAATATCCACCAACCGGTATTTACCTGCAATAGGGACTGCTGGTTTGCTTCTGCTCGCAGTAAGGGGGTACAAACGGGTGCCTGCGCCACCTCCAAGAATTACGGCAAGAATCTCTTTACTTATTGACATATATGTATGTTGGATTTATTGGTTTATTAAGGTAATAAAGATTTGTACACATCTATGTATTGTTGGGCACTATTATCCCAACTAAAATCTTTTTGCATCAGTTGCTTCCTGATGGCATTGAAATAGACTTTGTCTTCGTATAATTCAGTACCCCTGAATACAGCATTGGTGATATCCCCAACGCTGGCCTGGTTAAAGCAAATGCCATATCCGCCGGGTTCGCCAATATCCTTAACCGTATCCCGCAGGCCACCTGTTCTGCGTACAACAGGAACAGTGCCATAACGCATCGCATACATCTGGTTAAGCCCGCAGGGCTCCACACGGCTGGGCATTAGCAAAAAATCTGCCCCGGCATACATTTTATGGCTTAATTTTTCATTGTAACCGATCCTGGCATTGTAATTCCCGGCCCAATATTCGCGCATATTATCCAACTCTCCTTCAATGTAAGGCTCCCCACTTCCAAGCACAAGGAAATTCATGCGTTGATTCATATAATATAATGAATCCCCTATTGCCTTCGGAAGTAGTTCGGCGGCTTTCTCACCGACAAGCCTGCCGATAAAAACAAAAAGCGGCTTTTCCTGGTTTAACCCAAATTCGGTACAAAGCGACTCTTTATTGGCCCTTTTGCCTTCAGGCAACGTGTTTATTGAAAAATGTTCGTCGAGATAGCTATCCGTTTCAGGATCCCACACTTTGGTATCAATTCCGTTTAATATACCTGCACATTTCCCTCTTTCATATTCAAAAAGGGCTTCCAGTCCATTGCTTTCTTCCCGCATTTCATGAAGGTAACTCCAACTTACAGTGGTTACCTTCCATGCACTCCTGATGCCTGCTGCGAGTGGATTGATCATATTATTCCAGTCTAATACGCCCCATCTCCAGCCATCCCAATGCGGTATGTAATCGGACTTGCTCCAATCCAGCCAGCCCTGGTATTGTGCATTATGGATGGTCAGTACTGTCGGGATCTCCGCCAAATTCTGGTAAGGATAGCAATATTTGATCATGAAAGGAATCAGCGCAGTATGGTGGTCATGGACATGAATGATATCCGGATGATGCTTCCAGGAAGCCACCCAGTCTACAACTGCAATTTGAAAAGAAATAAACCGTTCCGGGTCATCTTCATAGGAATAAATCCTTTCCCGATCGAGCAAGCCGTTAATATCAACCAGGTATAAATCAAAGCCAAGCGAATTCCTGGCTTCTTTGATAATGGTATAGTCGAACCATGTATTTCCCAGGTAAGCACTGCCTTTGTGGACTACCTCCCATTTGTTGTCATACAGGAATTTGGTCCTGTACATGGGCATAACCACTTTGGCTATATGCCCCGCCGCATTGAGGTATTTGGGCAGGGCACCAACTACATCCCCTAACCCGCCGGCTTTTGCGACCGGGTAGCATTCCGCTGAAACATGAAGAATTTCCATAGTTATAATTGCAATTCAATATAGCAAGAAAAAGCCGAGACAAGTATTACCCGTTAAAAAATTTCAGACAAATAAAATTCCTTCCTATTTTCACCAACTCGGGAAAGTTCATCAATGGTCGGGGAAGGCTGGTCAGCAATAGCAGCGCCTTTAATTTATCTGAGGTTTTCCGGGTAACTAAAACTTAAGATTGCTTATGTCGCAAACTAAACAACCTACCAACACAGGTGCGCTAACTACACTTGTTATGGTGTTCTTTTTCTGGGGATTTATTGCTGCCTCGAACAGCATTTTCATTCCATTTTGTAAAACACATTTTGGCCTGAACCAGTTTCAGAGCCAATTGATTGGTTCAGCTTTCTATGGGGCTTATTTTATTGGATCCCTGGCACTTTTCCTGGTATCTAACCTTCTGGGATATGATATTCTTAATAAAATCGGTTATAAGAAAGGAATCATTTATGGCTTATGGATATCTGTGGTTGGTGCCTTACTTATAATTCCTTCGGCTAATGCAAACTCTTTCTGGGCCATTCTATTTTCCTTTTTTGTAGTGGCGCTTGGGTTTTCCCTGCAACAAACAGCCGCCCAGCCTTTTGCCATTTCCCTGGGTGACCCTTCTACAGGATCCCACCGGTTGAACCTGGCTGGTGGTATCAATTCACTCGGCACCACACTAGGTCCCATTATCGTGAGCCTTTTCCTTTTTGGATCCGTTGGTGGTGAACATAAGGAAGTAACGGTTACCAATGTCAATAACCTTTATATCATCGTAGCAGCAGTTTTTGCTGCCGTTGCCTTGTTCTTCACTTTTTCCAAACTGCCGGAAGGTAAAAACACTGAAAAATTTGAACAGGCTAATAAAGCAGCGATTTCATTGGGCACAATGACAGGAATCATTGCTGCTATCATACTGATTGGACAAATTACTGATCTCAGTAAACTGCCGCTGCTGATAATGACACTGGTAGCTGTCGTTGGCGTTCTTTTCTGGTCAAATAATTCAGCTACCCGTAACAGCGAAGGTTGGGGAGCGATGCGCTACCAGCAATTGATTTTCGGTATGATTGGGATTTTTGTATACGTTGGTGCAGAAGTGACTATCGATAATAATTTTGGGGCCCTGCTGAAATCCCCCGGGTACCTTACTGATGCCGGGTTAGATGAAAGCAAGATCTCACAGTATATTTCGCTTTATTGGGGTAGCCTGATGATAGGCCGCTGGACTGGCGCTATTGGCGTGTTCAACCTATCAAAAATGGGTAAACGGATCGCAACTATTCTGGTTCCTTTTGTTGCTTTTGCTATTATTTTACTGGTGAACCGGGCATATGGTAACGATGTAAGTGATTTGTATGGATATGCTATTGTTGTGGTGATTGGAATTCTGGCATTTTTCTACGGACAGGAAAAGCCGGTTAAAACACTGCTGACTGTTTCTGTATTAGCAACCGTAGCAATGTTGACTGGTGTTTTTACCCATGGAATTGTATCTGTTTATGCCTTCATGGCGGGTGGCCTTTGCTGTTCTGTAATGTGGCCAAGTATATTCTCGCTCAGTGTAGCCGGACTCGGGAAATACACCAGCCAGGGATCTGCTTTTCTGATTATGATGATTTTGGGTGGAGCAATTATTCCACCACTTCAGGGAACCCTGGGAGATATGAAAGAAACTATCGGTTTCCATAATTCGTACCTTCTCGCGGCAGCATGTTTTGCTTTCCTGGCTTACCTTGCGCTGAAGCTGAGGAGTGTATTGAAACACCAGGGATTAGACTTTGACAGCCAGGTTGGCGGGGGACATTAAAATTTTATTTAGAAATATCATGACCAAAACATCGCTCGAATATGCAATTGGTGTCGACATCGGGGGCACCAATACAAAATGCGGAATTGTTAACCGCCGTGGAGAAGTGTTACAATATGAACAGCTTTCCACCCCTGAATACGAAACTCCCCAGGCATTTGTAGATGCCCTTTGTGTGCGCCTGAACCTTATGCTGGATAAGGTTGGTGGCTCTGAATATATTAAAGGGATTGGCATCGGCGCACCAAACGGTAATTATTATACGGGCACCATTGAATATGCACCAAACCTCAGATGGGAAGGTGTCGTTCCGCTGGCTGATATGGTTTCTGAAAAGATGGGATTGCCTACTGCCCTTACCAACGACGCGAATGCAGCTGCTGTTGGTGAAATGCAATACGGTGCTGCAAAAGGAATGCGTGATTTCATTACCATTACGCTTGGTACCGGTGTAGGAAGTGGTATTGTTGCCAATGGACAATTGATTTACGGACACGATGGATTTGCAGGGGAATTGGGTCATACTATTATTCGTCCGGGCGGAAGGCCACACTGGTCAACGAAACTTGTAGGCTCGCTGGAAGCCTATGCTTCAGCGACCGGGGTTGTAATTACTGCAAAAGAAATGCTTGCCAAGAACCCGGAAAAAGAAAGTCTCTTAAGAAAATACAACCTTGAAGAATTAACCAGCAAACATGTTTTTGATTGCGCTATGCTGGGAGATGAAATTTCCCGTGAGGTATACCGGTTTACCGGGCAGATTCTCGGTGAATCACTGGCTAATTTTGTAATGTTCTCTTCGCCGGAAGCAATTATTTTATTTGGTGGATTGATCAAAGCAGGCAAACTTATTTTTGATCCCACTATTGAACATATGGAGAAAAATTTATTGCCTATTTTCCAGAATAAAGTGAAAGTGATAAAAAGCGATTTGCATGAAGCAGATGCAGCTATCCTGGGCGCCAGCGCATTAGTTTGGGAAATGAAGCAGAGTCACGCTTCATTGTAGTTATTGGTAAATAGTGAATGGTGAATGGAATATCCAATTGCCATTCACTATTCACTTTTTTCATTTTGCCATTTATTCTTCCCGTAACCGGCAATTACATGTTTTTCTGAATGATAGGAAGACCTTACCAGGGGGCCGCTTTCTACATAATCCAGTCCCAGGTTATAACCGATTTCCCGGTATTCAGCAAATTCATCTGGATGCACAAATCGGTCAACCGGCAGGTGTTTACGGGTTGGTTGCAGGTACTGACCAATTGTCACTACATCTACCCCATTATCGCGCAGGTCTGTTAACGTTCTGATTACTTCTTCCCGGGTTTCACCTAATCCAAGCATGATGCCGCTTTTTACACGCATTTTGCCTTCTTTTAGTGTACGAAGCACTTCCATGCTTCTCCAGTATTTCGCCTGTATCCTCACTTTTTTGGTAAGCCGTTCAACAGTTTCAATATTGTGGGAAACCACCTCAGGTGCACCTTCGATGATGCGTTGTATCTGGTCTTTAAATCCCCTGAAATCAGGTATCAGGGTTTCCAGCGTTGTATCCGGGTTAAGCTGCTTTACGGCCTTTATTGTATTGTACCAGATGACAGATCCGCCATCTTTTAATTCATCTCGGTCTACAGAAGTGATGACAGCATGCTTAACTTTCATGAGGTAAATGGCTTCGGCCACGCGCTGGGGCTCATCCCAATCAACTGGTTCCGGCCTGCCGGTTGCTACTGCACAAAATCCGCAACTCCGGGTACAAACATTGCCCAGTATCATAAAAGTGGCCGTGCCGGCACCCCAGCATTCGCCCATATTTGGACAATTACCGCTTTCACAAATGGTGTGCAGTTTATTGGTATCTACCAGTTCCCTTACATGTTTGTAATTTTCGCCGGTTGGCAATTTAACCCTAAGCCAATTTGGCTTCTTCACTTTGGTCGTTGCTTCCTGGAGCTTGGATACTACGGGTAATTCCTGCATAATTGGCAAAATTACATTACTTCCGCTTACCAAAGAGCAAGCTTACATAAGCATTGAAAAAGAGGTGATTCTCTTTATTATCTACCATCTGCAGAACACTTTTACCATAGTATTCTAGGTTAACGCCGGCTTCAATGGCTGAAACCGCCTCATTGAAACGTCCGTAATCAAACCGCATGGCGGTTTTCAGGTGTGCACCCGGATTTAATTTTAATTCCCCCCAGCCTACTGTGAAACCTGAGGCCCCCAGGTAAGCATATTGGTTGAAATCTTGTATATCCGTAAACTTTTTACGATCCCTGATTTCAGTATTTACATCTACCACATCAACATAATATGGCTTTTCAAGTCCAATTGCCAACCCTCCTGCCCAAAGCGCAGATACAGAAACCCCATTCTTATTGGATTTTCCGCCTATTAGGTATTGCTGGCCATAGCCTACTTTAAACTGGTAAAAATTAATGGCTTTCCCAAAAACATATTGATTAATATTTCCGAACAAGTCAACACTGCCAGCATCCTTATTTTCTTTGGGATGTTTTTTCTCATTGAATTCAAACTGAAGCAGCCTGGTTTTTTTGGGAGTTAAAAACTTTCCTTTTTCATATGAAAATCCCCAGCCATCTGTATTTAACTTAAATCCAAATACCGAATGCGTATTAAATATCAATTGTCCCTCTTCCTCTATTTTAATCATGGCATTGATCCGTTCCTTCTTCACCGTTTTCTTGTCCTTGGTTTGAGGAGTGGGTGTAGATTGGGCCCAGGTCATCGTTGCACAAATAAATCCGATCGATAATAACAGTATTTTTTTCACGGTCATGATTTTAGATACCAGCTGACGTAAATTTAGGCAAAAATAATAGCATGACAGCATCTGTAGTTTATGAAGGACAACTTCACTGTAAGGCAACCCATATCCAAAGTGGTACCACTATTGAAACTGATGCACCTACTGATAACCGGGGCAAGGGAGAAAGCTTCTCACCAACGGATATGGTTTGTGTAGCGCTTGGAACCTGTGCCATTACTACAATGGGTATTAAAGCCATGGACATGGATATTCAGCTTGATGGCGCTACCCTCGACATTCAGAAACACATGGTCAGCGACCCAAGGAGAATTGGGAAAATTGATGTTGTAATCCGCTTCCCCAAAACGTTAAACCTAAGTGAAAAAGACCGGACCATCCTTGAAAGGATTGGTAACAATTGCCCGGTCGTTAAAAGCCTTTCTCCGGAAGTTGCGGTTAACCTGGTTTACGAATGGTAATGTATATGCCATCACCTGTTCAGCAAGTGATGGCATAGCTGGCAGTCAAGGCATTTTTTGTAATTGCAGTAATAGTTTTTCAGTTCACAAAGTGCCTGGCTTCCGGCTGCATTTTTGGATATAATTCCTTCCCTGTTCCAGTTGCTTATTATGCTGTTTTTTTCTGCAGGCAGCTCTTCAAGCCAGCTGATTGCTCTTTGCCGGAAATGGGGTTGCTGGTGACGATAGCCTATTGCATATACCAATGGTACTATGGCATTGATAATAAGGTGATGGATTGTTTCTTTGCCCAGGTGCTTGGGCTGGAATGGCGTGGCTTCTTCCAGCGTATAATGGTAGTGCCAGAAATCATTGGCGGTAATATTAAGCATTGTTTCCAACCCTTTCCAATCATTGCTTTCAAAAATATGCGTTTGTATTTCTTTCCATCGGTGCAAAAGCATGGCTAACTGGGCCAGACGGACAGCCGGAAATCCAGCAGGTCTCATGCGCAATAGTTGTGCTTGCCCATGAACTTCCGAAAGCTGGTATTTGGAGGATAAAAAACGGTGTTCCCTTTGTAATAACTGTACGTATGGGTCACAGTTAGATTCTTTTAAAAAGTTGGCTTGTCCCAGTAATAAAGCTTCCATCTGTATCACCTGGCTCCTGTGCCTCATCAGGGTGTTTATGGGTAAAGACCTTGCAACCTGTTCAAAAAAAACTGCATTGACCGGACCGCCGAATTGCCGGGCAATCCACCACCAGCTGCACTCTTCCCAATTATTCCTGGCTTCGGTATAGCGATCCAATACCATTTCCGACTTGCGGGTCAGGCGCCGGGTTAGTAATTCTTTTTTCCAGCCTTTCCAAACAGTTTCAGGAACTTTATGCAATAGTTCTTTACAGGCGATCCCTGAGTTCTGCTGCATCAGGGTTTGGTAGCGGCTAAGCATTATGGAAGGCACCCTGTTTTGCAAAACCAGTGTAGGGATTGAGTCAGACAGCATCTTATCGTCATTTTCCCAAACTACATGCAGTATTACATTGTTATAATTTTTATCTGAATGATGCTTATGCTGGTACCATTGTGAACTTTTTATGTGTATTTCAACATGTCCTGCCCATTTAGTACCGTTTAGCAAAATACGGGCATCCAGGAAATCAGGCCCTTGCCGGGTATTGAAAAGGCCGGCATCCTGAATTACAATTTCTTCACCGGTTTCCGTAAATAAAGATGAGGTATTGAAATATTTCTCCTGCCAGATAAATTGTAATAGCCTTTCCTGCATTTTTTCCTGCAAAATAGCTTTTGACACATCCCTTCACAAGCGTTATAACACCCTTTTATTGCCAGTTTGCCAAAGCCTGGACAACCCGGCTTACGGGTAATCCCATTACATTGTAAAAATCACCTTCTATTGATTTGATGCCGGTAACACCGATCCACTCCTGGATTGCATAAGCGCCGGCTTTATCAAATGGCTGGTATTTGTCTACATAGAAAATAATTTGAGCCTGTGTTAACGGATGAAAATAGACTGTAGTAATATCTGAAAATGCAATTTCCTGTTCACCTTTGCGTAATACTACCCCGGTTATAACACGGTGGGCTTCGCCCGACAATTCCTGAAGTATATCAATGGCATGCTGGCGATCCGTTGGCTTGCCTATAATTTTCTGGCCTAAAACAACAATTGTATCAGCAGCGAGAATCAGGTGATTATGGCTTAATTCAGCCTGCACCACTAATGCTTTCTGCCGGGCAATGTGTATGGGGATTTCCGGAATGGGAAGATTTTCAGGATACGATTCGTCAGTTGGCCGGACAATTATATCAAATTCCACTTCAGCCCATTCGAGTAATTGCTTTCGGCGTGGCGATTGGGAAGCCAGGACAATTCTTTCCATTATAAATACCATTTAAAGAAAACCATTGATAAAATACCTGCAAGCATCACCCATTTAATTTGGCTGCTAAGGTGGTGATAGTCTTTGGTGATGCCAGCTTTCCGGAGGTTTATAAGTATTTTACCCAAAGGCAGTAAAACCGCTATGAAACAATAAACAGCTCCGACCCACCACCCTTTCAGCAATCCGTATAACTGAAAAATTATAAGGGCAGAACCAAGAACGATTAACCATACAGATACAAACATTTTAGTGGCCGGTACTCCCCAGACGATGGGCATTGTCCGGCAACCATACCGGGCATCTCCTTCACGATCTTCAATATCTTTTACCACTTCCCTGATCAGTGAAATGATAAATGCAAAACTGCTGTATATGATGGCGTACTTGAATACCGAATTGATCTGGCTCCTGTAAAGAGGCTCATTAAAACGTGAAATACTTAATTCAGAAAAATAGATAACCAGTATTACCCAGGCTGTTAATAGTGAAATCAGGATGTTTCCTGCCAGCAATTGCTTTTTTAAGGATGTGGAATAAAGCCATAACAATAGTACACAACCGAAATTTGCAAATCCAATGATCGGGTTTTTTAATTTCCATGAAAGGTAAAAAGCAATGCCGGCGCCGATTGAGGATAAAACCAGGTGCCAGACTATGGCCCATCTTCTTCTTATAATCCGCTGTATAACGATTGCCCCTGGCTTATTTACCTGGTCAATATTTAAATCAAAGTAATCATTTATAATATAGCCTGCTGCTGCAATTAAACCGGATGATATAACCAGCAAAATGAAGTATTGTGGATCTAGCTTTAAAGGAGTGTCCCATTGCAGGGCGGTTTCCCCGACAGATGCTGTTGGCATCAGGATACAGGTGTAGAATAACACCTGTGTAACGATGATGAACAATAAATTAGGCCACCTGATCAAACGAAAAAATGCAGCAATAAGTTTCAAGCTGGTTGAATTGATTGGCTAAAATATACAAAATGAATGCTTATTTACTGGAAACAGTTGTGTCAATATCCCAATCGCCCCTTAGTTTCATCACTTTTTCAATAATTTCACGAACGCAACCCTGTCCACCGCGGATCCGGCTTATATAATGTGCAATGTGTTTGATTTCCACCGCAGCATCTGCAGGAGCGCAACATAACCCGGCCTGTTTCATGACCGCGTAATCCGGAATATCATCTCCCATATACAACACTTCAGTTCTGGGTATTTTATTTTGTTGACAATACTGTTCCAGCACTTCGGTTTTATTCTCCACTTTTAAGTAAACATCCTGTATGCCCAGTTTAAAAAGACGTTGTTTTACCGCTTCTGAAGTACCTCCCGATATAACCAATACCCGGTAACCTTTTTTAATGGCCAGCTGAAGGGCATATCCATCTTTTATATTCATACGCCTAACCATCTGGCCATCGTCATATATCCATAGGGTTCCGTCGGTCAAAACGCCGTCAACATCAAATACAAATGTGCTTATTTCTTTAAACCGCGGTAATAAAGACATGCAGCTGGTTTTGTTTTTCCCTACCCCTATTTTTGGTTATCGCGCCATTCGTAAACCCAGGAACTCTGGATCATTTCAAGGTGTCCTTCATTGCAATCTTCCCTTTTGCCGACAAAATTTGGCAACTGGAGCACCCACTCTATAAGTTCTGTAAAACGTACCCGGTATATTTTTCCTTCATTGAATTCATCCCCGAATTTCTCATAGAGTTTAAGGGCAATATCTTCATAATCTTTCCAGTGTATTGGTGGTTCGTAATGCGCCATATATGCTTTGTGTTTCTAAAAATGTGGAATCAAATTATTCACCCAGGAATTGGGTCTGGTCTGGAAGGGTTACTGCAATTTCCCCGGATTCTCCGGTATGCAATACGCATTGGCATCCCAGCCTTGAATTCAGCCTTGGATTGACCGCCCTGTCGATGAAATCTTCTTCTTTATCCGTAATCTCATCGATAAATTCTTCACCTTTTTCAAGGTAAAGATGGCAGGTGCTGCATGCGCAAACACCGCCGCAATTATGGTGCAATTCAATGCCATTATCTAAGGCAACTTCCAGTATACTCTGGTCTGCCGCAACATTATTCAAGGTAATTGGCTCCAGTCCCTTCTGTTCAAACTTGAAAGTGATCGAATACATCTATTATTCCTTTTAAACCTGCAAAAATAGCCCAAACCTTGTACATATTGGTTTCAATTATACTCTTCGGGTAAAAAAGCCTGATGTATTAGCAAATTTGTTACTTTAACAGTGCCTAATATATTCAATATGAAATTGCTTTTTAAAATCCTTATATGGATTGCCGGAATAATAGGGATATTCCTTTTGATTGGCGCGTTCCTGCCAGGATCAGCCAATGTTTCCCGGTCAATTACCATCAAAGCGCCGGCAACTTCCGTCTATGGCATTTTGAATGACCTGAAAACCTATAATGCCTGGATGCCCTGGAACCAAAAAGATTCGGCAATGAAAGTGGAATGGGGACCCCAAACCTCCGGTACAGGTGCCTGGTATTCCTGGCAAAGTTCAAAGGTTGGTACAGGCAAGATTACTATTGTTGAATCAGTTCCAGATAAACTGGTGACCACCAGCCTTGCTTTCGGTGGGTTTGACCAACCGTCTGTTGCAGGTTGGGACCTTGTTGAATCGGGCGGGAATACTACCGTAACCTGGAAAATGACTGCCGAACTATCGCACAATCCCGTGAATCGTTGGTTTGGTTTATTCTTTGGAAAATTAATTGGCCCTGATTTCGAAAACGGACTCTCCCAGCTTAAGGAGAAAATCGAAAACGGTAGCCTGAAAGTCCAGGAACCCAAAGTGAGTTTTGAAAAAATGATGCGGCCTGCGATGCAGGTCCTTACTATTATGGATACCGCAAAAATTACCGGGGAAATAGGGCCAAAGCTGCAAAAGGCTTATGGCGAAATGGGACAACTTATGAAAAATGAAAAATTGTCTATGAGTGGTGCGCCGTTTGCCTGGTATTATACCGCGAATGAACCCTTTATTCTGGAAGCGGCTGTCCCAGTAGATAAAGCGCCTGCTAATACAAGCGGCAGGGTCCATTTCAGGAAATTACCTGCCGGGAATGCTGTTGTGGCCCATTTTTTCGGTCCTTACGATAAAGTCTCTATTGCGTATACCCGTTTGGGTGAGTGGGTGAAGGCCAATAATTTAAAGGCCAGTAATCCACCTTATGAAGTGTATGTGGATGACCCTACTACAAAAAAATCTATGTACGAGGTTCAAACAGATATTGTGCAGCCAGTCAATTAAGCCATTCGCTGGATTTCTTCACTCAGCATACTATAGAGTTGTAACCAGTTTGGATGGTTTACAAGCAGTGCCTTATGCTTTTCCAGGGTATTTTGGTCTTTCCTGATTGCAGGTCCGGTTTGCCATTCCCAGGGGTCGTGAATGCTTATCCGCCCTGCTGTTTCTGCTATTAACGGTTTGAGTAACCGGAAGTCCAGTTCTTTTTCCAGGCAAATTTTAAAGGCTATGCTGTACAGCAGGTTTGGAAAATTATTTACCCACACCGCTGCAAGGTGCATTTGCAGTCTTTGTTCATCATTGCTTACCTGAAATGGAGAATGAATAGAACGGACCAGTGTCTTTAGCTTCTTCAGGCCCCCTTCAGTATTCGCATCAATTAAAAATGGGACCTGACCGGTTGAAGGTGCTTGTCCCCGCAGGCTTTGCAAGGGATACAAGACACCATATTGACCTGAAACAGGTTGCAAAACTTCTGCAGGCACGGCACCGGCAGTATGAACAATTAACTGGTCCTTCAACCGGATATGCTGTGAAATTCCTGTGATTGCTGAATCTGAAATGGCTACGACATACAGATCTGCTTCAGGGATCAGTTCCTTCCAGGAACAGGTATATGTGCTTTCCAGCTTGCCTGATAATTCCCTTGCAGAGGCTTCAGTCCTGCCGAAAACCTGAACTATCCTGTGTCCTGCCCTGGTGAATTGTTCACCAAGAACAGTTGCCACATTGCCTGTGCCGATCAGAATAATATTCATGTTGTAGATTTGTAACTATGAAATTAGCACAAAAGCTGGCGATCAATTACCTGCGGGCAAGATTGAATATTGTTGGCATGTTTTCCAAACGTAAAGCCGCTGAGCAGGCTTTTGAAATTTTCTGCACCCCATTACGCAGGTCAAAGAAAAAGGAAACTCCGGTTTTTGCAGAAGCAGAAAGGCATTTTGTTGAGGTTGATGGGCAAAGGGTGATTGTTTACCGCTGGAACAAAGCCGGACTGCGTAAAGTGATGATCCTGCATGGATTTGAATCTTCTGCATTGAATTTTGACCGGTACATCCACCCACTGATTAAAAAAGGGTATGAAGTGATCGCTGCAGATGCGCCTGCGCACGGTGCATCAGAAGGCCAGCAAATCAGTTTGCCGGTTTATGTGAAAACTATTGCAGCGGTATACGAGGAATTTGGTCCTATTGATAGTTTTATGGCACATTCCTTTGGCGGACTGGCTATTGTACATTTCCTGGAAAACATCTCCCATGATGATCATGTAAGGCTTGCACTTATAGCCCCTGCAACCGAAACAATTACAGCAATTGACAGCCTTTTTAAAATCCTTCAGCTGGATGAAAAAGTCAGGGAAGAGTTTGAACTAATTGTTGTTGAAAAAGGCGGTGTGTCTGCTGCTCATTATTCTATTCCAAGAGCACTGGACAGCATCCATGCAAAAATTTTATGGATCCATGATGAAGATGATGATATAACCCCCCTTAAAGACGTGAAACCCATTATTAAAAAGAATTTACCCAATATAGAGTTCATGATTACCCGGGAACTTGGTCATCGTAAAATATACCGTGACCCCAGGGTGGTAAAAAAAGTGGTTGATTTCCTTTAATGTGTTTAACCGGGTTATTGGCCATTTTTCCCTTCAAGCATCGGCACAAAGGAAAAATCGTCAAAAATCTCTTCCGAACAAGTCAGGTCGGCATTCCTGGTAAGTCGCATCATTTTCTGGACACTGCCTTCACCCAGGGGAATAATCATTTTACCACCGACTTTTAGCTGGCTGATTAGTTTTTCAGGTATATATGGTGCTGCAGCGGTAATAAGCACTTTGTCGAATGGTCCGTAAGTTGGAAGTCCTTCAAATCCGTCACCATAAAAGAATTTGATCTTGGGGTATTTCTTCAGGTGGGCAAATTGCTTGTTTTGCTCAAATAAAGTTTTCTGGCGCTCAATAGTAAAAACCTGTGCGCCTATTTCTGCCAGAACACAAGCCTGGTAGGCACTTCCGGTGCCAATTTCCAATACTTTGTCAAATGGCCTGATTTCCAGTAACTGGCTTTGGTAGGCAACTGTATAAGGTTGTGAAATGGTTTGTCCAACAGCTATTGGGAAGGCTTTGTCTTCGTAAGCCTTTTCGTCAAATGCAGAGTCCAGGAAATAATGCCTTGGTATCGTATTAATGGCTTCCAGCACCCTTTCATCGGTAATGCCCTTTTCCCGTAATAAATCAACCAGTTTTTTCCTTAATCCTTTGTGCCGGTAACTGTCTTCATATTTTCTCATACGCATCCGCAAGATAAGAAAACGGTAGGGTGTCTGGCACCTTTTAAGTGCCAGACACAAAAAATCAAACCTTCAGGTCTGCAATTATTCCTTTAATCCGGTCATCCATTTCCTTTTGGACTGATTGGAATGCTGCAGCATTGGGCAATATCGTGTTTACACTGAAATAAAATTTAATCTTAGGTTCGGTACCACTGGGCCTTGCTGAAATCTTGCTGTCATCTTCAAGGATGAATTGCAAAACATTGCTTTTGGGGAGGTCAATCGTCCACTCCTCGCCTGTTTGCAAATTGCGTCCCTTTTGTAATTCATAATCCAGCAGCATGGTTACTGCAGATCCGTTTAGGGTTTTTGGCGGATTTTTGCGGAATCCTTCCATCATTGCCGCGATTTGCTGCTGGCCATCCATTCCTTTTTTGGTAATGGAAATCAGGTGTTCCTTATAATAGCCGTATTGTACGTATAAATCAATCAGCTTTTGGAAAAGGCTCCGGCCCTTTTCCTTTTCATATGCAGCCATTTCACATAACATAGCCACGGCGCTGATTGCATCTTTGTCCCTGATTTGTGAACCGATCATCAATCCATAGCTTTCTTCACCACCTACAACATAATTTTCCTTCCCTTCTTTTGCTTTGATGAGTTCTGCGATCCATTTGAAACCCGTCAGCACATTATAACAATTAATATCGTTCTGCCGGGCTATCTCATCAATAAGGTCTGTTGTTACAATAGTCTTCACCACCATATCATTCTCCCGGGCCAGGCCCTTTGCCTTCCGGGCTTCAATCATATAGTTGAAGGCCAGTACTGCAGTCTGGTTTCCGTTCATTAACACCCAGTTCCCGTCATTATCTTTAACCCCGATGCCTACCCGATCGCTGTCGGGGTCGGTACCCAGTAAAATATCGGCATCAATTTCCTTTGCTTTTTTCAAACCGTATGCCATTGCATCGGCCTCTTCAGGGTTTGGATATCCAACCGTAGGGAAATTACCATCCGGCACCATTTGTTCTTCAACAATGGAAACATTCGTAAACCCGAATCGTTTAAGGATCTCCGGTACCAGGGTTATCCCGGTTCCATGTATGGGTGTATATACAATCCGAAGGTCATGCTGCTTTGCAATAACATCAGGATACACACTCAAACCTTTTACCATGGTGAGGTATGCATCATCAATTTCCTTACCTACCAGTTTTATATTGGATTCGCCTCCTGTAAACCGGACATCGTCAACACTGGCAATTTTTTCGACTTCTGCTATAACATTATTATCATGGGGGGGCACTAACTGGCCGCCATCATTCCAATATGCTTTATAGCCATTATATTCTTTCGGGTTATGCGATGCTGTACAGACAACCCCGGCATGGCAACCCAGGTGCCTGATGGTGAAACTCAATTCGGGCGTAGGCCGCAGCGCTTCAAAGAGAAAAACTTTAATACCATTCGCACCAAAAACATTTGCTGTTGTTTCGGCGAAGAAACGGCTATTGTTCCGGCTGTCATGTGCAATTGCAACTTTAATCTCTGCACCCGGGTAAGTTTTTTTCAGGTAATTGGCGAAACCCTGTGTAGCCATTCCCACGGTATATTTATTCATTCGGTTCGAACCAACGCCCATTATCCCACGCAAGCCACCGGTTCCAAATTCAAGGTTGCGGTAAAATGAATCTGCCAGTTCAGTTGGATTATTTGCAGCTAATTGTTGTATGGCTTCTTTTGTTGCTGCATCATAATTCCCATTCAGCCATTGGTTAACTTTCTCTTGAATCTTTGCATCCATATTTTCAGGTTTAAATCTGGTTTGAAGATATACATTTTCAGTTTTGAATCCACTTCTGCCTGCAAAACGTATTTTTGCCGGAAAGAAACCAATTCTGTAGTGCGCTTTACTTTTTTTTTCACCCCTTTTTTAATCTGCATCCTCCTTGGGTGTTTTATCATTAACCCGGTCCAGGCGCAAAGCCTGCAGACAAATAGCCAGACGGATTCCACAAAACCAGCTGCTAAACCCGACAAAAAAAGGATATGGCTGGTTGCCGGCGTACATGCTGCGGTATGGACCGGTACTTATATTGCCCTTAACAAGGCCTGGTATGCCGATTACCCTAAAGAAAAATTTCACTTTTTCAATGATTTGAAGGAATGGAACCAGATGGATAAGGCAGGTCATATCTGGACTGCCTACCAGCTTGGCAGGTTATCGGGCTCTACCTGGCAATGGGCGGGATTACCCGAAAATAAAGCCATATGGCTGGGTGGCGCCAGTGCGCTGGCTTTCCAAAGCGTGATTGAAATCCAGGATGGGTTTTCTGCTGAATGGGGTTTTAGCTGGTGGGATATGGCTGCCAACCTTACCGGTGCCAGTGCTTATGTGGCGCAGCAACTAGGCTGGAAGGAACAACGCATTCAAATTAAGATGGGCTATTGGCCTTATGATTACCCCGATGACCTCCTGTACCGGAGGGATGAATTATTCGGTTCCGGCAGCCTGGAAAGGATATTAAAAGATTATAACAGCCAGACCTATTGGATCAGTGGCAACCTGCATTCCCTGATTCCGGGAAGCAAAATCCCCAGGTGGTTGAACCTTTCACTGGGTTACAGCAGTGACCTTATGCTGGGTGCCGTGAATAATACCTGGGAAGATTCGGAAGGCAATACTGTGGACAGGACAGATATCGCCCGTGTCCGCCGGTTTTACCTTTCTTTTGATGTGGACCTAACAAAGATCAATACCCGCAGTAAATTCCTGCGGTCTGTATTTTATGCCCTTAACGCATTTAAAATTCCCGCTCCGGCACTTGAATTTAACTCAACAGGGAAATTCAGCTTTCACGCTATTCACCAATAAGCTTATTCCATATAAGCGCCTGTAATCCGGTCTCCGTCTACTTCTACATAGATATGTTCCTGGAGGGTTGTAGCCATGCTGATACCAACATAATCTGCTTTAACCGGGAAAGCCTTGTGCGTGCGTTCCACCAGCGTTAGTATCTGGATCATTTTCGGGTAACCTTCCAGGAATGGCTTAAGTGCATAGAGCAGTGTTTTACCACTATTGGTTACATCATCAACCAATATTATAATCCGGTCTGTAAAATCCATGACGCTATCCAGGTGAATCTCGCCCGGATGCCTTTTATCCAGTGAAACTTCGATAATTTCTGTATTCAGGCCGGCAATGGTTTTTAGTTGGCCTGCCAGGATCCTGGCCATGACTACCCCATTGTCCCTTATGCCTGCTAATATAACCGGAGTCTTCTCACCCACTAATTCCTCGGCAATTTCATAGGCCATTCTTTCCAGCTTTTTTGCAGCTGTATTTTCATCCAGAATGTATTTTCGTTCTGTATTCATACCCGATTTTAAAAGCGAAAAATTACAACAAAACATTGAGCCTTGCTGAAAACGCTTAATTTAGTCGGTACAATACCCTCTCTATGCATTACCTGCAACAAATTGCCTTTGTATTGTTAGCGGCTGTGGCTGTCTGGTTCTTCAGCAGGAAAATCAGCCAGGTGCGCAGGAATATCCTGCTGGGAAAGGATGAAGATTTTTCAGACCAACCCAATGCCCGCTGGAATAATGTATTGCTGCTGGCTTTTGGCCAGAAGAAAATGTTTAAGAATCCATTGGTGGCCGTAATGCATTTTATCATCTATGCCGGGTTTATCATTATCAATGCAGAGGTCCTGGAAATTATCCTGGATGGCATTTTCGGAACACACCGGTTATTTACCGGCCCGCTTGGCGGTTTTTATAATTTCCTGATCAACTGTTTTGAATGGCTTGCCCTGGGTGTTTTGGTTGTTTGTATAATATTCCTGGTTCGGCGTAATATCCTGAAATTAAAAAGGTTTATCAGCAGGGACCTCGATGGATGGCCCCGCAGTGATGCTAATTATATATTGCTGACAGAAATTATTTTGATGTCTTTGTTCCTTACTATGAATGCTGCCGATACTACTTTGCAGGCACGTGGGGTTGGTCATTTTGCTGAACATATTACAGGTGATTTTGCCGTGTCTTCCTGGTTAAAACCATTAATGTCCGGCTGGTCTGATGTGGCATTGATGTCCATTGAAAGGGTTTGCTGGTGGCTGCATATTGCCGGGATTTTTGCATTCCTGAATTACCTTCCGTATTCAAAACACCTGCATATACTGCTGGCTTTTCCAAATGCCTACTATGCACGGTTATACCCGGAAGGTAAGATGCGGAACATGCCGGCCATCCAGAATGAGGTATTGTATGCTATGCAACCTGAACTTGCCCCGTCGGAATCAGGTGAAACGCCATCATTCGGGGCAAAGGATGTAACAGACCTTAGCTGGCGCAATTTACTGGATGCCTATAGCTGTACGGAGTGCGGCAGGTGTACGGCTTCCTGTCCGGCCAATATCACTGGCAAATTATTATCACCACGCAAAATCATGATGGGCACCCGCGACCGCCTTGAAGAAGTTGGGAAGAATATTAATACCAATGGAAGTTTCCAGCCAGATGGCAAATCATTACTGCATGATTATATCAGCGTAGAAGAACTTAGGGCCTGTACGACATGCAATGCCTGCGTGGAAGCATGCCCGGTAAGTATCAGCCCGCTTGAAATTATCCTTGAACTTCGCCGTTCACTCGTGATGGAAGAAAGTAATTCCCCCCAGGAATGGAATTCCATGTTCAGTAATGTTGAAAATAATTTTGCCCCCTGGAAGTTTAGTCCGGATGAGCGTGATGCCTGGGTAACCCAATAATTTATTTTTCATCTGCCGATGGCCCGTAGAGGCCCGGAACCGCTACATTATTCATCCGCAGGTAAACGGACAATTGTCCGCGGTGGTGAATGATATGGTTAAAAACCATAGATCTCAGGACTGCTCCTTTAGGAAGGGTAAAGAAAACATGGCTGCCATTTTTCAGTGTCCAGTTGCGGCCTAATTCTTCATCTGTTACATTTTCCAGGGCTTCCAGGGCCTCCGCTTTTAGCTGGTCAAATAGACTAAGGATGTCTTCTGTATGATTAATCGGAGGAGTTTTAGGGTAATCAGCACTAAAGTCAAGTTCATCCTGCTTTATGGTGATGGTAGCCCATCTGGTCATTTCCGCAACATGAAGGGCAAGTCGTTTTAAAGTCATCGATTTCTCGTGCGGCTTCCAGTCAAAATGTTCCTGTGGCACCCGCTCCAACATTTTACGGGTATTCGCTGATTCCTGTTTAAATTCAGCTATCAATGCGCTATTCATTGCCATTTCTTTTTTTTGAAAGCTACAAAATTATAGGGCAGATGTCCGGTAAATAAATTGTTATGCATAATTATTATACTTACCTCGCTCTTGGTGATTCTTATACAATTGGGGAGCAGGTATTGCTAACTGAAAGTTTCCCATACCAGCTGGTGCAATTGTTCAGAAAACAGGGATTTTTTTTTACAGCACCAGAAATTATTGCAAAAACCGGCTGGACAACTGATGAGTTACTTGTTGAAATCGAAGCATATTCACTGTTGCCGCATTATGACCTTGTTAGTTTATTGATCGGCGTGAATAACCAATACCGGCAAAGACCTGTCGAAATTTATATAAAAGAATTTGAGGTCCTTATAAAAAAGGCAATTCAGTTTGCCGGCAACCGGCCAGGGCATGTGACAGTGTTGTCCATTCCCGACTGGGGCGTTACCCCGTTTGCAGAAGGACGCGACCGGGACCAGATCTCGAGGGATATTGATTCCTACAATAACATCAACCTGGCAATTGCAAACCTGCATCGGGTTAAATATATTGAGATCACCCGGGGTACACGGGAAGCAGCACATAGGCCAGAATTACTGGCTTCAGACCAGCTGCATCCATCTTCGGTTGAGTATCAACGATGGGCTGTAAAAATAGCAAAAGAAATACAACCGGTCAGGTAACGGAGACACCGATCAATTTTCCGATACCGAATGTAACAGCGGCAGCAGCAAGCCCGAATATTACCTGCCGGAAACCTGAAAATCAGATACTTTTTCCTGTGAATAAAGTTATTGCTGACCCAATTAAAAACAAACCGATTGCACTGCAGGCAACACTAATTATTATGGCAGTGAAACCACTGGTAAACATGAAAGGGGCAACTGTAGTGTCTGGTTCGTTCTCGGCTAATTTTTGGTATAAATAGCAGGCATCGACTTCTGTTTGGATATTCTGGTTCATTTATATTCAGGTTGTAGTTTGAAACTTCCGGAAGCTAAAATTATTCCCAGGAATGAAACCAGAAGCAGATGAATTTGCTTTGGTAATTGTGGTAGTACCTTGTAAGTAATTTCCATCCATAAAAGTACCAAATGTTACCAGACTGGACCCGGTTTTTATCAGTTCCAGTTCTGCATTGCAGTCCAGGTAATATGGTGATTTTACCGCAGGCATTGCTGTTGCCTGCTGTTCCATGTTAAATATTCCAGGTTGATATTTCCAGTTTAATCCGATTTGAGGTAAGGATCATCGTATCATTATAATTTTTGCCTGTGCAGAAGCTTCCCATCAATGAAATATTTTTATCCAGAAAGCACTCAGGACTAATATTATCAGCTTGAAAATAAAAGATAGGAGCAATTGTTGAATCTTCAACATTTGCTCCTATCTTAAGTTTTTCAAGCGATATTTCATTCCAAAAACATTACTTCTGCTTTCGCCACTTTCGAAAACCCTGGCGACTTGAATATTTCTTAGTACTCCACATCATCATTTCGCGCCAGCCTCCGTTATTCACCACCTATCGCTTTGCATATTCGTTACGTTTTTACCAATAGACTATATGGTATGTTCAGCACCATGGATAATACAATTTATTTCTTATCTTCTTCCACATCTGCCACTTCATACATGTCTTTCCCATTCTCCTCAATGGGTTGAAAATAAGTTTCACCCAATTTTATGTAGGTAACATCACCCATTTTAACTTCTTCACCACCTTCTGACACATGCTCAACAACTGATCCGGCAAGTGGGGCTACAACCTTATAACCTTTTGAATTCTTTTCATAAAAGGTTCCGCCATAATAGTAATTCTTGGTATTGTCATCCAATGTAATGGTTTCATAACCAGATGGCAGGGTTTTAATTATTGCGCCAATCGGAGCCGAAACAACTGTGTAGCCATCGTCACCTTTAAGATAAAATACGCCCTGATCATAATAATATTCATCTGCTAAGTTCAGGGCACTATTCTTTGGTGTATAATAATAATTTTCCTGGAAATCCATAAGGGTTATATCATATGGACCAGAAAGAGCTAGCGCTGCTTCACTTATATTATGGCCATTTCCCAAATCAGCATTCCAGGCCAGGTTAATATCAGGCGGCATATCATTGTCAGCAAAAGAAACAATTATGGCAGTAGTTGCAAGGGCAGCTATGAAAAATCCCCATGGGTGCCACATCGGACCCCATACAAAAGGATGGAATGGATGAAAGTGGTAAGGGTGGTAGCACATGAACCTGCGGCCTCCATAAACAAAGGGCGGTCGCACATAAGGCCTTGTATTCCTTCTTACAACAGTATTCCGGCTATTATTTACGCGCACATTTGTACTATGGTTAATGTTTATGTTTACATTTTTGTTGTTGGAGCCTACATTATTGGTTCTGTTACCTGGCTTATTTCCGGTAGCTGGCCTGTTTGCCGTCCCGGTGGATGGCCTGGTTCCGGCCACCGGTTTGCTTGCCGTTGCTGGCCTGGCACCACCACCACCTCTTGGCCTTTGCGCTGACAGTTGGAGACCGGCAAACATAAATATTAAACCAAGTCCGAGTACATACCTCAATGGATTTACTTTCATAATTATTGCAGTTTTCATTTTTTGTCTTTTAATAATTAAACAATTTGTTACTTATCTTCTGAAAGCTCCCATAGCCTCGCCATGTCCGGGCTTAAGATGATTTCTATACGCCTGTTTTTCTCCCTTCCTTCCGGGGTATCATTATTGGCTTTAGGGCTGTATTTGCCTTTTCCCGCTGCAGTAAGCCTTGATGGATTGATATTATAGAGATCATGCAAAACCCTTACAACCGCAGCGCCTCTTTCAGTACTCAAAGACCAGTTGTCACCTACCCCTTTTACAGGCAGGGTATCCGTATGGCCAACAATAGTAGCGGTTATGGCCGGGAATTGACGCATCACTTCTGCTAACATATTTAAGGATTCCCTTCCTTTGACACCTATAGTTGAACTACCCGATTTAAAAAAGTACTTATCCTGAATATTAATATGTATCAAACCATTCCTGTAGGTCACATCACCACCATCTTCTTGAAACTTACCAATGGCAGCCGCTGCTTTCTCCTGGATTTCTTTCATAGAAGTGCCATTTTCTGCCAAAGCCTTGTCCAGGTTTTCCATCCGATGTGCCATTGCAGCCTTTGCCATTCGGCATTCTTCCGCCTCTTTACCATATTGGATATTTTCCTGCTTAAGCTGGGCAATCTCCTTTTCATTCTCTGCAACCTTTACATTTAATGTGGTGACCTGTCCGTTCAATTGCTCAATTTGTGCATTTGCTGCTTTTAATTTCTTACTGGGCCCGCAGGAGGCGAATAGGATACTTCCCAATGCGATGGCTAATAGTGTTTGTTTCATGATTTATTTCTTATTTGGTTAATGACTTGTTTATTTTGTTTATTTTTTAATATACAAGATTACTGCGCTATTTTTATTACTGTTCTCCTGCTTTGAGCATGTCCCTCCTCTTTAGAATTATCACCAATCGGGAATTGTTCACCATATCCGACCGATTTCAACCAGTTAACTTCTATTACTTTTGAAACCAGGTATTTCACTGAATTAGCCGGGCGTTTTTCAGAAAGTTTCAGATTATATTCAGTGACTCCTAATGTGCTAGTATGGCCTTCAATGATAATGCTAAGGTCTGGTTTATTTTGAAGGAAGGTAACCACTTTATCCAACTGTGCTTTATCATCTGCGCTTAATGCGGATTCAGCCCTTTTGTAATAAAGCATCATTTCCGGGCAACCTGAATTTCCTGAAATTCCACCTGTATTTGGACATTTATCTTCTTCATCATTAATGCCGTCACCATCATTATCAGAATCAACACTTGCAACAACAACGGGCGTTGCGGCCATTGCCTTTGCTCTCACTTCAGCTTCCGGTTTCTTCTTATTTAAATAAGCGAAAGTGACAGAAAGCCTGAACATATTTGACTTGGCATCATTATCGCCGATGATGATGCCTCCATAATCAGCGTAAGCACCTAAAAATGGTAAAATCTGGTATCCGAGTCCTGCACCACCACCAAGGATACTCATAGTATTGCCATCTTCTACACCGTCAGCAGAAGTCTGGCCACCCTGCTGAAAACGGAGATTACCCACCACCCAAAATCTTGGTGTGAAGTTGTGGGAAAGGTGGTTTTCAACAATGAATAACAGTGCCTGTGTAACCTTTTCAACCTTTTTTGATCCCGGAATCGGATTCCAGGAAGGTTCGTTGTTCGTGCCAGGGTTAAATAACTTACTTGATTCATAGGTGCCCGAATACAATATCAGGCCAGTATAAATCAAGAAATCCGGCATAAATAAGATTGCTTAAAAGTATAATTACCACAAATTTATCTCTTTCAATCCAATTGCCAGATTTACCAGTAAACTAGTTTTTTAAACGGATTGCTTCCCCAACTGGATGGTCTGCCTTAAATTCGAATCCCATTAGGTTTGCCAAAGTTTGGGCCAATTGCTTCTGGAAAACCTGACCGGCTTGTTTAATTTCCCCTTTGGCAGGAATACCAGCGCCTATGAGGGCAAACCAGATTTCATGGGCATCAGGAATTCCCTGGCCATGGTCAGTCCAGGTTGATTTTACCTGGTCGCCACGGCCATGGTCAACCGTAATGAGCAGTGCTGTTTTATTCCTGTATTGTTCTGTTGATTGAAGATAGTCCCAGATGCTTTTCAGCCAGGTGTCTACATGGTGGGCTGCTGCCAGATAATCTTTATACCTCCCCTCATGGGCAAACTCATCTGTTTCGCCATACCCGATAAACAAAACCCGGGGCTTTTTTTCCTGCAAATATTGCATCGCAGCATAATGGGTAAATACATCAAGGCATTCACCATCTCCAAATGGCTTATAGGAGTCCTGGAGCATTTGGTTCAGCAATGATTCCTTTGGACCAGGC
This sequence comes from Flavihumibacter profundi, assembly GCF_020076305.1. Taxonomy (GTDB): domain Bacteria; phylum Bacteroidota; class Bacteroidia; order Chitinophagales; family Chitinophagaceae; genus Flavihumibacter; species Flavihumibacter profundi. Next base: position 908,440 of record NZ_JAIQXE010000001.1, read on the forward strand.
GTTTTGCCACCGATCGGATCAAAAGCTGCAGTAACGGGAAAGCCGGACCTGGGTTCATTAAATATCCTGTTAAACGCTTCCCAGGCTCCAAATGCTGCAACCTTTCCTTTAAACTCCGGTCGCTGGTTCAGGAATTCCAGCAAATTAGTATTCGGATTGTTGGGGTAATCATTCGAATTAACCGCAGTATCCGGATAACCGGTAATTATTTCGTTATAGCCAGGATAAGAGAACCAGTAAGGATTGGCATTGTCTACCCTGTTGCCTAAACGCCGGTTTCCATAAAGCTGTCCTTTTTGTGCCACTACTGACCATAAAAAAGGGAAAATTGCTTTTCTCCTGGCTTCTTCCGTAGGCTTCCAATAAGTTGTAAATAAATAATTACTATCCTCCTGGTTGAATTTTTTGTCTGCTGCAATAAGGCTGTCCATGCCTTTATACACTTCCTGCCAGCGCAGCCCGTCAATGGTTACAATAACAAGGTTCTCTGCTTTTTGCTGCGCGTGCAACTGACCCATGGCCAGGACAAGAAAAAACAAAACAATTTTTGATTTCATATGCATAAAATATAGTTACCAGTTTTCAATTTAGTTAAAGGCCGCCTGGTTAACAGGCTCTAAAATAGCAGATTTTTTACACGGGATCATTCCTAACCTGTAACCGCCAGGAATTCTTATTTTATAATTGAATTATCCATGTATCAATGCTTAATAATCGCCGTAATATATTTTTTGCGTATAGCTAGCTATCCCTGGAACAGTCCTCATTGCCTCCCCGATACTACCTCTTTGGGTCCTCTTTGGGTCCTCGGCCCCGGAGGTCTTTCCGAGGACCCAAAGAGGACCCAAAGAGGAGGCAAAGAGGTGTTTTCGAGGTAAAACAGACATTCATCACAGGAATGAGTATAGCCCGTCACAAGAATGAGTACAGACCGTCACATAATTGAAAAAAAATAGCGGTTATGGTTTGATTTTTGGGACCTGGTTACTGCCTGTGGAGTGTTGCGTAAGGTCAATTGGAACGCACCCGATAACCTTCTCCCCGGGCAGGAACCGGAATATCTAAAAACCAATTTTTTATTTAAAAAACCAATTTTATTATGGCAAATTCAAACAATTCCGTCATTACCGGAAAATTCAAAGGCTCCCTCGGGAAAGAACTTGTATTCCGCGAGTGGGCAGGCAAAACTGTTGTGGCCAAAGCGCCAAAAGCCAGGACGGGCGCTGCTACAGCGGCCCAGGCAAAGACCCAGGAAAAATTCCTGCTGGCCGCACGTTATGCAAAATTCATTATCAATGACCCCGCAATGGTAGCAGGCTATGCCGCTAGCTTAAGACCCAGGCAGAACGTATACAGCAGGGCGTTGGAAGATTTCATCAATCCACCGGCAGTGGTGGGTATCACCAGCCGCGGATACACCGGTGCTGTGGGTGATATCCTCACCATCCGGGCCAAGGATGATTTCCGCGTGGCCAATGTACTGTTGGAGATCTATGCCGCAGACGGCACCCTGCTGGAGCAGGGAAATTGCCTGCAGAACAACAATGGTGTTGATTACACCTACACTGCAAAGCAGGCAAATCCATCGCTGGCAGGATGTACAATCAAAGCTATTGCATTCGATGTTCCGGGAAATGAAGGCAGCCTGGAACTAATTTTGTAATGGGCTAATCCGGAAGGTGCATCAGCAATGATGCACCTTCCTTTTTTACTGTTTACATTGTGCCGGGAAGTGGGAGGACTTCGGGTTGTTTCTATATAAACTTCCTGCGTACTACAACAGTATGCAAACCTTATAACTTACGGTTATGTATAAACGTGATTACGAAGCATGTATGATTAATGATTTTTTTGTGTCCTGAATCTTGTCCAAAACGGGACAAAAAAAGAGACAGGTTATAAAAACCTGTCTCTTTTAAATAATTGATTATCACTTCTTTAAGCTGTCGGGACGACTGGATTCGAACCAGCGACCTCTTGCACCCCATGCAAACGCGCTACCGGGCTGCGCTACGTCCCGAAATTCTCCCCGTTTAAGGGGTGGCAAAACTACATTAAAATTTGATTTCACAAAAATCAAATAACAGTCCTAATTTTGCACAACGTTATACAGATGAAAGTATTATTACAACAGGTTATTATCAACGATCCCCGCTCTCCTTTTAACGGTTCCACCAAAGATATTTTAATTATAGACGGCATTATTGTCCGTATTGCTGACAGTATCGAAGATGCTGATGCCAGGACAATTTCAGCGCCATCCTTAACCGCATCCCCGGGTTGGGTTGATCCTTTTGCCCATTTTAATGATCCCGGTACCGAATATAAAGAGACTATAGAATCTGGTTCCGCAGCTGCAGCAGCGGGCGGATTTACCACTGTATTTGTATTGCCCAATACCAAACCGGCGGTTGATTCGAAATCACAGGTTGAATATGTGGTAGCCAAAGCGGCTAAACTTCCTGTTAATATATGGCCAATCGGTGCTGTATCGCGCCAGTTAGAAGGAAAAGACCTGGCTGAAATGTACGATATGAGAGCCAGTGGTGCCATTGCCTTTAGCGATGGAACAAACCCTATCCAGTCTTCCGGTTTACTGGTTAAGGCCCTGTTATATGTAAAAACTTTTGACGGCGTAGTGATCCAGTTGCCCGATGATACCAGCATCGCCGCCCATGGACTGATGCATGAAGGCATTGTGTCAACCCGCCTGGGATTACAGGCCAAACCTATGCTCGCTGAAGAACTGATTGTATCCCGCGATATTGAACTGGCAAGGTATACCGGCAGCCATATTCATTTTACAGGTGTCAGTTCCCCGAAATCCATTGAATATATTCAACGTGCAAAGGAAGCTGGTTTAAAAGTGTCTTGTTCCGTAACGCCATACCATCTCTTTTTCTGTGATGAAGACCTGCAGGAATATGATTCAAACCTCAAGGTAAACCCGCCACTAAGAACCCGCAATGATATGATGGCCCTAAGGGAATCCCTCCGCAAAGGGCATATCGATTGTATCGCAACCCATCACCAGCCGCATAATTATGATGCCAAAGTGCTGGAATTCGAATATGCAAAATTTGGCATGATTTCCCTGGAGTCCTGTTTCGCTGCGCTGCATACCGCTGTACCGGGATTGAGCCCTGAACAAATTGCCAACCTGTTTTCTATCAACGCCAGGAATTTATTTAAACTTCCCGGCGCCCTGATCCAGGAAGGCCAGGTTGCCGATATTACTTTGTATGAACCCGGCGCGGAAATCATTTTCACAAAAGAAATGGTCAGGTCGAAATCGTCTAATTCTCCTTTCCTGGACCGGCTTTTAAAAGGGGCTGTTACTGGTATTGTAAACGGACATCACCTTATTCTTAACAAGGCCTTATGATCAGGAAACTATCCTTGTTAACTGGTGCTGCTGCCGGTTTTCTCTATGCTGCGGTATTATTTATTACCTGGAAATCCGGCATTTCAGCTTTGGCAAATTTCCTTACATTTTATACCTGGACACCCATCATTTTACTGATTATCGGGGGAACCGCCTGGTGGTTGAAAAACAGGTCCGGGATACTTACCGGTTTCAAGGCTATTTTACAATATGCTTTGCTTGCCTACCTTGTGTTTGAAATTATTTATGCCGCAGCCAATTATGGGCTTTTTGGCGTACTCGATAAACAATTAAATGACCAGCTCGTTCAGCACCTGCTCGATAGTACCCGTGAAAAACTACAAAGAGGCGGGGCTGGAAAAGACCAGATTGCATCTGTGGAAGACCTTGCAAATGCAGGGCGGTTACCATTAACCATAAAGCAAACAATTATCGGTCTAGGGCAAAATATGCTGATCGATTTTTTGAAGTGCCTGTTTATTGCTACTATTACCAAACAAAATATTACACCGAAAGTATAATTTGAATATGGATCTTTCAATCGTCATCCCTTTACTGAATGAGGAAGAATCACTTCCCGAACTTTGTTCGTGGATCAATAAAGTGATGACAGAGCACCAATTCAGTTATGAGGTTATCCTTGTAGATGATGGCAGCACGGATAATTCATGGGCAGTGATCAGTAATCTCCAGGCAAAGGATCCGGTACATATAAAAGGCATAAAATTCCAGCGGAATTATGGTAAGTCAGCTGCCCTCAATGAAGGATTCAGGGCCACCCAGGGCAACGTTGTAATAACGATGGATGCTGATCTCCAGGACTCCCCTGATGAAATTCCAGGACTGAATAAAATGATTGTAGAAGATGGCTTTGACCTGGTCAGTGGCTGGAAGAAAAAACGTTACGACAATACGCTTACCAAAAACCTTCCCTCTAAATTATTCAATGCCGCAACAAGAAAAGTATCAGGTATCTACCTGCACGATTTTAACTGTGGATTGAAAGCCTACCGAAAAAAAACGGTTAAGAGTATTGAGGTTTATGGCGAAATGCACCGGTATATCCCGGTCATTGCCAAATGGGCCGGGTTTACAAAAATTGGCGAGAAAGTAGTAGAACACCGGGCAAGGAAATACGGGGTTACAAAATTCGGCCTTAACCGTTTTGTAAATGGTTTCCTGGACCTGGCATCCATCACTTTCGTTGGAAAATACGGCAAGAAGCCTATGCATTTCTTTGGTCTGTGGGGATCACTCTGCTTCCTGTTGGGGTTTACCTCAAGTGCTTATCTCATTGTTACTAAAATAGTAGATCCGGATGTAAGCCTGAGTAACCGGCCGATTTTTTTCATTGCCTTAACTGCAATGATTATCGGGTCCCAACTTTTCCTGGCAGGTTTCCTGGGTGAATTAATTTCCCGGAGCTCTGCCGCTCGTAACCAATACCTGGTGGAAGAAAAACTCGGACTGGGTTAAGCAAACTATCCCGCATGTCTTTAAAAATTGTCATACTTGGTCCCGCCCATCCATTCAGGGGCGGCGGCATCACTACATTTAATGAAAGGCTCGCTGCAGAATTACAGCACGAAGGACACCAGGTGTCGATTTTGAATTTCACGGTACAATACCCTGCTTTCTTATTTCCGGGGAAATCACAACTGACCAGCGAACCGGCTCCTGAAGGTTTGACAATAATAAGAATGCTGCATTCCATGAATCCAATCAGCTGGATTAAAACCGGTAATTACCTTCGCCACCTAAAACCCGACCTGGTCATTGTACGTTACTGGTTACCACTTGTGGGCCCTGCCTTTGGAACAGTGTTGCGAAGGGTAAAAAAGAATGGCCATACTAAAATATTGGCTATTACCGATAACGTACAACCACACGAAAAACGGTTTGGTGATACTGCTTTTACAAAATATTTTGTTGGCGCCTGCGACGCTTTCGTTTGTATGAGCGAAAAGGTTCTGAAAGACCTTAAAACCTTTCTCCACCAACAGCCCGTCATCAAACTCAATCATCCTTTGTATGATAATTTCGGGGAAGGCATTGATAAAAATATCGCCAGGCAAAAACTGGGAATCACAAGGGACGCCCGGCTTTTATTATTTTTTGGGTTTATCCGCAAATACAAGGGACTCGATATTTTATTAAAGGCACTGAAAGAATTGGATGATCCAACGGTTCGGTTACTGGTAGCCGGAGAATTTTATGAAGATGCCGGCAAATACATTGAACTGGTAAATAATTTGGGCATAGGTAAGCAGGTCATTTTTAAAAATGATTTTATTCCGAATGATGAAGTGAAATATTATTTCAGTGCAGCGGATGTAGTGGTTCAACCTTACCGGAATGCCACCCAAAGTGGCGTTACGCCCCTTGCCTATCATTTTGAAAAGCCTATGATCGTAACAAATGTAGGTGGATTACCAGACTATGTGCCGGATGGCAAGACTGGTATAGTGACCCTGCCGGAACCGGTTGAAATGGCTAAATCAATCCGCCGCTTTTTCGAATTAGGAGAAGCTCATTATACAGCAAATATCCTGGCTGAAAAGCAAAAATTCAGCTGGCCGGCATTTTCCCGATCTTTGCTGGACTTGTATAAAACTTTAGTTGAAAGCAATTAATATGCAAAAACAGATTCAAGAAATTATTCAGCAGTCCATCCGGACGAAAGATAAAATACTGGCTAACCCGGAAATTTTGCAGCGGCTGGAAGATGTTGTTGAACTCATTACGGCAGCTTTCAGGAAGGGGAACCGGCTTTATTTTTGTGGCAACGGTGGAAGTGCAGCCGATGCACAGCACCTGGCTGCTGAATTCAGCGGAAGGTTCTATAAAAACCGTAGGGCCCTTCCTGCAGAAGCCCTGCATTGTAATACATCATACCTGACTGCAGTAGCAAACGATTATAGTTTTGATGTGATTTATGCCCGTTTGGTAGAGGGCATTATGGAAAGCGGCGATGTTTTACTGGGATTTTCCACCTCAGGTAATTCACCCAATATTCTATTGGCTTTTGAGGCCGCGCGGAAATCGGGTATCCATACCATTGGTTTCACCGGTTCCTCCGGCGGTAAGCTGAAAGACCTCAGCGATTTCCTCTTCAATGTTCCAGCTGATGATACCCCCCGGATCCAGGAAAGCCATATTATGCTGGGACATATTATTTGCCAGTTGGTAGAGGAAAAATATTTTGCCTAAATACACTTCACATGCTGAACCTTGCAGACGTTGATAAGAACTGGACCCTTTTCCTTGATCGCGATGGTGTAATTAATTATGAAAAAGAAGGCGATTATATTTACCATCCCGGTGAATTTGTTTTTTATGAAGGTGCTGTGGAGGCAATGCAAATATTTTCAAAGCTGTTTAAAAGGATCATAATTGTCACCAACCAAAGAGGCATTGAAAAAGGCCTGATGGCAGAAAAAGACCTGCACGATATACATTCCCATATGCGGGCTATTTTAGCAAATGTGCATGTAACTATCGATGAAATTTATTATTGCACATCACTGGACAACGAACACCCAAACCGGAAACCCCAGCCAGGCATGGCCCTACAGGCACATGCTGATTTTCCGGATATTGATTTTTCCAAAGCTATAATGGTGGGTAATAACCTGAGTGATATGATCTTTGGACGAAATGCGGGAATGCATACCGTTTTTGTTAAAACTACCACTCCGGCCCTGCCCCTTCCCGACCATGCCATTGACCTCGCCTTCAATGACTTGTTAAATTTTGCCAGGGCATTGCCACAGGCATGAAAACTGTACCTTCATAGCAGGTAACAAATATGAAAACAATTATTTTTTTAGCGCTTTTGTTTGCAATGCCAGTCCTGGTTTCGGCCCAGGGGAAGATCAGTGTAAATAACCTGAAGGAACTCCGGAAAAAAGAGGATTCCCTTAAGATTTATGCCGACAGTATGATCAATGCCGGCAGTGCTGGAAAGAGGTTTTTAAATGACAGTATTTTTGTCCGCAGTTTTATCCGCGCCCTTAAAGTGCCCTATTCATTTGAATACGGTTTTGATTCCATAAGCTCTGTTTCCAGGTTGTATGCTCCCGACAGCAGTTTTAAGATATTTACCTGGCAATTGAAAAAAGACGAATATTTCTATTACCAGAAAGGGGCTATCCAGATGAGGACCAAAGATGGCAGCCTTAAATTGTACCCGCTTTTTGATGCTTCCATGTTTACCCGGAAGCCACTTGATTCCATCAGGAACAGGAATGCCTGGATTGGTGCGATCTATTATAAGGTAATCCAGAAGACCTGGCAGAACAAGAATTACTACACGCTGATAGGCTTTGACGGATATACGGTGAGCAGTAACCGAAAATGGATGGATGTGCTGACTTTCGATGATAAAACAGGGGAACCTGTTTTTGGAGGGCCATTTTTCCTGGTACAGCCCGATAGTGCAAAAACGGCCAGGGTGCAATACCGGTTTAATATCGAATACAAAAAAGAAGCCAGTACTACCTTTAATTATAACCCGGAGATGGATATGGTTATTTTTGATCACCTTATTTCTGAATCTGATGAACCAAACCGCCCTGAAACCTATGTGCCTGATGGGGATTTTGAAGGCTTCCGCTGGAAAGATGGGAAATGGGTGCATGTGCCGAAAGTATTTACAGATGTCCCCGATCAATTCAAAAAAGTAGATCCATTTTTAGGGAATGCGCCAGTTGAGGATGCAATCCGGGATAAAGACGGAAACATTGATGAAAAGAAACTGGAAGAGCGTTCCCGGAAAAATGAAGAAAAGGGCAAGGAAAAAGAGAAAGTAAAACCTAAAAAAACGGGTGGCGGATAAAATTAAAATTCCATTCGGACAATTACTGCTGCAGTATAGCAATACTGCATTGAATATTATTTTCCCCCTCATTCTTTTCCCATACATGACCCGAACGCTGGGTCCGTCTGGTTATGGTGTTATCGGATTTTATGAATCGATGATGACTGTCGTGATTGTCCTGGCTGGATTCGGCGTCAATTATTACGGGTTAAGATTACTCAGCAAATCTGCCATAGGTGATACAGACCAATCCAATACTGTTCTTCATTTATTGCTGATCAATACCATTATGGCTGTTTCGGGTATGGCAGTTTACCTGGTTTATGTACTGAATAAGCCGGTCCAGATTGGTGGCAGGGAAATTACCTGGCTGTATGCCTACATTATGACGATTTACATGTTCCATGCCGACTGGTACTTTCAATCACAGGAAAAGTTCAGGTTTTTATTACAGCGTACTTTTATTCTTCGGCTATTCGTCCTTGTAAGTTCATTCATTTTTGTGAGGAACCCGGCGCACCTTATTCACTATATTATTATAAGTGCCATAAACTATACATTAATTGCCGGGAGTGCCTGGTGGAATATGCGCGAAATATTTTCCCATTGGAAATGGGATCCGGCGCTGTTTCGAAGGTTATTAGCTGCCCTTTTACCTTTTGCTTTTTTGGGAGTGCTGAGTTCCCTGTATTTTACGGTAGATACCATATTGCTGGCCCGTACAGGAAAGGTGGCAGATATAGGCCAATATACAGTAGCGGCAAAAATTGTACGCCTTGGACTTAATGTATTTGTTGGCGCTTCCATCGTGTTTTTCGTGCGCCTTTTCCGGAGTGCCGTAGATAAAGACCTGCAATCGCAAAGCTTACTGATGATGCTGCACCTTAGTATACCCATCGGCGCATTACTTTTTTTCTTCGCTTCCCCGGTAATAAGGTTTGTTGTTGGTGATAACTACCTTCCCGCAATTAATATCCTGCACATCTTTGCGTTACTGTGGGTTGTGGTACCACTCCATGATTTTTTCAATATCCAGGTATTAATGGTACACCATCGCGAAAAATTACTGGTGGCAATTTATGCGGCAGCAACAGCTGTATCTTTCCTGCTAAACCTGGTCCTGATTCCGGTTTGGTTTACAACAGGTGCTGCAATTGCTGTACTAATTACAGAATGTGGTGTATTGGTTGCTTCGATCCTTTATTCGAGACAGTATTTTAAGATCAGCCTGGAATTGGCCAGGGAATTGATTGTATGCCTTTCGGCTTTCCCTTTGGCCCTGTTATGTTCCCAGGTAGCCATAATAGCATCACCAACCGCATATGGGCAACTGGCTATTGGTTTGACAGGTTTTGCAGTGCTTTACCTGTTGCTGCAATTAGTCATATTCAGGAATGCCTTTTGGCTGAAAATCTGGTCCCTCGTACAGGAAAAGCTTACTCCTTCTGCCTAATCATCTAATTTGAGAACTGCCAGGAAAGCTTCCTGCGGAATTTCCACAGAGCCTATCTGCCGCATCCGTTTTTTACCTTCTTTCTGTTTCTCCAATAGTTTTCTTTTACGGCTAATGTCTCCACCGTAACATTTGGCAGTAACGTCTTTACGCATTGCGCTGATATTCTCACGGGCAACTACTTTGGCGCCGATGGCAGCCTGGATGGCAATCAGGAATTGCTGTTTCGGTAATAACTCCTTCAATTTTTCACAGAGCTTCCGGCCGAAATCATTGGCCCTGCCGCGATGGATCAGCGCGCTCAGTGCATCCACCCTTTCCGCATTCAGCAGGATATCCATTTTCACAATATCAGCTTCGCGATAGCCGATCGGATGATAATCAAAGGAAGCGTATCCACGGGTTTGGCTTTTCAGTTTATCGTAGAAATCAAAAACTATTTCGGTAAGCGGTAATTCAAAAATCAATTCCACGCGGGTTTGCGTAAGGTAGCTCTGGTTAATCAGAATACCCCTTTTACCCAAACAAAGTGTCATGATATTCCCGATATAATCGGGCTTTGTAATGATCTGGGCTTTAATAAATGGCTCTTCAATCCGGTCAATCCTGCTGGGGTCAGGCATTTCTGTCGGATTATTTACAATAATCTTTTCGCCTTTGCTGGTGTATGCGATGAAACTTACGTTGGGAACAGTGGTAATTACCGTTTGGTTAAACTCCCGTTCCAGCCTTTCCTGGATGATTTCCATGTGCAACATACCCAGGAAGCCGCAACGAAATCCGAAACCAAGCGCCTGCGATGTTTCCAATTCATAAGTAATTGAAGCATCGTTCAATTGCAATTTATCCATGCAATCGCGCAACTCTTCAAATTCATCAGTTTCCACAGGGAAAATTCCGGCGAAAACCATGGGTTTCACTTCCTGGAATCCTTTAATGATTTCAGTAGTCGGGTTATTGGCAAGCGTTAAGGTATCACCCACCCTAACCTCTTTGGCATTCTTGATACCGGTAATTACATAGCCCACATCACCAGCAGACACCTCATTCCGTTCCGTCATTTTAAGCTTAAGGATACCGACTTCATCTGCAAAATATTCCTGCCCGGTAGAAACAAACTTAATTTTATCACCCTTGCGGATGGTACCATTGTTTACCTTGAAATAAACGATAATTCCCCGGTAACTATTAAACACGCTGTCGAAGATCAAGGCCTGCAGGGGTGCATCCGGGTTGCCTTTTGGCGGTGGGATGCGTTCAACAATTGCCTCAAGGATTTTATCCACGCCCAGGCCGGTACGGCCGCTGGCCAGTAAAATTTCTTCCGGTTTACATCCGATCAATTCAACGATCTGGTCTTTAACCTCTTCAATCATTGCACCTTCCATATCAATTTTATTGATAACAGGAATGATTTCAAGGTCATTATCAATGGCCAGGTACAGATTACTGATCGTTTGCGCCTGGATACCCTGGGCAGCATCTACAAGCAATAAAGCGCCTTCACAGGCAGCAAGCGCCCTGCTGACTTCATAACTGAAATCCACATGGCCGGGGGTATCGATAAGGTTTAAAGTATATTCCTGGCCATCGGGATGGCGGTAATTGATCTGGATAGCATGACTTTTAATAGTAATACCTTTTTCCCGCTCCAGGTCCATATCGTCCAATACCTGGTCCATCATTTCCCGTTCACTGATGGTATTGGTGCTTTGCAGCATCCTGTCAGCCAGTGTACTTTTTCCGTGGTCGATATGGGCAATTATGCAAAAATTCCTGATATTCTTCATCTCATGCTTTCTTAAATGCGGTGCAAAAGTAGCAAAAACTAGGCAGGAATTGCGTTAAAATCAATTACTTTCGCGGCAAATTTACACTGGACATGGATCAACAAAGACTATTTGAGCAGGCAGTAGCAGAAAGCAAATCACTTAGTGAGCGTCCCAGCAATGAAACTTTGCTGAACCTATATTCCTTGTACAAACAGGCAACAGAAGGTGATGTAAATGGAGAAGGACCCAGTATGTTTGACTTTGTGGCAAAAGCAAAGTATGAGGCCTGGTCTGCATTGAAGGGCAAATCCAAAGAGGATGCCATGCAGGCTTATATTGACCTGGTGCAGAAACTGAAGAACTAAACACAATGGCTTATTGCCTTATAAAAGTTCTTTGGTGAGCTTATCCAAAGCAGCCTTTAAATGGGCACCTGTACTGATTGCCCTGGCTATAGGTTCCATCCTGGCAACAGTCTCCTTATACTCGGCTGGTGAAATACTTTTAAGCAATTGGGGTATTTCTGCTAATGATTGTACCAGCCAGCCAATCCGGTGCTCTTTAATAAAAGATGCTGACCCTGCAAAACCCGGGGCAATCACCGGCATCCCGGCCAGTATATATAATGATAATTTATGGTGGTTAATAAATTGCATGTAATGCCCCAGGCTTCCTTCCGGACCATCAATTGAATTGCCATCCCAAATTAATCCATAACTGCCTTTAATCAGAGATGGTAATTCATGGGGATCAAAAGCCCCATGCCAGGTAATATTGGGAAGGTTTTTAATGGCTGGGGTAATTCCATTCCCATACAGGTGAAAATGCAATTCAGGTAGCAGGTGCAGGTTTCCCAGAAAAAGGCTTTTAGCTAAATTCCCTGAGAAATTAATGCCTTCATCCTGGCCCCGGTCTGTATAAGCCGGGTTTGTTAAAAAATCAAATGGCCCAAGTTGCGCAATTTTTGCATCTTTTCTGAAAGAACGAACCCAGCCTTCCATATTTTCATTGTGTACAATGAAGAAACTGCAACTGCTTAAGAATTCTTTTTCCTGTTGTAACAACCTGTTGTTGCCATCTTTCAGGCCATCGATATCAGCAAGGAAAACAATTACGGTAACCCCTTTTTTCAGTAATCGCCTGATAAGGTAACGGTACATGCGCGGATAAACCGGGAACTGGCAAACAAGGATAGCATTAGCTGGTGTTTTTTGAGCAATGGAACGTGATACAAGCCACCTTTGCAACGTAAGTAAAGGAGATGAATGCTCTGGCAGCGAAACAGGCCTGTAACCTTCAGCCAACAATATTTTTTCCGCATCAGTATTGCCTACGCCACCATGACGGAATGAAATATCACCGTATGCATGAAGAAAATATTTGTCCGGTTTTATGCCAGCCTTGTTGTTTTCCATATTAATTTGGTAAAAGTAAGTATTGCAATGAATGTAGGAATTCAGGAAACAGATCATTTTGAAGGAGTTTATCCGGTAATCCGTTTGTTTGACAATGGCCATAACCAGTTATTCATTTTTGTGAACCAGCTTACTTACACGAGACTAATTGACCTGCTGGGTCCGGATGCCGGGAAATTTCACTGGATAATACAGGAAGAAAAAGAATCAAGCTTTTCCTTTTGCCTGAAAATCAGGAAGGCAATCATAGAACACCATATCCGACTGCTTTATCTCAATACAGTTTCAAAACATCATTTGTGGTACGCCCTGATTTTACCGTTTGGAAAAACTTCAAGGTCAATTTTAACAGTGCATGACGTGAATTGCCTGTTCAGGGATAAACCCGGATTGTCACCGCGGAAAATGATCAAATACCTTGGCAAAAAATTACTGACTGCCAGGGTGCAATCCTTCAATACTGTTGCTGAAACGGTCAAACCATATTTATTAAAGGTTTCCGGCGGTAGTAAAGAAGTCTTTACCATCCCGGGGGCTGTATATGAAAATCAGCCGGTTGGAATTCCGCCTTATGATCATATTAATATTGCGATACCGGGATCCATCGATAATAAAAGAAGAAATTATCCGGTGGTTTTTGAATTGGCAAACATGCTTAAAGGACTACCGGTAACCATCACCCTGCTTGGTGGTGGTGATAACGAATTTGCACGAAATATCTGGAATCAATGCAGGGATTCCATTTCCGCCAACCTGGTATGGTTCGAGACTAAAATAGTTGACCAGCATATTTTTGATGAAATTTTAGACCTGGCACATTTTATCTGGATACCTTCTGTTATACACACCACTATTTGTGGGAAAATTCCAGAGACATACGGCATTACCAAATCGTCCGGGAATATTTTTGACATTGTAAAACATGCAAAGCCTTTTATTTACCCGGCTTCCCTGCAGGTTCCCGGAATCCTGAAAAAAGCCGGTTACTCTTATGGTTCGGTTGAAGATATTCGTAAACTGATAATACATTCCCTGCAAAATCCGGGTTCTTATGAAGAGCTGGCAACAGCAGCCAGGGAGGCATCCGGTAATTTTACGGTTGAAAACCTGAGAAAGCAGTTTGCGCCTTTGTTTGACCAGGTTCCGGGTAATGTATGAACCAATTATTGAGGATTGCCTTTAAAACTGTGGACAATTCAATTGCTTTTATTGCTTCAGCCTGGTAGTGGGTGGAATAAAAAAATTCGTTAAGTTCCGGACTGACTATTTTTTCGAGGAGTTGATAATCATAAATTTCAGCTGGGCTGGTACAGTTAAATAATGCTACGCAAGGGATCCTGTAAGCAAGTGCGAGATGCATAGCCAGGGTATCACCCGACACAATCAGGCTGCACCGGTTAATTTCGGCCATATAATCCCGTAATGAATTTTTCCTTTCAAAAAAAACAGTTTCATATCCCATGCTGCGAAGGATATCATTTAGTTTATCATAGCCTGCCCAATTTTTATTGGGCCATCTTCGTCCGGCAGTTTTTTCAATTCCTATTAAGTTCCTGTTTTTTTCTGCTGCAGGCTGGTATATTTGATATGGCTCGCCATTAAAGGGCAGTCCGACCATTGCATATAACAATTCGGGATAGCTGAACAGATTCGCTTTCTTCTTTTCATTGGCAATATCTTTCCCAAAAACTGATACCAGGCTCATATCAAACCAGCCGGAAGAATCTTTTGTATATGATATGCCATCAGACCAAAAAATGCCCGTCAACTTTTGTGTATCTGCACTGCTGGCAAGTTTTGCACAAAATTCATCTTCTTCCAATGAAAGTACCAGGTGGAATTTTTCAGACAACAGGCTTTCGGGGATATCCTGTATTGCATAAATCTTTAGATGCGGATATCCTTCAGCCGGAAATAAAGGAACACAGGAAGAATCAGTAATCCATGTAACAAAGTCATCTTTTAATACAGGCAACAAACAGCTTGTACGGACAACATCACCTGCGGCGCCGGTTTTAATTATAAGGATTCTTTTCGGGTTGGACATTTTTTGGTTTTCATTCCCAAAAATGGTTCGTGTAACTATTACAAACCGGCTGGCTTTTATCTTCTTTGAATAGGATGTGATTCAATTCTTTTTCAGGAATAAAATCCTGCATTTGCTGGAATACAATTCTTTCTTCGAAACGGATATGCTGTTCCAATTGGTCGGCAAGGCTGCCGATCAGCCGTTCATTAAGGTTTTGCTGCTTCAGGTGTTCAATACCATTGCGTAAAAGTTCATGGTCCCTTAAAATAGTTGCTGCAAAAGTTTTGCCTTCGGGATACCTGTTAAGCAGGGGGACCAATAGTCTTTCTTCTTCCTCGATATGTGGCAACAGGTCTTTTTCCCAGCTCTTCAGGAAAAAATCTGCCATAACTGCAACGGATGCCTGCTTGCTGATTCCCTTTCGAATCAGCAGGCAGGTCATCAATGCGGCTTTATGTTGCCTTGACAAAGGTTGTAACGTTTCCGCCCGTTGCATAAATCTCTATTTTAATGCTTTGATAATTGCAATAAACTCTTCAGCTACAAGTGAGGCACCGCCCACAAGTCCACCATCCACATCAGGTCCGGCAAAAATTTCGCCGGCATTAGCGCCTTTTACGCTGCCGCCATATAAAATGGATAAATTATCTGCAATGGCAGTGCCATATTTCTGCTGTATAATGCTTCTTATAAATTCATGCATTTCCTGTGCCTGGGCGGCTGAAGCAGTTTTTCCCGTTCCGATTGCCCAGATTGGTTCATAGGCGATAATAACTTTTTCCATATCGCCAGGTTGCAAATGAAAAAGTGATTCTTTCAATTGTGTTTCCACCCAATTGTTTTGGGTGCCTGCTTCCCTGATGGAAAGTGCTTCACCACAACAAAAGATAGGCTGGATGCTTTTTTCCAGAAGAAGGTCAATTTTTTCTGCCAGCTGCTGGTTTGATTCAGCAAAATATTCACGCCGCTCACTGTGGCCGATTACACAATATTTAATCCCGATAGACTGTAGCATTTCAGTAGATACTTCACCGGTAAAAGCACCCGATTTTTTATGGTAGCAATTCTGGGCAGCCACAGCATAATTGTTCTCGTTGGCTACCGCACTGTTCGCCATAATCAGGTAAGGGTAGGGTACTGTAAAAATTACCTGCTGATGAGGAGCCAAAGGAATTTTTGCCGTCAGGATATCATCTAATAATTTTTCTCCCTGCTGGTACGTCAGGTTCATTTTCCAGTTAGCCGCTGCGATTTGCTTTCTCATTAATTGCTATTGGTTTAATAATTATCGTAAATGTATTTCAAGATATGTTCTTCTCTCCTGCTAATTTCTGCATCTTTTAGTCCTTTCCAATTCCTGATATCCCTCAACGCCAGGTCAAAATCATATTTCCTGATACCATCTGCACCCCATGAAAAGTTGGGTATATATTTGGGTAATAGCCCCGAACCAAATACACTACTCGAAACGCCAATAACTGTTCCGGTATTAAACGAAGTATTGATTGCAGAGCGGCTGTAATCTCCCATCATCAAACCGCATTTGATACCAGCTTTACCACGCCCCCCATCACTGGTTGGATGGTAAACATAAACCTCCCCTGCATTATTCTTAACATTAGAAGCGGTTGTACCGGCTCCAAGGTTACACCATTCACCAATTACGGCATCACCAAGATATCCATCGTGCGCTTTATTGGAATATCCCATCATAACGCTATTCTTTATTTCACCACCGGCGATACAACCCGGACCAATAGTTGTTGCACCATAAACCTTACTACCCATCTTCAATACTGCATTTGGAAGCAAAGCTAAGGAGCCCCTTATCATGCAGCCTTCCATAACAAGGGCATTGGCGCCAAAATAAACAGGACCACTGGATGCATTTATAATGCTATTCTCAACCACAGCCCCGGCTTCTATAAAAATATTTTCTTTGCCAATTACCTGGTTGGATGCGCTAACAGGCACAGATTTCCTGCCTTTTGTCAACAGCTCAAAATCGAGCCTCAGTGCAATATCATTTTTCATGAAAATCTCCCAGGGTGCCTTGAGGCAATGCACTTCCTTATCATAATTAGTAGTCTGCCTTACTTTAATACGATGCAGTGAACTGACATCACCTGAGCTAAAATGAAAAGCTATTGCTCCTGACTCAGGATGCATCAGCAATTCCCCAGGCGACAAGGCCATAATAGCTTTTGCAAGAGTTTCGGTGGGGAGAATATTAGCATGTACCAATAGGTAATTTCCTTCTTCCAGTCCGCCATCGATGCGGATAGACCGGGTCCCTTCTTTATAATCACCTTCCCATTTATCAAAGGAAGGCAGACCAAGGATTTTTTCCCATTTTTCACGAATGGTCAGAATGCCGATCCTGATATCCTGAATGCGCCTGGTAAGGGTAAAAGGGAAAAGGTTTTCCGGTTGGCAATATTCTTCAGAAAAGATGATGCATTGCATAGGTATAAAGATAGTGAATCGTATATCGTGAATTGTTAACCGAGAGTTAGGATTTATAATATACTAAACACAAAAAAACCGGCCTGAGCCGGTTTTTCACTATTTCTTCGCGTATTTCTTTTTGAATTTGTCGATACGTCCTGCGGTATCCATCAATACATTCTTACCAGTGAAGAACGGATGTGAAGTATTGGAAATCTCCAATTTAACTAAAGGATATTCTTTACCATCTTCCCATTGAATGGTTTCTTTGGTATTGGCGGTTGATTTGCTTAGGAAAGCAAATCCATTACTCATGTCTTTAAAAACTACAAAGCGATAATTCGCTGGATGGATACCTTGTTTCATAACTGCTATTTTAAGGTCGTACGGATTTTGCCGTACTGTTTTAAATTATTAAGAAATGCAAAATTAGGGCTTTCCAACGGTTCCCCCAAAGACTTGCCAGAAAAAAATAGGCCTCCCAACCTATTGATTATCAGCTCTTCATATTGATATATTGTAAAGGGATGCCTAATCCCCAGGTTTTACTGGCCTGGATAACGGTCTGCAGGTCATCTATTTTCTTACCTGTAACCCTAATGATATCATCCATTATAGCAACCTGTACTTTCAAACCCGCATCCTTAATCAGCTTTACTATTTTCTTGGCATCTTCCTGTTTAAGGCCATTCCTGACGGGAATATCCTTTTTCCATACTTTACCACTCTGGTAACCGGCTTTGGATTCAAAATCATAAATCTGCGCTTCCAGGCCTTGTTTTATAGTTCTGCTAATCAGGACATCAATAACCTGTTGCAGTTTCATATCACTCTCCACTTCGACATTTACCACCAGGTCTTTCTTGTTCAATTCAATCTGAACATGGGAATCTTTAAAGTCAAATCGGTTGGTGATTTCCTTTTTTACTGTATTGATGGCATTGTCTAAGGTTTGCAGGTCAACTTTACTAACCAGGTCAAATGATGGCATATAATTAATTTACTGTACAAAAATAAGGATCGTGTTGTAGAAACAGGACGCTATAAAACTAAACTAACAAATCCGGGATAAATTTTCCGGAATTCCGGAAATAAGAACGGCCTGTTCAATAGAACAGGCCGTTCCGGATAAGGTAACCGGTTAATGGATGTACTTAATTATTGCCCCCTTTTTTAACCCTGTTTTCTTCTTCATTTGCCCCACCGGTGCTTTTCCTGGGTTGCACGCCTTTTATAGGATTACCAAAACGGTACACGAAAGAAATATTAACCACTCTTGAATCACGACTATTATGGAACCAGGCTTCAGTTGTCTGGAAGTTAATATTGCCTTTGACTTTTTCGGTATAGAATAAATCGCGCATATTCATTTTAATAGTTCCTTTTCCTTTCAGTACCTGCTTAGAAACACCTGCAGAGGCTGAGCCCATTGGATTGATCACAATTTGTCCTTCAACTCCTTTTGTCCGGTACCAGCCGCTCAATTCTGCACTCCACCCTTTACCGAAATTGAATTGGTTATTTACATTCATGGTAAGGTTCCCGCCTGCCACATCTATTTTTTCGCCGTTAAGATCTCCGCTGAATGCACTGTAACTATAGTTAGCATATAAGGTGGCCATCCAGCCTTTTACAACCGGCACTTGTGCGCTTACTGCAATTCCTCCATTCTGGCGGACACCAATATTACCCTGGCGAACAATTATAGCATACTCTTCTTCGCCATTTTCTTTTTTACCCTGTGAAAATGTTTCACTTATATAGTCTTTTGTATAACTATAGTTCAGGGTAGTGGTCAGAATTCCTTTAAAAGTGTGGCTTAATTCAATATTATTGGTATACTGTGGGCGCAGGTATGGGTTTCCCCGGCCGTATGTGTATTTATCCAGGTAAAAAAGGAATGGGTTCAGGTCCTGGTAGGCAGGGCGGTCAATTCTTTTTCCATAGGACAATCCAAATTCATTGTTTTTATCGGCTGAATATCCAAGGAAAAATGTTGGAAACAGGTTACCATAACTTCTATTAAAAGATGAGTCTGGTTGTGTTGGGTTACCAAACTGGATTCCTTCCATGATCGTATGTTCATAACGCAAACCTGCCTGCACATTGAATTTCTTTATCTTTCGACTATAGTTCAGGTAGCCGGCAACAATATTTTCCTTGTAGTTGAACTGGTTGGTTTTGCTATAATCAATCTGCTCTGACCCGTTAACAACATTATAGTAATTCGCAACATTCTCAGTATTTACATAACTGGCTTTTATACCTGTTTCCAATTTCGCATTTTTCTTTAAGGGTTGTATATAATCAGCCTTTGCAGAATAAATATCAATGTTTACCGGTAAAACACCTTTCAATTGCTCCTGGCCTTTTTCTACCCAATCCGGCGTATAAATTGTGTTCACAAAATTTTGCTTGCTATTTGAACCATAGGTAACATAATCAATATCTGCCGTCAATTCCCTGCCAGTTGAATCATACTGGTGACGTAAATTAAGGTTTACACTATTATTCTTCCATTGATCTTTGTTATAGCTGGTTGAATAAATAATAGAATCAATATTGGCCTGGTTGTCTTTTAGGTAACTTGTGTTTTGGCCGGACTGTTGTTCAGGCGATAAATTGCCATTCAATACAAATCCGAGGGTGGTTTTTTTGTTTAAGTAATAATCTGCACCAACCTTCAGCGTATAATTTTTATTCTCATGTTTCATGAAGGAATTCTGCTCAAATATTGCCGTAAGTTCCTTTGAACCGGCGTCAGTATATTGCCTTTTGATGTCCAATTCCTGGAAACCGTTCCAGACACTAAAGCCTCCATTGGCGAATACGTTAAATTTTCCATTCCTGTAATTCAGGTTCAGGCTATTATTGGTTCTCCAGTAAGACCCTTGTCCGTAGTTTGCCGTAGCGCTGCCATTAAAACCCTTTTGTTTGTTCTTTTTGGATTTAATATTAATAATCCCGGAGTTGCCGGCTGCATCATATTTAGCGGAAGGGTTAGTAATAATTTCAATCTGGTCAACTGAGCTGGCCGGCATTGATTTAAGCAGGTTAGCCAGTTGGTCGGGGGTAAGGTATGTAGGCCTGCCATCCATCATCACTGTAACACCCTGTTTACCCTTCAGGCTAATATTACCATCCTTGTCAACTGTTACACCAGGAGATTTCTCCAGAACTTCAAGAACTGTTGCCCCAACATTAGTTACAGCGGCATCAACATTTACGATCATTTTATCCATTTTTTGTTCAATTAAGGGACGGCGGGCTGTAACCGTTACAGCACCCATTTCCTTTGAACTGGTACTCATTTGTATTTCGGGTATCTCCACTTCGGTTTTCTCTCCATCAAGGGAAACAGGGGCTGAATATTCCTTTTGAAAGCCAACAGCCGATGCCATAACCAGGTACTGTCCATTTGAAATTTCATTGAAACGGTAAGCCCCGGATTTATCTGTTGCCAAAATTTTTGCAACGGAAGAGTCTTTAGCGTGAAGGAGGCTGATAGTGATGGCTTCTGCTGGTTTTTTACTGGCATCGGTAACTCTGCCCTGAATTATACCTGATTGGGTTTGAGCATGGCCGACCAGGCAAAACTGGGTTAAAACAAGTGATAGTATAGTTAAGGTTTTTTTCATTTTAGGTTATTTTAATCTGTTGGTACCATTCAAAAACAATTACAAATCAAAATTAAGTACTATGCAATGCAATGTACATGGCTTTGTGTCGAATGGCTTTAAAATCTGATTTTCGGTAAAATTCGTGGTAGCTATGTGACGGTGAAGCAAGCCGCAGGTTACAGAAAAGAGATGCTTTCTGATGGATGGTTGTAAAAACGGAAGAGCGGCCAAATGACTTTTGGCCGCTCTTCTAAATATTTAAATTTAGCCTATCCGACTTTGGAAGCTTCTTTAACGGGAAGTTTACCCACCAAAAACCACAGAACCAGTCCTAAAATGATAAGCGCGCTGGAAATCAATTCTGCCTGTGTGGGATGAAATCCGAAAATACTGTATTTGGTATTAACCCTGATTTTTTCAATCAGGAAACGTTCCATGCCATTTAATACCAGGTAAAATGCAAAAATCCGTCCGGGTATTACAATTTTTTTCCTGAAATACCAGATTACGCCAAAAAGAACAAGGCACATCAGTGTTTCATAAAATGCTGTAGGATAAACCGCAAAAGGGAGTTCACTGCAATAGTTTCCGCTACATCCCGGAATCGGAATGCCGGCATTAATAACATTATGTGGATATGTATATGCCCAGGCCCAGTTTGGTATCCAGGAAAAAGGTTTTACACTATTATTCGCTATGCCCCAATCTCCGTCACCTGACACCTGGCAACCAATCCTTCCGATGGCATAGGAAATCATCAGTGCCGGGGCTGCAGCATCACACAAATGCCGCATAGAAATTCCGTGCCGTTTGCCGTACCAGAGAATCGCAATAGCTGCACAAATTAAACCACCATAAAATGTAAGTCCGCTAAATGATAACAAAGCCCCTATTGGGTCAGCAATGAATTCTGTCCAGTTTTCCAGGTTGTGAAATATTTTTGCACCTCCAAAGCCAAATAAAGCTGCGAAAACGACAATATCCCCCACCCTGTCCTGCGGCCATATCCTGATTTTCCGGTCTTCAGGTTTCGGTAATTTTTCCTTGTTTTTTTCCCACCATTTTAATGCAGCAAAAAACAATCCGGTAAGTATGCCTGCAGCCCAGCTACCCTGGCTGGAAAAAATAAAACTTTGGGGGTCATCCGGACCAATTACAAAAGCGCCAATTATTTTATATCCCAGTAAAAAGCCTAAAATAAAATTGGTCAGTAAATCAAGGAAACTTGCGGGTTTACCAATTGTAATAGTAGTTTCTTCATATTGTAAAAGCCCCTCTTTACTTTTCCGCCTCAATTCATTGCTAAGAATCCAGGCTGCCACCAAAAAAGCTATGGCAACAAAAAAGCCAAAAGAATTAATGAATCTTAATCCAGGCAAATTCAGTCCAAACAGGTCCTTGAAGGCATAATACAGATTGGGGTACATGTATATATATTATTATTAGGCGGTATTATTAAAGGGCAATGATAAGAAATCGGCCAGATATCTATCGTGCAAAAAAGATAACCCCTTCAAATTTGAAGGGGTTACCAAAGAAATTAACGGACCACAAAGATCGGACAATTCTAACAATATTGCTCGAAAGCGGCAATCAGGTTGTGTGCAATCATCTGTGCTGAACGGCCTTCAATCTGGTGCCTTTCAATGAAATGAACCAGTTGGCCATCTTTGAATAACGCAATTGATGGAGATGAAGGTGGATAAGGCAAAAGGTGTTCCCTCAGCTTTTTTACAGCATCCAAATCGAAACCCGCAAAACTTGTGGCTAGGGTATCTGGCTTTTTCTCAGTATTATTTACAGCCATCAATACGCCAGGGCGTGCAGTTCCTGCCGAACATCCGCATACTGAATTGATCACCACCAGGGTCGTACCCTGCTGGCTTAACTGATTTTCTACTGCATCAGATGACAGGAGTTCTACAAACCCTTCTTCGGTTAACTCTTCCTTCATCGGAATAACTATTTCTGCTGGATACATAGTGTATTTATTTTTCCATGCAAAGTTACAGAAAAGGAAGTAGAGAAATAATTAGTTCAAAGTGTCATTATGGCGCGCCTTTGCAGACATGGGTGCCATATTGGCAATAATATTAATGTTGCCAGGTCCTCTATGAGTTAAAATGACAGAAAAAAATGGGTTGGTCCGGGGTTTGACAAATAAAAACAAACAACAAACATTAAAACTTAATAATTATGACATTCGTAAAAGTAAACCAGCCGGCCCGTCAGTTTGGAACTATGCTAGATAACCTGTTCCAGGACATTCCATCCTTTATTGGGCGTGAAGTTTCACAGGCTATTCAGCCTGCCCCGGTAAATATAGCAGAAACAGCGGAAGCCTACCATCTTGAATTAAATGCGCCCGGCCGTAATAAGGAAGACTTTAAGGTTACAGTGGAAAATGGTTTGTTAACTATTTCCTACGAACAGAAGGAGGAAGAAAAAGTATCAGAGATTAAATCTGTAAGAAAGGAATTCAGCCTTCCGTCTTTTAAACGGACTTTTACCGTGGATGAAAAAATTGAAACAAATAACATCCAGGCAAAATATGAAAATGGCCTGCTGAAACTATACCTCCCGAAAAAAGAGGCCGTTAAAGTTCAGCCCCAGGCTATTGCGATTCAATAAATGTTTCTCATAAGCAGTTGGTTTTGGTTATGCCCTGTTGTTTTTACAATGGGGCATTTTCTGGGTGGCTTGTCCATTCATCTATTCTAACAAATTGTTAAACAATCATCTGTAAAAAAAATGCTAATATTGCCCCACTTTTAATAACGAAAATATCAATGAAAAATGGCCGTATTTCGGTTTCGAATGTATTGGTTAGGGTTTTTACTGGTAAT
Organism: Flavihumibacter profundi; assembly: GCF_020076305.1. Classification (GTDB taxonomy): domain Bacteria; phylum Bacteroidota; class Bacteroidia; order Chitinophagales; family Chitinophagaceae; genus Flavihumibacter; species Flavihumibacter profundi. The sequence goes on from NZ_JAIQXE010000001.1 coordinate 932,227, forward strand.
TTTTACCGGCTCCTTGTATGCGCAGGTTGATACTTCTAAAATTTTACATGCTACAGATACACTTCCTGTTAAAGCAGACACAGCGCTAAGGATAATTAACCTCAATCCTTATATAACATTACACGTTGATTCATCAATCAACTATGACCTTGATATTAATAAAGATTCTTCCAGGTACTATTGGTTTTTAAGGAATGCCCCGGTTGGCTTACGCATTAATAAAGACAATGGTGTAATTTCTTTTAAGGCAGAGAAATCCTATTTTTTATCGGGCCGGTTAAAATACGACCAGGAATACAAGGTTCAGCTGGGGGTTCAAAACCTGAGCGATCCAAGGGAGAAAGTAGATACATTTTTTACCGTAGTATTTTATAATACTGAGATTGTGCTATCAAAGCTAAAGCCTTCCGTTAGCAGCTTAATTTATATTGATGAAGGCGATACCCTTTCTTTTAAAGTACAATGTGAAAACGGGAGTTTTCCGATAGAAAATATTTCCACCCTGGTAAATGTTCCCCTCAAAAACTATGTTGCCATAAATAAATGCAATGATGAATTCAGTTGGGTCATACCATTTGATTTTGTAAAGGAAACGGATTCCGGTAAAGTCAAGATATTTACAATTAGCTTAATCAGTACAGATAAATTTTTTAACCGCGATACGGCCCTGGTAAAAGTTATCGTTCGTGATGCCTTGAATTTTCCCTTCCGCCTGCAGGAATATAATAAAGTGGTTAAGGATATAGAATTGTATACCACACAGCTCAAGTTTACCTTTAAGGAACTGGATAAAAAGGTCAAAAGCACTAAAACCACGCGATCCACATTTGACCTGGCATCCGGAACAACTGCTATGAGCGGTGCAGTAATGGCTACCAGCACTTCTGAAAGTGCAAAAAATCTTGGTAAAGTTATGCCCAGTGTTGGTGTAGCATTAGTTCCGGTTAAGGAAGCAGTGTCCCCGGTTAAGACCTATGAACAGAATTCTGCATCCCTGGTACGTACCAGTATTAAACGGCTGGATTATACCCTTTCGGATAATGCTTTAAGTGGTGAACGTGATCCCGATATCCTGACCAAAATAACAAAGCTCCGTAATGAGCTGAAACAAATCCAGGTGCAGCTATTGGATATTCCGATGGTCGATACCGGAGAAATGACAAAAGAGCAACTGGATGAGTATTTCAACAATCCTAAAGTAAACAAGAAATACAAACTCTCTAAACACTAATCACTTCATTTCGCAAGGTTCTTTTCTGCGGGTATCGATAATGTATTGAAGTTTCCATTCATTATTGATTTTCACCAGCTGGAAAGAATTAACGCCGCAGTGGCTAAATGTTTTGCCCAGGTAAAATTTGTAGGGGGTCCATACTGAAGCCAGGTTGGCCTCGATTAAAATGTTGCCGTATTGAATCTGTTCATCATAAATTTCTTTATGCGGCTTTCCTATTGAACTAATAAATTCATCCACCTGTTCCGTTCTAACCTCAACTGAACCATCTTTTTTCTGCACGATTGTTTGTAAAACCGCAGTTGGAGAGAAGGTCCCTGCGACCATAATGGTATCACCACTACGCATACCCGTAAAAAACCGGTCAATTGTCGTTCTAATTGCTTTTTCTTCCGCAGGTTGGGATTTGGCTGATAATGTAACGCTGGTCAAAAGAAACATAAATAATAATCGCATTGCTGATTTTTTACCTGGTATAAAAGTCAAATATATTACCAACAGCAATACCACAACTCCTATACAGCAGATAAATTCCCTGTTCTTGCGGATTCCTGTTCACTTACCAGGGCCCTTTCAATGGCAGTCATGGGTACAAGCTCCTGCTTTGCCAGGGCAATATCGTAGGGGCCTACGGGTAATAAGAGTTTAGCCAGTACTGGTGCAATTTCAAGCAAAATGATCAGCAGGCTGATCAGCAGATTGGCGGTATATACACTTTCCTCCTCCCCGGATAAATCATGGAGGGCCTTGTTCCGTTCAAGGAAACCGATATTATTAATTGCTGCAGCGGCAAATACCGCCTTCTCCTTTTGCAGGTTCACCAGGGCTTCTGTAAGAAATTTATTCTTTACCAGTAATCCTGAATCAATTTGCCTGAATTCCTGGGCAAAATGACCAGCAGTTTGCTGGTAGGCCCCCTGTTTAAGGATAGTGATAGATTCAACTCCCCTTTTGCCAGACCCCCCGGTTCCATCCGCTTCCTGCACATAAGACATTTGAAGTTTTAACAAAGTATCTTCCATTGCTTTTCGCCGGGACAGCAACTGGTCCCGTTCAGCAAGGACTGGACCAGTAATTGCCTGTTGAATAGCATCCTGTTGAAGATTATAGTTTTTAATCTTGTTGGAAATGTTTGCCGTTACTTTCAGGTTGATTTCTTTTTCAAATAATTTCAGTTCAAGCGGCCGTGCAATGGTAATCCCGATCATTATGGCTAATAGAATCCTGGGAATGGCAACCCGCCACTGGTGGCTGGATGAAATGCCATATTTTCTGATTGTGGCTACCATAAACCGGTCAAAATTGAAAATGATCAATCCCCACAACAGGGCAAATCCCATAGCCCAACCTACAGTACCAAATATAGTATAGAAAGCGTAGCCCGAAGAAAGTGCTGCAAGTGCAAAAGTGGCCAGCAAAACTCCCCCCAACGTATTATATTTTGGGTGTTCGGTGGGGAACTCTTCAAGTGTTGGCGCATGTGCAGCGGCGCACCACCATAAAAAAGACCCGGTTTTGTTCCCATTCCCTGTAAATGCATCATAGCCGGCAATAGAATTGCCCTGGCCCTGGTTTGAATTAGGCATACAAATCAATTAATAAGTAGATGATGTTGAGTTGGTAGAAGTGGGAACAATGCAAAGAACGGAGATTTGCCGGTAATATTTCTTAAAGGATTGGTAATGCTGTTCCAAGGGCTTAATTGGTATTTTCATCCTTATACACTAAACTTGCACGGAGCAGAAGCATTTTTTTAATTGATTTAGAATCACATGGCTAAGAATTTATTGATCGTGGAGTCCCCGGCAAAGGCAAAAACCATTGAAAAGATCCTGGGAAAGGATTTTGAAGTGAGGAGTTGCTATGGACATATCCGTGACCTTGAAAAAGACGAAATGGGTATTGATATTAAGAACCAGTACAAGCCAAGGTATATAGTACCCGACGACAAGGAAAAGGTGGTTCGTGAATTGAAGCAATTAGCCCATAAAAGTGAAGAAGTTTGGCTGGCAACGGATGAGGACCGTGAAGGGGAAGCCATCAGCTGGCATCTTTGCGAAGTACTCGGATTAGATCCTGCAACGACTAAAAGGATTGTATTCCATGAAATTACAAAGCCTGCCATACAGAAAGCCGTTCAACATCCCCGGACTGTTAATATGAACCTCGTTAATGCGCAACAGGCCCGCCGGGTACTTGATCGCATTGTCGGTTTTGAACTGAGCCCGGTACTCTGGCGTAAAATGAGTATGGGAAGTTCCCTTAGTGCAGGCAGGGTTCAAAGCGTAGCTGTTCGGCTGATTGCGGAAAGGGAAAGGGAAATTAATGCGCACAAACAGGTTAGTCACTTCAAAGTGGAAGCCTTGTTCTCCGCAAAAGATAATAATGACAAACAGGTTACTTTCAAGGCAGAAGGACAGCGGTACAATGACCAGGAAGGTGCTGAGAAATTCCTGAGTTCCTGCATTGGCGCAGGTTACAGTGTGGCAGATATCCAGGTTAAACCCGGAAAGAAATCACCGGCTGCTCCTTTTACCACTTCCACCCTACAGCAGGAAGCCAGCAGGAAACTTGGCTATTCGGTTAGCAAAACCATGCTACTTGCACAAAAGCTTTATGAAAGCGGAAAGATCACTTACATGCGAACCGACAGTGTTAGCCTGAGTGAGACTGCAATAGATGCTATTAAGGCACAGGTTAGCACCCAATTCGGGAACAGGTATTTCCAGGCCAGGAAGTATAAAAACAAGAATGAGTCTGCCCAGGAAGCCCACGAAGCAATCCGGCCCACTTATATGGATACGCTTTTTGTAGAAGATCCCGATACACGAAGGTTGTATGAACTAATATGGAAGCGTACCATGGCTTCCCAAATGGCCGATGCTGAATTAGAAAAAACCATTGCTAAAATAAAAATATCCACAAACCAGGAAGAACTGTCTGCCAGCGGTGAAGTACTGAAATTCGACGGATTTCTTAAAGTATACATGGAAGACCGTGACGAAGAAGATATTTCTGAAGAAGATGGTACAGAAAGTATGCTTCCTCCCCTTAAGGTTAAACAGGAATTACCCCTTAAGGAATTAAAAGCTACTGAGCGGTTTAACCGTCCGGCTCCCCGTTATACGGAGGCATCATTGGTGAAAAAACTGGAGGAACTTGGTATCGGCAGGCCTTCTACGTATGCCCCTACCATTACTACGATCCTTAAACGTGGGTATGTTGAAAAGCGTGATAAAGATGGTGTGATCCGGCAATTCCGCATACTCAAACTTGTGGGGAATACTGTTACAAAACTTACAGACCAGGAAACAACCGGCACTGAAAAATCAAAATTGTTCCCGACTGATCTCGGGCTGGTGGTTACCGATTTCCTGAATCAGTACTTTAATGATGTAATGGACTATGGTTTTACCGCAAAAATTGAAGGTGAATTTGATGATGTTGCCACTGGTAAAATGCAGTGGCATAAAATGATTGATGCTTTTTACAATCCATTTAAAAAAGATGTCGATAAAACCATTGAAACGGCTGAACGGATAAGAGGTGAAAGGGAATTGGGTATCGACGCTATAACCGGGAAAAAGGTAGTTGCCCGTATGGGACGCTACGGACCAATGGTACAGATCGGCGATGTAAATGATGAGGAAAAACCACGTTTTGCCAAATTAAAATCCGGCCAGAGTATCGAAACCATATCGTATGATGAGGCGATGGAATTGTTTAAGCTGCCATTAACTATTGGTGAATATGAAGGTCTTGAGGTTGTTATAAATGTGGGCCGTTTTGGTCCATATGTAAAATGGGGGGAAGAATTTATATCCATTCCGAAAGGTGAAGATCCTATGACAGTAGACATGGATCGTGCAATTGCCATCATCAATTCGAAAAAACAGGCAGATGCGCCTATCGCTACCTATCAGGGCGGGCCTGTAACGAAGGGCAAAGGCAGGTTTGGACCCTTCATCAAATGGAACGATTTGTTCATAAACATTCCTAAAGCCTATAATTTTGATCACCTTACCCAGAAGGATTGTGATGAGTTGATTGCTAAAAAGCTGGAAAAGGAAGCCAATCGCTTTATCCGCCAATGGCCGGAAGAAAAGATTGCCCTGGAAAATGGAAGATGGGGGCCATTTATCCGTTTTGGGAAGAAAATGCTTAAACTAGGCCGGAAGCCTGATGGAGGAAAATACGCAGAAGCTGACCTGGCAGATATTTCATTAGATGAAGTAAAAAAAATGATCCTTACTGAAATACCAGGCGCTTTTGATAAAAAAGGTAAAGCGGGGACTACTAAAAAAACTTCCGCAGTAAAGAAATCGCCTGTTAAAAAAGCAGCAACAAAAAAACCGGCAGCCAAAAAAAAATAGGGATTACCGCCTTATTCACGTCTGTGGATAATTAACAAGCATTAATCTTAGCAGGGCAACCGAAATTTATTTGCAGATCCATAACAATAAATGGCTGCCATTAAGCGTCATTATTATAATGCTGATCCAAATAACCCTTTGCGTGAATGGAAGAAACCCGTGAAATATCAGCCCTTTTTCATCTTATTGATGACCCCGATGTAGAGGTATTCTCCACCGTAAGTGAACGTATTATTTCGATGGGAACCAGCATTATCCCAAATCTGGAACACCTTTGGGAAACAACCCCTGATGAATCTGTACAGGAAAGGATTGAGTTACTTATTCACCGCCTTCATTACTGTGACCTTGTTCAGGATTTCGAACGCTGGAAAAAATTGCCAGAGCCGGATTTATTGGCAGGGGCACTTTTGGTGGCTAAATTCCAATTCCCTGAACTGGATGTCAGTACTATTTTACAGGACATTGAAAAAATGCGCCGGAATATCTGGCTTGAATTAAACAGTTACCTCACACCGCTTGAACAAACCAATGTCCTGACCACTATTCTTTATAATTATTACCATTTGAAAGGCACTGAGATCAGTTATACTGACCCCAATGATTTTCTGCTCAATAAAGTCATTGAAACAAAAAAAGGCAATGCACTCAGTAATGGTATTCTTTACCTTGTTTTGTGCGATCTGCTGGATATTCCGATCCGGGCTGTGCCGATTCCGAGGCAATTTATACTGGCTTATTTTGATATAGAACCAGAACAATGGATGCAACTATCGGGTAACAACCCAATGCAACTGATCCAATTTTATATTGATCCCATGAGCGGCCAGGTTTTTTCGCAGAAGGATATAGAAACATATTTTCGCCGGATTTCTGTACCGACTACTGCGTCTTTTTTTAAACCAATGAGTAACATCAGGATAATCCAGATGCTTGTAGAAGAATTGGCTAAATGTTTTGATGATGAAAAAAATGCCTACAAGCGGGATGAACTCCTTCAGCTTGCAGGCATTCTTGGTGAATAGATTATAAAGAAAGTTCCCAGCCTTGCCTTCTTTCCCTCTTCACATACTGGTTTGCTTCCTCGAAATTAGTTATGCGCATATTTTTGGCATCCCACAGTAAGGTTTTTCTGCCGAGGTATTTGTCATTCCAGCCTTTAAGATTTGGATTTTTATACATCCAGCTCCTGATGGCAAGGTTCCCAATTAAGATAGATTCCGTAAATGGTCCGGCATATTCAAATGGAGAGCTGGTAACTCCTTTGCCATGGCCGGCAATGCAGGCATTTACCCACTGGGCATAGTGCCCTTCAGGCACCCTGGGCAGGGTAATTGGTGGTAAGGTTTCTTTCATTTTTACTGTTGGCAGCAGCCGTGGATTATCACCATAGCAATCTGCCAGTAACTTCCCTTTTGTACCAATAAATAAAACGCCACCATCCCAGTTCCCAAAAGCCTCTTCCGGCAATAACTCATCGGGCCTTTCCGGCAACAGGCCGCCATCATGCCAGGAAACTTTTATGGTTCCTTTGTCATCTGTTCGAGGATAGCTGAGGTGAATGATAGAAGAAGGCGGACAACTGTCAGTAAAGCTGCCTTCAACCCACATATCTTTCCATGTATTGGCTACACTACATTCAACCGAACTTGGATATAGTATTGGCAATATCCTGTAAATAGGGTCCATAATGTGACAGGCCATATCGCCAAGGGCACCGGTACCAAAGGCCCACCATCCTCGCCAGTTAAAAGGCAGGTAAGCAGGGTTATAATCAATATATTTTGCAGGCCCAAGCCATAAATCCCAGTTTAACTCTTTCGGGATATCAAATTTCCCGGTAGGTGTTGCAATACCCTGGGGCCAAACCGGACGATTAGTCCAGGCATGAACAGTATGCACATCACCAATTAATCCGGCATCGATAAATTCCTTTGTTCTCCTCACGCCATCCCCGCTTCCGCCCTGGTTGCCCATTTGGGTAACTACTTTATATCGTTTAGCTGCATCCGTTAGTAACCGGGCTTCATAAATATCATGTGTAAGTGGCTTCTGTGTGTAAACATGCTTACCCAGCTGCATGGCTGCAAGAGTGGCATTGGCGTGGGTATTGTCCGGTGTGGAAATAGAAACTGCATCGATATTCTTCTTCTCTTTTTCCAGCATTTCCCTGAAATCCTTATAGTAACCTGCTTTGGGAAAAGAATTGCGGGATGTTGCAGCAGCACGGTCATCCACATCACACAAAGCAACAATATTCACTTTTTTTGTTTTGAAGAATTCCGCCAGGTCACCCTGGCCCTTTCCACCAGCCCCGATACCTGCAACATTTAAGGTATCACTGGGAGCGATATAACCTTTACCAAGCACATGTCTTGGTACAATATAAAATCCTGCTGCGGCCAGCGAGGAGTTTTGAATAAACTTTCTTCTTGAGGATGAATGTCGGGCCATAATAACAAGCAGATTTAAATATTTAAGGAAAATGAATTTACACAAAGCGGCGTATATTGAAAAAAAAATATGATCAGCTGGAATGATTTTGAAAAAGTTGATATGAGGGTTGGGACTATACTGAGTGTACATCCCCTGGAGAATGCAATTAAGCCTGCATTCAGGTTAGAGATAGACTTTGGGCCACTGGGAGTAAAAAAATCTTCAGCCCAGTTAACGAAATTGTATACACCCCATGACCTGCTGGGTAAGCAGGTAATTGCAGTAGTAAATTTCCCGTCAAAAAAAATCGCAGGCTTTGTTAGTGATGTCCTTGTACTTGGCGTCTATAATGAAAACAATCATGTAGTTTTATTAAAGCCTGACCGGCTTGTGGCAAATGGCCATAAAATCGGGTGATGCCTATGTTCATTTCATTTTATAATTCCCCACTGGGAGTTTTACGCATAATGGTTAAAGAAAGTTATGTAACTGAAATCCATTTTTGCACAGATGATGAATTGAAGGATTCAATGGTTACCACCGGATTCCACCCTTTGCTGCAGCAATGCACCGAACAATTAATTGAATATTTCCAGGGAGCCAGGAGGATATTTGAATTTCCTGTACACCAGTCTGGAACTCCATTCCAGCAATCAGTATGGGGAGAACTTACCGGAATTCCTTTCGGCAAAACCATTTCTTATATGAACCTCGCCCGTAAACTTGGAGATCCGAAAGTTATCAGGGCAGCTGCAGCTACCAATGGCAGAAACAAAATTGCCATTGTAGTACCCTGCCACCGGGTTATTGGCAGCAACCGTGAAATGGTCGGATATGCGGGTGGTATCTGGAGAAAAAAATGGTTATTACAGCATGAACAGAAAATAGCTAATGGCGTTCAAACACTCTTTTAAGGTCTGGACATATCCCCGCTGGAAAAAGATAAAGGAAGCAACATGGCCGATTTCGGTATTATGATAATTTTCCCTTCCATGCCACCCAAAATGAGCCTTATAGGTTGCTTTACCCTGTCTTCATATTCCTGCAGTGATTGCCTGCAAATCCCACAAGGAGTAATCGGATGATCGCTCTCAACAAGTTTGCTGTTATAACTCAGTGCTATTGTATCTACCCGGGCATTTGGATACAAAGATGAAATTGAAGCGAGCAATACGCGTTCTGCGCAAAGTCCAACCGGATAAGATGCATTTTCCTGGTTAGTCCCGGTTAAGATATCACCAGTAAACAATCTGGCTGCAGCCCCAACATGAAAATTAGAATAAGGGGCGTAAGCATTTTTGGTAACATCCCTTGCCTTTGTAAGTAACCATGCATCCGCCTCCGTAAGTTCACCAATTTCAGTATAAACTTCATAATCGAAATAATAGGAATTACGGGTCATAAAATGCTCAGTTGGAAATTCAGGATAGTTGTTTACTTAATGCTTCTGAATAATCTATTCCATCGGATACCTTTATTCAAACTCATCCAAATAATCCATGCTTCTCCTACGATATGGTCTTCAGGAACAAATCCCCAAAAACGGCTATCCTGCGATCCATGCCTGTTATCTCCCATCATCCAGTAATAATTCATTTTGAAAGTATACTGGTTAGTGGCAGCACCATTAATGAAAAACTTACCTTCTTTTTGTTCCAGCGTATTGCCTTCATATACCCTTATAGCCCGTTCATAAATCGAGTAATTTTCAGGAGTCAGGGTTAATGTGGCGCCTTTTGCGGGAATCCAGATTGGACCATAATAATCGATAGTCCATTTGTGTATGGTATCATATGGATAATTAACCTGGCCCCATAACCTGGCATCAACCTGGTCGGGCCTTATTAATTGTGGTGTTATAGATTTTGCTAACCCGGATGCCTTCATTTTATCCACTGCTTCGGCCGTTAGCAACATAATATATTTGTTGCCGGTCTGGGAAGGAATTTCTTCCGGGTTTTCTATGTCAATATTATATTGCTCCTTCATGAGGTCAGCATCCAGGGGCTGGCCACTGGTTTCCACTTCATAAAAGATTTGGGAGTGCGGCGGAATAAACCCAGGCTGGCTATTGATATAAACCCTGCCATCCCTCACTTCCAAAGTATCCCCGGCAATAGCAACACAACGTTTAATATAATTCTCCCGCTTATCCACCGGGCGGACTACTAACGGATAAGTTTCCGGATCATTCAGGATCATTTGCCGGCCTGTGTTCAAATTTCCGTTTCCGATTCGCCGGGCAACATCGTAGTAAGGATCTGCAGATTGAAATTCCGGCTTATTAATTACTGTATCACCATTGGGAAAATTAAAAACAACAACATCATTTCGCTTAATCGGGCTCGCAAACCAACGGCTATAAGGAAGTTTGATTAATTCAGAATATGACCTCGCAGAGGTTCCGGGTAAGGTATGATGGACAAAAGGTACAGCAAGCGGAGTATTGGGAATCCTGGGACCGTAGCTCAGTTTACTGACAAACAAAAAGTCATTGATGAGCAAAGTTTTTTCCATTGAACCAGTCGGTATCGTATATGCTTCAAATAGGAAAGTCCGGATAAGTGTAGCTGCAACAATAGCAAAAACACCGGCGTCTATCCATTCCCGTGCAGTTGATTTCTGGTAATGTTTTACTCCTTTTGCACCGATGAACCGCGTTTTTTCATCAAGAGCAACCATCGGGAAATATAAAAAAGGGACAAGGCAGGTTAAAGCATGTTCCCAAAAAGCAAATTTGCCGAAACATTTAATGAATTCAATGAAAATGCCCATCGTTACAAACCAACCCGCTACGGGAATTAATTGCCAAAAAAACCAATGTTTCGGACGTTCCGCAATTATGATCATTTCCCAGGAATTATATAAGGGGACAAAAGCTTTCCACCCGGGCACCCCTGCTTTTTTGAAGAGTTTAGATAATCCAAAAGCAGGCAGAATAAATAATAATAAAGAAATAAGGGCTACGATCAGGATTTGATTCGTTGTCATTCAGCGATTTTTAGAATTCGGGCAAAAATACCATTCTGCCTCAAAAATGGTGTTTATTCAGATCATTTGACGTGGAATTATCGAAAATATGACAGTGACACTCAAAAGAATTTGTTAAGGTGCCTGGTTCTACCGCTTGCCGGAAGTGGAAATCATCTGGGGATCACATTGTTTATCACATCTTCACGAAGTATTGTTTTACCGGATAAAATAACCAAACGTTCAACTACGTTGCGCAGTTCCCGGATATTACCTGTCCAGTTATATTCTTTCAATGCATCCATTCCGCTTTTATCAATTTCCTTTTTGGCAATTCCGTATTCTGAACAGATATTTTCCAGGAATTTATCAACCAAAGCCGGAATATCCTCCCTTCGATCATTCAAAGAAGGAACATGTATAAGGATTACACTCAGGCGATGGTATAAATCTAGGCGGAAATTTTTTTCTTCCACCTCCTTCAGGAGGTCTTTATTGGTAGCTGCAATAACCCTTACATCAACTGAAATTTCTTTATCCCCGCCAACCCTGGTAATCTTGCCTTCCTGCAGGGCCCTTAAAACTTTCGCCTGGGCGCTTAGACTCATATCCCCAATTTCATCCAGGAACAAGGTTCCTCCATTGGCTTGTTCAAACTTTCCGATACGTTGTTTTATGGCTGAGGTAAATGAACCCTTTTCATGGCCAAATAATTCGCTTTCAATTAATTCAGTGGGAATAGCAGCGCAATTAACTTCAATTAATGGACCATTGGCACGGTTGCTTTTTTCATGCAGCCACCTGGCAACCAATTCCTTACCCACCCCATTTTCACCGGTAATCAATACCCTTGCTTCGGTTGGCGCAACTTTTTCAATCGTGTCTTTAATCCGCTGGATGGCAGGTGAATCCCCTATCATTTCCTGTACTTTGCTAACTTTCCGTTTCAGAACTTTGGTCTCAGTAACCAAAGAGGTTTTATCCATCGCATTCCTGAGGGTAATCAACAACCTGTTGAGGTCGGGTGGTTTTGATATATAGTCAAAGGCCCCTTTCTTTACAGCTTCAACAGCAGTTTCAATGGTCCCATGCCCGGAGATCATAATAATTGGCACATCCGGATTTGCTTCCCTTGCTTTATCAAGGAATTCTATTCCATCAAGCTTTGGCATTTTAATATCGCAAAGCACTACATCAAACACTTTTTCCCTGAATTTTTTCAGTCCTTCTTCTCCATCTGAAGCCTCCTCAATTTTATACCCTTCATAGGATAAAATTTCACCCAGTGTTTTTCTGATAGCTCTTTCGTCGTCGATGATAAGGATATTTGACATGACATTGGTTTTTTCTGGAATTCTCTTTGCCCTGTTGGGTTCTGTTCAAATGTAACAATTATTGTCTATGCCATTTTAAAGATGGATATATTAGTATAATTACTATATAAAATGGGTAGATTTCTCCTTGACAAGGCCTGATGGGGATTGTATTTTTGAGTTATCCTATTGAATCATCAAAAAATATCCACCTATGAGCACTTTAGAACATCCCATAAAATCTACGCAAGAGGTTAGTGTATGGCAGTTGACTGCTAAACTTGTAGTATTAGCCGGCGTTTTAATGGCCTATAGCTATTGCTTACTCCTTACTATCGGAAGCGTTTTAAAACTTGCACACAGTTAATTATAACACTATAAATATTAAAAAAGGCCGCTGATCTCAGTGGCCTTTTGGTTTTGCTATTTTTTGAGGTACATCACTTCTTTTACAAGTTTTACCGTACGGGAAACATCAGGAAGTGCTGCAGCAACCAGGTTTGGTGCATAGTGCAGGGGAGCATCTGCTGCTGTTATTCTGCGAATCGGGGCGTCCAGGTAATCAAATCCTTCTTTTTGGATACGATAGGAAATTTCAGATGAAATAGAAGCAAATGGCCATTGTTCTTCAACAATTACGAGCCTGTTGGTTTTTTTAACGCTCTCCAGTATGGTCATCCAATCGAGGGGGCGAATTGATCTCAGGTCAATCACTTCAGCACTTACCCCTTCTTTTTCCAGTTCGGCTGCGGCACCAAGGGCAACTTTCATCATTTTATTAAATGATACGATAGTTACATCCTGGCCGGCTTTCTTAACATCGGCCTTGCCAATCGGGATATAATATTCTTCCTCCGGCACTTCTCCTTTCTCGCCATACATTACTTCACTTTCCATGAAAATCACAGGATCTTCCTCATACCTGATGGCTTGTTTCAATAAACCTTTTGCATCATACGGATTACTGGGGGAGATTACTTTAATGCCTGGAATATTGGCATAATAGCTCTCAAATGCCGTGGAGTGTTGCGCACCAAGCTGACCTGCTGAACCATTTGGTCCACGGAAAACAATCGGACAAGATAACTGCCCACCACTCATAGCAAGCATTTTAGAAGCGGTATTCAGAATCTGGTCAAGTGCTAATACAGCAAAGTTCCAGGTCATGAATTCCACAATCGGGCGAAGCCCATTTTGAGCAGCACCTACGGCAATAGCTGTAAATCCCAATTCTGAGATCGGGGTATCAATTACCCTCTTTTCACCAAACTCATCCAGCATACCCTGGCTCACCTTATAGGCACCATTATATTCAGCTACTTCTTCACCCATCAGGAAAACACGCTCATCGCGACGAAATTCTTCATTCATTGCCTCGCGTAGTGCTTCTCTAAATGCGATTGATCTTGCCATTCTTTAACTTTTTGGAGTGGCAAAAATATTGGTTCAGCAGCAAACGCGCAAAAATTGATATAGGGGGAAGCAAAAAGCCCCGTAAACCGGGGCTTTGCGAAATCATTATGTTCCAATTCTTACTTTAATCCAGGTATTACCTTTCTGGATTCCACCATGAATTTGTATTTATGGGAAGGTAACCGGTTATAACTCCGGATTAATTCAGCATCGCTCCGGATATTATCCTTGGTCTCAGCTTTAAATCCGCCAGTTGTGAGATATTTGAAAGCACTGGCCAGGCAATCTTCAGAAAGGTCCCCCCAGGGTTTGTCAAGGCCATCCATTACCGTGTTATCGGGGGTAAAACCATTGAAATAATTGCCCACATTCAGGCTGTTAACAATGCGAAGGGAAACCGGGAAAACGTACCAATCACCTACAGGAATATTAAAGAAACCGACGGGCTTTCCATGAGTATGGCTGGGTCCAACAATTTTCACATCAACATGCGGTTTCATGATGTTAATTAATGCTTCACTTGCCGATGCTGTATTCTGGCTGGCTATGAAAACGATTTTTGACGGGTTCACTGATCCCTTTTTAGAAAAATAACTTGATCGGTTGTATTGCGAATATTTATCATTATATGACTGGCTGTACATCAATTTTCCATCTTCAGAAGCGGGGGCGAGGTAATTGGCCAACTCTTCCTGTAAAAACACATAACCACCGCCGTTATAACGAAGGTCGACCACTATGTCCGTAACATTATTTGCGGCGAACTTGGTAAAGATATTATTAAAGCCATTTTTAATTTGTGCTGTATCACCCAGGAAGGAATTCAATATAAAATACCCCACTTTTTTACTTCCACTGGTATAAATCGTATCCAAAATCAGTGGTTCTTCTTTATAAGTAGAAGGAGATAAAGTCAGGTCTACTGTTGTGCCATCAGGTTTTAGAAAACTTATATTGGCAGTTTTACCACCATAAATAGCATCAACTATATAATTAATACTTGCATCTGAAGTATTTATAGCAGTGCTTCCATTGATTTTTGTAATCCGCCATGACCTTTCCACACCTGCTGTTCCGGCAACCGACTCTTTCTCTACATAGGAAACACGCAGGTCATTTTGTGCCAGGAAAAATATACCCAAGCCGAGATCCCCACTAATACCACTGCTGGTATTGTTCCAATCTTTCTGTAAAATGCCAAAACTCCACCGGTCAACCGGGTCTGTAAAACCAGGTTCAATACTATAAGGCCTGATTGCCTGCATTACTTTATCGGGGTCTGCATAAGCCCTTGGGTTAAAAGTTGCGGGAATTTTATCGTACCACAAATAAATATCCCTCGCAATCAGAAGAGAGGTATCCTTTACTTTATCGGCCGCACTTACTGTATCACCACCCGGACTTGGAGTTGGAGTTGAAGTGGTAGAACTTTCCTTTTTACAGGCGCCCAGGACGAGTCCAATTATCAGAGAAAGCACCATTACACGTTTCATAAGGGAATCATTTTATATGAAATTAAGATTTAGATTTATTTAGCGATATTCTGCAAAGGTATAAAAAGCCGATAATGGTAAAACTTTAACCATTTGCTACAAATTCCTTACCATCAGCCAATCTGTTTGAAGGTCGTTTCCCAGCATAAATCCATGGCTGCCAACTTTTTCAAATCCGTTTTTCAGGTAAAATTTAATGGCCCTTTCGTTATTTTCCCATACTCCGAGCCAGGTGCTTTTTAAACCACCCTCCTTTGCCCAATTCAAAGCATAGTCCATTAACAGCTTTCCTATGCCAGTAGCAATTACTGTTTTTACAACATATAAACGACATAATTCTATGGAAGGCAATACTTTAATACAGTCTGGATGACTTTCGGGATGTTGCTTAATTTTCATGTATCCAATTGGTTCCCCATCATCCAATGCAATAAAGAAGAAATTGCCAGGCTGGCGGAACTCCGCTTCCAGTATTTCGCTGGAAAACTGGGTATCCATAAATAGATCCGTATCTGCCTTTGTATTGGAATCAGCAAAAGTGTCATAAAATGTTTGCCGGCTTAGCCCTGCGATTTGTAAAGCAGATTCAAATCCTGCAGGTTTCACAATTGCCATAAACCTAATTGATATTTTCAATCACCATGGCTGATGCGCCTCCTCCTCCATTGCAGATCCCTGCAGCGCCATATCGGGCATTCTGCGATTTCAATACATTGATGAGGGTTACGATGATCCGTGCTCCGCTGCAACCTAGCGGATGCCCGAGTGAAACAGCCCCTCCATGAATATTTACGGTTGCAGGGTCCAGTCGCATCCTTTTGCTGTTTTCTATACCAACCACTGCAAAAGCCTCATTAAGCTCCCAAAAATTAATATCCTTCATTGATAATCCGGCTTTTTCAACTGCCCTTGGGACAGCGAGCGAGGGTGTTGTTGTAAACCACTCCGGGGCTTGTTCAGCATCGGCAAAAGATAATATGCGTGCAATGGGTTTAAGTTTGAGTGCATCGGCTTTTTCTTTGCTCATCAGTAACAAAGCAGCAGCACCGTCATTCATTGTTGAGGCATTTGCGGCGGTTACAGTGCCGTCTTTTATAAACGCTGGTTTTAGTTCGGGTATTTTATCAAACTTCACATTCCATGCTTCTTCATCGCGATTGAATAAAACCGGATCGCCTTTTTTCTGGGGAACCGGAACCGGAATAACTTCATTATCAAATTTACCTGCAGCCCATGCAGCCTGGCTACGGCGATAACTCTCAATGGCATACTGATCTTGTTCTTCCCGGCTGATACCGCATTCCTTCGCGCACAATTCAGCCGCATTTCCCATGGCCTTTCCATCATATACATCTGTTAGCCCATCTTTAGCAATTCCATCGATCAATGCAGAATTCCCATATTTATTTCCCCAACGCATGGCATCTATATAAAATGGAACGTTACTCATGCTTTCCATCCCGCCGGCAACAACAATTTCGGCATCTCCCAACAGAATGCTTTGTGCGGCGAGACTAATCGCTTTCATTCCGCTCGCGCAGACCTTGTTAATAGTGGTGCAATTCACTTCATTTGGAAGACCTGAAAACTTTGCTGCCTGTCTTGCCGGCGCTTGTCCCAGGTTTGCCTGGATCACCGAACCCATTAATACGTCTGTCACCATACCAGGCTGAATGCCCGCTTTATGAATTGCTCCTTCAATGGCAATGGCACCCAAGCGGGTAGCCGAAAAATCTTTCAAGCTGCCGCCAAAACTACCAATAGGCGTGCGTACAGCGGAAATAATATAGACTTCTTTCATAAGCTTTTGTATGAATTTGTAGGTACAAATGTACTAAAAGGAACTCGCTGCCTAACTATTGATAGTATCAGGATTTATCATCCCCTAACAGCACAGCAAGAGCTTCGCCACCTTTTATCCGCTCAGCCACAAGTTTCAGGATTGCTGCAAAAGGCACAAAGAGTATCATGCCTGCGGCACCCCATAAAATACCCCCGAGAATAATTGCAACAATTGTCATTAATGTATTCAGGTTAAGTTTCCGGGAAACAGCCCAGGGGAATATAATATTTGCTTCAAGGTATTGTACGAAAGCAAAAATGGCAATTACGCCGATAGGATACCAGACAGAGTTATAGGTAACCCAGGAAATGGTAATTGGAAACAAAGAAGCAACCATAATCCCTACATAAGGAAGAAAAGTAAGTACGGCAGCAATACATCCAAATAATATCGCATGGGGTACGCCAAGTAACAATAAACCAAGGCTGTTCAATATACCAACAACCAGGTAAACAACCAGCATGCCTTTGATAAAATTATAATAGGAATCAATGGCTAAATGGATAATTTCAGTTATGCCAGGTCGATAGTCTGATGGAAGCATTAAAACGAGCGCTTTAAAAAGCCTTTCACGATAATAAAGTATCAGGAAACAATAGATAGGGATCAACAGCAATAGCACCAGGGAAACAATTGATGAACTTATGGTCTGTTGCAGCAGGTTAAAAATATTTGCAGTAGAATTTTCACCAAATTGTTGCAGCCATTTTTGCTGTTGAGCTTCATTTATATTCCACTCTGTGTTCAGGTAAGCAGAAAGCTGTTTAAACGATTCTTCCAATTTGGTTTTTAAAAGCGGCCATTCAGCACCAAAATTATTTAGTTGATTAATCAGCAAAAAAATAATGCCGCCGAGCATGACTGTAACCAACACCAGGTTTATCAGTATTGCAACGCTTTTGGGGATACCTTTTTTCTCCATCCATTTGCATACCGGGAATAAAACAAAACTAATCAGCAGGGCAAAACTCAGGGGTATAAACAGTGACCGGCCGGTATAAAGAATAACTCCAGCAAGAACTATTGCCAATAATATTTGAATTATTCTGGGCATCAGGTGAATAGTTTTATGGTAAGCTAATCAAACTACCGTAAATTAAATCAATCATAACTATAAAAATGAAAGCCTGGTACCAACTTGATATAGAGGAAATATACCAGCTAACAGAAAGTGGAAACGACGGACTAAATACTGCCGCCATTCTCCGGCGCCAGGCGGAATTTGGACTAAATGCAATACCCAAACCAAGAGACAAATCGGTTTTAGCAATTTTTGCGGGTCAGTTTTTAAGCCCTTTGATCTATATTTTGATAGCGGCAGGCCTTATTTCACTGGTTGCCGGCGAAAGCAGGGATGCCCTTTTTATTCTGATAATTATTACCATTAATGCCATTTTGGGAACCTGGCAGGAATATAAAGCTGAAAGCAGTGCTGCTGCGCTGAGAGATTTGGTGCATATTCAGTCGAGGGTTAAAAGAAATGGCAAGATTGTGCAGGTGGACGCCGAAGAATTGGTAACCGGGGATATCGTTCTGTTGGAGTCGGGGGCAAAAGTACCTGCAGACCTCCGTTTGATCAGCTGCCAGGACCTCATAATTGATGAAGCCCTTTTGACCGGGGAGTCCCATGCAGTAAACAAAAGCGCTGAAAAAATAACTTACCTGGAATTGTCATTGGGCGACCAGACTAATATGGCATTTGCTGCCACCACTGTTTTAAAAGGACGTGCCACAGGTATAGTAATTCAGACAGGCGTTCAAACTGAAATAGGGAAGATTGCAGAATCTTTGGCTACCACGACACCGGAAAAGCCCCCCCTTATAAACCGGATGGATATTTTTTCAAAAAACATCTCATTTGCTGTTGTGCTAATATGCGGCCTGTTAGGATTATTAGGTTATATGCGGGGAATCCCTGCCGGGGAACTGTTTTTCTTTATGGTAGCTGTTGGGGTTTCGGCGATTCCTGAAGGATTGCCTGTAGCACTCACCGTAGCTTTGGCTATCGGTACAAACCGGATGGCAAGGCGGAATGTTATCGTCCGGAAATTGCCTGCTGTAGAAGGGCTTGGGAGTTGCACCTTGATTGCTTCTGACAAAACCGGCACGTTAACGATGGACCAGCAATCCGTTAAGGCCATATTCCTTCCCGATGGAAAACAATTACAGGTTTTGGGAGACGGGTATAATGGGATAGGAAGTATAAAAAGCGAAATTGGCAAGGACCTGGATTTTTCAAATGACCTTTTATTCAATTTTATCCAGTGTGCACTATTAAGCAATGAAGGGATACTGCGGCAAAGTGCTGACGGATGGGAATACAGTGGTGATGCCGTGGATGTTGCACTCAGGGCCCTTGCCTATAAGGCTGGGAAAAATCCGGCCTATTTCCTGCAGGAAATTACGATACTCCAAATGGTTCCTTACGAATCAGAAAATAAATTTTCTGGAGTGTTCTATTCCCAGAATGGCCAACTGTATTTTTCCATGAAAGGGGCAGTTGAAGTTGTGAGCCAATATTTATCTGAAACAGGGATGGCTATCAGTTTAAATGAATCGGAAATTATGGCATCAAACGGACAAAGGGTTATTGCATTAGCCTCTGGTCCGGTTGAAAAAGCTGATTTATCACAACTTGGTCAACTCAACCTGGCTGGTTTAGCCGGACTAATAGACCCTCTCAGGCCAGAGGCGATTTCTGCTATAAAAAATTGCAAGGAAGCCGGAATTGAGGTTGTGATGATAACCGGCGACCATCCCTTAACAGCTCTGACCATTTCCAAGCAGTTAGGTATAGCCGCAACAAAGGAACAATTAATTACCGGCAAGGAATTATTTGCACTTGAAAGCTCACATGATAACAGGCTGAACGAAATTATTGCGAATAAAACAGTATTTGCAAGGGTTACACCAATGCAGAAAAAACTGATAATAGATAGTAAAAAAGCTCTTGGACACTATGTAGCGGTTACGGGTGATGGCGTAAATGATGCTCCGGCCCTTAAGGCAGCCCATATTGGTATCGCAATGGGTTCCGGGACAGACCTTACAAAAGACACATCTTCGATTATAATAACGGATAATAATTTCGCATCCATTGAAGCCGGAGTTGAAGAAGGCAGGAATACCTATAATAATTTGCGTAAGATTATTTATCTCCTGGTATCAACAGGACTTGCAGAAATTTCACTCGTAGCCATTCCGATAATTTCCGGGATGCCTTTACCCTTCCTCGCGGTTCAGCTTCTCTGGTTAAACCTGGTTACCAATGGCATCCAGGATGTGGCACTGGCTTTTGAAAGAGGCGATCCCGCAGTAATGAAGGTACCGCCAAGGAAACCGGGGGAAAGTATTTTTGACAGGCAAATGAAGTTGCAGGTTTTTATATCTGCAGGAATCATGACCTTAATCACTTTCGGTTGCTGGGCATTACTGCTAAATGTATGGCATTATGAGGAAAAGCACGCCAGGGTAATTGTAATGATGCTTATGGTCTTTCTGCAGAATTTCCATGTAATAAATTGCCGTTCTGAAACCCAGTCAATTTTTTCAACACCACTTGGGCATAACCAAATTGTTATTATTGGAATTACACTTGCACAAACGGTACATATCAGTGCTGCATATATACCAGGCATCAATGACATTCTGCAACTTGAACCGATTACAGCCATAGAATGGATCATATTGCTTCCAACAGCTTTATTGATCCTTGCAGGAATGGAACTTTTTAAACTGATGATTTCTAAAAATAAAAAAGGGCCAGAATAAAGGCCCTTTTTTATCAGTTACTCACTGGAGAAAAATGATACCCTACTTCACAGAGAATAAACTCATTGGGTACTACATTGAATAAGGTTTGATGCATGTGCTTCTGGTATCGGAGATTGGTTTCCGGTAAGTGTTCAACCAGTTTCCAATTCCTGATTTTTAAAATAGCCATTTTGCTTGCATCGCTCAGGTGATCCTCGATCATTTGGAATTTTTCGGCTATATGAGCCTGATCGTTGAAATACAACTGTTGATTCATCGGCATGGAAGTTTTCATTTAGGGAATTAAACGGATTAAAAACGGATTATTCCAAAAACGGGCAAACCAATCCTAAATTGTGTTTATTCGTCGAAAACATATATAACTAAATGAAATCAAGGTAGTTATATCGTCTAAAATCAACAATCCTAAAATTGGTTTAACCAAACCAGCCTTTTAAATTTAAACTTCTTCTAATACAGAATTCTTATTATAATCTTCGGTTAATTTTTTCTGCAATTCCATTGGCACCGGAGCATAATTATCAAATTGCATTTTAAATTTTGCCCTTCCCTGGGTAATTGATCTCAGCGATGAAGAATATTCATGCATTTCAGCAATGGGCACCTTTGCAATTATTCTTGTAAAATGACCTTCAGACTCCATTCCTTCCACAATTGCCCGTCGCGTTTGAAGGTCACCCATAACTGCTCCGGTAAGTTCATCAGGGCACATCACTTCCAGTTGGAAAATAGGTTCCAGCAGTTGAGGATCGGCATCCTTGAAAGCCTGTCTGAATGCTTGTAATCCTGCAAGTTTAAAAGAAATATCATTAGAATCAACCGGATGCATTTTTCCATCGAATACACTAACCCTGATATCCCTCACATAACTACCGGTTAAAGGGCCTTCCTGCATTTTTTCCATGACGCCTTTTAATATGGAAGGCAGGAAACGGGTGTCAATAGCTCCACCAACAATACAATTGTAGTAGACGAGTTTTCCTCCCCAGGGAAGTTCATGCGTTTCACGGCCGCGGATGGTTAGTCCATGTGGCTCAGGCATACCTTCTATCCAGGGCTCTATACG
Organism: Flavihumibacter profundi; assembly: GCF_020076305.1. Taxonomy (GTDB): domain Bacteria; phylum Bacteroidota; class Bacteroidia; order Chitinophagales; family Chitinophagaceae; genus Flavihumibacter; species Flavihumibacter profundi. The sequence goes on from NZ_JAIQXE010000001.1 coordinate 954,142, forward strand.
CATATGTACTTCTCCAAATTGCCCAGATCCTCCCGATTGTTTCTTGTGCCTGTATTGCGCATCAGCTCCTTTACGAATGGTTTCACGATAGGCGATTTTTGGCCTTGTGAATCTTACTTCCATTTTTGCCAGGTGTTCAATTTTCCACTTGATCACTGCGAGATGCATATCACCCTGGCAATGAATAATGGTTTGCTTAAGTTCTCCTGAAACTTCAACCAAAACGGTTGGATCCTCATCAACAAGTTGGTGCAATGCCTGTGATAGTTTTTCATCCTCACCTTTATTGACAGGCTCAATAGCTATGCTCATATTCGGGGAAGGAAAAACTATGGGTTCCAATTCAATATCCCTTCCTTTCTCATGTAATGTATTGTTTACATGGGTATTTCGAAGTTTTAAAGTGGCACCTATATCACCGGCAGTAAGTTCATTTACATTACTGCGCTTATTTCCTTCAACAATAAATAGCTGGCTGATTTTTTCAGAAACATTGGTATTCTCGTTAACCAGTTCCATACCCGATTTTAAAACCCCGGAATACACTTTAAAAAAGGAAAGCTCCCCAACATGAGGTTCTGTAACAGTTTTGTAGACAAATATGCAAACAGGACCTTCAGCTTTACAAGATAATTTTTCTCCTTTCCGGGTAACCTGGGCAGGCATTTCATTGGCACTCGGACAAACATTATCAATGAAGCCCATAAGCCTGCCGCTTCCCATATTACGTTCGGCAGACAAACAAAATATCGGGAACAGATCATGATTTATCATTGCCTTTTTCATTCCGGCTTTCATTTCATCTTCATCCAATTCCCCTTTATCAAAATAATGCTCCATCAGTGTTTCGTCATTGCTGGCAATTGCTTCAACCAATTCTTTATGCAGTTTATCTGCCTTTTCCTTTTCACTATCCGGTATTGGTAATTTTTCAGGCTTCCCGCCATTATCATGAAATTTATACAACGTCATCCTTAATACATCAACTATTTCATGAAATCCTTCGCCTACCTGCAAAGGATACTGCACTACCACACAATTAGAACCAAAATGATCTTTAATCTGGTGAATGGTTTTCTCGTAATCAGCTTTTTCATGGTCCAGCTGGTTTACTGCAAAAATCATGGGAGTCCTAAATTGTTCCGTATACTGCCAAATGATATCAGTACCCACTTCAACGCCCATTGATGAGTTGATAAGCATTACTCCGGTATCGGCTACCCGAAGGGCAGATATAACTTCCCCAACAAAATCATCATAGCCGGGGGTGTCGATAATATTGATTTTATACCCACGCCATCGGCTGTGCATTAAAGTGGAAAATATGGTATTGCCACGCTCCTGTTCAAGTTCGTGGTAATCACTAACGGTATTTCGGGTGGAAACAGAACCCCGCCGGCTGATTATTCCGGCTTCAAAGAGCATACTTTCCGCTAAAGAGGTCTTGCCTGAACCGGCATGGCCAAGCAAGACTATATTTTTTACATGATTTGTATCAAATTCGGCAGGCATCGTTCATGAATTTAAGATGAAAGCAATCCTTATTGTATTTTGGCAACAAACTGCCTGAACTCCTGTTGAACATGCTGAATAGTTTGTTGCAGTTGTTCATATTGAGTATGCAGTTCTTCATGCGCAGACCAGGTTGCATCAGTTACCTGCCCATTCTTTTCCAGTTCCCAGGCGGCAATGTTTTCATGTTCCTTGATGGTATGTTTCAGGTCATGAACGTTAATTAACTGAATGTAAAACTGGTTCTGGAGATGTTCGAGGTCCTGGAGCGTGTTTTTGTCCAGTTGGTTGGAGGCGAGTTGCTGGAGCTTTTCATTTAAGGAAGTCAATTTGCTTCTTTGTTCACGGAGGGTGTTTTTCCAGCCTGAACACTCTCCGGTTAACTGCGCAATGTCTGTGGTAACCATCGGAATATAATTTAGGTGAATAAATAATTTCCACTGATTTGGCGGGGTAGGATTATCTACTTCTAATTTACCATTGTTTTCTGGTAAATACAGTATTTTTTAGGAGCTCGCCGTTCATCCTCAAAATCATATGTATACAAAAACTAAACGCTATTTTTGACCTATGCGCAGAACCCTCGAAATATTAGGAACAGGCATAAAAATGGCCCTGGGTGAATTCAGGTCGAATAAACTCAGGACATTCCTTTCTCTATTTGGCATTACCATCGGCATTTTTTGCATTATTGGCGTGTTAGCCACTGTGAATAGCCTGGAACAGAATGTACAAAAGGATATTAAGGCTCTGGGAAGTAATACAATTTTTATTGACAAATGGGATTATAGCGGCCGTGTACCCTATTGGAAATTAATGAACCGCCCTACTCCCAAGTTCGAGGAAATGAAGTTGCTTAAAGAGACTGTTCCAGAAGCCGCAAATATAGCTTTCTCGCTTCAGAGAATGGATAAAGTAGAATTTGAAGACCAAAAGCTGGAAAATGTAAGGATGTATGGCATTACAGAAGAATTTGGAAATATCCAGACAATTGATGTAGTCGATGGCCGGTATTTCCAGCAAACCGATTATGACTATGCTTCAAATTCAGCTGTGATGGGATATAAAGTTGCCGAAGAATTATTTGGCAAACCGGAAAGGGCTGTTGGCCGGCAGGTTGTTGTTTACAATAAAAATGTAAATATTGTTGGGCTCATTAAAAAGCAGGGAAGCAGTATTATAGGTGGTTGGGAATTTGACAATTGTATATTGTTACCTTATGGGTTCATGAGGACCATTGTAAAAGAAGAATATTCAGATCCTGTAATTATGCTGCAAGGAAAAGAAACCATGCCGATGGCTGCCTTAAGGGATGAAACAGCAGGTGCGATGCGATCTATCCGGAAACTCAAACCTACCCAGCAGGATAATTTTTCTTTGAATGATGTTGATGCATTCGGGGAATTTGCAGCCGGCATTTTTTCAGGAATAAATATGGGTGGGTTTTTCATTGCATTATTATCACTGGTGGTGGGTATGTTCGGGGTGGCCAATATTATGTTTGTCACTGTTCGTGAAAGAACCAGCCAGATAGGGTTAAAAAAAGCTATAGGCGCCAAGAAGAATACCATACTAATGGAGTTCTTAATGGAATCCGCCTTCTTATGTATTATTGGCGGAATGGTCGGGTTATTGCTAGTATTCGTACTAACACAGATAATTTCATCCTCATTGGGATTCCCAATTTATATATCAGTGAAAATAATGATGACCGCCATAGCCATATGTATTTTTGTGGGCATTTTGGCCGGCATTATTCCTGCATCCATGGCGGCAAAAATGGATCCCGTTGTTGCAATAAGGAGTAAATAATGAGCTATCAATTATTGATTTGCAAAAATTTGCAACCTGGAAACTTATGAGTATTACAATACTGGCTATAGAGAGTTCCTGCGATGAAACTGCGGCATCGGTTTGCAGGGATGGAAGGATTTTATCAAATATTATTGCATCGCAGAAAATTCATGAACAGTACGGCGGTGTGGTACCTGAGCTGGCAAGCCGGGCACATATGCAAAATATTGTTCCTGTAGTTGATCAAAGCCTGCTAAAAGCTGGGGTTTTATTGTCTGAACTGGATGCTGTTGCCTTTACCCAGGCACCTGGCCTTATTGGTGCTCTTTTAGTGGGAGCGCAATTTGCCAGGTCAATTGCTCTCGCCCTGGATAAGCCCCTGATAACCGTACACCACATGCAGGCCCATGTTTTAGCTAATTTAATTGACAGCCCTTCGCCATCATTCCCCTTCCTTTGTTTAACAGTAAGTGGAGGACATACCCAGATAGTACTTTGCGAATCTCCAACTTTACTGAAAGTGATTGGTGAAACTATTGATGATGCTGCAGGCGAAGCATTCGATAAATCGGCAAAAATCCTGGGCTTGCCTTACCCCGGAGGACCTTTGATTGAACTTCATGCACAATCGGGCAATCCAAAGGCGTTTAATTTCCCTGAGCCGAAAATACCCGGATTGGACTTTAGTTTCAGCGGATTAAAAACCGCTATTTTATATTTTTTGCAGGACGAGGTAAAGGAAAATCCAGCCTTTATTGATCAAAAGTTGCCAGATATTTGCGCCTCAATACAATATCGCATAATTACAATTTTACTCAATAAACTAAAAAAAGCTTCATTGCAAACGGGAATCCGGGAAATCTGTATTGCAGGAGGGGTTTCTGCCAATAGGAGTTTAAGGTCAGCATTGAAGGAGACTGGTCAAAAATACCATTGGAACACCTATTTTCCTTCCTTAGAATATTGTACTGATAATGCGGCAATGATTGCAATTACTGCATATTATAAATTCAAATCAGGTGATTTTGCTGCAAAAGACGCCATTCCTACTGCTAAAGCAACATGGTAAGTGAAGTTCAAGTAGTTTCGTGTTGTGTCGAATACCTATTTTCAATTCAAGGAATTTATTGTTCACCAGGAAAAATCTGCGATGAAAGTATGCACGGATGCCGCTCTTTTTGGGGCATGGGTTGCAGTAAAATTCAGTTCAGGAAAACTGGTGAATGAAAATGTTTTAGATATAGGCACGGGAACCGGATTACTGAGCCTTATGTTGTCACAACAGTTGTCCATAAAGGTTGAAGCTGTAGAAGTTGACCACCCGGCTTATGAACAGGCTATGGGTAATATTGCTTTGAGTCCCTGGAATAACCAGATCAGGGTAATTCATAAAGATATACTGGCATATGTTCCAGACCATTCCTATGGACTAATTATCAGTAATCCCCCATTCTATCCAAATGATCTGAAATCTGGCCATATGCAAAAAAACCTGGCTAAACATGAATCAAACCTGAGCCTTTCAACTCTATTTGGCAAATCCATTCAATGGATGGATCCAAGTGGGTATTTAGCACTGTTGCTGCCGGCTCACAGGGAAGGGAAAGCTATACAAGAAGCTGATCGCCTTGGTATGCATTTGTGCTATAAAGCCCTTGTTCGGCAAACACCCGGTCATGCTCCGTTCAGGACAATGCTTATTTTTTCCAGGGCACCTTCGGCTACGGAATCAGAAGATATTTCCATTAAGTCTGATAACTTTTATACACAAGACTTTATTTCGCTTTTGAGACCCTATTATTTATATCTCTGAATCATTTACGGAACATAAAATAAACTGCCCCCAAAAGGAAGCCAAAACTCACCAGGTAATTCCACCGGATCGGTTCCTTTAGATACAAAACAGCAAATACTGAAAAGACTATCAAAGTAATTACCTCTTGGGTCATTTTAAGCTGGAAACCGGAAAAACCATTACCATAGCCCATCCTATTGGCTGGAACCATAAGGCAATATTCAAAGAATGCAATGGCCCAGCTAGCTAGTACAGCTTTCCAAAGCGGAACTCCTGTTTGTTTCAGGTGTCCATACCAGGCGACGGTCATAAAAATATTTGAAGCGACCAGCAGGATGATCGTTCTCATATAAGTGATTTTAAAATAAAAAAACCGATCGCCCAGACGATCGGTCTCCTCTTGAATATACAAGAATTGCAACCTCTGGGCTAATATAATTCAGTAAAAATATCCCTGCAACGTAATTCTACCGAGTAAAAAGGCACTACTTTTTGTGTTACTCTTTATATAAATTGGGTATAAATCTTAATTAAGGCTCCTGAAATCTACGGGTACAAGTTTACTAACACCAGGTTCCTGCATGGTTACGCCATAAATTGCATCAACCGCCCCCATAGTCATTTTGTTGTGTGTAACGATAATAAACTGGCTTTCTTCACTGAATCGCCTGATCATATTTGTGAATTTACCCACGTTTGCATCGTCCAATGGAGCATCCACTTCATCAAGTATACAAAACGGAGCTGGCTTGATCAGGTAAATGGCAAAAAGCAATGCAGTTGCTGTAAGGGTCTTTTCCCCTCCGCTCAATTGTGTAATGGAAGAGGGTCGCTTCCCTTTAGGTTTTGCAATAATATCAATGCCGGTCTCTGCCAGGTTTTCAGGATTTTCCAAGATCAGGTCGCATTGGTCTTCTTCTGTAAACAGGGCTTTAAAAACCCTGATGAAATTCTCTTTAACCTGGTTAAATGTATCCAGGAATTTCTGGTTTGCCGTACTTTCGACTTCTGCAATAGTTTGCAAAAGGCTCTCTTTAGCGGTAACCAGGTCATTCTTTTGTTCAAGGATGAACTCATAACGCTTTTTCATTTCAGTAAAAGCTTCAATGGCGGTTGGATTAACTTCACCCAGGTTTTCAAGCCTTTTCTTCATTTTTTCTGATTTCTCCTGCAATTCCTCCACCGGCGTTTCGGTTAACCTGGGCTGATCGAGTATATCATCGAGGTTGATCCTGAACTCTACCTGCAATCTCTCCTTCATCCCTGCCAATTGCAGTTTCAATTCATTCATACGATCCTTTATTGCACTTAGCAAATGTTCAATTTGCTCTTTTTCTTTCACCTTATGCCGGAGTTCTGACTCTTTTTCATTGAGTTTATTGCGAAGGTTATAATATGCCTGGTCAGCTTCATTTAAAACCTTCTCGTTCTCTTCCTTCCGCCTTAATAAATCTTCAAGTCCGGTTTCTGCAGTAGCCAGCAATGCAGCATTTTCGGAAATATTTTCAACGGTTTGCTTCAATTGACTCTGATTGTTTTCAATCTGAAGAGTCAGTTCATTCAACTGGTCATTCTTAAATTTCAGCTCCTGCTGTAATGAGTTGATTTTGCTTTGCTGGCGGGTAAGTGAAAGGTTATATTCATTATATAAAGCATTGGCGCTGTTATAGTCTTGTTCGGCATTTTTATACCCTGCTTCAATTTCAACCAGTTTATTAGTGGTTTCTTCAATGAGTATTAACAATACTTCCAGTTCTTTCCGTGTTCCGGCTATTGCAGAAAGGTTGGATTCCAGTTGCTGTTCAAGGTCTTCCAGGCGATTACGGCTGGTGGATTGCTGTGCATGCAGGTTTTCCACCTTGTTCTGCAACGAAAAGACCTGGTTGGTAAGAATATTGATATCCTGCTGGCTTTGTTTAATGGCCTGTTCTTTCAGCTGTTCATTAAATCCAATAACCTCATTGTGCTTTAGCTGGATATCGGCTTTTAGTCCGTTTACCAGTTCTTCCTGCAAAACAATTTCTCCATGTAATTTCTCCAGGTTTTTAGCACGCCCAATCTTTTTACCTTCAAATAAGCCTACACTTCCACCTGTTAACGAGTATTTTCCTTTTACATATTTGCCAGTTTTTTCCAACACTACAGCACCATTGCTGTTTTCCAGGGCTGCTTCATCTTCAGCAATAAAGACATTGCCCAGTAAATATTCAGCCAATTGGCGGTATTGTGCATCCACTTCAATAACTGACATTGCAGGGATGGTGCCTTCCGGCTGGTGACCGGTTACTTCGATTTCGCTAAATTTATCGAGTAAGAAGAAATTAGCCTTGCCTTTCTTATTAGCGTCAAGCAGGTGTACTGCCTGAAGGCCCTCCTGAAGGTTATTTACTACATAATAATTAAGATAGGGTTCCAATACATTTTCAACTGCGGCCCTGAATTCCTCTTTTACATAAATTATATCAGAAAGAATTGGCGCGGTATGGTTCCAGTCGGGGTTTTTATGTAAAAATTTTATACTATCGGGATACCCTTCCATAGAGTCTATCAAACTTTTCAGGAGGTCATATTCGTTCTTTTTAGCATCCAGTTTACGGCTTTCTTCCGCCAGGTGTTGCCGTAATATTTCCAGTTCACCCTGAGTATACAGGATCTGCTCTTTTGTTCTTTCATGGTGTTCCTGCAATTGTTGCAGGTCTTTATGACGGGTTTCAAGCTCCTGTTCCTTAATCGTTCTTTCTTCTTCCAATTGTTTTAGCTGGCTGGACCTGATTTCCCTTTCTTCTTCTATCTGATGGATAGTCCGCTGCAGATTGACAATAGAAGTATCGGCAACTGCAACCTTTTTTTCCGCTTCAAACTGGCTGCGTTGTATTTGGAGGTTTTCGCTCCTTAATTCGTCTACGGCTTTCCGTTGCTGGTCAAATACAGCCCGCTTATTTTCAACGGCCAGTTTGTATTCATCCAACTGGCTTTCAAATGTTTCAAGTTTTGCAGATTCTTCCTTTACCTGCTGGGAAGTGAAAGCAATACTCTCTTCAAGGCCTTTGAGTTGCCCTGAACTTTTTTGCAGAAAGTCCTGCAGGCTGCCTTGTTTTTCTTCCAGGAAGTTCAGCCTCTGTGCTGCAAGGTTTTTGTCATTTTCTTTAGTTCGTAATACCTGTAAAAAATCATTGAACTCATGTTGCAAACTTTGCAGCTGGCGTTCTTTTTCAATAAATCCAACTTTTTCCTGTTCAATAGCCGCTTCTTCCTGGGCTACCATCGCTTCAAGTTGTACCTTTTTATCAGTTTCAACTGCGGTTTGTTCATTCAGTTCGCGATATGTTACATTAAATCCTTCCAGGGCTGCCTTGGCCAATTCTACGGAAAGCTCCCTGTAATCCTTTTTGATTTCAAAATATTTTTCTGCTTTTTTTGCCTGGTTTTCCAGCGTTTTTAACTGGTTATTGATTTCAAACAAAAGGTCTTCAATACGGGCGAGGTCCTGTTCAGTGGCGTCGAGTTTTTGCCTTGCCTCCTTTTTTCTTGTTTTATAGATTGAAATCCCGGCTGCCTGCTCGAGCATCCTTCGGCGGCTGTTCTCTTTGTCTTTGATCAGGTCATCGACCATGCCCAACTCAATAATACTATAACTATCGGTGCTAACACCGGTATCCATGAACAGGTTTTGTATATCTTTCAACCTGCAACTGACATCGTTCAACCGGTATTCACTTTCACCGCTTTTATAGAATTTACGGGTAATGGTTACTGTATTGAATTCGGTGGGAAGCAGATTCCTGGTATTTTCAAATGTCAGGCTTACTTCTGCTAGTCCGGATGCCGACCTTGTCCTGGATCCATTAAAAACCAGGCTTTCCAGGTTTTCGGACCGAAGCTGACTGATTTTTTGTTCACCAATGACCCAGCGGATACTATCAATGATATTACTTTTTCCGCATCCGTTTGGGCCGACGATGCCGGTGATATTCTGGTCAAAATGCACAATGGTTTTATCAGCAAAACTTTTAAAACCTTTTATTTCTAAGCTCTTTAGACGCACTGTTATCCGATTTTAAAGGGAAGCAAATATATAGGATTAGTCCCTAAAAGGTATGAATAGCATTGAATTGGAAGGCGATAATTGCACACGAGTTATACACAAGATGAAAAAGAACAAATAAATCCCTACATATTCAACTGTTTAAATGCTTACAAATTATATAAATAATTATATTACAATTGATTAAATTAATAATAGGCTATTTAATATAAGAATATTATGAGAATTGAATTAAGGTCAGACACCTTCACAAAGCCGACCCCGGCAATGCTTGAAGCCATGTTCCATGCACAGGTTGGGGATGACGTATTCAGAGAAGATCCCAGCGTTAATGAACTTGAAGCAGGGGCCGCTGCCCTGTTTGGAAAAGAAGCGGCTTTATATTGCCCAACAGGCACTATGAGCAACCAGGTTGCTATCAAAGTTCATACCCAACCTGGCGATGAAGTGATTTGTGAACAACAGGCGCATGTTTATATTTATGAGGGAGGCGGTATAGCATTCAACTCCGGAGCACAGGTAAAAGCATTGCCCGGTAACTATGGCCGTATTACTGCAGACCAGGTTGCCGGCGCTATTAATCCAGATGATATCCATAAAGCGAAAACATCCCTGGTTTGCCTGGAAAACACAAGCAACAGAGGGGGTGGCAGTTGCTATAACTGGAGTGAAATTCAAAAGATCCGCACCGTCTGCACAACACAAAATCTGGCCCTTCATTTAGATGGTGCACGGTTATTCAATGCCCTTGTAGCTACCGGGCAATCGGCCATACAGTATGGTGAAGTATTTGACAGTATCTCAGTTTGCCTCAATAAGGGATTGGGCTGTCCGGTCGGGAGTATTTTGGTCGGTTCTTCTGATTTTGTTCACAAAGCCAGGCGTATAAGAAAAGTATTTGGTGGGGGGATGCGACAAGCCGGATTTATGGCAGCAGCCGGAATATATGCGCTGCAACACCATATAACCAGGCTTCAGGAAGACCATCAGCACGCCACGCAAATTGCAGAAGCCCTTAAGAAAAAAGATTTTACAGGTTCAATTATGCCCGTTGAAACCAATATCATCATATTTGAAGTTCATGGTCGGTTTACCGCCAAAGAGCTGGTGGAAAAATTAAAGCAGCAAAATATCCATTGTATGGCCATATCCCCAACTCAAGTAAGGATGGTAACCCATTTAGATGTTAATTCGTCAATGGTCCAGAAACTGGTTACTGTGATTAGTGGTCTCTAAATCCCTATTTTTACGGCCACAAGCAAACCAAAATACATGCTACCAACTGTTAATCCATCGCAAACCAGTGCCTGGAAAAGCCTCCAGCAACATTATGACCAGGAGATGAAGCAGGCACATATGCGTGAACTGTTTGAGAAGGACCCCGAAAGGTTCAGCCGCTTTTCACGCTGTTTTGGCGATATCCTTTTTGATTTTTCAAAAAACATCATCACCGGGAAAACATGGTCTCTACTGCTTCAGCTGGCTGCAGAAACCAAGGTTAATGAGGCTATACAGGCAATGTTTAATGGAGAACCTATCAACCAGACTGAAGGCCGGGCTGTTTTGCATACTGCATTGAGGAACCAAAGCGGGAAACCGGTAATTACAGCAGGGAAAGATATTATGCCTGATGTTTTGGCGGTTCTTGCCCAAATGAAAAGTTTTGCAGCAAAAATCCATAGCGGGGAATGGACGGGTTATTCAGGTAAGCCTATATGTTATATTGTTAATATCGGGATTGGTGGAAGCGACCTGGGTCCATTGATGGTGACAGAAGCGCTTAAGCCATATTGGGTTCCAGGCATCCAGGCATTTTTCGTTTCCAATGTAGACGGTACACATATGGCTGAAACCCTTAAAAAGGTTGATCCGGAAAAAACCCTTTTTCTGGTAGCTTCGAAAACTTTTACCACCCAGGAAACCATGACAAATGCTTTAACCGCACGCAGTTGGTTCCTGGCTGCCGCCAAGGATGAAGCTTTTATTGCAAAACACTTTGTTGCCTTGTCAACTAATGAAAAAGATGTAGTGAAATTCGGAATTGACAAAGCCAATATGTTTGGTTTCTGGGATTGGGTAGGTGGACGTTATTCCCTATGGAGTGCAATCGGTTTATCGATTGTCCTCACAATAGGTTATGATCATTTTGAGGCCCTTCTGAAAGGTGCTTTTTCTGCTGATGAGCATTTCAAAACAGCAGCACCAGATCAAAATATTCCTATATTAATGGCACTTACCGGACTATGGTATACTAATTTTTTCGGATCAGAAAGTGAAGCAATTTTACCATATGACCAATATATGCACCGTTTTGCTGCTTATTTTCAACAGGGTAATATGGAAAGCAATGGCAAGTCGGTTGACCGTAATGGTGCCCCTGTCAATTATGCAACCGGTCCAATTATATGGGGAGAACCCGGCACCAACGGCCAGCATGCCTTTTACCAGCTGATCCATCAGGGCACCCCTCTAATTCCCTGTGATTTTATTGCCCCTGCCATTAGCCATAATCCGGTTGGAGACCACCATCTAAAGCTGATGTCGAATTTTTTTGCCCAAACTGAAGCACTAATGAATGGCAAAACAGCAGCTGAAGCAAAAGCGGAATTAGTGCAATCGGGTATGAAAGCCGATCAAATTGAGAAATTATTCCCCTTTAAGGTTTTTAACGGTAACCGCCCTACTAATTCCATTTTGCTAAAACAAATTACCCCCTATTCCCTTGGACAACTTATCGCTATATATGAGCATAAAATATTTGTTCAGGGAATTATTTGGAATATATTCAGTTTTGATCAGTGGGGAGTTGAATTGGGCAAGCAACTGGCAAACAAGATCCTGCCGGAACTAACAGACAATACCCAGGTGAATTCACACGATAGTTCAACCAATGGATTGATCAATACTTTCAAGCACATGCGGCATTAAGGGATTCATTCAGGTTTCTTATCTTAGCCGCCAAAACCAAACGGAGTATGGCACAACACGAGGAAGATTTTGATGCAAACCTGGCTGGTGAAGAAGGACAAACAGAGGAGACAAAATCAAGCTGGTTCAAGCGTATTAAAAAAGGTATTCTGACCAGCACTGCAGAGAAAAAGGAAACACCGGAGGGCTTATGGACGAAATGCCCGGAGTGTAATTATATCTGCACAATGAATGAATTGCGCGAACATATGTTCGTATGTTCAAAATGTAATTACCATCACCGCATAGGTAGTACCGAATATTTCGAAATTTTATTCGATGATGGGCAACTGGAAGTTATGTTTGAAAATATCAGGTCAAAAGATTTTTTACATTTTACTGACCTGAAATCTTACGAAAAGCGACTGCAGGAAATTTGGAGCAAAACAGATATTACAGATTCAATAAGAGTAGCTTCAGGTAATATTAACGGCAATCCAATAGTTATTGCCTGCATGGATTTTGAATTTATTGGCGGATCCTTAGGAAGTGTAATGGGGGAAAGAATATCAAGGGCTGTAGACTATTGCCTGGAGCATAAAACACCCCTCATGATCATTTGTAAATCTGGCGGGGCAAGAATGATGGAAAGTGCTTTTTCTTTAATGCAGCTTGCAAAGGTTTCAGGCAAATTATCGCAAATGACCGATGCAAAAATTCCCTATATCTCATTTTTAACAGATCCGTCTTTCGGAGGAATTTCAGCTTCATTTGGTATGTTGGGTGACCTGAATATTGCAGAACCAGGTGCATTAATTGGATTTGCGGGCCCACGGGTTATTAAAGAGACAATTAAACGTGACCTTCCTGAAGGATTCCAGCGCAGCGAATTCCTGCTTGAACATGGTTTTTTGGATTTCATTATCGACCGGAAAAAACTGAAAGAACGATTAAGTACGTTACTTATACTGTTCAAAAACTAAATCTTTGGCATTTAAACTAATTAAGGAGGTACCTTTGCATCCTTATTTTTTATACAGTGGAACTCAGGAACAGAGCAGCATTTCATGATTACTATTTTGAAGCGACCTATATTGCCGGTTTGGTACTTGTAGGTACTGAGGTGAAAGCAATCCGGAATGGGAAGGTAAGTTTCAATGATGCTTATTGCGTTTTTGATAAGGGCGAGCTATATGTTAAAAACTTACATATCTCAGAATATGCTTTTGGTACAACACAAAGACATGTTCCTACACAGGAAAGAAAACTTTTATTGCATAAAAAGGAACTTAAAAAGCTGGAAACCAAGATAAAAGAGAAAGGCTATACAATTATACCCTTAAAAATATTTTTCACAGAAAAAAATATAGCAAAGCTTGAAATTGGACTTGGAAAGGGGAAAAAGGTGCATGATAAACGTGAATCAATAAAAAGCCGGGAAGTGGAGCGCGACATAAAACGCTTTCTTAAATAAATTATTGTATTTGCAGGAACATTCCTGAAAATGCTTTTATAAATCCAATTTTTGCTTAATTTTCGGACATGCATCGTATAATTCTGATATCCTTAATGATTATTTCCCTAAACGCCGGAGCCCAAACTATGGGTGGTAGCTGGTATGGGAAAGCCGACGTAGTGCTTGACGGCACTTTTAATAACTACCTGACCGAGTTAGTAATTAAACAAAAAGGAAATACCGTAGAAGGCATATTCGGGTACTATTTCCGAAATGGCTACCAAAGTTTTTTTGTCAAGGGGACGTATGATCCTCAAACGCGACAGGTAAGTATACCAAACATTCCGGTAGTATTTTACAAAGCTAATTCCATAGACGGAGTTACCTGTAATATGAGTTTTGAAGGGACATTACGAATTTCAAAAGTTGGTAGTTTTGTTCGTGGTGCTTTCAGTTCCGACTCCAAATACAAATATACCTGTCCTGAATTACGCGTACTATTTTCGCAAGACTCCTTGGTACAGCAGGACTCTGTGATAAATAATGGTATGGCGAAAAAGTTATGGCAACCAACAGTTGAAGATCTTATTGTAATTGACGATCCTAAAACAGCAGATGGACCTGTTATAAAAAATGCTGTCACAAGTGCTGGTTTGTCCCGTCCCGAAATAAAAGGTCCTTCAGTAAGCAGCAATTCCCTGGCTAACCTTACCAACAGGTTCAAGCAAAGGCAAACAATTGTAGCTAATGAATTAATTGTTGCTTCTGATTCTGTGCGGATCAGCTTCTATGATAATGGAGATATTGATGGAGACAGCATTTCAGTATTTCTTAATGGTAACCCGGTACTGGAAAAACAAATGATATCGGCTAAGGCCCTAACAATTTATGTTAAACTTGATCCAAACCGTGAATTTAATGACGTTGCCATGTTTGCTGAAAATCTGGGCCGCATACCGCCAAACACTGCGTTGATGGTGATTTATGATGGCGAAACACCGCAGGAAATATTCCTGACCAGTAACTTAACACAAAATGGTTCTGTAAGGATCAGAAAGAAACAACCGCCTAAAAGATAATCTGCCAACTACATAAAAAAAACAACCGCAATTCGGTTGTTTTTTTATGTGGAATATCCAATAGATTAAAATAAGGACGACTGGGGTCCATCTTCTTTTTCCTTTTGCTCCCATTCCATTTCTGTACTTTTTGAATAGTCAGCAAGCTTGTTGCCAACGGCTTTCCACCCCATCACCTCTACAAAATCAGCAAGCTTAATCTTTTGGGTACGGGCTTGTGCACCTCTTCCAGTATGCAGCATCAGAATAGGCTTCGGATCGGAAGTAACCAATTCAAGCCTGTTACCACTTCCCTCCTTAATAAACAGGAACTTGTTTTGCATTGAAGATGTTTCAATCCGGAAGCGCTTTACATTATATTGTAATTTCTCATTATCAAGATAAACTGCGGTTATGACCTTTTCCGGATTATACTTTTCAATCATTAATACTTTTTCGGGATCAAACCGCTGGGTCATTTCCAAATCAGTTAATTCATAATTTCCATCTGTGAATATTACCAATAATTTTTCCGTGCCTTCAAAATTTCCCAGGTAAAGACCCTTTGCTTCAGTATTCAGCCGGCCAAACTTATCGTCAAACCAAAGTTTAATAGCACTTAAAGTTGATCTTCCGGCTTCTTTAAACCTTACATTTTTAATGGGATACTTAGTAATTTGATTTCCAACTGCCCCGCGCCCTTTAATTTCAAGTTCTTCAAAGTAAAAATCCAGTGATTTATTGCGGGCAGTGCAATTCGGACTTAAAATGATATTTACTACTTCAGCTTCCCCATTGGGATTGGCGGTAAAATAATGGACTCTGCTTTTCTCATTTCCACGACTAAGGTCATATTCCTTTTCACGGGTAACTCCTGTGACATTAAACCGCTTTCCATAACTTATTCCAGTGGACCCATCAACATAAATCATATTATAAGTGGTCCTTTCATCATTTTTCTGGAATACGGCTACATGAATAATGTCTTTACCAATGTAAACCTTCTCACCTACCCTAACTACTTTCATTAGGCCCTTTCTGGTAAAAACAATTATATCATCAAGGTCTGAGCATTCAAAAGCCAACTCATCCTTCTTGAGCCCTGTGCCGATAAAACCATCGCTTCTGTTTACATAAACCTTAGTATTAGCTATTGCAACATGTTTGGCCTGGATGGCTTCAAACAAACGGATTTCCGTCTTGCGTTCCCTGCCCTTCCCGAATTTCTTCAGCAGGTTTTCAAAATAAGCTACCGCATATTCTACCAGGTGCTGCAGATCGTAATTTATTTGTTTTATCTCCGCTTCAAGTGCCCTGATCTGCGCATTGAGTTCTTCAATATCCAGTTTATAAATGCGTCTTACCGGCTTTTCGGTAAGCTTAACAATATCTTCCCTGGTAATTGCTCTTTTCAATTGTTTTTTAAAGGGCACAAAGGCCTTATCAATGGCTTCCAGTACTTTCTCCCAGGTTTCATGCTTTTTTTCCAGTTCCTTATAAATTTTCTCTTCAAAGAATATTTTCTCCAAAGAAGTATAATGCCACTTTTCTCCAAGTTCACCGAGTTTAATTTCCAATTCCTTTTGTAAAAGGTCCTTGGTATTGTCTACTGCAACTGTGAGCAATTCATGTACACCCATGAACCGGGGCTTATGATCTACTATAACGCATGCATTAGGTGAAATACTTACTTCACAATCGGTAAACGCATAAAGTGCATCTATAGTAATATCCGGTGAAATACCAGGCGCCAGGTCTACCTGGATTTCTACATTGGCAGCTGTATTATCAGTTACTTTTTTAATCTTAATTTTCCCCTGGTCATTCGCTTTTATTATGGAATCAATTAAACCTGAAGTGGTGATGCCAAATGGCACATTCCTGATCACCAGTGTTTTTTTGTCGAGCTCCTCGATAACTGCACGAACCCTAACTTTACCACCTCTTTTCCCCTCGTTGTAATTACCAACATCCAGCATTCCACCAGTCTGGAAATCGGGGTACAAGTCAAATTTTTTCCCTTTCAGGCATTTTATGGAAGCATCTATTATTTCACAAAAGTTATGGGGTAATATTTTCGTTGACAAGCCAACTGCAATACCTTCTGCTCCATGGGCCAGCAAGAGCGGGAATTTCATAGGCAAAGTTACCGGCTCATTTTTTCGGCCGTCATAACTCAGTTGCCAATCTGTGGTTTTTGCATTGAATGCAACTTCAAGAGCAAATTTGCTAAGTCTGGCTTCTATATACCTGGGGGCCGCAGCATCATCTCCTGTACGTACATCCCCCCAGTTACCCTGGGTTTCGACAAGTAAGTCTTTTTGTCCCATATTTACCAGGGCCTCGCCGATACTGGCATCACCATGTGGGTGGTATTGCATGCTTTGCCCGATTATATTAGCCACTTTATTGAAACGGCCATCGTCCATTTCCTTCATGGCATGTAAAATCCGCCGCTGTACTGGCTTCAGGCCATCTTCTATTGCCGGTACTGCGCGTTCCAGAATAACATAGGATGCATAATCCAGGAACCAGGTTTTATACTGGCCCTGTACCCCTGAGTCATTTTGGTGTACTAATTCATTTGGCTTTCCTTTCGACATTCTCCAAGCTATTTATAATTCGTATAATTCTAATGGTAATCCATCAGGATCGCTAAAAAAAGTAAATCGTTTCCCTGTATATGGGTCAACCCGTACAGGTTCAGTTATCACCCCTTTTTTTTTAAGTGCGCGTATGCTGTCATCAAGGTTTTCTACTGAAAATGCGAGGTGACGTAATCCTTGTGCTTCTGGCTTCGATGGCCTTTGTGGCGGATTGGGAAAAGAGAATAATTCAATTATATACTGACCGTTTAGCGCCAGGTCAAGTTTAAAGGAATTTCGCTCCTCACGGTACACCTCCCTGATTACCTCCAAACCTAAAATATCGGTATAGAAGGCTTTACTACGCTTATAATTTCCAGTTATAATTGCAATATGGTGAATCGCTTTCACTATTTTATTTTTTCATAATATTGGCTACCTATTCTGAATCAGTGACTGGCCCGCCTTTCCATTTAAGCTCAAAATCTTTCATATTCCGGATTTCCCCCTGAACATCCAATGCCCCACCTGCTGCAAGTTGTTTCAATCGCCACAATAGGTAAGCATCCCCGGTAGAATGCTTATTTTTATTCTGGAACTGTGAAATAATTCTGCCGGCTTTCTGCCAGTCATTGGTGATGAATTTTGAGAGGTCAGCATCGTAAAAATCTTCATTATACTGAACCAGTTTTTTTCCGCCTTCCAGGATACGAACTATTTTATTTTCCTGACTAAGCCTGGTCCATTCATCCGGGTCGATTTCAAACTCACTGAGCGTAATAGGCCTGGATAGTTTTTTGGCTTTCAAAAACTCCTTAGGCGGAATGGTGTGCAACCAGGAAGGATAAAATAATTGTCTTTTTTCATTCAGGAAAGGTAGGTTATTAAGGTAGAGGATAAATATGCGTCCCTGGAATTCTTTCAGGAAATGGAGCAACCAATAGTAACCACTAACATCATGTTTATTCTGAGCAGCCCAGATCCAGACTATTTCATCAGGATTGCGCCGAAGTGTACCTACAAGGTGGGCAATTGTTGCATAATCATCTACTTCCCCGTCTTCAGTTTTTCCTTCAAAATCTCCTCCTGACAATACATTTCGCCACCAGGCTTTGCGCAACTCCTTTCCTTCACCGGCATAGATATTTTCAATTGGTCCAACAGAATAATCGTCTTTTATTTGCACCACTTCTCCAGCCATGCTTTCATCCATTTCAATGGCCTGCTTAAGAACCGGTATATCAGCTTCATTAAAAACAAGGTGAATCATTGTCAGTCATTTTTAGTAAATAATCTATAAGGATTATTTGAAAGTCGGGGCATCAATCAGAGTTGACTATTTATTTCCTCTATCAGGTCCAGTTCGACTTTCAGGTTGTCAATAATAAAATCCTGTCTTTGGGGGGTATTCTTTCCCATATAATATTCCAGCAATTGCTGAATATGTGTTTCAGGCATCACCAGGACAGGTTGTTTTCTCATATCTACTCCGATAAAACGGGCAAACTCATCTGGTGAGATTTCTCCCAACCCCTTAAACCTGGTTATTTCCGGCTTTGAACCCAGCTTTTTGATGGCAGCATTTTTTTCTGTTTCATCGTAACAGTAAATGGTTTCCTGTTTATTACGAACCCTGAAAAGCGGCGTTTCTAATATATAAACATGGCCATTCTTCACCAGATCGGGAAAAAACTGCAGGAAGAATGTCATCAGCAATAGCCTGATATGCATACCATCCACATCTGCATCTGTGGCAATAACCACATTATTATAGCGAAGGCTTTCAATACCATCCTCAACATTCAAAGCATGTTGCAAAAGGTTAAACTCTTCGTTTTCATACACTACCTTCTTGGTTAGTCCGTAACAGTTTAAAGGTTTCCCCCTTAAACTGAATACAGCCTGGGTTTCAACATTGCGGGCTTTTGTAATTGAGCCACTTGCCGAGTCTCCCTCTGTTATAAAAATGGTGCTTTCATGTTGCTTTAGCACGACCATTTCCTTGTCTTTACCGGTAGGTTCCTCATTATAATGAAATCGGCAATCGCGCAACTTCTTATTATGCAGGTTGGCTTTCTTAGCCCTTTCATTGGCCAGTTTCTTGATACCTGCCAGTTCTTTTCGTTCTCGTTCGCTTTGCTCAATTCTCTTCTTAAGCGCATCTGCAGTATTGGTATTTTTATGCAGGTAGTTATCAAGTTCCTTAGCAAGGAATTCAAGTACAAAGGCTTTCATGCTTTGCCCGCCTTCCTCAATATATTGTGAACCCAGTTTGGTTTTTGTTTGTGATTCAAATACAGGTTCAACCACGCGTACAGAAATTGCGGCAGTAATGCTGGCCCTTATATCTGAAGCTTCATAATCTTTTTTATAAAAATCACGGATCACTTTAACATAGGCTTCCCGGAAGGCCTGCTGGTGTGTACCCCCCTGGGTTGTAAACTGGCCGTTTACAAAACTGAAAAGTTCTTCGCCATAATCATTGTTATGGGTAATAGCCAGTTCAATATCATTCCCTTTAAGATGAATTATCGGATACCGTAATTCATCTTCATTGGTGCGTCTCTGCAATAAGTCAAGCAGCCCGTTACGACTCACGAATTTTTTACCATTAAACAGGATGATCATTCCCGCGTTGAGATAGCAATAATTCCAGAGCAGGTTTTCAATATATTCTTCCTGGAAATGGAAATTGCGGAAAACGGTATCATCTGGTATAAAATTGACCAGGGTACCATTAGTCTCTTTAGTAGTAGCTTCTTTGTATTCCTTAATAAGTATTCCTCTTTCAAATTCTGCTGTCTTTTCTTTGCCTTCCCGGAAGGCAGTAACTTTAAAATATTGGCTAAGGGCATTCACCGCTTTGGTACCTACACCATTTAAACCAACACTTTTTTGAAAAGCCTTGCTGTCATATTTGGCACCCGTGTTAATTTTACTTACAACATCAACCACCTTTCCCAGCGGAATTCCCCTGCCATAATCCCTGATTGTAACAATACGATCCTTAATTGTTAATTCAATCTGCTTGCCAAAACCCATGGTATGTTCGTCAATACAGTTATCCATCACTTCTTTCAGCAAAACGTAAATACCATCATCCGCACTGCTACCATCCCCCAATTTACCGATATACATACCTGGCCTAAGCCTGATGTGTTCCCGCCAATCGAGACTTCTGATAGAATCTTCTGTATACTCAAAACCTGGTTTGTTGATTTCTGCCATAAACTATTAATACTTTGATCCGGCGGTTATTTCTTTAAAGCTGGCAAATATAAAGAAAGGCCCATCAGCTTTCATTGGTTCATTTTGCACGCCTGTGGAAAATCCAGCTTATTATTTAAATGATTGGTAATCAGTTGCAATCGGTTGATTAAATATAAAATCTGGGGAACCTGGCTTCTTCGCTTTCCCAGCTGATTTTTTATGCTTATTTTTGTCATCCGCAGTGGTTTACTGACAGCAGCATTTTTTTTTACTAACCCCAGGCTTCTGTCCAGCCACCGGCTCTACTAACCCATTATGTGCTGATTTACAATCCGTTAATAGTTTTTATTGTTGAAAAAATGTAGAGTATGTATAGCTATTCCTTGTTGGAGACGAATTGTTATTACCTGATCCAGGAGAAAGCAGAGGGGCCTATTTCTTTAATCAAAGTGAATATGGACTCAGATTATTGTTTATTCCTGACCCGTTTTGGGGAAACGGAAATAACCGAGTGGCGCAGAAAAGATGACACGATTCATGAGATACTTGAATTGTTATCTGATGAAAAGATCAAAGTTTGGCAAGCGGCCTATTATAGTAATGAAGATGCTTTTTATGAAGATGGTGAAGAATAATGATCATCCTTTAAAAACAAACAAATGACAACTTACGCTGACCTGCAGCCTGGGAAATTTTACCTTCTGAAAGATGATGGCAATTCTGATATTGAAATGATTTCTGTTTTAGCACTAACAGATAAATGTATCCTGCTGCGCAGTTTTGGCCAGGAAGAAATAGATTTCTGGAAATTGCGGAAAGACATAATACATGAAGTAATCGAAGAGATGGATTTTGATAGTGCTGCAGCTATTTTATCCCTTTACGATGAAGAAGAAGAGCTTGAAGATGAAGATGATGATTGGGAGGAAGAGGATGAAGATTAAGCCTGGGTCGCTGCAAACCGACCTTTCTGTTTTGCAACGGAAATCCAGTGAAAATGTAATGGAAAATGAAGCTTTCCGGGAATTCCTGCGTCTTCGGGAAGGGCCTCTTGATTCCCTTGTTGCGGAATTAAATGCAGAAGTAACAAAATTAATCGACTGTACTTCCTGCGGTAATTGTTGCAGGAGCCTGATGATCAATGTTAGCACCGATGAGGCGGTTAAATTTGCCAATCGGATAAATAAATCTTTATCAGAAATAAAAGCTGACTATCTGGAAGAAAGTATTGGCGGTCAATTAGTCATAAATACCATTCCCTGCCATTTTCTGGCAGAAAATAAATGTACTATTTACGCCGACAGGTTCGAAGATTGCCGGGCATTTCCACATTTGGATAAACCTGGTTTCAGCCAGCGGATATTTGGCACCCTGATGCACTATGGACGTTGTCCAATTATTTTTAACGTGATTGAAGAGTTGAAACAGCGCACCAACTTTACCAGGCAATAAATGGCCGAATTGACATGAATAAATAATCCTTGCAGTTACTTCTGGTCATTTTTGAATTGAGTTGTCAATTGTCTGGTTAATCCAACTGCCAATTGATGCCGGAAGCTTTTGAACAGAAAGTGAAGCAACCTGGAGCACAGATACTTGATGTAAGAACGGCAGAGGAGTTTAAATCAGGATACATTGCAGGTGCTTTACAGGCTGACTGGCTGAAGCCGGAAGAATTTTCCACCCGCTCTCAGGACCTGGATGCACTTAAAGAAGTGCTGATCTATTGCGCAAGTGGGAAAAGAAGCGCCTATGCTGCCCAAACATTGCGGTCAAAAAGATAAATTGTATATGAATTAACCGGCGGTCTGTACAAATGGAAACTGGAAGGCCGTCCTGTTATAGCAGATGAAGCGGTACCGCAATTCACATCTGCAGATTATGAAAAAATGATTCACCAATCATGAACGGTTTTGGTTGATTTTGGTGCACCATGGTGCCCACCCTGCCGAAAAATAAAACCTGTATTAGCTGAGTTGCAAAAAAGTTTGCCAGGGACCTTTGTTTTGCAAAAAAATGATGGCGGCATTCATACCGATCTCATGAAATCTTTAAATATAAAAGCTTTGCCACATTTCTTTGTCTACAAAAAAGGCGTTAAAGTGTGGTAAAAACAAGTATTGTGAGCATTGAAGAACTCAAGAAGGCGATCCAATAATGCCTGGTTCCCCGTACATGGCCCTGATCACTACACTTGCACACATGCACCCCACAATAGCAGGCATATAGGAAATTGTACCTATCAGCGATTTCTTTGGAAAAGCTTTTTCGGTTTCTATTACCCGGCTCTGGTCAACTTTTTCCGGAGAATATACAACTGTGATACCTTTGCGGATACCAAATTTATGTAGCCTTTTTCGAACATACCTGGCCAGATTGCATTCGTGTGTATCATCAATATCGGCAATGCGTACTTGTGAAGGATCAGTTTTACCACCGGCACCCAATGCGCTTACGATTGGAATCCCCAGATCAACACAATTTCTCATTAATAACACTTTTGGGGAAAGGGTATCGATGCAATCCACCACATAATCAAATTGCCGGGTATTGAGGATTTCTAATATCCTGCCATCCTCTATGTGTTCAGTTAATTCATGTAATTTTAGCAAGGGATTAATATCTTTTAACCGGGTAGCCATTATTTCCGTTTTAAGCAGTTTTTCGGTAGAATGAAGGGCAGGAATCTGCCGGTTGATATTACTCTGGTCTACCCTATCGCCATCAATTATGGTCATTTCCCCTATCCCAGCCCTTGCGATCATTTCAGCACAGATGCCACCTACCCCTCCCAAGCCTACTACCAGCACGTGTTTGGAAATTCCTTGAAGTACGGGTTCATCGCCCATCAGCAATTGAGTCCTTGATAACCAATATGGAACCATATTTTCTGTGATTAAGGCAGCAATTTCGTTAAATTGCCGATTCATCAGATCACATTGATCACCCCAGCTACCATACAACAGATTTTGAACCGCATTGATATCATTGATGTGGTAGGCAGTTTCGTGAAATTGAAGAAGAGAGGAACAAATTACCTGGGCCTGTGTCCATTCCACAACGAAAAAAGCCCGAGTTTTACAGTTTCCCCCAATAAAGAAATCTATAAATGTTTTGGTTGCGGTAAAAGCGGGAATACTATCAGTTTTCTAATGGAGCACGAAAAGTACTCCTATGTTGAAGCTTTAAAATGGCTTGCCAACCGCTATAATGTGGAAGTTGAGGAAACGGAAGTCAGTGCTGAGGTTAGGGCCCAACAGCAGGTTGCAGACAGTTTGTATATATTGAATAGCTTTGCCCAGCAATATTTCACTAATATTTTATTTGAAGATGAAGAGGGACAGAATATTGGCCTTAGCTACCTGAAAGAGAGGGGCTTTACTGAAGCTATTCTAAGGAAATTCCAGGTAGGCTATTGCAAGGAATCACGCAATGCATTTGTTATCGAGGCACTCCAGAAACAATATAACCGGGAATTGCTGGTAAAATCAGGATTGGCAGCCAATCGCAATGACGAACTGGTTGATAATTACCGGGGAAGGATCATTTTTCCAGTCCACAATACGACGGGAAAAATAATCGGTTTTGGTGCAAGGATCATTAAGAAAAATGACAAAGCACCAAAATATATCAATACCCCGGAAAATGAGATTTATATAAAAAGCCGGATCCTTTATGGCATGTATTTCGCAAGGCAGGTAATTGATAAATATGATGAATGTCTCCTTGTGGAAGGCTATACTGATGTTGTATCCCTGCATCAGGCAGGTATAGAAAATGTTGTGGCAAGTGGCGGGACATCCTTAACTACCGATCAAATCAGGCTTGTAAGAAAATATTCAAATAACCTTACAATAATTTATGATGGCGATAGCGCCGGTGTTAAAGCAGCACTGAGGGGTTTGGATATGGCCCTGGAAGAAGGCCTTAATGTGAAATTGGTTCTTATACCAGACAAGGAAGATCCTGATAGTTATGTCAACAAAGTAGGTGCAGAAGCTTTCCGCGACTTTATAGAAGCTAATAAAAAGGATTTTATCCTTTTTCAACTGGAAGTGGCCTTAAAGGATGCTCAAGGCGATAGCCAGAAAAAAGCAGCCGTTGTTAACCAAATCGCTGAAACTTTAGCCAAAATCAGTAAGGCAGAAGATTTTACGAAACAACAGGATTATATCCGCCAATGCGCTGAATTGCTGAAAATAGAAGAAACCGGCCTTAATAACCTGGTGAATAAATTTATCAGGGAAAGAGTCAATAAGCAGGAAGCGAAATGGCAGGCGGAGGCACCAGTTGCAGAATTTGACCAGCCGCCATTGCAGGAATATGATACCGGGAGTGATGAAGTTTTTCAATTACTCATAAAGGATGAGTTACAGGAAAGGGCTGTTGTAAAGGCATTGATTGAATTTGGGTTGAAAGCCTGGGATGAATCCACTAAAGTGGCCGACCATATTTTTAATGAATTGGTGGATGAAGACCTTTTCGACAATCCACAGTTGATGGATGTAATTAATACATATCGCCTATGGTATGATGCCGGATTAGAACCAACAGCAAAAAACTTTTTTTATCATGAGAACCAGGCTTTGAGCGCTGTAGTGGTATCGCTGCTGGAATTCCCTTATGAGGTTAGTGAAAAATGGAAAAATAAGTTTCAAATGCCTGTAAATTCAAGGGAAGAAATTTACCGGGAAGAAGTGATTTCAACCCTTGGCTACCTTAAACTAAGGAAGATCAAACGAATGATGCAGGAAAACCAGATTGATCTGGGTAAGCCACATACACCCGAAGAACAATTGAATTTATTACAGACCCACCAGGCTCTTAAACTGATGGAGCGGGAATTGCTGCAGCACCTGGGAACAGTAATTGTTCGATAATTTAAATTATTTTTCCGCTGGATTTTTTTTGCCCGACATTAATTTCTCAACAGTATTTATTAGCCTGTTTTGCTTTGTTTCTTCCTTTTTTGCACTGTTGATCCACATTATATATTCCTTCTTATTGGTAAAAGATAAACTTTCAAAAAAACTCAATGCTTTCTTGTTTTTTTTCAGCTGCAGCAACCTGGATAACTCTTCAGGAGGAGTAATAGTGCGGGATTCTGTATCAACACCTTCCATTACTGCCGGCTGGGCCCCGTTTGCTGAGGCACGAGTTATCTCCTTTATCTGTTCGGCCCGCTTAAACCGAAGTGCGCTCCAGACTGAATCCAGCGCAACCTGTCTAACACCTTCATAGCCTGCACTCACAACCATATCCCAGCTACAATCGCGGTTCAGGTTCGAAACTATTTTTGATGTTGTTTTTGGATATGCGATCCATAACTTGGCTTCGTCGTGAAGTGCTGGTAGTACATCCTGCAAAATACCATTCAGCTGATTTTCATTAATTGCAAATACCAGGGCAAAATCAATGCGCCTGCTTTTAAGCAATGGGGTTACATTTTTGGCAAAAGCCAGTTTACTGAATTGTTTCTCTATTGAGGAAGGTAATCCCTGAATGAGCAGATTTTTTTCTTCTTTGTATTGCAGTTTTTCGAATAAAGTCTGCGACATACCTGGTATAATTTAACTGAAAAAGATAATTATAGCGGGATGTAAAATTAACAAATTGTAAGGACTAATCCATTATTTAACCCCGATCGGCTTATAATATTTCAATGCTTCGGGCATTAATTGTTTCAGCTTTTCAATACGGGTGGATTCAGCCGGGTGTGTACTTGCAAATTCTGGCGGGGCTTTTCCTGCGCTGGCTGCGGCCATCCGCTCCCATAATGGAATTGCTTCCTGTGGATTGTAACCAGCCATGGCACAATAGTACAACCCGAATTTATCTGCTTCTAGCTCATTGCTTCTGGAAAAAGGCAATACCGCACCATAAGTGGTTCCTAATCCATAAGCACCCATGAAAATGGCCTGCGTCTCAGCGGGTTTGCTGGACATTGCAACAGATAATGCTACACCGCCCAATTCCTGAATCATAGCCTGGCTCATACGCTCATTTCCATGGCGGGCAAGGGCATGTGCTAC
Source organism: Flavihumibacter profundi (assembly GCF_020076305.1). Classification (GTDB taxonomy): domain Bacteria; phylum Bacteroidota; class Bacteroidia; order Chitinophagales; family Chitinophagaceae; genus Flavihumibacter; species Flavihumibacter profundi. Next base: position 980,536 of record NZ_JAIQXE010000001.1, read on the forward strand.
TTCATGGCCTATAACAACCGCAAGTGCAGCTTCGTTTTGCGTGATGGGTAATAGGCCGGTATATACAACGATCTTCCCCCCTGGCATACACCAGGCATTGGCTTCCTTCGAATCTACAAGGTTATATTCCCATTTATAACCAGCCAATTCGCCCTGGAGGCCTTTTTGGGTATAGAAGCTTGAAATTGCCGTTGAAATTCGGGTACCTACCCTTCTGACCATTTCAGCATCTTTACTGCCAATTGCAGTCACAACTTTGTTTTGTGAAAGGAATTGCTGGTATTGAGTTGATGCCATGGATTGTATTTCGGCTTCGGAAAACAGTACCAGCTGGCTTCTTCCGGTAATTGGGTTTTTAGTGCAAGCGACAAGGCAAATGGCAAAAAAAAACAAAAAAATGCGATTCATTAGATATGATTTACCTGATTGATACTCAATTGTTATACCAGGTTCATGTATGTTTAAATAAGCGATGTTAAATTCCCCGTTTCCGTTTGCGGTCGCGGTATTTCAAAATGGGCACCTTGCCTTCACTTCCGCGAAGCAGGCGGCTGATATTTTTTTGGTGCGTTAGTATCACCAAAAGGGCAACAACAATAGCAAAAACTCGGTAAGCATTGTTATCGACATTAAAAATGATGAGTATGAATATTGGAAAAGCGATACTTGCCAAAATAGAACTAAGCGAAACAAAACGGGTAAGATAAAGTACCAACAAGAAAATTCCGGAACAGCATAATGCGGTCCAAGGGGAAATTCCAATAACCAGGCCAAATAAAGTAGCAACACCTTTACCACCTTTAAAATCTGCCCATACAGGGAAAATATGTCCTAGTACAGCAGCTATTCCCAAACCTATCTGTAGATTGGTCAGGGCTATTTCATGGTCCCAATAAAAGGGCAATAAAAGTGATAATTTAACCGCAGCAAGGCCTTTTAGCACGTCGACAATCATTACCAGGGTGCCCCATTTCGGACCTAATACACGAAAAGTGTTGGTTGCCCCGGCATTTCCGCTACCATAATCACGGATGTCGATATTAAAATAGTACCTGCTTACCCATACCGCGGTGGGTATGGATCCGAGCAGGTAAGCTATTAATATCAGCAAAGCCTCTTTCATTAAATGGTGAGTTGGATTTCAAAAATAGGAAAAACGAGCGTTCAAAATATATTTAGCTACTTTCTTTAACAATCAACAGCCAACATAGCCAGCTATTCCGTTCCTGTTTCGTTGATAACGCCAAATTCAGGGGTGCTATTGCCTTTTCAAGATCCTCCGCATCTGATTGCAAAAGTCCGCTGATCAGAATTCGCCCCCCTTTTGCGGTATGTTGTACCATTTTCTCCAATTGCTCCAGCACTACATGCTTATTGATATTCGCTAAAATGACATCAAATTGTTCCTTCTCAGGAATGGTATCAGCAAGTTCAAGGCGAATTTCCCCTGTTTGATTCTGCTGGATGTTTTCTGCTGCGTTATTAATACTCCATGTATCATTGTCAATAGCCAGTATTTCTGATGCCCCCATTTTACCAGCCAGGATAGCCAGGAGACCGGTACCTGTTCCAAAATCAAGGAGTTTTTTACCTGCAATAGGTATTTTTTGCATAGCCTCAACCATCATATAGGTTGTGGCGTGGTGTCCTGTTCCAAAGCTCATTTTGGGTGTTATTATAATTTCATACCGTACACCTTGTAATGGCTCATGAAAATCAGCCCGGATGGCACAAAAATCATCTACTATCACCGGCTCAAATCCGGCTTCCCATTCAGCGTTCCAGTTGCGTGGTGCTATTTCTTCAAGCGTATAGGATATATTAAAAGGGGCCACCAGGTTGTCGAGTACTGCTGCATCAAAATCTTTAAATGGTAAATATGCTTGCAATAAACCCGGCTCTTCCACAAATCCATCATAGCCGGAATTGGCAAGCAAGGCAACCAGTATTTCCCTGTCTTCAGGTTTACTTACGGAGATGGACACCTGCTGATAACTATTCATCTGATTCAAATTAAAAACCCCGACCAGAGATCGGGGTTTAATGATATGAAAACCTGTCGCTTAGTCTTGTTGGTCGTTCTGGCGGGAAGACATGCCTTCCGGCTTTGGCAACAAAATTTTTCGGGAGAGTTTAAATTTACCTGATTTCGGATCGGTACCGGTAAGTTTAACTTTTACCACATCGCCTTCTTTTAATACGCCCTCAAGCGTTTCAAGACGCTTCCAGCTAACTTCAGAAATGTGCAGCAAACCTTGCTTACCCGGTAGGAATTCTACGAATGCACCATAAGGCTGGATAGACTTAACAGTTGCTTCATAGGTATCGCCAACCGTTGGTTGAGCAGTAATGCCTTTGATCCAGTTTACGGCTTTGTCTACATTTTCCTTTTTAGTACCGAAAATACTTACTTCACCCTGGTTATTCTTCTCTTCAATATTAATTGTAGTACCGGTTTCACGCTGCATTTCCTGGATCACTTTACCACCAGGTCCGATTACCGCACCAATGAATTCCTTATCAATATACAATTTTACCATACGTGGTGCGTGTGGTTTGACATCGCTGCGGGCTGCAGGGAGTGTTTCGTACATGGCATCAAGTATATGCATCCGGCCGCGGTTAGCCTGGGCCAATGCCTGGCGCATGATATCCATGCTCAATCCATCTACCTTAATATCCATCTGCACACCGCAGATACCATCGCGGGTACCGGTTACTTTGAAATCCATATCACCCAAATGGTCTTCATCACCCAGGATATCAGTCAATACTGCAAATTTCCCTTCTTTGGTGATCAGTCCCATTGCCACTCCAGAAACGTGTTTTGGCATGGGGATGCCTGCATCCATCAGTGCTAGTGAACCTGCACAAACAGTAGCCATAGATGATGAACCATTTGATTCCAGGATATCACTCACTACACGAACTGTATATGGATAATCTTCACCTGGCATCATTTGTTTCAGGGAGCGCATGGCCAGGTTTCCATGACCTACTTCCCGGCGACCAGGACCGCGCATCATTTTCACTTCGCCTGTAGAGAAAGGTGGAAAATTATAATGCAGTATAAAATTGCTATAAACAGAAACAGCTGCGCTTTCTACCAACAGTTCATCAAGTGGTGTACCAAGGGTAACTGTTGTGAGTGATTGTGTTTCACCACGGGTAAATAAAGCCGCACCGTGTGGGGAAGGCAATACGTCAACTTCCATAGACAAAGGACGAACATCTTCCAGTCCGCGGCCATCCAAGCGTACACGATCATTCAAAATCATATCACGAACCACATAATACTGCAGGTCACTATAATAATTTTTGGCTTGCTTTTTAATGGTGTCGTCGAGGCTTTCACCTTCGGCTACATTATATTGTGTTTTCAGGAATTCCATTAATTCATTTGCGATCTGATCAAACTTATCGCTGCGGTCATGCTTAGCCAGGGCACTTTTTGCTACTGCATAAACTTTCTCTTTGGCGAAAGCATCAACTTTAGCGCGAAGCTCATCGTTGTGAACCGGTTTATTATATTCCCGTTTAGTGGTAACACCTTTCAGTGCGCGTAACTCAGCCTGGGCTTTAACCTGCACACGGATCGCATCATGGGCCAGTTCGATAGCTTTAATAAGGTCTTCCTCCAAACATTCCTTTGCTTCACCTTCCACCATCATGATATTTTTTTCGGTGGCTGCAATCAGGAAGTCCATATCTGCTGTGGCCAGTTCAGAACGAAGCGGGTTCACTACAAATTGGCCATTAATCCGGGCAACACGCACTTCAGAAATGATCTCCTGGATAGGTACATCTGATACGGCCAAAGCTGCTGATGCGGCCAAACAAGCCAATGCATCTGGCATAACTTCAGGATCACTGGAAATCAGGGTAACCAAAACCTGAACATCACAGAGATAATCTTCCGGGAATAGTGGGCGAAGGGCACGGTCAATCAAACGGCTTGTCAATACTTCATAGTCGTTCAATTTGCTTTCCCTTTTAAAGAAAGATCCGGGAATACGACCTGCAGAAGCAAATTTTTCCTGGTAGTCAACAGTAAGAGGGAAGAAACTCTGGCCTTCCTTTGGTTCTTTATTGGCAACAACGGTAGCCAGGATAATGCAATTTCCCTGACGAACAGTTACTGCTCCGTCGGCCTGGCGGGCAAGTTTTCCTGTTTCAATAGTAACCGAGCGGCCACTACTTACATCAAAGGTTACTTGAAAAGGTTGTGATAACATAGCATCTTATGGTTTATGAGCTGTGGTGAATTATTAGCATGCAAAAAACTATTCCCAACCGGTAATATCAGTTGGGAATAGTTTTACATATCATTAGGTTCAGTTATTTTCTGAGACCAAGTTTTTCAATCAATTGGCGATAGCCAACCAGGTTATGTTTGCTCATATAAGTAAGTAGGCGTTTCCGCTTTCCTACCATTTGCATCAGACCACGGTGTGTGGAAAAATCTTTTTTGTTTGCCTGCAGGTGTTTTGAGATAGAACTGATGCGCTCAGTCAGTACGGCAATTTGTCCTTCGATAGAACCTGTGTTAGCAGCGTTACCCCCAAAATCAGCAAAAATTGTAGCTTTTTTTTCTTTAGTTAAATACGACATCTTATCATTTTTTAAGAAACATCCAATAGTTATTTCAGCTTAAATTGGCGGCAAAGTTAGGGAATTATCGGGAAATAGCTTGCAAATTGCTATTTTTTTTGGATTTTGCCTGGTTATAAGGCCTTGGGAAATTTCCCCATATGCCGGTAAACGAAATCACCATATGGAACCGCGATTTGTTATTATAGGATGTGGCAAGATAGCTCACCGTCATGCAGCACAGGTGAAAAAAATAGGCAGGTTAGTAGGTGTATGTGACCCAAACCAAGATAAACTGGCCATTTTTTCGAAACAATATAATACTACCGGATACAGTGATGCCTTAAATATGATAGAAAATTGTTATGCGACAGTGGCCATTGTTTGCAGTCCCAATTACCTCCATATTGCACATATTAAGTTAGCCTTGTCAAGGAATCTGGATGTTCTTTGCGAAAAGCCTCTTTGCATTACAACCGGTGAAACGGATGAACTCGAAGAATTCATAAAAAAATCAGGTAAAAGGCTTTTTATTGTTTTATCAGCACGCTACCATGAACAAATTATCAACCTTAAAAACCTGTTCAGGCGAAAGGAGATTGGCCGGTTACTAAGTTTCCAATTGAATGCCTGCTGGAACAGAAACCCCGAATACTATCGGGAAAGTGACTGGAAAGGCAGGCAGGAAAAAGATGGTGGAATTTTGTTGACCCAATTTAGTCATTACCTTGATGCAATGATCTGGTGCCTGGGCGATCTTGAACCTATTGCTGTAAAAAGGGCGAATTTTATGCACCAGGATACAATATCCGGTGAAGATACAGGTGTTACGATATTAACAAGCGCTGATGGGGCAATTGGAACATTTCACTGGACAGTAAATAGCGCCATTAAAAATATGGAAATCTCTTTACTTGTTGTATGCGAAAAAGCCACTTTGCGGCTTGGCGGCCAATACATGGAGCAACTTGAATACATAAGAATGGAAAATCGAAATGCAGGTTGGCTGAGAATTAACGATGAGGCTGGTCAACCTGAAATACCCTCCGGCTCCCGGAGCCACCACGACCTGGTTTATACCCAGTTAAACCTCGCTTTGCAAAATAAGTCGCATTCTTTACCAGGTTTAGCTGAGGGGTTGAAATCAGTCGCACTGATAGAATCAATTTACGCAATTTCCCAGGACAATATATCCAGGAGTGGTTATGCATAAAACCATCATTTTAACTATTACTAACGATCCGGATTATGATCAACGGATGCAAAGAATTTGCACTACCCTGTCAGATGCCGGATTCAAGGTCATTCTTGCAGGCAGAAAAATGCGGCAGCCATCAGGATATATTGCAAATTATAAGGTTAAGAGGATGCATTGCCTGTTTCATAAAGGTCCATTACAATATGCGGAATATCATTTCAGGCTTTTTTTCTGGCTTCTTTTCCAGAAGGGAAATATCCTGTGTGCGGTAGATATCGATACCATTTTGCCTGTATATGCGATCAGCTGCATGAAAAGGATTAAAAGAGTATTTGATGCACATGAATACTTTAGTGAACTAAAAGAGGTGGTAACCCGACCGAAAGTGCAGAAATGGTGGAAAACCATAGAGAATTTTGCCATTCCGCGTTTTACAATCGGTTATACAGTTGGCGGAGAAATTGCCAGAGTTTTCAGGGAAAAATATGGTGTGGATTATGCAGTAATCAGGAATGTTCCTCTCATAAAACCAATGAAGGCAACGAATATCCGGAAATTTCAGGCAATTATATACCAGGGGGCCATTAATGAGGCGAGGGGAATGGAATATTTAATTCCGGCTATGAAAAATATTGATGCGGAATTGCATTTTTATGGAACCGGAAATTTCCTGGAACAAAGTTTGAACCTAACCCGCGCTCTTGGATTGACGGACAAAATTAAATTTTTCGGGATGGTTTCCCCCCAGTACCTACAGGAAATTTCCTCCACTTATACAATCGGCATTAACCTGGTTGAGCATGTTGGGTTAAACCAATACTATTCCCTCGCGAATAAATTTTTTGACTATATCCATGCCGGTATTCCGCAAGTCACAATGAATTTCCCAGAATATGCAGCAATCAACCAAAAAGCGCAGGTTGCTGTATTACTGGATGAACTTTCTGTTGAAGGAATTGCATCAGCAGTAAACCTTTTGCTGCATGATAGTGTTCTATATTGTTCCTTGGTCAAGAATTGCCTGGAATTACGCGAAATATATAACTGGGAAATAGAAAGAATAAGATTATTGGAAATATATGAAAAACTGTTATAATACTTGACGCAGCGTATACATATTATTGCACATGATGTTCCCTACCCTATAAATTATGGTGGTGTAATTGATATTTTTTGCACGATACAGTCATTGCATAAAATCGGTGTTGGGGTTATACTTCATTGTTTTGATTATGGCCGTGGGCAACAGGAAGAACTGAATAAATATTGCCAGGAAGTTCATTACTATAAAAGGCTGGAAGGTCATAAGGGCTTCTGTTTTCATCTGCCATATATAGTGGCATCCAGATCGAATAAAGATTTATTAGACCGGATTGCAGCGGATAATTATCCCATATTAATTGAAGGTATTCATAGTACGTACCTGGTTAATGATCCGCGGTTTCGGGAAAGGAAAATAGTTTTGAGATCTTTTAATATAGAGAGTTTGTATTATTTAAAATTGTTCAAACATGAAAGATCACTTATAAAAAAAGCGTACTACCTGAATGAAAGCCGGCTTTTACGCCGCTACGAGGCTGTAATATCTAAAAAAATACCGGTCATAACTTTATCTGAAAATGATGCAGAATACTACAGGGAGAAATCTGGAGCAAAAAATGTGCATTACATCCCGGTTTTTTTACCACATTCTGAAGTGAAATCCATGGAAGGAATTGGTTCATTTTGTTTGTACCATGGAAATTTGGGCATTGCCGAAAATGAAAAAGCTGCAAGCTGGTTACTGGAAGAAATTTTTTTAAAATTGAAGATACCTTTTGTAATAGCAGGTAAGAATCCATCCCCGCGACTGGAGAGGCTTGCCCATATGGGGTGCCATACCTGCCTTGTTGCAGATCCGGGAGACCGTGAATTAAATGACCTGATCAGTAAAGCCCAGATCAATATTCTTCCATCTTTCAATGAGACTGGAATAAAACTGAAATTATTAAATGCTTTATATAATGGCAGGCATTGCATTGTAAATAATGCGGCAGTTGAGGGCAGTCCGCTTGCACCATTGTGCCATATTGCAGAAACACCAACTGCTATACAAAGAATGATACAGCAACTGTATCATTTGCCATTTGGTAAAGAAGAAATCAGGTTAAGGGAAAAAATCTTGTATCAGGAATATGATAATAACAAAAATGCGCAGCAACTTATGTCATACTTATAGTGGCATTATCTTCAACCCTTCCCCTTTCGGTTTTTAAAGTTCTCGCCGGATATTTATTAATTACTAAATAATCGTGGGTTGCCATAACTACAGCAGCGCCATAATCACGACTAATATGGAAAAGCAATTGCATGATTTCATCTGAAGTCTCAGGGTCAAGGTTACCCGTTGGTTCATCCGCCAGTATTAATTTAGGGGAATTCAACAGTGCCCTTGCAATATCCACCCTTTGCTGTTCTCCACCACTCATTTCAAAAGGCATCTTAAACCCTTTTGATTTTAATCCTACCTTATCCAACACATCCGCAATTTTTTCATCCATCAGGTTTTCGTCTTTCCATCCGGTAGCACGCAAAACGAACTTTAGGTTATCGTTTACATTCCTGTCGGTCAGCAACTGGAAATCCTGAAATACAACGCCGAGGTTCCTGCGTAAATATGGTACTTTCTTCCAGTCCATTTCCTTCAGGTTAAATCCTACAACAGTTCCCTCTCCTTCGCGAAGGGTAAGGTCACCATACAGTGTTTTTAGCAAACTTGATTTCCCCGTACCTGTTTTGCCGACAAGGTAAACGAATTCTCCGCGGTTGATGGTAATATTTACATCCTGCAAAATGAGGTTATTGCCCTGGTAAATATTTACATTCCTGAGTTCGATGATCTTTTCTGACATTTCCGGTTAGTTGATTGAAACAAAAATAGTTGTTTCACGCTAAGCCGCAATAAATTTTACCCGATAAAGCCTACACCAACTGTACTGTTGGTGCCTTCATCGATAAGGATAAATGCGCCATTGCGTTTGTTTGATGCATAAGTATCCGCTAAAACAGGCCGGGCCGTTTTAATAGACACATACCCTATTTCATTAAGGCCAATTTCCTCCACCCCTTCTATAGTTTGATAATCTACAATGTTTATACTGCTGAACAAATTGGTAACTTTTGCTTTAACCCTGTTGCTGCCGTGCTGTAAAAGGTAGTTTTTTCCAGGCTTCAATGGCGTATGGTCAAGCCAGCAAACCTGGGCAGACAATTCTTTCATAGGTGCAGGCAGGTGATCTTTTTTAACCAGCATATCTCCACGGCTAAGGTCAATTTCAGAACTGAGCGTAATTACAACACTATCCCCTGATTCTGCCTGGTCGATAGCCTCTTCAAAACGATAAATATTTTCAATGGTTGACTCCTGCATTGAGGGTAACGCAACTACTGCATCGCCTTTTTTTAGAAGTCCGCTGGCCAATTTTCCAGCAAAACCCCTGAAATCATGCCATTGTTCAGACTTTGGCCTTATTACATATTGCACAGGGAAACGGGGCGGGAATTGATTTTCAAGGGAATGCCATTCAATACCCTCAAGAAATTCCAATAAAACCGGCCCCTTATACCAGTCCATTTGCGTAGACTTCGTTGAAATATTATCCCCATAAAGCGAAGATGCCGGAATAAACTGAAGTTGCTGTTCTTTGTAATTGGCTTTTTCAAACAGGTCGTTGAATTGCTCTTTTATGCTCTCATATTGCTTTTGGGCATAATTTACGAGGTCCATTTTGTTGATACAAACAACCACATAAGGAATACGCAACAATTGAGTAATATAAAAGTGACGGTGGGTTTGTTCCACGATACCATTACGGGCATCAATCAATATGACGGCCACCTGTGCATTGCTGGCACCAGTAATCATATTCCTGGTATACTCAAAATGGCCAGGTGTATCAGCAATAATATATTTCCGGGAGGGTGTACTGAAATAAATATTGGCAACATCAATGGTGATGCCCTGTTCCCTTTCTGCGATCAGTCCATCTGTTAGTAAAGAAAGGTCTATATAATCTACACCCCGCCGTTTACTGGCCCTTTCAATGGCCTCCAGTTTATCAGCAGTGATGCTATTGGTTTCAAATAACAAACGACCTATGAGGGTACTTTTTCCATCATCAACGCTACCAGCTGTGGCAATTCTAACAATATCCATATTCAAATTTTTAAATAATTACATAATAGTTTTTACGATAAGGCGAATACTCCAGATCATCACAATAATACCAACTCCGATCATCATAGTTTTAGCAGGCAATTTGCCGGCCAATTTAGCAGAAATCGGGGCTGCTATAGAACCACCAATAAGTAACCCGATTACAACCGGCCAATGGCCCAATCCTGCAGTAAAAAAGAAAGTTGCAGCACTGGCCATAGTTACGAAAAATTCAGTGATGCTAACAGTGCCGATGGTAAAACGAGGGCTCCTTCCTTTCGAAATTAGCGTACTGGTAACAATCGGTCCCCAACCACCACCACCAAAGGAATCCAGGAAGCCACCGCACCAGGCCAGCCAGCCAACACGCTTGATTTTCCCATTGGCTTTTGAATTACCGAATGCCCGGGTGAAAATCTTAAACCCAAGGAACATAGCATAAACAGCAATAAGCGGCATCAACCATTTTCCTGCATGCTCACCCAATAATACCAGCATTGCTGCACCAAGTATTGCACCAACAACTCCAGGAATTACAAGGTGCCTGAATAGCTTTGGATTAACATTTCCAAACTTATAGTGGCTATACCCGCTAATTCCTGAGGAAAATATTTCTGACGTATGAATAGCCGCACTTACAGAAACCGGATTCACTCCTGCAGAAATTAAACAAGTTGCAGAAGTAACCCCATAACCCATGCCCAGCAGGCCATCGACCAATTGTGCCAGGAAACCAGCCAATACAAAAAATCCAAATTGCAGGTTCAGGTATTCTTTTGTATTGTCCCAGATTTGACCAATGGGAGGCAGCGGCACAGAGGAAAATACAACATGACCAACAACCATTGCAGCAAAAATCCAGATCATCCTTGATGCAATGGTCTTCCATTTCTTCTCGGCACTGATTTTCTGCGGATTTGAATCAGCTACCAAAACTCCGGTAATTTCATTCAGCTTCCTGACCTTCTCTGAGAAATTTCCATTCATACGCAAGCGGAGTTCCTGCATATTATCCAGCACCTGGTCCATTTCATGCGGTATTGAATCGTTGAAAAGTTCTTTGAGTCTTTTGGCAACAGTTGGTGATTTGCCATTTGTGCTGATGGCTATTTTAAGGTCACCTTTATTAACGATACTACCCAGGTAAAAATCACACAATTCGGGTGTATCTGCAATATTCGCCAGAATTCCTGCTTCGGTTGCAGCTTTCTTTACTTCGATATTCAGGTTTTTGTCATTTGTGGCTGCAATAACCAAATCCTTTTCGAATAAGTCACCGGCCACAAATGATTTCTGAACTAAAGTGAGGCTTGGATGTTTGGTAGCTAAAGTTCTTATACCATCGCTTATTTCAATGGCGACCAATGTTATGCTCGCATCAGGAGCATTCCTCAATAATGAATTCAATTTTTCCTCACCAACATATCCCCCACCTACTACTAAAACACGCAGCTGGTCGAGTTTAAGAAATACAGGGTAGAGGTTATTGGCATGTTTGCTGTGCATAAATTATTTGCTGTTTTTAGTAGAAATAGTCAAAAGCAGATTTACCTGCAATCCATTATTATATTGAATCACATTATTGTTATCCACCCTTCTTGGTAGTTGTAAAATCTGGTTAAGGTATCCCGCCTCAATCCTGGCAACACTATTGAACCTGAATCCGGCAAGTATTGCAAACCTGTTTTGGTCAAAAATATTTGCATTTACTTCATTTCCAAAACATATCATCACTTCATCGTACATAGTCAAATAAGGATATTTTTGCTGTTTGGCATTCTTTTTAAAAGGCATCTGTAATCGCAACAAATACCTGAGTCTATTCAGGTAGGTATAACCGTCTGGTTTATCAAGTTCAGGCTTACTGTACTTCTCCAGCCACCGTTGTTCAAGCATAAACCTGTGGTTTAGCTCAACGGGACCAATCTTATCTGCAAGGCCTACCATTTGAAAGAGCCGGATTTCATCGAAGGGCTTCCCATATTTATTAATTGGATAAGTTCCATAAGGAGTATTATGTGCATTAGCAATACCGGCCCTTAACAAGATTTTTTCCGATGGCCGGAAATTCAAACCCGTCCTGAACAAAGTCTGCATGTTATCCTGTACAAAATCTACCCTACGGGAATTGAGGTCAATATGCAGGCCCCATTTTTTATTAAACTGCAATTCAGTATTTAACTGGAACCAGGCTATCGTATTACTTTCAGTAACCCTTGGTATCTGGGAATAAGCTTTGTTTCCAATAAGAAAAACACTTAATGCTAGAAAAAGAACAAAAAGCTGCAAGTGCCTTTTGGCACCTGCAGCTGTTACAATATTTGTATTAACTAGAGTTTCAATTTTCATTTTGTCGCCTGGTTAATTTTACCGAATAAACCATCAAACACCAGCGTAGTATAATACAATCCGCCTATTGTCGGACCAGCGGCATACTGGATGTAATGTGTGTTAAACAAGTTTGCTGCACCAACTTTAATGTATGCTTTCCAGGCGGGTATACGATAGGTAAGCTGCGCATCAATTGTATTGAAAGAAGGAACTGTACCGTTTGCCAATGGACTTTCCCAGAGGAAAGAAGTTTGCCACTTCCATACGATATTGAAACCAAGGTTATTCACAACTTCCCGATTACCTACGGAAAGATTAGTAGCCCATTTGGGGGTATTAAATGCCGTTACGAATACATCAGATTGAGCGTTTGTTTTGATTTCGTTATAACTGACGTTTCCCGATATGGTAAACTTCTTGTAGAACCTATAGGTAACTGCAAGGGCCGATCCATAATTTTTGTATGAGTTTTTTGCATTGGTAAACACCCTATAGCGGGTTTGTTTACTCCGGTTTGATGCAAGCATATCTATAACTGCTTGATCTGAACCCACAGTAGCATCTTTTGGTACAGAAACCTCAACCTGGCCAAGGAATCCTGTATAGGTATTATGGTAAAAATCGAGGTCTACAAACAATTTATTGTCCAGGAAAATACCTTTATATCCGGCTTCAAAAGACACAATTTTTTCAGGTTGGGTTGGAGGCAGGTTAGTAACAGTTAAAAGATCCCTGTTTTTAAGGGCAGCGTCATTCGAAGTCATACCTGCTGTTACATCTGTATTTACAGCTGCATTAAAGGTATTTACAGAAGCAAGAGTATAGGAATTATCCAGGTACCCTAATCCTTCATTAATGTAAGACAAGCCACCTACCCTTCGCACATTGCCATTATTAACAAAAGACAAAGCTTCGAATAAGGCAGGGAAGCGGAAACCATTTTGCACTGCAAAGCGAAAATTATGTTGTTCTTTAGGTGAGTAAACAATTGCCGCCCTTGGATTGAATTTTGGTTTAAATTCAAGGTTTTGGTCAAAACGCAATGAAGCGAATACTTTCAATTTATCGTTGAAAAATGTTTTTGTTGCCTGAGCAAAGAAACCGTATTTTTTGTAATAAACATTCTTTCCGAAATTGGAGGAATCAGGCACTTTACCATCAACGGAAACAGGCTTATTCCGCTCATCAATAGGCCGGGAAAAATCAACAAAATTGTTTCCGTCAGGAATGACCTCATAGATCCTTAAATCACCTCCCACCAAAAGATTAAAATATTTTACTTTATTACTAAGGTCCCATTGTGCATCAGTGTGGTACATCCTGCTTTTCTGCAGCAGCCAGGCACCTCCTGTCGGAGGAGCACCAGCGATGCCGGCATTTTTATGATCCCAGTTATTTATGCCGATTATTGTATTTTTCAATTGATCGAATTCGGGTGTACCAGGTTCAACCCTTCCCTGGTCTGCAAATTGCCTTGCCAGTTTCATGGCAGTTGCAAGATCTGTACCGTCATTGAGTGACTGTTGCAGGTTAGTCTTAAACTTGGCACCCCAGGCGCTATTCGACAAGTTAGTCAGGTCAAGATTGTCTGATAAAGGTTTAAGATTGTATGAGTTCCCTGTATTTTCAATCGAAACATACGACCGTACCTGAAAATTCTTTCCTTTCAATTCTAAATGATGGTTTTGTACAATTACATTGTCCAGCTGTACTTTATTTCCCCTTTGAAAGATACCATCCATTTTTCCTACCCTATAGCCATAGATAAGTTCTATAGATGGCTTAATCCGGTAATGCAATGCAATATCAGCCTTCAGGTTGTCCACTACCGGATTTACAAGGTCCTTTTCCCAATAACCTGTTCTTCTCACCAGGAAAGTCTTTTTCCCGCCCTGATAATTAACACCACTTAACGTAATTGCATTATTATTTTCGTCTCCGTATTTATTCCAGGCATCATAAGCCGGATTATTTTCTCCATTTAATTCCGGGTATGCCGGATTAGCAGTATTCTTATCATTTGTATTCTGGTCGTTGGTGGAATTGGACTGCCAATCTGTTCCACGCAGGTAACTAAAGTTAACCTTGAAGGCAAATTTATTATTGAAAGCCTGTGCATATCGTATGGCTGTTTCGGTTAGTACACTGGCATCCTGGTCTTTTTCACCAACATGGTTTACACCAACTTTCTGATAAACACTGAGCCCCTGGTATTGAAACGGGTTTTTGGTAATAAGATTGGCCATACCATTGATAGCATTCATGCCATAAAGGGCCGAAGCTGCACCTGGGGTAACTTCAACGCTCGCAATATCAAGTTCGGTTGGTCCTATTGCATTTCCTAATGGTACGCCCAGCGTAGCAGCCTGCATGTCTACGCCATCAACCAGTTGCATAAACCTGAAGTTATTGGGGATATTAAACCCTCTGGCATTTGGAATTTTGAAAGTTAATGAAGATGTAGTTAACTGTATGCCTTTTAGGTTGCCCAACGCATCATAAAATGATGGTGCAGGTGATTCCTTCAAAGCCTTTATGTCCAGTTTTTCAATAGTTACAGGGGAACGTAGTAATTTCTCAGCTTGCCTGCTCGCAGTTACAACCACTTCATTGGCAATCATTGACTGACTGAATAACTGTACATTAATATTATCATTCAAAGATTTTACAGTTACATTTTTTGGGGCAAATCCGATAGCGGAAAACTGAATTGTAAAAGGAAATGGTTTGTTGCCTACCAGTTTGAATACACCGGCACTATCACTGGATGCACCGAACTTGGTATCCAATATCTGAACTGATACTGACTCAAGGGGGTGTCCCTGGTCGTCGGCTATTTTACCTGTTATGACAAATGACCCATTCAATTGTGCAAATGCTGAAGAATGAATTAAAAATGTTATTAGGAACGTAAATAGTATTCCAGTTTTATATAAACGTGGTTTCATCTTTTTTTTATTTTATTCTGTAATTTTTTTCTTTTTTAATCGTGTGTTTAGCTTACCTGACAACATCCATGAATCAATAAGCAAACCTGATCACTTAAAAATCTTACCATTGTTACTCTAGTGGTTTAGTAGATTAATGATTTAAAAAAAAATGAATTACTCCTACCGGTTAGAAGTAACCTTCTTTCTTACGTTGTTCCATTGCGGCTTCACTCCGCTTATCATCCATCCGCGCTCCTCTTTCAGAGATTTTTGCAGAAAGGATTTCACGGATGATATCATCAATATTATTGGCCGTTGAAGCAACAGCAGCGGTACAGGTCATATCGCCTACCGTGCGAAACCGTACTATTTCTTCAAAAGGAATTTCTTCTTCACTTGTGTTTAAATAAGGGCTATTGGGCCAGATCATGCCATCGCGTTCTATAACTTCCCTCTTATGGGTATAATAAATTGAAGGAATGGCCATATTTTCTTCTTTAATATAGGTCCATACATCCAATTCAGTCCAGTTGCTAATTGGAAAAACACGCACATTTTCACCAATATTAATCCGTCCATTGAGCATATCAAACAGTTCGGGCCTTTGTTTTTTAGGATCCCACTGGCCGAAGTCATCCCGGACAGAAAAGATGCGTTCTTTTGCCCGTGCTTTTTCTTCATCGCGCCTTGCCCCGCCGATGCAGGCATCGAATTTAAACTCCTCTATTGCATCTAATAAAGTAACCGTTTGTAAAACGTTTCGGCTTGCATATTTCCCGGTTTCTTCCTTAACTTTCCCAGAATTGATACTATCCTGAACATAGCGCACAATCAATTCGGCCCCGGTTTCTTTTACCAGCCAGTCGCGGAATTCAATAGTTTCCGGAAAGTTGTGTCCAGTATCTACATGCAGTAAGGGAAACGGAATTTTTCCTGGCCAGAAAGCCTTCTGGGCAAGCCTTACCAGGGTAATAGAGTCTTTACCGCCACTAAAAAGCAATGCAGGCCTTTCAAATTGTGCAGCAACTTCCCGCATGATATAGATACTCTCGTCTTCTAACATCCTTGGAAATGCAGGTATGGTTGATGGAATTGACATACTGGTTCTTCTTTACTTCGTTTATATTTTATTTGGCAGTTTCCTGGTGAAGTCCACATTCCTTTTTTGAACTTTCCCACCACCACCGGCCTGCCCTGATATCTTCACCAGGTTCAATTGCCCTGGTACATGGCTTGCATCCGATGCTTGGAAATCCTTTGTCGTGTAATTTATTATACGGTATATTTTCCTTTTCAATAAATACCAGTAACTGATCAAGAGTCCAGTCGAGCAGGGGGTTAATTTTTATCAGCTGGTGTGTTCCATCCCATTCTGCGTAAGACAGGTTGTGGCGATTTTCACTTTGTTCAGCCCTTAAGCCGGTGATCCATACACGGGCACCTTTCAATGCACGGTTTAATGGTTCGACTTTACGGATAAAACAACATTCCTTTCGGTTTTCAACTGATTCATAAAAACTATTGGGTCCTTTCTCGTTCACCATTGCTTCTACCCTGGAGGCATCCGGGAAAAATATATTCACTTGAACCTTATACCTGGCGATGGTGCGGTCGAGTAAATCATATGTTTCCTGGAAAAGCCTTCCTGTGTCCAGCGTAAAAACAGAAACCGGCAAATGCTGCCTGGCAATTAAATGGGTAATCACCTGGTCTTCCTGCCCCAATGAAGTGGAGAAAACTACACCGGATTCAAACTGACTGCAAATATATTTCAACCGTTCAGCAGCATCCAGGGAAGCCAGCGCGGAATTGAGGTGATTAAGATCCATCTTTTCGAATAATTTTTAGAGAAAACTTGTTTAATTAATACAATCCATCAATAGATAAGTAGCGTTCACCGGTATCATAATTAAAAGTGAGAACGGTACTGCCAGCAGGAATATCTGCAAGTTTTTTGGCAACTGCAGCAAGAGAAGCACCACTTGAAATTCCCATGAAAATTGCTTCCTCTTTGGCAGCTCTTTGGGCGTAAGCAAATGCATCATCTTTACTTACAGTAATCACCCCATCTATAACATCTTTATTATAAATTGCCGGAATAAACCCGGCGCCAATACCCTGAATCGGGTGAGGTCCGGGAGATCCGCCACTTAAAATCGGTGACAATTCAGGCTCAACTGCAAAAACTTTCAGGTTTGGAAACTTAGCTTTCAGCACTTCTGCGCATCCGGTTATATGTCCACCGGTTCCAACACCTGTGATAAGGTAATCCAGGCCATTGGGGAAATCTTTCAGGATTTCCTGGGCTGTTGTCTGGCGGTGTACCTCTGTGTTTGCGGGGTTATCGAATTGAGAAGGCATCCAACTATTCGCTGTTGAAGCAACAAGTTCTTTTGCTTTTTCAATGGCACCTTTCATTCCCTTTTCGCGGGGCGTTAACTCAAAACTGGCGCCGTACAAACTCATCAGCCTTCTTCTTTCAACACTCATGCTTTCCGGCATTACAAGAATGAGCTTATACCCTTTAACAGCAGCGACCATAGCCAGTCCTATTCCCGTATTTCCGGAAGTTGGTTCAATAATTACACTGTCTTTATTAAGAATACCTTTTTTCTCTGCGTCATCAACCATTGCAAGTGCAATACGGTCTTTGATGCTTGCCCCCGGATTACTACGTTCCAACTTTATAAATACATTGTGCGTATTTCCGAAAAGCCTGTTCAGCCTGACGTGAGGCGTATTTCCGATCGTTTCAAGAATGTTTGCGGCAATCATAATAAAAGTTTGATTTGGTGTGTAATTGGTTGAGATTAAAATTTTTATATGACCCAATTTAAGGGCTCAGTGAAGTCTTTTTTGTCTTTTACTGTTATAATAGGCTGGTGATATACTACGCTATGGGCTGGAACCGACTCTACAATAAAACAGTTTCCCCCAATGATACTATCATGGCCAATAATTGTTTTGCCGCCAAGTATGGTACTATTCGCATATACAATTACGTTATCTTCAATTGTTGGGTGCCGCTTTTTCTCCGCTTCTTCCTTTTTAACGGCTAAAGCACCGATAGTTACCCCCTGGTAAATTTTTACACTTTTGCCTATAACTGAGGTCTCACCTATAACTACGCCTGTTCCGTGATCTATTAAAAAAGGCACACCAATTGTGGCTCCGGGGTGGATATCAATTCCGGTAATAGAATGTGCCCATTCGCTGATGATCCTTGGAATAAGCGGTACTTGTTGTTTGTACAATACATTTGCGATGCGGTACGCCATTACCGCCATAAATCCAGGATATGTAAGCACTACTTCTTCCAGTGATTTTGCAGCCGGATCAAATTGCAGTAATTCATTGGCATCTTCCAGGAGTTGTTCCTTAATAAAATCAACAGATTCAAAGAACATGTTGTGAACCTGTTCTTTTTCCAGTTGCACATTTGCGCTAAATGCAAATAAAATTTCAGATAACTGGTTTTTCAGGTTATCCAGTTTTTTCAGGTGTTTTGCTTCATAGGTTTTCTCATTCTCAACAACAGGGAAGAGATAATCCACCAAATCCTGGGCAAATTCAATTACCTGTTTCTTTTTGGGGACCGATGAACTTAAAATATATCCGCGAGTCTGGCTCATAGTTTAATTTTATCAGGCTGTCTTTTGTTTAAACTGTTTTTGAATAACTTCAAACCAGTTCAGTTCCTGGTGATAACGAACAACATCTCCTACAATTATCAATGCCGGGGTACCAATTGAGGCAACCTTTACTTCTTCGGCAATGGACGCCAAATTAGCAGAAATAACCCGTTGATGCAATAGGGTGCCATTTTCAATAACCGCTACAAGTGTTTCTTTTTGCTTTCCAGCCTTTATAAGTTGATCAGCAATCTGGTCAATATGTTTCACCCCCATGTAAAAAACAATCGTGCCTTCAAAGGCTCCCAGCATGGGCCAGTCGAAATTCAATCCTGTCTTACTCCCCCTCTTGGTATGCCCTGTAACAAATAACACCATTTGTGAAGCATCCCGGTGCGTTAACGGGATACCAGCATAGGCTCCGGCGGCCAGGCTGCTTGTGACACCCGGTATGATCTCAAATTCAATACCATGCTGTTTCAGGTAGGCTGCCTCTTCCGCTCCCCTACCAAATATCATAGGGTCGCCGCCTTTTAACCGAACCACTTGCATTGACTGAAGTGCATGTTCAACCATCCATTCATTGATTGTTTCCTGGGTTATAACGGAACAATAAGGAAGCTTGCCCACAAAAATTCTTTTTGCGTGAGAAGGTGCCCATTCCAGCATTTCCGGATTAACCAGGTTATCATATAATATTACATCAGCTTGTTCAATTACTGCCTTAGCCCTAAGGGTCACAAGGTTGATATCACCCGGACCGGCCCCGGTGATATATACTTTTCCATTATTTTGATGTACTGCCTTCATTTCTCCGGTTTTAATTCAATTGTTCATAGGGTTCAACGGTTGATAACAATTTTGACCATTTATGCCATTCCGGACCCTCCTTTTCCTGTTGCCTGACCGTCCAGGCCAGTTGTTTCAGCATATTGGCAGACAGTTCCCTTCCAAACGCTGCAAGGCTTTCAGGATCGACATCCGGATTTTTTTTAATAAATGATTTCAATTGCCTTTCCTGCAACTGGTCAAGCATTATTTTCCATTGCTGCAACGTTTGCCCAACCCATTCCTGCTCTTTCCATGCTTTTAAATCATAAAGGGCTGCCCAAACCAATTGCATGGCATCTTCAATTGCTTCTTTTCTTTTGCATTCATTTCCCTTACTTATCGCTGCAATGTGTTCGAGGTTATATAAAAAAATATTTTTGTTTTCTATCTCAGCAGGAACCTGGTAAGGGAGGGAAAGATCAATGATCAGTTGCTTTACGGTTTTGTTTTTGCTAATACCTGAAAAATCCAGAATAGGTTTTTTCCCGCTTACGGCAATAATTACTGCACCAGCCTGCATAAAATTCATTTCCAGATCATTATAAGCTATAACTGTTCCACCCGTTCTTTTGGCCAGATTAGTTGCCTTAATTGCAGACCTGTTCCAGATTAATAAATTTTTATACCCTTTTTCTGATAAAATTTCTGTTACTAACGATCCCGTTTCACCAGCACCAATTATAAGTATTGGTGCGCTCTTTAATTTCGTATTCTCCCTGGTAAAGGACTCCAATAATGAAACAGCAATTGATGCAACTGAAATATGTCCTTTATTAATAGAAGTAAGAGTGCGTACCAATTTACCAGTTTCAAAGGCTTTGTGGAAGACCTTATTAAGGAACGGTGAAGTTTGCCTCTTTTCTGATGCAATCTGAAAAGCTGATTTTAGTTGGCTCAACACCTGGTCTTCACCGAGAATAGCAGAATCTAATCCAGCTGACACTTTCAGTAAATGCAGCATGGCTTCATCCCCGAAATGCACATAGATGCCAGGTTCCTTCTTTTTTAATCCCAATAATCCTAAAAGTAATCGTTCCGAACTCTTTTGGCAATGCAGGTTTAGGTCAGCATATACTTCAACACGGTTGCAGGTTTCAACCCAAACTTGTCCGGATACCAGCTCAGGTAGGTTTCCAGGAACGAAAGGGCCTCCTGAAAACCGGGCCAACTGTTCAAACCCGGCAGTTTTATAATTTATTCCTGCTACAGCGATCATAATTAGTTAATATGAAAATCTGATTTTGTATAACTATGATGAACTATTCCTTTCCTGACGAGGAAGTCCCCGAAATGTTCCTTTTCTAACCGCTGTTTTGCAAATCCTTCAATCAGGGGATCAAGTGTAGCAATGATTTCCTCTTCGCTTAATGCTTCTTTATGTAAAACGTTTAAACGATCGCCATTGAAGGACGCACCGAGGTAAAGATTATATTTACCCGGAGCCCGGCCAACAAAACCAATTTCTCCCAGGTAAGGCCTACCACAACCATTAGGGCACCCAGTCATGCGAATCGTAATTGGTTCCTGGCCAATGCCATATTTTTCCATTACTACCTGTATCTTATCGATGAGAGAAGGCAAATATCTTTCTGCTTCACTATTGGCAAGCGGGCATAGGTTTAACGCTACACATGCAATTGAATGCTGGTGCAATTTGCTCACTTCCTGGTGCGCCGCAAGGCCATGGTCAACTAATAATTTTTCAACCAATGGCTTTTGTTTATCTGAAACATTACCGATAACCACATTCTGGTTTCCGGTAAGGCGAAAATCGCCCCCATCTAGTATTTCGGCTATAGCACGAAGCCCTTTCCGCAATGCAAATTTTTCATTGTCCTTTACGCGACCACCTTCTATGTAAAGAGTATTGAACCATTTACCATTTACACCTTTAATCCATCCAAAACTGTCACCATTAGTGGTGAATTCAAATGGACGGGCAATGGCCAGGTCATAGCCAAGGCGTTTGTTAAGCTCATTTTTCACAAAATCAAGGCCCAGCCTGTCAATAGTATATTTAAAGCGGGAATTCTTGCGGTTTTCCCTGTTACCATAATCACGTTGGATAGTCACCAGTTTCTCGCAGACGTCGGTTATTTGATCTGTTGGGGAGAAGCCAATCACATTTCCAAGGCGCGGATAGGTTGTATCATCACCGAATGTCATTCCCATACCACCGCCAATACTAACGTTAAAACCCAATAATTTACCCTTTTCTTCAATAGCGATCAGGCCAACATCATGGGCAAATACGTCAGTATCATTATATGGAGGAATTGCAAGTGTTATTTTAAATTTCCGGGGGAGATATGTTTTACCATAAATGGGCTCTTCTACAGGCGCTTCTTCATCTGCGCCAACAACCTGTTCTTCATTTACCCAGATTTTATAATAGGCGGTTGTTTTCGGATTCAGGTGATCGCTTACTTTTTTAGCTACAGCCTGCACATCGTCATGAATCGCTGATGTATGTGGATTTACAGTATTCATCACATTCCGGTTAACATCACCACATGCAGCTATAGAGTTTAGCAAGGAATCGTTGATTTCCTTGATAGTCTGTTTCAGGTTATGTTTGAAAATATTATGCAATTCAAAGGCTTGCCGCGTAGTGAGTTTAAGGGTAGGCATACCATATTTGGTAGCCAGGTCATCAATTACTATCCATTGGGCTGGTGTGGCTATACCACCTGGTACACGGACTCTTATCATAAAAGAATACAGTGGCTCCAGTTTTTGTGCTTTACGTTCTTTGTCCAGCTCACGGTCACTCTGCACATAACTGCCATGAAATTTAATCAGGTGCTGGTCTTGCGCATAAAGGTTGCCTGTAACTTCATCTTTCAGGCTTTCCTGGATGGTTCCTTCAAGGTATTTACTTTTCTCCTTGATGTGTTCAACCTCGCTGAGTTTTGATTTATCCTGGTTAATCGACATGGTTTACTTTAATTGGGTTTTTGATAAAATCGTGCATTAATAAACATCTTCCTGGTACCGTCCTTTCTTAATCAATTGCTTTACATATTCATGGGCATCTTCGGATGAAAGCTTTCCTTCCTGCTGAATTATATTAATAAGGGTTTGCTTTACATCTTTTGCCATTCTTTTGGCATCCCCGCACACATAAAAATGAGCGCCAAGTTCAAGCCATTTGAACAATTCCGGAGCATTCTGCTGCATCCTGTGCTGTACATAAAGTTTGTTCCGGCCGTCCCGTGAGAATGCTGTGTTCATGCGGGTGAGTGTGCCCTGCTTTATAAAGCGTTGCCATTCGGTCTGGTATAAAAAATCGGTACTGAAATGCTGGTCCCCGAAAATGAGCCAATTAATACCCGTGGCCCCGGTTTCTGCACGCTCTTCAACAAATGCCCGGAAAGGTGCAATACCGGTACCCGGACCAACCATAATAACCGGAGTATCACCATCTTCAGGTAAGCGGAATGATTCATTGGTCTCGATAAATAGGTTCACTTCTTTGCCAGCTTCGAGGTTGTCGGCAATGAAATTAGAGGCAACACCCCGATGTATCCTGTTCTTATTTTTGTATTGAACGCGACCAACAGTAATATGAACTTCATCGGGATGTGCCTGGAAAGAACTGGCAATAGAATATAACCTTGGTTGCAGGGGAAGCAAAACAGTGGTCAATTCTTCAATTGTTATTGAAGCAGGAAATTCCTGAAGGATATCCCAGATATCACGGCCGTATACAAACGAACTTAAAGATTGCTTATCGGCCAGTATATTTTTCAATGCATGTGCATCTGCAGGATCATTGATATAAGGAACATAAGCTGATAAGAAACTGCCGCTAACTGTTGTCAGTTCAGCTTTCTGTTGCAGGTAATCAAAAAGGGTTAGCGGAGTGTCTTTATAAATTATAATAGAATTGGGATCCCATTTTTTGAAGGCGATCAAACCATCTACCAACGATTTTTCGTTTTCCACCCAAAGTCCGACAGTGTCACCTGGCTGGTAAGAAAGGCCGCTGTCTTCAAGGGAAAGTTCGACATGGTAAGTTTCTTTCGCTGAGCCGCGACCATTTAACTGTACCTTTTCCAGAACGATAGATTTGAAAGGGTTTTTCCGGCTATAATGAATTGCAGGCTTATGTGTTGCAGCACCGTTAGTTGTAATTCCCTGCTTGTTTGCAGCTGTTTTTAAGACACTGCCTGAAAAAGTTTCCTGTAATCTGGCAACTACGGTATCGATCCATACTTCTGCTGTTTCTTCATAATCTACGTCAGCTTCTACCCTTTCCAGTATCCGGCTGGCCTGAAGTGCTGCTAACCGGGTATCAAAATCTTTTCCTGTCTGGCAATAACTGGCGTAACTTTTATCTCCAAGGGCTAACACAGCGTATCGTGTATCTTTTAAAGCCGGAGCTTTGCGGCCATTTATAAATGCATGGAGGTCCTCCGCAGCAGGTGGAGGATCACCTTCACCATGCGTGCTAACAACAACCAATAACCATTTTTCTTCCTTTAGCCTATTGGGCTGGTATTGGTTCATGTCTTGCAGAACAGCAGTGAAGCCACGTGCAATTAATTTATCATGCAGGCTTTTGGCCACCTTCTTACTGTTTCCGCTTTTTGAGCCGTATAATACTGTAATGGAATCCTGCCCACCTAGTGGCTCAGTAGTAATAGATTCCTGGGTTACAGGAATGCGGTTTATTAATTGCAGTAATTGTTGGTTACTGTGCTGCAAACCGGTTAGGTAACCGGCTAACCATTGCAGTTGCTGGTTGGAAAATTTCTGGATTAAATCCCGCACCTGCTCTTGTTCCTTTGTGGAGAACATGCCGGCTGGCAGAACTAAACTTGTAGCGCTCATACAATGGTTTTAAAAAAATACCCTTTACACAAGGGCAAAAGCTTCAATCGTTTTATATCAAATTGAACCATCCCGGAATTTCAGGTTGTTAACATTAACGCCTGTTCCATTCAATTGATTGTTCTACAATTCAAAGATAAATTACAAATCTGATAATTCCTATGGTTGTAATAGGAATTAGTATAAAAATGCATTTATAAATTTACAATTAATTGATTTATTGTTTTTTATGTATTAAATAATGAAATCTGTATCAAAAGGTTGTCCCTTTTGCATAAGGTCATGTAAGGATTTCCCTTCTATAACTTTAAGGGTGGCGTCGCGCACTTCGAGGAAGATATGGCGAATATTGCAGCTTGATTCGGGATAAGGACAAAGCCGGCAAGGTTCATAAAAATTTTTAGACACGCAGGGAAGTAACGCAATGGGACCATCCATCAGCCGCAAAATCTGCACCATAGGAATTTGCTTAGGGTGTCTCAACAAATAGTAACCCCCATTTTTTCCTGCCTTGCTGCCTAAAATTCCAGCTTTACGCAGTTCAAGGAGTATGGCCTCCAAGAATTTGGCTGGTATTTTCCTTTTTTCAGCTATCTGGTTAATCGGGATATACCCTTGTTGAAAGTGTTCACCAAGGAAAGTCAGGGCATGGATAGCATATTGTGCTTTTGCAGATAACATATAGGCAGGAAAAATACTATTTCTTTTTTATCCGCCGGAAACCACATGAGTTCCCTCAGAAATATTGCAGATATAAGCCAATGGTTCCTGTCCGAACTTTCCTACAAAGGACTTGCTCATTCTTTCTACAACCTCATTTATGTAGGATTTGCGGATGATATTGATTGTGCAGCCACCAAAACCACCCCCCATCATGCGGGCACCTATTATGGCATGTTCATCCTTTGCAAGATCAACCAGGTAGTCCAGTTCAGGGCAACTAACATCATAAAGTTTACTCAGGCCGGCATGCGAAGCATACATTTTCTTGCCAAATCCAACAAGGTCGTTCCTTCGCAAAGCTTCGCAACCAACCTGTAAGCGCAGGTTTTCTTCTACTACATATTTACAACGGGTATAAATAAGGTCTGGAACCCTGTCTTTAAGAGTATATTCAATCATAGCGCGGTTGGCATCGCGGAGGCTATTTACATGGGGATAAATTTTTCTAAGGGCACGAACACCCATTTCACATTGCTCCCTTCGAACATTATATTCTCCCGTTGCAAGGGAATGCTTAACCCTTGTGTCCATTAAAAGGATGGCATGCTGATGAAAATCAAGCGGTATATATTCATATTTAAGGCTTCTGCAATCGAGTAAAATTGCATGGTCCTTTTTACCAAACATACTGGCAAACATATCCATGATACCACATTGAAGGCCCACAAAATTATTTTCCGCCGCCCTCGCAATTTTCACCATGTCCATTTTAGACAAACCAAATGCATACATTTCATTCAGCGCAAATACCACACTACATTCCAGCGCTGCAGAAGAAGACAATCCGGCACCAGCAGGTATATCACCCCCTACTACCAGGTTTAATCCATCAATCCGGAATCCCCTGTCAATTAATTCCTTGATAACACCATTAATATAATTGGGCCAAAATTTGTGGGACTTTGTCAAATTTTTGACTGTGCCGTTGAAATTCTCCCTAAAATCAGGCGCGTAAAAATGCAATTCATCGTCATCCCGCCTGCTAATGGCAATATTCATTTGTTTATCTATTGCAGCAGGAAGTACAAATCCATTATTATAATCAGTATGTTCTCCTATAAGGTTGATCCGGCCAGGCGAACTAACCACTATGGACGGCTCAGCTGAAAACTGATTGAAAAACTCCTGCTCCACAATACTTTGGGAATACAGGATTTTGGGCACCTTTGATTTGTTGGCAGAAGGGGTCATGAATCGTTGATTGCTTAAAAGCCATCTAAATTAAGGGAAAGTTTCTTTACGGATAAAAATGCCTTCGGGAAAACACATATAAAGAATTTACTAAACTTTCGAATTCTGCTATTTGATAGGAGATTCAGCCACTTCCTGAATTTTCTCCTTAGTTCCTGAATTTTACCAGATTTTGATACAAATTGGTATTTTTAAGGTTAGATTTGGGAGGAAACTTAGGTGACTCAAACGATAATTGCAAATAATTTCTCTTGCCATGAAGATCCTTAAAACCGAAATCGCCATTAAGCTGAACAGCTTATTTACCGTTGTTGAACGCAATGAAAGTTTCTTCAGTTCTCCATTGCATACGCATCCCGAATATGAACTTGTTTTTATTAAAGAAAGTTTTGGCAAACGGATTGTAGGAAACCTCATTGAATCATTTGAACCCGGGGACATGGTTTTAATAGGTCCCAATTTGCCCCATATCTGGATGAATGATGAAAGTTATTTGCATGGGGAAAATGCCGGAAGGGCAATTGCCATTGTAGTCTATTTTCATCCCAGCCTTTTTGATGCAGGTCTTTTTTCTTTGGAAGAAGCATCCCATATAAAAGAACTATTGCATAAATCACAAAGTGGCATTTTTATCCAGCACCGCACAAGGGCAATGATAGCCACAAAAATGGAAAACCTTTTGGCATTGAAAGGATTTGAAAAAGTGCTGGGGCTTTTAGAAATATTACACCTCTTGTCCTCTTCCACCGACCTGGCCTCAATCAATTCCGGAAATTTATCCACAGCTGAGAGTAAATCGGAAAAGGACCGCCTATGCGAAGTATATCGTTTTGTGCATGAAAATTTCAGGAATGATATCCAGTTAAAAGATGTTGCACAATTAACCAACCTTACTCCCCAAAGTTTTTGCAGGTTATTTAAGAAAAGAAATAATATACATTTTGTTGAATACCTGAACCAGGTGCGCATTAGCAATGCATGCAAATTACTACTGGATAGTGACTGGACCGTATCGGAAATAGCGTATAACTGCGGGTATAAGACTATTTCTAATTTCAACAAGTTGTTTAAAGAAACTACAGGACATTCACCAAAAAATTACAGGGAACAAGCAACCCACAAAATCGATTTGCTGGTCACTGAAAATTAAGGCCCTCTGGTATCATTTTCCAGGATATCTGATTTCAATCATTTACAACTTTGATGCAGGTCATATCCGACCATAATTACCTGCCCTAAATTTAATTATATAAAAAATAATGCATGTTTGGTATATTAAATACTGAAGAAATAGAAGACCTTATTAACACCCAGTTGGTAGGCCGCCTTGGCTGTCATGCTGATGGATTAACCTATGTGGTCCCTATCAGTTATGCCTATGATGGCGAATCTGTATATAGTTTAGGGTTCGAAGGACAAAAGATGGATATGATGCGGAAGAACCCGTCTGTGTGTTTCCAGGTGGACAATACCAATAATCTCGACAATTGGCAAAGTGTTATTGCCTGGGGCCAATTTGAAGAGTTGAAAGATCCCAATATGCGGAGCGAGGCACTGAAAAAACTCAACCAAAGAAAATTACCGGTAATTATCAGTGAAAGAATGCATTTAACTGATCAGTGGCCTTTTGTTCCTGAAAATTTTGATGATATCAAAGGAATCGTATACCGGATCCACCTTACAAAAAAGACTGGGCGTTATGAAAAAACTATCCCTGGTTCTTTTTTTGCCACCTGACGCTGACATCTTTTCTGTAATACCAAATGAAGGTCATGAATGATTATATAAAACTGTTTAGTGAAATCAGTATTGATGACGTGCCTTCTGTAGGCGGGAAAAATGCATCACTGGGTGAAATGTGCAATAAACTGTCTGCAAAAGGAATTCCTGTTCCGGATGGCTTTGCTACAACAGCATTTGCATTTGATGATTTCTTAACCAGTAATTCACTGCACGAACCTTTATTTAAATTGATGCAGGAACTGGATGTTGAAAATTTTTCGAATCTAAAGGATATTGGCGAAAAAGCCCGCAAACTCATGCTTGCCGGTATATTTTCAAAAAAATTTAATGAGGAAATAATCACCGCCTACAAAAACTTAAGTGGTTCCCTGCCAATAGCTGTAGCCGTTAGGAGCAGTGCGACTGCGGAGGACCTGCCACAAGCAAGTTTTGCAGGCCAGCATGAATCTTACCTGAACATTACCGGTGAAAATGCATTACTCAAAGCTATACATCTTTGTTACGCATCACTTTATACCAACCGTGCAATTAAATATCGACAGGACAATGGGTTTCCACACGAAAAAGTTGCACTATCAGTTGGTGTGCAAAAAATGGTAAGGAGTGATAAAGCCTCAGCAGGCGTTGCTTTTACCCTTGAACCAGAATCCGGATTCAGGGATATCATCCTGATAAGCGGTGTTTGGGGTCTTGGTGAAAATATTGTGCAAGGCACCGTTACACCTGATGAGTTTTACATTTTTAAACCCACATTAAAACTTGGGAAAAATGCCATAATCCAGAAGAAACTGGGTGACAAAGCCATGACCATGGTCTACCAACCAACTGATGAACATCTACATACAACGATAAATATTCCTACTATTATTGAAAAAAGGGAACAGTTTGTATTATCTGATGATGAAATAACCAGTTTGGCCAACTGGTGCCTTCTGATCGAAGAACATTATGGCAAACCAATGGATATTGAGTGGGCAAAGGATGGAATCACCAATGAAGTATTTATTGTGCAGGCCAGGCCTGAAACAGTTCATTCGCAAAGGAATCCTTACCTTATTAAAGAATATAAATTATTGGAGAAAGGAGAAAAATTAGCCAGCGGTAATGCTGTCGGTTCCAAAATAGCTATTGGAATTGCCCGTATACTCGCGTCACCGGCAGATGCCTGGAAATTGCAACCCGGTGAAATTGTTGTAACGGATATGACAAGTCCGGATTGGGATCCTATCCTGAAAAATGCAGGCGGAATTGTAACAAATAAAGGTGGCCGGACAAGCCACGCATCAATTGTAGCCAGGGAGTTGGGTGTAGCGGCTGTTGTAGGTTGTGGCGACGCCACCACCAATATTTCAGATGGGGAAACCATTACCGTTTCATGTTGTGAAGGAAAAACAGGTTTTGTGTACAGGGGAAAACTGAACACCAAAGAAACTACTCTAGATTTTACTGAAACAAAAAAACCGGAGGGAACGGAAGTAATGCTCATTGCCGGAGATCCCGATCAGGCATTTGAATTATCTTTTTATCCTAATGACGGAGTTGGTTTATTACGAATGGAGTTCATCATAACACATGCAGTGCAGATTCACCCAATGGCCCTTGTGAAATTTGACAAATTGAAAGATCCGTCTGTAATCAAAAAGATTGAAACCCTTACCCATCATTATCCGGACAAACGAAAATACTTTATTGATAAATTGTCTCAGGGGATAGCAACTATTGCAGCTGCTTTTTATCCCAAAACTGTCATTGTCCGGATGAGTGATTTTAAAACTAATGAATATGCTAACCTGATCGGTGGAACTGATTTTGAACCAAAGGAAGAAAATCCCATGCTTGGTTTCAGGGGAGCATCAAGGTACTACAACGAGGCGTACCGGGAAGGTTTCCGTTTAGAATGCGAAGCCATTAAAAAAATTCGCCATGAAATGGGCCTGACTAATATAAAAGTGATGATCCCGTTTTGCAGGACAGTGGAAGAAGGGATAAAAGTGATCGAAGAAATGAGCGGGAATGGACTAGACAGGAATTCTGATGAAAGTCTTGAAATATATGTAATGGCTGAAATCCCTTCTAACATTATACTTGCAGAAGAATTTGCAAAAATATTTGATGGTTTTTCCATTGGTTCCAATGACCTTACCCAATTGGTGCTTGGAATTGACCGGGACTCTGCCACAATAAGTCATCTGTTTTCAGAACAAAACCAGGCGGTCAGGGAAATGATTGCGATGGTAATTCATAAGGCAGCGCAGGCCGGTGTAAAAATTGGCCTTTGCGGACAAGCACCAAGTGATTATCCTGATTTTGCCCAATTCCTGGTAGAGCAGGGAATCGATAGCATTTCCTTTAACCCGGATGCCATTGTAAATGGTATTGAAAACATCTTACTTGCAGAAAAGAAAAAAAATGTCCAGGTCATTTCCTGAAAAAACCACTCGTTATGCCAAATATAGTAACGGTAACTTTTAGTCCATGCATCGACAAAAGCACGACAGTCCCCCAATTAATTCCTGAAAAAAAATTACATTGTTCCAACCCGGTTCGGGAAGCTGGTGGTGGTGGCATAAATGTTGCCCGTGCATTGACAAAACTAGGCGAAGACGTTCTTGCTATATATCCGATCGGTGGACCAACAGGAATTAATTTAAACAAATTGGTAACAAAAGAAGGTGTTGAATCCCTCACGATCAAAACCAGTTATGAAACCAGGGAAAACCTTAGTGTTACAGAATTGGCAACAAATAATCAATACCGGTTTGGTATGCCCGGAATTGAATTGCTGGAAGACGAATGGGAAAAATGCCTGCATGCTATTGCCGGTATTCCTATTTTTCAATACCTGGTAATAAGCGGCAGCATGCCTCCGGGATCACCAGCAGATATTTTCAAAAGGCTTTCTAATATTGCCCGGGAAAGAAATGCAAAACTAGTTGTTGATACTTCTGGCAACGCATTACAAGAGGCCGTTCAGGCTGGGGTTTATCTCATAAAACCTAACCTCGCTGAATTAGCAATACTTGCAGGCAAAACCGAAATCCATATAGAACAGGTAGATGTAATTGCGCGTGAACTAATTGATAAAAATCACTTTGAATTAGTAGTTATTTCACTTGGACCAACAGGGGCTATAATGGTTACAAAAGATAGTGTCTACAGGGCAATACCTCCGGCAGTAGTGCGTAAAAGTACGGTTGGAGCAGGTGACAGCATGGTAGCAGGCATATTGTTTGGATTAGTGCAGCAAAAATCAATGGGAGAAACACTTCGTTATGGTGTGGCTTGCGGCACTGCCGCCTGTTTGAATCCAGGTACTGCATTGTGCAAAAAAGAAGATGTTGAGCGCATATTAAAGGTAACAACAGTTTATAATACCTGAACCAGAAAGAATCATTTACTCATTAGTCGGTGTTTATTTTCTTTAAAAGCCTCAATGGATTTCCAGGGGTTGGTATTGAGTATATTTTTCCGGGTACATCCACCTCTTCTGGCAACCGCTACACCAAGTTGCATGAATTTAAACTGGTTCAGGTCATGGGCATCTGTACTAATGGTAATAGTAACCTTTAATTCAATAGCTTTTTTAACCAGGTCATCCTTAAGATCAAGCCTGTTAGGTTGTGCATTTATTTCAATTGCTGTATTAGTATCCGCTGCTTTTTGCAGGAGTTTAACCCAATCAACTGTATAAGCTTCCCTTTTCCCAATCAGCCTTCCGCTTGGGTGCCCAATACAATGTACAAATGGGTGTTCACAGGCTTTAATGAGCCTGCCGGTATTGTCTTTATTAAACAAACTATGAATGGATGCCGTAACCCAATCAAACTGGCTCAATAATTCATCTGGAAGATCAAGGTCACCATTGGCCAGTATATCTACTTCAACACCTTTCTTAATAAAATCCTTTTTCAATTTTTTGTTTACCTCATCAATTTCATCAAATTGTTTGATGAAATCTTGTGGATTCAAACCCCTGGCCAACCGTTCTGATGGTGAATGATCTGTTATAACAATATATTCATACTGCGGAAATTCTTTCTCAATAAAGCGGGCAATGGTTTCTATACTTTCAGCGCCATCGCTCCACATACTGTGCATTTGCATATCTCCACAAATCGCCCTGCTTTCAATTAATTTCGGTAATTTATTTTTCAGGGCCAGTTCAATTTCGCCCCTGTCTTCCCTTAGTTCCGGCTCAATAAATTCCAAATCCAATAGTTTGTAAATATCTTCCTCTTTATGGCCAGCTATCCACTTATCAGTTTTAACATCAAAAACACCATATTCATTTAATTTCCAGCCTTTCTCCTTTGCCATTAAACGTAGGTGAATATTATGCTCTTTAGAACCTGTAAAATATAATAAAGCAGCGCCAAATTCAAATTCCTGGACAAGCCGTATATCAACCTGAACAGTTGAGTTTTTAACTAAAAAACTCGCTTTCGTATCGCCACTTGCTAAAATGCGCCCAACTTTTTCTGATTGCAGTAATCTAGTTATGATTTTTTTCCAATTCTTCCTTTCAGCTATTGCAATGATATCAATATCACCAATAGTTTCTTTCATCCTTCGTAAACTACCGGCTAACATAGCCTTTTGCACTCCGGTCAATCCCTGAACTTCCAACAGGATTTCATTACCCAATTCTAAAGCGTCAGACAATAACATCCGGGTATGGAATTCTTTGAAAAGCTTCAGTCCGCGTTTCATATTTTCAACCCGCTTTTCCCCAAATCCCTTTAACTTGAAAATCCGGCCCAATTCTATCGATGCTATAAGATCTTCCCTATTATTTACTTGCAGCGATTCATGCAGGATTTTAATTGTAGCAGGACCAAATCCATTTATATCCATCAATTCCAATAGGTCTTGCGGGACTTCTTTTTTAAGCTTTTCATATGTTTTTATTTTTCCTGTATCCAGGTATTCCAAAATCTTTTCGGCAATACTTTCACCTATTCCTTTCAGGTTATCTAAACTGGATACATCAGTGGCATAAACAGAAATATCTTCCCTGAGGTTTGAAATGGTCTTTACTGCACCTTCATAGGCCATAGCCCTAAATCGATGTTCGGGACCAAGGTAACGGTAACAGGCTGCCATCCGGTGAAATATTTCAGCCAGTTCAGTATTATGGCTTCTTGCAATTGCTGTTGAGTTTTTTACAGACATTTTATAAACCCCAAATAAACAAGTAAACATTAATTCCAAACCTGATACAAATCAAAAATATGGCTGATGGTGATCATATTTGAAGACTTTAACATACCATAAATTTGCTTCAAAATGTAGAAATTAAATTTTGATATTAAATGAATAAATAGCTTTTTATGGCCACGGAATTTGACAAATATGCACAGAAAGGAAATGAATTCCTAAGTCTGCTTGAAAATGATTTAAAGGTTCCATCAGACAAAGCATTCAGGATTTTAAAATCAGTCTTACATACACTTCGAAACCATTTGGAATTTGAAGAATCATTAAAGGTCATTGCTCAATTACCGATGGCATTAAAGGGAATTTATGTGGACCAATGGACACCCGGACAGAGATCTCCCCGAATGCATCATGTAAAACAGCTATTGGATGAAATAAGGGAAAGTGACAAATCATTGGCGGCCTATGATTTCGGAGATGACGAGACAGCCAAATCATCTGTAAGGGCTGTTTTTAGGACTTTAAACTATTTTTTGTCTGATGGTGAATTTGAAGATATCACTGCGGTATTTGCAACAGAAATAAAGGAATTTATAACTGGAAGTATTGGCCATGGACGAATGGCACTATAATAAAAGTATTCTAATAAAATAAAACAAAAGGAGGTCGTATGCCTAACAAATCACTAATTAAATCCGGAGAAATTTTCCCTTCCGTATTTGATGATTTTTTTAAACCATGGAACGATTGGCTGGGTAATGGTGGAACATTTGGAAGACAATTGACTGTTCCGGCAGTTAATGTTATTGAAAATAAAGATGATTACAAAGTAACTATGGCTGCACCTGGATTAAAAAAAGAAGATTTTAAAATTGATCTGGAAGGCAATATGCTAACGATCAGTTGTGAAAAAGAGGAAAGTAAGGAAGAGAAAGATGCACGCCATACAAGAAAAGAGTACAATTTTTCTTCTTTTAGCAGAAGCTTTACTCTTCCTGATGAAGTTATAAAAGACAAAATAGATGCAATTTATGAAGATGGGGTTTTGAAATTGAGCCTTCCAAAATCAGAAGCTGCCAAAAAAGCTACATTATCTAAGTCCATTGCAGTAAAATAGGACGGTCTGGTCATTTAAATTTATAAGCCTCATCTGTAATCGGTGGGGCTTATTTATGGCTATTAAATATTCATAGTAACCTAATTCAGACATGTCATTTACCTTTAGTCACCCCTACCAGCAATCACCTGAATATTCTACTGCCGTTGCCTATTTCTGCATGGAATATGCTATACATCAACCGTTAAAATTGTATGCTGGTGGATTAGGATTCCTTTCAGGATCGCATATGCGCAGTGCTTTTGACTTGAAACAAAATATGGTTGGAATAGGTATCCTCTGGAAATATGGTTATTATGACCAGGTGCGAAAAAGCGACCAGACAATGGATGTTTTATTCCAGGAAAAAATGTATGGATTCCTACAAAATACCGGAATAAAATTTACAATCCAGGTCACAGGCCATGACACATGGGTAGAAGCATACTACCTACCCCCGGGTATTTTTAATACTGCACCGTTGTTCCTGTTAAGCACTGATGTTCCAGAGAATGATTATCTCTCAAAAACAATTAGTCACAAACTTTATGATCCCAATCCTGAAACAAAAATTGCCGCAGCAATCCTTTTAGGACTTGGAGGTGCAAAGCTTTTGGAAATAATTAACTGGCAACCTGAAATTTACCATCTGAATGAATCCCATGCTCTGCCGCTGGCATTTTATTTATATAGCAAATACAAAAGCATTGATGCATTAAAAAGTCGGCTGGTATATACAAATCATACACCGGAAGAAGCTGGAAATCCACAAACGAATATCTTTCTGTTGGATAAGATGGGATATTTTTGCGGAATACCTTTAACGGAAGTTAAGGCTATAACGCAAACCCAGGGAGATATTCTTAATCATACTGCGTCAGCATTAAAATTATCCGGGATGGCCAACGGGGTGTCGAAATTGCATAAAGAGACATTGCTCAGGATGTGGGATAACGCAGAAGAAATATGTCCATTAACTTCTATTACTAATGCACAGAATTATACATACTGGGCAGATAGTGCTATGTATAAGGCCTTAAGAGAAAATGACGATTTGGCTTTAAGGAAACGAAAATCAGAATGCAAGGAAGTGCTATTTGATATTGTTGCTGACCAGAATGGTGAAATTTTTGAAAAGAATATACTGACAATTGTATTCGCCAAAAGGTTTACTGGTTTTAAAAGGGCTGATTTGTTATTCCGAGATATGGACCGGTTTGAACGACTGGTGACTAACAAAGACAGGCCTGTTCAGATTATTTGGGCAGGAAAACCTTATCCAATGGACTATTCAGCGATCGGCACATTTGATAAAATCGTAAATATCTGTAAATCCTATACCAATTGTTCGGTTATAGTAGGCTATGAGTTGAAGCTTTCAAAATTATTAAAGCAAGGTGCGGATATCTGGTTGAATGTACCCCGATACAGACATGAAGCATCCGGAACAAGTGGTATGGCGGCAGCAATGAATGGAGCCATTAATATGACCATCGCAGATGGCTGGTCTCCCGAATTTGCAAGGGATAAAATAAACAGTTTTGTAATTCCCCATGCCGACCCTCTGCTGCCGGAACACCAACAAGACGATGAAGATGCCAACAACCTTTATGATATCCTTGAAAAAGAAGTATTGTCAATGTATTATGATTATCCGGAAAGATGGTTATCGATCATTAAAAACAGCATGCAGGATATATTTCCTTATTTTGATAGCAACCGGCTGGCGAAGGAATACTATGAACTATTATATAACCGGGTATAAAAAAACAGTAGATAATATAGCCATATTATTTTCATTACTAATTAACATGCATCATGTTTGCTGACCGGAAAGATGCAGCTTTGCGACTGAGCAAGGCGCTTGAAAAATTTAAAGATAAAAATGTTGTGGTTCTGGGCATTCCCCGGGGAGGTGCTGAAACAGCTTATTATGTGGCCCGTCACCTGAATGCAGAATTATCTCTTATACTAGTACGTAAATTAGGTTATCCGGGTAATGAGGAATATGCATTTGGTGCAATAGCGGAAGATGGGTCTGTTTATTATAATAAAAATGCAAGGTCAAAACTTTCACAGGATACTGTCAATACCATCGAAACAAAGGAAAAGGCTGAAATTGAGCGCAGAATACAAACTTTACGAAAAGGGGGAAAACTACCCCAAATAAAAAATAAGACCGTAATTATTGTTGATGATGGTATTGCAACAGGATCTACGATTTTTGCGGCAATAAAAATGTGTAAAAATAAAGGCGCTGCCAAAATAATTGTAGCTGCACCAGTTTCCTCCCCTGACAAAGAAAGGGAATTAAAAAAAGAAGCGGATGAGGTTTGCATTCTCTTAAAACCATATCAATTTTATGCAGTATCCCAGGCATATGATTCATTTTACAATCTTACGGATGACGAAGCTTTAGCGTTCATGGAGAGATGGGAAAAAGAAAAGAGATGAAAGGCAAATTATCCCGGCAGTTGGCTGAGGTATACTTTTGCTAGCTCCAGGTATTGATTAGCCTTAGTTGTCCATTTAATTTCGTCTTTATAAGCAACTTCGAGAATATGCCTTATAACAAGGTAACAGCGTAAACAGGCTTTCTTGATTTTATAAAAAATAATAAGGGAATCGGGAACCTGGTCAGATGCCAGTGAAATATAAGATTCCAGGAATATTTTACCGGCAGAAGGATCACCTAACATTTCACATTCCATCGCTAAAAATGATAACTCTTCTGCAACATCAAGAATCCTGAGGTCCCGGTTGAATTCCAGGCAATCAATTATAGCTGGCGCATGAGCGAGGCATATATGTTCAGGGCGAAGGTCACCGTGAGCTTCAATAACCCTTCCTTCATTTATCCTTTGATAAAATACATTAGGATTATTGGATAAATATTTCAGCAATCCCGTGATAAGTAATTCAATTTGTGTTCCGGGCAAATGATATACTGGTTTTATCAATTCTCGGTAAATACCAGATATCTCCCCTTTTTGTCTTTCCACATATACCTGTGGCTCGATGATTATTGAAGGTGAAATTTTATAAAATTCAGATAATAAAGAGGCAGCCTTCTTTAGTAGGGTTTGGGAAACAGTATTGTTCCTGATGGCATTGTCCAACATATTTTCCTCAGGCAACCTTTTCATTTTAACCAGCCAATCAACAATTTCACCTTTCCCGTTGAATGACAATTGACCACTTTTATCGCATATCAGGGGCACCAGGCCCAGATAAACATCTGGTGCCAGCCTTTTATTTAGCCTTAGCTCCTCCTTACAATTAAGGTATCTTGACTCCAGGTATCGAAAATCAACAAAATTATTTTTGACAGGTTTTTTTAGTTTATAAACAAACCCATTAGCAAGGAAAACCCAGGACATATGCGTTTCCCTCGTTTCAACGTTTGTAACGGGGTGTAAGTAAGAACCGGCCAGCTTAAGAAAAGCAACCTTTTGTCCAATAGACAAAGTAGAGTCAGC
Source organism: Flavihumibacter profundi (assembly GCF_020076305.1). Classification (GTDB taxonomy): domain Bacteria; phylum Bacteroidota; class Bacteroidia; order Chitinophagales; family Chitinophagaceae; genus Flavihumibacter; species Flavihumibacter profundi. The sequence continues at coordinate 1,018,468 of NZ_JAIQXE010000001.1, forward strand.
AGCCTCATTTAATCTATACTTTTGCATTATCACCCTGATTTATTCCTGCATTAAATCTGTTACTGAACCACCTTCAAATAACCGCGTGATTACTTTGGCAAAAAGTGGTGCCACATTTATTACAAGCACCTTGTTTATAATATTTGTAGTTCCCAGCCTGAAGGGAGGAATGGTATTAGTTACAAATATTTTCTGCAAACAACTTTCCTTCAGGTTTTCTTCAGGTTTCCCTGTAAACAACCCATGGGTTGCAACCGCAAGTACTTTATTGGCACCTGCGTTTTTACAAGCCGTTGCTGCCCTGCCAAGGGTACCACCGGTACTAACCATGTCATCAATAACAATTACAGTCCTGCCTTCAACATTACCAATTATAGTTTCACCCCAAACTTCACCACTGCTACGGTATTTTTCCATAAAGGCCAGCGGCAATTCTTTATTTAGTCTTTTACCAAGCAATCGCTGGAATTGCTCAGCACGCTTGACACCCCCAATATCTGGAGACATAATAACCAGCTCGTCATCTGCAATATCCCGGATAAGGCAATCCGCAAAAAGTGAATTTGCTTCCAGGTTTATTGTGGGGATGCGGAAAGCATTATTAAAAGCCTGGAGATTATGGACATCAATAGTGACAACCTGGTCTGTTCCTGAGGCCTCAAACAATTGTGCAACATACCGTGTAGTTACAGGATCCCTTGGCTTTGATTTCCGGTCCTTACGGGCATAACACAAATAAGGAACTATTGCTGTTACCTGTGCAGCAGAAGCGTCTTTTAAAGCAGAAATAAAAAAAAGAAGCCGGCAAAGTTTATCATTTACACTTTTTGCTGAATCGCTATACAATGACTGTATAACAAAGACATCCTGGTTGCGAACACTTTCCAGGGGCCTGCATTTATGTTCACCATCCTCAAATGATATTTCCTCATGCAAATTCAGGGTTGTACCTAACTCTTTTGCAACCAACTCGCCAAAATCCCTGGAACTATCAAGTGCAAACAGCTTCATACAATATTTTTTAAACCTTTACAGAGCTCGTGATTTCGTCTGGCGGTTCATTATTTTTCCTTGAAACTTCCTCGATTCGGGCATTAAGTTCATTTACAGCTTCAAAAGCAGCCTCTTCATAACTTACGGCTGTCTTATGGACAAAAATCGAATCACCGAAAACAGTCAGGTTTATTTCGCATTTTTTTGCGCCCGTTTCTCCACCTGCCTGCTCGCTCAGGTGGACCTGCGCCCTGGAAATATTTTTATCAAGATGATGATACCCAAGTATTTTGTCGCGAATGAAACTGATCAGCCATTCATTTACCTGTCCTTGCGGAGTTTGAAATTCAATGTTCATAATAATTAGGTCTTACGTTTAACAAATTACTGCCAATATGGAATTCTTAGGGTGAGGGGTGTCATTTCATATTATGATGCTGATCATCAATGCGAAACCAATACAAAGCTGTAAAATCATAACCATTTTTCCGGAATGGCCAAAATCTCCTGACATAGGTCATATATTAAACAATGCAATATTGATAAATTGAAGAAAATCTTGCACATGAAGGTTCAATTAAAAGTCAACAACCTTACGAATCCCTTTACCGTAGAGGAATTGCAAAAAATAATACCCTTCCGGAATGTTGAAGAGCCTGGTATCATAGGCCAGAATCGCGCTGAAAAAGCCATTAGCCTTGGGTTAGGAATCAAATCTTATGGTTTTAATATTTTCGTTTCAGGTGTATCGGGAACCGGAAAACTTACTGCAGTAAAAAGCTATTTAAATGAAATAGCCGTAAAAGAACCAGTACCATCGGACTGGTGTTATATCAATAATTTTGATGACCCCTACCAGCCCAAAAAACTCAGCATGCCTGCAGGCCATGCGATTGAATTGAAGAAAGACATAAAGGCAATCATCCAGGAAGCCAGGCAAAGTTTGGTAAAAGCATTCGAAAGCGAGGAATACGCAAACCGAAAAAGACTTATCCAGGAAAAATATGAAGCACAGGAGAGCACTATAATTAATGCCATAAATCAGCGTGCTGAAAAAGAATCTTTAATAATCAAGCAAACTCCACTGGAAATTTTTACAATACCCATTATTGAAGGAGTCCCTATGACTGATGAACAATTTCTCAGTTTACCAAAAGAAAAGCAGGAAAAAATACACGAAAAACAAAATAAACTGGCTGAAGATGTAAAGGAAGCATTAAGACAAACCAGGAAATTGGCGAAAGCGGCAACTGAAGAATTAAATAAACTCGAAAAGGAAGTAGCAGCATATGCCATCAGCAACTTAATTGAGGACACAGAAGAAAAATACACACAGATACCCGAAGTAATAGAGTACCTCAAAAATCTAAAAAATGATATTTTAGGAAACCTCACCGAATTTTTACTGGCCGACAAAAGCACCGAAAATATTTTAGGTGGGAAAAATCAGGATTTTCTTAAACGATATGAAGTTAATGTCCTTGTTGATAATTCCAGACAGCAGGGAGCCCCGATTATTATTGAAAGCAACCCTACCTATAATAATCTTATTGGACGCGTAGAGAAAGAATCAGTTATGGGAACGCTTTTAACAGATTTCACCATGATAAGGAAGGGGGCACTACACAGTGCAAATGGTGGTTACCTGGTTATCAGGGCTGAAGAATTATTTAAAAATTATTTTTCCTGGGAAGCCCTGAAACGAACCATTAAAAATAAAGAAGTATTAATTGAGGAAGCAACAGACAAACTGGGATACCTGACCACTAAATCAATTAAGCCTGAACCCATTCCATTGAAGGTAAAAGTCATTTTGGTTGGGGATCCACTTTATTACCACCTGTTATACTCATATGATATTGACTTCAGGGAATTATTTAAAGTAAAAGCTGATTTCGATAGTTCCATGAACAGGACGGATGAAAATATTGGTAATTATATTGCATTCATCAATAGTGTATGTGAACTGGAGAAATTAGGGCGGATTCAGGATGGTGCAATGGCAAAAATCATTGAATTTGGCTCAAGGTTGGCAGATGACCAGGGTAAATTGAGTACCCGGCTTGCATTAATTGCCGATATAATCAGGGAAGCAGATTATTACGCATCACAGGAAAAATCATCTCAAATAACACCAATTCATGTGCTTCGTGCAATCAATGAAAAAAATTACCGGGGGAACCTGGTGCAGGAGAAAATAAACGAACTGATTGAGCGCAAACAAATATTTATAGACACTACAGGTAGCAAAACCGGACAGATAAACGGGCTATCGGTAATTGACCTTGGCGATATTTCATTTGGTCGCCCCATTAGAATAACCTGCAGCGTAAACCTGGGCAAGGGAGGTATAATCGCTATTGAACGGGAAGCCGAATTAAGTGGTCCCCTGCATACCAAAGGAGTATTGATTTTAGCAGGATACCTCTCAGAAAAATACTTCCAGGATAAACCAATCAGCCTTTCCGCACGTGTGGTATTTGAACAGTCATATTCTGAGGTAGAAGGAGACAGTGCATCCAGCACAGAATTGTATGCAATACTTTCCAACCTCGCCAATGCGCCAATAAAACAAGGCATTGCAGTAACAGGCTCCGTAAACCAAAAAGGAGAAGTCCAGGCAATAGGCGGGGTAAATGAAAAAATTGAAGGTTATTTTGAATTATGTAAAAAAATTGGCCTAAATGAAGAGCAAGGCGTAATTATTCCTTCGGCAAATAAACAAAACCTGATGCTGAAGGAGGAAGTATTGGAAGCGGTTGCCAATAAAAAATTTAATATCTGGGCGATTGATACTATTGATGATGGCATTGAACTTTTAACCGGATTGCGGGCGGGAAGCATTAATGAAGAAGGAACCATAGCCTACAAAGTAAATACTACACTAATCAATTATTCCGAAAAGATGAAAGAATTTTCTGAAGAAGAAGAAGATAGTGCCGGTGATAATATTTGGGTATCTAACGTAGTTGGATAAACCTGCCTAAAAATTTCCCTATTATGAAAAATGAAACTATAAGCGAAAGCATAAAAATAAATGATACCCTGAAAATAATTTACGACCGCAGGGCAATAAGGAAATATAAAGATAAGCCTGTTGAAATAGAACTAATTGAAAGGATAATTGATGCAGGCCGGATGGCACCTTCAGCAATGAACAGGCAATCCTGGAAATTCCACGTTCTTACCAACACCGAAACTATAAAGGCATTTTCAAAAGAAATAGTAAGTATAGCTGCGAAAAAATTCATTAAAACAGGCTTACGGCAAATAATTAAATCTATTACAAGCATGTTTCATTTTTCTGCGGCCTTTGATGTTTTAAAAAGCGGGGACCCCGTATTTTATTGCGCGCCGGTTGTAATATTCATTTCCGCACCGGTTGATAATGAATGGGCTGAACTTGATATTGGCATGTGCTCGCAAAATATGATGTTGGCGGCTAAATCTATTGGCCTGGATAGTTGCCCCATAGGATTCGGTAAATTTATCCAGCAAACCAAGATATTTTCCCGATTAAAAATACCTGAAACCGAACAGGTTTATTTTTCCATCATTTTGGGATATGGTGATGAAAACCCGGAAATGCACAAAAGGATCAGGGAAAATGTATTTTACATTGATTAAAGGCTTAGCCCGTAAAATATACATTCAGCGAAACTTTTCGTGTTTCTTTTTGATTACCCAATATAAACCTTTAACATTTGTCTCCCATTTCGGCAATAACAATACAATAATAATTTCTTCAATCAATTCAAAGGCTGTAATCAGTACTGTCAAATAAAATAAATTATATAATGGCCTGGGAAGAAAGAAAAGAAGTATCAGGAAAACACCTTGAAAAATAGCGGCAAATTTTGCAGCATAAGTATGAAAGCTGGTTATTTTACGATACCTGATAAGTGCAAGAATAGTCTGTAAAAAAAATAGTACAAATAATATAATCAGCAGGAAACGCTCATAACTTAAAAAATCGGGTTTAAATACAAAAACCCCAACTAATCCGGCAATAATAGTAAGATCGTCAGCAATTGAATCAAGTTTAGTACCGAAAACACTGGCTACATTTAACCTGCGGGCAAGGTAACCGTCTATCAGGTCAGTACAAAAACTAAGGGCTAGTAACCATTTAAACAGATCCAATCTTTCTTTAAAAATCAGCATTATGAGGAAAGGTGCAGCCAACAGGCGATATAAGGTAATTCCATTAACCACATAATAACTTCGTTTATCCATGGTGAAATAATATTAAATAACAGCAAACAAAAGGGGCTGAACCTAACAGGGAGTCAAAGCGGTCGAGCATACCCCCATGTCCGGGTAATATGGTACCTGAATCTTTCAGGTTAAGGCTGCGTTTCATCATCGATTTAACCAGGTCACCGCAAGTTCCGGTTACTATTATAATTACCGCAATAAAGACCCAGTCAATAACGGGAAAAAAAGTAAAAAAATAAGATAAGAGGTAAGATACTAAAATTGCAGATGCCGCCCCTCCTGCACTGCCTTCCCAGGTCTTTTTGGGAGATATACGTTTAAACAAATGATGTATCCCGAAATTTTTACCAATAAAATAGGCCCCGGTATCACTCGCCCAAAGTATAAAAAAATAACCTAAGACCAATTGCAGGTTATAGGTGCCTGGTGGATATGGAAAAAAAGCGAGGGTAATAAAAAAACAAAGCGGAATGGTTATGCAAATGACCCCTAAAAAAGTAAATGCGAGATTATAGAAGGGTTTTTCCGACAAATGAAACAACTCCATCACAAATATGCCGAATGCAATTGGAATAGCCACAAATAGGATCTTCCAGGAAATTATTCCTGCAACATAAAGTGTACAGGCGATTAGCATACTTACTGATAAAATAATGCCGGCAACCTTGCGTGGAAGAAGATCAGTGCTATAAAATAATCGATAAAATTCTAACAGGCTGAGTAAGTCGATGATCAGTACCAAAAATATAAAGCCAAATAAATTCCAACTGACTGTGCCAAGTATAATTATAGCTAATATGATTCCGGTAATAGAACGCTCGGTTAAATTATTTTTTGTTTTTAGGTAATTTGACATATCTGCAGATTAACCTTGCCATACAGCCCAAAACAATTAACAGGCTATTCATTCAGGGCTACATGGCAAGCCATAAAATCACCTTTATCCGGCAGCTTTTTTAACCATCAGTAATTAGCAGGCCCAATGATTATCCCCCCTATTTCCAGGCCGAATCTGGCAACCAGGATATTGCCTCTTTAAAACTATTATTGATATAAAAAAAACTAATATAATATAATTTATCCTTTTCTGAGCTCTAGAATAATATAACTTATTGTTTTTGAATAATTTAGAATGGAATGAGGCATAAGCCAGAAGAAAGCTGGGATAGAGCTAGGAAAGAGCTAGGAAAGACTTACCAATAACATATTTTATTTTCAATTTTTCTCATACCTGTTAAAATCAATAATTTAGGATAAATCTTTCAAAAAAAGAGATAAAATTCATTTTTTATTTATATAATGTATTTTATAATATGAATTATTTTACTGTTTTTATAGTGCTCCCTAATCGAGCAATTGCCTTTATGCTTAAGGAAAATCAAAAAGGACCGGTAAAATAATTTGTTCAGATCAATGACCACTTGTTTTATAAAAATCCTTATTCCCCCTTTTACCATTACCTAAATTAAAGTGGTTAAAATGAATTCTTCATTTGGTATGGATAAAATTGGCCTCAATACAAATTAATGACAACATGAAAAATGTACACCTCAAATTTTTAACCGTTGCTTCGATCTGTATATTCTTTTTTTCATCGATTTCATATGCCCAACCTGGACCGAAAGTATTAGTCGTGAATGCACACCCCGATGATGAAACCAGTTTCCCTATCATATTATATAAAATAACCCATGATTTGAAAGGCACGGTAGACCTGGCTTTAATCACCGATGGCCAGGGTGGCTTTAATGGATCAGAACTGGGTTCGGAATATTATGGTTACAACCTTACCGATTCGGTGGTGGGCAGGTCGGAGCTACCCAGGATCCGTAAAAAAGAATTGATGCTAGCCGGTGATATAATGGGTATCAGGCAATATTATTTTTTTGACCAGCGCGATGATTATTACCACCTGGACCCAATGCCTTATGTAAGCGGACTCAGATGGGATGTTCCCTTTATTGAAAAAAAGCTGGATCAAATCCTGGCAGCCGGCCAATATGATTATATCATTACCATGTTACCGTATGCCGGACAGCATGGTCATCATAAAACCGCTGTAATCATGGCGCTAAGGGCATTACAGCGATACAAGGGCGAAAAACGACCCGTAATAATTGCAGGAAGTACCTATAAAGATGAAACTCCTGATGCATACACGGTGCTTGAAGGATTTCCCGAAACTGCAGTTAAGAAAAAAGCACCTTCTTACTATCTTGATGTAGCCACGCATTTTGGTCATGGAAAGCAGGTTTCTTATAAAACTGTTGCACAATGGGTAATTGCCTGTTACAAGTCTCAGGGGGATATGCAGGAAAACCCATTGTACAAAGGTGACAAGGAGACTTTCAGGTTGTTCGACATAAATGATGATACCGCTATTCAAAAAACTTCACAGTTATTTGAGCAACTCAGGAAAAGCGGGTATTCGGCGCAACAATAACTGATCTCATTATCCTATTATAGATTTTATACGGTCAGACAATCGTAAACTTAATGCAACATAAGTCAGTGTTGGATTAGGAGCTGCGGCTGTTACATAACAGGAAGCACCAGCAACGTGCAAATTGGCAATACTATGTACTCATTTTCACACGGCCAAGTCCCGGATCGGGGCCTGAATAACTAAAGGTAGGTACAGTTAATAAAACTGTTGTAAAAGCTGATAGTTCAAGAAATTCACATCTTCTATTACCAAGGTTATTCCAAATAAACCACCCTTGATTTTCATTTGTTCTTCTTTCCTTCTAAATCGGCAAGGATTTTTACGACCTCTTCATCCTTGAACTCCTTCGCTAGTTTCTTCAGTTCCTTTTTTAATTCTTCAGTCTGCTTATCATATCCATGTTTGCCATAGAGGTTATTCATTTCAGACTTATCAGATTTCAGGTCATATAATTCCCATTCATTAATTGGCCCATAAAACCTGATAAGTTTATACCGCATTGTCCTGACCCCAAAATGTGGGGCTACCTTATGAGGTTCAGGATATTCATAATAGTGATAGTACATCGACTTGCGCCACACTTCAGTTGAATGAGAACCTGTCAATTGCTTTGCAAAGCTCTTTCCCTGGATATCGGCAGGAACCGGTACGCTGGCCATATCCAGCAAAGTAGGTGCAAAGTCAATATTAACTACCATGTCATTCAGCCTCGTTCCCGGTTTGATCCAGCCGGGATATTTAATCATAAAAGGAGTTCGCAGGCTTTCTTCGTACATGAACCGCTTGTCGAACCAGCCATGTTCCCCCATATAAAAACCCTGATCAGAAGTGTACACAACAATAGTGTTCTCTGCGAGTCCTGTTGAATCAAGGTATCTAAGGATACGGCCAATATTCCTGTCAAGTGACCTGGCCGTAGAAAGATAATCTTTCATGTAGCGCTGGTATTTCCACTTCACCAGTTCTTTGGGGTTATTTTTCACCTTGTCATATTCTCCGGCCACACGATCATAATATTCCCTATACGCCTTTTTTTCATTTTGGTGCATGCGACCAAACATGTTTGGTTTATCGTAATTGGCCCTGATCTTCAGGTCGGCTCCAACGGTCATGGTATTGTCGATTGTCATATCCTGTTCAAGAGCGGCCCTGCGATTGTCATACTTATCAAAGAAATTTTCCGGCAATGGAAAATTCACGTTATCGAAAGCTCCAAGGTCCTTGATGTCGGGCATCCAGTTTCTATGTGTTGCCTTTTCGCCAATAACCAGGAAGAATGGTTTTGAACTATCCCTTTCCCCCAGCCAGGCCAGTGAAAAATCACTGATCAGGTTGGTAACATAGCCTTCATGCCGGATCGTATCATTTTTCATATTAATAAAATCAGGCTGGAAATAATTTCCCTGGTCTGGCAATATTGTCCAATAATCAAATCCCTGTGGCAATGATTGCAGGTGCCATTTCCCGATCCAGGCAGTTTCATAACCCCGGTTTCCAAGTAATTTCTGCAGCTGTTGCTGATTCCCATCAAACCTTCGTTCAGCGGAATTGTCTTTCAACCCGTTCAGATGGCTGTATTTTCCCGTCAGCAATACAGCCCTGCTAGGGGCACAGATAGAATTGGTAACGAATGTGTTCCCCAGTATGGCTCCTTCTTTTGCAATACGATCGATCGAAGGTGTGGACATCAGCTTACTTCCATAAGCACTGATAGTTTGTTGTGTATGGTCGTCCGAAAGGATCACAAGGATATTAGGGCGCTTATTCTGCGCGTAGGAATTGTAGTGATAAACAGAGGTAAAAAAGAGTATAAAAAGGATCGTTAAGCGTTGGTGCATTTGACAAAAGAATTCTATTAAAAGGTTAAAAGTTAGCGCATTTAATAAGATAAATCACATAATATCAAAGCATAAACAATCGCCATAACTGAGTTACGAAAAAACAAACCGTTAATCCTATTGCAACAGGTAGAAAAGTTGAAACCAGTGTCCATTTCAGACTATTGGTTTCTTTGTAAATCGTATAGATGGTTGTAGAGCAGGGATTATGCAATAAACTGAACAACATCAGGTTTACTGCTGTCATAAGCGTCCAGCCGCCAGCCTGTAAAATATCCTTAATATCAGCTAATGAACCCGATTGAAACAGTACACCAGCCCCTTCACCCATTCCTATAATGCCGGTACTTACCACAGTCAGCATCAGAATAGTAGGTATCACAATCTCATTAGCAGGAATGGCGATAATATAGGCAAGAAGAATAACACCATTCAATCCGAATAAAAGCGCAAAGGGATTTGCCCAATGGATAAAATGTTCTGCAAGACTAGAACCGCTAACCTGGATATTAGCCAGTAGCCAGATCACAACACCGGCGGGAGCAGCGAAAATTATAGCCCGCCATAAAACAAAGACAGATCTGTCTATCAGTGACGTATATAGTGTTTTCAGAATTCGGGGTGGCCTGTAAGGTGGTAATTCCAAACTAAAAGCAGAGGCCTCGCCTTTTAGGATCGATTTACTTAAACCCCAGGATACAACCAGGCTAAAGAAAATACCTAATACAGCAATCCCGACAACGGCCCCTGCCGAAAGAATGCCGGCCCAATGAGGTGAAGCCGCACTGCCAATGAATAAGGTTGCAATTAATATCTGTGTTGGCCACCTTCCATTACATAAAGAAAAATTGTTCGTTATTATGGCAACCAGTCTTTCACGGGGGCTGTCAATTATGCGGGTGGCAATCACTCCCGCAGCATTACACCCAAAACCCATGCTTAATGTCAATGCCTGTTTTCCATGCGCTCCTGCTTTCCTGAAAAGACTGTCCATATTGAATGCTACCCTGGGGAGATAGCCCAGGTCTTCCAATAATGTAAAAAGTGGAAAAAATATTGCCATGGGTGGAAGCATAACGGATACAACCCATGCAACAGAAATGTATGCACCATCAACAAGGACTCCAGTAAGCCAGTGTGGCATCCCAATATTTGCAGCAAATCCTTTTAAAAAAGGGTGAATTGTATCCAGGAATAATCCGGAAAGTAAGCGGGATGGATAATTTGCCCCCGCTATTGTTATCCAAAAAACTACAGCCAGTACAAGAAACATAATTGGAAATCCCAGCAAACGGCTTGTAACAATTTTGTCGATGGATTTATCTAAATAATAACCTCGCTGCTCCCCTTTTATTTCAACTGTTTTCCTGGCGATCCTGGTTGCGTCCTCATAAATTGATTCAATAACTATATCATGAAGATCTACTCCCAGGTCCCACCGCAGCTTATTGGCAAGGGAAAGTATGGCCTCCTCTTCCTTCTCTGTATTATTACTAGCTGCCATTTTAAATCAGTTTGTTGATAATTCTGCTCCCAGTTTTTCCAACTCCCGTGTTTCCACTGCTTCAATAATTCTTTGATCGCCTTCCAGTAATCTCAGGGCGACCCAGTTAAGGTTTGGCAATCCAGGAAAAAATTGGGCTAACTTTTCAGATAATATTGTAATGGCGCCGTTTAGTTTTGCTGACCTGCTTTTAATCCGGTGGGGCCTGCAGATAAATCTGCCTGTAGCAATTTCTTCAATTGTGGTAATCAGTTCACTCATTCCTGTTTTCTGGCGTGCGTTTGTTGCAATAACAGGAATTCCCAATTCCTTACTAAGCGAACGAACATCTATATTAATATTGTTTCTCTTTGCCTCATCCATCAGGTTCAGGCATAACACAGCGCGATCAGTAATTTCCAGAATTTGCAAAACCAGGTTAAGGTTTCTTTCAAGCCTTGTTGCATCTGCTACAATCACTGTAACATCGGGCTTTCCGAATAAAATAAAATTTCTCGCAACTTCCTCTTCGCTACTGGTAGAAAGCAACGAATACGTGCCAGGCAGGTCAACCAATTTATAAAATTTGCCACCATAGGAAAAACCTCCTTCAGCGCGTGTCACTGTTTTTCCAGGCCAGTTACCGGTATGTTGCCGTAAGCCTGTCAGGTTATTAAAGACTGTGCTTTTACCCGTATTTGGATTGCCTGCTACTGCTACCACATAATCAGCTTTATTCATTGCAACACCAAGCCTGACAAGATTTTCTTTGTGGTGAAAACTACAATTTTCGCAATTTGATTGATTATTCATTGTCCAGCAATTACCCGGTTTACAAAAATATGATCAGCTTGTTTTTTTCTTATGGCAATATTTGCGCCTAATATCCGGTAGGCTACCGGATCGCCTGAAGCACTTTTCAATTCTGCAGTGACCAAAGTGCCGGGTATGATGCCAAGGTCCATTAATCGTCTTCGCTGCTGCCCGCGGCAACTGGGAGAAATTCCTTTTATTTCGGCCTTCTCCCCCAATTTTAAAGAAGACAGCAACGCATAGTTTACCTGAATTTCATGTGGTATCAATACTACTGTGACTGCTGAAGCAAAATGAGAAGTCAGCAAACACTCTTCATTATTAGCAATAAACTTTATTTTTCCATCTGCGGATTCAATAACATGTAACTGCGTTCCGGGGTACAGGCCCAAGGCCATAAGTTGCGCGTAGATTACTTTAGGTTCATCTTCTACATGTACGATACGGCCAGTATCACCAACTTTTAGAGCGCTTAAAGGTTGACCCGTATGTTCAGGAATTTCTCCTGTTGAGGAGGGTATCGGGTCACCATGGGGATCAAAAACCGGATTTCCTATTTGTGCAGCCAGACGGTCTGCCTCTTCAATTGAAAGTCGATGTTCTTTTTGATCGGCAGCTTCATGCCATTCAAGATGTCCGGCTCCTGTTACGTCAGCCAGGTATTTCTCCCATATCCGGTGTAAACGAATGACCTGCAAAGCGTAGGACCTGCCTGAATCAGTAAGGGAGAAAGTATCTCCATGAACTGCAATCAATCCCATCGACGTTAAATGCCCGAGTAATCTGGCCGCTTTCTCTTCAGAAATATCCAGATTTGAAGCTATACTCTGCAGCCCGCAAAAAATGTTTTTATACTCACAATCGAAAAGAAATTTTAGCGCATCCTCAACCTGTTCACGATGGGTATTGTGCCGGGATCTCAATAATATTGAGATCAAACCTATATTGGGCCAGAAAATAAAACCGATGAATATAAGAGTTGCCACTCCAATCAGTAATGCCCAGGCTGGATTTATCATATTAGACATTTCCGGTTTTTTGTAAATTCCGAATATGCTATTAATTCTGACTAATTAAAATGACTTATGTCATGTTTTACCATGAATCTAGTTCCCTGTTAGAAACTGCAACAGGATACAAATCCAAGTTTAATATTAACCAATCAATGCAGTATGGTTTGGGAAAACCTCAAAAAAGTGTTGCGGTAAAATAAAAGGCCAAAACAGGAAATATCTCAGCAATATTTAAAAGCAGTCAAAACAGATTTTTGTTCACAGGTTAAGTTAGCGCAGGGTTAATTACGGTAAACTATTCCGAAGGAACAGCATACTTTTAGTATAAAAAAGGCAAAAAAATAGGTCACTGAAATTCAGCGACCTATTTTTTTTGTGATCCGGCTGGGACTCGAACCCAGGGCCCATACATTAAAAGTGTATTGCTCTACCAACTGAGCTACCAGATCAACTTTCTTTAGCGAAACAGCTCCCTATTTCGTTTTGGGAGTGCAAAAATAAGGATAAAACAATTGTTCCCAAATTTTTTACTGACTTTTTTAAAAAAAGGCTTTGAGAACCTTTTCCCCTTTTCTCCATCTTCACAATTCTTCAACCATCTTTTTTGGGTAGGTTTGCTGTATAATTTGCAAAACCCATTATGTCTTCTTTTTTTACCAATAAAGTCATTGCCATCACCGGAGGAAGTGAAGGTATCGGAAAAGCCCTTATAGATGCATTAATTCCCCTTGGTGCAAAAGTAGCCACCTGCGGCCGCAATTATGACAAGTTGTATAACCTGCAGATGGAATATACCAATGTGATGCTGCACACTGTTGTTGCAGATGTCAGCAAAGAATCTGAATGCAGGAAATTTATTGAATCTACTATTGAGACCTTTGGGGACATTGATATTATCATCAACAATGCCGGTATTTCCATGCGGGCCCTTTTTGAGGATGCAAATACCGAAGTTTTCCGCAAGGTGATGGATGTGAATTTCTTTGGAAGCGTGTATTGCACTAAGTATGCATTGCCCTCACTCATCAGGCGCCATGGGGTAATTGTTGGGATTTCATCCATTGCCGGTTACCGGGGGCTACCCGGAAGAAGTGCTTATTCCGCTTCCAAGTTTGCCCTTCAGGGCTGGCTCGAAGCCCTGCGTACTGAATTATTGGAAAAAGAAGTGCACGTAATGTGGGTATCGCCTGGATTTACCAGCTCCAATATCAGGAATGCAGCACTCGATGCCTCGGCAAAAGCACATGGCAAGACCCCAATGGATGAGGAAAAAATGATGTCTTCAGAAGAATGTGCCGAACATATCCTGCACGCCATTGAAAAAAGGAAACGCAGCGAAGTGCTAACGTTTACGGGTAAACGTACCGTTTTCATGAACAGGTTTTTCCCTTCCTGGGCAGATAAACTTACCCACCAGTTTTTTTTCAAGGATGGCAAATTGGTGAAGTAGTACATTTGCACCCAAGCATTCATGGCATTAATCACCTTAACCTCAGATATCGGAAACCAGGACTACCTGGCAGGGGCCGTTAAAGGGCAGTTGCTGCAGATAGACCCGGGTTTTCAATTCGTGGACATCACGCACCAGATCAGTCCGTTTAATTACCCGCAGGCTGCCTACATCTGCCGGAATGCTTTCCGCCACTTCCCTGAATTTACCTTTCACCTTGTTTTGGTTAACCTTTTCGAGAGAAAACCCGACCAGCTTATCTTAGCCTTTCACCAGAACCAATACATCCTTTGTGCAGATAACGGTTTGTTGGGCATGATCCTTGAAGACAGGCCGGAAATGGTGATCGGCCTTCCCTGCGATAAGAATGCGATCAGAAGTACCTTATATTGTACCGGTGTTTTCGGAAATGCAATCGCTGCAATCGGCCGCGGGGAAAGGCTTTCAGATATTGGCGAACCCGATGTTGTTTACATTGAGAAGAACCCGCTTAAACCTTTACTGAGCGATGCCTGGATTGAAGGCCAGATTATATATATAGATAATTTTGAAAACGTTATTGTGAATATTACCCGGGAACAGTTTGAATCGCAAAGGAAAGGACGCAGGTTTTCGATCGTTTTCAAGCGCGATGAAGTGATTGAAAAGATCTCGGAAACTTATGCTGATGTGCCTGAGGGTGAGAAACTGGCCCTTTTCAATTCAGCAGGGTACCTGGAAATCGCCATTAACAAAGGAAATGCTGCCGGATTGTTCGGATTACAGGGTTACCTGGAGCAGGCCCAGAACGCTTACCTGCAAAATCGGCTCTTTTATCAAACTGTTAAGATCTTATTTGCATAATTTAACTTGCCCTGTTCCCGCATTGGGAACGCCAGATTCTTATATTTGCCTCGCCTTTTCTAAACCAACGCTTTATGAATTTTAACAAAGTGAACAACATTGTCGGCTGGGTGGTATGCGTTATAGCCTGCTCAGTGTACCTGTTGACAATGGAAGCCACAGCCAGCTTATGGGATTGTGGTGAATTTATTTCCAGTGTATTTAAATTGCAAGTACCCCACCCGCCCGGGGCTCCCCTTTTTGTATTACTAGGCCGCCTTTTCATTGTTGTTTTTGGTGGACATAATCCTGCCAAAGCCGTTAATATTTTAAGTGCGCTAAGCAGTGGTTTCACTATTCTCTTCCTCTTCTGGACGATCACCCATTTTGCTAAAAAACTTGTGGGAAAAGGTCTTGCGGAATTAAGCGGACAACAGACATTCGCTATTATGAGTGCCGGGGTAGTTGGTGCTTTAGCCTATACCTTCACTGATTCCTTCTGGTTCAGTGCAGTGGAAGGTGAAGTGTATGCCATGTCTTCCTTATTCACTGCCCTGGTTTTCTGGGCGATCCTAAAATGGGAACACAATGCCGACAAACCTGGCGCTGATAAATGGATCATTTTCATTTTCTTCATGATGGGACTGTCAATTGGGGTGCATTTACTTGGACTTTTGACCATACCTGCAATTGTAATGGTATATTATTTTAAAAGATACCAGCCTACACCCTGGGGTACATTCTGGGCCTTTATGGTAGGCTGTGGTATTACCGGATTTGTTCAGGTTGCGGTGATCCAATGGACAGTTAAACTGGCCGGTTGGTTTGATATCCGTTTCGTAAATGGATTGGGTATGCCATTCTTCTCAGGCTTTATCTTCTTCTTCATATTATTGGCTGCTATTCTTTGGCTGGGCCTGTATATGGCAAAAAAGAACCATTGGAACTTTGTGCGCCTGGGCATCTGGTGCGTAATCTTCATGCTACTTGGTTATTCCAGCTATATTACCACGATGATCCGTTCCAATGCTAATCCGGCTGTTGACATGTATAATGTTGATAACCCGAATTCACTGGTCGGCTACCTTGGCCGTGATCAATATGGTGATTTCCCATTGTTATATGGACAGGTATTTACTGCCTCCCCAAGTGAATACGAGCAAACTTCCATGAAGTATACCAAGGGTGAAAAATCCTACGAGGAAGTGGGTTATGACATTAAACCAGTGTATGCACCTGAAGATAAAATGATTTTCCCCCGTGTATGGGATGCCAGTAATGACCAGGGGCATGCCAATTTTTATAAGGAATGGCTTGGGCTTGCAGACGGCGAAAAGCCGAACATGGGTAATAATATCAATTTCTTTTTCAGTTACCAGTTGAATTGGATGTACTGGCGCTATTTTATGTGGAATTTTGCCGGAAAACAAAACGATATCCAGGGATTTGGCCCGGGTAATGTTCGGGATGGTAACTGGCTCAGTGGCATATCTCCAATTGATAACCTTAGGCTTGGCAACCAGGATGCAATGCCTGATAGCATCAAAAATAATAAAGCCAATAATAAATTATATTTCCTCCCCCTTTTACTGGGAATATTCGGGGCCATCTACCAGTATTTCGCCAATCGCCGTGATTTCCTGGTTGTTGGTCTGTTGTTTTTCTTTACCGGCATCGCTATTGTATTATACCTTAACCAGGCGGGAAACCAGCCACGTGAGCGGGATTATGCCTATGTAGGTTCATTTTATGCCTTCGCTATCTGGATAGGTTTGGGTGTTTTGCAGGTCAGGGAATGGCTTATGCGCAAAACCAGCGAATCAGTATCCAACGTTAGTGCAGCCCTGGTTTGCCTGCTGGCTGTTCCTGTAATTATGGGCTCCCAGGAATGGGATGACCATGACCGCAGTAAAAAAGTACTGGCACGTGACCTTGCAAAAGATTACCTGGAAAGTTGCCCGCCAAATGCCATCCTGTTTACCTATGGTGATAATGACACATACCCGCTTTGGTATGCACAGGAAGTAGAAAATATCCGTCCTGATATCAGGGTTATAAATAATAGTTTATTAGGCATCGACTGGTATATTAACCAGCTACGCTATAAAGTCAATGAAAGCGCACCGATTGATGTAATCTGGTCTGAAGAGCAGATTCGTGGCCGCAATCGCGATTATATCGTATATAATCCGCGTCCGGATGTAAACCAGGAAAAATTTTATGACCTGTATGATGTCATGAAAAATGTTGTGGGCAGCGAAGACCCCGCATTCAAAGTTGCCTTACAGGGAGGAGAATCGATCAACTACATGCCAGCTAAGAAATTCATCCTGCCTGTTGATGAGAAATTTGTTCGTGAAAATGGTACAGTGAATAAAACTGACAGTGTTATTAATCAATTGCCCATTGTAATTCCGGAAAATAAGAGCACACTGTTAAAGAACGACCTGGCTGTATTGAATATCATTGCCGCTAACAAATGGAAAAGGCCAATCTGTTTCACTGCGCCTTATACAGCATCTGAACTGGGTTTTGGCAATTATGTCAGGAAAGATGGCATGACTTACAGGCTTGTTCCGATAGCAAATAATTCGGGCTTCAACACAGATTGGATGGTTGATAAACTCCGTACTAAATTCGGATTTGGAAGTGCTGATATCAAAGGTGTGTATTTTGATGAACAGAATCGTTTGCACCTGAACAGTATTCGCGCTGCATATGCTGATGGTGCAGCATCCCTGGCCGACCAAAACCGCAAAGATGAAGCTAAGCAACTGCTGGATATTGCTGATAAGGGTATCCTGGATGTCAACCTCCCTTATGCCATGGTAAGCAAAAACAACCAGCACAACTACTTTAACTTTAAATTCCTGGAAGCAGCCTATAAAGCCGGGCATAAAGAACTTGCTGATAAAGTTTCTAAAGCTTTACACAAGGATTTTGACCAGCAAATTAAGTACTACGCCCAATTGCCTGAAAGGAAACAGGAGGCCATGCGGCAGGAAATTGCAGGGGCACAGCAATTATCACAGATGCTGGATATGCTAGATAAAAACTACCAAAGTGGAAGTACAGTGCAGCCATCCCTTGAAAACAATGGGGTGATTGCCCCTGCTGCCGATAGTAATAAGAAGAAATAGTTCTACATTTTATAAACGCCAGACCAGAAAGCAGGGAATCCACTTTTTGGTCTGGCGTTTTATTTTAACGAACCGGAACGCCATTTTTTTGTTATCCATTATAATCATTTCGTCGTAATTTGACAAAGAGGAGTTGAAATATTATGAAGGGATATTTATTTACAGGGTTCCGGCCCGACGAATCAGGAAAATCAGCTTTTGAACAATTGCTGGATATCTTTCTCCAGTTACTCACCTATACAAACGGGGATGTAGCGGAGGCATTGAAATGGCTGAATCAACTTGATCGCGAATATGAGATGACCAGGCCTGAGTATGGAATGGGCGATTTCATCGAAGATCTTAAAGCAAAAGGATATATTGATGAGGATCCCGGTAACGGAAGCATCAAAATCACCCCAAAAACCGAACAAGGCATCCGCAAGAAATCACTGGAGGAAATTTTTGGCAAACTAAAAAAAAGCAAACAGGGCAACCACCAATCTTTTAAACCAGGTTTGGGTGATGAATTGAACCCGGAAACAAGGCCATTCAGGTTTGGGGATATGCTGGAGCAGATTGATTTTACAGAAAGCATCAGGAATGCTCAGATCAATCATGGTATAGAAGCTTTTAACCTCCGCGAAGACGACTTGCAGATCAGGGAAACTGATTTTAAAGCACAGACATCAACTGTGTTGATGATCGACATTTCCCATTCCATGATTTTATATGGTGAAGACAGGATCACTCCGGCTAAAAAAGTAGCCATGGCGCTCAGTGAACTGATTACCACCCGCTACCCGAAAGACACATTGGATATCGTAGTTTTCGGAAATGACGCCTGGCCTGTTGAAATAAAGGACCTGCCTTATTTACAGGTTGGTCCATACCATACCAATACCGTTGCCGGACTTGAACTTGCCATGGACCTGCTGAGACGCAGAAGGAATCCTAACAAACAGATCTTCATGATCACTGATGGCAAACCTACCTGCCTTAAAATTGGAAAACGTTATTATAAAAACAGTTTTGGACTAGACAGGAAAATTACCACCCGTTGCCTTAACCTGGCGGCCCAATGTAAAAAACTGAAAATTCCTATCACGACTTTCATGATCGCTTCAGATCCATATTTGCAAAGATTCGTGAATGAGTTTACAGAAACCAACCAGGGGAAGGCCTATTTCGCTTCGCTGGATCACCTGGGCGCCTTCATCTTTAAAGATTTCGAAAGCGGTAAAAGAAAAACACTGTATTAAGAATGGCAAATCGGATGAAAGAAGAAAAGGAAAATTGAACAAAAGCAACCAAAGAAAATGAACAACAAACATATAACTACACTTGGGGAATTAAAAGCTGCCGGCTATAAGCCTAAATCGGTAAAAGAAGAAATCAGGACTAATTTGGTGACCCATTTAAAAGCAGGGGAATCAAGTTTTGAAGGTATTATAGGTTATGAAGATTCCGTTATACCCGATACGGAAAGGGCATTGCTTAGCAGGCATAATATTTTATTCCTCGGATTACGGGGCCAGGCCAAAACGCGCCTGGCCCGGCAGATGACAAGCCTGCTGGATGAGTATATCCCTGTTATAGCCGGAAGCGAAATAAATGACGATCCGCTAAAACCAATATCAAAATTTGCGAAAGACCTGATTGCGCAGCATGGCGACGAAACACCCATACACTGGATCCATCGTTCTGAGAGATATGGCGAAAAACTGGCTACTCCCGACGTAAGTGTGGCTGACCTTATAGGAGATATCGATCCCATTAAGGCAGCAAACCTGCGCTTAAGTTTTGCTGATGAAATGGTAATTCATTATGGTATAATTCCCAGAAGCAACCGCGGGATTTTTGTGATCAATGAATTACCCGACCTGCAAGCCCGCATACAGGTTGCACTTTTTAATATCCTTGAGGAAGGCGATATCCAAATCAGGGGGTTTAAACTAAGGATGCCCCTGGATATCCTTTTTGTATTCACTGCTAACCCTGAAGATTATACGAACCGTGGCTCTATTGTAACACCGCTGAAAGACCGAATTGAAAGCCAGATCCTGACACATTATCCAAAAACACTGGAGCATGCCCTTGCCATTACAGAACAGGAAGCAGATATTAACGATGAACAGTCTGCAAGGGTTATGGTTAGTGACCTCATTAAAAAACTTATTGAGCAGGTCGCTTTTGAAGCCCGGAATAATGAATATGTCGACAAGAAAAGTGGGGTCTCTGCACGATTAACCATTAGCGCATTTGAGAATGCAGTAAGCGCTGCAGAAAGGAGAGCCATCCTGAATGGTGAAAAACAAACCCTGATTTGGGTTAGTGATCTTACAGCGATAATTCCCTCTATTACAGGTAAAATTGAACTTGTTTATGAAGGTGAGCAGGAAGGCCCATTCCAGGTATCCATGAACCTGTTGGACAAATCGATCAGGTCGCAGTTCATGAAAGTTTTTCCAAATCCGGAAACCCTGAAAAAACGCAGAACTTCTTCGAAGGAAGCTGTTAAGGAAGAAGAGAACCCTTACAAGCCGATAATCCGATGGTTCGACGCCGGCCATTCGCTTGATTTGCTTTTTAATGCTACTGACAAAGACAAAATCCTTACCCTTTATAAGGTTGATGGGCTGCATGCGTTGGTAAAAAAATATTTCCCAAAAGCAAATGAAAAAGAAACCGCTTTGCTGATGGAATTTGTATTGCATGGTTTGTCGGCATATTCACTGATCAGCAAAAAAGTGATCGATAATAAAATTGAGTTCAAAGACCTGGTCGGCTCAATGGTAAACCTTGGTAGCGGCAGCTTTCGGGAAGAAGATTTTGACTCAGAGGATTTTTCCTGATCTTTTGAAGCTTAAATAATATTGACTTCCTTTTCGAGGATTACACCAAACTTAAATGCGACACTATCTATGATTTCTTTGCTGAGGGCAAGGATTTCAGTACCGGTAGCAGTGCCATAGTTTACTAATACAAGGGCCTGTTTGCCATGGCAACCTGCATCGCCATTGCGGAATCCTTTCCAGCCGCAATTTTCGATCATCCAGCCTGCAGCAAGTTTAACATCATTTCCCAGTGAGGGATAAGCGACAATATCAGGGAAAGACGATTGTAATTTCTGATATTTTTCCTTTGAAACGATGGGGTTCTTAAAAAAACTGCCGGCGTTTCCAATTAGTTTTGGATCAGGAAGCTTTGATTGACGTATTTGAATAACTGCCTTTGAAATTGCCTGTATACTTAGGGTATGAACACCCATTTTTTCCAGTTCCTGAGTGATGGCTCCATAACTGGTATGGAAAATCGGTTTTTTTCTGAGCCGGAAGGTTACCGATAAAATCGCAAACTGGTTCCGGAACTTATTCTTAAAGACACTTTCTCGGTAGCCAAATTCACAATCCGTTTCTGTGAATGTATAGACTTTGCGATCAAAAAGGTGGTAAGCTTCCAGGTCCCAGAACAAATCCCTTAACTCAACGCCATAGGCACCAATATTTTGCATTGGGGAAGCACCTACATTACCTGGAATCAAAGAAAGATTCTCCAACCCAGCCCAATTGCGTGAAATACAATATTGCACAAATTCATGCCAGTTTTCACCTGCCCCGACTTTTACATACAAGAACTCACTATCCTCATGTAACTCCTCAATACCCATTATTTCATTCTTAAGCACCCAGCCGTCAAAATCATGTACTAATAAAATATTACTACCGCCACCCAGGATCAGTAATTTCTGGTCAGTAATGGGCGATTTTTGGATGGTTAACAAAAGTTCTTCCAGTTGGTCTTCATTGGAAAAACCGGCAAAATGCCTGGCACTGGCATCAATGCCAAAACTGTTATAAGGGCGAAGAGAGAAATTTTCCTGAATTTGCATATATTAATAATAATCCAAAGTTATGGCTAGAAAGGCAACACTCATCGGGGCAAGCGGATTAATTGGCAGTTCTTTATTAGATATTTTATTGAATGACAATTATTATGACGAAGTTCATATTCTGGTCAGGAGATCATTAAACAGGCGCCATAGTAAACTTAAGGAACATATTATCAATTTTGAAAACCCAAAAGAATATTTTGAAGGCATTTCAGGTGCTGAAACAGTTTTCTGCGCTATTGGAACAACGCTTAAAAAAGTAAAAGGCGACCGCGATGCCTACCGGAAAGTGGATTATGATATAGCCGTAAATGCTGCAAAAACTGCTGCCCATTGCGGGGTATTTGGTTTTTCCCTGGTTTCATCTATAGGAGCCAATGCAGCCGACAACAATAATTTTTATTTAAAGCTGAAAGGAATTGTTGAGGAAGCAATTTCAAAGGAACAAATTCCCCAGGTGCATATTTTCAGGCCATCCTTATTGCTGGGACATCGCCAGGAAAAACGTATGGGAGAAGGTATTGCCCAGTTTTTAGCACCTGCAATCGGCGGATTATTATTTGGGAAATGGCGGGTATATAAGCCTATAGCAGCAAACGTTGTAGCTAAAGCAATGGTTTCGGCTGCAAAAATTCAGTCGCGGGGAATTTTCATCCACACCTATGATGATATCATGAAATTTGTGCTTAAAGTGGATCAACATCAGGAGTAACAATCACTGATTTGAAAGGTGGCTGCTGGTGTAAGTGACCGGTTAGCAAATGCACCTGCTCTTTACAATGTTGCAACAAATGCATGTCACGGGGCAATTTGAGCAACAGGTCCATAATATATTGGTTCCTTACCCTGTTAACTACAGGGGCTGCAGGCCCAACGATATAGGGACCAAAAGCAGGTTTCAACCAGTCGGCCATCTGGCGGGCGGCGGCGGCAACGGTTTCGTGTAATTTGTGCCTGAATTGCAATTGTATCATACGGGTATACGGCGGATATCCAAACAATTGCCGGTTAACTAATTCCGCACTTGCAAAAGCCTTATAATCGTGCTGCTGTACAAAAAGTAAAACAGGGTGGCTGGTATTTCTTACCTGGATCAAGACTTTCCCCTGCTCCCCTTTCCTGCCACTTCGTCCACTAACCTGTTCCATCAATTGGAATCCTCGTTCATTTACCCGGAAATCGGCAAACCCCAGTATGGCATCAGCATCCAGGATACCTACCAGGGCAACATGCTCAAAATCGAGTCCTTTCACTACCATTTGTGTCCCAACCAGAATATCCAAGCGATGCTGTTCAAATAACTGGATCAGGGCATCATGGGCATGTTTACCCCTCACTGAATCCACATCCATCCTGGCAACCTTTGCTTTTGGAAACATTTCCAGCAGGGCTTCTTCAATTCTTTCCGTACCGAAATTTTGCTGGGTAAAGTGATGGTTGCCGCAAGCTTCACAAACAGTTACAGGCGGATAAACGGTTCCGCAGTAATGGCATACAAGTTTATTCTGCAGTTTATGGAAAGTAAGCGACACATCACATTGTTTGCAATGCGGAATCCAACCACAGGTCTGGCATACCTGGTAAGGGGAATATCCCCTCCTGTTCTGGAAAAGGATAACCTGCTTATTCCTTGCCAGTGTTTCTTCTACGGCTTGTTGCAAGGCCGGTGAAATAATGACCTTTGATTTATCGGGCAGGCGGATATTTTTAGTATCCACCAGTTTTATTTCCGGTAATGCGATATCCCCATACCTTTGGAATAATTCCACATAACCATATTTCCCCTGCCGGGCATTAAAATAAGTTTCCAGCGACGGGGTTGCACTACCTAGCAGAACTTTTGCAGAATAAAGCGAAGCCAGAAAAATCCCGGCATCCCTGGCATTGTAACGGGGTGCCGGGTCCTGCTGCTTAAACGAAGTGTCGTGCTCTTCATCGCAAATCACCAGTCCGAGTTCCCGGAAAGGCAGGAACAACGCGGATCTTGCACCAAGAACAATCCTGGCTTCCCCGGTTTTTACTTTATTCCAAAGTTCAATTCTTTCATTGGGGTTAAACTTCGAGTGGTAAATAACAATATACCCACCAAAATTATATTGTAACCTTCGAATGAGCTGCGCCGTTAGTGCAATTTCCGGCAGCATATAAAGCACCTGCTGGCCTTTTTTCAGTGCTTCTTCCATCAGCCGGATATATAACAGGGTTTTACCACTGGATGTAACACCGTGAAGGAGGCAGACATTCTTCTGCTCAAATTGCTGCCTTAGCTGTTGCAATGCGGTTTCCTGGGCCATACTAAGTTCTGCACCGATATTAATTTCGCGGGGAAGCTGTTTAATTCGGTCAACAGATCTTTTTTCAGTAATCAGCACACCTTTTTCTACCAGGCCCTTAAGTTGGGTGGCAGATGCGCCTGATTTTTTCAGTAATTCAGACTGAACTACTTCCCCGTTTGTTTTTAACAGGTGCAGGTAGGCAAGTAATAGTTCTAATTGTTTGGGCGCCTTACTCCAGTTATTCATCAGGTCTGCAAGCGCGTCTTCCGACTGGAAAGCCGGATGCAGCAATACAAATATTTCCTTCTTTTCCTTATAGTTTTGTTTCAGTTCTTCCCAAACCAGGCAAATTTTCTTTTCGATCATCCTTTTAATGACCGGGTAAACATGGGTAGCATCGAGCAGTTGCTGAACTTCTGTAAGGCGCAATTCTTTCCGGATGGACAAAGCTTCTGCTACCAGGAATTCTTCTTCATCGAGTTGCGTGAAATCATCACCTGCGTCTTCGTTAAATAATAAAACAGTTTCACTGCTCAGTTTGAAATGCGTTGGCAGTGCGGCCTGCATAACCTCACCTTCGCTGCACATATAATAATTGGCCAGCCATTCCCACAGTTTCAATTGCTGGTGGAAAATTATGGGGGAATCATCAAGTACATTCAGTACCTCCTTAGGTTCAAAAGCAGCAGGCTTTTCCTGGTGCAGCGATTTTACGATACCAGCATATTTTTTATTCCTCCCAAGGATTACTTCAACACGGATCCCGGGTTTTATGCCCTGCACCAGGTGCGGCGGAACCTTCCAGGTATAATTGCGGGGGAGTGCCAAAGGAATCAGCACTTCAACATAAAAAGAAGCCTCTTTAGGTAAGTCAAAAGGAATATGTATTTCCGGTTCTGCCAAGGTTAATTATTTGGATCGATAACGTAAAAGGGCCTCTTCCATCTGGAGATACACTTTCTGTTTTAAGGAAGCGATATCGGGCTCATTTAATCCGTTCAATTCTACCATCGGTAAATATACAGCACGGCAAATTCCCGGCCGCAGTGAAAACACCGAATGGTTACCCAGTCTTTTTACAGAGTCGGGGAAAATAATGGGTTGTATCGGGGTTTGGGTTTCCAATGCGATCCTGAAGGCTCCATCATAAAAATCTTTAAGTGGACCATCGGTTAAATTGAATGTCCCTTCCGGAAAAATAAAAATAGAAATACCCAGGCCAAGTGTTTTCTTCAACTCAGCAACAGATTTTGCCCTCTGGCTGGCATCTTTCCGGTTCACCATTACAACCGCTTTCCGGTAAACATAGCCGAATACCGGGATGCCGGCCATCTCCTGCTTACCCAGAACACGCAAAGGTTCCCGCAGCACATTCACAAGCATTGGGATATCCATATAAGAACTATGGTTTGCTACGAATATGCATGGCCGGTGTTCTGCCAGGATGGCTTCATGCTGCACTTTAACCCGCACGCCAACCAGGAATAACCAGATGTCCGACCAGAAAGAGCAGATTTTATAAAACATATTGCCCCCTTTTACCTTGCCAAATAAGGAGGCGATAAAGAAGGCCGGAAGCAACAATAAAAGCAGCAAAATGAATGTGGCAAAGCCATATATGCTAAAGATAGTCTGGATAATTTTCTTCATAAAATTCAGGAAAACTTATTTGCAATCGCATTCAAAATCATGGTCAAGGTCAATACAGGTAACCACCCTGGTAATATCGTCACACTGTGCGAAAACAATACGAAGGTGCTGGTGATCCTGGATACTGTACCCTTCGAGGGCAAAACTGGGACAAGGACGGTCATCGGGCCGGGTTTTTTGTTGGTTCATCCGACCATTTTTTAATATGTCCATAACTTCTGCTTCACTCACATGCCGGCAATCCATCCTGCAACGGGCATGCCGGCTGTACTGTAAATGGCTGACATTTCTGTTAAAATAATCATTTTCAACAATTTGCGATGAATTCCGATTCAAATAAAATACACCGGCAGCCAGCATGACCAGGATAAATACAACAATCAGTTGGTTCTTACGCATGGTGCCAAAACTACGTATCTTTGCCGCCCTATGGCTGAAAAAAGAACAGTTGCCTTTCATACACTAGGCTGCAAATTGAATTTTTCGGAAACTTCCGCCATCAGCAGGATGCTGGAGGAGGAAGGGTTCGACAAGAAACCATTTGAAGAGCAAGCTGATGTATATGTGATCAATACCTGTTCTGTTACCGATAATGCTGATAAGGAATGCCGGCAGTTGGTGCGCCGGATCCAACGACGCTCGCCGGATAGTATGGTAGTGATAACAGGATGCTATGCCCAGTTGAAACCAAAGGAGATTGCAGAAATACCTGGCGTTGACCTTGTTTTGGGTGCAGCTGAAAAATTCAACATTGCCAAACATTTAGCAGCGCTTACCAAAGGGGATTCCGCCAAAATCTGCAGTTGCGATATTGAAGAAGTGAGTGGGTTTAACAGCTCCTGGTCGGTAAATGACCGGACCCGATCCTTCCTTAAGGTTCAGGATGGCTGTGATTATAATTGTTCTTTTTGCACAATCCCCATGGCAAGGGGGAAGAGCCGCAGCGATAGCATAGCGAATGTGGTGAATAATGCACGCCAACTGGCTGGCAGCGGGGTTAAAGAGATTGTTTTAACCGGTGTGAACCTTGGAGATTTCGGAAAAGGCGCTGATGGCAACAAGAAACATGAAGAAAATTTCTATGACCTGGTAAGAGCCCTGGATGAAGTGGACGGCATTGAAAGGTACCGGATATCTTCTATTGAACCCAACCTGCTTACCAATGATATAATAGCATTTGTAGCTAATAGCCGCAGTTTTATGCCGCATTTCCATATCCCCCTGCAAAGTGGCAGCAACAGCATTTTATCATTTATGCGTAGACGTTATAAAAGGGAACTCTATGCTGAAAGGGTTGCATTAATTAAGCAACTCATGCCCCATTGCGCAATTGGTGCAGATGTAATTGTTGGGTTTCCAGGTGAAGATGATAAGGCATTCCAGGAAACATTTGACTTCCTGCACAGCATGGATGTCAGCTACCTGCATGTTTTCACCTATTCAGAAAGGGCCAATACGGTTGCGTTGGATATCAAGCCAGTAGTTCCGGTCCATATACGCAACGAACGAAATAAGGCGTTACGTAACTTAAGCTATATGAAACAGCAGTATTTTCACCAGCAGCATACAGGTGAAACCAGGAAAGTATTGTTTGAAGGGTACGATAAAGCGGGTATGATGGAAGGGTATACTGATAATTATATCCGGATCAGCACACCCTGGCGAGCGGAATGGGTAAATGAGTTGGTTGACTGGACCATTTGATCGGTTTTATTTCCCTAAAAAAATTTTGCCGTAAAAATCCAGCCCTTATCTTTGCAATCCTGATTTAGAAATCAGCAGTTCTTTTTTCAATTGGAAGCATAGCTCAGCTGGTTCAGAGCAGCTGCCTTACAAGCAGCGGGTCCGCGGTTCGAATCCGTGTGCTTCCACTTATTTTTCGCTCCGGGAGCATAGCTCAGCTGGTTCAGAGCAGCTGCCTTACAAGCAGCGGGTCCGCGGTTCGAATCCGTGTGCTCCCACAAAAAAGGGATTCAATTAAAATTGAATCCCTTTTTTTATGCACTTACAGGTATAATTCAGTAAACTTTTCTGGTAAGATCACAGTTATCTATGTTTTCGGGAATGTATTTTAATATTATACGCGCCTTGATTTTTAAAGTATTTTCGAAAAACACTGAAGACCAACTCTATAAAAAATAGTTGATTGTTCCTGGTTAAAAAACATCCCGAAGAACTCCCTTCCCTTGAAAAATCTATTTTCCGTATTAAAACAGTTAATAGGTTGCCCAATTATTTTTATTTATACAAATCTCAAAAGTTAGCCCGCCTGTATTTCCTTTTGGCGCTTCAATTCACCATTTTTATAAGTTTCGGCCAAAAAGGGATAATCAACAAGGATACTTCAGTTTGTACAAATGCCCGGTTGCCACTTGACGCATATCCGGCCCTCAGTTACCATTGGTTCCCTAAAAATGGTTTAAATGATACCACGAGCCAGCACCCGATTTTGCAAGCCGAAACCACCCGCACTTATTACCTTGAATCGAAGTATTTGTCCGGCAACCTTATTATTAACAGTGATTTCGAAAAAGGGAACACAGGTTTTATAAGTACCTACACATTTTGCAATGCCAATAACTGCCTGTTCCCACTGGCAGGCAATGGTTATTCAGTGGGAACAGATGCCAGTTTCCACCATCTATCCTTCAAGGGGAAGGATCATACAACCGGTAACGGAAATTTCATGATTATCAATGGGGGCAATCCCAGCCTTATTGTCTGGAAGCAGACCATTCCTGTTAAACCGAACACCCGGTATGCATTTGGTTCCTGGATAAGTTCATTGTTTAATTCAAACATTGCAAAAATCAGGTTTTCAATCAACGGCATACAAGTTGGGACAATTTATGATGCACCGGTAACCCTGGATAAATGGGAGCAGTTTTTTACTGAATGGAATTCAGGAACAAGTACCAGTGCTGTGATTGAAATAGCAGATGTACTACCCCAGGTTATTGGAAATGATTTTGGACTGGATGATATTTTTTTTGGTGAATTCACCACTGACACTTCAAGCGTTACCGTAAATGTTATTAACAAATCCTTGTTTACCTCAGACAGCATTGGATTATGCAATGGCCCGATTGTGTTAAATGCAGGCTCCGGTTTTGATCAGTATACCTGGAATACTGGTGCCACAACATCAACAATTTCAGTCCTTAATACCGGCACATATAGTGTATTAGCAACCCAGACCAACGGCTGCAGTGCGTACGATACAATAGTAGTTAAGAATTCCCTGAAAATGACAACAAGGCCTTTAATTGGCTGTGGGGATAATCTTGTCCTGCTAAACAATGGTGTTATTGAAAACGTAAAAGGAAAAGTCATTGAATTTTTTTCGGATAGCGCTAAGACACACCAATTAAATGCCTCTGTAAAAATGAGCACCAGGGCCAGTACTCATGGACGATTCAATTCTGCCATAGAATACAAAAATTATATTGATGCACTTGTAAACCTGCCACCATCATCCGGTTACGGTGATGCTTACCTGCCGGTATACAGGATTGTTAGTAACAATATTGTTTTCAATGGATCGAAAAGTGATATTGCGTATAAGTATACTATCCGCTTTTATGCGCAGGTACCCGGACTTTACCAATTCAGGACTTCTTTTGATTTCGGGAATGGCGGCGCAATTTTCCTGGATGGAATAAATGTTGCCTTCAATAACCAGGATATGTGGTGGGCAGGAAACTGGAATTTACCTGGCCAGTCATTGCAATGGAGTACATCGCTTGGAATCGGTATGCACGAAATTTTGGTATACGGCCTGGAAGATTGTTGCGATGGTGGGGGAAGTGCAGAGTATAAGTTCCCTGGAGGATCGGAGTTTACGGCATTTTCGACGCTTGCTTATGTAAAAGACACCGGCACTTATTATGTATCACTGCACGACCCGGTAACCGGCTGTAATAATAACGGAAGCATAAAAGTAACCAGGAATCCTAAGCCTGTAATACAAGTACAAGACCCGGCACCGGCTTGTTTTAATACACCCGTAAACCTCACTGCAGCTTACATTACTGCAGGAAGTGAGCCTGGATTGGAATTTACTTATTTTAAAAATAAGGAATTGACTGAACGGGTATTAAATCCTGCTGCCATTCTTGATAGCGGCACTTATTATATCGTTGGGCAAGCACCAAATAGTTGTATAAGCGAAGCAAAAGAAGTTAGGGTAAAGAAATTCCCCAACACAGCAGCACAGTTCTCCCCTTCTGTGCAATCAGGCTGCACCACTAAACCAATTACCTTTCGGAATTTATCTTCAGTTAACGATTCATATCGCTATCACTGGACATTCGGTACGGGGAATGCGGGAGATACTTCTAACCAAAAAGACCCGCAATTCAGCTTTTTATTACCCGGGAAATATGCAGTTAAGCTCATTGTTTTTTCTGCGGGTGGATGCTTTGCAGAGCATACAGATACCATCACAATTTTGAAAAACCCAGGCGTCTCCATTACTGGGCCAACTGAAATTTGTGCAGGCAACCAGGTGCAATTTAACGGCACCAGCGATAGGAATGATAACTTAACCTGGTTGTGGAATTTTGGCAATGGTATTACATCAGATTTACAAAAGCCTGCCGCGCAAATATTTACCACCGCAGGTAATTATTCCATACAACTTACTGGTGGTGCTGCCGCCTGTTTTGATACTGCTGTTTTCACCCTTAAAGTAAAAGCCATTCCACTCATAGGGCTTGCTGGTAAAGAAATCAGGATATGCAAGGGAAAATCCGTACAATTAGAAGCCAATAACGGTATAAAGTATTTGTGGAGTCCGCAAACAGGCCTGGATAATCCGGATATTGCCAACCCCGTTGCAAATCCGGCTACAGACACCCGGTATATAGTTAATGTTATTAATGAAAATGGATGTGCTGCAACTGATTCTATCCTGCTTTCTGTTAACAAACCCTTTCAAATAACAGCAAACGAGGATGAAAAAATTTGTGCAGGCACAGAGGTGCAACTGAATGCAGACGGGGCAATTAGGTATGAATGGACACCGGCTAATAGCCTTAACAATGCCGGGATTCCCAACCCTATAGCAAGTCCTGTTGCATCTACAGCATATCGGGTAATTGGTTTTGGGCCTGACAATTGCTTTTCAGATACAGCAAATGTAAACATAACGGTAAACGAATTACCCGCCGTATTTGCAGGAAATGATACTACAATAATTGGTGGTGAATCATTACAACTAAAGATTAATTCAAGCAATGATGTTACGCAATACACCTGGAGCCCGGCTTCTTTTTTGAGTTGCACCAGCTGCCGGCAACCCATAAGTACGCCAGGTGCTGCAATAAGGTATACGGTTACCGTTAAAAATGAGGCGGGATGTACAGCGACGGATGACATAGCCATCACTTTGAATTGTTCTGTGGAAAATGTTTTTATACCAAATGCATTTACACCCAATAATGACGGCGTTAATGATCGCTTTTACCCATTGGGAAGGGGAATCCGTTCTATTAACTACCTGCGGGTTTTTAACCGTTGGGGAATCCTTGTTTTTGAACGTAAGAATTTCTCAATTAATGATCGAAGTGCTGGTTGGGATGGCAGGATTAATGGATCATTACCACCTTCTCAGGTTTTCGTATATACATTACAGCTAATCTGCGACAATGGCCAATTAATTGACCTTAAGGGCAACCTGTCATTAATCCGATAGAATATCAGCATTAAATATCATCAGCATTCCTTACCCTTAAAGGCGGTAAAATAAAATCACCCGGAAATCTCCTGAAATATCTCCAGATGTAACCGATCAGCTCCGGATATTCGCGCAGCTGGATTCCCCTGGATTTCAAAGCCACAAAGTAGGCTAGTGAAAAACTTACGAAGAAATTCAAAAAGCCAATACCCAACACACCAAAAAAGACAGTCAGCAGGTAGGATAAGGGTAAAGGCTGTTCAAGGCCAAAATATCCAATGGCAGTATTACCTGCTGAAATGGTAATGTGCCTTATATCAAAAGGAATCCCAAATATTTTGCCTACTGCGGCTGACATACCCAAAAAGAATCCAAGGGCGATGCTACCTGTTAAAGCACCTGAATATGTATTCAGGGAGTCAACCAACCGGTTTAATTTTCGCGGCGACATGGAATGGCTTAAAACGGGGTGATTCCTTAACCGTTCATTCAGTTGACCATATACGATATGATTTTCCACATACCCGGAAATAATGCCGCTCAAAAACAGGAACACACCCGTAAAGCAGGCATATAATAAAGACAGGCTATGGAAAGGATGCTGGCTTTCAAGCAATTTTAAGGCGCCTTCACCATCTACAATCCGGTATTGGAAAAAACGATCCATCATCCAGGCAAGCAGATATGTAAAAGGAAAAACAACCAGGAGATTACCAGCAAAAGAAGCGATCTGGCTACGGGAAATATTACCAATTGTTATTGCCAGGTTTTTCAGCTCGGGTTTTCCTTTATGTTTTTTACTGTCCAATGAATTTGCAACAGCAGATGCAGTATATGCCGGTTGTTTGGTAGCCAATGTGGAATTTGTTCTGTCCATCAGTACAAAACCGGCAGAGTAATTCACACTGTATGCAAAGCCCAGCCAGAA
Source organism: Flavihumibacter profundi (assembly GCF_020076305.1). Classification (GTDB taxonomy): domain Bacteria; phylum Bacteroidota; class Bacteroidia; order Chitinophagales; family Chitinophagaceae; genus Flavihumibacter; species Flavihumibacter profundi. The sequence goes on from NZ_JAIQXE010000001.1 coordinate 1,051,086, forward strand.
AGGGGTCCAGGGCAGTTTACCCATCAGGTTTTTCAGGACTGCCACAAAACTTACGATAAATCCTCCGCTCACTGCACTTTGAAAAAGCTGGTTGAATTCCTTACTGTTTGTAGTAATATACTTCTCCCCTTTTTTTCCCTTGTGTTCGGCAATCTGGTATGCCAGTAAACCAAGGTTATCACTCAGGAATTCGCGGATACTATTTTTCTTATTTTCGTTGGTTACAACAGTAAGAAAATAATCAATAAACCGGTCCTCGTCAAGTTGGTTATCACGATCAAATACATCCGAAATAATCAGCATGCGGTCAATCATTTGCAATATCCTTGTAGTAAGGAATGTTTGCGAAAGGCTCGTACCATGGTATACCCGCTGGTCGCGCAGCCATATAATACTTTGCCGGCAATTATGCAATTGTTCCTGGAAATTGCTTAACAAAAGCCGGGCATCATCGTCAGTAATTTCACCTTCTCCAAGGAACCTTGTAATTAACCTGTTTTGTTCAAGGAAGGGTACAATGGCATCTTTGTTAGCACCAAATCTTTTGGCTACTTCCTTTTCCAATCCGAGGGTTGCCACCCTGAAAGACAAAATCCGTAAACTGCTGCGCAACTGGTCAATAAGTTGCTGGTCATTCATATTAATATGCACCCGCAATAACCTGAATAGTTTTTTCCAGAGTTCACGGTCAATATTACCCACCCAGATATAATCTGTATTCTTATAAAAAACCCTGCTGATCACGAAAAGGAAATCTGATTTTTCCTGGAGTTCAGGCAAAATCTTATGCTTAAGTTTCCTGCCCAGTTCCTGCACAAATCCCCGGGAACTGATCAGACCGCTTTCTATCAGCGCAGGAAGAACTTCGCTTTTAACAAATTGCGAACGGATGGCTGCCCTAAGGGAAATTAAGGAACTGGCATCCTGTTGCAACTGGTATAACAATGATTTAAATCGTTGTTCGGCTTGTTCCGTTTTCTGCGGTGAATTGGGCCTGATTTGTTTGACGAGTTCAATCAGGTATTCGAGGCCCCGGTCTGCAAGCAAAATAGGCAATACAATACCCTTGGTTTCCGGAGAAACCTGGATTACCCTTTTTTCATCTGTACCGGTGTTTTCCATATAATTTTCCTGAACGGGCAATTTCGCGTTAAAATTACTAAGTCGGGAATTTTCCTTTCCTGCAAATTGTAGTATTATGCGCTTTGGCCAGATTTTTTAATTTTGCGTAAAGATTTGCTGATGTTCAATTTTAAGGAAGACAAGGATCATGCCACCCATGAAGAAGTAGATGTTCTTACAGAAACAGGTAACCCTTACCGGTTAGTTGTATGGAATGATGAAGTAAACAGTTTTGAATGGGTAATTGAAACCCTTATTGTTGTTTGCGGACATAATCCTGAGCAGGCTGAACAATGCGCCATGCTCATACATACCAAAGGAAAATATGGGGTTAAAAATGGGGAATATGATGAATTGAAGCCCATGTGCGATGCCATAACAGATCGTGGTATTGGCGCCACTATTGAAATCACCGCCTGATCCATGCCGATTTTTGTTTTAGATGACAGTCTTTCATTCCCACCTGCGGCAGCCGCTGAAGCAGATGGATTGTTAGCCATTGGCGGAGATCTTTCACCGGAAAGGTTATTAAATGCTTACAGGTCAGGGATTTTTCCCTGGTACGAAGGAGACCCGATTCTTTGGTGGAGCCCGGATCCACGGTTTGTTTTAATTCCACAGGAATTAAGAATTAGCAAAAGCATGCGGACAGTTTTGAATCAATCGAAATTCCGTTTTACGACGAATACAGCTTTTCGGTTGGTAATGGAAAATTGCCGGAATGTAAGGAGAGCCAACCAGGATGGAACCTGGATAAATGAAAATATGATTAATGCCTATTCCCAATTGCACCAGCAGGGCTATGCCTTTTCTGCAGAGGCCTGGGAAAAAGATGAGTTGGTTGGCGGTCTTTATGGCATTTGGATTGGTAAGGCATTTTTTGGGGAAAGTATGTTTTCCCTAAAGAGTAATGCCAGCAAATTTGCCTTTATTAAATGGGTCCAATTCCTTCAGAAGAAAGGCGTGCAACTAATCGATTGCCAGGTTTATACTGAACACCTGGAAAGCCTGGGTGCGCGAATGGTCAGCCGTGAAAGTTTCCTGGAATTTCTTGCTTTAAATAATAAGGCTGAGGCTTAGCCTAAAAACGAGTGGCCAGATAATGTGGCAACATAGTTCTCCAGGTAGGCCAATCATGTGTCATATCTGCTCCCCAGATATCCAGTTCATAAGTGATGCCTTTATTATACAGTATGCCAGCCAGTCTCCTAGCTGCATCAGGATCTTCATAAGCACCACTGCCACTGAGAATATGTATATGGTGGCTCTTCCTGATTTGTTCCAGTACACCATGGTCAGACAGGTTGGGCAGGTAGTGACAGGGACTATTGAAATAAACATCTTCATCAAAATACCCCTTGGTATATTCAGTAAGGTCGTATACACCGCTCATCGCAAGACAGCCGTTGATAAGGTCCGGTCGTTTAAAAAACAGGTTTGCGGAATGCAATGCGCCAAAAGAAGCTCCACTGGTAATAATAGAAGTTTCAGCGCTGGTATGGGTTCTAATAAAAGGGATGACCTCATTAAAAATATAATTATTCCATTGCTGGTGCCGTATCGCTTTGTGCCTGGGCTCCATACTATCGTTCATCCAGCTTTCATTATTGATACTGTCTACAGAAAAAACCTTCACTTTTCCCGATTCAATAAAGGGTTTAATGGAATCCATTAACTGAAACCGCTCGTACTCAAGATAATCAGCAGCGGCTGTAGGGATAAGCAATAGGGCAAAACCATAATGGCCATATACAGCAACGGGCATTTCTTTCTGCAGCGACGGGCTGAACCAGGAGCTAAGATTTCTATCCATAAAATGGTATTAAATATTAAAAATCACGATGATTTGATTTGAAAAATAACCTAAAAAAATTTCAAAACCTGTATAAAAAACGTATATTGTGGTTACGATTTGTACCTTATCGAATCCGTTCCACCAATCCCCTGAAACCCATAAGACCCGTGCGATCATTTTTTTCACGAATAAATGGTTTTCTATGAGACGTATTTTTGATTTATCAAAAGCAAGTACTGGTAAATTATTGTTGATTGTTTTAGCACTGTATGGTACAATTGCAGTCATTACTTATTTCGTTTGGAAATAAACAATAAAACCGGTCTATTAATGGTGCCTGGATTAGTGAAGTTCATCCTTCAGATCTAACCGGGTAAAGTTTTTTTTCGCTGCAAACTGGTAAAGTAGCCCCCGGATATAATCATTATCCGGTGAGGGTGAGATTTTTTGCCTCCAGGATTCAAGCGATAAAGGCAATGTAAAGGGTTTCTCAATAAAGCCCATGCCGTAAAACCGTCCTTTTTCCATTATATATACCGCGCATTGATTTCCGGAACGATCAGTGTTTTCTACCAATGCAAAACTGGGCAATTGTCCCTGTAAATTGCTGATTGCTTCATTTATCCTGGCATTATATTCTTCAGCTGGCTCTTCCACCAGCTCAGTCCCCGCATTACCTCTTAATTTCCTTATATAAGATTGCCCTTCCGGCAGCCAGTCAAACGTATAAATAGCGGGAAGGTGATTTTTCTTTTTGTCAATCACCAGTTGCAGGTATCCCCTGCTATCTTCATAAGTATACAAACCATATTTATGGTGGTATTTCTTTTGGCTCCTGTTGAAAAGCGGCCATAGCCGCCTAATTTCCTGGCTTTCCAAAATAAGCGCCATCAATTCACTACTGCATACCTGGAAACGGATATGGTGTACCTGGCGAAGTAATTCCTGCCTCCTTTTACTGTTATCATTATTGGAGAAATGGCTTTTTACCCTTTTTACCAGGTTGACCGCCTTACCCACATAAATAACTTCTTTTTTCTGGTTTTCAAAATAATATACCCCTGGCGCTGAAGGCATTTTTTGTAAAACATCAGCAGGCAAATGCGGTGGAAGATACTGCTCCGCATTTTTACCTTTCAACATTTTTGAAATAACCTGTTGCTTGTCCTCCTGCAGCATACGGGTAAATAAAATGGCCGTCGCTGCTGCATCCCCTTCTGCACGATGCCTGTTTTCTATAGGTATGCCCAATGACCTGCAAAGGTTCCCTAAACTGTAGCTGGGTAATCCGGTAAATATTTTCCGGGCCAGCCGGACAGTACACAATTTTTTTACCGCTAAGGCATAACCGCTATTTTCAAGATTTGATTTAATAAAGGAAAAATCAAAATTCACATTATGTGCCACAAATACCCTGTTCGACAATAATGCATGGACTTTCTCTGCCACTTCTTCAAACCTTGGCGCATTTTCCACCATTTCATTAGTAATCCCTGTTAAAGCACTGATATACCGGGGTATGAGCTGACCGGGATTAATAAGTGTCTTATAAGCGCCTTCAATTTCGACACCATTGTGCAGCAGAATAGCAATTTCAGTAATTCCATGGTTTGCTGCAAAACCACCAGTAGTTTCTATATCAACAATTGCATACACAGGACAAATATACAAAGCCCATGAAATAAAACTAAATTATTTAGCAATCAGGCAGGGGTATCTTTTTTATTTAATTGGTTTAGAATATCAGGATGGATGCTTTTTATATGAAGGTCTTGTTGTGGAAAAGGCATTGAAATTCCTTCTGTGATAAACTGATTATAAATATTCTTCAATACTTCACTTTTAAGGCTTGTCCAATTATCAAAATCACTGGTCCAGAATAACACCCTCATATTTACCGAATTGTTGCCAAGATCGTTCCAAAGAATGGTCGGTGCAGGCTGGTATGCAATTTTGGTATCACCATCCAGCAATTTTTGTACAATTTGCTGCGCCTTTTCCAGGTTGGTTCCATAGGCAACAGAAACCACTATTTCAATACGCCGGTAATTATTGTTATGGGTCCAGTTTATCAACCGTTGCGAAATAAAATCACCATTGGGTACAATGATATCTGCCCCGTCGAAAGTGCTGATTTTACTGCTACGGATACCAATCTCTTTTACCCTTCCGGTATTCGGGCCAATTTCAATAACATCGCCCACATCCATAGGTTTTTCAAAAGCCAGGATAATACCGCTTACCAGGTTGTTGACAATATTCTGAAGGCCGAAGCCGATACCCACACCAAGGGCGCCAATAACTATGGCCAGTTTGTCCAAAGGAATTCCTGCTGCCCCCATCGCTAATAAAAACCCGATAGAAATAATTACGAGCCGTACCAGCAGGATCCAGGAACCCATTTTGTTCCTATTTTCCCCACCCATTACCTGGGTTTTTCCCCCAAAGAAAAATCTCAACATATTAGACACAGTAAAAGATATCCACAATACCGCAAGGAAAACCAAAATACTTCCCAGCGTAAACTGCACTGAACCAATGGACCTCTCTTGTGTTAGAAATTCTTTTAAATCATCTGTAAAAATATCAATAAGGTTAAGGCTCCATAAAAAAGCAATAACCCACAATAGTACACCTATAAAAATCAGCACTTTCCTGAACTTGTCTTTAATGGCAGCGAATTGGAAATAGGATGCGATTCTTGATTTTTTATTCCCTTCTAAAACCAGGTAAACAGCTTCTACCATTATTTCTACCAAAAGAAAGAATGATAATGCATGGGCAAGTCCTATCACCGCAGTATTACTGATTAGTTTAGCCAAAGTAAATCGCCCGAAAATATTAAGCAGAACAGAAACCAGGTTTGCGATTACAAATAACCAGATCACCTCCCTTTGAAATTCCGGGTACCGGGAAGGGTTTTCCCGCACTTCCCGCAATAGCTTTAATCCCAGCAGGACAGCAATTATTGTAAAACCCAATATGGACCACCGTTCAAATGTTGACACCCTTGTTAAAAGGTTATCATACCCAAAAAGAAAAAACAAACCAACAATACCCCACCAATTTTTGTGGTATATGCCAGACCAGTCGGGCCACGCCAGCCTAGTTGCAACCAGCAGCATGGCAAACCAGAATAATTCAATATATACTGCCGGCGGACTGAATGATATGAAGGGTATAATTGTAAATGCCAATAAAGCCGAACACAATACTGCGTTGCGGGAAAGATATTTCACAGGGGTGAGTAATTCAGGCTTGTTTGTATTTGAAATTTGCTTCTTTTTATACTGGACTCTTAAAAAAAACGCGAGTGCAATAACCAGGTAAAGTAAAATGTTACTCCAATGGTTAACAAAGTAAAAGCGGAATAATCGCCAACCTAAAAAAGTTGATTTAGAAAAGGAATTTAAGAAGCCGCCAATTACAACCGGATGTGGTTCCCAAATAAAAGGGTCTGTTTTTGAAAGCAGGCTCCTTCTGAGGATTTTACTGCGGGAACTCACTTCATCCAATAAGTCAGTTGTTGTTATTGATGCAGTGGCTACCTTTTGCAATAACACAGCGATATTTTTATTTCTGCTTTCGTAATCAACTTTCATTTTATTCCACTTCATCCACAGATCCTTCAATTGCACATTATATACCCTGAGCAATGATGTATCCCCAAATTCTTTACGTTCAATTATCGCAAGAATCTCCTCACGCAAATCCTGCAGGTTGGCATTGTATTTCTCCAGCGTTTTTTGCCAGACCGCCAGCCTGGATGCATATTGCAACAGGATAACCCTTGACGTGCTCAGGCTTCGCTGGGTAACAGGAAGGTCCGATGAAAAAAGGCTTCCTTTGACATTTTCAATCATCCGGGAAACTTCCGGCAGGTAATCATGAATTTCCAGGGTATCCAACCCCCTTTTCAGAAAACTGTTCACTTTATTCAGGGCCCTGGTTAAATCCTCCATGTCCTGGAAAAATTTACCCGAAAGTGTATCGGTATCTGTAAATGGATTAAGTGCAGTTTTCTGCAAAAGGGGTGTTATTGTATCCTGGTCAGCCTTTTTAAAGAGGGAATCCGGTATTTCCTGGCCAAATACCGGCGCAAAACCAACAATTAAAGAAAAAAAAGCCAGAAAAATTCGATAGCGCATAGCAGATGTTTGATGGTCTGGTCCTGATCGGCTGGTCAATTTAAGCATTTCTGCCTTCTTTAGCAGTTTGCTCAGTGCGGTTTTCTTATTTTTGCAGCCCAAACTTATATCTAGCTCACAACAGTATGGAACTGACCAAGAATTTTACACCAGCCGAAATTGAAATAAAATGGAACCAGCATTGGAAATCAAAACAGTATTTCAACAGTAAACCCGACCATCGACCTGCATTTACCGTTGTTATTCCACCCCCGAATGTTACAGGGGTGTTGCACATGGGACATACGCTTAATGAAACGGTGCAGGATATATTGGTAAGAAAGGCAAGGATGAGCGGATTTAATGCCTGCTGGGTACCTGGCAGCGACCATGCATCTATTGCCACTGAAGCCAAAGTTGTGCAAATGCTGGAGAAGGAAAAGGGCATCCGGAAAGCGGACCTTAGCCGGGAGGAATTCCTTCGTTTTGCTTTTGAATGGAAAGAAAAATACGGCGGCATTATATATAACCAGATCGAAAGATTGGGCTGCAGTGTAGATTGGAACAGGGTCACCTTTACTATGGATGACCATTATTATAAAGCTGTTATTAAAGTATTTATTGATTTATACCAGAAAGGCCTCATTTACCGCGGAGCCAGGATGATCAACTGGGATCCTGCAGCTAAAACCGCCCTGAGTGATGAGGAAGTTGAATACAAGGATATCCAGGGTAAACTTTACCACTTAAAATACGCCCTGGAAAATGGCGGCGAAATCGTAATTGCAACGCAACGCCCTGAAACCATTATGGGTGATACTGCCATTTGTGTAAACCCTAACGATAACCGCTATTCGCACCTGAAAGGCAGTTATGCTTTTGTGCCATTGATCAACAGGCGCATACCCATAATATTTGATGAATATGTTGACCCTGCTTTTGGAACGGGCGCTTTAAAAGTTACGCCGGCTCATGATATTAACGATTATAACCTCGGACTAAAGCATAACCTGGAAGTAGTTGATACACTAAATGAAGATGGCACCCTTAGCAAGGCCGCGCAAATTTTCGTGGGTATGGATCGCTTCAAGGCACGGAAGCAAATCCTGGCCGACTTGCAGGAAAAGGGATTCCTTTTGAAGGAAGAGGAATATGCAACAAGGCTTGGCTACAGTCAGCGCTCAGGTGTTGTGGTAGAGCCCCGCATTTCAACACAGTGGTTTTTGAATATGAAGGAAATGGCCGGCCCCGCACTAAAGGCAGTTGTAGAGGGGGATATTAAAATACATCCGGGTGATAAATTCCTTGCAACGTACCGTTATTGGCTGGAAAATGTAAAAGACTGGTGTATCAGCCGCCAATTATGGTGGGGCCAGCAAATTCCGGCATGGTACACTCCGGATGGAAGTTTAGTGGTTGCCGCAACCAGGGAGGAAGCGTTTGCGGAATTGAAAGCCCGCGCTGTTTCTAACAATCAAAATTTTACATTACAACCTGAACAGTTAAACCAGGACCAGGATGTTTTGGATACATGGTTCTCTTCCTGGCTTTGGCCAATGGAAGTTTTCAATGGTATTACGCAACCAGGTAATGCTGAAATAAAATATTATTACCCAACTTCTGTTTTGGTAACCGGCCAGGATATCATTTTTTTCTGGGTGGCCAGGATGATTATGGCCGGATTGGAATATGAGGGAACAAAACCGTTTAGCGACGTGTATTTCACCGGAATGGTAAGGGATAAGCAGGGCCGGAAAATGAGCAAGAGCCTTGGCAATTCCCCGGACCTGCTGGAACTGATTGACAAATATGGCGCAGACGCTGTAAGGTTTGGCATCATGATCTCCTCTCCCGCCGGAAATGACCTTTTATTTGATGAAGCCGCTTTGGAACAGGGCAGGAATTTCAATAACAAGATGTGGAATGCGCTTAAGCTGATCGGGATGTGGAAAGAGAAGCCTTCTTTCATACCTTCAGAACAGGACCTTCAATCATCTTCTTCAGCCTGGCCCGATAACTGGTTCCGGAGCCGATTAAATGAAGCAAAGGCTGAGGTTAACCAACTGATGCAGCAATTCAGGCTAAGTGAAGCATTAAAGATTTTGTATTCACTGGTATGGGATGACTTCTGCAGTTGGTACCTCGAATGGATCAAACCCGGGTTTGAAGAACCGGTAAATGCCCATCACTTAAAGAATGCTATTGTATTTTTTGAAGAACTTGTCCAACTTCTACATCCATATATGCCATTTATTACCGAAGAAATCTATCACCACTTAACAGAGAGAAAAGATGGAGATGATTTGTGCATCAGGCAGTTTAGTAAGTTGGAGGACCAGGATTTTATTCTGAATGGCAAATCTGCAAGTACATATTTGTCAGAAGGTAAATTGCTGAAAGAAGTTATAAGTGGTATAAGGGATGCAAGAAATAAAGCACAACTAAAACCTAAAGAAACTATCACCCTTCATATAAATACTACTGAAGTAGAAATATACAAGACTATCCGGCACCTGCTTGCCAAACAGGTGAATGCAAAAGATATCCAATTTGTAAAAGCTTCAGTCCCCAATACCATTGGAACTGTAATTGGCAAACACCAGTTTTACCTGGAAACTGAACAGCCGATTATCCAGGAAAACCAAAAAGAAGAATTGGCCAAAGAACTGGAATATTTGCGCGGATTTTTAGTAAGCGTTGAAAAGAAACTGGGCAATGAAAGATTTGTCAAACAGGCTAAACCTGAAATTGTGGAAATGGAAAAAAGGAAAAAAGAAGACGCCCTGAGTAAAATAAAAGTGATCGAGGAAAGCCTTGCTGCCCTGTAAGTTTTAGTAAAATATCAGTTAATAAACCCAAATTCCTGATACATTTTTAAATTATTGGGTAGCTTGTAGCCCATGAAAAATTCCTTCAGGAAGCATTTTGCCTTTATATTTTGTTTGCTTGCCCTGCAGGTATCTTCCCATGCGCAATTTGCGAACCTTGATAAATCGACCCTGGTTGAATTACAGGAAGACCGAACCAGTGGAAAAACCAAATTCTACCAGGGGGTTTCAAATTCTGCCGGACTGATCAGTGTTGGCATTCCGGTGGCTTTATTGGTAGCTGGTGAAATTAAAGGAGACCGGCCTTTAACACAAAGAGCCCTTTACATTGGGGAGAGTATTGTAGTATCCAGCGTAATAACATGGGGATTAAAATACACCATCAACAGGCCCCGCCCTTTCAATACATATCCGGGGGAAATCACAACAGCAGGAAATGGCGGTAGTCCATCTTTTCCATCCGGACATACTTCGCAGGCTTTTGCAACGGCTACGTCCTTATATATGGCTTTCCCGAAATGGTATGTTGCAGTGCCTGCTTTTGGCTGGGCTGCTACAGTTGGATATTCCAGGATGTACCTGGGCGTTCACTATCCAAGTGACGTTGTCGCTGGGGCGATTGTTGGGGCCGGTAGCGCCTGGTTAACCTATAAAGGAAATGAATGGATCAGGCGAAAACACCAGCTTAAAAAGCAAGCTGTCTCTTTGAATTGAATCCACCTGGAAAAAGGTTCACAGGAAGAATAAACTGCCATCGGTTATTGCCGGTACCACCAAAAATATCCTCATCAAGGAGCCTTGAATATCTTATACCAAAACTTATTGGCAATTGGTTCCACCATTTGGTATCAAAAAAAAGCTCAGATCCCACCGAACGAAATTCTGCCTGCTGTTGGTCTGGCCAATATTTGGGGTCCTTTACAGTAGCCTGGTCATAGAAGAAATTGTTCCTGATACGCAGTAGGTAAATGATATTCCATGCACCGATATCAGGATAAATAAGTGGCAATTGGTAATTCAAGCCCCACTTAACCATTTTTTGAAAATTCTCATTTGCATATCCCCTTGCAAACGGAAAATCATTGGTGAAGCTAATGCCATTAGTCGTATCCCTTTGCTGTGCAGCAAGGTTCACCACAAAACTATGCGTCCGGAAAAATCCTGGAAAATAAAAATTTGAAGTGGCCATCAATTGCCAGGAATTATAATTGCTGAGGGTATTCCGGAATTGAAGCCTTAAGGTTTGCGCCCAACGCGGATTAAATTCCTGTCTTGCCTGTTGTACCTGGTGTGTAAACCTTAGCTCATTGTTTAATGAAAAATATGACCGGTCACCCAATGCCGATTTTTCCGGCTCTTTAAAATATTCCTGGTTATACCCGAGGTCACTCCCAAATTGCAAATAACTGAGACTCCTGCCTTTGCTTAAATTGAGGGGCACTGCAAAACCAAGGGTAGTTTCTAATTGGTCCCAATAAATTGTTTTGTTGTTATAAATTCCCCTTCTTTCGAAAGTATAATTCAGCCCTCCTTTTAAATAAGGGAAAAAACCGCCAAAAATGCCATTAAAACCAATTTTCTTAAACCCTTCGTTGTTATTATACAAAAAATACAACTCACTTTGGAAGGTATTCAATACGTTTTGGCCTAAAACAGTAAAACTGAATTCCGGATCTTCATAATAGGGCTGCCAACTGTGAAAGTTAAATAACCGCGTAGTTTTCCGGTATCGATGTCCGTTATAAACAGAGCCATTGGAAGGATTTGCCGTAGCATTAAATACGGATTCAAGTGAAGGGGACTGGAATTTTCGGAATGTATTAGTGTCAGGTATATTAATGGCCTGCCATTTAAGATTATTCCCGGAAGTAAAATTAAACTTAAAGCCAGCAGCAGTAAAACGAGTACTGGCCAGGCCATTTCCATATATTTTGGGCTGGTAAATACCTGTATGTAAAACTTCTGTTGTGTCAATTAATAAAAAAGCTTGCTTGTTGGGCATATCAAGAGCAACGGAACAATCCTTGCCCTGATAGGCCATACTGAAATAAATGGTATCTCCCCGGCCGGAAGGGTAACCTAAAACATTTCCTGTCCATGGTAAAAGTGCAGTGTAAATGCCATTTGCCGGATTCACCAGTAACAAATTCATATTACCAGATGCGTTTTTTGCAGCAACTATTACCTTACCCTGCCAGAAAATGGGGTGCGAAAAACTGTAATTGCTGTCATTGGATATGGTTTGCAAAAGTTTTCCATCGGTATTAAGGATGTGAAGGCATTGGTGTCCTTTCTCAGGAATATTTACTGCCACTATACTATCAGCACTTATTGAAAGAGCGGGTGTGAAATACCTGGACTTAAAACTTATCCTTTTCTGTTTGCGCGTTTTTATATTCAACAACTGCAACTCACTGTAATCAACCCAACCCCAGCGGGTATTAGGCCGGTAAGACGCATATACCACCTGGCCATTGGCAAAGGAAAAATAATTGTCAAGGGATATGTCCCTGGTTCTTATTTTAGAAAGTGATTGCCCCTTTTCAAGATAATATGCCGGCACAGCCTTGTACGTACTCTTCAAAAACAGGCGTTCCCCATTATCGGTAAGCGACGGGTTTTCCTCATTAACAACTGCAGGTGGCCGGTTTTTAACTATCTGGTGTTGGCCATTTAAACGGCCCCTGCTTTCTTCAAGGGCCTTGTTAACAAAGCTTGTAAATGATAGCGAACTATTTCGTTTCACGGATTTTTGAAACGGATAAAACACACCGTTCATTGCTGCTGCATTTTCAGTAACATTCTTCCAGAAAGCAGGTCCGTATTTTTCACGGCCATAGGCTACCAGCAAATAACCAAACTCATAATGATTAGGTACATAATGCTTTAATGATCCGTTGCGCAATTTTAAAAAGGAATAGTTCAGGCCTGCATCCCATAACGACCTGTACCCGTTAAAAAAGGATGGTAACCTTCCCCTGCCATGTTCGCTTAATATTGATTCCTGGTAAACAGCATCTCCCTCAAAAAACCAATCTGGCACTGTAAGTGCGTTGGCTAATGCCTGTCCCTGTTCCCCCAACAATATTCTAAAAAGCTTTGCCCCTCCTCTGTTAAAATTGCTGTACTGCTCAACATGCCGATATTCATGAAGGGCAAGTTGGTCAGGCCAGGCAAGACCACCCACATCAAACGCGCTTACCGGTGGCGTCATCATAAACTCGCTCCTGAAAGGAGCCAGCGCAACATACCCATTGGCTACAGTAGTAGCATATTGCAGTACAATACCAACTGTTTTTCGCTTGCTTCCGATACTGCTGTCGGTAAGGTAATTGATACGGTTAAGGAGGTTACTGATCCTGATTGCGGCACTATCATTACCTGCCGGATAAATTATTTTAGCCCTGGGGATATTAATTATCTCCCATTTCTGGGAAGCAGGGTTTCCCCCGAATTCCTGTGAAAACCCGCAATAAGAACCCAATAACCCGAGAAACAAAAGGAGGCGATTTAGCATGGAGTGAAATTCTCTGTCAATATTAATTCACTAATTTCAGCGCGACAAACTATTAACCATGGAACTGTTGGCTTTCGCATTGGCCCCGGGGATTGCGATAATGTGGTTCATATATTTGAAAGACAGATATGACCGGGAACCCCTGCTTGCCCTGGTGAAATCATTTTTCCTGGGTATGCTGGCTACCATTCCGGCAATAATATTACAACTTACCGGTAATTATTTCCTTAAGCAAATATTGCCTGTTTCAGGTTGGAATTATTATTTCTTTTTTTCTTTTTTTGTGGTAGCATTATCAGAAGAGTTTTGCAAGTTTGCCATGGTAAGGATGTATGCCTACCCCCGCCCTTTCTTTAATGAACCCTTCGATGGTATAATCTATGGGGTGATGGTGGCTATGGGATTTGCCACCCTTGAGAATATTGGCTATGTTATGCAAAACGGAATAGGAACGGCTTTTGCAAGAATGTTTTTATCGGTTCCGGCCCATGCAACATTTGGCGTTTTCATGGGATATTATATTGGTTTGGCCAGGTTTACCCATAACCGGAATTCTAATTTTTTAATACTACGGGGACTCCTTCTCGCTATATTATTTCATGGTCTTTTTGATTTATTCCTTTTTGCGCAGGCGGATGGGGAAATCACAAAACATATTTCATCAGGAGTCCTCTTTGGCAGTGCGGTATTTTCCTACCTTGTTGCTGTAAGGTTAGCCTGGCAAGCCATTAAAATGCACCAGGCCATATCAAAAAATAATTACCATTCCACTGAAAACCAAGTTTAATTTTTATGAGTGAAACGTTAGTCATAAGAAGTGCAGACCAGGATGATATTTCAACCATAGGTTACCTTGCCCACCAGGTTTGGCCGGTAACCTATAATGAAATCTTATCTTCAGAACAAATGGATTATATGCTGCGTTTATTTTATAGTCCGGGTTCCCTCGAACAACAGATTTCCGAATTCCAGCATCATTTTATTATTGCCGAAATTGATCTCGAAGAAGTAGGTTTCGCATCCTTCAACCAGGTGGATGAAGCAACCTGGAAACTACAGAAGCTGTATGTACTTCCTGAAGTTCAGGGTAAGGGAGTAGGCAAAGCATTAATGGACATGGTAGAAGAAGAAGTGCGGATCCACAATGGCGCGCACCTTATTTTGAATGTTAATAAATTCAATAAATCCATCCGTTTTTATGAAGCCATGGGCTTTACCATTGAAAAAGAAGAGGTTATCGATATCGGCAATGGTTTTATAATGGATGATTATGTCCTGGGGAAGGATGTTTAGTGGTGGTGGTTTTCCCGTCTTCCTGATTCCCTTTGTTGCGGAGGAAATGAAGAAGGTGGCCTGCTCCCGTTGCCCCGGTCCCGACCAGAACGGTCCCCAGGTTCGTACCCCCTTGAAGGTACTTCGCGGCCTGGCCATTCATTTCGTGTTTCTGGGCGGGTATTTGAATAGCCACGGTCATTCCTGTTGTCAATTTCTGTTGGCCTTCTGTAATCTGGCCGGCTCGAATAATACCTTTCCCGGTCCGGAGTTACTATATCCCTCCTTTGCTGGTAAATATTATTCCGGGAATAATATCCCGGAGATGGGTATCGGGGTCTTTCATTTACCCATACCTGGTTATTCCTGTAACCATAATAGCCACAATTATGGTAATATGGCGCACAATATGGTGGGCGGTACAATGATGGCCCCCACCATCCCATATTGAACCACCCTCCATAGAAATTAAAACCAAATGACCAGCCGGTCCAGGGTGTGTATTGCATATTAAAGCCCCAGGTAAATGGCCTGGGGTAATAATAATGCCTGTGCCACGGCCGGTAATAATAGCCGGTACCAAATACAATAGTGGGTCCATAAATAAAAGTATTCAGGTATCCCGGGGTATACCCTACATATATAAACTGGGGAGTCACATCATATATATAGACATATTTTACATTATAAACAGGGTAAGTCGGTGGAATCAGGTCTACCCCTTCAGGCCGGTATGAACTTGCTATCCAGGGGCCTGAGGGAGAAAATGACCGGAACCATATCCCATTATCAACAAGGAAATATTGTCCTTTATATCGAATTACGGTAGAAGCTGTATTTCGGGCATAAGCTAATTGGGTGCCGGAAATATTTTCAAATTCTGGGGTACCGTCATAATTTACTGAAGCCTTTGCTGAATTGCGGTTAACCTTTGCCGTTTGCGGTACCTGGGCATCCAGGATGGCATTTTTGGCGGCCGGAGTACCTGCAACGCTGGACAGCACATTATCCTTTGCTGATCCGGGTGGAATCCTTGAAAAATCCGGAGGCAATTTGTCGGCACTGATATGGGTCCAGTTGCCACTTAATGCCCTCGATGTGTACCACCTGCCAGCTAATAAAATATAATATTGTTGTGATTCTATGTCCATGAATATGTCGTTGGGTGAATTTTCAACATATAACAAATTGGTGTTTGTGATTGGGTTGAATGCAGCTTCTCCATCTGACTGGATTAATTCAGCCGGTTCCATGCTCACAATTATTTCTGAAACCGGCATATTGGCGGTATAATCCCCATCCTGAATAAATTGGGATTGATCTTTCCCAGTCGATTTGGGCAGGTTTTCTTCAATCCTGCTAAGGTTGGCCGGGATTTTATCTACATAATTGTAAGGTCCGGTTAACTGTTTGGCCCTGTACCAATGGCTGGCGCCATATAAATAATATTGCCCGTCATCATTTTTAATAAGTGTGCCTGGTGAATTGGCCAGTACTTCAACACCCCATGCTTCATTTTTTTGCCAGACAGGATCTCCGTCAATAAGTACAAGGATGGCAGGATGGTTGCGATAAATCACTTTGGGTGCCTTATTGGAAAAAGACTGGTCCAGGTTCTGTTTCTCCTGTTCCAATTTCAAATCGTTTTGAACCTGTTTTTTTGAAACGTGCAATTCCCGTTCAGGAATGGCTGATTCAATAGCTGCCTTAATATCCTTGCTATAAGATTCGCTGATATCAGCAGGAAAGCGGATATCCGTTACCGAAATTGAGGAAAGATCAAGATTATCGGACCCCGACCGGCTCCTGGTTTGCGCATTGGCCCAGACCATCCCGAACACTGGTTCTGAACTACCAGCCCTGGTTATTGAAATAGCAGACCGGAAAACCAATCGATCATTGGTGAATGAATTGGGTTGGGGCGAGTAAAGCTTTACCTGCTGTCCATTTTCCAGGGTAATGGTAGCCGGCCAGTCCTGCGCAAAGCTTCCTGCAAAAAATAGAAGAAATAGAATCAGGCAGGAAAAATGTCTATAAAAATTCCTCATACGATGGCGTTTAATAAACTATTCGTAAGAAGGATCCAAACCTCAAAGGTTTAACTGGCCTTTTGGCTTTAACTTGTTATTTGCATTTTCATGGCAGCATTTTTCATTTCGGCAGCCTGTTTATGCCCTAAATACCTCTCGATAAACCCATGAATCAGGTATATGATTGGTGTGCATAAAATTGCCACGGTAAATTTGTAGGTATATCCAACCAGGGCGATGGCAGTAACTTTCGGGAAAGAAAAACCCAATGAAAAATACAGGTAGATATAGGACACAACAACAGTATCAACTAACTGTGAAAAAAGGGTGGAAATAGTAGCCCTCATCCAGATATTTTTCTCGCCGGTAATTTGTTTGATTTTTTTGAAGATAATTGCATCGGTCAATTGTCCAACAAGAAAGGCAGTGAGTGATGCGAATATTATATTCATTCCCTGCCCGAGTATTTGTGTATAAGCCGCCTGCATATCAGGAACCCCTTTTGCAGTTTGTGATTCCCGCCACCATCCCGTAGCAGAAGTGTGGATGGAAAAATAAAAAACCACGAAAGCAAAGGCTATCAGGACTGCGGTCAGCACAGAAAGGAACCGTACCCCCCGCACTCCATAATATTCATTGATGATATCGGTCATAATAAACACAATAGGCCATGGTAACACTCCAACAGTCAGGTCGTAGGAAAGGCCCGATTCACCCAACAGGGTAAAACTTGCCTTAGTGAAACCAAAGGTTTCTTCCAGTGAAAAAATCTTAACTCCTATTATTTCTGCAATAATGGCATTTGCAATAAAAAATCCGCCAAGGAATATAAATAATCGGGTTGGCTTGTCTTTGATAATATTATGGATCATGATCTGGTATTACTTAAAGATAGCAATCCGGAAAAGAATACAATAATTACAAGCTGTAAACCAAAAACGCCTGCATTAAATGCCTGTAGAAAAATTCCGTATTGCTGCTCTCCCCTAAAATACAGATATAAATAATAAAGGTTCAGTACGCAATTCAGGATTGGTGAAATGATTAGTCCGGTTATCAGTATAAGCGATTCCATTAACGTACCCTGAAGAATTGGGTAAAATCGCATAACAATTGCAGTAATAAATGCCAGGTTAGCTATAAAAGCCAGCTTATTAAACAATGAAAAATTCATAACGGGTGTAAAAATCAGTTTATTTTGCCATCCAATGAGTACCATCAGCATAATAATTATTACCTATAACAGGCCTGAAGATGCCCTAGGCCTGTTGCAGGATATTGAAAAGCTGAATAATAAAGCCGGGCTGCTAAAAGAAGTAATCCTGCTGAATAACGCCTCCTCAAAGGATTACGGCAAGGTGCGTGATTTTGTTAAACAGCATCCGGATAGCTGGTTCAGGTACATTGATGCCACTTCCAACCTGGGAGTTTCCATGGGCCGGAATTATGCAGCAAGCCTGGCCACCGGCGACATTTTTGTTTTCCTGGATGATGATGTGGTTATTGAGAACCAGGATTTGCTTAACGCTTTTGCAAAGGCTTTTTCCCGGAATACGGGTATGGATAGACGATTAGGGACTATCAGTTGTAAGGTCAGGTATTATTCAAACCGTGAAGTACAGGTGAACGCCTTCCCCCATAAGCAATACAATGCATATAAGGACCTGCCCTGGTTTCTGACGGGTTATTATGTGGGTTGTGCACATGCTTTTTTGCGGGAGTGCTGGCTGGCAGCCGGCAATTACCCGGATGATTTCTTTTATGGCATGGAAGAATATGACCTAAGTTACCGGGTCCTGGAAGCAGGCTATGCAATAGGGTATGACGCGTCGGTTGAGGTTTTTCATAAGGAATCACCACATGGCAGGACGGCGAAATCTGAGAAACTGCAAATGATGTGGGTGAATAAATCCATCGTTGCCTGGCGGTATTTACCCCTTCTTTATTTTTTTACAACAACAATTGCCTGGTCTGCCTTTTACCTGGTAAAAAGCAGGTTTGCCCTGCCTGGATTATTTAAAGGCTGGATCAGGGTATTGGGAATTCCGTTCCAACAAGCCCGTAAACAGGTTCAACCAGGCACCCGGCAATATTTACGGCAGGTCAAAGCCAGGTTATGGTTCTGACCTGAACAGGTCTGGTAGCAAAATATGTATTATTTTGCCGGCCAAAACCGCAAACAGCCAATATGAAATCATCCTGGTTCAAAACTGCATTACCTCATATACTTGCCATTGCAGCATTCTTTTTTATTGCACTGATTTATTGCCAACCAGCTATCCAGGGAAAAGTATTGGAGCAGCACGATATTACCGGCTGGAAAGGTATGGCCCAGCAATCTTTTGAATTCAAGGAAAAATACGGGCACTTCCCTTTGTGGACGAATAGCATGTTTGGCGGTATGCCGGCTTATACTATCGCTTATGATGGTCCACCGGTGCAAACAATTTTCTTACAAAATGTTATCACGCTTGGCTTGCCTGTCCCTATCAGCTTTTTTTTCCTGGCCTGCATCGCCTTCTATTTTATGTGCCTGGTTTTCAGGGTTAATCCATATATAAGTGCAATGGCTGCTATTGCCTATGCATATGCCACTTTTGATCCGATCATTATTGCCGTTGGGCACAACACTCAGATGATGGCTATTGCCTACGCTCCTGCTGTGATTGGTTCACTGATTTTAATTTACCAGCGAAAATTCTTACCCGGGGCTGCTTTGCTGGCGCTATTCTTCGGATTACAGATCAGTACACAACACGTTCAGGTGGTTTATTACACCTGTATCATTATGGGCCTGGTAAGTATTGCCTGCTTTATAAATAGTTTGAAAGAAAAGGAATTACCGAAGGTATTACCGGCATTTGGTATTGCATTACTGGCCGCCCTGGTCGGCTTAGGCACTTATGCGGTTACATGGATGCCATTGCAGGAATACTCCCACGAAACTATGCGTGGTGGAAAATCAGAATTGACGGCAGCGGATAGTACTAATAAATCAAAAGGCGGACTGAATAAGGATTATGCATTCTTTTACGGCAGTTATGGTATTGCAGAAACCTTTTCAGTTTTTACGCCGGGTATCTATGGAGGTGGCAGTGCCGCGAAATCATTTAAGCCGGGCAAATCAGCCTTCGCAAATAAACTTACGGAGGCTGGTGTACCAGAGGAAAGTGCGATCCAGTTCGCCAATAGTTATGCTTATTGGGGTAACCAGCCAGGGCATGCAGGCCCTGTTTACTTCGGTGCAATTATTTGTTTCCTTTTTATCATGGCACTTGTCTTTATCAGGAGCTGGCACAAGTGGTGGATACTTTCCGCTGTTATCCTGGCTGTGTTCTTATCCTGGGGTAAAAACTTTTCAACGTTTAACTATTTCATTTTTGACTACCTGCCTTTATACAATAAATTCCGCGCGCCTTCCATGTCTTTGGTGATTCCCCAACTTTGTTTCCCTTTACTGGCTGCACTGGGTTTGCAGGAATTAGTAACCAGTAATTTAGCCAAAGAGGAAGCCTGGAAAAGGTTTAAAAAAGGCTTATATATAACCGGTGGTGTTTTTGCCTTGCTTATCGCTTTTTATTTTACTGCTGATTTTACCGGACCCAATGACGCGGCCTTGAAAGAACAGCTATCCGGAATGATGTTATCCGGCGCACAAGGCAATCCTACACCTCAATTGCAGCAGCAGGCTGCAAGTTTCAGCCAGTCAACAGTCCATAGCCTTCAGGATGATCGTAAGGATTTGTTCACCGGCGACCTTGTCAGGAGCTTCATACTGATCGCTATTGCTGCTTTACTGGTTGGCGCTTACCTGAAAGAAAAAATCAACCAGCAAATCCTATTGATTGGTTTACTGGTTGCCTGTTCATTCGACCTTTTAGGTGTTGCCTCCCGTTATCTTAATGCTGACAATTATGTTGATAAGGATATTGCTGAAACATCGTTCCAACCGACCGCTGCAGACCTTGAAATATTAAAGGACACGAATAAGCCATTCCGGGTTTTTGACCAGATCGATAACCAGGGCCCATTTAATGGTTCACGTGCTTCCTATTTTCACAATTCAGTAGGCGGTTATAGTCCGGCTAAACTTAGCTTGTACAATGACCTTATTGAAAAGCAATTGTCCAAAGGAAATATGCAGGTATTCAATATGCTGAATACAAGGTATTTTATAGGTTCTAATCCGGCCAACAACCAACCTGTTGCACAACTTAATGCAGCTGCATACGGCCCTGCCTGGCTGGTTAAATCGATAAAATTTGTAAAGAATGCAGACGAGGAAATGCAGGCACTCGACAGTACCAACCTGAAGGAAATAGCAGTTATCCAGCAGAAATACGCAGAAGTTGCTGGGCAGTCTCCTGCTTTTGATTCAACCGCTTCAATCCAATGGGTAGAAAACCTGAATGATAAAGTCACCTATAAAACTGCAGCAGCCAGCAACCAGTTCGCTGTATTTAGCGAGATCTATTATGATAAGGGATGGAATGCTTACGTAGACGGGCAATTGAAACCTTATGCAAAAGTAAATTATGTGTTAAGGGGAATGCCCGTTCCTGCAGGAAGCCATACTATTGAATTCAGGTTTGAACCATCATCGGTAGCAACCAGCAGGACGATTACTACAATTTGCGCAATACTGGTTTACCTTCTGTTATTGGTTGCCGGGTGGCAGGTATGGCAGCAAAGGAAAAAAGCCTGACAAGTAAGCCTTAGAGCAGCTTATAAAAATAAGGCCGATTCAGCAAAAGTCTTGGAGTAAGGCCCAGTAACCGGATCATATTAATAACGTATCCTTTCAGCATTGAAAATGGATACGTTTTTTTTGTGGTTAATTGCCCGATGAGGAAACCAAGAAAAAGCACAGGCACCTCAACCAGGTAAACCAATAAATGAAGGAGGAACCAGCCGGTTCCAAATTGCTTCCGTATCCGCAAAAAATTGGATACCAGTATCTGGAGACCTTTCCGGTCATAGAGGTTATAATATCCTTTCCCTGAAGATGCAAAACTCTGGTTGGCGGTTTCACCCTGCAGGTGCGTAACTTTAAGGTCGCCGTAAATACAGAGTTTACCGGCCTTCCTTAACCTGGCACACCATTCAATTTCTTCTGCATAGAGAAAGAAGTCTTCATCCAGTAATCCGGCATCCTGTATTGCTTTTTTCTTCACCATCAGGAAAGCGCCATTGATCCAATCTACTTCAACCAGGGTATTGCTATCAGGAACATTCGGCTTCTTCACTTTCAGTTTTTCGCCCAGCCACCTGAGAAGTTCACCTATAATTGGCAAGGGAAGCAGGTTGTTGAGTCCGCCTTTCATAAAGTAGTTTCCTGATATTTGCGGACTCCCATCAGCATTTAGCAACTGAACACCACAAGCTACATATTGGCTATCCCTGAATTTCTGGTAACACTGTTCGATAGCATGGTTTGGTGCCAGTGTATCTGGATTTAATAGTAATACGATTTCTGAAGATGACTGCTTTATCCCTTCATTGTTGGCCCTTGCAAAACCAGCATTATAGCCCATCTGGACCACCTTAACGCCTGGAAATGCCTTCAATATACCCTGCAGCCTGTTTTCGCCAGATGCATTGTCAACGATTATAATTTCAGCATCGATTGTAGTACCAGGTAAAAAGGAACTGAGCGCGTCAAAAATCAACTGCTCAGATTTATAATTGACTATTATAATGGATAGCGTCACTGATGATGGCTTAAAGTGGATTTGTTCTTCAGGTAAGAAACAAACATAAAGGATTTGGAAAGGATGCCAAACCTTAAAAGCAGTGAAGGTATTTTTGAAAGGTCTTTTACCATCCTTTTGATCACCAGGGGCCAGTCACCGGGAGCATATTGTTCCAATTGTTGATTTGACCGGATGTCCATATTGCGTAGTAATCGCCACCAGGCATCATACACCCATATATTTTTTAGCCGGAAGTCACCATGCTTGTCCAGGAGCCGCTTTCCTTCGGGAAGTTCAACATTTGGCTTATAAATACAGGATTGTGTTACCTGTGATTCACTGACACCAACATTTACCAGCACATCGTTAATATACTCATATCCATTCAACATATTTAACAACCGGACATAATATTCCATATCAACACGCCATTTCAGCGCTTCATCATATAGTTCAGTTATACTGCGGTGAACCATTATTACGCTTGGCGGACCAATCACATTATAAGCCAATAAGGTCATCGGTTCCCGTAAGATTTTCCGTGCCCAGGAATCGGGCAGGAATTTTTGTTCGACTGGTGTTTTACCGTCTTCAAAATGATTGGCGTAGGCCGAAAATATAAACTTCTTTCCCATTTTGGTATGGTCTGCGAAGATTTGCAGGCTATCCGGACTGGAAAACCAATCATCGTCGTGGATCAATTTAATCCATTCCCCCCTGCATTGCTTTATACCGGAATTCCAGTTTGCAGGTGTGCCGAGAGCCACTTCATTTTTTTTGTACCTGATGTTCAGGTGATGGTATTTATCAACCATCAACGCAACCGAATTATCCGGACTATCATCTGTAACAATGATTTCAAAGTCACGGAAAGTTTGCTGCTCAATACTGCGCAGTAACCTTTCAAGGTAATTTATCCGCTGGTAAGCGGGGATACAAATAGAAATTAAAGGCCTGGACATTGCTTAAATTGATTAATCTTATTCAAAGTGAATTTCCAGCATCCAGCTGTTAAATAAGTATTTGCCTAAACCCAATTGGTGTTTTTTCCACTTTGCAAATCTACAGTCCCGCTGCCAAATAAGCTTTGCCTATAAATTAATACCTTCACCAAAAAAGTTGAAACCATCAACTATTTATCTAATACGAAAAAGGGCTCTTGGGGATGTTTTATGGATTGAACCTCTGATACGGGAGTTAAGCAAGCAATATAAAAAGGTAATTGTATACACAAAATTTCAAGTCCTATTTGAAAATTACCCTGAACCTAATGTGGTCTTTAAGGAGAATCTTAACCTTTTCGAAAAAATGCTAATAACTGTCGAGCATTTTTTTCACATATCCCTGTTCACTATAAACCTGGATATGTCTTATGAAAAAGACCCTTTAAAACATGTATTAGCAGCATATTTTAATGCAGCCCGGTTACCATTAAAAAGGTATTACCCGAAACTTTACCTTTCAGATAAAGAGAAAAATTCAATAAACCGGCAAAAACCTTTTGCAATCATACATTTGAAAGCCAGTTCAGCTGCTAAGAACTTCCGGAATGCATTTGGGATAAACTGGGATTCTGTTATTGAACACCTCGAAAACACAGGCTTTGATATCGTGGAAATTGGGGATGCCCCTGGATTAATACCCCAATATTACCAGTCGACATCCATCAGGGAGATGATAGCCTTGATGTCAAAAGCTTCGCTGTTTATAGGCATTGATTCAGGCCCCAGCCATATTGCCGCTTCGCTGGAAATTCCCTCAATCGTATTTTTTGGGGCGGTAAATCCCGAATTCAGGCATTTTAAAGATCAATTCAAAGGCATTATTTTGCAGCAATTTTGTGAATATGCCGGCTGTTACCATACCAACCCAATTGCCTATAAAAGTCACTCCTGCAGGTTAGTGGGAGATTCAGGAATTCCCAAATGCTGCAATTTTACAACCATACAGGTTGTAGATACAATTAATGAACTTGTCGCTAAATATAATATTAAACATGCTTGAAAAACTACTTAATAAGGTTAAAAGAAAACTTGGCATTCCGATTATTTATCCTTCAGAAACATCCAAAGTCAGGCATTTAATTCTCCAGTACTGCAATGGCAAGGGCTGCGATATTGGGTTCGGGGGCGACAAAGTAAAAAAAGAGAACTGTATCGGGATTGACTATAGCCAGCCGTATGCCTACACAGGAAAGGATAAAGTGGATATTGCCTGTGATGTTATGAATGAAAAAATCCCGGTTGCAGATGACAGTTTTGACTATGTTTACACCAGCCACTTAATTGAGGATTTTGCAGATACGAAAATGGCACTTGTTGAATTCATCAGGATATTAAAATCTGGTGGCAACCTGATCCTGGTGTTCCCTGACCAGCCAAAATATGAACAATATTGTAAACTGACGGGGCAGCCATTAAACACACACCATATCCATAAAACAATGGGAAGCGAATTTATGCTTCAGCGATTAAATGAAATTACAGGTATCAATTATCAAGTGTTGTTTTTAAGTGATTGTGAAATAGATTATAATGTTATTCAAGTATTAAAAATTATAAAAAATGGGATCAATAAAGCGATTTAACCTGGGCAGGATCATAAAAGAATATAACTGCGATTATTTTTTTGAAACAGGTACCTGGAAGGGTGACGGAGTAGCATACGCCAATAAATTTCCATTTAAGAAAATTTACTCATCCGAAATCATTCCGGAAATCGCCCAAAGGGCACGTGCAAGATTCAGCGGCCTGGACAATATTGAAATCCTTGAAGGGAACAGTACAGATGTGTTTAAAGCCCACCTGCCAAACATAAAAGGGAATTGCATCTTTTGGCTGGACGCACATTTTCCGGGAGCTGAAGAAGGTATTAATAAATATAATGACTATGAAGATGAACAGGTCAAATTACCCCTTGAAGAAGAAATAAACCAGATTAAATCATTAAGGAAAGGTTATACCGATGTTATTTTGATTGACGACCTAAGGATTTATGAAACCGGTAATTTCGCATCAGGCAATATGCCT
This sequence comes from Flavihumibacter profundi, assembly GCF_020076305.1. Classification (GTDB taxonomy): domain Bacteria; phylum Bacteroidota; class Bacteroidia; order Chitinophagales; family Chitinophagaceae; genus Flavihumibacter; species Flavihumibacter profundi. The sequence goes on from NZ_JAIQXE010000001.1 coordinate 1,076,499, forward strand.
GAAGGTATTTTACCACCCAAAAGAAGAAATTCATTATTTGTAAATGAAGCTTTTGGTAAAACACACAAGATCATTAAATCATTCAGGGACGAAGGCTATATATTGGTTCTTGACAATGAAATTTTCACTAAAAATAATACAGGTATCAGGAAAACATTTTTTGACCTCAGGAATAAACTGTTTAAGCAAATCTATTAGTGAAATGGCCGATTGCCCTGCATATTTTTAAAGACTATTATTTTTATTACAGACGATCATGTTAAAAAAATTATTACAATCGATACTCAAAAAGCGGGGCATATACCTGGTTAAGCCACCCACCGTTAAAGGCAACCTGAAGTTCAGGCAAAATGAATTTCAATATGATATTGTGATCCCTTCAGCCAATTATGCACCCTGGCTCGGGGATGAAGAATTTATGAAAATCTACCAGCAAATCAAGGAAAATACCTTGGTAGATATTTATCGCTGTTACGAATTATGGGAACTGGCAGGAAATATTTACCATGTAAACAACCATGCAGGTTTTTTGGAGGTCGGTGTCTGGAGGGGCGGTACTGCAGCTATTGTTGGCCGGAAATTGGAATTATTAAATTCGAAAGCTGATTTTTACATCGCTGATACTTTTACCGGCGTTGCAAAGGCTTCGAAAAAAGATGGATTTTATAGCGGTGGAGAACATGCGGATACATCCCAGGAAATTGTGGAAAACCTTTTGTCAAACGTATACAGGAACTACAAAATAATAAAAGGAATATTCCCGGAAGATTCTGCACACCTGGTTAAGCCTGGATCCATATTTGGCTTTTGTCACATTGATGTAGATGTTTACGATTCAGCAAACGATATCGTTAACTGGATTTGGGATAAAATGATTGTTGGCGGCGTCATTGTTTTCGATGATTATGCTTTTCATTCCTGTGATGGAGTTACAAGATATGTAAACGAACAAAAAAACAAACCTGACAGGATCATCGTCCATAACCTGAACGGCCATGCAATTATGGTAAAAGTGAAATGAGCAGTTAATTTACCGCAATAAATTAACTATCCCCTTTTTGTCTATCAACCCACAGCCGGACTGTCCCCTGACAATGTAAACATAAGTACCATTGGGCTGTTTAATGCCCTTAAAAGTACCATCCCAGCAAACATCCGGGCGTTCAGTTGTAAAAACCTGCTGACCAAACCTGTTGAATATTATCATGGAATAATTTGTTACAGCACCCCATGATTTAGGACCAAAGCACTCATTCTTTCCATCGTTATTTGGTGTGAAAGCATTCGGAAGCTGTAAGGATGTATTTGGATTACCTCCTTTGAAAATCAAAATGCTATCCATGCCTGTACCGCAGGAATTCAATGCCGTTGCTATATATGTCCCCGATTGAGTTATAGTCCTTACCTGGTCAGTAGAACCATCCAGCCAACCTGAGAAAAATCCATCATTCACTTTCACCTGGACACTTACAGGCTGACCCTCACAAATAGTTATATCCCGCCCAAGGTCCACTATAGGAATATTCCGGGATAAAACTTTTATGGTATCTGCTGCTACGCATCCATTATTAGTCACTGATACTGAATAATCCCCGGGCCCGGCAATCTGTATCACTTTACCATCGTCACCTGTATTCCACCGGTAATTTTCTCCATAAATACCGGCATCAAGCATAATTGTTTTCCCTTTACAAATAAATGTATCAATGCCCAGGTTTACAGGCGTTGCATTTTTTACAACAATATCAATGGAATCTTTTGAAATACAACCTTTACTTGTAACCTGTAAAACATAGTTTCCGGATGATGTAACAGGAATAGTATTGCTGCTATTACCATTGCTCCACAAATATGAATCAGCACCCGGCGGACCATTTAACCTGAAATTGGTATTAGCACAAATACTGGTATCAGTTCCCAGTGAAAATGATAGCACAGGTAATTCTGACAGCTGGATAGTATCTTTTGCGGCACATCCGAACTTCGTTAAAACATCAACCCAGTATTTACCCGCACCCTTAACAGTAATAAGGCTTGTTTTTTCACCTGTGGACCAGGTAATAACTTTATAATTACTATCGAGTGTATTCAATTGCAATAAACTGTTTTTGCAAATACTGGTATCATTTCCCAAAACAGTTGCCGGAGGCGCAACAACTGTTATTTGTTTACAAAAAGTTCCCTGGTTAGGCAGGCCTTCATTTGCAAACAAATTAACCGTGTACTTGCCCGGCTGGGCATAGCTAAATGCTGGAGGGGTAAATGCATTTGAGGATTGTATAGATGAATTATTACATCCGGCAAACCTGATCCTTGAAATTGTATTGTTGCGGACATTGGTTACAAAACAAAACAGGTCAGTCCCAATCCTGAATATTTTAGAAATCGAATGCGGAAAATCAAAACCTCCGATATTCCCAAATGAAGTAGCTTCCGGAACAACATTGAGGTCGTTGTGAAAATCAAGTTTTACCAGGTCATTGGTGCCGGGCATCCCATTAACGGAAAATCCAACTGTTTCACCGCAGGTTCTAAGGATAGTAATGTCCCTTGGATGCTTTAATATATTCCCTGGATTACCCAGGTTAACACCGGTTGGCGTATTTAACAATGAACTGCCAAAATCCAGCCTCGATAAAGAAAAATTGCCACTCGTTGTTGTATTATTGCCTGCATTGGTAATGAATACTTTCCAGTTTCCATTATCATTAATGGGAAAAATACTGGTCGGATATTCCAACCCCCCAATATTGCCCAGGTTTGTAGCTGTTGGAATATTATCAAAGGAGTTTGTAAAATTGAACCTGGTGATGGTATTGTTTTCCGCATTTACGGTTAATCCATACCAATTTCCCCCGTCCTGGAAAACGTTCAAATCAATTGGCTGTAATAAATTCCCTATGTTACCCCAATCAACAGTTAAAGGATTCACATTTTCAATATTAGCCCCGAATTCAATTTTAACTATCCTGGGTGAATATCCTACAGGCGGATATCCGGCTACCATAATACCATACCATTTACCTTCATTAAATACTACCTGTATGCATTCTGCCCCATCTCCCGGAGGTATTACGCCATTAAGGTTGGTGATATTCACAGGTGTTGGCGTATTTAATAAACTGTTCCCGAAATCTAACCGCAAAATATTCCCGCCACGGTAATTGGTCACAAAGGCATAGTATTTGCCATTATCAAAAACGTAATCCATAAATACAGGCCAATCCAGGTAACCGCCCGGATTACCCAAATTCGTTGCTGTTGGTACAGAATTCAAATCCCCGGAACAAAAGCTCCAGTAACTGGTAGCTACATTGGAGGACGTATTTACAATATTAATTGGGGTATTTACACAAACTGTATCGGGTGCGGTAAAGGAAACCACAGATTGTTCTCCCAATATGCTAAGTGATGGATTGTTTGCTGTTTTATTTTGCGCAAAAATGTTCGTGGTAAAAAGACAAAAGCAAATAAATAATATAAAATAGGGAATAACTAACTTGCCGGATTGCATTAATTAAGGGATTAGAAAGGTGGCAGCGAAAAGAAGGAATTATTCTGAAAAAAACAAGTGAATTAAATATATTTTGCATTAAAATCTCCAGCTTGCAGCCACTATAACCTGTAAAACGGATATTATAGAACAAAATTACAATGGCGACGATACAAACAAAAAGCATCCAATCCACCGCTATGATCATGATTGGGTTTACTATTGGTGCCATCAATATGCTTGTCCTATCCCCGAAAATCCTTACAACTGAACAACTGGGACTGACCCGTATTATTGCAGATGCCGGCCTTACCCTTGCTACGCTATGCACATTGGGAAGCCTACCGGTGATCTATAAGTTCTTTCCGTTTTATAAGTCCTATTTGAATAAAGACCAAGTAGACCTGCCCTTTGTAACAGGAATGATTTGCCTTGCCGGACTATTAATAATGAGTTTTACAGGTTGGTTAGCAAGGGATATTATCGTTCGCAAATTCAGTGAAAAATCACCCTTATTTGTCGAATACAGCTACCTGGTTTATCCTTACTGCTTTTTTATGCTATGCTTTATGTGGCTTGAAAGCTTTGCTATCTCCCTTCACAAAGGCGTATTATCAAATAGCCTCCGGGAATTATTGCCCCGGGTATTCTTCACCTTACTGTTGGTTATTGTAGGTTTTAAAACTATCAGTGAAAAAGAGTTCTACCACTTGTTTTCTGTTTCATATTTTCTACCGGTTGCTATCTTATTTTTAATCCTGAGGAAAACCCGCCAGTTTCAATTCGTTCCGCAATTGAGTTCGGTGACCACCCGGCTCAGTGGCAAGATGACTAACTTTGGATTGTTCGTCTTCGGCGCGCAGTTCTTAAACCTGCTCTCCAGGACCGTCGATACTTTCATCCTATCGGCCAAGGGTGACCGCGGATTAACAGATACTGCCATATTCACCATTGCCACCTATATTGTAACACTGCTGGAAGTGCCGCAACGCAGCATGAACTCCGTAACCATACCCGTGCTGGCCGAAGCCTGGAAAAACAAAGATCTTGCACATATCCAAAGGATCTACCAAAAAAGTGTAACCAATTTATTAGTTGTTGGCCTGGTTATGTTCGGATTGATCTGGTTAAACTTGCACAATATTGGCAGCTTCCTGGGAAAAAACTTTTCCGGTATTGAAGCAGTTATCCTGTTTATGGGTGTTGGAAAACTGATTGACCTGGGCACTGGCGCCAACAGCCAGATTATCGGCACATCCAACTTCTGGAAAGTTGATTTTACCACAAATGTGATCTACACTATAGTGGCGCTTCCCATGAACTACTTCCTGATTTCACGATATGGATTGATGGGCGCTGCCTATTCCACCCTGATTTCATTGACTTTTTATAATGCTATGCGCTTTGGGTTTTTATGGTTCAAATTTGGCATGCAACCTTATACTATGAAAGACCTTTGGGCCGTCATCATTGCTGTTGTTGCTATTTTCCTGGCCAATATCCTGCCTTTGCAACCAAATATCTTTTTTGATTGTTTTGTACGCACATCCCTTTTTTGCATAATTATTTTACCCGGCCTCTATTTCATGAAGATTTCATCCCAAATAAATGACTGGGTTGAAAAAACTGTCTGGGACAAATGGGTAAAAAGAAAATAATCTTATCACCATTGGTATTTGCGCAAATAACTTAAATAAAGATCAAGTCCGGCTTTATTTTCTGGTGATAATGCGTATTCAATATTCTTCCTGTAATACTCGTCCAGATCATAATAGGGATAGGGATATTCTTTAATAACTTCCTCCAGCCTGTCTAGACCATACTGGTTCATTGCATTGAAATCCTGTTCGAATTTTTCAGGGAGTTTTTTATTGCTAATCCATGCAGCATACACAAATGGTAACCCGGTAAAATCTTTCCAGGCTTGCCCGAGATCATAGATATAGGCTGTTTTACCTCTTTGCTCCAAAGCCCTGTCCCCAATCAGCACTATGGCAGCAGTGCCACCGACCTGCAAACTGAAATCTTCACCAAAATCCTTCACCAATGGATCAACTTTCCAGTATTCTTTCAACAATATCCTGGCAAGCCTTACCGAAGTGCGACTCTGGTAATCCATATACACTTCTGTTATTTCTTCTACCGGCACCTCACTATACAGGCAAACAGATGCTACAGGACCGTTTGAGCAAATCCCATAACCTGATACAATATGGTACTCTTTCAATTTTGGTATAATTGCTACCGGCACCAACCCGATATCAATCTCATCATTCAAAAGTTTTTGGGCAATATTGGCCGGGTAATCCAACACAAGTTCAATGTCATCTTTCATTAAACCCTTCTCCAGTCCATATATCAACGGCTTTGTATTTAAATAACTCACCGCCCCTACTCTGATTTTTCTGTCCACTCGCTTTGATTTAATTTCGCAAATGTACAGGACATTCCAGATTGGAAACGCTTATTAAATAAACATGGAACTTCAAGCACTTACTGCCATCTCCCCTATTGACGGCCGCTACCGTAATCAATTGCATCAGTTAGATGAGTATTTTTCTGAATATGCTTTGATGAAATACAGGGTGATCGTAGAAATCGAATACTTCTTGTTCCTTGCTGATAACCGTTTATTTAAACTGCCCGTCAAAGCCAGGAATTTCCTGAAACAGGCAGCTGCCGATTTTAGTCCGGCTGATGCACTTCATATTAAGGAGACAGAGAAAATCACCAACCACGATGTTAAAGCGGTCGAATATTTCATAAAGGAAAAGCTCGACCAGTGCGGCATCGGGCAGTTAAAGGAATGGGTGCACTTCGGGTTAACTTCCCAGGATATCAACAATACTTCCATTCCCCTGTCCTGGAAACAGGCCATCGAATTTGAATACCTCCCGGCTTTACTCAACCTGAATAATGAATTTAAAATCCTGGCCCATAGCTGGCGGAATATAACACTACTCGCCAGGACACATGGACAACCAGCCAGCCCGACACGCCTTGGCAAAGAAATCATGGTATTTGTGGAAAGGATTGAAAACCAGGTAGAGCAATTCATTAATGTGCCCTTCAGTGCAAAATTTGGTGGGGCGACAGGAAATTTCAATGCCCATTTTGTTGCGTTCCCCAAAAAGAACTGGCCTGTATTGGGCGATCAGTTCGTTGCCTCAATAGGCCTGCAAAGACAGCAGTTTACTACGCAGATTGAACACTACGATAACCTGGCTGCGCATTTTGATGCAATGAAAAGGATCAATACCATCCTGGTGGATTTCTGCCGCGATATCTGGACTTATATTTCCATGGATTACTTCAAGCAGAAAACAAAAAAAGGGGAAATAGGCTCTTCGGCTATGCCACATAAAGTAAACCCGATTGATTTTGAAAACGCAGAAGGCAACCTGGGTATCGCCAATGCCCTGTTGGAGCACTTATCGGGTAAACTACCGGTCAGCAGGCTGCAACGTGACCTCACTGATTCAACGGTTCTCCGCAATATTGGGGTGCCTTTCGCCCATATCATCCTGGCCTTCCGTTCTATTGAAAAGGGCCTTGGTAAACTGGTGCTTAATGAAAGAAAAATCGCTGACGACCTTGAAAATAACTGGGCCGTTGTTGCAGAAGCCATACAGACTATCCTCCGCAGGGAAAATTATCCCAAACCTTATGAAGCTTTAAAAGACCTTACCCGCGGCAAAAACGCTATCGACAAAAAGACCATCCAGACTTTTATCAGGAGCCTTAAAGTCAGTCCTGCAATAAAAAAGGAGTTATTAAACATAACCCCTTCAAATTATTATGGTATCTCTCCGGATTACTGATCCGCTTTATGGATTTCAGAAGTGAAATGGAATTCTATATCCGGGTTGTTGTTCCGTTCGGTATTCAGGAACCATTCACTTTGTGCCAGGTAAACCACATGCCCGTCTTTATCTTCCGCAATATTGGACGATTTAAAACGGGTGAAATCCTGCAGCTTCTTTTCATCTTTACTGGTTAACCAGCAAGCCTTGTAATATGGCTGGGCCTTGAATTCCACGGAAGCACCATATTCCTGTAACAGGCGGTACTGGATAACTTCAAATTGCAGTTCACCTACGCAACCAATAATCTTTTTATTGCCACCAAACTGGGTAAACAACTGGGCAACCCCTTCATCGGTTAATTGCAGCAATCCTTTCTCCAGCTGCTTGGTTTTCATCGGGTCTTTGTTCACCACTTCCTTGAATATTTCCGGGGAGAAAGAAGGAATGCCGGTAAAATAAAAATCTTCGCCTTCAGTAAGCGTATCGCCAATTTTAAAATTCCCGGTATCGAATAAACCAACAACATCCCCAGGGTACGCCTCTTCAATTACATCCTTGCTCCGGGCCAGGAAACTATAGGGATTGCTGAACCTAACGTCTTTATCCAACCGAACATGATGAAAATACTTATTGCGTTCAAATTTACCGGAACAAACCCTAAGGAAGGCGATCCGGTCGCGGTGTTTGGGGTCGAGGTTAGCATGTATCTTAAATATGAACCCGCTGAACCTGTCTTCTTCCACATCCACCTTTCTTTTGCTGGTTTCCCGGCTCCTGGGGGTTGGGGCAATCCTTATAAAAGTGTCCAGCATTTCCTTTACGCCGAAATTATTAACGGCACTCCCGAAAAATACCGGCGCCACTTTCCCTGCAAGGTAATCTGCAACATGGAGTTCCCCGTGTACGCCATCAACCAATTCCACGTCTTCCCGCAGGATGGCCGCATCGCGCTCCCCTAGTTTTTCATCCAGTAAGGGATCCGAAAGGTCGCTGATGTGCAGCACATCGTCCTCCTCTGCCTTGGTACTGGCTGCAAAAAGTCGCAGGCTCTTATTATCAAGATTATAGACCCCTTTAAAGTCCTTTCCGCTGTTAATTGGCCAGGTCATTGGGTGTAAATGGATACTGAGCTCTTTTTCCACCTCTTCTATCAGGTCGAAGCGGTTTTTACCATCCCGGTCCATTTTATTCACAAATACAATAACCGGGGTGTCGCGCATCCGGCAGACTTCCATCAGCCTGCGGGTCTGTTCCTCTACCCCGTTTACGCTGTCAATAACCAGTATTACACTGTCAACAGCTGTAAGGGTCCGGTAAGTATCTTCGGCAAAATCCTTGTGACCAGGGGTATCCAAAAGGTTAATAAGGATGCCCTTATATTCAAATGTCATTACTGAGGTAGCCACGGAAATACCCCTCTGGCGCTCGATTTCCATGAAATCAGACGTAGCATGCTTCTTGATCTTATTGCTTTTTACAGCTCCCGCGGTCTGGATGGCACCTCCGAATAAGAGCAATTTCTCGGTCAGGGTCGTTTTACCGGCATCGGGGTGGGAAATAATCGCAAAACTTCGGCGTCGTTCTATTTCGGAATGGTATTTCATAACGGGCGCAAAGGTAATACATGGCAAGGGATCATGTATTATATTTGAAAAATCAGTAAATTTTCACCATGAAAGTAATCCTCGTTCCAATAGACTTCTCGGAGACATCGCGTAATGCTGCCCGTTTTGCCCTTGCAATGGCCTCTGGTATTATAGATTCCAGGCTGATATTTTACCATGTATTCAGTAAAGTACCTGCAGGTTCTGACGGTACGCCGGTACAGAATGACCGGGAAAGCCGAAAAAAAATTGTGGAAACGGCACTGCAAAATTTTGTAACAGAATTATCCCCTTCTGATTCCGTGGAAATTGTGGCTGAAGAAGGGGTTTCCTTAACAGATACCCTGGTTCGCTACGTAAGGCACCATGAAGCTGACCTGGTAGTAATGGGACTTACAGGCGCTACCCGGCTGGAACAGTTGCTGATGGGCAGTAATGCGCTGAACATGGCACTCGAGGCAGTTTGCCCCGTATTGATCGTGCCCCCTGATGCACAATACACCGGCATAAAAAATATATTGTTTGCAACAACACTAAAAGAGGTGAGTACCCACACACCTATTAAACAACTTAAGCAACTCCTGTCCTTCTTCAGGGCAAACCTGCATATTGTAAATGTTGACGTTGACCATTATGTTGAACTTACCGACGAATACAAAAAAGAGAGGGCTGAAATGCAATCTTTGCTTGCAGATTTTTCACCTGAATTCTATTTTATCAGGATCATGGATTTTGTAGACGCAATCAATACTTTCGCAGCGGATTTTAAAATTGACCTTATTATTACAGTTCCCAGGAAACATAGTTTTTTATCCTCTCTTTTCAACCAAAGCAGTACCAAAAAATTGCTTTACCATACCCATGTTCCGTTGGTTGCCATCAGGGAGTAACAGGTTAACTGGATCATTAATGGTTCCGGTAGGTTTTAACATACAGGAATAACTACCTTGTACCCCGGACTTTTTTACTAAATCCCCATTTAGTTACCAATCTGTTTTTATGCCTAAAGAAATAACGTTTGCATCAGTTACCAGTGAAATTGGTACCCTCCGAAGACTTTTAGTGCATAGCCCGGATAGCGGTATCGGAAAAGTTGTTCCTTCAAAGGCGCAGGACTGGCTTTTTGAAGATATCGTTCACCTCGATACCATCCGCCGGAAAGAGTATGACTTCTATACCAAGATCCTGTTGTACTTCCTGGACCCGGTAAAGATTAAAGGCAGGCTGAAGGATATTGATGCCGAAGCAGCTGACAGGAATTTTTATAAACCAGGGCATCCGGATTTCTTCCGGTCAGATAAAGTAATTGAACTGCAATGGCTGCTGGAAGAAATCCTGGAAAACCGCGAAATCAGGTTAACCCTGGTAGCTTCTGTTTGTGCAGTGGAAGGCTGCTCCTACCAGGTGCAGCAGGACCTGCTGAATTACCACCCATCAGACCTGGCAAAAATATTTATCAGCGGTACCGATTCTGATACCACCATGCTGTTCGCCCCCATCCCCAATTTCATTTTTACCAGGGATATCGGTATTACCATCAATAACCATATTCTCCTGAATAAACCAGCTAAAAAGGCCCGCACCAGGGAAGCCCTGCTGATGCGTTATATTTTCTTCAACCACCCTTTATTTGCCGACCTGCGCGATAATATTATTGAACTTCCCGACACCCACCAGCATTTCCTGCTGCCCAGGGAAGGGGACGACAAAAAAGTTACACTGGAAGGTGGCGATGTAATGGTGGTCAGCAAAGATCATGTGCTGATTGGCGTTAGTGAAAGGACCAGCCTGGAAGCCGCACACCAGGCCGTACATGCACTTTTTGAAAAAAACGTGGTGAAGAAAATATCTATTGTAAAGATTCCCAAGAAGCGAGATTACATGCATATTGATACTGTTTTCACACAGGTAAAAAGAAATGTCTGGGTGATGCTCGGCGCCTTCTCCAAAAAATCTATTAAGAAAGAAGATGCCGATATCGTGCAACGTATCCTTGAAGGGAAAAAGGATGATAATAAAATAAGGATTATCCAATTCAGGAAAAAGGATATCGAAAACCCTGTATATTTTGATAACCTGGAAGACCTGCTTACGGATATCAGCAGGAATGATTTAAACAGCGAAGAAAAAGTAAAATTCATTTATTCCGGCAACAACGAATTCCCTTTCGATGCCCGTGAACAATGGACCGACTCCTGCAATGTATTGGCGCTGAAAGAAGGCGTGGTATTGGGTTACGACCGCAATGACAAAACAGCCGACGCTTTCCGGGCAGCTGGTTTTTCGGTTATACCAGCCGGTGAATTACTGGAACAGCTGGAAAATGGCAGTGCCACTACTGAAGGCCTGAAAAATTGCCTTATCCTTATGCCATCCGCAGAATTATCGCGGGCAAGGGGTGGCTTTCACTGTATGAGCATGCCTATATTAAGGGACCCAATTGATTAAATTATTGCCATGCAATCAACCTCCAACATTTTAATGATCCGGCCGGTAAACTTCAGCTTCAATGCTGAAACTGCCGTGAATAATGCCTTCCAGGTGAAGGGCCAGGACCTGGATGCACAAAATAAAGCCAGGAAGGAATTTGATGGTTTTGTTACTAAGCTGCAGCACCATGGCATTAATGTGCTGGTGGTCAACGATACTCCTGAACCATATACACCGGATTCAATTTTTCCCAATAACTGGGTGAGCTTCCATGAAGATGGCACAGTTATATTGTACCCGATGTTTGCTGCAAACCGCAGGGCAGAAAGGAAACAACATGTGCTGGACAATATCTATCTCCGTTTTACAAAGCATAAACTGATTGACCTGACTGCCGGGGAAGCCAGCAATCATTTCCTGGAAGGAACCGGCAGCATGGTTTTGGACCGTGAAAACCGGATTGCATATGCATGCCTGTCGCCACGGACAGATAAAAAACTGGTAGAAGAATTCTGTACCCGCATGCACTACAGTCCTGTTACATTTTTTGCGCGCGACCAGAAGGGCCAGGAAATTTACCATACCAATGTAATGATGTGCGTCGCCGACAAGTATGTGGTGATCTGCCTGGCATCCATAACCGATGAAGCTGATAAAGCCAGGGTATTGAAAGCCATCAAAGACAGCAACAAGGCAGTAATAGATATTACCCCTGGCCAGATGAATTCCTTTGCCGGCAATATGTTGCAGGTGCAGAACAATGAAGGGGAAACTTACCTGGTCATGAGTTCCCAGGCTTTCCATTCATTAACAGCAGCACAGGTAAAAGAACTGGAGGCCTATAACCAAATCATCCATTCAGATATATCAACTATTGAAACCAATGGCGGGGGAAGCGCCCGTTGTATGATGGCTGAAATATTCCTGCCGGAACAATCATCCCTTTAACCGATCCAGGTTGTTACGGAAATCCCCTGGTGCATAACCCAACCGGGTCTTTGCTTTTTCAATGGTAAAACCAGTCCTTGCCGGCCTCTTTCCGGGTTGTGAGAAATTGTTAGCGGTCACCCTTTCAATAAGCGATTTATCCAGGTTGAATTTTTCCGCAATGGCATGGGCCATCTGGTAAGGGGTGAGCAGGTCTTCACCAGATAAATGCCAGATGCCGGTTGCTTTTTGTTCAATGACCAGAACAATGCCATTCACCAGGTCCTGCACCCAGGTTGGTGTCCTCCATTGGTCATCCACTACTTTAATGGCCTTACCTGTTTCCAGGCTACTTTTCACCCAACTGAATAAATTTTGCCGGCCAGCCTCTACCGGTAACCCGTATACCAGGCAGGTCCTTATAATCGCCCAGGGAATTTCTGCTGTCTCCACGATAGCTTCCGCTTCTACTTTTGTTTGCCCATACCAGCTGATTGGTTTTACCGGGTCTGTTTCACTATACAGTCCGGTTTCCCCATCAAAAACAAAATCGGTGGATAGAAAGACAAAGAATTTGCTGTAAGCTTCAGCATCCAGCAGCAGGCGCGCGGTGGCCTCTACATTTAATGCATGGGCCTCTTTCTGGTTTAATTCACAGTCATCTACCTGGGTCATCGCTGCACAGTGCACAATACAATCGGGTTGTTCTTTTGCCAGGATGGACTGTACTTCAAAAGGATGTGTCAGGTCTGCGGAATAGTAAGAAAACTGATCCGATTGAACCTTGAAACGCTGGTCTCCCTTTCCAAGGGCAACAACTGTATATCCCTTTTTTAATAATATTTGAACAAGGTTTTGTCCAACCATTCCATTCGCACCTGTTATTACTATTTTTTGCATATCTCTGCTTTTATGTCCCTGCTTCCTGCCAAATGAAAGGAACCTGAAAAAAAATTCCCAAAAACTAACAAATGTAAGCAACGATACAACGCCCTGTTTTACTGGCATTCCGGAAAAAAAATGCTAAACAGCCAATTTCCTGAAAACACGTATTGGGGTTGTTCCCTTCATAATCAGGGCAAATCCTTATTTTTGGCGCGCATAATCAATCCTTTTGTCAGGATTACTAAGCTTGCCAGCCATTATAAGCTTGTTAAAACAAACTAATTTAATTCAATGAATGACAGCAAGGTCACAAAAATTGGCGTATTAACTTCAGGTGGTGATGCTCCCGGTATGAATGCAGCGGTTAGGGCAGTAGTGCGTACGGGACTTTACCACGGTCTGGAAGTTCATGGCGTGTTGAGAGGATATAGCGGGATGGTGGATGATGATATATTTCAAATGGAGTCACGCTCTGTGGCTAATATTATCCAGCGCGGCGGAACTATATTAAAAACTGCACGGTGTAAAGAATTTTTTGAATACGAAGGCCGGTTGAAAGCCTACGAAAACCTGAAGAAAAGAGGTATAAACGGATTGGTTATAATTGGTGGCGATGGCAGTTTCAATGGTGCCCTGAAATTCAGCAAGGAATTCGACATACCCTGCGTCGGTATCCCCGGCACAATTGATAAGGATATTGCAGGAACTGATTTTACAATCGGGTTCGACACCGCTGTAAACACAGCTGTTGAAGCAATTGACAAGATCAGGGACACTGCAGATGCACACGACCGGTTGTTCATTATCGAAGTAATGGGCCGTGATGCTGGTTATATTGCCTTACACAGCGGAATCGCCACAGGCGCAGAACACATACTTATCCCGGAGCGCAAGACAGATATCGACAGCGTTGTAGAAAGCCTGCTCGAAAAAGAAAAGCGCAAAAAACTGGTTAACCTGATTGTTGTTGCCGAAGGCGATGAATTTGGCGGCGCAGAAGAAGTTGCCAAACACGTTAAGTCGAAATTACCTAACGTTGACACAAGGGTTTGTATCCTTGGGCATATCCAGAGAGGCGGTTCTCCTACCTGCCTGGACAGGCTTATTGCCAGCAGGATGGGTTACCATGCGGTTGAATCTTTAATGACCAACAGGCACAATGTTATGGTAGGCATCCAGAACAATAAAATGCATTATACCCAACTGGAATATGCAGTAAAGGCCAAACAAAAAATTAATGAAGAGTGGATGAAGATCGTTAAGATCCTGGCATCCTGATACCAATAAGCAAGCAACGAAATAGAAAAATATGTCTAAACACGCTTCGAAATACCTGCACCAGGAAATGGATAAAGAAGCAGGAATTCAACATGCTTTCAAAAGAACAAAAATTGTAGCAACTGTTGGCCCCGCCTGTGATACTTATGACCAATTATTAGCACTGGTTAGAGCCGGGGTGAATGTTTTCCGTTTGAATTTCTCCCATGGATCCCATGAAGACAAAGCGGCAATTATTGAACATATCCGGAATATCAACAAAACTGAACCTTATAATATTGCCATCCTTGGCGATTTGCAGGGTCCGAAATTAAGGGTGGGTGAAATTGAACACAACAAACTACATGTAAAGGAAGGTGATATCCTCACTTTCACCAATACAAAATGCATTGGCACCCTGGAGAAAATTTATGTTAGTTACCCCAACCTCCACCAGGACGTTGTTGTTGGGAACAGGATTTTTATTGACGATGGCAAGATTGAAGTGGAAGTTGTTGAAATCACCAAAAGCAACGACGTAAAAGTAAAAGTAACCCTGGGCGGCAACCTCTCTTCCAAGAAAGGTATTAACCTGCCGGATACTAAAATATCACTGCCTGCATTAACCGAAAAAGACCTGGTTGACCTCGATTTTATTATCAAACAAAAACTCGACTGGGTTGCGCTTTCTTTTGTTAAGCGCGTGGATGACCTGCGTGAACTGCGTTCTATACTGAACAGGCACCAGAGCAAGACAAAAGTCATTTCTAAAATCGAAATGCCTGAAGCGATTACCAACCTCCGCGACCTGATTATTGAAAGCGACGGTGTGATGATTGCCCGCGGTGACCTGGGTATTGAGATCCCCATGGAACAGGTTCCCCTGATCCAGAAAGATATTATCCGCAAATGTATGCACAGGGCGAAACCGGTTATCGTTGCTACCCAGATGATGGAGAGCATGATTGACCGTGTAAAACCCAACAGAAGCGAGGTTACGGATGTGGCAAATGCAGTGCTTGAAGGCGCTGATGCTGTTATGCTTAGCGGTGAAACCGCAACCGGGCAACACCCGGTGCTGGTTATCGAAACCATGAGCAAGATCATCGGTGAAATTGAAAGGAAGGCTTATAACTTCAACCGCGAGGAGGACTTAACCCCCCAACCACACTCCCCTTCTTTTTTAAGCGATGCTATTTGCTATAATGCCTGCAAGATGGCCAAGGATGTAAATGCTGAAGCCCTGGTGGGTATGACGCAAAGTGGCTATACCGCATTTATGCTGTCGAGCTACCGCCCTAAATCTCCTTTATATATTTTCACCAAGGAAAGGACCCTGGTTAACCAATTAAGCCTTAGCTGGGGTGTTCGTGCCTTCTTTTATGAAGAAGAAGAAAGCCTTGACGACATCATTTCTGACCAGATCGAAATCCTCAAGGAAAGGGGATTCATTAAAAGCAAGGACGTTGTAGTCAGCACTGGCAGCACTCCTGTTAATGAGCACTTGCCGACGAATGTGTTGAAGATTACGAAGATAAAGTAGGTGAGCGGTAAACCGTAAGCGGTGAGCGGTGGGGTCATGGATATGCAGGCAGAAAAATAAAATGTAAAACTCAAATAAAAAAGCTACCGGAAAATCCGGTAGCTTTTTTATTTCGAATTACCGCTCACCGCTTACTGCTTACCGCTCACCGCTCACCTCCCTCACCAACGCCTCCACCTCTTCCGGGTCCACCCCATACGTCCCCCCTTCCTCATGGATGTTACCATTCCGGTATGACATGGCACTCGCTACTTTTTTACGGGCGGAACTATGGAACTCAGTTAGTCCCGTTGCTGCTGCCAATGCTTTTATATTGCCCGACCTGATGCCCGATCCCGGCAAAATGGTAATCCTGCCATCTGCTGCCGCAACACAGGCTTTAATCAGCTCAATCCCTTCTATGGCTGTATCTGCAGCCCCGGATGTGAGTATCCTGTTGCAGCCACATTGAATAATATCTTCCAAAGCCTTCAGGGGTTCACGGCTATGGTCAAACGCCCTGTGGAAGGTTACTTCCATGGGATAGGCCAGTTCTACCAGCCTGGAAATCTTCGGGATATCTACATTTCCATCTTTGTCCAGCATGCCAAACACAACACCATCCATTCCTGTTTCGCGGCATAACAGGATATCCTGTTGTATTATCGCATACTCTTCATCGGTATACAGGAAGTCCCCGCCCCTGGGCCTGATTATCGGGAATATTGGAATACTTACCGCTTTCCGGGCGGCCTTCATCATGCCATAGGAAACGGTCGTACCACCTTCGAGCGGGTTTGCACAGAGCTCTATCCGCCCGCCGCCTGCTTTTTCTATTAATCGGCAACTGCCAATATCAAATGCTATTATTTCGAACAGGAAAGCCATTACTGCTGGTTTTAATATGATTATTTGAAGGTGAAATGTACTGCATTTCAGGATGCAATTCAGTACTTTTAGCAATCCTAATTATATCGTATAACACAACATTTCATGAGAAAAACTTTTATTTTACTGGCCGCACTTTTCAGCATTTTAAATGCAAGTGCCCAAACCATCTTCCAGCAGGACTCTGCCTGGATCCGCGACAATTACACCAAGAAGGAACTGTACATCCCCATGAGGGATGGCAAGAAATTGTTTACCGCCATCTATGCACCTAAGGATGGTTCCGAAAAACATCCTATCCTGATGAACAGGACACCTTATTCCTGTTACCCTTATGGCGAGCAAAATTTCCGCGCGATGTGGAACAGCCACTGGCGGTATTACCTGCGTGAAGGATATATTATCGTTATCCAGGATGTTCGTGGCAGGTGGATGAGTGAAGGTGAATTTGTAGATGTGCGCCCTTTTAACCCCGACAAAAAAACGCCGCAGGATATTGACGAAGCCAGCGATACTTATGATGCTATCGACTGGCTGGTGAAAAACCAACCCAACAATAATGGGAATGTTGGCGTTTTTGGCATTTCCTATCCGGGCTTTTATTCTACCATGGCTGCTGCAAGTGGCCACCCTGCTTTGAAAGCAGTAAGTCCGCAGGCTCCGGTAACAGAATGGTTCCTTGGTGATGACTTCCATCATAACGGTGCTTTCAGCCTCGTGGATGCTATCAGTTTTTATGGCGGCGGTTTCGGTTTTCCAAGACCCGCGCCAACTATGCAGGGCCCGTCCAGCTCACTCAAACTCCCGGATAATGACAACTACCAGACTTACCTGCAGATCGGGGCCTTGCCCAACTTCATGAAACTGCTGGGCGACAGTGTAAAATTCCTGAAGGATTTGTATGCGCATCCTAATTATGATGAATTCTGGAAAGCACGTAATGCCCGGAATGCGATGTATAATATTAAACCTGCAATGCTGGTGGTAGGCGGACTTTTCGACGCCGAGGATTGCTATGGTGCCTGGAACCTTTACAAGGCTATTGAAAAACAAAACCCGTCTGCCAACAACAAACTGGTTATGGGTCCATGGCACCATGGCCAGTGGAGCGCTCCTAATGGAAGCAGTATGGGCAATGTCCGTTTTGGCAGCCGTACCTCTGAATGGTACCAGAACAATATTGAACTTCCCTTCTTCAATTTCTATTTAAAAGGCAAAGGGGAAGACCCCAAACTTGCCGAAGCTACCATCTTTTTCTCCGGGGAAAATCAGTGGAAAAAGCTGGACCAATGGCCGCCTGCCGCAATGCAGCCGACCCCGGTTTACCTGCAAAGCAATGGTACGCTCGACTGGAATAAACCTGCTGCAAAAGAGGGTTTCACAGAATACATCAGTGACCCGGCTAAACCTGTTCCTTATACGGAAGATGTGCATTTCGGCCGCACCCGCGAATACATGACCGATGACCAGCGCTTCGCCAGCCGCCGGCCCGATGTGCTGGTTTTCCAGACGCCTGTATTGACGGAAGACCTGACCCTTGCAGGCCCCATTACCGCAGACCTCAAAGTGAGCATCAGCAGCACAGACGCCGACTTTATTGTAAAAGTCATTGATGTTTTCCCCGATGACTTTAAATATGCTGAAGGCAGTACTTACCCGATGGGTGGCTACCAGATGCTGGTCCGTGGTGAAATCATGCGGGGAAAATTCAGGAAAAGCTTTGAGAACCCGGTCCCGTTCAAACCAAACACGCCTGATGAGGTGAAATATTCCTTACCGGATATTGCCCATACTTTCAAAAAAGGGCATCGCCTGATGATCCAGGTGCAAAGCAGCTGGTTCCCGCTGATGGACAGGAATCCGCAGCAATTCATGAATATTTATGAGGCGAAGGACAGCGATTTCAAAAAAGCAACGATCAGGATTTTACACAATAGCGCGAATGCATCCGCTATATACCTGCCAATAATAAAATAGCAACAGATATTTCTCAGGCAAAATCCGGGAGCACTGCTTCCGGATTTTTAGTTTACTCAAACGATTGCCTCACTGCTACTGCTGGTTTTGTAGTATTTTCCCGTCCCGAACTGTTATTGTCAAAATACCCGATATGCGAAAAATCTTATTAGCACTTTCCATTTGTTGCGGCCTCTTTGCCCAGGCGCAGGAATCACCCATTGCTATTGTACCGGAACCGGTAAGTATTGTTATGCCTGCTACTGCCGGCAGGTATTTGGTCTCCCCTGCTTCCAAAATCGGCCTGGCAGGAAAGGGACTCGAAAATTCTGCTGACTTTTTTAATGAATACCTGCAGAAAAGTTTTGGTTACAAACTCGACGTTAAGAGTCCCGGCAAAAAAACGGATATCATCCTTACATTGTCAAGGACTTCCAACCCGGTTTCCGGCGCATACACCTTATCGGTAGATACTAAAGGAATTACAATTTCGGGGCATGATGAGCTTGGTGTCTTTTATGGTATCCAGACTTTACTGCAATTGATCCCGACTGCTGAAACCAACCATACATTACCAACGCCATTTGTAAATATCAGCGACTACCCAAGGTTTGCTTACAGGGGACTGATGCTGGATGTTGGCCGGCATTTCTTTGATGTAAATTTTGTAAAGAAATATATTGACTTCCTGGCCCTGCATAAAATGAATTATTTCCACTGGCACCTAACTGATGACCAGGGCTGGCGCATCGAAATAAAAAAATACCCTAAGCTGACAGAGAAAGGCGCCTGGCGGAATGGCACCATTATCGGCAACTATCCCGGTAAAGGAAATGACAATACCCGCAGCGGCGGCTTCTATACACAGGAAGAGATTAAAGACATTGTGAAATATGCAGAGAAGCGCTATATCACTATTATCCCTGAAATAGAAATGCCGGGACATGCTTCTGCTGCCATCGCGGCCTATCCTGAACTAAGCTGCTTCCCTGATGAAGCGACCAAAACCTATTACTTTAACCCCAATAGTGCCTGGGCAGGAGATTCCACCGGGAAACAGGTTCAGCAAATCTGGGGCGTATGTAGAGATGTGTTCGTGCCTTCAGAAAATACATTTAAGTTCCTGGAAGGGGTGCTCGATGAAGTGATCGCTTTGTTTCCTTCCAAATACATTCATGTTGGTGGTGACGAATGCCCAAAGGACAACTGGAAAAGATCTGAATTCTGCCAGCAACTGATGAAGGAAAAAGGACTTAAAGATGAGCATGCCTTACAGAGTTATTTCATCCAGCGGATGGAAAAATATATCAATAGCAAAGGCCGCAGTATTATTGGCTGGGATGAAATCCTGGAAGGCGGCCTCGCACCAAATGCTACCGTAATGAGCTGGCGCGGGGAAGATGGTGGAATAGAAGCAGCTAACTCCGGCCACAATGTGGTCATGACACCAAACACTTATGTGTACTTCGATTATGCGCAATCAAAAAAAGAAGATTCGGTTGTAATTGGTGGTTACCTCCCACTGGACAAAGTTTATAATTACGAACCCCTGCCAACTGCACTGCCGGCTGACAAACAAAAGTTTATCCTGGGTGCCCAGGCCAATGTGTGGACCGAATACATGGACAACCCTTCAAAAGTGGAGTACATGATTTTCCCGCGGATGAGCGCACTGAGTGAAGTGCTCTGGAGCCAGAAAGAAAAACGCAGCTTCGCAAACTTCCAGCAAAAGCTTCCGTTACAGATAAAAAGATACCTGTTGTGGGGCATCAATTACAGCAAAGCATTCTATGAACCCCAGGCAGACGGGGCATCGGTTAAATAAATAACATAATTTCGTTCACTCAACAAATAAATATAGCCATATGAGCATGGTCGATTCATTTGAAAAAATTCCTGTTAAGATTTTCGACAACATCAAACAGGGATCTGTTTTTATTGCAAGGGAAATTGCTGCCATCATCAGGCAGAAACAGGCGGAAGGTAAAAAATGTGTACTCGGACTGGCTACCGGTTCTTCCCCAAAATCAGTATATGCCGAATTAGTGCGCCTGCACCGCGAAGAAGGACTGAGCTTTAAAAATGTCATCACCTTCAACCTCGATGAGTACTATCCTATCGATAAGGATGCCCTTCAGAGTTATAACCGCTACATGAAGGAGCAATTGTTCAACCATGTAGATATCGATCCTGCAAATATCCACATCCCCAATGGTGAATGGCCGAAAGAATTTATCAAGAAATACTGCCATGAATACGAAAGCACCATCGAAGCAGCCGGCGGGATTGATGTGCAGATCCTTGGTATCGGTAATAACGGCCATATCGGCTTCAATGAACCGGGATCAAGCCGTTTTTCACGCACCAGGCTGATTACCCTTGACAATTCAACCCGGATTGCCAATTCTTTTGAATTTGCCAATATATCGCAGGTTCCCCGCCTTGCAGTTACGATGGGTATTGATACCATAATGAAGGCCAGGAAGATTTACCTGATGGCCTGGGGACCAATGAAAGCACCGGTTATCCAGAAAGCAGTGGAGGAGCATGTAACTGAACAGATCCCGGCTTCCCTGCTGCAACAACATAATGACGCTATATATGTGCTGGATGAGAGCGCGGCCAGTGAACTGACCCGTTTCCGTTCACCATGGCTTACCGGCGATATTGACTGGAACCCAAAAATGATCAAAAAGGCAGTGGTAAGCATGGCCCTGAAACTGGGAAAGCCAGTACTGGCCCTTACCAACAGCGATTATAATGACCATGGCCTGGGCGATTTGCTGGTTGAACACGGTGATGCCTATGAGATCAACCTGCAGGTATTTTACCTGCTCAGGGACAGCATTACCGGCTGGCCTGGTGGCAAGCCCGATGTGAACATCCCGACCCATCCTGAAAGGTCTTTACCGTACCCCAAGAGAAGCCTCATTTTCTCCCCCCACCCCGATGATGATATCATTAGCATGGGGGGCACCTTCATGCGTTTGCACGACCAGGGGCATGAAGTGCATGTGGCCTACCAGACCAGCGGGAACATTGCAGTAACTGATGAATTCGTAACCCGCTTTATAGACTTTGCGGTTGGCTTTGAAGAGATTTCAGGAATAGACTCCAGTAGGTCACGCGACATCCTGGCTGAAGCGCAAAAATTCCTTTCCAGTAAAAAAACGAGCGAAAGTGATACTGCGCAGATCAGGGCCATAAAGGGACTGATTCGCCGTGGTGAAGCAAAAGCTACCTGCCGTTATGTGGGCATAAAAGACGAACATATCCATTTCCAGAACCTTCCCTTTTATGAAACCGGGCGGGTAGAGAAAAAACCAATGGGTGAAGAAGATGTGCAGCTTACTGTTGAATTATTAAAGCAGGTAAAGCCACACCAGATTTTCGCTGCGGGCGACCTTGCAGACCCGCATGGCACACACAAGGTTTGCCTGGATGTTATTTTCGAATCTATGCGCAGGCTGAAAGCTTCCGGCGAAGAGTGGGTTAAAGATTGTTGGGTTTGGCTCTATAAAGGCGCATGGCAGGAATGGAATATTGAAGAAATTGAAATGGCAATACCCATGAGTCCGGACCAGGTGATGAAAAAGCGTTTCGGCATATTTATCCACCAGTCGCAGAAAGATATGGTTCCTTTTCAGGGTTCAGATTCGCGCGAATTCTGGCAAAGGGCCGAAGACAGGAATGGCAATACGGCAAAGCTTTACGCACAACTGGGATTAACACAGTATGCTGCGATGGAAGCTTTTGTAAGGTGGCACTATTGATTATCAATGCTTAAAATCGTTTAATTCGCAAATTCCGGTTCCGGGAATTTGGAAAATAAATGGGGTTTCCCTTATCTTTGCACTCCCTTAACGGGAACGGCTCCGTAGCTCAACTGAATAGAGCATCTGACTACGGATCAGAAGGTTTCAGGTTTGAATCCTGACGGAGTCACATAGAACAGGAAAGGCTTTCAAGAGATTGGAAGCCTTTTTCATTTCTAACTTTCCGGCACGATTCCGACATTTCTGCCATTTATTTCATTTTACAAATCCTGACATATACAATAAATGCCATCTATTTAAAGGTGTTTTCCAGGTAACCCTACCTGAAGCTTGCCTTTATAGATTCGAACTTATTATTTTAGATGATCTCTTATATTGCTTAAAACCTTAGCCATGTATCAAATCAACATCTATGCCGGTGTAAGATTTTCCACTGACAAGGGTATATGTGATGCGATAGAAGAGCATAGCGTAAAGGTAGCCATGCTTCTGAATTTGCCAGAAGAATGGTATCTTAACCTAAACCTAATTCCAAGCGTAAACTACTTACAACTGCATTGCTGGGGAGCTTCTTCTTTGTCTTTTTAAGTTGCTTTCCTGACCAATCACAGATTTCAAGATTGGAGTCTGAAAATGCCCAATTAAAGGAAAAAATTAAAGTTCTGGAGGATAAAATAGTCAAACTAGAATTTCCGCCTATTGCAAAAAAAGCAGCAGTAAAGTCAAAAAAGAAAAAAATAAAAGCCACTGATCCGCTATTTCTCGAAGCTTCCATTCCTCAAACTGAAAATAACGCACTTGTAAAAGATCCTGCCCTCAACCTTCTACTCCAGCAACTCAACCTACACCAAGGCAAGCTTCAGCAAGGTCAAGCCAATTATCGGGGCATTGCAATGCAATTACTAAAAAAGGAACAAGGTGTATCAGAAGCGCCAGGTCAGGAGGATATTGCTTGCTGGCAATATGGTGGATAAAAACAGCCTCAGGTGAAAACAGCCAGGCCATCAGGAAAAAATGAGTAATTAATATTCGTAAATGGCCTCCAGCAATAAAACCATGTTTCGCCCTACTTATATCACTGTCCTTACTTTTAACAAACTTGAGGTGTTCCCAATTGACATATATATGATTTTGGAATTTTGATGGCCGCCAATTATCTTGCCGGAATAAACCGTTCACTTGAAAATGCAATCCCCCGTATTTCTGGCCTTATTGTTTTTTTCTTTATCAGCCATGCTGGTCAGTTCCTGTAAGAAAGAAAAGCAACCTGCTA
Source organism: Flavihumibacter profundi (assembly GCF_020076305.1). Classification (GTDB taxonomy): domain Bacteria; phylum Bacteroidota; class Bacteroidia; order Chitinophagales; family Chitinophagaceae; genus Flavihumibacter; species Flavihumibacter profundi. The sequence continues at coordinate 1,100,316 of NZ_JAIQXE010000001.1, forward strand.
TTGCAACACCGGGTATTTATATGAAACTAGATAGTCTTTATCGTGCTTTTCCTGATAACGATAGGGCAACTCGCAACGAGTTGGCAGGTGTTTACACACTTACCATTGCTGCAGCAGAAGAACCAAGGGAAATCAGCATCACCTTATATTCAAACCAGTGGAATTTTGATTCTGGAAAAGTGTATCATACTGCGGTCCCGGAGTTACCAGGTGTAACTAATTCTATCCTTTATTGTCCGGATGCCCCGGTGTACTACGATTGCGCTGAATCAGTTCCGCCATCCTGGCAGAAACCGCAGCTTACCGTCAGCATCACTGAATCAAATACTGAATATGTAAAAGGAACTTTCAGTGGATTTATATTCTTAAAGTCTTTAACTGGAACCAGAAAGAAATCAACAATCACTGACGGTCGCTTTTATGTGCGTTTCCCTCATTAATTAATTACGTATATTGTATATGAAAGCAGGATCAGGCTTGAAAGGCTAGTCCTTCTTTTCTATTTCACCCTACTTATAACGTCGACCGGTATCCGGTTTCTTGGGCTTCAATGCTGCAAGCGGTGAATGCTCACTGATCATCATACAGTCAAATTCCTTTATGTTATCCTGACCAAGCTTTTGGCATGCCAGAGCATAATAATGCTGGTGGGGCCAATCAATATCATCCACATTGAGCTGCTTTACGCCCCTGATCTCTTTGCCGGTGGAAAGGGTTATGGTGATGTAGCAGAGAGGTATAGGGTAAAGGTAGGATAATATGGCACTTAAATTGAAGACGGCGATGCTTTGGGGAATCCCTTATTTCCGGGGGTGGTAAATAGGGAACGAAATACTGTTAACCTGACGGAGTCACCAAATAGCAAAGGGTTTCATGAAAATGAAACCCTTTTTCTTTTGCAGGCAACCTCCTGTTGTTATTGTACGTTACCGGGTAGTACGACTTGTTTTATTTAATTACCTCCAATTTATTTTTATGAACAAGATTAATTATCCGGGGCTGGCTACTTTAATCCTTACCAGCCTGGTATTAGGATTATCCTGTAGCAAAAGCAGTGGCACTAACGGCTATAACAACACCCCTACTGGTGGTGGCGCAACCGGAGCTACTATTACAATCAGCGGCATGACATTTACACCTGCTTCAAAAACTGTTGCCAAGGGAACCGTTGTTAAATGGACAAACAGTGATACTTACGCACACACCGCAACGTCTAATGATGGAATGACTTTCGACAGCGGGAATATTGCAGGGGGCAGCAGTTATTCTTACACGGCAAATACTGTCGGCACATTTGACTACCATTGTACCATTCATGGCACAGCTATGGCCGGTACCCTCACAGTTTCACCTTAATACCTGCCATGAACCAAATAGTGCATACCTGTTGATGCCAGCCCGCTTTAAATATTTATTTAACTATTGATGAGTATGAAACAGAGGCCCCTTCCTCATAAACAGTATTACAACGATACATTATGGGAAAGCGGGACTTATATATCATATTATCATTCTTCCTCCTTATATCCGGGTTTAAGGAAAAAGACGGAGACAAAGGAAAGCCTGTGTACAGGGACCTTCCATACAGGCAGGAATATAGCGTTTCGTACTATCTGCCTGTGCATGAAAGATCCCTGCATTTAAAAGACATATCAGTAAACCGCGACGGCCAGGTCCGGATCCTTTCAGACAGCGGATTGATCGTTCCCGATAATGGAAACCAGTTTTACGCAGGAACATTTGTTGCAGATGTCTCCTATCCCGCAATTATCCCTAAAAAGATTTCTGCGATTGGCACTTACCATAACCAGACCATCTACCTGGATGACAAACAGTTATTCAGCAATGCCTGGGCAGGTAAACTCCAGGTCGATCATGGATTGCCCGGAGCCCGCCTTTTCGCAGGGGGAGATGATTTCCATTTCCTGGTTTCAGACGGTGACAGCCTGCTATACCTGGATATGGCAGGCAAACGGCTCTGGAACGGTTTATTCAGGAACCTCAAACAAATTCGTTTCCTGGAAGCCAGCCATAGTTTCCTGCTGGTGTCTCCCGAAAAAGTGGTTGAATGGAAACCTGGAATGGCATTCAAAGAAATATACAGCGGAAAGGGTATTACCTGCGCTACCGGTTTTGGCAATGGCGCAGTAAGAAAAATAGCTGTCGGCGCTTCAAAAGGATATGTAATGCTTCCCGGCACAGGACTTATCGACAAGCTACCCTGCCCCGATATCACCTGTATGGAATACATCGATGGACAATTATGGTTTGGATCCACCTGGGGGGCCTACCGCCTGGAGCCTGATGGGAAATACAACTACTACGCAGGGCAACGCTGGTTACCAGGCAACCATGTCCTCCGCATTGAAAAAGGTCCCCAGAACAGCATCCTGGTGCTTACCGAAAAGGGACTCGGACAGATTTGTTCCAGGAAAATGACGCTGGAAGACAAGGCTATGTTTTATGAACAGCAGGTCCGGGAAAAAAATATCCGTTACGGGATAAATTGCAGTGTGGTGAAATTACCGGAAAGCTATTCATCGGGGCAGACCGGCAACCAACCCAGTGATAACCTCTGGACAGGAATGTACCTGGTGAGCCAGTTGTACCGCTACAAAGTAACGGGCTCCAAAGAGGCCCGGGATAATGCTTACGAATCTTTTGAAGCCCTTGAAAGATTACACACTGTAACTGGTATTAAAGGCCTTTTTGCAAGGAGTTTTGAACGGGACTATAAAATTGAGTCCGCTAAAGACTCCGGGTGGCAGGAACGGGAACTGAAAACCGGTTCACCTGCCAGCTTATGGCTTTCCGCAGCAGACCATCACAACTGGACCTGGCGTTCTACAGCCAGCAGTGACCAAACCGTTGGACAGGTATTTGCACTGACCGCGATACTGGAACTCGTGGATGACCCATCCTGGAAGAAACGGGCCCTTGCCTGCCTGGATAACCTTATCGGATATATAGTTGACAACAACCTTTATATCATCGATGTGGATGGTCAACCAACTATGTGGGGCAAATGGAATCCTGAATATGTAAATGCCTTTCCAGAAAATGTAGGCGATCGTAAAATCACTTCTTCGAATATTATCGCCTTCCTGCAAACAGCTTATAAATTCACACATAAAGATAAATACAGGACTAAAGCCTATGAACTGATGGAAAAGTTTGGCTATCTCGACAACCTGATGCGGCCAATGGCAAAAATCGGGAGTGACAACAGCGGCGAGCTAAGCAAAGTCCTTTCTGAAGAATGGAATCATTCTGATGATGAAATGTATTTCCTGGCCTATTGGGGACTCTATCCCTATGCGTTTACTCCCCCCCTGCGCGAAAAATACAGGATTGCCATAAAGGACCACTGGAATATAGAAAGACCGGAGCAGGACCCCTTGTGGAACTTCACCTATGCCATGACAGGCACAACTGCATTCGACCTTAGCCCTTCTATCCGGTACCTTAAGAATTATCCCCTGGACCTGCGGAACTGGGCCGTGCACAATTCGCACCGTAAGGACCTGGAGCTGCTGCCGGAAAATTTCAGGGGACAAACAACCCGTGAGCTCCTGCCCCTGGGGGAAATTCCTATTTGCCGCCACAACAGCCAGGTATTCAGGCTTGATGCAGAAGGTGATGGGAAAAGCCTCGTAAGCGCAGGAGATACCTGGCTGCTGCCCTATTGGATGGGTCGGTACATGGGAGTAATCAGCGCGCCTGTCCGGGAAAAACAGAATTATTGATGATGTCAAAAACATCAACAGCGCTTATATTATTTTTTTGCAGGTCCTGGCCAGTTATGATTACCGGACAATAATCGGGTGAAACACCAATCCGTCCATGGGAACCTTTTATCAAATTGGCATCAAGTGGTATAACATCCATTACATACCTGAAGCCTGCTTTTTTCCGCAACAGTTTATATGCCGCACGCAATTTTGAGGTCATAAACATTTCAACCGGGTCATAACCGGGTTTCTTATGGATATCCACACACCTTGCATAATCCGGTGCCTTTGCATCGTCTGTCCAGAAATAATAAGTAAACCAGCTATCTGCGTCAGCCATCAAAACAATATCCCCTGCCCTTTCATGGTTAATGCCATATTTTGCCTGGTCCTTCCTGTCAAGAATTAATTCTATACCGGGAACTTTATCCAATAGTTTTTTGACTTGTCCGGTTACCGAAGCATCATTAATATAAACATGCGCCACCTGGTGGTCTGCCACCACAAATGCCCTGGAAGCGCCTGCATCCAGCAATTCCGTTCCCCGCTCAACCCTTACCTGCAACAATCCTTCTTCCCGCAATAAGCGGTTCAGGTGAATTGGTTTACTAACCGGTGCGATGCCATATTCAGAAAGAATAATAATTTTTGCACCCTTATTTTCATAGAAAGTCACCAGCTGCTCCACTACTTTATCAATCTCCAGTAAATCTGCCTTCACCTTTAATAGGTCAGGACCGAATTTCTGGAGACAATAATCCAGGTGTGGCAGATAAATTAATGTGAGCGTAGGATCATAACGATCATCTGTGAGCATGGAAGCATCAGCGATCCATTGGGAAGATTTGATATTTGCCCCGGGGCCCCAAAACTGGAACAGGGGAAATTGACCTAATTTATCCTGAAGCTCATCCCGCAATGCTGCCGGGTATGAATAGCAATCGGGAAGTTTACGGCCATCTGCAAGGTATTGTGGCCTTGGCGTTACTGAATAATCAGCAGTAGAATACATATTGTACCACCAAAACATTTGGGAACAGGTAAATGCCGGGTCCTTTTTTTTCGCATTGTCCCAGATTTTCTCAGCCAGTACCAATTTGTTTGACTGCTTCCAGAATTTTATTTCACAGTCAACCCTGTCGTACCATCCATTGCCAACGATTCCGTGTTCAGAAGGCCATTTGCCGGTAAGGTAGGTCGACTGGACAGCAGTGGTAACAGCAGGGAACATTGGAGTGATTGTAGCCAGGTTATTTTTTGCACTATATCCTTTAAGAAAAGGCATCTCGCCAACCAGGGAAGCAGAAAGTCCTACTACATCAATAACAACTGTTTTATTCATTTGTATGGATTCAATTTCCTTTACATTATAATTGTGGTACTACCCATTGCAATTCCCTTATGACCGACTCATGGAGTGGTAATTTCAATGATCCGGGAAGCACTTCCCAAGTATAGGTTTCCACCTCCAGGTGGCTGGTAAAATGTAACGCTTTCTGCAGCTGCAGTACTTCTTTAATATCTTTTTGGGTGGATTGTAATAATCCGAAATCTTCTTCAAAAATGGGTACATGAAAATGCGCACGCCATTCATTTACATCTGGATTATCATAATCGGATAAGGCTTCGGCAAGATCAGGATACCGCAATAAGTCCCCATTATTTTTCCTTGCAACAACCTGGTGCAGGTAGGTTGGTTCATTATATACAGAAAAACTTTCCTTTACATTTTGCCTTAGCCGGATGTCTTTATCCATTCTACCCTTCAGTGCCGCGCTGATCTGGATTTTACCAATCTTAATTCCTGATTGTAAAAGCTTCTGTATGATTTCTGCATGGGGCTCATAGCCAATAGCAAAGTGGCACACATCATAACATAAGCGCAGGTGCTCTTTCAATAACCGTTCTGCCTCGGGAATAGAAACATTAAATTCAGCAGCAATAGTTTTTGTCCCGTCAGCCAGCAATTCAGTTAAAAACCAGTGCATAAATTCCACTCCGCTTTCAAGCATGCCATCAGGTTCCGGTTCTATATCAAGGTGCAGGATCTTACCGGTTGCCCGGTGAATTTTTATCAGCTCTTCCACTACCAATACAATATTAGCAGTACTGGTTTTCATGGCATTTTTTAATGCATCCTCCTGTTTGAACCAGTATTTATAACTCAACGGTGATGTGGAAATGCCCCCCTCCATGCCGGCGGGTAAAAGCTCTTTTAAAATATGGAATAACCTGGTGGTATATGCTACCCTGTCGTGGGTAGTCCAGTCGGGGGCATGTACCTGGTCTTTAACCCGGGTATCATGAAAACTGCCGTATGGAAAGCCATTCATGGTAAACACATAAGCATCATTTTCACGTAGCCATTGAGTGAACAGGGCCATATTCTCCCCTTCAACCAGTTCAATGCTGGCAATGTTCGACAACCGCAAACCAATACCCATGGGACGATCCGGGGAGAGTTCCTTTTTTATGCCGGGGAAGTATTTTTTGATTTCATTGAAATGATCCTTCCAGTTTTCACCATGGTGAATATTCGTACAATAGGTCAGTTGGCCTGAATGGGTAAGCATAAAAATATTTAAACAGTAAAGGCTTTAGATGCAGCATACGCTGTTATTTTCCGCGACGCTTCAGAAAGTAAATCAGTGTCTATTTCATGGACTTCTTCACCTCTTCCTATATCACGCAGCAGCATAATTGTTAACCGGCCGCCAAGGTGTTCCCTGAATTCGTTCAAGCCCAGTAAAACAGGACTATTTTCATCAATCTGCATAAATGGATGGGAGATGTCAAAACCCAAAAGAATCAATAACCGGATAACCCTTTCAGCTTTCCCTGCAGGTAACCTTCCGGAAACAGATGAATACATGGTATCCAATGCAATTCCCATTGCGACAGCTTCTCCGTGCAGCACTTCGAAATCCGTAAGTTGTTCCAGTTTATGGGCACTCCAATGGCCAAAATCCAGCGGACGGGAAGAACCCATTTCAAACGGATCGCCACCGGCAATATGGTCCAGGTGAAGTTCAGCACATCTCCTGACCAGGTAATTCATGGTAGGAAGATCCCTGGCAACCAGTTGGCCTGCATGGCTTTCGATCCAGTCAAAAAAAACGGCGTCCTTTATTAAGGCCACTTTAATTGCCTCGGAAATGCCGGAGCGCCAATCGCGTGCTGATTGCGTAGGTAAAAACCGGTCATCATTAAAAACAGCAACAGGTGGGGCAAATGTGCCCAAAAAGTTCTTTTTATTAAAGTAATTGATACTATTCTTTACGCCAACACCCGAGTCATTCTGCGATAAGGTGGTTGTAGGGATCCTGATATGCCTGATACCCCTGTGCGATACAGCAGCAGCATATCCTGCCACATCCAATACGGAACCGCCACCAATGGCAGCGATGTAGGAGTGCCTGTCAATTTTATAGGAATTGACTGCATCCAGGATTTTATCAAATAAACTGAGGTCATTCTTTGATTCCTCGCCACCGGGTGTTACCAGTATATCTTCAATTAACTGAACGGTATCATATTTTTTAAAATAAGCAGAAATCTGCCCTGCAAGATGGGGATGGGCATTTGCTACATTCTGGTCAATAACAAAAAATATCTTCTGATTCCGGGCAGTGTTTTTTTGCTTTAGAAAATCATTTACAAGCGTATTTGAAAGATCAAAAAGTGCCGAAGTAAAATATACTTTATAATCAAACCTCACACTGAATTCCTGTTCTATGTAATCCATATATATATTTTCAAAAAATGGTTGGAAGTTTTAATCCGGAAATTATTTTTCCTCAGGTAACTGAAAATTTTTTAGCCAGGTATAAAGATACAGGCATTAGCAGCGTTATTAATACCGCAAATCCAGGCGAACCAAAAGCTGCTGACCATGAAGCATCAAGAAAAATCAAAGCCATTACCCCGGCTTTAACCGCTTTGCCGATATTCTTCCCGGCCGGCAGTTGAATAGCTTTAAGCAAAGGAATGAAGATCATCCCTGCAAAAGGAAGCAGGAAGACCAGGGTCAGTATTACCCTGTTATGCATAAAAGCAAGATATAAAATGGACATTGCCACGATCATATACAGAAAGCCTGCAAAAAAAAGAGGCTGGCTTTTTCCACCGTGTACTTCCCCCCTGCTGACCATTGTAATAGAAGCGATATAAATTACAGGAACAATTGCCAGGTACCAATACACATTGAGCTGGGACACCAAAATACTAACACCCAATAACAGGTTTAATCCGCGGCACAAGCCCATATTTAAAGGACCCAAAAAAGAATGGTGTTTTCCCCATTTATCATACACCACTGCAGCTACAGCAATAACAATGGAAAGGGCCCCGCATATGGGGTTTACCAGGAATGCTGCAATAATCCCCACCAGCAATAAGCAAATACCGAGGAAGGCAGCTTCTTTCACCCGGATGGTTCCCATGGGAATTGGCCGCTCCGGCCTTTCGATTTTATCCAGCTCGGCATCAAATACATCATTAAAAACAACCCCGCCGCCATATAGCCCGAATGTGGAAATGCACAACAATACAACAGGCCAGGTTTGACCGGTGATAAATTCCCTGTTTAAAAAATATCCTGAAATAGCCACACCGGCAAGAACATCAGCGATGGAGGTCACAATATTTGCGGGCCTCATCAATTTCAAAAACGCAATTATTTTTTCCAAGAATTTGCTTTAACTGATGATGATAGAGGAAGTATCGATCCGGGGTTGCTGGCCGCCACGAAGCACGGTATTGCCTTCAAATCTTTCCGACTGGTCGATAGTTTGAACCATAACAAAATCCTTTTCATCAATCTGGCCACTCTGGGCGAAAGCGGTGATAGCATTCTGGTAAGTGACCAATTGTATGTCTGCATCACTGATGCCCCGTTGTTTCATAAGGGCGGCGGTTTTAGGAACAGCAAGCGGGTCGCTGATACCCCAGTCAGCCGCAGAGTTGATCATTATACGTTCCGTACCATACTGCTTTACTATTTCCACCATACGTTCGTTACCCATTTTGGTAAAAGGGTATATTGTAAATGCAGCCCAAAAGCCCCTGTCCAGCACATCTTTAACTGTTTCTTCATTATTATGGTCGATTATAACCATATAGGGATCAAGCCCATGTTCGAGGGCTATATCCATACTGCGCTGGGTTCCTTTTTTCTTGTCGCGGTGCGGGGTATGAACCTGAACGGGCAAAGCAGCTTCTTTGGCAAGATCCAACTGGAGCCGGTAATATTTTTCTTCAAGGGCCGTCTGGTCATCAAACCCTATTTCACCCACACCAACCACACCTTCTTTATAGATAAACAACGGAAGCATTTCCATAACCTGTTCAGACAGTGCCTCATTATTTGCTTCCCGTGAATTTAAACCGATGGTACAATAATGTTTAATGCCAAACTGTGAAGACCGAAACCGCTCCCACCCGATTAAACTACTGTAATAATCCCTGAAAGTATCGGGACCGGTACGTGGCTGCCCGAGCCAGAACGCAGGTTCAATAAGGGCCACAACCCCTGCATCCGCCATTGCCTGGTAATCATCTGTAGTGCGGCTGGTCATATGGACATGCGGGTCAAAAAATTTCATCCCGCGGATACTTTGCAGGTCAACAGGAATGGATTCCCTTGTCTGAACCTCTTTTTCGTTTAAAGAATTATTACAGCACATACATTCAGGAGTTTAGATTTAACCAGTTCAATTTGTTTTCAATAATATCATTTCTGAGGTCCGGCACCTTATCCAACAAATTCCTGGCAGGCGCGTATTCGCTCTGGGAACAAGTTAATGCCGCAGCCTTTCGGGTAGTAAGGTCTTCGGAAGCAGCTATCTTTTGAATGGCGGGAAAATTAGTTGCATCAATGAACTTAGCCACCAATCGCCAAAGCTGGTTATTGACCTGGCGTTTAGCCGCCCACCGTTCATGGGCATAGTCTATCAGTGTTGAAGCCAGTTTCGGGTTTGCCCTGTTATCCAGGCCAATGATGCGATTGACATCCTTATCCGTAAAAAAAGCTTTCAGGACCAACTGGTTCCAGGATGCCTCATCCAGGAATTCAGCGGGGTATGGATTATCATACATGATCGCTTCGAGCACAATCCCAATATTACTTCGAATCCCTTCTGCACAACGATTCACCCACATGCCCGGATAAGCAAATACCGGCAAAGCGGCATATAGGTCTGCCAATTCATTCATCTCCGCATTTTTAAACAGGCCCCCTATTTTATTGCAGTAATTATCCTGATCACCAGGATTCACCTGCAGCAGTATCCAGGTCCTGCATAACCTGTGCAAAGGCCAGCCATCAACAGAAAATCCCGGAAGGATGACGCTGACCTGCTTCTTTTGATCAGCATTTAACCTGGTATCTGCCCGCCCAGTTTTTCGTGAAATGGCAGCAAAAGAAAGATTCAATTGGGCAGCATTATTTTCCGAGGCTACAAGAGCGGCTTTTTCCTCAAGCCAGGAATAATTTTCGACCGTTACATATTGCCTGATAAAAGTTGATAACAATTCCGACAACGCCCTCACATCATACAAATAAATCTGATTTTTCACACTGTTATGTATTAAGCTGCGAAATAGTTAATTACTAAAGCAGCACTGATAATAAGTAACCCGAAAAATTCCCGGGTTTGTTCGATATATGGTTTTGTCGCCTGCATACTTTGCACTAAACTTTCCTTTTTATACTTGGTTATCCAGTCCCGGACACCGTCTTTTGCGAAAAAAAGTTTAGCAGCATAAGCCAGGTAGAAAACAATAGCCACCAAATAAATGGTAGGGTAATATTTCTGAAAAGCTGCCAATCCACAACATACAGCGGCCACCATATAAATACTAACCCACAGGAAGGCATCCTTATCGTTCAGGTTTACATAGGCAAAACCTATAAATGAAAGGCAAAAAATGACATTTAAAATTATCAGGAGCATAAATCTGCATTAACGGTTTAAGCGTAAAAAAAGCAAGTTATCTAATTTTATGATTTAATTTGGACACAACCTGCTAATCCTGAATTAACCAGCCAATTTTAATATCCGACAAAATTAATATATATAATACTCCGCATATTTTAACAAAGCTTATGAGTACCAAACTTTCAATTTTCCCCGTGCTTTTTTTCCTTATTGCTGCAGTAAGCTGCAAGGAACATAAAACCACCGTAAGTGAGAGCGCCCCTGTTTCTGAGCGGGAAAAGGAAAAAAGCAGGGATATCCATTTACCTTCTACCGATGACCACTACAGGCAGGTTAAAAGCTTCGTGGAAGAAATCCCGGACGCTGATTATAAACACGCCCCTGAGGACGCCTATGAATCGTTCAATGACATGAAATTTGGCATTCGCATCCATTGGGGAATTTATTCCATCTGGCAGATGGACCATGAATCATGGGGTTTCTTAAAACTAACGAACGAGAAAAAACAAGAATACCAGAATTTATATAAATCATTTAATCCAACCGGGTTTAACGCAGAGGAATGGATGTCTTTTTTTGATTCAGCCGGATTAAAAGTGTTTGCTTTTACCACGAAACACCATGAAGGGTTTTCCATGTTCGACACGAAAGCACATGTTAAGCAAAGGGCCAATTATACTGCTCCCGGTGGCCCTAAGATAGAAGACTGTGACCTTGCTTATAGTATCATGGAAACACCCTTTAAGCGGGATATCGTAAAAGAGTTATGTGATGCTGCGCATAAGCACAAGATTAAAATAGACCTTTATTTTTCCCATCCCGACTGGTATGATGCAGATTTCCGTCCTTACAATTTCCATCCGCTGCAAACCGAGGACTCAAGGCTTAATCCACTAAGGAATTATTGCGACAGCAATAATTTCAAGGAGAGCTTTTCCAATATCATAACGCCACAACCTACAGCAGAAGCCACTGAAAGGATGATGGCAAGGCACAGGCAACAGCTTACAGAGTTGCTCACCAATTATGGCAAGATAGATATGCTATGCCTTGACCAATGGTTTGGGCCAATGGTTTGGCCGCAAACAAAAGCAACCATAAAAGAACTACGTAAGATACAGCCCGATGTGATGTTAAGATGCCGGGGAATAGGCAATTACGGGGACTATTATACGCCGGAAGGTTTTACCCCTGGCGACAAGGAAAACACACATATGCCCTGGATGGTCATCAATACCCTGGGCAATACATTTTCCTATGATAAAGTCAGTGCGCACTACAAGGGAAGTCCGTGGATCATCCGGAATTTAGTGGATGCTGTTGCGAAAGGCGGCAATTTCATGGTTGGTATTGGCCCGGACGGAACCGGCAAATTCCATCCGACAGCTGTCAAACAATTGCTGGAAGCCGGCAAATGGCTCAAGATAAACGGGCAGGGCATTTATGCCACCCGGCCGAGGGCAGCTGCCTGGAAAGAAGGTGAAAATATCCGCTATACTACAACAAAAGATAAAAAATACACTTATGCATTTACGTTATCCTGGCCAGGCAAACAGATGACCTTACAGACAGTAAAGCCGAAAAAAGATTCAGAAATATACATGCTGGGCTATGAAAAACCACTGCAATGGAGCTATACAAAAAATTCGCTGGTCATCAATATCCCGGAACAGTTTCAAAACGCAGCGTTAAGGCCTTGCCAGACTGCCTGGGGCTTTAAAATCGAAGAAGGTAATAACTGAAAAGCAGCACGATTAATAAGTTTAAGCCAGGCAAAGAATTGAAAGCCAATTAAAGGTCAGGTCTTACCGACGGACCGGAGGTTTACCGGCAATGGCTTGCCCGCCGCGGTTACGAAAAACGACCTGTTTTCCAAACGGGCCACTCCTTTTACGAGTGATCAGGCTACCACTCACCCTTGACATTTTGTCATTTTTCACGTTTTACAAAAAGTTGATGGCCTGTTGTTTGCGGGCAGCGGGAGCGCATTTCGGTGCATTTTCACGTGGTCTTCATGTGGTCCTTAACTGGTCCTTAAGTGGTCCTTAAAAACACACATCAAACTCCCACAATTAGCCAGGTTAACCGCCAGGCCATTAGCCGTCAATCTGGCATAACGGGATAATGATGCGCTGGTTAAGGGGGCCGCTCCGTAAGGTTTGCCGGGCAGGCAGGCGCTAAGGATATGAACCGGTTAAAGAGTAAGTCTCTAAATGACAAAAAAACATTGCTATTCCGGTTTATCAATTTTTTTTCCTTCCCAGTTTGTTATAATCGGCTGATGAATGTTATACCAATGTTTTACAAAAGAATTAATATTATTTAAATCGCTTTCGATCAAATCGCTTAACTCTTCTATGCGTTTTTGGAATCCTTTTTCTGAATAAAAAGACCTTATTCGGTATTCTACGGTTCTAAAAAGAGGCATACCCTTATAATCATCTATACGCAGACGCATCCTGGTAACACTATTTGGTGGCAGATGAAATTGCATTTCACTGAGGCCATGCAATTGAGTTTGTGAGTTCAAAGCCGGTTTCAATTCAAAAATATTTAAATATACATTTATCCACCTATCTCCCTTTGAAATATATGTAGTAATAAACTCCAAATGAGAATGTGAATTCAATCTGCATAAATCATATGCATATACTCCCGCGACAACTTTCCCAAAGCGCATTCCTGTGTATGGCGATTCTACGAAACCACTTTTTTTTAGTGCAGGAATTCCATTTTTTACAAATATTTCATTTCGCACTTCAAAAAGTTTCTTGGGCGATACTTTGTAAAACAATCCCATATTAATCATTTTTTACTTGCCCGCTACTACCTGTTACAATGCTTTGTGTCGCATTGCCTAATTGCAGGCTTGTTGTCCGGTCGACTATCAAGCCTCCTGAGGTTGTTACATTTCCCTGGGCTGCTTTCTGGTTGTTTGTCAGATCGGAAGCGTTAAATTTACTTTCAACTGTTAATTTTTTCCCCGTAAACACATTTTCCATATTATGATCATATCGAGCAACCTGAACTCTACCAGTTGGTGTAGTACCTCCAGTTTCAACTACAGCTTTACCGGTACTGCGGTAACCTCGCGCGGCATATTTGATCTCGGTAACAGCTTCTCCAAGAACTCCTTTTGAAGAATTTGACAATTTGTCTAGCCCATTTTTAACTAAAACTCCCGCCCCTTTGCCAGCAGCAGCAAGACTTCCGCCTAATGATCCGTCTACAACGACATCACTCAATGTTGTTCCTTTCCCTTGAATAGCTCTATTGACGGCTCCTCCAACAACATTTGCTCCAGCATTTGCGCTAACGGTAACAAGTAAACTAGCACCACCAGTCAGCCCTGCTACACCGCCCGTTATTCCACCTTGAACTGCTGCTCCTCCGACAGCACTCCAATTATCTACTCTACCATTTTTATAAAGCTGCACTCCTGCTTCAATTGCACCACCAACGACAGCACCAATTCCAGCTCCTACTACTGCACAAAAAGGGCAATCTCCTTTGGGGTCATCATACCGAATCGGATTATTTAACATGGAGCTATACGGCGAAAAGCTTTCTTGCTCCTCTTCGATCTTCGGATCTATCTGCCACCATCTACCTATTTGTGGATCAAGGTCTCGATAAAATGCTTCATAGGTATTTATACCAAGGTCATTGTCAAACTCTATCCCGTTATACTTCTTTTTGTTTTCTAATCCACCTACTGCCTTACTGCTTATCCCTGCCATTGTTAACCCGAACGGATAGTAATTCAATGTCTATTTTTTACTATCCCGCCACTCTTGCTGGAACTCTTGTTTCAGCCATCTCAAAGAACTGCTTAAAGCATCCAAAATAGACATTTCTTTTTTTCAAATATTTAAAATTTCTTACCCCCTATAATAAAACGCAAATAAGTATTATAGGGTCAGCTTTACATCTTCCCGAGTTGAACTTAATCTTTTCTCGCAGTCCAATATTTCAAGCCTAGCCTTATGGTGATTGGGCGATATTTTCAAGCACTTTTTAAAATATGTCAATGCAAGACTATCGTTATCGTAAGAGCTATTAATACCAGCATTAAAGTATGAATCAACAATACGAAAATTCAAATCAATTGATTTCTGAAAGTCTGTAATGGCTTCCTTTCGTTTTAAAAGCATACTATTAGTATAACCTCGCTTGAAGTAATATTCACCATTTAATGTATCCTTACTTATCAATTTATCAAGGTATATTTTTGCATCTTTATAGCTACCCTTATCGTACAATGAATCAGCAATCTGCTTAAGATTATCCGACAAAATATTGCTCGAGTCAAATTTAGTAGACAATTTGTTTTCAATATTGACGGCGTGCTTAGAGTCTATATTTTCACATGAAATGAATAAAAGACTAATCAAAATACAGCACCTCAGCATTCTCATTATCGGCATTATTTAGCTAGTTTCATATTAAGCAAATTGTTTCGTATGGCTTCGTATTTTGCAGCTTCATTGAAATAGGAATTTGCCAACTCATTATCTCCATTTGCCCTGGCTGCGGAACCCGCCATTAAATAACTGGTCATGGTTTGATTTGCCTCAAAAGCGGCTTGATTCAAGGTAAAATCAGAAGTCAATACCGCTTGTGCAGTTTGAAATACAAATACATAAGGATTTAACTTTGTCAGACTCAATGCACCAATACCAGCATCTATATAATTCCCATCAGCTATATTTAGTCCAATTCCGGTAAGTGTAAATCCAGTACCCATGCGACCAAGGATATTGGCAGTTTTATCATGGCCACCAATCTGCGATATTTTCTCTCCATAATCTGCCAGGTTTCCACCTACTTCAACCAGGTTTTTAAACATATCGTCTCCCGCGCTTCCTTTTGCACCGACATATCCCCTTTTAACTAAGGTATTATCACCAACAGCAGAAGATGAAATTCCCTTTAGCTGCGGACACTTACATTTGCCGGTAACTGTAACATTATCAAGATCACTTGCAGGTATGTAACCACTATTTTTATAGTTAATAAAGTTTTGACCGTACTTGTTTTTTTTGTAGCAGGCTTACCAGGTTCATTTGAAAAGAATCCAATTTCCCCATTTCTAATTTTATCATTAAACTTATCCTGAATGGGATCGCTGGTTTCCTCCAAATTAAATCCATATGACATCATACCATCAGGATCAATAAACCGAATCGGATTATTGTATGCATAGGTATAAGAAGACAACCTTCGGGCCCATTTCTGCTAATGGATCAATCACATGCCACCGGCCAATTTGTGCGTCATAGTTTCTTTCTCCATAATCATACAATTCTAAACCACCTCCGTCAGAGAACTCTTTCTCATTCTTCTCCTTGCCGCTATATTCGTATTTGTTATCGAGTTTCCCTGCTGCCTTGGTGGATATGCCAGCCATGGTAAGTCCGAACACCTTTCCATTCGCTATACATTACACTGTCACAGATGCACAGATAATTATCCTGCACGTGTTTAATTCCTACCAGAAATCGATGGCGTAACTCCGTGAGCAAGCAAATACTATAGATTAAAGCCTATAACTCAAATAAGCCTCCCCGAATCCAATGCATTTTGCAATACCATAATTGTAAATGTGGTATGCTTATGTCTCTTAGCAATTTTTTTTACATATTCTGATTCCCTTCCTAAAAAAAAGGACATAACAGCAACTAAAGACGAGCCTACTGGATAGCCATATTTATTCCAATTAAAGCTAGAATAGTCAATATTAAACTCTTCTACAAAACGGCTAATAAACAAATCAGCATCTACATCAAATATATTCAACTCGGTTTCTATATTCGTATTTAGACTCAATGGCTCAACGTATTTTATTTTTTGCTGTTTGCAGAAATTACGAATAAATAATTCCAACTTAGGATTAACGAGTTCCATTTATTACTATTTACCCAGTCTTATTAACCACGGTTCTATTTTATTTGCATATATCCACATCATCGGGTTCGATCCAGAATAATGTTGCTCAATCTGGTTTACTGATTGCCCTTCGTTAATGATTTTATTGTAATAGTATGCATTATCTATTGTCTCTGTTGCAAAAGAGACTCCGCTAAGAGCACCTCCAACAATCCGCCCACCATGTTGCCATCCTAGTCGGCGCAATTGAATGGAAAGAAAGCTGGTATATGGCTTTGCTCCTGGCATTGCAATTCCTCGTCCATAATTCCCAACTAACCATGTTGGTACATTTGCTAATCCCTTTTTATCAAAATAAAAATCTGTCACTGCCAGACCTAATGCACTCCAATCTCTGATGGTTGAGTTAACATCTTCAAAAGAACTCTCCCCTGTTTCAGGTTCTTTTAGCCATGACCAACTTGCATTCTCTCCTAACTGAACTACCCGACCACCTGATTTATATGTTCGCTTGTCGCTCCCATTTCCCCAATATTCTAAGTCGTCACTTTTCAGATCAGACGCTGATTTCACGTTGGGATCCCAATACACGCGACCATCTTTTTTGTTATGAACCCAATCATTTAGCCCTGCATTCGATGTGAAGCCGCGAGAACCATCATTGTGTGATTTAGCCTCCACCATTGCATCCCAACTCGATTTTTTTGTTCGACCTTGGCCGGCATCAACCCACAATGGTTCCATACCCTTAGGATCAACAAATAACAGAGGATTATTGAATACATAATTGTAAGGAGAATGATTATTCATCTTATCCGCCAATGGATCTACCACATGCCACCTTCCGATCTGCTGATCATACATCCGCGCACCATAGTCGTACCAGTCGAGACCGCTGTTGTCGCCGAACTCTTTCTCCTGCTTTTCCTTGCCGTTGTATTCAAACTTGTTATCTAGTTTCCCCATGGCCTTGGAACTAATCCCCGCCATTGTTAGCCCGAACGGATAGTAATCAAAATTCATTTTTGGCTAGGATTACCATTTCTCCGGCAACCACTTTTCAGCTATCTCGAAGAACTTCTTACCGCTTCCAAAATATTTCATTTTTTTTGGAAAGAAAAAAAATGATTCATTTTCAGGACTTAAGGAATGAATTGACTCTTCACACTGTTTTTTAATATTTGGCTTGGCAACCTTAATTGAACAACGGGAACAAGAACCCACCACCGGCACCGAACTCGGCAACAACTGCTACAAAATACGCCTAGACATTACCTCCCAAGGAAAAGGAAAATCCGGTGGCGCTCGCTTCATCACTCATGTGCGTATCACTTGCAATACCGTCTACCTGCTCTCCATCTATGACAATGACAAGAACGAATTGGAAAATATCGCAGATAATATCATCAAAAAATGATTGAAAAAATTAGATTGATACCCACTCTAATTGGAACACACCATTAAAATACTCATTTAACAATCGCATGATTATTGCTATCTGAAATCAGTGAAGGTCCAACTCTATTAGGTACTGGTGGCGTTAAATGATTATCCTCTACAATTTTTTTTGCGCCATCTTTAAAGTATTCAACTTTCTTGTCAAGCTTGCCCTCCTCAGTATAATATTCCCAAATCCCTAGTTGATACCCGTTTTTATAGCTCCCCTTTTGAGCAATTTTATCTTTATCATAATAAATAATCCATTTTCCTTCACGTTGTCCATTTTTTAAGTTCCCTATTGACGATATTGTACCGTCTTCAAAATAACCAATCGATTCACCAGTAAGGCTATCGTTGATGTAAGTATCATGCGACGTCACCCTTCCGCTATCATCATAACTAACCCACAAGCCTTGCTTCTTGTCATTAATCACAGCGCCAATAACTCTTGTACTCCCATCAGGCATTTCTTTAACTACCAATTTGCCTTCTGTTTTGGGTTCCTTCTGATTACATGAGGCACTAACGCCAATAATAAATATTAGACAGACCGCAACTATAATATTATCATTTATTCTTTTTCGCATCTTGCTTATAATGTTCTGTGTATTGGTTAGTGTTTTTCAATTTATCAAGCTGCGCAGAAATGTTTATATATTTTGAGTTCTGACCTTGACCTAATACATCATGATCTCTTGCTGCACTATTCCTAACCATTTCCAATTGCTTTCGGTAGGCTTCTGTTCCAGGTTTTAATGTGCCGTCCACTGCCTGCTTTTCAATATTTTGAACACGGTTAACATTGGGATCCACATGAACTGTCAGTTCATGTGCCAGCGTATTGGTAGATGATGATTCCGAACGACTTTCATCCAGATTTACCAAATAGGTTACACCTTTTCTTATATCATAATCCTTATTATCGCCAATCTCATTATCATAATTATCTCTTTCATACTCTCTGGTAAGCCCCTCTCTAGGAAGGCCTCCCGCCCCAGGGCTTTCAGGATTTATTTCCTCACTTTTACTACTCGCAAGCACCAAATTATCTTTGGCCCTTGATCCCTCTTTATTAAAGTTGAATGTAGTGGTCTTTCCATCAACTGTGACCTTAATACTTTGACCTTTATGCATGAACTGAGCAATAAGCTTATACCCATCTTTGGTCGACAATAAATTCTTTAACGCATTTACATTGTCTTTACCCTTCAATCTACTTGGGTCGACATCTCGTCCATCCATATCATTAAATAACACTGGGTTATTGAGTGAATAATTATAGGGCGTTTGAGAGTAGTATTTTTCGACTAGTGGATCTATTACATGCCACCTTCCAATTTGCGGATCGTACATCCTGGCGCCATAGTCATACATTTCAAGGCCACCGCCATCACTAAACTCTTTCTCCTGTTTTTCCTTGCCGTTGTACTCAAACTTGTTGTCGAGCTTCCCTGCAGCTCTGGAACTGATCCCCGCCATTGTTAGCCCGAACGGATAGTAATGATTTCCGTTACGACTTGAGAGCGGATTGTCTTTCAAAGATCTTCAAGAGCTTTAAAAATAGCATATTTAGGCAATATTAGTATGTGTTTGAGCCGGGGTATTTATCCAAATAACTTATCCTGTGCCTGGGATATTTCTCGATTGGAATAGTCTTGAGCTAAAGTAACAGCCCAGTAATTTTCATTACTACCGCAGCATTGCATAATAATTTCCGAACTATTATTTGGGGAACTCACATGGCAAGTAAACACTTAATGAAATCCTTCGCATACTGCAGAAAGTCATATCGTAGCACAATTGAATGTTTAGTAATTTTTCACAATAACTTAAATTCAAATAAAAAATTAATTTTTAAACACGGTACAGCTACGACAATATAATTTAGAAGGATTACCTTAACTATATAATATTTAAAGACAAAAATTCGTCAAAGAGGTCTAAATTCATTTTTTGCAACTAAAACGATTACTCCATTGATTTCAATTGGCTCAACAACTACAAAAGTGCCTGGGAGAAATTCCCAGATTTCATCTTCTGGATTATAAATATCTAATCCCTCAACTTCGTAAACATTTTTTTCTAATTCAGTAGCAGGCACGGGTCTATATACTATAGTCCCCTCATTTAACAACCGTATATATATATTCATAGGCTTAATATAAAAAATCAAGTTTGCCGACATGAAGAAGTTCCTTTGTGACATCATCAATAACCACTGATTGGCCCGTTGTTGGATGCACATACCTTGAAGCAGGGTTACCTTTATGTACTAAATTCACAGCATCAAATCGTTTGCCTTTCGTTACAGCTTCAGTGATCTGTTCTGGAGTCCATCCTCTCTCTGAAAGTTGACTGGCCCATTTGGCGTCTGTTTTAAACGCACCATAAATCCAACTACTTCCACCATTTGCTGCTGTTTTAGTGGCAATTGCTTCAGTATGACTTGAAATCAAATATTCTTCAACTGTTCCAAGGGATATGCCAAAAGCACCCATTCTCCAACCCAATTTATCATTCTGATTGAACCTTCAATGTAATCACCATTTTCGAATGCTGCATATGCTTTACCGGATTGATACCAGCCGGGAATTAGGTAATCTGAAGTACCATTTGCTGCCTCCTTAACTGAAAGTTTGTTTTTTCGTGCTGAAGTATTTTCTTTTTTAGATTGATTCTTATTCCTTTTTTCCGGATCGCCGGCTTCACCTGATTGCTCTAATTCATTCCTTGCATTACTTAAAAAATTCGAAATCTCATTAAGTTCACTAGTGACTGCACCTCCATTTGCATTCATGGTCCATTTGCCATCAGGATCAATAAATCGGAGCGGGTTGTTTAAAACATAATTATAAGGCGACCATTTTCTACCTAATTCAGCCATTGGATCAATTACATTCCATCTTCCAATCTGCGTATCGTACATCCTTGCGCCATAATCGTACAAATCCAATCCCCCGCCATCACTGAACTCTTTATCCTGTTTCTCTTTTCCATTGTACTCAAACTTGTTGTCGAGTTTCCCTGCGGATTTAGAACTGATCCCTGCCATGGTTAACCCGAACGGATAGTAATGCGTATGCTATTTTATAAATAGCATACCTTTTTCTATTTCAAACTTCCAATCATTTTTAAAATATGAAATTTCATATTCCAACTTTGTTTCGTTTTGAAAATAAAAAAAATCAATATTAATTCGTGCATAAGAAATATTTCCTTTTAAGCACCAAGAATACTTAAAAAAATGTGTGTCAATAAAGTGATGAAATAAGGATTCCAAATCATTCTTTGGGTTATTATTAATTCTTGTTATAATTTTTCCAGTTTTGTCTTTTTTGATTTCTACATTTACAAGCACTCCATTAGTTATACCATCTTCATTGCAAAGTTTCACATATTTCAATACATCATTACTATTAAGTAAATCTGACTTTAATTGAGGCCCGCTTAAAAATAATATTTTTTTACTTTTTGAAACTTTAGGTAAAATATTTATTTGTGCGCCTTGGATTAATTGATCTGTTTTTTGAGCATAAATATTTTCCGGAAAACAAATTATTGACAATATATAAAATTGTATCACATAGGAATACTTCATACCAAAAACTATTTATTAGATGTAATAATTTTTACTGGCTGATCGGCACTATAACTTAGTACAATATCCCGTATTCTTGCGACACCGCTGCTATTTGCTTTTAGCCAGCCAGGGTTCCCAGGGCCATTTAAAGAGTGGTTAACATTTATAGCTTTACCAGTAGACCAAATATTATAAACAGTTCTTGCATATCCAATTGGCAAGAAAACATTCCGATTTCCATTATACAATTCGGAAAGATACATTGCAGTTCTTTCCCCGATTTCATCTTTCCCCGTGTAACAAAAAGCCCAAATTAGATTACCCCCCTTTTTAACTTTTTGTCCTATATTTTTAAATAGTTGAACCTCTCTATTACTAGTTGTCATTTCATCATTTGGATTTCTATTTAAATAATTTCTAAACTCGTTAGTTGATACTGACTCATCATCCCTATTTACATTTCTAATATCATAAATGTTAAACCAAGACTGTCCTTTTGCGCTTG
The DNA here is from genome assembly GCF_020076305.1 of Flavihumibacter profundi. Classification (GTDB taxonomy): domain Bacteria; phylum Bacteroidota; class Bacteroidia; order Chitinophagales; family Chitinophagaceae; genus Flavihumibacter; species Flavihumibacter profundi. The sequence continues at coordinate 1,122,399 of NZ_JAIQXE010000001.1, forward strand.
CTCCATGATTCGAAATAACTAGATTATCCAATGAATTATCTTTAAAAGCTTCGAGAGCGTTTGAGGCAAGGTTTAGATTCGCAACCGAAAATACAGCCCACGCACCATAGGATGGCTTTTTATCATCTGCGTTTATGGAAAGTCTATCTTTTTCATTTTTATTTACATCAATAATGACATTTTTTGCTTTACCTGAGAGTACTAATAAGGCTGATTTAGCATCTTCATTTGTAAATTTCACACCATCCCCAATTTCAACAACTTCCATACCATTTGGATCGTATAATCGAATTGGATTATTCAATACTGAAGCATAGCATGAAATATTATCGTAATCATCCGCTAGAGGATCAATATTTTGCCATCTTCCGATTTCTGCATCGAAGTTTCTTGCACCGAAGTCATAGGTTTCTAAACCTGTTCCATCACTGAATTCTTTATTGTTGAGCTCCTTACCATTAAACTTGTATTTGTTATCAAACTTACTTGCCGCCTTGCTGGATATCCCCGTCATTGTTAGCCCGAACGGATAGTAATGCGTCTCCTCCAGAATCGGACCCGGCGTATGGGTAACTACAAGATTGTCAAAGAACACATTGATATTGCTCTCGTTGCTGACGTAAATATAAATATATCCGCTCTTATTTATGGTAATTGGTGTTGTCGTGAATTTTGAGTGGGTCTGGGTTACGGCATTGCTGCCAACAGGGTCAATATCTCCGCTCACGTATTTCCACTGGTCATCAAACAACATGTAATTCAAAAAGGCCTTTGGCTTTCCTGAGCCTGCATTATTATTTGTGAGGAAAGTATTGATGCCCGATACATTTCCGCTGATTCCGGTCAGGCCTGAAGCATCGATCTTTCCTGCGGGGAATCCTGATCCAGCCAAAAGGGCGGTTATGATATCGGCTGCCACCAGTGGATAAAGGGTACTTGGTGTAGTGCCACCGGTATTGTAAAAAGACTTAGCCAGGATTTTTATACTATCACCAGCCATTACTTTCAAAACAATTCCCAGACCACTGTTCTGTCCGGATATGGCACCGCTGACTTTGTAGAATTTCTGGTTAAAGTCAGTTTGTGAAGCGCCTGAAACTGAACTGACCAGGGTACGACGGCTGTCGGTTATGCTGTAATATTTTGACTCGTTGGCAACGGTTGAATCTTCTAAAGTTGCCATTGGGTAACACATGGCTTCTTTTTGCTCGGTAAGTACAGACCTTGTATTGCCCAGATGGTCCTTCAGGAAATAATCATAAATAAAGCGGATGGGCTGGGCTGTACAAGTGGCTGTTGTTGCCTGCTCCAGTCGAATCCGGCCCTCTTCAAATCCAAGGTACAGCAAACGGTCACTGTAATTCATGGCACTAAGGCCTGAAGCAGAATACAACTTGCTTTCATATGCCGCAGCTCCCAGGTAGAGGGTGGTAGTAGTTATATTACTTATAACATTACCCGTTGGTGTTGGTACTGAAACAGCGGAATCAAAAGTCACTTTCTTCAATTTGGTACCCATAGCGTCATAGCTATAGGTAATTGATCCCTTGGTTGTAGTAAAGTCATCCTTCTTTGCACTGATCACCAGGGGCAAATTCAAATAGTTATAGGTGATATTGCTGATCCTTTTGTTTTTATCTATTGTAAGGTTACCGTTTACGTCATAGGCGTAGTCATCTGAACCTGTATTCTTGTCTGACAGGTCTCCCTGGTTGGCATTGGCCATCCCGGCATCAGTAACCGAAGCCAGCCGGTTGCTGTTATTGGAAATATATGCGTATGTAATATTATCAATGGTGGTACCATTCGCACCATTAGCCCAACCTTTCTGGATCATGGCTTTAATGTTTCCATTATAATCGTAGGCGGTGTTGGGATCGGTACCATTGCCCATGGTTACGGAATAATCTTCGCCGGAGTTTCCTGCAAATCCTGCAGACATTATCCGGTTTACAGCATCATAGCCATAACTGAAGGAGCGGGTAACTCCATCGCCCTTGCTGCGCCAAACTGCGCCTTTAATGTTTCCATTGTATAACCCGGTGCCAAAGTTCTTATCCGGAGAAGCTTTATCATAGCCCAACTCCATCCCAAACCACTTGCCGGTTATATTCGCCGCGGAGGGCACGAAGTCCTTATTGATTGAAAGTAACCAACCCCTGATATTGTATTGGTAATCGTTAATTGCCAATGTACCGCCAAGCGTTTTTTGGCTTGCCTGGCCCAGTGCATCATATTTCACCTGGCTAACTGTTTTCCAGGCACTGTAGGCAGCTCCATTGACCTGCGGATGTTTCAACATTTTGTCTGTTTGCGTCACCCGCCATAAACTGTCGTAACTATAACGTGTCCATATTTCATGTTCCTGCCCGCTTGTTCCATTTTTTTGTACCAGGGCCTGGACTGCCGGGCTGCCATTGTAACAATAAAGCGTGGTGAGTATGTCGGTTCCGGTAGTGATGTTAATGGATTTGGTTTGAATGACTCTTCCTTTTTTGTCGTACAACTGTGCACTGTAGATGGCCGGACTGGTATTCTGCCAAACCCCGGTTACCTTGCCCGAAGTTTGAAAAGACTGGGCGATTGTGTCTGGGAAACTGGCCTGGATGCTGCTGTTTAATAAAGCTGAATAAGTGGTAGTCAATGTCTTGAATCCGCTATTTAGATTGGTTGTCCAGTCGTAGGTATCGTAGTAGGTTGCCGTTAATACTGTAGCAGTTGTGACAGAAGGGAAGCTTAGGCTGAGTGAATATTGCGGCTGCGTAGCGCCTGGAGTGAAATTCTCAAACCTTGCCAGTTTCGCATACGTAACCAGTCCCTGCATCGCCGATTGTGTAGTGGTACCAGTATTGGTATAAAGTCCAGTTATAATAGGACGATTCAGTGCATCGTATTTGGTGTACAGCCATTGACCGGATGGTCTTTGGTTGCCATCCTGGGTCAAAATCAGCCGGTCCCACTGATCATATACCATAGCCACATAATCAGCACCAGGAACTTTCTTCAAGATCATCCGCCTGCGGCTATCATATTCATACCTGAAACAAAATTCATTTTTAATAGTGCCGATACTTGTACTGGCCGGCCATGCATTGGATTGCATATAGTCCACACCATTAGGCTGAATAACTACCCGCAGCAGGTTGAGATCATCATACAAATAATAGGTGCACAACCAACCAGCATGTGCTGACCCGGTTATACTTGATAATAATCAATTAAGGATTTTGGTTGAGGATGCGGAACTTATGCGTAAGCTAACAGTGCCTTTAAGAAAAAGTCTGGATATATTCATTATTGGCTGTATCGCTGGGTTAAGGTATACGGACTTGATTAATTTAAAAAAAACGAATATCCGGCGTTTCAATCATGGTTTCTATTTAGAAGTAGCGACCACAAAGACAGGGGCATTTGTGACCATACCGCTACCAGGATTTGCCATGGCAATCATAGACCGGCAGAAAAAACTAAAGAGCAACTTAATATTTGCGAAAATCTCCAATGTCAACTTTAATATCCACCTGAAAAAAATCATGGAAATGGCTGGATTTACCGAACTAAGGCCCAAATTCAGACACCAGAATGGCAAACTGGTAGAAATCAAGGCAAAATCTGGGGCAAGATACAGGTTATGCGATCACATAACCTCACACAGTATGCGAAGGATTGCCATTACCAGTTTGCTTACAATGGGGGTTCCTGAACAAATAGTCCGGAAATTATCAGGTCATGCTGCAGGCAGTAAGGAATTTTACCGTTATGTCACTCTGGCCCAAGACTATTCCAACCGTGAAATATCCCAGGCACAGGATAAACTATTTGGGTAAATACCAAGGCTTAAACTCATACCAATATTGCCTAAATATGCTATTTTTAGAGCTCGTGAAGTTCTTTGAAAGGCAATCCCCCTGTTAGTTGTGCTGGAAATCATTACTATCCGTTCGGACTAACAATGGCAGGGATCAGTTCCAAGGCGATGGGGAAACTAGACAATAAGTTCGAGTATAACAGCAAGGAAAAGCAAGAGAAAGAGTTTAGCGATGGCAGCGGATTAGAAGAATATGATTTTGGTGCAAGGATCCAAGACCCACAGATTGGCAGATGGTGGGCGATAGACCCTAAATCTGAATTAGATAGAAAGTGGTCGCCATATAACAATGCTATGGACAATCCTATTAGGTTTGTAGACCCTGATGGTATGTGGTCATTTGATGCAAATGGAAATGCAAGCACCAATGTTAGTGGTGAGATAGCAGAATTTATTCAGCAATTTCAAGATGGTGAAAAGCAGGATATACAAAAGCCTAAAAAACAGGATGGAAAAGAAAAAAAGGGTAATAAGGGTAAATCTTCTACATTAGCAAAGGCTACAAAGGATATACAAACAGTTGTCATCGCTTTAGCTGCTGATGATATGACTGGTATAGGCGCAGTAGATGATATTGCTATTCCTGTTTTGGAAGCTGTTAATGGGGCACTTTGGTTATATGATGTATTTTCTTCTGGAAGTTCTTTAACCGATGGCTCGGAATCCATTGGCCCCAAAGTTCCTTTGTATACACCTCTCACTAATAGAAATAACTCAATTGTTACAGGTGATTATTCCCAAGAGCCACCTGGAAATTTGACTAAACTTAGAAACGGTCAGGGATGGAGAGACGATGAGGGAAATGTTTGGAGAAAAGACCAACTGCATAAAGATCATTGGGATGTTACAAATCCGAAAACGGGAAAGAAAATAAAGGAAATTGATTTCGGTGGCAATCAAATTTGGCCTGATGGCCCTAAAAATAAAAACAAATAAAGTTATGAATCATCCGTATGTTCAGTATGAAGATACTTTTTTATGGAATACCATAAAAGATGCTATAGGCCAACTGAAAACAAATAAGGATATTGAAATAATCACAAATGAAAAATATATAATTGGTTTTTTATGCAAATCTCTTCAAGATAATGGGTTAATTCCTAAAGGCAATTAAATCCCATTAAGATTGAGGCGAGATTATATTCGGAGTTGTAATAGGCCGAAGTTTTTTTGCGCTCGCTCAGGCATGGATGTTATAATTAAAGTGAATTAATATGTTAAATAAAATAAGACCCAGGCGCATTCGTGAAAAATAGTTGGCAACAAGTATTAAAAAATCTGCCAAGACAGGCTGATTAACCCCCGCATTTAAAATTTTGTTTGCAAATTATATCTCTATAGCCTACCGTCTTCAAGCATCTCAACTAGGTTCTACTTAAAAATTTATTGAACCATTTGGGCTCATTTTAAGGAATTAATAATTCTTTAAAAATTAAGTTGGCCTATAATTTATATGGTATCCATTATTATCCGTTCGGGCTAACAATGGCGGGGATCAGTTCCAAATCCGCAGGGAAACTCGACAACAAGTTTGAGTACAATGGAAAAGAGAAACAGGATAAAGAGTTCAGTGATGGCGGGGGATTGGATTTGTACGATTATGGCGCAAGGATGTACGATCCGCAAATAGGCAGATGGCATAGAACTGATGGTAAAGCCGAATTATACTTTGCTACCTCTCCTTATGTTTATGCATTAAATCAACCTACTAATGCAATTGATCCTGATGGAAATCTTGTAATATTTATTCAAGGGAATCATTTTGGTGAAAAAGGTCATGAATACTGGACAGCTAAGAATTATTATACCACTACAGGCCCGGCCGGCCAAACACCTGCAGGATACCGTCCAATAAATGGAAGGGGGGCAACAATGGCTTATGGGAAAGACAGATATTTTGATAATGAAGTGATGGATCAATTAAATGACCATCATACTCCCAGGTATTATGACGGTTCTGGCGGCGGTTGGCATCCATTTGGTGATGGGACCACTGAGTATCCGGGTAGGCAATCTGCGACAGCCGCAGGTAGAGATCAGATGGGATATGACAAGGGTAATGAGGATGCAGCAACTATCATAGCCAATCTTGAAAGAGACCCCAGTAATAATATTATCGAGACAATTAAAATCGTTACTCATAGCATGGGCGGTGCTTATGGCAAGGGTTTTGTCAGGGCATTAAGAGAGTATATTGCAACTTTGCCGGCAGAGCAACAACAGCAAATTAGAATTTCTTTTGTATCTGATTTTGATCCTTATGAAGGAAGTGATATGACTGCAGATGGTGTGACCCCAACATTTCAATTTATACATTATGGTTTGTTGGCAAATGAAAAGGAGAATGGCAAAGTAGAGCAAAAGAAAAGTAACAGTAAGAGTAATGCACATAGTATATTTTCATTCTTTGCAGATATTAACCAGATGCAGGAAGGCACATATACCTGGAACGAACAAACCCAGAAATGGGATTTACAGCCGAAGTGATTAATTTTTAATAATAAATTATGTTCAGAAATATAATTTTATTTCTTTTTACTTTGAGTTCTTGTAATGGGAATAGCCAAAGACTTGAAACACCCAAAGAGTTTATCAATCAGGTAACCATTGATAATTCTGTTTATTCAAAAGACAGTGTAGCAATACTTGCTGATATGTATTCGAAAATGAGAAATCGTGAAGCCTCTTTTACAAACCCGGAATATTTTGATTCTACAGTTTTGACGATTGATACAATTATGTATGATTCTTCATCGAATAAGATAGCAGTATTTGTAATAGCGAAAAACCCTACTTACAGGAACCCTCATTCAGATTCTAAATTGCCTTATTATTATAATGCTAATTGTTACTTAGGGAAAAGGATAGAAGCTGACTCAAGTATTTTTGAATTAAAATGTTTGTGCAGATTTTCTGAAATAAATTTTGATGATAAAGAAACAATAGTAAAAGCTCTGAAGGAAGATTTCTTTTTGGAATTAGCAACAGTACTTGATGAAAAGAAAGAACCAGTTTTTAAATATAATTTGAATGATAAAAGATTTTGGGAAAGTCCAACGGGCTGGAGAAGAATGTTTGAATAAGGATTTGAGACAATAAAGCCTGGTACAGCCAGGCTTTATTGTCTCAAATAGCTTTAAGTTTTACATTTTTTGGAAGAGCATCGAGAGTATAAAAGATATGCTTGTTATCTTCATAAATGTATAGCATAACCGTGTGCCTGCTTATCCGTTGCCTTTTAAGAGCCGTTACATCCTTTAAAGCCTGCAGCAGCAGTTATATTTTACTTTTTAATTGAAAAGAAGAAAGGCTATTTTGGGAGATGTAAGCAGTTCTTTGAGATGGCTGAAACAAGAGTTCCAGCAAGAGTGGCGGGATAGTAAAAAATAGACATTGAATTACTATCCGTTCGGGTTGACCATGGCGGGGATCAGTTCCAAAGCGGCTGGCTTGATGGCCCTAAAAATAAAAACAAATAAAGTTATGAATCATCCGTATGTTCAGTATGAAGATACTTTTTTATGGAATACCATAAAAGAAGCTTTAGGCCAGTTACAAACAAATAAGGATATTGAAATAATCACAAATGAAAAATATGTAATTGGTTTTTTATGCAAAACTCTTCAAGATAAATGGTTAATTCCTAAAGGCAATTAAATCCCATTAAGATTTAGGCGAGATTATAATACGAGTTGGAATGGGTCGAAGTTTTTTTGCGCTCGCTCAGGCATGGATGTTATAATTAAAGTGAATTAATATGTGAAATAAAATAAGACGCAGGTGCATTCGTGACAAATAGTTGGCAACAAGTATTAAAAAATCTGGCAAGACAGGCTGATTAACCCCCGCATTTTAAATTTTGTTTGCAAATTATTGCCCAATAGTTCAATTCAATTAAAACAGATTAAGTGAAAGATGTTATTATATTAGCATTAGTCTATTGCGTGTTTCTCGTCGTATCCTTTTTTTTGTATCGGAAAGCTCTTTCAGTAAAGAAGAAGTACTTGTATTTGGCAATAGCAACATATTTGTTACTCATTTATGTATATTTTGAGTTGATAAATTATGTTCATATTTTATTGCGTGAGCGGGGATTTTACTTTGAATTTGGTCATTCTAGCATTTGGCTTATACTTCTTCTGGGGTTGGCATATTTAACTGCTACGATTTTAATAGTTACTTTAATTATTAAAAGAAGAAGCTATTTTGGAGCAGATAGCAATTAGCACAATACGTATTTACTTACCGGGGTTACCTCCCTTTCTTTTGAATTGTATTAAATACCCGTAGGACGATGATCTGCGACCCTCTGAAGGTATAATGAATTGTAAACGGAAATGTATCCACAGGCTTAACGCGAACGGCATCATAGCGGATAGCAGAAGCTGTTGGCAGCTGTTGTATTTTAGAGAAGTACCGGTCGATGGTATCAGTGAACTCAAAGCCCAGCCTGCTGCAGCCGATCAGCAGTAGAATAGATCCAGGCAATAGGAACGGCTTTGACTTGCACTTGGCAGCCAGCCGATAAGCCCCGGCAGTGAATAGATCTCAACTTCAAAGCACAAGATCAACGTTTGAATATAACACAGCTGTATAGCTGCTTATCGGCTAACTTCCAGGCTCCGTTACATCCCTTGCAGACTGCAGCAGGAGTAGGCTTTTCTTTTTTCTACTGAATTTTTAATTGAAAGGATCAATTGAAAATAGAAATGTCTATTTTGGATGCTGTAAGCAGTTCTTTGATATGGCTGGGAAGTAGTTGCCAGTAAAAAAGGAAACCTAGCCAAAAATGGATGTTGATTACTATCCGTTCGGGCTAACAATGGCGGGGATATCTTCTAAGGCAGCGGGGAAACAAGAGAATAAATACAAGTACAACGGTAAAGAACTTAACAACAAAGAGTTCTCCGATGGTAGTGGATTAGAGATGTATGACTTCGGTCCACGTAATTACGATCCGCAAATCGGCAGGTGGCATACAATTGATCCGCTTGCTGAAAAAATGCGTAGATGGTCTCCTTATAATTATGCGTTAAATAACCCGATTAGGTTTATAGATCCGGATGGCATGGCACCTCTTGACCACGTTTATTATGACTATGGAGGTAAGGAAGTTCATAGAATTCCGGATGGTAGTACAAGAATAACACCAGTAATAATTTCCGAAAAAAATCAAGCTGCATTTAATGAGGCTGTTAAAAGTGGCAATGCGACTATCGAAAGCCTTAGTGGTTATGGCAATACATATGATACGAAATCAATTTCAAAATTTTATACGGATAATAAAGATAAGTTCACTGCCACATCAATAGGAGATCAAACAACAATAACAAGTAACTCACAAGTGACGGTTGATGGCAAGGCGGTTGCAAGCAACAGCTTAAAAGCTGAGGCAGTTGGAAATACTGTACTTAATGATGGAGTCGTCTCTATTGGTAACAATCCAGCGACCTCCAACGGTTCTGTAACAGGTGCTGATTCAAGAGGCCCTGGCGATGAGCCAGGACGTGCTGGGAGCATACATCTTCATCCTACAGATAGAAATATGACGGTTGAAGTCACAAATCAAGTAGGTACTTTTTCAACAACATCGGTAACGAAAATTTCTGGAGGTGCTCCATCGGGAGGTGACTATAGGGAGCACCAAAGAGCGTTTGAAAATGGCGAAACTAAAGGGGGTGTTAGATCAATAATGGTAGATGCCAAGAATATTTATCTCTACAATTCTAGCCCTAATCAAACTATTAAAATACCAAGGCAATGAGATTTATTTTTATACTTGCCATAGCTGCATTGGGTTGTAACTCCAATCAGCAGCAACACAAATTAAATGAAGTACATGGCAAGGCTGAGAAATGTTTTGAATATCCTTCAGCAGTTGATAGTTTGCGGATAAATGATTTATATGATAGCGCCAGGTGGTTTATTTATACATGGCATTGTGATCAAGTCTATAAGGCCAAAGAAGATACCTTAACGAATGTTACGTTTGGAGAGTTGCCATTAAGATTTACCAACTTAAGTATTAGGCATGACACCTTGGAGCTGAACTTCGATTTTATTGATAAAGGAAAGGCAATACTATCCGGTATGACAAGGGACTTTAAGCAGCTAAGTACTGGTGTTGGGTTTAACATTAAGTCAAAGAAAAAAATTTACATGTTATCTCCAAATGGCTTCTCTACTACCATTAAAGGCGGTCCAAATCGTTACGAAACCCCTTTGCAACCGGAAATATTGGAATACTTAGAAAGTAATAAACTTAAGTTGGACGAATGCTTTAAAGAGCTAGTAAAACGAAAAGGCATGCTAAACTAAAAGCTACTCTCAAGCAGTATTACTCCATCATTTGGATAAAAAGCCCCGCAAATCTCCGGGCTTTTTTATGCGACAAATATTGAACAGTTTATCTGTTAGGCACTGCGGGTTTAGTTTGTCTTGCAAGGCAATTAGAAAGGGCTGAAAGAATAGCAAAAGAAAATCCCAGAGTTAGTAGAATATTGAAAACTGCACAAGCTCAAAGGAAATTGGATAACTATGTTGGAAAAAGAGCTGCTGCAGCTGGCGTATCTTCTTCAGAGGTTGCTTCTAAAACTATAAAGGAAATTGTAAAGGAAAATGATGTTAAAAAATGAAAGAGTCAATAAATTATTTTGGAAAAATCCTCAATTATATTTTTGATACGAAAAATCTATTTAATATTTTATTATATTTCTTGACATTTATTGTTGTAGGATTACTTTATGGAGTTATAGTAGGATTATTGTTGATTTTATTCGTAGTCTCATTTTTATTCATTTCAATTTCTATACTTAATATTTATTTTCACTTCCGAAAGACAGAAATAAGTTGGTGGGCCATAGTATTAAATCTTTTATTAATAATTATAATTACCCTCGTAAATTTTCAATTTATCAATAACATAGTTTTAGGATTTATAGGATTTTTAAGTTTGGCAATTTTAATATTGGGATTGAGTTCCAAACAATAAATAGCCTTAAGGTGGCATAAGTTATTTGCCAAAATGCGTTATTTTTAAATTGATTGGAGTTCTTTGAAAGGCAATCTATTTACTAGATGTGCTGGAAATCATTACTATCCGTTCGGGCTAACAATGGCGGGGATCAGTTCCAGAGCTGCAGGGAAGCCGGAGAATAAATACAAGTACAATGGCAAAGAACTTAATAACAAAGAGTTCAGTGATGGCGGGGGGCTGGACTGGTACGATTATGGGTTCAGGATGTATGATCATCAGATAGGAAGATGGTATACTGTTGATCCTCTTGCCGATAGGATGCGCAGATGGTCTCCGTATAATTATTCCTTTAATAATCCGTTACGATTTATAGATCCGGATGGAATGGGGCCAACAGATGTTATTATAAATGGACCTGAGAAGGAAAAAGCATTTTCAGAGCTACAAAAGTCTGTAAGCGGTCAATTAAATTTATCAATGAATGCAGATGGTAAAGTAAGTTATACAACCTTTGAGGGTGCTACACCAAATGCAGATGCTAAGCAATTGACGACTGCAATTGACGATAAATCAATTACGATTAATGTTAATGCTACTAATGCAGTTAAAAATTCGGCAGGCGAAGTAGTTGTAGGTGGAGCATTTCTGGGAAATACAGTTACGCCAGCACCGTCCAAAGATGGTGTCGCTACAGTTGAAGCTAACCAACAAGTAAACCCTTCACAACTTAAAGCACAAAGTGATTATTATGGAAAGCCAGGGGCGGATATACTGCATGAGGTAACAGAGGCTTACCAAGGTGCTAAAATGTCACAAACTTCTGGAGTTTCATCACCAATAGCAGGTCAACCTGGAAGTGTTTATGAAGCAGCACACAGCCGTGCTTCGCCACAATCGGGAGAGCAATATTTTGATACGCAGGATGCAAAAGGAAAAAGTGTTGGAAAGCAGGTTCCGGGCGGAAAACTTGTTTACTTTGTTGATAATGGTGTTAAAGCACCTTTAATACTTTTCACTTTTCCTATTCCAAAGAAAAAATAATCACTAATGAAAATTCTGTTTTTTTTCTTCGCAATATATTTTTTATTTGCTCAGAATGACATAGCACAATCAAGAGAAAAGCAGGATAGTATAGTTGTATCCAGTAGAAATATAGATACTGGATACAAGTTTGAAATTTGGAACATTGACTCTGTCCAATCGGTATACCTTATTTATGCTAAACGAAACGATTCGATTATAAAGATTGTTTCAAAAAAGGAAATATTTAATGATTGCAAGACTATTTTAAAGGGACAATTTTATGATTTGAAAGTAGAATCTCTTCTTAAACATACTTCCAGCAAACGGCATATCGGAGGCGTAAAATACAATGACATTATTGTAAAATTGGAAGGTGGGGAAGTGATATGGGACTTGTTTATATGTGAAGATTTTAAAGGTCTCTGCTATACCCCATCAACTTTAGCTACATGTAAAAAAAAGAAGAAAAAAAAAGCCTGAGTCTTTCAGCAACTTAAACAGAGGCCGTCTAAAAAAATCTGAAGCGGCCTCTTTTCTTTTTTGGGTTTAAGGGTTACTGGCCTGCCAAATCTCGGGCATAAGAAAGTTTACAATTACCATTATGACCAGTTATAATTAGTAGTGCTGTATGTGTTCAATGGGTTATGTCCAACTGCCAGCACTTTACGGCAGCGATATCAACGGAATACCGGGTGCTGGTTTGTTATGGCCCGATTGGCAATAAATAAATTATCAAATATAATTTTGAGTTTACTAGATAACTGTGTCGATAATACATCTGAAATAAAAATGAAATCCGAAGCTTCCGGTGTCTTTGGTTGTCTGATCAAGTTTTATTGAGGTGGAAAGGTATCTCATATTTGGCCTCCTTCTTTGTAAAAGAAAACCAGTTAGAAAAATTCAGGGACGTTAACAAGGAGATAATGTTCAGCATTATGTTTAAGTAATCGACCTAGCTAATTGTTGGTTTATTTAAGTCGAATTCAAATTCGATTTCATATTGGATAAAAAATGTACTTCTTACGGAAGCCAGCGTAGTGAAAATTTGTTTTTCTTTTTCGAAAACCACTTCCAGGAAATACTCCGATCGAGCCATTGAGTTATCCATCGTTGTAAATTTTTCCCATAATCCATGTTGGGGTTCACGTAAAATAAATGTTTTAGAGGTCTTTTTGAAGGAGATTAACCTACATCCTTTTTTCGCTAATTTTTGTCGAATGATAGTATTGATTTTTTTTGTAGCGTACAAATAGGAAGTGATAGATAAGAGAATAAACAGGACAGGTATTAATATAAAAATAGCCATAGAATTTTTGAGTATTTATTTTAAGATGCCAATTTTTTTTGCAGATCGGCTTTGAAAATAAATGCATCCAGAAACTCTTTGACGAGTTTCTTCTTTTCTGCTGGCAGTTTTTCAATTTTCCGGAACTGCGAGAGCAGTTCTTCGTCGCTAATGGCTTCAGCAGATTTGTCCTGAAGGGTGCCATTGAGTAAATAATCCGGAGATACTTCCAGGGCTTTTGATATTCTGTTTAAAATATCTGAGGCCGGAGTGGCTTCCCCACGTTCGTACTTCCCTACATTGGTGAAATGCACTTTTACCAGCTTGGCCAGGTCTTGCTGTGAAATCCTCTTACTTTTTCTGGCCAGTAACAGCATGTCGGATAGTTCCTGCTTCATAGTTAAAAGCATTATTGATACTTCAAAAGTAGCAAATAGGGTATGGTTATTCATTTATTGGATATTTTCATCAGGGATAATTTTGCTTTGGACAGAGATGGCAAAAGATTATAACCAACTTCCTCCTCCAGGAGCTGGAATTTGACCTTTATCTCGCTGAAATCCCGGCTTCATCCTAGCTTGATCCTAGCTTCATCCTAGCTTCATCCACTTCCAGGTTCTGTGTCAACGCCTTCCGGCTTTCCGGATTTGCCCGATTTCATCATCAATTTTCCTAACCTAAGAAAACCATGCACAATGGCCAGAACAATCAAGAACGGCTTTTCAATGAAATTTCGATTGGTTTTTACCATCTGGATTAGTTTTCATGTTAGGAATTGGCTTAAAAAATCAGCAACCGGGTATCCGGAAAAAAACGGAGATAAAAGACCATTTGATGACACAGCACTTGTCGTTGGCGCAGGTATAGCGTTGCAGTTGGCGCAGTTTTGGCTAGGTTTTTTAGCACTTTTCAGGCAGTTTCTACTAGGTTTTGCGTAGGTCTGGAGGCTTATTGCGGCGCTTTGTTATCAGTTTTTAGGCAAATTCACGGCACTATCCCGGCTCTTTCCCTATGGTTACCCTGCTGAATGGATCGTTCCCTATTTGCGGTGTTGAAGAATACCTCATATTAATTCTGTGCTGGGTGCTTTTTTCTTTCAATAGTACGTAGTTATTTTTCATAAAAAATTTTGCTATAATTATACCTCCCCGAAAATTAGCCACCAAGTTTTTTTAACAATCTGGCAAAATATGGTAATAATCTGCATTGATCAGGTAATAATCTCCATTTCACTACCCCCAAAAAACAAAGCGGCTTTAAAAAAAAGCCGCTGCAGCAATCGGAAAATCGCTCCCGGATTTTCCTTTTTCGCTCCCGTTTTTTCTCTTTTGGAAATTTTGTAACTATCATGCACCGCCTCAATCAATGCTAAATAAAGTTCCTGGCTGTTGGGACTGTAAATTGGTTGCAGCGGAAGATTTCATCAATCCACCGGATATGCCTAAGCGTAAACCAGGCCCAAAGCTGAAGCTGCTATTGCTAAAAAGCCCTTACCGCCCGCACAGCATTTGCATAGGCTTCTGAATTGCTGACCCGTTGCTGCCCATCACCAAAGCCCTGGATCCAGACACTGTTTGTTTTGTATTCTGTGGAACTCCAGTAACTCCCGTATGTAAAACCGCCTACCCGCTTTTTTTGCTGGTAGAGTAAATTGAGTTCAAATTTAGACGGTAAAAACCAGTCGTCATAGGTAATACCGCCTTGCTTTACCGAATAATCGGCACAGGACCTTGCTGCAAAATTCCCCTTTTCATCATCAGGCAGCAGCTTGCTGACGATGGCTTCGGTGTTCTTTGCACCTGCCCCCAATCCATCTGCTGGCGTGCCAGCCAGCCTCGTCAAGCCATTGTACCAGGTTATACCCTGATTTTGGTCCGCTGTCGCGGCTATCAGTCCATGTTGGCCCTTATCATCTACATAAAATACTATGCCCCCGCCATAGTGCTCCCCAATATAGTGGCCACTGTTGGAAATGACTGGTGCATGGATTGTTACGACGGGTAACAAAAGGTATAAAAGAAATTGGATGGGTTTCATTTTTAAAGGGGTGTTCCTTTTCTGAATATAGTCAAATTTCTAACTGGTTTGCCGGAATACAAAACATGTATCGTAAATTAACCATCAACAGGGAAGTTAACCTCAACTATTATGAAGAAAAAACTGATCAATCGCGGTGATTTCATTAAGAAAACCGCACTGGCAACTGCCGGGTTCTATATTCTTCCGCGTTTTGTCCTGGGCGGGAAAGGCTTTGTTGCGCCCAGCGACAAATTATACATTGCTGCAGTGGGCTGCGGCGGCGAAGGCGTGAATGATATCCGCCATTTTGCCACTGCTCCCAAAAAAAATGCAGAGATCGCTTTCCTCTGTGATGTTGACGACCGGGAAGCTGCTGACCGCCGCAAGGAATTCCCAAGGGCTAAATATTATAACGACTGGCGCGAAATGTATGATAAAGAACACAAGCATTTCGACGCGGTTACGGTGGCCATCCCTGATCATAACCATGCGGTTGTTGGCCTCGGTGCCATGCAGCTGAACAAACATTTATACCTCCAGAAACCCCTCACCCATGATATTTATGAAGCACGCATTTTAACCCAGGCGGCTAAAAAATACCAGGTGGTTACCCAAATGGGCGACCAGGGCGCTTCCAGCGATGGTATGCGTACCATGCGGGAATGGTTTGAAGCGGGACTTATCGGCGATATTGAAAAGGTTTTTTGCTGGACGGACAGGCCGGTATGGCCCCAGGGAATACCCTGGCCTAAAACGAAACCACCGGTTCCTAAAGGGCTTCACTGGGACCTTTTCCTGGGTACCGCCAAACAGGTTAATTACATTGACAACCTCACTCCTTTTAACTGGCGGGGCTGGTGGCAGTTTGGCACAGGTGCCCTGGGCGATATGGGCTGTCATATCATCGGGCCTCCATTCAGGCTGCTCGGCCTGGGCTACCCTACCGAAATTTCCGGCAGCGCCAGCACGGTCTACAGCGGCATTTTTACAGAAGGCGTTTATCCCGATAGCGGTCCCGTTTCCAGCTCACTGAAATTTTCCTTCAAACAGCAGAATGGGAAGGACCTCGACCTGTATTGGATGGACGGCGGCATAACCCCCGAACGCATTAAGGAACTGGATCCTGATGAAAATTTTAATGTGGCATTGGGCGACTGGCCTAATGAACATGACTTTGAAGGAGGCACTTTGTTTATTGGCACCAAGGGAAAAGTTTCCTGCGGCTGGGGCGGTAATAATCCGAGGCTGCTGCCGCTTTCATTGAATAGCAGCGTAAACATTCCAGCAAAATATCCGCGCGTCTTTGGCGGCATGGACGGCCACTGGTGGCAATGGATTGATGCCAGCATTGCCGGTTATGGCAAACTGGAAGTGGACTCCCCTTTTGTGGGTTATGCCGGTCCGCTTACTGAAACAGTTTTGCTCGGCAACCTCTTGCTGCGCAGTTTCAACATCCGTGAAAAAATACAAAAAAACGATCCCGTTTATGGAAACGCCGAAGGATATAAATTCAGCGGAAGGTATAAGGCGCTTAAATGGGACGGCGAGAACATGCGGGTCACCAATTTTGATCCGGCTAACCAGTTCATCAAACGCGAATACAGGCAGGGCTGGGGTACCCTTGCGCTTTAAATTAACCAACCTACATGCTATATAAAAAATACCAGCAGGTTATTGCCGCTCTTTTGCTGAGCTGTGTTTATGCCTGCCATCCTGCTGAGGACAATCAGCGTTTCAGCGAATGGCGGGTTGCAGGGGGCACCAACGAGTCGATCCACTATTCAACGCTAACGGAGATCGATACCGGAAATGTACAGCAATTGCAGCCGGCCTGGACCTATCATTCCGAAAATGGGGACAGTACAAGATTTGGCACTATCGAAACCAATCCTATTATTATTGGAAATACCTTATACGGGGTTTCACCGAAAATGAAACTATTCGCCCTTGATGCAGCTACCGGTAAGGAACAGTGGCATTTCGATCCGGCTGATTCCATTGCCAATAAAACCTGGCACCGGAAGAGTGTTAATATGAACCGCGGTGTCGCTTATTGGGAAGAAGGAAATGACAGGCGTATAATCTATACTGTTGGTTCCGTCGCGTACGCGGTTAATGCCATTACCGGTAAGCTCATCCCCTCTTTTGGCAAGGATGGCGGTATTAACCTTAACCTTGGGCTTGACAGGAATGAATATGAAACCTTTGTTGCGCCTACTTCCCCGGTTACTGTTTATAAGGACCTGTTTTTCCTGAGCGGACTGGTTGGGGATGAAACCCCCGGGCATATCCGCGCATTCGATATAAAGACCGGGAAACAAAAATGGATCTTCCATACCATCCCCTATCCCGGTGAACCCGGTTTTGAAACCTGGGAAGACACAACCGCTTATAAATATTTAGGTTCCACAAATAGTTGGGCGGGATTTAGCCTGGATGTAAAAAGGGGAATCCTGTTCGCACCTACCGGCAATCCTACCAATGATTTTTATGGTGGCAACAGGCTCGGGCAAGGGCTCTACGGCAATTGCCTGGTTGCCCTGGACGCAGCCACCGGGAAATTACTATGGCATTTCCAGACGGTCCACCATGATGTATGGGATATGGATTTACCGGCTCCTCCGGCGCTTATTACGGTGATGCACAATGGAAAATCAATCGATGCTGTTGCACAAACCACAAAGACAGGTTTTGTGTTTATGTTTGAAAGGGAAACCGGCAAACCGATTTTTCCCATAGAAGAAAGGCCTGTTGCTGCAATCAGTCCCCTGAAAGGGGAAAAGCTATGGCCCACGCAACCTATGCCTGTGCTGCCCAAACCATTCGTGCGGCAGGTGTTTACCGAAAACGAACTGAACCCGGTGCTGGGTGATTCTACCTACCAGGAGATAAAGGGCCGCTATAAAAATTATCGTTCGGGCAATATGTTTACCCCGCCGTCTGTGGAAGGCACAGTTATTTTACCTGGCTATGATGGCGGTGGCGAATGGGGCGGACCGGCTGTGGATCCGGCAACGAATTTAATGTATGTAAATGCCAATGAAATGGCCTGGGTATTGAACATGGTTGTGAACAAACCGGACACGACAAAAATCCGCACCAATATAGAAGCAGGCAAAGCATTGTACACACAGTATTGTATGGGCTGCCATGCACCGGACCGGTCGGGTGGCGGGGATTATCCGTCAATTATTGGCGCTGAAAAAAAATACAACGCGCTGCAATTACTTGAACTGCTTTCCACCGGCAGAAGGATGATGCCGGGCTTTAATAACCTGTCGAAAGAAGAAAAAAATGCGATAGCTTCTTTCATCCTGGATATCAAATCCGAACAGGATAAAACCTATACCGGGTCAGTGCAGAATATCAAAAAGCCCATGGCTTCAGCCTATAATTTTACCGGGTACAATAAATTCCTCACCAAAGAAGGTTATCCAGCAATCAGTCCGCCCTGGGGCACCTTAAATGCAATCAATTTAAATACCGGTGACCTTGTATGGAAAATTCCCTTTGGTGAATTCAAGGAGTTAAAGGATAAGGGCATACCCACAACAGGCCGCGAAAATTATGGCGGTCCCCTGGTTACAGCCGGCGGTGTCCTTTTCATAGCGGCTACAGCCGATGGAAAATTCAGGGCCTTCAATAAACGGACAGGCGCCTTATTATGGGAAACGGATCTACCGGCACCTGGCATTGCAACACCTGCAGTTTATGAAGTGCAGGGAAAACAATTTGTTGTCATTGCCTGCGGCGGTTCTAAATGGGGCGGCAAGTCCGGCGATTCCTATGTAGCCTTTGCTTTGCCCGGTAAATAAATATCGCTGCGGTCCTTCTACCCTGCTGTTTTTTGCAGTTATCAAACTGGAAATAATAGCATTATCATTTGTCAATTTACCATCACTGGTATGGTACCAATATATTTAATTTTAGTTCAGTTGCAATCCAATTGCCATTGCATAAATCATGGAGCTAATAAAACTAGGAAAATCAGGTATTGCTATTTCCCCAATGACCATTGGTTGCTGGTCATTCGGAGGGGGCGCCTACTGGGGTAACCAGTCCCAGAAAGATGTTGATGAAGTGGTGCACGCAGCCATTGACATGGGCATTAACTGTTTTGATACAGCAGAACTGTATAATGGCGGCGAGAGTGAAAAATCACTTGGACTTGCCATACAGGGATACAGGCCCAAAATTGTTATTTGTTCAAAGATCAGTCCATCGAATTGCAGGAATGTCCGCAAGCATTGTGAAGAAAGCCTCCAGCGTTTAAAAACCGACTACATTGATATTTACATGGTGCACTGGCCATTGCATGCACACTCCCTCAAACACTTTACAAAAGATACCGGTATAATTAATAACCCACCAACTGCAGCAGCTGTTTTTAACCAATTGAACGAACTGAAGAAAGCAGGGCTTATCCGCTCAATAGGGATCAGCAATTTCGGGGTAACCCAAATGAAAGAGGCAGTTGATACTGCAGTACAGGTTGACGTGAATGAAATGCCCTATAATATCCTGTCGCGGGCTATTGAGCTGGAGGTTGCCCCTTTCTGCCTACAGGAAAAAATAAGCCTGATCGGCTCAATGGGTTTGCAACAGGGACTATTAACCGGGAAATATAGATCAGCAGGTGAGGTTCCCTACAACCAGGCACACTCCCGTCATTTTGCCAACCAAAGGGGGAATGGCACATCAAGGCATGGCGGAACCGGTGAGGAAGCTGAGGTATTTAAAATCCTCGATGAATTAAGGGTGCTATCTGAAGAACTGCAGATCAACATGACCCAAGTTTCAATAGCCTGGATAATGGCAAAGCCATTCATAGCTTCTACACTTGTGGGGTCAAGAACAATTGACCAATTAAAAACAAATGTAGCAGCCTGTTCAATAGAACTATCAAAAGATGTTGTAGCAGAAATTGACAGGATCAGCCAAACGCTTTTAACCAAATTAGGGCCCAGTCCCGATTACTACGAAAGTCCTGCAAACAGCAGAATTTTTTAATCATGGTATGAAAAATAAAAACGCACTGATTAGTCCCGGGTATTTACTGACCTTTTCACTGGTCACCTGTTTATTTTTTTTATGGGCCCTTCCCAACACCATGAATGATGTGCTGATTTCGCATTTCATGAAATCGCTGGAATTGTCGCGGTTAAAAGCCGGCCTGATACAATCTGCATTCAAGCTCGGCTATTTTACATTCGCACTGCCAGCAGGACTGTTCATGCAACGCTTCGGTTATAAACACGGGCTTGTAACCGGGCTCATTTTATTTGCATTAGGCTGCTTTTTATTCTGGCCCGCAGCTGTTGCCGGTAAATATATTTTCTTCCTGGGGGCGTTGTTTGTAATTGCCAGCGGACTGGCATTCCTGGAGTTGGGCGCCAATTCCCTGATTGTTAGCCTGGGCGATCCCAATTTGTCGGAACGGCGCTTAAACCTGGCACAGGCATTCAATCCTATCGGTGCCATGACGGGCGTTGCTATCGGTACCATATTTATTTTCTCCGGAAAAGAATTGAGCCCGGAACAGGTAGCAGAAATGAAAACAGCCGGCACTTACAAAGCCTACCTTGCTGAAGAGACCATGCGTGTTGGTCCGCCATATATTACTCTTGGGATTGTTGTCCTGGTATTTGCCTTTATACTATCAAGGGTAAAATTCCCACAACAGGAAACAAAAGGTGAACCCATAGTAAAAGGCAGTTTCAGGGAATTAAAAAAATACCCGCATTGGTATAAAGCGATCATGGCGCAGTTCTTTTATTTAGGCGCGCAACTGGGTACCTGGAGTTTCTTCATACAATATGTAAAAGAGAATGGCGCCTTAAGGGAAAAGATGGCGGGAGGTTTCCTGGTGGGAACTTTGGCAGCATTTATGGCGGGCCGTTTTTCTTCGACATTCTTTATGAAATACATTAAACCAACCCGGCTAATGGGTTTCTATGCCATCGCCAATATTTGCCTTGTTTCGGTTGGCATACTATTCCCGGGCTGGATCGGTATCTGGGCTATTTTCTGCACCAGCTTTTTCATGTCCGTTATGTATCCTACAATTTTTGCTTCAGGGGTAAAAGGGCTTGGTCCCAATGCAAAGCTGGGTGCATCCTTCCTGGTGATGAGTTTAATCGGTGGGGCTGTCCTCACACCTTTCATGGGATTGATTGCAGACAGGACCCATGCAATTGCCCCTGCCATGGTGATACCCTTGTTTTCCTATTTCGTGATCCTCTATTATTCATTCATCGGCTCTAAACCAGCCGGACCACTATATGGACTGTAAATTTTGAAAGCACAACATTTTTTAAATACGCTATTTTTTTCGTTTATCCTGTCGCTTACAGCAGCAGGCCAGGCCAGTTTTCCGTTCAGCTATACCCCGCTGACCGAAAAGACTGATTTCTCCGCAAAGATGGTGGACGGTGCGGATCATTTTTTAACCCGTGAAACAGAGCGGGTGAAGCAATTACGGTCCGGTGTATGGAAAAGGGATTTTTCTTCTGGTGCAGCATTTCAAAAATCAATAACGGCAGAACGCAATTTATTGGCCCGCCGCCTTGGCGTTGTGGAAGAACGGGTTGCACCACAGGTGCAGCTGCTGACAAATCTACATGCAGCGGGATTGAAACCATATTCGGTTGAGCTACCCCGTTGCAGGATAACTGCCGTACGCTGGCAGGTACTGGATGGATTATCAGCGGAAGGGATCCTGCTGAAGCCCAAAGGCAAAATCCTTGCACGAATTGTAATGGTCCCCGATGCTGATGTACAGCCCGAAGTTTTGGCCGGGCTTCAGCAAGCCAATGACGCCGGATTCGGCGCAGCACAGGAATTAGCCAATGCAGGCTGTGAAGTAATCATTCCCGCATTGGTCAGCCGTGATGACCGATATTCTGGCAGCAAATCGCTGAACCGGTTTACCAACCAGCCACACCGGGAATGGATCTACCGACAGGCTTATGAAGTAGGCCGCCATGTGATCGGCTACGAATTGCAGAAAATATTTTCAGCCATTGACTGGCTGGAGTCAGAAAATTCCCTGGAAGGAAATAAAGTACAGATCGGTGTAGCAGGTCATGGTGAAGGTGGATTGCTGGCATTGTATGCGGCGGCACTGGACCAACGAATATCTGCAACATTGGTAAGCGGTTATTTTGATAGCCGGGAACAACTCTGGCAGGAACCCATCTACCGAAATGTATTCGGGCTGCTGAATCATTTTGGTGATGCTGAAATTGCGGTGATGGCCTGGCCCAGGAAACTAATCGTGGAATATGCCAGGGGCCCTGAAGTGACTGGTCCGCCCGCTCCTTCAGCTAATCGTTCGGGTGGTGCTCCCGGTATAATTACAACGCCGGTACTACAAAGCGCTAAGGCGGAATGGGACAGGGCAAAAGCCATAGTCCCGGATGGGCGCAATCACCTTCTTTGGGTGGCAGCGAAGCCCGGCAATGTTGCAGGCAGCCCATTGTCTGCAACCGCACTAAAAGATTTCATGAAAGCATTGCAGGTTGAATTGCCTGTTAAGCCAGCAGCAATATTAATACCACTAAAACCCAACGAATGGGTTGACGCCGAACAAAGACAGGAACGCACTGTAAGGGAAATGGAAGCGCATGTTCAACGGGTGGTGGATACCTGCTATCGGAGCAGGGATGAAAATTTCTGGCAGACGCTCAAAGGTGATATACCGGCACAGCAACCCATTAAAGCAGCACACCGTAAAGAACTGGGGCAAGTGCTGGGTGAACTACCAACACCATCTATTCCGGCAAACCCAAAGGCAAGGCTGCTGCAGGAAACGGACAAATGGACAAGCTATGAAATCACCCTTGATGTTTATGCGCCCGATGTATTTGCCTGGGGAATCCTCCTTATCCCAAAGGGCATCAAACCAGGTGAAAAAAGGCCCGTTGTTGTATGCCAGCATGGCCTCGAGGGACTTCCTTCAGATGTGCTAACCACAGATACCAGCTCTGATGCGTATGGTTATTATAAAAGCTTTGCGGCAAAACTGGCAGAGAGAGGATATGTAACTTTTGCCCCCCACAATTACTACCGGGGCGAAGATAAATTCAGGGTATTGCAAAGAAAAGCCAATCCTGTCGGGCTGACCCTTTTCTCCATTATTACCAGCCAGCACCGCCGTATTGTTGAATGGCTGGGGCAACAGTCCTTCGTTGACCCGGCAAGGATCGGTTTTTATGGTTTATCCTATGGCGGCAAAACGGCCATGCGTGTACCTGCACTGGTTGAAGGCTATTGCTTATCAATTTGTTCAGCCGATTTCAATGAATGGATCATCAAAAATTCAACCATCGATTATCCGCTGAGTTACCTGTTTTTGGGAGAATACGATATGCCCGAATGGGATCTTGGGCATACATTCAATTACGCTGAAATGGCGACATTGATAGCCCCTCGCCCATTTATGGTGGAACGCGGCCATGATGATGGTGTTTCGATTGATGAATGGGTGGACTTTGAGTATGCTAAAGTACGCCGGCATTATGCAGAACTGGGCATCCCGGAAAACACTGCCATCGAGCATTTTAAAGGTCCGCATACGATACACGGCGTTGGCAGTTTCGAATTCCTTGACAGGCATTTAAAAAAAATTCACCAATAATGGGCTCAAAATATATTTTATTGATACTGGTTTCCATAGCTTCCATTTTCCATTCCCGGGAACAAACGAAAAGCATAACCCTTCGGCTTGAACGGATTGATCCCAAAACAAGCCATCTGCAACACGCAACCGAAAATGTTGCCTGCGATAAAGTTGCTATTATCGTTATGGACATGTGGGATAAACATTGGTGCAAGTCCTGGACGGCGCGTGGTGCTGCCATGATCCCAAAAATGAATGCCGCGCTGGCTGCTGCCAGAAAATCAGGTATCCAGGTCATATTTTCCCCCTCGGCAGTTGCTGATTTTTACAAAGACTATCCGCAAAGAAAAGCGGTTCTTGCCATGCCTGCTACCGGGGAATTTATATTTCCTTCAGTAGATGAATTAAAAAATATGGGAACAAAAGAAAGGGCGGAATATACCAAAAACAAAAAAAGCTATTTTGAAGGAAGCATATACGAGGCAAGGAATATTGCTGGCCAGGCCTATGCAGGTTATCCTCCTTTGCCGCCCTTTGAATCCACGGGTGGTTGCGAATGCAAAAAAAGGGATTGCAAAATGGAAAACGTTTGGACCCGGCAAAATAAAGACCTGGTTATTGAAGCTAGTGACCTTATTGTGGAGGGCAATAATAGACCTGAACTGGTCAATATCTGCAAAGCCAGGGGCTATACCCATTTGCTGTATATGGGTGGTGCGGGCAATATGTGCCTCACAAGTTCGCGTGAAACATCAACCATAAATATGGCTAACCGGGGACTAAAATGCATATACATTGAAGACATCATGATCTCTATTTCCGGAAATGGCTATAATCCCGATACTAAAAAAACAGACCCTTCCTTCACCCCTGAAAAAGGAGATAAAATGGTTTTGGAACATCTGAAAAAATATATAGCCCCTTCAATAAAATCTAATGAACTTTTTACTTTTTAAAAATAAATTCCAGTATGGCTTTATAGCTTTCATCACTTTGTTTTGCAACGCTTGCAAGCATGATGAAAAACCTTTGTTTACCCATGAGGAGGTAATGGCATATGTACCCAAGGGACCGGCAAAATGTTTCCGGCAAATATGTTTAGAGACCAACTCAAATGTAAGGACCACCAATAATACAGTATTCCCTCCCGACTCCGTTTTTGCTACTTTTCTTTCCGAAACGGATCCTGTTAAGTATGCCGACTTTTGCGAAAAAATAAACCTTGATGCAGCCCTGCTCCTGGCAGTTCCTGAATCGGGTTATGCAACTTATCGCCAGACAAAAGAAACAAATGTTTATCCCGGTATGAAAGGCGACTTCTTTGGCGAAACACTTAAAGAATTACACAAAAGGAAAATTTCAGGATTTGGCTATATCTGTATTGGATGGCAGAAAAAATACTCCATGGCTCATCCTGAATATACAGAATACCCGGGCGGAGATAGTGTACATCCCCTTATTTGCCTTAATTCACCGTACCGTGATCACATAATGGAGTTATCGAGGGAAGTCCTTGGCAATTACCCTGTTGATGGCCTGCGGTACGACATACTTGACCAGCAATCAAAGTGCAGGTGTGCAGGTTGCCAAAAATTATATGCAGAAATGTACCATGAACCTATGCCGGTGGAATGGCCAGATTGGCAGCACCGGCAAAAATTCCGCCTCGAAAGTATCAGGCGTATAGTGAAGGACCTGTACCAGGTTTGTAAGTCAGTTAAACCATCTGTACCGGTATGGCAAAATTGGTATGACGGCACTGACTATGCTGATATCACTGATGTAAATTCAGTGGATATGGCCTACCTGGAATTTGCTAATCCTTTCCGGGAACTTTTCTTAAATGGGGTATTTGAAAAGGAAGGCATAATTACCGGGAAAGTTATTGAGAATCCCAAAACACGTTGGAAATGCCTGGCATTGGGTGGCAAATGTTATTCATATTTCTTTACTGATGATAAAACTGGATTACCTGTAGATGATAAAATAAATAAACAATGGCTTGAAAATGACCTGGCGAAATTTTATGCCCAGGTTAGGGATGCTGAAGAATATTTTAAGGACACAAAACCGGTTACGAACATCGCCATAATCTACAATGAGCAAACCCGTTACCATTATGATGATTACAATCGTGCGGACTACATGAAAGCGCTTCGTGATATCACCGAACCACTCCTGGCTTCAGGTAACCCGGTTCGTTTTATTTCTGCCCAGAATCTCCCAAAAACGCCTTTGGAACCTTATAAGGCCCTGGTTATTCCGGAGACCTCGGGGTTTTCAGATGAGCAACTTGCTGTTGTTAAAAATTTTGCAGAAAAAGGAGGACATGTTATCATAACAGGCGACGCCCTTTCTTATAATGCTGAGGGCAACCCATTACCTGATTTCGCGCTGGGTGAATTGATGGGTGTAACCAGGAAAGAAAAGCCGGAGGCTATTAAAAAAGTTATTTCTGATAAAAACATTCCTGGTGATATCCTCAAGGATGGAATTTTACCAGCCAATCTCTATACAATAGAAAAACCTTTTACGCCGGTTGCCACAAAGTCTGGCCAGACCATCAGTTTTATTCAGATACCCAATGATACCAGGCAACCGTTAGTCCAGGTTAACCAATTTGGGAAAGGTGTATTTTACTATGTATCTTCTTCGCAAATGCCGGAAGTGACTGCCGCTGTCCTCAATTATGCAGGGGTCCTCTCCCCTGTTAAAAATGATGACCCATTACGGATGGCAATATTGTCCAAAAAAACAGGTAAAAATGAATGGATACTGCACCTGTTAGATAAAGGTGAATATTTTTTGAGGATTGATAAAAAATACTGCCCGGCTACAAAATCCACTTCAACATATCCGGCCAACTTAAAAAATTTACACATAGAATATACCAATGAGTCCATCATCATTACCGTGAAAAATGATAATGATTACGCCGCTGTCGTATTAGATTAAATTCATTTGGTGAAAAACAAAACATAAAGAAGATGAAAAAAAGAGTTCCTTTTTATTCGCTGTTGTTACTGCTTTTATTACAGTTTTTTATTTACCCTGCTGATGCACAAAAAAAGGACGCCCCACCCAAAATGAGGATGTCGCTGCAAAAGAGGATCCCCTCTGATTCTGTAAAAGGCGCCATGGTCATTACTACAGACATCCAGGAATGGAATCCCAATGAGACCGCCATCATCATCTGCGATATGTGGCAGCAGCACTGGTGCAAGGGAGCTACAGCAAGGGTCGCTGAAATGGCGCCTGAGATCAATAATGTGATCACCATCGCCCGCAATAAGGGTGTGCTGATCGTTCATGCGCCAAGTGACTGCATGAACTATTATAAAGATTATCCTGGCAGGAAACTCGCACAAAAATATAAAAGCAAGAAAGCGCAAAGCCAGATCATCAGTGAGGATAGCCTGGTAACGGAGAAAGGCAATCAATGGCCAATTGACCAGTCTGATGAAGGTTGTGACGATTTTCCGGAATGCAAGCAGGGCAGCCCCTGGACGCACCAGATCGATGCCATTCAAATTAAGGACAATGATGCGATCAGTGATTCGGGCGCCGAGATGGCCGGGCTTTTCAACCAGAAAAAGATTAAGAATGTGATCCTGATGGGTGTCCATACCAATATGTGTGTTATCGGCCGGACTTTTGGCTTGAGGAACATGAAGCGGCTGGGCATGAACGTTGTCCTGATGCGTGACCTCACAGATGTCATGTATGATTCAAAGCAGTGGCCCCGGGTATCACACTTTACCGGAACCAGTTTAATGGCAGAGTATATAGAAAAGTTTGTTTGTCCAACGATGCTGTCCACCGATTTTACAGGACAAAAGCAATTCAGGTTTAAAAATGATTCCCGAAAGGTTATTGCTTTTATTACCGCAGAGAATGAATACCGCACCAACCAGCGTTTCCCGGAATTCGGCCATGAATTAATGCTTACCAGGAATGTGACCTGTGAATATGCGGTAGGATTGCCAATTGCTGAAGGCGCCGGGGTGCATAATATTGAGAACCTCCAGATCCTGGAAGACGCTGACCTCGTAATTACCTGCATTCGCCGCAGGGCGCTTGAGCCGGAGAAAATGCAGCTGGTAAAAGATTACATGAACTCCGGAAAACCCCTGTTGGCTATAAGGACTTCCAGCCATGCATTTGATGCCAAAGGAAATGTTTCGAGGTCAGGAGGCGGTGTGGTTGCTTCAAACGTACCGGTATCTGACCAGCTGGCCCAATGGCCTGAATTTGATAAGGAAGTGCTGGGCGGCAATTACCAGGGGCATTACGGGCACCTGCAGAAAGGAACAGCCATCACTATCGTTCCCGGCATGGAAAGCCACCCCTTGCTGAAGGGTGTTGATTCACTGGGATTTGTCAGTCCCTCCTGGCTGTATATTAACCGTCCGCTTCGTGGAGAAAATATGCAGGTCCTGTTGCAGGGAACAATACCCAATGAACCTGTCCAGCCGGTGCTATGGGTTAATAACCGGGAAAAAGGCAAAGTGGTGTATACTTCCCTTGGCCATTGGGATGACTGGAAAATTGAAAGCTATAAGAACCTGATGGTAAATGCAGTTGATTACCTCCTCGAAAAAAAATAAACTAACCAGATATGAAAAGACGTGACTTCCTTGAAAAAGCAATCATGGGAACAGCCGGAATATCACTGATGTCGTACACGCTTCCCTTCGCTCCTTCTGTTAAAGGGGCCAACGATAAAATTGTACTGGCCCTTATTGGCGCAGGCAACCGGGGAACAGGCACCATAATAAGCACCTGCAAGATCAATGCGAATGTTGTGATAAAAACAGTTTGTGATGTCAATGACCTCAAGGCTGCAAAAGCAATAGCTGAGATAGAAAAAGAACTTGGCTATAAACCGCAGCATGCAACAGATATGAAAGCGGTCTTTAATGACAAGGACATTGATGCCGTATGGATATCAACACCAGAACACTGGCATGCGCTGGCAACAGTCTGGGCCTGCCAGGCAGGAAAAGATGTGTATGTAGAGAAAAACCCCACGATCAGTATCTGGGAAGGCCGTAAAATGATTGAAGCGGCTGAGAAATACAAAAGGATTGTCCAGGTTGGCTTCCAGAACCGCAGCGCACCCTATGCTTTTTCTGCAAGGGAATATATTAAAAGCGGGAAGCTGGGACAGATCGTAACGGTTAAGTCATACAATATGCTGGGAGGATCAAAATGGAATCCCCAGCCAGACAGCGCAATACCAGCTGGACTGAATTGGGATGCCTGGCTCGGGCCAGCGCAATATGTTCCTTATAACCCCAATATACATGATATGGAAAGTCGCGGTGGCTGGGGGAATTACTGGGCCTATAGCGGCGGTGTGCTGGCAGATGATGCCAGCCATGTAATGGACCTGGCGCGTTTTGTACTCGGTGATCCGGGGCATCCAAAATCGGTATATGGATGGGGTGGCAACTATGCATGGGGCTCAAAGAAGGAAACACCCGAATTCCAGTCCATCACCTACGATTTTGAAAAGTTTACGCTTACCTGTGACAGTGGGAATGCTACCAATTACATGAAGAAAACACCCAACAATATCCGCATGGATCCAAAGCTGTTCCCGGACTGGAGGACCAATGCAACCAGGACGGAAATATATGGCACAGAGGGACTGATGTACCTTGGCCGGCATGGTGGCGGATGGCAGGTTAAGGGCGAAGATTCTGTACTGATCGCAGAAGGTGGTGGAGTATTCCCCGACCCCGATCACCAGAAAGATTTTATCGAATCGCTCAGGACACGAAAAAAACCAAATGGTGCTGTAGAGCAGGGGCACCTGAGTGCTACCCTTGTACACTTAGGAAATATTGCCTATCGGGCAGGGAATAAACAACTGTTCTTCGACGGGAAATCCGAACGCTTTATCGGCAATGATGAAGCCAACAAATTCCTGAAGACAGCCTATCGCGACAATTACAGGATACCGGAAAAAGTGTAACAGACCCTTTAAGCAACCAATATGAAAATAAAAAAGTTAGAACTGTTTAAAGTCCCGCCCCGGTGGCTCTTCTTAAAGATCACCACCGACAATGGCATTGAAGGCTGGGGCGAACCAGTTGTGGAAGGCAAGGCCGATACGGTTAAAGCAGCCGTAGAAGAAATGGCAGGGTATATCATTGGCAAGGATGCCCGGCAGGTAGAAGATATCTGGCAGGTTTTGTATAGGGGTGGGTTTTACCGGGGCGGCCCGATCCTCATGAGCGCTATATCAGGAATAGACCAGGCGCTCTGGGATATAAAAGGAAAAGCCCTCGGCGTACCGGTATATGAGTTGCTGGGAGGTGCAGTACGCGATAAGATGAAAATCTATGGCTGGATTGGTGGTGACAAACCAGCCAATGTTGTGGCCGAAGCCAAAAAGAGGATGGAGCATGGATTCACCGCAGTAAAAATGAATGCCTGCGCTGAAATGGAATGGATCGATACACCCGATAAAATCAGGGACGCAGTAGATTGTATAGCAGCAGTGCGTGAAGCCATAGGGTATAATTCGGGCCTTGGCATAGACTTTCACGGGCGCGTCCATAAAGGGATGGCGAAGAGTTTCATGAAGGAGCTGGATTATTTAAAACCCATGTTTATTGAGGAGCCGGTATTATCAGAAAACAAGGAAGCCTTCCTGCAGCTGGCACAATATACCAGTGCGCCAATCGCAACAGGGGAAAGGATGTTCAGCAGGTGGGATTTCAAATCATTGTTTGAACAGGGCGCAGTAGATATTATCCAGCCGGACCTTAGCCATGCAGGGGGAATAACCGAGGTGAAAAAAATTGCAGCAATGGCAGAAGCATACGACGTAGCCCTTGCCCCGCACTGCCCGCTAGGCCCCATTTCATTTGCAGCGGCATTACAAATTGACTTCAACTGCATTAACGCCTTCATCCAGGAAACCAGCATGGGCATCCATTACAACCAGGGCGCCGACCTGCTGGATTATATGGAAAATCCCGAGGTATTTAATATCCATGAAGGATATATCCAACGCCCTGAATTACCCGGCTTAGGCATTGTCATCAATGAGGAAAAAGTCCGCCAGATGGCAGAGACGGGGCACGACTGGAAGAACCCGGTATGGCGCAATAAAGATGGCAGCATTACGGAGTGGTAACCTATACCAGAAAATATTTTAAAGATTAAGTTACAGATGAAAAATTTCATGGTCAGCTGTGATTGGGGAACCACGAAATTCCGGCTTTGCCTGGTAAACAGGGATGACTTCACTGTAGACAGGGAAATAATTACAAAAGACGGGATCCTGGGTTTATTCAATAAATGGAAAGAAGAAACCAGCCAGTCCGGAATAACCTTAAAAGATTATTACCTG
The DNA here is from genome assembly GCF_020076305.1 of Flavihumibacter profundi. Classification (GTDB taxonomy): domain Bacteria; phylum Bacteroidota; class Bacteroidia; order Chitinophagales; family Chitinophagaceae; genus Flavihumibacter; species Flavihumibacter profundi. The sequence continues at coordinate 1,153,556 of NZ_JAIQXE010000001.1, forward strand.
GGCGTGTTAAGAACCCACCTGGATAAATTACTTGAAGACGCAGCAGCAGAAACCAGGTCTTTGTCGGTCGTTATTTCAGGTATGGCTTCTTCGAAAGCAGGTATTGCAGAATTGCCATATGCAACGCTACCCTTTTCACTGGATGGGAAAGATGCGGTTACAAAATGTATAGTACCCTTACAAAATTTTCCATTTGAGATCATCCTGATATCAGGGGTAAAGGCCCATGATGATGTAATGAGAGGGGAAGAAACGCAAATGGTGGGCATTGCCAACCTGGAAAGTACCCTGTTAACTGCGGATGAAGCGATCTGTATATTTCCCGGAACCCATTCCAAGCATATCAGGATCAGCAAGGGAAATATAGCCAGTTTCAAAACATACCTCACTGGCGAGTTATTTCAATTACTGTCAACACATAGTGTACTCCAGGGAGCAGTTGCCTTCCAGGATAATAGTGCTGTGCTGGATGAACGGAACATGCAGGCATTTTATAACGGCATAGCGCAATCGAATAAAGAATCAAACCTCTTGAACAAGCTCTTTACCGTGCGCACCAATGAATTAATGGGAATGCTATCGAGGCAGGAAAATTACTTTTACCTGAGCGGGTTGCTGATCGGCTATGAAATAAGGGCCCTTCAGCAGGAAAAGACCTGTCCCGTTTTTTTATGCAGCGGTAATAACATGTTCCATCTTTACCGGCTTGCCATTGAAAAACTCTGGTTAGGTGTACCCGTAAAAAATATTGCCCCGGATTTAATGGACAGAGCAGCAATTTCGGGACAGCTTAAAATCCTCCAAAACCATCACCCCCTAAAATAAAAGATTGTGAACAGCAGTTTGTATTCCAGGGAAAAATTCAACCAGCTTCCGGTTATCGGGATCATAAGAAATTTATCCATTGATGAAGTCAAAGAAATACTGCCCCTTTACAGTAAGGCAGGATTTACAACAGTTGAGATAACAATGAATACACCCGGAGCCGGAGAAATCATCCGGTATGCAGCTGAGGCCTGCAAGGGCAGCCTGAATGTCGGGGCCGGTACCGTCTGTGACCTGCACGACCTGGGACAAGCCCTGCATTCAGGGGCACAATTTATTGTTACGCCAATAGTCAGTGAAGAGGTGATAAATGCCTGCGTGCAACAGAAGGTCCCGGTTTTCCCCGGCGCCTATACAGCAACCGAAATCTATAAAGCATGGTCAATGGGCGCGGAGATCGTAAAAGTATTTCCCGCATCTTCCAGTGGCCCGGAATATATTGCTGAAATCAAGGGGCCACTGGACCGGGTCAAACTGCTGCCGGTAGGCGGCATTAGTCTTGACAATTGCGAAGCCTTTATGCGGGCCGGAGCCAGTGGATTAGGTATAGGCAGCCAGTTGTTCCATAAGAAAATGATCAGGGAGAAGAAATGGGAGGAGCTGTCTGCACATTTTGATTTATTTGCAAAAAAGATGCATCTTATACGGCAATAGATAAAATTCAGCCATGAAACCTGTTTTGATGCGGCATGTCGGGGCGATTTCCGAGTCATTTAAAGCCTGGAAGAATGGCAGTCCCTATGTACATAACCCATTTCATTACCACCCGGAAATCGAAATAACATTTATAATAAAGGGAAGCGGGACACTGATTGTGGGTGATAAAATAATACCCTACGGAGACAATGAGCTGATTTTGATAGGGCCAAACGTTCCGCATGAATGGAAAAGTGATATTACGGATATACCAGACAATTACACGCAAAGCATTTCTGTCCATTTCCTGAAAAATTTCTGTGGTGAAGATTTTTATGGGATACCTGAAGCAGTATTTATTAAACAGTTATTGGACCAGTCGGAAAAATGCTACAGGGTAACCGATACAAAACTGAAAAAACTAACCAGGGAAAGCCTGCAAAAATTATTGGAAGCAAAGGGCATTGATCGTGTTAATATACTGCTATCCATACTAAACCAGATAGCCACAACAGCAGGCATAGAAATACTTTCAGGTGTTGGGTTATCGCATAAAAATGCAGAAGAACAAAACAGCAGGATCAATAAAATAAACAGGTATGTAATGGATAATTTCAGGCACCAGGTATCCATTAATGAAGCTGCTAAAGCAGCGAACTTAACCAGCACTTCCTTCTGCAGGTTTTTCAGGCAAAGGACACATAAATCATTTATCCAGTATGTAAATGAGATCCGGATAGAGTATGCCTGCAAGCTCTTAATGGAAGGTAATGACAGTATCAGCCAGATAGCCCACGAAAGTGGATTTGAAAACATCTCCCACTTTAATACCCAGTTCAAAAAAATTGTACATATTACGCCGACACAGTTTATAAAGCTTACCAGCCCGCGAAAAACCGAAGCTTTTTTATGAAGATTATATTAATGAGTGTGGGCAAATTCCAGGACGCCGGTACCCGCGAGGCCCTGGATGATTTTACCCAGCGGATCAACCGGTATTTTCCCTGTGAATGGAAAATCATCCCTTCATCAAAAGCAACGGATCCGCTGATCATAAAAAAACAGGAAGCCCAAACCATTGCAGCAGCTTTGCAAAAAGAAGATTACCTGGTGCTGCTGGATGAGCGGGGCAAGAATATCAGCTCGCCGGACCTGGCACAACTGGTGCAGCAAAGGGCCAATGAAAGCCGGAAGCAATTAGTATTCCTGGTTGGCGGGGCATATGGGGTGGACAATAGTATTGCCGAAAGGGCCGATTTTACCTGGAGCCTCTCGAAACTGGTTTTCCCGCACCAGATCGTACGCCTGGTCCTTGCAGAACAGGTATACAGGGCCTGCACCATTCTGCGGAATGAAAAATACCACCACAGCTGACCCGGTTTCGCCCGTAAATGAAATTTATTATCTTTCCCGCATGATTAGCATTACCCTATCGATCGTTATCCTTACTGCGATCATTTCATTTACCGCATTCAGCAAAGAAAAAATAAAGGAAGACCTGTTATTCTGGCCGGCGGAAATAGACAGCCGGAAACAGTATTACCGGTTCATTACCTGCGGACTGGTGCATGGTGACCTGATGCACCTGGCATTCAACATGATCTCCCTGATGTCTTTTGGTGAATTCCTGGAGATCAATTTGTTTTCGCACCCTACTTTGTTCGGGGGATCAGGAAAAATAGTTTACCTGGCGCTTTATATTTCAGCACTGATTGTGTCTGTAATTCCGGACTATTTTCAATTCCGCAATAATTATTCCTACCGTGCACTGGGCGCGTCCGGTGCGGTATCTGCGGTCATCTTTTCAGCCATATTGCTCAACCCGTCAACCCCCATCAGGCTGATGTTCATACCCATTGATATCCCCGGTTATATTTTCGGGTTTATATTCCTTGGTTTATCGGCCTACCTGGCCCGCAGGGGTGGAGATAATATTGGTCACCGCGCGCACTTTTCCGGCGCCATTTACGGGGTGATCTTTACTATTGTGATGGCGAAATGGCTGGCACATTATGATGTGATCGGCGCCTTTGTTGAAACCATCAAAGCGCGCTATTAAAATGCAGGCAAAGCAGGGATGAAGTGGAGGGCTTTATCCTGAACCGGTCATCAATACGGTGGCCGATTACCCATACAACCTTACGGTCAGATTCAAGCACCCAAACCTTTTCTTTGAGGTGCCTGGGCAATTTTATATCAATCAGGAAGCGGGCAACTTTTTTCTTTTTGGGCATCCCCAAAGGATAAAAATAGTCGCCGGGTTTCCATGGACGTAACAGCAAGGGATAAGCGATTTTTGAAGCATCAACCCAGGCAATTTCAGGATCCGTTGGAATAGGTTGCTGTTTATTAGTTACGGTTTTCCAATGCAAATGACCTCCACCAAAATGGATATCGCCCTTTTCATCCGGTAACAAAACAGTGGTAGCGTCTTTATGGGATTTTTGGGTCAGTACAAACCAGGCCCTGTTGATGAGGACCCGGTGTGTGGCAGAATCAATGAAATGCCCTGATTCACTTTTTGCCAGTGCTGCAACTTCAGGCATTTGTGCCGGTGAAAACCCGAAAGGTTTCAGCCATGCATATAAGACGGCCGGTGCGCCCGGCAGTTTTCGCCATCGTGCAACGGGTACCTGTTGCTCCTGCCCTTTCAGCACAACGATCTTATGCAGGCATTGCTGCATGGCCTGGTCATAAAACAATTCCATTTCCCGCAAATGACCAGCAGATTCATTCAGTGTTTTTACCAGCGAGGGGTAAGCTTCCTCGATTTGCGGAATAATATTCAGCCGGATATAATTACGGGAATATTTGTCCAGCGCATTAGAACTGTCTTCCACCCAGGTAATATTATTTTGCCGGGCATATTGCAGCAAGTCATTCCTGTTTGCAAAAAGCAATGGCCGCCTGATAAGGTCCCTTGCCGGCAAAATGCCCCTGAGCCCGGATAAACCGGTACCCCGGAAAACATTCATCAAAATAGTCTCAGCGTTGTCATTGGCATGGTGTGCGGTAAGTATACAGTCAAGTGGATTACCGGATGCCTTCCGGTCTTTGATCAAACCCGAAAACCAGTCATACCGCAATTCCCGCGCGGCAACCTGCACCGACACCTTATGCTGGTGGGCGTAGTTGGCGGCATTTAAATGAGCAGTATGGACAGGAACATTCAATTTGCCGGCCAGGGCAATGGTAAACTGTTCATCCCGGTCACTTTCTGCTCCGCGCAATTGGAAATTCACATGCGCTATTTCAAAATAAAAGCCAGATTCCTTCAATAAATGGCAGAGAACTACAGAATCCAACCCGCCACTAACCCCAACCAGCAAACGATTGCTGCCGGTAAACAGCTTATTATTCCGGATATAATCCTTAAAATCTTTTACCAATTCATTCATTTGCCAAAAATTGAGTAGTTCTCCACGTAATTCTACGTTCGCATTTTCCGATTCAGGCTTTACTTTTATAATCGAAAAATCACTATATAACTTCTAACCCATCCTATAAATGCCCGTAAATGGTTTTTTAATTAACCTGATCGATAACCTCACCTTACTGCTAGTCATTTTTACAGTTGGCATTTTACTCGTTAAAAAATGCTGGATGAGCAGGGCAATGACCTGTATCCTGGTCAATTCAGTTTACAGCATTTTCCAGTTTGTAATCGTGTTGCTATTCCCAATGGAAAGTAAAGAAAATGAAATAATCACGAATTTCACCATGCACATAGATACGATCAGTGGTTTTTGCTTTTTTTTCTATCTATGGAACGATAGCAGTTACCGCAAATTCCTGGTCTATACACTAACACCGGTACTGGCAACATGGCTTATCAGTTTTGCCTTCACCCGCGACCTCAAAATACCCTCATGGAATCTGCTCCTTCCCTCTTTGTGGTTTTTCATATCGGCGATATACGCCATGTTATTATTGTACCGCAAATCGAGTTTCCAGGAAAGCGCTTCCTATATCAGCAGGTTCCTGCTGATCACCGGTTTCCTGTTCTACAACTTCATTTACCTGATCGTTGAAACCTGTTATATCTTTTTTAAGAGCGTAAGTAATGTTACCGATGCCTGGAATATTAATTACTGGGGCTATTTCATATTCCGCCTGATGATTTTAGCGGGTGTAATTGCCTGGTACAGCAGGAAACAGGATTCCGCTGTATCCTTTGCAAGGATCAGAAAGTAAGTTCCTCCAGGGCCGATCGCAATTCACCATAAGCATGCTGGTCGCCCGCTTTACGGGCCGCTTCCATCCCTTTTTCATACCAGGCAATTGCCAGGTCTGTTTCACCGGTCCTCTCCAGCAATTTAGCCAGGTGGTAGTAACTGCCGATATACATCGGGTCGGCCTCCAGGATCTCCTCAAATAAGGCCCTGGCACGGCTTTCATCACCAAGCTTAATGTACTCCAATGCCAGTGCATGCTTCAGGAAAGAATCAGCCGGACTGGCTGCCAGGTATTCTATTAATTTTTGAATCCGCTCCATAAATCTTTTACAAAAAAATATTAATGCACATTACCTAAATATCTTAACAGGACTTATATTTGTATACCATTAGTTGCATAAACAACTTTTAAATATACTCAATTGTAGCTGTATGAAAATTTTAGTTTGTATCAGTAAAACGCCGGATACAACGGCAAAAATAGCTTTCGTGGATAACAACACGAAATTCGCGGCAGAGGGAGTTCAATGGATCATTAATCCCTATGATGAATGGTATGCCCTGGTTCGGGCAATAGAGTTGAAAGAGCAGGATCCTTCCAGCATCATCCACCTGGTAACTGTTGGTACGGCAGATGCCGAGCCGATAATCCGTAAGGCGCTGGCGTTGGGTGGTGATGAAGCCATCAGGGTGAACCTTGAAAGTCACGACAGTTTTACGATAGCCAGCCAGATCAGTGCCATTGCCCGGGAAGGTGCTTATGACCTTATATTAACCGGAAAGGAAACACTCGATTACAATGGTGCTTCTATTGGCGGCATGGTAGCAGAATTGCTGGACCTGCCCTTTATTTCCCTGGCAACAAAATTTGACCTTGCCGGCAATACAGCAACAGTAACCCGTGAAATTGAAGGCGGGGAAGAAGTTGCCGAAGTGAACCTGCCCCTTGTAGTCAGCTGCCAGAAAGGCGTTGCAGAGCAGCGTATCCCGAATATGAAAGGCATAATGGGTGCCCGCAGCAAGCCGTTAAAAGTAGTTGAACCTACAGCAACAGAAGCATTAACCAGTATTGTCAATTTTGAACTGCCACCCGCAAAAGCAGGTGTGAAGCTGGTTTCAGCCGACCAACCCGAAGAACTTGTCCGCCTCCTCCACGAGGAAGCCAAACTCTTCTGACCGCTTACTGTTTACCGCTTACCGTTTACCAAAAATTAAAAAAATCTACATCATGCCCGTCTTAATATACATCGACCAGGCCGAAGGCCATATCAAGAAATCATCGTTTGAGGCTGCCAGTTATGGCGCAAAGATTGCCGCATTAACCGGTACAACTGCAGAGGCCGTTGTATTGGGAAAACTAACTGATGACCTGCCCTCTTTAGGAAATTATGGTATCACCAAAGTGCACCATGTAGCAGATGAATCCCTTAACCACCTGGATGCACAGCAGTTTACCCGCATAATTGCCGCACTAGCTACACAGATCAATGCAGGTGTTGTGGTGTTGTCTAATAATGTAAATGGCAAAGCCATTGCGCCAAGGTTATCGGCAAGGCTGAAAGCCGGACTGGTTGCCGGTGCCATCTCCCTTCCTGATACATCAAACGGATTTGTCGTTAAAAAAGGTGTTTTCAGCGGGAAGGCATTTGCCAATATCAACGTCCTGACCCCCATAAAAATCATTGCGCTTACTCCCAATGCTTTTTCGCCGGAGAAAGGCAGCGGCATTGCAGAAGTGGTTGCTTTTACACCATCGCCTGAGCCTTCCAGGGTAAAGCTGGTAGCTACCAACAAGGTAAAGGGACAGGTACCGCTTAGTGAAGCTGAGCTGGTAATCAGCGGTGGACGCGGGTTAAAAGGTCCGGAGAACTGGGGTATGATCGAAGAACTCGCGCAGTTACTGGGAGCGGCAACTGCCTGTAGCCGGGCCGTTGCTGATGCCCATTGGCGGCCACACCACGAGCATGTAGGCCAGACTGGCGGATCCGTTTCCCCTAATATGTATTTCGCAGTGGGCATTTCCGGTGCTATCCAGCACCTTGCCGGCGTAAACCGCAGTAAAGTAATTGTTGTGATCAATAAAGACCCTGAAGCACCTTTTTTCAAAGCGGCTGATTACGGTATTGTCGGCGACGCATTCGAAGTGATGCCGAAAATCATTGCGGCGGTCAGGAAGATAAAAGGGTGAATGGTGAACAGTGAATAGTGAATGGAAAAACCTCTATTCACTATTCACCATTCACTATTCACTATTTTGCCAAAATGCCTTAGTTTCGTGCCTTCATTATGAGGAAGATAGAACTGGAAATTGTTGCTTTATCGCATAGTATTACCCAAACGCATTCATATGCGGTTGTACTTGGGGAAGTAAATGGCTTGCGCAGGCTACCCATTGTTATTGGCGGGTTTGAGGCCCAGGCGATAGCGGTTGCCCTTGAAAAAATGCAACCCAGCCGCCCCCTGACCCATGACCTGATGAAGAATTTCATGAGCGCTTTCAATGTTGACCTCACAGAAATCATCATCAATGACCTGCAGGAAGGTATTTTTTACTCCAAACTGGTTTGTGTAGGCGAAAATGATACTGTAGAAATTGATTCCCGTACCTCCGATGCACTGGCATTGGCCGTGCGGTTCGGTTGCCCCATATATACGTATGAGAATATCCTGGACAGCGCAGGCATCCTGATGGAAGACACTTCCGGCAAAAAGAAAAAACAGGTGGGCGATACTGAAAAGGCCGAACCATCGGCCCATAGTGACCTGCATGCGCTGACCCTGGATGAACTTAATATCCTGTTGAATGAAGTCCTGGAGCAGGAAGACTATATCAGGGCAATTGCCATCAGGGATGAAATTAATAGCAGGAAAAATCAATAACCTTTCCTTAAAAACGGGCTTTGATAGTATTCCCAAATGCCAAAATTAACCTCGGCTTGCAGGTTACTGAAAAAAGACCGGATGGCTACCACAATATCGCCTCAGTTTTTTATCCCCTTGGATTGACAGATATCCTGGAAGCATTGCCGGCTGAAGCATTCTCTTTTACGGCATCCGGCCTTCCTATTGATGCTACCCCCGACAAAAACCTCTGCTGCAAAGCCTGGGAATTGTTGAAAAAAGATTTTTCTCTTCCCCCTGTTGCCATGTATCTCCATAAAATAATCCCGATGGGCGCGGGCCTGGGTGGCGGTTCGTCAGATGGGGCCTATACCTTAATACTGTTAAACCAATTGTTCCGGCTTAACCTGGGCGAACAGCAACTGGTCAACTACGCTTTACAACTGGGAAGTGATTGTCCCTTTTTTATTATCAACCAACCTGTCATTGCCAAAGGCCGCGGTGAAATCATGGAAAAAATTGACCTGCCGCAATTAAAAGGGAAAAAGGTCCTGTTGGTTAACCCCGGGCTTCACATTAATACCGGTTGGGCTTTTTCGCAAATCAAACCACGCGAAAACCCTGAAAGCCTGGCTGCGCTTTGCCAATTGCCCCTTGCAGCATGGAAAGGTAAAATTCAGAATGATTTTGAACCTGGCGTTTTTCATCATTACCCGCAATTGCAGCAGATTAAGGAGCAACTGTATAAATGCGGTGCTGTTTATGCCAGCATGACCGGAACGGGTTCAACTATATATGGCATATTCGACCAGCTACCTGATAATTACAGCGCCTTTTTTGAGCCAGGCTATAAACTAATTGTTGCCTGAATTACTTATCTTGCGTTTAATAGAAAGGATATCAAATCCAGTAATACCATATACGATTTCTTAGCAGGAAACCTCGATTTCCTTGACCATCGAGGTTAGGTCACTACCCCGTCTTTATTACCGTTTCCGCATTAATTACTTCATTTTTAATTATTGTCCATGTCGACAACTACAATTGCATTACCTGAAAAGTCGCAGTATTTTATAGACCTTGAAAATCAATATGGTGCGCATAATTACCACCCAATACCGGTTGTACTCAACAAAGGCCAGGGGGTCTTCCTATGGGACGTTGAAGGCAAGCGGTATTATGATTTCCTGAGCGGGTACAGTGCCGTTAACCAGGGCCATTGCCACCCAAAAATTATCCAGGCGCTGATAGAGCAGGCCGGTAAACTCACCCTGACCTCCCGGGCTTTCCACAATGACCTGTTGGGCGAATATGAAAAATACATCACCGCGTATTTTGGCTACGACAAAGTATTGCCCATGAATACCGGGGTTGAAGGTGGTGAAACTGCCATAAAGTTGGCCCGCCGCTGGGCTTATGTGAAAAAAGGGGTTGCAGAAAACAAAGCCAAAGTCATTTTTGCAGAGAATAATTTCTGGGGGCGGACCATGGCGGCCATCTCCTCTTCAACAGACCCAAGCAGTTACCGGCAATTCGGGCCTTTCATGCCCGGCTTTGAACTGGTTCCCTACAATGACCTGGCCAGCCTGGAGAAGGCGCTGCAGGATCCCAATGTGGCTGCATTCATGGTTGAACCGATCCAGGGCGAAGCCGGCGTAGTAGTCCCCGATGAAGGATACCTGAAGGGGGTCCGTGATTTATGCACCCAATACAATGTGTTATTTATTGCCGATGAGATCCAGACCGGGCTTGCCCGTACCGGCAAAATGCTGGCCTGCGACCATGAAAACGTTCGTCCTGATATCCTCATCCTGGGTAAGGCATTAAGCGGCGGGGCATTGCCTGTAAGTGCGGTACTGGCTGATGATTTTATTATGCTCAATATCCATCCGGGAGAACATGGCTCAACCTATGGTGGAAATCCGTTGGCCTGTGCTGTGGCAATAGCAGCATTGCAGGTTTTGAAAGAGGAAAAAATGGCCGAGAAGGCGGAAGAAATGGGCCAGCTATTGCGGGCAGAACTTGCAAAACTGAATTCCCCGTTTATTAAATTAATAAGGGGTAAAGGCTTGTTGAATGCCATTGTTATTGACCATCCTAATAAGGAGGCAGCCTGGGACCTTTGCCTTCACCTGAAGGACGAAGGCTTGTTGGCCAAGCCGACGCATGGCGACAAAATCAGGTTTGCCCCACCTCTAATTATTACCGGGGAACAAATACTGGAATGTGTTGGCAATATCGGAAAATGCCTGGATAAGCTGGCCTGACCTGGCAAGGCTTATTTTTTTTCTTCAAGCGGAAGGTGCGGGAAGGCTGCCATCACCATTTGCAATGCGGAGGCTGCCAGGAAAACATAGATACCCAATTCTTTTACCGGGCAGTCTCCGCCGTGGCAGGCGGTGATCAGGATATAATTTCGAATTGCCCAGGCGATATTAAATCCGGCAAAAAATAAGTTGGCCCTTTTGGCCCATATTTTTGGGACCAGGAACATCACCATGGCAATAGCGCTCATGATGGCATTCATTAATCCGGGTTTTCCAAAGCGTGTTCCTTCAGAAAAAAATCCACCTACTTTAATACCAAGGTCCGGAATAGTAACCCATATCATAAAACAGGATAATATAACTGCTACTGAGGCAATCACGCCAATATGGTTAAAATATTTCATTGCGTTTAAATCTAATTGGCAAAGATGTTATTAATAATAAAAATAAAAAAACCCGCAACCAGTGCGGGTTTTGCTTTTCAGCTGAAGTGAGGTCCCGAGCAGATTCGAACTGCTGTAGAAGCTTTTGCAGAGCTCTGCCTAACCACTCGGCCACAGGACCCTATTTTTCAATCGGGCACGAATTTAGGGATTTTTATACATTCGTTATGCATTCCTGAAAAATTCTTCCAATTAACGCAGCAAATATGAAACCTATTGCATCATCCGAATTAATTATTAACGAGCGTGGTGCGATCTATCATATCGATCTTCGTCCCGAAGAACTGGCACCAACAATAATTACAGTTGGAGATCCCGGCCGGGTTAAGGAAGTAAGTAAACATTTTGACAGCATTGAGGTCAGGCGCCAGCATCGTGAATTTATTTCGCATACCGGCTATATAGGCCAAAAAAGAATAACTGTTCTTTCAACAGGTATTGGTCCCGACAATATTGATATTGTCATGAATGAACTGGATGCGCTGGTAAATATTGATTTCAGCACCAGGACAATAAAACCAGGCTTAACCACGCTGGATATTTTCAGGCTTGGTACATCAGGTGCATTGCAGGCAGATATTCCTGTTGATGGATTTGTTGCCAGCACCCATGGTTTAGGGATCGATAACCTGTTGCATTTTTACAGGTATGAGCCGAATGACGGGGAACAACAGATGATACAGGCTTTCCTGACCCATACACAGTTCCACAACCAGATTTCGCAGCCATATATCTGCAGTACTTCGGGTTCATTAATTAAACATTTTGTGGAAGGTTTTCACCATGGCATTACGGTTACCGCCCCCGGGTTCTATGGTCCGCAGGGAAGGATCCTCCGGCTTGGCCTCAGTCACCCCGATTTGGTTGACCGATTAACCGACTTTCATTTTGGTCAGCACAGGATCACTAACTTTGAAATGGAAACTTCAGCCATCTATGGCCTTGGGCGTTTGCTGGGGCATCATTGCCTGAGCCTGAATGCCATTGTTGCCAACAGGGTAAACCGGGAGTTTTCGAAAGACGGACAGGCAGCTGTAGAAAACCTTATTAAAAAAGCACTCACCATTATATCCGTTATATAAACCTATAATTGCAAATACATGAAGCTGCACTTTTACAAATACCAGGGAACAGGAAATGATTTTGTTATCCTTGACAACCGCGAAGGTTTATATAGCCAGCTGACAACTGCGCAGGTTCATCATTTGTGCGACCGCCGTTTCGGGATTGGCGCCGATGGACTGATGCTCTTAAACAACAAGCCCGGTTACGATTTTGAAATGGTGTATTATAATTCAGATGGCGGGGAGAGTTCTATGTGCGGTAATGGCGGCAGGTGCCTTGTAAAATTTGCCTTCCACCAGGACATCATAAGGACCACCTATAATTTCCTGGCTACCGATGGTGAACACCTGGCGGAAATAGATGAACATGGTATAGTCCGGCTGAAAATGCAGGATGTAATGTCTGTATCTGACGAGCATGGCGACATGGTATTGAATACCGGCTCACCGCATTATGTAAAAACCGTAAAACACCTTTTGCAATATGATGTAGTAAATAAAGGCCGGGAAATCAGGAACAGTCCGGCATTCCAGCCTGGTGGCATCAATGTGAATTTTGTAGAGGCACAGTCACAGGATGAGATAATGGTCAGGACATATGAAAGAGGTGTTGAGGACGAGACCTTCAGTTGCGGGACAGGTGTTACTGCCTGCGCAATTGTAAATTTCCACAACGAATGCGGCTTCAACGATGTCATTGTGCACACCAAGGGCGGGCGGCTATCGGTTGAGTTTGAACGAAATGCAAATGGCACTTATACCAATATATGGCTTTGCGGCCCGGCAGAGAAGGTATTTGAGGGACTGATCATATTACCGGAATAATGCTTTTTGAAAGTATGGGTTTTATCCGTTATTTGCATTCCCTATTAACCAGTGATTCAGTACTTTAAAAATATCAACCACCAGACCGTTGCCATCAGCAAACCCGAAAACGGTGCCTGGATCAATATTCTCCCGCCCCTTAAGCTGGAAGAGTTTACTGAATTAGCAGAAGAGCTGGATATTCCCGTTGATTTCCTGACCGACTCATTGGATATTGACGAGCGGACCCGTTTTGAAGAAGACGATAAGGTGAAGCTGATTGTCATCAAGACGCCCACTGAAAATAACTCTTTCAATGACAGTGATGCATTTTACATCACTATACCGATTTGCATCATCCTTACGCATAACCACATCATTACAGTAAACTCCTTTGAGAATGATGCGATAAAAAAATTCCTTAACACTTTCCAGAACCGCCATCCCGACAACAGGAAGATGATGGCCCTGAAGATCATGGAAAAAGTGGTGCAGACCAATATGGAATTTTTGAAGGAGATCAACCATCGCAGGAACCTGACGGAACAGAAACTGTATGATGCGCACAGGAACGAGGAGTTATTGCAATTGATGCGGATCCAGAAAAGCCTTGTATATTTTGTAACTGCTTTAAGGAGTAATGAACTACTGCTTATCAAACTCGAAAGGACTAATTTCCTGGGTTTGAATGATGAAGAAAAAGAGTTCCTGAATGACCTTATTGTAGATACTTCCCAGGCCCTTGAAATGGCCAATATATACACCAATATCCTATCCAGCACCCTCGATGCATTCGCAAGTATGATTGCCAATAACCAGAATGAAGTGCTGAAAAGGCTTTCTGTAATTACCATCGTACTAACATTCCCGGTATTGGTATCGAGCATTTACGGCATGAACGTTCCTATTCCTTTTTCGGACTCCCCTTATGCCTTTTATACCCCGGTAATCCTTTCCATAGTTATTTCCCTGGTGATTGGCTGGTTCTTTTTACGCAAGAAATTGTTCTAGGGCTATTCTTTCTTTGGCCTTTTGTCAGTAACTTAAGGAATGCCATTTCTACGGTACTTAATATTGGTGGTGAATGTCTTATTCATGACTATTGCCATGGGGCAAACGACTGACAGCCTGTCCAGGGGAAATTCCAAAGGATATGGCACTATAGCTGTAGGCGTTTCCGGTGCTTATTCTGAAAACAGCACCGGTGATTACAAAAACAGTTTTTACCCGATGCTTTATTTGTCCATTGGCTATAATCAATCCATCAATAAAGATGTATCCATAGGCATCCAGGCACCTTTCAGCTTTTTCGTTCTTAACGGTTTTAATAATATTGCCAGCCAGTTCGGAGGGTTTGCCTTAGTTAATTTTGGCAATTGCGCCTCGCGTGAAAACAAATCCGCGCTTGGCTTTTTCCTTGGCCCGGGCATCCTTTCCCATTATGCGGACATAACCCATTACGACGTTGATCCGCCTCCCCCACCCATGAGGATAACCGGGCTTGCTTACCAGGCAGGCTTAAGGTTTGGATTAAAAGAAGACCGGAAAGCTGGTATCAGTGTACAATTTATATACGGCACCGATTTTCATGTTTCCGGGAAAAAACTTTACGATGTAAAAATCGCAGTATCGGGAATATTCGATTAATTGCAGAAACAATTCAGGCATGTTTAATGTAAGAGTTTATGGTATCCTGGTAAATGATGACAAAAAGGTATTGGTCAGTGATGAGAAAATCAGGGGCAGTTTCTATACTAAATTCCCCGGAGGCGGACTTGAATTTGGGGAAGGCACCCGCGATTGCCTTGCCCGCGAGTTTATGGAAGAAATGAACCTGCGGGTTGAAATTGGCGAACATATTTATACCACCGATTTTTTCCAGATGAGTGCTTTTACCCCTGAGCACCAGATTATCGCCATATATTATTTTGCGCATGCACTGGAACCGATAACTGTTCCGCTGCGCAGCATCCCCTTCGATTTTGATGAGCAACAGTTAAGGCTATACGAAACGACCCAGGAAATTGAAACTTTCAGGTTTATTGACTGGGACCTTTTCGATGAGAACCAGGTCACTCTGCCAATTGATAAGGTAGTGGCATCCATCGTAAAAAATAAACTATAGCAGAAATATCCTTTGGGCCTAAAGGCTGAACCAATAGGTGAATTTCAATACAAGGGCCCTGTTCCTTACTGAAAAATTTTCCGGTAAATAGTTATCAGTATACACAATATAGAAATCTGATGCCGGCTTGTAACGCCATTGCAGCCTGGTATTCAGATTTATATTATGTGTCTGCTCATTGTATTGGCTGAAGGCAGTGAAATATAATTTATTGGTGAAGGTCACATCGAGCCTTGGGCCAACCAGCCAGTAAGATTTGATTCCCCATGGTTGCGGCAGTGAAATATTATTATAACTGGTGCTAAGTGCAATAATGACATAAGGCTGGAACCTGTAACTTAATTCATTGGTCACCTGGAGGCGTTCGCCATTAGCATAATATCCGCCATAGCGGACAAACGCACTAAATGTGAACAGGCTTTTTTGCCTGGAAATATATTCCAGGCTAGCACTATTCCACCAATGTTCAGATCCTGCAGGCAGGGAATCCATTCCAGAGTTTGTAGGATCATAGGGTTTCAGCAACTTAACGTAATCCTTTGCCAGCACTCCTGTAAGCGTACTTTGATTGCGAAAACTAATCCTATAACCCAAAAGGGTTTCATAGTCTGTCGGCTTAAATGATTCGTCATAATAATTCGTGGCGGAAAAAATCGGGCCATGGCTTAAAATTTTGCCTGTGGGTGCAAAAAACAAATAGTTTATTACCGGATTCAATTTGAGGTAGCCCGTACGGGGCACATAACCAACTTCAGCATTAAAATTCTTACCAACAAATTGGTATTGTGCGCCGAGGGCCCAATGACGGCTGGTATAATTCAGGTTGGCAGCATGGGTGTAGGTATCGCTTGTTGTACCCGGACTAAATGACTTAAGCACCATTGCCTTTCCTGTCCAGTAGTTCCCGGGTGAAGCCAGGTTATATTCAAATCCCAGGTTCCTGTTATAATCACTGGCAACAGGTGTAAGGGAATCTTTGTCAGGGGTATAATTCAACGACTGTTTATTCACGAAAAGGACACCGATACTGGACCGCGATTGAACTTTTCGCTGCAGGGAAACCACAGCAAAATTCTGGGCCGGCATGTCTGATTCACTCACACTTTTAGTCTGCATATCCATTACGCCCATACGCCAGTCTTTATTGATCCGGCCGCTTAAACGGGCACCATACTGAATAGGCACATTCAAGCCGATACGGCGCGAGAAGAATGGCCTGATATCGGCATAACCGAAACTTCCGAAGATGTCAGAATTTTCCAGGAAAAACTGCCTTCTTTCAGGGAAAAACAATTCATACCGCTCCAGGTTAGTAACCTGCCTGTCAACTTCAACCTGTGAAAAATCAGGATTCACCGTCAGGTCTAAATTCATTGCAGAAGTGACACTGATTTTCGCATCACCGCCAATTTCCGTACGATATTCAGTGGGTGTCTTATTTTCATAATCACGGGATGCACCGCCTAGTGCATAGGGAATAATTGAAATATTAGACCCGGTTTCAGGAGGTGCCTGGTCCCAAACCAGGTCACCGGTATAGGCTAAGGAAACAGAGGGGAACTGCCTTGGCACAGGAGCCCATGCCGATTTTTCAAAAGTTTTCAGGTCATTGCGGCTGAAATTAATTCCCCATTTGGTAATGCCCTTTTTAAAGCGGATGCTTTTAAATGGAATTGCTGCTTCAAAGACCCATTTGTCCGGGTAATTTTTCACCTCAGAAACCCATTTATTCTCCCAGCTCAAATCCATTTTACCACCTTCATAAATAAATCCATCCCATTGGGCACCTGCTGCGTTTGCCCCAAATGAAAACCCGTTGGTGCGGTCATTAAAGGGATCCAAACAGAATATGAAATTATCATTCTTGCCAAAATTAAAATCACGGCGCAGGGACTCCACCACATAGTCATCAGGAAATGCTTTATAGCAGATGGCCAGCATATAAATAGCCTTATCATCGTAAGTCATCCTGACCTCTGTCTTCACATTGGCCAGGCTGGTATCCATGGGTAAAATCATGAAAAAGTCCTTCGCAACATCGGTCTTACCCCAGGCTGCATCATCTCCCACCCCATCAATTTTAATAGGGCCGGTAGCCTTTTGGATTTGTAACTGGTACTTATCGTTGATCTTTTGTGCAGAAACGGATACACACAATAATAACAAAGGAAAAAAACGTAAAAATCGAGCCATAACGCTCCAAGTTACCAAATCAATGTAAAATTTCAGGCATCAACCTGGCAATATTTCAAATAGGTTTTTTGGTGATATATCATTCCCAAACATTTCCTGATATTTACAACACAACCTGTAAAATACAAACAATGCCATCCCGCAGAGACTTCGCCCGTTACACATTAACAGCAGCAGTAATGGGTTTGCCTTCCCTATTATCAGCTGCTCCGTTACCAGGTGAAAAGAAAAGGAAAATTGTTTGTGTAGGCGGCCACCCGGATGACCCGGAAACCGGATGTGGCGGCACTTTAGCCCTGCTATCAGGTTTGGGCCATGATGTAACCATAATTTATTTAACCAGGGGCGAGGCCGGCATTGATGGCACCGGCCATAAAGAGGCTGCGGCTATCCGTTCAAAAGAAGCAGAAGCTGCCTGCCGCATATTAAAAGCCAAACCGGTTTTCGCCGGGCAAATTGATGGGGATACCGTCGTTAATAATGAATGGGTGATTACCATGAAGGATTTAATCGCCCGGGAAAAACCGGATATTGTTTTTACGCATTGGCCGGTTGACACCCACAAAGACCACCAGTCCGCAAGTTTGCTTACGATCCAAAGCTGGGAAAAACTAAATAAAAGTTTTGACCTGTATTTTTTTGAAGTGTGCACCGGCAACCAGACCCGGGGATTTAAACCAACTGACTATGTGAACATCACCACAGTGCAGGATCAAAAACGAAAAGCCGTGTATTGCCATACCAGTCAGGGCCCTGATGACATTTACAATTCTGATGATTGCAACCATGCATTGATGGAAGCATTCCGGGGAAAGGAAATTAATGTAAAAGCCGCGGAAGCATTTGTAAAACTGGGTGGAAATTCCATAGTATAATCCTTATAAAAAATCATCTGGCAAATAGCCCCATTTCATGTAATTTCCCACTCTCAAATTTATTCCAATGCCAACTATACATGCATATGCTGCCCAGAATGCAACTACACCTTTAGCCCCACATGATATCCAGAGAAGGGAACCCGGAAACCATGATGTTGAAATAGATATCCTGTATTGCGGTGTATGCCATTCCGATATCCACCAGGCGAGAAATGAATGGGGGAATTCAATATTCCCGATGGTACCCGGACATGAAATTGTTGGGAAAGTAACAAGGGTAGGCTCTCATGTAAAAAAATTCAAGGCAGGTGATTTAGCTGGTGTAGGTTGCCTGGTAGATTCCTGCCGCGAATGCAGGAACTGTAAAGAGGGACTTGAACAATTTTGTGAAGCCGGTGCAGTTGGTACCTATAACGCATATGAACGCGATGGTAAAACACCAACCTATGGCGGATATTCTACCCGCATAGTAGTTGATGAAGATTTCACACTGAAAATCCCGTCAAACCTTGACCTGGCTGCTGTTGCGCCATTACTCTGCGCCGGTATAACCACTTACTCACCCTTACGTTACTGGAAAGTAGGTAAAGGACATAAGGTGGGCGTATTGGGATTAGGCGGCCTTGGGCATATGGCGGTGAAATTAGCAGCATCTTTCGGTGCAGAAGTAACCATGCTGAGCCATACTGCTTCAAAAGAAGCCGATGCCCGCAGGTTAGGAGCGCATCATTTCGTATTAACCAGCAATGAAGAACTCCTGAACAAGCACAAAAATTATTTCGACTTCATCATCGATACTGTTTCTGCGCCACATGATTATAACATTTACTTAAACCTGTTGCGCACCAATGGCACTATGATTTGTGTAGGTGCACCACCCGCACCGGCACAGGTTCCTGCATTTAACCTGATCATGAACAGGAGAAGTATTGGAGGCTCACTGATTGGCGGGCTACCTGAAACACAGGAGATGCTGGATTATTGCGGTGAACACAATATCGTATCAGATATCGAATTGATTCCGATCCAGCAAATCAATACAGCCTATGATCGCATGTTGAAAGGGGATGTTAAATACCGCTTTGTGATTGACATTGCCTCCCTTAAATCCTGATAACAATTATTTCAGTAGTATAATAATAACCGAACCAATAATCATAATTGCAGAGCCAACCAGTTTCTGCTGAAGATGCTCTTCCCTGAATATACGGTGTCCAAGCAATACGCTAACTATTGTCGACAACTGGAAAAGTGACAGGGCATACCCAACCTGCATATGGCTAAGCACAAAGTTGGTGGTAAACTGCATAGTACCTATACAGGCCACCAGGAATACATATTTTAAGAACGCATCTGCAGTAAATGGATTTTTCAATCCGGCTATGCTTTGGCGCGCGCTTAATAAAAGGAATAAAGAAAAGATTGCCCCGAACCAACACCAGCTGATGAAGGCAGTCGTTGGGTTTGAAGCCAGGATAATTTTTTTGATGATCACGGCTTCAACGCCTGTTAATATCATTGCCCAAATCCGGTATTGGATTTCTTTCCTTTTAAGCAAAGCCCAGGTAAACCTGTCTTCCGTGGTGTCCAACACAAAGTAGCTGCCCCAGATTATTAATACGACGCCGGATAAACCCCAGATATTGGGGATTTCCCCAAGCATAAATATGCCAATAATAATTCCAACAACTGATTTATAGGAATTTACCGGACCCAAAACTGACAGGTCGCCCTTTTGCAGGGCTTTCACTAAAAACCCATTTCCTAAAGCACCGGCTATACCGCCCGCAATTGAATACCACCAAAACCTTGCTGGTAAATGGATCCAGTCGACCTGGATAGCTAAAAGGATGCAAAAAATCCCCAGGAATAAATACGTGAGGAAGTTGACCAGCAAAGGATGATGCCCCCTTGCCGTGAGTTGCTTTTGAAAGACATTCCCGGTTGGGTTTGACAAAATCCTCAAGATTACTGCCAGTGAGGTTAATAGGAGTTCAGACAATCAGCAACAGATGATCAGTATTTGAATAAATTATAGTCCCAATTTCTCAATGATAAATGTGCCCAATGCCCTACCCTGGGTCCTGCCGTTATAAATAGCAGAACGGAAATGGATCCCACCATACATCCGGCTGATGCAGGCTTCTTCCGAGGCTTTCACAAATGAAGGGAAACTGCGCGTGATCCCTATATAAGGCATTTCATAGTTATCCGTAAAGGCGAAGTTGTCGCCAAATATTTTTGTCAATACAGCTGCAATGGTGGAAGATGCGACACTATGCCCACTTGTATATTCAGGGAAAGGTGGTGTTTGCAGGAAAGGTTCCCAATTGGGGTCAATACTTTCATTGATGGCAGTAACCGGGCGAATATACTGGCTCCTGTATTTTTCATCCCAGCAGGAAATAAATGCATCATACATTGCAGTAGCGGTAAGCGCATAAGTTCTTGCAGATTGCATCCAGTTGAAGTTTGATTTCTGGCAGGCAATTGAAGTAATGTTTATCCAGTGACCACCCGGACTATTCTTTTTATTGGAAAACATGAGGTGTCCGACATGGGTAACAACTGCAGGGTTATCATCCCAGAACCTTGCGATTTCTTTCTGGGCATTATTTAATTGCCTCGAAGTATCATATACTTCTTTCATTTCTTTATAAAACTGTGAATTCTTGTTCAGGTCAAAAGCCGGTGGAGGTACAGGCTTAAACTGGCTGGAACTGTCCATCACCAATGGCTTCATCAGGGTCCAGTATGGCTGCACAGCATCCATATAATCAGGTGGCGTAGTTTTCCAGCGACCAGGAATTTCGGAAACCGAATAGCGGGGCATACCCTGCACTTCTTTGTAATTATCTTTACCTGCCCTTTTAATAATAGAATCTGCAACAGACTTGCCAAATGCAAGTGAGTTTTCATACACCTTTTCATTCATGCCTGCCTTCATTTCGCCTAAAATCTTATCGCGCGTAACCCTTGAAGAATCTTTAGTGAAAGTGTATTTTTCAACAATAGTAAAAAATGCATTTGCACCGGCTAACTGGAAATCAATCACCTGTCCTTTTTCCGGGACCGGCATTTTTGGAAATCCATTCAGTTTATCCGTAATGCTTTTATAACTGCTGTCTGCTCCCCTGCTTGCTTCGTACAAAGCCAGTGTTGAATAGGCGTAAATCCTTGATGCAACAGGAGGTGAGAATATTTCATAGATCACTATATCATTCAGGCGGCCAACCATTGCGTGGGCAAGCTTTGCATCACGGATAGTTATTTTGGACTGGTCCCGGGTGCCGTTTTTGCAACCGATAGCGGTAAGCAGGATTAGCAGGATAGCAACAATATTTTTCATACAATTAATTACAAGAGTTTTATATCAGGGTACCTGGATTGCGCGTTTTTCTCCCCTGCTGTTTATAATATCAACCGAAGAAGTCCCCGGTGGTATTACAATAAACCTGCCGGGTTGTGATAAAAACGAGGCGCCATAATAGCATTCCTGGCGCTGTGTTTTCCCATTTTTGAAATGAATGACCACAGTTACTTCACCAGGTTTCAATCGTTCATATGTCCCTGGTGCAGTGCTTGCGCTAAAAAGTTTCAATGGTCCACGGTTCTGGCTTGCGGCAATTAAATAGTTGTTGTCTTTGCCCAGCAACTTAACCAATGCTTTAGCATTACCCGGAACAAAAAGTCCGGACCTGGATATGCTTAATGGTTGAAATCCACCTTTACCATCTCCTTTTAAAATTAATCCATTCAAGGCATCATACCTTCCAACTGAAACTTCAGTGCCATAGTCATTTCCCACAATGGCTACATCAGTATTTCCATCGCCGTCAAAATCTTCAGCAATCATGCCATTGAGCGTTGAAATCTGCGCCTGCATTGGTAAAGGCTCAATACTGAATTTACCATTACCGTTATTCCTGACCAGGCAGGATTGAAAATCATTTGCTTTCAAAATAAGTGCCCCTGCCAATTGCTCTTTTGTAAAAAGTTTACTCATGGGCGTTTCAGCAAATGAATGGTAATTCGGGAACCTTTCCCTCATGCTGATCATTTGCTTTATGATATCATCCCTTGTCTGTGCGGGGAATTCAGCAACAGTTGGTTCTGAAAATTTATAAGGCAGGAAAAGGGATGGGAAAGCATCATAACTACCATTACCATCAAAATCTTTGGCATAAATGGATACCGGTCGTTCCGGACTTGCCCTGTAAAAGGAATTCAGTCCCATGTTACCAGCTATATAATCAATATCACCATCGTTATCAAAGTCGCCGGGAACAAGGCTGTTCCACCAGCCAATTTTATCGCTGATACCAGTGCCTGCGGTAACATTTTTAAAGACACCCTTATCATTTTTCAGAATGGTAATGGGCATCCATTCACCTGCGAGTATTAAGTCGGGCCAGCCATCATTATCATAATCTGTAAAAACGGCATCGCAAACCAGGCCGAGGTTATTCAGGTCTTTACCGATTGTTGCTGAAACATCCGTGAATTTTGGTACGCCGTTCTTTGAGTCATTTCTCAATAAAAAGCTGGAAACCGGTTTAGGATAAGAACCCGGTTCTACCCTTCCGGCAAGGAACAAATCGAGGTCGCCATCATGGTCGAAGTCCGCCGCCCGTACACAGGATTTACTGGTAAAATTCATGGGCATGGCCAGGGAATCTGTGTGGAAGTTTCCTTTTCCGTCATTAATATAAAGTACGTCGGAATAAGCCGCAGAGCCTGATTTTTGTTCATATCCCCCGCCGGTGGTATAAATGTCATTATCGCCGTCATTATCAGCATCAAAAATTAAAATCCCGAGTTCCTCCCTAAGTTTGTTAGAGGCGTCAGCGCCGGGTACCAAATCCTTCTGGATAAACAGGCCATTGGGCTGCTGGAAAAACAAAGTGCTGCTGTGTGAAAATGAACCGGTTGCTGCAATATCATCCAGCCCGTTACCATCAAGGTCACCAACGGACAATCCGGGGGCGTATTCCGAGAATTTATGCGGGAGTAAACGCTGAATATTAAAATCAATAAAATCGGGTTCGCTATGGATATAATTAATACCGGAAGCAGTGGTCCTGTCAACAAATAAGGCAGGTGTACCGGGAAAGTCCAACCCGTTGATGGAATCGTGGGCGTTGGCATCATTGTAATGTAAAGTAATCGTTTGGTTTGCCTTTGTGTTACGCAAAACCTGGCTTTTGTTATCGGGCCAGATGACCTTTATGGAATCCACCTGGCTAAGGGTATCCAAGCCGAAATGGGCGATCGGCTCAACCGAACTGAGGTAACCGCGGTATGGCGTATTTTCATAAGCCTGGAACAAATGGCCGTCTTTATACAGCCTGACCATCGCACCAAGTCCGCCTTTATTTTTAGCTGACCCATCAAACCGGAAGCGGATATAATTATTGTGGTCTTTTCTTTTATCCGACAGGTTTTCATAGAGGAAGGCTTTATCATCTATATTGTTGACAACATAGTCAAGGTCGCCATCCCTATCAAGGTCAACATAGGCTGCACCATTAGAAAAGGAAGGGATATCCATTCCCCATTTTTTCGTTACATCTTCAAACTGTGCATTTCCCTTATTGTGATACGCATAGTTTGGAATCTTGATCTGGGGTATCTTTTCCATCAGCACATCCCAGGTTGCAAAAGCATCATATTCACCCCTGTAAGAAACGAAATCATTATCGGTAACATCCCTGGGATAACCATTGGTAATGATGATATCCCTTAAGCCATCATTATCGAAGTCGGCAACCGCCGGGCTCCAGCTCCAGTCAGTTTCAGCCACTCCTGAGTAAAATGCCACATCACTAAAAACAGGATAGTGCATGGAATCATTTGCAGCAGAGGATACGAATCCCTGGTTCAATTGCAGGGTATTCCGGACATATTGCAGGGTGTAGCCATATTTGAGCAGACTGGTGTATCCCTGGTAACTATTCGCATTCATATTCATCTTCTTGCGATAGCTGTCCCTTGCATTCATATCCGCAGTGATTACATCAACAAGCCCGTCATTATTGATGTCTGCAATATCATTGCCCATGGCATTGAAACTCGTATGCTTGAAATACTGGTTTACCCGGTCTGTAAAGGTGCCGTTTTTATTATTGATAAACAGGTGGTCGCTGTTATTGAAATCATTGGTTACATAAATATCTTTCCAGCCGTCGAGGTTAATATCCACGATATTTATACCAAGCCCATAACCTTTTTTAGAAATGCCTGCGCTTATGGAAACATCGGTAAAAAAGGGATGACCGGATGCAGAATCGAAATCATTGCGGTAAAGCTTGTCTTCGCTGGAAAATGCGGTATCCTCCCCATAGCGGGTAAAAATTGTCGGCGACCTTTTTATGGGTGTTGTATTAACCATGTAAACATCCAGGTCGCCATCGTTATCAAAATCGAAAAATGCACTGATGACAGTATGGCTTGTATCAGCAAGACCATAGTCTGCGGCCATTTCCTTGAAATCGGGAATGCCTTCTTTTGAAATTCCCTGGTTTACGAACAATAAATTTTTACGGTCTTCGCCTTTAGGTTTAACGCTATTACTCACATAAATATCCAGGAGGCCGTCATTATTAATATCCACCACAGAAGCCGATGAACCCCATTTGCCGGCACTACCGGTATGGCTGGCTGCAGTAACATTCTCGAATTTTAAATTTCCTTTGTTAAGGTAAAGTTCATTTGAAACGCGGCTGCCAGTAAAATAAATATCGGGCAGGCTGTCGTTATTGAAATCCCCTATGGCCACGCCGCTGCCATTGTAGATAAATTCGAGGTTAAGGGGATTTACTTCTTTATCCTCAATAATAAGGTTATTGAAATTAATGCCGGATTTCTCCGCCTCTATTTTCCGGAATAGTTTATCCCCATTATTGCTGCAGGAAGTCTGGACGAGAAGCAGGATAAAAAGATACCCGAAAAAGAAGAATTTATTGGTAAGCATATTGATTGATTAGTAAAGTAAGCAAATATAAAACAGGCATACTTACCAAGCCTATCTTACTGACCTTTTTACAAAAAAGCGCTCCCCGGTTGGGGAGCGCTTATGATAGAATTTTTCTTAAAAATTAGTATCCGTCATTCTGTTTCAATGTACCTTTTGCTAAAGTGATTTCCCTTTCAGGAATCGGATAGTAATGGTTCTTAGTGCCAACAGTATTTGCAGATTTCAGGTACCCTCTCAGGTCTTTTTCTTTGCTTACATAGGCATTCAGGACATCTTCCAAGTATGTAGGTGTTGGACCATTGGGCACACTGTATCTCATCAAATCAAACCAACGAGATCCTTCCATTGCAAGTTCAAACCTTCTTTCATTACGAACCGCTTCGCGGGCTTTGGCCTTATCAGCAAAAGTCGTAACATCTCCGGCTTCAGCATAGGTTTTGATCACGTATTTTGCCGGGCTGTCTTTTACCCAACTGCCTGGATCTTCAGCCCTTTTCCTTACCATATCAACATATTTTTGGGCATTAGCTAAAGAGCCTGCTTCAACTTCACATTCTGCGGCCATAAGGAGAACGTCTGCAAAACGCATTGCATTATAATTCTTGGAAGTAACATTCCTCCAGC
Source organism: Flavihumibacter profundi (assembly GCF_020076305.1). Taxonomy (GTDB): domain Bacteria; phylum Bacteroidota; class Bacteroidia; order Chitinophagales; family Chitinophagaceae; genus Flavihumibacter; species Flavihumibacter profundi. The sequence goes on from NZ_JAIQXE010000001.1 coordinate 1,179,407, forward strand.
CAGTTGCTATAAGTCCTTCAGCTTTATCAGCCTGGGAATAGATATGCTTTTTCGGGCTAAATGGACCAGCATAACCCTGGTCACGAATCCAGAGATACCCCGGGTGTGGACCCCAATCATAAAATGGAACACTACGACGACCTGCTGACCAGTCTACACGGGGATCCATATTTTCGGTTCCAAGAGTAAACGGTTCGTCAGATTTTATACCTTGGTCGTTTTTAACAGGTGTATTCTGGGGATTTGCTTTAGGCAAGCCGTTTGCATCAGTCTGGTAGGAATTAACAAGATTCACTGAAGGTTGCATAAATCCGCAGCAACCAAAATCACCACCATAAGGGAAGGCAAGTCCGTATCCACGGCTACCATCACCTTCCTGGCTACCGGAAGCTGCATATTGAATAGCAAATACTGATTCTGATTTATTCTTATAGCGTGCATCAAAGTTCTGCCAGTAAGCGGGTAATAAGGCGTAAGGGGTACCATCCCAGGTAGTTCCTTCATTTATTACCTTAGTAAAAATTGGCAGGGCCTCAGCATAAAGTCCCTGGTATAATTTTGCTTTACCCAGGTATGCATAAGCCGCCCATTTATTAGGCCTGCCCGGTGCAGACTGCTTTCCATCTGCAGGAAGGTTATCATAAGCAAACTGAAAATCCGCTTCAATCAGCTTCCAGACATTGTCAGCATTACCAGCTGCAGTATTATCCGGCACAGTAGTCGTATCTGACATATATGGAATGTTATTCCACATCCTTTTAGCCTCAAAGTGCTGCCATCCCCGGATAAAACGGCATTCCGCCTTAATTTCCTTTTCATAAGCCTCAGTTACCTCAGAAGGATTTACTTCCTTTGTTGAGGCCAGCAACTTAAGCGTTGTATTGGCTTTGGCAATCCCATCATAAATGGCTGTCCAACGAGTCATGAAAGAACTGTTATTCGGCAGCCAGTTATAGATCTCTACAGCAGTCATCAAGGGCTGGTCATTCGCATCCGTACCTTTATAGGTATCATCCGAAGCGATATCACCAAATACCCAGTTGGTAGCAGTTGCAAACCAGTTTTCACCATACTTAAATTGTGATTCGCCATCAATTGCGCCATATGCGCCAATGAGTACGATATCAATACCGGCTTTTGTTTGAATCTGTTCAGTAGCATATTGCCCATATGGATGGGCGTCCATGAAGTTTTTCTTACAGGCCCAGAGCCCAAGCGTTGCCATCAACAGCAGGGGGACCGTAAACCTGAGTTTAAAATTATTGCTTAAATTTTTCATACACTTAGTTCTTTAATTTTTGCATTAGAAAGTCAGGTTAAGGCCAAAAGTGAGCATACGGGGAACCGGGAAGTTACCTGCATCTACGCCCATGTTGTAGTCAACTGCCTGGTTACGGTAATCGCTACGGCCTGTATTAAAGTTTCCAATCTCAGGATCAAGACCAGTGTAATTTGTAATGGTCAGGATATTTTGTGCCTGCACATAGAAACGGAGTTTATCTAATCCCACTTTACGGATAAGTTCAGGTGATAAAGTATATCCAATACTTAAATTTTTCAACCGCAGGTATCCACCTGGCTCAATATAATAATCAACTACATCCTGTCCGCTTGTACCATCAGCAGCATTTAACCTTGGCAGTTTTTTATTGTCACCAGGCTTTTCCCAGCTATCATACAAAACGCGCCTTGTGCGGTTACCCTGGAAGGTGTTGAAATCAGACCAGTACCGAACATAGTTGGCAATATCCCCGCCACATTTCCAGTAAATGAAAGCAGAAAGGTCAAAACGCTTATAGGCAAGGCCAATGTTAAATCCAGCAGTGAATTTCGGATGCGGGTTACCGATAAAGGTTTTATCAAAACCATCAATTTTGCCATCTGGCTTGCCATCAGGACCACTGATGTCTTTGTATCTCCAGCCACCGATAAATTTACCCCCCTGGTCAAGTTTGTCCAGATCGGCTTGACTTTCGAAGAAGCCATCAATTTTGTAGCCATAGAAACTCATGAAAGGTTGTCCAACTACAGAACGGTTGAACGGAGCAATCCTTGTAGCGCTTCCATCCACAAAATCCCCCACGATTTTATCAACATTGTTCTTGTACATGCTGAAGTTCATACCCACATTAAACCTCCATTCCTTATTGATAGTGCCATTGTAATTAACCGTTAAATCCACCCCATTATTAGTCATTTCCCCAATATTCTGGTACTGGCTCGCAACATAACCATAAACGGAAGGATCCAATTGAACCGGGAAAAGCAGTTTGGAAGTCTTTTTATTATAAAATTCCAGGATCACATTCAATTTGTTGTTCAGCATGGTGGCGTCGATACCAATGTTAGCAGTACCCGCAACTTCCCACTGAACTTTAGGGTTACCAACCTGAGTCAACCTGAATCCGGAATTAGCCGGAACACCACCACTCATTGGGTAAGAAGTATAACCGCTTTCTAAAGAATACAGGTCCTTGTAACCAAATCCGGGAATCCTGTTGTTACCCAGTACACCGTATCCTACGCGAAGTTTCAGGTCATTAAAGAGTTTGCTGTTTTTCATGAAACTCATTTCAGTCATTCTCCAACCTAAACTTACACCACCAAAATTACCATATTTATTATCAGGTCCAAATGCATTAGCATCACCATCCCTTCTATAAGAACCACTAAAGATATATTTACCATCAAAAGTGTAATCAAGTTTGGCAAGGATTGGCGTATACTGCCTATTATCGCTTTCATAGCTATAACCATATGGAGTAGCACTTTGGCCACTGCTAACCTGATAGAAATTCCTGTCAAAGGAGAAGTAAGTGTTTGAAGATCCGCCGGTTCCACGGTACTTGGATTGTTTCAATTCAGTACCTATGAGAGCAGAGATATCACTTTTCCCAAAAGTTTGCTGGTAGCGCAGGGTATTGAACCAGGTCATTTGGTAGCCCCAGTTCATATCTTCATTATAACTACCTGTACCGCCACGACCTTCAGAAGATTCGTAGTGCGGAACATTAAACATGTGGCCATCGTAAGTATTCCAGTCTATCCCAAAATTGGAACGGAAGGCAAAATGTTTTGCAAATTCTATTTCAGCATACACGTTACCGATAACACCTACCCTGCTGCTCTTCCCGTTTTCAGCATTCCTGTAACGGTCAGCTACCGGGTTACCGGCATTACCCAGGTTTGAACCACGGGTACCTGCCCAGTTGCCTTTAATATCATACACGGGAATAATCGGCTGGTTACGGATAGCCATCAGGATGGCATTGCTTTCATCCTGGTTGGTAAAACCAGGTTTCTCATCGATATAATTTATCTGTACGTTTTCGCCAATCTTCACATGGTTTTTAATGTTGAAGTTGGAGTTCATCCTGACTGAATAACGTTTATAACCCGTTTTAACCACCATACCTTGCTGGTCATAGTAGTTCAAACCAAATAGATAGTTGCCTTGCGCTGTACCACCTGATACAGTCAGGGCGTGGTTCATAATAGGTGCAGGCTTAATGATTTCATGCAACCAATCCGTACCTGTCTTATTGGCCTTCATGATCAGGTAGGTCTTACTGGTATCCTCAACATTCTGCAGGTCCAACTTATACCTATTAGGATCTGCTGCAGGATCCCCTTCCATAACACCAGATGAAGTTCCGGCAAAAATATAATCGGGAATTACAGGTGAAGTGGAGCCATTTTTACCGCCACCATACTGGCCGTGTTTAACATACCCGGCTGAATCCTGGCCGGCATTGATAGCCATTTTCCAGAGGTACTGGCCATATTCTTCAGTATTCAACAAGTCAAGTCCTTTATTGAAATACTGTGTGCCGTAATAAGCATCGTAAGAAACTTTTGCAGAACCTGATTTACCCCTTTTGGTAGTAATAATTACCACCCCGTTGGCAGCAGCTGAACCATAAACGGCAGCAGCAGAAGCGTCTTTCAACACCTGCAGTGATTCAATATCACCAGGGTTAAGGTCAGCAATGGAATTGAGCTGCATTCCATCCACAACGAAGAGTGGGTCATTCGAACCGAAAGTACTGAAACCGCGGATCCGGATATTGGCACCAGCACCAGGAACACCTGATGAAGTTACGTTCACACCCGAAGCACGGCCCTGCAGTAAATTCTCTACGTTAGAGTTAGGGTTTTTAGCCATTTCCTTAACATCAACAACGGCAACGGCACCGGTGATGTCTTTTTTACGCTGGGTTGTGTAACCCGTTACAATTACCTCGTTCAAACTTCCGGCAATTGATTCTACAGAAATACTCATTACCCCGGAAGCAGGAACAGTGATTTCCCTGGTTTTTACACCATTTGCAGAAACCACTAATACGGCACCTGGCTCAACATTGAGCGCAAAAGTTCCGTCGTCTAAGGTGGCAGTACCGGTTGTGGTACCTTTCACCAAAACACTGGCACCGGCTATCGGAAGGCCATCCGATCCGGTTACTTTACCAGTAACCTTTTTCTGGGCTAATGCAATCGTACTGACTAGCATCGTTAAGAATAGTAAGAGTACGCCCCTACTCATACCTCTTTGCATTTTTTGTTTCATTCAAAACAGTTAATGGATTGGTTAATGATGGAAATGTGGCAAAATCGTTTGTTAGCCATTCTATAAAAATGTTAATTTTTTAGCAAATCAAGAAAAATAATTTTAAAGATGCTTAATAATTAACCAGTGCGAAAAGCAAATAATAACCAGGGAGATTTTTTAGATAGTCTTATTTTATAATACATAACAAGCATCGTTTAAAAGTATTTATACTCAATCTGGTGCTTTAAGGCAATGAATAAGTGCTAAACGCTGCATGTAATTAAATATTTTTTAACATTGCCAGGATCAATAATACTACCGTGTATGAAATACACTAATTGGCTATTGACATTTCTTTTTATCGTATTTGCCGGCTACAGTACAATGATCCCGATCCATGGCTTTGGGGCCCTATTTACCTATATGCTGCCTGGCTTTGTTTTAGTGCCGGCAGGGGCAAGTATTTCCCAAAGTTTTATCTCGGTGGTATAGCATTTTACCTCGTTTATGCATTTTACCTGTTTGTCGATAAAAACGGCGTCTGGAACTGGGCAACCCGGCATAACGCAGAAAACCTGGTACAAACCATGAAGGCTGAGCGCCCGTGGATTGAGGAAACCCGGGAATTTGGCGGATTATTAATCGTTACCGGTGCTTTGTTGCTGAATTACCTGAAGTACCGGAAAACTGCCAGCATTTAATCATTACCTGCTGTTCAATTCCGGCTAGGTATGGTGGATGGATAATTTTTTGACCATCTCGTCGCTGATACCATCAGAATATACCCCATAGGCATTCACAAGGACACCTTTTTCACCGTGCTTTGATTCTATGGCAAATAATATAGAGGAGTCGGATGGATTGGTTTCCCCTTCAAAGCGATAGACTTCCATAATTTCAAATTCGGAAGGCATCAGGTTTATTGGAGTTTCATGACAAATAATACAGTCATAAGACAAATTGAAATCAATGGTATAACCCCGGCTCTTTAACCCGGCCATTGCCTCAGAAAGGGTATCATAAGCTGTCATAAACTTGAATTGAACTACAATTTAAGTAATCTTCCGCTTCATCGCCACCATTTTGTACAAGGCATCCGAAACCTTACCTTTGCCGCGAAATAAATGATTTCGTATGTCAACTATAACCAAGTCAAACATTGATTTTTCCCTTCCGTATAAAGTAAAAGATATTAGCCTGGCCGAATGGGGCCGCAAGGAAATCAGGCTAGCCGAAGCAGAGATGCCCGGACTGATGGCGCTTCGCGCTGAATATGGTGCAAGCCAACCCCTGAAAGGTGCAAGAATTGCCGGTTGCCTGCATATGACCATACAAACAGCGGTTTTAATTGAAACCCTCATTGCCCTTGGCGCAGAAGTTAAGTGGAGTTCCTGTAATATCTTCTCAACACAAGACCATGCAGCTGCAGCGATAGCAGCCGCGGGCATAGGCGTGTTTGCCTGGAAGGGACAGAGCCTGGAAGAAGCTGACTGGTGTATTGAACAAACGCTTTTCTTTGGTGGTGCTGACCGCCCCCTGAATATGATCCTCGATGATGGAGGCGACCTTACCAATATTGTATTTGACAAATACCCCGAACTGATCCAGTATGTTAAAGGATTAAGTGAAGAAACCACTACCGGCGTTCACCGTTTATATGAGCGCATGGCAAAAGGTACCCTGCCGATTCCCGCTATTAATGTGAACGATTCAGTTACAAAAAGCAAATTCGACAATAAATACGGTTGCAAGGAATCACTGGTTGATGCCATCCGCCGTGCTACTGATGTGATGCTGGCTGGTAAAGTTGCAGTTGTAGGTGGTTATGGTGATGTAGGAAAAGGTTCTGCAGCATCCCTTGCAGGTGCAGGATGCCGGGTTATCGTTACTGAAATAGATCCTATTTGCGCTTTGCAGGCTGCGATGGATGGTTTCGAAGTAAAGAAAATGGTTGACGCAGTTAAGGAAGCCGATATTATTGTAACTGCCTCAGGCTGCCGCGACCTTATTACAGGTGTGCATTTCAAATCCATGAAAGACAAAGCCATTGTTTGCAATATCGGCCACTTTGATATTGAAATTGATGTTGCCTGGCTGAATAACAATTATGGTCATACGAAAGATACCATTAAACCACAGGTTGATATTTATACAATAGATGGTAAAGACATCATCCTGCTTGCAGAAGGCCGACTGGTTAACCTTGGCTGTGCCACAGGCCACCCAAGTTTTGTCATGAGTAATTCATTTACCAATCAAACCCTTGCGCAGCTTGAGCTTTGGACAAACAATGACAAATACGAAAACAAGGTTTATGTGTTGCCTAAGCACCTCGATGAGAAAGTTGCCCGCCTGCACCTGGCAAAAATTGGTGTGCAACTGGAAGAACTGACTACTGAACAGGCTGAATACCTCGGCATACCACAGTTCGGCCCATTCAAACCTGAACAATACAGATATTAGGATTTTGTGTCTGGCACCTAACGGTGCCAGACACCCTACCTACCTGGGCAAATTCTTCGCCTCTTTGGCAATACAATCAGAAGTTTTCATCAGCAATTCCTGCTGCTGGGGTGTAAGTGCCAGTACCGTTTTCTTTTCATATTTATCCGTGAATATTATAGAGACTACCTTTTTTGTGGCCAGTTTCTGTAAAGTTGCCGGAGTATATTGTCCACCTTTCATGGTGATATGGAAATATCCATTACAATTATCCCCGCCGGTATTCCTTACCTCTATCTTCGACTTCCCCCCTTCGAATAAAAATGTTGCTTCCGACTCTTCGCCAATACAATTGGCGTTAGGATTGTGGATTACAAAGAAGTAATCAATCTCCTTCCCGGTTGCATCAATACTCAGGTCTGTTCCCTGGAGGTCTATAAATCCCGAGCTTAGTTTTGGCATACCACTAAAATCATCAGTAGTTTTCTGCAGTTTACACTCCTGCGAGAATCCATTCCCCGCAAACAATAAAAGCAGGCTTAAAAAGCAAATCCTGGTTATTTTCATATTTCAAAATAATAAATTCTCTTATTTTCAACCGCAATAATCTTCCTGTACTTATGTTAAGATCATTTTATTGCCTTCTGCTCCTGCTTTCCAGCTTAGCAAACAATGCACAAGATACTGTAAGCCTTCCACCACTTATTCCTGTCCCGGTCAAAATGCAGCCAGGCGCCGGCAATTATATATTCCCGCAGCAAATGAAAATAAGCATACCAGCAAACAACAATAGCGTAGCATTTGTTGCGAACCATATTGCTGCCAAACTGAAAACGGCAGCAGGTATCAGCGCTGAAATCGCCAGCCAGCCTTCTGCAGATATTGTATTATCCCTCAATAAGAAAGAGGATAAAACATTGGGTAAGGAAGGATATCAACTTGTCGTTAACCAAAACGGGATACAAATAAAAGCCAATGCAGCAGCCGGTATATTTTATGGCGCCCAGTCATTATACCAACTGCTTCCTGCCGAAATTGAAAGCAGGGAAATGGTGCCAGGCATCAAATGGTCTGTCCCATTCGTAACTATCAGTGACCAACCCCGTTTTGGGTGGCGTGGATTGATGCTTGACGTTGCGAGGCATTTTTTCACGAAGCAACAGGTTAAGGATTTTATTGATAACATGGTCCGCTATAAGTACAATATGTTGCACCTGCACCTTACAGATGACCAGGGCTGGAGGCTTGAAATCAAAAGCCTGCCCAGGCTAACTGAAGTCGGCGCATTCAGGGCTGAAAGAACCGGGCGGTGGGGAGAATTCAAACCCCAGGAACCCGGTGAACCCAGCAACTATGGCGGTTTTTACACCCAGGATGATATCCGGGAACTAATTACCTATGCCAGTGAAAGATTCGTAACCATTGTTCCGGAAATTGATATCCCTGGACACAGCCTGGCCCTCGTTGCAGCATATCCTGAATTAAGCTGCACACCAGGCACTTACCAGGTAAGCGTAGGAAACAGGTTTATGATATGGCCGGGCAATGGAACATTCTATGGCACAATAGATAATAATTTATGTCCCGCTAACGAGCAGGTATACACGATACTGGATAAAATATTCACGGAAGTCGCGGCGCTTTTCCCATATGAATATATACATATGGGTGGAGATGAAACCTACAAAGGATTCTGGGAAAAAAGTGATGCTGTTGCAGCATTAATGAAAAAAGAGAAGTTGCAAAATATGCATGAAGTGCAGAGTTATTTTGTAAAAAGGGTTTCGAAAATAATTGCATCAAAAGGCAAAAAAATGATCGGGTGGGATGAGATCCTGGAAGGCGGTGTTGCGCCGGGATCTGCTGTAATGAGCTGGCGCGGTGAAAAAGGCGGCATTGAAGCAGCTGCGCTTAAACATCCTGTTGTAATGACGCCATCCACCTATGTTTATGTAGACCTATACCAGGGAGACCCACTGGCGGAACCACCCACCTACTCTATGTTACGGCTGTCAAAAACCTATAATTTCAACCCTGTTCCCCCAGGTGTTGATTCTTCCTATATATTGGGCGGCCAGGCGAACCTCTGGAGTGAAAGACTGCACACAGTGCGACATGCAGAATATATGCTTTGGCCAAGAGGATGGGCAGTTGCAGAATCAGTCTGGAGCCCGGTGTCGAAAAAGAACTGGGCTGATTTTATAGTAAGGGCTGAAGCCCATTTTAAAAGGTATGATATTGCCGGTATAAATTATTCCAGGAGTATGTACGACCCCATTTTAGATGTGCAAAAAGTAAAAGACAGTACAATACAGGTGGCCTTAACTACAGAAGTGCCCGGACTTGATATTCATTATAGTTTCGATGAGTTTTATCCAGACCAGTATTATCCGGTTTATAGCCAGCCCTTATTGTTTCCGCCAGGGGCATCAAGCCTGAAAGTTCAGACATACAGGAAAGGAAAGCCGGCAGGAAAGCCCATCAACCTGCCATTGTCAGAACTGAAAAAGAGAGTTAAGTTATAATGCATTTAAGGCAGGTCGTCAAATTGCTCTTTAACCAAATACCAGAAGGCATCGAGGGCAATCAACCCTTGTTTTAAAAAAGCAATCAAAGCCGGCCAGTCATTTTCATTTAATACAGATACATTTTCTATCCTGTCATAAATGCGACTGACAATCTGCCCTTCGACTGACGAAAACTGTTCTGTCCATGTCCAGCCCGCTCCTGCCCCGGCTGTAAATAAGGCATGAAAGGTTTGCAGGCGCCTGAAATATTGCACCCGAATTGAAGGATCGTGATGAAATACTTCAATTCCAAATTCACAGCCTTTTTCAGGCATTTCTATGCGAAAAAAAACAGGTTTCACCCCGGTTTTATAATTAATCCAGTTAACAGGTAATCCGCCAGCAGCGGGTACAGGGGCCATATACTGGCCGAGAACAGTAAAAAACCGGCTCCTGGTTTGTGAGCCTCTCCCTTTAGGATACATAACCGCAAAATATGTTAAAAACTTTCCTGATTTATCTTGTTTTTATGAATAAGTAGCACGGGAATTGCTATTGAAATAATGGTCTGGTCCTTTTCAATGTTTATGAAATTTTAAGTAGATGCAATTTGTAAAAAACATACAATTCACCCGTTTGATTAAAGCAGATGGCCGTTTGCGTGAATTCAACTTCAGGAAAATGACCCATTTGCAGGAAACCCTTTTTTCAATTGATGTGGTGGATGACCGGGGTAACAGGATCATGTTCCGCATGCAACGTCACGATACAGACTGGCAGATTATTCCCCAGCCTATCCCTGCCTGGATCCAGCAACAGGAAAAAGTACTCAGTGATATGATCAAGGAAGAACTCAATACCCAAACTTTTACAGTTTATTAATAGATCTGTAATAACTTTCCGGAAAGAGAATCGTAAATTTTACAGATTATGGCCGGAATTTTAGACCTGGTTGGAAACACCCCCCTTGTTGCCCTGAAACATGTTATTGCCAATCCGGCAGTGACGATTTATGCAAAACTTGAAGGAAATAACCCTGGTGGAAGTGTAAAAGATCGTGCAGCATATGGCATGATCAAAGGAGCGATGGACCGGGGAGAGATTAAGCCCGGCATCAAATTAATTGAAGCCACCAGCGGAAATACAGGAATTGCACTGGCTATGATTGCCAGTGTTTTTGGCGTTGAAATAGAGTTGGTCATGCCCGAAGATGCAACCCGAGAAAGGGTTTTGGGCATGGAAGCGTTTGGTGCAAAAGTCATTTTAACCCCTAAGGAAAAATCTATGGAAGGTGCCATAGATTATGCCAACGAACAAGTTAGAAAAGGTGGCTACCTGATGCTGAACCAGTTTGCCAATCCGGATAATTACCTGATGCACTATAAAACAACCGGTCCGGAGATCTGGAAAGACACTAATGGCGCAGTTACCCATTTTGTTTCTGCGATGGGAACAACCGGAACCATTATGGGCGTTTCCCGGTATTTAAAAGAACAGAATAATGATATCCAGATCGTGGGATGCCAACCAACTGATGGCTCCAGGATTCCCGGTATCCGCAAATGGCCGGAAGCATACCTACCCAAAATTTTTGACCGGAAGCGTGTAGACCGCATCATTGAACTAGATGAAAAAGATGCAAGGAAAATGGCCATACGCCTGGCCCGTGAAGAAGCCATTTTCAGCGGGATGAGCAGTGGCGGAGCCGTTCATGCAGCCGTAGAATTATCAAAAGAACTTTCAGGCGGAATAATTGTTTGTATTATTTGTGACCGGGGCGACAGGTATTTGTCTTCTGACCTTTTTGGATGATAAAGCCTTGCTTACCATTCACTATTTACTATTCACTATTCACACCTAATGGTACAAGCATATAATTTTCTCGCATCCTGGCAATTATTTCCTGAGAAATGTGATTACGAAAAAGGCATGCCGCCCAAATCCGGGAATTACCGCATTGAAACGGCAAATAACCAACAGGAACTGGTTGTGCAGATTAATTGGGTAACCCTCGATAATGAAGCCTTCTTTTCGCAATATGATATACGTCCAGATGGTGAACAAAGACCATTTACTGACCAATCCCTTGCAGAGACCATCCGGGCAGAAATTATTAATGCATCTACCATAGAAGTCAATTTCCTCCGTCAAGAAAACCCGGTGTTGCAAATCAGGAAAGAAATACTCAGCAATGGTTATTTAAAAATAACGCAACTGGGCAAAGATGAAGCAGGCCATCCATTCAGAAATATTGATATCTACCACAAGCAGTTAAGCGTACTGCCCTATGCATCTTCAGTGGGCAGTGTAGTGGTTAAGCCTACAGAGGAAGGCGTCATCAGGCACAAGGCATTACAGGCCATGGAAGAGCAGACAAACATGCACCTTGACCAGATCAGGCAACAAATAGAATTACTGGCCAAGCAGGCCCAGGAGATCAGGAAAAGAAAAGAATTATCGCTGATGGTATACCAGGCAAAACTTAATTTCCAACCGGTAATCGGCCACCAGTATTACCTGTACCAGAAAACCGATGAAAGCCATATACTTTCCATGGTAAGTCCGAAAGAATGGGGAGGAAACGGTCCTTTTAAACAGTTCATCGCAGCGGTACGATTGTTAGCAGACCATACCTGGATAGAAGAAAAATCTGCAGCGGCGGGCTCAGGTACTAATTAACAAAACACATGCAACAACAGACCACCACATTTCGTTTATTAATCAGAAAAAGTCAAATCGACGGAAAGGGCTGTTTTGCCGGAATGGCTATACCAAAAAACAGGAAAATCGGCAACCTCGCAGGGGAAATAATATCCGTTAAAGAAGCCCGGAAAAGGATTAAACAACAGCAGCGGCTGGCAATGGTTGAATTTGGTGACGGACGTGCATTGGATGCTTCTGTAAACCCCAATGAACTGAGATATGTTAATCACTCCTGCAAACCCAATACATACATGCGGTGCTGCTATGGCAAGGTTGAATTTTACACGAAGAAAAATATCCGTAAAGGTGATGAAATCACCTGTGATTACGGGGAAACACATCATGATGGAAAGCTTGCCTGCAAATGTGGTGCGGCCAATTGCAAGGGAGCGATTTAAATACAACATTAACAATATCCACAACCTGTGTATAAGTAACTTTGTGAAATCTGTTTAAGCAGAATTATATTTGGTTAGCACCGCCAGAAGGTCCGCAACTATGAAAAGGCCGGTGATGTTGACCATCATTGTGAAAAATAAACCGCAGCGCATTGACAGAAAAAATAATCAACCTCGAAACTGTTAACCCCATTGAATTTTTTGGCGTTAACAATGGAAAACTGGACATCCTGAAGAAAAAATTCCCCCTCCTGAAAATCTTATCCCGCGGAACACAAATTAAACTAAGCGGCGCACCGGAACAGGTAGATACAGCAAAGGAAAAAATTGACCTGATTGTACAGTACCTGGAACGGAATGGCCATATGAGTGAAAACTATTTTGAACAAATACTGGGTGGCGATGATGCAGAAACTGTGGATCATTTTATTGAACGCAACCCTAATGACATCCTGGTATTCGGTCCCAACGGAAAAACTGTAAGGGCACGCACAGCCAACCAGAAAAGAATGGTTTCAGGGGCAGATAAAAACGATGTGCTATTTGCCATCGGACCTGCAGGTACAGGAAAGACCTATACTGCTGTTGCATTAGCGGTAAGGGCGCTTAAAAATAAAATTGTCAAAAAGATAATACTTACACGCCCGGCTGTTGAAGCAGGAGAAAGCCTGGGATTTTTGCCCGGCGACCTCAAAGAGAAAATTGACCCTTACTTACGCCCCTTATATGATGCACTGGATGACATGATCCCGGCAGACAAGCTAGGTTACTACATGAGTAACCGAACAATCGAAATTGCGCCATTGGCTTACATGCGCGGAAGGACTTTAGACAATGCCTTTATCATTCTTGATGAAGCCCAGAATGCGACTGACCTTCAGTTGAAAATGTTCCTGACGCGTATTGGCGCCAATGCCAAAGCAATCATCACCGGCGATCTTACACAGGTTGATTTACCGAAAAACCAAAAAAGTGGCCTTGAAAAGGCCCTTCGTATCCTGAAAAATGTTGATGGCATTTCCCACATCGCACTGGATGAGGAAGATGTGGTTAGGCACCGGCTCGTTAAAGCAATTATCAGAGCGTATGACCGTGAAAAAGAAAGAGAACAGCAGACTTCATGACCGTTGTAGCCGGAAACTCATTGGCGTCAGGTAACTAACCTGACGCCTTTTTATTTATGTTTGCACCTATGAAATACACCATCACCTTAATTCCCTTGCTGGCCGGAATGATTTTCATGGTAGCTTGTTCCGGTGAAGAGCGTTACCGCAAAGCAGAAGATGCAGAAGATGCCGGCAGGGAATTCATCCGGGCTTCACTTGACGGGGATATTAAAAAAGCCGAGTTCTACCTCCTGAAAGATTCTGTAAACCAAATGCTTTTCAACAAATGGAAAACGGATTCATACAATAAGCTTAACCCAGAAGACCGCATGAGTTTCAAACAGGCCAATATACTTCCAATTAAAATTGAAAAAGTGAATGATTCTACCGTGAATTATACTTATTCAAACACCTATAAGAATATAGATACAACCACAATAAAAATCATCAGGGTAAACGGAGTATGGCTGGTCGATTTTAAAGACATTCATTGATAAAAAAATATTGCAATTATGCTGACAGTTTCACATCCATGGCATGGTGTACCGACAGGAGAACATTCCCCCCGGGTTGTAAATGCTATTATCGAAATACCACAGGGGTCAAGGGCGAAATATGAAATTGATAAAGACAGCGGATTATTGAAACTGGACCGTATCATTTATTCATCATTTTATTACCCCTGCAATTATGGATTCATCCCCAGGACCTATGGAGATGATAAAGATCCATTAGACATTTTAGTAATCACCTCACAACCCGTTCAGGCGCTATGCCTTATGGAAGCAAAAGTTGTAGGGGTTATGCGAATGATTGACAGTGGCGATGCAGACGATAAAATCATAGCAGTTGCCGCAAATGATCCCAGCGTGAATTACTATAATAATATTGAAGAACTGCCTAAGCATTTCTTTGATGAACTACGGCATTTCTTTGAAGAATACAAAAAGCTGGAAAACAAAACCGTTGTGGTAAATGAGTTCCAGGATAAAGCTACTGCCCTGAACATTATCCAGGATGGCATTAATTTTTATAAGGAAACTTTCCAGAAATAGTATGGAAACCCAGGCTATCATAACACTTTTGATTATAGGGATAGCAGCCGGGATACTCAGCGGGCTGGTTGGCGTTGGTGGTGGAATCATACTCGTACCTGCCTTGATTTATTTCTTCAGGTACAGCCAGCACCAGGCACAGGGTACATCATTAGGTGTCCTGCTCCTGCCAGTAGTTTTCCTTGGCTTTTACCAGTACTATATTTATTGCAGGGAAGCAGGCACCCCTATTGATTTTAAAATAATCGCCTTACTTGCTGCCGGGTTTATATTCGGTGGATTTTTCGGCGGAAAAATTGCCGCCAGGATAGACACCGCAGTAATGAAAAAAATATTTGCGGTAATACTGATATACACAGCATTAAAGTTGCTTGCCTGGGACCTTTTATTCTTTAAATGGATGAGGCAGTTATTTACGGGAAATAGCGCCTGATAAGACGTAGATGATGCGTCCGGCGCAACTGGTCACGACTGACTATCCCCTCATTATCAATATCGTCGACCCTTACTTTACCGGAAGCATGTATAATTTCATGATCGTTTAACAGCATTCCCACATGGGTAATCCTGCCATCCGGCTCATCAAAGAAGGCAAGGTCGCCACACCTGGCTTCCTCCAGGAAGCCTATTGACCTGCCTTCCGATGCCTGCAGGTAAGCATCCCTGAGCAAATGGATACCCAGCTGGCGATAAACCATTTGGACAAAACCACTGCAATCAATTCCGGCAGCAGTTCTCCCACCCCATAAATAGGAAGCATTTAAATAAGCAAACGCGGTGTTTTGCAAAACATCCCGGAATGAATGCGGATCTGGCACATGGCTGAATTGCAACCCGGTAAAAGATATCCTGAACACACCGGCCCGGATATCTTCTTCATAAACAGGAGTTCCCATGAAAATACTCATCGCTTGCCCGTTAACGTTAGAAATACCCGTTGTACCTGTAAAATAACCCTTTATTTGGGCGGACGGTTGTTTTAGCTGTGCCATTTGTATTTTCTGGCACCAGCCTTCATATCCGTCATGAACAGATTTTACCAGCAGCCACTCTCCCTTGTATTCATCCAGCAACCGGACCTGTTCACCAAGCAGTAGTTGGCTGGTCATTTCACTGCGATGGTCGGCTGCTTCACGAACAGCGCAAACTGCAACAACGGGTATATATAATTCGCCTGAAGGCATATCTGCCAACAATTTATGGAAATACCAGATAACGGCATCTTATAAAAAAATGATAAATTGACCAGGTGAACGAAGACCGATACCAACATATCAGCGAACAGGAGTTGTTGAACAGGTTTTATATAGACCACAATAAAGAATGGCTGGGCATTCTACTTCAACGGTACACCCTGCTATTGCTAGGGGTATGCATGAAATATTTAAAAAATGAGGAAGCAGCCCGGGACGCTGTACAACAGATCTTTTTGAAAGTCATTTCAGAACTGGGCAAATACAAAGTTGATTACTTTAAATCATGGTTATTCATGATTGCAAAGAATCATTGCCTGATGCAATTCAGGGATAAGAACAGGCTTCCGATGGAATTGAACGAACAGGTTTTATTGCAACCTGAAAATGACAAAATCAATGAAATAAAGGAGAAGGAAAAGTTACTCGACTGGATGCATGAAGGCCTCCAGAACCTGGGTCCTGAACAAAAGCAATGTGTAACTTTATTCTATCTTGAAAAGAAAAGCTATCAGCAGGTTGCCCAGGAAACCGGATACAGCCTATTACAGGTTAAGAGTTTTATCCAGAACGGCAAACGCAACCTGAAGATGATGATTGAACGAAAACTGGGGCAAAACGAAAAGCAGTAATGAAATATAACCTCATAAATATTCTATCAAGCAGCAACAAAGAACTGGATAATCAAATGCTGATGGATTATATCAGCGGGAAACTATCTGATACCGACCAGCATGCTGTGGAAGAATGGCTGGAAGAGAACCAGTTTGCTGCAGACGCATTGGAAGGATTAAAAGAATTTGGCAATAAAGAACAGGTACAAGAATATGTATTACAGTTAAACCGCGATTTGAAAGCATTCCTTCAACAAAAAAAACAAAGAAGGGAAAGCAGGAAATGGAAAGACAAACCATGGATTTACATGGCCGTGGTACTAATTCTGTGCCTTATTATCATCGCCTATATAGTGCTTCACCTTCTTTCTGGCAGGCTCCATTAAAAAACTATATAAACCATACATTACTGGTATTGGACATACACAGGCATTGGCTTAAGTTTAACCAGTTCTTCAGGAGTCATCATCCTTGAGGGGGTTTCTTTCAGGTCATTTTTATAAAACAGTTTGAATCCGGTAAACTCTACTGGTTCTTTATAAATAAACTGGCGATAAGTATTGATTTTCCTGGCAGGAGCACCCCATCCATCCATATGCATAACAACCTGAACCTCCGGGCGTGTTTTGATTTGTTTGTAATTGGTAACCATAGCCTGGGTAAACCTGTGCACAATCAGCATTTTGGCAGGCAGGTTATATTTTTTAACAAGGTCTGCCAGGTAATCGGATGCATAGTTTACATCGGCTGCATCAAATGTGCCGATTTTTGATCCAGGCCTGTCACCTCCTTTCATGGAAAATTCAGGATCTATTCCCAGGTGAACATTCGGCATTGAAAGGTAAGGTTCCAGCAAAGGGATTTCTTCTTTTAACGTACTTAAGGCAACCTGCACATCCAGGAAAACGATAGCATCAATTCTCTTAGCCATATGCAAAACTGAATCTATCTGGCTAAAAGGCATTCTCAGGCGGTATTTTCCACCCTTACCCGGACTACCCTGTGCTGTTACAGCAATATAGTGTAAGGCTGGCTGTACAGCCATTGAAGTATCTGCAGCTTCCCATTTTTTTACTTCACCCTTCAGTTTTTCAAGCATTTGATCAGGTGGCAATTCCCCAAGGATGCCCATCCTTGTGCTGTATAAATTACCATAATATGCAATTACCCTCTTGAAAGGCAAAATTGCGCCATTTACAGGAAACCCTGTTTTTACCGGCCACCTGCCTGAAGTATCACCATTGGCAATATGGAATATATTATGGTTGAAAGTTGCCGAATCAGGAATACGGGCCAGCACCATTTTGGCTGGTGCTGCTGCTTCGGTGTTTTTGGTACTGTCTTTTATACTGTCATTTAAAGCATCCGCCTTTTTCTCAGAAAAAGCGTTTACACAGGAAGCAAAAATCATGACGGACGGAATCACAGCTAAATAGCTAAGCAGGGTATTGGATTTCATAAACCAGCAAGTTTTCAAATGATAAGTTGGAAAGATAGAATAAACTATCATTTACCTTTCCAAAAACGTTATTTTTTAAAAAAAATTATAAAAATCCGGGATAAAAAATCAATAATTACTAAACGGTTTTTTCTTTGTCTTCCTCACCCTCAAACCGGTCTTTAATTTTAGCCCACCAGTTTCCTGATTTACCTTTTAGTTCTTCCCATTTTGCTTTCGCTGTATCATCCCAGGTTTCCACTTCAGCTTTCAACTCATCAATTTTATGGGAAGCTTTTGTTTTTAAATCGGCAATTTTCTCATCACTAAAACCAGTCTTAGCCTGAAATTGCTTCCAAAGGTCTTCAGTTTTCTCTGTATCATCCGCGCCTTCGAACCTGTCTTTTATTTTAGCCCACCAGTCTCCTGATTTACCCTTTAGTTCTTCCCATTTTGCTTTGGCTGTATCATCCCAGTTTTCCATTTCAGCTTTCAACTCATCAATTTTATGGGAAGCTTTAGTTTTTAAGTCAGCAATTTTTTCATCACTAAAACCAGTCTTAGCCTGAAATTGCTTCCAAAGCTCTTCGGCCTTATCTTCAATTTTATCAAAGGTTTCCTGGATAGGCCTGGTAGTATTTGTATCTTTTACACTTTCGGTATTTGATGGATTCTCGTTCATAGTAATAATTTTAACTGGTTATGAATTAAAGGTAACCAATTATCACTTTCCATCATATATTACTCCGGAAGTCGGGGTTTCGTGTAGTTCAACTTTTACCAGTAAGGGAAGCTTAGGTTTTACCTGGTCCCAGATATAAACTGCAATTCTTTCGCAAGTAGGGTTTTGCAAACCTTCAATATTATTCAGGCATTTATGGTCGAGAGTTTCAACAACTGGTTTCACAGCATTTTTAAGGTCGGCAAAATCCATTACCCAGCCAAGGTCCTGATGTAATGGCCCTTCCAGCCATACCCTAAGCCTGTAAGTATGTCCATGCATTTCTTTGCACTTATGACCCTCTGGAACATTAGGGAGAAAATGGGCTGAATCGAAAGTAAACTCCTTAAACAATAACATACACAAAAAAATAAGAGTGCAAAGGTAAGATTTGACCCTTATTTATCAGGCTCTTTTCCTTTTGTCCGGAATTAATTCCTCTATTGCCCTTGAAATAGCTGCCGTATTTATTTTACCAGTATAAAGTTGGTCATTAATATAAATCGTCGGAACATCCCTTACTCCCTTGTCAACACCCTCCAGCAAATCTGCCCGGACGGTCCAACCATAAACGGAATCAACCAGTTTTGGGATAAAGTTTTTATCCTTAACACCGGCTTCAGCTGCATATTCCTTTAAGCTGATTGAACCAAGGCGCTTTCTATGGGCAAAAAGCAGGCGATGCATTTCCCAAAAACGGCCTTCCTGAACTGCAGCAACCGCAGCTTCTGCTGCTTTATGGGCATACTGGTGAATTCGGGTGAGAGGAAAATGCCGGTACTGAAACCTTACATTCCCTTTTTTCTGTTTCAATAACTGGTCAATTACTTCCTGGGCTTTTGCACAAGCCTCACTTTCGTAATCCCCATACATTACGAGCGTAACAGGGGCTTTATCTTCGCCGGTCCAAACGGTACGGGGATCGATTATTTCTATTTTTGTCGGATTCATGATCTTGCTCGTTTAAGAGCAGCTGGTTTGGTCATCGCCAATAATAACACTAAAACTTCATGATTGTTCATTTCCCTTTGCCCTAATCATTTCCCCATATCCCCACCCCCTACCTAAAGCATTGATTGCCATTGCAATACGTTTTTCTTTGGTGGGCTCGGATTTGGCAGATTCTATCCATTTACTAAAATAACGTTGGTGGGAACCTGGAAGCCGGTTGAAAAATTTCAAAGCAGCGGGGTCATCTTCAAGGCAAACCAACAGGTCTTTACAGATTTGGTAAGGCTGCTTGTCTTCCTGAATGCTCAGCATAAGACTATCCCCCTTTCGTTTACCAAGCTTTTTACGGAGTTCAGCATTAAGGGGAAGAATAAAATCGCCATTTCCCATTGGAATTAAGGCAAGGCATTCCACCTGCAACCCATCAAGTTTACCTTTTACCCGGAATGATTGCCTGCAGCCGGTTTTTAGCTGGTTAGCAATATTGGCAGGAATCTTAACATAGGTCCAACCGGTTTTTTCCCCCTGCTGGCCGAATTTCTCCAGTATCGTCGAAAATTTCACCATAATAGTCAGTTGGTAATTTCCGGCAGGCCTTCGTATTCCATCGGTTCTGAAGGATCAGGGGCTGTCCTGAAATCTTTAACTATCGTATAGGCTGCCATCTTTTTAGTATCATACTTATAAGCCGCTATTTCCCCAATTTCCTTTTTCGGTAAATATGGGTCGATCCATTTCCAGGCCAGCTCATCCGTTAAAATAAGTGGCATTCTCTTTTTCGTATTATGAACCTGTGCCATCAGGGAATTGGATGCAGTGGTTACAATTGCAAAACTATTGAGATGCTCACCCGTATCCTGGTCTGTCCAGGGTTGCCAGACCCCTGCCATAAAAAATACCGGCTGGCCTGGAAGGTAAACAAGGTATGGAATGGCCAAATCCTTTTTCGCGCCGGTTGGTTTCCAATGCCGCCATTCATAAAATCCACTTGATAATACCAGGCACCTTCTTTTCTGTGCTGCTTCTTTATACAAACGCGATTCAAACAGTTTTTCCCCCACGGCATTCAAAGTAGTATACTGTTGGCGGCTTGTTTCGGCAGCTTTTAAAGATTTAGTCCACGGTGCCATAAACTCCCAATGCCCTTTGACCATCTCCGGACTTTGCTTTTCTTCCGACCAGATAATTATAGGCCAGTCACCAAATTCAAAACCACTCTGCACAGGACGTGAAGTAATGAGTTCATCAGGCCATTCAACCGGGAATTCCCCGATGCTGAAGGCCTGATGAACCGGAACTATGAGCCTGTTATAATAACACATGTGTAAATTTAGTTATTCATTCCTGAATACTACCACACCATCAAAAACATCCACTAAAACGGGCTTGTTTTTATCTATATCACCCATGAGTAAGCGCTTGCTTAGCTGGTTCACGATTTCTTTCTGGATAAGCCTTTTCAATGGCCTTGCGCCAAACACAGGATCAAATCCATTTTCACCAAGGAAATCTATTGCATAATCACTGAACTGCAGGTTGATCCCATTCTTTGCAACCATCTCCTGCAATTGTTTAAGTTGTATGGTGATGATATTCCTGATATCCTTTCTCATCAATGGCTGGAACATGATGATTTCATCAACCCGGTTAAGGAATTCTGGCCTGATGGTTTGCCGCAACAAATCCATCACTTCTGACCTTGTGCGATTAACCACTTCTTCCTTATTGCTTTCTGTAACATCTTCAAAGTTGGCCTGAATAAGGTGGCTGCCGATATTACTGGTCATAATGATAATGGTGTTCTTGAAATCCACTACCCTTCCTTTATTATCTGTAAGCCTTCCATCATCCAGTACCTGCAACATTACATTCCAGACATCAGGGTGCGCTTTTTCAATTTCATCAAGCAATACAACACTATAAGGTTTTCTCCGGACTGCTTCAGTGAGTTGACCACCTTCATCATAGCCAACATATCCGGGAGGTGCACCAACAAGGCGTGATACAGTATGTTTTTCCTGGTATTCACTCATGTCGATGCGCGTCATCAAATGTTCATCATCGAAAAGATAGGCGGCCAATGCCTTTGCCAGTTCGGTTTTACCAACTCCTGTAGTACCCAGAAAAATAAATGATCCAATTGGCTTCCTGGGATCGCTCAAGCCAGCCCTGCTTCTGCGGATCGCATCAGCAACTGCGGTTATGGCTTCATCCTGTCCAACAACCCGCTCATGTAAATGGTCTTCGAGCAAAAGGAGTTTTTCTTTTTCACTTTGCAGCATTTTTGCAACCGGAATACCGGTTGATTTTGCTACAGATTCAGCAATATCTTCAGCATCTACTTCCTCCTTCATCAACCGGTTACCATGAGCACTGAAAGCCAGGAGGTCAGCTGTATGCTCAGCTATGATCTTTTCCTGTTCCTGAACTTTGCCGTACCTGATCTCAGCTACCTTACCATATTCACCGTTTCTTTCTGCACGCTCTGCTTCAAGCTTTAACTCTTCAATCCTGGCTTTTGCAGATTGTATTTTTTCGACCATGTCCTTTTCCTGCTGCCATTTGGCCTTCAGGGTATCTCGATCAACACTCAAATTGCTAATTTCAATATTCAGGTCCCTGAGCTTCTCCTCATCATTTTCGCGTTTAATAGCTTCCCGCTCAATTTCCAGTTGCCTGATCTGGCGATCGAGTTTGTCGAGCTCTTCTGGCATAGAATTCATTTCGAGCCTTAGTTTTGCTGCACTTTCGTCAATCAGGTCTATAGCTTTATCGGGAAGAAAGCGATCTGTTATATACCGGTGCGACAATTCCACTGCTGCAATAATCGCTTCGTCTTTAATGCGAACATGGTGATGGGTTTCGTAACGATCTTTTATGCCTCTCAATATGGAAATGGCATCTTCGACTGAAGGTTCATCGATCATTACTTTCTGGAACCTTCTTTCCAGGGCCTTATCTTTTTCAAAATATTTCTGGTATTCATTCAGTGTTGTTGCACCTATGGCCCTTAACTCGCCCCGGGCTAGTGCCGGCTTAAGGATATTGGCTGCATCCATTGCACCTTCCCCGCCACCTGCCCCAATGAGCGTATGGATCTCATCAATGAAAAGGATGATTTCGCCATCACTTTTCGCGACTTCGTTTACTACACCTTTCAGCCTTTCTTCGAACTCCCCTTTATATTTAGCGCCAGCAATCAACTGGCCCATATCCAAAGCAAAAATTATTTTCGACTTCAGGTTTTCCGGAACGTCGCCATTTACAATGCGCATGGCCAGTCCTTCCGCAATTGCGGTTTTACCAACACCAGGTTCACCAACGAGTATGGGGTTATTCTTTGTCCTGCGGGAAAGGATATGCAGTGTCCTCCTGATTTCCTCATCCCGGCCAATTACCGGGTCCAGCTTACCACTTCGGCCTAATTCGTTAAGGTTCTTTGCATACTTGTTAAGGGTATTAAACTGCGATTCCTGTGTTTGGGAAGTAATAGTTTCACCCTTGCGCAATTCTTTAATTGCGCTGATCAGACCTTTTTCAGTAAGGCCAGAGTCTTTCAACAATTTGG
Source organism: Flavihumibacter profundi (assembly GCF_020076305.1). GTDB lineage: Bacteria > Bacteroidota > Bacteroidia > Chitinophagales > Chitinophagaceae > Flavihumibacter > Flavihumibacter profundi. Next base: position 1,202,652 of record NZ_JAIQXE010000001.1, read on the forward strand.
CTGTACTGTCATTACCCTGCTGAATGGCCAGTAAAATATGCTCAGGCGTTACAAATTCATCTCCAAAAGATTTTAGTGCTGATCCTGCTCTAAGGACAATATTATTGGCATCGCGACTTATGGATTGCGCTGGCTCCCCGCCCTGTACCTTTGGCAATTTGTTCAATTGCTGGTCCAGTTGAGATTCCAATTGCGCAACATTTACAGCGTTCTTTTTCAGCAGGTAGGCAACAGGTGAATCCTGCTGGTCCAAAAGTGCTTTCAGTATATGTTCACTTTCGATATTCGCATGCTGCCCGTTAAATGCAATTTGCTGGGATTGCTGAATAATTTCCGCAGCCTTTACTGTAAAATTATTTAGGTTCATAGTTTCTTATTATTCAAGGTTCGATATGTATCAACAAATCGTAATCCAAGCTTAAATTCCGGAAACTCTGTCATAAATTTTTATATTCGCCTGACTGAAATTCAGGTCAGCAAGCCTGATACTGATTTTTTTACAGTTTATGTCATTCCTCCCGATTTTAACGTTATGGGCAGTAATTGCCCCTTAAATTTAAATTCTAAAGCCAGGAAACATGCGAAATCTGCTGAAATCAGGTATTTTCTCCCTTCTGATTGTGCAATCAACATTAAGCTTTGCGCAAGCCAAACCAAACAAATTTGCTGAAATACCTGCTATAACAGCCGGACTTCAAAAATACCAGAAAGAGCTGGGGAATGATTTCGTTGTAATCATACAGAAAGATGGCAAGGAAGTATATAAACATGAGTTTGGCGAATTGAAAGCCACTTCGCAGGAAGCCATCGGTGCAGCCAGCCAGTGGTTAACAGCTGCCCTCGTAATGAGCTTTGTTGATGAAGGGAAATTACAACTCGATGATAAGCTGGGAGATTATTTACCGATCTATGGAAGTTATAGCAAAGGGTATATAACTATACGCCAGTGTTTATCCCACACCACAACTATTGAAACGGATATGCCTGTTTTCAGGACGGCCCTGAAAAAGAAAAAATTCGACACATTGGAAGATGAGGTAAAAAGTTATGCCAAAGACCGAAATATGAAAGGTAAACAAGGCACTCAATTCTACTATGGCAACCTGGGGCCCAATATTGCAGGACAGGTTTTGGAAGTAATCAGCAAGAAAGATTTCGACCGCATTTTTCGCGACCGGATCGGTAAGGCTCTTGGACTACGCCGCACTTCATTCATGAGTGATGACGTATATGCCGAGAGTCCGTCTGCCGGAGCGAAATCCTGCGCAGACGACTATATCAAATTCCTGAGTATGCTACTGAATAAGGGAATGTATAATGGCAAGCAGGTATTGAGTGAAAAAGCGGTCAATGAAATTATGAAAATTCAAACCGGCAACGCAAAAATCGTGTATACTTCGCCGATTTCACAAGGCAATGCTTATGGCTTAGGCTGCTGGTTGCAGGAAAAAGATGAACAGGGAAATGGCACCCTTGTAAATTGTCCCGGGATCAGCGGATCCTGGCCCTGGATACACCGTGGCAAGGGATATGCAGCCATCATTTTTACAAAAGGAGAAATGCCCGACCAACAGCGGGTGATCTTTGAGGAAATCCGCACATTGATCGAGCAGTCTATTCAATAATATTTATTCTATTTTCACCAGTACAGCTTTTGCCCTGTCGGCTTTAAAAACCTGTTCATAAAAATTGAGTAAATTATTATAATCAGCCGCCGCGAACTTCCCCTTGTTTAATGCCAGTGACCTGGAAAAATAAAGTTTGTCACCCTGAACTGAACAACTTGATTTATACTGTCCGAAAGGTGTTTGTATATCTAAAGGTTTAGGCAGGGACTCCGTAATATATCCTTCAGGAATTGTCAAAACAACCGAGTCTTTTTCAACCTTTTCTTCAGATAATTCAACAGGATAAAGCCGGGCAGTATCGGCAACGAGCCGCGTATCCCAACGGTTAAGTATATTCGGCATTATGAAAAGCCGTTTACCTGTTACCTGTGCATAATTAGGGGCACTGATAATTAAATTTTCGGTGATAGAAGGAACCCTGCCGACTGTTTCCTGGTAATCAAAATTGACTACATCATAATGAGGGATGTCAAGATTTTTTTTCAGGTAAATAAGTTGTTCTTCCCTAGACTGTGCATGGATGCGCATTTGCAATTGATCACTGCATTGTGCCTGGTAAAAATTCTTCGCCTTAAGATTAAGGGTTCCGGCTCCATCAACAGTTCCGGATAACTCACAGTTTTGGATATTCTGGCGTTTATCGTAGGTAGGCGTTGAAACTAGTTTACCTCCTTCTTCAGTTATTAAAAGTGCGTGCCGGTTGCCGGTAAAACTTCCCATATAGCCAGGGGGTGTAGTCTGGCTGGTACATTCCAGCCAAATTGTATCATTCACCAGTGGCACAGCACAAATGGCATGATTAAAATTTGAAGCAGGGAAATCAACAGGGATGTCCCTTTGATAAGCACCACCATTTATCAATACGTAATACGCCTTAATACCGGCAACCTTTAGTAAGGCAACCATATAATTTGATAAGGCTTTACAGTCACCATAGCCCTTTGATGCTACATAACTAGCCGGAAATGGCCTCCAGCCACCTATGCCCAGCGATATACTGATATAATGTGTGTTTTGCTGTAAAAAAGCATACAACCGGTTTACCTTTTCTTCATCGGTTTTTGCCCCGGCAACAATTTGATTTACCCTTTCTATGATAGGTTCGGGCAATTCTCCAAGACCCTCGTTCAGTTTACTGATAAATCGACCAAAGTCCTGCCAGGTGCGCATTGAACCTTTAAAATCATCCAGCTTGAAATCTGACGCACCAAAACTTATATAAGGGGCAAGTTCGTGTAAAGGCGGCGCTGCAAATTCTTTGGCAATTGCAGTTTGCGCATTAATTTCCCAAACCATAGTCTTTGCCTTTCCGTTAATAGTTACAACAGGTGGTTTAGGAAGGTTATATGCCCTGGTCCTGATTTCATAATCAGGATCTGCAACAAGGGTAAAACTGCTTTTTTCAACTGATATACTCCTGCCAGGTAATGGCGACCAATCGGGCAGGAACATTGTTTCATCATTGGTTACCTCTGCATCGTATTCAACAGTATAAGGAAATTCCTTATGGTTGAAATTATGGTACTTAATTCTTCTGTCCATCACCATACTTACCTGGGATGCCATTGGCTCATCCTGGATTTCACTTTTCTTAAGGCTCCTTATTTTATTCCCCAGCGCATCATATAAATTGCCGTCAATATGGTCAATAGACCGCATTTTGGAATAGTAGTCCTGCCAATAGGCAAACTGCTCACCAGCTTCATTTAAAATAGTAATCACATAATGATCACGTACCGTAACCTTATTCAACGAACGGATCTCAACAACCTGCTCTTCCTTCCTGATAACAGCATTTGCATGAGTCAACATTGACTTAGGGATAGCAGAAACGGGATATTCTCCAGCCTTCAGATATCCGGGAAGGATGAATAAAATAAAGATAACAAGAACAGATTTTAATTGCCGCATCAGTTAGATTTTTTCTTTAGTACAATTTGTTCCGCCTGCTTTTTTACAACATAGCCGAAAAAATCACGTAACCCTCCATAGTCTTCAGCAGGAAAATTCGCTTTTGCTAATATGAGCCTTGTACGTAATTGAAGTGTTCCTTCATTAACAGACACAATATATTCAAATGAACCTTCGTCACCATTAAATTTAACCCGGGTAGATTTTGGTAACTCATCTACAAGGTAACCTTCAGGCAATTGCATATTTAATATGTAAGTATCGTCAATACAATAGGGGATTTCAACAGGATACCTCCGGATGGCAGATTCAAACGGGTTATCCTTATACATCTGAACAAGCATCGGGTTAAAGTAAATAATATCCTCGTCAGTTTCCTTTAAGGCAATATCATAGAATATCTTAATTGGGTCATTCAATTTTTTAAGGGAATCAATACCTGTGTTGCTGATCACATAATCACTGCCATAGTTCGTTTGTATTTTTTCGAATAATGCAGCTTTCCCTTTTTCGCGAATAAATTCCCGTTTATCCAGCGATTCGAAATAGCCGGGACTTAAAGTTACTTTCCCCTTCAATTGATTCTTTTCAGCAACTACTATCGCCATACTAATACTTTTTTCCATTACAGAATCTGCAGACAGCATAATAGGAATTGCATCATCTGTTAGTACCCTGGCATGACCATTATAACATTCAGTTGAAAGCCGGCCAAATGCAAGATCAGGAATAGTGGCATCCAACAAATAATCCTGTGATCCGATAACGGCATTACAAATAACATAGTTAAACCGGTCCACTATAGGATAAACCGGATTTGTTATACCATGGCCCCTGGTGGATAAAATAACCGGATAGCATTCTATTTTTTCATGTTTCAGCATTGCTATTAATAATAAATTCATGTCTGCAACATTCCCACTCTTTGTTTTCAACATGCTCTTTAATCCGGTTGAAAGATATTTTCCACTATGCTGTTTACAAGTGAAATTATCCCTGACATAATTAAATATCTTAACAGCCTTTGCCAATGGGGATGATTCCCCACGAACCACCGGTTCAATCACATCATCAAGCCAATTATTTTCCCGGTTCAGCAACGAACCAAAATCCTCTGATTTCATAAAATCAGTGGTCACTTTTGGCCAGGATTCCATAACCATTTCAACTGGTTGTTGCGGATATTTAATGGATGAGAGCTGAAATTCAATCTTACTGCGGTGATTCTCAATAGTAGTGGTAAAATTTTCTTCTTTTATTGATGGAACATCCTTCATTACCCATCTTCTCTGGGTTACAAAACCATCCAGGGAAAACGTTTTATCAAGGCTGGATTCTGCAGACCTGTTATTACGAATCATAAATGTCCGGGCATTCTGCGATGATTTCACAATGTGGAAAGGCTGATAGCCCTGGGTAAGGAAAACATAATCATAATACTCGGGAATTTCAACCTCATAATCACTCCATAAGCAGGGATAATCATGCTGAAATTCCCAGGGCCTGAAATCAAAAATAAAATCTGAGCTAATGATATAACTGATTTCAAAAATAGAGCCTGCTTTTAGAGCAGGTAAAGAAAATTTCTTTTGCTGAAAAGCATCACTTTGCTTTTCCGTAAAAACCTGGTTATTTTCAAGTTTGGTCTCCACGATTTTACCGGCTTCCAGGTTATAGGTAACTGCCTTTAGTGAGAGCAATTCTTCCCTTGAAGTACTGGTCTTTGATCCATAAAGCGGAATCTCAAATTTACCGGCATCTACGCCATTTATATCAACGATTTTCATCCGTAATTTGCGTTGGAACTCATAGCCGAAACCACCCTTATTATTTGGGGTTATTACCGAACTTCCAACATCCCCTATAATAATAGCATGTGCGCCACTATCAAATGCAGGAACCGGTATACTAAAATCTGCCAGATTGACTTTACCAAATTTATAAGCGGGTTTATCTTGTGCTGATACAGAAAGGAGATTAACCATCAGGCACGTAAAAATGAGCATCGAAGTGCGGATTGGCATATAGTTTAAGGTTTAATTCCGGCAAAATAACAGAAATTTGTTAAATATCATAACGTATCTTAACGGATATGGTTACACTAAGCCAAAAAATAAAGCAAATAAGTTCAGACCTGGGGTTCGCATATTGTGGCATTTCACCCTCGAAAAAACTTGATGAGGATGCAAGGCGTCTTGAATCCTGGCTAAACAAAGGCTATCATGGAACCATGGAATACATGGGGAATCATTTTGATCTCCGGATTGACCCTTCGAAACTTGTTCCGGGTGCAAAGTCGGTCATTACATTACTCATAAATTATTTTCCGGAAAAGGAACAACCCCCATCAATCCCAAGAATTTCAAAATATGCTTATGGCAATGATTACCATGAAATAATCAGGGGGAAACTAAAAGAGCTTTTATTCAGGACAAGGGAAATTGCCGGGAATGTTAATGGGCGTGGGTTTGTCGATTCGGCTCCTGTTTTGGAAAGGGCCTGGGCCAGGGAAAGCGGACTTGGCTGGGTTGGGAAAAATGGAAACCTGATAACAAAAAAGACGGGGTCCTACTTTTTTATTGCAACATTAATTACGGACCTGGTTCTTGACTATGATGATGCATTCGCCCGCGACTATTGCGGAACTTGCAGGAAATGTATAGAAGCCTGTCCGACTGATGCAATATTGGAAAATAAAACCATTAATGGCAGCCAGTGTATATCCTATTTCACAATAGAACTGAAGGATCAATTCATCCCGGATGATCTGAAAGGCAGGTACAAGGACTGGATTTTTGGTTGTGATATCTGCCAGGACGTATGTCCATGGAACAGGTTTTCAACTCCCACAAGAGAGCCTGGGTTTGCTCCTTTACCTGAAATATTTGATATGACTGTGGCTGATTGGGAATCACTAGGCGAAGAAAAATTCTCATCCATATACAGGCATTCCCCTTTAAAAAGAGCGAAATACAAAGGAATTTTGCGCAACCTTCATTTTGTCAGTCCCCTCCCAGTTGAAAAAACCGGAAAAAATGAGCAGAAATAAAATTTTCCCGGTTTACTTATTCAGTAATAGCCTGGTAGCAAAACCAAAAAGCATTAAATGTTTATCAGAATTGGTTTTATCGAGATTATTCAATTGGTATTGGGCAAAAGGGCCGGCAGCGATTGCAATTTTGGGTGTTCTGTAAACTTTGTAAGTGATTGAACTAAATACACCTGACTGCCACTTGCAAAAAACTGAATTATCACTGTAGTAAACTCCGGCATTACTATTATATTGAAGTGCATTTGTGCTGACCAAATAGCCAAAACTTACACCACCAAGCCAATTCCAGCGGTCCTTTGAACCCATAGCAAAGCTGACTTCAACCGGCGCCTGGATTAAATGATACTGGTTATTATATGCCGTAACAGAATTGCCTGAAGCGGTAAATATTGAGGATGCAGAAACCCTGTCCTGGCTGCTATTATAAATTGGTATTGCCGCACTAGCGGGCTCACCTACCTGGATTTGATTAGAGAAGTAAGCATATTGAAGACCGGCACCAACACTGATTTTCTTCCCTACAAAACGATTAACCTGAATACCTAACTGGTATGCCGGACCTGGCTTTACACTAGGTTCAGGAACTGATAAAGCAGCTGCCGTAGCCTGATTGTTCAATAAGTTTAGGAACTCGTTAGTTGCAACCTGATTTTCCTGTATTGTGGATTGGTATAAAGGACTAATGCCAACTAAAGCATGAATAACACCCTGCCATTTCAATTGTGGATTCGATTTTGTATCCGGCTTTTTCGTAAATGCAGGAGTTAAACTTCCCGAACTTTTTTTTGGCCCTGCAATAACAGGCTGATTCAATGCAGGCAAATTAAGATTGACCAATGACACCCCTGGTTCTATATCAGCGATTTCGATAATGCCTATTGCTTTGGCCGTTTTATTGCTTAGGTGTGGACGCATTTTGTTCTCAACAATATTTGGTGCTTTTTTGGCAATAGTCAAATTAGGATTCATTGTAGATTTATCTTCAATATTTTGTTGATTTATGTGATCAGCAGGTAAGCCCGAAGGACCTGCAATATCGCCTGTTACAGCAGTTTTTGAAATTATCTGTTCTTTATGAATATCCTGACCCGAAAGCATGGATGGCCTTTGTTTCATGAGGATTATAGCGCTGAAAATTACCAATCCGGATAAAAGAGCAGCTGTGCTGAATATCCAGGCTGCTATTCTTCTCTTCCTGCGTTCCTGCAATTGTTTCTCCACCTTACCCCAGATTTCGGGTGAAGGCTCAAGACGCAATTGCTGCGCTTTTTCCTGCAGGACTTTATCAAAATCATGACCTGGCATAATGAGCTAATTTTATTGATTCATTTTCTTTTTGTAACCACGTGATCAGCAGGTTGCGGGCACGGGCATACTGGGAACGGGATGTGCCCTCATGGATACCCAGGATGGCACTAATTTCAACATGAGTATATCCCTCAATGGCATGCAGGTTGAATATTGTCTGGTAACCGGGAGGCAACTGCCTTACCATATCTACCAATTCTTTTGTATTGAGGGTAATTTCCGGATTTTCCGGAGATACAGGGTGCAGAAAAACCTGTTGCTCCGCATTAAAAGAAAGATCATATTGATACGGACTATTCTTCTTCAGGTAATTGATGGCCGTGGTAACCATAATCCTCCTGATCCAGGCCCCAAGGTCCCCTTCTCCCCGGAACTGACCAAGGTAGTTAAAGACCTTAATAAACCCTTCCTGCAATACATCTTCAGCATCCGCCACTGATTTTGTATACCGGTAACATACCCCCAACATTTGGGCAGCAAAATGCGTATACAGCGCTTTTTGTGCTGATGGCTTCCCTCTTAGGCATTCTTTCACCACCTGGTGTTGATTGGTCATATATCTAAGTGGCTGACAAGATAGTGTTCACATTCGTTGCATATGTGTTAAATCAAAGTTGCGGATTATTTGGGATGGTGATTTTTTGCTTCTTCAAAACATCCATTTTGCAGTATTTTCGACCTATGAACTGGCTCGAACAGGATAAAAATTATATCTGGCATCCGTTTACCCCACAAAAATCGGCCCCCGATCCGGTTTTTATTGAAAAAGGGAAAGGATCCTGGTTATACGATGACAAGGGTAACCGTTACCTTGATGCTATAAGCAGTTGGTGGGTAAACCTGCATGGACATGCGCACCCTTATATCGCTGAAAAATTATACCAGCAGGCCCTTAAACTCGAACATATTATTTTCGCAGGCTTTACGCACCAGCCTGCGATCGAGCTTGCTGGAAGATTGTTACCGCTGTTACCGGGCAACTTTTCAAGAATATTTTATTCTGATAATGGATCAACAGCAACTGAGGTGGCTTTAAAAATGGCCATTCAATTCTGGTGGAACAACGGTAAAGCAGAACGAAAAAAAATCCTGGCATTTAAGAATTCCTACCACGGCGATACTTTTGGCGCGATGTCGGTAAGTGACAGGAGCGTTTTCACTCTTGCCTTTCATGATTTGTTATTTGATGTAATTTTTATAGACGTCCCGTTGGTTGAAAACATAGAAAAACTTCAATCAATTATACAAAAGGAAGGAAAAAATATAGCAGCTTTTATTTACGAGCCCCTGGTACAGGGGGCAGGTGGCATGAAAATGTATGATGCAGCTTTATTGGAAGAGATATTGATCCTGGCGAAAAAACAGGAAATCATTTGTATCGCCGATGAAGTTATGACAGGTTTTGGCAGAACCGGGAAACTTTTTGCTTCAGATCACCTGGCACAAAAACCCGACATAATATGTTTGTCAAAAGGGTTAACCGGAGGAACGATGGCTCTTGGTGTAACAGCTTGTACCGCTAAGATTTATTCAGCATACCTGGATGATGACAAAAAAAAGACCTTTTTCCACGGGCATTCATTTACTGCAAATCCATTGGCCTGCACTGCAGCGTTAGCCAGTCTTGACCTGCTTGAGAAAGACGCCCTGAGTGGAATAAACCGATTGTGTTATTGGAATGGGGAATTCAGCAAAAAGCTCAGGGACAAGTTCCCAGACCCTTTTTTAAAAGTTCAAAATATCAGGCAAACCGGTACAATATTAGCCTTTGAAATCAACCGTGGTGAAAATGTATACCTTAATCAGGTTGGCGCAGAAATTACCAGAATAGCTATGGAAGAAGAAGTTTACCTGCGCCCATTAGGAAATACTGTTTATTTTATGCCGCCAATTTGCTTAACTGAAGAGGAATACTTTAAACTGGCAGATGTTACTGAAAGCATATTAAACAAGTTATAAAAAAAGCTGCCTTTAGGGCAGCTCTTTACAAAATGATGTAGTTCATATCAGGATGCAGGGACAGAAACCTGGGTTTTATCCCATTCAAAAGTTATTTTACCACCGGCTATTTTAATTGTAAATGATTCAGTTGAAGCACCAAGCATATTTACAGGAGCTGAAACTTCCAATACGTTCTTAGCTTTATTTTTCTCGTAATCAAAAGCACCCCACTGCTTAAGCTGGCTATTCAGGATAATGGTCCAGGATTTCTCGGTTGGGGTAATAAATAAGGTATAAGTTCCTGCTTTAACAGCCTTTCCGCCCAATGAACCATCTTTTTTGAAGGTAATTTCCGTGGCTTCATCTGCACCAGCCCGCCATACCTGTCCGTAGGGCACCAGGGCACCAAATATTTCACGGCCTTTCTTTGCAGGGCGACCGTATGTAATACTAATATTTCCACCGGTAACAGTTTCATGTGGACTTTTCCGTTCTTGTGCACAGGCAGGCAAAATTGAACTAATGGCAACAATTGCCAGAAACAGATATTTCATATGCTAGTTTTTATTTATTAAAGTTAAGGATTCGATTCTATAAGCTGCTTCAAATTAATTAGGCTTTCCTGCATAACCTGCCCCATTTGGCGATCATAAACTATACTGCCAATTTTCTCCCAGGGATACCATTTCAGGTGAAAATCAAAATACCATTGAACGGTAAGTGTACCCTCCCTTGTCTCGTATAATGCCAGCCCACTGTAAAATTCTTTGCTTCCCACCTTCCATTTGCTGGTTACCAGGCTATCGGTAACTGCAGTTAAGGTTATTTTAAAATGGCCACTTGAATCCCTGGCATATGCATTCCAGTCAGGCCAATGAGATAATTGTTGCAAATAAGGCAAAGCAGTGCTTTTTTTCCCTGAAATATCAATTGCCCTTGAAATCCTGATATGCGATGGGATTAATAAAGTAAAAGCGGATAGTAAGAGAAAAAAAAAGACAGCGCTGAGAATTGCAAGTTTAATAAGTCGCATTGAGTTTGGATTTATTCCCAACGGAAAATTTTAATGGCGGTAGAATAGACAACCAAACCCCATAGGAGCAGCACGCCAATTTGTTGCCAGCAGTCTGTTAAATGCGCGCCTTCAAAAGCAATTTTCCGCATTGCATCATTGAAATAAGTGAGAGGAAGAATTTTACAAAAAGGCTGCAACCATTGAGGGAAAACTTCAATAGAAAAAAAAGTACCCGCCAATAGAAATTGCGGCAGGGTAATAACGTTCGCAAAAGGTGGAATACTGCTTTCAGTTTTTGAGATACTGCTGACAATAAAACCGAAACCCATAAATACAAGTAAAGCAATAAAACTCAAAACCATGATTTCCAGAAAAGTTATCCATCCATGCACAAGTGTGAAATGAAATAAAAAATGGCCTATACCGATAATAATAATAGCAGTAATCAATTGAAAAATAACCCGGCTTAATCCTTCTCCTAAAACGATTGAAGTTTTACTGACCGGTGTTGCAAAAAACCTTTTGATAACCAGCTGCTGACGTAGGTTAAAAAATAAAAATGCTACACCAAAAACACCTGAACTCAGTAAAGAAAAACCTAGTTGTCCGGGTAAAATGAAGTCTATGGTCCTGTATTCACGAACCTGCCTGATAGTTGGAATTATCTGCGCTGTGGATGGCGGATTATTGGGCCTGTTTTTGTCAATCTTTGAAATAATATTTTCAAGTAAGGGCAAAAATGTTGAGAATTTATCAGCACTTGCTGTAGTTGTATTAAAAAACAGGGAATAATTCGAATTCCCGCTTAAGTCTTTGTTTTTCTGAATATTTAGCACGCCGGTTATTCTACCCTTTACCAGTTCCGATTCCAGGCTGGTGCTGTCCTTAAAACTGACAATGCGAATATTCCTGAATTGCTTCAAACTATCAAATATGGCATTACTAGTATCAGATCCGGGGGTAATGGCAATCTTGTAAAGCGGTCCGCCCCCATTTCCTATAAAACCAAAAACTAAAATAAATATTAACGGAAAGAAAACACTGAAAATCACTGCTGAAGGGCTTTTTAAAATTGCCCTGAAGCTGGCTTTGGTTATTGCCAGCATTGCCCTGGTTTGGCTGTATGGTTTGGACATAAATATTACTTGGAAAACATTTTATTTATTTAACAATAATACGGTAAGGCATTTTCGTCTGTGCCTTGCCAACAGAGGTTTTAACCTGCTGCCAGTCTTCATACAACTGGAAAGCTTCCTCTCCCATTTCCTTTTTCAGGGACTGGACGCCAACAGTCTGCTTATATGCCCCGGTAAGTTTATCTATCAGGCTAATTTGTTCAGGATATTCTCTCACCCTGTAATCTTTTAGTTTAGCGAGTTTTGCTGCGGCACCCATAGCATCACTCAACCCGCCAATACGGTCCACCAATCCTATGGTAATCGCCCGGCTACCGGTCCAAACGCGGCCCTGGGCAATACTATCCACCATGGCTACCTGCATTTTACGTCCGTCTGAAACCCTCGTTAAAAAAGTTTGGTAAATACTATCCACCCCATCCTGAAAAAACCGGCGTTCGCTATCTGTTAATGGCTCTGCAATAGAAGGTGAGTTGGCGTAAGGGCCAGTTTCGACGCCATCGAATGTCACGCCCAGTTTATCCTTGAAAAAACCCTGAAGATTTGGAATAATACTAAATACTCCTATCGATCCTGTAATTGTGGTTGGTAAAGCAAAGATGCTATCTGCATTGCAGGCCATATAATACCCGCCGGAGGCAGCTACATCTCCATAACTTACAACAACTGGTTTGTCTTTCTTTGCAAGGCTTATTTCGCGCCACATATTTTCGCTGGCCATAGCACTGCCACCGCCAGAATTAATTCGAATTACTATAGCTTTTACTTTATTGTCAAGTCTCGCTTTTCTGATGTATTTACGAAACCGGTCACCACCAATCTGGTTTTCATCACCCGGACCATCTACGATATCGCCCTGGGCGTAAATCAATGCAATACGATCAGTGCCTTTCCCTCCTTTATAATTAACAGCTTCTGAATACTTGGACATGGATACAAAATGGATATCATCGATACTGGAGCTATTTGTATTGCGCCGGATTTCTTCTTTAACCTCGTCTTCATATTTAACCCCGTCGAGCAATCCGCCAGCTACAGCATCCTGGGCTGTGCGGATAGCATAATTATCGGCCATGGCACGCAGTTTCGCGGAATCCAGTTTTCTCGCCTGGGCCGCGCCAAAAATAAAATGCCTGTATAAATCGTCCAGTAAAACAAGCGACTGCAACTTATTGGCGGGTGTCATTTGTTCTTCACGGAAAGGTTCAGTGGCACTTTTATATTTACCGGCATAAAATATCTGTGGTTGTATTTCAAGTTTATCCAGCGCTTTTTTAAAGAATATATATTGTATCCCGAAGCCCTTCCAATCAATACCCCCTTTAGGATGGGCATAAACCTTATCTGCCACATCAGCAACATGATAGGACTTTTGCGGGATAACTTCCCCATAAGCAATTACAAATTTCCCGGATTGCCGGAAATCCTTTAGTGCATTCCTCAATTCTTCATTTGTGGCAAACCCATTGGAATTTGACCCGCATTTCAGATAGATCCCATCAACCAGGTCATCTGATTTGGCGTAGTGTAACATTTGCACAACATCGTATAAACCGGGATTTTCCTGTTCATCCTCACCTGTTAATGCGGCAAACGGGTTTTCCCGGGATTGTTCCCTTATCTGCTTTCCAAGATCAAGGTACAATACAGAGTGGGGTTCCAAAACGACTTTATCTTTTGAAGCTATCGCTCCCGCAAGGCCTATTACCAGGAAAACCAATAAAAGGCAAAAAACAAATAAAGCCAAAAGTGCTGCAAAAAAGTATTTAAAGAATTGTGCCATAGATTCGAATTGTTAGAACCGGATTACCAGATATTTGGGCTGTAAAGTACAGAATCTATGCATAAAGCTTACCTGCTGGTAGGGGGGAATGTGGGCAACCGGCAAAAATACCTGCAAGAAGCCGGTGAATTTATTGGCAAACGGGCCGGGAAAGTTCTGGAATGCTCAGCTATTTATGAAACAGCAGCCTGGGGTAAAACTGACCAGGCTTCTTTTCTCAACCAGGTTCTGGCCATTGAAACTGCGTTAACAGCATCAGGTTTAATGACCAAATTACTACAGATTGAAGAAAAAATCGGAAGAAAAAGGGGTGACCGGTATGGCCCCAGGATAATTGACATTGATATCCTGCTTTTTGATAAAGAAGTTCACAATAGTGAACATATTAAAATCCCGCATCCGGAAATGACCAGGCGCAGGTTTGCACTTGTACCACTGGCGGAAATAGCCCCTCAGATATTGCACCCCATATCAGGCAAAACCATAAAACAATTGTTGGAAGAATGTCCGGATTCCCTGAGTGTGCAAAAAATCTGATCAATCATAGCAATGTTTCCATTTTCTTTGTAGAACACCCATGAATTATCATTTTATCACAATCGAAGGAAATATCGGAGCTGGTAAAACAACGCTGGCGCATTTATTATCTAAGCATTACAATGCCAGGCTGGTGCTGGAAGCTTTTGCAGAAAACCCTTTCTTACCGAAGTTTTATGAAAATCCCGCGCAGTTTGCATTCCCGCTTGAATTATTTTTCATGGCAGAGCGGTATAAGCAGCTAAAAGAATTAATCCATACCAAAGACCTGTTCCAAAGTGTAACCATTTCAGACTACCTGTTTACCAAATGCCTTTTATTCGCCAAAGTAAATTTACCCGAAACGGAATTCAGGCTTTACCAAAGCCTATTTGATATTATACACCAGCAATTGGTGCAACCAGATATCCTGATTTACCTGCATGCACCCGTTCAAAAACTGCAGGTCAATATCAGGAAGCGAAACCGGCCTTACGAACAGAATATTGCGGATGAATACCTTTTCAATATCCAGGAAACATATACTAATTATATAAGGCAACATAATATAAAAACACTTTTCATAGACACCAGCAATGCCGATTTCCTGGGCAATGAAAAACACGTGAAGGCTGTTATTGACGCCCTTGAAAAAGATTATGAAAACGGGCGCCACTTTATAGCACTTCCCTAACCAAGACGCATGACCGAAATTAAAAACAGCATCCAAGAGCAGGGCGATCCGATGGCCAGCATACGATTGCCAGAATTTCGGCGATTGATGATGGGCCGGTTTCTGTTTATTATGGCATTACGAATGATGGGGACTTTGGTCGGTTGGTGGCTTTATGAACTGACCAATGACCCCTTAGCAATGGGATTGGTAGGACTTGCAGAGGCAGTTCCTGCCATATCAATGGCATTGTATTCTGGCCATATTATCGATTTGTCTGACAAACGTAAATTGCTCATCAAGGGAGTATTGGGCTATCTAAGTTGTGCAATAGTATTATTAATCCTATCCTATTCCTACCAGCATGGTTCCTTAAAACTGGTTACTGTTGCCGGCATTTATACAGTTATTTTTTTTACAGGATTAATAAGGTCATTTACCGGTCCTTCTTTTTCCGCTATCCTCGCCCAGGTTGTTCCCCGTGCATTATTAGCCAATGCAACCACTTGGAACCAGGGCACCTGGCTTACGGCTTCAGTAAGCGGACATGCCACTGCAGGTTTTTTAATTGCAGGATTTCAGACGACGGGTACATTAGCTGTGGTTTGCACCTTTATTGGCATAGGATTATTATTCATATCCAGGTTATCGCCAAAGCCTCCAGTTTCGATAGCGGTGAACCAGAGGACCTGGGATAGCGTACTTGATGGCATTCGTTTCGTAGTTCATACAAAAGAAGTCCTGGGTGCATTAACCCTTGATCTTTTCGCTGTTTTGTTTGGCGGTGCGGTTGCTATGGTACCGGTTTTTGCCAAGGATATTCTGAAAGTCGGACCAATCGGGTTTGGGTGGCTCAATGCGGCAGCAGATATTGGTGCAATTTGCGTGGTGCTGCTGCTTGCCCTGTTTCCCATGAGAAAAGAACAGGGAAGGAAGTTGTTTTTTGCAGTTGGGGGGTTTGGCGTTTGTATAATCGTATTCGCAGTTTCAAAAATTTTCTGGCTATCTTTTGTAGCACTGTTACTCAGTGGCATTTTGGATGGGGTAAGTATGGTCGTCAGGGGAACAATCCTCCAGTTAAAAACGCCTGACAAAATGCGCGGCCGGGTAATGAGCGTAAACAGTATGTTCATTAATAGTAGTAATGAGATCGGCCAATTTGAAAGTGGTGTTGCAGCTAAACTAATGGGATTAGTGCCTTCAGTAGTTTTTGGGGGGTGCATGACCCTTCTGGTTGTTTTTAGCACCTGGGTGAAATCGCCATCATTAAGAAAAATGGAATATTAAGTCCCCACTTAGATATTTTGCGAAAGTTTTTCCAGCACATAATAAACTGCCGGACAGAAGCTGCTGTTTTTGAGTGTAAGTTGGGGGCGCTTCAGTAAAACGTCTTCATCAGTATAAGGAAACCGGGTACAATCTGAAGGCCTGACAGCATAAATACTACAGGCATTATCTGCCCCTAAAAATGGGCAAGGTTTGGATTTTGCGACATAATCACCTTCCTCATCGAGTTTCAGGTAGGTCTCAATAAATATGCTTTCCTTCATTTTCAGCGTTTTGCTGATCCGCTTTATATCTGTAGTCTTGAACCGGGGGGAATAATTCTTACAGCAGGCAGCACAATCCAGGCAATTGATATGGCTGAAGGCTTCGGCATGTAATTCGGGTAAAACCTCATAGGTTTTCCGGGGATTGAGGGTTTGTAATAACCGTTTATAATGTTTTTGCCGCTCAGCACTCTTTTTTTCCCAGTCCTGCAATATTGGAATTTCTGCCATTTAATAAAATCTATAATATTCCTGCAAATTACTGTTTAAAGCAGAAGATATATCCATCCTATTTCTTAAAACCATTACATTAAATTTTTTCATAATTAAAAATTTCACGCCGGGTGGAAAAATTGGGAACAAACGATTACCGGATGGCCGAACAAACAGGGGATTGTTTCGGAGCCAAATTGTACCTTTGCGAATCCCAAAAAAGGTCAACCTGATACATTTATGAATTTATTCCAATTACAATCAAATGAATTTCCAGCGCGCCATATAGGCACCATCCATTCAACTCAGAATTTGCTGGCTACCATTGGATATAATAGCCTTGAAGAGCTCATCAACCAGACAGTACCGGCATCTATCCGTAAAAATGACCCTCTGGCTGTTCCGGATGCGGTAAATGAAGCTGAACTGCTAAAAGAATTAAAAGAAATTTCCTTAAAGAATAAAGTTTTTCGTAGCTATATCGGGCAGGGATATTATGACACCCTGACCCCCAGTGTAATTTTAAGAAACATCTTTGAAAACCCGGGATGGTACACACAGTATACACCTTACCAGGCCGAAATTTCCCAGGGAAGGCTGGAAAGCTTACTGAACTACCAAACAATGGTCTGTGACTTGACCGGTTTGCCCCTCGCCAATGCATCCTTATTAGACGAAGCAACCGCAGGTGCCGAAGCTATGAACATGTTTTTCCACCATGTTAACAGGACCGAGGTAATTGCCCAACCCAGGTTTTTCGTTGACAACGATGTTTTTCCTCAAACAAAGGACCTGATCATTACCCGTGCCACGCCAATTGGCATTGAAGTGGAATTTGGTGATTACAGATCTGCAACTATAGATGGTCGTTATTTTGGTGCCCTGGTGCAATATCCAAATGACAAGGGTAGCATTGAAGATTATCGCGGCTTTATTGAAAAAATTCACAGCGTTGGGGGCTTTGTTGCAATGGCTACCGACCTATTGGCACTTACCCTGCTTACTCCACCTGGCGAATTAGGGGCTGACGTTGCATTCGGATCAGCACAACGATTTGGTGTTCCACTGGGTTATGGTGGCCCACATGCGGCTTTTTTTAGTGCTAAGGATGAATTTAAGCGGGCACTTCCGGGAAGGATTATTGGTATTAGTATTGATGCAGAGGGTAACAGGGCATTGAGAATGGCTTTACAAACACGTGAACAACATATCAAACGTGAGAAAGCCACTTCAAATATTTGTACTGCCCAGGCCCTGCTGGCAAATATGGCAGCCATGTACGCGGTATACCATGGTCCGGACGGCTTGCAGAATATTGCTAAAAGAATTGCTTTATTAACCAGAAGCCTTGCAGAAGGATTGAAAGAACTTGGCATTCCCCTGGTAAACGATACTTTCTTCGACACAATTACGATTTCCGTAAGCAATAAGACTGCAGTTCAGCAGGCAGCGATTACAGAACAAATCAATCTTCGCTATTCGGACAACAATTCGATTAGTATTTCTTTAGACGAAACAACAACCCAAAGGGATATCCTGGACATTATTCATGTGTTTTCTGTAGTTGCAGGCCTCAATACCTCAGGGATCAGTTTTGATAATGAAAGTGCATTATACAATATCCCTTCTTCCTTAACCCGCACTTCAGAATTCCTTACGCATCCTGTGTTTAATACGCATCGCAGTGAAAGCCAAATGATGCGTTATATCAAATCACTGGAAAATAAAGACTTGTCTCTTAATACATCGATGATTTCCCTCGGCAGTTGCACTATGAAACTGAATGCTGCAACAGAAATGATGCCTTTGAGTTGGAGTCATTTTAGTAAAATACACCCTTTTGCGCCTGCTGATCAGGCAGCCGGATATCACCAGATCATCAAGGAACTTTCTGATTTCCTTTGCAGTATAACAGGTTTTGATGCCTGCAGTATGCAGCCAAATAGCGGGGCCCAGGGAGAATATGCAGGATTGCTGACCATCCGGAATTTCCATTTGGCAAATGGAGATGATCACAGAAATGTAATTCTTATCCCCATTTCGGCACACGGAACCAACCCGGCTTCTGCAGTAATGGCCGGTATGAAGGTTGTTGTGGTAAAAGCCCTTGAAAACGGGTATATCGATGTAGCCGATTTTAAAGCTAAAGCAGAGCAATACAGTAGTACACTTGCCGGCACAATGATTACATATCCAAGCACCTACGGTATTTTCGAAGAAAGTGTAAAAGAGATCTGTGAGCTTGTTCACCAGCATGGAGGACAGGTTTATATGGATGGTGCCAACATGAATGCGCAGGTGGGGCTCACTTCACCCGGATTGATCGGTGCAGATGTTTGCCATCTCAACCTGCACAAAACATTTGCAATTCCACATGGTGGTGGTGGCCCTGGAATGGGTCCGATTTGCGTTAAAGCCCATCTTGCGCCGCATTTGCCCGGCCATTGGATTTTAAGTGGTGAAAATCATCAGTCAGGTGCTGTTTCCGCAGCACCTTACGGTTCAGCATCTATATTACTGATCAGTTACGCTTATTGCAGGATGTTAGGCGCTGAAGGCCTTCGCAAAGCAACCGAATTTGCTATTCTTAATGCG
Source organism: Flavihumibacter profundi (assembly GCF_020076305.1). GTDB lineage: Bacteria > Bacteroidota > Bacteroidia > Chitinophagales > Chitinophagaceae > Flavihumibacter > Flavihumibacter profundi. Next base: position 1,221,973 of record NZ_JAIQXE010000001.1, read on the forward strand.
AACTATATGAAAGCCCGGCTCCAGCAGGCTTACCCGATCCTTTATACCGGTCACAACGGAACCTGCGCACACGAATTCATAGTTGACCTTCGTCCATTCAAAACCACTGCCGGCATTGAAGCAGAAGATGTAGCGAAAAGACTTATTGACTATGGCTTCCATGCTCCAACCATGAGTTTCCCGGTTCCTGGAACAATTATGATTGAACCTACTGAAAGCGAGGATAAAGCAGAACTTGACAGGTTTTGTGATGCGTTATTGGCAATCCGGGAAGAAATCCGGTCCATTGAAAATGGCACAAATGATAAAGTCAGTAATGTGCTGAAGCATGCACCACATACCCAATTTGTCATTACCAGTGATGAATGGAGCAGGCCCTATACCCGTCAGGCTGCAGCTTATCCCCTGCCATATGTTAAGGAAAATAAATTCTGGCCAAGCGTAAGCAGGGTTAATAATACTTATGGAGACAGGCACCTGATTTGCACATGCGAGCCGGTTAGCTCATATGCCGAAGAATAAATTTTAAAAAGCCATATGCGCAAATCTAAAACAGAAAGCTGCCGGTGATTTATGCCGGCAGCTTTCTGTTTTATAATAAGTCCTTTATAACTTTCAATTAATCTAACCTCTTCTTCCCATTCATAATTCACTATTTACGATTTACTTAAAACATGCATTCATATGCTTAATCAATTGGGGACCATTAAGATCACCGGTTACAATTATTCTTCGAATGGTATATAAAGGTTCTGCCTGGTCTCTCGCAACTGATAATTGAAATGCCGCTTTCAATCCCCTGTTTTTTAATTCCGGAATAACAGACTCATTCCATAAACCAAACGGATACGCAAAAAACTGAACCGGCTTACCTATGATTTTTTCCAGCTGCACTTTTGGCTTTTCAATTTGTTTTTCCCAATCAGTACCCTGGTATTTTTTCACATTATGGTGATCCCAGGTATGTAAGCCAATAGAATGCCCTTCATCGGACAATTGCCTGATTTGTTCAGCCTTCATATAATTTGGCCTGTTAACTGACACGGTCATAATAAAAAAACTAGCCTTAAAATGTAACGGGTCTAATACAGCATGCGTAACATCAAACTGTTCATCACAGCCATCATCAAAAGTGATCAGCACAGGATTTTGAGGCAATGATTCTCCTGTTGCCAGGTATTTATATAACTGTTCCGGCAATATTGAAGTATAACCATTAGCAGCCAAAGCCTTCATCTGGGCTTCAAATACCGAAGGGGGAACTATATAGTCTTTTGAAGACCGGGAATCCGTAGCACGGTAATCGCGTACCTGGTGATAGCATAAAATGGGAATTTGTGGCCTCGCAAATATCTTATCACTGGACGCTATAACAACAGGGTCAGCAACAGGCAAACTCACTTTTTCAGTGGCAGTTTTTTCCGTAGCAGACCGAAAAGCCTCCTTTTCTACAGTTTTTTTATCAGGTATGCTGATTATGCTGGCCTGCGATGATGGGCCCTCCCAATTACAGGATTGAAGGCCAATTATAGTACAAAACATAAAAAAAACCAGCCGAAATGTCGGATTACCTAAATTTTTCATACGATAAATGGATATTGATCATTATTAAAAACGATGCAATATCCTATTTCTTGTACAGAATCTGAAATTACCTGTGCAATCATACCTTTGTAAGTCAAGTATGGTAATTAAGGATTATTACGAAATCCTGGAAATACATCCCGGAGCTTCCCCCGCGCAGATAAAAAAGGCTTATCGCAAGCTGGCAATGCGGTTTCATCCCGATAAAAACATTGGCAATCCTTATGTAATTCGCCATTTCCACGAAATCCAGGAAGCTTATGAAGTTCTTTCGAATCCGGTAAGGAGGAATGAATACCACCAAAAAAGGTGGCAATATCCCGAAATGAATATTCGTTCCCACACCAATTATGAAGTTACTCCTGAACTATTGCTTCAGGATGCCTTAAAGACCGAAAAATATGTACAGCGATTGGATGTTTTCAGAATGAATTATGCTGCCCTGAATGTTCAACTGGAACAATTATTGAACGACAACCACTTAAACTTGTTGTTAGACCGGCAAATGGTGGATACCAATGAAAAAATAATCAAGGCTGTACTCAATGCTGCTAAACCACTTCCCTATAGGTACTATTCTGCATTATCAGGCAAACTGGTAAAACTGGCAGGCACAGGTAATGACATCATCTTTATAATTTATAAACAACTCCAGAAAAAAAGAAAACAATATTTGTGGGATAAATACAAGGGGATACTGATGATTTCAATAGCTTTAGTTATCTGTTATCTCATTTATAAAATTGCTTAAAACCAGCACATGCGTTCGAAAATTAATACCTGGCAAATACTTCCTGCTTTTACTTTAATGTTTTTATGCCAGGCTCTTTCGGCTCAAAAATATTATCTGTTCACGGGCACCTATACAAAGGGAACAAGTGAAGGTATTTATGTATACAGGTTTGACGCAGGTTCAGGCATGGTAATACCGGTTGATACAGCAAAAAATATCCAGAACCCATCTTATCTTACAATTTCCAGGGATGGAAAATCAGTTTATGCAGTAACAGAAAACGGCGGAGATAAACCAGGCCAGCTTAATGCTTTTTCTTTTGATTCCCGACAGGGTAAACTGCGTTTACTGAACCAGAAAAACAGCCAGGGGGATTATCCCTGTTATATAACGGTATCCAGTAATCGTAAATGGGCAATTGCAGCTAATTATGGTGGTGGAAGTCTCGTTGCTTACAAATTGAACAAAGATGGAAGTCTAACAGACCAGTACCAATTGATAAAACATAGCGGTAGCGGACCAAATAAGGACCGCCAGGAAAGTCCACATGTTCATTCAACTGTTATTACTCCGGATGGTCATTACCTGTTGGTGCCTGACCTTGGAATAGACAAAGTAATGATCTACCAGTTTAATGAAGCATCAACTGAAAATCCGCTAAGGCCGGCTTCAAAGCCTGCCATTACAATAACTCCCGGTAATGGCCCAAGGCACCTGGCCTTTCACCCAAATGGGAAATGGGTTTATCTAATGGAAGAAATGGGAGGACAGGTAAGTAGCTGGACGTACAAAAATGGCAACCTCACCAATTTTCAGCACATAGATGCGCATCCGGAAAATTATACAGGTGAACGTGGAAGCGCTGATATTCATATATCCCCGGATGGGAAATTTCTTTACGCATCCAACAGGTACCAGGCCAATAACCTTGCCATATACAGCATCGATCCATTATCAGGCATGTTAAAACTGCTGGGATTTCAGGATGTTCTTGGTTCAAAACCCAGGAATTTTATTATTGAACCATCTGGCAAGTATATCCTTGTTGCCAACGAAGAGTCTAATGACATCAGGATATTCAAAAGGGACAAAGAATCAGGATTATTGAAACCAACCCAAACCATTATTACCGTTGGCAATCCTGTTTGCCTGCAGTTACTGCCAATCAAATAATCAGGGCAAGGCTGAAATAATGCGGGAAAGAAAGCCACTGGCATCAAACCAATCGCCCGCAGTCTGTCCCAATCGGACCACTACCAGTTTTTTTGAAGGGATTATAAATACGAACTGGCCTTCATAGCCATCAGCATAATACATATCCGATGGCAAATCTGGAAATTTCCGGTTAACCGCATTCCCGGCTTGTCCTGCATTTAACCAAAACTGGTAGCCATACTCACCCTGGGGCGCAACCGGACAAGGCGTCGTTGCCTCCTTCACCCAATTTTCAGGTAATATCCTTTCGGTTCCCCAAATACCGTTATTAGCATAAAAGAGTCCAAATCTTGCCCAATCACGTGCATTAGCAAATACATAAGAAGATCCTACAAATGTCCCTGATGCATCCGGCTCCATCACTGCACTGAACATACCCAGCTTATGAAATAATACTTTGGCCGGAAAAGCATGATATTCCTGTTCTCCCACAGTCTGCCTGATAATCCGTGACAATACATTCGTGTTACCACTGGTATAATAGAATTTAGTTCCCGGCCTATCCCTATAAGGTATTGAGGCAGTAAAAGCGCCCATATCTGCCCTGCGAAATAACATATTGGTTGCACTAGAAGATTTTGAATAATTTTCTTCGAAGTCCAACCCGGAAGTTTGCTGCAATAAGTTCTCAAGGCTGATATTTTCACGACCATCCTTAACCGAACGCCATTCCTGAACAGGAGCCGGTTGGTGAACATTCAATTTACCCTGCCCGACCAGGATGCCAATAAGTGTACCGGTAATACTTTTTGCCATAGACCAACTGAGCATGGGTGTATGCCTGTCAAATCCTGGCGCATAATGTTCTGCCACCAGCTTCCCGTCATACAATACAATTACCCCGCGGGTCCGCCACAATTTCCCGGGGTCTTTTTCGGTAAATGCATACTGGACAGCCTTTTCAAGTTTTTCCCTTTGTACGCCAGGGGGAAAACTATCAGGTAAAAGATCACCCTGCGGCCATGGTATGGTATCCTGGTTAATGTCGGGATGGGTTGCAAGCTTTATTAACTGACGGCGAATTTCCGCTTCCGGAATTTCATTCACCAGTGTACATCCCAATCCCGGACGATATATGGCTTTCTGACGGGCCATGCCAAATAAAGATGCCGTAACCGAATGGTCGCTGGTATCTAATTTTATACTGGCCATTTTTAACGGGAAACTTCCAAGTTCCTCTGCTTCTACATTTTCCAATTCGCGTCCACTCAGGAAAACGCAGGAGCAAGCCATTTTTGCATTATATCCTGTTATAATGGGAAAAGATAACCAGGCATAACGAACGCCATACAACAGTAAAGCAAGAAATAAAAGTACAGCTGTGCGTTTCAGCAATCCAACAGACACTTTTTTCATTATTCCCTAGGTTTAAAGTCAAGAAATTTCAAATATTTCATTAGCCTTGGGCCAGGTAAAAACCGTCTCGAAAGCGTTAGCCTTAAATTTCCGGTACTGAAATAGTACAAATCAGGTGTGCTTTCACCACGAACCGCTATCCTGTTACCCACCCAGGAGAAATTCAGGTTCCATAAGCGACTACTATAACCAATTACTCCCCTGTAGAGCAGGTTGGGCCTGATACTCAACTGGTCCCTGAAATCTTCCTGCAAAAACTCCCTGGAAAATCCGAGATCGAGGGTTGCTGTAGCCGAACCCATTATAAAAAAATGTTTCTTTATAACTATCGTGTACGCATAGCCTACACCCGGACCAAGTTCAAAGAAACCGATGGTACTCACATTCCTTTGGGCATATTGTTCCTTAAGCTGCGAAGGTATAATCGCGCTATCACCTGAAACTGAACCACCATATACCTCTCCACCAATAAGCCAGGTACCCGAGGATTTTTGCTGCCATTCGCTTTGTAATAATGCAGCCCTGTAAGAAAATTTACGGCCATTCAGCATGTTATAGACAGTTAATCCAAAAAGTTTCGCGCTTAAATCAGGACGGAGATAATAGGCATCACTATTATTATTACCAAACCCTTTTGGAAAAAGGAAATAGCCCTTGTACAGCTGGCCGTTAAAGTCTATGGACAATTTCCTGGTGTAAATATGGCTTTGAAGATCAAGGTATCTGGTATCCCCCTTTTGGTTATCACGATTCATAAAGGGAAAACCATATGCCAGGTTAAGGGTAAGCAATTTGTAAGTGGCACCAATTCCAATGTTAAGGGTAGTGTTGGGCCTGTACCGAACGCTTTCAATTCCTTTGGCACCGCTTAGTTCAATCGCGGTATACTTTTGGGAGAAAAAGAACCGGACAGGCATTTCAGTCCCAAAAGTCTTTATGTATTCAGTATCGACCCCAAACCGCCGTTTGATCAGTGCACTGTCTTGCGAGAAAATGATTCCCGGGAAGTAAATCAGCGCAAAGCCAAACAATATTTTCAGAATGGTATAACGAACTAAATACATACGTTAACCTGCAAAATTGCAGGAATTAAATGTAATAACCCGACTTATCTTTGCAGCATGCATTACGTCTCTGTTGAAGGATTGGCCAAGAGTTATGGTATCAAACCATTGTTTGAAAATATTTCATTTCATATTGAAGAAGGTGATAAAATTGCCCTCGTCGCAAGGAATGGATCGGGTAAATCTACACTATTAAAAATCCTTTCCGGTAAGGAAGTGCCCGACCGGGGTAAAGTATGGATCAACAAAGATGTTACCGTAGCACTTTTTGACCAGGAGCCTGAATTTGTGGATGAATGGTCGGTATTAAACAACATTTTCCACCACGACCATCCCACCCTGAATGCCATAAAAGCATTTGAAGCTGCCAGCGATGCAGAAGACGGCGAAGCGATGTCGGAAGCCATTTCCCGAATGGACGAAACTGGTGGCTGGGATTTTGAAGTTAAGGTAAAACAGATCTTGGGAAAACTGAATATCCATCACCTGAATCAATTGCTCGGAACATTATCAGGCGGACAAAGAAAAAGGGTTGCCCTTGCGCGTACACTAATTGATATTGGTTTTGAACACAAGCACACCCTGCTGATTATGGATGAGCCTACCAACCACCTGGATGTAGAAACCGTAGAATGGCTGGAACATTACCTGAACCAGGAAAAAGTGACGCTTTTATTGGTTACCCACGACCGCTATTTCCTGGATGCTGTTTGCGAAGAAATATGGGAGCTTGACGGGAATGACATCTTCGTATGTAAAGGAAATTATGAATTGTTCATGGAAAGAAAAGCTGCGCGTGCTGAACAGCAGGCTTCAACGGTGGATAAAGCCAGGAACCTGTATAGGAAGGAACTTGAATGGATGAGGAAACAGCCAAAGGCAAGAACCACAAAATCAAAAAGCAGGCAGGATAATTTCTACGAGGTAGAAGCCAAGGCAAAGCAGCGACTGGAAGAACAGCAACTGCAATTGCAAATGAAAATGAACAGGCTCGGAGGAAAAGTTATTGAGCTGAAAAAGATTTATAAGCAATATGATGGAAAAAATATTTTAAAAGGATTTGATTACACTTTTAAAAAAGGTGAACGAATTGGAATTGTCGGGAAAAACGGGGTTGGTAAATCTACCTTCCTGAACATTATACAGGGACTTGAGGAACCGGATAGCGGAAAAGTAAATATAGGTGAAACAATAGTTTTTGGATACTATTCGCAGCAGGGTTTGCAATGGAAAGAAGACATGCGGGTAATAGAATATGTGAAAAGCTTTGCAGAAAGTTTTCCGCTTGCAGGTGGAGGCAGTTTAAGTGCCGCTCAGTTTCTGCAACTGTTCTTATTCAATCCGGATCAGCAATACAGCTATATAAGCAAGCTAAGCGGAGGTGAAAAGAAAAGGCTTTTATTATTAACCATGTTATTCCGTAATCCCAATTTCCTGATCCTGGATGAACCTACCAATGACCTTGATTTGCCAACTTTATCAGTCCTTGAAAATTTTCTTTCGGAATACCAGGGTTGCCTGCTGATTGTGTCACACGACCGGTATTTTATGGATCGACTTGTAGACCACTTATTTGTTTTTGAAGGCGATGGTTTTATCAGAGATTTCCCGGGTAATTATAGTTTATACAGGATATGGCTAAAGGAACAGGAATTCATCCAGGAAATAAAACCAGCCACAGTTAGTGCTCCTGTCAATGCCCCATTATCTGCAATAGATAACACTCCAAAAAAGAAATTTTCCTTTAAGGAAAAAAGGGAATTTGAATTATTGGAAGAAACGATTGCTAAACTTGAGCAGGAAAAATCTTCGTTAAGTGAACAGTTGGCCAATGGGCAGCTAGAGTATGAAACCTTGCAAAATATTGCAGCGCGGATTGGCCAGGTGTCACAGGAACTGGAAGAAAAGGAAATGCGTTGGCTTGAGTTAAGTGAGATGGCCGGTTAAGTATCATTATGTTTCACGAAGCCTTGTCCTTAATTGCCAAAAGATAAAGGCTACAAAAAGAGCGATACATCCAATTACAACCCAGGTAAGGCGGAATCCGGCATGTTCGGCCAATTGCGCTGACAACATGGGTCCCATGGTTTGCGCAGCAGACCAAGCCATAGTATATAAAGCGGCGTATTGTCCGCGATTGTATGTCTTACTGCGACCTATCCAATAACTATTCATAAAAGGCATCGATAAAATTTCACCGATAGTAATCAGTGCAATCAGCAGTAAGGCCGGGACATGTCTGATTGGGCCGGTACCCAGTAGCAAATAAAAGATAGCAACAAGGCCAACACCAATGGCTATATAGGTTATCTGGTTTTTTCTTCCTTCTAATTGATGAATAATGACCATTTCTACTACCACAATCAAAAGCCCATTTGTAGCCATCAACAAACCAATAAATGGTTCCGAAAAATCCAACTCCTGCCGAAAATATACTGAAACGTTAGAAAACAATTGAAAAAAGCAGGCTCCAAATAAAGTAACAAGCCCAATAAAAATAAGGTACTGCCGGTCTTTATAAGCCGATTCCAGGTGTGGTTGTAAGTCTGAATCTGCAATGTTCCGGGTACTGTTTTTTAATTTTTGGTGCTGAAAACCTGCTTGCCTTAAAAGGCGCCACATCAGTACTGCAGCATTAAGGTTCGTGAATCCATCAATCCAAAACAACCATTCATAACTAAAGCGGGCAATAATTCCCCCCAATGCACTTCCAAATGCCCAGCCCAGGTTTACTGCAAGCCGATTAAGTGAGTATGACCTTGTGCGGTTTTCTGCCGAACTGTAATAAGCGACAGCAGTTGAATTTGCAGGCCGAAAAGCCTCATTGACAAAACTGAGCAGGAAAGTAAAAATACAAATCAGGTAAAGGCTCTTCATCTGGCTGAGTACAATAAATAAAATCGCTCCGCCAATTAATGTCATCATTTGTACAGCAAAAAAACCAATTTTATCAGTCAGCCTGCCACCAAAATAAGCGCCGCTAAATGCCCCTGCACCAAAGCAACCAAAGACAAATCCGGCCTGGCCAATAGAATACCCCATTCCCTTGCTGGTCAGATACAGGGTAAGGAAAGGAACGACCATGGTTCCGCTTCTGTTGATCAGCATTATCAACGACAATATCCAGGTATCCCTGGACAATCCAGCATAGGCTATGCGGTAAAGGGAAATTGTTTTGGTTAACATGAATGGCACAAAGGTATTTTGCACCATCATGTTAATGAGACAATTAAGGAAATTAATTATTTACCTTTTGCCAAACACTTTTTGCAAGATGTCTGAAACCCGGGCAGCAGGATTGGTGCGAATTTTTTTCTCCTCCTCGGCAACATAATAGAAAATTCCATTCATTGCTTTGTCGGCAACATATGCCGAAAGATCAGGATTAACAGGTTTTATTGAAAAGCGGTTGTAGGTATCAAAAACATCTTTCCAATATTTTGTAGCCCCTGTTTTTTGCAGAGAGGAATCTATAACAGGATGAAATGCTGCCATAAGTTCTGGTGATGTGGATTTGCGCAAATATCCTGTTGCTGCTGTATCTGCACCCTGAAGTATACTTAATCCATCCTGTACAGTCATTTTTTTCACAGCATTAATAAAAATGGGAGTAGCTGATTTCGATGCATCCTCTGCGGCTCTGTTCATGCTCAAAATAGCATCATCCACCAATTTACCCATTCCTAGCTGGCGCAATTTCTGCTCAACTTTCCTGGCTTCTTCGGGCATCAGTACTTTAACAGCAGCATCTTTGAAAAAACCATCTGCTGCTGATAATTTTCCCGTGCTGTTTTTGGCGCCTACCACTAATGCTTCCTTTAATCCGGCTACAATATCATCACTGCTAAGGGAATTTGAACCAGAACCGGTTTTCCCAAATAAACCATTGGCTTTTTTAAGCAATGAACCGGTACTGCTTTCTGAACTTTGTGAAAAAGCAGCCGAAAATAGAAACAAGACGGTCGCAGTCATATAGAGTTTTCGCATAGGGATTTTATTTTTATTATAACGAAGATTGTCATTTTAATGGTATACAAATATTACCAATGGGATATTTAACACCTTTTCTACAATAATTAACCGTTTTCATATATTGATCAGCCCAATTCGACAAGATTTAATCAAGCAGATTATCCTAATTTCGGGCCTTCAAAATAAATTCATGCGAAAAACCCTTTTTACATCCGCGATTTTACTGGCTGCAATTGTGGGCAATTCCCAGGCAACAAAACCGGGAACAAAACCTGTAGCCAAGAAATCGGGACAGGCTCCTGCACCTGTTTTGAAAAACAGTATTGATTCTGTTAGCTATGCTATAGGTATAAGCCTTGCTTCCTTTTATAAAGAACAGGGAATTCAAAAGGTCAATACCACAATGGTTTCCAGGGCATTGAATGATGCCATGGCCGGACAAAAAACATTACTCACTGAAGAACAATGTAACATGAGCATTTCAAATTACCTGCAACAACTGAAAAAAGAAAAATCTGCTGTAGCAAGAAAAGCTGGGGAAGAATTCCTGGCAGCAAATAAATCAAAACCGGGCGTAGTAACATTACCCAGCGGGTTACAATACCTGATAGTACAGGAAGGAACCGGGCCCAAACCAGTACTTACAGACAAAGTTAAGTGCCATTACCATGGTACGCTAATTGATGGTACTGTATTCGATAGTTCGGTAGATCGGGGCACGCCGATTGACTTTCCCGTAAATGGTGTAATAAAGGGTTGGGTTGAAGCTCTTCAACTTATGCCTGTAGGAAGTAAATGGAAATTGTTTATCCCGGCTGACCTTGCTTATGGAGATAGCCAGGCAGGTGCTAAAATAGCACCGGGTTCAACATTGATCTTTGACGTTGAACTGATTGAAATAGTGAAATAATAAAAAGTGGTTAGGTATAAGTATTTATGATGACAAATACTTATGCCTAACCTTCTTAATTAAGTACGATCAACCAGGTTAGTCTTTAATAGCCATTTTAACTTCATCTGAGCTTACTGCTCCTCTATCGTCTGTTACCGTTAAGCGGAATGTATAATCTCCTTTAGCATAACCCTGTAATGCAGTGATAGCCGCATTTGGATTTACAATTGTAACAGGCGTGCCGGCTACCTGGCTCCATTGATACCTGGAAATGATGCCATCCTGTTCACGGGAGGAAGTTCCATCCAACTGAACAATTTCTTTAGAAGAAACAGTCAGGTCATTGCCAGCATTAGCCTGGGGAGGTATATTTTTCACAACTTTCACCGGGTCGTTTTGGTGAAAAGAAAAAGAAGAAGTCAACGAAAGAATTATAATAATCGCTTTCATAGAGGGGATTTTTAATGATAAATAATAACGCAGGTCCATTCGCTATTATTATGCCAGAAAGGCATAATTATTTATCAAAATTTCCTTTCATTTCCTGGATCTGTCGCCTGGTGCCAAGTAAAAATATTTTCATTCCCTCCTTAAGTTTGGTGTAGTCTGGTGGATTAATGATAAATTTTCCATCGCTGTTTTTGATACCAATGCAATTAACACCGGTCTTTTTCCAGGACATGATTTCACTTAGGCTGCCATCTCTTATTTCCATTGGAATCTGCTGATAATCAATAGATTCCATATGAATCGACTCCCCTTCCTCACCACTCAGGTAGTCAATAAACTCAATTACGTCGGGTTTGGAGACCAGGGTAGCCATATGTGTACCACCGATTTTATCGGGCATAATTACGTGGTCGGCACCCGCTTTTTTAAGTTTTGGCGTAGCGGAGCTTGCAGAGGCCCTGCTGATTATCCTGATATCAGAATTTAATGACCGGGCTGATAAAACAATAAATACATTGTCTGAATCGGCAGGTAGGCTGCAAATTAGGGAATGTGCCCTTTCAATACCAGCTTTCCGCAAAAGATCATCATCGGTAGCGTCACCTACCAGGTATATCAGATTGGGGAATTCAAGTGAACTTTTCTGCAATAATTCCTCATTTTTTTCAATAACAACAAAGGATTTATTATGGTAACTAAGCGTTTGGGCCACTTGTTGCCCATTACGGCCAAATCCACATATTATCACATGATTCTTCAGTTTATCAATACTCCCCATAATTTTCCGGTTTTTGAAGTATTTATTGACCTCTCCATTGATAATATATTGAATGATCCTTGTTATAGCCCATGCAAGAGCTATATAACTCAGGATCAATAAGAAAATTGTAAATAACTTTCCATTGTCAGACAAGGGCTTCACTTCAGTAAAACCAGCAGTCGTAATTGTGATAACCGCCATGTATAGGGCGTCCAGGAAGCGGAAATCCTCAACTACCATATATCCTATTACACCAATAGCACCTACTGACAATAATAACAACAAAGGCAGAAGTAAGTCCTGGAGTCTGGTTTGCAATGGTCCTGTTTTCTATAAATTTAACATACCGCAGTAATTACTGAAAGTTGACTTTAATACGGTGCATTGTAAAGAAGATCATAATACTCATGGGCCATCCGGTTACTTTCGAATTGATAACGGACATCCCGCATACCATTTTTAACAACCTGGCGCCAGGTATCGCGATTACTATAATACAGAGGCAATACCTGTTCTTCCAGGATTTTATACATCATTTCAAGGTCGTATTCATCCTGCTCCTGGGTATTCATATTCGCATAATCGGCTTTGGGAATTACGAAACCATTGTTTCCATGATTAACGAATTCCGGTATCCATCCATCATCTGTACTAAAATTAACGGCTCCATTCATAGCTGCAGTCATACCGCTAGTCCCTGATGCTTCCCTGGGTACCCTGGGGTTATTCAGCCATAAATCTGCGGCTTGTTTCAGGCGCTTAGAAAGACCTAATTCATAGCCAACCAAAACAGCCATATTCTTGTAATTCTTGCTCAGGTGAACAAGATTGTTGAATTCGTTGATTGCAGGATAGTCCATAGGGTATGGCTTCCCCGCCCAGATAATCTGTACAGGGTATTTTTTACTTTCCAATAATGCTGTAAACCTTGCGATATTGCGGGTAATCATTTCAGCCCGCTTATAACCAGCAAAACGACGTGCCCAAACAATAGTAAACACATTAGGATCATACACCTTTCCGGTTTGGTCTGCAACAATTTCAAAAGCCCTGCTTTTCAGGTATTGTTTGCGGTCATCAAAAACATGGTCATTACCTTCTTCCATTGAACGGTACAATTGCTTGTCTGCCCAATAGCGCCAGTTTTGTGCATTTGTTATAGAAAGAATCGGGCAAATGCCACTATATTTTTCCCATAAAGCCCGGGAAACATGACCGTGGAGTTGAGAAACTCCATTGGCAATCCTCGCAAAACGGAGCGCAACAAGGGAATGGTTAAACTGGTCGTCCTGTATTCCTGTCAATTCCCTCACTTCATCTAAATTAAGGCCACAGAAATAACTCATCTTCAGACATAAATAAATATCATGTTTTTCATTCCCTGCTTCTTCTGGTGTATGCGTTGTAAATACCAGTCTTTTCTTAACTTCTTCCAGGTTATTGTTATACTTGCGATAAAGGTAAAATCCCGCACTGATACCATGTGCTTCATTTAAATGATACACCTCAGGATTAAAGTTAAGTTCATCCATTAGTTTAGCCCCACCAACACCCAGAAGAATGAATTGCGCAACTTTAGTAGCCACATTCGCATCATATAACCGATGGGTTATGGTTTGAGATACATAATCATTCTCCGGAAGATCTGTACTTAGTAAAAACAGCGGTGCAGATTTAAAGGTTTCAGGATTTAAATAATACACTTTAACCCAAACTGGATGATCATGAATATCAATCTGAAATTTAATGCCGGTATCTTCCAAAAAACTATATTGTTTTTCCATCCAGGTAACCTGCAGGGTCTGGTCCTGGTTGCGGGCCTGGTCATAATATCCATATTTCCATAAAATACCAATTCCAACCAGGTTTTGCCTTAATTCATAGGCACTCCTCAAATGCGAACCCGAAAGAAATCCTAACCCGCCACTATATATTTTTAAGGGTTGATGAATGGCGAACTCCATGGAGAAATAGGCCACTTTTTTGTTATAATGATCCTCGCTCTGGTATGGTACTTTATAATTTCTAAAACTCATAATTGTCTTTTTCTAATTCTATCGTGTATCGGGTACGCAATATATAAGATTATTTGAAATCCATTACTTACTTCTTTTTCTTCGGGTTTTTCTGTAATGCCTTTTTCTTGCGTGTATAATTACCTTCAAAAAAACATTTAATGTCCCGGTAGGAGCCGCATCCCTCTATTTCTTTCATAGTTACAGTATTGCCCGAAAAGCTAAAATCAATGGAACAGGTACCAGTACTTTCCGTATAGCGGGCAGAATTGGGCGAAGTAATCTTTGCATCACCCTTCAATTCACCTTTACATGCCCCACCATCTTTTTCAAAATGAATAAAAAATAACAGAAATCCAGCTTTTCTTCCATCCCTGAAACTCACAATATTCTTCCTATCCTGCATGTAATCGCCTGTCAGCTTATGCATGGTGGCAAGGGTATCAATTGGATTAATTATCCTGGCTTCAGCATTATTACGGTCATTTGATTCTGTCAGTATCATTGTAAATACACCCGCATTATTATATACATAAACCTTTTTATTATATACCACCTGCCCATCCGCTGCTGTTTTCTGCCTCAAAGTTGTTATTGTATATCGGCTGTCCATATTTACCAAAGAGCGGTCATTGGATTTGGGAATACCGTTAATGACAACCGCAGGCATGGCAGTTACAAATTTCTCCTTTTCAAATACTGCAATTACAGCTGCCTGCTTCGCTGCCTGAACTGCTTTCACGAACACATAAGTTTCACCATCTTTTACCTCAATTTTTCCGATTGGGAAAAACTGTGGTTTGGATCCTTTTCCAAAAAGAAATTGTGCTACACTATCAGGAACGAACTGATTAAAAATTTTATTGCCAATCCGGCGAGAATCAGGAGTTTTTGTCAGGAGGCTGGTATCAGAAAATTCAAAAGGCAATTTAATAACTGGGAAAAAATCAATAAAATCAGCAAATACTACAGGCTCGGAATCAGACAACTGCTTTTTCTTTTCTTTACAGGCAACCAGTAATATCAAATATAAAAAAACCGAAATACAGCGGTTTATTCTCATAGCAATTCTTTTCCGTGATTCGCTAAAATAACCCTTTTACATTTTCTTGCCTTTTTTGATTTGTTTATTTTTTTTAGATTTGTCTAAATAAATATTTAGTTCAATTGAAATATTCAAGCAGCAAGGAAAATTATATTAAGGCCATTTTCCACTTGCAACAGGAAGAAAATGTGGTTAGTACAAATGGACTGGCCAGGGCATTATCGACCAAACCGGCATCGGTTACTGATATGCTTAAAAAATTAAAAACACAGAAATTGTTGCAATACCAGCCTTATAAAGGGGTAAAATTGTCAGCAGAAGGAAAGAAGCTTGCCCTTCAAATTATAAGAAAACACAGGCTTTGGGAATATTTCCTGGTCGAAAAACTGGGATTTGGCTGGGAAGAAGTACATGAAATAGCGGAAGAACTTGAGCATATAAGCAGTAAAAAACTGATAGAAAGGCTCGATATATTCCTTGGTTTGCCAAAAACCGACCCTCATGGTGACCCGATTCCTGATGGTCAGGGAAGAATGCCATTGATTGAGCAAACATCCTTACTGGAATTACCGCATAATATTCCGGCTAAAATTGTAAGCGTAAGCAATCAATCGACAAGTATGCTGGAACTATTGCGGCACAATAAAATCGGCATTGGAACAAAATTATCCATTATCAGGCGCTTTGAATTTGACCATTCCCTTGAAATCAGCATTACCGGACAACCTTTTATAACAATCAGTGAACAGTTGGCTGCGAATTTATACGTATCATATGATGCAACAGGCAAACCGTGATGTTTCGCTAAGCGAAGTTCACGGATCAATAGACACGACCCAACAGAAAGGCTTCTGGAAGAAAGTGCTTTCATTCTTTGGACCAGCATACCTGGTGAGTGTTGGTTATATGGATCCAGGAAACTGGGCAACTGACCTGCAGGGTGGTAGTCAATTTGGCTATTCATTACTGTGGGTGCTGCTTATGAGCAACCTTATGGCAATTCTGCTGCAGGGATTATCAGCCCGGCTGGGAATTGTACGCGGTCGCGACCTTGCCCAGGCTAACCGGGAAACCTACCCCCGCACTATTAATTTCCTGCTCTATATACTTGCTGAAATTGCAATAGCAGCCTGCGACCTGGCTGAAGTACTGGGAATGGCAATTGGCATCCACCTGCTTACCGGTCTTCCAATCCTGGGAGGGGTATGTATTACTGTATTAGATACTTTCCTACTATTATGGCTTCAAAAATTAGGGATGAGAAAGATGGAATTGTTCATTATTGGACTGATTACCATCATTGGGTTCTCTTTTTTAATTGAAATTATTATGGTAAAGCCCCATTTGCCGGAGGTTGCAAGGGGATTAATTCCGGGTATTCCCAATAATACTGCCTTATATATTGCTATTGGTATTATTGGTGCAACAGTGATGCCACATAACCTGTACCTGCATTCTGCCCTGGTACAAACCCGCAAAATTCACAACAATGATTCAGGTAAACGCAAGGCGATCCGGATGAATATGATAGACAGTGCGATTGCACTGAACCTGGCTTTCTTCGTAAATGCGGCGATCCTGATACTTGCTGCAACAGCTTTTCACAAAGCCGGACAAACCCAGGTTGCTCATATAGAGGAAGCACATCAATTATTGCATAACCTGCTGGGAAGCAAACTGGCCCCTGCCCTTTTCGCTATAGCCCTGATTGCCGCCGGGCAAAGTTCTACCATTACCGGCACACTTGCCGGTCAAATAGTAATGGAAGGCTATCTAAGGTTGCGTATCAATCCATGGCTGCGCAGGCTATTGACCCGTTTAATTGCCATATTACCTGCATTACTGGTGATCTATTATTTTGGGGATGATGAAATAGATAGCCTGCTGGTACTAAGCCAGGTAATCCTGAGCCTTCAACTGGGATTTGCAATAATTCCGCTCATTCATTTTGTTAGTGACAAAGAAAAAATGGGCAATTTCAAAATAGGTACAGTTACAAAAATAATGGCATGGCTGGTAGCAACCATATTGGTCTATTTGAATCTTCGGATGGTAATCAATGAAGCTTATACATATATCAGTAACAGTAAATCTATCTGGATGGATGCCTTGATTATTGCAGGTTTGCTTCTACTGGTCGCACTATTGGTAACCGTAATTCTTTATCCCTGGATCAGCAAAAAAAGAAAGGCTGTCCCATTGGCCATCCACGAAGACCTCAGATCCCTGGAAATTAAAAACCTGCCAGATTACAAACGAGTTGCAATTGCCCTGGAATTCAGCCAGCATGACAGTACATTAATAGCACATGCCATGTCACAAACCAAACCTGGTGCAACACTTATCCTAATCCATGTTATTGAAAGTGTAACGGCAAAATTTTATGGTAATGATAGCGAAGACATGGAAACACAACAGGATACACGGCAACTTGACCAATATGTACAGCAACTTAAAGCAAAAGGCTATGCTGCAGTTGCGAGATTGGGGCACCAGCAAAGGAAGTCTGAAATCGTAAGAATAACCCAGGAAGAAAAAGCACAATTACTGGTAATGGGTGCCCATGGCCACCGTGGCATGGAAGATATCCTTTACGGAGACACCATTAATAAAGTTAGGCACGAATTGCGTATACCCGTGCTTGTTGTAAATGTTTAATTTCCCTTTTTTTGCTGCAGCAGATGCTTTAACCTGCTGAATGTTTCCGGCTTGATATGAAGATAAGAGGCAAGGTATTTCTGGGAAACCCTCTGTAGCATTTCAGGGTGGCGTGTTACATATTGTAAAAACCTTTCTTTGGCACTAAGCCGCAGGAAGGACAGATCACGCATTTCCTTTTTTACATACATCTCTCCTATCATTAGCCTTGCCAGCTTATTCAGTTCGGGTATTTCAGTATACAACCTTTCCAGGTCATCATAATGAATTGAAAAAAAAACAGTTGGTTCAATCGGTTCAATAAAACAATCTGCTGGTGCCTTAGTAAAAAAAGATGATTCAGCGTGTATAAAATGGCCTTCGGTAGACAATTGTAGGGTCACTTCCTTTTTTCCTGAAAAGATATATTTACGAACAACGCCCCGAACAATAAAATTAAAGTACTCGTCAACTTCTCCTGGTTTAACCACCATTGTCTTTCTCTTAAACTGGCGGATCAGGAAAAATCCGGATAAACTATTAAACCGCTCCCGGCTCATGCCAATATTGGAATGAATATAGGCATATAAGGCATCAAGAGCCTTCTCGTATTGTTTAAACGCCTGTATAGGCATCAGCTTCGGTTTCAAATGGCTCAATATGAAAATCAAATAATTTCTTATACCGGCTAAAGGTTTCTGGTTCAATATTTAATAATGATGCCAAGTATTTCTGGGGTACCCGTGATAACAGTTGCGGTTTTTCCTTCAATAAAGCCAGATATCGCTCTTTCGGCGTATTAATCATTCTTGATGTATCCCTTCTTTCTTTATCCAGCATCCATTCCAGCAGGATCAGGCGGCCCATTTTTTCAAAATTATGGCTATAAGAATACAGGGTTTCGAGCGATGATTTGGTAATAAATGCCAGCGTGGCTGGCTCTAAAGTTTCAATTACATAATCTGATAAAACGCCCGACAAAAAAGAAACATTTGAAGAAATCAGATCGCCTTCAAGGGCAAGTTGTACGGTCACTTCAAAATTATCACGGCAAAAATATTTCCGAACTATTCCCTTCTGGACAAAATAAACATGCTGTTCCAGTTCACCAACACTTGTAAGCACCTGTTTTGGGAAACAGGTCATGATTTGCAAATGGCTCCCGAAAAGCGTTTTTTCTGCTTCAGAGAGTGTTACAAACCTTGAAATATATGAAAAAGCATCACTCGACATCATCTGGCACATTGAAGTAAAATTACGACAATCTTGCATTTGACATTTTTACCATTTGTTTTTTTATTCATTTCCCTTAGGTTTGCAGACTTGCAATAAAACAGCTAAATATGAGTACAAAAATCAAGGTAACCAATCCTGTTGTTGAGCTTGATGGAGATGAGATGACAAGAATCATCTGGCAATTCATCAAAGATAAACTGATCTTACCCTATCTTGAACTGGACATTAAATATTATGACCTGGGCATAGAATATCGTGATGCCACTAATGACCAGGTTACTGTGGATGCAGCCAATGCAATTAAAGAATATGGCGTAGGTATTAAATGTGCCACCATTACTCCCGACGAAGCCAGGGTTAAAGAATTCAACCTCAAGCAGATGTGGAAAAGCCCGAATGGAACTATTCGCAATATCCTCGATGGTACGGTTTTCAGGGAACCTATTGTAATTAATAATATCCCAAGGCTTGTAACTAACTGGACCGCCCCCATAATTGTCGGCCGGCATGCTTTTGGTGACCAATATCGTGCTACAGATACTGTTATAAAGGGAAAGGGTAAACTGACCATGACATTTACCCCGGAAGACGGTAGTGCTCCCCAAGTCTTTGAGGTGTTTAATTTCAAAGGAGATGGCGTAGCGATGTCTATGTATAATACCGATGAAAGTATTATTGGATTTGCCAGGAGTTGTTTCAATATGGCACTTAGCAAAAAATGGCCTTTATACCTGTCCACAAAGAACACCATACTAAAGAAGTATGATGGCAGGTTTAAGGACATATTCCAGGACATATACGAGAAAGAGTTTAAGGGAAAATTTGAGGCGGCAGGAATCGTTTACGAGCACCGTCTCATTGATGACATGGTAGCCAGTGCCTTAAAATGGAATGGTAATTTTGTTTGGGCCTGTAAGAATTATGATGGAGATGTTCAGAGTGATACGGTTGCCCAGGGATTTGGATCTCTCGGCTTAATGACTTCCGTGTTAATTACTCCCGATGGTAAAACAATGGAGTCTGAAGCTGCCCACGGAACAGTAACAAGGCACTACCGTGATCACCAAGCTGGCAAGCCAACTTCAACAAATCCGATTGCCTCTATTTTTGCCTGGACCAGGGGATTAGCTTTCCGCGGTAAATTAGATGGCAATCAACCTCTTGTTGATTTCTGTAATGCGCTGGAAGCAGTTTGTATTGAAACTGTAGAAAGTGGAAAAATGACCAAGGATCTTGCTGTTTGTGTTCACGGAAATAAAGTGAGGCATGGCGAACATTTCCTGTACACACAGGAATTCCTTGATGCACTCGATGAAAACCTGAAAAAGAAAATGGGTTTATAAAAAATGGGGCCGCCTCAAACTTTTGAGGCGGCCGCTTTTTTATTTATTAGAAACAACTGGTTGTAAGGTTCTTCTATTATCGATTGGTTGTGACTGAGGCACCTGGCTTTTTTCCTGCTCCGCCCTTTTCAACTGCATTTGTTGTTGGCGTGCCGCTGCCCGCATCGTTTCAATTTTGCGCTCCAAAATCCTTTTATCGGGCATTGGTCTGTTGCTGGGCAATTTAGCTTGTTCCGCGGTACGGATTGATTGTGCTTTCAAGCCGCCCGAAACAATTACAAGGAAGGTCGAGGCAATTAAAATCTTAGTATATTTTTTCATTTTCAATGATTTTGGGATTATTTATTTTACGCTAACCAACACATTAATTTTTCCAATTCCATTACCGGAAAAATCCTGCAAGGCCTTACCCAATACCTGTCCAACCCTCACTTTATCCGGATCTGCTTTCATCGCAACTCCGGAAAGAGAAGAAGTAACCAACAAATCACCTCTCTTTATAGCACCACCTTCAAGGCAAACTTTAGTAGGGATAACACCTATTACACCCATTGGAACACCATTGTCCAGGGCACTATTTACTGCATCTTCTTCTGTAAGTAAGAGCCCGGGTTTGGTGGCATAAACACCTGCAACAAGAGTCGAATATGGTCCGGAAGATTTTACAACCTGGCGATCAGCATCAGTTGAAATTTCCAATACATCACCTGGCTCATAACCAGCTAAAGCACCCTGTACGCCAAAGAATTCAGCAACATCAGCACCATTGTTCTGGGTACCGCCATTAAAAAATGCCTTTCCGGTCCTATCAATCCTTGCTACATTGGATAAGCCCACCTTAAAAATTGCGAGGTTACCAGTTCCGGCTGCCTCAAGTCTTGCTACAAAAGCAGTTCCTGTGGTACCGCCATCTGTATTTGATTCAGCAAGCACACCAATACCTGAAGGTGAATTACCACGTACCCCGGCATAATTCCCATAGTTCGTACCTGCAATCGCACCCGCAATATCACTGATGGTTTGACCGGTTACACCTTCCCCACCCCCTACATGAACACCATACAAACCTGCCCCTGAAATATCGTTTGCAACACCAAATACACCAGTTCCTTTTATGCTGGAAGCACTTATAGCGTTATATTGTTCATTGGTTACCAATAAAGCATCACTTCCGTTTGCTGCATTGGTAATATCAAAGAATCCGGCAGTTCCACTGGTGCTTGAACCATAAACCCCATAAACATTTTCACTGAAACCACTAATTCCATATCCATTCACAGAATAGCCTGACACACCCGGTCCATTAACAGAAGTACCATTTACTCCGGTTCCGGAACCATTGTGCTTTCCCCAAACACCATATCCATTGGCAGTTGCTGCATTAATAACACCATAAACACCAATTGCACTTGCAGCAGGAGCAGCAGCAGTAATTCTTCCTGCAACTCCGGTAGCGCCTGCACCAGGTGAGCTATTTGAGCCAGCAAGTGCGGTACCAAAATCAGTATTGGTCAATCCGAACATATCACTGGTTGTTGCTATACTAGCGGTAAATGGAAAAGTGAGTCCGCCACCACCTGTATTATCAGCAGCTGGCGCCCATTGTGTACCATTGTATTTAAGAACCTGTCCGCTTGCTGGAACAGTAGCACTTAATGCCACACCATTTAATTTACCGATAACGGGGTTGGGATATGTTCCACTTAGATCCCCTCCGGCTGCGCCAGAAGGAGAAAATATGGTAGGTATAACACCAGGGGCCAGTTTTGCAGCAGTAATAGAGGCATCTGCTACTTTAGTAGTAGTGATGGCATTTGCAGCAATCGTTGGGTTAGGGTAAGTTCCGGTCAGGTCACCACCAGCTGCACCGCTAGCAGGTAAGCTGGTTGGGATAACACCCGGGGCCAGTTTAACCGCAGTAATAGAGGCGTCGGCTACTTTAGTGGTAGTAACTGCATTATCTGCAATTTTAGCATTGGTTACTGCAAGCGCATTCAGTTTTATTGTAGTTATTGCATTATCGGCAATTTTAGTCGTATTTACAGCATTTGCACCAATTGTCGGATTAGGGTAAGTCCCGGTCAGGTCACCACCTGCTGCACCGCTAGCCGGAAGACTGGTCGGAATAACGCCAGGAGCCAGTTTAGCCGCAGTAATAGAGGCGTCGGCTACTTTAGTAGTAGTGATCGCATTTGCACCAATTGTTGGATTAGGATAGGTACCTGTTAGGTCACCACCAGCGGTACCGTTAATTGGTAAGCTGGTTGGAATAACACCAGGAGCAAGCTTTGCCGCAGTAATAGAGGCATCAGCCACTTTGGTAGTAGTGATAGCATTATCGGCCACTTTAGCATTTGTAACTGCGTTAGCACCAATCGTTGGGTTAGGGTAAGTTCCGGTCAGGTCACCACCTGCAGCACCGCTTGCAGGTAAACTGGTTGGGATAACGCCCGGAGCCAGTTTAACCGCAGTAATAGAGGCGTCGGCTACTTTAGTGGTAGTAACTGCATTATCTGCAATTTTAGCATTGGTTACTGCAAGCGCATTCAGTTTTGTTGTAGTTATTGCATTATCGGCAATTTTAGTCGTATTTACAGCATTTGCACCAATCGACGGATTAGGGTAAGTCCCGGTCAGATCACCACCTGCTGCACCGCTAGCCGGAAGACTGGTCGGAATAACGCCAGGAGCCAGTTTAGCCGCAGTAATAGAGGCGTCGGCTACTTTGGTAGTAGTGATCGCATTTGCACTAATTGTTGGATTAGGATAGGTACCTGTTAGGTCACCACCTGCTGTTCCACTTACCGGAATAGAAGTTGGAATAACCCCGGGAGCAAGCTTCGCAGCTGTTATAGATGCGTCAGCCACTTTAGTGGTAGTAATCGCATTATCTGCAACTTTGGCATTAGTAACAGCAAGCCCATTCAATTTCGTGGTAGTAATTGAATTATCAGCAATTTCAGCTGTACTAACAGCATTTGCAGCAATAGTTGGATTTGGATAGGTTCCGGTAAGATCACCACCTGCAGTACCGCTAACAGGTAAAGAAGTCGGGATAACACCTGGAGCAAGTTTTGCCGCTGTAATAGCCCCATCTGCTACTTTAGTAGTGGTAATAGCATTAACCCCAATTGTCGGATTTGGAAATGTTCCGGTCAGGTCACCACCCGCTGTGCCACTAACCGGCAGACTGGTTGGGATAACACCAGGGGCTAATTTGGATGCAGTAATTGATCCATCAGCAATTTTTGCCGTAATAACTGCATTATCAGCCAGTTTTGAACTATTTACAGCATTTGCACCTATTGAGGGGTTTGGGTAGGTACCAATTAAATCCCCTCCAGCTGTTCCACTAACAGGCAAACTGGTGGGAATAACACCCGGAGCTAATTTGGCTGCGGTAATTGATGCATCAGCTACTTTTGAAGTAGTCACAGCATTATCAGCTAGTTTAGTATTATTCACTGCATTGTCTGCAATTTTTGAAGTATTAATAGCATTTCCAGCAATAATTGGATTCGGGTAAGTTCCGGAAAGATCTCCACCTGCCGTACCACTAATTGGGATTGATGTTGGAATTACTCCTGGCGCCAGCTTTGAAGCTGTAATTGCCCCGTCTTTGATAGTTGGATTAGGGAAATTACCACTTAAATCGCCACCAGCTTGTCCTACTGGTGAAGCAGATTCGGCCCTAAATGCGAACGGAACGCTGGTTAATGGCGAAGCACCTAAAAAACTGAATTGTGTGCCACCTTTAGGATCCATTTCAACTTCCAGGAACTTTGCAATTCCATTGGCCCAGTTTACCCCCGAAAGACTACCGGAAACAGCAGTTGCCCCATCACTACCAATGGCAGTTGCAAAAAGCCCAAACTGATTGGTTTGAACACTACGGGTTTCCTGATACATTACGGTGCCGGATGCACTGGACTCCCGTATTGTTAAACGAAGGGAGAGGGACTGATTGGCTAAAGCCGTCCCATAAGCGTTTCTGGCAATTCCCTGGTAATTAATTTGTTTTGGCACCTGTGCCATGAGAGAACTGCATAAAAACAGGCCTACCACAAATGGCATAACTTGTTTTATCATTGGATTTGGATTTAAGCGGGTTAATCGATCTTTAATATCTTGAATGAACCTTTTCTGACCACTGGCCCTTCTGTAGGCTCAAGCTCTACGTATAAAAAATATGTTCCAGTTGCTAATTTTGCCATATTGATAGACTGCGTGTAACCATATCCATAATAAGTAAAGCTGGTTTGGTAAAGGCGTTGCCCTTTTTCGCTGAACAACATGCACCTCACATAACCAACCTGACGGAGGGACAGTTGTAATTGAAGGATAGATTTAACTGGATTGGGCAATATTTTAATTTCACCAGGCGTAAAAGCAGGATCAGCAACAAAAACAACCTGTCGGCCAAGGTCGGGTTGAAGGAGGCCCTGTGTAACCAAAAGGGAATTATTGGGAGACGCCTTTGTATCAATCCTTGATAATTCCCCAATGCTCCAGTCAACAATGAGTTTGTCATTACCGAAACTCCCGCCGGCTGCATTTATGGTCCCACTATGGCTATCCTGGGCAGAAACTGCGCCGAATACCAAACAGCAGAATTGCAGGCATACTAGTGGCTTTTTCATCGATAAGAATTTCATAGGCTGAGTTACAATTATTTTTTAGGGGTAAGGACCATTTTTTGGGTAAATAATTTTTCACCCACCTGAACCTGAACCGGATAGATACCGCTGCTCCAATTTCCAAAGTCCTGGAAGCTTATAATATTGTTTCCGGTAATTAAGGATACCCTTCTCATTTCCAATAACGAACCAAGTGCATTAAAAATTTTAACAACACCTACCTGATTTTTTTCAGCCTGAATAATTATCTGCATTTTACTTGAAACAGGATTTGGGGAAATTATAAATCCTGTTAGTTGGGAAGAGGATCTATTAAGTAATAAAGGGGACGAATACCGGGTACTGCCATCTATCCTAACTATCTTAACCCGATAATATAACTGGTTCCCCTCCAATTGAGAAATATCATCATCTATTAAATAAGAGGAAAATCCTGAATTATTATTAGCATTCAATGTTTTAGAGATTTTATATGTTTTTCCATCTAAGCTCCTTTCAACGGTATAATACTTCACATTTTCATTGGAAGAAACCTCAAAATCAAGTTTTGCTACCTGCCCCTGGATATTGCCTTTCAAGTCAATCCTGTTTTGTGGTAATAATGCACAGGTAGGGTCTAGTTTAACCACCACCGTATCTGCCGCATATTGGTTGCATCCACTTAATAATTGTTGCCGGACAATATATGTACCTGGCGTATCTACTGTTATCTGGTAACCAAATGTATCACCCAATATTTTTCCGTCGGGTGTTACCCATGAATATGTTGAAGTTGGTAATGGGTTGGTTACGCTAATAGTACTGATCATATTATCCCCACAAATCATGGGAATGTCTGCTGCCGCATCTGCAGCTTTAAATTCAAAGAAATCGAAAGGCCCGACAAAATCTTTTAATTCAGCGGTAAAAGCAGAGGATGACCTGGATTTAACCAGTATCCTGCGGAATGGTAAACCACAGGGATCACCACCTAAAAGGGAAATGGGGTCTAAACCCAGTGTACCCATATTCACAGAGAATTCCAAAAACTGGTTGGGATCGTATGTTGTTTGTACTGAATTATCTGCCCTAACCAGCTGGAATGGTCCAGACCAGGTGGCAGTACTATTTTGGAGACCAGTATAAAAGAATTGGTTTGTTTTAGGTACAATACTGGCGTAACCAAAAGTCGAACTGGAAGTAGCTCCATCAAAAGTACCGGCCCAGTCAAAGTTTGGCGAATTAATTAATAAAGCACTTTTATTTACCCAGATTCTGGCCACGAGGTCTTGCAGACCGCTTCCCCCAAAATTGGCGGAAAAAATAACATCACCGGGCTTTGTAACGGCACCAGTCACCGGGTCAAACTGCCAGCTTGTATGTCCTGCATCGGGACCATAACCTGTAAAAGAAAGTGTAGAACGGTTATAGAATATATCAGTTTGATATAATTCAAAATCAAAATAACGGTTTCCGGCAGTAGCATCCAGCGAAATTCCTCCTATAAACCACAGGGAATCCTGAAGTCTCGGTAATGATCCTGCTCTCCTTACATGTACAAACATGTCGAGGAGGTCATTTTTATCAGGAACATTTTGGGATGCTGCGCCACTCCAGCTCTGCGGACTGTCCCCATTTTTATTAGACATTGCAAAAGTTGTGGAGTCTATACCATGGTAATCCCTGATATAAACCGCATCAATGAGCATTCTTCCATCCAGTATTGTAAACGGATCATACTTTAAAACCCTGAAAAAAGGCAGTTTCCTGAAGTTAAGATCTGTAACATACCTGGCTGTAATGGCAGCTGCGCCTGTCGTATCTATCATAAAACGGGGGGGGCCGGAAATTGTATTGGCAAACCAATCATGGGAAGTTGCCGCGGGCTGGGGAAGCAGTCCAAGAAAACTAGCCCTTACTTCTCCGTCAACCCCAAAATTGGCTTTATTTGTTGGTGAAGTAATCTGGCTTATTGCATTTGGCAATCCAAATAAACTTAATATAATAATGATTATAAGCTTCTTCATAAGGATTAATTAAAATTAAAAAACTACTAAATTGTCTTTAGTAATAAATCATTCTATTAACCACAATGAATTGACTTGTAATTGCTTAGAGAAGAGGTGGCAAATCGATTAAATAATTCGCCTGTAATAGGTATAAGTAAATCTGTTTTCATAAGGATTTATTTTGCGTTGGATCAGGATATCTTTAATAACAACGACTAAATAAGTGGAAATATTCTTTGAAAACTAATTATTTACCATGATTTTTTGAGGATTAGTATATTTTCAAAATAACCCTCGTAAAGCTTCGAATAAATTGCATAAATTACCCATATACCCTAACAAAAAAATAGTCGATACTTAAGTATCGACTATTTTTTTACAAGCTGGTAGAAATGCCATCCTGCGAACAGGACGGCATCTAACATTTGCTTGCCATATGAAAAATTTTACTTTTTCGGTGCTTCAACCTGGGCTTTTACAGTATCAACAGCAGCCTTTGCAGTTGAATCGATAGTTGCTTTTGCACTGTCAACAGTAGCAGTAACAGCAGAATCAACTGCAGCTACAGTAGAATCAGCAGTAGCTTCAGTAGTTTCAGCAGCATTGTTACAAGCTGCGAATGCGCCAATAACCAGAACAAAAAGGAGCTTTTTCATTTGATCTCTTTTAAATTTTTTGAATGAATGATTTGGTATTTATACTATAATCAGAAAAAGGTAACCCTCACATTAATTTATTTTTTTGCCGGGCTTTCCGGGTTACTATTTGTTATTTTGGGTATTAAATAAAGCAGCGTGACGACAGATCCATTTGAAAAAACATTGCTGAAAGGATTGGCAGAGAATGACCGGAGGGCAACTGAAACCATATACAAAGACAATTATCCTATGGTTCAATCGCTGATTATTAATAACAATGGAAGTGTAGATGACGCCAGAGATATTTTCCAGGAAGCGATGCTCGTTTTGTATGAAAAAGCAAAGTCAGAAAAATTCGAACTGAGCTGCCAAATAAAAACATATTTATATTCTGTATCCAGAAGACTGTGGCTCAAGCGTTTACAACAATTACAGAAGTATTCATCTGAAGTAGAGGGCTTTGCTGAAGTTGTTCCAGTTGAGGACGAACTGGAATTACATGAAATGAAAAATATGGAATTCCAGGTAATGGAAAAAGCAATGATGGGATTAGGTGAACCCTGCAGAAGTTTATTGGAAGCCTATTATTTGCAGAAAAGAAGCATGATTGAAATAGCTGGTAATTTTGGCTATACTAATGCAGATAATGCGAAGAACCAGAAGTATAAATGCCTGACCCGATTGAAAAAACTGTTTTTTGCTCAATATAAAAACCAGGTAATATGAACGACGATGTACAAATTTTGGAAGCTGTGGAAAGATATATCCTGGGTGAAATGAATATTCAGGAAAAGGAATATTTTGAGCAATTGCGCAGAACAAACCCGGAAATCGACCAACTTGTTGTTGAGCATGCTATTTTTTTACAGCAGCTAACGCATTTCGGCGAAAGGAAGTCTATTAAGGGTTTATTACACGAAACCCATAACCATCTTATAAATACTGGCGAGATCAAAGATGTAATGCCTAAAATCCGGGTTTTACAACAGGTAAATAAGTATAAAAAGGTTTTTGCTATGGCAGCGTCAATTGCCGGACTAACTGCTTTGGCGATCAGTGGCCTTGTTGCTTTCCTGAGTCCGAAAAGCAGTCCTCATGAAATTGCTCTGCTTAAAAAAGAGATCAATGCAGTAAAAATATCCCAAAAACAAACCCAAAAGGAAATTAGTTCGTTTAAATCAATACCTAGTAAGCCAGATGCACCTGGTAAATTTGGTGGAACCGGATTTTTAATTGACGGTAAAGGTTATCTCGTAACATCAGCCCATGTAATTTCAAAAGCCGATTCCATTTATATTATTAATAATAAAGGAGAATATTTTAAGGCAAAGACAATGCTTGTCAACGATAATACCGATATCGCCATACTCAAAATTGACGACAACCGCTTTGTTCCTGTTGACCATTTACCATACGGCATCCGTAATGGAAAGGCTGAACTGGGGGAGCAAATATTTACGCTTGGATTCCCTCGTACAGAAATTGTGTACAATGAAGGTTATCTTAGTGCTAAAACGGGATTTGATGGTGATACAATTACGTACCAGATTGCAATTTCAGCAAATCCAGGTAACTCAGGTGGTCCAATCTTTAACCATGCAGGAGAAGTAATTGGTGTTTTAAGCGGAAAACAACTGACTGCAGAAGGCGTTGTATTCAGTAGCCAGAGTAAAAATATCTTCGCCGCCCTCGATTCTTTAAAAGTTGATAGTTCGCTATACAGCCTCAAAGTGCCTACCCGTTCCAGTGTAAAAGGCATTGATCGTGTACAGCAAATTAAAAAGATTGAAGATTGTATTTACAACGTGATGACTTACTAAGTATTAGGCAGCATTAAATACTGCCTAATACTTAATGTTCATCATTTTCCTATGAAACCCATAGGTTTTGTGGATACTCACCCTTTTCAACCAGTGCATCTAGGCTTGCCTGCACACTTGGAGCGTCTTCCTTATAAGTCACACCAAACCAGTTTGATGATGTAGGTATAACCGGTATTACACCCAAGCCTGATTTAGTAAATTTGTCTGCGACAATCGGTATAAAAAACTCGGATTTGGGGTTATTTGCATTTTCCTTCAAAAAAGCATCAAACATTTCCTGGCTAACCGCAAAAACCGAAGGATGAAAACACCAGAAATTCATGGATACACTTGATTTTAACGGCAATACCTTGGGCTCCAGGTTGTCATCGCACTGGATTTGTCCATCCTTTAATGAAATATTCAGCCTTTCTGCTATGGATTCAAGATTTCCTTTACTGTCCACCTGGCAAACCCCTCTGTTTACGGTTCCATGCTCAGAAAGTGTTTTTAATAATTCATATCCAATGATCGCATAGGTTTTTTCATTACAATCTCGAACTAGGAACCTATAAGCCTGCTCAAAAGCATCCCGACCATAAAAATCGTCTGCATTGATTACGGCGAATGGTTCATTCACTGCAGTTTTTGCACAGAGTACTGCATGGGCTGTTCCCCAGGGCTTAGTTCGGTCTGCAGGAACTGGGGCACCATTTAAGAATGCATTCAGGTCCTGAAACACATAATCAACCCTTACCCTGCCCTGCAATTTTTCCCCAAAAATTTCCCTGAAGTCCTGCTCAAATTCCTTTCTGATAATAAATACTACTTTTCCAAAGCCGGCACGGATAGCATCATAAATTGAATATTCCATGATTGTTTCTCCACTCGGTCCAAATGATTGGATCTGCTTAAGACTCCCATACCGGGAAGCCATTCCCGCAGCCAGTATCACAAGTGTTGGTTGCATTCTTCTATTTTTGTTTAAAACACGAATATAAATATTCCGATATGAATTTACCGGTAACAAACAATATGGCAACAATGCAACCGGTTGAGTTTTTCCGGAAACAACGGATACAGGTTGATTTATTGCGGCTGGATAAAATCCATACGGTTATTTCCGGTAATAAATGGTATAAGCTAAAGGAATGGTTGAAAATAGCTATAGAGCAAAGAAAAGAAGGGGTATTTACAGCAGGCGGAGCATATTCTAACCATATTGTTGCAACCGCATGTGCAGCCCAATACGCCGGATTGAAAAGTGCCGCGATAATCCGGGGAGAACAGGGAGAAAAACAAAGCAAAACTCTGGCTGATGCACGTTCTTATGGAATGGAATTGCACTTTTTCTCAAGGAAAGATTATGGCTTGTTGAAAACCGGTTTGGAAAATTCCGGACTTATACCTGCTAACTGGCTGGCAATCCCGGAAGGAGGACAAGGGCAGCCCGGCGTTTTGGGTGCTTCTTCAATTCTTGATATTGTGCCCTCATTGCATGACTACAGCCATATTATTTGTGCAGTTGGAACAGGCACAATGCTTGCTGGCCTTACAAATGCAGCATTTGGGCATCAAAAATTAATAGGCATCAGCAGTTTAAAAGGGGATGACAACCTCACTAGTGAAATTAAAAAATGGCAAAACGAAAATGCAGCCCCTTTTAGCCTGCTTTATGATTATCATTTTGGCGGTTACGCTAAACACCCCCCCTCCCTTCTCAATTTCATGAACGAACTGTACCGCATAACCGAAATACCCACTGATATTGTTTATACCGGTAAAATGCTGTTCGGCCTTCAAGACCTGGTTAAAAAGGGCCATTTTCAGGATTCCGACAAAGTATTAGCCATTCATAGTGGTGGGCTTCAGGGTAACCGTTCGTTAAATTCCGGCCAATTGATTTTTTTATAAGGGATTAAAATTGCCCTACCTTATATTTGCCGCGATGGCAAGTATAAACTGCAAAACTCGAATATTTGTAACTGTACTTATTGTATTATTCTTAGATTTCAATGCTCATGGACAGGATACTTTACCTTCTTTTTCAGCAGTAATCAGGTCGGGCAATAAAGTATTGATCAGCTGGACCAATCTTTTTGGCAATAAAACCAAACAATTAAGTATACAGCGTTCCCGGGATAGCCTGCGCCAGTTTAAAACTATAGTTTCCATTCCGGATCCAACTGTTTTATTAAATGGATATGTTGATAATAAATCAACTGATAGCAATTATTACTACAGGTTGTATATTTTATTAGATAGCGGACGATATTTATTTAGTCCATCGAGGAAACCTACAAAATACATACCTCCGACGCCCAAAAAACAAATTGACAACCCTGATCCTTCCAATAAAAACAAATCAAATTATCCGGATGCGGGAGTCGTTCCACCACGTCCTGTGCTAACTGAAGTAGACCTTCCCAATAAAGCAAAGGGGCAAATGAAAGAACCTGAAAAAACTTACACTATCAAAAAGGGCAGCCTGATTGTTGACAATTTAAAGGAATCTGAACTTAAACGTTTCAGGGATTCTGTTTCCCTAAAAACCAAGGACACGATTTCGAGCATTTCGAAGGATACAATATTTATTAAACCATTTATTCCCAAAGATGTATACAAATTATCTAAATATATCTTCCCCGATAAAACAGGTTTGCTGCATATAGAACTTCCTGATGCACAAAAAAGGAAATATCAAATCAGGTTTTTCGATGAAAACAAAACTTTCTTATTTGAGGTGAAAAACATCAGAGACCCGGTATTATTGCTTGACAAAGCAAATTTTGAACATGCCGGCTGGTTTCTTTTTGAATTATATGATGACTATACGCTGATTGAAAAGAACCGTTTTTTTATTGGCAAGGATTTCTAAACCTGGACCTAAAGGTCTTGTACAAGTTTAACAGCGAAAACATCCTCGAAATTTTTTTTAACACTGTCTTTTACAAGGTTAAAAGGAATTAATCCGCCCAATTCTTTCTCCATTGAGGTAACCGATTTTTGTTGTATACCACAGGGTATTATATGGTCAAAAAAAGAAAGGTCCGTATTTACATTCAGGGCAAAACCGTGCATGGTGACCCAACGGCTGCAACGTACGCCCATAGCGCATATCTTCCTTTCTTTACCTGGCAGGTTCGCATCAAGCCAAACCCCCGTTTCCCCTGGTGACCGTTCACCTTTTAAGCCAAAATCGTTTAGGGTCTGGATAATAACTTCCTCGAGGCTCCGCAGGTAACGGCCAATATCGGTATAGAATTTTTCCAGGTCCAGTATAGGGTAACCAACCAATTGTTGCGGCCCATGGAAAGTAATATCACCGCCCCGGTTTATTTTAAAAAATTCAATACCCCGCTGGATTCTAGTATCCTCATCAATCAGCACATGCTCCATCTTGCCACTTTTACCAAGCGTATACACAGGCAGGTGCTCTACAAAAAGCAAATGGTGGATAGTATCCTCGCCCGACTCCTGCCTTTCAGCCTTTTTTCTGAGGTTTTCCTGCAACAAGACCTCCTGAAGGTCCCAGGCCGATTGATAATTCATTATTCCCAGGTCATTGAACATTACTTGCTGCATCCGGCAAAATTAGCGGAAGGCTGGCTACAGTTGCCTATTTTTGTCAAAATTTCTTAGCCCATGCTCATTGATCCTGTTGCAGAAGAACTTGAAGACCAGGTAGATTCAACAGAAGAACTTTACGAACAGCATACCCTTACAATCGATGCAGGCCAGGAACCCATCCGTATTGATAAGTTCCTTGTTGCAAGAATTGAATATGCAACCAGGAATAAAGTACAGAAAGGCATTGAAGCAGGGAGGGTTACGGTAAATGGGAAACCGACCCAATCAAATTACAAAATCAAGGCTGGAGATGAAATTGTTGTTTATTCACACCGCGAAAAGAAAGGGGAACATATTGTTCCTGAACAAATGCCCCTTAATATTCATTATGAGGATAATGATATCCTGATTATTAATAAACCAGCCGGACTTGTTGTGCACCCCGCATCGGGAAACCCCGGTGGGACGTTAATTAATGGCATAGCCTGGTATCTTCAACAACAAAATAAAGAAATTACAGAAGAAAACCTGCCAAGGTTTGGGATGGTACACCGGATCGATAAAAATACAAGCGGTTTAATGGTACTGGCTAAAACTGACCGGGCAGTGACTTCCTTAGCCAGGCAGTTTTTTGACCATACTGTCTACCGGCGTTATATCGCCCTGGTTTGGGGTGACCTTGCGGAAGAGGAAGGAACGGTGATTGCCCATATTGGCCGCCATAAAAGATTTAGAAAACTTTTTGACGCCTATCCGGAAGGTGAATATGGTAAGGATGCAATTACCCATTATAAGGTACTTGAGAGATTTGGATATGTAACCCTGGTTGAATGCCGTTTAGAAACCGGCCGCACCCACCAGATAAGGGTCCATATGCAACATATTGGCCACCCTTTATTCAATGATGATTTTTATGGCGGGGACAGGATTGTAAAAGGCACTGTTTATACTAAATACAGGCAATTTATTGACAACTGCTTCAGTATTTGCCCAAGGCATGCATTACATGCAAAAAATATTGGTTTCAAACATCCGGGAACTGGGGAGCAGGTTTTTTTTGAGAGTGAATTGGCAAAAGATATGGAAGAGCTGATTGAAAAATGGCGGAATTATGTAAAGTTCAAAGGGAAAAATATGGAAGATTAAGTTTTACTGTTTTCTTCCCTTTTATTTTTTTGCATTAAAGATTGTAGCGGTAAATACCCCCCGCTCCCTTTTTTTAAATGCCAGTTTCCAGTTGCCCGTATACCGGATTAAAGAAGGCAGCCAGATATCTTCCAATGGGCTAATCTCCACTTCCATCTGAACATCAAAATCATAAACCGCGGCATCATAACTGAGGTCATACCTGCGTGCAACAATACTCATTTTTTGCTGGTCAAACCAGGTGGTTATGCTATTAAAAACAACTTTATCCTTCTCAAAACCTGAAAGGTCTTTTTTCGCTGAAATGGTAAATACATAGCAGTTTTGCCCGTGATATGGCTGGATATCTAATTCGAAGTCATAATATGAAGAATTGGGTTCTTCATATATATTGATTTTATCACCGATAAATGGTATACCCGGAATACGCCGCCCTGGATTAAAGAACATCATTTTTAGCTGCTCCTTGTGTTTTTCCAGTCCGTGCTTATCATGCAGACTCAATTCAGATGCTTTTACAGAAGTGTTTTCCCCGCAAACCTCCCCCTGGGTGAAAAATAAAGCGGCATACATTTCGGCGGTATAATAATTCCAATCGCCACCAGGTGTTTTTATATCACCACTGCTTTGTTCTTCCAATACAGCCATTCTGCGGCAGCCATTGCTAAAGTCCTGCTGTGTCTTACTTTGTAGGGATGCCTTTAATTCACCTTTCTTATCGAGCATCCTTACATCATTAAGTGCAGTATAACTTATTTCATGTAAATTTTTGAAAGCCCGGTAAAAACTGGTATCAAGCTGGATGCGGCGAATAAAGGAAGGAACGTCCATATTACTGCGTACTACCACTTCCTTAAGTGTAATCACTTTCTGGTTTATAATTACCATTGAATCCTGCGCACTGATTTGCAGGGCAGCCAGGCAACATAAAAAAATGCTTATTGCAATAGTTTTCACTTATTTGGCGAACATCATGCGGTAATCAACCCTTACTTTCCCTTTGGAAATATCATCAAGCTTGCCTTTAAGTAATTTTCGCTTTAAGGGCTTAATATGGTCAATAAAAAGCTTTCCTTCCAGGTGGTCATATTCATGCAGAATAACCCTTGCCGTTATTCCATTAAAAGTTCTAGACTGAGGCTGGAAATTTTCATCAAAATATTCAATAGTCACTTCCTCAGGCCGTAATACATCTTCCCTGATTTTGGGTATGCTAAGGCAGCCTTCATTGTAAGGCCAGTCTTCTCCAGTCAATTCTTTAATATGAGCATTTATAAAAACAGACTTAATGCCTTCGTCGTCAGGGTATTCTTTCTTTTCATCTGGTTCAAGGTTATCAAAAATCTGGGCACTATCCACGACAAAAAGCCTGATATCCCGGTTAACCTGGGGAGCTGCGAGCCCAACACCATTACTATAATACATTGTTTCCCACATATCCAGAATGAGTTGGTCCAGGGCCGGGAATTCGGGGGTAATATCTTTAGCTACTGTTCTTAAAACCGGATGACCATATGCAACAATGGGTAAAATCATGCTTCTCTCATTTTTCAAGGTGCGAAGGTAAGAAAAGAAGGAAGACAGTCCTTGGGTTGTGGCTTATAGATTGGTTAAAAGCTTCTGCCGAGGTATTCCTGCAGCATAATTGTTGCAGCGATTTCGTCAACCAGTGCCTTGTTCCGGCGGTCTTTTTTTTTCATGCCGCTTTCCAGCATGCTTTGTTTGGCCATTTTAGAGGTATATCGTTCATCTACTTTAAGGATAGGCTTATCGGGGAAGTTCTTTTTAAGGCTTTTAATACAGGCTTCAACAAGCGGGGTAGCATGGGTATCTGAATCATCCCAGTTTTTGGGTTCACCGATGATGATAAGTTCTACAACTTCCTGCTGAAAATAGTTCTTCAGGAAAGCAATGAGTTCACCTGATGGTACCGTAGTAAGTCCGCTTGCGATAATCTGGAAGGGATCAGTAACTGCCAGTCCGGTCCTTTTACCACCATAATCAATTGCTAATATCCTGGCCATTTTAATGTACAATTAAATCAGTGATGACAAATCCTGCAAAAACAACGCTGGCTATACCATTGGCAGTCATGAAGGCAATGTTCACACGGCTCAGGTCATTGGGTTTTACAATGGAATGCTGGTACAGGAGCATTCCTGTAAAAATTAATACACCCAGCCAATACCACCAGCCAAATTGACCATAGATGCCTGCCAGGACAACAGCCGTGGCACTTAGCGAATGCAGGAATTCTGACACCCGGAGGGCTTTTATCCGGCCAATTGCGGCCGGAATGGAGTGAAGTTCCTGGGACCGGTCAAATTCTTCATCCTGCAGCGCATAAATGATATCAAAACCGCTTACCCAGAAAATTACAGCAAATGAAAAAAGAATGGGCAGCCAGTTAAATGTACCCGTTACCGCCAGGTAGGAACCTATTGGTGCAAGCGAAAGCCCCAATCCTAGTACAAGGTGGCAGAGCGCAGTGAATCTTTTTGTAAAGCTGTATCCGAGTATTACCAGCAAGGCAATTGGTGAAAGGAAAAAACAGAGCGGGTTTATCAACCAGCTGCAAACTACAAACAGAAGGCTACAAATAATGGTAAACAATAATGCGCGGTCTGCGGAAATTATACCTGCGGGAATTTCCCGGATAGCGGTTCTTGGGTTTTTCGCATCGAAATGCCTGTCCAGGTAACGGTTAAAAGCCATAGCTGCACTTCTGGCCATTACCATGCAGGCAATAACCAGTGCAAGCTTTTTAATAATTACCTGACCGGATAAGTGCGTACTCAAATCCATTGTTTCATTCAATGTCCCATATAAAGGGGGCTTGAAAACGGCCAGGAAAAAACCGATCATTGCAAAAGGCATAGCAAAAATGGTATGCGAAAATTTAATGAGGCTCAGGTAATTCTTGATCAGTGACATTTTAATTTCCCAATTAGTTAATCAATAAGCTTAGAGCCTTTCACGCATCAGTTCCCACATAACTATACCAGCCGCAACTGATATATTCAGGGAATGTTTCATGCCAAGCTGGGGTATTTCAATAGAGCCGTTGCATTGCTCTAAAACTGCGGCATCTACCCCAACCACTTCATTTCCAAAAACAATAGCCAGCTTTTCCTTTGGTTCAATATCGAGCTGGTTCAATAAAAAACTACCGGTAACCTGTTCAATGGCATAAATCCCATATCCATCCTTTTTTAAATACTCCACTGCATTGAGTGTTTGGGGGAAATACTTCCAGGTTACAGTTTCTGTTGCGCCAAGGGCCGTTTTATGAATATCACGATGTGGTGGCACAGGTGTATATCCACAAAGTAAAACAGCTTCTACCAGGAATGCATCTGCAGTGCGGAACACGCTGCCAACATTGTGCATACTGCGTACATTATCCAAAACAATTACAATAGGCGTTTTCTGGGAATTCCTGAACTCTTCTACACTCTTACGATCGAGGTCATGCATGGACTTTTTCTGCATGCAGCAAAGATAAGTGCTTAATAAACTGCATTAAGCGTCCCACTTCCTTAATTTTGCCCACTTTCCGGTGAATCCGGTGGAATTCCCTATTTTTCAGTTATGTCGAAAAGCAGCGCCGATACCCCCCTAATGCAGCAGCACAAGGCTATCAAACAAAGGTATCCTGATGCAGTGCTGTTGTTCAGGGTGGGTGATTTTTATGAAACCTTTGGACAAGATGCAATAATTGCTTCCCAGGTTCTGGGCATTACCTTAACCCGCCGTAATAATGGTGCTGCTTCATCTTCTGAACTGGCTGGTTTTCCTTACCATTCCCTGGATACCTACCTACACAAGCTGGTAAAAGCAGGTTACCGCGTGGCTATTTGTGATCAGCTGGAAGACCCCAGGCAGGTAAAAGGAATTGTCAAAAGAGGTGTAACAGAAATGGTTACACCGGGTACAGCTACCAATGAGAAATTGCTGGAGCACCATTCCAATAACTTCCTGGCCAGTTTATGTTTTGTGAGCGATGATAGTTACGGGATCGCTTTCCTGGATATTTCAACAGGTGAATTTTTCATTGCTGAAGGTGACCGCGAGTATGCCGATAAATTGCTGCAAAGCTTCCAGCCTGCGGAAGTGTTGTTCCAACGTCACCGGCAAAAGCAATTCAAGGAATATTTCGGCACCAAATTCTATACATACACCCTGGATGAATGGATATTCCAGGATAACTATGCAAAGGACATTCTGCTAAAACACTTCCAGACCCATTCGTTGAAAGGATTTGGCGTAGAGAGCCTTACTAACGGCCTGATTGCAGCTGGTGCCATTTTACATTACCTGAAAGACACAGAGCATCCCAACCTGCAGCATATCACATCCATGCAAAGGATTGACAAGGAGGATTTTTTATGGATGGACCGGTTCACGATCAGGAACCTGGAATTACTTGGGGTACCAAACAGTGAAGGACATACGTTATTGAAAGTGTTGGACCAAACAGTATCACCAATGGGTGCCCGTCTCTTGAAACGCTGGATCGTCTTCCCATTGAAAGATGCCGTACGGATTAATGAGCGGCTCACCCTTGTGGAACACCTTATAGGTGCGGTTGATCTTCGCACCCACCTGGCACAAAATATTAAACAGTGTGGTGATGTGGAAAGGCTGGTGAGCAAGATTCCCCTGAAAAAAATTGGCCCGAGGGAAGTGCTGCAGTTGTCAAGGGGACTACAACAGGTTGCCGCCATTAAGGATTTGTGTGGCGGAAGCAGTAATGATTATTTGAGAAGGCTTTCTGACACACTGAATCCCTGCACTTTTATTGCCGGGAAGATTCAGGCCGAACTGGTAGAAAACCCACCACCCACAACGTCAAAAGGAAGTTTTATCCGGCAGGGAATACATGGCGAACTGGATGAGCTCCGCCAGATAGCAAGTAATGGCAAAGAGTACCTGGTGCAAATGCAGCAACAGGAATCCATAAATACAGGAATACCTTCCCTTAAAATCGGGTTCAATAATGTATTTGGTTACTTCCTTGAAGTAACAAATACCCATAAAAACAAGGTACCCGCAAGCTGGACGCGTAAGCAAACCCTTACCAATGCAGAACGATATATTACCCCCGAGCTTAAGGAATATGAGGAAAAAATCACCGGGGCAGAAGATAAAATCTTCCAGATTGAACTTGCATTATTTGAAGCATTGCTAAATGAATTGCAGGATTACCTTTCGCCTATACAAACCAATGGTAATATCCTGGCCATCCTGGATTGCCTGCTTTGCTTCGCGCAAAATGCCCTCCAGTTTAATTACAAGCGGCCACGAATACACGATGGCGAGGAATTAATAATAAAAGCTGGCAGGCACCCTGTAATAGAACGGTTTTTAAATGCAGGAGACCAATACGTTTCCAATGATATTGTACTAAACAAAACAGACCAGCAAGTTATAATCCTGACTGGTCCGAATATGAGCGGTAAAAGCGCTTTGTTACGACAGGTGGCAATAATTACCCTGATGGCCCATATGGGTTCCTTTGTTTCTGCTGACGATGCATTTCTGCCTGTAACTGATAAAATTTTTACAAGGGTAGGCGCTTCAGATAACCTTAGCGGGGGGGAATCTACATTCATGGTTGAAATGAATGAAACTGCCAGCATCCTGAACAATGTAACCAGCAGAAGCCTTATTTTGCTTGATGAAATTGGCCGTGGTACATCAACCTATGATGGAATTTCCATAGCATGGAGTATCGTGGAATACCTCCATCAGGCAGCACAAATGCCATTGACTTTGTTTGCCACCCACTACCATGAACTGAATGAACTGGAGAACAAATGGCAAAGGGTAAAAAATTTCCATATCACCAATAAGGAAATAGGCAATAAAATCATTTTTTTAAGGAAGCTGGCACCTGGAGGCAGTACACATAGCTTTGGTATACACGTGGCGAAAATGGCAGGTATGCCCGCACCCCTGATTACAAGGGCCAATGAAATTTTATTACAGTTGGAAGCAAAACAGGTAGGTGATGTAACCGAGAAAGTTAAGGACCTTGGCGGCCCACGAATGCAATTGTCGATTTTTGATGTACATACTCAAACATTCGACAATATCCGGAAAATGCTGGAAGGCCTCGACATTAACAGGCTTACCCCAGTAGAAGCACTACTTAAACTTCAGGAGATCAAAAATATGATCCATTAAATCATCCTCTTCAATTTTTCAACGACAAGGTCAATTTCTTCTTTTGTATTGTGCCGGCTAAAGGAGAACCTTACGGCAACAAGGTTGGGATTATTGTTAATATGCCTTATCACGTGCGAGCCCATATCCACGCCGCTGGTGCAGGCGCTTCCGCCGGAAGCACAAATCCCATTGATATCGAGGTTGAATAATATCATTTCAGACTTTTCTGTCTTAGGGAAGGAAACATTCAAAACAGCATACAGGCTATCACCAAAAACATCTCCGTTGAAATGAACGCCTTCAATATTTTGCTCCAATTGCTCTGCCATATATTTTTTCAATACGGTGATATACATCCGATCTTCATCGTAACTGTCCGTGGCCAATTCCAGGGCTTTCGCAAAACCCACAATTCCATAAAGGTTTTCTGTGCCGGCCCGCATATTCCTTTCCTGTGAACCCCCATGGATCATTGGCTTAATTTGCACATTCTCATTAATGTATAAAATCCCGACCCCCTTGGGACCATGAAATTTATGTCCGGCCCCGGTAATAAAATGAACAGGGGTATTCCTCAAATCAAAAGGATAATGGCCAACGGTTTGAACAGTATCGGAATGAAATATAGCGTTGTGTTTTTTACAAAGTTCACCAACTGAATGCATATCGAGCAGGTTGCCGATCTCATTATTGGCATGCATCAGGCTGACCAGGCATTTCTCAGTACTTTTTTTAAGTAATATTTCCAGGTGACTCAAATCTATATGCCCATCAGGTTTAATTTTTACATAACTCAAAGCTGCTTCACCATTGTGGGACAGGTATTCTACAGTATGTGTTGTTGCATGATGTTCAATAGGCGAACTTATAATATGCCTGCAACCAAGATCCCGGACCGATGCACAAATAGCGGTATTGCTGCTTTCAGTTCCCCCTGATGTAAAAAAAATTTCTGCAGGATGT
This sequence comes from Flavihumibacter profundi, assembly GCF_020076305.1. GTDB lineage: Bacteria > Bacteroidota > Bacteroidia > Chitinophagales > Chitinophagaceae > Flavihumibacter > Flavihumibacter profundi. The sequence goes on from NZ_JAIQXE010000001.1 coordinate 1,263,190, forward strand.
GCACCTAGGATTTTTGCTACTGATTTACGGGCGTTTTCAATGGCGAGGCGGCTTTCCCTTCCATAGGAATAAATTGACGAGGGATTGCCGAATTTTTCCGTCAGGTATGGCATCATGGCCTCTAAAACCCGGGGGTCGAGGGAGGTTGTTGCTGCGTTATCCAAATAAATCCTTGCCACTTGTTGAATTTTATACAAAAAAAGCTCCCCTAATCCCGGGGAGCCGCAAATTTCCGTAAATATTTTGACTTATCAGATGAACTCTTTTATATCCTGCATCAGCCTGAGGGCTATATTATTTGCAGTTGTCTCGAAATTACTTTCTGCATAAATGCGAATAATCGGCTCTGTATTTGAGGTGCGCAAATGCACCCAATCATTATCAAATTCGATTTTCAGTCCGTCTTCCGTATTAATTGGCTGTTTTTTATACTTCTTTTTAATTTTATCAAATATATCAGCCACATTAATGTGTTTCTCCAGTTCAATTTTATTCTTTGAGATAAAATAGTCGGGGTACCTGGTCCTGAATGACTTAATCCCGTTTTTATGCTGGGCCAGTGCGCTCAGGAAAAGGCCGATACCAATCAGCGCATCCCTGCCGTAATGGAAGTCTGGGACGATAATACCGCCATTTCCTTCTCCACCTATTACCGCGTGTTTTTCCTTCATACGATTAACCACATTCACTTCACCTACCGCTGAGGGGAAATATTCCCCGCCATGCTTAAGGGTTATTTCCTTAAGTGCTTTTGTGGAAGACATATTTGAAACACTATTTCCAGGCCTATGCGACAGCACATAATCTGCAACTGCAACAAGGGTGAATTCTTCACCGAACATACTACCATCTTCGCAAACGAAGCAAAGCCGGTCTACATCGGGATCTACTGCTATGCCAAAAGATGCCCCGTTTTTTTTCACTTCAGCACTCAATTGCACCAGGTTTTCCGGCAAAGGCTCCGGATTATGGGCAAACCGGCCATTTACTTCTTCATTTAATACAATAACATCATCTACACCAAGTGCTTTGAGCAAACCTGGGATAGCAAATGCCCCCGATGAATTGATCGCATCAACCACAACTTTAAAATGCCTGGACCTGATAGCCGCGGCATTTACCAAGGGATAATGCAAAACCGCATCAATATGCTTAACGAGGTAATCCTTATTGATAGCATAGCTGCCCAATTTATCAACGCTTATAAATTGAAACGCATCGCGTGCGGCGAGGTCAAGTACCTGCCTGCCTGCTTCTGCTGAAATAAATTCACCGTCTTTATTTAGAAGTTTCAAAGCGTTCCATTCTTTGGGGTTATGGCTGGCGGTAATAATAATACCACCATCTGCTTTTTCCCAGGTGACTGCCAATTCAACAGTTGGGGTCGTAGATAACCCAAGGTCAACGACATGGATGCCTAGTCCAATTAATGTTTGTACAACCAGCTGGCTCACCATTTCACCAGATATCCGGCCATCACGGCCAATAACCACCTTTGGGGTTTTATTTTGGACAGCAAGCATAGTGCCGTATGCTGCTGTGAACCTGACGATATCAAGCGGCGTTAAATTTTCCGTAGGATGCCCACCAATGGTGCCACGAATGCCAGAAATGCTTTTTATCAATGCCACAGTTTCAGAGGTTTAATTGTATCAAAAATAAGCGATTCCTTGGAGTGTCGAACAGATTTGGATATTAAGATTTCCGATAATTTGCCCCCGCCACATTACTTTTGGTGAAAATTTAGGTACATGTCGACCGGCAGTTGGTTCCAGGATTGGTTTAGCTCTCCATATTATCACCAGCTTTACTTCAAACGTGATGAGGCAGAAGCCGATAAATTTATCAATAAGCTGATTAAACACCTGAAACCCGCACCGGGAGCAACTATGCTGGATGTTGCCTGTGGCAGGGGCCGGCATGCAAGGAGCCTGGCAGCCATGGGCTTTGATGTTACCGGCATTGATATTTCTAAAGATAGTATTGCTGAAGCATTACTTGCAGAAAATGAAAACCTCCACTTTTACAAACACGACATGCGCCTTCCTTTTAGGGTGAATTACTTTCAATATGCGTTTAATTTCTTCACCAGTTTCGGATATTTCAGAACTGAAAGGGAACACTATAATGCCATACGCACCATTGCCCAATCTTTAAGTGCCGGCGGGACTTTTGTAATGGATTACCTGAATGTGCATTATGCTGAAGACCACCTTGTTTTTAAACAGGACGAGCAAATTGACGGGGTGAACTATTATATCACAAAATGGCACGATGAAACCCATTTCTATAAAAAAATAATCGTGGAAGATGAAGCACTCGGCGCACCATTGGAATTCATGGAGAAAGTCGCCAAATTTTCGCTTGGCGACTTCAACGATATGTTTTCCTTCCACCATTTGCAGATCCAGGAGGTTTTTGGCGATTATGATTTTGGTAATTACGACGTAAAAAAATCACCCCGGCTAATTATGATTGCCCGGAAACAGGCCACCTGATCTCCCCTATTTTTTATTGTGCAGCAACATATACCGGGCTGTTTGGAAATATGCCTGCGACCACCATTCATAATCTGTGGTTGCAGGAATTGTTCCCTCCGGCCGACGGTTAAAATCAGCCCATACCATGGCACTGGCCTTCCCCTCCATTTTTTTTGTATAATAATATGGTTCCTGGATAACGCCAAGGCTTTTATTGTTGTAATCCAGAATAAATGCCTTGTTGTGGAGGCCATTATCCAACTGATGAGACACCAAAAGGTCGCGCCCGAGGCTGGTATTCCGGTAAGGAATATTAGCAATACCTGCTATGGTAGGCAAAACATCTACCTGGGAGGCAAGGTCATGTAACCGGGCTGCTTTGATTTTACCCGGAGCATAAAACAAGAGGGGAATATGATGGGCTGACAAATGGTTTTCTGTCCAGGACTTTGGAAACAAGGGGCCTGCATTGCCGGCAATGCCATGGTCACCTACAAATACAAAAATGGTATTTTCGAAATAGGGTGATTTCCTGGCCGCTTCCATAAACTGTTTGAAACAATAATCGGTATACCTGAAAGCATTCAGTTCGTCATTCGATTCAAAGCCGTATTTGTGCAGGCTGTCAGTAGGGAAATTGATCAGTCCCACTCCTGCCCTGTCTTCCTCCGGTATAGTATACGGCCTGTGGTTATCAGCAGTTTGAATTACTGCGAAGAATGGCTTGTCTTCCTTTTGTAATACTTTATCTGCTTCCAGGAAAAGATTTTTATCACTGATTCCCCAAACATCAACTTTTGGCACATCATAACTTCCCTCCTCATATATATTTAACCCATGTATATTATTAGTCAATATACCCCGGATATTTGCCCAGCTGGTACTTCCACCCAGGAAATAATACTTCTTATGCTGATCGAAATTATTAATGATAGTATGCTGATCAACCATCATTGGATTTCGGCTGGCGGTTTTTACGAGTTCAACATCAGGAATGCCGGTAAGTGTAGCCCAAACGCCTTTTGCTGTACCGATAAGCGGACTGAAACAATTGTCAAAAAACAGCCCATTTTTGCAGAGTTCTGCGAAATAGGGTGTAGTATTCAGGGGGCTGCCCCACATTGAGCTCTTATAACCACTAAAACTTTCACAGATTACCAGGATAATATTCGGTTTGCCTTGCCCCTGCCAGTTTGCAATGGTATCAGGCTGAACCTGCCTTTCGAAAGTAAACTTCGTGCTATCGGGATGTTCAACGCCAAGATAGGCGGCCATTGCCGGGTATACCTGTTTAAGTTTCGCAGCATCATAGGAAGAAGACCGAAAACTAAATGAACTGAAAAAGGATTGAACGGGATTGAGTGCAATATTGGCCTTAAAATCATTGCCCAGGTTAAAAGCATCGCTCCACCTGAGGGGATATTGGCCAACACGCCCAAAAATACAAACCGCAAAAAACAAACCGCAAATAATGCTGGAACTGATACCCATCCACCTGGCTTTAACCAAAGTGCCATTTGCAATTGACCGGAATAAGCTTTTAACAAAGCGATAAAACAGCCAGGTGGCAATAATAACGACCAGGAATATTCGAAGTACCGGGTAGGTCTGCCAAACCATACCAGCAGAGATGGAAGTATCTTCCAGGTAAGTAAGGGCACTTGCATTCAAGCGCTGGTTCAGATAGCGAAAATGTAAAAAATCAACTACATAAAACAAGGTCAGGGTGAGGCAAATGATGACAAAAAACCAGTTCCATCCCCTGATTGCACGGGGATTCCGAAAAGGGTTAAGCACTGGAAAACTGCATAATAATAGTATAAACAGGCCTATTGCTGCTGCCACCCTGGCATCGTAGCGAAGTCCCAGCCAAAAGGTGGGCCCAATCCCCCCGCTTTCAACTACAGGTATACGAAAAACATACCAGGCAAAAATCCGAGCAGCAGTCATTGCCAAAAGCAATATGCCGAAAATCGTAAGGGTCCATCTAACGGGACGGGGCACTTTATTCATAGTATGCAAAAGTCGGAATTATTTAAACTTCTTCGCTGTTCCTTACAACTACTTATTTTTGTTAACGTTACAATACTCCATGGACCTGATCGACCGGCTAATTGAATTTGACAAGGCACTGATGATTCGTATCAACAGTGAATGGAATAATCCCTTATTGGATACCATATTTCAGCATATACGGGAAACCGATTTCTGGATCCCCCTTTACCTCTTTTTCATAGTACTGGCTGCCCTGAATTTTGGCAAAAAGGGATGGTTATGGATCCTGGGCGGTGTACTAACCGTTACCATTACAGACCAGGTAAGCAGTAACCTAATAAAGAGCTTTATTTTCAGGCTGCGGCCTTGCCGTGACCCATCAATTGCGGACCACATACGTTTTTTTGTGCGTTATTGCCCGGTTAGCAGCAGTTTTACCTCTTCGCATGCTACCAATCATTTCGGATTTGCCTTCTTTGTAATATTTACAATGAGGCATTTCACGGGGAAATGGGTGTATGCACTGCTGGTGATGGCCTTAGCCGTTTCGTATGCACAGGTCTATGTCGGGGTGCATTACCCGCTGGATGTGTTCTTTGGCGGACTAACAGGATCCTTTATCGGTTACGGAATGAGTGTTATCTTCAATAAAAAAATAGGCCTGCCGTCTTTAGGGTCAGGATGAACAATACTGTATAATGACTGAAATTCTTATCATACTTGGGTTAATATTACTGAACGGATTATTTTCCATGGCAGAAATCGCTTTGGTTTCCGCCCGGAAAGCCCGACTGGAAGGCCAGGCTACCAAAGGGGATGCCAGGGCTAAAGAAGCCCTGGACCTGGCCAATCATCCTGACACATTTTTATCGACAGTTCAAATAGGAATTACCCTGATTGGCATCCTTACAGGTATATTTTCGGGTGAAACTTTAACCCATAATGTTGAGGCATTTTTAGCAGGTATCCCTGTATTAGCAAAGTATAGCAGTGGACTGGCAACTGCTGTTATAGTAATCATCATTACCTATTTCAGCCTCGTGCTGGGTGAATTGTTACCTAAAAGAATTGGCTTGTCCAATCCTGAAAAAATCGCCAAACTGGTAGCAGGCCCCATGAAAATATTGAGCCGGATCACGCATCCGTTTATCTGGCTGTTGAGTAAGTCGACCCACGTTTTGTCAAAACTGCTGAATGTTCAGCGCAATGATACCCAGGTAACAGAAGAAGAGATCAAAGCCATTATAAGCGAAGGAACAGAGCAGGGAACTATAGATGAGGCCGAACAGGAAATCATTGAAAGGGTTTTTCACCTGGGCGATAGAAACATCACCTCATTAATGACCCACCGCAGTGATATTGTGTGGTTTGACATGAATGATAATGAAGTATCTATTAAAGAAAAGATCGTGAAGGAACCACATTCCATATACCCAATTTGCGATGGTAACATTGACAATATCAAAGGCGTGGTATCTATTAAAGATCTATACATAACCAATGACCTGACGCTGTTTAAACATATTATGAAACCCGCCATGTTTGTACCGGAAAACAATTCCGCCTACCGTGTGCTGGAGCGATTTAAAGAAGGGAAGCTACACTCTTGCTTTATTGTTGACGAATATGGCAGCGTTCAGGGAATGATTACACTGAATGATATCCTGGAAGCGATTGTTGGGGATTTGCCACAACCTGATATTGAAGATTATGAAATCGTAAAAAGAGAAGACGGCAGTTACCTTGTGGATGCACAAATACCCTTCTACGATTTCCTGTCGCGTTTTGAAATGACGGACTGGATGAACGAAGGTGAACATGAATTCAATACCCTGGCCGGCTTTATACTGCACAAACTGGAACGTATACCGCATACCGGCGACCTGCTCGAATGGAAAGGGTTCAAATTTGAAATTGTAGATATGGATTCACTGCGTATCGATAAGATACTGGTCACTATTTCGGCAGGCATCCGTGAAGGAATGGATGAGGGAGACTAAAAGACAAACTCAGTATGCTGGTCGGGGTATGCCAGTTTGGTACTTTTCCTTTCACCATTTACAATAACATGCATCAGGTTTATCTGCTGGTCGAAGGCATCATACAACAGCGTATTATCGATTTCGATTTTCTGGACCGATGGCACATTGTTAACCTGTAAAAAACACCAGGCTGCTTCACGTTCTTTTTCAAACCCAATAAATACCATTTGTACAGGTTTCCCATTTAATTTCAGCAAAAGGTGTTTCTGGAGGTAACTGGCCACAAACTGGTTGGTCCTTACACTGTCTTTAGGCTGGGTAAGGTCAACAGGAACATTATTGATTTTTGCAAGGGCTTTTTCAAAATCATCGGCAAAAAGTTTGACGCTGATTTCAAGTGTATGGTCTTTTGAATTATGCTGAATTTCAGTAACGCCTACAAAAAACGGGTGCATTAAGGCAAGAATTGCAGTAGATAACCATTTATAATATACAGGAGCCATTGAACATTAAAATTTTTTCAGCACAAAACTCTGGTTTATTTTGACAGCTTCATAAACTATGCAAGAATTTAACCTTTACTTCGGGCTGGGCATAGATCATATATTAACCTGGTCTGCCCTGGATCACATATTATTTGTTTCTGCACTATGTCTACGGTACCGGTATGCCGACTGGCGAAAAGTCGCCATAATGGTTACTGCGTTTACCATTGGCCATAGTTTAACACTGGCATTAAGCGTTTTCGGTCTAATTAGGGTGCCTGTTGCCTGGATTGAATTTCTGATACCCCTTACAATTGCAGGAACTGCTTTAAACAATTTGCTTGCAAAGCCCGGGCAGGAAACCAGGAAGCTGCCTATCATTTACTTTTTTGCCCTGTTTTTTGGCATGATCCATGGAATGGCCTATGCCAACCTGTTGCTTGACCTTGAAGGGACAGAGCAGCTCCCCGGACATTTACTTGCTTTTAACCTGGGCATTGAAGTGGCCCAATTGGTGGTAGTTGCGGTTGTTTTAACACTATCCTTTATCTTCGTAGATAGATTAAAACTTGCCCAGATATGGTGGCTACGGGTTATATCTGTACTTATCCTTTTATTTTCAATAAAACTGGCAGTCGAAAGAATTCCTGAACTATACACACATACACAAACAGCAATAACAAAATGAGAAGACTAATCTTTGCATGTATGGGTTTATTTGCCGGCACGGCATTTGCCCAGAACATCCAGAACAATCCAGGGTCAAACCATGGCAACAAGTTTGAACAATTGGGCACCACACTTCCGACCCCCAACGAATACCGTACAGCAAGCGGTGCGCCTGGTCCGAAGTATTGGCAACAGCGTGCAGATTATGATATTAAGTGTGAATTGGACGAAGAAAAACTGCGCCTGACAGGTAGTGAAACAGTGACCTACTTCAACAATTCGCCGGATGTGCTTACATACCTTTGGTTGCAACTCGATGAAAATGAGCATGCCAACGACCGCAAGGCCAACTACCAGGATGGCAGCACAATTGGCAAACAAACTTCAGACAGGATGCTCGAAACCCTGGAAACACATGATAATGATTATGGTGTAAACATCACCAAAATTACCGATGCAACAGGCAAGCCACTGAACTATACCGTGAACAAAACCATGATGCGCCTTGAAATGCCAACACCGTTGAAACCAGGGCAGAAATATATATTTAAAGTAGATTGGAATTACCATATTTCTGATCGTATGAGCGTTGGCGGAAGAGGCGGTTATGAATATTTTGCAGAAGATGGCAACTATCTTTTCACAATTACCCAATGGTATCCAAGACTTTGCGTGTACAGTGATTTCCAGGGATGGCAAAACCACCAATTCACCGGAAGGGGGGAATTTGCACTTACATTCGGCAATTTCAAAGTACAGATGACTGTACCAGCCGACCACATGGTTGGTTCAACTGGCGAATGCCAAAACTACCAGCAGGTGCTTACCCCAACACAATATGCACGCTGGCAAAAAGCACAAACTGCTAAAGATGTAACAGAGATCGTTACCTTAAATGAAGCTAAAGCTGCTGAAAAGACAAAAAGCAAAGCAAAGAAAACCTGGATATATAAAGCCGATAATGTCCGTGATTTTGCCTGGACTTCTTCACGCAGGTTTATATGGGATGCGCTTCCTGCCAATGTTGAAGGCAAGAAAGTAATGTGTATGAGTTTTTACGGAAAAGAGGCCTATGGCCTATATCGCCCTTTCTCTTCAAAAGTGGTTGCACATACTATCAAAACATATTCAAAGTTTTCTATCCCCTACCCTTACCCGGTAGCACAGAGTATTGAAGCAGCTAACGGCATGGAATACCCGATGATCTGTTTTAATTACGGTCGTACTGCACCTGATGGCACATACAGTGAGGCTACCAAATACGGTATGCTGGGGGTTGTGATACATGAAGTAGGCCATAACTTCTTCCCAATGATTGTTAATAGCGATGAACGCCAGTGGAGCTGGATGGATGAAGGCCTGAATACATTCGTTGAATACCTGACTGAGGAATTATGGGACAATAAATTCCCAACCCGCCGTGGTCCGGCTGCATATATAACAGATTATATGAAACTGCCAAAAGACCAGCTGGAGCCAATTATGACCAATAGCGAAAATATTATCCAGTTTGGTCCAAATGCCTATTCCAAACCGGCAACCGGACTGAATATTCTCCGTGAAACCATCATGGGCCGCCAGTTGTTCGACTATTCCTTCAAGGAATATGCACGCCGCTGGGCATTCAAACATCCGACTCCGGCTGACCTGTTCCGGACACTGGAAGATGCGAGTGGTGAAGACCTTGACTGGTTCTGGAGAGGTTGGTTTTACAGCACCGATGCCACTGATATCGCCATTGACACAGTACGGCACCTGCAACCGGAATTCGGCGAGCCAACAAGTTCTGCATCAGCCGGTGGAGTAAACAAAGTGAAATTGGCTAAACCCATGGTAAATACATTTGAAGACGTTTCCAAGATCCGTAACCGCGAAGACAAGAACATTGTATTTGCAACGGATGCCGATACCAGCCTTCGTGATTTCTACTGGCGCTATGCCCGTGGAATTGAGCCGGTTGACACAAATACCTATGAAGTGCCTGCGCAATCAAATATGGTAAAAGCTGATGAAGAAGTACAGAAAAAATATGCAGGAAAACACCTGTATGAGTGCACCTTCTCCAACAAAGGCGGACTGGTAATGCCTATCATAGTAGAGTTCACTTATGCCGATGGCACCAAAGAAGTTGACCGCATTCCTGCACAGGTATGGCGCAAGAATGAGAATAAGGTAACCAAGGTGTATTTAAAAGATAAGGAAGTAACCTCCATTAAGCTGGATCCCATGAAAGAAACAGCGGACATCAATGAAGATAACAATACCTGGGGAGCTGTCCCTGAAGCCAGCAAATTCCAGTTGTACAAGATGAAGATGGGCGCCCGTGGACAAAGTACTGGTATCACACCAATGCAGAAAGCAGAAGAAAAGAAAAAAGAGAAGAAGGCTTTTTAAGCCGTAAGAAGTAAATTCTACAAAAATTTATAAATAGATAGCCCCCCATAAAATATGGGGGGCTATCTATTTTACCCACAGAAACCTAATATTACATGAACAATATCTGCTTCACTCCTGTTTATTGGAATACATTTTGGCAGGTAAATTTTGTTTATTATGAATAAAAAGCTCCTTCTTTCCTTGCTGTTTTTTGCTGCTATCTCAGCGCATGCGGCAACTGTTGACACTATTAACATATTTAGCGCTGCCATGAAACGCAATATAAAAGCTATTGTTATCCAGCCTTCAAATACACCAGAAAGAAAAGCATTCCCGGTTTTTTACCTGCTTCACGGGTTTGGCGGAAAGTACTCCTTATGGATAAATAAAGTGCCGCAATTGCAGCAGTTATCCGATAAATACGGCTGTATAATCGTTTGTCCGGATGGCGGCTATACAACTTTGTATTTCGACAATCCACTTGACAGCAGTTCAAAGTTCGAATCACATTTTATCGGCGAATTGATGCCATATATTGAAAAACATTATCCAACACTTAACGACCGCAAATTCAGGGCCATAAGCGGCAATAGCATGGGTGGGTTTGGTGCATATTACCTGGCCAGCAGGCACCTCGACCTGTTTTATGCAGCAGGAAGTATGAGTGGAGTTCTGGACCTGAACCCATTTTCCCCAAATAGCCCGATAAGTAAAAAAGTAACCGACACCACTTGTTGCAAAGTAAACTGGGATAAATTCACGGCATTTAATATAGCGGACAGTTTAAAGCCCGGACAAATTCGCCTCATTATGGATTGCGGGTTAGACGATTACCTGTTACAGGTAAACCGAAATGTACACAAGAAATTGATGGATCGCAGAATTGCACACGATTATATAGAAAGACCCGGACGGCATGAATGGGATTACTGGAAAAACGCCGTTGAATTCCAGTTACTATTTTTCCGGAAAGCCTGGGATGAAAAATAACCTAGTTATTGAAATTCACTGATCCGTCCCGCACCTTTATTTTTTTCTTGCCTGAATTCTTTTTTTCATATTCTATCACTTCCTTGGGTTTTTCCATTTTTTTGGTGACAGATAAAGTATCACTTGCCAATGATGGCGGGGCAGCGGATCCTTGTTCCAGTTTTCCAAGGTGGTAAAACTCTGTTTTGCTTACAAAACCAGCATCATAATATTTCCAGGTGCCGTGTTTTAAGGAAGATCCCTCGTTTTTTATGATAACATCATTATAATTTCCGGGGTTGCTAACATCTTCAACGGCAAGGGTATCATACAGTTTATCCGGATTAAATGCCCGCCAGCTTTCTTCCCGTATGAGGTTTCCCGAAATACTAAAGTACTGGCTTATACCATCCTGGAAACCCCATTGATAATTTTCAATTGCAAGAAGATCGCCCATCAGGTTAAATTTTCGCCAGGTGCCTTCCTTGCGGTCATTGGTATATTCCCCTTCTTCTTCATAACCGGGTTCACCCCTTAAGGATTCAATATGGTTGATCCAGGGGCCCTGCTTTTTGCCCTTGAGATCAATTTTATTCAGGGTGTCCCCTTTCACACTAATAATATAACTCTTCCATTGGCCGAAACTGCTCCCTGAAATCAATAAGGACAAAATTAAAATCCAACGCATTGTTAGTATGTTTGATAATACAGTATAAACGAAACGAAAAGCAATATGTTATCTGATTCCACCACAATACACTTCAATAAATATGCCCTAATTATTGCTTTTCTGATTACAATACAAAGCTATGCACAAATCCAGCCTACAAGCGCGGCAGACCGTCTTAAAGGATTGCAAAAGCGTGAGTTGCTGGCCAGGCGGAGCAATATCCCTGATTTGGGCTTCCGGAATATCGGGCCTTCCATTATGAGCGGCAGGGTTGTAGATATAGAAGCAAATCCTGCTGATCCTACGGAATTCTACCTGGCATATGCCACTGGAGGATTATGGTATACCCAAAATAACGGGCAATCCTTTAAACCGATTTTTGACAGTGAGCAGGTAATTGGTATTGGGGATATAGCTATTAACTGGAATGCAGCGCAGCGGGTAATATGGGTGGGAACCGGCGAGGTGAACAGCAGCAGGTCATCTTATGCAGGCATTGGTGTGTACAAAAGTACCGACAACGGCCAGACCTGGGTATATACGGGTTTACCGGAATCACACCATATCGGTAAAATTCAATTACACCCATCAGATCCAAACATAGCATGGGTAGCAGTTCTGGGACATTTATATTCTTCCAGTAAAGAACGCGGTGTTTATAAAACCACAGATGGCGGGAAGACCTGGCTACAAACTTTATTCGTAGACGGGAATACAGGTATTGTTGACCTCGATATCAATCCTGGAAACCCTCAGGAATTATTTGCAGCTGCCTGGTACAGGACGCGCCAGGCCTGGAATTTCGAGGAAAGCGGCAGCAGCAGCGGTATATATAAGTCTGCGGATGGGGGTAACCATTGGCAGCTGGTAAGTGGTGCAGGATCGGGTTTTATTCAAGGCAAAGGAACAGGCAGGATAGGATTAGCAGTTAGTGCCAAAAATCCCCATACCGTTTATGCAGTCGTAGATAACCAGTTCCCTTTGCCCGATACCGGGAAGGTTTTCGCGGATACAATGTACCAGTTGAAAGAATTAAAGGGGCTGGACAAAGCAGCTTTTGCCAGGCTGGATAACGATAGGCTGAACCGGTTTCTAAAAGCAAATCAGCTACCTGAACAATATACTGCGGAATCCCTGAAGGAAATGGTGCAGAAAGACCAGGTTAAACCAACTGCATTATATGACTACCTTTTTGTAGACGATGGTTTTCAGAATAAATCAATTACCGGCTGTGAAGTATATCGCAGCGATGATGGCGGAAGTACCTGGAAAAAGACCCACATCAAACCAATTGGCATATTTTCTTCTTATGGTTATTACTTCGCCAGGATTTACGTATCACCTGTAAATACTGATAAAATTTTTATCCTTGGATTTAATGCGCAGCTATCTGAAGATGGCGGAAAATCATTTCGAACAATTGATAAGGGCAATGTCCATGCAGACCATCATGCTTTGTGGATAGACCCAAACAAAGACAGCCATATTATTGATGGAAATGACGGAGGCTGCAATATCAGTTACGACAATGGAGATAACTGGTTTAAAGCCAATACACCACCTGTTGCACAATATTATGCCATCGCTGTAGATAGCGCTAAACCCTATAATGTTTATGGAGGCCTGCAGGACAATGGAAGCTGGTTTGGTCCTTCTACCCATGAAGAAGATGCCGGCTGGATTGATAGTGGTGAATATGGATTTAAAAGACTAAATGGCGGGGATGGCATGCAGGTGCAGGTGGATACCCGTGATAACAATACGGTATACAGTGGATTCCAGTTTGGCAATTATTACCGCATTAACCTTCAAACCAGGACTTCCCAATATTTTAAGCCAAAGCATGAAATGGGTGAACTCCCTTTACGCTTTAACTGGCAGACCCCCATTTTGCTCAGCATGCACAATCCTGATATTTTATATATCGGTTCGAACCGGTTTCACCGGTCCATGGATAAGGGTGAACGACTGCAAACAATCAGTGCAGACCTCAGTAATGGCGGGCATCCGGGAGATGTGCCTTTTGGGACCATTACTACCATCAGTGAATCTCCGTTCCGTTTTGGCCTTCTATTTATTGGCACTGATGACGGGAATATACAGGTAAGCAGGGATGGCGGCTACAACTGGACGGTCATTGGCAAACCAACAAAAAAAGAAGCGGGGCTACCACAGGGACTTTATGTTTCAAGGGTTATTGCGAGCAGTTGGAAAGAAAGCCGCGTTTATGTAACCCTGAATGGCTACCGGAATGATCAGTTCGATGCTTATTTATTTGTTAGTGAAGATTATGGCAATACCTGGAAAAGACTGGGAAATGACCTGCCAATGGAACCAATAAATGTAATCAGGGAAGATCCGCAGTCCGAGCGAATTATTTATGTGGGTACTGATGGAGGACTTTATGCCAGTATTGATAGCGGGTTAAGCTTTATGTTATTAAATAAAGGGCTGCCAAAATCAATACCGGTACATGACCTGGCCATCCAAAAAACTGCCAATGAAATTGTTGTGGGAACGCACGGCAGAAGTTTATATATCGGAAAGCTGGATGCACTCCAGAAGCTAGCCACAGGGGTTCATTAAAGACCTGATAAAAACCGGATTGCCAGTTCATAACCTTTTAATCCAAGGCCACATATGGTTCCGGCTGCTTTGGCAGAAACATGGGAAATATGGCGGAACTCCTCCCTTGCATGTACATTGCTTATATGCACTTCAACAACCGGGGCTTGTATGGCTGCGATGGCATCCCCTATAGCAACAGATGTATGTGTATAACCTGCAGGATTTAAAACGATGCCTTTTACGGAAAAGCCCACCCGCTGGATTTCATTAATCAATTCCCCTTCCACATTGGATTGAAAATAACTGAATTCCACTTCAGGAAAACTTATACGGAGGGCTTCAAGGTATGACCCGAAATCCTGTGACCCATAAACCCCGGGTTCCCTTTTTCCCAGGAGGTTCAGATTTGGTCCATTTATGATAGCAATTTTCATCTCCATAAAAATAAACAAACAGGCCTAATAATAAATAAATTTAAATATCAAGCCTGTTAATTTAGAAGGTCCAACCTAAAACCTGCTATGTTACGGACGTTTATAGTAATCAATTAAAACAATCCTTTTAAAATCGCTCAAAAATCCTTCATCAACAAATTCAACGTCTCCCCCACTTGCCAATACTTTTTCAATAATATCATCTATAGCATCCTTAATATAGAAAGCATTGTTGGTTGCAGGATCATAACCAGAAAATTTTCCATCACCAGAAACAAGCTTAGCAGGAAACATATAGTTTTTTTCCACAATTAATAACCTTCCTTTCTTTTGAGTTGCATCTTTCCAGACATCCCTTATGCCAATAGCCACCTTACCTGCACCCATAGCATCATCAATCTGCTTCATCAGGTTATGCTGCAACAATTTTTTCCAGTCAGTTACATAGGGATCCATTATTGCTTTCAGTTCCACTTCGGACTTGTCTTCGAAATTGCCGTGGATATATTCAATAACATGCTTCGTATTATGTGATATGCTTTTGAAATGGCCAACTGTCTTCTCAGTTCCCATTACAAAAAGCGGCAATTTATACGCCTGCAAAACATGGCTGAGGCCATTATCCGTATGCCGTAAAAACTTATCGAGTAATAATTCCTTTCTTGCATTCGCGTCAGAGAAGTTGGCTACTTTTTCAGGAATCTCATTAATATATGCGGAAATATGATTTGGCACATTCAGCACTACGGGGAAGAAATGGATAGTGTTACCCAGGAATATTTTAGTGGCCTTATTGCTTAATACAACAAGCAGGTATTTATGGATTTCCTTCTTACTGTAAATCAGGTCACGGATTTCAAAAGAGTCGTCAATTACAATTTTTTCTTCGAGTGGAATATCGAGGTAATATACTTTCTCAAAAACAGGTGATATAAAAATTGCAATACTCTTTTTATGGGTATTATAATCCAGTGACTTAAGCAAAAATCTCAGGCTCTTCATAACACATTCAACCCTTTCTTCGGTATATAAACCTTTTAGTTTTCGCTCAATTCTGTCAGCTGCATTATCAAGCTTATAGGAAAGCTCAGTTTCCAGGCACATTTTAGGTTCAAATGGCATGATCAGTGAAATACAAGGAAGGTACTCAGGTGCTGTTAAAACTTCTTTGTATTCTTCAGTTAGGCTAAGTGGCATAATCATTGAATTTTACACTACAAAATTATTCTACCATGCCAACCCAGCCTATGATATCCATCACCCTTGTGCGTGATTGGCCTCATACGCCATCTATTTCATGAACCATGCATAGGTAACACTTTCATGGACCTTCACCAGGAGGAGGCAATTCAGTTGGTGGTGTTTCAAAAGGATTATCGTCTGGAATGTAATCAGGATCCTCTTCCGGCAAAGGTTCAGTTTCAGGAGCATCTTCAGGATTCAATTCAGGAGACCGGATGGGTGGTTCAACTTCTGCCGGGTTTTTAGGTAATTTTTTCTTTGGCATAAATTAATATTCTTTAGTAAATAATTAACGATACAGATTCAATGTATAAACAACAGCCAAAGCAAATTAAATTCAATTGGAAAATCAATGAGGACAGTTATTTTGTTTCCTGATATATGTCATTAATGGCTTAATGTCTGTCCCTTATATTTGAAAATATAAAACCAAAAAACTATGGCAAACAATAGCTCTACCATCACAAACCTGCACAATTTGCTGGATTATGACGCGCAATCATTTATTGCTGCTGAAGTTGCCTTAAAAAATTCATTGCCTGAATGGATAAACTGGGCTGGTTCGTTACAGCTTAAAGCGGTACTGCAGAAATATCTTGGTTTTGTTGAACAGCATATTGTAAAAATGCAGGATTTTTTTGATGAGGAAGAAATCTCGACGCTAAGCCTGAAAAACAAGATTATGCAGGCATTTATTGAGGAAACAGGGGAGAAAATTTCCCTTTGCGCTGATATTGAAGTTAAAGATGCCTGCCTTTTAGCCTGTATACAGGCAATAAACCATTTCAAAATCAGCACCTATGGCACGGCAGCAGCATTTGCCAGGGCACTTGGAAAAGAAAAATCAGCCAGTATATTCCATGAAATTGAGGTCAATGAAAAACAAATTGATGACCGGTTATCACAGCTAGCTGAATTTGAAATCAATACTAAAGCAAAGTCACCCATTTACCTGCCTTAAGCCGACCCAATAATATAAACTATTATTTACATAGGATAAGTTTCGCTGAATGCAGATCTTACAAGCAGGCTTGTTTATTTTGGTGAAATATCCATAATTTGTACCCATTGCCAAAATAACAAAATGAAAAAAATAATTATTTCCTGCGCAGTCCTTTTTATTTGCTCTTTATCTGTTTGTGCACAGCAGAAACAGCACAAAATTGTTTGGGATCTTGAAAGTGCGGATACCGCAGATTACAGGGGTATAATCCGCCAGATAAATAATGTATTAAAAGTTGCACCGGACGCAAGGATAGAAGTAGTATGCCACGGTCCGGCAGTTTATGCCCTGATAGACGGAAAAACAAATATTAAAGATAAGATTGATGAATTAAAGGCATCCAAAAATGTCGTATTTGCAGCCTGTGCCAATTCCCTGAAGCGGTTAAACCTGACACCGGAGCAGGTAATACCTTCGGCAATTGTAGTGCCTGTATCCATATTGGAAATGGCCGGGAAACAGGAAGAAGGCTGGAGCTACATTAAATACTGATACTTCGAATTTTTATAGTCAGGCTTCCCTAACCAGAGTCAGGAAAATTGGTGATTGTCCTCATTGAACGGAATTTTAAAGAATTGTTCTTTTGCGTAGAATTCAAATATTTTGATCATCCTTAAATTTGAAATTTTATGAAAAGCGATATAGAAATTCAAAGAAATGTGATGGAACAATTAAGGTGGGAACCTTTTTTAAATGCTTCAGAAATTGGGGTAGCTGTTAAGAACGGGATTGTTACATTATCGGGCCATGTTGATTCATACTCCAAAAAAATCCATGCGGAGAAGGCAGCAAAAAAGGTATCGGGAGTAAAGGCAATTGCAGAAGAAATCCAGGTAGGCTTATTCCCAAGCTTCAGGAAAACTGATAGTGAAATTGCTGAGGCGGCAATTACTGCCTTGAAATGGCATACAATGATACCTGAAGATAAAATCAAGATAAGTGTTGAAAATGGGATTGTAACCCTTGAAGGTGAAGTGGAGTGGGAATACCAGCGGACACAGGCGAAAATGTCTATTGAAAACCTTAAAGGCGTATGGTCTGTTACGAACCTGATTACTATTAAACCCAAAATTACACCTGGTGATATTAAGGTAAAAATCAATTCCGTTTTTCAAAGAAGCGCAACATTAGATGCTTCGAAAATATCTGCTGAAGTCATTGGCAACAAGATTATACTGCAGGGAAAAGTAAGGTCATTTGCGGAAAAAGAAGATGCAGAGTGTGCCGCCTGGTCAGCACCCGGAGTTACAGCTGTCGAAAACAGGCTTTTGATAGAGGAACCGGAATATTCTTTTGAAGATTAATTTATAATTGCTGGTGCATTACAAAATATGCCGCACCTAACAAAGGTGCCTCGGTATTCTTAATGACTTTAACCGGAACATTTTTTAATACATAATTAAGCCTGCCGCTTTGGCAAAAGGAATTATTAAACCGAAACACTTCAAATAATTCAAGTATTTGCGGGGCAATCCCTCCACCAATAAACAAGCCTCCTATAGCTTTTAATTTCAGGACAAGGTTTGCTGATTCATATGCCAGGTAACGAATAAAATATTCCATGGTTTTATAACAAAGTTCACTTGCTTTTACATTGCTGCTGATAACAGCAGGAAGATCAGCCTTTTCCAATAATCCGTTCAACCAGTCAGGTTCGTTTATACTTTTTACATCCCTGAAAAACTTGTAAATATTGAATATACCAGGACCACAGATCAGGCGCTCCCAGCTTACATGGCCAAATTGTTCCTGCAAATGATTGAGCAACTCAATATCCAGTTTTGTCCTCGGCGCAAAATCACAATGACCGCCTTCTGTTGCAAAAGGGTGATAAACACTTCCGTCATTATAAAGTCCTGCTTCCCCGAGCCCGGTTCCAGGGGCAATTATTGCTGCATTGCCTGCCTGGCCTGGAATCCCCTTTTGAACAACCACACAATCAGTTTCAGGCAACAAAGCCAATCCATAAGCCATTGCCTCCAGGTCATTTACCAGGCAGGGATTATTTAGCCCGATTTCTTTGGCCAATAATTGCTCATCTATTTCCCAGTTCAAATTGGTAAGCATGGCTTTCCCGTTTATTACCGGACCCGGCACGCCAATACAAACCCGATCTGGCTTTGACCAACCCTTTAAAACCTCTTTTAGCATCATGGCTGGCTCCGGAAATTGCCGTGTAATGAATTTCATTTTACTTATTTCCATTAACTGCTTATTTACAACCCGGTATAGTGCCAGGTTTGTTTTCGTTGCTCCAATATCGCCCGCAAGAATTGTAAGGCCGTTTGCCCTCCCTAAATCCCCGGAAGTATATTTTAGTGGCAGTAGCATAAGCTTAACTTTTAAAGAGGCAGGTACGGATGATAAATATCACGACCGCTTTTTGATTTTTTTAATCGCTTCATCAATAAGTAAAACCTGACCCTTAATAATTTTATTCCGGGCTTCCGCAACACCAAACCATGCGGCGCGGTCAATTTCTGGAATGGTAATTATTTTACCGGATTGCGGGGGCCATTCTAATTCAATACTGTTGCTGATGATTTTTCCAGGGTCTATATCCTGTAACACTAACCATGCATACACTATTTTCCCGCTACTTTGTTTTACAGGAGTTAATGAAATGCCGACAGAGGCAATATCTATACCCAGTTCTTCTTTTACTTCCCTTAATGCAGCTTCAAAAAGGTTTTCACCTTCTTCCAGTTCACCTTTGGGTATAGACCATACATGTTCATTCTTATTTGCCCAGAATGGCCCACCGGGATGAACCAGGAAAAATTCCAGTTCATTATTCAGAAACCGGTAAAATAATATACCCGCACTTCTTTTTGGCATCAGATTCCGCATTATTTAAACCACTAATCAAACTACCCTAATGCTACACAAAAGAACAAAAAGTCATAACCGGACTTATTAATAACCGGCAAACCAAACAGCACATTCCCATATTAAAGTAAGCAAAAAATATATGGTTAGTTTATGTAATTTTAGTAACCTATGACCCCATCGTCCAAAAAACCAGTCTCCTCCCTACATATAGCAGCCATTGGTGCCTCTGCCGGCGGATTTGATGCATTGGAGAAACTGTTCTGTAATTTGCCTGCCGATATTTCAAATATTGCTTTTATAATAGTGCAGCATTTGAGCCCAAATAATAAAAGCATGCTGGTTCAATCACTCAGCAGCCATACTAAACTAAAGGTTGCGGAAATCAAAAATACCACAACGGTAAAAAACCGAACTATATATATAAAATCGCCCGATTATGAGATTGCAATAAAAAAGGGAAAGTTGTATCTCTCGAAAGCTTTATCCAAAAAAGCGCACAGGCCTTCTATCGATGCATTATTTAATTCCCTGGCAATTGACCAGAAAGAAAATGCTATTGGAATAATACTATCAGGAACTGGCAAAGATGGAGCCAAGGGTATTAAAGCGATAAAAAAAGCCGGGGGTGCAGTACTTGTCCAGGAACCGGAGACTGCCAGGTACAATGGCATGGCGTTGGCGGCAATTGAAACGGGGTTGATTGATCAAATATTACCTCCGGAAAAGATAGGCCAGCAATTAATCAGAATAACATCAGGGGAGAAAAATAAAATAAAACCAATCCAAAACAATCAAGGAGAATTAAAAAGGATTAAGGAATTAGAGCAAAAATTAAAATCAGCCAATGAAAAAATAGAACAACAAACAGAGATGCTCAGGATAGCTGGCGCAAATGTTACGGCTATGCTTGGGAATAATATGCAGGCGATTATTTTAACAGACAAAAACTGTAAAATCATTGCATTTAATATTATTAGTACAGATATCTTGAAAAAAATCTGTGGATCAACAATTTCCGTCGGCAATAATTTAATGGACCAGTTATTGAAGTGCAAAGCAGATAGTTTA
Source organism: Flavihumibacter profundi (assembly GCF_020076305.1). Classification (GTDB taxonomy): domain Bacteria; phylum Bacteroidota; class Bacteroidia; order Chitinophagales; family Chitinophagaceae; genus Flavihumibacter; species Flavihumibacter profundi. The sequence goes on from NZ_JAIQXE010000001.1 coordinate 1,283,963, forward strand.
GTAACTGCATTTAAAACCGCCATAAAAGGAACTGAAACAACAGGGAACTACGAATTCCCTCTTAAAAATGGAAAATCAAAGACATACCTATTCAATTTCAGCCCGGCTCTGGACTTGAATAAGGAAACTGTAAGCGTCTCTTTCAGCCTGCTTGATGTAACTGAATTACAAAAAACAAAAACAGAATTAACCAAATCCGGTATTTTAATTGATGCTGTATTTCACACCGCAGATATTGGCTTTGCAGTACTGGATGAAAAAGCCCATTTTGTAAAAGTAAATGACGGACTCTGCAAATTATTAGGATACACGCCAAATGAATTAATTCAAAAACCATTTTTACAAATAATACCGGGTTCAGAAAAAAAGGAAGCATTAGCGCAACACAAACAATTCCTGACCGGAAGTGTCAACAATATTGAAAGAACCCTGCTAAGCAAAGTTGGCAATACGTTAAACTGTTTCCTAACAATTAATTTGTTTGTGGATAACGATGGAAATAAATTCATTATAAAGACGATCCGGGATATTTCTGAAAGCAAAAAATTTAAAGACTTATTACAGGCGGCAGAAAGTGCTGTTCATATGGGTGGCTATGAGTATGACCTCCCCGCAGACAGGATGATTTGGACAAAAGAAATGTATAACATTTTCGAAGTGCCGGAAAGCTTTGGACCAACAATAGAAAAAACAATAAAGCTGTTCCCAAAAGAATCCAGGGGTCAAATTTCCAGTTTATATGCAGAAAGTTTCAGGACTGGAAAAAACTTCGACACCGAGCTTATTTTGGATCCCAGGGTAAAACCTGAGAAATGGGTTCGGGTAACCGGAACGGTAAAAAAATCAAAATCAAAAATCAGTAAACTAATTGGAACAGTACAGGATATAACAAGCAGAAAACGGGACGAATACCAATTAAAACAATTATCCTTAGTAGCAAGTAAAACAAATAATGCAGTAGTCATTACAGATGCTGCAGGAAAAACCGATTGGGTTAATGACAGTTTTACCAAAATAACAGGATATACTTTTGATGAATTGATTGGAAAAACACCTGGGGAAATGCTGCAGGGGCCTGAAACAGACAAATCGGCAATTGAAAGAATCAGTAATGCCCTGAAGAAGAAATTACCCATTACTGAGGTTATAAGAAATTATCGAAAAGATGGCACCCCAATCTGGCTGAATATGGATATAGCCCCGGTTATCCAGGACGGTAAGCTATTCGGATTCATTGGCATAGGCATTGATATAACAGAATTAATAGAAGCAAAAGAAGTCCAGAAGACAAAAGAAACCCTTGAGCGGCAACAAAGCCTTTTCAGTTCTATTGCAAAAAACTTTCCCGATGGCATCATTGGTGTTTTAGATAAAAATTTCAGGTACATTTTTGCAGGTGGCACGGAAATAAAAAAACTTGGATTAACCCCGGAACACCTTATAGGGGAGCATATTTTTGATTCACTTTCCAGGAAATTAAACAGGCATTCAGAGACTTTTTTCAGGAGAGCCCTTGAAGGCCAGAATGTGGTATTTGAGGAAACCCTTCAGGGTTCCGATTATTTAATTAATGCAGTACCGCTTTCCTATAAAGAAAGCAGTCCTGAACAGATATTGGTTGTTTTATATAATATAACAAAAAGGAAAAAAGCAGAGAGCGAACTTTGGCAGGCTTTAACCAGGCAAAAAGAGTTAAATGACCTGAAATCCAAATTTGTCGCCATTGCTTCACACGAATTCCGGACCCCATTGAGCGGAATACTTTCCTCAGCTTACCTCATTTCAAAATACAGTGCATTAAACGAAGATGAAAAAATCCAAAAACATATAGAAAAAATCACTTCTTCTGTACATTCCTTAACCGATATATTAAATGATTTTTTATCGATTGGTAAAATAGAGGACGGTAAAATGAAAAATCATCCTGAAGAATTTGATATTGTTGAGTTTTGTGAAAATCTCACAGATGAGATCAGGCTTTCAGCTAAACACGGACAAACTATTATATACCAACAAACCGGAGATACCAGGAAATTCCTTTTAGATAAGCAACATTTAAAACACGTATTAACCAACCTGCTTTCAAATGCCATAAAATACTCCGGGGAAGGAAAAAATATCTGGCTCAGCTCAAACTGTGCCGAGGGAAATTTGCAATTCGTGGTTAAGGACGAAGGCATTGGAATCCCCCAGGAAGACCAGTCCCACCTTTTCGAAACATTCTTCAGGGCAAACAATGTTTCCAACCTGCAGGGAACAGGAATGGGGCTTCATATTGTAAAAAAATACCTCGAAATAATGGGCGGTTCAATACAATTCAGCAGTAAAACAGATCAAGGGAGCACTTTCACCATTCAATTTCCGGCTCGGGCAACCGCTGTCATTTAATCTTTTACAGACCAAATCCATAGTAAAAAGAACCTTGAACTCCGGGATAAATACCTTCTAACAATACACCACCTTTCTTGTTTTTCAGTTCCTGAAGAAACTCGCTCGTATTATTGACCGGCTTACTATTAATTTTTGTGATCACAAACCCTTCCTGCATATTGGTTTGCCTGGAAATAGATCCTTTTGAGATTTTTGAAACCAAAACCCCACCACTTATTTTCAAACTCTTTAATTCTTCAGGGGATAGATTTTCAATTTCTATACCCAGGGTTTTTAAAATCTCCGCACCATATTCCTGTTGAACCTGGGTTTCCTGCGCCGGCTTTAAAGTGACTGTAATTGCCTTTTGCACCCCACCCCTTATGATAGTAAGTACCAGCTTTTCACCAGGTTTTTGCCTTGCAATATATTCCCTGAATTGCGGTACAGTTTCAATATTATAGGCATTCACTTTAATGATAACATCTTTTGGCAGTATTCCGGCTTCCATTGCTGCACTACCCTTCTGAATGCTATCCACTAATACACCGGCAGAAGCAGTTATACCAAGCTCTTTTGCTTTATCCCCATTCATATCACTAATAATAACACCAAGGTAACCACGGGATACTTTTCCATAGCGCAGGATATCATCAATTACTTTCTTGACCATTTCAACGGGAATGGCAAAGGAATACCCTGCATAAGCACCTGTCGGAGTTGCAATGGCAGAATTAATCCCGATCAGCTTACCTTCTATATCAACGAGGGCGCCCCCACTATTTCCCTGGTTAACTGCAGCATCCGTCTGGATATATGATTCAACAGCATATCTTTCAGTAAGCAGGTTAATATTCCTAGCTTTTGCGCTAACTATACCCGCTGTAACAGTGGATGCCAGGTTAAAAGGGTTCCCTACCGCCAGTACCATATCGCCCACCTCAACTGAATCTGAATTACCAAATTGGATAAACGCCAGCCTTTCTGCATCAATTTTGACCAGTGCCAGATCAGTTGCAGGGTCTTTACCCACAAGTTTTGCAATGTAGCTTCGGCCATCATGTAAAACAACTTCTATTTTTTGGGCTTCATTGACGACATGGTTGTTTGTAACAATATAACCGTCATCACTGACAATAACACCAGATGCGCTGCCATACATTACTTTAGGGGCATTCCCTTCCGGGAGCGATATCCTGCCAAAAAAATCATCATTAAAGAAATCATCAAAATAATCGGGGAGTCCATTCCTTTCAACAGCAGGATAAACAGACTTAATATGCACAACCCCAGGTGTAGCTTTCCTTGCGGCATACCGAAAATTAAAACCGGGTTTCTCAGCAGCAACCCCTTCATTTTGGGTTGTACCCAATGCTATTTTTTGCTTTTCCTCAAAAGTGGTTTTCTTTTCCACCACAACAGGTACCGGGCTCCTCTTCTCCTGTCCGCGGCACCCCGGAAAAAGCAGTATGGAAAGCCCAATAAGTACAATATATTGTTTCATATCACCCTACCTCCAGTTGACAGCTTGATTAACAATTAAATAGCATCTGCAATAATCAACGATCTGTTATCAAAGCTAGTTCCTGAAATGTATCACAGACAATGAAACAGGTCATGGTTTTTTATGATACTCATCATTTTCAATTGGATTTAATTGCCCGGAAAAACACTGACCATAATCAACCAAAAAACAAATAAGAATCATTAAATAAGGATTTCATTGTATATAGATTTGTATTATAAAAGGGTAAGCTTATGAAAAACACAATTCTATATGAATCAGCATGTTCCATTTACCCGGGGGAATACACACCTTTATTAAATGAGGAAGAAGTATTAACCGAACTGAACCAATTACAAAGCAACAATGTCATTTTACCCCCTGTAAATATTTCAGATGAATCAGATATTTTTAAAATAGAGTTAGCTATACCCGGCGTAAAAAGGGAAGACTTCCTCGTATACGCCAATGAAAACGTGCTGTCAGTAAGTGCAATCCATAAAGTTGCTGAGTCTGCAACACTGAATGAAATGAAAATGCATGAATTTGATAACCAATATTTTGACCGGCATGTTATTTTACCATCAAATGTTGATCCTGAATTTTCCATAGCGGAATACATTTCCGGCATACTTTATATATTTATTTCTAAATCAAATGCGCTGGTAAATACTCTCCGGACCAGGATACCGGTGTATTAAACTTTAACAACCCTGACTACCATCACTTAATTGAATATTGTACTTAGTATAATTTTACTTTGGTTTTTCATAGGATATTGGATAATTATTAGGGCCGGATTTCTATCTGGCCCTATTTTTTTTATAATGGAAGCATGGCTGACTACAATCAGAAAAAACTGTGAGTCCCATCATTTATTAAAATAAATAGCCGAATTATCTTGGAGCTGAATTGAAAGGGAAATGAATTTTCCCTGACTGGTAAATAATCCGCTACGAAATGTATTCGTTTAATTGTTTTTTTTAAATGTACCCATATGAAACTCGATTTTGAGAAATATGCAGCAGAAGGAAATGAACTCATCAACCTGATTGCTGAGGAAATGCAGGTCCCAAAAGATAAAGCAGGGCGTTTAATACAATTGGTATTGCATGCCTTACGAAACAGGATAAGTATCGGGGAATCCATTCAACTTGTTTCTCACCTGCCTATGCCTTTGAAAGGGGTTTATGTTGATGGCTGGAAAATCCGTGATAATTATAAACGTATCAAACACCTAAGGGATTTTATTGATGAAATGAATAAAGAAAGCAGTAAAATGCAGGCTTTTGATCTTATCAATGAAGAAGAAACCGTTGAAGCCTTAAAAGCTGTATTCCGAACCATTAACAACTTCAATAATGAAACGAAGGCGAATGAAGTAAACAATATTCTTCCCGAAGAATTACAACAATTTATTTTAGAGAATTAGGAAAAATAAAATTTATGTCCAGCCCATTATACATGGAAGAGCCGCTGCACAGTCATTTCCAGTCAGAAAATGGAAGCTTAAGACGAATATTGGATTTTATTACCGAGGAAAACTTAAACCTTAAACACAGGCTTGCCGATGTTATAAAAAACCTGGCAAAAAACGACCTGGGCATACTTGAAGAGATAGAATATTTCAATAACCAGTTTGCTGAAGAAGACGAATCCATTAAGTCAATGGCAAGAAAAATATCTGACCATGAAAAATTACTGATCCGCGAAATTTATGGTCACGGTATTGGAATTTCAGAAATTAAAAGAAAGCAGGATATACTGCGGGATGAAATGGAAAAAACAGAAATCCATTTCAATAAATTAAAATATGCTTTCAATTTTTATGTAACAGGAATTATGTGAAAGAAAATAGTGCCGAATTAATTTTCGGCCATTTTAATTCAGGAAACTGTTGAGTTTTTTCTCATTCAAAATGGTTATTGCACCATCCTTAATTTCAATCAGCTTTTCATTCTTAAAATCACTTAAAGTCCGGATTAGCGATTCAGTAGCAGTTCCTGCGATCGTAGCCAGGTTTTCCCGGCTGATATCTATAGAATAAGTCCCATTGTGGGCATTATTATACTTATTGTAAATAGCCATAAGTGCATCGGCCACTTTTTTCCGGAGAGAATTGTACGCAAGTTTCAGCAGGTGCTCCTCTTTCTCTGAAACATTCCTGGCAAGGAGTTGAATGAATTTCCTGCTTACCTCGCGATTTGAATTGATTAATTCTTCAAATTCCTCCTTGGGTATTACTGTTAACTCAGCGTCTTCCATAGCCTCTGCTGTTTCTTTGTAATTGGTATTTTCCAGCAGGGCGATGTATCCAAGGAAATCACCTTCATTGTATAAATCAACAACCAGTTCCTTGCCATCATCATTTGTTTTATACAATTTCACTTTCCCTTTTTTCAAATAAAACAGGCAGGTTGGCCGGTTCCCTCTTGAAAAAATAATTTGTTTCTTTTTATACTTGTTAGTGTTTCGATCGTTAATGAGTTCCTGTAGCTTATCAGTTTCACCGGCAGCATCAATTAATTGTTGCAAACCATTCATTTCCCCTTTTAATTCCTTTTTCAGGAGGTCAACTTTATTCAACCTGCTTTCAACAGCAGTTAATAATTCAGTACCGCTGAATGGTTTGGTGATATAATCATCGGCACCGAGCTCCATGCCTTTCCGGAAATCCGTTCTTTCAGATTTAGCAGTTAAAAAAATGAACGGGGTATTTTGTGTAGATGGGTTCTTATGTAACATATGCAGCACACCAAAGCCATCCAGCACGGGCATCATAATATCGCAGATAATAAGATCAGGTTTTTCTTTTAAAGCTATTTCAACGCCTAGCTTGCCATCTTCTGCTGTAAGCACTTTATAATTGGCCAACTCCAGGATTTCAGCGGTATTAGACCGGATATTTTCATTATCCTCAATTAATAGAATTTTTTTCATGACAGGCTTTTAGGTAAATCTGGTATCGATACCCAGACTATCATCTGGTAATTACTAAAATACTGAATTTATACCTGAAAATCACAGAAAATCACCACTGCCGCAATGTTTTTAAATAAGGGATGCACAAAAAAAACGGCACTTGTAAGGTGCCGCTTTTTTTTAATTTTTTGCAGATTTAATCATTCCGATAAATTCATCGAAGAGATACCTGCTATCGTGCGGTCCGGGTGTACTTTCCGGGTGGTATTGCACTGAAAATGCTGGTTTACCCTTTACCCTTATGCCCTCAATGGAGTGGTCGTTCAGGTTCACATGGGTTATTTCAATATGGTCGGCTTTCCTGACTGCTTCGGGGTCAACACCAAAGCCATGGTTCTGCGTTGTTATCTCACATTTCCCCGTTATCAGGTTCTTAACAGGGTGGTTAAGTCCACGGTGGCCATGGTGCATTTTAAAAGTTGGGATACCATTTGCCAGGGCAAGCAACTGATGGCCAAGGCAGATACCAAAAGTGGGTTTATTTTCCGCAATAACATCTTTTACTGTCTGTATAGCGTAAGGCATAGCAGACGGGTCGCCGGGACCATTGGAGATGAAATAGCCATCGGGGTTAAAGGCTTTCAGGTCGGCCAGGGTTGCTGCAGCCGGGTAAACCCTTACATAGGCGCCCCGATCAACCATACAATGCAGTATATGCTGTTTAACGCCATAATCAAGTACGGCTATACGTATAGCACTACCGGGATCTCCCATTTCATATGGCGCATCTGTAGTTACTTTACTGGCAAGTTCCAGTCCGCCCATGGAAGGCACATCTTTAAGCAGTGCTTTCAATTCATCTACATTTTGAATAGCAGAAGATATGATACAATTCATAGCACCCTTTGTGCGCACTTTAGCAGTAAGGGCACGGGTATCAACTCCTTCGATGGCAACAATATGGTTGGCTTTAAGGTAATTGTCGAGTGACCCCTGCGCCAGGCGCCTGCTGAACTGTTCTTCAAGGTTCCGGGCGATGATGCCCCGCACCTTTACAGAGGAGGATTCAATATCCTCATCCTTCACACCATAATTGCCAATATGTACACTATTCATGATAATAACCTGCCCGAAATAACTTGGGTCGGTAAATACTTCCTGGTAGCCCGTCATACCGGTATTAAAGCAAAGTTCACCGGTAGTTGTACCAATGCTTCCAAAGGCTTTACCATAGTGAACTGAACCATCTTCGAGTACGAGGATTGCTTTTTGTTGTGGAGCGTTCGACATTTTAATAAATGGAAATTTTGCAAATATCACGAAAAAAAAGGCAGAATGGAAAACCATTCTGCCCTTATTGAAAAATCAATCATTCATCCTTTATTCTGCTGCTTTGTCTTCAGTGGATGGGGCAGGTGCTGCCGGAGTTTCGGTAGCGGCTTTTTTACCACCACGACGGGTTCTCTTAGCAGGTTCAGCTTTAGTTTCAGCTGTTTTGCCATACACTTCGTTGAAGTCAACCAGTTCAATCAGGGCCTGTTCTGCATTGTCACCAACGCGTGCGCCGAGTTTGATAATACGGGTATAACCACCGGGACGGCCAGCTATTTTCTCTGCAATTGGTCCGAAGAGTTCTGCAACGGCTTCTTTGTTTTGAAGGTAACTGAATACTACCCTGCGGTTGTGTGTATCATTTAATTTTGCCTTTGTGATCAGGGGCTCAGCAAACACACGCAATGCTTTGGCTTTAGCCAGGGTGGTAACAATACGCTTGTGTTCGATCAGGTTGATAGTAAGGTTGGCCAAGAGGGCCTCGCGGTGGGCTTTCTTACGGCCCAGGTTGTTTTGTTTGTCTCCGTGACGCATGACTTTAAGTTTTACCGGCTGCACCGGGTCAGGAATTGCAGCCTACATTATAAAAAAAGGTGAACGGTAAGCGGTAAACGGTGAACGGTTGACTTCCGTTCACCGTTCACCGTTCACTGTTTACCCGTATTAATCTTCCTTATCAATACCCATTTTCGCGAGGTCCATGCCGAAGCTCAGACCACGCTCGTGCAATACCTGCTCAATTTCAGCAAGGGATTTCTGACCGAAGTTGCGGAACTTCATCAGGTCTTCCTGCTCGTACTGAACCAGTTCGCTGAGTGAGTTGATCTTGGCAGCTTTAAGGCAGTTAAAGGCACGCACAGAAAGATCCAGGTCTTCCAGTGGGGTCTTCAGCACTTTACGCAGCTGCAGGGTTTGTTCGTCTACCAGGTCTTCTTTCTTTTCTTCCTTATTATCGAAAGTGATGTTCTCATCAGTGATGATCATCAGGTGCTGGATCAGGATACGGGAAGCCTGTTTAACAGCTTCTTCCGGATGGATAGTACCATCGGTTGCCACGTCCATGATCAGTTTTTCGAAATCTGTCCTTTGCTCCACACGTGTATTTTCAATGCTATACTTCACATTTTTAATGGGCGTATAGATAGAATCGATAGGAATAAAGCCCAGCGGGGCATCTTTCAGTTTATTGTCTTCAGCCGGAACATAACCGCGGCCTTTGCCAATGGTCAGTTCAATTTCCAGCTTTGCAGAAGGATCCATGGTGCAGATCAGCTGCCCGGGGTTCATGATCTGGAAGCTTTGGGTGCCTTCCTGGATCATACCGGCAGTGAACTCGCTCTTGCCTTTAATATGCAGAACGATCTTCTCATTGGTAACTTCTGTATCAATAGTTTTTTTGAAACGAACCTGCTTCAGGTTAAGGATGATATCAGTTAAATCTTCTGTAACGCCCTTAATGGTGGCAAATTCATGGTCAGCCCCTTCAATCCTGATACCCACGATAGCGAATCCTTCCAATGAACTCAGCAATACCCTGCGGAGTGCATTACCAATGGTTACACCGTAACCAGGTTCCAATGGACGAAATTCAAATTGTGCTTCAAAATCATTTGCTTTTTGCAATACGATTTTGTCGGGTTTCTGAAAGTTTAAAATGGCCATTTGTATGTACGATTTACGTTTTGTAAGTTCCGAAATTGGTTAATGATTATCCACTATTACTTAGAGTACAGTTCGACGATCAGTTGCTCCTTGATATTCTCAGGAACACTTTCCCTTTCAGGGTACGCGATGAATGTACCGGTCATGGTGGTTTCATTCCAATCGATCCAGTTAAACTTAGGGTTTTTTCCACGCACTGCGCTGGTCAAACCTGTTTTCTCTGTAGCAGTTGGTTTAAATGTAATGATATCACCTGCTTTCAACTGGTAAGATGGAACATTCACTACATCGCCATTCACCATGATATGCTTATGGCTCACCAGCTGGCGTGCAGCCGGACGAGAAGGGGCAATTCCCATACGATAAATAGTGTTATCCAGGCGGGCTTCCAGCAGTTTGATCAGGTTCTCACCGGTAACGCCTTTACGACGTGCGGCTTCTTCAAATGTCCTGCGGAACTGGCGCTCTAATACACCATAAGTGTATTTGGCTTTTTGCTTTTCACGGAGCTGCAGGGCGTATTCACCCAGGCTCTTGCGCTTGCGGGCAGCACCATGCTGTCCGGGAGGGTTGCTGTTTTTGTTCAGCCACTTACCATTTCCCAGGATGGGCTCACCGAAGATTCTTGAAATTTTGGTCTTTGGACCAGTGTAACGTGCCATATCAACTTGATTTTTTAGTTACGGCGCACAATCGGTAAAAATCGTAAAATAAATTGTGCACCCAGTGTTTAAAAATAGAAATCCAAAACCCAAAGCCGGTTTTTGGCCTTGGGTTTTGGTATATCAAAAAGAATTATACGCGGCGTTTTTTCGGCGGACGGCAACCGTTATGCGGTAACGGTGTAACGTCTTTGATCATCACCACTTCGATACCGGATTGTGATAGGGAGCGGATAGCACCTTCACGACCAGAACCAGGTCCTTTTACAAAAACGTCTACTCTTTTCAAACCAGCATCCAGTGCGGTTTTAGCAGCGTCTGATGCAGCCATCTGGGCGGCATATGGAGTGTTCTTTTTAGAACCCTTAAAACCCATTTTACCGGCAGAAGACCAGGAAATAACCTGACCATTTTTATTGGTCAAGCTGATGATGATGTTGTTAAAAGTAGCAGAGATATGGGCATCGCCATAATGGTCTACTTTAACGATTCTCTTTTTGGCGGCAGCTTTCGCTCCACCAGCCTTAGCACTTTGTTGTTGTTTTGCCATGACAGATAATGAGGTAATCTTTTCTTTACTAATTATTCCTGTTACACATGCAGCAGGATTGTGACGCTCCTCCCCCTCCTAAGTTTGGATCCGGTAGCGGCACTATGTCTTATTTCTTAGGAGCCTTTTTCTTACCAGCAACAGTCTTGCGCTTTCCTTTACGGGTACGGCTGTTCGTTTTGGTACGCTGACCACGAACAGGCAACCCTTTACGGTGACGCAAACCACGGTAGCAGGCGATATCAAGCAAACGCTTGATGCTCATCTGTACCTCAGAGCGAAGCTGACCTTCCACCTTAAACTCATCGTTTATGGTGTTACGGATAGCGGCCAATTCATCATCGTTCCACTCATTTACTTTCTTCTCAAAACTGATATTTGATTTGCTAAGAATGTACTGGGCAGTAGAACGGCCAATACCGAAGATGTAGGTCAGGCCTATTTCCCCTCTTTTGTTTTTTGGTAAATCAACACCGGCAATACGAGCCATAATCTGATTCTATTTTCAATTTACTAATGACTGATTCAGGACAAGCAAGGATTACCCTTGTCTCTGCTTGTAACGTGGATTTTTTTTGTTAATCACGTACAGCTTGCCTTTTCTTCTCACGATCTTGCAATCAACGCTGCGTTTTTTGATCGATGCACGAACTTTCATGATGCTATATTATTTATATCTGAAAATAATCCTACCCCTTGTCAAATCATATGGACTCATCTCAACCCCTACCTTGTCGCCAGGCAGGATCCTGATGTAGTGCATCCTCATTTTTCCTGAAATGGTGGCCAGTATTTCGTGGTCATTTTGCAGCTTAACTTTGAACATTGCGTTCGAAAGTGCTTCAACAATAATTCCATCCTGTTTAATGAGTGCTTGTTTTGCCATACAGATTTTGGGAGCGCAAAGATAGGATTATTTACTACAAATCAGAAAAAAAGGGCAGATTTTCCCTTTTTTCTAATGAAAATGTAGCAATTAGTTATCAAATATAACTTAAATCAGGGCTTTCAGGGCAATCAGTCACGTTGCCAGCCCGATTGGCAGGCTAATTTCTACCCAGTTCCACCTTGGTCATTGCATAATAATGATTCTGCAATTCATGAACATTAATTGGATGCTTAATGTGGCGTCGGTCTTCCCGGTACCATATCTCGAAATCATCAAATGCCCCTTCTGACGGCAATTGAATCCGGAATGGGCCTTTTTTATATTTAACGCCGCCCTGGCCCATCACCTCCTTTTCAAAATTCAGCTTAACCAACTGGTCTTCACTAAGGGGTATCGGTTTCAGGTCTTCGGGCTTGAACCAGAAGTCCTGCACTTCAGTCTGCACGCAAACTTCCTTATCCTCGGCATTTAATTCGTTTACAATTCCCTCCCACAGTTCTCCTTCATATTGGGCATATACATAATCGCCCGGCTTCAATTCGTTGAATTTGATCATATGGCAAAAAGTTTCACCTAATATAGGAAGAAATGGTGAATAGTAAGCGGTGAACGGTAAACGGTGAGCGGTGAGCGGTGAGCGGTAAAAAGATTACTGATAGGATGTATCAATATTGGCAGGGGTAAACCGGATTATTTACGCTAAAGTATTGATAATCAGATTATATCGATTTTTCATATTGCTCGGATATGGGTTTTTTAACCCTGATTCATGTGTAAACCATGTGCCAACCATGTGCCATCCTGCGTAAAATGGCCTGTTTTAGCATGGTTGGCACATGGATGGCACATGGATGGCACATGGATGGCACATGGTTGGGACATGGTTGGGACATAGTCCGGATGGTCCTGAAACAGCCATACAGGTTAATAAATAAATCCTGGAAATATCCCTTCAGCATTCCCTTCTTCATAATAATTTGTTAACGAACTGTATGCAATAAGTTCACAATGCACAGGTAATATTGCGCCACAATTCAAGGGTACCCCTGAAAAAATATTGAGCCTTAAACCAAAACCGGAAGGTCTTTTTTACAGGGACTTATTACGCAATCGATTGATATGTATATAAATAATAAAAAATAGAGGTCTCCTGAAGGTGATTTGTTTAGTATTTATAAATTATTTTAAAATTTCTTACAAAAAAAGCCTTAACAATTATTTAATATACTAAATTCAAAAATCGTTCATAATAAGTGTCCTTATCAAAATGAATGATTAAACGATCTGATGTATTAACCAAACACAGATCAGGCAACTAACTGATGATTTTTTTAATAAACCAAAACTCACACTAATGAAACAATTTCATCGATTTGTTCAAGCAGTCTCATTAAGTATGCTGGCCATACTTTTGGGATTTAATGTGGCGCTTGCACAAGCTGAAATCAAGGGAAGAGTTACTGATGAAACAGGCCAGCCGATGGCCGGGGGATCAGTAATTATCAAGGGTACCAGCAGAGGTACCAGTACAGATGCGAATGGTAATTTTTCCATTTCTGCAAAAAAGGGCGAAGTCCTTGTTTTCTCTTTTATTGGTTATGCCAAACAAGAGGTAAAACTGGGCGACAATACTACCCTTTCAATTAACATGGCTAAAGAAGAAGGCCAGGTAAGTGAAGTAGTGGTAACAGCCCTGGGTATCAAGAAAGAATCTAAAAGACTGGGTTATTCAGTACAGGAGGTTAAGGGCAATGACTTATTAAAAGCCCGTGAGTCGAACCCTGTAAACGGCCTGGTAGGTAAAGTAGCCGGCCTGAACGTGGGTATCAACCAGGAACTGCTGGCTTCACCAACAGTTTTGCTGCGCGGTTCACCCCTCAATTTCTATGTAGTTGATGGTATCCCCATCAACTCCGATACCTGGAACCTTAGTCCGGATGATATCGAAACATACACTGTTCTGAAAGGACCAACTGCCGCTGCCATTTATGGAAACAGGGGTATCAATGGTGCCATCCTCATTACAACAAAAAGAGCTAAAAAGAACAAAAAAGGTTTTACTGTTGAAGTAAACAGCAGTACCCAGTTTAACAAAGGATTTATTGCCAACCCCAAAGTGCAGAATGAATATGGTGGTGGTGATAACCAGAAATATGCTTTTGGCGATTACCTAAGTAATGGTACCGGCTCCGGAGTTAACGATAAGGACTATGATGTATGGGGACCCCGCCTGGATGCAGGTTTGTTGTTACCCCAGTACGATGGTAAATATGACCCAAACAAAACTTATACAACGACCTTTTTAAACGGCGACAAATTTTACGGAAATATTGAGCCTACACCATGGGTATCCCGTGGAAAAAACAACCTGGATAACTTTTTACAAACAGGTATACTAAACACCAACAACATTAACTTCTCTACTGCTTCTGACCGCGCCAGCCTGCGCATGTCAGTATCAAATACACACCAAACCGGTATTACCCCTAATACCAAACTGGATGCAGTGAATTTTAACATGTTGGGCAGCTACGATATCACTGATAAATTCAAGGTAGAAGGTAGCATGAACTACAACAGGCAGATGACCCCAAATATACCTGACGCCGTTTATGGTCCAAACAGTATGATTTACAGCATTGATATATGGACAGGTGCAGACTGGAATGTAAAGGACCCGAATATTGTCAATTACTGGCAGCCGGGTAAGGAAGGTATCCAATCTAATTTTGTGGAGTACAAGCGTTATACCAACCCTTATTTCAGCAGCTATGAGTGGCTCAGGGGGCATTACAAGAATGACCTGTATAGCTGGGCAGCTTTTACTTACCGGTTTAATAAGAATTTTGATGTGATGTTACGTTCAAATGTCACTACCTATAATTTGACCCGCACTGAAAAGCTCCCCTGGTCAGCCAAGCCTTATGGTGATGAACATGGCAAAGGTAACTATCGCGAAGACCGTCGGGACCTTTGGGAAAACAATACAGACTTCATTGCAAAGTACAGCAATGAAAACCTGGCCAATTCAGGTTTTTCCCTGAATGCATTCGTAGGTGGAACTGCCAGGAACATGAAGTATAATTCAAGTTATGTGAGCACAGACCAGTTGATCATCCCGGAAGTATATGCTTTCTCCAATTCGCTTAAACCCACCAGGTCTTATTCCTATGGTTCAAACCTGCTGATGTTAAGTGCTTATTACTCAGTTGACCTTACTTACAAAAAGTACTTTACGGTTTCAACAACCGGTCGTGTGGATAAGACTTCAGCACTTGATCCTGCACACAATACAGGCTTTTATCCATCAGTTTCCCTGAGTTCGGCAATATCTGATTATGTGAAACTGCCTGATTTTATATCATTCCTCAAAGTAAGGGGTAGCTACGCCAACGTGAAAGGTGGTGGTACCAGCCCTTATGTAGGAACAGCTTTCCAGAGCCTCGGTACTAACAGTCCTATCGGATATGGTAATAATTATTTTACACCATATGATGGACCTACTTATCAGACCATCACCCCAATCCCTTATAATACCTACCAGGGGTATAATAACCAAACGGAAGCCAATGCACGCAATTACACCATAGATCCTAATATCAAACCTTCTTCCCGGAGCAATTATGAAGCAGGATTTGATATTCGTTTCCTGAAGAACCGTTTGGGATTAGCCGCCACGTATTTCGTATATGAGGATGGCCCGAACATTTCTAACCAGTACATTTCTGAAACCAGTGGATTGGACTACTTCTTAACCAATGGTGGTAAAACCAAAAGAACCGGTGGGGAAATTTCTATTACCGGCAACCCTGTCCAGGCAGCCAGTGGATTCCGCTGGGATGTGATGCTGAACCTGGCATCTTATAAGGAAGTATATGCTGGCTTCGCTGGCGGTGCCACTGAACAGTATAACAATAATAACCCGGGACATCCTTACAAAATCGGAGACAGGGTAGACCAGTTGTGGGGCAGTTATGAAGCTTTAACTGCAGATGGTAAAGTAATCCATGATGAAAGCGGATACCCGATCTATTTGCCGAAGGCACAATACCTGGGACATGCAGACCCGGATTGGTCATGGGCAATTCACAACAAATTCACGTATAAGTCATTTGCTTTATCCTTCCAGTTTGACGGTATGGTGGGTGGAAGAATCCAGGACCGCGTTCTGCGCAAACTTACAGAAGGTGGCCGTGGCGCAAATACTGTTGAAGGTGTAATCGGTGAAGCCCGTTTGTATGAGTCACAACATTGGGGTGATGCAGGTTATGCAGGCGCTGTGCGTGCTGATGGCACCCCCATCCTCGGTGGTGATGGTGTACAGGTAGTGGGGGGATCAAGCAATATTGAGTATGATCCGGCAACTGGTGTTATTACCAATTTGAAAGACCTGAGTTTTACACCTAATAAAACTGCAACCGGATGGATCCAGGATTATGTAAGCAGTTTCTATAATGATCCGCAGCATACTATGGTAAGTAAAACTTATGCAAAGCTTCGCGAACTGGTGTTCACTTATACATTACCTGGCAAGTATCTTAACAAAACATCCATTTCTAATGTCACTGTTTCCCTCGTAGGCAGGAACTTATTGTATTTCTTCCCAAGTGCCTTCAAGGACATGGATGTTGACCAGTATCCCGGACGTAACATATTTGGAGGTTTCAGCAGGGAATATGACTTGCAAACACCAACTACCAGAAGTTATGGTTTTAACGTAAACATTGTTTTCTAACCTGTTTAGCGTTTAAGTAACTATAATAAATAAAGAAATCTTATATGAAAGCAAATAAATTCCTGATCATACTTTCTCTTACAGCCATTGTATTAGGTACCGGCTGTTCGAAACAGTTTGAGGATAACTCCAAAAATAATAACCTGCCAACGCAGGTGCCACCAAACCGTATTCTGCCCGCCGTTTTAAACAGTATGATTGTTTTCCCGGGTGGTGACTATGATAAGTACAGCCAGTTTATTGTGTCGAATTACACCTACTATGGTTTAAACCAATACTGGAGCGGCAGTGCCGGCCTTAACTATGGTGTACTTAGAAATGTGCTCGCCATGGAAAAGGAAGCTAACCGCCTGGCAGGTTCAGACAATAACCCATACCATGCACTGGGATTACTTTTCCGTTCTTTCTTCTTCGTGGATATGTCGCAGAAAGTTGGCGACGTTCCAATGAATGAAGCTTTGCAGGGCATTGAAAATCCTGCCCCGAAATATGATTCCCAGAAAGATGTTTTCAAGCAATCCTTACTTTGGCTGGATACGGCTAATACCATGTTAGCTGACTTTATCAGCAATGGTTACCTGGAATTTTCCGGTGATATCTACTATTCCGGTAGCAGCCTGGATCAGCTGAAGCATTGGCAGAAAGTTGTTAACAGTTATAAACTGCGTGTACTCATTGAACTGAGCCACCATGCAGATGATGCAGACCTGAATGTAAAATCAGAATTTGCAAAAATTGTAAGTAACCCAACCCAGTACCCGATTTTCACCAGCAACCTGGATAACCTGCAGTATACTTACAACAGCACGTACAATTATTATCCGGATAATAAGGACAACTATGGTAACAATGCCGGCCGTCTGAACCTTGCTGCTACGCTCCTGGATAACTTAAGCGCGTTACATGACCTGCGTGCAATGATATTCGCAGAGCCAGCTCGCGGACTTGGATACCCAGATACTGATTTCAGGTCTTTCGCAGGTGGAAAATCGGGCGATGATATGAGTTCACTGGCTACACAGTCTGGTAATAAGAAAATTTCCCTGTATAATTACAACCATTATTATAAAGGGTATACTGCTGAACCAACCCTTATATTAAGCTACGGAGAAGTAAACTTTTGCATTGCAGAAGCTATCAACCGGAAATGGATAACCGGAGATGCCAAAGCTTATTATGAAGAAGGCATAAAAGCTATGTTCCGTTTTTATGGTATTAACAATGGTGACAACCAGGTTGTATTCCGCAACAATGATGGCAGCGCGGATGTAACTTATACCATTCCTTTCAGTTTTGACGATTACCTGAACCAGTCTTTGGTTCAATACAAAGGCGATAATGGAGATGGTTTAAACCAGATCTTACTGCAGAAATACCTGGGCTATGCCCGGAACTCAGGACTGCAGGGTTATTTACAATGGCGCAGAACCGGTGTTCCTACATTTGATGTAGGATCAGGATCAGGAAATGGTGGTGTAATACCCATGCGTTTCCAGTATCCGGGTAATGAGTCAACTGCCAATGCCGATAACCTTAATGCTGCTCTTACGAGCCAGTATAGTGGAGCTGATGACATCCATTCAAAAATGTGGCTGATTAAAGATTAATTAAATCCGATCACATTGACCTCATAAAAAAAGAGAGCCCCTAATGGGGCTCTTTTTTGTGGGATTAATTATTCGGCCCAACTCATCGTATAGCCCTTATTTTCAATACCGAGGGCTTCTTTGGTTAATTGAAGCGGATGAAAAGTATCAACCATAACCGCCAATTCGCCGGTCTCCTTTTTTCCAATACTTTTTTGCACAGCACCTGGGTGTGGCCCATGTGGTATCCCTGCCGGGTGAAGGGTAATCATGCCCCGGGTCACATTTTTGCGGCTCATGAAATCACCATCTACATAATACAACAGTTCATCACTATCGATATTACTGTGGTTATAAGGAGCCGGAATAGCTTCGGGATGGTAATCATACAACCGTGGCACGAATGAACAAACCACGAAATTATTAGCCTCGAATGTCTGGTGCACCGGCGGTGGCTGGTGTATCCTGCCGGTAATGGGCTCAAAATCATGGATACTGAAGGCAAAGGGATAACAGCATCCATCCCACCCTATTACATCAAATGGATGGTGACCGTAATGTAACCCGTATAAGCGGCCCTGCTTTTTTGTTTTGATGATAAAATCGCCAGTCTTGTCAATAGTCTGCAATTGTTCCGGTGCCCGGATATCGCGTTCGCAAAACGGGGAGTGTTCCAGTAATTGACCGTATTTGCTCTGGTAACGTTTGGGATAACGGATGGGACTAAACGATTCAACAATAAAGAGCCGGTTATTGGGGTTATCAAAATGAAGCTGGTAAATTGTGCCCCGCGGAATAACCAGGTAATCGCCATATGCGAAATGCAGGGATCCATACATGGTATTCAATACCCCGCTGCCTTCGTGAACGAAAATCATTTCATCGGCATCGGCATTTTTGTAGAAATAGCTGGCCATGCTTTGTTGCGGTGCGGCAAGTACTATATGGCAATCACTGTTCACAAGAACCGGTTTCCGGCTTTGCAGGAAATCCGCTTCCGGCCCGATATTGAAACCTTCGAAACACCTGTGCTGCAGCATTTTTTCTTCTGCCACTACCGGCAATACATCAATGGCCGGATCTGTTGCAATAATTTCAGTGGGCGGGTGGCAATGATACAAAAGGGAATAATCGTTGGAGAAACCTTCAGTACTGAACAATTGTTCCGAATAAAGTGAACCATCGGGTTTGCGAAACTGGGTATGCCGTTTATGCGGAATACTGCCCAGGCTATGGTAATGTGGCATAAAATAATCGTTACATGAAAGTACAAAATCCTATTTTGCCAAACTGAAAAACAGATATGACCAAAATTGGCTTGTTATCAGATACACATGGCTGGCTTGATGAAAATATCTTCAGGCACCTGGGGCATTGTGATGAAATCTGGCATGCCGGTGATTTTGGCACTATCGCCATTGCCCACCAGCTGGAAGAAAGAACGGGGCACAAAATCAAGGGCGTTTATGGCAATATTGACGGTTATGATGTGCGCAGTGTTTATCCCGAAGAACTTGTTTTCACCTGTGAACAGGTGAAGGTTTTCATAAAACATATCGGCGGCTACCCCGGTCGATATGCACCAGGGGTCAGGGCCAGGCTGGTGACTGAAAAAGCCGGCCTCTTTATTTCGGGGCATTCCCATATCCTGAAGGTCCAGTTTGATCCGGCCTTGCAGTGCCTGCATATGAATCCGGGTGCTGCCGGCAAACAGGGCTGGCATAAGGTGCGCACCCTGATCCGTTTTGTTATTGATGGTACAGAAATGAAGGACTGTGAAGTGGTGGAGCTGGGGGGAAGGGGTGAGCAGTAAGCGGTAAGCAGTAAGCGGTAAATCGTAAGCGGTGAATCATGAATCCTGAATACCAGTATTTTTAAAGATCTGCAGTGCAATTTCGAATCTACCGTTTACCGCTTACCGCTTACCGCTTACCGCTTACTGCTCACCAAAATTCAGTAACTTCCTGTACAAACCTCCAACCATGCCGAACCAACTGCATCGCCGCCTCTGGCTTAAGCAAACTGCCCTTGCGGCCCTGGGTCTTTCCTTTTCCGCAAGCTCGCTGGGCGGTGAAGATTACCTGCCAAGGGAATTGGGCAGTGAAACCCGCTTATTGAACCTGGGGTCCAATGAAAATCCATATGGACTGGCGCCGGGTGCTAAAAAAGCAATTGCAGACCTTATCAATACAGCAAACCGCTATGCTTATAATGTTCCGGCAGTGCAATCTTTTAAGAAGGAGCTTGCAGCTGAATATGGGGTTACGCAAGAACACCTGCTCATCACCGCCGGTTCAGGTGAAGCATTGAATTTGCTGGCCCGGCACTACAGTAAAGGCAACCTGGTCAGCGCCTACCCTACTTTTGCCATTTTGCCCAATACCGCCAAAAAAATTGGTGTATCAGTTAAGGAAATACCTCTTGATGCGAATAAAGTACATGACCTGGGTGCCATGCTCCAGGCCATTGATGACAATACCACCCACGTTTATGTTTGTAACCCGGCTAATCCGACAAGTACCATTGTAAAACCCGCCGCATTAAAATCCTTTTGCGAGGAAGCCAGTAAGCATGCGGCAATAACCATTGATGAAGCGTACATTGATTTCCTTGACGCACCCGATAACGAATCAATGATCAGCCTGGTGTTGAAAGGCAACAAGAATGTAATTGTTGTGCGGACCTTTTCCAAGATCCATGCGATGGCCGGACTAAGGGTTGGATTTATCATCGCCCACCCCGATACTATAAAATCATTGTCGGCCAATTATTTTGGCAACAGTAATTTTTGCGTAGGCGCATTGTCATTGAACGCCGCATTGGCCAGCTTAAAGGACCCGGAACATCGCGCCAGCTGCAAACAGAAAAATGCAGCGGCGCGTGAATTCACCATAAAATCCTTACAGGAACTGGGATTCAAGCCAATACCCTCTTATACTAATTTTATATTTTTCCCGCTGAAGAATTACTCCGGTGACTTTGCCAAAGACATGCTGGAAAAGGATGTCATCTTAAGGTCCAGTGAATTACCCGATGGAAAATGGTGCCGGGTAAGTGTAGGCACAATGGATGAAATGCAAAGTTTCATAAAAATCATGCGGACAGTAAAAGCATAATCATTAATGCATACCCGGGAACCAGGGTCTGCCAATGCCTTCACGGAAAGGCCAGGGCACAGTAAGCAAAATAATGATCAATGCAACCAGCAGCCATCCGAAAGCTTTTTTATGTTCAGCAGCCCCGGCTGTGGCTGGTTTTCCCTTTCCCCTGCCAATAGTGATAAAAGTTATGGCCAATAACATGCCGAACATGTGTTCAACCGCGAAAAAGCGGAAAGGAGCATTTTTCATTACTTCCCCAAAACCCATATCCCTTATCTTACTAAAACCAAATTCGCCGGCAAACCATTGGTACAAACCAATGATTAAGGTGATATGCGCAGAGATCATGAGGAACAAATCGATCTTCCGGTCAGACGCACTATATGAAAGCTTTTGGTTCATGCCTTTATAATGACGCACTATTGCGAGGACAAGCAGCACCAGGATAATCCAGCGCATCAGGGAATGCAGGTGTAGTAGACCGTTATACATATTTATTATTTATACTTTCTAAATTAATGAATGCTGAAACCTTTACTTACTCTCTACCCAATCTGCCACAAAGATATTGGTATCATGCGTACCACCATTGTTTCTGTTGCTGCAAAATACAATCTTACGGCCATCATAGCTAAACATTGCAAATGCATCGAATCCTTTATCGCGGCTGACTTTTACTATATTGCTGCCATCAGGGTCCATCAGGTACAGGTTAAAAGGGAATCCCCGCTTGTATTCGTGGTTGGAAGCAAATAATATGCGTTTGCTGTCGGGAAGGAATACCGGGGCCCAGTTAGCCTGGCCCAGGTTGGTAACCTGTTTAACATCACTGCCATCAGCATTTGCAGTATAGACTTCCATACGTGTAGGCGCAACCAGGTGTTCAGCCAAAAGATCCTTGAATTCCTTAATTTCTTCGGGAGTATCAGGCCGGCTCGCGCGCCAGATTATTTTTTTGCCATCACGGCTGAACCAGGCCCCGCCATCATAGCCAACAGTATGGGTTATACGCTTTTCTTTACCAGATTTCAGGTCCATGATATACAACTCAAGGTCACCATCCTTATCACTGGTATAAATCATTTTCTTCCCGTCGGGTGAAAGGGTAGCTTCAGCATCATACCCTTTTGAATGGGTAAGCTGCTTTATGATCACGCCATTCGTATCAGCCATGAAAATATCATAGGACTCGTACAATGGCCAGATGTAGCGATTACCATATTTGCTGCGGTCGGGAACCGGGGGACAGGCATCACCGCCGAGATGCGTTGAGGCATAAATAAAATGTTTCCCGTCGGGCAGGAAATAGGCACAGGTTGTACGCCCTTTACCGCTGCTCACCATTTTAGGCTGGAAGGGCTCATCAGGCTTCGTAGGGACCTTCGCGATGAATATCTGGTCGCAGGGCAGGCCCTCTTTGGGATTGGTCCGCTGGAAAATAAGGTATTTACTGTCGAAGCTGAAATAAGCTTCAGCATTATCTCCGCCAAATGTCAACTGGCGAAGGTTTTTAAAATGTGTTTCTTCGGGATAATGAAGGGTATCGGCTATTTGCGGGTAAGCATCGGCCGTTTTGGGGTTACCACTAAAATTAAACCAGCTAAACAAGACCAGGGAAGAAAATCCCAGCCAATTATTCAATGATACCATAAAATATTACAACTGTTTACCGCGCAAATGTATTGGTATAAGTTGATTTTGCCGAAAACCATAGCTTTGGCAAATGAAATCATTGTTTGCAGGGGTAATGCTCGTTGTTTTTATGGTTGATTCCGGATGCCGGTCAAGGGATAGTTCATCTTCGGAGAAAACGGCTTCTACCAATATTTTCCAGCAGGCCCAGTTTTCGGGTATATCAGACAGTATAAAGGCCAGTCCCAAAGAACCTGCCCTTTATATCAGGCGGGCAGAAATGCTGAGCCATGCGGGGGAATATGAACTTGCTTATGCCGACCTTATGCAAGCATGGAACTTAGCACCATCGGAACCGTTGGGAGAACAAAGGGTCAATACCCTTTTTATGATGGGCAAAGCACCGGAGGCACAACAGGTATTGAAAGAGCTGATGAGCAAATATGGCAACAATATGAACCTGAAACGGCGAATGGCAGAAGCTTTGCAGCAAAACAAACAATATGATGAGGCTATACAGACCTATACCGGAATTATCGGGGAAGATTCGCTCGATTTTGAAGCATACCATGAAAGAGCACTGATTTACCTCGAAAAAAAGGATACAGCAGCGGCCCAAAAAGACCTTGAAAAATCATTTGCCCTGCAACCCCTACAGCTAACGGCCATTACCCTGGCCAACCTTTATGCAGAATCAAAAAATCCCAGGGCGCTTGTACTTGCCGACATGATTATTGCCAGGGATTCGGCCAAGGAAATGATAGACCCGGTTTTTATTAAAGGAGTTTATTACGCCAATGTAAAAAACTATAATAAAGCACTGGAGCAATTCAGCACCTGCATTGGCATGGACTGGAAATTCCAGGAAGCCTATATTGAAAAAGGGATCATCTATTTTGACCAGAAAAACCTGGATGAAGCCCTTAAGCAATTCAAACTTGCTGCAACTGTTTCCAATACATTTCCGGACGCCTATTACTGGCAGGGCCGGTGTTATGAGCAACTGGGATTGAAGGAAGAAGCCCTGGCCTGCTATACCCGGGCTTATGCGTTAGATAAAAACTTCAAGGAAGCCGTTGAAGCTGCCGCCAGGGTTAAGTCGAAAAAGTGATAAAAAACCATTTTCCCAATTTCCTTATCTTGTATTATGATCATAGCCCCATCCCTTTTAGCTTCGAATTTCCTGGACCTCAGGGCCGAATGCCGGATGCTGAATGAAAGCGAAGCAGACTGGTTTCACCTTGATGTAATGGATGGTCGTTTTGTGCCTAATATCAGTTATGGCCTGCCGGTAATTGAACATATCAGGAAAGCAACAAAAAAAATCTGTGACGTTCACCTGATGATTGAGGAACCGGGCAAATATGCAGCGGCTTTTCGCAAAGCAGGGGCAGATATCCTGACAGTCCATTATGAAGCTTGTCCGCACCTGCACCGGAATATCCAGCAAATAAAGGACCTGGGCATGATGGCTGGTGTTGCGATTAACCCGCATACGCCGGTTCAATTTTTGCAGGAAGTGCTGGCGGATATTGACCTGGTATTGGTGATGAGTGTAAATCCCGGGTTTGGCGGCCAAAAATTCATACCCAATGCACTTAATAAAATAAAGACCCTGAGGGAACAAATTGATGAACACGGACTGAATGTGAAAATTGAAGTAGATGGCGGGGTTGACCTTGGCAATGCCAGGGCATTGTATGAAGCAGGCGCCCATGCGTTGGTTGCCGGAAGTGCCGTTTTTCATGCCCCGGACCCGAAAGCAATAATTTCTGCATTGAAGCATATTGACAAAGAGAATTAATACTTTCCAATCCCCGGTACTACCTAAAGCTGACTGATTGAAACCATTACAAGTAGTTTTGTTTTTTTTGCTGGTTCTTTCTGCCGGTTCCGTATTCGCCCAAAAAAAGATGGCAACAATCGCAGGAATCGTTGTAGATGAAAATGACCTACCACTGGCAGGTGTTAATATAGTTATACTGGGCAAAACGGGCGGCACCCAAACCAATGATTCAGGTCAGTTCCGGATTTCCGTCCAGGCTGAAAAAGCAGTGGCGCTTATATTTTCTTACCAGGGCTACAAATCTTACCAAAGAAATTTTTTATTAAGTAACCACGAGGAAGAAATAGTTACGGTCAGGCTGGAAAAAGGCATACAGGAATTAAAGGAAATAACGGTAAGGGATGAACGAAGCAGGCGCGAAGCGGGATTAGTAACTGTTAATCCAAGGCAGGCCATCAATATACCCACACCGGGTGGAGGCATAGAAAGCCTCATCAAGGTTTTTACAGGTTCCAGTAATGAACTAACCTCAAACTACAGCGTAAGGGGTGGCAGCTATGATGAGAACCTCATTTATGTAAATGATTTTGAGGTTTACCGACCCTACCTGGTAAGAAGTGGCCAACAGGAAGGATTGAGTTTCATCAACCCGGAAATGACCCGCAATGTAAATTTTTACAACGGCGGTTTCCAGGCAAAGTATGGCGACAAACTATCTTCTGTCCTGGATATACAATACAAAAAGCCGAAGCAATCCGGTGGTTCTGCCTATATTGGTTTGCTGGAACAGGGTCTTGAGCTTGAAGGAACTGCAGCACATAACCGTTTCAGTTACCTCATAGGTGCCAGGAACCGGAATAACCGCAACCTGCTGGCCAGCCAGGAAACAAAAGGGAGTTATGTTCCTTCATCTGCAGACCTGCAAGGCCTTTTTACCTGGCAGTTCAATGACCATTGGGCGGTAGAACTCTTTGGCAATTTCTCCCAGACAAAATTCAACCTGAAACCAGAATTCAGCCAGCCTTCAAGTTCTGTTTTTTCACCATACTTTACCGCAAACCTGGGCCTGGATATATATTTCAACGGAAGTGAAGAAGACCAGTATAAGACAAATATGGTTGGGCTGTCGTTGGTGCAACAGGTGCGCAGGGACCTTCGGCTAAAATGGATGGCTTCAAGATTCCGAGATACAGAAAAAGAGTCTATAGACATTTCCGGTACTTACTTATTCGGGGAAAGGTCTTTCGATGAAACAAAACCCGGATTCGGATCTATAGTAAATCCATTAGGAGCAGGTGAGTTCCTGAACTATGCGCGAAACAGTTTAAATATTGATGTCTGGAACCTTTCACACAAGGGATATTATGACCGGGGCAGTCATTATTGGATGTGGGGACTTTCATATGACCACCAGCAAATACAGGACCAGCTTCGGGAATTCGAATACCAGGATTCCGCAGGTTATTCCCTACCCTACAGGCCCGGGGAACTCACACTGTTCAGTTCCCTTAAATCAAATGCCGATATCGGGGCAAACCGTTTCAGTGGGTATTTACAGGACAATATTTCCTTTGGCGACTCAACAGGCGTCGGCCTGCAAGCCGGAATAAGGCTTAACTACAATGACCTCAACAGGGAATTGCTGGTATCGCCGCGTATGGGAATTTCCTGGAAACCCATGCACTGGTCAAGGGACATTATATTCAGGGGTAGTGCCGGTATATACCAGCAGCCGCCATTTTACCGCGAAATGCGCCGCTACGATGGGACGGTGAATGAAGCACTTAAGGCCCAAAAAAGCTGGCAGGTAAGTGCGGGCATGGATTATAATTTTAAGGCATTTAACAGGGTACTTAAATTAACTACAGAAGCCTATTATAAAAACATGTGGGATGTGGTTCCTTATGATATTGACAATGTAAGGCTGCGCTACTATGGTGAAAACAGCGCAAAAGCCTATGCCGCAGGAATTGAAACAAGGTTATTCGGTGAAATCGTGAAAGATGCGGAAAGCTATCTCAGCCTGGGTTTCATGCGAACCATGGAAAATATTAATAACGACTATTATTATAATTATACGCGCGATAGCCTCAATAATATTACAGACAGCAGCCTTACGCAACATGGCTGGCTGAGGAGACCATCAGACCGGTTCATAACGCTGGGTATGTTCTTCCAGGATTATTTATCCACCAATAAAAACTTTAAGGTTTATCTCAATACCATTTATGGATCAAACCTACCTTACAATATACCTAATAACGTAAAATACCGTAATGCGCTGGTAATAGATCCTTACCTGCGCATAGACATCGGGTTTAGTGCCCTGTTGCTGGATAGTGACCAGTCAAAACGAAGGAGCCATAGTCCATTCAGGAATTTTGAAAATATCTGGGCAACCCTTGAGGTATTTAATATTATTGACCATGCCAATACGATTTCATACCTGCTGGTTAAGGATTTTTCCAATACCACTTATGCCATTCCGAACCGGTTAACCCCAAGGCTACTGAACCTGAAGCTGGTAGCCCGGTGGTAATTGATTTTGGGCTCCTTATCTTTGCGGCATGACCAAGTTGTCCGTTAATATCAACAAGTTTGCCACCATCAGGAACAGCCGGGGTGGTGATAACCCAAGTGTTTTGAAAGCAGCAATAGATGCCCAGCAATTCGGAGCCGACGGGGTAACAGTGCACCCGCGTCCGGATGAACGCCATATCCGCTATGCAGATGTACGGGCAATCAGGCCCATTATAACTACAGAATTCAATATTGAGGGCAATTGCAGGGAACAAAAATTTGTTGACCTGGTCCTGGAAGTAAAGCCACACCAGGTAACCTTGGTTCCTGATGCCGAAGGACAGATCACTTCAGACCATGGATGGGATACCATTGCCAATAAAGAGTACCTGGTTAAGATGATCGGCATATTCAAAGCAGCCGGAATAAGGACCTCCATTTTTGTTGACCCGGTTGCTGAGATGGTGAAAGGCGCGGCAGCTACAGGCACCGACCGGATTGAGTTGTATACCGAAAGTTACGCCAGGCAATATGCACAGGACCCTGCGGCTGCGGTTGCCCCATATGTTGCAGCCGCGAAGCTGGCGCATGAACTTGGACTGGGCATCAATGCGGGGCATGACCTTGACCTGCACAACCTGCAATATTTCGCGAAACAGGTGCCCTATTTAGATGAAGTCTCCATTGGGCACGCCTTAATTTGTGATGCATTGTATTTAGGGTATGAAAATGCCATCCAGTTGTATAAACGGCAATTAAAAGAAGGAAAGGATATTAACCAATAATATCCATTTCAGGAGAAGTATTGGATATTTCCAGGGCCATGTCGTAATTCCAGCCATTGTTTTCGAACCTGCCCAGGGTAGTAAAACCATTTTTTTGGTAATACCATACTGCGCGGTGATTTGATACCTGAACACCACCCCAAAGGATTAACCTCGGCTTCTCAACATGCTTTAACACATCAACGATATAATTTAAAACAGCTGTTCCTGCACCGGTACCCTGCCAGGCATCTGCCACGGAAGGCGCAAAAGTAAAATCATGCATGGGATCAGGTTGGAAATCATACTGCTGCAAACGGTTCAGGTCATGATCCAGCAGGCCGACTTTTAAAACAGCATAAGCAATGATTTTCTGCAGGCCTTTTATCCTTGCAATGAATCCCATAAAAGGTGATGGATATTTGTACAATGCAGATACCGTCTCTTTATCAAATGGATGCGGGCCAAACCTGCTACGGGTTTCAGCGCTTAATGCCGACAGGTAGTTTACCAGTGCTCCGATATCACTGGTTTCATATTGGCCAATTTCAATTTCCTGGCCATTTCGCAGGACAATTGGTTTGCATGCTTTCATTTCACCAGGTGGTGTTACAAGTGTTATTTTTCAAGTAAAATCCTAAACCTTCCATCAGAAACCGCCACACTATCCCCCATCAGCATCTTTGCATACCCTTTGAATCCACCAACAGCTATACCCGTTTCATGCGAATAACTATCAATCGTAACATTAAATACGTGTGGCATCCAGGAGGAAAGGATCTGGTTATTTATGTTGTTATCGTAATACTGCCAGTTTACCCTGTTCGCCTGGAAATTGTTATTATTAGCATTCAACAATCCGGCGTCAAAAAATGCATCTATAACTAGCCCGCTGTCAATGGCGCAGGCAGAAGGACCAAAAAAAGTAATCCCGGTTCGTTCATAATTCACATAGGTAGCCGTAATTGTTCCACAAACCAATC
Source organism: Flavihumibacter profundi (assembly GCF_020076305.1). Classification (GTDB taxonomy): domain Bacteria; phylum Bacteroidota; class Bacteroidia; order Chitinophagales; family Chitinophagaceae; genus Flavihumibacter; species Flavihumibacter profundi. The sequence goes on from NZ_JAIQXE010000001.1 coordinate 1,312,961, forward strand.
TCTTATTTACTATAAAGCTCCAGTAATATGGTGAAAGTTTTTCGATGCTGTCGCAGCCAGGACAAACGGGAAATTCCAGGCCAATAACGGGAATAGAATCATGGCTATTCAGGGTATCCACAGAAGGAAGGGAATCGATTACAGTCCGGGCTTCATAACTATATTCCTTGCTACAGGAAGACATTGCCCAGAACATGCAAGTGAGTAGAATGCCTATTGCACTTATATAAAATATTTTTCCTGGAGCCATAGCTATAAATGATTTCCGGAACCACAGTCAATTTACAACCAATTTTTGAGGGTCCGTAGTTCCCTGACTTATAAATTGATCCCACCCGATACTTCGATTCTTTGTCCATTGATCCACCTGGCATCCTCTGTACAGAGAAATGCAACCACACTGCCAATATCGTCGGCCTGACCGACCCTCCCAAGTGGTGTTTGACTGGTAATGAAGGCTTTCATTTGCGGATTACTCCTAATAGCTGCATTATTGAAATCAGTTTCAGTTGCCCCGGGGGCAACTATATTCGCCCTTATCCCCTTTTGCCCCAGCTCCTTTGCCAAATATTTCGTAAACACTTCAACCGCGGCTTTCATAGAAGAATAAATTGAATAGCCGGGAACACAAAAACGGGTAGTGCCAGACGAAATATTAACAATGCCCCCCTGGTCATTTAAAATAGGCAGGCATTTCTGTGTAAGGAAATAGACTCCTTTAAAGTGGATATGCAATAAGTGATCAAAAGCTTCTTCTGTAGCCTGCGCAATGGGGATTGTAGCACCTACGCCGGCATTGTTGATGAGGAAATCAAATTTGTCGGTGTTCCAGGTCGATTGCAAAACAGCTGAAACCTTAGTTACAAATTCATCAAGCAGAGATAATTTGGACATATCCAATGGTAAAACAGCAGCTTTTTGTCCGCCTTTGACAATCTGGCTGGCTACTTTTTCGGCTTCCTCTTTATTAGTATGGTAGGTTATTATAACATCGATTCCTTTTTTAGCCAGGGAAACAGCCATATCCTTTCCAAGGCCACGGCTTGCTCCGGTAACGAGTGCAATTTTTGAAGACATTGATTTGTTTTTTAAAATAAACGGAATGACAAATATGATCATCCTGTGTTAATGGTCAGCAATAAGGCATTCATCAGGGCTTCAACATCATTCCTTGTTTTTTCATCGGTGAAATCATCTTCGGTATTTAATCGCGTTTGTATAAAGGATATGATCAGATGAAGTTCAGAAATGTTTTTGCATTCAATCACTTTAAGGGTTTCTAATAAAGCTGCATGGCCAAATCTGCCATCGGTTGAAGCGGTGATCAATGCAGTGATTTTTTGGGAAAATTCGCCGGAAGATACCGTCCAGTCGATAGCATTTTTCAGAGCACCGGGAACGCCATGGGCATATTCCGGTGTACAAATCAGTACTGCGTCGGCATTTTTTATATGTTGCCGGAATGCCAATACCTGCGGTGGATGCTCTTCGGGAGGAATACCCGGGTAAAAAACCGGAATAGTACCAATTTCATTAAAGGGAACTAGGTCAACCCGGTCAGCAAATCGTTGGCTAATCGCTTTTATCAGGCGATGGTTGGTAGAATTATTCCTGGTGCTACCGCAAATAGCAAGGATTTTTTTCCGGGTCATTATTGGAGAATCGGCTTTTGTTGTTTTGGTTCAACCAGGTCCCAAAGATTTCCATACAGGTCTTTGAATACAGCAACCTTGCCAAAAGGTTCTTCCGTTGGCGGCCGTACAAAAGAAATTCCATTGCCCGTAAAATATTGGTAATCGCGGTCCAGGTTGTCGGTATGCAGGAACAGGAATACACGGCCACCGGTCTGGTTTCCAACCCTGCCCGCCTGTTCATCAGTAGCTGCTTTCGCTAAAAGGAGGTTACATCCCCCATCCCCTTTCGGCCCTACAACCACCCACCTTTTCGTATCTGTTAAGGCGGTATCCTCAACCAGCTGGAAATTCATTTTTTGGGTATAAAATGCAATAGCCAAATCATAATCATCAACCACAATAGCAATAAGCGCTAATTTCTGTTGCATAGTCAAAATATAACTCAGGGTAAAAATAACTTGTTTTCGAAATCCAGGACCATATCATTAATACCCGACATTTTACTATTTACCTGAACATTCAGGTTTTGCAATAAAAGCTCATTTTCAATACCTGCGCCATTAAAGTTAGTAGCGAACATAAGCAGGTCGTGCCATTCGCCGATCTGCAGCTGCAAGTTGTATAAGTATTCAACATTCACACGAAGCTGATCTGTACGGCGTTTATTTAATATTTTCAAGGCAGTGAGCAGGTGCCTTATTTTCTTACGGTTCTCATGCAAACCTGAATTATGGTAAGTGCCGGAGAAAAACTGGATTTCCGAACTGATCAGGTCATTGCAAAAGGCAACTACAGCATCATTTTTTATATCGAAAAGTTTTGTCCTGATTTTCCTTAAAGACTTTCGCAGTTTGCGGATTTTAGTATCAAGGTCAAGCTTGAAAATCAGGACCAGCCTGTCCAACAGTTCATATTGTTCCCTTTGCAGGGCTTCATCTGTAAAGCCATATTTATTCATCAGGCTGATGTTTAAATCTGCAGTCCTGATTTTCCCGGCTTCCTTAAATAACCTTGCAAGGGGTTTACTTTCGATTATCAAATCACTATCTGGTTTGCAGGCATTTACCAGCGACAAAAGTGCATTGACCCTTTTCGTTTTTACCCTGAACTGGTGCAATTCTTCCACTACACCCCCAGAATTGAATTTTTGTAAATTCTTCTCCAGTGCCAGGGCAATTTTTGTAAGGATCTCTTCCTGTTTTGCAATGGTTAGCATACCGAAATATTAATCACCCGGATGATAGGTCCGTTCTGCGTGCTTCAGGACATCTTCTTTATAAAAAAGAACATCCTTGAATTCCCCTTTGGAATACATTTCCAGCTGGTCTTTAAAATGCGGGGAGTGTGGGTTTCCACTTTCTCCACCAGCAAGCAATGATTTCGCTTTTACTTTTTTACCAAATTCCACCGCACAGATAAAACTATTGCCGTTAACCCCATACCGTTTTACCGTACCCGGGAATTGCCGGCTTACATATGAAGGTAACATACCCCATGTGGAAGAAGTGAAACCAACGGGTACGCTGGGTTGTGCATCATCAAACTGCAGGTCAATTGCCGGGGATATTCGCTGGAAGCGGTTGATCTCGCCCCAGGGTAACTGCCAGCGGCCATATTTTATTTGCAGTTCCCGGATCGCACCCAGCAATGGCATTAATAATTCCTGGCTGCTTGCATCAGCTGCAAATAATTTTGTTTTTGCCACCTGGTCCAGTTCCTCATCCTCTATATCCCTGGTGCGAAAAATTGCCGGCAATATTTTCTGTCCCCATTCAACAGCAAGGGTAGTTGCGATTGATTTTTCACCACTATTTAAATCCCATTGCCGGAGAACAGCAATTGGTCCGGCCAGGTAGGCGTATAAAGTATCACCTGGCAAGATATCTTTATCGAATGCTTTAAGCAATGCGGGCACCAGCAATTCAAATGCTGCCAGGTGTTTATCGTAGCCCGCCTTTATAAGTTTATCAAGTGTATAGCTTTTCTCCATGCTCAATACCCGGACTGCATTAATACCCCTGAAATTTTCGCCATCAGGCGCCATATATGCCCTATAGTTCGTTTGAACCGGACTGTTAGTCCCTGCAACCGTAAACGGAGTTGAGTTACAATTCTGTAACCAGCCGTTTGCAGGATTGAGCAGGTGTACGGTTTCGCTGATCGGATGCAAGCCCTTCCATTCGGTGGCTTTTATGGTACCATCTACAGGTTTGCTCCAGTTGAACGACGGGTCCCGGACAGGAATCCTGTTGCCATGCCAGTAACCGATATTTCCGGCGGCATCGGCATAGACCGTGTTATTGGAAATATTCCCTTTCAGGTCGAGGGTTTTTTCGAAAGCTGCCAGGCTATTAGCCCTGGTGCGCTGCCAGCATTGTATCAATCCGTTCAACAGGCGATTATCTGCTTTCATACTCAGGTATTGCCCATTGCGTTTTGCCATAATGGGTCCGTGATGGGTAAACATAGCGGGAATGGTCTTTGATTCCATGACTGACCCGTTTACATACCTGATTACTATTGGTTTTACAGTTACCGGCAACTGTTGTTCATTATATTTGTAGGTCCACCCTTTATCATTTTTACTTAACTGTTCAATATATGAATCTGCTGCATCAACAGCGTTTGAAGTATGCATCCATCCGCAGAATTCATTAAAACCCTGGTAGATAAAAAACTGTCCCCAGGTTACTGCACCATATGCATTGAGGCCTGTTTCTGAAACCATATGCACTTCCGGGCGAAAATAAAAGCTGACATGCGGGTTGATATACAACATAGCATTGCCCGATGCCGAAATTGATGGTGAAATGGCAAAACCGTTGGAGCCGGTTGCCTTTTCATCCAGGGGCCCGGCTATTTTAGCGACGGGGGCAGCATCTCCGTAAAAAGCCTTTAATTCATTAATGCCGATATCGGCAGTACTAATAGCGCCAATACTTCCGTCTGTCCAAAGCATAGGGTACCAGGGCTGAAAGCGTTTCAGCAGTGCAGGTTTTACAGAAGGATGTTTGAAAAGATAAAAATTAATGCCATCGGCAAAAGCATTGCATAATTCCTTCAACCAACCCGGGGCATGCTGGTAATCTTTAATGGCAGCAGAAGAATCAAGCACCATCCTGATCAGCAGGTCGTCATAAATAGCATCTTTACCTTTAACTTCTGCAAGCCTGCCCAATTTTTCAATATAATTCTGTTCCACACGTTTAAAATCATCCTCGCACTGTGCATAAAGCAATCCAAATACCGCATCAGCATCGGATTTGCCATAAATATGGGGAATCCCCCAATTGTCGCGGATAATACTTACCCGCTGGCTTTGTTTTTCCCATCTGGCAATTTCTTTAGTAGAAAACGATTGTGCGACCAACTGAATGGGCAACAAAAAAAGTAGAATTAAAAAACGCATACTTAAAGTTAGTTTGAATAAACGGATAGGCTTCCGGCCATTTCCAAATCTTTACCGGAAGGCGAGGCGGCAACAGTGAATTGAGCTGCAAAGGATTTTTAAAACAGTTTTAAAATCTATCCATCAACCTGGTCAAGCACAACCTGTAAGCGATCAAAGTTTTGCTCATTGGCATCAACGGCATAAACTTTAACAGCATCGCGCACAACTTTATCATCAAATATCATCCGGAAATTAAGCCGGGTATGACCGCCCAGATCTTCAAAACTGGCCGCCAACCTGAATTTTGGCGCATTAATATGGTCGAGTATGATTTGAACGGGTTCCTCGATGCTGATAAACCTGCTATGATTCGGATAATCAACGCCATTAGGGCCATGCATCGTAAAAATCCAGTTACCGCCAGGTATGCAATTGAACTCCCGGAAGGTATTAGTAAAACCTTTGGGACCCCACCAGCGGGCTAATTGTACGGGATCTGTCCAGGCCCGGAACAAACGCTCCCTGGGCACTGCAAATATCCTTGTGGACAGAATATCAAAGCTTCCCCCGGTTTCATGTGCAGCAGTATTATCACTCATATTAACCCGATAATGAGCAAGGGTTTTTTCAGACAACAAGGAAGCTGATTCTTTGTCCAGGTAAATCGTAGCGCCAGGGTGGTTCCTTAATAAACTACCCGGAAGCGAGTTGGAAACAGGTCCTTCCAATAGCTCCTTAACGATTCCGGCTTTGTGTAATCCGCTAACAATAAGGAAGATATACCTGGCTTCAAGGATAGTGGCCAGGCCAAGGGTAAGTCCACCAGTAAGTTCCTGGGGGCGGGTGAAATATTTTTGCCCGACCTGCACGGATTGCGGATCCAGTTCGGCTATATGCGACCGTGAAGCCACATCGGTTCCGGGTTCATTCATGCCAACATGGCCATTTAAACCCAGTCCCAGTATCACCAGGTCTAATCCGCCGTTATTCGCAATGCAATCTTCCGCTTTTTTGCATTCTGCCTGAAGGTCTGCGGACCTGCAATCAAAAAAGGAAATTTTTCCAGCAGCAACCTGCAGCGGGAAAAAAAACTGCTGGTCGAGGTGGTACCGGCAGGAACCTTCATCCTGTCCATTCATCCCCAACCATTCATCAAGGCCTAAAAAATTATACTTGCCGGCATCCCATTTGCCATCGCCTGACAATTGCACCAGACTTTTATATAAACCGGCAGGGCTGTCACCTGAAGCCACACAAACCAATGGGTTTTTTACTGGTGCTAATAATTGCAACCAATCATTTGCAGCAAGGCGGGACAACTCGTTATAGGTATCAAATATTTTAATTTCCATATACTTTATTTAGCATTTCCAAGCCATAAGTCGATCGGCCTGTCAACTTTCGGATGAAAGGGTAACATAATCTTTTTCCCCTGTGCAGCAGACGCATAGGCTGCATATATTATTTCCAGTACAGCGCGGCCGTCTTCACCGGTAACGAGAGGCGTTTTATCTTTTTGCACGCATTCAATAAAATGTTTCAGTTCATGGGGGTATCCCTGGTTAAAGACTTCTTCATAAATAGTAAAGCTCCATCCAATTGTTGTATCCGCTTTTTCCATCGCATACCCATAACCGTTCTTACTGTAGGAAACAGCCGCATTGCCCATAAACAGGTCGGCATAGACCACTCCTTCTGTGCCATACACCTCGCAACGGTCGTCCATCCCGCCATGTTTGGCCCAGCTGTTTTCCGCAACAGCAGTAACCCCGTTTTCGAATTCAATAATCACCACAGAATTATCCTCACAAACGGTCTTTCCCTTATGGTACACTGTAGCCATGGTCGCATAAACACTAACCGCTTTGGCGTTATTCAGCATCCACCTGAACCAGGCGATGGCATGGCAACCCATATCCATCAGTACGCCGCCACCGGAGAATTCCTTATTGTAGAACCAGTCGGAATGCGGACCATTATGCTTCTCCCCCTGTTTCAGCATATAAATATTCCCGATAGCGCCTTCATTAACCATATGCCTTACCCTTTCATATTTAGGGGCGAAACAAAGCTCTTCGGCGTACATCAGTTTAACACCTGCCGATTTACAGGCAGCGATCATGGAATCGGCTTCCTCGAGGGTAAGTGCCAGCGGCTTTTCAATAATAATGTGCTTACCGGCGGCAGCCGCTTTAAGGGTAACTGGCGCATGAAGGAAATTTGGCAGGCAGATATCAACCACTTCGCAACCCGATTCGGCAATTAACCGATCAAGGTTGTCGTACCAATTGGGAATATGGTGCTTTTGGGCAAAGGCAGCAGCTTTAGCCGGGTCACGGGCGTAAATGGCCACGACTTCCGCTTCCGGGATAAAACGATGATAGCTTTCGATATGGATATCTGCAATAAAACCTGCACCCAGGATAGCAATCTTTGTTTGCTGCATTTTTTGCTTAAATATCTGTAAAAATGGCTTTTAAATGACCATTTTTTGGCAAATGGCAACTAATCTGTTTTCCCGATTGTAATTCAAACAAATAATTCAGCTATGAAAAAGATATTCCTTTTCGCGCTGGTGCTGGCATCAGCAGGTTTAAAGGCGCAGCACCACAAATTTGAAGAGTTCATGCCTCAATCTGTACTTGGTATTGGGGTAAGTTTCCAAAATTTTGACGGACTCAATAGTCGTATTGCCAACTATGAACAATACAAACAATTAAAGGACCAGACAGGTACTTTACAATTGGGCTGGCTAAAAGAAAGAAAGCGCATAGTATCCGGATTTAATTTAAGTGGCGGTACCGGCCTAAACGGCAGCCGAGGTACAAAGAGCAGTAATATGCGTTATATTGGCCTTGGCGGTGATATCGGGTACAGCGTAATAAAGAATAAGCAGTCAATGCTTTATCCTTTTGCGGGGTTAGGGTATCAATGGTACCAGGCTCGTTTCTACAAAGACAATTCTTCTGTGCCCTTTGATGATGTGCTGCAATCACCCAATGTACAGAACGATATAAGTGCGCTGGGTTTCAAAAACGAATTCTTTACCTACAGGCTTGGCATTGGGATTATTTTAACATCCCCCAAACACCCTTCCGGCGGAATTGGACTGCAAGCCGGATATAGCGGCAGTTTCCAGGAAAGGGCCTGGACAGGAAATGATAACCAGACTTTGGGGAATGCTCCTAAAGACGGATTGAGCCAGTTCTTCATCAGCCTTGTGCTGACGCATAAGCCCATGATGATGATGAAACACCACTAGGCTTTTTTACCGGCGTTTTGCATTTGTTCGACCATATCACGGATACTGGTTTCGATGGGGGTATAGACTATACCCAGTTCCTGGATACTCCTGCGGTTATCGAATGCAAGGGCAAAACCAACATTCCGGCTGATGAATTTCCCGGTTAATCCAAAGGCCCAGCCAATAAGGTATAGCATGAACTTTGGTGATTCCATCAGGGGTAGCCTGAATTTGCCAGGGAAGTATTTTTTAACGATGGCGGAAATTTCCATAATAGATGCAGAACGTTCGCAAATGATATACCTGCCGTTGGCGGATTCATTTTCGAGGGCAAGTATATGGGCTTTGGCAACATCCCTTACATCTACCAGCCCGAAATTCAATTTAGGGACGCCGGAGAAGTATTTACCGGAGATGATATTCTTCATGAACTGGAGGCTTTCTGAATCACTTGTTGGTGAAATTGCCGGCCCCATTACAAAAGCCGGATTTATGACCACCATTTCCCATTGGTTTTGCCCGGCCTCGATTTCCCAGGCAGCTTTTTCAGCCAATGTTTTGGAATACGAATAAGGTTGGTGGGAAGCCGAGCTTGTGGTATTAAAGTCCCTTTCCGTAAAGGCAGCCAGCCCCTTGTCCTGCATATCACCATTGTCGCCAAATATGGCCACAACACTTGAGGTCAGTACAACTTTCCTGATTGTGCCAGACCTGGTTGCAGCCCCCAATACATTTTTTGTTCCGGCGAGTGCCGGCTCAACCAGTTCCTTTTCAGGGTCCTTAAACCTGAGGGTAAAAGGCGAGGCTAAATGAAAGAGGGCATCGCAACCCCGGGCGGCCTCGTCAAAAGAACCTTCGCGCAACAGATCAGCTTCAAAAACTTCCAGTTTGCCGGTTGAAGCCGCTTCCAGTTGCAATAGATGGGCATAACCCGATTGCCTGGTTTTGTTCCTTACTGTAATCCTTACCGTATAACCTTTGTCAAGCAATTGTTTTACAACCCAGGAACCAATGAAACCGGTTCCGCCAGTAACAAGTATTTTATTAAACATGGGCTAAATTTAGCTGTGTTGTATAAATCTAAATAAATAAGCACCTGACAGAAACAAATGGTAGTTAGTTTTTTTAGGGCAAAAAAATCATGTTACAGGCCAAAACGGCCATAAACAGTCAAAATAAAAGCGCTAAAATTGGTCAAATTGTAAGAAATTTGCGTTTCCATTATAATTTATATAAAATGAGCAATACCCCCAGTACATTATTTGACAAAGTTTGGGATGCGCATGTGGTGCGTAGCATAAAAAATGGTCCCGATGTGTTTTTCATCGACCGGCATTTCATCCATGAGGTAACCAGTCCGGTTGCTTTCCTTGGATTGGAAACCCGCGGATTAACAGTGTTGTTTCCTCAAAAGACATTTGCAACTGCCGACCATAATACACCAACCATCAACCAGCACCTGCCGGTAAAGGACCCCCTCTCTGCCAACCAGTTAAAAGCGCTGGAAACCAATTCTGCCAAATACGGCATTTCGCATTGGGGATTGGGAAATCCTAAAAATGGTATCGTACATGTAGTTGGCCCGGAGAATGGAATCACGCTCCCCGGCATGACCATTGTTTGCGGAGATTCGCACACCTCTACCCACGGTGCATTTGGCGCGATTGCATTTGGCATTGGAACCTCGGAAGTGGAGATGGTATTGTCCTCCCAATGTATCATGCAGCCGAAGCCTAAGAAAATGCGCATCAATGTAAATGGTTCCCTTCAAAAAGGAGTAACCCCAAAAGATGTGGTACTGTATATAATTTCACAGTTAACAGCTGCAGGGGCAACCGGTTATTTTGTGGAATTTGCCGGCGAGGTATTTGAGAACATGAGTATGGAAGGCCGGATGACTGTTTGTAACATGAGTATCGAAATGGGAGCACGCGGCGGAATGATCGCCCCGGATGAGACCACTTTTAAATATATCAACGGCCGTGAGAAAGCGCCAAAAGGCGAAGCCTGGGATAAAGCGCTGACTTACTGGAAGACCTTAAAAACAGATGCCGGTGCAAGTTTTGATAAAGAGTATACTTATAATGCAGCGGATATTGAACCAATGATCACATTTGGCACCAATCCGGGAATGGGTATCGGTATTTCGAAGCATATTCCTTTATCTGAGCAAGGCAGTGGAAAAGCGAGCTATGAGAAATCACTCAATTATATGGGCTTCCATGAAGATGATGCCATGCTGGGCAAGAAAGTGGATTATGTATTTGTTGGCAGTTGTACCAATGGCCGGATTGAAGACTTCCGGGCATTTGCATCTATTGTTAAAGGTCGTAAGAAAGCAGAACATGTTACTGCCTGGATCGTACCCGGTTCACATATCGTGGAAAAACAGATAAAAGATGAAGGCATCCTGGATATATTAACGGAGGCCGGTTTTCAGCTGCGCCAGCCGGGTTGCAGTGCCTGCCTGGCTATGAATGATGACAAGATCCCTGCCGGCAAATATGCGGTTAGTACCAGTAACCGGAACTTCGAAGGAAGACAGGGACCCGGTGCAAGGACCATGCTGGCCAGTCCGCTTGTTGCTGCTGCAGCTGCGGTAACCGGGGTAGTAACAGATCCCAGGGAATTAATGGCATAAAAAACAGCAGGTAAATTCATTCCAAAACAACCCCAACAATTCAAACCATGGCTTACGATAAATTCACAGTGTTGACCAGTACTGCAGTTCCGATGCCCATTGAGAACGTGGATACAGACCAGATCATTCCTGCGCGCTTCCTGAAAGCAACTGAGCGCAAAGGGTTTGGTGACAACTTATTCCGCGACTGGCGATACAATAACGACGACACACCAAAGAAAGATTTCGTGTTGAATAATCCCATTTATTCAGGCAAAATACTGGTTGCCGGAAGGAATTTTGGCAGTGGCAGCAGCCGGGAGCATGCTGCATGGGCAATATATGATTATGGATTCCGCTGCGTGGTGTCCAGCTTTTTTGCAGACATTTTCAAGAATAATTCACTGAATATTGGCATTCTGCCGGTTCAGGTGAGCCCTGAATTCCTGAACAAGATATTTACAGCCATTGAAGCTGACCCCAAGGCTGAGCTGGAAGTAAACCTTCCCGCCCAAACGATCACTATATTGGCTACCGGTGAAAAGGAATCCTTTGATATAAACGATTATAAGAAAGACAACATGACCCACGGGTATGACGATATCGATTACCTGCAGTCTATGAAAGAAGAAATAAGCAGGTTTGCAGCTAAAAGTCTGTACTAACCGTAACCAGTCAACGACAATGCCACATTCAAAGCGATTCATCGAAATTATGGATACCACTCTCCGTGATGGTGAACAAACCAGCGGAGTATCTTTTTCTGCCTCAGAAAAGCTGACCATTGCCCAACTATTACTGAACGAAGTAAAGGTAGACCGCATTGAAATTGCCTCCGCGAGGGTATCCGAAGGTGAATTTGATGCTGTAAAGAAAATCACCAAATGGGCAAAGGCGAATGGTTTGCTGCATAAAGTGGAGGTGCTCACTTTTGTAGATGGCGATATATCTATACAATGGATGCAAAAGGCCGGCGCTAAAGTGATGAACCTGCTCACTAAAGGTTCATTAAATCATTTAACCCACCAGTTAAAGAAAAAACCGGAAGAGCATTTCGCAGATGTTGCAGCAGTTTTGGAATTAGCAATATCGAAGGGACTGGAAGCGAATGTTTACCTGGAAGACTGGAGCAATGGGATGAGGCATTCTCCCGATTACGTTTTCCAATACCTCGATTTCCTGTGTACCCAGCCTGTAAAGCGTATTATGCTGCCAGACACCCTTGGTGTGCTGACCCCATCTGAAGTGTTTGAATTTATTTCAGCTACGGTTGACCGTTATCCCGGCATCCATTTTGATTTTCATGCGCATAATGATTATGACCTGGGAACTGCCAATGTACTGGAAGCCGTAAAAGCCGGTGCACATGGTTTACACCTGACCATAAATGGAATGGGGGAAAGAGCCGGAAACGCTCCCCTGGCGAGCGCCATTGCGGTTTTGAACGATTTCATGCCGACTGTAAAAACAGGGGTTTCAGAAAAATCGCTGTATACAGTCAGTAAACTGGTGGAAACCTTTTCAGGGTTCCGCATACCCGTGAATAAACCGATTGTCGGTGAAAATGTATTTACACAAACAGCAGGCATCCATGCTGATGGCGATAAGAAGAATAATTTGTATTTCAGCGACCTGATGCCAGAACGATTTGGCCGGCAACGCAAATATGCCCTTGGCAAAACAAGCGGCAAGGCAAATATTGAAAACAACCTTCACCAGTTAGGCATTCAATTGTCAGATGCAGACCTTAAGAAAGTTACCCAAAGGATTATAGAACTGGGCGACCGGAAGGAAATGGTAACCCAGGCAGACCTGCCCTATATTATTTCGGATGTGCTTGACAGTAATGCCATAGAGGAAAAAGTGCGGATTGAAAATTATGTGCTCATGCATGCGAAGAACCTGAACCCTTCGGTGACCCTGCAGATCCATATAGATGGCGAAATATTTGAGGAGCAGGCGCAGGGCGACGGACAGTATGACGCATTTATGAATGCGCTTAAAAAAGTTTACAAACAAAAGAAGATAGAACTTCCGTTACTGACAGATTATGCCGTGCGTATTCCGCCGGGTGGCAAAAGCGATGCCCTTTGTGAAACCATAATTACCTGGAAGCAGGACGGAAAAGAGTTTAAAACCAGGGGACTGGATAGTGACCAGACTGTATCGGCGCTTAAGGCAACGCAGAAAATGCTGAACATCATTTAAAATTCCTTCAATATTATTTAATGGCAACCCAACACATTTTGATTGTCCCGGGCGATGGTATCGGGCAGGAAGTTACCGCAGTAGGTAAAAAAGTACTAGACCGTATAGCAGAAAAATTCGGCCATAGCTTCAGCTATGATGAGGCGCTGATAGGCCATGTGGCCATTGAAGCAACCGGAACTCCCCTCCCCGATGAATCGCTAGAAAAAATGCGCAAATCAGACGCTGTGCTTTTTGGTGCAGTGGGCCATCCGAAATACGACAATGACCCCTCCGCGAAAGTAAGGCCTGAACAGGGTTTGCTGAAAATGAGGAAAGAACTGGGACTATATGCAAATCTCCGGCCTATCAAATTATTTGATGAATTGCTGGGTGCCTCAAGTATCAAGCCTGAAATCCTGAAAGGCGCTGATATTTTATTCTTCCGCGAACTGACCGGCGATATTTATTTCGGTGAAAAAGGCCGCAAGAATAATGGTGACACTGCCTATGACGTTGCTGAATACAGCCGTTATGAAGTGGAAAGAATTGGCCGTAAAGCATTTAATGCAGCACGTACCAGGAGAAAAAAGTTATGTTCTGTAGATAAAGCCAATGTATTGGAAACATCCCGGCTATGGCGGGAAGTGATCCAGCAGCTTGCACAGGAATATCCTGATGTTACAGTAGAACACCAGTTTGTTGATGCTACCGCCATGTTGCTGATAAAAGATCCATGCAGGTTTGATGTGGTGGTAACCGCCAATTTATTTGGCGATATCCTGACTGATGAAGCCTCTCAGATCGCAGGATCAATGGGCATGCTGGCCAGCGCTTCAATTGGCGATGGTACGGGTGTTTATGAACCAATCCACGGATCGGCACATGATATTACCGGCAAAGGTGTTGCAAATCCTTTAGCCTCTATTTTGTCAGCTGCTTTATTGCTGGATATCTCCTTTGGCATGAAAGCAGAATCTGAAGCAGTGATCAATGCTGTAGATAAAGTACTTAAAGCAGGTTTCCGTACCCGGGATATCGCTGATGCACAAACGCCGGCAAACATGTTGTTAGGAACGGCAGCAATGGGCGAAGCAGTATTGAAATTCTTATAGGTTTTATTTTTCGACTATTTTAATCCGTAAGGTTTTAGGGAAATAGATCGACTGGTTGCTGAGCACTTCATTAAAGTCAAAGCTATTTACATTATAAGTAATGCAAAGCCCATCCCCTTTCTGTTCGGGATGGGCTTTTGCCGCATACATAAACGGCTGCTTAATTCCCGGATACTTTGGCTGGTAAAACAAATAGGGTTCCGTCCATTTGCCGCCTAAACTATCCGCCATGCGAAGGCCCAGGCTTGCTTCACCAAATCCGAAAGACTGCACCTGGATATATTTCTTCAGTTGCTTATCGTAATGAATGGAAAATTCTGTTCCACCAATAAATAATGGCTTTGGTACAGGATCTTTTTTATTCCTTTTTAGCCAATGACCCTCAATATACCAGTCGGGATTTGTGAGTTTGCCAGCATAAGCCCGTTCTATTGGCCAGCGCAGCAGGTACACTTCATGGGTGGCGGGTTCAACGGCCCCGAAGGCATACAGGTATTTATCATCCTTAAGTACAGCAGCAGAACCAACCACCAGTCCATATGTTTCAACGCCATCAATATATTTCATCTTCCAGTGAGAAGGACTATCGTGCGGATTATCAACAAGCGCAGCGCTCCAGCCGGCCACTTCAAAACCGAGCCCGGTTTTCACTCCATGTATTTTCATAAGGAACACAATCAGCTTATCCCTGATCATACTTCCGTGGCCGATCCAGAACCAGTCCTTTCCCGGTAGATAGAAAAAGTCGCGGGGCTTGTTTTTTAAGTTACTCCAAAAATATGTTAGTGGAGAAGAATCTATGTTATAGCCCTTTTGAACAGCGATACTATTCCTGATCATCGTTGAAGCTGTCCTTGACCGGCTTGAATCCTTACAAATAAATCCATCACCAAACAACCAAAGCACATTTCCATTTTCAAGGTCAACGGAAGCTGCGCCGTCAGCTCCACGCCAGGCCGGGTCTTTCCGGAAAAACTGGTCAGAAGTACCAGATGTATCAAGGATTATACTGTATTTACCGGTATCGAAATACTGGCCGTAACATATTGTATTTAATGCACAAAAAAACAATACCAGTAAGGCTGAAGTATGTTTCGGCTTATGCATCACTAAATGATTATTTTATCATGGCTTTTTTTGATTTTTCTTCCAGTCGGTAAGTTCATCCAGTGTCCAGGCTGCTTGTCTATCCTTTGTCTTCTCCCGTATTTCCTTTACATCATCTACACTTACAACCCGGGCCTTATTGCCAAAACTATTCCGTACATAACTAAGTACTGATGCGATATATTCATCGGTATGTTCCTGCTGGGCAGGCATTACGTCGGGATATTTTTTATTATCAACCATCCCTTTCAATCCATGCAATACAATGTTGATCAGGATATCTTTATCACCATTTACCCTGGCGGACCCTGCCAATGGCGGTGCAAGCTTTGAAGGAACGCCCTTACCATCCATACCGTGACAGGTTGCGCACAATTGTTTGAAATTGCTGGCACCATGGAAGACCAGGTCACGATCTTCACCATCCATACGCATCGTAACAGCCCTTAACTCAGCTAATGATTCATCACCTTCTTCCAGGCTCCTTGATGCTGCTTTTACAAGCAACAAATTATTAGCGTTACTGGCACGCAGTTCTTTTAACAAGGCAATTGCCTTTGGATCTTTACTATACCTGAGTGACAGGGCCAATTGAATACGAACCCCTGGTTCCTGGTCATTTTTCAGGTCTTCCAATGCCGCTAATACTTCTGTATTATTTTTCTGGAGAAAAGATTCACTAATACGAATGGCCGCCTTCCTGATTTCCATATCGTCATCTTTTAATACAGCTAAAAGAGTTGACGGTTCAATTGCATTAAGCCCTTCAAGGGTCCATAGTGCATGCAGCCTTGAAACCGGCTCCGGTCCTTTTTTCCAGAAGGCCAGTTTCTCGCCTAATGATCTTTGTCCCAATGCCAGTTTTTTAAGGGCCGGCACAACAGACTGATCATTATGGATCACCAGTAATTTCTGCGCGTTATCACGCCACCAACCATTTGGATGTGACAGATAATTTACCAGCTCTTCATTGGAAGCATCCAGCAATTGCGGTTTGGGGCCTGGTTTGAAGCCATCATGCACCAGACGATAAATCCGGCCCCGGTTAATATTCAGGTCCAGTTGCTTGCGTTTAATTTGCGGATGGATATAACTATCCGGTTTCGTCCATGCGCTTTCCTGGATGATACCATGATACATATCCACTATATACAAACAACCATCCGGGCCTGTTGCTGTATTAACGGGCCTGAAATTCATATCGGACGAAGCCAGGAACTCCCTTTTATCATAGGCGTTTTTTAATATGGCTTCCCCATTTTCATAAAACATTTTTGCCCTCCGGATCAACCTGCCCACCGGTTCACAAATAAAGAGGTCGCCCTGCAAAGAGGAAGGCAACCGGTCTCCGCGATAAACGGACTGGCCACAGGAAGCGGTAAAATGATTCAGGGTACTGTCTGGCCGCAAACGCTCCTGTCCGCCCTGCACATCGGGAGTGCCAATAATTGGCCAGACTTCATAAAAATCACCAGCAAGTTGGTTATCCAGGTCAAGTTCCCCGTACACCGGATTTTCCTGGAAATTAAGGGCAGGCGTTTCACCACCGGCAGAAGAGAAAAACAGCCGGCCATAATTATCATGGGTAAGCCCCCATTGTCCGCCAGGCGGACTGGATAAAGTATCCACCTTCAGTTGGCCATTATTGTACCGATACCGGACCGGGTTACTGGTCACATAAATCCAGTTATCAATATTCCAGATGAGTCCGCTTTTCTGGTGTTCCAGGTTAGCATCATCGGGTGTATCGTTGTGATAGACCTGTGTTTTTTCATCGGCAATGCCATCCCCGTTCTTATCGCGGTAGGCATACATGTTGTAAGTATATGTTTCATTAACAATTAACCTGTCATCTAAAGCCAGCATCATTCTTGGCAACACAAGGCTGTCAATATAAATAGTATGCTTGTCCATTGTACCATCACCATCAGTATCTTCCAGCCTTGTTATGCGGCAAATGGGAAGGCGCTCTCCTGTTCCATTAATGTCCTGCATATAGCTTCGCATTTCTGCAACATACAAACGGCCATTACCATCCCAAACAATAGCAACGGGTTCTTGTATGACCGGCTCACTGGCCACAAGTTCAAGGTGGTAACCAGCAGGCAGTTGCATGGTTTTCATGCTTTCCGCTGGTGATAAATAGGCTGAAGATGGATTAGGATCGATCTTTTCGGGTCTTGCGGGTGGAATTGCCTCCTGTTGCTGTTGTTTACAGGAAAAAACGACAGCAAGCAATCCAACAAGAATGACATTACGAAGAAATAGGTTCATGATATGCTCAGAAATTTCAGATGAAGATATTATTAAAATCCCTACAAGCGCTTAGTGCAAAGAAGTTCCGGGAAAATGCTTTGCAATAGATTGCGTAATAACCCTTCTATCCTGTTCGGTTTTGGCTAACCTTAATGCATGTTCGAGGTTTTCGATGGATTTGGCTTTGTTACTATCCATATACAAATGTGCCAGCAGAGAATAATAAAGGTGGCTATGTTTAAGTTGTAATTTCTCTGCTTCAATAATGGCTTCCTGTTTTGAATTAGCTTTGGAAAGTGCGTAAGTGCGGTTTAATGCGGCAATAGGAGAATATTCCAATTGTAATAACCGGTTGTAAAGTTGTAAAATATTCTCCCATTTATTTACTGAGTCTTCTTTTTGTGTATGCCAATAAGCTATAGCCGCTTCCAAATGATACTTTGTCACTTGTTTTCCCCTTGAGGCCTGGTTCAGATAATACTCACCTTTAGCAATTAATTCCTTATTCCACAGCTTTTCATCCTGTTCTTCGTACAATACAATCTCGCCGTTCTTGTCAATCCTCGCATCGAACCTGGAGGAATGAAAACACATTAAAGATAACAGGGCATTGGCAGCAGGCGTATTGGTATGCTGATATTCGAGAAGCATCAGATTCAGGCGCATAGCCTCCAAACAAAAATCCTTGCGTAGTGTAGTATTTTGGGAAGTTGAATAATACCCTTCACTGAAAAGCAGGTATAAAGTGGTAAGCACTGTATCAAGACGGCTGTCAATTTCAGCAGGCGGAGGCATTTCAATTTTTACTTTGCCGGCTCTTAATTTTTCCTTTGCTCTTTTTAACCTTTTGTAGATGGTTTCTTTGTTCGTCAAAAAGGCATCAGCAATTTCTTCAACCCCAAATCCGCAAAGCAGGTTCAGGGAAAGGCCTATCTGGGCCACCGGGGAAATAGCAGGATGGCAAATGGCGAACATCATCTGCAACTGTGTGTCCCGGATATTTTCATTAGATAAATCAATTTCAATGGGATGCATAGCTGCTTGGGCATATTTCAGTGCAGGTGCAACCTTTGCATTAAACAATTTGCTGTGTCGAAGAAAATCTATGGCTTTGTTTTTTGAAACACTGTATAACCAGGCGGTTGGATTTTGCGGTATCCCTTTAAGTCCCCAGGTTTCAGCAGCCTGCAAAAATGTATCGCTTACAATATCTTCGGCAGCGTGCAGGTATTCCATCCCGAACAGCTTGGTCAATACAGCAATTATTTTTCTGTATTCCGTTCTGAATAAATGCGGTATGAGTTCATTTTCCTGCATAAATAAATGCCCCTGTAAATATACAAGGGCATTCCCTGTTTTAATTATCCATTGGGATTATCGTCCTGATTTCTACGTTACCGCCAATATTGAGTATGGGACATCCCCTGGAAAGCTCTGCTGCTTCTTCCATGGAATCTGCCTTCAAGATAATATATCCACCGATGGCCTCTTTGATTTCAACATAGGGTCCATTAGTAATTACGTTATTCGGTTTAATGACCATTCCATCAGCTGCAAGACGGTTTCCCGGATTTGACAATTTATTCCGTGCAGCTATACTGCCGATCCAATCCTGCCATGGTTTCATCATAGCTTGCATTTGTTCCGGGGATAACGGTGGTTCTTTGCTAACATAATCCCTCCTGAATACTAATAAAAATTCGTTCGTCATAGTTTTTGAATTAATGGTTTGAATGTAATGCTACTGTATTGCCTTCAGTATCAGAAAAGAAAGCCATAAAGCCAACTTCATCACTGATTTTTGTTTTGGGCATTAAGACTTTCCCTCCTGCCTGTTCCACTTTTCCTAGGGCATTTGCCAAATCAGGATTGCCATTCAGGTAGATTTTCGCTCCATCCGCACTTGGTTTATTCATTGGACCCTGCACCAGGGCACCGGAAACTTTTCCGTTCATATCTTCACTGGGGAAAAAAGCCATTTGCATACCCATCATTTCCTGCTGGTTCAGTTCTATCCCAAAAATGCTTTCATAGAATTTTTTCGCCCTGGCAATATCTGAAACAGATATTTCAAACCAATTAAGGATGTTTTCTTTTGCTGTCATTTTTTTAGGTTTAAATAATTAATGAATGTTAATAAGGTTTATGACGAATGGAATTAAAAAGATTGGACAAGCAGGGAAAGTTATTTTACAGAAATGATTATAAAATTCAGGGTAATTAAGCAGTTCCCCCAAAATATCAGAATCGGTGATTTCGGCTGTTTTTAGGGCTTCAGTCAGTCTGCCGCGGGCTGCGAATCGACTTTTCATGCCGGGGCCAGGAAGATTTGTTGGTTGGAGAACACTACCCGCACCAGTACAGCCGCGTACCCACAATATTTAAGCGATCCATCTGCCGATACGGAACCATCGGGCTTAAAGTGACATCGTTAGCGCTAATAACCTTCGCCTTCGGCAGCCCTCGGATATGCTGGTCTCCCAGCTTTCTTAAGCCAATGGCTTAGTAATGGTCTGTAAGGGCATGTTACCTGCCCAAAAGGCCGGATCCCCGATCAAACGCGGCCAGAGTTTTCCAAATCTTTGATTATCGACAAGGTCGAACGCAACCGCAGCCAAGTTCACGTCGGAAAAAACGTGGGAGTCGACCAATCCATGTTCCGGATGGACATACTACCCGAAATGGTCCTTGTGCCAAAATGCTTTGATTAATGCCTTCGCCAATTTATCCGTGTGGCCTGGCCAGGTTGGGTCGTTGCAGAAACCTCCCCTGTCAGTGTTAATTGAAAAATAGCCTGGGTAAACTCGCTTCGTAGCAGCAGGAAGAAGGTTCCTGGATATGTGCTGCTCTGTAAACATAAACCCGCCAGAAACGAAACCCATGCCAATGATACCGGAATTGCTGAGAAAATGCCTTCGTGATTATGGACTATTGGGAAAATTCCTGACTTTATTGTTCAACTGGAATAAATTTTGCAGCCCAGCCTCCACCCTGGGCAAGATGAATTGTCAACACATCATTCTGTTTCACTGTTGCCACATTTCTTTTATAATCCATGCCGTTCAAATTTGCATTTAAACCATCCTGAAATATTTCCACCTGGTAGTCTTTCTTATCTAAAAAATCACACTTTATTTTAAGGGTGCGTTCATCCCAGTTGGTCATAGAACCTACAAACCAGGTATCGTTTTTCTTCCTTGCAATGGTTATGTATTGGCCGATTTTACTTTCAAGAGGATTAGTTGCATCCCACACAGTAGGTATAGATGCTAAAAAATCAAGACATTCTGGTTCTTTATTATAGTTAGTTGGAACATCAACCATGAATTGTAAGGGTGAATAATAGATTACGTACATGGCAAGCTGATGGCATCTTGTACCCTGGCTCATTGGATGGTCTGCGACAGGGAAATAACTTCGTTTGGAAGCGTTAAACATTGCACCCGGGCCATAATCAAATGGTCCAGAAACTCCTCGCATAAATGGAATAGTCACATCATGAATTGGATTTGCCCTGAAGTCAGATTTGTCGCTTTCCGAACCCAGAACAGCCTCATAGGTAAGCAGGTTTGGGTACATCCTTGATAATCCAGTAGGTTTTGTAGCACCATGGTATTCGAGTACCAGGTGATGACGAGCAGCTTCATCCGCAATTCTAATGTAGTCATTAATTCCTTGCTGATCATCACGTTCGAAGAAATCAACTTTCAATCCGCTAACCCCCCATTTTTCAAACATTTCCATATTTTCATCAAGATTTTTATAAAGTGTTCTTGCCACACACCACAATATAATTTTCTTGTTTTTTTCTTTTGAATACTTTAATAATTTTTGCAGATCAAGATTCGGATGGATTTTAGAGAAATCAAGCGGGTCACACCACCCATAATCGACATTCACAAATTCGATATGGTGCTGAACTGCAAAATCAATATAATATTTATAGGTATCAAAATTAGTTCCGGATTTAAAATCCACACCCGAAAGAATTACCTCCTGAGGTGTTTCGGGCACCCAAATTGCATCCCACCAATCATTGATTATTTTACCGGGTTTGACCCATGAAAAATCTGTTTCCTTCTTTTGTTCTGACGCAAGAAGGTACACCAATTCATTTTTCAGTAATTCTTTTTCTGTTTCTGAAATCATGATTACCCGCCAGGGGAAACTTCGCACACCATTGGTCTTAGCAATGTAATCAGCGTTTTCTTTTATGCTTACAGACCAATAGGTATTTTCAAAATCAAATTTTAATGGATAATGTCTGAACGAACCTTGCAGGTTATTTCCTGTAGCCGATAAATACATTCCAGGGTAATCAATCAGGTCTGATTCCGTAATTGATAGCATCGGTCCTTTATCTAACTCAATATTGATGGGTAATATGGCAACTCTGCCAGAATCGATTTTAGAAATTGGAAGGTGGAGATAGTTTTCTTCGTATAAATAATCTTCCTTTTTCCCCATAATGAAATAGGCCTTAGGGTCATTACTGAAATTAAAAGAAGCCTCTTCGTTTTTTATTATTATTTCACTGTTGATATTCGTTAAAAACCGGTACGCTACCCCATTATTATAGGCACGAAAGCTAACCGAATAATTGTTTTTAAATTTTATAACAAGCTCATTATAATTATCCTGAACTTCGGAATTTGTTCCATAAAATGTATTTATCGTCCTATTTACCGTATTGGATTTAAGATTTGAAACCTGTGGTTTTGCACCCAAAACTTCTCCATTATTTAATGTCATGGATATGGAAGAAGGGGTTATCAAAACTTTCCCATCACGAAGAACTGAATAACGAATGTTTTCGCTAATGGAAATCTTCATTTCAGTTCTTTTATCAGGAGAAGTCAATGAGATCAATTTGTCGGTTGCATTTGATGTCTGGAATGTAAAAAGCAGGAGAAAAATACAGCAAATGGTATTACTCAGATTTGAATTTTTCATTGAGTACTATTTAGTGTCAAGAAATTTTAATTTAAAATATGGAATGCTGCATTTTCTTTGCTTTGCCCTATACATATATGACATTGAAAATATAATGCATAAGTTAACAATTAAAAGTCAGATTAATAGTCAGCCTGATCTGCTTTTCACTGAAGCGAATAGCTCTTATTACAGCGTCTTGCTTTCCCCGTTATGAAATCATCCGGCATTATCTTTTTCCAGGGATACCTAATGCAAATAATTTATCAGGAAATTATTTATAAACAGTAAACGAATTATGTATAAAATCATTTAAAATTCCTGGTCCTTGGGGGAAAAAGGCTCGGGTATCGGGCAAAGAGATGTGTTGTTGCCTGTGACAGGCAAGCTGAGGTGACAACATTGCCAGGCCGCCTGAATAGTGAATTATTCCGGAATGGTTGTTACAAGTTCAACATCAGCCGGATGACTATCTTCCCCCTTGAATTGCTTTATTGATTACTGTTAAAAAGTCGCCCAATTTATCTGGTTCCAGCCATCTTGCCACAACTACGATATCGTTTGGCTGGTCTATGACAATATAATTTCCACCAAAGCCATCAGCATAATAAATTTCTGAGGACAGGCCGGCAAATTCCTTGTCCCTATTTGTCCACCATAACAATCCATATGATTTATTCGAAGGCGATCCTATACTAACGGCATTTACCCAATTCGATGAAATTACCTGTTGGTTTTTCCATTTTCCGTTTCTTAAGAATAAGAGTCCAAACCGTGCCTGATCCTGGGCACTAATAAATAAACCGCCGCCAAAATGACCGCCGCCACTTACCGATTGTATCATAATGCCATCGATATTTATCCAGGAATTATCATAGCCATACCAGCGCCAGGTAGATGATGCGCCTATAGGATCCATAATTCTTTCTTTTAAAACAACAGGCAGCGGCTTTCGGAAAACCTGTAAAAGTGAATAAGCCAGCAGGTTCACCCTAACATCATTATACTCGAATTGTGTACCTGGTTCAAGTAGCTTGCGGTTCTTCCAGTCGTCGATTCCACCTGATTTTGGAGGCCTGTCGGCCCAATCGCATTGTCCAAACAGGCATCCTGACCAGTCTGAACTCTGGTTCAGTAGATGCCTCCAGGTAATCTTTGAATTGTGTTCACCCTCAAACTGGTCATCCCAAACATAGGATTTCACCTTATCATCTATATTTTGAATCAATTTGCTATCGAAGGCAAGGCCAGCCACCGTAGATAGAAAACTTTTTGTTACGCTAAAAGTCATATCCACCCTATTAATATCACCCCATTGCGCAATTATATAGCCATGCCGCAATATAAGTCCGGCAGGTTTGCCTCTTGGTTTTGTTGGACCAACAATGGTATAATTCGGTTCATTCGCATAGGCCTTCAAGTTAGCAATGCGAAGGTCGTAATCGGTTTTTGTTTCATGGTTAAGTGCAAATTTAACAGCGCTATCCAGCCAGTGGGCATCAATATTTACTTCTGCAGGCTTTTTTGTTTGCCAGTTTTGATCAGGATAATAATCCTGCTGGCAAAAGGCTGAACTGCTATAAAAAAGCACCTGAAATAGCAGTAGTATATTGAGAATTCGATTACATATCATATTTAGGTATTAGCATTTTTTTCTATAGCAGGACTGCGAAATAATATTCTAGCAAATAATACAGCTAAAAGACAGTACCCAAAAGTAATCGCCCAAATAGCAGAAGGCAAATCGTGGTGTCTGAGTACAGCTTTTAACAAAGCCAGGGAACCAATAGCAAAATGGGTGAAATTGGCCACTGCCAAAGGCCTGTTATAAATACCACCAATAATACTCCCCTTTGCCATCCAGTTAAGCATAGCAAAAGCAAAGAAAAGGGCGCCTGTTATTTGCAGTAACAAATGAAATATTGGCGAATTATCCACCACCAAAAAATGGCTGATTTCTTCAGGGAGAAAACTCAGGCTAATACCGACAACTGCAAGCAGGATTGCACTTAAGGTTAAGATAATTCTAGTGTTCATTTTTCTTTTTATTCTAATTACTCAATTCAGTGCAATGCCTACTATAAATCCTATCCAGGGTTTATTGTTATAAATCCAAACCTTCCTATCGGAACTCAATAAATAATCAAAACCAGTAGAAATCCCGAAACTCGCCACATCCGTTTCAATGAATCCAGCCAGGCCATATTGTATGATCATGCCATTATATTCATTTGATACCGCATTTCGTGTGGAAAAAGGACTAACTGTTGCGGTGCCGGGGCCTAAAAAAAAACCAAAATCATAGCCCCTATTAATTACCTCATATTGGCATTTACCCAGTGGATTCATTTTACTATTTATATAATAGGTATCATGACGCCATCCTGCATATAAAGCAGCATTAAAATCAACTGTCAGTTGAGCCGGAAGCCCATAAATACCAGGTCGGAATTTCATCAGGTTGCTGGTAATATCAATATCCAGGCTTTTCTTAATAAACTTCATGGGAAAGTGACAAAGGCTATCAGAAACGGCAAGCGAGATAGTTGCTAATACTTTATTATCCAAAAAGTTTTCAGCAGGTTTATACACCGTAACATTATCACCGGAAACATCAACATACACTTTATCGGTTTTTTTATCGCCGGATTTCAGGTTATAGTAATTACTATTAAAGCCATGTTTTGATGATTTTTCTACAACGCTACAGGAGTATAGGAAAAAAATGCCTGTAAAAGGAATGATATGTTTAGCTAATATATGCATGAAAGAATGCTGTTTATTATTCGCCCAAATAAGGGTCCTTTATTTTTTTTGCCTGGTATTTCACGTTGGCAATTTTCACTGTGCATTTCGGACCGGTTGGTGACTGCGCCAGGAAACCCACTTTAAACCCGGGTTTCGCATCAAACTGGAAATGCCTTACCAGGAACCATTTTATACCATCCATGGAATAATATAAAGTAATAACATTACCAGCCCTGGCCATTTTATAAAACACTTTATTGGAAGGAATTTCCACAGAATTACAATCATCGGAGAAATCATTGGTCACAACGCTCACAACCCTGTGGGCGCCTGTATAATCCTTCTCAAAACAGAACTTGATCCAGTGAACACTATCGCTAATTAATACGATAGCACCACCATCCCACTTATAATTGAAGGCATGCTCAATTGATGCGACCAAAACAAAATCGTTATCAGGTTCAAAAAGCAGTTTTGGTGCGTTGTCAGTATTATAGGTAACATTGGGATCCCTGAACATGTCGGTTTTTTCACCGGCTTCAATAGTCAGGCTGTTGCCGGAAACAGAAAAACGCGCAGGTATGTTGTTCCAGTAAAGTTTATGGGGAATGGGTGCAAAACTGATAGAATCGGGAACTTGCGCCTTCATATGATCCTGATTAAGCTGGATGAATAAGAATACCACCAAAAATCGGAAGAATTTATTTTTCACGATAATTATTGCATTAATAATTCAATAACATTGCCCTTGGGTAGAAATCCAATTTCAAAACCGAAAATATTTCTTTTTCTCACCATTCAGGGGAATACTTTAAAAGGGTAATTGATCTACCTTAACAATGAATTTTTATAAAACCGGAATTAATGGATGCGGATATTTCAGGAACAGCCTTTATACTCAGCGGTGGACTCTTACAGGAATCGGATGCCAAGACCACCCATGGCCTTTTACGAGGTTCAGAAAGATTTAAAATTACCGCAGTAATTGATCCGAAACATGCCGGGCGGGATGCAGGAGAAGTGCTGGATGGCCGCCACAGGTCGATCCCTGTAATGGCTACCATTGCAGAAGCCCTGGTTAAATTGCCCAAACCCGATTTTTGCATTATTGGTGTGGCAACAGTTGGCGGCGTACTTCCTCCTGCCCTTGCTGATACTGTTCAACTTGCCCTTAAGGAGGGCATCTCTATAGTTAACGGGTTGCATGACTACCTGAATGAACGGCCGGAAATGGCAGCATTGGCTGCTGCATCCGGAGCCATCCTGATTGATGTGAGGAAACCCAAAAAAAGGGCCAACCTGCATTTCTGGACGGCAGAAATTTTCCAAGTCCCTTGCCCCATCATTGCCGTCTTAGGAATGGATTGCGCAATGGGCAAAAGAACAACCGCCCGGTTGATCAGGGATGCCTGCAGGAAAGCAGGACTCACCACGGAGATGATCTATACCGGCCAAACTGGCTGGATGCAGGGGAACCGCTATGGTTTTATATTTGATTCAACGCTGAATGATTTTGTAACCGGTGAACTGGAATACGCCATTCTTTCGGCCTACAAAAATGAAAAAACAGACCTTATTTTACTGGAAGGCCAATCTTCCTTAAGGAATCCAAGCGGGCCCTGCGGACCAGAATTCATGGTTTCCGGAAATGCCCGCCATGTGGTTTTAATACATGAGCCCAAGCGGGAATACTTTGACTACGACCAAAACTGGGGAAGGATTCCTACGGTTGAAAGTGAAATAGAATTAATCAATAAATATGGCTCAACTGTAATAGCACTCGCAATAAATACCACAGGTTGCAGCGAAGAAGAAGCCAGGAAATTCCAGGCGGAATATGCCCGTCGATCAGGCATTCCAGTTATACTTCCTTTGCAGGACGGTGTGGAAAGCTTATTGCCAGTTTTGCAGGCCCTGATCCAAAAACACTAACCTTACCCTGAGAGCAGCGCAGATTATGAAAATCAGTAAAATAAATGCTTTCCGTATGAATATGGCCCTTACCAAGCCATATACAATTGCTTTCGAAACAACTTCATCGGTTGAAAATGTTTTCCTGGAAATAACACTCGACAATGGCATTACGGGTATCGGCGCTGCCAGTCCATCTGTTCATGTGATCCGGGAATCAGTTGATGATTGCATTTCTAACCTTCAATCTGACGCAATGCAGCAGTTTGTTGGCCGCGATATCAGGGCCTTCAGGAAAATGATTATTGAAAGCGAGGCCTTATTCCCAAGGTATTCTGCAACAAGAACAGCCATTGATATCGCATTGCACGATGCATTTGGAAAATTACTGGGCATACCCATTGTAGATTTTTATGGCCGCCGGCAACATTCCCTGCCAACATCAGTAACTATTGGCATTATGAATGTTGAAGATACCCTGGCGGAAGCAAGTGCATTCAAACAAATGGGATTTACAATACTAAAAATAAAGACAGGCCTTAACCTGGATGAAGATATTGAACGCTGCATAAAAGTCAGGGAGCGATTCGGGGAATATTTTAAAATAAGGGTGGATGCCAACCAGGGATATACTGCGCAGCAAACCATTGCCTTTGTGGAAGCCACAAAATCAGTTGTGATTGAACTGGTCGAACAACCGATGCCTGTTGGAACAGAAGCGGAAATGCAGCGACTGCCTGAAGCGACCAGGGAATATATTGCCTGTGATGAATCCCTGAAAGATGCACGTTCAGCATTATCTTTAGCCCTGCCTCCCAAAACCTGCGGGATATTTAATATCAAGCTGATGAAATGCGGAGGCCTATCAGGCGCTTTTGAAATTGCAACGATTGCACGGGCTGCAGGAATTGATTTATTCTGGGGATGTTTTGATGAAAGTATTGTAAGCATTACAGCGGCCCTGCATGCAGCATTGGCTTGTGAGAATACCTGCTATCTTGATTTGGATGGCAGCCTGGACCTTGCAGAAGACCTTGTAACCGGCGGATTTATTTTAGAAAATGGTGCCATGCGAACAAGCGATGGCGCTGGTTTTGGATATAAAAAATTATAAGCAGTATGAACTGGTATGAAGCAACAAATATTAACGAGGTAGACTCTCCGGCACTGTTGATCTATCCCGATCGCGTAGCACAAAATATTGCCACTATGATTAAATGGGTTGGCGGGGATGCCAGCCGATTGGTGCCCCATGTAAAAACCCATAAAACAAGTGAGATCATTCAAATGCAACTTGCAGCCGGCATTGAACGATTTAAATGCGCCACCATTGCAGAATTGGAAATGTGCCTTACTGCTGGGGCTAACTGGGTGCTGATGACATACCAGCTTACCGGCCCTAAAATTGACCGGTTTATCAGGCTTGTACAATTATTCCCGAATGCCAGGATTAGTTCCTTAGTTGACAACCTGCAATCAGCAAAGGTGCTGGCTGCAGCTTTTGAAAAACAGGGTTTAAAAGGAGAAACCTACCTGGATATAAATAATGGGTTCAACCGGACCGGGCTTTTATTGGATGAATATACATTTCCAGTTTACCAGGAAATATCCGCCATAAAAAGCCTTGAACTAAAAGGCCTTCATATATATGACGGACATATTCGCAACAATGAAGTAGAGCAGAGAACCCAGCAAAGTAACCAGTTCTTTGAACCGGTATATTCACTCATGGGTCAAATTACAGCAGCAGGATTTCCTGAGCCGGAAATCATAACCGGAGGCTCCCCAACTTTCACGCCTGCGGCAATGCGAAAAAATTTTTATTGCAGTCCGGGTACTACCCTGCTATGGGATTGGGGATATTCGAAGACTGTGCCGGAATTACCGGTACAATGGGCAGCGGTGCTGTTAACCAGGATCATTTCGAAGCCGAAACCAGGCTATATTACTACTGACCTCGGGCACAAATCCGTAGGGTCAGAAAATCCAATAGACAAGCGGGTTTTATTCCTGAACCTTTCCGATTACACCATAAAAATGCAAAGTGAAGAACACCTGGTGGCAGAAGTGAAGGATTGGGATAAACTGGAAGTAGGTGATGTCCTGTACGGAATACCTTACCATGTATGCCCGACAGTAGCTTTATACGATACCGCCAATATAATACGGGATAACAAGTGGGTGGAAGATTGGTCGGTTATTGCAAGGAAAAGGAAGATCACCATTTAAGGCGGCCAGCAGGTAATCAATGGAACTGATGCCTGAACAAAGGCCGCACTGTAAACCAGGCCAATGCCGGAAAGAATACCATTGGAACTGCAAGCCCCGGAAATAATTCCGGGAACTTCACTTCCAATGGTAAGCTAATGCTCAACGGAACCATGATACTGGCAAAGCTGAGGATAGAGAAGATAAAATTAAATACGATCTCTCCTTTGGTTTTCAACCATCTTGTCAGTCCATAATAAATGAATGAAAATACCATACATACTAAAACGCTTATCCCAATTATGCTCTTCCAGTTAAGCACGCGGGAATAATCCGTTTCCGTTGCGAAAAAATATATCCTGTTGTATATTATTCCCGCCAAAGCGGCCAATACACTGGCAACGAAAGCCTGTTGAAATATCTTCTTATACATATATTTATCAGTTCGTAACAGGAACAGTAATATCAAGGGTGAATTTCTGCGCTCCGTGGTTTGGCTCAGCGGTATTAATATTATAGTCCATACGGTTTACTTCAAAGCTGCCTTTAAAAGTATTGGCTTCAAATACGAAAGGGATAACCACTTCTTTCTGGACACCATGCATATCAATTGTACCCTTTGCCTCAAATCCGCTGGCTGTTTTAACTATTGAGGATGAGGTGAATTTAATTACCGGGTACTTTTCGGCATCAAACCACATGGCGCTTTTGGCATGTGTATTTTTCATCCCATTTCCTGTATTAATTGTCGCCACATCAATGGTAACGTCAAATTTCGAGCCTGCAAGGTCATTAGGATCAAACTTCACTACACCTTTCAACCCTTTAAATTCACCTGATGGATCACCACCAGAAAATTTAATGGAATAGTTGTCACCGATTTTCCAGTCCTGTGCCAGTTTCACTGTAAATGCGGAAGCCACAATAAGCAAGGTTGCAGCAAGTGGGTAAATCAATTTTTTCATGCCGTAATATTTTAAATAAATAATATTGGTACAAACTAATATTTTTTGATTTCACCCTTGCAGAAATGCGGTTAACCCCGACAATTAACAGCCAAATCGGTAAAATTCCGAGATGAAAGGTTCTGTAAAAAACGGAACTTGCTAAAAATTATTTTTCCGCACTTGCGGGTGAAATGGCAGGTACTTGGGTAATGCGGCAGAACAATACCATTGGAAAAGTTCAGGGAAGAGCAATCCGGCGGCCGGGTTTGCCGATACCGCCAGGGATGCAGTTCCTGAAATGAACAGCATGAACCCTATCACATATTAGTGTATAGTTGTGATTTTTTAAAGTCAGGCATCCAGCAACCTACGGTGGTAATTGATTTGGCCCAGGTGGTACGATAAATGCGTAGCCAGGTGTACCATAAAATATTCAGTGGACATTTCCTTCTCAAATACCTTCAAAGGATATTCCTTTTGCAGGTCTTCTTCATTCAACTTATCAAGGGATTCATTAACCATAAGAATTGTGTAGCCAATTTTTTTCAGTAATTCACTGCGCGGAATATCTTTTAAAGAAAATTCAAGGTCACGATTCCGCAGATAGTTTGTTTTCCCGATTTCGGCACCGATATAGGTATTTAGATTCCCGACCAGGTGCAAACAAAGATTCCCGGCAGAATTGGAAATACTATTATCAACCTTCCAGATAATTGATTCATTGCGATATGCAGAAATTTCTGCTGTCAATTTATGCAGGTCGCGATTGATAAGTGTCCTGATAATTTCAATCAACATATACTAATCTGATGTTTTGCAAAATAAGTTCATCTATCTACAAGTCGGCTAACCTCCATTGATGCCCCAGGGTTACCGGACTAAAATTATCATATTCGGGAGATTCACCACCCATCCTAAATCCAGGGGCATCGTTGGAAAGCATGGCTACAATATCCCATCAGGGCCTTCCAACTGCCTTTTGACTACTCCAAACAGAAAACCATGGAACGAGTTGGGCATTAATGGTCATGGCTTAATGATGGTGCGGTGAATTATGGTAATGCTCCCTCAACAGGTCTTCGCCAAAATCACCATTAAAATCGCGCCACACTTCATGAATATGGTTTGCGTTATTCTGGGTATTGTCAAACTCAATCAAAAATGATTTTCCCTGTACATGGTAATAATGTGCCTTACCGGGTTGTGTACCACCAGCCCAGGCAAAGCGGATAGCATCAATATCTTCAGCGGTGATCTTTTTCATCCGGTTTTGGGCAATCAATGGAGGCATTGGTAACAGGTAGGTAACAATCAGTTTGTTCAGCAGCACTTTCTGTGCTGTGGTCATATCCCGTGCCAATATACCATCGGGCTTCAAGGGTCCCACCTGCATGGCATTGGTAGTAAGGATATCGCTGAAAGCCTCTAACTGAATCAGGGCCTTTTCTTTCTGCGACTGGTCTAATGAATTCACTAATTCAAAACCCAGGTCTTCTTCTTCCTTCAGGAGCCTTGTGCCTTTTTTCGGTCCGTCCTGCACGTTAGCAGGATAAACACCAAACAAGACAGGGGCAAATGACAGTTTATCTTTTACTATAGTAAAGTTCAGGGTTATGTGGTGACCCGTAAATTTAAAACCCCATACACTTTCAATAGCGGGGGTTCCATAAATGGAAATGAAATAATTCTCGGGGATTCGGTTCGGATTATCAGGCTGTAATTCTTTTAATAAATATTCAAAATCCATTATATTCTTAGTACGGTCATAGCCTTCCTTACTTAAGAAAGCCTGTAACAAGCTATATACTTTTTCTTTCTGGCTGTTTTCCATGTCTTTTATCGCAAGACCGGTGCGGCCTAACATGGTAGGCGGAACGTAATGCCATTCGTACCGGTTCATTTCCCCAAAGCGGAAAACAGCTTTGCTCTTTTGCGCATCGGTAAGGGAATTCACGAAAGCCGCTCCCTGTGCAGAGCCGGAACTGGTGATCTCCTTTTGGGCAAATAAGGCAATAGGCGCTAATAGTAGAAGTAAAAAAAGTTTCATGTCGATTAATTATATGGGCTTGCCCTCAATTTATAACTAAAACCTGATTAATGCGGTGAGCTTACCGCCTTTTTGCAAGGGAATTTCACCGTTTCATGGCAATGATGATTCCTTTAGCCCAAACAAATATGGCCGGCTCAAAATCATCCCTTCTTCCAGGCCTGCAACAGGTATTCTGGCTTTTTCTGCTTGGCCTTCCGGCCAGTTGGGTTGCGGAAGCATATCATCCATTAGATCAGCTTCTACCAGCAACAGCCGTTGGTCGTTGCAAAGGTATTTTTCAGCAATAGCCAAAAACCGGGAATCATTATCAACTAAAGCCAGGGTTGAATCAGGAGACATTCCATCAAAGATCCAGGATGTGGATAATCCCTTACCTGTTTCCAGTTCCAGGAATTCACTACCAGCCTTTGCAGCAGTCGGGGTCTTCAGTAAAGAACAGGTGAGAATATCAGAAACCATGGAAAACCATTCAGCTATCGTTGCAGCATCAATTTCCAGATAAGATTTTGGTAATAATTACCTTATTTCTTCCTGCATTGGTTGAATGTATTTTCAGACATCATTTTCATGCTGGCTGGTTATTGGTTCTCAGGCCATATTTGAATTACAGAATATGGTATGGCCAATGCAAGTACCTGTAAATAACAATGCATCTGTTCTTTTAATAGAAACAATTTTCTTAAGATAAATAATATACTGAAAAAATCAATATGCCAGCTTTAACATTATGTACTCGCCGCTCTTCCCCTTTTTTTAAGGATACTGCTTATTATTGCATAATTACAGCATGGGCTATACAAGCACTGCCAATCCATATTTATGACCATATAAAACATATTATGAATCCATTATGGACACAAATAATTATCCGGACAACGCTTAAGCATACCCCAAAATCAAAAGACGATACATCATATTCCGAGTTTCAGCTGGCCAAGGGATACCGGAATTTTATGATTACCACAAAACACCATATAAAGGATTTCCTCCTTATTGCAGTGGGAATTTTATCTGCTTCCTTTGGTTTTAAAGGTTTTTTACTGACAAATAAATTCATAGACGGGGGGGCCACCGGCATTTCACTGCTTGTTTCTGTCTTAACAGATATCCCTTTATACCAGTTAATTATTGCCATTAATATTCCCTTTATTATTCTGGCTTACAAAGTAATGGGAAAACAATTTGCGGTAAAAACTGCACTGGCTATAGTGGGACTCGCATTATGTGTTGCTACGGTAAGTTTTCCCGATATAACTAAAGACAATTTACTGGTGGCGATATTCGGGGGATTTTTCCTTGGTGCCGGCATCGGCCTGTCTGTTCGTGGCGGGGCTGTGATTGACGGCACGGAAGTGCTGGCGATTTACCTTAGCCGCAAATTCGGAACGACCATCGGGGATATTATCATACTTATCAATGTGGTCATTTTTTCTGCGGCAGCTTACTTATTGTCTGTTGAAATAGCGCTTTATTCGATGATCACTTATTTATCGGCATCCAAAACCCTGGACTTTATCATTGAAGGTATTGAAGAGTATATTGGTGTAACTATCGTTTCTACACATAGTGAAGAAATCAGGGAAATGATCATCCACAAATTAGGAAGAGGGGTAACCGTTTATTCTGGAAAAAGAGGATTTGGAAAGAAAGGTGAAACCTTCTATACTGATATTCTTTATACTGTAGTTACCCGGCTTGAACTGAATAAGCTGAACACGGAAATTGAAAAAATTGAACCTACGGCATTTGTGGTGATGAACACAGTAAAAGATACGAAAGGCGGAATGATCAAGAAACGTCGTTTAGCGCATTGATGGATTAGTTATTGTTTCTTTAACCTGTATATATCAGTATAATTTACCATCGGCGACCTCGAAAAGGAGATGCTATCTCCTTCCCTGTTCAAGGAAAATTGATGGGATAATATAAGTGACCAGTCAAATTCAGCGGTAAATACACAATCATTTACAAAGGAAATAACGCCATTCTGATCAAGGCTGTAAGTCCCATGACATAAGGCGGGGTATTTTGCAAATTCACTTTCGCCGGTCCATATACCCCTGGAGAAAGTCAATGTTACTTTTGAAACCTGGCCGTATCCATTAACCAGCCGCTGAAAAGTACCGGAATATATCCCATCCTCCAATTGAACGGGGCTGGTGTTGTACTTTTTACAGGAAAAAAAAGAAATTGCAAGGATTACTGTAAATAACAGAAATCGATTCATACCATCGGTTTATAACCAGACAATTAAATTTCAGCATCCGTTGCACTAAGGCTTTTGACATCCGCTAATTAAAAAAAATATTATCTTTCCGGTGTTTTAGTCCGACGGAAAATTATCCGCATTCATTTGAAAGCCTGCATTTTAGGGTTCACCTCCTAATTCAACTTCCAATAATTTTATTTTTACTAACAACCAACTGACTGCTCATGTGTCTATATAAGCGATTCTATTTCCCTGGTGCAGGATATTCCCTGCTGGTTTTTTGGGCAATTTTATCCCATGGTTGTGGTTCAGGCCAGGCCCCCAAACCGGAATCATCGAAAGAGTCAATTGTTTTGCCGGTATTAAAAATCACCCAGGATTCAGCAACCACATACAAGGATTATACTGCTGCACTTGAAGGCAAAATAAATATTGACATCAGGGCACAGGTGGATGGATATCTTAATGGTATTCTTATTGATGAAGGGGCTTATGTGAAAGCCGGCCAGTCCTTATTCAGGATTGACGATAAAGTGTACCGAGAAGAATTGAATACGGCAATAGCCAACCTGCATGTTGCCGAGGCCCACATGAACGCGGCGCAAATTGAAATTGATAAACTGACCCCCCTTGTGGAAAACAAGGTTATTTCAGATATCCAGCTAAAATCTGCCCAGGCAGCCTACAATGCAGCCCTGGCATCTGTCGAACAGGGAAAGGCGGCAGTTTCATCAGCCCGGATCAATCTCGGTTTTACATTGATCAAAGCACCGGTAAATGGCTTTATTGGCAGGATCCCAAAGCGCCTGGGTGGGTTGGTTAGCAGAAATGACCCGCAGGGCCTGACCACCTTATCAGACATAGATTCAATCTATGCTTATTTCACCCTCAGTGAATCAGGATTTTTAAGTCTTAACCAGCAAAGAGAGGGCCTTTCAACCCAGGATATGATAAACAAGCTAAGGCCGGTTACCCTGATCCTGGCAAATGGTACGGCTTACTCCCACAAAGGAAAAATCAATCTTGTTAATGGCCAGTTTGATAAGACAACGGGCAGCATTACCTTACGCGCCACTTTTCCTAATCCTGAAAAACTGCTTCGGTCGGGCAATACCGGTAAGGTCAGGATGGAAGAGCATATGGATTCTGTTCTTTTGGTTCCCATATCTGCAACGATGGACCAGCAGGACAAAATATTTGTGTATCTCTTAGGAGACAGCAACCTGGTTAAACGGCAGTCCATCTCTGTAATGGACAAAGCAGGCACAAGTTATATTGTAAAGGAAGGGATAAAACCGGGTGATAAAATTGTGACTGAAGGAATGGAAAGACTAACTGAAGGAACACGCATAACTCCAAAACCTGGCCAATAATCCTTATGCTGAAAAAAATCATACAAAGACCTGTACTGGCCACAGTCATATCCATCATACTAGTATTGCTGGGGTTAATCGGACTTTTCAATTTACCACTTACACAGTTCCCTGAAATCGCTCCGCCACAGGTATCAGTAAATGCTTTTTATCCCGGGGGTAATGCAGAAGTGGTATCCCGATCCGTTATTGTACCCCTGGAGGAAGCCATCAACGGGGTGGAGAATATGACATACATGACCTCTTCCGCCAACAATGACGGATCAGCTTCCATATCGGTGTCCTTTAAACTAGGTACAAATCCTGACCAGGCTGCGGTGAATGTCCAGAACAGGGTGGCTCAGGTGACGGGAATTTTACCACCAGAGGTTGTGCAGGCGGGTATTTCCACATCAAAGCAGCTGAACAGCATGATCATGGTGATGGAAGTTTATAGCGAAAACAACAAGTTATATAATGAAACCTTCCTGCAAAACTATATCAGGATAAATATTTTACCAGAAATCAAGAGAATACCCGGGGTAGGCAATGCATTTATCTTTGGCGGCAAGGATTATGCTATCAGGGTCTGGCTGAATCCACAGCAGCTGGCAGCATATAACCTTTCCCCACAGGAAGTCCTTGCTGCTATACAGGACCAGAGTCTTGAAGCGGCCCCTGGAAAATTCGGGGAAAATTCCGCAGAAGCTATGGAATTTGCCATAAAATATAAGGGCAAACTAAATAAAATTGAAGATTTCCAAAGCCTGGTAATTCGATCCAACCCTGATGGTTCTGCACTTTACCTCAGGGACATTGCGCGTATTGAATTCGGCGCCGCTTCCTATTCAAATGAAAATAAAGCTGACGGACGGGATGGTGTAGCCATGGGCATTTTCCAGATGGCGGGTTCAAATGCCAATGAGATCCAGATCGCCATTTCTGCAATGATGGAAAAGGCCGCGCGATCATTCCCCAAAGGGGTTAAATATAATGTGCTATACAGCACGAAAACACAGCTTGATGAATCGATCAGCCAGGTGAAGACAACATTGATTGAGGCGTTCCTGCTGGTGTTCATTGTGGTTATCATTTTCCTGCAGGATTTACGATCAACGCTAATACCGGCCATCGCAGTTCCTGTATCACTGATCGGCACCTTCTTTTTCATGAAGCTGATGGGTTATTCCATTAATATGCTGACCTTATTCGCATTATTACTTGCGATAGGCATTGTAGTGGATGATGCCATTGTAGTTGTGGAAGCCGTCCATAGTAAAATGGAAAGGAAACATTTGCCTGCGCTGCCTGCCACTGTATCTACCATGGGCGAAATAACCAATGCTATTATTTCCATTACATTGGTGATGGTTGCAGTATTTTTTCCTGCCGGTTTCCTGGAAGGTTCCACTGGTGTTTTTTACCGGCAATTCACCTTTACACTTGCCGTGGCTATCCTGATCTCAGCAGTGAATGCATTAACATTGAGTCCGGCCCTTTGCGCTTTATTGCTAAAGGATAAGCATACCGAAGAAGGAAGCGAAACAACTGTTGTGCATAAAGGACCCGTGCAGCGTTTCTTTGATGCCTTCAACAACGGATTTAAAGCACTGACCCAAAAATACATCAGGGGGCTGCATTTCCTTGTCCTGCACAAATGGATCACTTTACTGGGTCTGGCCATTATTACCATTTGCTCGGTGTACCTGATGAGTTCCACACCAAAGGCATTTGTACCCAATGAGGACAATAATTTTGTGGTGTTCGGACTCTCACTTCCACCCGGGGCATCATTAAACAGGACGACAAAAACACTGGCAAATGCAACAGAGCTGCTTAAAGATCAGACAGCCATCAATTCAACGGTAACCATCTCGGGTTTAAATCCATTTGGATTCAATAACAGTTCTTCATTTGCCACAGGATTCATTAACCTGAAACCCATTAAAGAAAGGGGAGATATTAAACAGATCGATGACCTGGTCACTCATTTTAATGAGAAATTATCTCCTATCAAGGAAGGGTCTGTTTTCGCTTTTACCTTTCCAACATTACCCGGATTTGGAAACTTCAATGGACTTGAATTTGTTTTGCAGGACAGGACTGGCGGGAGTTTTAAGAAGTTCGGTGAAGTTGCGGATCAATTCGTGTCTGACCTGGCCAAAGAAAAACAGATCGGAAGTGCATTAACAACATTTAAAGCAGATTATCCGCAATTGGAAATTGAAGTAGACAACCTGAAAGCAAAACAAATGGGTGTAAATGTACGTGACCTGATGATGACAGTACAGGCCTATTATGGAAGTATGCAGGCAACGGATTTCAATCTTTTTGGAAAGTATTACAGGGTTTTTGTTCAGGCTGATATTCCTTACCGGGCTGAACCGGTTTCCCTCGATGGTATATTTATAAAGAATACAAGGGGTGAAATGGTTCCAGTAAATTCCATTGTGACACTAAAACATGTTTATGGTCCCGAAACCATTAACC
This sequence comes from Flavihumibacter profundi, assembly GCF_020076305.1. Classification (GTDB taxonomy): domain Bacteria; phylum Bacteroidota; class Bacteroidia; order Chitinophagales; family Chitinophagaceae; genus Flavihumibacter; species Flavihumibacter profundi. Next base: position 1,351,362 of record NZ_JAIQXE010000001.1, read on the forward strand.
GCTATAACATGTATAATTCCATTTCAGTGAATGCAAGTCCCAAAGAAGGAGTTAGCACAGGCGATGCAATAAAAGCTGTTGAAGAAGTTGCGGCTAAAAAACTTCCTGTGGGATACAGCTATGAATGGACAGGCCTCAGCAAAGAAGAAAATGAATCAGGCAACCAGGTGCTGGCCATTTTTGTGATGTCAATAGTATTTGTTTATTTCCTGCTGGCTGCTTTGTACGAAAGTTATATTCTTCCATTGGCTGTTATCCTGTCTATCCCAACCGGGATTATTGGTGTCTTTTTAGCAATACGGGCTGCCGGCCTGGATAATAATATATATGTCCAGATCGGCCTGATCATGCTCATTGGGTTACTTTCCAAGAATGCGATATTGATCGTTGAGTTTGCATTGCAACGCAGGAAAGGAGGTCATTCCCTCATAGAAGCGGCGCTGGAAGGCGCATCACTCCGATTGCGTCCCATCCTTATGACATCCTTTGCTTTCATAGCCGGTTTAATACCACTAATGAATGTAAAAGGAAGTTCTGCAAATGGCAACCACTCCGTAAGTATAGGCACAGCGGGAGGCATGATGTCGGGAGTTCTTTTGGGAATTTTCATTGTTCCTGTCCTGTTTATACTATTCCAAAACCTGCAGGAGAAAATATCCCCGCCCAGGAAACAACATGAAGAAGCCGATAGCAACCATGCACACCAGCATGTTGAATTAGCCGGAGAACATGACGCGAAAAACCATTAAGATGAACAATTATGTATATATAGCCATGTTGTTGGTTGTTACCAGTGGTTGTACGGTTGGAAAAAAATACACCGAACCTGCCCTGGACCTGCCTGTCCAATACAGGGATGCCAGGACATCTGCTGATACAGCAAGCCTGGGTGAAACACCTTTACATCAATTTTTTAATGACCCTTTGCTTCAACAATTAATAGACAGCACTATAAAAAAGAATTACGACCTGCAACTGGCCATTAAGAATATTGAGATAGCAGACCAACTGATGAAACAGTCAAAGCTCGGATACTGGCCGGATGTAGATGCACAAATAACAGCAAGCACATCCAGGTTTTCAGACAATAGCCTGAACAGTAATTTAGGTGTGACACATATTGAAAATTATAGTGCAGGAGTTGGCCTTTCATGGGAAGCCGATATATGGGGCAAGATACGGATGAGGAAACAAGCGGCCTTGTCAACTTACCTGGAAACAGAGGAAGTCAAAAAAGCTGTGCAAACCAGGTTAGTAGCTGAAGTGGCACAGGGCTACTACAACCTGCTTTCTCTTGACGCACAGCGGGACGTGTCAGAAAAAAACCTGGCCTTAAGGGATAGCACACTGCGCATTATAAAGTTACAATATACTTCCGGACAGGTAAATGCGCTTGCTGTGCAGCAGGCTGATGCCCAGAAGCAGGCAGCTGAATTACTTGTACCAGCCCTTCAAAAAGAAATCACTATCCAGGAAAACGCACTTCGCGTTTTATCAGGGGAGCTTCCATCCGCCATTCAGCTGAGTGCAAAACTCAATGATTTTAATGTCCCGGATGAATTCTCCTCAGGGGTACCTGTTGAAATGGTCAAGTACCGGCCTGATGTCAGAGCCTACGAATTAGCATTACAGGCTGCGAATTCAAGGGTAGGTATCGCTCAGGCAAACATGTATCCTTCCCTTGTTATAACAGCCAGCGGCGGTTTAAATTCATTAATATTCAGCAGTTGGTTCAGTATACCAGCATCATTATTCGGCCTGTTGAACGGATCTCTGACACAGCCAGTATTTCATCGAAAGGAATTAAAGACGGCACATGAAATAGCGAAAATTGAAAGGGAAAAGGCCGTCATACAGTTCCGGCAATCTGTCTTGTTTGCTGTTGAAGAAATTTCAAATGCATTAATCAGTGTCGAAAAATTAAAAACCCAAAGCGAGGTAGCTACAGCCCGTGCTGAAACTTTGCAAAATGTGACACGTAATGCAATGCTTTTATTCAAAAGCGGGATGGCCAATTACCTTGATGTGATCACCGCACAGGCTACGGCATTACAGAGCCAGTTGGATGTATTAGACACAAAACGGCAGCTATTAAATGCAAACGTAGAACTTTACCGTTCATTGGGAGGTGGTTGGAAATAGCCGGCGCCAAAACGTTTTTATGATTAAAAGGCGAACCATGGATAAGGTTCGTTAATAAAATTCAAAGCCCTTAAATGACCATCTCCTGGAATTACTTTAAGTGCAGGTTGGTTAGAGGGATTAGAAGGATATTTCTTACCATCGAATTTTATAATACGGTCTGTTTTGACTTTACCAATCATGACGGGATACCTGGCAACGGTAAATCCGGTTACCAGGTTACCGTGGTTATCAGGCAATAAAATGCTACAATCGCCGGAGCCAAAGAAATAAGGACCGGTCAGACTATGAAACGTATTGGAACCATTACCTTTCATTTCATCCCAGGTTTTGCATTCCTAAAGTTATTTTTTTAAACGGTTTCTGGTTGTAGCCATGGATACTGGTTGTTCAGTTTAGATGCCGTGCAACTTAACCTTCAGAACCATATCATCAGCAGTAATAAACAGGATATCTTTGGTTTCGTTGAACGCACAATTAGATGCCCTGCGCCCGTAAATCCGTATTAAAGCCAACAGTTTTCCATCTGGGGAAATGATATTTAAGCCATCAGGACCGGCACTGAAAATATTTCCCCATTTATCAATTTTCATCCCATCGGCCCCTTGCTTTACGATAGCTTTCTGTTTGGCCATCGTGCCATCGAATAATATGCCGCCACTTTTTATAGCGCCTTTATCATCGAGTTTATAAGCATACCATCGGGGATGCTGGTCATCACTGCTGGCGACATACAATATCTTTTCATCCAGGGATAGTGCTATGCCATTGGGACGCGAAATAGAATCAATTAACAACTGCGTTTTACCATCCGTATTAATTCTATACACCCCTTCAAAATTCAATTCCCTGCTTGGATCCGTTGCACCTTGTGGCAAACCATATATGGGATCAGTAAAGTAAATATTGCTGTTTTTGTCGGCAACAAGGTCATTCGGACTATTAAACTTCTTTCCTTTATAGTTCGCTGAAATTACAGTAAATACAGGAGCTGGCGCATCCAGCGAACTATTCAGCCTCGCTACCACCCTGTTGCCCGACTGGCATAACAATAAAGTTCCGTTATTATCTAGTGTAAGACCGTTGGACCCGATTTCCCCCTCCCTTTTCACAGTATCGGTGTAACCGGATGGGGTTAAAAAAAGTTTGGCTGAATCACCCTCTTTCCATTGAAATATTTTATTCTCCGGCACATCGGAAAATAACAATACCTGCTTTTGTGCAAGCCAGACGGGACCTTCCGACCAATTGAAATTCCCTGCTATAAATTCTATTTTGGCGGTACTATCGATGGCTGTCAAAGCGCTGCTATCAAAAATTTCAATATTACCTAATGGTGTAACCGGAGTTGCCAAACTGGCTTCCTTATTTATGACAGGTTTGGTATGGCAACCAAAACAGGTAACTATAGCAGCTAGTGAGCAAAATAATATTACATATTTCATATTTGAAGCTGTTATCCTTGTTTGATCTTTATAGGCACCCAGATTTCCTCTTCTGAATCGGGGTCATTATTCCTGTACTTTTCCCCTAGCACTTCAAAATGCTCCCTGGTATCCAATTCATACTCAGACTGCGGTAACCAGGTCCCGAAAATATACTGCGCTGTACCTGCGAACATATCCGGGGTGCCTTTATAATTAAAAACTGCATACAATCCTCCGGGCAGGTTGTAAGTTTCCATACCATCCGGGATTTCCTTAAATTCTGAAACTTCAACAACGGCCCATTTTTCGAAAAGAGAATCCGGTATAAAATTATTTTGGCGTGTTGAATAGTCATATACCTGCATACAAATTAAATCAGGTCCCAGGCTATGCTTAATTTTTTTCCGTTCCGGCATAAAAGACCGCCAAAGATCAAATGTCCTGTCATTGGAAAGGGACATTTGCAGGTGTTTCCCCACTAATTTCTTACTGGCAATATCTTCAATCCTGGGTTCCATATTATAACTTAAATCTACCTTCAATATAGCAAATCCTTTCCTATAAAAATATAGCGCTTTCAAAGGGTCCGGATTGAGGTTTTTGGGACCATTACACAGGATATATACATTTCAAACACACAACAATGCCCGCAAAATACTTCGCGGGCATTGTCCCATCAAGGGTTAAAAAACGGTTTTGCTAATTACGGATTAATTGCATCCCAATAACTCGCAGAGTTTCTGCTGCAAATCCTGGCCTCTAAGGTTTTTCGCAACAATTACACCATTGGGGTCAATTAATAAATTCTGTGGTATGGTCTGGATTTTATATTTAACAGCAACTTCATTTTGCCAGTATTGCAAATCACTAACCTGTGTCCATTTCAACTGATCGTCAGCAATAGCCTTGATCCAGCGGTCGCGGTTATTATCGAGCGATACACCAAGCACTGTAAAATTCTTCTCCCGGAAACGGTCATACGCAGCCAGCACATTCGGGTTTTCCTGGCGGCAGGGACCACACCAGCTTGCCCAAAAATCAACCAATACATACTTGCCACGGAAGGAAGACAGAGCCACCGGTCTGCCACTGGTATCGGCTTGTATAAACTCCAGTGCAGGAGAACCAATACTACCGATCTTTTTCTCTGCGATCCGGTCTGAAAGATATTTGCCATAAAAACTGTTCTGCACTTCAGGCGTCATTGCCAGGTAACTTTTCTCCACACGGCCAATATCCTCCACAACCTGCATAATGGTTGCCCACATAAATGGTGCAATATTCTGGTCTTTATGTTTCAGTGCGAATGTATCACCTGCGTCTGCCAACTGGCTCACCAGGTTTTTATATGCCTGCATCAGGCTGTCATTTACGCCGGCCTTATTTGCAGCTTCACTTAGTTGTGCATAATGTTTGAAGAAGGGGTCAAATATCTTTTGAAATTCAACGAAAGAGGCATGCGCGGGGGAACCGGTCAGCGCCAGTTGCTGGATCTTGCTGATATCGCCCTGCATCCCAATCTTATTATTATCCAGAAATACCAACCCCTTCTTCCCCCCTGGCACAAAAGAGATATTGTATAATTTGCTTTCGGGCAACTCACCTTTTAAAATAAAACTGTTTTTATCAGATATGGTGCGGGCAATAGTATCTGTTGGATTATCCGGGTCTGTCAGGTAAACTTTACTTTTATCGGTAAGTCCTGTTATTGTTCCCTTGATTTCAAATTTTCCCATCTGGCCGAAGCCAATTGCTGGTATACATATCAGTAATAGGTAATACAATTTTTTCATGACCAGGTTACGGTTATTTAGAATGACGGTCTTTTAAAATATCAATCACATCCTGCAAGCTATAGCCTTTGGCGTTAAGTAAAAGCAAATAATGAAAAAGAAGGTCAGCTGATTCGTTCAGGAACAATTCGTCATTATTGTCTTTAGCTTCAATCACCATTTCCACTGCTTCTTCACCCACTTTCTGTGCCACTTTATTGATGCCACCGGAAAATAACTTTGATACATACGATTGATCCGGGGAAGCCTGTTTGCGTAAGTTGATGATATCCTCCAGGTAAAAAAGGAAATTCTCGGGGTGGTTCCTTTCGCTCCAGCAGGTATCTGCGCCGGTATGGCAGGTTGGTCCCAGTGGATGCGCCTTAATCAGCAGGGTATCGTGGTCACAATCTGAAGCTATAGATTTCACTTCAAGGAAATGTCCACTCTCCTCACCTTTTGTCCATAAACGTTGCTTCGATCTACTGTAAAAAGTCACTTTACCCGTAGACTCGGTATGGTTCAGTGCTTCCTGGTTCATGAAGCCCAGCATCAGTACTTTCTGGGTCTGGTTATCCTGCACTATAGCAGGAACCAGTCCATCCGAAAATTTTGCAAAATCCACTTTCATAGTACAAATTTACAATTATTTCCTCGCCTTAAAGCCGCACCCTGATTCCCTTTTGGTGCAGGTATTCCTTTAAATCGGGTATCCCAATTTCTTTAAAATGGAAAATACTGGCTGCAAGGGCAGCATCAGCATGACCTTGTTCAAAAACATCTACAAAATGCTGCATTGTGCCGCCGCCCCCACTGGCAATAACGGGAATGGACAGCTTATCTGCAAGCCGCCGGGTGATGTCGATAGCAAATCCCTTCTTGGTGCCATCATGGTTCATAGAGGTTAGTAATATCTCCCCGGCACCAAGCGCCACAGCTTCTTCTGCCCATTCCATGCATTTTTTGCCGGTAGGAGTACGTCCGCCGTTCAGGTAAACATACCATTCTCCGTCAGCCTCCTGGCGGGTATCTATAGCCAGTACCACGCACTGGCTGCCGAAGTCTTTTTCGAGTTCTTTCAGTAAATCGGGCCTCTTGAAAGCAGCGGTATTTACAGAAATTTTATCTGCACCATTCTGCAAAAGCAACCTTACATCTTCAACACTGCTAATGCCACCACCTACTGTAAATGGAATATTAATCTGGTGACTGATCCTGTTAACCAATTCACTCAACGTCTTGCGCCGTTCTACCGTAGCGGTAATATCCAGGAAGACCAGTTCATCGGCCCCCTGTTCAGCATACAGGCGACCCAGTTCAACCGGGTCACCAGCATCTCGCAGGTCTACAAAATTAGTTCCCTTAACTGTCCTGCCATCCTTGATATCCAGGCAGGGTATAATTCTTTTAGTTAGCATAACATATACATTCTGAACAGGTAAGTGGTTTTACCTGAATTGTTGCAGGTCAGCCAAACTGATCCTGTTTTCATAAATAGCTTTTCCTACAATTGCGCCACTGCAGCCAATTTCAGCCAGTTGCACAAGATCATCCAAACTACTCACGCCACCTGAAGCAATAAACTGCAGTTCCGGAAATTCAGCGAGGATATTCTTATACATTGTAAGGGACGGACCTTCCAGTTTTCCATCTTTACTTACATCTGTGCAGAAAACCTGTTGTATTCCATAGCCAATATATTTACGCAGGAAATCATAAATCCAGATATCGGTTGTTTCAAGCCATCCTGCTACGGCAATTTTTTCATTCTTCACATCGGCTCCCAACAAAAAACGGTGCGCACCATACTGCGCTAGCCATTGTACAAACAAATCTTCCGCCTTCACTGCAAGGCTGCCGATTGTTGCCAGGCTGGCACCAGACTCAAATACGATATTTACATCTTTTTCCTGTTTTATCCCTCCGCCGAAATCGATCACCAGGCTGGTTTTACCGGCAATTGTTTCAAGTACTTTCCAGTTTTTTACTGCACCTGATTTTGCACCATCCAGGTCTACCAGGTGCAACCTTTTTAATCCGGCTCCTTCAAATGCTTTGGCCACTTCAAGCGGATGTTCATTGTACACTGTTTTCTGTGCATAATCACCCTGCGTGAGCCGAACACATTTTCCATCAATAATATCAATAGCGGGAATAATTTCCATGTTCAATTATTAGGGGTACAATAATTTTTGGACTGCTGATTTTATTTCTTCCACAGCAATACCAATGTCTTCCGGATTAGTCCGGTAATTCACCAGGGCCGCCCTGATACAGGATTTCCCGCAATAGCTGGTAGGTGTCATAAATACTTTCCCGGTTTCGTTTAAACAGTGCAGTAAGTCATCACGATTAATCCTATCAGCAAAATCAGGATTTACGGTAAAGCAAACGGTATTTAAACGAACAGGTGCTGCGAGGTGGAAATATCCGGTCCCCAGGAGTGAATCTGCAAGTTGGTTGGCCAGGTTGATAGATTGCTCTACTATCCGGCGGTATCCCAATTGGCCGTAGGCCATAAGTGTGAACCATACGGGTAATGCCCTGAAACGACGCGAATTTTCAGGCACAAAATTGAGGTAGCTGAACTGTTCCGCCGGGTTACCAAGGTAGGGAGCCGCCGAATTCTGGAAACATTGCATCTGTAAGGTTGCATGCTTCCTGCGGGTAAAAATCATTGCGCTGTCATATGGAACATTTAGCCATTTGTGAAAATCAATGGTTATACTATCGGCCTGCCCCCAGCCATTAAGCAAATGAGCATGTGCCGGCGAACAAGCGGCAAATGCCCCAAAAGCAGCATCAATATGTAACCAGAAATTATAGTCCTGGCGTAATTTTGCTATTTCTTCAAAATTATCAAAATCAACCGTATTAACTGTTCCAGCACTGGCAAGCAGGATAAAAGGTTGTGACGGGTCTGCGGGCAATAGCGTTTTCAGAGCCTCTATTTCCATAGCTTCCCGGCCATGCATAAGCGGTACCTGGATAATTTGTTTACTGCCCATTCCCAGCATGGCCATAGCCTTGATGGAACTGGAATGGGGAGTACCAGCGTAAACCGGTATATCTGTCCGTAAGCCATCGCGGGCGATATCAGTTTTATTTTGTTGCCCGTACCATTGCCTTGCAACAGCCAACCCGGTAAAATTAGCCATAGTGGCCCCGGTAACGAATGCCCCCATATAGTGATCGGGAAGGGAAAAAAGATCCAAAAGCAGGTTTACCACCTGCAATTCAAGCAATGCTGAACAATCCCCGACACCCGTTGTACTTTGGGTATTCTGGTCAAATACAGTGGTTAACCAATCCCCTGCTATTGAAGCAGGTGTGGTTCCACCAGTAACGAAGCCCCAGTACTTAGGGCCGGATGATGCGACTATATTGGGGAGGAAAACCTGTTCAAACAGATGCTGAGTTCCCTTTGCCCCAAGACCTTCCCAGGGCAAAGCAGGCCAGTCAATTTGCGGTTGTATTACAGCGGTAGGCCCTGCATCAAGATGCTGCAAATAGCGTAAGCTCAGTTGCATAGCTTCCTGCAATATTTCAGGTAACCGGTCAATATCCTGGCGGATGAGTTCTTTCATCTTTTACAGCGCTATAAAATTTTTAAGAATCTGTTCCCCTACTTTTGCAGATTTTTCAGGGTGGAACTGCACCCCATAAAAATTTTTTGTTTGCAGGGCAGAACTATAGGGTTGCACATAATCTGTGATGCCAATTGTTTGTTCACCCATAGCGGCATAATAACTGTGTACGAAATAACAATAACTGTTTTCCGGAACATTTGCGAATAACGGTGACCGCAATGAACTGATAGTGTTCCAGCCAATCTGGGGCACTTTAATGGTACGGTCTGCCGGGCGGAACAATTTCACCGGTTCATTGAATATTCCCAGGCAGCGCGTATCATTTTCTTCAGACCATGCACACATTAACTGCATTCCCAGGCAAATTCCCAGTACCGGTTGCTCCAGGTTAATGAGCAATGCATCCAATCCCTTTTCACGCAAGTAGCGCATGGCACTGCTGGCTTCGCCCACACCCGGAAAGATCACTTTATCTGCCCGCTGCAAAACAGCATGATCATCCGTTACAGTGGCGGTTGTGCCAATCCTTTCCAGTGCATACAATACACTTTGGATATTTCCGGCATTATATTTAACAATAGCAAGTTCCATGTTGATCATTATTTATGGCCGGCGAACCGACATCAGGAATTTCCTACAACGCTTTGTAAAAAAGATTTCGTGGCAACCTGAAGGTTTTTGCTTCCTTCCAATGCTTTAATAAAAGCCGATCCTATGATTGCGCCTTGTGCATGTTCACAGGCGGCATCAAAACCAGTTTTATCTTTAATGCCAAAACCAACCAGCACAGGGTTCTGTAAATGAAAACCCTTCAGCTTTTTCAGGTAAGCATTTACATCTGTCATATTCTTATTACTTCCTGTTGTGGAGGAAGATGAAACAGCATACAAAAACCCGCCGCTCAACTGGTCGAGTTTCCGAACCCTTTCTTCTGTAGTTTCCGGTGTTACCAGGAAGATAAAATCCAGTCCAGATTGCCTGATGACAGCACCATATTCCGTTTCAAATTCATATTCCGGCAGGTCGGGAAGGATCAGGCCATCTACCCCGACTGCAGCCGCATCTTTACAAAACCTTTCAAATCCATACTGCAGTACCGGGTTCATGTAGCCCATCAATATAACGGGAACATGTATCCTCTTCCTGAAATCTTTCAATTGTTCAAACAAAACAGTGATGGTCATGCCGTTGTCCAGTGCAACACTGCTGCTGGCCTGGATTACCGGGCCATCAGCCAGTGGATCGCTGTAAGGCATTCCCAGTTCAATAAGATCTGCCCCGTTTTCCTGTAAGGCTTCCATCACTTCAAGGGTACTGTTTAATTTCGGGTAACCTGCCGTGCAATAAACATTCAGCACACGGGAAGGTTTTGCTACAAATAATTTTTTGATCCGGCTCATAATATTTTTTCCATTTTTATATCACTGCGTTTATACGCGGAATCCCCAATTGGTATTTCTACAAATCCATATTTTCTATAAAGGTGAATTGCGGATTGTAGTCTGGTATGTGAAAACAGTATGATTTTTTCTGCGCCAATGCTTTTTGCAAAAGCAATGGCATGCTCCAATAAACGATGACCTACCTGTCGTCCCTGGAACTTTTCATCCACGGCCATCTTGGACAATTCATATTGGCAGTCAGATTTTCTGATGAGCGCATAAGTACCTGCTATATCCGTACCTATCCTGGCAAAAAAGATTGCACCGCCATCTTCAAGGTAATATTGCTGCGGTTTAGACAGCATTTCAGCATCTATCGGCTCAACTTCAAAATATTTCTGTAGCCATGATTTATTGAGGCGAGCAAAATCGGGGGCCAGAGACGGTCTGAAGGCGATGATATTTATGTCGGGTAATTCAGGCATATCAGGCATTCATCATTTCCATTTGTTTCATATAAGTAGCCAGGTCTTTATCACCACGGCCGCTGAGGCAAAGTACTACCTGGTCAGTTTCATTAAGTTTTAATTGTTTCAGTGCGGCAAAGGCGTGAGCGGTTTCCAATGCCGGGATAATACCTTCCAGTCGTGCAATCTCAAAAGCGGAACGAAGTGCTTCCTCATCGGTGACATTCAGGAAATGGCCACGGCCAGTCTCGTATAGATGAGCATGCAGGGGTCCGATGCCGGGATAATCGAGTCCCGCTGAAATGCTGTGCGGTTCTACAACCTGCCCGTCTTCGGTTTGCATCACCAGGCTCTTGCTGCCGTGTAAGATGCCGGCTTTACCCAGTGCGGTAGTAGCAGCACTGAGCCCACTGTTCACTCCATGCCCGGCTGCTTCAACAGCCACCAATTGCACTGAAAGCTCATCCAGGAAATGGTAGAAAGCCCCGGCTGCATTACTACCCCCGCCTACGCAGGCGACAACATGGGTTGGCAATTCGCTGCCGGTTTTCTCTTTCAGCTGCCAGCGGGTTTCTTCACTGATCACGCTTTGGAATCGTGCAACCATATCGGGGTAAGGGTGTGGACCTACAACACTGCCAATGATATAATGTGTATCTGTCGCATTATTGATCCAGTCTCGGATAGCTTCATTGGTAGCATCTTTCAAGGTTTTGCTACCACTCAAGGCAGGGACTACTGTCGCGCCAAGCATACGCATCCTTGCCACGTTAGGTGCCTGACGCTCAATATCTTTTTCCCCCATGTAAACGATGCACTCAATTCCTTTCAATGCACAAACTGTTGCAGTAGCCACACCATGCTGCCCTGCGCCGGTTTCCGCAATGATCCGCTTTTTCCCGAGCCGCAATGCCAGTAGTATCTGGCCAATAGTATTATTGATCTTGTGGGCGCCGGTATGGCAGAGGTCTTCGCGCTTCAGGTATATATTAGAATGCAATTGCTGGCTAAGCCGTTTGGCATAATATAGCGGGGTCGGACGTCCGACATAATCACGCAACAGGTCGCGGAATTCAAGCTGGAAGGCCGGCTCCTGCATAATACTGAGGTAGCGGGTTTGCAACTCCTCTACGTTAGGATGCAGCATTTCGGGGATATACGCACCTCCGAATTTGCCATAATAACCCCGTTCATTGGGTCGCTGGTAACTGGTTATTGGTTCCATATTATTAATTTCCACTTAATGATGAGATAAATTTACCCACTTTGCCGAGGTCTTTTACACCAGGACTCGACTCAAACTGGCTGTTAATATCAATAGCAAACAAACCCTTGCCGGCTTCACTGGAAGCGAATTCTTTCAGGGCTTTTTCATCTGCAGGTTCAATGCCGCCACTTAGAAAATAAGGTTTGCCGATATTGGTATTCTTCAAAATATTCCAGTCAAACTTCTTGCCTGTCCCGCCATATCCTACGCCCATTGTATCGAACAGGAACATGTCGCAAACATCCAGGTAAGGCTTTATCATCCATTCAATATTATCGTTGTCACTCAGCCTGAAAGCCTTCACCACTGAAACATAGTCGGCGATTTTTTCACAATACTTCGGTGTTTCATCACCATGTAGTTGCACCATGTGGAGCCTGCACTCATCCACCATCTGTATCACTTCGTCGGCTCCGGCATTAACAAAAACACCAACCTTGTTGATATTGTTCTCCTTTTTTAATTGAGTCGTGGTCATATACCGCAAAACGTATCGTGGACTTCGCGGATAAAAAATGAATCCTGCAAATGTGGCACCTAGTTTTTCCAACCGGTCAACCTGTTCTAATTGGGTCATACCGCAAACTTTTACTCTCATACAGTGATCGGATTTTAAGTGTTAAATGTTCAAAAACAGTCAGTGTCAGTGACTATGTTATTCATACAGAAACTTTATTTAATTCGTTGACAAATTGCTGAAAAGCCAGTCCGGGATCAGGCGCTTTCATAAACAACTCACCAATCAAAAATCCCCTGAACCCATGGTCTTTAAAAATCCGGACATTTTCAACTTTATCGATACCACTTTCAGCGACTTTAATGGTTTGTGGCGGTAATTGTGCAGCCATGGCCAGGCTCCTGTTTATATCGACTGTAAAAGTCTTTAAATTCCGGTTATTGATACCAACTACCGGCGTAAAAGCATTCACATGACCCAATTCCTCTTCGCCATGCAATTCCAGCAAAACGCCCAATCCCAGCGCCCTGGCTGTTTTTGCAAGCCGCTCCACTTCCAACGGAGATAAGCACGAAGCAATGAGCAGGATCACATCTGCGCCCATGGATCTTGATTCAACCAACTGGTATTCATCAATAATAAAATCCTTCCTTAGAATAGGGATCTGATTTACCCGTGCAGCTTCGAGGTCAGCAGTACTTCCACCGAAAAACAGTTCATCAGTCAACACCGAAATTGCCGATGCCCCGTTAGCTGCATAGGCTGTTGTAACGGCTACCACATCAGCGGTGGCATTGATGATCCCTTTCGAAGGGGAGCGTCTCTTGAACTCGGCAATGATGCCTGTGCGGGAAACATCCAGCAGGAATTTTTCAAAAGAAATAGTTTCGCGCTTGCAGCCGGATGTTTTCTCGAGAACTGTGATGGGCCGGTTCGCTTTCCTTTCCGCTACTTCGATTCTTTTTTGGGCTATAATAGTGTCTAAAATATTCATATCAACTGCTACTATTGTAATTGGATTAAAATATCTAAACTGGCCTTGGCTTTGCCGCTCTCAAGACTTTCTACCGCTGCAGAATAAGCGCTTTCATAGCTTGTGTACCTGCCTGTACTTTGCAGGGCCATGGCTGCATTGGCAATTACCACAGCATTCTGGGCCCAGCTTCCGTTCCCGTCCAGGATCTTCCGGAACAGTTTTGCAGATTCCTCCACGGTATTACCGCCATAAATGTCTGACGGGTTCACCATCCTTTTACCAAGTTGCTCGGGAGTGAACAATTGTTCACCGAAATTGGTGATCACTTTTGTATCACTGGTCAGGGAAATTTCATCATACCCATCAAGGCTATGGATGATGGTAAACTGCCGGCCGGTTTCTTGCAGAAGGTAATTGTAAATGCGCGCCATCTCAAGGTTGTATACGCCAACCAGCTGGTAGGCCGGGTCTACTGGATTCACCATGGGACCAAGCATATTAAAAAAAGTCCGCATGCCCAGGTTCTTACGGATAGGACCAACAACTTTTAGTGCAGGATGAAATAAAGGTGCATGTAAAAAGCAAATACCGGCCTTATCGATTTCTTTCCTCAGGGCATCATTATTATTCTTGAATTTATAACCCAGTTGCTCCATGACGTTGGATGCGCCACTGATAGAGGAAGCACCGTAGTTGCCATGTTTGGCGACTTTTTGCCCCGCACCGGCAACGATAAAACAGGCCAGCGTAGAAATATTAAAGGTATTCTTGCCGTCGCCCCCGGTTCCAACTATGTCCAGTACTTTATCCCCATCCAGGTTTACCGGCACGCATAATTCGAGCAAAGCATCACGAAAGCCGTGCAATTCTTCAATCGTTACACTACGCATGAGGTACACCGTCATAAAAGCTGTAATCTCATGTTCATTGTACATGGCCTTTCCGATATTTGTCAAAGCCTCCCTGGCCATAGCCCTTGACAATGTCTTGTGCTCAAATAAAAACTGCAAAATTTTTTTCATCTTATTAACTCTGTTTCATCATTAGATGTTGTTCTCACCGCTTACCGTTTACCTTTCGCTACTTAAGCCCCCAGCCAATTCCGCATCATCTTCTCGCCATCAGGGGTGAGCACGCTTTCCGGGTGAAACTGGACACCCTGCACATCATAACGGATATGCCTGAGGGCCATAATTTGACCACCTGCATCCCTTGCAGTAATCTCCAGTTCTTCAGGAAAATTTTCTTCACTTATTACCCAGGAATGATACCGGCCAACTTCAATGGTGGCAGGCAGTCCTTTAAATATATCGTTATCCCTTATTGTGCGATCCTGTTCCACCATTATCGGTGTAGCCACACCGTGATATACTTCTGCCAGGTTAATCAGCGTGCCGCCAAAAGCCTGTCCGATAGCCTGGTGGCCCAGACACACACCCAGTATAGATTTGCCGGGTGCATAAGCTTTGATAAGGGGCAACAACAAACCAGCTTCTTCGGGTATACCCGGTCCAGGTGATAAAATGATTTTATCAAACCTTGCAACTTCTTCAAGGGGTAACTGGTCATTGCGAAAAACTTCAACCTGCTCGCCAATGATTTTTTTTACTAGGTGTACGAGATTATATGTAAATGAGTCGTAATTATCGAAAACAAGGATCTTCATGATTGTTTAATAATTGGTTCAGATTACTTTGGCCAGTTCCAGCGCTTTTTTAAGGGCCCTCAGTTTATTATTTACTTCGGCCAGTTCACTTGCCGGATTACTTGCAGCTACCACACCGGCACCTGCCTGGTAGGTTAGTGTATTCTGCCTGCTCAGGAATGTCCTTATCATGATGGCATGGTTGCAGGTTCCGTCAAATCCGATGAACCCGATAGCCCCGCCATAATAGCTACGTGCCGTTGGTTCAAACTTGTCGATCAATTGCATAGCCCGAATTTTTGGTGCACCGCTAAGAGTTCCGGCAGGAAATGTTTTAGCCATCAATAAAAACGGGTTGGTGCCAGGTGTTACTTTTCCGGTAACCTCACTAACCAAGTGAATCACATGCGAAAAATATTGTACCTGGCGGTAATGGGTCACTTCCACTTCATTGCACAAACGGCTTAGGTCGTTCCTGGCAAGGTCAACCAGCATCACATGCTCAGCATTTTCCTTAGCATCCAGGAGCAACCTTTGTGTTTCCTGCTGGTCAATCGTTTCATCTCCGCTCCGTTTATAAGTGCCTGCTATAGGATGCACAACGGCCTTACCATTGTTTATTATAAGTTGCGCCTCCGGTGATGACCCCATCAGTTTATAATCGCCATAGTCGAAAAAGAACAGGTAAGGTGAAGGATTGATAGTACGCAAAGCCCGGTACACATTAAATTCATCACCATGAAAACCCTGACGGAACCGACGGCTGAGTACGATCTGGAAAACATCACCCCGCAGGCAGCTGGCGATACCTTTGCGCACCATGTCCATATAGGTTTCATCGGGCATATTAGTCTCTTCTTCCCCAACCAGCCGGAAAGGGAAAACAGGTACATCCCTGTTTCGAATCAGTGATTCTACCACGGGAAGTTCCGATTCAACACCCGAAATTTTGTTTTCGCAAAGATAGAGTTCGTCTTTAAAATGATTGATTGCAATCACATATTGGTATAAGCGATATCGCATCAGGGGAATTGCACTGTCATTTCCAGTTCTCGCACTAGGGCTGAGTGGTATTACCAATGATTTCTCCGGAGCGAATTTAATGCTGTCGAAAAACTGAACGGCATCATATGTTGTGTAGCCATACAATCCCTGTGCAAACCGGGCGGCTTTATGGGCAGGGGGAATAAGCTCGAAGCGCTGCATAAATCCCCATAACTGCGCCGGAACTTCAGCGAGGTCATTTATGGCGGCCTTTTCCGGGGCCTGGGCTGGAAATTTATACTCGATACTGTTGGTTGTGCTAATCTCCATACCGGCAATTGCATTAATGCCGATAAAAGAATAACTGTTATCTGCAGCATGATGATCGGTACTTTCGAGTAGTATTGTATCGCGGAATCGGTCGCGCAGGCGCAGGTAAATACCCACAGGTGTATGCACATCCGCCAACATTTGTTTTACTTCAGTTTCAATCCTGATCTTTTTCATTTTTTGTTCCATTGTCCTTTCGCATTCAACAATAAAAAAGCCCCGATTGTCAATCGGGGCCCTGAATTATGTGTAAATAAACACAGTAATAGCATTACAGCACCCCGGAAGAGTTTGTATGCCACCACCACTGCATATTTTGATTGTTTTTGTTCATGAGGGCACAAAGATGCAGCCCCAAATTGGAATGAACAAAATTTTTTTTAAATTACAGACTTCACCCGCCGGGTAATACCCGGCGGGTGAATAAAACCAAGGTTATGGAAATCGTTATTTTTGGCGCGACCGGACAAGTGGGCAGGCACCTGGTGAGCCAGGCGTTGCTGAAAAAGTTCAAAGTAAGGGCTTATGGCCGCAATGTTCATGAACTTTCTGATACCAATAAAGACCTGAAGCTGGTGAAAGCCGGTGTATTTGACGACCTGGATGTGCTTAAAGCGATCAAAGGCTGCGATGCCGTTTTCAGTGTATTAGGCGGGGCTTTCGACGGCACTGATAAGACCAGGAGCCTTGGCATAAAAACCATTACTGCCCAAATGAAAAAGGCAGGGGTTAACCGGATCATAGCTCTAGGCGGAAAAGGTATCCTGGATGCTCCTGAAGGCGGACTACTAATTGACCAGGAAGATTATCCCGCTGAATATATCCCGGTAGGACGCGAACACCAGAAAGCCTGGGAATTTTTACGGGACTCCAATCTGGACTGGACTTTTGTCTGTTCGCCTGATATTATTAACGCAGGCCCTTCCGGAAAATTTATCACCGAGGCCAATATGCCTCCTACACCAGATACCGGGCAGATTAATGCCGGGGACCTGGCTTTGTTTATGCTGAATGAACTCGACAGGCACGAATACAGCAAGCAACGTGTAGGTATAAGCGAAGTATAAACTATATCACAATACACCTTTGGTTGAAGGTAAATAATTGCTGATAGGATCCCTTTTAACTGCCATCCTGATTGCCTTGGCGAATGCCTTGAAAATAGCTTCAATCTTGTGGTGCTCGTTTTCACCCTTACATTCAATATTCAGGTTACAACGTGCGGCATCACTGAAAGATTTGAAAAAATGGAAAAACATTTCAGTAGGCATCTCCCCTATTTTTTCGCGCTTGAATGAAGTATTCCAAACCAGCCAGTTCCTTCCACCAAAATCGATCAGCACTTTAGCATCGGCTTCATCCATCGGCAGGGCAAAACCATATCTTTCCATGCCACGTTTATCCGCAAGGGCTTTAGCAAAAGCTTCGCCCAACGCAAGTGCAGTGTCTTCTATAGTATGGTGTTCGTCGATATGAAGATCGCCATGGGTTTCAATGGAAAGATCAATTTTCCCATGCCGGGCAATCTGGTCCAGCATATGGTCGAAGAAACCCAAGCCGGTGGATATGGAAGACTTGCCACTGCCATCCATATTCACTGCAACCTTAATTTTAGTTTCATTTGTATTGCGTTCATGCACCACCTGCCTCAGCCCAAGCTTTAAAAATGAATATATCTCAGCCCAGTCTGTGCTTTCTAATGCAACTGTATCCTGTCGCAGCGCCTCGGCCTGATCTTTAATTTCCGCGCCACCCAGGCCTGGATCAAGGTTAAGCCAGATCGCTTTACAACCCATGTTCTTGGCCAGTTGAACATCAGTTATTCTATCGCCAATCACAAATGAATTAGCGACATCATAATCGGGGTTATCAAGGTATTGTGTGAGCATGCCAGTGCCGGGTTTACGGGTAGGCAATTGTTCATGCGGGTAACTCTTATCAATATGAACTGCATTAAAAAAAATCCCCTCTCCTTCCAGGCTCTTCATCACCAGGTTTTGCAGGGGCCAGAAAGTGTCTTCCGGAAAAGAAACTGTTCCCAAACCATCCTGGTTCGTAACCATCACCAGTTCATAATCCAACTCCCGGGCAATGCGGCCCATGTATTCAAACATTTTCGGGTAAAAAGTAAGCTTATCAAATGAATCAAGCTGATAAGTCGGTGGTGCTTCGTAAATCAACGTTCCATCACGGTCAATAAATAAAACTCGTTTTGCCATTGCTGTTATTTCAATTTTTTTCTTTCTGCAGTTACCTGTGCAGGGGTAATTGCCTTTGCTTTGTTTTCAAAATTATTGCGAACATATGTCAATACATCGGCAATTTCCTGGTCAGAAAGTTGCACCTGGGCCGGCATTGGATTACCATAATACTCTCCATTGACTTCAATTTCATCATTAAGCCCCTTAAGCAGAATATTAATAAGGTAAACCGGATCGCCAGTTACATAATCGCTTTTAATTAAAGGCGGATTTAATCTGGGCACCCCACTACCATCTGCCTGGTGGCAGGTTAAGCAAGTAGCCTCAAAAACTTTTTTACCCCTTTCCATAGAACCTTTAGGAAGTGGTTGTCCATTAACCGAAACCTTCTTACCGGCAACTGCATTTATTCCCATTGGCAGCAATACAACAAGAATTAAAAGTAACGGCCAGATTATTCTGGCTGTAAATAATCGCAACATTTCTTAATTATTGTAAGTTATCCTGTAAATGGTTCCTTTAACATCGTCGGCCACATAAATGGCCCCATCAGCACCCTGTGTCAATCCACATGGCCGGTGTTTTGCATCGCGGGGTGATTTCACTTCGGCTACTCCAGCAAAACCATTAGCGAAAATTTCCCATTCCCCACTGGGCTGTCCGTTTGAAAATGGAACAAAAGCCACCAGGTAGCCTTCCTGTTTTAACGGGGCACGGTTCCAGGAGCCGTGAAATGCGATGAACGCTCCATTTTTATACCTGGCAGGAAACTTATCGCCTGTATAAAACAACAAGGCATTTGGCGCCATATGTGCAGGGAAGGCAACAACAGGTTTCTGCATATTGGCACAGCGGTCTTCCTTTTTCCCGTCGCCACCATATTCAGGTGCCAATACTTTCTTTTTCTGCTGTCCGTCATAATAACAATAAGGCCATCCGCAATTGGAACCTTCCTTAATCATAAACATCTCTTCTGCAGGCAGTTCAGCACTTTGCTTATCATTATATAAATCTGGATAAAGTTGTGCCAACTGATCACGGCCATGCTGCATCACAAATAATTCATTTATTGCACTGTTCCAGTCAAGTCCAACCACATTGCGCAATCCGGTTGCATAGTGAGTTCCTTCGCTATAAGACTGGTTCAGTTTATTGGCCCTAAAACGCCAGATTCCACCGGCAGTTTCCAAAATGGGGCAGGGATCCTGCCCGGGTGACCCTTTCGTGCGGTCCGCCACCTGACAGGCATTTGAGGGGGCCCCAACATTTATATAAAGATTCCCGGCATTATCCAGTGTTATACTTTTTGATTCATGCTGGTTCTTGTTCACCAATCCCGTCACAATCAACTCGGGCTTATCGGCGTCCAGCACCTCGAATTTATCGTTTAGGCGGTACCGGTAAACCTCGCTATTGGATGATGCATACAGGTATCCGTTTTTAACCGCAATACCTGTTCCGCCAAAATTTCCAAAACCGGTAATCGTTTCATAAATGCCATCCTTATTATTGTCTTCAAGACGCAAAATGCCTTTCCCGTTTTTTAATCTTTCGAGCTTTATAAACAGTACCCCATTGGGGGCTGCTGCAATATGCCTGGCATTTCCCAAATCATCGGCAATGATGCTGGTTGAAAACCCTGCCGGTGTTTGTATTTTTGTGGTATCAGAAGCGCGGGTGGTATAAACGATACCAAACCATAGCGAACTGGCCAATAAAAACCTGACTAGCATTTTATTAATTTGAATTGTGAATGTAAAATTTTAATGCATTCAATAAAGCGACATTCTCATTTTCAGTACCAACAGTAATCCTGAGGCATCCTTCACAGAGTATTACATTACTTCGGTCACGCACCACAATGCCCTGGTCCAGCAGGTATTGGTAAATCTTTTTTGCTTCAGTGACCTTAACCAATAAAAAATTTGCATCTGAAGGGTAAACCGCCAAAACACAGTCGAGTTTAGGCAAAGTATCTTCCAGCTTCGTTCTTTCCTGTACCAGTACCCTGATCATTTCATTCACCTGCTCTACTTCGTCCAGCGCTTTCAGCACAAGATCCTGCGAAGCCTGGTTGATATTATAGGGTGGTTTAATTTTATTCATGATATCAATAATAGGTTTTGAAGCAAAAGCCATTCCAACCCGCAAAGCCGCCAAACCCCATGCCTTGGATAATGTTTGTAAAACCACCAGGTTAGGGTAATCTTCCATTTCCAGCAAATAGGATTTCTGCCGAGAAAAATTTACATATGCTTCGTCCATTACAACAATCCCGAAATAATTGTTCAATAAAATCTCTACTTCTTCACGGTTCAGTGAATTGCCGGTGGGATTATTCGGTGAACATAAAAAGATCATCTTGGTATGGTCGTCAACAGCTTCTTCCAGCGCCTGAAGGTCTAGCTGGAAATCGGGCGTAAGTGGCACTTTTTTAATATCCACATTGTTGATGTTGGCGCTCACTTCATACATTCCATAAGTTGGCGGCACAATAATAATATTATCCAATGCGGGCTCACAAAAAGCCCTGATGAGAATATCAATACATTCATCGCTGCCATTTCCCAGAAAGATATGCTGGGGAGGAACTCCTTTTACAACAGATAACTTTTCCTTGATGGCCCATTGCATGGGATCTGGATAGCGATTATACCACTTAGTTAGTGGCGATCCTAATGAGTTTTCATTAGCGTCGAGAAAGATACTTGCTTCGCCCTTGAATTCATCGCGGGCCGAGGAATAGGGTACCAGGGCTTTGATATTGGGACGAATGAGGTTATCAAGATTAAACATATAGTTGGTTTTTACAACTTTCTGGAGAGGTCTTTCAATTGGATTGCAAACTCTTCGGATGAAGTTCTTATGGTTACTGCGCGTGCATGTGCTGACAATCCTTCAGCCTCGGCCATGGCGGTAATAGTGCCGGCGATATTTTGAAGTCCGGTCGCACTGAGCTGCTGGAACGTGATTTTTTTCACAAAGCTGTCGAGACTAACCCCACTATACGCTGTTGCATAACCGTTAGTAGGTAATGTGTGGTTAGTACCACTTGCATAATCCCCAACACTTTCCGGTGAAAAATGCCCGATAAAAACAGATCCTGCATTAACAACCTTTTCCGACAGGGCCAAAGCATCATTGGTGCAAAGGATCAAGTGCTCAGCGGCATAGTCATTCAGCAAAGCCATTGCTGCGGTTGTATCATGAAGCAAAATCAATTTACTGTTCTCAAGGGCTTTAAGTGCAATTTCTTTCCGGGGCAAGCTGCTTAATTGCTGCTGGATAGCATTCAGCACTTTTTCAACCATGTTTTCTTCAGTAGTAACCAGCAAAACCTGGCTATCCGGACCATGCTCGGCCTGGCTAAGCAGGTCTGCCGCGATAAAGCCAGCATTAGCACTGCCATCTGCAAACACAGCCACTTCACTTGGGCCGGCAGGCATATCAATAGCCAATCCATGCTGCTGCACTAGTAGTTTGGCAGCAGTTACATATTGGTTACCCGGACCAAATATTTTGTACACTTTGGGAACAGTTGCGGTACCAAAGGCCATCGCTGCAATAGCCTGTACCCCGCCTAATTTGAAAATCCTGTTGATGCCGACAACTGATGCTGCAAATAAAATTGCGGGATCGAGCTTTCCGGATTTGTTGGGTGGCGAGCAAAGCACTATTTCCCGGCAACCCGCAATCGAAGCCGGTATGCCAAGCATTAACAAAGTCGAGAATAATGGCGCCGAACCACCAGGTATATAGAGCCCAACTTTTTCAATGCCGGTAGATTGCCGCCAACACCGTATACCTGGCATGGTTTCAACAACCTCAGGTTGCTGCTTTTGCGCTTCATGGAATTTCCAGATATTGGATGCAGCCTGCAGGATAGCTGATTTCAGGTTTTGGGGAACCATTTCCACAGCAGCTTCAATTTCTTCCCTGGTAACTGTCAGGGCAGATAAATGAACACCATCAAACTGTCGGGTGTACCCAAATAGTGCGGAATCACCTTCCTGTTTTACGCGATGCAAAACATCTTTTACAGTAGCGGTTAATTGCTCACTGTCCAATGCAGGCCTTTTAGTGATACCAGCCCAATCCTCCGGATTTGGATATCTGAATACTTGCATGATTAATCAATTATGCTATATGATCATTTTTTCAATAGGGATAACCAAAATGCCCTGCGCTCCAGCTGCCTTCAGTTGTTCGATAATATCCCAGAACTGGTTTTCACTCAATACGCTATGGACGCTGCTCCAGCCTGCTTCAGCGAGAGGTAGAACAGTAGGGCTTTTCATACCTGGCAGCAAACTGATGATCTCTTTTAACTTGTCATTAGGCGCATTCAGCAAAACATATTTGTTATTTTTTGCCTTTTTAACCGCTCGAATTCGAAATAACAATCGCTCCAGTATGATTAATTTTTCTTCACCCAATTGTTCATTGCGGATCAATACAGCCTGGCTTTTCAACACTGGTTCAACCTCTTTCAGTCCATTCATAAAAAGGGTGGACCCACTGCTCACCAGGTCAACAATAGCATCAGCAAGGCCAATTCCGGGGGCTATTTCCACTGAACCGCTGATTTCATGAATCTCCGCCAGGATGCCTTTCTGGTCAAGAAATTTCTGCACTAAAACAGGATAGGTGGTAGCGATCCGTTTACCCTGCAGGTACTCTACACCGGTATATTCATCTTTTCTTGCAACGGCAATACTTAACCGGCATTTACCAAATCCAAGTTCCTCAACAATCTGGACTTTCTTACTTTTTTCGTAAACTACGTTTTCCCCTACAATCCCAATATCAGCCACAGCATCTTCCACATATTGCGGGATATCATCATCGCGCAAAAAGTAGATTTCAAGGGGGAAATTTTCAGCTTCAGTTTTCAGTTTATTGATGCCATTTTTTACATCAATGCCGCAGTCTTTCAGCAGCTTAACAGAATCTTCGTACAATCGACCGCTTTTCTGAATAGCGATCCTGAGTTTTTGTTGCATAAAAGTTATTAAAAAAAAAAGCTTACCAGTGGTAAGCCTTCAAATGTTTTATGTTATACGCAAAACATCATCGCCTACCTGGATGGCAAGAAATGATGGTAATGATTTTGCGCGATTTGTTTCATAATGGTTGCAAAAATATAGCGAATGGCATCAAACCACCAAATTTTTTCTTTACCGCCGGGTAGTTCCCGGCGGGAACTACCCGGCGGGTAAAGGATATCCTATCTTTGCAGGATGAAGGAGAATTTGGGAACCGACATATTGCTGGCGGCTGATTACCTGCGTGCAGGCGAATTAGTAGCAATACCCACTGAAACTGTATATGGCCTGGCGGCAAATGCGCTGAATGAGGCTGCAGTGGTCAAGATTTATGCGGTAAAAAACCGGCCGCAGTTCAATCCCCTAATTTTACATGTGGCAGGGCTCGACCAGTTGAAGCCGCTGGACCTGGAATTACCACCGAAAGCACTGGAACTTGCCGCCAAATTCAGTCCGGGTCCGCTTACTTATGTAGTCCCGAGTTCTGTTAAAATCCCGGGTATTGTAACTGCCGGAACCCCGGCAGTAGCTATCAGGATTCCCGCCCATCCAATGACATTGGAACTGCTGAACCAGCTCGATTTCCCTTTGGCCGCCCCCAGCGCCAACCCATCGGGGATGGTCAGCCCAACTACTGCCTTACATGTAGCACAGCAATTAGGCAACCAGGTCAGTTACATCCTGGATGGCGGAGCCTGCAAGGTGGGCCTTGAATCCACCATCATCTCCTTCCTGGGAAAAACGCCTCAGTTGCTTCGCTATGGTGGCATATCACTTGAAGCCATTGAAGCTGTTATAGGGCCGGTGGCCTTGCCGGCAGAAGGATTTGTGGATAATCCGGTTGCACCAGGAATGCTTGCGCGCCACTATGCCACAATCCATCCGCTCCTGCTAGGTGATGCAAATGCAATAATTAAGCAGGCGCATGCCAGTAATCCTATCCCGCGAATTGCAAGTATTTCCCTGTACCAGCATTTTACTGCACTGCCCGATGCTTACCAGTTCCAATTGTCGCCATCCGGCGACCTGAATGAAGCTGCCCGCAAACTCTTTAGTGCCATGCGTATGGCCGATGAGATGGATATAGACCTGATAGTAGTAGAACGTTTTCCGGAAAAAGGCCTGGGAAGGGCCATCAATGACCGTCTGCGCAGGGCATCCAGCGCCCATGACATATTATTTAACACCACCTTAAATTCCTGAGAAATACCTTACGGTTGGCTATGAAAAATATTTGCTACCCGGGAACAAAAATTATCCTAATCCTGCTCTTGCTTTCAGGTGCCGGCCGGAATTGCCTGTTCGCGCAAAAAAAAACCGGGGAAACGCTACCAAAAAACGATCAAACAGTCGACAGCATTGCCTTTCACCTGTATACCGACAGCCTTAAAAAAGAAGTGCAAAATTATATAAATGTTGATGGACACCTTGCGGGTGGCGGGTGGCTGCCCCTTACCACTAAAGAGATCAGTTTTGCAACGGATGGCGGCAGGTTCTACGGCAATAACCTTGTAATTGACAAGAACTCCGACAAACAAAAAATTACAATAACGGCAACCTATATCCGAAACAAAAACCTCCGCTGTACAACTACCATATACCTGAAAACTGCGAATGAGGAGGAAAAACTTAAAACCAAAGAAGAAGCGCTAGGTAATGGAAAGAAAAAAGGCAACCCAAAGGCCGCCTTTTGATATGGTTACATTTTTTTTGCGTCTTCCAGGAACTTTGCCAGCCCGATATCGGTAAGCGGATGCTTTAGCAAACCAAGAATGGAATCAAGAGGACAGGTACACACATCGGCACCCAGTTCCGCACACTTAATAATATGGTTGGGATTACGGATAGAAGCCGCCAGAATTTCTGTTTTGAAACCCTGGATGCTGTAAATATTAGAAATCTGTCCAATCAATTCAGTACCATCCCAGCCACTATCATCGATACGGCCAATAAAGGGTGAAACGTATGCGGCACCAGCTTTTGCCGCTAAAATTGCCTGACCTGCTGAAAACACCAGCGTGCAATTGGTTTTAATACCGTTATCAGTAAACCATTTGATGGCTTTTACCCCGTCTTTGATCATAGGTACTTTCACAATAATATTCGGATGGATCGCAGCTAGTTTCTGCCCCTCTTCAATCATGGTTTTGAAATCGGTAGACAAGACTTCAGCACTGATATCACCATCAACCATTTCGCAAATTGCTTTATAATGGTTGTTGATATTTTCTTCACCCTTTATGCCTTCTTTGGCCATCAATGAAGGGTTAGTAGTTACACCATCCAAAATACCCAACTCATTAGCTTCCTGGATCTGGGCCAGATTAGCTGTATCAATAAAAAATTTCATGTATGCGTTTTTGTTGAACGGGAACGAAGATAGGAAAGAACAAGGAAAATGAAACAGGCGCAATACCTCAAAAGAAGAGAAAAAAATGGCAGGCTGATTACATCGCGCCGCTACAACCGCTTACCCTTGCTGTCTTCCAACCCTGGGGGAGTTCAGCAGGAGCTGGCCGTGTAAGACCTGCCGCCGCAAAGATAAGGGCAGGTGAGTTAAAGAACAAATCAAAATCAATTTAAAAAGATTATAAACTTTAAACTGGTAAATTTCCAACTGCGGAGTTAATACGGACCCTGGGGCCTGCCTGTAAGTGAATTTACTTTGGAAAGGGCAACCAGTTCATCGGATCGGCCACCCAATGAACGGTAATAAACGAGGACAGTATAACTATTTTCTGTTTCCCAATTATTCCCCTCAGTTTTCTCCAGTGAATAATAAGCAGCATCTCCCTCACCCTGCTTAATCGCATAACCGTAATCGTAAAAGCCCTGCTTCAGCCAGATATTTGTTTCATAAAGTTTTGTTTCCTTATTGAAAACCATTTTTGACGCTGCATCTTTTCCGTAATTGGTTAGCTCCCCAAACAGGTAAAGGTCCTTAGTGAAAGGGATGCCTCCCGGAGGTTTGAATCTGAAATTCACGGTTGCATAATCGCCCTGCCAGTAGGGGTTCATACCATCAAGAGTTTCAAAATAGTACATCCCATTGGCATCACGGTAAAATACGAAACGGAGTCCGTTCCGGTCCAGATCGGGCTTTACAAAAATGTTGGTATACGTGTTACCATACTGGGCACTGTCTACGCGATCACTTTGCAACCTGAAGCTGCGCAGGTCGAGCCAGCGATATTCTCTTCCCCCTGGAAAAACAGATTCATCTTCGGTATTGTACTCCAATGTGTTTTGCCTTATAAAAGTAGGTCGTTGTAACACCCTCCGGTTGTCCCACCGGTTATTCTGTAAAATACAGATTGTAACCTGCTGCATCGGGTTCGCCAGGTTCAGGTTCTTGGTGTTAACCGTAAATGCGATCTTTTGGTGGGTATTGAAAAATTGGTTATTAAAAGGTTGCTGAACCTGCACGGCAATTGCTGCTTTTTCTTCCACAACCAGCACACGACGGGTAAAGGCCAATTGGTTTGGATCGCCGTTCAGGAAAACTTTTAACAGGTAATTACCGGATCTTGAAGGCGCACTGCTGCGGTCTGGCAAAACCTGCATATAATGGGTATAGTGGGTTAAGGCAACAGACGAATTTCGATAAGTGATAATCCTTTGCTGTGTAAAGCCGCGTACATAATCCATAGGGCTTAGGTTTGCGGGCGACCAGTCGGCGTTACACAACTGCCAGGCATAAGAATATGCTTTGGTTCCCCCTTCCCTGTCATCAAAATGCAACTCCAGCTGGTCGCTACTATTAAGCCTTATAACCGGGTACCCCAGCTGGTTTCCAAGTATATTCAGTTTAACCGATTGGATATTACTGTAATAAACCTGGTCTGGTTCCTGTGCGTTGCCCCCGGTAGCAACAACTTCAAAAAGCAGGGTGAGTAAAATTGGTAATATTCCATAAAATTTCTTCACCATTAAACATGTTTTAATGTGTCTTTATCCAATTCCTTCACAAGTGTACAAATTGCAGACGGTATATAGATGCTTTTCTCCATTATATTTGGCGACTAAAACAAAGCCGATTGAATATAGCCGGATTCATAGCCAGGAGAGTTGCTTTTAATGCCCAGAAATCTTTTTCGCGGTTCATTATCCGGCTGGCTGTTGCAGCTACAATGATCAGCGTAACCGCCATGATTGTTGCCCTGGCCTTCACCAATGGCTTCCAGCATACCATCAGCCAGAAGATATTTAATTTCTGGGGACATATCCGGGTTCAGCATTATGAGCCGAGCAAGGTAATGATCGCGGAAGAATTTCCCATCGAAAAAAATGATACTGTTCAGAAACTGGCTAAAACTGTGCCGGGCATTGCTTCTGTCCAGGCTTTCGCCACCCGAAATGCCATCCTGAAAACTACAGAAAGCATTGAAGGTATACTCTTCAAAGGCGTTGAAGCGACTTATGATACGGAAAGGCTGGCTTCCTTCCTTAAACAGGGCCGATGGATGAATTTTTCCGACAGTGGGTATAGCAATGACATCATTTTGAGTGCTTATACTGCTAACCAGCTGAATTTGAAAGTGAATGATCCTGTACTTATTTATTTCATCCAGAATGATGGAAGTCCGCCCAGGGCAAGGAAACTGAAAATTGCCGGCATTTATAAAACCGGCATAGAAGAATACGACAAACTTATTGCCATTGGCGATATCAGGCTGGTACAACGCCTAAATAACTGGCCATCCAGCCAGATTGGGGGATATGAGATTTTTCTTAAAGACTACAGGAAGATGGATACGATTAATGAAAGTATTTATAACCAGCTGCCAATTTTGTGGAATAGCCGCACAATCCGGGATATTTACCCAAACATTTTCGACTGGCTTGGGTTACAGGATAAAACTATCGCCATTGTAATAACTATTATGATCATTGTTGCAGTGCTGAACCTGATCACCTGCTTAATTATCCTGGTATTGGAAAGGACGCGCATGGTGGGTGTACTTAAGGCCCTGGGCGCTTATAATGGAACAATCCAGAAAATATTCCTTTACCATGGGGCTTATATAACAGGGGTTGGCATTATACTGGGCAATGCCGTTGCATTCCTGCTTATTTTACTGCAAAAAAAATACAGTTTTATTAAGCTACCTGAAGAAATGTACTATATAGATAAAGCAGAAGTACAGGTCATCCCCTGGCAGGTTTTTGCTGTAAATGCGGGCACATTTCTAATTTGCATGCTGGTCTTGCTGATACCCACAGTAATCATACGCAAGATCCAGCCGGTAAGGGCTATTCAATTCAAATAAAACTACTTATTCAACCAGGTGTGAAAGGATTATACCTGCAGCTACAGCAGCATTCAGTGATTCTGCAGATCCATGGCGGGGTATTGTTACAGGGTGATTCAGTTCCTTCATTAATTCCGGTCTTATACCATGCGACTCGTTTCCGATTACTAATGCCGAGGGTCCATGCTGCCTTACGTCCTTTAATGGTATGCCATCAAGGACCGCAGCATAAAAATTCCGGTGTGCATGTGCTCGAACATAATCCACCAGGTTGGTATACACTATTTCCACCCTGCCAATGCTGGCCATGGTACTTTGTACTACTTTAGGATTAAATGCATCGGCGCAGTCTGCACTGCAAATCACCTGCTGTACGCCAAACCAGTCGGCAATCCTAATTAATGTGCCCAGGTTACCGGGATCGCTAATACCATCCAATATAAGTTGCCAACCTCCGGGTACTACAGAAAGATCTGGTTTCCTGAATATACCCAATACCTGGTTGGGTGATTTGAGAAATGAAATTCTTTCAAGTTCGCTTTCACTGATCTCTTTTGCCCATTCTGCGGTACGACCAGCAGGTTCGTTGGCCCACCATTCTGGTGTTCCATAAATTTCAACCGCCTGCATATGCGGCATTGCCAAAAATTCAGCAATAATTTTTGGGCCTTCAGCTACAAATAAAGATTCCTCGTCCCTGAATTTTTTGTGGCTCAAACTTTGGATATATTTGACCTGGTTTTTTGTAATCATCACCTGATATTTTCCTTTTTTATTTATGGCAGTAAGTATAACCAAGACCCTCATCCGAAATTTTCACTGGCGGATGCTTTTCGGGTTAGGCCTGCTGCTATTAACAGGCTGTAAGGTTACTAAAAATTACCCCCCTAATAAGCCATTTGTCTATAAAACCAAATTCACACTTAATACAAAGCTACCACAAACCGAGCGGTCGGACCTGCTGGATAAAATGGAAAACCAGCTGGATGACAGTATTAAGGTGAAGTGGGTGACCAAACTGTTTGTTAAACAAATATTAAACAAACCCCCAGCGTTTGACACAGCAAACGCCATAAAATCTGTAAAATACATCCAGGACCTGCTACGGGCTTCAGGTTACCTCTATAGTTCAGTTGACTGGGACAGCAGTCTTTCTGTCAAAAATGATGAAAAAAGGGTAATCGTTTCTTTTAAAGTCGCTACAGGCAAAGTACTCAGGTTTGATTCCATAAGCTATGCTTTCCGGGATTCCATCCTGCAAGGTATCGCTATAAAGAACCGCGACAAATCCATCCTTAAAAAGGGAGATACTTTTACCAAAGAAAAGATTTCCCGTGAAATTGACCGGATGCTGGGCATTTACCGTGATAATGGTTACCTTAAAATTAATCGCGAAGATATTTATGCTGAAGTGGATACTGTTGTATCAGCACTGATAGATCCGGGACTCGACCCTTTTGAACAGGTCCGGTTACTCCAGGAAGTACAGAAAAGGCGTGAAAATCCACTTATTGATGTTGTTTTAAAGCAGAGAGGTACCAAAAACCCCGAACACCTGCAACAGTACACTATCCGAAATGTGCGTATTTATCCCGATCTACAGCTTGTCCAGGATACTGTGCCAATCGTTTTTGACACGATCAGAAAAAATGGGATATCTATTCTAGACTCCCGTCATTTGTTCAAACCTTCTTTCCTGGTACGCAATAATTATTTAATTCCCGGTGCCTTGTTTAAACAAAAGGACCTGTACAGGACAAATAATGTATTTGGCCAAATGGGGGCATGGCAGCGGGTGGGCGTGGACGTTTTTCCGGTTGACAGCGTTGCAGCTGTGGATGTAAATATCAATATGTTTCCAGCAAAAAAACAGGGATTGAATGTTGCCCTTGAAGCCAGCAGCAACGCATCTGAATTAATCACCTCGAGTAACTTATTCGGCCTTGGTGTAAACTTTGGGCTCAGGGATAAAAATGTGAACAAACAATCTATTCAATCCAGTACTAATCTGCGCTTTGGTATAGAACTCGGTAACAAGGCCCGGGTCATCCAAACTGTGCAAACAAGCCTGGCGCAAAGTTTCATTATTCCGAAATTCGTGACCCCTTTCCCCATTAAAGCTGAAAAAGACCTGCTTTCCACTCATACAATCCTGAATGCAAATGGTTCGTATACTGACCGTCACGATTTCTATGCGGTACAGTCCCTCAATACTTCCATTGGTTATGATTGGACCAACAAGAAGAACAGGAACTGGTTATACAGCCCGTTGAACATTGAATTTGTAAGGGTGTTCTCCACCGATAGCCTCGATAAATTATTTGACAGTATTCCCAATTTGAGGAATTCATTCAATGATGGACTAATCATCAGCCAATACCTTCGGCGGAATAATACCTGGACCGTACAGAATAAATTATTCAACCTCAGGTTACAAGGGGAAGAAAGCGGCGCTTTATTCGGACTGATTAAGAAATGGGATTTGCAGGGTCAATTATCACGGTATGTAAGAGCAGATGTTGATTTCCGCTACTATACTAATCATCCCAGGCATACCTGGGCATTCCGGGTTTTCGCAGGGATGGGAGTCCCTTATGGCAACCAGATTGACTCGCTGGGTAATATCAGCAGGGAAACCAACCTACCTTTTTTCAAATCTTATTTCGCAGGCGGACCAAGCAGCATGCGGGCCTGGCAGGTTCGGCAGCTAGGTCCGGGATCCTCTAAAATATTCGCCAATACCAATGCTGACCGTTTTGCAGACATACAGTTTGAGTCGAATATTGAATACCGCTTTACCCTGGGCACAGTTTTTGGCATCAAGGTAAAAAGCGCTTTTTTTACAGATATCGGAAATATCTGGTATAGGAATAACCAGGGCAATCCTGAACTGGATGATACTGTATTTAAATTGAATAAATTATACAAAGACCTGGCAATGGCCGGGGGAACGAGCCTTCGGTTAGATTTCAATTATTTCATTATCCGGTTTGATTGGGCTTACAAATTAAAAGATCCTTTTTATGCTGAAATTAACGACGGCTGGTTCTATAACCTGAATTTGACAAAAGGGCAGTTCCAGCTTGGGATAAACTATCCTTTTTAGGTGAATCGTAAACCGTGAATCGTGAATGGAAAGTACAGTGCACTGCTTAGGACTTTCCGTTCACTGCTAACCTTTCCCTGACCTTCAGTTCCGCTTCTTCGATGTCCATCGCATCATTAACCGAAAACTCACCGATCCGGGTTCTCCTTAAACTGCTTAAATATCCGCCGCAGCCAAGTGCAGCACCAAAATCATTGGCCAAGCTGCGTATATACGTTCCAGTTGAACAAACAACCCTGAAGGATACCAGCGGCATCTCTATCTTTGTGATTTCAAAAACAGAAATTGTTACGGGCCTGGGCTCAAGTTGAACGTCATGCCCTTTCCGGGCCAGTTCATACACACGTTTCCCGTTTATCTTGATTGCAGAATGTATAGGGGGTATTTGCAATATTGGGCCGGTAAATTTTTGTGCAGCGGCTTCCAATTGAGTTTTAGAAATACCTGCAGGATCACTTTGCTTAATGGGCTCTGATTCCAGGTCGTAGGTGGGTGTAACTGCTCCCAGGGTAATGGTGCCGGTATATTCTTTTTCCCTCGCCATATACTCATTTATCTTCTTGGTAAACTTGCCGGTACAAATTATCAGCAAGCCTGTTGCCAGAGGGTCCAGCGTACCTGCATGACCCACTTTTTTGGTCCTGACCAAATTCCTGATTTTTCTTACCGCATCAAATGAAGTCCATCCAAGCGGTTTATCAATCAATAAAACCTGCCCTTCAGCATATGGGTTGATAATAATCTGGTCCACGAACAATTTTTTCAAAGGTAAGCCTGTAAAGTCTACCACAGGCCGGAACTATCCAATGCTTTTTCAAGGGCATTCCAGTCACGATTAATATCTGCACGCTGCGCCATGTTCAGCGGATTCCTTACCACATACTGCCGGGCATACCTTTTCCTATCTGCAGTAAGAGGATGTGTACTCAAAAAACCAGGCAGTTCCAACCCTTTTTCAGACTCCATTAGCCGGTCCATGAGCAACACCATCCCATTTGGATTTACCTGGTTTCGTAACATCCTTTGCATGCCCAGTTCATCCGCCTCTTTTTCCAGTCCGCGGGAATATGACAGGCTCCTTAATGCATTGGCATTCCCAATTATGGCATCGCCAATAGACCCCAGGTCGCCAAATACCATTGTAATTACCATTGAACCGGTCATTTCCTGCAGAATGTTCTTTAAGCTATGCCTTTCATTTACATGTGATGATTCGTGGCAAAGGAGCGCCACCAGTTCTTCAGGCCTTTTTAAATTTTTCAGTATGCCTTTATATACTACAACTTGTCCACCAGGGATCGCAAAAGCATTCACCTCCTTTTCGTTTACTACTGAAATAACAATTTTATATTGTTCACTAAGTTGCAGTTTGGCTGCAAACTGATTGATCAGAACAGTTGCTGTTGTATCTATTTTTTCATTTTCAATTATAGAGGCATAGATCATCTTTCCCAATTCTGCTTCTTTCCTGGGAGAAATAAACTGCACCCCGAAAGCAGCAATGCCAGACACCAGTAAATAATATAATCCAACTACCGCCATCCCAACTAGCAACACCGACACAGGAACCTGTAATTTCCTGAGTCCTGTCAATGCCGGATGCTTTATAGCGCCAGTCTTTTTTAATAATTCAGGAAGGAAATAATGCGTATCAGGAATTTCCAGCAATTGTGAACCATCTGGCAGCAGTGCAAAAATAAATTTTCCTGGCCCCTTACCTGACAGCTTCACTCCATTACAGGGGAAAGCCCTGATATAATCCTGGGTTGCTGCATCATAAAGCTGGATAGCCTGGTCAAACAAAAGTATTCGTACAGGGAAGGCAATTCCCTTAACTGTTGCATAATATTGTACGTTATTGGATTGATCCATATTAAATAACCTGCCTTAACTTTAACTAAAGTTAGTTATTAACAGTGTTTACAGTAACATGTTTAGGCGGGGTAAGAATCAATCTGCAGCCAGAATAGATCCGCTTTAACCTGCTCTATTAAAGAAGGTGTTTTGTTTAATTGAAGAAAAAAAACATGCACAACAATCAAGGTCATGCATGTTTATTATATTAAATATTTAATCTAACGGTTTAATAGGCCCTTGCAAACAATACCCTTTGAGTACTAGGTTTACCGGTAAGAATACATGCTCCTGCTGAAGTATTATTATTTAATGGAATACAACGAATAGTTGCCTTTGTTTTCTCTTTGATGAGCTCCTCGGTTTCGGCTGTGCCATCCCAGTGGGCAGACAAAAACCCACCTTTTTCATCAAGGCACCTTTCAAATTCGGTCCAGTTATTTACTTCAGTAATATGGCTGTCGCGGAATTCCCTTGCCTTATTAAACATGTTCAGCTGGATTTCTTCCAGCAGGTTTTTTAAATAAATAGCCAATCCTTCCAGGGGTACACTCTTTTTTTCCCTGGTATCCCTGCGGGCAATTTCGGCCACATTGTTTTCGAGGTCGCGGGCGCCAATGGCAATCCGAACCGGAACCCCTTTCATTTCATATTCTGCAAATTTCCAGCCGGGTCTTGAGTTGTCGCTGTCATCGAATTTAACCGATATACCCAATTCTTTCAGTTCTTTTACAATTTCACTGACTTTATTGGCAATCATGGCTTTTTGCTCATCGCCTTTGTAGATTGGTACGATTACAACCTGCAAGGGGGCAATTTTCGGTGGCAGGATCAATCCCTGGTCATCACTGTGCGCCATTACAAGGGCACCGATCAAACGGGTACTAACGCCCCAACTAGTAGCCCAAACAAATTCCAGTTTATTTTCCCTGGTCAGGAATTTTACATCGAAAGCCCGGGCAAAGTTTTGCCCCAGGAAATGGGATGTCCCTGCCTGAAGTGCCTTACCATCCTGCATCAGGGCTTCAATGCAATATGTATCTTCTGCTCCTGCAAAGCGCTCGCTTTCGGTTTTTATCCCCTTAATTACCGGTAATGCCATATACTCCTCAACAAATTCAGCGTAAACATCCAGCATTTTCCGGGTTTCTTCAATCGCTTCTTCCCTGGTGGCATGGGCGGTATGGCCTTCCTGCCAGAGAAATTCAGCTGTACGCAGGAACAGGCGGGTTCGCATTTCCCACCGAACCACGTTAGCCCATTGGTTAACCAGGATGGGTAAATCGCGGTAACTCTGGATCCAGTCTTTGTATGTATTCCAGATAATGGTTTCTGAAGTAGGCCTAACAATCAGTTCTTCTTCCAGTTTAGCTTCCGGATCTACGATTATACCACCGCCATTAGGATCGTTTTTCAGGCGATAATGGGTAACTACCGCACATTCTTTGGCAAAACCTTCAACATGGGCTGCTTCCTTGGAAAGGAAACTTTTAGGGATAAAAAGCGGAAAATAGGCATTTACATGCCCTGTTGCCTTAAACATCTTGTCCAATTGGTCGCGCATATTCTCCCAAAGGGCAAATCCATGAGGTTTTATGACCATACAGCCGCGAACAGCCGAATAATCGGCCAATCCGCCCTTAATAACCAGGTCATTATACCACTGTGAATAATCTTCCTGCCGGCTTGTAATCTCTTTACTCATTATAAGTTGTTGGGTTTTAACAATTAGCTTGCAACATTTGATTGTGAAAGGCTGTCTTATATTTGTACTTTTAACAGCGAACGCAAAAGTAAATTTTTCAACCCATTAATAGCTGTGCCATGAACTTCAAATTTTCCGGACTGATTGCAGGTGCTGCCCTGGTAGCATTAAGCAGTTGCTCTTCGGTTTACAAATCCGGCCAAACCCCGGATGATGTTTATTATTCCCCTGGCAAACCAGTGATGGCAGTAGCGCAGAGTGATAACAGTAACCGGCAAACCGATACGAGGAATTACGAACCTAGTTACCGGGATGACCAATACCTGAGACTAATGATTAGTGCAGGGCATTATCCGATGTACTCGTCAATGTACTATTATAATGATTTTGCCATGGTGGATCCCTGGATGTACAATAACTGGCAGTGGAACAGTTACATGGTCTGGAGTTTCGGATTTTACAGTCCATGGAATCCAATGTTTTACTGGAATAGTTTTTATAATCCATATTACTACCCGCCAATGCCAATGTACCCCCCTTACCCGGGTCATGTACCAGGTTATGGACCACATTACAATATAAGTCGCCCGGCTTCAGCATTCAGCATGAGTAGCTACTTAAATATGAATGGCACCAATAATAACAATGGTTATAAACCAGGAAAATATTATGGCGGCAATTACAATAATTCCAATTACTACAACAATACCAATACAAAGAGGTCTTTATTTGGAGGCAACAACAATAATTCATTATATGATCGCCCAACCAGGAGCTATTCGCCAACATCTAATTCAGGCGGTGGCAGTATCAGGAGTGGTTCTTCAGGAGGTAGCAGTGGTGGAGGGGTGAGTCGCCCAACCAGAACTGGTGGAAACTAATTAGGACGGTTTATATTTGATGGAGGAAACAACCTGGCTTTAACTGCATTTGTTTCCTCCTTTTTTTATTAAGTACATAATGTAATTAAAGAGCACGCACATGCGAAAAGCACTTCTGGCAGTTTCAATAAGTTTCATTGCAACAGGATTAAATGCTCAGATTCCTGAGGATGCAATACGAATGTCCTGGGCTACACCAAGCGGAACCGCCAGAAACCAGGCAATCGGCGGTGTGAATGCTTCTTTAGGTGGAGATATCACTTCCAATTTCATCAATCCTGCAGGTATAGCGTTATATAGAACCAGTGAAGTCGTTTTTACACCGGGGTATAATTTCTATAATAATAAAGCAGATTACCGGGGTACGAATTCAGGCATCTCCGGCAATAATTTCATGGTAGGTACAAGCGGTTTCGTTTTTGGCATTAATGACCAATACCGGGCGAACCGGAGTTCAGCTTTCAGTATCGCGGTAAACCGCTCTGTAAATTTTAATAATCATATCAGTTATACAGGCTCAAATAATTACAGTTCCTTTTCAGAGGGATATGCGGCAGAAATTGCTAATTCCGGACTATCTCTTGATGAGGCGCTGAACAGCAGCAACATTTCATTCCCGGCAAGGATGGCTATATATACTTACCTTGTTGACACTTTAAGCATGCCCGGTGGAATGGAAGTGGTAGGTACACCTCTCAGGTATGCATATAAAAATGATACAGCCTTTATACTGAACCAGGCTAACAATATTGAAACAAAGGGAGGTGTCACAGAGATTGCCATCAGCTATGGTGGCAACCATAATGATAAGTTTTACTGGGGTGCAAGTCTTGGGATTCCAATACTAAATTATGAACGTAATTCCACTTTGACAGAAACAGATGCCAGTTCAAACGACCGGAACTATTTTAAGTCCGGAACCTTACACGAATTCTCCACCACAAAAGGCGTGGGAATGAACCTGAAACTCGGTATTATTTTTAAACCGGTTGATAATATCCGGGTGGGACTGGCCTTACATACTCCAACAATTTATGGCCTGCAGGAAACTTATGATGCCACAATGGAAACGAAGCTTGAAAACTACAATGAACCAACTGCTGTTAATGTAAGCACGCTAAATAGTAATACTTTACCTGTATACAAATACGATTACACATCACCATGGAAATTCATGGTCAGTGGCTCTTATGTGTTCCATGAAGTAGCTGATGTAAAACAACAGAAAGGCTTTATCTCAGCTGATCTTGAGTATGTTACCTTCAGCAGCAACCGATTTCACAATGGCGAGGTAGATAATATTCCCATCCAGGATTATTATAATGCTGTCAATAACGTAGTAAAACAAATTTACAAAGGAGCTTTTAATGCAAAAATTGGCGGTGAGCTGAAATTCAATACTCTGATGGCAAGGGCTGGATTTGCATATTATGGTAATCCATATAAAGACCAGCAGATTAAAGGGGACCGTTTGTATATCAGTGGGGGGCTAGGGTATAGGAATAAAGGCTATTTTGTTGATCTGACCTATGTATACCGGCTGACAAATGATGTTAGTTTTCCTTACCGCCTAACTGACAAAGCCAATACTTATGCCGATATAAACGGAGCCGGCGGCAATGTAGTTATGACCGTTGGCATGAAATTTTAAGCATTTGCAGTCAGGAAATCTCGCCACCAATAACCCGAATTTTTTATCGTTCTGAGTTGCGTTTTAAAATCAACATGGATCAGGCCGAATCTTGCTTCAAAACCTTCTGACCATTCGAAATTATCCATAAGCGTCCAGGCGAAATATCCTTTAATTTTTACGCCTTCCTTCCTTGCTTGCAATAAAGCTGCGAGATGAGTTTGGAAATACGCAACCCTGTTTTCATCATGAATATGACCTTTTATTAGTTTGTCTTTAAATGCAGCGCCATTTTCTGTGATCATTAATTCCCGGATTGCACCATATTTCCAAAACCGCTTAATGATATTATGAAAGCTGCCTGGATTTATTTCCCAATCCATTGCAGTATGTGGTACTTTTCTGGACGATGGTTTTACTACAGAAGCTTGCACCAGTGGTATAAAAGGATTATGTTTCACTACTACCGGAAAATAATTCTGAAGTCCAATAAAATCCATATCGAATTGCATCCGCTCAGTAAAGCGCCATGTTGAATTCTGGCGAGCCATTCTGTGCATCAATCCACGGTCGTCTTCAGGAAAGCCTTTACCCAAAAGTGGCTCTATGA
Source organism: Flavihumibacter profundi (assembly GCF_020076305.1). Classification (GTDB taxonomy): domain Bacteria; phylum Bacteroidota; class Bacteroidia; order Chitinophagales; family Chitinophagaceae; genus Flavihumibacter; species Flavihumibacter profundi. Next base: position 1,390,085 of record NZ_JAIQXE010000001.1, read on the forward strand.
ACAACCGGTTCATTAAGAGATCAATTCTTTTAGCTGCAGCAACGTCATCGGGTTGCTGCGAAAAAGGAATTACCTCTGAACAGGAAAATGCGGTACCAATATGCGCATTTGAAACATTTTGGCGAAGTACAATTCCGCCATCGGCCTGCGCAATTGCGGCATAATGAACCGTCTTCAAAAAATCATCAAGGCTTTTCTTACCAGGCGCATGCTTTCCAAGTATATATCCAAGTGACGTAAATCCTACGGGTTCATTAAGTACAATCCAGTGTTTAACACGGTCTCCAAAGGCCTTTGCACAAATTTTGGTAAAATGTTTAAACCAGTGATTAATTAACGGATTTACCCACCCGCCCTCCTTTTGCAAAACCTGCGGAAGGTCCCAGTGATACAATGTAACAAAAGGTGTCAATCCAAGGCGAAGGCATTCATCAATTACATCATTATAAAACCGTATACCGGCCTCATTCACCTTTCCTGTACCATTGGGTAAGACCCTTGACCAGGAAATTGAAAACCTAAAACTGTTAAAGCCTAATGCTTTAGCGAGCAAAAGATCGTCCTTAAACCGGTGGTAAAAATCACAGGCCACAGAAGGTCTCGCGCCATTTTTAATAACACCCTGCCGGCGGGCAAATACATCCCAGATGGAGGCAGACCTACCATCTTCCTGCCAGCCGCCTTCATTCTGTGCAGCAGATATTGCAACCCCAAAATAGAAATCATCACCAAAAGATGAAGCCCTTATGGAGGAATATTCTGCAAATTGGTTCGGTAACAAGTTGCTAATCATAGCTAGTAAAGGTCGCACCTCCCCGATTCCGGAATATTATCATTTTGTAAAACTTCGATCTACCCCGGCGTGTATTACCCGCCGGGAGGAAGCCATTGGATGGACCGGTCTTTCCGAAACCAGGTCAACTGTCGCTTGGCATAATTACGGGTATGTTGTTTGATTAGTTCAACTGCCTCTGCAAGCCCAAGGTTACCTTTGAAGTAATCAAAAAGTTCAGAATAGCCAACAGTATTGAGTGCAGTTGGCCATGAGTTTTTCGGCAGGGAAAAAAGATTAAACCTGTTGAAGATGTCTTCAGCTTCCTGAAGCAATCCGGCATCCATCATTCTGTCTACGCGATAGTTGATCCTTTCATATAATTTCTCACGAGGAAGATCAAGTCCGACTTTAATTATGGAAAAAGGTCTTGAGGTAATCTTGCCCGATTGGAAACTACGTATACTCCTGCCCGTTGATTTCACTACTTCCAGGGCCCGCATCAGCCTCCGGGGATTTTGAATTTCACCTTCAGCATAAAATTCCGGATCAAACAGCCGCACCTGTTCCTGCAGCCAGGGCAGTCCAAGTTTTTCGTAATTATTAATAATTTCTCTGCGAACTGCAGGGTACACTTGCGGTAAAACATCGATACCTTCGCAAAGTGCCTTTATATAAAGGCCCGTTCCACCAACGACAACAGCTGTATCAGACAATTCAAAAATCCGTGAGAGTACATTTAATGCATAGCTTTCAAAGACTGCTGCATTTACAACATCCAAAATTGAATGAGAAGCGATAAAATGGTGTTTTACCATCGCCAGTTCTTCCGGTGAAGGGCGGGCAACGCCTATATTCATTTCACGATAACATTGCCTTGAATCTGCTGAAATAATTTCCGTCCCCAACTCCAGGGCCAGTTTTATTGCATACGCCGTTTTACCAACAGCCGTTGGCCCTACAACCACAACAATTGATTTACCACCCGTTGGAACAGCTTTATTCACGATTCTGATTTTCAACCCCTCAAAATTCTTCTTCCCCTTCGGTTTCATTACCTGTTAAATCATCAGTTTCATCCGCTTCAGCTTCCTCTCCTTCAGTTCCAAAACCTTCCGCACCGGATTGGAGGTCGTATTTCTCTTCCATTTCGGCAAGTTTGTCACCGACAAGTCCTTTTGTACCATATTGTGAAGGACCAATTCCTTCTACACGAACAGTAGCAGGATAATCGAGTTTGGGATTTTCTTCTTTGGAAACATTGATCAATTCAACAAGGAATGTCCAGTTACGCACAAAATCATATACATAAACAAACTTCTGGTTGGGATCAAAAATCTCTGAACCAATAGTGGTGGTTGCCATTATCAGGGGATCGGCCCGATAAACCTTATTATATTTCTCAAGGCTGATTTCCCGACCCCTGGCCCAGCTATCATTACTTCGATAAAAAGTTGCCGCATGCTTGTTATCAAACTCATACGCTTTAAGGATCGCCTGGTGCAGGTCCTGGAAACTTTGTTTGTGCCTTATAGCAATATCCCGGTAAACACTGTCGTCTTCCTCAAAATAGATCCTAAACTTCAGTATAGCCATATTTTTTTCTGCGATTTGTGCGTAAAATACAATTTCTTTTATTGAACGGGCTGAAGGTTATATTCTAATGCCTTTTTCACCATTAACCCGTAGGCCGCAGCATAATTATTTTCTATTTCGCCATCCAGGATAGCTTCACGGATAGCATTTTTGATTTCCCCTACAATCCTGCCAGGAGGCAAACCGAATACTTCCATAATCATTTCACCAGTAATCGGCGGCTGCCAGTTCCGGATCCGGTCCTTTTCTTCCACTTCGCGAAGCCGGTCGCGTACCAGGTTAAAATTCCCGAGGTATCGCTTAACCTTAAACTTATTTTTCGAAGTTATGTCTGCAGAGCAAAGTGCCATAAGGTCTTCAATATCATCTCCTGCATCAAAGAGTAATCTTCTGATAGCGCTGTCGGTAATGTTTTCTTTAGTTAAACTTATAGGCCGCAGATGCAACTCCACCAATTTGCGCACGTAGCGCATTTTTTCATTTTGCGGTAATTTCAACCTGGTAAAAATTTTCGGAACCATCCTGCCTCCTATTACCTCGTGACCATGAAAGGTCCAGCCATGGCCTGCTTCAAATTTTTTTGTTGCGGGCTTACCGATATCATGTAAAACTGCCGCCCAGCGCAACCACAGGTCATTTGTATGCTGCGAAATATTGTCCACTACCTGTAATGTATGATAAAAATTATCCTTATGTCCCTTGCCGTCAATATATTCAGCCCCTGCAAGGTCAACCATTTGCGGGAAAATAATATGCAACAAACCCGAACGGTACAGTAGATCCAAACCAACAGAAGGTTTCGCACTGCCCAGAATTTTATTGAACTCTTCGGTTATTCGTTCCTGTGAAATTATCTTTATCCTGTCAATATGTGCACATATGCCTTCCCATGTTTTTTCTTCAATATGGAAGCCCAATTGCGAAGAAAACCTGATACCCCGCATCATCCGCAAGGGATCATCTGAAAATGTTTTTCCAGGTTCAAGCGGCGTGCGGATAATTTTATTTTCCAAATCAGTGATACCGTTAAAGGGATCAACCAACCGGCCGTAATCTGACTTATTCAAACTGATTGCCAGGGCATTGATGGTAAAATCACGCCTAAGCTGATCCTCCTCAAGGTTGCCGGGTGTGACTTCCGGATTCCGGCTATGATAGCGGTAGCTTTCTTTCCTGGCACCTACAAATTCAATTTCAAAATCATCGAGCCTGATCGAAGCCGTTCCAAAATTTTTGTAAAACGCCACCTGTGGCTTTGGTTGAAACCGCTCTGCAACCCGGTGTGCCAGTTCTATACCATCACCTACGCAAACAATATCTGCATCCTTACTTTCGCGTTGGAGAATTTTATCCCGCACGAATCCCCCGATCACATAACAGGGCATATTGAGTTCCTCCGCTGCATGTGCGATCTTATTAAATACAAACAATTCCTTTTCCGTGCAATTGATGTCCATAGGGCTGCAAAGGTAAGCAACCTTTGTTTAGTTGGATATAGGCTGCTATTCCAGTTTGGACCGCGGGATATGAAACGGATTCCAAGCCTCAAAAAGCCGAACTAGTTCAATGGAGCTGCTCCAGTAATTGTTCTTCCCTGATCAGAAGGGCACACTTAAAATGGCCTTCGGGACAAGCTTTCAGTCCGTGTAATCCGCAGGGACGGCAGGGCAAAGGTTCAGCTATTTCTATTATTGCAGACCTTGTCGCCAATGGCCCGAAACCAAATGAGGGCAATGTACTGCAGTAAATAGCTGCTGTTGGTGCATTCACAGCGGAAGCGAAATGCATAGGGGCAGAGTCGTTCACATAATTCATTACTGCTTTCTTCATCAGGGCAGCAGATTGAAGGAAGCTTAATTGTCCGCACAATGACTGCACCAGCTTATTTCCGGCAGCTGAAATTATTGACTGGGCAAGGGCTTCATCTGACGGTGCTCCAATTATGTAAACCTGTAAATACTTTGGAATCCTTTTGAGGAACGCTACCCATTTTTCAGCGGGGTATTGTTTGGTAAACCAAACTGATGCAGGTGCTATTACTAAAAAAGGATACTTGGTAAATGAGGCGATTTTCTGTTCATCGGCTGCAGAAGGATACAAATGCGGTGGAAATGGTTCCTGGTCTGTAAAATGGGCTATGAGGTCATTACATCTTTCTATTTCATGTTTAGGATGCGTGGCATTGCTTATTGTATGCGGCACCACTTTTGTAAAGAAACGACTGAACGGATTCTTATCGTACCCAATTGTTTCCTTAGCACCTGAAAATGCTGTAAGAAGGCCGGTCGCTCCAAATCGCTGTACATTGATTACTTTATCATACCGGGCTGACCGGATTTCATTCAGCAATCGCATGAGATCTTTATATTTCCCGGCTTTTTTATCCCAAATCAACAAACGGTGGAGGTAAGGATGGCTTGCCAATAAACCCTCGTTTCCCTTTCGCACCAAAAAATCGATAGCTGCATCAGGAAAGCGCTGGTGCAGTTTTTCAAGGATGCCGGTAGCCAGCACAACATCACCAATAAATGCGGTTTGAATAATCAGGAAACGCGGCATGGTTATTAATTGGGCGTGATTATACGAATTTTTCAATTACGAATCCTTTTGCCGTGAAAAGCATATGTTTTCTGGCTACCAGGCTGGCTCTTTTTTCCAAAGCCTCAACTTCCAGGGGCGTTACCGCCAATGGTCGCCGGAATCTTTTAATCAGATCGTGTGCAAACCCTTCCTTAACCAATCCTATAGCTACTCCCCCATGGTCGTCCAGCAAATTTTCAGCAAGTCCAAGTACCCCTTCAAACCAAATTGCAACAGGATTAACCTGCTGGTCTAGCCAATCAAAAACGGCAAGATCTAATGCGCTCACATATTGCAGGAGATCACGCTCATCGGCAATGAGTACCACCGGTACTTGCCTGCCCGATCCGGTTTCAATACCCTGTGGGGTACTATTCAGCAATGTTTCCATCGCCCTGTCGTTGGTGGCATCACCGGCAAGCATCCAGCCTGAGGCGGTAGGAATGCCTACCAAATGCCCGTGCTTCATTGCTTCCAGGCATTTTTCCAGATCTTCATTAAAATCCATATCCGGCAAAATTAGGGTATACTGGACCTTAAAAGCCATCATTACCATTGAAATAACACTCGCTATCATGTGTTGAAACGCTATCCCATTTTCCTTATCTTCGCCCAAATTTTTTCCAATATGAACTTGCACGAATACCAAGCCAAGGAATTACTGAAGAAGTACAATGTGCCAGTACAGGAAGGCATTGCCTGTAGCACCCCGACTGAAGCCGAAGAAGCTTATCGCCAGATACACACACAATATAGCAGCCAGTTTGCTGTTGTAAAAGCCCAGATACATGCCGGAGGGCGCGGTAAGGGAAAAATACGCGGAACAGAGCAGCGTGGAGTTGCTGTTGGAAAAAATGCGGAAGCAGTTAAAGAAATTGCCGGAAAAATTTTAGGCGGCACCCTGGTGACCATTCAAACCGGCGAAGCGGGGAAACTCGTCAATAAAGTTTTGGTTGCACAGGATGTTTATTATGAAGGCCCCAACCCGGTTAAAGAATTTTACCTATCAGTATTACTGGATCGTGCGAAAGGGCAGAATGTTGTCATGTATAGCACAGAAGGAGGAATGGATATTGAAGAAGTAGCACACAACACACCTGACAAAATTTTTAAGGAGTGGGTTCATCCTGGATTTCCCCTTCAGCCTTTCCAGGCCAGGAAAATTGCGTTTAACCTCGGGCTAAGCGGAGAAGCTTTCAAGAATTGCGTGAAGTTTGTGACCAACCTTTACAATGCTTATGTTGGTCTCGATTGCGCTATGCTGGAAATTAACCCGCTGTTTAAAACTTCTGATGAGAAGATCATCGCAGTTGACTGCAAAATGAATATCGATGACAGCGCATTAACTCGTCATTCAGAACTTGCTTCCCTTCGTGATATTTCTGAAGAGGATCCTACCGAAGTAGAGGCTGGAAAATACAACCTGAACTTTGTGAAACTGGACGGAAACGTGGGTTGTATGGTAAATGGAGCAGGCCTTGCAATGGCAACCATGGATATCATTAAATTAAGTGGTGGCGAACCTGCAAACTTCCTTGATGTAGGCGGATCTGCAAATGCCCAAACTGTGGAAGCAGGATTCCGGATAATATTGAAAGACCCTAAAGTGAAAGCTATCCTGATTAATATTTTTGGCGGGATCGTGCGCTGCGACAGGGTAGCAGCAGGCGTTATCGAGGCCTACCAAAGTATGGGTAATATCCAGGTACCTATTATTGTGCGACTACAGGGTACCAATGCTGCTGAAGGCAAAAAACTTCTCGATGAAAGTGGCCTGAAGGTTCAAAGTGCTATTCTGCTTAGCGAAGCTGGCGAACTGGTGAACAAGGCAGTTGCTGCCGCTTAACCTATTAAATTTCATATAAAAAAGGAAGACCCGTTACAATTGTAACGGGTCTTCCTTTTTTATTTATGAGAGTTGTATATCTTTTTAAATGCCGATGGAAAATCAGCTATCGCTAATTCCGGCTCTGCGATTTCAGGGTGCCATAACTTCTCCCATTCAAAACTATAAAAACCTTTATACCCCCCGTTGCGCAAAGCTGCGAAGGCTTCTGTTAACGGGGCATCACCACGTCCCAGAAATACATAGTTTTCTTTACCATCTGTTTTTTTAGAATCCTTAATATGCGTATGCCTGATATAGGAATGAAGTTTCGCATAAACCTGTGCAGGAGGCTCATTGGTAACTGTCCACATATTATATATGTCCCAAACCAGGCCCACATGAGGCCCTTCTGAATGTTGCATTAAATACAGGACATCTTCCGTTTTCGACAGATCACCATGGGTTTCCATTAAAACAGTAACTGAACTGCCTTTGGCATAGTCGCCCAACTCTTTCAATCCTGATACTATCAGGTCAAGTGTAACTGCCCGGTCCCGGTCTTTCGGAAGTTCATTAGGGAAAACGCGTACAAACGGACAACCCAAATTGTAAGCCAGGTCAATGAACTGCTTTGCTTCATCAATGTTTTTTTTTCGCTTTGCGGGATCTACATGATGCATTTCTGCTGAAGCACCAAGGTTAACAATTTTCAGGTTTTTATCTGCGAACATTTTCCTGGTAGATGCAATGCTTGCTGCACTACTGAACGCAGGCAATTTTGGTAGGTTAAGCTCCCCGAGGATACCCCTGATTTCTATGCCTTCATAACCATTTGCCGAGCCGAAACTGAGAATTTGTTCAATGCTCCATTTTGGACAGCCAAGCGTGGAAAACGAAAGCAGGGGTGCTTCTTTATTAACTGCAAAAGCTCCTGACCCAATTAATAACCCACCAGCAAATAATGCCGATTGCCGGATAAATAATTTTCTGTTTATCATACGCTATAAGTTTCCTTTTTTCAATTCCTGAACAGCAAAATCGCAGGCCCTGGCCGTTAATGCCATATAAGTAAGTGAAGGATTCTGACACCCCGCCGAGGCCATGCAGGAACCATCTGTGATAAATACATTTTTAACATCATGCATCTGGTTATGACCATTCAACACAGATGACTTTGGGTTCCTTCCCATTCTTGCTACTCCCATATCGTGTATGCTAAAAATCCTTTCGCCGGGTTTGTTGGCATCATCATATGAATTTATTTCTTTACCCCCCAATTTTTCCAGTATCTCAACGGCAGAAGCAGCCATATCTTTCCGCATCTTTTTCTCATTCTCCTTCATTTCGAAATCAATCCCAACAAGTGGCAAGCCCCATTTGTCTTTTTTATCACGGTCCAGGTAAACCTTATTGTCGAAATAAGGGAGGGTTTCACCAAATCCAGCAAGTTCAAAAGACCAGCTGCCGGGTTCAGTAAGTACATCTTTAAGTCCGGAACCTAATTCAGGTTGATCTGCCCGCCCTGACCACCCCGATCTTGCTGCGGAGGTTTGATAACCATAGCCACGAATAAAATCAGGATGCATTGTGTCTTTACTGATATTCCTGAACCTTGGGATATACGTTCCTGTTGGTTTCCGAACATGGTAATATCTGTCTTCAAACCCTTCAATTTTACCAGTCGCACCTACTGCCTTATGATGATCCATCAGGTTATGCCCAACATGGCCACTGCTATTACCCAGGCCTTCGGGGAAGGCATCAGAAACTGAACGTAATAATAATGCGGCAGTATTTATGGTAGAAACATTCAGGAATATAACCCGGGCATAAAATTCTTCTGTCTTTAATGTTTCAGTATCTATAATTCTTACCCCTATGGCCTTTTTCTTTTCATTATCATATAACACTTCAGATACTATCGAAAAAGGCCTTAAAGTAAGTTTGCCGGTTTTCATAGCAGCAGGAAGTGTTGCTGAATTACTGCTAAAATATCCGCCAAATGGGCAACCCTGCTCGCATTTATTCCGGTACTGGCAGGGTCCGCGATCGCCAATTTTATGCGTATGATTAGCAGTACGGCCGATAATCAGTTGTCGCTCCTCATTATAAACCACCTGCATCCGTTTCGCTATTTCTTTTTCCATGCAATTCATTTCCATAGCAGGCATAAAACATCCATCCGGCAAATGAGCAATACCGTCCCGGTTGCCGCTTACCCCAACAAATTTTTCAACATAATCATACCAGGGTGCAAGGTCTTTATAACGAATTGGCCAGTCAACACCAACGCCTTCTTTCAAATTCGCCTCAAAGTCGAGATCACTAAACCGAAGGCACATCCTACCCCACACCAGTGACCTTCCGCCAACCTGGTATCCGCGTATCCAGATATAAGGTTTCTTCTGTATATAAGGATGGTTTTGGTCATTAACTAAAAAATGTTTCGACACTTCGTTGTAGGCATAAACTTTTGTTTGGATAGGATTAATCCGGCGATCTTCCTGTGTTATACCTCCCCGATGGGGCAATTCCCAGAGGTTTTTAGAAGTATCAGTGTAGTCTTTTATATGAACAACATCCCTACCGCGTTCTAATACTAATGTTTTCAATCCTTTTTCACATAGTTCTTTGGCAGCCCAGCCACCACTTATACCGGATCCAACAACAATGGCATCGTAGGTATTCTTAATTGTTGCCCTGGTATTTATAAGAATGGAATCTCCTGGCATAATTTCTTTATTCTAGCAAAATAATAAAAATGACGCATTCGCATATGTATGATTGAACATAATAGTGATTTAAAATCACCACAAACCGACCACTAAAAACAATATATTATAATTCGATGGCCGGATTATTGTTTACATATATAAACAAATGTTATTGCTAACAAAACAAAGTATATACAAGCAAGGTTAATTAGTGAAGGTAACATCAAGCCAGGATTCACAGGAAGGCAACGGAACTGAATAAATCCGGGAAAAGCAATTTATAGGCCTGCATCTAAAGTCCGGAAATTCCTGAAATATAAAATTATCGGAAATCCAAATTGATGAAATCCGTTCTATTAAACGCGACCGAAATGTACAAGCAAATCGAGTTTAGCTAACCAGGTCAGCTCGTTTTTTTCGGTGGTAAGGCAAAGGCTTTAGCCTCATGTTCAAAATGGCCTTTATGAGAACTATCGCAGAATGGCTTGTTTTGTGACAATCCGCAACGGCAAATACTTACAATTTCCCTTCCGCCAAGATCATAAACATTACCTTCTTTATCCCTTATTTCAAAATCACCCTCCACTCGCAGGGAGCCGTTGTTATTTACGGTAATAATTGTTGTAGCCATAGTGCAAAAATAAGGCAATAGTTTTATTAAACAGCCGGCTTGTTTTCCGGATTCCTGATAGCCTGCACCATTTGCAGGAGGTTAGCAGTATCCACTTCAATACGCGAATAATCGCGCTGCTGTAAAAGCGACTTACTGATTAACTGGCTACCCATACCTACAGCAAATACGCCTGATGAAAACCACTGCTGTAAATTTTCTGCAACCGGAGTAACGCCACCCGTAGGCATAAAAGAAATATCTGGAAATAGTTCCCTGATAGCTTTAACAAATTCAGGGCCCAGTAAATTTCCCGGGAATAGCTTAATAACCCTTGCTCCTGATTGTTCTGCAGCTGCAATTTCAGACGGCGTCATACAACCCGGAATCCATAATTTCCCCAGGTACCCGGCGGTTTCTGCGATGGAAGGCAGGTAAGCCGGACTTACTAAAAAATCGGCATTGGCAGCACTGAAATCAATCGCCTGCTGTGCCGTTTTTATTGTTCCAATACCCAATAAAAGGCCCGCCCAGTGATGATCACGGTAATCAATAAGCGCTTTAAAATTATCCATGGCTGCCGGGCCCCTGTTAGTAAATTCTATAACCCTTATGCCTGCGCGGTATAATGCATCTGTAAGGGCTATGCAAACTGCCAACTCGCCGTGATAAAACAATGGCAGCACCCCTTGCGTCCCGATCTTGTCTGTAATTTGGAATGAATTATTCATAAGCTTTTAAAAGAGATTCCACCTCTGAGGCAGATTGCTGTGTTGCATCACCATATTCCAGCAATTTACCAAAAGCCGCAGCAGCAGCGAATGAAATAATATGCTGGGGTAAATGCTCATTATAAATTCCATAAATCAATCCACCCATAAAACAATCGCCGCTACCCACACGGTCAAGGATCTGTTTGGTTGTAAATAACGGGGAGCAATAATTGCCACCCGCAAGGTGGAGGGTACCAAAATAGTCAATACCATTTCCCTTTTCAAACCGGTATGTAAGTGCAACAGAATTGCAGGCAGAATATTTCTCTTTTATAGCCAGTGCTGTTTTAGCGGCATGATCAAGGTAAGTATCCCGGGTAGCACCTGGGTGAATATTCTCATCCACTGGAATTCCGGCAAGTGAATTGGCCGACCAGATATTGCCCATAATCAGCTGGCAGTGTGGTAAAAGCCGGTCCATGATCTCCACTGGCTTTTTTCCGTATTGCCAAAGTTTTGCCCGGTAGTTCAGGTCCACCGAAATCCTGATACCTTTTTTAGTAGCTACCAGTAATGCTTCTTCACAAATTTTGGCCAGGTTTTCATTTAATGCCGGGCAAATTGCGCTGAAATGAAACCATTCCACACCATCAAAGAGGATTTCCCATTCAATTTGGCCTGGCATTAAACTGGCAAAGGAGGAATTCGCCCTGTCATAAATCACACCAGAATTTTTCAGGTCGGTACCTGGTGGTAAATAATAAGTGCCGATTCTTTCACCCGAATACCTGATAGCACTGGTATCAATGCCCTGCTGGAGCAGGTAATCCGAAATATCGTGGCTCAGGTAATGGTCGGGCAATGCAGTAAAGTACCTAACCGGCATTCCCCAGCGGCTCAGTGCTGTCGCTACATTTAGTTCAGCCCCACCGGCATATACAGGCACAACATGTTTCCTTAGCCATTCACCATTAGGTGCAGGTGAAAGCCGTAACAATAATTCACCAAAACAAAATACTTTTCTCATCTGGAATAAGCTGAATTCAGAAGTGCAAAAAGATACGACAGAATTATTCAAAACCACAAAATTAAGCTTGAACCAAACATCATAATTATATAACTATCCCCTTAAAAGGCAAAATAAGCCTGTTGAAATGGGCTTAAGGGAAAGGATTCCTAACTTGCTGTATGATTTCCACTGAAAATGTCATCAACCAAACCCGTAAATGGATCACTGACGTAGTAGTAGGCTGTAATTTATGTCCTTTTGCTGCCAGGGAAATGAGCCGGGAAACTGTTCGTTACAAGGTGGTTGAAGAAATTGCAGAAGATTTGTGCCTGCAGGCATTCCTGGATGAATGCCTGTACCTGGATGGGCACCCGGAAACCGAAACCTGCTTACTGATTTTTTCAAGGGCCTTTCCCGGTTTTATGGATTACCTGGATATCGTTTCACTGGCGGAAGAACTAATTGAAACAGAAGGCTATGAAGGTATTTACCAGGTGGCCAGTTTTCACCCCGACTATCTTTTTGAGGGAGCACCCGCAAACGATGCTGCAAATTATACTAACCGTTCGCCTTACCCCATGCTTCACCTGCTTCGGGAAAAAAGCATTGAAATAGCACTGGAATATTATTCCGGGGATCCAGAAGATATTCCCATACGCAATATGCAATTTGCCAGGGAAAAGGGGCTGATCTATATGAAAATGTTGCGAGATAACTGCCTGAAATAAGTTTGGTTGTGGTAACGGCTTTACCAACAACTAAAAAATTTATAGTAAGATTTTTTATTGAAGACAGCGAATAAAAGCAGTAAAACTCCGAACTTTAAACCGAGTCCGAAAAAATTCCGGCTACACAATGAAAAGATCAATTATTTCCGGTACCGGAAAATATATCCCGCAACAGATCAGGAAGAATGATGCTTTTTTAAAAAACGTTTTTTTTTCTGAGAAGAAACAACATATTGATACCCCTAATGCTGTTATTGCAGAAAAATTCCGGCAGATTACCGGAATTGAAGAACGCAGGTATGCAGATCCGGAAATAACAGCTTCCTGCATGGGTTTGGAAGCTGCCCGTAAAGCCATTGAAGATAGTGGTATTGACCCTGAAACGCTGGATTATATTATTGTGGCCCATAACTATGGCGATATTAAAGCTGGCGAAATTCAGAGTGATACGGTACCGTCACTGGCTTCCCGTATTAAACACCGGCTGGGTATACGCAATCCTTCCTGCGTTGCATATGATATTTTATTTGGATGCCCGGGTTGGTTGCAGGGCGTTATCCAATGCGATCTTTTTTCTAAAGCCGGTGCATGTACAAAAAGCCTGGTCATTGGAACAGAAACACTTTCCAGGGTTATTGATGAACACGACCGGGATAGTATGATTTTTGCAGACGGCGCCGGAGCGGCAGTTCTTGAATGGCAGGAAACCACAGCAGACGGGCCTGGTATACTTGGAACTGCTGTAAGATCAGACACTGGCTCAGAACTTGGGTTTATTGACTTCGGCTGTTCGTACTTACCAGGATCGGATACCCGGCAACGGTATATTAAGATGAAGGGACGTAAGGTATATGAATATGCCATATCACAGGTGCCGGCAGCAATGAAAGACTGCCTGGAAAAAAGCGGTGTTAAAATTGAAGACCTGAAAAAAATTTTTATACATCAGGCTAATGAAAAAATGGATGAGGTGATCATTAAAAATTTCTATGGATTATATGGCCATTCGACGGTTCCTGAAAACATTATGCCTATGAGCATTAAATGGCTGGGGAACAGTTCTGTCGCTACTATTCCCACCTTGTATGACCTGGTTCTTCGTAATGAGCTGGAACCACACCAACTTCATAAAGGGGATATCATACTTTTTGCTTCAGTTGGAGCAGGCATGAATATCAATGCCGTTTGTTACCGCTATTAAAAAAAATGCCTACAAAAAAGATACCACACCACGACTTAGTGATTATAGGCGGTGGCCCCATTGGGCTGGCCTGTGCCCTGGAGGCCAGGAAAGCAAGGATTGACTACATTGTATTGGAAAAAGGATGCCTGGTCAATTCTTTGTACCACTACCCTACCAATATGACTTTTTTCTCCACTTCCGAGCGATTGGAGATTGGCAAGGTCCCATTTGTATCTATTAATCCAAAGCCAACAAGGGCCGAGGCACTGGAATATTACCGGCGCGTTGCAGTAAGCCACGATATCCAAATTAAGTTATTTGAAGAAGTTACTGCCATTAACAGCAAAGGAAAAAGGTTTATAGTTACTACGTCAAGGGCTGTTTATACAGCGAATTATATAATCATCGCAACCGGATTTTATGATATCCCCTTCACGCTTAATATTCCTGGTGAAGACCTGCCTAAGCTAACCCATTATTATAAAGACCCTCATTTTTATGCCATGCAAAAAGTGGTAGTAATCGGGGCGCAGAATTCAGCAGTTGATGCAGCACTCGAAACCTGGCGCAAGGGTGCTGAAGTAACTATGGTTGTAAGGCAGACGGAAATTGGCCAGCGGGTGAAATACTGGGTAAGGCCTGATATTATTAACCGCATTAAGGAAGGTTCTATCAAGGCTTATTACTCCAGTACAGTTTCGGCTATACGCGAACATGAAATTGATATCTTAACGCCCAATGGCATGGTTACCATTGAAAATGACTGGGTAATTGCGATGACAGGTTATGAACCTAACCTGGACTTCCTGGAAAAGACCGGCATCCGGTTATCGAAAGAAACGGCACGTAAACCTGAATATGATGAGAAGACCCACCAAACAAATATACCCAATATATACCTGGCTGGAGTAATATGCGGGGGAATGGACACCCACAGTTTATTTATTGAAAATTCAAGAATACATGCGAAAAGGATCATTTCTGACGTTAAAGAAAAAATGAAGTAATTTCTTAATATATCTCAAACCTGTTCCTGTTTATGAAACCCTTATCAGCCCTTGTGAGCATGGCAACTGCCTGCCTGATGCTGGCCGCTTGTACAAAAACCGATGTAAAACCCGAAAATAGCCTTGTTTTTCCTGCGGGCACACTGTATACTGCGATGCCGAAAGCCGCATTCAGCAAACACAAAGCCGGACTTTTAAAAGCAGAATACCTCACTTGCAACAAATCTAAATCGGAAGGCAAAACCATCATTTACAACGATAAAAAAACCTTTCCGGATGCTGAATTTGTTTCCCTCGACCCACGCCGGGGCTCAACAAGGATGTTAACTTTTGCCATTGGAGACCAGCTCACACATGATTTTGGAATATCTCAAAATGCAGTTCATGCAGCAATTGAACGCGCAATGAATACCTGGAGTAAAGCAAGTTGTACCCGATTGCAGATGCAGCAGGTTTTTACCACAGAAAACCTGGGTTATGTTTCCAGCCAACTAGGTTTTGGTGGTTATGCAAATAACATAGCTGACATCCAGCATGCGGGTTTTCTTCCCGGGGAATTCTTTAACCAGTTGACACCGGGAGGTGGCGATTTTATATTAGCGGTTACTTTTACCTTTATTTATTTTGATGAAAACGGCGCACCTACAGACATTGACGGAAATGGTATTAATGATGTGGCATTCCGCGAAACTTATTATAATGACAATTTTCAGTGGCGCATCAGTAAAAATACAGATTACGATATTGAATCCGTTGCCCTGCATGAAACTGGTCACGCCCTGGGTCTTTCTCATTTTGGTAAGGGTATTTTGTGTAAAGACGGAAAAATCCGTTTCACACCAAGGGCTGTTATGAATGCAGTATATGTTGACGCCCTCAGACAACCCAAAGAAGAGGACAAATCGTTTGAATGTGCAATTTGGAAAAACTGGAATAATTAACCTTATACAAAAGCCGAAAACAAAAGCACAAACAGGAGTCCGGTTACAGAAACAATTGATTCCATAATAGTCCAGGACATCAATGTTTCTTTCACAGAAATACCAAAGTATTCCTTGAACATCCAGAAGCCGGTATCATTCACATGAGAACAAAATACACTGCCTGCACCAACGGATAAAACCATTAGTTCAGGTGATACTCCTGAAGATTGCACAAGCGGTGCCAATATGCCGGCAGCAGTTAGTCCCGCAACTGTTGCCGAACCGATCATCACCCTTATTGCTGCTGCTACCAGCCATCCTGCTAAAAGGGGAGGAAATGAATTTTTTGAAATTACTGCTGCAACTTCATTAGCAACTCCGCTAACCATTAATACTTCTTTAAAAGCGCCACCAGCAGCAATTACCATCATGATCATTGCCACACTTTCTATAGCTTTCGTATAATGCTCCATTAATTCACTTATAGGCATACCCCGCCCTATGCCCAGGAAATAACCCGCAGCAGTTGCTGTAATCAGCATGGCCATAACAGGGTCGCCGATTGCAGATAAGATGCTGTTGAGTGAAGGACCAGGATTAAACAAACTTATTACCGCTGCAGGGAGGGCGATCATTATTATAGGCAAAAGAGCAATAAAAATACTCTGGAAGGCAGACGGCAGCTGTCGGTTTTCGGAAGGTAAAACAGCTCCCTTGCTGGTAATGTAAGAAGATCGGAATCGCTTCCCAAAAAGAATTCCGGCCATCCAGACTACAGGTAATGTTACCAGCAATCCAAATAACATGGTTTTGCCTACTGAAGCTTTAAAAATCGAGGCCAGTCCAACTGGGCCGGGATGTGGTGGTAAAAATCCATGAGTAGCCGATAAAGAGGCCGCCATAGGCATTGCAACATAAAGTATAGGTACACCTGCGCTTGCTGCAATTGTAAATACAAAGGGAACCAAAATCACAAAACCGGCATTATAAAACAAGGGAATACCCACCAGGAAACCCATCAGCAAAACGGCCCATTGGAGATGTGTTTTGCCGAATTTTTTCATTAGGAACTGGCTGATTACCAGTGCAACTCCTGTTTTTTCCAATAATCGACCCTGCATTGCACCCAGGCATAATATCAATGCCATACTTCCCAAAATATTCCCTACCCCATTCTGAATGGATTTCATCAAAACAGGAAAGGAAAGGCCATATGCCAGTCCAACACCCAGGGCAACAAGCAGGAGGGCTATAAAAGGACTGACCTTATTCAGGGTAAGGAAAAACAACAAACCAATTGCTGCAATAAGAATTAATACTGACATAGCCTGCAAAAAAGTTGGTAATTGAAATCGTAAACCTCTCTCGCATGGTGATCAGGAGTATAGGTTTTCTGCCGGATAGGCCTGATTCCAGCAAATTCGTTCAAGTTTTGAATTATTCCTTCCGCTTTCATGCCAATAGCAATCGCCCCCATAGCAGAGGCATCCACTTCTTCTTCAGGAACAAGTATAGGCTTCCGAAGGATATCCGCCATTAATTTCACCCACAAGGGATTATGCGTAAAGCCGCCACTAGCGTATATTTTTTGAATTGGTCCGCCAGCCTGCTCCAGTTTCTGTAATAACATAAGAAACGAGAACCCTATGCCTTCCAGGATAGCACGTTTAAATTCAGGTTGCCCATGCCGGTTATGTATACCAACAAACTGCCCTCGTGCTGCCGCATTCCAGACAGGGGCCCTTTCTCCCCCGAAATAAGGCAGGCAAACTAATCCATCACAACCAGGCTCTGCTGAGGATGCTTCCGATACAAAGTCCCCTGCCAGGTCATTTACATCACCCGATTTTCCCATTACCTGCTGCTGCCACCATTGCAAAACAATGCCGCCATTATTAGTAGCACCCCCACAAACAAAATTTTCTTGGTCCAGCAGGTAGGTAAAGAGTTCTTTCCTTTCATCTACCCATAACCGTGGTAATAAAATACGGATCGCCCCGCTGGTTCCGATAGTCAAAGCTGCTGCTCCACTGGTCATAGCACCGCTCCCCAATTGTGCCAGGCAACCATCACTTCCACCAATCACCCAATGAATATTTCCTTTATCAATTTTTCGGGTAACAGGAACAGGTAGTGACAACTTACCCGTGGTAAGTCCTGCAATTAGCAGTGCTTCCGGATTCCAATCAAGGGTATGCAATGAAAAAAAGCCTGTAGCTGAAGCCAGGCTATGGTCAATTTCCCAGCATTGGGTAAAATGATACCAGACCAGCTCTTTAATACCAATACACTTAAAAGCTGAGGAAAGTAATTCAGGTGAATTTTGCCGCATCCAGGCCAGTTTGCAAAAAGGCGACATCGGATGCAAGGGAGTTCCTGTATCGAAAAATAAATTATTTACAGCTGTATTGCCCCTCCAGCTCTCAACCAACGGCAGGCTGCTGTTATCTGCCCAGGTATACATAGGGGTAATAGGCTCCGCTGATTCATTAACAAGCAAAATACTGTGCATTGCTGCACTTAATGAGATGGTAATCTGGTGGTGGGCTAAAGACAACTCCTCGCTGGCCTGCAACAACAGTGAGTTTGCATGTTGCAGTATCTCATTTGCATCGAGCCTGTCTCCAAATCCTTTCTGGTAACCCAGTTTAGACTGGAAAACCAGTTCCAGTGAAGAATTGCAAATGATCAGCTTGGTATGTGTAGTTCCAATATCAAGACCGGCATAATAATGCATAGGCAGTTTTACTGCACCGAATATAATGATTCGCTATGAACATGAGGCCCCTGCAGGCTATATACATCCAATGGAAAATGCCTGGATTTTCTTTTATTCAGTGATAACTGCGATTTCAACCTGATAGCTCCTTCTTCCAGGCCTTTGCCATCACGGGCATCATAATCATTTAAAATAAGGCCTGTTGCCTCACGCACGCCATTATCAGGATCATCCAGGTAATAGTACAATTTCGCCAGCAGGTAATATGTGGCATACCGCAGTTTACGGTCACCCTTACTGTTGCTACTGTATTCTTTCCTTATCTTTTCGAAATAAGCAATGGCAGGTTTCACTTCTTCTTTAATTCCGTCGAGCGGTTCACTTGGAGTCATGCGAAACAAGGCATTTTTAATTATTGCCCAATTTGCCCTGAAATCATCATATTCCGGATGCTTTCGGTTGCCGATTAACCAAACAGATTCAGTATTCCTGCGTTCAATATAGCCATAGTTATCTGAAAGATCGCCCGACAATTGATTGATTGTGCGGTAACAAACATCGCGACTAACCAAAGCCGTTATCGTGAACATATTCAGCAGGATATTCGCTGCAGCCAATTGGCTTCCTGACTCAACTCCCTTGTACGTATACTGATCATTCCTGGTTACAGCCTGGTATTGCTGCAACTGCTTCCCGGTATAGTCTTTAACCGAAACTGTCGCGCCGTAGGTATAGGTAATCAGCGGCGCATACCATAACTTCCTGCTGGTAATATTCCCATTTTTATCTTTTTTCAGTTCCTCTCGCTGGTCAACGCTTGTTTTAACAATAATCAGGTCTTCCATCCTCAAATTCACAGAAATATGTGCGGAAGACGGAAGACGCCGCCAACCTTCAATTTCAAGACTCTCCTCAGGGTGGTCCTGTGCAATGGCTAGTTTCATTAAAGGCCCAGTTTCAAGTGTAAAATCAAAAGTATGAAAGGAAGAATCTATTTGCAATTTTGGCAAATCCCGGAACGCAGCCGTAAATTCATATCGGTCCAGGTCCACTTTCTGTGCCTGGAGTAAACCTGCAGGCACTACCGCGGCAAGTATTAACCATAGTTTTTTCATACCAGATTGTATTGGATAAGCCTATAACGCCAGATTGGCCGATTTAGTCTGCTTACCATTGGCCCTGTATACTTTCAGAAAGACAAATTCAATACAAAGGATTTGAAATAGCTATTTATTAGTCTTTAATGCCTGCTCCAGGTACTTTGACAATTCAGTCGGATTGGGATCAATTGAAATGATTATCCCGTTTTTATCCAATAAAAAAGAAGTTGGTAGAAGTTCAATTTTCCAGGCATTCGCTGTAGGGGTATCCCATCCCCCCTTTTCATTAAACTGCAACCATTCAATCCGGTCTGCCTTAACGGCTTTTTGCCAGTCCGCGGGGTCCTGGTCAAGACTGATGCCATATACTTCAAACCCCTTTTTCCTGTATTTGTCATACAATGGCAATATCGAATTATTGCTTTTACGGCACGGCATACACCAACTGGCCCAGAAATCGACCAATACAATTTTTCCCCGTAATGAGGTCAGGCTTATCGCCTTCCCATTTTTATCCTGTAAAATAATTTCAGGGGCAAGAGTACCAATTTTCGGCTGCGCATTTACCGAAGTAAACAAACAAACTGCAACCCAAACTGCCAATATTTTCTTCATATGTAATTGAATGCCCACACCTAAGGATGGGCTTTTTTAAATAGTTATTTTATAAACACGCTTTTCCGGTAGCCATAATTTGCTTTTAAAATTCCGCAGCATACAGTATTTCAGAATTGCTGCAGCCTTTATCTTTATAACAGGAGCAGTACATCTGCGGGTTGTCAATCGCCATCCGGTCGGCGGCAAATTTTTCAGTATTATAACCAGAAACGGCTATAGCCTGCTGGATCTTATCTGAACCATTAACATTTTAAACATAGTTAAATACTTTTAATTTTATTTCAGTATTCTGGTTGCACTGAATGTGCCGGCAGATTTTGAAGTTTTTTCAATTGTCATTTTACACATTTTACACATTTCAAAGTTGCCCCAAACTTTAATGGCTTCCTTGCTGGTTTCTTTCATAGCCTTGGCAAAAGAAAAAGAAGAGATAAGTATAAAGAGAAAATTTGAAAAAATGATATCGTTTTCATGAATGTAATTAAAATAAAAAAGAGGAGTCTGTTTCCCTGGATAATTCCAGGAATGATCTTCAAACAAAATCCTGTCAAATTCTAAAAATCCAAAGTAAACTTTTCCGGGAAATATCTAAGACCAGCGGGGCATTTGACTGGTAAATGGTAATGTTTAGGGTAATTTAACTATATTATATTCCTGTTGCCAACCCGATAAAGAATACCAACTAAAGGCACTTACATATTATACCCCAGAAAAGCCGGTTTCAGGTCAACAGAAATCTAAACCTGCTTATATTCATGCTTGCAACAATGCCTTCTGAATTTATTCTTGTCTTTGGCGCAATGAGTGTATTTTGAATTCTTCGAACCGGCCATAATAGTAAATCCAGCATCAGTAATCTGGCCCATATAATAATGATTCTCAACCAGCAACCCGCCGGATACAAAAAACAGGTCCATGCAAGGGATATGGCCAGAATTTTCTTCAGGTTGATATAGCTAGTGCAGAAAATGTGATTATGCATTCTAATCCCTTTAAACTTTTTTAATCGGAAGATCAGTTTACAAAACTCCAGAATATTCCCAGGCGAAGCAGGAATCCCGGGTAAGCATAGGCGGGAGCTGCCAGGTTATTGTTTGTCCAACCAAATGAGCCATCCTTAAACCTGGCCGTATTAAGATTTTCTGCCCTGACATAAGCAGTAAAGCCCCTTATCCTGAAATGCATATAAGCGGCTATATCAGGAAGTTTCATGCGAATTGTTTCCTTATCCTGGTAAAAAAACTGGCTTTGCAAAGGGGAGTAATTATCGGCCTTGTAACCAGAATGGTAACGGGCTTCAACTCCAGCTGCAAATACCAGGTTAGCATAGCCAAGTTTTCCTTCGTAGCCCAACCGTTGCTGTGTAAAAAACAAAGGCATATTTACTGGTCCATTACCAATCTTTTGGTTAAACTGCACCTTGGCCAGCCAGTTCCAGTGCCTGCTGACCCTAAAGATTTTTTGTCCGCTTACTTCCAGCACATTGAAAAAAGCAGAAGCCTGCGCAGCTTTGTAGTAATCAGTGAAATAGGTAAGATTATTAACCAGGAAGTAGCTTGCATTGACCTGCCATCTCCTGGCATCATTTTCAATAGACCCGAATATGCGGGTAATATTTTCCTTATTGAATGTTGGTTGACCGCCAAGGCTGAAACTGCTTGCAGTTTCGTAAATAAAGGATGGTGTGCGGTTTACATTCTGCAAGCCGATTTGCGCATACCCGATTCGCCTGCTGACGTATCGTTTAAGGCTTCCAAACAGATCGAAATCCGCATTATTATAACCGGCCAGGTAAAATTTACCATTGGCTTCGATATCCCATTTTTTATTCCTCGTTTTATTCCGGTATTCACCGTGCAGGAAAATATTATAGTAGGTTCTTTTCCCATCGGTAAAATTACCAGTGAGGTTTTGGATGGAAGCTCCTGCTTTAAGGAATTGCTGCGGATTTTTACCTACCGGGAAGGTATACAATGAAAAATCATTGACAATTTCTGACCAGCGTTCTTCAATAGTAAATTTGGCTGGCGGCGTTACCAGGAAATTATAGTGTTGAATATAAATTGGTGTATCCGGTTCTGAGTCGTAATACTTATATTGATAGTTATTATACTGAAAAGTATATTCCATTCTCAATTTCGGATAGAAAAGCGGTATAACCGTAGAATCTGTAACCAGCGAGTCCCGCTGCCCCAGGTCATACTGTTGCCGGATCAGTAAACCACCTTCCTTCTGCCGGTTGCCGGTATTTAATGTACTGTTCAGGAAACTTTGACCGATTGCAACATAATTGCCCAGCATTACGGGAATGGTACTCCTTTCCTTATAAGTAATAACATCATTCAGGTAATCTTTGTCTGTTTTCATACCCCCGTTTTCATTTGCCTGCATTGAATTACCAATCCAGATGAAATAAAGGCTATATCGTTTGTTTTTGGAATTGTAGAAGGAATTGATCACGTAGCTGTTGTGATTTGTATTCTGGTTTTTGAAAAAACCAGGTGAGTTGATCAGTTCGTATTTAAATGCAAAGTTCCAGTTCGGCCTTATATTTTGTGTATGCAAAAGATGAATGTTTTGCTCCCCCCTGCTTCCCAGCATATAGCCCAACTCCGAATAGGGTCTTGTAGTCTGGAAAAAGCGAACCTTGTCGAGAGGGTTTTTATAAATATCAAAGGCATGAAACCCGGGGTCCCATCCACTGGTTAAGCGGGGTGAAAATGCATATGGTTTTGCTGCACTACCCAGGTTACTTAAATGGAGATAATCCATTGGAATTGGGAAACGGGCCCGAAAATCAATAATTGAAGAATCCAGCATCATTAACCGGGTGGTATCGAGGTAACGATAGCGGATGGTGATGGAGTCTTCCAGGTTGTCCCGGCGCTTCAGGCTGTCTTTAGTGCCAGAGGTCCCGCCCATCCTACCCATGCTTTGGTACCTGCCCATAGGATTCTGTGCCACTACCTGTGAAGATATTGCCATTAGGATTAACCCGAATATATAAACGATCTTTTTCAATCTCAGATTACTTGCACGAGTTGCTTTAAAATGGCGGTTAGTTTAGGCTCTGCTTCACGGGCTGCCTGAAGTACTTCTTCGTGCGTAATAGTATTTTCTTCTTCCCTTATGCCCAGGTCGGTAATTACACTTATGGCAAATACGTTCACACCCATATGCCTTGCTACAATAACTTCCTGCACCGTACTCATACCTACTGCATCGGCGCCAAGAATATGCAGCATTTTATATTCGGCACGGGATTCAAAGGTTGGTCCGGTTACACCCACATAAACCCCTTTGTGCAAATTAATACCCAGTTCTTTGGCGATAGTCCTTGCTTTACTGATCAGGCCTTTATTAAAAGGTTCACTCATATCAGGAAACCTTGGCCCCAGTTCGTCTGCGTTTTTTCCGATTAACGGGTTTACGGTAAACAGGCTGATCTGGTCCTGGATAACCATCAGATCGCCTACTTCAAAATCGGGATTCATTCCACCCGCTGCATTTGATATGAGCAGCGTACCCACCCCCAACATTTTCATCACCCTAACAGGATAGGTTACTTCGCTGGCTGAATACCCTTCATAATAATGAAAGCGTCCGGCCATAACCAATACCTTTTTCCCAGCCAGTTCCCCAAAGATTAATTTGCCACTATGTCCTTTCACTGTCGAAACCGGAAAATGTGGAATTTCAGTATATGGAATCTCCTGTTCAACTTTCATTTCTGCAACCAGGTTACCCAATCCGCTCCCCAAAACAATCCCAACTGTTGGGGTATTCGCATAACGGGATTGTATGAATTGAACCGTTTCTCCCAAACTATTCATCAAATCTGACATATTCTCAAGTTAATAGTTTACCGCCGGGGCGGGGCGCAAATATAAGGATTGATGGCGCGCTGAAGCTTTCAACTTGCTAACTATCTGTCATTTTTAACCTTTGTTCCCCGCCAATAATGGCGCAATACAGCCCATGGCATTATACTTGACCATACACCCTTTTCCGCTTTAAACAAGAAAAAAAGGAAAGGAAGTGTTATTTTGTCATAACAACAGATGATTATGAATCAATCGAATTTTTTTCTCAAACCAGAAGATGAAATGGATTTCATTCCGATTATTCCGCTGAATGAACATGAATCAGACGATAGCCAGGACCTTGTCATTTCAAAAGACCTGCCCATATTACCCCTGCGGAACACCGTATTGTTCCCAGGAGTTGTATTGCCTATTACAGTTGGGCGGGATAAAAGCATAAAAGCAGTTAACGAAGCATACAAAAATGATAAGCTGGTGGGTGTCCTGGCCCAGAAGGATAGCAATATCGAAGACCCGGCTACAGGCGACCTGGAAGCTATTGGCACAGTGGCTAAAATTGTTAAACTGATTAAAATGCCGGATGGTGGCACAACCATTATTATCCAGGGTAAACGCCGGTTCAAACTCCTGGAGTTTACGGCGGATGACCCATTCTTCCGTGCCAGGGTAGACCTCATTGAGGAAGACATTGCCCCTGCTGATGAGAATTTCGCAGCATATGTCGATAATATTAAAGACCTGGCCAACCAGATCATCCAGTTTTCGCCTAATATTCCTTCCGAAGCAGCGATTATCCTGAAAAATATTGAGAACCCTTCTTTCCTAATCAATTTTGTGTCCAGCAACCTGAACACTGAATTGGGGGAAAAGCAGGAATTGTTGCAATCCAATGATATCCGTGAAAGGGCCGACCTATTGCTGCAATTACTACAAAGGGAATTACAGTTCGCAGAGCTAAAAAACAAACTCACTAACAAAACTAAAACTGAGCTGGACAAGCAGCAGCGGGAATATTTCCTCCAGCAGCAAATGAAAAGCATTAAAGAGGAATTGGGTGGTGATAGCAATGAGCTGGAAATAAAGGAAATGAAGAAAAAGGCGGAGCAAAAAAAATGGCCCGCCGCAGCAAAGGAAATGTTCCAGAAGGGTATTGAAAAACTGGAAAGGATGCATCCATCCACTCCCGATTATTCGGTGGTGTATAACCACCTTGACTTGATGCTCGACCTTCCCTGGGGGGATTATACAGTTGACTCTTACGATCTTATCCATGCCAAGGAAGTGCTGGACCACGACCATTATGGCATGGAAAAAATTAAGGAGAGGATCCTCGAATATATTGCTGTACTAAAGCTTAAAGGTGATATGAAAAGCCCGATCCTTTGCTTCGTTGGCCCCCCTGGTATTGGTAAAACATCCTTAGGGCGAAGTATAGCGAGTGCTATCGGCAGGAAATATGTACGGTTAAGTTTAGGCGGACTACATGACGAAAGTGAGATCCGAGGCCATCGTAAAACCTATATAGGGGCGATGCCCGGAAGAATCCTGCAATCGATCCGGAAAACTAAAACCTCAAACCCGGTAATGATCCTGGATGAAATCGATAAAGTTGGTGCCGACCAGCGCGGAGACCCTTCTTCTGCTCTTTTGGAAGTACTGGATCCCGAACAGAATAATTCCTTTTATGACAATTACCTGGAACTTGAATACGACCTCAGTAAAGTATTGTTTATAGCTACTGCCAACAATGTCAGTAATATTCAACCAGCATTGCGTGACAGGCTGGAAATTATTGATTTAAGTGGTTATGCAATTGAAGAAAAAGTAGAAATCGCCCGCAGGCACCTGCTGCCCAAACAAAAGGAAGCGCATGGGCTGGCAAAAATCAATTTCAGGATCTCCGATAAAGTCCTGGATAAATTGATTGAAGATTATACCCGTGAAAGTGGTGTGCGGGAACTGGACAGGCAACTGGCATCCATCATGCGGGCCCTGGCCAAAGAATATGCTATAACGGGAAAGGTAAAACATTCAGTGACGTCAGAAGATGTGGAAAGGATATTAGGCAAGCCCAGGTATAGTAATGAAATCTACAAAACCGCCAATATGGCGGGTGTTGCAGTTGGTTTGGCCTGGACCTATGTTGGAGGGGATATTTTGTTTATCGAAACCACATTAAGCGAAGGAAAAGGGGAACTGCGGCTTACCGGCAACCTGGGTAATGTAATGAAGGAAAGTGCCACAACAGCCCTTACCTATATTCAGGCCAACGCACGAAAACTAGGCATTGAACCTGATGTATTTTCCAAAAAAAATGTACATGTACACGTTCCGGAAGGCGCTGTACCTAAAGATGGGCCAAGCGCGGGGGTTACAATGCTAACAGCCCTTACTTCAGCATTTACCGGCAGGAAAGTTAAGCCTTACCTGGCTATGACCGGTGAGATTACTTTACGCGGGCAGGTTTTACCTGTTGGAGGGATAAAAGAAAAAGTATTGGCTGCAAAACGGGCGGGATTAAAAGAAATCGTGCTTTGCTGGCAGAACGAAAAAGATGTAGCTGAAATAGATACCACTTTTATTAAGGGTGTCACTTTTCATTATGTGAAAACTATGCAGCAGGTGTTGGACCTTTCACTGATTTAGCATAATAATAGATTTAACAAATAAATATTTAAACAAACCGGCAAATTCATTGTAATAATTTTTTTGTATGAATTTCATGTTGGTTGTTTTAAGGTTTAATGATCCCCCATCTCCATGGGGGATTTTTTATTATTTTACTGCCTCAACCAGGTTTCCTTTATATGCGGCATTGGCTAGCGTTAATACTATTCATAACATTTTCATCTGCCAATGCCCAGGTAGCCGGGGGAGCTGATGTTTACAATTTTCTTCGCTTGCCAGTCAGTGCCCTGCATACCGCTTTGGGTGGCGAAAATATAAGCGTTTTAAGCAATGATGTTACAATGGGCTACCAGCAACCAGCCCTGCTAAGGCCTGAAATGCACCAGCAACTCGGATTCGTTTTTACATCCCTGCCTGCTGGCATAAAAAATATTCATTTTACCGGAAGCATGTATAGCGGGTCTTTGTCCACCTCTTTCGCAGCAAGTGTCCAGTATTTCAGTTATGGGAATATTGTTCAAACCGATGCAGCCGGCAACGAAGACGGAGAATTCAAACCAAAAGATTTTGTCGCTCAGGTAAGTGCATCCCGGAGATACGCCCAACACTGGTTTTATGGCTCTGCCATAAAATTCATTCAATCAGATTATGGCATGTACAAGTCAAATGCAATGGCTATGGATATTGGTGTAAATTATGCAGATAGTGTTGGGCAATGGCAGGTTGGATTGCTTATGAAAAATATGGGGGTTCAGTTAACATCATATTCTGGCGAAGGAAAAGAGAACCTGCCATTTGACCTGCAACTGGGCATTACAAAAAGACTGTTGAAAGCTCCTATCCAATTTTCATTAACAGCCAGGGAGCTACACAGGATGATCCTTTACAGCGCGGACAGTTCGGGCAGCTTTGATAAAATAATGCAGCATTTTGTTGTAGCTACGCAGTTTTTTATCGCTGATAAAATTGAATTGACTGCCGGGTACAATCATTTAAAACGAAGGGAATTAAGCATTGCTAATACTGCAAATGGTTTAACAGGATTTTCTCTTGGTGTTGGGGTATTATTGCCCCGCCTGCAGCTCCGGTATGCAAGGGCATACCAGAGCAACAGTAAGGCATATAACCAGTTTGGGATGAATATTGATTTAGCGGGCAACTAAAGGTTTAGCTAACTTCAACTCTTTCTTCTTTAAAAGCTTCTCTTGGTTTTAGTCCAAGTAACCCAAACATCATATTATCTGTATCAAAAGATGGGTTGGGGGTTGTGAGTAGTTTTTCACCGGCGAAAATGGAATTGGCGCCGGCCATAAAACAAAGGGCCTGCTCGGCAATACTCATCTCATTTCTTCCTGCGCTCAGGCGAACCATTGTGCCCGGCATAAGTATACGGGCGGTAGCAATCATTCGTACCATATCCCAGATATCCACTTTTTTATTGTGCTGTAAAGGTGTGCCGGCCACCGGAACCAGCGCATTGATTGGCACAGATTCAGGATGCTTCGGCAGTGTACTCAGGGTATGTAACATGCCAATGCGGTCTTCGTGTGTTTCCCCCAGGCCAATAATACCTCCGCTGCAAACGCTGATACCCGCCTTTCGTACATTGCTGAGGGTTTTAAGACGGTCATCATAGGTTCTTGTGGTAATGATATCACCATAATGCTCTTCGGAAGTATCCAGGTTGTGGTTGTATGCATGGAGTCCGGCAGCCTGAAGTTTCCTCGCCTGATCTTCAGAAAGCATCCCCATCGTACAACACACTTCCATGCCTAGTTCATTTACCCCTTTCACCATATCGATTACACGGTCAAAGTCGCGGTTATCCCTTACTTCCCGCCATGCTGCTCCCATGCAAAAACGGGTAGAACCGGCTTCTTTCGCCTTCTTCGCATAATCGAGCACATCTTCCGTTTTCATCAGCGCCTGCACATCAATGCCGGTATTGTAGCGTGCAGCCTGCGGGCAATAGGCACAATCTTCAGAACACCCGCCTGTTTTTATTGAAAGCAGCGTGCACACCTGCACTTCCGCTATATCCTGGTACTCGCGGTGTAGCGTAGCTGCTTTGTATATAAGCTCGAGTAAAGGTGTATTGTATATTTCTGAAATCTCTGCTTTTGTCCAGTTGTTTCTCAGCATTTCGGGCAATTTACAGGTAATTTAGGTTCGTTTTGGGTGACAGCGTAAGCAATGTTTCATACATCAGCTGAATGGTTTGTTCAATATCATTTTTATGCAGCATTTCAACTGTGGTATGCATATACCTGAGTGGAATGGAAATCAGTACAGAAGGGCAACCATCGTTTGCATAGGCAAAGGAATCTGTATCAGTTCCGGTGCTGCGGCTTACAGTGCGCATTTGTAAAGGGATATTTGCTTTTTCTGCAACTTCCTGTACAAGGTTGAGCAATTTCACATGAACTGCCGGGCCGTAGGTAGGTGAAGGGCCTTTCCCGCAAACAACATCGCCTTCAATAATTTTGCTGATCATTGGCGTTGATGTGTCGTGGGTAACATCGGTAATAATTGCGATATTGGGTTTAATGCGGCGGGCAATCATTTCAGCACCACGGAGACCTATTTCTTCCTGCACAGCATTAACCACATATAGGCCGAATGGCAGTTTCTTTTTGTTTTCTTTCAGCAGCCTGGCTACTTCAGCGATCATGAATCCGCCAATCCGGTTATCAAAGGCGCGTGCAATATAATAATCATGCGCTAGTTCGTCGAACCCATCCTGGTAGGTGACCACATTACCAACATGTACACCAAGATCTTCAACTTCTTTTTTGCTACGGGCGCCACAATCCAGGAAAAGGTTATCGACCTTTGGTGATGGTTCTTTCTGGTCGGTGTTGGACATACGGGTATGTATTGCCGGCCAGCCGAAAACAGCTTTTACCATTCCTTTTTTCCCGTGTATGAATACCCTTTGTGCGGGTGCGATCTGGTGGTCCACACCACCATTTCTTTTCAGGTAGATCAATCCTTCGGGAGTTATATAATTAACAAACCAACTGATCTCATCGGCATGGGCTTCAATCACTACCTTAAAGGGAGCGTCGGCATTCACCACACCAACAACGGTACCATAAGGATCCACAAAATGGCTATCCACATACGGTTTTAAATATTCCAGCCACACTTTTTGTCCACCACTTTCAAATCCAACCGGCGAAGGGGTATTGAGGTAGCTACGCAAAAACTGGTGAGATTTTTCCGTAAGTATACTTGTCTTTTTATTAACGGTTTTACTTTTGGCCATATTTCCATACTGTTTAGCGATCAAAGATAAAGACTAGATGGTTCCGACGGCCACTAACAATGCCTGCAATAGCATCATTCCATCAACGCCCAGTAGGTAAACATATTCATTATTCACTTTTTTTGTGATTTGTATCATCAATTTGGTGCAAATCGCCGACAAAAACATGGCATTAAAGAATACAATATTTCCGGTATGGGTGAGTTGCCAGACAGAAAGGACCACGAAAATAATTAAGGCATAATCGGCATACCGATAGGCAATTGTTGCGCCGGTACGTACAGGCAGGGTGCGGATTCCAGCGGCACGATCAGATTCTATATCACGGATATCAAATAACAGGCAAAGCACAAACATAAAAACAAACCGACGGATTAAAACCAACCAATAGCTGGTAGGATCAATGCCCGACTGGTCGGATGGAAACCATACAGTTACAAGGGTCCATTCCAGCGAAAGCAGAAAAATTTTAAATAACCCATATTCTTTGAGGCGTTTACGCCGGAAAGGTAAAAGTGGCAGGGAATAAAGGGATGCGAGTAAAGCCAGGATAGCCAGTACCACAAAATGCCTGGGCTGAAGCCACCATACCGTGGAAAGGATTAGGGTAAATCCTGCAATACCTAAAAACTTTTGCGTTTTCCTGTGGCTGGCACTCCAGGCATCCCTGGGAGTTGCAGCAGTAGTTCCGGGGCTGTTTTTAAAAAGGTAGTGCAGGTTGTACTGTACCAGGGTGGCGCCGAAAATAAATAGGTAAACTGATGGCGAATTTGGGGGAATGCCCAGCAACAGGTTTGTTTCATAACATAGCGCCACTGCACAACAGGCAATAAATACCGCTCCGAATATCAGGAAATCGGCCAGCTTTTTCATGCACAACATCTATTGGCCATATAGCACAATTGGATTCGAAGTGAGGGTATCACTCACATTTCCGGCACGGTCTTTAACTACAATTTTAATAACTATTGTGTCGTTTGCATCTTCCCCGGGGGCTGGATTTTTTATGGGACGGTAATAATTGGGCTGGGCAAACTGGACTTCAATTTCACCGGATGATTTGTCGGGGAATTTGGGTAATTGGGTATATACTACCGCATAGGAAGTATCATAAGCGCCGTAATCAATCTTTCTCTTATTTAAAGCCTTGGCCGTATATACAAGGGAAGAATCAGAGGCACCCGGAAGGTCACCCTCCTTATCTGTAAATTCGCAGGTCACAGAAAATATCGCATCTGTATTGAAAGGTACCTCACTGGTTTGGGACTTCAGTTTCAACTGGGGCTTGGTCTGATAGGAGTTTTTTTCACAGCCCGTTATTAAGGCTACAATTATCAAAGCGGGTATCAGTTTCCTAAGCATATACGATCTATATTGTGAACGAATTTATCAACAACCTGTTGATTAACCTAACATGCGAAGCGAATTGATTCATAAAATTTTCAGCGTTGGCAAATACCTTCCCGATTCCCTTGTATTGGAGGTCTTCAGGTATCAATATGATCAAAATCCACTTTACCGGCAGTTTTGCTCAGCCATCCACAGGCCGCCGGAGAAGGTTATAAATATTACCGATATACCTTTTCTGCCTATCCGTTTCTTTAAAACACATGCCGTTAAAACCGGTGATTTTGAACCAGAAACGTTTTTCGAAAGCAGTGGAACTACCGGTACAATTAATAGCAGGCACCTTGTCCGGTCACTCGATATTTACAGGGAAAGTTTTACCCGGGGATTCGAGATATTTTACGGAATGCCTCAGGATTTGTGCATTATTGGTCTCTTACCAGCATACCTGGAAAGGCAACATTCATCGCTGGTGTTTATGGTAGATGAACTGATCCGGCTATCGGGGCATCCGCAAAGCGGATTTTACCTTTATGACCACGATAAACTCAGCGAAACTTTGCTTAGCCTCGAAAAAAACGGCCAGCGGGCAATTTTGATTGGGGTAACTTTTGCCTTACTTGATTTTGCAGATAAGTTCCCGATTAATTTGCACCATACTATTATAATGGAAACAGGTGGGATGAAGGGGCGTCGGAAGGAATTGACAAGGCCCGAATTGCACCAGAAACTATCCAATTCTTTTGGTGAGGCACAAATTCACTCAGAATACGGCATGACCGAACTCCTCTCCCAAGCTTACTCGGCCGATAACGGCATCTTTTATTCACCACCCTGGCTAAAAATCCTTTTCCGCGAAGAAGATGATCCCCTTGTGGTCGTATCACCCGGCGGGCATTACCCGCCGGGTGATACCCGCCGGGTGAAAAATGGAGCGATCAATGTAATTGACCTGGCCAATATCGATTCCTGTTGTTTTATTGCCACCGATGATATGGGCAGAATGCATCCGGATGGGGGATTTGAAGTTTTAGGAAGAATTGACAATTCTGATATCCGGGGTTGCAGCTTAATGACCATTTAATTTTTTTTAATCCGACGCAGCGTAATTATAGGAACTCAGGTCTAATACTACCAGATGGCAGAAATGCCATGGAGTGACCAGATCTTACTGCTTTTTTGCTTACCAGCCACTGAACCGGGTACAGAAATGTTCCCGGTTTTTTTTCAGATACTTTCATTAAATCTTTAGACTTATAATTTTCGCAGGTATATATTTTTAAAGTATACACGGTTACCATGGTCCTGCAAAAGTATCCGGCCTTCCTTTACCAACCCGAATCCGGTGAAATCTTTGTATTTGCTATTGGCAACCAATTGCCTGAATGTATCGCTACCTCGTTCGTAGGAAAACAATTTCACGCCATTTAACCAATGTTCTACATGGCTTCCTTTGGAAATTATCCTCGCAGTGTTCCATTGGCCAACAGGATGAACTGGTTTATTGGCAGGCGCCGCAATCAGGTCATATAAAGAGCCGAGGGTCCTGTTTCCTGCAATACCCAGTTTCGCGTCCGGATGATTGTCATCGTCCAAAACCTGGAATTCAAGTCCCAATGCTGAACGCGGGTTTGCTGGTACCGGCTGAGCAGGATCTACAAAATATTTTATACCGCTATTCGCCCCTTCAGTTAACTTAAAATCAACCATTAATTCAAAATCGCTGTACAGATCATTTGTAACAATATCACCCCCATTTACAGATTCTTTTCCCTCTGAGGGTTCAACTATAAACTGTCCATCAGCCACCTGCCAACCTTTTTCAGGAAAACTATTCAGGAAAGCGCCTTTCCAGCCTTTAGTAGTTTTGCCATCAAATAAAAGTATCCAACCATCAGCTTTTTGCCGTTTTGTCAATTTATTGTCTTGAGCTAATGCCGGGCTTGCAATTATAACCAACAGGAGCAAAAAAATCGGATATCGTTTCATGCTTAATAAATTATTGAATAAACACTTCATCAGCAAAAAACCAACCCTTTTCTCCTTTGCCATTATGCCATTTTGGAAGTGGATTAACTGACCGCACAACTAATCGCATTTGTGTAACAGTTGCTGGTTTGAATACACTTGGATAGGAAATCTGGTACCCGGCTGTATCTTTTACCGGTTGTTTTGGCTTAATTGTACTTAGTAAACGAAGCGGACTCCCCTGCACACCTCCCCATACCTGTATTTCAGCAGGAGGCATGAGATAACTCCCAATATCAACCAGGCCACTAATGTTTACCGAACTAACTTGCTTAGGTTCATTAAATTGGATAACCAGGTCCATAGGTTTATCCTTAAAACCCAGCCATAATCCATTCCGGAAATTATTATCCCCTTTTATTGCATCAAATAAAGTCCGTGCGCCTTTGCCTTTATAAGCAGGGTCAGGATCATATTTCAAATAAACTGAATCTGGTGCCAACCCAACTTTGAAAAATGACCGGGAGATTGTTTCACTGCTGAGCCAGCCATTTTTAAATGCTTTTGTCCTTAAGGTAACCGCTGAATTGATTTCTGTCTTTCCATCGTATTTGGGTGAATTAATACTATCGGGTTCCTGCCCATCGAGGGTATATCGAATGTCCACGCCATTTACAAAATGCTTTAGGCGAAGTGCAGTAGCCCCGGTAAGTATCATTTCTTCATTTTCAATTATTGGCGGATTTAATCGAATCCTTACTGTATCACCGGAATAACCATATTCAATATCAGTTTCAGGCATAATTTTCCGGAGGCCTGCGATTTCCGTTTCTGGCACTGTAGTACTCCAGCAATATAACTTTTTAAGCTTTTTAAGCGCCTGCAATTTTTTCAATCCGGCTGCAGTAATATGAGTACCTGAAAGTGACAAATGATTTAATGATTTCAAAGTCAGTAATGAATTCAAACCCGTATCAGTTATATCGGTGAAAGAAAGGTTCAGTTCACGCAACTCAGGAAATTGCCCGATTATTTCCAGGTCTTTATCTGTAACTGGAATTTTATTAAGATGCATAGACACCACCTGTTGCTTTACTGCAAGAAGTTCGTTCAGGTCACTGCTTTTATACTGGGATGCCCCGAAAAAGCTAACCTGCAAGGCTGGTGACTCAGCAGCAATTTGAGCTACCAGCCTGTAATGGTTATTCAAAGACTGAATTGTTTTTTCCGGGGCAGCAGGGAAGGTATATTCTTCTTCGGTACCCGTAGTAAAATATTGCGCTGCCAAAATCCTGATACTGTCAGAAGGATCCAAAGCCAGGTAACGATTGGCTGTATCTGCCCCCTTCTTTATCCAGAGTGCCAGAAGGGTAGCCTCTTCAGGGGTCAATTGCATTTTGCCTTTGGGCGGCATGTGTTTTTTATCATCCAGAGGAAGGTGAAGGCGCTGGAGCAACAAACCAAATTCATTAGCAGCAGAATCCCATAATATGCCATTCTTTCCCCCTTTGTACAAACCGGCTGCCGTTTCCATGACAAGTTCCCCTTTTGCCTTTTTTGAATTATGGCAACCTAAACATTTGGATTCTAGTATAGGGTGAATAATATCAGCATATACTTTTGCCTCCTCAATATTAACCTTGAGTTTTACTTTGTCTTTCGTAACCGGGGCAAGAAGGAAATTGTCACCATGTGTAATACTGGCTCCTTCATGCCCAGTTATTACAAGTGTTAAAAGGGTAACAATACCGGAACTCACTAAAAAACCATTATTTGCCCTGATTGCACCCCGGAAACTATACCAGGCCATACAGCCAATTGAAAGGATTATTCCTCCCCATTTATGCCAGCTTATACTATCCTGCTCATATCCGGGTTCACGCGACAATATCATACCCATAACCGCGGTAATCATTGTAAAACCTGCCGTTGAAATCATCAGCGCATCACCAATTTTTTCACCAGAAGGTTGCTGTAATTGCCGCATGAAAAATCCCTCCCAAAGCACTGACAAAATGATCAATACGAGGGGAAAATGAAGAATCAGCGGATGCATCCTGCCTGCAACCTGCAGCCAATGCGGAATCACTACAAATTCTTCTGCCACTAAAAGAAAAACAAGCAGGCAGTTACCGGCAAATATGCCGTTGATAAAAAATGTTTTCCAGGATCGCATTACACAACGGGAGATAATTTGTACGGATAAACCTTTCCTGAATTCCACTGAGCTATGTAAAGATTTTCTTCATCATCAACACAAACATCATGTGGGTATACAAAACTTTTTGTGGCCTGGCCCATAGTCTGCAAAACACCATTTTCATATACAGGTTCATTGCCACCAGGGTTTGAAATAACTTTGTTATCCTTATCAAGGATCGTCACAAAACCTGATCCCTGTCCCTGGCGGTCATTGGTTTGCAAAACAGCAGCAAATAGGTTTTCACCTTTAATAACAGGTCTGCAAACCCAGGCACCGGGCATGGCCACTGTGCCCAGGAAATTACCATTAAAGTCAAATTTCTTAAAAGCATTTTCCTGGCGGGAAGTAACAATCAGGTGTGGATTAGCGGGATTACGCGCATCTACTGCGATGCCATGCGCATTCAACAAATTTGAAGCCGCCGTACCCCTTCCCCCAAAATATCCTTTATAGTTTCCCTTGGCATCATACCAAATGATAAAATCCTTTCCATAACCATCTGCTACATAAATATCTCCGTTGGGTGCAATGGCTGTTTCAGTGGGAACATACTCCTCAGCCTTTGTATATTGCCCTGTTTCTTTCGGATAATCCAGCACCATCAGTTCACGGCCATCCAAAGTTGTTTTAATAACCTGGTGCCGGCTGTTATCACAGATAAATAATACTTCAGTACCATTTTCATTAAATAGGGTGAGGCCGTGTGCTCCGGGGTAAGTTGTTCCCCACCAGCTCAGTAACTTGCCTTTTTTATTATATATCAGCACGTTGTTTTTGGTCTCGTTGGTCAGCAAAATAATCCTACCCTTGCTATCCTGCACCATCTCATGGCAATCATTGACAGGATTTTTGGATACATCGGCCCTACTCCATTGTGTATCGACTTTATATCTTTTTTTCTGGTGACCAATAATTTCCCCATTATCAAAAGCCATCGGTCCGACCATCAGGCCAGCCATGGCAAGGGAACTATTCCGCACAAATTTTCTTCTATCCATTTTTTTCGGTTATGCTTTGATGATATCTTTTACTACTGTTCCTGCCACATCGGTCAGCCTGTACCTGCGGCCCAGGTGTTTAAATGTCAGCTCTTCATGATTCAAGCCCATCAGGTGAAGAACAGTTGCATGAAAATCATGCACATGAACCGGGTCTTTAATGA
Source organism: Flavihumibacter profundi (assembly GCF_020076305.1). Lineage (GTDB taxonomy): Bacteria > Bacteroidota > Bacteroidia > Chitinophagales > Chitinophagaceae > Flavihumibacter > Flavihumibacter profundi. Next base: position 1,426,585 of record NZ_JAIQXE010000001.1, read on the forward strand.
TATTATACCCGAAATCGTCTGTTTCTCCATAAACGCCAGGCTTAACCCCACCACCAGCCATCCAGATTGTGAAGCAACGTGGATGGTGATCACGGCCATAATTTTCTTTGGTCAGCGTTCCCTGGCAATAATTGGTCCTGCCAAACTCACCACCCCATATAACCAGTGTTTCATCAAGCATCCCCCTTTGTTTCAGGTCGGTAATTAAGGCGGCTGATGCCTGGTCAGTATCTATGCATTGACCCTTAATCTGGTTAGGGAGGTCACCATGACTATCCCAGCCCTGGTGATATAGTTGCACAAAACGAACTCCGTTCTCCGAAAGTTTGCGTGCCAGCAGGCAATTCGCTGCAAAAGTACCGGGCGTTAGGCAATCCGCACCATATAATTTAATGATTGATTCGGGTTCTTTGCTGAGATCTGTCACTTCCGGCACTGCTGTTTGCATCCGATACGCCATTTCATATTGCTGAATCTTGGTATGAATTTCCGGATCGCCGAAATCTTTATAATTCTCTTCGTTTAAGCCTTCCAGCTGGTCAAGCATTTTCCTGCGATCAGCTTTGTCAATAGACTCAGGATTATTCAGGTACAAAACCGGGTTTTCCCCGCTGCTGAACTGCACGCCCTGGTGGATGGAATCAAGAAATCCGTTAGTCCACAATTTTGAATAAACACCCTGGCCGTTTCCCTTTCCTTTTGATAGCAAAACACAAAAAGCAGGCAGGTTCTGATTCTCACTACCAAGTCCATAACTCAGCCAGGATCCCATACTTGGCCTGTTGCCAACCTGGGCACCGGTCTGGAAAAAAGTAAGTGCCGGATCATGGTTGATCGCCTCCGTATACATGCTTTTAATGATACAGAGATCATCAACAACCCCTGAAGTGTGCGGTAATAATTCACTGATCCAGGCCCTGGATTGCCCATATTGGGAAAAGTTGAATAATGAACCTGCCAGCGGAAATTTTTTCTGGTCGGCAGTCATCCCGGTTAAGCGTTGCCCCATGCGAATGGATGCAGGCAGGTCCTGCCCAAATTTCTCGCGCAACATTGGCTTATAGTCAAACAATTCCAATTGGGATGGAGCACCATTTTGGAAAAGGTAAATAATGCGCTTGGCCTTCGGTGCAAAATGCGGCAGATGTTGGAGCAAGGCTTCTTCCCGGTTACCACTACTGAAAAGGTCCGGAATAAGCAGTGAACCCAGGGCTGCACTACCTATACCAATACCTAGTTTCGTAAGGAAACGCCGCCGGTTCATGTGCAGGTGATGTTGCAAAAATTGTTTTTCCATGCTCATGTTTTTACGATGGTTTCTTCCATGTTATATACCAGGTTGATGAGTTTCATCAGCGCGGCCAATTCATTTTTATCCAGTTTATTATTTTGCGGGTATTCACCTGCCTGTAGGGTCTTCTGCGCATCAAGCTGTTTTGACTGGAACGATTTCAACTGGTCATCAAAATATTGTTGCAAAAGCCCTTTTTCCTTTTCAGTTGGCATCCGGCAAAGAATCCTCCGGAATGCGGTTTGAATATTCGCATGACCATCTGGATTAGCTTCAAGTAATTTTTGCGCGAACACCCTAGATGCCTCAAGCACATAAGGATCATTCATCATAGCCAGGGCTTGCAGGGGCGTATTGGTCTGCAGCCTTTTCACTTCGCACTGGTCGCGGTTACTGGCATCAAAAAGCATCATGGAAGGAGGCGGTACGGTTAGCTTGATGAAGGTGTACATCCCCCTCCTGTATAAAGCATCGCCTTTGTCTTGCTGGTAAGTCGCCAAAACACCCCGGCCAGATGTAGCACTTTCCCACAAACCCTTTGGCTGGTATGGCTTGACACTTGGACCACCAATAATAGGTACCAGTAATCCGCTGGATGACAAAACCAGGTCACGTACCAGTTCTGCTTTGAGCCTAACCCTAGGTGCATGTGACAGGTAAATGTTTTCAGGATCATTTTGCTGGGCTTCCGGACTTATCTTTGCAGACTGCCGGTAAGTTGCGGAAGTAACGATTTTCTTCATCAGCTTTTTAATATCCCATCCATTCTCCATGAAATCCACTGCCAGCCAGTCGAGCAATTTTGGGTGCGATGGGAGGTCGCCCTGCATGCCAAAATCACCGGATGTTTTTACCAGTCCTTTACCAAATATTTCCTGCCACATCTGGTTCACGAAAACCCGGGCAGTTAATGGATTCTTTTCATCTACAGTCCATTTTGCCAATCCGAGCCTGTTCCTGGGGTATTTCAAGGTATCATATGGCAACACTGATTCAATGGCAGTAGCCTGAACTAATGTTGTAGGCTGGTCATAAACACCACGGTTCAAAATATATGTTGGCCGCACTGTATCACGATCACCCAAAACCGAGACTGTCATTGCCCCTGTATCCTTGCTGTTGATAAAGGGCATCAGGTTCTTAATATCGCTTGGGGTAATCGTTAAAATTGGTGTTTTAGCAGGTTTGGATATGGAAACATCGCCTTCATAACCGGCTTCCTTTGAATTATTAAAAAAGGCGAACAACTCATAATAGGACTTCTGCGAAATGGGATCATATTTATGGTCATGGCACTGGGCGCATTCTGCAGTTAAACCAAGTATCCCCTTGCTATATGTTCTTGTTTTATCAAGATTGTACTGAATACGGTATTCTTCAGGAATTACACCACCCTCTTCAGTGTATTTATGATTGCGGAAAAATGCGGTAGCCAGTACCTGTTCTTTCGTTGCACCGGGAAGGAGGTCACCGGCAATTTGCCAGCCGATAAAATCATTATACGGCATATTATTATTAAATGCGTGAATTACCCAATCACGCCATGCCCATTGTGTCCTTATATTATCATCCTGGTAACCGTAACTATCTGCATAACGGCCTACATCTAGCCAGTGAATGGCCATTTTCTCGCCATACTGGGGCAGGTTCATCAACTCCTCTACCATTTTTTCATAGGCGTTTTCTGATTTATCCGCAAGGAACCTGTTCATCCTTTCTTCAGTTGGCGGTAACCCGGTAAGGTCTAATGACAACCTTTTCAACAGCCTTTCCTTATCAGCTTCCGGATTGGGGGATAGACCTTTTTCAGCCAGCTTTTCCCCAATAAAATAATCTATTTCATTCCTGGCCCGGCTTTTTTCAGGAATTTCAGGCAATGGTGACTTTACAGGAGCAACAAATGACCAATGTGGTTCATATACAGCCCCTTCCTCAATCCACTTTTTAATAAGCGCAACTTCATAGGACGTTAAAGCACCAAGGTGGGAATCAGGCGTTGGCATCCTGTAAGAAGTATCATCTGAAGTAATGCGTTTGAACAATTCCGATTCTTCAGGCTTTCCTTTAACAATCGCAAATGCACCTTTCGTTTCCTGTAAAGCAGCGAAGGCAAACTTCGGGTCATCCAGCCTTAAGCCAGCTTCCCGCTTATTCTGATCGGGTCCATGGCATTTAAAACATTTATCTGAGAAAATTGGCCTGATGTGAAAATTATAGCTAACTGTAGAAGGTAGCTTTTCAGTACCACTATTGTGGTGATTTACACAGGCCACAAAAAAAATGACCAGGCACATCAGGAACGAGACTAAAATCAGGTGTTTTTTGGTCATAGCAAAGCAAACTGAAAATCAATACTAAATATACTCTATTCCCGGCTTTTTTAGAAGGGAATAATCGTGAACCTTAAGCGGCTTGAAATTAATAGATCAGTTACAGCCATGCTGGTTAATTATTATTAATTAGTTATTTATTATTATCCAAACCTCCCGATCATATTTAAAAAAACCGGAATTTTAATCCGTAAAACGAAACTGCTGAAGTATTGGCTCAGTACCCTCATTACAGACTACGGGGCTATAAATGAGAAAGCGGTTGTTTGGGCAAAACAGTGTTTTTCTATTGATCTACTTGATTTTAGGACCTACAGAATGCTAATGATATTAACACCAGAACAAATAAAGCAGGCAGTGGGCCAAAAAGCGGCAACACTGGTTGAAGATGGTATGACCATTGGAGCTGGAACAGGAACTACTGCCTATTGGTTTATCCACTCGCTGGGTAAAAGGGTTAGTGATGGATTAAAATGCCGGGCTGTGCCTACTTCTGTTCAAACAAAACTTATTTTACTGGAAAATAATATCCCCGTAATAACTCTCAATGAAGTGGCCGGACTGGACCTTGTCGTTGATGGCGCAGATGAAATAGACCACCAGCTCCAATTGATTAAGGGCGGCGGGGGGGCACTTTTACAGGAAAAAATTGTCGCATTCGCCGGGAAAAAGCGAATTACCATAGCCGATTCTACTAAACTGGTGCAAAAACTGGGACAATTTGCGTTGCCCGTAGAAGTGCTGCCATTTGGATACAAAATGGTGCAGCGATATATCGAAAAAAAATATGCAATCACTACCAGGCTTCGGGAAAAAGACCAAAAACCCTTCCTGACAGACCATGGTAATTATATCCTTGATTGCGCCTTTAAAGTCATCCCGAATTTATTTGAGGCGAATGCATTCCTGAATAATATCCCCGGATTGGTAGACCATGGATTATTCCTGGATATGGCCGATGAAGCCCTGATTGGTTATCCTTCAGGGGAAATCAGAAAGATCTTCCGGCCCTTTTAGCTGTTAAATTATCTGAACCCGTTTTTCTTTACAAAACTATAACAATCGGGGTGCCAAATGAGCTAAAATTGGCGTAACTTATGAAAGTTAAAGTTCAATATTTTATACATCCAAACAAAAGGAGGTCACATGAAAATAATCCATGACTCACCATTTGTCGACAAAAGAAAACATACCATCGAATTTCACCTGGAAATTTCTTCTGCAAAAAAAGTATCTCTTGCTGGAACCTTTAATCACTGGGCGCAGGACGTTCTTCAATTACATCCGACAAAGAAAGGTGTCTGGACAATAAGAATTCCCATGTTGCCTAACGGCGTATACAAATACAAATTTTTTATTGACGAAAAGATGTGGATGGAAGATATTGAGAACCCACTCCGCGAACCAGATGGATGTAGTGGTTGGAATAGTATTCTTGCCATAAACTAAAGGTTATTGCATAAAACTAAGGCCTGTGTTCGCGATACTTTTTTTATGGTAATACCTGGCCAGTTATCGGAACGGAGCAGTGATGCAGTGTGTGCTGTACCATATTATCCCCGAATATTTTTGGTAGCCGAAAATAGGCTGTTGGAACAGCCGCCAAACAAATGGCACCAGCAAACAGAATGAATTGTTTCATCAAAAATTGCCTGAATTTAAGGCAAAGCGTTTAATACATATGGGCTCTGTTTATTACCTGGCCTGGGAAAATTTTGCATTTGCACAAATAAAAAAGCCCTCCAAACTTTCGTTCGGAGGGCTCTGTGCCCAGGACTGGATTCGAACCAGCACACCTCGCGGCGCCGCCACCTGAAGACGGTGCGTCTACCAATTTCGCCACCTGGGCAATTCCAGTTAATTGCTTAACGGGGTGCAAATATACAATAACTACAATTCCTGCCAAGCACCAATGTTCTTTTTTTTACCCGGCGGGTGAAGATTTCCATCCGATCAGCAATACGCCTGCAACTACCAGCATCGTTCCGATAATTTGTCCGGCATGCATTTTTTCGCCCAGGAAAATATTGGCCTGTATTATTGTTGAAACCGGTCCGATACCCGAAACGATGGCCGCATTATTTGATCCAATTCTTTTCATGCCAGCACTAATCAGGAAGGAGGGCAATACTGTTGAAATGATCGCAAGCAGAATTCCATATTGCCACATTCCGCCCGACAAATGAATATCCTGCAAAGTATGCCTGAATGCAAAGTGAATAAAAATACCCATTGTTGCAGATAACATGGCATAAGCTGTAAACCTTGTTGCGCCAACTTTTGGAACCATCCGTCCAGTTCCCGCCATGTAAATGGCATAAGTAATGGAACAACAGAATATCAGGAAACTTCCCAAAAGAAAATCTGGTTTGGCGGCATCCAGATTTATCTCACTATAATAAGCTACTGCCAATCCAATGTAGGTTAACAATAAAGCCCATCTCTGGCGCTTTCCCAGTGCCTGCTTAAATAAAAAATAATTGATCAGGGCGGTAAAACTGGGATACAGAAAAAGGATTAACCGTTCAAGCCCGGCTGAAATGAATTGTAACCCCATAAAATCAAACCAACTGCTTACATAATAACCCATCAGTCCCAAAGTAGCTACAGTAAGCCATTCCCTGAAATTCAGTGAAACTTTTTCAGCGCCGGAAGACCACCATGCTGCAAGCAAAAAAAATGGCAATGAGCAAAACATCCGCAAAGCCAGTAAACTCACTACATCAATATGCACGTCCCTAAAGGCCAGTTTCACCAAAATGGCTTTGGTAGAAAACAATATTGCGCCGAGAAATGTAATGAAAACGCCAACCCATTTGCTTGAATCTGGCATTATACGCTTACGTTAAAATCACGTAACGCATCATTCAAACTGGTTTTCAAGTCGGTACTTGGTTTACGTTGCCCTATAATTAAAGCACAGCTCACGTTGAATTCACCAGCAGGAAATTTCTTTGCATATGTGCCAGGAATTACTACACTTCTTGCCGGTACATGCCCTTTGTATTCAATAGGCACAGCGCCACTTACATCAATAATCTTTGTACTTTGGGTCAGCACCACATTTGCCCCCAAAACTGCTTCCTTTTCCACTTTAACCCCTTCTACTACAATACAACGGGACCCTATAAAGCAACCGTCTTCAATTATAACCGGAGCTGCCTGTAAAGGTTCAAGCACGCCACCTATACCTACACCACCACTTAAGTGAACACCTTTACCTATCTGGGCACAACTTCCTACTGTAGCCCAGGTATCTACCATAGTACCTTCATCAACATAGGCACCAATATTTACATAACTGGGCATAAGCACCACATTCCTGGCGATGAAGGCACCATAACGGGCAACCGCATGTGGAACCGCCCGCACCCCCAGTGCCGCATAATTCTTTTTCAAATCCATTTTATCATAAAACTCAAATGGCGGAAGGTCCCAGGTTTTCATTTGCTGAATACCAAAATACATCAGGATCGCCTGCTTTACCCATTCATTCACCACCCAGCCTTGTTCAGTTGGCGAGGCTACACGAAGTTTACCTTTATCCACTTCTTCAATTACTGCCCTAACGGCATCACTATAGGTTGTTTCTTTTAGGAGATCCCGGTTAGCCCAGGCTGCATTAATCTGGTCTTGTAAGGTCATTGCTTGCAAATTTTTGCAAACATAGGGGAAAAAGAAAATTATAGAATCTTTATCCCAACGCTTATCTGAAATCCTTTATTCCGCCAGGCTGCATTTACATCACTTGAATTCACATCTTTGAGGCTGGTGAAATAACGGCCGGTTATTCGGAAAGAAGAGAAATTGATCTGGGCCCCACCCAGCAAGCACAAATCCCCTGAGCTGAAAGCAGCCTTGCCATTTTCCAGGAGGTTTTGACTGTCATCAAGTAATGCGCCAAACTGCGGCCCTGCCTGCAAAGACAGCCAGTCCAGTAAGCGGTAATTCAAGGTAATGGGAATAGTTAAGTAATTCAGTTTTATGGATTGGTTCTTTGCGCCATTTACAGCACCCGTTATGATATCCTCAAAATCATTTCCCGTTTGTGTTTGTAGCTGCGACCACAACAGCTCTGGCTCTATAAACCACTTTTTCCCGAAACCAACTTCCGCAAAGCCGCCCAGGTGATAACCGAAATTAAACTCATTAGACATTGCCTCTCCATCTACCTTGGTAATATTAGCACCACCTTTAATCCCAAAGTGTAAGCCCTGGGCATGAAGAACAGGACCAGCCATCAGTGCAGCAAGCACAAAAAATAGTTTGAATTTCATAATGGGTATTTTATTGAAAATTAGACCATCTTATTCAGTAAGGTTTAATCCCTGCTGTTAAAATCAAACTAATTCAATCAAAGTAATTTCAGGCATAATGCCTACCCTGCCTGGGTAACCTAAAAACCCAAATCCCCTGTTAACATATAATCTTTGTTTGCCGGCTTCATATAAACCTGCCCATTGCTTGTACATATACTGAACAGGGCTCCATTTGAATCCGGGTATTTCCACCCCAAACTGCATGCCGTGTGTGTGACCACTCAACACCAGGTCAACATCCTGGTACTTTTGCAAAACCTCGCCTTCCCAATGGCTCGGATCATGACTCAACAAAATTTTAAACGGGAATTTTTCTGTTCCGGCATAAGCTTCAGACATCTTACCATACTTCGGGAAATTACCCTTGGCACTCCAGTTTTCTATGCCCAATAAAGCAATTTCATGTCCCTCTTTCTGCAGCACAACATGTTCATTCATCAGTAAGCGCCAACCCATATCTGCATGCACCTTCTTTAACTGATCCAGGTTGGCTTTTTTCATTTCATCTGAATCCCATTGTACATAATCACCATAATCGTGATTACCCAAAGTGGAATATATTCCCATCGGCGCTTCCAGCTTTGCAAACATGTGTTTAAATTCATCCATTTCCGTAGCACGGTCATTCACCAGGTCTCCGGTAAAAAGAATAATATCGGCACCCTGGTGCATGATTTTGTGTATGCCTTTTTGAACAGCGAGTGAATCTGTAAATGATCCGGAATGAATATCGCTGATATGTAAAATTTTAAACCCTTTAAATGCAGACGGCAAATTGGGATAGGCAAGTTTCAATTTCCGTACTGTATAGTTATACTTGTTGGTAAAACCATAAAGCAGGGTGCCAAAAAGGCTACCACCCACTGCAAGACCCATCCAGCTAAGAAATGCTGAACGGGTGATTCCATCTGATGATTGTGAAACTTTTACGGACGGATTACTGTATAATTTTCCCACCGTCCACATCATACCCCTTCGTACATCGTCCAGAATCAAAAAGGTAACCGCAAGTAACTTGGCAAAAAACAAACCAACAACGATAGCGAACACATAAGTGCGCAATCCTTTTGGCCAGCTTTCTGGTTTAAGGTAGGGCATGGTCATTAAAAACAACACTGCCAGGCCTGAAATAAACCAATATGCAGCAAAAATGATAAAGCGGGATCTTTGTCCATTGGTTTGAGCTACAACTTTTAAAGCCTGGTATACATAAATGTCCAGCACCAGCAAAATGACCAGGATAATCCATATAAATCCGGAATTGCGCATAATTAATAATTTTTAAAAAGCTATAAACTCGTTCAATTGCTGGTCGATGGCTTTAAGCGTAGGTTCATCCTTTATACTGCCATCCAGGTTCAAGAGTACATTCACAACCGAAATTGGCAATTTGTTGGGATGTACAACAATTTTCATATAATTAAGAATACCGGTAAGGTGCTCCATTCCGCGAAGGTTGCCCGCCCTGCCAGTAGACACGCCGGTAAGGAGTGCTTTTTTCCCCCACCAGGCCTTTTCAATATCACTATTATCAAATAATGACTTCAAAACGCCCGGAATGCTCCCATTATACTCAGGGGAAATAAAAATAAATTTTTCGCTGGGAACCAGTGTTTCGTCTTCCAGCGCCCGGATACCGGCACTGCGAGTGCTTACTTCGAGGTTTTCGAGTGAAACCAGCCTGGTTAAAATCCCCTTTCCTTCAAGCAGGGTTTTGTATTGTGCCGCAATTTTCAAGGTATTACTGCCAGTTCTATTGGTTCCTGAAATGATCGTATACATGGCTTTTTTTTGATTGCCGTAAAAATTTGTCTAGGTTAAACAACAGATGTGCCGGTTTGTTCCACGTTTTTTACTGTGAAACGTTATTTTTGCCTTCCTTAACTTAAAAAAGTTGAGTTCGCCCATGCAATTTACTTATTACGGACATTCCTGTTTTTCGGTGGCGGTTAATGGCAAACATATTCTGTTTGATCCATTTATCAGTCACAATGAATTAGCTTCCGCTATAGATATCAATAAGATTCCGGCTGATTATATCCTGGTTTCTCATGGACACTGGGACCACATTGCCGACTGCATCGTCATTGCGCAACGGACAGGCGCGAAAGTTGCCGCGAATTTTGAAATACATGAATGGCTTAACAAAAATGGGGTTACCAATACCCATCCCATGAATACCGGCGGGTCATGGGATTTTGGCGATTTTCGCATAAAATGTGTTACAGCACAACATTCCAGCTCACTTCCGGATGGAAGTTACGGGGGAAATCCACTCGGCTTTATCATTTTTACAGATAAAGGAAATTTTTACTATAGCGGAGATACAGCCCTGACCCTGGATATGCAGTTGATTCCCCGCTGGGCAAAACTTAATTTTGCGGTATTGCCAATTGGAGACAACTTTACCATGGATGCTGCAGATGCTCTTGCCTGCGCCGAAATGGTGCAGTGCCGCCAGGTTATTGGCGTTCATTACGATACATTCGGATATATAAAAATTGATCATAAGTCCGCGGTTCAGACTTTTGCTGATGCGGGTAAAAAGTTGACCCTGTTGCCAATTGGCCAGACTGTTAGCATATAACCACAACCCTGAAAACCAATTAGAACGAGGATCTTATTATGGCAAGAATTATAGGCGTAGCAAATCAAAAAGGTGGAGTAGGCAAAACCACCACTGCCATCAACCTGGCAGCCAGTTTTGCCGTGCTTGAATACCGCACGTTACTTGTGGATGCAGATCCGCAGGCAAACAGTACTACAGGTGTAGGATTCGACCTGCACAATATTACCCAAAGCCTTTATGATTGCATGGTGAACGGCACACCCATTCGTGATGTAATCCTGAAAACAGATATCCCACACCTTGATTTGGTGCCATCCCATATTGACCTGGTGGGTGCAGAAATCGAAATGATCAATTACCCTAACCGCGAAAATGTCCTAAAGGGTATATTGCAACCTGTGTTAAATGATTATGATTTTATTGTGATCGACTGCTCCCCTTCCCTGGGCCTGATTACAGTAAATGCGCTAACGGCGGCTAATTCTGTGATTGTTCCGGTTCAAACTGAATTTTTTGCCCTTGAAGGTCTCGGCAAATTACTAAACACTATAAAGATTGTCCAAAACCGCCTGAACCAGGAACTCCAGATTGAAGGCATCCTGATGACTATGTATGATGGCCGGCTTCGGTTATGCAACCAGGTAGTAAGCGAAGTTCGCCGGCATTTTGATGAACTCGTTTTTGACACTATAGTTCACCGGAATACCCGTATAAGTGAAGCGCCATCAGTAGGCAAGCCGGTAATTCTTTACGATGCATATAGCAAAGGATCGATAAACTACCTTAACCTGGCAAAAGAAGTGCTCCAGAAAAACAATATGACAAAAATCAGCCAGGAAGACAGGATTATCGAATTGGAAGAAGAATCCGGAGAAGATTAACCCCATTCACCATTCACTATTCACTATTCACTATTCAAAAAATGACTCCCCCCAATAAAAAAGACGCATTAGGCAAAGGAATCCGTTCTCTGTTACAAAATATAGACGCTGACCTTAAAAATACTTCGGGCCAGTTAAAGCCGCAGGTAGTAGAAGCTGCAACCAGTATGATAAGGATTTCCATTGAACAGATAGAAACCAACCCAAAGCAGCCCAGGCACGATTTTGATGAACAGGCGCTGAATGAATTGGCCGCGTCAATAAAAATTCATGATATCATCCAGCCTATTACGGTTTCGAAATTGCCATCTGGAAAATACAGGTTGATTTCAGGAGAAAGAAGATACAGGGCTTCAAAGATAGCCGGACTGAAAGACCTTCCTGCTTATATCCGGCAGGCAAATGACCAGCAATTACTTGAACTGGCACTCCTGGAAAACCTTCAGCGCGAAGACCTGAATGCCATTGAAGTAAGTCTCAGCTATAAGCGCATGATGGATGAATTAAACTATACACAGGAGCAGGTTGCAGAGCGCATGGGTAAGGAAAGAAGTACTGTAGCCAATTATATACGGCTATTGAAACTTCCACCAGATATCCAGATTGCCGTTCGCAACGGAAGCATAAGTATGGGACATGCAAGGGCTTTAATCAATGTAGACCTGGTTGACAAACAACTTTACATTTTCAATGAAATAAAAACTAAAGGTTTATCTGTACGCCAAACAGAAGAACTAGTGCGCAAAATCTACAAAGAAAATGTGCCAGCTGTTAAAAATGCTGCAAAACCTGCACTTGCGCCTGCTTACAAAAAAATAGAAGATAATTTAGCGTCTCATTTCAGCACCCGGGTGAAACTGAACCACAATAAAAAAGGGCATGGCAGTATCACCCTGGAATATTATTCCATCCAGGAACTGAACAAGATCCTTGAAGCAATGGGTGTTACGGTGAATTAAATACATGAAAAAAATCGGATTGGTTATAGCTTTTATAAGTTGCCTGCTTGCAGGTTTTACGAGCTATGCCCAGTCGGATACCACCGGGAAAAATCAGCGAACGAAAGTAACATCCACAACCCCTCAGCCAAAGGCCGCTGCTGACAGCGCAAAGAAATTTGATCCCCGCAGGGCTACTATCCGCTCTGCCCTGATCCCGGGCTGGGGACAGGCTTACAATAAAAAATACTGGAAAATACCAGTTGTTTATGCCGCTCTTGGAATTACCGGTTATATTTTCCTGGACAATGTCAAAACCTATAATGAAGTAGATTATGCCTATAAGGTTTCTGTTGGTAAGGACACGGCTAACTATGATAATGTAGCTGATTACCTGAAACCTTTTGTACCCGATGAAGTAACCTCCCTGGATAATTACAGAAAGGAGTTCAGGCGGAATATCGACTATTCAGTATTGGTTTTTCTTTTATTCTGGGGCCTTAATGTTATAGATGCCACTGTTGACGCACACCTTCATGATTTTGATGTAAGCCCGAACCTTAGCATGAAAATAAAGCCAATGCTGCCAACCACTAGCGGGCCTGGATATGGCAACGGCGCCGGCTTGTCACTGGTATTTGATATTCACAAAGCAAAAGGCAGGCTGATTACGGGAATCAGATAGTTTGGTCCAGCACGAAATCAGGTATTATCACTTCTATCCTTCAGCTTTTTCCCTTTTCTTTGCAAAATGAAAATTGCACTAATTGGTTATGGCAAAATGGGCCGGGCAATTGAAAAAATTGCATTGGAAAGAGGCCATAGCATAGTCCTGAAAATAGATATTGATACCGCGCATCTCTTTACCCGGGAAGAACTCAGCAAAGCCGATGTGGCTATTGAGTTTACCAGTCCGCACAGCGCTTTCAATAATGTCATGAAATTGCTGGAATTCAACACACCGGTAGTTTGCGGGTCAACAGGCTGGCTCGACAAATATGAAGCCATAGAAGAATTCTGCCTCCAAAGGCATGGTGCATTTTTATACGCAAGTAATTTTTCTGTTGGCGTAAATATCTTCTTTGAGTTAAACAAAAAGCTGGCGGCTTTAATGGCAAATCATTCCGACTATGCCATAAGTCTTGAAGAAATTCACCATACACAAAAGAAAGATGCACCAAGTGGCACAGCGGTTACACTGGCAGAACAGATTATGCATGCAAATCACATGAAAAAAAAATGGGTTAATCATGCCAGTGATCACCCCGAAGAGCTTCCAATCATCAGCAAAAGGATTGATCCGGCTCCGGGTACTCATAGTGTTCGATACAGTTCAACAATAGATGATATTGAAATCATCCATACAGCCCACAATAGAACCGGATTTGCAACCGGGGCAGTGATGGCAGCTGAATTCCTGGCCGGCAAAAAAGGTATCTACAGTATGAAAGATGTTTTAGCTTTGTAAATTACACTTGTATGATCTCCAAGAAAACACAATACGGATTAAAGGCCCTGTCTTACCTTGCACAGCTGGAAAATGAAGGGCCTGTATTGATTTCTGATATTTCAAAAAAGAAGAACATCCCCCTCAAATTCCTGGAAAGCATACTGCTCGACCTTCGTAAAGCTGGTTTCCTGGAAAGTAAAAAGGGAAAAGGAGGTGGCTATTTTTTCGCCAAACACCCTTCAAAAATTAAAGTGGCTGCTATTATCCGATTACTGGATGGCCCAATTGCGCTGGTTCCTTGTGCAAGCCTGAATTTCTATAAGAAATGCGACGACTGCGATGAAAAAACATGCGGACTAAACCATTTGATGAAGGAAGTACGTGACGCCAGCCTTAAAATCCTGGAAAACAAAACTGTTGCAGACCTGGCCTATAATTACTGAAGCAGCAGCGATTTGACAGTTTCTTCAAATTCCTGTTTATACTTCGTATATTCTATTCCGGTAGCCGGCCCAAAAAAACCGCCATGTACTTTTTTCACTTTCCCGTCTTTTCCCACAAAAATGGTACTGGGAAATGATTTGATGGGCGTTAATTGTGGCAGTGTCTTCTCTGTCTTAAGGGAATCAGAACTGGTAACGCCAGTTATCAGTATAGGGTAATCTACTGAAAATTTCTGTTCAAATTTCCGCAGGCTGTTTACAGAACGTTCGGTATTTGTACTGTATTCGTAGGCCAGGGCAATCATTTCAACACCACGCTGTTTGTTATTTTTATAATATTCACTAAGAAATCTGGTTTCATCCATACAATTCGGACACCAGCTGCCCATTAGTTGAATAACTACTACTTTATTCCGGAACCGTTCATCTCCAATGCCAACCATTTGTCCATTGAGATCGGGAAAACGGAAATCTAGACTTTCTTCACCAGGCTTCAGTGACATTGCAACCGAAGCCATAGATAATTCTGCTTTTTCATTTTTAACTGCACTGAATTGTTCCCTATTCCTTGCGCCGGCGTAAAACATGCCTCCTGAAATAGTATTGGCATCAGTAATTTTTGCAGTAAACAAGTAGGCATGGCTACCGTCAAAAGTTGAAAGGTAAAGGCTATCCCCATTTACCACACCATCAAGGTAACGGTAATCGCCATCCGGACGCATTATGCTGCCGGATAGCCGGTTGCCTTTTTGCTGAAACTCTGCTAATGCTGGTTTTGAAACCCCTGAAGTATCAACAAATGTTACTGCCCATCTGCCGTTAAGCTGCTGCGTCGGAGGATTGGGCGCCGGAAAACGGGGACTGTTGCCAGGTACAGCCATAAAGGGCCATACCACATTTTTACCACTGGTCTTTTTTATCCACTTACCACTAAGTGAGCCATCACTTTGCAATTGGCAGGCAAATGACGATTCAAAAAAAGGCATTTCAATAAAAACTGAATCCTTTTGGATACTGACCTGCCTGACTTCCAAACGTTCTTCTGCGTTGATAATATAGATGACAGGCTGCTTTTTTTCGTACCTCAGGTCAAAGTTGAACACAACCTGGTGCCCGTCCTGACGAATTAAAGCGCCCCGCCAAAGTCCGGCTTTAAGCGTTTGACCAAAAACACATGTGGAATTCAGCAATGCAATGAATACAAACCAAAAAACAGCTTTCATAGTTAATGAATTAGTAGGCAATATATCCCGTTTTTATATTAGTTGCAGCAACAACCATTCTACTGATTTTGAAGGTTTTCCAACATATCAGCGGTCATTTTGGGCAGGTCAAATTCATGCTGCCAGCCCCAATCACTCCTGGCAACACTATCATCAATGCTTTGCGGCCAGCTATCAGCTATTGCTTGACGATAGTCGGGCTTATAACTCATGCTGAATTCCGGTATATGCTTTCTGATTGCATCCCCTATTTCTTTTGGCGAAAAGCTCATTCCCGATAAATTATAAGAAGTACGTACTGAAATTTTTTCCGCGGGTGCTTCCATCAGTTCAATAGTTGCACGGATTGCATCTGGCATATACATCATGGGCAAGTAAGTATCCTCTTTAAGGAAGCTGGTATATTTTTTTGATTCCAGGGCTTCATGAAAAATTTCCACGGCATAATCGGTGGTTCCACCGCCTGGGGCCGATTTATAGCTGATCAATCCCGGATACCGCAGGCTGCGAACATCTACCCTAAAGCGTTGATAATAATAATTGCACCAGAATTCCCCGGCATATTTGGAAATGCCATATACAGTAGTGGGCTCAATGATGGTATACTGCGGGCAGTTAAATTTTGGTGAAGTTGGTCCGAATACTGCTATGGAAGACGGCCAGTACACTTTGTGCAGTTGTTCTTCCCGGGCAATATCCAGCACATTCAGCAGGCTTTGCATATTCAGGTGCCAGGCCAGGTTAGGATTTTTTTCGCCGGTGGCAGATAAAATGGCCGCCAGAAGATATACCTGGGTAATGTTTTGGCGGATAACCTGAACATGAAGCATTTCCTTATTCAATGCATCAATAGAGACATAAGGGCCGGTTCCTTTCAGCAATTCATTTTCTTCGCGCAGGTCTGAGGCCACTACGCTGTTGTTGCCGTAAATTTTCCTTAACGCGAGGGTCAACTCTACGCCAATTTGTCCGCAGGCACCAATTACCAGGATTTTTTCTTTTGTCATTTACTATTACTTGAAGTTGCAAACCTAAAAAAGAATGCTGGTTATTGGTACTGGTTTGGGAATCGTTTTAATATGTTGCTTTCCCCCGCTCCGGTAACCACTTGCCATTTCTTCCTACCTTCGCAGGATGGAACCATTCTTAAAAGACCTGTTTAAGGGCCAGACATATGACGAAAAGAATTTTTTCCTTATTGCAGGCCCCTGTGTTATCGAAAGTGAAGCATTGCTGATGGAAGTTGCGGAAAAAGTTAGCGGAATCTGCAAAAACATGGGTATCCCCTATATTTTTAAGTCGTCCTACCGTAAGGCAAACAGGACAAGTGCCAGTTCATTTACAGGCTTGGGAGATAACCTTGGACTGAGTCTTTTGAAAAAAACAGGAGATACTTTTCATTTACCTACTACCACAGATATCCATGCGCATGATGAGGCTGCACCGGCTGCAGCTTATGCCGATATTCTACAGATCCCGGCATTTTTATGCAGGCAAACCGATTTGCTGGTTGCAGCAGCGGAAACCGGGAAAGTAATCAATGTTAAAAAAGGACAGTTTTTGAGTGGCCCGGCCATGAAATTTGCTGTAGAAAAAATACGCCAGGCAGGTAATAACAAAATTATATTAACTGAACGGGGTACTACTTTTGGGTACCAGGACCTGGTCGTTGATTTTCGTAATATTCCCTGGATGAAAGAACACGGAGTACCAGTGGTAATGGATGTAACCCATAGCCTGCAACAACCCAACCAAACCAGTGGTATAACAGGGGGAAACCCTCAACTCATTGGTACCATCGCAAAAGCTGCACTTGCCGCAGGAGCAGATGGACTTTTTATAGAAACACATCCTAATCCGGCTGTGGCAAAAAGCGATGGGGCAAATATGCTGCACCTTGATCTCCTGGAAAACCTGTTAATTGACCTGGTTAAGCTCCGAAAGGCTCTTTTATAGGTGATTCACTCATTAAAAATGTTAAATAGCCCAATTCCCGGGTCGCATATACCATTCCGGCCTATTATTTTCGTTAGTTCATAGAATAATCAGGGAGACAAAGGTTCGAATAATTATTTTTATCCCTAAATAACCCGGGTCCTGAAAAAAACACACGTCATAATTACTGACATTTTGGACATCCTGCTCTTGCTGGTGGTTTTTTGTTACCTGCTATTACAAACTTCATTTGTACAGAATTTCCTGGTTCAGCAGGCCGCATCAAGGTTGTCGAAAGCACTAAATACCGAGGTAAAAATTTCACATGTCGATTTGAAGTTTTTCAATACCCTGGAACTTAAAGGAACCCTGGTCCGCGACCATAATAAAGACACCTTGCTGTATGCGGGAGCCTTACAGGTAAATATTACCGACTGGTTCTTCCTGAAAGATAAAATTGAACTGAAACATATCGGACTGGAAAATACCCTCGTTTACCTGCACCGGCGTGATTCGATGTGGAATTACCAGTTCCTTATCGACTTTTTCTCCTCCCCCACAACTACGAAAAAAGATAACCCCATTTCGCTGACCCTTAAAACAGTGGATATTAAGAATATCAGGGTCATGCAGCATGATGAATGGCGAGGTGAAAACCTGGGACTTTCATTAGCCCTGCTTCACCTGGAGACGGATGAATTTAACCTGGCAAATAAAAGCATCCGGCTAAAAGACCTAACCATTAAGGAACCTGTTTTCTCTATTTATAATTATCCTGGATTCAGGCCTCCCTTAAGCCCAAACCCTAACGATACAATCCCTGCAAATAACCCTGATCACCTCCGCTGGAATTCAGGGAAATGGTTCCTGGCGATCAATAACCTGTCAATCGAAAACGGCGCGTTCAGGAATGACGTTCAAACTGACAGGAAGCCTTACTATTATTTTGATGGCGCACATTTTCAGTTTACACGCATCAATGGCAAATTCACCGGTGTAAAACTGGTAAACGATACAATCAGTGGTGCTGCACAGCTCACAACCCGCGAAAGAAGCGGATTCGAAGTAAAACAACTCAAGGCCAATATCCGCTTTCACCCAGAAGCGATGGAATTCAGGCAACTGAATATCCGCACCAATAAAAGCCATCTGCAGAATTATTTCGCAATGCGTTACGACACTTTCGATAATATGAGCGAGTTCATTGAAAAAGTACGGATGGAAGGTAATTTTACAGATGCTGTAATTCATAGTGATGATATCGCATTCTTTGCACCAGAATTAAAAGACTGGAATAAGCGCTTAGTGGTTACCGGTAAAGTGAAGGGTACGGTTGAAGACATGAGCGGCCAAAACCTGGTGGTGCATGCTGGTAATAATACAAAACTTAGTGGGGAATTTACCATGAAGGGATTGCCTGACCTTGACAAAACCTTTCTTGATTTTACCGCCAATGATTTCCACACCACATATGCCGATTTACAGAAAATAGTTCCGGAAATAAACCAGATTAAGGACCTTCGGATTGACCGGTTGGAATACATGAACTTCAAGGGGAACTTTACAGGTTACTTCAGGAATTTTGTTACTTATGGTACCATTGAAACAGCACTGGGTGTAATCAGGACTGATGTGAATATGAAAATACCCGCTAAGGGAGCTCCGGCTTACAAGGGCACCATACGAACCGAAGGATTTAAATTGGGCAGTTTTACAAATACACCCCAAATTGGAAGTTTGGCCTTTGCTGGTGATATCCTTGGAAAAGGCTTTACGTTGGGTAGTCTTGACGCATCCTTAAACGGGAACCTTGCCTTTATTGAATACAATGGATACAAGTATTCAGATATTTCAGTGGATGGTAAACTGGCCAACCGCTTGTTCAACGGAAACCTTGCCATAAACGATGAACACCTTGAAGCTACATTAAAAGGCCTTGTAGACCTGTCGGGTAAAGTTCCCAGGTTCGATTTTAATGCGCTGATCAATAATGCTAATTTGCGCAATTTAAACTTCACCAAAGACGAGGTCGACTTTAACGGCACGTTTAATGTGAATTTTGTAGGCAGCACCATCGATAACTTTATTGGAGAAGCCCGGGTTTCAGATGCTTCTGTATTTAAAAACGGGCAAAGGATTTCCTTTGATTCCTTATATGTTGAATCATCCCTTCAAAGCAATGGCAATAAAACCATAACCGTAAAAAGCAATGAATTTGAAGGCATATTAGCAGGTGAATTTAATATCAGTTCATTACCCGACGCCTTCCAGACCTTTCTCAACCGCTATTACCCAAGTTATATTGCCGCATCAAAAAAGAAAGTCAGCAATAATTTCAGCTTTTTTGTCACCACCAGGAAAGTTGATGATTATCTTGATTTACTGGATAAAAATCTAAAGGGATTCAACTACTCTACCATAAACGGGCAGGTAAACACCCGTGAAAATATTTTTGGATTTGATGCTGATATACCGCAATTCGGTTATAAAAAACTTGGCTTCTACAATGCAAAGCTAAAAGCCAGGGGTACCTACGATTCATTGGATGTATCCACAAGTATTGGGGATATTTTTGTAAATGACAGCCTTCATTTTCCAGGAACGCAGCTCTCAGTAAAATCAAGTAATGATATATCGCTTGTTAATATACAAACAAGTGCAAACCAGACCCTAAAGAAGGCCAATATATCTGGCGAAGTACAAACACTTAAAAATGGTGTCAGGGTCATGTTCCACCCCTCAAGTTTCGACATCAATGAAAATCAATGGAGCATAGACAAAGGTGGGGAACTTATCCTTAGTCGTGAACTGGTAACTTCAGATGGCATTCGCCTATATAGCGGTGACCAGGAAATATTAATCACTTCCACGCCTTCTTCAATAGGCAAAGGGAACGACCTGAAAATTGATTTACAAAAAATAAATATCGGCGACTTCTCCCCATTCTTTGTAAAAAGTAACAGGCTGGAAGGATTATTATCCGGCTCTGTAGAAATAATTGAACCTTTTGGAAACCTGCAGGTTGAAGCCATAGCCAGGGCAGAACAATTCAGGCTAGACAATGATTCCATCGGCAGCATTGACCTTGCGACAACTTATGGCGTCAAATCCGGAAAAGTTGCATTCAAAACCATCTCAGTTAATGAAGGCTATAATTTTGATATCGCGGGAATTGTGAATACAAAAGACAGCCTGTCGGATGAAATAGATATCAATACAAATTTCAACCAAACCAGGATCAATCTTTTACAACAATACCTTACCGGCATTTTCAGTAAACTGGAAGGTAAGGCCACAGGTAATCTTAGAATAAAGGGCAAAGCTAATAACCTAAAATACATTGGAGATGTAAGTTTGAATGATGGCGGACTATTGGTAGATTATACGAAAGTATATTACAAAATACCTGCGGCCCAGGTGAAGTTTACAGACGGGCTAATTGACTTTGGAAAATTTCAAATTGAAGATACCATCGGGAATAAAGGCGAATTAACCGAAGGGAAATTGTACCACAACAATTTCAAGGATATGGCTTTTGACTTTAAAGTACGTACCAATAAATTGCTCTTGTTAAATACTACAAAAGTCGATAATAAGTTATTTTATGGTAATGTGATTGGCAAAGCTAATATGAGTTTTAGCGGGCCAACGTATGAAATGAATATGGACATCAGCGGTGAACCAACCGACAGCAGTAAAATTTACATCGCCACTGAATCCGGTCGGGAAAGTGCTGAAGCCGATTTCATTGTGTGGAAACAGTATGGAAAAGAAATGGAAGCCTACAGGCCTTATGGCCAAAGCAGCAATTTGGTGGTGTCGATGGATATTACTGCCAATAATAAGGCAACAGTATACATGATCATTGATGAAACTACCGGCGATATTATACAGGCCAGGGGCAATGGCAACCTTAAAATGCGGGTAGGTACCAATGAAGACCTTAGCATGAATGGCCGGTACGAAATTGAAAGCGGATATTACAATTTTAATTTCCAGGCATGGAAGAAAACCTTCAAACTGTTGCCTGACCGGGGCAATTCAATTTCCTGGAATGGAGATCCTTATGAGGCACAGTTGAAAATCGATGCGCTGTATGAAGCAGATAATGTCCGGTTCAGTGACCTGCTCAGCAGTGGTGGTTTTAGTGTAACCAGCGAGGACGTAAAACGCTACAGGGGAAAGGTTAATGTAATTGCAAGTATTACCGACAGGTTAACAGCCCCGAAAATTAAATTCCAGATTGAACTTCCCGATAATAGTGCATTGAAAAACAATTCAGAAGCACAGGCTCTCATTTCTGTCATCCAAAGGGATGAGAACGAATTAAATAAACAGGTTTCTTATCTAATCCTGTTTAATACTTTCGGTCCGCTCACCGCAGCCGGAAGCACCACCAGTAACTCCGGTGCATTTGCCAATGCTGCGTTTGAAAGCCTGGTGGTAAATAGTATATCCGGATTTTTATCCAGTGTATTAACTAATGAATTTTCCAAGTTATTGCAGAATGTATTTAATGATAAAAGCCTGAAAATAAACTTCAGTGCTTCATTATATAGCGGCACAAATATTACCGGGCAAAGTAATTCACAGATCACTTTACCCGATCGCACAAATGTAAACCTTAGTGTTGCAAAAAGCTACATGAATGAACGGCTAACCTTTGTAGTTGGCAGTGCTATTGATTTTGGAATCAGCGCACAGCAGGCTACTACTTTCCAGTTCCTTCCTGATGTTAATGCTGAATACAAACTGACTCCGGATGGTAAATTCAGGATAAATTTCTTTTACCGTAACAACTGGAGTTATATCGCCCAATCTGCCCTGCAACGCTCCGGTGTCAGTTTTTCTTATCGCCGTGAATTTGACAGGTTTGCCGATTTATTCCGGAAGAAGAAAAAAAAGAAACCGGCTATCATTGATATTCCGGGAAATGCAAGTATCGAGCAGTAAAAAAAAACTGTGGCATATCTCTACTCCCCTTCCATGATCTTATGGCCGAGTTTATCCCTTTTTGTCCGGAGGTATTTTTCATTATGCGGATTGGCCTTTATTTTGATGGGAACAGACTCAACGATTTCGAGGCCATAACCAACCAGTCCGGCGCGTTTTTTCGGATTATTACTGATTAACCTGATCTTGGTAATATTCAGGTGGCGAAGAATCTGGGCACCAACGCCATAATCCCGTTTATCCATCGGGAATCCCAGGTGGAGATTGGCTTCAACAGTATCCATTCCTTCCTCTTGCAATTTATATGCCCTTAACTTATTCATCAGGCCAATTCCCCGGCCTTCCTGGTTCATATATAAAACCACCCCTTTCCCGGCAGCTTCCACCATTTCAAGGGCTTTATGCAATTGTTCACCACAGTCGCAACGTAGGGATGCCAGTATATCACCGGTAAAACAGGAAGAATGCACCCTAACCAGGATCGGCTCGTCTTTTTCCCATTCGCCCTTTACAAGGGCCATATGTTCATTCTGCGTATGTTTTTCCCGGAAAGCGACCATCTTGAAATGACCATATTTCGTAGGCATATCTACAAGCACAACTTCTTCAATCAGGGAGTCTCTTTTAAGGCGGAATTCTATAAGGTCCTTGATGGAGATCAGTTTCATGCCGAATTTTCTGGCAAGGATTTCCAATTGGGGCAGTCGGGCCATTGTTCCGTCTTCATTCAATATTTCTACAAGGACCCCTGCCGGTTCTAATCCGGCCAAACGGGCCAGGTCTATTGAAGCTTCTGTATGTCCGGCTCTTCTGAGAACACCCCCCTTTTTTGCCCTGAGCGGGAAAATATGTCCCGGGCGGCCCAGGTCATCAGGCCTCGTTGCCGGATCTATTAATGCCTGAACAGTTTTTGCACGGTCATGTGCAGAAATTCCTGTAGTACAACCATGACCTAATAAATCTACTGATACGGTGAAAGCAGTTTCATGCAAAGCAGTATTGCTGTTAACCATCATTTCCAGGTGGAGTTCATCGCAGCGGTCTTCAACGAGCGTGGCGCAGATCAAACCCCGGCCTTCCTTACTCATGAAATTGATCACTTCGGGAGTAACATGTCTTGCGGCAATGACAAAATCACCTTCATTTTCACGGTCTTCGTCATCTACCACAATTACCATTTTACCGTTCCGAATATCATCCAGTGCAGATTCAATACTATCCAGCATAAAGAATATTTGTACAAAACTAACAATTATTAGCCGGGGATGTTCGGAACAAGTCCTTGTTCCGGTTAAGCCTTCCCACAGGCCCAGTCCAGGAACAACGGCATCGCTTTGGACCATGTGGCAATGTCGTGTCGCCCATCAGCAAGTTCCAGGTAAACGATATCCTTTTCTGTATTATAGCCTTTTTTATCCAACTCTGCAATAAGATCAAGCGTATCATCAATAGAGTCGATTATACCATTATTGTTGCGGTCATTGGTTTCATCGAGCGTTCCGGTTACGAAAAAGAATTTCAGCCAGGGAGCGTAACTGCCCTTGCGCACGAGCTCATGCATAATCCGGTGTATATCATCATTATATTCCGGATCGTCCTGGTCAATAGTACGCCACCAAAGTGACCCGGAAAAGACTCCGACTTTAGTAAACTCATGGGGATGGGCCCAAACAATATCAAGTGCACTTAGCCCGCCCAGTGAAAAACCAGCAAACCATTTTTCCCTGAATTCAGGAATAGCCAGCCTTTGCCTGACAAGGGGAAGCAATTCTTCAAATATAAATAAGGTATATGCTTCAGCTTTATTTCCCCGGCCAAGGTAATCAGGGATACCAGCTGTGCCGTATTCCATTTTCCTTTGTTCGCCGGCATGAATAGCGACGCAAACAAACTGGCCAGGGGAATTTTTCCGCAAGGATTCATCCAGCATGGCCTTCAAACCAAGCTCTTCCATGTTCTGACCGTCATTAATTAAAAGCAAAGCAGGAAGATTTGCAGCAGATAGTTGTAAAGGCAGATATATATCAGCTCTTACCTTACGTCCAAGATGGTTGGATACTATCTCCAATGCAAGAGTGTCAATACTATTTGTTTTCTCAAGGCACATCGTGTCCGTCATATCTGTTCTATCGCTTAGTCAGGTGAATGCCGGAAATTACATGTTTTTGTTGAAAAAATGGCGCAGGAATTCATTCTGTCCTAATCTTAACTTGAACAAATAATAGTATATTGAAAACAGTTAGTAATCATTAAACTGTTGCAAAGACTATGAAAAAAATAGGTATTCTATTTGGCCAGGAACGCAGTTTTCCGATGGCCTTTATTGAGCGGATAAATAGTAAAAACATAGAAGGGATATCAGCGGAAGCGGTTCGGATTGATAAAGTAATGCAAGGTGAACCTACCGAGTATTCGGTAATAGTTGACCGCATTTCACAAGACGTTCCCTTTTACCGTGCATACCTGAAAAATGCCGCGCTATGTGGAACCGCAGTCATCAACAATCCATTCTGGTGGAGTGCAGATGAAAAATTTTTCAATAATTGCCTGGCCACAAAAATTGGCGTTCCGGTACCAAAGACAGTAATTCTCCCCTCACGTGATCATCCAGCAGATACTTCAGACCAGTCTTTTAGTAACCTTGCATACCCGCTCGATTGGGAAGGCATTTTTAAATATGTTGGATTCCCTGCATATATGAAACCATTTGCCGGCGGCGGATGGAAAAATGTTTACAAATTGACCAGTATGGACGATTTCTTTGAGAAGCACAATGAAACCGGAGAACTGGTAATGTTGCTGCAGGAAGAAATTGTATTTGATGAATATTACCGCTGCTATTGTATTGGAGGGAAGCATGTGCGCATTATGCCTTATGAGCCACGCAACCCGCATCACCTCCGTTACCAGGCTGATTTCGCACCAAGTGCAGAACGCCTGCAACAAATGGAGGAAATTGTTTTACGCATCAATCACTACCTGGGTTATGATTTTAATACGGTGGAACTGGCATTGAGAGATGGTATTCCCTATGCAATCGATTTCTGCAACCCCGCACCAGATGCTGAAATAAAGAGTGTTGGCGAAGACAATTTCGCATGGGTAGTAGAAACTGCTGCTAATTATGCCATTGAAAAAGCCCTGGCCTTCAATCCCGGAGCCGACAATTTAACCTGGGGCGAATACATTAAACGCAGTGCAGCTAAAACAAAATTGATATAGAAAAGGTGAGCGATTCACCATTCACCCAAAAAAGCTTGCTTATGAGTGCCATCAATTACCAACAATTCACCCTTGGTATTGAAGAAGAATACATGGTGATTGATCCGCAGACCCGCGAACTGAAAAGTCATGAACAGCGTATTGTGCTGGAGGGCCAGAAGATCATCAAAGACAAAGTAAAAGCCGAAATGCACCAGGCCGTGGTTGAAGTTGGCACAGATATTTGCAAGAATATTGATGAGGCCCTTCATGATGTGGCTACCCTTCGAAGGACCATTTCTCAGGTTGCCCATGAACTGGGTTTCGCCATGGGGGCATCAGGAACGCACCCGTTCAGCCATTGGGAAAGCCAATTGATAACAGACCATGTCCGGTATAGTGAAATAGTGAATGAATTACAGGAAGCAGCCAGAAGCAACCTGATTTTCGGATTGCATGTACATGTGGGCATGGAAAATCGCGAAATGGCCAACCATATCGCTAACAGTACCAGGTATTTCCTGCCGCATATTTATGCACTAAGCAGCAACTCCCCATTTTGGGAAGGACGCCAAACAGGGTACAAATCCTTCCGGACTAAAGTATTCGACAAGTTCCCGCGTACAGGTATACCTGAATATTTCGCCACTATTGAAGACTATGATAATTATGTAAAAATGCTGGTGAAAACCAACTGTATTGATAATGCCAAAAAGATCTGGTGGGATCTTAGGGTGCATCCTTTCTTCAACACAGTTGAATTCAGGATCTGCGATGTTCCGATGACAACCCATGAAACCATCATCATTGCAGCCCTGTTTCAGGCTATTTGTGCCAAGATCTATAAGTTGCGGACACAGAACATGAATTATATACAGTATTCCCGTGCACTGATCAACGAAAATAAATGGCGGGCCAGCCGTTATGGTATTGACGGCCGGTTAATTGATTTTGGAAAAGAAGAGGAAGTGAATACCCGCGTATTAATTTATGAACTGCTCGACTTTGTTGATGATGTGGTGGATGAATTGGGAAGCAGGCATATCCTTTCGCTGGTACCCAACTTGCTGGAAACCGGCACCGGCGCAGACAGGCAGCTGAAGGTTTATAATGAAACAAACAGCATGGTAGCTGTTGTTGACTACATTAAAGACCAGTTCCTTTATGGCATCTGAGCAAAAAACAGCTATGTACGCAAACTTCATAAATAAAATTCCTGTTTGGATTATACTGGTGCTGTTATTAGGATGCAATTCAAAACATCCGGCAGATCTGCTGGTGCACAATGCAAGTATCTATAGTGTAGACAGCAGCTTTACTGTTTATGAAGCCATGGCAATTAAAGACGGCAAAATAATTGCCATGGGAAAAAATGCCTCATTATTATCGGACTATGACGCAAAAGAAATAGTTGACGCCGAAGGCAAATACATTTACCCCGGATTTATTGATGCCCATTGTCATTTTCTGGAATACGGACTTGGTCTGCAAACTGCAGACCTGGTAGGTACGGAAAGCTGGGAAGCTATTATTGATACACTCAAATCTTTTGCTTCCCGTCATAATGAAGGATGGCTGATTGGCCGGGGCTGGGACCAGAATGATTGGCCGAAAAAAGAATTCCCTACAAATCAACAATTGAATGAATTATTTCCCGACCGCCCGGTTTTGCTATCACGTGTAGATGGTCATGCTGCCATTGCAAATAATAAGGCACTCGAACTGGCGGGTATTAAAGCAGGCGAAAGCTTAACCGGTGGTGAAATTGAAGTGAAAAACGGGAGGCTGACCGGCATATTAATCGATAATGCTGTGAACCAGGTATATGCAAATATGCCATCACCCTCCCAATCACAATTGAAAGCTGCTTTATTAGATGCCCAGGCAAATTGTTTTTCCATGGGATTAACAACAGTGGATGACTGCGGATTGGATTATCCCCAGGTATTATTCATGGACAGCCTTCAAAAAACAGGTGAACTTAAAATGCGGGTTTATGCTATGCTGGCCGATGCCAGGATAAATTATGAATTTTTATTACCCAAAGGCAAAATTAAAACGGACCGTATGAATGTACGATCCTTTAAAGTTTATGCTGATGGTGCATTGGGTTCAAGAGGGGCTTGCCTATTGCAACCCTACAGCGACAAGCCGGGACACCTGGGCTTTTTGCTAAACAACACAAACCATTATGATTCCGTGGCAGCCGTGCTTATGAAAAATAATTACCAGATGTGCACACATGCTATTGGTGACAGTGGTAACCGGACAATTTTGAAAGTATATGCGAAATACCTGAAGGGTAAAAATGATCTGCGTTGGAGGATAGAGCATGCACAGGTCGTTAATCCTGCTGATTTCGGCCTTTTCGGCCAAAATTCCATCATTCCCTCGGTTCAGCCAACGCATGCTACTTCAGATATGTATTGGGCAGGCGTTCGATTGGGAAAGGAAAGAGAAAAAGGGGCATATGCCTACCAGCAACTTCTTAAAGAAAATGGATGGATTGCGCTGGGGACTGATTTTCCTGTCGAAGATATCTCACCATTCAAAACATTTTATGCCGCAGTGGTTCGCAAAGATGCCAAAGGCTTTCCACAGGAAGGATACCAGATGGAAAATGCATTAACCCGCCAGCAGACCCTTCGCGGAATGACCATATGGGCAGCAAAAAGCAATTTTGAGGAAGGAGAAAAAGGTAGTCTCGAAACCGGTAAATTGGCCGACTTCGTAATCCTCGACAAAGACCTTATGAAAATCCCGGCCACAGAATTATTATCCGTAAAGGTTATCCAGAATTACCTTGGGGGCGAAAAGGTATTTTCACGGTAAATAAGCGATATTACCCCAATTTTCACCCGCCGGGTAATACCCGGCGGGTGAAAATGCGAAAAATTGTAATTTTGCGGCATGGAAGGGGCGAATAAAATGATCAGGGTAGCAATTCTAGACCTCTATGAAGGCGTTGAAAATCAGGGAATGCGGTGTATACGGGAAATACTTAACCTGTATTCAGCGGAGAACCAGCTAGACCTGCATTGGGATGAATTTGAAGTAAGGATCCAGAAAAAAGTACCTGATCTGTCTTATGACCTATATATCTCCAGCGGAGGGCCAGGATCCCCTTTGGATAGTGAGGGCAGCGAATGGGAAAAAGTTTATTTTGACTGGCTTTCTTCGGTTGAAGCGTATAATCAAAGATCAATTGATCACCGGAAAAAATACGTTTTCTTCATTTGCCACTCCTACCAGCTGGCCTGCCGTCATTATAAGGTGGGCAAGGTTGCAAAAAGAAAATCCACCGCATTTGGGGTATTTCCGATACATATGTTACCAGGTGCACAGAAAGAGGTGGTTTTCCAAAATCTGAAAGATCCTTTTTACTCGGTAGACAGTCGCGATTACCAGGTAATTGAACCCGACCATTCCCTCATCAGGCAAATGGGTGCAAAAATACTGGCCATTGAAAAGGAACGCCCGCATGTTCCATTTGAAAGAGCAATGATGGCTATACGCTTTAATGATTTCATGGTGGGTACGCAGTTTCATCCTGAAGCTGATCCTGTTGGCATGAGTATGTACCTGCAGCGTGAAGACAAAAAGAAAACGGTTATTGATAATCATGGTGCCGCCAAATGGGCAAGCATGATTGAACACCTGAATGATCCTGATAAAATCCGTTGGACCTATTCTCAGGTGCTTCCCAATTTTATTACAGACTCCATTTCAAAACTCAGGGAGAATTAAACAACTGTTATTGCATTTACTTTTGACTTTTTCTTACCTTCCGCTAAAGCCTGATACATGGTTGCAGCATTAAGGGAAGCATTCAATAATTCTTTTACACCTGAACGATATGAACAATTTCTGAAAGAATTAAACAGCTGTCATGAAGGAGCTATTGAATTCAGGGTTGCTGAAACGCCAATATTCGTCAATAAGGAATTTACCCAAAAAATACTGGATGCCTGCGAAGCAATTGTTGATGTTATTACAGACCCGGATTTTAAAAAACTAACTGACAGAAGTATACCTAAAGGCGAAAATGTGCCCCATGAAAATAATCATGCGCATATGATTGCCTTCGATTTCGGCATTTGCACCAATGCATCTGACGAACTGGAGCCGCAACTAATAGAAATGCAGGGATTCCCTACCCTATTTGGATTCCAGGTATTTTACCCTGATATTGTCCGGAAACATTTTGACATACCAGAAAATTACACCCAATACCTGGGCGGTTATACGCGCGATACTTACCTTGCTGATTTCCGTGAACTATTATTAGGCCCTTATTCAGCCAAGGAAGTTATACTGCTTGAAATAAAACCAGAAAAACAAAAAACCCGGATAGATTTTTACTGTACTCAGGACTATACGGGGATTAAACCAGTGTGCATTACAGAGCTTATACAGGAAGGGAATCAGGTTTATTACATGGACAACGGTGTAAAAACAAGGATCAGGCGCATATATAATCGAGTTATATTTGATGACCTTCACGCTCAAAAAGACGATCTGGGGAATTTTGTAGATATCACCCAGGACCTTGATGTTGAATGGGTACCACACCCCAATTGGTTCTACAGGATCAGCAAATTCACTTTACCGTTAATCAGGCACCCTTATATCCCTGCGACTTATTTTTTAAACGAATTGAAGCAGGTGCCGGCTGATCTGGAAAATTATGTACTCAAACCTCTTTTTTCATTTGCCGGACAAGGCGTCGTAATTGATATATTACCTGAAGACATTCTCGGAATTAAAGATCCGGAAAACTGGATACTACAGAAAAAAGTAAAATATGCAGATGTAATACCGACACCGGATATCCCTGCAAAAGCTGAAATACGGATAATGTATATCTGGAAGGATGATTGGGAAAGACCAAAGCCGGCTATTAACCTTGCCCGTTTAAGCAAGGGAAAAATGATAGGTGTAAGGTACAATAAAGACAAAGAATGGGTAGGCGGCAGTGTGTGTTTTTTTGAACAGCCGAAAAATCAAACCGATGCAACACATAAATGATATTCCATCTCGGGAGTTCCTTCCCGGATTATCCGGTAAAATGCTTCATGGAGAAATGAGTACCCTGGGAATATGGGAAATAAAAAAGGGCAGCATCATTCCGGAACACAAGCATGAAAACGAGCAAATCACTTATGTACTCGAAGGCGAACTACAAATGACCATCGGCGGTATAACCTCTGTGTTCACTGCAGGATGCGTACAGGTAATCCCGCCAAATATCCCACACAGCGCAGTTGCATTGACCGACTGCAGGGCTATTGACTCCTGGACCCCTGTACGCGAAGCATATCGCTGATCATCGAGGCTAATCTGCTTTGTTTTTCATTAGCATCAGAATCGAATAAGCTCCCCTGGTAACAAATTCAGAAGTACCAAGCGTGCTGCCTTCCGGGATTTTTATTTCTGTGAAGCCATTTTCACTTTCACCAACGGAAACTTCAACCATCTCAAACTTGTCATTTCCCTTAGCCCTGTAAATGAATTGCTTACCGCCGTAACTGACCACCGCATCGTCCGGCAACGCTAATGCCTTATTATTTTTTACATCAATCTCGGCATTCATATAAGTACCGGGAACAAGGCTTTTATCATAAGTTTCAAAATGGCAATGTACATCTGTATTCCTTTCCGGCGACAAGTCCTTACCAATTAACAGAATTTCACAGGGATGCTTTTCATCAGGCCGGTTATTGGTATATGCAACAAGTTTCTGGCCGATAAATAATTTATCGAGATCCCTTTCAAATACTTTCAGGGCCAAATGGATGTCAGTAGGATTAATCAATTCAAACATCACTTCAGTCGGGGCAATATATTTACCAATATTCACATTCACCCGGGATACAAATCCATTTATAGGTGAATAAATATTCACACTCCTTGAAATGTTCAATTCACTCAACCGGTCAATATTAATGCCCGCAAGTTTCAATTTTTCAGCCAGAGATGCTATCAATACAAGCTGACTTTTGTATTCAGCCTCTGACTGCTGGAAAACTTTGTCACTGCTCGCCCGCGTCTGGTTCAAATCTTTCTGCCGGTTATATTCATTTTCCAGGTAACTGATCTTCGCTTTCGCTGTAAGATAGTCTTGCTGCAATTGGATGTACTGCTGGTCTTCCATCACAGCTATAACTTCACCTCTTTTAACATGCATGCCCGGCAATAACTTGGTGGATTTCAGGTAACCGCCCAAAGGCACACTAACCGAAACCATATTCTGAGGAGGTACATCAATTTTGCCATTTACTTTCAGGATGGTGGAAATTATTTTTTGCTGAAGCTTACCCGTTGTCAATCCCGCATTTTTAATTTGCGCTTCTGTAAGCGTAATGTTTTTATCATCTGCCCGGGCTTCACCCGTTTCGTCAGAATTTTGTTTACCACCACAGGCGGAAAATAATATAA
This sequence comes from Flavihumibacter profundi, assembly GCF_020076305.1. GTDB lineage: Bacteria > Bacteroidota > Bacteroidia > Chitinophagales > Chitinophagaceae > Flavihumibacter > Flavihumibacter profundi. The sequence continues at coordinate 1,458,556 of NZ_JAIQXE010000001.1, forward strand.
TTAAAGAACCAAGGAATATAATCTGTTTCATACTATACTTATTTATTATTATTCCCTGCTAAAAGAGTTTGGACGCACTCAATTCGCAGAAAAATAGTTTAACTGGATGATTGATTCGTTTAAATTCTTAACAGCTTCAACATAATCATTGGTAAGGGTTGTTGCCTGGTTAACCAACAATACCCATTCGAGATAATTAATATTCCCACTGGCTAACTGCTGATTAGCTGTTTCTGTAATCAACCGCGCATTTTTCAAAGCCGTATCTTCATAATACCGGACAGCATGAAGATGCTTTTTATATTGGGAAAAGGCCATTTCATAATCAGTTTTCATTGCCTGCAGGCTTGCCGCATAATTGCCTTCCGCGACCAGCCGGTTAAACTTCGAACCATTAATTTTTGCCTTTTGCGCACTTGCAAAAATCGGGACACCCAAGCCAACCTGGAAAGAATTAAATCGCCTGGAACTGTTATAATATTTATCATCGGCACCTATACCCACGAAACTGGCATTATTATAACCGAAAGATAAATCCGGCAATAACTTACTTCTTTCCAATTGATAATTTGCTTCCGCAACTTTTTGTTGTTGCTGCATCATTTGAAGAAAAGGGTGACTCACTAAAACACTGGTATCCGGAACTGCGGAAAACTCCATTTTAAACTTAATGTCAGCAGGAAGAAAATTAATTACAGTATTCAGCAGCAATTGAAACTGCAGTTGCAAAATGGCAGAATCCTGGCGAACCTGTTCCATCTGCAGTTTTATTTGGCCCAATTGCGCTTCCGCACTTGTCTTTTCAAGGATATTAGATTCCCCTTTTTCAAACCTCAAAGATGCCCTGCTGTAGAAATCACTATAAAGGCTGTCAACATACTGCATCAGCCTTGCTTTTTGCCTAAGGTAAACAATACCATAGTATACCTGGGAAACCTGCTTTTTCAGCAGGGACTCCTTAACAGCAACACTGAACAAACTACTTTGCCATTCCTGTTGCAATAACTCTTTTTGTCTGGTATAAACTTTCGGGAAACTAAACGATTGCGATATACCAAATTTAGTATCCGTATAAATACTGTTTATCTGCCCGAACTCCCCAAACAAATTTGCCTGGGGAACTACAGCATTCGATTTGATAAGCAATTGCTGGTATTGCGCCTTCAGCTGTTCATTCTTTACCTGCAAATTATTTTTTAGCGCAGTATCAATAGCAGCTTTCAGAGAAATTGGGGTTTGTGCTTCTGAGCTGTTTGCAAAGGATAAACAAAGCACAATAACTGAAGCCACCTTGACGGGCAATTTTCCTTTCTTACCTTTTTTAAAGCCTCCTTCAAAAGTCATATACAGTACAGGAAGAACAAACAAGGTCAGAAATGTGGCGATAAGCAATCCACCTATAACCACTGTGGCCAATGGCCTTTGCACTTCTGCCCCGGCGCCATTACTGACTGCCATCGGGAAAAATCCAAGGGAAGCAACAAATGCTGTCATCAATACTGGCCTCAGCCTGACTTTTGTTCCCATAATCACTATTCTTTTCAAATCAGTTAAACCGTCTTTTTTAAGGCGGTTAAATTCGGCAATAAGTACAATTCCATTCAATACGGCTACACCAAAAAGTGCAATAAACCCGACTCCTGCGCTTATACTGAAAGGCATGCCTCTCAGTGAAAGGAAAATAATCCCTCCAATCGCAGACAATGGAATGGCTGAGTAAATCAGCAGGCCCTGCTTAATGGAATTAAAAGCAAAATAGAGTAACAGGAAAATCAATAACAGGGAAACTGGCACGGCAATGAGCAGCCTCTGTTTTGCAGCATTCAGGTTTTCAAACGCCCCGCCATAAGTAACATAATAACCAGCAGGGAATTTTATTTGTTTATCTACTTTTGACTGTAAATCGGTTACTATGCTCTGAACGTCACGGCCCCTGACATTAAAGCCAACCACAATCCTTCGCTTCGCGTCTTCACGCTGTATTTGGTTGGGTCCGTCTTTAACCTGTACATCTGCCAGCTGATACAATGGCACCTGGGTACCATTCGGTGTTGGGATCAGGAGGTTCTGAACATCCTTAACATCTTTCTTGAGTTCTCCGCTCAGCCTAACCACTACATCAAACCGCTTTTCCCCTTCAAACAACATACCGCTGCTCTGGCCCGCAAAAGCGGTATTCAAAACCTTGTTAATATCACTGATATTCAGCCCAAATTGGGCTATGGCATTCCTGTTATACCTTACAATAACCTGCGGCATTCCCGCCACCGCTTCCACATAAAGGTTTTTAGCGCCATCTACGGTATTAATTATACTTCCCAACCTGCTGGCATATAAAGCAAGCGTATCGAGGTCGTCACCAAATATTTTACATACTACGTCCTGCCGCGCACCAGTCATCAATTCGTTAAACCGCATCTGAACTGGGAATTGAAAACCAGCCGTTACACCTGGAATTACTTTTAAGGCAGTACCCATTTTTTCACTCAGGTCGTTAAATGTTTTTGCTGAAGTCCATTCCTCTTTTGGCTTTAATATTACCATCATATCGCTGGCATCCATTGGCATTGGATCCGTTGGCACTTCACCACTGCCAATTTTTGTAACCACTTTCTCAACTTCAGGAAACCGGGTTAGTAATATATGTGCAGCCTGTTGTGTATTTCTGATGGTTGTATTCAGGCTGCTGCCTGTCAACACCCTTGTATCGACGGCAAAATCACCTTCTTCCAAAGCCGGGATAAATTCACCACCCAGGGTAGAAAGTATATAAACAGCCCCTACAAAAAAAGCAATAACTGATAACAAAACAGTTTTAGGGTAACCAACGACTTTATTTAAAGCAGACTGGTAAATCCGCTCAATGTTCGCCATTAATTTATCGGAAAGATTTTGCTTGTGTTTTAAGGTTTTACTCAGGAAAATGGAGCTCATCATAGGAATATAAGTCAGCGATAACAGGAATGCACCTAATAAAGCGAATGCCACTGTTTGGGCCATTGGTTTAAACATTTTCCCCTCAATTCCCTGCAAAGTAAAAATCGGCAGGTAAACCACAAGGATAATGATCTGTCCAAAGACAGCACTATTCATCATTTTGCTGGCTGAATGATTTACTTCTTCATCCATCTGTGGCTGTGTAAGCGAGTGCACACCAGTGAACTTCTTGCTATGTGACAACTGGTGCATGACAGCTTCAACAATAATTACAGCGCCATCTACTATAAGTCCAAAATCCAATGCCCCCAAACTCATCAGGTTACCACTTACCCCAAACAGGTTCATCATGATCACGGCAAATAACATTGCCAGTGGAATCACGGACGCAACTAATAATCCAGCCCTGAAATTCCCAAGGAACAAAACCAGGACAAAAACCACTATCAGTGCGCCTTCCATTAAATTCTTCTCAACAGTACCAATAGCATTATTAACCATTTTGGTACGGTCAAGAAAAGGTTCTATTACCACTCCTTCCGGGAGGGTTTTCTGGATTTGCGCAATTCGCTGTTTTACGTTTTTTATCACTTCACTGCTGTTGGCACCTTTTAGCATCATTACAACAGCCCCGGCCACCTCGCCCTTATCATTATAGCACATTGCACCATACCTCGTTGCAAAACCAATTTTAATATCTGCGACATCTCTTACAAACAGCGGCGATCCACCGGAAGTGGTTTTGATAATAATATTATTGATGTCGTCAATACTGCCTAATAATCCTTCACTTCGTATATACAAAACTGTTGGCCCCTTTTCAATATATGCTCCGCCAATATTCTGGTTATTGCTTTCCAGTGCCTTGAAAATATCGGTAATAGTAATATTATAGGATAGCAATTTATTAGGGTCAACTTCTATCGAATATTGTTTCAGTTTGCCCCCGAAACTGCTTACTTCAGCAACCCCTTTCACGCCCAGAAGCTGCCGTCTGACAATCCAGTCCTGGATAGTCCTGAGTTCTGTCTCATTGTATTTATCCTGGTAACCCTCCATGGGTCGCACAACATACTGGTAAATTTCGCCCAATCCAGTGCTTACAGGCCCAAGCTCCGGAGTTCCTATGCCGGCGGGGATTTGCGTTTGTACTTTCTGTAACCGTTCCGCTACCTGTTGCCTTGCCCAGTAAACGTTGGTGGCATCATCAAAAACAATGGTAACCAATGACAGTCCAAACCGGGAAAAACTTCTCATTTCTTTTAATCCCGCTATATTATTATTAGCCTGTTCAATGGGAAAGGTTACCAGCCGTTCAATATCTGTTGCGCCAAAGGAAGGCGCAATAGTAATTACCTGTACCTGGTTATTGGTGATATCAGGAACCGCATCAATAGGCAACCTGGTAAAATCGTAACCACCATAACAGATCAGGGAGATTACAAATAAACCTATGATAAGTTTATTCCTTACAGAAAACTCAATGATTTTTGTAAGCATACTTTATTTTCTGGTAAATAATTTGTTTGGAAAACCCATGTACAGCAAATTAACCCTCCTTTCGGACAGGTAAGCCATACAATAATAATTTCTTAACAGGATTTTGGAGGCTGCCAGATAATGGAGAGATATGGGGGTAGAATAAACTGGTCGTCTATAATAAAGTTCTTCTTTTGCGGAAGATCTACCGGTTGAATTACTGAAAGTTCAACCGACAACGGAATAAATGCAGGTGCAGTAACTGAGATACAATCATTAGAAGTTTTAAACGGCAATTGCATGTCGCGGTCATAATCTTTATCCCTGGGACTGCCATGCAGGTAATGAATAGCCAGGAAATGCAAAAGTGAAATACTTTTATCCTCTTGGCGGTGTTCTTTGAAGTGTTCAAACACAACCGGTAGTTTTAATAATTGATGCGCTTCCGTTGTGGACAACAGGTAGACCGTTAAAAAGAATATGGTAATTACTTTTTTCAAAATCAATGTAAAGCTACAAAAAATAAAGGCTACTATTCCACTCCAGCTTTCCTGTTTATTGCATAACGGAAGCCTATGAAAAATTTACGACCCTGGTTTGGCGCATATACATAATTGGGATCAAAACTAAGCGCATAAGGATTTTCAGTGGTGGGGATCACCTGGCCATTACTATCGCGGACCACCTGTTTATCAAACGGATCATGGGCCCTGGCTATAATAAAAGGGTTATTTGCCAGTGGGGTAAAATTGAGCAGGTTTTTTACTCCGCCGAACCATTCCCACATACCTTTACCCTTTTTAGTCAATTGCAGGTTCTGGATCGTCCATACCGGCGAAACCGGGCTCCTCGGATCAAGGTTAGATACCAGGGGTAATAGCATTGGCCCATAAATATTCCCTGTATAATCTGCAGACCAGCCGCTATTTCCCACGGTATAACTAAGCGTCCATGTTCCCGACCATTGTTCTGTGAGCAACTGCCTGTAACGTTCTGTTTCACCGGATTTATTCTTTGTTGCAAGGGAAACATCCTGCAATGTAAAACCCGCAGTAAAGCGAAGTCTTTTAAAAGCAGCTTCGACATTCAGGCTTGTGCCGACTGACCTGGCGAACCCATCAAGGTTAGCGTATATAATTTTATCGGGATCGGTTTGGTAATCGGGCAAAATCCGGTTGGAAAAATAAGTGTACCAACCAGAGGCTTCCACATTCATATACCCTTTGGAAAAAATCAGTTTCCGCGTATAGTTTATGTTCAGGTTATAGCTTTTTTCTGGTTTGAGGTTTCCCTTTATTTCCACTTTCCGTGCACCGGTAAGGGCTGCATGGTCTTCAGTAAAAAGGTTAACTACCCTGAAGCCAGATCCTGCATTAATGCGAAGGTAATCCATGTCCGAAAAAGACCATTTCCAGGCTACCCGCGGTGTAAAGATATTTCCATGTCTTTTATCATAGTCGTACCGTAAACCCGTCAGTAACAAATGCCGCTTATTAAGGGTGATCTCATCCTGCAAAAAAATGCCGGGTAAAAATATATTATCGGGACGGTTACCGGATCCGTTTGGGCCGGCTGTAGCCGGCGTATTATCATCATAGGCTGTATACCGGCCAACAATACCCGAAAGAAGCTGGTGTTCATCACCCATTTTCTTTTCCCAGGTAAATTCGGCAAACCCTATTCGCTGGTCAGCATTAAAAAGGTTCTTTCCATAGGCAGATCTTTGCCGGTGAAAATTTGCAGAGAAAAGGAAATTTATTTTTTCAATTAAAGGTAACTGGTAGTTCCCGATCAGTTCCCCCCGTGTAGTACTAATCTGCTCACCATATACTGAATCTGTAGCACGAAACTCCCGGGTCCATTGCATTTCCCCGCCAAACCGGTCTTCAGCAATGAACCGCATGGCAAGAGCCGCCAGCCTGCTGAACTTCCGGGTAAAACTGGTTTTCCCAAAAAGGGAAACCCTGTTTTGCAAGGTCACATCTGTGAAGTTGTCCAGGTTTTTATCATAGCGATGGGTGAAATTAAAATAGTTTACACCAAGCAGGGTCTGGCTCTTTCTTCGGTTAGCTAACCTCATACCAAGGTCAAAATTGTGTTCCCGCCAGGAACTGCCGCTATATTCAAATGAAATTAATGGGGCTTTGCCCGGCTGCCGCGTAATTACATTAATTAATCCGCCAATCGCTTCAGACCCATATAATGAAGAAGCCGGCCCCTTTACAATTTCAATCCTTTCTACAAGGGCATTGGGAATACCCTGCAGTCCATATACTGAAGCCAGGCTGCTAACAATAGGCATTCCGTCGATCAGCACCATGGTATAAGGGCCTTCCAATCCGTTAATATGAATATCCCCTGTGTTACAAACATTACAATTCAGTTGCGGCCGAACCCCGTTTACCAGTTGCAGTGATTCAAAAATGGAGGGTGTTGGGTTTTTCCGGAAAAACGATTGGTTATAAACTTCCACAGGAACAGGACTTGCGGACCGCTGGACTGCACGCATTGTACCAGTTATCACCACCTCGTCCATTTCACGCAAATTGGGCTGAAGCTCTATTATTAGCGAGTCGGAATTTATTGGCACGGCGATATTCTTATATCCAACTGCAGATACAATTAGCTGTGCGGTTGTATCTGGCAATTGTATCCTGAACTGGCCGGATGGCCCTGAAAGAACAGACAGCTTACCATTTTCACAGGCAATTGTTGCCATAGGAATGGCCGTACTGTTTCCTTTTTGGACAACCCTGCCAGCAATCCACCGGCTTTGTGCTGCAAGTAATTGAACAGCCAGCAATGCCATGAAAAAAAATAGAAAATTCATTTTTAGTCTTGTCTAAATTTATATTTAGACAAATATAAAAATATGACTTAGAATTTCCATACTAATTATTAATCTGGCACGTTATTGGTTAAATCCTGCTATATGAAAAATGCAGATAAAGTTTTCCTTGCCGCAATTTTTACAACACTTGTAGTTTTCTACTCGGTTTTCGCTATCATTTTAGCCTGATTGGCTAGCTTTGGGCCATGATAATTACCCTCAGGCCTATTGAACCGGCAGACAATGCCGCATTAGCTGTTATCATTCGTTCCTCCCTTGCGGAATTTGGCGCCAACAAGCCAGGCACCGTATTTTACGATAATTCCACTGATCATTTATTTGAACTTTTCCGTCAACCCGGTAGCACGTATTTCGTTGCTATTAAAAACGGTCAGATCCTTGGCGGTGCAGGAATATTTCCAACAAAGGGATTACCACCGGGTTGTTGTGAACTGGTAAAAATGTACCTGCTGAAAGAAGCCCGGGGAAAGGGCCTCGGAGGTAAATTGATTGCACATGCCCTGGATACAGCCCGCCAGTTGGGCTATAAGCAGGTGTACCTTGAAACCATGCCCGAATTACGCAAGGCCGTTTCCGTTTATGAAAAATTTGGATTTAAATACCTCGATGGACCAATGGGCAACTCCGGACATTTCGGCTGCGATGTTTGGATGCTAAAGGATTTGGAGGATAGCTAAATCTGTCCTTTCCACCCCTGAAAATTGGAATATGGCCTGGGTATCCACCTTTGCCAAGATCCGGATAAAGACAACAACAACCGCTCAGTGCAGTTCAGACTATACCATGATGCTGAGATATTGCTGTGAATAACGGCAAAATAACGGCAAAATAACGGCAAGTAAAAGTGAAGAACTCCTCAATTAACCTAACTGAAAGGCACTGAGATTATCCCTGCAGCATCGAAAAAGCAATCGCATATTGGGCCGGGACCTCGCCCTTGCAAAGGCAGCCACACCTGAACCGACCCGGGCGGATGATTGTATTATTAACCAGGATATCTATAAAATGTCGAAGGCGACCGCCACCAGCGATTTCCAGGACATGGCCAACCCAGGCAAAAAACCCCGATGTATTTTACATCAGGAGACAAGACTTAATGGGCTTATGTTCCTGGAATAATGGGCTCATGTTCCAGAATAATGGACTCATACTACGAATAATGGGCTCAAACATATCCCGGTTAATAGAACCTGCGAAATACGCCCACACAAAAGGTAGTCCGGAGGAATATTTAGCCAGTGAGTCCCGATCAGCGAAACTGTTCAGGCACTGGCCTGCTCAACTTCATACAAACCACTGAATAAATACAATTTTCCTGTTGCCACTTCCTTGCACTGGTAGCGCTTTCTCAGCTTTTTACCCTTTTTGAATATACGTCCGCCATCGATGGCAAACAATGCTCCTTCAGGTAATTCCTCTACCATAATACCCCTATCATCGGGATGGTCATGATTGCGCAATATCCGCATCAAAGGTTCATCTGCACAACTGCTTGCCGGCAGGTTATGGAGGCTTCTTAAAAGAGCTTGTTCCACATCAGCGGGAAATATCTGCCTGCCCAGGAATTGTTGCAGCAAAACCCTGTAGAGTTGTTTCCATTCTTTCCCGTGAGCCGATACCCTGTGGCCATGTGTTTCGAATGTAACCAGGTGGGCCAGTTCATGCACGAGTGTTATCAGGAAAGCGTATGGGTTTAGGTTTCCATTAATACTGATCCGGTGATTTCTGTCCCGCAATGCATGCCGGTAATCGCCCAATACAGTACGTCTTTCCCTTGTTATTGTTAAATGGACCTTATGTTCATGCAGATAGCCCGCAATGAGTTCAAAGGAACCGGCAGGTAAAAAATGGGATAATTGTTGTAAAGGATACTCCTTTCGTGGCATGGATCAGGCAGACTTGGATTGCTTAAGCACCACACGCAATTCAATAAAAGTATATAACATATAGAGGAACATGCACCCAAAAAGGGCTGGCTTGTTCACATTCTCACGTGCAATAAATATATAGATGAAAGCTGCAATGGCGCAACCAAATAGTTTTAACAACATGCCACTGTAAACATTGCGCAGGAATATCGACGTTGATTTGTTGCGCATAGCATTATGTTGCAGCCAGGTTGAAAGTAAAAAAATCAGGAACAATATAAAATTGCCTGCTTGTAGAATGACAGTATTTACAGCATTTTCTTCCAGCCTTTTATTCCAAATCAGGAGAAAAGCATTTACCAAAACAAAAATCAGGATAATTGGAACAAATGCCTTTTTAGCGGATAGTTTATCTTTTTCCATTGGCCCAAAGGTAATGTCCAAATCGATAAGGGCAAATGATTCCCACCCCCAAAACCCCACAGGGTCCGGGACAAAGCGCTATACGCCCTTGCAAGGCTAAGCAGCCTTGCTGTCTTTCTGCTTTTCGCTGATGGCAGCTGCTGAAGGCGCTGCTACTTGTGTGCCCATATGACAGGCCCCATTGAAAGTAGCTGCAGGCTCAATTTGCAGTTTGCCAGCATGGATATTACCATTCACAACACCGCTGGCCTTTAACTGTAGCAATTCCTTTACTTTGATGGTACCGGTCACTTTTCCCATGATATCGGCCTGGAGTCCATGTATATCACCTTCTACTACACCGTTGGCTCCGATAACTACTTTGGCAGTACTGTGCACATTGCCGATAAGTACTCCATCAATACGGAGGTCGCCGTTACTGGTGATGTCGCCTTTAAGAGTGGTACCGTTTCCGATCAAACTTGTACTGTTTCCGCTGGTCTCGGCAGCGAATTCTGATTTGGATTTTCCGTTGAACATAGCATTGGATTTTAGTCTGTGGTTGTTTCAGTAGCTGGGATATTAAGGGAGGTAGTGTCCAGTTTAACGGTCGCATCTCCCTGCAAAACGCTTTTTATACTTTGTAAATACTTGTCTTTATACTCCATCGCCTGTTCAAGTGAATCAGTCCTGATCTTCAACTGCCGCAGTTCCCGGGTGGCATTTGCGCTGCCATAACCGGGTATATACAACTTAAGGGGCGTAAAAACGATCAAGGCAACTGTTAATCCGGTTAGCAAAACGAAAATTGTACTCAACCCGATATACACACTTAACCTGGACAATTTAAAAGTTACGACCTCTTCGTAGCTGTCGTCGTTCATCACAACCAGGCGATACCTGTTACGTAAACGTCTAAAGGTGGTGTTTGTATTGTTTTCAGGCATTAAAATTGTTCTGTTTTCTTTATGTACACACACAACTTACATAAAATTCGAGCCAAAATATTTAGGTAACTTTAAAATATTTTTCTTGCCGGAGAGTTTTTATCAATTTAGTTTGCGCAGATGATCAACCAAAAGGGCATCAGACATTATATTCCTTTGCTGTTTTGCCTTTCCTGTTTTTTCCCCGGACTGGGTCAGCCAACACTTGATCCCGACCTAAAAAAGCCAGTCAAGTACGAAAACCGTATCCTGAGGGCTGAAAAAACCGGGGAGAAGAAATTTACTGTACCCCGTCGTTTCTTCCAGAATACCTACACTCATTATAATTATGCCTTCAACGCCCGCGCAAAACTAAACCAGGTGCTGGATAATGCAAAGGCCCAGCATATCGACAGGTATTCCGAATTGCTTAGCTTTTACAATTATACCCTGGAGAGTACTTCAGAACATCGAACCGAACTCGATTCTGTCATATACAAAGTAAATGCAGGTATTTTCCTCCACGACCTCCGTAGTAACTGGATGGACAATATTTACCTATTGATGGGTGAAGCTTATTATTACCGGAATACCCTCGATACGGCATTCATGACATTCCAGTATATGAACTATGCCTTTTCACCAAAGGAAGACGATGGCTATGATAAAGTTATTGCAAGTAATTCCAATGAAAATGGCAGTGTCATGAAGGTTGCAACCGTTGAAAAACGGAATATTATTGACCGGGCCTTTACTGAACCGCCCAGCAGGAATGACGCTCTTATTTGGCTGGTCCGCACGCATATTGCCCGTAATGACCTGGTTACTGCAGCCACTTTAATCCAAACCCTTAGGAACGACCCCGATTTCCCAAAAAGATTAGCTCCACAGCTCGCCGAAGTGACTGCATACTGGTTTTATAGTCGTCCGCAGTATGACAGTGCCGCTTATTACCTGCAATTGGCATTACCGGCAGCGGGCAATAAACAGGAAATGGCCCGTTGGGAATACCTGATGGGACAATTGTATTCAAGGGCAGGAAAACCAGATTTGGCGAAAGAAGCTTTCCGCAACTGTATGCAGCATACCCTTAATCCTGTAATGGAGGTAGCCGCACAATTGCAGGCCGCACAGGAAATTTCAGGATTGGAGGATGTTGACTGGCAGGCCGCATTGATTTCACTTGAAAAAATGGCTAAGAAAGAGCGCTATTATAATTACCGGGATCTCATTTACTATACCATGGCCCGAATTGAAGTGCGCCGCAAAAGACTACCGGATGCAAAGGCTCACCTTGTGAAAAGCGTGAAATTCAGTAACAATAATCCAGAGCAGAAAAGCAGGTCCTTCCTCCTGCTGGGCGAAGTAAATTTTAATCAGCAAGAATACCAGGCAGCCAGCCGGAATTATGACAGTGTTTTAACAAATATTTTTCCAGAGTCCGAATCCCAGGAAATTGAACAACGGAAAGAAATGCTGCACAAACTGGTACTCCAATATGAAGTAATCCAAAGGCAGGACAGCTTGCAACACCTTGCAGCTTTACCAGAAGCTGAAAGAAATGCAATCCTGAAAAAATACCTGAAGCAATTGCGAAAACAACAGGGATTAAAAGAAGAAGAACAGGGCCCAACCGTAGGCGGACCAATACTTCTTCCATCTGGCAATGCTATGCCAACTGATCTCTTTACCGACTATAGTTCGGGCGAATGGTATTTTTACAATAACTCCCTCAAAAGCAGGGGATTTACTGAATTCAGAAATAAATGGGGTAACCGTCCAAATACTGACAACTGGAGAAGAAGCAGCAGCGTATCAAATGTTACTTTCAATAAAGAAATAGCAGCCGGTGAACAGAAAATCGATTCTGCAGATGCCGGTAATCTGAGCCTGCAAAAATTAACTGCACAGTTGCCGATTAGTCCGGATAAACTGCAGGTTTCCAACGACTCAATCTTACAGGCACAATACCAATTGGGCTTATTATTACAAAATAAAGTGGAGGATTATGCCACTGCTGCTATACAATATGAACAAGCAGAACTAAGGTATCCTGCGAGCAAACTTGAACCTGACATATTGTACAACCTTTCGGTCTGTTACCGCAAACTTGGCAAAACAAACCTTCTGGCCACAACCATTGACAAATTAACCAATAAGTATTCCGATACCCGCCAGGCACGGCTGGCCATCGATCCAAGAGCTGTGCAGGAAGCCGATAGTGCCGTTTCAAAGCATGCAACAAGCGCTTATAACGAGGTATATGATTTATATATTGAAGGTAAATTCACCGCAGCTATTGCAGCAAAAAACAGGGCCGATAGTACATTTGGCACCCATTACTGGACACCACAGCTGTTGTATATTGAATCTGTATTTGAAATAAAGAACAGGCAGGATGGCCAGGCTATTCAAACACTGGGACAGATTGTTTCACAATTCCCGGAGCATCTGCTTGCCGAAAGGGCTACCAACATGATCAGCGTTTTAAAAAGGCGGGCGGAAATAGAACAATACCTCAATAACCTGCAAATTGAAAGGCCTGCTGAAGACAGCACTGTTAAACTACCTGAGGAGACAAAACTTCCGCCTGCTGCTGCTCCTGAAAAAGCACCAGTTACTGCAGACACAGTCCGTGCAATCAAGGCCGTAGCTCCGATTGCCGCACCTGCAAAAAATAAACCAGTTACTGACAGCAGTCTTTTGAAAAAAGCAGCGCCTTTAGTGCCGGCAAATAGTGTATTTAATCGCCATGCGGCACAACCCCATTATGTAGTATTGGTCCTTGACCAGGTTGATCCTGTTTATGTGAATGAAGCCAGGAATGCTTTTATCAGGTATAATAAGGAAAGGTATTACAATATAACAACCAATGTTGTTATCGTTAGTTTGTCCGACCAGGTAAAACTTGTTTCAATTAGTGGTATGCCAAATGAAGAAGCTGCATTACAGTATATAAAACAAGCAAAAGACCTCGCCCCGAAAGAGATTATCCCGTGGTTAAAAGGAAATAAATATTATTTCTTGCCGGTTGCACAGGATAATATGGACCTGTTGATCAGTAATAAAAACCTGCCAGCTTACCGTGACTTTCTAAAACAACTATTTCCCGATCAATTTTAAAATTTTATACTAAGCAGAATACTTATGAAACAAACCGTAAAGGTCTTTTGGAAAATATTTTTTATTGGCTTAGCTGGATTTGCTTTGTTGATTTTACTGATCAACTTTGGGCTGTTTGGCAAACTGCCTTCACTCAGCGAACTGGAAAATCCATCCATCCTGCAGGCCACAGAGGTATATGCTGCAGACGGAACCCTTATGGGTAAATATTTCCGGGAAAAAGGGAACAGGAGCAATGTAGAATACAGAGACATTTCCAAACATGTTATCAATGCCCTTGTAGCGACAGAAGATGAGAGGTTTTATGAACATTCGGGTATTGATGGAAAAGGTGTGGCACGAGCCATTGCATTCCTGGGAACTAAGGGCGGCGGGTCTACAATTACCCAGCAACTCGCGCTGAATATGTTTGAAGAAAGGGCCACCAATCCGTTCGCAAGGGTAATCCAGAAATTAAAGGAATGGATAATTGCCATAAAACTGGAAAGGAATTTTACAAAGCAGGAAATCCTTGCACTTTATCTTAATGTGGTGCCGTTTAGTGATAATGTTTACGGCATCAGGAATGCGTCAATTACCTTTTTCAGCAAGGAACCTGACCGGTTAAATGTTGAGGAAGCGGCAGTCCTGGTGGGAATGGTAAACGGACCTACTATATTCAATCCACGTAGAAATCCCAAGCCAGCGCTAATGCGAAGGAACCATGTAATCACCAAAATGGGCGAAAACAGTTACCTCACAGAAGCAGAAGCCAATAGAATCAAATTACTGCCTATTACCCTTAATTATAAAAGGCTCGATGAAAATACAGGCCTTGCTCCCTATTTAAGGGAAGTGGTGCGCGGCGATATAAAAAAATGGTGCAAAGAACATACAAATCCGGCTACCGGCGATCCCTATGATATATATAAGGATGGCTTAAGGATTTACACCACAATTAATCCCCGGATGCAACTATATGCTGAAGAAGCAGTGGCAAAGCATATGCCTAACCTCCAAAAAGCATTGAATGAACAGAATTCATTGAAGAAAGGAACGATCTGGAAAGAGCATAACAATGTGCTGGTAACTGCGATGAAACAAAGTGACCGATGGGAGAACGGGAAGGACGATGGAATGAGTGATGAGGAATTGAAGGCCAGCTTCAACCAAAAAGTGCCAATGAAAATCTTTGCCTGGAATTCCAAGCGGGAAAAGGATACAGTGATGACGCCTATGGATTCAATCAAATACCACCGTCAGATGCTTCAGACTTCATTCATGGTTATGGACCCCTTAACCGGTGAAGTGAAAGCCTGGGTAGGGGGCATCGATTTTAAAAACTATAAATACGACCACGTAAATATAGAAACCAAAAGGCAGGTGGGTTCTTCCATCAAACCCTTCCTCTATTGCGAAGCCATTGAAGAAGCCGGCTTCACACCTGAAACCCCGGTGCAAAACGTAGCCCAGAATTTCCCGGGCTATGGAATGGTTCCGGCGAAAGGAGAATGTAAAGGCAATACAGTTACTATGGCCAGTGCCCTCACTTATTCCTTAAACTGCGCCACCGCTTATATCATGAAGCAGATAGGACCAAAACGATTTGTTGAGTTCCTCCACAATATCAATATCAATTCAAAAATGGAAGCTTACCCTTCCATTTGCCTGGGTGCGGTAGATCTTTCAATGTATGAAATGCTTTATGGATATACCATGTTTGCTAACCGCGGATTCAGCACCCAACCTATTTATATTACCCGGATTGAAGACCGTAATGGCAATGTATTGGAAAGCTTCCAGACAAAAATGAACCAGGTGATCAGTGAGTCCGCTGCCTATACCACCACTAAAATGCTTGGTGGACCCGTAGAAGTAGGTACAGCGGCAGGCTTACGTGCACGTTTGGGTGCTACTGAAATGGCCGGAAAAACCGGCACAACCAATGACAATGCTGATGCCTGGTTTATAGGATTTACCCCTCAATTATTAGGTGGTACCTGGATCGGGTGCGATGATCGGTTTATACGACTTGAAAATGCGCTGGGTTACGGTGGTCGGGCAGCTTTGCCAATTTGGGAATATTTCTTCCAAAAGGTTTATGCGGATAAAACCCTTGGCATTGATAAAGAGTCGCGATTTGCACAACCTGAACAAATGCGCAATGAAGCGATGTACGATTACATGAATATCATTGACCAGTCGCCGCCTCCAGGCGCAGAAGGCATCGACCAGGGAAATGGTGGTGCCGACCAGTACCTATCTGAGCCCGATACCAATAATGTTCCAGTTGAATCCAAATTAAACCAGGAAGAAGAGAATGTATTAAAGGAGGCCAACAAGAAAGATGAGAAAAAAAACCTGGATAAATTCCCTATGGCGGAGCCACCCAAAAAGGAAAAAAAAGGATTCTTTAAAAAACTATTTGGTGGGCGTAAAAAGGAAGAAAACTAATTAAAGTATAAATATAAAAGAGGCTGCCTTAAAATAACAGCCTCTTTTATATTTATAACCTGTTCAATTATTGGCTTACTTTAAATTCAACCCTGCGATTCTTGGTTCTTCCGGCGCTTGTATTGTTTTCAGCTATAGGCTGGTCTTGTCCGTATCCCACTGCTGTTAATCGGTCTGCACTTACACCCCTGGAAACAAGGTAATTAATTACCGATTGTGCACGCTTTTCGCTGAGTTTCCTGTTGAATTCAACACTTCCGGTATTGTCTGTATGACCAGCAACTTCAACTTTCAATTGAGGATATTGAACATTGAGGATATTTGCACCTTCATCCAATGTCTTTTTGGCAGCTGGTGTAAGTTTTGCACTGCCTAATACAAACTGCACTGCGGCAGCATTAAACTTGGCGGTTTCCAATTTAGGGCAACCACCATTGTCGATTGGACCTGCAACATCCGGACATTTGTCTTCCTCATCATTTACACCATCATTATCTCGGTCCGGTATTGGGCAACCCTGGTAACGGGCCAAACCTGCTACATCTATACATTTATCTTCTTCATCATTTATGCCGTCGTTATCAGTATCAGGTATAGGACAACCCTGGTAACGGGCAATCCCAGGCACAGTCGGGCATTTATCTTCTTTATCGGCAATTCCATCGCCGTCCGAATCAGCATCCTTTTGAATAACAACCGGTGGCGGTGGTGGTGGGATTACTTTTACTTCTTTCTTCTTGCCTACATTACCGGCGATACCAATGCTGTGGTAAAAATGGTCAGAGGTTGTGGGTGTTACACCAATGCGGTACTGTGAGTTGATCAGTACAAATGCTTCATTACTGATGTTTACCTGCATACCAACTCCAACCGGGATAATCGCCCCCCAGTAACCACTCCATTCAGAAGCACCAATACCTGCAGACAAGTAAGGTGATATAAGGTGTTTATCAGAAAACATTTTCGCAAAGGCCATCGCATCCCATTCTATCAGTGCGTTCGAATAACTTTGCGATTTACCCTTAATTGGGTATTCAACAAAAGTTAATCCCATAGAAGTTGAAAAATCAAAATGGTTGGTAAGTCCACGCATATAGTTAAATGCAAGCCCATAATTCATATCACCGGGCTTCGTCCACTCATGATTTTTGAGTACATCATTCAGGGAGGAGTTTTTTATCTTTTGGGGGGTTGCAAAATCAACAGCAAATAAATGGATCCCAACTGCTGGCCTCTTCAGGTATTCATAGGGTTGGGCAAAAGCTGCCGAAAAAATGCAACATAAAGTAACCAATGAAAAAATAACTTTTTTCATAACGCGTTTTTTGGTAACCAAGGGGCAAAAATAGACCCTAACAGGTAAGTGTTAAAATTATTTATTAATATGATTAGCTGTAAGATCAGCAGGCATCTGCTTGCCAAGTACCTCCAGTTTCACTTTTGCAAGTCCATGACCTGTGTATCCCAATTTTTTTGCAGCAGATCCTGATAAGTCAATAAGGCGGGGATTTTTATAATGTAATCGGTCGTTGATTTTTACAATAACTGATTTATGGTTGCGCTGGTTAGTTACTTTTACCCAGGTCCCTAACGGTAATCCATTATGCGCTCCAGTCATTTTCTTACTGTCATATACTTCTCCGTTAGCTGTTTTTCTTCCATTGAACTTATTCGAATAAAAACTGGCGGTGCCATATTGAATTTTTGCGTTGCTGACCTTTCTTTTCTTTTTAGCAGGTACCGGGCTTTGGTCTGTAGTTTGGGCAGTAACCGTTCCGGTATACAACAAACCCAGCGCAATGATCATTCTTGGAAGGAATTTCATAGATCAGTTAATTGGTTTGGACCTGAAATACCGTTGGGAAAGCAGGCGGTCATCTTCATAAATATCCTCATAAAACCTGATTTTATTATCCTGTCCTTCACAAGTAAAATATCGTATAAATATTGGAACATGCAAAAAATCAGTTATAACATGCTTCTCTTGGCGGTTAATCCAGGCTTTTAACGTATCGGGGGGGTATCTTATTTCATTGTTCCGTACCAAGAAATCAGATAATTTTTCCCATTCCTGTACACGGACACATCCATGGCTAAGCGATCTTATGCTGCGAGAAAACAATCCCCTCGCGTTGGTATCATGGAGGTAAACATCATATTTATTACGAAAGTTGAACTTCATTAAACCAAGTGAATTATCATCGCCCTGGCGCTGGCGGAGCAGGTATGGAAAATGTTCCTTATTCAGTTTAAACCAATCAATGGAAGCCGGATTGATCACACTATCATTTTTATCGACCACCATCAGGTTTTGCTTATCAAGATAATCGATACTCTTTTGGATTTTGGGGAGCATTTCCTTAAAAATGATACTGTACGGCACTGTCCATTGTGGATAAGTTATAAAATTCACAATTTCACTGGTCAGCACTGGTGTACGGGTTTTTGGTGCCCCGACTATTATTTTTGATTGCAAAACAAGGGTATCGGCATCAATAACAGAAAGCTGGTATGCTGGCAGGTTAACCCACAAGTAAGTCTCGGGCATTTGCGTGCCGAGTTGTTTATACCGGTCAAGGTTAATAACAATCCGCTTGAATTTTTCCCAATTGGTATTATTCAGGCTCCCGATTGTTTGTTCCGCAGCAATCCCTGTAGTACGGATACCATTTTTTTGCTGATATTGCCTGACTGCCAATTTATACTTTAATGTATCAGCGGAGTCCCAATTTTTATCCAGTATTCCTGCTTCCTGCAATCTTTTGGCAACCTGGCTTATTACTTCCAGTGAATCTTTATTGGGATAAATTATATAGGTATATTCTTTAAACTTAACCGAATCAAGAAAAGCGGGCAATGCTTGGCGGATTGCCTTGTAACCAGCAAGGGTTGGCTCCAATGCTTCGAGTGATTGCCTGATCTGGTTTGTAACGAGCGCTTCCTTTAATAACCTAACCAGTTCTTCATCCCTGAAAACAGAATCGGGCCTGAGGGTGGTACTATCTCTTTCAAGGTGGCCGAACTTCAAATGTCTGGCCATTTGGAAGAAGGCATCCGTCATTAAAATATCGGTCCTGGTCCATAAGGCAATGTTCTTCCGGTTTATTGTGTCTATTACAATTTTATTGCGTGCCGATAAAATAGCCGGGAAATGATAATCAGATGGGAACAGGCCATATTCTTTTGATTTACTGATTAGCGTGAATAAGGTATCCCCTGCTGGCAACCATTGAGCTGCATTGCTCCACAACGGCTGGAAATCGCCGGTTTCATAAAGCCGGGATAAAAGGTGGTAATTGGCAATTTGGGTTGAATCATTCAGCTTACCTTCTGAAGCCTCAAGAAATGAAACCAATTTATTGAGTTGTTCATTTGCTTTTGGTTGCACCTCTTCCGGCTTATTTACAATTACCACTTCATCCGGTGCTTTTTGGGGGGTGGCATTTTTACAGGAAGGGATTATTGCAAATATTATAGGAAAAAAAACTGCCATCAACACATGGTTGAACAATACTTTTCTTTTGAACATCTTAAAATGCAGATTCATTATTTTCATTTTCTAAAACCAGACCAAACATGTACAATATACTTATTCAGTTTCATTTGCTTCTCTCTGGATTGCCGGTATTTTGCAACAGCAGCTTTGGCCAGGCAACAAAAAATACGACGATTACCATAATGCAAGATGTGAAAAAATTCCGGGAGGTTGTCAGCACTGATCCGAATCAACGGATGGTCGATTTAACAAACTATATACCAAACCTGGTATTTGACCTGAAATACAGTAAAAAAGACAATTTCACACACCAGGTATTGTACCCGGCTAAAATGTATTACAGTTTTTTGCGGCTGCCGGCGGCAAGTGCCCTGCGGGAAATCTTTGAAGCATTGCAAAAAGAGGGAATCGGGGTAAAAGTTTATGACGCTTACCGGCCTTATGACGCTACTTAACTGATGTGGAATATTGTCTGAGATGAGCGTTACACGGCAAACCCGGCCAAAGGAAGTGGACATAACCGTGGAATCTCAATAGATTTAACGTTGCTGGATACACGAAGTGGACAAGAATAACCGATGGGAACTTCGTTTGATAATTTCAGTGATTCAGCACATAACAACTCCAGGCAGTTGCCGGAATATATATTTTCAAACAGGAAAAAGCTAAAGACAGTAATGGGAACTCATGGCTCTAAAGCAATGAAAACGGAATGGTGGCATTAAAGCTGGCCAAACGAAGGAAGGTTTGATATTCTGAATTTCAAATTCAGCCAGCTAAGAAAACTGGAACATGATTAGATTTCAATAACAGCAGTAACAGCTTCAATATTAATTGGACCGTATATATGCGGAAATGTTTCTTTATTCGAGGGAGACCATTCGTGTATCAGCTGGCTGCGTAAAAGTGAAGGATCGATAACTAATTTTACCAATCCGGTTTTATCGGCATAATATCGTTCCAGGGTGGCCGCGACCTGGCTATCTTCTGAAGCATGGATAAATCCCTCGTCAATCAATGAACTGGTTTCATAATAGCCCATGGTAAGGGCTAAGTCCCATTCTCTTTTGTAGGCTATATGATATATCATCGTTTTTTATTGCTTAACGCGTAAATGCAATTGGTTATTATTTCATTACCCTTGGCACCCTGTTTACCAGCATCATCAGGTCAGCCAGGACCATAGCTGTTACCGCTTCAAGTACAACCGGAACGCGTAAGGCAATACAAAGGTCATGGCGTCCTTTTACAGAAAACACTTCCTGTTCACCGGTTTCCCAGTTTAAGGTAACCTGGTCCTTTGGCGTTGAAGAAGTGGGTTTAATGGCAATACGGAATACTAGTTCATTTCCATTGGTTATACCCCCTACCACCCCACCGGCATGGTTGGTACGGGTTTTACCTGAGTTGTCTTCAATGGAATCATTATGGTCAACACCGAACATTTTTGCAGCCTGGAAACCAGTGCCAAATTCAATACCCCGAACAGCCGGAATAGCAAAAACGGCATGACTGATCAAAGATTCAACCGAATCGAAGAAGGGCTCCCCCAGGGAGGCGGGCAATCCATTCACCCTGCATTCAACAATACCACCTATGGAATCCTTGGCATCAATGGCTTTCTGTAACCCTTTCTCAATATCCGCCTCGCCGCCAATTTCCAGGATGTTTGCCGAAACTGATATTCCTTTCAGGATTTTCTTTGCCACAACACCGGCTGCCACTAACCCAACGGTTAACCGTCCGCTGAAATGGCCACCGCCCCTGAAGTCTTCAAATCCTCCAAATTTTTGGTGGGCAACAAAATCCGCATGCCCGGGACGGGGAACTGCCCTTTGTTTTTCGTAGTCGCCGGAACGGGTATTCTTATTTTCAAAATAAATAGTCATGGGCGCGCCTGTTGCGCGACCATTGAACAACCCGGTTTGAAAAACAGGGATATCGTCTTCTTTTCGGGGTGTTGTACCTTTTTGTACGCCACCCTTTCTTCTTTCAATATCCTCCACAAAATCTGCTGCATCAAGGGTCAGACCAGCAGGAACACCATCCAGCACTACACCCACTGCGGGTCCATGAGATTCGCCTACTATTGTAACCCTGAATAATTTTCCAAATGCGTTCATTGGTTAATATTACTTTTCACAGCTATGGTTAAACGTACTGAACGTATGCTCCCAATTGTGCAAGGTGATCAAAAAAGTTTGGATATGATTTATTAATAGCTTCTGCTGCATCAATAGACATGGGTCCGGTGGCATTCAAAGCTGCCACAGCACCAGCCATGGCAATCCGGTGGTCGTGGTGCGAATACAACCGGGCACCTTTAACTCCGTTTCCACCCCTGATAATCATAAGATCATCCTGCAATTCAACAGGAACCCCCATTTTCCCGAATTCTTCCTGAAGGGTTATGGCCCTGTTACTTTCTTTGTGTGCCAGCCTTGTTACACCTTTAATAACTGTGGTTCCGGAACAATAAGCCGCAAGGGCAACCAGCGGGGGAAAAAGATCGGGACAATCGGTCGCGTCGAATTCAAATCCTTTAAGGGGCATTGGCCTGAGGGCAATCTGGTTGGCTTCAATACTAATTCCTGCACCACAACTGATCAATGCGTTCAATATGGCTTTATCGGCCTGTGTTGAGAAAACATCCAGGCCGTGAATAATGATATTGCCAGAAATCGCGCCAGCCACCAATAAAAATGCTGCACCGCTCCAATCACCTTCTACAGTATATTCCCGGTGTTTTGCTGCATCCGGGATATAAGAACTTCCAACAAAATAAAAAGCTTCATAATTCATGTTTTCCGGAACTGGCAAACCGAAAGCTTTCATTACTGCAAGGGTAAGGTCTACATAAGGTTTGCTTTTCAGGTTGGTCACTTTAACAGTAACATTTTTAGCTCCGGATGCTGCATAAGCCATAAGGATTCCGGTAAGGAATTGTGAACTTAAAGAACCATCAATAGTAATATCGCGAGGCTGCAGTGGACCCTTTACTACCAGGGGCAGGCGGCCTTCCCTGGTTTTCACGGAAACCCCAAGTTGGGGCAGTACTTCGTCAAAAAAGTCCATTGGCCTCGTTACAAGGCTGCCTTCCCCTGTAATGGTGATCTCCTCTTCATTCATTGCCACTAGTGGCGTAAACATCCTGATGCCTAAGCCGCTTTCCCCGCAATTAACGGTATGCTCACGGGCATGAATACCGGAACTACTGATTATAAGTTGCCGGGCTTCCTCTTTTACAGTAGCGCCGAGGGCATGTATGACACCCAGTGCAGCTTTGTCATCATTGGAATGGCCCGGATTTATCACCATGGTTGTACCGCCGGCAGCAAGTGCTGCGGCACAGGCCCTTTGCATTGAACTCTTCGATGCTGGTGCATATATTTCCCCATGCAATACAGATGGTTTAATTGTTGCGATCATAACTGAGGTAGAAACATTATAATTGTTCGATGATTTTTTTAACCTGCTCCAGCGGAAGGGTATGCACTATGCCTTTCCCGATTTTTTGCAGCAGGATATAGTGAAGGCTATCCCTCTCCCTTTTTTTATCGTGTTTCAAAACGTCGAAAACCTTGCTGCTATTGAAACGTGCATATGTTGGAAGTTGGTACTGGCTAATAACATCCACTACTTTTTCAGCACCTTTAAAACCAAGGATTGTTTCCGATAAGTGTGCTGCATATGTCATGCCGATAGCTACTGCCTGTCCGTGGGACAATTCAAACTGGTTCTCCAGGGCATGTCCCAGTGTATGACCAAAATTAAGCAGTTTGCGGTCACCTTGCTCAGTTTCATCAACCTGAACAACCTTAGTTTTAAGCAGGGCGTTCCGGCGTATTAAAGCTGCGAGTTCTTTTTTCTTTACCTTGTACCAATCTATATCGTGGGTGGCCAACTGGCGGAACATTGCCGCATCTTTAATACAGGCGTGCTTGATGATTTCTGCAAAGCCATTCTGCCATTCGGTTTCAGGCAAAGTTTTCAATACCCCTGCGTCAAAAAGCAAAAAAGAAGGTTGCCTGATAATACCGACCAGGTTCTTGTAAACACCTACATCGACCCCGTTTTTGCCTCCAATGGAAGCATCAACCATTGCCAGCAGGCTGGTTGGCACAAAACCAACCCTGATACCCCGCATGTACACTGCACCGATATACCCGGTAAGGTCTGTGATCACACCGCCGCCGATACCAATCAGCGTGGTTTTCCGGTCAGCCTCCATTTCTATCAGCGTATCAATTACTGCATCTGCGGTTTGTTGGCTTTTGTATTCCTCACCTGGCTTTAGTACAATTGTATTCCATCCTTTTAATTGCTTTTGATACAATGAAAAAATATGATCGTCGGTAATGACGATAGAATATTTCTTATCTGCTACCTGGCTGAGATTCGACAAAGACGCATTGAAATAATACTCTGTAACAGCATGTCCAATCCTGATCTTTTTTGTTTCCATGAATTTCAGGGTATTGGGCTTAACTGTTCATTATTTTGTTCTGGTGGTTGATACTTTCCATATGCACAGCATCAAAATACTTGGTGATGAATTCTTTGCTCAATCCAAGTTTATCACCTTTCAAAAATGCGCGCTCAAGGATTTCATTCCAGCGATTGGTTTGCAAAATGGTGATATTGTTATTCTTCTTGTAAGAGCCGATTTGTTCAGCAACTTTCATTCGCTGACCCAAAATCTGCATCAGTTCATCATCGAGGTGATTGATTTGCTGGCGCAATTTTTCCAGCGCTGCATGATAAGCATCAGAATCCACATCTTCCCTTCTCCAGGTAATAGCATCAAGCATTTCTGCCAGTTTTTCGGGGGTAACCTGCTGCTTGGCGTCACTCCATGCGTTATCCGGGTCAATATGGCTTTCGATCATCAGTCCGTCAAAATCAAGGTCGATCGCTTTTTGCATTACATCCTGCAGAATATCGCGGCGTCCGCAAATATGAGATGGATCGTTAATGATCATCAATTCAGGATTACGGCGTTTCATTTCGATAGCAAGGTGCCACATTGGAGCATTCCTGTATTCTGTATTACCATAGGATGAAAATCCACGGTGAATAAGTCCAATTTGTTTGATACCTGCTTTTGCAACACGTTCTACCGCACCCAACCATAATTCAAGGTCAGGATTTATCGGGTTCTTTATGAGTACCGGAACATCGGCACCTTTAAGGGCATCTGCCACTTCCTGAACACTGAAAGGGTTAACTGTAGTTCTTGCACCAATCCACAGAATATCTACATCAAAATGGAGCGCATCTTCAACCTGCTTAGCTGTGGCTACTTCTACCGCTACAGGCAAACCGGTCAGTTTCCTTGCCTGCTGTAACCAGGGCAGGCCTTTTGTACCGATACCTTCAAATGAACCCGGCCGTGTGCGGGGTTTCCAGATACCGGCCCTAAGTACATCTACTTTCCCGGTTTTTGCCAGCCGCTGAGCGGTTTCAATAACCTGCTCTTCGGTTTCGGCACTGCATGGTCCGGAAATAATTAAAGGACGTTTAGCCCAGGCCTCCTGGGTGATTTCTTTCATTGTTTTTGTTGCTGTTGCTTGCATGATATGTAAATTGTAAAGTTACTTTTTTTGTTGGGTAGTAAGCCGCCGATGGTATGCAGGGACTCCTGATTCACAATTCAGCCTAATATCCTCCTGATCTTATTTGCGTTTTCAATCAATTCCTGCAGGTATTCATAATTTTCCTTTTCAAGGCATGATTTGAATTTCCGGAGCTGCGTAATGTGCTCATTTAATACATCCAGCACGTTATCGCGGTTTTGCATAAAGATGGGTACCCACATGGCCGGATTACTTTTGGCCAGCCTTACCGTACTTTCAAAACCCGCACTGGCCAGTTCGAAAATTGCCTGGTCTTCCCGTTCCTTCTCTAATACAGTATTCGCCAATGCGAATGATGTGATGTGGGAAATATGACTCACATAAGCTGCATGCAAATCATGCGCCACGGCTTCCATTTCCAGCAGGTGCATTCCAATTTTCCGGTATACCTGCCTAACCCATTCCACTGCATCAGCATCACTTTCACCCGCATTACAGATAACTACCGCCTTATTTTCAAAAGCTGATTTTACCGCAGCTTCAGGACCACTGTACTCAGTACCCCACATAGGATGTGTAGCCACATAACGCCCTCTTTTGGGGTGGCCGGCAACCACGTTAACCAGCTGGGATTTTGTTGATCCGGCATCAAATACAATCTGATGGTTCACACGATCCAGTACTTTCGGCAAAATGGTGATCATTTTATCAACGGGTATTGCCAACACAATCGCTTCACTTTGTGCAATAGCTTCTTCAAGTGGCAAAATTTCATCTATTAATCCAAGTTCCAGGGCTTTTGCTGCATGCTCTGCATTACTCTCAACACCGATTATCCCGGCAGCCATGCCCTTTTCATTGAGTTGCAAGGCCAGCGACCCTCCTATTAAGCCTACACCGACAATGGTTATTTTTTTCCTTTCCATAGTATTAAATCCACTAAACATTAACTGTTAATAGCAACAGGAATGGATACCCGTATACGATCAATTGCCTGTTGCAGTTTTTCCTCCGGACTACAAAGGCTAACCCTGATAAACCCGTTTCCTGCGCTTCCAAATATGCCGCCTGGCGTAATGAAAACATTGTTATTATACAAAATGGCATCACTCAGCGCATACCCATCTGCATAAGCAGAAGGAATTTTCGCCCAAACGAACATACCCACCTGCTGCCTGTTATACGTGCAATCGAGCATATCCAGCAAAGAATACACCAGGTCCCGGCGGCGGGCATAAATGGCATTAACACTTTTATACCAGTCAGTACCTAATTGCAGTGCCCTGGCAGCGGCGAGTTGAACCGGCAAAAACATACCACTGTCCATATTGCTTTTGAACCGGATGATCTCATCAATCCTTTCCTTTGCTCCAGCCAGCATACCTACGCGCCAGCCGGCCATATTATGGCTCTTGCTGAGTGAATTCAATTCAACCACCACTTCCTTTGCACCAGGCACAGCCAAAAGGCTTACCGGATGTTCATTTAAAATGAAACTGTATGGATTATCATGACAGATCAGAATATTATGTTGCCGGCCAAATGCAACCAATCTTTCAAAAAATCGCCTGGAAGGTAACTGCCCGGTGGGCATATGCGGGTAGTTTACCCACATCAGTTTAACTTTCGACAAATCTTGTGCAGCTATAGCATCAAGGTCGGGTTCCCAGTTCAGGGTTTCAACCATTTCATACGGAACTGCCTTACCTCCTGCAAGTTTTACCGCACTGCTGTAAGTTGGGTATCCCGGATTGGGAATCAGCACTTCATCGCCTTCATTGAGGTAAGTCATACAAATATGCATGATACCTTCCTTGCTTCCAATAAGTGGAAGTATCTCAGATTCAGGATCAAGCTGAACGCCATACCAGGTTGAATACCAATCGCTCATTGCCTTGCGCAATACCGGCGATCCCTTATAATTCTGGTAGGCATGTACGTTAGGTTTCGCAGCCTCTTCCTGTAAAACCTTAACCACATCGGGGTGCGGGGGAAGGTCGGGGCTGCCGATACCCAGGTTTATAATGGCTTTGCCTGCCTTATTGAGGGTATCAATTTCGCGTAGTTTTTGTGAAAAATAGTATTCACCAATTCCATTCAAACGATTGGCGGTTGCTATGGTCATATTCTGCCGTTTTTATAAATGCCATACACCTGCAAGGCAACGGTCATGGGACGGATTGCCTCGATGATGGTATTAAATTGCTCAATATTATCAAATTCCATATCAGCGTGAAAACTGTATTCCCAGTCACTTCCCGGGATAGGAAAACTCTGAAGCTTACTCAGGTTGATGCCTCCTTCTGCAATTTGGCTAAGTACACGCGCCAGGCTCCCCCTTGAATGATCGGTATGGAAATTCACCGAAGCTTTATTAGCATCGGCAATAACGCTTGTATTTTCAGGCCGCATTAACACCAGGAAGCGTGTATAATTATTCTTCATGGTATGGATATTCGGTGCAAGTACATCCAGTTCAAACAATTCAGCAGCTAATTTGCTGGCAATGGCAGCAGCATGCCTGTGCCTTTTCTGGTGGATGATTTTCGCACTGAGTGCAGTGTCCTCGGTTTCTACCAGTTTCCAATCATATTTTTCAAGAAAATCAATGCATTGCAGGATAGCCATAGGGTGGGAATGAACTTCCCTGATATCTTCAAACGATACTCCCGGGTTCACCAGTAGGTTTTGTTTGATTTGGAGGTAAACTTCCCCTACCACGCGCAGGTTGCTTTTCTGCAGCAGGTTGTAATTCGGGAGTATGCTGCCGGCAATGGAATTTTCAATGGCCATTACACCACCTTCACTTTCCCTTTTGTTGGCAGCAATCTTTACCACTTCCCTAAATGTATCGCAGGGGATAACTTCCACCTGCCTGCCGAAGAATTGCTGGGCAGCCACCTGGTGGAAACTGCCTTCATAACCTTGTATTGATACTCTTGTTGCCATAAAAAACAAGAGTCCCGGCTTTTTGCCGGGACTCTTTATGTTAGTTGTTGATGATCTTATTTTGTTGATCCTACACAAAGCATCGCCGGCCTTCTGCCTGTAAAAAAGTAGAAGTAAAAATAAAATCGGCCAAAAGAATTGGGTTGAATCATGTTGTAAAAATAACGAATGAAATCAAATGAAAAAAAGTTTTTTTCCTTACAATTGTTAGTTTTTCACTGCGAGGGCAAGCGTTTCCGCTGTTCCTCATCTATTTTTTTAAAAAGGTGAAAGGGTTTAAACGTACGCCAGTTGCTGAGTTCCACCAATTCCAGATAACGGTTCAATTTAGCTTTCCTGAAATCATATTGGGTCTGTACAGGCATATTTATCAGTACTGTCCAGCCATTATTTTCAATCATTTCTTCATACCATTCTTCATAATAATCGCGGTCTCCGCTGTGAAAATTCAATACATTTTCAGCAATAAAAATGAATTTGTAAATGCCTTCGGCCTGGAATTTATCAATAACGTCCCTTTTCAGGCTCATTATATCATTTTCAATAGCATCATTCCATTCGCCCAGCAATTCAATGATAGCATATCTTTCTTCATAATCGGCCATTATCACTTTCAGGTATAGTGTCCTGGAACCAAATTCATCCCATTGCGGATGTATATAATAGTTGTATATAGTTTGCGAATATTCAAATTCAGAATAGTTGCGGCCATAGAAAGGTGAGCGTTCGTCCTCTTCGCTGATGTATATGTGCCGCCAATTATAAAATGGTTCGATTTCGTGCATATCCTGCAGGCAATTTACTGCCTTTCCGCTGCTTTTTTAACGCTGCCCCATTTAAGCAGGAGATCCCTCGCTTTCTGGTAGTCATCAAGTGAAAGTTGTTTCATAAGCATTTTGGTTCCGCGATCCAGCAATTTCTCATTTGTGAGTTGCATGTTTACCATTTTATTATCTTCCACCCTGCCTATCTGGATCATTGTGCAGGTGGAAATCATATTAAGCACAAGTTTCTGGGCTGTACCACTTTTCATCCGGGTACTGCCAGTTACAAATTCAGGTCCCACTATCACTTCGATGGGAAAATCAGCAACAGCGCTTAGCGGTGAATTTGGATTACAGGAAATTGATCCCGTAACAATGCTGTTTTTTTGGCACTGCTGCAAAGCACCTATTACATAAGGAGTAGTACCACTGGCGGCAATCCCGATTACAATATCTTTTTCACTCACCCCATATGCCTGAAGGTCAAGCCAGCCTTGTTTAAAATCGTCTTCTGCATTTTCAACCGGTTTCTGGATCGCTTCGGTTCCCCCCGCAATAAGGCCAATGACTATGCCGTATGGCATGCCAAAGGTGGGCGGAATTTCACTGGCATCCAAAATACCCAACCGGCCACTGGTTCCTGCGCCGATATAAAAAAGGCGTCCACCGGCCAGCAATCGGTCTGTGACAACATTAACCAGCTTTTCAATTTGGGGAATGGCTTTTGCAACCGCCTGGGGAACCACATGATCTTCCTTATTCATGGCAGTTAAGCAATCCATAACTGACATTTCCTCCAGATTGTGATAATGACTGTCTTGTTCAGAAAAGCTTACAAATTCAGGCATGGGTGAAATATTCGTAGTTCCATTTATTCCGGGGAATAATTGCCGGCAATCAGGAATGGTATTTGACTAATCCCTCCATGGGATGTTGCAAAATAGTGCCGGCTTCCAGTTCATAAGATGAACAGAGTTCGAGGATCACATCCCTGAATCCAAAGGCTACCCCACCAACAAAGTGGATAGGCAGCTTCCAGCTTTCATTGTATTTGCATATATGGTGAAAAAAGAAATCATTCAGTCCGTCTTCTATGATATTCTCCACCATAAAGTGACCCCGGTTTTCAGCCAGGAAAAGAGCAAAACCAGCCAGGAAACGATTAGGCAGGGGTTGCTTATATACGTGGTCGAGTATGTCGACTTCGTTCATTTTATATTTATCTTCAAACCGGAATTTCAGTTCCTCATCAAAGGTCTTATAAAGGTAGTATTGGATTACTTTTTTACCAAGATAGGACCCGCTGCCTTCATCGCCTAGTACGTAACCCAAGCCCGGGCTATTCTTCACAATTTTCTTCCCGTTAAAATAGCAGGAATTACTGCCGGTTCCCAAAATGCAGGCGATGCCTTTCTGGTCGAGGCAAACTGCTCTTGCAGCGCCGAGCAGGTCGATATCTACAACAATATCAATAACAGGAAATATCCTTTGCAGGGATTTCTGGATCATTTTCCGGTTTTCAATGGATTTACATCCTGTACCATAAAAGAATATTGCGTCTATCTTAAACCTGTGGATTCCCGGATAGAGGTCCCTGCGAACCAGCTCTTCAATTTGCTGGCTGTCCAGGAAATAAGGACTAATTCCAAGAGTAAAAACAGTTTTTTTGATCTTGCCCTTGTCCACCACACACCATTCGCACTTTGTTGATCCGCTATCGGCTATTAGGATGGCCATATTGATTCATTAATAATAAAACGAAAATAAAACTATGTTCACAAACTACGGTTAATAATGTACAGCTATAAAACAGGCTTACAGACTGATGGTATCAATTTCGTAATTTGCAATCCGAATTGAAGATATGAACGAGAAAAGTAAATTAAAACTTTGGTTACCCCTATTATTTTCAGTGATGATGATTATTGGAATGGTGCTGGGTTACAGGTTGCGCAGTAATACCCAGGCTGTTGGCAGTATGTTTAAGTTTTCCCAAAAGCGGTCCCCTATCCAGGAAGTATTGGATCTGGTAATGTTGAAATATGTTGATAAAGTAGACAGTGATACTTTGGGCAATGAGGCGATCCAGGGCATGCTTTCAAAACTTGATCCGCATTCCAGCTTTATCCCGGCTAACCAGCTTGGTGACGTAAATGAGGTTTTACAGGGAAATTTCCAGGGCATTGGCATAGAATTCCAGATATTCCAGGATACTGTTAATGTTTTGAGTGTACTTCCGGGTGGCCCAAGTGAAAAAGCAGGACTGATGGTAGGCGATAAATTTTTGAAAGTAGGCGATAGTGTTGTAACAGGTAAGATCAGTTCTGATGGGATCAGGAAGTTACTGCGTGGCCCTGGCGGATCAACAGTAAATACGACCCTTTTACGCAATGGCCGGGTGCTCGAAGCAAGGATACAGCGGGGTATCATTCCAATTCCATCTCTCGAAGCCGGATACCTGATCGCTCCCGGAACGGGTTATATGCGACTTAATAAATTTTCTGAAAATACCTATGAGGAATTTATGGCCAGCCTGGAACAGTTGCAGGGACTTGGTATGCAATCGTTGATACTTGATCTTCGCGGAAATGGAGGTGGTATTTTGGGTGAAGCCATTGATATTGCCGATGAATTCCTGGATGGCGATAAACTCATTGTGTATACAGAAGGTAACAATAGTCCCCGGATAGAATACCGTGCGCGCAGGAAAGGGCTGTTCGAGAAAGGCAAACTTATATTACTACTCGATGAACAATCTGCATCAGCCAGTGAAGTACTGGCCGGCGCCCTGCAAGACTGGGACCGTGCTGAAATTATTGGCCGCAGGAGTTTCGGTAAGGGGCTGGTTCAGGAACAATATAACCTGAGTGACGGTTCTGCCTTGCGCTTAACTGTTGCAAGGTATTTTACCCCTTCAGGCAGAAGTATCCAGAAGCCTTATGATAAAGGGATAGATGATTATGATAACGACATAGTAAACAGGTACCATCATGGCGAACTGGTTAACGCCGACAGCAATAAAGTGGCCAATGGAAAGGCGTATAAAACAAATGCTGGTAAAACCGTGTATGGCGGCGGGGGGATTATGCCCGATGTATTTATCGCTGCAGATACTACCACTGGCCTGAAATCCCTCGTTGCCCTATTTCAAAATAATACCCTGAGTAATTTCACATACTTATATTATACAACCCATACCGGGCAGTTGAATGCATTTAAGGATGCGGCCGCATTTTCCACAGGATTTAATTGGTCTGACCACGACTGGAATGATTTTATAGCTTTTGCAGCAAAAGATAGTGTACTGCTGGCGGGAATGCCCGATTCAGATAAAGCTTATTTATCGGACCGTATGAAAGGCTTACTTGCCAGGTATCGCTGGCGAAATGAGGGTTATTACCGGGTATTGAATCCACATGATATTGTGGTTCAGAAAGCCCTGAAAATATTAAATCCTTAGAAAAAATGGTATGGAAATGCCAAAAAGGGCGGTCTGAAGCAGACCGCCCTTATGGCATTTAGCCAGGGATAAGGTTAAGGCAGGTTAACTGTCTTGCGGATTTTTATCGAGAAGTTCTCTTTTTTCAATGCGGTAGGAACCAATAAGGCCGAGGCCGCCACCGATACCGATAAACGCGAACCAAAGGGCTGGGTTTTCATCATCGTGCAATACATACTGGGTGATGAAATAAGCCAGGGCCAGTCCGATTCCGGCTCCAAGGAAAAGCAGGCCGTTTTTCAGGTTGCGGTAAGGAGCGGGACGGTTAGCGAATTCTTTAGGGTTCATCCCTCTTTCAATCATAGCCATATTTTCACGGCTTTTCACATACACCAAACCAAAAACCATAGTGAAAAAACCGAGTGGAACTAAAATCGGGATTAACATTTCTGCGCCTTGCATAAAATCTGTTTTATTATTATTTAATCTTGTTTGTTCTGTTTTATCAGACTACTGTTTCCGGATCCAGGTTACAGCCTTCTGATATTTTTTTCCGGTAATGGAATCTACAACCTAAGACTACGCCATATCTGTCCAGGTTACAGCAACACCTAAAAAATGGTGTAAATTCACCCGGCGGGTGAATTTACCTGTAACCAGGAAGAAAGAAACCGCGTCATATACCAAGCCATGCAAACGGGGCTTACAGATAACGATATTATCCAGCTGGTTCGGAAAGGCGATCAACAGGCTTTTGCCCAGTTGGTAACCAAATACCAGAACTATGTATTCACGATCATTTTGCGCTACCTGCCCAGCAGAGAAGACGCAGAAGAAGTGGCACAGGATGTTTTTGTGAAAGCTTACCGAAGCCTTGGGGATTTCAGGGGAGAAAGTAAATTCAGTACCTGGTTGTACACGATTACCACTACTACCTGTATAACCTTTCTCCGGAAAAACAAACTGGATGTGCAGTCGCTGGACAATGAAAAAGTCTTCGCGCAGGCAGATAATATGGATGGGGGTATGCGGGCTAACCAGGTTGAGCAGAAATCCAGGGTTGCTATGGTGAACCAGGCCATAAAGATGCTTTCACCCGAAGATGCACAGGTGATCACCTTATTTTATAAAGGAGAGCAAAGCCTGGATGAAATTGCACAAGTGCTTGGCCAGGAGACCAATGCAGTTAAAGTGAGACTGCACCGTGCAAGGCAAAGGCTAAAAGAAAAAATGGAAAAATATTTTGCACAGGAGGTAAAAGACCTGGCACATTATTGACTACCAAAAAACAACATATGAACGCGCATAACAACATGGAAACACAACTCTGGGAATATATCGACGGGTTGTCTGGTGCCGATGAACGTAGTTTCATTGAAGGTTTGATTGCAGCTGATGCGGAATGGCGCAAGAAATATGAAGAATTGTTGTCTTTCAATGCAGCACTGCACCAGGATATTGAGATAGACCAGCCATCCATGCGGTTTACCCGCAATGTAATGGAAGAAATTGGCCGTCACCAGATTGCACCTGCCACCGGGTCATATATAAATAAGAAAATCATTTATGGCATAGCCGGTTTTTTCCTGACGCTCATTGTTGGTTTTCTGATCTATGCCATCGGGCAAATCGATTGGTCTGTAGCTCCGGTGAACAATACATTGCCCTTTAATCTCCCGAAAATTGATACCAGCAAGGTCTTCAACAATAACTATGTGAATGCCTTCATGATTGTAAACACTGTTTTAGGATTGATGTTACTGGATCGTTACCTGGCGCAGCAAAGAAAGCATTGGAAAAAGGAAGATGCCTGATTCAATCTTACCGTTTTTTTGGTATCTTTTGGAAAATGACATTTCATGAAAATGCTCCTACTATGGGCTTTCATTGTCTTCCTTGCCTATACAGAGCCGCTGCCTGGAATTGATCAGCAAGCCCTTCAGATGGCCATTCAAAAAAAATCATTAACCCGTATCAGTTGCACCCCAGACTGGAAAACCCTTGATATAGGTAAGTTGGCAGCCAGGATCACTCCATTACCAGGCACTGGAAAATGGAATTGGAAAATTACCAGTACAAATGATAGTGCCCGGTTCTATTTTAACCAGGGGATCAGGCTATATTATGGTTTTCACATTGTGGAAGCTGTTCCCTCTTTTCGGAAAGCCCAGCAATTTGATCCGAATTCCGCCATCTTATACTGGGGTGAAGCACTTGCCCTCGGTCCCAATATCAACGATATAGGCTATATAGCATCTGTTGAAGCATATTCAGCTGCCCAAAAAGCAGTTGCACATTTATCAACTGCATCAGCTAAAGAAAAATTATTGATTGAAGCGATACAGCTCAGGTATAGCCTGGATAGTTCGATTCAGCAGTCTGTGTTAAATGAACAATATGCTGCCGCCATGAGGGGAGCATTCACGCAATTTGATCATGATGCTGATGTTGGCGCCATTTATGCAGATGCTTTGATGCTCCTGCATCCCTGGGATTTCTGGAATCATGATGGTACTCCCAAAGCCTGGACTCCTGAAATTGTTGGCCTGCTGGAAAAAATTCTAAGAAACGAGCCCAATCACCCAGGTGCCAACCATTATTATATCCATACCATTGAAGCCTCAGCTAACCCGGAAAGAGCAATTAATAGTGCTAACCGCCTTGGCTCCCTTGCACCGTCCTTATCGCATATGGTACACATGCCTTCACATATTTATGTCCGTACAGGTGACTACCAAAAGGGAATTGATGTAAACACTTCAGCCGTCCAAAAATATGCGCAATATAAATTACTCTATCCTGCAGTAGAGGAAAAAGCCGATTTATATGAAATCCATAACCGGCATATGCAGGCTGCGTGTGCAATTCAGCTGGATAATTATTCAAATGCATTTAAAGTGGCCAGGGAGACCCGGCAAAGTATTTCCCCAGATTGGATGGATATACCTAAACTTGGATATTATATCCAATATATATACCTGACACCGGAAATGACTATGCTGGCTTTTGGTCATTGGGATGATCTTCTTGCTCAGCCGGAATTTGCCGACCGATTAACCTACGCCAGGATTTTACAGCACTTCGCCAAGGGGGTTGCTTATGCAAGGAAAGGCCAGGTTAAGGAAGCGACACAGCGTCTGGCACAAATGGACCAATTATTAAAAGACACCTTACTGGCAGAACCTATTGGTGCAATGAATGCGCCAAAATCAGGCGGATTAGTAGCACGTTCCATCCTTGCTGGTGCGATTGCAGAAGCCAATGGAATGCCAGGAGATGCCTTTAATGTTTATTCAACTGCAGTTGATTTGGAAGATGCCATGATTTACAATGAACCAAAAGACTGGTTAATACCTGCGAGGCGCTTCCTTGGAGAGGCATTTCTGAAAGCTGGCCTAATTGAAAATGCCCGTTTGGTATTTAATACTGATCTTAAAAAAAATCCCGGTAATTTGTATGCGAAAAACGGCCTTACCGCTTGTAATAAGAAGTAAAATTCAGAATAACAAGCCTGGTTCATTCACTCCGTAATTTTGAACAAACGGTTGCATTCCGATTGCTGGCTGTTTTGTTTTAAGTTCGGTTAAAATAGCACCACAGCATAATAAGAAATGGTACGATCGATACTACCGGCATTTGGAATTTCAGCAGAAGATGTGAAATTTGAACCATTTGGTTCTGGCCTTATCAATACAACATGGCGTATATATAATGGAGATTCGGAATATATTTTACAAAAAATAAACCAGGCTGTCTTTAAAGAGCCCAGGTTCATTGCAGAAAACGTTAGAAAAATTGCCGATTACCTGCATGAACATTATCCGGATTACCTTTTTGTAACGCCAATTAAAACAATCTCGAACAAAGAACTTGCCTTCCTTGAAGGAGAAGGTTATTTCCGCCTGGTTCCATTTGTCAAAGGCGCTCATACCCAAAATGTAGTAAGTCAGGCAGATGTTGCCTTCGAGGCTGCAAGGCAGTTTGGAAAATTCGCAGCCCTGTTATCTGGAATGGATGCACGAATCTTACACAATACTATTCCCAATTTCCATAACCTTAAACTCAGATACGAGCAATTCACAGAGTCATTGGTTAATGGTGATCAAACAAGGATCCAGGCAGCAAAAACAGCTGTACAATATATCCTGGATCAGGAGCAAATCGTACGTGAATATGATGCAATCGGTAAAAACCCCTCATTTAAAATCAGGGTAATGCATCACGACACAAAGATCAATAATGTCTTATTGGACGAAAATAACAAAGGCATGTGCGTAATAGACCTCGATACGGTAATGCCAGGTTATTATATAAGTGATGCCGGAGATATGCTGCGGACTTATTTATCGCCTGCCAGCGAGGAAGAAACAGACTTAAGTAAAAATGAAATAAGGGAAGATATTTTTGCAGCCATTGTTAAAGGCTATCTGCAGGAAATGAAGCAGGTACTAACACCAGCGGAGAAAGCAGCGTTCGTCTATGCCGGAAAATTCATGATTTATATGCAGGCGATTCGCTTCCTGGCCGACCATTTTAACAATGATATATATTATGGGGCGAAATATCCCGGACATAATTATAACAGGGCGATAAACCAGATCGACCTTTTACAAAAACTGTTTGATAAGGAAGAAAAATTACTTCAAATCCTGAATCAATATATTTCATAAACAGCCATATAAAAAATACAACATGAGTTCAAACCGCAGAAACTTCTTAAGGAATATAACACTCGGCACAAGTGCCATTGTTAGTGGATTGCCTGCCTGGGCAGTAGGCAATGAAATTGATGGTGAAGCAAATAACAAAAGGCTAGGCAACCAGCAACCCGGACATTTTAACATGAGCGGGTTTGCAGCACCAAAATTGGATAAAGTCCGCATCGGCTTTGTTGGTCTTGGTATGCGCGGACCAGGGGCAGTGGAAAGAATGAGTTTTATTGAAGGCGTTGAAATTAAAGCGCTTTGCGATAAATTTCCAGAAAGGGTTACATCCGCCCAGAAGATACTGGAAAAAGCAGGACTTCCGAAAGCAAAGGAATACACAGGTGAAAATGGATGGAAAGCAATGGCGGAGAGTAATGACCTCGATTTAATTTACATAACCACTCCATGGTCATTACACACACCCATTGCTGTTTATGCAATGGAACATGGTAAACATGCTGCTTCTGAAGTACCAGCTGCACTTACCATTGACCAATGCTGGCAACTTGTAGAGACCTCAGAGAAAACAAGGAAACACTGTATGATGCTCGAGAATTGCTGTTATGACTTTTTCGAGCTTCTTACACTGAATATGGCCCGTAATGGTGTTTTTGGCGAACTGGTTCATACCGAAGGCGCTTACCTGCATAACCTCGTTAACCTGAACTTTGACAAAAAAGGATATGCAGACATGTGGCGGCTGAAAGAAAATGCGAAGCGTAACGGCAACCTATATCCGACACACGGTCTTGGCCCGATTGCACAAGTGCTTAATATCAATCGCGGTGACCAGATGGACCATCTGGTTTCCATGTCTTCCAATGATTTCACCATGCAGGCACATGCAAAAGAACTGGCTGCAAAAGATGATTTCTTTAAACCATTTACAACAGCCCATTTCAGGGGCAATATGAACAATACCATTATCAGGACCATGAAAGGCAAGACTATGCTCTTGCAGCATGATGTCAGTTCAACACGTCCCTATTCCCGCATCCACCTTGTAAGCGGAACGAAGGGAATAGCCCAGAAATGGCCTGAACCTGCCAGAATTGCACTGGGGGAAGAATGGGCTTCTGCAGAAGAAATGAAATCCCTGGAAGAAAAATATACATTACCAATTGTTAAACACATCGGTAACATAGCCAAAAGTGTTGGCGGACATGGCGGAATGGATTTCATTATGGATTGGCGTTTAATTGATTGCTTGCGCAACGGCCTTCCTCTTGACCAAAACGTATACGATGCCGCGCTCTGGAGCTCAATTGCACCACTATCTGAAGCTTCAGTAAAAAACAGGTCACGCTCTATGGACGTTCCTGATTTCACCAGGGGAAACTGGAAAACCAACAAGCCGGTTGACCTAACACTAGATGGCGGCGGAACAACTACAATCAGGAATAGCTCAGCAACAAATAACAAATAAAAAAATAGCAGCTCACCCTGCAGATCGCTGTTGAATGGCTTTCACCAATTCATCAGCGATCTGCTGGTGTTCCTGCAGATCGGGGTGGTCACCACAACCTTTATGGTAGCGCTGTGTAAAAAAATAGGACCAAACCTTCCCATCTCCTTCCGAATGTAATGCTGCTATAATCACACCAAGGTTTTTGCGCTGGTAAGCAGCAAGTTCCTCATTTGCCATTGGGCTAGAAATACAGAATATCTTTGCCGATGGATGAACCTTTCTCAACTGCCTGATAAACAGTATATATTTTTGCCGAAATAAAATTGTATCCTGCAGGCCATCATTTTGGCCGAGGCAAACAGTAATTATATCAGGATGATAGTTACCAGGATCCCAAAGTCCGGAATTTTCCCGCATATTTATTTTATCATACACCTGGGGCATTGTTATCGTCATATTACAGCAACTTTTAATTAGGCCTATACCAGAAACAGCGGTCAGGTGCCACTGGGCTTTAAGTACCCTTGCAGCAACCGGGCCATATGAATTAAATGCATTTTGCTGGTCATACCACTCCCCTTGTCCACATGGTTTAACTGATTGATCAGTACCTGATCCACAGGTAATTGAGTTTCCAATAAATTCCATTTTAAGTTTATGTGCAGGTGGCAAAGGCTTTAAGTCTGCGCAATTGAAACCAACCAATTCAAGAAAACCGACGCCAGATTCGGTGCATTTACAAATCAATGCTGTATGATTGCCCTTAGCTAACCCTGAAGCGATTTTGATGGTATTCTGTTTACCAGTTGTCTGCACCCTGGTGAGTGTCTTGCCATCTACCAGAATTTGTAAATAATTGTACTGCCTGCCGTACAACACTTCATCGTTTATAACCATTTCACAGGCTGGCCCTTCAAAAACAATTTCAATATATACTCCTGGTGCCCAAAACCTGGGCATATCCGGATTGGAGAAGTCTATTCTTCCGGTATAACGGATACGTTTATCTGTAGCAGGGAAAAATTGAATATTTTCTT
The DNA here is from genome assembly GCF_020076305.1 of Flavihumibacter profundi. Classification (GTDB taxonomy): domain Bacteria; phylum Bacteroidota; class Bacteroidia; order Chitinophagales; family Chitinophagaceae; genus Flavihumibacter; species Flavihumibacter profundi. The sequence continues at coordinate 1,497,950 of NZ_JAIQXE010000001.1, forward strand.
TGCGCGCCAAAGTGATTATGTGCCATGCAGGAAGCAAGGTAGTTATGCAGAATATGAGAAGTAGTTTTGACTTCATTTTATGATTTTTTTTCAACTTTAATCACTACTGTCTTCGATGCAGGTGTATTACTTTTTTCGGCTACACTTGTTATAGGCACCAGTACATTTGTTTCTGGGAAATAAGTTGCCACGCAAGTTTCCGGGATTGCATAAGGAACTACGATAAATTGCCGGGCTACCCGCTCAACCCCATCATGGTGATTATATAAATCAACAATATCCCCATTTTCAAGGTGGCGAATTTTCATATCAACAGGGTTCATGAATATTACCCTGCGCTCATTGTATACACCACGGTAACGGTCATCCAACCCATAAATAGTGGTATTAAACTGGTCATGGCTTCGTATAGTCATCATTATTAGTTCTCCTTCATCCAGGATAACCGGCTGGTACCGGGCAATATTAAAAATTGCCTTCCTGCTTTGTGTTTCGAACTGACCTTCACGGTTACAATTTGGCAAGTAAAAACCACCCGGCTGCCGCACTCTCTGGTTATAATTGTCAAAGCCAGGAATTGTTTTTTCAATAGCATTCCTGATATGGTCGTAATCATCCATAAACTTATCCCAGTTGATTTTACTACGTTCACCAAGTACCGCTTTAGCGAGCCTTGCAACAATTAGAGGTTCACTAAGCAATTGGTCTGAAACTGGTGCCAGTGAACCTTTTGAGAGTTGCACCACACCCATTGAGTTTTCACAGGAAACAAACTGGTCTGTACCCATTACCTGGTCGCGGTCGCTCCTGCCAAGACAAGGCAATATCAACGCTTCGTTACCGTGAACAAGGTGACTTCGGTTAAGCTTGGTTGATATATGGACAGTTAGCCGGCATTTCCTTAAGGCCGCCGCGGTAAATCCGGTATCGGGCGTGGCTGAGAGAAAGTTGCCACCTAATGCTATGAAGATTTTTGCAGATCCACCATGCATCGCTTTGATACTATCCACAACATCAAATCCTGGTTCCTGTGGTGGATCAAAATGAAATTCCCGGCGAATTGCCTGAAGCAGACCCCGGGATGGCTTTTCATAAATGCCCATCGTTCGGTCGCCCTGGACATTACTATGGCCGCGCACCGGGCAGGTACCGCCACCTTTAATACCAATACTGCCTTTTAGTAATAAGATATTCACGATTTCCTTTATAGTATCAACTGCATTCTTATGCTGTGTCAGCCCCATCGCCCAACAGGCAATGATTTTTTTCTTATACCGGATCAGCTGCACCAATTCCCGGATCGCATCGTCATGTATTCCGGCCAAATGGGCAAGATCAGCGAGTTTTTTCTTTTGTATATGTTTTTTATAGGCTTCAAAACCATCTGTATTTTCCCTAATAAAAACGGGGTCGAGCACTTTACCCGGCGCTTTTTCATCTTCCTCAAAAAGTAATAGTGCAATAGCCTGCAGCAATGGCATGTCACTGTTTATCTTCACTGGTAAAAAAATATCAGACAATGTGGTTCCTAGTCCCAGCAGGCCTTTCAACTGCTGCGGATGATTAAATCCAATTAAACCACTTTCCGGTAATGGATTGATAGAAACAATTACTGCACCATTCTTTTTGGCTTTCTGCAGGGAGGTTAACATCCTTGGATGGTTGGTTCCTGGATTTTGTCCCAAAATGATGATCACTTCTGCATGGTCAAAGTCCTTGAGGGTTACTGAACCTTTCCCAATACCTAATGATTCACCAAGTGCTACCCCGCTGCTTTCATGACACATATTGCTGCAATCTGGCAGGTTATTGGTACCAAAATGGCGAACAAATAGCTGGTACAAAAACGCTGCCTCGTTGCTTGTGCGGCCTGATGTATAAAATATTGCTTCATCAGGTGATTGTAATTCATTGAGTGAACAGGCTATTTTCTGAAAAGCGGCCTCCCAACTAATAGGTTCATAATTTTGTCCGCCAGCTTTCAGGTACATCGGCGCCGTGATCCTTCCCTTTTTCCCAATTTCATAATCCGATAACCGGGCCAGCTCAGGTACAGAATTGTTTGCAAAAAAATCGGCACCAATACTTTTCAGAGTGGCTTCCTCTGCAACTGCCTTAGCGCCGTTTTCGCAATACTCGGCAATGCCACTCCTTTCGTCATCAGGATCTGGCCAGGCACAACCCGGACAATCAAATCCATCCTTTTGGTTTACCCTGGCAAGGGCTTTTAAACCCCTTACCCAGCCTGCTTCAGCAACTATATGCTTAAAGGAAGACAGCACTGCTGGTAACCCTCCAGCAGATTCTTTAAATGGTCCAAGTCTAATCCCCGTAAACTTTTCAGGATTTTCAGCCGCAGGTTCTTTGTTAATCATTTCACTCATGGATTTCCTGTTTTTGTAATACAAAAAAATTCGGGATCTGCCGCTACGTCTTCACCAGTTTTATAATTGTATTCTTTGCCCTCCGCAATAGATATTAAACCGATCCTTACGCATGAATCCCACGAGCGTGATACCGCATTCAAAAGCCATTTCTGCCGCAAGGCTGGAAGGTGCACCAATTGCAGCTACCATCCGTATTCCTGCCATTGCTGATTTTTGGATGAGTTCAAAACCAGCCCTGCCGCTAAGTAACAAAATTGAATTTTTCAAAAGGTGCCGGTTATCAGGTAAAATTGTGCCGATCAGTTTGTCCAGTGCATTGTGTCTGCCGATATCTTCCCTTATATGCAATAGCTTTCCATTATTGTCAAACAATGCACAGGCATGCAAACCACCCGTTTGTTCAAAGCCGGTTTGGTGATTCAGTAACTGATTGGGCAATTGGTATAAAAGCTCGGCAGGGACTCCGAATGTTTCATCTGTTTCCCTAATAGGTAAATTTGTCCAGATAGCATCTATGCTCGCTTTACCGCAAATACCACAACTGGAACTACTGTAAAAATTGCGATAGGTACTGCCAATTACCGGAACTACATTTTCTTTCAAAGTAGCTATTACCAGGTTTTCATCTGACTTGCTAACCTGCAGAGAGTCCAACTGATCAAAGCCTTCAATAATACCCTCAGTGAATAAAAATCCCAAGGCCAGTTCCAGGTCATTACCCGGTGTCCTCATGGTTACTGCAATACTTTTTTTTATTCTTCCATGGGAAGAACTGTATACCAATTGTATTGCCAAAGGTTCTTCTACTGCCAGTTGGTCGGGCATTTCTGTAACAACTGACCTGCTCACTTTTTTTATGGCAATCTGGTTTATTGCAGGGTTATTCATGATACCTGTATTTTAATAATTATTGATCGAATAGCCTGGAATCAATATTGGGAATGATACGCAAAGCATTTTTATAATAAATTTTCCGCAGGATTTCATCACTCAATCCGAGTCCATACATCCGCCAGAAAGCATGGTATTTTTTGTGGTAGGGAAAATATTCATCGGTTGTTTCAAGCACCCTGAAATAAGTAGCATATTCTGCTGGCACCCAGCTGTCTTTACCAAACAGTATCCTGTTTTGGTATTTCGTAAAAAAAACCGAAGCAGCCCTGGGCTGCCGGCCTATTTCTGCGATGACCGCCCCAAATTCCACTAATACATTGGGCATATCGGTCAGCAGGCTGTCCAGGCTTTTGAGGTCATTGGCATACCATCCGAAGTGGGCAGCAATAAATGTAGTTTTCGGATGATTTTTAAACATCCTGTGTTGCTCATCAACAAGGGTTTGCCAGGGTGCGGGATTATTGTCGCTTTTTTTTCGGCCGGGATGGGTCTGCAATTCCAGCAAGCGTTCATTTTGTTCATCCATCGGCTGCCAGAATTGTCTTGGGTCTGCTGTATGGATCAAAACCGGGATCTTTAATTCCGCGCACTTATCCCAGATTGGATCAAGCCTAGGATCATCTACAGTTACCCTTTTACCATACTGGTCAACAACGGAAAAACCGAGGTTCTTGAATATTTTCAGGCCATTTGCGCCATTGCGCACATCTTCTTCCAATTGCTTTACTGTATTGGCAGTCCAGTCATCGCTGCCAATGCCGTTAAAATTAAGGTTAGCAAAAACTATAAAGCGATTGGGATATTTGTTCTTTACCGATGTTGTCATTTTTTTGAGGGAATTACCTGTTCCTCCGCTAAGGTTAACCATTACCTGCAAATTAAGCTGGTCCATTTCATTGACGAGGTTTTCCAGGGCTGAAGCAGACATATCATCCTGGTGGTTATGCACATCAACAAAAGGAAATTTAGCCCTTCTCAACAGGTGCTCAGGCACTACTAAACCGGATTTTGGATCATACTTCTCAAAATCGATTGGTGAAGACTGGCTTTTGCAGGGGGGGATGAAAAAAAATAGCAGAACCAACAATTGCCCTGCTGTTTTAAACCAATTTTTGAACAATTGGTGATAGCTATGGTTATCTTGCAGTTTCATTTTCATTCGAAACAGTATATTTCTATGGCGAGGGAAAGAGGCAGATTTAATAGTAACGGAAAAAGACAGGAGGAACCGCCTAAAGTAAAAATAAGCAAAGAAAGTTTGCGACAGGCATTGGTATTGTTCTCTTACCTGAAGCCATATAAGGCCAAATTTATCATGAGCCTGGTATTTATTGGATTGTCTGCCTTTACAACCAGTTTATTCCCGTTATTCCTCGGAAAAATGATTGACGCCGCATCACCGGGAAGCAATATACCAGGTATGGCAGGCCAGGGTACAGGAATGCCCTTTGGAATTTCCCTGAAAAATATTCATTGGAGCCTTAACACAACGCTGCTGCTAATTTTCATACAACTTTCCATACAAACCATATTTTCCTTCATGCGTGTATACCTGCTTACAGAAGTGGGTGAGAAATCTTTAGCCGGGATGCGCAAGGATGTATACAGTAAGTTGCTCACCATGCCCATGAGTTTTTTTACCGAGAAAAGGGTGGGTGAATTAAGCAACCGCATATCATCTGACCTGTCGCAGATCCAGGACGCCATTTCCTTTACGCTGGCTGAATTTCTGAGGGGGATTTTCACACTTATTATTGGTCTTGTTTTCATATTCTGGATCAGCACTAAACTGGCACTTGTTATGCTGGCTGTAGTGCCTGTAATAGCTGTGCTTGCCGTAGTCTTTGGCAAACGAATCAGGAAAATGTCGCGAAAGGCACAGGACCAGCTTGCAGAAAGCGGGATAATTGTGCAGGAAACTTTCCAGGGCATTACCGTTGTAAAGGCTTTCACCAGTGAGTTCTATGAAATTGGCCGTTATGTAAAAAGTATTTTTGCTGTAGTCGATACGGCCATCGCGAATGCGCGGTACCGTGGCGCATTTGTTTCCTTCATGATATTTAGCGTTTTTGGGGCCATCGCATTTGTTATGTGGTATGGGGCCAATATGATCCAAAACGGGGAACTAACCATTGGATCCTTAACGATGTTTGTTATTTTTTCAATGTTCGTGGGCGGCACATTCGCAGGTTTCGCGGATATGTTTTCCCAATTACAGAAAACCCTGGGTGCAACGCAAAGTGTCCGGGAAATTCTCCGGTCAGAAGGAGAAGCAGTAAGCCTGCAACCCACCGTTGTTGAAACTGCTTACACTTTGAGGGGTAATGTTCGGTTTGAACACGTTGCTTTCAGTTACCCTGGAAGAAAAGATGTTCCAGTTTTAAAAGATCTTTCGCTAACTGCTTCTAATGGACAGCAAGTTGCAATTGTAGGACCCAGCGGTGCCGGGAAAACTACATTAGCATCCTTACTATTGCAATTTTACCAACCCGATTCCGGTACTTTGTATTTTGATGACCGTCCTGCCACTTCTTTTCCCCTTACCCAACTAAGGAACCAGATGGCTTTTGTTCCGCAGGAGGTATTGTTGTTTGGAGGAACCATCCGTGAAAATATTGCTTATGGAAAACCGGGAGCAAGTGAAGCGGAAATCATTGCAGCAGCAAAGCAGGCGAACGCCCATTTTTTCATATCAAAATTCCCCGACCAGTATGATACCCTGGTGGGTGAGCGGGGAATCAAACTAAGTGGCGGCCAACGCCAGCGTATTGCAATTGCCAGGGCTATCCTTAAAAATCCCGCGATCCTGATTCTCGATGAAGCTACATCATCATTGGACAGCGAGAGTGAGCAACTGGTGCAGGAGGCACTGGAAAACCTGATGCAGGGACGCACTTCATTCGTAATTGCCCACCGGTTGTCTACGATCAGGAACGCTGACCAGATTGTGGTTATTGATAAAGGAATGGTTCATGAATCCGGCACGCATGCTGAACTTATGAACCAAAACTGCCTTTACCGTAAGCTTAATGAAATGCAGTTCGAATTTAGCCTCCTAACCGGATCTGTTCCCGATAACAAAGCTACTGATTTACCACTGTAACAATTCGACTACCCCTTCCAGTTACATCAAAAGCACGAACCCTGACAGTCCCTTTTTCAGTTATTGGTTCAGTATAGGTTGCCGAAGTAATTAAAGGTTCTTTCCCGTCGGTAGAATACTTAAGCACAAAACCCGGAAGTTGCTGGTTCACCAATACCAGGCCATCTTTGACCAGCACACCTGGTGCAGGAATCCTGTATTTGTAGCCGCCGGAAGTATAGGAAAGACGGGGCAATTCCCGTTTTCCAAGCACATTGGTAAAGGTTGACCATGCTTTCTTGTAGGCAACCCCTGCTGCTACTGTATCTGGTTCGTTAGCCCATGAAGGATCTGGTGACCATGCCCTCTCGGCAAGTCCAAGTAATTTTGGCAAGGCCATATATTCCAGCCTTTCTTCACTCCTTACCATTTCCGACCAGATCAGGCCCTGCAATCCAACAATATTTGCTTGTCCGTATGCAGTAAGCTGGTCCTTACCTATAAAGGTTTCGGGACCAACAGGATTGCCTGCTGCATCCTCCTTTGTATTTTTGAAGTAATCAAAAGGCGTAAAAGAAAAAGTTTTGTCAACATCAGTAAATCCACCCCAAAAGTAACCTGGTTCTTCAGTCGATTTATAATAAGCCATATCAAAATAATTATTGCTCACTGGTGCCAGTATCACTTTGTAACCAGCATTAGCGAGACGATACGGAAGGTCTTCATTGCCCGAGCCTACCATATTATTCCATACATACAACCGATAGCCTTCATTGGCCAGCACCGGGTTTACAATCAGTTTCTTAACGCCTTTCAATGTGGTCTTCCGCATACCAACTTCTTCCCAGCCGGAAAGGGTTAGCTGGTGCTTTTTCAGGATCTGATCAACTTTGGTAAAATAATAATACCATAGGTCATTGGTTTCTTGTAACGAAGGATCCTGCTTTACCAGTTCCTGGCAAAGAGGGGATTTTTCCCAGGCACCATCAGGAACTTCATCACCACCAAAATGAATAGTGGTAAGCGGTGCGCCGGCTTCCTTATACATTGATACTACATCATCAACAATTTTCTCAATAAAATTATATACAGAAGGCAAAGCCACACACATTACGTTATCTGTCCATTGCTGTGCTGTGCTGTAAACAGATTGATCATTTATATCGCGCAGCAGGTATCTCTTTGCTTCATCAGGGTTGCCCTGCTTCATATATTTTTCATAGCGGGCATCCATCGACTTGATTGCAGCACGGGCATGCCCCGGGGTTTCTATTTCCGGCAACACAACAATGTGCCTTGCCTTAGCATAACGCAGGATGTCAATAAATTCGGCCCTGGTATAAAATCCGCTGGCGGGCAGCTTTCCGGGATCAGGTCCGGCACCATAAGATGGTGGCAACCATTTTTTACTATCCAGTGTATGTCCACGTTGCGAACCAATAGCTGTCAATTCAGGGAAGGAAGGCATCGCAATACGCCAGCCCTCATCGTCATTAAAGTGCAAGTGAAGGTTATTCAATTTGTACATAGCCATTAGATCAATTATCCTTAGTAACTCATTTTTGGGCTGAAAATTCCTTGCTATATCTAAGGTAAAGCCCCGGTAGCCAAAACGCGGTTCATCCACAATGGTGGCAGCGGGAATAGGAACGGATTTTTTTACTTCAGATAAATGATCTGGTGAAATCATGTTCAGCAAAGATTGTATGGCATAGAATACCCCGGCACCGGATCCTGCAGAAATTTCTATACCATCCTTATTTATAACTAGGCGGTATGCCTCTTCTTTCATAGGCGCTTTAATAATATTTATTGACCTGACGGATTGTATAAATGTGCTTGCAATCACGGGTCTTTTTCCGATAAGGCGGCTTACTGCATCAGCCAGAAAATCAGCTTCGGCAGCAAATTCATTCCCAGTTATGATGGCAATATCCTGGTCGATGGAAAAAGAAGCATCGCCTCCCGTAAAAGATACCGGTGTAGGAAATACTACCGGAAGCTTGTTGGCGGCGATCTCTTCAACCTGCTTGTTTTCTTCATAGACAATTGCAGGCGTTTTATAATTTTCAGTAGTATCTTTTGAAGGCAACACCTTATAATCTGTTAAAGCAAATCCCTGGTCGGGGTATGTATCCCACACGATATAAAGGCCTGAAGGGGCAGCGACATTATTCAATGCTTTCCCATCAGAAAGGAAATCTGATTTCATGGATTTGCCGGGCTTGATACCTTCAAATGCTGCAGTAGGAAAACACTTAAAGATATCCCCATTAACATGGGCATATTGTAATCCGGCCACAACGCGGTCCGGTGTAATATCATATGAAGTAGAGAAATAGATCGTCCAGCCGCTTTTCGGAAAATCCCTTTTCCCCTTATTGGTTAGCGTTAGTATATTCAGCGCCTTTGGCTTCCCCCCATAATTATTGCTTTCGAGAACCCACTGCACTGCCAGTTTCCCTGCCGGGAATAATTTTGATGTCTGGGCCTGTAACATAGGTAACAGGAACAATAATGGAAAGATTAAAAATATTTTTCTCTTCATGCCTGAAAAATACCTAATAATCGCGGATTAAGTGACAAGAAATTCCCTTTAAAATTCGTAATTTTTCAATGTTTTTTTTCCATGCTGAAATTATCTTTCCTTTCACTGGCATTGTTTTCCTGCGTACAGCTCAGCCTGGCCCAGCAGAAAAGAGTGGAACAACCCAAAGACATTTTATTTCCGGAAATTGAATTGAAAAAAAATATTTCTTACGGAGTACCGGCAAAAAAAGGGATTAAGAAAAGTTATTATTTACTGGACCTCTATTCTCCTAAAACTGATTCCTTACAAAAGCGGCCTTTAATCATAATGATGCATGGCGGCGGATTTAAACTGGGCAGCAAAAAGTCGAACAGTACTCCAATATTCAGTAAAGCATTTTCACAGCGGGGATATGTATGCGCATCCGTTAATTACCGGTTAAGCAAAAAACGGACATTGTCTAAATACAGGGACCTTGCGGAAGGTTGCTTTGATGCAATGGCAGACCTCAACCAGGTGATTGCTTTTTTCAGGAAAAACATGGAAAATTATGGTATAGATACAGGAAGAATTATCCTGGCAGGGAATTCCGCCGGTGCAATGGTCGCCCTGCAAGCTGTTTATGGCAATCGCAGAAAAATGGCACAAATAATTGGATTAACAGGAGCTGACAGTCTCATTATGCCAGTTTTAGAACAGCACATCAGCGCCATTGTCAATTGCTGGGGGGCCATATTTGACTCAACCTGGCTATTCAATGCCAGGGTGCCAATTGTAAGCATTCATGGTTCGAAAGACAGAGTGGTTCCGATTGATTACACGGACAGCACCCTATTTGGCAGCAGGGTAATTAACAGGCAATCCGACGCCATTGGTATTCCTAACAAGATAAAGATCTATGAGGGCTACGATCATGAATTACAGCGGCATTTCAATCCTTTCTTTACAGGCGCCGCAGCAAAGCGCCGCTACAGGGAATCAGCTTCATTCATTTGCAACTTTCTTTCTGAACAGGGCCTAAATCCCAAATAAGAACAATCCGGTTACAACACAATTTTAAAGGTTGTGGCGTACTGGAAGGAAATTGCTTTTTGTTTTAGTTTGTCAGTTGGAACAATTGTATACACACCATTAACAAGGGCCAGTTTTAATTTTTCCTTCGGCGCATCCAGGCAGGATACCTGGCTGTTTTTTCGAACAGGCATCCCAGCCAGGGATATCTGTGCAGGCAGTTCCATATGGCCATCCTTATCGCTTAGTACATAGGCATAAATGGTCTTCTCGTCTTTGGATTGCAGGTAAACAACATTGCCATATTCATAAGGTGCCAGAGGAATGGTTCCATATACAGCTTCTCCGTGGATTTTCATCCATTGCCCGATTTCCTTTAACCGGCTATATGCAGTATCACTAAAATCGCCCTCGGGTGAGGGACCAATATTCAGGAGGAAATTTCCACCACGGGATACGATCCTAACCAGCATATGGATTAGTTCATTAGTTGGCTTATAGGTATCATTGGGCACATAGCTCCAGGAACCTCCCATGGTAATACAACTTTCCCAGGGGTAATTTAATGGCTTGGCAGGAATTGTTTGTTCGGGCGTAAAATAATTTTCAAACTCACCGCCAACGGAACGGTCAACCACCACTAGTCCTGGTTGTAATGACCTGCCCATTTTAGAGATAGCAGCCATATCAATATCCTGGTCATAAGGAATCGTACGCTGCCACTCCACTTTTGGATCAATGGACCCGAATGGACGCACCCAGCCCCCGTCAAGCCAAAGAATATCAACTTTTCCGTAACCGGTCATTAATTCACGTATCTGGTTATGCGTAAATTGCTTGAAAGCAGTCCATTTTTCAGGATATTTTTTAGGATCATAATTTACGTTCCTGTCCTTGGGCGGAAAATAGGGCCACCAATAAGTGGGTACGTGCCAGTCGGGTTTTGAGAAATAAGCACCAATCATGAACCCATCTTTCCGGAAGGCATTGAACACTTCCAGCGCAATATTACTCCGTGGATTTTTAGAGAAGGGAGTTTTTTCATCCGTTATTTTATAATCTGTTTCTTTGGTATCAAACATGCAAAACCCATCATGATGTTTTGTGGTGAGCACAACATATTTCATTCCGGCATCTTTTGCCGCAGCCGCCCATTTTTCAGGATTAAAACGGGTTGGGTTAAAACTGGTTTGCAAATTTTCATAGGCCTTTTTGTAGTCATAATAATTTGCTGAATAAGGCCCGCGGCGCTGGGTCCAGCCTTCATCTTCCGGGCAGATACTCCAGCTTTCAACTACCCCCCACTGACTATAAGTACCCCAGTGCATGAAAAGGCCAAACTTCAGGTCCTGCCAATGTGCCAGTTTCTGTAAGACTTCCGGGTCCACCGGACGAACATAGCCGGAAGACATATTATGTTCCTGCGCCTGAACAGCAACAGTTCCCACAAAAAAAGCCAGGCAAAGGGTGATTATTTTCACTGTAAAACTTTTTTAAAATTGGATAAATTCCAGTCAGTTTTGTACTTTCCAAGGTGCTGCTGTAAACTATAACATTACTAGATTTACGTATCAATTCAGCATCATGCCAGAATAATTAAAAATACGCAAAGTGAGAATTTCAAGTTTACTGTTTCTGCTCTTTTTATGCACCAAAATTACCTTTGGGCAACAGCTTGCACCCTATAAAAACCCGAAATTACCAATACCTGAAAGGGTTCAGGACTTGCTTTCCAGGATGACCCCCGAGGAAAAATTCTGGCAATTGTTTATGATTCCCGGCGACCTTGATAAAGCAACAAAAGACCAGTACAGCCATGGGATATTTGGTTTCCAGGTAAGTGCTGCCTCGAAAGGTGATGCAGGCGGCCAATTGCTTACTTATAATACATCAGAAAATGCGGTCGCGCTGACCAGGAAAATAAATGCCATACAAAAATATTTTGTGGAAGAAAGCCGGTTAGGCATTCCCGTTATAGCATTTGATGAAGCCCTGCATGGATTGGTCAGGGATGGAGCCACAGCTTTCCCGCAGTCTATCGCATTGGCCGCTACCTGGGATACTGCAGTTATGCGCAAGGTAGCCTCCGCTATTGCGACAGAAACAAAAGCAAGGGGAATAAGGGATATCTTATCTCCGGTTGTTAATATAGCCAGCGATGTTCGTTGGGGAAGAACCGAAGAAACCTATGGCGAAGATCCTTTCCTGACCAGCGAAATGGGTGTTGCTTTCGTAAAATCTTTCGAACATATGGGCATTATTACTACGCCGAAACATTTTCTGGCCAATGTAGGCGATGGAGGCCGCGACAGCTATCCTATTCACTGGAATGAACGCTTACTTGATGAAATTTACCTGGTGCCTTTTAAAGCCTGTATAGAAAGAGGTGGTTCAAGATCAGTGATGACTGCCTATAATTCCCTTGATGGCCATTCCTGTTCTACAAACCATTGGTTATTAACCGACAAACTGAAGGATGACTGGGGCTTCAAAGGATTTGTAATTTCAGATGCCAATGCGGTTGGTGGCGATGTAGTATTGCACTATACGGCAAAAACATATGCAGATGCTGGAAAGAATGCCATTAACAATGGATTGGATGTTATTTTCCAAACCGATTACCAGCACCATAAATTATTCATTGCTCCTTTTTTGAATGGGGAAGCGAATCAAAAAAGGATTGACGATGCCGTATCGCGGGTATTAACCGCCAAATTTGAACTGGGCTTATTCGAAAATCCTTATGTATCTGAAGAACTTATACAGCAATTACAACGTGAAAACCGGCACAAGGCAATTGCCCGGGAAGCCGCACTGAAATCAATGGTGCTATTGAAAAATAATAACAATGTTTTGCCATTACCCCAAAAAATCAAGCGGATTGCGGTAATTGGGGAAGAAGCCACAGCTGGGCGCCTTGGCGGCTATAGTGGCAAAGGTAATGGCACCATCAGTATATTAAAAGGTATTGAAAAAAGAGCGGGAAATATTACTGTAAACTATTCCCCTGGTGCGGGTATTCAATCAGAAAGCTGGACAGTGGTCCCGTCAAAATTCTTAAGCAGCTTAAACGGGCCTGGTTTAAAAGGCGAGTATTTCAATAACGTGGTATTAGAGGGCAAACCAGTAATGAGCCGTACCGATCCTGAACTGAATTTTTCCTGGACACTGTTTTCACCTGGAGAACCTGTGAACCTCGATTTTTATTCGGTGCGCTGGACCGGGCAAATCGTATCGCCGGAAACCGGCAACTTTTCCATTGGCCTGGATGGAAATGATGGCTACCGGCTTTTCATCAATAACCAGCTTGTTGTAGACCGCTGGCAAAAGCAATCCTACAGTACCCAAATGGCCCGGTGGCATTTTGAAGAAAATAAAAAGTATGACCTGCGGGTGGAATTTTATGAACCGGTAGGCAATGCCAAAATTCGTTTAATCTGGACCGTTGGGCAAAACAACAATTGGCGCCAGCAGATCAGTAAGGCTGTGGCAGTTGCGAGGCAGTCAGATGTTGCTATTATAACTGCAGGCATCCATGAAGGGGAGTTCCAGGACAGGGCTTTCCTGTCCCTCCCCGGTCACCAGGAAGAACTGATTGAAGCAATCGCAGCAACAGGAAAGCCAGTAATAGTTGTGCTTACCGGTGGCAGTGCCATAACCATGAACAAATGGATCAATAAAGTGGATGGTATTATTGACAGCTGGTACAGCGGGGAAGAAGGGGGAAATGCGCTGGCTGCCATACTTTTCGGAGATTATAATCCTGCAGGCAGGCTACCAATCACCTTTCCGCAACATGAAGCGCAATTGCCCCTGGTTTATAATCATAAGTCAACTGGCAGAGGTGATGATTATTATAATTTATCGGGCCTGCCCTTATTTCCATTTGGCTATGGATTGAGCTATACCAGTTTTATATACAGCCAAATTGAGCTCAGCCAAAATAATATTCGGAAAGGAAGCACAACAACAGTGAGCTGCCTGGTAAGGAATTCAGGTAAACAGGCAGGGGAAGAAGTGGTTCAATTGTATATCCGCGACCTGCTGGCCTCGATTTCGAGGCCGGTTATGGAATTAAAAGGTTTTCAGCGGGTCAGCCTGAAACCGGGCGAAGAAAAGAAAATCAGTTTCGAAATTACACCGGAAATGCTGCGTATGCTTGACAATTTGCTGAAGGAAACCGAGGAAGCCGGTGATTTCCGCATAATGATTGGTGCTTCTTCAAGGGATATCCGGCTAAAGGAAACGCTAACGGTAAAAGAATAAACTTTCTTTACCCACCAACCGGCTAAACTTATTCACATTCAAAAATTTGGGCCGATGGGTAGGGATAATCTTGTTATTTTAGTAGATATGAATAACCGATACAAAACTTTAGAAATACTTTATTCGATTGTTCAGGATACTCCTTCGCCTACCCGTTATTCTTGTAAACCAAACCAGATAATCCTTAGGCAGACCCTTCCATGGGATAGCATTATTGTTCACCTGCAGGAATTGGCAAATGAACAATTGGTGAACTTTAAACAACATGGGGTTGATTCCACTGTAACCTTAACTGAAGAAGGATTACAATATATTAAATCAGGTGCATTAAAAATGCAGAAATAAAAAAAGGGAGTTTTACAACTCCCTAAAAATCATTTTTTAATTAATTGCATTTTTTCCGGGTTCCACAACATTGCGGTATCCTGGTTGTAACTATCGTTGCATAATAATGCCGGTGCTGCTGCACGATATCCAAATGTAGCATCCTCAACTACAGATCCGCCATTGCGGATTGCAGTGAAAAAGTTCACGAAATGGTCGTGCGGTCCACCCAGGTATCCTTTTTCTGCAGCAAAAGTATATTCTTCAGGTGCAAGAATCCTTTTACGGTCTGTGATAGGTTTTCCAGCTTTCCGCATCTGTTCAATAAAGAAAGGATCATCTGATTCGATAGTTTTATTGCGCTTTACGGTTACGCTATCCCAGGTAATATCCATTGACCCTTCGCTTCCTACAAGTTTAAGATAAGTAGTGCCGCTGGTTCCGTCTACGAAATTGCAACGGAGTGACAGGTTAAATGCTGGATGTGCCTGGCTCTCCGGATAATCAAAAGTCCCTAGTAACACATCGGGTACTTCACGGCCGTCTTTCCAGTAGCGCAAACCGCCAGATGCATATACTTTATTAGGACCGAACGAGTTCGTAATAAAATGCAGGCTCGAAAACAGGTGAACGAAAAGGTCACCTGACATTCCGGTGCCATAATCGCGGTAATTGCGCCAGCGGAAAAACCGCGTTGCATCAAATGGCCGTTTTGTCGTATTGCTGATAAAAGTTTCCCAGTCAACGGAGGTTGGGGAAGCATCAGCAGGTATGGGATACTGCCATGCGCCGATCGGTGAATGGCGGGCCCAGAAACCTTCAGCATAATTTAATTCGCCGATAGCACCGTCTTTCAGCAATTCTTTCGCCTTTTCATTTCCCAGTGAAGAAACCCCCTGGCTACCGACCTGGAATATTTTACCGGTTTGTTTTTGCGCCTGGATAACTGCAGGTCCTTCAGTAATTGCATGCACCATTGGTTTTTCACAATACACATGCTTACCTGCTTTCATGGCATCGATAGAGATTTGCTGGTGCCAGTGATCAGGAGTAGCAACAATCACCGCATCAATATCCTTCCTGTTCAAAAGTTCTTTATAACTGCGGGTAGTAAACAAGTCGGCCCCCCATTTTTTGCGGGCATCTTCCAAACGGCCATTATACAGATCACATACCGCTACCAGCTTGGCACCTGGTACACCCAATGCTGTAATTGTATCCTGAGTACCCATTCCGCCCGCACCTATAAGGGCGATATTAACCTGGTCATTCGGACTAAATGGTTTTCGGAAAAGTTGTTGCTGAAAAATATTCCTTTCTTCTGCAGCAAACAAATTAGAGCCGACTGCAACTGCGGCAGTTCCGGTTGCAAGGTGTTTTAAAAAATGCCTGCGTGATGATCCGTTTTTTCTTTCCATTAGTAATGCTTTATCAATTGGTTGTTATTCAAAAAGAGTACTTAATTATTTATCAAGGGATTTAATCTTTATATCTTTCCACCTTACTTTAATGCCTCCGCCGTCGTGAATTTGCAAAGCAATAAAGCCATGGCCCTGACCAATTTTTTCATCTTTCAGGTAAACCATTTGCTTGCCGTTTAACCAGCTGGTAATTTCATCACCAATAACCTGGATTTTCATTTCATTCCATTCACCCACTTTCAGGTTTTTCTCATCTTCTGGTTTTGGTAATATCAGCCATCCCCTTCCGTATGATTCATAAATACCACCGGTGTGCTGGTCTATCGGTGCCACTTCAACCTGCCAGCCACTTATTTTTGTGCCTTCAATTCCTGAGCGTATAAAAACGCCGCTATTACCATTGGCCTCCTGCTTGAATTTCAGCTCGAGGATAAAATCCCTATAGTCCTTATTGGTTGACAGATAACCATATTGTTTATCGGGACCGCTTTCACAAATTAATTCACCTTTTTCAACGTACCATTTTTCTGTACCATGAGTGGTCCATCCGGTCAGGTCCTTACCATTGAAAATTTTTGTAAAATGTTGGCTGAATAGCTGTGTTGTAAGGAATAACACCACAATTAGGACAGTTAGTTTTTTCATTGCTGTTTAATTTAGGCAATTTTTAAATAATAAATTGGCTGGGGCATAAATTAGGAAGATTACTTGAATTACTATCCGGGGATTTTACTACTCCACCGTTTCTATGAAATAAACATTACCATTTACGGTAACAGAATGGCCTGCAGTTGCGCCTAAAAATTTGTTGCCCAAGGGTGATTGGGTTGATAAAGCAATGATGTCATTCCCATTTACCTTTAGTTTGCCTAAAGCCAGGCTCAGAAAAAAATACCCCCGATTGGTTTTGATAAGGCTTCCCTTACCAGCCATGTAACTTGCCTTGGCTGGATCAATTTTTTCCAACTCATCCCATTGCCGGATGGCTTCTTTTAGCTGGTTCCGTATGTTCTCCTGTTCCAATTGCAGCATTGCCAGAGCAGTTTCATGTTTATCACCGGCAGTACTTTTTGTTTCGTTTTTACCACTTTCTTTCAGGTCATCAAGGGAACTTTGCAAAAGGCTGATCTTTTCCTGAAGTGCAACACTGTATAATGAATAAATTGTTTCTTTAAGGGTCATCATAATCAATCTTCCTTTGTGCTTTGCCAGTAGGCATGGCCCAAACTTAGTCGATTTAAAAGAGCTGCAAACCTTAATACACTGCAAATGAGGGGAATTTTCGGCTGCATATACATGCATGAACAGATTTGTTAAGAAAATCATAATTAAATTAAACAAACGTTTAATTTAATTAAACATTTGTTTAGTTTTGCGTCGCAATGAAAGAAAATCTCCCCCAGGATCTCCATTATTCTGAAAAGCAGGTAGCTATTTTGCTGGCAACAGAACAGTTAATTGCAGAAAAAGGTTATTCTGCCAGCTCGGTTCGGGATATTGCCCAGGCGGCCGGGGTTAACGTGGCTATGATCTCTTATTATTTCGGTTCAAAGGAAAAACTACTTGAAGCCCTATTTGTGTACCGCATTGATTCCAGCAGGGTCGTATTACAAGCCTTGCTCGAAAATACCGTCCTCAACCCCTTCGAAAAATTGGAAATACTGGTGACAAGTTATGTAGACAAACTAATTAACAATTTCGCATTTTACCAGATAATGAACCGTGAACCAGCTATTAAAGAAATCAAAAATATCAGCAAGATCGTTAATGCGACGAAACAGCGCAACCAAGGTATGATCAGGCAGTTAATCGATGAGGGGCAGTCGAAAAATTTCTTTAAAAATACAGTCGATGTATCCTTACTGATGCATACCATGATGGGAACACTGATGAGTGTATGTAATAATGCTGATTACTTAAAAATTATTTATCAAAGTGAGCATTTATCTGAAGAAGAATTTGGGAATATGATGCGGGAACGCCTTAAGGTGCATTTATTCCAAATGATGAAAGCGGCTTTAACACAACCTATTACCTAACCTGTTCAACGACCTGGCATTTTTTGATTGAAGGCAAACAATAATTATAGCATGATGAAACCGTCTATCGTATTTAAATTTTTATTCCTGGCTTTCCTGCTCCCCGCAGTTCCGGCCCTGGCACAGGATATCAGGCCAATAAGCCTGGAGGAAGCTATCGAACTGGGGCTTAAGAATAGCAATAAACTAAAATTATCCACTGCGAAAATTGATGAAGCGAAAGCAATCCTAAAACAAGCTGAAGAAAATAAATTGCCGGATGTTTCGGTTTCAGGATCTGCGCTATATTTACCAAGACCCAATATTAATGTGGATGAAAGCCTGAAAGGCGCTCTCGGCGGCAGTGGCGGCGGACAGGCAACAAAACCTATTGAAGTTCATAGTGTTTTTTATGGTTCACTTAATGTGAGCGAGCCAATTTTTTCTGGTTTCAAAATAAAATCAGGCATTGAAAGTGCCCGTTACCTTGCTGAAGCAGCAAAGCTCGACAGTGACCACGATCGTGGTGCAGTTATTGAAAATATCATACTGGCATATACAAATCTGTATAAAGCAGATGCAGCTATCGGTGTAGTAAAGGAATCATTAATTGAATCAAACCAAAGGGTGAAAGATTTTACCAGCCTCGAAAAAAACGGCCTGCTGGCACGAAATGATTTACTGAAAGCGGAGTTCGAAGTATCTACCTTGGAACTTACTTTACTGGAAGCTGAAAAAGACCGGAAGCTGGCAAATGTGAATATGAATATCCTGCTTGGGTTACCAGAGACGTCAATATTGCAAACTTCTTTTCCAGCTAAAGAACTGGCTGTGGACAAATCACTGGAAGAATGGGAGACCCTTGCGGCAGATAACAGGAAGGATCTTGCAGCATTGAAACAGCGTGAAAAGGCATCTGCCAGTTCAATAACAGCTGCCAGGGGAGATTATTACCCCAGCATTGCAGTTACGGGAGGATTAATTGCAGCAGATATTCCGGGACTATTGACTATTACAAATGCAACAAACCTGGGCCTTGGCGTAAGATACAGTGTTTCCTCTTTATGGAAAACAAAAGCTAAAATCAGTCAGGCCGAAGCTCGACAGCAACAAATAATTGTAAGCCAGGCCATGTTAAATGATGGCATTCGGATGCAGCTCAACAAAGACTACCAGGAAGCAATTTTGGCAATCAGGAAGATTGCAGTATTAGAAAAGGCAGTTGAACAAGCCAATGAAAATTACCGCATCGTCAAGAATAAATTTAATAATAGCCTTGCAACGACTACTGAGGTACTCGATGCAAATGTGGCCAGGCTGCGGGCACAGCTGAATATTGAATTCGCGAAGGCTGATGCGCAAGTCAGCAATTACAAACTTGCAGAGAGCGCCGGAATACTTTCAACCAATTTTCCGGCAAGTAAATAATTATATACAATTAATGTATTGAACCGATTATGGAACCAAAAGCAAATCAACCGATTCCTGTTGAAGGAAAAAAGAAACTGAACCTGCGATTTATTGTTGTATTCGCCATCCTGGTACTGGGTGGAAGTGCGTTCGGTATTACAAAGTACATTCATGGACAGCACCATGAAGATACTGATGACGCCCAGGTAGAAGCAGATATCAGTCCCGTTATCCCAAGGGTTGGTGGGTATATCACCGAAGTCCGAGTGAAAGACAACCAACTGGTTAAAAAAGGCGACACCCTGCTAATATTGGATGATCGCGATTTCAAGTTAAAACTGGAACAGGCTGAAGCCGCTATTGCGGCTGCAAAAAACAGCCTTGGCGCCGCTGAGGCTAATACCAGTGCGTCTGAAGCTAATATTGCAACTACGAAGGCGAATGTTGCTACAATTGATGCACAGATCGAAACCGCAAAAGTTAATCTCTGGAGAACAGAACAGGATTTTAAACGTTATGAAAACCTGTTTGCGGACCACAGCATCACACAGCAACAATATGAGCAGGCGTCTGCGGCCAAACAAACTGCCGAAAAGCAATTGAAGGTTCTGGATGAACAAAGGAAAGTAGCCATCCGTCAAACCAATGCCACTGCTTCCCAAAGTAAGGCCACTGCAAAGCAAATAAACGTTTCTAATGCGAATATTCTTCAGCGCATAGCTGAACGTGACGCTGCAGCGCTTAACCTTACCTATACAGTTGTTACTGCTGGCGCAGATGGCCGGGTATCAAAAGTAAACGTTCATCCTGGACAGTTCATACAAGCCGGACAAGCATGTTTTTCCCTGGTACAAAGTAATTCCATTTGGGTTGTTGCTAATTTCAAAGAAACCCAATTGAATAAAATGGCAGAAGGCCAGAAAGCGATCATAACCGCTGATGCATTTCCCGGACAGAAATTCGCTGGTAAAATAAGCTCCTTCTCACCTGCTACAGGTTCACGTTTTTCTTTATTACCACCAGACAATTCCAGTGGTAACTTTGTAAAGGTAGTGCAGCGCCTCCCGGTGAAAATTGATTTTACCGAAGTAAATGAAAAACTAGAAAACCTTCGTCCAGGCATGAACGTTTCAGTTGATGTTCACCTTGACAAAGCGGAATAATTCATCAAGACCAGATCATTACTATGCAACAGGAATCCCTGGTTGAATATGGCAGCAGAAGGGTAATCATTACGATTACAGCAATTATGTGTGCGCTGCTTGAAATTGTTGACAGCACCATTGTAAACGTAGCCCTTAACGATATGAAAGGCAATATGGGTGCTACTTTAAGCGAAGTTGGCTGGGTCATTACTGCCTATGCTATCGGAAACGTTATTGTTGTACCTATGACCAGTTGGTTTTCACAACAATTTGGCCGCAGGAATTATTTTGCGGCATCTGTTATCATATTTACCATCTTTTCCTTTTTGTGTGGTAATGCCACGAATATCTGGGAATTAGTCGCATTCCGGTTTGTACAAGGTCTGGGAGGTGGTGCATTATTGGTAACCTCGCAAACCATTATTACTGAAAGTTATCCACCGGAAAAAAGAGGTATGGCACAGGCTATATATGGACTTGGCGTGATCATCGGACCTACCCTGGGCCCGCCACTAGGTGGCTATATCGTCACTAATTTTTCCTGGCCATATATTTTTTATATCAATATCCCAATTGGGATTATTGCAGCCGTTTTGATCATGGAATTTGTTCGCAGTCCAAAATACACTGAAAAAACAAGCTCCAGCCAAATCGACTATTGGGGGATACTATTACTGACCACCTTTGTTGGCTCCTTGCAATATGTTTTGGAACGTGGTCAGGAAGAAGACTGGTTCAATAGTTCCACCATTGTTATTACCACAATTACGGCAGTGCTTGGTTTCTTTTTCTTCATCTGGAGGGAACTTACCTACGATAACCCTATTGTAGAATTGCGGGTATTAAAAAATGGAAATTTACGCATAGGTACAATTATGTCTTTTATCATGGGCTTTGGGTTATATGGATCAACTTTCATCATTCCCTTATATACACAAAGCACTTTAGGCTGGACCGCCCAGCAGGCAGGTATGCTGATGATTCCTGCAGCCTTAACTACAGCTTTTATGATGCCTTTAATTGGCAAATTGTTGCAAAAAGGAGTGAGTCAGCCTTTACTTGTTGCCATAGGCCTTCTGATCTTTTTTGTTTACAGTTTTTGGGGCTATAAAATTCTAACACCCGATACTTCTGCAGATAATTTC
The DNA here is from genome assembly GCF_020076305.1 of Flavihumibacter profundi. GTDB lineage: Bacteria > Bacteroidota > Bacteroidia > Chitinophagales > Chitinophagaceae > Flavihumibacter > Flavihumibacter profundi. Next base: position 1,519,583 of record NZ_JAIQXE010000001.1, read on the forward strand.
TTTTGGATGCTGATTGCCCGGGGAATTGGTATGGGCATGCTGTTTATCCCCGTAACTACCCTTTCGCTCTCCACTTTAAAGGGACAACAAATTGGACAGGGTGCAGCGTTCACCGGAATGATGCGCCAATTGGGCGGGTCTTTCGGTATTGCCATGATCACTACCTATATGTCTAAACAGAACCAGGTATATCGCGCAAGGTTGATCGAACATTATACACCAGACAATACATTGTACATGTCTAAATTTAATGGTTTGGTAAGCCGGTTTATTGCCAGCGGTATGCCCGAGAACGAGGCTATCAGCAGTGCACATAAAATGATGGATATCTCCGCCTTAAAACAGGCTGCAGTGCTTTCTTATATGGACGTATTTCTCTATATAGGAATTTTGTTTTTGGTCTGTGTGCCCTTTATATTGATGGTCAAAACACATAAATTGAAGAAATCTGACCTTTCAGCTGCAGCGGCAGCACATTAAATAAAGTTTTGGCAGGGCGTTTAAAAGTGGACAAACTTTAGTGTCAGGTTTCCTGATACCCCGATAAGGTCATTATCCAAAACTCCTTTACTACTGCTTCTAAAAGTACGACCCCAAAAAAACCAGGCCTGAATCGCATCCATTTCAGCAGGTTGAATTCAACCTGAATCCCCGGTTCCAGGATAATGAAAAAATTGGAGCTGTATTCGTATTGTTCAACATCCCAATCAAACAGGTCCAGGTCGTCAAGCGGCACAGGGATGTAATTGGTAGTAACTGTAACTTCGAAAAAGATCAAAAAAAACGTATTACAAACCGTCCGCCATACAGTTCAGGGATGGTAGCAAAACTCCTGTTAATCGTGGTGAACTTAGTGCGATTGGTTCCATACCCGCCATATTTTTTATAGGAAAGTCAAATTGATACTTCCGCTATTGGCATGAACAGTAACCGGGATACCACCGCCATTCAGTTTTCCCTTTATGCTATGGTCTTCTACATCACCACTGAAATTTGTAAGTGTAGAGGTTCTTATCTGGTCAGCCTGTAATTTCAGGTCATATCCTTTGCCAGCCGGCAGCTGCAAATCGATATTTCCGCCTGAATTACTTAGCGTTAGGTATTTATCCGTAGTTTTCATGCTCACCCTGATATTTCCACCGCTTGTTGCAGACTCAAGACTGCCAGATATATTGCTTAAATCAATATTCCCGCCGGATGTACTTGCAGACAATTCACCCGAAACCTGGTCTCCCTGAACATCACCACCACTGGTAACTGCTTTGATTTTCCCTTTTAACCTGCTTAAATGCAAGGATCCACCGGAGGTCGACAGTTTTTGTTCTCCTTCACAATTTGTTGCATTTATATTTCCACCGCTGGTTGTCAGCTCAACTTTAGCTTTTGTATCAGTTACAGAAATATTCCCACCGGAAGTTACTCCATCAATTGTTCCGCCAACATGATTAATCTCAAGGTTGCCCCCACTAGTGGTAAAATCCTGCATACCTTCTTCAAGGTCACTCAAACTAATATTCCCTCCACTGGTAACAAGTTTGCTGGATACATTCCTTGATGTAAATACTTTAAAGGAAATACTTAGGGTACTGTTCCAGTTGCCATTTTTTTTCTTTGGCTTTGCAGTAGCAATCAGCTGGTTATTAACCACCGAAATATTAAGGTCATAATCTTCATCTATCCTTTTCTTTATTGCCTCTTTAGAATATTCTGAACTTTTCTTGTTACCTGCCCAAACATATACTTCAATCCTTGTGCCTTCATCAACGCCCTGAACTGAAATATTTCCACCGGTTGTTTCAACCCTTATATTCCGGACGGCTTCCTTACCAAAATTTTGGGTCAAATAGGGTTGTTGGGCTCCGGGATTCTGTCCCCGGGCCTGCATGGCAATTACCGGCAGCAGGATGAAAAGCAACTTTCTCATGTTTTTTAATTTTGAAAGGGATTATACCAAGAGAATGCCAAGTCACTAAATGATTGAATACCTTGGTTTTAGATTTTTCCATAGACTTACTACTGTTCGTTTTTGATACGTTTAATGTCCGAATTTGGCATTCATTCTCTCATCGGGAAGACCTGGATGCTTTTACTGCCTATTGTGGTTCTGGTCATGCAGTTTTGACTCCACACCAGGAAGGGAATGTAATGGTCATATTTGCTGAGGCAATTGGAGTTCCAAGTGAAAATATTTAATCCCCATATATGAGAGTAAAACCCCGGGTTAGCAGTATAGCATTGGCGTCAGACCTTTTCCAGACAGAAATGCTTATAAGATTTGCCCATAAAAACTGAGTCCGGGTATCGGTTTACTACCAATTGTACTGGACACGTTAGAATCGCTACGACCGACTATGACCGACCCGGACCTCAGTTTTGACACGCTTTTAATACAAACTTTTCAATCCTTGTGTGACAGGGAAGGATTTTGGAAATGGTTGCGAGGAAACAGAGGTAAGAACATTGATGAAAAAGCAATGGAAGGAATTATATATGAATACTACTTTGGAATGGATTTTGCTTGCCCCGTATTAAAGACCCTGGATATATTGAAGCCAAAATAAATACCACCTTTACCCCAGCTATCAGTTGTATTTGCAAGGAAAACGGGAGGAACCAGCCCTCTCGAATTAGTGAATATAAACTGGAATACATGCCCTCCTGTTTCAATATCCAAACCAGCAGATAGTGAATTGTATACTTCTTTTGAAACAACCTGGTTAGGGAACAGGTAATTGTATTCCCCGTTTATACTAAGCCGTTTTGTTAATTTGATACGCCCACCTGCACCTAATACAAAAATGTTGTTTTTATCCACCGCCTCAGGCACCAGGTTATAATGTAACCAACTGGGCGTTACCTGCAAAGAGAACGCTGTACTGAATTTCTTCGCTAACATCAGCTGGGTAAAATATTTTGTCCGATATGTGGCATCAAGGTATGGTTGGTCGGCATACCTGAGAGTGGTATAAGTTAAGCCGGTATTAAGGCTAATTGATAATGGATATTTGTTATCGGTAGTTTGTCTCAGGATTTTATATTTCAATGATCCGTCAAAATTCTTTTCAAAGGAACTCCTCCCGATACCCACCATCAAGCGATCAGTTATGCCATAATCCAGGCCGAGCCGGATCGTAGCATTGTCTAATCCGAAAAGGTCATAAGCCCCATCGCTCAATTTGCCGAACCTGTGCATAATCATAACCTGTAAAACTCCCTTTGCAGGTGATTCAATACTAGCTGTATTGAGGATATAAGTTCCTTTAAAAGTTCCGGTTACCGGCAGGTTAGCCATTTCCGGAGCCATACCTGATAGTTCATTTAATAAGGAAGCACTGTCATTCTGAGCCATGGCTTCAACAGACGAAGAAACAGTTGCAAACAATAAAACAAAAGGAAGTAGTTTTCGCATAAAGAACGTTATCTGGTTCATTGTTTTTTGCACTCAAATGAAATAAACACATCCACTTTCTTAGAAATCTTATCACGTACTAATGAAGGGATATTGATCTTATAATCTTCGGGAGTAATTTGAAATTCAGCTTTGCCCTTTAAAACACCATCTATCACCTCCAAAATCGCAGGCAGGGAAATTTCCCGGGTAACCCCATGGATGGTTAGTTTTCCATTTACCGACAATTTGTAAGTGCCATTTTTTCCGGCATCGACCGGATCAGTATATACGCCTTCGAAAACTGCTTTGGGGTACTTGTCACTTTCCACATAATTTTCGTTAAAGTGTTCCTGCATCAGGGCTTTATTAAAAAGGAAACCTTTCATAAGTATAGATGCTGCAATGCTTCTGCCGGAAGGGTCTATAATTGCCAGTAACTGTTTGTTTTCCGCAGCAATATCTTCAAGGTCGGTTTTGGAATAAAAACGGGCGACACCATTCCTTGTAATATAGTGTTGGTTAAAGCCAGCTATATAAGAACAAACCAGAATAAAAAGAAGGGCTATCTTTCTCATAGGTCAATATTTTTGGTAAACCCAGTCTAGTTATCCAAAGCACCCTGGTCTACCCAGGCTTTGATTTTTGAAATATTACAATCAGATAATTTGGCACCACCCTGTGGCATTGGAGTGTAACCCGGACTATGGGAAATAACACCAATTAGCTTGCCGTTATCGACGGCATTTGCCACACCACTATAACTGGTGAAAATTCTATTACCCGTTGGATTTGCTGCATTGTGGCAGGATGCTGTACAATTTGCAGAAACAATGGGTTGTATGTCTTTTGAAAAAGACATATTCTCAGTATTACAGCTGGTATTCGCATTCTGGCTGGCAGCGTTGTCTTTGGTGCAGGAAAAAAATGCTCCTACAGAAGCCGTAAGGAAAATAGCAATCTTCAATTTCTTTTGCATAATCTGATCTATTTTATGTTATTATTTACTTCATGGAATTACACAATCCACCATCATTACATCCATCATAAATCCTGCACATTTACCTTTAACCAAAATTTCCTTTTTATGGATATCGGCTTTAGGCATTACAGCCATTGAACAGTTTATTGCCCCTTCCGAACCGGTAAGTAAAAGAACAGACATATTACCTGAGGATGAATCAATTTCCTGGACTATTCCTTTCACTTCAATTATTTTGTTCAGGTATTTATGATTAGCAAGTAATTCATCCTGCTTATAGTCCCTGAATAAAACTGCAGCATCAATCCGAAGTTCAGTAGAACTGACCAAGGCAGTTATTCGCGGTTTATTATAGAGGTAAAAACTGTATTCTATCCCCACCCCCAGTATAACCACAAGAACAAAAGCCAGTATCATCCTTTTCTTTTGAATAGGTTTCATTAATTACTGCTTTTACCACCTCCGCCGATCCAGTCTGTAATCACTTTTTTCTCATTTGCAGTTAATGCTGGTCCACCTTTTGGCATATTGCCGTTTATTACAGCTGCGGTATTAATCTGGTCTTTGTGGGCAACGATATTGCATTCAATGGTAAAATCAAGTCCGGAAGAATGGCCGGCTACATGGCAAGTGGTACACTTGCTGTTTATCAGGGATACGACGCCTGCAAATAAAGGACCATTTGGCAACGCCGCCACGGTTACAGTGGTTGTTTTTTCACAACCATCCCCATCTTTTGCATACACTGTATAATCACCCGGAGCAACATTAAGAAAACTATTGTCCGCCTGGTAGGTACCACTGCTTCCTAAGCGATAAGTAAACCCTGTACTGCCGGCTGCATCAACTGTAATTTTTCCACTGGGTGTACATTTGTCTGAATTATTACCGGATGCGGAAACAGTAATTGTTTTACCAATACATGGATCTCCATTAAGTACTGTAAATGTTCCGGTACCTGTACATCCTGCAGCAGTTTTTGCAGTGATGGTATATGATCCGGCTGACAGGTTGCTGAATGTGCCGGACTGCTGGTAGGCACCATTATTCAGGCTGTATGTTAACCCTGTGGAACCTGAACCAGTTGCCGCAATTGAGCCTGTAGTAGTTCCTGGGCCTGTTGTATTTGTTGTTGTTGCACTTACGGTAATTGTAACACCTGCACATGGGTCAGCAGGAGTATCACTTCCACTCTTGCTACAGGAAATAAATAACGCAACCAGGAGAAGAAAATAAACCGGCGAAATGCGAAATGATTTTACTGACATATTGATCGATTTAACTTATGGAGTTATCCAACTATTACTAAACCAACCAATCGTACACAACCTTAAAAAGGTTGCTTTCAGAAAAATTATTTCTTTAAAATGGTAAATTATATTTAAGGCCTGCCTGTAAGCCAAAAGAATAGATAAACACTTTCCCTTCACCAATACCGCGTAATGGTATATTAAAATAAGGTGCTGCCAATATGGAAATTTTTTTGTTTAATACTCTTTCATAACCCACTGAAACACTAGCGCTGGAAAACAAATTAAATACACCGGTTTCAAAGGTATGAGTAGAATAAACAGGATTACCATAGCGCAAATAATCATATTCATAATGCTCCTTTTTCATAATTGCTGAGCTTAAGCCGGCAATTGCAAACCAATTATTTTTTTTACGCTGGGCAAAAATATACCGGACCGAAATTGGGATTTCCAGAACGGAACAATCTGCATCCACAGATTCAATCACATAATTCGGGTTATCATAATATGAACCAGGCTTGGGCGTATAGTCTCCTTCACCAGCGGTATATATTTTACCAGACCTGAAAATTCCAGCCTGTATTGCCCAATGCTTATTGAAACTATACCCTACACCACCACCAAATGATAATGCCGCATCTCCCACTCCCCGGCTTTTAACAAACGACCATTCCGGCGCCCCTGCTCCATATATATATAAATGTGCCAGTTTAGCCGTTATCTTTTTGCTGGCGGCCTGGCTTGTTGCGGCTTGTTGCGTCATGCTATCAGCAGACCGCTTTGCCAAATTTTCCGGTGTTTCCTGCGCTATTGGTTTTACAGTATCTGCAATTACCGGCTGTGCTGTTTCTACAGATTCTGGTTGAACCAATACTTCATCATGATTCCCTAACTCCTGTGTTTCCCCGCCATTTTTCTGTTTTACTTTTCCATTTTTAGTCTGCTTGATATTTTGCCCTATTGAAATTTTTGAAATTTCACTTTTTCTCCTTTGCTCCTTACGTGCTGCCTTAACTCCTGGAACTATTGGTTTTATTCCAGCATCTATACCGTTTTCTGAAATTTGCGAAACACCAGTTTCAGCAATAGATTTAGTTTGCGTGTCCGCTTTCACTAAAAGGTTTTCATTCTTTCCATTTATAGGGTTTGAAGGTGAAATATTCCTGTTGGTTTTATTACTTTCTATTAGTTGTTGTTGGATTTTTGCAGCCGGTTGATCATTTTCAATTCCAGGACTTCGTAGAAATTTTGTAACGGCAATAGTTCCACCAATCAGCAATAAAGCACCGAACCACCACCACCAAAAAATAATCCTTCGGCGTTTTTTCTTCTCGTCGTCTAGCATGGCTTCCATTTTTTGCCATGCTTCTTCATTAACCGGAGGGCCAGGCTGCCGCACAGCTTCCCTGAACAGGTCGTCGAATGAATTATATTGCTCTTTGTCCATGTGTTTCTAGTTGTGTCACTTTGTTTACAATCATTTTTTGAAGATTAATCCTTGCTTTTGACAGGTTCGACTTTGAGGTACCAACGGCAATATTCAGCATTGCGGAAATTTCTTCGTGAGAATAGCCATCTATTACATACAGGTTAAACACCATGCGATAGGCTGGTGTCAATCTGGTAATCATTTCCAATAGTTCTTTGTGTGATAATCGTTCAAGTCCAGTGGCAGCCACAGGGATATTCTCAAGGGTTTCTCCCTGGTCATGGACAAAAAGGAACCTACCCTTCTCCTTTCGCACATGATCAATGGCTGTATTAATAAATATGCGGCGTATCCAACCTTTTAACGAGTTCTCCAGGGAATCGTATCGAGGTTTAAAGTACCCGATCTCGTGGAAAATTTTTAAAAACCCATCATTAATCACTTCAATGGTTTCTTCCTGCTGGTGCACATAGCGGTTACAAATGCTGAAGGCATAGCCGTAAAAATCCGAATAAAATTTCTTTTGGCTATCCCTGTCCAGCAAAGCACACCCTGCAACCAGTGCAGGTAAGCTTTCCTCAGCACCTATTATTACACTCATGTATTGGTATATTTAACGGTACTTTGTCAGCATAGGTTGCCCCGATGTAACATTTTTTTTCAAAAATCTGGCTTATACCGGCAAACAAGCTGGTTTATTTGTTCAAAACCACTTAATTGTTATTAAAAAAACCCTGATAATCAACTGCTTTTAAAGAGAAGGGATCAATGGTATGGTCAAGTAATACAGCCAATTCAGCGCGGGTTAGTGGTCTTTTTGGCAAATAATCCTTTAATCCCCACTTATTCCATTGGGCCTCTATCATAACAGTAAATAAGGCATTATTAGCCATATGGTTCCGGGTTTTTCTGGGTACTTTTTCGGGGTGTTTTTTGGCGGTTTGGAAAAGTATACCTATGGCCTGGTCAATCGTAAGCAAATCGTTATTAAAATCAGGCCAGTTTACACTATCGAACTCTTTGTAATCAGTCCGGAATGTTTTAACAGAAACCAGTGAGTCGGGATAAAACCAGGTCTGGTTTTCCCAGTGGTAAGGGACGCCTGTTCCCCTGAGTATCCCACATAACCCGGTCTTTTGTATCGCTGAAAAATACGGATTTGTAGGTGGCACATCGATGTAAGGTAACAGGTACACTTTCCCCTCCAGTAATTTCTGCTGGAGCTTGCGTACGCCAATCTGTGCAGGTTGCACATGATGCCTGGCAGATAAAGCAGCCAGCATACCCGCTGCTTGACCGGTTAACATTACACAAGGTTGTAATCTAGTAGTACCATTTACCACATTGCTAACACTAATTCCTTTTTCGGCAATAACCAATCCTTTTACTGTTTTCGGAATAAGGGTACCAAATGGAATTGCAAAAGAAGGAATCGGATAAAAATCCAGGTGTTGCGGGGCAACAGGATTTTTTTTATGATGATGGTCAATCGGATAATCACCCACAGCAATCCCGGTCCTGTAAAGCGGGCTTGATGCGTTATAAGGATCAGCAATTTGGGTTATAGTATACCTGACCAGTCCATTTACGCGCCTGCCTTCGCGGTAGTAAGGAATTATCGGCAAACGGTCCGGTGTAGGAAATTCATCGTTGGCCAAACCAAGATTCTTGTACCCAAGTTGGGACTGGATAAAATAAATAAATCTTAGGGTAGTCTCTTTCGAGGCTTCCAGTTTTTGCATTCTCTCAGCCGGGCTAAGTTCAACCAGGTTTAGGTAGGTATCATTTCCCCTTATAGGCCAGTTGATCAGGTATTTGTCATTGGGTAATTTTGCATATTCCAGCATTTTTTTAGCATCCACGGTAGGTTTTGGCAGTGAAGGATTGGTATAATAATCAGTACATGCGCCATCAAACTCAGCAGGATCATAACCAGAAGGCTTAACTATTGTACAATCTGATGCTTGTCCATAGTCTTTTAAAATGGCCACATAGGTAATATCCTGGATAATATCATTTGTGGCTTTGACTCCAACGTTTTCTCCGGTTATCTCATCCGATTCCATTCCTAAACTATAAGGTACTTTACCCAGAAACATAAGATCGCCCAATTCAGTGGCATCAATGGTAATTTCTGCACTGATCTGCAAAGTATCATTATCCTGATTTATAAATCCTGCTCCCCCAACCCTATCCCCATTTTTTGTTACAACATAGGGACTATACCCGTAAATAACTTTCAGGAATTTTTCCTTTGCTGCCATCACCTTAAAAATGCTGTCGCCCACATGGGGTTCAAAAAGGCAATTCGACACCCATCCGGTTTGCAAAGCTGCTTTCCCGCCGTATACTTTATACAATTGCTCACGGAACTCCTGCCATATTCCGGAAGGCAACTGATCGTTACCATCTGTGGCAGATACCCCTGCCGAGGTTAACATCCCCCCCAGCCAGGAAGAAGATTCTACCAAAATTGTCGGTATTTGCATGCGGGCAGACTGAATTGCCGCAGCCGTACCACCGGTTCCACCACCAACTACCAAAACCGCTGTTTTCTGCGACCTTTGCGCAAACAATGGATAAACCAGCAATACCAGAAATGCGAGGGATAAAGTAAATTTTCGGTTTATCATTATAGTTATTAAAAGCGCTGAAGTAAATAATTAGGGGTTTAGCCAATTTATGATTTTAAGCAGTTATTTCACACTATATACCCAATTTTCCAGTCAAACCGGTCTAAAATTTGACTAGATTTAATTTTTATTTCAGGAACTAATTTAACAAACCCAATGTATGGCTTTCATCGACTACTATAAAATATTGGGATTAGATAAAACCGCTTCCACAGAGGATATCAAAAAAGCCTACCGGAAACTGGCCAGAAAACACCACCCCGATTTAAATCCGAATGATAAGGATGCCCATCTTAAATTTCAGCAGATCAATGAAGCAAATGAAGTTTTGAGTGACCCGGAGAAACGCAGGAAATATGATGAATATGGTGAAAACTGGAAACATGCCGATCAGTTTGAACAATCCCGCCAGCAACAGCAGCGCTATGGCAAGCAGGGATTTGAACCATTCGGCAGCGAAAGTGATGGCGACCATTATTCCGACTTTTTTGAATCGCTTTTCGGAGGGCAGTTTGGGCGGGAAAAGAAGGGAGGTGGAAGAAGTAGTTCATCGGCCAGGTTCAGGGGACCTGATTACAATGCAGAACTTCGCCTTCCCCTTAGACAGGCATACATCACCCACCAGCAAACACTAAATGTACAGGGAAAGAACATCCGCATCACTATTCCGGCTGGCATTTCGGACGGGCAGGTTATCAAACTAAACGGTTATGGCGGGCCTGGAATAAACAATGGTCCAACTGGTGATCTTTATATAACATTTGTAATTGAAGCAGACAAGCATTTTAAGCGGCTCGACAATGACCTGTATGCAAATGTAGAGCTGGACCTTTATACAGCTGTATTAGGCGGGGAAACAACAATAGATACAATGGATGGTAAAGTAAAACTGAAAATCCCCCCTGGTACCCAAAATGGCACAAAAGTGCGCTTAAAAGGAAAAGGTTTCCCGGTTTACAAAAAAGAGGGTGCTTTTGGTGACCTGATCGTTACCTATTCTGTTAAAATTCCTACGAACCTGAATAAAGAACAAACGGAACTCTTCCGGAAATTATCAACCATGTAATTTTAATCATTTTTTATGTCCTTCCAGTTAATTTCAATTACAGAATATTGCAGTAATTATCAGGCTGATCCCTCGTTTATTGCAGCATTGCAGGAAGAGGGAATAATTGAAATCATCGTCAGTGAAGAAAACAGTTTCCTTTTGGCTGAGCAAATTCCCGAACTCGAAAAATATACCCGCTGGTATTATGAAATGGGGATAAACAGGGAAGGTATTGATGCTATCAGGCAATTACTGCAAAGGATAAACAACCTGCAGGAAGAACTAAGAATAATGAGAAACAGGTTATCGTTTTATGAATCAATTAATGAGCTGAAGTTATAGTATGAAGACAGTTGTGCTGGTTTTGTTGTTACTGATTTCTCTTTATGGTGCAGGCCAAACATGTACGAACATTGGTCAAAATCCATCTACAGCTTTTCCTGTCTGTGGTACTAGTATTTTCAAACAGACCAGCGTTCCCTTGTGCGGAAACCACGCATTGCCATCTCCATGTAAACGGGATGGAGTAACAGATACAAACCCGTTTTGGTACAAGTTCACCTGTTTTCAGGATGGAACTTTGGGTTTTTTAATAACCCCGAATAACCTTGGTGATGATTACGACTGGGAATTGTATGATATCACCGGTCATAATCCCAATGAAGTGTTTGTGGATGGCAACCTGCCTATCGCGTGCAACTGGAGCGGTGAAAAGGGATTAACCGGAACATCTACCGGCACCAATGGCTTTTTTGTTTGTGGCGGCTATGGAAAGCCTTTATTCAGTAACATGCCCTTCCTGAAAGCAGGTCACAATTATCTTTTATTAGTGAGTCATTTTGATCCATTCACAAATTCAACAGAAGGTTATACGCTAGAATTCAAAGGAGGCTCTGCGGTAATTACTGACCCGACACCGCCAGCACTGAAATCTGCCAACGTTAACTGCGGGGCTGATAAAATTGCAATTAAATTAAATAAAAGAATGCTTTGTAGCAGTATTGCCGCTGACGGATCAGACTTTTACATAGACCCTATAAAAGCAAATAGCATAGCAGGTTCCGGCATAGCCTGTTCTGCAAAGTTCGATACAGATTCGATAGAAATTACTTTAAGCCAGCCCTTACCACCGGGTGATTATACCCTAAAAGTAAAAGTTGGAACGGATGGCAATACCATTTTGGACTTTTGTGGAAATGGCATCCCCATTACAGACCAGGTACCTTTCACGGTTTTACCCAGTGCCCCGGTACCGATGGATAGCCTTTCTGCAGTTAGTTGTGCTCCACAACAGTTAACACTTGTATTTAAGAAAAATATTTCCTGCAAAAGTATTGCTGCAGATGGCAGCGACTTCCTGGTTACCGGAAGCTATCCTGTTAACGTAACTGCTGCTGCAGGAAACTGCACCGAAAATTATACCCGTGAAATTATCGTAACCTTAAATAAGCCACTGCAACAGAAAGGAGATTTTAAAATTCAATTGAAAAGAGGTACAGATGGAAACACCATCCTGGACGAATGCTCAGAAGAAACACCGGCAGGGGCATCATTGCCATTTACAATAAAGGACACGGTTAGTGCTGATTTCACTTACGACCGGCAATATGGCTGTTCAAAGGACCTCGTTTACTACAGGCATCCCGGATCAAACGAGGTAAATAGCTGGAAATGGAATCTTGACGAAAGCCTCAGCAGTTCACAGCAGAACCCAACCGCATCTTACAGTATTTTTTCCTCAAAGCAAGTATCCCTAACGGTTAGTAACGGATTTTGCAACGATACAGCTACGGAAACAGTTGTACTCGACAATTTTATAAAAGCCGGCTTCAGTGTACCAGAAGACAACTGCCCGCTTGAGCCTATTACCTTTAACAGCGAATCAGTTGGTAATTCATTAACCCATTTCTGGAATTTCGGGGATGGAAATTCCTCTGCCGAACAATCTCCGGTGCATACCTATCAAAGATTCAACAACACCAGGGAATTACGTGTCCAGTACACCATTACTGACAGTATCGGTTGTACCAGTACGATAGAAAAAAATATTAAGATATATGTAAGTTGTTTCATTGACGTGCCCAGTGCATTTACACCCAATGGTGATGGCAAAAACGATGTGCTTTATCCGCTTAATGCGGTAAAAGCGGAAAACTTATTATTCAATGTATATAATCGCTGGGGACAATTGGTATACTCTACCAGGGACTGGAAAAAAGGGTGGGATGGCCAGTTTAATTCTGTTTTACAGGAATCCGGGCTTTATGTATGGACACTCAATTATACTGACCGTGACTCAAAAAAACAGTTTTCCCTGAAAGGAAAAACAATGTTATTGCGATAATTTGTGGCTATAAACCTGATGGTCTTGTTTAAAACCCTCACTGCACGATACAGCAAGCGGCAGAATTCCCCAATAATGCAGCGCACTGCTGTATTTTTTTTCTTTTTCATATCAGGATTCGGCTAAGCTTCATGGGCCTCCCGTATTCCTTCTGTGAAAGAACAGCTACACCTTTCAGAAGGTGAATTAGGCCTTGTACTTTTCGCCTTTCCCGTTGGCTTACTGCTGACTTTACCATTCACAAGTATGCTGTTACAGAAATACAGCAGTAAATCGATAATGTTTGGAGGCGCATTGGCATTTAACGGGGTTCTTTGTTTACCAGGCACTGCAGCATATATTTGGCAATTGGTAATGGTATTGCTGGCTTTTGGAATTACCCGTAACCTACTGAACCTGTCTATGAATGCACAGGCCGTGGAAACACAGCACCGATATAACCGTTCCATTATGAACTCCTTCCATGGTGTATGGAGCCTTGCCGGATTTGCAGGGGCCTCAATTGGTTATTTAATGGTATCCAAAGACGTAGCAGTCAGCTACCATCTTATCGGCGTCAGCCTCCTGTTGTTTATACTGACAATTATTTTCATACCGCTAACCAATAGTGTTCCGCCCAGAAAGGAAGAACGACGTAGTTTCTTTAAACTTCCTGAACCCGCTCTGCTAAATTTCTCGCTTATCTGCTTTGCCTCAATGGCCTGTGAAAACACGATGTATGATTGGGGAAGCATTTACTTCCGCCAGGAAATGCATACGTCAAAAGGCCTCGCCACACTTGCCTTTGTAGTATATATGATTGCCATGACAACCGGCCGTTTTCTTGGCGACTGGATGACCAATAAATTGGGCATTCTGCCATTACTTACTCTTAGTGGCACATTAATTGTAACCGGATTTTCAATAGTTCTTTTAACCCACATGCCCTACCCGGGTATTGCAGGCTATATTTTAATTGGACTGGGCGTATCTTGTGTTGTTCCCCTGGTTTTCAGTATGGCCGGAAAAACTGCGGGAGCCAATACCGGCGCAGCATTGGCATCTATCTCAACAATAGGGTATGTGGGCTTTTTATTTATCCCACCATTTGTTGGATTAGTTGCGGAAGCAACCAGCCTACGGTGGTCTTTTGGCTGCATAGCTATGATGGGAGCATTGATCATATGGCTTACACGGATAATGCAAAAAACAGCCGAAACCGCTTAAATAAAACAATGGGAAGCCACACGAAAGGCAATGTTTACTAGCTCACCAGGATTATACAGACCAGTATCAGATTGTACAACTATGGTCTGGTTTAATACCCGTATTTCAACGTGGTAATAATTCCCCATAAAATAAACTGCTTTTACGGTCCCTTTTATTGTTGGCCCACCCAATTTGGTAATCTGGAAATGCTCTGGTCTTGTAAAAAGGGTTTTACCAGCCTTTTGAGCAGGAAATATATGGGGAAATCCAGCAGCAAGTTCCGGACCTATCAAATTGTACCTGCCAAAAATTGCACCTGCATATTCATTCACAGGATGTCCGTAAACTTCTTCCGGTTTGCCTTTCTGTACTATAAGTCCGGATTGCATCACTAAAATTTCATCTGCCTGGGATAGCGTATCTAACGGATCATGGGAACTGATTATAGAAGTGATCTGCAAGGTTTCACCCAGGTCTTTTAATACTGTTTTCAACAATTGTTTAAGTTGGAAATCCAGGTTGGAAAACGGCTCATCAAGAATAAGTAGTCTGGGTGATCCAACCAATAGGCGCGCCAATGCTATCCTTTGTTTTTCACCGCCTGACAACTGATCAGTCCCCCTTTTTAAAAACTGGCTGATACGGCATAGTTCATAAATTTCATTTGCGTCTTCTTCTGAAAGCCGGTTGGCATAGGACAAAATCTCTTCAACCCGGTAATTATTGCGCAATTCAAAATGCTGGGATAAATAAGCAATTTTAGGGTGTCCCGGAATCAATTTTTCATTTGGCCCTTCCACCCTTTTACCTTCCAAAAAAATGTTTCCTGTATCGGGCTGAATTAATGCCCCAATAAGTTTAAGCAAGGTTGTCTTGCCCGACCCGGTTTCACCGACCACTGCAAGCACCTGTGATTTTGCCTGCACAAAATTTGTCTCCTGCAAAACAAATCCATCCCGGCCTTCCTTGCTGATCCCGGCAACCTCTAAAAATTCCATATATATACTAAGCTTTGTTTTATTGACAACTTTGCCATTTTGCAAACTGCAAGTAACTATTATCCCTGCAATAATTAAACATAAACCTTAAAGCCTCCACGCAAGATCCGTTTATAAGAAAATAATCTATATTATACAACAGAAATATATCTTTTACGTTCTTAGGAATATGGAAGACTTTTAAATTCCATACAAAGGATAAACAGCAGCAGATAAAAACCATATAACTGGTATCCTTTTTATTATTATCCCTTAAACCTGTTTATGAAATTCCAAAGCAGCATCAGCTTAGGCTTTTTTGTGCTGGTAGCCTTAATTTCCTGCAAAAAAGAAGATACAGCACTAATCGATAATGCCACCAGGATCCAGGGAAACTGGAAATTCATCCGGATGGAAGTATACTCCCAAAGCACCATAAGCACCACAGAAGAAGGTAACCTGCAGAAATCAGTCACTACCTCCAATTATACTACAAAAGAAAATACCGGTACATTATCCATCGACTCCGCTAAATTCAATTTTACCGAAATTTCGTATACCATCGACACTGTGGTACAAGCAGAGTTTTATACAAATAATGTTTTAGTGTTTGCAACTGAAGTACCATTTGGGTTAGTCCAGCCTTCCTATAATGCATCGATAAACTATAATATAGCAGGCCGGGACTCAGTTTATTTCCAGAATGGATTTATCAAAACCCCGGATGCAAGTGGCATAACCCTACCCAGTGTCGCTTCCGGGTCAAAAATAGCCTGGTCTGGAGATACCCTAGTACTGAATACCCCCTTCAACCGAAAAAATACCCAAAAAATCAATGGCGCTACTGCCAATGTTGAAACGGAAGGCATCCAGGTAATTAAACTGAAGCAATAAGCTTTCAGATTGATTAATTTTGCCTATGGATTATTTCGACAGGCTCCAGGAATTATTACATATCGAAAAGCAGGCTGATCAACAATCTTATTTAAAGTTAACAGAACAGACAAGTGTTGCTGAGCGCAGGTTGAATGGTATTTCCTGGTACCCGGTTGCCTTGAAGGGAACGGAAATGGGAAGGGGCGATTACCTTATAGTGGAATTTGAACGAACCACACACCAGGATAGTAACCATCAATTTCGGTTTGGTATGCCTGTCGCTTTATTTTCCAATCATGATGCCAGGCAGGACCGAATTGATGGGATCATTTCCTACCTGAACGGCAACAGCATGAAAATCACTTTGCCGGTTGATGAATTACCCGATTGGTCGAGAGACGGCAAACTAGGCATTGACCTATTGTTTGATGATAACAGTTATGACGAAATGTTTAATGCCCTGAAACAGGCAAAAGCTGCCAGTGACAGTAAATCGGGAAACCGGCTGGTCAATATTCTCAAAGGCGAACAATCTCCTGTATTTTCTTCAGATATTATACTGCCGGATATCCCCCACCTGAACAAATCACAGCATGCTGCAGTCAGGAAAATACTTTCCGCAAATGACCTGGCGATTGTTCATGGTCCGCCAGGCACTGGCAAGACCACTACCCTGGTAGCAGCCATTAAAATTTTATTGCAACTGGAGACACCCCAAATACTTGTTGTTGCCCCAAGCAATACAGCAGTTGATTTATTAAGTGAGAAATTAGCAGAACAGGGAATAAACG
This sequence comes from Flavihumibacter profundi, assembly GCF_020076305.1. Lineage (GTDB taxonomy): Bacteria > Bacteroidota > Bacteroidia > Chitinophagales > Chitinophagaceae > Flavihumibacter > Flavihumibacter profundi. The sequence continues at coordinate 1,536,492 of NZ_JAIQXE010000001.1, forward strand.
TATTGCGTGTTGGGAATCCTGTGCGGGTATCAGAAAGATTGATGGCTTTAACCCTCGATAGTAAAATGGCTGCCCATAGCCAGACGAAAAACATCAGGGCATTGAAAAAACAAGCTAACGAATACCGAAACCTGGCGCACAAATATAAAAGGAGTTTTGGCAAAGCTGAACGGGAACAACGTAAAGCGCTTTTTGATGAAGCCCGGAAGATCATGAAAGAAGTGAGCCAAACGGAACAATATATAATGGATGATATTATCGGGAAAGCTCAGGTAATAACAGCAACCCTTGTGGGTGCCAACCATTACACAATTAAGTCACTCAAATACCCTGTTGTGGTAATTGATGAAGCGGGACAATCACTTGAACCCGCATCCTGGATACCCATCCTGAAAGCGCCGAAACTGATTTTAGCCGGTGACCATTTCCAATTATCGCCAACTATTAAATCTATGGAAGCTGCACGAAACGGTTTAGGAACATCCATTTTGGAAAAAGCAGCGCTAAAACACCCTGAAGCAGTGGTACTGCTACAGGAACAATATCGAATGCATGAATTGATAATGGGCTATCCATCTTCGGTGTTCTATGGCAATGTATTAACCGCGGATCCTTCAGTGGCCAGTCACCTTTTATTTAAAGATGATGAACCCCTGGTATTTATAGATACTGCAGGCTGCGGGTTTGAAGAAAAAGCAGAAGGCACCAGTACATCAAATCCCGAAGAAGCGGCCTTCCTTTTTAAGCAGTTATCCATGCTCGTCAACAGATTGAAGGATCATTATAATGACTTAAATTTCCCAAGTATTGGCATCATTTCCCCCTACAAACAACAAATAGAACTACTCAAAATGCAACAATCCGGTTACCCGGAATGGTCAGGCATCCTTCATAAAATATCGGTAAATACCATTGACAGTTTCCAGGGGCAGGAAAGGGATATAATATTTATTAGCTTAACACGGAGCAATACAGACGGGGAAACCGGTTTCCTTTCAGAAATAAGGCGCATCAATGTGGCCATGACCAGGGCCAGGAAAAAACTTGTGGTCATTGGGGATAGTGCCACCCTTTCAAAAATCGATTTTTTTGGAGGTTTCGTCGAATATACCCAAAAGAATAATGCCTATAAAAGCGCATGGGAGTTTGTAAATGAATGAGTTACAACTTTCCCTATACTTTATCGTTTTTTTCATCAGCACAATTTTAGGGAGATTTTTAGGTTATTAGTATACCCTAAAAGTATACCTATGCAAACATTTCGTCAATTGCTGATTTCAGCTATTTCCAACATTTTCCTCGTTTGGGGAACGATCCTGATTGCCATGACTTGGTTTTTAGGAAGACACACCGCTGGCCAAATCGTTATGTTTTATTGCCTTGGCGGTGCTCTTGTGCTTTTACACTTTGTTGTGAAGTTCAACAGGAAAGAAGCCGCAGAACTGCAAGGTTAAAAAAACGGGTTGGCCGGGCTGATGGATGATTTAAATCCAAACTATGAAGCGTCATTTTGAAATACTAGACGGATTACGCGGCATAGCTGCCTTAAGCGTAGTGTTTTTACACTTAATGGAAGCAACCTATCCAGGTGCATCCATCAACCCATTTCCACATGCTTACCTGGCCGTTGACTTTTTTTTCATGCTGTCGGGATTTGTAATTGCTTATGCCTACGATAAAAGATGGTCAATACTTAATATAACTGAATTTTTCAGGCTTAGGGTAATTCGCCTTCACCCGTTAGTGGTTTTGGGATTAGTTCTTGGTGGAATTATCTATTGGCTAAATCCGTATAGTACGGTTTCAGCTCATAATAACAACTTGCTGTTTAGCACCGCTCTGCTGCTCGGGTCATTCCTTATTCCGGCGCCCCCCCTGGCTAACCGAAGTGATATAACCCATCCCCTGAATGGCCCTTCCTGGTCCTTATTCTTTGAATACCTTGCCTATCTTTTTTATGCTGTTTTCGGCCATAAACTCACACAAAATAAATTGGGTATTTGTATCGCCTTTTCTGGTATGGCACTCCTCGTAACCTCAGTTGCGATGGGCAACCTGCATGGCGGCTGGGGATGGTCAAATATATGGATGGGCCCCATTAGGGTTAGTTTTCCATTTTTAGCAGGTATTTTTTTATACAGGAGCAATTTTCGCCTGACTATCCCATATGCTTACCCGATTTTATCAATTTTATTACTGCTGGTTTTTGAAGCCCCTGCCATGACTTATAATGGCATTTATGAAGCCGTTTGTGTTATTGTAGTATTTCCGGTTATTTTGGCTATTGGGGCTGGCGCTCCATTACAGGAATGCTGGAAAAAGATCTGCCGGCTTTCAGCAGAATTATCTTATCCCATTTACATTCTCCATGCACCCCTACTCTATCTTTTCGGATCTTGGGTATCAGCTGAAGCGCATACTTCCATAACCATAAAATTAGTTGCAATTTGTGTTGTTGCAGTAATCATCCTGATATCCTGGCTGGCGTTGCGTTTCTTTGATGAACCATTGCGAAAATGGTTGAACACACAAACCCGGGCTAGCTGGGATATCTCAAAGCAAAAGCAATACGGGTATTTCCCTAAATAAAAAACCCTGATTTCCATCTTTGGGGAAGCCTTCGACAAGTTTCCACCTTGTGTGGATGAAAGTTTTCAACATCCCAATTGGAATCCGCCATGTAACTTTATTCCTTCCAATGTACATGAAAAGCAATGTTCTCTAAGCTATCGGGCAATGTCAGGAAACATAAATCCTGTTTAACCGCTCACGTTCAAGAAAAAATACCTTTTGTGAAAAGGAACACTCATGTTGGCAGCCTTGTGAAAATCCTTTCCTTTAAAAAATCCCTAATACCCCCAACAAGGTCAACCTTGTAAAAAGTGTCGAAATGAAATTCAATAGCAGCCACTTTTTCCGCTTTAAACAAAGGACGGGCTGCCGATAATACGTGGGTAGCGAGGTTGTAGGAAAAAGCTGGCAATAATCTTGGCACAATGTTGTCTTTTCTTTCTGCGCAGCTTCTAATTCGGGTCTCTGGGGATGGCTTTTACTTTGCTTTGCTACAAGAAATTGCATTATGCATATAGATGCCAATCAGGATGGCTGTGAGCAATTTTTTTTGGTGACTTCTTACCAGCTTTTAAAGAAATAATAAGAATTATTAATGTGCTGCCTAAAAAAATTGGCAAAACGCGGCTACAAGCCCTTTATTTTAACCGGATTTTCTTCCGGTTCTTCCTATTTTTAATGCCGCAACGTAATAAAGATTAACACAAATGGCCAGGGAAGTATTAGTGATCAAGTTAGGGACAGCAGTAATCACCAATTCAGAAGGGAATATTGACCATTCAATAGTAAAAAAAGTAGCCGCAGAAATTGCAGGCCTTTACAAGCAATACGATATAGTTTTGGTATCGAGTGGTGCGGTGGGCAGCGGTAAAAAATTCATCCGCGATTACAAAGGTAGCTTATCCGAAAGAAAGGCTGCTGCAGCGGTTGGGAACCCCATTTTGATACAATTATACCATAAGTACCTGCAACAACATGGTATTACAGTAGCCCAGGCGCTTTGTGAAAGGGTGCATTTTTCTAACCGCAAGCAATTTTTGCAACTCAAACAAACCTTCAACACTTTTTGGGAAAACAGCATCTTACCTGTTGTAAATGAAAACGATTTAGTGAGCAATGTTGAAATTAAATTCTCAGACAATGACGAATTGGCTACACTCATCGCAATTGGATTTGACGCTTCCACTTTAATTCTTTGCACTTCAGCAGGCGGTTTGCTCGACGATAAAAAACAAGTTATCCCGAAGATTGAAAATGTTGATGCTTCTGTTTTACAATATGTAAATACTGAGAAAAGCGGGCTTGGACTGGGAGGCATGATTTCAAAATTAACCTTTACGCGGCTGGCTATATCACTGGGGATAAGGGTTATTATATGCGGATTAAAAGGCCCGCATCCTCTTGTAGACGCGCTTGGTGAAAAGAACGGCTCCTGCTTTACACCAAAAAAATCAAACTTAAGGGCCAGGCAAAAATGGCTCGCCAGTGGTTCAGTTACCTTGGGTACACTACACGTAGATAAAGGTGCCGCTAAAGCACTGGCCAATAGAAAAAGTCTGTTGACCATTGGTATTAAATCTGCAGAAGGGAAATTCGTAGGGGGAGAAGTGATCCAACTCATGGATGAGGATGGCGTAATTTTAGGTGTTGCCAAAACTAAAATGGATGCCTTATCTATTTCCAAACAACTAAATGAAAAAGGTATTATCGCCGCACATGCCGATGATATCGTTTTATTCTAATTCAACCAACATGAAATCCATTCTTCCTCTCCTCAAAAAAACCCATGCTGCCACTGCCGGTTTACAGGATTTATCCAATAAAGCACTGCAGGAATTACTTCAGGCCATTTCCAGGGCTTTGATGGCGAATACAGATGCTTTACTAAAAGCAAATGCCAAAGACCTAGCCAGGCAAGATCCCGACAACCCAAAGAACGACCGGCTGCTTTTAAATGCCCAAAGAATTACCAATATCGCCAGCAGTATAAAAAAAGTAGCAAAGCTGCCAGACCCGGGCGGACAATTATTGCAAAAAAGAACATTGCCCAATGGGTTGGAGCTGGAAAAAATTACTGTACCAATTGGTGTAGTTGGTGCCATCTATGAATCAAGGCCTAATGTAACATTCGATATCGCAGCCCTATGTCTCAGAAGCAGGAATGCCTGCGTACTAAAGGGAAGTGCAGATGCTGCCAATACCAACCAACTGGCTGTTAAAATTATAAAGTCAGTGTTGAAAGAACAGGGTATTAATCCCGATGTAGTTTGTTTGCTGCCTTCAGACCGGGAAGCGGTTGATGAAATGATGCAGGCAACACGTTATATAGATGTATTAATACCGCGTGGTTCTGACAGCCTGATCAAATATGTAAGGACACACAGCCTGGTTCCGGTTATTGAAACAGGCGCAGGTGTATGCCATATTTATGTAGAAAGCGAGGCCAACCTGGAAAAAGCTTTGGCTATTGTTGTAAACGCGAAAGTTTCAAGGCCATCAGTTTGTAATGCAGTCGATACCATACTTGTTGATAACTCAATTGCAGGACGATTCCTGAAATCCTTACAAAAGGAATTTGAAAAAGAAAAAGTGGAAATTTTTGCTGATGCAACTGCCCATAGGTTATTAAAATATTACCCCTTCCTAAAGAAGGCAAAACCCCAGGATTTTGGCCGGGAATTCCTGAGCCTGAAATGCGCCGTTAAAGTCGTGGCCAATATTGCCGAAGCCTTGCAGCATATTTCAAAATATTCAACAAAACATTCTGAATCCATTGTTTCTGAAAATAAAAAGACCTGTGAAGCATTTATTGGGAAAGTTGATGCTGCTGTAGTCTATTCAAATGCATCCACCCGCTTTACAGATGGGGAAGTATTTGGATTAGGCGCAGAAATTGGCATTTCCACCCAAAAACTACATGCACGCGGGCCATTTGCATTGGAAAAATTAGTCACGGAAAAATGGATTTTACGCGGTAGCGGGCATATCCGTTAAGCAATATTGCCCTAATTAGTAGATTTCCCAAGTAATTCAACCTTGCAATGTTGTTTTCTGCAATATACCTTTGATGCATACCTGTGAATAACCCTTAGCAGCAATCCGGTAAAATGAAAAACCCGAATTACCGTACCCCCCGGATTCAGGCTGTTGTATATCCAATTCCTATGCAAATATTTTGTTGACGTTATCCAATCCCTCCTGGGTCGGCATTGTCTTATCTGAAAATGAAAACAATGTTGCCATCTCAAGTTATTCGCGTATGTTTTACAAGTATTTTACTTTTATCCCTTACTATTACTACCGGTAGAAATACCAGCCAGGTTAGCTTATTAACTGTGCAGAAAGAAAATGCCCTGCATATAAAAGATAAAGCCAACGCATTCATACAAAAATACATTTCTGCTAATACTGAAAACCTGGAAGATATCAGGAAAAAAAGTATATCCACCTTTCATATGATGGACAAAATTTTGAACCACTATGAATTGCCGCTGGAATTGAAGTACCTGGCGGTTATAGAATCAGAATTGAATCCAAAAGCCCTGTCACCGGTTGGTGCAGCAGGCACCTGGCAGTTAATGCCTGAAACCGGCAGGATTCTCGGACTAACTATTACTGCCGGTATTGATGAACGCCTTGATGCAAAAAAAAGCACTAAAGCCGCCGCCATTTACCTGCGTGATCTTTATACAGAATTCGGCGACTGGCAATTAGTATTGGCTGCCTATAATTGCGGTCCTGGTCCGATTTACACCGCCATGCAAAAATCCGGCAGCAAAAATTTCTGGATGCTGCAAAAATACCTTCCCAGGGAAAGCAGGGAGCACGTGCATAAATTTATTGCAACTTACCAATATTTTGAAGGTGGCGAAAAAAGCATGGCCTTCCTTGACTAAGTTGGGTGCTGATGTCGGATTGCTCAAAAATCATATCGCAAACCACTATCAATCAACAACATATGATTAATTCCCATATAAAATATTATATTCACCGTATTAAAGCAATTATTAACTACGGCTATAATAATACAGGGCAGCCTACCCTATCATCATTTTCAGGAATTCTATGTTGTCCTCACCCCGGAAAATATTTAAAAAAATTGCCAAATGGTTGTTATGGGTGATCACCATCCTGATTTGCCTTTTACTTCTTGTTTGGGGGATATTGCAAACAAATTGGGGACAAAGTACGCTGAAAGGAATTGCTGTAAACTACCTACAGAAAAAATTACATACAAATCTCTCTATCAATTCGATTGCCATAAAGTGGCTTTCACATATCCAGGTTAATGGTATATATATAGAGGACCAGCAGAAAAGGCCATTATTTCGCCTGCAGCGACTCGACATTGGTTATGATATTTCGCAGGTATTTTCAAAGCGTATAAGTATTCCTGTTATAGACCTAGAAGGCCTGCAGTTAAATTTGTACAGGAGTACCCAGGATTCGCTATTTAATTACAGTTTTATTACTGCGGCATTTGCCAGCAAAGAACAGGCCCCAAAAGATACAGCTGGCAAGGGATATACCATCCTGCCGGGAATTATTTCGGTATCGAAAATGGGGTTCACCATGGCAGATAAATTTGGCGGCCAGGAGTACACTGCATCAATCAATAGATTTCAAACAACAGTTGATCAACTTAACCTGAGAGGGATAGTTTTCCATACCCGCAATATTGTAGCTGATTCCGTTTATTGCCAGATTGTTTTAACTAGTGAAGGACATCAAAAAGCTCAGCAGGTGGATACTACAGCTACACCGGCATCGGTTATATTTGGCAGTGACTCTGTAAAATTTTCCCGCATCAATTTCAGGCTTGAAAATAAGTCGTCACAATTTATAGCCGATACAAAAATTACACTGCTTGCCGGCAATAAAGTAAAATACGATCTGCAGAAAATGTATGCTTCGGCCGCCTTCATCACATTGAATGACCATAACACAACAATACAAACAATCACCAATAAAAATGCGGAGCCAGCTGTTCAGGCAACAACTGTGCAACCAGGTAAACCATTTACTTTTTACGTTGGAGGAATTTCAATTAGTAATAACGCCTTTTCTTTCGATGACCAGGCTTTTCCAAAATCCGGGAAAAAAGAGCTTGATCCAAAGCATATTGCAATAGAAAAATTTTCCCTGGATGCCGCAAATATTGGCTATAATGGCTTTACCTACGCTGCCGACCTGAAGCAAATGAGCCTGGTGGAAAAAAATGGTTTCCAACTGGAAAACCTGAGTACAAATGCCCTGTATTCAGATACTGCAGTAAGCCTGAAACAGTTATATGTAAAAACAACCAAAAACCAGATCAATGCAGATGTCCGCGTTTCCTTCAAGGGGATTTCCCAAATCACCACCAGTCCGGAACTTACACACATTAATGCAACAATAAAAGATAGCCGGATTCAGTTAAGCGAACTACTATTCTTTCAACCCGGATTGAAAAAGAACAAATCATTCGCACCATTAGCTGGAAAAGTTTTTTATGCAAACACCAGTTTAAAAGGCAGCCTGGATAAACTGCTCATTCCGGAAATTTCCATAAAATCAGCACAAACAAGGTTGCTGGCCAGCGCAGAAGTTTACCATCTTCCCGATATCAAAAAACTGCTTATCAACCTCCGGCTAAAAGAGTTCAGCGGCACAAGGAAGGATCTCTTAAGTTTCCTTCCGCCAAATACTATACAGGATTCCCTTTTGCATTACATACCTAATACTTTTAGTATAAAAGGAACTTATAAAGGAACCCTTAACGACCTTTTTACAGATCTTCAGATTGCCACATCTGAAGGCAATGCCAGCATAAAGGGAAGCCTTAAAAACATTGCCGACAAAACGAATGCAGAATATGACCTGACTGTAAATACTGATGCAGTCGAACTGGGAAAACTTATGGAAGACAGCCTCTTCGGTAATCTTTCTGCTACTGTAAATGTTAAAGGGAAAGGATGGGATATCAAAACGGCTAATGCCGTTTTCCAAACTTATCTGCGGGAGGCTTATTACCAGGGCTATACCTACCATGACATAAACTTTTCGGGCAAGGTATCCGGCAATACACTGGATGCACATCTTCAATCAAGGGACCCCAATATTACAGTAAGTTCCGACACCTATTATAACATGGACAAACTCCATGGCAGTTTTAAAACCAACACAGTTATTGAAAATGCCAACCTCCTGAATCTTGGATTTTTAAAAGATACACTGGTTATATCAGGCCGCCTAAATGCAGATATCCCACAATTAGATACCGCCAAGACAAATGGGAACATACTGGCATCGGGATTAAGTGTTCAATTTGGCAGCAAACGATTTAATATCGACTCGGTACAACTTGATGCAGTATATGCCAATGACACCCAGCTTATTCAATTAACCACTCCTTTTGCCGATGCAACAATAAAAGGAAAATATACCCTAAAAAATATTCCGGCTGTAGCTAAAACCATTATCAACAGCTACCTATACACTAATAGTAATGATTCAGTTTATACCCATAAATTAGTCGCCAGGCTTGATGCAAATATCCATATACCTGATAGTATTGCTACCCTGTTTCCAAACCTGAAAAAAGTTAGTCCATTCAATATTACCGGCACAATTAATACTGATAGTTCATCGATCACTATATTGACGGAAATCCCGAAACTGGATTATATGGACTATGAAATTGATACCCTGAAAATTGTTGGGGTTAATAAACCAGGGCAAACCTGGTTCAAAGAATTGAATTATGGCATACTGGTCAACCAAATAAAAAGCCCATCGGTTAACCTGGCGAAGAGTACCATTACAGGCAGCATATTGCATGGGAAAATTAACGGGCGAATTGATTTATTCGATGAAAACCTCGAGCCAAAGTATTCCATTCCTTACAATATTACCAATGACCCTGATTTGCCTTACCTACACATGGAGGATTCATTGCTAATCAATAAACGCCCCTGGAAAGTAAATGACAATAATATCATTTACCTTAATACCAGTGCACTAAAGGGCAGTAACCTGGTTATTTCTAAAAATGATGAATTAATAAGCTTATCGGCCGATACTACAGTATTAAGCGGACTCCCATTAAAACTGGACCTGAAACAATTCAAACTGAAAAATATTTCGGAAATAATTATTTCCGATACTGCACTTGTAGAGGGAACTGTTAACGGAGGGATGGTAATGCAATCATTTGTTCCCTTTTCTTTCACTTCAGACATCACTATTGATAGTCTTCGGCTAAAAGGAGTGAATGCCGGCAATCTATCACTGAACGCTGGGATTGGAAATGAAAATATAATTAATGTAAATGTAGCCCTGAAAGGGTCAGACAACGATGTCACCTTATCAGGCACCTACCAGCCAAAGGAAAGCACTGCAGACCTGGCATTAAATATGAAGCAGTTTAGCCTGCGTAACATAGAACCATTTACAAAAGCATACCTTGGAAAATTATCCGGAGAGATAATCGGGGACCTTACAATAAAAAGTAAAATCAGTAACCCGGATATAAGGGGGATACTCAAAACACAAAATATAGAGGCAGTTTATAAAGATTTTGGCACTTATATTAAGATCCCGGCCGGCGAAGTGGTTTTTAGTGAAGAGGGGATCAGGCTGAATGAATTCAATTTTACCGATAGTGCCGGACATAAAGGTTTACTGGAAGGAAGTATACAAACATCAGGCTTCCCTAAATACCAACTCGACCTGAAACTTACCACCAATGGATTCCTCGCTATTGACAAAAAAAAATACCCCGACCAGACGATCTATGGTCCAGCTTCTGTGGATGCCCTGATATCGCTTAAAGGCAATGAAGAAGCCATTAATGTCGATGGCACAGTTAAGGTCCTTGACAATTCGAACTTTACATATATTAATACTACATCAGAAACGCAAAGACGGGGTGATGGGCTGATTGAATTTTTTGACCCTGCACATCCATCTGATTCATTAACTGTAATTAAGGAAAAGGAGAAGGCGTCGGCCGGTCCTAAAATTTCGGTGAATACTTATCTCACAATTACTCCAAGTAGCAATGTAAATATCGTAATGGATGAAACAAGTGGTGACAATTTGAAAATTAATGGAACAGCCGGACTGAATTTGTCCAGGAGTGCTGAAGGGAAAATAAGTTTAACGGGAAATTATACAGTAGAGAAGGGGGACTATGACCTTTCCATTGCCCAGATTATTAAGAAAACTTTCATTCTACAGAAAGGCAGCAGCATAACCTGGAGCGGCGACCCGCTTAATGCCGATTTGAACTTAACGGCCTTGTATAAGGTTAAAACAACTGCTGCAGAATTAGTAGGCGACATTCAATCAATTCCAGGTATAGATAAGCAAAAATTCAATGTTGAGGTGTACATGATGTTCACAAAGAAATTATCGAAACCTGATATCAACTTCCGGTTAGACTTGCCGGTAAATGAACGGGAAGTCTTTGATGGGATAGTGTATACTCGCATTAAGCAGGTGAACAATATTCCATCAGAATTAAATAAACAGGTGATGGGATTATTAGCCTTCGGCCAGTTTATTGCAGAAAATCCCTTCAGCAGTTTTAGCAGCACCACATCAACTGCTTTTGAAACAAGGGCATATGCTACTGCCGGACGCCTGTTAACACAGGAATTAACCGACCTGGCCGGCAATGCAGTGAAAGGAGTTGAATTTGATGTTGCGTTCGACGTATATGAAGACTATACCAGTGGTAGTTCCGAGCGTAACACAGACCTGAAAGTGGGTGTCAGCAAATCAATGGCTAATAATCGTTTGAAAGTGTATGTTGGAAGCAACTTTGCACTGGAAGGCCATAACCAGAATGAAAATGCATTATCCGGACTTGCGGGAGATATCATTGCAGAATACCAGCTGAGTTCAGATGGCAAATACAGGATAAAGGGATTCCGCATAACCGAGAATGAACTTACTTTTGAAGGAAATGTTGTTAAAACGGGTGTCACTTTTGTTGTAGTACTGGAATTCAACAAATTCAAAAACGCTTTTAAAAAGCAAAAGAATAAGTAATTGCTGTTAACAAGATACCATACTGGAATCATAATATTACTGGTATTAGCCCTGCCTTTGCTGTTACTCTCATCCTGCAGCACTACAAAATATGTTCCGGAAGGTGATAAATTATATACCGGGGCAAAAATAGTTCCTGTTGTTAGTAAACTGGACAAAAAAATAAAATTCGACCTTGAAAAGCATACCAGGCCTAAACCCAATACCAGTTTTCTTGGTATTAAATACAAGCTCCTGATTTTTAATGCCTTTAAAGAACCTAAAAAACCAAAGGGCTTTATTTACCAGATAAAACACAAATTCGGGCAGCCGCCGGTTTTATTGAGCGAGGTAAAACAAAAATCAGTAGAAACTAAGATTCAGCAGGAATTATTTGACATAGGTTTTATGAAACCTGCTGTAACCGGTGAAACAATTTCAAAAAACAGGAAAGCTTCTTTACAATACAATGTAAAAGCTGGCTCAAGGTATAAAATCAATAACCTGTTTTATCCATCAGACAGTAATGCTATTGGGCTGCTAATTAAAAAGTCAGCGGAGAATTCCTTAATAAAAAAAGGAGACTATTTTAACCTGAATACCTTAAAATCGGAACGAACCAGAATTGACCTGAGCCTGAAAGAAAATGGTTATTTTTTCTTTGAACCAGACTTCTTGTTTTATAAAGTAGATAGCCTGCACCAGGGCTTTACTGATCTCTACCTTACCATAAAACCCGAGATGCCGGCAACAGCAGGAAAAACCTGGAATATCGGCGATATTGTTATTTATGGAAATTATATCCTGGAAAAAGATTCACTCATCACACGGCAGGAAGGAAGGAAAGAGAAGGAATTTACGGTGGTTGATAATAAGGAAACGTATAAAACAAGTTTATACAAGAGGGCCATTATGATCGGTAAAGGGCAAACCTATAACAGGGATATTCATGAGCTGACAGTAGAACGTCTTATGAACCTCAATACTTTCAAGTTTGTGAAAATGTTGTATTCCCCGGTTCAGGACAGCACTTCACACATATTGAATACCCGTATTTATTTAACCCCGGCCAGGAAACAGTCACTCCGGCTGGAATTGTCTGGCACCAGCAAATCCACCAATTATGTTGGTTCGGAAATTTCGCTGAATTACAAGAATCTCAATTTATTTAAAGGTGCGGAAGTACTGGAAGCAAAAATATCCGGAGGATTCGATGTTCAGGTAGGAGGTAATGAATCATCTTCGAATGCGTACCTATTTGGCGCTGAAGTAACCCTAAGTCTCCCGAAACTTCTTCCCGGTTTCTGGGTCAATTCAAGCAAGGCAACTTATATGCCCAGGACATTATTTTCCATGGGAATTGAATACAACCAAAGGCCCGATTTATATACCATGAGATCCATGAGGACTTCCGTCGGCTATAGCTGGAAAAAAGGGAAAGCCATTGAGCATACTTTGCGCCTGATCAATATAAATTTTATTTATCCCAGCAATATAACAGAGAAATTTGACAGCATACTGACTGCGGACCCAACCCTTAGAGCATCCTATGAAGAGCAATTAATTATTGGCGCCTTGTACCGTTTTCAATATAATAATAGCTACCGTACCAAAAGGAGATTTAATTATGCATTTGACGGGCTCATCAGTTCTTCAGGAAATTTATCCAGCCTGATTATAAAAAGTGATGTTGATACAATAGGCGCTAAACAGTTAGGCAATGTTCCTATATCACAATTTATCAGGTTGCAGGCAGATCTCAGGGGCTATTGGCGATTGAACCCGAAGTTCGACTGGGCTAACAGGATCATTGCCGGGGTAGGATTTTCCTATGGGAACAGTGCAGTCATGCCTTACTCAGAACAGTTTTTCATTGGTGGAAGCAGTAGTATCAGGGCGTTTCGCATCCGGACCCTCGGACCAGGAAGTTATTATACAAAGGAAGAGGCTTATCAGGCAAACGAATCGGGTGATATAAAAACGGAACTGAATTCAGAACTGCGATACAATATGTCAAAATATATAAAGCTTGGGGCTTTTGTTGACGCGGGTAATATCTGGTTAAGAAATGAACCAGCAGACAAACCCGGCAGCGGGTTAAACAAAGGTGATTTTTTTAATGAAATGGCAGTTGGTGCTGGACTGGGTCTTCGCCTCGATGTTTCTCTTATGGTGCTGCGGTTTGACCTCGCAATGCCCTTACGGAAACCCTGGTATCCAGAAGGAAGCAGGTGGGTCTTCAATGAAATTGACCCGGGAAATAGTCAATGGCGAAAGGATAACCTGATTTTAAATATCGCGATAGGTTACCCGTTTTAGTTAATTTCCTTTAGCATTCTCAGGGTCTTCGGCTTCCTTGTGCTTTTCATGAACCGGGTAATTTCTATTTAGTTTTTCTTCCAGTTTACCCCGCTCTTTCCTGTTCACACGGAACATCCAGATAAACAGCACAATTAATAAAATGCCTGTCAATACAAAAAAAGAAATATTCATAGCGAACTGTTTACCCTGCAAAATTATCCGATTTAACAGCCTTATTAATGTATCCGCCACCTTATAAACACCTGGCCGTTTATTGGTTGCGCCTTGGGGCTTCCCCCGGAAGTTAAACTGGTAACCGGAATTAATACACCAGCACCCAAAGTGGCATTTCGGAAAGAATACCCTGCTTCTACCCTACCAACAAGAAATCCCGGGGCTATATAATTCCATAGTGTGGAAGACTTGTCTATACTTATTAATTCACCTGAAAGTTTAGCCTGATCGGAAGCCCTTACAGTTTTAATTTCCCCCAGGGCTTTGCTTTGCCATTGATACTGCAATCCTGCCCCAATTGTCCACCGCCCGGCTAAATGGTGATTATACAGCAGTGCCAGGCTAAATCCCTGGGAATTAATAAGGCTTGAATCTCTTATGACAAGCGTTGAATCTGTACCAGAATAGGTACCTGTGGAACTCGCTAATGTTTGGCTTCCAAGGTAGTATTTCGCGAATGCGTCAACTACAAAACGCAATTCATGTTTGGCTCCCCAATTTTTCGTAATCCAAATTTGCGGAATAAGTATTCCATATACCTGGCTTCCCCCACTGGCACCTGTAAATAAATTGTCAGTTCCCTGTATTGGCAAGGGAATATTCCATTGCGCACCATAATGAATGTCCTTAAAAATCCCTGCATTCTTGGTATTAACGGATAGTTTACCATTGCCACCGGATATTTTTTTCGCTGAATCCAGCAATTCTTCATTTATTCTTGTCTGTGATTTCTTTTCTGCTTTAGGGAACTGCGAAAAAGGATCATTCATCAATGCAGTATTACCAGCAGCAATATCCTTATCCAACCCATATGGAATAAAATAATCTGCTTCAGCAGCAATAGGAACTGGGTCAGGATTCTTATTCTTATTTCCGCCCTTATCCCCTGCAACTAAAAAAGCAGATGGTGGCGTCAAATATTGTCCTTGTTTTTTGCCTTTTTTATCAATTGGTACAATGGCCTTCTTTTCAAATGATTTAATAGCTGCCTTGTCATTTACTGGATTTACGTTGCGCTTTTTATTAACTAAGGTTAAACCTGTGGATTTCCTCAAATCTGGGTTATCCAAAACTCCATTACCTTTTAGTGTTCCAACAAGTCGGGTAGTTGAATCTTGCTTTAAAATACCCACCCCCAGGTTGCTATCAACCAGCCTGGTTATATTATTTGCGGAATTTCCTGGTTGTACAAAGGTTGCAACTGAATCCACCTTAACTAAGTTTTCGCTATCAGTCCTGCCTTTAACTCTTGTATTTTTAGCTTCCGCTGTCTCTTTCTGATTATTGCCTGAGGATACATTTGGAAGGTCAGCCCTTTTTTCTATTGGCATTGAAATGTTTAGAACTTCTTTTTGTTTAACTACCAGCCATATTGTGGCAATAATAAGCCCCAGGATAAAAATCCCACCCGGCCATTTCCAGTTTTTCCAGCCTGGCTTTTTTACTTTCACAACCGGCATTTCATCATCCAAACGGGCATGCATATCTGCCCATGCATTTTCTACATTAATACCAGGATCCGGATAGGACTTGTTTAATAATGGTTCATTATGTAAATTTTCGTCATGCACTTCTTTCAATTATTGGTGATTGTTCAAAAATTACTTTCAGTTTGTTGCGGCATTCATTCAGGTGCCATTTCACAGTACCATCTTTCAACTCCAGGGCTTCACCTATTTCCCTGATGTTATACCCTTCCAGGTAAAACAAGCTGCAAACCGCACGGGTACCGGCTGGCAATTTATCAAGGTATACATAGATATCTTTCCACTCAAATTGCCTGAATGGGTTAATTGTGGTATATACATTAAGATCATCCTTCAATTCAACAGTCAGGTTTGCCCTTTTATCGCGAACCAGTGTCAATGCAGCATTCCTTATTATTGTGTAACACCAGTTAAAAAACTCGCCCCTGGAAGGATCATATTGACCGATATTGCGAAAAATTTTCAACATTCCATTATTTAACGCAGTGAGGATATCATGATTGTCTGAAAAAAAAGTTTTGCACAAAGCAAAAAAAGCCGGGTAAAATTGTTTGTACAATTTTTCCTGGCTTTTTCGGTCATTCACCCTGCAGCCCGCTATGATATTTTTAAGGTCTTCCAAAAATTCAGCTTTTTTTATACATCAGGCAGCAACTTAATTTACGGACAAAGGAGAAATGGTAACTCCGGATGTATATGGCCATGTAAACGAATAACCATTCCCTTCTTTTACAAAGCTACCAGAATAGGTTGTACCATTCAATTTGATATCAAACCCGTGTGTTCCTTCTGAAACCGGGTAGAAAAATAACTGTGCAGCTGCTTTTGCTTTTCCGACGGTGCAATATGAAGTAGGAATGCTTACCCCTGTGAATTCAATGGCGTAATCATTGCCGTTGTGGTCATAATTATACAGCAGGTAATGATTCAGGCAATCGTAATCATCTTTTGAAATTACGGAAATCACAAGCCCGGAATTACCCATTGAATCAATGACTGAAGGCGTTAAAGCGAACTGGTCTCCTACCAGGGTTACAATTGCAGATCCCTGGCTGTTTTCACCGGGATTATAAATACTATCGGTAACAGTTACACTTGTTGTTGAATATAAGCCATTAGCACTTGCTTCAACAGTATAAGTACCTGCCTGCCCAAATAAAATAGACGCACTGCTACCACTGGCATTGATTTGAACTGCTGAAGAGGGGCTAACCTGCCAGTTCACCCGGGCAATAGTGTCTGCACTACTCACATGGAAAACCACAGGTTCACCCATTTTGATTGAAGTAGATTTGGATGCCTTTATAGAAAGACTTGATGAAGAATTTTCTTTTTTACAGGCCTGGAATACGAGTCCAATTGCAAGTATTGCAAGCAGGAAATGGAGTTTTTTCATATTTATACCTTTTTCAAATTATTAATGTGATTAACACAGTCGATCGCCTTGTTAATAGATAAACTACAAGGCAGTTTGAAAAGGTTGGCTAAATAAAAGAAAATATTAAAAAACCTAACAACGCTCCAGCACAACTGCATATCCCTGCCCCACGCCTATGCACATAGTCACCAATGCATATCGCTTTTGCTGCTTTTGTAATTCTATAGCTGCAGTTTGTATTATACGTGCGCCCGTCATGCCTAATGGGTGGCCCAGGGCAATAGCCCCTCCATTCGGGTTAATCCGCGGATCATCATCCTTCAATCCCATTTCCCTGATGCAGGCAAGGGATTGTGCGGCGAAGGCCTCATTCAATTCAATGATATCTATATCATTTAGCCGCAATCCGGCCCTGATCAATGCTTTTTGTGTTGCTTTTACCGGTCCTATTCCCATAATCCTGGGTTCTACGCCAACAACTGCAGAAGCTACGATCCTTGCTTGGGGCTGAAGCGAATACCACTTTAGCGCCTCTTCCGAAACTATGTACATAGCGGCAGCACCATCATTCAATCCTGATGAATTACCCGCTGTAACACTCCCCCCTTCCATCCTGAATGCAGGTTTCAGGGTTGACAACTTTTCCAGTGTAGTGCCCGGCTTCATGAATTCATCAGTTGCAAACTGAAGCGCTTCATTTTTCTTTAGGGAAACTTCCACCGTTATGATCTCGTCCGCCAGCCTGCCCGAATCACAGGCCTTAGCTGCTTTAATTTGCGAGTTGAAGGAAAAAAGGTCCTGGTCTTCACGGCTGATCTGGTACATTTCCGCCAGGTTTTCTGCCGTAACGCCCATGGCATCGGTACCATATAATTTTTCCATGAGAGGATTCACAAAACGCCAGCCAAAACTGGAATCAAACATCTGCGCATCATTACCAAATGGTTTGGATGTTTTTGAAATAACCCAGGGCCCGCGGGTCATGTGCTCAACACCGCCAGCAACGAATATATCTCCATCACCAGACCGGACAGCCCGCATAGCTTGTATTACTGCAGACATTCCGCTGGCGCATAACCGATTTACCGTTTCTCCGGGAACGGTATAAGGAAGTCCGGCAATCAGCAGCGACATCCGGGCCACATTCCGGTTATCATCACCAGCCTGGTTCACACAACCAAAAATCACATCGTCAATCCGGTCAACCGGAATCCGTGGATTACGTGCAACCAATTCCCTGATCACTAAAGCGGCAAGGTCATCTGCCCGGACAGTAGAAAGTGATCCACCAAAACTACCAATGGGTGTCCTTATGCCATCAATTATATATACATCCATAGTATGAAGTTATTATGAAATCAAGATATTACGGGAGATATCGGGAACCCGGAATTTTCCTGAGGCAACTATAGTCTGTAGTGATGAAGGCAATTGGATCACCAGGGAGGCCGTCCCACATAAAAGTTCTTCATTCCAGCAGTTTTAGCTGCATTAAGAATGGGTGTAAAATCGATATTACCGACGCATGCCGGTAAAATAACTTCCCGGTTTGCATTCAGGTCTTTCGTATGCTAAAGGGAAAACTGCCATGATCCTGTTTGAATTATTCAACCTGGTCTTTGCCGGCTTTAATGACCCAGGCCAGGTCGAAATCCATTTTAATGATATTGGCATGGACTTCAGCCAGCAAAAAGGCCGTTATTTTATACCCAATGGCAGCGACTTTCTTTAATCTGGCTTCAACATCACTAATAATGATATTAAATATAGTAAATAACTGAACCCTTTTTGCATGCTCAGCCTTCTCTTCAGCATAACATACCTTTCGCAGTTTTATACCATCCCCACTAAATGTATTTAAAAAATATTTTTATAGAAATAATGTAGTGCCTATTTCAACTAAGCAGGATTTTAGATTAGAATGATTTGTTTCGAATACCGTACAATTAATCATACTAATGAATATCAAAATAATTATCCGTTTAACCAGCAGTTAACCAAAAACAAATTGCTTCTTTTTACATTTACGTAACCTCCTGCACTTTCACTCATTTTTCATGAGTAACCTCATAATACAAAATGAGCAACCTCACAAAACATGCTACGATACAGTAATTGATATAACTAAAAAAGTATAAAATCCTAAAACACAATGAAATACTTAAAAATCACATTTATACTATTATGCATCAACGTTAGTGTAAATGCACAAACAAAAGGAAGTGCATGGGAACCCCCGAAAGAAGCCGAAAATCTCAAAAACCCTTATCCGGCTGATGCGGCCATCTTAAGTGAAGCAAAAATAAATTACAACACTTACTGCACCCCCTGCCATGGCGATAAAGGCAAAGGTGATGGTGTTGCCGCAGCGGGATTAACCATTAAACCAGCAGACCATTCTTCAGCATTAATTCAGAAAAAAACAGACGGTGCCCTTTACTGGGAAATGAGTGAAGGACATAATCCAATGCCAGCTTACAAACAAACACTCACAGAAAAACAACGATGGGAACTCGTAGACTACATTAGGACCCTTGCAAAAAAACCCAAATAATTAAACTGATTATATGAGAAAGCTACTGCCTTTAATCATTCTGCTATTCCTGCAAATACTAACCTATGCACAGGATGCTTCTACCGCCACAAAAACCTCACCCGGCTCTAACAAATTTGTTGTTTATGGAAATGCTGAAATGAGTTTCATGTCCAACAGCGATTCAAAAGGATTTGGCGAGGTGAACTTTAAACCCATTTTCCTTTGGCGGATTTCCCCCAAATTGTTTGTGGAGGCAGAGGCAGAAATAGAAACAGGTGAAGGTAGTGTTAACCTTGGATTGGAATATGCAAATATGAATTATATGGTTAACCAATACCTCACATTACATGCCGGTCGTTTCTTGCCAAAATTCGGTGCCTACCGTGGCCGGTTGGCCGAAGGATTCCTGAACCGCTTTCCTTCAAACCCGGCTGGCTTTGGTGACGGGGGCATCGGTGCATCAGTGGAAACAGGGTTCGGTGCATTAGGCGCACTTCCTTTTGGAAGCATGAAAGTACTTTATGATGTGTATGTTGTTAATGGATCACATTTGCTTACAGATACTGCAAATGCAGGCCAATTTGATTACGAAGCCTATATTCCCAACAACAAAACTATGGCAGTGGGTGGTAGAATAGCCCTGGTGCCATTTGCCAAATCGAACCTTGAGGTAGGATTCTCCTATCAAAACAAATCAGGCACAGGTGACCTTGGAACAGTAAATGAAAAGGTTAGCCTGAGCATGCAGGCCGTTGACCTTAACTATTTTGAAAATATAAAACCTATTAAAAGCACATTGCGGATAACAGGTGAATACAGGCACCAAAAAGTTGGCGATAATGCTGTTTACTTAAAAGCGGATGGCGAAACCCAGTACAGTTTTGCTAACTCACCTTCTGCATGGTATTTATCAGGAAGTATCAGGCCTTCTCTGGTAGACAGTAAATTTTTCAGGAACTTAGAAATTGCTTACAGGTATTCAAACTATCAAAGGCCCAAGGATGCACCATGGGGTGGATCCAACCTTACTTCCAATGAATATGCCCTGGATTACTGGCTGCATTGGAACAGCCTCTTAAAAATAGCTTACCAGGTAAAGGACCAGGAGCCTAGCACCTTTTATGCCTCAGTAGTATTTGGTTTCTAATGTTTAAATATAAATAGCATGAAAAAGTTAATCACCTATATAGTTATCATTGCAATTTTCATCACAGGCGGTACAGCCCTGACAGGCTGTTATGTATCTTCAAAAGTTGCCAATAAATCCGGCGCGCAGTTATGGGGAGAAAACTGCAATCGTTGCCATAATGCGCCTGGACCGGGGGAATTCAATAACGATAACTGGGACATTATTGGAACGCATATGCAGATAAGGGCAAATCTCACTAAAACAGAAGTGGACAAGATTACTGAATTCCTGAAAAGTGCTAATAACTAAAAACAAAAGCCCGCAGGAAAATCTTGCGGGCTACCTTTTGTTATTGTTTATCCAACCATAAATACCTTTCCCGGTTTTTCTCCAAAACAGCACTGGTATTTACATCTATATGCATAACAAGGGCTGCCTCATTGGCCTTTATCGGCTTCCACAAGGGCACACCCAATCCATTTGGATTCCCCGTCTTTATAAAATTGGCAAAGTAATCCTGCATAATGGCAGACACTTTATAATCTTCCGGTTCCCATACATATGATTTATTGCTGGAAAGGTTTCCCATCGCATATTCTATTTCGGCGGAATGCACAGCCCCCTCTTTTCCACGTGGTCTTGTATAGAGATACCTGTATACTGGCCTATGTCCGGTCTGGCTATGTATATCTGCCCATTTCCAGGTACCGTATCCAATGAACCGGTCACCCGCGAGATCAGTTGCCACTTGTTGTACATCTGCATCAGTTGCCGCGTTATATAACTGCAAAACTTCAGCAGCTTTACTACCATATAATTTCTGGACAGCTTTTGCGAAATTCTCTTTCGTGGGCTCATCTTTTCCCAATAGTGCCTTGTAAGTCATCTCCTCGGCATTCCATCCTACCAGCAATGGCACCAGCGACTGCCCTCCGGCTGCAAATACCTGCAACGGTGACTTAGGGAAAAAATAGCCATCGACCGTTATTTTGAACAACTCCCATT
This sequence comes from Flavihumibacter profundi, assembly GCF_020076305.1. Lineage (GTDB taxonomy): Bacteria > Bacteroidota > Bacteroidia > Chitinophagales > Chitinophagaceae > Flavihumibacter > Flavihumibacter profundi. Next base: position 1,558,148 of record NZ_JAIQXE010000001.1, read on the forward strand.
CATGGTTAGCTGAAAGCTCGAGTACCTGCTCTGCCGGCATTTTTCGTAATTCAGCAAGCGATGCAGCTTTAGCCAATGCCGCGAATTTCACCCCATTTTGCTCGGCCTGGGCAAGTGGAACAGCGGATTCCTTTCCTAAAAGAGAACCACTTTCACCTATTGCACCCGCAATAAGTTGTTTGGATAATGGAGAAGCCATTTGCGCACTTACCGAAAAGGAACCAGCTGATTCACCAGCAATGGTTACCCGACTGGGATCTCCACCAAACGCCGCGATATTTTGATGCACCCATTGCAGGGCTGCTGCCTGGTCAAGCAATCCATAATTGCCGGATGCATGGTGTGCTGACTCTTTAGTCAACTCCGGATGCGCAAAAAATCCAAATACATTCAACCGGTAATTTACTGTTACCGCCACGATGCCTTTTCGGCTCATACTTTCACCGTCATAGCGCAATTCTGAACCATCCCCGGCCATCATGCCTCCACCATAAAAATACACCAGAACTGGAAGGCGCTCTTTGCCCGACCGAGAAGGAGTCCACACATTCAGGTAAAGACAGTCTTCACTCATGCCATCTGAGCGGAAAGCCATATCGCCAAAAATAGGTCGCTGCATGGCCCGTGGACCGAACTTACCTGCCTTACGAACTCCCTTCCAGTTTTGCACTGGCTGCGGCTCCCTCCAGCGAAACTGGCCCACAGGTGGCGCTGCAAAGGGAATCCCTTTAAATGAACTGATGCCTGATTCACGCAGGCCTTCCAGTGTACCATTGGCAGTTTTAACCATTAGCAGGGTGTTTTCTCCCGCTTCTTGTGCTTTAACCATAGGAATAAAAAAGAAGGTGATGATGCCCGCTAAAAAATATTTTTTCATACTTACTTACATTATTTGGTTGAACTCCAGCCGCTCTCCATCCGGCCCAAGGATATTAAAATACTTACAGCCATTTTTCCAGAAAGAAAGGAATACTGGTTGCTCTTCCAGGATAGTATAGCCGCTGTTTTTCAATATTTCAAATGTGGCACCTATATCGTCTACATCAAAAGCAATATGGTCAACATGACCATCTTTCCGCAACCTGATTTCTGATAGTTGCTTTTCGGGCATCTGGTATAATTCTATAATAATATCCTTTTGTTGCATCATGATGCAGGTGCCATTTTGGCCGTCAAACTTAAAGCCGGACTTCAAGACATTATTAAATCCCAATGACCTGTAAAATAATTCGGACACTTCAATATTGGTAACAGGTATACCGATATGCTGCAGCTTATTTATTTTGATTTCCTGTTTCATTTAAATATTTCCCTTAACTGGTCCATAAATTTTTATGTATAAAATCGTTCCTGAATTTACCGTTCGGGTCGTACTGGTTCACGAGGTTTTTAAAATCGGACAGTCTTTCTATGCGTGACTGTAATACCGCCGGAGGCATGGCAAATAATTTCGCCCAATGCGGGCGGGCGTTGAAAGGGGCGAGTTGTTGCTCTACCATCGGCAGGAGCCCGTTTACGATTTCTGTCTCCTGCTTCCATGTGGTATGGATGGCCAGGCAATCATTTTTATAGCAGGGACTCATCCACAGATCATCTCCCTTAATTGTACGGATCTCAGAAATAAACAAATGCGGGGAAATTTTTTCGTGCAGGGTTTCCACGGCCATCATCGCTTCATAACCCCTTTCTAATGGTACAAAATACTCCGCCTGCAATTCCTTGCCTGCACTGGGTTTGAAACCCATTTTAAAATGCGGCATCCGCTCATACCATGGACCGGCAACACCCATTTGAGGTGTACAATTTTCCGCAGGCTGATCCGCTACCGGGTGCATATTCCGGGTGGCCAGCGTTGCGCCAAAAAATTCAGCAGGCATGGACGCAGCCCTTGGGTCATCAGCGCGCATCTTGATCCAGACTTCATTCACATTTTTGTTCTTCCAATCGGTAAAGAGACTTACACTGTAGCCGCTGGAAAGTATGGCATACATGTTTTTCTCCAACTCCCGCATTGGCAGGTTCAGGTAAACAAACTGTTTCATTTCGAATGTGGGCAACAGGTTGAGTGTGATTTTGATTACTACACCAAGGGTGCCTAAACCAACCACCGCTCCCGGGAACTGGTCTCTATCATTTTGCCTGGATAATACCACAAGGTCGCCACTGGCATTCACAAACTCAATGGCTGATACAGCAGTTGAAAGGTTACCACTTGCCATACCGGATCCATGTGTGGCAGTTGCACAGGCGCCTTCAATCGTAATATGTGGAAGGGATGCAAGATTATGCAGGGCATACCCGTTTTCATGCAGGTATGGTGCCAGTTCACCATAACGCATTCCCGCTTCAACAGTAACCGTATGATTACTCTTGTCTAAAGCAACTATATGATTCATTTCCTGAAGGGAAACCTGGTTCGCTGTGCTGTCGGCAATTGTATTAAAGGAATGCCTTGATCCAAGGGCCCGGAGTTGTTTGCATTTTCTTACGATATCCTGCACCTGCCCTACCGTTTTTGGGTAATGTACATGTGTTGTGCTATAGGTAAGGTTTCCCGACCAATTGGATAATGGCTGTTCGCTCACTGCTTGTTTGTTTGTTTTACATCCGAAATATGGCAACAATATAGTACCACCCAGCAATACGGAAGATGTCCTGAGAAATTCTCTTTTATCCATAAAATTACTGTTAGTGGAATTTACATCTTAAAAACATAAAATACTGTATCAACTGCCATCCTGGGAAATCTTCCAGGCAATTGCCCGGCGTCTATCCTTGTAAACCCATTCTTTTCATAAAAGCGATGCGCTGCTTTCAGTAACTCAACCGTCCCAAGATAAACTTCCCGGCCTTTGTGGCCGGATACCCAATCCAGGGCCGTTTTCCACAACTTTTGCGCAATACCCAATTCCATACCACGGTATGCTTTGGCCACGAACATCTTCCGAAGTGCAAAACCACCACCGCCAAAATCAAGTAAGCCTATAGTGCCAACAACTTTACCATCCAGGCATGCAACCCAAAAATTACCCTCGCCTATAAAATAATAGGAAGGGATATCCAATAGGTCGGGCTGGTCAGCTGCCGTAACCGGAACACCAAATTCAATTTGCTGGATGGTAAGGATTAAGTCTATAACATCCTGTGCCTGGGAGGCAACAAAGCGTTGTATGAAAATCATGCAGTTTTGGTTAATACCAGTAAAATTAATGCACCTGGAATGATTTGCTTAGGACAATGGTGCCTTCATAATTTTTTACTGCAAACAAATAATTCCCTGGCTTCTCCGGATTAAACTGAAAATCCATTGTCTGGCCAATTGTTACAGATTGATCTGCAGCAAGCTTTTGGGTTTGCTGGTTAACAGCAAGTTCAGCGCCGTCCCTGGCCATTTCACGCCATTTAAATGGAAGCCCGTTTAGCAAAAGGGAAACATTTAAATCAGGCCCAAGGGCAGTAATATTGATTATCCTGAAACGATAGTTCATACCTCTTTGCAGCGTTACTGTATCAATATTCATTTTCCCATTCAGGAAAAATAAACTGGGAACTATATTTGTACCGCCCTGGCCGATAACAAATATTTTTTCCCTGACGTTGCTGAATTTTTCCCCCGGCTCCTTTACGATCAGGGCACCATACATTCCCTTCAGCAACTGCATGGTGTGCATATGGGTATGGTAAATAAATGTGCCTGCCCTTGGTGGCGTCAAGTGCACTATAAATGAATCGCCTGGCATGATCATCGGTGCCAATTCACTGCCCCTGTTTCCCCAACCAGCTACACCATCAAAATAACTTTCAATTTCGAGCCCATGCCAGTGAACAGTTGTTGCCTCGGGCAAATGATTGATTATTTTTATGGAGACTGGCTTCCCCCTTTCAAGTATTAGTGGCGGACCAGGAATACTTTCCTTTGCATCAGTCAAAATATTACCTTCCCGTATTACAAATCCATATCCCGTTAAGGTATCATACCAGTTTTTCTTTTCCTGCAGGATCATCGTAATAGAACGTTCAGTGCTTTTCAGTTCAGGCTTTGTACTAATTTTTTCAAGTGATGGCGTAATATTTATTCCCATAATAAGTCCCCCCATGCCATTCCTCGCATGTGTTGTAATATCATTCATCTGCTGCTCTGTCATCTCTGCTGTTTCCCGCAGGAATGACCCGGCCATCATATGAACCAGCGTATGGCAATGGAACAACCAATTGCCTTCCCGCTCCGGCGTCCAGGTAACCGAAAGGGTTTCATGGGGCAGCATAAGTTCCGTTACAGCCAGGTAACGGTCTTTTTCTTTGAAAACATTATCGCTGTTTCCATTTCCCCGGCTGTTTACCGAAAAATAAAAACCATGTAAGTGCATCGGATGCACCTGGTTACTGGCATTGATCAGCCTCCAGTGAACCGGCCGGTCTTTTGGATAACTCAACCGCTCTGTATAAGGCCACGTAAGTCCATTCAATGCGAGCTCCTCACGGTCAAATGTTGCCTGGCTGTTTATGGTATCATTCCAGATACTTACCATCAGTATCCTTTCTTCCGGGTCTGGTTTGGTATTTGGCGGGTCTACTATGAATGCCCCGAATAGCTGGCTGTCCTCAAAAAATGGCAAGCCAGGGGAACCAGTTTTAAGCGTTCCGTCAGATGCCCAGTAAAAATAAGTTCCCGCCTTTCCTGCTTTGAACTGTACCTTATATTTTTTATTAAACGGAATGGAAACACTGTCGCCGGAATTTGCGTTGTGGGTGTGGAAACCTCGTAAAACCAATGGTGAACCAGGTATCGTATTTTTTATTTCAGCATTGATGATAGTCCCTTCAGGAACCCGTATAAGCGGGCCGGGCAGTTGCAATGGCTTGTCTGCTTCTGCAAAAGCATGTACCCGCAATCCATTCCCATCATGCGTTTCAGGATACCAGGTACCTGTGCGGGCCTCCAGTCTCAGGTAAAGAATTCCATTTCGCATTTCTCCGGCAGGATTCCGGTTATCATTTATTGCTATTTCCCCTGCTGATCCATTAAGCGTTGTTTTGGCGCTGCTTAATGCCTTCCCGCATGAAATGATATTTTTCTTTCCATACCATGGACCGGAAAAATCATTCTGGGAATTGGAAAATTTAAACGTACTGGGAAAAAAGAGGAAAATAGAATAGCCAGATACTAGAAAGAACTTCTTCATGGCAATCGGCATTATCCCATAATATACGCAATTATAATAATGAATATTCTTATAATTTCTCCACAATGGGTGTTAGAAACCGATAGAGGACTACCATTCTGGCTTTATTTTTCGGTGGACCTGGTAAAAAAGTAATACCCCAAAAAACTGGCAGAAAGGCAAAATGCCATAATCGCCAACGAGTGTATACCCAAAGGCTGTGTATAATAAATGATGGTGAGTGCCGCACCAATTCCGGCTAAAATTGAAAACCATTTGATATTTACATTACCATCTTCTTTTGGACTTGACTGCAAAATGGAGGAGGCAATATTCTCAGGGATACCTTTATCGACAATCTTATTCCTGATGCGATGATCCATGATCCTTTTCATAATGGCAATAATAAACACCATAAATAACCCCACTATGAAAATCATTGCACATATCCTGAATATTTCCATTGCCCTATAATCGTAATCACTCTGGGCGCTAGCTAAAAAGGGCAATGTAATTGCGGCTGAAATACTGAGTACTTTTTTCATATCAATTGCTGTTAATGTCATTTATTTATTTGACCCGCTTATGGTGTAAATGTTGCAATGATTCAATAGAAATTTAATGCTTTCATTTTCTTTTGATAAGCCTTATACATATCAAACCCCAGGAATACCAGTAAAGCCAGTACCGGTATCAAAATCAGCAGGAAAATAAGCGGGGTCAGGCTACTGCGCAATGCTTTCAAATCAGTCCGCAGGAAATACCCACCAATCACAAACACCAGCAGCACAAAACCTGCAAGCCACCATTCAAAATAGGTATCCCATAAATTCTTATTGGCCGGTAATTTCTCCATGACTAATGCTGCAAGGTCAAAATCGAAAGCTGCTTGCTCCTGCCCTTCAATGCCGGCAAATAATCTTTTGTATTGCGTTGCTTTTACCCTGCAATGCCCGCAAACCTGCATATGGTCCAGGTTTACCTTTGTACATTGGCTGGCATCCAAAACATATTCCTGGATTTCTATATCAGTAAGATGGTTGTCAATCATAGCTGTTCCATTTTATACATGGGCATTAAACGATTCCTTAAGGTTTTCCTGGCACGGAATAAATAGCTTTTCACAGTCCCTTCAGGCAATTGGGTTATTTCCGCTATTTCGGAATAACTTAAATCCTCATTATGGTATAATGTAACCAGGGTTTTGAAAAGGGGCGACAGCCTGTCAATTTCCAGTTTTAAAATCCCGGCCAGTTCTTTCTTTGATAAAATATTTTCTGCTTCATTAGCGAGGCTGCCATTTTCAGCAGAATAAAGGCTTTCCAGGGAAATATTCCCGGCATCTTCACTATCACTGGAATTTTCAACCAGGACCAACTTTTTTTTCCTTAGGTAATTAACGGCAGAATTGTAAGCAATCTGTCCGACCCATGTAGAAAGTTTTGACTGGAACCTGAACCCTTTCAGGCTTTGGAAGACCTTCAGGTAAACATCCTGGGCAATGTCTTTCCGGTCTTCCTTATTATCGACCATTTTAAAAATAATCTGCGCCACCAACCCTTCCGTACGCTGTATAATAACCTGGAAGGCATTTGTGTCGCCATGCAATACCCTTTCAACCAGCGGTTGATCCTCCAGCTTTTTATTAAACTTTAAGTCCATTTGAAGGAATAGACCCTTACCTGAGGTATTTGTTGCATAAAAGAAACTTTTTTTTGTTTACTGCCCTTCAGTCTTCTTATAAATTTCCTTCCCCCATTTAACCTTATCCCAAATTCTCTCATGAAAGAAATAACCGAGCGTTGTGTAAACATTACTTACGATCATAAACCCAAATGCAACCTTAACCTGGCCTGTAAAAAGGTATATTGAAACAAAATCCAGGATTAATATGACAACCCTGTAACTAACTGTTTTTACAATTGACCGGGAAAGTGTCTCTTCTGAATGATGTATGCCAGGGTGGAGTTTTTCAATCATAGCTTTATCGTCATTTAGATGGAATAACTAATAAAGGCTTCTTCGAATGCCTTATCACTTTTTCCGCAACACTTCCGAGAAGCAAATGCGTTAGTCCAGTCCTGCCATGCGTACCTAAAACAATTAAGTCTGCCCCCCATTCATCTGCAACGCTTAAAATAGCCTCAAATGGGTTTCCACTTTCAACAAAAGTCACAACTTTTACATCCTTGAATAATTTACCAACCAGTAATTGTTGGTTTTTCCTGAAGTCACCTTCCATAATTTTCTCGAATTCTCCCGCAGTAATGCTGCCCTCGGTTATTAACCCTCTTGTATCAACCACGCTGATTAAGGCAATTTCCGCATTTAATTGCTGTCCGATTTTCAACCCTTCTAAAGCAATCTTTTCAGAAAATTGCCCATCGTCAATAGCTATTAATATTTTTTTCATGACTGTCATTTTATTGTGAAGTATGAAATTCTGTTTCAACACTTACACCTTTAGTCAATGTTTGGTAAACCACACAATACCTTTCCGTAAGTTTTTTTAAACTTTCAATTTGCTCAGCAGTTGCATTAGTTTCTAAGTCAAATGCCAATCGGATCGATGTAAAGCCAACGGGAACTTCCTTTGAAACCCCCAGAGTACCCCTGAAGTCCAGGTCCCCTTCGGCCCTTACGACTCCGTTTTTTAAATCAATGCCAATGGCAGTTGCCACAGCCTGCAAGGTAACTCCTGCGCAGGCTACTAAAGCTTCCAGCAGCAGATCGCCGGAACAAACCAGCAGGCCGGTCCCGCCTGTTGCAGGATGCAGGCCGGCTTCAACCATTGCATGGCCGGTTTCAATTTTACAGGAGATGCCTTCACCAATGTTACCATGGGCTTTTAATGTAATAATGGCTGATGCCGGTTCCAAGCGATACTTTTCTTTAAGCGGCGCCTGCAGGTTTTTTAAAGCTATGGAATCCATGGTTGAATATTTTTTTGTTACTTAATCAACACTCTTAAACGCTACCAAAAGAATATTATTCATTGCACTGGAAACGGTGATGCTGACTTACACTAATCCCAATGCAAGCTACATAGCGAATGGTACCGCATAACGCAATTTCCATTTCGGGAGAAAAAACTATTTAAATTATTGTCCACCAAACTTTTCGGCAGCACAAATGTTGTTTCACAAAGGCCGAATTCATAGGTGATCTTCAGCATTTTCCGTTCAATCATTCACTGCGTTTTCATATTTTTTTTGCTTTTATTCAGGTTGCGAAAACACAACAGGCTGCCTTACCCAATACGCCACTTTTCTATTATGTTGCTTTGCTGGTATCCATTTCGGTGATTTGCGTATAACATTTTCCGCTATCTTGTCAAAAGCCTGATGAAATGGTGTGCTGGCATATACATTTTCTACCTTACCTTCCTCATTAATCGAAAAAGTTACCGCCACTACTGCTTTATCTCCATTCGTAAATTTGTACTGGTCCGGAAAATACAGCTTATCTGACAGATAATTTTGCCAGGCTGAAATCCCTCCCGGGAAAGATGCATTCGCATCTCTGCTGGTGGTATCACTTATTTGTTTACCATTTTCATCAAAGTAAGTTTTATCCATCAATTTACCTTCATTATACACTTCAACAGAACTTACCTCCCCGTTCTTATGGTAATACTTCCATTTCCCATTTGGTTGCTCGCCGTCGGATAAATACCCGGCTGAAGATGGATTTCCGTTATCAAACCAGGTTACCTGGACGCCACTCCCCTTCTCATTTAAAACAGTTGAATCTTTCAGGAAACCATTTGGGTGCCATGACAAACTTGTTCCTAAAACTTTTCCCTGCTTGTACAATGCTGAATCGCTCATCATGCCATTTACATGATAACTCAACCACAATCCATCCTTTTTGCCATGAACATATCCTCCCCTGGACAATAACATTTCATTTGCATGGAAATAATAAAAATATCCGTTTGGTATTTTACAATCTATATCATCATATTTACCTTTCATCTGCAATGTTTTATTCGCGATGAAATAATCATACCTGGTATATCCCGAATCAGTTTTTGTAATGACGGAAAAAAACCGGGCATAATTTGATTCACATTCCTTCCAGGTATAGTCGTAATATTTAGTTATACTTTGACCCTTCGCCTGAAAAATGAATAGTAACAGAAAAAAAGTAATTGTCAGCTTCATTATGAAATTTATTGATTTTTTTTAAATTGAGCAGTAGCAGTAAAGAGAAGTATAGATGGTTGCCAATGGCTACAAACGCAACCGATAAGCTGCGCTGAGTTTGATAAATGGTCCATCCCCCCATTTGAAGTTGGTGAGATATTCACCCTTGTTTATACCGGTCCGGATTTTCCGGTAAACACCGTAGCCGGGTTCCAGTGTCAGGCAAATGTTTTTGGCCGGATAATAATCCATGTATAAAGATATCTGGTTATCATCCAGCCTTATGTATTGCCCATTGGAGAACCGGTAGCTATTGGTAAGCGCCCTGAAAGTAACGCCGCCATAAAATTTTTTATTCCACTTATGTTCGTAGGTGAGCCGACCGGGCAATAAGCCAAAGAGATTATTCCGCGCATCTATGCGCCAGTCAGTGCCTAGCAGCGGCCAAACGAACAATCCAAAAAACTCGGCATTGGCATACACACCCAAACGGAACTTCTGGTTAGGTTTCCGGGCATAGGTGGCAAATGTAATTGCGCCATATTGAAAGGTGTTTCCATCAAACAGCTTTTCACCGTTCCAGCGCACAATGGGTAACACCGTAATGGCCCATTTGGATTCGTGAAACGGCAGGATCAAACCAATTGGCAATGCAAGGCTTTGTACGGCAGGGTAAATCTCCTTTTTGTCGGCTGAGTCTATTCGCCATTGTTCGTAATACGGACTTAGGAGCAGGTAGGTACTCCCTTTAAGTTTGATGGGAAGATCTGAGCCGGCCCAGAAATGGACAAATGGCGTAGCTGCAGTATTGTTGCTCCGGAAAGCATAGGTATAACGCACCTGGAAGGGATCAATTAAAGGCTGGGACCATACCTCTTCCGCCTGGAATATAACGCAACACACAAACAACAAACTTAGCAAAGTATTATTTCCCTTCTTTTTCCTCTTTGCCCATGCAGCAAGTAACCTGTTAAGCATTCCCAACCAGGCCGGACTTTTGGTTATCGCATTCCCACTTTTTTCTTTTGCATCCAACTCTTTTGTTCCATCCCCCTTGTACATATCTTCCATGATCTTTTTCACTGATTTTTCTACCATTCCCCGGAATGGAATTCTTGCCATCAGCCCATAAATGGCTGCATTGCCCTTGGCTGTGGCCCCGGGGTGTTCAGTGGCAAATGCTAATGCTGCCTTCAGGTCGCTGAGGTATTGATCAATCACATCCACATTGGTAGGAAGCACAGTGAGATGTATACAGTTTGGAAACTGCTGGCGGTCAATCATCCATCCCTTTGCTTCCAGTTGGTCAGCTATGACAAAAATATCCGGATCGTTATTTCTTGTCGTATAGGATATAATATTCATACAGGGATTGCCCACAATGTTGATGCCGGGCATGGCTGCAAGACCAGCGCGTAACTTTTGTGCACCCTCCATCATTTTTTTTGCAATTGACAGGTATCCTGTTTCACCCAGGTGTTTCATACCAGCCCATGCCGCGGCTATTGGTCCCCCGGCACGGGTACCGAGTAAGGTTGGCGATATATATATCCCACCCGGAAAATCTGTGGTTACGACAAACTGGTGGCGCAGGTAATCCATGTTTTTATACAACAGTACAGAAGCGCCTTTTGCCCCATAGCCAAATTTGTGTACATCTGCAGAAACAGAACAAACCCCACTAACCCTGAAATCCCAGGGCGGCACTGCATGGCCCAGTTTTTCAACCCAGGGCAACATAAAACCACCAACACAGGCATCAACATGAACGGGCAGATGATGACGTTTGCCTATTCCGGCAACGGTTTCAACCGGATCCAATACCCCATTGGGATAACTCGGGGCAGATACTGCAATAAGGATAGTATTCTCATTGATGAGCTGTTCCATTGCGCCAGGTATGGCACTCCTGTTTTCATCAACCGGGGCTTTTCGAATGTGCAAACCAAACAGGATAGCTGCTTTGTCAAAAGCCGGGTGTATTGTAACCGGCGCAACTACTTCAGGCCTGGTTATATGGGGGTGAAGTTCCCTTGCCCGCTGCCTGTGACAGAACATGGCCAGCAGTATACTTTCGGTGCCACCGGTTGTCATTACACCAACAGTATTTTCATCCCCATGCAGCATTCGGGCGGTCATATGTACTACTTCCTGTTCCATCCTGTGCAGGCTTTTAAATGCCAGCGGGTTTAAGTAGTTCGCGCTGAACAACTCACTGCTTGCTGCTTTCAACAGGTTGTCGTGTTCTTCATTGGCATAATAAACGAGGCTCCACACCCTTCCTTCTTTCCAGGCAACGTCCTCCTGCTTCATCATCCTTATTTGCTGGAGGATGTTATCCGGACTTTCACCCTCGGATGGAATGGATACAGGTTGAATGTTTTCGCTCATGATGTTAAGGTTTGAGGAACTGACTTCATCTTCTGTACAATAATCAGTAATACCAGCCCGATGGTAAACCAAACACCCAGCGCTATTATTGAATTACGCATGCTGCCAGTCAGGTTATCCAGGTAACCCCACATGATTAATCCGCACATCATCGCCGTTTTTTCGCATACATCAAAAAAACTGAAATAACCCGCATTGTTCCCGGTTTGGGGAATCATTTTCGCATAGGTTGACCTTGACAGGGATTGAATTCCGCCCATCACCATCCCGATAAAGAATGCAGCGATATAAAAATGCAGAGGGGTAATAATGAAATAACTGCCGGCACAAATCAATATCCAGGTAATTACAGCGATCATCAGGGCTTTAAGATTGCTTGTTTTTTTGGAGATCCAGGCAAACAGGAAGGCCCCGCCGATTCCCAGGTATTCCAGCAGCAAAACGGTGATGATGAGTTGTGTTGTATTTAGGTGCACAACTTTATTGCCAAATGACGATGCCATGAACATAACGGTTTGCACACCCATGATATAAAAGAAAAAACTGAACAAAAATGTCCGGAGCTTGTGCTGCGACTTTAACTGGTTCCATACTTTTTTCAATTCCATATACCCGTTGAAGATGCTTTTCCCCTTTGGTTTTGCAGTATATAGCCCAATAGGCAAAACATGCAGGGGAATCTGTGCAAAACCCATCCACCATACTCCGGTGAGTAAAAATGATAACCGTGGAAATAAGGTATCATCCGAAACCCCTAGGGCTTTTTGATTCAGGATAAATACCAGGTTCAAAATTAACAGGGTGGTTGCTCCAATATACCCGAAGGCATAACCCCGGGCACTTACTTTATCCTGCCTGTCTTCCGTAGCTATTGCCGGCAAATACGAGTTATAAAACACAATGCTTCCGGAGTAACCCACGGTGGCCAGCAACATTCCTGCCAGGGCAAGATGGACGAGATGATATTCGTTAAAGAAGAATAGCATCATGCAGCCGATAGACCCCAGGTAACAGAAGAATTTCATGAAGGAACGATGATTGCTGTTATAATCTGAAACGCAACAGAGTAAAGGGGAAATCAGGGCCACAATACCAAATGCAATACCCAGGTTGATAGAATAAGCTGCCGTGTTTTCGATGCTGATCCCTAAAATCGAAATCTTCGTACTGCCGTTAACTTTTGTTATTGTATTATAGTAAGCCGGAAAAATGGCGGAAGCGATTACCAATGCATATGCTGAGTTGGCCCAATCATACATTGCCCAGGCATTGATTGTTTTCTTGTCGTTCTTGATTATAGAACCTGGTAATGAAGGAGCAGGTTTTAAGAACATTTTTTAACCCGGATTTATATATCCGAAACATTAAGATACACCGGCCATTTAATCAAAACCATGATATTAATCAGGTGTGGTGATGACTATTTTCGGTTTCTCCCGGCAATAATGGTATTAATAAAGGCAAGCTGAATGCAATCGGTGGCCTATGCAAAGGCGTTTTGGAATTTTCAGATGCCAGGTCAGAATTATTATCTTTATAATCTTTAATAATGCGTAGAAAATCATTCCCATTGTCAAAGGTCTATGGTTTGCTTGAACCCGGACCGGTTGTCCTGCTCACAACGGCGCGGCAGGGGGAGAACAACGTCATGACTATGTCCTGGCTTACCATGATGGAATTTGAGCCTCCGCTGATAGGCTGCGTTGTTAGCAACCAGGATTATTCATTCGATATACTGAAAGCAACAAGGGAATGTGTAATTGCCATTCCCACCGCGGAGATTGCGGCGAAAGTGGTCCAGGTAGGCAACACTTCGGGCAGGGATATTGATAAATTTAAATCCTTTGACTTAACTGCAGAACCGGCATCTGTTGTCAAAGCGCCACTCATAAAAGAATGCTATGCTAATTTTGAATGTAAGGTCATAGATACGACCATGGTAAACAAATACAATTTTTTTGTGCTGGAAGTGGTAAAGGCCTGGATTAACCCAGCGGTAAAAGAGCCAAAGACTATTCACCATATGGGTAAAGGCGTTTTTATGGTTGCAGGAGAAAAGATCAAACTTCCTTCAAAAATGAAATAGTTTATTGCTTTTCGATTTTGCTTATTTTGATGTAATTACCAAAACAAGTTGTGGTTAAAACTTCCCAGTCCATTTTTACGGCAACAGGAAATGCCGGATTTGTACCTAAACTGAAATTTGAAGGGAACTCACCAGCCAGGAAAAATGAGTTTCCGTTGGGATTTGGGACATTGTCAATGGTTACCTGATACCCGCCGCAACAAGGACAATCCCTCAGGTCATACCCAATAATCTGTGCGGTATTCTTGTACTGATAAGGCTTTTCCTTTTTGCAGGAAGTGATCGCCGAAATAGCCAGGATCAATATCAAAATTGGAGCCTTTATCCCATATCTGTTCATACGCCAATTTACAGCATGACAGCCATAAATATTCAAACGTTGCAATGAAGCATAACTGATTATTTCCGCACATAGGTCATTTCTATACCACCATCCAGAGGAAAATACCCGGAAACAATAACTAATTTACTATTTGTAACCTGGTAAAATATTTTATCGCTGGTGGTGTCCCCTTCTAATATTATACGATTGGTAAATTGCCCGGAAGGAAATCCTAAACCAGTGCTATTATTTACGGATGTGTCGGCAACTATCCTATAATAACCATTTGCATGGTGGTTTCCCCGGACAAAAATTGACCAGGCAGTGTCGGTAGTTGACCAGGTTGAGTCGGTAAATTTCAAAATTGAGCCATTACCTGAAGGATAGTTTACCATCCCTATTTGTGCAAATATTTGCCTTAACTCCCAGTCCCCAATAATTGAGGAGGAATTATCAATATTTTTGGCGGAATCCTTTTTGCAACCTTCCAAAAGGACAATTGTAACACCGAAACAAACTAAAGTTATTAAGTATTTCAAAACAGGACTTTCATTAGCTGACATTCAATTAATACAAAACGTTGCATCGTTTATAATGGATTTACACAAGGATACTTTATTTTCTTAAATGCTTCTGCACTAAAACCTTTATTCAAAAAAGCATTCCGGATGTTAATATAATGCTCTTTGTCATTTTGCATCCTATGTCCATCTTTAAAGAATAAAATCCTTGAGTTACGATATTGCTTTTGTATCTCCCTATTTATATCATCAGAAAAAACAACATCTTCGGTTCCTTTTAAAAGCAAAACTTCACCCTGGAAATTGTTCCTGTTAATATTGAATTCTTTAGCAGGGATTCTATTGCTTTTATAATAAGTCAACAAATCCGAAACTGCCACAGATGAAATTTCATAAAGCAAATTGGTTTCTTTTTGACTATCATAACTCATTAAATCATAACCAACCAACTCAAACCACCTTACCCTCGCTGCTATTTCACCGGGCGGTTTAATAATATAGTCCATGATAGAAATATTAGTTCCTGGCTTAAACTTATACTTCAATAAACTCCCGCCATTCCGCAATTGCTCCACAATCCTCATTTGTTCATCTTTAGGTGATTTTTCAGTCCTGCCTGTTTGGTATAAGATATTGCAAATAGCCTTTTTGTCAGAAGGCCTGTCTTTTAGTACACTATCCAAAACTGCCGCTGCTTTTGGGTTGAAATCTTTAAAATCAGGCGAGTATTTTGTGCCCGACTTCCTTGCTAAATCAGGTGCCCCTGTAGATTCCAAAATTACACGCTTAACATTTTCGCCATACCTTGATATATACTGCTGCGCTAAAACCCCAGCCCCAGACGCCCCGAAAACATTAATTTTATCACATTTTGAAAGGCAACCTTTTTTTATCAAATCCAACCGTACCTGTTCAATGTCTTCCACCTGCTGATCGGAATTGAACAGGTTTGTTGCCATTTTATAATCCACCTTTCCATTATTATAAACTTCCGGAAATAGTGTAGGCGAATGCCCCCTTACGCCAATCAATACATATGAACACCCTCTTAATACGTTTTCAAAAAAACCAAAATCAGTCTTTGTTCCTACCAGTTCCATCTGACCGTCGGTAAGCAAAAATGTAATGTTTTTACTCTTATAAAACCCTGGGCTTAAGAGGTAAAATCCCCTGAATTGACCTTTTAAAGAGTCGTTATAATCAATCGGGAAGTTCATATAATGATGAAAGCTGTCTTCCTGCATATCAGTATAGCTTTCATTTAACCCCAACCTTGTTTTGGGGATTTCGTAAAAACTCTGGTGTTCATAATATAAAATACCTGCAATTACAGGCAGCACTATAGCGGCCAATATTATTAACCCTTTCTTTCTTGAGAATCTTCCCATTTACCTGGCAAATTTTGCAACCAATCCTTCAGGCTCGTCTGGTGTCAGAATTATTTTCTTATTGTCCATCGTCTGCACCAAAACATAATTGTTCCTGCGCGTAGCATACCAGGTCATACTTCCAAGTTTTCTGCTTGCAAATTTCCCGAAATAACCAAATAGCCCACCAACCCCGAAAGTCCGGATTGCCATACCAATTTGTTCCTTTTCAAGCAACTCAACGCTCCTGATTTGGCTACAGTCAATTTTCACGTCTGAAATTAACCTGTGAATGATCAATTTGTCTGGCGTAAAAACGTAATGAATTGGCCTGAACGCATATGCAATAAAATAAACCAGGACTAACCCAACTGTTGTATAAATTGGAATTGCCCGTCCTGCATCTTTAATTATTGAATATTGTCCAATAATAATAAATGCGAACAATACTGTAACACCTATTGTTATTCCTTTTGCCAGGTTGTCTAATGAAGCTTTATAAATCATCTATAAATTATTCACGCGTTTATTGCCAGTTGGACTTCTTCCTGTCCATCTCGTCCTTGATGCGTTTATTGACATCAATTTTTGCACCTCTCAAAACATAAATTGAGATCTCCTGCTCCCTTGCAAATTGATTAATTCTTTTTCCGGCCAGGTAAACACTGTCAAAAAAAGGTTTTTCCACTTTCCTGTCTTTGTCTTCATCGTCAGCTTCCTTAATCAATACCACATCTTTTATTTTCCTGTCAAACCTGATCCAGTTAATATAGTCTGCATCAAATGAACAGGCTACAATTTTCTTATTCGTTTTATAGTAATTTATCGCACCTGCCTCTCCATAGTTGTCACAAAGAACCAGTGTTTCGTCAAGGTTTGGCAATTTTGAACAAATTGAATCTACTTTTCCAGCCAATTCTTTCCAGCCAAACATATCTGCAAAATCCTGCGGTAGCTGATGGTCTTTCCCATCCTCCCACCTAAGTAGTCCCAGCTCCTTGTATCGTGTTGCATTTGTCAGAATATATTGAGGACTTTTATCAGGGAAAAAAACCATTGACATGGGAATAAAAAATAAGACAGGTACTGCAACTGCAACTGGCCGTAAATATTTTCTCCAGCCATCTTTTAATATATCGCCGAGGAAAACCGAACCAAACGAAATGTAAATAGGATAAAGCCCGATGGCATAATAATCTTTAGCCTTGAAATAGATAAAAACCGTAAGCGTAAAAATAATTACCGCAAAGAATGGTTTATATTTTTCAAATGGCTTATAGAATAACAGTGCATATAAGGCTGATATAATTACGAATAAAGAGCCTATAAAGAAAAATAGTTGGGATTTCAAAAATCCTACCCTGTCTACATTTACCAACTGCGTATCAGCCAATTCCCTTAGGTGATGAACTACGGGGAAATGATTTTCGTATTGCCAATAGAGGTTTGGCATTACCAGCAATAGGCCGAACAAGGATGCCAGGTAAAATTCCTTCAGGACAAATACCCTACGATGTTCAGTTAATAAAATAGCTGGCAGTAGCCCTATTAGACAAAAGACAATATTATATTTATTCATGAATCCTATGGCAAACACGACTGCACCGATAAAAATCCATTTTTGATTTTCCGTCCTGATATACTTAATAATAATAAAATAAAATACTGTCCAGCTTAAAACGTCGAATGAGTTAGGCTGGAATAATGTATTTAGTCTTAAAAGGGCTGAAAACAAGACGCAGGTAGCCCCCAATATTAATGCAAACAAATTCCCATTTAATTCTTCAATCGTCTTCCAGATCACAACAATTACCAGGGCACCAAACAATGCAGGAAAAAACTTAACCCAAAAGACGGAATTGCCGAGAAAATATATGATACTGGATATCCAGGAAGTAACTGGCGGCACGGATAAATATCCCCAGGCTAAATAATGGGCCTGGTCAAGGTGCAGGTATTCATCCCGCTGCAAGTCGTAATGAGGGCTTATTAATGAATATTGAAGCATGAATTTCAGGACAATAAACCCGGCTAATATTAAAGTCTTCTTTGTCATGACAGGTTGTTATTACCCCAGAATTCTAGAAATCAGTTCCGAGTGCAGGCTTATTTTCATAAATGCAGCCAAACCCAAAATTATACCGGTTAAACTTACACCACTTGCAAAATAGAGGAGCCATTTTTTTTGGGTAAGGGAGGTAATTCCATACATGGCAATTGAAATCGTTAATAATGCTTCTGTCATATCAAACTGGTCATCAAAAAGATTAATGTCTTCATATTCCTTTTGAAAACCTTCTGCCTGGGCTTTTATCTCCGCCTTCTCTTTTTCATATCGGCTAATCTGCTCCTGGTACTTATTTATTACAGTCTCATTACCTGCAGCGTTTTGTTGTCTTAGCAATTCAACCGTGTTTTCTGCAATAGACTGTTTAGTGCTTTTTGCCTGGAAATACGACCAGGCATCAATACTGTGGGCCTGGGCCTGGGACATTGCCTGTACAATGTTGCCATCCTTCACATTGCAAAGGGCCATGAATGTTGCTGTTATGGCTACGAACAGGGCAACCCTCGAATTGATTTTATTTTTTTCCGCCTGTTCAATTGGCTCCTGGATTGTATCAACGATTTCGGTCATAGAGGTATAATTAGTGTTTGAAATATACTATTTTAAAAAATAGTAAGAGCGACCTTTGCATCCTTCAGGACAGGCAACCCTAGAAAACTTTCATTTGTTGTTGTCGACTTAAAATCCTTTCCGTTTATCCTTACATCAGTTATTCGATAGTTTAGCTTTTCAATGGGAAGCGGGTAAAGCAATTCACCCTGTACGTTTGAAGTAAGATTAAAATATAATGTCACTGGTCCCGGATTCACCCAACATCCCAGGTATAAGTAGTTCAACAGGCAATGCTCCACACTATGATAGGACGCCTTGTACTGGTTTGCTTTCTGTGATTGCCTTATATGGCCATCTTCCATCAGGCTAAAATAAGTGTCGCCGTTTTTTTTATCCAGGAAGTATTTATCCCAGAATTCCGCACCTTTTTTGAAACTGGCCGCATAATCCTTTTCCGGATATACCCGGGCCAGGTAAAGGTTAAACATGTTCCCGTATGCCTGTATCCACCAGTATGTGTAGTTTGTATGTTGACTGGGATTCTGCCTGCCAATGCCTGCTGGCCAGATGCCATATCTGGAACTTATGCCATATTGGTGAAGGCGGTCGGCCATGGCTTTTCCGGCCCTTAAGTAATCAACATTTCCATTTAAGAGATAGAGGCGCAGTAATGTCCAGGCTATTTCTATGTTGTGGCCAATATTGATTTCCTCTTCATCCTGCCGTCCGGGAATATATTTCCAATTCTTATCGAATGTTTCAAGCACCCAACCCGATCCCAGATCTATCATCCGTTGAATTATGGTATTTACAATCCTATCAGCTTGCGCCAGGTATTTTGAATCCCTCGTTGCCAAATAAAGGTATAGCAGGTAACCCGAACAAGGAGCCAATTGGGAACTGACAGATTTAGTTTCACTTTTAATTGTCCAGTTTCGTTCTAGCGCATCATAGTAACCGCCTGATTGTTGGTCCCAGGCATTTTCTTCCAGCAGGTTGTTGGACTTATCAATATAATTCTTCACTACTGCATCGTGGGTAATAAAATAATACATCGTGAGTCCGGTAATCACATACACCTGGACAAAAGTTGATTTACCGGCATGCAATGGTTTACCTTCAGCATCCAACGCATCAAACCATCCTCCGTGCTCAATATCCCAGGCATGTGCCAGCAAATAATCTTTTATTTCCCTGGCGATAGAAAGATCTTTTTGATCTCCACTCATCAGGTAAGCAGCAGAATAGCTGAAGAGGTGTCTTGCTATCATGCTTGGAAATTTTATGGTATCATTGACAGGTTTCCAGTTACCATCAAGGTTAGGATAAAAAGCTCCCCTGGATTTGTCGGAGGCATGTTGGGTCCAGAATGAAAGTATATTTTCCAACGCTTCTTTTTTCCAATGTTCTTTTTCGAGGTAACGGTCAGTAGTCTGCCCACTTGTATTGCATACAATGAATACCACAACAGAAAATATTAAAAGCGTTTTTCCTTGTCTCATGTGTTGCTGAACTCTACTTCATTATTATTTAAATACCTGAGTTTAATGCAATACCATTTAACTGACTAAAAAAATAAAACTGAACTTAAACAAAGGTATTGTCATCTAGTAAAGCCCGGGAATAGGAAACCGGTAGCCTATATAATACCTTCCCCCATTAATTTCAAATGCCTGTTTCTCATGCCTGTTATTTATTAGCTTAATCAGTTCGTCCAAATATTTACCGTCAAGAAAAATAGATTTCAAATACCCGTCTTCATTTATCGCCTCAGGGCTGTTTAAATCCGGCCAATCTTTAGGCCATTTAACGGGTATGTCAGGGGAATTTTCATAATCAGAAAGTAAAACCTGGACTTTACCCGGCACCCATTTAACAGCATTGTCATTTTCATAATTCATTATAACAATATGGGCTTTCAAAAATGGTTTTGGAAATTTTTTCCGGTATTCAATTGCTGTAATATACCCGTAAACTGATACCTGGATTAATGTATCAAAATTTACAAACATTGAATAAGTAGGATTATCGGTTGCGCCGACCATATCAGTTTGACCAGCACTCGCAGTTGCATTATAGTTCCTGCTTTTAATAAATAATGTATCCTTTAAATTTAAACCAGTAATAAGCAGTTCCTTTTCTTCAGGATCAACTTGTACCAGGCGATAGACATTATTCTTCCGATACAACACTTTACCTGAGTCATATAAAACGAAAACAGGTCCTTCAGCGCCCATAAACATACTCCAGGGGTCACTAATCTGGTACCAGAATATCGGTTTTCCAAAAGCCGAGTCATTTGCTTGTCCAAATGAAAATTGTCCAAACAGTAATAAGCAAAATATAAATAACCTGGTCATCACTATTCTCAATCTGCCCAATTTTTCAATGTGTTGAAACTGCCTTTTCTTTCAATGCAATATCTTTTGCAATTTTTTGTGCATCTAACGCGATTTCACGGAATTGTCCTGTAGGGGCAATCCAAAAACCACAGAAATACAAACCGTCCTTCCCAAAATATTTTTGTTTATTTATGCTGACCTTTAAATCCTCAAACCTGTTTTTATCTGCGTCTATAATTTCAGCATAGTCCCTGTAATATCCAATACCCGCAACTATTGTGTCAAAATCTTCTCTTTTACCATCAATAAAACAAACTGTCTTGCCCGAGATATAGTCAATATTGCCGTAAATTTTTATATGCCCTTCCCGGATATGCTTTATGGTGCCAATATCCAAAAGCGGAACAGTGCCATCTTTTTGAATTTGCTCCAGAGGTCCATAAGGCAGTTTCTTCAAACCAAGTTTGGTAATGTCACCAGTCAGCAAGCGCATTAAAGGAGCATTGATTGCATCTGCCAGCTTTGGCGGGAAAGGAGTCATCAATAAACTTAATTGCAGGATTGGTATTCCTAATATATCCCTTGGTAATACATTTACCGGGGACCGAACCGCCATAGAGGGGTACGCACCCTGTTCGTATATATCAATGGCAATTTCACAAGCTGAGTTTCCAAATCCCACTACCAGGACTTTTTGCCCTTTAAAATCCCGCCCTGTTTTGTATCCGTAACTATGTAATATTTTGCCGGGAAATGTATCCATCCCTTTAAAATTTATAGCCTTTGGTTTGCCAAAAGGCCCGGTCGCCACAATAACAAATTTTGACCTGAAGTTACCATTAGTGGTTTTTGTAATCCAGTAATCCCCTTCCCTTTTTATTGATTTAGCTTCAGTATTAAATATGGGATTGATATTAAACTCCTGCTGGTAATCGGTTAAATAGTCAACTACCTGTTGCCGGGTTGGATAGTTTGGTATTGCATTGCCAAATTTCTTATACGGCAAATTTGAGAGGTTCTTGTTGGTATGCAAATGAAGCCGGTCATAGTGGTTCCTCCAGGGAGTAGCCACCTGCGATTCTTTTTCAATGATAATATATTCTATTCCTTGTTTTGTAAGCGACGAAGCAGAAGCCAGGCCCGAAACGCTGGCTCCAACAATGAGGGTATTTGTTTCTTTCATGATTATGGCTGAATCGTAGGAAATATTTTTTTATGGCAACCGCTTCTAAATTAGTAAAATGTTTACTATTATTTTTCTTATCCCGAACTAATAACTGTCCATGGATTTAATGGATATATTCTCTGGAAGACAGTGAATCGCAGAAGCATCGTCCGTACCGTCGTTTTGCTAACTTGGAGTATTTACAAGAAAAGAGGATCGAATATGAGATTGTTTATTTTTTGCAACAGGACGATAAATACAATTGATACAACCAAGCCAATTAATAACCTCCCGGCTATTTGTGATTTCGGTTTCTTTTTAATAAACCAAACTGTTGCACCCAAAATAGCTATTGCAAGAAACAGCCAGTCAAAAAAGTGGCCGGAGTAACTTAATCCAAGAGCAGATTGGGCTTCCTGAAATTCAGTTGCATCATGGCCCCTGCCAATTAATATAAAGCGGAATGTGTAAACCGAAGGCATTGCCAATGTACCGGCGAGTATAACCTCTTTATACTTATAAGAACTGTTGAAGAAAAATAACATTGCGTAAACAGCGACCAGGACTGTAGCAGTTAATCCACCAAGGGAAACATACTTTAACAGGCCTGATGGAATTGCTGTTAAGGAATATTCTTTGGCCAGTGTTGGGATTGCTTTATACCCATTAATCCATGCAGGTATACAATGGCCTGTCTCATGAAGAAATGTGACGATGAATATGGTAAAAAAATAGCATCCCCATACCTTAAATTCCGCCTTCCATTCGCCTTTCATACTTCAGCTGAAATATTAAATCAATATTAATTGACATAAAGCCTAATTCCCATAACTCAAACCAAAGCCAAAGCGATAAAGTGGATTTTTTGCATCAAATGGTACATCTTCTAACTGGTTTTGTAACGACTCCCAGGAAGAAGGCAGATCAAATGGTAACTTCCCTGTAAAATTCGCCTTGCCGAATAATAATTCTGCCAACACTTTATCGCTAACCCCAAATTCGGCAATCAACGCTTTACTTTCTTTATCGACCTCAGTCAGAATGGCCGGGCGCTCCAGGTTAATCACAACGATGGAAGGCTTTTTGGATATTAAACCCAAAATGTCCTTTTTTTCAGCATCATTGAAATACAATCGGCCCTGGTGGAAAAAGCGTTCAATTATTGTGTTGTTCCGGGGTTCAAATGGTGTATTAATTCGGGTCAGTACCACATCTGCATCACCCGGATTGTTTACCAGGACTCCATATTTCGCATAAGATTCAGGATTCTTTGCACCATGAACATATATCTTTACACCTTGTTTCAGTGGCAATAGCGCATCCGCATTTTTTAATAAGATGTTTGACTTTTGCATGGCCAGTTCACCTTTTTCCCTGAACTCTTTCCTGCCTGCAATTTTAAGTGCTCCATCTTCATCAACATAAGGGTTGTCAAACAAACCGAGCCTGAATTTATCCAGCATGATGTGTTTAACAGAACCATTAATCCTTTCTTCGGTGACCTTGCCTTCTTTCACTAAATCGATTATGTATTCGGGCGCTGCCTCTCCCCCAAACTGGTCAACTCCCGCTTCAATTGCTTTTTGTGCCCGTTGTTTTGGGGTAAGTTTTTCAACACCCCAGGCCTTAACTTCATTAAACGGGTTCTCTGTTAATACGGCCCAATCTGTGCACACCACACCCTCGAATTTTAGTGAATCCCTCAGTAATGTGGTAACGATTCCCTTATTGAAAGCGTTGGCTACATTTTCCACTGTTTGCCCCATTGGTATTCCATAATTGAGCATTACCTGGGCTGCATTTGCATCAGAAAAAGCTTTTTTGAAGGGAAGCAAATGATAATTCAAATTTCGTCCGGGATAAACCTGTTCTTTACCATAAGAAAAATGTGCAACTTCCCCACCTTTCTGTGCACCACCGCCAGGAAAATGCTTCACCATACAAGCCACACTATTCTTACCCAGACTGTCTCCCTGGAATCCAAGTATATATGCTTTCACCATTGCTGATACCAGCCCGGCATCTTCTCCAAATGTTCCATTTATCCTTCCCCATCGAGGTTCAGTTGCCAGATCTGCCATAGGACTCAAAGCCATTCGGATACCTACCGACATATATTCCTGTCTCGCAATTTCACCAAACTCCCTCACCAGGGCGGTATCCCGGGTTGCCGCCAATCCCAATGTGGTTGGCCATTGCGAAAATGCAGGGGTATACAATGTGGTTCCGGGGTTAAATTCATTGATATGCCGTGGGTCTGATGACAGGGTAATTGGTATTCCCAAACGGGTTCTCTCTGCCATTTTCTGGATGGCATTATTGTATCTCGCCATCAGGTTTGCATCCAGTGAAGCAATAGGATTAAAGTTGTTCATATGCTTCCTGGCTATCAGCTCTGAATTGGATGGCGAAATGAAACTCACTACAAGATCAAGCAATTTTGTTGTAAGTAACGGCTTCTCCAATGGTTCTCCATCAGGTGTAGGTCCAATTACAGTTATAAACATAGCACCTGCCTTTTCTTCTAAACTCATCTGGCTTATTAGATCAATAACCCTGCTTTCAGGGTCCGCTGTTGGATTCTCATAAGTATCCAGCTTGCCGTTCTTATTTAAATCACGGAATTGCACGCCATTTTGAGTCAGGGTTTTTGCCGTTTCCCCCAAAAGGGCCATGTTATTTTTTGAAGTAACTGATGCTTTAATATAGACAATTACATAAGCTAAAACCAACAATAGAATTATAGCTCCAAGGACTATACCTGTCCATTTCAGTATTTTCCTTATCATTTCTTTATCTCTTGAATATGATATTCCTGTATCAATGGTGGATTTTCCGGAGTCAATGTAAAGCTTATTTCTATATTACTGTTTTCGCCTTCCATAATAAATGAACCCCTCAAATTGTTTTCGGGAATGAGTTCCCGTATGTGAATGATTTTACCTGCCCTGCTAAATATTTCGACAGCTTCTTTACGCAATGAATCAGTGAAATAATCCATAAAGAAGTTTTCAGCAAAAACAGGTATGGATTCAGCTTGCTTCCATTCGGGCAATAATTTAATCAATTCATTTTTTCTCTGGTCTAAAATAGCCGATACCGGTATTTTTTTGGGTTGCAGCTTTGCCAGGGAAATAAGTGTATCTAAGACCTGGAGGTTTATTGAACTTGTTGGCGCATAAGTAAGATTGCTGAAAGAAATAATGCCTATTCCATAGTCAGGCATTATTTTCCAATTGCTTCCAAACCCGGGTAATCCACCGGTATGACCAATATATATCCTGTCTTCGCAATCCCTGGTCCATCCCAAACCATAAGCATAAGCGGTAACCAGGGGACAAGGACGACCACCCGGATATTTAAATTGGGGATTAAACCCACTGATGTTCCAGGGAAACTGCATTTCACGAAGCGAGCTTCTTTTAACGGGGCCTTTATCCTCGTCATTTCTTGGTGGCCATGCTGAAAGCTGAAGGATTACATACCTGCTGAAATCTTCTATTGTAGTAATCATACCACCCATTGCTCCATAAGTGCCATCATGTAATAAAGGTTGTTCCACCCACTGCTCATTTAACCATCGGTATCCATGCGCCAGCGTATTTGCGGGGACTTTGCTATATTCCCAATACGTATGAACCATACCCAGGGGCTCTAAAATATTTTTAGTGATATAGGTTTGGTAAGGTTGCCCTGAAACTTTCTTGATGACAAACCCTAACATAGCAAAACCAAGGTTACTATATTCATAACCCAGGCCCGGGTCATTTGAAAATGATATCCCTTTTTTAATCAGGTCTACCAGTTCCTTGTCTGTTGTGGCTAATTGGCGGTCGCCCCAGGGATTGTCTTCGGGGAACCCGGCACCATGGGTAAGTAAATGACGAATGGTTATTGGCGCTGCATCAGTTGTAAGATACCGCTGCCCCTTCATTTCGGGAATGTATAAATAAACAGGATCATCGAGCTTTAGCTTCCCCTCATCCCTGAGTTTCAAAATTGCCATGGCAGTGAAGCTCTTTGTCATAGAAGCAATACGGAAAGCAGATTTACTATCAGCTGCATTTTTTTGGGTAGTGTTTAAATAACCGATATTGCCGGTATGGACCAGTTTCCCATCAACTAACAGTCCATATACAAATCCCGGAAAATGATTTTGCCTGGCATAGTTGCTGAATACTTCATCAATCGCAGGATAAGCGGCTTCAATATTTTTTATCCGGGCATCATATGCCTGTGCAACAACTTCATGGTTAATGCAAATAGTAACCAGGAATACTAAAAGCCAGAATTGCTGTGTTTTCTTTTTCATATCTTTTTAGCCGTTAACTTATTTTTTCCTTCCTACAAATCTGATCACAGACCCCTTCCCAATATGATACTTTCCTTCATTTAAATGTATTTCTTCTTCTTCTAACATTAATACATCATAATTCCCGAAATCAGCAATTATTTCTTCCTTAGAGTACAACATGTTAATATCATCCGGGCCACCGACTTTCGGATTTAACCGCTTAAACTGTATGTGACTCTTACTGAAAGCCTCAAAAATAATTATGCCGCCTGGCTTCAGATAGCCATTTAACTTCTTGTGGAATATTGGCTTCATTTCTCCGGGAAAATGCGCATAAATGAGCCCGATAGCGTCAAATTCCTCCTTTTCAAACTTCAGTTGTTCAAAGTCACCAACAATGTACTCAATGGAAACCCCGTTCTCTTTGGCAAGTTTCAATGCCTTTGTTTGCCCTTCAACACTTAAGTCAAATGACGTTACTTTCCATCCAAGCCGCGCTGCAAATACGCCATTGCGTCCTTCCCCATCGGCTGGCATCAATATAGATCCCGGTTCAAATTTCGAAAGCCATTCCTTAAAAAAAACATTTGGATCTTTGCCGTAAACAAATTCCTGTTCTTTATACCTTTCATCCCATTTCTGATTCATGCAGTGTAGTTTTATTGGCAAGTCGCTATTTCCCGTACTTCCAGGCCCAATCCACGACTTCTTTATATACCATATTTTTTGTCGCCGGGTCTTTCAGGTTCAAATCATGATCGGCACCGGGTATCGTGATTAATTTGTGGATGATATTTTTAGCCGTGAGCTTCTTATCCAAATCCACCGACTGCGAATAAGGAACCGTCCGGTCTCCATTGCCGTGTATGATTAATGTGGGAATATTTTTCACATGGTATATAGGGCTTGATGCTGCAAATTCAGGCCCAAGTGGCTGTCCTGGTGTATATATGGCATTTGTCATTTTGTGGATGGCCTGCAAAAGGCCAATTTTTGCTTCATAGTTCAATACCGCAGTATCAGTCAAATCAGTCGCAGGACACTCAGCAATAATGGCACTTATTTTTTTATTTGTCGTATACCCGTATAATAAGGAAAGATGACCGCCTGCACTGGCTCCGCTGATGATGAATTTATCTTTTCTGGTATTCCATTCACTGGCATGCGCAATGCAATAGTTAACAGCGCTGTCAATATCAGCGAGCATTTGTGGGTAATGTGTTTGCAGGGTATCTACAAAGCGATAGTTAATATTTGCACAGGCAATCCCATGCGCCAGCAAGGAATCCTGCGTAGGCGTGTCAGATTGCTTATCTCCCCATAACCAGGCCCCTCCATGTATAAGTATTACAAAAGGAGTTTGTGCATTCCTGTTGGCGGGCAAATACACATCCATTTTGCTCGATGGGAAGGAACCATAAGCTACATCAGTTAATTTTTTTTCCCCAGCCATTAATCCCGCCTTTTTACTGGAAGTGCAACCTGAAATTAAAGCCAGAAGTGCTATTTCAATCAACAATCGTTTCATATACTACCTGTTTTATTTTCCAATATTAATTAATCCGTGTGATCATCCCCTAAAGCAACCTTCTAGGCGGGTTGTATCTCAAAGGTGATGGGCTTTAAAATAAAATTACCGGACTATGCCATATTCAGACGCTCAGCGACCCCCGGAACCCCCTTGCGGCATAGTAAGAGGGCGCACCGTTGTGATATACGAAGACATTGCCATAACGGAAATCGGCAAATAGTGCCCCTCCGAGTTTTCTAATCTCGGCTGGCGTTTTTATCCAGCTCGATGTTTTCATATCGAATTTTCCAAGTTTCTGCAACTCCCGATACTGCTCTTCCGTTAAAAGCTCGATGCCCATACCAGCAGCCATATCAACAGCATTATTCTCCGGTTTAAATTCCTTCCTTGATTCCAGCCCTTCAAGGTCATAACAAACACTTCTGCGCCCTTTGGGACTTTCTGCTGAACAATCATAAAAAATATATTCGCCTGTCTTTGTGTCCTGACCCACAACATCCGGCTCTCCGCCTGTTCTTTCCATTTCACTGAGCGACCATATTTTTTCAGTATTTGCTTCCAGCTTTGCCTGTATCTTACCCCATTCAAGACCTTTATGCCGGTTCATGTTTTTCTCAAAACGGGCTTTCAATATTCTGAATAGTTCTTCCCGTTGGCCGGGTGACAAATCATTTTTAATGCTCTTTGCCATAACGTGATTATACAATTTAGTTACGAAGTCCTGTTATGCATTAATCATTAGATGAAATATATTGCTCACAGGTTAAGACTTTACTGCAGGCTTACACAATTGTTTTGTTTGCGGCAGTTGGTCCAGGCACTTAATTTAATGATTTTTTAAGCATAACAATAAAAGTAACAGTGTAGCAGCTGAAATTCCATGACCAATTTTGTTTCAGGTAAAATACAATTGCAGCTAACTAAAACTTAACGCGATTATACCGCCAAGTATTAACACACTTGCAATAAGCCTTCTTTTACCATCTTCCTCTTTAAATACTCTTGATCCCATAAATACCCCCAGCAAAATACTTGTTTCTCTTGCCGGAGCGACAACCGTTAAGGGCGCATATTTCAATGCTTCCAAGACCAAAATATAAGCAGCAGGACTTAATAAAGCAATTGCAATGATGATCCATTTATGCTCCTTTATTTCTCGTTTCAATTCATCTTTTTGTGGCAGGACAAATGGTAAAAGCAAAATAGCGCTAAAAAGATTTGTAGCAAGTGTAAGTATTAATGGGGATATGGCATATGCTTTTACAGCAACCGCATCGTTAAAAGTATATAATGCAATGAACAGGCCTGTAACCACTCCGTAAGTAATGCCTGCCATTACTTTCCTGTTGCCTGTCTTTTTAAAACTTAACCCGGTTATAATCAAAACACCTGCAACGATTAATAACAAACCGATTGATGAACTTAGTTTTAATGGCTCATGGAGAAACACAATAGCAGCTGTAAATGAAACCACCGGTGCTGAACCCCGGGCAAGCGGGTATACCACTGAAAGATCGGCGCTTCTGTAACCCTTTTGCAGTACGGTAAAATACCCCAGATGCAGGAAAGCACTGCTTAAAGAAAAACATAACAGTGGCTGTGAACAAATAGCATGACTCTGGTTTGTTTGAAAGAATAAAAAAGGCAGGTACAAAATATTACTGGCAATATACTGAAGCCAGATGAAAGGGGTTTTACCTTTTGTTTGTTTTGCAAGCAGATTCCATGAAGCGTGCAGAACAGCAGCGGTTAGTACCAGAAAAAGAACGAATAAACTCATTTTAGTTTAAACAGGAAATGCGCTGTACAATGAAGTTGTATAAAATTATTTTTTGGGTATTATTGCCATTGCGTCAACTTCAAGTAATACATCATCTCGAAATAGCTTGCTAACCTGAACCAATGTACTGGCAGGCGGATATTTAATATTAATAAAATTGTTTCTAACGTCTCTAAAAGCCTGAAGCTGGGAAATATCAACCATGTATATTCCAATCTTGACTAAGTTGTCCATTGTACCACCTGCATCAACAATGATACTTTTTATATTTAAAAACACCTGTTCTGCCTGCTTTCCTAAGTCACCTTTGCCAACTAAGTTTCCATTACTGTCAAATGGAACCTGTCCGGATATTATTACCATTTTAGAATTACCCAAATCAATGATTGCCGCCTGGGAATATCCTTTAGGGGACCAAACAGACAAAGTGTTTTTAAGCTGTACAATTGGAGCATCGGCCTGCGAGAAAGATTGTAAGGATGCAATAAGTAAAATGGTAACAATTGCGGTTCCTGATATTACCTGTGATTTCATTTTAAGGAATATTAAAGTACATATAGTTTGTTCAACCTGACCGCCAATATTCGACATATTACCAACCCGCCTGTTGCAGGCTGCACCTCTATTATTAAGGGAATTAAAGGAATACAATGTAATAAGCTATTTGGTGGGCTATGAAAAAGCAAATTGCAGTTGCGATCATGTATCGCATGTGTCTTGAGCTTATTTTTTTGTAGTAAACTGCAAGGGAATAAAATACGATTAATAAAGTGCCTTCTGCTTCGCATTCGAAATGATCTGCGGTCCGCTCCATTCTCCTTACTTTCCTTACTCCTGGTTATAGCTTCGCCTCCTCAGCCACAACCGGACAAGTCACCCAATTGTTGAATACAATACCTGTAAGTCAAATATAACCGCTTTCACCCCCAAGGATTTTCGGAAATGAAAAACCCGCAACGTTTTTACTTTGCAGGTTTTTACAGGTGGAGTTTCTAACTTGTACTATAATATACGCATTATTCCGTTCTCAGGCTTTTTATGGGATTGGCTAAGGCTGCTTTTATTGCCTGGAAACTTACCGTTAAAAGCGTTATTATTAATGCCCCGAAAATTGCAGCGCCAAATATCCACCAGCTAAGCGGTGCCTGGTAATCGTATTTCTGGAGCCACTGGTGCATGCCAAACCAGGCAACCGGCGCTGCAATGGCACAGGCTATTATCACCAGCATTACAAAATCTTTTGACAACATCTGCCAGAGATTGGCTACACTGGCACCTAATACCTTCCTTACCCCTATCTCCTTAGTTCGCTGCTCGGCTACAAAAGAAGCAAGCCCGAACAAGCCCAGGCAGGATATCAACACCGCCAATACTGCAAAACAACTGGCCAGCGTTCCGATCCGCTCTTCCTCCCCGAACTTCTTCGCAAATTCTTCATCTACAAACCTGAATTCAAAGGCAGTTGCCGGATCATAGGCTGAAAATGTTTTTTCGATCTTCCCTAATGCAGATGAAGCAGATAACTTTGGGTTAATTTTTAGTGTGACTACATTTTCCACCTCATTTGACAAATGGAATAATGATGCTTTTACCGGTTCATAGGGCGACTCCACCAACATATCCTTAATCACACCTATTATAGTATAAGGCTTGTCATTCCAGTAAATGGTTTTTCCTACCGGGTCCTTCAACCCGATAAATTTTACAGCCGTTTCATTTAATATAAATGCGGCGGAATCTGTTGCAAAATCCCGCGAAAAATCTCGCCCTTCCTTGATCGTCCAGCCCAACACTTTTCCGAATTCGTAGGAAACCGCGTTATTCGGGAAGTTCACCGACTGGTTTGGGTCCTTGCCCTCCCACTTGAACCCACCATTGGAATTCCAGACTTCAGTAGCCGGACTACCAGACTCAGCCATTTCAACAATGACCTGGTTTTGCTTCAATTCATTTCTAATGGCTTCAAATTTTTTATGGATTTCATCATTCACCGTGGTAAACACCATGCTTTCCCTGTTATAACCTACAGGCCTGTTTTTCGCATGCTGTATCTGCCGGTATACAACTATGGTTCCTATAATTAAAACTACAGATACGGAAAACTGTAAAACCACCAGCACTTTCCTCGGCATGGCTGCAAACCTGCCCACCCTGAACGTACCCTTTAATACCTTAACCGGCTGGAATGAGGACAGGTACAATGCCGGATAACTTCCTGCCACTAACCCTGTAAACAGGCAGGTCAGGAAACCCATTAACCAGAAAAAGGGATTTAACCATAGCACAGCTAATTTTTTATCAGCCAGTTCATTGAAATAAGGCAATACAAGCATCACCAATAAAATGGATATTACAAATGCCAATACCACTACCGTAAATGATTCGGTGAAAAACTGGGCGATCAGCTGGCTCCTGGCCGACCCTATGGCTTTTCGTACCCCTACCTCCCTGGCCCGCTTTTCACTCCTTGCAGTACTGAGGTTCATGAAATTGATGCAGGCTAACAGCAACACAAAAACGCCTATAATGCCAAACAGCCAAACATACTGGATCCGGCCGCCAACGTTTACACCATTTTTAAAATCGGCATACAAATGCCACTTCTTCATGGGATGCAAAAAAATTACCGGCTTAAATTTCGCCTCACTTTTTCCAGCAGCATTCAACTTTACATTCTTGATTTTCTTCGAAATCTTTTCTACATCAGCATTATCTGCCAGCTGGGCAAATGTCTGCGTAAAATTGCTGCCCCAGGGGTCATCCATTGCCTTGATCCAGGGATTCTGTATCAGGTATAATTCCCAGGGCATTATATAACTCAATTCCCTGAAACTGGTATTGTAAGGCAGGTCCTCATATACACCGGTGACTTTCAGGTCGACCTTGTTGTCGAGCCGCAAAGTTTTTTCCATGGGATCAGCATCCCCGAAATATGCTTTTGCCACCGAAGCCGATAACAAAATGGAATAGGGCTCCTTTAATCCGTCTCTTGTGCCTTTCAGCATTTTAAGGGAAAGCATCTCGGTTATCCCCGGCTCAATAAATGATCCGGTTTTCAGCAATTTCTTCTGCCCGTAAGCCAGGGTATGCTGGAAATTCCACGATGATTGTAATACATACCTGAAATCGTTGGGATACTTGTTCCTGATCTCCTGGGCCAAAACTGCAGGATTGGAGAATTGGGTGCCGATTTCACCATTGTAACTCTGGTGTTGCATAACCCGCACAATGCTGTCGTAATTTTTATGGTATTTATCAAAGGATAACTCATCCCAGATCCATAATCCGATCAGGATAGCTACTGACATACCTACGGCAAGGCCGCCTATATTTATGGCGCTGTAGGCCTTGCTCTTTACAAGGTTGCGCCAGGCTATTTTAATATAATTCAGTATCATAATAAGGAATGGCAATAATAATCAGGCCACTCTTGAACCTCATTGATTATTAATTATTTGTATTTCATACGCCATTTTTACTGTCCGATATTGATACACTTATTGTGTCGGATTGATACAGCACTACGCAAACCATCCCCCAACTTAAAAGCGCGAAAGGGGGCGTAAAAAAGGGTTACCTTAATAGTAGCAAACACAGAAAACAAGTATGCGTTCCCGTGTGTTCCTCTTAAACATTATTATCCTGTTGCTCTATGCAGGATCGCTACGGTCGCAACCGTTGCGGCTGGAAGATTGCCAGGTAAAGGCGCGAGCCAACTACCCGCTGGTAAAACAATACGACCTGATCGCCAAATCAACGGAGTATACAATCTCCAATGCCAGTAAAGCATACCTTCCCCAGATCAGCGTAACCGGCATCGGGGGATATATTATCCAGGGACTTCCCACAATGATTCCAGGGGCGGAAGCATCAAAAGACAAGTTCCAGTTCATTGGGATTGCCCAGGTTAACCAGGCGCTCTGGGATGGCGGCGCTACGCGGGCACAAAAGGAAATCGAAAAAGCTTCAGCGGAAGTTGATAAAGCCAGCATTGACGTTGCCCTGTATGCCATCACCGAGCGGGTCAACCAGCTTTTCTTCAGCATCCTGCTATTGGATGAACAGCACCAGCTACTCAACCTGCTCAAGGATAACCTGGAACGGAATAGTAAGGCTGTTAAACTGTCTAATGAAAATGGCCTTGCCTATTCCATGGATGTTGACGAAGTGAAGGTTGAAATCCTGAAGGTGGAACAACGGATCACCGAACTGGTGTATACCCGCCAGGGATATGCTAAGATGCTCGCCTTAATGACAGGTGTTCCTGCAGATGGCAATATCCAACTAGTTAAACCGGGAATGGATGCCTTACCTGAACCTGCACCCATCAATCGTCCTGAGCTTAGCCTATACCAGTTCCAGCGTAAACAACTGGAAGCAGGGAATAAAATGATCAAAGCCGGCAATATGCCGAAAATCGGATTGCTCGGTGCTGGTATTATGATTCAGCCCGGCATGGCTTTCGGTACGGAAAAACTGAAATCCCTGGCTATTGCCGGATTAAATTTTTCCTGGAACACCAGGAACTTATACACCAGCTCAAACAATCGCGAACTTTCCAGGATCAGCCTCGACAGGATCAACAACCAGCAGGAAACCTTTTTGTTCAACACCAACCTGCAGCTTACGCAACAGCAAAGCGATATAGAAAAGCAAAAGACTGTTTTAGCTAAGGATATAGAAATACTGAAGTTGAAATCGAATATTAAAAAAGCGTATGAACTTAAATACCAGAATGGCATGTGTACTATGAACGACCTGCTGATGGCTACTAATGGCGAAAGTGATGCTTCCGCAAACCGTGCATTACATGAGATCCAGTTATTGATGAGTATATATGCTTATAAAACTACTTCCGGAAATTAATAGGATACCGTTATGCTGAATCATACAAGTATTATAATCACGCTGATGTTTTCTGTTGTAACGCTGGTCTCCTGCGACAACAATAAAAATAAATTTGATGCCACGGGGACTTTTGAAGCCAATGAGGTTATTGTGTCTGCTGAAGCATCTGGTAAAATACTTTCCTTCAATATCGAAGAGGGCCAGGATTTAAAGCAGGGGGACCTTGTTGGTTTTATAGACAGCACACAGCTATACCTTTCAAAACTCCAGTTGCGGGAAAACCAAAAAGCAATACTGGCCGGCAGGCCGGACACCCGCACACAGATCGAAGCCACGAAAAAGGAAATTGAAAATGTGCAGCTGGAAAAACAGCGTACAGAAAACCTCGTAAAAGGGGAAGTAGCTTCCCAGCGACAACTGGATGATATTAATTCAAGACTGTCGGTACTTGAAGCTAAGCTTGCAGCACAGCAGAACAGCCTCCATACCACCACGTCAACGCTTAACCAACAGGGCAATGTAATCAATATCCAACTGGACATCGTGCAGGACCAGCTTAAACGATGCAGGATTATTAACCCGATTAACGGGACCGTGCTTTCCAAATATGCCATGCAGGATGAAATGACTGCGCCGGGAAAGGCATTGTATAAAATAGCGGACCTTAATACCATCATCCTTCGTGCCTATGTTTCCGGAAACCAGTTATCACAGATCAAATTAGGCCAGGCTGTAAAACTGTTGGTTGATGCACCGGGGAATGGCTATAAGGTATACACCGGCACGATTACCTGGGTTTCTGATAAAGCGGAGTTTACGCCGAAAACAATTCAAACAAAGGAAGAGCGTGCCAACCTTGTTTATGCAGTAAAGATAAATGTGAAGAACGACGGATACCTGAAGCTGGGGATGTATGCGGAAGTTTTGTTCAAATAGCAACCAGGAATTATGCAGGCAGTAGAAGTAAATAACATCAGGAAAACATTCAAAGCGGGGAAGTCTGTGGTGACTGCCCTGCACGATATTTCTTTTGGGGTAGATCGCGGTGAGTTGTTTGGGCTGATTGGTCCGGATGGGGCAGGCAAAACGACCCTGTTCCGGATCCTTACCACGCTGATGCTTGCCGGTAGCGGAACGGCTTCAGTGGATGGCTTTGATGTGGTGAAAGATTTTAAACAGATAAGAAAGCGTGTCGGCTATATGCCGGGCCGCTTTTCCCTTTACCAGGATTTAACAGTACAGGAAAATCTCTCCTTCTTCGCCACCCTGTTCAATACTTCCATAAAAGAGAACTACGATTTAATAAAAGACATTTATATCCAGATTGAAAAATTCAAAAAGCGCAAGGCAGGTGCCCTGTCCGGTGGTATGAAACAAAAACTCGCGCTTTGTTGCGCACTCATACATAAGCCATCCGTACTTTTCCTGGATGAACCTACAACAGGTGTTGATGCCGTTTCCCGAAGGGAATTCTGGGAATTGCTGCATAACCTGCAGAAGCAAACCATAACTATCCTGGTATCTACACCTTATATGGACGAAGCAGGTTTATGCGACCGCGTGGCATTGGTCCAGGAAGGCCGGATCCTTGGCATTGATACACCTGAAGCCATAACCAAACAGTTTGACCAGGTATTGTGGTCGGCCCGGGCGGAAAACATGTTCAAATTATTAACGGACCTGAAGGCGCAACAGGAAGTGAATTCCTGCTTTCCATTCGGACAGGAACACCATGTCACTTTTAATGGCAGTGAAGAAAATGCAAGGCTGGTGGAAACAAGACTGAACCAACTTGGTCACAAGTCCGTAAGGTTTGAAAAGATTAATCCAGGTATTGAAGATTGTTTTATGGAACTGATGGAACAACACAAAAAATCATGAAGGTAATTTCAGTCCGGAATTTAACCAAACGGTTTGGGTCCTTCACCGCGGTGGACAATATCACCTTTGATATTGAGCAGGGCGAGATCTTCGGTTTCCTGGGAGCCAATGGAGCGGGGAAAACCACTGCAATGCGCATGTTGTGCGGATTATCCAGGCCAACCAGCGGGGAAGCAAGTGTAGCTGGTTATGACCTGTATAAAAATGCCAACAGGATCAAGGAAAATATCGGCTACATGAGCCAGAAGTTTTCATTGTATGAAGACCTCACGATTCGCGAGAACATCCGTTTCTACGGAGGCATCTATGGATTAAGCCTTTCCGATATCAGGTCAAAGACCAATCTGCTGGTAAAAAAACTTAAACTGGAAGACAGCATTAACTCGCTGGTTAAGTCATTGCCATTAGGCTGGAAGCAGAAGCTGGCGCTTTCTGTAGCAATGATACACGATCCGAAAATTGTGTTCCTGGATGAACCGACAGGCGGCGTGGATCCTATTACCCGAAGGGAGTTCTGGACCTTGATTTTCGAAGCGGCTGACCGGGGAACTACCGTTTTCGTGACAACACATTACATGGATGAAGCAGAATACTGCAACCGGGTTGCCATTATGGTTGATGGACAGGTTGAAGCACTGGATACAACTGGCGTGTTAAAGGCAAAGTACGCTGCCAAAGATATGGGCGAAGTGTTTTTGCAACTGGCAAGAAAAGCGAAGAGAGGGGACGGGTAACCAATAACAAAGCAATGAGGCAATTTTTATTTTTCGTAAAAAAAGAATTCTACCACCTGGTACGTGACAGGCAAACCTTTTTTATTCTCCTGTGCCTGCCACTCGCACTGATCCTCATATTTGGCTTTGCACTGACAAATGAAGTAAAGAATTCACGCATTGCTGTTCTTGATAATTCAAAGGACAAAGCAACCCGGGCTATCATTGACCAACTTGAGGCCAGCCGCTATTTTGATATCCTGGAGTATATTCCTTCTAATGATAAACTGGAAGCAACATTCCGGTCCGGAAAGATTAAACTGGCGGTTGTGTTCCCCCCCAACTTTAACCAGGAGCTGTTACACACGAACACAGCAACCATCCAGCTGATCGGTGATGCCAGCGATCCGAATACATCCAATGCGCTGATCAACTATGCGACTGCAGTTATAATGGATTATCAGGCTGGCTTTCGGAATGCTGCTGAAATTCCTTTGCGCATTAATACAGAAATCCGGATGTTGTACAATCCGCAATTGAAAGGATCCTATAATTTCGTACCCGGTGTGATGGCCATGGTACTCATGCTTGTATGTGCCATAATGACCTCAATTTCCATTGCACGTGAAAAGGAAATAGGAACCATGGAGGTTATCCTCGTATCACCTATTGTTCCCATGCGACTGGTGTTTGCTAAAATGGTTCCCTATTTCCTGATGTCGGTGGTAAACATTGGAAGCATATTACTGCTGAGTGTATATGTGCTTGATGTTCCGATCCAGGGAAATCTTGTTTTACTGATACTTGAGTGCATGATGTTCACCATTGCATCCCTTGCACTCGGATTGTTGATTTCTTCCATATCCAATTCCCAACAAGTGGCCATGTTGCTTTCTGTGGTGGTACTTTTTTTGCCTACCGCTATGCTGAGCGGGTTTATGTTCCCCGTTGAAAATATGCCCGCAGTTCTCCGCTTTATTTCACATGCTGTTCCGGCCCGGTGGTTTTACACCACCGTAATCAATATCATGATAAAAGGACTTGGATTTGAATATGTCTGGAAAGAAACACTTATCCTGGCGGTTATGACAGTATTCTTCCTGGCGGTGAGTATTTTAAATTTCAAAACACGGTTAGAATGAAAGCCTTGCTGTTCTTACTGGAGAAAGAGTTCAGGCAGGTATTTCGAAATCCGGCTATCCTTCGCATATTATTTATTCTTCCGGTAATACAACTGCTTCTATTGCCATTGGCTGCAGACTATGAAGTAAAAAATGTAAAAATCTGCGTGGTGGATTACGATCGTTCACCTGCATCACAACGATTGGTTCACAAAATTACTTCCACGGCATATTTCAAACTGGTTGATTTTACCGATTCCTATGCCAAAGCCTTACAGTACGTTGAGTATGATAAGGCCGATTTGATCCTGCAAATTCCGGCTGCCTTCGAAAAAAACCTGGTTCGCGAAAACACATCCACTTTATTCATTGCTATC
Organism: Flavihumibacter profundi; assembly: GCF_020076305.1. Taxonomy (GTDB): domain Bacteria; phylum Bacteroidota; class Bacteroidia; order Chitinophagales; family Chitinophagaceae; genus Flavihumibacter; species Flavihumibacter profundi. Next base: position 1,596,817 of record NZ_JAIQXE010000001.1, read on the forward strand.
AATGCGGTCAATGGGGTTAAAGCAAACCTGGGCGGTGCATACCTGCGAAGCGTCATCCAGGACTTCAACCAGGAACTGCAAACGGAATTGATACAGCTTCCCCGCCAAAACCTGCATCCGGTTATTTCCATTGCGTCTTCAAACTGGTATAATCCCCTGATGAGTTATCGTCTGTTTATGGTTCCGGGCATCCAGGTACTTCTCATTACCATAGTAGGCGCATTTCTTTCTGCCATAAACATCGTAAATGAAAAAGAGACAGGCACACTGGAACAGATCAACGTTACACCGATCAGGAAATATCAATTCGTTCTTGGGAAACTGATTCCATTCTGGGTCCTTGGACTGGTAGTACTCACTATCGGGTTATTCATATCCTGGCTTATATATGATATTGTTCCGGTTGGCAGCCTGGTCACCATTTATGTTTTTTCAGCCCTTTATCTCATAGCGGTTTTAGGATTGGGCCTGCTGGTTTCAACATTTGCCTCCACGCAGCAACAGTCTATGCTGATATCACTTTTCCTGATGATGATCTTCATTTTGCTGGGCGGACTATTTACTTCAATAGAAAGTATGCCGCCATGGGCACAGGCTTTTACCCGGTTCAACCCCATTTCGTATTTCATTGATGTTATGCGTATGGTGGTGCTGAAGGGCAGTACATTATATGATATCCGGGATCATCTTTTCAAAATTTTACTTTTTGGCCTGGCTTTGAATAGCCTTGCCATCTGGAATTACCGAAAACGGAGTTAGCGCACCAACTCCTTTTGAATACTAAATATATTGACCTGGTTACCTGACTGTATACTGGTAACAATCACTGGTCATTACAACTTCTGAATTACCCATTGGCAGGTTATTTAAACAGGCCGTTAACAGGGTACTGAACGCATCTTCAGCCTCATGACAACTCTCCGGATTTTTGAATTTACTGCTACCCTAAAATCTGGTTGATCCTTGAAAGCTCTTCACTGGTAAAATTGTAATTCTTCAGGCATTCCAGGGAATCGGTGACCTGCTCCGGCCGGCTTACACCAATCAGGACTGATGTGATCCTTGGGTCTTTAAGAATCCAGGCCAGGGCCATATGGGCCAGTTGCTGTCCGCGTTCTTTTGCCAGTTCATTTAACTGCCGCACTTTATTGATCTTATCTGCTGAAACCTGGTCTTCTTCGATTGCCCCGTTGCCGCGATGGCTGGATGCCCTTGAGCCCTGCGGTATGCCGTTTAAATACTTATTGGTCAGTATACCTTGTGCCAGGGGCGAGAAGGGAATGCAGCCAACACCCGTTTCGCCCAGGACATCCAACAGGCCATCCTCCACCCACCTATCGAACATCGAATATTTCGGCTGGTGGATCAGGCAGGGCGTACCAAGAGATTTTAATATTTCAATGGCCTTCGCTGCTTCGGCCGGCATATAGCTCGATATCCCAACATATAATGCTTTCCCCTGACGCACCATCAGGTCAAGGGTTGCCATTGTTTCTTCCAGTGGCGTTTCAGGATCCGGACGATGGTGGTAAAAAATATCTACATATTCCAGGCCCATGCGCTTCAGGCTTTGGTCAAGGCTGGCCACTAAATATTTTTTTGATCCCCAGTCGCCATAGGGACCATCCCACATGCCCCAGCCAGCTTTTGAGGAAATGATTAACTCATCGCGGTAGGGCTTAAAATCATCCTTAAAAATCTTACCGAAATTTTCTTCAGCCGCTCCCGGGGGCGGACCATAATTATTCGCCAGGTCAAAATGCGTGATACCTTTATCAAATGCGAGCCGCAAAATATTGCGGGCGTTTTCCAGGCTGTCGATATGCCCGAAATTATGCCACAACCCAAGGGATACAGCAGGAAGTTTTAATCCGCTTCTGCCGCAACGGCGGTACTCCATGGATTGGTACCGATCTGAATTTGCCTGGTACATATGCTTGTTATTTCAAAGATTTGAGATTCCTGATTGATCCTGTCCAGAACCGGATATTCCGGCGTTCCCAGGTGTAGGTGATCGCAATGGAATCCCCAAAACTGATTACGGCCGGATAAGAGAATTCATGGTCAGGCGGGGCATTTTCAATAAGTATTTGCTTTGGCCAGGTTTTCCCGTTATCCGAAGAAACCGCCAGTAAAATCGGTGACCGGTCGCCTTCATCTTTGTTATCCGGATTATACGCCAAAACCAACCTGCCATCAGGTAGCTTTGTCAAATCAATGCCACTATTGGGATTACCCAGGGTAGTCTTGTATACCGGTGACCACGTCTTGCCGCCATCCTTTGAATCGCTGCGGCAAATAAAGCCAATACTGCTGCGTATCAACATATGCACATGCCCTGGTGCCGACTCCCAAAGTGTTGGCTGGATGAGCCGCTGGTCTGCAAGGGCCGGATCACCCACAGTCAGGTAGGGTGAGGCAGTCCAGGTTTTTCCACCGTCGGTACTGCGGTCCACGAAAGCATGCTCACCATTATCTTCATGCGAAGCGCCGGCCAGCCAGCTGCCATCAGAAAGGATGATCGGTTTATTCTTAACCGGTCCTCTTCCGCCTTTATCCCCCTTTACAAGTTCATAGGCGGCAGACCATGTCTTTCCAAGGTCATCAGAATATTGCACCCAGGTTTCCCAGTGCGGTATTTCCTTCCCTACTTTGAAGTATAGAAATATTCTACCGGCAGGGGATTGGAAAAGAACAGGGTTCCAATGTGGGTCATCGCGGATCTTGGCCACTTCTTTTGGTGCTTCCCATTTACCGTTTACCCGGCGGGAAAGCCAGATACCAACATCATCATTTTTTTCCTCCTTACCGGCAAACCAGGCTGCAAGGAACTGGCCATTTTTAAGGTGCAAAACGGTAGACGCATGACATTGAGGGAAATATTTACCCTGTTCAAATATGAACTCCTTGCCAGGCAAACTATCCTTAAAAGCTGTGGTAGTTTTATTTTGCGCTACTGCAATTGCTGCCAAACTATAAAAAAAGAAAAAGAAGGCTACCCTTCGCATTGATTGATGCATGGTTATTTTTTTATCCTTCCAAATATATAAAGTTCTGTTTCCCCAACTTCAGGTAATCCTTTAATCCCTCCACAAAAATCTACTGGCCTTACGCACAAAAACAGGTGTTTTATCCGTTCTATTGAAAATTATCAATTATGCAACCTGTCCGCCCGATTTGTATGCTGTTCCTGTTGGCCCTTTTCGCCGGATTCACTACGGATAACCTCATGGCACAGGGCAGAAAGTCCGAACGCAGCAAAGACGCGCCCAGGAAACCGGTTCCGTTTGAAAAGACCCTCGCTTATAATAACCTGGGGTTCACAATCAGTTCACCGGGACTAGATTCAGGAAATACTATTACAGTCACACCAAAAGGCCTGAAGGCAGACAATAAACCGCAAACAATATCCATTACCGGTAAAGTTCATGATGTACTATTTGGGGACATAGACCGTGATGGCTGGCCTGAGCTGGTAATATGGGAAACTGCGGCCGATAAAGTACACAGCGAAATCCATGGATTTACGGTCGACAATGGCAGGTTCCTGCTTCCTTTCACAACCAATAACTCTAATAACCAGGATGCCCTCGCTGAAGGCCATAGCGGTTATGATGAATTCCAGATCGGCGATAATGCCCTGATGCAGCGCTTCCCTGTGTACAAAGGCAGCAAACGCACGGGCAAGACCCGGCAATTGCAATACAGCCTTTTAACCACAGATACCCAAAAGCAACTCTGGTTTGAAAAAAGCATGGACTTATAAACTAATCCTATAAGGCTGTATGGCAATAGCCAGGAACATTAAACATGATTAGTTATCGGCTCATTCCTGTTACGGTTAAAAACCCAAAAGATAATAGGAAAAACCAGCAAGGTTAAGATGGTGGCTGTAATCAACCCGCCAATAATAACCACTGCAAGCGGTTTTTGCGATTCTGAGCCAATACCGGTACTGATTGCAGCCGGCAACAAACCGATTGATGCCATTAATGCCGTCATAACCACAGGCCTGGTCCGCACTTTAACTGCTTCCTTAATAGCAATGTTTAACTCCAGGTTCCGACGCATATTGTTATGGAATTCAGTGATCAGTATCACCCCATTCTGGATACAGATACCAAACAAGGCAATAAAGCCTACCCCGCCTGAGATACCAAAATTTATTCCTGTGATATGAAGGGCTAAAATGCCGCCAATGATGGCAAAAGGCACATTCGCCAAAACTATCAGTGAGTCTTTCACATTACCAAACATGATAAACAGCAATACAAAAATACAGATCAGGCTGATGGGTACCACCTGGGCCAACCTTGAAGTTGCCCTTACCTGGTTCTCAAATTCTCCCGTCCAGCCAATGGAATAGCCGGTTGGCAACTGTATATTTTTTTCAACATTCCGCTGTGCCTCATTGATGGTGCTGCCAAGGTCCCTGTCCCTTACGGAAAATTTCACCCCGATAAACCGCTTGGTATTATCACGGTATATAAATGCCGGACCGGTTATTTTTTTAATGACGGCGATTTCTTTCAGTGGAATTTTTGCTCCTGCTGCAGTAGGCACTTTCAGGTTCGCCATATCTGCCTCACTCCTCCTGTACTCTTTCAGGTACCTTACCCGTACATCAAACTTTTTCTCCCCTTCATATTTTTGCGTGGCCGTTTTTCCGCCGAATGCCATTTCAAGTACTGCCTGTGCATCAGAAAGTGTTACACCATAAGCGGCCATCAGTTCCCTGTCAAGGATCACACTGATTTCCGGCTGGCCCACATTTCTCAAAATACCTACATCCTTGATCCCCTGCACATGCTCAATTTGCTTAATTACTTCGTTAGCCAGCTCATCTAACTTATCAAGGTCCTCACCATAAATTTTCACCGCGTTAGAGGCGTTAATACCTGCAACACTCTCGGCCACATTGTCTATGATGGGCTGCGAATAGTTATACCCGATTCCCTGGTATTTACTTAATGAATCATCCATTTCCCTTACCAGGTCATCCATGCTGATTTTCCTTTTCCAATCTTCCTTTTGTTTCAGGTTTACCTGCATCTGGACATAGTAAAACCCACTGGGGTCAGTACCATCGTTGCTACGGCCTACCTGCGACAGCACCCCGTTTACTTCCGGGAACTGCTGCAATTCCTTTCTTAGCAAAGAGGTTCGCTTAACCGTTTCCGCTAAACTCTGGCTCATGGGGAATTTAGCCTCCACCCATAATGCACCTTCATTTAATTGTGGTAAAAATTCAGTGCCCAAAAATTTTGCCGAAATAAAAGTGAGTGTTATACATGCGCCTGCAATTAACAATGTCAGCTTTTTATACCTGAACGTAAAGGCGAATCCTTTTTCAACAATCTTGTTCCAGAAATTCACAAAAGGGTTATGCTTTTCCTTCACATTTTTATTCAGGAAAATATGGCAAAGGACAGGAACCAGGGTCAGGGTAAATATCAATGCACCCAGCAAGGCAAACCCTAAAGTGTATGCCAGGGGAGAAAACATTTTGCCCTCCACTTTCTGGAAAGAAAATATTGGCAGCAAGGCAGTAATAATGATCAGCTTGGAAAAGAAAATTGCCTTACCCATCTCAGCACCTGTTTTCTTCACAATCTTTCCTTTAGCCAGCTTATTGTAGGCATCCATCCCCACTTTATGGGCAAGCGAGTCCAATGCCACAAACACCCCTTCCACCATTACAACGGCCCCGTCTATAATAATACCGAAATCAACTGCCCCCAGGGAAAGCAGGTTGGCACTCATTCCTTTTAACTTCAAACATAAAAAAGCGAACAGTAAAGAAAGCGGGATCACAATGGACACTGTTACGGTTGTTCGCCAGTCTGCCATAAACAGGAATACGATGACGGTTACAAATACGATACCCTCAATTACATTATGCATTACGGTATGCGTGGTGTAATTCATGAGGTTATCGCGGTCATAGAAGGTTTCCATCTTCACATCCTTGGGAAGGATACGCTCATTCAGCTCCTGTATTTTTGCTTTGACCCGCTCCAGCACTTCCTTGGGATTCTCTCCCTTACGCATCACGACAATACCTTCTACCACATCGTCGCTGTCATTTAATCCTACCTGGCCCACCCTTGGCAGGGAACTCTCCTTTACATCAGCCAGGTTCTTGACCAAAACCGGGTTATTGCCAAATTCCTTTACAATAATGTTTTCTATATCCTGTATTGAACCAAGCAAACCCACGCCACGTACAACATAGGCCTGCCCGTTTTTCTCAATAACATCGCCACCGACGTTGAGGTTACTCTTGTTAACGGCGTCGTATACCTCCAGGGGTGTTACATCATATTTTGACAATCGGTTCGGGTCCACACTTACTTCATACACTTTTTCCTGCCCGCCAAAAGCAACCAGGTCAGCCACCCCGGGAACAGAACGCAGGTTCCTGTCAATGACCCAGTTCTGGAGCGTAAGAAGGTCCCTTGTATCGCGGCTTGGGCTTTTCAATACATACCGGAAGATTTCCCCGGTTGGTCCATACGGCGGCTGGACATCAGGCTCAACGCCATCAGGTAAGGAAACATTCCTTAACTGGTTATTCACCTGCTGCCGTGCAAAAAAGTCCTCAACATCATCATCAAAAATGATCTTGATGACAGAAAGCCCAAACATGGTGATACTTCGCACACTGGTTTTTCTTTGCACCGAATTCATGGCGATTTCGATGGGGGTGGTAACAAACCTTTCAATTTCTTCTGCACTTCGGCCATTCCACTCCGTTACAATTATGATTTGTGTGTTGGTGACATCCGGGAAAGCTTCAATAGGCATATTCCTGAATGCTACAAAACCGGCAATGGCCAATACCCCGACACAGAAAAAAGTAAACGCCTTATTCTTAATGGAAAAAGCGATAATATTTTTGATGAACTTATTCATTCATTAGTCATTTAAAGCGTCATAAACCAGTAATTGATTCGCAGTCAGCACTTTCTCCCCTTCCTTCAACCCGGAAGCGAGATACGTTACATCACCCAACTGCCTGAAAACCTCTACCTGCCTGGTTTCAATATTGTAACGGTCTTTAAATACCATAACGAAACTCTTGCTCTTGTCAAATATTATAGCAGCAGATGGAACGGCAATCATCTCCCGGTTTGAGGCATATGACATTTTAATTGTAGCCCTCATTTCAGGTTTCAGTAAAAAACCATCATTGCGGAGCCTGATCCGCGCTTTCATGGCCTTGGTTTCCGGATCTATAATATTGTAGATTTTATCCACCTTTCCTGTGAACAACTTATCGGGATAACTGAGTGTGGTTACCGATGCATCGATGCCCAGTTTTACCTGGTCAATATCGCTTTCATTCACATTGGCAATTGCCCACACTTCATCAATTTCTGCTATGTCAAATATATTATCTGTCCTGTCGCTCCTTAACTGCATATCCTGGTTAATGTTCTTCTGGATTACAAACCCGTTTAACGGTGAACGCACTTCATAGGTCGCTCCCTGTTTGATGCTGTAAATCCGGTAGGTTTCCTGCATCCTCTTTAATTGCGATTCGGCTTTTTCCAACAGGCTTTTTGATTCCAGGACGTCCCTTTCCGTATTTAACTTGCCTTCAAACAATTCCTGCGCTACCCTTAAATTGTTCCTTGCGACAATCACATCATTTTTCGCATCATCCAGTTCTTTATCAAACCCTGCGACTTCCGTACTCCTGATCGTAGCCAGCAATTGCCCTTTCGTTACCTTATCCCCTAATTCCACAAAGACCTTGTTGACATTTCCGCCAACTACAGGATAAACCTCAATCAACTTATTATTATCAGCAGTTATCTTACCATAAAAACTCAATTCTGTCTTAAGGGGCTGGATTGTTGCAGCAGCCATTTGGGTACTGGAAAGCATTTTATCGCTCAGTACAAATGATTCCACTACCTGTCCTTTTTTTTGTTCTGGTGAACAGGAACCAAGTAAAACGAGTAAAGACAGGAATATCACTGTGTATTTCATTTTATTAAAATATTTTTTCGTTGACCAAATAATTAAGGTTTTCGCCGGCTATGAGCAGTTGCTTTTTCATTTCGTTCAGCAACACTGAGCTTTGGTTATAGCTTTCCATGAAATCAGTAAATTCTATGAGGGAGATATTACGTTTTTGGAAATTCTGTAAAACGCCCGAATAAACCAGTTCCAGGTTCGGCGCTGTACTCTTGCTGATCTTCTGGTATTGCCGCTGCTGGTAAACCAGGTTATTATAAGCTGTGCTGATCCTCGCAGTAAGCTCAAGTGCTTTTTGCTGCTGCATTGATTTTGATTGTGCAATCTGCTTCTCCGCTACCTGGATATTTCCCTTATTCCTGTTCCAGAAAGGAAGAGGTAAGGCAACAGTAAGGTTCACCTGGTTTTGAAAAGCTCCCCCACGCTGGTCGTAGGCAGCTCCTACTGTAAGATCAGGCGCAGCAAGGGATTGCTGCCATTTCAGGAACAACTCGTTGCTTGATGTTATTTTCACTGTCGTAAGGTATTCGGGGTTTTGGGCAAGGGCTTTATTCTGGAGTTCGCCCAAATCTGCAGCAAATGGCTTGTTGCATATGGAATCTGCAGTTCCTTCCCCTACAAGGGGTAAAATATCATCAGCCAGGTTTGTAAGTATTTTCAGGTTCTCCTGTTCAGCATAAATATTCTTCTGTACTTCCGTCAATTCATTTTTAAGGCTCAGGGCGAGTGATTGCAACCTGACTACATCTTTTAAAGGCACGTTCCCTTTTTCCGATTGTACCATATAGGCTTCAGAAAGGGTATCGATGCTGGCCAGCTGGGCAACTATGGTTTTTGTTTTTAACTCATCAAAATATACACTGTAAAAACTCTGGCGGATCTGGTACCGAAGGGCCTGAAGCAACTGCTCAAACTGGAGGGTAGCAATTGGCAGGTTGGATTTCGCAAATGCGACCTCATTTTTCTTTTTCCCGCCCAGGTAAATCAATTGCTGCACTGCAAGGGCTTTCTGGCCTTCCTGGCCAACATTAAAAACCTTGCCGTTCTGGGGATCGATAGCATTCAGCTCTCCTACCACCACCGGCTGGTCCCATATTTTTGCCTGGACTACCCTGGCTGTTGCGATATCAATATTATATTGCTCTGATAGCAGCAATAAATTACTTTTCTGGAACTGGGCTTCGCAATCCTGCAGGGAAAGCCTTTTTTGCGCATGCAGGCCAATGCTGAGGAAAAAGGCAAAAACCGCTGTAAAGCACCTTCTTGTCATAATTTACATCTTCAGTAAAATGCAAAAATGGACAAACCGTCTTTAACATACCTTAAATGAACCTTAAAAACGGCTTAAGGCGGCTTTAAAAAAAGATGGTAAACTCGTTCAGTCCGCGGTCGGCCTGGTACTGGATATTATATCCATAATAGTTAAGTATCCTTTGTACAATCCTTAGTCCAAGGCCAAGGCCTGAAGATTTTTTTGCATTAGCGCCCCGCATAAATGGCTGGAATAATTTTTTTTGTTCCTCTGGTGTCAAGACGGGTCCGTTATTGGTTATTTTTATCCATAACTTTTCCCCTGATGAACAAATCGTTATTTCAGCCTGCCTGTTAACAGAGTAATTACAGGCATTTTTCAGGAGGTTATAAAATACAGTTTCCATCAGGAAATGATTACCGTTAACCATCATCATCTCCTCGGTGATATCCTCATTTTCAATATTCAAAACTGCCCTGAAATCTTTTGATTCTGCATGCACTTTTTCGATGCTTTTATAAATCGTTTCATCCAGCCGGCATTGTTCATGACTGACTGTTTTCTTGTTATCCATTTTAGACAAGATCAGCAGGGAGTTGATGAGTTCATTGAGCTGGTTGATATTCTGTAAAGTGGCCTGGATAAAACCTTTACCCTGCTCATCTACGCTGGCCAGGCGGTTCTCAAGCTGGGCGGAGATTCTCGCCAGTGGCGTCCTCAGTTCATGGGAAGCCTGGGCAGTAAAATCCTTTTGCTTCTGGTAGGAATCTTCAATGCGTTCCAGCAAATAATTGAATTCCCTGGCCAGCAGTGATATCTCATTGTTATTATGCGCTTCAACAGGAAACCTTTTCTCCAGGTTATGTTCGTTGATCTGGCTGATCTGCTGGTGAAAATGATCGAGCGGGAGCAATAGTTTTTTGGTGGTGTAGAAACAGAGCACCCAGGCAATGGCTGTCAATACAGCATAAGTAATGATTACCAGGTAAATCAAAAACTGGAGTTTCCGTTTACCAATATTATCATTCGCTGAGATCAGGGCATAAAATTCCGTTTTATTTATATCATACAAAACACCATAAATTTCATTATCCCCTTCCCTTTTGAAAAAATCCTTATGCTCTTTTAAATAGTCCAGGTCATTTTCTGTCCACTTGATTTTAGTATCATCCAGGCTGCTGTAGATCAGCTTGTAATCCGCATCGAAGACCAGGGTTTTTTCATTGTATAAATTGTTGATGGTATTCTTGTCAATAACTTTCAGCAGTTGCTTATCCACTTCCTTAACATCAGTCAGCAGTTTGATGGTAGTGAGCGCTTTTTCCTGCAGCCGCTGCTCAAATTCATCCTGCCTGAAATTAGAGAACAGGCCGATAATGATGATGGCGGCAGCACCAAACAGTACAGTAAAAAGGATGCTGATGAATAAGGATATTTTTAATTTAAGCGTCATTACAGTTCCTTTAAAAAATAACCGAAACCAACTTTGGTATGGATGAGTTTATCCTCTGCATGCTTGTCGATTTTGTTCCGCAAAAAATTTATGTAGACTTCAATCGTATTGGGATTGGTTTCAATATGGTCCTCCCAGAGCCGGTCCGCGATCATTTTCTTGGACAATACCTTGCCGTTGGCTTCAGCTAAAATAAGCAGCAGCTTAAATTCCTTAGGGGTCAGGTTGACAATGGCATCAGCCCGCTTTACGGTCATATTATCGACGTCGATGGATAAATCGCCAATGGTAATATTTGTATTGGTGAACTGGGGTGTCTCACTTCTGCGCAGCAGGGCATTAACCCTGATTAATAATTCCTCAAAAAGAAAGGGTTTAACGATATAATCATCGGCTCCTTTGTTGAAGGCCTCAACCTTGTCTTCAATTTCGCCATAGGCAGTCAGCATCAGGATAGGTATTTTCTTATCCACGGCCCTGACCTGCTGGCACACTTCAATGCCGTTAATCCCGGGCACATTGATATCCAGGATGGCAATATCATAAGGTTTCAGCTGCAATTGCCTCGCCACCAGGGAACCATTATACAACTGGTCACAATTGAAATTCTTGCTTTTAAAATAGCTGACGATTTCAGCAGCCAGTTCAAAATCATCTTCCAGGAGTAATATGTTCATGTTTAATATGAAATTGGGAGCGGTAAATCTCCATCTAAATTTGGACTGGAAGATAGCTAAATTTAAAGAGTGTTGCCAATTTACACCTCAAACTAGTCATATGGAAAGTAGCCGTTATTTAACCCCGATTTCCAAATCCAGTTCAATAGGAAAGTCATATGCGAAAGTGATTCCAGTTTCAGAATAATCAGAAGCAGTAACTATACCTAATCCTATTTCGATTGGGCAGACCTATACTTAGGGAGGAGTTCGCATGCTGCATTATATTGTGCCTGGGGAAACAGGTAAAATTGGTCTGGCTTAATCCATAAGTTGAGGTGTACACAGGGGCAACGGCTGTTTTTTCCGCTGGATTTGCAATTGGTGGATTTGGGAAAAAGATTAACTGATCAACTTGATTCTTTCCTTATCGTTTTAAAATTGGGAAGAAATCCATTTAAACAGAATAATGCAACTAACAAAAAATAAAATCAGCAGAATAATGGTTGACCATTTAAGCTCTTGCCTAAACCATGCTTGTCCTTTTCTTATTAATACAATTACAATAATCATGATAGAAAAGGGTAAATAAATTAACGGTAAAATGGGAACATACATAAATGCCTGCGACCTGTTAATAAATTGGAGATAGAACAACAAAAGCATCATATATTGAAAAGATACAATCGCTAAAAGAGTTTCATTGAGTTTGTGTCTGTATGGCATGACCCCATTTTTATACAAATTACATTAATCATTAAATTGCCGGCATGGCATGGTACAAAATATCCTATAAGACAGCAACCGGGAAACTAATTTCCGGCATACGGGAATACCACCTTAAAAACATTGATGACACCTACGATATATTCCTGGCCAAAGCGAAACAGGCTGGTGAAATAACGGAGTTCAATTGCGTAATGATCAGCACAAAGTCAGATGAATTTAAAGCTCACCTGGCCGCAAAAGAAAGACGGCGTTTTAACAATACTGGCACTGGTGATTCACGAACAACTGGGCCAGGGAAGTACAGGAAGAAAGGCGATGGGCCTGAATTGGGAAGCAGGTAAAAGTGGCAGTTTATCTCACAGTTTTATATATTACCAAGTAATGAAATTCCATACAATGAAAATAAAATCTGTACGGCAGTATTGTCTCCTCTTTATTCTTGCCACTATTTTCGTACCTGTTGCCTGTAATAAAAATCATGACACACCTAAAACAAAAACAGCATTGCTGACTGCTGGCCCCTGGATAATGACCGGGGAAATGTTTCATGGTGACACATTTACTACGGATGGCAGTATCGCTGACAGGAATCTTTTTCCGCTTGAATCAGCCTGTGTCAAAGATGACATCACTACTTTTTATACGAATGGAACAGCCCAAAAGTATGCGGGGGCTATTGTATGCCCTGGCACTACTGGCCTGTTCTATGATTTCAAATGGGAATTCAGGGAAAATGAATCTATTTTAAATTGCTGGGGATACAATTTTTATAACGTTGAGGTAACTGAAACCTCACTTAAGTATGTCATTCGCGATCCATACGCAACTGGCTCAACCATTAATACAATAACCGTCACCTTTTCCCATTAATTTTCATTTGGGGCTGTAATTTAACAGTGTTTACAATCAGAACTGGTAAGTCAGCAGGAACTGGTAAGACCTTGGATTTACATCCAGCGCAAAACTTGGGGAAAAGCCTTTCTTATTAAAGGCATACCTGAATTCAAACTGTATCTTCCCGACAGAAAGACCCGCTCCCCCAAGTACAGAGAATTCATACCTCCTTGGGCCCTCTATCGCTTTGCCATCAACCTCAGTTCCATAAGAATAAACGGCATGAAGGCTGTTTTCATTCTCTGCTATCATAAAAGCATTCCCGATTCCCGCGTTGAAATAAAAATCCATCTTCTTGTTACCGTAAAAGATATACCTGGCGAGGGTGTTTAGCTGGACATAGGAAAAACTCATCTTTACGTCAGTGTTAACTCCATACCCGTTTACTGTTGTGTTGGTTAAACTATTCTCAGTTGCATAGGCCTTATAGCCAAGTTCATTTACCAAATGCCACTTATTCCTGTTCCTTGGCAGGCCTATATCCATGGACAACCCAAATATGGGCGAAACATTACCACTGTAATTGTCAGCTGCCAGTTCACTACTTCCTGTAAAATCAAAACTATTTATCGATACGCCCCCGATTATCCCGAATTTAATTGTAGTCGGATCTTTTTTCTTAACCTCAACAGAAGACCCTGGCACCGTGCATTCCAGGTACTTAAGGAAAATATTGGTGATGCTTTTGCTGGTGTACTTAACCGTACCGGCTTCCTGCTGAACAGCTGTGCAGCTAGAAAACAAGGAATCCAATTGGTGGATATAATGCGAATGTTCCAGTACCCGGTTATTGGCTTCTTCATAGCTATAGTTATGAATCAATTCAACCGGTTGCTGGTTATCTTTTACATAATAATAGTGATCCTTCTGACGGGTCCTGAACTGATATAAGGTAAGGGAAGGATGCCTTAACAATTGTAGTAAAAAAACCGGCCTGTGTATAGTCGGGGAATCAATTGAAACATTGCTGATGGCCAGATCCTTATCCCCCGGCAACATATCAATTCCAACATTATACCCCGCATAGGATTCCTTAACAGAAGGAATATAGAAGCCTTTAATATCGGCACCTGTGAAAACTTTTTTATCACCTGAAAGGTTGAGAAAAACAATGTTCTCCGGATTGTTTTTCCAGTTCCTGTAATCAACTTTTCCGGGAACGCTGTCCCCGGCCCGGTTTATGATGATTGCATCAATGAAATTAGACTGGCTGAAGGAAAGACCATAAACAGAAATTAATATAAATACAATTAACCCTCTTTTAAACATAAAGCATTTTTTCATTTCAGGATGCCGCCAATATAGAATATAAACCCAGTATCTCTAAACTATTAGGCAAATAGGTTATAACTATTGCGTAAGACCTGAATGGAAATCAGCCTGTTTTATTATAGCATCACCGGATAATCTGTAGTTGCTCAATTACCCGCTCATAATATTGCCTGGAAATGGGAATCGCTATGTCTCCAATGATCAAATGATCTTTGGCAATATGATCAATAAAAAAAACTGAGACGGCATAGGACCGGTGCGTTTGAATAAAGATATCCGGCGGAAGTTTTTTCATGGCCCCGCTAAGGGTTGATCTTACCAGGTAACAAGTTTTATCAGTAAAACAGATCTTGGTATAATTCCCTTCTGTTATCAAAAAGGTTACTTCGAGCGGATCTACTTTTTTCAGGATTTTATCCTGCCAGATGAATATGGGTTTCAACATGCTTTGCGAGGGTTTAAGGTTAAATGATACCTAATTTAAAAAAAATAAGCGCATATACTACCCCTGCCATTGATTTTCCGGGAACAGTCCTCATTGCCTCCCCGATACTACCTCATTGGGTCCTCTTTGGGTCCTCGGCCCCGGAGGTCTTTCCGAGGACCCAATGAGGACCCAAAGAGGAGGCAAAGAGGTGTTTTCGAGGTAAAACAGACATTCATCACAGGAATGAGTATAGCCCGTCACAAGAATGAGTACAGACCGTCACATAATTGAAAAAAAATAGCGGTTATGGTTTGATTTTTGGGACCGGAATATCTAAAAACCAATTCTTTATTTAAAAAACCAATTTTATTATGGCAAATTCAAACAATTCCGTCATTACCGGAAAATTCAAAGGCTCCCTCGGGAAAGAACTTGTATTCCGCGAGTGGGCAGGCAAAACTGTTGTGGCCAAAGCGCCAAAAGCCAGGACGGGCGCTGCTACAGCGGCCCAGGCAAAGACCCAGGAAAAATTCCTGCTGGCCGCACGTTATGCAAAATTCATTATCAATGACCCCGCAATGGTAGCAGGCTATGCCGCTAGCTTAAGACCCAGGCAGAACGTATACAGCAGGGCGTTGGAAGATTTCATCAATCCACCGGCAGTGGTGGGTATCACCAGCCGCGGATACACCGGTGCTGTGGGTGATATCCTCACCATCCGGGCCAAGGATGATTTCCGCGTGGCCAATGTACTGTTGGAGATCTATGCCGCAGACGGCACCCTGCTGGAGCAGGGAAATTGCCTGCAGAACAACAATGGTGTTGATTACACCTACACTGCAAAGCAGGCAAATCCATCGCTGGCAGGATGTACCATCAAAGCTATTGCATTCGATGTTCCGGGAAATGAAGGCAGCCTGGAACTAAGTTTGTAAAGGACTAAGCCGGAAGGTGTATCAGCAATGATGCACCTTCCTTTTTTCAAATGGAGATAAATTCCAGGAGCTGCAACCTTTGTTCGCTTTGTATACTTAAAAGGATACTAAACAGGTCCAAATCCTTAGCAACCATTACTGAATATCTGAGCCTTTTTAATTGATATTTTAACACTCATGTGGAGGTGGGGAAAGCCTGCTCAAACCACAAATGCAACTATTATCATTTATAAAGAACCGTAAATCTGCGTAAAACAATATTTCCTGAACTTTTCTGACAGCGCTTTTTTAATATTTACAAGCATTAAAACAATAACCTGGTAGCAAAAGGCTGTTTTAAAAATGCGGCTCTTTCATTGAACCAAATTTTACCTGGATCAGTTTGCCGGATTACCCGCCTTGTTAAAATAATACAGTACTTAAAAGAATTAGTGGAAAAGCCGCATTGGGTGAAAAAGTAGATTTGGAATAGTGAACATTAAACCACCACTATATGGAAAGGAAAACGACCCGCAGGCGATTCATACAACTGGCAGCAACAGCAGGGGCAGGACTAGGTCTTTCGTCGCCCCTGCCGGCAATGTATAGTGGTGGTCTTTTTACCTTAAACAGCATGGGCGGCACTAGCAATAATCCAGCCAACGAAGGTTTCATTCCCAACCGTGCAGCCAGTTGGTGGTGTGATATACAGGATATCCAGTGGCCGCAGAAAGCCATCCGCGACAAGATTAAACGCCGGGCTGAAAATTTCGCGAAAGCACAGATCGATACCGCCATAAATTTTGGATTTCATAACCGCTTCGATTTCGCCCCCTATTTCAAACAGTTGCATGGTTATTATAACAATGTTTGTGAAGAACTGCACAAACAAAATATCAGGTTCATGGACCACTATTCCTGCAACCATATTACGCGGCCCAGGAATGAAGCAGATTTCCGGTTCGTGAATAAATATGAACGGCTGGGTGTATTGCTGATCCCCGAACCCGAAGCGGCAAAATATGCCCAGTATGAAGGCCACCGCTACCAGGATTTATGTGAAGTGGACCTTCGGGATGGGAGCCGCGGTTATGCCAGCCAATACCAATATGAAGCTTTCTGCCATAACAATCCCGGACTTCACGATATGCACGGCAAATACCTGAAACGCCTGATGAAAGAAGTCCCTTTTGATGGCATCGAAGTGGATGATATGTGCAGCTACCCCGGCAATACCACCTGCAGCTGTATCTATTGCCGCGACAGGTTCCGGCGCGATTATGGCCATGAGATCCCGGCCTTCCCCGACAAAAATTTCTTTGGTGATACTACCCGGGAGAACCAATTGCTTTGGGGCAATTACACCAACCCGGTATACCGCGATTGGCTGCGCATGAAATCAGATTCCATCCGCGACCACGTGAAACTGATTAAATCAATATTGGGTGATAAACCCCTGATGACCTGCTGTTCGAATACGGGACCAATTGTATTAAATGCAGTGGCGCTGGATCTCGAAAAAATGGCGCCCTACCTCGATATATTCATGTTGGAAAATGTTGGCACCAATATCCGTAATGTAAATTGGGTAGATATGGAAGGTGAAGCCATGCACCAAAAAGATATTGCCGCAAAAAGGGGTAACGCCCCTGCCATTGCCTTAAGTTATGCACTCTCCGAAAAAGGTGCTTACCTGGGCTGGGGGTTGGGTCGCTTCTGGGGTGTAGCAAACTGGAGCAGTACACTTAACGGCAGACTGGAAGAAGATCCTGCCAATGCTTATGAAATGGAAGATGTGATCACCAAACCCAATAACTGGGAAAAAAAATACAGTGACTACTATTATCGTGATGGACAGGACCTGGTTGAGATCAGGCTGGTGAATAATTATTTTTGTCGCGAAAATGGCTGGCGCGATGCTGCTGGTTACGAACATTGGGATCGCTCCCAGGCCTGGGCCACCCAACTCGTTAAATACAATGTGGGCTATCGTTTTGTTCGATCAGAAGAACTCGCGGATGCTGATGCCCTGAGCAAGGAAAAAACACCGGTTGTGCTGGATGGTGTGGGCTGCGTATCTGACCAGCAATTCAATGCCCTGCAAACTTATTTATCGAAAGGCGGCACAGCCTGGATCGCCCTTCCTTTTGGCACGCACGATCACAAAGGAAACCTGCGTAAGACACCGTTGTCAAACTTACTGCAGCAGAAAAAATATGCCCGCCTTAATTTCATCGAATCGGCGCTGAATGGGAACCCGCTGGAGAAAGAAATCCTGTCCGGCAAATTTGAACCGGTCCTGAAACAGGTGAAGGGCGATACCCGCTGGGCAGCAAGGTTCCGTTTCTATAAAGGCCAGCCAGTCATCCATTTCATGAATGCTGCACTTACAGCCACACCTGCTGATATCCAGGATTTATCAGGCATACCACTTATAAAAGATATTGATTCCGGGATCACAGATAATTCCCTGGCCTATGAGCTCGATACCCGCAGGATCCAACTTCCGGATATGATATTGATGAGTCCGGAGCAGGATGCACAAAAAACAAAAGTCCTGGCAAAAAAAATCACCATAACAAAATCTGTCATCCACCTGAATCTCGGGGGATTGAAAATTTATGCAGTGTTGCAACCGGCGACCTAGCGGTTAGTTGTAACCGCAATCCGCAGGGCTTCGGTAGTGGTATAATATTTCGCCAGCATGCCTTTCTTTTCCCATGCGGGCATTTTCCCGTCATCCAGGTATTTAAGGAATTGTTTGGTTACTTCTGCAAAAGTTGCTTCATGGTCGAGCTGGTATTTTGCCGGGATAGAAACATGCCAGCCATTTGGTACGGGTAATAATGCAAGGCCCGGATATTTCTTCTCCAGTTTTACAAATTCTTTCCTGAGCTGCTGTTCATATTCAGGGGTAGCCCTGATGGGTTCAATATAAAGTTCAGGAACATAACCCTGCTCCGCTCCCTGCCTGATGATCAATTTTGCCTTGCTGCCTTTCAGCATTGAGAAATGGGTATCGCCGGTACCTGCAGGGGCTGCATAATTCCACATCACAGCTATCCTTGCATGGACGCCCCGGATCGTATAATTCATTTCCCCGTTAGCATACACCTGCAAAACCGAATCCCTGGTATCCTTGGCAAGGAAGGCTGGAAAATAAGCGGTACCGGTGATCTCCCTGAATTGTGAAAGGGTCATGGCCGTAGGCCATCTTTTAGCAGCCAGCATACGGATATCCTTTGAATAGTCAATTTCCTGGTTTGGGAAGCATTGCCATTGTACCAGGTCAACCAGGTGGGTGGATACATCTACAATGCCTTCCCCTTGTTGTTCTACATCAAAAAACCAGTCGGGCCGCACCAATGGTTTACCGGAAACCAATTTAAAAAAATGATGTGTGCTTTCTGTTACAACCGCAGGATCGCCGGTGGTACCTTTTTGCAATTGCCCGAATACAGCCGGCAGCATTGATAGTTCCTTTTGCAGCCTGTTGGTGACCTGGAACCTTTCTGTCATTATATCATATAGCAGCAGTTTTTTTTCGGCTGCCCGGTCAAATGATTTTTTCAGTTGCTCAAAGCCCGCGCTATTGATGGCCATAGGCTTATCAGCAAACACATGCAAGCCTGCCTCTATGGATTTGCTGATATAGTCGGCCTTTGACCGGTTGTTGCCTGCCAGCACCACCACATTCCCTTTTTTCTCACGCAACATCCTGTCAAAAAAATCGGCTCCGGTATACACTTCCTCCTTCCATGCTGTTGGTGCTGTAATACGGGTATTATAAGACTCCACCAGGTCCAGGTGTGATTTCAATCCTTTACTACCTTCCGGTGCATACACATATACGGTATTATCTACCTGGGGATAAGCCGTCTTTTGTACGAGGGCAGCATGGAAATGCGCAGGATCCAGGGTAATCAGCCTGCACCGGAAACTTGTTCTTTGCGCCAATGCCATTGTATGCATTCCTAACAGGATAACAGCTAGATAAAAACAGATTGGGTTCCTGGTATGATCAGTAATCCGTTGCATAAAATTTTATTTGTGGCCATTCAGGGCTTTGCCGAAAAACCCTTGCGAAGGATCTGGTATTTCTCCGGGTATTTAACAGGATCCTGGTGGCAATAAATCATCACCCCATCAGCATATTTCCGGCCTGCCCTGATCAGTTCTTCGACATAAGCCGGAGTACTTTCTCCATAAGCACTATGGCCAGTCGCATAAATATCGATGAATATCATAAAATCCGGTGCAAATAAGGCACGGATACCGGCAATTTCTGCCTCAGCTGTACTGGCATCATCAAGGTTAGCAACAATAGATTCATTGCGATAAGGGAATAATATCCCTTCCATGAATTCAGCATAGTCAATAGCAAATTTCGGTGTCACCTGTTCATAATAAGCACAGGGTATAAATGCCAGTTTGGGATTGATGGATCTCGCCTTACCGATCATTTTTCGCATATACTCTGGCGTAAAAACATCCAGGTTATGCACGAAATCATCAATGCTCCATGCAACCAGTGTGGGTTCCTGCAGGCTCAGTTTCGCGAGCTCTTCTGCCCATTTTATGTAGTCGAGCCGGAAAGGTTCTGAATAATCCCTGGCTAAAGGTGGAGCTTCTGACGGTGGTACAAGGGTGATCCAAAGTTTTATGCCTGCTTCACGCGCCAGGGGAAGGAATTTTTTGAACGCTGTTAGGTCAGATTGTTTTCCCCAGGCCAGCCAATGATAGGTATTAGCATGGATCTCCTTCAATTCTGCGATCAGTTTTTTCCCATCCACTTCACCATTTGCCAATTTAGGCGGAAAAGCATAAGTTCCCAGTGTGCCTTTTAGATTTTCAGCCGAAACCTTTGCAGCTGGCAGCGTGATCTTTTCCACGCCCACATTGCGCATTACCTGCAGCACGGTTTTGGTAACCCTCTCTTCGACATCTGCAGCAAAAGGGCCAGGCTGTCCATAATAGATCATACTTTCATTGCCCTCGTAGCCGCCTTCCTGCAAGATTCTTTTCGATGGAATATAACACTGTACATCGCTGCAATACCCGGCAACATATAAATTCTCTCCAGGAAATATTTTTTTATACAACAACGAATAATCAACAACCACTTCATCACTTAAACCCAATATGGTAAAATCATTATTGAATCTTACTGCCTGGACAGGGTATGAAAGCTTGTCCACCGACCAACCTTTATTATAAGCATCCAGCATCAGTTTAGCCCTTCGTTGCAAAAAACGGTCTGCACTCCTGATCTCTTCCTGGTAGCGTTTCAGGTCGAATGGCTGGAAAGCCAGGAAGACCCGGTTATAATCTGTGCGGATCGGTGCCAGCACAGGCTTCATGGTTCCTTTCAAGGTCTTTGCTACTGCCCCGGCCAGGGTATTGCCATGCTGCTCTGCAATGGCAGCGGTTCCCCGTGGTGAAGGGTTCTGGTCACCCGCACATCCCATTAAAAACATGGCGGTTACACCAGGAAATTCTGCTTCCAGTTTCTTTTGGGCAAAACCGGCATAGTCGCCATTTATCAGGAAATTATCATCTACCAATGTTGTATTATGGCAGGCATAGCCAAACAATACAGCTTTTATCCCCTGCCCGATCGATTCCACTTTCAATACCGGAATATCATGGTCAACCGGACCATTTGGATGAATATCGTTGCGGCGGTTGATTGCAAAACCGGCTTCCCCGTGTCCGCTGGATAATCTGGCAGGAGCAAGTTTCGCCATCGCTGTATCGATCGCTGCAATAATTTGTTTGGCCAATTGCTGGTTATATTCCGCTATTATATTCTGGTCTTCTGCAGAGAAATCATAAATCACTTCCAGGCATGGCCAGATCATGGGACCAGAGTGGGTATGCGAAGAATTCAATAACAACTGCGAACGCCGGATACCATATTTATCATGCGCTGCATTGAATACATCAGTAACGATTTCATGTGAGAGCCCGAGCACATCAACCGTAACTATAATGATGCGGCTATCAGCATCCTGCTCGATCACCAACGCCTTTGCCCAAATGGGATGCAAAACACCCGTACCAGGCGTTTTCCTGGCGGCATAACCTGTCATCCAAAATGGCATTTTCGGTGTGATATTAACACTGGCAACCCCAGCCCTGATCTGAATCTCAGTAGTTTTTTTCTGACCAAAACTGACCAGGAAAATGGCCAGGGAAAGACAGCATATGCCACAGATTTTTTTCATGCAATCCTGTTTATTTTTTAATCAGCTTATGCGGGATACGCACCAGGTCTGTGCGGGTGGCACCTTTTTCGGTTACCCTTGCCAGGGTGTACACAGTTCCATCCTTACCCACTGCAATGGAATTTACATATAAAGGCCGCTGGCCATCCGGATAGAAGATTGCTCCGTTATCGGTATAAGTATTGCTTTTGATATCATAGGTAATTAAATGCAGGTCTTCCAATCCCTTTGCCTCACCCATAGCCGTACGGTCCTTACCTTTTAAGCGCTTGCCATGGTCATAAACCGGTGCACCCGTTAAGTAATACAAAGTACGTTTATCAGGCCCCAGGATGAAACCCAGGTACCCATAGCTAAACTGGTCGAACATGCCCGATTCCTTCGATGCTTTTGATGTGATACGATCCAGGACAGTAATCATTTCTGTGGCGGGATTGAACCTGAATAGATAGCCTGAATTGCCGTGCACACCATAAAAGGACTGGTCCAACGGGCTCCAATTGATCTGCCGCCAATTATAACCCATATGGCCAGGTGAAGAAGGATCATACAAGCCAAAATAATCCTTCTTCATATCTTCTTCAATTTTCACCAGTTTATCGCTGCCAGGTGTATACCGCAATATCGCCCCTTCTGAATTTGTAAGGTAAGCATTGCCATTAAGCGGATTGATTGCAATGGCGCGGCACAATGTACGAAATGCAGCACCGGCGCCATTCTCCCCTTCACCTGATACCGGCCCCAGGTCTTTCACCTGTTTTGTTTTCAGGTCATAGGTGATGAAATAACCTGTTGGCCAGGTAATGGCATAGATCATGCCCCTGGCGGTATCCATATTCATGGTAAGGATACCTTCGTTATGTGGAGCAATACCCAGGTTTTCAAATTTGCCCGACTTCAGGTCATAGGAAAGGAAATGCCCGCCCGGGTAAGGTTTGTACCCCTCAGGCGGGATTCCCATTTTCTCCATTCCATCAACCAAAGAATAAAACCCTGCATGCGTTGCGAAATACAACTTGCCTGCAGACTCAACGAAACGAACGTGACTTTTTCCCTGTGAAATAGAACGGGTGCCTTTTTCGCCACAGGCCCCGGTGATATCACCACAAAATTCAATTTTTCCTGTTCCGGGATCAAAGGCATACATCATCCCACCGGTATCTATCGACTGGGAACTCAAAACATAATATATTTTTCCATTGCTGGCTGCTGATATGGCGTTATACGTATCATGCCCAATTGCAAAACCTGAATTAAAATATTGGGCGGCAATTTTTTTATCCTGGGCTTTTCCGGTCACACTGCTCATAATAATAAAAATTAAAGCGATCGATACATTTTGCAATAGTCTCATAAGTAGCCGTTATGATTTAATTGATTTTTTGATCTCATCAGCATTGGCATGGACCTTTTCAAGCGCATTACTGATATCATTCATTTCCTCTTTGCCAGCCAGCAGCACGGAATGGAATATCCATACGGCTTCTTCCTTGCAGAGCTGGTCATTTTTCGGGCATTCATTCCTGTTATTATAAGCGTCAATATCGAGGTCCTTTGCCGAATACATTTTTTTGTAATTCTTCGACCTGAAAGTATTTGCCAGGTAAGGCATTTTATTTAGGGGGGAATAGCCTTCCATGCAGGGAATGCCTTCAGCCTTCATAGCCTCAATGAATCCGGCACGAGGCAGGTTACTGAATTCTTCTTTTTTGTAACGGAAAGCGAATAAATGGAAGGCAGCCCTGGTCACATTATCGTACAATTTATACGGTATTATACCGGGTATACCCATCATCTTTCCGCGCAGGAGGGCCGCATTGGTATTTCTCTGTTCGGTTTGCGCTTCCAGCCTTTTTAATTGCACCAGGCCAATTGCAGCCTGGTATTCGGTCCACCGCAATTTACTGCCTGCCATCACTGTTCCGGCATTCACATTACCCACCAGCGCTCCATAGGGATTACCATAGTTATGGTAGGAATAACAACGATCCATAAACGCATCATTGTTACTGGTGATAGCGCCGCCTTCACCAATAGCCAGGTTCTTGGAATTCTGGAAACTGAAGCATCCGGCATCGCCGAAACTTCCGACGCGTTTGTGGTCGATCTCCGCAAAATGAGCCTGGCAGGCATCTTCAATGACCACCAGGCTATGTTTGCGGGCAATTTTAGTGATCTGTACCATATCACAGGGCATGCCCAGGATATGCACCGGAACAATAGCCCTGGTGCGTGAAGTGATCTTAGCTTCGATCTTCGTTGTATCGATCTGGAAGGTATCCATATCGGTATCGACAAATACCGGGATGGCCCCGGTAGCTAATACGGCTGAAACAGTAGCAATAAATGTATACACAGGTACAATCACTTCATCGCCACCGCCAATATTCATTTGCAGCAAAGATGTAATCAATGCATTCGTGCCATTCACCACCGACAAACATCTTTTAGTACCTGTTTCCTTGCCCCATTTCTCTTCAAATTCATTCACACGTGCTGCGCGCGACCAGACACCACTCCTCAGGTTATCTACAACAAGCTGTTCATCAGTATCCTTGTTCCATATGGGCCAGCCAGGCCATTCTTTCGTACGGATGGGTGTTCCGCCAAGTATTGCCGGCTGGTGTACATGACTGTTACCCGCTGCAAATGTGGTCGCATTAAATGGAGTCAGCAACATACCCGCTGTTGCCAGTCCGGTCGTCTTTAAAAAATTACGACGGCCCTTTCCCTGAATATCATTCATACAAACAGTATTAAAATATCAATCTAATAATGGCAATCACCATTTCTTTTTCATATTCTTCCTGGCTTTTTCGAGTACAGCTGCAATTTGTACTGTTGCCCCGCCTTGTCTTTTACTTTCATGTGCAGCTTCCATAAATCCATAGATCTCGATGGTTTCCTCTTCAGTTACCGGTGGGATACCTGTCTGGAAAAACCTGATCACCTGTTTCAACAGGGCGTCATATCCTGAATAAGGTCCGATCCTTTGTACACCGGTTTCACCAAAAGCTGTTGCGCCGTATTCATTTGCGCCGTTGCGCGTACCGCGGAAGCTGCCCAGGCGGCCATCATTCCATACCCCGACAACAATATCTGTTTGTTCAGCATTGATCCTGCTGACCTGCTTACAGCCCTTGCCCATCAGGGTACAAAGGGTTTCAATTCCGTGGATGCCATACCAGAAAAAATCGGGATGGGTGGGTTCAAGTGGACTGGGACTAAAAGCATCTGCACCAAGTACTTTACCTATCGTTTTACCACTGGCGGTCTCCTGTACACCGGTATTGTAGCGCAGCGATGAAGCCGAAAAAATGGGCACTTTATAGAACCTTGCCGCTTCATATACAGCCAGCACATCTTCCAGGGAACCTGCTACAGGTTTATCGACGAATAATTTTTTTCCTGTTTTTAATACTTCAAGGGCCTGCTCAAGGTGTGGGCGGCCATCATTGGTTTCCAGCATTACTACATCGACCTTCGATAATAAAGCACTGATCGAATCCACAATCTCGACATCAAATCGTTTTACATATTCGGTGTAGGATGGTATACGTTCTGCACTGCTTTTAATATCACGGCTGCCATAAGGATAAGCTGCAACAATTTTATATCCTGCCAGGTCTTTAGAAGGATTGAGCCCATTTAGTGCATCTACAAATGATATGCTATGTGAGGTATCCAATCCTATGATACCAATGCGACCGCCGGCAGGGATAGTGGCTGTTTTTGCAATTGTAGCGGCTTCTGAAGCCTGGCTTTTTTTTACACCCAGCAAACCGAATCCGGCACTCGCAAGGGAAGCATTGCGAAGGAATTTCCTTCTGTTTATCGCGTTCGGCATATTATAGTTTCACCTTTGTTGTTCCACCTTTTTCCATGGAAATATCTATGGGTTGGTTTTTTGTAAAAGCACCCCTTGTAAAATCAGGCACTGAGATTGATGTTGACCGGTTGGCTATCGACCAGGCTGAGAGCGGAGATATGGCCGACCATAAGG
Organism: Flavihumibacter profundi; assembly: GCF_020076305.1. Classification (GTDB taxonomy): domain Bacteria; phylum Bacteroidota; class Bacteroidia; order Chitinophagales; family Chitinophagaceae; genus Flavihumibacter; species Flavihumibacter profundi. The sequence goes on from NZ_JAIQXE010000001.1 coordinate 1,622,630, forward strand.
CCGCATCATAAACATCCTGGTCCAGTGGCAATCCATTCCGCAGGCAATCGATCGTGCGCCAGTCCATCAGGAAGTCCATTCCCCCATGGCCACCCACCTGCCTAGCTGCTTCACCAATTTTCTTTACAATGGCGGGGGTATATTTTTCCATCAGCAATTTTGTTTCAGCTTCTCCCAACCATTCATGCCCGGTCGCATATCGCGACGGCTCAGGATATTTCATGGCAATTCCTTTTGTGCCGCTTACTAATTGTATCCTTGTATAGGGCCTTGGTGAGGATACATCAAATTGCACGACGATCGATTTACCCTTGTAGGTTTTGATCGTTGTAGTGCTCATAGTACCATTGAATTGTTTATTGGCATAAGGCGCATAAAAAGAATCCCTGGCAGCAAGTTCCTTCGCCATCGGGCCCATGATGAAGTCATTATTCGAAACAGATACCAGGTAATCCATTTTATCGCCTCGGTTGATATTCAGCACCTGGCAGAGTGGTCCCAGCCCGTGTGTTGGGTATAGGTTTCCTTTACGGGAAGACATTTCTTTTAACTCCCACATCTGGTAGAAATGTTCTTTGGAAAAAACATATTCTGTGAGGTTATGGATATAGGCACCTTCACAATGGGTGATCTCCCCGAAAAATCCGCTCCTGACCATATTCAGGGTGGTCATTTCGAAGAAATCATAACAACAATTTTCAACCATCATGCAATGCTTCCGGGTCTTTTCAGAGGTTTGCACGAGTAACCACAATTCTTCCAGCGTCTTTCCTGCCGGCACTTCCACGCAAACATGTTTATTGTGGTTCATAGAGAATACCGCCATCGGGGTATGCAGCGACCAGGGGGTTAGAATATATACCAGGTCGAGGTCATCGCGGGAACACATTTTCTTCCAGGCTTCCGGGTCTGTGTGGTATAAGGCAGGCTGGTGACCCGATTGGGCAACCAGGTCATTGGCCATTTTCACCCGCTCCGGACGCAGGTCACAGAGGGCCTTTATTTCGACGCCATCAATTTTATTCATCCTTGACACGGCATCAAAGCCACGGTTACCAATACCTACAATACCCACCCTTACTACATCGAGTTTTGGTGCAGCATAACCACTCATGTTAAAATTTTGCAGGGGTGAAAAAGCAGCCTGTTCCCTGATCCGCGCCAACTCATCTTCGGAATTGGCATAGGCGTTGATAAAGCCAGCGGCAAGCCCCATACCCGTCAGTCCCGAATTTTTCAAAAACGATCTTCTGCTATTGCCCATATTTTCCGATTAATTATATAACAAATGGTTTTCCGCCCACCATCACTTCCTGCCTCGCCTCATCAAATGTAGCTTTATACCCTGTGTGTACGGCGGCATTGGTCATGATATTGGCGATCGAATGATAATAGCCCACTTCAACAGGCGCATTGGGTTGTTTGCGGCTCCGGATACATTCCATCCAGTTCCTTACATGCGCTGATGTGTATTCATCACCACCGGCATTCGCCCCCACATCAATTTTTGCATTTCTGTCAACCAGGTCCATTTCCGGTAACAGGTTCGCAGGCATATTCATTTCCTGCGCGAAGGCTGCTGTGAGCCCACCTGCCGGTGAAATTTTATTGGTATTCAGGTTCAGTTCTCCACCCGTTGAATAGTATATCTCGGTAGTTACTTCATCGCCATTACCCATGCGGGAAGAAAATACGACCTGGAAGCCCGGGGCTTTTTTATCGGCCGGACCGTAATCAAATACTGCGGTGGTCGTATCCCAGTTGGTGCGGCCATCTGGCCAGCAATAAATACCACCATTGGCAACAACACTGCGCGGATGGTTAAAACCGGTATACCAATGCACTGTATCGATCTGGTGCGACATCCATTGGCCGGGCTGCCCTGAAGAGTAGGGCCAGAACAAACGGTACTCCAGGTATTTCCTGGGATCGAAGGATTCATAAGGCCTGTTCATTAAAAACCTTTTCCAGTCAAGGTCTTTCTCATGGCACTGCGCCACCAGTTTGGGCCTGCGCCAGCGACCAGGCTGGTTCACATTCCAGTTCAGTTCCACCATATTGATTGCGCCGAATTTTCCGGACTTGATAAAAGCATCTGCAGCGATATAATTCTTTCCGCTCCTGCGCTGCGACCCGATCTGTACGATCTTACCTGAATCCTTAACTGCTTTCAGTGCCTTACGGTTATCATCCATGGTTTCTGCAAATGGCTTCTCACAGTATACATCACAATTTGCCTTCACCGCTTCAATGGTATGCAAGGCGTGCTGGAAATCGGGAGTACTGATGAACACCGCATCGATATCCTTTCCTGCATACAACTCATCATTGTTGCGGCAGGCCCTGATTCCATGGCCCAATTGCTGGGAAAGGAACCCAACCCCTTCTTCGCGCCTTAGTTTCCACAAATCAGAAACTGCGGTGATATCAAAATTGAGTTCCTTATAATGTTGCAGGTAACTGGGGAAATGCGCATGGCGAAACCTGTCAGAAAAACCTACAACCCCCAGCCGCACACGATCATTAGCGCCGGGAATCCTGCGATAACTTGCGGCACTGATGGCAAGCGGACCCAGCATGGTAGCCGCTAAAGTCATGGCACCCTGCTGTACAAATTTTCTTCTCGTAACTGGCATATCATTTTTTATTAAGGTTAACCAGGGGCAAGTCTGCCGGAAATAGCGTTGGGGTAATGTCTTTTGTACGAATAATAATATTCTTAAAATAAACTTTGTGGCCGGCTTCTTCCTTTGTTCCCACAGCATGCACCTGCAAGCCGATAAAACCACTGCGATCGAGGTCATCAATCACATGGGCAGCAGGAATGCCATTCACCCAGGTTTTCATCTCATTGCCGATGCATTCAATTTTATAATGATTATATGCACCAACGATAAAGGCAGATTTAGCAGCCGGATTCAAATCGAGGGAATAAATCCACTCACGCCGGTCTTCATCATATATACCACCTGACCATGACCGTGGGGAAGGATCCACTTCTACCTGCCGGCCATACACCTTATTGGGGTGCAGGTTGCCGCCAAAATGGCTGCGGGTCTGAACACCAGAATTGCCCGCCGGACTTTCAATCATAAGATCAAGGTCGAGCACAAAATCATTATATGCTTTTTCTGTGACAAGGAAGGAATTGGCAGAATCTATGACAGAAGTACCAACAATTGCACCATCTTCTACTGAGTAAGCAGCCTTACCCACAATTTTCTTCCAGCCGCGCAGGGATTTGCCATCGAAGAGTGGCAGCGCCGCTTGTTTGGATTGCTTTTGAACAATGTCAAAAGAGATGCTGCATGCAGCTATAAAATAAAGCACAATAATGCCTTGTAATTGTTTCCTGAACATAAACCCGTTGAATAATATTTCCAGAATAATTATTGCTTGCCCTGGCCAAATCTAAAAATTGATCAAGGGTTTAAAATTCATATTTCTGCTTAATTTGTATACTTTTTTAACATTTGCAAAAGCATGCAGAAATGCTATAAACATTCATCCACGAGGTAGAGTATCGATTCATAATTCCTGCCGGTTGCCTGGGACAAGGCCAGCTCACAGGTCCTGGTCGCGGAATAGTGCCCATCGTAAGATACAGCGCAGACTTCAGCAGCTTCAGCATGTGTGGCGGAGGCTGTTAACCCCGGCACGATAAAACCCCGGTCGCCCGCCATGCCACAGCATCCTGCAGCAACAGGAACAGTCACCTGGTCAGCAAAATGGGCAGCCACCGATCGCAACATATATGAAATATTCATCTTCTCCAGGGAGCAAACAGGGTGTAATACGATATCCCTTTTCTTCGTTTTTGGAATGGCGGAAGGAACCACCTGGTGGTATAAAAATTCAACAGTATCCCAGATGGTTAATTGTTTGAACTTTGTTCTGTTTTCAGTATCCAGTACCGGCTCAAGATGCTTCAGGGTATAGGCACATGAACTAACATCGAGTACAACCGGCCATTTACCTGATCCGGTTGCTGTCCATAAAGCTTCAACCACTTCATTAGCCTTTATCCGGTGTGCATCCTGGTACCCTTTGGAAGAAAATATCTGGCTGCAACAGATCGTATTCAAAGGTTGCGGCAATCTTACATTCACCTGGCTCTTTTGACAAACTGACAAAAAGCTCTCCATGCTGTTTTTTTCCTTTCCTGGATAATTGCCCATCACCCTTGAAATACAGGTTGGGAAATAGACAATGGTTTTAGCGTATTTGGCTTGTTCATCGGGTGTTTTAATGGAATGCGGAGGGGTTAATAAATGATTCGACCAGAGCGGAAAACTCTGTTGTGCTTTTTTAAAGAGGCGCGTCAGTCGCAACATCGAATTCCTGCCGGCAATCTTATTCACCAGTAAGCCTGTTTTCAATAAGCCTCTCACTATAGAAGAGATGGTCCCGAAGTTCCTTGCAGCAAATACGGCTATTGCATTTGCCGTTGGTGAATGTGATTCCCGCCGGAGTCGCTTCACCAGGTCTCCGGTATTGATATCAACCGGGCAGGATATTGCACAGAGTCCGTCTACTGCACAGGTTTCAAGTCCATCATAGTTAAACTGTTGTAACAATTCCTTGTATTCCGATCTCCTGCCTGTCAGTTTCATTTTCGCCAGGGCCCGCCGCAGTACGATCCTGCGCCGCGGCGAAGTGGTGAAATCACGACTCGGACAATTTGGTTCACAGTAACCACACTCTATACACTTATCAACTTCCGATTCCACCTCGGGCAGTTCCTTCAAATCGGTTATATGTGCCTGTGGATTTTCATTAATGATCACACCCGGATTCAGCAACCCCTGCGGATCGGCCAGTTTTTTAACCGTATTCATGATAGCATACGCTTCCCCACCCCACTCGGTTTCCACAAATGGCGCCATATTACGGCCTGTACCATGTTCAGCTTTCAGCGATCCATCATATTTTTTCACCACCAGGTCAACCACTTCCCGGATAAATGCATCATAACGCCCCACTTCTGCCGGTGTATCAAATGCCTGGGTAACGACAAAATGAATATTGCCATCCTTTGCATGTCCGAATATGATGGCATCGGGATATTTGTATGCTTCAAACAATACCTGCAAATCTGCTATGGCATCACCAAGGTTAGGCACCGGAAAGGCAATGTCCTCAAGGATCACGGTTGTTCCTTTTTTCCTGACAGCACCTACAGAAGGGAACAGGCCCTTCCGGATCTTCCAGAGGAAATTCCTTTCCTTCTCAGCTGAGCTGAAAGAAGGAAATTTCAGCAACGAAAATTCAGTACAGCTTTGCAGGAATCCGTCTACCGTTGCCGTTAAAGCATTTTGGTCACCCGCCTGGAACTCTACGAGCAGGGCACTTGCAGATGCAGGCAGTTGTTGGATAAACGGATCAATGCCATCAATGTTCTCAACAGCACGCAGGGAAGCGCGGTCCATCAGCTCAACCATAGCCGCACCGGCAGCAGTAAGTGGTTCAATGGCTTTGCAGGCTGCCCGGATATCTGTAAAGTAGAGCATGGCCGTGGACTTGAAAGGCAGGTCTGGAATTGTTTCCAAGACAGCCTCTGCGATAAAAGCCAGTGTGCCTTCAGCGCCGATTAGCAGGTGCGAAAATATATCCAGGGGATGCTCGTAATCGAGAAAGGCATTCAGGGCATAGCCGATTGTATTCTTGATCCTGTATTTATTCCTGATCTTTTGGAACAATACATCGTTACTATGTATGCTATGCCGAAGTGTTGCGAGTCCTTCAAACAATGCAGCCTCTTCGCTTTCAAACCGTGCATAATCAGGCTGGTGAGCTGTGGTAAACCTGTTCCCATCAGGTAAGATGAAGCTGATATGCCGCATCGTGTGGTAAGAATTGAATTGTGTTCCGCAACACATGCCACTCGCATTATTTGACAATATCCCGCCAATCATGGCAGCACTTATACTGGAAGGATCAGGGCCTATCTTCCTGCCATAACGCAGGAGGTGGTTATTCACTTTGGCTCCGATAATTCCCGGTTGCACCCTGACTTCTTCCCCCTCCTTTTCAATATTAATATTACCCCAGTGCTGGCTTAGGTCAACAAGTATACCATTTGTAATGGATTGTCCGGATAAACTCGTTCCGCCGGTACGAAAGACGAGCGGGATATTATTCTCCTGCGAGTACTTAAATAAAGCAATGATTTCGGTTTCATTCACAGCCTTTACGACTGCCAGGGGTATGAGGTGATAAAAGCCTGCGTCGGAGGCAAATGCAATCCTGTCGATGAGCCTGGACAATATCCTTTCTTCAGGTAAAATTTCAGCTAGCGTTCGCATATTTTAGGGGTGAGTCGAATAAAAATAACTGATTAAGTACTAGCAAATGGCAATCCCGCTGAATAATTTTTTGAATCATCCGGCGCTTTCTTCTCCTGGTAAAAAAATACATAAAAACTGTGTTTTTATATACCCAAGACTTTTTGAATGCGCTTAGCTTTGCAAGTTTCCCCTGGCATTTAAAATTATCGTATATTTTATGGTAATGAAAGCAAGTAAAATACTGACCGGATGCACAGTCAAAGCCCTTTGCATTACCATGAACAGCTATAGCCATGAATTTCGCCGGCATGATCCTGCCAATACAAATTACATACATCCGGAAGGACGGTGCCCGCATGGTGATGCCAAACATTTCTATAGCTTGCTGCAATATGCCGCCGCATATTAGTGAAGCATTGAAAAGACCAAGCCATAAGCGGCCAATAACAGCTGCTGAAGAGCGATGTTAAAAAAGTATATACATTCACGTGATTTCTATATAGTTCCATTTTATTCATTCAATATTTTTACCCGGTTAATGTCTTGTACGAATAGCAGACAAACCATTAATGCCAAATTATGACTGCTTCCAGCATCAAACCAATATTTCCAATTGAAGGTGACGTACTGCATGCCCGCGATGGCATACAAACTGCTGATGGACTGAGTTTCACAGCTAAAATAAGCGCACCGGCCGGATCCGGGATCACCATAAATGGAATCGCGGCCATTGAGGACAATGGGATTTTTTCCGCATCATTGATCTTCCGGAATTACAGGAATACATTGCAGATTGTTGACCTTGGAACCGGTGAACAACTGTCATTCCCCGTATATTGGGCAAGCCAGTTTGCCGGTAAATACAGGTTATCAATTGATGATAATATCCGCTTTTTGCAGGATATCGCAGAACATGCGAATTCCTATACTTCCATTTTTGACAACGCTTACCTGAATGGCCTGCGCAAATTACATCAGCAATATGGCACGAAGGTTCACCTGAACTTATTCTATATGTCAGTGGAAGGTGATTTTTCACTTTCTTCCTTTCCAGCAAAATTCAGTGCAGAATGGGCTGAACAGGCCGACTGGATCAGGTTGAGTTTTCATGCTTACCAGGAGTTCCCGGATGCGCCCTACAAAAACGCTTCCTTCGAAACGGTAAAGAAAGACTGTGACCTGGTGATGAAAGAGATCAAACGCTTCGCGGGTGATGCTTTAACCGGCCCGGTAACCACCATCCATTGGGGTGAAGTGAATGTGGAAGGATCGCGCGCTTTACGCGCTGCCGGTTACAAAGGCCAGCTGGGCTATTTCAATGTTGATGATGACCTGCCGGCTGTCTCTTATTATCTTACGGTTGAGCAAAGAAGGAATATGAAGAAAAGGTTTATCTGGAAAGATGAACAGGAAGATATCATTTTTATCAGGAGCAGCGTGGTCGTAGACCGGAAAGCAAAAGACGAACTTGTTCCTTTCCTGAACGCCTATCGCGAACAGGGTGGCCTTCCTCCTTATGTTGACTTCCTGGTACATGAACAATATTATTACCCTGATTATATCGCCTACCAACCCGACTATTTCGAGAAACTCGAGACCGTGGTTCGCTGGGCAACTGAACAAGGTTATACCCCTGCATTTCTTGATGAGTGCATTTTTAATTAATTCAGAACTATGTTGTTTACCAGTGAAACATATGCAACAATTGGCGCTGCCAGTAACAGGATCCTGATGTTGCCTCTCGGCGCAACGGAACAACATGGTCCGCATCTTGGTGTGGGTACAGATGCAGATATTGTGACCAGCCTGGCCACCGCTGCAGAACTGCATCGCCAGGAAAAAATCATCCTGGCTCCAACGCTACCATATGGATCGAGCCATCACCACCTGCCCTTCGGTGGCACCATGAGTTTGTCTGCCGACTTATATGTCCAGGTGGTCATCGACCTAGTGAGGTCCCTGTTACATTGCGGGTTCAGGAGAATTGTATTGCTCAATGGACATGGCGGAAATATTACCCCGGTTAAACAGGCATTATCATTATTGAGTAAGGAGTTCGATAATGAAATCCCCTGCTATATAGCCCTGGCCACTTATTGGGAGCTGGCTGGTTCTGCCTTCAGTGGCGATAAGCCAATGGAAAGTCCCGCTTTAAGCCATGCCTGCGAATATGAGACCAGCCTCATGCTACACCTGTATCCCGAAAAAGTACGGATGGACAAGGTGAAGAGAGCGGTAAGGCCTGCCAAAAATGGCTATGTTGCTTTTGAGGATGACATTCCCTATAGAGGTGTTTCCATCGTAAAACAAACGGCATTCATTTCAGACAATGGATGCAGCGGCGAACCCCAGCTCGCCACAAAAGAAAAAGGCGATCATTTATACCAGAAAGCCCTGGCAGCCATCCTCAGTTTTGTGGATGATTTTGCAACATGGCCCATATTAGAAAACCTGAAAAACAAATAACGTGAAAAAAGAAGTCAGGCATCCCGATAAACAATCCCATACCGGTTCCTATTCGGCCGGGGTAATTGCCGGTGATTTTTTATACATCAGTGGCCAGGGGCCGCTGGACCTGGCTACGGGCCAGGTAGTGCGTGGTACTATTGAGGAAGAAACACTGCTAACGCTATCACATATCAAAAAGATCATAGAGGCAGCAGGAGCATCAACAGACAATATAGTGAAGTGTACAGTGCACCTGAAAGACATCAATGATTTTGACCGGTACGATAAAGCTTATGCGTCTTTTTTCAGCGGCGTATTACCGGCACGGACAACCGTTCAATCGGTTTTATGGGATGGCATTAAAGTAGAGATCGACGCAATCGTATACCTAAAATAATGTCGCGGATGCAGCAAAAAAAGCGAATAGGAACAGTAGGCCTCGGGCTCATGGGCAGTAGCATTGCGACCTGCATTTTAGCAGCAGGCCATCCCGTGACTACACTGACCAACCAGATCGAAACCGCAGCGGAAGCCCGTGCACGTATAATGGGATACCTGCAGGAATTACAGGAAGAAGGCATATTAATGGAAGATCCAACAGTGATACTCAACCGCCTGCTGATTACCGATAATATTGCATTGTTGCAGGATCATGAGGTCGTGATCGAGTCTATCACCGAAAGTGCGGAAGAAAAGAAAAAACTGTATCACCAACTTGAAACTGTTCTGGAACCTACAGCCATAATTGGGAGTAACACATCTGCAATCCCGGTTTCTTTTTTGCAGGATGGCCTGCAATACCCGCAACGCCTCTTTGGAATCCACTGGGCAGAACCCGCCCATATCACCCGTTTTATGGAAGTGATCTGTGGCAACCAATCTGACCCGCAATTAGCAGAAAAAGTAATCGCCCTGGCAGCATCATGGGGAAAAGAGCCCTCGCTGCTGAAAAAAGATATCCGCGGATTTATAACTAACAGGATCATGTATGCGATGTTGCGTGAATCCTTCTTCCTGGTTGAAAATGGTTATGCAACTGTAGAAGATGTAGACAGGTCTTTACGCAATGACCTTGGCTACTGGATCACATTTGCCGGTCCTTTCCGCTTTATGGACCTGACAGGCATTCCGGCATATCGCACGGTTATGAAAGACCTCTTCCCCGAGTTGAGCAATGCTACAGAAATCCCGGCGACAATGGAAGACCTGGTAGCTGCTGGTGCAAAAGGCGTAAGCAATGCAAAAGGCTTCTATCCTTATACTTTGGAAACAGCAAAAAAATGGGAAGAATTATTTGTACAGTTTAGTTATGAGATCCGGAAACTGGCAGAAAAGTACCCGCAAAATATAGGAGAAAAATGAACCCGACTAGTATTCAATCGATCGTTGCAACGGAAGTGGTTGTTCCTGCTAAACCCGGCAGCCTGAATTCTTCAGATGTGCTGGATAAAGACAAATCCTTCGCGAAAAAATTCCTTACCGGGGAAAGCTGGACTGATTTTGCCATCCAGCCAAAGTGGATACTGCAAGTCACTTTGCGAAATGGCCTGACCGGAATTGGTGAGACCTACCGATCGGCATCACCCGAAAAATTAAAAGAAGCGATTGATGGACTGGTCGGAAAAGATATACTGGCCCTCAACTGGCGCCGGCTGCCGGTAAATGATCAGCGCATTTATGAGTCTTTTGAAACAGCCATCCTTGACCTGCTTGGAAAAATAGTTCAGGTACCCATCCATCAATTACTGGGTGGTGCCTATCGTGACAAGATCGATTGCATGGGCTGGACAGGCAGGCGGAATCCTGAAGATGCTGCCCGGAAGGCTTATGAGGCGATGCAAAAGGGTCATAAAATGTTCAAGTTTAAATGCTCAGATGAAGACCCGGTGAGGTTATGGACGGAAGCCATCAGGAAAAAGTGTGGTACGGGCATTAGGCTTATCCTGGATCCCAACCAACGATGGAATGATGTCGCTACCACTTTGCAGCTAATGGATGGCGTAGATGAAGAAATAATGTATGGCCTTGAAGACCCGATCAAACATGAAGATGTGGAAGGATTCGTAGCCTTGCGGAAAGCCCTGAAAGTGCCCCTGTTCCGTCATATCTCATTGCCTTATACGCAAGACATCAGGGATATCATTCCCTGCATCAAGGCAAATTCGGCTGATGGCTACAATTTCAACGGCTCAGCGTATAACAGTATTTTACTCGCTGAGATTGCGCACCTGGAAGGAAAGTCCTGCTGGCGCGGTTCCGAAGTTGACCTGGGCATTTCAGAAACCATGGGTCTGCATATTGCTGCTGCCAGCATCAATTGCACCATTCCTTCAGATCTTTTCGGTGAACTGGTTCGTGTGAATGACCTCATTACTACAGGTATCAGGTTTGAGCATGGAGCTGCAATTGTTCCGCAGGGACCCGGCCTGGGCACGGACCTTGACCTGGAAGCAGTGAGCAACTACGCCACCGGAAATATTATTAAAACTGAACAATCATAAGCATGAATAAAAAATTAGGCGCATGGATCCTTTTGTTTTGTTGCAACCTGATGTGGGCCCTGCAATTCACCGGTATTAAACTGATCCAGGATGAAGTTGGTCCATATTTTACAGTCTGGGGACCAATGCTGTTCTCCCTAATTCTGCTGCTGCCTTTCGTAGCCAAAGATTACAGGCAGAACAAAAGAAAACCCAAAGATATCCTTGTCTTTTTGCCGTTGGCAGCACTGGGAGCATTCCCTTCCCAGGTCCTCATGACAGCAGGCACACGATTTTCACTGGCCAGCAATGCTGCCATCATGGTATTGATATTACCGGTACTCACTGCCCTGCTGGCCTTCCTGATCCTGAAAGAAAAAATGACCCGTATCCGCTGGATCTGCTTTGCCATTGCACTCGTTGGGGTGATCCTGTGCTCTACCAATGATATCAGGCAAATGAATTTCGGTTCTGAATATGCGTTAGGCAACATGCTCATTTTCCTGGCACTGATCGGTAATGCTTACTACAATGTGGGCTGTAAAAAAATTGCCGACCGGTTCAGCGGAATGGAAATGGTCTTCTATACCTATCTATTCATGGTCATACTGCTTTCCCCATTTGTATTGTATTATGAAGCTGATATTTTTTCACGGATCAGCTCATTTAAGAAAGATACATGGCTAGGATTGGTCAACCTGACGATACTGCACAATTTCCTGTCGATGGTACTTTTTTTCATCGCCCTGAAACACCTGGAAGCCACTGATGTTGCACTTTCCAATTACCTGATCGCTTTTTTCGGTGTACCCATTGCTGCTTTCTGGCTGGGTGAAAAACTGGGCACATCAGCAATCATCGGGGGTGCACTTGTATTTGTATCGATGCTGGTACTGACCCTGGTTGAGAGTTATGGAAAAAACAAAAACTTGACTTTAGAATAAATACCCAATCATGAAATTAAGCGAAGATTTATTGCAGGGAGTTGTTCCAATCATCCCGACTCCATTTACAGAAAACGAAGAAATTGATGAAGCTGCTTTAAGGAGCCTGGTAGATTTTGCCTGCTCCTGCGGGATACAGGCAGCCTGCCTTCCGGCTTATGCCAGTGAGTTCTATAAACTGACTGATGAAGAAAAATTACAGGTAGTAAAAATCGCAGTGGAGCATGCTAAGGGACGTATCAAAATCGTTGCCCAGTCCAACCATCCTTCCCTTCGGTCAGCTATCCGGTTGGCACAGGCAAATGTGAAGAATGGCGCCGATATTGTTTCCCTTGCTGTTCCCAGGATTTTCAGCCTGCCAGAAGACTCGCTGATGGAATACCTGTCGGGTTTTTTGGCTTCCATTCCTGAAACACCGGTCCTGATCCAGGACTTCAATCCGGGTGGTGCTTCCATATCACCGGCATTTATCAAAAGGTTGATGGACAAGCATCCAAATTTCAAATACCTGAAACTGGAAGAGCCGCTTTGTGCACCAAAATTCGAAGAGATCATAAAAGTAACAGAAGGTAAAGTTGGCCTCTTTGAAGGCTGGGGCGGATTATATATGCTGGAGCTGATCCCCGTGGGCATTGCTGGTGTAATGCCCGGACTGGGCGTTGCCGATATCCTGCAAAAAGTTTTCGAGATGAGGAGAGCAGGTCACCACGATAAAGCCTTTACCAGTTTTGAAAGGATTATGCCCCAGATATTCTTCTCCCTGCAAAACATGGAATTGTTCCACTATGCAGAAAAAGAATTGCTTACAGCAAGGGGAATCCTCTCGAACAGTATTACACGCAAAGCAGCTTATATTCCGGAAGAATCATCCCGGAACTATATTGCAGAACTAAATAAAAGGGCTCTGGCCCTGGTGGACGACCTGTCGAAGGAACCATCTTTATCAGGCAAAAAGTGAAATTATATTATAATGGCAAATAATTTAGCCAACCATACAGCAATCGTAACCGGCGCCGCATCAGGCATTGGTAAAGAGATAGCCTTCAAATTACTGGACAGCGGAGTTACGGTTTATGCCCTGGACCTGGATGAAAAAAAACTCCATGAATATTATTCCGGCCGGCAAGACAAAGCTGTTCCGGTTGGCATTGATGTTACCGACGAAAAAAAGGTCAACGAAGTATTCCAGGAAATCATACAAAAAGCAGGGAAAGTCGAAATCCTGGTGAATTGTGTCGGCATAACGGGGGAAACAAATATCCAAAGTCACCTGGTGGATACAGCGAACCTGCAAAAGGTTTTCAATATAAACTTCATGGCCAGTTTCTATACCTCCAAAGCCATCCTGCCGCATATGGTAGGGAACAAATACGGCAGGGTGCTTCACCTGGCCTCGATTGCCGGGAAAGAAGGTAATGCCGGAATGCTGGCCTACTCCGCTTCCAAGGCGGCCATGATTTGCATGGCAAAAGTCCAGGGCAAGGAGTATGCAGAGACCGGGGTAACCGTAAATGCGTTAGCACCTGCTGTGATCCGCACGCCCCTGGTAGACATGATGCCTGAAAAACAGGTAACCTATATGACAGAAAAAATTCCGATGAAAAGGTGCGGCACACTGGAAGAAGCTGCCAACCTCGCGCTCTATATTGTTTCACCGGCCAATAGCTTTACCACTGGTTTTACATTCGATCTATCGGGTGGAAGGGCGACATATTAATCCACTACAAAAGAAGCATTACATAAATGAAACTACTCTACTTCCGAACAAATAATTTCCTGAAGCTGGGTATACAAACTGACCATGGCATCTTTGATGTGGATCATTACCAGCAAGACCAGCACGGAATATTTTATTCAGAAAAAAACATTGGCCTCGATGACCTTTCCGACTTGCAGGCCATGCTCGATAAAGCAGGTAATGATTCCCGTTACCTGGTAAATGAAAGCGGTTTAACTTTCGGTCCCTGCGTTAGGAGACCAACAAAAATAATTTGCATCGGATTGAACTACCGGAAACATGCCCTTGAAAGCGGTATGGCAATTCCAACCATCCCGGTAGTTTTTACTAAATATAGCAACACCCTGGTAGATTTTGGCAAGGATGTGGTTTTAGGGCAAGTTGGTAAGGAATTCGATTATGAAGTGGAATTGGGATTTGTTATTGGTAAAATTGCCAAAAATATCAGCAGGGAGAATGCGCTTGACTATGTTCTGGGCTATTGTGTGGCCAATGATTTGTCTTGCCGAGATTTGCAATTTCGCACCAGCCAATGGCTGATGGGAAAATCGCTCGATCATTTCCTGCCGCTTGGCAAACACCTCGTGACCAAAGATGAGATCGCAGACCCCCAGGACCTTTTCCTGCAATGTAAGGTTAACGGCGAAATCCGTCAGCAATCCACTACTGCTGATATGATTTTCTCAATTGCAGAAATTATTGAAGACCTCACCAGACATTTCACACTGGAGCCTGGTGACCTGATCCTGACCGGAACTCCGGAAGGTGTTGCCATGGGCATGCCCGACAAACCCTGGTTGAAACCGGGCGATATTGTTGAAGTGGCGATCGAAAAACTGGGAAGCACCATCAATACAATGGCCTGACCTACTGCCGGGCAAAAAACCGGGCAGTATATTCTTTTGGCGTGACGCCTGTATAATTTTTGAAGTGGCGATAAAAATTCGACTGGTTTTCAAAACCGGTCATATACCCAATCTCGGATACACTATACGTGTCTTCAATTAACATGCGGCAGGCGTGACTGATCCTTACCTCTGTAACATAGTTAGAGAAAGTCTTCCTGGTATGGTGTTTAAAATATCTCGAGAATGAACCGATGCTCATATTAAGTTTGGAGGCAATTTCCTCTATGTAAATTTCATTTTTGAAGTTCTTCAGTATATACTGGAATACAATATCAATCCTGGCAGCGTCTTTATTATTACTTACGGTAAACTCCTGGCTTAATACATTGGTCAGGTGTTTACTTGTGGAGAGTACGATCAGGATATCCAGCAGTTTCATCAACCTTTTTACCGGTGGCAAATCCTTCATCTCATAAAGTTGCTCCCGAACATAATCCCTGGTGGCACCATAGACAGACAGAGCCAGGTTAGAGCGGTTCAATAACCTACGCACCAATTTCATTTCCGGGACATCGAAAAAATTATTCCCCAGGAAATCATCCGTGAAGTGAATGTCAATCGATTTGGCGCCCATTTCCGGCTTCTTGTAATAGTCCTCATTATTTCGGTATAGGTGCGGAATATTTGGACCAATCAGTACCATATCAGAAGGCTGGAAAAGGCTTACCTGGTCGCCGATGAAACGGGTACCCTCCGAACTTTCGATTATAGTAAGCTCATATTCCTTGTGAAAATGCCAGGGTTTGTCGAAATAGCTGCATTCCATGTGGTTGTATGCAAAGGACGAATCAGGTTCCGCTACCAGCTTGTGTAATTGTGGTTTCATATCAATAACTAATTTACAAATTCCCGTAAAATGAATCACCGTTAATAACTAAAACCAGGTCAAAAACCAGGCTGGAAAGTATCTGTAAAGGATCCGCCAGCGACCATATCTGCACTATGTTTAATACGATAATCAATCACTTTCAGCAATAATTTTTGCCAAAGGCCAAACTCGACATCAAAACGGCTGATTATGGTATTTTTTCTATAGGGCAAATTTTCAGCAGACCAGGCTGCGGAATAATCATCTTTCACAGTACCCAACTCATCCATCACATCCTGGATAAGTCCATGGCAGATATAAGAAATGTCATAAAAAACGAAATTATTCTGTTTGCTGACTAACATGGCATTATCCCAACGGTCGGCGATTACTGCAGCCCACAGGAACCTGGTAGCTTCATAGTGCAGGAGTTTCGCACTGACCCGCAAAGATTCAATGAAAGTGGTGTCAATTCCGTGGCTACCCGAAAGGGCTTTGATGAGCAATGCCTCAGCAGTCTCACATTGTATCCGAACTTGTTTCAACGTGGCAGTATTGGCGCGGGCTATACCAAGGTAATAGGAATCAAACGGATTCGACCAGCTTTCAATGATTGTGCCGCCGGGCATATTGCCGGTGTTTTTTCCAAAACAGGTTTGAAGCAGGTCAACGGCAGTCGCCATGGCCGCAAGCGCTCCTTCCACTTCATTTGCTGCGGCTGGAAAAACAATATTGTTAAAGCTTTTTTCGAAAGCAGGCCGCACTGGTGAAACACCCTGCCAGGCACTGATACAACCATAGGCCATAAAAGACCAGGATGGTCGCACCAGGGGCTCAACGGCATCGGTCCATACGGATGTAATAAAACCCTTTGAGCCTTCTTTCAGGCCAATACGGAGGCAAAGGTCAATATTATCATAAGTGTATTTTGCATTGGGATAAATATGCCCCCACCCTGAAACTGCTGGCTGGATAATAAATTTCCGGCCACTTTTCAACACCGGGTTAAGGTAGCTGTACATTGCTGCACTGTCGGGTGAATATTCCCAAACCACTGGTACTACATCATCGGGAAATTTAGATAAGATGCCAGGATAATATTTACTCATGTCGGTCCAGGCTAATACTTTCTTGCCATATTTTTTTAGTTCTGCCCTTACATTGATCAGGTGCTTCAGCCAGAGGTCAGGGGCATGAACAGAGGAATCACCTTCAATCGCCATTCTGTTGGTTTCCCAGGTCTCATCAAAGCCAACATGGATAAATGGACTGGGGAAAAGCGCTGCATATTGTTTGATCCAATCGGCCAGCAGGGGCGCAACACCGGCATTACGCGGATCCAGTTCATGACCGTAATGACCAATTGCCTTATCGGCATAAAGTTCCTGTTTTAGGAAATCATGCAGGTGACCATAGAATGCAACAAAAGGAATAACATCCATATGCCTTTCCTTTCCATACGCGATAATCTCCCTGATCTCAGCTTTTGAATAAGCCTGTTTATAATTCATTTGTGCATAGCCCTCGAGCTGGATGCTCACTTCATTATAGAAATAATACTGGTTGGTTTTCCAGCGCGCCAGGAAATCAATCTGTTGTTTTATCTCAGGCACTTTTAAAAGGCCGCCATGTGCAAAATCCATCATCACACCACGATAGGGCAATGCCGGACTGTCTTTGATCTGCACATAAGGCAGGCTGCCATCTTTCTCTATGAGCTGCCGCAGCGTCTGGATCGCATAGTAAAAACCGGTAGACGTGTTCGCGTCAATGGTTATTCCTGTTTTATCAACCTTCAGCATATAGGCTTCCCTGTTATCCTGTTTCAGGAATGCAGTGGTATCCGGAAGTATGAATCCTTTTTCCTTGATGGTATACTTTAAAGTAGCAGATGAAGCCGAAGATGCTTTTTTGATGGAACGGCCTGCCAGCGCTTCAACAGATTTGTTGAATTCTTTCAGGGGAAAAACCAGGTCCGCGTCGGCAGGCAAATACAAGGAGACCTTGTTGAGTGGAAGGCTGCCTGCCGTATAGGAAACCTTTGCTGGTTGAGGATACAATAGATTGTGTTGCTGGGCATTGCCAGGCAGGCTAAAAATCATAGCCGCAGCTGCAAGGGTAAAATATCGCATCATAGGTTTATGTATGGCCTAAAATAAGAATGTACTGCTGATATAAAAAAACTATCAGCAGTACATTGATATGATATCAGATTAATTCTTATCCCACCAAAGAGGAGTAGTGACTTTATCGGGGCCTCCGAGCAATTCTACAGCTTTGGAAACAGCTGCACCATTGGTTTGGGCTTCAGAAGAAAGGAAAGGCATCCTTCTGATAAACTGGTTCTCTGTAATATCGGGGTTCTCACTATGGATAATATGATAGAGTTCAGGGAACCCTGTACGCCTAACTTCAGCCCAGCCTTCCATGCCATCCGGGAAAAGTGCCAGCCATTTTTGCTGCGCTATCTGTTTACGCTGCATTTCCGCACTGGCACTGAATGCGATCGGATAATCATTAACTGCCGGAGAATTGAAATAATCGTTCAGCGCAATTGGAGTTGCGTTGCTGGCGATATAATCATTAATAGCGTTTTGATCAGTGATTCCCCATTGCCGCATAGAAAGGCGAATACCGGCTTCATAAAAATCCTTGGCAGTTCCACCCATGTTCCAGCCGTTCAGGGCTCCTTCAGCTTTCAGGAAATAAGACTCTGCAGCAACTATGACACTTTGGGGAACATCATAATTTGTTTTCCAGTCATTAACATTGGTATCCCAGTAGGTCCATTTTGTGCCCAGGTTAGATGTGAAAAGACGGGAATTCTCATCGATGATCTTTTCTGATGTAAACATCCCATTGCGGGCTCCGGTATATTCACCGGTTGCTACTGCAGGTTGCCAGTAAACAGAAAGGCGTGGATCACCATATCCTTTGAGGATAGAGGCCATGGCTGAACTCATCCTTACATCATCCCATCCGGCTGTAACGGCGAGGCCATTAAATTCATTGTAGTTGATCTTGTTGTGGGGCATATAAGCATCATCTTCAAGGTCAGTCATAACACCTGCGGCAACAGCGGCTTCGGCTTCTGTGCGGGCCCGATCCTTGTCTACTTTAGAAATCCTGAGTGCAAGTCGTAGTCGCAGGGAGTTGGCAAATTTGATCCAGGAAACAACCGGATATGTTTTTTTACCATACACAAGGTCAAAGGATCCAAAAGGTTTCTCATTGGTATGGTTCTTCAGCACTTCCACAGCAGCTGCCAAACGTGGGAAGAAATCATAGTAGATAGAATCCTGTGGTGTGTAGGCTACGGAACTTTGCCCGGATGCTGCATCAAAATATGGTACAGGTCCGAAATAATCAGTTACGCGGTGGAACATCCATACCCACCAGATATTTGCCAGGGCGTTTTCAGCTGAGTTTACATCCGTATTATTCATAATGGTCTTCAGCTGGGGGGCTGCATTAATATACACAGGGTTCCAGCAGGCGGGCATCCAGGGCTGAACCACTACATAGCGGTCAGTCGGAAAAGAGTGCGCAGCCTGTGAAAAGAACTGGGAATACACTGAAGCAATGGTTCCTTCTCCTATCTCAAAGTTATCCGGACTCAACATCGGACTCATCAGGGCATAAGAAAACATGTAGGGATAGTCATTCGGACCAACACTGCTAAGCGAATTAGCATCCGTATTTGTCTTGGTAAAATCCTTGGTACAGCCCGAAAACACAACTATTA
This sequence comes from Flavihumibacter profundi, assembly GCF_020076305.1. GTDB lineage: Bacteria > Bacteroidota > Bacteroidia > Chitinophagales > Chitinophagaceae > Flavihumibacter > Flavihumibacter profundi. Next base: position 1,641,988 of record NZ_JAIQXE010000001.1, read on the forward strand.
CGAGGGCAAATCCAAGCAGGCTGGACAGCAGTGATTTCATGGTTTTTTTGCTATATTCTCGACGCATAATTAGTTTTTTAGAATGTCAACTTACAATTGATACCAATGCTTCTGGTGGAAGGCAGGTTATAATACTCAATGCCCTGGTAGTTGCTGTTACCGAAGCTAACTTCAGGATCAAAATCGAGTTTTCGCTTGCCGATACCCGGTATGTCCATGATAGAACTACCGCGGTAAAGGAAGAAGAGGTTACGGGCAAATAATGAGAATTTCGCAGCCTTCAGGAAGGCAGGCAGGTGCTTGAATTCATAACCCAGGGAAACTTCACGCAGGCGAACATTTGAGGCATCGTAGGTAAAGAACTCACCCCAGTTATAGTCACCCGATGCAACAGTTTGCCAGAATTGCTCTGCATTCACGGCCGTGGTATTTTTTGATCCATCAGCTTTCACTGCAGGAATCACCCAGTTACCATCACGGTAATTCAGGGTTGATTTGGAACTGCCGGCATAAGCATACTGGCCTGCAGTACCGGAAGCAACCACCCCACCGATTTTACCATCGATGAGGAAGCCAAGGCTCCAGTTTTTGTATTTGAAAGTATTACTGAAACCAAAGGTATATTTTGGGTTGTAGTTACCCAGCCTGGAGGCAGTATCCAATTTAACAGGCAAACCATTGTCATTTACGATAAACTGACCGCTTGCATCACGTTTCCAGCGATAACCATAGAGATCGCCATACTCCCCACCTTCCCTGACAACTGGTATGGCTGTACGAAATGTAGAACCAGAACCGAGGTAAACATAACGTATAGATGGATCGAGTTCAACCACCTTGCTCTTATTGTACGCATAATTCAGGCCCAGGTCCCAGGTAAAGTCCTTGCTACGAACGGGTTGAATATTCAGCATGATCTCCAGACCACTATTCTGGATATTTCCTGCATTCAGAAAAGTATTAGCATAACCAGAAGAAGCCGGTGTATTGATCTGGATCAGTTGGTTCCTGGAATTTGATTTATACACAGTGAGGTCGAAACCAACACGGTTATTCAGGAAGCGCCATTCGGTTCCCAGTTCGAAAGAAGAGGTCAATTCAGGCTTTAGGTCAGTGATGGCCTTGGTTGGACTGGCAGCAATATAACCACCATATGCCCCAGGGATATACTTGTAGGTCTGGTTGATCATGTATGGATCAGCATCGTTACCCACTTTCGCGTATGAAGCACGGACTTTAGCGATGTCTATCCAGTCAGCCATTTTGAACATATCAGATAACACTGCAGTTAAACCAACTGAAGGATAGAAAAATGAATAGGGCTCGGGAAGGGTACTCGACCAGTCGTTACGCGCTGTGAGGTCGAGATAGAGATAATCGCGTAAATTGAACTGGGCAGTTCCATAAACTGACTGAAGTTCCCGGTTTGCATTGTTAGTCGTAGCTGTCAGCGCAGTTGCGAAGCGGAGGTCATATTTATTGGTTATGTTCAGGCCATCGGCAATACTCTTGCGCACACGCATGTTCCGCACCAGGTCTGACGCTCCGAGGTTATACGTAATCTTAAGATCCTTCGCGATATTATTAGAACCACTCAGCAGGACATCGATGTTACGCTCAGCCACATACGCATTCTCTTCAGAATAATAACCACCCGGCTTCCTGGCATAGTTAGGGGTATTATTGGCATATGACTGGGTATTGAAGTCATTATAACTGTCACTGCTCACCCTGGCCTGCAGGTTCAACCAGCTGGTCAGTTTGTATCTCAGTGAAATCAAACCTAAAACCCGGCTACGGTCATCATAATGATGGGTATTGTAGACTGTCCAGTATGGATTGGTATACACGGGATCAGAACTGACCCAGTAGTATGGTTTTTCCACAGAACCGGTTACCGTCTTGTAATCCTTGTATTCATCCAGGTTTACGCTGCGTGGAACCCTATATACGTTGGCACCGACAAGGCCATCGCCGCCAACACCAGGTTTATTGGAGATATCCTGCAATACATATGTTACACGGGCATCAGCAGACAAACGATCAGTGATGTTAACACCCAGGCGCGCATTAAAATTATGGCGGTTCAGGAAGTTGGTAGGAACGATACCATTCACATAATTATTCGCGTATGAAATGTAAGTCTGCATTTTCTCTGACCCGGCACTTAGACTTACGGAATTATTGGTGGAAAAACCGGTACGGAAAAAATTCCTTACGTTATCAGGATAAGCTTTCAGCGTAACGCTGTTACCATGAAAATCGGTCACCTGCTGGCCTGCAATTTTTTCACCATAGTTGGTAGATGGCATTGTGGAATATTTGCCACCAGCCCCCTGGCTGTACTCATTTTGAAGGTCTTGCAGCAGCATTGGGCTCTCTGTGGAAATGCCACTATTCACATTCACCTGTATCTTGCCCGCACGACCACGCTTGGTGGTGATCAGGATCACACCATTACTGGCGCGGCTGCCATACAAAGCTGCACCGGCAGCGCCTTTCAGTACGTTAATAGTTTCAATGTCGTCAGGGTTAATGCTGGAAATACCATCACTACCGCTTTGCCCCCCATTGCTGCTACCGGCATCATCCCTGACCTGCCCGGACGGCGTAGAGTTATCGATCGCCACTCCATCAACAACGATCAGTGCGTTATTTGAGCCCTGTATGGAACGGTTACCGCGAAGCACGATTCGTGCGGCACCACCCGGACCGTTGGCGGAAGAGGTGATCGTTAATCCTGCCACTTTACCGCTAAGTGTATTGGCGATATTCGCATCCCTGATCTCATTCAGTTCATCACCACTGATACGTTGAGTGGCATACGTTAATGATTTGGCAGAACGTTGGATTCCCAGTGCAGTAACCACAACTTCATTCAGGTCCTTATTTTTTTGTGTAATAGCGATGATCATTTCCTGGCCTGAAATACCAACAGGCAATTCTTCCGTTGTGAATCCAACAGATGATATGACCAATATGCTTTTCTCAGATGGTACTGTGATGGTGAAATTTCCATCTTCACCTGATGCCACGCCGTTGCTTTCTCCTTTAATTGAAATTGTAGCACCAGAAACTGGCTGACCGGATTTCTTATCCAGCACTTTCCCTTTCACAGTAACCTTTCCCTTATTGGCCACTTGTGCGAATAAGGCAGGCGCATTCAATAATAACAAAAGAAACATCATGATCATCGCCAGCTTTCTAAACATTGCTATTGATTCATGAAAACAAGACCTGACATGAGTTTCCGGAATTCCTGATCCCGGAAATCTCAGTTGTTCTTTTCGATCCATAAGCTGTAGTATTGGTTGTTTAAATAATAACAAAAAAAGAATGGCATGCAGCTAAAATCAACGAATAGTTGCCGGGAGGAACAATCCGCATTTTTATAAAACCACAATGCATCTATGATCCTGTTCATCCAAATTTATTACTGTCACTTTCCAAAAAAATTCAATAATCAAATAAAGTTGTATACTTTTTTAACATTTGAAAAAATGGCTGTTTTGGTTGTAAACTGTATGCTTAACACATTAGGTTGTTATTTGATTTTATTGTTATCCATAGCGAATTAGCATTATTTCCAAACACTTAAAATGCCAGGAATATCATGATGTAATCACATCAAAAATTGCGCAGTACAATTGTACTATTCCTGCTTTTTTGTTGCTGTTCCCCACAAGTCGCCGCTATACAGAAAAAATTCCTTAAAATCCACTAACCCGTCTGGTGAAAGCATTATTAAACGTTTAAGATCCGGTGAATATGAACGGAGAAGAAGGCTGGCGCCTGATTCGGGCGGGAAAGGATACCTGCTGACGGAATCTTTCACAGGGATGAACAACCGTAAACATGTGCAACTGGCGATAACATCTGCCGAAAGGTATTGGGGAACGGAAATCAATACTATGAAGTTCACCGCTTGCTTAATTGGTCAGACTTACAAAACAGCACTTTTTAATATATGGCAATCTGGGGTATCCCGGGGAATGCATCCTACACCTCAAAGTGTAAACCAGGCTGGAGAACTCTGTAAAATAAAGTTGTTGTGCAGGAAATAGAATCTACCCTTAATCAGGACTTATGTTGCTATGGTTATCGCAACAAAACAGATGACCTGCATAAAAAAGGTTAGATGATCAATCGTAAAAAAATCTGCCCCTGCATATCAATTATGTACACATTCATGGAACTGGAAGAAAGGTCCTGGTGGTGCGCCTATGCCTGAAAGATAGGGCGTTTGCCAGGAGTTCTCCCAATTGGCAACAACCGAGGACAATGCCTAAATTGAAGCACGGCATTCCAATATCTAAAGTGAAGTAATCGATCGATTTGAATAAGCATCCATTTACAATTCCCAAATGGTGATCGAACGCTATTAAAAAATGGTACAGGAAAAGACGCCATGGATCCCTGGAATTACTACAATCTTCATAACATTCTTTACAAAGCAGCCCAATTAATAAGGGATCGAGACAAAAAAGGGGGAAACTGATCAGTTTCCCCCTCAAGTGGAGCTGGGGGGAGTCGAACCCCCGTCCAAACATATCCTCCAAAAGCTTTCTACATGTTTATCTGGTTATTGGTTGTCGGGAATGAGCAGGGAATCAGCAAACCGATTCATTCCTTAGCTGGATGGTCTTAAGCAAGTGGCACAGCCTTCACTTGCAGCATTCTGTATTTGTTTTGAGTCGGCGGCGAAGCTTGGTAACAGACCAACCTGCTCACGCGGCCCTAATGACTACCTAATCACTGATTAAGCAGCCATGGCATACTGTGTATTGCCATTTGAAGTTTGGGTATTCAGATTTACGTGCTAATTATCCAACGCACGACATGCTTACACTTTCAAAGACCTACGCTGTCGAAGCCAATACAGCCCCATAAACGGTGAACGGTAAGCGGTAAGCCGTGAGCACCACAACAGTTACCAAAACCTTTAACCGGAATGCAAATGTAACACAATTCCGGGGTCCCTTAGGTTAAGGGATAGCAAAAAGTATTAGTTTCATGGCATGACTATAACCGATCCTATTGCTTACCATGCCCGCCAAAAAGACCAGTTTAGTGCAGAAAAAGCCGCCCTGGCAAAACTGAAAAACCAAATCGCCTGGGGCCGCCTGCTTACTATTATCGCCGGAGCCTGGCTCCTCGTGAAAACCTGGCCGGCAAGTATCGGGATCGGATTCTTAGTGGCAGCAATTACGATCGCTATATTCCTTTGGCTATACTCTAAAAGCCTTACATTATCCCGGCAAATCATCCTGCTGGAACAGAAAACCGGGATCCATGATGAAGAAATCAGTATCGCCAGCCACCAGTTCACCCAACGCTACAGCGGGAAAAACCTGGAACCCAAAACACACGATTACGCAGGGGATCTGGACATTTTCGGGCAGGCTTCCCTATTTCAATACATACAGCGTACCACCAGTGAACAAGGCCACCAGGCCCTGGCAAAATGGTTACTGGCTCCTGCCCCGAACGACCTCCTTACCCAGCGACAGGCTGCCACCCGCGAATTGGCTGCAATGCCCGAATGGAGCGTCCTTCTGCAGGCAACCGGGCAATTGCATCCTGTTAGCACGGCCACCGAAAATCGCCTCCGGGACTGGCTTGCCCAACCGGTTGCTTTCCAGCAAAAATCCTGGCGCATTCTTGCAGTGGTATTCCCGGTTATTGCCCTGGCTACACTGGCAATGCATATCATTGGCTTTATCACAGCAGGTACATTTTATTCAATCCTCCCCTTTTTCATGCTCATCGCTTTTGGTATTTCCCGAAAAGTGATTCCCCAATACAGGGCCCTCGATAAAGTAGTGCCACAACTCAGCACATTATCGGATTCCCTCTTATGCATAGAAAATGCATCTTTCAAATCTGCATTTTTAAAGGATGTACAAGCAACACTATCCCCGTCGCAAAAGAATGCAGCTTCAATATCCATCCTGGTGCTGAAAAAAATCCTCGACCGCTTTGATATCCGCCTTAATCCCCTCGTTTTTGTTCCGTTGAATACCTTCCTTTTATGGGACCTGCAACAAACCCTGGCACTCGAAAAATGGAAAACCAGGCAACAGGATAAAATCTCCCTTTGGTTTAAGGTAATGGCTGAAATGGAATGCCTCAACACGCTTGGTCGCCTGTATTTTAACCACCCCAGCTGGGTATTCCCCACCCTCAGTAATTCTCATGGACAATTCGAAGCCAAAGAGCTTGGCCATCCGCTAATCCCCTCATCAAAAAGAGTCTGTAATAATTTTTCTACAAAGGGCAAACCTGCCATCGCACTAATCACAGGTTCCAATATGGCGGGAAAAAGTACTTTCCTGCGCAGCATCGGCATCAACCAGGTGCTGGCCATGGCAGGCTCGGCCGTGTGCGCAGAAGAACTAACGGTGGCCAACATGCGCATCATGAGCAGTATGCGTATTGCCGACAACCTCGAAGAAAACACATCCACCTTTTACGCAGAACTGGGTAAGCTGAAATCAATTATTGAATCGGTTAACCTGCACCAGCCGGTATTCCTGTTGCTGGATGAAATACTGCGCGGCACCAATTCACAGGATCGCCAGGCAGGTTCCAAAGCACTGATCAGCCAACTATTGAAAAAAGAAGCCTGCGGCCTCCTGGCCACGCATGACCTCGCCTTGACGGAATTGTCAAAAGACAATCCGCAATCGATCCATAATTTCCATTTCGATGTTTCGGTTTCAGGAGAAGAACTTTATTTTGATTACCGGTTGAAACCCGGCATCTGCCGAAGCATGAACGCTTCTATCCTAATGAAAAAAATCGGCATTGACCTGTAATCGGGAATGAATGGTTAGAACAATTCTTTGCACTTTGTTTTATATGGCCTTTACATTTGTTGCACTGGCCCAGGACAGCACGGCAAATAAAAAGGCTATTCACGATGTGTTTTTTTCGGGCTATTTTAACCACCTGAATGATGGTACTAATTATGGTATGGGCATTGCAGGTGGTTATTACCGTAATATGTATGCAGAGGCCAGGTATAACTATGAAGACCTGCAAACCGCATCACTGTTCGCAGGTTATTCCTTTTCGGATGATGCCCATGCTGTAAACTGGGAACTAATACCTATGCTTGGGATAGCATTTGGAAATACGAAGGCAATTTTACCGGGATTAACCACCAACTTAAGTTATAAGCAGATCAACTTCAGTTCCCAAAACGAGTATGCCTTTGACCTTGATGATGAACAGAGCAATTTTTTTTACAGCTGGTCTGAATTAACTTATACCCTTAAACCATGGTTTGAGCCAGGCATAGTTGCACAAAAGTCGAAGCTGTACAAAACAGGGCGTGAAATAGACCGTGGCTTTATGATAAACAGTAATTTTTTGCCAAAATCAACACTGTCGGCCTATCTCTTTGACCCATTTGACCAGGAAAGGCGGTTCTATTTATTGGGACTGAGCTTTCAATTTTGAAGCTCCCATACCCCAAAAAACACTAAACCCATTATTTAAATAAGCGGAAAATATCCAATCCCAGTGCATAGGCCATCAACCCAAGCAATAACACCATCCCCACCATCTGTGCATATTCCAGGAACTTCTCGCTGGGTTTTCGGCCGCTAACAATTTCAATGATCGTAAACAGTGCATGACCACCATCCAGTCCGGGTATCGGCAAAATATTCATAAGAGCGAGCACCAGGGAGAAAAATGCAGTCAGGCTCCAGAACTGTTGCCAGTCCCACTCAGGTGCAAACATTTTTCCGATACTGATTACACTACCCAAAGATTCATTGGTATTTACCTTGCCGCTGAAGATCAGTTTCAATTGCAACCAATATCCTTCCAGTGTTTCCACGCTTCTTTTCAATCCGGCTGGAATCGCCTCAAAAAATCCGTATTTGATTTCCTTTACCTCAAACTTATCTTTTGCTGAAACCGGGTATAACCCAATGGTACCAGTTGCTCCTATTGATGCGTTAAGCTTCATCGTATCCGCACCGCGCAACACCAACAATTGGATATCCTTATTTTTATTGGATTGGATCTGCTTCCTGAATTCATGGTAATACGGAACAGCTATCCTATTTACACTTAATATCCTGTCATTCTTCCGTAAACCCGCCCTTCCTGCAGCACTGGTATCCACAACCGAATCAATAGCCAGGAAAGGCATCCGCATATCTATAAAATTGATGGTCTTAAAATGGATCAGCTTTGCTGCGAAATCAGCAGGGATATTAATGGTAACCGGTTGGCCACTGCGATCTACCTGGATGGTTTTGGCGCCACCAAGTACCACCTTCAACGGGATCTTACTGAAGCGGTCAATATATTCGCCATCAACGCTTAATACCTTATCTCCATCGCGCAATCCAATGCTTTGCGCCAGTGAATCGGTGGCAATACCATAAGTGAATTTATTGGTAGGAACATACGACTCACCCCAATACCACAACATGCAGGCATAAATCAGGAAACCCAAAACCAGGTTTATGGTAACACCACCAATCATGATGATCAGTCGCTGCCAGGCAGGCTTGCTGCGAAACTCCCAGGGCTGGGCCGGTAATTTCAACTGCTCCTTGTCCATGCTCTCATCAATCATCCCTGATATCTTCACATAACCACCAAAAGGAATCCAGCCTAAGCCATATTCTGTTTCGCCGATCTTTTTCTTGAAAAGTGAAAACCACGGATTAAAAAATAGGTAGAATTTTTCTACCCGGCATTTAAACCATCTAGCCGGCAGGAAATGCCCCAATTCATGAAGAATTACGATTATTGAAAAGGATAGGATAAATTGCCCCGCCTTAACGCCCGCTTCTGCCCAGTTAATTGCTAACAAACTCATATATTGATTCCCTGCAATTCAGTTTTAAAATAGGGACAAATATCCGGGAAAAAAGGCTATGGCTGTAATAATATTTTCTTAAGAGGCAACGATTTAAACCCGATCGTTGTCTGAACAAAAACAACTTTCATGAAAAACCTGGTTTTTTTATTATTTGTAGCCGTTTTTTTCGCAGCATGCCTGAAAACTACGCCAACACCGCAGCCCGATCGTATATTGACTTACATGAATTTTAGTAATATTCAGCAAATTGATTCCGCGGCAGTTGGTGATACAGTAAAAATTAATGTTATAGCAACCGGACCAAACTCCTGCTATAAATTTGAAGGCTTTGAAGGAAAAACATCCGGAGTCCGCCAATATGATATCGCTGCAGTAGGCAGCATACCCAATCCGGCAAAAGGGGATACTATTTGTGCGGGCGGAGAATATATAAAAGATACCGTGTTTACGATTTTACCGTTAGCAGCAGGGCCAATGATATTACGCTATTACAACAGCGGGGTATTGTACCTGGTTGATACCGTTCATGTAAAATAGCCAATTACATATGAATAAGTGTTGCGGCAAATTCCCTTGCCTCAGCATCACTTTCAAAATATTCCTCAAGGGTGGGTTGTGCAATGAATGGAACTTTTTGCATGGTCCTTTCAATAACATCTGTCATATCCAGGAAGCCTACCCTGTTGCGCAGGAAAGCGAACACGGCAATTTCATTGGCGGCATTCAGCACGCAGGGCAGGTTCCCGCCTTTATACAAGGCCTCAGTAGCGAGCGATAAATTGCGGAAGGTCTTTATATCAGGTTCTTCAAAAGTCAAGGTATTTGGACGCCGGAAATCGTAACGCGGAAATGCATTTGCCAGTCTTTGGGGAAAAGACAGCGCATATTGTATCGGCAACTTCATATCGGGTAATCCCATCTGGGCTTTGATACTTCCATCCTGGAATTGCACCATGCTGTGGATAATACTCTGCGGATGCACCATCACCTGAACCTGTTCGGGTTTCAGGTTGAACAGCCATTTCGCTTCAATCATTTCCAAACCCTTATTCATCAGTGTGGCGGAATCAATTGAAATTTTGGCGCCCATACTCCAGTTGGGATGCTGCAAAGCATGGTCACGCTTAACATTCACCAGGAAATTAGGCTTCTTGCCCAGGAATGGTCCGCCCGACGCTGTCAATATTATTTTATCAATTGGATTGAGGTTCTCTCCCACCAGGCATTGAAAGATGGCCGAATGCTCGCTATCCACGGGAATAATAGGTACCCGCTTCTCAATGGCCTTCCGCATCATGATATCTCCGGCAACAACCAGCGTCTCTTTATTTGCCAGTGCCACTGCCTTACCCTGTTCTACTGCCCTGAGCGTAGGTTTCAATCCGGCAAAACCCACAATCCCGGCAAGCATAAGATCATAACAATCCATCCCGGCAACATCCTCAATAGATTGTTCACCGGCAAATACTTTGGTATTTGTTCCTGCAAGGGCATCTTTAACTTTCTGGTAGCGGCCTTCATCGCCTATAACAACAATATTCGGATTGTATTGCAGGGCTTGTTGCACCAGCAATTCATCATTCTGCTGGGCGGTAAGTACCTCAACACTGAATAAAGTCGGGTTGGCAGCAATCACTTCCAGGGCCTGTGTGCCTATTGAGCCTGTAGAACCGAATATCGCAATACGTTTCTGCATCATTTCTTGATTAAGGTCGGAAACGGCAAATTAACGGAATAATTGCTCCAAAGCGGCATTTGTTTTATTAAAATTGAAGCGGGAAAAAACCTGGTCCATGGCTCCTGCAATTGCCCCATTGCAAAGGTTGCCAATACTTCCTTCATGCGTATGGTGAACAGTTGTATCGTAGGTATAACTGCCATCTTCAATGGCCAGACCCACTGTTTTATAAGCATCCCTGAAGGGTACGCCCGCCAGTACAAGTTTGTTCACCTCCTCCACACTGAACAGGTAACGGTATTTTTCATCGGCCAGGATATCTTTATTAACCCTGATATTGTCTAACATCAGGGAAGCCATACTGATACAATCCTTTAACACACCAAAAGCCGGGAACAAATGCTCCTTCAATAACTGCAAATCACGGTGATAACCCGATGGCAGGTTGGTAGTCATCAGCATTATTTCATTTGGCAATGCCTTGATTCGGTTACAATGGGACCGGATCAGTTCGAATACATCCGGGTTTTTTTTATGGGGCATGATACTGCTGCCGGTGGTAAGTTCCGCCGGGAAACTAATGAAACCGAAATTCTGGTTCAGGAACAAGCAGGCATCCATGGACAGTTTGGCGAGGGTATCGGCAATATTGGCCATGGCCATCGCTACAACCCGCTCTGCTTTCCCCCTGCCCATTTGCGCATATACGACATTGTAATTAAGGTCTGCAAATCCCAATAATTGGGTGGTCCTTGTCCTGTTGACCGGAAAAGAGGAACCGTATCCCGCAGCTGATCCCAATGGATTCTTATTCACGACTTCATAGGCTGCATGTAATAACAGCATGTCATCCACCAGGCTTTCTGCATAGGCACCAAACCATAATCCGAATGAGGATGGCATTGCCAGCTGTAAATGTGTATAGCCAGGCAAAAGGTCGCCTTTAAACGCCTCGCTTTGTTTTTGCAGCAACCCGAAAAATGGAATAATGGCTTCCGCCAAACCCTGCAATTCATCACGCAGGAACAATTTCAGGTCCACAAGTACCTGGTCATTGCGGCTCCGCGCGCTATGTATTTTCTTACCGGTATCCCCCAATTCCCTGGTCAGTAAAAACTCAACCTGCGAATGGACGTCTTCTACTCCTTCCTCTATGCGGAAATCCCCTGCAACAACACGTGCATGGATTTTCTTCAGTGCCCCCAGCAGGTCCTTCAATTCATCCCTGGTCAGTAACCCGATTTCCGACAACATAATGGCATGGGCCATATTGCCCAATACATCCTGGCGGGCCATCATGGTATCAAATTCACGGTCACGGCCAACCGTAAACCGGTCAACTTCCTGTAAGGCGGGGGTATTTTTTTGCCAGAGCTTCATTGTGAATGGTGAATGGTGAATAGTGAATAGTTAATGGGGTTTCATGGCAAGCGTAATCAAATGAATGTATCCGCTGATGCCCTGTTCGATTTCTGAAAGGTAAATGTATTCATCGGCAGAATGGCTTCGGGCGCTGTCACCCGGACCGCATTTCAATGCCGGGAAGGGCATCAGGGCCTTATCGGAACAGGTGGGTGAACCATAGCTTTGCTTACCTAATGCTATACCTGCTGCGACTAACGGGTGCGAAGGCGAAATTCCAGTAGCCCGCATCCGGAGACTCCGGGGCTTAACATCGCAGCGGACTGATTGCTGCACCAGGTCCAGTAATTCTTCATGGGTGTAAACATCGGTCACCCGTATATCAACAACAAACTGGCAACTGGCCGGCACCATATTGTGCGCCTTGTTTTCTGTTTGTATAACGGTTACATTCATCTTAACCGGACCAAGGGTTGGTGAAACCTTTTCGAAATGATAATTACGGAACCATTTGATATCATCCATTGCGGCATATATCGCATTTACACCTTCCTCCCTTGCCGCATGGCCCGCTTTTCCGTGTGCCGTGCAATCGAGCACCAGCAAACCTTTTTCTGCAACGGCCAGTTGCATCTGCGTTGGCTCGCCAACAATAGCAAACCAATTCGAATAGGGTGTTTCACCCACAGGGTTTGTTGCTAATATAAAATCCGGCGATTTCAATAACGCTTCTATTCCATTGAATCCTGAAATCTCTTCTTCGGCAGTTGCCGCCAATACAATGTTCCAGGGCAAATTTGGCTGATCATAAAAATGCAGGAAGGTTGCTACAAGGGAAACCAGTGGCCCGCCCGCATCATTACTGCCTAGTCCGAATAATTTACCATCCTCAATTAGAGGCTTGAACGGATCCCGGCTATATTGCGGATTGGGCTTAACAGTATCGTGGTGGGAATTCAGTAAAAGAGTTGGTTTCGCAGGATCAAAATAAGCATTCACCGCCCAAACATTATTCAGGTGTTGCTTAGCCGGAATATTCCTTTCATGGAAAAAATTCATGAGCACTGCTGCAGTGTCCTGTTCTTCCCGGCTAAAAGAAGGCCGGGCAATCAGCGCCTGCAAAAGATGAAGCGCATCGGTATATAACATATCTGGCGTCATGCTGTAATTAATGTTCCGGTTGTGGTTGCCCCGGTATTTTGTAAAAGGTCATCCGCATGACCGATCAAAACTTCCTGCACACCAGCTTCAATTGCAGCAAAGGCATTGTCAATTTTTGGCAGGATACCGGCAAATAATTTTCCGGAAGATTTCAATTCAGTATAGGATGCCTTGTTCAAATGCCGGATAACAGAATCTTCATCAGTAACAGATTCCAGTACGCCTTTTTTTTCAAAACAATATAACAAACGAACCAGGTATTTACACGATAATGAAATGGCTATGGCTGATGCCATGGTATCGGCATTGGTGTTCAATATGTGCCCGGATCCGTCGTGGGTAAGAGGCGCAAGTACCGGAACAAAATGATGGTCAAGTAAAACCTGCCAGCTGTCTTGTGGTATTGTATCGCTGTAAACATCACCTACCCATCCGAAATCGATATCCTTAACTGGTCTTTTCTGCGCCGGTACCAGGTTGGCATCTGCACCGGTAATACCCATTGCATTGCAATGCATGGCTTGCAACCGGGCCACAATCTTTTTATTAACCAAACCGCCATAGACCATGGTCACCAGGTCGATGGTCGCATCATCGGTGATCCTCCTGCCATCAATATACCGGGAAACAATGCCCAGCTGGTCACCCAGGCGGGTAGCAATTTTACCTCCGCCATGCACGAGTATCTTCCGGCCTTCTATAGTCGAAAAATCACGAAGGAAACTTTCCAGCGCATCAGGATCATCAATCACATTCCCCCCAATCTTTATAACAAATACCTGTTCCATTTCATTTAGTTTTTCCACTTGCGGATATCCCCCGCTCACCATTCACCGCTTACCGTTTACCCCTCAAAATCTCAGCCAGAACTGCCTGCGCTGCCCAGACCCTGTTGCCTGCCTGTGTGGTTACAAGGCTATTGGCGCCGTCGAGTATTTCATCGCTCAATTCCACATTCCGGCGGACCGGTAAACAATGCATCACTTTAGCTGAATTGGTCACCAGCATTTTTTCATTTGTAAGCATCCATGATGGATCGTTATTATAAATCTTGCCATAGTCAGCAAACGTGCTCCAGTTTTTCACATACACAAAATCCGCATCTTTCAGGGCTGCCTGCTGGTCGTGCATAATTGCAGCGCCCTTTGTGAAAGATTCATCCAGTTCATAATCTTCAGGATGGGTAATTGTAAAATCTGACTGTCCCCAGGCATTCACCCATTGCGCAAAACTATTGGCCACACACTGTGGCAGTGGTTTAACGTGCGGCGCCCAGGTCAGCACAACTTTAGGGCGTCTTTTCGGCTGTCCGGCTGCGGTAGTCCTTGCAAGTTCTTCGGTGATGGTAACAATATCCGTAAGGCTTTGCAGGGGATGCAGGGTAGCACTCTCCAGGCTTACCACGGGTATGCCCGCATATTTTATAAATTGATTGATATACAATTCACTGTAATCGTCCTCGCGGTTTTTCAACGACGGGAAAGTGCGCAGGCAAAGGATATCGAAATACCTGCCCATAACAGGCGCCGCATCTTTTACGTGTTCTACGGTGTTGCCGCTCATGATGGCTTCTTCTTCAAATTCCAGTGCCCAGCCTTCGCTGCCCACATTGAAGACAACTGCTTCCATGCCCAGTTGCTGCGCGGCAATTTGCGTACTCAGGCGGGTGCGCATGCTAGGGTTCAGGAACAATAACCCGATCCTTTTGCGTGCGCCCAATGCAAGGTCCTTATAGGGATCTGCCTTATAGGCCAATGCCGATTGCACCAATGCGTGGATATCGGTTACGTCTTTAACAGAGATGAAGTTATTCATGGTTGGTAGTGAATGGTGAATCGTGAATCGTGAAAACGGGTTTACCGCTCGCCGCTTAACTCTTTCCTCAACGCGTCCAAAAACTCGTCCGCTTCCTCTTTCGTCAGCGCCAGTGATGGCAACAGCCTGATTACATTAGGTTTGGCCTCGCCTGTAAAAATGAAGTGCTTCCACAGCAGGTTCTTCCGGAGATCCTTAAACGCTTCAGGCACATCAAATCCTATCATTAGTCCGGCTCCGCGTACATTTTGCAACACCGGTATTTTTTTTAATTCGGTCATTAAGTAATTGCCAATGGCATGTGCATTCGCCATCAGGTTTTCCTGCAGCATTACTTCCAGCACACCCAGTGCAGCCGCGCAGGCCAGGTGGTTGCCACCGAAAGTGGTACCCAGCATGCCATGTTTGGGTTGCAGGTGCGGGGCGATAGAAATACCGGCTACGGGGAAGCCATTGCCCATACCTTTAGCCATAGAATAAATATCGGCGTTTACACCGGCATGGTCATGCGCATAAAATTGGCCGCTGCGACCGTAGCCACACTGTACAGCATCAGCAATATATACTGCCCCGTTCTGGTCGCACAATTGACGGATAGTTCTTAAAAAGTCAGGGCTTGCAACATTAATGCCGCCAACTCCCTGGATGCCTTCCACAATCACTGCGGCAATTTCATCGCCCTGCGCCTTGAAACAGGCCTGTAAAGCGCTTATATCATTGAAAGGCAGGAATATTATATTCGGGGTTTGGTTAACCGGTGCAACAATAGCAGGATTATCAGTTGCTGCAACTGCCAGTGAGGTCCTGCCGTGAAACGACTTACGGAAAGCCACGATCTTTTTACGGCCCGTATGGAATGACGCCAGCTTCAGCGCATTTTCATTGGCTTCTGCACCTGAATTACACAGGAACAACTGGTATTCATCTTTACCGGACATCATGCCCAGTTTTCCGGCCAGTTCCCGTTGCTGGGGGATAATCAGGGAATTAGAATAAAAAGCAATCTGCTCCAGCTGGTCTTCAATTCTTTTCACCCAATGCGGATGGGTATGACCGATAGAGATCACGGCATGACCGCCATACATGTCGAGGTACTGGTTCCCTTTGTCATCCCATACCCGGGCACCCTTTGCCCTGGTTATGGTAATATCATTCAACGGATATACATCAAAAAGTTTCATGCTTCAATTGTTCAGATAAATTAATGTTCTTACTGCTTACCTAAAAATAATTGGCTTTCAAATTCAGCCCTGTCGTTTCCTCCAATCCAAACATCAGGTTCATATTCTGAACCGCCTGCCCGCTTGCGCCTTTCAGTAAATTATCAATGGCAGAATGCACCACCATTTTTGTACCCACCTTTTCAACCTGTACAACCGCTTTATTGGTATTGACCACCTGCTTCATAAATATGGGCTCGGTTGACAAATGTGTAAAAGGATGCCCTTCATAGTAGCTGTTGAACAGGTCATTCAATTCCTTCTGTGACAAGTCGGCCGTTATTGTAGAGCTGGCAAAAATGCCCCTGGTAAAATCCCCTCTCCAGGGCACAAAGCTGAGCTCTATATCTGTATTGGGTTGCAGCCGGGAAAGGGATTGACCGATCTCCCCAAGGTGCTGGTGGGTTAATGTTTTATATGCCTGAATATTATTGGCGCGCCAGCTGAAATGTGAGGTGGCCGAAAGCGACTGACCGGCACCGGTAGATCCGGTTATTCCGGTGGTGTAAATGTCTTTCAGTAAACCCCTTTGTGCCAGTGGCAACAGGCCGACCTGTATGGCCGTTGCGAAGCAACCCGGATTGGCTATTGCTTTTGCTGTTTTGATGGATTCGCGGTTCAGTTCCGGTAAACCATATACAAATTGCAGGTCAAAAATGGTGGATTGTGCCTGCAGCCTGAAATCATTCGACAAATCAATGATACGGGTATGCCCTGATGGCGGATGTGCCTCCAGGAATTTCCTGGCCTCACCATGACCGGTACATAAATAAAGCAGGTCAATATCACGTTGCAGTTCATCTGTAAAACGCAGGTCGGTTTCACCCAGCAAATCCTGATGCACGCTATGCAATGCCTTTCCGGCGCTACTCTTGCTGTGCACAAAAACCAGTTCTGACTGCGGATGATTGATCAGCAACCTGATCAGTTCCCCACCGGTATATCCGGCTCCGCCAACTATACCAATCTTGATCATCATGATAATGTTTAAAATGCTAAAATCCAGATAAGTGGTAGGTGCATCCCGTTAACCGCTTACGGCTTACCGTTCACTGCCCACTATTTACTGAATTCCAAATCGCCACCTGGTTGCCAAATATCTTGCTGAATCCGCGCACGTCCTCGCCCGACCAGCCACTATTCATCTCGCCGTATTTGCCGAATTTGGAGGACATGAGATCGTATTTCGATTCGATACCAATAACCTGGAAACGGTAAGGCATCAGGTTCATAAATACATCACCGGTTACATTCTGTTGCGACCTCTCAAAAAATGCTTCCATATCGCGCATCACCGGATCCAGGATTTGTCCCTCGTGCAACCAGTTGCCGTAGAACTGCGCCAGCTGGTCTTTCCAGGTCAGCTGCCACTTGGTCAGCACATGCTTTTCCAGGGCATGGTGCGCTTTTATAATCACCATCGGTGCAGCCGCTTCAAAACCAACCCGGCCCTTTATGCCGATAATAGTATCGCCTACATGGATATCACGGCCGATACCAAATGGTCCGGCAATTGTTTGCAGGTATTGGATCGCTTCAGAGGGATGTTCAAATTTCCGGTCATTAATGGCGGTTAGCTCGCCTTTTTCGAAATGAAGTTTCACTTCCTCAGCAGTTGATTTGGTGACCTGTGTTGGCCAGGCTTCTTCGGGCAGCATGCCCTTTGATGAAAGGGTTTCTTTTCCGCCTACACTGGTTCCCCACAATCCTTTATTGATGGAATACATCGCTTTGTCAAAATTCATGGCGATGCCTTTCTCTTTCAGGTAGCTGATCTCGGCTTCACGGCTCAGTTTAAGGTCGCGGATCGGGGTCAGGATTTCAACGCCCGGAATCATGATATGGAAAACCATATCAAAACGAACCTGGTCATTACCCGCACCTGTACTTCCATGCGCAACAGCAGATGCGCCCAGTTTCTTTACGTGTTCTGCAATATGCAGGGCCTGGCTCAGGCGCTCTGCGCTTACACTCAGCGGATAGGTATTATTCTTCAGCACATTACCATAAATCAGGTAACGGATGATCCGGTCATAATACCCCTTCACCGCATCAATAGTAGTATGTGATTTCACTCCAAGGGCATAAGCATGGGCTTCAATTTTCTGCAATTCTTCGGCAGAAAATCCACCAGTATTTACAATAATGGAATGCACTTCATATCCTTTGTCCTCACTCAGGTATTTCACACAAAAAGTGGTATCTAATCCACCACTGAAACCTAGTACAACTTTCTGGGCCATAGTTGATATTTTTCCGGGTTATAGGTTAAACAAAAAATTAAGGGGCGAAAACAATTTCTTTTTGGTTGTGCTGCTTGTTCCGGTACCGCTTTCACTGCTGCTCTTCTTTTTGAACACCCGCAAAAACAGCGATTGCTTCAACCGCAACAGGCGCTCATAGGCCTTTGAATGCTGCTTGAATTCTTCTGCAGTTTCCTCGGGCTTGTAATGGTCTTTCGGGTCATAAAGCATGGCGGTGCACATGCAATTCTTGCGGTCTTTGCTCATCAGGATATCATAGTTCACGCAGCTTTTACAACCAGCCCAAAATGCTTCATCCTGGGTTAACTCAGAATAGGTAACTGGCTCATATCCCAGGTCGGAATTGATTTTCATCACAGCGAGCCCGGTGGTTAAGCCAAACAATTTTGCTTCGGGATATTTTTCCCTGGACAGGTTGAATATGCATTCCTTAATCCGTTTGGCTACGCCGCTTTTCCGGAAAGCCGGGGAAACAATGAGCCCGGAATTGGCTACATATTCACCATGGCTCCAGGTTTCGATATAACAGAAACCAACCCAGTCACCTTCTGTGGTCAAAGCGATAACAGCTTTCCCTTCGCGCATCTTCTCGGCAATATATTCCGGTGATCTTTTAGCAATACCGGTACCTCTTGCTTTCGCAGAAGATTCCATCTCTTCGGTTATGGTTGCAGCAAAATGAATATCATCGGGAGTGGCTACCCTCACAATAATTGATGGTGTTTCCAACTGACAATAAATTAAGAATCAGTAAAATTTTTAGCGTACACGGAGGTGTAAGAATAAAATCCATTGGGCTTTTTTCACTGATAGGGGCCGGTGCAAAGGGCTCGTCCTATCAGCATCCACGTCGCAGTGGTGGCAAAAAACTAAAGGCAGCTTCCGGAGAAGATACAACGGGGCAATCCATGTATGCAGGAGCGCTATGTTGTTGGAATGCTTTCATGTTTCGTATAACCTTGTTTTTATAAATGCGAGCCAAAATTATACGTTTTTTGCGGAAATGCCCCAAAAAATATTGTTTCCTGCAGGAAAATCGGCATTCCTGTGGGAATAAGGCTCACCGCTTACTGTTTACTGCTTACCAATCACCCCTCCACCCAAGGCTCCAGCGATTCTGCCAAACCCCTGTCATTGCTCAGTCGCGGCACCTTGTTTTGTCCACCCAGCCGCCCGACGCTCTTCATATAATCAATGAAGCCATTCTTTTTAACTGCACGGATTTGCAGTGGCATCAGGATATTCCCGGTAATCAGGTCATCATAATATATATTTTTCTTCCGCAGGTTCCCGTCTACCAGTGCTGCAAACAGGTCCATATTTGCGGGCCTCTGGTCAAATTCTATCAGCCATTCATGGTATGACTTTCCTTTATCCTGTGATATTTTCGGCGCTACGGTAAACTCGGTTATCAGCACCCCTGTTTCTTCAGCTGCTTTCATCAGGCTGTATTCCACTTCTTCACCAATCACATGTTCGCCAAAAGCGGAAATAAAATGTTTGATCCTGCCTGAAACGACAATCCTGTAAGGATCGGTTGATACAAATTTTACTGTATCCCCTATATTATAACTCCACAAGCCTGCATTACTATTAATGATCAACGCATAGTTCTCGCCTGTTTTCACTTCGCGTAAACCCAGACGGGTTGGCTTTTCTGAAAATATCTCCGCCACCGGGATAAACTCAAACCAGATCCCGCTATTGGTATTTAATAATAAGCCTTCCGCATGCTGGCTGTCCTGGAAAGCAAAAAAGCCTTCTGATGCCGGGAAAGTTTCAATAGCTGCAACTTTCCGGCCGATGCTCTCCATTAACTTGGTACGGTATGGTTCAAAATTTACGCCGCCGTGCACCAAAACAGAAAAATCAGGGAAGAGTTCCCCGACTTTCTTACCGCTTTTTTCTATCAGCCGGTCGAAATACATCTGCATCCAGGGCGGAATGCCACTGATGAGTGTCATATTCCTGCTAATGGTCTCTTCTACAATCCTGTCGAGCTTGGTTTCCCAGTCCTCTATACAATTTGTCTCGTAGGAGGGCAACTGGTTGGTGCGCAGGTAGGAAGGTATCTGGTGATTGATAATACCGCTTAACCGGCCGGTGGGGATTCCGCCCACCCGTTCCAGTTCCGGTGAGCCGGACAAAAAAATCATTTTCCCGTCAAACACTTTCGGGTTCCCTATCTCCCCGAGGTTGCAGAGCACTGCATTCCGGCCCGTATTAAAATGGTTGGGCATAGATTCCTTGGAAATGGGTATATATTTTACCCCACTGGTGGTCCCTGAAGTCTTGGCGAAATACATCGGTTGCCCCTTCCATAAAATATTGTGCTTGCCTTCCTTGATCTGGTCGATATAGGGCTTGAAAGCTTCATAATCGCGGATGGGGACGGCCTGCCTGTATTCTTCAATCGTTTTTATGTCGCTAAAGTGATGATCCTTGCCAAATTGTGTAACAGTCCCTGTTTTTAGCAGGTCACGGAAAATAGCTTCCTGGTCGGATACGGCGTTTTGCATGGCCCTCTTAACCTGCTTAACCACATAAGCAGCAAAGGGTTTTGCCAAAAAAGACTTGAATTTCATTGTGCTAAGCTGTGTGAATGCCAACAAATTTAGGGGCCTATTTGCTTACGGCACCTTAAATTTGCAGTAAATATTTCTCAAAATCTATTTGCAGGTTAGGATTTTCCCCTTACCTTTGCACTCCTAATTTTGGTAAGTTATGTTTGCAGTTGTTAAAATAGCCGGACAGCAATTCAAGGTAGAAAAGGACCAAACCTTGTACGTTCCTCAATTGTCAGGAAACGCCGGCGACAAAGTAGAATTCCCCGAGGTATTGCTGGTAGATAATAATGGCAGCCTGAGCACTGGTGCATCGGTTAAAGCTGTTGTAAAAGCTGAAATCGTTGACCACCTGCAGGGTGACAAAGTGATTGCTTTTAAAATGAAAAGAAGGAAGGGATTCCGTAAAAAGCTTGGTCACAGAAAGCATTTTACCAAAATCAAGATCAACGAAATCGCATAATCGCGAAACATCAATCGCATAAAATTTATACGTCATGGCACACAAAAAAGGTGAAGGTAGTGTTAAGAACGGTCGCGACTCGCAAAGCAAGCGCCTCGGTGTAAAAATCTTTGGTGGTCAGGCCGCAATCGCAGGCAACATCATCGTTCGCCAACGCGGAACAGTTTACCATCCTGGTAAAAATGTTGGTGTTGGAAAAGATTTTACATTGTTTGCAACTACCGATGGTGTAGTTGAATTCAGGAAAACAAGAAACGATAAAACGATCGTTTCAATTGCAGCTGCCGAAGTTGTTGCTTAATCAATTCCGATTAAACAACAAAAAAAAATTTTGGATTTAAAGATTAGTTTATACTTTTACGGAAGTAACCCAATTACTAATCATTAAATTCTAAAAAAATGGCAACCGCAAAAAAAGCTGTAGCAAAGAAAGCAGTTAAAAAAGCTGTAGTTAAAAAAGCAGTTAAAAAAGCTGTAGTTAAAAAAGCAGTTAAAAAAGCTGTAGTTAAAAAAGCTATTAAAAAGGCTGTAGTTAAAAAAGCTATCAAGAAAGCAATCGTTAAAAAAGCTATCAAGAAAGCAATCGTTAAAAAGGCTATCAAAAGGGCTGTTGTAAAAGGCGCCATTAAGAAAGCCATCGCAGCTAAAAAAGCTTAATAGCTTAAAGCAAATGATACTAAAAGTCCCGGTTCTCCGGGACTTTTTCTTTTATATTCATCCTACCTTTACCCGCATGATGGACAATTATGCGATAGCCGACCAATTCGCCCTGCTTGCAAGGCTTATGGATATACATGGCGACAATCCTTTTAAAGCGAAATCCTATGCTGCCGCGGCTTTCGCCATTGAAAAGCTTCCTGTTCAACTTTCCGAAACCCCTCCCGAAAAAATTGCATCATTTAAAGGAATAGGTGATAGCGCCGCAAAAAAAATCATCGAACTCCTGAATACCGGACAGCTCGCCGCCCTCAACGAACTCATTTTCAAAACTCCCCCGGGTATTTTGGAAATGATGCAGATTAAAGGCCTGGGGCCAAAAAAAATTGCCACCATCTGGAAAGAAATGGGACTGGAATCACTGGGCGAATTACTGTACGCCTGCGATGAAAACCGCCTGTTGATGTATAAAGGTTTCGGTGAAAAAACTCAGGAAAGTGTAAAGCAATCCATCCACTTTTTTTTCCAGAACAAAGGCAATTTCCTGTTCGCAGAAATTGAACCTTATGCATTAAAGGTTGAAAAAATATTGCGCGACAAATTCCCGGACTACCCTTCTTCACTGGCCGGGGAAATCAGCAGGCAGTCAAATATTATCACTCATGTACAGGTAATGACTGCCATTCCGAAAGAAATTTTAACCCCTTTTTTACAAGCGCAGCATTTTGAATTATTTAATACCGACCATACAATTTCTGCAACTGGTGCTGAAGGGATTAAACTGAATTTTATACTCAGTACAAAAGAAACTTTTGTGTCGCGCCACTTCGCTTCTACCTGCAGTGAATCTTTCCTCCAGGCATTTACCGATGCAACCGGATTTACAACCGATCAGCAATTTGCAGGTGAAGCAGAGTTGTTTTCGCACTTTAATATGTCAACTGTTCCGGTGAACCAAAGGGAACTGCCAATATTCATTCAAAAGGCCAAAGAAAATAAACTGTCACCGGCTATACAGGTAGAAGACATCAAAGGCATCATCCACTCGCACAGTAACTGGAGCGATGGCCTGCATACCCTGGAAGTAATGGCAAAAGCCTGCATCGAAAAAGGTTATGAATACCTGGTGATCAGCGACCATAGCCGTTCTGCTTTTTATGCAAATGGTTTATCCGTTGACCGTATCCGGGAACAACATACCCTTATTGATGAACTGAATACTAAACTGGCCCCCTTCCGGATCTTTAAAAGCATCGAATGCGATATCCTGAATGATGGCAGCCTCGATTACGAAGACGCTGTCCTTAACAGTTTTGACCTGGTGATTACTTCCATACACAGCAACCTTAAAATGACGGAAGAGAAAGCCATGCAGCGTTTGCTGAAAGCGATCCAGCATCCTTCTACCACCATACTCGGACATATGACCGGCAGGCTGCTGCTCAGCCGCCCAGGCTACCCCGTAGACCACAAAATGCTTATTGATGCCTGTACAGACCACCAGGTGGTTATTGAGATCAATGCACACCCAAGGCGCCTTGATATCGACTGGAGCTGGATTCCATATGCGATGGAAAAAGGCTGCCTGCTTTCCGTTAATCCCGATGCCCACCAGGTAGAGGGTTTTGAAGATGTCCGGTACGGCGTTATCAGCGCACAAAAAGGCGGGCTAACTGCCAGCCATAACCTAAGCAGTTTCAGCCGTACAGAACTGGAGTCCTTCCTTCAGAAACAATCGGCTAAGCGAGGTTGATTTTAAACAGGTTGCTCTGGTCCGGCAAGGGGTAACTCTACAAAAAAAGTAGTGCCTTCGTTTTCCTTTGTGTCAAACCAGATACGTCCCTTGGCCTGTTCCACAATACCTTTGCTCATGGCAAGACCCAGCCCGGTGCCCGAAGTTTTAGTAGTGAAATTCGGGGTGAAAATCTTGGACCTCATAACTGCAGGAATGCCCTGTCCGTTATCCGAAATGCTGACTACAATATGGCTATCGGATACAATTTCCTCAACTGCAACAACGGGTGCTTCGCGGTTCTCAGTAGCTTCCACCGCATTCTGGAGCAAATTGGTGAACAACCTGTTCAGTTGTGTGCGGTCTGCATCCACAATAACTTTTCGGGAAACCGGCTTCCAGCTGAATTGAACCTGTTCGCTGGAATCATATAAATGAGAAAGAGAATATAATATCTCATGCAGGTCAAACAATTCATTGTGCACATTACTGATATTGGCAAACTGCGAAAACTCCGACGCGATTTTCGACAAATGGTCTATCTGCTCAACAAGGGTATTAGCCACGTTGCTGGTAAGCTGCTTCACATCAACAGAATTATTGTTGATTGCTTTCTGCAGGTACTGAATACTCAGCTTCATAGGCGTTAGCGGGTTCTTGATCTCATGGGCGACCTGCCGGGCCATTTCACGCCAGGCTCCCTCGCGCTCACTCTTGGCCAGCGCCGCAGCACTTTCTTCCAGTTTCAAAACCATCTTGTTGTATTCTTTCACCAACTCGCCAATTTCATCCTCACGGTTCCAGTCGATCTCATCATTGTGCTGGCCCAGGTTCACCGCGCGCATTTTTGCACTGATAAGCGAAAAAGAAGAGGTAATCCGGTTAGTAATGAACAAAGCAATTACCCCTGCAATCAGGAATATGAACGCATTGAGGTTGATTATCGTTACGAGGAAGTTGGATATCTCCTTTTTCAATTCCACCTGGGAATCAAAAGATGGCATATTGAGGTACGCGTAGGCGTTACCTTTTTCATCGCGAACCGGCGAATAAATACTCTGGAAGCTGATCTCCCCCATTTGTTCCTCCTCGGTACACTGCACCAGCCGTTTCCGGTGCAGTTTATAATAAGCCTCGGGGTTCATCCTCACACTCAATATTCCCTTATCATAAATAAACGGATTGGAAGATAGCCTTAGTTCCCCGTCCAGGTCATAAATATTGATATCTGTACCATGGATCTCTGAAACTTCCTGCACCAGGTTTTCGAGTAATTCATTGTACCCTTCTTCGTACAGCCTGATCATATATTCCAGGAAGGACTTACTGTCGATCTTGGTTTGAACTTCATTCGCCATGATCTGGATGGCCTTGCTCAATTGGTCCTGCTTATTCTTATTGTAGCGGTTTATAAAGAAAAATATAGTTGCCGCGCCAATTACAAAAAAGGAAAACAGGCTGATGAAAATTATAGTGCCATGGATCTGCGTGCGCAAATTCATCTGCAGTTCCTTCCTCAGGTTAGGCAGCCTTAGCCGCGACCTTACTAAAGTACTGGTCAACCGGAATAGTCCCAGCAATAACAGGAATGTACTGAACAGGTAAGCTACCAGTGTAATAGATTCCAGCCAAAGGTTATCGCGCCGGGCAATGACTACTACTTTATTACTATCGCGGTACCAGAGTTCATCATAGTTATCAGACTGCCGGCGTGTAAAATTATTCCGCGGCACCTGAGCATCAGTTAGCCGCGTAGGGAAGGCATAATTATTGTAATAATCGATCAGCTCGCGGTTATTGTAAATGGCATAACTGTAAATAGGCGAATATTCATCGGGCAGGAAGTCTTTCCTGGCCCTGAACAATTCCGGCACCAGCGCATCTCCTTTGTATTTCTTTGGTTCCGACAAAATAAACATGAAGCCAACAGCAGTACCAGCCGAATCAATGACCATCTTTTTCGATATATAGGAGAACTTGTCGAAGCCCTTTTCATAATACCGCATATCTGTTACATTGGTCGGTTTCCCTTCAATGCGGAAGATGGTATTAAGTGTGTCAAATGATATAGGGTCTTCATTGTACAATGGCTTTTCAGATGCATCAAAAGTGTACAAACGCGTATCATACTTATTCAGGTAAGCACTGAAATTTTTATTAATAAGGCTGTCTTTCAGGTATTTGTTGGAGGACGCCAGCCGGAAGCGGTTGAAATTATGATATAAAAAATCGTTATCGAAATATGCAAGGGCAATGCTGAGCAGTCGTTCACTCGTCGGGTCAGCCTGAAGCGACAACTTTTCTGCAGTGCGCTTCCGCTGCTCCAGCTCAATGCGGCTATTTTCGCCAATTATGATAAGGGAAATTGAAACAGAATACAGGAATATCCAAAGCAGCAGGAAAGAAATAGACCAGCGTTGATCTTTTGACCGAAGTATCGGCTGCCGCATCAGCCAAACATATACGACCAGCCAGACCAATACAAAAATATTCAGTTCAACCAGGGTATTTGTCCGCATGAAAGTAATCACCAGCAAACCAAAACCAGCCAGGAAGGCATAGAAAACGAATACCGACTTATCCAGTAAAGGAGTCAGCCACTTTATTATAACAGACGATGCCAGGAAATAACTCAGCGCTATAGTGGCTAATACTACAAAACCAAGAAAGCTATACAAATCGAGACTGAAAAAGTTGGTTACATTGAATGAAATACGGGCATCTGCAATCAGGCTCTTGATCACTACCGCAAAAGAAAATGTAATCACTACCAGGCAAAAAGCCCCGATGGCAATAAATGGCCAATGCATGAAACGGCTCCTGAACCTTGCCAGGTTAATGGACTCACTTCTTTTATAGATGAACAGCAACATCCAGCAAATGAGGAATGCATTGATCATCAGGTCACCCAGGGTAGGCAGGAAGCCATTGGAGCTGTAAATAGACGGATCAAACAATTCATAGGCCCGCCAGGACAATGCATCCTTAAACATATAGGTCAAGCCGCGTATCAGTCCTACAGTGCCAAACAGGAATACCAGGCCTTTTACAAAGCCATACCTGTCGCTAATACTATTGGCGGTATTATGTACCACGATGAGCAATAATAAAATGCCCAGCACTGAAAGCGAAATCGCCCATTCATTTGCGCCCTGGCTTGCATAAAGGTTTTTCGGTTGGAGGTAAAACAAATTCTGCCCGTTCTGGCTGCGAACCGGGTAATTTGTTTCTGTCTCCACCAGGCTTACTTTACTTTCAGCATGTGGAAATCCTACAAATTGTTTCTGCAGGTTATTATTCTGGATGAAGTACTCTGTCCTGATGGGTATAAGGGCAATCACCAGCAATTGCATCCGGGCCAGTGGCACAATTTTGCGCACATATTCATATTGACCATTGGAGAGCCTGATCACCTGGTGGCTATCGTGCGAATAAATGACATCGTTGTTTGGTTCCACCTGCTGTTTGCTCCAGAAAGCAAGGCCCCAGCTATCATGTGGTCCAGGTTTATAAACAAACAGGCTGTAGTCCAGCCGGGTCAGTTTGTCCAGTTGCTGGCCGGTATAACTTCCTTCAGCGAGTACTTTCAATTGTACCGTATCGGCGGAAAACTTATCAAAATTCCTTTCCTGTTTCCTGATCCTTTCCTCAATAGCAGATTGCAGATAGGGTGTTGAGGATGATGCACCAGTAAAATAATTATTGATGATGAACCCAATAGTAAACAACCAGGCTGCCGCCAGCAGGAAATAGGCATTTCTTTTTAATACGTAAAGGATGAAATTCATCAGTTGGTTGTCTTTTCTGCTTTGATGGCATTCCAGAGGGCATCCATCTCAGCAAGACTCATGTTTTGCAATTGCTGTCCCCGTTCAGTGGCCATGGATTCCATTTGTGTAAATCGCCGGATAAATTTTTTATTGGTGCGTTCCAGCGCATTTTCGGCATCCAGTTGCAAAAATCGTGCATAATTAATCAATGAAAAAACCAGGTCACCAAATTCATCTTCCATACTATCCTGGTTGCCAGATTCAACAGCTTCCTGCAGTTCGGCCATTTCCTCTTTTACTTTATCCCACACCTGGCTGCGGTTATCCCATTCAAATCCAACCTGTTTGGCTTTCTCCTGCAGGCGCATCGCTTTAACTATGGCGGGCAAGGCCTTTGGCACACCACTTAATACGGAGGTTTTACCTTCTTTCAGTTTTAGCTGCTCCCAATTCCTTTTCACCTCATTTTCATCTTTCACTACCACGTCACCATAAATATGCGGATGCCTGCTGATCAGTTTTTCATTGATGCCTTGCAATACCTCTTCCAGGCTGAATTGGTTCTGCTCTGCACCGATTTTTGCATAAAAAACCAGGTGCAGGAAAAGATCGCCCAACTCTTCTTTAATCCCTTTCCAGTCTTCGGCAGAAATAGCATCGGCCAATTCATAGAGTTCTTCTATAGATTGCTGGCGAAGGGTTTGGATGGTTTGCTTTTTATCCCAGGGGCATTTCTCCCTTAACTCATCCATTATCTCCTGTAAACGGACAAACTGCCGGGCTGCCTTTTCGGTACTCATAATTCAAACAGGTTAATGGTGTGTATTGGTGGCCATCTGACTTACACTGATCGTGGTAAACACAATCAATAAGAAAATCATTACCAGCAATGACATAATATTTAATATTATAAACTTTACAATTGTTTTTCCCCGTCCCTGGTTATAGAAATACCGCATCCCTTTGTATTCATAGAAAAAGATCAAAAGGATCATTAGTACAGAAATAAGCCGGATTATTCCCCAATGGCTCAGGTTATATAATTCCCCGATGCCAAACCAGGTAAGCAGGAAAATGAACGTTGCACAATAGAGGTGTATTGCAAAAATAGCATGATCAGAATAAAGCAGGTCCTTCCTGCTGCGATAGAGTAACTGCAACAATAAAGCAAAAATGGGTAGGGATACAAATAACATTTTTGGGAAACTGTGCAGCAGGTTCTCTACAAAGGCCCGCAAATATTCATATTGTTTTTTTTCTTTATTCTGCTCTAACAGAGCAATTAGCCGGGTATTAAAGGTCTTTTTCAGCCAGCCATCCCTTTTATCTTTTGGCAAAGCCTGCTGCATCCGTTGGTAGGCAAGTACAGACGTATAATCAAAATCACCTGTCGTAAAGTCTTCCTTATCTGAAGAATCTATTTTGATAAAGGCATTACCTGCTTCTTCTCCAATTGGGGTATGCCTGAATTTGAGCCCTTTCCCTTCAAGGGAATCCTTCACATTTTTTTGGGTTTTGCCTGCAGCAGATTTTTTTATAGAATCAATCATGACAGCAGCTTTAAACTGGCTGTCAATTGTCCCTATTTCCTTATCAATGTCCGCCGCCAGTTTTTTGCTGACAACCCTTGCAATGCTGTCATTGGTAGTTTCACTGCTGGCTGCCAGGTTTTCCCTGGCGGCAACCAATTGAGCTCTTTTCAAACTGGGTTCCTCTTCATTTGTTTTAACAATATTTCCAGCATTAAACAGGGTGAAAAATACCAAAAAGAAAAAAGCTGAAGTAAATACATACATCCTGATAGGATGCAGGTAACTGTTCCTGCGACCGCTGATAAACTCTTTTGATAAAAAACCCGGCCTTGCCACCAGCCACTTAAGGGTGCTGAAAAACTTGCCATCGAAATGGGTGATATCATAAATGAAATGGGTAAGCAGTCCAAGGAAACTTTCTTTCGGCTCAATATTCTCCTGCCCGCAATTTTGGCAGTATCTACCTTCCACAAGGGTTCCGCAATTCAGGCAGTTTTTTTCGGATCTCTCGTGATAATGGGACACTTTCTTGAAATTTGAATAAAAATAGATATTATCGCAGGTAATTAGCAGCCCCAGATATGAAAAAAATCCTGTCCGCCCTTTCCTTAATCATTATAATTCAACCGGTTTTTGCCCAGTATTACTACAAAGACCTGGTGACTACAGGCCAATCCAGCCAACAATTTACCAGCTTTAAACAGCATTCAGTAAAAAAGGTTAACCTAATTAGTTACGGTGGCAATTCGACTGAAACAGCCGGGTTTACCTGCGAGCAAAATATTGACCTGGCGAGGCGGACAGTAAACACTTTTACCAGCACAACAGTTGTTGGCGATTCCTACCTGTTTACCCGTTACAATGAACAAGACAAGCTGACAAATACAACAGACAGTGCCCAGAATGCCACGAGTACAACAACCTATACCTACGATGTAATGGGCCGCCTGTCAACAATAACCACTGTGAGTATATCAGACAATATAACAACCAGCGAAACCCACTTTTACACCTACGATGCCAATGGCAAACCTGCAAAGATGTTAAGGGTCAGGGATAATGTAGATACCACTTTTGTTCAGTTTATACTGGATGAACATGGCAATGTTGGGGAAGAAAAAGTGACACGCGCAAATTTGCCCGCATCAACCGTTTATTATTATTATGACGCAAAAAACAGGCTTACCGATGTGGTCCGCTATAACGCCAAGGCAAAAAGGCTTTTACCGGATTATATGTTTGAATATAACGAAAATGATCAGTTGAAAAAGATGGTGGTAGTTCCATCCGGTACCAATGAATACCAGTCCTGGTATTACCAGTATGAACCCGGGGGATTGAAAAAAATGGACCTCTGTTACGATAAAGCACAAAAATTATTGGGTAAAGTTGTATACGAATACCAATATTGATAGTTCGGAAGAATATCTTAGCGGGGAATATATTCCTTGCCAAATAAGCGGTAATAATATTTAAATCATTTTATTATGGATTCACGAAGGAAATTTTTGAGGAATGCTGCCCTGATCGCCGGTTCTGCTGCAGTTCCCGGTTCGGCCCTGCTTGCCCGGGAAAAAAAACCTGAGAAAATTTTTATTGATGGAGATGAAAACTCCCCGTACAAGAATACCTATATCAAAAACATTTTTGTAACAGAGAATGAATTCAGGGGTGCGAAACCTACCCTTGTTCCTGCGCCAACATTTAAACAGGCGCGGGAGATACTGCCTTCTCCTGTATGGAAAGGAAACCAGCAGGCCATCGATATGTATTGGCGCGCCTGGGAGATCGCTGTTAAGAATATAAAGGACCCCGCACCGCAATCTGGTTTTCCCTGCTCATATATTGATACTGCTTACAACGGTAATATTTTTATGTGGGATTCCACATTTATTACCATGTTCGCGCGTTATGGATCAAGGGCCTATCCATTTCAGCAAACACTGAATAATTTTTATGCCAAACAACATCCCGATGGATTTATTTCCCGGGAAATGTGGGGGAAAACCGGAGGTGATTGCTTCCACCGTTATGATCCGACCAGTACCGGCCCAAACCTGATTCCCTGGAGTGAGCTGGCCTATTACCAGCAATTTGGCGACCTCAGCAGGATACACAAAATCTTCCCGGTTCTCTGCGCCTATTACCAATGGCTGCGCTTAAACCGCACCTGGCAGGATGGTTCTTATTGGTCCAGCGGATGGGGCACAGGTATGGATAACCAACCCAGGGTGCAAAAACAGTATAACCCCATTTATTCCAATGGGTTCATGACCTGGCTGGATACCTGCCTGCAACAATTATTCATTGGAAAAATCCTGGTGGATTTCGGATTCTATACAGAACGCTGGCAGGAAATTGAAGACATCGAAGAGGAAACCAAATTCCTGAAAAAATACATCCGTGAAAAACTATGGGATCCCAAGACTTCGTTTTTCTATGACCGTTATGCCGATGGTTCCCTGGGCACACTGAAAAGTATTGGCGCCTATTGGGCACTGTGGACCGATATACTTGAACCAGAAGAACTAAAAAAGTTTGTAGCGCATTTAAGTGATCCCAAAACCTTTGCCCGCAAACATCCTATTCCATCCATACCTGCAGACCATGAAAAATACCAGGCTGATGGCCGTTACTGGCAAGGTGGTGTATGGGCGCCTGCCAATTATATGGTGATTACCGGATTGAAAAACAAGGGCTTTGGAGCACAGGCATTTGATATCGCCATGAAACACCACCAGCAAGTGATGGAAGTATTTAAAAACACAGGTACCTTCTTTGAATATTATGCACCCGAAGCCACTGAACCTGGCTTCCTGGCAAGACCTGATTTTATCGGCTGGACCGGCCTGGTTCCGATTTCAGTGATGTTTGAAAGCATCTTTGGCATCACTTCAAACCTGCAGGACCAAACCATTAACTGGGATGTACGGTTGCTGGAAGAACACGGTATAGATCGTTATCCGATTGGAAAGGATGGATTACTTTCCCTGCGTTGTTCCACAAGAACCAATGTGAAACAAAAACCCGAATTGGTGATTGAATCAAATGTTCCCATGAAACTGAAATTAACCTGGGGAGGCGGGTCGAATACTTTTGATATCAAAACCGGGACTAATAAGATCTAAATAAAATTTTGCTCCACTTATCGGGCAGGTGTGTATCATAAACACCATGGCTTGTCATCGCCATGGCAGGGTGTGGAGATACTTCCTGCCCGCCAACCATAAGTTTCTGGAACCTTCCGAGGAACATATTCCAAATATCACCATCCTGTGGTGGAATGGACCGGCCATTAGCGAGTAAGCCAAGGCTGGCCCAGGGTATGGCAATTTCCAAACTCCAGCCCTGGTCTATATCTCTGTGGTCATTTAACGTTCCTTTTAACTGTACTGCTGTTTCCAGGCCGGGCATATCAAAATTCGTGAATGCCCATCTTATGCCGCGAGGATGCCTTCCCTTCCAGAAACTGGCGCCAGTGCGGTCATAGTCCCCGCCAAAAGTATAAGCTTGCGAATGGTGAACATCGAATTGTGGGATATCAAACCTGCTACCCTTTGTATAGGCATCTTTCCAGATAAAGAAAACTTCATAGATTGTATTTGCCGCATTGATCTCTAATTCATAATAACAATCCTGCCCATCGATAAGCAACTCCAGGTCATTCTCTAAAAATATGATGCTGTCCCGCTCGGTTAATTTTGCTTCCAGAAATGGTTCTTCGGCTTCAAAGGCAATATAGATATGTGTATCGTTCCACACTATGGCCGATTTGGTATTATACATACCAGGCTCACCGGTCACCATGTCCACAAAACGTTTACTCCATTGAGCCTGCTGCCATTCCGGTTTTTTGACGTCACCATCAATAACTATGGAGCCGGCAATTTTATGCGCGATATAATCCTGTTCCTCTTTCATCCATTGATAAATTTCATGCCTAATTCCGGATAACGGTCACCAGCAACACCGGCACTAAATACCTCGTGCAGCCGCGACAGTTCATCCGGGTTTAATTGTAGGTTAACAGCAGCTGCATTTTCTTCAAGGTATTTTATTCGTTTGGTACCAGGTATTGGAAAAATATGGTCTCCCTGGGCAAGTACCCATGCCAATGCAAGTTGGGAAGGTGTGCATTGTTTCTCTACCGCGATCGCAACCACCTGGTCTACCAGGTCCAGGTTTTCCCGGAAATTATCACCCTGGAAACGCGGACTAAACCTGCGCCAGTCATCCTGTTCAAAATCTTCAATACGTTTAATCTGGCCCGTTAAAAACCCCCTGCCTAAAGGACTATAGGCTACGAATGCTATTCCTAACTCCTTACACGCCTGTAGTATGCCGTCCTCCGGATCGCGGGTCCATAAAGAATACTCACTTTGTACTGCTGTTATGGGATGAACTGCATGCGCTTTACGAAGTGTTTCAACAGAAACTTCACTCAGGCCAATGCCCCTGACCTTACCCTGGCCGACCAATTTGGCCATTGCACCAACTGTTTCTTCAATCGGTGTATTCGGGTCTTTACGGTGCAGGTAATAAAGGTCGATGACATCAGTTTCCAATCTTTTCAAACTGCCTTCACAGGAAGACATCACATATTCGGGCCGACCATTAATGCCCCTTGCCGCAGGATCTTCACCACGGACAAATCCGAATTTAGTGGCAAGTGTAATTTTTTTACGGTGTTTTTGCAATGCCTTTCCGACCAGCACTTCATTGGTATATGGACCATACATATCGGCAGTATCCCAAAACACAATGCCTAACCCAACCGCACGATCCAATACCTTCAGGCTCTCTGCATCATCGTGATGGCCATAAAATTCGCTCATTCCCATACAACCCAGTCCCAGCCTGGAGGTGACAAGACCTTCACTGCCAAGTTTTGCTAACGGTATCATATTATTTTCCATTGATCATTCTTGAAACAATTCCACCATAGCGGCCAAGGTCGGCCCTTATCACACCAACAATATGAAAAAGAATGAAACCATATAAGCCATACTGAACCACATTATGCACTTGTTCTGCAGGCTCATGGATTGGCTTAAGCCATTCCACATCTTCATATGCCAGTACCAGTCCGGTTAATGCCATCAGGATAAATAACCCATAAAAAATGAGATAGCTATATTGAACCGTCATATAATGCTTTTTTTCCTGGTCAGCATCGGGATAAGAGATGGCTTTTTTAATCCTGGCACTCAACTTTTTCTCTTTCGAAATAGTTACTTCAGCAATAATACGCCATAACAATAAAATTGAAAGTCCGTAACCAAGCCACTTATGCAGCATCCACAATTTATCGCTGTACTCATGGGCTACACTGAAGGCCTGCTTTTCGGTGATTGTACCACCTGCCCTTTGCACCTGTTCCTGCACCACTGCAACATTGGGCTTCATTTTAAACAAGGTGGACGCGAATAAAACAGTAATTATGGTACAGGCAAAAAACAAGGCAGCAAGCCAATGCCAGAGACGGATAGCTGCGGGTTTTGTTTCACGGAAAAAAAACGGCTCTGCGGTTTGGGTTTGGGCCATGGCAATATTTCTTTTTTGTTGAATTAACGATACTGGCAATTTATCCAAAAAACTAAAAACTCCGTTTACAATTTCTACCAACTGCCGATTTCCTGATGCAAACCGGCCTTTTTACAATAAAATACATACCCACTGTGTTGATTTGTCCACTTATCACTTAGATGAATTAAATTCATACAAAACTGTTGCCATGCCTGCTCAAAAAAAACTGCTGCTTTTTTGCATATTCCTTTTGGCCGCTGCATTCCATCCAGCTGCAGCAAAAGCGGGGGTTGCACAAGCCGGGCCGGTTCGCTTAGCCGTTGCCGGTATATCACACGGCCACAATTCATGGCTGTTAAGCCGGAAAGATGACGACCTGATCCATCTCGTGGGTATTTATGAATCCAACAGGCAACTGGCAGAACAAATGGCCCAAAAATATAACCTGGATAAATCCTTATTCTTTACAGACCTGAGCACTATGCTTGAAAAAGTAAAACCCGATGGTGTGCTGGGATTTGGCCCAACCAATTCGCACCTTAGCGTAGTGGAAGCCTGTGCGCCAAAAGGCATCCCTGTAATGGTGGAAAAACCATTGGCAACAACAGCAGCAGATGCAAATAAAATGCTGGCCTTGTCTAAAAAATACAATACCCTGGTATTAACCAATTTTGAAACTTCCTGGTACCCGGTAACCGAAAAGGCTTACCAGTTGGCTGCAGACACATCTTTTATGGGTACCATTCGTAAAGTGGTCGTTCACGACGGACATATGGGCCCCAAAGAAATTGGAGTTCAGCCCTGGTTTTTTGAATGGCTTACTGACCCGGTAAAGAATGGTGGCGGTGGCGCACTGATGGACTTTGGTTGTTATGGCGCCAACCTGATGACTTACCTCATGAAAGGCCAAATACCGCAAACGGTCACCTGTGTGACCCAGCAATTGAAACCTGCCATCTATCCCAAAGTGGATGACGAAGCGACAATTATACTCACTTACCCGACCGCACAATGTATAATCCAGGCTTCCTGGAGCTGGCCTTATCACCGCAAGGACATGGAAGTGTATGGAGAAGCGGGTTATGCCATTTCTTCAACTAATAAAGATATGCGCATTAAAGGCCGGAATTCACCCGAACAGGTGTTGGTAGTGAAACCTGAGGAAACGCATACTTATACTGACCCATTCCTGTATTTCGCTGATGTGATCCGTAAAAAGATTACGGTACCACCTTACGGTTTGTATTCACTCGAAACAAACCTTATCGTTGCAAAGATCCTAGAAGCGGCAAAGGAATCTGCAAAAAGCGGCAGGACGGTCAATCTTAAAAAATCATAACTCCCCACCTCCTAGCGGTATAATCCACCAATATATATCCTTTAAAATAACACAACTACTAACACTTCATTAAAATTGAGATATAATACAGTCGGTATTGGATAAAAAACGAAAAAGATCTACCGGGTTATAATGGGATATTCGTTAAGTACCGAATAATGTTTAACGAATTAATCTCCTGCCATGCATAAAAGATCTAGCTGGTTACTGCTATTTACCATTGGGCTTTGCACATTGTTCCCAGCATGTAAAAACAGCAGGGACGACCTTCCCAGGCGTTTGGAAATATTGTTCCTTGGTCATACCAGTGAACACCACAATTCGGAACAGCTTGCCGGAATTTTATCAAAAGAGTATTTTAAGGATGGCATCAATATTAGCTATACTACTACACCCGATGACCTTAATGAGGAAAACCTAAACAAGTACGATGGTCTTATCCTTTATGCCAATTATGATTCAATAACGCCTTCGCAGGAAAAAGCATTATTGCAGTATGTAAAATCAGGCAGAGGTTTTATTCCACTGCATTGCGCTTCCTATTGCTTCCGCAATTCACCCGAAGTGGTGGAACTGATCGGCGGACAATTTTTATCGCACCAGGTTGATTCTTTTTACGCTGTAATTACTGATACAGTGCACCCTGTAATGAAAAATGTCCAGGCTTTCAAAACAACCGATGAAACCTATGTACATGATAAACTCAGCAAGGCCATCAAAGTACTTACAGAAAGGGTGGACAGTTCGCACCATGAACCTTATACCTGGGTAAGGGATTATGGCGACGGTCGGGTATTTTATACAGCCTATGGCCATGATGAAAAAACTTTTAATAATCCGGGATTTCAGCAACTCGTAAAAAATGGCATCCTCTGGGCTGTTGGGGATAAAGCCCTCAAAAGACTGAAGAGTTTGAAAATTCCTTCACCTGTATACACCGATGCGGTAATTCCGAATTATGAACAGCGGAACCCGGCACCCAAATTACAGGCGTCTTTATCACCTGCCGAATCGATGTTATTAACGCAGGTACCGGTTGATTTTGAATTACAGCTATTCGCTTCTGAACCCGATATCATTAACCCCATTTATATGAATTGGGATGAAAGGGGCCGCTTATGGGTTATAGAAACAGTAGACTATCCGAATACCGTACTGGAGGACAAACAAAAAGGCGATGACCGTATTAAAATCCTGGAAGATACCAACGGGGATGGCAAAGCGGACAAGTTCACCATATTCGCTGATAAACTGAATATACCTACCAGCTTTACATTTAGCGGGAATGGCATCATCGTTGCGCAGGCGCCTTATTTCATTTCTTTGCAGGATACCAATGGCGATGATAAAGCAGATAAAAGGGATACCATCATGACTGGCTGGGGAATTTTCGATACCCATGCCGGCCCTTCCAATTTCCGGTATGGATTCGATAACCAGATATGGGGCACAGTCGGGTATTCTGGTTTCAAAGGCAAAGTAGGAAATGATTCAATGCATTTTTCACAGGGCTTGTATCACTTCCGGCAAGATGGTAAACAACTGGAGTATTTGTCCACTACCAGCAACAATACCTGGGGACTGGGTTTTTCAGAAGAGTTTGATGTTTTTATTTCAACCGCGAACAATACCCATAGTGGTTTTTATGGCCTGCCCAAAAAACTGCTTGACGTTGTTCCCGGCAAGGAAACCGGTATTGATAAAATTGACAACCACTATGCCATCCATGTCGTTACAAAAAACCTTCGGCAGGTTGATGTATTTGGTGGCTTTACTGCAGCAGCGGGTCACGGTCTCTATACTGCCAGGAATTTCCCGAAAGAATACTGGAACCATATTGCTTTTGTTTGTGAGCCAACCGGACGACTGATCCACAAGCAAATCCTTGAACAAAACGGGGCAGGTTTCAAGGAGAAAGGCGATGGCTGGAATATACTGGCCAGCGCCGATGAGTGGATGGGACCGATCCAGGCGGAAGTTGGTCCGGATGGTGCATTATGGGTAGCTGACTGGTATGATTTTATTATCCAGCATAACCCAACGCCTCCGGGTTTTGAAACAGGAAAAGGCAATGCACATATCAACCCGTTGCGTGATCACGACCGTGGCAGGATATACCGGGTTGTTTATAAAAATGCAAAACCTTCAGCAATAAAATCACTGGATAAAAAAGACCTGAAAGGACTAACAAAGGCTTTAACGGATGATAATATGTTTTGGAGAACACATGCACAAAGGCTGCTGGTTGAAGCAGGCAATAAAGATGTGCTTCCTGATTTGTATAAAATTGTGCAAAATGAAAGTCTCGATGAAACAGGAATTAATGCTCCGGCCATTCATGCACTATGGACAATTCATGGCTTGAATGCATTGAACGGTGACAACCAGGAGGCACTGGATGTAGCGTTAAAAGCTTTGCACCATCCTGCGGCAGGTGTGAGAAAAGCAGCTATACAGGTGCTTCCAAAAAATGCTGCATATTTAGCGCAACTCAACAAAGCCAATGTTTTTAAGGATAAGGATTTACGGGTAAGGCTGGCGGCCTTAGTGGCTTTATCAGGGCTTCCCGCTTCTGCTGAAAAGGCAGGCATACTTGCTGAAATGGCCAAACAACCCGACAATATCAATGACCGCTGGATCCAAGAGGCCTTGCAAATTTTATCACCTGCGGCAACCATACAACCAGCCATTACTGAAGCTGCAGCACCAACCGCTAAATATGATCAATTCATCCAGTTGAAAGTAGTCAAAGAGGCGATGAAATACGATCGGCAAACATTTACGGTAAAAGCCGGTAGCACCATAAAGATTGAATTGCAGAACCCCGATTTCATGCAACATAACCTATTGGTTTTGCAACCAGGCAGCCTCGAAAAAGTTGGCGCAGCGGCAGATAATTTAGCTAAGGATCCAATTGGTGTTTCCAAACAATATATTCCTGACTTGCCTGAAGTGCTTGCAGGTACTCCGCTGATTAATCCCGGTGGATCCTATGCTTTTATTTTGAAGGTTCCTGATACGCCGGGTGAGTATCCATATATCTGTTCATTCCCAGGACATTGGCGGATAATGAAAGGTATCATGCAGGTAACCAAAAAATAAAAAAACCTGATTCAATATGGCACTACCAGTCAGTTTTGGAGTAAGTACCTGGTTATGGACTTCTCCCTTTCAGAGCGCTGTTATAAGGGAACTGTTTGAAAAAACAGCAGTATTGGGATTCGATGCTATTGAAATAGCTATAGAAGACCCACTGCTGATTGACCCGGTTGCAGTTCGGTCTGCCATGCAGGAATTTGGTTTAAAAGTCATTGCCTGCGGTGCGTTTGGCCCTACACGCGATTTAACAAATAGTGATACAACAATGCACGACAACTGTTTTCAATACATAGAAAACTGTCTGGATTTCTGCGTGGCCTGGAATGCCGGCTTCCTTGCAGGCCCTATGTATTCTGCAGTGGGAAAGGCAAGGATGGTTGCACCGGAACAACGCATTCTGGAATGGGAGCTGGCCGTAAAAAATTTACGTATCGTTTGTGATATGGCCGCATCCAGGAATTTACAAATTGCCCTGGAACCATTAAACCGGTTTGAATCAGACCTGGTGAATACAGCCGCAGATGTAGTCCGGCTCGTGAAAGACATTGGTCACCCCGCAGCAAAAATTATACTTGATGGCTTTCACATGAATATTGAAGAACCGGATATTGAAAAAGCCATTATTTGTGCCGGTGATTATTTAATTCATTTCCAGGTTTCCGAGAATTACAGGGGTACGCCAGGTAGCGGGCAAGCCAACTGGAATGCCTGCAGGATTGGTCTGGAAGCAATTGGGTATAGCGGCGTCATATCTATTGAAAGCTTCACGCCCAATAATAAAGAGCTGGCCGGAGCAGTTTGCATCTGGCGGCCATTGGCAGAAAACCAGGACAAATTTGCCAGCGACGGACTTGCATTTTTAAAGCAATGGGCAAGCTGAACCTGTATTAATATTTAATACACTACAATCATTTATATGAAAATTAATAAAATCAATGTAGCCATCATTGGATTAGGATTTGGCGCAGAATTTATACCGATATACCAGCGGCACCCTAGTGCAAATATGTATGCGATCTGCCAGAGGGATGCCCGGAAACTGAATCAGATCGGTGATGCATTTGGTATAGAAAAGCGGTATTCCAGTTACGATGAATTATTGGGAGATCCTGAAATCGATGCTGTTCATATCAATACACCCATCCAAAATCATGCGCAGCAATCAATCATGGCACTGAAAGCAGGGAAGCATGTAGCCTGTACTGTGCCCATGGCCACTACCGTGGAG
Source organism: Flavihumibacter profundi (assembly GCF_020076305.1). Classification (GTDB taxonomy): domain Bacteria; phylum Bacteroidota; class Bacteroidia; order Chitinophagales; family Chitinophagaceae; genus Flavihumibacter; species Flavihumibacter profundi. The sequence continues at coordinate 1,682,246 of NZ_JAIQXE010000001.1, forward strand.
GAATGTGCGCAAATTGTTGCTTTAACGGAAGCAACCGGTCTCACCTATATGATGATGGAAACGGTAGTGTACAGCAGGGAGTTTTTATATATCAAAAGCCTGGCTGAGTCAGGTCAATTGGGAAAGATCCAATTCCTTCGTGCTTCCCACCAGCAGGAAATGGCCGGATGGCCTGGCTATTGGGAAGGCCTCCCTCCTATGTATTATGCCACTCATTGCGTAGCACCTGTAGTTGCATTGGCAAAAAAGGATGCAGGGTATGTATCCTGCTTTGGATCGGGTCGCATTGATGAAAACCTCGTCTCTAAATACGGCTCTCCATTTGCAATTGAAACCTGCCATATAAAATTCAACGATTCAGACCTCGCAGCTGAAGTAACCCGTTCCTTATTCAATACAGCCCGGCAATACCGGGAAAGTTTTGATGTATATGGATCGAAAAAAAGTTTCGAATGGACCTTAATTGAACATGAACCCTCAGTGTTGCACACCGGCGAAACACCCATGAAAATAACCATTCCGGATTTCGCCCATTTATTACCGGCCGAAATCCAGTCCTTCACGACTGGTGGCGTGTATGATGCAAAAGACAACCAGCATTTGTCCTTTATACAAGGCGCTGGGCATGGTGGTTCCCACCCCCACCTCGTGCATGAATTCCTGAGCGCATTGACGGAAAAAAGACAGGCATATCCAAATGCGAGGCAATCTGCCAATATTACCTGCGTGGGCATCCTGGCGCATGAATCCGCCATGAACGGTGGAAAAATAATTCACCTGCCTGAATTTACACTGTCATGAATTGTTTACGGTAAGAAGATGGTTTGTCCTGAATTAAATCCTTAAACTGTTTATTAAAGTTGGAGAGTGTATTAAAACCGCATTCATAGCAGATTTCTTCGATAGCCTGTTCGGTTTCAACCAATAATTTACAGGCATGTTTTATCCTGATTTCACTCACAAAAGCCGAGAAATTTTTATTGCTGTGCCGTGTAAAATATCGGCTAAATGAAGTCGGGGTCATGTGCACCATCGCAGCCACGTCCTCCAGGATAATTTTTTTCCGGAAATTTTTAATTACAAATTCATAAACAATATTTGCACGATCTGTTTCCCCTTTTTTAAAGGGATTATCATAAGACGCATGCGATATAAAATGGAATTCCCTGGTACTGGCCAATTCCTGTAGAATCTGTAGTAAAACGATCACACGATCGAGCCCCTTTAGTTTTATAAGTTCCTGCATCAATGCGATAACCCGGTCCTTACGTTCTCCGTAAAACTCCAGCCCCCGCATTGATTTTGAAAACAGTTTTTTTAATGCAATCATCTCTTCTTTCTCCAGCGTATTTTCTCCCAAAAATTGCTCATTCAGGTAAAGCACAATACCATGGGTAAATAATTCCCCGTTTTTAAGAAAATAGTCATCATCGCTGCGCCACAAATGGGGAAGATTTGGTCCGGTCAGTATAAGTTCACCTGGTTTAAAGGTTTTAATATTATCACCTATAAACCGGGTGCCTGTCCCTTCCAGCACAACAAATAACTGGAACTCTGAATGTGCATGCCAGGTGGAGTCAAAATGCCTTTCCCTTAAATCCTTAATAACAAATAACTGGGTTTCGGGAATGGTGCTCTTATGTACAACTGTCTTCATCAATACTATAAGATTTTCTACAATTGAACTACCTGCCCGGTTCTTACCGATTCATCACAGGCAAAAGCGATCCGAAGGCTATTGACTGAATCTTCCATATGGTCAGCAAGGTCAGAATTGTTTCGGATAGCATTTAAAAAATACAATTGTTCGCGATTGCACAATTCCTGGTGATCGGGTTCATCTTTAAGGTCTACCCATTCATCTTTTTTACTGAACTCGTCCTGCATGTTAAGGTCTGCAAAGTGTATGCGGATGGATTCCGTTTTGGTATGAGATCCTACATCATCTGAATGGCCTGCTGCACTGGCCGACCTGGCCACAATTGACACAGCACCCTTTGGTCCGATTACGTCTTTTACAAAAAATGCAGTTTCGCTGATCATAGGCCCCCAGCCTGCTTCATACCAGCCTACTGAGCCATCCTCAAACCGGATCTGTAACATGCCGTAATTATAATTACCTGCAGGGATTTCTTCGGTTAACCGCGCCCCGATGGCGCATACCTGAATGGGTTTTGAACGGGTCATCTGGCACATCACATCTATATAATGGACCCCGCAATCGACGATCGGGCTCAGGCTCTGCATCAGGTTGCGGTGTACAGTCCACATGCGGCCATGGCTCTGCTGGTTGAGGTTCATTCGCATCACCAATGGCTTGCCCAATGTTTGCGCCGACTGGATGAAATACTGCCAGGATGGATGGTGCCGGAGGATATATCCTGTTACCAGTTTTTTACCGGCTTTTTTTGCAGCTGCCACTACCCTTTCAGCACCGGCAACAGTATCAGCCAAGGGCTTTTCTATAAACACATGACAACCTTTTTCCAACGCTGCAATAGCGAATGTTTCATGTGTATCGGGATAAGTTGAAATGCAAACCGCATCAGGATTTGTTTTTGCCAATGCATCTTCATATTGATCAAATAAGGCATAGCCTCCGCCCAGTAGTTCATTCAACAACTCTTTACTGTTTCCCCTTGAAACAATACCACAAATTTCAAACCCATCCAATGACTGGTAAGCTTGTGCATGAGATGCACCCATGTTACCGCAGCCAACAACCAATACCCGGATATTTTTCATGTATTCAATTTAAAGGTTACCTTTTTTTAATTCTTCTACGGCATGATTGGCCGCACGTGCTGTAATGGCCATAAACGTAAGCGATGGATTTTGCGTACTGGTGGATGTCATACAGGCTCCATCAGTTACAAAAACATTCTTGCAATGGTGCATCTGGTTCCATTTGTTCAGCAGTGACGTTTTAGGATCCTTACCCATACGCGCTCCGCCCATTTCATGGATATCCAGCCCGGGCGCCTGTTTACTATCATTCGAACTGATATTTTTACAACCTGCCGCATCCAGCATATCAGCCCCCTGCTCCAAAAAGTCTTTCAACAATTTTTCATCGTTTTCATCATAGCCAACATTAACCGATAACAAAGGTATACCCCATTGGTCTTTCTGGTCCTTACTCAGGCTTACCAGGTTAGTTTCCTTTGGAATCGTTTCACCCTGCATCATCATGAAAACGCCCCATGGGCCCGCTTCTGAAGTGCCTTCTTTAAAAGATCCGCCAACAGGATTACCAGGCACATCGTGGCCCCAGCCAGCCCTTCCGGCAGAATAAAAAGTCATATAGCCCCTCAGGAAATCCATTTCCTGTTTGTGTACATTCCTGAAATTTGGCATCATCGGCGCAGTTGGCCTTCGGCCAAAATAATAATCATTCTCATAACCATCCATTGTAGCATTTAGAGTTCCCCGGTAGTTGTGGAAGGCAATAAATTTACCCAGCAAACCACTGTCGTTACCCAGGCCGTTCGGGAAACGCGAAGATGTACTGTTCAATAAGATCAGGTTGGTATTTAAGGTAGCTGCATTTACAAAAATGATTTTGGCATAATACTCAATCATTTCTTTGGTATGGGCATCAACTACCCTTACTCCGCTGGCCTTACCTATTTTATCATCATATATAATGGAATGCACAACCGAATCGGGTCTCAGGGTGAGGTTACCGGTTTTGGCAGCCCATGGAATTGTGGAGGAATTAGAACTGAAATAGCCGCCGAAGGGACAGCCACGCTCACACATGCTCCGGGCCTGGCACTTGCCCCTCCCTTGTTGTAAATGGATTTCCTTGGGTTCAGTAAGGTGGGCGCAGCGGCCTTGCACCACATTCCGGTCTTTAAACCGGCCCATAATCCTTTTCTGCATCTCCTTCTCCACAATATTCATCTCCCATGCCGGTAAAAATTCGCCATCCGGCAAAGTATCAAGTCCGTCTTTATTGCCACTTATGCCTGCAAAGGCTTCTACATGACTGTACCATGGGGCGATATCCTCATACCGGATTGGCCAGTCTACGGCATATCCATCCCGGGCGGGACCTTCGAAATCATATTTGCTCCAACGCTGTGTTGCCCTTGCCCACAAGAGCGATTTCCCGCCTACCTGGTACCCGCGGATCCAATCGTAGGGTTTTTCCTGGATATAGGGGTGTTCTTTATCTTTTACAAAAAAGTGGTCACTGGTATCATTAAATGCATAACAACGCGCCACAATCGGGTTTTCCTTAAGTGTTTCAAGGGGAAGCTGTCCGCGGTATGGGAATTCCCAGGGATGCTTGACAGCAGTTGGATAATCTTTAAGGTGCTCCACATTTTTACCGCGTTCCAATAAGAGGGTTTTAAGACCTTTCTCACAAAGTTCTTTAGCCGCCCAGCCCCCGCTGATTCCGGACCCTATAACAATTGCATCATAAGTTGTTGCCATGAGCGCTTCACTTTAAGCACTCAATTTAAAGATAAACAGGCAATTTATGCAGTCATTATCCCTTTGGGATTGCCAGTCCAATCAACGATTTTTTTTTCGGTTCAAGAGTATCCTGGCCAACTGGATATTGCGCCATTGACCGGAGTCTTTTTCCATCGGGCTGAATAATTCCAGTTCACTGATTGTTTTCTCAACAAAGAGGTCGATGATATCAACATGAATATCATTTTGCTCGAACAGTTTTATCGAAAAATCAATGAACCGTTTTACCGCCTCCTGTGAATCGGAAGCAAGTATTTTTTTAATCAGTTTTTCCCGGTATTCATTTAATGTTAAGGGCATGCCTGTTTTTTTGGATTATTTATTTATTAAAGTTTCGCCTGCTACAAGGACTTCAGATTTTTATCCAGAATTTCAATAGATTGCCCATGTCTGTACATACTATATGAAATGATGGTGGAACTTCTTCTTCACCGCTGAAATAGGTTACCAGCCTGGTCCCCGCAGGTTTTTCTTCCAGTTTTTTAAATAAAATGCGATTATAATAATTGTATAGTTCCCGAGTATAATCAATGCTGTCGTCTATTTTGTCCGTCCCGGAAAGGTTTTCATAAAATGAATTGTAGAAATAGAAATGATCAAAGTAATTGAAATCGAGTTGCGTAAAGTTGCCATGGATAAATGATACATTCCCGAGTTGCATTTCAGTCCTTGCTGATTCTGCATGTGCAATGAGCATGTTCCTTTGTTCAACTCCGTAAAAGAATGCTGTCGGTTTGTAACAGGCTGCTGCAAGGCAAAATTTCCCTACACCACTTCCAACATCCAGTATCCTGGTGTTATTTTCTGCAGCCAGGAAGGATGCCGCTTTTTCCGCAACAGCTATTGGAGTCCAATGTCTTTTGGCCAACAACTTTATGCTATCTGGATATAGCTGGTTAAAATTTTCGTCTGAACCTAGCCAGGGTTTGGCTGCAGTACTTATTTCACCATGGTTCATATTGGGCGGCTTTTTTGTCCTACTTCGCGTATTTACTTTTGCCATTCATCTGGTACTTTTTTGGAAGCAGCAAATCCTTTCTTTCAAATGGCCGGGATGGTATTATCTGGGCGATCCATCCGTTTTTCTCTGGTTCATTCAACAAAACCTGCTGCTTACCTGAGATTAACAGGTCATTGGCCTTCAGGATTTTCCCGTCCACCGGCATATGTGCTTCTATTTCATAATCATTATAACGGATCTTTGCAATTATTTCACCCTGCTTTTTAAATCCCGATAGCTCAGAAAAGATTATTTGCTGTATCTCCTTGAATCCGGTCAGTTTAAAACCGCATATTCCAACAAAGGCTATGGTACCCTTGAAATCAATCCACTCATGGTCATTTGTATAGTAGAGGTCTTTTAGGTTTGATTTTTTATTTTTCATGGAACAAAGCTATTTTACCTTTAAGCTGCCTGTGGTAAACCTTTGCGGTCCAAATAGTAATTTTTATCACTTTCCGTTTTTGTAAATTGGAGGCAATCATGAGTATAAAAGGTATTTTTCCAATAGACAAATGGGACTTTAAGAGCGAGTCTGTACTGGCACACCTTCCCCCTGAGGAATTTGAACTGCTCACCGCCAATAAAACAGAAAAGAATTATGGAAAAGGGGAGATCATTTTTTGGGAAGGTGCCTATCCGGCAGGTATTTTTTATATCACAGAGGGGAAAGTAAAGAAGTATAAACTTGATAAGGAAGGCCGTGAGCAAATCATTTATGTTGCCAACGCAGGTGAACTGATTGGCTATCATGCCATACTATCCGAAGGCAGGTACCCCGATTCGGCAGCTGCACTTGAGAACACTAAAGTGACTTTTATTCCAAAAGAGGATTTCCTGGCGGCCTTACAGCATTCTGATTTGCTTACCCGCAGGTTATTGAAAACACTTAGCCATGAGTTTGAAGTACTTGCCAACAGCCTGGCCATGTTTGCACAGAAGTCAGTCAGGGAAAGGCTTGCGATCCAGTTGATTGTTCTGAGGGAAAAGTATAAAGTGAATTTCAAACCGGGAATGCCGGTTGAGATCAACATGAGCCGCGATGACCTGGCCAGCCTGGTGGGAACGGCAAGGGAGAATGTAGTAAGGGTATTGACAAAATTCAAGGAAGAAGGCATAGTGGAAACAAAAGGCAGGAAAATCATTGTGCAGGATGTGAACAGGCTGATTGAAATTGCCAATTTTAAATAAGGCGGAATATTTAACCAATTGGTTTCTCATGGACTATTACACCCTCATTATATGCAATGATGGCTTTTTGGGCAAGGTTATAGAACAGTGAAGTTTCAACCACTCCTGTGATTAGCTTAACCGATTGATTGATGGGCCCGGGCTCAGGCCATTCCGTAAACCAAACATCCAACAGGTAATTACCATTGAATGTAATAACAGCACCATCAGTTCTATCACTCATCCGCTGTGAAACCCGTGCACCGGGAAAAAGTTTATGCACCTGATAAGGTACAAAAAAAAGTGCTTCAGGCAATACCTCGATAACCAAAGGGTACTTAACATCAAAACGGCTGGTATACTTTGCTTGATCGCCAACCAGTATAAACAACTGCGCCATTGATGCGAGTAATTTTTCCCGGGTATGGATACCGCCACCGCTTTTGACCGCATTCAGATCTTTGTCAACCTGGTCACAACCGTCAAAATAAATATCCAATTCCGCAATATCACCAGTATGTCGAACCGAAAATCCTTTTTCCAATAACAATTGATGCGTAGTAAATGAGGAAGTGAACAAGCTTAATTCCTGGCCGGCCACCATATCCATGGCCAAAAAATTAACGATATGGGCTATTGTTGACCCCGCGCCAAGTCCTATTTTACTTTTCCCTTTAATAAAGCTGATTGCTTTAATAGCTGCTTCCTTCTTTAAGTCCATAATACTGTATTAAATTATCAATAACTTTTTGTCAAATCTATCATTTAATACCTAACCGCCTGGCAGTTTACCGGGCAGTAACTGTAAGTGATATCTTATGCACCCTATTCATATTAAAATAATTTCAATTTGGATAAATAATAAGTCATCTATTATAAAAACTTAAGGCTACATTAGATAAGTCATATTAAGAGATTCAATTCTGCGATCTGACGACTGCTTATGTGTAATGATGAGATCTTATGGCGTGGAATGATGGATGGTGATAGGGAAATGTTCCTGGCATTATACCGGAAATATTACCATAGCCTGTTGTTTATAGGTTTGAAAAAGATCAGGGACCCACATCTGGTAAAGGATGCTATCCAGCAACAGTTTATGTATTTATGGGAAAAAAGGGGAACTATCCAGGAAGCAAAAAGTGTAAGGGCTTACCTGATCAATTCATTTTTACGGAAACTGGCTGCAGACTGGATTAAAACTGAAAAATCAACCCGCCTTGAAGTTGCCTGGAGCAATGTCGCCCACGAGCCATTACCCTCTCCGGAGGAAAACCTTATTGCCAACCAGGACCAAAGGCAACTACATGAATATTTGATGCATAATATCAATGCCCTTCCCGCACGCCAAAAAGAATTGATAGTTATGAAGTTTTATGAAGGATTGAATTATGACGAAATTGTCCAGAAAACCGGCCTGGCCCATCGAACCGTATATAATAAAATACATGAAGCTTTAAAGAAACTAAAGCTGGATATCGAAAAGGAACAAAGCGCATATGGTGCCGCTTTATCCATACAGGTTATTGTCAGTATTGCATCATTATTCCTGCCAGGCTAATCGCCAACCCTTAAAAAGCAATTCATTATTATCTAATTCTTGTGCGATTTTATCAATATGCCATTTTTCCGGTTTTCGGAGGGTAAAAAAGATCAAAAGGCGTCTCCTCCTTATTATGTAACCTTCCTGTTTGAAAATAAACTTCCCTATTCAACCTGGTTTTATGAAAATAGAAGATTTAATGACTGACGAATCATTTATCAGTTATTGTAAAAGAGACAGCCGCGAGGAAATTCTTCGCTGGGAGTCTTTTATACGTGAAAATCCAGATGAACAAACGCTCATTGAAAATGCCAGGGAACGATATCTTGAATTATTTAATGCCCTTGCATTGTCAGACAGGGAGGAACAGGAGGAATTGCTTATCAACCGGTTGGACCAACTGGAGGAGCCGCCTGTTGTTCAAATGATGGATTACCCAAATAGGAATCAAAGCAGCCTTATTCCGTTCTTACTGAAGGTTGTGGGAGCAGTTGCAGCATTAGCAGTGATTTGGGTGGGTTATTATTTCCTGAATACGAGGAATGAAGTAAAAACTGAACTTACCAGGTCCTTCGTGGCTAATTATGGCGAGCGTAAAAACTTCCAGCTTCCTGACGGGTCAATTGTAATATTGAATGCAGGTAGTCGTATGAGCATTACCGGGAATTATGGCAAAACATCAAGGGATATTTATCTTGAAGGCGAGGCCTTCTTTGACGTAAAGCACAACAGCAGCATGCCTTTTATAGTACATACGCCGGCAATGGATGTAAAAGCCCTTGGAACAGCATTTAATGTGAAGGCCTACCCAGGCGAAAAAGGAACAGAAACGTCCCTATTGAGGGGCCAGGTGGAAGTGACTTTAAAAAAAGACAATGACCGGAAAATAATCCTCAATCCAAACCAGAAAGTTCATTGGGAAAAAATAACTGATGATGTAAAGCAGGAGGTGACAGTTACGGGCAACAGGAAACAACACAATATTGCAGCAGATCCTTTTGTAACAAAGCTTGAAAAAACTGAAATGGGTGATGTACAGGAGGTTGGGTGGATCGAAAACAAACTGATTTTTAATGACAACGCCCTGAAGGATATTGCTCCTTTAATGGAACGTTGGTATGGGATAAAAGTGGTTTTTGGTGATGAGGAAACCAAAAACTACCGTTTTACCGGAACTTTTGAAAAAGAGAACCTGGAAATGGTGCTGGATGTGCTTAAGGAATCCAGGAGTTTTCATTATAACATATTGCCGGGAAATGTAATAACGGTAAAAATCGTAAAATAAAAACAGGGGAAATGTGGGGACATTCCCCCTGGTGCACAAGGCTTTGAAACAGCTTCAAAAAGGGAATCAGCTGTTTCGATTTTTTATTAAAAAACCAAAATAAAGGTATGAAAAAAACTCATGCTTATTGGCGAGGCTATGGAGCGTCGCCAGTAACCAAACTGCTAATGGTTATGAATTTTGTCGCTGCATTAATTTTAACCTGTACCATGTCTGTAAGCGCAGGGGTGTATTCACAGGATAAAAAAGTCTCTCTTTCATTAAAGGACGTAAAACTCACCCGGTTGTTCAAAGCAATTGAACAGAGCACCAGTTACCGTTTTACTTACAGTAATGACATTCTTTCAAAAGTCAATACCGTAACAATTAATGTTAAGGATATGCCTGTATCTGAAGTATTAAACAATGCTTTAGGTAAAGAGGGATTGAAATACCGGTTTATTGAGTCATCTGAAATTTTTGTAATATCAAAAAATGTGGAGGCTGTTGCCGGTAAAGAGGCATTTGTCAACAAGCTTATTTCCGGTAAAATTACCAATGAAAAAGGTGAGCCTTTATCCGGGGCGACTATAAGTGTAAAAGGTTCCTCAAAGACAGTAACCTCGCTGGAAGATGGATCCTTCGCTATTGAAGTTGCGGACGATGCTAAAGTGCTTATTATTTCCTATGTAGGTTATACTAGCCAGGAAGTGAATATTGAGAAGCAGACAACCATATCTGTTTCCATGAAACCTGAAGCAACCGGACTCAATGACGTTGTCGTTGTGGGATATGGTAGTGCCAGGAAAAAAGATGTAACAGGCGCGGTTTCCAGCATTTCATCAAAGGATTTCACACAGGGCCTGGTTACAAACCCAATGGACCAGATCCAGGGCAAAGTGCCAGGTCTGGTAGTGACTAAAGTTGACGGTGACCCAAATGCTGAGGTTGTACTGCGTTTACGCGGACAAACTTCATTGTCAGGCGGCCAAAGTCCATTACTGGTACTGGATGGTGTGATCCTGGATGATGTTAGCCAGATTTCAAACATACCTCCGGGTGATATTACTTCTTATGATGTTCTGAAAGATGCATCTGCAACTGCTATTTATGGTTCACGTGGTGCAAATGGTGTAATTATTATCAACACACGGAAGGGCCGTAGCGGACGCATGCTGGTGGATTATTCCGGTTTCTTATCTTTTTCCAAGGATGCAAAGAAGCCGGTAATGCTTACCACGCCTGAGTTTTACACTGAGGCCCAAAATCTTGGCGTGGACCCCTCTACATATGATAAATATAATAGTGCTGCCGGGGTAACCAATAACTGGAGGGATGCCCTCCTACGTACAGGTATTTCGCACAGCCATATTTTAGGCATTACAGGTGGCACAGATAATTTCAGTTACCGCGGTTCTGTAAACTACCAGGACAATCAGGGTATCGTGATTAACACCGGCAAACAGCAATATGGCATGCGTTTCAACGCCGAGCAAAAAGCAATGAATGGCAAGCTGACTATCGCGATGGGTATTGTAAGTACGAATACAACACGCCAATTGGTCAACAGGGATGTTTTCAACTGGGCCAATGTTATTCCGCCTTATATAAGGATCAAAATGGATGACGGTTCAGACAACCCTGTTTACCAGTATAATTACCAGAACCCCGTAATTTACCAGAACTCGGTTACCAATAATGCCAAAGAGAAGCTGACGCAGGAATATGGCACTATCAATTACAAAGTATTTAAGGATCTTACTGCAGGCTTAACAGGTTCAATCAGCAAATTTAATACCCAGGGCGATTATTACCTACCGGTCATTCCAGGTGCCAACAACCTCAATGCCGGCAGGAAAACAAACGCCAACAGGGATTCCAAGAAAGGCGATATCCACCTTAATTACGCCAAGAGCATTGACAAACATAATTTCACTGCTACTGGTGTATATGAGTATAACTATTATACCTATGATAATTTCGCCGCTTATGGCCAGGGGTATGTTGTAGATGCAAATGAGAACAATGCCTTGCAGAATGGTAATTCCAGTTTAAATAAAATAAGTTCCTACAAGGAAGAGTATAAGATAATTTCCTTTTTGGCGAGGGCTACTTATAATTACAATTCAAAGTATTACCTGACCGCTAGTTTCCGCAAAGATGGTTCTTCTAAATTCGGTTCAAACCACAGGTGGGGTAACTTCCCGTCTATATCCGCTGCATGGCGCTTAAAGAGCGAATCCTTCCTGAAAAATGTCAGCTGGCTTGATGAGTTGAAAGTTAGTTTAGGTTATGGTGTGGTTGGTAACCAGGATGCCATTGGCGCGTATAATACGCTCACTACATTAACAAGTGCCGGAGTTACCTACAATCCCACCAATACGAATAACCCATACCCGGTAGGATTTACGCCTAACCAGAACCCTAACCCAGACCTGGTTTGGGAAGAAAGACATGGTAAAAACTTAGGTGTTGAATTCGCAATGCTGAAAGGCCGTATATCAGGATCATTGAGTGTATTTAATGATGTAACAAAAAACCTGTTGTATACCTATAGCGTTCAGGTGCCACCGAATTTTGTACCTTCTGTACTTGCCAACGTAGGTGAACTCACCAACAAGGGCGTTGAATTGCAACTGAATGGTGATATTATCCGCAATGATAAATTTGTATGGTCGCTTGGCGGACAAATTACCACCATCAATACCAAGGTAACCAGCCTTTCCGGAACATGGAATGGCCAGAAACTATCCACAGATAATATAGTTGCAGGATCTGCCTCTGGTCGTGGATTAAGTGCCAATCCTATTACCTACTTAATTGTTGGCAAGTCACCTTATACTTTTTACCTGCCACATTATGTGAGTAAAACTGCAGATGGATTGTCCCAGTTTGAAAAAGCAGACGGCAGCTTAACAACAAATTACCTGGAAGCACAAAACAAATACATAGATCCATACCCTAAATTCAATTACGGGTTTACTACAAACTTTGCTTACAAAAGCTGGGCTCTGAATGCATTTTTCAGGGGTGTTTCAGGTATTAAAATATTTAATAACACCAATTTAAACCTGGCCAATTACAACAATTTGCCTTCAGTGAATACTTTAAAAGAAGCCGTAACAAGTGGCTTGAGGGACAACCCAACACCATCGGATTACTGGTTGGAAAATGCAAGTTTCCTGAGGCTGGAAGCCCTTACAGTTTCCTATAACCTGCCGAAAATAAAAGGTATTGAAGGTATGCGTGCCTACATTTCCGGAAACAACCTTTTTGTGATTACACAATATAAAGGCCTTGATCCTGAAATAGCCACCGTAAACAATTCAGCTACCCCCGCCTTCATTGACCTCACTTATAGCGGGAATGGCGGCTATTACCCGAAATCCCGTTCAATTACAGTGGGAGTAAATGTTTCTTTTAAATAGAAAGCAATCAAAAAGGTTTGAATGCCAAAATAAACTGATGTATGAAACAAACGAAATTTAAAATAATTCTTCTCGGCGTTATGGCTTTATCGCTTACAGGAATTCGCTGTACGAAGCTCGACGCCAAGGTATACAGCCAGATCGTTAACGAAAACTTCTGGTCGACTCCTGAGGAGATTGCCGCTGGTAAATCTCCTGCATATGCAGCCTTACAAAGTGTACCAGGCCAGTCCGGGGTTTATTGGGAAAATGAAATTTCCTCCGATGAAATGATCACACCAACCCGCGGTGGCGACTGGGGTGATGGCGGACAATGGACAAACATTTTCTATCATTCGGAAACTGCCGATAATGGCTTCAACAGCTGGGCCTGGGGAGTTATTTATGATGGAATTGGTAAATGTAACTATATCATTTACACGCTCCAGAATTTAAATCCCGCTCCTGCTACCCTGAAATCTGACCTTGCTGAAATGAAAACCCTGAGGTCTTATTATTATTACCTGGCGTTGGATCTTTTTGGCAACATCCCGTATGTAACCAATTTCAAACAGGATCCATCCACCGTAGTTAATATACCAAGGGCCCAGGTATATGATTCCCTGGTTGCAGAACTCAATGCAAACCTGCCTGATCTTACTACAGACAGAAGCCTTGCCACCTACGGAAAAGTAAATACATATTTTGCGCATAGTATACTGGCAAAATTGTACCTGAATGCTGAAGTTTATACAGGCACCCCAAAATGGCAGGAATGTATTGATCAGTGCAAACTGATTACAGCGGGTGGTTATTCTTTAATGAGTAATTATTATGATAACTTCAGGGATGCAGTCCAGGAGGCCTCAACAGAAAATATATTTTCTGTTCCTTATAAGGCCAATGTAATGCCTGCCGGTGGCGGTAACTACATTGTTGTGGCGTCCCTCCAGTTTAATAATGCCTTCCTTACTTTCCAGCAAAACGGAATGGGTAACAATGGTATGTGTACTACTAAACCATTTTACGATTATTACGATACCACTTCGATATATGAAACCAGGGTGGTAGACGGAAACACAAATGTTTACAGGACCTTTAAAGACCAACGTACCGGGCAATTCCTGATTGGCCAGCAGTATGTAAAAGGGATTACTTACCCGCCCCACGCGAATATCCTTTATTCAAGCAGCAATACACTTCCTGCTGGATTACCGAATTCTGATCCGGGGGCAATCACTATTTACGATGACCAGTCACAATTGCCATTGGCTTATTTTGACACAATGACCCTGATTTCAAATCCTGCGCCTTATTTCAGGATGGCTGGTTTAAGGAATATCAAATACTGGCCAGAGCCAGGTGGTAACGTTGGAGATAACATTAGCAATGATGTTCCCCTCTTCCGGTATGCCGATATCCTTTTAATGCAGGCAGAATGTGAAGTTCGCTTAAACAAAGACCTCGGCGAAGCCCTTGATCTTGTGAATGCAGTACGCAGAAGGGCTTATTCAGGAAGTTCCGATCCCAAATGGCCTTGGACTTCAGATAAACTTACCCTTGATAATTTGTATGCAGAAAGGGCAAGAGAACTGGCATGGGAAATGGTGCGCAGGCAGGATATGATCCGGTTTGGTCATTTCCTGGAAAGCAGGACATTCCCTGATAAACCAGCTGATCCGTCAGATAAGCATACTTATATCTTACCGATTCCATCATCAGTAATCTTATCCAACCCTAACATCACACAAAATCCCGGATACTAATCCTGATGGATGATAAATGGCTTAACTTAAGAGTAGCAACCCACTGGTTGCTACTCTTTTCTTTAGATTAATATTTTTCCAGTGAAACGCCTGACTTCTATAAGTTGCCTGCTTTGTTTTTTAGTGCTTGCATCCTGTAAACAAAACACAGGTGCTTTAAAAGACACTTTATTTACCCAACTGAAACCTTCAGAAACAGGAATTGATTTTGTCAATGAAAATATTGACAGGGACACCCTGAGCATTATGGATTATCTCTATTACTATAATGGCGCAGGCGTTGCCGTGGGGGATATCAACAATGACGGTCGCCCAGATATTTATTTCGTATCCAACACAGGGGGAAATAAATTATTCCTGAATAAAGGCAATTTAAAATTCGAAGATATCACCCCAAAAGCAGGTGTGGCCGGTAATTCCGACTGGACAACCGGTGTAACTATGGCAGACGTTAACGGGGATGGCTACCTGGATATTTATTTATCTACAGTGGCCAACCACAACCCAAATGATAATAACGGGGCCGCCTACTCTTATTTCAAAAATTCACGCAACCAGTTATTTATAAATAACCATAACAATACATTCACGGAAACTGCTGCTAAATGGGGACTGGATATCCAGGGATACAATACCCAGGCGGTTTTTTTCGATTATGATAAGGATGGCGACCTCGACATGTTCCAGTTGCAGCATTCCACGCACCAGACTGCCTCTTATGGAACCGCTGCCCTTCGGGATAAATACAGTGCCGTTAGCGGGGGTAAATTATTCAGGAACGATGGCACCCGGTTTACTGATGTTACAAAAGGGTCAGGCATTATCAGCAGTGCGCTGGGCTATGGCCTTGGCGTGGCGGTTGCCGACCTCAACCAGGATGGTTACGATGATATTTATGTCAGCAACGACTTTCATGAAAACGATTACTATTATATCAATAAAGGCAATGGAACATTTGAGGAAATGAACAGCATTGCTTTTGGCCATGAATCAAAATTTTCCATGGGCAATGATGTCGCTGATATCAATAATGACGGATGGCCTGATGTAATAACTACGGATATGCTGCCTGCTGATGAAAAAGTACTGAAATCTTCCCTGGGAGATGATCCTTTGGATATTTATACGGCACAGCGTAGATTCGGGTATACTAACCAGTTTTCCCGCAATTGCCTGCAGTTGAATATCGGTCGCGGGATGAAATTTGCAGACATTGCCCTGTTCAGCGGAGTGGCCGCAACAGACTGGAGCTGGTCTCCCCTGATTGCTGATTTTAACCTCGATGGCTTAGCTGACATTTTCATTTCAAATGGAATTAAAAACAGGCCCAATGACCTGGATTATATTAAATTTTTAAACAGCCTTCCCCGTAAACATTCCGCTGAAGGTGCAAGGGAACATGATAAGGAAATACTGGATCATTTACCACCGGGAAAATGGCATAACTATATTTTTGAAGGCAGTGATTCACTGGTCTTTAAAGACCAGTCCACCAACTGGGGTTTTGAAGATGCAACTCTTTCCCAGGGTGCCGCCTATGCAGACCTGGATGGTGATGGCGACCTTGATATCATCACCAATAACATGAATGAACCTGCAGGTATTTACCGCAACAATACCCGCCAGAAACTTGCAGGCACAAACTATTTAAACCTTAATCTAAGCGGAAAGTCACCTAACACTTATGCTATTGGCGCAAAAGTCTTTTTATTCTCTGATGGGAAAGTTTTATTTAAGGAACTGCAAACTTCAAAAGGATTTATGAGCAGCAGTGACCCTGTTTTAAATTTTGGTCTGGGCAACAAAAATACCGCAGACAGCATGATTATCATCTGGCCCGATAATACATTGCAGTCGATCAGGCAAATCAAGGCCGACACCACCTTAAAAATCACTTACAAAAGGGAAAGCAATGATACCCTTTTAAACCAGCAGGATTTTATAACAAAGCTGTTAAACAGCGGCAATAAAACCCTGTTTACAAATATCACTTCAAACCTGGGTAACAATTTCAAACACCAGGAGGATAGTTATTTCGATTTTAACGACCAATGGTTCATCCCGCATGAACTCTCCACCCAGGGCCCCAGGTTGGCTATCGGCGATGTAAACAAAGATGGCCTGGAGGATTTTTATATTTGCGGCGCTAAGAACCAGGCTGGCGCAATATTTATGCAGCAAAAGAATGGCAGTTTCAGGCCTTCGGCCGACAGCAGTTCCTTTATTGCAGACAAAGCGTGGGAAGACGTTGATGCAACGTTTTTTGATGCCGACCAGGATGGCGACCTGGATCTGTACGTCGTTAGCGGGGGGAATATTTATTCGGGGATCACTCCATTGCTGAACGACAGGTTGTATATAAATGATGGCAAAGGTCACTTCTCCCGCTCCCAAAATTTGCCGGAAATGTATGAGAATAAATCCGTGGTGCGCACTGCAGATGTTGATCATGATGGCGACATGGATATTTTCGTTGGCGGCAGGTCCATATCCAGGAATTACAGCAAAACACCCGCCTCCTACCTTTTAATAAATGATGGTAAAGGGAAATTCAGTTTTTCACCAACAGCTATTACAGACAGCTTAAACCATCTTGGTATGGTTACAGATGCAAATTGGGTGGATATTGATAAAGATGGCTGGCCTGACCTGGTTATAGTTGGCGAATGGATGCAGCCGGTCCTGTTTAAAAACAACCAGGGCAAACTTGTCAGGACACCCCTGACAAATAATGACAAGAATTTATCCGGTTGGTGGTGCTCATTAAAAACTGCAGACATTAATGGTGATGGGTTTGAAGACATCCTGCTGGGGAACTACGGACTGAATAGTAAAATCACAGCCAGCACTAAATACCCGCTGAAAATGTTCAGCAAAGACATCAGTGGCTTTGGAAGAGCAGACCAGATCCTTGCTGTTGCAAAGGGTGATAAATATTATACTTTCCTGAACAAGGAGGACATAGAAAAGCAACTGCCTTATATCAAAAAGAAATTTTTAAGGTATGGTGAAATGGCTGGAAAAACGGTTGAGGAAATCTTCGGTGAAAAACTCGATGGCGCAGCGGTATTTTCAGCTGCCACACTCGCTTCTATGGTCCTGGTAAATGACGGGAAAGGGCATTTTAACGCTTCCCTCCTTCCTGAAGAACTGCAATGGCAGCCATTATTTTCATTTGCCTGCGCTGATTTTGATAAGGATGGCAAAACGGATATACTGGCAGGTGGAAACTTTTTTGGCACCCAGCCTTTTGAAGGCCGTTACGATGCACTAGCACTATCCTTCTGCAAGGGTGATGGAAAAGGCAAATTCAAAACAACACTGCCCTTGCCCGAACCTCTCAGTAATATACAAGGTGAAGTAAGGAGCATCCAGCCGATACAACTCGCAGGCGGGAAAAAAGCGTTACTCATTGCATTTAATAATGCCCCGCTGATGTTATTACAATACTAATCTTCAAAAACTAAAAAATCGAATAGCATGAAATTGTTTTTTTGTTCACTGCTCCTTGCAATCCTTTGCGCCTGTGGCAGTAACACACCGGCGGAAACCTCCGGCGGATGGAAAAAATATGAACACAACCCTGTCCTTGGCGGAAAATTCGGAACAATATTCGACATCAGTGTAATAAACAAAAATGACAGCGCTTACCAGATGTTTTGTTCCTGGCGCCCGGAGAGAAGCATTGCGCTTTCTGAAAGTGCCGACGGGTTAAAATGGTCCGACCCGGTGGTATGTTTACCTTACGACGACAGCAGCAAATGGGAACGTGATGTTAACAGGCCGGTAGTATTAATAAAAGATGGCAGGTACCATATGTGGTATACCGGTGAAACCGACAGCGCATCCTCCATTGGTTATGCTACCAGCACAGATGGAAAACATTTCACCAAAGCCAGTCCAAAACCAGTATTAATTGCAGACCTGCCATGGGAAAAGAATGCAGTGCAATGCCCGCATGTGGCCTGGGATGAAAATGAAAATATTTTCAAAATGTGGTATTCAGGCGGTGAACAATACGAGCCCGA
Source organism: Flavihumibacter profundi (assembly GCF_020076305.1). Classification (GTDB taxonomy): domain Bacteria; phylum Bacteroidota; class Bacteroidia; order Chitinophagales; family Chitinophagaceae; genus Flavihumibacter; species Flavihumibacter profundi. Next base: position 1,700,909 of record NZ_JAIQXE010000001.1, read on the forward strand.
TGCCATAGGATATGCGACCAGTAAAGATGGCCTTACCTGGACCAAGTACCCCGGGAATCCGATTTTTCGTCCGGATACCAAAAAAGAATGGGAAAAAGCAAAGGTAACTGCATGCCAGGTCATCAAGCGCCAGGATGATTACCTGATGTTTTACATCGGTTTTAAAAATGTTGATTTTGCACAAATTGGTATGGCGAGGTCAAAAGATGGTATATCAAACTGGGAGCGCTTTAAGGATAACCCCATTATACAGCCGGGAAACGGCTGGGATTCCAGTGCGGTATATAAGCCTTATGCTATACAAAACAAAAATGGCTGGCTGCTTTATTATAATGGAAGGCGAAATGATAAGGAGCAGATAGGAATAGCCATTCATGAAGATAAAGACCTTGGTTTTTAAAACGGTTTTCTGTGAAACACAGTAATATAATATATGTCCTGTTTTTTATTGCCTGCCATTGGTGCTCAGCCTGTAAACAGCCTGTTGCGCAACCAATCCTGACTGCCGAAACGTACAAGCATTATATTGATTCATTTAATGCGAATGACAACGAACTTTATGTTCAATATATACCAAACGAAAAGAGTTGGTATTTTTTATCAAAAAATATTCCCTTATTTGATTGCCCTGATAAACAAATAGAGCAGGCCTATTATTTCAGGTGGTGGACCTACCGGAAACACATTAAAAAAACACCTGGGGGATATGTTATCACTGAGTTCCTCCCCAACGTTCCCTGGGCTGGAAAATACAACACGATTAACTGTGCAGCCGCATTGCATATTTATGAAGGATCATGGCTTCATGACCAGCAATACATCAACGATTACGAAAAATTCTGGTTAAAGGGTGGCGGTGGTATCCGCACTTACAGCTTCCCGGTAGCCAATGCTATTCTCCGGCAGGCCCAGGTAACAAATAATACTTCATTTGCCATATCTGCCCTGCCGGAATTGATTGAAAATTATACAGGCTGGGAAAAAGAGAAACTGGACAGTAATAGTTTATTCTGGCAGGTTGATGGCAATGACGGCATGGAAGTATCTATCGGGGGAACCGGCGCTACCGATAATGCCGGCTATCGTGCAACGATTAACGCATACATGTATGGCGACGCAAAAGCTATTGCTGAAATAGCTGCGCTTTCTGACCAGCCAGATATTGCTTCACGCTTCAATGAAAAAGCAGGCATCATTAAACAAAACCTGCAGAACAAGCTTTGGGATGATACAGCCGCCTTTTTTAAGGTGCTTGCAAGGGACAAGGGTTCAAAATTTTGTACCGCAAGGGAATTACATGGCTATACGCCCTGGTTTTTCAACCTTCCGGATAGCGGGTATTCAAAGGCATGGAAATTCTTAATGGACCCCCGTTATTTTTATGCCCCCTATGGTCCTACTACAGCCGAACAAAATCATCCCGGCTTCGCTATCTCCTACAAAGGCCATGAATGCCAGTGGAACGGGCCAAGCTGGCCCTTCGCTACTTCCATAACACTTACCGCAATGGCCAACACCCTGAATAATTATAACCAGGAATATATTAGCAAAGCAGACTATTTTAAACTGTTCAGCATTTATGCGAACAGCCACCAGATAAAACGCAGTGATGGAAAAATAGTTCCCTGGATTGACGAAAATTTAAACCCGTTTACCGGTGACTGGATTTCACGAACCCGATTAAAATCCTGGAAAAACGGGACATGGTCTGAAGAAAAGGGTGGTGTTGAAAGGGGAAAAGATTATAACCATTCCAGTTTTTGCGACCTAGTTATTTCAGGCCTTGTCGGGCTCAGGCCGGGACTGGGAAATAGCCTTGTTATTAATCCACTCATCCCCGAAAACAGCTGGGCCTATTTTTGCCTCGATAATGTTTTATACCATGGCCAGGTTTTGACAATAATGTATGACAAGACTGGCGATAGGTATAAAAGGGGTAAAGGGTTTTTTGTTTTTATAAATGGCAAAGAGGCTGCATCATCAGGCGCTTTACAAAAAATTGAACTAACGATTAATTAAAGAAATATGAAAGGATTCACACTGGCAATCGCATTATGTTGCGTGGCTATGGTAATGCAGGCGCAAACATATGAACCCACCTGGGAATCATTAGATAAACGGCCGGTTCCACAATGGTACAGGGATTCTAAATTTGGCATATTCATCCATTGGGGTGTTTATTCCGTTCCGGGCTTCCGCTCAAAAGGACAATATTCCGAGTGGTACCAGAATGGCCTGAATTCCGGCGATACGGCTACTATCAATTACCACAAAAAAAAGTTTGGCGACCTTACCTATTACCAGCTTGCGGACCAGTTTAAAGCGGAATTATTTAATCCGGACGAATGGGCCCGGGTGATAGAAAAATCCGGCGCAAGGTATGTGGTACTAACCTCAAAACACCATGATGGTTTTGCATTGTGGCCAAGCCAGGAAGCCAATAAAACATGGGGATTCCCATGGAATGCAACAGTAGCCGGACCTCACCGCGATTTGCTGGGAGATTTGTTTACTGCCTTACGTAAGACAACCGTACATCCGGGCATGTATTATTCCCTGTATGAATGGTACAACCCGTTGTGGCTGAAGGACAGGAAGCGCTATGTTGACGAACACGAATGGCCCCAGATGAAGGACCTGATCAACAACTATAAACCTGAAGTTTTCTTCACAGATGGCGAATGGGACCAAAGTGCTGAAGCCTGGAAATCAAAAGAATTCCTGGCCTGGATGTATAATGAAAGTCCGGTTAAAGACCAAGTAGTTACTTACGACCGCTGGGGCGATGGCGTACGTTTCAAACACGGCGGCGTTTTCACCCCCGAATACCAGCCCGACCTCAACTTTGAAGACCATGCATGGGAAGAAAGCCGTGGCATGGGCATGTCGTATGGGTATAACCGTTTGGAAGATGCATGGGACTATAATTCCTCTAAATCGCTTGTGCTGCAACTGATCGACAAGGTGAGCGGTGGCGGAAATTTCCTGCTGGATATTGGTCCGGATGAACATGGGAAAATCCCTCCTATCATGCAGGAAAGATTACTGCAAATTGGCGAGTGGATGAATATCAATAATGAATCAATTTACAATACTGTAAGGTGGCGGATAGCCAGCCAGTGGGGAGAAGGCAGGCGCGATTACAAGCCTTCTCCCGGCAGCGAAGACCTGCTGATGACACTTACCGTTGATCCTAAGCCCGGCTATGCGGTTAAGGAATGTTTCTTCACCTATAACCCAGCAAAAAATAATTTATATGTGCATCTCCCTAAATGGCCATCCAACAGGAAGTTCCTTATAAAAGACCTGGTTTTGCAGGCGAATACACCGATGGAATTATTGGATTCACACCAGTCACTTAACTGGCACCAGCAGGGAAATGATGTACTGGTTGAGTTTCCTGAATTTGATCCCAATAAAATAAAAACGCAATATGCGTACGTGTTAAAAGTTGCCAATACAGGCGCCTTCGCACCAGCTTCCAGGGTAGACATAACTTACCCGGGGAATTCCCTTAAACCGACAATTACCATGAATGCCATTGCAGGTATTGAATACCGTTATACCACTGATGGCACATTACCCGACCAGTCATCCGCTTTATATACCCAGCCATTTACTGTAAACCAATCCTGCAAATTAAAGGTCCGTTCCTTCAAAGCGGGCATATTGCCGGGAAAGGTCACTGAACTACCAGTAACGGCCTATTCATTATTAACTGCTTCGAAGCCTGCGGAGTTACAAAAAGGCTTGCAGGTGGCAGCGTATGAACTTTATCCGAACCAGGTAAGTGACCTCGATACGGCAAAACCGGTAAAAGTTTCCGTTTCCCAGGAGATATCCATCAATGACCTCACCCGGACCGAATATTCCGGTCTGAACTATACAGGGTATATAAAAGTGCCTGCAGACGGGTTATACAATTTTCACCTTTCGGCCGACGATGGCAGCAAACTCTGGATAGATAACCAGGAAATAATTGATAACGATGGAAAACATGCAAATATGGAAAAGTCTGGAAGGATAGGGTTAAAGAAAGGATACCATGCTTTCAGGCTCGCTTATATAGAAGACAAATCCTCGCTTGCCTTAAAACTTGAATACAATCCCGAAAACCAAGGCAAGCGGGCGGTTCCGGCCTCTTTTTACTTCCACAATAAATAAAAATATAGTCCCTTATTCAGTCCCATGAAACTTTTGAAAGAATTGGCAAGCATCATTGCAATATTGTTCTCCACGGAAAAAACAATCGCGCAGGACAGGCAACCGGTTGATTATGTTAATCCCTATATTGGAACAGGCAAATCAGACCACCTGACGGTCTGGGAATCAAAAGGCGCTACATTCCCGGGCGTGCTGGCACCCTATGGCATGGTACAGGTGACGCCTGACGGTTATGATTATACGGATAAAATGATCAGCTCATTCAGCTTCCTGGATCATCACAGCGGCTGGTCTTCAAAGGGAAATTTTCAATTGATGGTTTCAACAGGCGCACCGGATTCCGCAACGGCTTTAACAGGATCCGGCTTCAGTCATGCTAATGAAAAAACCACTCCCTTTTATTACAGCGTATTATTGGATGACTACCATGTCAAAGCAGAGTATACCGCCACATCAAGGGTCGGATACATGCGGTTTACATTTCCGGAATCATCATCATCAAAAATTTCATTATCGGGAATTTCTGATACCCGGATCATTGATTCAGTTACCATTGCAGGCAGAAGCCGGGGATATTATTATGTAGCGAAATTCAGCAAACCATTCAGGTCCTGCAGGATTGCCGCAAACGGGCGCGTGGCACTCAATTATTCCACAACTAACGGAGCATGCATTGATGTTAAGATCGCGTTCTCCACCGCATCTGGTGAAGGCGCTGTAAGAAACCTGCAGGCTGAAGCACCCGAATGGAATTTCCCTGAATTAACCCAAAGCAACAGGAAGGTATGGAATGATAAACTGGGACAGATCGAAGTAAAAGGTGGAACAGAAAACCAGAAATCTGTTTTTTACACAGCCCTTTACCATTCTTTTTTTATGCCGTCTATACAATCAGACGCCGGTGCAGCAAATAGTAGTTATACCGGGATGTATCCATGGGATACGTATCGCTCAAAACATCCGCTTTTTACTATTATAGATCCGGTGCGCCAGGGAGAAATGATCAGCTCAGAGCTGGATGAATATGACAGGACCGGCTGGCTGCCAACCGGCAACATGATGGGCAACCATAACATAGAAATAATTACAGATTGCTATGTAAAAGGTATCCGGAATTTTGATGCAGGCAAGGCCATGGAGGCTATGCGGAAAAGTGTATTGGTACCACCTTATGCCCGAAGGGAAATGGCAGACTTTAACAGCAATGGTTACGTGCCGGCTGAAATTACCAGCAGTGTTACGCATACCCTCGAATTCGCGTATAATGACTGGGCATTGGCTGAATTCATTTCAGTTACGGGAAATAAAACAGCATACAAGGATGATTATGATACATTGTTGAGAAGGGCCGGCTATTATGCCAACCTGTATGAACCGGGTTCAGGCTTCATGAAAGCAAAATCCAAAGATGGACAATGGTCGGATGCCGGTTATTGTGAAGGTACGGAATGGACTTATTCCTGGTATGCGCCGCACGATATAAAAGGATTGGTAAACCTGATGGGAGGCGTACAAAAATTCACAACCAGGCTTACCGAATGTTTTGAGAAGGGCTATTACGTGCACGATAATGAGCCTCCTTTACATTATGCATACCTGTTCAATTATTGCAGCGAACCCTGGCAATCACAAAAATGGGCCCGAAAAATAGTCACAGAAAATTATACGAATACGCCCGGAGGTATCCCCGGCAATGATGACCTTGGGGCATTGTCGAGCTGGTATGTTTTGAGTGCAATGGGCTTCTACCCGGTTTCACCTGGCAAGCCGGTTTATGAAATTGGCAGCCCGCTTTTTGATGAAGTCATCATCCACCTGTCAAATGGAAAAAACTTCAGGATCAAAGCAACAAATAACTCCGCGAAAAACATATATATACAATCAGCCTCCATAGATGCTAAACTTTTGGACAGGCCATGGATTTCACATGACGATATCATCAACGGCAGGACAATAGTTTTTAATATGGGTGCACTGCCCAATAAAAAATGGGGTAGTAACCCGGCAGCAGCTCCCCCGTCTATGACTACAGGCTCACCAGAATTTACCTTCAGCGAACTTACCCTGTCAACCGCCAAAACCAGTCCTGATAAACCTTTCAACATTTCAGTGCTTATCCACAATAAGGGTAATGCAGCAGGAACGGCAGAATTATCAATCAGGACTGATGGTAAATTACTGAAAAATGAATATGCCATACTGCAGGCAGGGGAAACAAGAAGGGTAACCTGTCCAACCAGGCTGTACCGTTCTGGCGGTCACTACATTACTGTAAACTCCATTAAGCCGCAGCGCATTCAGGTTGAACCCACAGCACCAACATTTACTTATAATAAGCTCGAAATGCCCCAACCGGCATTGGTGATGGCAAATGACAGTATAGCAGTATCAGCCATTGTGAAAAATACCGGCAGCACTGCGGGTTTTGCAGCAACTAAATTTTACATCAACAACAAAGAAATCTCTCAGCAACGACTGGCATTGCAACCTGGCGAAGAAAAACGGGTTGCCTTTACATTCAAACAGGCTGATGATGGCGTATACACAGCAGGAATAGGGAGCCTGGAGCCGATGAAAGTCAGGGTTTTAAATCCCCAAAAACAGCGCATTGCAAATATTCATTTACAAGCCTATGGGAAAGCAGCGGTAGCGCTTAGTTTTGATGACGGACCTGCTGATACAGTTAAGGATTTATCCGGCCTTGGGAACCATGCCATCGTAAAAGGCAAGGTAAAATGGGTGGATGGATTATTTGGCAAGGCAATCCAGGCGGATGCCTCGCAGGAAGCCTATCTTGAAATTCCAGGCACCCCGTATCTCAATAAATTGAGCAATGGCAAAACACTTACCATGATGTGCTGGGTTTATCCAATGGATGAGGAAAATTTTGCTGATGTTTTTGCAAAAGGGAATTTGAATACGCTCCAGGTAAAAGGCGGTAATACAGTGATTAATTATTATACGGGTGGCTGGGAAGGTCACGAATCTTCTGCAACGGTCCCTGGAAACTGGAACCGGCACTGGCACCATCTCGCGGGGGTTACGGCTGGCGGATACCTGAAACTGTACGTTGACGGGAACCTTGTCGCTACAAAAAAAGAAGAACCCAAAAACCCTAAGGGTGAAACAGCCGGGCAGACCTATACTGAACCACCCTGGAATATTGGCAGGAATGCGCAGTCAACCGAAAGGGTTTTCAAAGGGTTCATAGATGATATTTTACTTTTCGAAACCGCTTTGTCACAGGAAGAGATATATGACATTATGATGCATGTAAAATAATACTGCCTTAAATCGTAATTATTTACTTTTGCGCATTAAAAAATAAAGGCAGATCCATGAAGAAAGTGAACAGGCCTGGGATTGTGATGGCAATAGCGCTGCTTGTATTAGTATTATATTTTCCAATACCTGCATTTCCCCAAAAGAATGTCGGATCATTGAAAGGGAAAATCCTTACTGCTAGCGGTGATCTTGCAGTTGCGGTTACTGTCCAGTTGAAAAAAAACGGAAAGATGACCCAAACCGATGCCAATGGGAATTTCATCCTGCAACATCTGCCTTTGCTTCAGGACACACTGGTAATTACATCTGTTGCGAGTGACTTTTTGGTCCAGGCTGTAAACATAAAGGACGGATCACCAGTTGACCTGGGCACGATTACACTCTCTGACAAATATGAACCCCTTGCGTCAGTTGAAATAAAAGGACGGTCCTTGAAATCCTATAAAAGTGATTATTCCTACTACGGAACAAAAACACAAACCGCGTTTAAGGATATCCCACAATCCATATCAACAGTAACCAAGGAACTGATCAAAGACAAAATGGAGCTCACACTCAAAGATGCTGTTGATGAAGTTACCGGTGTGAACCAATACTCAGGTTATGAAGAATATACGATAAGGGGACTCCGAGCTGAAAACCCGCACAATATTAACGGGCTTCGTGGTTACAACACCAGTTACACCAGTAATATGCTGGTGAATGTTGAAAGAATTGAAGTGGTGAAAGGGCCTACAGCAACATTGTATGGAAACTGTGATCCGGGCGGAACGATTAACCTGGTGACCAAAAAACCCCTTGATACCAAAGCAGCGGAAATATCCCTTTTCCAGGGAAGCTGGAATCATTGGCGCGCCCAGGGCGATATAACCGGTCCGCTCAATGCTAAAAAAACTATTTTATACCGGGTGAATGCGGGTTATGATAAAAGCGGTTCATTCCGCAACCAGGTCAACTCAGAATCTTACCAGGTTGCACCCTCTTTCACGTTCATTCCCAATAGTAAATTACAGATCAACCTTGACCTGTCTTTATCACATACCAATTCAGTGCTTGACCGTGGTGCCCCTGGTTTCAGGGACGACAATACAGTAACAAACACCCCGCATAACCTTTCGGTCAGCCAACCGGGTGATTACCTCCACGAAACTGATTTAGCAGCAATCGCCACTTTATCTTACAAGATCAACAAACGCCTGAGTTTTAATACCGGCTTACTGAATTATATCACCCGGCAAGATGTAGCCGAACATGGCATAAACAACTATGTCACCAATGATTCGGTATCCCTGTTTTACCACACCTGGAGCTATCCGACCCTAACCACTACCTGGACCAACTATTTCACTTATACATTTTTTACAGGCAAGCTTAGCCACCAGTTACTGGCTGGATACGATTACATCCGCAGTGAACTGGAACCGGAACAAAGCTATTTTGAATTGCCCGACCAGTATGGCGCTGGGAGTGGTATTGTAGGCGGATTTAGCCTGAAAAACCCGGTTTACCCGCAAAGGCCGGTTAGCACGTACCAGCCCTCAACGTATACGCATAATGGTGAAGGTGGCGATGAAAATATTTACCAGACACATGGTATTTATATACAGGACCAGGTCAGCCTGGACAGGTGGAAATTTTTATTCAGTTTGCGTGAAGAAATGTTCCGGGCTGGTGCGGATGGCGAAGAAGAACCAGGGGTAAATGTATTGCTACCCAGGTTGGGGATTGTTTATGCCATAAAACCTAATATCAATATTTACGGCACTTACAATAAAGGATTTGATCCGCTGGAACCCACCAGTACGGCACAGGTATTCAATGAACCCTTTAAGCCATTGATCAGTGAATTGCTGGAATTCGGAGTGAAAGGGAATTTCTTCAGGAATAAACTGGCAGCTTCAATTGCCGCTTACCAGATCAGCTTGCAAAATGTGGCCGTAAATGCCAATGACCCGGCTAACCCTAACCGTTATGTTCAATTGGGTGAGGTGACATCAAAAGGTGTGGAAACTGAAATCGCAGGAAATATTTTACCCAACCTCAGTGTTATGCTGTCTTATGCTTATTGTGATGCGAAAGTTACAAAAAGCAAGGTCCAGTCACAGGAAGGCATGATTTTGGAAAATGCACCAAAAAACACCAGCAGCAGCTGGATCAAATATGTTTTCACCAGGAATGCCATTAAAGGATTAGGTATAGCATTCGGGCATTCACAGGTAGGCCTCCGGAATACTTTACAAAGCGGACTGGTTTTACCCGGCTATATTGTCTTCAATGCCGGCCTGCAATATTCCTTCAAACATATGAGGATTGGCGCCAACCTGAATAACTTTACCAACCAGGGGTATTGGACCGGCGCTTATAATAATGTAAATAAATGGGCCGGTGCGCCAAGGAACTATATGATCAACCTGGGTTATATTTTTTAAAACCACAAATCAGTTATCCTGGTGCAAATGCAATTAAAATCATAATTCAACAATGGAGCCGGATCAATTAGGGATAATAAAGCAACAGCTACTGGAACTTGAGAAAAAAATGTTGCTGGAAATTGAAAAAAGAGCGGAGGTGTTTAAAAACATCCATCCCCTTCAATACCCGGCAGCAAAGAATATGATTGAATATTTAACGCTGCGAAATGAAGACATCCGTGAACTCCAGGATTCACTGCACATTTTCGGGCTATCTTCATTAGCCAGTTCAGAAAGCCATATCCACCGCCAGCTGCAAAGTATTTTAGAGCGACTGGGTAAGTCATATGCCCCCGATGAACTGGATTCCTGTACTTACGATTATAACAAGCTGCAGTTAGACAAAAAATGCAAAATCCTTTTCGGCGAAAAAAATGATCCTGTTTCCCCATACATAATGGTAACATTTGATGCTTCCTATGCTGGCAATTATGCATTGATTAAAAACCTCTTACAAAATGGGATGAATGTAGCGCGGATCAATTGTGCGCACGATGATGAAGCCACATGGTCTAAAATGATTTATCACCTTAAAAGGGCATGCAGGCTTACAGGCATTAATTGTAATATCTATATGGACCTGGCCGGGCCCAAGATCAGGACCAGGTTAATCAATAAAGGAAAGGATAAGGGAACTGTTAAAATAAAAGAAGGTGAGCTGCTTTGGCTGGCAGATGATGCCAAAGGATTTACTAATAATGAAATCGTTATAAGTCCCAATGAACCGGGCATCATAGCGATGCTGAAAACCGGGGAAAGGGTATTTATTGACGACGGTATGATAAAAGGTGTAATCGAAACGATCAATGAAGCGGGTGCGGCTATGCGCATTATCCGGGTTTCTTCAAAAATACGGCGGATCAAATCCGGGAAAGGCATTAATTTCCCTGACTCCAAAATTTCCATTTCCCCCCTTACTGCATTTGATAAGGCATGCTTACCTTTTATCTGCAAAAACGCAGACATGGTTGGGTATTCATTTGTACGAAATCCTGCCGACCTGGAAGGTTTACAACAAGCCTTAAAAAACCTTTCCCCTAAACCGCCGCATATCATTATCAAAATTGAAACCCCGGATGCTGTAATAAACCTTCCGATGCTTTTACTCTGTGGTATGCAACAGGAAGCCTTCGGGGTAATGATAGCACGTGGGGACCTGGCGGTTGAAATCGGGTTTGAAAGAATGGGAGAAATACAGGAAGAAATTCTTTGGATTTGTGAAGCAGCGCATGTGCCTGTAGTATGGGCTACACAGGTATTGGAAACCTTAAACAAGTCCGGTATTGCCACCCGTTCGGAAATCACCGACGCAGGTCATGCTGCTATGGCTGAATGTGTGATGATTAATAAAGGAGATTATACCATAGAAGTAATAGAAACCTTAAGGGATATTTTACACCGTACGGTTGGCCACCACCTAAAAAAAAGGTATACGCTTCGCCCGCTAAGTATAGCCGAAAGGTTTATGCATCATGAAGTGAACCTCCCTTAAATAAACACTCCCCTGCTATTATTGGTTTTGACAGGCACATTAAAGGCAGATTCCTTTCAAAATACTACTGAAATAAACCGCATTTATTACGATTCCGTACCAACAATTTTAGTAATTATTGCAAATAGTGACCCAATGGGTAGTATTTTGGCAAAAAAAATCCTACACCCTTAAATAGCAGTATAGCCAATATGCAGTAATCCCCAGCAAGTAAGCATTAACCGCATTTATCAATTAGCAACCCCCTGTTCAGCTATATACTTTTGAATTGTCAACCAAGTTGTAACATTCAAAAGCAAAATCATGAAAAAGAGAATTTTCTTCGCTATTTTGATTTTAAGCAGTTCCATTTCTTTCGCACAGAAGAAGCATTATATCAGTATTGAACAAGGCTTTACAGCGACACAGATGGGCAGCCAATTGATGGATTATATGTCAGCAAACAACTTTAATGCGAATAAGACCTATGACCTGAGTTGGCTGCTATTAGGACTGGGTGAATTATCCGGCACTAACCAATATCCAAAGCAGCAGAAAAATATCGTCAATTTCCGGATCAGGTACAGCTACCAGCGCAATAAAAAGACAGCCATTGAAGCGGGGATTGGATATTTATTCCAGACAAGTGTTGAAGGAGCCCATGTCCAAAACGGCCAATACAATTTCCTTACCATTGATGCCCGCCTGTCTACTTTTTATGTGGCGTATATGGTGAAAAACAAAAAGGAAAACCTGGCCATTGGCATTGGCCCGGCTTTTTCTTTTTGTACCATCAAACAGCAAACTCCATACGTTGAAGCTCCATTAACCAATAAAACCCAGTTATTGCCTGGTATAAATACCACTGCATACTGGAATTTTGTAAACCAAAAGAACTGGTTTATGGGATTGCGTACCGATATGACCTTCACCGCCCCGGCAAAAATTGAATCAGTCAGCATTACCAATCATAATAACCAATATTTTGTTTCCACTACAAGCAATGGCAAAATCAGTACACTGGTTTATAGCATTTCATTTGTTGCAGGGATAAAATTGTAAATCTTCCATGAGGGTATACGTGTCATGAATAATTACAGTAACTACTTAATCAAGTGGCAGGCGCTTTGCATTTTCGGCAAGCCACATGTCGAAGGACAGTAATTCCGGGTTTAAAGCCCTGGCATTATCAATATCCCTTGCTGCCGTAAATTCTTTTTCAAATTCCTGGTAATACTGGAACATGTTCCCCAGGTCTTCAGCACCTGGAAATCCAAATGACCGGAACATTTCAGGCGTCACACTGTTGTACCGTACTTCTTCGCCCAAAACTTTGGTTAGTGCTTTTGCCATATCAGCACAGGTGATGTGTTCACCGGCAATACCAACTGTTTTTCCGACCAGGGATTCCCCTTTCTTAAAAATACCATACGCGCATTTACCAATATCTTCAGCACTGATGCCGCTTAATTTTTTATCGGCCATAGGGAATGTGATCGCCAAAACACCATCAGCACCACGCTTTGGACCCATCCCAAAATAGATCAGGTTATCCCAATAAAAAGTGGTGAGCAAAAAAGTGACAGGCACGCCTGCATCGGTAAAGAAATGGTTGGAATCGCCCTTACTATCGAAATGGGGTACTTTGAATTTTTCCTGCAGTGTTGGCATCCTGTCATCATTTAATGGTACAAGGATCCTGGTATCTTCCAGTGTTGACCAGATGACATGTTTTACACCTGCGGCCTTTGCGGCCTCTGCCATACATTTTGCTTCTGCAGCTTCCTGTGCAGGAGAGAAATGTGCCCAGAAAAAAGTGACACAGAACGCGCCATATGCCCCTTCCATGGCTTTGTAAATTGAATCGGGATTTGCGAGGTCGGCCTGGACAACCTCAGCGCCCATAGTAGCCAATTCTTTTGCTTTATCTGAATTTGGGTCACGGGTAACCGCACGCACGGCAAATTCACTGTTCTTGTCGTTAAGGATGGCACGGGCTAAACCGCCGCCCTGGGCGCCAGTGGCACCGAATACTACGATAATTTTCTTCTGGGACATAAAATGAATTTTCTAAAGTTGGTTAAAATATAGAATGGTGAACATACGAGTCAATGCAATTGTTCAGTCATTCCCTGGGTGAGGTTAAATCAGTCCATATACCCTTTTTCTATCAGCTCTATAAAAGTGAGTAAGGCGCCCCAATGGTAAAAGCCATCTGCACTGGTTACATCACCGCCTTCACCGCTGGTTGAATTATAGTTTTCATACACACCGCCGTCTTTATTCCAGTTCTTCATTAAAAGGGCTTTTGACTTTTTAACCAGGTCCTGCCTTGCTTCGGGCACATTGTAATTGCGCATCCCCATGTACACGAGAAAATTCATGGGGCCCCAGATCCTGCCCCTCCAATAGTCATTGTCCTTGAATGCAGGATCATTCCGGGTGCAGGAAGGGATAACATATTCCCCATAGAATTCGGCCGGATTGAAATAGTGTTCTTTCATCATCCGTTCAGCCTGTTTTTGGGTGCAGGCTTTAGCCAGCATGGGATAAAAATTAGTTGGCGAGAGGCGATAACTTTTCTCGCCATTATCCAATCGTTTATTCAGGAATATCCCAGTTTTTTCGTCCCATAGTGTAGATAGTTTTTTAGTATAGAATGCAGCTCTTTTATTCAATTCCTCTGCTTCCTTATTCTTTCCCAATGCGGTGGAAATAGCTGCCAGTGAATGGCAGTCAAGGATATAAAAACTCATCAGTCCAACGTCGGCCAGTTCCATGGTATGGGAGCCGGGGTTGAAGCTAAGGGAATCGTACATCGGGGAATTATCAAGGCCGGATTCAAGTTTTGCCGCTTCCAGGTTATAGATATCGATCCCTGTTTCGACCTGGTGCAAGGAATCAGAAATGGGATTAGATCCCCAGCACAGGTAACCGTCCCTGTCCCGGTTCTTAACCCACCACCTGTTCCAGCTGATCAGTTCGTCGTACACTTCTTCCAGGAGCCATTTTTCCTTGTATTTGTTATACATCCAGAGAATGACAGAGCTGCCGATGGGTGGCTGGGAACGGTCCCAGGAAGTATTGCCGTAAGTAGACTGGTAATTCGGGATAAAGCCGTCGGGGGTGATGGTCTTGGTAATTTCGATCGCGTTTGCATAAGCGAGGTCTTTATTGAACTGGGAGAGCATGTAACTCGCGAAATAGGTATCCCAGTCAAACAATACAAAGCCGCCCCAGCCATGGCTCCAGTTGCGGCTTACCGGCGTTATTACACGTTTGTTGGGCGCATCGTAAATAGTGTTCCAGGCAAGTATGGTTTGCATGGCCTGGTAGGATGGTGCCAGTTCCCCGTAAACTGATAATTTTTGAAGCTGCGCATCATGCCGCTGCCGGATGATTGATTTGATTTCAACCAGTGTCCTGGTCCGGCCGGTATATATGCCTATTTCCTGGTCCAGCGGGAAAGTCAGGTGCGGTGTTGTAGTAACCGCATAAGCATCTGTGATTGCCGGGATGGTTGCACAAACGGTAATCGTATCATGCGGAAATAATCCAAGAACCTGGTTGCCTTTCCTGCCGACCATGCCTTCCTTATTCCAAAGAACGCCACCTTCAACCAAAAGGTAATTTTTACTCTTCTTATGCGGAGTGACCAGTATCAATTCATCCTTTCCATCTGCAGCTGTTTCAACTGAAATCATATCCCCCTTGTAGGTCAGTTCGAGACATGTATAAGTCCCGTCGTCAGAACGGATCCCCGGCATCACGGTTTCCGGCCTGTTCTGGATAGCAGCTGCCTTAAAGGTTTCCCTGAGATAACCTGTTTCACCAGGCCTTGCCATGCAAAGGTTAATGGCAAATGCCTGCGGAAGGCAGACCTGCGAGATGAAACTATTGTTGTACCAGGTATTCCAGCCGGTGGCCAGTTTGGCCTGCAGTTCCCTGTATTCAGGCGTTTTAATGTTGCGATGAACGGTTTGCGCATGTATAGCGCATATTGGTCGCAGTAAGACCAATGCCAGCAGTATAAAACATTTCCTGTTCATTATATACTCATTGCTATTTATTGCTTACGGTCATCTTACCTGATAAATTCCCCAAAGTGCCAGAGGATGCCGGATGGATCGTGCATAAAACATTCCCTACCCCAATTATATTCCCTGATCGGTGTCAGTTTTACATTTTTATATTTAGCAACCAGGTCTAAAGCCACCAGTTCGTTCCAATACCGGCCGACATCTTCCACTTCCATAAAAATCATTGAATTATCTACCCAATCCTTAACGTAAGCATCTTGTAAATAAAATCCTAATCCCTGTGTTTGGAAATAAGACATATTATGCGATATAATACTTTCCTGGAAACCCAGGTCGCGGTAAAAATTCCGCGACAGCTCAAAGTTTTCGGCTCCGATGAATGGTCGAATAGATATAGCTTTATGTTCCATAGTTTTAGCTTTTAATTGACGGTTAATTTGTTTATGATTTTAGCCCTATTTGCAGCAGGCTTTATTATCATCCATTCTTTATTGCTTTCCCAACCCTGACATATCCAGCGGAAAGCCCGGCAAATAAAACTACCAGTAAAATACTATTTATAAATACTTTTGACAAACCAAGATTGACTAAGTTAATAAATGGGTAAGGATAAAAATTCGAGAACCTACCCCTTATCAAAATGTATATAAGGTAAATTGATGGATAAATTAACCATTTAGGTATATCCCTGTAATTCACTAATAATTTTTTTTCATATAAATACCAGTAAATAATTACAATGATTGGTATTAAAGTGTGAAGCAATTCGTCCACTATCTTTTGAAGTCCGGTTGGTTGCCAAAGAGGTCGCAGAATAATCTGGTAAACAAGTCCAACAATAGTAATATAAACTGTAATTGCCGTTAGCGTTCCCGGTTGATATATGCGTGCCCATAACCCTTTTTCAGCTTTTAGTGTGATTAATGAAAAATAAATGGCAACAAGCGAATTTGTCAATATGGTAAAGAAACTAAAGAACCGTATTGTCGTTTCACCAATTGACGCAATCCTATTTTCCACCATCAAATAATACTGAACCAACACACCAAACCAGGCAATTATTGCAAAAAATATGGATAATAGCCTTTTCATATCGGGATATCGTTTAAGTGTACAATTTGTATAAGGGTTGAACACAAAAGTCGGGTTATTTAATTATTCTGTATTTCCCATTGATATATTTATCCGACCGGATAATCAATTTACTCCGTTTTGCATCGAATGAATATTGGGACTCCGGCAGAACAGTTCCATCTAATTCAACCTTTGCAGGTTTTGCGTCCATTTGAATATTGAGAATATGTGGTTTATGGATACCCTCCAGTGAAATGGTTAATTCATGCGCTTGGGCTTCAACTGCCACTTTTGTACTTCCGCTTGTATCAGGATGATGGACCGTAAACTCAGTTTTGCCTTCGGGATAAATAAGTAGCGTCAGGTATCCCGCAGAAGTTGTATCCCCAATTCCTGTGTAGTCGCGTTTGATGCTCATGGGCACAATGGCTCCTTCACGGATGTAAACCGGGAATTCATCCAATGGAAATTCCCGTTTAAATCTGGCAGGTCCCTGAACAACCTCTTTATCGTTAAAGAAATAACGCCACTTTCCTTCCGGCAGGGTAATTTCATTTTGTAGCTGATCCTGGTAAATGGGAGCTATTAGAAAATTATCGCCAAACAGGTAATGATATTTTCCATCAACAGGTTGTTGCAGCACGCGCCCACCATTATGCGCATTCAGTACGTAGGTATACATGTATGGAACCAGTTCGGTATGGAGCCATGAGAACTTCCGGATGATTTCCAGTTCCTGCTTCGAGCGTTTCCACAATGCCCTTTCGCCATGTCCACCGTTGAGAAAAAGTCCGCAGAAGGTTGAAAATTCCGCCCACCTGATGTACAGGCGAGGCGGGATCGTACTGCCTGAGAATCCAGCGATATCGGAACCGATTATATTGTAACCGATTTTAGCACTTGATAAAATATTCTGAATAGCCATTTCAAATCCCTCTATGCCATCCATGGCAATGTCAGTATTAGCTTTGTCTTCTTCGCTTATTTTTCCTGCAGACACCCAATTATGTCTTTGGTCACCAACCCAATTCACAGGAGAAGCATCTATAGGTGCAAATCCTTCCGGATGATACCAGCGGTCAATAGCCCTTGACATGGTTACAAATTCCGGGTTCTGACTAAGCCCGTAATGGTATTCATCGCGGTAATAGTGATCCATATAGGTTCTTGTTGTCATCAATCCTGCATGTGTAAATTGATAAGGCAGTGGCAGGGGCCCGATTGCAGAGTGAAATAAAGTGGCCGTACCATCCAGTTTCCAGCCATCAATACCTAATTTAAAAACCTGTTGCTGCAACCCGCGCCACCACTCCATGGCAGCAGGATTAGTATAATCAATAAAACCACCTTTACCTTTCCACCAATTTACCTGGCTACCATTGCCGGCTAAATAGCCCATCTCCTTCGCCTTAGAAAACCAGGGTTCATCATCCGTGATTTTTAAATCTTTATTATAACTATTAACCATGCTGGTCATCCAAAGCACAACCCGGTAGCCATCATCCTGCAATTTCTTAAACCATTGCGCGGGTTGGGGATACAGCATAGTATCCACTTCAAAATCATTATATCGCAAGCCCCAGGGACTGTCCAGGATAATAGTCCTGACGGGTATATCATGTTTTGCATAGCCTTCGAGCAAAGTATCAACGCGGCCTGCGGTATTGCGATCATCTTCCCATAGCCAGCATTCCAGCGCCCAGGCCGGGGTAAGGGGAGGATTCCCATGGCGTTGCGCATTAAAAGGTGTTCCCCGAAAGGGAAATTCAAACCACCAATAATAAATAATTGCCAAAATAACCAGGATGCTAAAAAAGTATTTCAGGACTTTACGGATTAGGGATGGTCTGGTCATGCTAACGTGAGGAGATAATAAAAAGGGGGTTAATTATTAGCATTAAGATAATGCCAAAATATATTCCAGCCAGCTATTTCACTTTAAAACACCTAAAAATTTATTTTTTTGCTTTACCCACCTTGTTAATAAATAAATAACGCATAAAGCCACAATAAAAATAAGGGTCGAAAGAATTTCCCATTTACCTAAACTGGTCAGTAACCAAACAATAGCACCAATACCAATTAAAGGAGTAACCCATCTTCCCGGAGCTTTGAAAAGATTTTCCCCGCCCTCGATTTTCTTCATGCGCAATTTAACGGTTGCCAAAATAACCGCGAGATAAACAAGCAAAATGATGGCACTTGCCATAACGGCCAATTGTTGAAACCCTCCTGAAATGGAAAAAACAAATATCAATGACCCATAGGTTATTACAGCAAGGTAGGGTGTGGCATATTTAGGATGAACCCTGGACAGGAATTTCGGGAATAATCCGTCGTTTGCTCCTGCAAATAAAGACCGCGGCGTGCATAATATATCAAGCGTTACATTTCCGAAACAGGAAAGGGCAGCACATAACAGTAGAATAGTTGCACCTGCCGGCCCGATAATTCTATCTGCCACTGCAGCTAAAGGAGCATTTTTAAACAGCGCCATTTGTGCACCCAAAACACCTTGTGTAACAGTCTGCAAAAGCATATAAACAAGCAGCACAACTATTCCTGCAATGCCTATACTAAGCGGCACGGTACGCTTTGGATTTTTTATTTCCCCGCTTGCGCCGAGCGAAGTTTCAAATCCGGCAAAAGCAAAAAATAAAACAAGTGTGGTATCGGCAAAACTTTTAAGGGACGGCAAACGCTCCCAGCGCAGGTTAACAGCATTCACTTCACTGAAGCCGAAAATAATAATACCCAGTAAGGGTAGTAGTTTTATAATTGTAATCATTTTTACAACACCAACACCTTGTTTTGCCCCGTATACATTAATCAATATCATGAACATTGCCAGGACAAGGAAAAACACACCACGTACCAGGGGATTCGAAAAGACAGGAAATAAAACACCCAGTGAGTCTGCTATAATGTTCATTAAAGCGGCGCTGCCGATAATGCCCCATCCAAAAAAATACATCCAGTTAATGATGTAGCCGGGAAATTCCCCAAATGCTGCCTCTACATACGCATAGGAACCACCGCTGGTAGTTATACGGCTTCCAATTTCTGCATAGCAAAGCATAATGGCTGCGAGAAGTATGCCGCAAAAAATATAGGCAATTACACTAAAGGCACCCAGCTCTGTCCCTACAATAGCAGGGAGTGCAAAAATCCCGGCACCAATTACGCCACTTATAATTGAAAATGTAAGTGCGGATACGCCAATAACACGTTTCAAGCCCTCATCAGGGTTTGCAGTTGGCATGGTTACTTTAGTGTTGTCCAAAATGTATTGCTGAAGAAAATAAATGTACCTATTGTGAATATAACTTTTATTAGCCAGAAACAATTTTAGTTTATGGAGACCCGCATCATCAAACTTTTATGCTGTCAAAAAGCAGTTTTACCAATACTGTTGTTAAAAGCAGCGCCTTGGGGAAGTGAATTTTCGTCTACAAAGAAACTTGTGTGAACACTTTTGACGTTTTGCGGTTCTACTTTCCGGTTAAATACCCTAAGTCAGATCACCTCATACATGTCACTATCCGGAGAATTCACCAAAGTACTTGTCCCTCATCCCACCCAGCGAGTATACCTTTACCAGATTTTTTGCCTTAGCATCAACTTTAATTTTTTTTCAATTGTAGTTTCATCATTATGTCCGTTTGTTCGTCATTGCCTAATTTGAAAATGTGTTTGTCAAATTCATTAAAGCCATTTTTCTTATAAAAATTGATCGCCCTTTTATTTTCTTCCCAAACACCTAACCAAATATAGTCGGCATTGCTCTGCTTTGCAACTTGGATTGCCTTTTCGTAAAGTATTTGTCCAATGTTTTTTCCGTGAAATTCCTTTAATACATAAATGCGTTCAATTTCAAGTCCTTTCCCGTCTTTTAATTCAGTTTGCGATTGTCCGGAGTTTAGTTTTAAGTAACCAATAACGTCATTGCCAAGAGTCGCAAAATAAAATTCAGCGTTATTGTCATTGAGTTCAGAAGTCAGCTTTTCAATAGAAAAACTTTCATCCAAATATTTTGCCATATTCTCCTCTGTGTTTCCTGGTGAAAATGTCTCGTAAAATGTTTTTTTGCTGATTTTTTGCAATTGGGAAATATCAATTGGTGTTACTTTTTTCAGGTTTATATTTTCCATACAATCTAAGGGTGAGTGGTTTTAAGATTGCCTCTAACCAGCAGGTTTTGTGAATGGTGTAGAATTTTAAATTCGCCCGCCGGAATTGCTGCCTGGCTATTTGATAAAGTTAAATATTAAGAACTCTGGATAACAATCTTAGACGAATTATAATTTATGTAGCAGGTCCAATTCCATAAACACTAACCAGTTTCTTAGACGCTCCGGAAAATCATAATAGGGATCACATTGTTTAAACCCGATGCTTTCGTAGAGTCTTTGTGCTTCCAACTGCCTGAAACTTGTGTCAAGTTTCATGTGCCTGAAACCCAGGTATCTTGCCCTTGCTACGATTTCCAGGGCCAGTTGCCTGCCAACCCCAAGGCCGTGAAATTGTTCATATACGAACATGCGTTTCATTTCACAGGAATCATAGTCAATCCTTTTTAGGGCAACACATCCGGCCGGGGTATTTTCATAATGTGTTAAAAGCAGAGCTCCGTCGGGATAAATATATTTCCCCGGCAGTTCCTATAATTCTTTCTCAAAAGCTGCTTTGTCAAAATATTCACTGATAAGTGCTTTATCTTCAACATGGCGACCAAAGTGCCAATTAACGAAGGTTCGAAGAAGTTGCCGAACAGGTTCGCAATTCGTTTCAGATTCAACAAGAGTGACTTTAATCTTGTTATTTGTTGTCACATGTTTAAAAATTAGGCGATGCGGTCTTGGTTTAGCATCCATCCACCCTGACGAAACAAATATTATCCTTTTATTTCTCCTTATGCGCCGATAGTACCTGTCTGGACTTTCCCAGCCCGCTTGTAATTGGTAATAATAACGCCACCAGGTGTAACAATGCTCTCTACTAATGTAAATGCTGCCGGAATCGCTCCTTTGTCAAAAAGTTTTTTGCCCTTACCTAAAGTCAGGGGATGAATTTTGAGCCTGAGTTCGTCTACAAGGTCATTCCTAAGTAGCAACTGAACGAGCTCACTGCTACCCCAAACCTGGATGTCAGGGCCTTTTGAATTTTTGAGCTTTTTTATATCTGCCAGCTTTTTTATAACAACTGAGTTTTTCCACCCGGTAACTAAGGGGTCCGATTTTTTCATGCTTTTGGAAAACACGTATTTAAACCCTTCATTAATACCCGGCCAAAATTCTCCATGTTGAGGCCAGTAAGCGGCCCAAATTTCATATGTTTTCCTGCCCAGAAGATAATCTGCAGGTTGCAGCTCTTTTTGCACTACCTCACCATAAACTTCGTCAGAATAAGGCGCCACCCACCCGCCATATTTAAAACCGCCTGATGTATCTTCCTTAGGTCCACCGGGTGACTGCATGACACCATCTAATGTAATCATTGACAAGACGATTATTTTTCTCATGTTATTTCACCTCCTTTTGCAATTTAGTTTTTAAGAACTTCTTCAAAAATGGTTTCCTATGGTACAAATATCGCATGATCTTTATTCCCTTAACAATCATTGCCAATGCAGTTGTTGTGCGTACGCCTTTCGTTTTTTCTTAACGAAATTCATTTTCCGGTTTGCAAATACTTTATGGCTCTTTCCAACACCTAATCTTTCCCTGCCTGAAAACCTTTGAATGTTGGATGTGCTACTATATCAGGCTGTATACCGGCTCTGTCAATGGGAAACCCACTTAGCCAAAGCCTTAAATCTCCGGGAATAAAATAATTTACAAAATAAGCATTAGCACCTGCAGTTGGAGTGCCGATAATTGTGGTATTAAACACCTTTTTATAAACACTTGTCAGATATTCCGTAAAAGCTTTACGCCAAGCCATTGACCCGGAATACCATTTTTACTTTTGTTGCGGATGTCAAATTATATCGCAGGCTAATTAATTCTTTTTCATCTTCGTCGCCGAAACCGCATCTGCAATTGTTTACAAGCGATAATACCGAAGAACTGCTTCTACAAGACTCGAAAAACTACCAGCCATGTAATGGGTTGCCCGGTGGCTTACCACCTAACTCCAGTCGATGGTGCACTCCTATTACGAGTGATCAGGCTATCATTTACTTTAGACATTTTGTCAGTTTTTAAGTTTTTCAAAAATTGGATTTACTGTTATTTGCGGGTAGCGGGAGTGCAATTTGGGGGATTTTAACATGGTCTTCATGTGGTCCTTAACTGGTCCTTAAGTGGTCCTTAAAAACACTCATCAAACTCCCACAATTTGCCAGGGTTAACAGCCAGGCCATTAGCCGTCAATCTGGCATAACGGAATCTTTAACTGCTGGTTACCGGCACCGCTCCTCCCGGTAAGCCGGACGCGCAGGCGTTTAGGGTATGAACCGGTTAAGGATATCCAGGGATTACAAAATCACCCAGGTGAACAATTCCGTCCATATAAAAAGTGATATGTTGAATAGAAACGAGGCAGGATCGGTGAATACGCACAAACATTTGAGGGGCACCCGACGAACAATATATCGGGAATTCGGACACTAGTGATCCGTTTTTGAGCGTTGAAGAAAATGTTTTCCTGGATCATACTTGCAGGTTTTTGGTTTATGATTTGTTTAGGTAACTATACACAGCAGAAACATACGCTCCAAATATGCTGATCCAACTGCACAAAAAGGTGATTCAACGGTATCAACTCCTGATCAACCGGTAGTGCCAGGCAGGTAAAAAAGGATGGGTGGGTAAAAAAAGAAGGAAAAATAAGTGGCAAAACGCTCCCGAATTTGTCGTTTTGGCTCCCGAATTCGCGTTTTTGGTAATTGGAACTTGCTGATCAAACAATCAAACAGCGTAAAGCCTTGAATTTTCCGGAGGCGAGGCTAAATTCGTCCAGTTTTCAGGGGATTGAGACAATTCCATACTTTGTGCTTACGAATGCAAACCACTTTTTGGTGAATTCTTCGTCATCCATTTTCAAAGTGTCTTTTAAATTACCATTATTCTGAATTAAGGATTTTAATGCATTTGTTCCGTAAGTTTCTGCAATGAATTGTGCAATAAAGTATCCTACTTCATAAATTTTCTGATCAGACAAATCGTTTAGCTCATTAAGTGTAGGTGGCTTTTGGCTTACCAGGTAAGGAAGCATGTGTGGGTCCCAGGGAAAGTTGGCTTCATACAGGGCAATAGATTCCCACAGCCAGCGTGGGTTATTGCCAATAGTACTATTGATTTTCATAGAAACACAATGAGCAAATTCGTGTTTCGTGTTTCTTATCATTGTCTGATAATCTTGTTTTGTGTCATTAGGTGAAATCATATGTATCTCCGAAACGCTTATTGCTTGTCCAACTGCCCATATCGGAAAACCCGGGAATACCTTTAGAAGGTCGGCTATGTTCTTGTAATAATGAACATTCACAACCGGAAGGTCTCCCGACTGAAGATGTGAAGTTATTTTTGGATAGCCATTTTCAAGACTGTCTGCAATTTCTTTAATGTTGGAATCATCCAGGACTGTGTAATAGATTTTAAAATGTGCCGTGTTAAACACCCTGTCTTTTTTACCCAAACCTGTGCAACTAAAAGCCAAAGAAAGTATGCTTACTAAAAAAATAATGACCGGCATTTTTGTCAGCATTTTAAATGAAATATTTGTTGATCAAGGTTACACACAAATTACAGGGTTTACCGATGTGGTGGAATCTGAAAATCGTTCACCCGGACCCGGTTTTTGCTACTAACAAATTGTCAAAAGCCACAACATTAAAAATGGTTAGCAGAATTGGTAAAACTAAAACGACGAATAACACCAACAAAATAAACAGGGTGCTTTTGTTGTCATCTTTAGCCCTTTAAACAGTTTTATCATTCCAGTAATTTTCAGCAATAATTGATTTGAATGTCAGTATATTTTATGGACCGTACAAATTATACTTTAGTGCCACCTGGCTTGCGGGTAATGCCAGCGGATTTCCGAAGGTTGGATCCGCGGTATCAACCAGACCGTAAGTTGTTAATAGTGATTTACTGTTTAAAAATGCACAGTTGTCCGCTGAGGGTTTTTGATTGGACACAACGGTCCTCTAATTAGCGATGAGGGATTTTTTTGCAGTTCCGTCCAAGCGAAGCCGTTCAGCCAACCAATTGCAAATAAGATATTAGTGGTTCGGACTTCCTGTTATTGGATATTGTCCTGGTTTGCAAGTTTTATTAATTCCAAATTCCATTCATCTCTGTCAGTACAATTGGTTTTCCGTCGGTAACAACAATTGTATGTTCGTGTTGAGCCATAAAACCTCCATTATTTCCAACCATTGTCCAACCGTCATAAATGGTTTCGGCATATGTTGACGCTGTTGATATAAACGTTTCAATAGCAACGACAGAATTTTTCTTAAATCTTGCCTGATTAAAACGATCCCTGTAGTTCGCAATCTCGCCTGGTTCTTCGTGAAGGCCCCTTCCTATTCCATGTCCTGTAAGATTCCTGATGACTTTGTAACCACGTTTTTTGGCTTCTGTTTCTATCAAATGCCCGATGTCCGAAATACGAATCCCGCCTTTTATATTATATATAGCTTTATGTAGAATCTGCCTTGAAGCGTCTATTAATTTTTGGTGCCGGTTGACATCTTCGCCAAGTACAAATGAGCCTCCGTTGTCAGACCAATAACCATTAAGTTCGGCTGAAACATCAATGTTCACCAAATCGCCTTCATTCAGTATTCTGTTGTCTGACGGGATACCGTGGCAAAACTCATTGTTCACACTTATACAAGTCCAACCAGGAAAGCGATAGGCCAAAAATGGGGCTGATTTTGCCCCAAAATCTGCCAATATACCTGCGCCATAATTGTCTAATTGCTTTGTTGTCATACCAGGTTGAGCATAGTTTCTCATTTCCTTTAAGGTGTATGCAACAGCTTCACTTGCTTTTTGCATTCCGATTAGTTCCGCTTCCCTTGTTATTGACATATTCGCTTAATTAGTTTGTTTGTTTGCCGGACTGTCATCATAACCTGCCCACACCCAAAGTTAAGTTTAAAATTAAAAGCTCACTATTTATACTAAATTTAAAAGATTCTGGTCATACCGAAACTTAATCCTGGCTTTGCTTTAACTGATATTTATGGGTATGGCCTGAAAAGCATAAAACCCAATGTTGCAGCCGGTATTTATTTAATCATCAATTCCTTTTATTTCTAAAATCTGCTGGTAGTATTTTTCAATTCTAGCCATGCGTGTTTTGGATTGTTTGGCCTGGTTGAAGTAAATTAAATATCCCTTTTGACGTCCTGGTGTTAAGGAATAAAATGCTTTTTTCAATGTTTCATCTTCGTCTAAAGTTTTTTGAAATTCCGCCGGGACGGGATAGTCGGATACTTTTTTCATTTCTACTATCCTTCCTGATTTTTCAATTTCAATCGCTTCCTTTATATAATCTTTAATAACAGACTTTAGTTTTATGATTTGCCCGATATTTGAAAACCTGATTTGTCTTGCCGACTGGACATTTTTTGACTGTTGAATTAAAATTCCCTTAGTGTCTTTCATCAAAGCACCTTTATGAAATAATAATGCACAGTATTCCTTAAATCCGTGGATGAGAACAATGTTTTTCCCTTCAAAAGTATAACATGGATGCATCCATTTATAATCTTCCACAAGCATTTTATCTTCGCAGACGATTTCCCGTAATAAATGAAATTCTTCCTTCCATTTTTTTGCTTGCCCGAAATATTTTTCTAAGTGTGCGTTCATAAAAGTTAATTTAATTTTTGACTAAAATGACTTTTCGGTCAGGAGGTCTAAAATACCATGATACAACTGTTAAGAGTAAAAGTAATGTCGGCCCAAATAATTCCTTTGCCTTGTCTCCAACTGTTAAATGTGAAATAATTGCACCCGACATAACAAAGAAAAATCCTGCATATGCCCACTCTTTTAGCACAGGGAATTTAGGTACGATTACCGCTGCCACACCTAACAATTTCCAAACGCCAATTATGGTCAGAAAATAAATCGGATAACCCAAAACCAATGAAGTTTTATCAACTTCTTCTTTCAATTTTACAAGCTGCACAATTCCAGTTGAAACCATTCCTAATGCCAACCAAACAGTTGCAACCCAATAGATGATTTTATTTCCATTTTTCATATTTTGTTATTTTAGTTTGTTAGCAATTTCCTGAAGTCTGTTATGTGCCATATTGATACCTTGTGAAAAAGGCATTTTCAGCAATTTATTCCTGAACTCAACTGATTTAAACACGATGTGCATTGTGAGTTTGCTGATGTTGTCCGTCAGTTTTTCAAATTCCAGGTATTCTAGCTGAACAGGAAAATCTGTGTTTTCCATTTCAAATGTTCGTATGATTTTTTCGTTTTTAACAAACTCGTGTATTGTTCCGTTAGCCTTAAAGACTACATTTCCATTATGTACTGTTTCAAACGCGTAAGAGCCGTGCTTTTTGTTTTCCATTTTCAACACTTTCGTTCCCATCCATTGCTCAAAAAGTCCGGGTTCTTCAAATGCTTTAAAAAGCTGTTCCAATGGCAAATCAAATTCCCTGGTGATTACCAATTCCTGTTTGCCTTCTTCAGCATTGACTTTTGTTTTTTGTTCCATTTCCCTATTTACTTTTAAAGTTTTTCATTATAGCCTCCAACTTATTAAACCTGTCGTCCCAAATTTTTCGGAACGGTTCAATGAAGTCCGCTACTTCTTTCATTTTTTTTGCATTGATATGATAATAAATTTCCCTGCCATTTTGCTCTTGCTTAAGTAATTCACACTCGGTAAGAATTTGCAGATGTTTTGAAACGGTTGGTCTTGCAGTGTCAAAGTTTGCTGCAATAGCACCTGCTGTCATAGATTGTGAAGCAACCAACAAAAGAATAGCTCTTCTTGTCGGGTCGGCAATAGCCTGAAATACATCCCGTCTTAAATTCATCGTGTAGTCATTTAGCTACAAAAATAAGTGTAGTTATTTAACTACGCATATTTTTGCGGCAAAAAACAGTATTTTTTTTGAGTCAGGTATTTTGGATTGCGCATTAGTACCGATGTACCAGTTAATTCTTATGTTCCAAAAGAAAGAATATTGCTGAATTTACCTATACCTCCCATGAGCAAAATGGCTGAAGTGATGGGAAATAAATACTACGGGTAAAAGTATACCAACAGAAATATCGATAACCTGGAGGAAATTGGAGGGCTGGTGGTAACCGGCGTGGATGGCATATCAGCCGTTTCTTTGGTTTCACTATGCAGGAGCAAGTCTTCCCGATCTTAAATAGACCACTGTTTTGTTCAGGTAAGGAAATAAGGCAATGAGCAGCAAGGTGGCTACCAGCAACCAGGACATCATTTCATAGTAGTCCATTGCAAACCTTATTTGCCCTTGCCCGTTTACTGCGTTAATCAACAATTTATCGGATGCTTTAATTGATTGGCCGTTTGCTATCCCTTTTGAGATTAAATGACTGGCATGTACCGCAACTGTATGCTTTACAACAGGATCAATTAACGTGAGACGATCCTGGAATGCATTGAAATGCCGGCTCTTTTCAAATAACTCAAAGTAATTTATAATGGCTATACTGATGCAGAACCCAATATAACGAGTGGCCAGGGAAACAGCAGCAGCCGATGGTCCCAGAGATACAGGCACAGATGAAATAGTATATACAATGGTTGGCACCATAATTATTCCTACACCAAGTCCCTGGATAAATAAAGGTAAAAAGTAATTTTCTTCATTTGCCTGGGTATCAAACAGGAAAAACATACTGATATGGAATGCCAGCAAAAGTAAAAAACCAGGAAGCCAGATATAGCGTATCCTTTTCTTTTGCAAGATCATCGCACAGGCAACAATAACGCCAATTACAATACCAGCCAGGTTGAGGAGGTTAATGTAAGAAACATGCATAGGGTCAAACTTCAGGACAGACAGGAAAAACGTATTGGAGATACCTGACGCGAAACGACATATATACATAATGAACAGTAAAAGCAAACCAATTTTGCAATTCTGAAATTTGAATATGCCAAGGTTTATATAAGGGCGTTTCATTCTTTTTTGCCTTGTGATCCCAATTAAGGATACACAAGCCATAGCCACTACACTGTACCTTATCCGCCTGTCTTCAAGCCAGTAATATTCCTGCCCATAGATCATAATATACCCTGCCAGGCATAAAATAATGCTGTACAGGGAAAAACTCTGCCAGTCAAGCTTATACAGAGGGAAGCGGATGTTTAGCCTGACGTTATTCATAGAGAGCAGAAGTAAAAAGAACCCCGGGACATAGGAAAATACGGCAGCCTTATAAACCACATTAAAATTATAGGAATCAATCAGATCTGCGGTTACGAAATTATTGAATGGTATGGCGCAAAGCAGCGTACCAAAAAAAACAGAAAAGCCGATTTCCCTGGCACGTTCGCTGTGCATCCTTGTAAACATCAAGGAAAGTGAAAGGTTTACAGTACTTGAAAACAGCATACCCTGGATAAACCTGATGGGAAAAAGGATAAACAGGTCATGCGTATGGTAACAAACAATTGCAGTAAGTACCTGGAGGAAAGTAAATGCAATAAAATATTCCTTTGTAGCCAGGTAAACGAAAAACCTTCGTTCCAGGCTGTAGAAGCCCGCGTAGCCAGCATAAAACAACGCCACAGCAAACTGTATGTCTGCCGGTTCGCTGCCGTAGAATCCGGCAGCTGCGTTAATATTGGCCAATGGAAGAAAGAAAAGGACAATGCTGGGCAATGGTAAAATGAACAGGATCACTTTAGCCAGCCAGCCCGGAACCCATTGCCTGAATATTGGAAATCCATTATCCATGATGGCTTTGTTTTTTCGGCACAAATACATTTACATTCATGCCAACCTTCAATGCATCTATCGCCTCTTTACTCCCATCCACGCGTATCCGCACCGGGACACGCTGAACGATCTTTACATAGTTACCAGTAGAATTATCCGGGGGCAATAAAGAAAAGCTGGAACCTGTAGCCGGTGACAAGGAAATGATGGTACCCTTAAACTCTTTATCCGGGAAAGCATCTGCTGTAAACTTCACGGAATCACCAATGTGCATAGCTGCGACCTGTGTTTCCTTATAATTGGCAATCACCCATTTATCTGTCTCATTATCTACTATAAATGCCAATACCTCTCCGGCATTGATCATCTGACCTGTTTCTATCGTCCTCTTACCCATCCTTCCATCATATGGGGCCGTTATTACTGTATAGCTGACATCCAATTTGTGCCTGTCAAGCAGCGCTTTCAGTCTTTTTATTTCTGCCGCTACGACTGTTTTTTCCGTTTCTATATCATTGATTTTAGAGAGAGAGGCATCATAGTTATCCAGTGAGGCCTGGTAATCGCTTTTATTGACATCCAATGCAGCCTGTATATTTTCAAGTTGTTGCTTAGTTGCAGACTCATCTTTGTACAATTGTTGATAGCGGTCATAATCAAGTTGCTGCCTCCATACTTTGGCCTTATTGGCAGCAATCTGGGATTTAACCGCCTGCGCAACTTTTTCCGTGGTATGCATATTGCTTTCCAATACCCGCAGGTGAGCTGCTTCTTTTTCTATGGATGCTTCCGTTTGTTCCTGCTGTATCAAATATTCCCGGTTATCAATCAAAAGCAAAGTGTCGCCTTTTTTGACCTGTTGGTTTTCTTCAAATTTCACTGCAACAATAAACCCGCCCGCCCTTGATATAACAGGGTTAACGTATTCCTGCACCTGGGCATCATTTGTCTGTTCATAATTATAGTACCCCCACAAGGTTTGTATTCCCCAAAGTGCCAGTACCACAACTGTGGCCCCCGCTATCCAACCCGTTATCCTTGTAATAATCCTGTCTGTGACTGTATATTTTTTCTTCATTTTAAAGGGTTCCAATAATGTTTTGCAGGAAATAATATTTGTTCTGGGCCAGTATATTAGCCGCAGCAAGCTCAAACCTTGTTTGAAGCACCTGGACATTCGCATCCAGCAAGTCTGTAATCAACGCTGCCTGGCTGAAATATGCATGCCTGATGATTCGTGCATTCTCTGTTGCATGGTCCAGGTTTATTTTTGCTACCTGTATTTGCAACAAAGCCTCCTCATACCTCAGGTAAGATTCCTTTACCTGCTACCTTACTTTATCCTGGGTATCCTTATGAGCTTCTTCCTCTTTTTCCAGTTCCATTGTTGCAGCACGAACCTTATGCACATTGTGGTATAAAGACGAAATTGGGAACGAAGCTTTGATGCCGCCAATGCCTAATGAATACCAATATGGGTTATATGGGTAGAGAAAAATCTGCGGATTGGCATAATAGAAGTCGCCATACATACCGATCTTAGGGCTGGCATTGGCTTTCGCCTCCTTCAAATGGATTTTGCCTAACTGGGTTTGCTGTTCAGAAACATGGTAAGAAAAGGAATGCTGCATTGCTTCAGCGAGGCAGGAATCATACTTACTGATGAAATTATTTTGTACATCCAGGCTGTCAGAAGGGTAGATTACTTTTTCATCCGGCTCACCAATAATGATATCCAGCTTCTGGCTGGCGATAAGGATGTCGTTTTCGATCTGTACCAATACCATCTTTCTTTTCGAGAGTTCCAGTTCAACTCTTAATACATCACTTTTAAGTACCACACCATTCTTATGCAATGCCCTTATCTCTGTCAACTGTTTTTCCTGGTCGGCTATATCTTCAACCATAAGCGACCTGAAAATCATGGATTTTTGAAGGTCAAGGTAAAGGGCAGCCGCTTTATACCTTATATCTGAAATGGTCTGATCCTGCTGTATAACAGCTATTTTATGCAATGTTTTCTCTTCCTGTATTTTCAGGTTCAGTTTATTGCCGTTATATATATTTAAATAGAGATCTGCCCCAGTCCTGTACAGCGTATGAATGACTTCATGTTGTACAGGTGGCTTGAAGAGCCCATTTTCATAAATGGGAATATTTGTAGCTTTTTCAATACTACCGGAAACCCCGATTTCGGGGTAGCGCTCCATTTGGGCATCTTTTATCTCCTCATAGTGTATTTCTGCTGACTTCCTTTTTATTTCAATAGCCCGGCTATGGCTGTCGGCTTTCTGCCATATTTCCTTAAGGGATATCCGAAGTGTGTCATTTTCCTGTGTCTTAATTTGTGAGTAACAAATGCTGCTGCATATGCTTGTTAAAGCAGCAACAAATAGCTTGTATTTATGCTTCATATCAATTCGTGCGCAAAATTATTGAACGGGCACAACGCAGCGTTTTTGTAAAAAGTCAATCATTTATTGATTCCAGCCAAAAACATAGTTTTGTGGTCAAACTTAATTGATGGGATTAATAGCGTCCTTACCGGAAATCGATAAGCAGCCGGAAGCAGTATTTGTAATGCACGAGAAATCAGAGAAACTTATTCCACTGCATTCCCATACCAAGGGGCAGTTGAGTTATGTAGAAGGTGGAATTGCCTATATAACTATAAACTTCAAAACCTATGTAGTTCCGGCACGCCACTATTTCTGGATTCCACAGGGCATGCCTCACGTTCTTAGGATCGGCCGTTTTGCAACAGTACTTCGCTCCTTATATTTTTATGTAAGAGATGATGCCAATGATGCTTTTTACGGCACCCTGGGTATATACCCGGCAAGTGAATTGCTGATACAAATGATTAACTACACAGAACGTTGGGATGGCAGGAATATCAGTGATAAAGATGATAATTTCGAATTCCTTGTAGCGTTAAAAAATATTCTTCCCCGGCAAAATAATACATCACTGCCCATTATCCTTCCAATTACCGACGACGAACGGATGGCGAAAATCATTAAATACATAGAGCAGAATATAGGGGAGCCTGTCAGTTTAAAAACCTTAAGTAAGAAATTCAATATGAGCGAGCGGTCCATATCCAGGATGTTTCAGTCGCATCTGCAAATATCGTTTCTCCAGTACCTTAAAACACTTCGTATGGTTAAAGCCATCGAAATGATACTCAAGACAAAAAAATCAATAAGTGATATAGCTTACCATGTAGGCTATGATACTTTAGGTTCATTTAGCAATACCTTTTATGCCTTTACCCAATCACGGCCTTCTGATTTCAGGAAATCATAATATACAGGGTGAATTGTATGGTGGGGTGAAAGAATAGTTGCATAACAAAGAATTAAGAAAACAAGCCATCGGTAGCCCTTTACAGGCAGGTGTTTCAGCGCATAAAAAAGGCCCCTCATTCAGAGGGGCGTTGTACCCCGGACGGGAATACGACTATTTCTATATAACTTAATGCATTATTGACTTTTATCGATTTTATGTATTGCCAAAGTGACGCCTGAGTGACGATAATTGTAAAAACGTGGACTTGGGGGTCAAAAATCAATCCCTGATACAACGAACAGACATACCGAATCGTTTGTTGAATTGGCTCTTGTAAAGATAGCCATCGTAGTAACCCAGAAGGCGGAACCAGGCGTCTGCTGGACTGCCTTCTGAAGAACTCCACCAGTAGCCGTAGTTCACAACACTGCCGAACGAACCATCGTCAACACGAGTGCCGCCTGGAAGGCCAGTGAATCCGCTACTATTTGTGGCACCGTCGTTTGGTGTTAACCAATGTGTGGTACCTGTTTCTTTCATTTTACCACCAGCAACTGGATCGCCGCCTAAACCTGTTGATAGTGAAGTCCATTCCACATCACTAGGCACATGCCAGCCTGTGGGGGCCAAACCTCTTGGGTCATGAACAGCATACCAGTTGTATAACTTGCCATATGTAGAAGCATAAGCAGCAGAATCATTATTATACCAACACCATGCTCCAGTAGTTAATCCAACCCAGGCTGTTGGGTCGGTTACCTCTGGTATGACATCCCCATTTCTATAACGAGTGGTCTTCAAGTTTTCTTTCATCCAGAGTTGACTACCAATACTTATAGTATCGTAAACATTGCCATCTATATCTTTATTAATAGGTGGAACAGAGGCTGGTGTTGAGCTTTTACTGCAAGCAGCAATTAAAATAATCATTGCAAATAGAGAGATTACCTTTCTTGTACTATACATAAAATCATTTTTAAAATTTACCGCCTACTCTTTTTTCAGTTTTTCGGCATTCACTGCTTCCATCGATGGTAATTCAAAAATAATTTCACTTAACCCCTTATACTAATTAGATCTTGCATGGTGGTGGTTTCATTCAGTAAAAAATACTAAACCCGTGCACCTGAAATTGAGAATAGCCTTATTTCTTGCAATTACTCCTGTGAATTTTAATGGAAATGGTTTGAATTAATAAAACATTTAAAGGAGAATAGTATTAATCACAAAATATTTCTACCTATCCTTTCCAGGGCCTTTTTGCCTTTGCCCCTTCCGCTTACCCAATCGCAGGTATTCAGGGCTGTGCGTTGAAGTCATGACACAATCGAAGTACCTGATATTCTCCTGACCCAGGCGTTCACAAGCCAAATGGCATTAGTGCTGTTGCAGAAACCGATATCGGCCGAGGAAACCTCTTTAAGGCATTCCGGTTTCTTGCCCGATGCGGTAACTTCCTTTGCAAGCTGCAGATTGCCTTTTATTGGTTCTTCGTTTCCCTTAGGAATGATTTATTTTCAAAACGTCACTTCAAGTGATGCCTGAGTGACGCTTTTTGCGAAAAGAAAAGAAGACGGCTGAAACCATTTTCAGGCAGGAGTTTCAGCGCACAAAAAAACCCCTCATTCAGAGGGGCCTTGTACCCGGGACGGGAATCGAACCCGTACTCGCTTTTTCGGCGAACAGGATTTTAAGTCCTGCGTGTCTACCTGTTCCACCACCCGGGTGGGTCTTTGCTGGAAAGCAAATGTCCTGCAAAAAAAAATCCAAACACAAGGTTTGGAATTTTTTAAGAGAGCGGAAGACCGGGCTCGAACCGGCTACCCCGACCTTGGCAAGGTCGTGCTCTACCAAATGAGCTACTTCCGCTTATTCCTAAAGAACTTTTTTCGATTGGGATGGCAAAGATAAGGACTCCACCATTTCTGCCAAATTTTTCCGCCGCTTTTTTACTTATTTGTACTTCGGCGTGTATTGGGTGCTTTCCTGAACATTCACCTTCGGCTTTCCTTTATAACGATGGGTATATAATCCATAGCATCCGCCTAAAACGAAGGCAGTTACACAGAAAACGGTCAGGTAAAATAGAAATGTAGAAGAATTAACCCAGTTATGTTTAAAATCCTTTTCAAGCGGATTTTCGAATTCATGAACGTTATGTTGCGACATAGTTAAATTATTGCTGTGCAAAAATAATGTTTCAGGCTATAAATTCATTTATTCCCTCCTACAATTTCAGAAAAATGTTTCTTTCCTTTTACAAAGTGCTGCCACACTACACTTCCCGGATACCAGCCTTTAGGTTTCCCGGTTTTTATTTTCGGGAAAACACTTTTATGGCGGCGTATCAGCAGCCAGCCCATAAAACCAATATGCGCTTCAAGGATTGCTTTAAAATAGGTCCGCTGACCATCAAAGAGGCTTTTCCAGGCCGAAATAGAATCCAGGAAAAACCGCAGCGGTATTTTCCAGACCGACTGGTGCAAAGGCAGGTTCTTGGCCAGCATAACCAGGTTATTGCGAAAATTCAGGAACACCTTCAATTCATTGCCTTTCGGTAAAGTACCGCCTCCCACATGGTAAACAACTGCCGGCGGACAAACCATTACCGTATATCCCGCCAGTTGCAGGCGCCAGCAGAAATCTATTTCTTCCTGGTGCGCGAAAAAGAATTCATCCAGTCCGCCCAGTTCATGGTATAACCTGCCCCGCACCAGCAAAGCCGCGCCACTGGCCCAGAATACGGGTTGTATATCGTCGTATTGCCCATGATCCGTTTCACAAAAATCGAATATCCTTCCCCGTGCGAAAGGGTAACCCAGTGCATCCAGCCAGCCACCGGCAGCCCCGGCATACTCAAACCTCGATTTATCATCATACATCCTGATTTTCGGCTGGCAGGCACCGATAGTTGGGTCGTTGTCGAGTAACGCCACCATCGGTTCCAGGAAATGCGGGGTCACTTCAACATCAGAATTCAGCAAAAAATAATAATCTGCAGCAACCTGTTTCAGGGCTTCATTGTATCCCTTTGCAAAACCATAATTTACCGGTAATTGTACGACCCTGACTGAAGGCCATGTAGCTTTAAGCCAGGCCACAGAATCATCAGTAGAGGCATTATCCGCCACAATAAGTTCCATATCCGGGTAACCACATGACGCTACAAAGGGCAGGAATTTCTCCAGGTACCTTTTACCATTCCAGTTCAGGATAACTATTGCAACGCTTGATGCCAAAATCGTTCAGAAATAAATTAGTGGGCAAAAATACAGGAAGCAAACTATTTGAATAGCTAAATTAGATGGATGATACCTTCCCTTTCCAATTGGCGCACACTCCTGGCCATACTAGCACTGGTTATTGTAACCGGTACAATTTTTTATTCCAGGTACCTGGCCAATAAAATTGCTGTGGAAGAAAGAAAGAAAGTGGAACTGTGGGTAACCGCCAGCAAAGCGATCTTCGATAACCCCGACCAGCCGCTTATTCTGCCCAATATGATCCGCAATGACCAGACTACCATACCTATCATTGAAACGAATGAGCAGGACAGTATCGTGAATTTTGTTAACCTCGATTCGGCAAAGGCCATGCAGGACAAGGATTTCCTTCCCGGGAAACTAAAAGAATTCAAGGGTGACAATGACCCTTTTATCCTTGTATTGAGTGATACGCCATATATAGCCAACAAATATTATTACGGCAATACCAGCTTATTGAAAGAAGTGCAGTATTACCCCATCATCCAATTGGTAATTGTCGGCATCTTATTATCCTTAACCCTGATGCTGTTGACCACGCAGCACCGTTCGGCGCAAAACCAGCTGTGGGCGGGACTTGCGAAGGAAACGGCACACCAGTTAGGCACACCGCTTTCTTCGCTGGAAGGATGGGTGGAAATGCTGAAAGAATCCGGACAGCAGGATAATATCACGAAAGAGCTGGAAAAAGATGTGGACCGCTTAAAACTGGTGAGTGAGCGGTTCAGTAAAATTGGCAGTACCCCGCAGGTTGTGTATACGGATATAATACAACAGGTAGAAAATGTAGTAGACTACATAAAAAGAAGGGCATCCGGCAAGATCCGGTTCGAATTACATAAACCAGGAATATCTCCATTAATGGTCCCCCTGTCCCCTACTCTATTTGACTGGGTAATTGAAAACCTGCTGAAAAATGCGCTGGATGCCATGGAAGGCATGGGCCAGGTCAGTGTAGATATTAAAAATTCAGACAATACGGTAATTGTAGATATAACTGATACCGGCAAAGGAATCCCTTCAAATGCACTGACAAGGGTATTCGAACCTGGGTTTACTACGAAAAAAAGAGGCTGGGGATTAGGTTTAAGCCTTTCGAAGCGGATTATTGAGCAGTACCACAAAGGCCAGCTCTTTGTGAAGCAGTCGGAACCCGGTAAGGGCACCACTTTCAGGATCATTTTACCCCATACTTCGGGATGATTTTTGGAAAACAGTTGGAAGCAAAGCCATGAAATACTTACATTTGCATCCGCTTTTAGCGAAGCCCGGGTGTTGAAACTGGTAGACAAGCCACCTTGAGGTGGTGGTGCTGGAAACGGCGTGCTGGTTCGAATCCAGTCCCGGGCACAAAAAAAACAAGGAACCCTTGAGAGTGTAAGCTTTCAAGGGTTTCTTCGTTTTTCAGGGGACCCGATGAATTAAATCTCAATTCACAAGGTCAGCCAAATTGAAGTCGCCACCTTAACCAGGGTTCCCACTTTGCTTCTGAAGGCAATTTAAGTTACCATTACGATGATCATTATAGTATAACAAATCTCTATGCCATCAAAATAATTGTTATGCAGGTTTAACAAAGTACAACTGAAACTGCTAATCCCCCTTCTGAGGTTTCTTTATATTTTGTATTCATATCTTTTGCCGTTTGTGCCATGGCTGCAATAGTAGTGTCAAGATCAACCCTTCTTTGTTCTGGTATTTCCTCACTGGCAATGCAAAATGCTGTCCACGCTTTGATGGCTCCATAAGCGCAACGTTCGATACAGGGAACCTGCACATATCCGGCAACAGGGTCGCATGTCATTCCCAGGTGATGCTCAAGAGCTGATTCTGCTGCATTGGATACCACTTTAGGGCCATACCCCATTGCCTGGGCAATCATTGCAGCACCCATTGCAGAACCAACACCAACCTCTGCCTGGCAACCACCTTCGGCTCCTGAGAGTGTAGCATTGTGTTTACATAGGTAACCAATTGCAGCTGCAGCCAGGAATCCTTCCCGAATATTATCATCAGGTATATTTAAATCTTTAAGGGATTTAAGCACAGCTGGAATGATACCTGCAGAACCGGCAGTTGGCGCTGTTACAATAATATGGCCGCGCGCATTTTCTTCACTCATGGCAAAAGCATAAGAGGCAACCTTTGTTATGGTTTTACCGGCTTCTCCCTTTTTTGTGTTTTTAAGATTTCGCTGCAACTCAGCAGCCTTGCTGTGAAGCTTGATTGGACCAGGGAGAATGCTATCCGTTTTAAGACCTGTTTCCACACCACGTAACATCACTTCAATAACCTGGTCAAGAAATTCCGATATCTCTTTTTCACTTTTACCCGAAATCGCCATTTCATTTTCCAATAATAATTTTGCCAGCGGGATATTATCATCAATGATATATTTCTTCAATTCCCCGGCATGCGCATAGGGATATTTTGGTTGCCCCTTTTTTGGCGCTTCATATCCTTTCCATTCAATAAAGCCACCGCCAACTGAATAATATTCCAGCTCATACAATGTTTCGTTACCAGCAAGAAGCTTTGCAGTCATTGTATTTGGATGGTAAAATTCACCTTTAGGTGCATCGAAAATGATGTCTTTAATTGTCAGATCCAGGGTAGCAGGTCCGATGGTTACCTGGTGAATCTCATCGGGGTTTGATGCAAGGGCATCCAGGAATTCAGGTGGACAAGTAGCCGGAGATTTACCCAGCAAACCAGCAAGGGCAGCCCTGTCAGTACCATGGCCTTTCCCTGTGGCACTAAGGCTTCCGAACAGGTGAACTTTAAGGGCTGTAGCCCGTTTTAGCTGATCTTCCGGTAGTTTGGAGATACGTTGAAAAAAATCATAAGTAATCCGCATAGGGCCCATCGTATGGGAACTGGATGGACCAGGACCAATTTTATAAAACTCTTCCAAAACAGTCAGGATAGGGCCTTTCGATTTCTGAACAACATTTAGTGCAGGTGAAAGACCTGATGCCAGTGAGTCTGGTTTGACTGGAATTTCAGTGGCCTTCTTTGGAGACTCTGAGCAACCAAAAAGCAATGCACCTGCAGATGCAGCCAGTATGGTTTGCCCAAAACTTCGCCTGCTCAATAAAGACTGATGCTGCTCCCCGTTCTTTACAGATTCCAAGGCATTACATCCTTTTGAACTACAGCTGCTACAGTCGTTTGCTTTGTTACTAAATAACTCATTTGTATTCATCCTATATACGTTTTAATTTCCAGTGAATAGTTAAAACAGGAAATACCTGATGGTGTTATTTTACTAAGCATACATGTAACAACAAGTAAAAGGCCTTTACCACAATTGCGGTGAGGTGAATACTATACTTTTCCTGCTTTCGCAATTAATTCATCCAAGGCATCCAGTTGTTCCCATGTGAATTCCGGTCTCCCGAAGTGTCCGTATGTGGCAGTTTTAAGATAGATAGGTGTTCTCAGTTTCAGGTGATCGATCATACCTTTAGGGGAAAGCGGAAAAACTTTACGAACGATGGCTGCCAATTTATTTTCATCGATCTTTCCGGTTCCATAAGTATTCACCATAACCGATACAGGGTCAACAAGACCGATACAGTAACCCAGTTGTACCAGGCACTCATCCGCCAAACCCGCTGCTACCAGGTTCTTGGCAATGTAGCGAGACATGTAACCCGCAGAGCGATCTACTTTTGTAGCGTCCTTACCACTGAACGCACCACCGCCGTGTACGGCCCAACCACCATAGGTATCGACCATGATCTTACGGCCGGTCATACCTGTATCACATTGCGGCCCGCTGACGAGGAACTTTCCGGTACCGTTAACCGTAATTTTGGTTTTAGTATCGATCAGGTTCCCGATTACCGGGTACACCACTTTTTCAATGATTTGTTTTTTCGCTTCTTCAGTGGTGAACTTGCCATCTGCAGTAATAACCTCATCGGTGTGTGAGGCGGCGATCACCACATAATCTACCCTTATCGGTTTACCATCCTGATACTCGACCGTCACTTGCGTCTTGCCATCCGGACCAAGGTATGGGAGCACGCCCTGTTTACGCACGGCTGAAAGCTGCATGGCGAGCTTATGCGCCAGCATGATGGGCAATGGCATCAGTTCTTCAGTTTGCCGACAGGCGTAGCCAAACATCAGGCCCTGGTCACCGGCTCCGATTTCGCCGCCCTCCCGGGAAACGCCAAGGTCGATATCAGGAGACTGGGGATGAATGGTTCTGATAACGGCTGCAGTATTGGCGTCAAAGCCAAATTTCGGTGACGTGTAACCGATGTTATTACCGAGTTCGCGGACTACTTTGGCAACATCAAATAGGGCCTTGGTGGTGACCTCGCCACCAACCAATAGCAAACCCATAGTAACTAAGGTATTGCAGGCAACGCGAGACATCGGATCGTGCCTGAGGCATTCGTCGAGTACAGCATCAGAGATCTGGTCGGCTACTTTATCTACGTGTCCTTCACTGACTGATTCTGAGGTGAAGAACATATTTTTTGGATACATTGACATGGTATAAAGTTTAGTGTGAAGTGATCGAACCTGCGCGTGTCCGAACCATCAGTTTTATGCTGCTTAATTATTGTATGGGCCCTGTACATTTATTGGATGCCGGGTAAGCCATTTCGTGGTTCTAATTCCGCACCACCATTTCAAGATGCTGCCTTTTGTCCCTGTGGCCTTCTGCAGGAGCCATTATTAACGCAACAGCGTTTTACACGAATGCTTACATCTTAGCCGTCTTCGCTACATCGGCCTCGCCTTGCGCAAAATCCTTAGCGAAGCTGAACTCAATAATCTCGCAGTCAACCGGGGCGTTCTTGTCAATGATCATGGTATGATCCTTTGGAAGGTAAAACACATCCCCAGCCTTAACGATCTCTTCAGTCCCATCTTTGTAACGCATGATCATCTCCCCCTTGAAGCAGTAACCCCAGTGAGGCACCGGGCACCACCCTCCAATTCCTGCGAATGCGGGGGTAATATCTGTTCCCGGAGCAAAATGGTGGACGGCACACACCATGCCGCCATGCTCCTCTCCCCAAATCTTGATATCAAAGTTCTCCGTAAAGTAGCTGTGCTTAGGGGTCATTTCATAAATGTTCTTTCTCATTTTCTTACTCCTTTTTTTTAATATGAATTGTAATATAGGTGGCGATAGTCAGTCGTAAATAAGGCGACTATCTTTTTCCTGTTCTTTATTTCTCCTGCGTATTGCGCCCAAAGGCTTCGTCAATTATGCCCCGCAAGTGCTGCAGTAATTCATCTGAAGGCGACTCAAAGTCTTTCAATTCATACACCTTTCCAAGGAACTCATACTTGCCTGTTCCGTAACGGTGGTATGGCAACAACTCATAATCAATCACGTTTTTGTATGGCCTGATAAATTCCAGTACCGCACGAATATGTTCTTCCGTGGCGTTGATCCCCGGAATAGTTGGTGTGCGCGTAATGAACTGCTTTTCCGGAAACATTTCATATGCTTTTTTGAAGTTTTCCAGGATTCTCTTATTATCAACGCCTGTCCATTTTTTGTGGCGCTCCGCATCCATCAACTTGTTATCGTGCAGCATCAGGTCTACATATTGCAGCACTTTTTCCATGTATGCCCACGGAACATTTCCGGCTGTTTCTATCGCTGTGTGGATGCCGCTTTCCTGGGCTCCGCGCAATATGGCAGCCGTAAAATCGGGCTGTAGGAGGCACTCGCCACCGCTTATGGTCAGGCCACCTCCGGTATTGCGGTACATGCTTTCATCCTTTAGCACTTCATCAAGTACTGCACGGGCGGTCATTTCCCTGCCAAATATGCCAATTGCTCCCGTAGGACATAAACCGGCCATCTCTTCTGTTATATTGGCCAGGTCCCAGTTGGCATGAACCTTATCATCCGGGCCATCCACCACATAAAATGCACCCTGAGGGAACGGTTCTTTCAGGCATTTTCCACATGCCGCTGCTCCTTTGCACAGTTTCCGGTCATAGTCCAGTTCGTACTTTTGTTTGATACTTTCAGGGTTACTGCACCATTTACAACGAAGGGAGCAGCCTTTCACAAAAACGGTCGTCCTTGTTCCGGGTCCATCCTCGCCACAATAGCGCTGTATGTTGAGCACCCTGCCTTTTATATCTAAATAATTTTCCATGACAATATTTTTTATTCTCCGGTAAAAATTCCCAGTGAGCGGGCGATTTCAATAAAATAGCTTTCCTCCTGTACGGTGCGCACTTTATTAAGCGAGTCAATAAGTGGCACAAATTGCATGGAAGGCGGCATAAAGGAGACCATGGTACCTGATTGCCCGGACTGTAATGCGCGAACTGATGCCGAACCATAGGCCAAACCGAGTTGCCGGTCTACTGCTGTGGCCGATCCACCGCGTGTCCAGGGACCCAACACCAGGGGAAAGATTTCTTCCGTCATCATGGACTGCAGCGCATTGCTCAATACCGCAGCGGCTTTCCCACTCCGGTTGATCACAAACTGGCCGCTTTCTTCTTCTTTGGCCAGTGGTGAAAGTGCTTTTTTTAATGCCATCGACTTTTCGGAAGTAGTCGTACCGGACAGGTTAGTAAATGAAGCCCCCTCGGCCACCACCACCAGTCCATATGGACGATCACGGTTGATCCGGCTTTTCAGGTGTTCGGCCAGTCTATTTACATCGCAGGGATATTCCGGCATAATCACCGCATCAGCCAGCACGGCGGTGCCGCTTTGCAAGGCCAGCCAGCCAGACTTTGCGCCTAAGACTTCTATTACGCCAACCCGGTGGGCGGACTTTGCCGCACCCTTTGCCCGGTCGAGCATTTCAATAGTAAAACTCAGGGCACTGTTGAATCCAAAACTTACAGCGGTGGCTGCCATGTCGTTTTCAACCGAACGGGGGATGCAAACCGACTGCAATCCTTTGAGATTTAGTTTGTGCAGGATACTGAGCCCACGTCCCATCATGATGGCGATGACGGCATCAATATTTTCTTTTTTCAAATTCTGCAATAACAGATCCGACATGTCCACCTCTTCCACCATGTCCAGGTCGTTGATGGACCTCACATTGAAAGGATCAACCATGGAGGCTGTACCCATGGCATCACTTTCCAGCGGGTTCAGCTTGCTAATGGTGTCAGCGTTTAAGTCAATTAATCCCT
Organism: Flavihumibacter profundi; assembly: GCF_020076305.1. Taxonomy (GTDB): domain Bacteria; phylum Bacteroidota; class Bacteroidia; order Chitinophagales; family Chitinophagaceae; genus Flavihumibacter; species Flavihumibacter profundi. The sequence goes on from NZ_JAIQXE010000001.1 coordinate 1,744,024, forward strand.
TATTGGGGTATCGCTCAGGGAAGAGTAATCCCTCAAAGCCATCTATGATCCCAACTACCTGCCAACCTAACCGGTGGGCGGAAATAGCAGCACCCATAATGATGGCATTTACACCGGGCGTGAAACCAGCTCCCAGTGCAATGGCTACTCGTTTTATTTCTTTCATAATTAGTTATGATTTTATGTTGATCGAAGAGAAAAGAGGTTGAATCTTTTATCTGACCCAACCTCTTTCTCATTTCAATTAATGGAAAGTCTGAAGCGTACGCTCGATGACTTCGTTTTGCACCCCTACATCCAGCTTGGTGAAGAAGGCACTGAAGCCGGCCACGCGTACTACCAGGTCGCGATAGTTTTCAGGATGCTTCTGCGCATCACGCAGCATTTCGGTATCCAGGCAATTGAACTGAATGTGATAACCATCATTGTCAAAATAAGTCTTGACAAGGCTCAGAACCTGATCCCTGCCCTTGCGGGATTTCAACTGATCGGGCTGCACCTTCATGTTCATGTGCGTTGCGGTGTATTTAACGGGATCCTGAGCTTTTGCTGCGGACATTACCAATGCGGTAGGGCCGTTGGTGTCCGTTCCCGGCATGGCCGACAGACTTCCATCGGTGAGCGCAACCCCGGCTTTCTTGCCGGTAGGCAATGCGCCTGTTACTTTTCCCATCAGGTTGTGGATGCTCTTGGTATAGGCATCAGGCGCTGATTTGATATCCTTACTGAGGTAGTTACCTCCGCCATCTACGTTATCGAAAGCATCGAGGATACTTTCATACACCCTATGCACCATCCTGTTCACTTCCGGAATATCATTGCCATGTTTAGGGGCTTCGTAACACAACTTCCTGACATTATCATATTCTCCCTCGAAGTTGGCTAACAGGGCCTTCTTCAATTCGGCCATGGTCAGTTTCTTTTCGTCAAAGACGAGATGTTTAACTGCCATGAGCCCATTGGCCGCGTCAATCCCACCAACAACAATCTGGGCGGTTGTGTAATAATTGGCTCCGCCATTCCATACCTCGGTGCCGGTTTCAATGCAACCTCCGGTCAGAATTGAGCGCCAGGTAACAGGCAGGAATTCAGCGCAAAGCATACTGGCGATCCATGCACCCCTGCGGAGGACGTCCTCACAGAATTGCAACTGCTGCTCGAATGCCGCGTACAGTTCTTCAAAGTTCTTGAATGTCTCCGGATCTCCGGTCTTGGGACCTACCTGCTGCTGGGTGCGGGGATCGAATCCATTATGCATCGTCAACTCAAGAATCTTGCCCAGGTTGGGTTGCCCTTCCACCGGGTGTCCGGTTTCGTATGGAATGTAAGAACCAACACAGGCACCAATAGCAGTCCGCCTGGCTTTTTCCAGGGTGATACCCTTTTCAGAAGAACCGAACATATTTAAAGCCCGTTTCAGCATCACATCGCCATTCACGAACTGTGGCATACCGATACCGGTGCCTATTACATCCAGCACCTTTTCCAGGAATTTGCCACTCATCTTTTCTGTGTAGATAACCGACAATGGTGGTTGTGGCAAATGCAGGTAATTACAAGCATCCAGGATCACATAATCCATTTCTGCGGTGGCATCCTCACCATCTTCGGTATAGCCTCCCAGCGAGATACTTTGTCCCAGGTCTGCAGAGTTCTGCAAGAGTACCTTCTCTCCATAATAATAGCCGATTTCGTTCAGCTTAATGACCAGGTTCTGGAACATAAAAGTTGCTTCTTCATAGCTAACCAGGCCAGCTTCCTTGTCACGTTGATAGAATGGTTCAAAGTTCTGGCCCAGGTAGGCCTCTGAATAACCACAACCCACCTGCTCGATTTCTGCCAGCACGTGACATAAAAAGTGACACTGGATGGCTTCTCTCAGGTTGCGGGCCGGATGCTCAGGCACCTGCTCGCAGGTCTCGGCTATTGCAATCAACTCCGCTTTGCGGGTTTCGTTTTTTTCTTTCGCAGCCATTTCCCGTGCCAGTTCAGCATAACGGTGAGACAGCCGGATAATGGCTCTCATTAGAATGAGACTGGCTTCATAGAAGTAGAACTTCTCGGCATTCGGTAAACGCATGTCGAGGGCCATTTGCCGCTCCTCTACCTCCTTGATCATACTCGCAAGCCCATTGTTGTAAACCCTGGGATAATTAAGGTTGCCTCCGCCACCGGGCCAATCAAAGAAACTAATAACAAAGCCGGAATCGTATGAAGGATTGGGATCAAAACCATACCTCTTTTGAAATATCTCCAGCGTACGGGGTTTCAGCGAACGCTTTTCCCAGTATTCAAGGGCCCATTGGTTTGCGGCCCGGTCTTCAGCAGTCTTTGACTTTTCAACGGTTTTCTCTTCTTTCATCCAATCAATGTTCCATTCCGGATAGGTGTAGATACCATTGACGGTGCTGGCCATGCTGCCCACAAAAAGATTTTCGTCTATGTAAATTTTTTTCCGCTCAAGCAGGGTTGCCATGAATTTGGCTCTGCGGATGATCTGCTGGTAACCGGCAGTGTCATCGTACACTTCCTTCATAATCCTGACCCGCTCAAAATCTACTTCAGCAGGTGTACTCCTGAGTTGTTCTTTAAGCCGGTCAATCCGTGCTTTATCGGCCGTTACTTTACCTGAACCTGCATAAGGTTTGCCGCTTAGTTTTCTTCCTGATCTTAAATAGGGATAAATACCTGAATCCGGTTTTTCTATTGTGCCAATTGTTTCTATTCCGTTTTTCATGTTAAAAGTTTTTTTTGATTTATTATTATTGTTTTTGTTTCTCTGATACAAACTGTTTTGTGTGCTGCATTAATGCTACAACCAGTTACCTGAAGCTTGATATTTCCCCTCTTTGCTTTTCAAAAGCTCATTTAGCTCTTTAGCGGTTCTTATTCGTTTCGAGACAATTTCCAGAAGCCCTTTCCTGAAACTGTGGAGGGTTAATTTGAAATTATCTATATCGTATATTTCACACACGGCACTATGATCAGTTGGATCATCGCCTTCCTGCTTACACTCATGCATAAAGCCATAAATAAAATTTACTCCGTTTATTTCCTCCTGTGATGTCCATTGCAACTCTCCACTGCCTCCAAATTCATTATGCCAGGTGCAACACCACCTGGATACATCGCTGCGCCATCCGGCTATAGCTACCTGATGGGTTTCATCTATTGCGCCTTTTTCAGTTGTAACCCCAAATCCTTCACCACTACTTAATGCTGAGTATTTTCCAAATAATTGCAGCCAGTTTAAAATTATTTCGCGTTGAAATTCTCCGTTTTTTGTAACCTTACCGGACCAGCTTCCGCCAAAATAATCCCGAAATAAATTAGCTGTTAATTTCGCCATGATACTGCTGCAAAAAGGTTGTATTCCGTCTAATATTCCTCTTTTCAGCTTCATAAAATTAAACCAGCTGTGATCCCCGGACTATACTGATGTTTGAGTATTTTTCTATATATTTAAAACTCAATCTTTCTATTTTACACTTTACCTATAATGAGAGGCAGACCATATAGCTACAGTATTTTTTTTGATTTTATTGACTCTTACCTGCCTTCGGGGTTCCGGATTATTAATGCGGAAGATCCTATTGTCCAGCGGCTTGATGAGTTGATGGAAGCACATGACCAGTTTTTCCTGATTATGGACCTTACACAGGTTAGTATCATTTATGCGAGTAAAAGATGTTTAAACATGATTGGTGTTGCTCCTGAGAAATTGACACCATACGAAATGATGGATGCCGTTCATCCGGAAGATGTTTACCGCTTTGGCATGGGAAGAACCAGGTTATTGAATTTGGATAAGGATTTGTATATTAACCAAAAAGGCAGTTCATTATTATCTACTACCATAAGAATGCGCAGACCTGATCAGGGATATTCAAACCTTCTTTTTCAATGCTATTTATTTTATAGCCCTATCCCGCATAAAGCAGTTTATGAAATTCAAATACATACCAATGTAGATTGGTTTAAATTCAAAAAGGGTCAATTCCATTATTATACCGGAAATGATATGTCATTATTCAGATTTGTGGACGAAGCCTTATTGAATATTAGTCATCATTTATCTTTACGGGAATTGGAGATTCTTAAACTGATTGAAAAGGGAATGAGCACTAAGCAAATCGCTGAAAAATTATTTATAAGTGTATTTACAGTCAATACCCATCGCAGTAATATGCTGGAAAAATCAGGAAAGATACTTGTTTCGGATTTGATTTATGAACTAAAGGAACAGGGGTTGCTTTGAAAAAGCAAGTGATTGCATAATTAGCCTCAAATTCACTTCCTCGCCAAAAGATGGGTTCATAACTGCCCTTTCTCCGCACCGATTAAATGAAAATGCTACATGAAGTTTGATATTAGGGCATTAACAAAATCATAGAAAGTTGAATGATTCGTTTTTATAGCACAATACATTAATTCTTTGTAAGAATCATCAGCTTCGATGTTGTACACATTTTTGAACCCGGCTTCAGGGAGCTTGTTTACAGCCATCACGCTACGACTACCAGAGCGGCGGGCCACTAAAATGATGTCACCAGGTTAAAAAAACCGCCAGTAAGTGTACTTAGAAGGTAAACGAAAAAAAAGGACAGTTCCGAAGAACCACCCACTTTAGTTAAGATTGGTTTACAACAACAAAACTTCACTAATGCATGAAATCAGAAAATTTCCCGGACAGCCGGTACTGTCTCAGATATTAAGTGTTATTCCAGGTTCTATTTTACATGCAGCAAATAGAAAGCATAAGTCAAACCGGTACTATAAAAGGTTACCCCCTTCGGGTTCATTTATTCAGCCTGTTTTATAAGGTGTTCAGCTTGTAAACAATTCATTACGGATTACTCAAACAGTACCACAGTTTTATCCCGGATTGCCAGTTGAAGGGATTAAGTATCAGGAATCAGAAGATTATTAACAGCACTACCAATCAACTTTTTAGCGAGATCCTGCGGTGTGTGGGTTGTAACCCTTTTCAGCAATGAGTTACAGTAAATAATAACCCGACTTTAGTCGGACAACACTGACAGAAAATCTAACAAATAACCATTTCAGTTTTTCCATAACCGGCTGAGCTGCCCGGATGCCTTCAGGTAATCAAGCCAGTAAACACCCATCTGCATTTTACTGAATTCGTATTCGGCTTGCACGCGCTGCAGGTCTGCCTCTTCCGAATTTAATGTGGAAGCGGACTCCTGCCCCTCAGCTACGCGGTCCTGAATAATCTGAATCGTTTCCCTGGACAGCGAAATATTTTCCTCCAGTGTTCGAAGTTGTTCCCGTACGCGGTCCATTTTTATTTTTGCTGTAACTGCATCCTTCGTATACTGCGCTGATTTGTCTTCGCGTTGTTGATTGAACTGCAATGCCTGAAGCTGCAGCTGCTGTATTTTGCTGTGTTTGTCTTCTCCAAAAAGCAGCGGATATTTCAAATCCAGGCCTATATAACTGTAACCGAACCAGGAACTGCCATCAACGGGATTAAAAGCACCCGTATATTGGTTGGCACCCAGGTATCCCTTCAGGCTCAGGGTAGGCTGGTACTTGGCTTTCTCTGAGTGCTGCTGTAAAACCGTAAGGCGCGCCTGATAATCCAGTTGCTGCAATTCCGGAATTGAATCATTTAATATTTTATAATTTTCACTTTGCCACTGATATCTATTTAAATCCAGGATGTCTGTTCTGATATCTGCCTTAATATTTGAATCTCCCATCAAAAACAACAAATACACCTTATTTTCCACCAGTTGTGAAATGGCATCCCTGAATTTCTGGATGGCATTGCCATGATTGACAAGCGCCTTATTTAAGTCAGATTTCAAGAGGCGTTTAGCGTCAAATTTATCTTTCAGAAGTTGATAACTGATCCAGGTTCTGCTGGTATCCGCCACAGCTGAATGTATCTGCTGCTCCTGAAGGTTGATATTTATATAGGCCTGCGCAACGTTATAGGCAAGATCATATTCTGTCTGCATTTGTGATGCCGCTGTTATTTTTTCCTGCAGTTCATATTCGTTAATTTGTCTTCTTATGGAAGCGTCCAATAAAGGTTGCGTAACGGTTGCGCCTGCTGCCTGTGACCATGGGGTTCCAAACTGGATGTTCTTGTATGCATCGGGAGGATAGGACGGATTGAACTGCCCGATGGGAAGAATGGAAGTCTGCAGAATTGGATTATACTGAAAAACATATTCCAGCGATACTTGTGGCCAGTATTTCCTGAACAACGCTTCTGTCTGCAATTTCCTGATCGTAAGATCTGATTTACCGGATTGTATTATTTTTCTGTTAGCCCAGGCCTTGTGAATAGCCTGTTGCAGAGACAGGGGTGTCTGCGCAATGGATTGAAATGACACAACCAACAAAAAAAGAATTATTTTAGGGATCATTTTATTCATTTAAACATTATCTGAAAACAGCAGCAGGTTCCACGCTACTGATCCTCCGCAAGGCAAAAGATGCACCGCCAAGGGAAATCAGCGCGATGGTTAAAAACATACCGGCGATCAGTAAGGGTGAAAAGCTGAAGATCAAACCAGAAAGGGCTACACCACTTCTAAAACCCTCCAGCAAAAGGAATCCGATGGTAAACCCTGTAATGGCGAATATTAAAGCCTGTGTTAAAATCAGCCGGCTGATATAGCGGTTACCTGCGCCGATTGCTTTGAGCGTGCCATAATCTTTCAGCCGGTCAAGCGCAGAGGAATACATCGTCAGGCCAATAATAAAAAAGCCGGAAATCAATGCAAAAATGATCAGGGTGCCGGTGCTTAATGCGATTCCGCTGCTGGAGAGTATTTTCTTAACCGTGGAAGCAGCCAGTTTTTTAGATGGCCAGGCGCGCACTCCGTATAATGTATGATTGATTCTTGAAGAAACCTCTTCCACATTAGCCCCGGGTTGAAGTTTCACCAAAACAGCACTGATGTTGTTCAGGGACTGGTTTGAATAAAAACGGGCCCTTTCAATAGTCGTAACACAAAAACTGCTGCCAAAACCGCGAAAGCCTTTTGTCTGCAAAGCAAAATATGCCCGCTTCCCATTGATCTCGAATTCAGTTCCGGGATCAATCTGATCTCCCAGGTTTTTCTTTTCAAAAAATTCACCACTTACTGCACCATCAGATTGAAGATCTGTTGGCCTTCCGGCAATTATTTTTCCCGAATCCAATACGGCATTTAATTGGGAAATATCCACACCAATAAGTGTAATGACCGAACTGGTTCCATTATTGAAATTACAGGAAGCACTACTTACAAGCAAAGGGAAGGCTTCCTGAACACCGGGTAAACCCTGTATTACCCTCAGGTTTCTGATATCCAGTTTGCCCAATTGGTTTACATCCTGCGTCTTACTGTCTACCACCCATATGTCGGCCTTCACATCCATTGCCAGCGCCTGCATGAGGCTGGTTAAAAAATTAAAAACACCAACCTGCTGCCCAATCAGGAAAGTGCTGATCAGTATGCCTACTATGACACCGATGCTTTTCGCCTTATCAAAACGAATGAATTTCCAGGCAGTCTTTAACACCTTGTTATTGTTTTTGAGTTACTGAAATATCGATAACACATTCAATTCTTGCGTTCAGTAATAATTTTGCGGGCTGGTCCAGTAAAATTTTTATTTCTCTCACCCTTCGGTCCTCTTTTTCTCCTGCCTGATCCGTAAATAATGATTTCTTCTTCATAAATGACGCCGTAAAATAAACTGTTCCGGTGGTCAGCGTATCCAGAGAACCCATATTGCGGATCCATGCCTTCTGTCCTTCCATCATTTTATCTGCGAACAATTCATCGATCTCGCAAACGGCAATGGTTTTCCCCCGGGGGCTTATTTGTGCAAATGCCTCTTTGCTATCAATTGAACTACCAATAAGTGTGCTGATCTCCAGCAATTTTCCATTCACCGGCGAGGTTATTATTTTCTGATCCCTTTCCCGTTCTGATACCACTAATGCAGCTTTTGTTTCTGCCAACCTTCTTTTGGAAACATCAGCAATCGCCCGAAGCCTGCTTAGATTAGACTGGTACGACTGCATATTGGTGCTGGCATCATCAACTGCTTGTTGCGTTTCAGCTCCTTTCGTTAGCAACTTTTGAAGTCTCTGAAGTTCCAAAATCGCATTATCATATTTCGCCTGGTATTCCTGGATGGCAGCTTCATCTGCTATTACCTGGGCATATTGCGTATTTACCTGGCTTACCAACTGTTTGATTTTGGCATCCTCCACCTCATGGTCCAGTTCAAGTATTATTTCCCCAGCCTTTGCTGAATCATTTTCACGCTTATTTATTTTTTTTACAATACCACTCACGGGAGAAGATAACTGGATGATATCAAATTCAGGTTCAATTTTTCCAATACCCACCACCTGACTGACTTTTACCTGTGCAACGGCTGCCTTTGCATCTGCCGAAGCATTTTCATTTAAGTTGGGATTGCTGCATCCGGCGAAAAGGAAAATCACAAGTACGATATATATATTCCTCTCCATATTACAAATTTATTGATATGCAATTTCATCCTCTATGGGCTTGTCGCTGATCGCGCCATCACTGACATATACTATACGATCGGCAAACGGCCTCAACCGACTGTCATGGGTTACTACAGCAACTGCTTTCCCATGCCTTGCCAGGGACTTCAGTTCTTCCATCACGATGCTGACGCTTTTTATATCCAATGAGGCTGTAGGCTCGTCACATAACATCATTTCCGGATTTGTAACAAGTGCCCTGGCGATGGCAACACGCTGTTGCTGGCCACCACTCAAATCGCCGGACAGGTTTTTAAGCCGGTCCCCCATACCTACTTTGATGAGTGCTTCTGTTGCTTTCCCTTTAGCTTCTTTGTCGGTAAAGCCTTGAAGCTGCAGGGGCATCATAACATTCTCAAGTGCCGTGAGAGGTGCTATCAGGTTGAATTTCTGAAATACAAATCCGATTTTCTGTAACCTGATCTTAGCCAGTTTTTTTTCACTGAGCTCATTTACCTGTACTTCATCAATCCAAACTTCTCCATAACTGGGGTAAATAACACAACCCAAAAGTGAAAGTAAAGTGGTTTTACCTGAACCGGACGGCCCAATGATCAGGGTAAGTTCGCCTGATTTCAGATCTATAGAAGTAGCCTGCAAGGCAGTAATCGTTGTATCTCCTGTTTTATACTCTTTGCCTGCTTTCAGGAGCCTTGCCACAATTTTTTTATCGACTTGCATTCCCACCAGTAATTTACTTTTACTAATTTTTTCAAAGTTAAATCTTATAAAGGCTGAACACCTGAAATGTTTTCATACTCCAAATCAGCTTCTATATGTTTAGGAGGATCATGTAGTCACCGGAAATAACTGGCGTAGAAAAATAGAAAAAATAAGGATCGCAGACAGCCGTTTGGATGAATTTATTTTGGGGTCCAGCTTTTTTACAGCCTTATCAGAAACGTATGTTCCGCGATTTATTCGTATTTGAAATGATTGTTGCTGACGAGCCGTCGTAGTTGCCAGGTGATGGCAAGAGGCTTTTGAAATGCATGTTCCGAAACGAAAACAAGGTTTGAGAATTGGTACGTATATAAAGCACATACCCAACGGCATCATGTACATAAAAGAATATGCCTTCACTCTGATTCCTGAAAATTTGAAGTTCCTGGAGATTCGTCACCAGACCGGCAGTCGGGCTAATGGTAAAAACACAAAAAGCACTGTGACAAATAAAATTAAAAATAAAAAATGGGCTGCCGAACCTACGCACCCACTTCTTGTATTCCATGAAGCAGGCTATGAAGTTAATCTGGTTTTAACCGAAGGTGGACAGTTAGAAATTTACGGTTACTCTAACCCATCTGATGCAGGTGGTTATTCGGCTCAGGATGCTATTTAGCTGGGTTATAAGCAACAAAATTCGTTCAACAAAATACTTGAAAATACCAAAATATTATCAGATGCCAATGCCAGGGAATATGGTGCTATTTTCCTGGCAGGCAGTAATGCTTTATGGGGTTGTAATGTTTTTGCATTTTATCTACTGAGAAGGCATATTTAGGCCGATATGAAATTAATTCCTTACAACAGGATGGTACAGTAAAGCAATATAATCCCTGCCATTTTGTGTTTTACACCTATTCCATTGACTTTGGTATCGGTTTGTTTTTCTTTTATTATTTTTATTGGAATACCCGTATAGCATTTTATACCCGAAGAGTTTCATAATAAAATTATTAGAAATGAATATAGCCATTATAGGTACAGGAAATGTTGGTGGCGCATTGGCTACTAATTGGTCAAAAAAAGGACACACCATAAATTTGGGTGTCCAAAATGTCAGTAGTTTTAAAGGCATTGAACTACTAAAAAACAATAACACAAAAGTTTTCTCAATTAGCGAAGCGGTTGCCAAATCAGAAGTTATTTTGATAGCAGTGCCACCCACAGTCATTTTTGAAATCATTGAACAATTGGGCGATGTTTCCGGAAAAATTATTATCGATGCAACAAATTCAGTTCGTCAAGCACCCGATCCTTACAAAACAGTTTATCATTGCCTGGCCGATAAAACCAAAGCTGAAATTGTAAAATGTTTTAATAGCACTGGCTTTGAGAATATGCTTAACCCTGTCTATAATGGCGAAGGTATAGATATGTTTATGGCTGGCGATAGTGAAAAGGCAAAGTCAGTAGCCACACAATTAGCTTTAGATGCAGGTTTTGGTTCTTGTCTTGATTTTGGCAAGGCCGATAAAGTTGAACTGTTAGAAAAATTTGCACTTTCCTGGATTAATCTTGCGATAATGCAAGGTCAGGGTCGTAATATAGCGTTCAAGGTTGTAAGAAGGTAATTTGTCATTTGAAGTGTGTCGGTATAATGGCATATAACGGCAGGGCATTGGCGCATTAGGGCCCTTCAGGAATGATTAGCCCGCTTGCTGAAAAAAAGGATGTGCTTTCAGAACCTGCAACCAACTATAGTTGATTAACGAGAAGACCTACTGCCCATCACTTGTTTTGTTTTAAAACTATTGCGGTTGGACCAATACCCTATTTTTTTTGTTCCCAGTACATCATTGGTTGCTGCAGGAATCAAAAAAGCTGTCACTACCCCCCATATAAATCCATTTATTTATTACTCTATTGGAAATCTATCCAGTTACCAATTCTTCAGAAAGCCCGCTTTGCCGGGTATTTTCAACCATAATTTCATTTTGCAATATTACAGGTAGAATACACCTTGTTATAAGTCTAACTCCATGGCTCAAATTAAACGGCACCATGGCTTAAAAATTGAGGGCATTTCACAAACAATTATTGTCCCGGATTCCGACATCCATACAATCCTGAAAGGGAAAACTGATGAGTGCACCAATCGGATTTGCCAGTTCCTTTACCAACAAATCATTCCATCCTTACCTGATATTTGGAGAATGGCACTTTTTAAATCATTTTCTTTAGCACACTATGACTCACTGTTGTGTCCAAGGTATTTACCATAATTCCATGCAAGTGTTCGGGTAATTCTGCTGAATTGAACCCGAACTTTTTTCAAGCGAAAAGTAAATGATTACTTCACTAAAACCTGACACCAATGCCTCCCATTGCACTACTGATCCATCCATCCCTATACCAACTGTTTGATGCCCATGCTATTTCATATTCACCGTTAACGAAAATTTTCTCACTAATAAATAACATAATTCCGGCACCTGCTCCCCCATAAAATCCAAAATCATTGCTACTTACACTTAAAGCCCCCTCTCTTTTAAGACTAGCAAACTGCATACCGAGGGCACCTTTAACAAATCCCTTGAATTTGTCCTTACCAAACAAATATTTTGGAGCATAGTATATCGGGATAGAATTGATTGTACTTGTAATTTTTCCATCAGCAGAACTTGAGGTCGCAGCAATACTCATATATCCAATTGATAATCCCTGAGCAACTTTGCTGGATTGTGTTTTAAATTCATATAACCCGTTTAGTCGCCAGCCTGTTGCTCTTGCATCAACGTCCTCAATATTTGCCGATGAGTAACCGCCACTTATTGTTACCATATTGTTTTGTGCGAAAATTCTCATAGTTACCAACATTAACAAGCTTACTAAAATTTTCTTTTTCATGTTTTTGATTTTTTGTTTTAACTATTAACCAATTTTTGAATTCCATGTTTATTTAATTCCGAATCAATGTAGCAGATCAAACGACAAATCCCGCTAAAGTCATATTACTTCATATTTTTTTCGTTGTTAGTTTCCGTTAGCTGAATACGAAGCCAGTTTTCCATATGCAGGACATCCTTCATCCAGCCCTCCATCCAGCCTTCGGGGAAAACCAGGGTTCAAAAACCTTAAAGCCCCAGTAATGCCTTTTCCCTTTCATTTAAAAGATTAAAACTAAATAATAAACTTAAAACCATAAAAGAATGAAAAGACAAAATTTTCTGTAAAAAAATCAAAAAAATATTAAACAACTGATGAAAGGTAAAACAGGATTATTTTCAAAACAAGTAAGGCTTATATAGGGCGAAAAAATCTCTTTACGCAGGATTAAACGCAGATGGCACATGGATTAAGCAGGTTACCATCATTGAAACAGGGGTAAGTTCCGGACTGCAGACCATAAAGATTAGCCACTTTTATTCCCCGGTTTTTGTAACTTCCAAATAAAATATTGCTATGTCTATTTCCCGCAGAAAATTTTTAAAGCAAACCAGTTTTACCATCGCCGGCAGCACTTTCCTTTCCAGCCGTATGATGGCGGCAATGTCTTCAGGCAGCGCGCTCCCTGAACTCACCGGTGTGCAGCTGTACTCCGTTCGCGACGAAATGAAAAAAGACGCAATGGGTACCCTCAAGGCCTTGTCTAAAATGGGCTACAAACATGTTGAACATGCCAACTACATCAACCGTAAATTCTACGGATGGCCCGCCAAAGAATTTAAAAAAGTATTGGACGACCTTGGCTTAAAAATGCCCAGCGGCCATACGGTTATGACCGCCGATCATTGGGATGCCACAAAAAAAGACTTCACAGATGTTTGGAAATATACAGTGGAAGATGCTGCTACCTGCGGGCAGAAATTTGTGATCAGTCCCTGGCTGCAGGAAGACAAAAGGAAAACAGAATCAGATTTAAAAGGCTTCCTGGAATTGTTCAACAAATGTGGTGAACTCTGCCAGAAATCAGGCATGAAATATGGTTACCACAACCACGATTTCGAATTCTCGCAAAAGTTAGGCGACCGTACCGTATTTGATATAATCCTCTCCGAAACAGATCCCCGGCTGGTGATGCAGCAGCTCGACATTGGGAATATGGTCAATGGCGGCGCCCAGGCATTGGATATCATGAAGAAATATCCCGGCAGGTTTGAATCCATGCATGTGAAGGATGAAATTGTTTCTGCCGGCGGTAATGAAAAATATGAATCTACCATTCTCGGCAAGGGTACCGTTCCCGTTAAGGAAATAATTGACCTGGGCCGCAAATGGGGGACCAAACATTTCATCATTGAACAGGAAGCATACCAGGGCAAAGCTCCACTGGATTGCGTAAAAGAAGACCTGGCTATCATGAAAGGCTGGGGCTATTAAAACGCCGATATAATTTCTTCTCCTTCCCAAAAGCCTTGCAGACAGACTGCAAGGCTTTTAAGGGGTTTGAACCAGAATAAATGTGTAGCTTAATACAGCGCCGGTTAACATAGATTAAAAATATGCCCCAAAACCAGGAAACCATAAATAATACTGAGGATGACAACGATTCAAAAGAAGAAACTTTGCTTGCCTCCCTTGGTTATAAACAGGAACTAAACAGGTCCTGGTCGGGGTTTTCGAATTTTGCTATTTCCTTTTCAGTTATCTCAATCCTCAGTGGCTGCTTCACTACGTTTAGCCAGGCCTGGAATAACGGTGGGCCGATCGCTATTTCAATTGGCTGGCCTATCATTTCAATCTTTATTTTAATTATCGGTTTTTGTATGGCTGAGCTCGCTTCAGCTTATCCGACTTCGGGCGGTATTTACTGGTGGGCTTCAAAATTAGGCGGCCCAAAAGCGGGTTTCTTTGCCGGTTGGCTTAATTTAATCGGACTGCTGGCAGTTAATGCTTCGGTTATATATGGTGCTGCTACATTTTTAAATATAATCCTGGGGACTTACTCCCGGGGCTATGCGACCAATTTTTTAAGCGGCGACATAATCAACCAGCAATTTTTCCTCTTTGTTGCAATAATGGTCGTTATCACCATACTTAATTCTTTCAGCAGTCATGTGCAGGCCGTTTTAAATAATATTTCGGTCTGGTGGCATGTATTCGGGGCTGCGGTAATAATTGCCATACTCCTCTTCACCCCCACCCAGCACCAAAGCCTGAAATGGATTTATACGACGCAGATAAACAATTCAGGCTTTGCAGGGGGCGCTACTTACTGGCTTTTTGTTTTGCCATTAGGCTTCCTGTTAACACAATATACCATTACCGGCTTTGACGCATCAGCGCATCTTTCAGAAGAAACCCATGGCGCCCACCTTACTGCAGCCAATGGAATATGGAAGTCTATTTTTTATTCTGCTATTGGTGGTTATATTTTGTTGCTGGCCTTTCTATTTGCAGCAACAAATCCAGAACAAGTGAGTTCATTTGATACTGCTGTAAATCCATATGGAGCAGGTTCAGTAATAGCGATTTTATACAGTTCGTTAAGTCCGGGTATGTTCATGCTGGTAATGGTCATTTCAACTGTCGGGCAATTATTTTGTGCAGTTGCCTGTCTTACTTCCTGTTCAAGGATGCTATTTGCTTTCTCCAGGGATGGTGCCGTGCCGGGGCACAAAAAATGGGCGAAAGTGAATAAAGACCATGTACCGGTAAATGCGGTCTTAATGTCGGCGCTAATTGGTGTCCTGATAACATTGCCGGCACTTTGGAAAAGTCCAAGGGGAATACCCAGTGCATTTTATGCGGTTGTATCCATAGGAGTTATTGGATTATACCTTGCCTTCCTGATCCCTATCTGGTTGCGCTGGCGTGAAGGAAATAAATTTACGCCGGGTGAATGGAACCTCGGTAACAAATACAAATGGATGAACCTTGTGGCTATTCTTGAAATTGTAATAGTGTGTTTTTACTTCATCATGCCCTTTGAGCCGGCTGCCATTCCGGGGAATAAGGAATTCACCTGGATCGCGGTCAATTATGCGCCCATCCTAATGGGAATTAATTTAATTTTCTTATGGCTTTACTGGACACTATCCGCCAAAAAATGGTTTACAGGTCCTAAAAGAACAATTTAAATAATTATGACGCGGCGCAGCCCTAATTTAATACCAAAGGATGCAAGTCTCCTCATAACGAAGATCCCGGCACTTGGCGGTGCAACAGGCATACAAAAACTGGAAGGCGGATTAACAAATACCAATTATCGCGTTGATACACCAAACGGCCCTTGTTTTATGCGGGTCAGTGACAATTCAGCAAACCTGCTTGGCATAAACAGAAAATTTGAAAAAATAAATACGGAAAGGGCACACCAGGCCGGTGTTGGTCCTGCCGTTATTGATTTTTTACCTGCCGAAAAAGTATTGGTCATAGAATGGATCAATGCAAGAACATTACATGCGGAAGATTTCAAGTCACAACCCGGGCTCCTTATTGAAATTGCAGCTGCATTAAGGAAGTTACATTCAGGCCCAAAATTCGAGGGCGAATTCAATTTCCCGAAAGTCAGGACCCGGTACCTTGAAACCGTTTTACAAAATGGTTTTTACCTTCCGGAAGGCTACTTAACTCTTCAACCGCTGGTAATAGCCTTAGAAAAAAAACTGGCAGCTAATCCTGAAGAAACTGTTCCATGCAACAATGACCTGCTTGCAGAAAATTTCATGCAGGATGGAAACAAGATATGGATCATCGATTATGAATATGCCGCGCAAAATGAACCCTCCTTTGAGATCGGGAACCTGGCAAGTGAATCAGTATTAAGTGATGGGGAACTGGCCAAACTCTGTGATGCCTACTGGCAAAATCACCTGCCATCGAAAATTGCAAGGGCAATGGCCTGGTCGATGATTGCAAGATTTGGCTGGGTAATGTGGGCCTCAATCCAGGAAGCAGCATCTTCTATTGATTTTGATTTCAGGAGCTGGGGACAGAAAAAATGGGACTCAGTTTTACCCGAACTCACCGGAGATCGTTATATTAAAGTACTTAACGCATTAAATCAATATTAACCGAAACAAACAAGTTCCATGAGCAATTTTCCGGACAAGGCAAGGATTGTAATTATTGGTGGCGGTGTAGCAGGCGCATCAATTGCGTACCATTTTGCGCTGAAAGGCGAAACCGATGTAGTTATCGTTGAACGAGGTGAATTGACAAGTGGTTCAACATTCCATTCAGCGGGACTAGTCGGCCAGTTAAGGGGGTCTGTTACCCTTACCTCAATGATGATGTACAGCGCTGAATTGTACAGGAAGCTGTCGAAAGACCCGGAAACAGATCCTGGCTGGGTTGAATGCGGTGGAATAAGGCTGGCCTGCACCCCGGAACGTGTGCAGGAATTGAAAAGGCAGGTTGGCTGGGCCACAACATTTGGCTTACCGCTTGAAGAAATAACAGCTGAACGAGCAAAGGAATTATTTCCCCTAATGTCCACTGAGGGTGTTCTGGGGGCTACTTACCTTCCTACTGATGGTTACCTGGACCCAAGCCTGTTATGTTTTTCCCTTGCCAATGAAGCGAGAAGGATGGGTGTCAAAATCTACCAGCAAACAAGGGTTACGGCAATTAATAAAAAAGGCAACCAGGTTGTTTCGGTTACTACGGACCGTGGGACTATAGAAACTGAAATGGTTGTTGCCGCCTGTGGTTTATATACAGCAGAAATAGGCCGCATGGTGGATGTGCGCATCCCGATCATTCCCATGAGTCACCAGTACCTGTATACAGCTGCATTCAGGAAAGTATCAAAAGGCGACGTGAGGCTACCCACGTTGCGCGATCCGGATAACCTTGTTTATTACAGGGAATCCGGAGAAGGACTTGTAATGGGTGGCTATGAAAGAAAATCCGCCCCTTCATTCCTTGACCAAAACCTCGTTGACAACGTGCCCAAAGATTTTAATGGAAAATTGCTCACAGAAGACTGGGACCGGTTTGAAGAAATCATGGTCAATTCGGCAATGCGGGTACCAGCAATGGCTACAGCTCCTATCAGCAAAGTAATTAATGGACCGGAAGCCTTTACTCCCGATAATGAATTTTGCCTCGGCCCAACTTCTGTAAAAGGATTTTTTGTTGCTGCCGGCTTTTGTGCCCACGGCATAGCTGGTGCAGGCGGCGTCGGCAGGGAGATGGCAACCTGGTTGCTGGATGGTTCACCAGGAATGGACCTGTGGGAAATGGATGTCCGCAGGTTTGGCGTACAATACAAATCGTATTCCTACACATTGGCCAGGGTAGTTGAAAACTATGAATCGTATTATGATATCCGTTATCCCGGTGATGACCGTAAATCAGGAAGGCCTTTAAAAATCAGCTCGGCCTATGAATGGCATAAAAACCATGGCGCCTTTTTCGGGGAGAAATCAGGATGGGAAAGGGTGAATTACTATACAGAGAATGAAAACCCATCGTATGAACCATTAAGGCCAACAGGCTGGGCAGGGAAAAACTGGAGTACAGCCATTATAACAGAAGCACTGGCAACCCGCGAAAAGATTGGACTGTATGATGAATCCTCTTTTTCAAAAATTGAAATAACAGGTCCCGGTGCTGCAGGATACCTTGAATATTTATGCGCGAATAAAATAAGCAAAGGCCCGGGACATGTCACTTACACGCAAATGCTGAATGAACATGGCGGCATCGAAAGTGATGTAACAGTTACCCAGGTTGATGCCAATACCTTCCGCATGATTTCAGGGACAGCATTGAATAGTCACGATACCGCCTGGCTTACGGATCATTTACCTTCGGATGGATCTGTTGTGCTGAATGATGTAACGGCCTCGCTCACCTGTTTTGGTGTATGGGGACCATCAGTCCGTGAGATGCTGTCAAAAATCACCAGTGCCGATTTATCAAACCAGGCGATGCCCTTCCTGAGTATGCGTGAAATCAAACTTGGTGATTACCCTGTACAGTTGGTGCGGGTAACATTTGTCGGGGAATTAGGTTATGAGATTTATGCTGACGTGAAACATGGCATGGCTCTATGGGAACTAATTTGGGAAGCAGGAAAGGAATTTGGCATGGTTGCCTGTGGCTATAAAGCGATTGATGCCTTAAGGGCTGAAAAAGGGTATCTCTATTGGGGTTCTGATATAAGTACGGACGTCACGCCTTTTGAAGCAGGCTTAAGTTTTGCGGTTGCAAAAGACAAAGACTTCCTTGGCAAAAAAGCAATGTTGGCAAAACATATTGAAAAGAAACTGGTCACCATAAAACTGGAAGACCCACTGGCAGTTGTACTTGGTAATGAGCCGGTGAGGCTGAATGGAAAAGTTTCAGGAAGGGTAACTTCAGGTGGGTACGGGGCAAGCACCCGCTTTTCCATAGCCTTCGCTTACCTGCCGGTGGAACAGGCAATCGCAGGAAATAAAATTGAAATACTCGTATTCGGGAACTGGATCCCGGGTGATATTGTCCGGGGACCAATATATGACCCTAAGGGACAGAAACTGAGATCATGAGTTTTCCCATGAAAGACATATTGATCGCTGCTTTAAAGCTTGGAGGCAAAACCCTGCTCGGATATTTCAATACGCCATTGGTCACTATACAAAAGGAATCTATCAGCAGTGTAGTTACAGCAGCAGATCTTGAAAGTGAAAGGCAAATTATAAAACTGGTCAGCGAAGCGTTTCCAACGCACAACATAATTTCAGAAGAAAGCGGATTTACCAACCATAATTCTGAATATACATGGATCATTGATCCTTTGGATGGAACATCGAATTTCGCAGCCGGCATACCCTGGTTCGGTGTGCTAATTTCACTCTTTAAACAAAATACACCCATTATGGGCGGGGCATATTTGCCGGTGCAGGATTTACTTTATATTACAGAAGCAGGTAAGGGCGCATTCAGGAATGGGGAACAACTGCCCATGCTGAATAATAAGGACCTGAAAGATTCATTGTTTGCTTTTTGCATGGATGACACACTGGATCAGGATTTATTAAACAGGGGCCTTGAAACCTATAAGCATTTACTTAAGGTATCAAGAAATATAAGATCGACAAATTGCCTTCTTGATTTCCTGTATGTTGCAGAAGGAAAATTCGGAGGGGTCCTGAATTTACATACTAAAGTTTGGGATATTTCCGCGCTTGGTTTAATAATTACTGAGGTCGGGGGTGTAATGAAAAACATGGATGGGGATGACATAAAATATGCAATAAGTGAGCAAATAATTACAGAGAATTTCCAGGTAGTAGCAGGCCCTGTGAAAATCATAACATCTTTAATAAGAAATTAATAGTCAAATGGGAATAAGTATGACCAGGTATTTTCTGGCATTAATCTGCCTTTGTGCATTCACGTTTAACCTGCGCGCCCAGGAATGGAAACCAGCAGGCGGACATATCCAGACAAGCTGGGGCGAAAAACTTGACTACAAAAAACCCCTGCCGGAATATCCCCGGCCGCAGCTCACCCGCAGCTCCTGGAAAAACCTTAATGGCTTATGGCAATATGCCATTGTTCCCAAAACACTGGAGAAGCAACCACAAACGATGGAAGGATCTATCCTGGTGCCCTTTGCGGTAGAGTCATCGCTTTCGGGTGTTGGCCGTACCGTAGGCAAAGACTCCCTGTTATGGTATACAACCCAAATAGAAATCCCTGTGTCACAACGGAAAGGAAGGGTCTTATTACATTTTGGCGCGGTTGACTGGCAATGCACAGTTTTTGTAAATGGCCAACAGGCAGGAATACACGAAGGGGGCTATGATCCGTTTAGTTTCGACATCACGCCTCTTCTTTCAAAAAATAAAATGCAGTCCATTTCCGTGAAAGTCTGGGATCCTACCAATGATGGCCCGCAGCCCGTTGGTAAACAAATGGTCAACGCACATGGCATCTGGTATACTTCTGTAACCGGCATCTGGCAAACGGTGTGGCTTGAAATGGTGCCCACTGATTATATCATCGCCACCAGGCAAACCCCGGATATTGACCAGGAACAATTACGACTATCTGTGCAATTGAATAATTTCAGTGCCGGAGACCAACTCAAGGTGAGTATTGGGGGCGAACAGGCCATTACTAAAAATGTAGCCGGTATCAACACAGCATTCACGATACCCATAAAGAACCCCAAACTCTGGTCACCCGATTCCCCGTACCTATATGACTTATCTATTGCATTGGTACGGAAAGGGAAAGTAGCAGACCAGGTCGGCACCTATTTTGCCATGCGTAAAATTTCAAGTGCAAAAGATGTGAACGGGGTAAAACGGATCCTGCTCAACAATAAATTCCAGTTCCAGTTTGGCCCGCTCGACCAGGGTTGGTGGCCTGATGGTTTGTACACCGCCCCTACTGATGAGGCCCTTCGGTTTGATATCGACAAGACCAAAGAACTGGGCTTTAACATGATCCGCAAGCACGTGAAAGTGGAGCCGGCCCGCTGGTATGCCCATTGCGACAAGATCGGGATGCTGGTATGGCAGGATATGCCTAATGGTGATGATGGCAGTAATTGGGAACCGCGTCCCGGTATTGATGGATTGGGTACTGAAATGGAACGGACCCCGGCTTCTGAAAATATCTACCGGAAAGAATGGTCCGCGATCAGGAATGCTTTATATAATTTTCCCTCCATTGTTGTATGGGTCCCTTTCAATGAAGCCTGGGGACAATTCAAGACTACTGAAATTGCAAAATGGACTGCCGAAGAAGATGCCTCCCGTTTGGTAAACAGTGCCAGCGGCGGTAATTTTTATGATGGTGGTGACATCCTTGATCTCCACAACTATCCCGAACCAGCCATGCCAAGCCCGAAACTCTTTGGCGAAAAATACGCATTGGTATTGGGCGAATTCGGCGGGCTTGGATTGCCCGTCAACGACCATGTATGGACGCCAAAAGAAAACTGGGGCTACCAAACTTTTACGAACGAGGAAGAATTATTTAAGCGATATGATGAACTGGTGAAGCGGATTCCTGCCATGATCAAAAAGGGGTTGTCAGCCGCCATTTACACACAGACCACCGATGTGGAAAACGAGACCAATGGCATATTTACCTATGACCGGAAAATATTAAAAATGCCAGAAGCAAAGTTCAGGGAAACCAACCAGGCATTGTATAATGTGCCCGTGGCGATACATTGACCATAGTGGGTAATCACGGCCTATTATTTTATTGCAACAACCCCGGATGCAACTGCAGGGAATATTGAAAACACTTTTGCATCATGCCCGGGAATAATATACTTTACGCCTGATGCCTGGGTCTTCATTCTTTGCATAGTCTTTACATAACCCGCATTATCCAGTGTGCCGCCTTTTGATGCTGGTACTAAATGGTCGAGGCTATAATACACCCAGATATTATCAGAAGCCAGCACAATTTTTTTACTACCTGTTTCAACCAGAACATACTGCGAATTAAAAGTATGCCGGGAACCGGTAAATACTTTTATACCAGGAATTATCTCTTTATTATCACCATCCACCAACGTTAGCCTGCCTGCGAGGTTCAGGTCGGTAAAAAGCCTTACATCCCGTGGATTAAACCCGCCATGGTCGCCATCTTTCTGCCAGGCTGAACCCACAAAATAATTAAAATCATCTTTCTGCATCCATACATGCGCGTTAGGAAATAAACCCGAGCCGTCAATATGGTCCCAATGCGGGTGACTGATAATAATGTCTGTAATATCCGCGGCTTTTAGTCCAAGTTTTTCCAGGGCTGAATCCGGTCGTACATAATTCACTACGCCAAAATCCTTTGCGTCTTCAATGTCATTCAGGAAACCGGCATCCAATAAAATATTTTTCCCATCCTTCCCTTTGATTAACCAAACCATGAAATCAATGTTTACGCTGTCCTTATCCGGCGCCTGGTCGGACCAGGCCGAAACCGGTGTGGGCTTTCCCATTGAAGCAAACCTTATGGCATAAACGGCATATGAATCCGTTTGCGATCTTGCGCTAAAGGAAAGAGATAGTATCACCAGCACAAACAAGATTATATTTTTCATACTGCCAGGTTAATTATTCTTCAAGGTAAAAAAATTGTACCTAATGATTAAAATCATTCGGTTACTTGACTATTCACATAATTGTTGTAATTTTTTGTGGAGATTTTTGATACCTTAATAATATTCAACGATAGATGCAAGGATTTTTTAAAAAGGCAAGTATTCTCATCGTATTCATAATGGGCAGCAGGCTTGCTGTGAGGGCCCAGGACCTTGAACCAAGGGCCTATACATGGCTTCCTATAAACGTAACCGCTATCACACCAGGCGCAAACTATTCTACAGGTGATGTGGTTACCGACCCGTCAATCCCTATCAAAGACCTTCATGGTAAAATCGCAACTCTCTCATTAGGATTGGCCCGCACATTCAACTTTTTCGGGCTAAGCGCCCAGGCATACGCAGTACTACCTTATACAAAGGCCCAGGCTACTGCTACATTAAATGGGGAACAGCGGACTGAAAACCGTACAGGGCTTGCAGATATGCGCATGCGGATGTCGGTACTTTTCCTGGGAGCGCCAGCCACTAACATTCGTGATTTTGCAAAGAGAAAAGCAGGTCATACTGTACTAGGGGCCAGCCTTACCATCCAGGCACCAACCGGCCAATACTTTCCCGACAAGATAATCAATATAGGCGCTAACCGATGGGGATTCAAACCTGAGCTTGCCTTTTCCCAACCTTTTAAATCAAAATGGCTGCTCGATTTGTATGCCGCAGTCTGGCTATATACCAATAACCCATCCTATTACTCCGGACATAGCCTACGCAGCCAGGATCCGATCGGTGCATTCCAGGGGCATATCAGTTACAATATCAGGCCCAATTTTTGGGCGGCAATTAATACAACGTATTATGTCGGGGGTAATTCTTCTATTGAGGGCATAACAAAGGATGACAGGTTATCCAATTTTCGCACCGGGCTCACACTAATGCTTCCAACAGGAAAGAAAAGTGCTTTGAGGCTTGCCTATAGCAGGGGGGCAATTGTTGTGGTTGGGACAGATTTCGAGAGTTTTTCCCTGGGCTGGACCTATTCCTGGTTTTAATGCATTGAGTAACCTTATTACCTAATATGACGAAGGTCATTATTGGTATTAGTAGTATCTGCTAACTTGTAATTTGTTAATGCAACATACTAATTGATTTATAATGCCATTTAAACAAAAATCATGAGTACTACTAAGGCAGGCATTGAAAAAAAACAACCCAAAAATCAAAAGGAGGAATTACATACTGTGGCCTTTGAAAAGCACTATTCGAGGGCAGAAAGTTATGCAATAGGCAAAACGAGGCGGGAGCTTTGCCCGCGCAATTTCCACGAAAAGTGGAAGGCGCCTTCTGACCGGCTTGATCCTGTCCAGTTTGTGGAGCAATCTGAAAAGGGGCGCGTTGCCGAACTGCTTCCGCTTCGCCACGGGCGCATGGTAGAATCGCCATTTACCTATTACCGGGCCTCGGCCCTCAGCATGTCTGCAGACCTTGCCAGCACCCCTAACTCAGGCATCCGTGTGCAATGCTGCGGAGATGCCCACATGCTCAATTTCGGCGGATTTGCTACCCCCGAAAGAAGGATAATTTTATCAATTAATGATCTCGACGAAACCTTGCCCGGCCCCTGGGAATGGGACCTTAAACGCCTGGCAACAAGTTTCATCATCGGCTGCCGTAATAATGGCTTAAGCGAATCCTCTGCAAAAGATGCTGCAGAAATATGTGCCAACTCATACCGCAAAAGAATGAATGAGTTCAGCGAAATGAACCCGATGGAACTCTGGTATTATTCCCTGGATGCTGATATGCTTACTACGACAATAAAAGATCCCGAAGTCCAGCGTAGGTTGATCAAACGACTTGCGGAAGAGCGTCAAAAAAGCAGGGCTGAAGAGATTTTTCCAAAACTGGCAAAAAATACGGGAGAATATGCCGTTATAAAAGACCAACTTCCGTCAATTTTCCACTGGAAGGACCACACCCCGGGGCAGATCCAGGACGTAGTAAAAAACACATTTGCACGCTACCGCGAAAGCCTGGCTCCTTCTTACCAGCTATTGCTTGATCGCTACGAGTTGAAAGACGCCGCAATTAAGGTAGTCGGCATTGGCAGCGTAGGTACCGCCTGCTGGGTTCTTTTACTTATGGATGGTGATGGGCATCCTTTTTTTCTCCAGGTAAAAGAGGCAAATAGTTCCGTGATGGAGCCTTACGCTGGCAAAAGCATTTACCCTAACCATGGACAGCGGATTGTAAACGGTTACAGGACGATGCAACCATACAGTGATATTTTCCTTGGCTGGACAAGGGGTGATATGGGAAGGGATTTCTTTGTCCGGCAACTCCGGGATATTAAGGTTAGTTTTCGCGCAGAGATTTTCGGAAAAGAAGATTTTAAAACTATTGCTGATTGGTGTGGTTGGGCGCTGGCACTATCCCATGCGCGGGCAGGTGAATCTGCCATGATAAGTGGTTATTTGGGGAAGAGCGATGTATTCGACAAAGCTATTGCAAATTTCTCTGTTGCTTATGCCGACCAGAACGAAAAAGACCATGAGGTATTTAAACGTGCTGTGAAAAGCGGAAAGCTGAAAGCAGTGTATGAGAAAGAAAAATAGTGATTCCCGGGGTAATTAATTTACCCTTTCTGAAATAAAGGTTCCGGCTTCAGTAAAGATTGCTTCCCAGCGGAGTCCACCGAAATAAAATTTTACTTTCCAGGTATTCCCATCTTCTTTTTGCCATTCCATTCGGGATGCTGTGGGATAATATTTTGCATTAAATGCATTAATTACCGGTGATGGAACATTTGATTTAACAATTTGGGATGAATCATCAGAAATATTGGGGTTGACCATGAATTTGTCGCAGGAAGTAATGGCGCTGATAAGAATCATTAAAATGGCTAAATTTTTCATGTTGGTTTTTTTACTGCTTTAATAGATAATTATTAATGAGTAAACCCTGTAACCGGATTTGTAACCAGCACGAAAATATCTTACTTATATTATTTATTTTATAATATGAAACATTCGCCACCCCTTAAAACCTTAAAGGGCTGATTGATTTTATTTGCTTCAATAATGAAATCGTTTACATCTGCCGTATTGAATTCGAACATATCATAATGGCAGGGAATTACAAAGCCGGCATTAATTGCTTTTCCCAATTCAGCGGCTTCCCTGCAATCTAAATTCCCGGCTACTTTTCTTTCCGGTTTATTACCATTGATGGGAAGAAGTGCGACATCCACTGAGAATGGCTTCAGCAGGTTAACCATTTCCTCATACCAAAGTGTATCGCCACTATGGTAAATTTTATAATTACCAAATTCAATTACATATCCCATGTATTTACAATTCCCCAGTTCATCCCTGTCCAGTTCATTATGTTTGGCCGGTACGCCGTGAATTGTAAATCCATCAAAACTTACCGATTGTTTATCATTCAATCCAACAGGAAAACCTATTGCACAGTTTACCCTTTCTGCCACAAAACTCCTGTTGGCCTCGGGGATGATAAATTTTATCCCGGGATTATTTTCTAATACAGGGATCAGGGTTTCAGCATCCAGATGGTCCGTATGGTTATGGCTGGAAGTGACAATTGAAATATTCTTCAGCAGTGCAGGTTTTATAACCAGTTCGCTCATCCTGGTATGCGGCTTATCAGTTGCGGCATATTTTTTTGTCAGGGAATCAGAAAGGTATGGGTCAATTAATATCCTTTTACCCCTCCACTGCAACAAAAAACCGCTTTGCCCAAGCCACCATAGGTAAAAATGGTGCTCATCTTTCAATGATGCATCCATTTCTGCAACCAGGGCCAGGTCTTTCTTTATGGCTGGTACAAGGTTCATAAACTTTCCCTTACCATTTTAGCACCTTTAACCATATTGATCAGTTTCTGCCTTGAAGCCCACCTGGCAGTCTGGCTTAATCCGCAATCCGGGGCTACGGATAACTTTTCGGCAGGAATATATTTCAGGCAACGGTTAATCCTCTCCACTACATCCGTCACTGTTTCGATATAATAATTCTTGACATCAATGATCCCGACAGCCACATTCATTTTCTCTGCAAATGTTTGTAATAATTCAATTTCAGAAAATTCGCGGTTGGCCATCTCGATATGGATTTCATCAACATTCAAATCCAAAAAATCCGGAAGCATGGGTTTAATACTTCTATATCCAACCGGCCGGCCCTTGAAATTCCCAAAACACAAATGTGTACTGAGATTACATTTGCCAACGATTGATTTTACAGTACGGTTGAAAATATCAACAAAGCGTTTTGTGTCTTCTTTGTATGCATAACAGCTCATGCTGGGCTCATCAACTGTAATTTCCGCACAACCAGCTGCCACCAGAGCTTCCAGCTCATTGCTGATCAACGGCAACAATGCCTCCGTAATATCATATCGGTCCTTGTATTTATCATTCGGCAGTAGTCTTCCGCTAAGAGTATAAGGACCAGGAACACTTGCTTTTAATGTTGGTCCGGATGGTGCCAGTTTCTGCAGGCGTTGAAACTCTTTTACAGCACCCAATCCATTTGGAGCAACCAGGTCCCCGACAATATTATTTTTTCCGCGTTGGTCATGGGCTGGCGGACCGAATTTCCTGGTCTCCGTATCATTGTTTTCAATTCCTTTTATGTATCCATAAAAAGATAAATTAAAGTCAAGCCTTGTCTGCTCGCCGTCGGTAATAACATCCAGTCCTGCCGTGGTTTGGTCATGTATTGCAGCAATCACCGCATCTTCAATCATTTCTTCAATATCGGCTTTGCCAAACTGGCTCAAATTCTTTGTAGCAAATTCAAGCCAGCCCGGAAATGGGTAGCTGCCAATAACCGTGGTCCGAATAGGGATTGTTTGCATGTCTTTATTTTTTTAAAAATTCTTCAATACCAGGGAATCTGTCAATTATTTACCGGCATCCGCATATAGCCTGGCGAGCCTGTGTGAATGTTCATCATATGCTGCTTCAAACAATTGCTTCGCTTTATCAGCCCCTACAATTGCCTGTGCAGTTAATACGAAAGGAGGCTGGCCGGCAAGGGTTAACAATCTTGCCACTTCAGCCTTAATACAATTTACGATCATGGCACCACCAACTGTAGAACCGGGTGATACAGGTGTTTCCAGTCCATCAATATATATCATAGAATCCCCAACCGGCGCGCCGGTATCTAAAACAATATCGGCAAAATCACCAAGTTTTTTTCCATCAGTCCTTTTACTCAGGCTTTTTTCAGAATGGTCTCTTGTGATTAAAGCCACGGTTTTAATCTTATTAAGCTGAAAAAGTTCCGCCATTTCAACAGGCACAATATTCGTTCCGCTGGAAGAAACAACCAGTGCACAATCAACCGGGCTTACTGAAAAATTCCGCAATATCCTTTCAGCAAGTCCGGGCACATTTTCCAGAAACATCGCCTGGCGCTGGCCGTTAGCGCCTGTCACATTATTATGATAGGTTAAGGATAACTCAACAATTGGATTGAAGCCGGGGAATGAACCATACCGCGGCCACATTTCCTCCACCATTATGCGGCTATGGCCTGTACCAAAAAGATGGACGACCCTTCCGGCCAGTATGCTTTCGGCAAACCATTGTGCGGCCTGCAGGATCAGGGGCTGTTGTGCTTTTACCCTATTAATTATTTCAGTACACTTATCAAGGTAGGTTTCTGTTAAGGTCATTGTATATTTTTATTACTATCTGTTATTTCATTGCAAAGCAGGCGGCGCCAATCGCACCAGCCATATCCCCAAAAACTGCCTTTTCAATTTCAGTTGTTTTTCCAAGAGGTTGCCACTCAAATTCCTTCATGAAATGTTTAAGGGGTAGAAATAAAGCATCCCCTGCTTGTGTTATTCCGCCTCCTAATACAATTAGTTCAGGGGAAAGGATATTCGCTATTGAGGCAAGCCCTACTCCTAACTGCCTTACTGATTTCAGCCAGACTTCCTTTGCAAAGCCGTCACCGTTCCTGTAAGCTTCCAGCAATTCATACGTTGAGTTGAACTTCCCTTCACTCCTTTTACTGATTGTACAATTGCCGATACAGTCTTCCAGGCTACCGGGCATACCTGTTACATCAGGTTCGCCTTCGTCATTAATAACCATATGCCCAATATGCCCGGCTTTGTTCATAGCACCCTGGTAGGGTTTACCATCGATCAATATTGCACCGCCAACACCTGTTCCCAGGGTCAGCATCACCACGTTTTTTTTATTTATTGCCGCGCCGAATTTTGCTTCACAGATCATGGCTGCGACCGCATCATTTAGTACATAAGTTTCCTGGTGTAAAAATTCGGACCAGTTAAAATTTTCCAACCCCTGCATACGGCCAGGCATACAGGCAATGCAGGTATTTTTATTATCCGGCAAACCCGGCGCGGATAAACCCACATTGAGGTTATGAGTTCCTAAGGCAGACTGCAATTCCTTTACTGCTGAGGCAACTGTTATTTTCCACCCCAGGTCATCCCCATCATTTGTTGGGTGATATTTTTCATGCAAAATATGCCCATCAGCATCTATTGCTACTGATTTAATCCTTGTGCCGCCTAAGTCAATTCCAATTGCAAATGAGCTCATATAAAATTTATTTCCACTGTCCTTCGCTGATGGACCAGCCACCGTCTACCGCCACCACTTGTCCGGTTGTAAACTTAGACAGGTCGCTCATAAAATAAATTGCCAGTCCGTCAAGGTCTTCAGGCTGTCCTATCCTACCACCATCCAACGGTTGTTTTGTGCTGATAAAAGATAAAATCTTTTCATCATTTGCTGCCCTTTGAGCCATTGGCGTTTCAACCAGTGCCGGGGCGATTACATTAATCCGGATATTATTTTTGGCATAATACGCTGCAATTGATTTGGTAAAACCAATGATTGCCGACTTTGCGGCAGCATACGCATGGGTCGTGAAATATTCAGGGGATGGAGAAAAACCCAACACTGATCCCATGTTCAAAATTGTCCCTGCTTTATTAAGCTCCAGGAATTTATTCACTGCCGCCTGGTTGGATAACATTAATGAGGTAAGATTCAATTCCATTGTTTTATTCCAGCCCTCTAAAGTCAGCTCATGCAAAGGGCCATCGCCCATTTTCCTGCCGCTGCCGCCTGCCACATGGTATAACCCATCGAAGCTTCCGAATTGGTGGATGCAGGTATGAATAGCAGTTATCGCGGTATCAGGATTTGCCGCATCACCAGTTTGGGCAATTGAATTTTCCCCTAAAACAGTTTTTGCCCTTTCGGCGCTTTCACTATTCCTCCCGACAACGACAATACTTGCGCCGGCGGCACCAAATGCTTTAGCAGCAGATAAACCGATGCCGGTGGTTCCGCCGATTATGACAATATTTCTACCCTGCAGGAAACTCATATTTACTATTCTATAGAACCCTAAATATATCTTATTCTATAGAATTGGAAACGACTATTATTAAAGCCATTTCCCTGATCCTGAAGGTATTATGGACAGGTTGGAAATTGACTGACAACTGCCAGGTATAAATAGAGGAAAAATGAATTACAACTACATTACTTTCTCAGAAACAAAGGTTCCATCTGCTTTAAATACAGCTTTCCATTGACGGTTATCCAGATCAAATTGCACTTTCCAGGTAGAACAATTATCTGGTAACCAAACAACCTCGGTAGCAGTTGGATACTTTGCGGAAAAAGCAGTCTGGACTGCTGTTGGAACACCTGTGGAGGACTGACTATTATTAACATCTGTAGCTGTACTGTTTAAAGAATCACTTTTAAATCCTTCTACAGTTTTACTACAGGAAGTAACGATTACGGCAATTATGACAAAAAGGATAATTTTTTTCATACTGCAATTTTTTATTATAGATAGTAATGAACCTTAGCTATTAGCTTTCCTGCTCAAATAATTAAATAATTTTAACATATAGCGCTTTTGTTTAATTTTATATCCTATAAAAATGCAGATGCTAAAACACGGGTAATTAGTTTACATCAATTCAATCTGGTTCATAACCATTTCAACAATCCCGTTGCACCTGGAGAGATGGAAATGCATAATATCTTCCCGCCTGTAGTAACCAGCAAGAGATTCCCTCAACATTGCTTTTGCACGATTCAGGCGTACTTTCACATTCACTTCACTGATAGAAAGGCATTCCTGGGTTTCTGAAACATTCATATTTTCAATTTCACGCATTACAAAAACGATCCTGTACTTTTCCGGAAGTTTACGGATGGCGCCATCCAATAAAGCTTTCAGTTCTGAATTAATAACTTTTGTATCAGGAGTTTGGACGTTCATTGATTGCCTGTTTCGAATTGCATAACCTGGATGTTGCCGTAAGGGACCTGGTTATGGCAGTCGGCGCTTTTGCTTTAGCGAAACTCTCAATGGGTTCCACTACAAAAAAAGCTACCCAGCATGTAAGAGCCTGACAATAAAGAAGACACGATAAAATAAAACAGATCCGGATTAAAAAGAAGCGGACTTAAAAGCCCCTACAAGAATGGTACAGTTAAGTTCAGTAGGATTGCTGATATTATGGTTGGTCTTTTGCGGAAAAATAAAAAAATCCCCCGGCCGGCCTTTATATAATTCATTATCTATTGCAAACTCAGGATTTCCTTCCAATACATAAACGTATTCATTTTTATCGGGATGCATATGTTCAGGGTAAATTGCAAAAGGATCGATCTTAATCAGTTTAAGACTCCCGTTTTCAAGGTGGATTAATTCTTTGGCACAAAAACCCTTCACTTTCCCCGAAGTCCATTTTAGAAAAGCTGGTTCAATTTTATTATTCATATACAACAAATTTGAAGTCTCTCTATGCATAACATTAATGACCTTCCCGGGAAAATTCAATCAGTGCATTATGCAGATCCTCCGTAATAAGTACCCGGCAGGCCAGCCAGGCAGGCAAACCAGTTAAACCTGCTTTGCAGATGGTGTTTTTTTTCACCCTTTACTTTCTCTGCATCTTCATCATCAGCTTCCTTCCATGCACCATTATTTTCCTGGTCCTGGCCGGAGAATCATAAACATGGTTTTTATTCTTTTGATCACTATAGTATTTCAAAATAGCTGCAGCAGTAATTACACCAACAGATTGCCTGCTCTCCTTATTATCCAAAACAAGTAAAGTATCCTTGCTATACTTACCCATCATTTCGGCAGCAAGACCAGCATCATCTGTGGTATAAACATACGGAAGGTTAACCTTACCGGCAGGCATATCCGATACAAGTTTTAGCACATTGGTTAATTGCAGTACATCCGGCTCATAGGAATCCGGGGTTTTTACTCCCCTGCGTTTAATCTTTTCTGTCATAATACTTCCTTTCATAAAAAAGAAGGAAACAAAATATGCAGATGCACAGGCAGCCAATAATGGCAACAAACCATTAACCTGGCCTGTTGTTTCCAATGCGAATACGATAGATGTCAGAAAGGCCCTTGATGCACCAGAAAACATTGCTGCCATACCAATAAGTGCAGCAGTTGGCAGGTTAATATCCAATGAAGGGAAAAAATGTAAAGCAGCAGTTCCCAGCAATGCGCCAGAAGCACCGCCAATTGTAAATAAGGGAGCCAGGGTACCACCGGAAGTACCGCTGCCAAGTGAAATAACCCAGGAAATATATTTCAGGAAACAAAGGGTTAATAACATACCCAAAGGCAAACTTCCTGCCAGGAGATCAGTAATATTATTATATCCTACACCCATAGTACGGGGTGCAAAATATCCGGTAATACCGACGGCAATTGCCCCTAGTGCCGGCCACCACATCCAGTGAATCGGTAATTTTTCAAAGAGGTCTTCCACCGCATAAACTGATCTTGAAACAAATGATGCAATAATGCCAATTAATACTCCCAGTATAACATATATAATTAGTGCGCTATTAGACGGAACGGGAATTGCAGGCATTGAAAATACAGGGTTATTATCAAATAGCAGGATATGCATACCAGCCCCTGTAATACATCCGAGCGCAACAGGTATTATGGACCTGGGCGAAAATTCGAATAATAATAATTCTATTGCCAGCAGTACAGCCGCAAGTGGGCTGCCGAATATTGCCGACATACCTGCGCAGGCACCAGCTGTCAGTATAATTTTCCTTTCTGCAGGTGAAATATGCATGGCCTGTCCGGTTAATGAACCAAGCGCACCTCCTGTTGCAATGATAGGGCCTTCAGCACCAAAGGGACCACCGGTTCCAATTGATATGGCAGCTGAAAGTGGTTTTAAAAATGTGATAACCGGTGGGATCTTACTGTCTTCCAGGATGATTTTTTCCATGGCTTCCGGAATTCCATGGCCTCTTATAGCTTTCGAACCAAACCTGGCCATTAAGCCTACAAGCAGGCTCCCTGCAACCGGGATAAAAATAACGAACCAGCCCAAATGATTGCCGGCCGGAGAAGATGACTCAATTGAAAACCTGCCAAAAAAAGCAAAATTGGTAATCAACGCAATGAGTGAGACCAGCAATTTTGCAATTAAACCAATAAATAACGCATTAAAAACTGCCTGGATGGTAAGGTAGAAAACCCGCTTGTCCACCGGTAATTTCCTGGATACCTGCTGCCTTCCAAAAAGTTGCTCTAATGATGGGGAAACGGGCGTACTTTCATCAATTCTGGACATATTTATGGACATCTGATTCTGCAAATATATTGCTTAAGCAATATATTTTATAGCTATTTATAATTATTATTGATTTTATTATTATTTATACAATATTTTATAATCTAAGGTATGAAGGACGAAAAATGTAACCTGAGCAGCTGTTTTTTGTGTAAACACTGTATTCCCGAATGGAAGGAAGTAGTTGCTGCGAAGAAAAAAACCATTCAATTTAAAAAAGGAGAATTGCTATTTAAGGAAGGCCAAAAGGTAAATGGTATCTTTTTTTTGTATTCCGGGGCTGCAAAAGTGCACAAACAATGGGTTGGCGAGAAAGAATTGATCATCCGTTTTACAAGGGAAGGCGACATACTCGGACACCGTGGCCTTGCTGCAGGGGAATTATACCCTGTTTCGGCTACAGCGTTGGTAGAATCAAAAGCCTGTTTCATCACCAACAGTTTCCTTGAAACAACACTTAAGGCAGATCATGGCTTTACATACAGGCTGCTTCAGTTTTATACCACTGAATTGCAAAAAGCTGAAATGCGCATGCGTAATCTTGCACTTATGGAAGTTAACGCCAGGATTGCTGAAACAATATTGGAAATACAGGAAGTATTCGGCAGGAACTCAGACGGATACATTACCGTACCCGTAACACGACAGGATATTGCGTCCTATTCGGGAAGTACTTATGAAACCGTTTTTAAATTCTTTAAGACGCTTACTGCTTCCAAAACGATCAGTGTGCTTGGTAAAAGCATCAGGATTAATAATGAAAAAAAACTTCAGATGATTATTGCAAATGCAAAGTAAGAGGATGCTGGCTCCATTGTAATTACCGCATAGTAGAAAAAAAGTATAATAAAAATCTTCAATTCCCCGGCTACAGCATAAACTTATGTAAACTGATAGTTAAATACGTGTTACCCATCCAATCCATTTTGCCGGGAAATCCATTGCTGGTTATTTTGGCAAAAAATAAGTTGCTGAATTTCATTTGGCAATTTGAAAATAATGTACCTTTTTGCGCTCAAAGAAACATCAAATCAACTGCAAAACATGAAACGAATATTTTCATTTTTATCTATTGCCCTTTGCCTTATCGTATTGACTTCAGCTACCAGGCCTCCGAAAAAAGGCTGGATCTCCTTGTTTGACGGCAAAACCCTGAATGGCTGGAAAGTGGGTACCAATGCGTCCACTTTCTCTATTGACAGCGGCCGGATAAAAGTGTTTGGTCCCACTGCGCATTTGTTTTATGATGGCGAGGTTAATAACCACCAGTTCAAGAATTTCGAATTCAAAGCAGAAGTAATGACAATGCCCGGCTCCAATTCAGGCATCTATTTCCATACAGAATACCAGGAAGGCGGCTGGCCGGCAAAAGGTTATGAAGTGCAGGTAAACAATTCACATGGTGATGATATACGCACCGGCAGCCTGTATGATATAGTAGATACCCATGAAGTCTATGCAAAGGACAATGAATGGTATACTGAATACATAAAAGTGGAGGGCAAAAGGGTGATCGTAAAAATAAACGACATTGTAGTGGTTGATTATACAGAACCCGAACACCCGGTACGTACAGCTGGCCATCCTTTAAGGCTTATTGGA
Organism: Flavihumibacter profundi; assembly: GCF_020076305.1. Lineage (GTDB taxonomy): Bacteria > Bacteroidota > Bacteroidia > Chitinophagales > Chitinophagaceae > Flavihumibacter > Flavihumibacter profundi. The sequence goes on from NZ_JAIQXE010000001.1 coordinate 1,778,511, forward strand.
AAGGGTACATTTGCTTTGCAGGGGCATGATCCCAAAAGCATAGTATTCTATAAAAACATCATGGTAAAACCATTAGCTGATTAAACAAAATTGCTATATAATGGGCGACGTTCAACTCAAGAAAAATCCAAAACAATACGATGTCATCATTGTCGGGTCAGGTGCCGGTGGTGGCATGGCCGCATATGTTTTATCAAAAGCAGGCCTGAAAATAGCACTGCTTGAAGCAGGTGCCGATTTTGATCCTGCCATTAATTCTTCCCAACTGAAAAATGCCTGGGATTCCCCGCGGCGTGGCGCCAGTACCAAGTTCCGGCCATTCGGTGATTTCGATGGTTCTTATTGGGGATGGGACATTGACGGTGAACCTTATACAAAGGCAGAAGGTACTAAATGGGATTGGTGGCGTGCCAGGATGGTGGGTGGCCGGACCAACCACTGGGGAAGGATATCCCTCCGTTTTGGGCCCAATGATTTTAAACGCAAAAGCATCGATGGACTTGGCGACGACTGGCCCATCGGATATGAAGATGTAAAACCTTATTACGATAAAATTGATGAACTGATTGGTGTGTTTGGAACCAATGAAGGGTTACCAAATGATCCTGACGGCATATTCCTGCCGCCGCCAAAACCAAGACTGCACGAGCTTTTCATAAAAAAAGCTGCCACCGGGATCGGGGTACCCGTAATTCCATCGCGCTTATCCATCCTTACCAAACAGATCAATAAAGACAGGGGCTCTTGCTTTTTCTGTGCGCAATGCGGACGAAGCTGTAAAGTATATGGCGATTTCTCTTCTTCTTCTGTTTTGGTAAAACCTGCAGTGGCAACGGGCAATGTTGACCTGATCACGCATGCGATGGTAAGGGAAGTCCTGACCGGTAAAGATGGCCTGGCTACCGGGGTTTCTTATGTAAATAAGATGGACCTCACTGAAAATGAAGTGCATGCCAGGGTAGTTATCCTTGCAGCCAGCACCTGTGAAACTGCGCGGCTTTTGCTGAATTCCAAATCAACCCGCCATCCCAACGGCCTCGCCAATTCCAGTGGCGTGGTTGGAAAATACCTGCATGATTCAACAGGTGCAGGAATGGGCGGGATTATCCCATCGCTGTTCGACCGGAAACGCTATAATGAAGATGGTGTAGGCGGATTGCATGTGTATACACCGTGGTGGCTGGATAATAAAAAACTCGATTTCCCCAGGGGTTACCATATTGAATATGGTGGTGGTATGGGGCAGCCTTTATATGGATTCAACTGGGGCATTGAAGAAACGAATGGTAAATTCCTGATCAACGGAAAACAAAAAGAAGCAGGCGGCTACGGAAAATCATTGAAAGAGGATGTTCGCTATCTATATGGTGCTGAAGTTGGTATGGCTGGCCGCGGCGAAGCTGTTGCCAGAGAAGATAATTATTGTGAGATCGACCCGAATGTGGTGGATAAATATGGTATACCAGTCTTACGCTTCAATGTGAAACACTCAACTTATGAGATCAACCAGGCAAAGCACATGAAGCAAACCTTCAAGGAAATTTTACACAGCATGGGGGCAGTGATTACCTGGGGACTCGAAAATGAAGACAATGCTTCCAATAACTGGGGACTGAATGACCCGGGCAATGTAATACATGAAGCGGGCACTGTAAGGATGGGTAATAACCCTAAAACCTCGGCCCTGAATAAATGGAGCCAGGCCCATGATTGTAAAAACCTCTTTTGTGTAGATGGCAGCCAGTTTGTTTCACAGGCCGATAAAAATATCACCTGGACCATTCTTGCTTTATCCATGCGCGCATCAGAATATATTGTTGATCAAATGAAAAAGCAAAATATTTAAGGATATGGACAGAAGGAAATCAATAAAAGCCATGTTTATTGGCACTGTATCCACAAGCCTTATCATTGAGGCCTGCAGGCAAAGTGAAACACCAAAAACCGCAAAGCCGGAAACAGCTGCAGCTGTAGTGGATATGAAAGACCGGATGGCAGAAGAACTTGAACATGATAAAGCACTTCATGAAGAAGTATTTTTCACTCCGGCAGAAATGACCACAATTACCGTGCTGGCTGATATAATTATACCAAAGGATGAAGTAAGCGGCAGCGCTTCGGATGCCAAGGTTGCGGACTTTATTGAGTTCATGGTAAAAGACAAACCGGAACTTCAGGTGCCTATGCGGGGCGGACTGAGATGGCTAGACCTTCATTCCCTGAAATATTATGAAAAGTCATTTACTGCCCTGGATGAAAAGCAGCAATTGGAAATAGTGGATGAAATCGCTTATCCACTTAAAACAAAAGCTGAGTTTAAGCAGGGAGCAGCCTTTTTCACCCTGATGCGCAACCTGACCATTTCAGGATTTTACACGACGGAAATCGGTGTGAAGGATATTGGTTATATGGGTAATAAGCCAAACCAGTGGAATGGTGTTCCCGATGAAGTATTGAAACAATACAACCTGGCCTATACGGAAAAGGAATTGAAGGAATGTATCAGTTTTGATAAAGCCTGATTATTGAATTATAGCAGTGCTAACAGCAAAATAAATAGCAGGCTTGACAAACTTAAAACAATACTCACCAGGGAAAAACTCCGGTATGTTTCCTGCATGCTTAAACCAGAAAACTGGGAGATCACCCAGAAATAGGCATCATTAGTATGACTCACCATCATTGCACCCGATGCAGTTGCGCTAAGCAATAATGATAATAAAAACGGATCCTCAAATCCGGCGACAGGGGCAATTGGTGCCAGTATGGAAGTTGCTATGATGATAGCTGAAGTGGTAGAGCCCTGTGCAGTTTTGAGCAAACAACCAATCGCGTAAGCAATCAATAAAAATACAATGGGTGAAAAGCTTCCGGCCTTCACCCATTGCCCTACAAAATCCGCCAAGGGTGTACTTTTCAGCACATTACCAAAAACGCCACCGGCTCCAACCAATATCAGGATAGGGCCAGCATGAACCATGGCTTCCGACATCCATTTTTTAAAAAGGGTGGATTCTTCCTTTCTGACCAGTAATAAAGAAAGCAATAAGCCACATAATAGCGCTAGTAGAGGATTACCGAAAAACTGCAGGATGCTTTTCATTTTTCCAGGCATGTTTAAGAGTGCGGTAAGAGAACCTCCGGCTATGAAGAATACCGGGATAACAATTGGCAAAATACTTTTCCATAATGCCGGGAGATATTTATTCTCTTCTTCTTTCACTTCATCAAAACTATCCAATCCGCCGGGCTTGTTTAAAAACCTTGATGCAAACCACCAGCAAATCATAGTAGTTGGAAAACTCACCAGCAGTCCGGTCAGGATAACAACACCAAGATTTTGACCCAGTCCAAGATTGGCGGCACCAGCCAAAGTGCCGGGGTGCGGCGGCAAAAAACAATGGGTGATATACAAACCACCTGCCAATCCACTGACAATTGCAGTATAGGACTTCCTGCTTTCCAAGCTAAGCGGTTTAGCCAGTCCATTTAAAATCACAAACCCGCTATCGCAAAAGATGGGAATACCCACAACAGCACCAATTATAGTAATTGCCAGTACTGGCTTATCCTTGCCAAACAAACGGACAATGCCATTTGCTATGCGCAACGTTGCACCTGTTTTTTCCAAAACCGTCCCGATGAGTGTGCCCAATATAACGACCAAACCGATATGTGTCATCATATTGCCAAATCCTTCATTTGCTATATTGGCAATATCCTTTATGGGCAATCCAACAAACAACCCGGTAAGTAAGGCGGTAACAAGCAAAGCCAGGAAGGGGTGCCAATGCAACCGCGAGCAGGCTACCACTATAAAAAGGATAGCCCCGGCGATTATGAACAAAAGTGGCAGCCCGGTTACCATTTTTTGAAATGAATATAGTTCAAATTAGAAATGTATTGCTCCCCCTACTCCACTATCACCACAACAAGATCCATCACATTTGTTTGTGTTGCCCCGGTTTTCAATAAACCACCTGCAGCTTCAAAAAAATGATAGGCATCCTGGTTATACAGGTATTGCCCGGGATCCAGTCCTTGTTCACCCGCGTTAACCAAAAGGTCGGCGTCTGCGATAGCACCGGCTGCATCAGTTGGCCCGTCGGTGCCATCGGTCCCTGCAGCCAGCAAAGTGATGCTATGATTCAATATGGTTATTCTTTCACTTGCCAAAACACAAACTGCGCTTAAAGCCAGGTGCTGGTTTCGGCCACCTTTGCCGCTGCGGGTGACCGCTACCGTTGTCTCCCCCCCATAAAGAAAACAGGCAGGTATATGCCCGGTATAGTTCCCGCAGGAATGGATTATTTCCCTTGCAATTAAGGCGGCATCTCCATCCAGTTTACCGGCCTGCAGCGGCACTGCATATCCCAGATCCTTTGCCTTTGCTGCAGCCGCATCAAGGGCAATGTGGTTGCTGCCAATGATTTTGTTCTGCACTTTCAAAAAAACAGGATCGTTGTTTTTGGGGGTTTCGGGTATTGATCCCTGTAAACCATTTCGAATATGCCGGGCAACGGATACAGGCAGTTTGTCTGCTAAACCATATTTTTCCAGTATTCCCTGGACATCAAAAAAATTGCTGGTATCAGGCACAGTTGGACCACTGGCAATAACCGACAAGTTATCACCCGGCACATCAGATATAATTAATGAAAACCAATTGGAATCGGGGGCATAGCGCAATAGTTGTCCGCCTTTAATAGCCGAAATATGTTTCCGGACAGTATTAAATTCATCAATACAAGCACCGCTGTTAAGCAATAACCGGAAAGTCATTTGCACATCTGCAAGGCAAGCACCATCGGGAATATCAATCCATAAGGCAGAAGCCCCGCCACTTATCAGGCAAATAATAATATCGTTTACCCCAGCCTGTTGTAGCAATTCAATTGTTTCAGCAGTAGCAGCCAATCCCTTTTCATCCGGAACAGGATGTTCGGCTTCCCGGCACCGGATGGTACTTAAAGGAATACAATGTGCATATTTAGTAATCACAATGCCAGCAGTTATACGGTTACCCAAAATATCCTCCACTGATTTTGCCATAGCTGCACAGGCTTTCCCGGCCCCTATTACATAAATATTTCGTGGCTCAGTCAGATCAAACTCCTCGTTAAAAACCTGCAGTGTATTATTTGAATAGTGGAGATGGGCCGGAATCAATTGTTCCGGCTGAACAGCAGATACCGCAGCTTTGAAAATTTGTATCGCTTTATCCCTGGTTGTCATTTATATGGATTAGCTGGTTTAATAAGCAGAAAATACATTAGAATATCTATTAAACAAAAAGAACTATCAAGACCTATATTTCGGTTCAGGAATAATTTCTTAAATTCAATGGCCTTATCTTTTTCATATCCGGAGAATTCCAACTCCTGACCAACAAACCAAACTGCTAAATTTAAATACATGAAAAAGATTTTTAAGTTCCTCGGCTATATTGTATTGTTATTAATACTATTTGTAGCGGGAATCCTCGTTTATGTAAAAATTGCACTCCCCAGTGTTGGTGAGCCGGAAAAATTGACCATCGAATATACACCCGAAAGGATCGAACGGGGAAGGTACCTGGCCAATAGCGTTACCATTTGTATGGATTGCCATTCCACCCGCGACTGGACAAAATTTTCGGGGCCGATAACACCCGGCACACTCGGTCAGGGTGGCGAGCGGTTCGACCAATCCGTTGGGTTTCCAGGTGTATATTATTCCAGGAATATTACGCCTGCCGGTATCAGCCGGTATACAGATGGCGAACTTTTCCGGGTAATCACAACCGGTGTTACCAAAGAAGGCAGGGCTATGTTCCCTGTGATGCCTTACCAGCATTATGGGCAAATGGATCCTGAAGATATCAAGAGCATCATTTCGTATATCCGTACATTAGATCCCATTCAAAAAGAGGTTCCGGAATCTGTATCTGATTTTCCCATGAATTTTATCATCAATACAATTCCAGCCAAAGCCAATTTGCAGAGAATGCCTTCTAAGTCCGACCCCCTTGCTTATGGAAAATACCTTGTTAATTCTTCAGCCTGTATCGACTGCCATACCCAGGTGGATAAAGGCAAGATCATTGAAGAAATGGCATTTGCCGGTGGAAGGGAATTTAAATTCAAAGACGGATCAGTAGTACGTTCGGCAAACATAACACCAGATAGGGAAAGTGGACTTGGCAGCTGGACAGAAGAAATGTTTCTAGCCAGGTTTACAGCATTTTCAGATTCATCTTACCAGCCACGTACAGTTTCTAAAGGTGAGTTCAATACGCTGATGCCCTGGAGCATGTATGCACATATGAATAAAGAAGACCTCTCTGCAATTTTCACCTACCTGAAAAGCCTGAAAGCAATCAACCATAGCGTAACAAAATTCACACCGGCCCAAAAATCATTATGATAAAATCTCCATTAGCGAAAGTGGCAGTTTCGCTCTCTATAATTTTTGCCACATCCACCTTACATGCGCAAACCGTTGACGGGAAATATTTAAACGCCATGAAATGGCGGATGATAGGTCCGCATCGTGGCGGCCGGACTGTTGGTGCTGTCGGGGTACCGCAACAACCGAATGTATTTTATATCGGCGTAAACAATGGTGGCGTTTGGAAGACCACAGATTATGGCCGGACCTGGTTCCCGATTTTTGATGACCAGCCAACCGGTTCCATTGGTGATGTGGCTGTTGCGCCATCCAACCCATCTGTTATTTATGTGGCCAGTGGTGAAGGTATCCAAAGACCCGACCTTTCTGTTGGTGATGGCATATACAAATCGGGTGATGGCGGTAAAACATGGGTGAATACCGGTTTAAGGGATGGACAACAAATTGGCGGATTAGCCATCGACCCCAATAACGAAAACCGTGTCTTTGCTGCTGTGCTTGGGCATCCTTACGGACCTAATACAGAAAGGGGCATTTACCGCACTATAAATGGTGGAAAATCCTGGGAAAAAGTATTTTATATAGACGAAAATACCGGGGCAATACAAGTGGCCATTGACCCGAAAAACCCGGATATCATTTATGCAGACCTATGGGCAGGCCGGCAGGGGCCCTGGGAAAATGGTGAATGGAACGGCGATGAAAGTGGATTATTCAAATCAACAGATGGAGGTAATACCTGGAAACAATTGACCAAAGGATTACCAACCACCAAACAGGGACTTGGCCGAATTGGTTTTTGCATAGCCCCCACCAATCCAAATCGGTTATACGCTACTGTTGATGCAGGTGAGTTTGGTGGTGTGTATACAAGTGCGGATGCAGGTGAATCCTGGACCCTGCTCACGAAGGATAGCAGGCTGTGGGGCCGGGGCGATGATTTCGCCGAAGTTAAAATTGATCCCCAGGATGAAAACATTGTTTATATCGCCGATGTGGTGGTTTGGAAATCGAAAGACGGAGGCAAATCCTGGAAAGATTTCCGGGGAGCGCCAGGAGGTGATGATTACCACCGGATCTGGATCAATCCCAATAATACAAATATTCTCCTCATAGCTGCCGACCAGGGCGCAATAATTACGGTAAATGGCGGCGAAACCTTTTCTTCCTGGTATAACCAGCCAACTGCCCAGTTTTATCATGTCAGCACAGACAATTCATTTCCCTACAATGTATTTGGCGGTCAACAGGAAAGTGGCTCAGTGGGCATTTCCAGCCGCGGGAATGACGGGCAGATTACATTTCGCGAATGGCATCCTGTAGGTGGCGAAGAATATGGCTATGTGCAGGCCGATCCTAAAAATCCTGATATCATTTACAGCGGTAAAATTGCGAAATACAATAAGCGCACAGGCCAGGTGCAGAATATTTCACCGGATGCCATAAGAACCGGTAAATACCGGTACATCCGCACCATGCCCATCGTTTTTTCACCGATCGATTCCACTACTTTATACTTTGGCAGCAATGTTGTTTTCTCTACCAGGAATGGCGGTGACAGCTGGAAAACCATCAGTCCGGATTTAACCAGGGAAACCTGGGAAATTCCCGCGAGCGTTGGCGTTTATTCCAGCGATGCACTGAAGAAAATGCCCCGTCGCGGCGTAGTCTATACCATTGCGCCATCTTTTAAAGACATCAATACCATCTGGGCGGGTACAGATGATGGTTATATACAGGTTACGCATGATGGCGGAACCAGCTGGACAAATGTTACCCCACCCCAGGTGACTTCCTGGAGTAAAGTATCGATGCTGGAAGCCAGTCACACCGATGTTAATACTGCCTATGCGGCGGTAAACAGGATTCGCTGCGACGACCTTCATCCGCATATTTATAAAACCAATGATGGCGGAAAAACATGGAAAGAAATTGTAAACGGATTACCAGATGATCCCATCAATACGATCCGTGAAGACCCTGAACGCAAAGGTTTACTGTTTGCAGGCAGCGAAAGGAAAGTTGAGGTATCTTTTGATGAAGGTGAACACTGGCAGTCCTTGCGATTGAATATGCCAGCCACCTCCATCCGCGACCTGGTCATTAAAGATAATGACATAGTTGTAGCTACCCATGGAAGGAGCTTTTGGATCCTTGACGACATAACTCCCCTCCGCCAAATAAACAATGAAGCCGCAATTGCACCTGCAATTCTTTATAAGCCGCAGCAGGCCATAAGGGTCCGTTGGAATATGAATACCGATACCCCATTGCCGCAGGAAGAACCAGCCGGACAAAATCCACCTGAGGGCGCCATTATCAATTATTTCCTGAAAGAAAAAATAAACGGGGAAATGAGCCTGCAAATAAAAGACCAGCAGGGCCGGGTAATCAGGAAATTTTCAAGCAATGATACATTATATACTATTCCACCATCAAATATTCCTTCCTATTGGATCAGGCCACAGCAATTGCTGTCAACTGATGAAGGTGCACATAGATTTCAGTGGGACATGAAATACACGCCGCTTGATGTACCTCCATCCTACCCCATAGCTGCTATTTACCAGAACACAGACCGGAATCCAACTTCACCCTGGGTAATGCCAGGCAGTTATATAGTAGAACTACAGGTAAATGGGAAAACATATTCACAGCCATTGATTATTAAAATGGATCCGCGGGTAACCAGTTCTATGGCCCAGTTGCAACAACAACATGATTTATCCTTACAGTGTTATGAAAACAGGAAAGAATGCCAGCGACTGTATAAAGAAATAAGCGGATTCAAACCGGCAAGCAAAAACGCAAAAACTAAAGCAGCAGATACCCAAAAATACCAGGGCTATAGTAACCTAGCGCAACAGCTGGAAAACAGTTTTGCCAGTTTGCATGGCATTCTGCAGGAAAATGACAATGCCCCAACCTCACAGGCAGTAAGCGCATGCGCAGAAGCCAATAACCAATTGCAGTCATTAAAAGAAAAATGGGCCGCCAGGAAATAATAACATGAAAAAACTTGCCATTTTAATCGGGGTATTCATTAGCGTGGTTCAAGGAATCCACGCGCAACTCTATTACCAGGCAGATATCCTGGGAAATGGTTTTCAAATGGCCACCATTCAACAACCCGATGATTATGAGGGCAAGGTAACCTGCACACTGGTAAGAAAGCCGGCAACAACCAATAGCACCAAAGCAGTGTTGTATATCCATGGTTTCAATGATTATTTTTTCCAGGAAGAAATGGCCAATCAGTACACTAGCCAGGGCTTCAATTTTTATGCATTGGACCTACGGAAATACGGCAGATCCTGGTTGCCTAACCAAAAGATGAATAATGTTAGGGACCTTAAAGAATATTTCGCAGATATTGATACCGCTTTACAGATTATTAAACAGGAAGGTGCAGTTTATACTTTATTGAGCGGACATTCCACCGGTGGTTTAATTGTTACTTATTATGCCCAGCAACATTATGGCAGTAAATTATTGCAGGGGCTCTTCTTAAACAGCCCGTTTTTTGATTTCAATTTACCACAGCCAACAAAGAAAACCGGGATACCAAAAATAGCCAAACAAGGTGTAAGGGAACCAGACCTCTTAAGGAAACCCGGAACATCCACACTATACGGAGAAAGCTTGCATCAATCAGGCAAAGGGGAATGGAATTACAACCTCACATGGAAACCATTCATTGCACCGGCTCCGAATTATGGATGGATAAATGCCATTTATACTGCGCAGAAAAAAGTAAAAAAGGGCGGCAAAATTTCCCAGCCCATATTGCTCATGTATTCAGACAATTCGGTATATACACAAACCTGGACAGATCAGATGTTCAAAGGCGATGCTGTGCTGGATGTAAAGGATATCGCGGAAAGAGGTGCAAAACTGAAGGGCAACAAAACAATTGTCGTCATCAAAAATGGTATGCACGACCTGGTACTTTCCCCCAAACCTGTAAGAGATACCGTTTATAAACAGCTTTTTACCTGGCTTGTAAAACAGTAATTGGCAGAAAAAATAACTCAAAGGGCTTACCTTAGATAGACTTGAAACTCTATATCAAATACATGGTTAGCATTCGTTGCAAAATGATTGTAAAAGCCGAATTGGAAAAACTAAATCTTCATTTCAGTTCAATTGATTTAGGTGAAGCAGAAATTTCAGAAGACATTACCCCTTTTCAATGGGAAAGCTTAAAGAAATCGCTTTTAACATCAGGCTTAGAATTGATGGATGATAAAAAAGCCATCCTGATAGAAAAAATAAAGAATGTAATCGTAGAAATGGTTCATTACTCAGATGAGCTACCAAAAATAAAGAAATCTGTTTTTATCAGTGAAAAACTAAACCATGATTATACATATTTAGCGAATCTTTTTTCTGAAACGACTGGCATAACTATCGAACAATTTATTATTGCCCATAAAATTGAAAGGGTAAAGGAAATGCTTTTATATGATGAACTGAACCTGACTGAAATTTCCTATAAACTGAACTACAGCAGTGTAGCCCATTTATCTACCCAGTTTAAAAAAGTTACGGGTCTTACACCCAGCTTTTACAAAAAGCTGAAACAAAAAAAACGCATTAACCTTGAAAATCTGTGAATACTCAGGACCCAATTTCCCATCACCTATCTAACCAGCAATTAGAAACCTACTAGCAGGGCATCACAGCTTTACAAACCACTATTTTTTTTCATGAGCCAAAACAGGCAGGAAGAAAACCTAATTCTTCCATATGTGTGGATTATGTAAGTAATAACCATATTTATGTAACATACGATCCGGTTATACCCGCGACCTTTGTACTGCATTTTTTTAATTACCTATCCTGCAATTGCAGGGACAAATTATAAACAATGAACACACAGGAAACAAAAGGAAACTGGAATGAAATGAAAGGAAAACTTAAAAAAAAGTTTGCCATCCTTACCGATAATGACCTTATGTATGAAGAAGGCAAAAAAGATGAAATGTTTGGAAAGCTTCAGCAAAAATTGGGCAAAACAAAAGACGAATTAAACAAGTTAATTGAAGCCCTTTAAACAACCCTTATCTGTGGTAAAATACCGTATGCCAGCATATGTGGCATACGGTATTTATTTTACATCCAATCCAATTTAATTCCGGTAATAAATTATTTATGGACACACCTGAAATAGAAAAATCAAAAGCACATATTACCGTAGAAATAATTGAATATGTTGCAAATTCTGTGGTTATCAAAACCATTCTTAAAAAATCGACAGGAAACATCAGTGTTATATCCTTTGACAGCGGGGAAGGATTGACAGAAAAAACATCACCCTTTGACAGTTTTGTCCAGATAATAGAAGGGAATGCCGAAATAGTAATCAGCGGGGATTCGCATTTCCTGGTTACAGGACAATCCATTGTTATACCTGCTCATGCAGCAAATTTCGTACGTCCAAACGGAAGATTTAAAATGATTCAAACTATTATTAAAAGCGGATATAACTGAAATGCACGGAAAATGGAATCAATAACCAGACCAGTGAATTATACAATTATAACCCAAAGTACTGTAATGATTGAAGAAGGATTACGACCGACCTTTGGGCAAGTATGAGAGTTTCATTATTTATTATAGCAATTATACCAGTTGGTTTGGCACTATTTCAAACATATGTAAGCGGTTCAGGCAACAAAACAAAAGTCCAGCAATACAACGTGGTCAGGCTTGGAAATGACTTTGAAGTACGATATTACCCGTCTGCGATGATGGCCACCATCCAATCCTCCGAAAAATCATACAAAGCAATTGGTCGCAAGGGATATACAAAATTGGTCAATTTTATTTTCGGTAACAATAGCAGGAAGCAAAAAATCACAATGACAGCACCGATTCATATGCAAGTGAATGCAACCTCATCTTCCATGTGTTTTGTAATGCCTTCCATTTACAATAAGGGAAACATACCCCAGCCTATTGACCCTGATGTAATGATCACTTTATCACCTAATGAATATGTTGCTGCAATAAAATTTAGTGGCTATGCCAACGATGAAAAAATTAATTATTATATCGAAAAGCTAAAGCAATCGTTAAAAGAAAATTCGATAACATATACCGGCGACTTCAGTTTTCTTGGATATAGCCCTCCATACCAGTTGTTTGACAGGAAAAATGAAGTAATTGTCAATATCAACTGGCATTAACAAAATAATACAATTCAAATCATGGAAAGGATAGAAACAACAAGGAAAATGCCGGATAATGAAGCAAAAAAAGAAAAAATAATTACTGATGACGTACCGGGAAATAAAGTCGATCTATCGGGCTCCAATTTAGATGATGCAATGGAAAATAAAGGTATTGAAGTTGAAGAAAAAAACTACTACAGCATTGGCATTGATGACCATAACAAGCTTAGAGAAAACAAAGAAGACTGATAATCACAAAAAATGAAATAAATAAAAAATGAGAAAAAGGAATAATGACCTGAGAATAGTTCTCGACAATTTTAAAGACAGCGGGAAAGAAGATCGGGTAAAATTTAAAACTGATTTCGATAAAGACATGGAAGACTTTGGAAATGCATTTAAAAACATTAAATAATATAATATGGGAAATCTTTTATATGCCATTGCGGTAATTCTTATTATACTATGGGCAATTGGCTATTTCGCTTTTAGCGCCGGCTACCTGATCCATCTGTTACTGGTAATTGCCCTGATCGTAATAGTACTTAGGCTAATTAAGGGCGAACGGGTACTTTAAAAAATTCAAACAATGATAAAAAATAAACTTTCGCTATTTAGTATAGCACTATTGATTCTGGTCGCAATATCATCCTGCGCCAAAAAGATAACCTTTCAAACATCCCCATATGTTCCGGCAGCGAGAGGGTATGTTAAAGTAAAAAAAGATAGTAACAAAAATTACGTGGTACAAATTCACTTAAATGATTTAGCCGAGGTTCAACGTCTGGAACCGACTAACCAGACTTATATAGTTTGGCTGAATACAGCTGAAGAAAAGCCTAAAAACATCGGCAAAATAACCAGCTCGGCAGCCACTTTTTCAAACAACCTGAAGGCCTCATTTGAAACTGTTTCATCAACCAGGCCCACGCAAATTTTTATTACTGCAGAAGAGGATCCGGGTGTGCAAATGCCGGGTTCAAAAATCATTCTTACAACAGATAGTTTTTAAGTACGGTTGGTTATGTTGGATTGATGGGTACATGCTTTGCATGTACCCTTTTTTAGGCCTCCACTATCATCTTCCCGGTATTTTCCCCTTTGAACAAACCGATTAAAGCATTCGGTAATTGATCAAAACCATGCAGTACAGTTTCTGTAAATTTCAACTGCCCGTTTTTTACCCACTGTAATAACTGTTGCCTTCCCTCGGGGAATAAATGCTGGTAATTGAAAATAATAAACCCCTGCATTAGTACGCTACGGGTTAAAAGCATGGGCTGCAACCTGGGACCCATTGGTATTTCAGTAACATTGTATAAAGAAATTTGTCCGCATAAAGGTATCCTTGCGTGAAAATTTATATTGCTGATCACAGCATCAGATATTTCACCACCAACATTATCAAAATAGATATCCACGCCATTTGGACAAGCCTCAGCAATTGCTTTTTTAATATCAGTAACTGTCCTGTAATTAATTGTCACATCAAAGCCAAAGTCTTTTTTGAGCAAGGCACATTTTTCATCCGAACCGGCAATGCCAATTACCCGGCAACCCTGAATTTTTGCAATCTGTCCGACCACCATTCCCACAGCCCCTGCTGCACCGGAAACTACCACCGTTTCACCTTCTTTGGGTTTGCCAATGTGCATCAATCCCACATAAGCGGTTAATCCGGGCATACCCAATATACCAAGGTAATAACTGGGTGGTGCGATTTCACCATCAATAATCTGCAGTTGCTTTTCCGACACAACCATCTGCTCCTGCCATGGCAACATACCAATAACCAAATCACCTGTTTTAAACTGATTCGAATTACTTTTTACGACTTTTGCCACTACCCCGCCTTCTATGTGTTGATCAAGCTGGAAGGGGGGTGTATACGATTTTGCCTCATTCATCCTTCCGCGCATATATGGATCAACAGAAAAAAACAGGCCGCGAACTAACACTTCACCATCATTAAGAGGTGACAATTCTATTGTTTCGATTTTAAAATTCTCAGGGATGGCAATTCCTATTGGCCTGGATTTAAGCACAATTCTCTTAGTGACCATAATATTTACTGATTTTTTTTCGCTGACAAAGACTTTTCTCCCCCACTTGCGCGAGTTTTGGTGAATATCGCGCATATGTTTCAATATTGGAACAAATAATCCTTGCAGTCGCTATCAGAAGCGGCTTACTGCATAATGTGTGAATGATGCAAATACATCTAACAATTGTATAATAATAAATACACTATCAAGCCTACTTTGCATGGTGATTTCACCAAAAAAAGTATATGAAAAAGACGATCATGAATTTTGCAATAGCTGGCCTTATATCCGGCTTAATATTAACCAGTTGCAGCAGCCCTTCCGAAAAAGTGGATAAGCAACAGGAAAACGTGGTAAAGCAGGAAGAAAAAGTGACAGAAGCTAAAGATGACCTCGAAAAAGCACGCCAGGAAAACAGGGCTGAAATTGAAAATTTCCGCAAAGAATCTGCCGAAAAAATTGAAGCCAACAACAAAAAAATCGCAGAATTGAAAGCAAGTATTGAAAAGGATAAAAAAGCAGTAAAGGCCGACTATATTAAAAAATTAAATGAGCTGGAAAAAAAGAATAAAGAACTGAAAATAAAACTTGATGAATACAAAGAGGAAGGCAAAGACAATTGGGAAAAATTTAAAACCCAGTTCAATAGTGATATAGATACAATTGGTGATGAATTCAAGAAACTAACGAACAATAAAAAATAAAAAATCCCTGCAACTGAAAGAAAGTTGCAGGGATTTTTCATTTTCCGGAGTAAACCAAATTCACTTCTACGTTATGTTCGACATGGTCATTGGTCATAATCACCATATTACCCTTTTGCTCAACACCATCAACGAATACGGTTATTAATTCTGCTTCACCTTTGGCCTGACTAAAATTTATCTTATAGCTGGTTTCTCCAAACCTGTATAAGACATAAAATGAATTCCATTCCCAGGGTATGCATGGATTCAGCAGTAATGAATCACCCACCCTTTGCAATCCAAGCACTGACTCCAATATCAACCTGTACATCCAGCCAGCTGAACCGGTATACCAGGTCCAGCCACCACGGCCACTGTGCAGGTCAATGGAATATACATCAGCAGCAACCACATATGGTTCCGCTTTATAAACAGCTATTCGTTCAGCGGTATTACCATGGTTAACAGGATTGATCAAGGAAAATAATTCCCAGGTCCTTTCTTTTTTCTTCATTGCTGCAAAAGCCATGACCAGCCAAATTGCTGCATGGGTATATTGCCCTCCATTTTCCCGGACACCGGGCACATACCCTTTGATATAACCCGGATTAAGATCCGACTTATCAAATGGCGGGTCCAATAATTGAATCAATGCTTTGTCTTTTCGGACCAGGTATTTATAGGCAGATTCCATGGCTACTGAAGTGCGATCGGCATCACCGGCATTGGATAATACAGACCAGCTTTGCGCAATGGAATCAATCCTGCATTCCTGGTTTTCTGCGGAGCCAAGTACTGCGCCATTGTCAAAATACGCACGTCGGTACCATTCTCCATCCCATGCGGACTTTTCAATATTTACTTTCAACCGATCAGCTTCATCAAGGCATTGTTCAGCAAAAACAATATCATTTCTTTTTCCGGACAGCACACTAAACTTCTTCAAAATATCATACAGGAAAAACCCGAGCCACACACTTTCCCCTTTCCCTTGGTTGCCAACTTTATCCATACCATCATTCCAGTCACCCGACCCCATCAAAGGCAAACCATGGCTGCCAAACTGCAGGCCATGTTGAATAGCACGCACACAATGATTATAAACACTGCCAGCATCGGAAGACCGGCCGGGCAGGTCATAGTAAGATTCTTCTTCATGATTCAGCACGCGACCTTCTAAAAACTGGACAGATTCATCCAGAATGGAAGAATCACCTGTACACAAAATATACCTGTAGACCGCATAAGGCAACCAAAGGAAATCATCAGAACAGCGAGTCCGTACACCTCTTCCGGTTGGGGGGTGCCACCAGTGCTGCACATCCCCTTCTTTAAATTGCCGGGATGCACAAAGCAGAATATGGTCTCGTACCATTTTTGGTTCTGCATGAAGGATAGCCATGGCATCCTGGATCTGGTCGCGGAATCCAAATGCACCGCCAGATTGATAGAACCCGCTGCGCGCAAAAAACCGGCAGGCAAGGGTCTGGTACATCAGCCAGCCATTACCCAGTAAATTGAATGATTTATCGGGTGTTTCAAACTGTACTGCACCTAAGGTTTTTTGCCAGTACGCACGCACTTTTTCGAGTGCCATAGCAACTGCCCCCGGTGCCCTGAACCGCTGCACAAGGCTTGATGCTGCACCTGTATTAATTCCGGTTCCCAATAGAAAAACAATTTCCTGTTCCTGGTTATCAGCCAGGTCGATAACGACCTGTAATGCACCGCAGGGATCCAATGCGGCACCTGTTTTACCGGATAGCCTGCTTCGACTTAATGCATCGGGATTATTCAGCGAACCGTTACGGCCAATAAACTCTGCCCTGTCTGCCGTAAAGGTCCTGGTTGCATCATTTACATCGAAGAAACAAACCTTGTCATTAAATTCCTTATTGTAAGGATTTTTCGCAAACAAAGCCCCTGTTTTGGTATCGACTTCTGTAAGGATATGCATGGCAGATTTTGGCCGCAAGTCTCCCAGCACCCATTCAACATAACCTGTTACAGAAAGTTTCCGTGGCCTGCCGGACATATTCCGTATACGCAATACCGTGAATTTCATGGTCGCCTCCAGGTCAACAAATACCTGCATGTTTGACTGAATGCCTTCTTCCACGTGCTCAAAGATGCTATACCCGAACCCATGCCTTGTTCTGTAATCAGACTTACCTCTTATTGGTAAAGCAGTTGGGCTCCAGAACTGTGCAGTTTCTTCATCCCGTATATAGAAGACCTCACCTGCGGTATCGCTTACAGGGTCATTATTCCAGGGTGTAAGGCGAAACTCATGTGCATTCTCTACCCAGGTATAGGACTGCCCGCTTTCTGAAATAACTGTACCAAATTGATGATTGGCAATTACATTCACCCAAGGCAATGGAGTAACCTGGTTTTGATGTGTGGTGATAACATATTCCGATCCGTCCGGTGAAAATCCGCCAAGGCCATTAAAATGTTGCAGTTTCTGTGCAGGTAATTCCAATTTAATTGCCGGCAGAAGATTTGTCCTGGTCACCAATTGTGGTATAACCGGTTTTAAAACAGGCCGCCTGTTTACCTGGCTTACAAGTGTTCCCTTATTATCGGAAAGCACCATCCTTGCAACCGTTTCAATGAGTATCCTGTCCTCCGGCGCGATCTGTTCGGTTATGCGTACAAAAATGCCACCGGGACGTTCAGTAGCTTCCATACCAACTCCGGCACTGATTAGTGCAAGCAACTGATTTTGTAAAAGCTGACGGTAGCCGCCATAATCTTCATTCCAGATAACCAGATCAACAATTAATCCTTTAAGGCGCCAGTAAGCATGGGCCTGCACCAATTGCCTGACAAGACTTATATTTTCAATATCCGCAACTTTTAAAAGCACAATGGGAAGGTCACCGGAAATGGAATAGCTCCACAGACCTGACTGTCCGCGGTGATTTTTCAGCAGTATGGACGGGTCTGCCCTTAAAGAAGTATTGGCATAAATAACAGAACTGGCAAGCCTTGCATATAACTGGGCATCTGCCTCAGTTGCATTAATTTGCCTTAATACCACCTGGCTATGTGTCCAGGCCAGTTCGAAGGCACGGTCCATAAAGGAAGGATCCTGGTATTTTTCAATAAGACCTTCTGTTGCCTCGAGTGTTTCACTTATACCATAAACCATATCAACTGTAACCGATTCCTGCGGGTCCAGAATTATCCTGTATTGAATACTCACTATCGGTTCCAGGACAGGACCTTCTGTTCCGCTTAAACCCTTATCTGTAGTCATTGCAGCCGGATTTGCGATGCTATTTCCCCTGCCAATGAATGACATGCGATCTGTTTCAAAGGATACCTGACTGGCATTTCCACTATTGGTTTTCATAACATGGAACATCCAGGGGCAACGCTCATCAGCCGAACGTGGCCGGCGGGTACAAAGTATGGCGTGCTTCTGTGGGATAATTTGGGTTTGTACAAAAAGATTGCTGAATGCCGGGTGAATTGTATCTGCGACAGCTGAAGTCAATACAACCTCCGCATAACTGGTTAACTCAATTGTTCTTTTCCTGCGTGACCTGTTGGTAATATGCACCCGCCTGATTTCAACATCATCTTCCGGAGATACTACTATTTCAGTATGGGTTTCAATATCATTATCCCTGCGGCGAAATTCTGCGCGACCCTGTGAAAAAACAGCTTCATAATTCTTTGCGGTTTTAATAGTAGGCTGGTGGCCAGTTGACCAGAAAGTACCCGTCTCGCTGTCCCGGATGAAACAAAAACTACCCCAGTTATCACAAGTACTATCCTCACGCCAACGGGTAACCGCAATATTCCTCCACCGGCTATATCCGCCTCCCGCATTGGTAACCATAACATGGTAGTTGCCGTTGGACAACAATTGCACTTCAGGAATGGGTGTATCAAGGTTCCTGATAACCCGCATTTGGGGAGCATCTGAAACGATACTGATATCAGCAATATCAGGAGGTGGGGAAAAGAATTTAATGGCTTTTGGAATACGTTCCTGCAACAAAAGCAAGGTGGCCTGGAACCGCGGTTCACTGGCAAATCTTTTCTGCATAGGCTGATCCAACAACAGGTAAGCAAGCGATAGCAGGCTCATGCCCTGGTGGTGTGCCATATACGACTTAATGGTAACACTGGTCTGGCCTCTTGGAAGTCTTGAAGGGGTATAATCGATAGCTTCATAAAATCCAAAAACTCCTTCATACTCGCCTGCTGTTAATCGTTCCATATTCTGGCAGGCTTCTTCAGGGTCCACCATCAATGCCAGGACAGTTGCGTAAGGTGCAATTACAAGGTCTTCGCTGAGTCCTCTTTTCAAGCCGAGTTCCGGAACACCAAATGCGCGATACTGATAGTTGAGGTTCGCATCTACCAGGTTGTATCCCGATTCGGAAATACCCCATGGCACCCCTAGTTGGTTACCATATTCAACCTGCCTTTTCACCATTGCCCTGCAGGTTTCATCCAACAAAGTATTTTCATAGGTTGGCATTACCAGCATTGGCATCAGGTATTCAAACATCGAGCCTGTCCATGAAAGCAACACTGACACCCCCCCCGCATTAGTAAGTTGCCGGCCCAGGGAAAACCAACTTTCCTGCGGTAATTTCCCCTGTGCGATACCAACAAAAGTGCTTAGCCTGGCTTCAGAAGCAAGCAGGTCATAGAAGCTGGGATCCCTGCGCTGTTCATCTGCGTTGTATCCGATGGCCAGCAAATGCTGCGACTTTTCATAAAGGAACTCGTACTCTACATCTGAAAGATCTAAACAGACCAGGGCAAGTTGTTCAATCAATAACAGTTTTTCCCGCGCTGATCCTGCCAACTTTTCCAATTGAAATGCGAAATTGACAAGTCCCTCTTTTTGAGCTGTATTAAGATTTCCAAGAAGTAATTCTTCTAATTCTATAGTTAGCCTGTTATCCAAATGAATGATATCTGACAAGGACGGAATTTCTCCCAGCTTCAGTATTTGCGCAATTTCTTCCGGAACCTGGGGTGGCGTTATCCAGGGCTTGAGCAGACCCAACTCTTCCTTTATTTTTATGGTCTGCAACAACAAGGCATGCACCCAAATATACAGGCTGCTTCCTGTTTCAGCAGTATGTTCTTCCACAACTTTTTCAGCAGCCTCCACCAGGCTATCAGTTAAACCATTGATCGCCGGCAAGGTAAAAGGCAATAGCCCGAGAAGGGAAAATAAAGTTTTTTGGAATGCGTGCAAAGTGACTGACTTTGGGATTTCTGCTATCACCAACCTGAGCGTATCATTTAAACCTTCAAATAATTTCGGTTCAATCATTGGCTGATTGGGCAAAGCCAAAATCCCCTGCCTCAGTGTCAAAAGGTGCCCTACGAGGTTACCGCTATCAACAGTTGAAATATAACGTGGCGGCAATGGGTCCATGGAAAGTGTATCATACCAGTTGTAAAAATGGCCCCGGTGCCTTTCCATTTTCTGCAAAGTGCTGAAAGTGTTAGATGTCCGTTCAAGGAACTGTGTATTGGTAATATATCCAAAATCCGATGCAGCCAGGTTCGCCATTAATGAAAGCCCGATATTCGTTGGAGAAGTCCGGTGAGCGATCCTTTCAACCGGATGTTCCTGGTAATTGTCGGGTGGCAGCCAGTTATCCACCGCAGTTACAAATTGTTCAAAATAAGCCCAGGTCCTCCGGGCTGTTTTGCGCAGGAAAATGATTTGCTGTTCATTCAAATCAGCCTGCTGTTTCTTCAATGGACGGCTAACCAACCATGCAGCAGCGGGAGAAAAGATCCAAAGTATTAATATGGGGTCTGCAACAAAATGATCTAATGGGGAGTAAAAAGAAAGAAATACCAGGCCGGCAAGGCCCAGAAAAGGTGCTATCCACATCGATTGGTAAGCTTCAGACAAACCACCGGAATGATGGTGTTTTGGGTTGCTGTATGGATTCCATTCGAGCAGGTGTTTGTGGCTGATCAACATCCGCCAGTTGGTGCGGAAAATTGCATCTATTGAGTAATATGCTTCATAAGGAAGGCATGTAATCGTGAAAAGGGTTTGTAAAAGGTTATTGACAACAGTATGTATTGAATCTGAGAAATGTTGTTTCAGCAATATTTCCTTTGGCTTATGCAGTATATCAAATGTTGCCGCAATAAGTGAAGGCAACAACAATAGTGCTGTAACCACCAGTGTCCAGAACCAGGCATCATATAAAACCGACCAACCCAGCAATAACAATACCATAAGCGCTGATGGCACCAGGCTCCTGCGGATATTGTCGAATATTTTCCATCGCGACAAAGCGGATAAATGGTTTTTATGCCAGCCTTTCCCCTCTGCCGGAATAAAGGGCAGTATCCAGGCTGCGATCTGCCAGTCGCCCCTGATCCAGCGGTGCCTGCGTTTTACATCAGCACTGAATTTTGAAGGGTACTCCTCATAAAGCTGTACATCACTTAACAATCCGGATCGCAAATAACAACCCTCCAGTAAATCGTGGCTGAGTATCCTGTTTTCCGGGAAACGGTTATCGAGACCCTGCCTGAATATATCCACCTCATAAATACCTTTCCCGATAAATGATCCTTCATCAAACAAATCCTGGTAAACATCCGATGTTGTTCTGGTATAAGGATCAATGCCAAGGTCACTGCCATGCATACGTGCAAAAAAGGAATTATGAGTACCGGGTATACTAAGTGCTACTCTTGGCTGAAGTATGCCATACCCTTCGGTTACCCGCTCTTTGTGTTCATCGTATTTTGCCCTGTTCAGGGGATGGGCCATGGTCGCTATAATTTTATAGGCGGCATCCCTTGGTAATTGTGTATCTGAATCGATAGTAATGACATAACGTATTTCAGGGAATATGTCCTTCCGGCCAACTATATGCGTAAATGCATCCCGTGCCTCACCTCGCAATAATGCATTGAGTTCGGTTAACTTTCCTCTTTTCCTTTCATAACCCATCCATTGGCGGTCTTGCCCATTCCATTTTCTTGGGCGGTGGAACAAAAAGAAAATATCACTATCGGTTTGGGCATATTTCGCATTCAGTTCTGCAATCCTTTGCGACGCTAACTCAATCAATGGCCCATCTTCAGGATCCGTTTCAGTAGCTGCGTCTTTGAAATCGGTCAACAAACCAAAATGTAAATGCTCAGCTTTATTCGCCAGAAAATGTACTTCCAACGCTTCCACCAAACCTTCAATTTCTGGCTTACTGGTAAGCATAGTTGGAATAATAATCAGTGTGCGGCAATCAGGTGGTATGCCCGATTCAAAATCCATGCGCGGCAATAATTGGGGGCGGATAAAAAGAGTAGTGAGCCAATTCACCAACGTAATTGCAAAATGGCTGGCACCGAAAAAAGATAAAAGGCAAACAGACGCTAAAATCCAATATCCTGTTCCGTCAGCATTGGCTTTGGTAAATAAACTCCATCCGACAAAAAGGGTAACCAGTAAAATTGTTCCTACGTAGAACAGCAATGGAAAACGACGCACAATTTCTTGTAGCCTGTCTTTTACCGGCAGATCCAATTTTATGCCTTTCTCAATATGCTGCAGCCCTTTTCCCACCAGAAAATAGCCAACATGTGCGGACCGGTCAGCCGGACCAATTTTTATAGCAGCATTTGCTGCTAATCGAACAGCCATCCCCGCAATATCCTGTTCTGACAAATCACTGTACCTGCTTAGCTTTTCTACAACATGGCGATAATGATCGCGCGTTGAAAAGTCCATTTTACTATAAATCCCACCTGTATCTTTTCTCAGCACCTGGTCAACTATGCTGAGTGATTCCACAAAATCACGCCAATCCATTGTTCCCAAAAAGCGCAGGCTTCCAATACTGTTACTCATGGAAACCTGGTCTGCGGCCTGCTTCTGGATCTCAGTATTAATCAGGTCTGCACTGGTTTGTCCTGTTTCCGATAACCGTTGTTCAATCCAGTTTAAGGGCAATGCCAGAGCCGGGCCTTTACCCTGTAATTGCCGGGTAAGTTCTGCAACAAAGGAACTCACCATTGGCGGATGTGACCTTGCCATATCTGCAATAACCAGTATAAGGCTTTTCGGATCTTTTTCGGCAATGGAAGTCATCTGTTCCACCCAATAATCTGCCAGGTTCTGGTTTATGCGGTCAAATGCAATTTGGGTGGACAGGCGACGGAGGTTTTCGATCAGCGCAAGCCTCAGCATAATGGGAATGGCCCACAATTCGCCCAATTGAAGCGGCGTAATTTCCTGGTAGGCAGCAATAAAACTGGCCAGGCTTTTAAGGTCCACACGGCCATCACTATGCGAAATAATTTCAATCGCAATATCATATACACGGGGCAACCCTGCAGACGCGCCTCTTAACAGGCGGGGCAAATTTTCACTATAGCCTTTTGGAAGGTGTTTTTTGCCGGTGCGTATCTGCTCCTGGATCAGGTAAAAATTATCCAGTAACCATTCGCCTGCCGGAATAATGCGCTGGTTGGTTTTAATTGCGTCTGTGAGCAAGTGGTGAACTTCCAGCAATAATTCTTCGTTATCGGCTAACCTGTTCAGCAATATATTTGGCGCCCTGCCAGCAATCAGTGCGTGCCTCTCGGCCAATATTTTGCCATAATGTTCCATCTGGTCTGCACTGTACAATTCAGAACGCAACGGAGGTTTCTCATTTGCATATTTCTGCATCAGGTTTTTACCTGGAAATGATATTCCGATGGAGGATAGGATATCCTGTATTGGATTAATTTTCACTGCTTATTTTTTTGAATGCCAGCTTACCTGTACAAAATGTCTGTTTTGTAAAGGATACAGCAGAATTTGTTCAACTAATAAAAAAGATCGTAACACAAATGATGCCTCTTTAAAGACATGCTCAGAGTAAGTGAGATACGGGAATTCTGGTATGGAATATTAATATTAAATAATAATCCACTACATAAATTGCAGTAATTTAGGCTAGAAACTTGTTCTGTAAGGTAAGTAAAATTGCGGGGAACAGGTGCGGGATGGCAAACAAAGGTAAAAAACCTGGAAGATTAAAACTCCAGGTGCCCCCTGATTGCAAAAACATGTACGGGACCACGATCCTTATTATATGCCGGATTCTGTACAAACTGGTAATCAGCAGACAGGAAGAAATTGGTAAATAATTTTGCCTGGTAATAGAGTTCAGTGATTGCTTCAGCACCATAATTCAGTTTCCCATCACCAATGATAAAACCATAAAGGCCTGCATTTAAAAAATCCTGGTGTTCGTGTGAAATACCATTTACAACTTCTGCAATACCAATATGATCATTGGGCCGCTTCCAGCCGGTTCCATTGATATGTAAGCCGGCACTGGCACTATGGTCTATTTCTGTAAATGCCCATGTGGCAGTCTTCCCGTCATTCCAGCTGGCCTTAAAAAAAGCACCAATGGATTTGCTGATTTCCTGTTCTGCATTTATCCCAAAACCAAACTTTATTCCACCATATACTTTCCATTCTTTCACCCCTGTATAAACATCAACACTGGTACTGTCACCAACTTTTATGTCTGTAAGGGTTTTGATGTAAGTGGGTGCTTGTGATGCAGTCCTGAATAATAAAAACCGAACCGCTCCCGGCCTTTTTAGTTCCCAGTTCTTCTCGAATTCAAATGTTTCAGAATGGGCTTTTGTTACCTTGTAATCCAGTTCCAGGCCGTTTGCTTTACGCGGGACAAGTGCCGAAGAAAAACGGATGGCCCACCCTGGTTTCACCAACTCAGCAACCAGGCCCTGGGTGTATCCCCGGGTATCAGCAGGATAATCCCATCCTCCGTTGCCCATTAAAGACCAGTTCAGGAATTGCGAACGCGGGTCATGGCTATAGGCATTATTATCAAAATAATCAGACAAGCTGATCTTACCCGCAGTAATGGTAATCCGTGAAGTAGGTATACTCTCCGCTACCTGATTATCATCAGATCTAACAAAAGCGTATGCCGAATTTTTCAAGGGGATATACTGTCGCAGGTAAAATCTTGCGATATACAATTTCGGATCAGCACTTCCAATCCTGAAAGTTTCACCATTGGTAAAGCCTGCAATTCCTCTGGCAGCACTGAGGCCTGAGCCACCGGCTATTTCAGGGTTAAAATAGGCAGATGCATTTTTCCAAAGTTTTCGCCCGACAAATAAAGTTGTAGTTACTGATAATTTACCGCCCTCCCTTTCTGATAACAAACTGTTTTCACCAGAATATTTTGCTGAAAAAGACGGGTGCGACTGACTGACGGCTGTCAACTGGAAATGGTAACTCCAGTTACCCAAAGTATCCTTTGCAGGTTGTGCCATAGCGACTGCAACCACACAAAATAAAGCCGCTAATAAAATTGTCCTTTTCATTAGCGGCGAAAGTATAATATTAACCAGGCGTCGAAGAATGAAAGGAGCCATTTAACCAATGGTTTACATCATCTTATTTCTTTTTTAACGAAGAGAGGTAATCCAGCAGGTTGGCCAGGTCCTGGTTGCTCATGTTTTGGTATAGCCCGTCAGTCATCATGGAAGACTTCATTTCCTCCATCGCAACTACTTCATTGGCTTTGAATTTCTTATGCGACCCGCCGGGGAATTTCACTTCAATATCTGTCTCGGTTTTACTCACGATCAACCCCGAAAACCCTGAACCATCCTTCATTTTGAAAGTCCAGCCTTCATACCCAAAACCTATACCTGCAGAAGGATGTACAATTGCTTCCAGTAAACCTTCCCTGGGCAGCTTTGACCCTATTTCTGAAAGGTTAGGGCCAAAATCAAGGCCCATACCTGGTACCTTATGACAGGTACCACAATTGTTTGAAAAAACTGTTTTGCCCTTTTCAGGATCAGGAACCAGTCCCTTCAGGTCTTCCATAGTAGGCGCATTCCTGGCCAATTTACTTTTACTGTCTTGGGGAAGGTAACCTGCAGCTTCATCCCGAACAGATTTCATCCAGGCTTCATCAACACTGGCTACTACATCCGGAATAAGTTCTTTAGGCACTTTATGTTGCTTTAGGATTTCCAGCACCCGGTTTTCGCCAGTGCCGCTTTTTCCTATTTTGGAAGCTGCCTGCTTTCTAACATCCATTTTATAGCTTTTTGACAAGGCAATGGATTGCAATAAATCCACGGAACGCTTGCTGCCAACGTATCCGAGGGATGCTAATAAAGATCTTGTAGCTAGGCTGTCTTTCCCCTTAATAGTTTTTATAACCAGGGGCTGTCCATCGAATTGCAATAATAACCCTGCAGCATCCTGCCCTAATGTTTCACTGGAATCAGTAATCGCCATATGCAGCAAAGTTTTATTCTCGGTCTTAACCGAAAACCTCGATAGCAATTCTATGAACTCGCTGGTACCCTTAACCGAATCAATCACCTGTTTCAATGCCTTTTGCGCAACGGGTGATTTTTTTACAGTGGCCACATCAAGGGCGTGCAATACCAGTTTATTGAGGGCAACATCCTGCGACTGGTTACCCTTGATTATATTCAGCAACAAAGCATATTTTGTTGGCCCGCTATTAAAATCGAATGCCCTGAAATACCGCTGCCTCTCTTTGACCGAAACTGTTGGATCGGCTGCCAGTTTTGCCAGGTATGGAATTGCCTTTTCACTGCGGGCCCGCCAGATAATATCTTTACCTGCAGCTGTGGCAAGCGGATCTTTCACTTTTTCCAGGTAAGCAACAAGGAACTTATCCCATTGGTTATCTGCGCCAATACCCAATGCTTCGAGGTACCAGCGATCTTTCCCATCATGCGCAATTGCCAGGCTTGTCCACCATTCTGCAGCCATTGGCATGGTCTGGTGATACAAGGCAAGAGCAGCTTCACGACGAACAGCAATATCCTGATCTGCAATTAATATGGGCAATACCAATTCCAGTTGCTTTATTTCGACCGCAGCCCTGATTGCTGCGATCCGGAAATCAGGATTTTCACTGCCGGCGGCTTCTGCCAGATATCTTTTCAGATCGGCACCAGGCATTTTCAATAAAGCCCATAATGCCCGAGCACGCATCCTGGGATTACTATTTTCTTTCCAGCATTTTTCCAGTTCAGGAACTGCCCCCTGGCCCATCAGTTGTAAAGCAGAAAAAGCATGGAACCGGACAGAAAGGTTTGGGTTTTGCAAGGCAGTCACCGCACCGGCAGCGGTGGTGAAATCAAGCTTTGGCTGTTTGTATTTCGCACCTGGTGGCGCAACCCGGTACACCCGGCCACGAACCTGGTCCCCGGCTGCATGCCCACCCACGCCCGGATCATACCAATCCGCTATATACAAGGAGCCGTCTGGCGCCACAGAAACATCGGCAGGCCTGAACCAGGGATCTTTATCTCCCTTTAAAATATTCTCTATTGTGGCTGTATACCCTGCACCACTTTTCTGCACAAGATATGACCGCACCACATTCGGACCCGCATCGCAATGGATCAGCTGGTTGCGGAATGTTGCCGGCAGCAAATCACCTTCATATACTACCATACCCGTGGGTGAACCAGCAAATGTTTGCAATAAATTAGGCACTTCGCCGGGATCATTAAGGTGCCAGTGCCGCAAAGGAATGGAGTCTTCCATATTCGTGCGGCTCGATTGCCAGGATGCCCCCGTCATTTCATCAGTATATCCGTAGTTACCGTTGGGCATCACGAAATTGATCCGCGTTCCCCGGTTACCATCATCATCGTTATCACTTTGCCAAAGTGCGCCATAGCTATCAACAGCAACTTCATATGGGTTCCTGAAATTATCGCCCAGGCATTCTACCTGGCTGCCATCGGGATTACACCGGAAAACCATTCCCTGCCTGTATTTCTTCGGACCTATTACATCACCATCCTGGTCCAGCACGTCTTTACCGGATTTATCTTTCAGCGTATGCGCTTCATTACCGAAATTGAAGTACAATTTTCCATCCACACCAAAACTGAAAGCATGCGCGCCATGGTCGTGCTGCTCACCACCAATTCCCTGGAAGAGTATTTCCTTACGGTCGGCTTTGTCATCTCCATTATCGTCATAAAAAGACCATACATAAGGACTTTGTGATACAATCACGCGGTTACCCAAAACGCAAATACCAAGTGGCGCATTGATTTCAGGACCCTGGTAGAATACCTTGGTTGTATCCGCATGCCCATCCCCGTTAGTATCTTCAAGTATGATAATCCGGTCACCAAGCGGATTTGTTGGATTGCCATTAACAGCAGGCCGGTAATTATACGCTTCTGTTATCCATACCCTGCCTTTTTCATCCACATCCATATTCGTTGGGTTCTGCAACATGGGTTCTGCCGCAAACGGCAATACTTCAAGTCCTCCAGCCACTGTTAGTCCTTTCAGCGCATTTTCAGGAAGCCGCTTTTGTGCTTCTGACAGGGTATCGGGCTGCTGTTGGGGCTTGGGTTTGGGTTCCGGGGTATTACAGGAAAAAACGCCGGTAAATAAGAAGATTATTAATGCTAAGGTGAATACTGCAGGCTGCCGTTGGAAGATTTTCATTTCCTAATCTACCCCATGAAAATGAAATGGCAAAATGACATTTTTCGCTAAATTGCCCGAATATGCTTACGAAAATAAAATGCCCCAATTGTGGCCACGAGTTTCCCTTAGACGAGGCTTTGAATGATGAGCTAAAAGAGGCTATTGAGGAACAGAAGCAGGAATTGCGTCAGCAAATGATCGAGTACAAGAACAAAAAAGAGGAAGAATTACGCATTAAGGAAGAAGCATTTGAACAATTTAAGCGGACCCAGGAAGATCGCTTCCAGGTACAATTGCAGGCTGAACTGAAAAAACAAAACCAGCAACTGGAAGAAAGCATCCGCAAAAGCACACAGGCAGATTTTGAAAACCAGTTACGGATGCTTACCGATACCAATAAAGAGAATGAAGAAAAACTGCGGATGTCGCGCCAGAAGGAACTGGAATACCTGAAGAAAGAACAGGATCTGAAGACCAGGGAAGCAGAAATGGAAATAGAGCTGCAGAAAAAATTGCAGCAGGAAAGAGGTAAACTGTCTGATGAGCTTCGCAAAATTGAAGAGCAAAAAATCGCTGCCAAGGAAAATGAATTCAACATGCGGTTGAAAGAGCTCGAAAAACAATTGGAAGACCAGAAAAAATTAGCTGAGGAAATGCGCAGGAAAGCCGAACAGGGCAGTATGCAATTACAGGGTGAAGTGCAGGAACTGGCCCTCGAGGAAATGCTGAAAACCACTTTCCCTTTCGATGTGATCAGTGAAGTAGGTAAAGGCGTTCGCGGGGCTGATTGTATCCAGACCATACGCAATCCATTCGGACAGGAATGTGGCCGGATCATTTTCGAAAGCAAACGCACCAAGATATTTACGGCCGACTGGATCGAAAAACTGAAAGCAGATATGCGCAGCCAGGGAGCTGATATTGCTATATTGGTTACCCAAACGATGCCGGCCGACCTGGTACAGTTTGGCGAAAAAAATGGCGTCTGGGTCTGCAGTTTTGCTGAAGTAAAACCACTGGTCCAGGTTTTGCGCGATGGCATAATCAGGGTTTTTAATGCAACCCGCAGCCAGGAAAATCGTGGCGATAAAATGCATATGCTATATGATTACCTCACCAGCAACGAATTCAGTGAGCAATGGAAAGCAATCCGTGAAGGATTTATGAGTATGAAACTGTCGATACAACGGGAACGCGACGCCATGGAAAAGCTTTGGAAAAGCAGGGAAAAGCAATTGGAAAAAGTGTTGCTGAATGCAGCCCATGTCCGCGGCAGTATTGAAGGCATTGCCGGCGCTGACATGGTTAACCTGCAACTGCTCGACCATGATGATACACCAGAATTAGGAGAATAAAAAAGTCCCGCTAAATAACGGGACAAATTTTTTTCAGAGACGATCTTTAACAAACATTCATAGAATCAGGTTACCTACTATTGGCCATTGGTTCAACTTTTAAATATCTCTTTTCGTTTTTCAAAGGATCGGATAATTGAGATCAGGTACGTTCATTTTTTCTTAGGATGATGGTCACCTGGTCATCAAAGGATACGGTTTGGTTTGGACTTAGGGACTAAAACAGGTTGCTGATACAAAGATGGCACAGGTTCTCCCGTTTCTGAAATCTCTTCGATAAGGGAGCCAATACTGTCGATTTTCGGGAGGATATGCCCGGTAAATCATTTTTCATAACAGTGTACATAAAAAAAGTCCCACTAAACAGTGGGACTAAATTATTTTTCCGGGAGACGATACCTTCAACTTTGGTTTCATGGGATTAGATTCCGGATCTTCTGCTGTTTCTTTGGTTTTCCTGGACTTTCTGTGGTTTTCAAAGGTTTGGACGATTGGGCCCGGATAAGGTTAATTGTATTTTCATAAGAACCTGGATAATTGAGCTTTCAAAGGATACGGTTTGGTTTGGACTTAGGGACTAAAACAGGTTGCTGATACAAAGATGGCACAGGTTCTCCCGTTTCTGAAATCTCTTCGATCAGGGGGCCAATACTGTCGATTTTCGGGAGATATACTTCGATCAGAATTAAAAAAAGGCTGCCCTTTGGGGACAGCCTGCTTTTCAATGTGCTTTAGATCGGATAAAGCCGGCCAGCGTCATGCCTGCATTACCGTAAGCTTCTGCAATTCTTTGGCCTGTATCAAAATCATTTTCGAACCAGGCACCACCAGGTGATTTTTCAATAAGTACTTTGGCAAGCACTTTATCTTTATTGGCAGTTTCAACCAGCCAGGCTTCCATGTTAATCCTTGCGTTTTCGCGATGAACAACAATATTAAAACCCGGTTCAGTAAACGTAGTTTTAAGCTTTAGCGTGTACTTGGCAGCAGCCATTGGCCCGGCAGTCATACCACCGCTAAACTGGTTGAAAGACATAATGAATTTTGGTTCAAAGCGTGTCTGTCGGTCGTCAACCCAGGCTTTAGCCCAGGTATCCCCCCTACCAGCTTCCTTTTTGTTGTACTCGTCTTTTTTCTTGTTTACATAATCTTCCTCGCTCATTTTTCCTACGCGCATATTGGAATATTCAAATTCCAGGTTTAATTCCTTTTGGCCAGCCAGGGGCGATAGGTCACCTTCCGAAAGGGAAACTTTTTGCGCCTGAACACTACTGAAAATAAAAGGGGAAAAAACCAGCAATATGCCGAACAATTGCTTTTTCATGTCTTGACTGTTTTATATCAGAAATTTAATTAATATTCTAATGCCAGCCAAGAGATTATGTATTATAACGCAATCAGGTAATTACATAGGCCAGGACGAGCGGTTCAAAAATCCTGGCGTGAAGCGTTACTGGTACTGCTTCTTCTTTTTTAAATAAAAAAGGCAGGGTCATCCATTCATTGGACGCATAATTTAACGGGCCATTTAATTGCATATGCTGGCGAAAATCAACCTGTCCATCGCCGTACCATTTGAACAGGGCTTCCTTGGAACTCCACATCACGGTGGTCAATTCCTGTTGCAGCAGGTCAAATAACCGCCACTGCTGCAAAAAGGCTTTTTCCTCTAAAGACAAAAACTTATGGGCAATTTTTTCAATACGGGGAGAAACAAGTTCAATATCCAATCCTACCCTTTTGTCTCTGCTGGCAATTGCTGCGGCGAAGTTGCCACTATGGGAAACAGAAAAATGGTACTTTTCTCCGGGCAGGTAGGGCTTACGAGTGTCGGCCACCATAATTTCTTCAAGGGGAAAATCATCAAACAAAGTGGGCAAAAGGTACCTGCCGGCCAGGTGCTGCAACCGCTTGTAGGGATGGGTAACTTCCTTTTTAATGGGAACCTTTTCCAGGAAAAAAGCTTCCGGCTCTTCAATACGCCAAATCCCCAGTCTGGTGGTATGGTTGATATTATGTTGATAAAATAAGGCCAAGGTTGCAAATTTGCTGGTAACATTGCAGCAGCCAAAATGGCTACCGCTATTCAAATATAAATTAAGCAAAGCAAATGATACTGTCGGATAAGCGTATCCTTGAAGAAATGGAACTGGGTACGATCAAAATTCAACCTTATGAGCGCGAATGCCTGGGCAGCAATTCATACGATGTTCACCTTGGCAAATGGCTGGCTACTTATAAAGAACATATCCTTGATGCCAAAAAACACAACCAGATCGAATATTTTGAAATTCCCGAGGAAGGCTTTGTGCTTTATCCGCATATATTTTACCTGGGAGTAACCGAAGAATATACCGAAACGCATGCCCACGTTCCTTTCTTGGAAGGCAAATCCTCAACCGGCCGCCTGGGAATTGATATCCACGCTACTGCAGGTAAAGGGGATGTTGGCTTCTGCGGTAACTGGACCCTCGAAATTTCTGTCAAGCAACCGGTCAAAGTTTACAAAGGAATGCCCATTGGCCAATTGATCTACTTCCCGGTAGAAGGAGAAATTGAGGTGAAATACAACCAGAAGAAAAATGCAAAATACAGTGGCCAGCCCGATAAGCCAATTGAAAGCATGATGTGGAAAAATTCATTTTAATAAGTAAGGAGCACTGCTCCCTACTTTACCACCAATGCCTTATCAATAAGGAACGCCAGGTTCATCCTGTGTGCCTTGGTCTGCTCATTAGTACTAACTGCACCAGAAAGCATATTCTTAACTTTTTTTAGTGTCAGCATGGCTGCAGCCCTGGATGAATTATCATAACCGGATGGTGCAGCAACAATAGCAGCTAGAGCTTTTACAAACTCAGTCTGCAGGTTCTGTCTATATAGATTCACGTTTCCTTTCAGGTCCTCATTGAAAATTCCTTTGGCCATATCTCCCATAACATCAGCTACACTATAAGTATTTCCATAAAGGCTGCTATTGCTGATACGTGCCAGTGTATTGGGATGCAGGATATGTGCCAGGGTTGGCATTTGAACATTCGAAATACTGGACTGCGCTTTAAAGTCTTCCCCAACACCAAAGAATTCAAAACCCCGTCTTTGTATCTGCAGGAAAGGGAACAATCTGGAATCTGTTTCAAAAGCGGTTGGCGAATACAGGTATTTGGAAAGCAGCGCCATAGCCTTCTTCTGGTATTCTACCGGAACAACCGTAAAGGGTTTGTTACTGCTTTTTTGTCCGGGATAACTTCTATCCACATACACCCCACCAATATAACGGCTAACAGCACTTGCCATTTGGCGGCGTTGGCCTTGTAACATCAGGTATCTTGCCCGTAACTCGTTCCAACTCTGGTCTGGACGGGCAAACCGGTCTTTAAGTTTTGGGATCATTGAATTAACCAGCTTGAAGCGATCTTCAGCATAAGCAACCATATCATTGCTAAGATCACCAACCATTACACGCGGATCAATGCCACCTGAACCACGCATATCATCTGCATCATTACCAAATGCAAGCTGCGGATCAGTGCTCCTGCCCAGGATCTTTGCCAGTCCAGCTTCTTCTTCAGCGGCACTAAATGGCGTATATCCATATTCGATAGCCCAAAGATCATAGGGGCCTGCCTTGGTTGTATAATAATCACCCTGCCTGGCCCGGTTGCTGTTTACGTTCACAGCCGGATAATCCATCACAGAACCCTGCAAACCAATTTTAGATGTAAGGTCCTTATCATGAACCTGGGCCGGACTCAGCATCTGACTAGCCTTCATATTATGGTTCAGTCCAAGTGTATGTCCCATTTCATGCATGATCAGGTAATAAAGGAACTCCTTATGCATTTCACTGATTTCCGATCCTGCCTTCCCATTTGCCGGAACCCCATCCAGTACTTCAACAGCAGTAAGTCCGGTTTGGAACTGGATGGCCAATTCCCTGGCCATACTGCAGGTTTCAAGATGCCTGGGATTGAACCCTCCAAATGAGGCGGCTGCCTGCTTCACTGCATCATCCGGGTTCTCCCATGGGAGGTCGGTAGCAGTAGTTGAGAGACCACCATTGAAAAGATCATTTAACATGGGAATACCTGCACCACTTCTCCACTCAACAGTAATATCAGCACCAAGTATCTGTCCTGTCCTGGGATTGAAAAAGCTGGGACCAATGGCTCCATACTGTGGATAGGGACTGCTCACCCAACGGATCACATTATAACGGATATCGGCTGGATCCCAGTCTGCATCATCCGGCATGATCTTCATAACAATTGCATTTTTGAAGC
The DNA here is from genome assembly GCF_020076305.1 of Flavihumibacter profundi. Classification (GTDB taxonomy): domain Bacteria; phylum Bacteroidota; class Bacteroidia; order Chitinophagales; family Chitinophagaceae; genus Flavihumibacter; species Flavihumibacter profundi. Next base: position 1,812,944 of record NZ_JAIQXE010000001.1, read on the forward strand.
CAGCCTTTTCAAAAGCTTCATTCCATTTTTCCCCTGCTATTTTAATGGTTTCCCTTAGCTCCAGGGGTGTTGTATTCTCGATCCACCAAACTATAGGTTCAACGGGCTCACTAATAGCCGCGGAAGGGTCCTTCTTCACCAGGTTCCACCTACTTATAACATCTTTGTAAGGGGTAAAAGAGATAGAAGTAAGGTCATCTACCTGGGCCCCAAAATAGCCCACCCGTGGATCATCCCTGCGAGGATGGTAATTGTTTACCGGCATTTCGAGGAAGGAATGCTGCAACTTCACGCGCACAAAACGGGCGTCCGTAATATCTTTTCCACCCCCATTCAATGGCATTGGATTATCATAAGCCAGTTCCACAAGCACGTCGGTATTATTCGGGAAAGAACGCACCATACCATATTTACTCTTGGCGGTATTCAGGTTACCCAGGTTGAAAACAGAACCCGGGGGAAGGGTTGGCGGGAATATCGGCTTAACCTGGTCGAGTTTGTCGCCCAGCAACAGTCCATCCACTGGTATCAGGTAACCCAAACTGTCTTCCGCACTATATTTATCTGAAAAGAAAACTGCATCACTCACATCTACATTCGCAGACTTGCTTACTGCATTATTCTTATCATAGTAAAAATTCGTGTTCAATTGGAGGAACTCGAGTTTGTCGTAAGATTTCTGCACTTTAAAAGGAAAAGTTGCCCGTAACATGTTCTGGTTTAGAAACAGTTCGGTAGGTCCGCCTATGGAAAAGCTTTGGTAGATATATTCTTTACCCAACTGATCTTTTTTCAGGTACATCTGCACGCTGCCTGTTACGGTATCCTGGTAAAGGGTGAACATACCATCGATCTTTTTGCTGGACTTGACTTTATCTTTTATTGAAGTTTTGGCCGGAGCATCGGCAGCTGCTTTTTTCACTGTATCTGCCACAGGGGCAGGTGGTATATTATTCTTTTTCTGCGCGTTTGAGCTGGCCGCAATAAAAAGAGAAAAAAGCAGCAATAAACTGGCACTTCGCATACGTATTTATTATAATACAATTTGCGATAATTCCTTCAATATCCTTTAAGTTTTATTTTGATCGGTAAACTAAACCTCATCCATACCATATTTCCTTATATAAGCGATCACCAGCGCTACCACCTGGTTATAGCTCATCATCCCTCCGGGTTGCTGGTTAACCCGCAGGTATTGTGCATATATACTGCGCACTAAAGGTTCCAGGAGGCCAACATGCTGGTTGTTGAATTCGCGGAGCGCGATCAAATCATCTTTAACGCCCGGGGATAAGCGCTCAAACAAGATTTTTGAGCGGGCTGAATCGCGGGTATACAGGTCGCGCATGGCATAGAGATATACATCGAAATAAGCGGAATATCGAAAAGCCGCACTGGCACTATGCTTAGCAGTAAGGAACCCCGCCATGTTGGCTTCATTTTCTTTCGCATAGCCCAACTGGTGGCCAATTTCATGGCAGGTAGTAAAAGGCTGGACAAAAACCGGCACAGTAGTATTAACCTGTGCCTCTCCGGTAAATGGATTATAATAGCCGGTAAATCCAAGGTAATTACCCAGGTAGCTAAACAGCGACGGCTTCACTGACTGTCCACGAAACTTCAAAAACGGCAATTCTTCCGATGGCACCTGGTATGATTGAAAGGAATTCCGGAATAAAGTCCTTTTGCGCACAAGGTCATTTCTTTCAGGAACACCTGCATCCCTTAACCTATTCATGCGGTCGATTAGCGTTACTACAAGTGTATCCACTTCTGCATTATGATATTCCGTTACATTCAGTCCGGCCTGATCTGCAATGCCCAGGCGATTATAATTCAATCCCCAGAAAACATTAAAAATGATATATACCCATAACCATACCGTCATAACCTTGACACCCAATCGAAGTAACCAGTCAAGGTTGACTTTTTTCTGCCTGATGGACCTGATTAATTTCCAGCAACCAGCCAGTAAAAGCAATGCGGCTATTGCATAAAAAATATCGCCAATACTGAAAGGAATCCACCCGAATAGCCACCTTAATACCCTTGAAATAACCGGGTAAGCGCCATTGGAATAGTATTTTTCAATAGCCGAAGGAAAAAGGGAAAAAATTTTAATGAACAATGCCACTCCCACTAAAGTGAACAGCATTGCGTAGCGGTATATTTGATTCATTGGCCAGAGGTTGGGTATAAAACTACATGCAAAAATGAATTGTTCACCGTAATTACCTGATACTAACAGCCGTTTGTTTTTCGGTTGGCTTCTCCGTACTTTGCGGCATAACCGGAACCAGCCATGAATATTGAACAGAACCGTAATGAAGATGCCCTGAAACTTCAGCTTAGCGAATTAAGATCGCGTTTTGAAAAAATCAGTTTAGGTGGTGGTAAGAAAGCCAAAGAAAAGCAGCATGAAAAAAATAAACTGACCGCAAGGGAAAGGATTAGCTATCTCGTAGATGATGCTGCCCCGTTTATTGAAATAGGTTCTTTTGCAGGTTATGAACAATATGAAGAGCAGGGCGGATGCCCGGCTGGTGGAACAGTTGCCGGCATAGGTTATGTAAGCGGCCGCCAATGTGTTATTGTAGCCAATGACCAGACTGTTAAAGCCGGCGCCTGGTTCCCGATTACTGGTAAGAAAAACCTGCGCATGCAGGAAATAGCAATGGAAAATTTTTTACCGGTCATTTACCTGGTAGACAGCGCAGGTGTTTTCCTGCCGATGCAGGATGAAATTTTTCCTGATAAAGAACATTTCGGCCGGATCTTCCGAAATAATGCAGTCATGAGTGGTATGGGTATTACCCAGATTGCTGCTGTGATGGGCGCCTGTGTGGCAGGGGGTGCCTACCTTCCCATAATGAGTGACGAAACACTGATGGTAGAAGGTAACGGGTCAATATTCCTGGCCGGCCCCTACCTTGTTAAAGCTGCTATCGGGGAAGACATCGATACAGAAAGCCTCGGTGGGGCAACCACACATACTGCGATAAGTGGCATTGCCGATTATAAATTTGCTACTGAAAAGGAATGCCTTGACCAGGTGAAAAAGATAATGGGAAAATTAGGCCATCCTTTAAAAGCCGGATTTGACCGCATTGCGGCAGTTGCTCCCAAAAATGCAATCGAAGATATCTACCGTATCCTACCGGAAGGCGGCGGTAAAACATATGATATGCGCGATATCATTGCCTGCATAACGGATAATTCAGAATTTGATGAATTCAAGGCTGATTATGGCAAAACTATTTTGTGTGGGTATGCGCGGATTGACGGGTGGGCTGTTGGCATCGTTGCCAACCAACGCCTCATTGTCAAAAATAAAAAGGGGGAAATGCAGATGGGTGGTGTAATTTATAATGACAGCGCCGATAAAGCAGCCCGGTTTATCTTGAACTGTAACCAGAAAAAAATCCCGCTGGTTTTCCTGCAGGATGTTACTGGTTTTATGGTAGGCAGTCGCAGTGAGCATGCCGGCATCATTAAAGACGGTGCTAAGATGGTAAATGCCGTGGCCAACTCAGTAGTACCAAAAATCACTATAATCATAGGCAATTCCTATGGTGCAGGTAATTATGCCATGTGCGGTAAAGCCTACGACCCCCGCTTCATCTATGCCTGGCCAACAGCACGCATTGCCGTGATGGGTGGCGACCAGGCTGCCAAAACTTTATTGCAGATACAGGTTGCCGGTATGAAGGCACGCGGATTAACTATTGCCCCTGAAGATGAACAAAAATTACTGGATGATATAAAGGGCCGGTATGAAAAACAAACATCACCATATTATGCGGCATCACGATTATGGGTAGATGAAATAATTGATCCAGCCTCCACCAGACTGGTTATTTCGCAGGGCATACACGCTGCAAACCATAACCCGGTAGTTGCTAAAATGAATACCGGCGTCTTCCAGGTCTAACCCATCACCAATTCACCATTCACTATTTACTATTTACCAATTGGTACAATCTATTTTCTTCATCGATGCATTCACTGAAAATATTTTCGGCGGCAACCCGGCTGCAGTATTATCGCTGGCAACCATTCCTGCAAGGGGCGTAATATGTACTGCAAAAGGCGATGCCACTGATTTTGTGTCACGCTGTTTTTATCCGCATACTGGCATTAATGAAGACCCGGTTACTGGTTCTGCCTATACTATCATGGTGCCCTTTTAGGCCGACCAATTGAATAAAAATTCACCCGATGCCTTGCAATTATCCCAACGTAAAGGATATTTGCGTTGTTCATTACAAGGAAACAGGGTATTGATGACCGGTAAAGCCATCACCTACCTGGAAGGAACAATACACATATGATGCAACAACATGGAGGGTTGGTGATATACACAGATGGCGCAAGCAGGGGCAATCCTGGTCCGGGCGGCTATGGTACAATTTTAAAATGGGGCAGCAAGGAGAAGGAAATTTCCCAGGGTTACCGTAAAACCACCAATAACAGGATGGAATTAATGGCTGTGATCGCCGGACTTGAAGCTTTGACTAAAACCGGACTGAACATTGCCATTTATAGTGACAGCCAGTATGTGGTAAAAGCGGTGGAAGAAGGCTGGCTGCGCAACTGGATTGCCAATGACTTTAAGGGAGGCAAAAAAAACAAGGACCTCTGGACCCGCTTCTACAGGCTTTCCCTGCAACACCAATTGAAATTCCACTGGGTAAAAGGACATGCCAATAATCCCTTTAATAACCGATGCGATATATTGGCTACAACTGCAGCAGACAGCAGGCACCTGTTGGTTGATGAAGGATATGAATCTGGTTTGGCCGGTTAGTTTCACATCCGAAAAATGTTGGATATTTGATTGATGAGTAAATCAATTCAGGCAGAAGACTTGCTGATTCTTCAGCTGCCGGAAGGCCAGTCGCCGCCAATGGATCTTCTGTTGCTGGCTGACCCGAATCCACAACAAATCAACACCTATATTGATTTTTGCCTTATCCTGCTTGCGGTAATTAAAGGAAAAACCATTGGTGTGCTAACCATAAGCCCGGAAACAAAAGAAAAAGCAGAGATCCGGAATATTGCCATTGCCCCTGATTACCGCGGCAAAGGTTACTCGCGGCAATTAATCCACGAAGCTTTTATCCGCGCTACCAGGTTGGGATATTCTTCCGTACAGGTGTGCACGGGCAATTCCAGTACCAGGCAATTTAAAATTTACCAGCAATTTGGCTTTGAATTAAGCGATGTTCGCTGGAATTATTATACCCAGCATTTCCCTGAACCAATTATTGAAGACGGCATTGTTTGCAGACACCAGCTTGTTTTGTCAAAACAACTGGGCAGATCCCGGAATGAAGCCTCTAAATAATTGCGTCCAATGCTAAATAATACCATAATTTATTTTAAACACCGGCCAAGCCGGAGCATTGGTTTTTTATTCATGGTTTCCAGCCTGTTACTAGGCATCTGGGTGGCAGCCATCCCACAAATTAAAACCAGGCTCGGTTTGTCTGATGCCTCATTAGGCTTGTCTTTGCTGCTCGCCCCAATTGGTGCATTAACCGGAGTCGTTGTATCCCCTTTTGTTTTTAAAAAAATAAAGGTTGGCAAATGGCTGGTAACAGGCCACCTGGCTTACTGCTGTATTTTCATTCTGCAGGTTATCGCGTTAAACCCCATTATGCTTTGGCTGAGTTTATTCGGCAACGGACTTATTGGGTTCCTGAACGGCGTATCTGCAAATGCAGTAGTTGACCAACTGGAAAAAAAACACAACCGCCATATCATGAGCACCAGCCATGGCATGTACAGCACAGGTGGGTTTGTAAGTGCAGGCCTCGCCGCCATTTTTTACTCTTTTCAAATGAGTCCTTTCTGGCAGATTATTATCGTTGCAGGGGCGCTCATAATAATTATTTTGTCTTTGCGCCAACATCTTTTCAGCTACCAGGATAATATTGAATCTGACAGTGGATTCAGCCTGCCCTCAGGCAGTTTAATCGGTTTAGCCTTTATCTGTTTTGTAACTTTTATGGGGGAAGGTTGTGTCGCAGACTGGAGTGCCATTTACATGAAAGAATCCTTACATAGTTCAAAAGCGATAGCCGGATTAGGATTCGCAGGATTTTCTATTGCCATGGCTATCGGCAGGTTGAACGGGGACAACTGGATACCAAAGTATGGCAGTAAGCGATTGGCCATTACCGGTAGTTTGGTCGCTGCATTGGGATTCTTACTGGCTATCGCATTTTCAACCATCCCAACAGCAATTGCCGGATTCACATTAATTGGAATTGGTTTCTGTTGTATAGTACCCATCCTGTTCAGCGCTGCTACCGGGGTGCCGGGAGTTAGTCCGGTTAAAGGTATTTCAGCTGTTGCCAGTGGAGGGTTAATTGGCTTCCTTGCGGGCCCTTCAATGATTGGCCTTGTTGCAGAGCAATACAATGTGGCTGCAGGCTTATCCATTGTTTTTTTCCTGGCTGTTGCAGCCGCTATAGTTGCCTGGAAGAATGATTTCCTTATGAACAAGAATTCAAGGGCACCAGAAGTGAATTACCTGGACCAGCATTTTTGAGTGAATCGTAAATGGTGAATCGTAAATCGCGAGATAGTGCTTAGCCTTTTACTTGTTGCATTTTTCGTTGTGCTACAATCATATAATAGCCACCAAATAAAACAGCACAAAATACTATTGTAGAAACCAGGTTACCCCTGTAAAAAGGAAGGCCGTCAGCAAAGCATTCCAGCAAACCGCCAAATGTTTTAGGCCGCTGAAAACCTGCGCCGGCAGCCCATACGAAGAAATTAGATAAAAGGAAATAAACTGTTGGTGCTACCAATGATGCTAAGGCAACTGAAAATATATTGACTTTGCGAATTGCAAAACCAATCAGCGTTAATCCTGCGAACAAAATATAATTGGTCAGTTGACCTTCATAAAAACCTTGTATATCGCTCATACCTGCACGGTACAACAATTCGTATAAGGCGTCACTTAGGAACATAGAGAATATCGGCAGCGCAAAAGCCCATTTGCGGTCCTTAATTATTGCGCCCCCGAATAAGGCCATAGCTATATGCGGTACAAACCCAAGCGGGCGGGAAGGTATAATGCGGTACAATGCGGCTACAATAATAAGCAGCACCAGGGAAATCAATATAGATCTATTCAGTTTCATATATTATTAACTATGTGTGGGCAAAAATAACTGAAAACTTGCTATTTGCCAGTTTAGATTCTTCAATCTATGCTGAAGGCACAGTTGCTTTATAAATAAGCGCTCCTTTAGCGGAAGTCAAAACAATATCCGCTCCGTCTGTCAGCAAAAGGCTTCCCCCCTGGTGAACAGCCAGCGCCGGGCTACCAGCTGAATCCGCATTTACCTCACCTTCTATTACGATCAGGATTTCTACAGTACTGGCTTTCAGCGGATACCTGTCCCCTTTGTCCAGGTGAATTTCATGTAATTCGAAATCTGCAGCCGGAGTGGGATACCTTTTCTCATAGGCATTCATCGTTTCCCCCTTTAAAATCGACGGCACAACCGGTGCAAACCGCACATGTTTCATTAATTCCGGCACATCAATATGCTTTGGGGTTAATCCGCCCCTCAATACATTATCAGAATTCGCCATAATCTCCACATTCTGCCCTTCAAGGTATGCATGCAAAATGCCGGAATCCTGGAAAATGCCCTCGCCCTTATCCATACGCACGAGATTTAGAAGATACACTGAAAAAATTCCGCGGTCAATTGAACCAGGCTGGTTAAATGTAAGGGCGGCCCGGGCGGCCCAGAAATCGGGACTGGCCTTGGACAACCTGTCTGCCTGGTATAATGGTATGATTCGATCTAGTAATGGTTGCAATCTTTCTTTCACTTCCAAAACATCCATTTCCATCACCAGGCGGTAAACTGCTTCATAATCGCCTTTCTTAAAAACCGGCAACAGGAACTGCAATTCCGGTTGTTCCTGCAGGATATTAATCATCGATGCGGGTGCCCTGAATCCGTGCAATAGCCAAAACTCTCCCAAAGCTGCCATAAGCTCGGGTTTATGGTTATCATCCTTATAATTCCTATAAGCAGCAGTTAACGGTATGCCCTTTTCATTTTCCTGCTTAAAGCCGGCTACAGCATCAGCTTTGGTGGGGTGTAATTGTATGGAAAGCATATCCCTTACATCCAGTATTTTCAGCAGGTATGGCAGGCTGCCGAATTTAAGCCGCACTACTTTTCCAAGTGCTTCCGGATGCTCCCGGAGAAAACCATCAAGTAATCCATTTCCGGCAATTTGAGACGGCCCCTGCACATGTGCCCCCAGCCAGTATTCGGCAAAAGGCTGCTGTTGTTCATTTGACCGTGATAACAACTTAGGCAGGTAGGTGAAACCACCCCATTGATAATGCTGCACTTTGCCTTCCAGCGCAAATATTTTATTTTGTTTTCCCATAGTAGTACTTCGAAAATACAGTAAAACAGGAATATTGTCCACCCATTTAGACATCGGCCGTTTTGGCGAACAGATTGCCGCAGAATGGCTGTTAAAGCAAGGTTACGATTTGTTGTCCAGGAACTGGAAATACAGGCGCAAGGAAATTGATATTATTGCCTGTAAAAATGGGATACTACATTTTATTGAAGTAAAAACAAGACGTGCAGATTTTTTCGGCCTGCCTGAAGAGCAGGTAAACCGGAGAAAAATAAAACACTTGCAGGAAGCCGCTGCCGCTTACCAGGAAGAGCATCCGCAGTGGCGAAGGATGCAATTCGATATCCTGGCCATAAACCTCAACATAAAAGGGAATTCCATTTTTTTACTGGAAGATATTTCCTGATGGTGAAATCAGGGATTCAGCCTGGCTTTCATTTTCTCAACCATTTTGTAAGTAGCCGGACAATACTCAATGTTTTGTTTATGTGTATCCACATGATCCACCAGCTTCTTTTTGGTAAGGTGGGGAAAACCGGCACAGTCAGCAGGCCTCACCTCATAAATTGAACACATATTGGTTTTGAGGTCAAGGAACTGGCAGGGTTGTTTTACGTTCATCCAGTCTTTGTCCTTCTTATCAAAAAACAACCACTTTTCCTTGAAGGCCGGAACGGTCATATTGAGATGGGCTGAAATGCGGGTGATATCTTTTTGCGAAAAAGTGGGGCTCATTTTTTTGCAGCAGTTCGCGCAGGTAAGGCAATCCACTTCTTCCCAAACTTCCTTATCTAAAACCGGTGTAAGCTTGTCCAACCCCCTGGGCCTTTCCGTTTCGATTTTAGTTAGGAATCTTTTAAATTTCCTTTTATTATCCTTTACCTGCTTCTTAAACTGACGAAGGTTTACTGCGCGGGGATTGCTCTGGGCACTCATGCTGGCTTTTGTAATTTTTAAAACCGCAATATAAAGGATTCAATGCTTAATTTGCCGCAGAATAAATTTTGTCTGCACAAATGTGGGTAGCTTATAAAAAAGGATTCAAGGCATGGTTGCGACTGGAGAAATCTTTATCGGACCATTCCGTATCGGCTTACCTGCACGATATAGAAAAACTCACTCAATACCTGCAGCTGCAGGGTTGGATGTACAATCCCGACCAGCTGACCATGGAGCACCTCCAGCAATTTATCCGCTGGATCGGGGAATTGGGCATGACACAAACCAGCCAGGCCAGGATACTTTCCGGTTTACGCAGTTTTTATACCTATTGCCTTACGGAACAAATTACCAGGGAGGATCCAACTGTTTTGCTGGAATCACCCAAACTGAAAAGGACCTTACCTGACACCCTGAGTTTCCCTGAAATTGAATTATTGATAAATGCCATTGATCGCAGTAAGCCCGAAGGTGAACGAAACAAAGCCATCCTTGAAACCATGTACAGCTGCGGATTGCGGGTGAGTGAAGTGGTTGGCTTACAGATTTCCTGCCTCTTCCTGGAAAGCGGATTTATACGAGTTGTCGGAAAAGGCAATAAGGAAAGGCTGGTACCGATTGGTGATAACGCAATCCGCCAAATTGGAATATACCGCGAACATACCCGGCGGTTCCAGGAAATCAAACCCGGCAATGAAGACATCCTATTCCTTAACCGACGGGGAACTGCATTAACAAGGGTAATGATCTTTTTGCTGATTAAGGAACTGGCGAAAAAAGCCGGCATCACTAAAAGTATTTCACCACATACCTTCCGGCATTCCTTTGCCACACATTTGGTTGAAGGGGGTGCAGACCTCAGGGCTGTACAGGAAATGCTTGGCCATGAAAGTATTACTACTACTGAAATCTACACCCACCTCGACCGGGAATTCCTGCGCAAGACGCTGGCGAATTTCCATCCGGCTTTTCACTGATTAATTATCACTCAGGTCGCTTTCTTCAGGTTCACTTGTCACATATAAAACAGCTGATTTTTTCACCAGCTTAATGAATTCCTTACGGTATCCATGTTCATCCACACCTATTGATTTGCCAGCCATTTTTATAATATGCTCAAAGGATGACTCCTGTTTAAATAAGGAATTATTCAACAACATTCCCCACTCTGCTACGGCCGCTGCAAAAAGAAAGTTTTGCGAGGCTTGCGGCAGCATCAGCAGGTCCTTTTTCTCAATAGTCCTAACAATCAATCTGCTCTCATTACCATCAGGTTGCTTATACCTGAATTTCACCTGCATTATTTCACCATTCGCTGCTACCGGAACTGCTGGTAATTTTTGGTATTTTAAAACATCTACGCTGTCAATGAAAACATCTTTCACACCAGTTGGGATTATTTCATATAAAGCAGTAACCGTATGGCCACTGCCCAGGTCACCCGCATCTTTTTTATCATTATTGAAATCTTCTTTCTGCAATAACCTGTTTTCATAACCGATCAGGCGATAGGCGGAAACATTAACCGGATTAAATTCAATCTGCAGCTTTACATCTTTGGCAATGGTGAACAGGGTTCCGCCAAATTCATGCACCAATACTTTTTTGGCTTCAGCAATGCCGTCTATATAAGCATGGTTGCCATTTCCCTTATCGGCCAACAACTGCATTTTACTGTCTTTGTAATTCCCCATTCCATACCCAAGGACTGTTAAAAAAATGCCCGATTCCCGCTCTTTTTCAATCAATTTTTCCATATCGGCATCACTTGATGCACCTACATTGAAATCACCGTCGGTACAAAGGATTACGCGGTTATTCCCCGCCTTGCTAAAATTTTCCTTTGCGATTTTATAGGCCAGCCTGATCCCTTCGCCACCTGCTGTGGAACCCCCGGCTTCAAGGGCGTCAATGGCTTCCTTTATTCCTGTTTTATTTGCTCCACTAGTTGCTGGTAAAACCACTCCTGCATTACCGGCGTATACCACCAGGGCAACCTTATCCTGTTCCCGCAATTGGTCCGTTAATAATTTAAGGGATGTTTTTACGAGAGGCAATTTATTCCAGCTCATCATCGAACCGGATACATCGATCAGGAAAACAAGGTTGCTGGGCGGCAGGTTATCCACCGGGATTTTCCTGCCTTGCAGGCCAATGGAAACGAGGTGGTGGTGCCTGTTCCAGGGACATTCCACTATTTCGGTATGGATAGCAAATGGCCGGTTGTCCGTCGGTTGAGCATAATCGTAATCAAAATAATTGATCAACTCCTCTGTCCGCACCGCACCCGGAGGAGGTAATTGGCCCTGTTGCAGAAACCGCCTTACATTACTGTAGGAAGCAGCATCAACATCAATGGAAAACGTAGATACGGGGTTTCCGGTAACTGAAAGGAAATTATTCTCATGGACTGCACTATATTCTTCCGTATTGAAACCCTGATCAGCCGAACCGTAAATAACCGGAGAGTTACCCGGCAAAGCCCGGCTGCCCCTTAACCTGACCTGCACACCAGCCGCCTTCCCCTGCAGGCTTTGGTTTACCCCAGTAACAGCGCCCAATGGCTCCGCCTCTTTTTTAATTCCATAGCCCGTAACCACAATTTCTTCCAATTCTTGCCCCCCGGGCTGAAGGAATATTTCCAACTCCTTCCCCGGCTGGCTTATGGTTACTGACCGTGATGTATAGCCGACAAGACTGATTTCTACAATTGCCGGACTACTATTTATGGCTAAACTAAACCTTCCGTCAGCCCCTGTTTGAACAGAATGGTTACTCCCTTTTTCCTGGAGTGTCACGCCAATTAAGGGTTTCTTTGTTGCAGCATCTTTTACAATTCCCTTTACGGTGGTTTGAACAGGCCGAAGGGCGGCAGATAGCATAACTGCCAGGAGCAGCATACAAATTATTCCCATGGAGCGTTTAATGGTTCGCATATGATTATTTTCCATTTGGATGCGGCCATTTCCAGTATTACACAATTCCTTTTAAAATATTTTTTCCACCCTAAGCACCAGGTTAATATTATATTGCTTTTGAACATTTTGGCATTCCTGCGTAACATAACAGACACAACTGCAACCGATAACGAATTGGTTCAGTCTTACCGGCAAACCGGGAACCTCGACATATTGGGGCAATTGTACAGCAGGTATATGGACCTTGTATACGGACTTTGCCTGAAATACATGGAGGACCCTGAATTTGCCCGTGATGCTGTAATGCAGATTTTTGAAGAACTGGTGGAGAAATTAAAAAAGCATAAAGTGGAGTATTTCAAAAGCTGGTTATATGCATTGGCGAAAAATCATTGCCTAATGCAATTGCGCAGTGGGAAAAGTAAAAAAACAATTGCACTGCCACCTGAACTTATGCAATCTGAAGAAAACCTGCATCTGAATGGCAGCCTGCATAAAGAGGCTCAATTTGAATTGATGAAGAAATGCCTCGAAAAACTGACCCAGGAACAGCAATTGACAGTAATACTATTTTACCTGGAAGAGAAATCGTACAATGAGATAGTTTTACACACAGGGATGGAATGGAATAAAGTGCGCAGCCTTATTCAAAATGGCCGCAGGAACCTGAAAATATGTATGGATAAAAATAGCTGATGCCCGGGCGTAACGACGATATGAACCAATACACTGCTTCCGATATTGCAAAATACTGGAATGGCGAGTTAACTCCTGCACAGATGAATGCGATGGAGAGGGCCTCCCTCGACGATCCGTTCCTGGCAGATGCAATGGAAGGATTTGGGCAACTGGAAGCTAACCATCCAGGTCTTCAGCCTGCTCATCTTGCCGAGTTGAAAGAGCGGCTTTCGCGTCGTATTTCCAATGACATTAAAAAGCCTTTCCCAAACAATTGGTGGAAACCGGCAATTGCTGCAATACTTATTATCTCTGCCGGTATAGGGGGTTACCTCCTGTTACTTCCGAAAAACGAATCTGAAATCATTGTCGTAAAACCTACTGTCCAGGCAACAGCACCTGATCGGGCAAAGGCTAAGCCTTCACCGGCCGTTGATACTTCCCACCCTTTACCTGGAGACGTTGCAGTGCTGGGGCCGAAACAAAAAATCATGCCCTCTCCACAACTTATGCCATCATCCCCGAAACCAGGTTCAATAGAATTGAACACTGAAAAGCTGGAAGACGGCAAGGAAACAGAACCGGCTGCGGTTACAGCAAAAATGCCAGTTCCATCGGATGCCAAACAGGAAGAAAAATATGTCATCAGGGGTGTAGTCCGCAACCAGCAACAACAGCCAGTTGAAGGCGCTTCCGTTAGCCTGGCAGGAAAGGCAGCCGGTATAAATGTTGTTACCGATGCAGAAGGCCGGTTTCAGATTCCGGTTACAGACACCGCTGCACAGTTAAAAATCACTTCTGCAGGATATGAATCCAACGAACTACTCGTATTGGTAGCCGATAGCAACAAAGATTTGGCAGTAAACCTGAAACCGGCCAGCAACGCAGCAGATGAGGTTGTAGCTGAGGGCTATGGAGCACGAAAAAGATCCGCCGCACCCCAACAACAGGAGAAACAAAAAGACCTTACTGTAAAAGTTCAGAATGCGATTCCTGTAATTGGGTGGAACGATTATAATGAATACTTAAAAAAGAATATGGTTATTCCCGACAGCCTGGTTCAACGCCACGGGAATGTGGTGGTCTATTTTGAAGTGACCACAAAAGGAAAGTTATCTGAATTTTCGATCGAGCAGTCATTGCACCCGACACTTGATAGTGAAGCCATCAGGCTGGTAAAGGAGGGACCAGCCTGGAAAATACTCAAAGGCCGTAAAGCTGGGGTTTATGTGATCGTACCGTTTTAATGCCCTAAATTTGGGAACTAAAATTATGCTACGATGAAGAAATTGATCTTATTTATGGCAATTGCAGTATGCTTCCTTCAGCAGGCAGAAGCACAGCAATTGCGCACTCCCGCGCCAAGTCCCACTTCTACTGTAAAGCAGGAATTTGCCCTGTCTTCAGTTGAATTGTCTTACTCACGCCCAGCAATAAAAGGTCGGAAAATTTTCGGCGATCTGGTTCCTTACGGAAAAGTTTGGCGTACTGGTGCCAACAGTGCAACCACAATTACATTTGGCGAAGATGTGGTTTTTGGCGGCAAAGCTGTTCCAGCTGGCAAATACGGATTATTGACTATTCCGGGTGAAACAGAATGGACTGTTATATTATCCAAGCAACTGGATGTAACCAGTCCGGCTGCTTATAAGCAAGACCAGGATGTTGTTCGGGCACAGGTTAAACCTACCCAATTGCCATTGACCGTAGAGAATTTAATTATCACATTCGACGATATCAAAGCGAACAGTATGAATATGGACATCATTTGGGATAAAACCGCGATTGTGGTGCCCATCACCGCTAATATCGATGAACAGATCACCAAACAGATCGATGAACTGATGAACAAGGACAATCGTCCTTATTTTGCCTCTGCTATGTACTACATGGAGAACGGCAAGGACCTGAATAAGGCTGCTGCCTGGTTCGACAAAGCAATCGAGCAAACGCCTACAGCCTTCTGGGTTTATTACCAGAGAGCCAATTGCCTTGCTAAACTGGGCCGTAAACAGGATGCCATTGCATCAGCAAACAAATCCATTGAATTGGCTAAAGCTGCGAAAAACGACGATTACGTTACATTGAACCAGAAATTACTGGCAACCCTGAAATAATCTATTTCAATACCTGGTATCCAGATGGTGCCAGGTATTTTCATTTTACCCTCTCGAAACAAAGCTGGCAATCCGTACAATTAATAAATGGCCTGATAGAACTTGAAGGAAGGTTGAACAGAACCCCCTTTTGAAGCCAGTTAAACCAATACCGCTTAAAATCTCCGGCAATCTTTAAATGGCCGTACTGAGCAATATCAATAGCGTTGTTTTTTAGATGGATACTATAACTGAAAGACCTGCGAAGTTCGGCTGCATTGGCATGCAATCTGTAGGCCATTGAGTTATCAAATAAAATCAGGTCATCATTTTCTTTATAAATCACAAGGGTATCTGCACGATGCTGAACATCTACCCAAACTCCCATCAATTCACGGCCCGAAAGCGTTTTCTCTTCCTCTTTGCTGCATCCGCCTGAAAGAAGTAATACAATGAAAGTACCTGCTATACAAACCAGCCGCGGGGTCATTCACTAAGTTTAGCTCTTTGACCGATTGATCCCCCAAAGCGTTGCATGGATTATAAATGCCAGAAACACTAAAATGATCGCACCAATGGCGTTAAGCCATAGGAACCCAACATTTGTTTTAAGGAAAAGCCAGATGACCAGTAATTCAGTAAATATGGCGCTCCAGAAAGTTGCATCCCCGCCAATATTTTTGAAGAAAAACGCGATCAGGAAAATCCCCAGCATAACGCCATAAAATAAGGAACCGAGGATATTAACTGCTTCAATCAAGCTTCCCATATTATTGGCAAACTGGGCAACTATAATGCAAAAAATACCCCAGCCTAAGGTATACAATTTAGACAGGCGATATTCCTGTAATGGTGTTTCAGTTGTTTTCGCATATTGCTTGTGGATATCGCACATAGTTGATGACGCCAGTGAATTGAGTGCGGCTGCAATACTTCCCCAGGCAGCCAGGAAAATTACTGCAATCAGCAACCCCACCAGTCCTTTGGGCAGGTGATCCACGACAAACCTGAGGAATATATAATTAGTATCATTCACATCTGCTGCCGGCAAAGCTGCTTTAAGGGTCGATTTATAGGACGCCCTTGTTTCGTCAAGCCCCTTCTGGTTGGCACGTATTTCATCTGCCAGTTTTACATTCTTTGGTTGTTGTACAAATTCACGTACCAGGCTGGACTGGTGACTTGACAGTTCCTGGTAGTTTTTTTCGATATCGAGTAATCGCTGTGAAGCTATCGGATCCTTTATCTTACCAGTGACAGCCTGGTTAAAAAAAACTGGCGAAGGGTTAAACAGATAGTAAGCAAATACCAGGGCACCAATTAATAAAATAGCAAATTGCATGGGCACTTTGATTAACCCATTCATCAGTAACCCTATCCGGCTTTCAGAAATATCCTTTGCGGTAAGGTATCGCCCCACCTGGCTTTGGTCTGCTCCGAAATAGGATAGCGACAGAAAGAAGCCGCCGATTATACCACTCCATATATTGTACCTGTCGGTCCAGTCAAATCCATTTTTATTCACACCGGTAGTAATGACATTTAACCTGCCCAGTTTGCCACTCACTTTTAAGGCATCAATAAACCCGACACCATCAGGCAACAGGTGAACCATCATATAAGCCGCTATAAACATTCCTGAAAAAATGATCAGCAATTGCAATTGCTGCGTATATGCAACGGCTTTAGCTCCGCCACTTACAGTATAAATAATCAACAGTCCGCCCATGAAAATATTGGTCCAGTATATATTCCAGCCTAATAAGGACGAGAGGATTATTGCTGGCGCATAAATACTGATACCAGTTGAAAGTCCGCGGGATACCAGGAAAAGGGAAGAGGTGAACGTGCGGGTTTTTTTATCAAATCTTCCTTCCAGGAATTCGTAGGCTGTAAATACTTTCAGCTTATGAAAGATGGGTACAAAAAAAATGGAGATAACGATCATGGCCAGGGGAACGCCAAAATAGTATTGCACAAATCGCATACCATCGGAATATGCCTGGCCTGGGGCAGACAAAAAAGTTATTGCGCTGGCCTGGGTACCCATGATGCTCAGCAAAATCAGGTACCAGGGCATTGAACGGTTGCTTAGGAAATATCCATCCAGGTTTTTGCTGGTAGTACTCCTGTACAGGCCATAGGCAATGATGCCTGTTAAGGTGGTAATGAGGATAATCCAATCAAGGCCGCTCATGAAAAATGTTGTGTAAAAAAATGAAAGCCAATAATTTCCAGCAACAGCACTACCAGTAAAAAAATGTACCAGTGCCGCCAGGATTTAAACAGAGGTATCTTTTTTTCATTCTCCATATGACTGCTTTAATTTCTTATTTTTTCCGGCCGGATATCAATCCGGATGCCAACAGACCTAATGTGAGCCCAATAACCAGACCAATAGTAACCCGTTTTATAAAGGTGCCGATTATCAATCCAAGTATGATGCAAATGGCAATGCCGATATCTCTCCTTCCCTGATTTGTAGAAGCCATATTAAAATCCCTTCTTTTGGTTCAATGCAATAATGTTGGCAAGCAGGCGGTATGCGCCGGGAACACCTGCAGGCAATTCCCTGAAAAAAACCATACCCGTATATACAAAATATCCCTTCCCATAACGGGCCATAATCAGGCTGCCGGAATCTGGATTTTCACCAGTGTCATTCATGGTAAAGATAGTTTCATAATGGCTATCCCAATTGGCCGCATGGTATATACTTCTTTCCTGGATCCAGCCTTCAAAATCCTTTTGCGTTATTTTATTTGGGAAATTCATTATGTCATGCCCGGGATTAGTCACACTAACAACAGCTTTTTCGTCGGTTATTCTTGTACGTGATATGGTGAATGGATAAGGGCCGATTTTAGATTTAACCGGGCCTATCTGGCTGGAGGTATTGTATTGCACAACCAGGTTCCCGCCCTTTGCGATATAGTCCATAAGTTTATCATAATAATTACTCAGTGACTCTTTCACATTATAGGCACGAACTCCTGTAATAATGGCGTCGAAACGCTGCAGGTTTGTTGATGCAAGGGCAGCGTCATCAAGGATTTCAACAATATATCCCATTTGTTTAAGGGCCTCTGCAACACCGTCACCTGAACCCGGAATATACCCAATGCGTTTGCCAACAACTTTAATTTCTTCATTAACCACCTTAATACTGTTGGGAAAGAAATAGTGAACTGTGGGAATATGGTCATACTGGATCAGTTTCATGGCATTATTGTACCCTATTGCTTTGCCATCTCCCGGGATTTCTATCCAGGGATAAATCTGTTGTGGTTTTTCTTTCGCAAATAATGAATCAAAAGGCAGTGTTATGACCTGCAGGATGTTCTTTGGACGGGCTAACGGGTAGCCCATATTTTTATCCTTAAGGCTGTTCCCGCCTTTCAGTTCAAAACGGATACTACCTTTAACCGTGTCAAGCTGTGCATAGCTCTTATAAGTTAACTGCAATTCCTGTGGGTGATGAGGCTGAAGGTTATTCAGGACAACCGTAGGCATAGCACCTACAACAATGGGGGGCACAGTAAAAACAGGCTGATAAATTTCACCTTTAACCGGATCAGTGAATTTGTATAAAAGCGGATAGTCATCCCTGAAAGAATATTTGCCAACAGTAAAACTTAGGTGTACATCATTTTTTGGATTTTGTGCAAAACCTATCAGCGCCTGTGATTCCACATTAAAACTCCCGGTATCCATTTGTTCCCGCAACCAGTAAGGCTGGTCGGCAAGGAAGCTTTCCCGAACGAGGTACTTATAGGTAATGGAATATTGCTGGTTCAGCCTCGTTTCAGGTGTTAATTGAAAAGCCGTATCCAGGTAGGAAATTTTTACATTATTTACAGGGATATTACTTCTGTTCACAATGCTGAAACTAACCTGCAATGAATCGCCCGTAACCGCCACCTGCTGTCCTGCTACCGCTTCAAAATATAAACCCAGCGCAGATTTCAACACCTGGTTAATTTCCCTTAGTTTTTGTTCGCGCCAGTAATCATCTGTTATCTTTTCGGATACCCTTTGCCGCAATGCAAATAATGCCGGTGCAATAGCTGAAGGGGCCATTGGATTAAATGCAGCGATAATACTATCGATTGACTGGTTGACAAATCCACCACCCACCCTGTTCCAGTTGGTTTCAATGCCATCCATAAGATCGGTTTGAATAGAGTCTCCGGCTGTTCCTGAAAAATACTCGAAAGATGACCCTCTTTGCCTTGGAACACCAAACCCCTGGCTCTTATGCTGGCTGCGGCTTTCAGCAGCCAGTTCACCATAACCCTTGCCAAGGAGCGGGTTATACACACCAACGTCAATTTTATATTGATTTTCGTTCTGGGTATTGAGCCCGCCAAAATTGAAGGTGTTCCAAAGAATGCGTTTTGCCTGCCAGGGTTTTACAAATGCCAGCTGTTCCGGAAATTGTGCGGGGTCTGCTGCAGCTTTGAATGCTTCAATGGCCAATACTGCCGATGCCGAATGATGGCCGTGCCCGGCCCTGTTATCCGGAGGAAAGCGGGTAATAATCACATCCGGGCGAAATTTCCGGATAACCCAAACAACGTCACCCAGGATTTTATTTTTATTCCATATCCTTAAAGCTTCTTCTGTTGATTTGGAGAATCCGAAATCATATGCCCGGCTAAAAAATTGTTCAGCCCCGTCAATTCTCCTTGCAGCGAGCAATTCCTGTGTTCTGATCAACCCTAAGGATATGCCCTGTTCATCGCCTATCAGGTTTTGTCCACCATCCCCGCGCGTGATAGACAGGTACCCAGTCCTGAATTTTCTTTCCTTAGACAGGTAAGCCAGTAAGCGGGTATTTTCATCGTCGGGATGCGCCGCAACATATAATACGGATCCCAATACCCTGAGTTTTTGTAAACTCAGCAAAATATCCGAAGAGGAATAGGTTTGCGGTGTTTGTGCCTTAATAACCAGGCCGGCCAACACAAGGCAAAACCCCGAAATCAATCTTTTCATCACTATAAAGGTTTAAACTTTACCCGCCGGGTAATTCCCGCCGGGTGAAATAGAGAGAACTCATTGTCCAACCAGGAAAACCGCATTACTCAGCAACAACTTTCCATTTTCCCAGAAACTCCTGAAAATAGGATTATCAGCGAAATATACCACTTGCCCCCGGCCAAAATTCTGGGTGCCAATTAATAGTCCGTCTTTTAACTTTTCTTTTACTGTACTGCCGGCAAAACCACTAACATAATTATCCTTTTTGATGATGCCTACATTCCAGCCACCATCGTCCATGAATTCATAAATATTAGGATCCTGTTTTAGGGTATAATAAAATTCCGGATAACCGAAGCCAAGCGGATGAGTATTGTCAAGTTCCAGTTTAAAAATGGAACCGGGCATACTTGTCACCAATTCATCCCGTTCACGGTTCTCATATTTTTTCAAAACGCTGTAATCTGTTTTTCCTGATTCATCCTTTTTATCTTCATCACGTCGTAATTTAATACCCCAGTCGGCCTTTGCCATTTGGGCCACTGCATTTTCAATGGCAATTATTTTACCACCGCGACGTACCCAACCCTTCAGTTCATCATTGGCATCTTTCTTTCCCAGAAAATCATAATTACCATCTGCAAGGATCAATACATTATAATGACTCATCCCACCCTGAAGAAAGTCATTAGCACTGATAATGGTAATCGGGTATCCTAATTGCTGATCAAAGAAATGCCAGATTTCACCCATTCCCAGGGAGGATACATTTTCTCCATACAGCAGTGCGACTTTTGGAGCATTAATGATCCGGACGCGGTCAGAACCAAAATCAAATCCTTTGTCCACAAATCCCGAACTGAGTGAATAGACGGTTGTCCCAGTCCGTTTAGCGACACTTTCAACAGCCTCAAGCAAAGGCCTTCCTTCATTGGATGTTTTTGTTACAAGCAAAGTGCCTTTATCAAAATGCTCGGAACCGGTTATAAAGGGTTGCTCCGAATACCTTACCCTGACACCCGCCTGCAACAACCCGGATAGGAATTTTGCACTATTCAGTCCATCCCATTTTATCGCATATGCATATGCGTTTTCTGATAACGTTTTTTGTGGCGCTTCAGGTAAACTATTTGAATTTGCCGGACTGAAATTCGCCATCCCATAGGTTTTCAATCCATAGGCAAACGGAATGGACCATGCTGTAATATCGTATGTTGCTGAATCGCTGAGTTTAGATTTCCTTTCAAAAAGCACTTTGATAAGATTACCCTTCGGTTGATTTGCATTGATTACAAGATCGCCAGGTTCAGCTTTAAAAGACTCCTGTTTACCGTTAAAAAAATTAAGGCCCTGTAAATTTCCTGCATTGGCATATGACCAGTCAATTTCATTCTGGTTCAGCAGCTGCTTCAGCCTTGCAATCCTGTCCGTACTGTCATTTTTCACCAACCACGATTTGAATTCACCGGCAGGCTTATTGATCGCATTGTTGAAGTAATTGCGGAACTCATGAACAAGTTTTGCAGCGTTCAGAGAAGTGACTTCTACTGTGCTGATCCCGGTGGTGAAATGATGCATAACCCTGTCCCGAAGAGTTAGCGTATCTCCATCTTCATTAAGGATGCCCAGCCCCGAACGGATCCCGCCCTGCTCGAAAGTCATGCCTATGGATCCGCTGTATATCGGATAGGTATCCCCATAAGATGGATAAAACAAATCAAAGCGTTGTTTTGTAAAATACAACCAGCCATTTTCGTCAAAATGACGGGCATTATTTTTACCTACCGTATTTTGGAATTCGCGCTGCCATTTTGTAATCACTTCATGGTAAGGTTCGGCAGCCGGTGCAAAATAATAGGGTTCATTAAATCCCTGTTCGTGAAAATCAACATGCACCTGTGGAAGCCATTGATTATATTTCTTCACTCTTGCACGGCTCTCTGCCTGCGATTGCCAGGCCCAGTCGCGATTAAGGTCAAAATTGTAATGGTTGGTCCTGCCGCCTGGCCATGGTTCACGGTGTTCACGGGCATGTGGTTGCAGGTTGATCCTGTTCCCAATTACAGATGTATACCAATTCACGTAACGGTCACGGCCATCCGGATTCAGGCAGGGGTCTATCAGCACAACTGTATTTTTCAACCAGTCGCGGAATCGCTGGTTTGCAGGATTAGCCAACTCGTATAAGGTAAGCATTGCTGCTTCAGAAGAGGAAGTTTCGTTACCGTGCACATTATAACTCAGCCAAATTATAACAGGCGCAGTTTCAACAGGCACTTGCTTGTCTTTAGCAACATTGGCAAGCCGGAGGTTATTCATTCTGACCTGTTCTATGTTAGCCAGATTTTCGGGGGAAGTGATAGTTGCCAGTAACAGCGGTCTGCCTTCTGTGGAAGATCCGTATTGTTCTAACTTGACCTGGCCGGGAACCTGCTGGGCAACATGCTGGAAATATAGTACAATCCGGTAATGAGGAGTATACCGGGTTCCGACAGGATACCCTAGAAATTGCTCCGGTGACAGCAGCTGGGCAAAAGAAATCAAACCTGCCAGCACCAATATGGCCATAAAAAAGAATTTTTTCATCGTATATACAAACAGAATTACTGGTTGAAAAAACAAGCTGTGAAGCTAATGAATTATGTTCTACACCCGCCGGGTAAAACCCGGCGGGTGTAGAACGATGAATAAACGGTTTGTATTAACGCTATTTCACGCTACTATGAATTAACTGGAAATTGGATTTTTACCACATGGCTTCAAATTATCCCAAAATAAGACCAGGCAGCTTCGCCCATATTTGCAACCGTGCAATAGGCAACGAATTACTTTTCAGAAGAAAAGAAGATTATTCTGATTGAATGGCCTGTATTGAAAAATACCTGATTCCCATTGCAGACATTCATGCATTCTGCCTGATGTCAAATCATTATCATCTGGTTTTACAGACGCATGAAACAACTACCCATGACCTTCTCTGTAACAGTATAGGCACTTTGCAAAGTACTTATGGCAAGGCTTTCAATGGGCTATACCAGCGGAAAGGTGGTCTGTTCATGAGCCCGTTCAACCGAATCCCGATTCTTGATGAAGCCCAATTGGCATGGGTTTTCTGGTATGCCCACAGAAATCCCCTGCACCATGGTATTACCCTTAATTGGGAAGATTGGGAATACTCCTCTTACCACCTGTACATGAGCAGAAATCCAGGCTTTATAAAAACAAAATTCTTTATTGATTTATTCGGGGGTATTGATCAAATTAAAATGCATCACCATATGAATGCATATGCATTCCGCCCCGAAATGAAAAAACTTATCCTTGAATAATTTTACCTGGCGGGTAATACCCGGCGGGTGAAGAATCGTTATTTTTAATGCCTAATCAAATTAGCATGAAATTTTCTTTGACCCTGGTCGCTACTCTTCAACTTGCACTTTTTTCTGCTGCACAATCAACCATCAACCCTTACCAATACAGCATCAATAAAAACTTCACGGGCAGGAAAGGAGCTGTGGTATCTGCACATCCGCTCGCCAGCCAGGTTGGGGTAATGATAATGAAAAAAGGCGGCAACGCAGTTGATGCTGCAATTGCCACACAACTGGCCCTTGCAGTTGTATACCCGGGTGCAGGCAATATTGGCGGTGGTGGATTCATGGTAATACACTTATCCAACGGGACTAACACCACAATTGATTTCCGGGAGAAAGCACCAATAAAAGGCCATCGCGATATGTACCTCGACGCAAACGGAAATCCCAATCTGGATAAAAGCCAGAATGGTCATCTTGCAGTTGGGGTTCCCGGCACCATCGCTGGAATATTTGCCGCAAAAAAATACAGCAAACTGCCTTTTTCAGACCTGATCCAACCGGCAATTGACCTTGCGGAAAAAGGCTTTATCATTACAGCTGCAGAAGCAGGTGGACTTAACGAAGACCGGCCAAATTTCATCAAATACAATACCCGCCCGGTTGCATTTGTAAAAGGACAGCCATGGAAAGCCGGTGATACCCTTATCCAGAAAGACCTGGCACAAACCCTAAAGAGAATTAAGGCAGCAGGCCAGAAAGGGTTTTATGAAGGCGAAACAGCCCGGCTAATCGTGGAGGAAATGCAACGGGGGAATGGTATAATTGGGTATGAAGATCTGAAGCAATACACTGCAAATGAAAAAAAACCATCACAGTTTTCCTATAAAGGGTATGAAGTCATTACCATGCCTTTACCAAGCAGCGGCGGGGTATTACTTCCCATGATGATGAAAATGACATCCCGGTTTCCGATAGCCGATTATGGTTTTCATTCCTTAAAAGCAGTACAATTGATGACTGAAATTGAAAGGCTTGCATACGCAGACAGGGCAAAATTCCTGGGCGATCCTGATTTCTATAAGGTCCCCGTTAAACAACTTACCAGTGAAACTTACATATCAGAAAGATTGCGTTTATACAACCCCGATAGCGCTGGCGACAGTAAAAAGATCCAGGCAGGAGTTGTAAACAAAGAAAGCGAAGAAACCACCCATTTCAGCATTGTTGACAAAAGCGGTAATGCTGTTTCTGTTACAACAACTCTTAATGGCGGATATGGTTGTTATACAGTTGTTGGTGGTGCCGGTTTTTTGCTGAATAATGAAATGGATGACTTCAGTATAAAACCAGGCGTACCAAACATGTATGGCGCGATAGGTGGTGAAGCCAATGCCATTGCTCCGGGTAAACGCATGCTAAGTTCGATGACGCCTACAATTGTACTGAAAAACAAGAAAACATACATTGTTGCAGGCACCCCAGGGGGCACAACAATCACTACGTCGGTTTACCAGACACTGCTTAACCTGATAGACTTTAAACTGAGCACTTACGATGCAGTAAACAAACCAAAATTTCATATGCAATGGCTACCAGATGTGGTTTTCATTGAAAATGACTTTCCTGATGAAATTATTACCGGATTACAGAAAATGGGCTATACAGTAAACAAACGTGAACAAATCGGCAGGACAGATGTGATTAAAATATTAAATAATGGTACAATTGAAGCAGTTGGCGATAAAAGAGGCGATGACACCGCTGAAGGCTTTTAATAACATTAAATCCCCAGACCATGTCTTTTGAAAGTTCTTATATCCGAAGTATCCGGAGCCATTTTTTAGCGTATAAAACGCTTGGAGAAAAAGCTATGGCCCAGCTAGAGGAGTCCGACCTTTTTTACGAGCCGGCGCCAGGATCAAACAGTATCGCTATCATTGTCCGCCACCTTCATGGCAATATGAAAAGCCGTTTCACCAATTTTATTACCGAAGATGGCGAAAAACCCTGGCGGCAACGCGAAGAAGAGTTCCAATCACCCGCCGGGTATTACCCGGCGGGTGATTGGGAAGCAGGCTGGGAATGCCTTTTCCAGGCTATCAACTCGCTGGAACCCGGTCAATTATTACATACCATTACTATCCGGCAGGAGCCCCATTTGGTATTGGATGCCCTTAACCGGCAACTTGCACATTATGCATCGCACGTCGGCCAAATTGTGTATATCGCAAAAATGATAAAAGGGGAAAAATGGACTTCGGTTTCCATCCCAAAAGGGGGATCAGACCAGTTCAATAAAGAGATGGACCAAAAATTCAAACCGCACTAGAAATTCCTCAGTGGATTACGCTTCCCCTCCATTATATACTGTTTAATATTCATCCAGAAAGCAGTGAAAATGTAAAAAATTATGGGGGAACCCATGGTCAACAGAGATACATACATGAAATACCTGCGAATTGTGGCCGGGGCTATGCCCATCTTTTCACCAAGGTAGGAGCAAACGCCAAACACGTGCCACTCTATAAAGTGTTTGAAGTTCTTCATACTGCCAAATTAGTAATTTTCATCAATTTCACCATCGAAAAGGTGTTAAAGGGATTGCAATTATCGGTAAATTCGCGGTTCTGGCTCCCCCATCCCGGGGCTGGGTTTCTTCAGGACCGGGATCAGAAAGGGAAAATATCAAAACTCAAATATTCATAGCTATGGTTTTCGACCTCGAGATGATTAAAAAAGTGTATGCCAACTTCCCCGGCAGGGTAAATGCCGCCCGTAATGTAGTTGGCCGTCCCCTCACACTGACAGAAAAAATTTTATACGCCCACCTCTGGCAGGGTAACGCCACCCAGGTTCTTGAAAGAGGAACTAGTTATGTTGACTTCGCACCAGACCGTGTGGCCATGCAGGACGCAACAGCCCAGATGGCCCTGCTTCAATTTATGCAGGCGGGCCGCGACAAAGTTGCAGTTCCCTCTACGGTTCACTGCGACCACCTGATAGTGGCTAAAGACAATAGTAAAGTAGACCTTGAACGTGCCATAAACGATAGCCGTGAAGTATATGATTTCCTGGCCTCTGTTTCCAATAAATATGGTATTGGATTCTGGAAACCGGGCGCAGGTATTATTCACCAGGTTGTTCTTGAAAATTATGCATTTCCCGGGGGAATGATGATCGGAACAGACTCACACACTGTAAATGCCGGCGGACTGGGTATGATCGCCATTGGCGTTGGCGGTGCCGACGCTTGTGATGTAATGAGCGGACTGGCCTGGGAACTGAAAATGCCCAAACTTATCGGTATTAAATTAACTGGCAAACTCAGCGGATGGACAGCTCCGAAAGATGTAATCCTTAAAGTAGCCGGCATCCTTACTGTAAAAGGCGGAACCGGCGCTGTAGTTGAATATTTTGGCGAAGGTGCTACCAGCATGAGTTGCACAGGAAAAGGCACCATTTGTAATATGGGTGCTGAAATCGGTGCAACTACCTCAACTTTTGGATATGACGAAAGCATGAGCCGTTACCTTAAAGCCACAGGCCGGGAAGAAGTTGCGGCCCTTGCAGATGGTATACGCGAACACCTCACTGCCGACGCAGAAGTGTACGCAAATCCGGAAAAATATTTCGACCAGGTAATTGAAATCAACCTGAACGAACTGGAACCACACCTGAACGGGCCGTTCACACCCGACCTGGCAACGCCTCTGTCAAAAATGAAGGAAGAAGCTGTTAAAAACGGCTGGCCTTTAAAAATAGAAGTGGGATTAATCGGATCCTGCACCAACTCTTCATATGAAGACATCAGCAGGGCCGTTAGCCTGGCTAAACAGGTTGCCCAAAAAGGATTAACGCTTAAATCCGAATTTCACATTACCCCGGGTTCGGAACAGGTCCGCTATACAATTGAAAGGGATGGTTTCCTGGAAGTTTTCAATAGCATAGGTGCAAGTGTTTTCGCCAACGCCTGTGGCCCCTGTATTGGTATGTGGGAACGTGTTGGCGCAGAAAAACAAGAGAAAAACACTATTGTACATTCCTTCAACCGGAACTTCGCAAAACGCGCTGATGGTAACCCCAACACAATGGCTTTTGTAGGATCTCCGGAACTGGTTACAGCCCTCGCTATAGCCGGTGACCTCGGATTTAACCCGATTACCGATACCCTGACCAATAATAAAGGGGAGCAGGTTAAATTAGATGCCCCTACTGGTTATGAACTTCCTCCAAAAGGATTTTCAGTTGAGGATGCAGGCTACCAGGCCCCGGCTGCTGACGGCAGTAAAGTACAGGTACTGGTTGATCCGGCTTCAAAAAGATTACAATTGCTTGACCCATTTGCAGCCTGGGAAGGCACTGACCTGAAAGGACTTAAACTACTGATCAAGGCAAAAGGCAAATGTACTACTGACCATATTTCAATGGCCGGCCCCTGGTTGAAATTCCGTGGCCACCTCGACAACATTAGTAATAACCTTTTGATTGGCGCGGTGAATTACTTTAATGAAAAAACAGACTCTGTAAAAAATCAACTTACAGGGGAATATGGTACTGTCCCCAATACCCAGCGTGCTTATAAGGCCGCAGGAATTGGCAGCCTGGTTGTAGGAGACGAAAACTACGGTGAAGGTTCAAGTCGCGAACACGCAGCGATGGAACCCAGGCACCTTGGTGTTCGGGCAGTTCTCGTTAAAAGCTTTGCGCGTATCCATGAAACCAATCTCAAAAAACAAGGTATGCTTGCCCTCACTTTTGCAGATAAGAGTGATTCTGACAAGATCCAGGAAGACGACACTATCGACATAATTGGTCTGACCAGTTTTACTCCTGGAAAAGCATTGGAGATTGTATTGCACCATAAAGACGGCAGTAACCATACTATATTGGCCAACCATAGCTATAATGAACAACAGATTGAATGGTTTAAAGCAGGTGCGGCCCTGAATATTATCAGGAAGCAATTCACAAGCAACTAATCAATTCCACATTTTCTAAAAAGCCGGCATCTTCTGATGCCGGCCTTTTTTTTTCCCGTATGGTTTTCACCCGCCGGGTAGTACCCGGCGGGTGAAAACCATACGGGAAAAATACCCTTCTATATGGGTGCAAACACCCACTGATAGACAGAACTAACCATATTAGCTTTAACAGGTCGGGATGCTTCCTGAACAAATTACCATTAAACCATTTCCTTATCCGGGTGATCCCCACCAGTGAAGAGAAATATCCAGCCAGGTCCAACAGGTATCTGAAACCGACTGAAGGGCCCGCGTTATGGCGGCCCTTTTTTATTATGCTGAAGAATGCGCATATCCGTCACCGCGATCACATCATTACGGGAAAAACACCCCTTGAAATAGTGGATTCTCCCCTTCACCATCAAAAATTCATCTGCTATTTTTAATGTTGTAAATCAGGTTCAGTCGGTCATGGTTGTGGTTGTCAAATGACGCCACATCCTTACCGGCTCCCAGAGTGCAAAATCCCCAAAGCTCAGTTATGAAACAAACACTGGAACTATCTATATTGGTGCTTCCCTGGTTAATGATTATCCTGGCAGGCATGACCATTCTTACCATGATGGTTATCCTCTACCAAAAAAGGCAAAACCACCATAAACTGAACCGAAAGGAATGATTTACGGTAGATTAGTTTGCTTACCTTAACAATACAACCAGGGGCATTCCACATTTCCCCTGGTTTCCCTCCCTCATTTAAATTAACTTCAAATACATCAACCAACCAATCTTCAGGTTATGAAACAGTTATTTTTAGCAGCATTCACCTTAATCCTGTTAGCATCCTGCTATAGCAAGAAACTGACCTATGTTTCTACTCCGGAAAATTTCCAGGTCAGGGAAATCAGTGACGACTCTGCAAAAATTTACAGAAAAAACTACGAAGACGATCCGAAATTTAAGGCTGATTTCAGGCAGGGAATGTATATCCCCATAAAAATTATTGACGCGATAAGGACTGAACAGGGTCTTAATGGTATTATGATCTATTATGGTAAAACGCCGGAATTTAAAAGCCCTGTATTCCTGGTTTCCGGAACAAAGGATATTTTAAATTATAAAAGAAGTAAGGATTACAGCGGACCTCTTGGAATAACAACTTATATGGTATACTATCCCTGCCCAACGCAATGCGGCAAATAATAATTAATAAACCATTTAAAAAGCCCTTCATAAACCATGGACTTAACGATCGCCACTTATATTAAACTTGCGATTATAGGTCTTGGCATTTTAGTTGGCTTTTCCAGGCAGTCCAGTTTTTCAGAAGCAAACAGACTTTTCTGGCTGTTCCTTCTTGTTGCATTTGCAGGTGAAATCCTGGAGAGCCTTATGAGTAAATACTTCAGGAATAATTTTCCACTTTATCATGTCTTTCGCCCACTTTATTTTATCTTATTAACCCTGGCGCTTTCTGAAGAAATGGGCCGTTTTAAAAAACTGTTCCAGCTGACTATTCCAATTGTAGTTATTGCAGCCTTACTGAATGGATTATTCTTCCAGTCCCCTATAAAAGAACTAAATACAGTAATAATTACCTTAATCAGCATTTTCCTGGTATTGCAGGTACTCTTTTATATTGCGATACTTTTTGAACACTACAGTTGGCATGAAACCATTTATTTCCATTCATTCTTCATTTGTTTGGGCATCCTGATAAACTCAATTTCCTCCTTTCTCACCCTGGGTGTTTATAACTTTCTGGAAGGGGATGGCCAAAATAGCATCATTTTGTTTTTGATCATCAGTGAATGGATATTTTACAGTTCCTTTATCCTGAATTTCGTCATCCAGAAAAAGAAACCTTTGCAATAATGTTGCTTATCAATGCAACCAGATTTGAAATCATTTTTACTTTGGCCGCATCAGTGATTATCATGCTGGCATTGAGCGGCTTTGTGATTTATTTTATACTCGCCAGCCAGCGCCGCCGGCTTAAACAACAGCATGAAAAGGAACAATTAAAAGAAACATACGAGAAAGAGGTACTTACTACCCAGATTGAAAGCCGCGACCAAACCCTGCGCGATGTTAGCCAGGAAATTCACGATAATATGGGCCAGTTACTTAGTGTTGCAAGGATCAATCTGAATATCCTGGAAAAGGAATTGGATGGCCATCACCAGTTAAAAAGAATCCAGGACACCAACGGCCTGCTTGCTGACGTTATTAAATATATCCGGATGCTTTCTAAAGGATTGAATTCCGATATGCTATCTACCTATGGCCTTCGGGAATCCATTAAATTCGAACTTAAGCGTATAGAACAAAGCGCGATGATCACCTGTAATTTCAGTACTGAAGGGGAAGACTTTTCCATTGATGCAAAAAAAGAAATAGTGATTTACCGAATGGTACAGGAAATCCTGAATAATATCATTAAACATGCCGCTGCAAGTGAAATCACCATTTCTATGAATTATACCCCTACTAATTTCCATTTGGATATTAATGACAACGGTACCGGATTTGTCAAACAGGAAACCACAAACAGGAATATTACCGAATCAGGATCCGGTTTAAGAAACCTTCAGAAAAGAGCGGCACTGGTTGGTGCAGACCTCCGGATTATAACTGCTCCCGGACAAGGAACTAAAATTATGATCACCCTGCCAAAATCAATTGACAATGCCAGCTAACCAGGCAATAAAAAAATACACTGTAGCCATTGCAGATGACCACCGTTTAATCGTTCAATCGCTTTCACAACTGATTAATAATATACCGGGCTTTGAGGTTATCATCCAGGCTATTAATGGCAGCGCTTTACTGGAAGAACTTTCGAAGGCAACAATTCAGCCAGATATTGCAATCCTGGACATAAACATGCCGGTGATGAATGGAGTAGTAACCGCCCGTGAAATCTCAACTCGGTTTCCCCTTATCAGGCTGCTGGCCCTCAGTATGAATGATGATGAATCTTCAGTTATCCAGATGATCCGGTCCGGATGCAGGGGATACCTGCTAAAAGATTCTACCGAGGCTGAATTGGAAAAAGCAATGACGGAAATAATCGAAAAAGGTTTCTATTATTCTGAATACGTAACCGGTAAATTAATTCATACCATCCACAAAGAAGAAAAGGAGCAGGAACAGGGTATAAAACTCTCTGAACGGGAAATGGAATTTCTGAAACATGCTGCATCCGAACTGACCTATAAAGAAATCGCCAACACGATGAAACTTAGCGAAAGGACCATAGACGGTTACCGCGAAGCCCTTTTTGAAAAACTTCAGGTAAAAAGCAGGGTTGGACTGGTTCTTTTTGCCATCCGGCTTGGCTGGGTCAGTGCCGGATGATATTTGGGAGACCTTTCGGAAGCCAATCTTTCTTAATTTACAGCACATGAAGAAAGCTGGCAAAAAACGTTCGAAATTCCATAAATTTTTAAAACTATTAGGTCCCGGACTAATTACAGGCGCCAGTGATGATGACCCTTCGGGTATCGCAACATACACCCAGGCAGGTGCTAAATTCGGACATTCACTACTTTGGACCGCAATCCTCTCCTACCCGCTGATGGTAGGCATCCAGGAAATGTGCGCGAGGATCGGACTGGTGACAAAAATGGGACTAACAGGAATTATTAAACGCCATTACCCTAAGGCTCTACTTTATATGGTCATCCTGATCAGCTTTCCCTCAATCATTCTCAATATCGGGGCTGATATTGCAGGCATGGGTGCAGTTGCCAACTTACTGGTTCCAGTCATCCCTCCCTGGACTTTTTCCATATTTTTTACCATGCTGTTGTTGTACAGTATAATCGTGTGGAGCTATAGGAAAATTGCCACTGTTTTAAAATGGCTCTGCATTTCCTTATTTGCCTACCTGTTTATTCCATTCATAACTAAAACAGACTGGTTAGGTGCGCTGAAAAGCTCCTTTATCCCGAAATTCGAAAATGACATTGATTATTTCCTCGCTTTGGTGGGTATCCTGGGAACAACCATCTCGCCTTACTTGTTTTTTTGGCAAACTTCTATGGAAGTGGAAGAGATCACCCAAAAGAATGTTGTAGTAGATAAACGGATGATTTCCGCCATGGAATCTGATGTCCAGGGCGGTATGTTTCTGACCAATATAGTATTCTATTTTATTATCCTTGCAGCAGCCAATGTGCTCTTCAGCGCAGGAATATATAATATCAATTCAGTAGAAGAAGCCGCCATGGCGCTTGAACCACTAGCCGGTAAAAGCGCCTATGCACTTTTTGCCCTTGGCGTTATCGGCACCGGCCTGCTGGCTATACCTGTGCTTGCCGGATCCATAAGCTATATGATTTCAGAAGCATTTGACTGGGAAGAAGGCCTCGATAAAAAATTTCACGAAGCCAAAGGATTCTATGGGACAGTAACCGTTTCTCTTATTCTTGGTTTACTGATCCAGTTCCTGGAGATAAGCCCGGTCAAAGCCCTGCTATACACAGCAGTACTTTATGGAATGATAGCCCCCATCCTGATCGGCATTATCCTCCATATCTGCAATAATAAAAACATCATGGGTATTTATACAAATAGCAGGAAAGCTAATTGGATAGGATGGATAACTTTAATTGTTATGGCAGGCGCTTCCCTTTTCCTGGCTTACCAGGCCTTGCTATAAAGCACAAAACTGATTGATTATAAATCATAAACACTAAAAACATTTCTCTCCCCCATTCACTGATTATAATTTTATAATATATAACTGGAATGAATAAACGTTAAGTTACTAACAATTAGCTGATTTGGTATAGATTTTGACCCTCATTATATACCACAATTATACCAATGAAAACTATTCACCCCAGGCTAACGGCTGTTGCCATTTTTCTTGTTAGTTTACTGACAGCCTGCCAGCGAAACAATGACTCAAAACCCCAAAATGCAAGAATCGAAATCCGGATGACCGATGCCCCAAATACTGCAGTACGGGAAGTTTGGGTAGACATCAAAGATATCCAAATCAACATCGGTGATACTTCTAATTGGATTTCGTTGCCAAACGTTCACCAGGGTATTTATAACCTGATGGAACTGACTGACGGCAGAGATACTTTATTGGTAGATGCCGAAATCCCTGCAGGCCACATGAACCAGATGCGACTTATACTGGGCAATAATAATTATATTATAACTGAAGACGGCCTAAAAGAACCACTAGCCACACCCAGCGCCCAGGAATCCGGATTAAAGCTGATGGTTCACTCAGATATTACTGGTGGCATGCTCTACCGCTTAACACTCGACTTTGATGCCGGAAAATCTATTGTAAAAGCAGGGAATAGTGGCAGGTACAATTTAAAACCTGTAATCAGGGTTTTGTCCCTGGTTCCCTCTGGTGGCATTGTTAAAGGATTTGTAACTCCCGACTCTGTACTGACATCTGTTTTTGCTATCATCGGATCAGATACGATTTATTCGACTTCAACTTTTGATGGAAATTACCAGTTCCGCGACATTCAATCGGGTAATTACCTGCTATCATTTGTACCAGCTTCAGATTCATTTAATGTCGCATCGGCAACAATAGGGGTTCAATTGGGACAAACAACTATTGTTGACACCATTCACCTTCAGCACAAATAAAATATTCAGGCAGTAAATATGGAAAATAGCTTTAATTAGATGCATCTAATTAAAGCTATTTTTTTTATATTGGTTGAAATCCAGGGGCATGGACAATAAACTTAAAATAACAGGCCTGCTATTTTTTTCCCTGGCCTCTTTGTTTGTCTATGCGCAGAATAACAACCCGGCTGATGAAAACAAGTCCGATATCAGTCCATTTATAGGCTCATATCTTAATGAAGTTTCCGGTTCCCCATTTCTGATAGACAAATATTCCAGTGTTACTACAGGGTCTGCTTATTACAAAGATGAATTTTTACCAGCCACCCTATTTTTTGAAGACCAAAAAGCTGCCAGGTCAGATAAGGTTCGCCTGGATCTGCTGGATAATAGCATTCATTTCCTGAATAGCAGGAAAGAGGAATTGATCGTAACTGATAATGTTAGTAAAATCATTTTTGATACACCCGGCAATACGAAAGAAATTTTTATAAAGGGTACAACACTACCAACGGATCACGCAGCCTACAAAAAGAGTTGGTTCCAGGTTCTTCAACATGGTGATATAACAGTTTATATCTTATATACTAAAACAATTTTCGAGTATAAGCCATTCAATTCCGGAGTTCTTGAAAAAAACATTGAAACCAACAGCAAATACTTTATAATTAATAATGGCGTATTGACCGAATCAAAAAAAGCTAAACAAAAAAAATAAACTCAATACCGGATTTCAGCAATAAACTTCCCTTCACCAACACCCAATTCCGCGGCTGCAGAATTACTGATCCGAACCGTTAATCCCGCATTTTCTTTAATATCTGAAAGGTTCCCCAATACTTTTGCATATATAGCCTTATTGGTAAAGGTATTGCTGATAAGCACTATGGTTCCGACAGGAACATTATCCATCAGCGCATAATATTTCCCGTCATTCCAACCACTCGTACTCCGGAAAATAGTTGCTGTACCCCTGGTTGATTTTCCGGCAGATTCATATTGTGCCTTAAAATAACCACCCTTAAAATCGATTGACTTCGGATTAACTGCAGGGGGTGCAGAAGGTAATTCTTCTTTTTTCAGCACCGGTGCCGGTTCAGGTTTTCCAGCAGGTTGTTTTGGATCAACAGGCGACGTAATTGGTTTCACCTCCTTTGGTGGTTCAATTGGTGCTTTAGGGGATAGCGCAACATCTGCAACTGCAGTGCCTGCTAATGCCGACTGGTCTTTTTTAACTTTCAGATAACCTACAACCAGGTTCATCCCTGGCTTAACCTGGTTCCTGTTGATATTATTCCATTTCTCCAATTGTTCAAGGGGAACTTTATTGTGGTTGGTGCTAACCCTGAACATCCATTCCCCTTCCAGAACCTTATAGTAAACCGGAACCAGAACTTCATCACCTGCTTTATTGCCATCCTGGGAAAAATTAATGGCCGTTAAAGGTATTTTCACAGATTGGCCGATAACCAGGCCTTTAGACATATCCGTATTATTAAATGGAGGAATATCCTTCGGATTCAGGTTATACATCCTGCCTACGCTGTACCAGGTTTCTTTCGCCTGCACAGTATGCATAAGGTAAAGAGTTGGCGTAGAACCCAACACCTGTAAATTATTTTGGGCTGTCGACGAAAAAGAGGTCACCATTAAAAGAATCCACAATAACGGTTTTTGTAGCATAAGGAAATGAATTTTTACACCTTGCAAATATGCAGGATTATCGGCAAAATTGAAGCCAAAATGCAGTTAAGCAGGTTTCAGTATACGCCATTCCTTAGGATAATAGTTGTTGGCCCGGTTTCCCAACTGTTTGATCCATCCCAATGAATGTCCCATAAATTGCACCAGGGCCCAACCTTTTGGCATATCCCCAGCATCAATTTCTTCTTTCCGGAGATAATTTAATGCGGTTTCCCGGTCAAGGGACAGCACCGGTATTTCTGATGAAGTCAGGTGGCTCAGGGCAAATGCATGGCCAGGCACCAAATCTTTTCCAGCCCATTTTCCCAGGTTAATACCCGCATTGCGGATATACATGGATGATAGTTGTAAAAGACATTTTTCTGTCGCCGCAGTCAGCGCCAGCAGGTTTTCATTACTGTTGATGACAGTTAAGTTTTCCGTATTCACCCAGGGCCGTAAGGCTTCTTTTATATTCTTTGGAACCGTTTCCCATTTAGGTTTTGATTTGTTTTTCCGGGGCATATCAGCATTAACGTTTTTCCTGAATGCTGCAAGGAAAAATCCTTCTCCTTTAACTTTATCGGGATAAAAACGATAACCTGCGGATTTGTGTACCGGACCGGAGGAACTAACTAAATTCCAGCCTTCATCGATATTTAAAGGAATTGTAGTGGCATCCAGCTGCCCGGCAATCCAATCTGCAATCAGCTCATCTTCTTCCACTGAATACGAACAGGTGGAATAAATGAGTACGCCACCTTCTTTCAGCGCGGGCCAGGCATCGGCCAGTATCCTTTGCTGGCGCTGGCTGCAGAGGTTCACAAGGTCAACACTCCATCCGTGAACAGACTCCGGATCTCTCCTGAACATACCACTTCCACTGCAGGGTGCATCGATTACAATTACATCAAACATACCGCCAAGTGCAGCAAAATCACGCGGATCATTATTGGTCACAATTGAATTCGTATTGCCCCATTTTACCAGGTTTTCCTCCAGGATTGCCGCCCTGGAACGTATAACTTCATTGCTAACCAAAACACTTTCTGCTGAAATCAGGGAAAGCAGATGGGTTGACTTTCCCCCTGGTGCAGCACAAAGGTCAAGGACCGTTAATCCCTTACTCAAATCACAACACTGCCTGATTGCCTGCTCCAGGAACATGCTGCTGGCCTCCTGGACATAAAAGGCGCCTGCATGTAACAATGGTTCAAAAGTAAAAATTGGCCGCTCTGCCAGGTAATAACCCTGCAAAGCCCATGGCACCGATGCACCAAGATTAAAAGATAATGCTGCCACATCATTAAACTTCGTGGGATTCAATCGTATCGAAACCACCTGCCCCCCTTCTTCATGCACACGACAAAAAGCAGTTTGGTCAAAACCTGGTGCATTGATAAAAGCCTGGAGTATATGTTCGGGAAGGGTCAATAGGTATTATTCAGCTGCAAATTTACTGCTTTACAGGTTTTTTATTTCTGCCGCCAGGTCCTGCAATACTTTTTTTGCATCACCAAACAGCATGGATGTTTTTGGCCTGAAGAACAACTCATTTTCAATACCTGCATACCCTGGTTTCATACTGCGTTTGTTCACAATACAGGTACGCGCAAGCTCAACATCCAGGATCGGCATACCATAAATCGGGGAAGCGGTATCTGATTTCGCGGCCGGGTTTACCACATCATTGGCACCCAATACAAGTACAACATCGGTATGGGGGAATTCTTCATTTGCCTGTTCCATCTCGAGCAACAATTCATAATCTACATCTGCTTCTGCGAGCAATACATTCATATGCCCGGGCATCCTTCCGGCTACCGGATGGATGGCATATTTTACCTCAACACCTCTGGCAGTCAGCAATTTCTCCAGTTCATGGCAGGCATGCTGGGCCTGTGCAACCGCCAACCCATAACCGGGAACAATCATCACCTTATTAGCATAACTTAATACAACAGCCGCATCCGATAAACTGATCTCCTTGTAGTTCCCCTGTTCCTGCTTCGTTGCTGCCTGTTCAGCAGATACACCAAATGACCCGATCAATACATTTATTAACGACCGGTTCATGGCGCGGCACATTAAAATGGTTAACAAAGTTCCAGCCGCACCGACCAAAATTCCACCTGTAAGCATCGCTTTATTATTGTAGAGGAAACCTCCGCAAGCTGCTGCTACCCCGGTAAAGGAATTCAATAAGGATATCACTACCGGCATATCAGCGCCACCTATGGGCAACACAAAAAATACACCGTATAATAAACTCATGAAAAAAATCGTGTAGAAGACCAGTGAATTCGCATTTTCAAAAACGCCGATCATCCAGCCGGCCATTACTACAATAATCAGCAGTAATACGAAATTAAAAAGATGGTGGCCCCTGAATGCCAGGTCATGGATTTTTCCATTTAGTTTACCCCAGGCAATAATGCTACCGGCAAATGAAACCGCACCTATTATTAATCCCGCTAAAATGATCAGCATTTCGCCTGTCCAGTTACCATATGCTGTACTGGATGGAAAAATATCCTGCAGGCTGATTGTTTTACTGGCATGCACCTTATTGGCCAGGTGGTTGAATTCAACAATTGAAATCAATGCAGCACAGGCCCCACCCATACCATTAAACAGACTCACCATTTCTGGCATGGCAGTCATTTTAACCCGCTTTGCTGCAAGTGTTCCAATGGTTGCCCCTATCAGCAACCCCCCGAAAATCCAGCCATAGTTGCCCAGTGCCTTTCCTTCATCATCGCGATACAGGAAAATTGTTGCAGCGATAGCTAAAACCATTCCTGTGGCTGCTATTGCATTCCCCTTCCTGGCTGAAGCGGGATTGGATAACATTTTTAATCCAAGGATAAATGTTACTGAAGCGATCAGGTAAATGATGGTTAAAAAGGAAAACGACATGCGTGAAATTGAAAAGTTTGTTGGCTAAATAAGTTTATCTCAAAAGAATGGTTATCATTCCGGCGTTTTTTTATGCCTGAACATTTCCAGCATCCGGTCGGTCACTACAAATCCGCCCACCACATTAACAGTACCTAATATCACAGCCAGGAATCCAAGGGCCAGTGCCAGATAATTTCCCTCACCTGCTTTGCCCATAACGATGATAGCGCCAATGATAACAACCCCATGAATTGCATTTGCACCACTCATCAGCGGGGTATGCAATACACTGGGGACCCTTCCAATGACTTCAATGCCGAGGAAAACCATCAGTACAACGATATAAATATAGTCCTGGTGTGCTGCGATCTTTTCCAATATACTTTCCATATAACACTATTTAAAGGGGAATTATGAAATCATTGCCTTCACCCTTTCATGAATAATTTTTTTATCAGTGAGTATACAACATCCTTTTACCAGGTCATCATCCCAGTTCAGGAACAGCTGTGCTTCTTTCCCGGTAAGCAATTGCAGGAAGCTGACCAGGTTTTTTCCATAGAGTTTGCTGGCATCAGACGGCATAGTGGCGGGAAGATTGGAATTGCCAACAATAGTTACTCCCTGGTGCAAGACGGTCGCATCATTTTTGGTAAGTGTGGTATTGCCGCCTGTAGCTGCTGCCAGGTCAATAATTACTGATCCTGTCCGCATCGACTCTATCATGGCCGCACTTACTAAAACCGGTGCTGGTAAACCCGGGATCTGGGCGGTTGTGATGACGATATCGGCTTTTGCGATACTGTCGGCTATGCGTTGCTGTTGCCTTTGTTTAAACACATCGTCCTGCTCAACAGCATATCCTCCAGCCTTACTGGCATCTGCTGCGCCTTCCACTTCCACAAATTTGGCCCCAAGGCTCATAACCTCTTCTTTAACAGCAGGCCTGGTGTCAAACACTTCCACTACAGCCCCCAGCCTTCTGGCAGTAGCTATAGCCTGTAAACCTGCCACCCCTGCGCCCAATATGAGCACCCTGGCAGGAGCGATACTACCAGCTGCAGTCATAAACATGGGGAAATAACGGGAATAAGTAAACGCTGCAAGCAATACTGCTTTATACCCCGAAATATTAGCCTGCGAACTCAGCACATCCATACTTTGTGCACGTGTAGTGCGTGGAAGCATATCTAAACTGAAACAGGTTATCCCTGCATTGGCCCATTCCTGCATCATGACTGAACGGTACAGGGGCTGAAAAACACCAATCAGTATTGAGCCTGGTCTCATGGCTTCTATAGCATCCGTAGGTGGATGAATGGAGAGTATTGCATCCGCTGCGAAAACCTCTTCACGGGAAACGACTCCTGCACCAGCGGTGCGATAATGCTCATCTGTAGCGAAAGCTGCTTCTCCTGCACCTTTCTCCACCAGCAATTGATGGCCTTTTTTTATCAGAACGGTAACCGCTTCCGGCAACAGGGAAACCCTTGTTTCAAACGGGGGTTCTTTCAACACACCAATAATCATGCTGTACGGTATTGATTACTATCCAATTTAAGTGTTATTGCGCACAGTAGGAAGTATGAAAAAAGAATTATCAGTAGCGGATGGTGAAATGCCGGGGCACTTTGAATTCGGGGCGTAAAAAAACATATCCCAGGAAAAAAAGGTCAATGGTACAGGTTACCGCGGGATGTGACTGGATGGACTTCCATGCTGCTTCCATTTCCTCACTCCAATGGATATCGTCGAATATGATAACTGTATCCGGATGGGCAAACAACAGCAATTGCTCAAAATACCGCAGGGTGGGCCCGAAGCGGTGGTTACCGTCAATGAATACCAGGTCGGGCCTACCTATGTTTTCCAATAAAGGCAACAAGGCATCGTCAAAATTACCAGTATACACAACCGCATTGGTGAACTTGTTTCCTGCCAGGTTCTTTCGGGCCAGTTCAGCCAATTGGACATCGCCTTCCAGGCTGTATACCATCCCATTTGCATTTCCGGCTGCCAGGTAGGCTGTAGTTATGCCTAGTGATGTGCCCAGTTCAAGAATTGTTGCAGGTTGAAAATATTTCACAGTGCGAAATAGCAATTGACCCAACCGGGCAGGTTTAGCTGCTGTCCGGGCAATTTGGGCAACCGTTTTCTGCCGCTGATTTCCGGCGCCGGACCCTGCACCAAAATCCGTGATTTGCACTTTCGTCAGGTCGTTTAAAAGCCTTTTGCGCATTGCTTCTGTTTCACCATAGGAAAAATATTCCTTACGGTCCATCAACAGGTTGCGTATAAATGAAAATACAAATGGAGAATGAATGCCATGGCCCTTTCCGCTTTGTGCAAGGAAATAATACTTTAGGTACCGCAACCCTAATTGAATAATGGTATAAGGACGGGATTGCATGTATCTACGGGGCTTTTTTATCCCAAACTTCAAAACTATAGGGGTATGCATGCTTTTCGTCGGCCGGAAAATCAAGCCTGGAATGAAGGGCCCATTCATCGGTGGATAAGACTGGAAAAAATGTATCGCCATCAATGACCTTATGCACCCTGGTCAGATACACGCGATGGCAAATCGGCAAAGACTGCCGGTATATTTCGCCCCCACCAATAATGTATGCTTCAAGTGCATCTGTTGCCTCTGCGGCTTTCAACGCGGCCTGCAGGCTATTCACTACAATAACCCCTGGAGCATGCCAATCAGCATTTGCTGTCACAACAATATTGGTCCTTCCGGTTAAGGCTTTGCCCAAACTCTCAAAAGTCTTGCGCCCCATTATTACAGGCATTCCCCAGGTAGTGTTCTTGAAAAATTTCATATCATTGGGCAGGTGCCACAACAGTTGGTTATCTTTTCCGATAACCTGGTTTTCGCTAACGGCTACAACAATATTGATAGTCAAAACTTTTTCATTAGTGGTGAGGAACTATAACCGCTACCTGCTCAAACAGCCACAGGTGCTTTAATTGCCGGATGCGACTCATATTGCAGCAATTCAAAGTCTTCATACCTGAAACCAAAAATATCTTTCACCTCAGGGTTCAGTTTCATAACAGGCAATGCATATGGGCTTCTGGTTAATTGCAGCTTTACCTGTTCAAGGTGGTTACTGTAAATATGCACATCGCCAAATGTATGGATGAACTCACCCGGTTGCAACCCGCAAACCTGCGCCATCATAAGGGTAAGCAGGGCGTAAGAGGCAATATTAAATGGAACACCCAGGAAAACATCAGCTGAACGCTGGTACAACTGACAACTGAGGCGGCCATTAGCTACATAAAACTGGAACAACGAATGACAGGGCATCAGGTGCATTTCTTTTAGTTCAGCAACATTCCATGCACTAACAATCATCCTGCGGCTATCGGGATTTGTTTTCAGCTGGTTGATAACATCAGCAATCTGGTCTATCACAATCCCGTCTTTCCCCTCCCAACTTCGCCATTGTTTTCCGTAAACCGGACCAAGGTCACCATTTTCATCAGCCCATTCATCCCAAATCTTAACCCCATGTTCTTTCAGGTAGGCGATATTGGTAGAACCTTGCAGGAACCAAAGCAATTCATAAATAATACTTTTCAGGTGTACTTTTTTAGTAGTCACCAATGGAAAGCCCCTGGCCAGGTCAAACCTCATCTGGTATCCAAAACAACTGATCGTGCCAGTACCGGTACGGTCAGATTTCTCTACCCCATTGTCGAGGATATGTTGCAATAACTGCAGGTATTGTTGCATAGGCGCAAGTTAAGCAATAGGCGGGAAACGTGAATAGAGAATGGTAAGCGGTGAGCGGTTGTACCCGGCAGGTGAAGCATTATGCTATCCCATGATTTAAAAGTAATGTGGCCTAAATGACCCATAAATAAATATTTTCAAAATTCAGGTACCCCCCGATTCACCATTCACGAATTACCGCTCACCGCTTATCCCTCACCTCCCTATCTTTGTGCCATGGCTGAAGACCTTATAATCAAATCAGGAACCCGGGAAGAACAATACCTTTCCCTCTTACCCCAAATTAAAGGGCTACTGGAAGGCGAAACCAACCTGGTGGCTAACCTGGCCAATATAGCTGCTGCTATAAAAGAGCAATTTGGCTGGTTGTGGGTGGGTTTCTACCTTGTTAATGAGGGAGAACTGGTATTGGGACCTTTCCAGGGACCAGTTGCCTGTACCCGTATCCGCAAGGGACGCGGTGTTTGCGGTACCAGCTGGGCGCAGGAAAAAACGCTTATCGTTCCTGATGTAGAAAAATTTCCCGGTCATATTTCCTGCAGCAGCCTCTCCCGCTCCGAAATAGTTGTCCCACTGGTAAAAGCCGGGCAGA
The DNA here is from genome assembly GCF_020076305.1 of Flavihumibacter profundi. Lineage (GTDB taxonomy): Bacteria > Bacteroidota > Bacteroidia > Chitinophagales > Chitinophagaceae > Flavihumibacter > Flavihumibacter profundi. The sequence continues at coordinate 1,855,788 of NZ_JAIQXE010000001.1, forward strand.
TTTATGGTGTACTGGATATCGATAGTGAACTACCCGACCAATTTTCTGAAACAGACAAGGCATACCTCGAGCAAATTGTTTCCATAATCCCATAGGGATAATACTTTAAGCAGGAGGCTTTAATTTTTCCCATCAGGTGTTTTTCCTTCGCTCCAGTTCTTTTTTAATTAACCCTAGTTCCCGTCCGGTTTGTCCTGATACTGAACTATTCTCCTGCGCCCTGCGCATAAGGTAGGGAACTACATCATTAATTGGGCCGAATGGAAGGTACTTGCTAACAGGGCAGCCGGCCTTAGCCAGGTTAAATGTGATGTTATCACTCATACCAAACAACTGCGAAAAATGTATATGGTCGTGGTGTAATGGAAGGTTTTTTTGCTGCAGTAATTTTGTTGCCAGCAAATTACTGTTTTCATTATGGGATGCAACAATCGTGGCAATTCTTTCAATATGTTCTATGCAGAACGCAACAGCATGATTATAATCCCTGTCCGTGGCCTCTTTATTGGGCTGGATGGGTGAGCGGTAATTCATTTCTTCCGCCCTTTTCCGCTCCTTCTCCATATATGCACCCCGTACTAGTTTTGCACCCAGTACAAACCCCTTGTTCTCTGCTGCCTGGTAACTGTCTTTAAGGAATTGCAGGCGGTCGTGCCGGTATAATTGAAGCGTATTATACACAACTGCTTTCTCTGTATTATAACAGGCCATCATTTCCATGCATAGCGCATCAACAGGGTCCTGAATCCAGGTCTCTTCCGCATCTATCAAAACACCTACTTTTTTATCGGCAGCAATTGAACAGATTTTGTGCATCCTGCCAATCACACGATCCCATTCTATAATTTCTGAAGCCGTCAGGACTTCAGTATGTACCCTTCCTTCAAAACCACTTTTTGCCATGGCAGCTGCATCCAGTTTTTCAAGTAACCCGGTTCTTGCAAGTCCGGTTACCTTAACGCTCATGAAAGGAATATTTGGTTGTGTAGCAGCATATTCTATTACCCTTATGAATTCATCACAGGCATGATCCAATCCTTCTTCCCCATAATCGCCGCCTTCAACACCATAATCAAGAATCACCTGTACATGGAACTTGCCCAGGACTTTAGCAACTGAAGCCGTTTCTTCCAGTGTTTCACCTCCCACGAATTGTTCAAAAATGGTATTCCTAATTAACCCCTTAATGGGTAAACCTGATTTAATTGCCCAGGGGGTAATTCGCGTTCCCAACTTCACCAGGATACCATAACCCATACTGGAAAACAAGAACCGCGCTTTCCGTAATGATTTATCAGTTTTGTAGGCAAAGGCATTTTCAGTATTGTCGAATGAAATAACGGGTTGGGGATTCATGCAAGAAATTTATGCAGGTAAAATTACGGAGAATTGTTTGGGAGCAACCTAAGTAAAGTTGGCTTTTTACTTTATCGCCTGGTGATTAACCGGAAGATTTTTTATTGAAGGCTTGCCATGTCGGCCGGATTACTGATATCGGCAACCATTACCTGCTGTGCCAGGATTTTACAGGATGCGGCTCCGGCTACTTAAACAGTTTTTCCTTTTAAGGATTCCATACTTAATATTAAATTGTAACAATGACCTTCAGTATTTACTGGATAACCCATCAAATCCATTAAAATCATTCTTCTAAAAGGCCTTTGTTTTAATTTCGGCAATCATTTTACCAGCATGCTCATTACCCATATTGATATTTATAGTTTCAGCATTCCAATGCACCCATTTACGATTGCCACCGGAACTATGCACTACGCACAGAATATTTTCATACGTGTGCAAACTGATGAAGGGTTTTACGGGGTTGGTGAATGTTCCGCTTTCCCAATGATCGTAGGCGAATCGCAATCTACCTGTTATGTAATGGCCCGGGATTTTGCGGCTCTCTGGAAGGGAAAGGATCCTTTGGAAATTGATGCCCGCATGCAGGAACTGCATTTGTTTACTGCCGGTAACAGTACTATCAAAAGTGCTTTTGATATGGCCCTGTATGATATAGCCGCAAAAGCCGCCGGCATGCCCTTATTCCAATTCCTTGGGGGGAAAAACCAAAAAAAGCTGGAAACGGATTTAACCATTGGTATTGGCTCGCCTGCAGACATGGCTGATAAAGCCATTGAGTTTGTGAAAAACGGGGTTCGTATCATAAAGATAAAACTGGGCCGGTCTCCTGAAGAAGACATTGAAAGGGTTCGCCTGATCAGGGAGGCAGCCGGCAAGGAAATTATTTTGCGCATTGATGCCAACCAGGGCTGGGATCGCCCAGGTGCTGAAAAAGCCCTTGTAGCCATGGGTGATTTAAATATCCAGTTTTGTGAACAGCCGATGCGAACCTTTAACGACCATTTGCTGCCCGGGCTAAAGAAAATTTCACCAGTTCCTGTCATGGCTGACGAATCGGTTTATAACCACCATGATGCAGAAAGGTTAATAAGGACAGATAGCTGTAGTTATGTAAATATCAAACTGGCAAAAACCGGGGGCATCCTGGAAGCGATTTCAGTGAATCGAGTATGCGAAAAAGCCGGCATTCCCTGTATGATGGGCGGCATGCTCGAAAGCAGGGTAGCATTAACCGCATTTGCACACTTTGCAACAGCTTTCGGCAATGTACTGTTTTATGATATGGACACCTGCCTCCTTGGCCATAAAGAAGATCCGGTAACCGGGGGTGTGCGCTATAATGGGTATTTCGTTGAATTACCGGATAGCATTGGTATTGGTGCCGATGTTAATGAAGACTACCTTTCCAGCCTTGACCAAATCCGGGTCTAAATACTCCCGATTCCCGCTTCCTGATTCACGATTAATGATTCACCTTCCCAAATTCCTTAGCTTGCAACTTCAAAACTGAACAAATGCAACCACGCAAGGCTTCTGAAAGTTCAATAATTATGACCGAACTGGTGTTGCCCAATGATACCAATTTGTACGGTAACCTTATGGGAGGCCGGCTGATGTACTGGATGGATATCGCCGCGGCCCTTGCTGCCAGCAAACATTGCAATGCGCCGGTCGTTACAGCTTCCGTGGATAATATTTCCTTTGAGGCACCAATTAAGCTGGGCAATGTGGTACATATCGAAGCAAAAGTTACCCGATCTTTCAATACTTCTATGGAGATCCACATGAATGTATGGGGAGAAGATTTCACACACCAGTATAAGTACAAGAGCAATGAAGCCTATTATACTTTTGTTGCCCTTGATCCCAACCACAAACCACGTGCTGTTCCGGCTGTTATCGCCGAATCGGAAGATGAAAAAAAATTATTTGAATCCGCTTTGAGAAGAAGGCAATTGCGCCTTATTCTTGGTGGAAAAATGAAGCCTCATGATGCAACAGAACTAAAAGCACTGTTCCAGGCTACCTGAGTTTATAACCAGGCTATGATTTATTTGAGGCAGACTTTTCCTTGAATGTTTCTGCAAGGTGGGGCACTTTCATCATGTATTTCCTGCTCTGTTCTATGGAATCCATGATCTGTTCAAGAATCATCTCGTTAGGTGCATCAAAATCTATTACCAGCGGCTCTTTAAACTTTACGGTTAACAGGGAACCCTTTTTCTTAAAGGTCAATCCCTTCTTCCCGAAAGCACGCCAGAAACCATTAATGACAACCGGTATAACAATGGGCCTGTTTTTTTTGATGATCAGGGCTGTGCCTTTCCTGCCCGGGGCAAATGGCTTTGTCGTACCCTGGGGAAAAGTAATAACCCAGCTATTGCTTAATGCGCGTTCAATTTTTCTGGTATCTGACACTTCAAGTCCTTTCCTTACTTCAGTGGCCCCGGTCCGCCAGGTACGTTTCACTGTTAATCCACCCGCAAGCATAAAAAACTTGCTGATCCAACTGCCTTTCATGGTTTCTTCTGCGGCAACATAGTAAACATTGGTAAACGGATTCAACAAATAATAAGGCAGGCCAAGTTTGTTTTTCTTGCCCCATTTCACTGCACAGAAAATATGCAGGAATGTTATTACATCAGCAAAATAGGTTTGGTGGTTACTGACAAACAATACATTTTTCCGGGGAAGGTTTTCAATATTTTCAGTGCCGGAAATTTTTATCCTATTCACTATGGCAAGTCCGGGGTAGGATATAACTCCCACCACCGCATAAACCAGTTTCCTTACCAGTCGGATTTGCTTCAATCGATCAATCAGTTCACTCATGAAGGGGTCGTTGTTGGAACAAATAATCAGAGCCGCAATATACTGATTTGCGCATATATAGGGGTGTTTAATGAAAGGGCTGATTTGTATATTTGCGCATGATACAAAAAGCCGTCATTTTCGATATGGATGGCCTGCTGATTGATTCCGAGCCTTACTGGCAGGAAGCAGGCGTTGAAACCCTTTCCCTTTTTGGTGTACAGCTTACCCCGGAACAATACCACTCCAGCACCGGGTTAAGAACCATAGAATGGATAGACCATTGGTTCAGGTATTTTGGTATCGACCTGTCTAAAGCCCCGGATGCAATTCGGCAAATTGAAGAATCTGCCGTTGAAAAAATCAGGCTTTCCGCAACTCCGATGGACGGGGTTGAGCATATTATCAATTTTTTCCTGAAAAAGAATTACAAAATCGGATTGGCCTCTTCCTCGCCCATGAAGATGATTGATGTGGTTGTGAATAAGTTAGGCATAGGGCCTTTTCTAAACAGTATCAGTTCAGCAGGTGAACTGGATTATGGCAAACCCCATCCGCAGGTTTTTATAAATTGTGCTGAAGCACTGGAAACCTCACCCTTCCATTGCGTTTGCTTTGAAGATTCTTTTAATGGCATGATCGCGGCAAAAGCAGCAAAAATGAAATGCGTGGTTGTGCCTGCACCAGATCAATATTCACATAACAAATGGGGGTCTGCCGACCTGAAACTGAGATCCCTGGCTAATTTCAATGAATTATTACTGGAAGCCGTCTGGAACTGAGGAATTTCAAAATGAAAGAAGCCAGCGAACAATTCACTGGCTTCTTCTCAGATTATTTCATCGTAAATGATTCCAAAAACTTCGTGGTAAAATTACCGCTCCTGAAATCATCATTCTGCATCAGCTGCAAATGAAAAGGTATCGTTGTCTTCACACCTTCTATAACGTACTCACTTAATGCTCGGTACATCGTATCGATGGCTTCGTCACGGGTACGTGCAATCGTAATCAGTTTCCCGATCATGGAGTCGTAGTAGGGTGGAATCGTATAGCCTGCATAAACATGGCTGTCTACCCGAACGCCATGCCCTCCGGGCGTATGTAATACGGTGATCTTACCCGGACTGGGCCTGAAATCATTATATGGGTCTTCAGCATTGATCCGGCATTCGATGGCATGCATTTGTGGTTCATAATCGCGGCCGCTGATCGGTTCGCCCATGGCGATTTTGATTTGCTCCTTTATCAGGTCGAAATTGATTACTTCCTCGGTAACGCAGTGTTCCACCTGGATCCGCGTATTCATTTCCATGAAATAAAAATTGCGGTGCTTATCTACCAGGAATTCAATGGTTCCCACCCCTTCATATTGAATAGCCCCTGCAGCTTTTTTAGCCGCTTCGCCCATGGCATACCTTAACTCAGGGGTCATGAATGGAGACGGTGATTCCTCAACCAGTTTCTGGTGACGGCGCTGGATGGAACAATCGCGCTCACTCAGGTGGCAAACTTTTCCATACCGGTCACCGGCAATCTGGATTTCTATATGCCGGGGCTCTTCCACGAATTTCTCCATGTAGATGCCGTCATTTTTAAATGAGGCCTGGGCTTCTGCTTTTGCCTGGTCATAGGCCTTTTCCATTTCGGTATCCGACCAAACAACGCGCATTCCCTTTCCACCCCCACCGGCGGTGGCTTTGATGATAACAGGGTAACCCATTTCATGGGCTACGGTATACGCCTGGTCAAGACTGGCGAGTAATCCATCACTTCCCGGAATCACCGGCACACCGGCACGGATCATCGTTTCCTTGGCAGTGATCTTATCGCCCATCGCCCTGATCTGGTCGGGAGTTGGTCCTATAAATTTGATATTGTGCTCGCCACATATTTCCGCGAAACGGGCGTTCTCCGCCAGGAATCCATATCCCGGGTGGATTGCATCGGCATTGGTAATTTCAGCCGCTGCCATAAGGTGCGGAATATTCAGGTAAGAATCTGCACTTTGCGGACGGCCTATACAAACCGCCTCATCGGCAAATTTCACATGCAGGCTATCTTTATCGGCGGTAGAATAAACAGCAATCGTTTTGATGCCCATCTCGCGACAGGTCCTGATTATACGCAACGCAATCTCACCGCGGTTGGCGATCAATACTTTTTTAAACATCTTCCTTAAAGGTTTTAAAGTTCAGGGCCTGCTACGCAGGTTCAACCAGGAATAATGGTTGGTCGTATTCAACAGGGGAAGCATCTTCAACCAGGACTTTTACAATTTTCCCTTTTACTTCACTTTCAATTTCATTGAAGAGTTTCATGGCTTCAATAATGCAAACTACTTTTCCCGGGGTAACTTCTTCACCTACCTCAATGAAAAGTGGTTTATCGGGTGAGGAACGACGGTAGAAAGTACCGATCATCGGGCTCTTTATGGTAACCAGATTAGCATTTGCAGATTCAGTTGCTTTCGCCTTTTCGGCTGCCGGGGCTGCGGGTGCCTGTGAAGGCGCTGGCGCAGCCATTGGCGCTGCTGGAGCATGCGCATAAACAGGAGCTGCCATTACTTGCTGAATGTTGTCTTGCTTTTGCTTAATCGTAACCTTAAACCCTTTCTCCTCAATCGTCAGTTCACCGATGTTCGATTTGTTGATCAGTCGGATCAACTCCTGAATTTGTTTAAAATCCATTGTACTGAATTTACAGTTGGTGATCAATTTAGGCGGCTAAGATAGGAAAGATTGCCAATTTAAGATTTTAGATTTGAGAATCGATCCCCGGTAATAAAATTGCCCCTCGCCAGGAGGGGCAATATATTCATTTGCCAAAATAATTATTGTTCCTTCACACGCTCAACATAATCGCCCGTTTTCGTATTTATACGAATCAATTCACCTTCATTTACAAAAAGCGGAACCATAACTGTAGCGCCGGTTTCAACTTTTGCAGGCTTCAGGGTGCGGGTTGCCGTATCGCCTTTCATGCCGGGCTCACTATAGGTAACCTGTAATACAATTTTATCGGGCAACTCAATACTCATTGGCGTATCTGTATCGGTATTGATCAAAACCGATACTTCCTGGCCGTCTTTCAGGAACTGTGGCGCATCTACCAAAGTTTCCGCCGCAACAATCTGTTCAAATGTTTCATTGTCCATGAAATTATAGCCACTGTCATCCTTATAAAGGAATTGGTAGTTCTTTCTTTCTACACGTATCGGGTAAATAGTATCGCCACTGTTCCAGGTTTGTTCAATAGAACGGTTATTGTCCACACCTTTCAGCTTTGCCCATACTTTGGCGGCTGCACGGGCAGTTTTGTTTTCTCCGAATTCCACGATTTTGTACAAGCTGCCTTCTAACTTAATAATGAGGCCACGGCTGATGTCCGATGTATTTGCCATAACGAATTACAATTTTTTCAATTCAAATTTTTCTCGAGGGTGCAAAGCTACTGTAATTCGGTTACAAGGCAAGTGGGCGGTCTTAAATGCCCCTTAACATTTGTCTTTCCCAACTGATAAAATGGCTAAGGGATTGAAAAGAGTGACTTTTTTTGATTTTTTGAGGGAAATGTTAATAACGCCGTTCTTCCCTTTTTCACCATATTTCTCAATGGCCATTTTCCCCTTATAAATGGTCATTTCGGCTATATCCTCCGGAGCTAATGCTTTGATATCCTTTTTGGTGGCTTCTTTCCCTTCTATGAAGTAAAGTGGTTGATTTTCAGGGTCTATTTCGGTCTCATCATTTTTTTCTACTATGGTAATGCTTGTGGCTTTGATCGAAATAGATTCTTCTTCAGGTTTAACGGCTGGGGTTGGTGTGGCTTTTGGGCCAACAGCCGGAACAGGGGTTATATGAACAGATGGTGCCCGACTTACCACTGGTGCCGGAACTTCCGGCAATTCGCCGTATTTTTTCTCAAAGGCTGCCTTTTCTGTTGGATCAGCAAGGTTATAGGTCTCGGTCTTACCATTTTTCAGCCTGACCTTTGCCGCTTTATTATCGACTTGTATGCTACGAACATTTTCTGGCAATTTGGGTGCTGGCGGAGGTGGTGGTGGCGCCAATGCTGGCGGAGGCGGCGGGGGAGCCAGGCTAACTTCCACTAATCCAGGCATAGCAGGAGCTGCAGGTGCAGCAGGCGGCCGCGGAGCGATTAGTTTACCGTATAACGCCTCAAACCTATCCTTGTCCTTATTCCAATCGGTCAGTAATATGGCTTTTACCAGTGCCTGGGATTTGTCTTTCACAATCACAATACATTCCCCTGAATTATCTGCTACTGTAAGGTAATACCCCTTCTCGTTGATGGCAACCTTTCCCCCTGCCGGTGCAAGCTGCGGCAAGGTATCCATGGCCGTTACAGCCTTATCCGGCGTTGTTCTTTGCGGCTCCTGGTCCTGCCTGAAGGCCAGCAATAAAACTGCAATTATAGGAAGTGCAAAAAGAAACTTAATAAGGTGCACCTTCGCTGATTTGATCTTGTTCATCATGGTGATTCTTGTTTTAAGTGCTGAAAAATTTAAATGACTGGCAATGCTGAATTGCTGTTGCCCGATTACTTTTAATAATAAATGCTGGTACTGCCGCCGGTCCAATCCATGTTCCAATACCTGCCTGTCTGCAATAAATTCCAGGTTTTGCCTTATGGCCTGCCTTAACAACCAGGCAAATGGATTAAACCAGTTTAGCGCGACCAAAATCTCAGAAAAAATGATATCTGCCGTATGGTGCTCCCGCACGTGCACCATTTCATGCCGGATGATATCTTTCAATTCTGCCTCACTGTGCTGTGCAGGATGGATAAAGACCGACATCCCGAATGAAAATGGAATAATGGGATGGCTTACTTCATACAATTTAATGCCTTCATCCGTCAGCAAACGGGCCCGTTTGTGCATCCGGTAAAGTGAAAAAAATTGTACCGCAATCCTGGCCAGCATTACTACAACCCCTGCCGCAAATACCAGCAAAAATGCATCAAATACTGTCCAGCGATTTTCCTGAAACAACGCTGCATTGGCCGTCCGGCTATGCATCGCCGGAACTAACCGAAACAATTGTCCGGTGGGATGGCTTTCCATCCAACTATAAATATTCATCAGGGGCAAAAAGAAACAAACGAAAGCATAACCTGAAAGATACCAGCGGTTCCACTGGTAAAATGTTAGCCTGCCAAGCAATAGTTTGTAAAACAAATACACAGCCGCTAAACTGATCGAAACTTTCAATACATACCATAAAATATCTGGCATAACCCCGGTTTTTACTGATCTTTTTGTTGTTTACCTTCTATCATGCCCAGTATTTCTTCCAGTTCTTTTTTACTGAGCTGCTTTTGCTCCACAAAAAAATTAACCATGGCTTTGTAGGAGTTATCAAAATAATCCCTGATAAAATTCCCCATGAACCCCTTCTTATATTCCGCTTCGGTTATTGTTGGACGGTAGATGTATGTATTCCCGATTAACCGGCTCTGGAGGTAGCCTTTCTTCTCCAGGTTTTTCACAGTAGACGCAAGGGTAGTATAAGGTGGCACCGGAGGCTCCATACTCTCCAGGATAGCTTTTACATTTCCCTCCCCCGTTTTCCAGGCAGCCTGCATGGCCTGCTCTTCCTGTGTCGTTAACTTTTCCATTTCTACGATGTTTTCGTAAACCTACGACATAATCGTAGCAATTCGGCATAAAATTGTTAAAATATTTGTTAAGCTCTTTAAGTGCGGTTTTGCGCCTAATTTTATTGCATGAAAACATTACGCCGAACTTTTTATACGGTGTTACTGGCTATTCTGGCATTTTCTGCCAAACCAGTTTCTGCCCAGAACACAGATCCATCCGTCGTTGCCCCATTTCTGCGCTACCCCACCATTCCACCATTCGAAATAAAAACCCTCGACGGCAAAACCATTCATCGCGAGGACCTGGCAAAAAGACAAGGCACCCTGATTATGTTTTTCAGTCCCGATTGCCACCATTGCACCGAACAGGTAGAGTCAATAAAAGCCATTATCAATGATTTCCAGAAGTATAACCTGGTATTAGCCACCTACCAGCCAATGAACGACCTCCAGCTTTTCTATGACAGGTATAAGTTGTCGGAATGGAAGAACCTGTATTTAGGCAGGGATGAAAAGTTTTTTTTCCCCCCCTACTATAAAATTGCCAACCTGCCGTTCATAGCTTTATACGACCGTAAAGGCAACCTGCTAACATCATTCCAGGGAACAACCCCGGCAGATAAAGTTTTAAATGGATTTGCGAAAAAGAATTGATCGCCCTTCCATTATCTTTGCCCCGCAAATCAATCTCTCACGCATTAAATATTCATACATGAAAGTAACTGTAGTTGGTGCCGGCGCCGTAGGTGCTACATGCGCTGACAATATTGCCCGTAAAGAACTTTGCCAGGAACTGGTGTTGCTGGATATCAAGGAAGGCCTTGCAGAAGGTAAAGCCCAGGACATGATGCAAACAGCAGCCCTGCTTGGTTTTGATACCAAAATTACCGGGTCTACCAATGATTACAGCAAAACTGCCGGCAGTAGCGTGGTGGTAATTACTTCTGGAATTCCCCGTAAACCGGGAATGACCCGTGAAGAACTGATCGGCACAAACGCAGGTATCGTAAAAAATGTCTGTGAAAATATCCTGAAATATTCTCCTGATGCAATCATCATTGTCATTAGTAACCCAATGGATACCATGACCCAATTGGCGCTGACTGCAACCGGTCTGCCTAAAAACCGGATCATCGGCATGGGTGGCACATTGGATAGCGCCAGGTTCAAGTACCAGCTGAGCCAACGCCTGAACTGCTCTCCTTCCGACCTGAATGCCCTGGTAATCGGCGGTCACGGAGACACCACAATGATTCCCCTGATCCGGTTTGCTACCTGGAATTCCATCCCTGTAACAAAGTACCTCAGTGCGGCTGAACAAGAGCAAATCGTTGCTGATACAATGGTTGGCGGTGCAACACTCACCAAACTTATCGGCACTTCTGCCTGGTATGCACCAGGAGCAGCAGGAGCAGCAATGGTGGAAACTATTGTACGTGATGAAAAGAAATTATTTAGCTGCTGCGTTCAACTGAACGGGGAATACGGCCAGACCGATATTTGCCTTGGTGTTCCAGTGGTAATCGGAAAGAATGGCTGGGAAAAAATCGTTGATTTTGACCTTAATGACGAAGAAAAAGCACTTTTCAAAAAAAGTGCAGATGCTGTCAGGACAATGAATGACGTACTTAAAACACTGTAATTCAGTATATTGAATAATTTAAAAACCGGCAAGCGCCGGTTTTTTTTATGCATCTTAAAAAAATATTTCCCCAACTATTTTGAAGCCGATACTATTCTATTAGTTTTGTATTACGTTTACATTCTCTCCAACACCTATCTAAAGCTTTCTGGGTGAATAAACCCGCTTTAATCCTTGCTGTAAAAAGCAAGTTATTCTGAAACCTATTCAAACAAAAAGTGTATGATCAAGCCTTTACTCACCGTAGTATTGTCTTTGCTGGGGTTGTTGTCAAACGCACAAGATGCTGAACTTCCTGCTCAAAGAAACCCGCTCCTCAATTCGGTTATCAGCCCGTATTCCAACCCGCGAATCAATCCGGGGAAGAACATGCGTATTAACCCGAAACAAAACTGGAATATCAATCCATCTATGAATGATGGGATTAATCCGGACAAGAACAAGCTTATCAATCCTAAATTCAACAAGGATTTTAGTCCGCAAAGCAACCACAGTATCAATCCCATGTATACATTCAGCCTGCACCCGCTGAGTAATGATACCTGGAAAGGATATTATGTGTTCGATAAGGACAGCAAAATGGCGGGCTATATGGTAATTGCCAACCAGTTTGTAGTGCTGGATTTTGACGAAAAAGGAACCTGGAAAGGATACCTCGTTAAAACCAGTTCAAACACGTACAATTATTTTAACCTGCAGGATGAATGGACCAGGACTTTTTTCTGTGAGGATTCAATGGTTGGCTTCAACCAGTTTGATGGTACTGGCGAATGGACAGGTATTTACGCCAAATAATCAGCGCACTGCCAGTATTTGCCGGGCCAGTTCCCTGATCTGCTGCAAAGGAATTTCCTGCATACATTTGAAATGTCCTTTAGGGCATTTTTCATAACCTATTTTGGTGCAGGGTCTGCAGTGCAGGCCCTGCACTTCCACTATTTCATACGACTTATTTGCCGAATAGGGATTTTGGTTGCCATAATAAGGATACATTCCAAATGCAGGCACCGTATTTCCCCAAACAGAGATTATTGGCTTCCTGAAAGCAGCAGCAATATGCATTAAGCCGGTATCATGTGTTATGACTAATTTGGCCTGCCTTACCAGGTCGGCGGATTCATTCAGGCTAAACTTACCACAGGCGTTATAAATTTTTACAGGGTCAATCGCTGCCAGCGCTTCACCATTAACCTTGTCTTCCGGACCCCCTAAAACAATGATAGGATGGTCTATACTGGCAACCAGTTCCTTAAGTCGCTCCAGGGGCAATCGCTTGGTGGCATGTGCTGCTCCAATTACCAGACCAATATAACCCAACTGGTGTGGGGCAGGGATATCTGATTGTTGTATGCTATCCTCTGCAGGTATAAAATAATCAAGTCCCTTCCCGTCATTTACAACCCCCAGTCCCTCTGCCGTTTTCAGGTATCGGTCCACGATATGTATGTTGGGCATCAGGTTTATTTTCAGGTTCGTGTACAACCATTTTTGGATATTGAGTTTATGGAAACTCTTCGCCTTACACTGCAAGGCATTCTTAATGCGCAAAGACCTGAGATTATTATGCAGGTCAACCACAAAATCAAAATGCTCTCCCTGAAGTTCTTCTATCGTCTCATTGATATCGTCCTCCAGGAAATGCATCCGGTCGATATACGGGTTAGATTTTAATACGGCCGAGAATGATTTCTTGGTAAGGTAATGCAATTCAATGCCGTCAACCTGCTTTTTCAAACAGCGTATAACCGGTGTTGTTAGTACAATATCGCCGATAGAAGAAAACCTTATGATGAGTACTTTCATACTTCCACAAAATTCAGGTCTTTCCCAAATGTTTCCTGTGTAAATATTGCCGCAATGGTAGAGATAACCATGATTACTACAGCTGTAATTATGCCGCTGTGTATAAAACCATAGCTGGCCTGGAGCCCGGTAAATAACAAGGTGATCAGGTTCAGCGAGCCCCTCACCATATTTGGCACCGTGGTGGCTGCGGTAGCACGCAGGTTAGTTCCAAACTGCTCTGCTGCCATTGTAACGAAAATAGCCCAGAACCCAGTTCCAAAACCCAACAATGCACAAGCCCAGTAGAGATCCTGAGCAGTTGCCCCTTCCAGGTTAAAAAACCAGGCCATACCAATAATGGTTATGCCATAGAAAAGGAACAAGGCTTTTTTACGGCTCTTTAACAGCTGGCTTACCAGCCCGATGATGATATCACCAAGGGAAATTGCCGCATAGGCATACATGACAGATTTCCCCGGGTCAATTTCGCCACTCACATTCATTTGCTTGCCAAACTCTTTGGAAAAACTTACCAAAATACCAATCACATACCATGTAGGAAAACCAATCAGGATACTTAGCATATATCGCCTGAAACGGTTGGCATTGGTAAAAAACATCAGGAAATTCCCTTTGCTCACCTGGCTTTGCTTTACCTGGTGGAACATGCCCGATTCAGCCACTTTAATCCGGAGGAAAAGCAATATAAACCCTAGCGTCCCGCCAATAAAATAGCAGGTCCGCCATTCAAAATGCTGCTTCATGAAATAGGCCAGCACAGCACCGGATAACCCGATACCGGCCACCAATGAAGTCCCCACCCCACGGCGGTCTTTTGGCAACAATTCACTGACCAGCGTAATGCCCGCGCCTAATTCACCTGCAAGGCCTATCCCTGAAATAAAGCGTACCAATGCATATTGGTTTACAGTCTGCACAAACCCGTTGGCAATATTTCCAAGTGAATACAAAATAATAGAAGCAAATAAAACACTAAGGCGTCCCTTTTTGTCTGCCAGCACACCCCACAAAATGCCGCCTACCAAAAGGCCAAGCATTTGTATATTAATAATAAACAATCCGTCATTCTTGATTTGTTCATCACTTAATCCGAACGATTGTAAGCTGGGTATCCTGATGATACTGAATAATAAGAGGTCGTAGATATCAACGAAATAACCAAGTGCGGCTACAATAACAGCAATATTAAAAACGGAAGCCCTGGGTGAAATGGTTTGGTTCATAGTTTCGGAAGTTATTATCCCTGCGGATATGATCTGGATTTTGCTTTTCCTGTAATTAGTTTGAAAATGACCGGGGCGGTAGTAACCAGTATAATTCCTATTACAATTATCTCCAGGTGTTCTTTCAGTTCAAAGCCGAATTGGTTTTTCACCCATTTCTGCAAAAAATGACCGGCAAATATCATACTGATTACCCATGAGATACAGCCCACAATATTAAAAAATGCAAACTTCTTTTTATCCATCCCCACAATGCCTGCAATGATTGGCGCAAAGGTCCTTACGATTGGCAGGAAGCGGGCGAATACAACTGCACCGCCGCCATGTTTGTCATAAAAATCATGTGCTTCATCGAGGTACCTTTTCTTGAAAAAGAAATTGTCTTTCCATCGGAACATAGTCGGACCAATTTTACGCCCAAACCAGAAACCCATTGTATTCCCTATTATACCTGCAAACGAAACCAACCCTACAAGGATAAACAGGTCAATCCATTCATTTTCCAATCCGCCTAAAGCAAATATTTTCAGGAATTCATGCGCCAGGTTGGTGCTGTATATGCCTGCCACAAACAGCAAACTGTCACCCGGTAAAAAGAACCCGGCAAATAGCCCGGTTTCTGCAAAGACAATCAATAACAACAACCACAATCCGCCATAAGCAATATAAAACATAGGGTTCAGCATGTCTTTCCAGTGGAAAAACTTGTGCACTACCACTACTTTTTCCGGGGTCAGTTGCTGGTAAACAAATTCAATTGTGTCGTGGGCTTCTGCCAGCAGCCGGACTTTTTCATCAGGCACCAGCTGCACCGTTGCATAGCCTTCCTTATTTGCTGAATAAGATTGTTCCCCTGTTTTTGTCTGGAGGCTGAATGAAGCCACAGGAGACTCATACTGGTCTATTACCCTAAGCTTAACTTCCTGCTGGGCATTAGCCTGCAAAACGAATAGAATCGTTACAATCAGTATCCAGGTGCTTTTACATTTTTTTTTCATAACTATTTCAGGGTTTAGCCCTCCAGTTCTCCTTCCCATTTACTTACAACAGTTGTTGCGAGAGCATTCCCCAGTACATTAGTCATACTCCGGAACATGTCGCAGAAATGATCGATCGGCAAAATTAAGGCAATACCCTCAGGTGGAATTTTAAACATGCCACAAGTGGCTGCCACTACAACCAGCGAGGCCCGCGGAACACCTGCAATCCCTTTGCTGGTAAGCATCAGTACTATTAACATCGTGAGCTGCGTTCCCAGGTCAAGGTGTATACCATAAGCCTGGGCAATGGCCAGGCTTGCAAATGTCATGTACATCATACTGCCATCGAGGTTAAAACTATAACCCAGCGGCAAGATAAAGGATACAATTTTATCGCGGCAACCAAATCGTTCAAGCTCTTCCGTTAGTTTTGGAAAAACAGCTTCGCTGGATGTTGTACTGAATGCAATCAGGAGCGGTTGCGCAATGGATTTCAACAATTTGGGAAGCCTTTTACCCAGCAGTAAAAAACCAACCAGCAATAAAATCGACCATAATACCAAAATGCCAATCAGGAAATACAAAAGGTATAACCCGTAAAACTTAAACACTTCAAGCCCCTTTACAGCAATAACAGCGGAGATGGCGCCAAATACACCCAGGGGAGCAAAAGCCATCACATAATTCACCATTTTCAAAATAATATGGGATATACCCTCCAGTGCTTTAATGACGGGTTTTGCATATGCGCCGATTGATGTTGCGGCGATACCAAAAAAGATACTGAACACCACCAGCTGCAGTATTTCATTGGTGGCCATGGCTTCTATTACGCTTTTCGGAAATACGTGTTCCACGAAATTGGTCAGGGTGAAGGCTTTTGTTTTCCCGACCAGGTCCTGCGCTCCGGTGCTGTCTGCATTACTCAGGTCAATAGCGGTTCCCGGCTGGAAAAAATTTACCAGTACCATGCCGATCAATAAACTAACCAGGGATGCAGTGATGAACCAAAGCATAGCTTTCCCTCCTACCCTGCCAACAGCAGTGAGGTCTCCCAACTTGGCAATACCTACCACAAGCGTGGAAAATACCAGGGGTGCTATAATCATTTGCACCATCCGCAAAAAGATGGTGGTCAGCAGTTTAATGTTTGCAGCGAAACCGGAAATCCACTCTGGTGTTGCAGCCTGGTGAACTACATACCCGACCAGGACACCCAATACCATTGCTATTAATATATATACCGTTAACCTGTTTTTTTTAACCATTGTGAGGTGTTGTACTTGACGTTAGGAAGGCCGAAAATTCAAAAAAATCCTGATGCTACCAAAATAATCGGCTGAAATCAGCGACCAATCAAAGTTTACTGGCCACTAATGGAATTATTATTTATTTTACGGGCTTCAAAACTGCATCAAAAAACAATTAACGCTTATATGAGTTTATTCAGAAAAAAATCACTTTCTCAATTACTGGCCACGGCTGCTGATTCTGAAAAGGGATTGAAAAGAACCCTCGGCGCCGTTAACCTCGTTGCACTGGGTATTGGCGCCATTATCGGTGCCGGATTATTTGTACGTACTGCTGCAGCTGCCGGCCAGGCTGCCGGACCTGCAGTAACAATATCCTTTATCGTTGCTGCTGTAGGGTGTGCATTTGCCGGACTTTGCTATGCTGAGTTTGCATCTATGATTCCAATTGCAGGCAGCGCATACGCCTATTCTTATGTAACCATGGGTGAACTGATAGCCTGGATCATAGGCTGGGCCCTCATAATGGAATATGCCCTGGGGGCAGCTACTGTTTCTATAGCCTGGAGTGAATACCTGAATAAGCTACTGGGGGGCAGCATTCCTTATGAATGGTGCCATTCACCCTTTGAAAGTTTCACAGACTCTGCCGGGATAGCCCACAAGGGATTAATCAACGCACCCGCCCTGCTGATTTTGTTATTATTAACCCTCTTACTGATCAAAGGCACCCAGGAAAGTGCTTTTGTAAACGCTATTATCGTTTTTATTAAAGTGGCGATCGTGCTGATCTTCATTTTCGTAGGCTGGAAATTCATCAAACCCGAAAACTATGTCCCCTACTTGATTCCCGAACATACGCCGCCAGTGCTTGATTCTGCCGGTAAGGAAATCGTGAACTATAGTGGCGTTTTCAAACATGGCTGGGGTGGTGTTTTAGGCGGCGCAGCAATAGTTTTCTTTGCCTTTATTGGTTTCGATGCCGTATCTACTGCCGCCCAGGAAGCCAAAAACCCCAAACGTGATATGCCTATTGGTATTTTAGGCTCACT
Source organism: Flavihumibacter profundi (assembly GCF_020076305.1). Taxonomy (GTDB): domain Bacteria; phylum Bacteroidota; class Bacteroidia; order Chitinophagales; family Chitinophagaceae; genus Flavihumibacter; species Flavihumibacter profundi. The sequence continues at coordinate 1,873,538 of NZ_JAIQXE010000001.1, forward strand.
GGTGGTTTGTACCATATTGTATATCTTATTCGGGCATGTATTGACCGGTGTTGCCCACTGGCAGGATTTTGTTGACCCGGAAAAGGGTCGTGAAGCCTCAGTTGCCTATGCCATTACGGCCTATATGCCCGGGTATGGCTGGCTTGCAACGGCTGTAACCGTAGCCATCCTCGCTGGTTTCTCCTCTGTTATCCTGGTCATGTTAATGGGCCAAAGCCGTATTTTCTATACTATGAGTAATGATGGGTTAATCCCGAAAGCTTTTGGTGTATTGCACCCAAAATTCAAGACACCTTATAAAGCAAATATTATTTTATTTGTTTTTGTAGGCCTCTTTGCTGCATTTGTTCCCGGCCATGTTGCCGGCGACCTCACCAGCTTCGGAACCCTGTTTGCTTTTGTTTTGGTAAGCATTGGTGTTTGGATCATGCGGATAAAAAACCCGGAAATCCCGCGGTCTTTTAAAACCCCACTGGTTCCCCTGGTGCCAATCCTGGGTGCACTCATCTGTACAGGCATGATTGCTGCCATTGACCTTACCACACTTAAAGTGGCAATTGGCTGGATGGCCGTAGGTCTTATAGTGTATTTTACCTATAGCCGAAAAAACAGTATGTTGAACGAACCCGGTCACTCGCCCGCAGAAATCCTGCCGAACGCAAAGGATTTTAATTAAACCCATTTTGATATATTAAAAACCCGCTATCTGAAAGGTTTGCTTACCCGGCAGATCTCCAGTAAGCGGGTTTCTTTATTTTTTTAGGGTTGATTTTTTACCTTTGCGCTCCGATTGACAGGCAATAACAATATAAATTAGTAAAACCTACAAATATTATGGGTCGCATATTTGAAGTACGGAAAGCCACCATGTTTGCCCGCTGGGACAGGATGGCCAAACAATTCACAAGGATTGGTAAGGAAATAGCCATTGCCGTTAAAGCAGGTGGCCCGGATCCGAATACCAATCCGGCCCTTCGCCGTTGCTTCCAGAATGCCAAGGCAGTGAACATGCCAAAAGACAGGGTGGAAGCTGCTATCAAAAGATCGCAGGGCAAAGACATGGAGAATTACGAAGAAATTCTTTATGAAGGCTACGGTCCGCATGGTGTGGCCATCTTAGTGGAAACAGCAACAGATAACCATGTCCGTACGGTTGCCAATGTTAAATCAATTTTCAACAAAGGTGGTGGCGCTTTGGGCAATAGCGGAAGCGTTAGTTTCCAGTTCAAGAAAATGGGTGCTTTCCGGTTAAAGCCGGAAGGCCTGAATGCCGAGGATATGGAACTTGAACTGATTGATTACGGATTGGAGGAACTGGGGGAAGGAACCGGTGAGAATGGCGAAGATGTACTGGTGGTGCGCTGCGGATTCACCGATTTCGGGAATATGCAAAAAGCATTGGAAGATAAAGGGATTACACCAATAAGCGCTGAAGTGGAATGGATCCCGCTTAACACAGTTGAACTGTCTGAAGAGCAGGCCCAGGATGTATTGAAACTGGTCGATAAAATTGAACAGGATGAAGATGTGCAAAAAGTCTTCCATAACCTGGCCTGACCTTAAAATTAATCTGTAAAAAAGCCTGTTTTATAAAACAGGCTTTTTTATGCATTTAAGAAAACAATAACTTAACTTGTATACACACACAGGATTAGTGCTGTCATTTCCGTCCCCCCTCCGCCCCTCATAAGTACTCCTACACCCCTGCAACCAAAGATACCTAACACTCAATCTTTGTATATGCGTAAAAAACACCACCAGTTTCTTTGCTATTTATCAAATGGCAGGAAACAAATCATGCGATTGTTTTTATTGCTTCTTGCCATTTCCGTTTCCTGTCAGCAAATCCTTGCCCAGTCTGCTAAATTGCCAGTTTATGCCGCCATCAATTACTACAAGCTGAAACCCGGCAAGGAGGAAACATATACCAGCCTTGTAAAATCAACAACGCACAAAGTCCTGGAGTACCAGTTTAAGCAAAAGTCAATCATCGGATGGTATTTTTATGAAGTACTAATCCCGGACGGTGAACAGACCCCGTACAATTTTGTATCGGTAATTATATCCAACAATTTCAGCGACCTGGTCGATAACCCTGTAATTCCAAAAGACATGTACGCGAAAGCCGTAAGCGGACCAACCAGCTACCAGCAATTCATGACACAGCTGCTGGATTGCCGGACGCTGGCAAAAAGGGAAATTTACCTTCACCGGGCAGGGATAGACGCTAAGAAAGCAATTTCACCCTATGTTGAAATTGACTATATGAAACCCAATCCGGGCCGGACAGCAGATTATGTAAAAATGGAAACAGAAGTTTACTACCCTATACACCAGGAAAGAATGAAACTGGGTGCCCTGAATGACTGGGGATTGTATGAAAAGTTATTGCCTTATGAATTCAACGCAGAAAGCGATTTTTTTACAGCCAACTTCTTCGATAACCCAAGGTCCATTATAGATTCCAAATATGAAGAGGCCTTCAACAGTATGCCAAACAATATAGATTTTATAAGGCTCAGCGGGCAGGCAGATCAAACCCGGAAAATGGTCCGGAGTGATCTTTGGAAATTAGTAGATTACATAGACCAGAATAACACAAAATAAAATTAAGGCAGGGAACAGCGGATAATGTTTTAAACCCTGTTCCCTGCCTTAGTAAAGAATTATACCCTTAACAGAATTATTCTGCCATCATCTGCTGGATTACGTCAATAATATCTTCGACATTCGGCTTGCTGAAATAATCACCGTCACTGGCATAAGCTGCACGGTGTTGTTTGGAACTTAAAGTCCTTGGCGCCACATCAAGCCAGCGGTAACCGCCCTGCTCTTCCATTACTTTATTATACATATACGCTGTAGCACCGCCAGGAACATCCTCATCCACAAAAAGAATCCTGTTGGTCTTTTTCAGTGAAGCCAGGATCTGGTGATGGATATCAAATGGCAATAGGGTTTGTACATCAAGCACTTCACAATCGATATTATTTTTTGCCAAATAATCTGCAGCTTCCAGGGCTATGCGAAGCGTTGAACCATAAGATACCACGGTAATATCTGCACCCGGCCTAACGATTTCTGGTATCCCTAAAGGAACAGTAAAACCGGTAAGATTTTCAGGTAATTTTTCTTTGAGCCGGTAACCGTTCAGGCATTCGATCATAATGGCCGGGTCGTTACCCTGCAGCAGGGTATTGTATAAGCCTACTGCCTGAACCATATTCCTTGGAACACAAACAAACATGCCCCGCAGTGAGTTGATGACCATGCCCATCGGAGACCCGCTATGCCATATACCTTCAAGCCGATGTCCACGGGTCCTGACAATAAGCGGGCAGCTCTGTTTTCCAAAAGTGCGGTAATGGGTAGTGGACACATCATCGCTTAAAGGCTGGAGGCCATATAATAAATAATCGAGGTACTGTATTTCCGCAATCGGACGCAATCCCCTGAAAGCAGCACCGATCCCCTGCCCCATGATGGTGAGCTCACGTATACCGGTATCTGAAATCCTGTATTCGCCATGCTTGGCCTGTAACCCGGCAAAGCCCTGGTTCACATCCCCAATATATCCTACATCTTCCCCAAAGGCCAATACCTTAGGGTTGGTCGTAAACAGCTGGTCAAAATAACGGTTTAAGATTTCATATCCGTTCAGTATCGGGGCATCTGCAGCGTACTGCACTTTATTCTCTGCAACTTTTAGTGCGCTCTTCGGCCCTTCGTTATAGAGGTGCGTATTGTATAATGTTGCATTAAGGCTTTTCAATTCTTTATAATAATCCTTTAACCAGAAAGCGCTGTCGTGATTTCCAGCCAGGCTTATTACCTGGTGCAGGGTGTGCATCACATCCCGGCGCAAAGGTTCTTTCTCTGCCTGCAATTTTCTTATGGGTATATTTATTGCTTCAGCCTTTTCCGGTATCTGTTGCATAACACTTTGTGCAAGTTCCACTACCCTGTCCACTTGTTCCTTGATAGGCCTCAGGTATGCATTCCAGGCTTTATTCTTACTGTCGCGTACTGTCTCCTTCGCCTTCAGTTCAATATCAGATAACTCCTCTTCACTACTAAGTGCATTTTCAAGTATCCATTCCTTGAATTTTTTTATGCAATCAAATTCACGTTCCCATTCCAGCCTTTCTGGCGTCTTATAGCGTTCATGGCTACCCGAAGTTGAATGTCCCTGGGGCTGGGTCATTTCTTCTATATGAAATACCGCTGGTATATGGGTGTCCCTTATCTTTTTAATAGCGGGTTCCATCAGCTCCACCATACCTGCATAATCCCAGCCTTTCAGCCTGTAGATATCAATTCCGTTGGTGCCCTCCTTTTGCTGGAATCCTTTCAGCACTTCGGAAATAGATCCCTTGGTTGTCTGGTATTTCTTGGGTACTGAAATACCGTATCCGTCATCCCATATAAAAATGGCCAGGGGCACCTGCATAACCCCGGCAGCATTGATGGTTTCCCAAAAATGGCCCTCTGATGTAGCAGAATCTCCAATGGTGCAGAAACAAACTTCATTTCCATTGTTGGATAAATCAGTAAACTCTTTAAGCCGGTCTACCTTCCTGAATACCTTGCTGGTAAATGCAAGTCCCAGTGCGCGGGGCATCTGCCCGGCTGTGGGCGCCATGTCGCTGGTTACATTTTTCTGGTGGGCTAAAGGCATCCAGTTGCCTTCCGCATCCACATTAGGCGTAGCGAAATGGGAATTCATCTGGCGGCCAGCGCTGAATGGATCTTCGCTGATATCGGGATTAGCATACAGCTGTGAAAAAAATTGCTCCAGCGTGGCGAGTTTGCTGGCAAAAATAAAGGTTTGGTCACGGTAATACCCTGCCCGGAAATCGCCTGGCCTGAAGAATTTTGCCGCTGCAATCTGCGCCAGCTCCTTTCCGTCTCCAAAGATGCCGAATTTGGCTTTTCCGGTAAGGACTTCCTTCCGTCCTATCAGGCTGGCCTCGCGGCTTATACAGGCCAACTGATAATCACGGAGAACTTCATCGCAAAAGCGATCGAAACTCAGCTTTTCAGAAGCCAATAAGTCGTTTTCCAAGAGATTTTCCATGCAACAAATCTAAAGGAAAAAGACCGAAGCGAACAACTGTTAGCCCTACCCGCCGGGTAATTCCCGGCGGGAATTACCCGGCGGGTGAAAAAAGCCGCATTAACTCATTAATAACAAATGTCTTACCCCGGATTTTAGCAAAATCCACCACAATAGCTACATTTGTTATGCGTTCTATATTTATATGAAAAAAATCATACTCCTGCTCACTTTGGCTTTGGGAACATTTTCCCTGATGGCACAATCGGGAAATGCTGCCGGTTCTGAGGACCTGGTAAGTATCGCGCCGTCCCATGATTTCGGGACCATAAGGCAGGGAAGGCCTGTTACATATGATTTTACACTGACCAATACCGGTAAAGAAGTAGTAAAAATTGATAACGTAGCCGCCAGTTGTGGCTGCACTACCCCAAAATGGTCTGGCGACGCTATTGCACCAGGGCAATCAACCCTGATTACAGTTGGGTATAATGCGGCCGCTGAAGGACTTTTTGAAAAATCTGTTACCATATCATACAACGGAATCCATACGAAAACAATCTATATAAAAGGTCAGGTGGCTAAATCAATGCCATCAGCTCCTCCAAATAGCTCTGTAACTTTACTGAAACAAGTCAATTAAACAACGTTAAATCAATAATTATGAAATCACTTGCGCTTACCTTATTCGCAGTTGTACTAAGTGCTTCTATCTTTGCCCAGGGGAAGAAAGCTGATGAATTCGCGAAATTTTCTGAACAGAAATTCAACTTCGGTAAAATCAAACAAGGTGTACCTGTAAACCACGTTTTCGAATTCACCAATATTTCTGACCAGCCACTGGTTATAGAAAGTGCCACAGCAAGTTGTGGTTGCACTACCCCGACATGGCCACAGCAGCCAACCGCAAAGGGCAAGAGCAATAAAATCACTGCTGGTTTTAATGCCGCCTCAGCTGGCCCGTTTGAAAAAACAATTTTTGTAAAAGTGGCAGGTGCAGACCAGCCCCTTGAATTGCGCATCAGTGGTGAAGTTTTAAACGCTGAACAATATGCGAAATTCGAAAGTGAAAAAGACAAGAAATCAGGAAAATAAGCATCCCTGTAAAATAATACAGCCTGGTACAGCATTGTACCAGGCTTTTTTTTTCTTATATTAGGGAAAATTGCACTCTATATGAACCTCAAACCATTTATCGAGTACCTCGAAACGCTATATGTTCAGCCTGGTAAAAAAATTTCTTTGAAGAAGGATTTCCATACAGACTATGACCAAAAAATGATGACGAAAGAGGATGGGGCGAATTTATTGGAGTATGGTATTGAAAATCTCGCCAAGATGCAGGACAAACTGTATGCACATAACCGGAACAGTATGCTCATTGTGATTCAGGCAATGGATGCCGCCGGAAAAGACAGCGCTATAAAACATGTTATGTCAGGGCTAAATCCCCAGGGTGTCCAGGTGACAAGTTTTAAAACCCCCTCCAAAGAAGAACTGGATCACGATTACCTCTGGCGACACACTAAAGCCCTGCCTGCACGCGGGGATATCGGCATTTTCAATCGCTCACATTATGAAAATGTTTTGGCAACAAGGGTTCATCCTGAATATATACTCAATGAAAATCTTCCAGGCATTGAAAAAGTAAAAGATATTACAGAAGATTTCTGGTTACAAAGGTTCAAACAAATTAACCGTTTTGAAAAAAACCTGGTACAGACCGGCACAGTCGTATTGAAATTTTTCCTGCATGTGTCAAAAAAAGAACAGAAAAAGCGCCAGCTGGAAAGAATTGATGACCCCACAAAAAACTGGAAATTCGCTGCAGGTGATATCGCAGAAAGGGGCTATTGGAATGAATATATGGCAGCTTATGAAGAAATGCTTAGCGCTACATCTAAAGAATATGCTCCATGGTATGTGTTACCCGCAGATGACAAATGGTTTACCCGGGTTTGTATGGCTGCTGTCATAATTCATGAATTCAACAAAATAGACCCTACTTATCCCAAAATCAGTGACGCGCAGAAAAAAGAATTGATGGCCATCAGGGAAAAATTAATGGCTGAAAAAGACTCATAGGAAAAAACTGCCCAATAAAAAACTGGTAGCTACTGCTACTGAAATAGCCACCATTCCGGGCCGGATAAAACTATGATTAAAAATATATTTCCCAATTTGCGTTGATCCTGTGCGATCCACATTTATAGCTGCCAGTAAAGTTGGATACCCTGGTAAAACAAAATCACTGTTCACGGCCGGGAATACTCCAATTAAGGCACCATGGGATAAGCCAAGCGTTAGTCCCAGTGGCATCATCGCACGGGTCGTTGCAGCCTGGCTGAACATTAGTATCCCCATCATAAATACAGCTATCGCAAATGTCCAGGGATACAGGTTAATAATACTGCCCATAGCCGATTTTATAGCTGTTTCATTATGCGCCATAAAAGTGGCGCTCATCCATACAACACCAAAAACCGAAACGACAGCCGCAGCCATTGCAGTAAATAACGTTGCCTTCATTACTTCTGCCGATTTTGTTTTTGTGATTCCCATCATTACTGCCGATGCAGACAAAGTTACCAGAACAATTATGGCTGCCATTTTAAGGGTACCATCGGCCTTGACAGCGAAATTCTCCTTACCCTCGCCCAGGTTTGGCAACAATGCGGGGAACGCCCCGAATACCACCACAAATAGAATTGCCGCCCCGAATACCAGCACCGATTTTTTGGCGCCGGGCTTTAGGTCGCGCTTTGTTTGCTGTATACCTGAATTGATCCAGCTGCTGAATTCCGCATCTTTCATTTTCTCAAGAAAAACCGGATCGGCTTCTAATTCCTTCCCCATTTTTATTGCCGTAAAACAACCGGCAAGGACACCCAGCAAACAGGCAGGTATACAAACCATCATGATATGGATGGTTGCACCATTGTAGGCCAGGATGGTGGCCAGTGCCGCTGTTGCTGCACTCATAGGACTTCCGGTTAATGCCAGGTGGGCTGCTACAACGGAAATGCTGAGTGGCCGCTCAGGACGGATCCTTTTCTTGGCAGACACTTCTGCAATGATGGGCAACAGGGAATAAACCACGTGCGAGGTGCCGGCAAAAAGGCAAAGGAAAAACACCGTAAACGGGGCAATGAATACAATCCTCGACGGATTACTCCGGATAATTTTTTCTGCCACACCCACCAGGTAATCGAGTCCTCCCGCAGCCTGTAAAGTAGCCGCAGTGGTGACAATAGCTAAAATAATCAGCATCACATCCAGCGGGGGTTCCGCGGGCCGCATCCCAAATCCCAGGACAAATACCAGCATGCCCAGCATCCCCATCACACCTAACCCAATTCCCTTCATCCGGGAACCGATCAATATCATCGCGATTAAAATAATAAACTGGATCCAGATCATACCGTATTCTCCAACATTTACAGGAAGATAAAAAGATCGGATCATATACAGCAACTATCTTTGGGGCATGTTACAAATAAGTCAGCGCGGCAGGGATATGCCGCCTTCACCTATCCGCAAACTGGTTCCGTTTGCTGAAGCCGCAAAGAAAAAAGGCGTGAAAGTGTACCATCTGAATATCGGCCAACCTGATATCGAAACGCCAAAAGCGATGGTGGATGCCGTGCGCAACCACGATTTTAAAGTCCTGGAATACAGCCACAGCGCAGGCAATGAAAGCTACCGCCGCAAACTCGTGGAATATTATAAAAAAGTGGGCATTACGGTTAACTATAACCAGATCATTGTTACCACAGGCGGTTCAGAAGCGATCCTGTTTGGGTTTATGGCATGCCTGGACCCGGGTGATGAAGTAATTATTCCGGAACCCTTTTATGCTAATTATAACGGGTTTGCTGTAGCTGCCGGAGTTGTTGTTAAACCGATCACTTCTTATATAGAAAATGGTTTTGCACTTCCCCCAATTTCTGAATTTGAAAAAGCCATTACTCCCCGTACCAAAGCCATCGTTATCTGCAATCCCAATAATCCAACCGGGTACCTGTATAGCCGCGAGGAACTGGAAGTCCTGAAACAAATTATTCTCAAGCACCAGTTGTTCCTGTTTGCGGATGAAGCATACCGCGAATTTTGTTATTCGGGGGAACATTTCAGCGCCATGCGACTGGAAGGGGTTGATGATCATATTGTATTGATGGATACCATATCCAAACGTTACAGCGCATGCGGTGCAAGGATCGGTGCTTTTGTAACCCGCAACCAGTCATTGCTCGATACAGTAATGAAGTTTGCACAGGCCAGGCTGAGCCCGCCGGGTTTTGCCCAGGTTGCTGCCGAAGCTGCGGTTGACCTGCCCGACAATTATTTTGACGGATCAAAAACTGAATACCTGAGAAGGCGGGATGCCCTTGTAAGCCGGCTCAATGCTATGCCCGGGGTATTCTGCCCAAACCCCGGCGGGGCTTTTTATGCCATTGCCCGCCTGCCTATTGATGATGCCGATAAATTTTGCCAATGGTTGCTGGAAAGCTTTTCTTACAAAGACCAAACGGTTATGCTGGCCCCGGCAACCGGGTTCTATGGAACTCCCGGTCTCGGGAAAAATGAGGTACGCCTGGCTTACGTATTAAATGTACCCTCCATACATGCGGCTATGGATTGCCTTGAAAAAGCGCTTGAAGTCTATAACAAACGATAAAAAACGGTTGTATTCCGGCAGAAAATTGTCGATTCATTTCGCAAATTAATCCTGATGCTATATTTTTGCGTCCCGCTGGCGAGGTAGCTCAGGTGGTTAGAGCGTTGGATTCATAACCCAAAGGTCTCGGGTTCAACTCCCGATCTCGCTACAAAAGCAATTTTAAGCAACCCATTTACGCAGTAGTAAATGGGTTTTTTCATTTTATCCCCATAAATACTGGTGAAAAGTTTTCAAATCCAGGGGTTTCAACTTATCCATCCGGCTAATGCTGTTTTTGTCCGGTAAATCTTCCAACTCCCTGCTGTATACATTCTGCATGGATCTTAAGGGAGCTGCATAGCCTGCTACCATTGCGGGGTCATTGATAGTGAATTTTTCATAACGGGCGGCCAGCAGGAATTTTTCCTGGTTTTTGCCTGGGCCGCTGTGGTAGTAACCACTCGCGGAATACAAGTTTTTTCCCGAAGGAGCCTTTTAATTTTCCGGTAATGACAGAATTGTTAGCATGTGCCATGATGAAATTGGATTTAAATAAAAAATTGGGCTTAAGATCTTCCGGTCCCAAAAATCAAACCACAACCACTATTTTTCTTCAATTATGTGACGGTCTACACCCATTCCTGTGACGGGCTACACTCATTCCTGGGATGAATGTCCATTTTACCTCGAAAACACCTCTTTGCCTCCTCTTTGCCTCCTCTTTGGGTCCTCGGAAAGACCTCCGGGGCCGAGGACCCAAAGAGGACCCAAAGAGGTAGTATCGGGGAGCCAAAGAGGTCTAATAGTACTCCCTAACCAGGCTGATTACTGCAAGTCCACATTTCCTGGTAACTAATTACGGCCCCCGCCCGTCTAACTATCAGACTACCAAAGCCAGCCCATGCTAAAAAATTATTTAAAAACCGCTTTCCGGAATATTATCCGCCATAAAGCGTATTCCTTCATTAATATTTCCGGACTGGCTATTGGTATGGCCTGCAGCATCCTTATCTTTTTGTGGGTGGAAAACGAGTTGAGTTATGACCGGTTCCACGCAAACGCCGGCCAGGTTTACCGGATCACCTGCAACGCCGGGGATTTTAAGGCAGCAGTAAACCCGGCTGGAATGCCCGCCGGCCTGAAAGCAGAAATGCCCGTAATAAAGAACTTTGTCCGCCTTAGCCATATTTCCACTAACCTGTTTGAAGCAGACAACCGAAAATTTGAAGAAAAGCGGGTGTTCTATGCTGATTCTACTTTTCTCCAAATCTTCTCTTTCCCGTTGATTAGTGGTAATGCGAAAACAGCGCTTGACCGTCCCGATGGCGTATTGATCACAGAAGACATGGCCACCAAATATTTCGGGAAGGAAAATGCCCTGGGCAAGACCATAAGAAAAGATAATGGTGACAATATTACTGTAACCGGTGTGCTGGCAAATATCCCTCCTGACTCACACCTACAATTTGATTTCATCCTGCCCATGTCTTCAATTGCCAAAACAAACTTTGACCTTAAGACAAACGTGTGGGATAATTTCAATTTTTACTCCTATGTGCAACTGGATAAAAACTTCGTCCCTGCAACAGCCTCTTTAAAAAGTCTGGAAAAACAGATCAATGAGATTTATAAGAAACATGTAAATGTGGCAGAACTGAAAGTAGATTTTCAATTGCAACCGTTAACCAGTATTCACCTGCATTCCAACTTACAGGTAGATCTGACCGGTCATGGAAATGCACAATATGTAAAGATCTTTTTTATTGTCGCCATATTTATTCTTGCAGTGGCTTCCATCAATTTCATGAATCTCGCCACAGCACGCTCTGCCAGGAGATCAAAAGAAGTTGGTTTACGAAAAGTAGTTGGCGCTGGCCGTAAACAGCTGATTACCCAATTCCTGGGTGAGTCTTTGCTGATAGCATTACTTGCACTGCTCTTAGCCTTTGGGATTGTCCTGGTATTTCTTCCACTTTTCAATACTATCTCTGAAAAATCATTGTCCAGCCATTTCCTGGATGGAAAATTTATGCTTCAGCTGCTGGGTATAGCGGTGGCTACAGGGTTGGTTTCCGGCTGTTACCCCGCATTATTCCTATCCGGATTTAACCCGGTAAAAGTGCTGAAAGGAAACATGAAATCAATGGGCGGAAATTTATTATTCCGGAACGGGCTGGTAATTACCCAGTTTATTGTATCGATAGTGCTGCTTGCCGGTACTGTAGTGGTATACAAACAACTTCAATTTATAAAAAGCAGGAACCTCGGCTTTGAAAAAGAAAACCTGTTGTATATGGAAATGACCGGCGAAATGTGGAACAAACAACAGGCACTCAGAACCGAGCTACAAGGGAATCCACTTACTGCTGATTTTGCCATTGTTTCCGAATTACCAACAAATCTTACCAGTGGTACAGTAAGTATTTTATGGGAAGGGAAAGACCCTAATGCACAAACAGTCTTTCCTTCAATGGATGTGAGTGAAGATTTCATTGATGTTTTCCAGATGAAAATATTAAGCGGCCGAAGTTTTTCAAAGGAATTCAAAGCCGACTCAACCAATTTCATCATCAATGAAAAAGCCATGCAGGTAATGGGGATGAATATAAAAAACGCAGCAGGCAAACCACTGACTTTTCAAAATGAGAAAGGAATAATTATCGGTGTAGTTAAAGATTTTAATTTCAAACCGATCCAGCAGGCTATAGAACCATTGATCCTTCGGTTGAACAAATATGGCGGTAATGTGGTCATAAAAACAAAACCGGGCAATACCGAGGCGACCATCAAAGCATTGGAAAAAATCAGCAGGCAACTCAACCCGGCCTATCCTTTCAAATATAATTTCCTCGACAAAGACCTCGCCAACCTGTACAAAGGCGAACAGAAGCTGGGCAAACTTTTCAACATATTCGCCATCCTTGCAATTTTCATTTCCTGTTTGGGCTTATACGGATTATCTGCTTACATGGCCGAACAAAGAACCAGGGAAATCGGGGTTCGTAAGGTTTTGGGAGCTTCTATTTTTAATATTGTATACCTTTTATCGACCGGATTTACACGGCTCATCCTTATTGCCACAGCAATTGCTATCCCGGTTTCCTGGTTTGCTATCAACAGCTGGCTGAAAGGGTTCGCTTATCGCATAGATATCAGCTGGATCATTTTTGCTGTTGCATCCATTACAGCTTTATTGATCGCCTGGCTCACTGTCAGCTATGAATCTGTCAGGGCAGCCATTGCCAATCCGATAAAGAGTTTAAGGGCAGAATGATATAGAAATTTTCTGCCAAGCGCGCTTAATGAATTATATTTCAGCAATGGTAATCCTACCAACTTTTAGCAATATAATTTACATGGGTACAAAGATGAAAAACGCAGCATTGCTATTCCTTACTTTCTTATCGTTCTCAGCCACCTTACTACGGGCTCAACACAGCGACTTCCCAAACCGGATAAATTCAAAGGCATTCAATCCATCTACCGTGCTATGGTACCCTGAACCTGCAAAAAAATGGGAAGATGCAATCCCTGTTGGCAACGGCCGGTTAGGCGCCATGGTATTCGGCAAAAACGGTGAAGAACGTATCCAGCTTAATGAAGAAACCTATTGGACCGGCGGGCCATATTCAACCGTCGTAAAAGGTGGCTACACCGCCTTACCGGAAATCCAGAAACTTGTATTCGAAGAAAAATATTTAGCGGCGCATAATTTATTCGGGCGAAAGCTGATGGGATACCCCGTTGAACAACAAAAATACCAGTCACTTGCTAACCTGCACCTGTTTTTCAGGAACCAGGATTCTGTCAGTAACTACAAGCGCTGGCTCGACCTGGAGACCGGCCTAACAGGTGTTTCTTACCAATCTAACGGCATCACTTACCTGCGCCAGGTATTTGCTTCTGCACCCGACCAGGTTATAGTAGTCAGGGTCACTGCAGATAAACCCGGCAGTATTTCTTTCACCGCAAACCTGCGCGGCGTAAGAAACCAGGCGCACTCCAATTATGCAACCGATTATTTCAAAATGGACCCCTATGGTAATGACGGATTAGTGCTGACTGGTAAATCAGCCGACTACATGGGTATTGAAGGGAAATTAAAATATGAAGCCCGCATAAAAGCTGTTCCTGAAGGTGGTACTATAAAAACAGATGGCGTTGATTTAATCATTGAAAATGCCGACGCGGTTACCTTGTATTTTGCTGCTGCAACAAATTTCATCAACTATAAAGATGTAAGTGCAAACCAGCACCAACGGGTAGATAACTACTTTAATGGCATAGAAAACAAAACCTGGCAAAGTATTCTTGAATCAGCCGTCGCCGATTATAAAAAATACTACGACAGGGTCTCGCTAAAATTACCCATCACCCAAAACTCTTTTCTCCCGATACCGGAACGCATACAAAAAATACAATCAGGTCCAGACCCGTCACTGTCTGCCCTCAGTTATAATTTCGGGAGGTACCTGATGATTAGTTCATCCCGGCCTGGCACCGAACCAGCCAACCTGCAAGGCATCTGGAATGATGATATGAACCCGGCATGGGATTCGAAATACACCACAAATATTAATACCGAAATGAATTACTGGCCGGTAGAAACCGGTAACCTGTCCGAATGTGCAGAGCCACTGGTCCGCATGGTGAAAGAACTAACAGACCAGGGTACACAGGTTGCCAGGGAACACTATGGTGCCAGCGGATGGGTCTTCCACCAGAATACGGATATATGGCGTGTCGCTGCGCCTATGGATGGACCAACCTGGGGCACTTTCACTGTTGGTGGCGCCTGGTTGTGCACACATTTATGGGAGCATTACCAATACACCATGGATAAAAATTTCCTGCAGGAGACTTATCCATTGATAAAAGGTTCGGTACAATTCTTTATGGATTTTTTAGTGACCCACCCCAACGGAAAATGGCTGGTAACCAATCCATCCACTTCCCCCGAAAACTTTCCGGATGGCGGCGGCAACAAACCTTATTTTGACGAAGTAACCGCGGGGTTCAGGGAAGGCACCACAATTTGCGCAGGCTCTTCCATTGATATGCAGATACTCTACGACCTGTTTGGTTATTTCATAAAAGCATCCGCCATCCTTGGCGAGAATGATGGATTCATCCAGCAGGTAAAAACAGCCCGTGAAAAATTAGTGCCGCCACAAATTGGCAGGGATGGTTCACTGCAGGAATGGGCCGATGACTGGAAATCACTGGAAAAAAACCACCGCCATTTTTCACATATGTATGGCCTGTATCCCGGCAAGATATTGTATGAGAAAAGAACGCCCGCATTGATAGCCGCGTATAAAAAAGTTCTGGAAGAAAGGGGCGATGCATCCACAGGCTGGTCAAGGGCCTGGAAGATGGCGCTTTGGGCCCGGCTGAACGATGGCAACAGGGCTAATAAAATTTATAAAGGATATATTAAAGAGCAGAGCTGCTTATCACTTTTCGCACTGTGCGGACGGGCACCGCAGGTGGATGGGACCTTTGGTGTGACTGCCGCAATCACGGAAATGTTGTTGCAATCACAGGAAGGATACATAAAATTATTGCCTGCCCTTCCTGATGAATGGAGTTCGGGCGAATTCAGCGGCGTATGCGCAAGAGGCGCTTTCGAATTAAGTTATGCCTGGGAAAATAAAAAAATCACCCGACTTAAAATAGTATCCAAAGCAGGCGAAAATTGCAGGATTGAATCCGGTGCGATAAAGAAGATAAAAAGCAATGGACACAGCGTGCCATTTAAAAAACTGGCAGATAATATTGTTGAATTCAAAACAATAAAGGGTGGCGTATATTTTATAGAAAAATAAATAATAACTTTTAAGGAGATTATAAATCAGGCTAAATGGCTACTTATCCAAGTATATTCAATGATGTAATCGGACCTGTAATGCGTGGGCCTTCCAGTTCCCATTGTGCCGCCTCTTTACGCATTGCCCGATTGTGCAGGGACCTGATGGATGAAAACATCAAGGATATCATTATTGAATTTGACCCTAATGGTTCATTGGCAACAACACACAAGAGCCAGGGTTCTGACATGGGTTTATTCGGTGGATTCATGGGTTGGGAAGCCTATGATGAACGGTTGCCACTATCTGACAAACACCTGGCTACTTCAGGAATAAATGTAACCATCAATATATGTGATATAGGCGCTGGTCACCCGAATACTTATAAGTTTACGCTAAGCAATAATAAAGAAACAAGAAACCTGACAGCCATTTCTACGGGTGGGGGCATGATTGAAGTGATTGAAATAGATGGCAATACTATTTCGATGGCTGGCGACTATTTTGAAACACTGATATACTGTAAAGAAGCGGAAAAGATAATCAAGTACCTAAAAGCATCCATTGCATTTGATGATATACAATTCCATAAAGGCGAGAGAAGTTTTATAGAAATCAAATCACAAACATTTCCTGATCCCTCTATTTGCAATGAATTGCTCAGCATGGAGGAAGTTACAGTTATAAAATACCTGAAACCGGTACTGCCTGTAATGGCAAGAAATAATTTACAGGTACCATTTATTACCTGTAATGAAATGCTTGAGTATAACAGGAATAAAAATAAATCCCTTTGGCAACTAGCCCTGGATTATGAAGCTAAAAGGGGAAATATTTCCGAGTCGGAAGTATTTGAAAAAATGCGCGACATTATCCATATAATGGACAAGGCAATTCAACTGGGTTTAAAAGGAACGCATTATGAAGACCGGATCTTAGGCAGTCAATCGGTACTCTTTAAAGAAAAACTCAATGCCAACCAATTAATTGGTGGCGAAACCAATAACAGGATCATCATGTATGTTTCTGCCATGATGGAAGTAAAAAGCTCGATGGGCGTAATTGTAGCTGCTCCAACTGCAGGTTCCTGCGGAGCCTTGCCAGGTGCAATTTTCGGGACAGGCCATTCCCTGCAATTGCACGAAGATGAGATAGTCAAAGCTATGTTATCCGCAGGATTAATAGGGGTGTTCATTGCGGCGCACGCTACTTTTGCAGCGGAAGTGGGCGGCTGCATGGCGGAAACCGGATCAGGCGGTGGAATGGCTGCCGCAGCAATTACTGAAATGAACGGTGGAACGCTGAAGCAGTCTTTAGCCGCAGCCTCGTTAGCGCTACAAAATTCCCTGGGGATAATTTGTGATCCAATCGGCAACCGCGTGGAGGCCCCCTGTTTAGGAAGGAATGTAATGGCAGCCACAAATGCTGTTTCCTGTGCCAATATGGCTTTATCCAATTATGAGCAACTTATACCCCTCGATGAAGTAATAGAAACAATGAAAGCAGTTGGTGATCAAATTCACCATACCCTAAGATGCACCAACCTTGGTGGCCTCTCCATAACGAATGCCGCAAAAAAAATTGAAGCCTTGCTGGAAGTACAACCTGATAAATTTTATAAAAGTTGCTGATACATCTATGAGCCATTATGATAAAAGTAACATCCAATACCCAAGGTTTGCCTACTACTTAAACCCTATTGGAAAAAGTATATACCCTGGTTGTGTTTACCTGATTAAATAAATTACTGGCAATTATCTTTACCTTGCGGCCTGGTCAACCAACCGGGTGAAAAAAACAATCGCCATATCATTCCTTTTCATCATACTGCTTTTTCAGTATGGCCACCTCATTGTGTTTGTTATCGGGGAGATCAGCATAGAGCGGGACTTCGAAGCCCAAATCCTCCAAAATATTCCTGATGCCTCGCTCGACAGGATCGAGGACAACAATGAACTTTCCTGGGAGGAAGAAGGCAGGGAATTTACATACCAGGACAAATTATACGATGTAGTAAGAACCAAAACCGAACAGGGGAAGAAAGTATATTATGCACTTAATGACCGAAAAGAAAAAAAACTGGTCGACCAGTTCTCCGGGAACATGAAAACAGGGCATGAAAATGCTGATGGTACAAAAAGCGGAAAATATAGTATAAAATTCCAGGCTGCTTTATTTACAGTGCCTGAACAAGCCAATGAACAATGGGTTACCTGTGAAGCGGAAAAAAAATATTTCAACAGGGATTCCAGGATCATTTCCAACCCCCAAGAAATAATACCCACACCACCCTGGGCTTAGTGACTGTCCCCTTTATTTTATTGTAAATACACACGACCCTGGCTGCACATGGCTGTTGCCCTGGGGCAATTCTACCTGTTGATTATTAAAATCATTTAAATAATGAGATCAAAAATTTTATTTACCCTGGCCTGTATGGCCATGGTTTCAATATCGTTTGCACAAAAAATGCTTACCGGGAAAATCCTTGATGCCGGTTCCAATACACCACTTTCCGGCGCTACCATTACATTTCCGGGCGGGGCCACAACTTCAGCCAGGGACGGTTCATTCAGCATCAACTGCCCGGCGGGAAATTCTATCACTGTTTCCTATGTTGGTTTCGTTGCACAAAAGATTACTGTTAAAGACTGCGATGCCATTCTTACAATTTCACTCACAAGCAATAACCGCACCCTTGATGTTGTGGAGATCACTGCCACTTCCAATTTCAATAAAGCGCTGCTTTACCAACCCGCATCAATTGCAAAACTTACCCTTGCTGAACTTAAACGCGGCACAGGGTTGTACCTCGATGACGCAATTTTAACCAATGTACCGGGTGTTACAATGAACCGCAGGAGTGTTGCAGGCGGACAGCAATTTAATATTCGCGGTTATGGCAACGGGACCAGGGGTACACGGGGTATTAGCAGCAATTTCGATGGGCAGGGCTCAAAAGTTTACCTCAATGGTATCCCGATTACCGATGCAGAAGGCATAACAACTATGGATGATATTGATTTTGGATCTATAGGTAATGTAGAAGTGATCAAGGGTCCGGCCGGAACCCTTTATGGACTTGCTGCTGCCGGTGCGGTAAACCTTAAAACCACCAGGCCGGAAAAAGGAAAAACATCCCTCGGCCAGGAAGTTATGGTCGGTAATTACGGCCTGCGCAGGTATACCACAACTTTTCAAACCGCCGGCGAACGTTCTTCCATCCTCCTGAATTATGGCCACCAAAATTCAGATGGTTTCAGCATCCACAATGCTTCCAAAAAAGACTTTGTAAATTTTGTTGGTGAATTCACTCCAAATGAGAAACAAACTGTCACTACCTATGCTGGTTACAGTAATTCCTATGATGAAAGGCTTGGGGAGCTGACCATCGACCAATGGAATAATAATGATTATTCCGGTAATCCGGATTATATCAAGCGAAATGCGCACAGCAATGTGATCAGTTTCCGTGCAGGCGTTGGACATACTTATGCCTTCAACAAGCATCTTTCCAATACCACTACTGTATTCGGTACCGGCTTTACCAGCAATGCAAGTTCAGCCGCGGGATGGACCGATAAAAACACCATTAATTATGGCTTACGGTCAACCTTTGACACAAAATTCGAGCTGGGCAGTAATGCAACATTGAGCGGCAATACCGGGATAGAAACACAGAGGCAGGACGGACAAACAATCGGCTACAACATGAAACAGCACCCTGCGGATACCGATACCACATGGACCCTTGGTGAAAATCCATATTGGGTGATCAATGCCAATACTTCGAATACAGCAACAGTGTCAAAAACAACTTCTTTATTTACACAATGGACCCTTGGCCTGGCAAAAGACCTGTCCATTACCGCTGGAGTCGGGGTCAGCAATATGAAACTAACGCTTAATGACCGCTTCAACCCGGAACTAGCAACCCGTCCGGCTACTTACAATAAAGATTACCGCGGCATGGTTTCCCCGCATCTCGCCATCAATAAGGTATTCAGTAAGCAATTCTCATTGTATGCATCTTACAGTGTGGGCTACAAAGCGCCGGTAAGTTCTTATTTCTATATCACTACGCCCGCAGTAACCAATCCGGCTACGCCAGCCACAGGCAGGGTAAATGAAGACCTAAAAGCCGAGACCGGCAGGCAATTTGAAATAGGTTCAAAAGGCAACCTGTTTAACAGCAGGCTCAGCTATGAACTGGCCTGGTTCCATGCAACATTCTCGGATAAAATGACAAGTGTTGCTGTTTCCTCTCCTGCTTCACCCAATACCACCCTTTATTCCTATGTGGTGAATGGAGGTACGCAAATTGACAACGGACTGGAAGCGCAGGTAAGGTTCACGGCTTACAGTGCTACAAATGGATTTGTTACCCTGGTAAGGCCATTCGCCAATTTCACTTATTCTGATTTTAAATATGGCGATGATTTCAGGTACCAGAAATCCGCAACAGTAACCGAAGATTACAGTAGTAAAAAAGTAGCAGCTGTTTCCCCGAAAGTATTTAACCTTGGTGTTGACCTTGGAATGGCAGCCGGCCTCTATGCCAACTTCACTTATACCTACAGGGATGGGATGCCCATTACTTCACTGAATGATGTATATGCAGGCAGCTATAACCTGTTGAACGGTAAACTAGGTATTCGCCAGGCTCTCGGAAAACATTTCGACATTGATGCATACCTGGGTGCTATAAACCTGACAAATACCAAATATTACCTGATGGTATTTGCCAACCAGCTGCCCGATGCCTACCTGCCGGCAGCTCCGAATGCCAATATTTTCGCGGGGATAAACCTGAAATATAATTTCTAAATTACAAGTGATGATGAAAAAAATTATCCTGGCAGTTTCCCTTCCGCTGTTGCTGGCGTCCTGCGGCAGGTTCAAAAACAAAGAAACCACATATAATAGCGGGCAACGCATCGTCTGTTTGTCAAAGCACCTTACAGAAATAGTTTTCGCGCTAGGCAAAGGACACAATATTGTTGCTGTAGACCTGAGCAGTACATACCCTGACAGTGCGAAACTGCTGAAAACAGTTGGCTATCACCGGGCTTTGAATGCTGAAGGCATCATTGCCATGGACCCTGACCTGGTGATTCACAGTAATGATATCGGTCCGGAAAATGTGTTACCGCAAATCACAAAAGCAGGACTAAATATCAAAGCATTTGGCGGAGCGAATACTATTGACAGCGCTAAATTACTGATCACTGAAATGGGGAAATTTTTCAGCGAGGAAAAGAAAGCTGATTCCCTGAACAGGAAAATAGATAAGGATTTAGATATAGCTAGAAAAGCCTTACTGGAAATGCATTTAAAGGATACGCCGACTGTAATGGTGATCCATTTTGGCAGGGCTAATAATGTCTATTTTGTGATGAGTGGCCGTGGCGGCCCTGCAGATAAATACATTGAGCTAGCTGGTGGCAAGACAGCCCATTATGATGCAAAAGGTGCGAGGCAAATCAGTGCGGAAGCAGTCGCAACTGCAAATCCTGATATAATTATTGCTACAGATTTCGGTTATGACCAAATGGGCAGTATGGAAAAATTCATTAGCGGTGTACCCGGTGTGGCACTGACCAATGCGGGGAAAAACAAACGGATCGTCCGGTTCGAAGAACACGACCTGGTTTATTTTGGTCCGAGGTCCGGTGAGAATATAATGGCATTAATGAAACTGATCCATCCGCAGGCAGATGTTCAGAAATAACAAATACTTCCTGCCAGTACTAATTGCATTACTGGTTATTGTATTACTCTGTGCCATTGGATTTGGGGCAGTGCCAATAACACTAACAGATATCATAAGCGCTGTGCAGCATTATATCAGCGGGCAGCCTGCCGCCAATATCCACGAAGCTGTGTTCTGGGAACTTCGGCTTCCCCGTGTTTTATTATGCGCCATAACAGGAGCAATACTGGCAGTTTCAGGAGTACTGATGCAGGGATTATTCCGCAACCCCATTGTTGAACCTGGCCTTGTGGGAACCAGTGCAGGTGCAGCTTTTGGTGCATCAATAGTATTTGTGATGGGCACCGGTATTGGCGTTGCATTTAAGTCCGCTACCGGCCCGTTTCTTGTGCCGGTTTTTGCATTTGCCGGCGGAATGCTGGCCACTTATGCAGTTTATGCATTGGCGAAAAATGCGAAAAGGGTATCCACGCTTTCCTTATTGCTTATTGGCATTGCGATCAACGCCATTGGCCTGAGTGGCACAGGTTTCATGAGTTACCTGGCAAGGGATCCGCAAGCCCGCAGTATTACATTCTGGAGCCTTGGCACTTTTTCAGGAGCTTCCTGGTCACAGGTCTTTATCGTAGGCAGCATTGCTGCAATTATATTTGCAATTGCACTCAGCTATGCGAAACAACTGAATGCCTTACTCCTTGGCGAAGAGGAAGCGACTTATTTAGGCGTTGACCCCAAACGCCTGCAGCAGAAAATACTGGTCATCAACACTGCTATGGTTTCAGTAGCCACTGCATTTGTGGGCGTGATTAGTTTTATGGGACTAATTGTCCCCCATATTTTGCGTTTACTGATTGGCAGTGATAACAAGAAATTATTACCTGCTTCTATGATTTCAGGGGCCATGCTTTTAACTCTTGCCGATATGATGGCAAGACTTTTATTAGCCCCGGCAGAAATACCAATCGGCATTATTACATCACTGGTTGGGGCACCAATATTTATTATCCTGCTGAAAAAATTCAATAGTATACAACAAGGAGGTAACAGTGCTTAGGACAGAAAACATTACCTATAGTATTGGCCGGAAGAAAATATTAAAGGGCATAACAGCTGAATTCGAATCAGGCAAGCTGCATATGATCCTTGGCCCTAACGGATCTGGCAAGTCTACTTTCCTAAAAATCTTCAGTGGAGAATTAAAAGGATATACCGGAAAAGTAACTTACCAGCAACAGGATATAAAGGAATTGAACATCGAAGCGCTGGCCAAAAGAAGGTCAGTGATGAGTCAGCAAACCGAACTTGGTTTTCCTTTAACCGTTGAGGAGGTTGTGATGATGGGAAGATACCCGCATTTTGTGTTTAATCCCACTAAAAAAGATGTAGAAATATGCCGGCAGGTGATTGACCTCCTATCGCTGTCTTCCTTCACTTCAAGGAATTACCTGACCCTGAGCGGAGGTGAAAAACAGCGGGTACAATTTGCAAGGGTGCTGGCGCAAATCTGGGTGCAAAACAATAATGAAACCCGTTTCCTCTTCCTGGATGAACCATTGAACAGCCTTGATATAAATTACCAGCAGGAGTTTCTCCAGGTCCTCAGGAAATTTGGAAAGGATGATGTTACAATGATTGCGGTTATACATGATATAAACCTGGCTACACAATATGCCGACAACCTGCTTTTCTTTAAAGAAGGAAGCCTGGTAAAACAAGGAGCACCTAAGGAAATTATTTCTTCCGGATTATTATCAGATGTTTTCCAGGTTCAGTCAACCATTATTGATAATCCGGTTACAAAACAACCACTTGTTATCTTCAGCAGCCAATGAACAGTTGGGTAACTGATTTAAATCATACCGGCCACATATATTTTTATTTAATTTAACTTCCCTAAGCATCTTGTATTAATTAACATTAATAGGAACAATGAAAAAAATAATCGGCGGCTTGTTATTGCTGCTTACACTTACAGCCTCTGCCCAAAAAAGACAATACGTTTCCGCTGCATTCACCGACAATGCCAGCGCCTATCCTTTTGGGAAATTCGCAGGTTTTTTCAATGAGCCTGTGCATGCCGGATTTGAATTTGGCTGGGGCCATGTGAAAGAGAAAAATAAGCACGATTGGTATTGGGAATTGAAAGCTGGTTATTTCTACCACCAGTTTGTACAAAACGGCATCCCGATTTACGTGACCGGCGGCTATAGATACAGGATAGTGAAACATTTTAGCGCAGATGTAAGTCTTGGCCTGGGTTATTTTCATTCAATTGCTACCACAGCCGTATTAAAGCAAAACAGTTCGGGCGAGTATGTAAATGCCAAGGGAATAGGCAGGCCGCAAGTGATGGTTCCATTTACCCTCGGCGCCAATTACGATTTCAACTGGAACAATACCCGGCAATGCAGGATTTTCATAGAATACCAGCAGCGAATACAGGCACCATTTGTTAACAGTTACGTACCCATATTACCCTATAACCAACTGGCCATCGGTTTTGCCTTTTACCTGCCCGGAAAAAAATAAAAAATCCATGAAAAAGATATACACCCTGGCTATTTTTGCATACCTGCTGTTGACAGCCTGCCAGAAAGCACAGATAGCACATACACTCGATCAGTCTAGGGATGTACCCTGGGCAGACTCCAGCAATAACCACCCCAAAAATGCAGCATTCCGCGACCTGCTTGAAAAATACAAGACAAAGGGACTACCCGGAATTTCATTGCTCGTCAACGACAAAAACGGTACCTGGGTTGGTTCAACCGGTTATGCGGATATAGAAAAGAAAATCCCGTTCAGGGTTGGACAGGTTGCCAAAATAGCCAGTATCACCAAATTATTTATGGGCACCCTTGTATTTAAAATGATTGAAGATTCAGTCAATACAGGCATTGGCTATAACTCCCTGTATGACCCCATAACAAAATGGTTGCCTTCCCGTATTACTGATAAGCTGCCGAATGGAAAATTGATTACGCTGGGCCAATGCATGAAACACGAAACAGGCATTCCAGATGTTATAGATGAAGACAAATTTTACCTCGCTGTATTAAACAACCCGGTAAAAAAATGGGAACAGGAAGAACTGCTGGAAATTATATATGGCAAAGCCCCCGTCTTTGCTCCCGGCGATACGGCAATTTACTCTAATACGAATACGATTATAGTATCCCTTATACTGGAAGCAGCAACTGGAAAAAAACATGAAGACCTCTTAAAAGAATACCTGCTCCATCCGCTGGCATTAAGCCAAACCTTTTACCAGCCATACGACCAGTTACCAGCCAACACCGCCCAGGGATATTTCGATTTATACAATAACAACACCATTGTAAATGTTTCGAACCTTGTTACGGGTAGTGGTAACGGTTATGGCGGATTGTATTCAGATGTTTTTGATTTGTACTCATTCATTGACAGGCTTTTAATCAAAAAGACAATCCTAACCCAGAAATCATTGACCACAATGGAAACCTATGGCAAACCTGATTTCCCCAACCAATATGGCTATGGAATTATGAAAAAATTCATTGACCGTGGTGAAGATGCCGGGGTTGGGCACTCCGGCCGGGACCTGGGATATTCCGCGAACTTATTTTATTTCCAGAATAAAGGGGTAACCCATGCCTTCCTGGTGAATTATGGAACAGCCGGGGATAGCAACTTAAAAAAAGTGTTCGAGGAATTTCAGGATGAATTACTGGACCTTACATTGAAACCCTGATAAAGTGAACAGTATTAAATACTTCGCTGCGGAAGACCATATTATCCGCAAAATCTGGGGAAAGGCTGATACCATCCTGCTGATCTTCGCCGGATCGGCCGCAGAATTTGCATTGAATAAGGCGGTGGACTGGCTATACTTCACCGGAAAAATTCCCAAAGACCCGATTGGCCGGCTTTTCTCAACAGTTTCTTATGCCCGGAAAATCATTTTCGCTACCGAAGAAGACGCTTTCGCCACCATCGATTCCATAAACGACATACACGGCCATGTTGAAAAAGCAAGGGGAGCGAAAATCCCAGAATGGGCCTTCCGCGATGTACTGTACATGCTGATCCATTATTCCATTGCTTCCTTTGAAATACTGGAAAGAAGTTTAACAAATGCTGAAAAAGAAGCCGTATACGACAACTTCCTGAAACTGGGGAATCGAATGCAGATCCCCCGATTGCCATCAGACTATACTTCCTGGCAACTCAGCTACGATGCACACCTGCAACAGGACCTGGAAAAATCGGCATTAAGCATCGATTTATTCAAACAATACAAAAAACACCTGGGCACCATCCGGTACAGGATCCTGCTGGAATCACAGAAGCTGGTGGTGCCGCCTCAAACGGCAACGTTACTGGGATTTACAAAGGGCTCCGCCCTGAAACCATTGATGCCATTTTATAAAACACTCAGGGCTGCCAAAGCAGACTGGCTGCTGAAATCCATTTTATTGCCAGCAGCTTACCATGAGCAGATCAGGCAATTGGATGCCTGAAACCAAATTAATTGACTGCTGCAAATATTTCATTTTGCACCTGCAGTCCGCCTGGGAAACGTCCCAAACAGGCAGGTGCCAAATTGATTCCCCTTCTATTATCAAAAGAAAAGTCAATGGTTTAAACTACCTGTAAACAATTTATTTGTTATACCGATCTATTTACCGGCCCGCGATAACCGACAAACAACCATATTTCCCGACAAACTGCATTAATCGGAAACAATTGCTTTAAATCTCCTGGTTGCACCATATGTCGATTTTTGCTACACAAGAAAATATTTCATTCTAACTTATTGAAAGAAATAAAATCTCAACCTTTAAATATTCACCAAATGAAAAATAAAGCCAATAATAAAAAAACATTTTTTTACTCCTTCGGCCTTCTAATGCTATATTTTGTCCTGGCAACCTGTTCCTGCAAAAAGGAAACAAAACCAACAGAAGTAATCATACCCACACCAAGGACAACACATCAGATACAATCATTTGTACTGGATACAATACTAAAAGCACCAGATGAATCGGGCTTTGAATGGGAGCCATGGGACGATTATGTAATAAAAAATGGCGAAGATTCATTGTTTTTTACTTCCTTGCCCAAATTGGATTCCAGCTATCATTACACTATTGAAAATTTTACAGATGTGTCCCTGATAATGAAGAATGGAGATACAATTAAAAACATACCAGCGCAAACATCCCAGCTCAATATACCTTCCCCATTTTCCTATTATTGCAGCTGTGAATTAAATTTAAAGGATCGTGTTAATTCCCCAAATTACATAGGTATCAACTGGATTCAAACTGCACCACTTACAAGGCCTGATATTAATGCAGTGCATATTTTGTTTAGCTATTGGAGTTGGAAATAAAATTTACAAAAAGACGCGGATTATTATAAACATCCCCGGCATAGAGACCTGCCTGCTGTTTGAAAGCAAGGTTCCCAATCAGAAACCATACCTGAAGTATATGAAGCCCTGTTGCGGATGTACCTAAAGGCAAAAACCCGCCATAATAGGTGATAATTATCAATCCAACTGTTTACGCGGTTTTGTAAATTTGCATAATGGATCAGCCATTTTCACAGGAATCTGCAATCGATGCCTGGTTTGGTAGCGAGGCGCAGTTTAATTCCCTGTATCCTGAAGACATCAGGTTAATGTCCCGCCGGCAGTGGACGCCATTATTGGTGGCCAAAAAAGCCGCAGCCTTCCTGAGGACTGGTCCAGGGATAAAAATTCTGGATATCGGCAGTGGCGTGGGGAAATTTTGCCTGGCTGCAGCCTATTACAATCCCGATGTAGCGTTTATTGGCATCGAACAACGCAGTTACTTAACAGACCATGCCAATTGCGCATTGGAAAAACTCGCACTGAAAAATGTTTCCTTTATCAACGGCAATTTTACCGAACTGAATTTTAAGGATTACCAGCATTTTTATTTCTATAATTCCTTTTACGAAAACATTGCTGAAAAAGAACAGATTGACCAGGACATCCCCTGCTCAACCGCGCTATTTGAACATTATAGCCACTGTCTCTACAAACAATTAAAAGAAGCAAAAAAAGGAACCCGGCTGGTCACCTACCATAGCGTTGAAACTGAGATACCCGAAGAATACCATATTGTACAATCCGAGATTAACGATTACCTCAAATTTTGGATTAAAGTGTAAACAATCCATAATTTAATTGCACCTGATATGCTGAAACATACCGGAGTCCGCCGTACCCATATTCATAATGTTCGTTTAGCCACTCTGTTAAGCTTAACAGCAGGTTTAGTTAACGGGGAAGGATTCCTGGGTTTTTCAGTATTAACAACAAATGTTACAGGTCACGCTGCTTTATTTGCAGAAAGTATTTCCATAAAAGACTGGACGGCTTCATGGGTGATTGCACTATGGATGCTGTTATTCCTTGGCGGTGCATTCATTTCCAGTTTTATCCTTGATATAATAGGAAAAAATCAGCGATACTCGTATTTGATCCCCATTTCCATTGAATTTTTAATACTACTTGCAAATGGCCTATTTGGTGGGGATTTTGAAAATATTTTTTTCGGCAAACAAATATTTGCAGGCAGTTTACTATTTGCCATGGGGCTTCAGAATGCGCTCGTCTCCATGATTTCAAAATCTGTGGTGCGTACAACACATTTAACCGGAACATTCACGGACCTTGGAATTGAACTTGCGCAATTAAAATTCGTCCGTAAAGAAAAGAAAGCCGAAATGAAAGCCAGGATCAGGCTGAAGATATATATCATTATATTTTTTATTGCCGGCGCCTTATTCGGCGCTTATGCTTTCAGGAGCTTGAAATTTTATTCCTTTTTCATACCTGCTGCAATTTTAATATTCACTTTACTCTATGATGTCTTCAGGGTAAACGCAAAACTTTATTACCGGAAAATTGAGAAAAAAATAAAAACCGTAAAACCGGTTATCGTAACTACCAAAACATAAGAACTGGCTATTAAAAGCGTATATTCAGGAAGTGGATTTTTTTAGTTTCTAATTATACCTGATAATGGAAGCATTTGAATTGACTATTGGCTCATTAACCCTTGTATTATTAAGCCTGATAGCAATACCGTTGTTGCCCATAAAACATAAAGCAACCGGTGGCCTTATACTTGTCGTATTAATTGCCATTCTTTCTACGATCCCCGCTTCAAAAGCACTTTTCCAAAACAGCACCTATCAATTCAGGTATGAAACCGGTTACTCACCAGGCAATATTTCAATACGCATCGATTCACTTTCTGCCTGGTTCATACTTATAATCAATATCATTTGCATAAGCGGCGCTTTATACGGAAAAGGATACTTAAAAGCCTACCTGGACCAGAAAGCCAATATATCCATCCACTGGATATTATTTGTTGTATTGCAAATGGCAATGCTATGGGTCTGCATGGCCCAGCAAGGTTTGGTTTTCCTTATAGCCTGGGAAATCATGTCGTTGTCCGCCCTGTTACTGCTCATGTTTGAACATGAAAAAATTGAAACTTTAAACGCGGGAATCAGGTACCTGGTGCAAACGCACCTTGGGGTAATACTGCTTACAACTGGTTTTATATGGCTGTATTCCGCAGAAGGCTCATTCGAATTCAGTGCGATTGATAAATTCTTCAGGCATCACCCAAACCAATGGCTTTTCCTGCTCTTTTTCCTTGGATTTGGTTTTAAGGCCGGGATTGTCCCCCTGCATACCTGGCTGCCTTATGCGCACCCTGCCGCACCATCACATATATCCGGAGTAATGTCTGGTATCCTGGTAAAAATGGGTATTTATGGGATTTTAAGAATTACGACCTTTCTGCATACAGGTTTTTTTCAAATAGGGACCGGCATCCTCCTTGTTGCCATAATAACCGGACTTTACGGGATCCTGAATGCGGCAATGCACCGTGACCTTAAACGAATGCTTGCGTATTGCACTATTGAAAATATTGGCATCATCTTCCTTGGTATGGGTATAGGATTAATTGGAAAAGCAACAGGAAATCTGGTACTGGCTTCCATTGGATTTGCCACTGCCTTATTGCACACCCTTAACCATGCCCTGTATAAATCCCTATTGTTTTTTACAGCAGGTAATATTTACCAGCAAACACATACACGCGACATGGAGAAATTGGGAGGGCTGATAAAAAACATGCCTGGATCGGGCCTTATGTTTCTTATTGGCAGTATTGCAATTGCAGGGCTACCGCCTTTTAATGGTTTCGTTTCTGAATTTCTTTTATATACCGGCATTTTTATTGGCATCAAATCAATTGGTGTACACTATGTAACTATAATGATCACCTCCTTTGCCAGCCTGGCCCTTATCGGTGGTATCTCTATGCTAACATTTACAAAATCTTTTGGCACTATTTTCCTCGGTAATCCACGAACAGAATTTCACCGGCAACCCCGTGAGGTTTCACTGGCCATGTTATTACCCTGCTTCCTTATTATTTGCATAATGCTTTCCATTGGACTCCTGCCGCAATTCTACTTTTCATTGGTCCAAAATGTCGTTCAGTTATTTGTACCGGTGGTCTCAACGGAAATTAATTTCATTCCTGCCGCCCTGACTTACAGTTTAGCCGCCATTGGAAAATATGCCCTGCTATTTATATTGCTTTCTATTACCATACTTATTATAAGGAAAATAATTTCCCGCGAAAACACAAAGCCGGCTGTAACAACATGGGCCTGCGGATATCCGGCCCCCACCCCAAAGATGGAATACACCGGCAAATCTTTCTCAAAGTCACTTGGCAAATTGTTAAACTTCATAGTACCTGAGGGGAAAAAATACAAGGAAATTCAAACAGGTGAAATCTTCCCCAAAAAAAGAAAGTATGCTTCACATTACATGGATGTCATTGAAACGAAAATATTTAACAGTATCATCGACAGGATGCTGTATTCCCTGAATTATTTCAAGTTTATCCAGAATGGAAAAATACAGGCCTATATTTTATACGGCATCTTTTTTATAGTACTGGTTTTTATAGGAACAATATTCAAACTAATCTGATGGGCATCCTTTCGGGGTTCATAGTAATTCTCCTTTTAGCGGTCCTGCTGGTTCCATTTATGGAGGTTCAGCGGAAAGGATTAATTTCTGTGGCAGCCGTAATCATTTTAGCCATGCTCTCCGGCATTCCGGCTATACGGGCACTTGCCGGGCATGATCTCGAATATATATTTCCGGGATCATTGGCAACAGGCAGGATTCCAATCAGGATTGATGCCTTATCAGGCTGGTTTATCCTGGTTATCAATTTCACTTTTATAACCGGTGCCATTTACGGCCTGCAGTATATGAAAGCATACCGCACACAAAAAGCCAGCCTGACCCTTCATTGTATTAGTTATGTATTGGCACACGCAGCATTAATAAGTATATGCGCAATTCAAAATTCAGTCATATTCCTGGTCGCATGGGAAATAATGGCATTATCTTCTTTCATATTGGTAACCTTTGAAAGTAAGAAAAACGAAACCCTGAATGCAGGAATAAATTTCCTGATACAGTCACATGCCTGCATTATGCTGCTTACAGTGGGCTTTATCTGGGTGGCATCAAAAACAAACTCGTATGACTTTACAGCTTTCACATCATTCACCAGATCGAATACACAACTAACAGGACTTGCTTTATTTCTCTGTTTCCTTACCGGCTTTGCTATAAAAGCCGGCTTTGTGCCCTTCCATACCTGGTTACCCTATGCCCACCCTGCCGCACCCTCACATGTATCTGGTGTAATGTCTGGCGTAATTATTAAAATCGGGATTTATGGCATCCTGCGAATGCTGCTGCTGATTAAAAATGATTACGTGGTAATTGGCTATATAATTTTATTCCTTTCAATAATTTCCGGCATTTATGGTGTAATGCTGGCCATTATACAGCACAACCTGAAAAAACTATTAGCCTACCACAGCATTGAAAACATCGGTATAATAGGAATTGGAATAGGCCTTGGATGTATAGGGATTGGAAAGGGCAATAACCTTTTAACTTATTTAGGATTTGCAGGGGCTTTACTGCATACACTTAATCATTCCCTATTCAAATCACTGCTATTTTATGGAGCTGGTAACATATACCAGTCAGCGCACACCGTGGATATAGAAAAACTGGGCGGGTTGGGTAAACAAATGCCGCATACCTCATTGCTGTTTTTATTGGCCTCCTTAGCCATTTGTGGATTACCCCCTTTCAATGGCTTTGTTTCCGAATTCCTGATTTACAATGGGATGTTCAAGGGATTACAGGGATTTGACAAACCAATGCTCTCATCATTTATTTTCGGCATATTCGCACTGGCACTGATTGGAGGGCTGGCCATGTTATGCTTCACAAAAGCATTTGGCACCATATTTTCAGGAAGGCCCCGCCATCATTTTCAACAGGCTCCGCAAGAGGGCCATTCCTGGAAATTAATTCCCATGTATGCTGTTGTACTGTTGATTTTGTTGATCGGATTGTTTCCCGCAATATTTATAGCGGCTATTTCAAAACCACTTGAATTATTCACACATATCCAGGATTTAAATAATCACCCGCAAATAGTAAAACTCTCCGGGTCAATATCCATGATAGGAATAAGTGCGGCATGTTTCCTACTCCTAACCGGATTAATCTTACTAATCAGAAATCGCATATCCAATGCTGCAAAGCAAGAACCAGGCATTACCTGGGGCTGCGGGTATGCTGGCAATACTCAAAAAATGCAATACACGGCAAGTTCTTTTATCCGCACATACAGGAAACTGGCTGAGCCAATGCTTTCCATACAAAAAAGGAAAACGGAGCTAACCGGAATATTCCCACAAAAAGGCGCACAGGAAACCAGGCCTTACGATAAACTTGAAGAATGGATAATTGATTACCCTTTACACCAGTTAAAGTTATTTTTCAACCGATTTACTTTTTTACAGAACGGGGACATACAGTTTTATATATTGTATGGGATCGCTTTTATCACCCTGGTCTTATTGGTTCCGCTGGCATTTGATTTCCTGAAAGGATTCATTAATTTTTTAAATACGATTTAAAAAATGACAAGTTTTATACTGATACTACTCGCAAGCATATTCTTTACAGGAATAGTCAACCGGGTAAAGAGCATAACATCAGGCCGCAAAGGCCCAGGGATTTTACAGCCTGTAAAAGATGTAATCAGGCTGTTTAAGAAAAAACCGATTTACAGTAAAACAACCAGTTTTGTCTTCCAGGTAGCACCAGGCATATATTTCGCATCTGTAATTATGGCTATCATGATAATACCACTTGGTGAATTAAAAGGGATCATATCATTTGATGGCGACTTTGTGTTTTTCGCGTACATACTGGGCATTGGGAAATTCTTCAACATCATCGGTGCTTTGGATACAGGCAGCAGTTTTGAAGGAATGGGAGCCAGCAGGGAGGCATTATTTTCCATGTTTGCCGAACCAGCATTTTTCATCCTTATGGGGTCATTTGCATTACTTACAAACCATAGCTCATTCCAGGAAATATTCACTTCCATGCATTTCGGTTCTTCCATTACCTATGTCCTAGGCGTACTTGCAACAATAGTACTGGTCATGATTGCACTGGTAGAAAACAGCAGGATGCCCTTTGATGACCCCAAAACCCACCTGGAACTAACAATGGTTCATGAAGTAATGGTACTTGATAACAGCGGCTTTGACCTCGGCCTTATTTCACTTGCCACAAATTTAAAATTCGCCATGTATGGCGCTTTGATCGCCAATCTTTATATGGGGAATTTCCCACTGTACCTTACAATACCGATTTTCCTTGGTATCCAGTTTATGTTTGCAATCAGCGTCGGAATACTGGAATCATTTACAGCCAGGTTCCGGATGAACCGTAACCCTCAATATATACTGGTTCTATCGTCTGTTTCATTACTGATTTTTTTAGGTGTTTTACTGGTGCTGGGAGAGTTCAGATAATAATTACCTAATTTAAAATATTATGACAAATGCCTTATTGATCATATTCACGATAACCCTGTTATACCTGGGCATTGCCCACCGGTTGCTTACTTATATCAAGATCCTTGCATTCCAGGGTATTTTACTATTCGGTATAGCTTTTATTTCACTTATAGAAATCAATGCCCTGAACCTTGCTTTTGTTTTATTGGAAACCATCATTTTCAAAACTATCGCCATCCCGCTATTCCTTAACTATATTATCCAGAGAAACAGGATTACAAGAGATGCCGAACCTTACCTGCCCAATTTCATTTCATTGATCATAATTACATTAATAATTATATCCACCTTCCTTTTATCGAATGAAATTGCCGATTCCAGGATCAGTAAAATCTATTTCGTGGTTGCACTGTCAACATTATTTGCAGGACTTTATATAATTGTTACCCGGAAAAAGATCATTACCCATGTAATGGGTTACCTGGTAATTGAAAACGGGGTATTTATCTTATCCCTGGCCGTTGGCAATGAAATGCCTATGCTGGTGAACCTGGGCATATTACTGGACATCTTTGCCAGCGTTTTCATACTGGGCATATTCGTAAACAGGATCGGGGATATCCTGAAGGATGTAGACGTTGATCAGTTAAAAAGCTTAAGGGACTAAAATTAATAACACAAAGGATGACGGGAATTTATTTAATTGGCGGATTCAGCTTAAGTGTGTTAATATTCCTGAACAGGAATAAGTTTATAAATTACTTATTGGTGATTGCTTTCCTGTTTTTACAAATTGGTTTCACGATTTATGAATACCTGCATATCGATGAAACTGAACTGAATTACTTCAGCGCCGATTCACTGGGAATATTGCTGCTGGCTACCTTAACAATTATCAGCATTCCTGCTATGTACCACAGTTATGTATACCTTGGGAGTAAACAGGATAACCCAAGGCACACAGCCATATATTTCGGTGCCATGGTAGCATTACTAACAGCGATAAGCGCTGCTTACCTGTCCAACCACATTGCAGTTACCTGGATTTTTGTAGAACTTACCACACTAAGCGCTTCCGCCTTAATTTATCACCGCAGGAACAACAGGTCCCTTGAGGGAACCTGGAAATACGTTTTTGTTTGTGCCATCAGCATTACCCTGGTGTTTATCGGTATTTTATTTTTAAGCTTTACTTTACAGCAGGCAGGGACCGATGACCTCTCGTTTAGTAACCTTTTGAAAAATGCCACCGGGTTAAATGTATTCTGGTTAAGACTGGCATTCATATTCATTTTTACCGGGTTTACCGCAAAATTCGGACTGGTTCCGATGTACACGGCAGGAATTGATGCAAAAGACAAGGCGCCATCACCGGCAGGCGCTTTGATGTCAAGCGTTTTGATGAATGTGGGATTTGTAGGCATTTTTCGTTTTTATACCATCGTTTCACGTACTTCCATTCATAGCTGGGCCAATCATGTAATACTGATAGCAGCCATCCTGTCCATTTTCGTAGCTACTGTTTATATGACCAAAATGAAAAATATCAAACGCATGTTTGCTTACTCCAGTATCGAACATGCCGGTATCGTCATGCTGGGATTGGTAGCAGGTGGGGTTGGGTATTACGCTGCAGTTTTACACATAATAATACATGCCTTTATTAAATCAAGCTTATTCTTCCAGCAAGGGCAGATTTACCGCATCTATAAAAGCAAAAGTATTTATGATGTGGGCAATTATTTTAAATACAACCTTACCGGATCCGTTGTGATGCTGGTAGCTTTCTTTTTCGCAACGGCCATGCCGCCATCCGGACTATTCATTAGTGAATTCATGATCTTCCGTTCCTTATTCGATGCCAGCTACCTTTGGTTATTGATTATAGTTATGCTATTACTGACTGTAATCATCTGGGCATTTGCAAAAAATATCTTTAAATTATTGTTTTCTCCCCCGGTTGGATTTAATGAAGAAGGGATTGAAAGAATTAGTCCGGCTGAATCTTTGTCACAGTTTATTTTACTTGGTTTGTCTGTTTACCTGGGACTAAACCCGCCGCAGGAATTTGTTACACTAATACAGGAATCCATTAAAAACCTACCACATTAACATGAGCCATATCAGTATCAGTAATAATGAAACCATTCCCCTGTCATCCATCCCCGAGCTGGATTACCCGGCATTCCTGGAACAAAATATCCTTTCCCTGAAAAACAGTGCCGGCTCACACTGTGTGAACTATTATGGCATTCCCTGGAACGACAATGTCAGGTTAATCTGCTGTATTGCCAATGATGAATTAAGCTCCATCAACATTTCATCAGCTTTGGTGGAAACAGGTAAACCATTTAACACATTCTCCAAACAGAATCCAGCATTTGAAAAATTTGAACGGGAGATCCACGAAAATTTTGGCATTCAATATACAGACCACCCCTGGTTAAAACCAGTCCGTTACCCTTTTAACAGGTATAATAAAAACGAAAATATTACTGACTACCCATTTTTTTCAATCGACAGTGAAGAGCTGCATGAAGTTGGTGTTGGACCAATACATGCAGGCATCATTGAGCCGGGACATTTCCGTTTTATATGCAATGGTGAGCAAATCCTTCATCTCGAAATCCAGTTGGGCTACCAGCACAGGGGAATAGAACAATTATTTATAGAAAAGAAGAAATTACTGCAACGCGCTACCCTGGCTGAAAACATAGCAGGTGATTCTGTCGCCGGCCACACAGTCGCTTTTACAAACCTGTGGGAAAGTATGTGTAATTACCAGCCGGGGAGGGACTTGCAATTATCCAGGACACTGGCTTTGGAACTCGAGCGGATTGCTGTACACACAGGAAATTTAAGCGCCATGTGTACTGATATAGCTTATCAACTGGGTAGTGCTGTTTATGGCAGGCTGAGGACACCAATCATAAATTTCTTCCAGCGATGGTGCGGTAACCGGCTGGCAAAAGGATTAATCCGTGCAGGGAAAACCAATTTCCCTCTTACCAATGAACTGGCTGCTGAATTAACAACTTTATTGAATGCATACGAACGGGACTTTGAAGAAATCTCAGAGGAATTATTCAATTTGCCCAGCGCTTTGGCAAGATTTGAAAAAACCGGGGTCTTAACCAGGGAACAGGCGGAAAATTTAGGCACAGTAGGTATCTCAGCCCGGATGAGTGCCCTTGAAAGAGATATCCGCTATTCACATCCCCATGATTTATACCGGGAATTAAACCATCAGTTACTGCTAAAAAATCATGGTGATGTTCATTCAAGGGCCCGCTTACGGAAAAGGGAGATCGATCAGTCGATAGCCTATATCCGAACGCTTATTCAATCAATTCCAGGTGCCGGCACCCAAAGCGTTCAATTAGCAAGTCCAAGTCCAAATAGTTTTACCCTCTCCCTTGTTGAAGGCTGGAGAGGGGAAATTTGTCACGCTGCTGTTACCGGGGAAAACGGGGAACTTATCCATTATAAAATAAAAGATCCTTCCTTTCATAACTGGATGGGATTAGCCCTGGCCGTGAGGAATAATGAAATTTCTGATTTCCCGATTTGTAATAAAAGTTTTGACCTCTCCTATTGCGGTCATGACCTGTAACTAAAAATGAGGAATTAACATGTTAGATAACCTGAAAATACTTTTTCACCAGGGTAAACAATACATCCCGGATATTACCACCGCGGAATTACCCGGCATATTCAGGGGCAGGCCGGAAATCAGCACAGAAAAAGTCAATGAAGCTGAATTAGTGGACATATGCCCTACCAATGCAATAACCGCAGGCCCGGTGTGTATTGATTTAGGAAAATGTACTTTTTGCGGGGAATGTTCATTTTCATTTCCCAATAAAATCCAATTTTCCCGTGATTATAAAATCTCGGCCAATGAACGCAGCAAACTGATCATCCGGGAAGGCATCAATGAACCGGTTGAACTGAATCCTGCAGTAATAAGAAAAGAAATTTCAGACTATTTCAGCGGTTCCCTGAAGTTAAGGCAGGTGTCAGCCGGTGGGGATAATAGTTGTGAAATGGAATTGAATGCCTGCGGTAATGTGAATTTTGATATGGGCCGTTTCGGGATAGAATTTGTCGCCTCCCCCAGGCATGCCGACGGAATTGTAATAACTGGCCCCATTACCGAAAATATGGCCCAGCCACTGCAAATTTGTTATGATGCTATACCGGAACCCAAAATAATTATCCTGGCCGGTGTTGATGCCATCAGTGGAGGGATATTTGAAGGAAGCCCTGCATTAAACAGAAGTTTTTTGTCTGCCTATACCATTGACCTGTATGTTCCAGGCAATCCTGTCCACCCACTCACTTTCATTAATGGCGTGCTTGAACTGATCAAAAAAAGAAACTGAGTTGAATTTAAACAAAATACCAAATTATTTAGCATTTCTCCTACCTTTACCGGCACTATCATTGCCAACATGTACCTCAATTGCAAAACCTATTTCAGCCTTCGATACGGCACTTTCAACACCGAAGAACTGGTCAAAACTGCCGTAGAAATGGGAATTGGCGCACTGGCCCTCACCAATATCAACAATACCAGTGACGCCTGGGACTTTTACCAGCATTGCAACACATATTGCGTAAAACCTATACTGGGCGTGGAAATAAGGAATGAAGAAAAAACCTGTTATATCCTGCTTGCGGTTAACGGGAACGGATTCGCCTGGATTAATGAATTTTTATCTACCCACCTGCAACAACAGGTACCCTTCCCCGAAACCGCAAGTGGCAACCCATTTTTTAATGACCCCTCCGATGGATTTGTTATTTATCCTTTCACAGCAACACCTCCGGACAACTTATTGGAAAATGAATATATCGGGCTTCAAATGGCCCATATTACTAAATTATTTAGCTATCCGGTGGCTGCTTTCCGTCATAAACTTGTAGTACTGCACCCGGTAAGTTTCCAGGATAAAAAGCATTTCAATGCCCACCGGTTACTCCGCGCCATCGAACACAACACACTCCTGTCTAAACTCAGCAAATCCCAGCAGGGCGATGCCGGAGAAGTATTTGTGCCACCCGCAAAGATCCTTGAATCATTTGCTCAGTATCCCTTCATTATCACCAATACTTACAGGCTCATGGAAGCAGTACAACTGGACATGGACCTGCACACCGACAAGAACAAAAAAAACCTGAGTGCGACGCTTGAAGATGATAAAATTTTCCTGGCCAAACTGGCTACAGACGGGTGTATGAACCGCTACGGCAAACGCAACAGGGTTGCCCAGGAAAGGGTTAAAAAAGAACTGGCTATAATTGACCAGTTAGGATTTAACGCTTATTTCCTGATTACCTGGGATATTATCCGCTATGCGCAAAGCCGGGGCTATTATTACGTGGGCAGGGGCAGCGGC
Source organism: Flavihumibacter profundi (assembly GCF_020076305.1). GTDB lineage: Bacteria > Bacteroidota > Bacteroidia > Chitinophagales > Chitinophagaceae > Flavihumibacter > Flavihumibacter profundi. The sequence continues at coordinate 1,912,140 of NZ_JAIQXE010000001.1, forward strand.
GCCAATTCCATCGTTGCCTATTGCCTGCAGATAACCGATGTTGACCCGATTGAGCTGGACCTCTATTTTGAACGGTTTCTAAACCCATACCGAACATCCCCACCAGATTTTGATATCGATTTTTCCTGGCTGGACCGCGATGATGTTATAGATTATGTGTTTAAGCGCTATGGCAAAAAACAGGTGGCACTTCTTGGCATGGTCACCACTTTCCAATACAACGCATTAATCCGCGAACTGGGAAAAGTTTTCGGGTTACCAAAGGCGGAAATCGACCAGCTTGCGGTGAAAGGTTATTATTCCCGCAACAGCAAATTCGAACCCAATAAAGCGGAAGACCAGATCCAGCGGCTCATATTGCAATACGGCAAACTATTGGTGAATTTCCCAAACCACCTCAGCATCCATCCGGGTGGCATGCTCATCAGTGAAGCGCCAATTTACCAGTACGCTGCAGTTTATATGCCGCCCAAGGGTTTTCCCACTACCCAGATCGATATGTTCGTGGCCGAAAATATTGGCCTGTACAAACTGGATATACTCAGTCAGCGCGGGCTCGGGCATATCAAAGAAGCGCTTAGGCTTATCCGGGAAAACCAGCAGGTGAGTGTCAATATCCATGATATCGAGTATTTTAAAAAAGATAAAAAAGTTAAAGACCAGATCCGGAACGTTGACACCATCGGGTGTTTTTATATTGAGAGTCCGGCGATGCGACAGTTATTGAAAAAACTGGAATGCGATGATTACCTGACCCTGGTTGCTGCCAGTTCCATAATTCGTCCGGGTGTTGCCAGCAGCGGTATGATGAAAGCCTATATCGAGCGCTACCATAAACCCGATTCTTTCGAATATATCCACCCCGTGATGAAAGAACTGCTGCAGGAAACATACGGGGTAATGGTGTACCAGGAAGATGTGATCAAAGTGGCACATCATTTTGCCGGCCTCGATATGGGGGAAGCCGATATCCTGCGCCGGGCAATGAGCGGCAAATACAGGGGTAGCAAAGAGATGGACCGTATCCGGGAAAAATTCTTTGTAAACTGCCGGGAAAGAGGTTATGAGGATGCTATAAGTAAAGAAGTATGGCGACAGATAGAAAGCTTTGGAGGCTATAGTTTTTCAAAAGCACATTCCGCTTCCTTTGCGGTTGAAAGTTACCAGAGCCTGTTTTTGAAAACCTATTACCCCAAAGAATTCATGGTGGCAGTGATTAATAATTTCGGTGGATTTTACCGCACGGAATTGTATTTCTATGAATTGCATAAAACCGGTGCATGTATTCACCCACCCTGTATTAATAATAGCGACTGGCTAACCAATATTAAGGGAAATGATGTTTATACCGGCTTCGTTCACCTGAAATCACTGGAACGTACAGCCGCAGATAAACTGGTAGAGGAAAGAAAGAAAAATGGCCCCTACCTGCATTTGCAGGACCTGATCGAAAGGACAGCGTTGGGAAAGGAAAGCCTGAATATACTGATCAGGATTAATGCCCTTGCTTTTACCGGGAAACCAAAGAAAGAGTTACTATGGGAGGCAAATTTCCTGCAGTCGCACCAGCAACAAAAAGTCCCGCCAGAACCCCGACTATTCCGGGAACCACCCCTTAGTTTTTCTTTACCTGAATTGCCGGTTTACCCACTGGAAGACCTGTATGACCAAATGGAATTAATGGATTTCCCTTTACACAGCCCTTTTCCCATGGCTGACGATGATCCGGCGAAATATACTGCGGCGGCTGATATGCACTGCTACCTGGGACAGAATATTACCATGATGGGTTACCTGATCACTTATAAGCCGGTACGCACCATTAAAGGTGATACGATGTGCTTCGGCACTTTTATAGACGCTTCCCTGAACTGGATCGACACCATTCATTTCCCGGATAGCCTTTCCCGTTACCCCCTGAATGGCAATGGATTTTACAGGCTCACCGGCAAAGTGGTACAGGATTTTGGCGTGTACAACCTTGAAGTGCAGCAGCAAAAGAAAATCGGTTTAAAAAAAAGGACTGAAGAAATGAGTTATGCTGGCTAACCCCGACAGACATATTGCCCACTTCGACCTGGATGCTTTTTTTGTATCGGTAGAATGCCTGAAAAACCCGGTACTTAAGGGCAAGCCGCTAATTGTTGGCGGATCCGGCGACCGGGGTGTTGTTGCAGCATGCAGCTACGAAGCAAGGCAATTTGGCATCCACAGTGCCATGCCCATGAAACTGGCCCGGCGGCTTTGCCCCCATGCCCTTATCATCAGTGGCGATATGGAAGACTATAGCAAATATTCCAGACTTGTTACCGAGATCATTGCCGAAAAAGTACCCATTTTTGAAAAATCATCCATTGATGAGTTTTATATCGACCTCAGTGGTATGGATAAATATTTTGGGTGCCGGCTCTTTACCACTGAACTCAAAAAAACAATCACCAGGGAAAGTGGGTTACCCATCAGCTGGGCATTAGCGAGTAATAAGCTGGTCAGCAAAGTAGCTACCAATGAAGTAAAGCCGAATGGCCAAATGGAAATCCCCTTCGGAGGGGAAAAATATTTCCTGGCTCCACTTCATATCGGAAAGATTCCCGGCATCGGAAAAGAAACATCTGCCTTACTGGAAAAGATGGGTGTAGAAACCGTACGCACGCTAAGTGAAATACCTGTTGTTATGCTCCACAATTTATTAGGCAAAACCGGTATAGAATTATCAAGGCGGGCTAATGGCATTGATGAAACACCGGTTGTCCCTTACCGCGAGCAGAAGTCCATTTCAACAGAACAAACCTTTCCTTCCGATACTATTGATATGCATTTCCTGCAATCGCAACTGGTCAGAATGACGGAAAGCATTGCTTTTGAACTGAGAAAGCAAAACAAGCTGACCGGTTGTGTTACAGTAAAACTTCGATATGCAAATTTTGATACGGTCACAAAGCAATGCAGTATAGCTTATGCAGCTGCAGACCATATACTGTTATCAACCGCCCGGTCACTTTTTGAGCAATTATATGATCGGCGGATGCTTGTCCGGTTGCTGGGCATCCGGTTCACACACCTCATACCCGGCAATTACCAGATCAGCCTTTTTGATGATACACAGGAAATGATCAGGCTATACCAGGCCATCGACAGTGTTAAGATCCGTTTCGGGGAATCAAAGCTAAAGCGTGCCGGTGGAGCCTGATGCCTTAACCTTCAGGTTCATCCAGCCGATAGACACAAAAAGGCAAATAGCAGCGCCCAGTAAAAATTCATTGGTCCGTGGAATAGATACATAAAACATAGCGGTAATCCCCTGGGCCATTAAAGTTAATTCAGTCAATAAAATACCTGCAATAAATAATACCACCGAAACAGGCAACTGGTCCTTCCTGAGGGGAAAATTATTATGCTGCATCAACCAGCCTATCGCAAAGAGGGAAACGAATCCCAGTAAAACCAGGTGAAGGTAACCAATCACCACAGGCCTGTAAGCAAACGCATAAGGGCTGAGGGCCGGGATTACCGATAAAGCCTGAAGGGTAAACTTTATAGTCAGAGCGGTCAGGGATAGCATCCAGATAGCCTTAACTGCACTGGAACCAATAGCTGAACGTGTAACAGGATATACATGGATGGCAATTCGCAAAAAAGCTATCATCTGAACAGCTGCAGCAATGCAGGCCGTTGCATACATCCAGCCCGGCAGTTGCATCCATAAAGCCGATAAAAAAAAGGCGGGAATTGTAGCCAGTGCCAGGTACAATAAGGGCTTCTGCAATTCCTGGTGCATCTCCAATGGCATAAGGTGTAAAAAAAGGGCAATGATGGCAAAGAAAAACCAGCCATTATACTGGAAGTGCAGGTAGAAATAAACTGACCCGAAATACAGATCGGGGTGATTCACTTTATTGGCCATTAACCAGGCCAGGAAGAAGGTACCCACTGCAGAAATCACCAGGAATACCAGCGACCATTTTGTAGCCAACCTGATCATTGGGCTGATTTCCCCGATCATGCTATCCTTCCAGTATAAAACCGCAAACCACCAGCCCAGGAAAACAGAGATAGTTGAAAAACAGATAGATACAGGACCATATCCCTGGAATGGGAAACTGCAGAACATACCGTATGCAGATAAAAAATTAAATAACAACAGCCGGTCATATTTCGGGGCCAGGTTATCCGGCAATTTGCCCACCAGTGCGGCCATCAGGAAAAGGCTGACCCATCCTGCAAAAGCAAAATGCGAATGGGCATGCAACATAAATTTGAAATTCAGCCAGGGAATTGAAATCAGGATTTTTAATCGTAGTAAAACGCCAGCAGCAGAAACCAGGAAGAAATTGAATAAAGCCAGCCTGCACCACTTTTGTCCGGTTGCATTCATGAGCATACTTTGTCACAAATCAACCAAATCCATGCCCGGCTAAAGATGATTGAAATCAGGTTTAATAAAAAACTTTACCCCTTTGTATTTTCAGGGAGCCTCTTTCGTGCAGGTGCCTGATGGTCCTGATTACCGTTTCCACCCTTAATCCCGTCATATCAGCCAATTGCTGCCTGGTTAAATGGAGTTTGCACAAGCTATTACCGATTCCACCCCTTGTCCTTTTATAATAATTGAGCATGGTGGAAATCCTTTGCTCGGGGTTATTATACGCTAATTCGCGAAGTGTCTGGAACTTAAAGCGCAATCGCGATACCAATAACTTTGTGAAGCTGAAATGGATATCAAAACTGGATTTGATCATTTGAAGGAAACTTGATTTACACAAACGCAGTAATACACAGTCTTCATCAGCAATTGCTGTGGCTGCATATGGCTTGTCATCAAATAGGGGCAACTCGCCAAAACATTCCCCCGATTCTATCATTACCTGGATAAACTCCCGGCCTTCCTCATTAATATTTACCCACCTAACCCTTCCTTCAATTATTTGATAGTAAAAACTGGCATTAGTACCCTCAAGAAAAATAATCTCGCCTTTTGCCACCTTTTTATAAGTAGCTCCCCAAGTCAAAAGCACATCTTCAGGAACAATTGGTTCAGCAATCATTGGTATTATTTTATGTTCCAAAATTAACCAAACTTGTTACCTGGCAAATGACGGCGATAAGTCCTAAAGATGAATATGAACAGGCACCTTACATGAGTAAAATCAATTAGCCCTATGATAATGATCAGTCTGGCAAACCTTCTGCCAATTTATGCGCAGAATCATATTTGCTCTTTCGGCGTCGGTTTAATCTTGTACCAGTAAATTCATCAAAACTCCTATTATGAAAAAGTTTTTATTGCTGGCAGGTATGGTTTCCTTAATATATGCCTGCGGAGGCGGTAACAAGGAAGAGAAAAAAGAGACCCCGGCTACAGCGGAAAGCACAGAAAGCGCACCTGCTGCCCCTGCCGATGAAAAAGGGATCGGCAAATTCACAAAAGTTGATTTGGGTGATAAACTGGATGCCGGTATGGCCCAGGCCGGGAAAGGCATTTTTGATATAAAATGCTCTGCCTGCCATAAACTAACCGAAGAAAAACTGGTTGGTCCGGGTTGGAAAAATGTTACCCAGAGGCGTAAGCCGGAATGGATCATGAATTTCGTTACCAACGTTGATGAAATGCTGAGCAAAGACCCAAAAGCCCAGGCCCAGCTTGAAATTTGCCTGGTGAGGATGCCCAACCAAAACCTCACCGATGATGACGCCCGCCATATTCTGGAATTCATGAGAATGAATGACGGAGTTAAATAAAGAAGCCCTAAAACAATCAATATATGACCCATATTTTAAAACAACCGATTCTCTTGCTGGCCGTATTGCTGGGTATCAGCTTTCAGTCCTGCAAGCCCAAAAGCACCACATCAGCCGTTAGCGGCGATGCAGCTGTAAAAGCCTATGTACCACCTGGCAAATACGACGAATTCTACAATTTCCTCTCAGGTGGATTCAGTGGACAAATGAGTGTGTACGGATTGCCCTCCGGCCGGCTTTTCAGGGTTATCCCGGTATTCTCTGTTGACCCGGAAAAAGGCTATGGTTACAGTGAAGAGACAAAACCCATGCTGAATACATCCCATGGTTTCATTCCCTGGGACGACCTTCACCATACTGAGCTGTCACAAACCAACGGAGAAATTGATGGTCGTTGGATTTTCGGTAACGCGAATAACACGCCAAGGGTAGCCAGGATTGACCTGACTACATTCCGTACCGCCGAAATCATTGAATTGCCAAACAGTGCAGGAAACCACTCCTCTCCCTTTACTACAGAAAATTCAGAATATGTAGTAGCAGGAACCCGTTTTAGCGTACCGGTAGATTATGTTAACGGCGATGTGCCCATTAACACCTATAAGAAGAATTTCAAAGGCACGCTCAGCTTTATCAGCGTAAGCAAGGAAGGCGCAATGGATATTGCATTTCAGTTGCTGTTACCCGGTGTAAACTTTGACCTTAGTCATTCCGGGAAAGGCCCCAGCAGTGGTTGGTTTTTCTTCAGCTGTTACAATAGTGAACAAGCCAATACACTTTTGGAAGTAAACGCTTCACAAAGGGATAAGGACTTTATCCTGGCAGTTAACTGGAAAAAAGCCGAAGAGTACCTGAAAGCAGGCAAAGGCGTAAAACAAAAAGTACGCTATGCACATAACACCTATGATGAAAATACCCACAGCGCGAAAAGTGAAATCAGGGAAGAAGTAACTGTACTTGATGCCGTTGCGCTTAAGGATATTTGTTATTTGATCCCTTGTCCGAAGTCGCCGCACGGTTGCGACGTAGACCCAACCGGTGAATACATTGTTGGTAGTGGAAAACTTGCCGCACTGATTCCTGTTTTCGCTTTCTCAAAACTCCAGAAAGCCATTGCTGATAAAACTTACGAAGGTGAATATGAAGGTATCCCTGTAATTAAGTATGAAGCCGCATTATACGGTGAAGTTAAGAAACCGGGATTAGGCCCATTGCACACAGAATTTGATGGAAAAGGAAATGCCTACACCTCATTCTTTGTGTCATCTGAAATCGTAAAATGGAATATCAAGGATCTTAAGGTACTGGACCGCGCACCTACTTTCTATTCAATCGGCCACCTTTGCATCCCTGGCGGTGATACAAGAAAACCAAATCCAAAATATGTGATTGGTTATAATAAAATCACCAAAGACCGCTACCTGCCAACTGGCCCTGAACTATCCCAGAGTGCACAGATCTATGACATCAGCGGCGACAAAATGCAGTTGATCAACGACTTCCCGACAATAGGGGAACCACACTACGCACAGGCAGTAGCTGCAGACCTGCTTATGAAAAATTCCAGGAAGATCTATAAGATAGAAGAAAACAAAAATCCTTACGTTTCCAAAGGTGAGAAAGAAACCAAAGTGGTGCGGGAAGGCAATAAAGTACATGTTTACATGACTGCAATCCGCTCCCACTTCTCTCCTGATAATATTGAAGGCGTTACAATGGGAGATGAAGTCTATTTCCATGTTACCAACCTGGAACAGGATTGGGATGTTCCCCATGGATTCGCTGTAAAAGGAGCACCTACTGCAGAATTGCTGATCATGCCTGGTGAAACCCAGACCCTGAAATGGGTTCCTGAAAAAACCGGTATTTACCCGATATATTGTACCGATTTCTGTAGTGCATTGCACCAGGAAATGCAGGGATATGTAAGGGTAAGTCCAAAAGGCTCTAATGTTCCAATAACTTTCAGCCTGGGTACAAACACTGCTGCTCCGGAAGCGACCGATAAAAAAGCTGCTCAATAAAATCAAGAACCATGCATAAAAGACTCCATACAGCTACCCGGGTAATTTGCATTGTATGCGCAATAGGAATAGCAGCAGTAATTTTCCTGCCCATCTGGAGAATAGAATTATCTGCACCACAGTACCCTGAGGGACTGGTTATGCAGATATTCGCCAGCAAACTGGGTGGCAATGTGGAAGTCATTAACGGACTGAACCACTATATTGGCATGAGCCAGATCCACGAAAAGGATTTTGTGGAATTCCAGGTTTTACCAGTAATATTTGTCACACTGGCAGTGTTTGGTTTACTCACTGCGATCATTAACCGTAAATGGTTCTTTTATGCATGGTTTATTTTTTTCGCTTTGTTCGGCATTGTTGCCATGATGGATTTCTATCGCTGGGAATACAATTATGGGCATAACCTTAACCCGACAGCACCAATTGTGGTGCCCGGTATGGCTTACCAGCCACCGCTGATCGGGTACAAACAACTATTGAATTTCGGGGCTTATTCCATACCGGATTCGGGGGGCTGGATTTTTATCGGCGCGGCCGTATTGCTTTTGTTTTGCTTTTGGCTGGAAATCAGGAAAATCATTAAGATCGGTAAAACAATTCCTGTAGTAGTAATGGTACTGCTTTTTTCAAACGGATTGATCTCCTGCAGTACCGGTCCTACTGAAATCCCATACGGAAAAGTACCCTGTGATTATTGCAAAATGACCATATTGGATAAAAAATTCGGAGCTGAACTGGTTACAGCAAAAGGGAAGATGATGTACTTTGACGACCTGCATTGCCTGATCAGTTACAAAAAGGAAAATCATTTGACAGATAAAGACATTGCAGGCATCTATATTTCAGACTATGCCGGAAGCGGGCAACTTGTCAGAGCCGGTGAAGCCTTTTATGCAAGCGGCGAATCCATCCACGGCCCAATGGGTGGTAATATTGCCGCATTTCTTCACGCCGACGACCGAAACAAATACCTCGGCGAGCAAAAAGCTGTTGCAACTGATTGGAAAACCATAGCCCAGCCATGACCCTTCATTTCAAATCAATACTTATATTTTGGGGGTTACTGTTTTGTACAATAGCCCGGGCAGCCACTATTACAGTTTATCCCAACCAGACAATCAATGCAGCGGTACAGCAGGCTAAACCGGGCGATGTAATCAGGGTAATGCCTGGCACTTACCGGGAAAAAGGGATCATCATTAATAAACCCATTATATTGATTGGTGTGGATCACCCGGTGCTGGAAGGTGAACACAAGTACGAAATCCTCACTATTATTTCCAATAATGTAATTGTCCAGGGATTCACTATACAGCATTCCGGCTATTCCAGCATGGATGAACTGGCTGCCATCCGGTTAAAAAATGTTTCCCATGTAAGCATCCGCAACAACCACCTGCTGAATAATTTTTTTGGCATCTATTGCCAGCATGCCGATAGCTGTGTAATAAGCGGAAACCAGATTGAAAGCGACGGCACAAGTGAGCTGGAAAGCGGAAACGGTATTCATGGCTGGAAATGTGATCACCTGATCATAGCTAACAATTCAATTACGGGTCACCGTGATGGGATTTACTTCGAATTCGTAACCAACACCCTGATCTTCCATAACAACAGCTTTAAAAACATCCGGTACGGCCTGCATTTTATGTTTTCACACAGCGATACTTATGTGAAAAATATTTTCAGTAATAATGGCGCCGGGGTTGCGGTTATGTATAGCCACAAAGTAATTATGCACCAGAATGAATTCAGGGAAAACTGGGGCAGTTCTGCCTACGGACTGCTCATGAAAGAAATTACAGACAGTCATGCTGAAGGAAACCTGTTTTACCGGAATACCTCAGCAGTTTATATGGAAGGAAGCAACCGCATACATATAATCCATAACCGCTTTTTGCACAATGGCAATGCCATAAAACTGCAGGCGTCCTGTGAAGACAACATTATTGAACAGAATAACTTTTCCGGAAACAGTTTCGACGTATCTACCAACGGATCGCTGGTATTAAACCGGTTTTCCAAAAACTATTGGGACAAATATGAAGGGTATGACCTCAATAAAAATGGTATCGGTGACGTCCCTTTCCGGCCATTAAGTATTTATACACTTATCGTCGAAAGGAATGCAACCGCCATGATGTTGTTCAGGAGCCCGATTGTAAACCTTCTGGAAAGAGCAGAAAAAATACTGCCAGGCATTACGCCGGAAAGCCTGAAAGATGATGAACCCCTTATGAAACCATTACCGTTATGATCATCGCAACTAATGTTAATAAACGATTTGGCAAACTTCAGGCGCTGGATAATGTATCGCTGAATTGCAACAAGGGACAAACCATTGCCCTTATCGGACCGAATGGATCCGGGAAGACCACATTTATAAAATGCCTGCTGGGCATGGTAATTCCGGATAGCGGATTCATTACAGTAAACAATAAAAATATCAGCCACGACTGGCACTACAGGAAACAAATCGGCTATATGCCACAGATGAGCCGATTTCCCGAAAACATGACCATTGAACAGGTGATTGATATGGTGAAAGATATCCGGTCAGACGCAAATGAAAGTATGGATGAGGAATTGCCGGAAGCATTTGGTTTAAAAGCCCTGTATGGCAAAAGGATGCGCACACTTTCAGGAGGTACAAGGCAAAAAGTAAGTGCCTGCCTGGCATTCCTGTTCAACCCCGACATACTGATCCTGGATGAGCCAACAGCCGGACTGGACCCGGTTTCCAGCGAAATCCTTAAAGAGAAAATTATATCTGAAAAATCAAAAGGCAAGCTGACACTTATAACCTCGCACGTACTAAGCGACCTGGATGACCTGGTTACCGAGGTGGTGTATATGCAGGATGGAAAACTCCGCTTCCACTCACCACTTACCAAGTTGCAAAAAGAAACCGGAGAAGAGAAATTGAATAAAGTGATTGCACGGATTATGCAAAACCAATAAACGGCCACATGAAAAAGATCATTAAATATATTTTACTGGATATTCTCAGAAATAAAATAATCATTGCTTATACCCTGCTGCTTATGGTTATTTCAATGAGCCTGTTCTTACTGGAAGATAATGCCTCGAAGGCAATGCTTGGGCTATTGAATATTACCATCATTATTGTTCCATTGGTAAGTATTATATTTTGCACGATTTACATGTATAATGCTTCTGAATTTATTGAGTTACTGATAGCGCAACCCATCCGGAGAACCAAATTACTAACCGGGGTTTACCTCGGCCTTGTGGCCTCCCTTTTCATAGCAACCCTTATTGGCATCGGGATTCCTGTATTTATTTATAGTCCGGATACCAGTGGTTTCACCCTGCTGTTTACAGCGATCGCCTTAAGTACTGTATTTGCTTCACTGGCCTTACTTTCTGCAGTTATGACGCGCGATAAGGCAAAGGGAATTGGTTTGGCTTTATTATTATGGTTTTATTTTTCTTTCATTTACGACGGGTTGGTGCTCATGATCCTGTTCCAGTTTGCAGATTACCCAATGGAGAAAACCATGCTGGCCCTTAGTATGCTGAATCCTATTGACCTTGGAAGGATTTTATTGTTGCTGCAACTTGATATATCTGCTATGATGGGATTTACGGGTGCGCTTTTCCGTGATTTCTTTGGCAGCAGCCAGGGAATTATATTCGCTGCCGGAAATATCATCCTCTGGATGATCCTCCCGGCACTGCTGGCCATCAATAAATTTAAAAACAAAGACCTATAGGTTTATGGATAAAAAACATGATATCAGGAACCGGGCTGATATAGAATCACTGATCACCCGGTTTTACGATTACGTGCAGGTTGATCCTGTAATCGGGCATTTCTTTACGGAAGTGGTGAAGGTGAATTTTCAAAAGCATTTGCCTGTAATGTTCGATTTTTGGGAAAATATTTTATTTTACTCGGGCAATTACAACGGCAATCCAATGGCCGTTCACAAACACCTGCATAGTCTACACCCCTTAACAAAAGAAGACTTTGAACACTGGTTGAAATTATTTAAAGCCACTGCCCACGAGCATTTCGAAGGCCCGAATACAGAACTGATCATACAAAGGGCTATGTCTATAGCTACTACAATGGAAATAAAATTATTACACCCTTCTTCCTTTTCCTGAGAATTGAAAGAAGGGTGTAAAATGGTTTTACAAGGAGTATTATTTTGCAGGAGGAAGCAATACTTCATCAATTACATGTACAATACCATTGCTTGCCTGGATAGAAGCGAGAATATGTGCTTTACCATTCACAGTTACCTTTCCGTCTTTCACCTGTAAGGTGATATTATCTCCATTAGCCTGGCCCAATACCTGGCCATCGGTCATTGATTCTGTTTTGATGCCACCAACATATACATGGTATTGTAAAATATTGGCAAGACTCTCTTTATTTTCCGGCTTCATCAGGTTTTCAAGCGTTCCGGCTGGGAGTTTATCAAATGCGGCATTAGTTGGCGCGAAAACAGTGAACGGCCCTGCATTTGATAATACATCAACTAAACTGGCAGCCTGGATAGCTTTAACCAAGGTAGTGTGCTGGTCGCTGCCTATGGCCACTTTAACGACATCCTTTTGTGATTCTTCATCTTTCACTCCGGACTGGCCAGCCTGTGTTGTTGCTGCCTGTGCAGGTTCAGTTGATGCCTCTTTTTGTTCCGGGGCATTTGTGCAGGCTGTTACCATGGCTAAACTTACGAGACATGTGATAATTCTTGCATTGCATTTCATATTGCGAAGTTTGTTGGGTTGAAAAATATCCCTAAACTAATCAGTAACATACCTCCAGAATATGATTCTACGCATAGTGCAAAAAAAAGCAGGCAGTAGAAACTACCCGCGTTACACACATGAGAAAAAAAAAGTTTACGCCTGATATTGCATATCGTGCAAGGGCTTTTTGTTGATCATTTGCATCAATTTTTGTTCCATATCTTCATTACGGTGATTGTACCTGAATTCACACTCTTTAATATGCAGGTAAAGAGTATTGCGGTTCAATCCCCTGAACTTTATTAACCGGTTCCGTGTCAATCCCCAAAATCCCGATATTTCATCATTATTGGTCTTCATTGCATGGCTGCCAAAATTATCCCGGCGGTATAACCGCCAATTGGAAAAATCAGCCACTGCGTGGATATTATCCATTTTTACCAGGGAGTCGGCGGTTTTCTGTTTCTGCCACTCTAAAACCTGTTCTTTAGAAATTTTAGTGAGCCCGGTTGAAAACACCAATCCATTCCACCGGGTAAATCCATAAAATGGCGTTACTGGTATTCCGTCCGGTGCTTGGAAAAGAGTAATGGAGTTTTCCGGAAGTTGCTGCTGTGGAAAGGCTTCATCGCAAAACAGGGCAAGCCTGGTGCGAATCATTTTTACATAAGCGTTGATGGTTATCCGGCTTACCCCTGTTATACCCGCAATTTGTGTGGCAGTCAGGTCTTCACAAAACAGGTTAACAATTTCCCTGCATTTGCGTTCCGACAGGTGGGCACCTTTAAGCATTTTATTCTTCATCTGGAAAGGTTTGGTTACATCGGTTTAATACGAAGAGTTTCGCAGATGAATATCTGAATTAATCAGGGCATATAAAAGCTAAAATACATAAGTGGAAAAAAGAAGGGGTGAACCGGCAGTTTATTTTGTCAGCAAGTTTTCAAGTCTCTGCCGCAACTTTTCCGGAGTTGGCAACATGGCATTTTCCAGCCCCAAATTCAAAGGAACGGCCGGAAGGTTCAAGGCACCCATTACTTCGACCGGAGCATCGAGCCATTTGAAGCAATTATAGGCGATACGGCCTGCCAATGCCTCAGCAAAGGAGTTATTTTGCTGTTCTTCAGTAAGCACCAGGCACTTCCCATGCTTTTTTACTGTTGCATACACCATTTCTTCATCTAACGGGTACAGGCAACGCAGGTCAAGAACTTCAACTTGTCCGGGTAAGGCGGCAGCTGCTGCCTTGGCCCAATATACACCCATTCCGTAGGTAATTACGCAACAGCTGTCGCCCTCTTCAACCCGCAATGCAAATGCAGGTAGTGCGATGGCTGCTTTTCCCAACGGCAATATATAATCGCGGGATGGCTCTTCCATCCGGGCTGATTCTGTTCCCGGCACTTTACTCCAGTATAATCCTTTGTGTTCCAGCATAACTACCGGATTTGGATCCAGGAAGGCAGCTTTCATAAGTCCCTTCATATCAGCTGCATTAGAAGGATAAACCACTTTAATGCCTTTGATGGATAGCAGCATTGATTCCACACTTCCGCTATGGTAAGGTCCACCGCCTCCATAAGCACCCACTGGCACCCTGATAAGGGTTTGAACCGGGAACCTGCCGCAGCTTAGGTAACAGGATTTAGCGATTTCTGAAACCAGCTGGTTAAGTCCGGGGTAGATATAATCACCAAACTGCACTTCAACAATCGGTTTAAGTCCCACTGCGCTCAAGCCAACAGTTGATCCAATAATATAAGCTTCCTGTATTGCTGTATTAAAAACCCGGTGTGTCCCGAACTGTTCAGCAAGTGTTACGGCTTCCCTGAAAACACCACCCAGCCTTCGGCCTACATCTTCGCCGTAAAAAATTGCTTCTGGGCAGGTTTCCATAATTTCCCGTATTGCCAATAATGCGGCGTCCACCATCATGATTTTATCCCGCAATCCCGGGGTCCTTAAACCGCGTTCTTCCAGAACCGGTGTTGGCACAAATACAAATTCTGCCACTTTTGCGGGATCTGGTTCGGGGGATTCGATGGCCTGTTGAAAAGCTGTTACAATTTCCTGTTGGGCCTGTTTCTCTATCTCTGAGAGTGTTAATTCAGAAATGCCCTTCCTCCTTAATTTCCCCCTTACTATCAGCCGCGGATCTGATTTGGAGGCTTCGGCCAAATCTTCTTCGGTCCGGTAAAACTCTTTTCTTACCCCGCTGGTATGGTGCCCCAGCAAGGGTACAGTTGCCTGCACCAAAAAGGGCCTCCGCTCTTTCCTGATGGTATCGAGTACCTGCTCCAGTACGATGTAGCTTTCTTCAAAATCGCTGCCGTTGATCCGCAACCTTTCCATGCCAGGAAAAGCCCCTGCATAGGTCCAGGCATCCGCAACACGCGATTCCTCTGCCCGGGTACTAATACCCCATTGGTTATCCTGCACCAGGTAAAGGATGGGCAGCTGGTGTAGAACGGCAAATTGAAAGGCTTCGCTTACCTCCCCTTCATTAACACTGGCATCCCCCATGGAACAGACCACCACAGGCAGTTGTCCGTTTTCAGTCTTTTTAAGCGTTCCTGGCAGGTGTTGCTCCTTATATTTAACTCCCTGGGCCAATCCGGTTGTCGGTATAGCCTGCATGCCGGTAGCACTACTTTGGTGGATGATTGTTGGTTTATTATTTCCCCTGGAATTGGGATGGGCATAATATTCCCTCCCCCCGGTAAAAGGATCATCCCTTTTGGCCAGTAATTGAAGCATCAATTCAAGAGGGGTAAATCCAAGGCCCAGTAAAAGGCTTTCATCGCGATAATATGGACTCACAAAATCTGCCGCGTCCAGGTGGTATGCAAGGGCAAGCTGGATGGCTTCGTGACCGCGTGAGGTTGAATGGACATATTTACAAACAGAACGGTGTTGTTCGTAGGTATCAGCCATATGCTGCGCAAGGCACATATGGTGATAAGCTCTTTGTAAAATTTCAGGTCCAATCATAACAGGTGTAGTCGATCGCAAAGATAAACGAACACCTGTTAGCGGAAGTTGTGTATATTCTATTTTATTTCAACACTGAACATGAGCTGGTCGTTCATATACCCTTCCAACTCATCTCCAACAACACATTCCCCTACACCAGCCGGGGTGCCGGTAAACACAAGGTCACCGATATTCACAGAGAAATAATTGGAAATATGGGCAACGATCTGGTCAAAATTAAAGATCATAAGATTGGAGTTCCCCTGCTGTACGACCTCTTTGTTCTTTTGCAGGCTGAAACTGATGTCTTTTTTATTCTTGATCTCGTCGAGGTTTACCCATTTGCCGATAACGGCTGAGTTATCCCAGGCTTTGGCCTTTTCCCAGGGAAGTCCTTTTTCCTTGAGCTCATTTTGTATGTCGCGGGCGGTAAAATCAATGCCGGTAGTGATGGCATCGTAATATTTACTCGCATAACGGTCTTGTATATACTTTCCGTTTTTACAGATCCGCAAAACGAGTTCGCATTCAAAATGCAATTCATTGGTGAATTCCGGATAATAAAAAGGGGTATGCGATTGAAGCAGCGCACTTTTGGGCTTCATAAATACAACCGGTTCATCGGGAACATCATTTCCCAATTCCTTGGCGTGTGCCACATAGTTACGGCCTATACAGAATATCTTCATATTCAATAAGGGTTTAATGATTGAAAAATCATAGATTATCAGCGGACCTCAACGGCCCTGGAATTACATAGGTATTATTGAATAAAGGCGAAAAACTGCCTGTGGTTTGCGAAAATAACCATTCAGTAGCAATATTCATAACTTGTACACCACATTGTTGAACTGATTCATGGTAGTGGCCAGTCCGGCGGCTACAAATTGTTCAATCAGTTCTACGCATTTCATGCCCTTAAACACAACCAGGGGCCATTCTTCAGCGGTCCATTTGCCCAGTACGTAGTCGGCCTGGCGGCCTTTGGGGTAATTATTCCCAATCCCAAACCGCAATTTGGGGTATTCGGTTGTGCCTAAATGTTCCTGGATGCTCCTAAGGCCGTTATGTCCGCCGTCGCTTCCCGATCCCCGGACCCGCAGCCTTTCCAGCGGCAGGGCCAGTTCATCTACTACAACCAGTACATTTTCAAGGGGTATATTTTCCTTATCCTTCCAGTATTTAACAGACCGGCCGCTCAGGTTCATGTAGGTAGTTGGTTTTATACAAACCAATTGCTTCCCCCGCACCTTTATTTCTGCAACATCTGCCAGGCGGTCGGCCCTGAACCGGCCCTCGTGCTTTTTGACCAGTTCATCAACAATATCAAACCCGATATTATGTCGGGTATGGGCATACTCTTCGCCGATATTGCCCAGTCCAACAATCAGAAATTTACTCATTCCGGAGAGTTATGCGATTTGGGGGAAAGATAAGGCGATTTGGTGAGCAGTGAACAGTAAGTAGTAAGCCGCAAACAAAAAAATGCACCCTTCAACAGGATGCATTTAACTAGGTTATGCTTACCGCTCACGACTTACTGTTTACGGCTTACTTCACTTATTTCTTACCCTTATCAGCAGCTTCTTCCTGCTTCAATTGGCGGGTCATTACGATAGAAGCGATAGGAATACGGGGTGAGTTCAAAATCTCCATATTCTCTGCCTTTACATCTTCTACGCGGATGTTCTCGTTCAGGTCAAGGTTAGTAATATCAAGTTCAATACTTGCTTTCAGGTATTTCGGCAGGGTTTTCACTTTCAATGACTTGATCTTGGTTACCAGCTTTCCGCCTTCTTTTACTCCTTTTGGCGCACCTGTAAGGTGCAGGGGTAAAGTGGCGATCACTTTTTTGGTTTCAACCAGTTCAAGCAGGTCCACGTGGGTCAGTAAATCTGAAACTTTGTCAAATTGCAGGTCTTTGAGGATGCAGCGATACGTTTTTCCATCAATTTTCACTTCTGCTAACTGAAATTCCGGGGTGTACACCAGAGCCTTAAAAGCCTTGGCTGGGGCAACGAAATTAATTTCGGTTGCGCCTCCATAAATTACACCTGGCACTTTTTCCTCAGAGCGAAGTTGGCGGGTGGCTTTCTTCCCGGTTTCGGTCCTGAGTTGTCCTTCGATTGTAATTGTCTTCATTGTTGTTGTATTTAAAAAAAATTATTGCTCCTTTTGCGCTTCCTTCCTTTGCGAATGGATGAACAGGCTGGTAATACTCCGCTGTTCAAAGGCATTCCGTAACGCCACACCAAACAAATCTGCTACTGATAATACTTTGATCTTATCGATCTGCTGCTTCAGTGGAATTGTATCACAAACTACCAGTTCTTCCAGTACACTGTTGCCTATATTTTCATAGGCTTTGCCACTAAGTACCGGGTGCGTACACATCGCCCTTACACTCCTGGCCCCCTTTTCGAGCAGTAATCCTGCACTCTTGGCAAGGGTTCCGCCTGTATCACAGATATCATCAATAAGAACTACATTTTTGTCGGTAACATCTCCGATTACCACCATGCTGGCTATTTCGTTGGCCCGTTTCCTGTGCTTGTCACAGATCACCATTTCGGCATTGAAATAACTGGCAATTTCCCTGATCCTGTTGGCGCTACCCACGTCAGGGGCCGCAAAGGTAAGGTTTTCCAGTTTTAAATGCTCTATATAAGGAATAAAAATCACTGAACTGTCCAGGTGATCCACCGGTATATCAAAGTAGCCCTGTATCTGCGGGGCGTGTAAGTCCATGGTTACCACCCTGTCTGCCCCTGCCGCCGTCAGCATATTGGCGATTAGTTTCGACCCGATGGCTACCCGTGGTTTATCTTTCCGGTCCTGCCGGGCATAACCGTAATAAGGAATTACCGCGACGATTTTATAGGCTGAAGCCCGCCGTGCCGCGTCTATCATCAGTAACAATTCCATCAGATTGTCTGAAGGGGAAAAAGTGCTCTGCACCAGGAAAACTACATCCCCGCGGATACTTTCCTGGTAAACCGGCTGAATTTCCCCGTCGCTGAACTTCTGGATATTGATCTTACCCAGGGGAATGCCATAACTATTGGCGATCTTTTCTGCCAGGTATTGCGAACCGGTACCAGAGAAAATTTTTGCGGTGGATTGCATAGTAACGTGTTGGTGCGGCGAAGATAACCAATGGACCAAAAAGAAAATAGGGCCAACAGAAAAAGGTTGTGTTTGTGCACAACCTTTTTTAACTATTCAAATTTTGGTTTATCGTGATGCTACCAATACCCGGCTTCCGGTGGAACTGACGGAGATTTTAGCGGTACTGTTATCAGCCCCTCTATGACCACTTACGGCCTTGAAAATAGCTGAACAAATAAAAATGGAAAAGAATAGCGCAACAATGTAAATCCCAATGCAGAATAACATTGATTGGAAGCCTCCCAGGGTGTTGAATGTACGGGCGTTCATAGTTGTGAATTTTTTGGTTTTTCGTCTGGATAAATTGGATATTGGATAAAGGGTTAAAACCCTCTATAATGGCATAAAATTATTTTATAATCTTACTCCATGCAAGAGCGGAACTACTCAATTAAATCATGGGCAAAAGACGATAGGCCAAGGGAAAAACTACTTAGTAAAAACCCTATGGCCCTTAGTGATGCAGAGCTGATTGCTATTTTACTGAATAATGGCAGCCGCGACAAATCCGCGCTGGACCTTGCCCGTGAATTGATGCAACTGGGACGCAACAACCTGCAGGAACTGGGCAAACTTTCGGTTTTTGACCTAATGACGATTAAAGGAATCGGGGAAGCCAAAGCGGTTATTATTACTGCCGCACTGGAATTAGGCCGTCGCCGGCAGGCTGCCCTGGCCCTGGAATGCCCGGTCATAACCGGCAGCCGCGATGTTGCCCTTTACCTGCAGCAACTGTTCCAGGACCACCACCATGAGGTTTTCGTTGTGCTGTTCCTGAACCGTGCCAATAAAATCAGGCACTTTGAAATTATCAGTTCCGGGGGGATAACAGGCACAGTGGCCGATCCCAGGATGATCATGAAAAAAGCGATTGAACAGGAAGCAGTGGGTTTAATCTTAAGCCATAACCACCCCTCCGGCAACCTTCGTCCCAGTAAAGCAGACGAGGACCTGACCTACAAAATAAGGGAAGCCGCGAAACTGCTCGACATCAGGGTAATGGACCATATAATCGTTAGTACCGAAGGATATTTCAGTTTTGCCGATGAAGGGCTGCTATAAGGTAAAATCAGGCCTGGGCAGCCGGACCACCAAAATTCATGGGAATCTGTACTTCTTCCAGGTCCTTGATATCGCCATTCACTTCTTCAAAACGGTCAATATTATCGATGAGCGCTTTCATGAACCGTTTTGCATGCTGTGGCGTTAAAATAATTCTTGATTTAACCCGGCTCTTGGGCGTACCAGGCATAACATTTACAAAATCAATCACGAATTCTGCGTGAGAATGGGTAATGATCGCAAGGTTGGCGTATTCACCTTCTGCCATTTCTTCTGATATCTCAATATTCAGCTGGTTGTTAGGACTGGTATTCTCCATGTAATAAGTTTAAAGGGACAAAGCTAATAAGAAAGCGCTATTGAACAGCTACCCGGTGATCATTAACTGGCATTTCCATTCTGATTTGTGTGATCCACTGATTTCATCATTGCCTGAACCTATTGTATGCCCCTTCCCATAGCTTGTTTGTGACCAGCGCAACCACCATTGCAATTGCCAATGCCGCCTATTTCCGATCCGCCCTGGTTTACCCTGTACCTGAAGGTAATATCGCAAACCCTTATCATAAAAGGAAGGTATCGAAAAGGAATACAGGAGATCACGCTCGTAGGCATAGATCCGGGAATTATAACCACCGGTATGAAAATATTGCAGGCGGGCGGCTAAGGCCAGGGATAGTTTGCGAACCTGGTACCGCCCATCCAGAAATGCGGACCAACCAGTCTCGCGACCAGCAACACTGGAATACCAGGTAAAATCGGTCCTTGCTGCAACAATTAATAATGGATTAATTATCCTTTCTGCATGCCATCTCAGATTTGCATGTTGAATATTTAATGGAACAGGAATAGGATCGTCATTATTTTCAGGCTTCCCTGATGTCCGGTACCTTAAGTAGGTTTCCCATTTCTTTCGGCGCACCCAGGTTAACTGCATAAAGTATTCCTTTCCGAAAACTGGGGCCGTTGCCCTGAACCGCAGCCAGGGAAACCGGAAATAGTCAGCATACGCCTGCAATTGCCAGCCCGGCAATGGCGTTAACCTGAATCCGGCATAAAAACCGGTTTCATTTGTCACTTCGCTGTTCTCCAAAAAACTATGCGCATATAAGGCCTGGTAACCGGGCTGAACATGGCGGTACACCAGGGAAAGGTCTGACTTATGGTGAATGCTTAACACCATGCCCTGCAGGAATGCATAACCGGTTGCACAAGCTGCTCCCTCACCGAAAAGGAAAACATTCCGAAAAACATAACTATAATGAACACCCGAATTAAACCATTGGGCTCCCCTGATGGCGTATTTATTATAGGGCCTGTCCACCGGCATAAAAGGAAGGGAAAACTGGTATTTGATAACGCTGCCACCTAAGCGAAAATGGTTTGTAGTATACTGCAAAACTGTCCCGTAGGCATATTGCGTAATACTATTCCTGTCGGCCAGTTCACCTGCCGTGCGGTGGTATCCGCTTTGGGAAATGCTGCTGAAACCTTTAGTGCCATCTGCTCCTTCCACCAGGTTAGCGGTAAGTTTTCTCGCTGACCCGAAAAAAGTTGCTTCCCAATGCCCCGACTGAAATTGCAGCGCAACACCCCGGTGAAAATTCCATTCCCCGCCCGATCTGTAGGGCTGCAAAAGGTTGCCCTGGTGATAAACATTCATTGCTTCACTGGTTTTTCCAAAAGCAAGTCCCTGCCATTGCACCAGGCCCTGGCCAATATTCAATACATAATCTCCCAGTGCAATTGTTTTCAGCAAACCAGGCCTTCGCATAAATACATGGAAGCTGCTGAAGTCACCTGGCTTCTCCCCTGCATCTTTATCGCCTGCTATTCCCCACCACAACTGCTGCTTATACTGATAGGTATACCGGTAAAACAAACGCGCGCTACTTCCAATGTAAGCAGCCTGCTTAGCACTGTCGGCAATAAATCCTTTTGCCTTTTCCAATATATTACTGCTGCGCATTAACAACTGGTGTTGTCCTTTGGCAACAAGAGTGCGGTATTCTTTATCACCGCCGGTGTCTTCCCTGAAACTGAGATAGGGCAATATTTTCCGTATGGTGCCGATATCCCAATATGGGATAGCCTGCAATTCATAACGATTGCGTAAAATACCGAACAGGTTGCGGTACTGCAGGAATGAACTGATTTGCATAGGCGACAAAAAAGATAATTCTTTCAATTGCTCTTCAGTGACATGGTTTACGGAAATGGGTCGTCGCAAATAATTCACCAGCACCTGCTGAAGCTGGTCATTGTCGGGCTCCTGGTCATTAGCTTCGGTAGCTGCTTCCAGCATGCCGGCAACTTGCTCAGAAGGCTCCTGCGCGAGACCGCTGAAATGCAAAATAAGCAACAGGCTAATATATATTATCCTGTTCATGTGCCGCTGTTTTCTGCTTTTTTGAAATGCCCAGTACCAACCCCGGGCTCCAGCCAATCTGGGGATGCCATTCGCTGTAAATCCGAAGGCTTATTGCCTTATGGAAATAACCGGATTCGAAACCATATCGCAATGGATTGGATTGTATACGGATAGCCAGCCTCCAGGCTTCAAGTAGTTGGTATTGCAGAGAAATGCTTGCAACTAAACCCTCATAAACTGTGAAATAGACACTCCCATCTGTGTACAACTGGCCGCTCCAGTCCTTCCCCATACCACCACCTATCAGCCACAGCCTTGAAGTTTTATACGGTAATTGAATTGCCGCGCTATGATAAAAAAGGCCGGCGGAAAACCCATTATTGAACCACTGGAGACCAGTCGCAGCCTGCAATCCGGACCTTGCCGAAAAACCGCTGAACTTACCGGTCAGGTATAGAAAACTAACCCCAAGCTGCCAATGGGAATTGAGGTGCAGGCCATAGCCTAACCCATAATGGATTTCGTTAAAACTGGCATTACCGAAACGACTGATAACAAGTCCGGCACCGCTGCCATTTGCTACCGGCCAACCGGCAAAAGCCTGCAGCTCTGAAAGTTCATTAATATAAAATGGCTTTTGTGAAACCAGAAGTAAAGCCGGCCTGGACAGACTTGCAAATGCAGCAGGATTCACAAATGGAGCAGCAGGAGAATTAAAAATATGGCTCCAGGTCCCAGCAGCGGGCTGCCAACCCTTTAAGGTTAAATAACCATTTTGTGCCTTTGCTGTAAAGAATAATAAAAATGTACCAACTAACGCCCTGACAATTTTCATAGGCACAAGAAAGGACTTCCTGCTGGCGGGGACAAGAGTGATTGAACGGTAAAATAAACAGGAAGAAACGGTTCTTATTCCTGGGCAAAACGAACAAGTTCAACAACTTCCTGCATACTACGGAAATTTGTTTTATGCTCTTTTGCATATTGCAATACCTGGTCAGTTTTCTTCCCGAATATATGGGCGATCTGTTTTTCGTTATTTGCCTTATACAATTTTTCGCCGTCCTTAATCCAATAAATCGTTACAACAGTATAGTTTATATCTTCCCTTACCTGCCCGTTAACATAAACATCTGTTACCGTATTAAACACCGTATTCTGGTCCTGCTTTCCGCTTGTGATATGGTCGACGGTGGCCACTTTGTGCAAAGGCTTTGCTTCATAAGACACCACCAATGGCAGGGGAGTATAATCAATGAGCATGTAAAATTTCATCCCAACAGGTATAAAAAGGTTGTGTTGAAGGTATACTGTATCAACATCTTCAATATTGGTTAGGGTCATTGATTTCTGGTCTGCATAGTATACAATGGATTGCTCAAATGCATTATAGTTCAAAGAGGCCGTTGTTCTTTGACCGGATTTTAACAGCACCATTCCATCTGAAAACCCAGGATAAAGAAATCCCGCATCAACCATTGTTTTCTGAACAGCCTGGTATTGGGCTTGTGCAGAGTTCAGGTTTATAATTACTAATATGGTCAATAGCCGTTTCATACTAAAAGGATTATTATACAAAGATGACGATAATAAAATAAAAAAGAACAGGCTACCAAAACTGGTAACCTGTTCAAAACTAGATTTAAAAAACAGTTTTACTTATAGTATATATCAGTACAGTTCCGGAATGCTGAACCGTTGAAAACTACATAATTGATAGTTATATGCGTGTAGTCCGCATTTACAACAACAGTAGGTTGGGTAACCATAGTGATTCCGTTATCTGTAAATGCACCTTTAATTTCATCCGGAGCAATAACTGCATTAAATTCAGATAAAACACCCGCCGCATTTTTAAAAGTAAGCAGGTAGTTAGGCTGTACATAATATCCAGTTGGCATTTTAATGCTTGTTGGGTTTACAGGGGAGAATACAGTTGTTTCCCCTGTAAAAGATCCACCTGCAGGGGCACCACTTCCGTCCTGGTTATTTTTCCTGATAAAGTCCCAGCCCCATGTTCCTGCAAGGGGGTTACCAATAACATGGAAATAAATTGTACCAAAATTACTGCTGATGGTCTGACCGCTGGCATCAGTAACCACAACAGGTAACATGTAACTTTTTGTAATATCAATTTTAGAAGGATAGAAGACTATCTCCATGGGAACAAAAGCTGTACCCGCTTTAATTACACCGGAAGTAGCAACGAAATCATACAAAGAATCCGGCATGAGTTCGTAAGCGATTGAATCCGTTGAGAAATGGTCCAATACTTTAGATTGGTCCACACCAATAGTTACAGCTATGTCAGAACTTGGAACAACTCCACTAATTGCAACATTGTAATGGGCAGTGTCCTTTTCGTCAGTACCTGGGTAAGTTAATGCACCACCGGAAAAATATTGCATGCCAGAGTTGATGGTTGTTCCGCTACCATTTTCAATAAACTGAAGGGTAACAACTTTACCAGTCAAATCATTCGGATCGACATTCATTGCCCCCTGCTTCAAACATGAAGCCAGGCCTAAAGCAACTGCTATGAGGGGGAGAATTATTTTAAAATATTTTTTCATATTCCTAACTATTTTAATAAAATTATTGAGCCCAGAAAATTAAGGAAGCCGTCGGCGTAATTCCGGTTGGCATATTCGCTCCATTATAAGATCCTTCTGAAGTCGGATACAGAATCCTGGTAGGTAATTTATCAGGACGGGGACTTTCAGAAACAATTGATGCGAATGTGGTGTAATCATCACCCGGCGTTTTAATAGTTGGGTATTGGGTGCGGCGATAATCATTCCATGCTTCCTGGCTGTTTACAAAATTCAGCGCTATATATTTTTGGGTAATAATGGCTTCAATTTTTTGTTCAGTAGTGGTAGCAAAATCAAAATTCACCAACGGACTTGAATAATTATCAGTGAAGTATTTATTTGCATCGGCATCAGGATTACCGCTGATAGACTTATTAGGAAGCTGGTACAAATAATTAAAAGAAGCTTTTACACCTTTTTGAAACAGTTCTTTTGCATCACCAGAAGATAAAATACCTCTAACAACAGCTTCGGCCTGCAGGAAATAGCTTTCCGCAGCAATCATAACAGGGAATCCGGCATCAGGTCCTTTTAACACTCCCGTAGTATTACCCGAAGATTTTCCATCACGGTTGTCAGATGGGTACCAGAAACTTCCACCAGGGCTCTTCTGGATATCATCACCTTCATGTCCGAGCCTGTTTGTACCCGTATTAGGGAACAGGTAATAGATTGCTTTACCACGTCCGGTATCGGCTAATGTATGACCATCATACATACCCATAATAAAGGTAGTAGGAATCCAAGCCTTGTTACCAGGGGTACCAGTATAATCAAACGCCCAGTTAGACCATTTAGGATTTTGCTTATTTGCATCACGAACATAACCTGGATTGATGAGTGCATCAGTTTCCAGGAATCCGGCGGGATCAAAAGAAGTGTTGGTAAAAGTTACTTTTCCATTACCACGCACCATCAGCCTTAGTTTAATGGTATTGGCCAATTGCAACCATTTGTTCATATCACCACCAAACATAACATCTGATTTGCCTAAATCAAGTACTGTTTCTGTAGTAGACATTCCTTCATGAATGGTAGCGATTGCAGCATCCAGTAGAATGGCAAGGCTATCATAAACAGCCGGACCCAGATCGTATTTAGGGGTCAGGATATTGGCCCCTTGCAATGCTTCAGAATAAGGAACATCATTATTAGCATCTACCAGCAATTGGAATTCAAATGCTTTCATGATATTGGCTGCAGCATTAAAATTACTATACAAAGGTAATTGGCCCTCCTTTTTAGTGTAATTGATAATAGCCTGGTAATCATTCAGGTTATCATAAGTAGCAGGCCAAAGGTTTGTATACTCTGTTGTGAAGAGATAGGTAATGTTTGCACCAAAACCGCCATAACCGCCGGCATTGGCACTATAGCCACCTATTTGTGCACCCATTGTATTGTAACCATTGAGAACACTGGCCGTATTGGTCAGGGCCTGTGGTAAAACCAGTTCAGCCGTTGCTGTTGTTGCCTGGTTGGGATTATCATTAATATCCAACTGCTTTGAGCAGGAGGTTCCCAATACCGCAGTTGCAACTATAAAACTTGCAAATATTTTTTTCATAATTATATATTTTATTGACGTTTCCAAACAAATTCAATAGTAATTACTTACTTCTGGCTTGCTTAGTTATACATCAATTTCAGGGTACTGCATTAGAATTTTAAAGAAATGGTTGCTCCATAAAAACGTGATGGTGGTGCAGAGTCCAGACCAGTAATACCAACACCATTGTTATCAACACCGGAAGTGCTGTACTCAGGATCAGTATAGAGGTTATCCTTTGCCATCCACAGGAACAAATTTCGACCCTGCAGGCTAATGGTAGCTCCTTTAAATACTTTGGTAGATGCCAGAGTTTTTGCAGGTATGTCATATGAAATAGACAATTCCCGCAATTTCCAGAAATCACCATTAGTTACGTAGTTTGAAGTTACATCCCTGTTGATACCATCTGTCCAGAAACCGTTGTTACCATTTCCATTGGCAATTGCAACAGTTTTATTTTCAATATATACCCCTGGTTTGGTTGGGTCTTCATACACTGAATTCGGGTATACAAAGCTCTTCCTGTCGTAGGCAGCTGTCCTGAAACCGGTACCAGACCAGTCCATTTCTGTTCCCATACTATTGAAGATTTTGTAACCGGCGCGGTGTTCAAAGAGGAAAGCCAAACGGAAATTTTTGTAACGAACCTGGCCATCAAGGCTAAGCCTGTTTCTCGGTGTAGCATTTCCCAGAACAATAATCTGGTCAGTTTTTGAAGGCAAACCTGTGGTTGCGTCAACAATAACCTTCCCTTCAGTAGTCCTCTTATAATCAAATCCCATAATAACCGGAAAAGAATATCCTGCTACCGCATAAGAAGCACCGGATCCTGCTGCAGAAAGGGAAAGTTTAGGCAGGTCAGCACTGATATAGTTTACATTGTTTTCCAGGTAAGTATAGTTACCACCAACAGTGATGTTCCAGTCTTTATTCCTGAAAGCAACAACGTGGGCGGTTACCTCAGCACCTTTACTCTGGGTTTGACCTGTATTAGTTAACAAACTACTAAAACCGGTTGTGGTTGAAATAGAAGTCCTAACGGTTTGGTCATCTGTTTTTGTATTGAAGAAAGTTACTGTAGAAGTGAAGCGATCAGAAAACAAGTTCAAATCAAAACCGGCTTCAAATCCCTTGGTAATTTCAGGTCTGAGGTTGTTGGACACCAACCCGTTGTCAACACCATAACCAGCTAAGGTTCCATAAGGGAAGCCATTGCTTGGAGAATAGGTAGGCATCAATTGGTAAGCACCAAAATTAACACCATCACCCAGGTTTACGTTACCGGTTTTTGACCAACCACCCCTAACCTTCAGGTAACTGATTACTTTGCTGGAATGGAGCATATCAATTGCATCACTGGCAATGAAAGATCCTTCAATAGATGGGTAGAAGAAAGAACGGTTAGCTTCAGCCAATCTAGAATCCCAGTCGTTACGGCCAGTCGCCTGTAAGAACAGGAAATTCTTATAGCCAATATTTATTTTTCCATAAGCACCATATTGCCTTGTCATATAATTGGACTCAGCTGCATATGGAGTACCAACCCCGTTGCTCACATTGAACAAATCAGGAATAATCAATCCATTTGCCGCGACATTTACATATTTCGACTGGTTCTGGTTGAATTGTCCACCAGCCACTATACCGAAGTTGAAATCACCCTGCCGCTTGTTGTATTGTGCAAACAGGTCAGTAACCAGGTTGGTTGTATAGGCCATTCCGTCAGAAACTGAAGCCGGGATATCAGATTTAGAACTCTGGTCTGTATTCTCAGCATATGTAGTATAATTGAAGGCACCTACAGTATTCTTACTCGAAGCATTCCTGGTAGAAATACCTTGGCGGGCAACGAAATCCAAACCTTGGATCGGGGTATATTTTAACTCAATATTCGCAGTCAAATAATCATTCCGCTGTTTGGAACGGTAGTTATCTTTTGTGAAATAAGGGTTTTGGTACCATGGGTTATAGAAACCATTGGGATTTGCAAACTTATCAGTTTGCCAGTTTTTATATTTGGTGATATCCACGTTGGAAGGCATGTTCAGCATATTACCATACATGCTACCTGTTTGGGTAGTGATATCATACCTGTTTTGTGTATAACCTGAAGAATAGGTAAACATTAAGGTCTTACCCAGTCTGCGAGTACCGTTGATCCGAACGTTAGTCCTGTTGTATTTATCAGCAGGAGTAGTTCCTTCAGCAGAAACATATTGTCCGGATAAATAGAAAGTTGAATTCTCGTCACCATTAGAAACAGAGAAATCAGTCTGGCTGGTCAGCCCTTTTTCCCAGAATTTATTATGGCCATCATTATAGGCATAAACTGCTGAGTCCTGGGATCCATCTTCAAGGGGCGGTCCTAAGGGTCTTTTCACACCATCAAACCTTGGTCCATAAGACTGGTTTTCCAGGTAGTTGAAAACAGGATCACCACTTGAATTAACACCATAAGCAGTACCACCAGCACCAAATTCCCTTTGGATCTTTGGAAAGAAGGCCACTTGTTCCTGTGTTACAGTTTGAGAAAGACTAACACTTGTTACACCTTTCTTTCCTTTTTTGGTAGTTACAATAACCGCACCGTTAGATGCCTGGCTACCATATAATGCTGCAGCACCGGCACCGTTCAACACTACGATATCCTCAACATCTTCAGGGTTAAGGTTACCCAGTACCGTGTTCGGTACCACTACGTTATCCAATACAACAAGTGCCTGGTTATTACCAGTCAAAGAGCGCTGGCCCCTTAACACCAAACGGTAGCTTGGGTTAACACCACCACCGGTTCCACTGATCTGGAAACCGGCAACTTTACCCTGCAGGCCACCGGCAACATTGGTTGCTTTTGCCTGGTTAAGCACTTCGCCTTTTACCTGGGTAGTTGCACTTCCAAGTTCTTTACGCCTTGATTTAAGACCACCGGCAGTAACAATTACTTCTTCCATTACGGAACCGGTTAGTTTAACAGACACAATGCTCACCCCTTCAACAGATACTTCTTTAGTTCCGAATCCTGCAGAAGAAATGATAATTGCTGTTTCCTTGTCTACGTTAATCTTAAAATCACCCTGTGCATCGGCAGTAACCATGGTTTTCCCATCTTTTACCTTAACCGTTGCAAAAGGGATGGGCTGCCCTTTATCATCAGTGACCTTTCCAGTCACTGTTTTTGCTTGCCCGAAGGATAGCCCGCATAACAACGTGGCCATCACTACCAGAGATAGGAGTTTTCTCATGTTTGTGTGTGTTTAAAAATAGAAGTTGTGAAATTAGGGAGTAAATCCTTTGTTAAATTTGTTGAAAAGATAATTATTACGGTAAATAATATAGAAAGTGTATTACTTATCAAATAACCATCATTCGAACTCCCATTTAACCAAGACTTAACTTTGCCATGGATTGCTGCATCCTTGTTAAAAAATCTCCAAAATCAGCTTGTATAAAAGCCAAATATTCTATAAAAATCATTCGGCCTGAAAGGATTAACCGGCTAATTTGGGACAATTCTTTTCTTTTCCCCCTTCAATTTGGCTTATTACCTTTGCGCCATGAAAATTTTAGACGGACAACTGGTCTCCCGGGCCACAAAAGACGAACTGAAAATCAAGGTTGCGCAACTGGTTACAGAGGGAAAAAAAATACCACACCTGGCAGCCGTATTGGTAGGTAATAATGGCGCCAGTGAAACCTATGTTGGTGCAAAAGTTAAATCCTGTGAAGAAATAGGCTTTAAATCCACTCTGGTGCGCCTCGAAGAAAATATCAGCGAGAACAAATTACTGTCAGTCATAGAAGACCTGAACAACGATCCCGATATTGACGGAATCCTGGTCCAGCTTCCCCTGCCGAAACATATATCCGACGAAAAAGTGATCAATGCCATTCATCCCTCTAAAGATGTAGATGGTTTCCACCCTATAAATGTGGGCAAAATGGTCCAGGGACTGGATACTTTTATCCCGGCTACCCCATATGGCATTATGCTGATGCTTGAATATTATAAGATCAATACCAAGGGCCTCCATGCTGTGGTGATTGGCCGTAGCAATATCGTTGGCCGCCCCATGAGCATCCTGCTTAGCCGCTCGGGCCAGCCGGGTAATTGCACGGTAACCCTTACCCATTCCCATACCCGCAACCTGAAGGAGCTTTGCGAGTCGGCCGATATTATCGTTGCCGCCCTGGGTATCCCCGAATTTGTAAAGGGGGATATGGTTAAGGATGGCGCGATAGTTATTGACGTAGGCATTACCCGCGTACCAGACCCATCAAAAAAATCGGGATTTGCCCTTAAAGGAGATGTTGATTTCGCTGAAGTTTCACCAAAATGCAGCTTTATCACCCCGGTACCCGGAGGCGTTGGCCCAATGACCATCGCCGCCCTGATGAAAAACACCTTTAAGGCCTGCGTTGATAAAAACTAACCGACACATATATATTATATATATCACAATTATTAATTGTCAGTCTTGAAAACATTGCCCGTTATGGAATCCTTCTACACCCTGCAGGGGGAGGGATATCACCAGGGCCGGGCTGCATATTTTATACGGCTCGGTGGCTGTGACGTGGGTTGTGTATGGTGTGATGTGAAAGATTCCTGGGATGCTGATAAACATCCCCAGGTTCCAATAGACCAGATTGTTGCAGAGGCTGCAGCTTTCCCGGGAAGACTGGCTGTTATTACCGGCGGCGAACCGCTGCTGCACCAATTGGATGAACTTACCCTCGCCCTGAAGGCAGCCGGATTTGAAACTAATATTGAAACTTCGGGCTCCAGCCCGATGAGTGGACACTGGGACTGGGTTTGCCTTTCCCCGAAGAAATTCAAGTTCCCCCTGCCCGAAGTTGTTGCTGCTGCCGATGAATTGAAAGTGGTCATTTTTAACAAATCGGATTTTAGCTGGGCTGAACAATATGCTTCCCAGGTAAAGCCCGGCTGCAAACTTTATCTCCAGCCAGAGTGGGATAAAAAAGACCAGGTAATGCCCCTTATTATTGATTACATAAAGAACCACCCCAAGTGGACATTGAGTATTCAGAGCCATAAATATATTAACGTACCATAAGGCGTAAGCAGTGAACGGTAAGTCGTAAATTGGTTTTATAGGTAATTTGAGACAGGCCAGTATAGGACTAGCATATGGTAAATTCGCGATCCACTAATTTGGCCTAAATTTCGTTCTACTACTATTATTGTCACCTATGCAAAAGCACATTATACCCATATTATTCTTTTTCCTACTGACTTCCCCAATTTTCGCCCAGGTATACAAGCCCGAAAAAGTAAGTCCCAAAGCAGTTAAGCTCTACCAGGAGGGAATCCAGCTGGCAGAAAACAACCTTTTCAGGGAAGGCATTGCCAAACTGCAACAGGCAGTGGGCATTTATCCGGGCTATGCAGACGCATGGTTATCTATTGCCGGAATGTATGGCGAACTCAAAGATTATGACAATTCCATCTTAAATTACCAGAAAGCGGAAGCGATTGACTCAGACTATTTCCGTGATTACAACCTGCCGTATTCCATAAACCTTGCCGGCAAAGGCCGTTTCGAAGATGCCCTGCATGCCGTGAACCGCTTCATGACCGTCAATAACCTTAATGAAGCCAGCCAAAGGGCAGCTGCTTACCGGCGCCGCTGTTACCAGTTTGCCATTGACCAGGCAAAAAATCCGGATATCGCTAATTACATGTTCAGCCCGGTTAACCTGGGCGATAGTGTAAACAGTGCTGTCTCTGAATATTACCCAGCCCTAACCATCGATAACCAGCAACTGATTTTCACCCGCCGGGTAAATAACTATAATGAAGACTTTTATGAAACCAGGCGCAATGGCAATAATTGGAGTGCGGCCCGTGGACTTACCGGCATGATCAACTCAAACCTGAATGAAGGGGCGCAGTCAATCTCCCAGGATGGCGAATGGCTGATATTCACAGGCTGCAATTTTCCTGAAGGCATGGGCAGTTGCGACCTGTATATTTCTTACCTCACGCCTGATGGCTGGAGTGAACCAGAAAACCTGGGTAACAAAATCAATACGGATGCCTGGGAATCTGCACCCAGCCTTTCACCCGACAAACGCGATCTCTATTTTGCCAGCCGCCGGCCCGATGGGTATGGTGGCAGTGATATTTATGTAAGCCACCTCTTACCAGGCGGCCGGTGGAGTGAACCTGAAAACCTTGGTCCTGAAATCAATACCAGCGGGGATGAAAGTTGCCCGTTTATCCATGCCGATAACCAGAGCCTGTATTTCACCTCAAACGGATTGACCGGTTATGGTGGTGACGATTTGTTCATGGCCCGTAAAGGGCCAAAAGGCAGTTTCAGCCTGCCCCGTAACCTTGGTTACCCCATCAACACCATAGAAAACGAAGGCAGCCTGGTGATTACTGCTGACGGCAGCACCGCTTATTATGCAAGCGACCGAAGTGACAGCAGAGGCGGACTCGATTTATATACTTTCACCATGAGGCCCGACGTTCGCCCGATAAAAACCCTTTGGGTAAAAGGTCGGGTACTGGATGCGAAAACAAGTAAAGGATTGCCTTCAGCTGTTGAACTAACGGACATAAGCACACGACAATTGGTTAGCAGGATCCAAACAGACGAAACAGGCAACTACCTGATCACATTACCTGTTGGCAGGGACTATGCCTTTAATGTAAACCGGAAAGGCTACCTGATCTATTCTGAAAACTTCCCGCTAAGTGAGAAAGCGCCTGATTCAACCTATCATATTGATATACCGCTGCAACCCTTAACGGCCAATGCAACCGTAGTACTGAAGAATATTTTCTTTGATATTAACAGCACCAACCTGGGCAATAATTCTGCTGCAGAACTTGACCAGCTGGTACATTTGCTTAAAGAGAACCCAACACTCCAGATACAAATAAACGGGCATACTGATAATGTGGGAAAGGCAGCGGATAACCTGACACTTTCCAATGGCCGTGCACAATCTGTTGTAGCCTACCTCATCAAAAGTGGCATCGATGCCAAAAGGCTTAGATTCAAGGGATTTGGTGCTACCCAGCCCATTGCTGATAATACAACAGAAGAAGGCCGTGCAAGCAATCGCCGCACAGAATTGAAGGTTGTGGCAGATTAACCGTTTTTTCACGCTGGCAGGAACTGATCCGGAAGGTTATTTTTAACCAAAAGACCTTATGCCTTCCGAAAAAATGTTCCAGGTTGCACTTACTCTTGTACCTCATATCGGATATGTACATGCGAAAACACTGGTGGAACATTTCCATAGTGCTTCCGCCATATTTTCTGCGAACATACGGGAACTGGAATCCCTTGAAGGAATAGGTGAAATAAGGGCCAGGTCTGTCAGGCAGTTCCAGAAATTTGGCGACTGCGAAAAGATATTGCAGCAGGTAGAAGCACATGAACTTGAGACCCTTTTCCTTGGGGATGAAAATTATCCGCCCCGTTTGATGAACTGTTATGACCCACCCACACTGTTGTATTGCAAAGGAAATATTTCACTGAAGAACCAGCGCACGGTGGCCATCATCGGAACCCGGCACCATAGCGAATACGGCCGGCAGCAAACTGAGAAATTCGTAAAAGAACTGGCGCAGAAAAATATAACAATTATCAGTGGCATGGCTTATGGAATAGATGGACTGGCCCATAAATCGGCCATCAAGTATGGGTTGCCTACCATTGGCATACTGGCACATGGGCTTGATGCCATTTATCCCCCGGAACATTATAGTTTGGCCAGGGATATATTGAAACAAAATGGAGGTCTGCTTACAGAATTCCCGATCGGGGTCAAACCCGAGAAACACCATTTCCCTATTCGGAACCGGATCGTTGCGGGACTAAGCGAGGCTGTTGTAATAATGGAAACCGGCATTAAAGGCGGCAGTATGATCACCGCATCGCTTGCCACGGGTTACCATAGTGAAGTCTATGCGTTCCCAGGCAGGGCGGGTGATACAAAAAGCAGCGGCTGCAATTTGCTGATCAGGAAAAACAAGGCAACACTTATAACCGATGCGGCTACATTCCTGACCGAAAAAGCCTGGGGTGATGGAAGCGCTAAAGCAGGGGTCCAGACACAAATTCCCCTGCCATATGACCTGGATCCGGCCGAGAATATTATTTTGCATTTGCTGAGTGTACATGCGGTTTTACCTATCGATGAGCTTTATATTAAAACAGGTCTAAGCGCAGGCATGGCAGCCTCGGCGATATTGTCGCTGGAGTTGAAAAATATCATAGAAATGATGCCGGGAAAGCGTTACAGGCTTTGCACCTAGACTTTTCAAAAAAATGATTTGGCGCGAATTTACCGGCTGCACTATCTTTGCACATGGCAATAAGAAAGAACTCCACCCCCCACCTGGATCTGTCACACAAATTTTTTGGAGAAGGGCTGACCTTCGATGATGTTCTGCTGGTTCCTGCTTACTCGCAGGTTTTACCCCGCGAAGTAAATATCAAGACCAGACTCACCAAAAGTATTAGCCTGAATGTCCCGATGCTCTCAGCAGCTATGGATACAGTAACTGAAGTCAACCTGGCCATTGCACTGGCCCGGGAAGGCGGTATCGGTATTCTCCATAAAAACATGAGTATTGAAAGGCAGGCCGAACAGGTTCGCAAAGTAAAAAGAAGTGAAAGTGGCATGATTATCGACCCGGTAACCCTGCTGGAAGACGCCACAATCAGTGACGCCCTTCGCCTGATGAAAGAAAATAAAATCGGTGGTATACCCATCATCGATAAGAAGAATAAACTGATGGGGATTCTCACGAACCGAGACCTT
This sequence comes from Flavihumibacter profundi, assembly GCF_020076305.1. Classification (GTDB taxonomy): domain Bacteria; phylum Bacteroidota; class Bacteroidia; order Chitinophagales; family Chitinophagaceae; genus Flavihumibacter; species Flavihumibacter profundi. Next base: position 1,947,156 of record NZ_JAIQXE010000001.1, read on the forward strand.
CGTTTTGAAACCGTTCGCTCTAAAAAAGTGAGCGAAGTGATGACGAAAACAAACCTGGTTACTGCACCCGAGGGCACCGACCTGAAGAAAGCGGAAAAAATCCTGCAACAATATAAGATCGAAAAATTACCGGTGGTTAAAAAAGACGGCACATTAGCCGGACTGATTACTTACCGCGATATACTGCAACTGCAAAGTTTCCCGCACGCCAATAAAGATGGTTATGGCAGGCTGCTGGCAGGTGCCGCAATTGGCATTACCAAAGATATGCTCGACCGAGTTGCCGCCCTGCAGCATGTAGGCGTTGATGTTATTACCTTAGACAGTGCCCATGGTCATTCAAAAGGGGTTATAGAGGCCCTTAAAAATGTAAAAAAGAATTTCAAGACACTCCAGGTTATCGCCGGAAATGTGGGTACAGCAGAAGGCGCAAGGGCGCTGGCAGAAGCCGGAGCGGATTGTGTAAAAATTGGAATTGGCCCGGGGTCTATCTGTACAACGCGAATCGTTGCAGGATCCGGTGTTCCACAACTCACGGCTATCATGGAAGCCTACAGCGCATTAAAGCCATTAGGTATTCCGTTGATTGCGGATGGTGGTATCCGTTATACAGGCGATATGGTGAAAGCCCTTGCTGCCGGTGCCGATTGCGTAATGATGGGTAGTATTTTCGCCGGTGTGGAAGAGAGTCCGGGTGATACCATCATTTATGAAGGCCGAAAATTCAAGGAATACCGTGGTATGGGATCTATTGGCGCCATGGCCCAGGGTTCCAGCGACCGCTATTTCCAGGATGTCGAGGATGACATTAAAAAACTGGTACCAGAAGGCATTGAAGGCCGGGTAGCCTATAAAGGATACCTTAAAGAAGTGGTAGCACAATTTGTAGGCGGACTTCGGGCTGGTATGGGTTATTGTGGTGCCAAAGACCTGGAAACCCTGCAGTCTTCTGCACGCTTTACCAAAATCACCAATGCCGGCATGCAGGAAAGCCATGCTCACGATATCGATATCACAAAAGAAGCACCGAATTATTCCCGTAAATAACCAGTTAGCATAACCTAACCAAATGGTTAAATAGCAGACAGTTTGAATGGTTATCTTTAACCATTCAAACTAAAATGCTGTTGTCTTGAAAAAGCTGCATCCCGTTATTTTATCTGTTTCATCCGGATTATTGTTAGCAGCCGCATGGCCGCCTTTGCCCACTACCTTACTTATCTTCCTTGCTTTTATACCACTTTTCTTCCTATTGGAAAAAGGACTGTCCAGGTTTCGTTTCCTGGGCTGGGTTTACATTTCTATGATCATATGGAATTCGATCACCACCTGGTGGATGTGGAATTCCACTGGTCCGGGTTCTGTTGCAGCTATTGTAGTGAATAGCCTGTTCATGTGTTTACCCTGGCTGGCGTTTTACAATGCGCACAAAAGACTGGGACCCAAATACAGCTACTGGACTTTCATTGCCTGCTGGATGACCTTTGAATATATACATCTCAACTGGGAACTCAGCTGGCCCTGGCTTACACTTGGGAATGTTTTTGCAACCCGGCCCGAATGGGTGCAATGGTACCAGTTCACAGGAACAAGTGGCGGATCATTATGGGTTTTGGTTATTAATGTTCTGCTTTTCAAAAAGGTACTTTCTGCAAGCAGTAACCGAAAATTACTTAAAAGGTCCCTGCCTTTGTTTCTTATAGCCACAATAGGTATTCCACTGGCTTTTTCCTATATGGTAAGAGCTTACAATATGCAATTGGATGCCGCTGCTAAAGGTAGTAAAACCCTAAATAACATTGTAGTAGTCCAGCCCAATATCGATCCCTACCAGAAGTTTGAAACCGGCACCCAGGAAGCCCAGTTGTCAACACTGATACGCCTGAGTGAAGCCGGCATTGACAGTAATACGGCCCTGGTAGTTTGGCCCGAAACCGCTATCAATTTGCCTAATGGTATTGAGGAAGACAGTATCAGGAAAAATTACCTGGTCAATCCTGTGTGGGGATTCCTGAAGAAGCATCCCCATGTAAAACTATTATCCGGTGTTGAAGGGTACCGCATGTACCGGGGTGGGGAACATACTGTTTATTCAAGGCAAATACCTAACACAGATATATGGTATGATGCTTTTAATACCGCTGCAATGCTTGATTCCACGGGAATCATTATGCGTTACCATAAATCAAAGCTGGTACCCGGAGTTGAAATGCTGCCCTCCTTCCTCCGTTTTATGGGTCCCTGGTTTGAGCAGTTTGGTGGCACAACGGGTGGATATGCCAGGCAGGATGAAAGGACAGTACTAAAAGATCCCTCAAATAGTTATGCCATTGCTCCGGCTGTTTGTTATGAAAGCATATATGGTGAATTCATGACCGGCTTTATAAGGAGGGGCGCCAATATTATTTGCATTATCACCAACGACGGTTGGTGGGGAAACACCAGCGGGCACAAACAACACCTGTCCTATGCGCGGCTGCGGGCTATTGAGAGCAGGCGTTGGGTAGTACGCAGCGCTAATACCGGCATAAGTGCATTTATTGACCCATATGGAGAAATCCTGCAACCCCAGCCCTGGGCAACGGAAGCGGTAATTAAACAGGCTGTTCCTGTTCGTGACCATCTTACTTTTTATGTAAGGTTCGGGGATATAATCTCTAAAATTATGATTGCATTGGCGATTATATTGTTGGGTTATTCCACCTTTGTAATGGCCACCACCATAAGAAGGAAAAAAACGGCAATATGATGAATTATAGCACTATCGGAAATGGTCAACCGCTGGTATTGATTCACGGCTTTGGGGAAGACAGCCGTATCTGGGAGCAGCAGGTTGAAGTATTGCAGCTTTCTTGCAGGCTGGTCATTCCCGATTTACCGGGAGCTGGCAAATCGCCTTTAACATTACCCTTAAGCATTGACTCAATGGCTGATGGCATTTTGGCCATTTTAGATAAAGAGAAGATAGAAAAAGCAATAATCATTGGGCATTCTATGGGTGGTTATATTACCCTCGCCTTTGCTGAAAAATACCCAGGCAGGTTAAAAGGATTCGGCCTTATCCATTCTACGGCCTATGCCGATAACCCTGTTAAAAAGGAAGCCCGGTTGAAAAACATTGAATTTATCCGGCAACACGGTTCCGCTACTTTCCTTGCCTCGACCTTTCCCAACCTGTTTGCCTTAAAAAACAGGTCGGCAATGGTGAAAACCATAGAAAACCTGGCTTGCAGCAATGCTTATATACCATCGGCGGCACTAATTGCGTTTACAGAAGCTATGATGGCCCGTCCGGATCGCCGGGAAATACTCCGGAATATAAAAATCCCGGTACTTTTTATCGTTGGGCAGGAAGACCAGGCTGTTCCCTTTGCTGACAGCATGCAACAGGTCTATCTTCCTGATTTGTCCTATATTCATATACTCAAACAATCCGGCCATATGGGCATGTTAGAGGAAAATGAAAAATGTACCCAAGCCATTTTGCAGTTTGTGCAGATGGTGCGGTGAGCAGCTATAATTAGACATATGAAAACATGCGGCTTACTACTTCTTGCTTTTCTCGCTGCAATTACAACTGCAAATGCTGCGCATATCCGCGGAGGTGAAATAACCTACAAATACCTGGGCCCCGGATCCGACGCTGGCACATCAAAATATGAACTGACCCTTAAATTATACGTGGATTGCCGGGCGAATAATCCAGGACAACTGGACGAATCCATAAATTTCACCATATTTGATAAAGCAACCGGTGGGTATGTTTCACCGGCAGTCTTTGCGCCTTTTACTTCGGAAAGATATATTCAGTATGACCCAAATTCCAATCCGTGTATCCTTAACCCGCCAAGGGATATTTGTTACCGTTTGCGATTCTACCAGGCAACTGTTACACTAAAGAATTCAGCACAGGGATATACCGTTGCTTTCCAGCGCTGTTGCCGGATTGCTGATATTATAAATGTTGCAGGAAATAGTGGTAATACCGGGGCAACCTATTCCTGCGAAATCCCTGGTACTGATGTATTGGGCAATGCACCAATGAATTCAAGCCCGATTTTTAATCCAAATGATGCCATTGCAATCTGTGCCGGCTCTGCATTTACTTTTGATTTTTCGGCAACTGACCCCGACGGGACAGATGTGATGGTTTATGCCCTTTGCGATGCTTACAAGGGTGGCGGTACCACTCCAGGTGAATGCACCAATTGTACTTCACCTTCTCCAACTTCAAATCCCCCATTTGAAAAAATTTCTTACCGGCAGGGGTATTCAGGAGCTTCCCCTCTTGGTCCCAATGTTAAAATTGATGCGAAAACCGGTTTGTTGTCGGGATTTGCGCCAAGGGTCGTTGGACAATATGTGGTTACCGCTTGTGTCAGTGAATACCGTCAGGGAAAATTGATTAATACCCACCGCAAAGACATCCATATATCCGTATCGGATTGCCAGCCCCTGAAAGCTGTGCTGGATCCTGATTACCATTTTTGTGACGACTTCAACGTAACCCTGCAGAACGGCCAGGTTAATCCGTCTGGCTCTACCTATATCTGGAATTACGGGGATGGAACCAAGCCCGATACAGTAAAAACCGCATTGGGCCAGGTGCAACACCAATACGCAGATACCGGGACCTATACAGTAAGCCTTTTCATTTCCCTCGCAAATGGCCAATGTATTGACCAGACAACTACGCTTGCTAAAGTGTATCCCGGATTTTTTCCTGGTTTCCTGAAAACGGGCTCCTGTTTATTAACGCCATTTAATTTTATTGATACAACTAAAACCCGCTATGGCAAGGTAGATAAATGGACCTGGGATTTTGGTGATGAAACAACAGATGCAGATGTTTCCAGCTTGCAGAGACCAAGTTATAAATACAATTCTCTTGGTATAAAAGCCGTTACGCTCACCGTTGGCAATAGCTTTGGTTGTTTAAAAACAGTTTCAGAAGAAGTCGAAGTGAGAGACAAGCCCTCACTGGTACTGCCCTTCAGGGATACGCTTATTTGCAGCATCGATACCTTGCAATTAAATGCCACTGGTCCGGGTACCCTGAACCCTCAATACAACTGGACTCCCCTTTACAATATCATTACCCCGAATAGCCCTAACCCATTAGTATATCCGAAAACTAATACATACTATACCGTGAGGCTTTCAGACAACGGATGTACGGCGGTTGATTCAGTACATGTGCGTGTAGTAGACCAGGTAACATTAGGTGTCAGCAATGACAGCACAATATGTTTAACTGACCCGGTGCAATTGCATGCTTCCGGAGACGGATTGAAATTCTCCTGGACGCCAGCTGCTACACTTAACGATGCAAGCCTTCCTAACCCGATTGCAACACCAACTGCCACTACAACCTATACAGTAATAGCCAGTATTGGAAAATGCAATAAATCAGCAAGCATTGACATAAAAACTGTTCCTTATCCTCTGGCTCTTGCTGGTGACGATGTGGTAATTTGCTATGATGATACAGTTGCGCTGCATGCAACCATTTCCGGATCGGCTTTTAGCTGGTCGCCTGCAAGCACCCTGATTGGAGCTAATACTACAGACCCCCTGGCCCATCCTTTGCGTTCTACAAAATATACCCTGACGGTAACGGATAATATCGGTTGTCCCAAACCAGGCATAGACACTGTTACTGTGTTTGTTAAGCCGCTGGTAAAAGCATTTGCCGGAAATGACACAGCTATTGTTATAGGTCAGCCCCTTCAATTGCAGGCAACGGGAGGCGAAATTTACAACTGGAGCCCCGGTACGGGATTGAATTTCACCAATATCTCCAACCCGGTTGCAACGCTATCGAAAAACCAAACCTACTCTGTACGTGTCAGTACTATTGAAGATTGCTTCGCTTTTGATACAATCAACATCACTGTATTCACAACAAATCCTGATATTTTTGTTCCCAACGCCTTTACTCCTGGGGGGGCTACAAATAATATTTTCCGTCCAAAACCAGTAGGTATATCAAACCTTGATTATTTCAGGGTTTATAACAGGTATGGTCAAATGGTGTACAGCACTTCAGAAGTTGGACGGGGCTGGGATGGAAGGATTAGCGGAGTGATGCAGGGCACCGGTACCTATGTGTGGATGGTTCAGGGAAAGGATTTTACCGGAAAAACGATTACCAAGAAGGGTACAATGGTGTTGATAAGGTAAAGAAATGAATTGTGAATGGGCAAGTAAAAAAAGAATAGAGATTCCATGAAAAATATAGTGTTGGTTACTGGTGCAACCTCTGGTTTTGGGAAAGCATGTGCAGAGAAATTTGCAGCAGAAAAGTATGCGGTAATAATTACAGGTCGCAGGCAAGACAGGCTGCTCCGTTTACAGCAGGAAATTGAATCGAAATACGGCGTCGCCTGCCTCCCCCTTTTATTTGATGTACGCGACAAGAAAGCAGTTTTTGACATTATTCAATCTATTCCTGAAGAATGGCAATCCATTAATATCCTTGTTAATAATGCAGGGTTAGCCCTGGGCCGCGATTACTTTGAAGAAGCTGATATGGATGATTGGGAAACCATGATCGATACCAACCTGAAAGGCTTATTATATGTAAGCCGGGCCGTCCTGCCTTTTATGATCAAAGCTGGTGTAGGTCATATCATCAATATTGGTTCTATTGCTGCAAAGGAAGTGTATGAAAAAGGAAATGTTTATTGTGCCTCCAAATCTGCCGTAGATGCTGTTTCACAGGGTATGCGGATTGATTTGTTACGACATGGTATAAAGGTAACCGCAATTCACCCTGGTGCAGTGGAAACGGAATTTTCCCTGGTTCGTTTTAAAGGAGATGCAGAAAAAGCTGATGCAGTTTATGCCGGCTACAAACCCCTAAATGCAAAAGATATAGCCGACACAGTATGGTATTGCGCTTCATTGCCTGCACATGTTTGTATTAACGACCTGGTGATTACATGCACCGCCCAGGCGAACGCTACTATTACTTTGAAAAAATTCAGTTAGTGCAACTGCTATTAGTTATAATACCCTTTATCGAAATCCGATAATTACTGTGCCAATGAAATCCTTATTTGCAATCCGGCCCGGGTTGTTGTAATTGGCGCCGAGGTTGAGATTTTGGGCTCTGTCCGGCGCTGGTCGAAGAACAACCGAAGGTTGATGCGGTTATTCAATACGTAATCGATGGATGGCGAAATGGTGATCACCTTTTGACCGGCGGTTGGAAGTGCGGTCTCCTGATCGAGACGGCTATTTGCCGTGGCATCATCCCGCAAACTAAAATCCAGCTTTACACTCAGGTCATTCGACAATTCCTTGGCAGATTCTTTCATACCCGGCAACTTAAATTTAAAGGGCATTTTCAAACCTCGTGTCCTGTAGCCGATGCCAATAGTAAATTCTTTTGACCTTGCTTCACTCAACTGAAAATCTATAAGACTCAGGCTGAGCATACGGCTTTTTTTGTATTCAAACCTCGCCAGAAGCTGGTTTGTAAATTGCATGTCGATATCAATCAATGGGGCGAATGCTTCTGAAATGGTAATATTCGGCACCAGGAAATAAGGATAGAAATTTCCAGTAGCAGTATCTATGAATCCAGGCGCATTATAGCTCAACGGATCCTGGTACAAGAGATTATTGTTAAAACTATTCATTCCCAGGGTGCTGTTATAGCCATGGGTAATAGTAACACTGGTAAAGGTTTTTTCCAGGCCCGGAATCCGCGTCAGTCCTGTGTAACTAAGCCTCCAGTTCGGCATAGGAAATATACCCTGGAATGGATTTGAACGCACATTGGAATTTTCTTCCTTCACAAGTGGAATGGTATGGGGATCTTTATTCGTGTATGCTGCAATAAACGATGGGATCAATACATCCTGCGAATAGCGGCCATACCCGGTATAATAACCATCTGGTAAAAACTTTTTGTTGTCTGGCAATTCATTCCAGTACTGGTTTTGCTCTGCATTCCTTTGTGAAAGGATGATCCTGTTATCCTCGAATCGCTTAAAGGTCTCCGTTACCTCATTCGGCTTGAATTTTCCAAACAAAGTCTGGAATGAAATAAAAGTTACACTAAATGAACCTGCAACGTATGGGCTAAGATGTGCAAAACTACCATTGCCCACAGTGTCTTTATACAATTCAGAATAATTTTTTCCAAAGGTCTTGTCGAGGTTTATATCAATAACAAGGTCCCTCACCGGAATTAATTGTGCAGTTATACTTAACCGTTGGTTAAAGTCCTGCCGGTTCAGGTTATTAAGCAGCGGATTAGTTGTAATAAGGTTTCGATGTGCCAAATTATTGATGAAACTGGTATCAGGCTGCTTACCAAATACAAATCCCCAACCCGGCGCATTGGAAGACGGGTTCATACCCAGTATTTTCGTACTGTCGGTATAACCAGCCAATGCGGTAGTTCCGATCTCACTATACTGAATACTAACCCTTTTTACAGAAATAATTAATCTGCCAATAACTTTTACAACTGTGGGCAGTTGTGGCAAATCATTCGGATCACGCTTTACTTTTTCTTTCTTCCTGCCACCGTTTGTACTATCAACTCCTTTCTTAGACGCAGTTGGTGCGGGCGCCGCAGGTGCTGCATCCCAGTCCAGCGCACGCAGGTACCTCGACTTATTATATAACCTCGTAAGATCCATTTCGCTGGTAAGATTTTTCTCCTGGGCATTGCCTACAAAATTCCCAAGGCTTTTCGCAAACGGATCAAGTGAGGCCGAAAGCCAGTTATAGCGGGCCAGGTAGCCTATACGAACAGTTGTCCAGTCAAGTATTGGAACTTTGGCCGTCGGCAGGGTATATGTAAGGTTTGCCGTATGGTCATAGGTAACATTTCTTCCACCCTTCCAGAATAATCCCCACATTTTCTTCTTCTGTTCCTGGTCAAGCCTACCCGAATCTTCATCCACCCTTGCACGGTTAACTGCAGTGAAATCAAAATTCAAGGACCGGGTTATATCCCAGCGTAAATTATAATAACGGTCAAACGTGAAATACTTGTCATAAGTTTCGGGTATAACACCTTTGGGTCCGCCTACATTCCTTGGCCTTATGGCTCCGAACTGCCTGTTCACATCACTCCGGAAACTCAATAAGGATGGGGCATAATTAATATTAAAATCCTTCACCAGGTCCAGCCATTTTGAACTGTTTTTCATAGACTTCTTGAAGGGTTCCCAATACTTTGGCGTCGTTGTGAAATTATAACCCAGCCCTGCACGGTGCCGGCTCATTTCTTCTGATTCTATCAATGGACTATACCGCTGTGTTTTTGTAAGTGAGTAACTGACATCAAAATTTTCAAGACTGTATATTTTTTGTTTCTTACCATTGGTATTCACCTTTCGTACGTTGGTGAAATTGATGGTTTTGGTGGTTGTTAAATCAATTGATTCCTTCCTGATAGAATCGCGGTTTGATCCAGCCGCATCCAATTTACTTTTTAATTTTACATCCAGGTCATAAGGGTCGAATTCAGGCGTTAGTACAACCTGGGAATATCCAGCATACACAGGTATAGAAATGCCTGCCTTTGCCGGCAACAATTTACCTAATTCCAGATTTGTAGCAGCATCAAACTGGGTGAAGTCTTCCTTGCTCCTTTCATTTGCGCGCTGTTCCAGGTTACCAAAACCTACACTGCGTGCAGCGCCGGATAAAGACACAGTACCGAGATCGGCCATTTTAATATCCACCCTTCCGGTTGCAGCCCATCCCAGGTTTTCATTGATTTCTGACAACCGTAATTCATTAAACCATGCTTCAGTACAAACTGTTCCGGTTGTATTGTTTACTATACCCAGGAACATTCCCCGTACTTCACCCATATTGGGATTTCCAAAAATCGCATACGTTTTACCGTCAGCATCAGTTTCCTTATAATAAAGATTGGGTTGGCCAACATTATTCCTGCGGATCTTCAGGTCGATAAGTCTCTGTATAGTAAGATCGAGTTCATTTTCCAATGGCCAGACAATATCGGCTTTCGCATCAGAGTATTGGCCTTCCGGTGTGATTTTAAGGGGAATCCTCACTTCATAGTAGTTACCAACAAAGTCATTCCCGATCCGGATAATTGCAGAAAGGTCATTGTCCTTCACTGCCGGTGAACCAATAACACTTTCAGCATGCACAAACATTTTCAATTGTCCGTACTGACGTAAATCAAGGTTCAGGGTTTTGAAAACGCCCCGGCCTTCACCTCCTTTTAGTCCGCATAACTGTATGCTCATGGCCTGCTCATTTTGCTGGATGTTCACATTATTATTACTGCGTTCCTGCACACGCTGAATGCCCGGAGGAATCACATAGTTCACCGGCCTCCGACTGGCATTCTCTTCAATATTCACAGCAAGCACATTAAAACTGGTGGTATTATTCGCCGGCAGGGGTTTATAAATTCCTGTTGTATCCAGTTCAAAAGAAAAGCGACGCCACTGGTTCCTTACCAGCTCCAGTTTGGCGAAACGGGTTACAATTGAATCTTCAAACCCGGTCATGAACATCCTGATAAAACGGATAGATTTAAAATCGGGAATTTCGCCAACCTTTTTTTCATAGTCAGCTACGGGAATACGGAACAAATACCATTTCTGGTCCACCCCATCGGAAGTAAACTCCCTTTTATCTGTGATATAGTTTTGTCCAACTGTTAAACTTTGCGGGGTAAGCTGCACTTTATACTGGAAATATTCCTCAAGTTCATTCAGGGTATTATCGTGGTTAAGGTCTTCCTGGTCTGGATACAATGTAAATGCTGTCGTTACTGTTGAATTATTATCTGCAATAGGCGAGTTACCATGCGGATTATTGATCGCTTTATAGCGTGCAAGTATGTCTGCTTTTGTATCGTCGTAAGACTGGTCACGGTAGTTCTTGAAATTATCATTTGAAGGGTCTTTCTGGGCAATTTGGTATGCTTCTGAACCTGTACCAAAATTTGCTGCTAACTGGTTTAGGTAACCATTGAACTTCCTTCTTTCATCATCGTCATTCAATCCGTCGAATCCAACATCCTGGTAAGGCCGGTCTGACGGGTCATTGCTGAAAGCAGTGGTCACCTGGATCGGGTTATTAGGTACCCTTCCCCATTTGGTGGAAGAATCTACTGCTGCCTGGATATTTGGTGTGGGTAACCCGTTTTCGAAAAAACGCCGACCATCTTTTAATACGTCTTCAGATACGTTACCGAGGTTAAAATAAAGCTGTCCACCCGGACTATTAGGTTGTTTTAAAAAAGGATCCTGCATCCAGAATTCAATAAATTCCACATTACCGGTTTCAAAGTCAACCTGGTCCAGTGCACGCATAATACCACCCCATCTTTTGGAGGGGTTCAGCAGTTTTCCGTTCGGCGCAACACTACCCTGACGTGCGTCAAAATTATATGGCCCTCTTTCTGTTGGATAAAATGCCATATCAAAAGTAATCAGCTGGGCAGTTCCATAGTCCGGTGTTTTAGCAGGAAACAATTGCTGCTGCAAAATTGCCTTAATCCTTGGGTCGGAATAATCCTGGTAACCTGATACAGGGTTATTAGGCGACCGTTTATCCTGTAAAGTGGGTTCAATATTGTACCATGAAAATTTAGCGCGGTTAAATCCATAGGCAAGGGAATCTGTATATGACCCCTCCGGAAAAAGTCCGTTGCCCTGGGGTGTTGAGGCAATTGACCAGTTTATCAATGGAAAACGCAGGTCAATTGTATTTCGGGTTCCTTCAAAATCATCAATATATATCAAGCCAGAGCCGCCTTTTCCAATTTGCGGTGCATGGCCGGGTTTCAGGATTGCACCTTCCCCATAAGCCGTTATTGTACTCATTTGGTTGGTGGTATAAAATGGGATCTTGTCGAGCCAGCGGGTCAGGCGGGGTGCTTCTGCATGGTAACTAAAATCCATTCCGTACATTTTGTTACGGATGGGGTCTTCATTATAATTCATCTTGGTAAAAAATGGTTGCTCACCAAGCCCCACCATTTGTCCGCCAATGGTTAACGATTCCTTCGCAGAATTTTTGATCTGGTAATCCCAGCGCAGGCCCATGTAATTCCGCTGCTGGACACCGAATGTGGCATTGTTTTCAAATTGCACATTCACTGGTATGCCCGAATTCAGGATTGCCTGGTTAATAATCTTTACCGACCCGAGGTTATAATCAACTATATAATCGATGCCCTCCACCAAGTTTCGGCCGCCCGCTGAAACGCTTACAGATCCTTGCGGAACATTAAATGCGCCCAATGAAATATCCGTAGAAGCCTGCCCCTTGGCAGTTCCGCTAATGATGTAACGGTCGAGATTGGCATAGGTTTTGGCAATTTCCTTAATCGTATCGTAGAGTGGTTGGAAGATATACTTATCGCGAAGTTCCTGCGATGCGCCCTGGAAGGCGATACTGTCCAGGTCGCGGCCAAAAGGTTCGAGCAAAGGGAAAATAACCCTTGCCTGGTTGGAGATCATAGTATACCCTTCAATATAGTCAAATACACCATCAGGTTGCGGGTCGCGGTTATTATTCAACCGGTCGAGGTTAAGTATAGTAATCAGGGGCACCCCGGTTTTCGGCCCTTCCGGCAAATACCTTTTTGTACCCAGGCTGGGTTCTTCATATAATACGTTCAATTTGAAATCGGTGGGCTGTATGCTGGAAATATAGCCCCCATCGCGGGTACGCAATGCATACACGTTTTTCATCATCAGGTCAAAAATGGGCAATACCGTTCTTTGTGATGTTGCTTTAAGCAATTTCAGGAACAGCACTTTGGGGTTACCTGCAATAATTGCGGTGGTATCAGGGGGTATATCCTGAGAAAACTCACCTACCTGGTATATTTTCCCATTGTAGGTATATTGAAAGGCAACGCCCAAAACTTCATCGGACTGAAGCGGCTGGTTCAGGGAAATGAACCCCACCTGGGGATTAAAGTAATAATCTGCTGGTCCCAGTTTCCGGGCAAAGGTCTTTTCAAAATCCTGCACGGGTTTCAGGCCAAGGCTGGCCAGTTTGGTGGTCACCTGAGCAGAATTCCGGCTGCTCGGATCGCTTATCAGTGCGTTATAGAGCCCGTTAACTGTATTGGACGGAAGGATTTCGGGACCTGGTGTTGCAGGATAATTATAAGGATTTTTTTCACCCAGGTCGGCAAGGGCTACCACATCACGTGTTTCAGTAGTAGCGCCGGTCCGGTTTGTCACCCACACTTCAATACGCAAAATATTGGTCAGGGAGTTCACCGCAGGAAGGTTACCCATTGCCTTATTAAATCTCTGCCTGAAATATTGCGCCAACAAGAAGTGCCGGTTCTCTTCATAGTCATCGGCTTTAAATTCGAACTGGGTTGTGGCGGCACCACCAATTAATCCCAGCGATTGCCGCTGGGCGCGCTGGTTGGCCAATACTGTAGTAATAAATAATTTACCAAACTGCAGTTGGGTTTTAATACCAAACAAAGACTGTGCACCTGGAATCAGGGATCCTTTAGTGGAAAATGCTACGTTACCAGCTTCAACGCGCTTAATAATTTCATCGGATGTACCGGTATAATCGAGCTTCAGCTGATTTTCAAAATCAAAATTGGCCTGGGTATTATAAGATATCGGGAGTTTCAGTTTACTGCCCACATTACCAAGTACACTCAGGTTGGCATTCATATCAAAGTCAAATCCACCGCTTTTGCGGGCCCGCTCGGGAAGTGTCGGGTTTTTTATATTTTGTCCCTGGTATCCTGCCGTGATATCCACATTGCCCTGGGGCCGGATATCAATTTTTCCATTACCGAAAATGCGATTGAAAAAAGACTCCGAGATATTAAGTTTGGGCTTGATCCTTTTCCGGTTCAATTCACTAAGCACATCTGCCCTTTTTCGGAAATACTCCTCCTCCTGTTGTTTGGCGCTGAAACGGAGGTATTCCTCAAAACTCATATAGGTTGGGGTACGGTAATATTTGTTGCCAATTTTTTCAATAATAAAATATTGGCGGGTAGCGGGATCATACTCAACTGTCCTTTTGAGGTTCGATGGGTCTTTCAGGTCGAAAGGGTTCCGGTTGGGCTCTCCAATCGGGTCTGACCTGCGGTCTTTAAGAGGAAAGGGCAAAGTATCGAGGGCCTTTTGCTTTGTGGGATCTTGCTGCCAGGTATGCGCAAACGCTAATTGACTACTACTGAATAAGGTCAGCAGCAGCATAAATATCCATCGCACACAACGGTTCAAATGATTGCCCACAGTCTTTTTCCCAGGTAATTAGTTAAGTAGAAATGCTACTATAGGCTTAGAGATTTTTAAGTGCTGATTTAATAATGTCTTCAACTTTACCGGACTGCTGGTTGCCACTGAGTACTTTGCGGAGGGCCATTTCAGCAGCCGGACGTGCAATACCCAATGCCAATAAAGCATTTAACGCATCCTGCTCAGCTGTATTGCCTGAGGAAACTGAATTATTCACTTCCAGCGACTGGCGGGTAAGCTTATCTTTCAATTCCAATATTATCCGTTCTGCCGTTTTTTTGCCAATACCTTTTACAGCCTCTAACTGACGGGCATTCCCCTGGATAATAGAACGGGAAATTTCATCAGGTTTCATGGAAGAAAGCACCATACGGGCTGTTGATGCACCAACCCCATTTACACCAAGTAATAAAAGGAACATTTCTTTTTCTGCCGGTTCTGCAAAACCATAAAGGATATGTGCATCTTCCCTGATATGAAGATAGGTAAACAATTGTCCCTGTTTCTTCTCCTGTATGGCCCCATAGGTATTTAATGAAATAAAAACCTCATATCCTACACCCTGTACATCAAGGTGCACATAGGTTGGTGTTATTAAACTGAATTGTCCCTTCAAGTAAGCGATCATAGGTGCAAAATAAACTATTCACCACTTGCTACCAACTACCCTGCCAAAGCTTGTTGAGGTTACCATCAAATTGCCTTAATTTTGGGCGCTTTTGAAATTTAACGCATGACCAATAAAATTACAGCCGCCATCACTGCTGTTGGCGGATTTGTTCCTGAAGACAAGCTGACCAATTTTGATTTGGAGAAAATGGTGGACACCAATGATGAATGGATCCGCACCCGTACTGGCATTTCAGAACGCCGCATCTTAAAGGGTGAAGGGAAAGCGACTTCAGACATGGTGGTTCCTGCGGTACTTGACCTTTGCCGGAAAAGAGGCATCGAACCATCAGAAATAGATTGCATGATAGTGGCAACCGTCACCCCCGATATGGTTTTTCCGGCCACTGCAAATATTGTTTGTGATAAAATTGGCGCCATAAATGCCTGGGGATTTGACTTAGGTGCCGCTTGTTCCGGATTTCTTTTTGCCCTGACAACAGGCGCTTCTTATATAGAAAGCGGCCGCTATAAAAAAGTTGTGGTTGTAGGCGCTGATAAAATGAGTGCCATCATAGATTATACCGACCGTAATACCTGTGTGATTTTTGGAGATGGTGCCGGTGCCGTTTTACTGGAACCCAATACTGATGGATTTGGTGTTTTAGACAGCATCCTGAAAAGTGATGGCAGCGGCAGGCATTACCTGAATATGAAAGCAGGCGGTTCCGCCCACCCTGCGTCTATTGAAACCGTAACAAACCGGCAGCATTTCGCTTACCAGGAAGGAAAAACTGTTTTCAAATTTGCGGTAAAAGGGATGGCCGATGTAAGCGCTGAATTATTAGAACGAAATAACCTCACTGGTGAAGACATTGCCTGGCTGGTACCCCACCAGGCTAACCTGCGCATTATTGATGCAACAGCAGCCCGAATGGGACTGGACCACGACAAAGTGATGATCAATATCCAACGTTTTGGCAATACCACAGCCGGAACAATTCCACTTTGCCTTTGGGAATGGCAAAACCAGCTCAAAAAGGGCGATAACCTTGTTTTAGCTGCTTTTGGCGGGGGCTTCACCTGGGGTGCCACACTGGTGAAGTGGGCCTACTAGAAAGGTTCGAAGGGGTTTGTTTTTTCTAAATCAGCTCTCCTCCTCATAATACAGTTTGTAAAACTTCTTCCCCGTTTCTTCGTCATAGCCACGTTCAATAAGATCACGGCGTCCATGGATATAAACGTGAAAATTCTTGTCCAGCTTTAAAACAGTCTTAAAAAGCCTGGCCTGTTTTTTCAAGGCCATCCCGTTAATATCGAAACTTTCATCAATTGCATAATTACGGCTAGCTTCAAAATTTTTTTTATAGTCCATAAATGTATCAACCACATCGGGGTGATGGATCACTTCATCTGCAAATTCCTGCAAATTAAACTGCTCCCTGGTTTTGAAATAATCCATGGACTTATTCAGCAGGTCTATCTGGTCAGATTTTGACACATCGAATTTTTCAGCATACTCATTTTCAATGAACAGTTTACAGAGACCCAGGGCCTGGTTGGTATGGTGATAGCTATCAGAATACGGCTTAACCTGCAGGAAATCATTTACCCAGTATTGTGTGTCCTGCTGTTTATTAGTATTATCCACTACACATACCTTATACCCGTCATTTTCATTGGTACGGAAAACCAGGCAGCCTTTATCAAGTTTATTGATATTGATGCCGTCTTCGGCAGAAAGTTCCCAGCCTGAACCATGCGCAAAAACTTTCAGGAAGGTCTCCTTGGTTTCTGACTTGAAAATACCCAGTGCTTTTCGCTCCTCGCCTTCAAAAGATATTTTATCAAATAATGCCACATAAAGTTCCCCTTCTTTAACCCGGACATGTGTTGATTTCTGGTATAGGAGCTGGGCCAGGTAAACTGATTGCTGCTGAAAGGAAGCCGGGTCATCGAAAACCTGCTTCACATAAGCATATACTTCATTCATATCCAGGTTACTGATATGGGTAAAATGGTAGCAGTCATGTTCATTGAAGGGCGCCAGGAAATAACGGCAGAGCAGGCCACGTACAATTTCATCGTTCAGGGTAAGGGCGTTGGCAGATAGCTTCAGTTCTTCTCCGCGGGTTGGATTGCCAATTTTATGAACAATGGCTTTTTCTAAGGTAACAGCATCGATTCCGGTCATGGCGCGAAGATAGCTTCTTTGTCATTTCTTTCCACTAAGGTGCGGTTCTCCTGCAATTCCTTAAAGCGGCTCCGGAATCGTTTGAAGGCTTCCCATTCCTGGAATGGCTGCAGCGGATAACCCGGATTTCCAAGAGTGGTATGCTGTAGCAAAGATTGGTTATGGAAAAAGCCAACAGAACCCCAAACGATCCTGTCTTCTTCTTTAGGGGGATAAACAATTTCATATTCCTCCATACAAACCAGCTGGTCATTATCAAGATAAAATACTTCCTGGTGTTCGAGGGAATCAACAAAATAATGCACTTCAAAAATAATTACTTTTCGGTCTTTCAGTGTATAATGCCAAATCTCATTAATCCGTCGGTTCGCGGGATTGAATTTATTGAGCCGGAATGTGTATTGTGACATCAGGGAAAGGCTATCGGCAATTTGCACCACACGATCAATTTTCGCGCGCCAGTCGGCCGCCTGGGCAAATGAAAATACTGGCAGGAAAACAAATCCTGCAGCAATAATCCATGTACCAGGATACCGGTATGATTTGGGCCTTTGCATATAATAGTACTGGATTAGAAGTTACGAAAAAATGAGGAATTATTCACCCTTCACTTCACGCGCCCAATGTACAAAATCAGTTTGCGGAATTGCATTCACCTCTAGTGAACGAAGCATGGTCACCAATTGCCCGCGATGATAAGTGCCATGGTTGAAAAGATGGGCGATAACCTGGTATAGTGGCTGTTCAAATTTATCGCCCTTGCTATTGGAATATTCGAACAGGCTGTGCAGTTCTTCTTCGCCGGTTTCCTTTACCCATTTTTCCCATGCAGCGTCCTGTGCCAATAAATGATCAATTAATTCTTTTGTAGTCCCAGAAAAATATTTCGAAGGAATATTAATTGGGGACGCTGCCTGCACCCTTTGCCACCAAATACTATCTGCATCCCACATATGCAGCAAAGTTTTATGCAGGGAAGGGAAACTTCCCGGAACAGTCCTGGTAAAGTTTACAATATCGAGGGTCAGAATGCAGTCAGTTAATTGTGTATTGGCCCAAATATTGTAAGCAGCAAATTCCTGTAAGAGCGACTTCATGGTTTTGAGTTAAATTTGGAGATTCTCTTAAAATTAAAAGTTGTTTACCGAATGGCGAATAAACAGTTTAAAATGACCGGAAAGGGTTCTGTAGCAGTACATGGCGGCAATGAACCTGATCCCAAATATGCCCATCTTACGCCAATTTACGCGAGCTCCACATTTTATTTTGACACTGCCCAACAAGGCATGGAAAGATTTGCCGGCAGCGATAAAACCCAGATTTATTCCCGTTGGGGGAACCCCACCCATACTGTGGCGGAACAAAAGATCGCGGCCCTTGAAGCACATGGACTAAGCAACGAAAAAGGGGAACCGCTTGAGCTCAAAGCTTTATTACATGCAAGCGGACAAGCAGCAATGACTACCCTGTTCATGAGCAATCTTTCTGCCGGGGATGTTGTGCTCACACATTATTCCCTCTACGGAGGCACCCAGGAATTGCTCACCAAAGTTTTGCATGAAAATGGCATATTAACCATCATTGCCGATCTGCGCGACCCCATTAAGGCAGAAAAAGCAATGCAGGAAAACCCGGCCATCAAAATGGTGCATATTGAAACTCCTGCAAACCCGACCCTTCAATGCATAGACCTTGAAATGATTACCAACCTTGCCAGGCGATATAAACTGCTGGTAAGTGTAGATAATACTTTTGCCACGCCCTACCTGCAGCAACCATTCAGGTATGCAGTTGATTTTGTATTTCACTCCACTACGAAATTTCTAAACGGTCATGGAACGGCGATAGGTGGCGTACTTTTAGGACGCGACCTCTCTTTTATGGCAGGCAAGGCCTGGAAATGGTATGCATTATTGGGGGGCAATGCCAACCCATTTGATGCTTACCTGCTCACACAAGGAATGAAGACCCTGGAATTGCGGATGGACCGGCATTGCAGCAATGCAATGGCAGTAGCACAATACCTTGAAAAACATCCTGCCATTGAGAAAGTCATTTATACCGGTTTAAAATCCCATCCCGATCATGCTGTGGCCATGAAACAAATGCGCCATCCGGGTGGTATGTTAAGTTATGAATTGAAAGGTGGTGTAGAAGCAGGAAAAAAATTCATCGACCGGCTGCAATTATGCACCCGGGCCGTTTCGCTGGGCACAGTAGATACATTGATTTCTCATCCTGCTTCCATGTCGCACGCCGGCATCCCTAAAGCTGAAAGGGAAAAATATGGCATTACCGACGGACTCATCCGAATGAGTGTAGGCATTGAAAATATTGAAGATATCCTGGAAGACCTTCGCCAGTCACTGGAAGGATAAGCCGGTATTCACGATTTACTATTCACGATTCACACCTCCCTCCCCATGATCTCTATAAGAAAAGCAACTCCAGAAGACTGTCCAAGGCTACTCGAACTTATCCGGGAACTTGCCTATTATGAAAAAGCCCCCCGGGAAGTAACTGTTACCCTGGATCATTTCATCGATAGTGGTTTCGGCCTAAACCCTGTTTGGTGGGCCCTTGTAGCTGAAGTAAATGGCAGGATTGAAGGGTTTGCTTTATACTATATACGGTACAGCACCTGGAAAGGCCAACGCATGTACCTGGAGGATCTTTTGGTAACAGAAGCCATGCGGGGAAGAGGATTAGGCAAAATATTATTTGACCAACTCATTGAAGAAGCCAGGGAAAAAGGATTTAATGGTATTTCCTGGCAGGTGCTGGACTGGAATGAACCGGCAATTAATTTTTATAAAAAATTCCCCACCAAATTTGATGGGGAATGGATCAATTGTTCCCTGGAAATTTGAAAAGCAATTTTGTATCAGTTAATACCGTCAACCACCATTGTTTTATCAATCTTGGCTACCAGGCCTTGTAAAACTTTACCTGGTCCCACTTCTGTAAAACGGGACGCTCCATCTTTAATCATGGACTGAACGCTTTGTGTCCACCGGACAGCACCAGTCAATTGGTTGATCAGGTTTTCCTTGATCTCATCTTTATCGAGTACAGCCCTGGCCACTACGTTTTGGTAAACGGCACAGGTGGGTTGCTGAAATTTTGTTGCTTCAATTGCGGT
The DNA here is from genome assembly GCF_020076305.1 of Flavihumibacter profundi. Taxonomy (GTDB): domain Bacteria; phylum Bacteroidota; class Bacteroidia; order Chitinophagales; family Chitinophagaceae; genus Flavihumibacter; species Flavihumibacter profundi. The sequence continues at coordinate 1,967,347 of NZ_JAIQXE010000001.1, forward strand.
TCTCAGTTCTTCACGTGCTGGTTGCATAAGTGGGGAATGGAAAGCACCACCAACTGGCAATACCAACGCCCTTTTTGCACCTGCAGCTTTCATTTGTTCACAGGCAATCTCAATACCTTTTACAGATCCGCTGATTACCAGCTGGCCCGGACAATTATAATTTGCAGGAACAACTACTTCGCCCGTTTCTGCATATACTTTCGCACAAATCTCTTCAACTTTTGCATCATCCAATGCCAGCACCGCGGCCATGGTTGAAGGTTGCAATTCACAGGCTTTTTGCATGGCATTGGCCCTTAAAGAAACCAGCCTCAGTGCATCTTCGAAACTCAAAGTACCATTTGCAACCAGGGCAGAAAACTCACCCAGGGAGTGCCCTGCCACCATATCCGGACGATTCTGTTCGATACTGCGGTATGCAATAACGGAATGCAGGAAAACTGCAGGTTGTGTAACATTGGTTTTGCGCAGGTCTTCTTCACTTCCACCGAACATGATATCAGAAATACGGAATTTTAATAGTTCATTGGCCTGCTCAAAAAGTTTCTTCGCAAAAGCGCTATTATTATAATGCTCTTTCCCCATACCCGGGAATTGGGAACCCTGACCAGGAAAAACATAAGCATGCTTCATAAATGGACTATTAATGATGGGCAAAAATAAAAAAGTTTGGCAGGCTTCCAACCGATCTGCCAAACCATTCTGAAAATAGTTCCCAATTATGTGCAGTTAACTAAGCTTTGACGTAATAAGCTTGGTGAACTCACTACGTGTTTCCGCCTTTTCAAATTCACCCCAAAAAGCCGAAGTTGTGGTTACTGAATTTTGTTTTTGCACCCCACGCATCATCATACAAAGGTGTTTGGCTTCAATTACCACCGCTACACCAATAGGGTTCAGTGATTCTTTAATAGCATTAAGGATTTGTGTGGTAAGCCGCTCCTGCACCTGCAGGCGCCTGCTGTACACATCCACTACCCGGGCAATTTTGCTAAGGCCGGTAATATGTCCGTTGGGTATATAGGCGATATGTGCCTTTCCGAAAAATGGCAGCATATGGTGTTCGCACATACTGTATAATTCAATATCTTTTACAATAATCATCTCGCTCACCTGTTCAGTGAATTTCGCCGAATCCAGGATGGCTTTTGCATCCATCTGGTAGCCTTGGGTAAGGTATTGCATAGCTTTCGCCAATCTTTCCGGTGTTTTTTGCAGCCCTTCCCTATCCGGATCCTCTCCTAGCAAGGATAAAGACTTGCGGTAACTTTCCATCAAACCAGAAGTAATATCTTCTTCATACTGTTCAACCTTGTGATATGCCATTATTTTTCTTTTAAATCTTCAGCAGTTAAATTTCTGATCCATTATATTCAACAAAATTCCTTTCTGTTTCGTACAACCGAACCATCAGCTTCTGGGCAGGGTCAATATGGGGTCGCAGCAATTCGTAAATCACTATAGCGATATTTTCAGCGGTTGGGTTTACTGACCTGAATTCTTTTGTATCGAGGTTAAGGTTCCTGTGATCAAACCTGTTGAGTACCTCACGGGTAATAATATCTGACAATACTTTCATGTCAATCACAAAACCAGTAACAGGATTTGGCTCACCAACCACTTTCACCACCAAATCATAATTATGCCCATGGTAATTGGGATAACTGCATTTCCCGAAAACTGCAAAATTCTGCGCATCGTCCCAATCAGGGTTATGCAGCCTGTGGGCAGCATTAAAATGTTCTTTTCTAAAGACAGCTACTTTTTTTCCCATAATTTTTTATTACCGGGTGCTAAATTTTTCCGGAAGTGTGCCGGGCAACTTGTTTAGCGTCGCGTGCAATGAAGACTAACAAGCCTGAAAGTGTATTGTTTAAAAAAATAATTTTCCTTCTGGCAAAAGGCTAATTTACAATATCTCCCCGATTTGAACGGATTTGCGACATTTGCCCATAAACCTCAAGGCATGCATTGTTTATTGGTCGCTTCAACCGCTGCAGAAATAACCCCATTTACAGAACACCTGGCCGGTACAGAAAAGCTCGACCATATCGATTTTGATATAGATATCCTGATTACAGGGGTTGGCAGTAATGCTGCAACCTACAACCTAACCAGGTACCTTCAGGTAAAACGCCCGGATTTGGTCATCCAGGCCGGGGTAGCAGGATGTTTTTCTGCTAAAACCAATCTTGGGACAGTTTTCGCGGTAACCCATGATGTATTTGCTGACCAGGGAGTACAGGAAAAATCGGGGTTCAGGGATATTTTCGACCTCAAACTGGCTTCTCCCAATGAGTTACCCTACAAAAAAGGGGTATTGGCTAATCCTTATGGAAGCATGGTTAAAAGAACCAGGTTAAAAAAAGCGCGGGCGGTGACCGTTAATGAAATCACAACCCAAAAGAAAAAGTCGGCATATTATATAGAAAAATACCGGGCCGAAGTTGAATCAATGGAGGGAGCCTCCCTGCATTTTGTTTGCCTCCAGGAGGAAATTACTTTCCTGCAGATCCGCTGTATCTCCAATCTTGTTGGCGAAAGAAATAAAAAGAAATGGAACCTTCCCCTTGCCATCGAAAATCTGAACAAGGAACTGATCCGGTTGTTAGAATCCCTTTAATCCTTTACCATGACAATTTCCCTGGGCTTTTCTCCATGTCCGAACGACACTTTTATTTTTGATGCGCTCGTAAATGGCCTTATTGATAAGGACCCCCTGGAGTTTACGCTTGCCCTGGAAGATGTGCAAACTCTGAACGAATGGGCTATTGCAGGGAAGCTGGATTGTACTAAAATAAGTTATGGGGTATTGCCTCTTGTTCAAGACAATTACCGACTATTGGAGTCAGGGGGTGCACTTGGAACGGGAGTTGGGCCTTTGCTCATTGCCAGGCAGCCTGTGCCTTTGGAAGAAATCCCGCATTTGCGTATAGCCATTCCCGGTAAAAATACCACAGCCCATCTTTTGTTTTCAATGGCATTCCCCGATGCGAGAAAAAAGGAATTTCTGGTCTTTCATGATATTGAACAGGCTGTCCTCGATGGCCGGGCAGATGCAGGGGTAATCATCCATGAAAACAGGTTTACATATGCCCAAAAAGGGCTCCATAAATTAATCGACCTGGGCGAGTACTGGGAACAGCAATTGAATTGTCCCATTCCACTCGGAGGTATTGTGGCCCGGAAAACACTGCCTGCCGAAACCATTCGGCAATTAGACCGGCTCATCGCAGAAAGTATCCGGTTCAGCTGGAAACAATATCCGAGGCTATCTGATTTTATCCGCAAACATGCCCAGGAAATGAGTGAGGAAGTGATGCGCCAGCATATCAATTTATATGTGAACGAATATTCCCAGGCCTTAGGCCCCAACGGACATAAAGCAGTAGAACAACTACTGGTTACATACAAAAAACTACAAGGCTGATTTACCTTTCAAAGCAATACTGTATTGTTCAAGGCAACGCTTGCGTGCAAACTCGTGGTCAACAATGGGTATGGGATAATTGAAACTGTCCAGTTCAGGCACCCATTTTCGGATATATTCGCCCTGCGGGTCAAATTTTTTAGCTTGCAAATATGGATTGAATATCCTGAAATAAGGTGCGGCGTCACAGCCACTTCCCGAAGCCCATTGCCATCCTCCATTATTAGCGGCAAAATCATAATCAAGTAATTTTTTTGCGAAATAGGCCTCGCCCCATCTCCAGTCGATCAGTAAATGCTTGGTCAAAAAAGAAGCAACGATCATGCGTACCCTATTGTGCATATAACCGGTCGCGTTCAGTTCCCGCATCCCTGCATCTACAATCGGGTAGCCCGTGCGGCCTTCACGCCAGGCGGTAAATTCGGCTTCATTATTACGCCAGGAAATTAAATCGTATTCAGCCCTGAATGCCTTACCCCTCGACACTTGCGGAAAATTCCAGAGGACCATCTGGTAAAATTCCCGCCAGATCAGTTCATTCAAATATGTATCATTCAATTCGCGCGCCCTGGCGACAAGGTGCCTGATGCTTATTGTACCAAACCGCAAATGAACGCCTAACCTGGAAGTCCCTTCAATGGCCGGAAAATCGCGTTGCTCTGAATATTTCCTTGCCATTTCTGTTTTGAGCATTTTGCCAGGGAAAGGTTGATCCAAAGGTTCAAAACCCATCGATGCCAGCGTTGGCAATGGTTTCCGGGCTTGTTGTAAAAATGCTGTATAGTGTTTTTGTACAGGAAACTGCGCAAAATCCTGGGGCTGCAGGGCTGCTTTCCAGCGTCGGCTATAGGGAGTAAAAACTGCATAGGGCTTACCACCCTCCTTTACCACTTCAGTTTTTTCAAAGATTACCTGGTCTTTATAATGATGAAAAGTGGTGCCATGCTGTTGTAACAATTTTTCAACGGCAATATCACGGTCTTGTGCATATGCTTCGTAATCATGGTTAGTAAAAACCTGCTGTACGGAATAGTCTTTGAGCAATTCTTTAAACATGGCCGTGGGTTCACCATACCGGACATCAAGAGTGCTACCCAGGGTTACCAGCTTTTCCTGCATCTCTTCCAGGGCCTGGTGAATGAATTCTACACGTCGGTCTTTTCTATCTTCCAGGTCATCCAAAATATTCTTGTCAAAAATAAAAACGGGCAAAACAGGAAGGCCGCTGCGTAATGCATGGTAAAGGGCTGCATTGTCGGTTAGCCGGAGATCGCGGCGAAACCACATTATGGCAATAGGTGTATGAGGCATCCGGGAATTTAAGGTAGAGAACAAAATGACCAGCTATTGGTTCAGCAGACTTTCAACCAGCTAAAAAAAGTGGCCGGATAAATTGTTCATACAATGAGCGGGTAAATTCCTTACCCAGTCTCTTTTCGTTCAAACTACCAACCCACCGGATACCATAGGTAGAATTTGTGAGAAATATTTCATCTGCAGACAATAATGTATCGGAAGTTAAAGCCCCATCAATAAAAGGAATATTATTTTCAGCCATTTTATCCAGCAGGTACCTCCGCATTATACCGGCAACAGGTCCTTCTGGCAGGGATGGCGTTATAATTTTACCATCTGTCACAGCAAAAATATTGGCAATTGTGGTATCACAAATCCGGCCATTGGTATTCAACAGTATGGCGTCGTTCCATTTCTGGTGCTTGGCTTCCAGGGCACCCATTATGTAAGGCAGGTAATTATTGGTTTTACAATTGGCCAAAATGTCTGCTGCTTTTTGGGCTTTGCCATGAATGCCTATTACCAGGCCATTCTCATTCCAATGGTGATTTGCTTCAGGTAATGCCCAGGTTTGGATTACATGATGGGGATAATGGTTTTCGGGATCATGCAATCCGCCGTTGCCGCGGAATACCATCAACCGCACCCGGCCAAGATGGGCGTGCCCATTTCTATGGGCCAGCTGCAAAATTTTATCGAGCAGGTAGCCGGGTGTAAAATAACCCGGACAATCAAATTCCAGAAGGCGCAGTGCCGCAAACATTCTTTCCATATGCCATTCCCCCAACTGGAGCTGGTCGCGGTTAACTTTCATGGTTTCAAATATGCCATCACCATACCGCAAGCCGCGGCTACCGGCACCAACAATTAATTTATCATCGCGGTAGAACTGGCCATCATGAAAAAGTAAATGGGACATGGTTTAGAATGTTTCAATCCTAAACCTACAACAGATTTACTTTCCCCGCCCACTTAACTATAAACGGAGTTGATTTTGCTTTATCAGCTGGCGGGTAATTACGCCTATAACAACCAAAATTAATCCGGCCAGCAAGACCGGAATAACCGGAAAGAGCATCAGCTGCAGCTTTACAGAAGCAGCTGATCCGAAATTTGAAGTATTTATTTGCATGGAATAAGGTTATGCCAGCAAACCTACTAATTTCATGTTATCCAAATATGAAGAAAACCATCCTTTCATACCCGTATTTTTCCCCTTGCTACTTAGTAGTATCCAAATCAGTCTTTAAATTTCTTCTTTAGCTCTGCCAGCTTGGACTGGAAGGGATTATTGGCCACTGGCTGGGGCTTTTTTTCAGGTTGCCTGTAGCTAGCCGATTCCTTTCTTTGGGGGGCCGCTTCCCTTTTCCCAACAGCCGGCTCTTTTTTCAGGTGCTCTTTCATGGATAACCCTATCCTTTTCCGGGCGATATCGACTTCAGTAACAGTCACAGTTACCTTTTGCTGCAGTTTCACCACCTCGGCAGGATCACTGACATAAGTATTGCTTAACTGGGAAATATGCACCAACCCGTCTTGCTTTACGCCGATATCCACAAAAACCCCAAACTTGGTGATATTGGTAATAATTCCCGGAACCACCTGCCCCACTTTAAGGTCTTCCATAGTCTTAATAGTTTCATCAAAGCGGAATTCCTCAATTGGTGCCCTGGGATCGCGGCCCGGTTTTTCCAGTTCTTTCAAAATATCATCAATCGTGAATTCACCCACAGTTTCACTGATATATTTCTTCTTATTGATTTGGCGGCGCAATTCTGGTTGCTTAACGAGGTCTGCAACAGAACAACCTAAATCTTTGGCCATATCTTCCACAACATGGTAAGCTTCGGGGTGAACGGCACTATTGTCCAGTGGATTAGCGGCGTCGCGTATACGTAAAAATCCTGCGCATTGCTCGAACGTTTTTGGCCCCATCAGGCTCACTTTCCTTACTTCATCCCTGGTATGGAAAGCCCCGTTTTTTGCCCTGTACTCCACAATATTTTTCGCCAGTGTTGCACTTAATCCGGATACATACATCAACAAATGTTTACTGGCCGTATTAAGGTCTACACCCACATGGTTTACGCAACTCTCCACCACTTTGTCGAGACTCTCTTTAAGGCGGGGCTGGTTTACATCATGCTGGTATTGTCCGACACCGATAGATTTCGCATCGATCTTTACCAGTTCACTCAGCGGATCCAGCAAACGGCGGCCAATACTAACGGCACCACGAACGGTAACATCATAATCAGGGAATTCCTCACGGGCAACATCAGACGCTGAGTATATTGAAGCGCCACTTTCATTTACCTGGAAAACGCTGATGGGTTTCCCGAAATCAATACTGCGCACCAATGTTTCTGTTTCCCGGCCGGCGGTACCATTTCCAATGCCTATTGCTTCAATATCGTAACGATCTGCCAGTTGCTTCAGGGTGCTTACACTACCCTGCCAGTCATTTTGCGGCGGATGTGGATAGATGGCGGTATTATACACAAGGTTGCCCTGCGCATCAAGGCAAACCAGCTTGCAACCGGTCCTGAATCCCGGGTCCAAAGCAAGCACCCGCTTTGTTCCCAGCGGAGAAGCCAATAGTAATTGCCGCAGGTTTTCTGCAAATACCCGGATAGCTTCTTCGTCAGCAGCCGTCTTACTACTCATCCTGAATTCATTCTCAATAGATGGTTTGAGCAGTCGGTCGAAACTGTCGGCGATTGCTTGCTTTACTTCAGCCGCTGCAACGGATGCAGGCTTAACAAAAATTCTTTCCAACGCATCTACACCTTCTGATTTATCGATATTGATATCCATTATCAAAAACCCTTCCTTCTCGCCGCGGCGTATGGCAAGGATGCGGTGAGACGGACAATGCGAAAGAGGCTCGCTGAATTCAAAATAATCGCGGTATTTCTGGGCATCTGCTTCTTCCTTTTTAGAATTCAATATGCGGGAAGCCAGTATAGCTGAATCCTGGAATTGTTTACGGATACTATTCCGGGCCTGCTCATTTTCAGCAATCCATTCTGCAATAATATCCCTTGCACCCTGTAAAGCTTCCTTCTCATCTTTCACCTCCTCCGTTATGTATGCAGCAGCAGCTGCCTGCGGATCGTCCTGGCCCTGTTCGAAAATCAATTTCGCCAGGGGCTCCAGGCCTTTTTCCATAGCCTGAGTGGCGCGGGTTTTCCGCTTAGGTTTGTAGGGCAGGTAAATATCTTCAAGTGCGGTTGCATCCATACAGCCTTCAACCCTTGCCTTCAACTCTTCCGTTAATTTTCCCAGTCCTTCAATTGTCTTCAGGATTGTCTCTTTTCGTTTATCCAGTTCCGTGAAATATTTTACTTCTTCTACTATATTATTGATGGCAACTTCATCGAGATTGCCTGTCGCTTCCTTCCGGTACCTCGACATAAAAGGTACTGTTGCTCCTTCTGCCTGTAGTTCATATACATTATTGACCTGCTTTACGAATAAGGATAATTTTTGCGCGATGATATTAATATACTTCGGTTCCATTTGCTTCTTTTTCAGGATGGCAAATGTAGGGAAAAGATGGTGAGCGATAAACGGTAAGTCGTAAGCGGATTACCCCTTTTTGCTCACCGCTTACTGCTCACCCAAAATCATCCCCAGTATCCTGTTTACTTCGGCTGCCCGGTTCATCACCATCAAATGCCCGCCACCCTTAATGATATGTGTCGGATGAACAAATCTTACAGGCAGGAGCTTATCCGACGAACCATGAATATGGTAAAATTTACCATGTGTTTCAGGTCCATCCCAGGTTAAAATGGCACCTAGTGCCCACCGAATAAAATGAGGATCAGTTTCGGAAATGATTTTCCTTAACAGTTCCTTGTCGTCCCGGGATTCTGTAGTGAATAACCTTTTAGCAAGGGATGCATTTTTAAACAAGCTGATGGGTATGATATTCTGGAGTTTTAATGGTGCAAGTATTTTAAAATATGGCGGAAGATTTTTCGGGGATGGCAAACTGGAAATGAGGATTGTTTTCGCCGGTTTAAATAACCGGCTGATTTCAGCTGCAAGCATCCCACCAAAAGATAAACCCACCATGACATAAGGCTCAGCAGTATTTATTGAATTTGCCAATCTTTGCGCATAATGTGGCAGGCTTTCTTCTTTGGCAGGTTCAAGCCAATCGATGTTCACCATTTCATAACCTCCTGGCAATTCAATGTTTTTGAACACACGCTTATCTGCCCCGAGCCCGGGTATAAAATACACTTTCATTGCACTCTTTCTTAAGCTTACCTTTGCCGCCAATAATGGCATTTATGGATATCAAAAACAACATCCTGGAAACGATAGGCAATACGCCTCTGATCAGGTTGAATAAAATTACGAAAGACATTCCGGGCACTATCCTGGCCAAGGTAGATTATTTTAACCCTGGTAACTCTATTAAAGACCGGATGGCGTTGAAGATGGTAGAAGTGGCTGAAAAAGAAGGCAAGCTAAAACCTGGCGGCACCATCATTGAGTGTACCAGTGGAAATACCGGAATGGGATTGGCCCTTGCCGCTATTGTGAAAGGGTACAAATGTATTTTCACCACTACGGACAAACAAAGTAAGGAAAAAATGGATATCCTCAAAGCTGTTGGTGCAGAGGTGATTGTTTGTCCCACGAATGTTGAACCCGATGACCCGCGCTCTTATTATTCCATTGCCCGCCGGCTCGCTAAAGAAATTCCGAATTCCTTTCATGCCAACCAATATGATAACCTGGCTAACCGGCTGGCGCATTATGAAACCACCGGCCCTGAACTATGGCACCAAACAGACGGTACTATTACACACCTTGTTTGTACGGCAGGAACTGGTGGTACTGTAACCGGCACTGCACAATACCTGAAAGAGAAAAACCCGGATATCCAGGTCTGGGCGATAGACGTTTACGGGTCATTGCTCACAAAATACTTCCGCACGGGCATAATTGATATGAATGAAGTCCATCCTTACGTATCTGAAGGTTTCGGTGAAGACTTTGTACCCGAAAACTACGACATGAGCGTGATTGATCATTTTGAACAGGTTACTGATAAAGATGGCGCCATCGTTGCACGGAGGCTCGCCAAGGAGGAGGGACTGTTCTGTGGTTATAGTGCCGGCAGTTGTTTGCAGGGTTTACTGCAGTTGAAAGAAAGGTTAAAACCAAGTGACGTAGTAGTTTGCATATTTCATGACCATGGGAGCCGCTATGTCGGAAAAATCTATAATGACCAATGGATGCAGGAAAGGGGTTTCCTGGATGTGAAGACATTTAAGGATATCGTAAGCGGTAGGGGTAAAAGCCAGAAGCTGATCAGTATTGAACCTACACACACCGTAGCAGAAGCGGTTGAACTAATGCGGAAATACGATATTGAACATATACCGGTTATATATAGCGACCAGATCCTTGGCTCAATAAGCGAAAACGGATTGTTCGGAAAAGTCTTTTCAAATCCGGATATCAAGCAGGCCGCGGTTCAGTCTGTATTGGAACCAGCCTTCCCGATTGTTGATTTCCAGACCCCGGTGGAGAAGCTCAGTACATTGATTAACAAGGAGAATGGAGCAGTTTTAAGCAAAGATGAAGTAGGGAATTTTCATATATTAACGAAGTACGACGTTTTACAGGCACTTGGCAAGTAAAGCGCTGAAATCACTAAAATGCAATCCGGGTAAGGCTTTCAGGCCACCCGGTTTTTTTGTGCGCCGGCATTTCGCGTAAAACTACGTTAGCGATTGGCGTATACTCACGTTTGTGTATTTGTACTTATTACGATTTCAGGGGTAAATACCGAAGTGTTAAAATTGAGCAAATGCGCTCTAGGCCAACAATTAAAGCGCCCCTACATTTGTATCAGAAGTTGATTGATAGTATTTCAATCGTATCCAATATCCAGAGAAACCGAATCCAGAAAAATCCAAAAGTCCAGAAATCCAAAATCGAATTCAATACCTAAGAAAAAAACCAGGAGAAAATCCAATATCAGTCAACTTCCTTTTTTATTCCTAAATCCTAAGAAAAAACCAAACTGTAGAAATCAGCATCCAATCCATTGAAAAACCGAACGCGAAAACCCATGAAACCAGAGCCAAAACCAATGTCCAGTAACCGAGCGTCCAAATCTCAGTAAGTTTAGAATTGGTTTCATGTATCCAATGTTCCGGTGAAAAAACCGACCAAGTCCTTTAAAACCACTTATCCAATCCTGGCGAATGCCATGAGATGAATCCGGTACCCTCCTGCCCTGCTGCTCGTCCAAGCTAGTAAGGCAGGGGGCCGAAAGTGGTCTCTTCTCCTTCCCTTTTACCTCCTTATTTTGCAGAAAATTTCCTGATGTCGCTGTTTACCGATCAAACCGGCAGGACTATTGATTTACCCGCTGTTCCCCGGCGGATTATTTCCTTGGTGCCTTCCCAAACAGAATATTTATATAACCTGGGACTTACAGATGAAGTAATCGGGATTACCAATTTCTGCATTCATCCAAATAGCTGGCGGAGCAGTAAAAAACGGATTGGCGGGACAAAAAACATCCATCTTGAGGAAATCCTGGCCCTGCGACCCGACCTGGTGATCGCCAATAAAGAAGAAAATGTAAAGGAGCAGGTAATGGCCCTGGCCGAAAAGTTACCGGTATGGGTTAGTGACGTGGCAGATTTGGACAGCGCCCTTGAAATGATGGCTGTTATAGGGCAAATGACCGGAAAGGAAATTGCGGGTGCAGGTATTTGCAGGGAAATCGTGTCAGGATTCGCACAATTAGCCAAATCTGCGCCAATCGCTCCTTTGCGTACTGCTTACCTTATCTGGAAAGATCCATATATGACTGTAGGCGGCGATACTTTTATCCATGATATGCTAACGCGTTGCGGATGCATAAATATATTCGCGTACGCGTCCCGTTATCCTGCCACCACCCTGGAGCAAATCCGCTATTCAGGCTTGCAATTAATACTGCTGTCTTCTGAGCCTTATCCATTTGGCCAAAAACATATCGCAGAGATTCAGGCAGAACTACCGGAAACCCAAATCCTGCTTGTCAATGGTGAATATTTTAGCTGGTATGGAAGCCGGCTGACCGGTGCGGCTGCATATTTCCAAAGGCTAATGAAGCAATTTCAAAAACCCTGGTAAAATCCGGGGCTTTTTCAACCTGCTATTTGACTCCGAAGCAGGCCTGTGTATTGTTTTTTCCCGTATTTTCCCTTAAATGTTAGCGAAATACTTCCATAATGATCAATCCCAGGGCGAAAGTGTAAAGCCTTCCCGCAAAAAACCGATGTTCCCGGTTGGGGAACAACTTCGTGCCTTCCTGAAATTACATGGTCGTGAGGTAAAACTACCTGTAGCTTACCGTGACCTGCAAAGATTCATCTACTCGGTTCCGCATAAAGACAAAGAAGGAAAGGATACCTTATGGGAAACCGTGGTGTATGATAAACGGGAGTGGGACTATATCCGCGAAGGGCTGGTGCGTATTTACGCCATCCTGAAAACGGAGGGTGACATGAGTTTCAGCAAGCACCTGGATGTATCCCGGATCGATTATTGCGCTTTCGGGAACTCACAACCTTTCCGCATCCGGATCGTCAATAAGTTCAACGATAATTACGACCATTATTATATAAAGATTGCCGATGCCTCCAGGATATACGGATTGGAACTGGAACATATGCTTTCACCCAACCGGATTACCTTCTTCACCAGCCACCAGACCCTTGTGGAGGAACATATTCCCGGTATTCCCGGTGACACCTTCATTAATCAATACCTGGACCGGTCCGATACCAATAAAATAAGGCTGGCCAAGGAATTTGTGAAATTCAATGAGCGCTGTTTTGTTCGCCTGCTGGGTGATATGCGCAGTTACAATTTTGTGGTAGATATCACCCCAGATATAGAAGACTTTCAATACCGTATCAGGGCAATTGATTTCGACCAGCAGTCCTATGAAGGCAGAAAAAATTTATACCTGCCCCAGTTTTTTAAGGAAAACAATCCTTTGGTAGATATGGTCCTTAAATACCTGAACAAAGACTCCATAGAACAATACCAGAGCGAAGAGAGGACGATGATGACCTTCCGGCTGGTAACGGCACGGTATCGTATGAAGGAAATTTTGGATATCATGGGACAGGATAAAATTTCAACCCCTGAGAAAATTTACCAGCTGGGACAGGAACTGAGTGATTTCCATGGCGGCAAACCCAACCTTTTAAAATGCCATTCAATGGGTCAGCTGGTGAAAGAACACCTCAAAGTGTGCCTGCGGAAAAACCTGCTGCTTATACCCCGGATCCAGGGAAGAACCGGGGATTAATACCCCGATTTAACCAAAATGCGGCCTATTACTGGCAGGTTCCTTATATTAGCGTTCTTTTTTACGATTGTATTTGCCTGTAGTGATTCTTAAAACCAACTAAAAAAACAGATGAAAAAGTACAGCGCCGGCGTATTATTCGGTGAAGAACTCGAAGCCTTATATAAGGACGCCAAAGCCAACAAATTTGCCCTTCCAGCGGTAAATACCATCGGTACAGATTCTATTAATGCCGTCCTGGAAACCGCTGCGAAAGTTAATTCCCCTGTAATTGTGCAATTCTCCAACGGAGGTGCCCAGTTTATGGCAGGGAAAGGAATGCCTAACGACCAGATGCAGGCGAATATTTCCGGTGCCATTTCCGGTGCACTGCATATCCATAATGTTGCCAGGTACTATGGTGTTCCCGTAGTGCTGCACACCGACCATGCATCCCACAAATGGCTTCCCTGGATTACTGCCTTAATTGATGCCGGTGAAGCTTATTTTGCAGAAAAAGGCACACCTCTTTTCAGTTCACATATGCTTGACCTTTCTGAAGAAAGCCTGGAAGAGAATATCCAGACTTCGGTACAATATTTCAAAAGGATGAAGCCCCTGGGAATGGGCATTGAAATTGAACTCGGAGTAACCGGCGGTGAAGAGGATGGCGTTGATAACAGTGGTGTTGAAAACGACAAACTGTACACTCAGCCACAACATGTTGCCTATGCTTATGAAGAGTTGGGTAAAGTCGGCAATTTATTTACAGTTGCCGCCGCATTCGGAAACGTGCATGGTGTGTATAGTCCGGGTAATGTTGAACTTCGTCCCGAAATCCTGCACAATAGCCAGATTTACATCCAGGAACAATACAAAACAGGTGAAAAGCCCGTGTATTTTGTATTCCATGGAGGAAGCGGTTCAGCAAAAGAACAAATTGCTGAAGCTTTGGGCTATGGTGTAATCAAAATGAATATCGATACCGATATGCAATGGGCATTCTGGGAAGGTGTTCTGGGTTACTACAAAAAGAACGAGGCTTACCTGCAAGGCCAGCTCGGTAACCCTGAAGGCCCGAATAAGCCCAATAAAAAATACTATGATCCACGTGCCTGGTTGCGCAAAGGCCAGGATACATTTGTAGCCCGTTTGGAAGAAGCCTTCCGGGACCTGAATTGTATTAACAGGAATGCGTAAGCGGTAAATCGTAAATCGTGAGATTTAGGAATGTATATGGAAGCTACCCGATCGGGGTAGCTTTTTTTTGCCTTATATAGAAGGAGCCGGTTTCGGCAGCAGGTTTTCGTAACTTTAATCAGGGTCGAATATTAAACTTTAAACCATGCCAGATAGTCGTATAACCTCGCTGCTGGGTGATAAGGCAGCCTACCTGCTTGATCATCAGTGTACCACCATCTCCCGGGCACAACTAACCCTGCCCTCGCCCAACCATATCGAGGAGGTATGGATGAACAGTAACCGGGGTAACCGGGTATTGAGAAGCCTTCAGCAATTGTTATCACATGGCCGGCTTGCTGATACAGGCTATTGTTCCATATTTCCCGTTGACCAGGGCATTGAACATAGCGCGGGTTCAGCCTTTGCACCAAACCCCATGTATTTCGACCCGGAAAATATTATCAAACTGGCTATTGAAGGCGGTTGCAATGGCGTTGCCTCCACTTTCGGCGTATTGGGAATCATGAGCCGAAAATATGCCCACCGCATCCCTTTTATTGTAAAAATCAACCACAATGAATTCCTGAGTTACCCTAACAGATATGACCAAACGATGTTCGGAACTATCCGCTCGGCATGGAACATGGGTGCCATTGCTGTTGGTGCCACAGTCTATTGGGGAAGTGCTGAAAGTACCCGCCAGCTCAGGGAAGTTGCAGAAGCATTTGAACTGGCACATGAGCTGGGTATGGCGACTATTCTTTGGTGTTATACCCGTAATGCTGCATTTAAAGTTGATGGCGTGGATTACCATAGTGCTGCTGATTTCACGGGTCAGGCCAATCACCTTGGCGTTACTTTACAGGCTGATATTATAAAACAAAAAATACCAGTCAATAATGGCGGCTACCTGGCCACAAAACATGGCAAAACCAGCAAACTTGTGTATGAAAAATTAACTACCGACCACCCGATTGATTTATGCCGCTACCAACTGGCTAATTGCTATATGGGTAAAATCGGGCTGATTAACTCCGGCGGGGAAAGCAAAGGCAGCAGCGATCTTGCTGAAGCGGTTGAAACGGCCATCATCAACAAACGCGCAGGCGGCATGGGATTGATTTTAGGCAGGAAAGCCTTTCAGCGCCCCTTCGCAGATGGCCTGGAATTGCTGCATGCCGTTCAGGATGTATACCTGGACAGGGAAATAACTCTTGCATAACCGTGAAGACTTTACACTTCCCCCGACATGCAGAATATTTCAAAATATTTATCTGGCTGCTTTTCAAACCATCCTACAAATTCTTTATAAGGCTGAAAGCTGCTAAACAAAAGAGTACGATCATCTTTTGAACAATTAAACCGCGCGCGGCTATCAAGTCGAAACAACAATTGCAGGCATTGCAAAGTTTCTGCATAAAATGCCGGAAGGTTGGCTTCAAAGCTCAATAGGGAAACAGGTTTTGAAAGTCCGCGCAATACTTCAAGTTCCAGGCCTTCTACATCAATTTTAATAAAATCGGGAAGACCGTAAACTTTTATCAGCTCGTCTAATGTAACCGTATGGATAGATTGAATGGCATCGAATTGTATTTGTCCCTCTTCATCTGTTAAGCCATGCAACATCTCTTTCCTTTTAACACTGAGTGTTGATAATGACCTTCCATGCGCCGGAGATAAAAATAACTTTGCAGTCCCTGTGCGATCAGATAGCGCATCACCCCTGACAATAACTTTTTTTTCCCCCTGGAAACGGGCAGTCAGTATTCTTAAATTCTCCGGATCTGGCTCACAGGCTACAACTCGGTTCCCCATTTGCAGGAATACAGCTGTCAGGTCGCCAACATTGGCGCCGATATCAAAAACCAACCCTTTTGAAATTCCAGGCAATTGCGAGTAATATTGGAAAGTTTGTTCCTGTTGCGTTTTTATTTCAGGGTGCCTTATGCGGGTGAAAAGCTTTCCAGGCCAGGAAAATTTCAGGAGGTAATACCAATATGGTTTATGGCGGGCCACTAAATGTCAATTTTCTTGCAGTCGATATAATGGCACTTTTTACAAAAATCGGGTGTTTCATTCTTCAGCCATTTTCGCCTGAAATCCTGGAAGCCTTCACTGTTAAGAACCGGCATTAGGCCTTGTTTAAATACATTCCCGAAACTGAGTTCCTTGGGGAATGGCTTTGCGCAACAAGGTGCCATTTCCCCATTCCAGCAAACATAAAAATGTCCCCAGGGTAAACTGCAGGTCTGGAACCCTTTTTCATTCCCCAAACCGCTCCAGGTGGTTTCTACTTTTGTTTTATATTGTTTCAGTCGCTTCACTTCTTCCTTAAAAGTTTCGCTCTGGTAAAAGTCATAATAGGAAATATCAGTACCGGAAATGCAGGCCAGGTTAAAAATGGTATAATTCACAAAACCAATTCCGGATTCTTCTGCGAATTGTACTACTTCAGTAAGGTGAAAAAAATTCTCTTTGGTCACCACCATGTTCAGCATTACAACTGTGCTGCTGTTGCGGCACAGATCAGCGATTTCCCGCACATTATTTTTGAACAGGTTAAAATCTGACTGGAGCCGGATGGCATTATACACTTCACCGATGCCATCAATTGAAATCTGGATGGTATCCAGCTTGCCTGCCAGGGCAGCAACTTTTTCGATAGTTTTTGGCAAAACGGCATTGGTAGAAATAGAAATTACAATGCCTTTGTTTTTGGCTTTGATATAATCGACAATCCGGTCAATTTTTTTGTACATCAGCGTTTCACCCATACCGGTTAGCCCAATGGAATCAACATAGGGCACAAGCTCATCGATCACTTTTTTGGCCTGTTCTTCTTCCATCAGGCCCATATCCATCTCTTCCCCATAACCATATTCCCTCGGACAAATGGTACATTTCAGGTTACAGCGTGCGCTTAATTCAAGCATCACTGTAGAAGGATGCGCCACCCTTGTTTGCCGCGCCGCTTTCAGGGCCAGGTGGTTCACCTTATTGGCAGAATAGCGGACAAAGTCGGCTCCTCCAGGTAAATGACTGGCTCTTTTCCACAAATTCTCAAAAAAACGTTTCGTCATCCCGGTATTCTTAATACACGAATATAAGTTGACTACTTTTATAAGACCAGTAAACCTGAAATAAAGCAGTATGAAAATTGCCTACATTCTTTTCAATGACATCACCTTACTGGATTTCATTGGATTGTATGACCCGATCAGCCGTTTAAAAAACCATTTTATGCCAGGCCTCCATTGGGACACAATAGCATTCACTACTGAAATAAAAGACAACAATGGCATTACCTTAATTCCAGATAAAGTGGGAACCAGCCTTGCTGCCTATGACATGGTGTTTATTCCGGGTGGCAAAGGTACCCGCCGGTTAATCCAGGACATACCCTTTATGAAATGGATAAAATCGGCGAATGATGTACCATTAAAAACTTCGGTATGCACCGGCAGCCTGATCTGGGGGGCAGCCGGAATACTTCAAAGGCGCAAAGCCACCACTCATTTTGCAGAATACGAAACACTGAAAAATTTCGGTTGCGATGTGCTGGCCCAAAGAATTGTTGACGATGGCGATATCATTACTGCCGGCGCCGTAGCTTCCTCACTTGACCTGGGTCTGTACCTTTGTAATAAATGGTGTGGCCGGGAAGCCGAAGAAATTATCAGGAAAAAAATGGATTACCACCCGGCCAATTTATATTAAAAAGCTTTATTGGGTTGCGATTTAGTTTCCACAGTCTCGGGCAACAGCACTGCTGTGTATACATTTTTTCCATCAAATAATTTCCTGGCAGTCAGCTGTATGTCCTTTACCGTTAACTTTTGCACCATCTGTTCGTATTGCAAAAAATATTTGGGATCTGAATGAATTGATCGCTGTTCCAGTAATTCGCTCAGCCAGGTCTCATTTTCCTTGATACTGGTTTTATACTCCTCCAGCCACTGCTTCTTAACTTTATCGAGGTAAGACTGCCCCGGGCCATTGGCAATAAGCTGGTTTATCTCGTGCCTGGCCGCTTTCAAAAGCGTATCAACTTTCTCTGGTCCGCAGGGCAATTGCAATACAAATGAATAATTGTTATATGGATACTTTTCTACACTGGCATACAAACCACCACCATAAATCCCCTGTATTTTTTCCCGCAATTCTTCAATGATCCTGATATTCAAAATTTCACTGATGGCCTGTGCCTTTAGTGACAGGTCATCACTGTAGGGCTGCTCCCCGGTATAGAAAGAAAGGATCAGGCTTTTCTGCTCCCTGCCTTTATTGACAACCAGTTTCCTGTTGCCTTTTACAGGCCTTACACCGTTGTCCCTGGGTTTAAAAACCTTGCCACTCGATGGCAAACTACCCAGGTAAGTTTCCAGCAGGGGCACCATGGAATCTATATTTAAACTGCCCACAAATACAAAATGCATTCCACTGGCATCTCCAATCCGCTCTTTATAAATGGCCATTGCCCTATCCAGGTTAACCTGGTCAAAATAAGCCGCTTTAGGCACAGAAACCGGAGCAAGTGGATTATTGTTATACATCACTTTAAACATGGTATCAATAAAAGCGTTCTGCGGATTGGAACTTAATGCCGCAACCTGCGATTTATTCCTTTGCACAAAAGACCTGAACAAGGTGGTATCCTTCCTCGGCTGGGTAACATATAAATGGATCAGCTGGAACATCGTTTCAATATCCTTCTTACTGGAATTACCCCTGAAACCATCTGAAATATCGCTCACCTGCGGATTCACCGCAACAGATTTGCCTGCCAGTGCTTTACGCAGGTCTGTCGGGCTGAACTCGCCCACACCCATAGCCGAAACAATCGGAACGGCATATTCTGCATTATAATGATCAGCAATTCCATAATAATTTTTACCACCACCACGTGTAGCACCCATTAATACCTGGTCATTTTTGAATTCGGTTGACTTAAGGGTAACTGTTACACCATTGCTCAGTTTGATTTCAGTAACCCCCATCGCCTTATTTTCAGTGCGGCTGGTTACCTTACCAGCCACCGGCTTAACTTTTAATAATTCTGTAGCTACTGCTTTTTCCTCGTAAGGCTTTATATCAGCCTTTTCTTTGGCACTGATGATGGCCAGTAAATCTGCCGGAGCCGGAACTTTCGTAGTAGTATTGTTTTCAGGACCAGTAACATAAACCAACCGGTTCGTATCAGCTGTTAACTGCCTGGCAATGGCATTTACTTCTTCCAGGGTAATACCCGGTACCTGTTCCTTATACAATGCATATTCCCGTGCAATACCAGGAATTGCTTCTTCACTTAAAAAATTTCGCACATACTCACCTACATATAATTCCGATTCGGTTTTATCGCGGTTATTATAAAGGCGCTCCATACTGCTGAGAGTTGATTTTTTTGCCCGCTCTAATTCCGCCGCAGTAAATCCAAAACGTTTTGCCCTTTCAATCTCTTCAAACAGGGCATCCAGCCCGCGTTTGATATCACCAGTTCCAACAGCTGCAAAAGCCCTGAAATTTTCATGGCCCCTGATGAAATTTCCAACTCCTGCGGCTGCTCCTACAAAAGGGGGATTAGATTGCTGGGTAAGTTCCTGCAGGCGCTGGTTTAAAAGGCTGGTAAATAATTGTTTGACCAGGGTAGCCCGGTAATCCCCCACTGTTTTATCGGGAGCCTCAGGTTTAACCGGGTAATTAATATTTATAGAATAATTGGTCGCTTCCTTGTCGGTAACCACCAACGCTTCACTTTTTGCATAAGTGGGTACAGTTACGAATTCACGTTTCCTTTCATTTACAGGATTAGATATCGCTTCGAAATGCTTTTTTATCAGCGCAAGGGCTGCATCCGGATCAATATCACCTACAACAACAACTGCCATCAAATCCGGACGGTACCAGTCCCTGTAAAACTTCCTGATCAATTCCGGTTTAAAGGTTTTGATAATGCTGTCCGACCCGATTGTGATGCGTTTTGCATATTTTGAACCTGCAAATAACTTCGGATAGATCTGTTTGTACATCCTGTCCTGCGCACCTTTCCCCAGCCTTGATTCTTCCAGGATAATGGGCCTTTCTGATTCAATGTCTTCATCCAGGTAAGTTACCTGGTGCGCCCAGTCTTCCAGTACCTGGAACCCTTTTTCAATATTGCCGGGCTTGTCGGTTGGAATGGGTAATATATATACGGTTTCATCAAAGCTTGTATAGGCATTCAGGTCACTGCCGAAGCCAACGCCAATATCCTGGAGGAAAGAAACTATATCATTTTTCTTAAAGTTTTTAGTGCCGTTGAAGGCCATATGTTCTGCCATATGCGCCAATCCAAGCTGGTCATCATCTTCTACAATTGAACCGGCATTTAAAGCAAGCCTCAACTCTACTTTTTGTTCGGGCTTCTTATTCTGCCGGATATAATAGGTAAGGCCATTGCCGAGCTTTCCGATCCTGACAGCCGGATCGGCAGTTAAAACTTCGTTAAGGGGCGTTTGTGCAATACCGATAGTTGCAACAACAAGCCCGAGGAAGAACAGGAATATTTTGGCGGGAAATAAAATACGAAGCATAAAATTAAATAATTGAAACAATCAATGAATTCACTAAAATAGCTGCATTCGAATATAATGCCCGAACAGTTTTGACCTCCGGGCTAAATTACCTGATTACCATGTGATTTAACGGGTAACCGTTTCAATAGGTTTTCCAACTGCGCCATTGGGCATTTGTATCCTGAGCAGTGCGGCAATGGTCGGGGCTATATCCGTCATATGCACTTCCTGGTTCGATTTTCCCGGCTTAATCATCCAGCCATACCATACTAACGGAATATGTGCATCATACGGATTCCATAATCCGTGGGTAGTGCCAGTCGCACCTTCATCCATATACTGGGGCAGGTAAACCACCTGTACATCACCCGAGCGGTCTGGCATATACCCGTTTGCCACCATTTCTTTTATATTAGCGGGTAGAGTTACCTGGGATAAATTCTCCAGTGAGATAGCCCTTGCAATGCCGGGTTGTCCCTGCATAAAATCAACTACCCGGCGGGTGATTTTTTCCAGGTCAAGTTTAAGGCTGTCAATCAGTTTATGGTTCAGGTAAACCTGGTTATTAAGCAGGTTGGATGCCATTTGGGCAGTTCCAAACTGTTTATAGAGGTCTGTGTTCAGGTTAGCCAGGGTATTAGTATTGTCAATGATCCCGGCCGGAATTTTATGTTCCGCCAAAAAACCGGGAACATGGGCCACCCCATGGTCAGCTGATAAAAAGAGGAGATACTGCCCTTTACCCACTTTTGCATCCAGGAAGTTGAGGAAATCGCCAAGGTCGGCATCAAGCCGCAGGTAACAATCTTCCGTTTCAACGGAATTAGGGCCGAAGGTATGCCCTATATAATCAGTGGAAGAAAGACTGACCGTTAACATATCGGTGAAAATTCCCTTACCCAGTGCCTCAGCGGTTATAGCTTCCTTTGCAACCTGTAGGGCCATGGTGTTACCAAAAGGGGTCTCTGCAATGGCAAAGTAATTCTTGCCGATCATTGGTTTAAGGTCATAAGGGAATCCTTTTACTTCAGGCCCTAAAGGCTTTCCCTCGTATGGCTGGAAGTCTTCCGCGCTGTTCACATAGGTGTTCAGGGGATACAGGGTATTCCAGCCCTGCTGGTAAAATTTATCCACCACTTTCTTGTCATTATAGGCTGAAAGCCATGCAGGAAGGGTATCACAGTAATACGATGAAGTGATCCATTTACCGGATGAATTGTCGTACCAGTAGGCCCCATTGGCAGAATGCCCGGCGGGAAGAATAGCCCCGCGGTCCTTAATTGCTATCCCGATTACTTTCGACCTGAAATTGGTAGCCAGGCGCAATTCATCTCCAATTGTGGTTACCAACAGGTTCCTGGGGCTCATTACGCCGGCCCCGCTGCTACTGCCCACTGTTTTTACGGTTTTATCCTCGGTACAATACACCACCCTGCCCAGGGACCGCTGGTACCAGGTGTTCCCGGCAATGCCATGAACAGCGGGGACCGATCCGGTATAAATGCCAGTGTGCCCGCAGGAAGTAATCGTTGGGGTATATGGTATAAGTGTATTTTCATTGGAAAAGCCCTGGCTCAGCAGCCTTTTGAACCCGCCATCTGCTTTATAGCGGTCGCTGTAACGATACAGGAAATCCCACCTCATTTGGTCAACAACTAAACCTACTACCAGTTTTGGCCTCAGGGGAACGGGTGAATTCTGGGCAAAGGAAACAGAAAGGGAAAAGGAAAAAAGTAAAACCAGGATACGGCGATTCATTATCAACTTGTTTTGCGCAAAGATAGTGCGGCAACAGGGGCAAAAAAGTTACCTTTGCGACAATTTTTAAACCAACAATCATTTTCTAGTATGGCAGATATCTTCGAAAAACTGGTGAAAGATGGTGGTCCGATCGGACAACACATGAGCAGGGCACATGGCTATTTTACATTTCCAAAGCTTGAAGGGGAACTGGGCAGCCGGATGACCTTCAGGGGAAAAGAAAGGATCGTATGGAGCCTGAATAACTACCTGGGGTTAGCCAACCATCCTGAAACGCGCAAGGCTGATACCCTTGCTGCCGAACGGTGGGGAATGGGCTATCCGATGGGCGCCCGCATGATGAGCGGAAACAGTGTTTACCACGAAGAACTCGAAAAAGTACTGAGTAGTTTTGTGCAGCGCGAAGATGCAATGCTGTTGAACTTCGGTTACCAGGGAATTATGAGTTGTATAGATGCGCTTATAAATCGCAGGGATATTGTAGTTTATGATGCAGAATGCCATGCCTGTATTGTTGATGGCATCAGGATGCACCTTGGCTATAGTTACACTTTTAAGCATAATGATATCGAGGATTGTGAAAAGCAGTTACAACGCGCCGTTAAGATGGCTGAAAAAACAGGCGGTGGTATTTTACTGATTACAGAAGGTGTTTATGGCATGAGCGGCGACCAGGGAAAACTGAAGGAAATAGTTGCCCTGAAAGAAAAATATGAATTTCGCATACTCATAGACGATGCACATGGTTTTGGTGCAATGGGACCTACAGGTGCCGGTACTGATGAGGAACAAAATTGCCAGGCTGGTATAGACCTTTATTTCTCCACCTTTGTAAAATCAATGGGAAGTATCGGGGCTTTCATTGCAGGCCGGAAAGATGTACTCGCTTACCTGCGATACAACACCCGCTCCCAGATATTTGCGAAAAGCTTACCTATGATTGTTGTTGAAGGCATGCTGAAAAGAATGGATATGCTTAAGACCATGCCTGAATTACGAGAAAAACTATGGACTGTTACCCGCACTTTACAAAATGGTTTAAGGGAAGGTGGATTCGACCTGGGAAAGACAAACACCATGGTAACACCGGTTTATATGAAAGGGGATGTTCCTGAAGCAACCGCTATGGTGCTGGACCTTCGGGAGAATTACAATATATTCTGTTCCATTGTTGTTTATCCTGTTATTCCAAAAGGACAAATCATATACCGCCTCATTCCAACTGCAGCCCATTCTGCTGAGGATATTTCATTGACACTAAAAGCATTCAGGGAAACAAAGGCAAAGCTTGATGCCGGGGCGTACAAAGTGGCCGAGATTCCTGATATGGCGGAAGCGATGTAGGGGGAATGGTGAATGGTGAATGGTGAATGGTGAATGGTGAATGGTGAATGGTGAATGGTGAATCAAAAAAAGCGGGCCGGATGGTCCGCTTTTTTTATGCCTTCGTCTTCCTATTCACCATTCACCATTCACTATTCACCAAAAAAAATCCCGCCTTGCGGCGGGATGCACTAATCAAATACCATTAACCATTAAACCTTATCCTATGAAAATTCAAATATAAGATGATAATTAGGTAACATTGGTTGCAGCATCATATTTTTTTTGGGGTAAATTGGCGTATTTGACTATAATCAAGCCAAACTAAGTACTTACTTGTCCGATTCAGTTACAAACATGTGTCTGAATGACACAAATAGGATGGTTTATGCTGATATTCTATATAAATTATAGGACAAAACGTTTGGCGTTTTAAACCATTGCAGGATTTGTTAATAGATATTAACAGTTACCAGCTGCCTTTAAATTTTTTCTGGTAATCAGGGAATGACTGTGTTTTATAGGCACCTTCCCCAAAGTACTTCACGATAAGTTCAAGCTCTTTTGGCTCAAGATATCCTGGTATAGGTTGCGGGTCTTCACCCGGAGCAGGTATGATTACTGTTGTGGGATAGGATAATTGCCCGGCTGACAAATAAAGGGCTATTTCATGTGTATTGTACTGGCTGTTGAAATTATACGCCTTCCCTTTCCACTCGAGGGGCGACTTTGATTCTGCATTCAGTTTAACAGTATAAAACTTTTCCTGCAGGTAACTGATCACTTTTTCATTGCGGTAAGTTTTCTTATCCATCACTTTGCACCAGCTGCACCAGTCTGTATACAGATCGATCAGCACAGGCTTTGGCGATTCATTGGCCGCTTTTTCAGCCTCAGCCAGGCTCATCCAGCGCATATCCTTGCCTGTTGAAGATTGCGCAATAACAGCCCCTGACAGCAACAATATTATAAATAGTGCGATAAACTTTGGCATGGTTAACTTTGTTAATATCAAAAATAACGAATTGGAATGCAAAGAATTGTTATAGCCATCACGGGAGCCAGTGGTTCTATATACGCTAAAGTTTTACTGGACAAACTTCTGGCTATCCCTGACCAGTGGCAGCAGTTAGCCGTGGTAATGACAGAAAATGCTAAAACGGTATGGGAAACCGAATTAGGCAATGATAGTTATACCAGCTATGCCGGCATCCAATTCTTTGATAAAAATGACTTTAATGCCCCTTTTGCCTCAGGTTCTGGCCAATATAACACCATGATCATCATTCCCTGCTCTATGGGCACAATGGGCAGGATTGCAGGCGGAATTTCAAATGACCTGATCACCCGTGCGGCCGACGTGGTCTTAAAGGAACGCAGGAAACTTATTTGCGTGATACGCGATACGCCTTATAACCTGGTGCATATCCGGAATATGGAAACCTTAACTCTCGCAGGGGCTGTTATCTGCCCGGCAACCCCCTCATTTTACAGCCGGCCGGCTACCATAGAAGAAGTAGCTGCTACCGTAGTTGACCGGGTTATTGACCTGGCCGGACTTTCAGTAAAGACTTACCGATGGGGCGGAGAATAGATTATATTTAATTAATTTACCATACAAATACTTCCCATTGTTCAATTTTGAGTATAATTCCTACAACTACAGGCAATACTTAGAGGAGCTAGCTGCCGCCCTGCATGCCAGGATTCATGACTGCAGGCTTACCTACCCCGAAAATTTTGCCACCGGTTACTCACAATGTATTGAACTGCCCAATGGTTTGCAGGCACTGGTTTCAGATTATACCCTCAACGACCAGTACTATACCAAGCGAAATAAAATCCCGCAGGAGTATTATGTGCTGCGGTATGAAGAAATATGGATCGAAGATGAAATGACCCTGAAAATTGACAATGACACATTAAAAACCCGCAACGAACACCATGCGGGTATTTACCTCACCAGTACCTTATTTGATCTTTCTTACCTGGGCCGGAAAGGATCAAGAATTAAAAGCATCTATATTATTTTCAATAAAGAATGGCTGGCCGAAAACCTGCGGATCAAGGACCCCGAAGATGTGCTGACTGCATACCTGAACCTCAAGACGGGTAGTTTTACCATCGAACCTATCGATAGTGAATACCGTAAATATTTCAACGAAATTTTACAGTCTGAAAAGGACAGCCCCCTGCATATTGCCACCGTCCAGAACCGCATCATGCTGCTGATAGAACGGTTTTTCAGCAGGCTCTATGAAAAAAGCGCAACGCTACTGGCAAGTCCGAAAATTTCCAAACACGATGTGCGGCAATTGATGCATGTTGAATCGCTGTTAACCAAAAACATACTCAGCCGGCCGCCAACTATTGAGCAACTGGCCCAGGAAGCAACCATGAGTTCCGCTAAACTGAAGAAATTATTCAAGGAAGTTTATGGCACCAGTATTTATGCTTACTACCAAAAGCAACGAATGGCTGTTGCCCGCGACATGTTATTGACCGGCAACTTTACTGTTAAGGAAGTTGGACTGAAAGTTGGCTATTCAAACCTTAGCAATTTCGCAACGGCATTCCGCAAAGAGTTCGATATTTTACCCAGTGAAATCAGGGCCTGACCATTATCGCAGGTCCACTTCCTCTACACCAGGGTATTTACTCTTATCAAAAACGAACATATCATCTGCTACTTTAGCTGCACCATTCAGGCTATTAACAGTATACGTGTATTTGTTCCCGTTTTTCTCAAGAACTTTTGTACTGTATATATTCTTGGATGCCTTATCAATATAAACATATACTTTATGAAAGGGCTTTGATTTATCTACCGGTGTCATTTCTATTTCCTGGATCGTTTTCGCACCCGTTTTTTTCTCGCCATTCAATTTGTAGAGAAAGTCTTTATCGTAAAAGTTGGTGAATAATTTCTGCGGGGTAATAGTGCCTTGCCCACCATCAAATTTGGTGATGGTAACCTCATTGGAGGCTTTATCGTAAGTCCACACATTTTTCCCGTCACAATAAATTTCCTGTCCGGTTATTATTACTTTATACTTGCCCGACTTCATGAAGACTGTCCCTTTTTTAACGCCCTGGACTTTCCCTTTTGCATCCTCTACCTGGAGGGTAAACTCAGATTGTACAGCAGGGTAGGTCTTAAATTTAGCGCTAACGCCATCCAGTATGGTTTTCGCTGCGGGATCAGTTTGTGCCTTAACCAGTTGGGGGAATGAAATACCTGAAACCAGGACTAAAACGGCTAGAATTTTCTTCATATTGACTTTTTTGGGCAATGGGTGCAAATATATCCTTTCAGATGGAATGATTAGACCGGTAGTTATATGATCCGATTAATCATTGCATCCGCTTTAACAAATATTAAGGCATTCCGGTCAGGTAACTTTCCAGTTCTACTTCAGTTTTAATCAATACATCCCTGGCCTTGCTGCCCAGGTTTGGCCCAACCACACCTGCAGCCTCAAGCTGGTCCATTAACCGGCCGGCCCGGTTATACCCCAGTTTCATCCGCCGCTGCAGCAGGGAAGTTGATCCAACCTGGTTTTGTACGATCAGCCTTGCCGCATCCTCAAACAAGGGATCTTTATCATTCAGGTCAAAATCCTTCCCTTCCATATCTTTTTCATCCACATATTCAGGCAGGAGGAAAGCTTGCGGATAACCCCGCTGGTTACCTATAAATTCGGTTACTTCCTCAACTTCAGGGGTATCCACGAAAGCACATTGTAAGCGGGTCAGTTCACCATTATACGAGATCAGCATATCGCCTTTTCCTATCAATTGCTCAGCCCCACCGGCATCAAGGATCGTCCGGCTATCAATTTTTGAGGATACTTTAAAGGCTATACGTGCCGGGAAGTTGGCTTTGATGGTTCCGGTAATGATGTTTACCGATGGTCGCTGGGTTGCAATGATCAGGTGGATACCAACAGCCCTTGCCAGCTGGGCCAATCGCGCAATGGGCATTTCCACTTCCTTGCCGGCGGTCATGATCAGGTCGGCGAACTCATCAATTACCAGCACAATAAATGGCAGGTACTGGTGCCCTTTATTAGGATTCAATTTTCGTTTGATGAATTTTTCATTGTACTCCTTGATATTCCTGGTATGGGCTTCCTTCAGCAGGTCGTACCTGTTATCCATCTCAATACATAGCGCATTGAGCGTATTGATCACTTTTTTGGTATCCGTAATAATAGCTTCTTCCTCGCCGGGCAATTTGGCCAGGAAATGTTTTTCGATGGTCCGATAAAGGCTCAACTCCACTTTCTTGGGATCAACCAGTACAAACTTCAATTGCGAAGGGTGCTTTTTATAGAGCAGGGAAACAAGTATGGCGTTTAGTCCAACTGATTTACCCTGACCGGTTGCACCAGCCATCAGCAGGTGCGGCATCGCCGCAAGGTCTACAATGAAATTTTCGTTATCTATTTTTTTGCCAATGGCAATCGGCAGGCTGAAATTACTGTGCTGGAACTTTTCAGAAGTCAGCAGGGTTTTCATGCTGACTACCGTCTTCTTTACATTTGGCACTTCAATACCAATTGTTCCTTTACCCGGGATGGGTGCAATGATCCTTATGCCCAATGCAGCCAGGCTAAGGGCGATATCGTCTTCCAGGTTTTTGATGCGGGAAATCCGCACTCCGGCTGCAGGTACGATTTCATACAATGTGACCGTCGGGCCTACAGTTGCACTGATTTTCTGGATCTGGATATCGTAGTTCTTAAGGGTATTGATGATCTGGTTTTTATGGGCTTCCAGCTCGGCAGGGTCCTGGACTATTTTTTCACTGCCATGCGTCTCCAGCAGGTCCATACTTGGATACTTGTAATCACGCAGGTCGAGGGTAGGCTCATAAGGTGCCAATTCTTCCGCTTTTACCAAACCTTCTTCACCGGGCTCTTCCGGGGTTTCAGGAACAGTTTTGATTTCCAGTTCCAGGTCTGCGGCAGGGTTGGCATTCAATACCGGCTGGGGAACCGGCTTGCTGACCGGGGCAACGACCGGTGGCATTTCTACATAAGCATGGGGTATTTCAGGCACTTCGGTCTCCTCTTCTTCGAGGTCATCTTCTGTGAGAGGTTGATTTTTTTCAATGATCTCGAGGGCCAGCTCTGGTTCTGCAACCGGAGGCATCACCACTACCCCACCTTCTTTCTTAAGGCTATTCTTTTTTTCTACCGGCTCTTCAATGAAAAGCTTTGGTTCGTCAGTTGCCGTTTGCCTGGGATCAGCCACTGCTAAGTCCTCAGCCGTTTTATTCCGTACCGGCAGGCTGGGCAGGTTCGGCATTTGGGGCACATTGATCGTGGGATTGAATCTCCAGATAAAATAAGCAACACCACCTGCCAGTAAAATTGCCGCTGTACCAATAGTGCCCAGGAAACTGGCCATCCAGTCACTGATCATTTTCCCAACAGCCCCACCCCATGAAAACGTACTCTTTCCAAAGAAAAAAGCCAGCGTAATACTGAAATAGAGCAGGCCTACTATTACATAACGGATATTCCGGGTAAGGCGGAAGAGTTTTTTGCCAAAAAGGAGGTTAGCGCCGGCAACAAAAAACAGGCTGCAAATAAAATAGGAAGCCAGCCCGAATCCTTTGTAAAAAAAGAAATGCGACACCCAGGCACCAAGGCGGCCCAATAAATTCGACACTTTGATATCATCGGCAAATAAAAAATGACTGCCGCCTTTAAATACTTTATCCTGGTCTTCCTGCCAGGTAAACAGGTAGGAGGTAAATGCGATGAAAAGAAATATCGCCAGCAGCAAAAGCACAGCTCCGGTGATTTTCAGCGTACGCTCATCTTTCACCAGCGACTGCATGGCTACCTTCTCTTCCTTCTCTGGCCTTAGATCAACAGGTTCGGGTATTGGTTTCTTCTTAGTCTTCAGCTTATTTGCCATACCCACAAATATACATTCACACCCAAAAGAAATTGTATTTTGTAAGCGGGGTTTTACAATACATTATTGCGTATGCCTATTTCTTTGCAGTTCCGGCTCAAAAACCAGTACTTTTTCCTGGTGTTTTTTTTGTTTTTATGCAGCAACAGGCTCTTTGCCCAGTCGCAAAGCTTCCAATTGGATACCATCAAACTGAGCAATATCCGTTTATCGCAAAATATTTCGGGCCAGACAGCACTATATATAGATAGTTCCGATAATATACAAACTGAACATTTACACCAGCTGCCTTCCCTTCAAAGGATCCCGGTTTCCATGGGCAGAAAACTGCCTGTCCGGTTTGTAGGCAAAAACAGTTACCTGCAATTCAATATCTGGAATGATGCTGATTCAGCTGCTCATATTTTTTTCCTGCCAGGTTTTTATTGTAACACCATAACCCTGTTTAAATACAACGCAGCCACACAACAATTCGATGCCCTGCCCAGGCTTCCCGGAAATAAGCAATCCAGGCAGGATATCGTCCGCAGGCTCGACCTTGCCGCTGGTGAAAGGGCTACTTTTATAGCCGAACTGGGATTTTTTAAAACCACCGTAAACGCCATCACACCAACCCTTTGTTATGATTTTTTCCTGCCTTCATTACTGAACCAGTTACAGAATGAAAGAAAACTGAATTCCATTATCACCTACATGGTTTGCGGCATTATGCTGATGATGGTTTTTTATTCGCTGGCAGGTTATTATACAAGTCGCCGCATGGAGTTCATTTATTATGGTTGTTATACCTTTTTATTGGGCCTCATGTTCTTCTATAAAGCTTATTTCTATAAAATACCTACTGAGGCAAATTTCTTCTTTGAAAGCTATTTCGATTTTATCATGCAGGGTACCGGTACAATTTTCTATTTTATTTTCCTGAGGAACTTCATCAATACAAAAAACGAATACCCGCTTTTAAACAAGGTTTTATATGCCCAGCAGGTTATCACGGTTTTGGGCTTGGTCCTTTTTACCTACCTGAATTTCTTTACCAATAATTTCTTTTTACAGAACCTGGTGGAAAACGGGGTGAAATATTCCTGGTCTGTATCTATTGTACTTTTTATTGGTTTCGCGATATTCAGGCAAAGCAGTATCCTGCTTTACCTGGCCATTGGCCATAGTTGCCTGTTATTAGGCGGGTTCCTTTCCCTTTACATGATCAATACCAGCTTCCGGTTCAATTCAACCCTTACATCGCTGGCAAATGATTCCCTGTTCTGGTATGAAATGGGTATTCTACTGGAACTGGTTTTTTTTATGGTTGCCTTGTCCTTTAAAAACAAGCAGGAGATTGCTGCCAGGGCAAGGGAAAAAGAACGGATCCTGATGGAATATGAAAAGTCGGCCATTGAGAGAAAAGTGGCGATCCTCGCCGCGCAACAGGAAGAGAGGAACAGGATTTCTGCAGATATGCACGATGAGTTGGGATCGGGTGTTACTGCCATAAGGTTACTCAGTGAATTAGCCAAAGCCAAAATGAAAGACAATACCCTGCCGGAGATCGAAAAAATTTCTAATTCCGCCAATGACCTGATCACCAAAATGAATACCATCATCTGGACCATGAAAAGTTCTAATGACACGGTAGACAATACAATCGCTTATGTAAGGGCTTATGCTTCAGAATTCCTGGACAATACCGATATTACCTGTAAAGTGGAATACCCCGAAGTAATCCCCATAATTGAACTTACCGGTGAAAGAAGACGGAATATTTTTTTGTGTATTAAGGAAGCCCTGAACAATATTGTTAAACATGCCGCGGCCTCGGCAGTTACGATAAGGTTTCAAATCGGGCCACAACTGGTAATTACTATTTCTGATAATGGAACCGGGCTAATCCCGGAAAAACTGCGCTATTTCGGAAATGGCATTACCAATATGCATAAACGAATGGAAAGTATCGATGGGCATTTTAATATCCGCAATGACAAAGGAACAACTATAATGCTGAGCGTGCCATTGGGCTAATCTGTGGTATGATTGACCTTTATGGTTACACCTGCTTCAGCCAACCGGTAATGCTCATACGCTGGCGATTTGCCGGGGTAACTTCATGCTCCATTTCCTGGCTGTTAAAGAACACCGCCGTCTGTGCATGCGGCTGTATTTTCCGTACGCCCGATTCGGGATACACCAGTAACTGCCCGCCATCTTCCTCCAGCCAGTTCTCAT
Source organism: Flavihumibacter profundi (assembly GCF_020076305.1). GTDB lineage: Bacteria > Bacteroidota > Bacteroidia > Chitinophagales > Chitinophagaceae > Flavihumibacter > Flavihumibacter profundi. The sequence continues at coordinate 1,999,364 of NZ_JAIQXE010000001.1, forward strand.
TCAAATAATTGATTAATGAATACTTCCGGTTGTTATCGTTTTGGAACTGGTCTTTATGGCGTTTGTAAAAACTGCCTTCGTCATAAACCGCATAATGGAACTCATATGCATTGATACCGGTATAGCAGGTCTGGTTCAGGTAGCTGATAAATTCTTCGACCTGCAGCAAAAACTCCTGCTCAAAAATATTGCCATGGCTTTTGTCTAACCAGTAAATTTTATCGGACCGCATTTTCTGGCTGGCATCCTTTACGTTATTATTGCCAATCCCGGCAGCTATCATATTCTCCTGCTCTCCCAATTGCCGGATATGCTGCTGTAATCCGCCGGAAAGGGATTCGGATAAAAATCCGGCATCGATGCCTATATCATTGTCAAGGAAACTATCAATCAGCACATCAAACGGGTTGCTCATGGAATGGAATAAGTGAAGGAAGATAGGCTTTCTGAGCTATTTTTTATTTATATTTCCTTAACACTAACGGCCATGTACCACAAGATTAAAAAACACACCCATATACTTTTACACCCGACCAAAGAGGAATCCCGCTGGGACAAGGTTATTAACGGGTTTATCATCATTTTGATTTTGCTGAACCTTGTGGCTGTTATCCTGGAAACAGAGCCTGAACTTGCAACAAACCATGCAAAACTCTTCCATGACTTTGATGTTTTCTCTGTTTTTATTTTCAGCGTGGAATATATCTTAAGGGTCTGGAGTTGCACCTATGAAGCCAAATACAAACACTGGCTTTGGGGAAGGCTCAGGTATATGTTTACCTGGGGAGCGCTTATCGACCTCGTTGCCATCCTTCCTTTCTATCTTGGCACGGTTAAACTATTTGACCTGAGGGAACTCCGGTTATTGCGCCTGGTCCGTTTGCTGCGGATATTCCGGCTTACCAGTTATATGAAATCTGCGCAGGTTATTGCCAATGTTTTCAAAAACAGGTTCCAGGAATTACTGATCAGCCTGGTATTAACATCCGGACTTATTATAATCGCTTCCTGCCTTATTTATTTTGCTGAACATACGGCCCAGCCGGAAAAATTCGGCAGTATTCCAAGGACTCTTTGGTGGTCAGTAGTTACCCTGGCAACCATCGGGTATGGTGATATGGTGCCCATTACCGTAACCGGCAAGATCCTGACCGGCATCATTGCCATGGCAGGTGTAGCGTTTTTTGCATTGCCGGCTGGAATTATAACGGCAGGTTTCCTCGAAGAGATCAGGAAGGTAAAAAAGCATCATACCACAATATGCCCGCACTGCGGATTGCCAATTGAACATGAAGTACATGCTGATCATTAAAATATCTACTCCCAAATATTATACAACAATGAAACTGCCTCAATCAATCCTGGTTCTTTTCCTGTCTTTAACTTTTGCCCGGGCCGACGCACAAGCCGGCTATAATGAAGAGATCAAACAATCTGCAATCCGATTTATCAATACCCTCGACCCGGCACAAAAAAAACTGGCCCTGCTGTCTTTTGAAGATACTGCCCGGACGAAATGGAATAACCTTCCCGTTGGATTGCGCCCACGTGCAGGTATCAATATCGGCAAGATGACCGATGACCAGCGTAAATTATTTCATCGCATCCTGTCTGTCTCGCTGAGTTCACAAGGCTACCTGAAAGCTACCAGCATACTGCACCTCGATAATTTATTGAACCTCTATTACGACAGTATGTATTACCGCAAGGCAATCAGTGACACCATGTACAAATTCCTGCAGGACCTGCAATGGAGCCACCGCAATTTCTACCTGGCCATATTCGGAAACCCAACCGGTCCGGTCTGGGGCTATAAAGTGGAAGGACACCACCTGTCTGTCAACTTTACCTTCGTGAATGATAAACTTTCTGTAACCCCATTCTTCATTGGAACGGATCCTGCGGAATACCCTAATTCCGAGTATGCCGGCTGGCGGGTACTCGGACAGGAAGAAGACCTCGGTATAAAACTGATGTCGTCCCTATCTCCTGCACTACAGGAGAAAGCGACCATCAGTAAGCAGGTTCCCGCGGACATCATTACAGGTGCAGAAAGCGGCAAACGACTCATAGACTACCAGGGCATCAAAGGTGCAGAAATGAGCAAAGAACAAAAGGCTATCGCGCTGTATATCATCCGCGAATTTGTATTCAATATGGAATATGAAAAGGCATTGATAGAATACGATAAAATCATTAAGGCGGGCGTAGATAAAATTTATTTCGGATGGATTGGCCCCGTAGAAGAAACCAAACCCCATTACTATGTGCTGAATGGACCAACATTCCTGATTGAATTCGACAATAATGGCTTCATGGGCAATGCCAATCATATTCACGCCATCTGGCGCGAGAAAGGCAACGAGTATGGTGAGGATGTGTTGAAAAAGCATTACATGAGTGAAAAACACTAGTCATCTCCTTTACTCAATCCACTTGATGATTCACCCATAAAACCACAACAGTCGCGCATTTACCAGCGCAAGGGTCCATTCACTCAGTAATTTCATAATACAAAATACCTGAGGGCCCATTATGAAAAAAATATTCCTGATTACTGTATGGTTATCCTGCTTTATCCTTCAGGGTTACAGCCAGGTTACCAATGCGTTCAAAACAGACAGCACCAGGCTCGACAGCCTGAAAAGGACGCTACCCGCAGCTAAAGGCAGTGACAGGGTAGACCTGATGAACTCCATTGCAGGCAAAACCCTCTTAAATGCAGGCGGTAGTCCCCGGAAAAGAATTGATACCTGCCTTTTTTATTCCGGGATAGCATACAAAGAAGCTGAAAAGCTGGGTTACAAAAAAGGAATGGCAATAGCCTTATTGTCCTTAGCCGGCGTTGAAGCCGGCATGAACCAACCCGTGAAGGATGAAGCTACCAAGGTAAAAGATATGCGGAAAGCCTTAACCATAGCACAAGAATTAAATGATTATAAACTGCTTGGCATGGCTTATGCAGCATTGGCCTATATGCCTTCAGTAAGGAAGGATTTTAACCTGCATGTGGACTATTATAAAAAGGCCATAGATTATTTTTTAAAAGCAGGTGACACTTTAAATGCAGCCGAAATCAGCAACTGGTTTACGGGTGATTATGAAGAAAGGGGCGAATATGAACAGGCCTTCGACTATGCAAAACAAAGCGTGGACCTGTCAAAAAAGGCCGGCACAGATTTCTCCATGAACTGGAAACAATTTCTTGTACAATTTTCATTAGAGAGCATGGCCGAATTGTACTCTTTTGCGGGTGATTATGCAACGGCCATGAGCTATATTAAGGAGAATGCCCGGTATGGAAAGGAGAATAACACCGATTGGGATAATATGGACCTGGACATTGCTAACCTCTTTTCCAAAATGGGCAAATATGATTCTGCAATGGCTTATGTAAATAGGGTGGACACCAATTCTCCTCCGGGTTTGTTTCCCGGAAGGAAAGCTGCCCTGGCGCAAATCTACCTGAACGGAACTAAGGAATACGAAAAGGCAATACCGCTTTTCCAAAGCTGCAGTGACACCGTAAGGAAATACTTTCCCGACAGCGTTTACGCTACGGCAAGGTATTCCATTTACATTGGCCAGGCCTATGACGGATTGAAAAATTATCCTGTTGCCCTGAAATATGCCAAAGAAGGCGTGGGCTTAGCTGAGGAAAAACAACAGCGCCCTATTTTGATGGACGGATACCAGGTACTTTCATCCATCTACCACCATCTCGGGAAAAATGACAGCGCTTATGCCTGTCTTATGAAATTCAACGCGATAAAAGACTCTATCCAAAACAAACAATTTTTATTGCGGATCTACAACTCCAAAAAAGATGCAGAGGATGAAAAGAAAAAGGCGCAGATTGGCTTACTGATGAAAGACAATAAGATAAAACAACAGCAACTTAAGGAAGAAAGCCTTATGAAAAACTTTTTGTTTGTTTTCCTGATCGCCCTCGTTTTAACAGGCATTTTTATTTTCAGGACCTTAACTTTAAAAAGGAAAAATGACAGGCTGCAAAACAGCAAGCAGCAAGCGGAACTGCAGGAAAAGGCAACACGCTTAGAAATGCAGGCCCTGCGCGCCCAGATGAACCCGCATTTCATTTTCAATTGCCTTAGCTCGATTAACTGTTTTATCCTGGAAAATGAAACGGAAAAAGCATCAGATTACTTAACCCGGTTTTCAAGATTAATCCGAATGGTGCTTAACAATTCAGAGAAATCGCTGATTTCCCTGGACGAGGAATTAAAGATGCTTAAACTATACCTCGATATGGAGCGATTGCGGTTTGAAAATTCCTTTGACTATAATATCACTTACACAAATGACGTAGATGCAGATACAGCATTAGTTCCGCCATTATTGTTACAACCATTTTGTGAAAATGCCATCTGGCATGGCCTTATGAATAAGGAAGGGCAGGGACACCTGAATATTACTATCAAAAAGGAAAATGAATACCTGAATTGCATTATAACGGATGATGGCATTGGAAGGGCAAAAGCCCGCGCATTAAATACCGGATCAGCGAAAAAAGAAAAATCCATGGGCTTGAAAATCACCACGGAACGTTTGTCGCTTTTTAACCAGGACAAGGACCTGCATTCCTTTTATGAGATAGATGATATTATTGATAGCAATGGGCTTATGACCGGAACAAAAGTGAGTATAAAGATCAGGCATAAAAATATTATGGAAGCCGTTGCTTAATTTTATACAATATGATCAAGGCAATCATTATAGATGATGAACCTAATTGCTGCAAAACACTCTCCCTGCTTTTAAACCGCTATTGCCCGGAGGTCCAGGTAACTGGCGTTTTTAATAATGGGAAAGATGCACTAAAAGCTATTGAGACCGCATCTCCTGACCTTGTTTTCCTGGATGTGGAAATGCCGAAAATGAATGGGTTTGAAATGCTTGAACAATTACCCGCTATTAATTTTCACCTCGTCTTTACCACCAGTTACGACCAATACGCCTTAAAAGCATTCCGGTTCAGCGCCATTGATTATTTATTGAAACCTATTGACCGGGAAGAGCTGCAAAACGCAGTGCGCAAAATCGTTAAACGGAATGAAATAACCGGCGCCGAACAGCTCCAGGTGCTGTTTCAAAAACTGCATCACCCTGCTGCCTCAGTTTCAAAAATAGCCTTGCCCACCATGGAAGGGTTGCAAATGATCCCGGTTAATTCGATCATAAGTTGCGAAGCCAATGATAATTACACAACACTGGTCCTCAAAGGCAACAAAAAACTGGTAGTGTCCATCACACTTAAAGCAGTAGAAGATTTGCTCGATGATTACTCCTTCATCCGGGTACATCGCTCCTTTCTTGTAAATATTGATGAAGTGGAAAAATTTGTCAAAGCCGATGGCGGCTATGTGGTAATGAGCGATGGCCAGCATATCTATATTTCGAAAAACAAAAAAGAAGAACTCCTGCAAAAATTGCTAAAAACCAGGGGATAATAATTCCTTGCTTTTCTATTCCCTCAATAGTTTCCGCAGATCAATGCCTACTCAATGTAGTTTGCTCATTCTGCCTGGCTTCATTCAGTTCATTTATCGAGATTTAAAGACCATCAAACTGAATAGCCATGAACAGTACAACTCCATTTGCAGGTAACCTGATTTTCATGTTGCTATGCATCCTGTCATTGGATACTAATGCCCAGACAAACATCCATGGAAAAGTAGTGGACACAACGGGCAAACCCATTCACCAGGCGAATGTATTGTTGCTGAACGCCAAAGATTCCGTGTTGATAAAAGGTAAGCTCACCAATGAACAGGGCATTTTTGTTTTTGAAAATATCAATCCCGGCAAATACCTGATCACCTCTACCTATACCGGCGCTAAGCCAGTATTTACACCGCTCATCAATATCACCAGTCTCGATAAGAATATTGACCTCGGCAGTATTATGCTGGCTGAAACCGCCATGGAACTAAAGGAAGTTACTGTTGTGCGTAAAAGGCCACTTTATGAACAAAAGATTGATCGCCTGGTCATTAATGTGGCCGCTGGCATTACGTATTCGGGACTTACAGTTTTGGATGTACTGGAGCGTTCACCAGGGATCACGGTAAACAGGTTAAGCGGATCTCTTTCCATCAATGGGAAGTCTGGGGTGATTATAATGATCAACGGAAAAAGGAACTATATGGACCTGGCTACTGTGTTGCAGATGCTTTCAGGACAACCTTCCAATAATGTGGAACGCATTGAAGTGATCACCACGCCTCCCGCCAATTACGACGCAGAAGGCAATGCCGGCATTATCAATATCGTACTCAAATCAAATAACAAGTATGGCACCAATGGCTCCTATTCACTGATGGCAGGATATAGTAAAGCGGAACAGAACAGCGCAAGTTTGAATATCAACCACAGGAAGGGCAAGGTGAATATTTTCGGGAATTATTCTTTTTCGAGGTATCACCTGCAGCAGTTCTGGACTAATTACCGGTCTATTGTTTTCGATGGAGTTCCCAAAGAAAATTATTCCGAAAACAACCGGGATGCGGTTGAAGCCCAGCACAATGTCCAGGCGGGTATTGATGTCGAACTTAGCAAGAAGACCATCGTTGGGGCCCTTGTTTCAGGAAACTACAGGAATTGGAGCATGCAATCCCTGAACAATGCCATAATTAGTTCAAACAAGCAGGTAGATACTACCGTTAAAGTGGATAACAACGAGGTACACAATACCTTGTATTACGGAGCCAACCTGAACCTGCAGCACAGTTTCAAACCTGAGGAGAAACTAACGGTCAACCTGGATTTCCTGCATTACAAAGACAAAAACCCAAACACCTATTCCAACAATTATTATAATCTTCCCGGGGCCTTCCTGTACAACGAAAACGTGAGAAGCAGTAAGGTCACACCACTGACATTCTGGGTTGGATCTTTGGATTATACCCGGAAACTTTCGAAGAAAATGGACATGGAAGCAGGCCTAAAGGGAACTACCTCCCAATCATTGAATGATGTAGGGGTAAGCACCCTTGTGCAAAATGACTGGATAACGGATTCCCTCTACTCCGGATTGCATAATACCCACGAAAGTATTGGTGCAGCTTACAGTAGCTTCAACCTGAATATCTCGGAAAAAACATCCATGAAATTCGGGCTGCGTTATGAATATACACATACCAGGATTAGCGCTGATTCAAAGGATGGAGGTGTAAAAAGGGATTATAGTAATTTATTCCCGAGCTTATTCTTTTTGCACAACATTAAAGAGGACCAGTCTGTAAATTTCACCTACAGCAGGCGGATATGGAGGCCCAGCTTTTCCGACCTGGCGCCATACGTGATCTTCCTTGACCCCAAAACATTCAGTACAGGGAACCCGGCTTTACAACCTGCGATCATCGATGCTGCCAGCACCGCCTTTACCATAAAAAACAAGATCATTACATTCTCTTACGATCATATCAGCCACCTCATAAATGAGGTACCGAAAATTGATGAAGCGACCAACAAAATGGTGAAAGCAGTACAGAATTCACAAGGCGCCCAAAGTCTTTCCCTTGGACTTTCGCTACCCTTTACCATCAGTAAATGGTTCAACATACAGAACAACCTGACCGGAACCTGGAGCCAGATGAATGCATTCTATAAGGCAGCTGTAAAAACAGAGAATTTTGGTTATTACCTGAACTGCGGCCAGAATTTTATACTACCTAAGGATTTCTCCATAGGCTTGACGGAATATTATAATTCGGGCAGCATATGGGGCCTGTATCATTTTAAACCTTCAGGTTCGGTGGATATCGGTGCGCAAAAGAAACTGGGCAAATCCAGGTCTGTATTATCATTGAATTTGAATAATGTTTTCAATACACAGACAGGCCGCATTTATGCTGATATCCCCGAACAAAACCTGGTGATCAGGATTAATCAAACCTACAGTTATCCGGCGATCAGCTTAACATTCATCAAGAACTTCGGAAACGATAAGGTCACCGGCAAGCGGGAGCGATCAACCGGCGCTGAAGATGAAAAGAACAGGGCGAATTAACAAACAGGCCTCTACAAATTTTCGTTCACACATCAACCGCCGCAATTCGTCATAAGAATCCACCGTTCGCTGGTTCTGGTTTCAAACCATACCGTTTACAGCCTAGTTTCAGATATCAGAATGCCGATTCTTTTTAGTAAATTATTAATCATTTAACCGGCATTGCTGATTCCATTATGAAAAAGCAATTATTGATCATTGCAACCCTTACTGCATTTACCCTTAAAGCACAATGCCAGGACAAGAATTTAAACTATAAATACAGCCTGATCCTGGATAGCCTTAAAGCCAAATTACCTGCATTAAAAGATAGTGCCAGGGTGGACTGCCTTAATGCCATAAGCGAAACCTTTGTGTATTTGTATAATTCCTATAACTCTCCGGGATTTAAGACCAGGGGCGACTCAATGTCTAAATATTCTGCAATAGCCTATAAAGAAGCTTCAGGTTTAGGGTACAAATATGGAATGGGCATTTCACTTTTAGATCTTGCCTTGGCTAGTCGTATAGGGGATAATAAAGATTCCACATCCATTTATAACAACCGGAAAGCCATGGCTATAGGAAAAGAAATCCAAAATGAAAAACTCCTTGGCCTAACTTATTTAGACAGGCCCGAAGGGGATAATATGGAAAATTACAAGCAAGCCCTTTACTATTTCCAAAGAGCCGGGGACCAGAAAATGGAATTGGAAACCCTGACCAATATCGTCTGGGATTATACCAATGGAGAACAGAGCGTTGAAGGTATTGACTATGCAGAAAGAGCTATCCAGGTAGCCCAAAAAATAGTTCCATCCACTCCCTGGGAAGATGAAATGGTTCAATGGTCATATAAAAATATGGCTGATTTGTATAAGACCGCAGGTGACTACCAAACGGCCCTGGATTATGTCAGGAAGAGCGATATTTATGGAAAGGCAACTGATGGGATGAAAGAAGATATCAGCTTTTCCGAATTGTACTACCTGATGGGAAAGTATGACTCTGCCGCATATTACTGGGACTTCTGGAATAAAGATTATGCCACTTATCATTTTGGCCACCAGGCCTTTGGAAATACATTAAGAGGCAATATCTATTTAAAAAAAGGAGATTATGACAAAGCAATTGCGATGTTTAATTTAAGCCTTAACGCATTCAGGAAAGACGGGAAATATAATACGAAAAACACTTACGGCCTGGCCAGGCCAATGTTGGCAATGGGAGAAGCATATGCGGCCAAAAATGACAATAAAACGGCATTAAGTTATGCAACCCAGGGTCTGGGTTACGCCATGGCGAATAATATTAATCAATCAAAGATTAATGGATTTGAATTAATATCAAGGATATATTATAAACTCGGAAAAAGCGATAGTGCATACCTGTATCTAAGGAAGTATATCACGCTTAAAGATTCCGTACAGAACAACCAGTTTATATGGCGCCTTAACAATTATAAAAAAGCAGCAGCAGACGCCAATAAAGAGGCCCGCATTGGGTTTCTGAACAAAGACAACAAAATAAAGGAACAGCAATTAAAACAAGAGGCAACATTTAAAAAATTCCTGATAGCGGTTTTTATTTCAGTTATACTGGCAGGATTATATGTTTTCAGAAATCTCACCCTGAAAAGAAAAAATGAAAAACTAGAAAGTGAAAAGAAACAGGCTGAACTTTACCGGCAGGCAGCAGAACTTGAAATGCAGGCCCTGCGCGCACAAATGAACCCGCATTTTATTTTCAACTGCCTTAGCTCTATCAACCGCTTCATTTTAAAAAATGAAAGCAAAACAGCATCCAATTACCTGACGCGTTTCTCCAGGCTGATTCGCATGGTACTGATCAATTCACAAAAACCATTGATAACCCTGGAAGATGAATTGCAAATGCTGCGCCTTTACCTCGACATGGAGCGCCTAAGGTTTAAGGAATCCTTTGATTTCAGCATCACTTTTCTCAATGCCATGGATGACGATAATATCTTCATTCCGCCGCTGTTACTTCAACCTTTCTGTGAAAACGCCATCTGGCACGGGTTGATGCATAAAGACGGACAAGGGCGTCTTGATATCACCCTTAGTTTAGGGAATAACATCTTATATTGTACCATCACAGATAACGGTATTGGCCGTGAGAAAGCCGAAGAAATCAAGAGCAAATCAGCGGAAAAGGAAAAATCAATGGGATTGAAGATTACCACTGAACGGCTGGCCTTACTGAACCGTGAAAAAGGGGTGCATACATCTTATCAAATGGAAGATTTACTGGATGAAAATGGAAATCCTTCAGGGACAAAAGTCCATTTAAGAATAAGTTATAAAGAATCAGTGGAAGCGATTATTTAAAAAAATAACCAGCTAATTCATGATCAGGGCAATAATAATTGACGATGAACCATATTGTTGTGAAGCATTAGCAACAATGCTGGAAGATTATTGTCCGGAGGTGGAGATATTGGGCACTTATCACAATAGCATAGATGGCCTGGCTGCCATCCGGCAGAAGTCGCCCGACCTTGTTTTCCTGGATGTAGAAATGCCGAAGATGAATGGCTTTGATATGCTGGCACAACTTCCTACGGTTAATTTTGAAATCATCTTCACCACCAGCTATGACCAGTATGCGCTGAAAGCCATCCGGTTCAGCGCCATTGATTATCTGCTAAAACCTGTCGACCAGGAAGAACTGGTGAAAGCGGTCCAAAAAGTTATCCAACGATCCCAAAAACCAATTGCGCAACAATTGGAAATACTACTGCAGAAAATACACAATCCCTCAACGCCCATAAGTAAAATGGCCATGCCCACCATGGAAGGATTGCAAATGATCCAGGTAAACCAGATCATCAGTTGCGAGTCAGACAGCAATTACACAATACTTCACCTGAAAGACAAAAAACGAAAAGTCGTTTCTTCCACCTTAAAAGAAATTGAGGAATTACTGGAAGAACATTCATTCCTCCGTGTGCACCGCTGTTACCTTGTCAACCTGAACGAAATTGAAAAATACATGAAAGGCGAAGGCGGGTTCCTGGTAATGAGCGATGGCTCTACCGTGGATGTTTCCCGTGGCAAGAAAGAGTTATTATTAAAAAAGCTTTTACCCGGATAAGCCTATAATCCATATTTATCCACCATATAAACCAGGTTGGCCATATTAATAGCACCCAATTCGAGTTCACGTTTATTCACTTCTTCAAACTTGTCGTTTGCTGCATGGTGGTGGTCAAAATACCTTTGCGAATCGGGCATCAGCTCCCCTACCGTAGCACCCAGGGCCCGCAGGCTTTCCACATCTGCCCCTGCTGATCCTATTTCAAAAGCATACACACCGTAAGGGATGAACAGCGGCATCCAGGACCTGAGCCTCGCTAATTTGTCTGCATCAGCCACCAGGCTGAAACCCCGTGGCGTAAATCCGCCGGCATCCGATTCTATAGCCAGTATATGATGTTTGTTTTCTGCCTTTGCAAACGCCGTATACCGGTTACTACCCGAGCCGCGGTTTTCCTCATCTGTAAACAATACTACACGGATGGTACGTTTCGGACGTATGCCTAATTTCCTGAAGACCCTGATCAACTCCATCGTTTGTACACAACCGGCGCCATCATCATGCGCGCCTTCGGCAAGATCCCAGGAATCAAGATGGCCACCTATCGTAATGACCTCATTGGGAAATTCACTGCCTCTCAACTCAGCCACTACATTATGGCCAATGGCATCCGGGAGCGTTGTACATGTAGTCCGGAAATATAATTCAGCACTATTGTTACGCTGCAATTCATCCGACAGCAAATCACCATCCCGGGTGCTGATGGCAACGGCAGGCACTTTCGGGAAGGAGTCATTGTAGCCCATGCCGCCGGTATGCGGATAATCGTCGATGCTGCTGGAAAGCGACCGGATGACTGTTCCAACCGCACCATACCTGGCAGCCTTCGAAGCGCCGGTCCACCGATACTGCGTGGTTTCAAAATAGCCCTGTGTCGTTACGACATGGGTCGGGTTAAACCGGACATTGAAATATACTATCCTGCCCTTAATACCTTTCTCACCCAGTGCATCGAGTTCATCAAAGGAATGCACTTCCACCACCTTTGCCTTTATACCCTTGGTTCCTGTTCCCATTGAATTGCCCAGTGCGCAGATACGCAAAGGCATTTTACTGCCATTACTTCCTGCTATCCAGGCCGTTTCCTTCTCTCCCCGCACCCAATGCGGCACTTTTGTGTCCTGCAGGTAAACAGTATCAGCGCCCATTTCTTTCATCATCCGGAAGGTTTCCTTTTCTGCGCGTACCATTTGCGGGGAGCCGCTTAACCTCGGTCCGATTTGCTTACAAAGGATTCTTAAATTGCCATAGGCCTGGCCATTCGTCAGGATATCATCAGCAATTCTCCTGAAGGCCAGGGAATCTGCTTCCTGGGCATTGGCCACGGTATATAATCCAAAACAAATACAGCTTAAGAGGAGAAATTTTCTCATAACTTAGAAACTAATCATTAAATATACTTATGTCTTCATCTTCCAGGCGAAAATTTATCCGGCAGCTCAGCACAGCCGGACTGGCCATGACTGCCGGGTCTTTCAATATCCTTAAAGCCAATACGGGTATCAGGGAAGAGATTTTACCGATGCCGCAAAGATTCAGCGCCAATGACCGGATACGGGTCGGACTGATTGGCACGGGCATCATGGGCAATGCCGACATAAGTACCGCATTGAAAATTCCGGGGGTGGAGTTTGTTGCTGCATGCGACCTGTACAAAGGAAGGTTGACTGCTGTCCAGGAAAAATATGGCAACCAGGTTTTTACAACCAGGGATTACCGTGAGCTCCTGGCGAAAAAAGATATCGACGCGGTGATTATAGGAACGGCAGACCTGTGGCATTCGCGCATATCCATCGACGCGATGAATATGGGTAAACATGTGTACTGTGAAAAACCAATGGTGAAAGAAATCTCCCAGGGGCATGGGGTGATTGAAACAGCAAAAAAAACCAATAAAGTAATCCAGATCGGCAGCCAGGGCATCAGCGGACTGGTTCACCTGAAAGCAAAGGAATTATATGAAGCTGGAGAGATCGGTAAACTGAATTGTATTGATGCCAGCATCGACCGCCACAGCGCTATGGGTGCCTGGCAATACACTATCCCATCAGATGCTTCGCCGGAAACGGTTGACTGGGACCGTTATATTGCCGGTTTGCCCAAACAGCCCTTCGACGCAAAGAAATTTTTCAGGTGGCGGAACTACCGCGAATTCGGGACCGGTGCGGCAGGTGATATGTTTGTGCACCTGCTCACGGAAATCCATATGATCACCGGGTCGAAAGGGCCTTCGCGCATTTATTGCAACGGCCAGTTGAGTTACTGGAAAGATGGCCGCGATGTACCCGATGTAATGAATGCATTGATGGACTATCCTGAAACACCCGAACATCCGGCCTTCCAGGTAAACCTGCGGCTTAATTTCGCCAGTGGTGTTGGTGATGGCTACCGGCTGCGCTTCATTGGCGATGAGGGAGCCATGGAAATTGGCGATGACCTTACCATTACCCATGACCTGTTACCGAAAGCCCCGGGTATAGGCTATTGGGATGCACTGGGCACTTATCCAAAAGCCATGCAGGACAACCTGCAGAAAGCCTATGATGAAAAATATACTGCAGCTGATAAAGCAAAACCTACTAAAGACCCGATCCGTTATAAGGCACCGGAAGGCCATGATGAACATGTGGAACATTTCAAGAATTTCTTCAACGCGGTGCGTACCGGTGGAAAGGTTGTGGAAGATGCCGTATTTGGTTTTCGCGCTGCTGCGCCCTGCCTCGCCTGCAATGAAAGCTATTTCCATAAAAAGCTGGTGAACTGGGATCCGGTAGCTATGAAACTGGTGGTGTAAAAAACAAACTATGAATAAGAAAATCTGGTTGGCTGAACCCGAGCAGCATGATTTTCCAGCTGCATTAGATTACCTTGAATTATTGTTTCCGGTAAGCATTGCCGCAGAAATTGTCAATCGCCTCGAAAAAAGTAAAACAGTCAATAAAAAAGCAAAGGATATACTTCGCGCCAGTGAATTACCGCTGTTACCCAGGGACAATATCCATGTGAAAGAAAACATGCAAAAAGTAAAGAAAGGCAAAAAGTTATCGCCGGTATTACTGGTAAGGGACGGGAAATTAATTATAGCTGATGGGTACCATCGTGTGTGTACCATCTATTACCTTTCAGAAGACCTTGAAGTGCCGTGCAGGATAGCAGATAAGGATTAAGGTCATAGAAAATACCTAAACAATAAGTTATGGATTACGAAATATTAACCCGGTTTTTATTAGCAGCCTTATGGGGCGGATTGGTTGGCGCAGAGCGTGAATACAGGAGCAAGTCCGCGGGGTTCCGGACGATGATCATGATATCAATGGGCTCCTGCTTTTTCACCATGATGTCGGTACTGATAGGTGCGGGTACCAGTTCAGACCGCATTGCCTCAAACATTGTAACCGGTATTGGTTTTTTAGGCGCCGGTGTCATCTTCATGGGCGAGAACCGTATAAACGGTATTACCACTGCGGCGACTATCTGGATGGTAGCTGCAGTGGGCATGGGAATTGGGTCTGGTTATTATTTTTCTTCCGCCTGTGCCAGTGTGTTGGTATTAATTGTCCTGACAATCTTACCTCGCTTTGAAAGTAAAATCGAAACCTTAAACCAATCGAAAACTTACCATATTCGTTGCACATTTGCGCCCAACAGGCAGCAGCATTTTGAAGAATTGTTTCAACAGTTCAACCTGAAATACAAATTAGCCAACGAAAATAAGGAAGGCAATGCCTTAAGTATGTCCTGGCAGGCCCAGGGCCGGGCAAAGAATCACAAAAAATTTGCGGACGCAATAATGGTGGATGAACTGGTAGAAAGGTTTGAGTATTGAAAATGACCAAATTCATTCTGAAACATGTTATATATCATATAATATGTTTGCTTGCATCAATATATTGCATACCGGTTTTACTAACCGGCTATTGTTGTTATTGCACCCAATAACACACAACCTCATTCACATTAAACCTTAACAAAATGGGAACAACAATGAAAGGGCTCGTTTACGGCGGACCCGGAAAAATAGAACTGAAAGAAATACCCAAACCAGCTATTGAAAAGCCCACAGATGCATTGGTTAAAATCTTAAAAACAACTATCTGCGGCACCGACCTTGGTATCCTGCATGGCAAAACACCAAGTTGCAAACCAGGCACAACACTGGGCCATGAAGGCGTAGGTGTAATTGAAGAAGTGGGCCAGGCAGTCCGTAGTTTTAAAAAAGGCGATCATGTGATCATCTCCTGCATCACATCCGATGGCACCTGCGAGTATTGCAAAAAACAAATGTATTCCCATTGCGAAGATGGTGGCTGGATATTGGGTCATTTAATCAATGGTACGCAGGCGGAATATGTACGCATCCCACATGCAGATAACAGCCTGCATCATATCCCCGCCGGAGCTGATGAAGAAGCCCTGGTGATGCTAAGCGACATATTGCCCACCGGCCATGAGATTGGTGTGCAGAATGGACAGGTAAAGCCCGGTGACACCATTGCTATTGTTGGTGCCGGTCCAATCGGTATGTCCGTACTGCTGACTTCACAGTTTTATTCACCGGCAAAAATCTTTATGATCGACCTGGATGAAAACCGCCTGAAAGTGGCTAAAACATTCGGGGCAACCGTTACCATCAATTCGGGAAAAGAAGATGCCGTAAAGAAAATCATGGGTGAAACAAAAGACGGCGTGGATGTAGCTATTGAAGCTGTAGGCATGCCTGCAACTTTCGATATTTGCCAGCAGATCATTCGTCCAGGCGGACATATTGCGAACGTTGGCGTACATGGCAAAAGCGTGGACCTGCAAATTCAAAACCTCTGGATCCAGAATATTACTTTAACAACCGGACTGGTCAATACCAATACTACGCCGATGTTGTTAAAAACAGTTACATCCGGGAGAATTGATCCTAAAAAATTAATCACCCATCATTTTAAACTGAAAGATATCCTTCATGCTTACGAGGTATTTGGTAATGCATCAAAAGAAAAGGCGATGAAGGTTATCATAGAGCCATAATGATTTACCCCGGAGTAAAGATTTACTCAGGCTACTACATTCTGCACGGTTCCCTGCTGGAAACTCCTGATCAGTTTAACGATCCCATCCAGCAGTTGAATCCGCGATTGCTGTGATGCCCAGGCCAGGTGGGGCGTTACATGGCAGTTGGGCAGGCTGGTCAACAGGTCATCAGCCGGCGGCTCTGCAGATAACACATCAACTATCGCAGTAAAAGCCGGATGGGCCCGCAGGTGTGCCGCCAGGGAGGATTCATGAATAAGTCCGCCCCTGCCTGTATTGATCAGTAACGCATCCTGTTTCATACTGGCAAGACTCGCAGCATTGATGATTTCTTTCGTTGTATTGTTGAGCGGGGCATGCAGGGTCAGGACATCAGCCTGCCGGAAAATTTCTTCCAGTGCCACAGCCTGTGTATAAGAATAATCACCTGGAATGGGATAGGCAGTATGGGCGAGCACCCGCATGCCAAAAGCATGTGCCAGGCTTGCCACCCTTTTGCCGATAGTGCCGAATCCTATAATCCCCAGCGTCTTTGCAGAAAGGTTTTGGATGGAGTGGTCATAAAAACAAAAATCCTTTTGTTGCTGCCACCTTCCTTTGGATGTTTCCTGGAAATAGTGAGCCAGTTTGTGGTAGTGGGCCAGCATGGCGGCCATCACATACTGGGCTACGCCCTCCGTTGAATAGGCCCTAACATTACTCACCGGAATGCCACGTGCAGCGGTAGCTGCCAGGTCGATATTGTTATAACCTGTTGCGGCCACAACAATATATTTCAGGGTTTTGGCATGGCTGAGCAGGCTTGCCGTGACCTTATGTTTATTCACGATCAGGATATCGGCATCAACTACCCTGGCGGCTTCTTCGGCAACAGTAGTAAATGGATACAACTGCAAATTACCAAGGGCTTGCAGTGCAGCAAAAGAAAGATCATTTACTGCATTCAGGGTATGGGCATCAAGGAAAACTATTTTCATCTGGTATACAGGTATTTCGAAAAATGAACAATTTAATTTCAGGTTATATTTTCACAAAGATCTTTTTCCGGTACAATATATACAGGAAAACCCAAACCAGTACCAACGCACCCAGGCTCTGGAACACCAGGTGCCAGGCCTCCGGACTATTCACATACAAGCCTTCAAACAGCAACTTCGAGGTAAACCCAAAATCTATAAAATGATAGGCCAGGTAAATGGTGATGCTGTTCATACCGATCACCACAAAAAAGAAAGCCCATTTTTTAAATTGTAAAATATCAATCACCCAATAAAATAAAGACAGGAGCAGGAAAGACATCCCACCCGTTAACATGATGAATGAACTGCTCCAGAGTCTTTTGTTAATAGGGAAATGCAGGTTCCATACCAGGCCAATGCCGATACATATAACGCCAAACAGGAGCAAGTTTTTCAGTTTGCTATAGGCAGCAATTCCTGGCTCGCTTAATACATCGCCGGCAATGCTGCCCATTATCGCCAGGCATAATGCCGGTAATTGTGTAAACAAGCCGTTCTCATCGAATGTACCCTGCAATAAACGGCCTGGCAGTATGGTGCGGTCGATATAGCCATGCAGGTTACCTTCAAAAGAAAGATCACCGGCACCATAACCCGGCACTGGAATCAGGAACATCGCAGCATAATAAAACAATAATATGCCCGCTGCCCATAGCATCCGTGCCTTTGTCTTAAAATTCAGGTACAATACTGTGGTCACAAAGCCGGCAATAGCGATGCGCTGTAATACCCCACCGAGGCGTACATGCGGCCAGTCAAAAAACGGGAAGGGTGTATTTTTTTCCAGTATCCCCAAAGCGATTAAAATCAACATCCTTTTGAATGCCTTCCTGTACAAATCCGCTTTGGGCAGGCCTTTTGCCAGTGCGGCATTCAATGAAAAAGGAATCGATACACCCGCAATAAAAAGGAAAAGCGGAAAAATAAAATCATAGAAAGTAAAACCATTCCATGCTGTATGGTGAAACTGTGCGGCAATAGCATCCACCCAGGGCATAGCAGTCTTCCCTTCCAGCGATTCAATAAATGCGCCAAGGCCACAGATCATCAGCATATCGAAACCACGAAGTGCATCAATGGATACAAGTCTTTGCGATTGATTGGTGGATGTAGTTGATTGCATGTAAAATTTCTATTTTGACATTTGGTTGTCCTCAGGAAAAGCGCTTTTGCATCCCCGGTAGACTGCCATGGGAATGGATGGCAATCACTGCCAAAACTGCGAGGATAACAAGCAGGATAAACAACAACCCAACCCAGTTTCCGGGCTGGAGTCCTTTCCCGGTAAATGCAGCTTTAACTTTAGGCAGGAAAAATAGCAAAACAGCCAGGTTAAGCAGGTACAGCCATTGTTCCAGGCTTAGTCCATTTGTTAAAACATCCGAATTCAGGAAATGAAAAATGGTATATAGACCCAGGCTCGCGATGAAGAAAACAAAAACATTGTTGAAACCATATGCCGCTGATGAACGCTTTTCATCGTAAAATTTCTTAATAAAGAACCCGGAAAATAAAAATACCCCGCCAAGTGCAACCCATTGTTTAATGCTGGCGAAACCAATACTGGTTTCAGGTTGCCGTCCGTTGAAAGATTTGTCCCAGAGAATAAACGGGATGATCAGTGTAATAAAAACAACAGGCAAGAATCCCTGCTGTTTTGCACTAACCGGGGCAGGCTGTTCCCAATCAGCTGAGAAAGTGCCGTAAGCCATACCGCAGCCACCAAAAAACCCGATGGAATACTCCATTACATTCCAGAGATTGACAGAATGGAGCCCGGCAGAATCGCCCATCACCTGCAGGAAATTGCCGAAGGCAAAACCAAATCCGGCACCGAGGGCGGAGAAAACCGCCACGCGGATAGGTGCATGGTGTTTGTTCCGGAACAGGTACCAGGTAAGTGCGAAGGACATCCCCAGGCAGGCAGCCCATTCTTCGCCCCTCGGCGGTGTCATCAGCCATTCGAATTCGCTGATCAGGAAATAGTAAAAAAGCAAACCACCACAGATCATTTCCACGATCAGCGTATGCCATTGCACTTTGTTGCCCGGGCGGTCAGATAAAGCCAGTCCGAATAAACCGCCGCCGATCCAGCCGAAGAGTCCGCCGATGACCAGCAACATAGCCAGGCCGTAAAATACATTCCCGAAATAATTGCCACGGCCATAGCCCACGACCATGCCATAACTGATAATACCGCCTATGCCCCATCCTGCCGCGGCTGCCATGGTTGCCGCTAAAAACCGGTTGTACCAGTCTGCGCGCTTTGCCACCAGGATAACGCCCAGGGCCCCGATACCACCAGCCCATGCAGCGCCATATTCATGCCCGAATGACCCCCGGATTGCCCAGGCGGTTCCCAATGCCATGCCGGCTAATAATACGGCAGGAAGATTATTTTTTAGTGTATTCATCTCCGTGAAATATAGGTCAATATTAAGGGAAAATAGCGCATAACAGGCCTGGTTATACTATTAAAAGAGCCATCCGGAAATACGGTAATTCCGCCTTCCGCCTTTCCGGATTTGCCCGATTTCATCATCAATTTTCCAAACCTATGAAAACCATGCAGAATGGCCAGAACAATCAAGAACGGTTTTACAAGGAAATTTAGATTGGTTTTTACCATCTGGATTAGTTTTCATGTCAGGAATTGGCTTAAAAAATCGGCAACCGGGAATCCGGGAAAAGCGGAAATAAAGCGACCATTTGATGACAAAAAACTTGTCGTTGGCGCAGGTATAGTGTTGCAGTTGGCGCAGTTTTGCCTTGGTTTTTTAGCACTTTTCAGGCACTTTCTACTAGGTTTTGCGTAGGTCTGCAGGCTTATTGCGGCGCTTTGTTATCAGTTTTTAGGCAAATTCCAGGCACTATCCCGGCACTATCCCGGCACTATCCCGGCTCTTACCCAATGGTTACCTATCTGAATGGATCGTTCCCTATTTGCGGTGTTGAAGAATACCTCATATTAATTCTGTGCTGCGTGCTTTTTTCATTAAATAGTACATAGTCGTTTTTCATTAAAAATTTTGCATAACTATACCTCCCCGAAAATTAGCCACCAAGTTTTTTTAACAATCTGGCAAAAGATGGTAATAATCTGCATTGATCATGTAATAATCTGCATTTCACTATCCCCAAAAAACAAAGCGGCTTAAAAAAAAGCCGCTGCATCAAAAAGAAAAAGCGCCTGGATTTTCCGATTTCGCTCCCGTTTTTTCTCTTTTGGAAATTTTGTATCCATCATGCACCGCCTCAATCAATGGCGATTAAATTTTCTGGTTGTTGGCAATATCCTCACCATCCGCGCCAGGGATGATTTCCGCGTGGTCAATGAACTGGTTGAGACCTATGCCGCAGACGGCAACCTGCCTCGTTTAAGATTTAAATTTACTGAGCCGCAATACTTCTGACTTTGCCAAAATAAGCGATCAATATTATTAACCCCTGGGATCAATAAGTTTACTTCAGGATATTCGATTTTATATTGATGATCTGTTTAAGACAACAGTTGAGTGTCATAAATATTTAATCTGGGTTTTTCGTAAGATTTAATGAATTCGGAAAATAAAACCGGGAAAATATTGAATCAATTTATTCTTCATAACAATCCAGCATTACCGGGTTAACCAAATATAGGTTCTTCAAAAAAGGAATTGTAACTTACAGCAGGCATTTATTGGCAAACAAACAAGTGCTTCATTTTACCAATCGGTATACCGTGAAGCGTATTCTACTATATTGTATCTTTTTCATTCCATTTGCACTTCCTGCGCAAACAGTCATCTCTATAAACATTAACGGCTCCATCAATCCCGTAACCGCTGATTATATTCATGAAGGCATCCGGAAGGCATATTATGATAAGGCTGAATGCCTGGTTATTCACCTAAATACACCTGGTGGTTTACTTCAATCAACGCGAATTATAGTCAGCAGTATGCTGGAGGCTCCTGTGCCTGTAATCGTGTATGTATCACCAGGTGGCGCACATGCAGGTTCAGCGGGGGTCTTCCTCACCATGGCCGCCAATATCGCCGTGATGGCTCCTGGAACAAATATTGGTGCAGCCCATCCTGTCAGTTTGTACCAGGCAACCGATTCAATTATGAATGAAAAAGGAACAAATGACGCAGCAGCATTTATACGGACAATCGCAGAAAAGCGAAACCGGAATATGCAGTGGGCTGAAGATGCTGTTCGACAAAGTGTTTCCATCACAGAAAAAGAAGCAGTGAAAAATAATGTTATAGACCTTATTGCTGTTAATGAACAAGACCTGTTAAACCAGGTTGATGGCAAACAGGTTGAGCTTGGTGCTTCATCCGTGACCCTTCATACAAAAAATGCAAGGGTAACACTGTACGAAATGAGTTTTACAGAAAAGTTGCTGAACATCCTCAGTGACCCCAATATCACCTACATTATACTGATGCTGGGGCTTTTTGGACTCCTGTTTGAATTATACAATCCCGGTGCCATCCTGCCCGGCATTATTGGAGTTATAGCCATCATTATCGCTTTTTATTCGATGCAGACCCTGCCCATCAATTATGCAGGTATAGCCCTGATCATTTTTGCGCTTGTCCTTTTTTTGCTTGAGCTCAAAATAGTAAGTCACGGATTACTGGCCATTGGCGCGGTTATTTCACTACTGTTGGGATCCATGATGTTAATCAAAAGCAATTCATCATTAGAGTTTGTAAAAATTTCGATGGGCGTTATCATTTCGTCCACTATAATTACGTCCCTGTTTTTTTTGTATGTGATTGGG
This sequence comes from Flavihumibacter profundi, assembly GCF_020076305.1. Classification (GTDB taxonomy): domain Bacteria; phylum Bacteroidota; class Bacteroidia; order Chitinophagales; family Chitinophagaceae; genus Flavihumibacter; species Flavihumibacter profundi. The sequence continues at coordinate 2,021,310 of NZ_JAIQXE010000001.1, forward strand.
ATGGGGTTAAACGCACAAAGAAGGAAAGCTGTAACTGGAATCGAAGCAATGATTGGCGCAACCGGGGTGTCGCTGGATACACTTGACCCTGCGGGCACAATAATGTTACGGGGAGAAGTCTGGAATGCTGAAGCCATAGCAGGAAACATCAGCAAAGGAGAAAAAGTTCTCGTGAAGGATATGAGAAACCTGAAATTATATGTTGAAAAAACAGCCAATTAACCCTAAATATAAAATATGCAACAGTTTCCGGTTTTCGCCATCGTTTTCATCTTTTTTGCGATCATGATTCTTTCAAGTGCTATCCGTATTCTTCGTGAATATGAACGGGCCGTGGTTTTCCGCCTGGGACGTTTAGTGGGAAATAATGGGGTAAGAGGGCCCGGACTGATCTTTCTTATCCCGGTCATTGATAAGATGGTAAGAGTGAGTTTGCGCACAGTAGTAATGGACGTGCCAACACAGGATGTTATTACCCAGGATAATGTTTCCATTAAAGTTAATGCTGTAGTATATTTCCGCGTAATTGAGCCTCAAAAAGCAATTATCGGGGTTGAAAATTTCCTGGTGGCTACATCACAGCTTTCCCAAACAACCTTGCGAAGTGTTTTGGGGCAATCTGAGCTGGATGACCTCCTCTCCCAACGTGAAAAAATTAACCACAAGCTGCAGCAAATAATAGATTCCAATACTGAGCCATGGGGTGTAAAAGTTTCCAATGTGGAAGTGAAACAGATCGATCTGCCCCAGGAAATGCAAAGGGCCATGGCCAAACAGGCAGAGGCGGAAAGGGAACGCAGAAGTAAAGTGATTGCAGCCGAAGGAGAGTTCCAGGCCTCACAACGCCTGGCAGATGCTGCCAAGATATTGGCAGACCAACCCAGTGCACTGACATTACGCTACCTGCAGACTTTAAGGGAGATCGCTACTGAAAATAATTCGACAACCATATTTCCAGTTCCCATTGACCTGTTGAAACCTTTTTTGCACAATAGCGACAAAGGGTAATGTTGCAGTGGTTTGCGTATGCATCGGCCACTTATCAATCAGGCAGGCCCAAAGCAAGTTGTTGCAATAAAGAAAAAGATACGCTTTACTGAATATCAACCGGACCCTCAAGGGTTTAGCGGTTATTTTAGAACGCCTGGCCCCGGTTATGAAAGACGACCTTTTTTCCAAACGAGCCACTCAGGTTACGAGTGATCAGGTTATCATTTGCTTTAGACATTTTGTCAGTTTTTACGTTTTACAAAAATTGGATTTACTGATTTTTGCGGGTAGCGGGAGTGCTTTTGGGGGAATTTTCACATGGTCTTCATGTGGTCCTTAACTGGTCCTTAAGTGGTCCTTAAAAACACTCATCAAACTACCGCAATTTGCCAGGAAAACAGCCAGGCCATTAGCCGTCAATCTGGCATAACCGGAATCATTAAGCGCTGGTTACAGAGGCATTTCCACCCGGTAAGCCGGGCGGGCAGGCGCTTAGGGTATGAACCGGTTAAGGATTTCCAGGGATTTTAAAATCACCCAGGTGAACAATACCATCCCTATAAAAACTGATGTGCGCAATAGAAAAGAGGCAGGATCGGTGAATGCGCACAAACATGCGGGGGGGGGTAATTTTGCCGACTTGGGATCAATATTTTAAGTCTGCAGGATTCTGTTTAAAATTCCAGAACAATAAAACCTCTACCTGGTTTTTGTGCGGTTTGAAATGGTAGATCAGTTGAGTGTGTTTGTTGAGGATCGCGATGCGAACATTTTTCCTTTTGCCCGACGGACGGCACATTTCCGGATAACGTTTCAACTTTGCTAAAACAGCGTAGTGGTCGCTATAAATTGCTCCACCTCTTTTGATGACCATTCCTTTTGCAGATACACAAGGATTTGGTTAAAACTATGGGCGGCCCTCGGCGTCCAGACAATTTCCCGGACTATTTCTTCAACCATTTCCGGTATTTTTTCATCACCTCGTCGTGCGGTATGAGTTTTCCAGCTTTCATTTCTGCCAGCGATGCATCTATGGCATCCTGCTGCTCTTTACTGATTTCATCCCACCAGTCCTGCTGCTCGGCTGCAAAAGTCTTTACCACACCCAAAACTGCCTGCTTTTGCTTAGCATTTAGGTGCTGCAGATATTGGGTGATTTCTTCATCAATCAGTTTTACGGCGCCCATAATAACTTCCATTTGGTTCAAATTTAGTTTTTTAAAAATGTCTATCCAAATGAGTAGTATTTATGCACAGCGGCGGCCAGGGTCTCCACTTCACGGTGCCGGTACCGCTTTGTAGCCGAAGGGTATTTATGCGCCGCAAAAACCTGTACCACAGAGAGGTCTTGGCCCGTTTTTAAAAGGTTGGCGATGACGCAGTAGAAACCGGATTGCTGGCTATAGCACACAATTTGAGAAAGAAAGTTGCCTGAGTCAAGGCCTTTTTTGCCGACAAATGCGCCAAAACCTTCTTACAGCAAACCTACAGTGGCATCGGTAAAAAAATATTACGCCAGTAATGTCTGATAAAGTCAAACATGTTTTGCTGAGTAGATGAACGCATGGTAATAATTTTCCAGCAAAATTATTGGAAGGGTAATTTAAGACCTAGGTGTTGTTGGCCGAATGCTTACTGTAAAATTGATAATCTGTTTAAGACGTCTAACTAATAAAACATTGGTGTTAGAAGTGAGAACTTTAATTGAAAATGCCGCTGGCTGACTTGGCAGATTAATCAGATATGCTTTTTTCTGACTAAAATAAAATAAGCTACTATAAGAAATATTATTATCGAAAAAATTAGTAGATAGTTTCTTGTTATTTCCATTGCATAGGTTGGTGCATTTTTAACATCTATCCATTTGATCTTTTCGCTATTCAAAAAAGCGCTTTTCTCTAATACTGCAATTTTTATATCTTGTTTAGAATGAGCATTATTTTTGGAACACTCAATATAAAAAAAGTTCCCTAAGGAATCATTTACCAATGCTACTAACTTTTGTTTATTGAAGCCATATTTTATTATTTCATTTACTTCAATGCCTGAACTCCAGTACTTATTCCCACGTGCAATTAGAGTCATTTCATCTTCATCCATTAATGCAAATCCTGAATTTCCTTTACCGTAACCTAAATAATTTGGTGTTATTTTTAAAGGTAATTTTTCATGAATGTTCCAGGCATTTTTACCATAGTAGTACAATTTACTGTCAATAGCAATAGCAGTTACTAAAGCTATCGCAATTAAAGCAACCATAACTAATATCAATTTTTTCATAATTGCTGAGGTTTGTATCCTGGATTGATGAAATTAAATTTAATAATAGAAGGATTATATCTGTATGGTGTTCCTCCTAATCTTTCTAAATTGGGGCCTAATTCATCAGGTTGATACTTTTTAAGTTTTTGTATTATACCTTGACAACTACTACTGTCCGGAAGAATTGATTGAAGCCATTGTCAAATTTGTAAATTATTACAATCACAAGCGCTATTATGAATCGCTCAACAAACTTATCCCGGCTGACTTTTATTTTGGAAGACAAGAACAAATTCTGCGGCGGCGTAAAAGAATAAAGACCCAGTACATGAGGATGAGATGGGCCTTGTAGGCTACTGAAAAACTAAAAAAATCTATTACCCTAAACAAGAGATATACTCACTAGCAAAAAGTCCACTTTCTTCTGACGACATACACCCCTCTGCCGAATACAGATCCTTGCTGGAATCCGGACCGGCCGCCCCAAAAAGAAACCGGCACGCACATTAAAATAGACGTGCCGGACCTGCCCGGTAACCGGACAATCCTGGAATCAACACTGTAAATGCCTCAAATGAAAGATTGGTATTTATGCGCCCAATGCTTTCTTTGCATATTCCAGGCATTTATGTGTTTCCTTCACAGCATCAGAGCCTGCAGGGATATCATACTCCAGTTCAATGGTGGCAGGAATTGCGTATTTTTTGGCCTTCAGTAAATTGAGGATTTCTTTAATGGGCGTATCACCCTGGCCCCAGGGCATATTGTCACCACCATGGCTTTCTGTCCTGCGATCCTTGATATGCATGGAGGTAATGCGATCATGTTTTGCTGTAATTAATGCCAACAGGGTCTCTTTTGTATTATTACCGCCGGCGGCAATATAGTGGCCGCAGTCGAGGTTCATCGAATTGTACGGCGACTGGCCTAAAGCCACATCCCAAGCAGTATCGGTGGCTTGTGTATGCGCATGGTAACCAATGTAGACCTTGTGTTTTGCCGCAAGGTTCCCGAGGCGTTTGGAATGTGCAGGGTCCTCGGGTAATTCAACGGTAACGGATTTAGCGCCTAATGTCTTTGCTACTTTCAGCGCATATTCAATTTCCGCATCCGTATTATTATCCCGCAATGCATTGGGTTTAAATGCATAAATACTAACGCCTGCATTGTTATACATCTTCTTTATTTCTGCAAACTTATCCATTGAAACGGTGGCACGCCAGTCTGCCACCTGTTTTTCATAAGCAGCCAGCTGCGCCTTCTGCTCATCTGTTAATTGCTGATCCTGGCCTGGTACCCTTGGCGGCAATTTAACCGTATTAACAGGTTTGCCTGCGTATTCTTCCACAGCATCGCCCATCAGTTCAATGGCACTAATGCCGCTTTCTGTAACATATTTCAGGATCTGTTGCACATTACCAGGCATACTCCGGAACGAATAGGTTATCACACCGATTTGCACCCCGAAAAACTTAGAATCCGGTTTTCCCTGGAAGAAAAATGGGGTTGCCCATGCAGAGGAACCGGCCATCAATAAGCCAACGGAAGCTAATGATCCTTTTACTAAAAATTCACGGCGCGATTGATTACTGTCCTTCTTGATGTTTACTGGCATATGGCTGTTTTTCAAAAATGAATTTATGCTTGTAATATAATTAAATAAAGAGAAACTTATCGGCTTGCTATTGCTGGTTTGCTTTTCGAATGCCCCAGAACAACAACAACCATCCGGCAATCAGGAACAAGCCACCAATTGGTGTGATAATCCCAATGCCACCTAGTCCAACCGAATCCGTAGTTTTCAAATAGGTCATCAGGTATAGTGATCCGCTGAACAATAAAATGCCGACAAAAAAACATTGCGCGGCACGACGGAACAAGGGACTGTTAAGGTGCATGGAAATCAACCCTGTGGCCAGTAAAGCAAAGACATGCAAAAAATGATAGCGCACCCCGGTTTCGAAAACAGCGACTGTTTCCGGTGGTACTATCTGTTTGAGGCCATGCGCGCCGAATGCGCCTAAAGCCACTGCCAGTGCACCTAATAAAGCGGCGGAAGCCAATATTGATTTACCCATTTTCTATAGCTGATTGTAATTGTTCCAATGTTAGTGTTTCCTCCGGTAGTGACAAATGTGCCTGCTCGTAATATAATTTACGGTCATATAATCTCTTTATGATGACCGCTTTCAATTCTGCATCGGGAATATCACGCAACAGGGGGCGGTGACTTTTTTCTTTCATCAACCGGGCCACCAGTGTATCGATTGAGGTATTCAACCAGATCACTTTACCGTGCTCTTTCATGTAATCAATATTGCCGAAGAAACAGGGCGTACCACCACCGCATGACAAAATCATATCGGGATGCGTTTCTGTTAACCGCTCCAACACTTCTTTTTCCATCCTGCGGAATTCTTCCTCGCCCAGTTCAGTGAATATTTCTGTAATTGCCTTTCCTTCCTGTTGTACGATCACATCATCCAGGTCAAAAAAAGGATAGGTCATCCGTTCCGATAACAAATGGCCCCAGTGCGACTTTCCACTGCCCATGAATCCTATGAGGTATATGCGCATTTTATTTAAAAGCATTAAAGCCGGTCACGTCCATACCGGTGATCAGTAAGTGAATATCGTGGGTGCCTTCATAAGTGATCACACTTTCTATATTCATCATATGCCGCATCACCGGGTACTCGCCGGTAATGCCCATGCCGCCCAACATCTGGCGCGCATCGCGACAAATATTCTGTGCTACTTCACAGCCATTTCTTTTGGCCATGCTCACCTGCGCCGGTGTTGCCTTGCCCTGGTTCATTAATACCGCCACACGCCAGTTCAGCAATTGCGCCTTGGTGATTTCTGTAACCATTTCCGCCAGCTTTTTCTGCTGCAACTGGAAGCCACCAATGGGCCGGCCAAACTGCACCCTTTCTTTTGAATAACGAAGGGCCACATCATAGCAATCCATTGCCGCACCGATCGTACCCCAGGCTATACCAAAACGCGCCTTGGTCAAACAACCTAAAGGACCTTTCAATCCTTTCACTTTGGGGAATATATTTTCTTTGGGGACTTTTACATTATCGAATACCAGCTCACCAGTCGCTGATGCCCTTAAGCTCCATTTACCATGCGTGGTGGGTGTGGTAAATCCTTCCATGCCCCGCTCTACAATTAATCCGCGCACATCACCGGCTTCATCTTTTGCCCATACCACAGCGACCTGCGCATATGGTGCGTTGCTGATCCACATTTTTGCACCGTTCAGAATCACGTGGTCACCCGCATCCTTAATATTGGTGAGCATGCTGGATGGATCACTGCCATGATTGGGTTCAGTTAATCCAAAACAGCCCAGCCACTCCCCGCTCGCCAGTTTCGGCAGGAATTTGCGGCGTTGCTCTTCGCTGCCATATTCATAGATGGGAAACATCACCAGTGAACCTTGCACTGATGCTGTTGAACGCACACCACTATCGCCCCTTTCGAGTTCCTGCATCATGAGTCCATAGGAGATATAATCCAGTCCGCCGCCGCCATATTCAGTCGGGACAGTCGGGCCAAAACAACCCAGGTCGCCGAGTTGCTTAACGATCTGCTGCGGGAATTCTGCGCGCTGCGCATAGTCTTCGATGATAGGGGAAATTTCCTGCTTCACATAATTGCGGACTGCATCGCGAACCATCAGGTGTTCTTCAGTCAGCAACTCGTCGAGGTTCACATAATCGGGCGATTGAAATTGGTCCCTGGCCATGGCAAACGGTATTTAATATTAGGCAACAAAGCTAATCTACTCTGCAGATATGGAATAGATAAATTACTGCGGCAGGTATTGCGCCATTTCATGCTGGTACTGCGCTGCAATGGCGCCGGCTGCGGTGGCAAAATCCCCGTTTCCGGAAGCATAGATAACCGCACGGCTGGCATTTACCAAAATGCCGCAATCGGCATTCATTGCTTTTTGTGAAATCTCCTGCAGGCTGCCCCCCTGTGCACCCACTCCGGGTACCAGGAAAAAATGATCGGGTAAAATCTGCCGGATATTCAAAAACGCATCGGCCTGGGTAGCCCCCACCACAAACATCAGGTTAGATGGATTACCCCATGATGCAACGGTGCGCAATACTTTTTCGTATAGGTATTCATCCCCCATTTTCTGGCGCTCAAAATCAGCCGCGCCTTTGTTGGATGTAAGTCCCAGTACGATGGTCCACTTGTCGGTATATTCCAAAAATGGCTGCACGCTATCAGATCCCATATATGGCGCCACGGTGATGGCATCAAATGGCATCGCTTCAAAAAATGCTTTAGCATATTGGGTGCTGGTATTGCCGATATCGCCCCTTTTGGCGTCGGCAATCCGAAGGTGGGTAGAAGGAATATAGTGAACGGTTTCTTCCATGGCCTCCCAGCCCTTGCGGCCCATGGCTTCATAAAATGCGGTATTGATCTTATAACTCACGCAGTGCTCCAGTGTAGCGTCAATAATGGCCTTATTGAAAGCAACTATTGCATCGGGCCTTGATTGCAGGTGGACGGGAATTTTGGACAGGTCGGTATCTAAACCAACACAGAGATAGGACTTCTTGCGGCGGATCTCTTCTACAAGCTGTTGACGATTCATACCGCGAAGATAATTCGTCGCACACTGTCCGCAAAACGCCAAACTTCCTCAAAGCGGTTGTAGAGCGGGACAGCAGCCACCCGGATAACATTGGGCTCGCGCCAGTCGGCGAAGATGCCAGCCTTCCCGAGTGCTTCAAATACCTCGCGGCCTTTCTGGTGCATCAGCATGGAAACCTGGCAACCCCGCGATTCATCGCCACGCGGTGTGATGATCTCAATAATAGGAGTTGAAGCCCGCGCATTGATCTCATCCAGCAAATACAACAGGTAGGCACTTAATAAGCGGCCCTTCTGCCTGAGACGGTCAAATCCAGCTTCAGCAAATATTTCGAGTGATGCCCGGTGCGCAGCATACAAAATAGGCGAAGGCGTACTTAATTGCCAGCCTTCTGCGCTGGCAATGGGCTTAAACCCTTTCTGCATGGCAAAGCGGGTTGCCTTATCATAGCCCCACCAGCCTGCAAATCTCCGGATGTTTGGATCGGTATGGTAACGTTCATGGATATAGGCAGCGCCGATGGCACCCGGACCAGCATTCAAATATTTATAACTGCACCAGCAGGCGAAGTCAACGTTCCAGTTGTGCAGGTGCAGGGCAATATTTCCAGCAGCATGGGCCAGGTCGAATCCGCATTTCGCGCCAACAGCATGTGCAGCATGTGTTATCGCGGACATATCAAAAACCTGCCCGGTATAATAATTCAATCCGCCCCATAACACCAGGGCCAGTTCATCGCCCGTACTGCTGATCGTATGGATGATATCATCCAGGCGGATATTGTGTTCTCCGGGGCGCGGGGCGACCTCAATCAATACTTCACCAGGATCAAGGCCAAGGAATTTAAGATGCGTTTCAAACATGTACTGGTCGCTGGGAAAAGCTTTCGCTTCACAGATGATCTTACGCCTTTTACCGGCGGGGTGATAAAAGCTAACCATCATCAGGTGAAGGTTTACGGTGAGCTGGTTCATCACCACCACTTCTTCTGGTTTCGCACCAACAATATTGGCAAGAGGTTTCACCAGGTGGTCGTGGTAGTGCATCCATGGATCATCACCCAGGAAAAAACTTTCAACGCCATAGGTCGCCCATTGCTGTAAAACCTGGTCAATATAGCGCGCCGTCCTTTTAGGTTGCAGGCCCAGGGAATTACCCAGGAAATAGATTTGTTCCTGCCCGTTATGAACGGGAATGATGAACTCCTGCCGGAATTGCTGCAAGGGATCTTCGCGATCTAACTGTTGCGCATAGGCTAAGCTGTTTTGCATAACATGAGTTTAAATCGAACCGGTCCTGCCACCATCAACAGGGATACTTGTGCCATTCACATAGGAAGCTGCAGGGCTGGCGAGGAAAGCCGCGACAGCAGCAATTTCAGCAGGAGTTCCAAACCTTTTTGCCGGGATTTCTGCTGCCATAGCTGCGCTTTGCTCCTGCAGGGAAATACCTTTTTTCGCAGCGATTGCCGCAGCAAGGGATTCCAGCCGGGCGGTACTGGTAAAACCGGGCAATATATTATTTACGGTGATACCAAATCCTGCCAGTTCATTAGACAAGGTCTTGGCCCAGGAGGCAACAGCCCCGCGGATGGTATTGGATACGCCAAGGTTTTGCAAAGGGATTTTAACCGAAGTGGAAATGATATTAATGACCCGGCCGTAGCCTGCTGCCTTCATTCCAGGCACAAGGGTTTGTACGAGCAGGTGGTTCACCACGAGGTGCTGCCGGAATGCCGCTTCAAAATCTGCTGCACCAGCAGCAAAAACAGGCCCGGCTGCCGGCCCGCCGGTATTATTCACGAGGATATGTACACGCTTTTCAGCAGCAATCCCTTCCACTGCTTTATGCACCTGCATTGGTTCACTGAAATCAGCAACCGCATAACTATGCGTTTGCCCGTCCGTTGCAGGCAATCCTTTTACCACCGCCTGCAATTGCGTTTCACTTCTTGCCAGCAATATGCATTCTGCCCCGAGCAAAGCCAGCTCTGTTGCAATGGCTTTCCCGATGCCTTGTGTGCTGCCGCAAACCAATGCTGATTTGCCTTTAAGGGATATGTCCATAAAATAAATTAAGGCTTGTTAATTAACAGGTTTGGGTAATCGGAAATTATGCCATCAACACCCAAAGATTTTAACCTGGCAATTGTTGCCGTATCATTGGCTGTCCATGGTATGACTTTCATTTTTTTGGCGTGGCAATCATCAACCAGCTGCTGGTTCACCAAACCTGTGTACGGACTATATATATCGGGTACAAAACCAAGGTTATCGAGTTCATGCTGCAGGGAATGCAGGGGCCCGCCGCCCACCAGTGCAGCAGTGCGGATACCTGGGTATTTTTCGTGAACGATTTTCAGGGTGCGGAAATCAAAGGACTGGATGATCACCCGGTCCTTGATCATTTTGTTGTTGATAACGTCCATCAATAGCTGCACAAACTCCTCCGGCCCCGGGTGCAAGATACCATCCGTGGATGGTTGTGTTTTCGTTTCAATATTGTAAAAAGGCAATGGCCTGCCCTTCAATTTCGCATAGGCATCAGCGCTGTCAATTACGTCAGAGAGCAATGGTTTTGTGGCAGGCAGGTTGCTTTGTTGCGGAAACCCCGGGTGTTTGCGTTTACCCACATCATATTGCTGGGTCTGCGCATAGGTCATCTGGAAAATACTGAGGCTTTTTTCATCAGCTGAAGTAACAAAAGTCCCGTTCGGCGCGGTGCTGATATCATGGTTAAAATAAGGGTCATGTGACAGGATCACTTTCCGGTCTGCGGTAATTGCCGCATCCATTTCGAGGGTGGTAACGCCAATGTCCAGCGCTTTGATCATCGCCGGGATGGTATTCTCCGGCATCAGGCCACGGCAGCCCCGATGGCCCTCTATGTCGAAAGCAGCTACAGCCCTGGGGGCTTTCATATGTGATGAAGCAGCGCAGGCCATGATCATTGATAAACTAAAGCACCAGTATTTTCCACGCATGGTTTACAATTTACGGTTACCCGCGCCCAAATAATTTATCGCCCCGGTTTTGCATAATATCAGCGACAGTCCTGCTTTCCGCGTCCCCCTGCTGTAATTCCGCTACAACATTGTGGTAACTCTCCTCATTACGGTTCTGGCTGAGTTTGAAAATATGCGACAACTCAGTTACTTCCACTTCAAAAGCCACGATGGCCTTCATGGTGTTTTGCATATACTCATCGCTCATTTTGCTTACAAGGGAAGGGGAATCATCCCTGCCTTCAAAGTGGCGGGTCAGGCGGGTGAGTAAATCGTATAAACCATTGTCATCCAGGAACCTTAGCTGACCCCGGGCATGAACAGCCTGGTAGTTCCAGGTGCTGGCCATTTTCGGGTCGGTGTACCAGCTGGCGCTCACGTAGCTGTGGGCGCCGGAAAAAATCACCAGCACATCGGGATGGGTTTCAAAAGCCCGGGTATGCTCCTGCTTTCTCATCACATGTCCCAGCAGGATTAATTTCCCTGCCCTTTCTTCCAGCAGGATGGGTATATGGGTAGCAACGGGCAAGCCCGACTCGTTAGTCCCGCAAATAATTACAAACGGATGCGCGTACATAAAGCGCAGCACTTCACCTTCATCAACTGCTTTAAAATGTTTTACATCATACATATTGTGAAGGTATTAGGCTATACAACCTCTACCACTTTTGTAGGGGCCATATTGGCATTGCGCATAGCGATACTCCTTGCAGCCAGGCCGGCGAAGCCTTCAAAAGCCTTCCTTGACACCAGGTCATCGCTGACCATAATCGGCGACCCTTTATCACCGCCTTCGCGGATAGATTGCACCAGGGGAATTTGTCCGAGGAAGGGGATATCATATTCTTCAGCAAGCCGCTTCCCACCGTCTTTCCCGAAGATGTAGTATTTGTTATCGGGTAATTCAGCCGGAGTGAAATAGCTCATATTTTCCACGATACCGATAATAGGCACTTTTATTTGCGCCTGTCCAAACATTGCAATGCCTTTCTTCGCATCAGCAAGCGCTACATCCTGCGGCGTGGTAACTACCACTACCCCGGTTACCGGTACCGTTTGCATAATGGTGAGGTGGATATCACCTGTCCCTGGTGGCATATCAATAACCAGGTAGTCCAGTTCACCCCAGAACACATCGGTAATAAACTGGCGGATAGCGCTGCTGGCCATTGGCCCGCGCCAAACGACGGCATTTTTCTCATCCACCAGCAAGCCGATACTCATCAGTTTGATACCATATTTTTCAATCGGCACGATCAGTCCCTTTTCACCTGAATTCAGCATTTTAGGCCTTTCGCCACGAACCCCAAACATAATGGGCACACTTGGACCGTAGATATCAGCATCCATCAGTCCAACTGATGCGCCACCCTGTGCAAGGGCAAGGGCCAGGTTCGCAGCAACGGTACTTTTTCCCACACCACCCTTTCCACTCACCACTGCGATAATATTTTTAACATTGGGTAATACAGCACCATTATCCTTCCTTACGGAACTTGTATTCGCTGTAAAATTCACGGTCACTGCTGCTTCCTTGTTCACCAATAACTTAATGGCGTTGATAGAGGCATTCTTCATCAGGTCTTTCATGGGACAGGCTGGTGTGGTCAACACGATAGTGAAACTCACCGCATTGCCATCAATGGCAAGGTCTTTAACCATTTTAAGGGTTACGATATCACTACCCAGATCTGGTTCCTGGACATTGCTAAGTGCCTGTAATATTTGGTCTTGCGTCATTATATTTGTTGTTGGTAGGTAATTTTAGTGCAAAATTAACCAATGGAGCCGGTAAAATGTTGAAGCAGATTTATAAGAGTGTATATATTTGAGCCAATGAAGCGAATTCTACCTTTATTCATAATAAGTTTTTTTGTTATTTGTCAGCGTGCCCATGCGCAATTTGAGCAAATCAAAGATTCTGTCGTGCAACTTTATGGTGTTGTGCTGACTGCTGACAGCCTTGAAGCAATTCCATCGGTGAGTGTTTCAATTAAAGGTGGAAGGAGGGGTACCATCACCAATGAGCAGGGTGTATTTTCCATTGTTGTGCTGAAAGGTGATGTTATAGAATTTACCAGTGTCGGCTATAAACCTAAACTTGCGGAGATCCCGAGGAACCTGCAGGGTAACCAGTTCAGCCTTGTGCAACTGATGGTTGTAGACACCCAATACCTTCCTGTTACAATCATCCGGCCAAGGCCCACAAGGGAGCAGTTTGACCGCGATTTCGCGACTATGCAGATACCGGATGACAACTATGAGCTTGCCAGGAAAAATACCGACGAACAAACCCGAAGGGCCCTGATGACCATCATTCCTGCCGATGGTAAAGAAGCCGCTAACTATACTTTACGCAAACAAGCCTACAAATACACTTACGCAGGCCAGATCCCACCAATGAATATTATGAACCCCATCGCCTGGGCAGATTTTATCAAAGCATGGAAAAGAGGGGACTTCAAAAGCAAGAAGTAGCCTGTATTTTTGTGCCCTAAACAATTGCTATGTTCCAGAAGATTGCTGTTATCGGAGCCGGTACCATGGGTAACGGTATAGCCCATGTTTTTGCTGTACAAGGCTACGAGGTGCACCTTATAGATGTGAACACCGGGCAACTGGTGAAAGCATTGCAGACCATCAACAAAAACCTGGAACGGCAGGTGGTGAAAGGCACTATTTCCGCAGACGACCATATTGCTGCATATGCCCGCATAAATACGTTCAGCTCCATAGAAGAAGGCGTGCAGGAAGTGCAATTAGTGGTGGAAGCAGCAACGGAAAACATCGACCTGAAACTGAATATCTTTAAAGAGCTCGACAAATACGCACCGGAAGGCGCTATCCTCGCTTCCAATACTTCTTCCATTTCCATTACCCGCATAGCCGGCGTTACAAAAAGGCCCGGTACCGTTATTGGCATGCATTTCATGAACCCGGTACCTGTTATGAAACTGGTTGAAGTGATCAATGGATATGGAACTGCTGAAACTGTTACTGAATCCATTGTTGAGCTTACCAGGAAAATAGGTAAGATACCCTGCGTGGTGAATGATTACCCGGGCTTCATTGCCAACCGCATCCTGATGCCAATGATCAACGAAGCAATTTACAGCCTGTATGAAGGGGTAGCCGGTGTTGCATCTATTGACAACATTATGAAACTGGGTATGGCGCATCCGATGGGACCATTGCAATTGGCCGATTTCATCGGGCTGGATACCTGCCACAGTATTTTACAGGTGATGCAGGATGGATTTGGTAACCCAAAATACGCACCCTGTCCCCTGCTGACCAATATGGTAAATGCCGGGAAACTGGGCGTTAAAACAGGAGAAGGCTTCTACACCTATACCGCCGGCAGCAAAGACCTGAAAGTGAGCGAACGTTTTTCAAAATAGTCATTTCATTTCATGCTCCATTTTGCCCGGTTCAACCCGAAAATCAGCCGGCTGGTTAACTAATAATTTTTATTGGCTGCAATGGTGCAGATTTTTGTTTTGGTGAAAGGCTCCATTAACCATTAACACTTATCCAAATCATGCAGCTTTCTGCGCATCAGGTCCAGAGTATCCGGGACACCTGGAAATACTTCAGGAATATTGATGCATTAATCCTCGGAGATGCCTTCTACACCAAATTGTTTACAGACTATCCATTCCTGAAAAATGCTTTCAGGGGGGATATGTCTGTTCATTACCGGAACCTACACGAAATGCTGAACCTTGTAGTAGGCCGGATAGACTCAAAAGAAGGTATAAATACAGCCATTACAGCAGTCGCCAACCAGAAAAAACATTATGAAATTAACGAGAGCCATTTTAGGTGTTTCGAGGAGACCTTAATCTGGACACTTGGTAAAGGCATGGGCCCCGAATGGACCCCATCAGCTGAGTATGCCTGGAGAAGGTATTTCAAACTACTGACAGGAAATACCATGAAAACAGCTGCAACTGTTAAATGAATACCGCTTCATTCGTATTTTGCCGGTAATGGCGCAATTCAAGTACTACCTGCTTTTTTTTATTTGTCAATTCACCTGGTGGCTTGCATCCGCGCAATACCCCGAACTGAACGTCCACCATTTTTCCACTTCGGAAGGATTGAGTGATGGTGTTGTTCGTGCAATCGGGGAAGACCGGTATGGTTATATCTGGATTGGTACAGTAAGCGGGCTCAACCGCTTCGACGGCAGCAGGGTTAAAAAATTCCAGAGTGAACCAGGCCAGCCCGGCACTCCCCCATCCAGTGTTCCCCGTTACATTTATGGTGATTCAAAAGGAATTTTGTGGATCGGGTTTAACGAAGGATTTTATCATTTCGATTATGCAACGGAAAAATTCATTGTAGTAAAGGGTACAGAAAATTTAAGCATCGTTAGTATAAAAGAAGATACCGCCAAAAACACCCTTTACCTGCTCACCAATAAAGGCATTGCATACTTTTCCCCGGCATCCGGCAAGTTGGGCTTTCTGATTAAACAATTAACCCAATTCCCACCCGCCATTGCAAACAGCACATTGAATGGCATGGACATAAAGCGTTCAGTTTTATACACCTTTAGTGATTCTTGTCTCTGGGCCATAGATTTGAAAAAAAATGAAGCCATTCAATTTCCCGAAAAACTGATTCCCGAAAAATCATTAGCTGATATTGCAGTAGGCCATGATGGAACGATTTGGTTGTCAACAAAAATTTCAAGCAATAAGGTTTTCGGCATATCACCGGATTGGAAGAAATCAAAATCCTTACCTGTTTTTCATAACGTCCCAAATGAAACCAGCAATAATTTTATCCTGAAATTATTCATTGACAACCAAAGCAGGCTATGGATAACTACCCGGTCTAAATGGCTGTATTGTTATATTCCGGAAAGGGATTCGGTCATGTGGTACCAGTCAAAAACAGGCCGTGAAAACAGTATATCTTTTTACATTAATTCCTTACAATTCCAGAGCAAAAACAATTACCTGTGGGCAGCTACAGAAGGAGCCGGTATAGATTATTTCCACCCCGATGATAACCCATTCCAGGTAATTACACCCTCGGATAATTCAAATCCTATCAGAGGCACAACCTGGGCAAGGACAGCAGCAGAAGATGATTCAGGAAATATATGGACGGGCTGGCTTGCCGGTGTTGTAAAATATGAGCCCAAAAATAACAGGTATTCCTATTGGGATAATATACCCGGACAGAAAAAAGAGCTCTACAGTAGTTCTGTCCGCTCTATACTCTTCGATAAAACCGGGGAACTCTGGATCGGCACTGCAGGTGGCATGAACAGGTATTCACCATCGGCAAAAAAAATGTATTTTCTCACTGCCCGGGATTCTTTGCCCATAGACTTTTATTGGTCCGTTTATGAAGACCAGGAAAAAAATATCTGGTTCGGAAGCGGGCAATCCCTGTATTACAGGAATGCTACTAACCAAAAGATATATAGTTACCGCAGCCACCCGGTACTTGCCCAGGCAATAGATACCGGTGTAAGGGCGATATACCAGGACAGGCAAAAAAGGATCTGGTTCGGGATGGATGGCACTGGCCTTACTATGTATGATCCGGTACGGCAAAGGTTCCGGAAATGGAAAAGGACCGTAGGAAATGACAGCACTTTATTAGGTAATACCATCACCGCAATTACGGAAGACCAAAAAGGCATTATCTGGATCAGCTCTTTTAACGGGCTTGTAGGTTATGACCCTAAAGAAGACCGCTTTACACAATTTACTTCGGCAAAAGGATTACCGTCCATAAAATGTTCCGGACTATTGGCTGATGATTATAACAGGCTCTGGATTGGCACTACATCCGGACTAACGGTACTGGATACTGCGCGTAAAAATTTTATCACTTTCGATGTTGAAGACGGATTGCCATCTATTGAATTTTCTGACATGCCGGCTACCCGTTTCCGAAATGGGGATTTCCTGTTTCCCACGATGAAGGGTTATCTCCGGTTTGATCCGCTGGCCATAAAACCAGGAATAGACACGCTGAATGTTTACTTATCCGCGGTACATATATTTGATCAACCATTCCCTGCAACCATTAATTCAGAGGAACTGAATACGCTTGAACTAAAAGCCAACCAGAACTTTTTCACTTTCGACCTGGTAGCACTGAACTTTAATAATCCGCAACAAACCTGGTTCACTTACAAACTCGATGGTTTTGATAAAGAGTGGATCACTACACAATCAGGCATCGCCAATTATACCAATGTACCCGGCGGGAATTACATTTTCAGGTACAAGGCAGGAACCAGTAAAATCCCTGGAAACAACCAGGGAAAATATTTAACCGTAAATATTGACACCATCTATTATAAGAGTACCTGGTTTTGGTTGTTGCTGGCTTTGTTAGCAGGACTACTATTATATACCTGGTACAGGTCGCGACTGGCTGGTCAGAGAAGGCTTTTCGACCTGCAGAGCAAGGCGCAGAACCTGGAAAAAGAAAAGGCGCTCGTAATGTTTGAAGGCTTAAAACAACAGCTGAACCCGCATTTCCTTTTTAACTCATTGTCCTCTCTCAGCAGCCTGATCCGTACCAACCAGTCTTTAGCGGTTTCCTTCCTGGACAACCTGAGTAAAATTTACAGGTATATACTCCAAAGCCAGGACAATGACCTGACCACCCTTCGTAAAGAATTGGACTTTGCGGCATCCTACATCCAGCTGCTTGAAACCCGCTTCCAAAAAGGATTGCAAATCAGGATCAATGTAAAACCCGATGACCTGGAATTAAAAATTGTACCGGTAACCTTACAGAACCTGATTGATAATGCCATCAAGCACAATACTGTTGATGAGGAATACCCGCTCATTATTGAAATATATTCCGAGCCTTCCTACCTGGTTATCAGCAATAACCTGCAGAAAAAAACTGCGGTTGAAACAAGCAATAAGCATGGTCTGCTAAACCTTCGGTCGCTGTACCATTACTTTACAGACCTGCCTGTTATTATCGAAGAAACAAAAACCTCATTTACCATAAAAATCCCACTTATATGACGGCTGTCATTATAGAAGACGAGCCCCTGTTAGCAAGGGAACTGAAATATAAAATCGAACAGGTTGACAA
The DNA here is from genome assembly GCF_020076305.1 of Flavihumibacter profundi. Lineage (GTDB taxonomy): Bacteria > Bacteroidota > Bacteroidia > Chitinophagales > Chitinophagaceae > Flavihumibacter > Flavihumibacter profundi. The sequence continues at coordinate 2,039,282 of NZ_JAIQXE010000001.1, forward strand.
GGATATAACTATACTGGAATCCTTACCCAGCCTTAAGACAGCCAGGAAATGGTTAATGCAGCATGCAGAGCCCGACCTGTTTTTTATGGATATCCAATTGGGAGATGGCGTAAGCTTTGATTTATTCAGGGAATTCAACCTTAATTCACCGGTAATATTCACCACAGCTTATGATGAATATGCCATAAAGGCTTTCAGGCTGAATGGCATTGACTACCTGCTTAAACCAGTCAATGAGGAAGAATTAAGCAATGCGATCAGGAAATTCAGGAAATTATCCGCAACGGCAAAAGCAGAAAAAAGCAGAATCCAACCACAGGCTTTCAAAGAAAAATTCATTGTAAGTTTCAGGAACAGCTGGATTCCGGTAAATACATCCGCAATTGCCTGTTTCCTGCGCGACAACCTTAATTACCTGGTCAACCAGGCCGGCGAAAAATACATGGTTGATTATGACAGTCTCGATGAAATTGAATCCCTCCTGGATCCCAAATTGTTTTTCCGGGCAAACCGCCAGTACCTTATTAATATCAATGCCATCCAGCGGATCGCACTCAATGACAACCAAAAGCTTACTGTCTACTTAACTGCGCTTCCAAAAACAGAAATTGATATCAGCCGGGAAAAAGCGCCGGCATTCAGGAAATGGCTTGACCGGTAAATCGCTTGCCCCTATTTGTGGCTTAACGGTGCATTCTTTACAGGAATGTTTGCCGGCCTGAGTATTCCCTTATTATTTAATAAAATGATGGAACTGGCACTTAGCAATATCAACAAAGCCCAACCGATCCATGCACCATTGCCAATCATTTCAGGTGCCGTGGCCCTTACCGGCATAAATTCAGCCCCCTCTTCAGGATACCTGCTTTTAACGTCAATGCTTAATCGCTGCCATAATGCATCTTCCGCTCCTGCAATGGCGGGGAATTTTTCGAGCTTAATGGGCACGGAAGGATCCATGCTTCTGACTTTAAGCAACCGGCAGGCATCATGGTACAGCCTTTGGCTTTCATTTGGGGTAATACCAAAAGTAACTGCAATTTCGGGGTGACTGTAGCCGTCAACTGCATATAAGGAAAAAACAGCCTGCTGAACAGGTGGCAATTGCCTGATCCCGGACAGCAACTGGCCAGAAAGCTTACCAGTCGCAGGCAAACTTTCATCAATACCATTTCCGGGTTTCTCTTTAAGCAGGTCAAGCGCTTTGGAAATGATCCTGTTTTTTACCCAGGTCCTGAAATTCAATTGCCGGGCATCATAAGCCGGCAGACTGTCCAGCACTTCGAAATAACACTGTTCAATGAGTTCATTGGCATCTTCATCATTCCGGGAATAGCGCATAGCCACGGGCAAGGCGAAAGGATAGATCTGGCGGAAGAGTAATTCACGGGCTTTCTGGTTATTGACCCGGCAGCCATCAATGATCATATGAATATTCAAAGTATCCATTGTCAAAGGATATTGGGATTATTTTATCCATCCGAAGATAACACTTTACCGGGCTCCTTATCTTTATAGCTATGCAATTTGTTCTCGCAAAACTCCTGGTGCTTTTGGTAACTCCCGCCAACTGGATAATAGCGGGGTTATTATTAATACTTATTATCCGTTCAAAAACGGGGAAAAAAAAGACCGGGATTGCCTTACTGGTTTTCTCATTACTGGTCACAAACCCCTGGCTGTACCGCATGGCCGTCCTAAGCTGGCAACCAAATCCCGTAAAAATAAAAGGGAATTATCCCGCTGCTATTTTACCAGGCGGACTCAGTGGATATGACCGTGAAGGGAATGGTTATTTCGGCCAGGCTGCAGACCGTTTCATCCAAACAGCAAACCTGTTTCACGAAGGTGTGGTAAATTATATTATTGTTACCGGTGGCAATGGGCACCTGGAGCGCAACTATCCACCGGAAGCAACCTTTTTAAAGGAAGAGCTGATCAGGAATGGTGTACCTGCAAACCGGATCCTGGTTGATGACAAAAGCAGGAATACCCGTGAAAATGCAATCTTTACAAAATTACTGGCAGACAGCATGCAATTTACTTCACCCTGTGTGCTGGTAACCTCGGCCATGCATATGCGCCGGTGCAGCCTTGAATTCAGTAATGCGGGTATCCGGACTATTGGCTTACCCTGCAATTATGAAGTCATCCATGACCGGCCATCGGTTGCAGACCTGCTATGGCCCGACCTTTCGCTGACAGATAAATGGGGCAGGCTCATCAAGGAATGGATAGGCTTTATAGTAGCTAAATACCGGTAACAGGACTAACCGTCACTGTATTTAAATCTTTAAGCCGGTAAAGGACTTCTTCGCGCCGGTTAACCGGGATGCCAATGGTGAAAAAGCAGAATAACTGGATTTCCTGGCTGATGATGCTGCAGTTAAATTGTTTGATGATCATCATTACCTGGTTCATAGTGGTATAGTCAAATTCCAGGCGATATTTCAGTTCAATGGGTTTCTGGATAAACGGCAGGGTCTGTAATACAACAGTAGCGGTTGTTTTATAGGCATTGATCAAACCCGGTACTCCAAGCAATGTCCCGCCAAAATAGCGTACCACAACAATCCCCACATTGGTCAGTTCTTTGCTATCAATTTGTCCGAGTATGGGCTTACCCGCGGTTCCGGAAGGTTCCCCATCATCATTTACCCGGAAATTATTGCCATCGAGCCCGAGGCGATAAGCAAAACAATAGTGACTGGCCTTGGGGTGCTCTTTTTTGATATGCTGTAAAATCTCCTTGAACTCACCGGCTGAATTTAACGGAAAAGCATATCCGATAAACTTGCTGCCGCGTTCCCGGAACTCGGCAGTTCCCTGTTTCTCAAGGGTAGTATAAAAAGTTTTTGTATCCATGTTATCCATAAGCGATCAAGGCAATCGCAGCCATTGACAAAAATATTCCCAGCCAGTTCTTCCGGCTCAGTTTTTCGTGAAACAATACTGCTGCAACCAGGGTACTGAAAGCAACAATGCCCATATTATTTACCGGTATAATTGCTGAACTCTTGCCTGCATTCACTTTTAATACTTTTACCAGGCACCAGATGGAAAAATAATTCGGCACTCCAATAGCAATACCTGCTACTACCGCCTTCCAGTTAAGCCTGGCTTTTCCGCTGGTTATTTGCCATCCGATTATACCAATACCAAAAGTTGCGGCCACGGCGAAAGCACAAATCAGGAAGTCGTTATTATTGGAACCATCCAGGAAACTATTTTCGACAAATTTGATCAGTGTATCCAGCAAACCGCTGCCTATAAATAATACCAGGGGCAGCAAAGGTAAGGCAATGGGCTTCCCTGTAGCACTTCTTTCTCCCCCTTCCCTTTGGCTAACCCATATAACTGCTGGAAAAGCCAGCAAAATACCGGCAATTTTAAGCACAGTGGGCTGCTCACCATATAAGACAATAGAAAAAATAAAAGGGATAACCAGGGAAAGTTTATTGGCCACCGAAGCCACGGAAACCCCGGAGCGCTGGGCTGTATAGCCAATGATATTGAAAAGGGAAATCAATAATGAACCCATCAGGATCGCCCAGGGGAACCAGGGTTGTTGCACGAGGACGGGTTTGAAGATGTTGTGCCCGTTTAATATTGTGCCGGTAACTACACAGGTGATATAATTAAAAACTATGGCATGCAGGTTATTAATGCCATACCGTTCAAGCAATTTAAATGACAAGGTCAGGTAAGACGAGAATACAATACTTCCAATTAAGAAGATCATCAGTTAAGTAGTATTTTGATAAATGGTAACCAGGTTGTCGAGCAACTGTATGGTTTCCACCAGCTCACCGGAATTCAGTGAAGGAGCCGGGTAACCATTTTCCAAAACCAATTGCTGGTTGGTGATAACCCTTGCCTCATCCCAGCAATTAGTTGCAATAAATGACTGCAGCAATTTCGTACCCCCTTCAACCAAAACAGACTGCACCTGCAGTGCGGACAAATGTTCCAATACTTGCGGTAATACTAATTTCGCCGCATCGATTTTTATATAGCGCACATGCCCGGCAACTGCTGATTTCTTTGTATTAAACACGAGCGTAGGTGCATCCCCTGAAAAAACCAGGTGGGTATCCGGCACCTTCAAATCCTTATCCAGCAAAACCCTTAAAGGATTTTTCCCATACCACAAGCGGTTGGTTAAAGAGGGATTATCGACCAGGGCAGTGGTAGTACCTACCATAATTGCTGCCTCTTCGCTGCGCCAGCGGTGAACAAGCCTGTCAGCGATCCCGTTACTAATTTTGATCCTTTCCAGGTTCGGTCCGGCCAAACAGGAATTCGCTGATTGCGCCCATTTTAAAGCGATAAAAGGCCTTTTCTTCTGGTGGAAACAGAAAAACCGTTTATTCAATTCAATACATTCTTTTTCAAGGACTCCCAGGATCACCTTCACCCCAGCAGCACGCAGCTTTTCTATGCCTTTCCCATTCACTTGCGGAAAGGGATCCCGGCAGCCAATAACTACGGTTTTAATCCCATGACGGATAACCATGTCTGCACAGGGCGGGGTTTTTCCAAAATGCGCGCAGGGTTCAAGTGATACATAAAGTATACTATCAGCGATATAGGCCGAATCCTGCCCGGCTACGGAAGCCAGGCAATTCACTTCCGCATGAGGTTGCCCGTATTGCTGGTGGAAGCCTTCACCGATGATCCGGTCGCCATATACCAGTACGGAGCCTACCAATGGATTTGGCGCTACATTACCCGCCCCGAGCCGTGCAAGCTGGATGCACCGTGACATATAATAATGATGGTCTGTCATGCCTGTTTCTGCTGCTTAAGTTAGGAGATATTCCGGAAACACACTTTTAAATCAGTAAATTGTTAGCACAGTTTATGCTAATCACTAATACCATTAAAAGACTTACGATTTGTTGCATCCTGTTGCAACTAAATTTATTTGTTTTTGCACAAGCCGGCAGGTTGACCATTGCTGATGAAATGGAAAAATCCATCAATACAGAATTACTGAATAAATGGTATCCCCGGTCAATTGATTCTTTATATGGTGGTTTTTTGACTACCTACACGTATGATTTTAAACCCACTGGGCCCCAGGATAAGTTTATTGTTACACAAGCCCGGCACACCTGGACTACCGCAAAAGCCGCCATGCATTATCCGGGTAATCTTGTTTACCTGAAATACGCGAAACATGGCTACAAGTTTTTACGTGATGTAATGTGGGACAAAACCTATGGCGGATTCTACCAGATGACAGATCGCAAGGGCCATGTAAAAACTTCAGGGGTTGCGGCTAAAGAAGCTTATGGCAATGCTTTTGCCATTTATGCCCTGGCTGCTTACTATGAAGCATCAAAAGACCCATCGGCACTGGAGCTTGCAAAAAAATCATTTGCCTGGCTGGAAAAAAACAGTCATGACCCGGTTGCAAAAGGCTATTTCCAGCATTTATCGCGCGAAGGAAAACCACTTCGCAGGAATGCTGCAACTCCCGCCCTTTCAGAACTCGGGTACAAAGACCAGAACAGCTCCATTCATTTGCTGGAAGCATTTACCGAACTCTACAGCATCTGGCCTGATCCCCTGCTGAAAGAAAGGCTGTCAGAAATGCTGTTACTCATACGCGATAAAATAACTACGCCTAAGGGATACCTTGTTTTATTTTTCCAGCCAGACTGGACGCCGGTTAGTTACCGCGACGCTTCCCGGGATACCATTTTAAAATACCATAACCTCGACCATGTATCTTTTGGCCATGATATAGAAACTGCTTACCTGATGCTGGAAGCATCCCATGCGCTTGGATGGGTGAATGACACAGCCACACAAAAAGTTGCTAAAAAAATGGTGGACCATGCGCTCGAAAACGGCTGGGATACTGCTGTCGGCGGCTTCTACGATGAGGGTTATTATTTTAAGGATGAAAACAAAATCACCATTATTAAGGATACGAAAAACTGGTGGGCCCAGGCAGAAGGATTGAATACTTTATTGCTGATGGCCGATATTTACCCAAACGACCCGAACCGGTATTACCAGAAATTCACCACCATGTGGACATATATCAATACCTACCTGATTGATCACCAGTATGGCGACTGGTATGATGAAGGTTTGGATAAAAGTCCGGATAGAAAAACTGCCCTCAAAGGCCATATCTGGAAAGCTACCTATCACCATTACAGGTCTATGCACAATTGTATCCAACGATTATGCAGATAAGAACAATTATCGTTTATATATAAAAAATAATACCATAACCATGATAACCAGGAGAAGATTTCTGCAAAATACCGGCACCATCACTTTAGGCACTTTACTGGCACCGCGAATAAATTTCGGCAATGAATACCTGGCCAATCCGGGTGTCCAGTTGTATACCTTCAGGAAAGATATGATAGCCAACCCGGTACAAACCCTCCAGAAAATTTCGGCTTTAGGCATTAAACAACTCGAATCCGCCAGCAGTGAAAAAGGGCATTACTATGGTATGACCCCAAAAGAAATCAGGAATATCAGCAAGGAGCTGGGCATGACCGTTAGAAGCGGGCATGTCAGTCTCGATAAAAACTGGCCGAAGGCCCTTTCAGAAGCAGCCGAAAGCGGGCAGGAATATATAATAGTATCGAGTTTGCCATCGCAGGGACAAACCATTGATAACTACAAAAAAGTGGCCGAACAATTTAATGATGCCGGCGCCGAGGCAAAGAAAATGGGCATCCGCTTTGGTTACCATAACCACGACTTTGAATTTGAAATGGAAAATGACACAGTCTTGTATGATGTGCTGCTTGAAGAAACAGAACCGTCGCTGGTTTGTATGGAAATGGACCTGGGCTGGGTTGTAGCATCAGGGAAAGACCCGCTGGAGTATTTTAAAAAATATCCCGGACGTTTCCCCTTATGGCACCTGAAAGACATGGACCTTAAGAAAAAACAAAGTACTGAATTTGGCAAAGGCGGACTACCCATTAAAAAAATGTTTGACCATGCCAGGCAATCGGGATTGAAATACTTCTTTATCGAGCAGGAAGAATATAGCAGTACGCCATTTGAAAGCATCAAATACAACCTCAATTACCTTAAATCAATTTAACTGTTTTGTTTAAGGAGGGCGGGCCTTTGCGTGATCTCATGATAGCAGATAACGCCCTCCTTAAAATAATGCAGCACCATGCTTTTACGGGTTTTTGATTTATTGAGCTGCGGTTCGCCACCATGGAACAGGTTAGCATGCCAGATCATCATATCCCCTTTTTTGGGCCGCCAGGTTTCTTTTTTCAATCCCAGTTCATGGATTTTCTGTTGCATCATAGCTTCATAGGCCGCATAGGATTTAGAACCCGTCATAAAATAGCTGCCCTCGTTATCATAATCAGCGTTCAGGTAATAAGGCAATAAATGACTTCCGGGATAATAATGCAGCGGTCCGTTTTCATCAGTCACATCTTCCAGGGCAATCCACACGCCCAATAAGCCACCAAGCGGATAGGTCGTCATGTGGAAACTATCAGAATGTGTTGCCAGTTCACTGCCGTACATAAAATTCATGCTTTGGAAAAGCACAGGTTTGCCGCCGATGAGGTGGGATAATAATTCCACCAGGGATCCATCAGACCCGACTGAACTGATGAGTGGCGACTGGTGAAACGCGAACATGATCTTTTTCCCATACAATAGCTTAGCCTTCTTTTCTGCCAATAAGCGATCCACTTCTGCATTGATGGCATCCGCTTTAGCCGAGGGCAGATATTGCTCAATAATCGCATACCCGTTTTTGTTATATGCATCAAGGCTTTGCCGGCTTGTCGCATTGGCCCGTTGGTATAAACCCGATCCTTGTAAGGCAGCCGGATCTATTGCCGGATGGCTTTCAGGTTGATTTTCCAATCCGGCAAAATCCTTGCTGGATATGGGGGAAAAATACTTTTTCTTTAGACCAAGCCTGCGGTATATTTCCACATTATGCTTCAATTCCCCTGGATGGAAAAAATTATACACGGCATAAGACAATTTTAGCCGCCTGATAAATGCTTTAAACATGCCGGTGATTTTAAGGCCGAAGTCCTGGCCTCGAAGTTTTGAAGTTAGGCGGAAAAATCATATATGCAAAGAAGGGTGCCATTGAAACTTCTGCCATGAAAACAATAATAATTGACCATCCGCTGATAGGTCGGTATTTTTGAGTAGTAAAACAAACAAATTTGCCCGTTTCCGTTTACCTCATTACACCCCCATTTACCCAGCTGAATACGCCATACCCGGCAACGGCCTACCTGAAAGGTTTCCTGAACACAAAGGGCATTTCTGCGTTCCAGTCCGACCTGGGAATTGAAGTCACGCTCGCCCTTTTTTCGAAAAGCGGGCTTACCCAATTATTTGATGCTATCCCAAAAGATATTTCTGCACTAACACCAAATGCAAAAAGGATAATCGCCTTAAAGGATGACTATATCCAAAGCATTGATGCCGTAATCAATTTTTTACAAGGCAATAATCCCACCCTTGCCCATTTGATCTGTAAAAGGGACTTCTTACCCGAAGCGGGTCGTTTTGAACAACTGGATGACCTGGTTTGGGCATTCGGCAGTATGGGCACACAGGACAAGGCCAAGCACCTGGCGACGATGTACCTGGAAGATCTTTCCGACCTCATCAAAGAAACAGTAGATGAACACTTCGGTTTTAGCCGCTATGCGGAAAAGCTGGCCCGGTCTGCTAATAGTTTTGACGAGTTATACAATTTATTACAGCAGGAATACACCTATATCGACGAGTTGCTTATTAAAATCCTCAAAGAGAGAATGGAAACTGTGCAGCCGGCCCTGGTGGCATTGTCTGTACCTTTTCCCGGCAACCTGTATACCTCGCTCCGATGCGCACAATGGATCAGGAGGAATTACCCTTCTGTCAAAGTAGCGATGGGTGGTGGATTTGCCAATACAGAACTGCGTTCACTTAGTGATCCAAGGGTCTTCGAATTCTATGACTTCATAACGCTCGATGACGGCGAAGCACCTATCGAACAACTGATCGCCTATATTGATAATCACATACCAGTAACTAACCTGAAACGGACCTTCCTGCTGCAGGATGGCCTGGTCACTTACATCAATAACAAGTCCTGTACCGATTATAAACAAGGGCAGGTTGGCACACCAGATTACAGTGATTTCCTGCTCAATAAATACATTTCTGCTATTGAAATCCTCAACCCCATGCACAGCCTGTGGAGTGATGGCCGCTGGAACAAACTCACCATGGCGCATGGCTGCTATTGGGGCAAATGCACTTTTTGCGATATATCGCTGGATTATATTCGTTTATACGAACCCGTAGCCGCGTCCCTGCTTTGTGACCGTATGGAAGAAATGATTGCCCAAACCGGGCAAAACGGTTTCCATTTTGTTGACGAAGCAGCGCCACCGGCATTAATGCGCGCCCTGGCGATAGAGATATTGAGAAGGAAACTGGTGGTGAGCTGGTGGACCAATATCCGCTTTGAGAAAAGCTTCACCCGCGACCTTTGTCTTTTACTGAAATCATCCGGATGCATTGGGGTTTCCGGCGGACTTGAAGTGGCATCAGACCGATTGCTGGCATTGATCCGGAAAGGCATTACTGTTGCACAGGTTGCCAGGGTCACCAAACATTTTGCAGAAGCGGGTATTATGGTTCATGCTTACCTCATGTATGGTTTCCCGACACAGACTGCCCAGGAAACCATCGACTCGCTCGAAATGGTAAGGCAACTATTTGAAGCAGGTGTGCTGCAGTCTGCATTCTGGCACCAGTTCACTATGACTGCGCATAGCCCGGTTGGACTGGAGCCTGAAAAATACAAAGTAAAAAAACAATCAGCATTGGTGGGCAGCTTTGCCAATAATGATATTGAACATGAAGACCCCACTGGTGCAGACCATGCAAGTTTCAGTTATGGGCTGAAAAAATCATTGCTGAACTATATGCATGGGGCTTGCCTCGACTACCCGCTGCACCGCTGGTTTGATTTCAAAACACCCAAACCATCAGTTGCGCCAGATTTTATCAAAAAGGCACTGGAAGAAGAAGAATTCACAACAGCGAAATCCAACAGCAAAATAATTTTCCTGGGAATTCCCCCTACGATGGAAATGATCACCAAATCCAAAAAAGGACAGCAGTGGGAACTTGCAGAATTAGCCTTTCAAAGCAAAAAAGGGGAACTCAGTATCAGGGTAAGTAATGATGAGGGCAGGTGGTTAAATGACCTGCTGCCAAAACTATCAGTACATGAGGCAAAGACCTGGACCCTCCAGGAAATAAAAGGAGATTATGAAACAGCAGGCCTGCCCGACTTTGAATTATTCTGGCACAATAAACCAGTGAACACTCTGTATAAGGCCGGCCTGCTTGAAATCTGACCATCATTTCCTGCTGCTCAACTTGCTAAGCAGCCGGAGTATCTCTATATACAACCAAACAATGGTAACAATTAGGCCAAATGCGCCATACCATTCCATATATTTTGGGGCGCCCATTGCGACACCTTGTTCGATCCTGTCAAAATCGAGGATCAGGTTCAAGGCAGCAATAGCTACAACAAATACTGAAAAAAGGATACCAATCATACTGCCTTCATGAAGGAAGGCGATGTCGATACTGAATAGCCGCAGTACCATGGCAATCAGGTAAAAAATAGCAATGCCGGCAGTAGCGGTAAATACGATTGACTTAAACCTTTCAGTTGCTTTAATAATCCCAGTGCGGTACAAAACAAACATCGCGATAACAGTCCCGAAAGTGAGTACCACAGCCTGCATTACAATCCCGGGGGCCACTCCGGCGAAAGCGTCATTGTAAATAGCACTGATTCCGCCAACGAAAACACCTTGCATAAGTCCATATGGCGGAGCCAGGTAGGAACCCAGGTGGGGTTTGAAAGACAGTACCAATGCCAGGATAAGTCCACCAATAGCTGCGCCGATCATCCACGGAAAAACATTTACACCCTGGTTAAAAGCGTTCCAGGTGAAGACAGCCGAGGCCATTACCATGAAAAAAAGGAAGAAAAACTTATTGAGTGTACCGCTACTTGTCATCAGTTCTGAGCGGTCACCGGTAAGGGATTGTTCGAATTTAGATTCGCTTAGGGTAGGGTTACCAGATTTGAATAAGGCCATTGTTGCAAATATTTATTCCGGCAAATTAAAAGATTTAGTCAAAACTCCCAATGAAACGGCTGATTATATACGTAAATTATTTGCCAAAAAATTTCTCCACTACCAGGTTAAGCACTTCAACTGCAATGAGAATGATAACAATCCATTCCAGTGCCATGCTTTTGCGGTATTGCAGCAGGTCTTTAAAAAGTTCGAGGTTTTCTTTTACTATGGCGAGCCCTTCTTCGATGGTCCTGAACCGTGATTGCAGGTCAAATGTTTTTTTAAGGCCCAGGTCAAGCTTGCTAAGCCTTTCATCTTCCCAGGTTTCTTCAGGAGAGTCGAAAATATACAGGTTTTCAGCAATCCTGTTTTTCAGGTTCAGGGTTTTGCCGATATATCTTTTCAGGCTGGTGCCCGATAAATCGAGTTTGCCCTTTATTTCCAAAACCTGGGTATGCGAATTTGCTTCTTCGAGTAATTGATTGGTAAGAATTTCAAAATGGTCAAGTGCAACAGACTGTGAGACATGCATCATGATAAGCCGCAACATTTCTGTATCGGGTTCAGTAATACTCACCTTATTAAAACCCAGCTGAAATTTTGAGGCGTCAGTTTCAATTTCAAATTCATCACTGAGTCTTTCTTTGAGCGTGTTACGGCAAAACGGGGAAATAAGTTGCAGAAAACCCGACATCTCCACTTCAGAATGGTCCAGGAAGCAAACCACCCCATATTTAAACACATAAATAAATTTATGTGTACCAACCTGGTAAAACAATTCATCGTTGTCGGAATAATAGATTTCAGCGGTAAATGCTGACTTGAAGCTTTTAATATCAATACTGTCTGCAATCTGGAATGCTAAAACTTTAAACATAGAATGGGCTTTGGGAAACGGGATATTTACCGTTAAAAATCACATCCTGAAAGATAGCCATTTTCGGGTTAGCGAACTGATTCAAGGCCTTTAAATGCAGGCCGTGCAAGGTTCAGTGTCAATGATACAGATGGAATTGCCCTTTTTACAAAATATCCCTCCTGGAGGTGTATAGTATTAGTTTTACCAAATGAAATAGTAGCCCGTCTTTTATTATTTGCCGCACCAATAAAAAATGGGATACTCGTGATCGTTAAACATCCCCCAAAAAGCGCGATAGCACTACCGGTATAATCTGTTGCTTCAGTACCATTGTTTTTTTCATTACTATTTGCCTGGACAAGGACACCAATGGTCGTAATAGCTAATCCACCACCCACAAGAAACCATCCTGCCCGGTGCTGCTTTTTACTTTTGGCCATATATTCTGCCCTTATTTTAGAAAAGCTTGTATCGGCCTGGCTGAATGCCGGAACCCAGATACAAAATGAAAAAAATACCAACAGTAAACCTTTCATATTAACTGCTTTACAAAATCACCACAGGAACATAAATACACCCGATTTTAAATATATAAACCAAAAATAAAAATTTAGTTGATCATACTCATCCTAAATACTGAATATAATCAACTGGAAATGAATCAGAAATACAAAAAGATACGCATTTAAGAAATAAATTATCTGACGCATTAGGATAATAAAAATTATATCCATTAAAAAGGTGTCTATATTTTTGCACCCTAAAGGACAATTTAACAATTGTTAACCGTTTGTTAACACGATTCCTTTCAATTCAAAGGGTAAATAACAACGTAATTTTCAATTTTTTATCGATAAAAACAGAATATGCCGGGATATGAATTTTTTGGTGATGAAGAGAGAAAGGAAGTCCAGGATGTAACTGACTCCGGAATCCTAATGCGATATGGATTTGATAAACAAAGACAGGGCCATTGGAAAGCGAAAGAACTGGAAGAAGCGATCTGCCAAAAGCTAAATGTACAACACACCCAATTAACTTCCAGTGGTACTGCGGCGCTGACCACGGCAATGGCAGCTTTGGGCATTGGTGAGGGAGATGAAATAATCTTACCCTGCTTTACATTCGTAGCAAGTTTTGAAGCCATTTTATCTGTAGGGGCAACCCCTGTTTTCGTAGATATAGACGAATCGCTAACGCTCGACCCCAAAGCCGTTGAAGCGGCAATCAGCCCGCGTACCAAAGCTATTATGCCGGTACACATGTGTGGCTCAATGGCGGATATGAATGCGCTGTTAAATATTTGCAGGGAAAGAAAACTCTTTCTGCTGGAAGATGCCTGCCAGGCTATTGGCGGCACTTATAAAGGCAGGTATCTTGGTACTATTGGCGATGCAGGCACCTTTTCGTTTGATTTTGTAAAAACAATTACTTGTGGTGAAGGCGGTGCTGTTATGACGAATAATAAAGACATCTACACCAAATGCGATGCCTATACTGATCATGGCCATGACCACCTGGGTATAGACCGCGGGGCCGACCTTCACGAATTCATCGGCTATAATTTTCGAATTTCTGAATTGCATGCCGCAGTCGGCCTGGCGCAGATCAGGAAACTGGATCAATTCCTTCAGATTCAAAGGAGCAACAAGGCGTTTTTGAAAACAGCCATTGCTGAAATTCCCGGAATACAATTCAGGAAAGTTCACGATCCTGCCGGAGATAGTGCGACGTTTTTATCTTTTTTTCTTCCAACTGCTGAAATTGCCAGGAAAGTTATTGGCCATCTAAAGGCAGCCGGCCTGGCTGCATTTTATTATTTCGACAATAACTGGCACTATATCAGGAACTGGCAACACTTAAAAAGCGGCAGTACAGTTTACCCTTTAAATCCCGGCCTTAAAAAACAATTGCAAAACCTGGCCCTTCAATCATTTGAGCAATCAGATAACCTGATCAGCCGCTCAATTTCCATTCCAATAAACTTAAGCTGGACAGAAAACGATTTGCTCGTAAAAAAAGACATCCTGCGAAATGCTATCCTAAGTGAATTATGAAAATAGTTGCGATCATTCCAGCCAGGTTTGGATCTACCCGTTTCCCGGGAAAAATGTTAGCACTGCTGCAAAACAAGCCTGTCATTGTACATACTTATGAATCGGTATTCAATACAGGTTTATTTGATGAAGTAATCGTAGCCTGCGATGATGAAGCCATATATAAGGCTATCCAGCTGGCAGGTGGCAAGGTGGTAATGACTAGTCCTACACATTTGTGTGGCACAGACCGGATAGCTGAAGCAGCAGGAAATCTTGATGCTGATATTGTAGTAAACATTCAAGGTGATGAACCCTTCACGCAAAGAGAGCCATTAGAAAAGTTACTGGCTGTTTTCCGGAATGATGTTAAGGCTGAAATAGAAATCGCTTCCTTAATGCAGCCCTTAAAGCTGCAGGAACAGATAGAAGACCCGAATTTTGTAAAAGTAGCTATTGACCTAAATGGATTCGCCCTTTATTTTTCAAGGTCAGTCATACCCTATAATCGCAACAATATCGGGGCCAAATATTATGAACACATTGGTGTTTACGCATTCAGGAAAAGCACATTACTAAAAGTCACGAAACTTGACCCGACTCCGCTTGAAATGGCCGAACAAATTGAATGCCTGCGATGGCTTGAATATCGTATTCCACTGAAAATGGTCATTACAGAATATAACAGAATTGAAATAGACACTCCGGAAGACCTTGCCATGGCAAACAATATGATGAACAGGCCGGTTAAAAATAACCAATTATGAATTTTAGAAATTTCAAATTACCCGGATTTGTTACTTATGGAAAAGGCTCGTTCCAAAAGGTTGATGAAATACTGAGCCACAAAAGGGTAAACAATCTTCCTGTTATATTTTTTGTAGATGATTTTTTTAAAAACAATGCCAACTTTTTAGGTACGATTCCTTTGAGGGGAAATGACCAGGTAATCTTTATTGATGTTACCCACGAACCAAAAACCACCTATGTTGATGAATTAAAAGACAGCCTGACTGCACAATTTGGGGAAGTTTCAGGTATCGTGGGAATCGGAGGTGGATCTGTTTTGGATATAACGAAAGCCGTTTCCCTGATGATGAAAAATCCGGGATCTTCAGCTGATTACCAGGGCTGGGACCTTGTAAAATATGCGGGGGTTTATAAGATGGGCATACCGAGTATTTCTGGTACTGGTGCTGAAGTAAGCAGGACCTGTGTACTTACGGGTCCAACCAGGAAATTGGGCATGAATTCAGACTTTACGCCATTTGACCAGATACTTCTTGACCCCCTGCTACTAAAAACAGTACCAGAACAGCAGCGATTTTATACCGGGATGGATTGTTATATACATTGCATTGAATCCCTTAACGGCACCTACCTGAATGCTTTTAGCCGTATGTACGGGGAAAAGGCCCTTGACCTGTGCGAAGAAATATTCCTGCATAAGGATGAATGGGATGATGATTCTGACGAGAAATTGATGATGGCCTCCTATGCAGGCGGCATGAGTATTGCTTATTCACAGGTCGGGGTTGCCCATGCCGTAAGCTATGGATTGTCCTATTTGTTAGGTACGAAACACGGTATTGGTAATTGTATCGTATTCGACAAATTAGCACATTATTACCCGGATGGGGTCTTGAAATTCAAGGAAATGATCTCGAAAAACAAGATCGAAATACCTAAAAACCTAACCCAATCACTAACTGAAGACCAGTTTAATAAAATGATTTCGATATCGCTGGGCATGGAACCTCTTTGGGAAAATGCAATTGGGAAAAACTGGAAATCAACTATAGACCATAAAACTCTACGTGAGCTGTACGGACAATTTTAGCAATAGGCAATAAATTATACCGGCAATTGAATAATAAATAACGAGCCTTCACCTGGTTCAGATTCAAGCAATATAGCTCCGCCATGGCCTTTAGTAATAATGTCATACGATAAAGACAGGCCTAACCCTGTACCCTGACCGGTTGGCTTTGTGGTAAAAAATGGCTGGAATATTTTTCCGCGCAGTTTTTCAGGAATACCGATACCATTGTCTTTTATCCTGATTTCAACTTTATCACCCAGTTTCCTTGTACTTACGGAAACCGTTGGTATATATTCAACCATTGATGATTTCTTTTTCTCCAGCACCGCATGAAAAGCATTGTTGTAGAGGTTTAGTAAAACCCGGCCGATATCCTGGGGAATAATATTGATTTTTCCCAACCCCTGGTCAAAATCCGTATGCAACGTTGCATTAAATGATTTGTCTTTAGCCCTTAATCCATGATACGCCAGCCGCAGGAATTCATCAGCCAATGCATTGATATCAGTTGGTTCCTTTAGCCCACTGCTGCTGCGACTGTGTTGTAACATGCCTTTTACAATAGCATCTGCCCTTTTACCATGTTGATTTATTCTTTCTGCATTGTCAATCAAGGCATGAGCAATAGATTTTACTTCATTTAAGTTCCCTTTATCAATCTCTTCTTTCATTTCTACGAGCAACTCTTTATTCACTTCTGAAAAATTATTGACGAAGTTTAACGGATTCTGGATTTCATGGGCGATTCCTGCCGTAAGCTCACCAAGAGATGCCATTTTTTCACGCAACACTAATTGCGACTGGGTGGATCTTAGTTCATCCAGCGCATCGTCTGTCTTAGCCTTTTGTTGTTGCAATAAGGTATAGGCTTCCTGCTTTTGTTTGTTATTGCGCCATAGCACAAGGGCGATCCCCAAAAAGATAAATGATGCAGAAATTACCAGGTATAATTTCACTTTATTCCGGTATTCAATCCTTGCAGTTTCAATGGATTGCTGCCTTTGCAGTTCCTGTAATTTCAGGTTTTGGACTTTCTTTACATTTTCAATATTAAACAGGCTATCCTTTGTAGCAATACTTAATTCAAGGTATTTAAACGCACTGTCATATTTCTTCTGGACCTTAAATGCGCCTGCAAGGAACATGCCTGCATCCAATACTGTTTTAAGAAATGGAGCCTCACTGGCCAAAATCAGTGCTTTACGTGCATAATAGGTGGAAGAATCGGTATTGTTGTTTTGGCCAAATATCCTGGCCAGTGCGAGGTAATCTTCTGACAACACCTGGTTATCATTAATATCCCGCGCATAATAAATACTATTGTGATAATAATTTATAGCAACCGGAATGTTTTTCAGGCTCGAATAAATATCGCCATATTTAATTAAAATGGCAGGGACCATATTCTTATCGTCCAGCCGGTTGCAAACCCGGTTTGACAGGTGCAAATAATACAATGCAGAATCAGTCTTTCCCATACGAAGGTAGGCATCGCTTAAACTATACAGGTCGAACATTATCCCTGAACTGTCCCCGGCCTTTTCATCCTCTTTCTTTGTTTTAAAAAGATAGTATAATGCCTGTGTGGTATCTCCCTGGACATTGTAAACATTTGATATATTAAAGTAATAAACGGCAAGATTTTGCCGGATTTTTAACTGCTCTTTCATTTGCAAGGCCTGCAAATACAATTCTAACGCTTTGGCATAATCACCGACATGGAAATTAACACTGCCCAATGCATTTATGCAGATCGCTTCACCATTTGTATCCCCGATTTTCCTGGCAAGTTCTAATCCTTTTAATGCATAATGCAGTGCTGTATCAGGACTGGTTGATAAATATGCATAGCTTAATCCTTCCAGGACCCTTACCTGCGCGTGATCTTCCTTAGCATTGGGTAGTAATTTTTTTAAACTATCCGCTTCCGTATTCTGTGCCTGCAGAGAACAAAAGGCAGCCATTGCAACCAAAAGAAGTTTCAGCATTTTCATTTTACTGATGAATTTTACTTACTGAAATTATTTTTCCAGGCAGAAAAATTTTGATTCTTTCCATGTTACCCCATCGAAGTGCCGAAAGACAGGTTATAATTTGAATTTAGTGAATAGTACGGAAAAACAATAACCCGGCAAAAAAGGCAAAATATGATTTAAATCAGGTTTATTCGAGCCCATTGTCATAAAACTGTCAAATACTCCTGAATAATTTGCACCCGATTTCCTTCAATACTATTTAATAAAATCACGCTGTATGAAACTGTTTAAAAAAAGTTACGCATTAGTAGCCTTAATGTCTGCATCTGTTTTAACGCTAACTTATTGCACAAAGGATAATCAGGTACTCACCACTACCCCAACTACGAATAGTTCAACCGACCTGGTGGCCTTACTAACCACTACACCACCGGCAATTGATGGCACAATCGACGCAATCTGGGAAAACGCCACCAAGTTAACCGGGCAAACTGAAGTACCCAACCCTGGCAACGGCCTGTTCGCAGGATACATTGGTGATAAATACACCTACACCCTACGGGCAATGTATGACGCGCAATACATTTATTTCCTGGCTGAATGGAATGATCCCACACAGGGAACAGCTGTTCAACCCTGGTATTTTGATCCGGCAAAAAAACGCTGGGCACAAGAAGCAAACAGCCGCCAATTTGATGTAAACGGTGTTCTAACCAGGGAAGGTATCGGCCAGGATCAATTGGCCATGCTTTGGGATATAGATAACTCAACTCCAAAATTCACCGGGCAAACCTGCTATGCAAGCTGCCACCTCTTTAATTCTTACAGGAATTATGCTGGTGTTATGGTAGCGAATAAAAGCGGAAACCACTATACCAATGGCGCAAACGAAAAAATTGACATGTGGTGGCTGCATTTGCAAAAAGACTTGCTGACCAATCAAATGGATGACCAATACCAGGATTGGGCTGGTGGTCCAGCTACGACAGATACAGTTGGTGGTGCCGGAAATGGCCGCCATGCTGACGACCTGGTTCCACCTACACCATATTCAACTAGCTACAAAAACAACAATACAGATCCAAGTAATGGTCCCATCAACAACCGCGTTTCCCTGAAACTTGACGGCGATGGCGCAAGCGTAAACGTTCCGGCCTGGATTATTCCGGACGCAACCAATAAAGCCTACTATGATGTAGCAGATACTTTACCAGGAGGCGCTGCCAGAAAAGTAACCGGCGTAAGTAGTGATGGTGTATTAACTTATGATGGCGGCACATTAGACCCCTCAACAGACGGAGAATACCTGCAAAAACCGGGTGTTAACGGTGGTGTCGGAACTAAATGTATTCCCAGTTTCATAGCAGTTCAATATACAGCTGGTCGCGCAGACTTTACTGCGAAAGGCACCCATACAGGATCAGGCTGGGTCGTAGAATTTAAAAGGCTACTGAACACCAATAGCTCATTAAAACAAGATATAAATTTTGAAAGCCTCCAGGATCAGCCTTTCGGAATGGCCATATTTAATAATTCAAACAACCAACACTCTATCAAGCCAAACCTGGTATTGAAATTTAAAAAAGACTGACAGGCCCTGTTACTGAAAACCTAAACGCTAAATGCGAAGATCATGTTACAATATAAAAAAACAATAGGGTTTTTGGCCTGCTTTATCATGCTTCTGCTGATTGGGTGTTACAAGAATGTATCAGTCATTTCTACAACAGGTGAAGAGATTACCAGGCCTGTAAGTTTCACTGCTGATATCATCCCGATATTCAATAGCAGCTGCAGTTTAAGCGGATGCCATACAACAGGCGGAAAATCCCCGGACCTTACAGCAGCCAATGCTTATAATTCCCTTATGAATGGAGGTTACGTCAATACCGCAGATCCTGAATCAAGTGTTATTTATCTGTGGATGACTGGTAAAAAATCAACACCAATGCCACCCAGTGGAATCAATAAAGATTATAACTCTTTAATGCTTGCATGGATCAAACAAGGGGCTAAAAACAACTAAACTTAAGGTTATGAAAAAATACTTCAATAATATTCCTACATTCCTAAAATCCAGGTTCCTGCTGCCGGCCGTATTACTCTGTCTCCAGGCAGGACTTGCCATAGGGCAAGACACCACACTGGCACCTGCACCAAAGAAAGTGAAACCGGTGAAAAACACTTTTGGAAGTAACTATATAATCGATAACCAATCTGTAATGGTGCCAATTAAGGGATCCCTGGAGTTCGCTATCCAACACCGGTTTGGCACATGGGATAATGGCAAAAAAGATTTCTGGGGAATGTTCGCACCTACAAATATCAGGCTGGCAATGAACTATTCACCTATTAACAAACTTTACGTAGGTGCCGGGATAACTAAAGAAAGATACCAGATTGACTTTAATGCAAAATACGCCCTGTTGCAACAGACGACAGATAATTCAATGCCGATCAGTCTTACATATTTCGGAAATATGGTCATCGACGCAAGGGACAAAAGCAATTTCGTTAATAGTGTTGACCGGTTTTCCTATTACAATGAGTTGATTGTTGCACGAAAAATTACTGAAAAATTTTCCGCACAGGTTTCTGCAAACTATTCCTGGTTCAATAATGTAGAAGGTTATGTTGATGAAAAGGGTGAGGTCCAGAATAAAATGTATAATGGACATTTCGCCTTTGCAATTTATGGACGGTATAAAATCACTGAAAAATCTGCCATTATTGCCGGATATAACCAGCCGGTTACTCAACACCCTACCAATAACCCACACCCGAATATCTGTTTCGGATTCGAAACCACAACAAGTGCGCACTCTTTCCAGGTATTTGCAACCAATTATTATGGTATAGTACCACAGAGTAATAATATGTATAATCAAAACGACTACACCAATAATCAATTCCTGATTGGCTTTAATATTACAAGGCTTTGGAATTACTGACTTTTTTAAAAAAGCCGGCCGTTTACTGGCCGGCTTTTAATCCAAGTACAGTTGGCAATCCATCAAGACTAATTAAATTTTTTTCTTCGACATATTTCTTCAATCCATCAGGGCCTTTCTTTTCTGCCCATTCGAAATGGATATCCCTTTCACCGGAATACTCAAAAAGCGGAACACCAAATCCGCAGGAGGTTTGGACGAGATCAATATTCGCCACTATGATTTGCCGTGTGCTCGGGTAAATTTTGAAATGGGGCGCATATACTTCCCACGCCTCAGTGCCTGGCAAAATTGTTTTAGCCTTTCCATATAGGCGCAGGATATTCGGCTTGCCCTCGAAAGAGCAGAACATAAAAGTTATCCTGCCATTTTCCAATGTATGTGCCGAGGTTTCATTGCCACTACTGATAAGGTCCATATAAGCCACCTCGTTTTCAGATAACACTTTAAAAGAATCTAAACCTTTGGGAGAAAGGTTCACCCTCCCCTCTGCACTTAATGGAGCTGTAGCGACGAAAAAAACATGCTGTTTCTCAATGAATTCCCGGTGGGATTGACTTATGCTTTCCAAAAATTTTCCCATATACCAGAATTATTTATACATTAAAACGCCTATCCAAACTCAGGGCCCAAAATCGCAAATTGCTTTCCTGGTATTCCAGGAAAACGATTACTGCCATGGTACATCCGGATAAAAGGACGCTGTTCCGCAAAACCAATTGAATCGAGCCATTTGAACCATTCCTCATCAAAATGTGTTGCATCCAAAATTACAGTTCCCCCGATACATTTCTGCAAGGCAGCTGAAACAAGGTTTTTAGCTATCGCGGTATCCGTTGCAACTACAGGCCCGATTTGTGTAAAATTATGTCCGGGCCTCCCAAAACAGTAACCCATAATTCCAACTTCCCCCTCTGCAATAAATGCATATTGTGGCGCACCTGTAAACAGCCATTCCAATAAAAGATGCCGCCTGGCACCAAATACCTTTTGGTCAAATTCGAACACGGCTGGCAAATCATCCCTGCTGAGAGACCTTGCTGTGGAAACAGGTAATTTTACAGGGTTAACAACCGCACCCATCCGGCTTAACCTATATTCATCAACAAAATTTAATTTCAAATACACTTCGCGGCCCGCGGGGGTAGCATCCAGTTTAACCGTTTCTTCTTCCCCTAAAATATGAAGCGCTTCCTGCAATAAGCGGAGACCAATCCCTTGCCGCCTGTTTGCCGGATCAACCAAAACCATCCCAATCCAACTGAATATGTGCTCATAACTTATAGTGGTAACTGTCCCAATAATTTTACCATCACAAACTGCAACACAAGAACCACGGGGACTGAGTTCCAGGAAAACCTGCCAATCCCGCGCAAGCTGGTTCCATTGGGCTTTACGGCAGAGCTCAAGCCCTGCACCAATATTATCAGGCTCCATATGGCGGTATTCAATCATAGCAGGTTGTACAAATCTACCAGAAACCGCATCATTAATATTATAGAATTCCTGTCATTTTGTAGCGGAAACCAGAGATTCAAAATTACCTTTACGGATGACCATTGCCGAAAAATTCCATTTCCTGCAAGGCAAGCTTGTTGCTGATTACGGTGAACGTGAAGCCTTTATCATTGCCAATATGGTGATGGAAAAAATTACCGGCATGCGAAATAACGAAAGCCTGGGATCCTCCCTCCAGGCGGAACAGGAAATAAGGATCAACCAGTTTCTCAACCAGCTCCTGGACCACCGCCCCGTCCAATATGTACTCAATGAAGCCTGGTTCCAGGGTATGAAATTTTTTGTGGATGAAAGGGTACTCATCCCGCGGCCTGAAACTGAAGAACTTGTTGAATGGATCGTAAAAGAGGAAAAAGGCCATCCGGCAATTACCGTACTGGATATCGGCAGTGGAAGTGGTTGTATTCCTATCAGCCTGGCAAAGAAACTGCCAATGGCAACTATACATAGCTGTGATATCAGCGAAGGGGCATTAGAAGTAGCTGCTTTAAATGCAAAAGCATTAGGTACAAATATCCATTGGCACCATATTGATTTCCTGCAGGAACAGGACCGGGCATCCCTTCCCAGGCCAAATATAATTGTGAGCAACCCGCCATATATTCCGCAAAGTGGCCGTAATGAAATGGACCAGCACGTAGTAAAATATGAACCCGGTATTGCCCTTTTTGTACCTGACGAAAATGCCCTGGTTTTTTATGCGGCTATTGCAAAATTTGCAACAGGATATGCGGCGCCGGGAGCCAGGTTGTATGTAGAAATCCATGAAAACCTGGGTGAGCAAGTGAGGCAGTGTTTTTCGAAGGCAGGATTAACCCGGATCGAAACAAGAAAAGATATGCAGGATAAAGAAAGGATGATCAGGGCGATCAAACCGTAAACAAAATTTACTGCCCGCTTTTATCAACAGCCAAAACTGACTTTGCGCCTAATTCACGGGCCACCCGCATTACGGCAACAACGTCCTCCACCGGGACAGATTTATCGGCGTTAATTACCACAGAAGGCTGGTCGGTTTCCTTCGCTAAAATAGGCTGGAGCTTCGATTTAAGATCAGGCAGCGTTACAGGGGAAGTGCCTACATAAATCTGCTTTTTTGCATCAATTGAAACCACCACAGTTTGTTTCGCCTTGGTATCACTCTTCGCTTTAGGCTGCGACAATTTGATCACATTCGGATTAGCCAGGGTGGACACGATAAGGAAAAACAATAGCAAAATGAACAGGATATCGTTCAGTGCTCCTGTATGTACTTCCGCATTTCCCCTGAGTCTTCTTCTTAAATTCATGGTTTGCATTTTGTCAACCGCAGACTATCGGGTTGGTTCCTGTAACGTATCTATAAAATCGGCACTTGCCACTTCCATCTTGTTCACGGTCTTGTCAACCTGTGCATTTAAAAAACTATGTCCTACATAAGCCAGCAAGCCGATAATCAAACCGGTTGCAGAAGTGATCATCTTCACATAAATACCACTCGCAATAGTACTTAGCGTATACTCACCGGTTGAAGAAATGCCGTAAAACAATTGCACCATACCCACAATGGTTCCCAAAAACCCGAACATCGGGGCGATGCCTGAAACCAGCGACAATACCGACAAATTCCTTTCCATTTTATACATTTCAAGCTTGCCTACATTCTCCATGCTCTTCTCAATGGCATCAATGGGCTTTCCAATGCGCTGGATGCCTTTATCAATCATCCGCGCTACCGGGTTGTTGGTATTCTTTGCCAATGAACGGGCAGCAGATACATTGCCATTGATAATATGGTCCTTAATGATCGCCATAAAATTTTCATCTACCTGGCTGGCTTTCTTTATGGCTATCCATCTTTCAAAGAAAAAATATACGGCAATCACCAGCAACAACAACAATGGGATCATCAGCACCCCGCCTTTGAACAGCAGGTCGAGCAGGTTCAGTTTTGCTGCCCCCCCATCCTGTAATGCGGCATGTGTACTGTCAATTATGCGCTTTGCTGTATCAGTTACCTGTAACAAAAACAAATTCATGTGGCTAGTTTAAATCAAATGTATAGTGCAACGTAAAAATAAAATCATAATTAACAATATCTAAAGATAATGTCATCAGCTTTGCGTACCGCTGTGGCGCACTGACAGGGCCATAATCTGCTTCATGGTTTTTTCCATGCCATCAGGGCTGCCGTCAAGGAAGATCACATTCCCTTTACCATATTCCGCAAAATTCTTTACGGCTTCGGTCCACATGCTAAACAAAATAACATTTGTATCGAGGTTGGCCTGCCGCATCCGGTCCGCGGCTTCGGTCATGCCTTTTGCCACTTCTTCCCGGAACAAAGCCACCCCCTGTCCACGTAAACGGGCAGCCTCACGTTCAGCTTCTGCTGCAATTTTAATGGCATTACCTTCAGCCTCGGCACCCTTTGTCTTGGTAATCAGCAAAGCCTGGCCTTCGTTCTCTGCCGCCGCTTTCAGGTTATTCGAAGCCACTACCCTGCTCATGGAATCCATGATCACCTGGTCAAACGTAATATCATTGATCTGGAGGTCCAGCAAGTGGTAGCCCCATTCTTCCAGTAGCTGGTCTATCTGCTCTTTAACATATTCAACAATTTCTTTACGCAAAGCCAGTATCTCCGCCTGCCGCTTGGTGGCCACAAAAGACCTGATTGTGCCTTCGATTGTTCGGCTCAGTGCCTGCATCAGGTCACGCTCACTTATAAATTTAAACGCGACTTTTTTAATGGTCTCTTCTTCTGAATTCTGCACCGCATACAGCAGCATATTCTTAAAATATACATTAGCCTGGTCGGATGTCACTGCCTGGAATTCCAGCTCAATGCTCCGGTTCTGTACCGATACCCGTTTTGAAATCTGCTCGATAAAGGGGATAATCAGGTTCAGTCCGGGAGGCAATACCCGCCTGTATTTTCCGAACATGGTTACCACGCCAACCGATCCCTGGTTGATGGTTTTTAATCCCATTAACACCACCAGCACCAGGATCAGAATCCACCAGTTTGATAGAATAAATTCCGGCATTTTCAATGATTTAAGTCTACAATATACTCAAGTAATTCTTATTCGCCTTTTTCCCAGAGCTGCACCAGTTCTACCAGTGTATTCACACTCCGCTGCATGTCCTGCACACTTACAAATTCATGCTTACTGTGCAGGGCCATTTCACCGGTAAATAAATTCGGGCAGGGCAACCCCATAAAAGACAATCTTGCACCGTCTGTTCCACCCCTGATAGGCAGCTTCCTAACGGTACCGCCTGCACGACTTATCGCTTCTTCAGCGTATGCCACCAGTTTCGGAAAATGCTGCACCACTTCTTTCATGTTGCGGTATTGTTCCTTCACTTCCCAGGAAAAAGATGAGCCGGGGAATTTTTTCACTATTTCATCCCCCAGGTGCTGCAACATATATTCATATTCACCCAATTTAATGGTGTCAAAATCGCGGATGATAAATTGAAGGGTCGCTTTTTCAGCGCTTCCCTGCAAATTCACCGGATGCACAAACCCTTCCCGGCCTTCAGTAAATTCCGGCGCCAGTTTTTCTTTGGGCAGTGATTCTAAAAATGCTGCGGCAATTTTTATTGCATTCACCATTTTACCCTTGGCAGCCCCGGGATGGGCCGCGACCCCGTGAAAATGAAGGGTCATACCATCCGCTGAAAAGTTCTCCTCCTCCAGGCTGCCTGCTTCACCAGCATCCAGGGTATAGCCAATATCGGCACCAAGCTTTTTCATATCGAGCTTGTTTACGCCACGGCCCACCTCTTCATCCGGCGTAAAGAGGATCCTTATTTTACCATGCTTCAGTTCAGGGTGGGTTACCAGGAAATTTGCCAGGTCCATAATCACTGCCACGCCGGCTTTGTCATCGGCCCCCAGCAATGTTGTGCCCGAAGCCGTAACAATATCTTCACCAATCTTCTCTTTCAGGTAGGGGTGGTCGGCCATAGTGATCACCTGCGAAGGATCATCCGGTAAGACAATATCGCCACCGTCATAATTGCGATGGATTAAAGGCTTTACACCTGTACCGCTTACATCCGGTGAAGTATCCATATGGGAACAAAAGCAGATGGTGGGAATTTCCTTTTCACTGTTGGCAGGAATTGTCGCATATACATACCCGAATTGATCCATTTCTGCGTCTGCAAGCCCGATGGCTTTTAATTCTTCCACCAGCATCAGGCCCAGGTCTTTCTGCTTTTCAGTAGACGGGAAGCTGTCGGAAAAGAAATCACTTTGTGTATCCACCTGCACATACCGTAAAAAGCGATCCTCCACAGTATATTGATACGTATTGATCATGAATGCAATAATTTCGGGCAAATTAATCTTTTGATGGCAAAGGCAAATCTGGCTAAACCGCTTATTCCTTTTGGATGGCTGCGAACAATCCTTTTCCTGCTCGTTTACCTGGCTGCCATTGTTGCAACTGGCTTTCTTAAGCTGGACTTCTACACAATGTACACGCTGATCTGTATAATTAGCGTAACACTGGTCCTTGTTTTCAGTCTGTACATTGACCGGATAAACTGGCGCGACATAGGTATACAATGGTCGGGGTTCCAGCTGCAGGCCGCAACAGGATTCTCCACTGCAATTGCCATCCTCGGTTCGGGCACCTGCATCCTGGTAGCCATTGACCAGCTTAACTGGATGGATTACCAGTTCAATGGCAGTTCCCTGGTATTATCCTTCGGACTGATGTTGATGGTCGCATTTGCAGAAGAAGGGGTTTTTCGGGGCTATGTGCTGAGAAACCTGTTGCAAAGCACTACCCCTGTTCCTGCCCTAATGGTTTCAGCGGCCTTATTCGCCATTTTTCATGGCGCAAACCCCAATGCCAGCTGGCTTGCCCTCGTGAATGTATTTATTGCCGGCATACTGTTGGGCATCAATTATATTTTCACCAAAAACCTGTGGTTCGGTATAGCCCTGCATTTCGCCTGGAATTTCTTCCAGGGCCCGGTTCTGGGGTATGAAGTAAGCGGACTGGACCTGCCTTCAATTCTCACGCAGAGTATTGGTACGAACACGCTGCTTACCGGTGGGGCATTCGGGTTCGAGGGTTCTTTGATCAATACAATCTTATGTACACTGGCTACAGGCATCCTGGGCATAATTTATTGGAAACAATACAGGCCCCGGAATAACCAGCCTGTCACAACAAAAACTGCCACCAGCTTTTAAAGGATGGTGGCAGTTACTTAGCCGGACACTAATATACCGGCACAGATTTTACTGACTTTGTTAAGGCATAATGATCCTGGACTTAGGCGCTTTGATTTCAACCAGCTCAATATCAAATACCAGGTCTTCACCCGCAAGCGGATGGTTGGCATCCAATAAAACTGCTTCATCCAATACTTCGGTAATCACTACCGGTACTACTTGTCCCTCACTGTTGTTCAGGTTCAGGCGCATTCCTACTTCCAATGGCATATCCTCTGGAACCTGGTCACGCGGAAACTCAATTACCATTTCAGGATTCTTAGGACCATAAGCTTCATCTACCGCTATATGAACGGTTCTTTTATCGCCAATGACCATTCCTATCACGCCGTTGTCGAAACCAGCGATCACCATACCACTGCCCACTTCGAACTCTAATGGATCGCGGCCTTCGGAACTGTCAAATGTTGTTCCGTCGGTAAGGCGACCATGGTAATGCACACGAACGGTATCGCCGGATTGTACTTGTTGCATATCAATTTTTTTTATTGAAAAATCGGGTGGAAAGGTAAGAGTTATATTTGGACCATGAAACAGATAATCTGCTGGCTGCTGGCCCTGATGCTTTCACAGCCCCTTCCCGCACAGCGTATACAGCCTGCCGCCGAACGCTTTTCGTCCTACCTGCACCTGCTCAAAGGCAAACGGGTGGCTATTTTCGCCAACCAGACCTCGGTTATTTCCGACCGCATCCACCTTGTAGATACGCTTAGTAAACAGGGCATACATATTATAAAAATATTTGCTCCCGAACATGGTTTCCGGGGCACCGCCGATGCCGGCGAAAAAGTGGACAACTCCATTGATCCGGCAACCGGCATCAGGGTCATTTCCCTGTATGGCAAAAACCGGAAGGCTACCGCTGCTGACCTTGCCGATGTAGATATTCTCGTATTTGACATCCAGGATGTTGGCTGCCGGTTTTATACGTTTATTTCCTCCCTCGAAGAATTTATGGAGTCTGCAATACAAGCCAGGCTTCCCCTGGTGATCCTCGACAGGCCTAACCCGAATGGTTTTTATGTTGATGGTCCCGTACTGGAAAAGCCTTTCCGTTCATTCGTGGGCATGCAACCAGTTCCTGTAGTTTATGGTATGACCATTGGTGAATATGCCAAAATGCTGGCTGGTGAAAAATGGCTGGACAGCAGCCTGCATGGCGCACTCGCTACATTTTCCCTGACAGTGATTCCCTGTGGCAATTATACACATAAAAGCAAATATGTATTACCGGTAAAACCTTCTCCCAACCTGCCCGATATGTCGGCCATTTACTGGTATCCCTCAACCTGTTTTTTTGAAGGAACCGCATTGAGTGAAGGAAGGGGAACCGACCATCCCTTCCAGGTTTTTGGCCATCCCAGCCTGCCAAAAAATTTATTTGCCTTTACCCCGGTTTCCCGCGATGGGGCAAAAGACCCGAAACTCAAAAACCAATTGTGTTATGGATGGGATATTTCCAGCGACCCGCAAAAGGCATTGGCAGCTATTAATAACCGGTTGCAATTGAAGTACCTGTTGCAGGCCTACCAACTGTTTCCTCAAAAAGACAGTTTTTTCCTGGGAAAACCGGGCGCGCCGCCTTCAGGGTATTTTTTTAATAAACTGGCCGGAAATGCCAGCCTGATGGACCAGGTGAAGAACGGTGCATCCGAAGCCACCATTCGTGAATCATGGCAGCCGGCGCTTAACCGGTTCAAAGCCATACGAAAAAAATATTTACTCTATCCTGATTTTGAATAAGCCCGGTTCAGTTAACGCACTGTAATTTTGCGAATATGGATTATCGTCAGTTAAGAATTGTTTTCATGGGTACACCAGAATTTGCCGTTGCTTCCCTGGATGCACTGGTAAAAGGCGGCTGCAGGATTGTTGGTGTAATTACTGCGCCCGATAAGCCGGCAGGGCGGGGTATGCAACTGCAGCAAAGCGCGGTGAAACAATATGCAGTAGCCCATCACCTGAATGTACTACAGCCCGTTAAACTGAAGGATCCCTTATTTGTAGCGCAATTGAAAGCATTGAAAGCCGACTTGCAGGTGGTGGTGGCTTTTCGCATGCTACCCGAAATTGTCTGGAATATGCCACCGCTGGGAACGATCAATGTTCACGGATCGCTCCTGCCCCAATACCGGGGCGCCGCGCCAATCAACTGGGCTATCATTAACGGGGAAACTGAAACCGGTGTTACCACTTTCAAGCTTCGCCAGGAAATTGATACAGGCAATATATTAATGCATGCCAAACTGGATATTGGCGAAAATGAAACCGCAGGTTCCCTTCACGACCGGATGAAATTGCTTGGTGCCGACCTGCTGCTTGAAACGATCAATGAGCTGGCAGCCGGGGAGTTGGAAGAAATCACGCAAAGCATGTTGGAAGTTGACCCTTTGCTGGTTCGGACCGCACCGAAAATCTTCACCGAAACCTGCAGGATCAACTGGGAAGATCCGATCGACAAAATATATAACCTCATCCGCGGGCTATCACCTTATCCGGCAGCCTTCACGGAACTCGATGGAAAAAAACTGAAGATTTTTGCAGCAAGTAAAGAATATACTCAACCAGCAGAAACTCCCGGGGCATATGCAACCGACCATAAATCCTGGTTGAAATTCGCTGGCCCGGATGGTTATCTGTTCGTTACTGATATCCAGCTGGAAGGAAAGAAAAGGATGCCGGTCACCGATTTCCTGCGTGGCTACCGCTTTCCACAAAATGACTTATCCTGATGATAAGCTATAACACGAAGGACTGGCTTACTGTCCTGTTCCGTTTTCACAAAGCAGATACCATCAGGAAACTATTTTCCCTGATACAAAGCTTAATGGGATTTGCCATTTTCATTTATATACTTACGCCGCCCATCGGATATGTATTCGACCTGGGATGCCTGGTGATTCCGGCAGTGGCATTTGTTTTTTATGTTTTAGCCAGCCTGGAACTGATCGCTGAAATTATACGCATCCATATCACTGAAATCCTTATACCCGGTCATGCATAAGCGAAAACTTGCAACGTTTTACGTATTGCTAATTTTAGTAACTGCTTCCTGTTCAACCTCCAAAAAAACAGTCAGCGCGCCACTGCCCGCACCTGTCCGTAAAAGCCTTCCCCCACTGCCGGAATCTGTTGTAAACCTTCCGGTCACCATTGCCATACAGCCATTCCTGCTGGAGGCTGAAAAACTGGCACCAAAAGAGATTACTTCTGCAGGATGGCCAGGTTACCTGAATAGCGGCTGTGATTTTCGCTATAAATACCGTTTTATACGTTCGGGCTTCAGGTTTTCGTGCAGTAATAACCGCATTACGGTTGCGATGAACGGCAACTACCAGATTGCTGGCAGCAAAACAGTTTGTGTCATGAACCAGGCTATCTCCCCATGGGTGAACGGAAGTTGTGGTTTCGGTGATGAACCTATGCGAAAAGTTAATATCAGCCTGGTGTCCGACCTGCATTTCACCCCCGATTATCGCTTGCGAACCAATACCCGGGTCGATAAAATACAGGCCATCGACAAATGCCTGGTTACTTTTTTCAATAACGACGTTACTGCCGAAATCCTCGACAGCATTTCTGCTTCTATAAATGCATTCGGGAAAAACATCGATGCGGCAATAAGCAATTTGCGGTTCGACAATGTGCTGGAACCAATCGGGGAAAAATCCGGCAGGAAAATACCCCTGAGCACATACGGTTACCTCAAACTCAATGCCAGTGAAGTAAACCTGGGTCCCATCAATTTTGCTGGCGGCAACCTCGATTTTATGGCCGGCATTTCCTGTTACCCGGAAATCAGTTCAGATAGCAGTAACGAAAATGTTTCGCGGCACCTGCCACCACTTAAAGGAAATATTGCCGGAAATGGCTTTAACCTTTCGGCTAATGCTATTTATGATTATACGACAATCGACACTTTGCTTACGCGGACATTACGCAACCGGGAGTTCGATGTTAAGGGAGAGAAAATTAAGATCGAAAATGTAATGGTTCGGGGGCTGGACAATTACAAAGTTGAATTCAGGATCAGTTTTACCGGCACCAAAAAAGGCACA
This sequence comes from Flavihumibacter profundi, assembly GCF_020076305.1. Taxonomy (GTDB): domain Bacteria; phylum Bacteroidota; class Bacteroidia; order Chitinophagales; family Chitinophagaceae; genus Flavihumibacter; species Flavihumibacter profundi. The sequence goes on from NZ_JAIQXE010000001.1 coordinate 2,070,879, forward strand.
CTCTACCTGCAAGGCAGTCCGGAGCTGGACCTGGCCACACAAACGATTACTGTGCCCGACCTGGAATATGACCTCAATTCTTCCAGTATCACGCTCCAGATAGGAAAAACATTTTTCAACAGGCAGATTCTGGAACGTTTACGGCAACAGGCGAAAGTAAATGTGTCTGAGTTGTACCAAAAAAACAAAACACGGATTGACAGCCAGTTCAACCGTACTGTTGCAGATGGTATAACCCTGAAAGGCGGCACCAGCCAATTGCGGTTAAACGGCCTCGTTATCAATAAGGATAATGTGCAGGTACAGGCAAATGTTACAGGTAACCTGGCCTTAGCTATCGCCAAACTGCCCGGCAATTAAATTGCATCAAACCAAAGCGGCGTTGCGTCATCCCAGTCGCCGTTGTAATTGATGAACAACTCTTCCCCTGCGGCAATATCGCGCATGGTTTTAATACGTATCAGCCCGTGTTCAAAATCCATTTCGTATTCGCAATTACTGGCATATGAATGATTATATACAGGTACATAACCAAGGGCCATACAGCAGGATTGCCGGTCTTCACCCCACTCGAAAATATAATCGTGCAGGGTGGTCTGGTCGAGCAAAGCCCTTTCTCCGGCGCTCATTACGATAACCGGACTTATTTCTATTACTGTAAAAGCAGCAAGGGCTTCGGTCGTGAAAACACCTCTACCCATCTTATCAGTCGGGGCTACAAGTAAGCAGGGCAAAATCATTGCACAATATAAAGACCTAAGTTGGTAATTTTGGCCAATGTCTGAAGAACTGGAAACACCCCAAACTATCAGCGAACAGTTTGAATCGATCATCCACCTGGAAGATAAACTGCTTATCAGGGAATTCCTGAATAACCAGAATATCAGTGATGTGGCTGAACTGGTAGATGAGTATGATGAATACGCCAGCCAGATAATTGGCAATATGAGTACCCATCGGGCAGCCAGTGTTTTCAAAATACTGGATGTGTCGGTACAGAAGGATATCATCAACCAGCTTCCACCCCTGAAATCTGCTGAGTTGCTCAATGAGCTTCCGGCCGATGACCGCACCGCCTTCCTCGAAGAATTGCCCAGCGAAGTGGTGAAGGAACTAATCAAAACCCTGGAACCTGAAGAACGCAAGATCACCCTCGCCCTGCTTGGTTACCCTGAAGGCAGCGTGGGCAGGTTAATGACACCCGATTATATCGCCGTAAAAGACGACTGGACAATTGCGGAAGTGCTTGAGCATATCCGCAATGTTGGCCGGGATAGTGAAACAATTGATGTGATTTATGTGGTTAATGATAAGGGCGAATTTGTAGATGATATGCGGATCAGGGAAGTCATACTTGCCAGTCCGGACCATATCGTCAGCGAAATCATTGACTATCGTTATATCGCGTTGAAAGTTACAGATGACCAGGAAGAAGCCAACCAGATTTTTAAAATGAATAACCGAGTGGCTTTACCGGTAGTGGATGATAATAATATTTTGCTGGGCATCGTTACGATCGATGACATTTTATGGGTAGCGACAGAAGAATTCAGTGAAGACATCCAGAAAATTGGTGGTACCGAAGCGCTGGAGGAACCCTACCTCGAAATCCCATTATTTAAACTTTTCCAAAAAAGGATAATATGGATGGTCGTGCTGTTTATAGGGGAAATGCTGACTGCCACGGCTATGGGTTATTTTGAAGACGAAATTTCCAAAGCAGTGGTACTTGCCCTTTTCATTCCACTGATCATTTCCAGCGGGGGAAACAGCGGATCCCAGGCTTCCACCCTTATCATACAGGCTATGGCCGTTGGCGAAATTACCATTACAGACTGGTGGCGCGTCTTACGCCGTGAAATCATGTCTGGATTATTATTGGGATCGGTACTTGGATTGATTGGCTTTACCCGCGTAATGATGTGGGCACAATTTTTCCCGCAAATTTACGGGCCGCACTATATTTCGGTTGCCTTTACCGTTGGATTTGCATTGGTTGGTGTTGTGCTTTGGGGAACACTCAGCGGATCGATGCTTCCAATTGTGCTGAAGAAGGCCGGGGCTGACCCTGCAGTATCATCCGCTCCTTTTGTGGCAACCCTTGTTGATGTAACAGGTTTAATTATTTATTTTTCAGTTGCCTATATTTTCCTTCGCGGCATCCTGTTATAATTTTATAAACCGACCATAGTTTCTACTCATGAAATCATTTTTCATCTACATCCTATTGTCCATAACCGTTAGCCTCCATGCGCAACAAAAAACAACAGGGCTTACCATAGAACAAATCATGCGCGATCCCAAATGGATCGGTTCTTCACCTGCTAACCCTTTCTGGTCTGCTGATGGAAAACTCTTTTTTTACTGGAACCCCGATAAATCAGTCAGCGATTCACTCTATTTTTTAATACCGGGGAAAACCGGCATCACAAAAGCGGATATACCAACCCGCCAGTCACTCATCACCCAGGACCAACTGGTTTTCAATACCACCAATTCAGCATATACATATAGCAAGGATGGCGATGTTTTTTATGTTGATATAAAATCAGGCATCAGGAAACGGATAACCCAGACAGCCGAAAATGAATCCGATCCATTCTTCTCATTTGCTGATACTAAAATTGTTTATGAGCGCAACCTGAATTTATTCGCATGGGATATCCGTTCAGGCGAAACTTTACAACTCAGTAATTTCAGGGCAGGCAATCCGCCCGCATCCGGTAAAAATGAGGCAACAACTTTACAGGAAAAATGGCTGGAAGAAGACCAGTTGAAAAATTTCGATGTACTGAAAAGCAGGAAGTACAAAAAAGACCTGGCAGATTCACTGCAAAAAAAAACCAGGCTTCAGGAATTGAAAAAGATATATACGGAAGATAAAATCCTGGATCGGTTGCAACTGAGCAGCGATGGCCGATACATTACTTATTGCCTTACAAAACCAGCCGGTAACGCAAAAAAAACTATAGTCCCGAGTTATGTAACCGAAACGGGATTTACCGAGGAAATTCCCAGTCGCACCAAGGTAGGCGCTCCCGAAGGAGACCAGGAATTATTCCTGTATGACCGAAGGAAAGACACTGTTTACAAAATCAAGACCGATTCACTCCCAGGTATCAGGCACCAGCCCGATTTCGCAAGTCCGGTTCCGGATCCGCCTGTCCGTAAAGTGAATGCCACTGACATAAGCTGGGCACCTTCAGCACCATATGCGGTTGTGGATTTTCGTTCCACCGACAACAAAGACCGCTGGCTAATACTATTGGACGGCAATACAGCCAGGCTAAGCCTGCTTGATCACCAATACGATTCAGCCTGGATAGACGGGCCGGGTATCGGCGGCAGTTGGGGTGGTGGAAATTTTGGCTGGATCAGCAATGAACAGTTCTGGTTCCAATCAGAGAAAAGCGGTTACTCACATCTTTATATATTCTCCGTCAGTAGCCATTCCCTGAAAGCAATAACAGCAGGAAATTTCGAAATCCAGACAGCGAGGCTTTCATCCGATAAGAAATACTTTTATTTTACCAGCAATGAATTGCACCCGGGTGAACAGCATTTTTACCGGCTACCCGTAACCGGTGGAAAACCGGATCAGCTCACAACGCAGACAGGGGCAAACAAGGTATCTGTATCACCCGATGAAAAGAAACTCGCTATCCTGTACTCTTCCAGCAACAAGCCCTGGGAGCTTTACCTGCAAGACAATAAATCCGGCAGTCTGCCGCAGCAAATTACTTTCAAGGCTACCAGCGAAGAATTTTCGGCCTATCCCTGGAGGGTGCCGGAGCTGATCACATTTGTGGCACGCGATGGGGCAACTGTATATGCAAGGCTGTACCAACCAGCGAAATCCCATCCTTCGAAACCCGCTGTAATATTTGTGCATGGCGCCGGTTACCTGCAAAACGCACACAAATGGTGGAGCAGTTATTTCAGGGAATATATGTTTCACAACCTGCTTGCAGATAATGGCTATACAGTTCTTGATATTGATTACCGGGCAAGTTCAGGTTATGGCCGCAACTGGCGCACGGGCATCTATCGTTTTATGGGCGGGAAAGACCTTACCGACAATGTAGATGGGGCAAAACTACTGGTCGAAAAATATGGCGTAAACCCAAAGAATATCGGCATTTATGGAGGATCATATGGTGGCTTCATTACCCTGATGGCAATGTTTACCACACCAGGCGTATTTTCTGCCGGCGCTGCATTACGGCCGGTTACCGACTGGGCCCACTATAACCACGGCTACACATCAAATATCCTTAATGAACCCTTTACCGATAGTGTCGCTTACCGGCGAAGCTCCCCGATATACCATGCAGCCGGCCTCTGTGGCAAACTGTTAATCTGCCATGGCATGATTGACACCAATGTACATTTCGAAGATGTGGTTCGCCTAAGCCAGCGCCTGATTGAATTAGGCAAAGACAACTGGGAAATTGCCGCTTACCCGCTTGAAGACCATGGTTTTGTGGAACCCAGTAGCTGGACTGATGAATATAAGCGCATCTTCAGGCTCTTCGAAACAACATTAAAACAATAAATAATGTTACGAGGCGTTCGCTTTAAGGTATAGCTAATATTAACTATTATTGCCTCAAAATTACCTCATTTCGCCAAAGTCAACTGAATATCATGTGTGGAATTGTTGCTTATATTGGACACAGGGAAGCCTACCCGGTTATACTAAAGGGACTTAAAAGACTTGAATACCGTGGCTACGACAGTTCAGGTGTGGCCCTCATTAATAATGGACTGAGAGTATTTAAAAAACAGGGTAAAGTTGCCGAACTGGAAGAAACCCTGGTTGGCAAAGACCTGCATGCAAATATTGGCATTGGCCATACCCGTTGGGCAACCCATGGCGAACCCTGCGACCGCAATGCCCACCCGCATGTTTCCCGAAGCGGAAAACTGGCGATGATCCATAATGGCATTATCGAAAACTACATGCAATTAAAGCAGGACCTGGTAAAAAAAGGATACGAATTTACCAGTGATACTGACACCGAAGTTTTACTGAATTTCATCGACGATATCCATTCCAACAATGGCGGCGAACTGGAAGAAGCAATACGTATTGCCTTGAAACGTGTTGTCGGTGCATATGTTATTGTGGTCATCGACGAAGACCACCCGGATACTTTAATCGCGGCACGCAAAGGCTCACCGCTGGTAATCGGGATTGGCAAGGGTGAACATTTCCTGGCAAGTGATGCTTCCCCGATTATCGAATATACCAAAGAAGTGGTGTACGTCAATGACTATGAACTGGCCATCATCAAATCTGATGAGCTGATCCTTAAAAACCTGGGTAACGAAAAAATTACCCCCTTCATAACCAAACTGGATATGGAACTGGCTGCAATTGAAAAAGGTGGCTATGACCATTTTATGCTGAAGGAAATTTTTGAGCAGCCCAATACTATTTTTGATTGCCTGCGCGGAAGGCTTGATGCTGCTAACGGCAGTATCACCATGAGTGGCATCCAGCAATATGCAGAACAACTCACTACTGCCAGCCGCATTATAATTATTGCCTGTGGTACCAGCTGGCATGCCGGACTGATTGCAGAATACATTTTTGAAGAAGTGACCCGTATACCTGTTGAAGTGGAATATGCTTCAGAGTTCCGGTACAGGAACCCCATCGTAAATAAAGGTGATGTTATTATTGCGATTTCGCAAAGCGGGGAAACTGCTGATACCCTGGTGGCTATCGAAAGCGCAAAAGAAAAAGGGGCGATCATCCTGGGTGTAGTGAATGTAGTTGGTTCTTCCATTGCCCGTACCTCTCACGCTGGCGCTTATACGCATGCCGGCCCGGAGATAGGCGTAGCAAGTACAAAAGCATTTACGGCACAGCTTGCCGTGCTGACCATGATGGCACTGAAAATAGGCTACCTTAAAGGCACTCTTCCTGAAAAAAGATACATGCACCTGCTTACAGAATTGAATGATGTTCCGGAAAAAGTTGGGGCTGCATTATTAAACAAGGAAAATATCGAAAGAATTGCCTTGAAATACAAAGATGCTACAGATGCGCTCTTCCTTGGACGCGGTTATAATTTCCCGGTTGCCCTTGAAGGCGCCCTTAAACTCAAGGAAATATCATACATACACGCTGAAGGGTACCCTGCAGCAGAAATGAAACATGGCCCCATTGCGCTTGTTGATAATAAACTCCCCGTCTTTTTCGTGGCTACAAAAGACAGCTTCCATGAAAAAGTTTTGAGCAATATGCAGGAAATCAAAGCACGAAAAGGGAAGATTATTGCAATAGTCAGTGAAGGTGATGATGCCGCTAATTCCCTGGCTGATGACCTTATAGTTGTGCCTTATGCCGATGAGTTGATCGCACCAATTATAAATGCCATACCCATGCAATTAATTGCCTACTATATCGGCGTTGCCAAGGGCTATGATGTCGACAAACCCCGTAACCTGGCAAAAAGCGTAACTGTAGAATAATTTACTTTGTTTTTTGTACCGGCTTTGTTCCGTATATAAGGATATCAGATATCCGGCACTGTTCACCTGCAACCGGGTTCAGCAGTTTTAACCTGACCAGGTGTTTCCCCAAGGGCAACTTATATTTCCAGGTCAGTTCATGGCGGCGCGTAGTATAAGCAACAGGCAGTTTCGCTTTTTCAAATAGCTGGTTATCGATATACACTTCCAATTCAAAAACATACTGGCTGGTTGAATTCCACCTTGCAGTTTCACCTTTTACAACAAAACCTGTCCCCGTAAAATCAAAATTGTACTCACCCTCCAGCGCCTTGTTTACAAATTGCTGGGAAATTGGGTAAGCATCGCCGAAACTCTGCTCCAATTTTACTGCCTTGGGGGCTTCATAAGGCAGGCTGATAACATCTTTGCTGATATCCCCGCCATTCTTTGCAATATTCTGCAAGGCATGCTTGTAGCCAATTTCATAAACATCAGCCAATGAAGTGGAAGTATACTTGAAATCTATCTGCTCGGCATCTTTCAAGCCTTTTTTCCAGTAATCCGGAATTTTATTATAGCCCAGAATCGTACCCAGTATTCCTCCTGCGGAAGAAGGATTACAATCGGCATCCTGTCCGCATCGCGTTGTAATATCCATAGTTTTTGAAAAATCACCATTGCCATACAATAACCCGATCACTACATAGGCAGAGTTTATGGTTGCATCAATGTTGAAAGGTGCAAAAACGCCATCCGGGCAACCGATATCCTGGGCCCATTTTTTTTGCAATTCAAACCATGTCTTTGTCCAGTCTGTGGGATAAGCCTTATGCCAGCGAATCACATCCGAAATACATTGGTAATATTTGCTTTGCGAAGGAATTGTCTTCAGCGCTTCATTAATAATTTGCGGAATATCACTGGAAACAAAAGCCAGGGTATAACAGGATCCAAGGAACACACCACCATAATATCCATCACCATAATTCATGATATGCCCGATCTTATCTGAAATTTTCGCAGCCACATTTGGCATCCCTGGAGACATCAGTCCGGCGAAATCACTTTCGATCTGGTAATCGATACAATCGGCATGCGGATTATTTTCCCAGTACCCCGATTGAGGCGGCATTATGCCCTGCAAAATATTGTACCGTGCGGCCTGGTTAGCATGCCAAAGCGCATAACCTGCGTTGGCAAAGGCTTTCGCATGCGATGCAACCGGTGCATCCAATCCCTCTTTTTCAAACACTTCAACAAAAGTGAGGTCCATATACAGGTCATCATATAAGCCAGGGCTCTCCAGCATTGTTTTCTTCACATAGCCATCATACCAGGGAATAGGCTGGTATGCATTAATCATGGTACCACAATACCGAAACTCCATAGGTCCGCCATAGGTAACGCCAATAGTCTGGCCGGCCCATCCCCCTTTAATTTTATCCTTTAAGGCCAGCTTACTTATACTGTATTTTTTTTGCTGTGCGGTTACAACTCCGCAGGCAAATAATAGGCAAACAAAAAAAACAGCGGTTTTATGCATACAAAATATATTGAAGGCTGATTCAATGCGGAGAAATTACGAAATAAACCACTCCCGGTAAAATCGGGTTGTGTTATCTTTAATTCCGGTTGAATCCGCTTCACTAAACCATTGTAGTTGTATGAACCTTATACGAAAAAGCCCATTGCAGGCCCTGGGTTATGATTTTATTCCCGCCCCTTATCTTCCTGCAGGGAAAAACGAATACTACCTGCGTAACCAGCAGAATAAGAGTGGTATCAGCTACCGGCAATTAAGCGCGTACGAAATTGAGGTGCTGGTACGCAACCGCAACCAGAGTGACGACTGGAATAAAATTTTAGTGTCGGATGCTTTTAATCCGGAGCTCGTAAAGAATTGTAAATTCTTTGGACTTGTACGCATAGGGAAACTGGAACCCTATTGCATGGAATTCAACAACCTCCGCATGGCAGTTGGCTTATACAACAGTACTATTATCAGTTGCGATTTTGGTGACAACGTTGTGGTTGATAATGTGAATTACATGGCGCATTATATTATTGGGAATGAAGTGATGCTCGTCAACGTCAATGAACTGGCAACCACAAGCCATTCCAAATTCGGCAATGGCATAATAAAGGAAGGAGAAGATGAGAAAGTACGGATCTGGCTGGAAGTATGCAATGAAAACGGAGGCCGCAGTATCCTGCCATTTGATGGCATGCTGGCCGGCGATGCTTATTTATGGAGCCGAAACCGGAATGACAAATCCCTACAACAAAAATTTATTGATTTTACTGCCAGTCGCTTTGACACAAGGCGGGGTTATTATGGAATGATAGGTGATCGCACAGTTGTTAAAAACAGCCGTATACTAAAAGATACCTGGATCGGACAGGATGCTTACATTAAAGGAGCAAACAAAATAAAAAATGTAACTATTCATTCCATTCCTGATGCCCGCACACAAATCGGTGAAGGATGCGAACTGGTGAATGGAATCATTGGTGTTGGCTGCAGGGTCTTCTACGGGGTTAAGGCAGTAAGGTTTGTGATGGCATCCCACTCACAACTTAAATACGGCGCCCGCCTTATTAACTCTTACCTGGGAAACAATGCCACCATCTCCTGCTGTGAAGTTTTGAATTCCTTAATCTTCCCGGCTCATGAACAACACCACAATAATTCATTCTTATGTGCAGCACTGGTAATGGGACAAAGCAATATGGCTGCAGGAGCAACCATTGGTTCCAACCATAATTCACGAAGTGCAGACGGAGAACTGATTGCCGGAAGGGGCTTCTGGCCAGGCCTGTGTGTAAGCCTTAAACACAATTCAAAATTCGCTTCTTTTGCCATTCTTGCAAAAGGCGACTACCCTGCCGAACTAAATATTGAACTGCCTTTTTCACTAATCAGTAATGATGCAGCCAATGACCGGCTTGTTATTATGCCCGGTTATTGGTTCCAGTACAATATGTATGCCCTGGCCAGGAACGCGTGGAAATATGTTGACCGCGATAACCGCATTGACAAAACCCAACACCTGGAATTTGATTACCTGGCGCCTGATACAGCGAATGAAATGGTAAGAGCTGTTGCCCTGTTGGAAAAAATTACTGGTGAGGCCTACTATCGTTCTTCAGGCAAGGAGGTATCGGAACCAGTTGCCAGGAAAAAAGGGAAAGCCCTGCTTGAAGCAGGTGATGATGCGATTGCCCAACTTAATATCGAACTACACGGAGCAGAAAACAGCAGCCGCCCGGTTATAGTTTTAAAAGCCGCTATGGGTTACCGATGGTACCTTAGCCTGCTGGACCACTATGCTGCTAAAGAAATTTTACATTTCCAGCAAAGGCATGCTTTTTCAAGTGTTTTAAAACTATGCAACAAACTTCCAATGGCCGGCAAACCCAAAGAATGGGAAAACATAGGTGGCCAGTTGATCGAAAAGGATGCTGTGAATGCCTGCCTTGCACAAATTAAAAAAGGCAGCCTGAACAGCTGGGATGCCCTGCATGCTTTTTACAAAAAACAATCCGCGGGATATGGTGATCAGAAGCTGGCCCATGCCCTGGCCATATACAAGACAATTCATGGCGAAGACCTTTCGAAAAATAAAAACAAGGTCGTTCAACTGCTTGAAGAGAGTATCAGCTTCCGTAAGGAAATTACAGACCTGATCTTCGAGTCCAGGGAAAAAGACTACCAGAATCCATTCCGCCTGATGGTATATAATAATCCGGAGGAAATGGATGCAGTAGTAGGCAAGCTCGACCAAAACAGCTTTATACTGGAAGAGCAGAAATCATTCAGGAATTATAAGAAAATGGTGACTACGCTTTTAAAAAAATAATTTTTTAACCTGAACCTGACCTTGCTTATCCTTCAGTTGCAAAAAATAAATACCCGGTGGTAATGAAATCCCGGATAAGGTATAACCTGTAACACCGGGGTGCAACCGAAGGTTATCCCGGACAATTATTCTTCCGCCCTGGTCAAGCAATTGCATGGCCACAACCCGTTCCCTATCTGAATTAAACTGGATAAAATTTGTTCCTGCGGGATGAAGCACAGATACTTCCTGCACATCAGGATAGCTTTGTCCAAAACGCATCACATCCCCATGCATCGCAGATCCCTGGCGGTTAATAACACGGATGCGGCAAAACCCGGACTTCCACATAGCGGGAATAACCTGCTGGTACAGTTGCTGGTTACGGATGGCCTTTACCTCGGCAACTGTATTATATGACAAACCATTTCCTGATAGTTCAATTGCAAAATAGTCGGCTTCCGGATTACCATCCACTTTCCAATTACAAAACCAGCGATCCAGCTTCTGGTCCATCCATTGCATCTCCATTAAAACAGGCAATACATTTGTTAAGCTGCTGGAACTGGCCAGTGTGAAAAATTTCCCGGATACACCTACACCATTCAACAAAATGCTTACAACAGAACCGTCCCCAGAAGCAGCGCCTGTTGTTGCCTGGTTACCCGCATCATTCCATTGACCGCCACTCCATGCCGCAACCCGCAAACTGGCCAGGTCAGATACGCCGCCACTGAGTTCATTATTAAAGGATAAACCAACATGCGCTACTGTTGCCGATTCGCCCAGCAATGACCAGTATTCAAGTTTTGAAATATGATCCAGAGCAGGGTCAAGTGTATTACCAATAGCATAAGCTGATCCAGGGTGATATTCTGCGGTAATGTCTCCACTTGCATTTTGCAGGGATAACCAGCGAAGGGAACCATTCCTGCCAACAGGAAATAAAAAGTAGCTGTTTGCAAGCCCTATTTTCTTTATTGGTCCATTGATATAACTGGATAGTATTGATGAATCAGCTTTTACAACCCCTCGCGCGCCAATTGTCAGTAATTGTGTCGTACTGGTAGTTAGAATTCCCTCATCAAGTTTAAGTATATAAGGGAGGCTCAACGGGTTTTGCAGTATAGCACCTGCCTTATTTTTGAGCACAACAATGATACTATCGGTAACACCCCCGGTGCATTGTATTTTTTGCAATGCCGAACCCTGCAGGAGAATCGTCCCGGTTTTTTGCTGGAGGTTGGTTTCTGCAATTGCCCCTCCTGTTTGCAGCCAATCCCCTGCAAGTTGTAGTACTGAAGACCGGTTGCCACTGGCCATATTAAAAACAGCATTGTTCATGACAAGGTTTCCCGAAACCATTATCGTGTCGTCTAGGTTAATAGCAAAAGAAACACCCTGTTCTAACGCCAGGTCACCTCTTATTATAACCGGGTTGGTTCCTGAAGCAGAATAAGTGGTTGTTCCATTCGCGGTAGCCGCGGCAGACAATTGCAGGCTGCCATACACCCTTCCGCTCAGGGAAACAATTGATGCCGCATCAGTATTTTCAAAACGGAAAACACCATTTTCTGTCCCGGTTTTCCTGCTCAGGAATTGCACCAGTTCAGCATGCCCGGTTCTCGTACGATGAATATACGTGCCGCCATTGTCTACCCGCAGGGAATCATTCAACCTCAATGAATAACCGCTACTGCTTCCCGATGCATTTATAAATACTGCACCCCTTCCAATAATTAAGGAATACCCGTTTCCGGTGGTTGTTAATGCACGTTCTGCAAGGCTGCCCGACGCACTGCTTACCAGGTTGGTAATCGGCAGCTCTGCGATTATTGCATTAAATGGGCCGGGAACAACCTGGAGCGACCGGACGGTAACTGCAAAATCGGGCAGGCGTACTGTGTAATCTGCTGCCAGTAAACTGTTATCAAGAATAACATCATCAGCATTCCCCGGCAGGATACCATTCTCCCAATTCCCGGGATCAGCCCAAAGCCCGTTTCCGGTAACACCGGTCCACCTGATTTCTGCACCTGCTTCCAAAGAAAGCAGGCAAAGCAACACCAAACATCTGCAATTCATACTTCACTTTTTTGCCTGGCACAAAGTACAAAGCAAAATAAGCGGAAGCAAGCGCCAATGCAGGTATGGGTGAAAAAACGGTTGGCCTATGTGCAATAAAAAACCCCTTTCGTTTGGAAAGGGGCCTTCTTGCAAGAAGTTATGATAACGAAAGAAGCAATTACTTCTTCAGGGTATCAACAGCAGCTTTAACTGTAGAATCGATTTTTGCAGCAGCTGTATCAACAACAGCAGCAGCTGTATCAACTACTGCAGCAGCAGTAGAATCAACTTTAGCTTCAGTTGTAGAAGCAGAATTGTTACAAGCAGCGATTGTAGCGGCGATAGCCAGAACAGCAAATACTTTTTTCATGATTGTTATGTTTTTTATGCGGTTTGTTTTTTCCGCGTGCAAAATTACACATTTTTCCCAACAAAACAAATTCCAGGCCATTTTTTTAGCCTCCGGCCTATTTTTTTCGGAAAAATATCCGCACCGGCACTCCTTTGAAGTTGAAATTTTCCCTTAGCTGGTTTTCAAGGTAGTTCCTGTAAGGCGCTTTTACATCATCAGGGTAATTACAAAAAAATGCGAATGAAGGCACTACAGTAGGCAATTGTGTCACATATTTAATGCTCACCGGGTTTCCCCTTACAACCGGCGGATGGTAAGCTGAAATAGCTTTAAGCATGGTATCATTCAGTTGTGAAGTAGGTATCTTGCGCTTCCTGTTTTCCACAACTTCCAGCCCTATTTCAATAGCTTTGAATATCCTCGTCTTGTCTTTCGCAGAAATGAATAAAACAGGCACATCAGTAAATGGCGCAAGCCTTTCCTTCAGTTTCTTCTCATAATCCCTGGCAGTATTGGTGGATTTCTCCATCAGGTCCCATTTGTTAACCAATATCACGATCCCCTTTCCTTTTTTTGCTGCAAGGCTGAAAATGGTGAGGTCCTGGGCTGCAATCCCTTTTTCAGCGTCTAAAACTATAAGGCACACATCGGCTTCATCCATGGCCTTTATAGCCCTGATCACTGAATAAAACTCGAGGTCTTCGTTCACTTTTTGCTTGCGTCTTATGCCTGCTGTATCAATGAGTATAAATTCCTTCTGGAAGAGGTTATAATGGGTATGGATGGTATCCCGTGTGGTCCCTGCTATATCACTTACGATGGTCCGTTCCTGGCCTACCAGTGCATTTAACAATGACGATTTACCTACATTTGGCTGACCGATAATGGCAAATTTCGGAATGCCTTCTCCTTCGTTTTCCGCATAGCGGTCTTCAGGAATTTTCTCTACAACAGCGTCCAGTAATTCCCCTGTGCCGCTTCCGCTGATGGCAGACAAGAAAAATATATGCTCAAACCCAAGGCTATAGAACTCTGATGCTTCCAGCAGGCGCTGGTTATTATCCACCTTGTTCACCACCAGGTAAACAGGTTTTGTTGAACGCCTTAATACATCTGCCATGGCTTCGTCAAGGTCGGTAATACCGGTAGAGGTATCCGTCATAAAGATGAGCGCATCTGCTTCGTCAAGTGCAATCAATACCTGCTTTTTGATCTCCTGTTCAAATACGTCATTACTGCGGGGTACGAATCCACCGGTGTCAATCACGTTGAAAGTCTTGCCGGTCCATTCTGCCACGCCATACTGGCGATCACGCGTTACACCACTTATGTCATCTACAATAGCTTTTCTCTGTTCGAGCAAACGATTGAAAAAAGTACTCTTTCCCACATTCGGCCTGCCAACAATGGCAACTGTATATCCAGCCATATTACAATGGTTTGTTATTTCTAAATTTTTCTTCTCTTACCGCTCACCGCTCACCGCTTACCCTAATTATACCCATACTCCCGCAAATGCAAATCATTATCCCGCCATTTCGGCCGCACTTTTACAAAGAGTTCCAAAAACACTTTTTGCCCCAGGAATTTCTCAATTTCTATCCGGGATCGTGTGCCTAATTCCCTTATCATTTTGCCTTTCTCCCCTAACACAATCCCTTTCTGGGTATCACGCTGCACAATGATATCAGCCATAATCTTTACCAGGGTCGATTTCTCCTTAAACTCCTGCACCAATACAGCAGTATGGTAGGGAATTTCATCCTGGTATAACTGGAATATCTGTTCCCGGATCAGCTCTCCCACAAAAAAGCGGGTAGGCAGGTCAGTTAGGTTGTCTTCATCAAAGAATGGTTCCCCTTCCGGCAACAGGGAAATTATTTTCTGCAGCAATTCATCTATGCCTTCTTTTTTCAGGGCTGAAACTGCTACGACTTCCTTTACATATGGCTTGCCTGTAAAAAATTGGCGCGCTTCTTCCAGCCTGCTTTTAGTGAGGCCATCGATCTTATTCAAAACCAGTAGCGCAGGCATCCTCAGGCGGAGCGAGGAAAAAATCGCATCGCTTTCAGCCCAGTCGTCATAAATATCCACCAGTAACAAGGCCAGGTCAGCATCTTCCAATGCGCCTTTTACAGCCTGCATCATTTTTTCATGCAGCCTGTACTTTGGCTCAATTATACCGGGAGTATCGGAAAAAATTACCTGGTAACCAGGCTCTGACAATATGCCTTTGATACGGTGACGGGTTGTTTGCACTTTTGGGGAAACAATTGCCAGTTTCTCTCCCATAAACGCATTCAGCAAAGTGCTCTTACCCGCGTTAGGCTTTCCGAAAATATTTACAAATCCTGCTTTCATCTTTAGTGTTTGCTGGCAACAATTCATACGCTAAAGAATACAGGAGGTAGTCAGATTCTGCCGCGTGGCATTGCCGCCATTAGCATAATAAAGAGCGCAAAGGTAGGCCAAATCAGCCGGATAAGGAAATGATTCACTTCTTCCCGGGTTAGCGGCTTGTTATCAACGCTTTATCTTGCGTTGAAAAAGAAAAAGCAGAAATATGGAATTCCATTATTTCTGCTTTCTTTGGTTGCGAAGCCAGGGATCGAACCTGGGACCTTCGGGTTATGAGCCCGACGAGCTACCGCTGCTCTACTTCGCGATGCAAAGGTAATAGGCCGGGGCTTCCATTCCAAATAAATCTGATCATTTACATGCATTAAATGGGAAAGTCCCGGCTGGCGGGACTTTCAAAGATGTACACTATTTTATTCATCCATCCTTTCTGTTGATACTACTTGCCCCGCTCGATTTCATTTCCCTGATTACGCCATTTCCCTTATAGTTAACATCACTGGCACCATTGGCCTTTACTTTCATTTCCTTATTTACAATAACGTTTATGGATGATGCACCACTGGCGTCAATATCACAATTCTCAGCAACCAGTCCCCAGCCTTTTATAGAACTGGCACCGCTTAGCTTAACAGATACATTGCCTACATTACCACTGAGTTTGGTGTCACTTGCCCCGGAAACATCCATATCCAGGTTATTGCATTCCAACTCACCCGACAAATCACTGGCACCGCTCAGGTCAATGGATAACCTTTCTGCCTTAACCTTACCCATAAACTTCACATCACAGGCGCCATCAGCCTTAATCATTTCAAGGGTTTTTACAGATACATAAGCCTTCATATGCTTATTTCCCTTCCAGTCATTCCAGCCTTTGCCATCAAACCAGATATTCAAAACCCCGTCTTTTACTTCAGTCATAATCCGGTCACGCACTTTTGTATCTGTTGAACTCACGGCTACGCCAATTTCATTACCCTGGGAAATATATAAATCAATTGCACTGGATACATGAACACCCGAAAACTCATTAACCTGCCTGGCAACGGCATTGGCATCATTTACGACAAACTTTTGTGCATTTGCGGTCAAACCAGCCAGGACAACCAACCCGAATACGATTATTTTTTTCATATAAACTGTTTAAAAAGATCAACTATTTGATTTCACGCTACCACCACTGCTGGTATGTAATTTACGGATCACTGCACCACCTTTGTAATCAATCATACCACCACTGCTGGCTTCGGCATTTAATTCCTTGGTAACTGTAGTATTTATCATTCCGCCGCTGCTGGCATCTGCAGAGCAATTGGTAGAGGAAAGGTCAAAGCCTTTGAAAATAGCGCCGCTGCTGGCTTCTACTTCAAGCATTTCTACATTGCCTTTCAATGTGGTTATTGCCCCGCTGCTATTGTCTACACTAATACTCTGCCCTTTAAATTCTGCTTCAATGATTGCGCCGGAACTGCAGTCTATATCCAGCTTGTTTACATTTACCACCGCCCCGGTTTTTACTGTTGAACCGGATGAGGCCGACAATTTATCCAGCTGCCGGATTGAAACATACGCTTTGAACTTTACATTCCTGCGCCAATGCGAATCACTATAAACATTATCAATAGAAATTTTCAACACGCCTCCTTCCACAACAGTCTTGATCCTGTCCTGGTATTCCGGACGGCTACAACTCACGGCAACGGCATCCTTATCACCCTGCTGCAACAACAATTCAATGCCCGCAGATACCTTCACACCAGTAAATGCACCAACCTCACGCACACGTGCGTTTGGATCATTCACCGTTGTCGTTTGGGCCCGTACACCCGCCGTGGCCAGCAATAAAAATGCGATCGTCAATATTTTTTTCATTGTATTTCTTTTAGGTTATGAAGGTGTGACGGGCACCAATTACAAAATGTTACAGTAATTAGGAAAAAATGCCTTTATTTTTGCTTTTCGATTACCAAAGTAATCGAAACAGTTTCCTCGGGGTGCTGCTGGAATGGTAACAATAACTTTTCAGATGCTGAGATAATACCCGTAGAACCTGGACAGGGTAATGCCTGCGCAGGGAAGGTGGCCGGATATTCTATTCCTCCTTTTGCTTTCGCAGCATTTCTCTCAAATCATTTTTTCAAATTAATGTAACAACATGAAAAAATTGTTTTTGGGGATTTGCGCTTTAATGACTGTATTTCCCCTCCTGGCGCAACAACGCCGGATCATTGTTTCAGACGCCCAAACCAGGCAGCCTCTTGCGGGTGCCACTATTGAACTGACAGATGGCACCAGCATGGTTGCTGACCAGGATGGCAGGATCCTGCTGCCCATTGGCGCCAGCAAACTGGCAGTTAGCTGTATTGGCTATCGCACCAACAAACTTGCCCTTGCCGGCCAGGATACCATCCTGCTTGAAAGGCTTAACCTTTTCCTTCAGCCCGTTGAAGTGAAAGCGATGAGGGCGGGTGACAAAGCCCCATTTGCCAGGACCAACCTAACGGCAAAAGACATTGAAAAACAAAACCTGGGCCAGGACCTGCCTTTCCTGCTGAACCAAACACCTTCAGTAGTGGTCAATTCAGACGCCGGCAACGGGGTTGGCTATACCGGTATCCGAATCCGTGGCACAGACGCAACCAGGATCAACATGACCCTGAACGGCATCCCTTATAACGATGCAGAAAGCCAGGGCCTTTACTTTGTCGACCTTCCAGATTTTGCCTCTTCAGTAAACAGCATCCAAATCCAGCGGGGCGTTGGCACTTCGAGTAACGGTGCCGGTGCATTCGGTGCAACCCTTAGCCTGGGAACCAATGAATTCAACGAATCACCATATGGTGAACTAAACAATAGTTATGGCTCTTTCAATACCTGGAAGAATACGGTTAAAGCCGGCAGCGGACTGATCAATAACCATTTTACCATAGATGCCCGGCTTTCGCGCATCAGCAGCGATGGCTACATGGACCGTGCGAATTCAAACCTTGGCTCCTTCTATCTTTCAGGTGCCTACCTCTCAAAAAAATCAAGCCTTCGCCTGAATATATTTTCAGGGAAGGAAAAGACCTACCAGGTATGGAATGGGGTATTACAGTCCGACCTGGAAAATTGCCGTACCTGCAATAGCGCCGGTACTGAAAAACCCGGTAAACCATACGAAAACCAAACCGACAATTACCAGCAGGACCATTACCAGCTGTTTTTCAACCATGCTTTCACTGACAAACTTTCCCTGAACACAGCTGCCTTCCTGTCCAGGGGCCGTGGATACTATGAAGAATACAAAGCAGGCCAGGCTTATGCCGATTATGGACTTCCAAACCCGGTTTTCGGCGATACCACACTTGAAAACACAGACCTGGTGCGGCAACTGTGGCTCGACAATTATTACTATGGTGGCATTTATTCACTGCACTATAAAAATAAAGGCACCCAATTGACATTTGGCGGCGGCTATAACCAGTATAAAGGCCGGCATTACGGTAAAATCATCTGGGCCGGCGCCGGCATTCCCGATAACTATAAGTGGTATGACCTCGATGCCCTGAAAACCGACCTCAGTTTTTATGGCAAATGGCAACAACAGGTTTTTGGCCATTGGCAAACATTCCTTGACCTCCAGTACAGAAGGGTGAAATATGATATCAATGGCTTCGAGGACAATCCCAGCCTTTTGGTCAGCAATACCTACAATTTCCTGAATCCCAAAGCGGGCATAAGCTATAGTAAAAACTACTGGACTGTATTTGGCTCATTTTCCGCAGCGAGTAAAGAGCCCAACCGCGATGATTTTGAAGCGGACCTGAACCACCAGCCCAAAAAAGAAACACTGAATGATTATGAATTCGGGGTTGAACACAGAAGAGCAACAACAAACTGGAGCGCCAATTTATATTACATGAATTATCATGATCAGCTTGTATTAACAGGAAAGCTGAATGATGTTGGTGCCTATACGCGCACAAATATTGATCGCAGCTACCGGCTGGGCGTTGAACTACAGGGCAGCATACGCCCGGTGGAATGGATGCAGTTAAGCGGTAATATGACACTTAGTGAAAATAAAGTACTGGATTTTAAGGAATACCTTGATGATTATGACGAAGGTGGCCAGAAAATAAATCAATACCATAAAACAGATATTTCTTTTTCACCGGCATTTATCGCAGGGGCTACAGCCAGTTTCATTCCTATCCGCCAGGGTGAAATCGCCCTTATCGGGAAGTATGTCGGCCGCCAATTCCTCGACAATACCTCCAACACGCAAAGAAGCCTTAATGCATTTTATGTGCAGGACCTTCGATTACGCTATACCGTTAAAGAGAAACTGTTGCACGAAATCAATTTCATTTTCCAGGTGAACAACCTGTTCAATAAACTGTACGAACCAAATGGATATACGTTTAGTTACATCTACAACAAAACCACAAATACGGAGAATTACGTATACCCAATGGCAGGAATCAACTGTATGGCAGCCGTAAATATCCGGTTATAATAACAGTTCGTAAAAATCCATGTATTAATCCTATGTGGATAAGTCGGGTTTGGCATCATTTTGATGGATAAAAAATGTCAAATCATCCATAACCGATGAAGAAAACCATTGTAATGAATGTGATTTTCATTCTGCTGTTCTTCCTGTTCTTTTTCTATGCAGGCGGGAAATAGCAAGGAAACGTAAATAGGTGGATAGGTCAATAAAGGAGTGTTGACCTGTTCACCTATTTTTTGGTCGCACCAAATTTCTCCTGCCAGGCAAGCATACCGCCTTCAAGGTTTTTGGTATTTTTAAAGCCCATTGTCTCCAGGAACATACAGGCAGTCATGCTTCTTTTACCACTGCGGCAATGGATAATCAACTCTTCATTCTGAAGGCCATCCAGCTCGTCGATCTGCATCGCCTGGATCTTACCTAATGGCACCAGCAGTGCGCCAATATTAAAATCAGCATATTCCTCCGGTTCACGCACATCAATTATGTGGAGATGCTCACCCGCATCCATACGCGCTTTTAGTTCATCTACAGTAATAATTTCCATAATTGTAATTTTAAAATTAAAAGTTGTTTTCGACTGGACTTATATTGCGGTTGGTAGTATCCCGCTGCGGTTTTTTGGCACTTAACCAAACATCAATCATCTGACCCTGCCTGATCCGGTTTACCCTGAAATCGGGCGTGTTGCGATCGGGACTTTGCCGGTAAATATAAGCACTGGAAGTATCCTTCACATCAGGATCCAGCACTTTAGCGCCGAAACTAATACCAGTGGTACTTAAGAAGGATGCAGCTTCCCCATAGGTCATACCGAATAAATCAGGAACTGACATATCAATATCAGACAAGCCGCTTCCCAGCACCAACGATATGGGTGTACCCATCGGAAGCTTGGTACCCGGTTTAATTTCCTTACTGTTCATCAGTTGGCTGAGTATAGAATTCTTGGCAAAATCCGGGCGATATGTAGTGTCGCCCAATTTCAATCCGAATTGCCGCAATATGATTGCTGCATTCCTTAAACTCATCCCAACAAGGTTTGGCATTACCACTTCGGGCGCCACAGCCCTGTTCACCGTAAGGTAAACTGTACGGTTAACTTTCACGCTGGCTTCCGCTTCAGGAAATTGTTTCACCACAGCAAGCGCAGCGATTGTATCGCGGTAAACCGAATCCTGGATGACTACTTCAAAGCCTTGGGCTTCTAACTCCTTCTTCGCCTGATCAAAAGATTTGCCTGTTACCGAAGGCACTGCAATGACCTCTCCATGGCGGGTAAAAAAATCAAGGGTCCCGAAAAACAATAAGGCCAGGAGGGCTACAAGGCCAATAGCAATCAGCAGGTTGACCCAAAGCGGTTTTTTAGAAATAGATGCGAGCACTTGATCAATTTTATTTTGGGAATGGATTCAAAGAAAACGAAAATTATTTATGTTCCAGGGCATCTTCTATTAAAGCTGAATAGAAGTCCTTTAAAGTCCAGCCCATCGCTTTTACCTGCTGGGGTACAATACTGGCTTCGCTTTGTCCGGGTACCGTATTGATCTCCAGCATAAAAGGTTCACCCCTGGCTTCATTATAAATAAAGTCGATCCGTACAATACCCCGGCAATTAAAAACCTGGTAAACCTTAAGGGCAGCCGACCTCACCTTTTCAGCAATGGCTTCGTCAACCATGGCAGGGGTGATTTCTTCACTTTTGCCATGGTACTTGGCTTCAAAATCGAAGAACTCATTTTTAGCAATCACTTCAGTAAAAGGGAGGGTTATAATCTTACCCTTACTGCGAAATACACCAATCGTAAACTCGCGGCCTGAGATGAATTCTTCTACCAGGACCTGGTCATCTTCCATGAAAGCCTTTGCCAGTGCAGCTTCAAGGTCATCACCACTTTTAACCTTACTCATACCGATACTACTCCCCCCGTTATTAGGTTTTACAAATACCGGAAAATGTAATTGCGCTGCGATAACAGCAGCATCAACGGGCCTGTCCTTAAAGAGGTGCAAAGACTTTGCCACATGAATTCCCGCAAATGCCGCTACGGCTACAGTATACCGTTTGTTAAAGGTAAGCGCCGATGTAGCTGCATCACAACTTGTATATGGAATCCCCAGCATGTCGAAATACCCCTGTAATTTCCCATCCTCGCCTGGGGTTCCATGGATACCAACCAGCACAGCATCAAAATAAATTTTGTTACCGTTTATTAAAAGGCTGAAATCATTTTTGTCAATCATATACAGCCCTCCATCAGCATGTGTATACAACCAGCCGTCCTTACGGATATCAATTTTGTATACTTCAAACTTAGAAGTGTCAATATTTTTTTCGATGGTAATAGCGCTTTTGTAGGAGATCTCTGCCTCACCGGAATACCCCCCGGTTATAAAGGCGATGATGGGTCTCGCATGCATATTGGTAGACTTGGTTTTAAAAAAAAGGTGAAGGAGCTATTCCTTCACCTGTTACATAGTGGGAAATATCACCCACCTATACGAAGTAGCTCTCGCTACTGTTAAACTTCTGTACAGTTAAGGTACAATTTTCATTCCTTTCCTGCAAACAATCGGCCAAAAAAATCAGACGTGCAAACGCTCTTTTTTTGCCATCAGCTGTTCTACCGTTTCCACATACATTTCGTCAGGAACGCAACAGTCTACAGGGCAAACCGCCGCGCATTGTGGTTCCTCATGAAAACCCTGGCATTCCGTGCATTTATTGGGTACAATATAATAGGTATCTACACTTACCGGGGCATTCCGCTTATCTGCATCCAAAACGGATCCGTCCAGCAGGGTGAAACTGCCTTTCACCGTTGTACCATCGCTTAAGGCCCATTCTACACCACCTTCATAAATGGCATTATTAGGACACTCGGGCTCACAGGCCCCGCAATTGATACATTCTTCGGTTATTTTAATAGCCATCAGTACAAATTTTTAATGGGTTTTTTATGAATTAACTTGCATACAAATTTATAGGGACATGTTGAATTTACAACACCGGATTGATTTATTGATTGAACTAAGCAAATATATTAGGAATAATAGTCCCGAATGGCAGGCCGCCAAACTAAGTGCGAGCCAGTATAACGGATGGTTTACCCCCGAATTTATTGATGCCGCTGCCGGAAATATTGCCACATGCTTCCTTTCGGAGCAAGCCCTGTACGAAATTGCAAAAAAATACCAATTAACAGATATTCCCCAAAAAACTACCTCCGTCGGTATCGTTATGGCCGGCAATATACCCCTGGTCGGATTCCACGACTGGCTTTGCATTTTCCTGAGCGGCCATAACTCGCTGGTAAAACTTTCTTCCAAAGACAATATCCTTTTCCAACACCTGCTTGGGAAGCTTTCCGAATGGGAGCCGACCATACAAAGTAATACCGGCTTCGCAGAAATGCTGAAAGGCTGCGACGCTTATATCGCCACCGGCAGCGACAACAGTGCCCGGTATTTCGACTATTATTTCCGGCGTTTCCCAAGTATTATCCGGCGCAACCGTACTTCCGTTGCTATTTTAACCGGGGAGGAATCTGCTGACGAACTAACCAGCCTGGCTGATGATACCCACCTTTATTTCGGGCTGGGGTGCCGCAACGTGACCAAAATTTATGTGCCTTCCGGATACGATTTTGTTCCTATGCTCGAAGCCATGCGGAAATACAGCTACTTCAGCGAACATGGCAAATACAAGCATAATTACGACTACCAGCTGGCCATCCACCTGCTCAATAAACAATACTATATGACCAATGGATCAGTCCTTCTTTCAGAAAACAGTTCGTTGTTTTCACCGATCAGCCAACTGAACTATGAATTTTATGCTGATAAAGAAAAGGCGCTGATTGAACTTTCCAACAATAATTCAGTCCAATGTATCGTTGGACACGGTCAGCTTCCCTTTGGCAAGGCGCAAAGCCCTGATTGGGAAGATTATGCCGACGGTGTAAATACAATGGCATTTTTGCAGGAATTAAATCGCTGATGTCATAAAAGCAGGAATTGAAGTACTTTTAGGTGGCATCTACGAAGACCTTAGTAAAACTATTGTTAAACTCCCGGTTCGGTGAACTGAAAAGATGTCGCCTTCGTTAAATTGTAACAGGTTAGGCACAAGCTTTGACTTATTAAAGAACAAAAAAGGATTAATCATATGAAACTGCAGCAAATTGTACCCGTAATTCTTGTCAGTGCGGTTACATCAGTTGGAAGTATGTGGGCTTACAATAAATATGTAAGCAATGATGTGTATACTTACCGGGCTTCTGATAGTAACACCAACCACATCCCTGCCAATTATGCCGGATTTTTTGACGGCATCAATGGCACCCCTACCGATTTTACCGACGCAGCAAGCACATCAATCCCCGCTACTGTACACATTAAAACAAAGGCGACCCGTACCGCCAGCAATAACCTGCCAAAACGCAGTCCCTTGTTCGACCTGTTTGGTTTCGACTGGGACGAAGGCATGGCACCCCGCAGTCTTCCGCAGATGGCTTCAGGATCAGGCGCAATCATCAGCCAGGATGGTTATATCGTCACCAACAACCACGTTGTAGACGGCGCAGATGAAATAACCGTTAACCTGGCCGATAAAAAGACTTTCAAAGCAAAGCTGGTTGGTGCCGACCCGAGCAGCGACCTGGCTGTGATCAAAATTGATGCAAAAAACCTTCCTTTCCTGCTTTACGGTAATTCCGATGAAGTAAAAGTTGGCCAGTGGGTACTTGCGGTTGGTTATCCCCTGAACCTGGAAGCCACTGTAACTGCTGGTATCGTGAGTGCAAAAAGCCGCACCCTCGATATCAACCGCCGGCAAAGCAAAAGCCCGATTGAATCTTTCATACAGACCGATGCTGCCGTTAACCCCGGTAACAGTGGAGGTCCATTAATTAATACATCCGGACAGTTAATCGGTATCAACTCTGCCATCGCTTCCCCTACCGGGTCATATGCAGGTTATTCCTTTACCATCCCGGTTAACGTGGTAAAGAAAATCGTAGCTGACCTAATGAAATTTGGCACTGTTCAAAGGGCTTACCTGGGTATTAATTATGCCCCGGACAACCTGAGTGATGAAGTGAAAAAACAGGAAGGTATCAAAGACGGCGAGGGCGTTTATGTGCTGGATGTAACCAAAGACGGCGCTGCCGCTGCTTCTGGTATCCGCAAAGGCGATTTCATTACACAAATCAATAACATCCCCGTAAAATCAGGCGCTGAAATGGTTGGCCAGATTGCTACCTACCGCCCCGGCGATAAAATAAAAATCGTTTACCACAGGGATGGCCGCAATTATACCAGTGACGTGGTTTTGCGAAACAGCAGCGGAAACACAGATGTAGTTAAAACTACCGTCATTGATAAACTGGGTGCCGACCTGGCCACAATCGATAGTAAAATGGCTAAGGAAATGGGCATCAAAGGCGGTGTAATGGTAAAAGGTATCGATGAAAATGGTGCCTTTAGCAAAACCCGTATGGAAGAAGGATTCGTTATCCTTAAAGTGAATGGAAAAGAAGTGACCAGCGTTGAACAGTTCCAGGCCGAAATGGAGAAAGCCGGAAATTCCGTAACCCTTGATGGCATGTACCCGGGTTATGAGGGCGTGTTCAGGTATCCGATGAAAATCAGCGAATAGCAAGGACGAATAATCTTCTATAAAAGCTACCGGTTAAAATAGCCGGTAGCTTTTTTATTACACCACTTTCAAGCGTTTTCATCACATTTATGGCTGGTTTAATCACATATCCAAAAACAGCCACCGAAGGCTCGCTAGCTTTGGTGAAAATTAACAGGTATGAAAATCAGGTGGCGGGAACATGAATTACTTTTGATAACGATTTTAGCGGTCGTCCAGGTCATTAATATACTGATGAATGCATACCACGCCGGTTATGAAGACATCAGGCAATTAACGGAAAGGTTCAGCCAGGCAGCCCTGGACTTCAATTATGGCTGGAATGTATTATTGCCCAAGGTCGGATCTGTTGTACTTTTCTACTGCACATACCTGGCCATTAACAAGCTGTTGATTCCCTTATTACGCAAGATCTCGTTCAATGAAATTGAAAAAATATTATCTGCAAGTATTGCCCGGGCATTCGCCCTGGTGATCACTTTTAGTTTCTTACTAGCACTGGGCGCTAATCTTTTTTCCTATTTTGGGCGGCCGGATTTCTTTAATTACGCGGAATACGGGCTCCTGGCCCTGCTTGGCTATAACGACCAGCCGCTGACAGATATCTTCTTCGGCTTCCAAAGGGCTTTAGGCATTGTACTGACCATATTATCCTTCGGGATCTTACGGGAGCTGGCCATTTCCCGCATTGAAAGGGATGGCCCCCAAAAGGACTACCGGATCTTAATGGCGAACAATATTACCCTGATCATTTCCATTTACCTGATCATCATCTCTTTTATCAATCCATTGCATATTACATTTATCCGGCTGCTATTTACGGGAATCGCCGGACTGCTATTTTATATCTATACTACATTCTGGCTTTTCCCATTTAAGGCAGACAGGAAGTTCCGCAGCAAACCGGTATTAACCAGGTTATTGCTGGCTGCATTCTGCTGCTCCATCCCTTTTTGGTTTGTCTTTGATGGTGATGATGAGCGGCTGGCAATGTTTTTGAGGACCTGGGGTGCATTTGTTTTTATAGTTACACCAATTTTTTGGGTACTCTACCAATTAAGGAAAGACAACTTATTAGCACTTCGGGGAATCCGGGCCGAGTTGGCCAATTCAACAGCTGACCTGCAATTCCTGCGCGCACAGATCAATCCGCATTTTTTGTTCAATGCGCTGAATACCTTGTATGGAACGGCATTGATGGAGAAATCCGAACTTACTGCCAATGGCATTCAAAAACTGGGCGACATGATGCGCTTCGTACTTCATGAAAATAATAAGGACTTTATTTCCATGCAAAAAGAAACGGAATACCTGTCCAACTATATTGACCTGCAAAAACTTCGCCTGCAGACCTCACCAGGCATCCTCATCGAAGATAATCTTGAAGAAACCAATTGCAGGCAGCAAATCGCCCCCATGCTATTGATCCCCTTAGTGGAGAATGCTTTTAAACATGGTATCAGTCACCAGGAAAAATCATGGATTCATATACGACTGGAATGCGGGGATAACACCATCTATTTTGAAGTGAAGAACAGCTTGCATAAAAACAGGGACACCATCCAGGATAATGATGCCTCAGGAATTGGATTGGCCAATGTCAGGGAAAGACTCAACCTGATCTATCCCAACAGGCATGAATTGTATATCCACCAGGATGCCCGTGAATTTATCGCCAGGCTATTGATCAAAGAAACCTCATCAATACATTAGTATGCTAAAAGCAATTGTGCTGGACGATGAGCCCCTGGCCCTGGAAGTCGTGAAAAGCATGACGGAAAAAGTAAGTTTTGTTGATGTACTTGCTTACTTCGCCAATGCCTTTGAAGCGATGGATTTCCTGAAAAAAAATCCGGTTGACCTGGTCTTCCTTGATATTAAAATGCCCGACATCACAGGTATTGATTTCCTGAAATCCTTAGCCAATCCCCCAATGGTCATATTCACTACTGCATATAGCGAACATGCTGTGGAAAGTTTTGAACTCGACGCGATAGATTACCTGCTAAAACCTTTTTCAATGGTCCGGTTCCTGAAAGCCTGCAACAAAGCTTATGAAGCAGATGGCCGCAGGGCAAGGCAAACAGAAGAGAATAAAAAGCCCGATTATATTTTTATCAAAAGCGGCTATGAGCAGATCCGCATCCTGCTGGCTGATATCCTGTATGCAGAAGGCAGCGGTAACTATGTTCAATTTGTATTGGACAACAAGAAGATTGCCTCAAGGCTAACCATGGGTGAAGCTGAAGAGATATTGCCAAAATCAGCATTCATCAGAATACACAGATCCTATATTGTCGCAAAACAACACATCCAAAAAATAGACCGCAAATCGGTGTGGACCAACATAACAGAATTGCCAATTGGACCGGCATACCTCACTGAAATAGAAAAAATAACCCGCTAAATCATGAAAGATTACCCACCAGCAAATTATCAATACAACTGCCATGAAAAGAAATCCCCCGGCGCTAGCCTCCGGGGGATTACTTTTTTTACAGGGTAATGTCCAATTTCCCCTCGTTGCCTGGGATATCCCTGGCCGTGGCACTGATACTGCAGCCAGCCACCAACGGGTTTTCCTTTACCGTCGTATATCCCCACCTGTTGCGGTGGATGGGATTCAGGATGGCATTACCTTCTTCCACCAATTCGCCGGTGGCCGTGCGAATGCTAACAAAGACACTGGCCACACGGAAATCATCTTTTGCATTAATCTCAATCAATGCTCCCGGAAGTCCGGCATATTTTCCCGGGTCGATACCTTTCACAACCGGCGCTTTCAGGGCATCCCTGAAGGCCATGTTATGGGCGGTTTTGCCCGACGGGGCTTTTCTTTCATACTCTGCTTTCAACTCGGGCGAAGCCATTGCACCTGTAGCATAAGCCGAAGCATCCGCAAATTTGTCACGTACCCTGACCTGGTTTTCGGTGGGGACTGTGTTTTTGTCGATGGTGGGCATCAGCGCGATGTGCGTGTTCTTCCCCCTTTTTTTGTAAACGAATTGTTTACCTACATTTCCACGCGCTCCATTTACAAGCGCATTTTTTGTAACTCTGGCCATTTTTTTGTTTTTTAGTTTTTAATAAAAATTGGGTTTTTTGTGTTTGCTGCAGAAGGAAGCCTGGCGGGTCACAACTCCCGTTTCAGCTTATGTGATGCTCCTCAGCAATAACAACAACCAAAAATAATTAGCCAGAAAATAGTTTTTCAGTCTTTGGTACTGGCTATACTCATTTCCGGTACCGGATATAGAGAAATCAGGGACGTACCGGTTTTTGAGGGGGCATAAAGCATGTATTCGCAGCCGTTGAAAGAAGTCCGGACCATGTGCCATCCATGTGCCATCCATGTGAAAAATGCCTATTTTACGCAGGAAAGCACATGGTTGGCACATGGTTGGCACATGGATCAGGCTAAAAAAACTTAACCGATCAATATGACAAAATCAATCTATTTCTACCGGAACAATGGCACCTTGCAAAGGATCGACCTCGATGAAGTTTTCGCCCTGGAAACGGCTAAGAATTATGTGAAATTTTATACCCCCGAAGGAAAACACGTGGTGCGCATTTCACTTGAAACGGCCATGAAACAATTGAAGGATAAAGGCTTTGTACAGATCCATCGGTATTATGCAGTAGCCATCGAAAAGATCCATGTCATCGATAAAGAGAATGTATATTTTAGTCAAAATAAAGAAGACAACCTGCCGGTCACAAAAAGTTATTATGCGAATTTGATCAGTCGATTAAAAATGCTTGGGGAAGACGGGGAAACCGATAACGAAATAGGATAGCATCACCAGATTAATGAGTATTCCTGGCATACACCTGGTATCCCCAGGCAGTTAAGCTGTTATTATGATCATGGTTGGTCTTTGCAGCATTACCATACTTTTCAAACTCAGGGCGGTTGGTGCAAAAATGCCTTCTGCAGTATATTGCCGCAAGTTCACTTCATAAATATTGGTAGTATGGTTCCAACCAGGAGGTGCAAAAAACAAAGTACTCATGGTTGCAGAATTACCAGGTTTCAATTTAGCAGCTTGTTTATTAGTGGATAACAAAGTAAATGCCAGCAGAGCCAGCGGCAGTTTCTGCAGTATACTCTGGTTTTTGGTGAAAATAAGATAATCACACACCCACTTCCTTACGTAACAAACAAAGTACATTTGCAGCTGTTAAAGAGAGATTACACAACTAACCAGTAATGAAACAATTTGAAGTGCCGGTTAAATACCGGAGCCCTATAATATCAGCCATCAAGAATAAACGGAAACAGGAAGACCGGTTAAAAAAGGATTTTTCCCCGACCATGCTGGATTTAGGTGCTGTAAAAATTTACCTGGCCCGGCACTTTGGTTTCTGCTATGGGGTTGAAAATGCTATCGAAATCGCTTTTCGTACAGTGGAAGAGAACCCCGGCAAACGGATTTTCCTGTTAAGTGAAATGATCCATAACCCACAGGTAAATGCCGATCTCCAGTCTTATGGGGTTCGGTTTTTACAAGACACTTACGGAAAGCAGTTGATTTCTTTTGACGATGTTACACCTGAAGATATAGTAGTAATACCAGCTTTTGGAACCACCCTGGCTATAGAACAAATGCTTCGGGAAAAAGGGATTCAGACAGAAAAATATAATACGACCTGCCCATTTGTGGAGAAGGTTTGGAACCGGAGTGAGCAGATTGCTGCCAAAGGATACAGCATAGTAATTCACGGAAAGCCCATGCACGAAGAAACCAGGGCAACCTTTTCACATGCTGCAGCCAATGCACCGGTTGTGATTGTAAATGACATGCAGGATGCAAAAATCCTGGGGCAATACATTACCGGGGAACATGCACCGGAAAGTTTTTATGAAACATTTAAGGGGAAATATTCCAAGGGGTTTGATATTACCCGCGACCTGGAGCGATTTGGTGTAGTCAACCAGACCACGCAACTGGCGAGTGATACGCAGGCAATCGCAGAATACCTGAAAGCGCTGGTCATGAAACATTATGGACTAACGGCATCCAGCATTGGGGAAAGATTTGCCGACACACGCGATACTTTATGTTATGCCACCAGTGACAACCAGACAGCAGTTACCAGGATGCTTGAAACTCCAGCCGACCTGGCAATTGTAGTTGGTGGCTACAACTCTTCAAATACTACGCACCTGGTGGAACTTTGCGAAGAAAAGCTTCCAACCTATTTTATAAGCAATGCGGAAAAGATCATATCTGCTGAAGAAATTCTCCATTTCAATTTCCATACAAAGGCTGAACTAATCACAGGCAAATTCCTTCCTGAAAAATCTCCAATAAATATCCTGCTAACCAGCGGCGCTTCCTGCCCTGATGCAGTTGTAGAGGAAGTAATCAAACGATTGGCCGAGGTGAAAGGCGTGGCAATCCAATGATTATGAGGTTCTGATTACAGTTTAGAGGCTAAAAAGGGTGAAAACACCCTTGCGGGAAGTAATTGAGTTATTTAAATTTAAATAAACATTACTTCGAAATCAATGGAGCTATATCAGAAAATTCAAGTAGTACAATTTATTGTAATAATAATAACATGTTGCTTTGGGATATTTCTACTTTGGAATAAAAAAAGCCCTGAGCGAAAATTTATATTAATATTTTGTTTAATCGACATTCCAGTAATGGCATTTACGATTTATCAATATTATATTAAAATTTATTTTAGTTCATTTTGGTTATCTACAGTTATTTTTAGTTGGTGCGAAATATTTTTTCTGTCATACTATATCTCAGAAATTATCTCAAAAAGGAAGACAATAATTATCCCAATAATCATTTGCCTAACTTGTCCAATCATATCGTCTATATTATTAAAAAACATACATGAAATACCTCTTCTTGTAAGCAATATATATATAACCTATTATGTATTTCTTTACTTTCAATGGGTTTTCACAAAACAGTCTAATTGTAAATTAATAAACACTAGCCATTTTTGGATAATTCTTGGTCTTCTCTTATGCTATTCAACAACAATTCCAATCTGGATTTCAGAATTGGTCATATGGTCCTGGGGTAATTGGGACCTACACATTAAAGTTGATCTAAACTTGCTTATAATATTCACCATTTTAAATATGATTATGTATATATTATTTATTCGTTCATTTTTTTTAGTAAAATCAAACTCAAATTAATATAGAAGTTAAAACCTCGAAAACTCACGTTACAGAATCCTAAGAAATATTTTCTCCAATTTCAAAAAAAATGAAATGTCGCCTACCACAATATTACTCATCATTGTTATGGGATCTATATTTATTCTAATAGTTTTTTCAATTTTTATACTTCATTTAATTAAACTTTATAATAATAGACAAATTGAGTTTACAAACAATATGATGCTTAATCAAATAGAAAATGAAAAGCGAATATTAAGTACTAGAATAGAAGTTTATGAAGAAACAATCCAGAATATTTCAAGAGAAATTCATGATAATGTTAACCAATTATTGACTCTGTCAAAATTGAACTTAAACTCAATTGACAACACAAGTAATAATGAAAATAGAATACAAATAGCAAAGGACCTTATAACTACAGCTATTGGGGAATTGACAAATATTTCAAGAAGTTTAAGTGCGGAAATTCTAAATGAAGTAGGTTTATTCAGATCTATTGAAATTGAAACCGAAAGATTGAATAAAATAAATTTAATTGAAATTGAAACAGATCTAAGATGTAATGTACCAGCCTTAAATCCGGATTTGCAGTTAATAATATATAGAATTTTTCAAGAATCATTACGTAATTCAATAATTCATGGAAAGGCATCTAAAATAAAAATTGAACTAGAGCTATTAAATCAAAATCTATTATTGACCATTACGGATAATGGCAAAGGGTTTGATTATACAAAATTTTTTGAGTCTGAAAATTTTGTCCACCAAGGGCTTAAAAACATGAAAAAAAGAATTGAATTAGTAAACGGTAAAATGATTATTAATTCCAAATTAGAACAAGGTACAGTATTAGTTTTCGAAATACCAATTATGACAAATCAGAAGGATTCAATCAATAATTTTATTTCGCATCCCATACATAATTAATCCAGCAATAGTTTTTGCGCCAACCTTTGATTTCATGTTCTGCCGTATCGTTTCAATTGTTCTTGGGCTTAAAAAAACTTCCTTGGATATTTCTTCTGTGGTTTTATCTTCAGCCAGAAGTTTTAAAATCCGGGTTTCCTTTTCGGAAAACTTTATGGGATTGGGATAAAATTGACGGACAGTTTTTTTTGTCTGCAGCTTGGATAAGACCGCTTTATTAACGAGATCATTAAAATAAAAATCCTCATTCATACAGGCCAGGATTGCCTGGTAAATTTCTTCGGGGTCAGAAGTTTTTGTTAAGTAGGCATTTGCACCCATCTCCATCATCTTAGTTATCATCTCCTGGTCATCATACATTGTAAGCACAATAATCCTTACATCATCATATTCCTTCCGGAGCATACCAATAGCATTTACACCATCAACTTCAGGCATCCTGATATCCATTAATAAAACATCAGGCTTTTTGAGTTGCATTTTGTGCATCAAATCACGACCATCTTCAGCTTCCCATAAGATTTTCAGGTATTCTTTCCCCTTCAGGGCCATTTTTATGCCGTCACGAAAGATTTTATGATCATCGGCCAGACTAACCTTGATACTTAACTCAGCGCTCATGGGTTTGGGTAGTTTTTATTAGGATGTTCAGTTTTGGTTGAATATTAACGTATAAGATTACAATATCGTATTTCCACTCGATTTTTTCAGTAATTCTAAACCTAAGTTCCTTTCTTAAATACGTGATATAAGTGGAAAATACTATGCCAAATCATCAAATAAATCAAAAAATTAAAGCTTTTGACAAATAGAATAATTCCCTCTATTCTACCCAATCGCCCCTAATATCTATTTTTTTTATTATTAAAATCGTAAACTTACAAAAACATAGATAGTAATTATACGGTTTTTATAACGTATTTTTACTTATTTTTACTTCGTATCTTTACTATACTTTTCTTCGTAAATCCACTATGGTATTGAATTACAGCCAAATTAGAACAATTTCTATTAGAAATAGCCCATTGCCGTATTTTTTTTTTTACTGGTTATTCACAGTACGAAATCAATCCACTTCTTACTAAAACTTACAATTATGCTTAAAAATGAAATTTTGACTCCCTCACTGGAGACTATTGGCGAAGAAATCGGCCAAGAGTTGGGCGCCAAAATGGTTAAGGACTTCCAGGATGCTTATCCCGCAGAAATGAAAACCTTTCTGATTGGCAAGAATATTTTAGAACAAATTCTAAACCAGCCAGGATGCGTTGCCATTCGTTTTTACGGCGGGCTTAATGAATTGGGCCAAAAAACGTTTGTTTATGTTGGAGTAAATGAAAAAGATGAGATAATTACAGAATACCCAATAATTAATGTTGAAGGTAAAATTGAAATGAATAAAGGAATAGTTGCTGATAGGATTGGCGGTAATGGTAAAGGTTCCTCAACTACAACGACAACAACTTCAGTTAATTGGTCTAGTTGATATTTTCACTATTATAACTAAATAAGGGCTAGGATTATGTTATACCGCAGGTATTATTATATTTGATTGATAATACTAACTGTGGTTTTCCTAAAAACTTTAGCTTATATAACACTTGTATTACCCTTGGTGGTTTATTTAATCCTCAATAAAAGGAATAACAATAAACCATCAAGGGTAATATTTTATTATTTAGTATACTCCATTGTTCATGAAATATTGGTATACTATCTAACTAATTTTACCGATAATATATCAGATTCAAACGCTATTCCATTATTATATGCGATTTTTACTATTATTGAATTTTTTTTCCTGGGATATTATATATACGATTCACTAAAAAATAAGTTGTTTAAAAAAGTTCTTCTTCTCTGTTCTATCATATTCCTAATTACAGCTCTAATTAATCTTTTTTTCATAATATCTTCAGGAGTAAATAATCAATTAATTGATACAATTCCTGTATCGACAAGCGCGATTTTATTAATAATTTTTTCGATTCTTTATTTATTTGAAGAAATCCAAGCACCAAAAATTGGATTTATATACAGTAATCCTAAATTTTGGATTATTGTTGGGATTATGATTTATTTTACTGGTACTTTTTTTTTCTTCCTTTTATTTTCTGATTTATCTGGCAAAGACCAATATAATTATTGGATAATAAATCTTATATGCATTATTTTAAAAAATATATTCTTTACCATTTCGTTCTTTCTACCATTGGAAAATGAAAATTCAAATGAATTTGATTCTTCATTTGGTATAAATCATTATAATACAATTAAATAACAAATATTAATACTCCTACCCCCAATAAATGTTTCTCTTACAGGTAAATAACCAACATTCTGACGTTTCTGTAGTGCTTTTTTTTGGTACTATAGGAATGTTGGCACTAACAATTGGCCTCATCGTCTTTATCATCTTCCACCAACGTAAAGTCATTAAATACCAGATGACTTTGCAAAAAATGGAGAATGAGCAGCAGAAGATGTTACTGAATGCCTCTATCCGCCTGCAGGAAGAGGAAAGGCAGCGTATTGCGGCAGACCTGCACGATGATGCCGGCCCTTTGCTGGCTACCGCCAGGCTGTACCTGAATGAGAACCTGGTGAATATGGATAAAACCACCCAGTTGCAAAGTATCTACAATGCAAAGCAGATTATAGATGATACCATACAGCTAATCCGTAATATCTCCCATAGCCTGATGCCGCCAACACTAAAAAACTTTGGCCTGGAGTCGGCTGTAAATGATACTTTCCAGAAAATAAGCGGATCGGGAAACCTTAATGCAAGCGCCCGTTTTCATGATTACCGCGAACGCCTGCCCCTGGATAACGAACTGATTGTTTTCAGGGTAATCCAGGAACTGATCAATAATATTCTTAAACACAGCAACGCCAGTTTCATACACCTTACCCAGAATACCAATGGCAACAAATTCTATATCAGGATGCACCACGACGGGAAAGGTATGACCCAGGCCGATTTTGAAAGATTAACCAAAAGCGCCGCAGGCCTCGGACTTAAAAATATCCAGAGCCGGTTAAAGGTATTACAGGGTCGTATTTTCTTTGAAAAAGACCCTTCCCAGACTTATTACAAGGTGACAATCGAATTAAACAGGGAGGAACCCCAATAATTCATTTACTTCCTACGTTCGGATGTATTAATTTTAAGGCGACGCCAACTGCAATATCCAATGACCGTAATTAAAGTAGCCATTGCTGACGACCATAAGATTTTTCGTAAAGGAGTAATTCTTTCACTTCGGCCCTTCACTAATATCAAATTTGTTCAGGAAGCTGAAAACGGCCAGGAACTGATCGATGGCCTTCCAAGTTCTGAACCGGATGTTATCCTGATGGACCTGAGAATGCCACAGAAAGACGGCATCGAAACCACCAAAGTAATCGCTAAACAATACCCGAACATTCATATTGTCGTCCTCACCATGTTTGAAGATGAACGCTTTGTAACCCACCTTATGGAGATCGGGGCTAATGGTTACCTGCTTAAAAGTGCAGATCCAACCGAAATAAGGAGGGCCATTATGGATGTGGCTGAAAAAGGCTACTACCTCAATAATTTCGTAAACCGCATACTCCTCAAAAAATCTCACGCTAAACAAAAAGTGGTTCCCAGCCTTAGTAGCGAGATTACCCTAACCGATCGGGAAAAAGATGTCATAAAATTCATCTGTATGGAATTTACAGCGCAGGAAATTGCCCAGAAAATGGATGTAAGTCCGCGTACAGTAGAAGCTATTAAAGACCGGCTAATGGAGAAATTTGGCAGTAAAAACACTGCAGGACTCGTATTTTTTGCGGTAAAGAATAACCTGATCGATTAAATTGAAATTTCGGGTATCTCACCTTCCACAATGAGTTTTCCGGCTGTTTTCTGGCGGATCTCTTCAACAGTTACTCCCGGAGCCCTTTCCAGCAAGCGGAAGCCCAGTGGTGTTATATCCAGCACCGCCAGTTCGGTAACCACTTTCCGGACACAGCCAACCCCGGTAAGCGGCAATTCGCAGGCTGGCAATAACTTTGATTCTCCTTTGGGATTGGTATGCATCATCGCAACGATAATATTCTTAGCACTCGCCACCAGGTCCATAGCCCCGCCCATGCCCTTCACCATCTTACCCGGAATTTTCCAGTTCGCAATATCACCCTGTTCGCTCACTTCCATGGCTCCCAACACGGTTAAATCTACCTTCCCTGCCCTGATCATACCAAAACTTTCAGCACTGTCAAAGAATGCACCACCTGGCAAAATCGTCACTGTTTCCTTCCCAGCATTGATCAGGTCTGCATCAATTTCATCTTCAACTGGATATGGACCCATACCCAGCATGCCATTTTCACTTTGCAGCATAATAAACATGCCTTCCGGGATGTAATTAGCCACGAGGGTAGGAATCCCAATACCCAGGTTTACATACATGCCGTCCTTTAGCTCCTTTGCAATCCGCCTGGCAATGCCATATTTATCAAGTGCCATTATTTTTCGTTTAATATTAATTGAAAATAAGTGGACTGTTTTTTTTGATCCAGCATCGACCTGAAAAAATTTCCAAGTAAGGGATTTACAGCTGAAATAGCAGCAAAATTATTATCCAGCAAATCTATTGCTTTACGCACCCCTTCTGTATCATATCCGAAATGCGACAAGGAATTCTCTTCCTGATTATCCTGGTCCTCCTGCAGATCCATGATATCATCCAGCAATAAAAATGAAGGAACTAACAGGTACCAATAAGCTATTATTTTTTTTATAATGTCAGCATGGGCATCCAAAACTGTAAGCAGGTAAAGCAAGGCATCTCCCCTGTTCATTGCAGGAATTCCGGTTCCCAGTATCCCATAAGCATCCAGTGGTCGTTGTTTAAAATAGGTGCTCAGGTTTTCGAGCAATTCCGGTTGAACACTTTTCGCCCTCACGAGTTCCTCAATAAACCCGATATGTGCTTCAAAATCCATTTTTTTCAACTCGTATTGTGCCGCGAAATCAAGGATTTTTTCCATAAGCTGCACATAACTTTCATCCAGTAAAATTTTACGATCGATCCCGGCCCTTAACTGCAGGTCAAAAAACAAGGGAATGAAAAGAAAGCCCGTTCCGCGGGCAACATAGAGGTATTTGCCTTTCCAATATTGATTACCAGCAGGTATTTTACGATCTACAAAAAAAGCGGCTATTTCAGGATCAACGCCCATAGCACCTGATAACTCTTGTTTACTGGTAAACATGGTAATTAAAATTATATTAGGATTTACCGGATAACTGTACGGTTCTTTTTTCAATCCGTTTTTCGTAGTGGTCGCCCTGAAATATGCGGTGCACAAAAATACCGGGAACATGAATCTCGTCGGGGTCAAGCATGCCCGGACCGACCAATTCTTCCACTTCTGCAATTGTAATATTTCCTGCGCGCGCCATCGATGTGGAAAAATTACGTGTCGTCTTCCGGAATACAAGGTTGCCATAGCGGTCACCCTTCCACGCCTTAACGATCGCGAAATCGGCATGCAGCGCTTCTTCCATTAAATAATGTTTCCCATTAAATACCCTCACTTCTTTCCCCGATGCAATTTCAGTTCCAAATCCGGCAGGTGTAAAAAAAGCTGGAATCCCCATCCCGGCCATTTGTATCCGTGTAGCCAAAGTTCCCTGGGGGATAAGGTCAACTTCCAATTCGCCTGACAGCAACTGTCTTTCGAACTCAGCATTCTCACCAACATAGGAGCTCATCATTTTCTTTATTTGCCGGGTCTTCAGTAACAGGCCCAATCCAAAATCATCAACTCCTGCATTGTTCGAAATACAGGTCAACCCTTTTACGCCCTTCCTAACCAAAGCTGTGATGCTGTTTTCGGGGATTCCGCAAAGCCCGAATCCTCCCAGCATAATTGTTACATTATCGGCAATGTCTGCTATAGCTTCATCAGCATTATTCAATACTTTATTCATACTATAGGAATTAAACTGTTCCTGAAAAAAAACTGAACTGCGCCTATTTGGGGTTTGCCGGTTTTTTGTAGATATCCATTTGTTTTAATGGCCTGACAAATTCCAACCTGTTGCGGCTTCCCATCGCTTCGACCGAATCAAAAATTATTTTCAACTCGTTCGGATGTCCAAGGTAATAGCTATAACTATCCGCAAATGTCTTTTGGTCGATTTTGTGCAGTTGAAAAACCTGCTGGTACTTTACGGAGCGCAATTCCGGAAGCACCAGTGTAGTATCCCTTCCCTTTAAGGCAATACTACATTCTTCACTAAGTAATAATTCATAAATAACCGGCACCATTTCCTTATCGGATAATGCAGGCTTTACAACAGCCTTATTATTCTGGCAAGCACCCAAAAAGCTGCATAAAAGGATTATTATGCCATGCCATTTTAACCTCATTGCATTTCTTGTTTGTAGGTGTTGGCATTGGAAATATCCAGCCTGGTCAGCAAGTCAAGGGCAACTGACTTTTCTTCAGGGGGCGATTTCTTAAACATGCGCGATAACTCAGCAGTCCTGCCCTGGAAAAAAAATGGCAATATCATTGAATTAGGCGTTTCGCCATTTACGGTATTCAGTTGCTGCAATGCCGTAATTACTGCTTTACGTGCATCCGGTTCTTTTTCATAAAACTGGTCCAGCCCCAGCCTGAAGTAGCCATAAAAAGCGTCATGAACAAGTGTATACTTACTGCTGGTCAGGTTTTCCATTAACCAATACCGGTTTCTTTGTCCGTCAAATGCTTTCCACCCAAGGATATCCCTGCTTTCAGGGGAGTTGTTCACAATATTCTGTGCCTTGACAAAATATGGATCGCCTCCCTTTAAAGAAAAAGAATCACCATCCATACCCAGGATAATATTGACATAAAAGGCCAATACCGCCGGAAGGTTTGAAACCAGAGGATCATTCCCCGTAACACGGTTTTCATTAAATTCAATTTGCTGGAACTCTACATACCGAAAAAGCAGGTTCTCGTCAATATAGTTCACCAGGGGGCTCATATAGGCCGTATTGTAAACGGGACGGGCTGCCTGAACAGTAAGCTTAGCCCGGTAAATATTACCGTCTGCAGCTTCGCTTACGTTGATCAGGAAATTACAAAGGATCTTTTCATTAGGCTGGTAAGTATCGCGGCTCCACTTGCGGTTATTTATAAAAGTATTCAGTGCACTTTGGAGGGTATTGAAAACCTTACGATCAACCTTAGTGTTTACCTGGTTGGCCATTACCACTACTTTCGCCTGAAATTCCTGGGCCCTGACCGGTAAAAGATATGCCACCAGCAGTGCAAAAAATAAAAGTCTTTTAAGCATATATTTTTTTGATAATCATACCAACGATATCAGCGGCCACTGCTGATTTTGACTTAAGCGGAAAAATATGTTCGCCGCCTTCCCTGTCATAAATGGTTATTTTATTGGTGTCATTTCCGAAACCAGCCCCTTCATCTTTCAATGAGTTCAATACAATCAGATCTGCATTTTTTGCGGACAGTTTCTCAAGGGCGTTGGCCTTTTCGTTATTTGTCTCCAATGCAAAGCCTACGAGGAACTGGCCTTTCTTTTTCCTATTGCCCAATTCCTTAAGGATATCTTTAGTCTTCTGCAATTCAAGCACAAGCCCACCCTCTTTTTTCTTAATTTTTTCCCCGGCCACTGTTACGGGAGAATAATCGGCTACTGCAGCTGCCATAACAGCGATATCTGCTGCTTCAAAAGCCTGAAGGCATGCTGAATACATTTCAGCAGCAGTATTAACCCGTATTACCTGTATGTGGGGCCGTGCAGGGGCAGTTACCCCAGGACCTGCAACCAATTGCACTTCCGCCCCCCTGGCGGCTAATTCATGGGCAATAGCCAAACCCATTTTACCGGATGAATGATTGCCGATAAACCGAACCGGGTCAATAGGTTCGTAGGTTGGTCCGGCGGTAACCAGGACTTTTTTCCCTGCAAGTTTTCCGGATTCTGCAAAATGAATTTGAATTTGTAGTAAAATGTCTTCAGGTTCAGCCATTCTTCCGGGCCCAACCAGGCCGCTGGCCAATTCCCCGGTATTTACAGGAATAACATGGTTACCAAAGCCCTGAAGCATAGCAAGGTTGCGAATGGTGGTTGGATGCTGCCACATATCTTCATCCATGGCTGGTGCAACCCAAACCGGGCATGTGGCAGATAAATAAGTTGCCAGTAACAGGTTGTCGCAAATGCCCATAGCCATTTTCGCCAGTGTATTGCAACTTAAGGGAGCGACAACAAAAAGGTCCGCCCACCTGCCCAGCATTACATGGTTTGCCCAGGCTGCTTCATCAAAAAGGTCAACAAGTACGGTGTTGTGGGAAAGTGTTGACAAAGTGAGCGGTGAAACAAAATCACGCGCGGCGGGCGTCATTACGATTTTTACATCAGCGCCGCTCTTAACAAGCAGGCGCAGGAGAGTGATGGATTTATAGGCGGCTATGCTACCTGAAATGCCCAGCAGAATTTTCTTTCCGTGCAACATGTTCTAAAATTATAGTTTTTTCAGCAGCGGCCTCCAATTCTCTCATAAAAAAAGCGACAGCCGGGCTGTCGCTTTAACAAATTTATAAGCAGCGATTAGCTGAACAGCTTATCTTCATTTTTCCTGTAATACACTTTCTCTTCCATAAACTCCTGGGTGGCCAGTAAAGCCGGGTTTGGCATACGCTCATAGGCACGGGAAATTTCAATCTGTTCTTTATTCTCATGGATTTCCTCCAGGCTATCAGTATGGGTGGCAAACTCTTCCAACTTGTTATGCAACTCTTCTTTCAGAGCGATATTGATTTGGTTGGCCCTTTTGGCAATAACTGCAATCGATTCATAAAGATTACCTGTTTTGCCTTTAATATCTGCCAGGTTTTTAGCTTCAGCAACATTACTTGTGTTGGAACTAAGCTGACGTCTTAACTTGCTCATTTTTTGCGAGTTTAATATTGTTTTGCGATAAATTAAAATACTTTTCTACATCTTTTTTCAACTTGCTATCCGGGAACCGGTCAGTAAATTCATTACACTGTTCCAGTACTTTTCCAAATCTCTGTTCCTTTTTCTCTTCAATGCTAAATGCAGCATACTCGTAATAAGACCTTATAATTTTCAACTTGTATTCATCTCCTTTCTGTGAATCCGGATAATTATTCATCAGGTTCTCAAAAGCAATGGCAGCAGCTTTAAATTGCCTCAGGTTAAAATACAATTCAGCACTTTCCTGTTCCTTCATTTCAAGTTTTGTATGGCACTTATCAATAATCTCTGTAGCCTCTTTATTTTTCTCAGACCCGGGATGCGTATTAATAAAAGCCTGCATTAAACCGATAGTGCGCGAGGTATTGGTCTGGTCTAGCTGCACTTTAGGCGACTGCTTATAATAACAATACGCCCGCATATATTCCATTTCTTCTGCCCTTTTACTCGTTGGAAACACCTCGGTAAATCCTTTGAACAGGTTCTCCGCATTAGTATAATCACGCTGGTTGTATGCACAATAGGCGAAATTATAATAGACATTTTCAAACTTATCATTCCCTTTCAACAAAGGAAAAAGTTCTTCATATAATTGCTGGGCCTGGTTGTACTTCTTTTTTACATAGTACTGGTCAGCCATGCGCAACTTATAATCGTAGTCTGTACTTTTCTGCACTTTAGCGAATTGGGAACAGCCAGTGCCCAAAAACGCAACCAGGATAATTAAACAAAATATTCTCATAAAGGCCTGCAAAGTTAACTGATTTACCCAAATATAAAAAAACCCCGCCGAAGCGGGGTTCAATTATCTAATAATTAACGATTTATCCCTTTTTACGGAGGTTCGGGTGCGGTGCAGGTACTGCATTCGGACCTTCCTCTGCGGTTCCGTCGCGAAGATCCACAGTATTTGGATCCCCACCACCTTCACCATATTTGAAGATAAAGCGGTCGGCACTGATACCTTCTTTCTCAACCAGGTAGTTGATTACTGCGTTCACGCGATCCCAACTTAACTGCTGTGCAGATTTGCTTGATTCGCCGTAACCAATTACTGCAATCTTACAATTCGGGTTGTTGCGGATTTTCTCAGCAACGCTGGCCAGGACTGCTTTGGAATCATTATCCAGGCTTACTGTGCGGCCCGGGAAGGTAATGCTTGGCAGATCACCGATGCTACATGCAGCTTTTGACTGGAAGCCACCCTCGCGAAGTTCTTTACAACAAGGCGGTTCCGGACACTTACCAATACCATCAGCATCTACCGGCTGACATTGTGTTGGTGTGATCAGTTCCTTGTCTTTAAAGTCAGGAACACCATCACCATCAGTATCCTTACTTACACCATGGCTGTCAACAGGGGCGCCTTGTGGTGTATTGGGTTCAAGGTCAAACTGGTCTGTAACACCGTCACCATCGGCATCATCCAGGATAGGCTTTGGCAGCTTCATATGCTTGGGTGAATTCAGCTCGCTGTATGGGTAAGCCAGCGGGTTCAGCCAATACATAGGTTCAACAGAATTTTTGCCGAGATTGAAATTGAGGCCTACAGTAAAATAATTGTAGGTATCATAATCCGGTGTCAGCACATTAGAATACGGGGAATTGTTATTAGTCCGGGTATTCTGGTAGCGCACACCATCCAGCAGATCACTTTTGGTAACAGTAAACCTGTCTTCCACTGAAAGGTTAATCTTGGGACTAAGCTTGTAAGCAAAGCCTGCTCCAAACTGAAAGTTAGGTTTTAAGGTATTACCGCTTAATTTAGCACTTGCTTCACCATCTGTTTCACCTGGAGATTCATAAGAATCATCCATGATTGCTTTCAACTGGTCCTTAGTCTTCTTCCTGTCTGAATAAACATTCGGAT
Source organism: Flavihumibacter profundi (assembly GCF_020076305.1). Lineage (GTDB taxonomy): Bacteria > Bacteroidota > Bacteroidia > Chitinophagales > Chitinophagaceae > Flavihumibacter > Flavihumibacter profundi. Next base: position 2,114,078 of record NZ_JAIQXE010000001.1, read on the forward strand.
TAGTTACAGTACTGTAATTATAGGGGTTACCCGAAGCATCTTTCGCGTTAACCATAGTCTTCCACCAGGAAAGGCCTCCACCAATTAAGGCATAAACATCCCATTTGGATTTGTCCCTGTGGAAATTGATATTATTCAAACTAATCAGCGCCTGGAGGTTCAGGTCCTTCATCGTAGTTTTATAATTATCGAAGAAAACCGGTGCTGCAGCAGTACCATAGCCTGCATCCCTGGCCGGCTGACTGAATCCGGAAGTCCTTTCTTTCCAGTTCAACCCCTTTCCTACACCATACATGAATTCCCCGCGGAGGGAGAACACATAGCCCAGGGATTTTCTAACGTGAACCCCACCCCCAAAATTCAAGGGGTTTGAGGGCACATCGCCGAAAATATTAAACAATCCCCCTTTAATACCAACTTCCCACTGGCTGCGGGGTTTGGCAGGAAAAGGATAAGCATTGTTCATGAATTCGTTGTGCTGAGGAAGTCTTTTACGCGGAATCAGCGAGGAATCTTGCACATCGTAACTCGTACCTATCTGGGAAAACGAGCTGGACGCAAACAAGCACAGTAAACCCAAAAGTGCTGTGAATTTTTTGTTTGCCATAAAGAGATTTTATAAGTAATGGTGAATGAATTGACAGGATACGGGAGTTCAAAATCTAAGCAAAAATATCAATTGCGAATTAAAAACCAAATAAAATAACCGCCGAAAATCTATTTAACCCAAAGAGAATCAATATAAAGACATATTATGGATTGTTTCTGTTGCTTGAAAATGACCTGCATTGTAGTAATTTGCCCCGGTTATCCGAAATAATGAGAATATCACAATCAGTAATAGCCGAAGAACTGGAATTATTTGAAAGCCGATTCAAGGAGGCTGTCAAAAGCCAGGTGCCCATGCTTGACCGAATTACCAGTTTTATCGTTAAAAGGAAGGGGAAACAGCTGAGACCCATGTTTGTGTTGCTTACGGCCAAATTATGCGGCGGGATCACCGAAAGCACCTACAGGGCCGCATCCCTGGTGGAATTATTGCATACTGCAACACTGGTTCACGATGATGTGGTAGACGAGTCCATGGAAAGGAGGGGTTTTTTTTCTACTTATGCCCTTTGGAAGACAAAAGTTTCGGTACTGATTGGTGATTACCTGCTGGCAAAAGGCCTGTTACTTTCCCTTGACAATAATGATTTCAGGATACTCCAGCTTCTTTCGGAGGCTGTCAGAAGGATGAGCGAAGGTGAATTGTTACAAATTGAGAAATCACGCACCCTCAACCTCGATGAATCTGTATATTTTGAAATAATCAGCAATAAAACGGCTTCGTTGTTGGCCTCGGCCTGTGCAGCAGGGGCTTTTTCAGCCCAATTCAGTGAAGCAGATGCTGAAAAACTGCGGAATTTCGGGGAAAAAGTAGGTATTGCTTTCCAAATCAAGGATGACCTTTTTGATTACGGGTCAGCAGATGTGGGTAAACCGACCGGTAACGATATCAAGGAAAAAAAACTTACCTTACCGCTTATATATACGCTCAACCAGGCCGATAAATCCACCCGAAGGAAAATTATCGCCACCATAAAAAACGACAGCAGGAATTCCGATAAGGTTAAAGAGGTAATCTCAATAGTTACAGCTACCGGCGGTATTCAGTACGCTGCAGATAAAATGAACCAGTACCGCGATGAGGCCTTGGCAATTTTACACGGATTCCCCGAAAGCGAAGCCCGGAATGCCCTTGAAGAACTGGTCAGGTTTACTACCGACCGTAAATATTAATGGCCATGCAGAAGAGATGGAAATTGTTGGAAGCGGCGGAGCCTGAAGTAGAATTCCTGCACCAGAAACTGGGTATCAGCAAATCGATCTGTAAAATCCTTGTACAAAGAGGCATACGCGATTTTGAATCTGCCCGCAATTTTTTCAGGCCCGATCTCGAAAAACTGCACGATCCCATGTTAATGAAAGACATGGATAAAGCAGTTGACAGGATTTTGGATGCCATGCAAAAAAGGGAAAAAATCCTGGTTTTTGGTGATTATGATGTTGATGGCACAACAGCTGTCGCCTCGATGTACCAGTTTTTGCTGGAGGCTTATGAATCAGACCGTATCGATTATTACATACCCCATCGCTACAGGGAAGGTTACGGCGTATCCCAAAAAGGGATCGAATATGCTGCGTCAACAGGAGTCAGCCTGATTATATCCTTGGATTGTGGCATAAAATCAACCGACCTGGTCAGTTATGCCCTGAAACATGGTATAGATTTCATTATCTGCGACCATCATATGCCGGATCCGGTACTGCCACCTGCAACGGCAATTTTAAACCCCAAGCAGGCAGGATGCCAATACCCTTATAAAGACCTTTGCGGATGTGGGGTTGGATTTAAGCTGATTACTGCCCTTTGCCGGAAAATCGGCCTGGGCGATGAACACTACCTCTGCTACCTCGATCTCGTGGCTACTGCTATTGCTGCCGACATTGTTCCACTTACAGGGGAAAACAGGATTTTATCCTATTTCGGTTTGAAAAAGGTAAATGAAAATCCATCCCCAGGAATTAAAGCACTGATTGCGCTGGCAGGCTTAACAGGGCAGCCGATGCAGGCAAATAGCCTCATTTTTGTAATTGCCCCGCGGGTAAATGCCGCGGGAAGAATGGACGATGCCCGTTTGGCAGTACAGCTTTTTATTGAAAAGAATCCAGCGAAACTTACCGGATTTGCCAACCTGCTGCATTCCCACAATGACGACAGGAAAGAAGCCGACCTGCAGATCACAGAAGAAGCCCTGGCCATGATAGTTGCCGACCCGGAATTTGAAAGCAGGAAGTCAACCGTAGTATTCCAACCTCATTGGCATAAAGGTGTTGTTGGCATTGTAGCTTCGAGGCTTATAGACCGCTACTACAGGCCAACCATTGTTCTTACACAAAGCGGAGAAATTGTTGCCGGAAGCGCCCGCAGCGTATCCGGTTTTAACCTTTATGAAGCAGTGCATGCATGCCGTGAACACTTATTGGGTTACGGCGGACATTTTGCCGCTGCTGGAATGACCCTGCTTCCTGAAGAAGTTGAAGCCTTTCGGTCAAAGTTCGAAGCCGTGGTTACCGCCAATATAACAGAAGAACAACTGGTGCCAGAAATCCTGATAGATGGTGAAATTCAATTCACGGAGATTCGTCCTTCGTTTTACAATATCATCCGGCAGATGGAACCATTCGGGCCAGAAAACACTAACCCCCTTTGGCTGGCAAAGGGGGTCAGGAATAATGGTTGGTCACGTATTGTTAAAGACCAGCATATCAAATTCAGCCTGGTACAGGGAAATATAATTTTCTCCGGCATAGGATTCAATATGGCCTCTAAATTCCCCCTGCTGGAAAAGGATATTCCACTTGACGTTTTATTTACCCTCGATGAAAATGACTGGAACGGAAACAGGCACCTTCAGCTTAAGGTTGTTGATTTCCGGGAAAGCGAGGTTTGAATCCTGCGATTCACCATTCAAACTATCCGGCTACCTCCTCTTTTTCGGTCTGCTGTTTTCCCAAAAGCTCCACACTCCTTTCTATAAATGAGGTTAGCGCTGCACCTTTCAGTAAACCCTGCGACAATAAAGCAAGGTCTGCGAGGTTATGCGTCATTTTCTTCTGCTGGTCATCATCTGCCTGTGATAAAATCTGCTGGTATATTGCGTGGTTGCCATTTATGGTAAGCGTAACTTCATCGGGCATACCAGCATAGAAACTACCCATCGGCCCACTTACGGCAGCCATATCTTTCATCCGGCGCATGAACTCCGGACGCGTAGCCACAACTGGTGCTGCGTCCTTGCTTAGTCCTTTCACTTCAACAGTCAGGTGAAGTCCGGCTGCCTGTTGCTCAAATAGTTTTTTCAGTTTCTCTTCCTGTTCTTTCGTCAAAACAGACTCGTTACCCTCCTGCTTATCTACGAGGTTATCTGCAATATCGGCATCTACCCTAATGAAATGGACATCGTTCCATTTCATTTCCATCTGGTTAATAAATGCAGCATCCACAATGGTTTCCAGCTTAACAACCTTATAACCTTTATCAATAGCCGCTTTAATATACGAATCCTGCTGGACAGGCTCGGTGGAATAGATAATTACCTGCTTGCCTTCCTTGTTTTTCTGAAGATCGCCTGTGGCTGTTTTATATTCATCAACAGTATAAAATTGGCTGCCGCTGGCATCCTGCATAATATGGAACTTCAAAGCCTTCTCCAGGAATTTATCGTCAGTCATCATTCCGTACTTCACAAATAATCCCAGGTTCTCCCATTTTTCTTCAAACGCTGCCCTGTCATTATTGAAAATCTCTTCCAGTTTATCAGCAACTTTTTTGGTGATGTGATTATTGATTTTTTTCACATTGGGATCACCCTGCAAATAACTTCGGCTAACGTTGAGCGGTATATCCGGACTATCAATTACCCCCTGCAACAACATCAGGAATTCGGGTACAATATCTTTCACTTCATCTGTAACAAAAACCTGGTTGCTGTACAATTGTATTTTATCTTTCTGTATTTCAAAGCTTTGCTTGATTTTTGGAAAATACAGGATACCCGTCAGGTTAAAGGGATAGTCCACATTCAGGTGAATCCAGAACAACGGTGGTTCGTTAAACGGATAAAGTTCTTTATAAAAAGCCTGGTAGTCTTCTGTGGTTAATTCAGCCGGCTTGCGCGTCCAGGCCGGAGTTGGATTATTTACCTGCTCGCCTTCAAAGAATATAGGCACAGGCAGGAAACGGCAGAACCGGTTCAGCACTGTTTTAATGCGCGAAGGCTCCAGGAATTCACGGCTTTCTTCATTAATAAATAAAACCACGTCAGTTCCCCTCGATTCCTTATCTGTTTCATTGAGGGTATATTCCGGGCTGCCATCACATTCCCACTTAACAGCAGGTGCGTCTTTAAAGCTCCGGGTAACAAGTTCAACTTTATCGCTGACCATAAAAGAGGAATAAAACCCAAGGCCAAAATGGCCAATGATATTATTCTCATTTTGGCCCTTGTATTTATTAAGGAACTCTTCGGCGCCTGAAAATGCAACCTGGTTAATGTATTTATCCACTTCTTCGCCAGTCATACCCACACCTTTATCAGAAATGGTGATGGTTTTTGCTTCGGGGTCAATGGAGACCACGATGGACAGGTCGCCCAGTTCGCCCTTTGCTTCCCCGATAGATGACAGGGTTTTTAATTTCTGGGTGGCGTCTACAGCGTTACTGATAAGTTCCCGCAGGAAAATGTCGTGCTCGCTGTACAGGAATTTCTTAATAATGGGGAAAATGTTTTCCGTTTGTACTCTGATACTACCTTTTTGCATACGTTCTTTTTTTCAGTTTGGCTAACAGCGGGGTGTCAAATCAAGTGCCACAGGGTATTAAAGTCAAAAAAACAGCAAAATTGGCAGAGTACCGGTTCAGGTGGCAGTCTTCACTTGGCGGGTACTTCCCGGCGGGTGAAAAAAACCTTTGAAAGAATGGATTTTCAGCGATTTTAACCTACCTTTGCAGCCCATAATTTTTATTTAATCAAATCAGGGATTCATGAACAACTACGAATTGATGGTGATTTTTACCCCTGTTCTGAGTGAAGAGGACTACAAAGCAGCTCAGAAAAAATTCATTGACCTGGTTACCGCAAACGGTGGCCAATTGGTGAACACTAATCCTTGGGGATTAAAATCACTGGCGTATCCCATCCAGAAAAAAACCACTGGTTTATACTGGGTGATGGATTACAAAGCGCCATCCGACTTCAATGAGAAGCTGAAAATCCAGCTTCTGCGTGACGACAATGTCCTGCGTCACATGTTCACTGCACTCGACAAATACGCCGTCGAGTACAATGCTAAAAAGAGAAGTGGCGTACCAACCGGAACCGAAAAAGTGGAGGCTTAATCATGGCAAAAAATGAAATTAAGTACCTGACCGCTATCAAGACTGAAAAACGCGCGAAGAAATTCTGCCGTTTTAAGAAGTACGGTATCAAGTACGTAGACTACAAAGACGGTGAATTTTTAAAGAAATTCCTGAATGAACAAGGAAAGATGTTGCCGCGTCGTATTACCGGTAACAGCCTGAAATTTCAGCGTAAGGTTGCTGATGCAGTGAAAAAAGCCCGTCAGATGGCTATCCTGCCTTATGTAACCGACCTGTTGAAGTAAATCATTCAAGTAACCACTCCCTAACCCCGCGTAATGGCGGGAGACAGCAACCCGACAATGTTGCTGGGCGCCTGGGAACTTAAACAAGAAAAAATGCAAGTAATTCTCATTCAAGACGTAGATAACCTGGGCGGTGCCAATGAATTGGTTTCCGTAAAAAATGGCTATGCGCGTAACTTCCTCATTCCCAAGAAATTGGCTATTGAGGCTTCTCCATCAAACCTGAAACAGCTCGAAGAGAAACTTAAGGTTAAAAAGAAGAAAGAAGACAAAATGCTGGCTGAAATCAACCAGGTTATTGCCAAATTGCAGGATGGTGCGCTGAAATTGGGCGCTAAAACCGGCACAAGCGGCAAAATATTCGGTAGTGTTACCGCACTGCAGCTCTCCCGCGCTATCCGTGAGCAGAAAGGCTATGAAATTGACCGTAAAAGGATCCATATCACCGACGAGGTGAAGGAACTTGGCCAATACAAAGCTTCAATTGACTTTGGAAACGGGAAAAGCACTGAAGTTGAATTCGAGGTGGCAGCTGAATAAGCCCCCCTTAACTAATAATATAAAAAACCCCGAAAATTTCGGGGTTTTTTATATTATTTGAATTTGTATGTTTCAAAACAAATTTATTATCTTCGTTGCGGTTCCTTAATGATCTTTACAGTTTCAGACTTCCCAGAGCGTTTCAAAGTAAATGTAAATCATCTGGTTTTTCGTTACACTGTTCTTCATTATGGGTTATTTATTGGTTTTAAAAAATTAGAAAATGAACATTTACGTTGGCAATCTCAGTTGGGATCTCACTGAGCAGGATCTGTTGGAAATGTTCGCCCCTTATGGCGAAGTTATTTCAGCAAAAATCGTTACAGACAAATTCAACAACAATCGCAGCAAAGGTTTCGGTTTCGTAGAAATGGCTGATGCAGAAGCTGGTAATGCAGCTATTGCAGCGCTTCACGGAACTGAAGTTCAGGGCCGCAGCATTGTTGTGAACGAATCACAACCTCGCGAAGGCGGTTCAGGTGGTGGTGGATTCAAGAAGAAAAGCTTCGGTGGCGGCGGCGGCGGTAGTCGTGGCGGTTACGGTGGCGGCGGCGGCGGAAGTCGCGGCGGTAGCGGTTATGGCGGTGGCGGCGGCAACCGTAGTGGCGGTGGCGGTTACGGCGGCGGTGGCAGTCGTGGCGGTTACGGCGGTGGCGGTCGTGATTATTAATCATTGACGCAAATTCCCAAACATACAGGTCTGGCAACGCCAGACCTTTTTTGTTATTTCCCGGCATGGATAGAATACCAGAAATAATTACCGGCTGCATGAAATGGGGTTTATGGGGTGCTGCATTCAATACACAGCAATACCTTGAGGCTATCACCAGGAGTATAGAACTTGGAGCTAACTGTTTTGATCACGCCGATATTTATGGTGATTATACCACTGAAGCTGAATTTGGCACTGCACTTGCCCACCAACCTGCGTTGCGGGATAAGATGATCCTCATCTCTAAATGCGGTATCCGGATGATCAGCGAAAACAGGCCGGAACATCGTGTAAAGTCTTACAATACCTCCCGCGAACATATTATCACATCTGCTGAGCGCTCACTTAAAAACCTGCAGACCGATCGCCTTGATTACTTATTGATCCATCGTCCGGATCCTTTAATGCATGCTGATGAAATTGCAGAAGCCATTGAGCTATTGAAAAAACAGGGCAAAGTGCTGCAATTCGGAGTATCCAATTTCTCTGTCACACAAACGGCTTTAATACAGTCAAGAACTCCAGTTACTATCAACCAGGTTCAGGCTTCAATTGTACACCTGCATCCGTTTACTGATGGAACTTTTGATCAATGCCAGCAATTCGGCATAATACCCATGGCCTGGTCTCCCGTCGGTGGAGGAAATATATTTAGCGCATATGATGAGAGGAGTTTAAGGATCCTGGAAATTGCCAATGCATTGTCACCAAAATATGCACTAGGCCCTGACCAGATTTTACTGAGCTGGCTAATTACGCATCCATCAGGAATTCGTCCGGTAATAGGAACCGCAAAAATGGAAAGGATCTCTGCTGCAGTTATTGCTGCAGAAACAAAACTTGACCGGGAAGACTGGTTCTTATTATGGTCAGCCTCAACAGGTGTACCAGTTCCTTAATCGACAATTATTATTCCCATTCCCATGCATCATCATTGATGAGTTCTGCTACCAGTGCAGTCCATCCCGTCTGATGGGATGCGCCTACACCCCTTGAATTTTCACCATGAAAATATTCATAGAACAACACCAGGTCCACATTTTCAGGGCGACGATAAAATTCAGCATGGTCCTTGTGTACAGGCCTGTTACCCATGCTATCTTTCCTGAAAATACTGATAACGCGTTTGGATAATTCATTACTTATTTCACCAAGGTTCATCCAGTTACCCGATCCGGTTGGAAATTCCATTTTAAACTGGTCGCCATAAAACTGGTGGTATTTTTTGAGTGACTTAATTATCAGGTAATTTATTGGCAACCAGACAGGGCCCCTCCAATTGGAATTTCCACCGAACATATTCGTTGTGGATTCGGCCGGGTCATAACCGATGTCAAAATTTTTATCACCATAGCTATAGTGCCTGGGATGCTCAAGATGGTATTTCGATAACGCACGTATGCCACCCGGAGCAAGGAACTCATTCTCATCAAATAGTGTCTTCAGTATTTTTTCAAGTTTTACCTTATGGATCAGCGTTAGTAAAACCGCCTTATCCCCTTTTCTCTCCTCATTTGGCAGAAAACGGCCCCTCACTTTCCTGTTCTCCTTAAACCATTCCGTACGTCTTTCAAAGTCTTTCAGGGCCGACAAAGTTTCACCCGAAATGACAGACACCCCGAATAAAACACTAAGTCCAACAACAGACCTTACCTGGATGGGAAATAAACCACCCCCCGGATCGATCAGTACATCATAAAAAAAGTCATCTTCCATATGCCAGAGATGTGCCTCATTAAGGGATGCGGAAATGAGCGCGAAATGCTCATAAAATTTAGTGGCCACGTCTTCGAAAGTGCGATCAGTTTTGGCTATCTCCAGGGCAATATCCAGCATATTCAGGGCATACATGGCCATCCAGCTGGTGCCATCCACCTGCTCAAGCGTATACCCTTCCGGTATCTCATTCCGGTTAATTACGCCGATATTATCCAATCCAAGGAAGCCTCCTTCAAAGATATTATTACCATCTTTATCTTTTCGGTTAACCCACCATGTGAAATTGATGAGCAGCTTCTGAAAAACCCTTTTAAGGAAGTCAACATCGGCCCTTCCATGAACGGTTTTTTCTATCCTGTAAATATTCAGGCTGGACCAGGCATGAACTGGTGGATTAACATCCGAGAAATTCCATTCATAGGCAGGTAGCTGGCCCATCGGATTCATATACCATTCCCTCATTAATAAAATCATCTGGTGTTTTGCAAAAACCGGGTCCACAAATGCCATAGTAATACAGTGAAAAGCCAAATCCCAGGAAGCATACCAGGGGTACTCCCAGGTATCCGGCATCAGAATTATATCGCGGTTATTCAAAAAACCCCATTCATTGTTCCGGCCAGACTTTCTTTCCGGAGGAGGAGGTGGCATGGATTTATCACCATTCAGCCATTCATCGACATCGTAATAATAAAACTGCTTACTCCATAACAGGCCAGCAATAGCCTGGTTCATAATTGCAGCCAGGTCAGTATCTGCATTTAAGGGTGCGATGCACTTACCGAATTCATTCTTTTCAAGGATACGTTTCTCGAAAATTTTTCCCGGATCCTCCAGTGGAGAACCAGTAACCGGTTCATTGGACAATCTCAGGTAAATCTCTTCTTTACCGCCACCACGCACATTCAACCTGTAAACAGGAGAAGCCTTGGTGCCTTCCGTTTTTCCTTGCAATAAATCAGTGTTGCCACCAGCTATCACTTCATGAAATGCATCTTTTACATAGGGATGCGGATTGGGAATCCCATATAATTTCTGCTGGTTAGTTTCATTTTCCGTGAATAGAACAATATCGGCAGGCTGGTTAAAATACAATTGGTAATTACTGAGGTGCGGATGCTTTACGGAAATATATTCACCAAACTGGTTTTTTCCCAGCTTCAGAAGTGGCTTTTCAACATTCGGGTGAAAAGACCAGTTGTTCCTGAACCATAAGGTAGGCATCAACGTTAGTTCAGCGGTATCGGCTCCCCGGTTGATCACGGTAATGCGGATCATTATGTCTTCAGTCGCTAACTTGGCATATTCGGTGTATATATCGAAATACCGGTTATGCTCAAATATTCCGGTATCCAGCAATTCATATTCAGGTTCACTTTTACCACGATGTTGGTTTACCCTTACCAGTTCATCATAGGGATAAGCATCCTGCGGATATTTATACAACATCCGCATATAACTATGGGTAGGTGTATTATCCAGGAAATAATACAATTCCTTGCAGTCTTCCCCATGATTTCCCTCTGCATTAGTCAACCCGAACATTCTTTCTTTCAGGATGGGGTCCTTATGGTTCCAGAGAGCCAGGGCAAAACAGAGGTACTGGTTATAATCTGATATACCGGCAATGCCATCTTCCCCCCAGCGATAAGCTTTTGACCTTGCATGGTCGTGTGAAAGGTAATTCCAGGCATCCCCATCAGCACTATAGTCCTCACGAACTGTACCCCATTGCCGTTCACTCAGGTAGGGCCCCCAAAGTTCGAGCGGCGTAGTTTTCCTGGCATTCTCGTCAAGCCGCTTCTGTTCATCTGTATGGAAAAGGTTTTCTTTCATGTACTTTATTTGCCGGTTAAAATAAAAACTGGTAGCGGCCGGGCAATATATTGCAATCGAACCGCCTGCCAAATATTAATTCCCCATCGATCTGGGCAGCAACAGTCACTGCCGTTTCAACTGTAACTGATTGAACAGCCTGGTGATGAATAAATGGAAGTTGCAGGTGACTGCCCTTCCTGATGGAAGGAAGTGCAAAGAGTCGTTTAAGTCGCGAAAGAGGCTGGCAGGTAATTAAATTAAGTTTCCCATCACAGGAGTCAGCCATGGGTGAAACCACAAACCCGCCGCCGGTAGCAGGGGCATTACTTAACAAAACCAGCAGCAGCCTGCCACAAATTGTCGGTTGATGGTCCACGTGAATAGTATATTCGGGCTCAATAAAAGAGAATATATTTTTTATGATGGCAGTATAATAGCCCAGGAAGCTACCCATCCACCGGATGGTATTCATATTTTTAAGCACCTGCCCATCGAAACCGATACCGACGGTATTAACAAAGAGCTGGCCGTTACAGATGCCTGCATCAACGGGCCTTGGGGATGCATTTAAAATAATATTGACCATTTCTTCCGTTGAAGCAGCGCCATAGAGGTGCGTGGCAAAGTCGTTACCTGTTCCTCCCTTAAAGAGGGCGAGTGGCAGGTTCGCCTGTGGGAAATGATTAATGAAATAATTAAGGGTGCCATCGCCACCTATGAGCCAGACAGCTGAGAATTTTGAATAATCAATCGGCCATTCATTTGTAAATGCCTGGTAAGGAATCGCTTTTGCATTTAGCAAGGTGATGATGGAACGGAGGATCTTACCGGATTTGTTTTTTCCGGCCCTGGGGTTCAAGAGTATGCCGATGGGCAAATGCAAATGCTTTTAGTATTTCCCGGTAAGCTACTATATTTTATATTTTCTTTCATCAGGCTAAATACCAAAGCCGAACCAGAACCAGGATATCCCGTACGATAGTCCGCCATTGCTGATTAATGTACCGTTAAAAATCTGTTCGCCCGTAAAGTGTGGGGTGCAACGCGGGAACCTATTTTTTGACCGAGGGCTTCACCTTCCATGCATTGGGTTTGCTTTGATCAATGAGTTTACCCGCAATTTGATTCCAGCCGAATGCCGAATTCTAAAGCCCACCCGAAGCAATACAAACAGCAGATCCTAAACGTTTAATCACTTTTTAATCCCTGGCATATTCCGGGCTATTAATGTTATAAGGAGGCCGTACGGAAAACTGCGTACTATTCTGAATACCGAAAGTTTTGATCTCCCCCCATCCCGGAGAATCACAAAAGCCAATGAAAGTTGGTCCATCAAATGGAGCCGTAAACCCGTATTGGCCTGGCAGGGTTCCTGGTGTAACGGGAAATAGCGCATCGGCAATGCCATCATTGGCCTTGCTTTGTAAAACAGCCCATGCTGCACTATTGAAATTCATGAAGATTTAGCATTGCCATCAGGTATCGCAGCAAGCGATTGAATATTCAGGCTTTACATGTAATCCTGTACAGGTTGTGTGTAAAAAATGATGTGCAGGGATATTATCGGAGTGGATTATAATTGACAAATACTGAATCTGCGAAAGGTGTGTTTCCCGGTACCTTTTGAATCCACCATAACGAAATTGCTTTCGGCCTGCTGCTCGTATTTCCTGGTATATAATAATAGCCTGAGTCCCTTTGAAGGGAAATGGTGCCATTAAATGCCTTTTCCAAATTTCCCCCGGAGTTCACAAAGACACTGACAATATTTTCTGGCAGGAAATCCTGAAACTGATCAAAAGAAGGCGACCAACACCAGTATAATGAATCTTCGCCAGGCCCTCCAGAATATGGATAGGCCTCCCAGCCTTCAGATTTATAACTAATGGTTTTTATCGAATCCCGGTTAACTGCCGTTGTATCTGTAACCTGCACACCAGTATCGGAATTGTTCACCATAGAAGATTCTTTGGAACATCCCCATATGACCAGCAATATGGTGGTGATAAGCAATGCATTATTTTTCATGGCGGAGCATTTACCTGGCAGAAAATTACGGGATCAAATGCCAGCAACAATCACCAAATCTATTAAGCACATCATCCGGCGACAGTCAATTATTAAAGAAGTTAAACTTCATCTAAACCGGAATTTCGTTGTTAATCGAAAAACCATGCAGTTCATCATTTTGAGGGCCTGCAGCTTTAATTAGTGCACCCAAATCGTTAAATTGTAGTAACACCCAGATTATGGAAAGGTATAAGGAGAATCCCTTTGTGTTTTCGCCAAAATACAGGCTGTTGCGTCATGTTGTTTTCTGGATTACCCATATTTTGATTTTCTCCTTCCTTTTCAAATTGCCTGAACTGTCTTATTGGAAGATGCACCTGCTGTCAACTTTATGGGTGCCGGCATTTATCCTGTATAGTTACCCTGTCATGTATTGGTTCATCCCGGGTTTCCTGCTCAAAGAAAAATACCCGGCCTTCGTGGCCATTCTGATCTGCTGGTCAATATTCGGCTACTTCCTTAACTACCTTTTCAGAAGTTATATACTATTCCCTGTTTCGGATTACTTAGATAATCCCTCTATTTCAAGGAATCCATGGGCTGCAGGCAGCTTCCTGTCGATGAATGTGATGGCGGGCTTTGGATCAATGATCGTACTTTTTAAATACTGGTTTCAGAAACAAAAGGAATTTCTTTCCGCGGAAAAAGAAAAAGCAAATGCAGAATTGCAATTGCTGAAAGCACAGGTTCATCCCCATTTCCTGTTGAACACCCTGAACAACATCTATTCCTTTTCCCTGCAAAGTTCAGAGAAAACGCCTAAAATGGTACTTGACCTGACATCTTTGCTTGGTTACATCCTGTATGAGTGCAGGGCAAACGAGGTATTGCTGGAAAAAGAATTGAATATAATGAAGAATTATATTGACCTGGAAAAAGAACGCTACGCCAACAAACTGGAAATATCCGTTAATATCGAAGGGGATATCCGGCATAAATTCATTGCCCCCCTGCTCCTGTTACCCTTCCTTGAGAATGCATTTAAACATGGCACTTCAGAAGTCCTCGAAGCCCCCTGGTTAAGTATGGATATTGCAGTCAAAAACAATACCCTTCTGTGTAAAATTGTTAACAGCAAAAATGAGATGACGAATGCTGGCAAGCAAGGTATTGGTATCGGCAATGTGCAGAAAAGGCTTCAATATTTATATCCCGGCAAACATGAACTGAAACTGTCAGATGAAGGGGATTTCTTCGTAGTAGCATTATCCATTGACCTGTCTGCCGGTACATCCGGACCAGTTATCAGTCAAAATCCCATTGATCATCATCTTCAAAATTTACCCGTATGAAAATTAAATGTTTACTGATAGATGATGAACCGCCTGCATTAAAAATCCTGCAAAACTATATTTCCAATGTGAAGGGATTCGAGATTGTTGGTATGTGCAAGAATGCTATTGAAGCCCTTGATGTGATTCACGACAAAACGGTTGACCTTATCTTCCTGGATATAAAGATGCCTAAGTTATTAGGTACTGAATTTATAAAAAGCCTTGCCGTTCCGCCTATGTTCATTTTTGTTACGGCATACCGGGACTATGCCGCGGACAGTTATGAACTGGATGCCGTTGATTACCTGGTAAAGCCGGTATCATTTGAGCGTTTTATGAAATCCATATCCAGGGTTAAAAAACTGATGGGGCATACAATACAGGAGCAAACCCACACTTATTCGGAAAACCCCGCAGCCTTTGTATACCTGAAGGTGGATAAAAACATGCAGAAGATTTTAATTAACGAAATCCAATATATCGAAAGCTGGCGCGATTATGTAAAAGTATATTTAACCACCGGTAAAACTTTCCTGGTCAGGCAATCCATCAGTTCAATAGAAAACCTCTTATCAGAACACAGCTTCCTTCGGGTGCACCGATCCTATATGGTTTCCATCAAAAAGATTTCAGGATATAACCATGCAACTGTCCAGTTAGGATCACTAGAGATTCCAATCGGCCGCTTATATAAGCAACATGTGCTGGATGTGATAAATACCCGCTAAATAATAATCAGTTGAAGCCAATCCTTATACCCAGCTGTGCAATCCAATATGCGCTGCTACCGGGCGCTGTACTGGTCTGGATACCATAAACCCTGGTATCGACGGGATTGAACTGGTATTGGGGTGTCAGGTTATTCGGGTCAGCGTATCCTGCAAATGTGATCAGCGGATAATTATCGAATGCCAGGTAATATGTCCTGCCCCAGTTTTTATTCAGCATATTAGTGAAATTAAATACATCGAAAATAACACTGACCATTGTTCCATTTTTGCGGATAGGAAACCTGAAATCCTGTTGTATCCTGATATCCACAATATTTGAAAAAGGCAAGCGAGCCCCGTTCCTGGCAGCAAATTCCCCCCTGTGTTTATTCAGGTAAATATCCTGTTCAATGAATTGATTTAATAAAAATTTCTGCTGTTGGCCGGAATAAGTAATCCCATTAACGGTATTGTCAATGAAGATCATTTTATCCAAATCAGCAGGAGTGGGTATATAAATAAGGTCAAAATTCGTTTGATGGTTATCGTTGATCATTGAGCCGGCATATACATAACTATATGGTTGTCCTGATTGCCCATTATAAAATATGGTGAAAGAAGTTGCCATGCGGTTATGGTCATACTGTATTTTCTTTATGAGGCAACTGTAAATGCGGTGGCCCAAATCCATATCTGAAACCGACCTGGCAGTGTAGTTTTTACCATTTACCGTTTCGCTTTGTCCCCATTGTGTATCAATAGGACCAGCTGTAGCGGTTGGTTCAAACAAGGCCATAGAACGGCCGTAACTGTATCCAACCATCCAGGTAAAATCATGCCTGAAAGTTTTTTCAAGGTTGGCTGATACATTATAGGAATATCCTTCAGGACCATGATTGTTAGACAGCAAATGAATGCTGGTATAAGGATTGCTGCCATCCGGCAATAATGGGATCAGGCCTGTTTCTGTATTTACAGCATACACCCATCTTTGGCCAGGAGCAGCCGATTGCCGGGTTGGGGGAAGCAGGTTAATATTTGTGATTGTCCATTCCCGGATATTCCTGCTATACAGGAATGCGGTTGTAAAGGCCCAGCCCCCTGACCATTTCTTTTCAAACGCAAGGGAGGTACGGAATACAGCCGGATATTTGAAATGACGCGCCACCAGTACAGGACTTCCCTTGGCTGTTTCGGAAGATAGTCCGAGTGATGCATAATCTGGTTGCGCATAAGGATCAGGCACGAAATGCAGGTTATAGTTTTGCGGCCTGATATCTAAATTACCCAAGGCTGAATTATAGATACCTGATGCCCATAAATTCAGGATATGCCCGGTAAAGAACCCTGCGCCGCCTTGTATAGTTATTTTCCGGTCAGGCATGCGGAAGTTGAAGCCGATTCTCGGGTTAACCTGGTAGTCGGGTTGCATGGTTGTGCCTGACCTGGCCCCTTCGGGATCATAGTATTGCGAAATAATATTAATTGCAGTATCATTAAAGAAATTGTCTGCCGGATATGATTTAGGCAGGGCGTTGGCGTCAATCCTGAGCCCTAAATTAACATGCAGGTTATTACTTATGGAAATTTCATCATTGAGAAAAAATCCTGCCCTGCGGGTGGTGTAGCCTGATCCTGTGACTGCTGTTTCCGATTTAGGATAACTACCAGGTATAAACGACCTGTTATACCTTGACGGATAAGCATTGATTAAAAAATCATTCAGGTTCCGGAACTGGTAAGCACCAAAATAAGCCGGGATGACCAGGTCATTAATATCCGTGAAGTCCAGGTCCAACCCGGTAGCCAGCAAATGCCTGCCCATTACTATTTTCACGGTATTCAGGATAGCGAGGTCGGAAGCTTTAAATAAGCTAAACTGGGATGCGGCATGACTGCCAAAAAAAATCCTGCCCGGACCATCGGCTATGGTTACCTGCGGAAACGCTTCTCCAAGCGGCGCCCGGTCATCTTGTTCATTCGTATAAGCAATGAGCAGGCGATTAGTTACATCATGACCGAAATAGTGTCTCCATTCAAGGGAAGCGGCATGGGTGCGTGCTGGTACAATGAATCCGTTATTTTCAAAGGCAACAAGGTTAGTGCCGCTTTGCCTGTGGGTTGTTTTTTCAGCCAGGTTGAACCGGTATGAAAAGGTGAATTTATCCATTTGGGAAAGGTTCCAGTCAATTTTTAATAAAGTCCTTGTAGCGTTTACCGCTTCATTTGCAACCGTGTAACTACCGGGATCATAGTAATAACGTTGCTTTAATGTATCAGCAAGTGCCTGGAGCTGAAAGGCATTGGTTAGTCCATGGTAAGCTGACATATCAAATGACTGGGGATTTGATTCCAGTTGTCTTTCAATGGAAAGGAAATAGAAGAGTTTATTTTTCAGGATGGGGCCACTGGTCCAAATACCGGCAGTCTGGTTGAAGAAGGGTGAAAGTTTCGGGGACATGCCAGCAAGGTCTTCGTTGCGGAAATAATACCAGGCTGCAGCCTTTGGGGAATTGCTGCCAGACCTTGTGATGGCATTAATACTGCCACCCGTAAAATTGCTGTACTGCACATCATAAGGAGCCAATAAAACCCGGATTTCTTCCAGTGCTTCCATTGCAATTGGAGGAGTATTAGTCTGTCCCCCGCTGGTGCCGCTTAAAGCAATCCCCAGGATATCGTTATTATTAGCGCCGTCAATAAAAAATGCGTTGAACCTGTTATTTTGGCCAGCCAGGGAGATCATACCATCACCATTTACTTTGGATTGTGGAACCATTCGAATATAATCCTGCAGGTTGCGGGATATGGAAGGTAAGGCAGCCATCAGATTTTGTGAGATAGTCAATTCAGTACCGGGGGCATTCCCGGACCTGGGAGGTGCGGTAACCACTGCTTCGGGGAGTTGGGTTGGATTTTTGTACAGCACATATTCAAAAAGTTCACCAGAGCCCTGTTCAAAGAAGTGGCTGGTGGAATTGAATGCCAGGAACAGGTTTGATTTTTTTAATGGTTCAAAGCCGACAAAACTTATAATAATTGTGTAGGGGCCACCAGGCCGCAGATCGGCCAGAAAGAACTGACCATCATTACGTGTTTGTGTAACAAAGGTATTGTTGGTGGTTTCGTTGATAATTGTAACGGAAGCGCCCGGTAGGGGTTCAAGCAAGCCTGATTTGACCCTTCCGGTCAATTGGCTATTTGTTTCCTGGGAAAGGCAAAAAGCAGGAAGCAGTAAGAACAGGAAGGGGCCAACCAGCGAAGCGGGGGGAAGAAACAATTTCCTTTTACAAGAATCCGGTTTCATGGAAAGGCTGGTTCGGGGAATAACCTTAAGCTAAAAAAAAGATCTGGAAAAAGGAGGGTAATTCAGTGTATTTCATCGGTAAAAACAATGTTTCGTCGAAAAACCACTTATTGGGAATATTGGGAGATAGGTACAATAAAAAAGCCTCACGATAAACGTGAGGCTTTTAAAGAATATGGCACCTACCTACTCTCCCGCCTGGTATAGCAGTACCATCGGCCATGAGGGGCTTAACTTCTCTGTTCGGTATGGGAAGAGGTGAACACCCTCGGCATAAGCACCATAAGAATATTGTGGACTGGTCCACTTAATAAGATAACATATTGGGAGTTGTAATAGAGGGAGTAACGTGATTATTCCCTATACTTAATAAAAAATATAAAAAATTAAAGCTTACGGGCAATTAGTACTACTCGGCTTTGATGTTACCACCTTTACACCTGTAGCCTATCAACGTCATAGTCTCTGACGACCCTTAAAAGAAAACTCATCTTAAGGTTGGTTTCACGCTTAGATGCTTTCAGCGTTTATCCTTTCCGTACATAGCTACTCGGCATTGCACCTGGCGGCACAACCGATACACCAGCGGTACGTACGACCCGGTCCTCTCGTACTAAGGTCATGTCCTCTCAATTTTCTAACGCCCATCACAGATAGGGACCGAACTGTCTTGCGACGTTCTGAACCCAGTTCACGTGCCACTTTAATCGGCGAACAGCCGAACCCTTGGGACCTTCTCCAGCCCCAGGATGTGACGAACCGACATCGAGGTGCCAAACCTCACCGTCGATATGAGCTCTTGGGTGAGATCAGCCTGTTATCCCCAGAGTACCTTTTATCCTTTGAGCGATGGCCCTTCCATACAGAACCACCGGATCACTTTAGCCTGCTTTCGCACCTGATCGACTTGTATGTCTCACAGTCAAGCACCCTTATACTAATGCGCTCTGCGTACGATTACCAACCGTACTGAGGGTACCTTTGCGAGCCTCCGTTACTTTTTAGGAGGCGACCACCCCAGTCAAACTACCCACCATGCAATGTCCCCCGTCAGGGGTTAGGTTCTAAGCAACAAGAGGTTGGTATTTCAACGATGACTCCACAACACCTGGCGATGCTGCTTCATAGTCTCCCAACTATCCTACACACTTGTGGCTCAAAATCAATGCAAAGTTGTAGTGAAGGTTCATGGGGTCTTTCCGTCCCGTGACGGGTAACCGGCATCTTCACCGATACTACAATTTCACCGGGCTCGTGGAGGAGACAGTGTTCAACTCATTAGACCATTCGTGCAGGTCGGAACTTACCCGACAAGGAATTTCGCTACCTTAGGACCGTTATAGTTACGGCCGCCGTTTACTGGGGCTTCAGTCAGAAGCTTTGGCTTGCGCCGAACATCCTTCCTTAACCTTCCAGCACCGGGCAGGTATCAGGCTCTATACGTCATCTTACGATTTTGCAGGGCCCTGTGTTTTTGTTAAACAGTTGGTTGAACCATTTTACTGAGACCATATTGCTATGGTACGCTTTATCCCGAAGTTACAGCGTCAATTTGCCTAGTTCCTTCTCCACGGCTCACCCGAGCGCCTTAGAATATTCATCTCGACTACCTGTGTCGGTTTACGGTACGGGCCGCATTAGCCTAACCTTAGAGGTTTTTCTCGGTGGTATGTTTAGGATCACTATCTCGCCGGCCGAAGCTTTTGAGTACTATCACCTTCGACATTCTCTGCGGATTTTCCTACAGAAAATATATCTACTGGCTTTAACGCAGTATTCCGTCACTGCGCGGATCTTTCACGACCACGTCACCCCATCGAAACTAATGCGGGTAATGGAATATTAACCATTTTGCCATCAGCTACCCCTTTCGGGTTTGCCTAAGGACCCGACTAACCCTGATCCGATTAACGTTGATCAGGAACCCTTAGTCTTACGGCGAACAAGTTTTTCACTTGTTTTATCGTTACTTATGCCTACATTTTCTTTTCTAATCGCTCCAGCATACGTCACCATACACCTTCGCAGCAATTAGAATGCTCCCCTACCACTCCATACAAGTATGGAATTTAGAACTTCGGTTCGTAGTTTGATGCCCGATCATTTTCCGTGCAGAGTCTCTCGACCAGTGAGCTGTTACGCACTCTTTAAATGAATGGCTGCTTCCAAGCCAACATCCTGGCTGTTTTAGAAACTCCACCTCGTTTGTTCAACTTAACTACGTATTAGGGACCTTAGTTGCTAATCTGGGTTATTTCCCTCTCGGCCATGGACCTTAGCGCCCACAGCCTCACTGCCGCAGATATTTATTAGCATTCGGAGTTTGTCAGGGTTTGGTAGGCGGTGAAGCCCCCTAGCCCAATCAGTAGCTCTACCTCTAATAAACTTCTATATGCGACGCTGTTCCTAAAAACATTTCGGGGAGAACGAGCTATCTCTCAGTTTGATTGGCCTTTCACCCCTATCCACAGGTCATCCCATAACTTTTCAACGTTAATGAGTTCGGTCCTCCAGTGTGTGTTACCACACCTTCAACCTGCCCATGGATAGATCACAAAGTTTC
>NZ_JAIQXE010000001.1:2140000-2266000 GCF_020076305.1 Flavihumibacter profundi
ATAAAAGGGATAAAAAATATCTCATGAACAACCTTCCGGATTACGAAACAAATCTACATAAAGCGATCCTTTACAACCTTTCATACTTTTTTTAGTGTAATGTTATCGAGTAACCGATAAATTTACCGCGTAAAATACAGATATGAAAAAAGGATTTATCAGTGCTTTGCTGGTGACGGCTATTTATACCGGCTATGGGCAGGTAGAAGAAACCCAGGAACCAGCTTCCCCAAGGAATTACAGAGAAACATCACCCCGCATTAATGACCTGGTGCATACCAAACTGGATGCACGGTTCGATTATAGCAAATCGTGGATGTATGGAAAAGCGTGGATCACCCTCAAACCGCATTTCTATCCAACCGATTCATTGTCGCTGGATGCCAAAGGGATGGACATCAAATCAGTGTCTTTGGTGAAAGGCAATACCAGCAAGCCACTGACCTACAAATATGATGGTTATACCATTCGTATTACCCTCGATAAAACCTATAAAGCCAGCGATAATTACACCGTATATATTGATTACGTTTCCAAACCTGATGAACTGAAAGTTAAGGGCAGCGCTGCCATTACTGATGCAAAAGGACTTTATTTCATCAACCCCAAAGGCGAAGAAAAAAACAAACCCACCCAGATCTGGACACAGGGTGAAACCGAAGCTACTTCTGTCTGGTGCCCTACGATTGACAGGCCAGCACAAAAACAAACCGATGAAATCCTGATGACCGTGCCTGCCAAATATGTTACGCTGAGTAACGGTAAGCTGGTTAGCCAGAAGAAAAATGCCGATGGCACAAGGACCGATTACTGGAAGATGGACCTCCCCCACTCTCCTTACCTGCTTTTCATGGGTGTGGGTGAATATGCTGTTATCAAAGACAGCTACAAGGGCAAGGAAGTCAGTTACTATGTCGAAAAAGAATATGCACCGGTTGCCCGCCGCATTTTTGGCAACACACCGGAGATGATTGCTTTCTATTCTAAGATTACCGGTGTAGACTACCCCTGGGTTAAATACGCCCAGATTGTTGGCCGCGACTATGTCAGTGGCGCGATGGAAAACACTACTGCTACCCTTCACCAGGAAAGCGCCCAGCAGGATGCCCGCGAACTGGTGGATGAGAACAGGTGGGAAGATGTTATCGCACACGAATTGTTCCACCACTGGTTCGGCGATTATGTGACCGCTGAAAGCTGGAGTAACCTTACCCTCAATGAATCTTTTGCTGACTACAGCGAAACACTTTGGAATGAATACAAAAATGGTAAAGACGCAGGTGCTGCCGTGAACTATGCAGGCATGCAGGGCTATTTGTCCAACCCCGGTAACGCAGAAAAACACCTGGTCCGCTTTTATTATAATGATAAAGAAGACATGTTCGATGGCGTTAGTTACCAGAAAGGCGGCCGCATCCTGAACATGCTCAGGAATTACCTCGGCGACAGCGCTTTCTTTAAAGGATTGAACAATTACCTCACCACGAACAAATTCAAATCTGCTGAAGCACACCAGCTGCGTCTCGCTTTTGAGGAAGTCAGTGGCCGTGACCTGAACTGGTTCTTCAACCAGTGGTATTTCGGTAGCGGACACCCGAAATTAAATATCGATTACGTGTACGACGATACCGCCCATACTGCAAAAGTGATTATCCAGCAAACCCAGGACAGCAGCCTGCTGTTCCAGATACCACTTGCTATTGACGTATATGAAAACGGTAAAAAAACACGCCATACAGTTATGATGATGGACAGGGCAGATACCTTCAGCTTCGCTTACGAAAAAAGGCCCGACCTGATTAATGTGGATGCCGACAAGGTTTTGCTTTGCGAGAAGAAAGACAATAAATCGCTGAACGAGTTTGTATACCAGTATAAAAATGCGGGCAACTACGTGGACCGCCGCGAAGCGATTGAATTTTGTGCTAAAAAACAAAATGACCCCGCCGCAAGGAACCTGCTGATAACTGCTTTAAATGATCCATACTACGGACTGAGGAACCTGACACTGGGAAAACTTGATATGAAGAATTCGACTGTTAAATCAGCTGTTGAAAAGAAAATCAGTGAACTGGCTGCTAAAGACCCTAAATCTGTTGTAAGGGCGAAAGCGATTGGTTTGCTGGGCAGTTATAACAATAAAGCCTACCTGCCGGTTATCCAGGTTGGCATCAGTGATTCTTCTTACAGCATAGCCGGCGCTTCCCTTGAGGCCCTAAATGAATTAGATAATGATGCAGCAGTAACCGCTACAAAACAATTGCTGAAAAAACCAGCCAAGGGCGATTTAATGAGTGCCATCACGATGGTTTCCGCTGAAAACGGTATCGAGGAAGCGCTGGACCCGATTAATAAAACCTTTGGCGACATGCCGCTTTCCCAAAGTAAATTTGAGATGCTGCAACCTTTCGCGGCATTGCTGGCCAAGGCAAAAGATCCCGTAAAAGTCAAGCTGGGCGTTGACCAGATTGTTGCGTTCAGGGAATCAATTCCTGCCAATTACCGCACCCAGACTGATCCATATATCAACAATATGGTACTGCAGGGTATCCAGAATGCCAAGCAAAAAGAAAACACCGCAGCCAGCCTCGAACTGGTAGAATATATTAAAGCGAAGAAAGTATCGGAAAAGAAGGCTTTTTGATCCCGGGTTAAATAACCGGTTAAAAAAAACGGGGAAATGAGCAGGTATACCAGCCTGCTTATTTCCCCGTTTTTGCGTACATTACTAACGGCCGGTATTCACTTCCCAAAAAAATGCTTCCCATGGCAGCACACAAACACCTGGTTCCCGGATCACCTGAGGAAATTGATTATTTCAAAAATTTACAGGCCAATTTCAGCAGCCAGTACGAATCTGTTTTCCCGGACCCGTTCGCACCGAAAACGGTTGTCATTGTGCCTTCCCTTACACTTGACCAGGATATATTAGCCAAAGTCAAAGGGCATGTTTTTTATGAAGAACGGATGCTTTGTATGCTGATGCTCCTGCGCATGCCAAATACCCATGTTGTATTTGTAAGCAGCGTCGAGATAGACCAGGTTATTATTGACTACTACCTTCACCTGTTGCCCGGTATCACCGGGTTTCATGCACGGAAGAGATTAACCCTGTTGAATTGTTATGACAGCAGTACAACTTCACTGACCCAGAAAATACTTGACCGTCCAAGACTTATCAACAGGATTAAGATGGCGATCCCATCGGGCCATATTGCCCATATGGCCTGCTTCAACGTAACTGCTTATGAAAGGACCCTTGCGGTTAAACTGGGGATCCCCATTTATGGCTGCGACCCCGACCTCTATTTCTGGGGCTCAAAAAGCAGCAGCCGTGAATTGTTCCGCCAGTCAGGCCTCCTTTTTCCGGAAGGTTTTGAAAATATCAAAACCAAAACTGAAATAATAGATGCCTTAACCGAACTCAGGAAAAAGAACCCTTCCTTAAAAAAGGCCGTCATTAAAACCGATGAAGGTTTTAGCGGTGAAGGGAATGCCATATTTACTTATGCCGGTGCACCAGGTATTGATGAGTTGAGGCAATGGATTGAAGGCCAGTTCACCAGGCAATTAAAGGTGGTGGCCTTTGGCATGACTGCTGAACAGTTCATTGCCAAGTTTGAACAAATGCATGGCATTGTAGAGGAATTTATAGAAGGGGAATTAAAAGAATCACCATCTGTACAATACAGGATAAACCCATTAGGCAAAGTGGAAGTGATTTCCACCCACGACCAATGCCTTGGCGGCGAATCCGGACAGGTTTTCCTGGGGGCTGATTTTCCTGCATCCAGCGAATACAGTATCGAGATTGCCCATTTAGGTAAGAAAGTAGCGGAGCTATTGCGGGATAAAGGTGTACTGGGCAGGTTTTCCGTTGATTTCCTTTCGGTAAAAGACAAGGGTGGCTGGAAGAATTATGCTATTGAAATTAACCTTCGTAAAGGCGGCACCACACACCCTTTCCTTATGCTGCAATTCCTGACTAATGGTTCTTACGATGCTGATAACGGGACTTACCTGACCCCAAGCGGACAAGCCCGTTATTACCATTCCACAGATAATTTAAGCGACGAAAGGTACCACGGATTAACATCGTTTGACCTGATAGATATCGCCATTTCCAATGACCTGCATTTTGATGCCACCCACCAGGAAGGGGTAATGTTTCACCTGATCGGCGCCCTGTCGCAATATGGAAAACTGGGGGTGGTCTGTATCGGGAAGACACCCCAGCGGACGAAAACAATTTTCGAAAAGACGGTTCACGCCCTGAACAAGGGTTAAAAATATAAAAGGGGGACTATTGCATCCACATCAATATTATGCTCCTCTAATACAGGCAATTTCCTGTTCTCCAGTATCGTCCCGAGTTTCCTGAATTCGAATTTATCCGTATACTTTGAATAGGAATTCCTGATCATCCTCAGGATTTCATTTCTGTCTACCTTGTCGGCCAGGTCTATAACATAGGAATCCTCTGCTACATATAACAGGATCGCATCACTCTCATTAACAAAGCGGCAGGTGAACCTGCAGGCAATTCCCTTTTTTGTTGGTGCAGTTTTCTTCATTACTTCTAAAGTAACCTGTGATGTTATATTTCCTCCTGAATCAGGAATGTTAACAGGTGGTATATAAATCCATTCGTTAACAACAAGGTCAGTTTGTTCTATCATCTTGACTATTATTCTTTAAAATTTAATCGTGCTATATTTTTGATAGTAATGCTTCTTTCAATAACGGAATTTACCTTATTCATTCCCGGCACAGTTGTTTCGCTGACCACTAATTCATGCATTATTGCTTTTTGAATCCACCCGGCAGTAAGGTCTTTGTAAATATCACCCCAATAATGGGAACTTCCTTTAGTGTTTACTTCCATATTTGCCATTGGTTTCGTCAACATATAAAAAGAACTTTCCCCGGAATCGTATTCCAGTATTGCGCAGCTTTTTCCATTAATCAAACCAAGTCCCTTAAACTCCAATGTAATTTTTCCATTCTTAAAATATGATCCTTCGGAAACCTGTTTACCAAGGTTTACTTTTGGTTGTGAAAAAGAAGCAGCATGAACAATTTTATCCCCAATGTTTTTCAGGTCCTGGACACCACTATCCTTTGTTGTTCTTTCCGCAAACACACTCATCGTGTGAAAATCTATAAAAGCGTTATAAATATGGTAAGTATTTTCGACAGGCAGGTTCTTTCCATTTTCATCCGCTAACTTTTCAAATTTGCCACGGTCAACACCAAACATTTGTTCATTGTCATCATTTGTAGCACGTAGAGAAAACTGATACTTCCAGTACTTAAGTGAAGGAATAGCTACTGCAGGAGAATTATTTATTTGAAGTGTAAATTTCAGGCAGGTGTACTCATCTTTTCCGGAAGGATCAGGGGAAGGAACGCAGCGGAGAAACAAACGATAAATATCAGTCCCCTGGATAGTTCCGTCTAAAGCATGTTTTTGCAGTTTTGATTCCATTTCATAATACTGGGTATCCCTTGAAGGCCGGGGAACCAGATTATAATCCTGTTTTAATGCTTTTTCAGTATTTGTCAATTTCTGGGCAGACAAATGAAACACCGACGAGACAAGAAATAATACTGTCATCATCAGTTTGTGCATTATTTGTTTCATAGCAATATGCTTTTATGCAAGTCATAGGTCCGCCACCTTTTCCGGTCAACTTAATAACAAGATAATAATCCTGCGCTACTTTAATACTGTAAATTACACTAACGGTTCCCTTGTTTTTAACCGGGCCGAATATTGGCTGGCTGAATGATATCCAAATCCCCTGATGGCTTTTTGAAGTTCATAGTTTTTGTCTATGAGAAAATCAATTAAATAGATAATTCTTTTGGCAAATTCATTGATACTTTTGCTTATACATTGCCTATAAACTAAAAACAATTAATATGGATAATGACAAAAACCTGGCTTCATCAGTTAATACTGAAAGCGCAGGCAAGTGCCCTTTTCATGGCGGAGCTTTAAAACAAGCCGCAGGCGGTGGCACGAAAAACCGTGACTGGTGGCCAAACCAGCTAAAGCTGAACATTCTCCGTCAAAACTCTTCGCTGTCAAACCCGATGGGTGAGACCTTCAACTATGCTGAGGAGTTCAAGAGTCTCGACCTGGATGCCGTGAAAAAAGACATCTACGAACTGATGACGAAATCCCAGGACTGGTGGCCGGCCGACTATGGACACTATGGGCCTTTCTTCATCCGCATGGCCTGGCACAGCGCCGGCACCTACCGCATCTCTGACGGACGTGGCGGCGGGGGCAAAGGCACACAGCGCTTTGCACCACTCAACAGCTGGCCTGATAACGTGAGCCTCGACAAAGCACGCCTGCTGCTCTGGCCGATCAAAAAGAAATATGGCAAGAAACTTTCCTGGGCAGACCTGATGATCCTGACAGGCAACTGCGCCCTTGAGTCGATGGGTCTCAAGACCTTCGGTTTCGGTGGCGGACGGGAAGATGTCTGGGAACCCGATGAAGACGTTTACTGGGGTTCTGAAAAAGAATGGCTGGGAGACAATCGCTATACCGGTGACCGTGAACTGGAGAATCCCCTTGCTGCTGTTCAGATGGGACTGATCTATGTTAACCCGGAAGGTCCTAACGGAAATCCTGATCCGGTTGCTGCTGCCCGCGACATCCGTGAGACTTTTGGCCGTATGGCGATGGATGACTATGAAACAGTTGCCCTGATAGCCGGTGGACATACCTTCGGTAAAGCCCACGGCGCAGCTGATCCGGGGAAATATGTTGGCCGGGAACCCGCAGCTGCGGGCATTGAGGAGCAAAGCCTCGGCTGGAAAAATTCCTATGGTACCGGTAATGGAGAATATACAATTACCAGTGGACTGGAAGGCGCCTGGAGCACTACGCCGACCAAGTGGAGTAACAACTATTTCTGGAACCTGTTTGGTTACGAATGGGAACTGACCAAGAGCCCGGCCGGTGCACACCAGTGGAAGCCGAAGCATGATATGGGTGCCAATACTGTACCGGATGCGCATAACCCTTCAAAGCGTCATGCCCCAATCATGTTTACCACTGACCTCGCCTTGCGGATGGATCCAATATACGAGCCAATTTCAAGGCATTTCTTTGAAAACCCTGATGAATTTGCAGACGCTTTTGCCAAAGCATGGTTTAAACTTACCCACCGTGATATGGGCCCACGTGCCCGCTACCTCGGCAAGGAAGTGCCTGCTGTAGAACTGATCTGGCAAGACCCGATACCCGCAGTTACACACAAACTGATTGATACTAATGATATCGCCGCATTGAAAGCTAAGGTCCTGGCAAGCGGACTGACTGTATCGCAACTGGTATCTACAGCCTGGGCTTCAGCGTCAACCTTCCGTGGCTCCGATAAACGCGGAGGCGCAAACGGTGCACGCATCCGGCTTGCCCCGCAAAAGGATTGGAAAGTCAACAACCCGGCTCAACTGGCCAGGGTGTTAGAAACACTGGAAAGCATCCGGAAGGAATTCAACAGTGCGCAGGCCGGCGGAAAGCAAGTATCCCTTGCAGACCTGATCGTACTGGCAGGATGTGCAGGAATTGAGCAGGCAGCAAAGAATGCCGGCCATGATGTGAAAGTACCTTTCACACCGGGACGGACCGATGCATCGCAGGAGCAAACTGATGTGGAATCATTCGCTGTCCTCGAACCAAAAGCAGATGGGTTCCGCAACTACATGAAAAGCAAATACCCTGTATCGGCTGAGGAAATGCTGGTAGACAAGGCGCAACTGTTAACGCTGACCGCACCTGAGATGACTGTCCTGGTTGGCGGCATGCGTGTCCTTAACACCAACTTCGATAATTCCCAACACGGTGTCTTCACCAAACGTCCGGAAGCGCTCACCAACGACTTCTTCGTCAACCTGCTCGATTTAGGTACGAAATGGAATGCGACTTCTGACTCGCAGGATGTTTTTGAGTGCCATGATCGTAAGACAGGTGAACTCAGGTGGACCGGCACCCGTGCCGATCTTATCTTCGGTTCTAACTCAGAACTGCGTGCCCTGGCTGAAGTCTATGCATGCGAGGATTCCAAGGAGAAATTTGTGCAGGACTTTGTGGCAGCCTGGAACAAAGTGATGAACCTTGACCGTTTCGACCTGGCCTGATTTCAGCGCCTTGTTATATCGTTTAAAAGGTGGCCCGGCAACGGACCACCTTTTTTCATTTCCATGGTAAATATTCCCGGTTAATAGATTCCATCAATACACATAAACAGGATTTGTATACACCCATGGAATATACTTCCCATCAATCTTAATATGCATCTCAAGCCGGTAAACGCCTTTCCGGACAGGTTCTGACCATGTAAATTGATACTGGTCATCTGCAGAAACATTGATCACCTTACCATCGCGTATAAGCCTGAACTGACCGGGTAGCGGGGAAACCACCTGGAAAGATTTCACATTGTCTATACGCACCGAATCACCGAGTATACCACTTACTTTACCTTCCGCGTTTTTCGAACAGAACATAAACCCCTTTGCATCACCCAGGCTTTTAAATGCAATGAACAGGTTTCCCTTCTTTAAGCTATTTGCGATGGATGGAACCGACAAGGTATCCGCTACAACATAATTGGTCACCATATTGAAGCTGGCCTGGTAGGTATCCGTCATGAATTTAAAAATCCATCCGTTTTCATCGGGTGCATGAAACATCCAACGGTTCCAGATACTCGCTTCAACAGTATCAATCGCATGGTTATCAGGCCCAACCCATTCAACGCGGCCATCTTCCAGGTAACGGGCACGGATGTTCTGGTTTTCATGCGCATCCACTGCTGCAAAGCCAACGATCTTTCGTTTACTGTTCAATGCATCCCAATGTGCGAGTATATCCACCTGTTCATCAAATATTTCGCGCATGGCCCACTCCTTATATTTGGTTCCGCTGGTAATGAAATTGCAGATGAGGGGACGTAAGGATTCATCTTTTATATCGGTATGGATATTATAAATTTCCATACCCTGGAAATAAGGATTGTCCCAATTATGTTCTTCTTCACTGTGGGCATAAAAGATGATCCCACCATTCGTAACAACGTTTTTCACAACCGTGTCCTTTTTCACAGTCCAGTCGATAACAGCAGAATCAAGTGGCCAGGTACAATAGCCTTCCCTTTCCGTGCCCGGCTCAATCAATACCCCATCATAGTAGCCATGGTAACCGCGGGGAATGGTATCCTTGTCTCCATGGGCATGATCCGTAAGGAAAATAAAATCGATGCCCGCTTTTTTTGCTGCCGGGATAATGTCTGACAACCTGCCTCTACTGTCGTGCGACCAGTAACTATGGGCATGCAGCGCGCCCCTGTAGGTATGTAAAGCAGTGAGCGCTTCCGGTTCCTTCCTGCGATCCTGGAAAGCTTTTACCTGTTTATCAAACCTGGGATAAGTTACCCATCTGTGCCACAGTCCCGCTGAAAATAAAAACACCAGCACAACTAACAGCAACCCTAAAACGAAGATGAAGAAATACTTAACAATCTTTTTTATCATAGCGGAACGGTTCTTTAAATGTTATCCTTACCCGAAATAATCCTTGCTACCTGGCGTATTAAATCCATGGTGTACTCTCCCATGTTCGGGCCAAACCAGCCCATGACTTTAGGTTCATACTTATCCAGGTAAAAATATCTTCCCGGAACAATATATCCCACATAACCACCATTGAAACTCGAAACATTGGCATCAAACCTGTAAGCGGCCAGGGAGTTTTTTAATTGAAGCGCAAACTCACCGCTGAAATCGCAGGGGGTTGTTATCCAGATCATGTTTCCCAACCTCACTGCCTGCAGGTAAGTATCATCCTGGAAGGGCAATAATTTCTGGCTGACCGGCGTAGCAAGATTAATTTCTTTGGTGAGCCTGATATGGTATTCAGGCAGCTGTATTTTGAGGGAGAGCGATGAAAATGTAATAGTGTCTTTGAAAACCCGGTTGGATAGTTGTCCTTTCAAACTATCTGCCAGTCCTTCACCAATAAACTTTGGCTTATCGAAACCTTCGCCCTCACCCGAAGGGCCCTGGCTTCCTACCGAACCGGCAAAAAACACGGCATAGTCAAATGCTGACGCTTCCATTTTCCGCTGCCAGTAACCGGGATAGTCGGCGCTGATTTCAAGGTTATCTGCACCTAATGTGGTTGCATGCGCAGAATAGGATCCAATGATTGCTTTCTTATGGCCTTTTTGCTCGAGGGCGATGAAACTAAAATCATTGTTCTTATCCCCTGTCTTGCCGATCAGGCGATTGTTGGTATACCTGTCAATGGCAAAATTCCCGGTGCTGATCCTTGCCGGCTTCAGGTCTGCTAATGCTGCGATAACTACTGCAGAGATTTGTTGGGTAAGCCAGCGTTCAATATTAATATTTTCTTTTCCGGCAAACTGTTCACCAACATAACCCGGCCCCCAGGCGCCCAGGCTTGAGTGGGTGTGGGAGGCCGAATAAAATACCTGCCCGCGCCGGATCCCTTTTTTGGAAAGCAATACCGTAACCGAGTCGATAACACCAGGTGGCATGATCAGCAAATCGGCCCCTACGAAAACGACCGTTTGCGACCCGACTTTCAATGCCGCTGCCTTCACGAAAATACTGTCATGAATGCCGGTGGCATACTTGCCTTTCCGTGCACCATACCCGGAAAGCGGAACCTGGATAAATTTCCCTTCCTGGTAATTATCTGCTGTGCTGTTAAGCGTTGGGGTGATATTCACCCGTGCAAATCCTGCCTGGACGGAATCCGTTTCTGTAACGGGTTTAAGGCTGTCGATCCTAGCCGCAGTTTCTTTATAATAGTCTTCATCGAAATACGATTCCCTTTCGACAAAAGATGTACTGAAGAATACAACCAAAAGCAGGAGAAGCAGGAAAGCGCCCAGGATAATCCCTAATCGTTTTAGCATATATTTAGCTGGTTATTTTTTACCCGTAAACCGCTTCATGATTTCTTTCCAGTTGGTAATAATAATTCCTTCCTCTTTAAAGAACTGGTGCACGACAGGATCGGAAAACAGTTGTGCTTCCCAAACCCGTTGCTGCCAGGAATTCGTGATAGATTTCAGGTTATCTGTTTCCACCGATGGATGAAAAATAATTTCGGTTAATCCCGGTTTCAATGATTTTACCATCGCCAGGAAATCAGCGCGTTTCTTTTCATAGGTAGGCCCGCTGCCCACACTGGTGAAATTATCCAGTTTAGGCAGGCGATAACTTTCAGCAAGGGCTATCATTTCTTCATTAATGGGGTAACCCTGCGCCTTGAATTTTTTCACCAGCTCCGGATCAGCCAGATTAAGTGCATTGGCGGGAATATTGTATTCCTGGGCAACCTTAAAAAAAGCTTTCGCATAGGCAGGTGAACCATATAAAGTTCCCATGTGCGTATCAATATGGGTAGGTTTGTAACCCAGGGAAATGCATTTTTCAATCTGTGCACGGATTTCCATTTCCACTTCAGCTGCTGAAGCATGTTTAACCACATCAGGTACTTCATGCCAGAGCTTTCCATCCGGATCAATTAACCCTGGAACCTTTGATGGATCTGTCACTGAAGGCCAGCGGTAATCCTGCCACTCACTCGTTAAGGTAAGGTGCAAGCCAATATCCGGAACAGGATGGCTCTTTGCCCACTCAATGAAAGCCACAGCATTTGGGCAGGGCATCATCACCGCAGCTGACTGGATATCCTTGTTATCAATATAGCGCTCTGCAGCCGTGTTGGCTTCAGGGCACATCCCGATATCATCCATATGAAGGAGTAATACCTTTTTCCCTTTGGGAAAACCTAATTTCTCTGCCCAGGTTTTGTTGTTATTTTTTGCACCGGCAGCAGTTGGGTCAGGTTGACTAAATGTGGGCGCTGAAAATATAAACAGGAAGGCCAGGCTCATCACCAGTGCGGAAGATCGTGTTCTTCCGGATAATTGAAGCTTCATGGGAAAGATGGTTTAGTTATTATTTTTTATTGCGGTTATTGATTCAATTCCTTCAGCAGGGATTTAATATGACCATGCAGTAAAGGTGCAGTTTCAGGCCCTAATGAATTCACTTCGCCATACGGTCTGTCTTCTTTCCCATAAGTATAGGGAGCGTCTGCATCCCATTGGCTTTTGGGAACAATGTAGCCGATCTCATCGTTGGCGAGGCCAAACACGAACTTATATTTACCGCGCATCATCTCCCTGATGGGTGGCGTCTCTAAAGGCTTAATATCGAAATCGTGGCCTTCGGGCGCTTCCACACCACCGTTAACAATTTCAGGATATATTTCACCAGGTATAGTTACAAAAGAAAGCGGTCCGATGTTAAAAGCAGCAACTTCAGAGCGCATATTCATCCAGCCGGAAGTCCCCCTGTCTAATGTACCCACTACCGTTCCTAACTGGAAAAGCTTATTGGCGACCGGCATATAAATTGTTTTGGCGATGAGGGAAATCCCTGCAGTGTCAATTTCTTCAATGGGTTTATCCATCGCATTCAAGGCAAGCAAGGCCAGTGCTTTGCCCTGGGCTTCGGCCTTTTCAAATGATGGCTTACTATATTCCTGGCTGGTAACAGGATCTTTCACCGTTAAACTCGGGTGCGTACACATCAATCCACCGATAGCGCCATTGATATACACAGCAACCCCACCAATACCGGGTTTCACCAGGCTATCATTTTTATAAATCCCTTTCTCAACACCTTCGCGAACGTAATGGGGGAAGTCGGATGAGACCAGGAGATTTTCACTCCACAATGTTTCAGGATGGTCAGCCCAGGAAACCAGGGAACCCAGGACCTTTCCATTTTCTTTATCCGTTGCTTTAATGATTCTCAACCCGGCATCAAGCACCTCGGGTTTTCGTGTATCCTTCACCAGGGGAATTGCACCTGTAAGGTCTTCTGATACAGAAAGTTTTGCAGGCCGCATTTTTTCAACAGCAGTTACAATTGATTTAACCACCTGGTTTTTCACATATTCCATATAAGCCTTGTTGACACCTGTCTTCAAAGGCGATTCACCCCAGATGCCCATCAGGTCCGGGGCTTCGTGATCGTGGTTAGATGCAATAATGGCATAGGTTATGCCTGCATCCTTAGGAATTCTTGACCGGATATCAATGACATCATCATTAAAGTAACCGATAGCATCAATTGCTACAATAGCAATCCTTGTTGATCCGTCATCAATCACCATGGTCCGGGCCCAGAGGTCATCATGTATGCCGTTAGCGGCCCGGCCATTGCCAAAGCCTGCGATCCAAACCGGGTCAAAAACCCCGTTACCATTACCATCAGTGAAGGTATCGCCATCCTTCGGCCGGTACTCCGCATCATTATTTTTATCTGTCCAGCGATCGGGAACTTCAGGAGTAATCGTGAGTGCTGCAAACCCCGCTTTCAATTGAGCGGCTTTGGGGTTGGCGATTTTTACATCTGCGCTATAACCAGGATTCCGGTCTTTCAGATTGGTATATCCCCAAACGAGGAATCCAATAACCATAACCAGCAATAGTAATCCGAGGGCTTTCAAAATTTTTTTCATCAGTAACCTTAGTTTTTATTTGATTTTCTTCAATTGAAACCAGCCTGTCTTATTTTGTTCCTGTTATGGGCAATGCAGTCTTTATCACCTCATCGGAAATAAGGTCGCCTAATCCGGCGCCATAAAAACTGACACTCGATTCATATCCTTCCCCATGTTCATACTGATTGCGACTAAGGATATAACTGATCCATTCATTGGCAAGGCCGCCAATAGCGACTTTATCAGCGCTCCCTTTTTCCAGGGAAGATTTTATTTTCATGCCCAGCACAGCAGTCATTTCGCCCGGAACACCAGCTATGATAAGGTCCCCGATCCTGACAGCCCCTATTCCTACTTCCGTAGGGCACATCATTTCTAAAATAACTTTTACAGTGCCCTCATTTAATCCGTATTCACTGCCCCCGGTTTTCATAAATGACGGATGCGCGACACGCGCAGGTAATTTGATGACCCGGTAACTGTAATCAAACGCCTTGTTGTTTTTTGTTTTTATCCCTTTGAATTCTTCGAAGGCTATTCCGGCTATTTTTTGTCCATAAACTTCAATGTTTTTGTAGGCGTCACCGGGTTCGTTCAGGATGGGCGACTGGTCTCCTTCAGATCCGTTGTAATACATCACGGTTACGCCATTGCCAATCCTGTTTTGTAGTTCAGTCTGGAGGTATCCGGGCCATTCGGCAGAGACCAGCATATCCTTACCGCCGATAAAAGTTGGATGGGCAGTCCAGTTAACCAGCACGGCCAGTGGTTTACCATTTTCCAGGTCTACCCTGGTAACGATCATTTCCTTATCCACTTCCGGGTCTTTCCGCCTGTTGCGGTTAAGGCCATCAATGGTTTTACTAGCCGTCCCGATTTTTACCGGCTGGTAATTCTGGTCAGCAGCGATGACCAGTGCTTCAAGTTTGTTAAGGAGAAAATCAAGCAGTTCTGGCTGGAATATCCCAATCTGGGGACTACCCAGGAGATTTTTGCTGTTCAGGGCGGACATCTCCAGGCTGCCATGTGAATGACTTGGCAAGAGCATCATGTTATCCGCATTCCACCCCAAACTAGAAATCCTTTTCAAGAGGTCTTGCTTAACATTGGCTGGAAGCCCCAACAGGTCAAGGGTTATAATGGCATATTTGCGATTATCTTTTTCCAGGACCAGTGCTTTAGCCCAGATCCTGTCGTGGATAGCTTCGGCAGGTTTATTCATCCGTTCACCGTAACCGCCCAGGGTATACTTCATTTCAATGGGTGGGGTAATATCGACAGATGCTACGCTGGCTTTGAGTTGGGAATTATGTGCATCAGCATGAAATACAAAAAAACAGAGGGCGCCAATAACCAGGAAACAATTTTTCATTTAAAATACTTAATTCAACTTTTGTTAAAAAATAGGCCATCAGGGAACAACCGTAATTGCATAATCCGGTACTCAGGGATGTTCATAAATGGTACTCAGGGTATCCGTGTTACCAGCCATATCCTTTGCGATAATTTCAATCCTGTATAAGGCTTCCTGCTGCGGATGCCGGATATAGAATTCCCAATCATCCGGGAAGTCCATTTGGGTTGCCGGACCGCTATTAATTACCTGTCCATTTTTGTCAAAAAGAGAAACAGCTACTTCCACCACTTTGGTATCATCCACTGCACACACATGGACAACTGTCAGCATTTCTTCTTTCTTCTGTTCTATATTAAAATCAAGTATCCTGGGTGGCTTGCTTGCATCCCTTACAGCAACATGGTAAACATATTGTCCCTTTTTCAGCTGGCTGTTGTAATAATCAAACAGTTGCGGATCGGTCTTCGCTTTCAGTCCATATTCATGCGCGGCCTTAAATTTTGCCCGGTTCATCGCCTGCCGGAGGGTAGGTTTCCAGCCATTTTTAGAAACCGGCGCACGGCAGGCGATCGTTTTCCCATTCCGCTGGCGGTAAACAATGTTACCAACCCTGCCGCTAAGATTTTTCGTTAATGCATTACGATCGGCATTGGCCATTTTGCTGAAATATTTAAAGGTTATAAATCAATATTTTATAGACCTAAACTAGGGTATAACCAGGGTCTAACCAGGGTCAGCCTTCGGTCTACTCCATGTAATGGCCGCTATTTTCCCCCTTGCCGCCCGCTGCATCCAGGGCAGGCAGTCAACGCCATAACTGCCACTGAGAACAGTATTGCGCTTTTTGTTATATGCATAGATTACTTATTCGTCTTTCAGGTTGTATTGTTGCAATACTTCTGCCGGAACCCCTTTCCACTTGTTGGGCGTGTTGCCGACATACCCCAGGTCCTTAATACCGACCTTACTGGTATAGAACCCGGTAGCGACCAGGTTGCGCACCCGGTTAAAGAATTCCTCGCCCTGGTGGAATTCAGGCTTTGTCTTACCCGGATAAGCAATCAATTCGAGCATCTCTACCTGCTGGTCTTTGCTACAGCCGGAAAAGGATTTCCCGTAAAGGGAGAAGCATTGCATATCGAGCCACTTCAATCCGCCGCGCAGGGGAACCTGGTGATCGGGAATATCCTTCACGATGAACTCTATAAAGTCGATCACTTTGGCATCAGAAGCGCTGCCTGAAACCGCATCGGCGGGAATGATCAGGTCGCCCAATATAACCAGGGTGTTTCGTTCATGTTCATTGAAGAAGTTCGGTTGGGCATATAGTTTCTCCAGCCTTTCCTTTTCAAAATCCTGTAACCCGGCGGCATATTCCAGGTTGGTATGGTCCACCTCGCTGGTGTTTTTGGAAGTATCCGTTTTGCAGGCGTCCAGCAGTAAACCTGCACTTAAGGCGGTAACACTCAGGGCTTTTATGGATTGTCTCCTGTTCATGGTCTTAAATATTTTGTTTCTTACGTTGATCGAGAATGTATTCGGCGGTGCGCATGGACAAGGCCAGGATGGTCCAGGTGGCATTTTTATCACCCTGCTGTACGAAAGGTGCGGCATCCACTACAAACAGGTTTTTGCAATCATGGGCCTGGCACCATTTGTTGAGGGCGGATGTTTTGGGATCGTTGCCCATCCGCACGGTACCCACTTCATGGATGATGCGACCTGGCGCTTCCAGTCCATAGTTGGTTTCGGGACCCTGTATGGTAGAGGTGATCACAGCGCCCATCTGGTGCATGATTTCCTGGAAGGTATCGATCATGTGTTTGGCCTGCTTAATTTCCTCGTTGCTCCAGGTATAATTAAAGCGCAATACCGGGATACCGAATTTGTCCACCACATTCGGATCGATCTCGCAAAAGTTTTCCTTCCTGGCGAGGGCCGTACCGCGGCCAGCCATGCCGACCTGGGTACCGTAGAACCGGCGGTAGTCGTCTTTCAGGGAAGCGCCAAATCCGCCGCCGGGCTTCGTTTGTCCGTCGCGGCCGGGCACAGCGCCATTCATTTTGGCGATACCACCGCCAAAACCGTAAGAAGGCATATGCATACCGCCGCCATATTCGATATGGTACCCGCGGGGAAAGTCCAGTTTTTTATTATCCAGCCACCAGGGCGAATAGATGTGTACACTGCCCACGCCGTCTTCGTTATAGCGCTTGCGGTCCATCAGCTGGGGCAGGAAGCCACCGAGGCTGGCGCCGGTGGAATCGTGCAGGTATTTACCGACAACCCCACTGGCATTGGCCAGTCCGCCCGTATGCTGGGCCGTTGCCGAGTTCAGCAGGATCCGTGCCGATTCGCAGGCGCTGGCGCCCAGCACCACCACTTTGGCTTTGAGCTGGTATTCCTGGCCGTCGGTTTTATCCACATAAGAAACGCCTGTAGCCTTGCCTTCCTTATCAGTCAGCACCTGCCTGACCATGGCATTGGTAATCACTTTCAGGTTGCCGGTTTTAATAGCGGGGATCACCAGGCAGGAGGAGGCGGAGAAATCGCCATAGACCTTACAGCTGCGACCGCATTGGCCGCAATAGAAACAGGCGCCGCGGTCTTTGTTACCCGGTAATTCCTCGGTCAATACAGATCCCCTGCCGGCGATCACTTTAACGCCTGCTTTTGCAGCGCCATTCTTTATAAAGATTTCATTGAGGCGGGGTTTGGGTGGGGCCAGGAAGATGCCGTCGGGATCATTTTCCAGTCCTTCGTTGGTGCCATAGACGCCGATCATGCGGTCGACTTTATCGTAGAAAGGCTTCAGCTCTTCGTAAGTAATAGGCCAGGGATCGGAGAGTCCGTCGGTTGGCTGGAAATCCAGCGGGCCCATCCGCAGGGAAATCCTGCCCCAGTGGTTGGTTTTACCGCCCAGCATGCGGGAGCGGAACCACTGGAATTCCGTTTTGTCTTTGGTGGTATACGGTTCGCCTTCAATCTGCCAGCCACCGTAGGCGGCATCAAAATCGCCGAAAGCCCGCGTGGTACCGGCCCCGCGGCGTGGCGATTCATAAGGCCATTTTAATTGCTGTGATTGTTTGACAGGATCAAAAAAGGGTCCTGCTTCGAGCATTAACACTTTGATACCGGCATTGGCCAGCACATAGCCGGCCATACCGCCGCCTGCGCCAGACCCAACAATGAGCACATCGTACTGCTCTGCGGATTCCTTGATTTGGACATCTCCCATATGGCAAGTTTAAGTTTTAGTATGATTGTAGAGAAGATCCTGACTTGTGGATACTAGGTTAAACTAAAGAAAAAAAATTCATTTCGGCCATTAATACCCCGCCTGTCTTTTCAACCAGCAATACAAAACCGGGTTTTTTCCATCCAGGCTTGTTTTATACAGCTTCCAGGTGTTGTTATCCATTCGCTCAAGATGGAACTGGTTTTCAGGCTTTGCCAGTTCTTTCCTGACCCAACGCGGGAAAGCATTGGCCGCACGGGCGTCTTCCCAGGTGCGGACAGCCTTGAATATCTCATATTTCTGCGGACAGCTTTCAACAGCATCCTGGCTGAGTTCCAGCAGGTAGGTGGCCCCTACCCCAACCGAAATGGCCTGCACATGCTCGAAATCGGCCACCGTTGAACCGGCGGTCAAGCCGAAGTTATTGCCAAAGGTTGCGGGAAAATAATTGGCATAGGCCACATCCCGGATGTCTTTGCCCTCACTGGTTGAACTACCCCAAACCCGCTTCCGGATATCATACATATTGTTGCCCCCGCCCACGTTCCACACGCTCTGGTAATGCCAGGACCCTTCAGAGAGCGTAGCGCCGGACACCCGCAGGTAAGGAATCTGGAGCGCTGCTGCCCGTTCAAACATCTTGCGGAAAAACCGCTTCACCGAATAATAACCATGCCCGCTGTTGAATAAAAATTCCTGGCCGTCGAGGTCCATAAACCGTAATCCGTTGATATGGCAAACATCGGCGTAGTATTCAGCAATCTTGTCCTGCAGGTAGATATCGGGAATGAGGCCGTCATACCCATAATTAATAGTCACCTGCATTTTGAAGACGGCATCGCCAGCAGCATGGGTGGCCGGAATGGTTCCCCAGTAGCCCCTTTGGATCCGCAGCAGCCGGTAAGGCGGGGTATTGCTCACGCCCATGTAATGAATCAGCTCCCGGCCAATCTTAATCATGTTGAGGCTTTCACTGTGCCCTTCCCAGCTGGCTATTTCGTTTAAATAAGCAGGATCATCAATTTCAATGAGGGTGTCGGCGGGACTAATGTCTTTAACCAGTACCCGCTTTAGCTGGTAGCACAAACTATCATTCGGCAAAGGGCTTGCATCCAGGGTGCCTTGCGCCAGGGAGGTGGTGATGGTATGGCGGCCTACCAATATGCCTTTAGGGTTAGACAGGTCGGTGAACGCTTTATGCGAGAGCTTGCCCGAACTGAACGGAATAATTTTTTGTTCAAAATGCTCCCCGTCAATATAGCCCCGGTTCCCCCGGTCCACTTTGAAGAAGGGCAGGTCTTCGGTTTCAATAGCTTTAAAACCGAGTTGTGACACATAGGAAATAGTGCTGTCATAACGCCCGCCGCGGGCACTTACATCGGGGATATAACGGGCGGGGTCCTTAATCCACTTGCCATTGATGGTGAGATAAGGCAGGTGCTCGGACAAAACGATGTTCCGGATCACATCCAGCAGGGCCGTACTATCGGGACTTCCCCAAAGGGCGATAGATGAACCCATAAAATCAATTCCCGGCAAAGCCTGTACGTTTTGGTGATTGGGTTTATTTGTAGCCAAGAAGGGAATCAGGGAAAAAGAAATTTGTTGCGGGATGCTGCGGTTGCGCGCGTGGTAGGTCAGGAATATCTCGCCATCCTTGTCTACAAAAGCCGCATTGCCATAGAGGATCCGGTAGTAAGGCTCGGGGTGCGCATAAAAGGCCACATCATTAATGCCATCACCACCAATAGGAAAGGCCTGGCCTTCCTGCAAATTTGCAGGAAGCGGGTATTGCTGTTTATCCGGACTATGGATGATGTACTGGAAAGGTGCGGCATCCCCTTCGAGGTCGGCCGTTCCACCAATGGTGATGTCGTTAAGGGCCAGCATGCCAATCGCATAATTAACGGCTTCACTGGTATCCCGGGCCACCCCGATCACTTCGCCGAAAAGATTGGCAATATTGGTATGGTAAGCACCCCATTGGATATTATCGACACCGTTCCGCGGACTGAGTGCCAGCAGGGTCAGTTTCAGGTATTTGCTGTGGGGATCCAGTTTCACGGAAGCCACAGAGCCGTTGGGAAAGTAGAGTGTAAAAGTATGTTTGGCTTTGTTGTAGGCAGCTTTGCCCGGCAGGTAATATTGTTTCTTTTTACTGTCGTACAAAGAAAGCAAGGGCGATGGTTTATTAGCCGGGCTAAATTCCCGATGGGGATTTACCGTGATGTTTTGCATACTGGTAATCCAGCCGCTGGCATTAATGCGGATACTGAAATAATCGGTCCGGAAATCAACCTGGGCCAATAACCCGTTTGAACAAAGGGAAAGGAAGATTCCCAGCATTACAGTCCTTGCAACTTTGATACGCATATAATTTGACACCCTGTTTTTTATTGTTTCAATTTCTGCGGGGTAATGTACATCGGTGATTTTTCCTGCAGTTCCAGGGTAAATTCATTCCTGTTTAACACCAGTTCCCGTACAAATTCCAGCCTGCCGGCACTCACCCGGTACAGGAAAATAGTTTTTGCCGATGCCCAGTCCGCGGGCCTTTGCAATAGTTTTGTCCCGCGCTGCTGCGAATACACTATGTATCCATGGTCATTGCGCCAAACGGCAGGGAAATACATAAAGGATTTGTTGCGCAACACAAAATCACCCCGCTTTACTGTGCTATCTGCAAGTGAAACATTGACATTACCAGAAAACAAGGCCACCCGGTTATTGCCGGTATTATTCACACCCAACCTTTGTAAGGTATTCAGGAAGAAATACTGCAGGGAGTTTTCGTAAAATTCGTCAGCAAAATAAGAGGTCCAGTTTTCTTCAGTGATTTTGATCTTATTGGTGGGGTTACGCGGGAAAACTGTTTCACCGTGCATGCTTGTGCCAAACAGGAATTTCAGGTTTTTGTCCCCGTTTAAATCGGGGTTAAAATTTGAGCCGGTAACGAAACTTGCAGGATAGGTTAAATAATCATCCTGGGAGTGGCCATTAAAATGATAAAAATGCGGGCAGAGGCCATACAAATACCTGGATAAATCATTGCGCTCAGTGGAAATATCAATTCCTTTTGACAAACAGTATTCCCCGATCTTCCACATATAACTGATTTCTTCTTCCGGGGAAATATGGTGTCCCTTACTACCCCTGGCTATCCATGCATCAATGTGTATAGTGCCTGCCTCCTGCAATGGCGGCAGGAGTTCTAACAGCTTGTCGAGCCGCTTTTGAAAAAAGCCAGTTTCCCATTCCCTTTTAGCCAGGATATGATAGGAAGGGTGGTTATTCCATACGCCCGTCTGCACCAGGGTGCCATCTTCATTTTTCGCCAGCAGGTCATTTTTCACATATTCATCCCACAAAGGGCTGTTGTCATACGCATCCGTTATGTTGATGTGCAGGCTTATGGTGGTATGGTATTTCTTTGCCTCACGCATCAACCAGAGCAGGCTTTCCCTGGCTGTTTTATCCTGCTTTCTTTTGAGCGCTTCATTCACTTCAAAAAATGCGGGATATTTATCATCATGGCCATTATACTGCCAGCCAACCAGGTAAATTATTTTGGGCACACCAAGGGTCAGGTTATCCATGGCCCTGATATAATTGAGGGTTTGTTCAAAAGTTATATACACACGAGGTTTACCGGCACTATCAACTGCGCAGTTGAACATTTTCATTACCAAAGCCTGTGCGTAATTATGGTGCCATTTACCGGAAAAGTTTTTTTGTATGGGGTCCTGGGCGTAGGTAGCAGGAAAAGCCAGCACCAGGAGCAGCACCAGGCCAAATGACAGGCATCTATTCATTGCACTAAGGATTAGAAAGATTCGATCGGCGTTTTTAATAAAGTATACAGCAAACGAATATATTGCCT
Organism: Flavihumibacter profundi; assembly: GCF_020076305.1. GTDB lineage: Bacteria > Bacteroidota > Bacteroidia > Chitinophagales > Chitinophagaceae > Flavihumibacter > Flavihumibacter profundi. The sequence goes on from NZ_JAIQXE010000001.1 coordinate 2,162,046, forward strand.
GCAAGCGGGACAGATGCTGCCAAAATTCAAAATAACCAATTGTTTTTTAACCATGCGGGGGAAGGGTGCTGACTCGTCCTCAAATAACAATACATAAAAGTATAAGACCTGTATTCTTGAAGGCCGGTCCCGGGGTTGTGATATCCGAACAGATTTTAAATAGCATAACAACGTGTAAAATTTGGCAAAAACTAATAATATATGAATGAAGGCAACCCCCATTTTAGGGGTTCGTGCATCTGATTAACCCTTTCATACTATTTGTTAAGGTTATTTTTATAAATCACTCCATCTTTCATGATCAACAACAAATTTTTATCATAGTCCTCCATTATATTTAAATTCATAAGGGGATTACCATCTACCAGTAAAATATCTGCATAAGCACCTTCTTCTATAACACCCAGTTTATTGGGATAAGGATTACGTGGTCCGCTCATGGCAAGTAATTTCGCATTGGTTGAAGTGGCCATTTTTAATATTTCGAAAGTCGTGTACCATCGCAATAATTTTGTAAGATCACCAGCCCTGGCAGCTGAATGGTCTGGCTGAAATAAGCAGTCAGTTCCAAATGCAGTATTAATATTGTACTTTTTTGCAAACTGGTAAGCGCTATCAGTACCCCTCATCATAGTTTGCTGTTTGATACGGTTCGGTGAACCTTCAGCAAAAGAGCTTTTACCTTCATCTATAAAAGGCTGCAGGCTTAACCATGCTTTTTTATCTGCCAGCATTTTTGCAGTGGCATCATCAATCAGCTGGGCATGATCTATGCAACGCACACCTGCACGCAATGCAGTTTGAATAGCCCTTGGTGTGTATGCATGTACGGCGACATAGGTGCCCCAATTTTCAGCAGCATCAACCGCGGCCTTCATTTCTGCTTCTGTAAACTGAGATACATCCAGCGGATCGTAATTGGAAGAAACGCCACCACCTGCTGCAAGTTTTATCTGTGTTGCACCAAGACGAAGTTGTTCCCTTACCCGTTTCAATACCTCATCGGCACCATCAGCCACAATTCCAAAATTATTACGCTCAGAAAAATCAAGGTTTGCTGCTATGTCTCTTGGAACATCATTAGGAGAAAGAAAATCACCATGTCCAGCAGTTTGGGAAATCATGGCGCCAGAAGGGTAAATTCTTGGACCTATAATTACCCCCCTGTCTATGGCTTTTTGTAAACCAAATGCAGGGCCTGCAAGATCTCTGAAAGTAGTAAAGCCCTGCATGAGGTCTTTCTCTGCTGATTTAACTGCGCATACAGTTATATATTCAATGTCGCTATTCATCAGTTCCATGATGTTCAAAGATTCCATCATGATATGTGTATGGGCATCAATCAGGCCGGGCATAAGGAATTTCCCCTTGCCATCGATTATTTTTGTTGCCCCGCTTTTATTTGTTGGAATGGGGGAGGTTGAAATTTTGCTAATGAGATTATTTACGATAAGTACATTGCCATTAATGGTTTTTTCATCCTTACCATTAAAAATCTGAACGTTATTTATGAGAATTGTTTTTTGAGCCATTGCAAAAAATGCACTCAGCAAAATTGCAAATGTAAATAGTGGCCTTTTCATATATGCACTAATTTATTCAGGTAGTTAAAACAGCAATACCGTAATATAATTAATTGTTCGCAGTTTCGTTTTAGCAGGACCGCCAATCGAGCCGCACAGGGGAATTTCTCCCCTACATTCTCACAGAACCTTTCTTGAAAGTTTCCCTTCACAACACTATTCTTGTTTCAAAAATCATAAAATAATGCTTTCTATGGATGAACAAACCACATTCCGATTTTACCCTTGTAAATATGACCATCCCAGAATCAATAAGGATACCCAAAAATCAAACCGGGCATTGCTGAAGTTTGTATGAAAAGTTTAATCCAGGTCATAAAGGATAGTAATAAAATATCAGAGAGATATTTTCACCTGTTTAAATTCACTTTTCTCCCGAATGCACCACCGGGAGTGATTACAATTGGAGCAGTGATAGTTAAACTATGAGCCGTCAGATTTGAGATGTAACTCATTCCAGGTTGACCATTCAATATAATTCCAAAAGAAGCAATTAAAATTGTGTTGTCTGAAGCCAGGCTATAACTTAAAGTATCCAAAACTGCTCCTTCTTTAGTATAAAGAAAGCCATCCGATCTAAAATCAAAATAGTCGCCCGCTTGTCCAGAATAGCTTACCTGATGATTATTTATACCAACACCAATAAAAGTTGAGTCATTTACAATATTCCACTTTCCAGGGATAGCAGATTTAATGTCATTAGCAGGCAGTGAATTTTTCTGACAGCAAATCAGGAAAAAGACAATGAAAGTTGTTGCTCCAAATGATAATATTGATTTCATATTATTTTATCAAATATGGCTATTGACAACAAATAAGTCCACAACGTTGTACGGTGCAAAAACAGCGGGTCCTGGCTACCTGTGCTATGCGGTGCTGTACAGATAATATTACAACTTCCAACCCCACTTATAGCAAAACTTTAGGTGGCGGCTGCCTTACTTTTAGACGGTTGTCGTATCAATCATATTTTTGGGGTTCAACTGGTTCCAACATTTGCTCATCACCAGCCTGACGTTTAAGTTGAGGATATAAAATTATACCAATTATAAATCCGCTTAAAAGTCCACCAATGTGTGCCGCATTGTCAATCCCAGCACCAGCGAATCCCATAAGTAAATTATAACCGATGAAAATTAATGTGCTTACCAGGAATGCCTTGCTGAAATCTTTTGGAAATACATTTGTCAGCAGTAATGAAAGAAAAACACCGTAAAGACCGAAGATTGCACCCGAGGCGCCAATACTTACTGCCGGTTCGTGAAAATACAGACTTGATAGACTTGCAAGAATTCCTGTTGTAAGGTAAATTATTGCAAACCTGGTTTTTCCCAATCGCGGCTCAAGGAAAATACCAACAAATATAAGTCCGTACATATTTGCAAGCAAGTGCATAAGCCCGCCATGCAAGAATGTGTTCGTGAGCAGTCGCCACCATTCCCCATTTGTTGTTACTGGTCTGAAATTTGCACCCCAGGCTAAAAGATCAGCTGGTTTAAATGAAATAAGGCCAAGCCCCGAAAAAACCATGATGATAAAAATCAAAATGTTCAAATCCATGATAATGGGAGAAATGTAAAATCCTTCCCTTGGAAGAAAAAAAGACAATGCTTCCTTCATATCTGTTTCTTCCGAACTTATTCCGCTTTGGAATTTACCTAATGCTACTTCGTCAAACTTTGGAATGAGCACCATGATTAACCAAATCAATGCCCCAATGCCAAATGCTCCAAAAATCCAGGCAAACTTATTTTCATTTCTTGCGTCAAATGGCTCATTAACAGGTATTAAAACAGTCGTTGAATTATTTTTATATTTCTTATCCTTTTTAATTGCAGAAATAAACCCTTTATGGTCGTCAGTGTTTCCAATCCTGTCAAAGTAAACTAATTTATATACATCTTTTTTGTCAAAATCCGATTGACTTTCAATTGCAAATTTTTGAAATCGTTCTTCTTTTTCTTTGTTGTCAAGGCGGTTGCTAATTTGCTCGTGATACTTTACACCATACCATGCAAGGCAATTTATGGATGAGGTATCAGCAGATGAATTAAGAATGGGCATTGCAATGAACAGGTTCATGTTGAAGTACTGATTGTTTTTACCACTAACATCAAAACTACTTTCAACACCAATATTGTTTTTATCGATGTAAAAATCCTTTATTGTGTAATACTTTGTTGCGGCCTGCTTTTCGATTTGGCTAATATTATCAAGCTTTGAAAGTATCCCGGATGCTGTTTCAAGATAGAATTGTGCAATAATAGTTGGAATAGCAATTGCAATACCTGCAATTAAAATATAAAGAAAAGGCAGGTCGCCCTTTTTTCGTTTTAAGTTTAAAAGTTTAATTCGTGGTCGCAACCAGATTAAAATTGGTATCCATGGAAGTATAAATGGTATCCAAATGTTAACTATATCCTCGTTAGGAGAGATTACCTGAAGCTTTTTAAAAACAAGCCAGTTCAGTAAGGTGTAACCTGCGATTACACCAATTGCAATAATCAAAAATGGCTTATAAATTAATCTTAGTTTATTTGTCAGTCCGGTCATTGTATGTGGTTAAAAATAAAATGATGTCATCAAAGGGTTTTCGACTAAGGCCGAGCATTGCTAATGTTCAGCCCGGCTGAATTCTGTCCGCCGAACAGGAAGCTAGGGTATGCACTGCCGAAAATTGCACGTCCATCCAGTCTCAATTTAACAAAACCTGCTATCAGCCGCGGTTATTTTGGTTAATGTGAAAACTGAATTTGATATATTTAAGCCCATAATTTTCCTGTAACATAAATATTTTCTGTAATTCAGTCATGAATTTCCATTTGTCGTGATGTTTATATATGGACTGGTTGCTTAGTAATTAACCGAACCGTATTTTCTCTAGGCTCCAAATTGTCTCAGATGATGGTCACAATGTTTATAAATAAATTGCCCTAACTGCTCTTTGGTCATTTCTCCGAAAAACCAATGTGTAAATATTTCATTGTCGAAATTTTCGTATCCCTCAATTAATTGACTCCAGGCAGCCCTCTCTTTTTCAAAATCCAATTTGTCCTCATTCACCTCAAATTCAGGCGATGTTGGAGCGTTCTTTTTAAGAGCGCTTGTCTCATCTTTCAAAATAGCTTTAATAACTTTCTTTCCAATTAATCTTCCAAGAATAGAGCGTTTCACTTTTAGTTTGCCATAATAGTATTCTTCACATTTTGCACAATGTTTAACCATTTGTGTCACAGTCATTTTCCCCCAATTGGCTGTAGAATTATTACTTAATGAATTAATTCTATAAATCACTTCTTCTCTTGTATTTTTATCAAATATTGATTTCATAACCCGAGTTTTTATTTAATTTAGTAAAAACAACAAATGTTCTTTCTTCAATCTTCTGTCGTTTGATAATTACTGCTCACATCCTGCTATCCGACCGAACTTTTGATCCGCTTGTTGGTTGCAGTTAAGGTGATTTACCTTAGAAGTCAGCTTCGTACCCATGGCCACGTGTACCATAAAAAGTCAACCAATTACCGGCAGAATAAAGGATATGAATTTTACTTTCTAAACTATCTTCATCAGTATCTGGAGGAATACGCTGCTCTCTTAAGTACAATAAGTTATTATTAGAGGCGATTTTTTCAGCAATTGATAAAATTTGTTGGCCATAGATAAATGTCTCATCTGCCAATTTCGTCTCCCATGCCGATTCATATAAATCTTCACCAATTAACTCCCGACAATCATTCAAAAATTGGGCCCTGAATACATTTCTATCTTGTCCCATAGAAATGTACATAGGAACACCATCTTCCTCCTCTGCAAGTTCTATTACATAATAACCATCGAACGGCCTTACAAATTCTTCAAAAGAAATAGATTTATCGGATTTATCATACTCATTTTGCAACCAATCATTAGCAGCAAGGTCCCGTCCAACCATCGGAGCCTTTATGGTCTCATAACCAGGAATTTGAATTGAGAACCATTCTTTCAATAAATCATCCTTCGAAGGAGGCTTCTTACCTAATAATCTATCCCAAAAACCTAAATTAACTTTCTCCGTCCTTTGAATTAGATGAAACAATTCTACAAACTTCTGTTCGAAGCCGGGTTTCGCTTTCCCCATAGGTCTCCAGTCTAGTCCCATTTATCTTGATTTTAGAATTTTAGTGCGTCAAATAAATTGCCAGCAACGGCCAAGGCCTGGTTGAATTAAGGTCCCCTATTATTGAAAAAAAGTTTGTTGGTAAAAGGGGTTTTGCTGTTCGAAGTTGCGGAGTCATCAAGCCAGGATATTAGCAAAATCACTTTTGGTTACAACCCAAAAATATAATAATAGTGCAAACTCAAAAAAATCAGTTCAGCACCTAATCAATTCGCCGAAATAAAATATTCGGCTTGCCTTCAGATGAAAGCTTCAGGAAGTTCTCGTCTAATTGCAGAATAGTTGCAGTATCAATTCCCAATGCTAATTGTCCATTCTTTAAAATATTATATACTCCATCCGAATTATTAATTTCACTTCCTCCCTTTTGCTCAGATTTCATCATGCCTCCTTCTTTAAATGTAATTATTAAGCCTTTAGTGACTTGATTAAATACTTTTAAGTCTTCAGTCATTTGAGGAGTTAATGCCCCATCTGTATAATAACTATCAAATCTCCAACGACCAATAATCGCTTTCCTGTTATCCTGATTACTACAAGACGCAAATGAACAGGCTAAAAACAAGATAAAGCATAAATAAAAACAATTAATAACTTTCATAAATCAAGAATTTTAAGGAATTATGATTGAGGCCTAGTGCGGCGTATTGATGAAAGCCGGCCCCGCAGCATTGTCCAGTCTGCATAATATTTAAAGGTGTTTTCCATAAACAATCTGTCCTTAATTGGATATCATCTTTCGCTAGTCCAAGGAGCAACACAATGTTTTACAAGATTAATTGGTGCGTCTTCTGGGACGCCCCAATTTTGATTCTCTAATGTTTCATTGGATTTTTTCTACAAATATTTGCAAGTCTAGTCATAGCTTATACTTCGACTTGTTTTTTTGACCATCTTACACCATATCTCCAAAGTGCTATTGTTGCAAGGAAATGAATTATCCAATAAATAATATGTCCAACTACATCGCCAATTTGAAAACCGTCCAATTTGCCTGAAAATATTTTAAAGAACCCTAATAGAATTCCGAAAAGAGCCGGCAGCTGTCCAACAATTGCAAGAGTTAAAATACCTGCAAGAAGAATAAAAACAAATCCCAATATTCTTTTCGAAGTCATATGAGTCTTTTTTAAGGTTGCTGCTAATGTTTTTGCGGCTTGGTGATGTAGCGGCATTCACCGAACGTCAAGCCCCAAAGCAATGCTGAATAATTGCACAGATGTTCATTAATTGTTGTCGTCAACTAACTATGTAAGCTGAAAATAAATTATTCTACAAGAAATATTATATTTTCAATGCCATTCTTTTAGGCCGGGATTAAAGCTAAATCACGAACTATAGCTGAAGTTAGCAACAACCAGCCGCAATAAAGCCAAACCTCCTGTTGGTGGCAGTTATTTCCTGTCATACTTAGTGTTGTATCCAGGATTAATTTCTGGTCGCAAAGCATTTGGATAGTTGAAGTCAGTCTTTATGTCCACTGAAACCTGCTTTAATTTTTTGAATATTTCATACACATTTGGAATTGCTTCCCATCGGTCATAATGCTTAGACGTTACTCCGTCGTCAGTTTGTGTCCTGCCACTAAATATTTTAATTGTCCCAACATTAAATGCTCTTTCAACAACGTTAACTGTTACTTCTATGTCCGATATTTTGTCGTAGTCAATACTCTTAAAGTCAATACCTATAAAACCTGTTCGCATCATCACTCTTTTGTTCGTAAATGCATAACTTGTATTAGAGTAGGAAAATATCTTTTGCAGAAAACTCCAAAGGAAAAAGATGATTGGAATTGCTGCCATAATAAAAAAGGAACTTCCGATTGAGTTGTCCATACCAGTAGCACTTTTAATCATAGCAAAAGAAATACCACCGAATACTATTATCCCAAATCCAACAGCTAGTCCGGTTAAAGCATATGGAATAAATTTAGGTTTAGCAGTCCATAAAATCTCCTCTTCGTCATCTCTTACACTCTCAAAGTCTGGTAATAAGTTTCGGTTAAATTTTGAAGCCATACATTTTAGTGTGTTTTGATACTTAGAACCAACGGCCAGGTATTGCTGATGTGCGGCCCCTCGGTATTATCTAACCAATATATTAAAAATAAATTTGTTGTTCGTAGATTTTAGTCTTCACTTTTAAAAAACCATGGGTCCCACTTTTTACCAGTCCAAAATCCTTTTTGCTTTTTCCTGACTAAGCTTCCATTCCAAATTTTATACAACCGCTCATTTTTAAAGAATAATTTGTCAGGGCATATCTGATAATTCTGCCCACCAGATGATAAATATATTGTGTCTGAAAATGAAATTCTTTCTGGCTTTTCGTCTTCTGATAAGATAAGGGTGTCAACTAGGGAGTTGCTACGATTCAAGTAAAGTAAAGTATCATATATTGGTTTCATATGAAAGAATAATGTGTCATTGACCAATGTCCATGTACCTTTTGTCCAACTTGATGCCAGGTCAAATTGCCAGGAATATTTGAATGTACTGTCAGAACTTAGTTCCACTCGACTTCCAAAATAGTCCCTATACCGTCCAAGCATTCTATTTTGGCCAAATGAACTTGTTGAAAGAATAATTAGAAAAGCAATTTTAAATATTCTCATAGCTGTTTGCCCAGAACGTTAAGAGTATTGCTTAAGAGGAACTTCAGTTTCACTATTCACCTCTGCCAGTTTTATATCCTTAACATTAACATGCGTTGTCCCATTAGAACAAAAAAATAGAAGTTCTAAATAAAATAAGCTGAAATTTTTGAGGGTTGTCATAAAAATTGCTTGAAACGTTCCAAACTTAGCGATGTGGCTGAATTTTTAAAAACGTGAAACCGTAGCCTCCAAATATTTTATAAATATAAGTTCATTGTGTATTCAATTGCCTGGTGTTATCGTCGTCCCGCCATATTGCCACCCTGTTTTGCGTTAGTGCTTTACTCATTGTCTAAATGGTAGTTTCCGAACGCTTTACTAAGGATAGGCTTGTTAGCGGTAGTTGTTCTTTTTCTTACTACGTCCACGATACAGAATAAGTAGCTTGTTTAAACTTTTTTGGTCTGTGTCAAAGTCGTCAATTTGTAAATGTTCTGAACCTTCCGGGTGCTCATATGTTAAATAATAATGAGTATACTTCCCTGAACCTTCGATAATTACTTCTTCATTTTCGATAGCTGACCATTGATAAAATTCTGTCGAAATAGTTTTTATCCCTTTGTCGTTGATAATAATTTGTGGTTCCGTATTAGTTGCCTCCTTATATTCCTTATATCCAAAATATGCTCCTACGACTGATAAAATAGAACCCAAAATATAACTGTCACTTTTAATAATTAAATAAATACCAAAAGCAAAACAGCCAAGCATAATTACCATTTCAATATAATTTTTCCCTTTTGAATAGAAAATTATTGTCTCATTTGCTATTGTGATGTCATCAATAAATAAATCGTCTTTAGTGAATTTATTTTGTAATGAAGTCCATTTTTCTCTGTCTGCCGAACTACGTATTTCAGTTTTTTCAAATAAACTATTGTCCGCCCAAATTAATTTTTCCTGGACGGCTCTTTTTTTAAGTTCGTTAACATTACGAACATTCTCAAAAGCCCAAAGTCTCCATTTGGTATTCATTACACTCCAATAGAGCCAGGCAAGTACAAAGGCAAGTCCAAAACCTACTGGAAAAATCCAAGTCGGTAGAATTTTTTGAATTCCCAAATAAAAACATAGCCCAAGTATCCCGAACATAATTATCATTACAGGATAATTTACCATTCGATGTCCTTTTGCTATTGCTTCATCAACTGTTACAGTTTCATTCATAAATTATTTCAATTGTGGTGTTTTACAATTACCCTTAACGAATGGGCATTAGCGCTGTTCGGCCCCGCACGACCGTCCAGCCCTTTTAGTGTTGAAATTTTTTTGTTTTTTTGAAATTGCGGATCCGTTCAACCCGCATATAAGCAATACCATTTTTGTACACCGTGATTAGTCAAATCCATACTCAAATTTAGCTGTCATTGATATTGAATCAATTTTGGCAATAACAACTCTTCTCTTATCTTTTGTCATGGCGTAAAATGAAAAACCAACACTGCTCTGGTACCATAACCCATTTACAATTCCAGGCCTAAGTGATTTGGAATCTATTACTCCATTTTCACTAAATACAGTGGAGTCATAATACATAGATTTGAGAATGGAGCCTTTAATACTTCCTAATGAGACCTTGTCCAATTTAATTTCATAGATTTTTGAAAAGTCCTGCATCATATCCTGGTATTCTTGCTTCGTCACAATTGCTGAATTTGGAATTTCGATATCAGCCAAGTTTTCAAACTCCTTTCTATAGCTCGTCGAGCAGGATGTTAATAAAATAAAGCCGACTAAATATTTACTTTTCATGTTTCGATGTCTGTCCTAGAAATGGCGTACAACGTTTTCGGGCTTTGCGTACAGACAAGTTTCTATACACACAACGGTGATTAAACACTTAACTTGAATAGAGGCACAAAGTTCCAAGTTTGCATGTCAACCCGCCAGATCCAAAACCCATGTCCGCCCCGTTATTCTCCTTTCTGTTCTTTAAAAATGTCTTCTAATGTCTCTTTGTATTTCGTGTATTTATAAAGGTTTCGTTCTTTCAAAATTGAACCAAGTAGCAAGTCGTTCTTTTCTTTTTCTGAACTACCTTCCTTGTTTAGGCAAATTAAATGATATAAAAGTGTCTCGTAGTATTTGTCAAGGTAATAACCTTTGTAACTCTGAATTCCTTTGTCCTTAACAATATTCATTTCAAAGTCCGTGAAATAAAAGTCTGTGTATTGAAAATATGGTCTGCCGTTGATTTTAGGAAACTTCTTAATATAGTCATATGCATTTTTTGTGTTTGCTGGCTTTACTACATTCATATAACCCCAAATAGTTGTTCCACAAAAGCTAATTGCTTGTAGAACTAAAATCCCCATTTCTGTATCGTCTTTAAGATTATAATCCTTTAACTTCAAGTCGGTTTTATAAAGGTCAAAAGGTTGATTTTTATTTCCAACTGCTGTAAAAACCATTTCATAATAATTATCAACCAATTCATAGGTCGGTATTTCTTTGTTTGATAAGCTGTCTATTAATTTATTGTTGTCAACTTGGTTTTCTTCTCTCAGGTTTAGATTAATTGCTCTGATAATGTATATATGTTTTAAAACCTTGTCGTCAGGTCTTGATAAGAACGGTTGAGTTAAAAGTTTGTTTTTAGTCGTTATACTTTGAGCAATAAACTCTGTCGCTACTTTCAAGTTTTCTGGAACATCTGATTTTATTTCTTTCAAAATATCTTTTGTCGGCTCGTTACGGAACATAAAGTCCTTGTAAGTCTTACCGAGTTCAATCATTTTTTGGTTTTCAGCAACCTGTCCAAATGTCAAAAAGGTCAAGCAGGTTACTAAAAATGTTAATGCCGTTTTTTTCATAGTCAATTTATTATTATTGTGTCTATATATAATAGGTGGTAACGTTCGCAGCCTGGCGTATTGGCGGCTACGGTATTCCGTTCGCTTAAACCAGCTGCTGTTTTTTTTAATTGTTCATTCTAAATTATTGCTGATGCTAGCCACAATTCCCGCCTGGACTAATGATCAATTGCATTCCATCCGTTGATGAAGTCTTCGTCCGCCGATATTATGTCAAACTGCCTGATTGCGTCTGTACTAGCATTAATGGCTGGGTGCCTTTTGAATAATTTCAAGCATTTGGATCAACTCTCTTTTTCTAACTTCAACATAGTCTTTGTCCCATCGACTTAGTAAAACAGGAAGTAATTGCCGCTTTATAGCAATTTCTACCAAACTTTTAAAGTCTGCATCAATCTTCCCCTCCATAACAAACTGAGCAAAGCCAATTCCAATAATTGAATTATCAAGACCTATTAAATGGGCACTCCCGATTTGGTCAGATGTTTTTACAACAATTTCCCTAAACTGTTTATCATCCATACTTTTGAATGACGTATCTACAGAATTTTTCAATGACTCTTTCAATGCATTTATTTGTTGATCAACTTCGACATCATTTTTTAGAGAAGGGGTATTCAAATATTTCATAATTGCATTGGAATCCATTTCCTTAGAATCAAAAAAAGAATATCCCCAGCTACTTCTTAAATCATTCAAATAAATATTTGTAGAAATTTTTAGATTAGAAGATCTCCATTTCCGAAAGCCATAGGCTGCATCACTCCCCTCATCATTTCCAAATGGAGCAGTCTCATCAATTTCACTGAATAAATATGGCTCCTTCATTAACTTCTGAGCGTTTGAATGAGAATTCACATATGTAAATCTAAATGTGTCCACGTATTGATTGTTCTCTTTAAAAAGCCCACTACTTTTTGAATATGAAACATTACTAGTTTCATTATTGCATCCTAAGAAAACAACAATAATTACTCCAAAAATGGTATTTAATAGGGTCATGGTATAGCCGCTAACGTTTTGCGGCTTGGCGTAGTAGCGGATTTTTAGCACAAATGTTCAATCAAAGAACTGCACTTGAACCTACCACAAAACTGTCATAAGAAGCAATGCACCCGCCATTACGCTAAACTGCTGTTAGCTGCTGGGTTTCTGTCGTATATTTTGTCGATAATGAAGTCGTCATAAAATAAAATTTTTTCAATGTCAGTGTCCGAAAAAGTCAGACCGTTGATTTTAGATTCAAGAAATTTCAACATTTCTTTTCCTCTTTGAGCTATCTTGACTTTTGACCAAGTGTCGTGTTGGCTTATGTCTATTTCGTTATAAGAACCTGTTCTAAAACGTTCTTTCTTGTCCAACCAACTTTTATTACCCAAAGAGGAATTTTTTCCGTTTTTAAGAATTGTCAAGTTGCCAAGTGAATTTATCAGAACTTTTCTTGCTTGTTCAATGTTGTCTTCTTCCAAACCTGCTGTAAAACCATTTACTGTGTCTTGCCAATTGTCCCAAAATTGCTGTGGAATTACGTGCTCTATTGTTGTTTCTAAATAATCATCAATGGTCACTTTGTCATTAGTTTCTTGTGCTTTATGTTTCAAGTGTTCTTCGTATTCGAACAAGAAATATTTTAATGCACTCCAACGATGAAAACCCTTATTTCCTCTTTCGTAAGTAAATAAAGATTTGAACGGTTGAATGATGTTAGGAACAGCAACGGCTGTTCCTAATAAATTCGTTTGCTTTTGATTGATTCCTTCAATAGTATCTTCGGCATTGTAAATATCTCGCGCCCAATTTGCCGTTGTTCTTTCGTCCATAATACCAATTCCCGGAACACAATTTCGGAATAGAATCTTTTCTAAATTCCCAAAAGTGTTTGCGTGAATTGAAGTGTCATTCGTTTGCTTCAAAATTGCGGCAAGGAATATTTTTATGTCTTTACGGCTTTCAAGAGTTAATATACGTTTTATCAATTTGGAATTGGAATTATGAATTTGATACCAAATTGGTGCTAACTCGGAAAGTTTTAAAATATAATCGTCTATTTTTTTGTAAGAAATTGGTTCTTCTTTTTTACCACTTTCGTCTAAATCGTATTTCTCGGGCTTGTTGCAAAACATATGAAAAACTTTTTCTTCTGCAACTTTCTCCGAAAATGTAGATTCAACGGGTTTTCTAAACAAAGACAAGTGAGCCGATAAAAATACATCCTCGTCAAGAATGTGTTCTGGGTTTTGTGCTAAACAAGTGTATATTTTTCCCCAAGCATCGTTGATTTTTTTTCGTAACGACTGTTTGTCTTCGTCTGGATTTGTTAGTTTTTCTGTTAGATAAATAAGTCTGTTTTTAAGTTTTTCAAGAGTTGAAAGCGGTTTTCCTCTATTGTTCATAGTTTCAAACACGGCTTGAACGTCCAAGTCTTTTTCTATTGTTCTAATGTCAAACTGAAGTGAGGTTGTAATCTTTTTGAATAAAATGTTTTTTTGAGAATCGTCAAGTATTGCAATTTTATCTTGAAAGAATTTTTTCGCAAATGCTAAATTTTTAGTGTGATGGTTTAAGTGTCCTTGATTAAGAACTACCTTATTGTCCTCAAAAATTGAATGGAGCAAAAAGTTGAAGTTTTTGTCAGTAAAAGCGTAGCTAAACTTATATACTTTACTTTCTCCCGACATATTCGATTCATAAACAAAAGTTTCTATTAGTTTTTCCTTTTTCTTTTCAGCATAACCAATTTCAGTTGCTTTAAGTAATTCAAAAAGTAGAATACTAATAGATGTTAGTCTTTGTTGTCCGTCAACTACATTGTAAAATTTAACACCTGATATCCAATTTTCAGCTTCTGTAGGATTTGTTTCTTCAAGGTAAATTGTTCCTGTGTAGTGGTTTTTTATTTCGTCATTTACAGTAGGAATTTCGTCTAAATCGTCCCAAAGTTCATTTAGTTGTTTGTCCTCCCAAGCATAGCCTCTTTGGTAGTCGGGTATGCGAAATATTCTTGTGCTAAATAAGTCTGTTAAATTTATTGCTGACATAGTTTAATGTTCAAATTTCCTTTTGTTGGTTGTCGTCATAGCCTTGCAGCTAACGGACAAATATTGCTGCAGTTGGGGAATTGACCAATTATCTGCCCGCAATTCAAGCTAAATTTATAATTAAAAGTTAATGACAAGAACTAATGACCGGTAGAAATCCTTCCGTTGAAACAAAAGCTTGGATATGCACTGCCGATGGTTGTACTTCCGTCCAGCCCCAATTGAAGCAATACTTTTGTTGGCAGTTAGTGCATATTATTGGGTGTCTCCTTTACCTTTAAATAAATAGTGTCCTTTTTTGCTGTGATTGCTTTTGTCAGCTTATTGATTGAAGAATCGAAATTTTCAATTTTAACAGGTTTGTCAATTACAAAACCTTCTTTTTTAGGATTAAAGAATAAAAGAACGATACTGAAAACAGTAACTAAAATACCAGTCAATGTATTTGCAATTCTGAATGAATTATAAGAATGAAGAAGATTGGTTGCTTTTTTATTATTAATTTTTAAATTTACATTAATGCAATATAGCAAGTCTCTTACTTCCTCTGCGTAAAATATTTCGAGGCTTTTGTCTTGTAAGCTTAATACATTTTTTGGCGAAGGCTTACTATAGGTAAAGTTTTTTACATTAAAGTTTTTAAGTGCATTTCGTATTGTCAACATATAAAAGCAAAATGCCAAAATCATTAATATAAGAAGTAAAAGCTTTACAATAAATTGAAGGTCGGTAACCTTGTCAATAAGGATAGGAACAAATAAACTAAGTAAAGAAAATATAATTCCAGTTTGCGAAATCAGCTGTGACGTTTTACCTTCTATTAATGTCAGCCTGCTACTTTCTTCATTCTCAAGATTTTTTAAGTAAATTTTGTGAGCTTCACTTTTCTTCTCGTCATTCTCTATTTTATAATCTCCTGGAATATATGAATACGGGTTTGTTTCATCAGGAACATAAAAAAGCCCAATTTTATTTAGAAATTCTTTCATTTTATTTGTTGGTTAGTTTTTTTATTATCGCTTCTGAGATATTCAAACCAGTTTGGGTTTCTATCCAAGCCCATTGTCCATTTGGATTTATTTCTAAGAAAATATAGTTACCGTCTTTGTCCTTTATTAAATCTATTGCACCAAATGAAAGATTTAAACACTTGACAATTTCAATACACAGACTTTCTACTCGTTTAGGTATTTCAATTGCTTTAAAAATTAGTCTTTTTTTTCTCCAATCTACCTCTGTTTCTACGTCATTTTGGGAATCTACCGATGCCGAAAAAACATTGTCACCAACTACTGTAACTCTGATTTCATATATTTTTTCTATTTCATTTTGATAGATACAAGGTGTTAAATCAAAGTTTTCAAGTTCGTCGATTTGCTTCTGGGTTATTCTACTTGTAAAAATAAAGCTAGGCGTTTCGTTATTGTCAATTCTTGTTTGAGAAATTGGCTTTATGATTATCCTTCCACCTTGCTCTTTATAAAATTTTTTTAACTCATCTTTTGAGGTTGTTATTAATGTACTAGGAATTTTAAAACCCAAATGTTTTGCAATCTTTAATTGCAGTAATTTATTTTCAGCTCTATAAACAGAAAACGGGTCACTGACCCATTTAGCATCAACTATTGAAAACAAGTTCTTAATTAAGGAATCTGTTTCATTTAGAATATATATTCTTTCATTAAGCGATAACTCCTTTATTGTTGGCAATTGCGTTCTTCTAAACCAAACTGAACTAATATCATTCTCACCAAGTATTGAATAGCTGAAATTACTGTCTAGTTTAACCAAACTGTCATAAGTTAAAATATCCTCGCAATTAAATCGCTTGTATTTTGCCTTCCTTTGATTAAGCTTATTTATTACAAAGTCTGCTGTGAAATCAGTTTTGTGCGTAATGATTAATAGCATTGTATGGTTTGTCTTGGTCAGCAGTTTCAGAAGATTCCGTTAAGGTTGTTGTAGCCATTAGATTTTGCAAAGCCATCCTGTCTTTATCACTATCCGAAGATTCTGAATGAGTGAATGTCCTGGTTTCTGTGTCCATAAGCATACTCAATCCACTCCTGTCAGAGTCTGCACTTTCACCTTGTGTTTTTGTGAAAGTTTCAGTTTCTAAATTCACTGTGTCTATAGCAGGCTGTCCTGTAAATTTGTTAATAGATAAATTCAGAGTGTCGTCATACTCAATTAATGAGTAGTCTTGAGGTTCACCTGTTGGGTTTTCTTTAAATTCAAAGATTAATGGTCTCATATTTTATATGATTAAAGTTTTAAAGTCTGTCAAATAGCAATACTGCCAACGGCAGGTATTTCTGATGTGCGGCCCCGCACGATCGTCCAACCCATATGGTGTTAAAAGGTGTTTTGATCTTAGAACTTGCGGATCTATCCCGCCCGCATATTAGAAATACCATTGTTGGCTGCAGACGTTCAAAAATAATTCACTTTCTCCATTCCTTTATCTCCACTTTTTGCACCGTCAAGTTAGTATTAAATGATACAGTCATTGCTTTAATGTAAACTGGATCTATGTCAGTCCCATATTTTTTATCAATATCATATTCAATTACTTTCCCATTTTCTTGAACATACTGGGGTTGTCCAAGCAACCCAATGACTTGACTATAGCTCATAGTTTTAAGATTATAATTGTCCGTCAAATCACTCAACATTGAATTTCTATTTGGGAAAGTCATTAAATCACCAACCTCACTCCATTTAGCTTTATCAAACTCCTGCCTTGACCGGCAAGAAATACTAAATGAAATAAAAAATAATAAAACGTAAAACTTCATAAATATTTATCTGTCCAGCAAATAATATTTGTTTACTTAATAGTACATTTTAGCCTTTCATCTCCAGACGAATTGCCCAAAAACGTTGTTCTATCAATCGGAATTCTGCATTATATTTCGGCTGACACATCCACGGAGTCCAAACGTTTGCAGCCAACGCTAATATATATGATATTATCTACCCAATATATTCCAACCTTTGTATTGCTTTTCAATAAGTTAGCGTTATACTATTCAGATTGTTGTTAGGACAATCCACATATTAACAGTTAAAAACCTTTGCCCTGTATTTCCTGTAAATGGTCATTTCGGGGCAAGGCTTCGCCACCTCGGTCACATATAACCGAAATTTTGGCTTTTAAACATATAAATAAATATTCAATAATTTATAGGGGAAAATCCCGTACCGGTAACTATATGTTTTTTACCACAAGTGCTAAATGAAATCAGTTAATTACTGACAGCCGTTCCGCAAGCTGTTGGTGCAGGCAAGGAAGCCTGTATTGTCCGGATGGATTCCAGGGAATACGCCGCCGGATTCGCTCAAATAAAAACCAAACCCCGGGCAGTAGGAATTGAACCAACTGGTGCAATTCTTCACCCGCCGGCCTGGCTGCCATTGTTTGAAAATTGTAGGTATTGCTTTGAAATCCGTTAGGCAGGTTTTTGCATTTCAAATTCCTTTACACCATGAAAGTTATAAACCAGCAGCCGTTATGAAATCCTTAAATTTATGGGAAATGAGCAAGGTCGAAACCATAGAAGAATTCTATAAACGGAAATTCGATTGGATGCCTGATAATATCCGTAACGAGATCGGGCATTTCAACGTATTTAAGTTGGATCCTTTTGTGGGTGACAAGGCCCAACCCGTACCCTATAAACGGCGGGATTATTTTAAGATCATGCTGGTGATCGGGTACAGCAAAGTGCACTTTGCCGATACCGTTGTTGAAGTACAAAAACAGGCATTGTCATTTTCCAATCCGCAGATACCCTATAAATGGGAACACCTGGATAAAATACGGAGCGGCGTGTTTTGCATCTTTGACCAGCATTTTTTCCACCAGTACGGAAACCTAAACCAGTATAGTGTCTTCCAGCCCGGCGGACAACATGTCTTTGAACTGACGGATGAACAGGTGGACCAGGTAAACAGTTTGTTCCAGCGGATGTTTGAAGACATTAATTCTGATTACATCCATAAATACGACCTGTTGCGCACGATTGTATTTGAACTGATCCATTTTGCCCTGAAAATGCAGCCGTCAGAAAAATTTGACAAACAACCAATCAACGCATCCCAAAGGATCTCTACCTTATTCCTGGAATTGCTGGAACGCCAGTTTCCGATTGACGATAACCACCAGTCGGTAAAACTGCGCTCCGCGACTGATTATGCAAAACAACTAAATGTGCATGTAAACCACCTGAACAGGGCTGTAAAGGAAACAACAGATAAAACCACTTCGCAGATCATTGCAGAACGCATCCTGCAGGAAGCAAAAATTTTGCTGAAGCATAGCGCGTGGTCCGTTTCTGAAATCGCCTTTGCCCTGGGCTTTACCGAAGCCACCCATTTCAACAACTTCTTTAAAAAACATGTGCAGCTAAGTCCGGTTAAGTTCCGGAATGTTTGAAAATCGTAAGTTAAACATTGAATTTCATACACCAGGATTTCAGAAATGACCTTACTTGCAGTTGCTTTCGGTGGCGCTTGTCATTTAATTTTTTTATCATATTTAATTAAGTAGCAAATCATGATTGTTTCGTATTTCAATAATATGTCATTATCACTGCTGAAACGTTATTTAGCCATTTGCCTTGCCCTTTCACTGCCGGCATTCCAGGCAAACAGCCAGGTGGTAACTTTAAAAAATGCATTGGCTACAGCCCTGGAAAACTATGGTTCAATTAAGGCGAAAGCAGGTTACCTGAAGGCCTCAAAGGCCCTGGAAAAAGAAAGCGCATTAGAGCGCTTACCTGATTTCGGCGTCGCTGCGCAAAACTCCTATGGTACCGTCAACGGGCAATTCGGGCCATCATACCCCAGCAAAATATCAAGCACTTCCTCCGCCGGGCCTATCTTCCTGGAACAAAACTGGAACGCCGCCTTTGGCTCATTATATCTTGCCAATATCAACTGGGATATTTTCAGCTTTGGCAGGGTGCGGCAGAATATAAAAGTAGCCAGAGCGCGGGTGTTAAGGGACACGCTGGACCTGGAACAGGAAAAGTTCCAGCACCAGGTACGCGTATCCGCAGCTTATCTGAATTTGTTAGCCGCACAACGTTTAAGGATATCCCAGCAAAAAAACCTGGACCGGGCTAAT
The DNA here is from genome assembly GCF_020076305.1 of Flavihumibacter profundi. Taxonomy (GTDB): domain Bacteria; phylum Bacteroidota; class Bacteroidia; order Chitinophagales; family Chitinophagaceae; genus Flavihumibacter; species Flavihumibacter profundi. The sequence continues at coordinate 2,181,429 of NZ_JAIQXE010000001.1, forward strand.
GCACTCGGGGCAGTCGTAATAGCGCGTACAAAAAACGGGTTAAACGCCGGCGTTGATTCTTCCCAGGCAAATGCAGAGATATCAAATGCAAAAACAGCACTCACTAATGCGATCGATTTTGAAATGGAGCAGCGCGGCCAGCTGGCCCAGTTAATGGGTGTGCCCTACCAGGATTTTTTCCTGGACAGTTTGTTCCTAAACAGGATACCTGCTTCCCTGTTTGATTCAGCTGCCCCAACAAAAGACCATCCGTTATTAAAATATTACCAAAGCCGGATCGATGTAAGCAAGCAACAGGAGAAATTTATTGACCGGTCTAAATTACCCGTTGTTTCCGTGTTTGGTGTAATGCAGACCAGGGGCTCCGGTTTTGGAGATACCTATAGCCTTGTCCACCCGGAGGATTATACGCATAACTATTGGGAGGGCATTAAACCAGACCGCAGTAATTACCTGCTGGGAATGGGTATTGCCTGGAACCTGACCAGTATCTTAAGGGTAAACCAGCAAGTGGCCGCACAGCAGTGGACCTCTAAAGGATTAGAAGGGGAATACGAAGTGGTAAGCCAGCAAATCAAAACACAACAGGCACTGGCTGTCGAGAAAATTAAAAACGCACTGGCCAATTACCAGGAAGCCCCGGTACAAACGAAAGCGGCATCTGACGCATACCTGCAAAAGTCAGTATTGTACACCAATGGCCTTACCAATATAGTTGATATTACACAGGCCCTGTACACATTAAACAGGGCAGAAATCGGCCGCGATATTGCGAATATCAATGTGTGGCAGGCATTGCTGTTAAAAGCCGCAGCCAGTGGCGATTTCAGTTTGTTTATAAATGAATTTAAATAGAAGGTGTTCTATAAAATAGTTACCCATGGGCCTTATAAGAAGCGCACTTAGAAAACCAATATCCGTATTGGTACTTGTAATAGGTTTATTCTTTTTCGGGATCAACGCCGTCCGCAATGTCAAGGTTGATATTTTCCCGGATATGAATTTACCGGTAATTTATATTTCACATCCCTTCGGTGGTTTTACACCCACACAAATGGAAGCTTATTTTGGCAAGCAGTATGTCAATTTGTTATTGTATGTATCGGGGGTAAAAAGTATTGAAACAAGGAATATACAGGGCCTTACCTTAATTAAACTTACTTTCTACGAGGGTACAAATATGGCCCAGGCCGCATCTGAAGTAACAGCCTTTACCAACCGGGCGCAGGCCATTTTCCCGCAAGGGTCCCAGCCACCATTTATTTTACGTTTCGATGCCTCCACTTTGCCTGTTGGCCAGTTGGTGCTCAGTAGTACCAAACGGTCAAACAATGAACTCATGGACCTGGCGAATGTGTATGTGCGCTCTTCTTTCACCTCCATACCGGGACTGGTATCGCCGGCGCCTTTTGGCGGGAACGTGAGGACGGTAGTTATTAAAGTAGATCCGCAATTATTACGGATCCACAACCTCACGCCAGACCAGGTAGTAGAAGCATTGCGGGTTAACAACCAGGCAACGCCCGCGGGCAATGTAAGGATAGGCGACTACAACTATTATACACCAGCCAACACCACCATTAAAAATGTAAAAGACTTTGGCGACATACCGATATTTAAAGGAAGTGTGCAGAATGTTTACCTGCGGGACATAGCCAGTGTAGAAGATGGGGCAGATATAACCAGCAGCTATGCCTTGATAAATGGCAAAAGGTCCATTTACATGCCCATCACCAAATCGGCAGATGCATCTACCTGGGAAGTCGTTCAAAACCTGAAAAAGGCCATTCCGCGTTTCCAGAATTTATTACCGGAGGACGTGAAATTATCCTATGAATTTGACCAGTCGGTATACGTGATCAATGCCGTAAAAAGTTTGATTACAGAAGGGGTTATCGGTGCTATCCTTACAGGCCTGATGGTGCTGCTATTTTTAGGAGACCGGCGCGGGGCCCTGATAGTTGTTTTAACGATACCCACCTCAATAATATCGGGCGTATTGTTCCTGCACCTGTTCCACCAGACCATTAATATCATGACCCTCAGCGGCCTGGCCCTTGCCATTGGCATATTGGTGGATGAATCAACGGTAACCATAGAAAATATCCACCAGCATCTAGCCATGGGCAAGCCAAAAGCCCTCGCCATATGGGATGCCTGTAAAGAAATAGCCTTCCCCAAGCTGCTGATATTGCTTTGTATCCTGGCTGTATTTGCACCAGCTTTTACGATGACAGGGATACCAGGCGCCTTGTTTTTACCATTAGCCATGGCTATTGCTTTTTCCATGATCACTTCCTATTTATTGTCGCAGACATTTGTGCCTGTCATGGCAAACTGGTTAATGAAAAGCCATCACCACAAATCAGCTTTAGACGGCCATACACTATCCGATGAAGAAGAGTATTTAAGTTTGGGGATTTCAGCGGCAGATGAGCATGATACCTGGGACCAGAAAAGGAAATTGCTGGAAAAAAATACGGCTAACGGAGATGTAAAACTGACGCGTTTCGAAAAATTCAGGGACCGCTTCCTGCGCTTTTTAGACCGGTTCTTCCGGTATAAAAAACCTGTTGTCCTCCTTTATACCCTTTTAACCTGTGGAGCAGTTGCATTGTTGTTTATGAAAATCGGCCGGGATGTATTGCCGAAAGTAAATGCCGGACAGTTCCAGGTGCGGCTGCGGGCTGCAGACGGCACCAGGTTTGAACGAACAGAGGAGAAAACAGTCAAGGCCCTGCAAATACTCGAGGAGCTGGTTGGCAAAGACAATATAAGCGTGACTTCTGCCTTTGTAGGGCAACACCCGGGCCTATTCTCAACCAGCCCGATCTACCTGTTTATGAGCGGGCCTCAGGAAGCGGTGTTGCAGGTGGCGTTGAAAGAGGATTATAAGGAGCCTTTAGATGATTTAAAAGAAAGGTTCCGGCAGAAAGTAAAGGCAGAAATCCCTGATGTGCGGCTATCCTTTGAACCGATAGAGCTGACCGATAAAATCCTCAGCCAGGGGTCGCCAACACCTATCGAAGTAAGGATATTAGGGAAGGACAAAAAACAAAATGAGCAGTATGCCAACAAAGTAATCAATAAGCTGCAACAGATCGCCTACCTGCGGGATGTCCAGCTGGCCCAGCCAGTTAAATACCCTGCCATAGATATTGATATAGACAGGACCAGGGCAGCGCAGTTGGGGGTAACCGTTTCCGATATATCCCGTTCATTAATTGCCTCTACGTCATCATCACGCTATACAGAGAAAAACGTATGGATTGACACAAAAAGCAACCAGAGCTATGGCGTACAGGTAGAGATACCCGAAAATCAAATGGCCAGCGAAAACGATATCAGGGAAATACCGGTGCTGGCCAACCAGTCAAGGCCTGTGCTGGGAGATGTAGCCGATACAAAACTGGATACCACCTATGGAGAGAATGACAATTTAGGCGCCATACCCTTCCTTTCCGTAACAGCGAATATAAACGGTAAAGACCTTGGTACAGCAACAGCAGATGTGAAAGCCGCCATACAGTCGATAGGGGAATTGCCGCGCGGACTGACCTTAGAAACAAAAGGCCTGAGCGAAGTACTGACAGATACATTAAGCAGCCTGCAAACCGGATTACTTACAGCGGTAGTCGTGATCTTCCTGATGCTGGCTGCAAATTTCCAATCCTTCAAGGTATCCTTGGTCGTATTGTCTACAATACCAGCCGTGCTCCTGGGATCACTTGGTATGCTGATGCTCACCGGTTCCACCCTGAACCTGCAATCCTATATGGGCATGATCATGTCGGTGGGCGTATCCATCGCCAATGCAGTGCTATTAATAACCAATGCAGAACACCTGCGCCGCCACAACGGCGATGCCCTGTTGAGTGCAAAGGAATCAGCAGCTTTGCGATTACGACCAATATTAATGACCAGTGTTGCCATGGTAATGGGGATGATACCGATGGCATCCGGTTTAGGGGAAGGAGGCGACCAGGCCGCGCCATTGGGCCGCGCAGTTATCGGCGGACTGATTGCATCCACGTTTGCCGCTTTACTTGTATTGCCCCTGGTATTCGCCTGGGTACAAAATAAAACGTCAACGACTTCTGTATCACTCGATCCTGAAGATGAAGAAAGCAAACATTATATCCCTGAATTGCAACAAAAAGCATAACCAGTTTAGAAATAACTATAAAAATGTTCCTTAACCGTTCAAACAACCTGGCAATGAACCTGCGCTTAAATACATTATCAAAGATGAAGATGATCCCATTCAATGGTTTGCTGTTAACCGTTTTGTTATGCAGTTGCCATCCTGGAGAAAAGCAAGAGCAAAAAAGCAAGGAACCACAGCAGGCAGCAGATGTGCCGGCAACTGAAGTATTTCCGTTACAAAGAGGAAGACTGTCATCGTCTTTACAAATACCCGGTGAGTTAATCGCCTTTCAGCAGGTGGATCTATATGCCAAGGAAAACAGCTTTGTAAAGAAGTTGTATGTCGACGTGGGTTCAGAAGTAAAGGCAGGGCAGTTGCTCGTAACTATGGAAGCACCGGAACTCGGTTCCCAATTAGCAGGTGCGTTATCCAATATACAATCACGCGAAGCCATTTACACGGCAAGCAAAGCAAACTATGACCGTTTGTATGCAACTAGCCAGACCCCCGGCACTATTTCCCCGCTTGACCTTGAGCAGGCAGCTGCACGCAAAGCCTCTGATTTAGCCCAGTTGCAGTCAGCCAAAGAAGCTTACCAGCAAATAGCAGAAACACAAAACTATTTACAGATAAAAGCGCCATTCAATGGTGTTATCACAGCCAGGAATGTAAATCCGGGTGCCTATGTAGGTCCATCCGGCAAAGGTTCAGAGCTACCCTTATTCACCCTCAAGGAACAGAAAAAACTGCGCCTGGTTATATCAGTTCCTGAGGCTTACACAAGCTACCTCAGCCATAAAAACGAAATAAGCTTTACCGTAAAATCGATGCCAGACCAGCAATTCAAGGCCCACATCAACCGGATGGCCGGAGCGCTTGACAATAAATTACATGCACAAAGAATAGAGATGGATGTGGAGAACAATGACAAGAAGTTATTACCGGGAATGGTAGCGGAAGTCAATTTACCATTACCGGCAAATGACAGTACTTTCATTGTTCCAAAGTCGGCAGTCGTCAATTCGACAGAAAAGGTTTTCGTAATTCGTGCTGTGGACAGTAAGGCGGAATGGGTGAATGTAAAAACCGGAAGGGCCAATAATGATTCAATAGAAATCTATGGCAGTTTACATCCTGGTGACCAGTTGCTGAAAGCAGCCAATGAAGAAATAAGGAATGGCAGTGCGCTGAAAAAAATAAAACAATAAACTGCAACCGGGATTAATCATGATTGCTTTGTACCATTGACAGGTTATGCATAATAATAACGGAAAAAAAGGTTTCTATCTTATCCTGATACTGGGGTTGCTAACAGCCATCGGGCCATTTTCCATTGATATGTACCTGCCGGCATTCCCGGATATTGCAAAAGGGCTGAACACAACTGTTGCGAAGGTGATGTTATCGTTATCCAGTTTCTTTATTGGCATTTCTGCAGGGCAGTTACTCTATGGACCGCTGCTGGAAAGGTATGGCCGGAAAAAACCCTTGTACGCCGGGCTAAGCATCTATCTGCTTGCATCGATAGGTTGCGCTATGGCAACATCAATAAATGCCTTGATCATGTTCAGGCTGCTGCAGGCTTTGGGTGGTTGTGTAGGTATGGTAGCGGCGCGTGCAATGGTGCGGGATTTATTTGAAGTAAAGGAAAATGCTAAAATATTTTCTTTGCTGATGCTGGTGGTTGCTGTGTCACCGATCATAGCACCAACATTAGGCGGCTATGTAACAGCTGCTTTTGGCTGGCGGTACGTTTTTATTATGCTGATTGCCGTAGCGCTCATTATCCTGGCAGGCATCTATTTTTTATTACCGGAAAGCAGGAAGCCCGATCCAAATTACTCACTAAAGCCAAAGCCCATCATTGATAGTTTTATGGGCATCATCAGGCATCCGCAGTTTTATACTTATGCATTCACGGGCGCAATCGCTTCTGCCGGGCTATACGCTTATATCAGTGGCTCACCCCATGTATTTATGGAAATATTCCATGTGAGTGAGCGGCAATACGGATGGATATTTGCATTGATAGCCATGGGGCTTATCGGTTCTGCCCAGATCAATACGGTGTTGTTAAGAAATTACAAGAGTGAACAAATCATTAAAGCCGCTTTAAGTACCCAATGCATCATCGGGTTGATTCTTGCCGGCACCACCTATTCAGGCTGGAGTGACCTGTTCGTTACCATCTTTCTCATATTTATATATTTGTGCTGCCAGGGATTTATCTTTCCCAATTCTTCTGCACTTTCCTTAGCGCCATTCGGTCACAATGCAGGCAGTGCCTCGGCATTACTGGGAGCCATTCAAATGTTCATAGGTGCCGGCGCTTCGGCTATGGTCAGTTTTTTACAAAACTATTTCTCGCCAATGACCGCAGTTATGGCATTTTGTACCCTGTCTGCATTTTCTGTTTTGAGTTTGGGAAGAAAGTTTATTGTACAGCAGGCCTCCACAGAAGCAGTAGAAGAAGAAGACGTGGAGATGATAAGTACGCTTTGACCATTCAGTAAATTTTTGTTTAAATAAATATCAGTTATGGAAATAAAAAGAATTGGGGTGCAGCCTTCAGGTGTTGGACCCGCCGACTGGTTTACCGGTACGGTGCGCATTGATCCGTTGTTCCAGGCAGGTGCACCGGCACGTGCAGCCGGCGCCAGTGTCACCTTTGAGCCGGGTGCAAGAACAGCGTGGCATACACATCCATTAGGGCAAACATTGATTATAACTTTCGGTTGTGGCTGGGTGCAGCGTGAGGGTGGACCGATTGAAGAAATCCATCCGGGCGATGTAGTCTGGTTTCCGCCAGGTGAGAAACACTGGCATGGAGCAAGCCCGACAACGGCAATGACGCATATCGCCATACAGGAACAGCTTGATGGGAAAATGGTTGACTGGATGGAAAAAGTGACCGACGAACAATACCGGAAGTGATATGTTTGATTTTCGTAAGTCTTTGTTTCAATACAGTTATTTTAGGTTTGCCACCATCACTAAGTTTGTATTCAAATTATTCAGCAATGCAAAAAAGAAAACTTGGAAACAGCGGATTAGAAGTATCGGCAATAGGCCTTGGCTGCATGGGATTGAGCTTTGGCTACGGTCCTGCAGCAGAAAAGCAGGACGCCATTACATTAATCAGGAAGGCTTACGAGCTAGGTGTTACTTTCTTTGATTCGGCAGAGGCCTATGGCCCGTTTATGAATGAAGAGTTGCTGGGTGAAGCGCTGCAACCATTCCGCGACCAGGTTGTCATTGCGACCAAGTTCGGTTTTGAACAGGGAAAAACAGAACTGGGTATGAACAGCAAGCCAGAAAACATCAGGAATGTCACAGAAGCTGCACTTAAAAGATTAAGGACTGACAGAATTGACCTGCTCTACCAGCACCGTGTTGATCCGAATGTGCCGATAGAAGATGTTGCCGGAACAGTGAAGGAATTGATTGGGGAAGGAAAAGTAAAGCACTTCGGCATGTCAGAAGCAGGGGCTGCAACCATCAGGAAAGCCCATGCGGTACAACCAGTAACCGCCCTTCAGAGTGAATACTCCTTGTGGTGGAGAGAGCCGGAAAAGGAAATCCTGCCAACACTGGAAGAATTAGGTATCGGGTTTGTTCCATTTAGTCCACTTGGAAAAGGATTTCTTACTGGTGCTATAAATGAGAACACAAAGTTCGATAAAACCGATTTCCGGAATATCGTACCCCGCTTTGCTGAGGAGAACAGAAAGGCCAACCAGGTGGTAGTTGAAAAGCTCACTGCTTTTGCCCGGAAGAAAGATGCGACACCTGCACAGATCGCCCTCGCATGGGTGCTGGCCCAAAAGCCCTGGATCGTTCCTATTCCCGGAACAACGAAGATCCATCGACTGGAAGAAAACCTTAAAGCAGAAAAAATTGTTTTAACGCAGGATGACCTGCTTGAGATAGAGAGCGCATTCGCAGCGATTGAGGTTCAGGGAGCAAGATATCCGGCAGCGCTTCAACAGCGTGTTGGCAAGTGATTGAATGGCAGATTGTATGCTGGTCTTTGAAACAGAAAATATGCAGAAAAGAAACCGTTCTTTATTGATTTTAATCTTAGGCTTGCTTTCCGCCATAGGCCCTTTCTCTATTGATATGTATTTACCGGGATTCCCAACAATTGCCAACGACCTGCATACATCTGTCGGCTATGTTGCCTATTCCCTATCGAGTTTTTTCATTGGCATCTGCGCCGGGCAATTAATCTGTGGGCCATTGCTGGATCGGTTTGGCCGCAAAAGGCCACTGTATGTTGGCCTGGCTATTTACATCGTTGCATCACTGGGTTGTGCCATGTCCAATTCCGTGGATTTGCTGATCGGTTTTCGTTTTCTCCAGGCCCTGGGTGGTTGCGTTGGCATGGTAGCGCCAGGTGCAATTGTACGTGACCTGTTCCCGGTAAATGAGAATGCAAAAATATTCTCCATGCTGATTCTCATATTAGGCGTTTCGCCCATTATAGCGCCAACTGTGGGCAGTTACCTGATCGCTGCATCCGGGTGGCATGCCATTTTTATCCTGCTGGCCATCATCACTGCCTTAATATTGACAGCCGTAATTTTCCTGTTACCGGAGAGCAAGCAACCAGATCCTTCCCTGTCGCTAAAGCCGCAACAAATCTTAAATAGTTTCCTGTTGGTATTAAAGCAACCGCAGTTTTTCACCTATGCCTTTTCCGGTGCAATTGCAGCAGCAGGTTTGTTTGCCTATTTAGCCGGATCACCGTTTGTCTTCATGAAGATTTATATGGTCAGCGAAAAACAGTATGGCTGGATATTTGCGCTTATAGCCGCAGGGCTTATCACCAGCAGCCAGTTGAATAATGTACTGCTGAGGAAATATAACAGTGCGCAGATCATCAGGGTAGTGCTATTGGTACAAACCACCATCGGGCTGCTTTTATTCCTGGGCAGCTTTTTTGGCTGGCTCAACCTGTATGGTACCATCTTCCTGATCTTCCTGTTCCTAAGCTGCCAGGGGTTCAGTTTTCCCAATTCATCCGCCCTTTCCCTGGCGCCTTTTACAAAGGAGGCCGGAAGCGCTTCTGCCCTGATGGGTGCCCTGCAAATGGGCTTTGGTGCCTTAGCTTCAGCATTCGTTGGCCTGATCAATAATGGCACGACCCTGCCGATGACCGGTGTTATGGCAGGATGTGCTTTAGTTGGCCTTGTTATCCTTATCCTGGGGCGTAAACGCATAGAATTTGCATCCAGGATTGAGGATGTGGAAGAACAGGCATTTGAACAAATTGAAATGTATTAACATCATTCGTTTTCGTAACTTTTTAGAAAGAAATAATCCATAGTTTGAATCAATACTTATTACCATGGCCATCTTCAATTTGAACATCAACGGGAAAAAGCAGACAGTAGATGTTGACCCTAAAACGCCAATGCTTTGGGTACTGCGTGAGCACATCAAACTTGTGGGTACCAAGTACGGGTGTGGTGTTGCCGCATGCGGAGCCTGTACCATCCATTTTGATGGAATTGCCGTTCGTTCCTGCCAGTTGCCCGTTTCCGCTGTTGGGAATAAATTGATAACCACCATCGAGGGATTGTCGGAAAACGGTGACCACCCTGTGCAGAAAGCCTGGCTTGAACACGACGTTGCACAATGTGGATACTGCCAGACGGGGCAGATCATGAGCGCTGCCGCTTTCTTAAAAAAGAATCCCAATCCTACTGATGAGCAAATTGAATCGGCCATGAATGGCAATATCTGCCGCTGTGCCACTTATTTAAGGATCAAGGCTGCGGTAAAAACCGCTGCTAAATCTCAAACACTTTAAAACTCCCGGCAAATGACAACAGTAAAAACAACCATTAACCGGAGACATTTCATAAAGGTTTCTGCCCTTGGAGGCGGAGGAATGATGTTGAGCTTTAGCTGGCTTGCCGGATTATTGCCCTTACCGGCTGAGGCTTCACCCCTTTCCAAAGATTGGTTTGAGTTGAACAGCTATATCAAGATCGCAGCAAACGGAGCAGTTACCCTGATGTCTCCAAACCCCGAATTTGGGTCCAACGTCAAGACATCCATGCCAATGATCCTGGCTGATGAGTTGGACATAGACTGGAAAACCGTTATCGTTGAGCAGGCCGATTTCTTTCCGGAACGATTTGAACGCCAATTTACAGGTGGCAGCCAGGCCATCCGCCAGGGATGGAAAATCCTTCGCACTGCAGGAGCTACCGCCCGGCAAATGCTGGTCAATGCTGCTGCAAAGACCTGGAATGTACCTGCGGGCGAAATCACCACCGAAGCCGGAATGCTTTACCACAAGGCGAGTGGCAAAAAAGCAGGCTATGGTGAAATAGCTTCCGTTGCAGCAGGACTGCCTGTTCCCGAAAAAGTTCAATTGAAGAATGTGAGGGATTTCAAAATTATCGGCACATCCAGGAAAAACGTTGAAGGGCTGAATATTGTGACTGGCAAACCTTTGTTCGGGATAGATTACACACAGGAAGGCATGCTGATAGCTATGATAGCGCATCCACCTGCATTCGGCCTGAAAGTAAAATCGGTAGATGATACTGCGGCGAAGTCCATGCCCGGCATCAGGGATGTATTTACCATCAAAACCCTTAAGGACGATTACGAAAGAAATGGTTTTGACACAGCCACTTTTACGGAGTTGGTAGTAGTGGTGGGCAATACCACCTGGGAGGTGATGAACGCCAAAAAGGCCCTGAAAATAGAATGGGAAAAAATTTCCGACACGAATATAGTTGTCAATGGCTGGGGAGGTAAGAAAACAGTCAGGATCCCTGTCGGCCTTGAGAGCACAACGGAGCATAAAGCCAAAATGGCCGAATGGTCGAAAAAACCCGGAAAGGTGCTCAGGAAAGACGGTGACCCGGAAGGCGCTTTTAATAAAGCAACCAAAGTCATAGAGAGAACTTATTCAGCCCCATTCCTGGCACACAATACCATGGAGCCGGTCAACTGTTTTGCCCATGTCACTGCAGACAGGGCAGACCTATATGGCCCTATCCAGGCACCAGAGTTCATTACAAGAACCCTTTCTGCGCGCCTGGGATTGCCAAAAGAAAAGATCCATATCAGGCTGGCCAGGATGGGTGGTGGATTTGGCCTGAGAGCTTACGGGCATCATATGGTTGAGGCTGCGGTCATTTCCCAAAAACTGAATGCCCCTGTCAAGTTGGTATATACGAGGGAAGACGATATGACTTACGGCATTTACCGTCCGACCTACAGCGCTACCTATCGTGCAGCATTAGACGAAAAAAACAACCTGCTCGCCTTCCATGTAAAAGCAGGTGGGATTCCCGAAACTGCAATTCACCCTAATCGCTTTCCCGCGGGAGCCCTTGACAACTATCTCGCAGAAGGCTGGGAGATTGAATCCAATATCACCATCGGGGCCTTCAGGGCACCAGGATCCAATTTTATAGCCAGTGCCGAGCAGTCCTTCCTTGATGAACTGGCAGAACAAATGGGCAAAGATCCCATTGAATTCAGGCTGGAACTCCTGGACAGGGCACAAAAGAATCCTGTAGGGAAAGACAATGACTATGATCCGGAACGCTATGCCGGGGTCTTGAAACTGGTGAAGGAGAAATCCAAATGGAATCAGTCCCAGGCCAAAGTCAACCGGGGCGTTTCAGCATATTTCTGCCACAACACTTATGTAGCCGAAGTAATAGACCTGGTGATCCAAAACAATAAGCCCGTCGTTCAAAAAGTATATGCCGCAGTAGACTGTGGGATTGTTGTGAATCCCGATGCAGCAATCAACATGGGTGAAGGCGGCATTGTTGACGGTATCGGGAATGCCCTGTATGGTGAAATGCCATTCAAGGAAGGAGTGCCGCAAAAAAATAACTTTAATACGTATCGTATGATCAGGCACAGCGAAGCACCTAAGTCCATCGAAATCCATTTTGTGGAAAATGACAAAGATCCTACCGGTCTCGGTGAGCCGCTGTTTCCCCCCATCTTTGCAGCGCTTGCTAACGCTTTATACAAGGCTACAGGCAAGCGGTTGTATGAACAGCCGTTTTTGGGGAGCAAGCAGACTTTACCGGGGTAAATAATACAACAGCCTTAGTGCAGTAATTTATTCAGGTAGTTATAACTATTGGTAACATTTTGCAAGGGTTGCGGAGCCCCATCCTGTTCCACAAAGAAATATTTCATACCCGACTCTTTGGCATTATCGAAAATGCGTTTGAAATCAACAATGCCCGTGCCTACTTCCGCAGGATTCATGGTGTTTTTATCAATATCCTTTACATGCCACAATGGAAAACGACCGGGATGAAGTTTAAATAAAGCAACAGGATCTTGTTTCGCTTTGGTTGCCCAGGCAAGATCCAATTCCATTTTCACCAGGTCTTTGCCGGTGTTGGAGAGGATATAATCAAACGGACGATGGCCTTCAACTTCATCAAATTCGCTGGTGTGGTTATGGTAAGCAAATTGCACCCCCACTTTTTTACAGGCTTCTCCTGATTTGCTGAATACATCTACAGCTGTTTTCATTTCATCCAAAGAGTTTACCGGTATGGCTGAACAAACCAGGTATTTTATTCCACCTTCAGCAGCAGCATCAGCAAGTTCCTGGTAATTTTCTTTAAGGTTAAGCGGTTTGGGCATGTCCTTATAACGCTCCATCATTTTTTGGATCCTTGCTGAATCATCAGCAGTTTTAGCCATCTTCATAACCTGTTCCAATGTAAATGGTGCCCCGCCAACATGAGCAGATCGCCAGGTCATACCGGCATCTTTAATCATGGCAGCCAATTCCTTTGGTTTGAAACCGTAAAAATTACCTTTTTGGGAACCCGCAGTTTCTACTTCCTTAAAGCCAATGGCAGCAAGTTTTTGTAAGGTGCCTTTGGGATCTGTTATCATAAGGTCACCGAGCGTGTATAACTGAAGCCCAATGCCAGGCGCAGCCTTAGTTCCAGAAAAAAATTCCGCTTTTGCGTATTGACCAAGAAGCAAACCGGTAACTCCAATTGCTCCTGACTGAATAAATTTTCTTCTTTCCATTGTATTACAATTTTAAATAAAGGCCATATACAACCGAAGTTTGTTCATTTAAACAGCTGCCAACAACAGTAATGATAAGCTACCAGTTGCCGCCGGCGCCACCACCACCAAAACTGCCACCGCCAAATCCTCCGAATCCGCCGCCTCCACCGCCACCGCCGCCGCCTGACCAGCCGCCGCCACCACCACCGGGGAAGAATATAGGTGGCACGCCGCCAAAGCCCCTGCGGCTCATCATGCCGCCACCGCCGCCGCCGCGACGACTTATAAAGACCAATACAATTATGATGATGAAAATGATAAAGCCTACGGGCACCCCGGTTTCTTTTTTCTGGTGATACCCTGCCGGCGCTTTGTATTCGCCCGCAGCCGCTTTAATAAGGGCATCCGTAGCCTCGTCTACTGCCCGGTAATAATTACCCGCCTTGAGGTTGGGTACCATCTCGGCTTCAATAATCTGTTTCAGGATAATATCAGGCAATGCGCCCTCTAATCCATATCCTGCTGAAATATAAACACTCCTTTTCTCTCCTTCACCGGTTCCTGTGGAGATTAATACCACCACTCCATTATTAAATTCCTTACCACCCACCCCCCAGGACCTTCCCAGTTCAGTTGCGTAATCATTAGGATCCAAACCATTTAAAGTGGGAACGGTTACAACAACAATCTGGTTAGAGGTGCTGTCATCATAGGCCACCAGTTTTGCTTCCAGGGTAGCCACCTGGTCGGGAGTAAGGAGGTTGGCCGCATCATTGACCAGCCGTGCCGGATTAGGCGGAGGCAATACCCTTTGCGCTGCCATCGACAGTGAAAAAACAAGGGCAATAAGCAGTACAAGTATCCTTTTCATATTATTGGGGCCATTGCCTTAACGTCCAAAAACGATATCGTCGGGCAGTTCGTTTTTATCGGTGGTGCTTTTATACGGGAATTTCTCTTTCATCACTTCGCCTATGTCATGGACAACCAACTGAAGCCCGGTGGCGTAGTCGTTTGTCTTGAAATAATTGAGGAGCCGGCCCATATGGACCTGCCAGAATTCGCTGCCCACCAGTTTATGGATGCCTTCGTCGCCAAGGATTGCAGTCTGGTGGTCTTTGTAGGCAACATAGACCAATACCCCATTCCTCTCCTCAGTATGGTCCATTTTAAGGCGCCAGAAAATTTCAGCTGCCCTGTCTAACGGGTTCACAAAGCGGCAACGGCTTTCGATAAAAACCCTGATCTCACCGCTGGTTTTCATTTCGGCCTCACGAATGGTTTGCACTACCCGTTCGGCTTCATCAGCAGAAAGGAATTGTGCTTTTTTTCCGAATGCAAAAAATGCCATGGATTATCAGAATTTGACTTCCGGCGCTTTTTCCGCACCAGGTTCGGACTGGAATCCCTCTTTTACGCGGAATCCAAACATATTTGCGAAAATATTATTGGGGAAAGTCCGGACCGTACTGTTATACGATTGGATTGCTGTGTTGAAATCGTTCCTGGACACTTTAATCCGGTTCTCGGTACCTTCCAGCTGGGCCTGCAGGTCGCGGAAATTCTGGCTGGCTTTCAGGTCGGGATAGTTCTCCACAACAGCAAGTAGGCGACCGAGTGCGCCGCTAACCCCTGCCTGGGCCTGCTGGAATTCAGCCATTTTCTCCGGTGTAATATTAGTAGGGTCAACTTGCACGGAAGTTGCTTTAGCGCGGGCTTCCATGAGTTTTGTCAGGGTTTCTGTTTCGAAATTAGCTGCACCTTTTACTGTATTTACAAGGTTGGGGATAAGGTCTGCCCTGCGCTGGTAGTCACTTTGTACGTTAGCCCATTTATTTTTCACGTTTTCATCCAGCTTCACCATGCTGTTGTAGCCATTGCAGGCACATCCACCTAACACAAGGATTGCCCCTAATATGATGATCAGTAAAAGATTTTTGGAGTTCATTGCAGAAAATTTAGTTGTTGGTTAAAAGTACAAATAACCAGACACAAAAATGGGTCACCCGGTTGGATGACCCAATAAAAATATTTTTACTACGTAAATCACGCATTAATTGCGGCAATGCCGGGCAACTCCTTGCCTTCGAAGTATTCCAGCATAGCGCCACCACCTGTTGATACATAACTCACTTTATCGGTATAACCGAACTGGTTAACCGCAGCAACAGAGTCGCCACCACCTACCAGTGAAAATGCCCCTGATGCGGTAGCATCTGCCACCGCATCAGCAATTGCTTTGGTACCGTGCTGGAATTTTGCCATTTCAAACACACCCATCGGGCCGTTCCACAAAATAGTTTTGGATCTTTTGATCACATTGGCAAACTGCTCGCAGGCGGCCGGACCAATATCCAGGCCCATCCAACCATCCGGGATAGCATTACTAGGTGCTATTGATATATTGGCATTCGCATCAAATTTGTCAGCAATCACTGAATCGGAAGGCAGGTGAATACAAACACCTTTGGCTTCTGCTTTTTTCAACAATTCATTGGCCATATCGAGGCGGTCTTCCTCACAAAGCGAATTACCGATTTTACCACCCGCTGCTTTCATGAACGTATAAGCCATTCCACCACCAATAATAATATCTGTAGCCCTGTCCAGGAGGTTTTCAATGATCAGGATCTTGTCTGACACCTTTGCCCCGCCAATAATTGCGGTAAAAGGGTTTTCAGCTTCATGCAATACTTTCTCAGCGCTTTTCACTTCGGCTTCCATCAGGAGGCCAAACATTTTTTTGTCTGCAGGGAAAAATTTGGCAATAACTGCAGTGGAAGCATGCGCCCTGTGGGCAGTTCCGAATGCATCGTTCACATAAACATCACCAAGCTTTGCCAGTTTCTGTGCAAAAGCTTCGTCGCCCTTTTCTTCTTCCTTGTAAAAGCGAAGGTTTTCGAGCAGCAGCACTTCACCATTGCGCATCATACCGGCAGTGAGATAGGCCTGCTCGCCAATGCAATCATCAGCAAACAGCACAGTAGTTCCGCCCAGCAAACTGCTGAGGTGGGGAACAATATGTTTGAGGGAGTATTTATTGGTTGGTCCGTCTTTCGGGCGGCCGAGGTGGCTCATGAGGATAACTTTACCGCCGTCTTTAATGATCTTTTGAATAGTTGGAACAGCAGCACGCATGCGCGTATCATCGGTGATCTCGAATTTATCATTCAAGGGAACATTGAAATCCACACGGATCAATGCCTTCTGTCCCGCAAATGAATATTGGCTGAACTTGCTCATAGTAGTTATGGTTAATCAAAAAAATGAAAGCGGGCATAACCCGCTTTCTGATATTATTTGGATATGAGTCCGGCGAAGAATTTAACGGTACGAACGAGCTGGCTGACATAGCTCATTTCGTTATCGTACCAGCTAACGGTTTTAACCAGTTGCTGGTCACCAACAGTAACCACTTTGGTCTGTGTGGCATCGAACAGGGAACCGAAAGAAATACCGATGATATCGCTGCTTACGATTTCATCTTCGTTATATCCGAAGCTTTCATTGCTGGCAGCTTTCATGGCAGCATTAACTTCTTCAAGCGTTACTTTTTTCGCAAGGATGGAAGTCAGTTCGGTTAATGATCCGGTGATAACGGGGATCCTTTGTGCACCACCGTCCAGTTTACCTTTCAGTTCAGGCAGTACCAGACCGATTGCTTTTGCAGCACCGGTACTATTAGGAACGATATTAGCAGCTGCGGCCCTTGCGCGGCGCAGGTCACCTTTTGGATGCGGGGCATCAAGTGTATTCTGGTCATTAGTGTACGCGTGAACGGTAGTCATGCTGCCGGCAACAATACCGAAGCTATCCTGCAGTACTTTTGCCATGGGAGCCAGGCAATTGGTTGTACAGGAAGCACAGGAGATGATCTCTTCTGAACCGTCGAGGATGTTGTGGTTCACATTAAATACTACGGTTTTCAGGTCACCGGTTGCAGGAGCTGAAATCACAACGCGTTTAGCACCGGCTTTCAGGTGGGCAGCGGCTTTGTCTTTATCGGTGAAGAAACCTGTGCTTTCAATAACCACATCAACACCGTGGCTACCCCATGGAATCTGGGCAGGATCTTTTTGTGCATAGATCTTAACTTCATCACCGTTTACGATGATGGCGTTTTCAGTAGAAGTAACTGTAGCATCAAAGCGACCTTGTGCGCTATCATATTTCAACAAGTGGGCTAATACAGCTGGAGAAGTCAGGTCATTGATGGCCACCACATCGATACCCTTCATATTATAGATCTGGCGGTATACCAGGCGTCCGATCCTTCCGAATCCGTTAATGGCAACTTTTACAGTGCTCATAATGTCAAGTTTGAGATTTGATGAAGAAATAAATGAGCCGCTAAGGTAACGTTTGTCCAAAGTGTATAAAAATTTTAGAAAAAAAATTTTTGGAGGGAATATGCCACTCCCTATCTTTGCACTCCCAAAAGGGAAAATGGCGCGTTGGTCAATCGGTTAAGACGCTTCCCTTTCACGGAAGAATGACGGGTTCGATTCCCGTACGCGCTACGAAAAAAGCTCCTTTACAGGAGCTTTTTGCATGAAGTATAGTTTTTCAGGCTCTTTTTTTACGGGCAGTATTTACATAATGCCTGATTTTCTGCCGCAGGTCATCCGGCCTGAATGGTTTCGGAATAAAATCATTGAAGCCTTTTTCGATCAGGTCGGCCTGCATATGGTCATAAACAGCTGCAGTAAAGGCAATTATAGGAACAGTTGAACCTTTCTTCCTGATTCTTGAAACCACTCCGGCCCCATCAAGTTCCGGCATTTCAAGGTCAACCAGCAGCAGGTCAAAGTGACTGCTGTTAAACTGGTCCAGGGCTTCGAGTCCGTTAACTGCTTCTACAATATCAGCATTCCATTTAGCCAGGAACCTTTTCACGATCATCATATTTACTGGGTTGTCTTCCGCCACTAAGATCCTTACGCCTTCAAGGTCTTCGAACTTCTCTGCAGGTTCTTCGATATAGCTGTATTTGGTTGCTTCAATAGGTAATGTTATATCAAAATAAAACGTACTACCTTGTCCGGGTGTGCTTTCCACACGCAACTCACCGCCCATTTTCTGCACGATATACTGGCTGATGGCAAGTCCAAGTCCGGAACCGCCGTATTTCCTGGTAGTTTCCGTATCAGTCTGGTAAAACTTATCAAAGATCCGGTGCTGCTTTTCAGGAGCAATACCAATACCGGAATCCTTCACGGAAAAACGCAGTGTAATATTGGTGCTTCTTTTCATCAACGCTTTCACGTCGACCATAACAGCGCCCTCTTCTGTAAATTTAATAGCATTAGAAAGCAGGTTATTCAACACCTGGTGAAGGCGCATTTCATCACCCATAACGATATAGCCCTTCACTGCTTCGAAGTCGTAGCGCAGGGATAATTTCTTTGCATCAACGGGGTTGCGGAACAAACCGACAATTTTAAACAGGAGTTCAGACAAATTAAACGGTGCATTGTTCAATTCCATCTTATCCGCTTCCAGCTTGCTGTAATCAAGGATATCGTTAACCAGTTCAAGCATATGTTCCGAGGAGTACTTCAATACATCCAGCATTTGCCGCTGGCTGTTGAGGTGGTATTCCTGGTGCAGGATATTAGTGCTTCCGATGATTGCATTCAAAGGTGTCCTTAGTTCATGGCTCATATTACTGAGGAACCTTGATTTCACTTTGGCAGCGCGCTCTGCACGTTCCTTGGCTTTTAGTGTTTCCACTTCAGCAATCCTGACTTCAGTGATATCCAGGATGCTGATTTTTGCATACCTGCGGCGCTGGTGTTCGAAGATTACAATATTCGTATATGCATAGATGGGGTGACCTTCAAGTGTAGAAAATTCCATATTCCCAAACCAGGGGGAATGGGAGGTGAAATTTTCCGGGCTGAATGCATTAAGCTTTGCTGCAGCCGGTTCGCCGAGCAGTGAAGATATGGCCATCAGCATCACGCCTTCCTTGTTCTTCATCCCGAATAATTCGATGGCCCTTTTATTGCAATCAGCTATCAGTTGTGTTTCCAGGTCAATAATAAAGATAGCATCCAGGGAGGTGTTGAAGATGGTATCGCCCAGGCTTTTTTCACCCAGCAGGTCGTCTTCTTTCTTATTCAGCGTTTTGAGGATAGAATAAGCAACCAAGCCGGTAATAACCAGTGACAGCGCAAGGTTTATCCTGAAATTATAGATATAATGAATTTCACCTTCAGAAGTACTTTTAGTAGCATAAGGGGCAATGATAAAAGTAAGGCCAAAGCAGGTAATCGTAGCTATTTCCGAAATAATCAGGTCTTTGGTGATTTTTGTGTCAATGAGGAAGATCATGGCAAAAATGACGGGGAAGAAATACATATAGACACCCGACCTTAGTCCGACGCAATAGCTGACAATCATTACGCCTGCGTTAAAGCTAATGATAACCAGCCATTTAGCTATCCCTTCACGGTTATACAGCCTTAAGAAGTGGGCGGTCAGAAGCATGGAACAGGCTAGCAGGCACGCGAAAGCGGCGCCATACTCTTTCATGATCGTACAGAGGATCATATTAAGCCCTGCAACTAAAATACCTATTTCGGTCAGGGATTTCAGTGGGGAATGCGGTGCGTTTACCTGTTTCAGGTAGTAATCTTCTGCAAGCTTTTCCCAATATCCAAGGGCTACAGATAATATGTTGGTACCTTTTTTCGTTTTCATTCAGTAAACGGCCTTTCTTAAGCGGCTGTTACATTAACGAATCCGGGAAAACAAAAATTGTATCCTATGCAAACCAGCACGCAAAGAGCCTACCAGCTCAACCAGGCATTTGATGTGCCTTTCCTGATGGAAATGCACGACAATGACCTTTCAGCCATTTCAGCCATCCTGGTAACTGCATCCCAACAGATTGCCGAAGAATTAGACCGCTGTATGATTCTCGCTGAAAAAGGTGATTGTAATGAAATAAAGAGAAGGATTCACCTTGTGAAACCATTATGGGGTTATTGCGGGCTGCCGCAATTGCAGATGAAATACCAGTTACTGGAATATTTCCTGGGTGAAAACCCTGACGCAGAAAGAATCCGGACGAGGTTGCACCAGGAATATGGCCAGATAATAGAAGGACTTAACCTCATTACCAATGAAGCGATCCGCATTCATGAATTCTTAAAACAACCTGCATCATGAAAATAACAGCTGTAATCGTTGAAGACCTATCCGTTGCGGCGGAGATGTTACAAAGGTATTGCGTTAAAAGCGGCAGGGTCAATGTGATCCAGTCCTTTAGTTCTGTTGAAACTGCCCTGCCTTTTTTATCAGAGCAGGTAGTCGACCTGATATTCCTGGATGTGGAAATGCCTGGCGCCAGCGGGTTCGACCTGCTCGACAAACTTTCCTATTCCCCGCAGGTGATCCTCACCACTTCAAAAACTGAATACGCCTACAATGCTTTTGAATATAATGTAACCGATTTCCTGAAGAAGCCGTTCACTTACCAAAGGTTTATAGATGCCCTGGGCAAACTCCGCGAGGAAGCAGAGAAGCGCGAGGAAGCAGATGATATATCACATATATATATCAAGAGTGATGGCAAGCTGATCAGGCTCGAGAATGATGACATCCTGTATATTGAAAGCATGGGTGATTATGTGAAATTCATTACGAATGAAAAGAAGATCATCACGCACAATACGATCAAGAACCTGACGTCAAAGATTAACCCGGCAGTGTTCTGTAAGGTGCACCGTTCCTATATTATCAACATGAATAAGATTTCTGATGTGCGGGAAAACATGTTGTATATAAAAGGACAGATGATACCGATCAGTAAGGCAAACAGGACAATGGTAATGAGCAGGTTGAAGATTATTTAAACGGGCAAAAAGGTCCATTCAACCGGCAAAAGCCATTGTTCATCTAATAAACTTGCAATGCCCTCCCTTAAGCCGCATCTTAGCACCAGGTTGTGATTTTCGTCAATACCTGTCTAAGTGCAGAATGAACTGGTTGGCAACAGCCAGTTCATTCGCAAACAGGTTCCCCCTCCCCTTTATTTATTTTCCAGCCATTTCCCCAGGTTATCACTGATCAGGCCGGCTTCCACAAGGAATCCATCGTGGCCATACACTGAATCAATTTCAATATAATTTGCCCCGGGAATAGCAGCAGCGATTTTTTGTTGTTCAATTGTTGGACATAAAAGGTCACTGGTAATCCCCATCACCAATACCGGTTGCTGAATGGACTTCAGCACTTCATCAACAGGTACATTCCTGCCCCTGGCGATATTATGGCTATCCATGCTTTTAGTAAGCAGCCAGTAAGACTGTGCATTAAACCTTGTGACGAGTTTCTCACCCTGGTAACGGATATAAGTAGCCGCCTTAAACTGGTCCAGTTTATCATTTTCGGTTTCAGCCTGCCGTTGGACCATAGCCGAATAATTCCTGTAGGTGAGCATTCCAATTGCACGGGCAGCTTTTAACCCGTTGGCGCCGGCAGCCGGGCTGTCTGCATTCCAGGTAGGGTCAGCTTCAATAGCCAGGCGCTGGGCTTCATGGATGGCGATTCCCCATGCACTTTCAGCTGCCGAAGTTGCTGCCAGGAATAATTTCCTGATAACCCGGGGTTCCGCCAGCGCCCATTCCATGGCCTGGTAGCCCCCCATGCTTCCGCCCATGCACAAGGCAATGGAAGAAATATTGAGGTGCTGCCGCAGAAGGATATGCGCTTTTACCATATCGCGGATGGTGATATTGGGGAAACTGTTAAACCAGGGTTTTCCGGTGGCCGGATTTATGGAAAGCGGGCCGGTGGTTCCGTAGCAGGAGCCCAGTATATTGGCACAAACGATGAAATATTTTTCGGGGGTAATGGCTGTCCCTTCACCAATTACGCCGGGCCACCAGGCAGCCGCATCGGCATTAGCCGTAAGCGCATGGCAAACCCACACTACGTTTGAGCCATCGGAACTGAGCTGGCCATAAGTATGGTAAGCAATCTCCAGGTTGGGTAAAACAGCGCCATTTTCCAGTTGGAATGGCTGGTCATAAACAAATCGATGCAACATGACTGCAAAATAAACCCTCTCACCGTTACCTTTGTACCAATTCAGAAAAAAATCAGGGAACGAATATGGTAACAATTGATATTATTCGCCAATCGGGCGATTTTGGGTTTGAGGCAACTGATGCCGCGGGCCATACCGTAAGGATGGATACAAGCCCGGAAGGCGGCGGCAATAATTACGGGGTCCGTCCAATGCAGATGGTATTGATGGGACTAGGTGGCTGCAGCGGGATCGATGTGGTCAGCATCCTGAAAAAGCAAAGACAGGAAATCACCTATTTTTCCATGCATATTGAAGCAGAGCGCGAAACCGGTAAAGAGCCGCATTTATGGAAATCGGCCCGAATCGTATTCACTATTGGCGGAAATATTGATGAGGACAAAGCCAAACGGGCGGCGCAATTGTCTATGGAAAAATACTGTTCTGTAGCAGAGACCCTGCGACGTTCAGGAACCGAAATCAGCTGGGAGGTCCGCTTAAAATAATTAATCCATGCACCCAATATCCAAAGCCATCCGCACGCAGGTTGAACGAACCAATGAAATGGAACATTCACAGCCCCTTTTCCTGAGCAGTAGTTTTTGTTTTGACAATGCCGAGGAAATGCGCGCCGCATTTGCGGATGAAACCGATGATAATATTTACAGCCGTTTCAGCAACCCTAATGTCCAGGAATTTGTAGACCGCATGTGTGCCCTGGAAGGGACAGAAGCCGGATTTGCCACTGCCTCCGGCATGAGCGCCATATTCGCTTCATTCATGACATTCCTGAAACAGGGGGATCACCTGATTAGTTGCAGAAGCATATTCGGCAGCACACACACTGTTATCACTAAAATCCTTCCGAAGTACGGCATCACCCACAGTTATGTTGATGCAGGTGATATCAGTACCTGGGAACAGCATATCACGCCCAATACAAAGATGATTTACCTGGAGACGCCAACGAATCCGGGACTTGATGTCATTGACCTTAAGGTGGCAAGCGAGCTGGCGAAGAAGCATAAGCTGCTTTTGAATGTAGACAATTGTTTCGCAACACCCATTGCGCAGCGACCTGCTGATTTTGGCGCGGACCTGGTAATCCATTCTGCCACAAAATGGCTGGATGGCCAGGGAAGGGTATTAGGCGGGGTTGTATTGGGGAAAAAAGAATTAATACACGAGATATACCTCTTTTGCAGGAGTACCGGTCCATCATTATCACCCTTTAATGCCTGGATCCTCAGCAGGAGCCTTGAAACACTAGAAGTGCGGATGGACAGGCACGCATCAAATGCCCTGTACCTTGCCCTCCAACTTGAAAGGAATGAGCGGTTGAATTGGGTGAAATATCCGTTACTGCCATCGCATCCGCAATATGCAGTAGCAAAAGCGCAGATGACCAATGGCGGCGGTGTGGTTTGCTTTGAATTGAAAGGGGGCATTGAGAGCGGAAGGAAATTCCTGAACGCCCTGAAGATGCTGTCACTTACGGCAAACCTTGGTGATACACGCAGCATAGCGTCGCACCCGGCAAGTACAACCCATGCTAAATTATCTGAAGCAGAGCGAATGGCAGTGGGTATCAGTGCGGGTTTAATCAGGATTTCCGTTGGCCTTGAAAACAGGGAAGATATACTGGCCGATATAATGCAGGCTTTAGAAAAAGTATAAGCAGGCTAACTCAGCCCTTCCTCATAATGCCGTTCAGGAATTTCAACATCCAGGAAGCCTTTATTGACAAGCCTGTGTTTGAACTGTACCTGGACGTCATATTCGCCGTGCACAAGGAAAAGCTTTTTAACTTTCCGGGGATCCTGGCAAGCGAGAAACTGGCAAAGGTCTTCGTAATCGCCATGGGCGCTCATACTCCTTATTGAACCAATGGTTGCATGCACTTCGCGGTTAACACCAAAAATGGACACTTCCTTTTTGCCCGCCATCAGGCGACCGCCTAAAGAATTGGGTTCGCAATAACCTACCAGTAAAATGCCGTTCCGACTGTTTTCGATAGTATTATTAATGTGGTGCTTCACCCTTCCAGCATCAGCCATGCCGCTGGCTGAAATAATTACGCAGGGCTCATTGCGGAAGTTCAGCAGTTTGGATTCTTCAACGGTCTTAACATACTTGAGACCGTTGAACCTGAAAGGGTCGCTATCGGTTTCGAGTAAACGCCGGATGGTTTTATTGAAATATTGGGGGTAGCTCTTTACTACTTCAGTTGCTTCAATGCTAAGCGGGCTATCCACAAAATATTCGAGATCAGGAAGCCTGCGTTCAACTTCCAGCTGGTTAAGAGAGTACAGGATTTCCTGAGTACGGCCCACACTAAAAGCCGGAATGATCAGTTTACCGCGGTTATTGAGACAGATTTTTTCAATCCATTCCAACAGCTGGTCGGGAGTAGTAGTTTGCAATTCATGCAGGCTGTTTCCATAAGTAGATTCCAGCAGGATATAGTCTGCCTGCGGGAAGACTTCCGGAGACCGGAGGATAATATCGCGATAACGGCCAACATCGCCACTGAAAGTAAGCTGCTCTGTTTTGCCGTTTTCATTAATACGCAGGTGAACTGCGGCACTGCCGATGATATGCCCCACATCAGTGAAAAGCAGTTCCACCCCATCGGCAATTTTGAACCAGTTGCCATATTCCACTTCCCTGAACTGGGAAAGGCAGCTTTTGGCATCGTCGAGGGTGTACAGCGGTTTCAGGTATGGCTGGCCGGATGCCGCCCTTTTCTTATTGATGTATTTAACATCGTCTTCCTGGATCCCGGCTGAATCTTCCAATAGAATTGCAGCCAGGCTTTTCGTAGCCGGGGTGCAATATACCGTACCGGTGAAACCATCTTTTACGAGCTTTGGAATTAAACCGCTATGGTCTATGTGCGCATGGGAAAGCACCAGCAAATCAACTTCGGCCGGATCAAAGCCCCATACCCTGTTCAGCGCATCAGTTTCTTTGCCCATGCCCTGGAACATGCCGCAATCAAGGAGGATTTTTTTTCCGTTTTTAAGTGTCAGCAGGTGCTTGGAGCCGGTAACTGTCCGGGCTGCACCATGAAATGCAATTTTCATAATTATTTACTTTTAAAAGACCAGGTGATCAAAAACTCGGCTACCGTTTCACCCTGGTCATTCTTTCCGACTGATTTTGCAATAATCATTTGAGCTTCACCGGTGGCCACTGCCTTTTCAACAGCGTCCCTGATGGCCAGTCCATCAGTACAGGTGAACGTGGTAAGGGCAACTGCTTTTTTGAAATACTTTGCTTCAAGCGCAGTAACCAGCATGGATACAGCAGGCCTGCGCTGGTAAACATGGGCCATCGAGAGAATACCGGTGCTCATTTCAGCGGCCATGGCCAGGCAGGCGAAATATGTGGAACGGAACGGGTTTTGCGAAAACCATTTGTAAGGTACAGTAACCTGGCAGGAATTCCCGTTAACATTACGCACACGAACACCGGAAAAATAAGCGCTGGGTAATTTCCTGAATAAAAACAAGTTGAACTTTAACCGGTTATTCACCAGTGAAAAAAAAGCAGCTGAACCTGTTTTGGCAGTCATTTATTTTGTTTTATCAATTTCCACTACGCAGGCCATCACCTGGTTGGGGGATGAATTTCCTGAGAAGCTCATTGTTCCTTTTGCGGTAGCATTAAACTGTGCCGATTTCAGCAGGTTTTCCCCAAGGGCAGCGTTTACGCGTGACTGGTAATCAGTGGCCGGGTTCTTACTGATGGCTGTATTCACACTAAACCAATCGAGCGGCTGTTTGCTCATCACAACAGCAATCATATCCTTTGTGCCGATACTATCCGGCGTCATGCTTTTATCTTTCGGAAAGAGCCTGTATCCGGTAATACCGCAGAAAGGCGAATATTTTGTGGTAGTCGGGTCATCCTGTTTGGGGTAAGGGAACAAGGTATAGCTGGTACCGTCAGTTTCTTTCCCGAAAACGTACACATAACATTCGGAGCTGTTTTTTACTTCCATTTTAAACCGGGTGCCTGGTTTAAGCGGGCTATTGGTTACAAAGCGGTTTCCTTCCGTTAAATGCAGGGAGATATATCCTTTTACTTCCATTTTCTTACCGGTATTCGCCATTTCAACCAGTCCCACTTCCCCGATCAAAGGCGTGTTGGCAGCAGCGCCAACCTGGCGCATCGGATCAAGTCCATAAGCTTCCCTGACAAAATATTTGAAATCGCCATAGCGTACCCAGGCGAATCCATTATTGCCCCATTCCGGTCCCCAACTGTTCATCAGCAAGAAGGACCCGCCGTATTTCCGGTCGTCATAACCAACAACGCACATGGCATGCCCGCCAAAACCCATCAGGTTCCGGTCGCCTTGCTGGGGCACCCAGACATCCTTACCCATCATATCCTGCATAAAGCTTTGTCCAACCATCATCCCGATCACAACCGGTGCGCCCTGGGCTAGGTTTTCCTTAATGGCCCTAATGTCTAAGGCATCAGTGCGGTCGCCGTCAGAAAGGCGGTTAAATCCCCGCATTTTAAATTGTGCGGCATCACTGATAAGGCTGCGGTCGGGTACCCGGGAACAATCATTATCTGTATAAGGGAATTGGTCATAAGGCACAGACCCCTGTTTGGTCATGTATTCCATTGCCTTGATAATATAAGAGCCCTGGCAGTCTTCAAGGCCAATCTGGTTATAAAGGAAAGACGGACTGAACTTTACAGTATTGGGGGCCTGGCCGGTCCTGGCGGCTTCCAGGATGGAGCGGGCGCCATAGGCACTGCTCCAGGCTACGCAACTACCCTGGTTTCCCTGGTTTCCAACGGCAGGCGCAAATTTCTGGAGGTTTGCGCTTTCGGGGAGGGGATTTTTTGTATCGTCATCAGCAAGTGGTTCATAGATTTCCGCCTTTTCGAATTGCCGGGGATCAAGGAAGCCACCGGTTGCCAGGCGGGCGACATCGCCAAGTCCGCCCATATTACAGCCACCGCGGCCGAGGATGAAATACAACACACCAACGATAATAATCAGCAGAAAAATCCGCTTACCCCTGAAAAGGGAAAGAACCAAAGGCAAAAGGCCGATAAGCCCACCGCCACCGCCCTGGAAACCACCACCACCGCTGCGGCCACCACCAGAATCATCATTAAACTGCTCCTGGTCTTGCGGATCATCTACCATTCTGATAGGCATAGCTATAAATTAAGATTGGAGAAAATTTGCCAGGCCATTAAGTTAAGCAATTACGCTAAAAAAATCCCGGTAGTGATCACTACCGGGATATACAAATTTAAAGCACTTCAACCTGGTTCCTTAACAGGTCTTCGAAGACGTCGCGTTTCCTGATCAGGTGGGCTTTGCCGTCGATCACCAGCAATTCCGCTGGTTTCAAACGGGAATTAAAATTGGAGGACATTTCAAAACCGTATGCACCGGCGTTATAGAAAACGAGGAAATCCCCTTCGCGCACTTCGTTGATTGTGCGGTCCCACGCAAAAGTATCTGTCTCGCAAATATTACCCACTACAGTATAAATCCTTTCGCTGCCCTTCGGGTTAGAGATATTGCTGATCCTATGGTAGGCATCATAAAACATAGGCCTGATAAGGTGGTTGAACCCGCTGTTGACGCCCACGAAAACTGTAGCCGTGGTTTGTTTGATGACGTTGGCTTTTACCAAGAAATAACCGCATTCGCTAACCAGGAATTTACCAGGTTCAAACCAAACCTGGATTTTTTTACCGGTTTCTTTTTCGTAGGCAGTAAAGGCTTCAGCAACCTTAACACCCAGCAGGTTGATATCCGTTTGCACATCGCCATCCTGGTAAGGCACTTTAAAACCGCTGCCCAGGTCAATAAACTCAAGGTTTGGGAAATGGGTGGCCAGTTCAAACATCACTTCAAGACCCTGAAGGAAAACATTTACATCTTTGATATCGCTGCCGGTATGCATATGAATGCCGGTAACATGCAACCCTGTAGATTTAACCACCCTTTCGATGTGGCGCATCTGGTGGATTGAAATACCAAATTTGCTGTCGATATGGCCGGTTGAGATTTTATAGTTTCCACCCCCCATAATATGCGGATTGAACCGGATGCAAATGGGGTAAGAGCCGCCATATTTGGTTCCAAATTGCTCGAGGATGGAGATATTATCTATATTAAGATTTACACCCAACTGCTTGCCTTCGTCAACTTCAGCAAAATCAACACAGTTTGGTGTAAATAAAATCCTGTCGGGAGAAAAACCAGCCCTCAGTCCGAGTTTAACTTCATTGATGCTTACGCAATCGAGGGATGCACCAATAGATTCAACATATTTCAGCACATTGATATTGCTGAGTGCCTTGCAGGCATAGAAGAAACGGGCATTACAGTTGGCAAAAGCCGACTTCAGTTTGTTATACTGTTCGCTGATCTGGTTGGCATTATACACGTAAAGCGGCGTGCCATACTCCTGGGCCAGCTGCTCCAGGAATTCATTAGATAAATAAGACATAGTTGTGTTTGCTTGCAAATTGGGCGAATATACACCGACCGCGGCGAATATTTACTCCTTTCTCAGCAAACCTTAGTTCCGGGGACCATCTTCATCTTCTGGAAATCCGGATGTGTCATTATCCAGGCCTGGTTCATTTTCATCTGGCCAGGATTGGATTTCAGGTGAATCATCGCCGGTGGGTTCAATTTCCATGCTGGTTTCTTCTTCGGTATAACTCGCTTCCAGCAATTCGCCGGTTTCGTTAACGAGCAGTACAGAATTAGGATCATCCAGGGTGTCGACCATAGTGTCAGTAATTGACTGGTTATTGCCATTCGCAACCTGCACCTGCTGGTTACCCATTTGTGTTGGTTCAACAGCCTGCTCAGCAAGCACCTCTTTGATACGTGGAAGATCTTCCGGGCCATTTAATCCGAAATAGTCCATGAAGGAGCGGGAAGTTGTATAAATGAGGGGTTTCCCCGGCAATTCTTCGTTGCGGCCGCTGATAACAATCAGTTCCTTTTCGAGCAATTTCTGGATGCTGTAGTCTGCGCTCACGCCACGGATCGATTCGATTTCAGATTTTGTGATGGGTTGTTTATAAGCAATGATGGCCAGTGTTTCCATAGCAGCGCCGCTAAGGCGTTTCAGGAATTTATCGCCGTTAAGCTGGGCAACTGTTTTATGGAAATCCTTTTTGGTCAGGAACTGCCATCCGCCGCCGCTGAACCTAAGTTCGAAGGGGTAGAATTCGGCCTGGTATTTCTCTACAATGCCTTCAATGCCAGCTTCGATCTGTTCGAGGGTGATCTTGTCTTCCATGAATCCGAAAGCCTGGTTGATGAGGTCGGTCAGTTCCAGGGCACCCAGGGGCTTTTCAGAGGCAAAAATGAGGGCTTCTATATGAGGTATGATGTGTCCGATATCCATAGTCGTTATTTTATATAATTGCAGCAAGCAACATGCCGCAAGCTTGCCTAAATTCTTAAAAAAGGGAAATGGAGTTGTCCACAATGTGGAAAACAGGGGGGGAACCGTGAGCGGTGAACAGTAAACGGTGAGCGGTGAGCACCCGGCGGGTACTTCCCGGCGGGTGAAGTAGTGGTATACGAAAAAAGCTACCAGGTATGGTAGCTTTTTGAAATAAGTTATGCTTTTAATCTGTCCTCACCGTTTACGGTTTACAGCTTACGGCTCACCGTTTACGGCTTACCCTCCTACCCCTGTAATGCTGCTGCACCGCTAACGATTTCGGTTAGTTCGGTGGTAATTGCGGCCTGGCGGGCGCGGTTGTAGCTGATCTTGAGAGAACGCAGCAATTCATTGGCGTTTTCAGATGCTTTATCCATTGCCGTCATACGTGCACCATGTTCAGAGGCATTGGCATCAAGGACAGCCTTAAACAATTGCGTATTGAGGATTTTAGGCATCAATTCCGCGATAAGGTCCTCTTTATTGGGTTCAAAAATATAATCGCTTTTTTTGGCGTTTGCTGCCGGCTTCACTTTTGGGATGGGCAGGAAACGCTCAACGGCAAAAACCTGTGTAGCTGCATTCTTAAACTGGCTGTAAACAACTTCCACAACATCAAACTCGTTGTTCATAAAAGCTTTTGCAGCAGCCTGGGCGCAAGCCTGCACGTTTTCGAAGGTCAGGTGCAGGAAGATATCCTTATAAGTTGCATCGGCATGGTAATTTCCTTTCAAAAAGGATTCGTAACCTTTCTTACCAATATTCCAGATTGTTACTTTTCCCTTTGCAAACTGGTCTTTATAGTTTTCATTAATTGTCGCTTTGGCAGCTTTAATAACGTTGGCATTATATGCGCCGGCCAATCCGCGGTCACTGGTAATTACGATCAGCAGCACACTTTGTATGGGCCTTTCCTGGGCCAGCACACCACCCAGCTCACCTTCAGCATTGCTTACGATATTGCTCAGCATTTCCTGCAACTTATTGGCGTAGGGACGCATCTGGATAATGGCATCCTGGGCACGACGCAATTTGGCCGCACTAACCATTTTCATGGCTTTGGTAATTTGCTGGGTACTTTGAACCGACTTGATCCGGTTACGGACCTCTTTCAATGCTCCTGACATAATAAAGTTTAGAAATTTGGCGCAAAGGTAATTGAATGCCGGGGAATTCCAAAGTCCTGCTTTTCCTTACCTTTGCCTCCCTGTCAATTTGGCCAAAATCGATTTGTAGCACTGAAATTGACAGCAAAAACACTTAAACGCATCATTACTAAGACAATACCCAAAACATGTTAGGTTTTATCCAGAAGTTATTCGGCGGAAGCAAATCAGAGAAAGACGTGAAGATCATTCAGCCGATTGTTGCCAAGGTTAACGAGTATTTTACTGCATACCAGTCACTTACAAACGACCAGCTGCGTGCCAAAACCCAGGAATTCAAATCACGAATCCAGCAGCACCTGCAGGAAATTAATGCTGAAATCGACCTGTTATCCAACAATGCGGAAGCACTTCCATTTAGTGATTTCACCGGAAAAGACAGCATCTACCAGGAAATCGATAAACTGAAGAAAAAACGCAACGAAGAAATAGAAGAAATACTGAAAGAAATTGCACCAGAAGCTTTTGCCGTTGTAAAAGAAACCGGTCGCCGTTTTTCACAAAACGAAGTATTGGTTTCCTCGCCTACTGAACTCGACAGGCAATTAGCGGTAAGCCGCGATTACGTTTCCATTGAAGGCAACGAGACCAGGTTCAGGAATACCTGGACAGCGGGTGGCGGAAACATCACCTGGAACATGGTACATTATGATGTTCAGCTGATTGGTGGATACGTTTTACATACCGGGAAAATTTCGGAAATGGCTACGGGTGAAGGTAAAACGCTTGTTTCCACATTACCTGCTTACCTGAATGCGCTGGCTGGCGAAGGGGTTCATATCGTAACGGTGAACGATTACCTCGCCCGCCGTGACTCGGAGTGGAATGGCCCCATCTTCGAATGGCTGGGATTAACGGTGGATTGTATTGACAAGCACCAGCCTAACAGCGAAGAGCGCCGCAAAGCCTACCAGGCCGATATAACTTATGGCACCAATAATGAATTTGGTTTTGATTACCTGCGTGATAATATGGTACACAGCCCGGATGAAATGGTACAACGCAAGCACCATTTTGCCATGGTAGATGAAGTCGATTCAGTTTTGATTGATGACGCCAGGACACCATTGATTATTTCAGGCCCGGTGCCGCGTGGCGATGAACAACAGTATCATTTAATGAAACCCCGTGTACTGCAATTGGTGGAAGCCCAGAAGCAGGTGGTGAATAAATGCCTGAACGAGGCAAGGAAGAAACTTGCTGAAGGAAATGATGACCCTAAAGATGGCGGACTGGCCTTAATGCGCGCCTACCGCGGTTTGCCAAAGACCAGCGCCCTGATCAAATTCCTCAGTGAACCAGGTATTAAAGTAAAACTACAGAAGACAGAAAACTATTACCTCGCCGACCAGTCGAAGGAAATGCCGAGGGTAGATGCTGAACTCTTCTTCTACATTGATGAAAAGAACAATTCAGTAGACCTCACCGACCGGGGTATCCAGATGATTACCAAAACCGGTGAAGACCCCGATTTCTTCGTGCTGCCCGACATTGGTGTGAAGCTGGGTGAAATTGAAAGCGGTAATGATACGCCGGAAGATAAACTGCACAAGAAGGAAGCCTTGCTGAATGAATACACATTGAAGGCCGACCGTATACATACTGTTCAGCAACTGTTGAAATCCTACACCCTGTTTGACAAGGATGTGGAATATGTAGTAATTGACGGACAGGTTAAAATTGTTGATGAGCAAACGGGCCGTATCATGGAAGGCCGCCGGTATTCAGATGGTTTGCACCAGGCTATTGAAGCGAAAGAAAATGTGAAGATCGAAGCAGCTACGCAAACCTATGCCACCATTACCCTGCAAAACTATTTCAGGATGTACCACAAGCTGGCCGGTATGACCGGAACAGCTGAAACAGAAGCAGCTGAATTGTGGGATATCTACAAACTGGATGTTGTAAACATCCCAACCAACGTACCTGCGATCCGTAAAGATGAGCAGGACCTTGTGTACAAAACCAAGCGTGAAAAATATTCTGCTGTTATTGAGGACATCGAAAAACTGAGAACTGCGGGCCGTCCTGTTCTGGTGGGCACCACTTCAGTAGAAGTAAGTGAACTGCTAAGCCGAATGCTGCAGGTGAAAAAAATACCACACAATGTATTGAACGCAAAACAGCACGCACGCGAAGCACAGGTTGTTGCAGAAGCAGGTTTGCCGGGCGCGGTAACCATCGCCACCAACATGGCTGGTCGTGGTACCGATATCAAACTCGGTCCTGGTGTAAAAGAAGCAGGCGGACTTGCCATCATTGGTACAGAAAGGCATGAAAGCAGGCGCGTGGACAGGCAGTTACGCGGTCGTGCCGGTCGCCAGGGAGATCCCGGAACATCACAATTCTATGTATCCATGGAGGACGACCTGATGCGTATGTTCGGCAGTGACCGTATTGCTTCTTTGATGGACCGTATGGGTTACAAAGAAGGCGAAGTGATACAGCACAGCATGATCACCAAGAGCATTGAAAGGGCACAGAAAAAAGTAGAAGAAAACAACTTCGGTATCCGTAAGCGGCTCCTTGAATATGATGACGTAATGAATAAGCAGCGTAATGTGGTGTATAAAAAACGCCAGCACGCATTATTCGGGGAACGCCTTGCCCTTGATCTTGATAATGCATTCTATGGTGTCGCTGAAGGTTTGATCAGCTCCTTTAAAGAGCAGGAAGACTTTGACGGCTTCAAACTTTCAGCAATTGTGAATTTTGGTATTGATACCAGCATTACTGCATCGGAATTCCGGTCATCAAATGCAAATGCCTTAGCTGAAAAATTGTATTCAGAAGCAACGACGCATTACCAGCAAAAGATGGACACCCTGAAAACGCAGGCTATTCCTGTATTTCAGAATATCAGGAATACGCAGGGACATAATATTGAAAATGTGGTTGTACCGTTTACAGATGGCAGGAAAGGGGTTAATGTGTTGAGCAGTATGCAAAAAACACTCGACAGCAATGGCCATGAACTGGTTAACGCAGTTGAGCGGACAATTACCTTAAACCTTATTGACGACGCCTGGAAAGAACACCTGCGTGCCATGGATGACCTTAAGCAAAGTGTGCAGACAGCATACCTCGAGCAAAAAGATCCATTGGTAATTTATAAGGTTGAAGCATTTGAACTGTTCCGCAAAATGGATAGCGAAGTAAATCGCGATATCGTTTCTTTCCTGTGCCATAGTGGCATCCCGATGGAACAGCAACAACCCGCAGATATTATCCGGGAAGGCCGCGAGGAAAAAACAGATATGAGCAAACTCCAGGTGAACAAAGAAGAAATTGATGCCAGGGGTGAAGATTATGCGGCAAACCAGAATGATTATTATAATCCATCCGCAGGTCCGATAGTCCAGGAGCCTATTCGTGTTGGCCCGAAAGTGGGCAGGAATGATCCTTGTCCATGCGGAAGCGGCAAAAAATACAAGAATTGCCACGGTGCCAATCTCTGACAATAAAAAAAGCGGCTTTTAAAAAAGCCGCTTTTTTTATGACTCCTTTATAGCCTTACCTTAAGGAATTTCCGGGTTAACAATCCGGCTAACACTACGACAAATAGCGCAAACAGCGCAGATTTCACAATACCGGTAAGTCCCGTGAGCAAAAAATCCGGCAGGTACAAGTGATTTAGCTGAACTACGGCATATACATAATATGGGACCAGGTAACAAAGCAGGGTTTCTGTTCCTGCGGGTTTGATTGCAGCAAACCAACCCGATTTCTTTTTAATATCCGCCAGCCAGAAAATGAACAGGAAAAGCACCAGCATAATAGCACTGCAAATAAGTACCCAGGAGGGAGTAGCCCTTATCTTAGAGATGCCCCAGACTGGTCTCGATAAAAAACCCAGGAAAGCAAGAAGAACTGCAGCCAGTCCGAAATAGATAACCAGGGTAGAAAATTTGAAATCCCGGCTATCACGTTCTTTCCAGAATACCTGTGCTGCCAGGGCCCCGCCTATTGTAAATGCCGTCATGGCCCCTTCGCCAACCGGACTGATCAAATACCTGAAAAAACCGGCATGAGGTAACCAACCTGCATGGTTAGCCGCACATAATCCTATACTAAAAAGCCATCCGGCCAGCAAAACATAAATGTTACCATTACACCAGCTAAACAGCATGGCGCATAACAGGTATGCCCATCCGATCAGTCCAAGGATCCCCCACCACCAGGTAGAAAAATGTGTAATCAGTCCTGCTTCCCCGCCCCTGTACAAAAATGCCAGGCATATTAAAAGCAATGCGCCTGTTATTTTAAGGGCGGTCACCAAAAACCTGGTCCAGCCAGTAGGGTACTGGTTCCAGATCATGATAAACCCTGTACAGGCCAGCACATTCCACCAGCCCCTGGTTATACCGGAAGCGGCTTCATTAATATATTCCCCGTTGACCAGGAATACACCCATTACCAGAAGGGCGAAGGCCCTGCCAGCAATATGCAACATAACCTGCTGCCTGCTTTCCCCTTTATGCCGGCGGTTCCTGATTGCAAAAGGAACCGACATGCCGACTATAAACAAAAAGCCGGGAAACACCGTATCGGCAAGGCCCATAGCATCGGCAGCAGCAGGAACATGTTCCAGCCAGGCGGGAATATCTTTCAAAGACCAAAGGTCATTGACAAAGATCATTAGCACCATAGTAAGGGCCCGCAAAATATCGATGGCGCTGATACGAATAGCAGGGATATTCATGCAGCTGTATTTGGACAGCTGAAGATATTGCCAAAACCCCAATAATGCTATTTTTCCCGCATCATAGGCGTGTTACCATAACGGCCTCATTAAACCTGACTTCGGTGTTAACAGACCAATTGTTCTGGTTGGTTTTACCTTTTACAGAATGGTTACTTATATCCCATTGAACAAGGAGAAATTCCCGTGGAACAGCAACTGTTTTTAGGAAATATTTTTCTGTAAAAGAATCTGCAAATAAAATAGTCTGGTTTGCCTTTTCGCGCAACACAATTTCCATCCTGTCCATGGCCGGGTTTTCGATTCGAACCTGGAAATAAAAATATTCTGCGTCGCTTCCAATGTACTTTATGGCAGGCTCTTCCAGGACCAGGCTATCACAATGTGCAACAGCAGTATAATATTGCCCCTTAGGAGAAGATGCCAGCATTGCAGACCCTGAAAACAGGACAGTGGAAGATAACAACAAACGAAGTGAAACGGCTGAGATAAATTGCTTTTTCATACAATAACATTTTTAGGTTAAGAATGCTTTTTGTATGGCGGCTCGTTAATGAACAAGCAATTGTCGGCAGGTTAATATGTATTAATACTAAAAAGAGAAACAGGTAACCTGATGTTTGTCAAACATACGCAAAAAAAGAAAACGCGGAATGTTATCTTCCGCGCTCCGCGTATTATTTTCAATTATTTAATACCGTATTTCAGCTTATAACGTTCATATAATTGTTTGTGTTTATCAGTCAGGTCAATCATTCTACCCTGTATGAATGCCAGTGTAACTATGCTGCTGCGCATATCAAGTATATCCCCTTCACTGACTATAATGTTGGCATCTTTACCGGGCTCAATTGACCCGGTGCGATCGCCGATGCCAAGTATTGTTGCAGCATTCAGTGTTATAGCCTGTAAAGCCTGTTCTTTGGTAAGTCCATAAGCTGCGGCAGTACCAGCATTGAAAGGAAGGTTCCTTCCACGGGTTTGTCCGTCTTCATCATTTATTGCAAACAACACACCGGCTTTTTGTAAAGCCGCTGCCGTTTTATAGGGCTGGTCAACATCATCGTCCTGCAAGGTGGGCAAACTATGCATCTGGTCAAGGATAACAGCGATATTGCTGGCTTTCAGCAATTGTGCAACCTGGTAACTTTCACTTCCACCAACAATTACCACATCCATTCCAAACTCCTTTGCAAAATCAACAGCCACGAGCATTTCTTTAACGATATTACAATGAACAAAGAGCTTTTGTGATTTACTGAACAATCCCTTTACCGCTTCATATTTGAGGTTTGTACTTAAATGGGTTGGCTCAACGGCATAAGCCTGCGCTTCACGAAAGAACGCTTTTAGTTTTGCAATTTCTTCCAGGCTTTTATCAATAGGGTTTTCACCGGGAGCTGAGAATGCATTCGGCCGGCTCAGTAAATCCGGCATATTCACATGAATGCCATTGTCCATTTTATATGCAGCGTCTTCATAATTCCATGCATCAAGCTGGACAACCGAAGACGATCCGCTGATCCTGCCGCCTTGGGGAACGATATTAGCCAGCAATATGCCGTTGCTCCTCAAAGTATTGATCACTTTTGAATCAGTATTGTATGCAACTATAGACCGGATGGATGGATTATAGTAGCCCATTTCAGTATGGTCGATTGTAGACCTTACACTGTTCACTTCAACTAACCCGAGAAGTGAACCTGATAATATCAGTCCGGGGTAAACCTGTTTTCCCTTAACATCAAATACTTTAACATCATCCATCGGGATAGGGAGGTCTTTTCCGATTTTCTCAATTTTTCCATTGTTCACCTGGATCGTAACATTGTCGAGCACCTGGCCATTCCCGACATGCACATTGGCATTTTTGATAAACAGCAGGCCCTTGTACTCTTTTGCCGGGTATACGTTTTCTTGCGACATGGCAGCAGAAGAAAACAGTAATGCGAAAATGATTCTATATAAACGCTTAGTCATTGTAGTTAATTTAATTGTTGCCATTTAAATCGTCGGTATCAATCACCAATAATCCGTGGCTGTGGGCATGGTCACTGCAGGTGTGCATCAATTCCATGCTGGCACGGGCTGGTTGTACCGGGGCCCCGCTTTTCTTTTCAGCCAACATTTTTTGTATGAGCCGGTTTTTTTCCGCGGCGATCTTTGAACGAAGTTCCTTGTCCCTTTCGCGGTCGAAATAAACAATCCCATCTACGATGGTTTTTTCTGCCCGGGCATAAATACTGAGGGGATCATCGCTCCATAGTACCAGGTCTGCATCCTTGCCGGCTTTAATACTTCCCACGCGGTCAGCAACATGCAACATTTTCGCCGGGTTCAGGGTAACCATTTTAAGCGCATCTTCTTCACTCATGCCACCGTATTTAATACTCTTTGCAGCCTCCTGGTTCAGCCTGCGGGCCATTTCAGCATCATCCGAATTAATTGCCACATTCAGTCCAACGCGCTGCATAATGGTTGCGTTATAAGGAATAGCGTCAACAACTTCCATTTTGTAATTCCACCAATCGCTGAAGGTGGAAGCGTTCGATCCATGGGCTTTCATTTTGTCGGCTACTTTATAGCCTTCCAGTATATGCGTGAATGTATTGAAAGTAAATCCGAACTTTTCGCCAATGCGCATGGCAGCAGTAATTTCACTTTGCACGTAAGAATGGCAGGTGATAAACCTTTTCTTATTCATGATTTCAACAAGGGCATCGAGTTCGAGGTCGCGACGGACTATACTCCACGGGTTAGCCGCAGTTGCGCCCTTCTTTCCTTTGACCTGTGCTGAAGCAGCCTTAATGGCGTTTTCATAATCACGGGCACGAGTAAATGCATCGTTCAGTACTTCTTCAACACCCATCCGTGAATCGGGGAAACGGTTATTCTGGGGGGCGTAAGATTTTTTGACATTTTCACCCAGGGCGAATTTGATAAAAGGATCCCAGTTGGCAAATTTCAGTCCCTCTGCATCAGCACCCCATCGCAATTTGATCAGTTGTGTCTGGCCACCGATTGTATTCGCGGAGCCGTGCAGGATATGTGAAGAAGTTACGCCTCCGCTCAGCTGCCGGTAAATATTAATATCATCAGGGTAAAGGTTATCGGCAATACGTACTTCGGAGGTGACTGACTGTGCACCTTCATTAATGGAAGCTGCTGCAATATGGGAGTGCTCATCAATAATACCTGCAGTCAGGTGCTTACCGGTACCATCAACCACAATGGCACCTGCTTCAGAAAGGTTTTTACCTATAGCAGCAATTTTTCCATTTTTAACGAGCACATCAGTGCCATCCAGTTTACCTTCACTTTCGTTAGTCCAGACCGTTGCATTCCGGATGAGTATTGTTTGCGGCTTTGGCATAGTTTCCCAGCCATAGCCGTTGAATGGATACGTTATTTTACCCAATTCCAATGCAGGCGTTTTTTTAACGCTATCCTCTTTCACCACTGCCGCATTTTTAAATGAAGCAGTCCATAAAAGTTTTACACCATTCGCATCCTCGCCGGTTCCCTGCCATTGGCCGCTATTATTCACACCGCTAAGCCGGATCATTTTCTGCGAGGCTTTACTCTCGGGGAAGCTTATACGAACCAGTTTGCCATTATAATTAACCGTTGCTTTCAGCGTATCCTTTCCAATAATGCTGGCGCTATTGTCCGGTTTCAGGTCGAGGGTATAGGCGTACGTTCCCTGGTCAGCGGAAACCGTCAATGCGTACTGGCCTGCAGCCGCAGACCAACCCGACTCGTTCACTGTATATTTTTCCCCCTGGATCCAATTCTGGTAAATAATTGTATTCCCCATAAAAACAGGTCCGGATGTAATGATGAAATTGGCCAGTTTGCCGGGCTCCAGGCTTCCCACCTCATTATAAACGCCAATAAGGGTGGCCGGTGTCCTGGTTAAAGCTTCCAGTGCTTTTGCTTCAGTTAATCCGTATTCTATAGCTTTCCTGAGGTTGGCAAGGAACTGCCTGGTATCCTTCAGGTCTGCAGCAGTAAGGCAAAAAGGAATCTTAGCCTTTTCAAAAAATGCGGGATTTGAAGGTGCCATTTCCCAGTGTTTCATATCAGCCAGGGAAATAAAACGTGCATCATTGGGGTCTTCAACATCCATGGCCATGGGAAAATTCAGCGGCAGTATGAAGCTTGCTTTTGAATCTGCCATTTCGGCTATGCGCTGGTATTCATTACCGCCGGCCTTTATGATATACTGGATGCCAAACTCATCGCCAATTTTATCGGCCCTCAGGTCATTCCATTTATCATTCGCTTCAAAAACCTGAGGCAGTGAAAGGTTGTCATTCCAGGCTTTCAGGCTTAGGTTAAGTCCCTCTTTACTGGCATTAGACGTATACCATGCTGCATCCAGGAATGTCTGGCGCAACAGGGCGATACTGCCCATCAAACTGGTTGGGTAGCTTTGGGGGGAAGTGCCTTTGCTAAAAGAAAAGTGAGCCGAAGCTTTTTCCTTAATCACCACTTTGTTTTCTTTTTCATTGGCGAGGGTAACAAGGGCACCTGTGCCCCTAGCAATACCATCTTTCTGGTGGGTAAGGACAGTACCAAAACCGCTTTCGCGCAGGGCTTTAGCCTTTGCATCATCTGCCACAAAAATGGAAGCAGCCGAAACATCGGACCGGATGGCCTGGTTCCAGCCAAATGCGCCTTTACGGTTGGAAACCAGTTGGGCCGGCTGGCCGTAATCATATTCCCGTGGCTGCCTGGTTTCTATAGGCATGCCATAATCGCTGTACAGGTCAATAAAGGAAGGGTAAATAAATTTGCCCTTACAGTCAACCACCATAGCTTCTTTAGGTACAACTACATTAGTACCGGCAGCAATAATCCTGCCCGCTTTAACTACCAGTGTAGCAGCTGTGAGGGTAGTTTTTTCGTTAGCAACAATTGTAGCATTGGTGAAGGCATAGGTATTTTGTTTTTCGCCCCCTATGCCGTTAACCGGGAATGTCGGTTGTGCATGGGCGAGTGTCGCCAGGGACAGCAAGGCAGTCAATAAAAGCAGCCTTTCCCCTGGTATCGACGGGAAAAAATTTCTCATGAAAGTGTGCGTTTAATGTGTGTGTGTAAGCCGAATATAACTAAATGGCATAACTTAGACTACCGAATTATATCAACGGTATTTACATATGAATATCGCCGCTAATATTGACCATACGATCCTGAAACCCACTACCACTATTGCTGAGGTGGAGAAATTATGTACTGAAGCAGTGCAGTTTGGTTTTGCGGCGGTTTGCCTGCCTCCGCCCTTTGTAAAGCGGGCAGCGACCATCCTTGCACCTACAGATGTAAAAGTGGCCACTGTAACGGGATTTCCATTCGGTTATTCAGCCACAGAAGCGAAGGTGGCCGAAACAATTTTGTCAGTAGTGGATGGCGCCCATGAAATAGATATGGTGATTAACCTTATTGCACTGAAACAAAATGACTGGAATTACCTTCAGAAGGAAGTAAGCCTGTTGCGGGAAGTTTGCCATAACAAAGGCCGGATCCTGAAAGTAATCATTGAATCAGGAATTTTGAGTGATGGGGAAATCATCAGTTGTTGCGAGAAACTGGGATCGCTGGGAATTGATTTTATGAAAACCTCAACGGGGTATGCCGAAAAAGGCGCGAGCCTTGAAGCGGTTCACCTGATGAAGCAACACCTGCCCCCGACTGTTAAAATAAAAGCATCCGGCGGGATCAGGGACTATGCCTTTGCAAAGGCATTAATCGATGCAGGCGCATCAAGACTGGGTTGCAGCAGCAGCGTCGCAATTGTAACGGGATCACCGGAACACCAGTTACAGAATTATTAAAAACTGGCGGGAAATTTGATTATTTATATACATGAGACCATTTATATTACTGTTGGTTACTGGTTTTTTGTCCCTGGCTGCCGCTGCGCAATCAGACAGTTCGGCTTTGGCGGTTCATAAAGACCCGCGCATCGACCAGCTAATACGCAAACAGGCCGAGATCAATGAGTTTACTTCCCGCGAATCGCGCAGCATGGTAGCTGGTTTTCGCATCCAGGTCATCAATACCACCGACAGGAATGCTGCCATCCAGGCAAAAACTACGGTTTACAGGCTTTATCCCGAATTGAAAGCCTACCTGATGTACCAGGCGCCATATTTCAGGCTGAGGGTAGGAAATTTCACGAACCGGAAAGATGCTGAAACCTATGAGCGCAAACTCAGCAAGGAATTCACCCAGAATATGTTCATTGTAAATGACATGGTAGAAGTTAACCCTGACAAAAGCGGTGACCAGTAAGCTGAGAGTGGTAAGCGGCTCTCCCCTATCTTTGCCCTATGTCATTATCCCAAAGTATCCGGCAATTGGCAGCCGCTTATGCAGATTATTTTATTGGTGTAAGGCGCCATTTGCATGCACATCCCGAATTAAGTTACCAGGAATTTGAAACCAGCGCGTATATCCAGCAACAGCTACGCGAAATGGGTATCCCTTTTACCATAATGGCCGGAACAGGGGTGGTTGGCATTATCGAAGGACTTGATCCTGCATCCAGGGTAATTGCGCTTAGG
Organism: Flavihumibacter profundi; assembly: GCF_020076305.1. GTDB lineage: Bacteria > Bacteroidota > Bacteroidia > Chitinophagales > Chitinophagaceae > Flavihumibacter > Flavihumibacter profundi. The sequence goes on from NZ_JAIQXE010000001.1 coordinate 2,223,531, forward strand.
GCAGACATGGATGCGTTACCGATAGAGGAGGCCAATGATATTCCCTATAAGTCTACAAGGCCGGGCGTCATGCATGCCTGCGGCCATGATGTACATACCAGCTGCCTTTTAGGCGCTGCAAAAATACTGGTGGAATTAAAAGACAAGTGGACCGGTACTGTAAAACTGATCTTTCAACCCGGTGAAGAAAAGAATCCAGGCGGTGCCAGCCTGATGATCCGGGACGGTGTCCTGGAAAATCCTAGGCCATCAGCCATTTTTGGTTTGCATGTACACCCGCAACTGCCAATAGGCCAATTAAGCTTCAGGCCAGGAATGGTAATGGCCAGCGCGGATGAATTGTATATAACGATAAAGGGTAAGGGAGGGCACGCAGCTGCGCCCCATTTGACGGTGGACACCATATTGGTAGCCTCCCATTTGGTGGTGGCCCTGCAACAGGTCATCAGCAGGAACCGCGACCCGCACCAACCATCGGTGTTATCAATCACTTCATTCCAGGGTGGCCACACCACAAATGTTATTCCCAGTGAAGTAAAACTGATGGGAACTTTCCGGGCCATGAATGAGCAATGGCGTTTCAAAGCGCATGAGCTGATCAGGAAAATAACAGAAGGCATTTCCCATTCAATGGGAGCTGAAATAGACTGCCACATTGATGTTGGTTATCCGACAGTTTACAACAATGAAACCCTGCACCAGGAAGCCAATGAACTGGCAAAAACTTATATGGGGGAAGGCCATGTGGAGGAAACAGAGCTGAGAATGGGTGCGGAAGATTTTGGGTATTACTCGCAACAGATCCCGGGCTGCTTTTTCAGGCTTGGTGTAATGAATGTTGAAAAGGGCATAGTTTCAGGTGTACATACACCCACTTTTAATATTGATGAATCGGCCATAGAAACAGGTATGGGCATTATGGCATGGATGGGCGCCAAAGCGCATTCGACTGCCTGATTGCATTTTCGTAATTTGCAATACTGTTTCACGAACCGTACCCCTAAAAATTTTGTATGAGCAAAGAAACCAGACGAACGGAAGCCCTGGAATACCATTCCAAGGGAAAGCCCGGAAAAATCGAAGTTGTTCCAACAAAAGAGGCTAAAACCCAACGTGATTTATCGCTTGCTTACAGTCCTGGTGTAGCCGAACCCTGCAAGGAAATTGCTGAAAATCGCGAAAACGTATATAAATATACTGCCAAGGGAAACCTGGTGGGAGTAATCACAAATGGGACAGCGGTACTCGGGCTGGGCGATATTGGTCCGGAAGCCAGCAAGCCGGTGATGGAAGGGAAAGGGGTACTGTTCAAGATTTTTGCAGATATAGATGTGTTTGATATAGAGGTAAATGAAAAAGACCCGGTAAAGTTTGTTGAAATTGTAAAAGCGCTTGAACCCACATTTGGTGGCATCAACCTTGAGGACATTAAAGCGCCGGAATGTTTTTATATAGAGCAGGAGCTCAAAAAGCACATGAACATTCCTGTTATGCACGACGACCAGCATGGAACTGCGATCATAAGTTCTGCTGCGCTGTTGAATGCGCTTGAGTTGCAAAAGAAAAAAATTGATAAAGTCCGGTTTGTGGTTAATGGCGCGGGAGCAGCTGCCATGGCCTGTATGAAGCTGTATGTTTCGCTGGGTGCACAGCATGAAAACTTTATTGTATTTGATAAGGAGGGTGTGCTGCATACCGGCCGTACCGATTTGGGTGAAGACAAATTACCATTTGCTGTTAAAGCTGCTGACTGGACACTTGCCAAAGCCATGAAAGATGCCGATGTGTTTTTAGGATTAAGTGTTGCCAATGTTGTCACTACGGAAATGGTACAATCGATGGGGAAACAGCCCATTGTTTTTGCAATGGCCAATCCTGATCCGGAAATCACCTATGAAACAGCGGTAGCAGCCAGGAAAGATATTATTATGGCAACGGGCCGCAGTGATTATCCCAACCAGGTGAACAATGTGCTGGGCTTCCCTTTTATATTCAGGGGTGCGCTGGATGTGCGGGCAAGGCAAATCAATGAAGCCATGAAACTGGCTGCGGTGCGTGCCCTTGCAGACCTTGCGAAGAGCCCGGTTCCAGAAATCGTAAACCTGGCCTATAATGAAAGGAATATCAGCTTCGGTCCCACTTATATCATTCCAAAGCCCCTGGATCCCCGTTTACTGGAAACTGTGGCGCCGGCGGTAGCCAGGGCTGCTATTGAAAGCGGGGTGGCTCAATCGACAATAACAGACTGGAATGCTTATGGTGCTGAGCTCAACCGCAGGCTCGGGCTGGACAACCAGTTGATGCGGGTTATTGGCAGCAAGGCAAGAAGCAACCCGAAACGACTGGTATTTGCGGAAGCGGACAACCTCAAAATCCTTAAAGTTGCCCAACTTGTTTTCGAGGAAGGTGTCGCATATCCTATCCTGCTAGGTGACGAGAAAAAAATCAATCGAATTGCCGAATTGAATAGTATTGACCTCAGCAGCATTCCAATTATTGATCCCCGGAGCGATGAGCAGGAGGAAAAAAGAAGGCAGTATGCACAACTGTTATTCCAGAAAAGGCAGCGAAAGGGCATGAATAAATACGAGTCATTCAAAATTATGAAAGACCGTAACTATTTTGGATGTATGATGGTGGAAACAGGCGATGCCGATGCAATGATATCGGGTTTAACAAGGAACTATGATGAAACCATCCGGCCGGCAATACAGGTAATCGGAACAGAAGAAGGGGTGAAAAAAATTGCAGGCATGTACCTGCTGCTCACCAAAAAAGGCCCGTTATTCCTGGCAGATACGACAGTGAATTTCAATCCAACAGCAGCAGAGCTCGCAGAAATCACTTTGATGGTAGCAAAAGAGGTAAGGAATTTCAACCTGGTACCGCGCATCGCGATGCTGAGCTATTCCAATTTCGGAAGCAATGCCTCACCAGAGGCCAGGCTGGTAGCAGATGCGCGCAGGATGGTAAAAGAACGCAACCCTTCCTTGATAGTGGATGGTGAAATGCAGGCCAGCGTTGCATTTAATAAGCAGGTATTAAAAGAGAATTACCCGTTCAGCGAGTTGGTTGACCAGGATGTAAATACCCTGATCTTCCCCAACCTTGCATCCGGTAACATAGCCTATAACCTGATGAAGGAAGTAGGAGGTGCTGATGCCATCGGGCCGATCCTACTCGGCATTAAAAAACCCGTGCATGTATTGCAGTTAGGCAGTTCAGTGCGGAGTATCTTTAACATGGCATTGATTGCAGTGATAGATGCCCAGATGAAATGCCATAAAACACCGGTAGATGATATAATCACCAAGTCAAAATGGTGGAAACGTTTCAAGAAGGTATCCCGGGATATGTAATGGAAGGGACACCAAATAATTTGTATTTTACGCAGTAAGCAGGAAAGCATGAAAATTTTTACGGAGTTTGGCAGGTATATACTTATGCTGAAAGGCATGTTCTCGAAGCCCGAGAACACTAAGGTATACTGGAAGGAATTTATGCACCAGTGCAGTGATATTGGAATCGGGTCACTGGGAATTGTGGTGATCATTTCATTTTTTATGGGCGCTGTGTCAACCCTGCAAACTGCCTACCAGCTGGTTAGCCCGGTGATTCCCAAATCGTCCATTGCACAGATTGTCCGGGATACTGTATTACTGGAATTTGCCCCCACACTGGTTTGTATCGTATTAGCAGGTGTGGTTGGCAGTAAGATTGCGAGTGAGCTGGGAAATATGCGGGTAAGCGAGCAGATTGATGCACTGGAGATCATGGGCATAAATACAAAAACATACCTGGTACTTCCTAAGATAGTGGCTGCGCTGATCGTTATACCCATGCTGGTGGTAATTTCTGCCGGTTTAGGCATTTGGGGCGGACGGATTGCAGGAACTGCGACGGGAATTTTATCTACAACTGATTTCGATAAAGGATTACTGAAGGCTTTCCTTCCGTATAATGTGTTTTTTGCTATGGTGAAAGCTTATGTATTTTCCTTTATTATCTCCAGTGTCCCGGCATTCTACGGATACTATGTAGAAGGAGGCGCACTTGAAATCGGCCGGGCCAGTACAAAATCAGTAGTGGTAAGCTGTGTATTGATTTTGTTTGCCGATTATGTATTGGCGGCCTTACTCCTTTAACCAGACACTATGATTGAGGTAAAAAATATTGTAAAAGGTTTTGGTGACAGGATTGTCATTAATGATGTCAGCGCGACCATGGAAGCGGGTAAATGCAACCTGATTATTGGCTCGAGCGGCAGTGGCAAAACTGTTTTCATGAAATGCCTGGTTGGCCTCTTTGAGCCCGACAGCGGACAGATATTATACGGCGGTGAAGACTTTACCAAAATGGATGACGAGCACAGGAAAGAGATCCGGAAAGAAATAGGTATGCTTTTCCAGGGGTCAGCCTTATTTGACAGTTTAAATGTTGAACAAAATGTGCAGTTCCCACTTGATATGTTTACCAACTGGACCCATGCAGAAAAAAGAAAAAGGGTAAATGAGGTACTTGACCGGGTAAACCTGGAAGGTGCCAATAAAAAATTTCCTTCAGAGATCAGTGGCGGGATGAAAAAAAGGGTGGGCATTGCGCGGGCAGTAGTATTGAACCCAAAATACCTGTTTTGCGATGAACCGAACTCAGGCCTAGATCCACAAACCTCACTGGTCATAGATAAGCTGATCAAGGACCTGACCCTTGAATTTAACATTACCACTGTGGTGAACACCCACGATATGAATAGCGTGATGGAAATCGGGGATAAAATAATTTACATGTACCAGGGCTGCAAGGAATGGGAAGGAAACAATAAGGAGATCATATTCAGTAAAAACCAACGCCTGAATGATTTTATTTTTGCTTCAGAATTCCTGAAAGATGCCAAGGACATGCGTATGCTGGAACAGGCCGGCAAGATTGATAATAACCGGAATATGGATGAGCTGATGAAATAATGGGCGGGCATTTGTTTTTCCACATTTTCCTTTAGTTTTGCCCCCGATCCGCCAATCCGGGGTATCTACAATAAAACCAATTCAAATGAGTGTTTTAGTCAACAGTCAATCTAAAATCCTGGTTCAGGGATTTACAGGAACAGAAGGTACATTCCATGCTACACAAATGCTGGATTATGGTACAAATGTAGTTGGTGGTGTTACTCCTGGCAAAGGCGGCTCTAGCCACCTGGATCGTCCTGTATTTAATACTGTTGCGGAAGCTGTCCAGGCAACCGGCGCCAATGTGTCGATCATTTTTGTACCGCCTGTATTTGCTGCAGATGCCATTATGGAAGCAGCTGATGCCGGGATTGACCTGGTAGTTTGTATTACCGAAGGCATCCCGGTCCAGGATATGGTAAAGGCAAAAAGTTTCCTGCAAGGTAAAAAGACCCGTTTGGTAGGACCAAACTGCCCGGGGGTGATAACTGCCGGCGAATGCAAAGTGGGCATTATGCCAGGTAATATATTCGTAAAAGGTTCAGTAGGTATAGTATCAAAAAGCGGTACCCTTACTTATGAAGCAGCTGATCAATTGGCAAAAGCAGGATTAGGCGTTACAACTGCCATAGGAATAGGTGGGGATCCGATCATCGGAACAACTACCAAAGAGGCTGTTGAGTTATTAATGAATGACCCGGCAACTGTGGCAATTGTTATGATTGGTGAAATTGGTGGTGGAATGGAAGCTGAGGCAGCACGTTGGATTAAGGACAATGGCAAAAAGCCAGTTGTTGGATTTATTGCCGGCCAGACAGCGCCTCCGGGCCGTCGTATGGGACATGCCGGTGCGATCATTGGCGGGGCAGATGATACCGCAGCCGCAAAAATGAAGATCATGGAGGAATGTGGTATCCATGTAGTGAAGAGTCCGGCTGATATTGGTAAACGTATGGCAGAAGTTATTAGCCTGTAAAGCAATTCACATACTATTTTAAAATGGCGCAATATATGCGCCATTTTTGCGTTTGGAGTGCTTTATTCCCCATAGAATTACATTTATAAGCCTTACTTTAATCCATTGCCCTGTTTAAACAAAAAATAATCAGAGTTAACCTCTGTATTATCTACTTGAACCAAAACAGCGGTATGAAAAAAATCTTTACGTTTTTATTTTCGATTATTTATTTAGTGGGAAAGACACAAACAGTCTCCTATTCAGAGTCATTTGGCACCAGTACAGGTGCAGCGCTCACTTATACCGGTTATACATCCTGGGGTTCACTGACATATGCAACATCATATCCTCCGGGAGGATCAGTTAATGTTGCGAATACTTCACCAAGGGCAGCAGGAACCGGATCCTATTTGATTGCCGACCCACAAAACCTGGCTTCTACATTTAAAGTATCCGGCATAGCAGTTCCAAGCAGCGCTTCCTTGTCCATGGGATTTTGGTTAGCCCGAAATACAAGACAGTCAACAATAAATATTACTGTATATGTTGGAGGAACTGCAACAGTGATAACAACCATGTCAGGGGCAAACGCACCTGACTGGCAATCTACATCACCAGGCGTTAAGACAGAAACATGGGCATATTATGCAACAAAAAATTTCACTACACCGGCAACGGCAAATGCAACCATTGATATTTTAATATCGTTTACTTCAGAACAAAACGGCAATAAAACATTAGCATTAGATGGCCTTGAAGTAGCTTCTTTCTCCGCCCTTCCCCTCACCTCCCGCAACTTCACCGCTGCACCGCGCAATGGCCAGGTTGACCTGAACTGGACAGGAGTGGCAACCAGCCTGAACGCATCATTTGAAGTGGAACGCAGTGCCGGTGGCAATAGCAAATTTGAAAAAATCACCACTATCGCGGTAAAAAATACCGGGGAGGCACAATACCAATACACAGACATCGCACCGGTTAAACCAGAGAGCCAATACCGCATAAAAATTATCGATGAAAACAGGCGTATATCTTACACCAGAACCCTGAAAGTAACCCTGGGCGGCCATTATTTTGCGTTGGACAACCTCTACCCCACTGTAGCACAGGGCCAAATAAACCTTGTGCTTAGTAATAGTATTTCAGGAAAAGCACAACTTGAATTTATTGACATAACCGGAAGACTTGTCCTTCAGGAAACCATATTCGTTACAGAAGGCAGCCAGCATTACCCGGTAAATATCGATCGATTATCAAAAGGAAGTTTCACCCTGTTAATTAAAAATGGCAATGAGGTTATAACCAGGCGATTCATCAAACAGTAATAACTTATTCACGCTGAATATAAGCCGCCCCGCAAAGGGCGGCTTTTTTATCCATAAAACGTTAAAGTAAAGAGATGCTTTTTACCGCTTATGCAATTTCAACCTTTCCTGCATCTACCATCTGTATCCTTTTTGATAACTTGTATTAAAATGAACTTTATGCGCATGAATTGTAGATTCCTCCTGCTTTGTCTGAGCAGTTTTTATATACTCTTACCAGCAACATTATCTGCCCAAACGATAAAACCAGCCAATTATACCCAGTGGTGGAAAAAGATCGATTCCCTAACCCAACAGAAAGGCTTATACCGATCTGCCTTAACCGAAATTAAAGCACTGTATAAAAAAGCAGTGACCGAAAAGCAGGAGGCACAACAGGTCAAGGCATTGGTTTACAGGCTGGAAATACAGGAGCAATTGGAAGAATTTAGCGACACCCTGGCCATCGCCGAGCTTAATAAAGCCGCGAACCAATCGAAAGGAGCCACAGGCGCCATCTTCCATACCTTGCTGGCAGATTATTATAAAAATTATTTCGACCAGCACAGCTGGGAAATAATGGGACAGGCCACTACAAGAAATTATACTAAAGAGAATATCCGTTCCTGGGGTGCAGCCGATTTCCATGCAGCCATCAGTAGCGAATTCAATGCCGCATTAAAGGAGGAGGCATTATTAAAAACCACTTCATTAACTGTTTACGACCCAGTAATAGTAAAAGGGAATGCCCGAAATTTAAGGCCGTTTTTATATGACCTGCTGGCCTGGAAAGCCCTGGAATATTATGCGGAAGACAATGCCAACCAGGCCAGGGCAGCTGACGCCTATACTTTTAATAACCCTGACCTGTTTTTGCCTGCAGCAGGATTCGTGCAGCATAAGTTTAAAACAACTGACGCGAATGATTACCGGTACAAGGTCCTCCTTTTGTACCAGTCATTGATCCGGTTTCATTTAAAAGACAAGAATACAGAAGCATTGCTTGATGCAGACCTGAACCGGTTACGTTATATGCAGGAAAACGGCGTAATGCCTGGCAAAACAGCTGCTTACCGGAAAGCACTTGAAGAATTTATACAGCATTTTACAGGAACTGCCGGTGCAGACCAGGCCAACTACCTTTTAGCAAAGTCATATGCAGAACAGGATCAAGCCGACTACAGGAAAGTGGTAGCCATCTGCTCATCAGTTTTTGCTACAAAAAATGAAACTGAAGGATACGCCAACTGCTATAACCTGCTACAGGAAACGAAGCAGCCTTCCTTGGAACTGACTACAGAGAAAGTAAACCTGCCTGACCAGCCTTTCAGGAGCTTGCTAAGCTGGCGGAATCTGCCTGGCGTGCATTTCAGGCTGATCAAAATAACAGAAGCACTACGCAAACAATTATCAGATCGCGGCAATTATTTTGATTCTGCCCAATGGCGGGCGCTGATGCAGGAAAAATCAATCCGCACCTGGGAACAAGCACTTCCTGCCAGTGATGATTATGCGCAACACCGCACGGAGGTTAAGGTTGACGCTTTGCCCGTCGGGGAATACCTGTTGCTTGCAGCCAGTAAGGATCGTTTAAACCTTGGCGATACTTATATTGCTGCCGCGCATTTCTATGTTTCCTCCATTAGTTTTGTAAACAGCGGGAACGATTATTTCCTTTTGCATCGCGAAACAGGAGAGCCGCTGAAAAAAGCCAGCGTGCAGGTATGGTACAGGAAATACAATTACGACAGCCGCAGGCATGAAAACCAGAAAGGCGGCCTTTACCAAACTAACGACCAGGGATACCTTGGTTTACCCGACCCGGCAGAATCAAGAAACCTTCGACTTGATATTAGTTATAAAGAGGACCACCTTTTCCTGGATGATGAGGTATACCAATATGTATATAATCCGCGTGCAGATAAAAATCCCGATACCATGGCCTTCGAAGCCAAACATGCCCGGGTATACTTTTTCACCGACAGAAGTATTTACCGGCCTGGGCAAACACTCCATTTCAAGGGGATCGCAGTAACCAAAGGCGCTATGGGCAAAAGAAGCAAAGCATACAGCGGGCAAAACGCTGTTGTTATTTTGTATAATGCCAACGGGGAAAAAATCGATTCGCTGGAATTAACCACCAACAATTACGGTTCTTACAATGGCATTTTTAAACTGCCGGAAACAGGGCTGACAGGCAGTTTCCGGCTGGAAGACCGGCTCTTAAACGGCAGTACTGGTTTTAGGGTGGAAGATTACAAACGTCCCAAATTCTTTGTGGAATACCTGCCCCAGAAAGGAAGTTACCGGGTAAACGACAGCGTAACTGTAAAGGGCTTTGCGAAGGCCTATGCCGGCAATGCAATTAACAGCGCCAATATAACTTACAGGGTTACCCGAATTGCGCGGTTCCTGTATCCATGGCGGTATGAATGGAAACCCATCACCCGGGGCAGCAGGCAGGAAATAAGCAATGGGCGGTTGACCACTGCAGCAGATGGAAGTTTTTCGATCAGCTTCCTGGCCATTCCGGATGAGCAACTGGACAAAAAAACAGACCCGGTTTTTGATTACGAAGTAACTGCGGATGTGACCGACCTGAATGGGGAAACGCGGAGTGCCATCACCATTATCCCGGTTTCATACAAAGCATTACAGGTGCAGGTTTCCACTGCTGAGCAAATGATGGCATCAGAAAGCTTTAAGCAGGTCATAGTAAAGACCCGGAACATTAGTGGTGAATTTGAAGCCGCCAATGTACAACTGGAACTCAGGCCGCTGCAATCACCCGGCAGGTTGGTGCGGAGCCGATTCTGGCAACAGCCTGACCTCTATGCCATCCCAGAGGCTGAGTTTTTAAAATGGTTTCCGCATGATGAGTATCGCCACGAAAGTGATCCATCCACCTGGCCGGCAGGTGCTGTGGTTTGGAAAATCAAGGGAATGAGTACCGCATCGGGACAGGTGGCTGCTAACCTGGAAAACCCGGTGGCAGGATGGTACCAGGTCACTGCTACTGCACTTGACCGTTATGGCGATACGGTGAAGGATGTAACCAGGATATTCCTGTACGACAGAAATGCAAAACAATTGCCCGTACCCTCCTATTTAACAGCAATACAGGACAGGCAAAGCCTGCAACCCGGGGAAACAGGAACTGTGACAATTGGGAGCAGCGCAGGCCGCCTTATTATAATCCAGCAAAAAGAGGCAGCGGCTGAAGATGGTGAGGCCGACAGCAAACAGCCCTTCTCAGAGAAATTCAAAATACTTAGCCTTGACAATAGCCTGCTAAATCAATCTTTTACAGCAACAGAAGCGGATCGTGGCGGGGTAGGCTTTTTGCATTTTTTTGTAAAAGACAATCGTTTCTACCTGGTTCAGAATGGATTTGCAATACCCTGGCTGAATAAGGAACTGGATATCCGGGTAAATACCTATCGCGATAAAACCCTGCCGGGCAGTGAAGAAAAATGGACCATTAGCATTAAAGGAAATAAAGGTGAAAAAGTAGCTGCTGAATTACTGACCAGTATGTATGATGCTTCGCTGGATCAGTTTGCACCGCACAAATGGAACCAGCCTTCCATCTGGCCACTGTATTGGAACCGGGAAAACTGGCGTGGCAATATTTGTTTTGCTTTAGCCGGTTCAGAAAATAATGCACCTGAATTGAAAGTAATTGAAGTCGTAGAAAAAGACTATGATGAGTTGATTGCCTTTTCCAATGCTTATGCATCGGGGAGAAGGTATTATAAGAAAGGGCAGATAGTAATGGCTGCGCCGATGGCTGCTGAATCAGTTATGGACGAAGTCATAACTGTAAAAAGGAATTTGACCGGTAGCGTACAATCCAAAAAGAAAGCGGAAAATATCGAAGGTCAACCAGAACAAAAAAATACTCCAACTGCAAATTTAACCACCCGCAAAGATTTCCGCGAAACTGCATTCTTCTTACCGCAACTCCAGTCAGATACGAACGGCAACTACAGCTTCAGTTTTACAATGCCTGAAGCCCTCACCACCTGGAAATGGCAGTTACTGGCGCATACCCCAGACCTGGCGATGGGATCGCTCCAGAAGAATATCATCACGCAAAAGGAACTGATGGTCCAGCCCAATATGCCGCGCTTTTTAAGAGAAGGAGACAGGATGGAAATCACGACCAAAATTGTGAACCTTTCCAATGCTGAAATGACGGGACAGGCAGAGCTGCAACTGATTGATGCTACTACCAACCAACCAATGGATGGGTGGTTCAATAATTTCTTCCCCAACCAGTATTTTACGGTCGCACCAGGCAGCAGCGAACTGGTGAAATTCCCGGTAGAAGTTCCCTACCTGTTTGACAAAGTGCTGACCTGGAAGATCATTGCCCGTTCCGGCAATTACAGTGATGGCGAGGAGGCCGCGCTACCAGTATTGAGTAACCGACAACTGGTCACAGAGTCAATGCCTTTCTTTATCAATGGCAGCGGCACAAAAAATTACGACTTTAAAAAACTATCGGAAAGCGGCGAAAGCGAAAGCCTCAGTCACCGCGCACTGACCGTTGAGTTCACCGCAAACCCGGCCTGGTATGCGGTTCAGGCCCTGCCCTACCTTGCCGATTACCCTTATGAATGCGCGGAACAAAGTTTCAACCGTTTGTATGGCAACCTGCTGGCGGCCAGTATTGTGGACCGCCTACCGAAAATAAAATCCATCCTTGAAAAATGGGAAAGTCCCGATACCAGCGCATTATTAAGCAACCTGCAGAAAAACTCCGAACTCAAACAAGTACTGCTGGAAGAAACCCCCTGGGTACTGGAGGCCAAATCAGAAACGGAACAAAAAAGGCAGATCGCCCAATTGTTCAACCTGGTTCAACTGGCGAAGAACAGGCAAAAAATAGCCGGGCAGTTGCTCGAACTGCAAACCCCCAATGGCGGATTCAGCTGGTTTAAAGGTGGTCCGGATGATCGTTATATTACCCAATACATTGTGACCGGCATCGGCCACCTGAAGCAATCAGGCGCCATCCCCAAAGACCTGCCACAATTAAATATCATTACAGAAAAGGCACTGCCCTACCTAGATGCCCGCATCAAAGAAGACTATGATAAACGCGACAAAAAATCAAAACAGACTGCCAATCTCAATTATTATGCAGTGCAGTACTATTATATGCGGAGTTTCTTTCCCGAAAAAGTCATACCAGCGCAATACCTTCCTGCAGTTAACCATTACCGCAAGGAGATACAACAAAACTGGATCAGGGGAAACCGGATGGCAAAAGGAATGATCGCACTGGCTTTATTCCGGACAGGAGATAAAACTACTGCGGGGAACATCCTGCAATCACTGGAACAATCAGCCATCACCAGTGAAGAAATGGGCATGTACTGGAAAGATAATACTGCAGGCTATTACTGGCAGGACGCGCCGATTGAAACCCAGGCGCTGCTCATCGAAGCTTTTAGTATTATCAGGGGAAATGATAAAATCACCGGGGCGTTAAAAGCGTGGTTGCTGCGCAATAAACAAAGCAACAACTGGAGATCAACAAAAGCGACTGCTGATGCCTGTTATGCATTATTATTAAACGGTGATAACTGGCTGGAAGCAGAACCCCTGGTAAGCGTGCAACTTGGCACAATAACCACAGTGAGGGCCGATGCCGCAGAAGCTGGCACAGGATATTATAAGAAACAAATCCCTGGTACAGGTGTATTCCCAGAAATGGGGAAAATAAAAGTAACCGTGGAACAACCGAATGCAGCCTCCCGGCAATTGCCCGTTTGGGGAGCTGTTTACTGGCAATATTTTGAAAACCTGGAAAAAATAACCCCGGCTGCATCACCGCTCCGGATCAAAAAAATTGTGATGGTTGAGCGAGCCACCAAAACTGGTCCAGTGTCAGAACCTGTCATCGAAGGGCAGCCCCTTGCAGTTGGTGATAAACTGAAAGTGAGGTTGGAGCTAACCTCAGACCGTGCCATGGAATATGTACACCTGAAAGATATGCGGGCAAGTGCTTTAGAACCGGTGAATGTATTGAGTAGTTACAAATGGCAGGGCGGACTAGGTTATTATGAAAGTACCCGCGATGCAAGCACCAATTTCTTCATCAGTTACCTGCCCAAAGGAACTTATGTCATGGAATATGCTTTGTTTGTTTCACATACAGGGGTTTTCAGTAATGGTATAAGTACCGTGCAGTGTATGTATGCACCGGAATTCACCAGTCATTCTGAAGGCATAAAAATTACGGTGGAGTAAGATCAGTAAGGATGAGATGAATTAATTTGCACGCGCATGGTAAAAACGGATACAATAATTATTGGCCAGGGATTATGCGGAACATGGCTGAGCTGGTGGTTGGACCAACTGGGACATGATTTTATTGTAATAGACAATGATCGTCCCCAAAGTTCATCGCGCATAGCTTCGGGTGTTATCAACCCTGTAACAGGAAGGGCGATAGCGGAAACCTGGATGGCAGATCAATTACTGCAATTCTGCCTTGAAAACTATACCGCCTTTGGAGATAGCCTGGGCATCCATTGTATCGAAACCGTGGATATACTGCATAGTTTTCCAACAGCGCAAATGCGGGATGCCTTCGATAAAAGGTTGCCGCAGTTGCCGGCCTATCTCACCAAACCAGAAGACAATGGTAATTGGGAGAATTATTTCCACCTGCCATTTGGCCTGGGCATTATCTATCCCGCCCTGCTGATAGACCTGAACCTTATATTGAGCAGATGGCAAAAAAAATTAAGGGACCATCACAAATTACATATAGAAACATTTGATCGCAGTGTGCTTGACTTATCCGGTGGCAAAGTGGTGTACAAAGATTTTATGGCTAACCGGATTATTTTCTGTGATGGCTATGCCAGTATGCAAAACCCCTTGTTTAACCGGCTTCCCTTTGCTGCCAATAAAGGCGAGGCTTTGCTGCTGAAAATAGCTGACTTACCGGCCACGCATATTTATAAAAGAGGATTATCCCTTGTACCTTTTCCCCATGCAGGCGAGCGCAGTGATACCCAGTATTTCTGGGCAGGTTCAACCTATGATAATGAGTTTACGGATGAGGGGCCAACTGAAGCATTCCGGAAAAAAACGGAACAACAAATTAGCAATTGGTTGAAATTACCATTTACGGTAGTTGATCATTGGGCTGCCATCAGGCCGGCAACCATTGAAAGGAGGCCTTTTGCGGGCATGCATCCTGTGCATGAACAGGTTGGCATTCTCAACGGTACGGGAACCAAGGGGTGTTCCCTGGCGCCCTGGTTTGGAAAGCAGCTGGCAGAGCACCTGGTTAATGGGGCTGAAATTCATGCTGAGGCAAGCCTGGAGCGATTTTCCAGAATCTTATCGGTATGATTCCGGAAGCATTAAAAAGCCGTTTAAAAACCTATTTTTGCCGGGCAATGGCTCTCCTTCGGGAAGCAGATGATTTAAAATTTTTTTATGTTGTAAATGGCAAGCACCCGCATGTATTCCATCCCGGAAAAATTCCGGAAAATTGAAAACCTCCACATTTTATTCTGGTTAATTAAGGACATGAGTTGGGCCATGTTGTGGAAACCCCTGGGAATTCTCATGATCATTCCCACTTTAACCGTAGCCTTGCTGATAACCTGGCAAACGAGAAAGCTCAAATCAGAATTGTACCATAACCTTGCGGTCGCTTTCTGGATCATTGCCAACTGTTACTGGATGAGTGTTGAGTTTTTGGAAGCGCCGGATTATTACCGCTATTTCGCTGCAATACCATTTACAATAGGATTTCTTTTCATTGCCTCTTACTATATATTCATCCGGCCAACGGAAGAGAAAAACCAGAAAACAGTAACCATTAGCATTGATGTACCAGAGGACACACTGCATTTGTCTAATACCTGATAAGTTTATCCCCCACGGTAATGACGCCGTAGCCATTATGCAACAGGTTTTGCCCGAATAAAACTTTATTATTTTGCGAACGATAAGTGGCAAGGGTCCTTAAGGGATCCTTGCCTGCTTCAGCAGTATCCTGGTTGATGGTGGTAATTATGCACCGTGCACAAGGTTTTACACAGGCAAACCGCATATTATTAATTTCAAATCCGCCCATTTCATCTTCTTCATAAGGCAACCCGCCGGTAAAGACCAGGTTAGGCCTGAAGCGGTTCATGGGAACCGGGGATTGAAGCCTTTCATTCAAATCATCTAAAGAAGGTTGCCCGATCAATAACATCGGAAAGGCATCCGAGAAACTGGTCAACTCTTTTTCTTTTGCATAATTAGAATCCACTTCACGGTGCGAATCATCGGGCATATATACCAGGCGGCAATTCAGTCCTAATAAATCCGAGAACCAGTTATTGATTTGTCCATCGGCCACACAGGCTAAACAACTATCCTCCCAGATAATAACAGGCTTGGTTTCGCCGCTATTCCATTCAAACGGAATATCCAGGGAAAGCGAAAGGTTATGCTTGTGCGAAACTGTCAATCCTGCTGGTTTTATCGCAACTTGTAGCAGCGCCATTTTCGGGATTTCGCGCTGCGATAAGAAAACCCCATTTTCGTTGACAAGCATCCAGCGCCGGTCGTATTGCAACCCGCGATCTGTGACCCTCGCCTGCTGAACAGAAATGCCACCCAGGGATTTAATGGGATAGATAAATATTTCGCTGATCCGAAGCATTTTCAAAAGTAACTGATTCGTACCGTTTCCTGTTGCTGTACATTTATATCAGCAAGTTTAAACTATGAAGCCTAATATCACCATTGAATACTGCCCTAAATGCCATTGGCTGCTGCGGGCCGCCTATATGGCGCAGGAGTTACTGACCACTTTTGAAAGCGACCTTAAATCAGTTGCGCTTGAACCCAGTGCGGAAAGCGGGAAATATGCCATCAGCATTAACGGCAGGGTGATTTTTGACCGGAAGGCAAATGGTGGTTTTGAAGATATAAAGGTCATTAAACAATTGGTAAGGGATGTGGTCAATCCACAGAAAAGCCTGGGCCATTCAGACCGGCAATAATGGCAACCAACAATTTACAAGGCGTGGTTTTTTGCGGTGGTGAAAGCCAAAGAATGGGGAGTGACAAAGGCATGTTGCAAACCGATACAGGAACATGGGTCCAAAACAGCGTAGCTCTTTTGTCATTGTGTGCTTTACCTGTGATTATTTCTGTAAACCCGCAACAGGTAACACAATATGCTGAAATTTTTCCACGGGAGATGCTGGTTGAAGATAATTCCCGGTTTAATATGCGCGGGCCGGTTTGCGGGTTGCTGAGTGTGCATGAAAAATATGCCGGTAAAGACCTGCTCATACTGGCTTGCGATATGCCCTTAATGAATAAGGATGTTATACAAAACCTTATCGACAGTTATACAATAAACCAAGGGTATGAAGGCTATGTTTTTATTCACGACAACAAACCTGAACCGCTGTGCGCAATTTATTGCAGCAAGGCACTAAAGCGCATAGCCGATCAGGTTAATTCAGCAAAACTCATTGTAAAAAGTATGAAGTACCTGATCAGCCAGATGAACTGTTTTTATTTAAATATCCCTGGAGAAATGCTTGACTGTTTCCGCAACATGAATTCACCAGATGATTTAGCCGGAATGTAAATAAAACATTTACTATGCAGCCAAACTATTCACCAGTATCTGGTATGGGTCCTGCCTCAATAAATCTGCCATAGCATAATACAATTCCGGTAATTCATGCCGCAGCTTAACCGGGTTTTCGAAAAATACTTCCACACTAACTGCCCAGAACTCATGGTAATTAGTCGCCGCATAGTCGCCCAATATAGTCTTGCGGCCCCTTTGCATATCCTGGTAAACAGGCCTTGCCACTTTTGAGTATTGGTGGAACTCTTTCTTGAAGTGCTTATCCTCGTCGGTTTTGGTAATGAAGTTTACATATGCCAGTGCATGTGCCATTTCGTGCAGGCCAACATTGCTGCTGTCCTGTGCACTCCTGATCCCCTGCAGGAAATTATCCCAGGAAAGGTAAATACCGGAAGCATCTACATGGCCCATAAATGGGAGTGAATAATAGCCATAATGGTAGTCATGCTGCAACACATAGATATCGCGGAAATAATTGAGGGAGAAATTTTCAAGTCCGAGTGTCAGCTGCGCTGCAGTAGCACTTATGAGAATAGGCATCTCATCGGTCTTTTCAACACCTACATAATGAAATTTCTTGGACCTGTAGAAAAGGTATGCGCGGAACAGCCACTTATGCTGTATATCAAGGTCAACTTTGTTAAAATACCTGATATTGGAAGAAATGATCGAACGAAAATAAGTCTCGTGTTGCTCAAATCCCTTCCGGTGGCGGTAGAGTAAATACTTTTGCAGGCGTACATGCAGTACATCGAATGTAAAGATGGTACAGAACACCAGCAAACAAATGAATACGATTTCCATAAGGTCTTCTTTTGTGGTAAGAAAATCGGGGCACTGTTAATGCTGGTTAGACACAGTTATGGATACACATAGGTCTTTCGGGGAGGAGATTGTACGGATTAAAACCTGAGGGTAGAAACGGGTATAAATAAATTCAACAGCAATATAAAAAGACAATTTGGATTGTGCAATGGTTTCGTGTTTTTTCACGCAATTTTAGTATAATTACTAAGGTCTGAAGCGTTTAACATATTGTTTTTTAATGCACTATATTATCTATTGGTTTGTCTTTCAGGCATCAGTAATTAGTTTACCTTTGCCCCTCATTTAAAGGACCGAAAACAAGCATTGCTATGTATAGAACGCATACCTGCGGAGAATTAAGAGCAGAACATTGTACGCAACAGGTTACCCTTGCAGGTTGGGTACAAACAGTAAGGAAATTTGGCAGCATCACCTTTGTGGACCTCCGCGACCGTTATGGTATTACCCAGTTGTTATTTGGGGAGGCCCTCAACCAGGAACTCGATATGCAACCACTCGGGAGGGAATTCGTTATACAGGCAACAGGCAAAGTTGTGGAGC
This sequence comes from Flavihumibacter profundi, assembly GCF_020076305.1. Taxonomy (GTDB): domain Bacteria; phylum Bacteroidota; class Bacteroidia; order Chitinophagales; family Chitinophagaceae; genus Flavihumibacter; species Flavihumibacter profundi. The sequence goes on from NZ_JAIQXE010000001.1 coordinate 2,241,741, forward strand.
GCAGCAATAAGAATGCAAACATTCCCACTGGGGATATTGAAATAGAAGTAAGCGCATTTACCATATTAAATAAGGCAGCGACTCCGCCATTTACCATCCAGGATGATACTGATGGTGGAGATGATCTGCGGATGAAATACCGGTACCTCGATTTGCGTCGCAACGCCGTAAAGAAAAACCTGGAATTGCGTTATGCAGTGAACCGCTCAGCCAGGAATTACCTGCATGAAAATAATTTCATGGATATTGAAACCCCCTTCCTGATTAAGTCTACACCGGAAGGTGCGCGTGATTTCGTAGTGCCATCCCGCATGAACCCGGGCCAGTTTTATGCATTACCCCAGAGTCCGCAAACTTTTAAGCAATTGCTGATGGTCAGCGGGTATGACCGTTACTACCAGATCGTAAAATGTTTCCGGGATGAAGACCTTCGTGCAGACAGGCAGCCGGAGTTTACGCAAATTGACTGTGAAATGAGCTTTGTATCCCAGGAAGACATCCTGAATATGTTTGAAGGTTTGATCAAGCGAATTTTCAAAGACGTAAAAGATATTGATTATACGGAGCAGGTTGAAAGGATGACCTGGAATGATGCTATGCTGCGTTTTGGTAACGACAAACCTGATATCCGGTTTGGCATGGAACTGGTAAACCTCAAAACGGTTTTTGAAGGCCAGACCGGCAACCTCGCTGCCCAGGCCATATTTGATGCAAGCGGTTTCAAAGTGTTTAATGACGCCGAAACTGTATTGGCAATAACTGTTCCGGGATGCAGTGAATACACCCGCAAACAAACGGATGAACTCATTGATTGGGTGAAACGCCCACAGATTGGCATGAACGGCCTGGTCTTTATCAAATGCAATACAGATGGCAGCTTCAAGAGCAGCGCAGACAAATTCTTTGACGAAGAGAAATTAAAAAACCTGGCAGCCCTTTGCAAAGCCTCAGAAGGCGACCTTATATTGTTGCTTGCCGGTCGCGAAGAACGCACCCGCAAAGCCACAAGCGAACTACGCCTCGAGATGGGCGAGAGACTGGGATTGCGCCGGAAGGATGAATTTAAACTCTTATGGGTACTTGACTTCCCGTTATTTGAATATGCCGAGGAAGATAACCGTTGGGTTGCCCGCCACCACCCCTTTACCTCGCCAAAGCCCGACCATATTTCCATAATGATTGACAACGACCCTGCCATCAGCAATGCTGCAGAATACCTCAGTCACCCATATGCGAATATCAAGGCAAACGCTTATGACATGGTATTAAACGGAAATGAAATTGGCGGTGGATCAATCCGGATTTTCCAGCGTGAACTGCAGGAAAAAATGTTTGATGCCCTTGGTATGAGCCGCGAGGAAGCCATGCACAAATTTGGTTTCCTGCTGGGAGCATTTGAGTATGGCGCGCCACCACATGGCGGACTTGCATTTGGTTTCGACCGTTTGTGCGCCATCCTTGGCGGAAGTGAAAGCATCCGTGACTTTATTGCCTTCCCAAAAAACAACAGTGGTCGCGATGTTATGCTGGATGCACCGGCCACTATAGACGAAAAACAACTGGTTGAACTAAGTATACGGTTACAGGTCCAATCTTAAAGCATATGAAAAATTTAGGTTTTTACAGGATACTCACATATATCTTATTTGTCATCGGTGGCTTTATGAGCCTGATGCTGCTCACTATGGTGCTGGCAGCCCTGGCCAACCCGATTTTATTACTACCGGTTTTTATGGTTGCCTGCGTGGTTATTTATACCTATAGCAGCTGGAGATTTCTAACTCGTGGTATTGATGCACATATGTATTGCAAGCCTTCCCTGCGTGACCTGGTAAAAGTGAATGGCTATGGCACCCTTGCATTTGCTGCTTTAACCGGTATTCAATCCCTTTCACTTATTATGAAACCCGCGATGCTGAGTGAGGTAATGGAACAGGCTATGTCTATGCAGAAAACATCTGTGGAAGGCATGGAAACCATGATGATGAACTTCATGCAATTCCTGCTGCGTTTCCTGCTGGTATATAGTATTATGCTGCTTGTTCACGTATATATGAGTTTCCGGTTAATCCGCCAGCATGCAGATGCTTTCCAGATTCCGGCTGATCCTGAAGGCTAGTATTAAAATAAGCTGTATATTAGAAAAACGAGTTGCTTGCCTCATTTGTGAGGCAAACAACTCGTTTTTCTATTTTATAACACACGCTTATGATAAACAGGACTGTATTCAGTGATTACTGTATGATCCCCGATTCCTGGGATGAAATGTGTGCCGGCGGGGATATCCGTCCGCAATACCAGCAGGTTTTTGAAACGCTGAACCAGTTATCAGCCGCCACTTTGGCCGGCAAAGACCAGCTGGCCAGCGAACTCTTCCTTAACCAGGGAATTACCTTCACAGTGTACAGTGACAATGAAGGGATAGAACGGATATTTCCCTTTGATATCATTCCCAGGATTATTACCGGCAGCGAATGGGGCCATATTGAAGCGGGCATCAGCCAAAGGCTGAAAGCCCTGAACCTGTTCCTGAAAGACATTTACTCTACACAACAGATCCTGAAAGACAATGTCATTCCTGCTGAACTGATCGCATCCTGCCCGCAGTATGCCCGTGAAGTATTCGGTATAAAAGTTCCATATGATATTTTTGTCCATATTTCAGGCATTGACCTGATCAGGGGCAATGATGGCACTTATTATGTGCTGGAAGATAACCTGCGTACACCATCGGGCGTTTCATATATGCTGGAAAACCGTGAGGTGACCAAGCGCCTGTTTCCCGACCTCCTTACGGCTAACCAGGTAAAAATGGTGAATAATTACCCACTTGAATTATACCATATATTAGTTTCACTGGCGCCAAGGCAACTTGCAAATCCGACGGTGGTCCTGTTAACGCCCGGTGTATTCAATTCAGCTTATTACGAGCATACCTTCCTGGCCCGCACTATGGGTATACCATTGGTAGAAGGCCGCGACCTGATGGTAGACAACCATAAAGTCTACATGAAAACAACAATGGGCCTGCAGCAGGTGGATGTCATCTACAGGCGGATTGATGATGAATATATGGATCCGCTGGTATTCAGGCCCGACAGTGCATTGGGCATACCTGGCATACTTGGCGCATACCGGAAAGGAAATGTAGCCCTGGTAAATGCCATCGGTAACGGGGTTGCGGATGACAAGGCAGTGTATGCATATGTGCCGGCCATGATCAGGTACTACCTGAACGAGGAACCTATATTGCCGAATGTGCCCACATACCAAATGGCAGATACGGATGCCCGTGAGTACACCTTTAAAAATATCCACCAGATGGTGATCAAGAGAACCAACCAGTCAGGTGGTTATGGTATGCTGATGGGAAATAGTGCCACCGATGAAGAAATTGCTTCCATGTTCAAAGCAGTAATTGAAGATCCACGGAACTTTATTGCCCAGCCCATCATCAAACTATCCACATCCCCCTGCTTCCTGAATAACCGTTTTGAACCCAGGCATGTCGACCTTCGTCCATTTGCCCTATGCGGACCAGAGGGTATAAAAATCGTACCCGGGGGGTTAACAAGGGTGGCCCTTCGCGAAGGATCACTGGTAGTGAACTCTTCACAGGGTGGCGGCAGTAAAGACACCTGGATACTGAACAACGGATAACCTAACATTGACTATTACACGAAATTTATGCTAAGTAGAATTGCTGATTCATTATTCTGGCTGAACAGGTACCTCGAGAGAACCGATGCCATATTACGCACCCTGCATACCAATTACACTTTATCACTGGATAAGGGGGAATACAACCAGGTACACTGGCGGCAATTGTCGGCCATGTTCAGTTCAGCGGAGGAACATAAAAGGGAATACCTCGAGCAGCACCCGCTGGAGTTATTACAACACCTTATATACGACACTGCAAATACCAATGCGATCAGGGCAATGGTTATAAAGGCCAGGGAAAATGCCCGGGGCGCGCAGGATCATATTACCAAGGAGGTTTGGGAACAGGTGAACCAGGTATACCACCTGATCAATAATCCCCTGCTGCAGCAAAGGATCATGCGCAATGACGCTTTATCTGTCTTAGAACAGCTGGGAACTCAACTGATCCATTTTAATGGGGTGGCAGACAGTACTATGCCCCGGAATATGGGATGGAATTTCATGACCCTTGGAAAATTCATCGAACGTTGTATTATAACCCTTGAATTATCAGACCGCAACTTTGCGGAAACCGGTTATGAACTGCAAAACTCAAGGGATGTGTTGTACTGGAGGAACCTGCTTTTATCCTTATCCGGTTATGAACTGCACCTGAAAAATTACCGTAATCCAAACCACAACCAGAACGTGGCCGACCAGGTTTTATTCAATAAGCAATTTACCCGCTCTGTTATCTATTGCCTGGACCGGATCGGGTTTTACCTGCAAAAAGTTGTGCAGACCAATCAAAGCGAGGAGGCCCTCAGCCTGCTGAAAAACTTTGGCCGCCTGCATAGTAAAGTAGAATTTGCTGATATGAATATGTTGCGTGAAAAAGGCATTCAGTCTTATCTTCATGAGGTGAAAACAGACCTTTATTATTTTAATCACCATCTCAGTCATTTATTTTTCTCCTACGCTTAAGTTGCCATATGCCCACTTTCAGGATACATCATATTACCAGCTACGAATACGACCGTCCCGTTACGGAAAGCGTGAACGAAATACGCATCTTCCCCTACCAATGTGAAGAACAGGAGGTCCTGCACCAGGAGTTGCTTATTACCGGGCAACCCGAATTATTAATTTTCAATGATTATTGGGGAAACAAATCCGCTATTTTTAACCTGCCCGCACCACATAAGGAGCTTGTAATTGAAAGCAACCTGGTTGTGCGGACTACCATGGATGCCGACCGAAGGCTCAATTTCAATACCGGTTTTGAAAGCCTTCACGCCGAAACACAACAAAATATTTCCCTCCTTGAATTAACCAAGGCAGAACCTATTATAAACCAGGATGCCATTGATGACATCGTCAGGCAAATCTACCAGCCATGGAAAAGTGTAGCGGCTACTGTACAGGACTGTTGCCAGTATATATTCCAACATTTCAGTTATATAAAAGGAATTACCGATATAGAGACTACAGTAGATGAGATCCTGGAATTCAAATCGGGGGTTTGCCAGGATTTTGCACATGTAATGCTGCAGGTGCTAAAGACCCTGAAGATTCCCAGTCGCTATGTAAGCGGCTATATCTGCCCAAATAAAAATGGCCTTCGCGGTGAAGGCGCCACCCATGCCTGGGTGGAAAGCTGGATACCTGGTTACGGCTGGGCGGGGATAGACCCGACGAACAATATCTGGGTAACCAATACCCATGTAAAACTTGCCGTAGGCCGCAATTTCACAGACTGCTCCCCTGTTAAAGGAACATTCAAAGGTCCGGCTATCCAACGCTTATTTGTACTGGTATCCATAGGATACGAAGATGGCCACCATTTTGAAGAACGCAACCTGGTTACACTGCCCGTCAGCCAGGAAGCCAATGCCCGGCCATTGCATCAGGATGAAATTGCCATGCAGCAGTAAGCGGCCACCAGCTACAGCATATTTCAATAGCTTTGTGCTTTAAGCACTACGTATGCCAACACCACTTGCAGAAAGGCTCCGACCGGCTTCACTGGATGATTTAACCGGGCAGGAACACCTGACCGGGAAAGGAAGCATTTTAAGGAAAGCAATAGAACAGGGAGTAGTGCCCTCAATGATTCTTTGGGGCCCGCCCGGTGTAGGCAAAACCACTATTGCCAATATCATTGCGCATACGTTAGATACCCCGTTTTACACCTTAAGTGCCATATCATCGGGTGTAAAAGACCTGAGGGAAGTCATTGAAGCAGCACGCAGCCAGGAAAAAGCCATATTATTTATAGATGAGATTCACAGGTTCAACAAATCCCAACAGGATGCATTATTGGGTGCTGTTGAAAAAGGAACCATTACCCTGATCGGCGCTACTACTGAGAATCCCTCCTTCGAGGTGAACAGTGCCCTGCTCAGCAGGTGCCAGGTATATGTATTAAAACCCCTCGATGAAAAGGACCTGCAAAACCTGTTGCGCCAGGCCATTGAAAAAGACGAATGGCTCAAAAAACAGTCAATAGAACTGAAAGAGACTGAAGCACTGATCCGTATTTCAGGTGGGGATGCCCGTAAGTTGCTGAACCTGCTGGAACTGGTGGTACAATCGGCCGGGAAGAAACCACCCATTATAATAACAGATGAACAGGTAATGCAGGTAGCCCAGCAAAAAGTGGCGATGTACGACAAACTAGGCGAACAGCATTATGATATCATTTCTGCATTTATTAAATCCATGCGGGGCAGTGACCCAAATGCTGCAGTATACTGGCTGGCAAGGATGATTGCCGGTGGTGAGGATGTAAAATTCATTGCCCGCCGGATGGTCATACTAGCCAGCGAGGATATAGGCAATGCGAACCCGAATGCCATTTTGCTGGCCAATGCCTGTTTTGATGCCGTTAATAAAATAGGGCATCCTGAAGCCAGGATCATATTGTCGCAATGCGCAATTTACCTGGCCACTTCGCCAAAAAGCAATGCCAGTTACCTGGCCATTGACGAAGCCCTTGCCCTGGTGAAACAAACAGGTGACTTACCGGTGCCTTTAAATATCCGTAATGCCCCAACACAATTGATGAAGAACCTTAATTATAGTAAAGGTTACCAGTACTCGCATGATTATGAACTTAATTTTTCTGCACAGGAATACCTTCCTGCCGAAATAAGCGGACATGCATTTTTTAAACCCGGCAGGAATGCGAGGGAAGAAGAACTCCGGAAATTTTTACAGCTCCGGTGGAAGGAAAAATATGGGTATTGAGTACATTTACCATCTTCAACAATCTACATGATAAAAGGTCTTTTTTTCACCATATTATTATTGGCGGGAGTTACTGCTTCCGCACAAACAATTGTCAACCGTGATCCGGTAATCGCGCAAATGGCCAGTGAAGTAAATGCAGATTCCCTGCATGCCTATATAAACCAGCTTGTTGCGTTTGGCACAAGACATACCTTAAGTACAGCCGGCGATCCACGGAAAGGTATCGGGGCTGCACGGCAGTGGGTGGTGAATAAATTCATTGAATTTGCCCGTGGAAGCAACGGGAGGATGACAGCTTTCGTTGACACAACAACGCTGGCCCCGGATGGCCGAAGGGTTAACAAACCCGTACTGCTGGGAAATTGCATGGCCATTTTAAAAGGAACCGATACAGCAGACAAAAGAATATTTTTAATCAGCGGCCACCTCGACAGCAGGGTTAGTGATATTATGAATATTACTGCAGATGCTCCTGGCGCGAATGATGATGGCAGTGGCGTTGCTGCCGTTATTGAATCTGCCAGGATACTCAGTAAAAAATCATTTCCGGCAACTATTATTTTCGTAGCAGTTAGTGGTGAGGAACAGGGATTATACGGCGCTGATTTTCTTGCCGGCAAAGCAAAAAAACAAAACTGGGCTTTGGAAGCCGTGCTGAATAATGATATTATTGGAAATAACCACAGCAATGAAACACAAATAACGGATAATACAAAACTCAGGATTTTCAGTGAAGGGTTGCCAGCTTTTGAACTCGATAAACAGGCAACTGGCATCCGTAACCTGGGCGGTGAAAATGATGGCCATTGCAGGCAGCTGGCACGCTATGTGAAAGAAGTTGGTGAACGGTATGTAGACCATATTGAACTGGTGATGATATACCGAAATGACAGGTTCCTGCGGGGAGGTGACCATACTCCTTTTGTTGAAAAAGGATTTACTGCAGTACGGTTAACTGAAATGAATGAAAACTATACCCACCAGCACCAGGATATCAGGAATGAAAAATCGGTTCAATACGGGGACCTGGCAGAATTTATGGATTTTGAATACCTGAGGAAAAATACAGCAGTAAACCTGGTTTGCCTGGCCAACCTGGCTTCAGCCCCGGCTACACCACAAGAGTTTACCATCGATGTAAAAGACCTCACCAATTCAACTTTGCTATCCTGGAAAAAGCCAGCGCATGGAAAGGCAGCAGGTTATTATGTTTTAGTAAGGGAAACAACCGCACCCCAGTGGCAAAAAAAGATTTTCACAAGGGAAATCAATATGCGCCTTCCCTATTCAAAAGACAATTATCTTTTTGGTCTCCAGTCTGTGGATGAAGCCGGCCATGAAAGCCTTGCTATAATTCCTTCAGTAGGTAAATAAATTCGGACCCATGCAAATCAACTGGCAATTAAAAAGCTTTGAGCACCTGACCGTGCATGAGTTATACCAATTATTAAGGCTGCGGAGTGAAGTTTTCGTAGTGGAACAAAACTGTGTATTCCTGGACATGGATAATAAGGACCAGGACTGCTGGCATTTATTAGGATGGAAAGGTCATTTACTGGCTGCATCTACAAGACTGGTGCCGCCCGGAATTGCTTATGATGAAATGTCCATTGGCAGGGTAGTAAGTTCGCCGCAGGTCAGGGGTGAAGGTATTGGCCGCGCCTTAATGGAAGAATCCATAACAGCCTGCTATAAATTATTCGGGAACAACCCGATACGTATTGGCGCCCAATTGTACCTGGAAAAATTCTATTCATCTCTTGGATTTAAGGCTGCCGGCGAAATCTACCTGGAAGATGGCATCAAACACGTAGAGATGCTTTTAATGCCCTAGTATATTCATCAGGTATTTTTACGCAGATTTAAAAAAAATCTACGAAGCCTATACGAGAGGCAACTGTTCTTCGTTAATATCAGGAATCCTTGTAACCGTTCGAAAACAAAATCTGATATTCATGAAACAGCATTTACACTTTTTATTGCGTAAATGTGCCCTATCCTTACTTGCAATTGCATTTACACAGACTTCATTCAGCCAGATAGGCATCTTCAATGAATTTGAAGCCGGAGTTACCTTCGGCCCATCAAACTTCCTTGGTGACCTAGGCGGGACAAAAGGCCGTGGAATGGGTTTTTTGAAAGACAACAATTTTTCACAAACACACTTGATGGTAGGCGCGCATTTAACTGGTTATGTTAATCCATTATTTGCCATGAGGCTCGCTGTTAACTACGGAACCATTACCGGAGCCGACGAAATAATTAAAAGCCAGGGCGGACTGGAAGAAGCCCGGAAATTCCGCAATTCTGATTTCAGGTCGAGGATACTTGAAGGATTCATTGCAGCAGAAATTTACCCAACTGTATTATACGAATATGACCCTGAAGAAGTATATAAAAAAATAAGGCCTTACGGTTTACTTGGTGTGGGTGTATTCAATTTCAATCCGCAGGGAACTGACCCCTTAACAGGCCAATGGGTAAACCTGAAAGACCTCAGTACTGAGGGACAGGGATTTGCTGAATACCCCGACAGGAAACCTTATAAGACAACACAATTAAATATCCCCATGGGTATAGGTGTTAAGTACTTTATAAATGACAATACCAGTGTTTCACTGGAGGTTATACACAGAAAAACATTTACAGACTATATTGATGACGTAAGCACCACATACATCGACCCGGACTTGTTCGATAAATATTTCGGGATTGGTTCCCAGAAAGCACAACTGGCCAGGAGAATGGCAAACAAATCTGACCAGGGAAGCAACACCAGTGCTGGTTATGGACCTGGTGACAAGCGGGGAACAGCAACCAATAAAGATGCTTATTATTCATTCGGATTCAAAGTTAGTTTCAGGCTCGGCAATGGTAACAATAACGACAACTATAAACCCATTAAATGTCCGACCCTGCGCTTCTAAACCCTATATTTCAGTTGATCATTAATCCGTACCCATTTTTTCTTTTATGAAAACACACTGAAATCCGTAATCCATGAAGCGAATGTTAACAGCCAGGCAGCTGCTTCTGACGATCGTAATTGGCTTAAGCAGTTTGTCAACACAGGTTAGCATGGCTATGACCAATGTAAGCCCTGTAGAAAAAGACAGTATTATCATTCAAAAACTAAACAGCAACAAAAACCACACGATTAACCTTTACACTAATGCTTCACAACAGGTACTATTCTTTTCCGCAAGTGGAGAAGAAGGCAAAATTTACCAACTCCTGCTTTTCCGCCAGCAAGGGAAATTGATCAAATCGAGCAAGGTCAGGAACAGGGAGACCACTGTTGTAAGCAAACCAGAAAAAGGGAATTATTATTTTGAAGTATTCAGCGACGATACCCGTATTGAAAGCGGGACAATAGTAGTGCAATAAAGTTCTTTACAATACCACCAATAAGCGGCAGGGAAATTAGTAAGATCCTAATATCCGGTTTTTCAAAACCTGATCCGTTCCCTATTACAAGTACCCTTCCATGAAACGATTTTATTGATCCATCCCTGCCAACGCTTATTGGGATTGTAACTTTTCTGTTTATCCGGTATCCTTAACTGCCGGCGATGAGTAATTGCCGGCAGTTTGTTTTATTTCGCGCCTTGTGCAAGTTCTTCCCGGACAAACCGTGCAGTATGGCTTTCCTTTACATTAACCATGGCTTCAGGTGTTCCTTCGAATAAAACCAATCCGCCGCCATCGCCCCCTTCCGGACCAATATCGATCACATGGTCGGCCACTTTAATAACATCAAGATTATGCTCAATTATGAGTACTGTATTGCCACGGTCAACCAGCTTATTGAGCACATCCAGTAAATGCTGAATATCCTGGAAATGCAGGCCTGTGGTAGGCTCATCCAGAATATAAAAAGTTTTTCCTGTATCCTTTTTAGAAAGTTCTGTTGCCAGCTTAACCCTTTGCGCCTCTCCCCCACTGAGCGTTACAGCCGATTGTCCAAGCGTTATATATCCTAGTCCAACTTCCTGCAACACCTTGATCTTCCTGTACAAATAAGGTACTGCCTGGAAGAAATCCACGGCTTCATCAACTGTCATATCGAGCACATCACTGATTGACTTTCCCTTATACCTTATTTCCAGTGTTTCACGGTTATAGCGTTTTCCATTGCACTTTTCGCAATGCACGTATACATCCGGCAGGAAATTCATTTCGATAACACGCATACCCCCGCCTTCACAAACATCACAACGGCCACCTTTAACATTAAAGGAAAATCGCCCGGCTGCATATCCCCTGATTTTCGCTTCAGGAACAGCAGCAAAAAGCTGCCTGATTTCAGTAAAAAATCCACAATAGGTAGCCGGGTTACTCCTGGGTGTCCTGCCAATGGGTGACTGGTCAATTTCAATAACCTTGTCCAGCAGTTCCAGGCCTTTAACGGACTTATACGGAAGTGGCTTCTGCTTGGAATCATAACAATATTGTGAAAGGATCGGATACAGGGTCTCATTGATCAGTGTGGATTTTCCGCTGCCGCTGACACCCGTAACCAGGATCAGTTTACCAAGTGGAAAACGCACACTTACATTCTTCAGGTTATTGCCTGTTGCCCCTTTCAATTCCAGGAATTTGCCATTACCTTTCCTCCTTTCAACAGGAATAGCTATGCGCTTTTCACCATTCAGGTATTGTGCGGTTTCGGAATGGGATGCCAGCACTTCTTTTGGTGTTCCCTGGGCAACAATCTGGCCGCCGAATTTACCTGCCCTTGGACCGATATCCACCAGGTAATCGGAAGCAAGCATGATATCTTTATCATGTTCAACCACTAGAACACTGTTTCCTATATTGCGCAGGTTTTGCAGGGCGGTGATCAGTCGCTGGTTGTCCCGCTGGTGCAGGCCTATACTTGGTTCATCGAGCACATAAGTAATTCCCTGCAATTGGGAACCTATCTGGGTTGCCAGCCTGATGCGCTGCGATTCGCCCCCGCTCAGTGTTTTAGAAGACCGGTTGAGGGTAAGGTAGGTAAGGCCTACGTCTAAGAGGAATTGCAAGCGCTCCCTGATTTCTTTCAGGATATCCTTGGCGATCAGCTGTTGTTTTTTGCCAATTCGTTTTTCCAGGCCGGTAAACCAGGCCAATAATTTATCCAGGTTCCATTCGCTTAATTCTGAAATATTCTTTCCGTCCACCCTGAACCACAGACTCTCTTTTTTCAAGCGTGCACCATCACAAGTAGAACAGGTATTCAGTTCCATGAATCCTTCAGCCCATTCCCTGATTGGTTCGGAAGTGCCTGTTGAAAACCATCTCTTCAACTGGGGAATGATCCCTTCAAATTCTTCTGCATAAACCCGTTCAGCTGCAGGCATGTCATCAAATTCAAGGATTGTTTCTGTTGAGCCTTCTTCATTACCGTATAAGATCAGGTTCAGCGCAGATTCAGCCAGTTCCTTTACCGGCTTTTTTAAATCGATTTTATGTTTTTTAGCGACCTGTTGTACCTGCCGGAAAACATATGCATCACGCTCTTCCCCAAGCGGGGCAATGGCGCCATCCTTAATGCTTTTATCCCAATCGGGTATTACCCTTTCCATGCTGATCTGGTAAACCGTGCCCAATCCTTTGCAGGTAGGACAAGCCCCATAAGGAGAATTAAAAGAGAATGCATTAGGAGATGGTTCTTCATAACTGATACCGGTATCTTCACACATGAGTTGCCGGCTGTACTGTATCAATTGATCTGAGTCGTTAAGCAATAAAAACATAAGTCCCTTGCCAACCTGCATTGATTTTTGAACGCTCTGGCTGAGGCGCAACTTAAGGTCTTCTGTTACCGCCATGCGATCAATCACCACTTCAATATCATGGATCTTATAACGATCCACCTGCATCTTTGGCACCAGGTCTTTCACTTCACCATCAACGCGCACCTTCAGGTATCCCTTTTTTCGGATATCTTCAAACAACTCACGGTAATGACCTTTCCGTCCACGGACCAATGGAGCCAGGAGGCTAATTTTTTTATGGCTGTATTTAGCGAAAATATTTTCAACGATTTCTTCTTCAGAGAATTTGGTCATCAGCTTCCCGGTATTATAGCTGTATGCATCTGAAGCACGGGCAAAAAGCAAACGCAAAAAATCATATACTTCCGTTATTGTGCCAACTGTGGAACGGGGGTTCTTATTGGTTGTTTTCTGTTCGATGGAGATAACAGGCGACAGGCCGGTGATCTTGTCCACATCGGGTCGCTCCATATCACCAACAAACTGCCGGGCATAGGCACTGAAACTCTCCATGTACCTTCTTTGCCCTTCGTTATAGATGGTATCAAAGGCGAGGGAAGATTTTCCGCTACCACTCACCCCTGTGAAAACTACCAGTTGGTTTTTAGGTATGGAAATATCAATATTTTTCAGGTTATGTTCCCTGGCGCCGATCACTTCAATGGCATCCATGGGCTGGGAAACAGGAACCGCTGTTTTAATTTTCTTCATGATTTTACCGATAGCCGAAAGTACAACAAGCTGCGAAAGGAAAGGTTTTTGAAGTTTTTTTTGGCGATTCGGGAAATACCGATATATCTTTGCACCAGTTCTTTACAGCATCACTTATCAAGAAAGGCAGAGGGAAATGGCCCGATGAAGCCTTGACAACCTGTTTCGTGTTTAGTAACGCGAAGTAAGGTGCCAAATCCAGCCCGTTTACGATTCAGTTCCGGATCGAAGACTGGGGAGATAAGTCAGATGAACAGCTTCTGCAGAATTCAACTTCTTCATATAGCTCTTCTGATGATTTATCGGAAGAGCTTTTTTGTTTGTACAAATCAGTCTTCCGATCATACTTGGTAGGTGTCGCACAAAACCTGTTTTTCAACTAAAAAAAACTGTTTAACATGCAAGCGACAACACAATTATTGCACAGCATCCCGGTGGATGCACAAACCGGCGCAATTGCCGTTCCGATTTACCAAACCAGCACTTTTGTGCAGGAAGCCCCCGGTGTAAACAAGGGGTATGATTACAGCCGCACCAACAATCCAACCCGCCAGGAGCTGGAGAAAATAGTGGCAAAACTTGAAGGCGGCACAGTGGCTGCTGCTTTTGCCAGCGGACTGGCAGCCATTGACGCAGTGATCAAATTACTGGAATCAGGCGATGAGATCGTTGCGGTGGATGATATTTATGGCGGCGCCTACAGGCTCTTTGAGAAAGTGTACAAAAAATTCGGGATCAATGTTACCTATGTTGACACTACTGACCTTGGTGCCATCAACCGCGCTATAACTGCAAAAACCAGACTGATCTGGATTGAATCACCCACCAACCCGACACTTAAGGTGTCGGACATACAGGCAATTGCAGCAATTGCGGACCGCTATAAAATTTTACTTGCAGTGGACAATACATTCGCCTCCCCTGCCCTGCAGCAGCCATTGCTTCATGGAGCTGATATCGTAGTGCACAGTGCGACCAAATATATTGGCGGGCATAGTGATGTGATAGCCGGACTGGTTATCACAAAAAATGAGGACCTGGGGCGGCAGGTGAAGTTTTACCAGAATGCCTGTGGCGCTGTTTTAGGTCCGTTTGATAGTTTTTTACTGATCCGCGGATTAGAGACACTCCACCTCAGGATTGGCCAGCATTGCCGCAATGCAGCTATCATTGCGCAGTACCTGCAGCATCATCCACTGGTTGATAAAGTGTATTACCCCGGCCTGGCCAGTCACCCTAACCATGCCGTTGCATGCAAACAACAAAAAGACTTTGGTGGTGTTGTATCTTTCAGCCTGAAAAATGATACGGAAGCTGCAGCAATCGGACTTGTAACGAATACAGCATTATTTCACCTGGCAGAAAGCCTGGGTGGGGTGAAGAGCTTGGTAAGCCATCCAGCAAGCATGACGCATAAAAGCATTGAAACAGAAAAAAGGAAGGCAGCCGGTGTAGCAGACAGCCTGGTGCGGCTAAGTGTTGGATTGGAAGATGTGCAGGACCTGATCAATGACCTGGAAACAGCACTTGCAATTTCGACTGCACTAAACAAAGAAGAAAAATCACTAAGTAAGCCGTGAAAGATTTCACCTGATTCGCGATTAACGATTAACGATCAACGATATGACACATCACAAGCAACTGACCATTGGACTATTCGGATTCGGCGTGGTAGGAGAAGGATTGTATAAAGTATTACAACAGACACCTTCCTTAAGTGCATCAATAAAAAAAGTGTGTATAAAGGACCCGGCAAAAAAAAGGAATGCGCCTGCTGCCCTGTTTACTACAGAGAAAGATGACCTGTTGAATGACGAGGAAATCAATGTAATCGTAGAAGTAATCAACGAATCGGAAGCAGCTTTCGATATTGTATCAACTGCCCTGAGAAACGGCAAGGCCGTAGTGAGTGCAAGTAAGAAAATGATCGCAGAGCACCTGCCTGAGCTGCTGGCCTTACAGCAGGAAACCGGGCAAAGTTTATTATATGAAGCTGCTGCCTGTGCTTCCATCCCGGTGATCCGCAACCTGGAAGAATATTACGACAATGATCTTTTGCATGGCATCAAGGCTATCGTGAACGGGTCAACGAATTTCATACTGACTAAGATGTTTGAAGACAAGCTGGATTTCCAGTCGGCTCTTTTACTGGCACAGCAATTAGGTTTCGCTGAGTCTGATCCCAAACTGGATGTGGAAGGCTATGACGCGGTAAACAAATGGGCGTTCCTGCTCACCCATGCTTACGGTATAATTGAACATCCGGATAACCTGCTTTTCACCGGCATTCAGAATATTCATGCTATGGATGCTAAAGTAGCCGCTGAAAAAGGGCAACAGATCAAACTGGTTGCCCAGGCGCAGAAACTCACAAATGGCAAGGTGGCAAGCTTTATACTGCCTCAATTCATCCCGCAGGAAGACCACCTTGCTTTTGTAAAGAATGAATACAACGGCGTGGTGATCGAAAGCGGTTTTTCAGACAAACAGTTTTTTTACGGAAAAGGTGCCGGAAGTTTTCCTACCGCATCGGCCGTGCTCAGCGACCTCTCGGCCCTTCGGTATGATTACAAATACGAGTATAAAAAACTATATCACCACCAGCCTAATGAGTTGACCAACGATTATTACCTGCGGGTATATGTTAGTTTCACTGACTGGAAACATATTCCGCGCGATAAATTTGAATGGATTGAAGAATGGCATGCCCGGGAGGAAAGAAAATACCTGGTAGGGGTACTCGCTGTAAGGGAATTACTGGAGCATGACTGGTGGAAGACAAACAATACCTCCCTGGTTGTTACGCCTGATCCTATCATTGAGGATATTGCGATACAGCAGTTGAAGAAGAAAAGCCTGGAACTGGCGGGTGTGGCTTTTTAATGGTAAGCGGTGAGCCGCTCACCTCCAAAAACATCCCGCAAAGCTGTTTTCGCGGCATGGTAACCGCACATACCATGCACCCCACCACCAGGCGGAGTGGCAGAAGAACAGATATAGATTCCTTTTGCACTGGTCCGGTAAGGGGAAAAGCGCATAGCCGGTCTCGTTAACAACTGGGTTGCGTCAATAACGCCACCATTAATATCACCACCAATATAATTTGCATTGTAATCTTCCATGGCAGTGGTATTCATCACATGCCGGCCAATGATGCGATCACGAAATCCCGGTGCAAATCTTTCAACCTGCGCTTCAATAGCGATAGTCATATCACGTGTAGATCCATTAGGCACATGGCAATAAGCCCAGGCTACTTGTTTACCTGAGGGGGCACGGCTTGTATCAAAAAGGGATTGTTGCGCAAGCAATACAAAGGGTGAATCGGGATGTGTGCCTTTATTGGACAAAGCTTCGGCTGCAGCAATTTCAGCAAAGCTATTTCCCAGGTGAACAGTTCCGGCATTCCTGCATTCTGCAGCAGTAAACGGGATAGGCCCATCCAAAGCCCAGTCAATTTTAAAAACGCCCATACCATACCTAAACCTGGACAATTGCCATGTATAAAAAGCTGAAAAATCCTGTCCGGCTATTCGCAACAATTGCTTTGGGGTAAGGTCATAAAGTAACGCTTTAGCAGAAGGCAGCTGCCTGCTATTTTTAATTTCAACACCTGTTTCAATTTCCCCGCCTAAGGTCAGGAAACATGCTGTCATGGCATCTGCAATTGACTGTGATCCACCAACCGGAATTGGCCAGCCATGTGTATGTGCAGTAGCCATCAGGACCAATGCGAATGCAGCTGTAATTGGCTTTGAAAGGGGCAGCATACTATGCGCAGCCATGCCGGCTATCAAACCCTTCGCAGCTTCTGAAGAAAATTTTTTTGCCATGCTTTCTGCTGAAGGAAACCCTTTCCTGACAAACCTGGCCATTGCTAAAGGATGCCGTGGAAATTGCAAAGGAGCAAATAGGTCATTGATTAAACCAGGCCATTGCGCTACTATATCCTGCATCAGGTCAAGGTATGCCTGTTTGTCAATATTCAATGCCGCAGCAGTTGCCTCGAGCGAAGGGTAGATTGCAGCAGCAGATCCGTCATCGAAGGGATGCGCTGCGCAAACTGGCGGCTGGATAAATTTCAATCCGAATTTTTCCAACCCGGCGGATTTGAAAAAAGGGGAAATGGCAGCTAACGGATGGATGGCAGAACAGACATCGTGTTTAAAGCCGGGAAGGGTTAATTCGGCAGTACGCATTCCACCACCAATAGTTGGTTTCGCTTCCAGGAGTAACACTGATAAACCTTGTTTTTGCAACGTAATGGCAGCAGCAAGTCCATTTGGGCCTGAACCAACTACAATGGCATCGAAATCTGTATTACCTGGTTTACTCAATTACAGTTTCCTTAAAATTAGTCCATTATTAACAACCAGCGAATTCTATCAACCATTCTCCCGAAGCAATTCCCTTTGTGTGACATAAGTCATGGAGTTCCAATAACCGGCAGTTGATATTTGCGATACCTGAAAATAAGCAGTGTTATAAAAAATAACTGATGAAGCAAATTTTAGTAACATTTATTGCATTATTCACTTTTATTGCTACCAATGCCCAGCAACCACAGTCAAATGCAGATACCAGTTCATTGCTGCAGGCTTTTAAAAAGGGGCAGGTGCATGGTCAGTTAAGGTATTATTTTATGGCCACGGATAATAACGCAGGCTTGACTGATTACTTTGCAAATGCTGCCGGCGCCGCCTTAAAATATGAAACAGCACCATTCCTTGGCTTTCAATTGGGCATAGGGGGATCAATGATTTATAATATCGGTTCTTCCGACCTTACAAAACCCGACCCTGCAACCAAGCAACCTAACCGCTATGAAATCGGGTTGTTTGATATTGAAAACCCTGCCAGGAAAACCGACATAATAAAAACAGAGGAGTTATACCTGTCTTATAAATGGAAAAGCTCGAAAGTCATTTTTGGAAAACAATTCATCAATACTCCATTTATCAACCTGCAGGACGGGCGGATGCGCCCCAATACAGTTGAAGGGATCTGGGCAAATATCAACGACATTAAGAAAACCAAAATCGAAACCGGTTTTTTATACAGCCTTTCGCCAAGAAGTACTACGAACTGGTTTAATACCGGGGAATCAATTGGCTTGTACCCTACCGGGATCCATACAGATGGAACAAAATCGGGGTATGCCGGCAATCTTTCCAGCAAAGGGATTGGCTTGGTCGGCATCACTTATACGCCTGCAAAAAATATCAGCCTGACCGGCTGGGAGGTTTGGGTTGAAAATATTTTCAATACCGCCCTTTTACAGGCAGATTTTAAAATACCGATAGCAAATAAAAGCAAGTTGGTAAGCGGTTTTCAATATATCAGGCAGGATGCAATTAACGACGGTGGAAATCCAGACCCGGTCAATGCGTATTTCCCAAAAGGGGGGAAAGCACAGGTTTTAGGCGCTAAGGCGGGTTGGGAAAATAACCGTTGGCAAACATCCTTCAACTTTACCCGAATTACAGCAGACGGGCGTTACCTGATGCCGAGGGAATGGGGTCGTGAACCTTTTTATACCTTTATGCCAAGGGAGCGGAACGATGGATTTGGGGATGTTAACGCGTATGTGGTTAAAGTGGGATATTCTTTGCCAAAATTAAACCTGAAGACCCAGGCTGGTTTTGGTTACTTTGATTTACCGGATATCAACAATTACGCCCTGAACAAATATGGGATGCCTTCCTATACCCAGCTGAACCTTGATGCCAGGTATAGTTTTAAAGGCTTCCTGCAGGGAATGGACCTGCAATTATTATATGTTTACAAAGGAAAATCCGGAAACACCTATGGCAATGACAAATATGTAATCAATAAGGTAAATATGAGTTTGTATAATATTGTATTGAATTATAGTTTCTGAAATAATTGACCAAATGAAACACCTTAAAGAATACTGGTTGCTATACCTGCTTCTATTTATAGCAGCAATTATGATCATTAAGGGATTCCTCGGTGCAGAACATCCCACTAAAAAAATAGTATCCTCGCCGGAGGATACTGCAGAATACTGGCAGGCACCGAGCTTATTCACAGATAATGAACTGGACGGCGAAGAGAGGGAACTGGTTATATACGGGGAGGACCTTGTTGCAAACACCTCGCGGTATTTTGGGCCAAAAGGAATTGTAAAACCAATCAACGCCGGGATGAACTGCCAGAACTGCCACCTCAATGCGGGTAAGTTACCCTGGGGAAATAATTACGGAGCTGTTTACTCTACTTATCCTAAATACAGGGATCGAAGCGGCTCAGTTGAAAGCATCACTAAACGGGTGAATGACTGCTTCGAAAGAAGCCTGAACGGGGAGACCATAGACACTAACAGCCATGAAATGAAGGCTTTCCTTGCCTATATGAAATGGATTGGACAAGACGTTAAAAAAGGTGAAAAGCCCAAAGGTTCGGGAATCAATGACCTTCCCTATATGGATCGCGCAGCCAGTCCGGAGAAAGGCGGGATTGTATATAAAAACAATTGCCAGACCTGCCATGGCACTCATGGCGAAGGGTTAAAAGGGCCAGCCGGTATTAGTTATACTTACCCGCCATTGTGGGGGGAAAACAGTTTTAATATTGGTGCCGGGCTATACCGTATATCCAGGCTGGCCGGATATGCAAGAGACAACATGCCCTTTGGACAATCGAGTCACAACAACCCAAAACTTACTACCGAAGAAGCCTGGGATGTTGCTGCATTTATAAATTCGCAGCCCAGGCCTTTTATGGACCTGAGTAAAGACTGGCCGGATATTTCAAAAAAACCTATCGACCATCCTTTTGGTCCATTTACTGATGGGTTTACAGAAAAGCAACACAAATACGGCCCTTTTCAACCCATTGCGGATGCCCGTAAAAAAGCAAAAGAAGCCGCGGATAAATCCCGCCCCCCTGCAAAACCATAAACTATTACAATGGCCCACCAACACCTGCCAAAATGTACCTGCAAGAGTTGTTATGAAAAGGAAATCAGTAAGGCGGAAAAAGAACTTCATGTTGAATTATCCGCCAACAGCCGTCGCGAATTTTTGAGGAGTGCCGGTAAACTAGGATTGGGATTAGGTATTGGGGGCGGACTGGTTACGCCTCTCGCCGCATCAGCATTAAGTGATGATGACGCTGCCTACAAAGAAAAAAACATGGCGCAAAATAAGGCCATAAAAAATGGGAAAGCAACAATATTAACCCTTTTACATACGGCAGACATTCATTCACAATTGATGCCCCATGATGAATTCTTTCTCGAGAATGGCAAGCCTGTCTTTAAAAAAAGGGGCGGGTTGGCAACGCTGAAAACGATGATCAATACCCTAAGGAATAATAATCCCGCAAGCACGCTTGTTATTGATGGCGGGGATTGCTTCCAGGGTGGCGGTGTTGCCTCGATGACTGAAGGAAAAGCAATTGTACCACTCATGCACAATATTGGTTATGATATCATGCTGCCGGGCAATTGGGAAGTTGTTTATGGCAAGGAAATGATGATGAAAGATATGTTTGCTTACAATGGTGTGAAGGTTTGTGCCAATATGTTCCATAATACCAATGATGAACAGAAGGGCGACCTTATTTTCCCGCCTTATTTTATCAAGTATATCGTAGGAATTAAAATTGGTTTTATCGGGTATAATGACCCGCTTACCCCAAAGAGACAATCACCCGCTTACAGCAAGGGGATACAATTTACATTTCCGGAAAAAAATGTTGCCAGGTATATCAAAATACTGAAGGAATATGAGCAATGCCAGATGGTATTCCTCTTAACGCATATGGGGCTGGCGCAACAGGTTGGACTATCAAACCTGCCAGAAGTAAATGGAGTTGATTATATCCTCGGCGCCGATACGCATGAGCGGGTAAGGCAACCCATTGCAGGAAAATATGCAAAAGTTACTGAACCGGGTGCCTTTGGTTCATTTGTAGCAAAACTCGACATAGTGATTGAGCAGGGTGTCGTTAAAGACCATACCTACCAATTACTGGATGCTGATCCTGAACAATACAGGGAAGATGAGGAAATGAAAGAACTGGTCAGGCAGGCAAGGGAACCTTATAAAAAAGAACTGGACCGTGTGATTGGTAAAACAAAAACGCCGTTGATGCGGTATTATGTCATTGAAACACCGATGGACAACTTTATTACGGATGCCATTATGTGGAAGTTTTCTCCAGACATTGCCCTTAGCAATGGCTTTCGTTTTTGTCCGCCGCTTGTTCCCGACCCTGCTACCGGGATGGCCGATATAACTGCAGACTTCTTATGGAGCATGTTACCGGTAAATAATGAGGCTAAAAAAGGATGGGTCACCGGTCAGCAATTGTGGAACTGGATGGAGAAAGAATTGCAGAATGCATTTGCAAAGGATCCTGCGAAAAGGTTTGGCGGATGGGTGGTTCGGTTTAAAGGTATGGAAGTGAATTTCACCATTGGCAAGGAAGCCGGCAAAAGGGTTAATTCAATAAAAATTGGCGGAAGGCCAATAGACCCAATGAAAGAGTACAGTATTATTGCCTGTGAAAGGGAAGGGGACCCTGATACGACCATCTGCAGGTTAGATAATGTAAAAGCACCACAAAAACTGGGTTTAACTATGCATAGCATAATTGAAGAATACCTCAAAAAATTTTCCCCGATTTCGCCAAAGCTGGAAGGGCGCTGCACAGCCACGGATGCTCCCGCCCAGTTACTGACACAACTGATGGGCATCGGCTATACATTCAGGTAAGCTGAATTACCTGGTTACTGAATGACCTTTAATAATTTCGACCATTTTCCTTGTCTCATCGGGATAAATGGAAATGTAATGCGAGTGTATAACAGCCGGTTTATGGTTTGCTTCATGTTCCATTTTTACATTTAGCACCTGCGATTCTTTCGCGGGCATGTGGCAATCAATACAGTTACTAATAAGGTTGGCAGCACCCAATTCCGGTGCCATCTTACAGAAGCTTCCCTTAGCCTCAGTGTGGCAGGTCATACAACGCTGTGAAAACAATGCAGTGTTTCCCCTTTCCTGCTGATGTGTATTATGGCAGGTAGAACAAGTAATTGAACCACTCACCCTGAAACATTTACTGGCCACTAATAAGCCATATTGATTGCCATGAACATCAAGGGGTGGCATTGAGTCAGCCGGAACAGTATTATGATGTGGAATTGTATCACCGGTAATAAAGCCAAGTGAAGGTTTCATGTCATTCGAAACGCCGGAATGGCAAACTGCGCAGGCATCCAGTTGCTGCCTTTGGGACAAGTTTGCCGCATTGATAATAAATCTGGCCTGCTTATCTTCAGGGTGCTCGGTATGGAAGTCCACATGCTTCCCTCCTGCCCCGTGGCAACGTTCACAATTGATTCCATACACCACCGAATTGTGATCAAATTCATCCTGGGCATGTGCTTTAGCCGGCAATACTTTTACATAGCTACTGTGGCATCCTAAACATTGCGCCTGAATCGGCCTGGTGAAAACAGCTTCATCATCTGGATAACCCGGGCTGTTTGTCCAGGTATCCGCCATAGTATAATAGGAAACAGGTAGTTGAAAAAGATGGTTCCCTTCCCAATAAAGATAAGTTTGTCCTCTCGTTCCGGATCCGATAACCATTCCAAACTTATAGGCTTTATCAAAGTTCCTGTTTTTAAAATTGGCCTGGAAAAATCCGGTGTCCAGTTCAACCATCCTTACACCATCATCAATACTGTAATGGAACCAGTTTTTCTTTTCTTCAAAACTCCCTTTTATATATTTCTTGAGAGGCGGTTTGGAAGTGAGGCTATGTGCGGTATGTAAAAAACTATTGTAGATGTCAGCGTGGCAATTTTTGCAGGTTGCTGAACCCACAAGGCGGTTGCCATCCGGAAGGGTTATAACGGGATCGGGAGCCTCTGCCTGCCGGCCCACGCAAGTAGTTAAAAAAAATATTGAACCGGAAATTGCCAGGAATACAAAGGTGCGCCTTTTACCCAAAGCAAGGTTGGCAAGAAACCAGGAAAACAGGGTCGCAATCTGCCTCATAATAAATTATTGGGGATGAAAATTGGGGATGAAAATAACAAGTTCTTCATTCCCATTATGTTTTAAATGGTTATTTCCAGGTAATTCCCTTCAGGATCCAAAACAACACTCTCATAATAACCATCACCGGTTGTCCTTGGCTCGCTATAAATGGTGTAATTATCTTTTCGGAGGATTTCAGTAAGTTCATTTACCTGCTCGCGCCCTCCCACTGAAATAGCAAAGTGTGCAATGCCTTTGGAAAATCCTCTTAGTCCGGTTGTTGGAAATATATTTGGTTTGTGCATGAGTTCCAGGCGCGCCGTTCCCGCACCAAAATTTATAAAGTAGGAAGTATACTGATTTTTTACATTGGTATATTTTTCACCGGAAGTGGCACCAAAATATTTCAGGTAGAATTCTTTCATGAGTTCCAGGTCATCGACCCAAATTGCAAGGTGTTCTATTTTCATGATATGGCTGGTTAAGCAGGCAAATATCCAACATAGTAACTGAACGATCTATTCCCTAATCAGTAGAGTATCCAAGAAATAACCAAAGTAAATAGAACAACGGTGTAAGCTAATGCGCCGCTGCTGAAGCGGGTGACGATATTGTTATCTGCGCGTGCCATAGTTAATTTGTTTTAAAAGGGTTAAAGGATAAAAGTGTACAATTTGTATAAGCTTTGCAGGAAACGCATAGGAACCTTATTGGAACCTTATTAGTATCATGGAGGTGACAAGGGGGAGTGTAAAATAAACTGTGTCAATTTTTCAAAGTTCTATTTTTCAATGCGCTGTGCAGATTGATAATTATTCCGACACAGCCGATCTATGTTCTAAAGATGCAATAATTATCAATCAGTACAGCG
>NZ_JAIQXE010000002.1 GCF_020076305.1 Flavihumibacter profundi
CGACTTACCGGTTCGTAATTGCTCCAGCGCCTTTTTCTGAAGGCGTTCATAATCAGGGTGTTGTTTGTCTAGCATAAAAAACTGCATTAAAGTTAACCTTTGACACAGTTCATTTTACAGCCTCGGTGGTTCCTATGCGTTTCCTGCCTCGCTTAATCCTGGAATCGCTATACATGCCCGAACCGTTAATCCTGAAACCGCTATACACCCTCCTCAGCTTATACACCGGCTATAGGATGACTATTAGATGAAGCTTAGATGAGACTTAGATTAGACTGCTTCGGCTATGTAAACGTTATGTCGGGCTTATGTACCAGCTAAGCAGATCTTAATACGCACCTTAAGCAAAGCTTATACAATTCGTACAAATAGATCCTTTAACCCTTTTAAAACCAATTTCTTATGGCTCGCGTAGACAACAACATCACGACCCGCTTCTCTAGCGGGGCTATCGGAAATCAGCTCGTTCTCCGCAACCGCGGTAACGATTCCTTTCTCTCCAACCGCCCCAAAAGAAGGAAGCGCAGGGTCAAAACACCCAAACAACTTGAAGTCCGCCAAAGGTTCCGGGAAGCGGCTAAATATGCCACCAGCGTTTCTAATGACCCGCTGCTGCGGCTCGATTATGAAGCTAAAGTGCTGCCCGGACAAACCGCTTACAATGCCGCTTTTGCCGATGCTTTCATGCCGCCTGAATTGTCTGCACTGAAAACAGCCTGGATTGGAACTACTCCATCAAAACCCAAAACGACTCCCTGCCCGGAACACTCATCCGTGTTACCGCAACGGATCGTCCCAGGAACCAAACCATGCTGGAACAAACGCTCTGAGCCTCGTTTTTAAACCCAAACCTATGAAACAACAGGATATCGATAAACTCAACCTCACGCCCGGGGCAGCAGAACTGATACAGCGCTTTTTTTTGGATGTCGCGACCCTGGCAGATAAGGATGAACTCGACGAGTGGATGAATGAAAGCCAGGCCAATGAAACGATGTTCGACCTGATGATTGAGGCGAACAGGGGCGGAACCGGTGCGGCCTCCTTCCATTTGCTCATGAAGCTGGTAAAAAAATCACCTCCGAAACCAATGAGCCGTAAGAAGAAATTCATGCTCAGTTGCTTACTGGTGGTTGTAGTGGTGCTTTTGCTGGATCATTTTATGCCATCGCATCCGCTCAGCGAATTGGTATATGGTCCAAAGGGTCCGAATTTTGAGGAGCGCACTGTGGAAACGGGAGATGAGACCAAAACCGTTTGGCTGCCAGACAGCTCCCGCGTTGAATTGCTGCCGCATTCGAAGATCGGCTTCCCCAATGACTTTTTCTGGTCCCGGAAGAGAGTGGAGCTCACCGGCAGTGCCAAATTGATGTGCGTGCTTCAGGTGAATATCCATTCAAATATTCCTCTTATGCTCAAGTCTGAAATGTTGTTACCCAATGGCAGTAAATGGGACAGTGTACCCATCTCCCGGATCCAGTATGTTGTTTGCGACAAGCGGTTGCGCAAACTGGTAAAGGTTGACCGGGAGTATCGGCTCAGTTTGTTATATCAGTTCCATCGGCAAATCCGACCTGACCATTGCCGGCAGGTCATTACCCGTATCACGCCGGGTGAGGTCCGTATTATATAAAAGGTTTACGAAACTTTGTTGATGCGCACGCCGGGGATAGCCCACCTTTTCAAACTCAGAATCCGTGAAATCCGACTGAGCAGGGAGCAGGAAAAAGAGCCTGATGACTGGGCTGTAGTTCAGGCATACGAAAACCGGAAAGTCCTTTACCCTGGAACAACGGATTAAAGAAGTGGCGGCCTATGCCAATATTACCCCACATACAGAAGCATTGCTGCATAATTATTTTCAGCACATAGCGACCGGTGAAGAAAAGAATGAATTAGACGAGTTGATAAACGAAAGCGCCGCCAATGAATGTTTATTTGACCTGCTGCTCAATTTCATTATCGAAAAAACCAAAATCGAATCTATTCCCATGCTCAGCAAGCTCATTTCCCGGGAGGATACCATGGCATTCCCGGGCTTAGTATAAAAAAATTACGGATACGGGTATTTTCCCGGTATGACCATATTGGGGATTTGTTTATATTAAAGCCGTTTTTCGGTTAGCTGTGACCGATGTGGCGAAGCCGTGTGCAATTTAGCGCGGGCATTGACAATAAGATTTGTATAGCGACAATCTTAAACGTGAATGGAATCTGCGAGTGGTTTTAAGTAAATCGGATTGTCCTAACTGCAATTAATATTGCATACTTTAAAAGGGATGATAATCAAGAATGATTTTATCGAAGAGGATCATATAATTTCGCAAATATTATTGTTCTAGGCAACTTGGTGACACACTAATAATGACACAGACAAAGGACAATTCCATAAAAATTCTCTTCCGTTTTTTCAGCAATGTCTTGGACGAGTGGACAGTAGAAACCATGTTGGCAGACACAGTGGACGCGGAAAAGGGATTTTATAAACTTGACAGCATCCCTTTTTATGCACCTGTTGCCTCGGATGACATTGTGTTTGCCGAATACGATGACACAGAGGAAATCCTAAAATACCGAAATACCGTTGAATCTTCAGGTAATTCAACTGTACAGGTTGTACTCATAGACACAACTAAGGAGATAAATACAATTCGAGACAAGTTCAAAGATATGGGGTGCATTTCAGAGAAGCTTAACGACCGATACTTTGCAATGGAAATTCCTGTTGACAAGGATTATATACCGATTAAGTTTAAGTTGATTGAACTTGAAGATGCTGGAATTATTAGTTATGCTGAACCATGGCTTTCACAAAACCATTGTTACGACTGACAAGATGCTGCCTACAACAATCGGTTTGCTGCTATGCTAGCTGACATTACAAAGCATTAACTTTTGTTCGCTCATCACCAGTAATTCAAGCGTGTCTGAACGCTATTGAGCAGTAGAATTTATTTTTTACTTTGGTTTTTCAATCGGCTTCAGTTGCCAGGCTGACAGTTGTAAAATTCCAGCACAGCAGAAAGCCGTCAACGTTAGAGGCAACCATTTTACGAACAAACGTAACTCAACAATAAAAATGACAGAAGAACAAGAGTTCAATCCAAGCCAAATAAAATGGATTAAAAGTGTAACCAGGGACAAGGGAAAGGCTTGGGCTTATTTGGATGTGAATGTAGGAGACACTTTCCCTTTAAACTTCTCAAAAAATCCCAAATGGTATCCGACCAATTATTTAATAGCCAAACCTAGAGAAATTATCGCCCTATTCCAGACGCTGGAAACGACGGATACTCTTCCAGGAGGTTGGTATGTTACTCATCTAGTAACACCAGTTGACGAAATCATTAGCAAAGAAGACAATGGAAGTCATCCATATGTGAGACTGGTATCAGTTATCGCTATTGATCCCAATCCGAAACTAATTGATTCAATCGTTTGGAGTTTCTATAAATGCAATCGAGGGCAAATTTGTAATATTAAAACCATTGAACAGAGAACCAATCTGAATCAATCAATTGAACAAAAACAAAAATTCATTTGGGGATTATTCAAGAATATCGACAAAGGCTTATTTAAGAACATTCCAAATCTGACTATTGAACCAGAAGATATTGACGACTATGTAGCTACAGAAGGAAAGGAAAGAACAATATTGAAATTACATAAATTTAGAGAAAGAGATATTACTGTTATTAAAAAAGCAAAAGCGAATGCAAAAAGAGAAAAACGACTTTTTTGTGAAGTGTGTCTTTTCAACTTCGAAAATCAATATCCAATATTAGGTGTTGACTTTATCGAATGCCATCACAAACAGCCAATTTCACAAGGAGGAATAAGAGAAACCAGAGTTGAGGATTTGGCTATTGTTTGTGCAAATTGCCACAGAATGCTGCATCGAAAAAATATTGATGGAAACTATCTTACTGTAGACGAACTTGGACGAATAATACATAAGAAAATGAATTGACCTTATGGCAGCCAAAAACAAAGTATTGCCAATAGCGAGGTTTTACTAATTCTATTGAAAGGACGGAAGTATATAAGCATTTGTAATTTTATTAAACGGTAATGCTGATATGACCCGTCTTCAGCAATACCCGGTCGTTCGCCGCAATATACTCACACATACTACCATGACAACAGTAAATAAAAAGATTACTACAAATTCTAGAGTAATAAAAGACTTGCTTACAAAGTATAGCGATACTTTTGCTGCACTTAAAGAACTCATAAACAATTCACTTCAAGCTAATTCAAAGAATATAGAAGTGGATATTCAATATACTTCTGATGTGTTGACTAAATCAGGCATTAATAGAATCATTATTTTAGATGATGGACATGGAGTTTCTTATTCAGACTTTGACAATAAAATACTTGAAATAGGAACCACAGCAAAATTGAGCGGACAAGGAATTGGACGGTTTAGTTCCTTTCAAATTGGTGAGTTAATGCACATTGAGACAGTTGCTTTTGATGAAGTCACAAAAAAGTACTCTAAAACTTCCTTTAGCATTGACACTACAGACTTTCGTGACGCACAATTAGAACAAACAGAATTTAAAGTTGACTATGAATATTCTGAAAAGCCAATAAATCCCTATTATAAGGTTACAATTGAAAACTTGCATCATAACATCAATTATAAACCTGCAAGAAAAAATCTAATTACTCAAGACTTTTTGCCCCAAAATATATCACAATCCATCTTTGAAAATTATCCTTACGAAGTATTCCATGACAAAGTTAAATTTCATGTTAATGGAAGTGTAATAAAAAGGGATGACTTTTTAATTGGTTTACCGATTAAAAAAACTATTCAACATATCGATAAAAAAGGAAATGAACATGAAATTAGATTCTACTTCTACAACATAAAATCCTCATTAAATAAAGTAAAGGTCTTTTTTCAAATCGATAATGCAGGAATAAAAAGCGTAGCACATGAGTATACATATTCGTCTGATTGGTACACTCTTGATTTGGGGACATGGTTTATTTACGTTGAATCCGACTTTTTTAATAGCGACTTGTTCAGAAATCTTGATATCGAATCTTTAGGAGAAGAGGAAGTTAAAGGAGTTAAAGAAAATTTAAAGGACACAATAAATGAATTTTTTAAGTCACGGAATAAGAAATTTGAAAAATTCTTATTTGAACTCGAGAAAGACAAATACTATCCTTACAAAGACGATTTGCCAGCTTCTAAAGCTCAAGAAATAATTTTTAAAAAAGCTGCATATCTTATTGAGGAGCAACATGGTTTAATAAAAAAGAATAACTCAATCAGAACCTTTTTATATCCGCTTTTAGATAGGTCTATATCAAATGGCGACATAGAATATATTTTCAGAAAGATTCTTAAAATGTCAGATGAAAATGTTCTTAAATTTAGAACACTTTTGGACAAAACCGACTTAGAAGATGTAGTTCATTTCGCAAATTTGGTTGCCGACAAATTGGAATTTCTTCAATTCCTTCATGAGTTGACTTATGGCGACATTTCAGCTTATTTGAAGGAACGTAGCCAATTACATAAAATTATAGAAAATGAATTATGGGTTTTTGGAGAAAACTACAATGGCACTCCCAATCTATGGTCAGATAAGAAAATTGGCAATATTTTAAAGGAATTAAGAGATAGATATTTCAATTATGAACCTACCATAGAGGATGGAAACCTTATAACTAATGAAGGCACGCCAGATGACATTACGGACTTGTTCTTTTTAAATGAAAAGGTTAACGATTCTGATGAGCGAGAAATTATGGTTGTTGAATTGAAAGCACCAAAATGTGCTATAAGCGAAAAAGAACTAAATCAAATTGACAGATATGCTTTCACTATTGAAGAAAATTCAGCACTACCCTCAAACAAAGTAAAGTACAAGCTTTTATTAATTTCATCTAGGTTGACAAAATTTGCTAAGTCGAAGGTGAAATCAAGAAGGGAAAGCTTCCCTGACTTCCCATTTTTATATGACAGAAAAAGTGAAAAAAACATTGAAGTTTATGTAATGGAATGGGCTGAACTCATTGAACAGAATAAGAGAAAGTTGGGCTATTTATCAAATCAATTAAAGATAAAAGACAAATCAGTGAATGAAAAGTTTGAGATAGAGTATTCGGAATTAATAACAGAGAAAATTTCGGCACAACTTAGACTAGTTAAATAATATGGCGCCTAACGTTGGGTTCCTATGTATTAAGCCCTTTAGAGGTACTAATAAATATCAACAATTTTCTTTTGAAAACAAAGGACATCCGTAAGAGAGATTCAAACCACACTTGGCCTTCAGAAGCGTGTTTATTTCCTTGCTATAGATATAAACTATTTCTAAATTAATTTAATCAGTCATTATCAATTACCAGCATCCGATAAGTAGAAACTGAAGTTCTCAGCACTACAAGTCCTTGTGATTAAATGTTTAATGATTTGCTGGATTGTTATCTGCAATAAACAGCCGGCTACAGTCTTGCCAAAGTCAATGACTCGCTGTATGAATATTTCATGTTGACAACCGATGTTTTGTAGTCCGGCTGAGTAATTTAGTAGTTAGGTAATGATTAATGGTTGATTGATTACTTAATTTATTTTGCAATAGAAGTTTGATAAGGTTGTTCCATTAGCCATATAAACCATATTCTGCTAAGCAGTTTACGGGTAACTTTTACGATGGCTTTTTTCCTATTGATGCCTCTTTTGATTTGTTCAATATAATATAATGCCAGGGCAGGATCATTTCTTTTAGCCGCCCAGGCGCATTCGATCAGATGACTGCGAAGTTGTCGGTGTTTTCTAACGGTCAAATTAGAGCGCAATTGTTTTTCTCCGAAACTGTGTTCCATGGGCATCAGTCCAATAAAACTATTGAGGTGATAAAAATTGGGAAACCTTCGCATGTCACCGATTTCACTAATGAGCGATGCCGCGGTGAGAGGCCCGAACGCCCAACAAGGGTATTGCTGCAAGTGGGGCTTGAAGTATTAGCAATCTGCTTCAGGACGCTATCAGCAGCAGTTTCGGCTAGACGAATAAAGCAAAGCACAGCAAAGGTTCTTATCTTCAAATTCTAAACAAAACCGGGCAGCAGTTCCGGGCAGACATTATAACATATCCCACCTGCACCAATACCTTTTCGTTAGGCACAATTATACCGACACTCCACTATGGATAAAAACCTTTTAAAAAGAATACTTATAATATTAGGAATACCGATACTTTATGCCGTTTTTCTCAGGTTGCTTTTTGGCGTTGACACTTGGCGAGACCTGTATTCAGTTATGTCAGTTTCCTTTTTGTTTTGCTTGCCAACTATCGTAGGTGCGCTGACAGTATACTTTTCAAGTGTTGACAAGGTGCAGAAATTTGCGTACCGATTTTTTGTTCCGTGGCTCCCTATTCTAATCTTTCTCGTTTTGACACTTGCCTTAGCTTGGGAAGGTTGGGCATGTTGGACAATGGCTCTTCCTCTATTTCTCCTTGCTGCATCAATCGGTGGACTAATCGGCGGTTACCTCAAACTTCGCAAGAAAGACAATATAGTTTATGTATCTGTATTGACACTTTTTCCACTTTTAATTGCGCCTGTTGAACGAATGGTCGGTGCTATTCCTGGAACATATGAAGCATACACTTACATAGACATAAAATCTACGGCTGACAAGATTTGGGATAACGTGACACAGGTAAAAGAAATTCCAGTGCAACAGGATAAAGGTTGGCTTACGAGGAGCTTAGGCTTTCCGAGACCAGTCAAAGCGGAATTAAATTTCTTGGGCGTTGGTGCTTACAGAAAAGCAATCTTTACCAATGGACTTATTTTTCATGAGACTGTGACAGAGTACATAGATAAAAAGAAAATGGTTTTTACCATCAAAGCCTATCCGCATGAAATACCATCTACAACCATGGACGAACATGTTGTAATTGGTGGAAATTATTTTGACGTTCTAAATGGAACGTATGAACTTGAGAAGCTTAGCTACAAGAAGTATAGGCTTCATTTGTATAGTCATTTCAAATTGACAACGACTTTTAACTTCTACGCAAGTTGGTGGGCAAAGTGGATTATGAAGGACATACAGAATAACATATTGCACGTTGAAAAGCAACGGGCTGAAACCGAATAACTGTTCCTAACAATGCATTGGCTATATGGAGGGCGACGACTATATTCTAAGCTTTTTGTTCGCTATTCAGGTTCAGTATTTGCAGAGTAATAAAACCGGACAGCAGAATAAACAATGACCTTTTGAATCTTTAACCAGCAGCAGCACCAGGCAAACGGAACACAGAATACCGCCACATCGCCAATGCTTAAACGTTAGCACACATTTTAATGAGACCCGTTTCAATAATCACATTACTCATTCTATTCGTTTCCTGTGGGGAAAATCCGAACTGGAGACAGTTTTCTGGTAATGGACTTCCAGACCAAGATGTGACTTACAACGATATATACTTCGTTGACGGACAGACGGGATACATTGGCGGTAGACATTTTACTTTGTTAGACTCAAAAAGTGAGGACACAATTAATTTTCAAAACACTGCAGTTTTATATAAGACTCATAATCAAGGAGGGGATTGGAAACAAATACCTCTACCATTCTTAGGTTCTGTTGAAAAAATAACTACGTTCGGTGACACCTTGATACTGAAAATAAAAACCGACAATGACACAACAATACTTGTTAAGAGCAATAATCACGGTAAAGATTGGAGAAACCTGTTGACCTTGACCAAACATGCTGGAATTGTCGATATGGATTTCGTAAACAGTACTAATGGACGACTCATAACGACTGACAGGCAGAATGAATATTTAATAATATATCAGCATAATCAGTTCGACACAGTTCAAAAATTCACCGAGAATTATCCATGTACTTTCTTAAAGGACGAAGTGATTTCATTAAAGAATGTTCCCTCAACTACGAATTATAGTAGCTATTTACTTACTGATATAAAGACCGGAAGCATCAAAGAAATTAAGTTTGATAAAAGTTATTTCATTGCTTCTCATTACAAGTACAATAACAATTTATATTTAGCCGCAAGCAAGGATAATGTTGGCTACATATTGAAATTAAATAAAGCAGGATATGAAAAAATTGAATTTGGCACATATTCCAAGTATGAACCAGATGAGGTATTTGTTTATGGTGACAAATTAATGGCAATCGGCAACAGGCAAGACGAAGTTGGACCTATTGGAGTAATTCGTTCGTTCCTTATTTCAAATGATGGTGGTAAAACATGGAATAAAGAAGATATGCCTTCACCAATGTGCATTGAAGCCCCAGCGATTTACAAAGACAGGTTATTTATATCAGCAGCTTGCCCTCCTGGATTTTTTCAAGTGCGACAATGAAAAACTTGTGCTAACAGGCGTATTGGCAAAAGGCAGGGCGGGACATCAAAGGTCAACGGCATTGGAACTATAATCGGTAGCGGATCAGGCTTGTCAAGTTTTCAATAGGGCTATTGGATTTAAACATGAACATTTGTAAATAATAAATCTGCTGGGCCGGGTGGGACGTTAGTAATGGCCCTGCTTTCGCCAATACGTAAACGTTAGCTGCGATAACATGCGACACACCTTAATTTTCATATCGACATTACTCTGCTTGACTTCTTGCAACCACACAGAAGTAACAGAACGACACTCTAATGGGAAGCCAAAAGAGGAAAGAACATATTTCAATAGTGACAGCACCGATTTTAAAATCGTTCAATATTATCCAAGCGGACAAATATCCTTTGAAGGAAATGTAATTAATAAATTATTTGTAGGACAGAAAATAAATTACTATGAAAATGCCACTATCAAGCAAATTGATAGTTTATATAAACCATGTGCTTTAGACTTTTGCTGTTGTGACGGTTTAGTAAAACGTTATAGGGAAAATGGAATATTACAAGAGACGTTTATAAATAAAAACGGAGTTGAAGACGGGCTAGTATTTACATACGACACTTTAGGCAGGTTGGAAACAAAATATGAAATGGTCAATGGACGTAAAAATGGAAAAGCTGAAAAGTACTTTGACAATGGCATACTGGCGTTTAAAGCAACGTTCCAAAATGACACTATTCAAGGATATGCACTTTACTTTTATGGAAATGGGGACACATTAAAAATGATGAAATATTATGGTGATGGTATGGACTTTCCATATTATAAATGGCTAAAAAATGGACAAATAATAAAAGGTGAAGTTATAAATAATGGCAAACAAATACTTTGGTCATGGATGGACAAAAATAGAAACATCTTAAAAACAAAGACTGCAAAATTTGCAAATGAAATTACCGTTCCAGATAACGAGTAGTTACCGCAGCAAACATCTGGTTTGCTGATATGCTGGCAGACGAATAACTCCTCATCTTTTGTTCGCTATCAGCAGCGGTTCGGGTGTAAGCTTCCCCTAAAAGTGGTTCTAATCCTTACAAGTACGAGGGCGACGATTTTCTATCAGATATTTTATCACAGACCTTCAAAAGTCGACGTGATTATTACAGGGATGTTTATCTTAACTCAGCCGCCTGGCAGAAAAAACGTCTCATTGTACTACAACGTGACAACTGGTGTTGTGTTCATTGCGGCAGACCCGCTACTCAGGTACATCACAAAAAATATGCTCAAAGAATCGGAACGGAACCAATCGAATGGCTTGATTCGGTTTGCAAAGAGTTTTATGATCAGCTACATAAGTGAACCTGGTCTGTGCCTGCTACATTATCTGCGTAACAGCCTAAGATATACTCGGAAATGATACCAGGCCGGAGATTACCATTTAAATATGCGCAGGCATCGACAATATGATTTGAATAGCGACAATCTGGAATGTAATTGTGAATGATAATCAGGCACAGTGTTATCGATGTGGATCATTTATTTTCGTAAATCTTTTCGTTATGTGCCACTTTAACCCGACAGTTACAAAATGATTTTGCCATCTGACAAAGAGTATACTCAAACTAAGCGAATTATCCTTGGGATAGAGCGGATGAGCCCTGAATTTTTACCTCTTGCGGAGTGGATAGACAAAACATATGATGTAAGAACGGTAAACATTATCTACGATTCATAGGAAAATAAAATACCTAGAATTCAAGTATGTTTCGAATTTGAGAAGGATAAGAATAAGTTTTTGACTCATGACAGCTCATATTTTGACAAAGCAAAACAAGACGCAATTGGACAAAAATTTAGTGAGATAATAAACCAAAAAGGGCTTTCAAAAAGTAACAATTCTATTTCAAAAATATTCGGAGTAAATCAAACTGGTAAATATTTTACAGATAATGTATTTGTTATATATGGAGCATTTGAACCTGTAGCAAAAATTGAGGCAACTTATAAAATCAAAAAAGAGCAGATTGACGATTTTATTAACTCATTTCACAATCCTGACATTTGGACAATTTCTATTGGGTTTACTATTCCAACATTTTTTATGTATACAGATGCGAAAGTAAAAGAGTATGACAAACCTGAAATAAAGCAAATGTGGGCTGACAGATACCATGGACTTGTCAAGCAATTTGACGAGTTTAATTATTTTAAAAGAGATGAGATTCAAGTTTTAATTGATAGCAAAGAAAATTTTGACAAAAATTATCAAAGTAATTGGTACTATTACTACAAATGACAATAAAAGTGGAACATAACAAATGCATTAGTATAAGCACGGCGGACGCAATACGAATCAACAATTATTTCACTGATCAGCAGTAGTTTCGCCGACAGTAGTGCTACTGAAAATTTGTAATAAAACATCAACAAAATATCAATGATCAGCTTTAGTACCAGGCAGTAGATAAAAAATGCCGTACCTAAACCAATGCATGGTCGTTACCTGCTATTTTAAGACGAGACACCGATAATAAAATGAACCGGCATCAATATAAAGAATTGACAATTAAAGTGTTTGACGAACCGACTTATAAGCTTGGGTCGTCTGACAATAATTTCAATTTCTCAAAACATTACTTTGGTAATGGTGCGACAGAGTATCCGACTTCAAAACACGGAATAAAAATTTATCAAAGCGACCAAATTATTGACAGTTGTATAATTATTGGTTCTGGTGGGGCGACAGGTATTCATCAAAATTCATCACTTCTTGACAAAGACCAATTACTAATCTGTTGTTGTGATACTATATTTTGTTTGACACTCCCAGACCTTGAATTAAAATGGAAAACGCAAGCAGACCAAGCGACTTGTTTTCAAATTTTCAAACAGCAAGACGACTACATTGTACACGGAGAACTTCAAATAACAAAACTTGACAAAGACGGAATAATAAAATGGGAATTTGGCGGTGCGGACATTTTTGTATCCATAGACAATGAAGAAGAGTTTAAAATTGAAAATGATGGAATTTTGCTCACTGACTTTGCTAAGACGAAATATAAAATAGACTTTGACGGAAAATTAATATGGGACGCATACAGACAATGAAAAAACAGCAGGTAAAATTGGTATTGTCAATTGTGGGGCTTGACATTGAAACAATCAGCAGTGGCAATACTGCCGTACTGCGGTTCGGGGCTTGACGAATAAAGCCCAGCTTTAATTCATAATATTTAACTTTATCAAAAAACCAGACAGCAGTTCCGGGCTGGACGTTATTAAATATCCCACCTTCGCCAATACTCGGTCCATTAGCAGCAACCATTGGCGACTCGGCATACATGAACAAACAAACGTAAATGGAAGTTGAATTAAAAAATATCAATCCTAAGTTTGTAGAACTGTTCACGCAAACTTTCGCATTTACTGAGGAGGAGTTTGCATTGTTTTTATCTTCTTTTAAGTGTAAAACAATTTCCAAAAAAGATTATTATTTGAGAGCTGGCGAAGTATGCAAATCAAAAGCATATCTCAATAAAGGATGCGCAAGAAACTTTGTGTTGGATGAACAAGGACATGAACGAATTTTATTCTTTCCATTTGAAGATTGGTGGCTTGGTGACTTCGATAGTTACTATTCGGGAAATCCGGGAACAAACTATATCCAAATGCTGGAAGATTCAGAACTACTGGTAATTTCAAAAGAAAAATTTCAAAAAGCAGAACAGGAAATCCCTAAACTCAAACAATGGTATTCTTCTAAAATGCTTCGTTCAGCAATTGCTTCAAGAAACAGAATTGAAGAAATGAAAACCCTGTCTGCAGAAGAACGCTACCTCAAATTAATAGAAAAACAGCCTCATATTTTTCTGCGTATTCCATTGCAACACATTGCATCTTACTTGAACATTGAACCGCAATCCCTCAGCCGGATGAGAAACAGGCTCACAAATAAACATTGAATTTGTTTTTATTGCTTTAATTTCTTAACCCTGGTTAAGTGTTTTTTATTTTATCCAGGGCACCTTAGTATCTGTTAATTAAGCAATCACTAAAAAAAAAACATGACTTCAACTCAAATAAACGTGCTAACCCCCAAAGAGGGATTAAGGTTACAGTCTGGCCCCGGTCGTGACCTTATTTTCAAACTTACTGGTGAAGATACTGGTGGTGCATTCGATTATTTTATTGTAGAGGTAGCACCATATGGAGGCCCGCCATTGCATGTGCACCATAAACAGGAGGAAACAATTCACGTTCTTAAAGGCAAGTTTAAAGTACGGATAGGGGATGATATTTTCTATCTCAATGAAGGAGACTTCGCCTACCTGCCATCGAAAGTGCCGCATGCCTTCCTTAATCTCACCGATGAAGGCGCAGAAATTATTGTTGTGTATACTCCAGGAGGAGGTCATAAATTTTTTGAAGAATTGGGGCCTCTTATGCACAATGGTTCGCCAGATAAAATGGTGGTCTCCCAACTTTTTGAAAAATATGAAATGACACTGCTTGGACCTCCGCTAAGCCGTGATCGTTAGTCGTTATACCTGGAAAGCTGCTATCCCAGGCTAATTAATTCTCATTATCCGTATAACAAGATCTCCATGGATTTCTGGGGTATAAAACTGTAGATCCTTTGATCCCTGAATGCTTATCCCAGGTGAATACAATCCGGTTTCTGGTGCGTAAGTACGCATCTCATAAGATCCTTCTGGAAGGTCAAACCGGATATTGCCACGAATCGGTTTGCCTGCATCCTTATCGGTCAGCTCCCGTTCATCCGCCAGGTAAATATTGTAATCTTTACCCGGTATCCCATATACTGCCGCTAATAAATGGTCCGGTTTTTCTTTTAACCAGTTCGCGATCGGTTTCGCATGCACGATGTCAACACTTCGCATGTAGGCAGACAAATTTTTAAACCAGGTCCTGAGGTATTTTTGTGAACTGTCTGTGCCTGTTTCGGAATAGTTAATGATACTGAAATCAATGATATCATAATGTGCCCCGGATAAAAGGGTTACCCATGCCCGCTTCCGGTCAATCGTCCATCCTTCGTAATCCTTATACGAACTGGCAACATTATCTTCATCAAAATTCAAAGGTTTGGCTTCGTTGTAGGTCGCGAGGCAAAAGTCAAGTAATTCCCTCAGTTTTAGTTGCTTTGACATAAAATCACCCATATAGTAGCTCTTTCCATGATAGGTGGTATTTGGCAAAGGGTGAACATTCACGATATCAAATTTCAGCCCACGAAAAGTACTATCTGAAGACTGTTGCCAGGGAGAATCGTTATAGGCCTCTAATCCCGCAACCAGGTGCTTATTGGGCATATCTTTTTCAGCATCGCGGATAACATCTGCTATTTGCATCTGCCATTGATTGACTTCCCATGGCCTGGCATTCTTGCTGTTGCCCTGGAGATTTCCACCGGCCTCGTTACAAACTTCATAGATGATATTGTCAAATCGCTTTGTTACCTCAACGATCTTGCGGACATATTTTTTTTGCAAGTCAAATATTTTGGGATTACGCATCGTGATATAGTCAGGCCACTCTATCTTCTCCATTCCGTTGATATTGTTCTCTGCTTTTACCGGGTTCAGGTCCCAGACAGGCGGTTCATAAGTATTGCTCAAAAGCGTTAACTCCACCACAATTCCATAATGCGAGGCGAGGGCAAGAAACTTATCCAGCCTGGAAAAAAACTCAGGGTTCCATTGATTGAGGTCATATTTTAATTCTCCATCCAGGGCTTTGCCTGGGCCTGTCCTAAGAAAAGGAGCAATATAATCCGGCGATTCCGGCTTACAGGTAGAGTATGGATTCTGCGCACTTTGAAGTTCCCTGAAGAGGAGGAACAATCTCGTGTAGGTAATGCCTTTGGCAGCTGCATCTGCCAGGTACCGTTCGTATCGGAACGGCCTGTTCATCACAGAGCCATAGTGTTCGGTAGCTGTTAAAAACACCATTGGTTCACCTCTGAATAAAAAACACTTCGGATTATCCGGATGCACCCGAACAGGCTTCAATATACTGTCTTTGCTATTCGACGAACTGCCTGAAACATAACTGCGATCACCTGTAAATTGTGCATGAGCCGACCGGGACAAGAAAAACAGGATAATATAAAATAAACTTTTTTTGAATGATTGAATTGTCTGCATATTGAATCCCGGTTCTTGTTATTCGTACAAGATATCCATTTTCAGGATATCTATACCAGGGTTGACCAACCGTAGTGTTACTATTGAGCGAACAGGAAGCCACCAAATTCATTGCGTCTTTAATTAACAGGCATACCTCGGGATAGGTCAATATAGTAAGTACAGTACACGCTAAAGGGGTTTGCGGAAATGAATAAAATTTCTTAGCTTTTAACTGAAATAGAATTCCGGCCTTTCTAAAATTAGGATCCGCTCTCCGAAAACAGGTTAATCGGCAAACGATGATCTGTATTACCCCCCTTGCTGGTTTAGTTATACAATTATTCTTTAATCATAAAACCGCACGTTTATGCGTAAGTCCTATTTGCTCCTGATCACAGGCCTGGTATTCGCTGCCATTTGTTTTACCGGATGTGCAAACAACAAAACCGAAGAACCGGCCACTAAACCAACTACTGTAGCTGAAAAACCCAATTTCGGAGGGTTTGAAACCCAGGCTAAATGGGGTGAACACCTCGTTACTATTGTAGGTTGCAATGATTGCCATACCCCCAAGAAAATGACACCCATGGGGCCTGTAGATGACAGCACTTTAATGTTATCCGGGCATCCTGAAACATTACCTGCACCAGAAGTCGACAGGAAGGCAACGGAAAGCAAGGGCTTGGTCGTTACAGCAGATTTTACTTCCTGGGTCGGCCCCTGGGGTATTTCTTATTCGGCTAACCTGACACCTGATCCATCGGGCACAGGCAGTTGGACGGAAGAACAGTTTGTTTATGCACTGAGGAATAGTATCAGTAAAGGAATTGCCGGTGGAAGGCACCTTATGCCCCCTATGTCCATGATGCCGGTTAAACATATGTCTGACGATGAATTGAAGGCCATATTTGCCTACCTGAGAACCATTAAACCCATAAAAAATAATTCAGTTCAGCCAACTCCCCCGGCATTAGCCCGTAAATAATAATCACGAGCTTTCAACTGTTGTAAATAAATATCCCGCTTGGGCGGGACAGGACCTGGTATGCTTTATTATAGGGCTTAATTTTTTTCATCCTCAAAAAATTTCTGTACTGTTCCTGCCCGTGCGTGTTTCTGCAATTGGTTGATAATATCGGCTGCCCGGTTGCCGTGATGATGTATTTTTTCAAGGTTACTGGTCAATAGATCTGCAGTTTCTTTTTTATCTGCTGCATCCTCAGCAGTAACCATGTTCTCAACCAATTCTTTAGAGATCTCTGAAAAGTTATTGACAAAGTTGAGGGGGTTCTGGATTTCATGTGCCATTCTTGTAGCCATAACGCCAAATGCAGCCATTTTTTCTGATTGGATTAATTGCTGTTGTGTGGCTTTTAAATTATCATAAGCTGCAGTAAGCGCTTGATTGGCTTTTTGCTTATACCGGTAACGATTTATTAAGCCGATAAGCAACAATAACAATAGGATAGCTCCGGCAATAAAGGAATTGCGAATATTACGCTGTGTACTATCTTTTTTCTCCTGTGCTGCTTTGGTGGCTGCTTCCTTTTTGTCAAACTCATATCGCATGGCTGTTTCAGTGAGCTTTTTATCTTTCTCCATATTGAAAACAGAATCCTTGAACAGGGTGTATTGCTTATAACTTTCAAGCGCGCCTTTATAATCGTCCTGTAAGGATTGTATTTCGCTCAATCGCTTATAATTGTTCAATAGCGTATTTAAATCACCGATTTCCCCTGATATGGTTATTGCCCGGGCCGTATAGTCTTTTGCATGTTGCAAGGCCATAGCGGTATTGTTATTCTTTGCCATCTCTAAGTAAGTATTGCCGATATCAGCCAGGATTTTTGCTGTTCCGCTTTTATCCCCAAGCTGTTGAAATAAGTCCAGGGCCTTTGCATTATACTCCAGGGACCTGGGATACTCCTTTTTATAGGTATAGAGCGTGGCGATATTACCAAGGTTCCTGGCTATTCCATTTTTATCGCCTACGGCTTCATAGAACCCGAGCGATTGTAGATTACTTTCCAAAGATTTCGCAGTGTCGCCTAAGCTCATATAGAGTTGCCCGATATTGGCCAGGTTTGCTGCCACGCCGCTTTTATTTCCCAGTTCTTCATCTATCTTGTTTGCCCTTAACATATAATCCAGCGCTTTAGGGTAATCTTCCAGGCTGTTATAAACGATGCCAATATTGCAAAGCGTAGCGGCTACTTCGTTTTTTATGCCGCGTTCTTCATGAATTTTCAAGGCATCAAAATAGTATTTCAAGGCATTCGGTAAATCGGATTTAAACCAATAAATGACCCCGATATCACCCAGGATTTTAGCTGTGCCTTTTTTATCGCCAATTTCCTTAAACTGTTCTAATGATTTTAAGGCATATTCTATCGCCCGGACATAATCGGATTTTCCGTATCCATAATTTCCGGCGATCACTTTGTAGGCATAAGCCATTCCTGTTTTCCAATTCAATTTTTCAGCAAGCGACAGGCCCTGCAGGCCATACTTCAATCCTTCGTCCGGGTTTATCGAATAATAGGTAAGGCTAAGATCATTCAGCATGATCACTTTATTGGTGTCCTCCTTTGCTTTAGCAATTTGGGTGATCAAAGAATCAATAAGTGGTTGACCCTGTAATTGCGCATGAGATGTCAATGCTGCACTTACAATGAACAGGAGCAGGAGATACTTTTTCATTTGATTGTATTTGATAGACCGGGGAGAATTTCAAGGGTATTAATATAACAATTTCCTGCTGAAAATTGGCTGTTTCACAGGCCACGAACACTGCTATTACGCATTTGAAACGTTATGGTTATATTCTTGTTTATTTTTACTGTAAATACATTTCCTGAAACAGCTGTTCCGGAAGGACGAATATAAAATTCCTTACCATTGGCAATGCCTGCTCATTGGCTCTTAAATTAAGCGGTTTCCCAGGGGTACTAAAACATAAAACTAAATCGCATTATATGAAAAGTTCCATCACCTTTTTCCTTATATGCGTTTTATTCTTCTCTTCATCGGCGCAGTATCGCTATC
Source organism: Flavihumibacter profundi (assembly GCF_020076305.1). Lineage (GTDB taxonomy): Bacteria > Bacteroidota > Bacteroidia > Chitinophagales > Chitinophagaceae > Flavihumibacter > Flavihumibacter profundi. The sequence continues at coordinate 18,566 of NZ_JAIQXE010000002.1, forward strand.
CACTAACAAAAACGGTTGACAGCAGCGATACGTATTTTGGTGTTACCTACAAAGACCCTTATCGCTGGCTGGAAAATCTTAAAGACCCCGAAGCCGTTGATTGGTTCAAACAACAAGCCGATTTTAGTAATGCTGTTTTGAATAACATCACGGGTCGGGATGAATTGATTGCCGAATGGAAAATGCTGGACAAATTGCAACCGCCAGGGACCGGGATGACACGTTATGAAGGGGCACGGGTTTTTTATCTCAAAATAATGCCGGGCGAAAACTTTGGTAAATTATATTACCGCCAGGGCATAATGGGAAAAGAGCAATTGCTTTTTGACCCGACCACGTACATTAAAGGAAAAAAACTTTCTATCCAGGCAGTGCGGGCATCCGGCCTTTCACCTAAAGAAGTAAACAGGAACCAAAGAGGATTATTCCTGGGATTACGGCAATATCACTTGCTTTTTGCCCTTATTACGCGATCTTTTCGCCACAGGCAACATGACCAAAAAAACTTGCATGAATATTCAAACCCCAATGAACCCCATTGGCAAAAACAGGACTATCCTGCTGGGTATCCTCTTATTTTTCTCCGGACAGGTGTTCAGCCAGGTCCAATCCCTGGCCGGCGAATGGCAGTTCCGTTTTGATTCCGTGCAGCAATTGGCCAATATCAAATTGCCTGGCTCCTGTGAAGAACAGGGCTTCGGCACCAAGGCAACGGTCAAGGACTCAAACCGCCTGACCCGCGAATTCAGGTACGTCGGTAAAGCCTGGTACCAGAAAACAATATCGATTCCCCAAAAATGGCAAGGCAAGCGTGTGGAATTATTCCTGGAAAGATGCATGTGGGAAACCGCCGCCTGGCTGGATGGTAAACCCTTCGGCCTCAGGAACAGTTTATCTACCCCGCACCTGTACGACCTCGGCATACTCCCTCCTGGTGAACATACCCTTCTCATCAGGGTAGACAATTCCATCAAGCTTCCCATCGGTGAATGGGGTTTTGCTATTGCTGATGATACCCAGGGCAATTGGAATGGCATTATCGGCCGCATTGAACTCCGCGCCACAGATCCTGTCTGGATTGAACAGGTACAGGTTTTTGCCGGTAACCTGAAAATTAAGATCGGTAACATTACCGGTAAAATGCAACTGGCATCAGTTCAGGATACTCGCGTAACCGTTCCCGTTGGTGGTGCTGTTATTGCGATACCTTTCAAATCAACCTTGCCCAATTGGGATGAGTTCTCCCCCAAAATGAATGCATTGAAAGTTACCCTGAGCACCCCAAAATACAGCGACACGAAAATTATACCTTATGGCATAAGAAGCCTGGCCACAAAAAACGGACAGTTTATCCTGAATGGAAGACCCACCCTTTTCCGGGGGCCGAATAACGAATGCGTTTACCCGAAAACGCAATACCCGCCCATGGATAAAGCCTCCTGGCTTCGGCTATTTACTATTTGCAAATCCTACGGATTCAATTTCATGCGCTTCAATTCCTGGTGCCCGCCTGAAGCTGCTTTCCTCGCCGCCAATGAATTGGGGTATTTCTTACAGGTCGAAATTCCCTTCTGGTCAATTTTTACAGATGAATATGGAGCCCATCCTGCCCGCGAACAGTTCCTCGAAGATGAACTGAAACACATTCTCGAAAACTATGGCAACAATCCCTCCTTCGCATTCATGGCTATGGGCAACGAATCACCCGGACCAATGGATGTACTGGTCAATAAGGGAAAAAGCGTCGATACAAGGATGTTATACCGTTGCCAGGATGGCGATACAATCACAAAGGGTGATTTCGCAGAAAGGGGAACCGAGATCGGCATGCGTGGTGTTAAAGGCCCGACCACCGACTGGGACCGCTGGTCACTAATCCGCACAAAGGAAGTGGAGAAATACAAACAGCTGGACCTGCCAACTATTGGCCATGAACTGGGCCAGTGGGCCAGTTACCCCGACTATGACCAGATTTCAAAGTTCACCGGCAACCTGAAACCATATAATTACGAGAACTACCGCAATTCTCTCGCAAGGCATAATATGGCAGATCTGAACAAATCATTTGCCCGGGCAAGCGGGCAGTTTGCTGTGTCTCTTTATAAGGATGAGATCGAAGGTTGTTTCAGGACTTATCCGTTTGGCGGGTTTGGAATTGTTGAAGCCCGTGATTTTACGGGCGAGGGTGCTGCAATGATCGGCTGGCTGGATGCTTTCTGGGATTCAAAGGGTCTCATTACACCCGAAGCCTTCAGGCGCTTCTGCGGTCCAACTGTTTGCCTGTTGCGTATGCCAAAACGGGTATATACAAACGATGAAGAATTTAATGCGCGAGCAGAAATATCCCATTACGCCCCGAAAAGTTTAAATGGGGCATCCAACTGGAAGATAGAAGATGAACAAGGGAAAATTATCGCCTCGGGAAAATTTGCAAACCGGGAAATTATTACCGGGAAAATCACAGCACTTGGAGAAATCCATGCATCACTGAAAGCAGTTCCCGGACCGGCGCGCCTGATCGTCACCTTGAGTGGTGCGGGGACTTCCAACAGTTGGAATATCTGGGTCTACCCGGACCGGCAACCGGAAATACCCCGGCAGGTTAAAGTTGTGTATGACTTTGATGATGCCACAAAACAGGCATTGGCAAGGGGTGAAAATGTCGTTTTGTTTTCTTCTCCCAATAAGGGTCTGAATGAGATTCAGTCTTCATTTATGGGCCCCGATGAAGTACGTGAATTCCCTGCGGTGACGAAAGGCAGGAGTGCCATTCCCGGTTCTTTTATGCCCGCTTTCTGGAGCATGCGGCTTTTTAACCAGGTTGGTACATTGGGTATTCTTTGTAACCCTAAGCATCCCGCCCTGGCTGGATTCCCGACTGAAGAACATAGCGACTGGCAATGGGCCGACCTGTTGGGAAGGTATACGGCACAGTCCTCCTATAGCATAGCCGGCGATACGGCACAGCATGATTGGAAGGATAAATTCGACAGGTCGAAGGCAATCATTCTTAATGAGACTCCCGCAGATTACCGGCCTATCGTACAAATGATTGACAACTATGAACGTAATTATAAACTGGGACTTATTTTCGAAACTAAGGTTGGAAAGGGGAAGCTGCTTATCTGTTCATTGGACCTTGATACCGATGCCGGTAATCGTCCCGCTGCACGACAATTGAAAGCAAGCTTATTAAACTATGCAGCAGGTAACCAATTCAATCCAACACACGAACTGCCAACTGGATTTTTAGAAAAGATCCTTACCTACTAAATTTAAATAGTATCCGGATGCGGATGAACCCAGGGTGACCGGTAAGGCCTTTGCAAAAGCCTGGTGGCTTCTGCATCGCCAACCACTTCTTTTTTTACAGGATCATAGCGCAATGGCCTTCCTAGTTTCATGGACAAATTTGCCAGGATACAACTTGCCGTGGAGATATGCCCCTGCTCGATATCTGCAACAGGCCTGCTGTGGGTGTTGATAGCATCCAGGAAGTTTAGCATATGCAACCTGGTGGCTGGTGCCGCATGTAACTCAATATCTTTTTCTTTCAGGTCTTCCGGATATTTCTCCCTTTCATACACTGTATCGCGGTGGATCTTTTTACCATTGTCTGCCGGTATGAAATCATATTGCATCGGGCTTCCGCAAAGTGTTCCTTTATCACCATAAATTTTAAAAGCCCAGGGATATTCAGGATCCGAAGCTGTTCCCCAGGTGCGGTGCTGCCATACGCAATTCAATTTATCATAGGCAAAGACCGCTGTCTGCGTATCTGCTATATTGCTTTTACCAGGATTAGGAAGGTAGATCCCTCCTGTTGAACTTATACTGGTTGGCCATCCCAGGCCAAGCATCCACCGCACTGCGTCAAACATATGGATACACATGTCTCCCATGATCCCATTGCCATATTCCATGAATGCACGCCACCAGCCCCTGTGCGGTAAACCGTCATAAGGACGCAATGGCGCGGGACCGGTCCACATCTCATAATCCAGGTAATCGGGCACTGCCTGCGCAGGCGGATTGCTATTGTTGCGCATGTGGTAATAGCAGCACATTTCCACATGATGGATCTCCCCTAACAGTCCGGCATCAACGATATTCTTCTTAGCCTCAATTAAATGCGGCGTACTTCTCCTTTGGGTGCCCACTTGCACAACACGGTCATATTTCCTGGCCGCTGCAAGCATGGCTTCTCCTTCCAGCACATCAACGCTGATTGGCTTCTGGACATATACATGTGCACCGGATTTAATCGAATCAATGGCTTGCATGGCGTGCCAATGGTCTGGTGATCCAATCAGCACGATCTCTGGTTTCTGTTCTGCTAACAGTTTCCTGTAATCGCCGAAAAGAGGAATTTTCTTATTGCTGCCCAACCGAGTGCCAATGAGTTGTGAAGCCTCCTCGAGCTGGTGTTTGTCCACATCGCAGAGCCCGACTATTTCTGTTGGCGCTACCTGCATCAGCCTGAACAGGTCGCTTTTACCATACCAGCCGGTACCGATCAATGCGACCCGCCGTTTGGGCAGATAACCCCATTCATGAAGTCCGGCAGCTTGCAGGGAAGTGAGGGCCAGCAGGGCAGAAGAATTTCTTATGAATTGTCTGCGGTTCAGGCTCATAGCAATTGTTTTTGGTGGATAGACTATTTTAAAGTTAGAGTTAAAATACAATCAATTATATAAATACCAGGTCATATATTTTGCTGCATAATGATTACCTTTTTGATCATGAAACAGTTTCTATTTTTATTGGCAGCTCTTTTTTTACTTAGCCTGTCATCTGAATCACAGGAAAAACAATTGCCTGCCCCTGCTCATATTGAGGCGAACCAAAACATCCCTAAGGAGGTCATTAATACAACCCGTGAATTCAGGGAGCGCCTTTTGGCAGATCCTTATAGGCCTGCATATCATTTTTCTTTTCCCGAAGGTGACGGCCGTCCGGGTGATCCTAACGGGGCATTTTACGCTAATGGGCAATATCATTTAATGTACCTGTATAACAGGGAGGGAACAGGTTTTTCATGGGGGCATGTTTCAAGTTCGGATCTTTTGCACTGGCGCCATCATCCGGATGCAATCATGCCTGGAAATGGAGATGAAGGATGTTTTAGCGGCGGGGCATTTGTTGATGATGATGGCTCGGCAATATTGTCTTATTGGATGCTTTGGGGAAATAAAGGTATTGGACTTGCAAAAAGTACAGACCATAACTTTAACCAGTGGAAGAAACTGGAAAATAACCCGGTTATTAAGTCAACCGAATGGGGTATCACTGATATGAAGGATGCAAAGGGTAAAGAGTTCCATATAGGCTCTGCAGACCCCTCCAACATTTGGAAGAAAGACGGTAAATATTATCTCCTCACCGGGAATTTATTAGTACTCAGGAAATACGGGTCCCGCGGGCCAGGGTTACCTGCAAATATGGAAGATGGACCTGGACTTCCTCCCGACTCGCTGAATTACCAGGGTGATCATCTCTATTTATTTTCATCTGATAACCTGAATCAATGGGAATACCTGCATGAGTTTTATAAATCGGACCGCAAATGGACCGATAATACGGAAGATAATATGTGTCCCAGTTTTTTGCCTTTACCATCCGGGCCGGAAGGCGGGAAGCCAGGTGGCAAACATCTTTTGCTCTTTATCAGCCATAACAAGGGTGCGCAATATTATGTAGGCAACTACGCTAACAATTTATTTTACCCTGGGAGTCATGGCCGGATGACCTGGAATGACAATGCCTATTTTGCCCCTGAAGCCCTGGTGGATGACAAAGGGCGACAAATCACCTGGAGCTGGATATTTGATGACAGGCCCGATTCAGCCATTGATTATAATGGCTGGACAGGCACTTATGGACTGGCCCGGACTTTGTGGTCAGGCGAGGATGGCACGCTCAGGATGAGGCCGGTAAAAGAATATGAAACCTTAAGAATGAAAGAATCCTTGCTTTCAGATGTGAATGTAAACTCTGGTACCGAAGTAAAATTGGAAAAGCCGGGAAATGAATTGATGGAGCTGGAAGTAACATTCCGTCCTAATACTGCTAAGCAGTATGGCGTAAAAGTAAATGTATCTGAAGATGGTCGCGAGGAAACTGTAATTTATTACGATAATTCAGATAAGAAATTAAAGGTTGATACCAGGAAATCCGGTTTAGGACCTGGTCGTAAAATTATTGAAGAAGCGCCACTGGAACTAAAAAACGGGGAACCGCTTGTTTTAAGGATTTTCATTGATAAATCGATAGTTGAAGTATTTGCTAACGATCGCCAGGCGATTGCAAGAAGGGTTTATCCTACACTCGGGGGCAAAGGGATAAGCCTGTTTGCAAAGGGAGGTAATTTGAAAGTAAAAACGGTGAAAGCATGGGAATTGAGCCCGTCTAATCCATATTGATTTAACCAACCAGGTAAGCCAGTCCATCATTTACGGTATCACACAAATCGCTTACTTTTTTTTGCTGGCAAAGGGTCTTGAACTTATCCCTGACAACCTTATAGTCATTATGTATCGGGCATTGATGGGTTGCGGAACATTTACTTAACCCAAGTCCGCATTCCTCAAAAACGTTTTTGCCATCAACGGCATCGATAATTTTAATTATTGCCTGGTTCTTTTGCTTCCCAGTAATAAAGAATCCACCAGTAGGACCTTTTGCACTATTAATTACTTCGGCCTTCACCAGTGTTTGCAGCATTTTGCCAACGGTATGTTCGCTGGCATCAATGAATTCTGCTATTTCTTTAATGCCAGATTTCTCACCGCTCTCAAATTTTGATGCCAGGTAAATAACGGCTTTAATAGCTGTCTTGCAGGTTAAGCTGAGCATTTATTATTCGTTTAAAAAATTCATTCCTTTGGTTGATATCATCTCATGGCTCCAGGGCCGGTCAAAATTTAATGCTACCTGAACATCGTAATTACTGAAGCTTTTACCTAAGTTTTCTTTCACGGCATGTACAATGGATTCACCCATTGGGCAAAATTGCGTGGTTAATGTCATAGTACAATAAAGCTTTTTATCCATCTCATCAAAATCCAGTTGGTAAATTAATCCAAGGTCAACAACATTTAAACCAATCTCGGGATCAATGACATTTTCCAAACCCGCGAGGGCTTCTGTACATTTTATATTGTCGTTGGTAATAACGCTCATAAGGTAACAGGTTTATGCATCATCACTTTTATTACATTCAGGTTATACAATGCAGCTGCGAATAGTAACAGGATAGCCGACAATTGTAAAACAATGATTTCACGGAACAGGATCCCTGCTGTAAATAATGCAAGCCCGGGTATATAAAACAGGATCATCCATTTAAAAATTCCGGCACTGAAGAGGTCTTTTGGGTTAGGTGTTTTTGAAATCCCTGCTTTCAGGTGATATACTTTATTCCATACAATGAAAGGGAGTGTTTTAAAGGTCATTCCCAGGATGATAGAAGCGATCCATCCAAAAATTATTATGAAACCGTAAGCAATAACAAGACTTCTCTGTACTTCATTTGCCATCACTATCGCAATGATAATCCCTATAAGAAAGAGCAGCGGCAGAGACACCAACAGCACAGATAGCAGCGAGATTTTCATTTGTTCGTCCAGTTTCTTGCGAATACGCTGCTGCCAGGAGCGGTAACAATAATTTCCAAATAAAACCAGCGCCATGCCGATAGGAAAAACCGGAAATATCCATATCCATCCACCAGGCCTATAAATAAAAATCAATACGAACAACAATAACCCGGCATTGATCAATCCGTAGATCCACCAAAGAATTTTTGGTTGGTTATATTTGGAAATCATGAACATGGGAATCAGTCTCGAACCAATCCCGATAATCAGTAATAAAAACCAACCGGTTATTCCCATATGTGCATGGAGGGATAAATATTCAACCGAATTCCTGGACAATATCGGGTAACTGAAATTGTACACCAGTAATAACCCTACGGAGGCGGTTGCCAGCAACCATAGTGAAGCGGTTAACACAAATACAGCATGCACATTTTCCTGGCTACTTTTATGCATACTCATTGCCAGGTTTATGACATATGCAATAATGGCAAGAACCACAAGTAGCCCACCCCATTTGGCCGGCCAGCCCATATTAAAAACATAAAAGCCATAAGACAATACCGGGATACCGGCAGCCGCAACTAAAAAGGAAAATAGAGCGAGCTGCTTACTATATAATTCTCCTTCAATCAGCACCGGTACCAACTGGTGGCTGGCGCCGAGAATAATCATTGTGCCAAAGCCCAGAACCATAATATGGGTGATGGCCAATATATGCGGCTGGAAATAATGGTTAATAAAATCACCAGGTGAGAATACCATCAGTAATGTAGCTGCGAAAAATGCAAAGGCAGCATATGTATAAAACGGAAGGACTACATTGTATGAAGTAGTACGTGCAGGTCCGGGACTTCCGTTAAAACTAAGCATGTTGTTCCTTGTAAATTAAGAGCTCAACTTCCGTTTCGCTGATTTCATTGATACGGTAACTTAATTTCCGTTCATTAAGTTCTGGTAGCAGGAATACGGGGATTCGTTTATGATAAACAAAAAGGGCCTTATCCATCGGCAAATTTTCAAGTGCTTCCAGGATGGTATGCATGGGCAAGGGCATTGGCAGGCTCCGGACATCAATGGTTTCCAGCCGGCCTTTAAACCGGTCCAATAATTCTGCCCAGCTTTCAGGCTTCCCTTCTGGTAAATGCAGGGATTCATTAGCATCAAATATCAGGGGCGCCTCTGAATCTTTATAAAAAAAAGTATGCACCAGGTCGTTGCTAATCGTATCAGTAAATGATTTAAAACCCTTCTTACTGAGCAATAATATTAATGGCGTTGGTTCAAAACTATTGACAATCATTAAAACCTTGCCGGATTCCAGCGCTTTTAATTTATACAGGATAATATCCAGCGGGTCTTTTCCGGATTCAATTAATGGCCTTACATCCAATTCGGTAATTTGATCAGCCGGGCAATTTTTCAGGAAATCGGGCATCACGCTACTTATACCAGTTGCTTCCTGTATTGTTGATGTCCTGTCTATCTCAAATCCCAATGGTTGTAGTTTGTTAAAAAAATCTTCCACGGAACAACCCCCCAGTCTGGATGCAGTAGCAATACTCGTCCTGCCTGCAATTACTTTACGTAAAACAGGGTTTCGCAATTTGATGAATTTTGGGGAGAGGCTAACTATAGCATCCAGCGCTTCGGGATTTTGCTTCAGTAGAGCGCCAATTTTTGTATGGGCATTGATTGTCATAATATCCCGGTTTATTTCTGCCAGAAAGCATCCGGCCATTTATCATCAATCTCCTTGCTGTTATTTGACATGCGCATGGTAATAGCTTCCAAATCATGGATGGGCATTGATTCCTGCAGGTGGTTGAATAATTCCCTTTCTTCAAACCGGATATGTTTCTCTAAAAGGTCTGCCAGTTGGCCGGGGAGTGCAGGGTTTTTAGATGCCATATTTGCTACAAGGTTCTTAATCAACTGGTGTTCTCCTTCTGCCTGTTTTCTCAAACTATCATCAGCAGGCAATTTGCTAAAAAGCATTTCCTCTTCTTCCTTAAAATGTTTTGCAAGGTCTTCTTTAAAAAAGTACTGGATATAATTGCAGATCCGTTCAGTACTTATGGCATTGTCCAGGCCCTGCCTGATTTTCCAAACCAATAACAGACCAAAGTGATGGTCTTTGGAAAATGAGACAAGGGCCTGGTGCCGTTTTATAGGAGTATGGTCTTTCATTTGGTGATTCGTTGTTCAATTTCAAGCGCTTTCGGAAACAGGATATTATTTTCAAGATGGATATGCAAATGAAGGTCATCCTCAAATTCGTCAAGCAACCTGTACAATAGGCTGTAGGAGGCACAAGCGTCTTCTGGTAATTTATAATTGCCGGAAAGTTGCCTGATTTCTTCCAGGTTCTTTCCCACCATCTCATGTTCCATCTCCATCATATTGATGGGGTTTTGTACTGTTCCAAAGTGTGCGGCGTGCAATGGTTGTGCATTGTTCAGGCTTGCCACTAATTCTTTGATATAGGGAAACAGTACTTTTTCTTCCTTTATCATGTGGCTTGTAAGTTCTGCATACACTTCTTCTACGAGCTGGTGAATACGAACTAATTCAGGATGCCGGCCGCCATGTACCAGGTTTACTTTTTCTGCATAAGCCCGGATATCGGGTAAATTTTTCCTGACATAGGCGTGATGGGTATTAACAATGTAATCTGCCAGGAAATCAAGGCTCCAGTCCCCGTAAGGAAGTGGCCGGGATGCGGGCATTTTATCTGCCTGTTGCAATTCCTGTTCAATTTTAGTGGTATCGAGCCCTTTTTCTGCACAAGCTTCCTTCACTGTTTTTTTACCACCGCAGCAAAAGTCGATGCCATATTTTTTAAAGATTTGCGCTTTACGCAAGTCCCTTGCAACAATCTGCCCAAGTGTTTCCTCATTTTCTCCCGTGATGCGCTTTGTGATCTGAACTTTCCACCACTCCGGACCCTGTTCAAGGTATTCCCAGGTAAAAATATTTCCCCTTTCCCCCAATAACTGGTAGTATAATGGTTTAGGGTCATGGTCGTTATGGATAGTCAGGCTTTCACCTTCTTCCAGCTCATCAAAACGAACAAAAATGGTGGGATGTTTTTGCCGTGGTTCCAGTAGCGTTACATTCAAGATATTTTCTGCTGTGGCTTGCATATACTGATGTTTAGATTTGAATCAATACTGCAAAGATATAAAGAAATCCATAATAAAAGCATTTAAATACTTTTATTATGGAAATTATTTTAGCCGTCAGCTGTTCACATCCTGGAGAGCGTACTGTTTAATTAAAGCATCCAGTTCTGTTGAAGCATTGTCGAGGGATTTAACAAATTGGTAACCGAAAGGCTCCGATGTATACGAGAACCGGCGGTAGTATTTTATGCCATCTTTGAGATTCTGGTAAAAGGAAGTGTAAAATTTTTTCCTTTTAGAAAATTCCCCCGATTGAAGATCTTCTTCCAGTACTGATTTCAGGTAATCAATGTATATGTGCAGTTCGGCAATAAACATATGTGGCCTGTTGGGGTTGGTAACCAGGTTTTTCCTTCCATAAATATGGTCGGTCATAGTTTGTAAGGACACAACCCTGGAAAAGTTGGCAATATTCGGGCCTGGGCAGATATTCACTTCCTTCCGGTTTTTAACGAAGGTTTCTTTGTAGGTAATGGCTGCCGAATTACTCAGGCCTACGCATAAACATTCTTTGTCCAGCACGTTATTCACCAGCCGCTGGTATTCCTGTTCCGGCAGGTTTTGTGATTTCAGTTCTTCAAGTTTCAGCTTTTGGTATTTTTTAGAAGCTGTACAGATGGGATCCTTTGAAAATTCAGTATTTAATGCCAGGTGTTTTTCGGTACACGGACTACCTGGTTTTCCTTCTTTTATGTGCAGTAATTTTTCATTTTCGGAGCTGGTCCCTTTCAGGTAATGGAACCTTACGCCAAGGGGTGAGTTGCGGCTCAGTACTACATCTTTTTCCTTCGCCTCGCTTAATAGCTTCAGGGTATGATCATCTACAGTAGTTGCTTCCGGAACCAATAGAAAAGGCGTTCCCCATCCTGTACTTGTAATATTATACTGCTGGTGTAAAAAATTATCTTCTTCATGGGTACCAATGCCACCCTGTACAGAAACTGCTATTTCATGAGGGGCGTTAAATTGCCGGCCATTTTTTTTAAGTAGTGCAGCCTGGTATAAGTCAAATATGGAATCAATCAGTTCCTGCCGGTTGGTTTTGAATTCTTCAAGTATTGGGCCCAACAGGTAGCCATCTGTTGCGAAAGCATGGCCGCCACAGTTTAGTCCTGATTCAATGCGGAATTCACTTACCCAAATGCCTTTTTTTGCAAGGTATTTGCCTTGTATCAATGCGGAACGGTAATCACTGACTTTTACAATTACCTTTTTGGCAAACCTGCCATTTTCATCAGCATCAAATTCAGTGCAGTTTTCCAGGTAATTATATAACCTTGGGTTCAAACCGGCTGAAAATACTACGGAAGAATTATCGAGGTTGCTTTTTACAAAGCCCCTTAAAGCAGCAACAGCGTCTGATCCATTTTCCAGTAAAATGCCCCGGCTGTCATAATTATTCCGGTCTACTTTGGTCATGATGTTTACATCAATGCTACCCGGACTAATTTGTTCCCGTAAAAAAGATTCAAGCTTTTCTTTTTCCGCAGGGTTATGGGTTTTCGTCATGCTTCGGTAGAATTGTTTCAGCGAATTATCCTCTGGCAGCATTTCAAAATATTTTTCTATTTCGGAGCCAGCCTCAAACCGAAGCTGCTTTAGTTTTTCAACCTGTGCCTTTACTATGGTATTTATCAGGTTCAGGTAATCTGTAATCCTTTTAGCGCGGTAATCTTCTTCATGGGTAGAAATAGGTTTGTACGCCTGGTTAATAGTCGGGTAATAATGTTTTCTCATCATTTCTATCAACCGGTCCTCGACAATTGAAATAGCGGACGAAATGCCAAACCTTGCTACTTTAATCGGACTGTCAATTGTGTATGCCAGGCCCATTACCGGGATGTGGAATTTGTGTGCTGAAGTATAATTCATATGGTTTTTTTCTTTTTAAAGCAGCTGTTGGTTAAAGCGCATTTATGGACCTGGCTTTACGATCCGGTGTTGATGCTTTCTGAAATATGTTTCTTCAGCAATAACATTTGAAATTCAATCCGCCTGATGGTATGAATTTCAATATTGAGCCACAGGCACCGTAATAATTTCATTTACTATTTCTTTTGTTGTAAGCTGAATATCCTTTTCTTTCAATCCTTTTCTCCTGCTGGTGATAAACCACACTAATGGTATTACACCTCCGGCGGTAAATACCGAACCGCCGATAATTCGCAGCCAGGTAAGCGTTTGGAATGCATTGCTCTCAATAAATGTATGGCTACGGGCAAACCATAAACCCTGTTCAGTGACAGTTTTGAATTGCCAGATTCCTGCCGGGAATAAATCAAGGAATACCATCAGGAGCAAGCCTATATTGATTGACCAGAAGGAAATCTTAATAACACGGGGTTTCCACCATTCTGCCTTAAATAATAATTGACAGCAAAATAATACGGCTGCAATAGCGAGATTTCCATAAACTCCCATAAGGGCGGCATGGCCATGGTTTACGGTTAAGTAGGTACCATGTTCATAATAGTTTGCGATAGGAAGGTTGATGATAAATCCAAGAACGCCGGCTCCGAAAAAATTCCAGAAATTCACTGCCACCAAAAACAAGAAAACTTCTGAAAAGCCAAACCGCTTGCTGGCATCACCATGTGCACCGTTATTATTTTCCAACAGTTTTGGGAGCTTGCTGAACCGCCAGGCTTCCAGGGTTAGCAATACAAGTGGTAATACCTGTAAAGTGGAGAACACGGATCCTAATGCCATAGTGCCAACAGGTTTGGCGTTCCAATAAAAATTATGGGAGATACCGAGTAAACCTGAGCCTAAAAACAATAGCGTGGCCAGGTATATAACACGGGTGGCAGCCTGTTTGCTGACCAATCCCATAACCACCATGAAGTAACCGATCAAAACAGTAGTGAATACTTCAAAAAAAGCTTCTGCCCACATATGTACTACCATCCAGCGCCAGAAATCTGCAATCACGAAATTGGTTTTTGGCGTTGCAATAAAACCTGAAATCAATAGAAAAATAATGCTGAAGGTGGTATATACCAACCAATTGGGTAAGGCCCAGGGCTGCTTCAATTTCATTACCGGTTTAATGCCACGGTAAATAGTAACAGCCCAGAGGATAAACACAACGCCAAGGATTACCTGCCAAAGTTTTCCAATTTCAACATATTCCCATCCCTGGTGGCCCAGCCAGTACCAGTACTTTCCAAGGATTCCTTTTGGTCCCAGCAGCATTCCCGCAAAGGAACCGCCCACTAATACTATGGTAAGCCAGAAAATAGTATTGATAAGCCTGACCTGGCTTTTTGCCTGGTTGGGTGATACCAGTGACATCATAAAAAAGGAAGCGCCAATCCAGCAGGCTGAAATCCATAAAATGGATAATTGTACGTGCCAGCTCCTGGTAACTGTAATTGGTAAAACTTCTGAAATATTAAATCCGAAATAATTGACAAATCCTACAAAATCATGAACAGTTAATATGCCTGAAAGCACCTGGATCCCAAACAGTAAAATGGCTGCGTAAAAGTATTTGTAAGTTGCTTTTTGCACAGCATCGGGTTGAAACTTTTGAATTTCACCCCGGGTCATAAAAGCTTGTGCATGATTGGTATAGGCTTCATCATCCAGCTTTTCAAGTTTTCCATGGTAATACAATACGATACCTAATCCTAAGATCAATCCCAGGGAACCAATTATACTCCATAGCACAATTGCAGCACCTGGTGTGTTACCGGCTTTCGGATCAAAGGGCCAGTTATGGGTATAGCTGTATTGCTCCCCTGGCCTTTCAACGCCACAAACCCAGGCACCCCAGTAGAAAAAGGCAGTTAGTGACCTGATTTCTTTTGCATCTGAAATATATCCGGATGGTTTAAAACCTCCGGGTGCACTGGCATCAGTGAACTTCTGCTGGTAATATTTTACAAGTTCCCCGGTTGCATAAACCTGTGCATCCGTAAGTATTACACGGTTATCTTTTTCATGGTAACTGTTGTTTTTAATTTCAGCTTTTACCTTTTCAGCAACCCCCTTTTCCAGCAAATCAGCATTTACACCATCTTTATACTGCGACAGGTAAAAGTCATTCATGTATAGTGCAACAAGGTGCAATGCCTCTGCGGTATAATCCGGACCGCGATTGGCTCCATCACCAAACATGCTCCCGTATTCCATCAGGGCGTATTTTTGAAAAACTGCCTGTCCGTTTAATACTTCATCGCTGGTAAATATCACCTCGTTACCTGGGGATACATAAGCAGGGATTGGCGGAGCTTCAGTGTAAGTATGTACGCCAATCATAGTAACCCCGGCAATACTGATCACAAAAATAACCAGCAGGGGCAGCCACCAGTTTTTCGGATTCAGCAGGTAAATAATTGAATTATTTTTCGCCATAAGCAGGAATTTGCCGGTAAAAATACTAATTAAGGATATATTTGTCCTTAATTATTTTGCCTGTGGCTTTGGAAGCGATTGGCTATTGATGTACATTCCCTAATAAATAACCTTTCATGTTTTCTAAAGCAACGGAATACGCACTCAGGGCAACTATTTACATCGCCCAAAAAGGTACTGAGGAAAGCAAAATCGGGATAGACGAAATCGCTAAAGCCATCGATTCACCACAATCCTATACTGCCAAAATTTTACAGTCGCTTCGAAAGAATAATAAAGTCATTCGGTCTGTAAGCGGACCGAATGGTGGGTTTTACATGACTGAAAAAGCCAGGAAGCAGTCGGTAAGGGTTGTACTCGAAGCGATGGGAGAAGACGATGTTCTTGAAAAATGTGTACTGGGACTGGCGAAATGTTCTTCAATAAAACCCTGTCCGATGCATTCAAAATATAAAGTCATCAAGGAACAATTGATTGACTTATTTGAAAAAAAAACAATCCAGCAGCTGGCGGATGATATTAATAGTGGTGACGGGTTTATCAGTAACAGGTCCAAGTAGCTTCCATAGATGGTCCTGGCCACTTCCTGGCCGATTCGCCGAGAAAACTCTAGTAAAGTGTGCAGTTCGGCTACGTATCTGAATTTTTAAGGTTTGTCGCTTTTTTTGCTTCCGGGTGGAGTTTGGTTATATTTTCAATACACAACTCCCACGATATGCAAAACGACTGCTGCACAAGACTAAAAATCTTTTCACGGTTCAGCCTGCTGGCAATTTCCGCAATATTTATTTTAGCCAGCTCCTGTAAGCAAAAGCAGGCCGGCACAGAACAAACGGCCACCGTAACTGACAATAATAAACCGGATGATAACAGGTTTACTCCCGTAACACTTACACCGGAAGGGACCCTGGATGAGCCAATGAATTTTGAAGTGCTCAAAAACGGCAAAGTATTTATTGCTGAAAGAAAAGGCGCCCTGAAGCTCTTCGACCCGCTTACAAAAACTGTTTCAGATGCCGGGACAATAGCTGTAAACACAAAATACACCAGCAGGGAAGGAAGGGTGACTGAGGCTGAAGAAGGTTTTAATGGCTTCACCGTTGACCCGAAATTCGAGGAGAACCACTGGGCTTATTTATATTATGCACATCCTACTGAAAAAAAGTTTGTGCTTTCCCGCTGGGACTTGCAGAACGATAAACTCGTCCAGGGTTCTGAAAAAGTAATGCTTGAAATTCCCACACAAAGGGAGGTCTGCTGCCACACCGGCGGCGGCATGACCTGGGATGCTAATGGCGACCTTTACCTGACTGTAGGCAATAATACCGGCAATGTGGCCGATAAATCACAAACCGACGAAAGGCCCGACCGCAGCAGCTGGGATGACCAACGGGGTTCTTCCAATACTAATGACCTTCGTGGAAAAATTTTACGGATACATCCAGAACCGGATGGAACATACAGTATTCCGGATGGAAACCTCTTTCCAAAGGGCACCGCCAAAACAAGGCCCGAAATTTATATCATGGGTGACCGTAATCCCTGGCGCCCTTCCGTCGATAGCAAGACCGGTTATCTGTACTGGGGTGAAGTTGGTCCGGATGCTAACGAAGATACCCGCACAACCCGGGCAGGCATGGATGAATTAAACCAGGCGCGTGGACCGGGTTATTTTGGATGGCCCTATTTTATTGGGGAGAACCGGGCATATCCTTTTTACGACTATACAAAGGATTCTGTTTATCCGGGTAAGGATCCGAAAAAGCCCATCAATCTATCTGTTAATAATACCGGCCTGACGGAATTGCCCCCGGCACAGCCGGCATTTATATCATACCCGTACAGGAGTTCTGAAAAATTTCCGCTGGTCGGTTCCGGTGGCCGTTGCGCAGTAGGCGGACCAATATACCACCAGTCTGATTTTAAAAATGCAACACGTCCTTTCCCGGCATATTATGAAGGCAAATGGATTGCGGCTGACCTTACAAGGGGCTGGATAATGGCCATAACCATGAATGATAAAGGTGATTACCAATCGATGGAACAATTCCTGCCGTCATACCTGCCTATTGAACCCATTGATATTAAATTTGGACATAACGGCGACCTGTATGTGCTTGAGTATGGCAGCAATTGGTTCAGGAAAAGTAATAATGCAAAACTGGTGCGTATAGAGTACAATGCTGGCAACCGCACGCCAACTGTCCATGCATCAGCAAGTGCCAGCGGTGGTGCTGTTCCACTAACTATAAACTTCTCGTCTGCCGGCACCAAAGATTTTGATGGCGATTCCCTGAAATATGAATGGAAGATTACTTCAGCCGGAGGTGCAGCGCCGATGACCTTTAATGAACCAAATCCAAAAGCTGAATTTACACAACCCGGCGAATACACGGCAACGTTAACAGTTACTGATCCGCAAGGTGCCAAAAACAACCAGTCCGTGAAAATCATAGCGGGTAATGAACCCCCGGTAATCAGCCTCAATATTACGGGCAACAAGACTTTCTATTTCCCGGGTAAACCATTGTCCTATACGATCGAAGCAAGTGATAAAGAAGACGGCCGTATCGACCCGGCGCAGGTTGCTGCAAGTATTGATTATACCTCTGAAGGATTTGATTTTGCAGAATTGATACAGGGACAAAGAAGTGTTGATGCTTCAACAAGGTTTGCAGTTGCAAAGGCATTCATCAGTAAAAGCGATTGTAATAATTGTCACCACGTGGATACCAAATCCATTGGCCCAATGTTTATTGATATAGCAGATAAATACCAGGCCAGGTTTGCATGGGCACTGGATTCCCTTCCCAGGAAAATCAGGACAGGCGGAACCGGCGTTTGGGGTGAAGTGAATATGCCCGCCCATCCTTCCATTTCGGAAAATGATGCCCGCACCATCGTTAACTATATCCTTCGTGTAAAGGAGAAAACAATTAGTTCTTTACCATTAAAAGGCAATTACACCCCGAAAATTCCGGAAGGTGATAACGGTAAGGGTAGCATTGTAGTCCGTGCAGCGTATACTGATAAAGGCGCACCATCATCAGCACCACTTACCAGTGAAAAAATAGTCCTGTTAAGAAGTCCGCAGGTGAGTCCGGGTACTGCTGATATTTTCCAGGATGCAAATACCAAGCTGCAAACAATGTTCGCGGTTTCCCTGAATGTAATTCCAAAATCCAATGGCTATATTGGTTTCAGGCAAATTGACCTTACCGGGATAAAACAACTCGAATTAAGCGCTTCAGCAATGCCTATGCAGGGATTTGTTGGCGGGACAATCGAAACGAGGCTTGACGGACCGACCGGTGAATTACTTGCCCAGACTGAAATCGTTGCGGCAAACCCGGTTTTTCCGGGGATGACTGCAAACTCAGTACAAAACGCCGGTGGAGCCAAAGCAAAGACTGGTGCAGATGCAATAAAGCCACCAGCAGCAGCACTTGCTACAAAACAAAATGCAGCGCCTAAAAAAATGCCTGCGAATTTCAATCCTTTTGCAAGGCCGGGTATCAAGGTAGATATCAAACCAATTGATGGCCAGCATGACCTGTATTTTGTTTTCAGGAATGATAAAGCAAAACCCAACGATCAATTAATGTCTTTCTCAAATATCACGTTCATTAACAAGTAATAAATATCAATATGAATAACAGGAGAAATTTTATCAGGAATTCCGGGTTACTGGCATTGGGCGGACTGGTTCTGTCCCGCAAAGGATACGCTGCATTTTTAGAAGAGAAAAAGATGCATCCATTGGGACTACAATTGTATACACTGGGAAGAGTAATTGATAATGACGTTCGTGGCACATTACAAAAAGTGGCTGAAATTGGGTATAAGGATTTGGAATCGGCCTTTAGCATGAAAGGCGGGTATTATGGAATGAAGCCAAAAGAATTTGCGGCGTTAACAAAGGAATTGGGGCTATCCTGGGTATCACATCATACAATCGGGGCGCCATTCAAAATGCCACCGGGTGGATTCAAGCCACCTGCAGGCGCGGATACCACTAAGCAACAACCGCCAATGAAATTCCCGCCGATGATGAACCTGAAAGAGAACCACCAGCAGATTGTTGATGAAGCTGCAGAAGGCGGTGTAAAATTCCTGGTTTGTTCTTCAATTCCCTTAAATACACTGGATGAAATCAAGGAAGCGATTGAGATATTAAACCGGTCAGGTGAAGCAGCTAAAAAAGCGGGACTTACTTTTTGCTATCATAACCATACCCATGAATTTGAATCAGTAGAAGGACAGGTTCCTTATGATATGCTGCTTTCACAGGTTAGCGCAGATCTCCTGAAAATGGAATTGGACCTTGGCTGGGCTACTAAAGCGGGTGCCGATCCTGTTGCTTTATTTAAAAAGTACCCGGGACGTTTTCCCTTATGGCATGTAAAAGATATTACAGCCGAAAAGCAGGCACCGACGGAAGTGGGTAATGGTACTGTCGATTTCAAAAGAATATTTGCGGCCTCAAAAGATGCAGGCATGAAACATTTTTTTGTTGAGCAGGATGGCGCGCCAAACCCGTTGGAAAATATCGCAACAAGCTATAAAAATATCACCACGAAAATACTTGCTTAAAACATGTCCATAGGATTATCACAAATCCTGAAATCCTCATTGAATGTATCTATGTAGGCGACATCTTCTTTGCCCAGTGAAAAACCTGTTGCCTCGAAATTTTCCAGCAGCCTGTTCTTACTGGAAGATTTTGGGATTGTAGAAATGCCATGCTCGAGATTCCATCGCAGTACAATTTGTGCTGGTGTTTTGCCATATTTTTTGGAGAGCTCCAATAGCCTCGGGTCACCCAATTTTTTTCCGCGCGTGATTGGCGAATAAGATTGCAATTGGATTTTTCGTTCCTGGCAATATTCCAGTAAATTTTCCTGGAACAGCCAGGGCGTAAATTCAACCTGGTCCAGCATGGGTGTGAAACTTGAATAACCGGAAAGCTCTTCCAGGAAAGGAACGAGGTAATTGGCAACACCAATAGCCCTGACTCTTTTGTCAGTGTATAATTTTTCCAGCGCCAGCCAGGTTTCTTTCCGTTTCCCGCTTACCGGCCAGTGCACAAGGTAAAGGTCAACATAGTCCAGCTGCAGTTTCCCTAAGCTGGTTTCAAACGCCCTCATAGTAGCGTCAAAACCATGGTCACCGTTGCCCACTTTTGTAGTTATAAAAACTTCATTGCGTGGTAGTCCGCATTTTTTTATTGCCCTTCCGATTTCAGTTTCGTTATTATACAGGGATGCGGTATCAATTAGCCGGTAACCAATTTCAAGTGCATCGAGCGTAGCCTGTTCTGCTTCTTTATCATACATGTCATAAACACCAAGGCCCAGCAATGGCATTTGGATCCCATTGCTGAGCGTGGTGTAAGGTTGTTGTTTGTTTACCATTTTTCTAATCCTAATAATTTTTTTCCTAATTCAGATAATACGGCGGTTTCATATTTTGTCTGTTCCCAATTCCTTGGGTCACCAGGAAATGCATAACCTTCAGGGGCAACCCTGTCGCGCCAGGAAGTAATACGCCATTGGCGTAATGATTCGTTATCTTCTTCAGCAGGCATCATGGAAATATATTGTGCCATACGAACTTTATTACCGCTTAAATTTGGCCGGATACCATGAGGCTGGAGGCTGTTGAAAATAAGTAAATCGCCTGCTTCCATTTTCACTTTCACTGTTTCAAAGCCTGTAGTATCCGGCTTAAAATGGTCGCGGTCTTCCGGCTGTGTAAGCTTCCAGGTATCATACGTGCGGAACAATTCAGGGATACACTGGAACCCACCCATGTTTTCATCATCCTGGTCAGCAAGTGCCAATACACCCTGAACATTTACAGGTTTGGTTTCCGGATCATAATCCCAATGGATAAATCCCTTGTATTCAAATCCTGGCCGTATCGGAAAATTCAGGTTGGCGCGATCAATGGTAACCCAAAGTTTTTCAGTCCCCCAGATATCTGCAAAGGCATCATAGACCTTTTGCATCTGGCGGTTATTCCATAAGTGCTGGTTGTTGTAAACTTCAACCATACCCGTATTGGTCAGTTCTTTCATTTTCATTTCTGCACGTGGCGGGGTATACCAGGTTTCCGGATTATCGGGATCCTTCTCTTCAAACTCCCAAAGGAACCGGGCAGTAGCCAGGGCCTGTTCACGGGGCACTGCATTTTTAATAACGATGTAACCATTTGTGGTCCAGAAATTCCAGTCTTCTTCGCTCAAAACACGCAGTGGTTTACCATTGCTGCGGTCGTTCAGGCTGGTGGCACTGCTTTTTGCAGTTGAAGGATTGCCCGGAATATCTTTATGGGCATTGTTGGGCATCATTGCAGGTGCCATTGTTGGCTGAATCGTGGGTGCCATTGTTTTTTGTTCCATAAAATGCTATTTAGGTGGTGGTGTTTGCAATCCAGCGAACGGTATAAATCCTGGAGTTCATGGTGCAATCGTTTTTGTGAATTATATACCAAAAATACAACCTGCTATAAGCGGGTTCCTACCCCTGTAATCGCAAGTATTTGTGCTGTATTGACATTTTTTGTAAATTATTGGCACAAAAAACACAACCCAGGACAAAATCTTCCAAATTGAAAGTAAAACTTGAAGCCATACAACCCGATGCGGACAGTTCTTTCAAGATACTACTAACGCCTAAATTAAATGAACTGTTTTACTGGCATTTCCACCCGGAATATGAAATTGTATATGTAGAAGCCGACAATGGTATCCGGCATATCGGCGACCATATTTCCAAATATGCAGGAAGTGACCTGGCCCTGATAGGGCCAAATATTCCCCACCTGAATTTTGATTATGGTGTGAAGACCATTGCAGAAACAGTGGTCGTGCAGATGAAAGAACATTTTTTAGGTGCATCATTTTTTGGCCTGCCTGAAATTGCTGCCATCAATGATTTATTTGAACGGGCAAGGAGCGGATTTGCTTTTTATGGAGAAACAAAAAGGCTGGCCGGTAATAAATTAAAAACACTTACGACGCTTAACCACTTTGACCAATTAATCACCTTATTGCAGGTTTTCCA
Organism: Flavihumibacter profundi; assembly: GCF_020076305.1. GTDB lineage: Bacteria > Bacteroidota > Bacteroidia > Chitinophagales > Chitinophagaceae > Flavihumibacter > Flavihumibacter profundi. The sequence continues at coordinate 40,775 of NZ_JAIQXE010000002.1, forward strand.
GCTGTTAGCATCAAGTGAAGAATTTATTCCATTGAATACCCGGCCGATTGCCAGGGCTTCTGTTTTAAAAGAGCAACAACGCCTGCATAAGATCTATCATTTTATAGAATCCCATTATACAGAAACCATCGATGTACATGAAGTGGCGGCGCTGGTAAATTTATCTACCCCTGCATTTTGCCGTTATTTTAAGAAATCAACACACCTGACCTTCACCGACTTCTTAAACCAGTACCGGATCAACCAATCGAAAAAATTGTTGATGCAGGACATGTCGGTCACAGATGCCTGTTATGAAACTGGATTTGAAAACCTGTCCCACTTTAACAAGACCTTCAAAAAATTTGCGGGCGAGAATCCTACAGCCTTCAGGAAAAAGCAGGTGGTTTTTTAAAAAGTTAAACAAGATGGTTTTGAAACCGGACGGATTGCGTATCAAAACCGGACAGTGTACCCTCTTTATATTACCATAATATGTTGATCTTTATTTATTTATGAAATTGGCATTGCATTAGTAGCGACAGGAGTGGGAAAAATATTCTGTTATGCTGACCAACTATTTCAAAATTGCCTGGAGAAACCTGTTCCGGAATAAACTGCATACTTCGATCAATATCGGTGGATTAATCATTGGTTTTACCATTGGGATTATTATCCTGATGGCCGTGTACACCCAATTGCGGTTTGATAATTTTCATAAGAACGGTAACCGGATCTACCAGGCCTATAATGTCTTCAACAAAAAGACCGGTGAAGATATTGGCAATTCCTTTGGTTACCCGGCAGCACCAACTTTTAAAGCAGAAGTCCCGGCTATAGAAAAATCTACCCGTTTCCTGAATGGCGGGAAAAAATTAATTTATAATAACAAAGAGCTTTCCGTAACAAATATGATGGTGGATGAAGACTTTTTATCCATCTTCAGTTTTCCTGTCGTTAAGGGCAACAGTGGCAATCCGCTCACACGCTTAACAGATATTGTTATTACCGAATATGCTGCAAAAAAGATCTTTGGTAATGAAGACCCGATCGGGAAAACCGTCAATGCCTCCGCAGGCGAAACCATGCAGGCGCTGACGGTTTCTGCAGTACTAAAAGATTTCCCTGTTAACTCAAGTATAAAATTTGATGTACTGACCCGTATTGAAAACCGGTCGGATTATGCCATCAATAAAAATCGTTGGGACAACCAGCACCACCCGGTGTATGTGCTATTAAAAGAAAGTGCCACACAGGCACAGGCCGAAGCACAACTGAAGCAGGTTAACCAAAAGTACTTGCCTGAATGGTATACAGAGATGAAAAAAGACGGCGGCCTTCCCGATAAGCAAGGCGACCTATGGGCTACAAGATTACTGCCCTTAAGTAAAATACATTTTAGCCCAAGGGTGAATGGACGCTCTACCACCAGCTATGCACAAATTGCTTCAATACTGATTGTTGGTTTGCTGATCATTCTAATTGCCAGTTTCAATTTTATCAATATTAACCTGGCGAATGCTTTTACGCGAAGCAAGGAAATCGGCGTACGGAAATGCCTGGGTGCAGCAAAAGGCCGGTTATTCGGGCAGTTATGGAGTGAGAGTTTCCTGGTCTGTGCAATTGCTTTCCTGGGTTCACTTCTAATGATCAAATTAGGCGGTCATTATATTACCAATATCCGGGAGTTGAATATTGACATGAATGAAATTATGCTACAGCCAGTGTTTATCGGCCTTTCACTTGGACTCTTATTGTTTGTTTCCCTGGTCGCCGGCGGTTATCCTTCATGGCTGATGGCAAAATTTAAGGTGGTAGAAACGCTCAAAGGAAAGCTGAGCCTGCAGCGGAAAAGCATTTTAAGGAATGCACTGATCGTGGCACAATTCTCCGTAGCCTGTATCATGATCACCTGCACTCTGGTGATATACCGGCAGTTCCAATACCTGCAATCCGCTGACCTGGGCATCAACAAAGACTATATGGTCAGTATTCCTTTATACAATCCGGAAAAAGGAAAAGAAACGATCAATAAACTAAGGACCAGGTTGGTGAATGATCCGGAAATCCTTTCCATAACCGGCAGCAATATCAATATTGGCGAGGGTCTGGACAGAAGCACCAGCAGATCGAGAATCGGGTTCGATTACAAAGAAAAAAATATTATTACCAATTTGGCGGCGGTGGACTACGATTACCTGAAGACCATGGGCCTGAAGGCGATTGATGGAAGGGATTTTGACATGGCTTACGGAGGCGATTCCTTATACAATGTGCTGGTTTCCGAAAGTGTGGCAAAGCAGTTCAATGAAAAGAACCTGGTAGGCATGGACCTGCTGATTGACAGTGCGGGACCCCGCTGGCATGTTGTGGGTATCTTCCCCGATTTCCATTTGTATTCCCTGCATGAAGCTATACACCCGCTCACCTTAACAATGTATAAAAATGACAGGTTATCCTATTGTTTTGTAAAAATATCTTCCCGGCATGTGATCTCAGCAATGGAGACACTAAAAAATGAAATGGCCAAACTGGAACCCGGCCATGAATTCATGGGAAGCTTTGTAGAAGAAAATATAAACAACTGGTACAGGCAGGAAAAAATGATGTCCGTATTATTCAGCATTGCCGCTTTTGTTTCTATTGCGCTTTCCTGTATGGGACTGCTGGCCATGGTATTGCTGGTCATCCAGCACCGCGTTAAGGAAATTGGTGTCAGAAAAGTCCTCGGGGCCAGCGTGCAAAATATTTCATTGCTGATATCAAAAGAATTCCTTTTGCTTGTGGTGATCGCGGTATTGATTGCGACACCTATTGCCTGGATAGTCATGCATAAATGGCTGCAGGATTTTCCTTACCAGGCCGAAACGCCATGGTGGATCTTTGCCGGCGTAGCATTTTTAGCTATCCTCATAGCGCTGCTGACCATTAGCGTGAATACCGTGCGTGCGGCCATGCAAAACCCGGTGAAAAGCCTGAGGACAGAATAGCTATACTTCCGGGTTAATTCAATCTTTTACCCCATACAAAAACCTGGTTAACCTGGTTCGCCTGATGATAAAGTGGTAAATGGAAAAAATGGTAATTGCGCTTAAAATGGTTAGCACTATAAGTTTTACCAGTAAAGGCAGGCTCCATTGCACAACCTGGTATCCTATAACCACAATTACAGTTTGGTGCAGGATATAAAAAGGGTAAACAGCCCTGTTCAGGTAAGTCAGGACCGGGGAAGAAAAGTTCAGGTATTTTTTTGCATAACCCGATATAGCCAGGATGACCATCCAGATTTCCAGGCAGTTTAATAAGGCGTAGGAAGTGTACTTTGGCCCATACTCCTTTGGGATTTGCAAGGGCCACCAGTACATTGCATAAAGTGATGCCACCGTTATAACTGCAACAAGCAGGTAAGGCTTCCGGTATTTTTCACAATTGCTCCAAAAGGATAAAGACCCACCCAGGAAATACCCGTAAAGCAGTAGGGTGATCGAAAAAATGAAGACAAACCAGTCGTCGAACAGGCTTCCTTGTTCGGGCCAGGCAAGAAATAAAGTATAATAAATATACATCAGCGGGATGACCATAAGGACAGTACCAACAGGGGAAGCTAACAGGCCAGTAATTTTTTCCTTGAAATTGGCCAGCAATTTTATTTTGAACAGGAAGAATATGGGGGTTAGTATAAGGATAAAGGTGAAGAGGTAAACAACAAACCACATATGGCTCCAGGTTAAACTACCATCGGGATAGGGGATGAACTTCCATACTGATGGATAAAAATCGATGTAACTTTCATGTATTCGGCCCTTTTGCGTGTATTCGACCCATACCTGCAGTGGAATGGTAAATAACATTGCAAAAACCAGCGGGATAAATAATCTTTTAACCCTTTCCCAAAGAAAAACCGGAACCGGCCTGCGCTGAAGTGAAAAATATACGCCTACGCCGGAAATAAAAAATAACAGCGGAAGTCGCCATTGGTGGAACCACCAGATCAAATTCATTAAGGCTTGTGATGTTTGCGCATTTTTTACTTCCCATCCATAAGGTACAAAAGGCATTGACGAATGAAATATAATCAGTAATATGAATGCAAGCACTCTTATCCAGTCAATATAATGTTGCCGGTCCCTTTGGGTTACCATAAGCAGATTTTTTACTACTACGTGTGAGTGATAATTTTAAGTTACAGGTTTTTCATAAAGCAGGCCGGCCCTTACCCGCGGGACGCCTTATATCTGATTTGTTTGCACCGATCATAACTTCATCCAGGAAATAAGTTCTTTCTTCCTGTTTACTTTGTGTTCCTGTCCAACCTGGCATCCAGCACCATTTATACAAACCAATTTTGAAATAAGGGAAGGGTGATCCAATATATTGGCAGGGCCCGGAATACTTCAATACACTACTATCATTCCTCCAGATCTGTATTCGCCCAGATGCATTGGTGTTGGGGTTGTATTGAATTTTCCAATCCATCCAGCTGTCTTTTTTTACAGGGCCCAGATCAAAGATTTTTTGTACTATGCTTTTAGGGCTGTCACAATAATCAGCAGTACTGAAACGAACAACTGCCCTGAAATGATCATCCTTAATTTCAATTGCCAGGGTGGGACTGGCGCCGCATTTGGGTGAACTAATATGCCATTGCGCAATGATTTCTTCAGCAGGATCAGCGCCATAAGTTGATGGAAAATAATTCGAAAAACCATACCACCGCAATGTGGTATCAATTAATTTGGAATCAGGATAATAATTATAGGTGAGTTCAGTCCTCTTATTGCCATATTGCGATTCGGGGTCATTTTTCCTGAGTGTTATTTTCAATGCTTTTGCACCTGCCCTTGCGGTGTCTGTTACCAGTTTAAGGTTTTCCTTGCGGCCATATTCAATGGCAAACCATCCATTGCTAACTTCCAGGCCCGCATCAAAATGATCCGAAAATGAATGCGAAGACCGGCTTCCTGATTTTTGTGCAGGAAGCTCGCAGCCCATAGCCAATACGCTGACCAACAGAAAAACTTTAATCATTCTGATAAAGATAGTTTCATTGTCTAATTATCCTTTCTTTGTCCTGTCAATCTTCCGGAATGAAAAAATACATGCTAACATATTCAGCTGTTTTTGTCCTTTTCATTGGATTGATGTGGTGGATAATATCTAAAGGTAAGAAGCTGGTGCCTCATTATAGTAGCCTGGCCCAAACTGAAACAAATGTAAATACCCCAATAGAACGGGTACCGTCAATTATTTCTGAAACGCCACTGGAAGTGTTTTACCAGCATATGCAACAACCGCTTAGTCGCTTATTGCTCCAGGTCATTGTTATCCTGCTGGTAGCGCGCATTTTTGGAACACTGGCAAGAAGGCTGAGGTTACAGTCTGTTGTTGGTGAAATGATTGCAGGTATTGTACTTGGTCCCTCATTACTGGGTTGGGTGTTTCCCCGTTTTTCTGCGTTTTTGTTTTTCCCTGATTCCCTCAAAAGCCTTCAGTTCCTAAGCCAGGTTGGCCTGGTATTATTCATGTTTGTTATTGGTATGGAACTGGACATTGCCCAGGTGCGGAATAAGGCAAAAGATGCGGTTGTAATTAGTCATGCCAGTATTCTTTTCCCCTATTTCCTGGGAACATTACTTGCTTATTTTCTTTATGAACATTTCGCATATACTGGTACAAGTTTTCTCTCCTTTGCCTTATTTATGGGAATTGCCATGAGTATAACTGCTTTCCCGGTCCTGGCTCGCATTTTACAGGAAAGAAAGCTGACTCAAACGCCTCTGGGAATCCTGACCGTTACCTGTGCGGCAGCTGATGATGTTACCGCATGGTGTATCCTGGCGGTTGTTATAGCAATTGTAAAAGCCGGAGGCATGTTGAGTGCGTTACTGGCAATTGGGTTAGCTGTATTATTTGTGGTTTTTATGCTTTACCCTTTAAAAAATTGGTGGTCAAAAACTTCTGCCTATTTGGTAAAACGAAAAGCCACTTCAAAAACACTTATTGCGGGATCGTTTTTTGTTTTACTCTTAAGTGCATGGCTAGCCGAAGTGATCGGCATACATGCATTATTCGGTGCCTTCCTGGCTGGGGTGATCATGCCCCAGGAAGCTTCCATCAAGAAACTGCTGACGGATAAAGTGGAAGATATCAGCGTATTGCTGTTCCTGCCTATATTTTTTGCTTTTACCGGATTGAGGACACATATTGGATTATTGACCGAAGGAAATTACTGGTGGATTTGCATCCTGATCATATTGGTTGCGGTAACCGGAAAATTCGGTGGCAGTACTTTAGCCGCAAGGATAGTGGGACAATCGTGGAAGGATGCATTATCCGTGGGCGTATTGATGAATACCCGGGGACTCATGGAACTTGTAGTGTTGAATATAGGTTTTGACCTGGGCATTCTTTCCCCTGAGATTTTTGCCATGATGGTTATTATGGCTTTATCAACAACCCTCATGACGGGCCCTGGACTTGAACTCATCAATTATTATTTCTCCCGCCCAATAGTTTCCCCAAAAGAATTCGTTAACCGCGTACCTAAATAAAGCGTTACAGGAATCAGTGTAAGAAGAAAGAAAATGTATAGGTAGTTCCCGGCAAAAGCATTATTGCCGGGCCCTGTTTGAATAATATTATTGGTGGATTGGTAAACAATATTGCCGGACCAATGCAATCCTAGGGTCAGTCCCAGGTTACCTGTTTTAACCAGGGCCATCATCAGGAAAATTCCAATAACAAAAAGGTAGGTCCAGACAGGTAGTCCGTCTGCCAGCCTGTAAATATGGTTTAAAACATAGAGGATTGCTGAACCGTACAATAATATCCGCGGGGCAAGAATTCCGTTAAAATGGCGATATACATAGCCCCTTGTCAATACATCTTCCGATAAGGAGGAAAAAAATGTTCCGAACGTGAAAAGAAAAAATGAAGGGAGGAATTTATTCAAGGACGGCATATTGGAAATCCGTTCAACATCAAAGGCAAGGCTGGTAATAAAGTAAAGGATATAAACAAGTCCACCAGCAATCAAACCGGCAAAAAGGTTCCGCCACCATTTTTTATTGAATTGTATGCCCCATGCTCCAAGTCCGCCAAAACCCTGGAACCTCGCAACTGTATAGGCAGCAATAAAGAAAGCAGCCTGGAGGAGTAAAAACCCGGCAGGGCTATTTTTAAATAACATCATGTATTCTGCGCCATGATAAAAAGCGAACAGGATAAGGAATCCGAGGATAACTTTAAGGAATTGCATAGTTCAGAATTTTTCTGTTCCCGGAATTTCAAGAATAAGGTTCGCGCCATAACAACCTGCGGGAGTCTGGTAACCTGCACAAAAATTTCCTTCCAATATTTTACGGGCGATAATCAGGCTGCTGTGCGCAGTAAGGGTATATCCATCCGGACCACTGAGCCTGCCGGTTTTTCTTTCGCCCCGGGCATTCGATACTTCACCCCAAACGAGGCTTTTCCCTCTTTTGCGTTCTTCAGCAGAAGGGCCGGCTGGTTTCCTGTTAATATAATCCTGGGCTTTTTTCCTGGCCCAATTTGTTTGTAAAAACCAATTGAAAAGTTTTTGCAATTTCAGGATACGGTAAATGCCTGGATTAATACCGGTATAAGTAATGATATTAGGGATACCTGTTGTATGATAGGCAGTGGAAATATCCCCCCACGGAATGCTCATTACCAGTATGGGGCTTTTTCCAAATTCCACCTTCCGTGTTGTATAGCCAATAGGCTTTGAAATAATCAGGCCGTTTTGCCTGATGGCGCCATCCTGCCCGAGTGACTGCACCATGGTTGTGGCCGTACCATGGGAGATACCACCTCCGGGGCTTGTGAATGCCAGTTCAAGATGTGTGGCATCGGGCAATTGTTCTTTTAGTGAAAGGGCCATGCAATCCGTAGGCACCACGTCGAACCCGGCACCCGGCATAATCATAATGCCGGCTGCCCGGGCTTCTTCATGGAATTTACGGGCCATTTCGAAAACAGGAATTTCACCGGTGATATCGATGTAATGCACTTTGTTCCTGATGCAGGCTTCTATCATTGGTTTCGAGGTGATGGAGAATGGTCCTGCAGCATGCAAAACAACATCAATATCATCCAGGAGTGCATCAACATCACCTGGATCATTTAATCCGGCAATCCGGTAAGGGAGGTTATACTCCTCAGACAATTGCTGGATGGCGGCTTTATTCCGTCCGGCAAGAATGGGTTGTAAACCATATAATGCCGCGGTTTCGGTAATCAGTTTTCCTGTGTAACCATTGGCGCCGTATAAAAGCAGGTTTGCAGACATACCTGAAAGTTACTACAGGTGGATTTCGCCTGCTAAAATTTATTTTGTTGCCTGATCACCAGGTATCCATCCTGTGGCAATGGCTGGTATCCGTAATCATAACAGAAATAAAACAATTCACCACTTTCATTAAGTTGAAAGTGGGTGCAATACTTGAACTGAAATCCATTTTGTAAAAGTTTTTCCCTGTTGGTGCGGGCCATAAGGGTATTGCCATTGAGGTGATCGGCAAGTATACGCCGGTTCCTCACCAGTGCATGGTTGATATTCCGTACCAGGTTGTATTCGCCTATGTTTCGCTGGTTATTGAAGGCATTGCGACAGGTATCATCACAAAATTTTTTATCTGATCTTCCCCTGATTTGTTTTTCGCACCATTGACAATAACGGGCGATGATTGGTCTGGCCATTTTTTTAGGCTAAAGTATTACAGGCAACATTTCTTTACAATCGTTTTTGAACGGTTAATTCAGGGTAAAATCACTTAGCAGCCGATTGCTGGATTTTGCTTTTTTCATATTTGCACTGTTCCCCCAGGCGCCGGGGTGAACACCAAATATTATAAACAAATAAAAAGAAGGAAGATGAGTGAAAACAAGAACAGGGTCCTGCTGGTCGGTAACCTGGGATCAGACCCCGAAATTAAAGTAACGCCGACTGGCCGCAAAGTGGCGAAATTTTCAGTAGCAACAAGTGAGACCTACCAAAACAGCCAGGGAGAGAAAGTAACTGAAACACAATGGCACCATATGGTTGCCTGGGGTAAGCTGGCCGATAAGGCTGAACAGGAATTGCAAAAGGGGGCTGAGGTTTCTGTTGAAGGAAAGCTTATTTACCGCAATTACATCGACAAGGATGGCGCTAAGAAAAATGTAACGGAAATCAGTGTCATTGAATTGGTTTGCCTTCAGCAGCGGAGTAAAACAGATGCATGAAAAACCGGGTTGGTATGCCTGCAAAGCTCGTTTTTGCGGGCATACCTTTCATTATTCCTAGCTTTACAGGAGATTATGGAAACCGATACAACGAATAAGTATTTTGAACTGGCCAGCAGATTTGTGCAGCATACCAACAGGAATATTTTCCTTACAGGTAAAGCAGGAACAGGTAAAACAACTTTCCTGAAATATATCAGGAGCCATTGCTCAAAGAAAGTGGCAGTTGTTGCACCGACCGGGGTAGCCGCTATTAATGCAGGCGGTGTAACCCTGCATACGTTTTTCCAGTTGCCATTGGGAGCCTATATGCCTGGCGGGATAATACCAGACAGTGGCGACCAATTGTTTAATAACCGGCAAACCCTGCTCAGGAACCTTCGCTTATCGCAAGCCAAGCGTGAGTTGATGCGTGAGCTCGAATTATTAGTGATTGATGAGGTAAGTATGCTGCGTGCTGATTTGCTTGATGCTATTGACGTCATTCTTCGGCATGTCAGGAAAAGGCCTTCGCAGGCTTTTGGGGGAGTGCAGGTCTTGTTTATTGGCGATTTATTCCAGTTGCCCCCGGTTATTTCTGACAAAGAATGGAGTTTTTTAAAGGAAGAATATGCAAGTCCGTTTTTTTTCGATGCCCAGGTACTAAAAACTGAACAACCAATCTTCCTCGAACTGAAAAAAATCTACCGGCAAAACGAACAGTCATTTATTGACCTGCTTAATAAAGTCAGGAATAACTGTATGGGTACAGAAGATTTGCAGTTATTGAACAGCCGTTATCAATATGGGTTTCAACCTGGTTCGGGGGATCAATATATTACATTGACCACACACAATTCCAGGGCCGACCAGATCAACCAGCAGGCACTGTTGCAACTTAATGAGGAGGTCTTTCATTTCAGGGCTGAAATAATTGGCGACTTTTCAGAAAAAGCTTTTCCGGCAGATGAAGAACTGGTTTTGAAAAAAGGCGCTCAGGTGATGTTCATTAAAAATGATAAGGGTGAACAGCGCCGGTTTTTTAATGGTAAGTTAGGTATTGTGCAGGCGATCAGTGAGGAAAGCATCCAGGTCAGTTTTGCCGGCGAAGAACAACTACTCGAACTGGAACGGGAAACCTGGCGGAATATCAGGTACCAGTATAATAAAACAAAAGACAGCATTGAAGAGGAAGAGCTGGGAACTTTCACCCAGTATCCTGTCCGGCTTGCCTGGGCAATAACAATTCATAAAAGCCAGGGGCTTACATTTAACAAGGCTATTATAGATGCGGGGGCTGCTTTTGCACCCGGGCAGGTGTATGTGGCGCTTAGCCGGCTCACAAATATTGAAGGCCTGGTACTAAGGTCAAGGATTGGTGGCGGTGCTATTCAAACAGATCCGAAGGTCTTGCAATTTACTGACCTCGAAAAAGGGGTGGATATTCTTGAAACAGAGTTGTTAAAAGGGCAGCAGGATTTTATCAGGAACTCTTTAATAAATGCCTTCCAGGTTGAAGGGTTACAGGAATTAGCCGAACAATGGCTGGCAGAATCCGAAAAGAAAAACAATATCGGTAAAGTGGAGATCAGGGAATGGGCATTATTATTCCGGCAGCAGGTGAACCAACTGGTGCCGGTAGCAAAAAAAACCATGGACCATCTTGAAGCTCATTTTCGGTTAGGCGATAGCACTGGTTTCAGCCAGCTGGTAGAAAGGACCAGTGCTGCAGCCGGTTATTTTTCGAATGCATTACAGCATATGCGGGAAGGCTTGAAGCAACATAGTGAAGCATTGAAAAAGCAAACCAAAACAGGAAAATACATTAAGGAGCTGGAAACAATTGAATCTGTACTATTACTGAGGATTGAACAAATCAGGAAATCAGAAAAAATGACCAATGCTTTACATACGGGTTCAAGTGCCGGCAGCATCCTGCAATTAATTGCGGAAAAGCCTAAAATTGAGCCTGTAATATCGTCAAAAGACAAGGGTATTAATGGTAATGCAGAAAAACCGGTAAAAACCGGAAATAAAAAAGAAGCCGCAAAAAAGGGGGACAGCCACCGAACTAGTTTTGACATGTACATTTCCGGGAAAAGCATTCCTGATATTGCCAAAGAAAGGGATCTTGCTATTTCAACGATTACGGGTCACCTTGTTTCTTTTGTTGCAAGTGGGGAATTGGCGGTTGACAGGTTGGTAAATTCAGATAAAATAGAAAAAATAACAGAAGCTATTCAATCGCAAGGCGTGCAGCATTCGGGGCAAATAAAAGAAATATTGGGGGATGGATACAGCTACCCGGAAATAAAGGCGGTTTTTGCACATCTGGAATATACACGGAAAACGATATTGACCTAGTGGTACCAGGACGAAGATACCGCGGCATTATATATATGCTTTTGGCCGCTGCCGGCTTTTCCCTGATGGGAGCTTCCGCGAAAATGGTTAAAGAGACTTTCAGCGCCGGTCAACTCGTTTTTTGGCGCAACATGATGGGCGCCTTAGTATTGGTACCCGGATTAATCCTTAGGCCACCACAAAAGAAAACCGGTGGAAAAATCGGTTGGCTGGTTTTTCGTGGCTTTATGGGTACTGTAGCAGTATATGCTTTATTGTATTGTGTTATTAATATGCCATTGGGCACGGCGATGACCTATAACCTTACTTCCACCATCTGGATAGCCTTATTTTCTTTTTTGGTATTCAGGGAGTACGCCGGCAAGCCGGTAATTATTGCCATCCTTTTAGGATTTGCAGGAATGGTGCTAGTCTACCAACCTAATATACACATGCCCTGGTATTTTCATTTTGCGGGTTTTATTTCGGGGATATGTTCAGGTATAGCCTACCTGACGGTAGGCAGGTTAAGCAGTTTTTTTGATGCCCGTTTAATTGTGTTGTCTTTTGTTTCGGGCGGAATTATAATTCCCCTGCTTTCTACATGCATCCAATATTATTCCGGACTTCCTGCAGACGGCGTCTGGTTAATTAAATGGCAATGGCCGGTTGGGGGGCAATGGATATGGATCATCGGTATGGGATTGTTTGCCCTGTTTGGTCAATATTTTGTAACACGTGCCTATGGATCGGATAAAGCAAGTGTTGTATCGGCCATTAGTTATGCCAATATTGTATTCAGTGTATTTCTTGGTGTATTGATGGGTGACCATTTCCCTGATATAATCAGCCTGGCGGGTATACTTTGCATTATATGTAGCGGGATTATGATTTCCGTTTTTAAGGAAAGGTCCAAAAGGGGCGGCATTTGAAGCTATTCAAAAAGATTACCGGGTGTTAAATATGAACTTTAACCCGGCAATTACAAAGTAAAGCAGGAAGTTTTTTGGTGATGAATGAGTCTTTATCGTATATTTGCGATATAAGATATTGGTATCGCAGCAGTATATCCATTTTGAAGTACCCGCTGGATTTAAACTAGAAGAAATGGCCATCCATAAAAAAGAAATATTCTCCCGGAAAGAGCAGGACCTGGCGGCTTTCGCCAAAGCGATCGCCCATCCGGCCCGCATCGCTATCCTGAAAGTACTGGCTGAAAAAAACGAGTGTATCTGCGGGGAAATAGTGGAGATACTCCCTCTTGCACAAAGCACCGTATCGCAACACCTGAAAGAACTGAAAGACGCAGGCTTAATCAATGGATCCATCGATGGCCCGCGTAGTTGCTACTGCATTAACTGGGAAGCATTTGAATTATTCAATTCAGAATTTAGCGGCCTTTTCAAATCCCTGCAAATTGACCAGGCAAAAAAATGTTGTTAACTAAAATATATAATCATGCAAAATGATCAGGCTATTAAATCGGTCGTAAAAGAAAAATACAGCGAAATCGCGGAACAGTCCGCCGCACAAAATGCTACATCCTGCTGTGGCGCCACTTCCTGCTGTGGTGAAGATGTATACCATATCATGGCAGATGATTATACGCAGCTGGAGGGTTACCACAAGAACGCAGACCTGGGATTGGGTTGCGGATTGCCGACCGCATTTGCACAAATAAAAACAGGCGATACTGTTATTGACCTGGGCAGCGGTGCAGGCAATGATTGTTTTATCGCAAGGGCAGCTGTTGGTGAAAAAGGTAAGGTAATTGGCATCGACTTTACTGAAAAGATGATTGCCAAAGCCCGCGAAAACGCCGAACAGCTTGGTTTCAACAATGTCGAGTTCAGGCTGGGAGATATAGAACATATGCCTGTAACCGCCAACAAGGCAGATGTGGTGGTGAGTAATTGTGTACTGAACCTGGTTCCCAATAAGACCGCAGTATTTAAAGAGATTTACAGGGTATTGAAACCCGGCGGACATTTTTCTATTTCTGACATTGTATTAGATGGCAACCTGCCTGATAAATGGAAAGAAGTCGCTGAACTTTATGCTGGTTGTGTATCAGGTGCAATCCAGGAAAAGGACTACCTGCAAATCATTGACCAAACCGGGTTTACCAATCGCACGATCCAGAAGGAAAAAGATATCAGGATACCTGATGATATCCTGGCGCAATACCTGACCCCATCTGAAATCAGTGCCTATAAAACAGGGACTGTAAAAATTAAAAGCATCACCGTTTTTGCACAAAAGCCGGTGGATACAAAGGCAGCCTGCGAACCTGGAAAGGGATGCTGTTAAGTTATAAAAGGGGGCAATGATGGAACAGGTAATTATCAGAAAAGCAGTTGCAAGATCCGCTGAATTCAATGGACTTTGCCCGGCATCGTACAGCATCATGAAGAAGATCATATAATTTTAGTCAGGGTAATAAAATGGACAAGAAGAAACTTTTATTCGTTTGTGTCGAGAATGCCAACAGGAGCCAGATGAGCCAGGCATTTGCAAAAATACTGGGTGGCGAAAATGTAGAAGCTTACAGCGCAGGAAGCCGGCCAAGTGGTGTGGTAAACCCAAAAGCCATTGCAGCGATGAAAGAATTGGGCTATGACCTTACTACTCACGATTCAAAATCACTTGATGAAGTTAAAGCCTTCGCACCATTTGATGTGGTCGTAACTATGGGATGTGGCGATGCTTGTCCATGGATGCCGGCAAAGCAATTTATTGATTGGCAAATTCCAGATCCGAAACATATGGAGCCAGCAGAATTCAACAAGGTCCGCGATTATATCCGTGAAAAAGTTAAGGGCCTGTTGGTTTCTTTACGCTGATAAACTCAGGAGAATATTTTATAAACCAGCAGGCTCATCAGGTAAGCCAGGGTAGTCATATAGAGAAGTTGGATTACCGGCCATTTCCAACTTCGGGTTTCCCTTTTAACAACAGCAAGGGTACTCATGCATTGCATGGCCAGCACATAAAATACCATTAAAGATAGTCCGGTTGCCAATGTATAAACTGCAGTACCATCAGCTTTTTTAGCCTGGTGCATTTTTTCCCGTAACAACATCCCACTGTCGTCGTCATTATCTCCTACGCTATACAAAGTAGCCATTGTGCCTACAAAAACTTCCCTTGCAGCAAAGGATGTAACCAGTGCGATACCAATCTTCCAATCGTAGCCTAACGGTGCAATTACAGGCTCCATGGATTTCCCGATTATACCGGCGTAAGAATTGGCCAGTTTCGCTGCGCCTTCTTCCCGGTTCAGCTCTTTCTCCCTTGCAGGTTGTTCCTGTTTCAGGAGGGCGTATTTTGCCTTTACCTGCTCTATACGGTCACCCGGACCATAAGTGCTGAGCGCCCAGAGCAACAAACTGATTATCATAATTACCTTACCGGCATCAGTTACGAATATCCGCGCCTTTTGAACCATGGTTGTAAAAATATTCTTCCAGCGCGGAGCCCTGTACATGGGTAATTCCAGGATGAAGAAACTTTTCTCCTGGATATTGATGAACCATTTGGCCACCCACGAAACAAGCATGGCCATTACAATGCCCAGCAAATACAATCCCATCATTACCAATCCCTGTAAGCTGATCAGGCCCCAGACTTTTTCCTGAGGGATAACCAGGGCTATCAAAATGGTAAATACTGGCAATCGCGCACTGCAACTCATCAAAGGGGTAACCAGTATTGTCAGCAGGCGCTCTTTTTTGTTTTCTATATTCCTTGCACTCATGATGGCCGGAACCGCACAGGCAAATGCACTGATCATGGGCATCACACTTTTCCCGTTCAATCCGACTTTTCGCATGAGCTTATCTGTTAAGAAGCTTATCCTTGCCATATAGCCCGTGTCTTCCAGTATGGTAATCAGTCCGAATAATATCATAATCTGCGGGACAAATACCAATATGCCGCTTAGTCCGGCAACTATGCCATTAATCAAAAGGTCACTCCACCAGCTTTCAGGCAGGATAGACGATAACCAGGACCCGAAACTTCCAAAGCTCCATTCGATGGCATCCATGGGGTATTGTGCAATCAGGAATACACTTTGGAAAAGCAGGAAGAGTACCGCCAGTAAAATGATGTACCCCCAAACCCGGTGAATCAGCAGGTTGTCCAGTTTTTCGGTAAAGAGGCTTTTTTGCAGCGGATCAGGTTCTGAAACAGTCTGCTGCATGATCCCCTTTATGCGAACATAACGTTGCATAATTTCTTCTGCCTGTGTCTTAGTGGGATTAAACAGGTTTTCGGTCTCTACTTTTTCTATCGATTCCTGCAGGTCATGCGAAAGATGGAAGCTTTCGTGGTTAATCAGGTAGTGAATGGCCTTATAATCACTTAGTCCGTCTACCATTTCTTTTACCCTGTCGACGGCATTAATGGCCAGGTCGCGGTTGGGTATAAAATCCCTTAGTGGCGCCTTGTATTGTTGTTTCGCGGTTGCGGCCATCACTTTTTTAAGTGCCGGTATACCTTTGTTTTTCCGGGGGTTCACCGTAACCACTGGAACACCCAGCTCCCGTTCAAGGCCATCAGTATCAATTTCAATCCCCTTACTGCGGGCGAGGTCCATCATTGTCAGTGCTACAACAACAGGGATTTTAAGGTCAATAATCTGGGAAACAAAGAGCAGGTTCCTTTTCAGGTTGCTGGCATCAACCAGTAAGACCAGCATATCCAGTTTCACTTCCCGGTCTTGTCCCATTAGAACCATGTAAGTGACCCACTCATCACTTCTCCGGGGGTAAAGGCTATAGGTTCCGGGAAGGTCAATAATAGACGCAGATACACCCTCTGACAATATGCTTTGCCCGGTTTTTTTGTCCACTGTAACTCCCGGAAAATTGCCAACCTTTTGGTTTAATCCTGTCAGGGCATTAAAAAGTGAACTTTTTCCGCTGTTGGGGTTGCCGACTAATCCTATTTGAAACATTCCTTTGGCCATCTTATTAGTAGGCGCAAAAATACCAAGGATAAAACGATACTGGTTACGAAATCGGGAAGAGTGTAAGCTTTACCGGCTGAAGGCTTTATTTACCCTCGTCCCCGAGATGGAACCGGTGTATTATGCGATGAAGGACCGGTGCCAGGAATATGCCAATATTGGTGATAAAAACTATACCGCAAAAGAGGGCATAGCCCGAAGAAAAGAGCTTGGCGGCATTATTGTTCATTTCAACCACCGGCCCCATGCCACCCAGCAGCATACTTGCATTGTGGAGGGAATCAATCCAGCCGCTTTCATTGAGGAAATGAAAGCCAATTACCCCAACCACCAGGGAAAAAGCCAAAAGGCACATGCTTATGAGCAGGTTATACCACATCCTGAAAAGGAACTGTCTCCTGCTTAAGAGAGGCTGCTTTTTATGTTCATACATACTGCTGCAATTTATAGATTATATGTCCCTTACTGGTGTCTTACCAGTTTACCATCACGGTATACCGGCAGCACATTGGCCCCGTCGGCAGTAAGGCAGTAGCGGATATCTTTATCGAGCCCATACCCGGTCAGCCTGAGATAATGGGAAGCTTGTTTTTCCTTCATAAAGCCAAAGAGGTCGCTTTTGGCTTCCTGGTAAAGGCTTTCGGCCATTTTGGAAGAATCGCAATTGATATGGAAATGCGATTTGATGCGCGAGATAACAGCGCCGGCAAATAATGTATCTTCCAGGTTAAAACGGTCTTTCCAGGCAGCACAGCCTAAAATCACATTTCTTTTTTCGCTGACCAGGTAATCAGATACTGCACTTAGGTTAGGGAATGACCCTGTAATAACAGCAGGGGCCCCATTATTGAGGGCCATATGCAGTAATTTGGTGCCATTGGTGGTTGTTAGCACCAGGGTTTTATTTTCAATAAATTCCTTCGGGTATTCAAATGGAGAATTACCGTGTTTTAGGCCTTCTGCCACTTTACCATCCCGTTCACCAGCAGTTACAGCCCCCAACTGTTCCCCCAATTCAATACACCCGGCAACTGTGTCAACCGGTATTACAGCAGTTGCGCCATTGTATAATGCCGTTGTAATGGTTGAAGTAGCCCTTAAAACATCAATAATTACTACAATACTGTCGCTCAGGTCATATAAATGCAATAAAGCCGGGGATATAGATGTATGTAAACTGGGTTGGGTATTCATGGGGTGTAAAACTACCCGATAAACCGTTTCCATTGATCTGTTTCAGCGCATTTTTTTATGGCACTATTCCTCGTTTCCAGTAAGCGGGTGAGGTATTTATTCAGGTAAAACTGGTCTACCAGGCGGCCAATAAAACCATAGGGCATTTCGTAATGCAGGTAATCGATCATCAATGTGCCGTTATCTACGGACTTAAAATGGTGGTCGTGCTTCATACTGCGAAAATCGCCTTCGGCCATTTCATCGGTAAATAGCAAGGGCTTTTTCATTTCCGTGATCTTCGATTTCAGGATCCTTGTTTTTCCCAGGTGTTTTGCTTTCCAGGTCACCGTTTCCTGGTTATTAATGAGTCCCATTGTGGTTCCACCAACAGCTTCCTCCCCGGTGTGGGCCATGGATTTTTTATGCAGGTCAATGCTTCGGGAAAGGTCAAAAACCCGTTCCATGGGCGCCTGGACAAAAGTAGTTAGGTGGATGGTTGGCATTGATTCAGTGCATTCATTAGTATAGCAAAATCGCAATCGCTGGAAATGGATGCGAAAATTGTTCCAAACTATTATTTCCCCTGGAGTTGTTGCCGTCTTTTCATCACCTCGCGCCAGGTGGTAATAATGATTCCGTTTTCCTTTATGTATTTACGAACGGCCGGATCAGAAATTCCTAGCATATCTGCTTTACGGGTTGGACCACTGTCGCTGATCTGGGCGAATACCTCAGTTGGGTTGGTGCAATGCATAATCATCATGGTTAGACCGGGCTGGCATTCTTCAAGGGCCTTGATATATCGCTGGCCGGCGTATTTCTGTAATGCCGCGTCAGACTTTTTAGCACTTTCCGGTATTACCCAGTCGTAGCTATTGTTGTGCAGGTCATCCAGTACCGGTAAACCCGCTTTCCAAAGCATCTTGCCAATCATTTGAATTTGTGGCAGCATTCCAGCCCTGGCCGGGTCATCCCTTAATAAAATTTTGTCATGGCCGCCCGGCATCATTACGGGTATCTGCAGCTCAATACCTAATTGAACGTATTGCATCAAAAAGCCTGGATCGGCAAAGAGGGTGCCCATATGGCTGTCGAGGTGGGTCGGGACAAACCCCATTTGAAAGGCCCTCTTAACCTGTGCCCGCATCTCTTTCCCTACTTCATCTGGCTTTGCATGTTTTACCACATCTTCAACACCAGCATACATGGCACCGGTAGCCGTATCCACCAGTCCGGGTACCGCCGGAGCACCTGCCAGTGGCCCCCATTTGTAATTCTTCCATTCAGAAGTAAGGGTAAGGTGAAGCCCGGCATCAATATTCGGGTGTTGTTTCAGCCAGGCCACGAAATGGGGCACCCATGGACAAGGCATCATTACGCTTACTGAGGAAGCAACACCATCGGTAAGGGCTTTGAAGGCACCCAGGTCAGAATCATAACTCATGCCGGCATCGTCAACATGAAAAATAATCACTTTAGCGCCTTTGGGAAATCCAAGGCGTTCTGCATAAGTTGTGTCTGCCTGGCCTATTGCGCAGGAAAATACTACGCAGGAAAACAGGGTGAATAATGTTTTCATGTTGATACTATAATCTTTCAATAAATGTAAAGAAAGAAGGGAGACTATTGTGCCTGAATGTCGATATCATATTTTTCCAGGAGCCCGATAATTCCAGGCAGGGAAAACCTTGCTTTTTTCACGCGGTTGATTTCCGGGTTAATCGAATACCGGTATGCTGTCCGGAAATCAGCCTTTTCTAATAATGTGTTTTCAAATTTCGCGCCTGTCAGGTCACAGTTATCGAAAACTGACCCGGTAAGGTCTGTTTCTGTAAAGTCCACTTCCTGCAGGATACAGGTATTGAAATTCGTTTTCTTTAATGCGGTTTTATAAAAAGAGGAAAAATTTAATGTGCAGTGGTCGAAGCCGACCCGGAGCAGGAACGCGTTGCAATGCTCGAAATTAATGCCCAGCATTTTACAATCTTTAAACCGGATGTCATTAAAGGAAGTATTGATCACTTTAACCATACTCAGGTTACAGCCTTCAAAAACACAATCAGTAAACTCGAAATGCGAAAGGTCCCTGTTGGAAAAATCACAGTTAAGGAAGGAACAAAGTTCATAGCTTCCTTTTTCCAGTGTATTTACCGGGATTTTTTTGCCATCAAATTGTTCTTCCTCAAAATAATTTTTACCCATTTTCAGGCCTATTGGAAAGGTAGTTTAACAACTTTTGCCTTTAAGTTTTTGTCGCGTACCTGAATATAAATCTCACTGTCCGGATGGGCAAAGGGGGAAGTTACATAGCCCAGGCCGATTGCTTTTTGCAGGGAAGGCGCCTGGGTACCGCTGGTAACTTTGCCAATTATATTGCCGGCTTCATCAGCAATAAGGTAATCATGGCGGGGGATGCCTTTGTCGACCATTTCAAAGCCTACCAGCTTGCGTTTTACACCATTTTCTTTCTGGGCTTCAATAATATTCCGTGCAGTAAAATCCTTAGTGAATTTTGTAATCCAGCCTAATCCCGCTTCTAAAGGTGATGTTGTATCATCAATGTCATTTCCATAGAGGCAATAGCCCATTTCAAGACGAAGGGTATCCCTGGCGCCCAGGCCTATAGGTTTTATGCCAGCCGCTTTCCCGGCATCAAATATGGCCTCCCAGATTTTATCTGCCGCACCATTGCTGTCCTCAAAATAGATCTCGACCCCACCGGAACCGGTATAGCCCGTTGCGCTGACCAGCACATTTTCAACACCGGCAAAAGTTCCCTTGGTAAACGTATAATATTTCAGGTTAAGGATATCCATTTCCGTTAGTGGTTGCAGGATTTTGGTTGCATTCGGTCCCTGTATGGCCAGCAAGCAGGTTTTATCGGAAATATTATGCATTTCCACACCAGCGCTATTGTGCTGTCTAACCCAGTTCCAGTCTTTTTCAATATTGCTGGCATTCACAACCAGCATATATACTTTGTTTTCTTCAATGCAATAAACAATCAGGTCGTCAATGATTCCGCCCTGTTCATTGGTGAAGGCGCTATACTGTGCTTTTCCTGCAGTCAGTTTGGATGCATCATTTGTAGTGATCCGTTGAATTAAATCCAGGGCATCTGGGCCTTTCAGGATGAATTCCCCCATATGGCTTACGTCAAAAACGCCGGCATTGTTGCGCACTGCCGCATGTTCATCATTAATACCGGAATAAGATATAGGCATATTGTATCCTGCGAAAGGTGCCATTTTTGCACCAAGTGCCGTGTGCTTTTGGAAAAAGGGGGTATTCTTCATTTTGCTGCAATTGTTACGGCGGCAAAAGTAGCGGAATCCTTTTATACCATGATAATCCCATTTTTTATGGCATAAAGAACCAGGCCTACCCTGTTGCTAACGTTGAGTTTTTGGAACAGGGAATCACGTTGGCTATCAACGGCCCGGTGACCTATGCCCATTTCTGCTGCGATTTCACGGTAGGTCAATTCAGAACAGGAAAGGCGCATGAAGGTTAATTCTTTTTCCGAAAAACTGGGAATAGGGGTTGACCAGGTTCCAGGTGAATCAGTTAAGGATTTGTCGGGGAGCCTGCCCGATAAGTCTTCATTCATACAAAAGCCAAGATCGCGCAGTTGTACCAGGGCAGACCTGAACTGGTCGGGGTGGCTGTCTTTGATTATAAACCCCTTTGCACCCAGATTGAGCATCCTGATAATCGCCAGGTCACTTTCCAGCATACTTAAGACAAGGGTTTTCGTTTCCGGAAGGTTTTTCCTGATCCAGTCGGCTGTTTCATAGCCATTCATAACGGGCATGTTGATATCTAAAAGTACAATATCAGGTATTGGGTTAATGGCCAGCTGTTCAATAAAATCCTTCCCGTTGGTGGCTTCAAAAATAACATCAAAGCCCTCAAAGGTATTGATCAGGTTAGCCAGTCCTTTTCTCAGGAGGTTATGGTCATCAACCATTGCTATTTTCATCTGGTTCAGTTGTTTACTTAACCAAAATCTGAAAATTCGGCCGAAACACAAAGTTTTCTATACCGTTCCGGGAATATTTATTTCAGGTAAACTCAATTTTGCGGGTACGGCTTTTGAGCAATTGAATGACCTCTTCATCATTATGGTAACGGTTGCCAATGTTTACAAAATTCTTTGCAAGTAAATCGTAGCGCTTTCGCATCAGGTAAATAAACACATGCAGAAAATGGATGCCATCAAATACAATGGCATCATTCCGGGAATAATCATTTATTGTTTTCTGAAAAAATAGGGGATGCTCTGTCCAGTGCATGGCTGGTTTAATATGATGACTAATGTGATACCCATCGTTCCAGCACTTGTGGTTGTAATTTGTATTGATGCAGGTGACACTGTTGCGGTAAGCATTTGCCGGATCATCAGCGGAAACAAAAGCATGTTGGGCCCAGTTACCAATAAATGCAATTAGGCGGTATAGAATGAAGGGGATGATAAAAACAACAAATGTTGCTTTAAAACTGATGAAGCTTAAAACAACACATAAGAAGATAAAAAGAAGTTCGCCACGCACAGTGCTTTCTAAAAGTTTGTTACGCTTTTTCCTGAAAAAATAGGCGGCAAGATCATAGGAACCGCGCACAAAAAAAGTACCAATATAATGAGCAAATCCTTTTAGCGAATCGCGCTGGTAAGGCATGGTTGAGCTTTCATCTTCTTCAAGATTGTTTTCAGGATGATGCATACCAATATGATGTGCATAATATGTTTCGGGCCCGTGACCGAAAAATGGAGCAATCACCCAGGGAAGATAATAATTGAGTACCTGGTATTTTTTCTTAAAAAAAGCGCGATGGCTGGTGCAATGTAACATTAAGCCGAATGGTCCCTTGAAAGTAATGTTGTTCAAATACTGGTAAACAACAGCCGCTAAAGCCCACCACCAGCCATGAACAAATGGCAGGTAGAGAAGAACAGCAAGTGGTATTAATGTAAACGTTATTTTAATTGTTAGATAAATAAACGGAAGGTCACGCTCATCGCGGAGAAATTTTAAAAAGAATTTATCGGTACTGTTAAATGGTGCCGGCGTATAAACCGGATCGGTAATGGCTTGCAAATTTTTCATTGTAATTATGCTGGCTAATTATAGAAGGTACTAATAATAATTCCTTTACCCAAAACTCAAATATAAATCAAAAATCCCCAGGCAAAAGCCCGGGGATGTTCCAACTTCAACCCCGCCTTCCTTCCCGAAGGAGGCGGCGGCCGGGTTGATGGTATTTTTTATTGCAGGACAGAACTGAGTATCATCAATGGGGAGACTTCTGCATCATTGATTTTTCGGATTTTTCCTAACACGGTGTTTTCTTCTTCATCATTTTTATCTTCCTCATCACCTGGTGTTGATATGGATGTCTTGGATTTAATGATTATAGTGTCTTTCTTTTCTTTCTTGTCTGGCCCTTTGTATTCATAGTCCTTGCTTTTGTCTTTTAATTCGCCTTCGCCTTCTATGATTACGCCCTTATCATCGATTTTAAATTTGAACTTACCTTCTTTAAGTTCTTTTTCAGTAAGCTCATTGGTTTTCTGCAATCCTTCACGGGTCATTACATATTCGACATTGCTATCCCATGAATATGAGTCATCCCAATTATTGTCCCAGCTAACATTAAAGCCTCTCCTGCGATTGGTATTTATGGTAAACCATTCATAATCTTCAAGGCTGCGGTCCAGTTCAATTTTTTTGCCAACCGGGACTTCCACTACCACCAATACCTGCTGGTTCCTGAATTTATCATCGCGGGTAATAGCGAATCCTTTCTGCAGTTGAAGAACACTATCCTTTTGTTCAATAGGGAATTTGATATTTTCTGCCAGTTCTTTTGCTTTGGTATTGGTATTACTTCTGCTAAACCGCATAGTATATACATGGAAGGCAGTGTCCTTACTTTTTACAATGTTCACCCTTACTGTTTTCAGCATCAGGCTGTCGTGACTAATGCCATAAAAAGGCGCATCATCCCCGATTTCCAATCCGAAAAAGTCTTCATCACCATAATAGTGCACATTGCTGCCTACAGATTCAATAAATAACTTGTTTCCGGAAGGTTGAGACAGGTTAATGGTTGTTTCAACCCCGGCCCTGTTTTTGAAGTTGCGGGCGAATAGTCCGGCAAGGAAAATGAAACTGAACAAACCGATGATCCAGAGACCACCGAAAATATATCCCAGGTAATTGTTATTGCTTCTTACCCCCATGATGCGGCGGATAAGCCATGTGATCAGTGCAACTGAGGGTACACCCAGGAAAAGGATAAGGCTGGACCATGCCAGGGTATTTTGCCAGAACCCTTCCAGGAAGAAATCTTTTACAGGGAAAACCGCCATGCCGCCGAAAAGGATACCCATCAGCACTCCGAAAAGGGCAAGGGCAACAATGGCTGCGATGAACAGGAAGAAGGCTTTGAAAAGAATCCCGATTACATGGCCAAGTCCGCTACCGGCTCTTTTTGCCAATGGTGCTGCTTCGGATGCGAAACTGCGGGCACGCTCACCTGCTTCTGCAGAGAAGTTGCGGCTTCTGTTGCTGAATTGTTGGGCAGTTTCCTTTACTTCAGCGCCCCAGCTTTGTGCCTTGCTCTTAAAATTTTCCAGGTCTCCTTTTACGGTATCGCGGATTGAATTGAGATCAATTTTCTCCCCTTTCATCTCAAGTTTTTCTGCAGCAGTACTGGCAAAGGGAACGGCGATCCAGAGTACCAGGTATACTAATGAGAGGGTAGATCCGAGGCCACCGGAAATTAACCGTGGGCCGAAACCATAATCCCAATCCCAGAAGAAAGCGTTAAAGCTTCCGCCTACGATGCCCAAAATCAGGGGCAGTGCGAAGATCAGCCTTGGGATCCAGCTCTGGATATTGAAATAAGCAGCCAGTCCACCGCATACGCCGGCAATCACTTTGTCATCTGGATTACGGTATAGCCTTTTGGTGATATTTGAGGTGAGTGACTGAGATGGAACTATTATCCACAGCAATATATAGATCCAGAATAATGGGGCGAACAGCAATACAAAGATTATGCGCATGATTACAGGATCCAGTCCCAGGTAATTTGCCAGGCCGCTGCAAACACCTCCGATGATTTTATCATCAGCATTGCGACTGAATTTACCACGGCCAAAAGTTCCGCCGGTTGTGCTGTAGGTAGCGCCACCGGGTTGGCTGTAGCCAGATTCCTGGCGATTGCTGTTGCTGGTAGTTGTTCCTGAGAGGTCTGCATCGGCAGCTTCGAAATCTTCGGGGCGGCCCATGCTGGCGATGATGCTGTTTACATCGTCATCAGTGATACAGGTGGCACCCTTTTTCAGGCGGTCAGAAAAAAGTTCTGCGATACGCCCCTCTATATCGTTAATGATTTCATCGCGTCCGTCTTCGTTTGAGAAGTATCGGCGCAGGCTCTCGGTATATTGCTTCAGCAGGTCAAAAGCGGTCTCCTCGATGGGGATCACCCTGCCCTGGAAGTTTATATTGATGACCTTTTTCATAATTGACAGGTATTAACTGGTTGAAGTTTTTAGTTGGTTGTCGGGTTTTCAGGGACGGATGGAAGTGATTCGGATTTACTGGTCAGGGCCTTTACCCCGTTAGCTAATTCTTTCCAGGTAGTCTCTAATTCCTGGTAGAAATCATTCCCTTTTTCAGTGAGGGAAAAGTATTTACGGGGTGGGCCGGAATTACTTTCTACCCAACGGTAAGTGAGCATATCGGCATTTTTCAATCGGGTTAGCAGGGGGTACAGCGTACCTTCCAGGATCTGGAGGTTGGCCGCCCTCATTTCGTCCACGATATCACTCGGATAGGCTTCGCCGCGGCGGATCACCGAAAGGATACAGAATTCCAGTATTCCCTTCCGCATCTGGCTTTGTGTGTTTTCTATATTCATGGCGCTTTTGTTTTTTGGGCTGGTGGCGGTTCAGCGGGGTGGATAAGGTTTAATGCGATAAGGTTTAATTCTGATAAGGTTCCCCCGTTTTGCTGCTTCGCCACCAGCCTGTTATTCCTTTGACGAGACAAACATACAAAAAGTTTCAGTACTATGCAAACTAAAGTACCTAAGTTGGGAAGGTAATTATCATTGAAAGATAATGGGTGATGGGTGTGATGCTTTATGGAATTGACTTTTAGCTGGAACAGGGGGCTCAAAAAATATTTTCCCGATTTGGATGAATGGTTAAAAACCGAGATGATTGGTATATTATCTTAATACCATCTACATAGATTCTACTTAAGCTGATTCGTATTTTATTCGTCTTTCATTCGTTATTCGTTCGTCTTTCGTTCGTCTTTGGCAGTAGATTCCCGGCATTATCCCGGCCTTAGGCAATAGTACCGCAAAAAAAATGGGTCATTAGCAATACATCCTCCCGGGATATTTGTATCGCTAATGACCCACTTAATTATATAAGGTACCTACTCCTTCACGCCTGTATTGCTCTCCGGCTTCACATTCACCCATTCACTGCGGTCAAGTTTGCGCTGTGCAGGGTAAACTTCATCGGCAGTATTTCCATCGTAAAGCCTTCCGTTCTTCATCACATATTGTATGGTATTGGAGTTACGGATATTTTCCAGCGGATTCTTATCCATGATGATCAGGTCGGCCAGTTTTCCAACTTCAAGGCTACCAAGGTCTTTTTCCAGTCCAAGGGCTTTTGCACCTAAATAGGTCGCTATTTTGAGGGCATTAAAATTGCTCATACCACCACTTTGCATGGCCCATAGTTCCCAATGGTATCCCAGGCCCTGGAATTCACCGTGACTTCCAATACCTGCAATTCCGCCATTTTCCACCAGTGCTTTCATGTTTTTGGCATGTTTAGGGAAAACATGTTCTTCTGGCATAAACCAGCCCTGCACCCGGCGGGTTTTTCCTGCCAGCTCTTCATAAGGCATGAAATATTGCATTTTCTTGTCGTGATAAGGATTTTCTGTTTCCCAGAAATAGTTCTCTGCAAAGGGTCCGCCATATGAAACCAGCAGCGTTGGCGTAACGGACATCTGTGCATTGGCAATCGTTTTAATTACATCACTGTAAAGGGGATAAACCGGAATGGCATGTTCATGCCCCGGATAACCGTCCAGCAGGTTGGTCATATTCAATTTAAAATTCAGGCCTCCTTCAGTTGTCGGATGCAACCCCTGCTTTTTGGCAGCCATAATGATCCACTGCCTTTGTTGCCGGTTACCTGTGAGGTACATCTTTATGTATTTGGTATGATAATACCTGCTGTACTGCTCAAGTATACTGCTGGCTTGTGCAGAGTCTTTCACATTATAGGACCAGAAGCCGACACCCGGGCCTGTTGAGTAAATTCTTGGGCCTACCATGGATCCCGATTCTACCATATCGCCATAGGTTAGCACATCAGTTGTTCCTGTTTGCGGGTCCATAGTGGTGGTTACACCATAAGCAAGGTTTGCCGCATAGATCCAAATCTGGTTTTTATGCAATCCCCAGTTTGGCCACATATGCGAATGGGTATCCACAAATCCCGGCGTAATTGTTTTACCGCTACAGTCAATTTCCTTTGTTCCGGTTGGAACCTGCAGGCTGCCGCTTTTCCCGATGGCTTTGATACGGTTATTGACGACAAGTATATCACCACCTTCCAATATTTCTTCACCCTTCATGGTAATGATCCTTGCATTTTTTAGGAGGATGCTTGCCTTTGGCAGGTCGCGCTCGAAATATATTTTGATGGCCTGCTCAGCTGGTTTATAGACAGCATCTGACTTCTTTTTCTGGTTAATGCTGTCTGTTTTTGCTTTTAGCGAGTCCGCTGCTTTTTTAGCTACACTGTCAAGTTGCACTTTTACAGTATCCAGCCTGGCTTTAGTCAGCGAGTCTGCTAGTTTTTTATCCTCTGTTTTTTTGGCTGATTTAAGGCTGTCATCCACAAATTTTGCCCGCTTTACATCATATACGAAATGTGCATTTCCCAGGCTCCAATGCACTTTATTTCCATCTGCCTCCCAGGCTGGGAATTCACCACCAAACGTCGTCAGTTTCCTGGCCGGGAATTGCGCATTTGCTGCATCGGCTACATTGATATTTACTGTTTTCCCGGTCTGGGGAATTGTGACCACATAAATTTCATTATTGATCTGTGCAAATGCCTGGTTACCGGTTGGTGAAATATTGATCAGCGAAGCATTTGACGGCATATTCATTTCCATTGCTTCTGCAGTAGCCTCGGTCATGATGCATTTGTCCATCACAGGCCGGCCATTTTTAAAATTGCTCATACCATAGGTGGTGATCCCAGATATTTTGGCATGCACTTTCTGGTCGCTGCCATCCCATTGGATCGAAAGCAGTTGCCCGTTTTGATTCAGGTAGATGCGGTTCTGGCCGTTAACAAAATGCGGGTTATAACGGCCCAGTGCTTTATCAATCACTGTTACATCACCTCCGTTTGCCGGAATCCAGCAAAGATCATCTTCTGCGTCATTGTAATTAGGTGAAATGGACTGTTTATATACTTCTGCCTGGCTTCTCTGGAAAACAATCCGGTCGCCTGAAGGAGTAAATTTCGAGAATTGGTAGAGTCCTGGTGTTTTAGTCAGTTGCTGTGGCGGTGTTTTGGCATTCAATGAAATTTTGTAGAGATGGCCACCGTTGCCTGTCCAGCTGCTGAAAACAATGCTATTGCCGTCAGGTGCCCAGGCTGGGAAAGCTTCCGTAAAATTATTGGTAGTCAGTCTTTTCGGATGTCCATTTGGGTAATCCATTACATACAATCGGTTCAAAGCTGTAAATGCCAGTTTTTTACCATCAGGGGAAGGTACAGCGTCCCTGATTTGTGTCGTCAGGGTATGTGTACTGTCAGATACCGGGTAATGGAAATCCAGTTGCGGGCCTAGTTCTATTTCCGTTTCAACAGAAAATGGAATTTCGGTAATCGCACTACCATCGATGGGTACCCGTTTTATTTTTCCGCCAAAAGAAACAATCAGGGCTTTGCTGTCGGGTGTAAAATCCATTCCTGGTAATACACCCATCGTTGCAATGGATTCCTGCTCATCGCGCTGCACAGGGAATGCCAGCCATTTCTCATCCCCGTTTGCAAGGTTTTTAAGAACGAGCCCGGTTTTGTCTTCATACCGGGTTCCAAAGACCATCCATTTTCCATCTTTAGACAGGACGGGGGTGAATGCAGAACCATACCTTGAGGTAATAGTATTGTATTTGGCGTTCTGGCGATCATAAATACCTATCTGGTATTGGGGCAAAGATGCATTATAATTCCATGGACCAAAACGGCTGGAGAAATAGATATAACGGCCATCCGCACTTACTGCAGGGTCAATTGTTTTTAGTGATGCAGGGGCGTCGATCAGTTGCACTCCGGCGCCACCATCCTTATGCACCATATATAACTGCATATTCATACGCCCCTTTGAGTACACGATATATTCCCCGTCTGGCGTCCAGTCGGCATTAGTAATGTTAACGCTGGGTTCGTTGGTGAGCTGGACGGTATCTTCCTTTTCCGTATCAATGTACCATAAGTTTTCCCCGCCACTCCGGTCCGAGGTAAAGAGAATTTTTTTGCCATCCGGACTAAACCTTGGGTGTGTATCGAATGCAAATCCGCTGGTTATGGCCTTTGCCTTACCACCTGTGGCGGGGATACTATAAAGGTCACCCATCAGGTCGAAGATGATGGTTTTCCCATCCGGACTCATATCAACAGAGGTCCAGCTGCCTTCTGTAGTATTTATTTTAATTTTTCGACTAGCCTTAAGTGGTAGCCCTTTGAATAAAACAAATTTAGTCGTGTCTTTTTTGGCAGTATCTGCAGCAAGGTGAGGCGGAAAACCTATTGCTGCGGAATATGCCGGAACAGGTGAAAATCCTTCCAGGAGCAGTCCGCCAATTAATAAGCAGGCCGCCGCCGATAGTATTCGTGAATGCATATTTGTAATTGATTTGAACGCAAAATTTAAGCAGGAATTCCGGACAAATAATGCCGGTCATCAAAATTCCGTGTTTACACGGTGTATACTGCATATTTCCAGGCTTCCCCCTTTTTCCAGACTTTGCACTTTCTACCGCAAATTGTTGTTTCAATACCGGTTTTATACTTAAATGAGCAGCTGGGCTGATAACAGGAATAAGCCGTTCAATCGTTTTGCGGAAATAAATGTGCGTAATTTGGGCTGTGAAAATTATTAAAACCATTAAGTATCAGGGATTCCTATTCGTTGCTGTTGTATCACTGTTGGCCTGCTCACCAAAATATGCAGTGAATACTCCGGCGGACCCTGGAAATGATAAACCAGCTGATTATTCCTCCCTGTTGCTTTGGGCGGCGCACCCGGACAAACATGACCCTTCGGATAGTATTCCGCTACCTTTAAGGAAAGGGTATCAAAAGGACAGCTCTGTTGACGTATTTTTTATTCACCCTACTAGTTTTACCGGAAAGAAACTGACAAAATGGAATGCTGATTTTACGGATAGTGCCCTGAATAATAAAACCGACAGGTCGAGTATTTTATACCAGGCCTCTGTTTTTAACCGGTACAATGTATATGCACCGCGCTACAGGCAGGCACACATACAAAACTATTATTCGACCGATACTGTTGCGGCAATGCATGCGTTTGATTTTGCTTATGCAGATATAAAGGCGGCATTCGAATACTATTTACAGCATTATAATAATGGGAAGCCAATTATCATTGCATCGCATAGCCAGGGCACAACACATGCCAAGCGATTACTGAAGGAATTTTTCGAAGGGAAGGAACTGAAAAATAAATTAGTGGCGGCCTATATAATCGGAATGGCAGTTGAGCCTGACTATTTTGAATCACTTGGACCCTGCCGTGATTCACTGCAGACCGGTTGTTTTGTTAGTTGGCGCACTTTCAGGAGAGGCTATGAGCCAAATTATAAACCTTCCTCACGGCGATCCATAGTTGTTAATCCATTGAGATGGGCAACCGATACTATTTACGCACCGGTGGACCTAAATAAAGGATCTGTGCTTACCAAATTCAATACTGTATTGCCCATTGTGAATGATGCGCAGGTTTATAAAGACCTGTTGTGGATCAGCAGGCCAAGATTTCCCGGAGGGAAGTTTTACCGGGCAAAAAATTACCATGTCGGCGATATCAACCTGTTCTATATGAATATCAGGGAAAACCTGGATACCCGTGTGGAGCAGTTCAAAAAACAACAATGAACCTGAACAGCTTATTCTTTGAAACGGGTACAGGAAAGGGCAGGATCCAGCCCTGGCTGTTGTTCCTGTTTCTGCTGGCCGTTTTGGTTAAATCAGTTTTGCTGCGGACCTATCTGTATATAGATGGCGACCGAAGCCTTCAGCTGGTGGCTGCGGCAGAATGGGCAAAAGGTTTCGGATATACGGTTCCGCAAGTGGAACTTGGTAATATTAATCTTGTTCGCCATAAGGTATTGCTGGAATGGCCTCCATTATATAGTGGCTTACTGGTACCCTTATTAAAGCTTACTGGTTTTAATTTTTCCCGGAGCAGTTGTATACTTGATTCAACTGGTGCCTTCTTTTACCTATTGGCAATTTGGCGGTTAATGCAGTTACTTGGCTTTTCGCCTTTCGCACAAATGATAGCAGTTTGGTTCAAGGCAACTGAGATTTATGAAGGCTTTTTCAATTCATTTCCAACCGATTTCCTGGCCGCTGCCTGCTGGCTCTGGGCCTTCTATTTTTTCCTGAAATACCTGGATGAACCCCAAAACAAATGGCTGGTAACCTTGCTTTTATGCATCGGTGCTTCCTTTCTTTTCCGGTATGTTTACCTTACTGCCCTGCCGGTATTGCCCTTGCTTTTATGGTGGTCCGGATTCAGGAAAAATAGGGCAGACTGGATGAAAGCGGGTGTGATACTGGCCTTAGGCCTCGCAATAATTGTTATGGCCTATTTGGGATTTAATAAAGTGCAAACAGGAACATTCACTTACCTGGAGCAATGGGATAAAGGATTTTATCCCGGAAAGCTCGTGAACACTATTCCCCTTTTCTGGCAGGCTATCAGTCACGTTACATTTATTTGTGTCCAGTTCGAATTGTTGTTTCATACTCAGTATCGTTTTTTTTACGGGATACTGCAATTCAGCTCGGCTGCTTTTTTAACATATATGCTTATACGCTGGCTACAAAGGGCATGGTTGGCAAAATTTGTATTGGGTAATGATCGTATGGCCCGCTTTGTTCTTTCAGCCGTTATGGTTTGTAGTGTAATCATTGCAACTTTAGCTGCACTTAGTATACGAATTGATTTTCCGGTTGATATTACAGGTGGCACCTGGTCTTATATGGTCGAAGACCGGTACTTTTTAATACCACTAACTATAATCCTTTTCGTAATTATGGGACAATTGTTCCTTGTTTACTGGAAACATTTACGTTTGCAGGGTTTCCTCCGCAAAGTATTAATCCTGGCATGTTTGTTCCAGGTTGTCCATATCGGCTGGATCCTGGAAAAAAGAATTCCGTTAATAAAAATGGAAGATCCGGCAAACCCCCGGGATGCATTGGAAAAGCGTGGATCACTGCAGGCAATGTTTAATGAGGGTAAAGGCCGCGGAGATGATGTTGTACTTTTTTCCAAGGAGTACGGTTATATTTATTATGCACTGGCCAATAATGTGAAAGTGTTCAGGCAGGTCAGCGCCATGGGTGATTCTGCTATTATTGGCATTAAGACCCCATCTACGATTGTGGTTTCCCTGAAGGAAAATGAGTTTAAAAAATACAAGGTCTTCCTGGAAAAATACCAGTTTAAAGTAAGGCGTAGATTTCTGGATGAAGTCCATTTGATCGGCTTTGTAAAACCTGCCGGATCTTGAGCCAACTTTATATTATAATACCTGCCTATAATGAACAAGGCATGCTGAACGAGGTGATAAAAAACATTCGCCAGGTAACAGCTGCCCATATTATAGTGGTAGATGACGGATCAAGGGATCCCCTTTACGTTGACCAGGATTTTAAATCAGTCAATTTATTGAGGCACTATGTTAACCTTGGCCAGGGTGCTGCTCTTGCAACAGGAATTCAATATGCACTGCAACTTGGTGCGGACATGGTTGTCACTTTTGATGCAGACGGGCAACACGATCCAAAGGATATTGCTGCAATAACAGAACCTGTTAAAAGCGACCAGGCCGATATTGTTTTCGGTTCACGCTTTATGGGCACAAAAAACCAGGTGCCGGTGCTTAAAAGGATATTGATTGCTATGGCAAGGACATTTCATTGGCTATTAACCGGATACCGGATGACCGATGCACATAACGGCCTTCGGGCGATGAATCGTAAAGCTGCTACAGTAATTCGCATAACTGAAAACCGAATGGCCCATGCAACAGAAATATTGTTTGAAATTAAAAGGCATAAACTCAGGTGGAAGGAAGTACCAGTAAATATCGTTTACACCCCGTATAGCCAAAAGAAAGGACAGTCCCCGGCAAATAGCATCCGTATTTTTTTTGATGTAGTTTTACACAAACTGTTCCGATGACAGCTATCCAGATTGTTTTAATTACCGGAGTACTGTTCATACTGGTATACTTCATTCAACGCCTGCAAAAAGCGGTGATCAGTGTTTTATTTATGGTATTGTTAAGCGGGTTGGCAGTATTATTTATTCTTCAACCGGAATTAACCAATACTATAGCCCACAAAATTGGTGTAGGAAGGGGAGCCGACCTGGTTTTTTATATCAGCATATTATTGTTCTGGTACTTTATTTTAAGATTATATGCAAGGATCAGGAAGCTGGAAGAAACTGTAACAACCCTGATCCGGCAGGAGGCCATAAAAAATGCCGGAACACATGACTGATAAAATGAAGCTAAACCATAAAGAATCTGAGGTTAGATTTCTTAGTATTGTAATGCCTTGCCTGAATGAAGTTCTGACACTACGTACCTGTATTCGCAGGGCGAAATTTTTTTTAGCCACTCTTGATATTCCAAATGAAATAGTAATAGCAGACAACGGATCAACCGACGGTTCTATTGATATCTGCAAGGAAGAAGGAGTGCGATGCCTGCAGGTTCCCATGAGGGGATATGGTTCGGCGCTGCATTATGGGATCATGGCGGCTAAAGGGTCACATATTATTTTTGGTGATTCCGATGATAGTTATCATTTCGATGAGTGCCAGCCTTTTTATGAAAAACTACAGCAGGGTGCTGACCTGGTAGTTGGTAATCGTTTCAAAGGCGGGGTTGAAAAAGGTGCTATGCCCTTTTTGCACCGTTACCTGGGCACCCCGGTGATTTCCTATATGGGCCGCAAATCCTTTAAAGTGCCGTACAGGGATTTTAACTGCGGGCTTAGGGCTATCCGTAAAGCTTCATACCTGGAATTGGGCATGCAGGCCAGGGGAATGGATTTTATAACGGAGATGCTGGCGCGCGCAGGCTATCGGGAATTAAACATAGCAGAAGTCCCGGTGAAATTATATAAAGACGGTCGCGATCGTCCGCCGCACCTTAAGACCTGGCAGGATGGCTGGCGACAATTCCGGCAGATCATTATGTTAAGCCCAAGGTGGTTTTTACTGATCCCGTCCCTTGTTTTCCTGGTAATGGGACTGCTCTTGTTTTTTGCTTTGCTTTTTACCAAGCTGCAAATCGCAAAAGTGACTTTCGACATTCATTCCCTGTTTTTTGGCGCAGTATTCATTCTGCTGGGGTTACAGCTTCTCCAGTTTTATTTGTTACTCAGGTTCTATGGGTTTAAGATAAGGTTACATAAGCTAAACCAAATAGAAAAAAAGATAATACAGATTTTTCGGTTTGAAAAAGGGCTGATTATAGGATGCCTGGTTTTTGTATTTGGCGTTTTATTATCTTTTATTGCCGTTTACCAGTGGGCTACAGGCAACTATGGCAACCTGGATCCGATGCATACATTCAGGCTTATCATTCCAGGCGGATTAGGAATTATGGCTGGCACACAAGTCATCATATTTTCTTTCCTGCTGAACGCGCTGGTCACTTTTAATATCAGCTTCAAAGAAGAGGAACCAAACTGGATCAATTGAGTAGTAAGATTTTTTTTCCTGGATGAAACCGGGTAAACCATATTCAGTTACGCTGAGGGTCACCACAGTCTTGTATTTGCTGGTGGCCACATTTGTTTTTTCATCTCTCAAAACAAAAATTAATCCGGATGGTATCGCTTACCTGACCATCGCGAAAAATTACGCACATGCACATTGGGCAGAAGCGGTTAATGCATACTGGTCACCATTATTATCCTGGCTATTGGCCCCATTTTGCTGGCTACCTGTTGAACCGCTTTTTATTTTCTATGTTATCAATGTACTGGCAGGACTGGCGGGTATCATTGTGTTTTATACACTGATGGTACAGTTGGGTTTCTCAGTTACATTGCAAAATTTCCTTCTCCCGCTATGCGCTGTTTTCATGCTGCGGTTTGCCTATTATACATCGACACCCGACCTTGCTTCTGTGGTACTTTTACTCTTATTCCTGCGTTACTGGCTCAGGGGAAATCTTAACCTGAGGCCATTTAATACAGCAATCTGGTTGGTGGTATTGTATTTTGCCAAAGCCTATAATTTTTTCTTTGTCAGTGGCCTGATCTGTTTTGATCTGCTTACATTATTGCTTAACAAAAGGACCAACCGCTACAAGCTGGTGGGTAGCTTTTGCAAGTTATATGTAATCTTTTTTATTTTGGTATCACCATGGCTTTTTGCACTTCACCAAAAGTATGGTGGATTGATGCTGGCCGGAACTGCAAAATTTAACCATGGTGCAGCAATTGTAAATTTATCCTTACTGGGAAAGGGAATTCCTGGAACAGAAGCCCTTTCAAACAACTACGAATTTTATACGGCATTCATAAACCCGCCTCATGAATATTCGGTTTTCGCCTGGGAGGATCCTGTTCGTAAGGCAACTTTCAGGGATTATGCAGTTTTTTCTTCAAAGGATAATTTCCTTTTACAATTAAAGGTAGTACTTACGAATATCCGGCTTTTGTTAGGTGGCTATACCGATATGCATGCCATAATAGGGCTTAGTCTATGCCTCCTGCTTATTGGGTTTTTCATCACAACAGTATCAATGCTTAAGAATAATGTAACCCTGCCTGTTCTTCTTGAACAGGAAATAACCAGGATTTTTGTTTTCAGTTGCTTTTACCTGAGCGGTTATTTATTGCTATTTGTAGAAGATCGTTATTTATGGATAAATCTGCTGGTGGGCTTATTGGGCATCGGATTTTTAAGTAAACACTTATTAAAAAGTGCCAACTCATTTTTTAGCGAAAAGCAATTCTCATTCCCAGGATTTTTCCTTACGGTACCGGCCACAGCATTTGTTTCTTATCAATTGATTTGGACGCATTTTTTTTCCGCACCTATTTTTAATAGTGAGACAGGCAAGTCAGAATATACGTTCGCGAAAGGGTTAAAAAAAGCGCCACCGTATCAAACACGTATGGCTCACTGGCCGAATTCTGAGGATTATAGCCTATATGCTTCCTGGTTCACTGCTTATTTTTCAGAAGGGCGCCACTATAATTGCCTGCCGGCTGAAATCAGTAAGGCCAATGCGCTCATCGGGGCAAATAATATCAGTGTAGTATTTGTTTCCGATACAGCAAAAGTTCCGGGGGATTTCGTGATCGTACACTGGAAGAAGATTGTTGGTCCGATTCCCAATACAGATGTGTATATTAAGCCCTAAGCAGTCTTAAAGAAAGAGTTTTGTAATAAGGATTAAAAATATTCGGGAAAAACATGAATAGTATGACGGAAAAATGGTCAGGTTGGTTTTGGGCTATACTGGCCGTTTACCTGCTGGGAGGTTTTATCTTATATTTCCCGCTTCGTTACCAGGTAAATCCTGATGCCATCAGTTACCTTACGATTGCAAAAAATTATTCCCGGGGTTATTGGATGGATGCGGTCAATGCATATTGGTCGCCATTAATTTCCTGGGTCATTGCCCTGTTTTGCAGGATCCCGGTTGACCCGCTTTTCATTTTCAAATGGTATAACCTGATAGTTGGCATGGGCGGCTTGTTTGCCTGCAACCAATTGATGCAATACCTGGGTATAAAAAGCTATTCCAGGAATTTATTCCTTTCAATACTCGCTATCATTTTTTTAAGATTTGTTTTTTCTGTTACTACCCCTGACTTAACAGTCACAGTTTTGTTGTTGTTCTTTTTGCCTTATTGGTTAACCGGCAAGCTCCTGCGGAAACCATTAATCACGGGAACCTGGATCGCCCTTTTATATTTTGCCAAGGCCTATAATTTCTTTTTTGTAACCGGACTCCTGGTTTTCGAGGTAGCTAGCCTTGTGGTTCAAAAAGAGCTACCGATAAAAAGGATACTCGGAAATATATTGCTTCTGTATGGGGTCTTTTTTATCCTTGCATCACCATGGCTATGGGCTTTGCACCATAAGTACGGATATTTTATGCTTGCAGGTACCGCCAAGTTTAACCACGGGGCTGCACGCTATGATAATTACGCGTATATGCTCCGCTTTGTTGCTCCACCGCATAGCCATTCTGTATTTGCCTGGGAAGACCCGGTCCTGAAGTCCGGATTCCGCGATTACTCTGTTTTTGAATCCCGTGAAAATTTCCTGTTCCAGCTTAAAATAGTCTGGAAAAATTTGTTGCAGTTTTTAACAGGTGCAACAAATACCCTGCTAATTGTTTTCATTGGAACGATTTTAATGATAGTTAGTTATTTAATACGCATTAAAGAATTAGCAGGAATGCCTGCAATTGGCAAATGGCTTTTTAAGAATGAGTATTTTAAAATATTCGCTTTTTCAACTTTATATATTAGCGGGTATCTGTTGATTTTTGTTGAAGACAGGTATGTTTGGACCAGCGTGGTATTGTCTGTTATTGCCGGTGCATTTTTATTTGATTATTTTCTTTCGGTGGACAAAAGGCGGTGGTTATATTTTGCATTATTTCTTGTATTAGATATTATCCTTGCCTGGCATAGCCTGTATAGCAATTTTTTTAAAGCACCGCCACACTATAAAGAGATTGCAATTGCAGAATACAGGACATCCCGGCGCTTTATTTCCCTTCCACCGGAAAAGAAGAAGATGGCTAAATGGCCTGATGACGGCGGTTATACATTATTCGGATCCTGGTACGTAGCTTATTTTTCTGAGGGGAGCCATTATTTTTCACTACCTGCTGACATCAGCAAGGCAAATGAATTAATTGAAGGCAATGGGATCTCAATTGTCTTTGTACCTGCCGGTACTGAAATTCCCGAAGGCTTCGTTATCAAAAACTGGACGAAAATATCCGATGGGATTCCTGAATCAATTATTTACCAGCGTCCTTAATTGCAAAGGTCAAATTTGCAATGGCATTGTTGTCCTCGGCAACGCAATATTTGCGTACATCGTTAATCAGCATTTCATCCAGCAGGTCCACGAGGTTTTTGTAGGAACTGGATTTGTCGGGATAAATAATGATGGTGAGGTCTTTTTCCTTTCCAAGGAGTCGCAGGGCTTTTTTCTTTTCGCGGATAAGCTGGCCCACACCATCACTTAAACCAAAACCAATGCTGCCAAACTGGTTTGACTGAAGGGCATTGGGCAGGCTTCCATGGTAGAAATAAACTTTATCGTTTTCTGATGGCACCAGGGTCAGGGATGTAGATTCACCGACTTTAGAAGGAGTGCCGCCGGCAGGCAAGTAAAACCGGAGGGCTTTTTGTTGTTGCATGGTTGTTGAAAAGATAAAAAATGTTATCAGGAGGAAGCCCAGGTCTACCATTGGGGTGAGGTCTACTTTTGTGGAATTCTTTTTCAACCGGGCAATACTTCCCTGCTTACCGCCCGAAGGGGTATTGTTAATGATTTCAGCCATAAAGTGAAGGTTTTCAATTAGATGATAAACGATGATGATTCCATAAATTGAATTCAACATATGGAGTTTGCATGCAGGCAGTAGTTGCCTGGAAGTATTAGGCATAAAAAAATATAACCTACAAGTTTTTAAAAGGTTTTTTTCGATTGCGTGTTTATAAATAATAAACATATATTAGTATCCCTAAACAATTTATTATACCAGTAAATACTTTTACGATATAGATAGCGAAAGTGTATGAGAAAAGAAATTAATAGTCATTTGCGCACAGAAGGCGATATCAATTTTTCTGAAGCGAGAAAAAATTGGGCAGAAAGGAATAATGATCCGGCAACAACAGCTATGCTGGAAGCTGATTCCAGGTATTTCCTTCATCAGTCACTGTCAACGCCTTGCCTTGATGTACTGAAAAGTTGTGAAGGCATTTATATTACCAACCTACAGGACAAATCATATATCGATTTTCATGGTAATAATGTTCATCACCTTGGATACCGGAATAAATATATCCTGGACCGTGTGAAAGCCCAGATGGACGAACTTCCTTTTTCACCAAGGCGATTTACAAATCCTGTTGCCATTGAACTGGCGGAGCGCCTTGCATCTTTAACCAATGGCGTGCTTTCAAGGGTCCTGCTTGCGCCTGGCGGTACCTCTGCAATTGGAATCGCCCTTAAACTTGCAAGAGTAGTAACCGGAAAGTATAAAACAATCTCCATGTGGGACGCATTTCATGGCGCTTCCATGGATAGCATAACAGTTGGTGGCGAATACATGTTCCAAAAAGATATTGGTCCGCTGATTCCAGGGAATATCCATGTGCCACCACCCGATAATTACAGGGGGATGTGGACAAATCCGGATGCTGAAGACAGCGATATCGCCTATGCCAATTACATTGAATATGTAATTGAAAAGGAAGGCGATATCGGGGCGGTTGTTGCAGAAACGATTCGCAGCACAGATGTGAAAGTGCCTTCAAAAGCTTACTGGAAAAGGGTTAGGGAAATTTGTGACAAACACGGGGTATT
This sequence comes from Flavihumibacter profundi, assembly GCF_020076305.1. Classification (GTDB taxonomy): domain Bacteria; phylum Bacteroidota; class Bacteroidia; order Chitinophagales; family Chitinophagaceae; genus Flavihumibacter; species Flavihumibacter profundi. The sequence continues at coordinate 80,441 of NZ_JAIQXE010000002.1, forward strand.
GCTGATACTGGATGAGATACCGATATGCCTTGGACGGACTGGTGCTGTTTTTACATACCAGCAATATGATATTGAACCTGATATATTAGTGATCGGCAAGGGACTGGGTGCAGGAGTCATCCCAATGGCTGCAATGATGTGCCGCGAAGAATATAATGTGGCCGGCCATATATCGCTTGGGCACTATACACATGAAAAGAGTCCCCTTGGTGCTGCTGCAGCGCTGGCTGCACTGGATTATATGGAAGAGTTTAAGGTATTGCAACATGTAAATAAGATGGAAGCGTATATGTGTGAGCGTTTGCAAAACATGTATGACCGTCATAGCATTATTGGCCAGGTTAGAGGAATGGGTATGTTGTGGGGAGTGGAACTGGTTACTGATCGCAAATCAAAAGCGAAAGACATTGCTTCCGCAGAGAAGATCATGTACCGCTGCATGGAAAACGGGTTAAGCTTCAAGGTTTCGGCAGGGAATGTCTTATCCTTATACCCACCATTAATTACTGAACAAAATCAACTTGCAGCGGCATTGGATATTGTTGAAGAAGCAATCATGTATACTACTAAATAACTTTCCCAGATCGGATAATTTATGATTCATAAAATTCCAGTCCTGCAAAGGACATTTCAATTATTGATTACTGGCGTGGCGGTTTCCTGTATGATTACCGGATGTAAAACGGGTGGGAAAACTAATTACCCGCCAGGAATAGATCATGTAATTGTAATTGGTGTTGATGGCATGAGTCCGGATGGGATCCGTAAGGCCAATGTGCCTGTACTCAAAAAAATGGTTACGGATGGATCGGTAAAATGGAATGTCCGGACAGCATTGCCGTCAAGCAGCAGTACAAACTGGGCATCCATGATTATGGGTGCGGGGCCTGAGCAGCATGGGGTTTTAAGTAATGAGTGGGAAAAAGATAATGCCTCCCTCCCACCTGTTGTAAGGGGCGAGGAAGGTATTTTTCCCACTATATTTTCCGTTGTACACCAGAACCGGCCAGATGCAGAAATCGGGGCAGTGTATAATTGGGATGGTTTTGGCCGTCTGTTCGAAAAGAAAGCCGTGAATTATGACCATACTTTTTCTACGGAAGATTCCACTACCACAGACTTCATTAACTATATCAAAGCAAAAAAGCCAGTTTTCGCTTTCCTCCACCTGGATCATGTTGATCATGCCGGTCACCACGATGGACATGGTACTCCAGCCTACCTGGCAGCAATTGGAAAAGCGGATTCACTTATCGGTAAAGTACTGGATGGCGTAAAGGCTGCCGGTATAGAAGATAATACCCTGATCATAGTTACATCCGACCATGGTGGTAAGGGATATGGACATGGCGGGGCAACTATTGAGGAAGCGGAAATTGCGATGTTCCTGTATGGGAAAGGTGTTAAAAAGGGGTATGAAATACCGGAAGAAGTATATACTTATGACCTTGCAGCAACCATCGCTTTCGCATTAAATATGGAATCTCCTTATGCCTGGATCGGCAGGCCTGTGAAAAGTGCATTTGAAGGATTTTCAGTACCAGCTAATTTATGGAAAGGCAAAAAATTAATTGCATCACCGGTAATATCACCTGCTCCGCATTTATACCAGCAGGCAGGGGGATTATATATCGATACTCCCGCAACAGTAGAGATAATATCGGTTGCCAACAGAAGCACCATCCGTTATACAACTAACGGAAGTGAACCGGATTCTTCATCAAAGGAATACAAATCCCCTTTCCGCCTGGATACCACGACTGTTGTAAAAGCCAGGTCTTATGACAGCGAGGGGAATGAAAGTCCGGCCAGTGCCGCTTATTTCAGGGTATTAAAATCCGGTGGTGGAAATGGCCTTAATACAATACTTTATGAAGGAACGGACTGGAAAAGGCTGCCAGTTTTTGAAAATGTTAAACCTGCTTCGAAATGGGTGAGCCATGAGTTTAATATTGACCAGGAACAAGTAAATTCAATGGTCAGTAAAGGCAAAGATAATTTTGGGGTTGTCTTTAATGGTTTCCTGGAAATAGACCAACCGGGGCAGTATACTTTTTATCTCCAGTCGGATGATGGAAGCAACCTTTATATAGACAATAAAGAAGTAGTAAATAATGATGGCGGCCATGGCGTTATAGAAGCCGCAGGCGCTGTTCAGCTTGGAAAAGGGAAACACGCTATCCGGGTGGAATATTTTAATGGTTTCGGAGGATTCTGGCTGGATGCTTATTACAAAGGGCCGGAAATACCCCGTCAAATAATTCCTGCTAACAAATTATTCTTGAAAAATTGAAAAAGATACAACAGCTTTTACAGCGTTCAAAGTTTGCATTTATCGGCTGGTCAGTTATAGCTGCATTTGGTACTTATTTCTGCATGTATGCATTTCGAAAACCTTTTACAGCAGGGACTTACAGCGGGTACAGTTTGTGGGGAATGGAATATAAAAGTGTGCTGATTATTGCTCAGGTGCTTGGATATATGTTATCGAAATTTATTGGAATCAAGGTAATTTCAGAACTAAAACCCACCCAGCGAAAACTCTTAATTACAGGGCTGATCCTTTTTGCAGAAGTAGCACTGGTATTATTCGGGCTGGCGGGTACTTCGTATAATTTTATTTTCCTCTTCATGAATGGATTACCCCTTGGCATGGTATGGGGGGTTGTGTTCAGTTATCTTGAAGGCAGGCGTTTTACTGAACTGCTGGCGATGGGGCTCAGCATCAGCCTTATTGTATCTTCCGGCATATTGAAGACGGTATATTTTGAGGTCCATGGCTGGTTTGGGTTTATTTCTGAATTCTGGATGCCTGCGGTGATTGGGTTGATCTTTCTTCCGTTTTTTCTGTTTTTTGTGTGGATGCTTTCAGTTATTCCGGCGCCGGATGAAACAGATATTCTTTTAAGGGCGGAGAGGACACCAATGACCAATGAAGATAAGCGGACCGTTTTGCGGAATTTCGGTCCCGGGATTTTATGCTTCGTTATAATCTATGTAATGCTAGCGTGCATGCGTGACTTCCGCGATAATTTTTCAGTAGAAATATGGAATGAAATAGGTGGGGTGTTTGATAAAACCGTTTTTTCAAGAACAGAACTTATCACAGGCTTGATTGTACTTCTTGCCGTTGGCTGTTTATCATTAATCAAGACCAATTCACGGGGTTTTTTGGGTGTGCAATTCCTTATCGCCGTAGGCGTTATTTTAGCCGCATTCAGCACCTTTCTATTCCAGCAGCATCTTATATCACCATTCTGGTGGATGCAATTGATTGGGGTAGGCTTGTTCCTTGCGTATATTCCAATGCAGATAGCTTTATTTGAGCGGATGATCGCTTTATTTAAAATCAGGGCCAATGCCGGATTTTTCGTTTACCTGTGCGATTCAATCGGTTACCTGGGCAGTGTCTTTTTATTACTTTACAAGGAATTTTTTATGAAAGACCTTAGCTGGGCTAAAGTGCTCATGAAGTTTAGCTATTTACTTACTGCAGTTTGTTTGCTATTTTTAGTATTTGCAGCATTATTTTTCAAACGTAAATCGATATTGAAACATTCAATAGATGAAATTAAAATAACAGAGCCCGTTTAAAAATCCAGGAACTATTTACTCATTATCAGGCAGAAAGAAATAAACTACCAGCATAATTGCATCAGTATCACCTGTGTTAGCTATTTTATGCGGTAGCCGGCTATCAAAAAAAAGCGACTCGCCTTCCTGAAAAATATATTTCTGGTCTTCTATCTGGTATTCTACTTTCCCTTTGATCATATAATTGTATTCATAGGAATCTGTTTTTACATTGCGGGTGCGGCGCGCACCTTTTTTTAATTCCAGCAATACAAAATCAACCGGCCTTCCGTAGAGTGTGCGGGTAAATACCCGGCGGTATAAAAATCCTTTGGCATATTCCTTTTCAAAAGGTTGGTATTCTTCCTGCGTTTTTAATTCTATTCGTTGGGCTGCTTTTTTCGGTGAACTTATGTCTTTAAAAAAATCGGTAAGGTCCAGGTCCAGGGAATCAATGATCTTCATTAATACAGGTAGGGAAGGGATGGTACGGTTATTCTCAATCTGGGAGATCAATCCTTTGCTAACCTGGGCTTTATTGGCCAAATCCTGAATGGTTATATTTTTTTCCTTTCGGATTTCCTTGATTTTGTTACTAATCTGGATCAATATATTGTCCTGCATAATGAATATGTTATTGGGTGCATCTCCTGCATGCAGGTATTAATATTGAAGCCAATGGGAAAGAAAATAATTATTAAAATTCGGCACTCTTTGGTGTTCTTGGAAAAGCAATAACATCCCTGATATTACTCATCCCGGTTACAAACAGCACCATGCGCTCGAAGCCCAGTCCAAAACCCGCGTGTGGCACGGTTCCGAACCTGCGTGTATCAAGGTACCACCAAAGTTCATCTGCGGGTATATGCATTTCTTTCATGCGTGCTTCCAGTTTGTCCATTCTTTCTTCCCTTTGTGACCCGCCGACAATTTCACCGATGCCGGGTGCAAGGATATCCATTGCGGCAACAGTTTTACCGTCATCATTCTGGCGCATATAAAAGGCCTTGATGTCTTTCGGGTAATTGCTAACGATTACCGGTTTCCTGAAATGTTTTTCAACAAGGTATCTTTCGTGCTCGCTCTGCATATCGATACCCCATTTTACATCATATTGAAATTTCTTTTTCTTATAGGCAGGGGACTGTAAGAGAATGTCTATGGCTTCTGTATAAGTGATCCGCTCGAAGTCGTTATTCAATACAAATTCCAGTTTTTCTATTAAGCCCATTTCACTGCGTTTATCAACAGGCAGGCTTTTTTCCTCTTCAGCTAAACGGGTTGCCAGGAATTCAAGGTCTTCGCGGTTATTTTCCATCGCGAAGCGAATGATGTATTTTATGAAAGATTCAGCCAGGTTCATATTGTCTTCCAGGTCATTGAAAGCCATCTCTGGTTCGATCATCCAGAATTCAGCCAGGTGCCTTGTGGTATTGGAATTCTCTGCGCGAAAGGTTGGGCCGAAGGTATAAATATCACCAAATGCTGTAGCACCTAATTCGCCCTCGAGCTGGCCGCTAACGGTCAGGTTTGTACTTTTACCGAAAAAGTCTTCCTTAAAATTAATACTGCCATCTGCTTCACGGGGTGGATTGTCGAATGGCAATGTGGTTACCCGGAACATTTCGCCTGCACCTTCTGCATCACTGGCCGTTATGATAGGTGTGTGCAGGTAAAGGAATCCTTTTTCATGGAAGAATTTGTGGATAGCAAAGGCCAGGGCATGGCGTACGCGGAAAACGGAACCGAATGTATTGGTACGAAAACGCAGGTGCGCTTTCTCCCGGAGGAATTCAAGACTATGTTTTTTGGGTTGTAGTGGATATTTTTCGGCGTCGCTGTCTCCCAGGATCTCCACTGTATTGGCTTTGATCTCCAGTTTCTGTCCTTTACCCTGTGAAGGGATAACGGTCCCGGTCACTTTTAAGGAACAGCTGGTGGTAATGCGTTTCAGGAAATCATCATCATATTGTCCCAGGGTTACTACAACCTGCAGGTTGGTATTGGTAGAGCCGTCATTCAGTGCGATAAACTGGTTGTTACGGAAGGTGCGTACCCATCCCATTACGGTTACTTCCTGCTGTGCCGGTTCCCAGGTCAGCAATTCTTTGATTTTTACACGCTTGTTGAACATAGCCATTATTTAAGGAGGGCAAAGATAAGCCGATTCGGTGTTTAGGCGGATTCTGCTTATTTTTATTGGGAAACTTTCATATGAAAATTGCCTTTTTTTCTACCCAACCCTACGACCGGCAATACTTTACCCGCTTTAACAAAGAGCACGAACTGGTATATTTCGAGGCAAGGCTTGGCAGGGAGACCGCTGCCCTGGCAAAGGGCTGCAGGGCTGTTTGTGTTTTTGTAAATGATGTGCTTGACAAGGAAGTACTTCAAATTCTTCAACAGCTGGGGGTGGAAATAATTGCCCTGCGTTGTGCCGGCTATAATAATGTTGACCTGAAGGCCGCGTCGGAACTGGACTTCGCTGTTGTAAGGGTGCCTGCATATTCACCGCATGCTGTGGCGGAACACGCCGTGGCCCTGATCTTATCGCTGAACAGGAAAATCCATAAAGCATATAACCGGGTAAGGGAAGGGAATTTTTCCCTTGATCGCCTGACCGGCTTTGACCTATATGGCAAAACCGTGGGGGTTATTGGAACCGGGAAAATAGGTGCTGTATTTGCAGGAATTATGGGGGGCTTTGGTTGCCGGGTATTAGCATTTGATATAATCGCCAACCGCGACCTGGAAGCTAATGGGGTAAAATACCTGCCCATTATGGATATTCTTGAACAGTCAGATATCCTTTCTTTGCATTGCCCGTTGAACGACCAAACCCGCCACCTCATTAATGACCAAACCCTGTCGATGATAAAGCCGGGGAGCATGCTGATCAATACCAGCAGGGGCGCCCTGGTTGATACCGAGGCTGCCATAAATGCCTTAAAAAGCGGCCGGCTGGGCTATCTGGGTATTGATGTCTATGAGCAGGAGGAAAAATTATTTTTTTATGACCGAAGTGAAGAACTCATTGAAGATGATCTGATTTTACGCCTGATCAGCTTCCCTAATGTGCTAATCACCGCCCACCAGGGCTTTTTTACAGAAGAAGCACTTACCCAGATAGCGGTCACAACACTTGAAAATATTGACTTGTATGCTGCCGGCCTGCCTGTTAAGAATAGTATATTGGGGTGAAATCCGGAAATTCAACTATTATTATTTTTGATTCTGACCATTTTAGCCTAAAATTGCAATTGGAACCAAGCTGATCAGTTCTCTACCAGCTCACCAACTCATCACTTGAAGTCCACCCAACCGATCACTCAATTCTATTTTTTTCAAGAAGTAAGGCTGATTGAAATCTCACAAAACGCACAAGTCTTAGTATGTATGACATTTTGCAACTGAACGACATGCTCGTTCCTGAGTTGCTCGATATTGCGGAGCAACTAAAAATCTCAAATGCAAAAAAACTGGACAAACAGGAGCTGATTTACAAAATCCTGGACAGGCAAGCTGTTATCGCCAGTGAAGGAAAGGGTTCTGATTCCGGTGATAAAACCAAGCGCAAACGCATTGTAAAAGCAACCACAGGCAATAGTACTGAGGAAGCTATCGTTGAAAGCGATGAGGAGAAGCCCCGTAAACCAGAGCCCCGCAAACCATTGGTCCGGAAGGAAGAGCCTATTGCTGCACCTTCTGCACCTGTTGCAGCTGAACCGGTTCGCAAGGAAGAAAAATTGCCTGCCAAACGAGGTCGTAAGAAAACGGATGACCAGGCTGCTGAACCAGAGGTTAAAGCACCTGGGAAAGTGGCCCCGCCGGAAGTTCAAACTGTGGCTGCAGAAGCTGAAGTGGGGGAAAAGCTGCGCCAGGCTGCTGAACCAGCCCCAGTGGTTGCCCCGGTAGAACAAGCTCCGCGCCAATACCAGCAACAACCACGGCGCGACCGCGATTTTTTCAATATTGAATTCGACGGAGTAATTCCGGCAGAAGGGGTATTGGAAATGATGCCCGACGGATATGGGTTTTTAAGGAGCAGCGACTATAACTATTTGTCTTCACCAGATGATGTATATGTATCGCCTTCACAGATCAAGTTATTCGGACTTAAAACCGGAGATACTGTAAATGGGTCTGTTCGTCCGCCAAAAGAAGGTGAAAAATATTTCGCACTGTTGAAAGTGGAATATATTAATGGCAGGACACCAGAGGAAGTACGCGACAGGGTTCCTTTTGAATACCTGACCCCACTGTTCCCTTTTGAAAAGCTAAACCTTTTTGCAGAACCAAACGGTTATAGCACACGTATGATCGATTTGTTCACTCCTATCGGCAAGGGACAGCGTGGTTTGATTGTAGCACAGCCTAAAACCGGTAAAACGGTTTTGCTGAAGGAAATCGCCAATGCTATTTCTGCCAATCACCCGGATTGCTACCTTATGGTGGTATTAATAGATGAGCGCCCGGAAGAGGTTACCGATATGGAACGTAGCGTTAAGGCTGAAGTGATTGCATCTACCTTTGATGAGCCGGCTGAAAAACACGTAAAAGTGTCTACCATCGCTTTGTCAAAGGCCAAGCGCCTTGTTGAATGCGGCCATGATGTAATCATCCTGCTTGATTCCATCACGCGACTGGCACGTGCCCATAATACGGTTGCCCCTTCATCCGGTAAAGTACTGAGTGGTGGTGTGGAAGCTAATGCGATGCAAAAACCAAAACAGTTTTTTGGTGCCGCACGTAAAATCGAAAATGGCGGATCACTTACCATACTTGCAACAGCCCTTATTGATACAGGATCAAAAATGGATGAAGTGATCTTTGAAGAATTCAAGGGTACCGGTAATATGGAATTACAACTGGATCGTCGTTTGGCGAACCGCCGCATATACCCTGCTATTGACCTGGTTGCTTCTTCTACCAGGAGGGATGACCTGCTGCTCGACAGGGAAGTGCTGCAGAGGATGAACCTGCTGCGTCTTTACCTCAATGACATGAATACTGAAGAAGCGATGTCTGAGCTGCTTAAAAGGATGCGCGGAACAAAAAGCAATGAAGAATTCCTGGCCAGTATGAATGGCTAGTTTCATAATGATCATTATAAAAAAAGCCGGCTCCACTGAGCCGGTTTTTTGCAATTAATACAGCAGGCATACTGCATTTGTTTTGTAGATTGTTATCTGGAATTAAACTGAGAAAGTGGCTATACAACAAGTTGATATCACTAGGTTCCTGCAGCTGTCCGAACATCACCAGGTACTGGATGTACGCAGTCCGGCTGAGTTTTCACATGCCGCAATTCCAGGTGCTTATTCTTTACCGTTATTTACGGATGATGAAAGGAAAGTGGTTGGCACGGCTTATAAGCAAAACAGCAGGGAGCAGGCTATCAAAATCGGCCTCGGATATTTTGGTCCCAAGATGCGGGGCATGGTGGAAGAAGTGGAGAGCTTGCTGGAAAAGAGGAGTAAATCAACCGGGAGCAATGAAGAAAAGCCTGCAGGTACCGTACTGGTGCATTGCTGGAGGGGCGGAATGCGAAGTGCCGGTGTGGCCTGGCTGCTCGATTTATATGGGTTTAAGGTATACACTTTAATTGGTGGCTATAAAGCCTTCAGGAAGTTTGCCCTGCATAGTTTTACTATCCCATATGCTATCAAGATAGTGGGTGGTTACACCGGAAGCGGTAAAACAGCTTTGCTAAAACGATTAGGACGATTAGGCGATCCCGTTATAGACCTGGAAGCCCTGGCATCGCATAAGGGGTCGGCCTTTGGCCACTTCGGGCAACCTGATCAGCCATCGCAGGAGATGTTTGAAAATAAACTGGCGATGGAGTTGTTTCGCCTGCAACAACAGGCAACAAACAAGTCCTGCTGGATTGAAGATGAAAGCCTGCGTATCGGCACGGTTTTAATTCCCCCGGATTTTTACAAACAGATGCGGAATTCCCCTTGTTATTTCCTGGATATACCTTTTGAAAGCCGTTTGCAGTATATCCTTAAAGATTACGGCCGGACAGACCGTGATAAACTGATCAATGCAGTGTTGCGTATCCAGAAAAGATTAGGCGGACTTGAAACCAAAACTGCCATAAACTGCCTTGTGGAAAATGATCTTAATGGGGCGTTTGCCATATTGCTGAAGTACTATGATAAATGGTACCTGAAAGGATTAAACAGCAGGGAGTCCGGATGTCCCCCAGTGGTAAATATACCTGCTGATGCTGTTGATGATTTGCGCAATGCGCAATTATTGTTTAACCTGACGAATTGATTTAATATGAGTGAGATTCATTATGCCTTGACGCAATTTTCGCATGGAGCTGGTTGTGGCTGTAAAATTTCGCCTCAGGTACTGGACCAGATCCTGCATACTGATATTCCCGCCCCGGAAGCAAAGAATTTGCTGGTGGGCAACCAGTCTAAAGATGATGCTGCTGCCTATGACCTGGGGAATGGCACTGCACTGATCTCAACCACCGACTTTTTCATGCCCATCGTAGACGATGCTTACGATTTTGGCAGGATTGCTTCCGCAAATGCAATCAGTGATGTATATGCAATGGGTGGGAAGCCTTTATTGGCCATTGCTATCCTGGGCTGGCCGGTTGATAAATTACCGGCGTCGGTAGCCAGGCGGGTGCTGGAAGGAGCAAGGGCAACCTGCGCTGCTGCCGGAATTCCATTAGCTGGCGGACATAGCATTGATTCGCCAGAGCCTATATTCGGATTGGCGGTAAACGGCCTGGTTGACATTAAGAACCTTAAGCAGAATAATACCGCTAAAGCCGGTGACCTGCTGTTAATGACAAAATCTTTGGGCACGGGAGTGCTTTCAACTGCGCAGAAACGCAAAGCCCTTGACCAGGAATATTATACTGCTTTTGTAGAACAGCTGATGCGACTCAACAGTGCCGGAGCCGCACTTGGTCAAATAAAAGGTGTTCATGCGATGACTGACATTACCGGTTTTGGCTTATTGGGCCATTTAATAGAAATGGCAGGCGGAAGTGGATTAACGGCTGAAATAGAGTATGGTGGAATTCCTGTCCTTGAAGGTGTGCGTGAAGGTATTGCCAGGAAAATGGTTCCTGGTGGTACTAACAGGAACTGGGCCAGTTATTGCGAAAAAGTTTCTTTTGCCCAAAACCTTAATGAAGCAGATGCAATCAGCCTCCTGGCAGATCCACAAACCAATGGCGGATTGCTGATAGCAGTAGACCCCGCTTCATTGCAGGAAGTGCAGGACCTTTTCATTGGTTTCGGTTTAGGAAAATACATAGAACCAATTGGTCGCCTGGTGCCGGCAGGGCACCATGTAGTTGAAGTGAAATAAAGATCAGCGGTTGAACAGCTTGTCGATTTTCTTAGCCAGCAGGTGGTCTTTTTCCGTTACGGTATCTCCGGCATCATGGGTATTCAGCCATATTTCAACCTGGTTATAAACATTGGTCCACCGGGGATGGTGATTCATTTTTTCCGCCTCTAATGCCACCCGGGTCATGAAAGCGAAAGCTTCGGAAAAATTCGCGAATTCAAACTTCTGGTAGAGGGCATTGTTGATTTCATTCCACATAACCTAATTTAAAGCAATAATTAATTCGCGCTGGATTTAATATCGCATTTTAAAAAATTGCGCCTGCTCTCCAAATCCCCTGAGTAGAATTTTTTTAAAAGGCATGAATCCAATTCCTTCCTGTGATTTACGTGCAGCACGGTTTTCTTTTTGAATAATTGTTATCGCATACTGGCGTCCATATTTAGCTAAAACCTGCAAAAGATAACAAGTCATATAACCATGAAGCCCCTGGCCTCGGTGATCTGGATGACAATAACCATCTACAAGGTATCCTGAATCAGGAGCCAGAACTAAGGTACTTTTAACCGCCAAAGATTGGGGCAATTCAATTTCTTTAAGTGCAAGCCAGAAATAATAAACTAATAACTCTCCTTTGAATATGCCAAAAGCAAGGTATTCTCTACTGTCCAACCGCCGTTTGAACAAATCAATTTTTCCCTGATCAAATTCTATGATACCAGAACGATTGAAGTCTTGCAGATTCAATTGCTTAATATAATATCCATTCTTAAGCGTTTTCCTGCAATGGGGATTAGGGTGGAGTTCTATTTTATAATAAATATATATTTCATTGAAATAACCTACCATTTCCAACAACTTTTTGCTTTGAAGAGCTAAAAAGTTGATGAAGCCATATTGTTTTATGCTTTAACTTTCCCGAAAGCCCCATTTTAGAATATTAGGTGCTCCTTATTTTTTATTTTTTCATTGGTCAGTTCCAGTACTAGCTGGACTCCATTAATTGACTTGATCGACTGAATGATTTCTTGAATAAGGTTTAAATCCAGGTTATCGCCCTTTATGAGCCAGAGAAAATCAAGGTGCCTGAATTCGGGCAGAAGGTATTCACCATCATGCTGGTTATTATAAAGATAATGATTTCTGAATTGGTTAGGTTCGGGGTATTCAAAAATCGGGAAATAGTAATTGCGGTTTTTCTTGGTCATCTGGATCTCAATTTCATTATTGATCCGGAAATGAAACCTGAATCTTTGGTTCAGGTGCCAGCAAAACTGGTAGTCTTTGATCGGTGCTACGATACCGAGCAGGTGTGCATCATCAAAAAATTCTTCGGCCATCTCGGCCACATCAAGCTTTAATCTCATGATTCTGGTTGGTGCCTGTCAGAATTGAATATCCGCTGTTAATTCCGCTGCTGCCCTTTTAAATTTTACAATAGTCTTATCTCCTTTTTTGAATTTACTTAATGCCTGCATATAATCTTCTACAGAAGGTGTGCGGATATCACCCAGCTGAATAATAATATCCCCTGCCTGCAACCCTGCTTTTTTGGCGGGCCGGCCATCGCTGACACCGTCAACTCTTACACCGGCGCCGCTAAAACTATAATCGGGCATTATCCCCAATGAAACACTAAACCTGGTTGAGCTTCCTGCAGGTTGTTCCCTTGTTTTTGTAAACACCAATTTCTGGTCAATAGGAGTTTTTTTGATCAGGGAATAAATCAACTGGATGATTCGGTATTCGCCCTCGTAATTGATACGATTTGCATCATCAGTAGGTTTATGGTAATCGGCGTGCAAGCCGGTGAAAAAGAAAAGAACAGGGATATCCTTCCTGTAAAAAGAAGAATGGTCACTGGGTCCGGTACCGCTGCTGTCAAATTTAATGGTCAGGTAGCGTGGGTCGGAAAGGGAAGAAAATGAATTTGACCAGGCGGGAGAGGTTCCGTATCCGCCAATTGTAAGTGCATGGCTGCTGTCATTTAAACGACCCACCATATCCATATTGATCATATAAGTTATCTCAGACAAAGGTTTCACCGGATGTTCCGTATAATACTTTGACCCGAAAAGGCCGAGCTCCTCACCCGAAAACGCAACAACGAGGTAGTTGGCAGTTTTATTCTTGTCTTTTTTCAGCATCCTTGCAAGTTCAATAAGTGCTGATGTACCACTGGCGTTGTCATCGGCACCATTGTGAATCAGTTTTTCCCCCGTGCGCAACATCGAATTGCCATCTTCACCATATCCCAGGTGATCATAGTGTGCACCTAATATAATCGTATATGCAGCTCTGTTATTGATATACCCTATTACATTATTCCCTGTACGCTTATTTTCCCTGAAACCGGCTTTACATTTAATTTCAAGGGAAGCTGTTTCGTCGCTGAGGTATTTTTTTGATTCAATGGAATCCAGGAAGAAAACCGGTATCGGCAGCAGGTCGCCTTTAAGTTTCGGGTTATACTGTTGTGTGGCATCATTATATAAGATGAGTGCGGTGGCCCCTTTTTTGGCTGCATCCTTTATTTTCTCCTGGATATTGGTAACGGGATCAAAATGCGGATTGCCCTGGTTGGCTTCTTTTTCAGCCTCAAGGTCAATGAACCAGGGTACCCCCGATTCTTTCAGGGCAATTGATGGCATGGCTTCCACAATATTTTCAGGAGAAGTTGCCAACGGAAAAAAATGTTCTTTTGAAATTTCATTACCATTAATAAAAAAATAACTATTCTGTCGGTAATCTTTACCATCGAAAATGGGAAACGCCTGGAACCAGGTTTTATCATCCCCCATCGGTTCAAGTCCGATGGCCTCAAACTGCTTGCTGATATAGGTTTTGGCCAGTGCTTCACCAGGGGTTCCGGCACGGCGCCCTTCCAGCTTATCATCGGCCAGGTAGCCGACATGCCCCTGTAATTGGCTGATCACCTGCTTATCTGCTTTTTTTAATTTCTGCGACTGGGCGCATCCGGATCCGAAAATGGCCAAAGCCAATAAAATCAGCGGGGAAAGTTTCATAGCAACTAAAGCTTTAGTGACAAAGGTATTACTGCGACGGCGAATACCGTGCCGTAAAAAAGAAGAAATAATATGGTTATCTGCCGCTCTTTCCGTTACTTTTGCAGATTGCCCTGCCCGCAATGCAGGGATGTAAAAACCGAATACCGAATGGCATTACCGCACCTTATCAAATATGTGTATACCAATGGGACCGATGAAGTGATCAGACGAGGTAAAAAGATTCATGCAATTGGTTATGTGGAATTGGTTGAATATGATGAACTGTTAGGCTCCGTTACTTTCAGGGTAAAGGATGATAGTTATGCTACTTATTATAAGGTTTACATCCAGAAATTTTCTGATCCCAAAGCATTGTCTGTACGCTGCAGCTGCCCATACAATCTCGGAGATATCTGCAGGCATGAAGCAGCGGCACTGATCCAGTTGCAGGAATTGCTCGATAAAAATTTATTGCAGGCAGAGGAAGTGGAATATGACCAGCGCCATACTGTGGTCAAAATGAAAACAATTGACCTGAAAACAATTAAATTATTGAGCGGCCCCGAAACATTTACAGAGGCGGAAAAATACCTGCGTACCGGAAAAGCCAATATCGAATCAGCAGCAGATGAAGTGGTAAAAGCCAGTGTAGACCTGGATGGCAAAGTATACAAAGTGGTATTGCGGAAAAACGAGGAAAGGAACTTCGATACCAGTTGTGATTATGTTGATACGAAACATCCTTTATGCCTTCCTAAAGTGATCGTATTGCTGCAATTATTGAATTCATACGGTCCGAATTATTTTGATTCTATCAGGAACTGGGATAAGGAAAAAAATAAACTGCTTGAAGCGTATGGCTATAGCCTGAATGATGACCTGAAAGGGAAATTTGAATTTGCGTATAAGGAAGGAAAGCCATTTTTGCGTGTGCTGGATCTTTCCATCAAACGCATTAATCCAATGCAGGCAACGCGCCCCAGGTCAATGGACGTAGCTGTTGCCCTTGAGGAACAGGAACCTGAAATTACCGAAAAAGAACCCGGGAATGCCCAGCGGGTAGGTGTTGTACTTAATCTGTACCAGAAAACATATCCCGGATTCCAGCTTGAGGCAATACAGGGAGAAACTGAAGAACAGCAGCAGCAATTCCTGGGAAAGGTTGAAAAAATTGATCTCTCAAAATATGTAAATGCTGAAGTTTTTCCCGAATCCGACCGGCAACTGATCCCTGCTTTACGCCGGATGCAGGAGGGGGAACTGACCAAATACCTGAACAGAAACTCACCATTTAGTGGGATCTGGGAAAATATCATTCACCATGAAAGCGAAGACCTGCCTGCTGAAACAAAACACCTTGTAGTGGAGTATATGCAACCCAAGTTGCGTAAACTGATGAATGAAATAGCGGATAGTCCATTTGTTTTTATGTTGCCTGCCGGTAAAGCTTTTAAGACCGAAAATCTGCATCCGATTGGGATAGTCACCGAGCCACTGGTACCTTATTTCAAAGTGCAGCAAAAACAAAAGCAATATGAAATCAGCTGCTGGGTTAAAATTAATGGCGCAGAGTTAAGACTAACCGAAAACCAACTGGGAAGTAATCTTTTGTTTTTATATAATGATAATATTTACGGCTGGCGTAATGAGGAAGATGTGAACCGGGTGGAAACCTTTATGCCCAAAGGCACCATGAATATCACTAAAGCTGCCTGGCCATTACAGTTGCGGCAGTTAGTATTGCCACTTGCCAAACATTATCATGTTGAATTTGAACCGGCATTGATTTCCTCTTATAAAGATGGCGAACCAGAGCGCAGGTTAATGTTACAGGAAAAGGGGGAATACCTGGTTTTTCAGCCAATTTTTTCCTATAAAGGATTTGAAACGAGGCCCGGAGATAAAGATGAGATCATTGTTCCCGATGGCGAGAAAGTAATGATTGTGCACCGAAACAAGGATGTCGAATCACAGTTCCTGCAAAAACTGGAGGCACTGCATTCAAATTTTATCAGGCCCGATGGTTCCCAGAACCTTGTTTTAAAAGGTGTTGATGTTTTACGTAATAACTGGTTCTTTCTGTTTGTTGATGCAATGAATGATATGAAAGTGCCGGTATATGGATTTGAAGCACTGAAAAATTTCCGGTTCAATACTGCAAAGCCACAAACCCGCATTCAAATCAGCAGTAATACAGACTGGTTTGATGCTAAGGTGGATATTATTTTCGGTGACCAGAAAGTTACAGTGGCGGAAGTTAAGCGGGCACTGGCGAACAAACAACAATTTGTCCAGCTGGATGACGGCACGCTGGGTATATTACCAGAGGAGTGGATTAAGAAATACTCCCTGTTATTTCGTGTCGGTGAAGGGAAAGCGCAAAACCTGCGTCTCTCCAAATACCACATGAGCGTTATCGATGAATTGTACAGTGAGCGGAATGAAGAAGAGCTTTTCGTTCAACTGGAAGAAAAATATGACCGCTTAAGGGGATTTAAAAGTATACGGGAAGTTGAACCTCCCAAACACCTGCAACCTATATTGAGACCATACCAGTCTTTTGGATTTCAATGGCTTAACTACCTCAGTGAAGTGAACTGGGGTGGCATTCTTGCTGATGATATGGGTCTTGGTAAAACAGTTCAGGCTTTAAGTTTCCTGCAGCACTACAAGAATACCCATGAAAGCCTGAGGGCGTTGGTTGTTTGTCCAACTACGCTGATGTTCAACTGGGAGAATGAAATCCGCAAATTCACGCCGGATCTTACTTACCATATACATCATGGTGGGGAGAGGACCAGGAACAAGATGTTGCTGGATAACAAGAATGTCATAATCACCACTTATGGGACACTTCGCAGCGATATAAAAATGCTCGTGGATATCGATTTTGATTATGTAGTGCTTGATGAATCACAGGCTATTAAGAATCCTGCAAGCAAGGTGACGAAAGCTGCCTCGCTGTTGAAGGCGAAGCATCGGTTATGCATGAGTGGTACTCCCTTGCAGAATAATACTTTTGACATCTATGCGCAGATGAATTTCCTGAATCCGGGTATGCTGGGCAGTATGGAATTTTTCCGCCAGGAATTTGCCATTCCCATTGATAAATTCGGGGAGCAGGACCGTAAAGACCATCTTAGAAAGATACTGTTTCCATTTATCCTCAGAAGAACAAAGGAGCAGGTCGCCAAAGACCTTCCTGAAAAGACAGAAACCATTCTCTGGTGTGAAATGGAAGATGAACAAAGGAAAATTTATGATGCATACAGGAATGATTTCCGAGATAAGATTTTGGGCACCATTGAAGCACAGGGTGTTCAGAAATCACAGCTAACCATTTTGCAGGGCTTAATGAAATTGCGGCAAATCTGTGATTCTCCCGCCATTTTGAATGAGCAGGATAAGTTTGAAAACCATTCCATTAAACTGGAAGAACTTGGCCGTGAGATTACCGAAAATATCAGCAACCACAAAGCGCTGGTTTTCTCACAGTTCCTGGGTATGCTCGCCCTGATCAGGCAGAAATTAAAGGACCTTGATGTTGACTATGAATATTTTGATGGAAGCACTACTGCCATTGACCGCGAAAAAGCTATTCAACGATTCCAGAATGAAGATAATTGCAGGGTCTTCCTGATTTCCCTGAAAGCTGGTGGTGTAGGTCTTAACTTAACGGCGGCAGATTACGTGTACATTGTTGACCCCTGGTGGAATCCAGCTGTAGAGCAGCAGGCGATCGACCGCACGCACAGGATTGGCCAGACCAAGAATATTTTTGCCTATCGAATGATTTGTAAAGACACAATTGAAGATAAAATACTGCAGTTACAGGACAGGAAGAGGGTATTAGCCCGTGACCTGATTGCAGATGATGAGGGTTTTGTGAAGAACCTCACAAGGGAAGATGTGGAATACCTGTTTAGTTAAAAAATAGTTAAGATAAAAATGCCCCACATTTGTGGGGCAAGGCACATACAAAAGTGGTTTCAGAGGTAAGTGCCAGATATATGGTTGGGTTAGTAACGACGTGAATTCCGGGCATATCCAGGCCTGTGTTCAATAGGAGATTCCCCGCTGACTAGCACAGACAGGAGGTATTTGACAAAACGGGTAATATTTAATCCGGAACGGTAACTCTCCTGATTAATCTTAATCGCATGTGTATTAAAATACATGTCATTTTTTTTCATCGGTGTCTTTTTGGAGGTTAATTATACCGGACAAACGAAGTTTCTGCAATATTATTGCAGGCAACAACAGATCAGGGGTGATCGCAGACCTTTGAATCCTTAAATTTGCGGGCTTTCATTTATTATGGCAAAAAGTATATTCAACAGGAATTCATCAACAGGGGCTGAAATGTCATTTATTGATCATCTCGAAGCCCTCCGCTGGCATATTTTCAGGTCGCTCCTGGCAATTATGGCGGGTGCGATCGTAGTGTTCATTTATATGGACTTTTTCTTTGGCAGGGTTGTGATGGGGCCGGCAAATAAAGATTTTATAACTTATCGCATATTATGTTCAGTGAGTCACCGGGTAGGGTTGGGTGATGCGATGTGCCTTTCTGATATTAACCTAAAGCTGATCAGCACGGAAATGAGCTCTCAGTTCATGATGAGCTTTACAATAGCATTTGTCGGCGGTTTCATAGTTGCCTTTCCATTTGTATTCTGGGAGTTTTGGAAATTTATTAAGCCGGCACTTACTGAAAAAGAACTTAAGAAAACCCGTGGTGTGATTTTCTGGGTCTCTTTTCTGTTTTTTACCGGAATTAGTTTCGGGTACTTTCTGATTGCCCCTTATACCGTGAATTTCTTTGCTGCTTACACCCTTAGTCCATTGATCCAGAATACGTTTACCGTTACTGATTATTTAGATAATATCGTATCGTTGGTATTGGGAACAGGGGTTGTATTTCAGTTGCCCCTGGTTGTATATTTCCTTGCAAAAGTGGGCGTTTTAACTGCCAGTTTTTTGCGCACCTATCGCAAATTTGCAATAGTTGTTATATTGGTTATTGCTGCTGTAATTACACCCCCGGACGTTGTTAGCCAGTTAATTGTTACTATTCCCCTTTGGCTTTTATATGAAATCAGCATCAGCATTGCCGCCAGGGTAAATAAAGAAAACGGCGAAAATAAATTGTCTGAGGAAGAATGGAGTTAATTATTCAATAAGACAGATGTAGATACCATGTCAGATTTTTCAAAACAATTGCCTATTGCCATAGGCTGCGACCACGCAGGATACGCCTACAAGGAACTAATTAAAAACTATTTGTTAAGCCAGGGCTGGCGGGTAAATGATTTTGGCACCAACGGACCGGAATCTGTTGATTATCCTGATTTTGCACACCCCACAGCAGATAGTGTTGAACAGGGTAAATCTGCTTTTGGGATATTAATCTGTGGCAGCGCTAATGGAGTGGCGATTACAGCAAATAAGCATGCCGGCATAAGGGCAGGCCTTTGCTGGACTAATGATGTTGCCCAGTTGGTAAGGCAGCACAATAATGCCAATATGCTTTGTTTGCCCGCCCGGTTTCTTTCTGAGCAGGAAGTGATACAGCTTGTAAATACATTTATTGAAACACCCTTTGAAGGTGGCCGCCATGCCACAAGGGTTAATAAAATTGGTTGCAGTTAAGCTTATTTTACTGCTCACCGAACCGACAGGATTGTTATCTTAATATTTCATTCATTATATAATTCCATGAGAAAATTATGTCTATTGCTGGGTCTGCTCCCGGCCACCCTGGCGATTGCGCAGAAAAAAAGCAATCCGGAGAAATTTGCTGCCACCATCACTGAAAATGACCTCCGCAACCATCTTTATATAGTTGCCGGAGCAGATATGGAAGGCCGTGAAACGGCTACAGAGGGGCAGCGTAAAGCTGCAGCCTATATTGAACAACATTTCAAAAACCTGGGGCTGCTCCCCGGCAACCAGGGAAGTTACCAAATGGGCTTTCCCGTTTACCGCGATTCATTGATCGACAGTAAGTTTCAGGTTAATGGAAAAACGTTTACTGTTAATAACGATTTTCAGCCCTTCCTGCAAATGACCAGGCCAGGCGGACAGTATTTTTCCGAAGCAGTATTTGTTGGCCATGGTATTGTTGACTCAGCTTATGACGATTATGGCAGCATGGATGTGACGGGTAAACTGGTACTGATTCTGGATGGTTCGCCGGAAGGCTTCAAAACCAGTAAAAAGGGATGGCGCGCGCCCAATGGACTTTATGGTAAATACCTAAACGCCGCAAAGAAAGGGGCAGCAGCAGTATTGCTCGTTGCTCCAGGCTTTCCCAGGAAAGATGCCATCACAACGGGGAATATGTATACCAACTTATTTACTGCTAAAGTTCCGGCCAGCTTCTATTCTATTTCCCCTGATGTAGCCGCAGCAATTATTGGCAAAGACTGGTCCGGATTAGTACAGGCTGGTAAAACAGGCCAGGTTGCGGCCAAAATTTACCCTGCCAATACCCTTATTGAATTGAATAAGTCCGTTCAGCAGCTTGAAAGCAGCAATGTGCTGGGCTATATTGAAGGCACCGATAAGAAGGACGAATGGTTGATTGTTACAGCACACTATGACCACCTGGGCAAAAAAGGGGATGTCATTTATTATGGTGCAGACGATGACGGTTCGGGAACTGTTGGGGTGCTTGAAATTGCAGAGGCCTTTGCAAAAGCAAAAGCCGCAGGAATGGGTCCGCGCAGGAATGTACTTTTCATGACGGTAAGTGGCGAAGAAAAAGGGCTCTGGGGTTCTGAATATTTCAGCGGGCATCCTTCAATTCCAATCGAAAAAGCTACCGCTGACCTTAATATTGATATGATTGGAAGGGTTGATACAGAACGCAAATTGGCCGATACCCTCAATTATGTATATGTGGTGGGTGATGATAAGCTGAGTACTGAGCTGAAACCTATCAGTGAGGCAATGAATAAAAAATACATTAAAATGACCCTGGATTATAAATTCAATGATCCTAATGACCTTAACCAGATTTACTTCAGGAGCGACCACTACAATTTTGCCAAAGTAGGTGTTCCGGTTATATTCTATTATGACGGCATGTTGCAGGCGGATTACCATAAGCCTACTGATACACCCGATAAGATCAATTATACCTTATTACGTAAGCGAGCACAGCTTGTTTTTTATACAGCCTGGGAAATGGCTAACAGGAATGACCAGATCAAACGCGACCTGCCTATCCCAACTATGACCCGTTAATTTTTTTGAAGTGGATTAAACTTGTGATTATAATTTAAGTCTGACCAGGTATAAATAAGATTAATCCATACTTCTTATAAATGGTTTTGATCCGTACCCTTAAAATGAAAAAACCCGCCACTCTGGCGGGTTTTTCTGTATGGGAGGGGTCTTTTACCAACCCAGTATATAAGCAAACATTAATGGGGCAACAATTGTGGCGTCGCTTTCTACAATAAATTTGGGGGTCTCGATACTTAATTTGCCCCAGGTAATCTTTTCATTGGGAACCGCACCACTATATGAGCCGAATGAAGTTGTACTGTCACTGATCTGGCAGAAATAACCCCAGAATGGCACATCATGCCATTCAAGGTCCTGGTACATCATCGGCACTACGCAAATCGGGAAATCACCTGCTATGCCACCGCCTATCTGAAAAAACCCAACCCCTTTTCCACCACTGTTCTGGCGGTACCAGTCTGCCAGCCAAACCATATATTCAATGCCATTTTTTACGGTACTTGCCTTGAGCTCATTTTTAATAACATAACTGGCGAAAATATTACCTGTGGTACTGTCTTCCCAACCGGGCACTACAATCGGAATGTTCTTTTGTGCAGCCGCAATGATCCAGCTGTCTTTCGGATCGATTTCATAATACTGTTCAAGATCCCCACTTAAAACAACCTTATATAAAAATTCATGCGGGAAATAGCGCTCACCTTTTTCTTCAGCATCTTTCCATTGCTTTACAAGGTGTTTCTGGAGGCGGCGGAAAGCTTCTTCTTCCGGAATGCAGGTGTCAGTAACCCGGTTATAATGGTTTTCCAGCAGATCCCATTCTTCCTGTGGGGTAAGGTCACGATAATTGGGAATCCTGCGGTAATGGGAATGGGCGACAAGATTCATTACATCTTCTTCAAGGTTTGCCCCGGTACAGGAAATAATATGAATTTTATCCTGCCTGATCATTTCGGCAAGGGATACACCTAATTCTGCAGTACTCATGGCTCCGGCAAGGGTAACCATCATTTTACCACCTTCCAGCAGGTGGGTTTCATAACCTTTTGCCGCATCTACCAGGGCGGCTGAATTAAAATGGCGGTAATGATGCTGTATAAATTGCGAAACCGGGCCTTTACTCATGATTATTCTGATTTTAGGCGACAAAGGTAGCGGAAAAATAAAACAGCCCTGCCAGTGGGCAAAGCTGTTTGTTTCCAACATAACCTCAGAGAAAAATCCGACTATTTTTTAATTTTTGAATATACAGTCCAGTTAATGCCGTTTTCACTTTTTAAAACGATTTGATCGTTACCATTTTCTAATGATACATAGTAGCTGGTTTCTTTGTCTTTAGTCAGCTCAACAAGTTCGTTAATCCAGTAATCAGAATAGTCTTGTTTAATTTGGGACAACAATTGCAATGGCAATTGGGTAGAAAGAATGTTTCGGTATGCACTTACAACTTCGCCATCTTCATTCAGGAAAGCAAACACCACATGTCCATTTAACACAAACTGCGCCCTGTAGAGTTCGTTCACCTTTGACCAGGTAATATTCTCTGCTTTGGAAAATTCTTTTTTGAAAGAAGTTTGAACTTTTTCTGCTACACCGTTTTTGTTATCTGGTGTATTGGCAAATGTGGCTGATGCTGTCAGTAAGACCAATGCCATGATGCCTGTGATAATCTTTTTCATTGTATTAGGTTTGATAATTTCTTGTTGCTTATTAAGACGTTGCTTGTCTTAAAATGGTTACAGTTTATTTTTTATTTTTTTAGTTACACTGATATCGCCTTCAGGACTAACACTAACAACCATTGATGATTTTGCACTATGCAGTGTTAAATGGTAAGTGGTAATTCCGTAGCTGATATGCTCAATAACATTCAGCACAATATGCTCTGGAAATCTCTCCTGTATCTTTTGGGTTACCAGTATAGGAAGATTTTCTTTGTTGATATAACGTGCAACGGCTACCATTTCTCCATCCGCATTATAGTATGCATTCAACTCACTGTTCTGGTAATTAAATGTTGCCTGGAATAAACCTGCTTCTTCCAGTGATTTCCACTGAACGTTTTTAGCTGTTGAAAATGTAGTGCGGAATGCTTCCTGCACTTTTCCGGTAATAGGATCAACGTTTGCAAAACTTGCAAGGCTAACGAATGCTGTTGCTGCGATTAAAATAATCTTTTTCATAAATAAAAATTTAAAGGTTTAATGATTAATGTGCGTTTGAATAATATGACGATGTAAAAGTATTAAGGTTACAGACGGTCATCAAGTGAATAGTGATTGGTGGCAAACAATAGCAATAAAACTTATCTTGGAAAACGCATTTAGCTTTTCCGGGCATTTAAATATCCTTTAAAAGCCTTGCCAGTACTGTATTTGATAAAATATGTTAATTAAAAAATAAATCCGGGTTAATCCATGGTTAAATTAGAGAAGTGGAAATGATAATTACAGAATGGTGACAGAACTTATCATGTAATCTTCGTATTGAAGATTGTAACTTCAATTAAATAATCAGCGGCTATGTATAAATATCTTATCGTGATCTGTCTGCTTGGAAGTTTTAAATTGTCTTTTTCACAACCAGCAAATAGTATAAAACCGCAAACACCGCAACCACCCTTCCCATATATTGTTGACACGCTTGTATACCAGCAAGGCCCGGATTCTTTGAGGTATGGTGTTACGCTAACAATTCCCAATGGTGCCGGCCCCTTTCCTGCTATAATATTGATTACCGGGTCAGGTGCACAAGACCGCGATGAAACAATTTTCAACCATAAACCATTTGCAGTACTTGCTGATTTTTTAACGCGGCAGGGATACCTGGTAATGCGTGTTGATGACCGGGGAATAGGAAGGTCAAGTGGTAATTTTTCACAGTCCACTACTTATGATTTTGCACAAGACGTAAATAATCACATTGAATTCCTGAAAAAGAGAAAGGATGTGAGGAAAGATAAAATTGGTTTGCTGGGACATAGTGAAGGTGGTATGATAGCGCCACTCGTTGCTGCATCAAACAAGGATATCAAATTTATAATTTTAATGGCTGGCCCGGGTATACCTGTATACAGGTTAATGGCTGAGCAGAACGAGGCCGTACTGAAGAGCAGCGGAATAGATTCATTGGCCGCGAAGGATTATAGTGTATTTTTTTCTGCAATAATGCCTAAACTGGCAGCGGCACCTGATACCGGAACAGCAAAAGCCTTGCTAACTGCAGCGCTTAAAGATTGGCAGCTTACCGAACATCCCAATAGGGTAATGGCCACCACTGGGATACATGATGAAACAAGTTTCAACCGGTATGTTAGCCTTGTCGTTCAGCAGGTGTACACCCCCTGGTTCAGGGCCTTCCTGCTATTTGATCCACAGCCGTACCTGAAAAAATTGCACTGTAAAGTATTGGCGCTAAATGGCAGTAAGGATATCCAGGTAATTCCGGCTTCCAACCTCGAGGGCATCCGTAGTTGTCTTGCGGTTTCTTCCACAAAACATTACCAGGTAGAAGAACTGCCCGGCCTGAACCATCTTTTCCAAACCTGCAAGGCATGTACCTTTCCCGAGTATGCCACTTTATCTGAGAGCATATCCCCGGTAGCACTGCAAACAATAGGGGATTGGTTACAAAAAGAAATTTCTGCAAAATGAACTTACTTGCCCACGCATATCTTTCTTTCCGTCAGCCGGAACTGCTGGTTGGCAATATGATCAGTGACTACGTTAAGGGTAAGGCGAAGTTTAATTATCCGCCTGGAATCCAGCTCGGTATTCAATTGCATCGGGCAATAGATAGCTTTACAGATCAACATCCGGTAAACGCAATGGCCAGGAAAGTATTTAGACCGGCTGTGGGCCTGTATGCCGGTGCATTTGTTGATGTCGTGTATGATCATTACCTGGCTGCAGATACCCTTGCTTTCCCTGGCAATAGCCTGCCAGACTTTAGTCAGTGGGTATATTCAGCAATGGGTAAGCACCAGGAACATTTTCCCGACCGGTTTGCGGGAATGTATCCTTATATGAAAAGCCAGGACTGGCTAGCTAATTACCAGCAGCGCAGTGGCATAGAAAGAAGTATGGAAGGCCTCGTGCGTCGCGCCAGGTATTTGGATGACAGCCGCACCGCCTTTGCTGTTTTTGAAGCAGAATATGATTTCCTCGAAAAATGTTACCAGCGATTTTTTCCAGAATTGCTGCTTTTTGTAAATAATTATTACCGGAAACTATTGATTAACCCGGAAACACTTTAAAACGTTCGTGGCAGGCACGGTCCAGCGATTCCTGGTCATCGGGATGTGCGATATTAATCAGTGCGTGTGCCCTTTGCCGCAGGTTTTTACCGTATAAATAGGCAATTCCAAATTCTGTAGCCACATAATGGATATGCCCACGTGTGGTTACTACCCCAGCGCCGGTTTTCAGGAAAGGCACAATACGGGAAAGCCCTTTTTTAGTCCTGGAGGGAAGTGCTATAATAGGTTTTCCACCTTCACTTAAAGCAGATCCCCGCATGAAATCCATTTGCCCGCCGATGCCGGAATATTGGTAGGTCCCTATGGAATCAGCACAAACCTGGCCGGTCAGGTCAATTTCCACAGCACTGTTTATGGCAACCATTTTGGGATTCCTGCGGATAACAGATGTTTCATTCACATAATCGATATCCAGGAAAGCAAAGGCGGGGTTGTCATTTACATAATTATAGAGCCGTTTTGATCCGAGGGCAAAACCAGTAACACATTTATTCGGGTGGATGTGTTTGTATTTATTATTGATCACATCATTTTCTACCAGGTCAATAATGCCATCACTGAACATTTCAGTATGTACTCCAAGGTCTTTATGGTTATTCAGGCATTTCAACACAGCATCGGGGATTGACCCAATGCCCATTTGCAAAGTGCTTCTGTCCTCAATCAGTCCGGCGATATATTCGCCAATTTTCAATTCCTCCTCGGTAATTGCCTTGCCAAAAGCAGCTTCATGCAGGGGGTCTTCACAATATACCATTGCCGAGAACCGGTTTACATGAACCATACCGTCCCCATGCGTTCTGGGCACATTGGGGTTTACCTGGGCAATTACAAAGCGTGCGGTGTTAACGGCAGACCGGGCAATGTCTACTGAAACGCCAAGCGAACAGTAGCCGTGCTGGTCAGGCAGGGAAACATGCACAATGGCCACGTCAAGGGGTAGTATCCCTCTTTTAAAAAGTTCTGGAATTTCACTAAGGAAAACAGGTACATAATCTGCCCTTCCTTCACGAACAGCCTCGCGGATACTGGCGGAAACAAATAATGAGTTTATGTGAAAATGTCCATAAAATTCTGGCTTGTCAACGATCATATCGCCGTAAACGGTGATATTCACCAACTCAACATCACGTAACCTGTGTGCCTGTGCAGCCAGGTGTTTCATCATGAATGATGGCGTATGTGCACTACCGTGAATAAAGACCCGGTGTCCCGATTGTATGATTGAAAGTGCTTCTTCCGGGGTTGAATACTTGATGGGTGGTCGCATGAATAAGTTTTCGCAAATTTAAACCATATGGTTTATGATGAATGTTGAGGAATATCATATTATGGAATGAAAATTGTTACCGGACTGTGTTAATTTTAGCACTTATGCAAACCCCTTCGTTGAGTATGAAAAGAGCAAACCTCCTGGTACTTTCTTTTTTTATCTGCCTGGCAACAATGGCCCAGAGTCGTTTTCCAGCGGTCGACAAATCGCCCATGGATATGAGTTACTACCCCGTTAATTACCCAATCCTGAAAATCCAGGATAAAGTAACTGAGCCACTAATGGCAAGAGTAATTTACAGCCGTCCGCAAAAAAGTGGCAGGAAAGTGTTTGGGGAACTGGTTGAATATGGTTCAGTATGGAGAATGGGCGCCAATGAAGCGACAGAACTGGAGTTGTACCGCGATGCCAAAATTGGTGATAAAAGAGTAAAAAAAGGAAAATATACCCTGTATTCTATTCCTACCGCTGATAAATGGACGATCATACTTAATAAAGAGACTGATACATGGGGTGCTTTTCGCTACGATTCCCTGAAGGATGTGGTGAGGGTGGATGTTCCTGTTGTTCGTAATGGTGAAGAAACAGAGGCTTTAGGTATCTGTTTTGAGAAGACCAATGGTGCTATAAGCCTGGTTATTGGCTGGGACGATGAAATCGTGAGGCTCCCTATCAGCTTTTTTTAGCCGCGGCTTTTACCGCTTTACCTGATATTTACAGTATGTGCGGAATTGCAGGAATCATATCTCCTGTTCGCCAAAATGAAAGTTTGGCCAGGGATTTATTGGATATAAAAACCATGACAGACCAGCTGGCCCATCGCGGCCCGGATGGCGAAGGTTCCTGGCAAAACCTCTCTGGCGAGATAACACTGGGACACCGCAGGCTGGCCGTAATTGACACAAGTGCGGCAGCAACCCAACCCATGCATTTTGAAAACCGGTACACCATCACCTATAATGGTGAATTGTATAACTATATCGAGCTCAGGGAGCAGTTAATAGCAAAGGGGCATAGTTTCAGGACATTATCCGATACAGAAGTCATCCTGGCAGCTTTTCATGAATACCGGGAAAAATGCCTGTTGCAATTCGACGGCATGTTTGCAATGGCCATCTGGGATGAATTGGAGCAAAGGCTTTTTTTAGCCAGGGACCGTTTCGGGGAAAAGCCACTTTTTTTTCACGAAGATCCTGACGGAAGATTTTTATTTGCCTCTGAAATCAAAGCTATTTGGGCTCTTGGGGTGCCCAGGATAATGGACGAAGGCCAGGTTTTACTCTTCCTTTCCACCGGAAATACCGGTTACCCAATAGCTCCCGAAAAATCATTTTACAAAGGCATTTTTCAATTGCCTGCTTCCAGTTTTATGTATATCCTGCCGGGAAAGGAAGGGTACTCGAAACCTGAAAGTATCCGTTATTGGGATATTGATACCCGGCAAAAATTCGGAGGTTCATTACCAGAAGCAATCCGTTTGCTTCAGGAGAAACTGAATACTTCCGTGCAGTTGCGCCTGCGGGCAGATGTACAAACCGGCACTTCGCTTAGTGGTGGTGTAGACAGCGGATCTATTGCTGCCCTGGCCAGCAGGCTGGAAATTGCCGGGTTCCAGGGTTTTTCAGCCACTTTCCCCGGCTTTGAAAAAGATGAATCGGCACTCATCAATAGCCTCAGTAAGGAAATTGGCTTCACAAGCCGCCAAACCAGTCCAGCTGCTGAAAACCTTGTTTCCGATTTTGACCGCTTGCTTTGGCACCAGGAAGAACCCATTGGATCAGCCAGTGTCCTGGTTCAGTATAAAGTTTTTGAACTGGCGAAACAACATGGCGTTACTGTTTTGCTGGATGGTCAGGGGGCCGACGAAATTTTGGGCGGATATCCTCAATATATTCCCTGGTTCCTGCAAGAAGAATGGCGGTCAGGGAATTGGGCCAGGCAACGCAGGGAACTTGCTTTGTTCCGCAGGCATGGGCTGCATGTTCCGTGGGGTTTAAAAAACTACCTGGCAGCTTTATTTCCTGCAGCTGCGCAATCACAACTGATTTCCAGGCAATCTGCCAAAATCAGGAACCTGCCACTGGTAAACAAGGCATACATAGAAGCCTATCACCCGGCCGGATCATTGTACAAGCCAATGGTGACAGGCTTGCGTGATTTGTTGTATTATGATACTACCATGGGTAAATTGCCCGAATTGCTGCGGTATGCCGATCGCAATAGTATGGCACACAGCCGCGAAGTAAGACTACCCTTTTTGCAACACGAACTCGTACAATGGATTTTTTCATTACCAGATGAATGGCGCATGAAAGATGGTTATACCAAATGGATTCTCAGGAAAAGCATGGAGAATGTTTTGCCGCCGGCTACCTGCTGGCAAAAATTGAAAATAGCTTTCGAGCCGCCACAATTGCAATGGATGAAAACGCCGGCTGTACAGGAAAGGGTGATGGATGCAAAATACAAACTCGTTCAGAATAATATATTAGATAAAAAAATACTTAAATCGGAAAAGCTAAACACCCCGGCAGAATCGCGTAACAATTTTGACTGGCGATACTGGGTTATTGCTTCACTGGAATGAGTGGCTGTCGCGATTGCAAAAAATTAGCGCACCTTTGATGATCTAAATAAACACCACATAACTATATGAAGCTTGCTACAAAATTCATTCATGCAGGTATGGAACCTGACCCCAGTACCGGTGCAATTATGACGCCTATTTACCAGACTTCAACGTATGTTCAGGAGGCGCCCGGGGTTAACAAGGGTTTTGAATATGCCCGTTCCCAAAATCCAACCCGTAAGGCACTGGAAGAAGCATTGGCCCAGATTGAAAATGGCAAATACGGTCTTGCATTCAGCAGTGGTGTTGCTGCCACGGATGCGGTTATCAAACTGTTGCAGCCCG
Organism: Flavihumibacter profundi; assembly: GCF_020076305.1. Taxonomy (GTDB): domain Bacteria; phylum Bacteroidota; class Bacteroidia; order Chitinophagales; family Chitinophagaceae; genus Flavihumibacter; species Flavihumibacter profundi. The sequence goes on from NZ_JAIQXE010000002.1 coordinate 110,050, forward strand.
GCGATGAAGTAATTGCAGCCAATGATATGTATGGGGGAACCTACCGCCTTTTCACTAAGATCTTTGAAAAATTCGGGATCCGCTTTGTTTATATTGACACCACAAATCCCGCAAACATTGCAGCCGCTATAACACAAAAAACAAAATTGGTCTGGCTGGAAACACCCACCAACCCATTGATGAATATCAGTGATATAGCGGCCATAGCAGGTGTTTCTAAAAAGGCCGGCGCGCTGCTATGCGTAGACAATACTTTTGCCTCTCCCTACCTGCAGAACCCCCTTGACCTTGGTGCAGATATTGTAATGCATTCTTCAACGAAATATATCGGGGGTCATAGTGACATCATCCAGGGGGCTTTGGTTATGAATGATGATTCCCTGCGCGAGCAATTGTATTTTATCCAGAAAAGCTGCGGTGCGGTACCGGGTCCCATGGATTGCTTCCTGGCTCTCCGGGGTATAAAAACACTTCACCTGCGTATGCAGCGGCATTGCGAAAATGGAGCCCTTATTGCCCATTGGTTAAGGAAACATCCCAAAGTGGGAAAAGTGTACTGGTGTGGATTTGAAGATCATCCCGGGTATGCTGTTGCAAAAAAGCAGATGCGCGGGTTCGGTGGCATGATGAGTTTTGAACTTAAAGATGATAAGGTTGATACAGCTAAAAAAGTTTTATCCTCTACCAGGTTATTTTCCCTGGCCGAAAGCCTGGGAGGTGTTGAATCGCTGATTAATCATCCGGCATCTATGACCCATGCTTCAATACCCAGGGAAGAGCGCATTAAAAATGGTTTATCAGATTCGTTAATCCGTTTAAGCGTTGGTGTGGAAGATGCCGAAGACCTTATAGATGATCTTAACCAGGCAATAAGTTTGATTTCACAATAATTACCCATGAACATGAAAGGCATTGTTTGTATTGCCATTGCTGGTGTATTATCAACTTCAGTAGTGCAGTCGCAGGAATCCCTGCAAAAATTATATCCTGTCAATTTCTCACAGGTTAATATTACTGATGAATTCTGGAGCGGCCGAATGCATACGGTTGCCACCAGTACGCTTAATGCCTGCATTTTATATACTGAAACTAAAACCGGGCGTATCCGGAATTTCGAAAAAGCTGCCGCGCACAGTGGTAAGCACGAAGGCATTTACTTTGATGATTCTGATGTTTATAAGGCTCTTGAGGCAATGGCTTATTCCCTAAAGAATAATCCGGATCCGGCAATCGAAAAAAAAGCCGATGAGTGGATCGCTAAAATTGCCGCGGCACAATTGCCCGACGGATACCTTAATACCTATTACGAGCTAACGGGGATTAACAACCGCTGGACCGACATGGAAAAGCATGAAGATTATTGTGCCGGGCACCTGATAGAGGCGGCAATCGCCTATCATAACACAACAGGGAAGCGGCAATTGCTCGATGTGGCCATCAGGTTTGTAAACCACATTGATTCCGTTTTCAGGAAGAGTAACAGGCATTGGGTAAGCGGACACCAGGAAATTGAATTGGCCCTCATGCGGCTATATCATCATACGAATGAGCGCAAATATCTTGAGCTGGCGCAATGGTACCTTGATCAAAGAGGGAAAGGCTATGGCAAGGGCGTGATTTGGGACGAATGGAAAGACCCTTCTTATTGCCAGGATGCTGTTCCTGTAAAAGACCAGAAGGAAATTACCGGTCATGCCGTACGGGCAATGTATATGTATACCGGGGCTGCCGATGTTGCTGCAGTAACCAATGATGCGGATTATATAAAAGCCATGAAAACGATTTGGGAAGATGTGGTATACCGGAACATGTATATTACCGGAGGGATTGGCGCAGAAGGTAAAAATGAAGGATTCGGTGAGGATTATGACCTGCCCAATGAATCGGCTTATTGTGAAACCTGCGCTTCTGTTGGAATGGTTTTCTGGAACCAGCGCATGAACATGCTAACGGGCGAAGCAAAATATATTGACGTATTAGAACGTAGTTTATACAATGGCGCCCTTGATGGTTTATCCCTGAGTGGTGACCGGTTTTTTTATGGAAACCCCCTGGCTTCCACAGGAAATTACCAGCGCAGGGAATGGTTCGGAACCGCTTGTTGTCCATCTAACATCGCACGGCTGATTGCTTCACTGGGTAATTATATTTATAGTAGTTCTGAGAATGCAACCTGGATCAACCTCTATATCGGAAGTGACGTTAAACTGCCGGTTAAAAAAGAATTCTTTGCAGTATCCATGCAAACAGGTTATCCCTGGAAAGGCAATACCACATTAACAATTACAGCAGCTCCCAAAAAACCTTACCAGCTAAGGTTACGGGTACCGGGTTGGTTGAAAGAACCCACCCCGGGCGGATTGTATTATTATTCAGATAAAAAAGAGAATCCATTATTTGAGGTTCGCGTAAACGGGAAACCTGTTTTGTTCAAAGAGGAACAGGGTTATGCAGTGGTCGACAGGGCCTGGAAGAAAGGGGACCTTGTAGAAATTATTACACCTATGGATGTTCGCCGGATTGCCAGTAGAACTGAATTGAAACAAAATACCGGCCGCATTGCAATTCAATATGGTCCGATGGTGTATTGCGTGGAGGGTGCAGACAACCAGCAGCAAGCCATGAATTTTATTGTTCCGGACAGATCGGATTTTTCGGTACAGTATGAACCAGGTTTATTGGGGGGCATAAATACAATTACCCTGCCTGCGAAATTGCTTGTTATAAGTGCCGACGGTCAGGGAGTTGATCTTGTAAACAAACCCGTGAAAGCTATCCCGTTTTTTGTATGGAATAACCGCGGCGCCGGCGAAATGCAGGTATGGCTACCCACTGCTTTCCGCGAACTGAAGGTTAATCAATAACATGATTGCGAAAAGGCAAAACATTATCGACTTTTTAAACAGGAAGGTGGAAGAATATGACCATCCGCGATTCATTGAAGATGACCCCGTTTGCATACCGCACCTGTTTAGTGACCAGGCAGATATTGAAATAGCCGGCTTGTTTGCAGCAGTTTTTGCCTGGGGCAACCGGACAACTATTATCAATAAAAGCCGTGAATTAATGGCGTTGATGGATAACCGGCCACTGGATTTTATCCTGCATCACAGCAATAAGGACTTAAGGCGTTTGCTTTCTTTTAAGCACCGCACTTTTAATGCTACAGACCTTTTGTATTTTATTGAATTCCTGCAAAGGCATTACCAGCAATCTTCCTCTTTGGAGAAAGCATTTTTAAAAGGATTTTCAGCATCAGATAAAGACATTACCGGGGCCTTAAATGGTTTCTATCATTATTTTTTTTCTGCTGAAGATGTCCCGCAGCGCACCCGTAAGCATATTGCGGCACCGTTTAAAAATTCTACCTGTAAAAGGTTGAGTATGTACCTACGCTGGATGGTCAGGCAGGATAAGAACGGCGTTGATTTCGGGTTATGGCGCAATATAAAACCAGCACAATTGGTTTGCCCGATTGATGTGCATGTGGCCAGGGTTGCCCAAAGATTTGGCTTGTTACAAAGGGAAGCCATCGACTGGAAGGCAGCACTGGAGTTAACCAGCTGGCTGCGCAAGCTCGATCCAAAGGACCCCGTCAAGTACGATTTTGCCCTCTTTGCCCTGGGCGTTGTTGAAAAATACTGATGTATCTTTCACCCGGCGGGTATTACCCGCCGGGTGAAAGAAGGGTGAAAAAACTGATAAATGGATAGTGAATTACTACATGCCTTGAGCGAGCAAATGGGAATCAGCCTTATAGGGGAATCTTCATTTAACACATTGCGGCAGCGGTTGGCGGAAAGGATTAACCAGTTAATTAACCTCGACTTTCAAGAACTGGTCAGGATACTTTACCGGGTTGATGTCAATGAAAACAAACTGAAGTTTTTATTGAAGGAAAAAGTAGGTGAAGACGCAGCGTATATAATTGCTGATCTGTTAATTGAGCGGCAACTCCAAAAAATCAAGACACGCCGGCAATTTCAACAGCCGCCACCAGAAAATGAAGAAGACAGGTGGTAAGGATCAGGTTTTTACCTTTGACTTGAATTTAGCAATGGCCTGTTTTGAAAATTCGCTTAAGACCAGGCGGCCACTGATAGCGGCTCTTTCCAGCAGTAAATGATCCCAATGCTCTGTGCCTTTCCAGAACATTTTTTTCATTTCTACCAGTGCATCCGGTGAGGAATGCACCAGGTTTTCAGCGATGCGCTGTACAGATTCATCAAGATCCTCCAGGTTGGTATGCAATTCTGCGTATAGTCCTTTTCTCCTCGCCCAGTCGCTATTACGCCACATGGATGTATCAATGGCCAGTTGTGAAAAAGCCGACCCGCCAATTTTTCTTTCAATTGCAGGACCTACAACAAAAGCGCCTATACCAATTGCCAGTTCACTAAGTTTAACATCAGCACCTTCCACAGCAATAGCATAATCAACTGCCGCAGCCAGGCCAACTCCACCGCCTACACATTTACCATGGATTCGCCCTATGATCAGTTTTGGTATTTTGCGCATAGCATTTATCACTTGTGCAAATCCATTGAAAAAGGCCAGGCCTTGTTCGGCTGTTTGAATATTACTTAGTTCATCGAATGATGCACCAGAACAAAAAACACCGTCCCCGCCAGACCGGAGGATGATCACTTTCACTTCAGGTAAATGGCCAAGGGTGTCGATTTCCTCAGACATTTTATGCAATAATTTAGCGGGTAATGAATTGCCCTGAGGATGATAAAATTCTATTGTGGCAATGCCTTTGTGCAATTCGGATTTAACATATCCTCCAGAAGTTTCCTGTATCATGGTTGAGATATTTAGGCGTGTTATTATTGTTTTTTCTGGACCATCGTAAGAATTGTAGCTAAAGCTACTTGCTCTCCGGTTTGGTCCAATACTTCAACATACCATTTAACGATTCCTTTACGTAAATCAGTATCCTTTTTTTGTTCCTGTTCAATTTTTTCCTTGCAGGTAAACCTGACCTGGATGGTTGCACCGGCATATACAGGTTTGGTGAAACGCAATTCGTCAAGGCCGTAATTCAATAGTACCGGGCCTTTTGCACTACCGTCTACAAATAATCCGGCGGCTGCGCTGAGGATAAAATATCCATGTGCAACTGGTTTCTCAAAAAGAGTGCCTTCAAGTGCAGTATGATCAGTATGCGCATAAAAGTGATCCCAGCTAAGGTTGGCAAAATTGACGATATCACTTTCCGTAATAGTTCTTTTACCTGTCAATAACTGGTCGCCAACCCTGATTTCTTCAAAATATTTCCGGAAGGGATGTATGGTGTCTTCCTGACCCTTTGCATTAGGCTGGTATACACCGGTAATGGCCGTGAGCATTTCAGGTGATCCCTGTAAAGCCACACGTTGCATATAGTGCTTAATGCCACGAAGGCCGCCCATCTCTTCCCCTCCCCCCGCCCTTCCCGGGCCGCCATGTACAAGTTGTGGCAATGGTGATCCATGGCCGGTTGATTCCTTTGCACAGGCGTTATTTAATACCAGGATCCGGCCATGCCAGGGCCCGGCGCCTAATACATATTCCCGCGCCGTTTGCGCATCTGTGGTTACAATAGAACTGCAAAGCGATCCTTTACCCATACGCGACAGCTCAATGGCTTCATCCATGTTCCTGTAAGGCATTATTGTGCTGACCGGGCCAAAGGCTTCAATTTCATGTGCTTCTGTTTGGCTGAAGGGCTTTTCGTTCAAGAGTAAAAGCGGACTGATAAAAGAACCTTTGCTGGCATCGGCATCAATCAGTTCAACACTATCTAGAGAGCCGTATATCAGTTGGGAACCTGCCAATAACCGGCCTACCTGTTCCTTCACTTCCTTTTTTTGTGTTTGCCCGGCTAATGCACCCATGCGTACTTTATCATTCAATGGATTGCCAATTGTTGTTTGTTGCAAGGCTTCGGCAATCGCTTTACATACTGCTTCCATTTTTTGTTCCGGTACAAATATCCGCCTGATAGCTGTGCATTTTTGCCCGGCTTTTACTGTCATTTCCTTCCTCACTTCCTTAATAAATATTTCCCAATCAGCAGACCCGGGCCCGATATCATCACCAAGGACAATACAATTCAATGAATCGGCTTCCATATTAAAGGGTACTGATTCCCGAAGGATAGCAGGATGTGCTTTCAGCATTTGGCCGGTTGAGGCAGAACCGGTAAAGGTGATCACGTCCTGTGACTGAACATGGTTAAGCAGGTCGCCGGCGCTACCACAAATAAGTTGCAGGGCGCCTTCCGGGAGAATTCCTGAAGCAATGATTTCTTTCACTACTGCTTCTGTCAGGAAAGAGGTTACTGTAGCAGGTTTTACTATGGCAGGCATTCCTGCCATCCAATTCACGGCAACTTTTTCCAGCATGCCCCAAACAGGGAAATTAAATGCGTTTATATGTATGGCTACACCCTCTTTGGGAACTAACAGGTGCGTTCCTATAAAACTGTTTTGTTTTCCCAGGTTCAGGGATTCCCCGTCGAGGCAAAATGTTTCATCGGGAAGTTTACGTCGCAGGGAGGCGTAAGAGAAAAGGTTGCCGATCCCGCCTTCTATATCCACCCAACTATCTGTTTTTGTAGCACCTGTCTGGTAGCTAAGGGAATAAAAAGAGGGAAGAAATTGTTGCAGGTGAAGTGCAAGAGCCCTCAGCATACGCCCCCTTTCCGGAAAAGTCATTTTTCTCAATGCCGGGTTGCCGACTTTTCTGGCATAAACGGCCATAGCTTCTAAATCAAGTCCTTTTGAGCTGGCTGCAGCAATAGGATCGCCGGTAACTGCATTGTACAGGATTTGTCCCTCGCCATCGCCGGTGATCCATTGGCCGGTTGCGTAGTTCCCGAGCTTTTTCATTGTACAATCGTTTATAGGTGCAAATTAGCTGAAAATGCCCTTCAGAAATGTCCGGCCATTCGTAAAACGGGTGCATATTTGCAGCATAAACTCTACCAGATGAAGCAAATCTTCCTGTTAGCGGCCTGTTTATCCTTTTTTGCAGCCTGCAACAACCCAAGCCATGATAATACTGACCGCAAGAATGGCTTTTCTGAAAAAGCCAAAACGCCAGAGGACAGTTTGTTTCAACTGGTATTGGATGGGCATGATTTCGGTATGGGTAAAATGGGCAAGATTAAAGGGTACCAGCAACAGGCGATACAAGCGCTTGACAGTGTCAGCAAGCTGCCTGAGTCTGCGACAAAAAAGCAATTGATGCAAACATACCTGGACCTGAAGGAAGACCTGGCTTATGCAGAAAATAGTATGGATTCCTGGATGACTGGCTTTAATCCTGATTCTGCAAAAGAAAATGCGGAGGCGCGTATCAAATACCTAACTGGCGAAAAGGCTAAAGTGGATAAGGTAAAAGAAAGCATTTTAACGAGCCTGCAACGAGCGGATTCCATTTTTAAAAAATAGGCAACGTGTAGAAATTTCTTTATCCCAACTTAGAGCAATCCAAATTGTTTAAGGTGGTGCCGGGCATGTTTGTGGAGAAAATGAACCTGGCCACTATAATCAAGGGGACCAAAAAACGGGTTAATAATCTCTTTATTAGGGTTAGTGGCATATGCTTCCTGGAAAGCTTCGAGCGCCCTTTTCAATTCATGGATAGCGGTTGGCATATCCGGCAACTTTTCAGGAGTTGGCTCATCTTTCATTAACGGGTTCTTTGTATTCTCGCGAAAGGGCTCTTCGCTGAACAAAAATTCCCGCATTTTTGGAAGCCGGTCAGCAGGGGTAAATAATTGGAGGGGAATCTTACCCGCAGCAACCCAAACAACTTCAATAAAGTGTTCTACCATTTGCTGGGCATTCATTTTGCCCCAGCTGCCTTTGGCTTCTGCTTGCAAATGTGATAGCAATGCCGGGAAGTCTTCCAGCAAAAAATGCAGTTTTGATTCGTCCATATACTGGAAATGGCAGTATTAGGCCGCCATTCTCTTTTCAATTTCTTCGCAAAGCGCATTGAAAATATCATCTACTGTGCCTTCACCTTTAATACCAACCACCTTATTGAAGACCTGGTAGTGGTCCGCAACAGCAGAAGTTTTTTTGTGGTACTCCTGGATCCGGGCCCGGATTACAGCCTCATTGTTATCATCACTGCGGCCACTGGTCAATCCGCGGTTTAACAGGCGCTTTATCAATTCTTCTTCCGTTACTTCCAGGGCAAGAACCACATTAATGGCTTCATTCCTTTGGGCCAAAAGCTTATCCAGCGCTTCGCTTTGTGCTTTGGTACGGGGAAATCCGTCAAAAAGAAAACCTTTTGCCTGTGGATTATTGTCCAAAGCAGCGCTGATCATCCCGATAACAACTTCGTCCGGAACCAGTTCCCCCCGGTCCATCAAAGATTTAGCTTCCATTCCAAGGGTGGTTTGGTTGGCAATTTCTGACCGTAGGATATCCCCTGTAGAAAGGTGTTTAAGTCCATAACGGGCAATTAGCCTTTCAGATTGGGTACCCTTGCCACTTCCTGGAGGGCCGAAAAGAATTAAATTGAACATGATTTATTCCTGCGTGATGAGGTTCAAATTTACGGCAAGCTGTTTAAAAATGATCGATAAATTGGGGCGTTAGGTTGAATAATATTCAAAAACCCCCACGTTAAAATAAATGCAAACGTTTGTTAGTTGAAAACAGGTTAAACCTTGTCTGCGTAGGTTTGTTATTAAAATTAAACGCGTGATGTTGTTTAGAAATGTCTTTTTATTCTTCTGCCTGCTGACTTTTCAGCAATGCAGTTATTCCCAATCAGACCATAAAAAAGAGCCTAAATCTATGGATAGTTCAAAGCAAAACCCGGTGTATTCAAGGACATCGGCCGAGAAGGTGAATCTTAAAGACGAAGAATGGAAGAAAATCCTGCCGGAGGATGTATACTATATCGCACGGCAGAAGGGAACTGAGCGACCCTGGTCGAGCAAGTTTGAAAATTTTAAGGAAATCGGCACCTATTACTGCAAGGCTTGTGGCAATCCCTTATTTAAAAGCGATACCAAGTTCGATAGCGGATGCGGCTGGCCAAGTTTTTATGAACCCGTAAGCAAAGGCAGTATCATTTATACTCCCGATAATACACTGGGCATGAAACGTACTGAAGTAACCTGTGGCCGTTGCAAAGCGCACCTTGGACATGTATTTGAAGACGGGCCACCGCCAACCGGACTGCGTTATTGTATAAATGGAGTAGTCCTGGATTTTGATAAATCGAAATGAATGGTGCTTTCACCGGCATAAAGCAGCCAACTATCGAAAGGATTCTTTAAAGGTAAAAATCAGGTGCATCTTTGTATCAGATAACAAGAGGGAATTCCCTGAACCCTTTTAAAAATATTGTTTCGGTTGTTACATTGTATCTGGTCAAAAATTGGAAAAATTTACGGTCGTCGCGTGAAAGAAAAAGCCCCTGGAAAGGGGCTTTTTCGATTATATATGTTAGTTAGACTATTTTATCTGGTCCAGTTCTAACTTAATTGTTACCTCCACATCTTTTCCTACAACAAGGCCACCTGCTTCTGTAGCGCGGTCCCATTTCAAACCATATGCCATCCGGTCAATAGTTGTAGTGGCTTTAAAGCCGGCCTTGGTACCGCGCGAGCCAGTTAGCGTGCCGCCATAGGTAACATCAAAACTTACCGGCTTGGTAATATCGCGAATGGTGAGGTTCCCGTTCAGTTTGTATTTGTTATTGCCTAATGACTGCATTGTAGTGCTTTCAAATTTAATTGCCGGAAATTTCGCAGCATTAAAAAAGTCGTCACTCTTCAGGTGGTTATCACGGTTTTCGTTTTCGGTTGTGATAGAGTTTACATCGATGGTGAATGCAATTTTTGCATCAGTAAAATCAGGCTTCGTATTTTCAATTGTGCCATCCCAGGTTTTAAAAGTGCCTTCAACTTCAGATATCGTCATGTGGGTAACCGAAAAACGAACCGATGAATGCACTTTGTCCACTTTCCATTTGGTTTGTGCCGAAACTGTACCGGCAAGAAAAATTGCAACAACAGCCAAAATTGATTTCCATCTTTTCATAGTCGAAAATATTTATTGTTTAAACACTAAGATAGGCGTTTTCATTTTAGTAGTCGACTTTCCTGGTAGGTTAACCTGTAAAATCATGTAAAACAGCCTGAATTTAACAGAATGGTAACGCCCGGGTAATAGGGAATTAAATCGGGAGGGTTAAAAATTGCGATGTAACTTTAGAAAGCTGATTAGTTGTTGATTTTTTGCACCACAAACCAAAAAATTATGACCATTGACATTCATACTCCGCATGATGGTTTGCAGGATGAGGTTGTAGAATATGCCAAGCAGGCGATGATCAGGTTATCACACCAGTATAAAACCATCGCCCGCGTAGGATGTGTTATGCGGGAAGATCCTTTAATCAGTTTACCTGAGAACAAAGTGTGTGAGATAAAAGTTACTATCTATGGTGAAAATCTCTTTACACATTCCCGTACTGATCGATATGAATCAGCGGTTGCAGAAGCTATAGCCCATATGAAAAATCAACTTTCACTTTTGGCTTCACGCGAAAATGAATTGCCCGATAAAGTAACTACTACCGTAAAAGTATAAGGATTAAAAAGGCAAATCGTCTTCAGGCATAGCATCAATAGGGCCATTATATGCCGGGGCCGGACCTTCAGTATTACCCTGCCCTACAACTTTCCAGGCTTTAACATCTGTGTACCATTTGCCATTGTATTCGCGGCTTTCAACATCGAATGAAACCTGCACGGGATCACCCGGCCTGAATTGGCTCATATCAATTTTTTCCCCCCAAACTGCTATACAAACTTTTTTGGGATAAGCATCCCCGGTTTCAAGTATAAATTCCTGCTTTTTCCAGGGACCATTTTTCCCCTGTCCGGTTTGAACACCCAGTAACTGTATAATTTTTCCACTGATATCCATGGTTCTTTTTGCGCAAAGAAAGGAAAAATATACCGGTCTTTCTTTATTGTTTGAACCCCTGGATTTCTAATGCGTATAGGTAATTGTCTGGGTAACGGTTACCCCGGAATCAGTTTGTGAATAAGTAACCTTCAGCTTGGTTTCTGTTAACTCCACAATCGTGAAATCCAGTGCAATAATATCCTGCTTAATCTGGAGCACGGTTTCGTTGCTTTTAAAAAGCCATTCTATCGGTGTAGACTGTGGATCGCTGGCATCGCATTTTGTAGGGCCTTCATCTACAATTCCCGTGAAATCGGTATGAAAGGAATAAGTATCATCCTTCGAACAGGCTTCATAGCCAAGGGCAAATACATCTGTATCATCTTTCTGGCCGTCTCCATCCAGGTCCATAGCCGGGTTAACCGTATGTGCGGTAAGCTTCCATGATGAAGCCGTTAATAATTGGGTTTTTGTTTTGGCGGGAGTAGAATCACTTTTACTGCAGGCACCTGAAAAAAGTACTACAGCAAATAAAAATCCTGTGGCATATAGCCTTGTAGTTTTTGGTAACATGATATAAGGTTTAATTATAATAAGGTACGAAAATAAATGATGCAAATAATTTTCACCCGCCGGGTATTACCCGCCGGGTGAAAATTGGATCATTCTTTTAAGCCTTTTATGATCACCGACCCGGTTCCTCCTGGCAGGCAGGGATAATTGAATGCTTCCTTCATTTTTTTGGGCTGGTCTATTATTGTGTAAAAGTCTGCAATATAACTTAGTGCCCATTTTTGGAAAGATGGGGAAAGCCGTGGATTATCGCGGTATAAAGCCTCTATCTGTGGCCTTTTTTCTTTGAATACAGTAAAAATCGGGTCCAGGTCCTGGAGGGAAGAAAGGCAATAACCGCGGTATCGTCTTTGGCGGACATTGGACATTTCCAGTTCCTCCGCAGGATGTGCGTAAGGAGCATCAACCAGTCCGCTATGGTCAAAATCATAAGGAACGGGAGCAGGCGGTGAAATGGTATTTGGCGCCATCAGTTCAATATTTTGCCGGAATTGAATTGACCAGTCCGTATTGCCAATGAAAAACTGAAAAACAGCCATACGGTTAAAATCCGAGGGTGGCAGGAACTCCGGGTTCAGGCTATTCTTGTTAATGATAATCAGTCCATTGCGAACGGCTACCTGCTCAGGTGGTTCAATCACGAAGCAGGAAAGGATTGTAATATTTGCTGGGTTTGCGCTATCCGTAAACTGCACTTTTGCCAACCTGGCTTTCACGCTCAGGGGGGTAATCAGGTTATATATTTTATACAATAAATATTCACGCTCAATTAATTCTTCTGAAACACAAGGTACCACAAGCTTTAACTTGTTTTGTCCGGCGAAGGCCGTACTATTTGTAATTGCACTGCTATCGAGGTTAAGCAGGATCGGGGCATACCGGCAGATTTTTTTATCTTTTCTGAAATGCCCGCGGATACGCAATTTCGCATCTAACGTAACCATATTTCCCAGGCTGTCTTTCAAACTGATTTTTCCGCCATGGTACTGTGGATTATCCCCCCTGTCTGTGAACAATGCCCCTGTATTAACAGTGATATTTAATTGCAGCGGTTCCTCTGATTGGAATAATGGCAGGTTGTTCTTCAGTATTGGCTGCTTCCCCGGCACTAAAAAGGGTTGTATTGCAGGTGGCAGGAATCCTGTATGGAAAACCAGGACAAAAATGGCCAATAGCATGCGCAGGTGCAAAATAGGTGGGGTTGTTTCAGAAAGGTACAAAAAAACAACAGTAGATAAAGCCTTGGATGTAAGACTCCGCAATCTTAACAACTGGAACAATTTCGGGCTATTATTTTTTCATAACTTTGCGCCTCAATTCTTTCCATGAGCGACCCAATTAAACACGAATGCGGATTGGCTTTCATTCGGTTACGCAAACCTTTTAGTTATTATTTGCAGGAACAGGGGACGGTTATGTATGGGCTTAATAAGCTCTACCTGCTAATGGAAAAACAACATAACAGGGGTCAGGATGGGGCTGGAATTGCTGCAGTTAAGTTAAATGTTGAGCCTGGTTATCCCTTCCTTCACCGTTTGCGCAGTGTAGCAACCCAGGCTATCGCAGATATTTTCCGCCAGGTAGGAGAAGAGATCCAGGAATTCGAAAAATACCAACCCGATATTCGCAAACACCCAGGCCTTTTAAAAGGCCATGTTCGTTTTATGGGTGAACTACTGTTAGGTCACCTCCGTTATGGCACCCAGGGGAAAAACAATGTTGAATTCTGTCATCCTTTTATAAAGCGGAATACCATCCAATCGAGGAACCTTGCCCTTGCGGGGAATTTCAACCTCGTGAATACTGAAGAATTATTTGGCCTTGTAAATATTGACCCCGGAGTTTTTCAAAAGCAAAGCGACCTTGCTGCCATGATGGAAGTAGTACACCATTTCCTGGTACAGGCCGATGAAACTAATCCGGGTAATCCTGACATTGCCAGCGTGCTCCGCAATTCAACCAAATGGTTTGATGGGGGCTATCATTTTGGCGGCCTTGTCGGAAACGGTGCAAGTTTTGTAATGCGTGATGCACATGGTATCCGACCTTCCTATTATTATATTTCTGATGATGTAATTGTTGCTGCCTCAGAACGTGCAGCGATCAGGACAAGCTTCAACGTGGGTGAGAATGAAGTGAAGGAACTGATGCCCGGCCAGGCCCTGATTGTAAATGCAGACGGCCAGTACAGCATTGAACAAATTCTCGAACCAAAAGAACGTAAAGCCTGCAGTTTCGAGCGGATTTATTTTTCCCGGGGAAATGATGAAAAAATCTACCGCGAGCGCAGCCAGCTGGGCTATAATCTCAGGGATGCAGTACTCAAATCAATAGATTACAACCTGAAGAATACCATATTTTCCTTTATCCCTAATACAGCGGAAGTTGCCTTTTACGGATTGGTAAAAGGAATGGAAGACTACATGAACCAAATCAAGATCCAGAGAATTTTATCGTGGGGGCAAGACTTCGACGAAGAAAAATTAACTGAGATGATTAACCGCAAAATCAGGATGGAGAAAATCGCCATCAAAGATGTGAAGATGCGGACTTTCATTACTGAAGATTCTAACCGTAATGAAATGGTTCAGCACGTATATGATATTACTTATGGTACCGTTGTCCCGAAGCAGGATACCCTCGTCGTGATTGATGATTCCATTGTAAGGGGCACCACCCTGAAAGAGAGCATAGTACGTATGCTAAGCCGCCTTAATCCGAAAAAAATAATTATAATTTCCTCTGCACCTCAAATCCGTTACCCCGACTGTTATGGTATTGATATGAGTAAGCTGGGAGACTTCATTGCATTCCGGGCCGCCATCGCGTTGATTAAAGAACGTGGGATGGAAAATTTACTGACCGACCTGCATGAAGAAGGCAAGGAACTTGCCAGGACCGGACAATTACATAGCAAGAATATTGTTAAACAACTTTACCATCCATTTACAGCTGAAGAAATTTCTGCAAAAATCGCTGAACTCATAACCCCAAAGGAAATTGATTTAAAAATTGAAGTTATTTTCCAGACGATTGAATCCCTGCATAACGCTTGTCCCACTAACACCGGCGACTGGTATTTTACCGGTAACTACCCAACACCTGGCGGAAACCGCGTAGTGAATAATGCGTTCCTCAATTATATGGAAGGCAAAAATGTAAGGGGCTATTGATTTGAATCAAGCCTGGGAAATCGCTTCGTAAAAAAATCACTTTTTGAAATCTTCTGGCAACATATTTGCAGGTATTCCGCGACCGACCGTTTTTAATACATAACCTATGAGGGACCAACTAAACAGGCCTGTTTAAATTTCCCGTTTGTACCTTTTGTAAAACAGTTAAGGAATCACAAAACCCAGCTACCTTTAGTATATGAAAACCTTATATGTGGTTAGACATGCTAAAAGCAGCTGGGGTGACTTAACAATCTCAGATTTTGACCGTGAATTGAATGTTCGTGGCCATCACACTGCACCTTTAATGGCTAAAAAACTTTTGGCAAAGGATATTTCCATTGACGCTTTTGTAACCAGTACCGCCAAAAGAGCGATTCAAACGGCTACTTATTTTATTAAAGCGTATGACCGTTCCCAGGAAGAATTAATCCTGCGCGAAGATTTATACCAGGCGCCTGCCGAGGTATATCTTTCAGTTGTAGCTCAACAATCCGATAAGGCTGATTCCATCGCAGTATTCGGGCATAATCCGGGTATTACCGCATTTGTAAATGAACTTACCGATACCAAAATAGATGATATGCCTACCTGCAGCATTTTTGCAGTTGAAATACACACCGACCATTGGGCAAATTTTGCTAAAGCAAAGAAAAAGTTCCTGTTTTTTGAAAAGCCGAAGCACGGTTAACGGGTCCTTCTGTTAACCAGCCAAACCCCTGAAATGATTAAAGCCGCCGCAATCACTTTATTGAATGTGAGTGATTCCCCCAGGAATATGACTGCAATAATCGCGGCAAAAACAGGTTGGGTATAAATATAAGACCCTGTTACTCCTGCTCCCAATGTGTTGATGCCGTAAAGGTTGAAGAGGTATGCAAAAAATGTTGCGCCCAATACAATCAGGGCCAGGGCCATCCACTCCAGCTGGCCGAAATTCTCCCAGTGTATGGTTTGAAATTGTGACCAGCCGAAAAAAGCCATGAAAGGTAGCCCCAGGGTAAAGACCCAGCGCAACACATGGGTGGGCCGGTATTCTTTCATAAGTGGCTTCACCAGGGCAAAATAGAATGAATAGGAAATGGCATTGATGATGACGAGAATATTTCCCAGCAGCACATTTTCGGCTTTTCCTGACCTGTCTTTTCCTGCTACCAGCAAAACTGCGCCACTTATACCCAGGGCAAGCCCGGCTAGCTTCCAGTTACTTAGCGATTCCTTATCTAGCCAGGCGGCTACAAAACTTATAAAAATCGGGGTAACCAGGATCAGCAGGGCCGCATGGATACTTAGCGTTAAGGAAAGGCCCTTGATAAATAATAGCTGGTTAATTACCACCCCCGTGATAGCGCAAAGCAGGAACCGGGGCAGGTGCTCTTTTTTTATACCGGCCTTCGCCGGGTAAATAAATAATAGCAGCCAGAAAAGGATGACACAAATCCCAACCCTGATCAGGTTTAGGGCGAACGGTTGAATAAAGCCATGCGTAATATGCTGGACAGCGCTGAAATTGATCCCGAATAAAAGATTGGCCGCTAAAACGGCCAGGTGGGGCTGGAGGTCGCGCTTCAAATTTTTGCGCAAAGATATCTACGGAACAGTTGCAATAATTTGGGAAATATTGAAATTTTCCTGGTCAAGGGCAGTGATCCGGCCCTCGCGGGAAAGAAAATCGGCCAGGTATTCCTGTTCCGTTTGTCCGGGTGTAGGAATCATAAAACATTGCTTACCCAGTGGCAGGAGGTCCATTATACTGCTATACCCACTCCGGCATAAAATTACCCCAGCATTGGCCACTTCCCGTGATAGTTCCATAGCAGGCAGGTGGTTGAAAATTACCGCATTGGGTAATTTGGGGGGCTCGTTTGTTTCAAGCGGTAAACCCCTCACCATTACCATCGACTTACCCGGATTGGCTTTCCATTGCGTAAGGATTTTCTTTTCCAGGATAGTCCTTTGGGGTTCCGGTCCCGATAGCAAAACCAGTAATTGCGTATTGCCTGTTGGTGGCACTGCTGTTAACCTGCTGATGGGACCCAGGTAACGGACGGGAATGGACGGCATCCTGCCCGGATGTGATAATTCCCCGGCTAAATAGGGGCTTTTTTCCATGTCCGGCACCCAACATTCCGTGAAACGGTTGATGAATTTATAAAGCCGCCCCTGTACCAGGTGGTCCATAATATCTCCAAAAGGCGTTTTTACGAGCAATTGGTGGGTGATCAGGTAGGATGGGATGCTGGTACTGAAAATGCCATACCGGTTGTCGCTGATGATTATATCGAATGCTAACCGGTCCAAAACCTCCTCGAGCCAGCGCGATTCCTCCCGGATGGTTTTGAGGATCCCGGGTACTGCAAAAGCAAGCCTGGCAATGGTTACGGCTCGATTTTTGTGGTATTTCACTTTGTATTCAGGCGGGGAAAGAAAAGGGATCTGCGGGAAAGCTTCCTGGATGAGCGCTTTTTGGGGACCTGCGGCAGCAACCGTTATACGGGCATTAAACTGGTCAGTCAGGGCACGGATAACCGGGATGCATCGGGTAGCATGACCCAGTCCCCAATCGAGCGGAGCAACCAGTATTCTGGCCTTATGTGAAATTATTTGTGGAAAATTTGAAAATTGGCTCACTCCCGCATACTATTTTCTCTGGAATTAAGTTTAAATTAGAAATCTAAATTATGAAGAAGACGCTTATTTACGTCGTTCTCGTTTTAATGGTTAGTAGAGTTGTTACTGCATGTGGTGTTAATGGTAAATTGAAGAGTAAGAACTGCGGTTGCAATATGAACAAAGGTTATGTTGGTTACTAAAATCTTATGTAATGAAAACACCAAACAGGGATCTATTGGTTCTGGTTAAGCAAGCACCTCACAATGACGAGGCAATGGAGCAGCAATTGACGCAACTGCACAGTTTGTTATTGGAAGTTGAAAATCCACAGACTTTTTGCTGTGTTTATGAAGTGATTGATTGTAATAAGTTTAGGGTTTATTCAGACCATAAAAGAATTATGCAATCAATTTCAGGAAACGATCCTGCTTTTGTTTTCCTGAACAACAAGAATTGATTTGGCAAGTGAAAAAATACAAAGCCGCCCCATGAGGCGGCTTTTTTAGTGCTTTATTGTAATTTTTCAAGCGACTCCCTTAGTAATTTCAACATTCCGCTTATTTCTTCTTTTTTGCAGGTGCCTACACTCAGGCGGTACCATGGTGAGATTCTTGCTGCGCCGAAAGCATAAAAGGGAACCACGGCAAGCCTTGCTTCATTCAATAAATAATCTGAAACAGCTGCCTGGGTTTCCAATAATTGTCCGCCTGCCGTTCTTTTCCCAACAAGGTCAATTTTTATAGTAAGGTATATCGCTGCCTGTGGTGCAATAGCATCCACCCGGTGCCCTGCTTCCTTCAAAGCCAATAATCCTTCATATATACTGCGAAGCCGTAATTCCACTTCCCCCTTAAAATGAAGGAGATATTTATCAATTGCTTCCTTATTGCCAAGAAATTTTGCGACTCCTTTTTGTTCTGCCATCGGGGCCCAGGCACCTACATGTCCTAAAATAGCTTTCATTTTACTGATGATGGTTTCCGGACCGAAACTCCAACCAACCCTTACGCCGGTAGCTGCAAATGCCTTACTGATGGCATCAATAAACACCGTGTATTCGCGCATAGCCGGCCGCAAGCTTACCGGGTCATAGTGTTGAATTGCCCCGTAAGTGAGTTGGCCATACATCTGGTCATACATAACATACAATTGCTTATCACCGGGTTTACGCGTAGCGTTTTCAGCCAGTACCAGGTCACAGATTTTTTCCAGCTCCGATTTTGTAAAGGCAGTACCGGTTGGATTTTGCGGCGAACAAAGGGCCAGCAGGGTAGCGCCTTTTAGCAACGGGGCCAGGTCATCTGCCGAAGGCATGAAATTATTTTCAGGACCAACTTCCACAACGGCATGTTCTCCTTCAACAAAATGGGTATAGTGGTTATTATTCCAGGAGGGAACTGCATAAACAACCTTATCACCTTTATCTACTATTGCCCGGAATAAGGCATAAATCAATGGCCGGCCACCGGAAGCTACCAGGAATTCATTCACCGTATAGGTTAAGCCTGTCCTCTCTTTTGTAAAAGCCGCAATGGCCTCCCGGAGGTCGAGGTTTCCCTCGGCAGAAGGGTAATTGGTAAAGTGATGGCGATACGCAATTATGATTTCTTCTTCCAATGCCTGCGGAATCGGGAATACCTGGGGATCAAAATCTCCCACGGTAAAATTGAAGATTTGTTCTCCTTTCCTGATTTTTTCCCGGATTTCACCACCTAATTTCACAATTTCAGAGCCAATAAGGGTTTCAGAGAGCGTACTTAGTTTCATGGCAGCCATATTATTTGCGGGGCAAAGGTACAAAAAGACGGGTACCCTATATTTGCTACCCGCTATGATAAAACCGGAAACCAAAACTGGCATATTTATTAAACCTTCCAGGTTAAAACAGCGATGGTCTCCTTTGGAAGCCATCCATATTACCCGGTCCACCCGGGGTATTGACTATGCCAGGGAAGGCATTGACCCCGATGTGGTTAAAAAATACTTCTCCGGTTTGCCTGCTGAAGCAAGGCAGGCATTGTCGGAATTGGGTGACCTGGCCTTGCAGCAAACTGTCCAGCAGTTCACGCGGACACATGCTAAACAGAAAGCCGGCACTTCATTAACTGCCTATATCGACCGGTCCCTGCTCCGGGTAGTGCACCAATTATTTCTGCAATTACTGCCAGCAGCGGATGCGTGCCGGTGGTATAACCAGGTGGTGAACCCGGCAACCGGCAACCACCTTATGGCCACCTGCCTATTGAAGGCAGACCAGCCTTCTTTATCTTTCAGGGTTAATCGTGATGAGGCCGGACTGTTTCACCTCAACTGTTATGTCCGCATTGCCGGCCAGCTTTTTGACCTTAAAGTGTTTGTAAGGGAGTATTTTTTCCTGTTGCGCGAGAAGGAATATTTCCTGCTTTCTTTTTTGGATTACCAGACCCTGCAATGGCTGGATGCTAATGATCCCGCAGTTTATGCCGATGACCCGGTCGGCTTTTCCGAACAGGTATTGAAAAGGTTGAAGGACGATTACCTGGTTGAAATGGGCGACCTCCTGGATAAACAAGTGATAGAAGCGGAACCCGTTAACGGAATTTACCTGAGCGAAATCAGTGGCAGTTTCCTGATGCTGACGCCCCGGTGGAATTATGACGGGTTTTGGGTGGAAGGCCCCTGGCAACACAGCGAAGAATTTACCCGTAACGGTGAAATTTTCGTTGTGAAGCGACACCTTGAAAAAGAAAAATCATTTCATGATACCATCCAAAACCTGCACCCCAATTTTTCAAGGCAATTCAATGGAGTGTTTAACCTTCCCTTCGCAGAAGCAAAAAAGAAGCATTGGTTTTTAAAAGTGTATCACCAGCTGCTGGAAGCAAATGTGGAGTTGCTTGGGATGGAACTTTTAAAACATTTCAGGTATTCCCCCGATCCGGTGGAAACCGAAATGCGGATACTCGGTACCGTCGGAAGCACCATGCAGCTGTTTGTAAAAGTGTGTTTTGGTAAGGAAGAAATACCCCTCGCCGAATTGCAGAAATTATTGCTGGCGGGACAGAAATCCCTGCTGCTGAAAGACCATTCCATTGGCGTTTTGCCCGAGGAATGGATGGACCAGTATAGCCTCTTACTGAAGCATGGCAAAGTAACAAAAAATGAAATTTCTGTTCCGCAATGGATCTTATTGGGAATGGAACAGGGCAAAGCGGTTGACAGCGCCCGGCCTGTTATTTCGCGGGAATGGTGGCAACGCTGGTTGCAATGGCAGCAACAGGAATTGGCGGTGTATACTGTTCCGGAACAGGTTCATGCTACCTTAAGGCCCTACCAGCAAAAAGGCTTTGAATGGTTATGCCTGTTATCCGAAATTGATGCGGGTGCCTGCCTCGCCGATGATATGGGCCTGGGCAAAACCCTGCAGACTATCTGTTTCCTGGCCTGGTTGGCACAGTCCACCCGCCGGGTATTACCCGGCGGGTGGACCGGGAGCCTGATCGTTTGCCCCGCAAGCCTGCTGCACAACTGGCGCGCAGAGTTCGAAAAATTTGCTCCCGAAATGGGGTCTTACGTTTATCACGGCAGTTCGCGCGATATGGATGGGTTTTATGCGTCCGGCGCCCAGGTACTGATCACCAGCTATGGCACCCTGCGCGCAGACTTCGGTCAACTGCAATCCATTAGCTGGCAGGCCGTTATTCTTGATGAAAGCCACACCATAAAAAACCCTTCTGCACAGGTGACAAAAGCAGTTTACCAGCTAAAAGCAAAAGCCAGGGTGGCGCTGAGCGGAACACCGGTAATGAATAATACTTTCGACCTCTACGCACAGTTGCAATTCCTGGTGCCAGGCTTATTTGGCGGACCGGAATTTTTCCGGAAGGAATATGCTCACCCGATCGACCGCGAGCGCAATGAAGAGAAGATCAGGGCCTTGCAGAAGTTCACTGCCCCCTTTGTACTGCGCAGGACAAAACAACAGGTTGCAACAGACCTGCCCCCAAAAACAGAATCGGTGCTTTGGTGCGAAATGGGTACAGAACAGAAAGCATGCTATGAAGAAACCAGGGCACAGATCCGCGATAGCCTGTTCCTGAACATTAAAACAGATGGACTGAATAAAAGCAAACTGTCTATTTTACAGGGCATGCAAAAATTGCGGCAGATATGCGCTGCACCGCAATTACTGAATGAACCTGGTATATCCGCGGTTCCTTCCGCCAAAGCAGAATTGCTGATCGAAGAACTGCAGTACAACCTGAGGAACAATAAAGTATTGGTGTTCTCGCAATTCAAAGGCATGCTTCATTTGTTGGGTAACGCCTGCAGGAAAGCCGGACTTGCGTATTATCATTTTGACGGCGATACTCCACCTGCCCGAAGGTCTGAGCTGGTAGCGCAATTCCAGGAAGAAGGCAATGACGTGAATATATTCCTGATCAGCCTTAAGGCGGGTAATACAGGGCTTACCTTAACTGCTGCGGATTATGTATTCCTGGTTGATCCCTGGTGGAACACAGCAGTGCAGCAGCAGGCGATCGACCGTGCTTACCGGATAGGGCAGACAAAAAACGTATTTGCTTACCAGATGATCTGCAAAGACAGCATTGAAGAGAAAATCGTGGAATTACAGGAACGGAAAAAGGCTTTGTCAGATGCGCTGATTTCGGAAGATGAAGGATTTATCAAGCAACTTACGGAAGAGGATATACGCTATCTTTTTTCATAAACCGCAATCAGTTGATCCAGCTCATCATGATTTCATCCAGGAACCTGTCCTCGTTTTTAAACCAGGTATAATTCCGCAGTACGCCTTCTTTTACGAAACCAACACGCTCATATAAACGAATTGCCTTTTCGTTGGTAATACCCGTTGATAATTCGATCCTCCGGCAACCCTTACCAACAGCATAAGCGATAATTTCCTGCAGCATCTGCAATCCATATCCTTTCCCGGTAAAATCGGGGTGTATTGCAACCCCGCCCAGGTAAATTGTATGGGCATTGCGGAAGTATTGGTGGACCAGTTTGCACATGCCTGCAGCCCGACCCTCAACTATGAATTTGTACAATACCGATTTGTCCAGCAGGTCTGAAAAAATCGGCGCAAAATCGGGCAATGGCATAGGGTCATATAACAGGTATGGGTTAATTGCTGGATGCATGTACATTCCATAAAAAAATCAAGATCTTGCTGGTCAGCTGCCTGGAGCATCGGAATAAAATTTGTGCTGCAAGGTAAGCGTTACCCTTAAAAACCATTTATGATGCAATTGCTTTTCCTGATGCTCAGTTTATTTTCCTTCAGGCCAGCTATTGATGTCCACGGGGAAGAATTGCAGGGAATGGTTGTTTCCATAGCCGACGGCGATACCTTTAGCCTGCTTACCACCAACCAGCAAAAAGTGAAAATCAGGCTAAGTGGTATCGATGCCCCCGAAAAAGGCCAGGATTATTACCGCGTTAGCAAAGACTACCTGGGAAGCCTGTTGAAAGGCTCGGGCAATTCCCTGCGGGTGGTTTGTTCCGGGAAGGATAAATACGGTCGGTTTATTGGTGAAGTGTTTACCCCACAGGGGGTACACATTAACCTGGAATTGGTAAAAGCCGGATTGGCCTGGCATTTTGTCAAATACTCGAACGACGCTGAATTGGCCGCTGCTGAAGAATATGCCCGGAAAAACCATCTGGGTCTTTGGCATATGGCTGATCCCCAGGCACCCTGGGACTACCGCCAAATGAAAAAACAACACAAGTTTAAAATCAGTCAGGATAGGATAATTAAAACACAGGATTTCCAGCTGGCTGCCGTAAACCCGGGCTGAACTTTGTCTTACATTTAGCACATGAAAACACGATTGATTACCCTTTATTTGGCGGTTGCTTTATCTGGCATTTCGCTTACCTCAAAAGCTCAGACCGGCTACACCCCAACCCCGGAAAACCTTGCTGCAAGACAGGCTTTCCAATCTGATCGTTTCGGTATGTTTATCCATTGGGGAGCATCCAGTGTGCTGGGTGCAGGGGAATGGGTGATGAACGATAAAAACATTAAAGTGCAGGATTATGCCAGGCTGCAACAGATTTTTAACCCCGAACAATTCGATGCGGAAAAGTGGGTAAGCACCGCAAAGCGGGCCGGCATGAAATATATTACATTCATTACGCGCCACCATGATGGATTCAGTAACTGGGATACAAAATATTCTGACTGGAAAATCACTAATACTCCTTATGGAAAGGATGTATTGAAAGCTTTATCTGCCGAATGCCAGCGCCAGGGAATTAAACTATACCTCTACTACTCCCTGCTTGATTGGTACAGGACAGATTACCAGTACTGGACGGGCAGGACCGGCCAGGGAACTGGCAGGACAAACAGGGGCAACTGGGAAGATTATATTGCTTTCATGAAGAACCAGCTGACTGAATTGCTCACCAACTACGGACCTATTGCCGGTGTTTGGTTTGATGGCCATTGGGACCAGGTTGCTTACAACGAGACCACTAAAAAATGGGAAGGCGACAGCAGGGTTAACTGGCACTATGATGAAATTTATGGGTTGATCCATCGCCTGCAACCCCAGGCACTCATCGGCAACAACCACCACCTGTTGCCTATTGATGGTGAAGATTTCCAGATGTTTGAAAGGGACCTTCCGGGCCAGAATACAACGGGCTGGGGTACCGATGTGAAGAGTATTTCAAGCCTGCCACTCGAGACCTGTGAAACCATCAATAAATCCTGGGGATTTAATATTACTGACGACGCTTATAAATCAGCTGCTGAAATTGTCCACCTGCTGGTTAAGGGTGCCGGACTGAATGCTAACCTGCTGTTGAACATCGGGCCGATGCCTAACGGTGTGGTACAGCCAGAATTTCAAAGCAGGCTCGATTCTGTCGGCGCCTGGATGGCTGTAAACGGTGAAAGCATTTATGGTACTCAGGGAGTCGGGCTTACAAAAGCCAGCTGGGGTACAGCAACCCGGAAAGGAAATACAATTTACCTGCATATACTTTCAAGCCCGGGCGAATCCCTGGTCATCAATGACCTCCCGTTTAAGAAAATAAAATCGATTACCGTACTGAAAAATGGTAAACAACTAACCGGGTTTTCGCTGAAGAATAAAACCCTTACTATTCCCCAGGTATCGCAGGTAGAAAAAGATCCTTTTGATACGGTCCTTAAGTTAGATATACAACCATGAATAAACGCTATTACCTGGCGCTTGACCTGAAAGATGACCAGGCAGCCATTGCAGCTTATGAAGAACTCCATAAGAAAGTAAGCCCGCATATCATTGCTTCCATCCGGGATGCACATATTACCGAAATGGAACTCTACCGCACAGGGAACCGTTTGTTTATGGTAATGGAAACCGGTCCGGGTTTTTCATTTGAGGAAAAAGACAAGGCTGATGCCGCAGATCCGTTAGTACAGGAGTGGGAAGCTACTGTGGGAAAACTCCAGCAGGCCCTTCCCTGGGCAAAACCCGGCGAGAAATGGGTGGTGATGGACCGGATTTTCCGGTTAACGGAGTATCTTTAAGACATGATTATTATCCACGCAGTACAAAAATTGCAGAATACCAGCCGGTTGAAAGCACCCTTGTACGTGAGTGAGGCATCTCCTTCCCAGGTATTGCACAGGTGGTATGCCCGCCTTGTAAGCACTTCATTCCCGGGTAAGATGCTGGTAATGTATATGCACGAACCTTCAGGCCTGACCATATTGGTACATGGGAAGACAATCCAGTCGACCCATTTCTTTTTCAAGGAAAGATTGTCCAAACTGCTTTCCAGGCTTGGCTTTACCTCTTCCTTTATTGAAAATGAAATGTCTTTACAGGAAGAAGGATATGTGGTAGGTAAGACCAATAGTAAAAGTATGCTTGCCCGGATGAACCAGATCAATTACCAGGTCGAATACCAATGTTCACGGGCCGCCACATACGAAGAAATTCCCTTAGGCTGGATGGAAGAACAGATTGCAGAATACCCCTACCATGACCCCGTTACAAAGAAGTACCGGAAACTGATCGACTATTTCCATGACCTGGGCGTCATCGACGAAAAGCCTTCTCACTAGATTTCCTTATCCAGCTGGTTAATAATTTTATTCACTTCAGTTTCCGTAGACCTTAACCTCGACTGGCAAAAGGCAATCAGTGTGGCCGCACGCTTAACTTTCTCTGCCAGCTGGTCAACCGTTATGGTTTCGTTTTCAATGGCTGTGGCAATCTGTTGCAGTTCCTCAAAAGCAAGTTCATAGGTCAAATGGTTTTCCATCGTAGGTTTTTTTATGGTGAACAGTACTCTCAATAGCAGTACCTGATAATACAATTGTCAGTTCATCGCCGATGTTTATTTTATCTGCGGAAGAAATGATTTTCCCTTTGGATTCAATCAGTGCAAAGCCCCGTTGCAGCACCTTTTCAGGCGACGTCATTTTGAAAAGCCTCAGCAGGTTGTCGATATGTAATTGCTGCCGGCTTAAATAATTTTTATTCAAGGTCACCAGCTCTTGCTGTTGCCTTTTTATGGCCGCATTTTCATTGGCCAGGGTTACAAATGGCTGCCGGCAGACTATTGACTTTATTTTTTGCAGGCTGTTGTGCTGCTGGAATAGACTGGCTTGCGCCTGGTACACCAGCGCAGATTTTAATACCTGTAATTCCTGGTGTGTTCCAGTGAGGTATTGTTGTGCGCGTATTATTAAAGATTGCTGCAGGCCCGTTATTGAGTTTTCAAAAGTCCTGTTTCTCTGGATGATAAACTCTGCCACTTTGGTTGGCGTTTTCAATGCAGTATGGGCAACCAGGTCGGTAATGGTTTCATTCTTCTGGTGTCCGATGCCTGTTATAACCGGGAACGGGCAGGCTGCCACAACACTGGCAATGCTGAACTGGTCGAAGATCAGTAAATCGGTGCTGGCGCCACCGCCACGAATAATAACAACAGCATCATAATCAATTCCTGCATCTTCAGCGGTCCGGATTATTTCTGCAAATATTCCGGCAAGGGCCGGTGCATTATTTTCACCCTGCACGGTTGTGAAAAACGGATCAATGCTGAAACGATAGCCGAATGGGTTGTGGTTAAGGCTGTGCAGGAAATCTTCATAGCCGGCAGCAGTACGCGAACTTACCACGGCAATTTTTTGCACCACAGGCGACAGGGCCAGGTCCTGGTTAAAAGATTGCAGGCGCCCTTCAGATTTCCAGACATAATCAGGGCACTCCGCCAATAGCCGGTCGATGGTGGCCTGCCGTTGTTGTTCCTGCAGCCCCAATGTGAACCGCGCATCAATATCAAGTAAAGTCAGCTTTAATCCATATACTGGATGAAAATCAACAGAAACTTCCACCAGCACCTGCATGTCATTGCCAAATTGCTGGCCGGTAACTGATTCAAAATCCCTGATTTTAGCAGCGCCCGCACTCCAGGCAACCGCTGCCATTTTGGCCACCAGGCTGCCTTTCCCCTTAGGGCTTTGTTTTTCCGTTTCAATAAGGTCAAAATAGTGAAAGCCTTTCTGCCCGTAAAAACTGTGGTTACTGACCTGTGCAACTACCCAAAAACGCTGAAAGCCGAAAGCATCGCCCAATAGGTCTTGTATGAGCAGGCTTAGCTGGGAGAGTCGCATTGGTGTGGACATGCAATAAAGATAAGTAATGTGCCGATTTTCAGGTTTTGGGAAGGGGAGACCCCGATGCTAATGCATTGACCAGGTTGGCCATCCGTTCTATCCGCGTATCATCGGAAGACGGCGCTTCCACCTACTTCCCCCCAGAAATAAATGGCAAAAAGCAAATAAATGTCATAAATACATTTAAATTAGTGAGTGGAAAATATAGACCAGTTTACATTTTCCAGTTTGTCAAATTATTCTATCTATTCAAAAAAAGCCATGATAAAAACGATTGCGCGCTACCTGCGGCTGACTGTTCTTGCCGCCGCTTCCGGTTCATTTGCTTTAACCGCAAATGCCCAGCAGACTGTTGTTACATTAAAACCCGGCGAAGCCAAAACACAAATCAGCAAAAACATTTACGGCCATTTTGCCGAACACCTGGGCCACTGTATTTATGGCGGATTTTATGTGGGTGATTCCAATAAAGTGATCCCTAATACCAATGGTGTCCGCAATGATATTATTGATGCCCTTAAAAAACTTAAAGTGCCAAACCTGCGCTGGCCGGGCGGATGTTTTGCTGATACCTATCACTGGAAAGATGGCGTTGGCCCCAGGCCTAAAAGACCTACTATGGTTAATACCTGGTGGGGTGGCGTTACAGAGGATAATAGCTTTGGCACGCACGACTTCCTGGATATGTGCGAAAGGATTGGCGCTGAACCATACCTGTCAGCCAATGTTGGAAGCGGAACAGTGAAAGAATTATCCGAATGGATTCAATATGTAAACTTCAATGGCGTGAGCCCCATGAGTAACTGGCGCCGGGAAAATGGCCGCGAGAAACCCTGGGATGTTCATTTCTGGGGCGTCGGCAATGAAGCCTGGGGCTGCGGGGGAAATATGACCCCAGAATATTATGCTAATGAATACCGGAAATACGCCACTTTCATGACCGACTGGAGCAACACCAGTAAATTATTCAGGATTGCTTCCGGCGCCAACGGGGGCGATTATCACTGGACGGAAGTGCTGATGCGCGATATTCCGCATGATATGCTGGATGGCGTCGCCCTGCACCATTATTCCTCTGTTAACTGGGATGCAAAAGGCTCTGCTACTGAATTCTCCGAAACAGAATATGCAAAGACCTTAAAAACCGCCTGGAGAATGGAACAACTCGTAACAAAGCATTCTGCCATCATGGATAAAACCGACCCCGATAAAAAAATTGCGCTGGTTGTTGATGAATGGGGCGGTTGGTATGATGTTGAGCCAGGTACCAACCCCGGATTCCTGTTCCAGCAAAACACCATGCGTGATGCAATGATTGCCGGTATGACCCTGAATATTTTCAATAACCATGCAGAGCGCGTCCGCATGGCTAACCTCGCCCAGACGATTAACGTGTTGCAGGCGGTTATATTGACCGAAAAGGAGAAGATGATCCTTACACCAACATACCATGTAATGGAAATGTATAATGTCCACCAGGATGCTACACTGATTCCGCTTGCCTTTAAAAGTCCGGATTATATTTACGGCAACGATACTATTCCTGCTATTTCTATTTCGGCTTCAAAAGACAAAACCGGCAATACCCATATTTCACTGGTTAATATCGACCCATCAAAAACAAGGGAAGTCAGCTTGTCTTTCGACGGGGCTACCTTTAAGCAGGTGAGCGGAAGGATATTGGTATCTGCCAAATTGCAGGACCACAACACTTTTGAACAGCCCGATAAAATCAAGCCGGCAGTTTTTTCTAATGCAGTTCTGAAGGGTAGCCAGGTAACGGTAAAGCTTCCTGCAGCTTCTGTAGTTGTGCTGACCTTGTTATAAAGTATCAATTAAATGGGGATGAAAATACGCTTGCTTATTTTGGCCCTGCTGGCGATATCGGTTGCATATGCCCAATCACAGCAGCCCAATGATATCATTGTAAAAGCCGGCCAGGAAATTGCTCCGGTCCAGCCTACGATGTGGGGTGTTTTTTTTGAAGACATCAACCTCGGCGCCGATGGCGGTATTTATGCCGAATTGGTTAAAAACAGGTCCTTTGAATTCGGGAAACCACTGATGGGTTGGAAAAAAATAGGGGATGCTGCAAAAGAAGGCACTATGACCATCCTTAACCGCCAGTCTGCCAGTACAGCTAATCCTCGTTTTTTACGGGTCAAAAGGGAGAATGCCGGCAATGGGAAACTTGGACTGAATAATGAAGGGTTCCGGGGCATGGGCATTAAAAAAGGACTGCGGTATGATTTTTCTTTTTTGTACCGCCAGCCGCAAAAGGGCATCGTAATGCAGGTTGAACTGCTTGATGAAAAGGGCTCACCAATCGGTTCGGCAACTGTTAACCCTGAAGCCAGTGGTGACGATTGGAAAACTGCCTCTGTTAGTTTTGTGGCTAATGCTACCTGCCTGAAAGGCTCCCTGGATATTTGGTTTGAAAATGAAGGCCAGATTGACCTTGATATGATTTCCTTATTCCCGGCAGATACCTGGAAGGGCCGGAAAGGCGGACTGCGTGCTGATATGGTACAAATGCTGAGTGATATGAAACCCGGCTTTATCAGGTTTCCCGGCGGATGTATCGTTGAAGGGATTGACCTGGGCAACCGCTACCAGTGGAAAAAAACAATCGGCCCGGTAGAGCAAAGGCAGCAAATCATGAACCGCTGGAATGTTGAATTTGCACACCGCCCAACCCCCGATTATTACCAGACCTTCGGACTGGGTTTCCTGGAATATTTCCAGCTGGCAGAAGATATCGGGGCGGCACCACTCCCCATTCTCAACTGCGGCATGGCCTGCCAGTTCAATACCGCAGAACTGGTTCCCCTCGACCAGCTCGACCCCTATGTCCAGGATGCACTGGACCTGGTTGAATTTGCTAACGGTGATGTTACCACGAAATGGGGAAAGACAAGGGCTGACCTCGGTCATCCGGCACCGTTTAACCTGCAGTTCCTTGGCGTGGGAAATGAAAACTGGGGCCCCCAGTATATTGAACGGTTGAAAATCTTTACAAAAGCGATTAAGGAAAAATATCCTTACATCAGGTTAATAAACAGTTCCGGAACGGATCCTGACGGCGAAAGGTTTGATTATTTAAATGGGGCCCTCAGGGCAATGGGCGCTGATATCATTGATGAACATTATTATCGCCGGCCCGAATGGTTCCTGCAAAACGCAGCACGCTATGATAGTTATGACCGCAAGGGTTCAAAAGTATTTGCCGGTGAATATGCTGCACAAAGCGACCACACAGTTAGCGTTGATAACCGCAACAACTGGTTAACCGCAATGTCGGAAGCCGCATTCCTGACCGGACTGGAACGTAATGCCGAAGTTGTTCATATGGCATCCTACGCACCATTATTTGCACATACAGACGGCTGGCAATGGACACCGGACCTTATCTGGGTGGATAACCTGCGGGTTTACGGCACCCCCGATTATTATGTGCAAAAACTGTTTTCCGTTAATAAAGGCACCCATGTGGTATCAGCTACCAGTAACCAGCAACCGCTGACTGGACAGGAAGGTTTGTATGTGTCGGCAGTGGTGGATAAAAAATCAGGGCAGCTCATCGTGAAAGTCGTTAATGCAACCCCGGAAGCAAAGAAAAAAAATATTCTTGTGGAAGGGGTGAAGCACAGCGGTACTGCAGTATATATAACTGTTCTGAAAAGCGAAGAACTCACATCCGAAAATTCCCTGGACCATCCATTAACGGTTTTACCGATAGAAAATTCAATAACTATAAAAGGGAATAAATTGCCGGTTGTTTTTGCGCCAAATTCACTGACCATAGTGAAACTGCCATACAGGAAATGATAGTGCCCCACCCATATTTGTCAAAAAGGATCAGTACTTTACACTATTTGCAGACTTTAATTTTACCATATAAAAGACCAACGATCATGAAATTTATGAGCGCTTTATTTACAGCAGGCATATTAGCAGCTACAGTTTCCTGTAATAATACTCCCGAAGAGAAAAAACAACCCGAAATAACGGTGCCGGTAGTGAAAATAACACAGGCAGATTGGGGAAATATTGAGGGTACACCTGTACATCTTTATACCCTTACCAACCAGAAAGGAACAACTGTCACTATTACTAACTATGGTGGAATTGTAACTTCATTTGTTACCAAAGACAAGCAAGGGGTTGCTTCCAGTATTGTTGTCGGGTTTGATAGCCTGGCACCTTACCTCCAGTCGCCACCCTATTTCGGGGCGATCATCGGCCGTTACGGAAACCGCATCGGGAACGCCAAATTCTCCATTGGTAAACAGGGCTATACGCTTGCAGCTAACAACGGTAAAAATCACCTGCATGGCGGCATAAAGGGTTTCGATAAGGTGATATGGCAAGCCGCGCCACTGGAAGACAGCATCGCTTCACTCACACTCAGTTACCTGAGTAAAGACGGCGAAGAAGGGTATCCGGGTAACCTGCAGGTAACTGTGAAATATACCCTTACCGATGATGATGAACTGGCTATTGCCTATGATGCAACAACGGATAAACCAACCCCTGTAAACCTTACCAACCATAGTTATTTTAACCTTACAGGTGATACCAAAGAAACAATACTAAACCATAAACTGCAGATCAGCGCCGATGCATATACGCCTGTTGATAATACGCTGATTCCAACAGGGGAGATCAGGGCGGTTAAGGGTACTCCGTTTGATTTTACTTCGCCGCAAACCATTGGCAGCAGGATGGATTCAGTACCCGGCGGCTATGACCATAACTGGGTGCTGAACAGGACCGGTGCAGGACTGCAAAAGATTGCTTCAGTTTCTGACTCTGTCAGCGGAAGGGAACTGGAAGTGAGTACCACGGAACCCGGACTGCAATTCTATACCGGCAATTTCCTCGATGGGAAATTCATAAACCATACCGGCACAAAGGTAAACCTGCATACTGCACTTACCCTTGAAACACAGCACTATCCTGATTCCCCTAATAAGAAAAATTTCCCGACAACCATCCTGCAGCCAGGCGAGAAATACCATACTGAAACGGTCTATAAGGTGAGCCTTACCAAATAATGCAACCTGTAACATAAAAAGTGCTGCAAAAGAATGAACAATGAAAGAACTGATTATACCCTACAAAGCGCTGGTATTCGACCTTAATGGCACAATGATCGATGATATGCCTTACCATGTGAAAGCCTGGGGCGACATCATCAACAATGAACTGGGGGCCGGATTAAGCGTGGTGGAATTAACGGCGCAGATGTATGGTAAGAACGAAGAAGTACTGACCCGGATTTTTGGGGAAGGTAAATTCACCGAAGGGCAAATGCAGGAACTCTCCATGGAAAAAGAAAGGCGGTACCAGGCAGCTTACCGGTCTGAATTAAAGTTGATTAATGGTTTGGCAGATTTTCTCGAACTCGCCCAAACCTCCGGAAAGAAAATTGCTATCGGCTCCGCCGCCATTATGTTTAATATAAATTTTGTACTGGACAACCTGGGTATCCGGCAATACTTCGATGCTATAGTCAGCGCCGATAATGTCGAGATCAGTAAACCCAATCCCGAAACCTTCCTGAAATGTGCAGACATGCTGGGTGTGGACCCTCGTGAGTGCCTCGTTTTTGAAGATGCGCCGAAAGGTGTTGAAGCTGCTGAGAATGCCGGGATGGACTGTGTCGTTCTGACCACCTTACATGGACATGGGCCTGGCGAGTTTTCCCGCTATACCAATATTATCCGTTTCATGGCAGATTATAGCCAGTATTAAGAAGCGGATAATTAAATGTAGAACGGACACTTAACTTGAATTATAATGTATATTGTTGCCTTAATTGCCTGTCATAATTAAATGCTATGTCATCATCATTTGTAATTGGGGTAGACTACGGTACAGATTCTGTGCGCTCGGTAATAGTGGATACTTCCAATGGCGCTGAAATTAGTTCCTCAGTTTTTTATTATCCGCGCTGGCGCGATGGCCTTTATTGTGATGCGGCGAATAACCAGTTCCGGCAGCACCCGCTTGATTTTACCGAAGGACTGGAAAATACTGTTACAGAATGTTTACGCCTGGCTGGCCCGGCAGTTGCTCAGCGGGTTAAAGCTATTTCGGTTGATACAACCGGCTCATCTCCGGTTGCCGTGGATCGCAGCGGAACCCCTCTCGCATTAATCCCCGGGTTTGAGCAAAACCCCAATGCTATGTTTGTATTGTGGAAGGACCATACCGCCGTAAATGAAGCTGCTGAAATTAATAACCACGCTGCCGGCTTTAATACCAATTACCTGCAATTCGTTGGGGGTATTTATTCTTCTGAATGGTTCTGGGCAAAGTTGCTGCACATTTTGCGCGTAGACCCCACCGTTAGGGCAGCTAATTATTCCTGGGTGGAACACTGCGACTGGATTCCTTTTTTATTGACCGGCGGAACCGATGTCCAACAGATGCGCAGGGGTGTCTGCTCAGCCGGACATAAAGCTTTATGGGCTAAAGAATTCGGTGGACTGCCACCCAATGATTTTTTTAGCAGCCTTGACCCTTTACTTAATGGCTATACTTCCCGGTTATTTACTAATACTTATACTGCCGACCAGCCCGCCGGCCATCTTTCCCCGGAATGGGCCGCCCGCCTGGGTTTAACCACCAGCGTGGTGATCGGCGTTGGTGCTTTCGACGCGCACATGGGTGCAGTTGGCGGACAAATTGAACCTTACCACCTCAGTAAAGTGATGGGCACTTCCACCTGCGATATGCTGGTAGCACCTGTTAATGAAGTGGAGCATATTCTCGTGAAGGGCATATGCGGACAGGTTCCTGGTTCTGTGATACCGGGCATGATGGGCATGGAAGCCGGCCAGTCTGCCTTCGGCGATACCTATGCCTGGTTCCGTAAGATGACCACGCAATCTGTTGGTAAATTGTTGCGGACCTCAAAGCTGGTTGACAAGGACCTGGCTGCAGCACTAGAAACAGAATTGAATGACCGTTTCATAAAAGAAGTATCCACTGAAGCCGCCGCTTTGCCTCTTTCTGACAAGGATGAGCTTGCCATTGACTGGCTGAATGGCCGGCGCACACCCGATGCCAACCAAATGCTGAAAGCCACGATCACCGGGCTTCACCTCGGTTCCGATGCGCCCCGGATTTTAAGGGCACTGATCGAGTCTACCTGTTTTGGCGCTAAGGCCATCGTAGACCGTTTTAATGAACAGGGTGTTCCGGTGAAAGGATTGATCGGCCTCGGTGGTGTTGCAAAAAAATCTCCCTATATCATGCAGGTAATGGCCGATGTTATGCAGATGCCCATCCGCATACACCGCTCGGAACAAACCTGTGCAGCCGGCGCAGCGATGTTTGCCGCCACCGCCGCTGGTATATTTTCAAGGGTAGAAGAAGCAATGGATAAAATGGGCCAGGGATTCGATGCAGAATACCATCCCGATAAAAATAACGCAACGCACTATGCGAAAAGATACGAGCGCTATAAAGAACTCGGGCGGTTTACAGAGGGAGTGAATAGTGAATGGTGAATCGTGAATGGGAGAAAGGCATCCGAATCCCCCCTATTCACCATTCACTATTCACCATTCACCATTCACCATTCACCATTCACCATTCACCGCTTACCGCTCACCGCTCACCGCTCACCAAAACATACTGTATGAACTTCGAAGACATCAGACAACAGGCTTATGCAGCCAATATGCAGCTACCGAAACTGGGACTGGTTTTGTTCACTTTCGGAAATGTAAGTGCTGCCGACAGGTCCAGGGGCGTATTTGCCATCAAACCCAGCGGGGTGCCTTATGATGAACTGAGCCCGGAAAAAATGGTGATCGTTGATTTTGAAGGTAAAATAGTGGATGGGAATTTAAGGCCTTCATCAGATACCTTAACGCATGCTGTTTTATATAAATACTGGACTGCAATTGGTGGTATCGTGCATACCCATTCTACTTATGCAACAGCATGGGCCCAGGCACAACACGATATACCGATTTTTGGCACAACCCATGCCGATCATTGTACCGTTGATATTCCCTGTGCTCCCCCTATGGATGATAGTATGATCAGGGGTAATTACGAATTCGAAACCGGTTTCCAGATCATGAATTGTTTTGCAGAACGCGAACTCAATTATAAAGAAGTTGAAATGGTACTGGTCGGAAACCATGCGCCTTTTACCTGGGGAAAAGATGCGGCAAAAGCCGTGTACAATAGTGCTGTTTTGGAAACAATTGCGCAGATGGCTATGCTCACAAAACAGATCAATCCGGCTGCCCCGCGACTTAAGGAAGCATTGATCACTAAACATTTTGAACGGAAACACGGACCCGATTCTTATTACGGGCAGTAACACAATCAAAAAATAAATTTCGAAATATTCTGTTATGGTTGATCTAAAAAAACTGGAACTGTGGTTTGTAACCGGAAGCCAGCATTTGTATGGTGAGGAAACACTGAAGCAGGTTGCTGCGCATTCGCAAACTATTGCTGCTGCATTAAACAGCTCCCCAAAAATTGCTGTTACGGTCGTGTATAAGCCGGTCCTGAAAACGCCCGACGAAATTTATGCACTCTGCCAGGAAGTGAACAATGCTAAGAACTGTATCGGTATCATTGCCTGGATGCATACTTTTTCGCCAGCTAAAATGTGGATCGGCGGATTGAAGATTTTACAGAAGCCTTTGCTGCACCTGCACACCCAGTTCAATCGCGATATCCCATGGAATGATATTGATATGGATTTCATGAACCTGAACCAGAGCGCTCATGGTGACCGCGAGTTTGGTTTTATCATGACCCGTATGCGCCTCCGCCGCAAAGTTGTGGTGGGTTATTGGGAAGACCCCGCCGTTCAGGTTAATATTAATACCTGGGCAAGGGCTGCCGCCGGATGGCACGACTGGCAAGGCGCCCGCTTTGTTCGTTTCGGTGATAACATGCGCCAGGTTGCCGTTACTGAAGGTGATAAGGTGGAAGCTGAAATGAAATTCGGTTACTCAGTGAATACGCATGGCGTTGGCGACCTGGTGAAAGTGATTAATGAAGTTACTGACGCTGATATTGAAAAGCTTTGTGCTGTTTATGAGGATCAATATAAATTGACCGATACATTGGCCCGGGGCGGTTCACAACGGGCATCCCTGGTCGAAGCTGCACGCATTGAACTGGGTATGCGTTATTTTTTGGAGCAGGGTAACTTTAAAGGTTTCACAGATACTTTTGAAGACCTCCACGGTATGGTACAACTGCCCGGTATCGCCTCCCAGCGCCTGATGGCTGATGGCTATGGCTTTGGCGGTGAGGGCGACTGGAAAACTGCTGCGCTTGTGCGGGCTATGAAGGTTATGGGATCCGGGCTGAAAGGTGGTAATTCCTTCATGGAAGATTACACCTATCATTTTGACCCGGAAAACCAAATGGTGCTTGGCGCACACATGCTGGAAATATGCTCTTCTATTGCTCACGGACAACCGCTTTGTTCAGTTCATCCTCTCGGTATCGGCGGTAAAGCTGACCCCGTTCGTTTGGTCTTTAATGTTGCCGGCGGACCGGCCCTGAACGCTTCCATTATTGACATGGGTAACCGCTTCCGCTTACTGGTAAATGAAGTTGAAGCGATAACGCCGGTGCATGACCTTCCTAAACTTCCCGTTGCCCGCGTTTTATGGAAACCCTACCCCGATATGCAAACCGGCTGTGCCGCATGGATCCTGGCCGGAGGCGCCCACCATACCTGCTATAGCCAGAACCTCACTGCCGGACACCTGGAGGATTTTGCTGACATGGCCCAGGTCGAATATGTACTTATCGGGAAAAAAACAGACCTCTACCAATTCAAGAATGAATTACGCTGGAGTGATGTATATTACCAAATCAATTCTTAACCAACTCGCTGGACTGCCATGAATAATTCACTAACGACTGCTGACATACTTGTCTTCCTTACTTATATTGTTGTTGTAGGCTCATATGGTTACTGGATCTATAACCAAAAGAAAAAAACAGTAACCGATACCAAGGATTTCTTCCTTGCCGAAGGTTCCCTTACCTGGTGGGCTATCGGCGCCTCATTAATCGCTTCCAATATTTCCGCTGAACAATTCATCGGTATGAGCGGCAATGGTTTTTTTGTAGGTATTGCCGTTGCAGCCTATGAGTGGATCGCCGCACTCGCACTGATCATTATTGCTGTCTGGTTTATCCCGATCTACCTGAAGAACCATATTTATACCATGCCGCAGTTTTTAAAAACGCGGTACAATGAAACAGTGGCGCTGATCATGGCCATCTTCTGGCTCTTCCTTTATGTATTTGTAAACCTTACTTCAATCCTTTACCTGGGCGCCATCGCCATTAACGGTTTGCTTGGCGGACAATACCTGCATGTTGTAATGATTGCCCTGGCTATCGCCGCAGTTATTATTACACTGGGCGGTATGAAAGTGATTGGTTATACTGATGTTATCCAGGTGACGGTTTTGATCATCGGCGGATTGGCGACCACCTACATGGCACTTTCATTGGTGAGCGAAAAATTCGGGATGGGCAGCAGCGCCATCGAAGGTTTTAAAGTGTTGATGAAAGACGCCCCGGACCATTTCCACATGATCCTCGACAAACCTACAGCCGATTCGCCACAGGAGCATATCGATAAATACCTGATCCTTCCGGGTATCCTGATGTACGCAGTTGGTCAGTGGATCGTGAACCTGAACTACTGGGGCTGTAACCAGTATATCACCCAACGCGCACTGGGCGCCGACCTCACGACTGCGCGTACGGGTATCTTATTTGCCGCCATGCTCAAACTGATGATGCCAGTGATCGTTATGTTGCCGGGTATCGCTGCTTATGTGTTGTACAGGAATGGCCACCTGCCACAGCTGAAAGGCGGGATGGACGGGGCTTATTCAGCAGTGCTGGGCTTTTTGCCATCCGGACTGAAAGGCTTGTCTGTTGCGGCTTTGACGGCTGCGATCGTGGCTTCCCTGGCCGGTAAGGCGAATAGTATCTCCACCATTTTTACCCTCGATATTTATAAGAAATATATCAAGCGCGATGCTGATGAAGAAAAGATGGTTTGGACCGGCCGGCTCGCCGTTATTTTTGCCATGATTGTGGCAGTGGCCTTTACCTGGGATGACCTGCTGGGTATTGGCGGTGCCGGCGGATTTACCTTCATCCAGAAATATACCGGGTATATTAGTCCGGGTGTATTTGCCGTATTCCTGCTGGGTATGTTCTGGAAGCGTACCACCGGGCCTGCAGCGGTTGCGGGTATCCTCTTCGGATTCGCCTTCTCCGTGTTTTTCAACGATATGGCGCCTAACCTGATCGGCCATGAGACCTGGCTGTATACGGCTTACCCGAATGGTAAGGGCGGTTATGAAATCCCATTCCTGCTATGCATGGGCTTCTCTTTTGTATTCACCACAATTATTATGGTCTGGATGAGCATGGCAGGACCTAAGGTTAGCGCTAAAGCGTTTGACCTTGACCGGGAAATGTTTAAGGTTAAACCTATTACAATTGTGCAAATTGTCATTACATTATTAATACTAATGGCGTTATATGTGAAATTCTGGTAATTTAGTTTCATGGGAAGGATAGAGTACAGGAATCACGATAGGTTTTTACTGTCTGTTGATTGTATCATTTTCGGATTTGACGGGAAGGGCATGAAGGCGCTGATTGTAAAACGGGCGCTTGAACCAGAAACCGGGAAATGGTCCCTGAGTGGTGGCTTCGTAAAAAAGGAAGAAAGTGTGGACCAGGCTG
The DNA here is from genome assembly GCF_020076305.1 of Flavihumibacter profundi. Classification (GTDB taxonomy): domain Bacteria; phylum Bacteroidota; class Bacteroidia; order Chitinophagales; family Chitinophagaceae; genus Flavihumibacter; species Flavihumibacter profundi. Next base: position 148,749 of record NZ_JAIQXE010000002.1, read on the forward strand.
CTGAACGTATACTGGTTACACTCACCGGGTTGGAAAAAATATACATGGAACAGTTACACTGTTTCGGTGATATCAGTCGCGACCCTGGTGGCCGGGTGGTTTCAATTGCCTATTATGCCCTGATCAAAATTGACGCAAGCAATGAACAATTGCTGGATACCCACAACGCACAATGGGTTGACCTGCATCACCTGCCTCCCCTGATTTTTGACCACAACCAGATGGTGAAAATGGCAAAGGAACGATTGCAGCAAAAGGTCGCAAACCATCCGATCGGGTTCGAATTGCTGCCGCACAAATTTACACTGCAGCAATTGCTGGGATTATATGAAGCGATTTACGAAACCAACTTCGACAAACGCAACTTCACCCGCAAAATCCTCGCCCTGGGTATTTTGCAACGGCTGAACGAAAAGGAAAGGGAGTCCTCCAAGAAAGGCGCATTCTACTACGTCTTCGACAAGAAAAAATACAAACAGCTGGAACACGAAGGGATAAAACTGATTTAACTTTCTTCACCCGCCGGGTATTACCCGGCGGGTGATTTTTTTACAGCGGCCCCCCGCAGTACTTGCAGAATCCGGCATCTGGATCATGGCCACTGTTGCCACAATTAGGACAGGCCTTTGATGTTGTTTCTTCCTTTGCGGCACTTTTCGACATTTCTATGGTAACAATGCCGGTGGGCACAGCGAGGATGGCATAACCCAAAAGCATAATGCAGGACGCTATTAATTTTCCTATTGGCGTAACTGGCGAAATATCGCCATAGCCAACAGTGGTAATCGTGACGATGGCCCAGTAAATGCTTTGCGGGATGGAACTGAAGGATTCATTTGAACCGCTCTCCACCACATAGATCAGCGCACCCAGGATGATGCTCAGCAATACCACAAAGCATAAGAAAATGAAGATCCTTCTCGCGCTGGCTTTCAACGCCAGCGTAATTGCCGCGCCTTCCCGCACAAACTGGCTGAGTTTTAAAATGCGGAAAATCCTTATGAGCCGTAGCGCCCTGATGGCAATCAGGAAATGCGAACCGGGTAAGAACAGGCCCAGGTAAGTGGGCAATATGGCCAGCAGGTCAACTATACCATAAAAGCTGACCATAAATTTCAACGGACTTTTTACCGTTAACAATCGTAATATGTATTCAATAGTAAAAACTATGGTGATGGTCCATTCAAGGAAGTTTAACTGTGGGCCATAATGTTCGTGTACACTTTCAATACTTTGCAGCATCACCAGTACCAGGCTTACCAGTATCAGGAATAGCAGCGCCAGGTCAAAGTTTCGCCCGGCCCTGGTGTCTGATTCAAAAATTATGGTGAAGAGTTTTTCCCTCCAGCCCCTGGCTGGTTTGCCTGCTTTCATACTAACAATGTACAAAAGATTGGCTGCTAAACTTATTTGCGGCTGATAGAAAATATCGGTACCGGCGGGTCGAAATACTGGTCTGTTTCCGGCTTGCGGTAAATCTTCCGCACAACATCCATCCCCTTAACCACTTTGCCGAAAGCAGCATAACCCTGTCCATCCGGATTATTTGCACCCCCATAATCCAGGCCCGGCTGGTCCGTGAGGCAAATAAAAAACTCAGAAGATGCCGTTCCGGGTTCTTCCCGGGCAAGTGATACGGTTCCGGTCAGGTGTTTTAACCCGGTAATTTGCGTGTTTTCATGGGGGATCTTCGGAAGCTCAGGCTTCTTCTTCCTGCGGTTCCAAAGTCCACCCTGCATCAGTTCACCCTTCGGTGCATTGGAGGGCTGGTTGTCCATATTTAGCACCCGGTAGAAACTGGTATTATCATAAAGCTTCTGGTCAACAATCGCCAGGAATGCTTTCACCGATTGCGGCGCCTTGTCAGCATACAACTCAATCTCGATATCCCCTTCCCCGGTCTCGATCACAACCTCCTCCACCCGCCGGGTATTACCCGACGGGTGGGAATTGCAACTCAGGGCTAAAAATGCGAAAACATATAGTGTGGGAAAGAGGCGCATAGGTGCTTTGCTGTTTTATTCCGGTAAATTTCTTATAATTTTTTATTTACCCGCCGGGTATTACCCGGCGGGTAAATAAATATCTACTATATTAGTAGACAATAAACAAGCCATTCAACTATGTCAGCACAAAATCTACGATTCGAAACCCTGCAGGTGCATGCAGGACAGGAAGCAGATCCTGTAACAAAATCACGCGCAGTTCCTATTTACCAGACCAGCTCTTATGTTTTTGATAGTTCCGAACACGCGGCCAATTTATTCGGGCTGCGCGAATTCGGGAATATCTATACCAGGTTGATGAACCCGACAACTGATGTGTTCGAGAAAAGGGTCGCTGCCCTGGAAGGCGGCGTAGCCGGACTGGCTATGGCATCTGGTCAGTCTGCCCAGTTCATCGCCCTCCAGAATATCCTGGAGCAAGGCGATAATATCGTTGCTTCCTCCTTCCTCTATGGCGGTACCTATAACCAGTTCAAGGTTACCTTTAAGCGCTTAGGCTTTGAAGTTAGGTTTGCCGACGGCGATAACCCCGCCGACTTCGAAAGCAAAATCAATGACCGTACCAAAGCGCTTTACGTGGAAACTATCGGTAACCCGGCTTTCAGCATCCCGGATTTTGAAAAGCTGTCCGATATCGCCAAAAGGCACAACATCCCATTGATCGTGGACAATACCTTCGGCGCTGCAGGATACCTCTGCCGGCCTATCGATTTTGGCGCTAACGTAATTGTTGAATCCGCTACCAAATGGATCGGCGGACATGGCAACAGCATCGGCGGCATCATCGTAGATGCAGGCAACTTCAACTGGGGCAACGGGAAATTCAAGTATTTCACTGAACCTGATGAAGCTTACCATGGCATGAAATTCTGGGACATCTTTGGTTCCGGCGGACCTTTCGGTAATATCGCTTTCGCCATCAGGGCAAGGGTTACCGGCCTCCGCAGCCTCGGCCCGGCTGTTAGCCCGTTTAACTCATTCCTCTTCTTACAGGGACTGGAAACTTTATCGCTTCGGGTACAGCGCACTGTTGATAACGCACTTGCCCTGGCTGAGTGGCTGGAAAAACATCCGCAGGTGGAGTATGTGAATTACCCCGGACTCAAAAGCAACAAATACCACGAACTGGCTAAGAAATACCTGCGCAACGGTTTCGGCGGTGTATTGTCTTTCAAGATAAAAGGCGGAAAGGAAGCAGCGGATAAATTCGTGAATGGCCTGAAACTGATCAGTCACCTCGCTAACGTTGGCGATGCAAAAACACTGATCATCCACCCTGCTACTACCACACACGAACAACTTACTGAAGCGGAACAAAAGTCGGCTGGCGTTGAACCCGGACTATTGCGTATCTCCCTCGGTATAGAACATATTGATGATATAAAGGATGATATCGAAACAGGATTTACTGCTTCGAAAGGGTAATAATCAGTTCCATAATAAAAGAGGCTGCCCCATAAGGACAGCCTCTTTTTTATTCGCACCGGCGAAGAAATTACTTCTTCTTCTTTTTAGCAGGTTTGGCAGGGGCCGCTGGTGCGGCGGACAAATCCTTCACCCGGATATTCCTGAAATACAGGGTGTCACCATGACCAAGGAAACCTATATGACCCGTAGTCCTGGCTAATCCCGGATGATCCCGGTGATCTAGCGTTCCGTTTTTTGAAGCTTCGGCAATATCACCTTCGGTAATAACGGTGCCGTTCAGGGTAACCTTAATTTTGGTGCCTATAAGCTGGATCTCTTCTTCATTCCATTCACCAACAGGCTTCAGGAAACCGCGTTTGGCGGGAATAACACCATACACTGATCCATGGTACTGGTAAACCTGCAGGTTCTTGTAAATATCTGCATCATTGTCAAGTACCTGGATTTCCATGCCTTCATAAGCAGCATCGCCTTCGAGTGGTGCATGCAGGCCAATTCCATTGTTTGCACCAGGCGTCAGCTTGAATTCAAAACGATAAATAAAGTCCTTGTACTCGTCTTTCGTGTAAAGGTTGCCGTGACCACCACCTTTAGGGTGTACGGCAATATTACCATCTTCAATTACATAGTCAGTCTTATTGCCAACCCATTCGCGCAGGCTGGTGCCATCAAACAGGATCTTGAAATTGTCTTTCTTTTCCTGCTCAGTCAGCACATATGGTTTTGGCGCAGGGATTTCACGGATATATATATCACGGTATTGGATAATGTTGCCGTGCGCCTGCAATTCAATCTGTTCTTCATTGAACAAAGGCAGTCCGCGATCCCAGTAATTTTCCAGGGGCACTTTATCAACAACCAGTTGCCCGTTTAAGTAAACAGTCACCATGTCGCCCACCATAACGATCCGGAAAGTATTCCAGTCGCCGATGGCATTATCTGCCAGCACAAGGGGTTTACTTGGATACTGCTGGTTATTGTACAATCCGCCTGATCCCACCTGGGCGCCTACATCACGGCGTGAGGTATCCCAGATCTGCACCTGTGGTGTACCGCGCAGGTAAATACCCGCGTCACCATCTTTCTGGATCTTCCAGTCAACCAGCATTTCGAAATTGCCATATTTTTTATCTGTACATAAATTCTCGCCATGGCCACTGAAGATCAGCACGCCATTCTGTACACTCCAGCCCTGGCGCATTACATCATCGGCCTTCGCCTGCTCTTTGGCCAGGGTGGCAGCATCCATCTTTGCACGCTTGATTGGATCAGCAACTAAACCCTTCCAGCCGGTCAGGTCCTTCTCATTAAACAGCGGCTTGAAACCTTCACTCTTTGGCAGGGACGCTATATGCCTGCGCAGGTCTTCTTTCTGGTAATCAGCTTCTGCCCCGGTTATTGAATTGATGGCTTCCTGCAGCAATTGCGTTACCTCGGCACCATATAAATCCGGATTGTGTTGCGCAATGTCTTTTATTGTTGATGCCGCAGTGCTTTTCAACTGCGCGTCCTGCAGGAACTTACCTGCATATTTCAACGCACCATATGTCGGGGCATCAGACAGCTCGCGCAGCAATGCAGCCAGTTGCGTTTTATTGGTGGTTACTTCCATCACATCGCGGACCTGCAAATATTTCTGTTCCGGGGTGTTTTTGGCATCACCGATTTGTTTAGTGAAACCATCGATGAGCTGCGTCGCAGCTGCGCCTGACTTATTTTCCAAAACAAGGCGATGGAATTCAGCTGCGGCTTCACCATTTTTCCAGTTAGACAATGCCTCAATGATTGCAGGCTTGCCGGCATCACCGGCAGCAGCGTATTCCTTCTGGATGGTTTGTAGCCCGGCTTTTCCACCAACGCCGGAGAATACCGGGTAGAAATTTGGCTTTTTGTCTGTTGCTGCATTAGCAAACTGCTGCTGCAAAGCTGCTGACCGCTCATCTGCATTAGCAATACCATTTAATGCAGTGATCACAATTCCCTGTACATTTTTCAGGTCTGCAGGGGCCGTGGTGGATGACAGCAATGGAAATAATGCCGGCAGGTCCTGGGGGCCGACCATTTTATTCAACGCAGCGGCAGCGGCCGATTTCACATCAGCGTCTGTATTATTCAGGTAAGGCAAAACTGTTCCCACCTGCGAAGCCGCAGCTTTTTCGCCCAGTACATACAGCAATGCTGATTTACCAGGAGCCGATGCTGATGGCAATGCAGCAGCGGCTGGCGCTACGACAGTTTTGCTATCCAGCAGCAATAAAGCTTTTTGTATGGCAGTTGCTTCGTCCTTATCCGCTTTGTTTAGCAGGCCTATCAGGACAGGCGCTGCTGCAGATTTCCCGGTGATGGCAGCTGCATTCGCAACAGCTATGCGTGCTGCTGCATCAGTGCCCTGCAATAGTTGCAAGGCTGGCGCATAAGCAGTGGCGTAACCTTTTCCCGCCAGCATATTGATGATCTCCGCCTTTACGGTATTGTTGGAATTCTTCAGCGTATTCAGCCAGGTAGTGCTCGTTTGTTCATTGAGGTAAGGAGCCGCGAATTTCAAAGCAGCCTGCCTGTATTCCAGGTTCGCATCCTTCATGGCACCGGTCAGCAGCGCAAGGCTTTTATCGCCCTGGATATCGGCCAGGATCTTCAGCGCGGCAATCCGGGTGTGAAGCTGTGTCGGTGCTTTCAGTTGTTTATTTAACGCGTCGGCTTTCTTTGCAGCCAGGTCATTAGCCCCGTTTTTATGCAGGTTGTTCAGCAACAGCAAGTAAGCTGAAGTGGCTTCTGTATAATCGAAGGTATACCCCGCTTTTGCTGCAGCAGCGGCCAGCAGCGGCTCTGCGGACGGATCTGCAATCTGCGCCAGTGAATGCAGGCACACTTTCCTCAGCATCTGGTCATCAGTTGCGGCTAATTGTATGATCGACTTCGCTGCAGGCTGGTAGGCGGTAAAACCAATCGCTTCAACTACATACAGCCTTGCATTACCGCTGACGCTGCTAAGCGAATTCAGTAAGGTCTGCTTTGAATTTTCAGTATTAATTCTTGCAAGCGCCCTGGATGCGGCATCCGACAACCTTTCATCTTTTAAAAAGGAAATCAGGTAAATGATCGCATCATCCTTGCCTACCTGTTGCAGCTGGGTGATCAGCATGAGCTTTGATTCGGGGCTGCTGACAGATGACAGCGCTTTGCCATATGCGTTAGTGGCCATGGAGCGCCAGCTTTCCCTTCCGGGTTTTGTAGCATAAAATGTGAAACCACTGATCGCAAAATGGATCCGGGAAATATCACCGGTATTGTCCAGTTGCTTTGCCAGTTCAATCAGCCCGCTTTCGCCCAGGTCGGCAACGGCCTCAGCATTTTTCAGCAATTGCGCGGAATCATCAGCAGGCTCCTTAGCCAGCAGGTCGGCGATCTTGGTGGGTATCGTGCGGTTTTTATCAGTTTGCGCAGTTGCAATTGTCAGCAGGCTGCAGCAAAATAAAAGCGAGAAGAACAATTTTTTCATATAAATAGAATAGCGTGTTTGAATGAATAAAGGACGAATCATCAGATACTCCATGGACCGCGCATGGGCTGGTTCATGAGGCGGTTTGCGCCTTCGTCGTTAAGGAATACCATTTGCACGGGATCGAAGTGCAGGGTGCGGTTCAGCTGCAACGCGATCTTACCCATGTTGACAATGGTTGCGGAGCGATGTCCGTTTTCTTCATTCAGGGCGAATTTCTTCCGGGTCTTCACCGCATCGATGAAATCGGTGGAAACAGGCAGCGGGTCGGGGAATTCAGCCAGTTTTTTCTCAATATCCGGGATGGTACAGTTAAATCCTTTGTAGAGCTTGCCCTTAGGGCCTTCAATATAAGCGGCATCTTCCAGGCTTCCCTCGCCATCCAGCACGATCTGGCAGCCATCGGCATAGGTAAAAGTGAGCCTGCGCCAGGTTCCCACAGCATCGTCGTGCTGCTGGGGTGCGTCTACTTCAACGGTAACCGGACTGGTATCGTCCTTGCCCAGGAAATACTGGATGGGATCGATATAGTGCTGGCCCATATCACCCAATCCGCCGCCATCGTAATCCCAGTACCCGCGGAAGGTAGTGTGCACGCGATGGCTGTTGTAAGGCTTGAAGGGCGCCGGCCCGAGCCACATATCATAGTCGAGTTCCTGGGGAACGGTTTCAACAGGCAGGTTGGTTTTACCCACCCAATAGAATTTCCAGTCAAACCCGGTGTGTTTACTAACGGTTACCTTCAGTGGCCAGCCTAGCAGTCCGCTGTCCACCAGTTTTTTGATTGGTTTTACCGTGGTGTTCATTCCGTAAAAACGGTCGGAGAAACGGAACCAGGTATTGAGGCGGAAGATCCGGCCATGTTGCTGCACGGCTTCCATCACCCTTTTGCCCTCACCGATAGTGCGGGTCATTGGTTTTTCGCACCAGATATCCTTTCCGGCCCTGGCGGCATCGGCGGCCATGATACCATGCCAGTGCGGCGGGGTAGCAATATGCACGATATCCACTTCAGGGAGGGTGATCAGTTCACGGTAATCGCGGAAGGTCTTCACGCCTTTTCCGCCGCCCAGTTTATCAAGGGCAAGCTGGATGTGGCGGGTATCGACATCACAGATAGCTACGGTACGGGTTCCGCCAAGTTCAAAGTGGCCGCGGCCCATGCCGCCGGTGCCGATAACGGCTTTGGTCAGCTGGTCACTGGGAGCCAGGAAACCGGGTCCGCCGAGTACGTGGCGGGGTACAATGGTAAATGCAGCAATAGCGCCGACCGAGTTTTTGATGAAACTGCGCCGGCTGTTGGAATGTTTTGGGGGCATAGTTGAAATTTTGCCCGCAAAAGATAAAGATAATTCGGCAGGGAGGCCGCGGCGAAGGGAACTAAAATGGGGAGATGTTTAATTAGTAAAGGAGATGGGTAATTTAGGCTTGGTTGAAATTGGCGGCTGCTGAGCCTGGTACCGGGTTTGTGTGCCCTTTTTCGGCATAACCTTATTAATTGACACATTAAAACTATTGGTAAACCATGTTTGCGCACCCTTCCTTTATCATGGAAATTTATCAGCCCAATGCGCATTTATTGTACGAAGATCAAATAGATACTTAACGGGGAGGGAAACTGGAGGAGAACCCGGACAGCGCGATGTAGGAAAATTATTTTAATGCATAATTCCAGGTTACAAGTTTAAATATGGAAATTAACAGTATCATATTGGGTGCGGAAAATATCAAACATATGAAAATCTCTAAGCAGACTGCATTGTTGCCCGCAATAGTTACCTTATTTATTCTGACACTTTCATTTAGCATACAGGCTATGGCACAGGAAAAAAATCAAATGGTCAGGTTGGCAAAAATTAAAGTTGACCCATTGCAATTGGACAAGTATAACGCAGCACTGAAAGAACAAATGACTACTGCTGTCCGGGTTGAACCAGGCGTATTGACTTATTATGCCGTTGCCGACAAAATCGACCCCTCACACATCACAATCCTTGAAATATATGCTGATACAACCGCATACAAATCTCATATAGAGACCCCTCATTTTAAGAAGTACAAAGACACCGTTAAGGGTATGGTTACATCCTTAGAACTTGTTGATGTTAACCTGGTTGGTTCAGCTAAAAAACCTGACAGGTAATGTGCAAAAAATATGGCCGTTACATTTAAAAGGGAAAATTTATTTTAAAAATGAGGTACCAGGTTTATGTTATAGAACTGTCAAAACGGGTCTTCACAGAAAATGCAAAATTCCGTTCTGCTAATCCACAATTTAATGGGGTTCTCCAGTGCCTTTATGTCGGCATGACCAGCAAAACGCCTGCTGAACGATTCCTGCAACATAAAACCGGGTATGTTAACAAAAAGGGCCACAAGCTTTCTGCAAATATTGTCCAGCAATACGGCACTTATCTTCGTCCGAGCCTCTACGAACATTTAAACCTGAAGCCGATGACCAGGGAAGAAGCTTTGCGAATGGAAGAGAAACTTGCCCTCGATTTAAGAAGACAGGGTTATGCAGTCTGGTTTAATTGAAAGTATATACTGCGCCTGGCCTGCCGGTAATTTTAATTTGTTATTTTTGATGAATCCACGCTAACCTAACACTGCATTTAAATCACTGCATGCTTTCTGAAACCGGTCAATTTATATTGCCTAACCATCCGTTTTTCCTGCAACAGGAATGGAATACTTTCTTCAGTTCGTTTTCGAAACTGGGTAATGAAGAGATAGCCAACCGCAGCCAGGATATCATGCGGTTTCTAAAAGAGAATGGCGTTACCTACCAGATTTATAACGACCAAACCGGACTTAACCGTGCGTGGAACCTGGATATCGTTCCCTTTATTGTGGATGCAAACGAATGGCGTTTGATCGAAGCCGGACTCCAGCAACGCGCTACATTGTTCAACCTTATTTTACAGGATATCTATGGCCAACAGCGCCTCATCAAAGATGGCATCCTCCCCATGGAAATCGTATACAACCATAACGGTTTCCTGCGCGAATGCTGTGGCATCCAACAGGCCGGCCATCACCAACTGGTGATCTACTCTGCAGATATGGCCCGCAGCAAAGACGGCCGGATCTGGATATTAAACGATCGCACACAGGCGCCCTCCGGTTCCGGCTATGCCTGGGAAAACCGCATGGCCATGGCCCGCATCGTCCCCGAACTTTTTAATGGCCAGAAAGTTAAAAGGCTTTCACCGTTTTTCCATTCCATGCGCCAGGCCTTAACACAGATAGCGCCTTCCACTGCAGCAACACCGCGTATCGTTATTCTAACACCCGGACCCGGCAACGAAACTTACTTCGAACATTCTTTTCTTTCCTCCCACCTGGGCTTTACCATGGTGCAGGGCGATGACCTGATGGTGAAAGATAATTTCGTGTGGCTGAAAACATTGGGCGGACTGGAAAAAGTGGATGTGATCATGCGAAGGGTAGACGATGTGTATTGTGATCCGCTGGAACTGAAGGAAGACTCACTGTTAGGGGTACCCGGTTTATTGCAGGCAGTAAGAAGCGGCAATGTCAGCATCGCCAACCCGCTGGGCAGCAGCGTAGTGGAGAACCCCGGCCTGATCCCTTTCTTGCCGGCCATCGCCCGATATTTTTTAAATGAACCATTGAAGCTGCCGACCATCGCTTCCTGGTGGTGCGGACAACCACAGGCGCTCAATTATGTGTTGGATAATTTATCATCCCTGGTTATTAAAAGGATTTTCCGGGAATCGGATAAACGCACTTCCGTTGATGCTACGCTGCTTGATCACGCCGCATTGCAGGAACTGAAAGAACGGATCAAAACCCAACCGCATTTGTATGTTGGCCAGGAGAAAGTTGATTTTTCCCTTTCCCCTTCCTGGGTTAACGGCAACCTGGAATCAAGCCATGCTTTATTCCGGAGCTTTGCGGTGAGTGATAACGGTGGCTACACGATCATGAACGGCGGACTGACCCGCACTTCACTGGATAAGGAAAATATGATCATCAGTAACCAGTTGGGCGGCTTTAGTAAAGACACCTGGATACTGTCCGACGAAGAAAACAGTGTGCTGCATATTAAAAAAGACCAGGATCATTTGCAGGACCAGCCTACCCATGATAAAAGCGATTACCTGCCCAGCCGCACTGGCGAGAACCTTTTTTGGGCTGGCCGCTATGCAGAACGCGTATTGGGCAACGCCCGCTTTTTACGCACTGTAATGCAAGTCGTTGAAGAAGCCAACAAAGCGTTTATCGATAACGACCTGGACCTGAAAAAATCTTTATTGACGGCGGTAACAGCCTATACCAATACATTTCCGGGTTTTACGGGTAAAGAGGCCAGGCAAAAAATGGAAAACCCCTGGAAGGAATTAGCGGATGTATTGTTTGATGAGAAACGCGTAGGCGGATTAAGCTATAACATCTCCTGTTTTTTAAGGTCCCTGGAAGCCATAAGGGATCATTGGTCCGGCGATACCTGGCGCGTGATAAAGGAGATGGAGGAAAATTGGCAGCGGGCAAAGTCGGTGCAAAATAAAGGGAATTATAAAATTCAAAGCGCACTGGATGGTATCATTACTTCCATGATGGCATTTGTCAGTTTAAACAGGGAAACGATTTCGCGCGACAGGGGTTGGGTTTTGCTGGATAGCGGCCGGAAAATGGAACAAAGCATTTTGCTGGTTGGCATGCTGCGCGCTACACTTACCCGGAAAAATGCCGATGCAGTGGAATACCTGCTGCAGGAAGTTGTTTTGAATAGCAACGAGAGCATGGTAAATTACCGGTTTAAATATAAGGCCCACCTGCAATTGCCCCTGGTATTGGACCTGCTGCTCTTCGACCCCAATAATCCCCGGTCCTTATTGTACCAGGTTGAAAAGATGAAAGCCTATTTATCTGCTTTGCCTAAAATCCAGAATGGCCACAGCCTGTCTGAACATGAGCGACTGGTACTGGAAGTGTTTACCAAAATTAAATTATCCGGCAAGGATGAATTATCGGTAGTGGATGAAGCCACGCAATCCTATAAAAACCTCGATAATTTTTTAACTGAAATAAATGCTTTGATTTACAATATTTACAATGTAGTGTCCTCTACTTATTTTAAACATGCACAAACGCAACAACAACTTTTCCGTTAATCAGCAAAAGCATGGAATACCAGGTAACCCATACCACAGAATACGAATACAATAATTCAGTAAGCCTCTGTCATAATATGGCGAAATTGCTCGTTCGCAATACGGCAACACAATTATGTAAAAACACGGAGATTGAAATCACACCACAGCCCGATATTTTGAGGGAGTATGAGGATTATTTTGGCAACAAGGTTATTTATTTCGCCATCCAGAAAGAACATCGGCGCTTAGCGGTTACCGTAAAATCGCAGGTTAAAAAAATTGTGGCGGATAAAGCGGAACTGAGCTTTTTTGCTGGCACCAGCTGGGAACAGGTTAAACAACAGGTGTTGGAGCCTGGTGAAGAAAACTTTAATGCAAGGCAATACATTTCCGAAACACCTGTCACGGCCGCCAATGAAGATATTGCCGCCTATGCCGCACAATTCTTTACCCCTGGCCGGCCCTTTCTGGAAGCTGCCAACGACCTGATGCAACAGATTTACCTGGACTTTGAATTCAATCCTCGTTTTACAACGGTGGCTACCCCCCTTACAGAGGTTATGAAATTCCGTAAAGGTGTTTGCCAGGATTTTGCCCACCTCGCCATTGCCTGTGTCCGCACAATGGGCTTGCCGGTGCGCTATGTTAGCGGTTACCTGGAAACTGTTGCACCAATAGGCAAACCAAAACTTACAGGCGTTGATGCTTCACACGCCTGGTTTGCTGTTTATGTACCACAGTTAGGCTGGATTGATTTTGACCCTACCAATAATATGATTCCTGGAATGCGGCATATTACCATCGGGTGGGGCCGGGATTATACTGATATTACCCCGCTGAAAGGGGTAATCCTGAGCAGTGGCCATCATCAGTTGCGCGTATTAGTTGATGTGAAGAGGCTGGACTGATGCTGCTTCACGCACCACTTTATGGATAAACTTCATTTTATCAACCACTGCATTATTGATCATAAATGGATAGCTGTCTTTTAAACCCATACTCCTGTTCAGGCTGTTCATGGCAAAAGTTAAAGGCAGCCATAACTGTATGATGCTTTCAAAATCCCGGATATAATAAGGATCGGTTATGGTACCTGTTTGTAGTTTTTGGGTTGCTTCATTAATGGGATGGACACTTAACCCGAAATAATATGCAGTCTCCAGTGTGTCGATGATATGCAGGTAATGTGCCCATGTTTCAGCCCAGTCTTCCCAGGGGTGCATGGTGGCATACGCGCTGATGTAGTGGTTGTTCCAGCCGGCAGGCGCACCTTCCGCATAATATTTTTTCAGGGCTTCTGCATAGTCCAGGCTTTCATCCCCGAACAGGTTCCTGAATTCATAGATATGGCTTTTGCTGGCGATCAGGCGGTCCCAATAATAGTGCCCCACTTCATGGCGAAAATGCCCCAGCAAAGTGCGGTACACTTCATCCATTTGCTTTCGGGCCATCTCCCTTTCTATATCATCTGCTTCTGCAATGTTGATGGTGATGACGCCATTATCATGGCCGGTAAATACCTTTTTTTCCTTAGCCGTTTTGTCGTCGGCAATAAAATCAAAAGCCAGTCCTTCCGCTTCATTTTGTTCCTTGCTGACTAAAGGAAGCTGTAAATGCAGCAGCTGGTAGATAAGCCGGTGCTTGGCAATTTCAATGGCATTCCATTTTTCAAGGTACTCCGGCCTGGTGAGATCAGGTATAGTTCGGTTAAGCTGGCAGGCGGTACAAAATACGGAAGCGCTTCCAACCGGAACCAACCAATTGCAAACGTTAAACTGGTGGTTAAAGCAGTACTGCCAATTATTCCCGGCAACCAGGGAAATTTGTTGAAGGCTTTGTACATCAAAACCCAGGGAGGCATTGCAGTTTAAACAAAAAACATTTTCAAAATATACCGGGTGGCCACAATTGGTGCAGTTAAAGAGTTTCATGATATGGTATTGCAGTTTTATGGCCAGCCAATCAGGGCTTCTTCTTTCCCCAATATTGCCGCATATCTAATGTATAGGGATAATCAGGGTTTACGACCACCTCGGGCACATCCACCAGGTATTGACTGTTGCTTTCCACAATAAAATGACTGGCACCGGAAGAAACAGGTGTATACTGTATGGTATCCTGCGTGTGGCCATAGTCCCAGTACCTGCTGATCCGGCGGCTTTCCGCTTCATAGGCATTAATGGGAAATGTGTCGTAGCTCCTGCCCCCGGGATGCGATACATGATAGGTGCAGCCGCCAATGCTCCTGCCATTCCAGGTATCTACAAGATCAAAGACCAGCGGCACATCGGTACCAATAGTAGGATGCAATGCTGATGGTGGTTGCCAGGCCCGGTAACGTATCCCGCACACAAATTCGGTTTTAATATTGGTTTCTTTTAAGGGCACCCGGTTGCCATTGCACAGCAACACATACCGGTCGTTATTGAAATTGCGCAGCTTTACCTGAATTTTCTCTAAGGAGGAATCTACAAAACGGGCCGTGCCGCTGCTGCTCATTTCTTCACCCAGCACATGCCAGGGTTCAATGCCCATGCGCAATTCCATCTCTATGCCCTGGATCCTGGTAGTGCCATAATGCGGAAACCGGAATTCAAAATAGGCATCAAACCAACTCATCTGGAACGCATAACCGGCATCGTTTAAATCATCCACCACTTCGCGGATGTCTTCGTGTACATAGTGCGGAAGTAGAAATTTATCGTGCAGTTGCGGACCCCAGCGCACCAGTTTGTGTTTATACGGTGTCTTCCAGAATTTGGCGATCAGCCCGCGCAACAACAACATCTGTAACAAACTCATTTGCTTGTGCGGCGGCATATCAAAAGCCCGGAACTCCAGTATCCCCAGCCTGCCCGATGAAGTGTCGGGGGAGTACATTTTATCGATGCAGAATTCCGAGCGGTGGGTGTTGCCCGTTATATCGGTGAGCAGGTGGCGGAATATCCGGTCAACCAGCCAAAACGGCACATAGCCTTCGCCTTTATCGGGCACCTGCGAAAACGCGATCTCCAGTTCATATAATTTTTCATCACGGCCTTCATCTATCCTTGGCGCCTGGCTGGTGGGCCCGATAAAGGATCCGGAAAATAAATAGGATAGCCCGGGATGGTGTTGCCAATAGGTAATGAGGCTGCGCAATAAATCAGGCCTGCGTAACAAGGGACTATCTGCTGGTTTCGCGCCACCGATGGTGATATGGTTGCCACCACCTGTTCCCGTATGCCGGCCATCGACCATGAATTTTTCTGTACCTAACCTCGACAAATAGGCCTGCTCATATAAGGTGTTGGTATTTTGCAGCAATTCCTTCCAGCTTTTTGCCGGATGGATATTCACTTCAATCACCCCGGGATCCGGCGATACCACCAGCCTTTCCATACGATTGTCCCGCGGTGGTTCATACCCTTCAATACGCACCGGCATGTTCAGTTTTAAGGCAGTGGCTTCAATGGAGGCTACCATATCGAGGTAATGCTCCAGGTATTCCATCGGTGGCAGGAATATGTAGATCACACCTTCCCTCGCTTCTACACACAATGCGGTCTTAATAATATCAACCTCGAACTTTATGTGCTGGTCATGATCTGCTGCCGGGGTTTTTTCTATCAAGGCCTTTTTTACAACAGGCGGATGTACTGTAATGGTTGCATATCGCCGGCTGATGGCTTCCTGGAAACTTCCCAAAACAGGAACCTCCTCAAACAAACTTCTTTCTACCAGTTGCGGTTCCTCATCCTTAGGGACAACCGGTAAGGATTCCAATGGCAAACGCAGGCCAATAGGCGAATTCCCGGGAAGCAGGAATAAATATTCCCGGTTAAAAACCCATTTGCCGCTGCGCCAGTTGCTGTTGTCGTAATTCCATTGTATCGGCAATACAAACCCGGCCGGATTGTTCAAACCTTTGTCCAGCAACTGGGCGATAGTCCTTCTTTCAATACTGTCTTTAAGGTTGGCTTTCAGCGGATCTATATTCACCGGGGTTTTTCCCTCACTCCATAAAAAGAAAAATGCATCCTCGTAGGCTGCACTGATATTTTCTGTACTCACAGCTAAATGCCGTGCAAGTTCTTCGATAAATAATTTTGCATCTGCATGTGTATAGCTGTGCGCTGTTTTTTCATGTGCAATCAATTGCAAATTCCGCCAGATGGGATAGCCATCTTTCCGCCAGAACAAACCATATTGCCAGCGGGGCAGGGGCTCGCCGGGATACCATTTTCCCTGGCCGTAGTGGATCATACCGGTCGGACCAAATTTCTCCCGCAAACGAAAAATCAGGTCATGCGAAAGGATCCGTTTTTCTTTCCCATCGGCCGCCGTATTCCATTGCGCCGATTCCATATCATCGATGGAAACAAAAGTGGGTTCACCACCCATGGTCATGCGCACATCGCCGGCTTGCAGGTCTTCATCGATCTGGTAACCCAATGCTTCAATGGCGGCCCATTGCGCTTCTGTGTAGGGCTTGGTTACACGGGGATCTTCGTGGATGCGGGTAACTTTATTTTCAAATTCAAAACTCACTTCCGCTTTATCGCTGGCGCCCACTACTGGCGCTGCGCTGCTGTAATGCGGCGTGCAGGCCAATGGGATATGTCCTTCGCCTGCAAACAAGCCTGATGTAGGATCCAGGCCGATCCAGCCGGCGCCGGGTACATACACTTCTGTCCAGGCATGTAAATCAGTAAAGTCAGCTTCTGGTCCCGATGGTCCGTCAAGTGATTTGATATCTGCGGTTAGCTGTACCAGGTAGCCGGAAACAAAGCGTGCTGCGAGCCCCAGGCTTCTTAGGATCTGCACCAGCAGCCAGGCGGAATCGCGGCAGGAACCTAATGCTTTACTAAGCGTTTCATCAGGTGTCTGCACACCCGCTTCCATGCGTATCGAATAAGCGATATCGTTGTATAACCTGGCGTTGATATATACCAGGAAATCAACAATGCGTTTTTTGCTTTTGTCCACCTGTGCCAGCCAGTTTTGCAGCAATGGTCCTTGTTCTTCCAGTTCCATATAGGGCACCAGCTCTTTCTGCAATTGGCTGGTATAGGTAAAAGGAAAATGCTCGGCATATTCTTCCACAAAAAAATCAAAGGGATTGATCACTTCCATGCGGGCGATCACTTCCACATCAATGGAAAGCGCGGTGGTTTTGTCGTTAAACACCACCCGGGCCTGGTAGTTCCCAAATGGATCCTGTTGCCAGTTGATGAAATGATCAGCCGGACTGATCTTAAACGAGTAGGCTTCAATGGGTGTTCTTGAATGGACGGCAGGCCTTAACCGGAAAATATGGGGCGATAAGGAAACCGGCCTGTCGTAATGATAGGTCGTTTTGTGTTTTATTGCTACGCGTATTGCCATTGTATGCTTTTGTCTTGTATTTGAATGGCCACGCAA
Organism: Flavihumibacter profundi; assembly: GCF_020076305.1. Taxonomy (GTDB): domain Bacteria; phylum Bacteroidota; class Bacteroidia; order Chitinophagales; family Chitinophagaceae; genus Flavihumibacter; species Flavihumibacter profundi. The sequence goes on from NZ_JAIQXE010000002.1 coordinate 166,208, forward strand.
CCGTTGTATTTAAATATAACGGCTTATTGGGTATTCGTCAAATGAAATGTTAACCTGGTTTCTTGCCTATGTTTGCGCTTTAGCTTGCGAAGAGTGGATTCCGGTGGTCAGCATCCCAGGAGGGTGACAATTGTTTAGGCCGCCTGAAGACCGCAAAATACCATCTTACTACACCTGTTTAAACGAAAATTTCCAAATAAAGTGAAATTCTGCCTTTTGTTCATTAAATTTGCGTGTTCATGATTCATGAACATTTATAAATAATGAACATGGTAGAAGAGGAAATTATCCAGGAAGCCCTTATCGCTCTCCATAAACAAACAGGTATCACTGTTAAGGAAATACCATGGGCCTCACTAACGAAACGAGAGAAGATAGGTATGGACCACAGGATTCGGATGAAAACCGGAAAGGAGGTGATTGAATTCGCCGTGCAAGTGAAAAACGAAATCAGGAAGATGCACTTACCCGGTCTGCTGGAACGAATGGAAACACGCAAAGAGGTAAACTGGCTGATCATTAGCCAGTATATTCCGAGGCCATTGAAAGATGAATTAAAAGGCTTGGGCGTCAATTATATAGAAGCTTCTGGAAACTGCTTTGTCAGGCATGGTGGTTTATACCTGTATATTAATGATCAGCAGGTAACTGAGGTACGTATACCAGAACAGGGAAAACTTTGGAAAGCGGCTGGATTGAAATTTCTTTTTGTGGTGTTACAGAACACGGAAATGATCAATGCAACCTACCGTAGTTTGGCAAAAACAAGTGGTATTGCATTGGGTAATATAGGGCCTCTTATAGAAGAGCTAAAAAATGGAGGGTATGTAAAAACCGATAAGAATGGCAACTTATTCCTGGAGAATACTAGTCAATTGCAAAAAAAGTGGGTAGAGATGTTTGCTTCAGTATTACGGCCAAAATTGAAGCTGGGAACGTTTAGATTTTTAGGTGCCGAAGGTGTTAAGACAGACTGGAAGAATGACCCTGCATTGCATTTTTTATGGGGTGGTGAAGCGGCAGGGGCCTTGTTGACCAACAATCTGCGTCCTGAAAAATTTGCAATTTATTCAAGCTATCCAAAAATTCAATTGATGAAGGAATTAAAGTTGATACCGGATGAACATGGTTCTTTGGAATTGATGGAAATGTTCTGGGATGAAGAAGAGCTTAAACATGCAGGAAAAGACCTCAACACTGTTCCACCCTTATTGGCTTATGCCGAATTAGCCACCAGCCTGGATAGCAGGAATAGGGAAACAGCTGAAAAAATTAAAGTCAGGTATTTAGAAAATGACAGATGAACCATTAAGCCCGATAATCATTGGTATGCTAAAGGACCTGGAAAAGGTTTTCAAACAGCATGATGTTGACTTTTATATTGTTGGAGCTGTGGCTCGCGATATTCACCTTTCAGCTATACCAGGGAAGGCTGCTTTTCGTGCAACTAAGGATGTAGACCTGGCCATCCTTTTAGCTAGTGAAGAACAATTTTACGCCGTAAAACAAAGTATGCTGGCCACCGGAACATTTGAAGCGCATCCGACAGAACCTATAAAAATTTTCTACAAAAAGAGCATTGAAGTAGATCTGCTGCCTTTTGGTGCCATTGAAAATAACAGCAGTGAAACTATCCTCAACAAGCCAAAGGTGTTTGTCCTGGATGTGCCGGGATTTCAGGAAGCTTATTCTTCTATTACCACAATTGATATAGATGGAACCAATATCAATGTCTGCGCTATTGAAGGTATTGTTTTATTAAAGCTGATTGCCTTTGATGACAGGCCATCCAGAACAAAAGATATCAGTGATATAGACCACATCATAATGGTATATTTCGAATTATATGATACTGCCGTTTTTAACGATTCTTTCGATGTCATGGAATTATATGATACTAATGAAAGTAACTATTTATCGTTGGTTTCGGCCAGGGTAATTGGCAGGAAAATGAGTAACCTGCTGTTACATTCACCATCTTTAAAGAATCGAGTAGAAGGTATTTTAACTAAGCGACCAATTGATACCTGGCAAGCCATGTTAAGCGGCTTGCTGGATTGATGTTCGACTATATTATTTTTTTAACTTCTTTACCCGCTCCAATGTTTTGCCGATAATTTCCCTGGCTATCTCCGGGTCTACACCGGCTTGTTTTGCAAGCGCTTCAATATCGGGATCCTTGCCGGCATTAATCGCAGGCAGGGCCATTTGCAGCAGGTGGTTAATTTTTGCCAACACCCTGTCCTCCGCCGGGCTGCTTTTAATATCGAACAGCTTATCATAAGGGTGGAACTTTATTGTTTTGCCCAGGATATCTTTAATGAGATTAATCATGAACAAATGAACCCTGATCTCCGGTTCTTCGGCAATAGTCAGTCCGCATTTATTAAGCAGGAGTTGCATCTTGTGGTAGCCAAGGTCTGTCATCGCTGATAGGGAAAGGATGCCTTTTTCCTCGTGGTAATAGGCCGCGGCAAAATGCGGTGGCGATTCATAGTCGCCGCTGGTGAGTTTGAATATCGGGGGTAAGTTGATCCGGTAATAAGCAGCATATACGGCACAGGGTTTTCTTCGATTCCCCTGATGAGTCCTTCCTCATCATAGATCTCCGGATTTTGTTCTGTGGCAAAGAAGAAAATATCGTCGGGGTCGAAACCGCTGAATGAAACAAAAGGACCGAAACTTTGCCAGCAATCCCCATTGAAACCCGTCAACAAAAAACAAAGCAGTACAGGTTGTTCTGCCAGAGTTTGGGTGAGCGAGGGGGAGAAAAGCAGGAACTCTTCTTCGCGGAAAACATCTTCCATCAGGAAGAAATCCGGTGCAGGGCGGGATACTATACTGCAAAATCGAAACATCCAGGGTGATTCGGACTGCTCCTGCAGAAACATATATTGCTCCGGTGGCAGGTTTTTTACAGCAGTATGTTTCAGGTAACCGTGTATGAGTCCGTCTTCCCGGAAAATCCGGTGGGCGATGAATTGGGATTTGGCCATGCCTGCCCAGCTTGCCGGGAGCGTTTTAGCGGCCTTATTGTACCGGGAAATTTGCGTGTCAAATGCTTTGTCCGCCTTATCTTTCGCCGCCGCATAATATATCAGGAAGGAATCGATGCTATCCCTTGACAGAATGCTTTACGCGCGGCAAAATTTCTCCAAAAGTTTGTAATCAGGCATAAAGCAGTATTCGTTTAATGGACCCAAATGTAAAGCCGCTTGTTGATGTAGAAAAAATGCTGATATATGCGAAGTGAATTGGGCGTGAATATTTTTTGTGGGGCTTTTGATCATGGCAAATTTGTTCATATTATTTACATTTAAAGCAACAAGGTTGAACTTTGGGAGCCTAATGATATTGAGTAAGATAAAATGAACAATTCCGACACACACCATCAGCGTATCGCAAAAATGACTTTCGCTTCCGTCTATCCTTTGTATCTCGCAAAAGTTGAGAAGAAAGGCAGGACAAAAGAAGAATTGCACCAGGTCATAGAGTGGTTAACTGGCTTCGATAATAAGAAGCTGCAGGAGCTGATCAATGAAAAGGCAAGTTTTGAAATCTTCTTCCGGCATGCTTCGTTAAACCCCAAAGCGCACCTCATCACCGGGGTAATCTGTGGGTATCGGGTGGAGGAAATCGAGGATGCTTTGACGCAGAAGGTCAGGTATTTGGATAAGCTGGTGGATGAGTTGGCAAAGGGCAGGAAGATGGAAAAGATATTGCGCAATGCATAGGGTGTTGTGCCCTCAAGATTTTTGAGCTGGTGGTGAACCATCCTTAGAGCTTGTTGATGGTAACCTGCTATTGGGGCGCCGCCGCTAAAAATGCCCGGTATTGCTCAAAATACTCCGTTGGTGTGGTATCCCATTCTGCTATCCTCGACACATTGGTGCGCATACAGTGGTAGTAAAATTCATACAACGCTGCTTCAATCGATGGATTGGGTATCCATTCATTTTTAGCACCCTTCACAAATGCGCCCCGGGGCCCCGTTTTTTCTTCCTTTGCGATCTCCAGCATGGCATAATAAACGGGCAGGCGTGCGGACCGAACCCTGGCAAACAATGTTTCATCGTTTTTCACCTTAGCCTCTGCACGGTCAAAAATGTCATTGTACTGCTTGATGAGGGGTTGCGATAAATAGCTGTCCTTCCCATCTACAGGCGATCCGAAAATCGACATTTTCACCCCTTTCCCGGATTGGTTATTGTCGTGCAGCAGCGTAATATAGGACTTCACCTCAGGCGCCGCAGGGCCATAGTAAGCCGCTAAAAACTCATCCATTTCTTTTGCAACGGATATTTCCGGATTCCACAACATACGCGCCATCAGGTAAGCCCTTAACTGTGCGAACTCGCCGCCCTGTTGGATATTTCCCTGCTCAAACAATGCCGACACATGGTTGCGGTGCAGGAATTGGATATTGGGTTGTAATACGCGCAGGTTTGGAAATGGTGCCAGTAAATTGTTGAAGCTTATGGTATAATCCCAGATCAGGATATTGTTGGTGATGCGGCCCCAGCCCTTCAGGTCGCTGCTGAAAGAAGTGTCCCCGGTTTCCATCGGGTCATTGCGTGAACTTTCGATACTGCATAACATGATGTTTACATTTTTGCGCGGCACTATGCCTTTGGGCGGCACTCGGGTATACTGGTAGGCCAGGGTGGAGATGATTTTGTCGGGAAAACGATCCGCTACCTGGTTCACAAAATGTAATAATGATCCCATGCCTAATGCCGGATATTTTTCCCCGCCATGGGTGGAATACATTTTGTCTTCCGGCCTGAATGCTGCATAGCTACTATCCAATGCGGCACATGCAGCACACCTGCAATAGTTTACATTATCGTTCTGGCTCACGCTCCAATATAGTGCCCCTGGCTTTTTATCCATGGCCAGCTTCAGGTTTTTACAAACTATCTCGAGCACATCCGGATTGGATAAACACAATTGTGCTTCAGGCTGTGTGCCATTACCATCCCAATTTGATATTGTGCCTGCATGTCGTTGCCCGTCATAAAACGCAAAATATTCAGGATGTTTTGTACCATATTCTTTTATATCCAGCAGGCTGGCAAAAGTGTGCACCCAATAGCCCCATTGGCTTTTATCTGCTCCACGGCCTTCAAAAGAATGCAACTTATGCCAATCCATATATTCCTGGTTATAGGCATCATTATAAAAAACTTCCCGGTAGGTAAATGCCGGTAACTGCTTATCGTTGATCGCGTTCAAAACTATTGATGTTCGCTTGGGCACTACAGTTAGGTCGGATGCATATTTCCGGCAGCCCAGGTATTTTTCGAGAAAGGTATACACGCCATAAAGCACACCCTTCCTGGCGCCGCCGGCAATGAGTAACTTTTTACCGGATGTCTTTATCCATAAACCATCTTCGGGTAATTCGTTTAGTGGTAATTGTTGCATAGCCGCCCGCTGGACATTTCCGATTAATATTTCCTGCTCCTGTTGCGCCTGGTCATCGGGGCGAAGCGGCAGTTCCTTGCCGGTCATCCTGCGCAGGTAATCCTGTAATACCTTGGCGGCCTTCAGCTCCATCGTCGTTGGTTTCGCTGGCATCACGATACTATACGCAGATTGTCCATTTTTTACCAGGTCAATTTTCTGCGCTGGCGATACGAAGTATTGCATTCCCGCGACAATGAGCAGCAATAATTTTTTCATGGTAAAAAGTTAACTAATTGGTGACTGATTTCCAATTGTCCATTGCTGCACAAATCCTGGGTTCTAATCAGTAATGCCATCTGTGACCCTATTCTATTGCCTTGCCGGGATTTTGTTTTTTAATTTGGGTTTATTATCTTTTGGCCATTAAACCTTAGGTCCACATGAAACTAATCAGGCTTTCGCTTGCTTTTAGTCCTGCTATCGCTGTGCTAAGCGCTCACAAAACAGCAGTTCCTTTCCATAAAAAATTTCACCGGTTTACTGATCAGTTAATGGCAAACAGGATAATTTTCTGTGTGCTGGTAAGCCTCTGCTTATTTTCCTGCAAAAAGGAAGAAGTGATTAATGTGGTTCCTCCGACTGTACAGGCACCGATTAAACTGAATATTGAACAGACCATTAATGATTCAACGATCGTATTAAAATGGACCAAATTCACCGGTAAAAAATTTGTGAAATACCAGCTGGCCCGTTCCGGCGCTTATTTTAAGAATGGCATCTTTGGAACTTATGATGAGATCATCGATGAAAGCACTGATCCGGATCATGTGCGTTTTACCGAGAATAAAATGCCGTTAACAAAATTCATTAATTATTCCATTCTCGTCATGCATGGCGACACCTCGCTCAGTAACAATGGATTTTGGCCTTCCGATGGATTTATTTATAACCGGCCCAATAGCCTCGTGTACGGAAAACCCAATGATGTGATATATGATAAAGTGCAGGACAGGGTTTTTGTAATGGAAGAAAAAAAGGTAAGCCTGGTGGCTTGTTCTGATAGCCGCGTGCTGGCTTCCGCAGAGTTCCCGGTTAGCATTGGATATTGTAGCAGGGGTGAATTTAATGGCAGCGCCGAATTGTATGTTCCATCAAATGACGGCTGGCTGAATATCCTGGATGCTGCAACATTGCAGTTAAAGGATAAAATATTTGTTGCCGGCACTTATATAGGCTCGGTTGTTGCTGCACGGGGAATTCTCTATGTCGGTTCCTCTGATATGCAATCCGGGTATTCCAATTGCATTAAGATATATGACCGCGCATCAAAGAATCTCCTGGGCAGGACGGGTTATTGGACTGCAACCAGGTTGTACCCGCTGGAAGGACCCGATGTTGAATTGATCGACCTCACCATAAACTTAATGCCGGTTGATCTTTCCTATTACCATTTCAGTCCTGAAGGCGCAGTATTGGAAGCGAAAAATGATACTTACCATGGTGATCACCCGATGGACGCAAGTATTGTAAGGTCTTTTCCCGATGGCAGTAAAATGATCACCGGGCCTTCAGGTTCCATCTTCGATAAGTCCCTGGTATTCGACCGGTATCTTGATTATTATGGCAATTATGCAGACTTTGCTTTTAATGGTGATGGGACGCTCATTTATTCAGCAAAACCAACTGATATGCGCATTGATGCAATAGCATATCCCGCCCTTAATAAGGTTAAAGAGTATCCGGCTACATTCGTTCCTTTTAAGATTTTCCGCAATGGGAATACACTAGTCTCCGCCGGGATGTCAAATCCAAACCAACAGTACGCTTATTTGCTTGTTGAAAAAATTGAACTGTAACCTATATGAAAAATATGCTTCCGGTTAGCAGGCCTATCTTCATAATTGCCCTGGTGTTTGCTGCAATTACTTCCTGCAAAAAGACCGAAACAATAAATGTAACCCAGCCCACTGCCTGCTTCTCGGCCATCGTGTCGGATCCTTTTAATAATTATGGCTGGCCCGATACTTCTGCTTACCGGGACTTTTATTATTATTTCCGCAACTGTTCTGATTCCGGCGACAAGATCACCTACCACTGGGATTTTGGTGATGGTGCAAGTTCTTCAGAAAAAAATCCCAAACATATTTATGCCACCCGTGGTGTGTATGCTGTTTCATTAACCGTTACCAGCCACAACAGTGTACAGGCAACCACTGTGCAAACAGTTAAAGTGATTTCAGGCCAACGGCATATCGACCTGGGCGACGATATTAGCCTGGTTCCAATTGCTATTGAAGAAACACCTGCAAATGAATTTGTGGTTATGGCAAGGGACTGGAATACGAACAAGGCCTATTTCTTTCAACTGGATAGTATGTTAAGGAAAAAGGGTATGGTGACTTTCCCTGCCGGATACTGGTTCAGCGCTATGAAACCTGCTACCGATGGCAATTATATTTTAACAGGATCAACCCGGAACATTTATATATCAAATGAAATCATTAAGATAAAGCCGGATGGCAGCCTGCTATGGAATAAAAAACTGCAGGAGAACGATGCCTACAACTTTATTGCCCCTACATCCGATGGGGGATATTTGGTGATTGGTTCCCGGCCGGTTCCCGATGCTTATGGGAACCCGGTTAATAAAACAGTTGTCATAAAGACCGATAATAATGGTACACAGCAGTGGGAAAAACTATTTGACCAGGAAAACATGGTCAATGCCGCTGGTGCCGTTATTGAACAGGATGGTATTGTGATTTCCGGTAATAAGCCGGGTGAAAACAGGGCCTGCTTTGATTGTGATTCTGCTTTAATTGTGAAACTGGGTAATGATGGAAACATGATATGGAAAAATGCGATGACCTGGGGACTTAATAATTTTAACATGTGGGATACCCGCACCACCAAACTTACTAATGGAAATTACGTCGTAACCAACCAGGCGCTCACCGGGTTATTATTCTTTTCAAATTCAGGGGAATTCCTGGATCGCAAACTGGCGCCGCAGGCAGTACATTCTGTAGTTGCCACGAGTGACGGCAACATGGTCAATTTAATGACCGGGTATGGAAATGGATTTGAGATATTCCTGAACAAGATGACAGTGGATGGGGCTGAGTTGTGGACCGCCCATGCCGATGGAAGGCAAGCCGTGCAAGGCGGCTATAGCTGCTGCTCAAACAGTATGCCTGTTGCGATCAGGCCTTTACGAAAAGGCGGCACCGTTTCGGCCGGCCATCGCACTTACGACAACACCAGCACCCCAGGCAATCATGAGGTTATCGTTTTGATTCCGTTGGATGAAGACGGAAAGCTTAAATAAATTGACTGCCAGTTCGGGGAAAAGCCACACTGGATAATATACTAGCCGGGTTTGGTATCCCGTCCCTGTGGGTAAAACAACGATCCCATGCCGCTTACCGGAATGATTGCCGATCAGCTGCAAACTGTCCGCGAAACCAGAAAGCTCAACCAATAAACGCCTGCCTGAAATTTTTTTTGCGGCCCTTTTCACCCTCCTGACCCGGGAAAAATACGGGATAGGTCAAGTTTTGTCAGGACCTACATTTGATACAACACTCCTGCCCGGGCCGTATTCACCTTTAAAAAATTTGCCATGATCTACCTCCAGCAATCCTTTGGTTACGAAGGCAACCCAGATAATTCATCTTTTCCGCAATTTCAAATTGTTTTCCGGTTACCTGTATTTTCCTATTCCGCCAATATTGCAGGTATGGCCGCTGGTCCTGTTTACCAACGACAACAAACAGGCAGCTTTTCTGAAAAGGAAAATTTTCTGTTGAAAAATACGAATTACAGGGTTGACCTGCCCGCTACATGGTTGCTTGGGAAGGATAATTCCCAAACTAATTTCCTCCGCTTTACAGCCCAGGCTTTTCACGGTGGTGAGCTGTCGGTTGCTGCGCTTGCCTTTCCTGTTGATCTGCTGCTCCGGTTTGGGGTGCAGGAATTTAATTATAGCCATCCCTTTTCCGCACTGTACTTTATAAAGGGTCTCAACACCGACGGATTTACTGAAGCACCGCTTGCAGAAAGCATTTTCCTGGTGAATAAACAGGTTTACGATACTGTGCTGCCGGCCTTTCAACAAATCATGAACCAGCGTGCCAATATCAGCCTGCTTGCTTTCCTGAAAATTTTGGTGGAAGAAAATGACCTTGGTTCCCAGGGGCCTTTCTTACCTGAAAAAGTGATCAACGACCGGCTAACTGCCATCATTAATCGCTTTCACCAGGATAATATTCCCAACTTTGTTGAATTCCTGAAAAAGTACTTCTTCAGTCTCTTCGATTTCCCGATTTCCATAGAAGCCCTGCATGAAATTGAAATCGGCGGCCACTTCCAGGTAAATACAGCAGACGACCGGCCACTCAAAAAAAACGACCTCTTTTTTTATAATATCCTGGCGGACTATCGCATTACCAATGCCGCCGGCAATACTGTTTTCCATTCAATTCATTACGACTGGAACTGGAACCCGGATGTTCCGGTTAACAACAAAATCGCGTTCTTACTCACACACGAGGGCAGGTTGCTGAGTGAAGGGCTGCAGAATATCATCACCATCAAGGTTAAAGGATATGACGGTGCTGAATTGTGGAGTAAAGACTTTTTCACCGACGATCCTGACCTGCAGGATCTTGTAATCGTGGTGACCGAATACCAGCCCGCAGTGCTCACTGCCGATCCGGCCACACCACCTGCAGAAACAAAAAGACTTCGTGGCAAATTGGTGGGACTTACCAAAGAATGTCCCTTTAAAGATGCGACCGTTCTGGTGCAGGCAAAAACAGATGCTGAATCTCCCTGGCGTGTAGTGGCTGCGACTACTGCAGACGGCAATGGAAATTTCTCCATGGCCTATCCCTATGGCAATTATATTGCCGCACAGGCACTCCTGTCGCTCACACCCAATAATCCGGTCAATATAACCATCATACCCAACCAGGAAAACGAAACCATCTCTTCCGATTTTCTCTACCTCCTCGTTACCGATCCTGTTTGCGAAGAGCCTGATCCCACAAAGGGCGAGGATGACTGCGATTGTCATGCGCCCAAAAAGGCGGGTCGCCTGCCCAGCCAGGAAGACCTTATTAACTCCGATGAATATACGCAGGACATTGGCGGCGCTTGTGTGAACCTCTCCACACCCAACCGCACCATCAGTGAATACAACTATACCGGTATTGTGCGTACCTCTGATCCCGATGTTGCCAACTATACCCTTAAGAAAAAATTCCTCACTACTCTGCAGGGGGAAACGGTCTCCGGTTTTGAACTCGAAGGCGGTGCCGAAAAAATAAAACGTAAACCGGTTGACCTCGACAATCCCATCCGCTGGCAGGATACCCCCGATGATTTCGACTATCTCTCTTTTTACCAATCCGTTACCGTTGCCACCGGCCATATCCTCCATTACAAATCTGAGTTCCGCGCCGATGGCTATTCACTGGGCAACCTGTTGTACTCATTGCCGCTTGCACCCGGACAAAAAAAGCAGATCGTCGTATTTGATTCCAGCCATTCCCTGCAGGCTGCTGAATCACAAAATATTTCCCAGGGCGAAAGACTCGCCGCCGGAATAGTGGATGAAAGGGAATTAGCTGATCAGCTGAGTGGTTCGCTCGGTGAAGCCCTGCAGGGCCGAAGCTCGGCTACAACCAGTGGCATCAGTGCGGGCCTGGGTGTAGCGGCCAACCTCGGCGTGGTATCGGGTGCACTTGGCGTCGCCGGTGGCTATGCGAATTCAAACAGCTCGGCTTCGCAGAACAGCAGCAGGAATACTTCCCAGTTTTTTGGGGAAAAACTTCGCCAGGCAATCATGCAGAATGCCGACAGCTATCGCCAGTTGAATGCCTCTGTGGTAACCACCGTCCAGGAAGGGCAGCACTATGCAGCGACCACTGAAGTCGTTGCCAACCATAACCACTGCCATTCACTCACCATGATGTATTTCGAAGTGCTCCGGCATTTCGCCATCTTCCAGGAACTGGTGCAGGTGGAAGAATGTGTTTTTGTTCCACTGATCATGACCAATTTCACCATGGAGAATATCAGCAAATGGTCCGATGTACTGGCCGTCTCCCTTTTGCCTGTTCCTTCTAATACTTACCTGCGGCCCTTTAGCTGGATCCGCCAGCATCCGCTCCTGCGTGCATTTGATGCCAACGAAAGAATCAAGACAAACTATGCCCATGTGGATTTCCCGGCTGCACGGTATTGTGATGATGCCATTACCGCTGTGAACGGAAACTTCTCCATCCGCATTTCCCTGCCCAGGCCCAAAACTAAATTCGATCGTATACTATCGCTGCCGATCATACGCAAAACGGTGACCACCCAGGGTGGTGTGGATGTAGGCGGCACCATCCGCGATAATATCAAGAGTTCTGCAATTGCGGCTGCTACGGGCGGACTATCCTTACTCTTTGGCGGTGGCCCCTCCGTGAAATATGAAACCGTTTCACACGATGTAATTACGCCGGGCAAGATCTTTGATCTCTTCATGACCCTGGATGAAAATTTCGAAACAGTACCCCCTGCCCAATGTATAAGGGTGCACAGTTTCCAGGAACAGGTAATCTTTGTAAACGGATCTCCTGTTACCATCAATTTTTTCCACGACATGCCCGATGATAAAAAACTCTGGGATGCCTATGCTGCCATGTTAGGCATTACGACGATGGACCTCTTCGATAAATTTTCCAACAATGTAGTGGCCGACTGGGACCGGATCTTTTATAATGAAGTCTCTTCGCAACTGGCAAAAGCATTCGTGAACCAGTCCGCTGTAGTAATGACCCCCTTCAGTGGCCTCGATATTACCTCGCTGAATGACTACACCAGCAGGGAACAATTGCTGCGGTATAATTTTCAGGCAAAAAGCAGTTTTAACCGTGCCGCAATTACGGAAGTCAAACTGCAATATTTCTTTAGTGCAGGCGTATCGGCCGCGCATAGGGCAACGCTCGACCAGAATGTAAAACTGATCGTGGAAAGTCTCAATATCAATTATTCAACTGCCCATTACAATGGCCGCATCTATAACAGCTATGTGGGGAATGACCTGCTCGACGGGGTAACGCTGCCAACACCCATGAACTATGATGAACAGCGCAATCCCAAAAAAGAAGACGTCTTCCTTGTTAACAAACTGACCGAGCACCTGAACAGCCATCTCGAACATTATAACAAAGCACTCTGGTACAAACTGGATGCCGACCGGCGGTATATGTTGCTCGACGGTTTTAATATCCAGGTCTATGATGAATTTGGTTTGCCCGTTGCCTATCGCAGCCTTGCATCCGTGGTGAAAAATGAACTGATCACGGTTACAGGTAACTCGATGGTATTTCCCGTTGCAGCCGGCTACCGCGTTGGCCAGAGCCATATTATTGAACACAACCGGGAAGGCAAACCGGTGGATATCTCCCTCTTTGACCATTACCGCCCACTGACGCCGGCCCCACCTTTCCGGATCAGTGTGCCATCCCGTGGCGTATTCCTGGAAGCCGTACAAGGGGCCTGTGATGCCTGTGAAAAAGTGAAAGACAATACTTCGCAGGACTGGACCAAATTCACAGCCGATGAACCTACGCCGATCTCGCCACTGACACCACCGGTTCCTACTATTACCGATTGGAAAGCGGCCTTCAAGGATTTCGCGCCGCCGATAGTCAATATCCAGAATGCACCTACATTGCCGGCACCAGGGGCCGGACTTGCAGGCCTGGGCGAGTTGTTGGGCAAGGCCGGCATCTTCAACGATATCACCGGGCTTGATGCCAACCAGCAGAATGTACTGAAGACCTATCTCTCCAACCAGGAAAACGCAAAAGCCTTTGCGGAGATGGCCAAGGAAATGCAAATGCAGGGACATAACACGAGCAATTCCGACAAGATCATGGACACGCTCAAATCGGCCAAACAGGATGGCGCCATTTCGCAGGACGACTACAGCAAACTGGTGAAGGAACATATCCGCAAACAGATTGATGGCGGCGAGCAGGACAAGGCCGATGCGGAAAAAGAAAAGGCAGCCAAACCATCCTTGTCTGATGCCGCTGTAAAAGCCGTTGACCAGGGCAAGAATGTGAAGGCACAGAAAACAGATGCGAATACCGGTAACACGGAATCCATTGATATCTCTTCAGGTCCTTCCGACCAGTCCCTCGCCGCTGTATCGGGTTCGGTGCCTAAGCTTAAGCAAGACAATAATATGAGTTGCTGGGCCACTGTGGCAACGATGATGGTCAGCTGGAAAGAAGGTAAAAAACTTTCGGTGGAAGAAGTGCTGCAGAAAGCCGGGGCACAATACCTGGCCAAATTCCAGAACAAGGAAGGCCTGCCTTCCGCTGAAAAAGAAGCCTTTATTGAAGCGCTTGGCATGGAAGGCGAACCGCCGGCCAGTTATACCGTGCAGCAATATATTGATTGGTTAAAACAGTATGGCCCGTTATGGATCACAACAGATTCATCTGCAGCAACCGGGCAGTTCTCACCGCATGCCCGCGTAGTGACCAGCATAACCGGCACCGGTAGTGCCGATGGTAGTGGCACCAACTTCATCTTTATTGATCCGGCCACCGGTACGGAATTGACCGAGCCATTTGACAAATTCTTGAAAGCCTATGAGCAGATGGTAACCGACAATCCGGGTGACCTCTTTATCCAGATCGTACATTTCAAAGCTGCCCAGGGGGGTGAAGGCGGGGGACCCGTAGTGGTGCCCCCTTCACCGGTTGATTTGTTCCGGGCCATGCCGGCAGATCCTTTAACCGCCAATACAAAATTCCAGAACGCCTTACAGGCAGCAGTAAACGCACTGGAAACCACTAAAGGCCTGGCAGCGGGTACCTTCCCGGTACGGTTTACGCTGGCGGACATTACCGGCGGCACACCACCTTTTAAAGCAGCTTTCTTTAAAGAGACGGTAGAAGATTATATAGCAAGTGAGGCAAAGGTATCCGTGATGTATGGCGCTTTTGCGCTGCGCGATATGGTGCAGCGGTTTGCTGACCAAACCGGTATCACTACCATGACCGAATTGATCAAGCAGTTGAAGTTGCAGGTAAATCCCTGGATCAAAAAAGCGGTGAAGAAAGTGGAAACTGCAACCAATATTTCCGACACGAATCGTTTGCCCAATTACGCAGCCTGTTTTGATAGCACCCTGGTGGCCGGCAAGCTGAAAATTGCATTTAAGTCCAGCTACATGACCTCGCTGGAAGACATGATCATCGTCAGTGACAACAACCAGGCCGGCGCCTCTGTGCGGGGTATCGGGTATGGTTACCTGAATGGCGCGCTGGCTGCGGCCAACTGCCTGGATCTCACCAACCTCAATGGCTTGTGGATGGGTGGTGATTATTCCAAAGGCACCATCTATCCCTATGTGCGGATCCCCTGCGTGAATGATGGCACAACAGCCCAGGGTGGCACTGCGCGCAGCATGGCCGCTTTGGTTGCCCTGCTCTTTTCCAAAAAGTTATTAGACACTGCTGCCTGCGACGAACAGCTCGACCTTTTGCACCGTGCGGTGATCGGTAATGGTGTGACTGTTGATACGCCCTGGCTGGCCCGTCCGCCTGGTATTTTAACCGGCAAGTTCACCCACAACAAACTGGGCGTTGGCCCCCTGGGAACAGCCGGTCCAAGTGTTTTCTCAGAGATCAGTATACTGAAAGATCCCGTAGCCGCGGGCAGGCAGTATATCGTGAGCTGGCAGAACCTGAAAGAGTTGAACCCGATCGACTTTACAGACCTGGCGAAACTGGTGAAAGATGCGATAACGGCTTATGAGATTTAGGGATAGGCAGTCGGGTCAATTTGTGTAATGTCATAAATGACTGGTCACATCTGGTTGATTATCAATAAGTAAATTATTAAATTGTCAGGATTTTTACACAAAAAACATGACAATGCAATCAATTTACTTACTTTTGCTTTAGAAAAAAAGATGATGAAGACCATGTCAGTTACAAACAATATTAAACGTATTGTTTCCTCCATACCAGAAGGTCAGGTATTTGACTTTAATCGGTTTGCCGTTACGAGGGTAAATGAACAAGCAGTAGTAAAGGCTTTGAGCAGGCTTGTGCAAACTGGTGAGATAGTTCGTGTAGAGAAAGGGAAATACTATAAGCCCCGTCAAACAAGGTTTGGCACATTACGACCTTCTGAAAATGAAGTAGTGAAGATGGTTACAGAAAAAGGAAGTCAAACGATTGGTTACATCACAGGGATTACTTTGTATAATAAGTTGGGTCTTACAACTCAGGTTTCTAATGTATTGGTTATAGCAAGAAATGGAAGGTTGCCCGTAAAACAGGTGAATGGCTACAAGATAAAGTTCATTACACGTCAGATCAGGTTTTCTCAGAAAGACATCCCGCTTTTACAATTATTAGATGTAATAAGAAATATTAAAGACATACCTGATACTACCGTCAATAAATCAGTAACAGTATTAAAGCAAAAACTTTCAACGCTTTCTGAAGATGAACTAAAGCGGTTAATAAAATTGAGTTTGCAATATAACCCGGCTACAAGGGCAGTTTTAGGTGCTATACTTGAATGTAATAGCCCATCAGTGAACGTATCAGAACTAAGGAAAACTTTAAATCCTGTTACTAAGTATAAAATAGGCATTTCACAAGAGGGTTTGCCAAATCTTTCAAATTGGAACATAGAATGAAACTACATGAATCACCAAGTGCTTTCAGAGACGCAATTGAAGCAGCGGCACAGCATTTAAAAATGCGTCCACTTTTTATTGAAAAGGATTACTGGGTGTGCTATGTGTTGAAAAACCTTTCGAAATCTGAATATGCAGATAAAGTAGTATTCAAGGGCGGGACATCGTTATCTAAGGCATATGGATGTATACAACGCTTTTCAGAAGATATTGACTTATCAATTGTTTCCCCGGCTGATTACAATGGTAGCCAGTTAAAAACCCTGTTAAAGAATATTACTCATAGCATCACCACAGGATTAAAACCATTAAACGGGCATGCATTAGAACCGACCCTATTCCACATCATGTAAAAACTATTCAAACTTACATTGCACAATTTCTGTCAGAAACAGCCGATCAGGAGACGATTGAAGAATTTGAATTACAGCCAATTGAGGTGCAGGTTTTGTCTTTGGAAAGGACATACTTTGAAAAAGTGCTTTCTGTAAACAGACTTTCTTATGAGGGCATACCTGCATTACAGGAAAAGATTAGACACTTTTATGATATTCACCAACTACATACAGAAACGGAATTAAAGGGGAAAATATTAACGCCAGAGTATTACCAGGTTATGTCTAATGTTAGAAAAGATGATGAAGCAAACCGCACCATGAACGGTAAATGGAGAGGGCAATTAATTTCAGCTTCACCATTATTTACTGAACTTGATACAACCTGGGGGAGTCTTACTGATGCGTATCAAAATGGCTTGGCAGACTTAATCTGGTCAGAAAATCGACCTTCATCTGAAGATATTTTAAAGGTATTGAAAGAAGTTAAGGGATATGTCGTAGGGTTTGATGATAAATTCCCGCCATCACCAATAGAGGAAGAGAAAAATGAAGATGGGCAATAAATAAATAAGACAGTACTCTGCAAATAGGTTGCAATCATGGTTCCTAAGTTTGATTCATGACCCCCAGTACGCAAACCCAACTTGACCTGCTCATCCACCATTTCCAGCAAATGGACCTCGTTATGCTCCACCTGCTGCTGGATGACAACCTTACCTACCAGGACATGCCGAAGCTCGTCTTCCTCCAAAAGCTCGCAAAAGCCTTTGCCGAATTCAGGGAAAACGGCAACACCCAGCTGCTGCCCTTCCCCGGTTTCTGCAAGGAACCATCCTGCCATGGTGGCAAGCCAGGTCTCCAGGGCCGTTGTTTTGTAGGCGACAGCTCCCCACATTACCTGGTCCTGATCATTGAAGTAAAAGACGGCAAAGTAACCGACCTCTTCGAATGTGCCAGCATGGGCCACAACGACATCGTGCCCCAAAAACAGCACCGCATCTTCATCAACGACGACGACATGCCCTTCTAACCATTCACCATTTACCATTCACTATTCACCATTCACTATTCACCATTCACCATTAACCCTTACACCATGTCACTAGTAAAAAAAGTCTGCAACCTCATCATCCTCGACGAAAGCGGCTCCATGGCCTCCCTGCAGCAAGCCACCATGAGCACCTTCAACGAACTGATCCAGTCCATCTCCGCCGATGCAGCCAAAGCCGGGGAGCGCGAGCAGTGGATCCAGTTCTACAGCTTCAACGGCAACGGCATCAAAGAACAGATCCCGCTGCAGAAAGTATCGGAGCTGATGCAGCTCAATGAAAACAACTACCGGCCCGATAGCATGACCCCGCTTTTTGACGCCATTGGCCATGCCACCGGTAAACTGCGCTATGCGCTGGAAGGCGAAACCGGTTATATCGTATTAGTGACCATACTAACCGATGGCGCCGAGAATGCATCGAAAGAGTTTACCGCCACCACCATCGCTAATATCATCAAAGAGCTGCAAAACCAAAACTGGGTGTTTACCTATATAGGTACCAACCAGGATGTGGCCAAAGAAGCCGCCCGGATGAATATCGTTAACCACGCGCGCTATGAAAACAATGGGCTTTCCCTGAAATCGATGATGGTGAAGGAAAGGTCCGCGCGGGAAAAGTTTTATACCAAACTGGATAATAAAGACTTTAATACCGGGGACAAATATTTTGATGATGAATCTAAACCGTAAATAACAGGGATTATTTCTGCTTGTTCAGCAGGCTTCCCAGGGGCTCCAGCAAATCGGGATTCACCGTATAATAATAGGTCCGCCCGTCCTGCTCCGACCGGGTACGGATAATCACTTCGGCATTTGTCTGGAGGACCTTTGCAATTTTATGGTTGATGGCATTCAGCGCATCGCTCCGCTGCCGTTTCTGGATCTCCGATGATTTGTTACTAACCCCCAGGATCGAATTGATGGTATCAATATCACTCGTCCGGTTATTGCGGGTGGCATGGTAAATGGACTGTAACAGCGACCGGTCCCGTTCATCCAGTAGGGCAAGTGGATCCTGTTCAACGATTTCAGCAGCCATGGCCACAACAGGTTTTTTCCGTTTGTAATACACCAGTACCCCTGCAGCCATCAGGGGAAGTACTGCAAGGAACCAAAGCGTCCTCGAATTTCCGGAAAGGAAGGGCGTGTAAATAGCCACCCCACTGTCTGTGAAATCGGCCCGGGAAATGGTCATGGAATCAATATACTGGTCGAAGTCGCCGAAATATAGCGTGGAATCCACAAAGAAGGCCAGGTTCTTATGCTTTGTACTCGAGGAATACGCGCTGAACTTTTTATCTCCTGTTGCATTAGCGGCCAGGTACCGGTTATGGGCAAAGTCAGCAATTGTAGGGATACCATTCCTGAATGCAAGCATTCCCCAGGGACTGTAGGCTACGACGCGCAGTGCGGTATCCGGACTTTCACCCAGGGCTTCCCAGTTACCATTCCGGATATCAAGGCACCAGGTTTTGTGCCCGATCTCTTTTTCCTGGATGCTATTGTCTTTAAGGCCGTCGTTGACGAAACGGGTGCCCAGCATGTAGAGCCGGGCATTGGCGGTATCCAGCCAGTATAGATCTGAGTTGTCAAAAATATGCGGGATCTCCAGGTTCAATGGTTTGATCTCCCATTCAAATTTGTTTTTTGCATAGTACCGCAGGTTTCCGTTATTGTTCCACAGTCCATACCCGCCAAAACTCCATACAGTACTGTCGGCATAGAAAGTAAGGCAATCGATATTGTACCCGCTAAAATAGGTGGAATCCAGCCGCCGCCAGTTGTATTCGCCTGATAAAGAGTCCAGCGCATATACCCGGCCGGTACCATTAACCAGTGCCAGCAGTTCAGCCTTTGTTTTCAAAAAAGTGGCCCCGGTATTTTCATGAGGATAGGGCAGTC
Source organism: Flavihumibacter profundi (assembly GCF_020076305.1). Taxonomy (GTDB): domain Bacteria; phylum Bacteroidota; class Bacteroidia; order Chitinophagales; family Chitinophagaceae; genus Flavihumibacter; species Flavihumibacter profundi. The sequence continues at coordinate 185,631 of NZ_JAIQXE010000002.1, forward strand.
CATGGATAAAAGGATCATTGGTGAAACTGATCGTATTCACCGGGCCGTGCACGGAAGCAAGTTTCCGGATGATGGGTGGAAAAGGTCCTTTGCCCTGCCCCATGCCGTAAGTTCCTTCAAGGATTAATAATATCAATAATACAAAACGCATAGCGGGATAATATTACTGAAAAAATCGGTTTGCGGGTAGGTGATCAGGTTAGTGATGTGTATTTCACCATTCTTTTCACTGATTTGATCACTGATTGTTAAAGGTTTTTATGAGGGCCGGATATTTTTAGGGCTAAATAATTTTTTACTATGAAAACATGCATTCGCTTATCAATTGGGTTGTTCTTTTGTTTAAGAATACTGGTGGCCTGCCAGAAAGATTCGGGGAACAGTAGTGAACTGCTCCGGATCCAGGAACAAAATGACAGCCTCCGTATCCTGATCCTGCAATTACAAACCCGGACAGACTCTATTTCCAATGCCCTGAAAACAAGCCAGCAGCAACAGGTAAAGCTGCAGGTCGCCCTGGATTCCGTTAACAAAAAGCTGGATACCGTACTGGTAAAAATTGAAAAGATAAACCAGGACCTGTTCCAGGTAAATGCCGACCTGGTCAGTTTACACCAGCAATTAATAGTGCTTAACCAACAGTACCAGCAATTACTGGTAATGCTGAACGACCTGAAATCGCAGTCCTGCACCATTAATATCGGGTTACTGGCATATTTCCCATTTAATGGAAATTCAGGTGATAGCAGTGGTAATGGTAATAATGGTACGGTTGAAGGAGCTATACTAACATCCGACAGGTTTGGAAAAGCAAATTCTGCCTTTCTGTTCGGTGCAAATAAAACCATCAAAATATACAATCCCAGCAGTGAATTGAATTTGACTTCAAGTTTTACAATTTCATCCTGGTTTAAGGCAGATGCACTTGCTACAACTTATAATGCGTCAATGCTTTTGTCGAAGCATGATGGAGATTTTGGAAATGATGGCTGGGCTTATGGAATATTGAATCCTAACCATAACTTGACTTCCCAGGTAGTATTTTTTTATGCTAACGATCCATATAATACCAATACCAATCCTCCTAATTCCGGAATAGTGACGACTAACACATGGTATAATTTCATTGTATCTTATAGTTTACCAAATAAGAAACTTAATTATTATCTCAATGGAAACCTCATTATGTCAAAATCAATTGAATATAATACGATTGCAAATTCCAGGCCTATAACTATTGGATATCAGTTTAGCACTCTTGGAACTTATTTGGATTATTTCACTGGGACAATCGATGAAATAAGGATTTATAACAGGACCGTTACTGATCAGGAAGTTCAATATTTAGCCAGCCACTAATTTTTTTGGTTAGTATCGAACATTACGAACAGAAACTGACGACTTATAATCTTTCTGATTATTATGCTGATGAAAAGGCGCATTATGTAAGAGGTGGTTTTTCCAATTATCGATATGGAAATCTTCGACTTTAAGATGTAAACAAAATACTAAGTATGCAACAATTCAATTTGGAAGAGCCACAGTAATAAAAAATCTCAAAATTTTTAACCAGGCATTATCAATTTCAGAAATTTCCAGTTAATAGGGCGACACAAAAAATACTTCAATCCTAAATTCTTCAAATAATTTATTATGAAAAAATTATTTTTTTTAATTGCTATGATAATTTGTTTTATTTCCTTGTATGCACAAGAATGTAATTTTCAAGATTTATCTAATAAATACAATTACAAACTAAAACTAATTAAGAAAAAGGATATAGATCTCAATCAAGAAAGAACTGAGTCAATAGAATTACTTGTCGTAAGAAAATTAGATAATACCTTAATTCAGAAAATTAATTTTGGTGATATTGGTTACGTTTATGAAGACCAATTATCCGATTGCCATAATGCGGTATCTTATATAACATCTTATAGATTAGAATTACTTCACGACTCAGAAATAAAACCTACACTAGTAATTAGAGATTTCAATTTTGATAATTTAGAAGACATAGCTATTATCAATAACGTCGGTATGAATTTACCTGCAAATTATACTTTCTTCACACAAGATAAAGAAGGCAAATTTGCGAAAGATGATTTTTTATCAAATCAAATAATGTTTCTTCCTTCAATCAATCTAAAAGAAAAGTCAATCGATATGACTGTGCCATTAAACTCAAATACAATTTCTCATAAGAATTATAAATTTGACTCCAATTTGAAGAAATGGATTTTAGTTAAACAGTATAATAAAAAAATGTAACCTTAATTATGATTTATTACTACCATGCTATTCTCGAAATATTTAATCATTCAGAATTGTTTAGTTAGCATTCCAATTAAAATATGTTTTGAAATGTTATTAAGCATTAAACATATACCAGATTTTAATGGTTTACTGTAAACCACATTTCATTTGACGACATACACTTCATATTTATTTTGGCGAGATAATAAATATACAATGCACATTATTTAGTCTTATTTATAATTAAATAACAGATTATGAAGAATATCAATTATTTATTATTATTTACTCTTGTAATTCAAATCATTACTCCTAATATAGCAAGAGGGAATAACAAAAATTACCACAAGAAAAATTCATTTGACATTATTAAATACTTAGAAGAAAGGTATCCTGGTGTTGAATCGGATGAAAAGGAAATTTATAGGTATTATAAGACTATCATTAATCCTGATAATGGAGACACAGTTGGATACAATATTTACGGTGCGATTTACATTGTATCAGATAGAGGCGAGGTGAGTTCAACTAAAATCATCGAAGACCCATTTTGTATTAATGCCAATGGGGTTATATTATATGAAAATATGTTTATTTACAAAATATTTGGAAGCGGAAATATTTGTTATGTAAAACCAAATTTGAAGTTTGAAAAAAATGTAAGTGGGGGAGCAGGGTATTTTGATTGCAGCATTGATAATTTTATTATAAATCCGAAAGAATTTTTCATATATAATTTCAATGGCAAACTCGTAAAGCATATTATTAATTCAACCGAGAATTCAAAAGATAATGTATGCGATATGTCAGAATATAAAAATCTTGATGAAAATAATGAAAGAATATATTATTATTATACAAGGGGATGTGATTTGTATAACTTGAATAGAGAAGGAATTATTGATTCTTTGGGTAACATTATCCTAGCTCAAAAGTATGGAAATATTACATTCTTGGAAAGGCAAAAAGATGTTGATTATTTTTTACTCCAAGTATTTACAGAAGGAGGTAGAGAGTTGTTTGGTATTGGTTTATCCACTGGCGAAATTATTTATGAACCTGCCTTTGATGAAATAAATACCAGTGACCTAATTGACCCAGACATAAAATATGTAATAATTAAATATCATGGGAATTATGGTTTATTGAATAGGCAATATAAACTTTTACTGGATGCCAAATTCGAAAAAATGGAAATATTAAATGATAGTATAGCGCTCGTTAAATTTCCCTATGGATATAATGATGGTGCTTGGTCATTTCTGAATTTAAAGCAAAAAAAGGATCTTGGTTATAGATTTACTGAAGTACAATTATGGCATGATGTATATACAGGTATTCTGAAAGCTGAAATTGGTGTAAAAGATAAAACTGGCCTCTGGGGATTCTATAATAAAACTGGTAAATGTATCATTCCATTGAAATACTCTCAAGTAATGCAGTTTTCAGACGGCAAGGCCATTGTTTTTAAACGAGAATACATAAAGGGCAAAACTTTTCCTGAAGGTAATGGCTATGTTATAAACAAAAATGGAAATATTCAAGGTATTATTCCTAGTTCACTGGCAAGTGATATTGGTGAAATTGGCCATTTTAGTGATGGATTAATTTTGTATAAAAGCAAAAGGGAAGGATTATATGGTTATTTGAATTCTATTGGACAGATAGCTATTGCGCCTGTGTATGAAAGTGGATCTAATTTTGTAAATGGCAGTGCTTATGTTGTTAAATATCAACAAGAGTTTCAAATCAATAAGAAAGGAGATCGAATTAAATAGTCTACATGACAAAAGTTTTATTTTGTGGTGGCAAAAAGAAACTTTTAAAAACAGTGACAAATGTTTTGAAGATGAGTCTTAACCGCGAATAATATCAAAACTACCACCAAAACATTCGATTAATAAATATGTAACTTAAACATTTGCAAACGTTTGCAAAGTTTAGTTAACTTGTAATGCCATACTCCTAAACCTTATTCCTGCATGCCATCTACGAAAGATTTCTCTCGTCGCATTGATATACTTGATGAATGCCTGCGTCGCCGCCAGAAGAAATGGACGGTGGAGGCCCTGCTGGAAACCCTGAATGGGAAGCTCATCGCTGAATTCAACAAGAAGGTTTCAATCCGCACTTTATACAACGACCTTAAATACCTGCAATACGACCTGGATGCCCCGGTGGAAAAAGTCACCGAAGGCCGCATGGTCCATTACCGTTACCTCGATCCGAATTTCTCCATCAAAAACCTGCCGATCAAACAGGATGAAGTGGCCTTACTGAAAGATGCCATCGATATTATCCGGCAGGTGAGTGGATATTCTATCATGGAAGACCTGGAAGCCATCGTGCGAAAACTGGAAAACACAATAACTACCAATGTACAGGACCGTTATACTGTGATCCAGTTTGAACAGAACGCTAAAGTTGCCGGTTCAGATTTGCTGGATGGACTATTTGCAGCCGTAAAGGAAAAAGCAGTGCTGCGCATCAGGTACCAGCCTTTTTTCAAGGGTGTAATCGATTACACATTCCATCCTTATTTATTAAAGGAATACCGAAACCGCTGGTTCCTGATCGGCCAGGCCGATGGCCAGGATGACATCACTACCCTGGCGCTGGACCGGATCAGCAAGATCGCCAACTCATCTGCAAAATTCAAGGAGAACACAAGTTTCGATCCCGATACCTATTACAATAATATGGTAGGGGTTACCCTGCCAAAGGGAGCCGTACAGGAACGCATCACGCTGCTGGTGGACCGCGACAAAGTGCCTTATATTATAACCAAGCCCCTGCACAGCAGCCAGCAGCTAACCGAACAATTGCCCGATGGCAGTGCGCGCTTCACCCTGGATGTGGTGAATAACTACGAACTGCGCTCGCTGATACTGGGCAACGGTCCGCAGGTAAAAGTGGAAGCGCCCGAATTACTCTGCAACCAGATGGCAGCCCTGTACCGGAATGGCGCGGCTGCCTATGAACCCTATTTATCATCCTTACCCGTTACCGAATGAATACATCACCCGCTACCACACTATATGACCGAATTGAAACCGCTCTTAACCTGGGCGAGCCCAATAGTGTGATCCGTGAAATCAGGGTGGTGGATATACTTGACATAATTAAATTCATTAATGGGTATAATAAAAATGCGCGTAGGTTAATTACTGGCTATGAGATTTACCAGGCGAAATGGTTGCTATTATATAAGGATTGGGAAGGTATATAAGAAGAAATTATAGTTAAGCAAAAGCTGTTAATATAATAATACAAAAAAGCAAGAATTGGAAAACTCTGAGGAAAAAATAAAAGCACTTGATGAATTGTTTAAATCTAGTGCTAGCTATCGAAATAGCGAAAACTTTTTTGAATTAATAAAGTTTATCAAAAAGTTTCCTTTGTTGTCACCTTATAATGCTTTTTTGATTCATATGCAAAACCGGGGTGTAGAAATTGTTTTATCATATAAACGCTGGAGACAACTTGGAAGGACAATTAAATATGATGCAAGGCCAATGCTTATTCTTGTGCCTTTTGGACCAATAGAGTTTGTATATGATATTGCTGATACAGAAGGGGCACCTATTCCTGAGGCATTGATAAATCCATTCAATACAAATGGTGAGTTAAAAGTTGGAGTTCTTGAACGCACAATAAAGAATTGTGTTTATGATGAGATTTATTACCAGGAAGAAAACATGCATAAGGATTCAGCTGGATATGCCCAATTTGTTTATAAAAAGAGTAACTATAAAATTGTTGTCAATGCCGCATACACTCAGAATATAAAATTTTCAACGTTGGTTCATGAGTTGGCTCATATTTATGCAGGCCATTTAGGGGCAATCAAGGGTAGCTGGTGGCAATTTCGAAGTCTGGATCATAGTTCAAAGGAAATCGAAGCGGAATCAATTTCCTATTTGGTTTGCAAGAGAATGAATCTTCAAACTACATCTGAGGAGTATTTGTCAAGTTATATTAGTAAAAATAGGGAACTGCCCTACGTAAGCCTTGATGTCATACTTACTGTGGCTAATTATATTGAACAACTAGGGCAGCCGGGTTTTAGACCCAAAAAAAAGCGAGCGTAAAGCTTAGAATATCATCTATGCGTAGAAGAAAGTCAAATAAAAGAATGCCCATCAGATTGATACTATTGGTCACAGTATTTAATTACCTGAATGAAAATGATCAGCAGGCCATTCGGGATAAGGTAGGCAGCAGTTCTCGTTGGACCGACAAAAAATTAATAATTCTATTGGCAAAGTATTTTGATTTTGAAAGACTCAAAACCGAACCCATTATTGCAGAAGATATTCTGCTGTATAATTTCCTGCTGTATGATTGTTTCAAAGGGAATAATATTTCCTTTAAGGAATGTAAGCTTGATATGCAAAGCTTGAGGATCAGGCGTAGTGCGCTGCTTAATAAATATGAAAATGAAGTAATCAGGCCCCAGCTCGATGCAATAAGCAGGGTGGAAAATTTTATTCAATAAAGGTGCCTATGCGTAAAATCAAAAACAAATCATTCTTACTCTATGCCTGAAAGTTTAGTTGCCTTCGTAAATTCAAAGTACAACCCTACCAGCGATCAGCTTGAAGCTTTACGGCAGCTTGAATCATTTTTTGCAGGAAGTGAAAAATGTTTCCTTTTAAAAGGCTATGCTGGCACCGGTAAGACCTTTATTACGAAATGCCTGTCTGATTATTTCAAGGAACAAAAGAGGCAAGTCTTGCTTATGGCCCCAACCGGCCGGGCTGCCAGAATTCTTCAGGAACGGACAGGTCTTGAATCAACAACTATTCACAGGGCTATTTATAACCTGAATGAAGTTGATGAAGTTGAATTTGAGTCTCCAAAACCTGGTAAAGCAAACAAGAAGAAATATAAGTTCAGGTATTCCCTTAAGCATATTGAATCAAATACTGCTAATATTTACTTGGTGGATGAAGCATCCATGGTATCGGATAATTTTACTGAAGACGACTTTTTTATTTTTGGTTCAGGGCATTTGCTGACAGATATGATGTCGTTAATTGCTCTGAATAACCAGGGAAGAGTTGATAAGTTGGTTTTTATTGGTGATAATGCACAGCTCCCCCCCGTTGGGAGTAATATTTCCCCAGCCTTGTCAGCTGAATATTTTAATGAAAAGTTTAAGATTGAAGTTTCCGAATATGAATTAACGCATGTGGTTAGACAAGGAGCAGAGAGTGGTATCCTGGCTAATGCTTTCAGTATAAGGGAGCTAATCAATAATAAGCAAAGACTGCCGTATAAGGTTTTGACAAATTTTAAGGATGTAACACTATTATCCAATGAAAAGGTAGTTGATACCTATATCCAAAAAAACCCTGCAATTGATGTAACAAGTGCAGTAATCATCAACCATAGCAACAAAAGTGCCCTTGATTATAATACTATGATCCGGGATAAGTTATTTCCAGGTAAGACAAATGTCATGGTTGATGATATCCTGATAATTCACCAGAATAACTATAACTATGACGTGGAGATCCTTAACGGAATGTTCGTCAAGGTTAAGCAGGTAAATGCTGTTACTGAAGTGAAGTCTGGTATGATGTCTTACGATGCTGATGGTAAAGAATGCGAGGTTTCGCATGTTTTCCGTCGCATTATTATTGATGTTCCCGATAAAGAAGGATACAAAGAGGTAGGCTGTATGATTTTGGATAATTTTTTATCAAGTCCAAACCCATCTTTAGATTATTCCGAAAATATTGCACTGTACCTTGATTTTAAATTACGCCATCCACAGCTTAAGCCAAAATCAAAAGAGTTTTCAGATGCATTAAGAAAGGATCCCTATTTCAATGCCATAAGGGTGAAGTATGGCTACGCTGTTACCTGCCATAAGGCGCAGGGCGGGGAATGGAAGAATGTCATTGTCAACCTGGACCTGAATATGGGAAAGTCAAGTATTGATTTTCTGCGTTGGGTGTATACTGCTATCACCCGTGCTACAGATCATCTATTTGTTTTTAACGTTGGTGATTTGGGCCAATTTGGTAAAATGACCTACGTTAGGAAGCATTTGGAAGAAAGTCAGAAAAGGCAAATTACTTTCTATCTTCCTTCTAATTACGACCAATTGCTTATTCAGTTTGGCCTTGTTAATGCATCTTCATTCCAGGTTGTAAAGTTTAAGGAGATTTTGGCCAGGTTATCCAGGACAGACATTGAGGTTGTTGACCGGAAACCATTTAATTACCAGGAGGTTTATTTTTTTAAAAGGAATGAAACTTTAGCATCCGTTTCCTTTTGGTATAATGGGAAAGAAAAGTTTACCAGGTTTGGCAAACAAATAAGTCCGGGTGGTAACGATGGCTTATACCTTGAGCTGGAAAGTTTATTTAATGAACCTGTTGATATCCATATTACAGATGAATCAATAAACTTCCCAACTGAAAATGAAGGGGATGTCAATGATTTTGAAAATTCATTCCCGCCTGAAAGTACCCAACTTAAAAACTTATATCAGGAAATGAAAGAGTTGTTATCAGCATTAAACATTTCTATTATAGCTGTAAACCATTTTCCATATCAGGAAAAATACACCTTTAAAAGGGGTCTGGAGAAAGCAATGATCCAGTTTTATTATAACAGTGGATTTTGTTTTACCAAGGCTGAACCTAATCTTCAACATTGTAATTCCAATGACCTTTTAGACACTATTGAATCAGTTTTAACTGACCTGAAATCAATATCTTAATTTATGGCGGATACAAAAGAAATATTTCAGTTAAGAAAGGCAGGCCATCTGGAAGAAGCTTATACTAAAGCCCGGGTTGCTTATCAGGCCTCACCTGAAGATCCATGGGTAATTCGGGCAATTGCCTGGGTTTTGTATGACCTTTTGAAAAAGGCATTAAGTGAGGAAAATCAGGAAGTGGTAAGTGGCTATGTTAGAGAATTACAGTCATTAAACTTGCCTGCCGAAGATGAAGTGTTAATTCAAAGGGTAAAGGCCATGATTGAACAGGCAGATAATGAACATCAAGTTTGGCACAAAGCCCGAAAATTGGCTGATGAAGGAAAGTTTAAAGAGTCGCTTCAGTTATTAAGATCAATTGGGCAATTTTTTATAAATAATGCTACGTTTTCGAATTCTTACGGCTGGTGCCTTTTTCATTACCTCAAATATTTGATGGAAAATGAAAACACCAGTAAACAATCTATGCAAGGATTATTAGAAGAGTATAAACAACTCAATATTTCCCGACCTTCACCTTTATCGAGCAGTATGCTGCGTTTGGCCCTTAAGCGAATAGATGAACCTGGCTTTTCGTTCCTTCGGTTTTTCGAGTGGCATGGTTTCGGGAATTTTACAGAAGAGGATTGGAATAGGTTTGAAAGGGAGGGTAAGGAATATCCTTCATTGGTTGAATCAGCCATACAGGCTGCGGGTAAACAGGTACTCCACCAGGGAGCCGAGAATGAGATCAGGCAATACCTGCCAGCGCTGGATGCTGCCCTTGCTCGTTTCAGTGATAATGTTTGGATGAATTATTATAAAGCAAAACTCTTGTATAAAATAGGACAGGCCCCCGCTGCCATTGAATTCCTGAAGCCTGTGATCAAGAGTAAAAAATCAGATTTTTGGTCCTGGGCATTAATGGGGGATATTTATAAAGAACATAATCCGGACCTAGCCATTTCTTTTTATTGCAAAGCGCTACTTTGCCCTGCAGAGGGTAAGTTCTTATTAAACATCAGGTATGCACTGGCAGGCTTGTTACAAGCTAAGGGAATATTTAACGAGGCCTGTACTGAGCTAAACCTGTACCTGGCCGAGAAAAATCTAAATGGCTCGGCTATACCGGTTGGGGTTAGCCAATGGCAATTACAAGATTGGTACAAAAATGCGAAACCACTTGAGCATAACCGCAAATTTTATAATGAAAACAAGATTAGGGCCGAGGAAATATTGTTTCAGGATCTTCCCTGGAGCAAGGGCTGCGTTGGGGAAACCTATAATATGAAAGATGCCCCGCCAATTTCTAAAACGCAATTACATTTTATCAATAGCGGGAAGCTCCAGCAGGTAAGTGTAAAGGGTAGCGCATTCAGGTTATTAGGCAGGTTGAAAGAAGGTAGTCCTATTAATTTGAAAGCTGAACTTCATGAAGGGAAGTGGCGGGTTTTTATAATTGAAAAAAGGAATGAAGGCGATTTTTGGGATGTTTTCCCGAAAAATATAGGGGTTATTGATAATGTAAACCACCAAAAAGGGCTTGCGCATTTTATTATTGATAAAAACCTGGATGGTCTTATCAGCTTTTCTGGCAATATGGTACCCTTGGTTGAAGGTGATATAGTCAGATTGGTTTTATCAATCAGACAAAAAGGTAATGGAAGGGAAGTTGAAGTTAGAAATTGGGCTTTGTCCGAAGAACAACCAGATGCCAACGTTTTTAAATCTTTCAAAGGCCCTTTGCGGTTGATTGAAGGCCAGGCGATTGGATTTGTTGATGATATATTTGTCGACAGCCGGGTCTTGGCAAAAAGTGGACTGGTTGGCCAGGGAGGAAAAATGATCAGTGGCAAAGCCATTATTAATTATAACCTCAAAAAAAGAATTTGGGGTTGGAAAGCTTTATCTATTGATAATAGCTAAACATTTGATAAATTGATAAGCAGTTTTTCGTTTATGGGTCCCTGGTACTCTGCAAATAGATTGCAGGATTCAATTTTAATATTGAGATTTTTTACTCCTGAAATATAATTGTAATGAATGTAAAAAAACTTCGGGTTTTAGTGGTGCGGTTTGACCAGCGGATGGAAGTCTGGCAGACACCCGCCTTCAGGGCTGCGATTATTGAAAAAGTGGGCAGGAAACATGTAGCATTTTCGCATCATGTTTCTGATGAGGAATTATTGTATCGGTATCCCCTCATTCAATATAAAACTATCCAAAACCAACCCGCTATTGTATGTCTTGGAGATGGGGTAGAAGAGATTCATAAGTTCTTCCAGAAGCAAAGCTGGACAATTGAAATCGGGGAAGAGACGATGGATCTCAAAATTGAGAAACTGGACCTGAACAGTTTCACGCTAAATGTTTGGGAGAAGGAATTTACCTATACCATCCGTTCATGGATCGGATTGAATAGCAACAACCTGAAACAATTTAACAGCATGACAAACGAGTCAGATAAGTTGTCTTTCCTTGAAAGGATACTGATCGGCAATATCCTGTCATTTGCAAAAGGAGTAGAATGGACTGTTGACAAGCCTATTAAAGTACATATCAGGAAGATCGATAACCAGCGAATGGTACCCTACAAGGAAAACCGCATGCTGAATTTTGACCTGGAATTTACGACGAATGTCTTCCTTCCTGCTTTTATCGGCCTGGGAAAGGGAAGCAGTCGTGGATTCGGAGTAATTAAACCTATAAGGACAATATCTTATGAGCATTCTTAACCCAAGTATTGCAGGTCTCGCCGGTCTTCTTTCTGACCTGGGCAAGTTATACCAGTTGGCAGAAAAAGGTCCGGCTGCATATGTTCCGGAAGACTGCCTGCAATGGACGCAAAAATTTGTTGAAGAAAACAAAGACCTCTTCGTTCGTTGGGGCTTTCCGTCGCAGCTTACCGCAGGCTTAACGCTAAAGGATCTTGTTTCATCATCTGCTTCTTCAGAAAAACCAGAACAGGCCTTATTGGCCATGGCAAGGCAATGGGCTATTGGATCTGTTCAGGTTACTAGGTCGGGCATACCCCAATTGACGAGTGTATTTGCCAGGTTAAAAACCTCTGTTGGAGAAGGTAAGGGGGATGCCTTTTACCCGGCCCGGCCTTTATCTATTGGTGATGCTGTTTTTCCTTGTACGCAAGAGGAAGCTATTCGTGCCAGTAACTATAAGGAATTGTGGCAGGGTTTTTTGTCAGAATTGAAGTGGATTAATTCCAGCGATCCTGAAGCAGCCGTATTTAGCCTGTTTCATTTGCTGAAAAAATATACCTCTTTCCTGCCTGCATTGCCAGCTGGAAATACTGAAATAAGTTCATTCGAAGCATCAAAGATAACCGCTTCATTGGCGCATTCGCTAATTACTTATTATGGTGCCCACCCGGAAATTTTGGAACCTGATCCTGCCCAAAGTTGGAAGCTTAAGGCCGATTTTTACCCATTCCTTCTGGTATGTGGTGATATTTCCGGAATACAGGCTTTCCTTTATAATATCGCCAATAAGAGTGCTGCAAAAAGTTTAAAGGGCCGCTCTTTTTATATTCAGTTATTGGCGGATACAATTGCCCGTGAGCTAATGACAACATGCGGCGCGAATATCTATTCTATAGTGTATACCGCAGGCGGTAAATTTTACCTGCTGTTGGCCAACACCACTGGTGTAAAAGATGCACTGGCAGCATACCAGGAAAAAATAGAAGAACGTTTGTGGGCGCAATTTGAAGGCCGCTTATCAGTGAATATTGCTCATATCGCCTTTACTTTTAATGGTGCTGGCCTGGTGTCAAATGATAAACCTGGCGAAATTTTAACTGTAGGTGATTTGTGGAAAGAACTTGCAGAAAAGACCAGTCTGGCTAAACGTCAACGTTATCGCAAGTTGATGATCAACCAGTATGAAAGCCTGTTTGAAGCGCATGGGACTGGCGGCAATACCAGGATATGCGCTATAACTGGTCAGGAACTGGAAGGATCCGAGGCGGTGATATTAGATGAGCCGGAAGTACAAAGTTCAGATGAGGCTACAACTTTCATTTCACGGATGGTGGATGAGCAGATTAAATTGGGCCGTCAGTTGGTTGGTGCAAGATCTATAGCTATTGCTAAAGAGCAGTTAGGGAAGGGTTTTAAGCCGGGGCTGACAAATAATTGGTTTATCAGTGAAAATATGTATAATTCCCCTGACGATGCTAAGGGTTGCATATCATATTCAATAGATTTCAATGATAAGCTAGATTTTCTTCCGGGCAACAATAGCAGTAATAATATTGGCTATGGTTTTCGTTTATATGGTGGCATAAGGTCTGCAACAGTTAAGGGGATTAAAAGGGATGAACTAAAGACGTTTGAAGAATTGGCCACCATTGGTGAACAGCAGGATCGTTTGGGCGTGCTGCGTATGGACGTTGATAACCTGGGCCAATTATTTATGTCGGGGTTTCCTCCTGAGCGAAGAAGTTTTGCCGCCCTGGCGACATTATCTGCCGCTCTGGAACTCTTTTTCAGTGGTCATCTCAACGTAATCCGTAACATGGAGAAATACCGGGACAACGTTAATATCATTTATTCCGGGGGGGACGATGTGTTTGCTGTTGGACATTGGAATCTTATATTGGATTTTGCTATTGAAACCAGGAATGCGTTCCGGCGATATGTTGCCGGTAGGGATGACCTGACCATATCAGGAGGCATTGCTATAGTGAGACCTAAGTTTCCCATTGCCAAAGCAGCTGAACTGGCCGGTGAAGCAGAAGATGCCGCCAAAATGCACGTGATAAAAACCGGGGATATCACTTTTGAGAAAGATAGTATAAACCTTTTCGGAACATCTCTTAATTGTACGCAGGAATTACCATTTGTGCTGGCGTTTAGGGATGACCTGGTTTATTGGATCAGGGAAAAGAATTATGTTTCCAAAGGTCTATTGATGAAATTCTTTGAGTATTATGAACAATATAAACAAAATAAAATTCAATGGAGATGGCAGGCTGCATATGCCTTATCACGCTATGAAAAGCAAAGAGATGATATGGAGCACCGCCAGGTATTCGACTGGTTGAAAAAACTGGTCTTTACAGGTAATTACAGGAACCAGTACAAAGGAATTTCATTTGAAGCAATTATAGTAGCCTGCCGCTGGGCTGAATTATTAATTAAAAAATCAAAATCATAAAAACTATGCCAACAATGATCAATGCATCAGTCCTGGATACAGGTATTGATGAAAATATACTTAAACAATTGGAAGATTGGGGGCGATTCCTTGCTGAGAGGACCCCAGGCAGGTTAGAGATGAGTACAAGCCAGATCCGTCGTTTTTTTGGCGAGATAAAACGTATCCAGGCAGACTTTGAAAACAATGCTAAAGATGTGCTTTTGTTAGATCCAAAAATTGCCTATGCAGTTGGCCGTGCAAGTAGAGATGCAGGACAAAGGTCAGCTGCGATTGGGGAATTCTATAAAATGGTCAGCCCTCTAATTAGAAGTATACGGATGGATAAAATGCGATATTCCCATTTTGTACACGTATGTGAGTCCATCGTAGCCTACCATAAAGTATATGGCGGTAAATAATAAATAATAAAGAAAATATCAAATATGCAACTCTATAAGAAGATCATCATTACTGGTGAATTAGAATTGATCACCGGCTTACACATCGGCGACAGTAAAGAAAACGTGGATATAGGCGGGGTGGATAGTCCTGTAGTCAGGAGAAAAGACAACAATCAACCATATATACCAGGCAGTTCTATAAAGGGCAAGATGCGGTCTTTACTGGACATTTCCCATGGGCAATCAGATACTACTAAAAATCCACAGCATCCGATTGGACAACTTTTTGGTTCTCTGGGAATAAATAACCAGGAAGATGGCCGGCCAAGTCGCCTAATTGTTCGGGATGCTTATTTGATGAAAGAAAGTGCAGAAAGCCTGGGTAACAGTGAGTTTACTGATATGCCGTACACCGAGGTAAAATTCGAGAATACTATTAACCGTATTTCTGGTAAGGCAGATCATCCCCGTCAGTTTGAAAGGGTACCTGCTGGCGCTAAGTTCAATGTAGAATTTGTGATCAACGTTATAGCCAATCAACCTGAAGACGCTGCCCGGTTAGAGAAACAATACATGGATATGTTCTATGCTGGTATCCGGCTTTTAGAAGATGATTATCTGGGTGGAAGTGGCAGCCGCGGCTATGGCCAGGTAAAGTTTTCATTTCAGGATCCTATTAATAAAACAGCTGAATCTTACATCAATGGCTGAGTTAAAATTTTCTTGCTTTCGCCTGCTTTTCCATACACCTTTGCATATAGGGAATGAACGTTCCGATTATGCGAGTGGCAGTGCATTTTTGTCCAATGACGCCTTAATGGCGGCTATTTATTTTGCCTGGGCAAGGTTGGGACATCCGGAATGGATACCTGGGAATACAACTGAAGCGATACCCTTCGCCATCAGTAGTTTATTCCCTTTTGCTGGTAGCGAAAAACAAAAGACGGTTTATTTTTTCCCTCGTCCATTAGTAAAAGTTGACCAGGAAGGAAATCCTTTGTCAACCAGTTTAAGAAAACGAATTAAGAAAGTAAAATGGGTAGACCTGTCAATACTGGAAGGACTTTTAAATCAACAGCCGGGTGATGTTATTGACGAACATTTGAATGGTCAGTTTCAGTCTGCTTGCCCGATGGGGCAGAAACAAATCCTTACTAGCCAGGTAGTGCCTCGGTCAAGAGTAAGCAGGACAGGCGAGGAAGATACTGCCATTTTCTATACGGAACGTTTTTTCTTTAGGGCCGATTCCGGCTTGTTCTTCCTGTTTCATTCGTCAGAACTAATTTGGAAAGACCGGATACAAGCAGCCTTAAATTTACTGGCTGAGGAAGGATTGGGGACAGATCGAAATGTGGGTAATGGAAAATTCAGTTGGGACAAGCAGGAGAACTTTACCGTAAAGGTTCCTGAGTCAACAGCCTATCAGGTAAACCTGGGCTTATATTGCCCGGAAAATGCAGGAGAGTTATCGCTTGCACTCGAGGGCCCATCAGTAGGTTATGATTGGGTAAAACGGGGCGGCTGGTTAAGCGAACCCTATGGGACCTTGCGTAAAAGAAGTATATATATGATCAGGGAAGGAAGTTGCCTGGCTATTAAATCAAATGATGCTTATACGCCTGTAATATTGGGCAAACAGGTTGATGTTCGTCCTAATGAGGTTCATCCACCAGTGGGCCATCCTGTTTGGCGTAATGGGCGAACGCTTTTTTTGCCATGTAAACAATAATTAAAACATCATGACACACCAGGTAGAATTGGAGGTTTTAACGCCCGTTCATGTAGGAATGGGGACTGAAAAAACACTCATAAAGGGGTTGGATTTTATTTACAAGGGCAGAAATTTTTATGTTTTTAACTCAGGAAAGATTCTTGAGCAACTGGAGCAAAAAGACCTTGCAAGTGTAAGCAGCTTCTTATCGGGTGGGGACTTTGATGGGTTCACAACTTTCCTGGAAAGGAAAAGGCTATTGGAAGGAGCAAGCATACTATATTCCAGTTATTCTGAGTATGGAAATACAAATGAGGTCCGTACTACATTCAGGAATGGCGCGGGAAAATATTTGATTCCCGGATCGTCTATAAAAGGGGTTATACGTGGAATATTGGCCAGCCATTTATGGGAAGGAAGAACAGCTGATATACAGTTAAATACTTTAATGGGGAATATTGATAATAACCTGATGCGGTTTTTGCAGGTGACAGACTGTATGATTGACACGCAACCTATGATCTTCCCGGTGAAAATATTTTCGGCAGATCATGATAGGGGCAGCAGAGAAAATTATGGCGCCTGGAAACATAATAGAAATGGGGGCCATGCTGAGAACTTTTCACAAGATGGCTTTGTAACTTATTTTGAAATGCTCCCTGATGAAATGAGTGGCCATGCCACCAAGGGAAGTTTTCGGATCAACTGGGGCGGAGCGGAATATATACGGAGGAATAATAATAGTGTGCCAAACATCAACCTATTCGAAGAGGTCGGTGGGGTTAATTGGCTGATAAAAACTATTAAGAAGCATTCAGCAAATTTTTTAGAAAGGGAATTGGATTTTTTTGAGGCTTACAGAAATGAAAGGCTGGATGACTCATTTTTCCAGGAATTGGAGTGGTTGTTAGAACAAAATGAAGCAGACGAAAACTCCTGCATTATAAGAATTGGCGGAAATGTTGGCTGGCATAGCATAACCGGTGATTGGAAATTTTCTGACAGCCATATTAATGCAGTGGAAATACATCGTGGAAGAGGTCCTGTTGAATATAAAACCAGGAAACTTGGCTTTCAAAAAGATGATATAGGCCTTCGGTTTTTTCTACCCGGTTATGTAAAGCTAAAAGTAATATAACGGTCACTTGATCGTTATGTTAATGCTAAATCTGCCAAGTTGGAAATTATCGTTCAAAAACGTGGCGCTAAAATCAGCCTGATAAATGGCATGCTCCTGATTTCTCATGAAGATGATGAGCACAAAATCCCTATTTCAAAAATAACAAGCCTGCATTTATCAAAAGGTTGCCTGGTGAGCACAGATGCCCTGATTCTGGCCATGGAAGAGGGTATTGATGTGTTGTTCGTCACGGGTAGGGGAAAGGCTATTGGGCGCCTGTGGAACAGTAAATTTGGTAGTATTAGTACAATCCGAAAGAATCAATTTGCATTTGTCCAAAGTGAAGCAGCAAAAACCTGGGTGCAGGAAGTGTTGAGGAAGAAACTCAGCAACCAGCAGGCTTTGCTGATTACTCTTTATCGGGTTGATCGAAGTACTGATGAACTGATTGATGAATCAGTTGCATTTTTAGAAAAGTACAAAGAAAAAATTGCAGCCTGGAAAGACGGCACCCTGGGTGAATTATCAGATAAGTGGCGTGGCTGGGAAGGCGCATGCGGAAAGAAATACTTCGCCTGTATAAACTGCCATTTGCCCGACATTTACAGGTTTGAAAAGCGGAGCCAGCACCCGGCCAGGGATATGTTCAATGCACTCCTGAACTATGCATATGGTATGTTATATGGCAAGATCGAAGGAGCCCTGATTAAAGCCGGTATAGATCCTTTTATTGGTATTATGCACAGGAATGAATACAATAAACCGGTGTTGTCCTACGATATTATTGAAGTATTCAGGTATTGGGCTGATTTTGTAGTTACAAACCTCTGTATGCAGCAGGTAATTTTTCCGGATATGTTCCGGGTGGAAGGTGACGAGTGGTTGTTGTCCGACCCGGGGAAGCGTATTCTTATACAGTCTTTGAAGGATTATCTTGACGAGTTGGTTGATTGGGAGTGTTTATCCAGGAGCAGGGAAACCCATTTGGATTTGTATTGCCAGAAGTTTGCAACAAGCCTGAAAAATTTTGAAGAGTCTTTAGACAATCAGGTGCAATAATATTCCTTAATTAAATCTGATCCCATGACCGATCTGGTAACTTTATACAAAGGAATAGATATCCACCAAAGTCACAAGGAGATTTTACAACCAATTTCTATTAACGAAATTGCCAGTCAAATAAAGCTGGGTGATGCAGGCCTGAAAGAACTTTGCGCCCAATTGGCAACCATTTTGCGAATGGACAAGTCAGCATATATCCGGCATAAAACAAGGTTGCCATATGTTTGTTGCGGAACGTTTGATGGAAATATCCGGAATGGCAGGCCCGCAATCATCGCTGATAATCAAGTTGCGCTTGCTTTTATTTCACCCTCAAGGAAAGGCTTTAAGGTATTGTTCATGCTCGACAGTCCGATTACCTTAATGGAGGATTACCGCCAATTTTTCCGAAACTACGCCCTTCATTTTTCCGAAAAAAACGGCTTAGGGAATTATATCGACCAAAAGACTTGTGATGCCACTCGTGTTAGTTTTTTATCGTATGATCCGGAATGTTATATGAATTCTTCTGTAGATCCTGTGCAGTGGCAGTTATTCCTGCCTCAACTGCATGCGGAGGCGTTATCTGGCCAGAATGGGGGACCTGGTAAAGAGGTCTTACAGGGAAATGGGGAAAAAGCACAATTCAAAGAAAAAAGTAATCCATCGAAAGAATTGCCTGCGGAGGTTTATAAGGCTGTTGTGGAAAGGCTGAATCCAAAGGCACACCGAAAAACGCCTAAACAGGTATTTGTTCCGGAGATTCTGGAGCAATTGGCGGTTCAGGTTCAGGCAGCAATTATTTTGAAAGGATTCCAGCTTAAGGATATCAAAGACATAAACTATGGCAAAAAGATAGTGATTGCATCAGGTTTTTTATGGGCAGAGGTTAATATATTTTATGGTAAACGCGGTTTTACTGTGATTAGAAGTCCTAAGGCCAATTCAGATCAAAAGTTGGGCGAACAACTTGAATTTTTGATATGGGAAGTGTTGAATCGCCCCGCTGCGGTGGATTATGGAATGCATCCGGATGATCATCAATAGAGGTGATAAGGTAAATAATTTTATGGCCAAACCTAAGACTTACCATGAGTTATTACTGGCTTTGAAAAAGGCCGGAATGAATCGTTCCGCTGCATTGTCAGAGAAAAAAATTTTAACTGATAAAGATGAATTATTGCCATTATCCGAAAGGGTAGAGAAGATCATTTCACTGTTAAAAAAAGCATCTATGACTCCTGCACATAATACCCTGGGTTTTATCATGTATGATATTGAAGACAATAAAGTAAGGAATCATATTGCTAAATACCTGGAGCGTTTAGGTTATGTGCGGATTCAGAAGAGCATATTTTTCGGAAATACCAATCGTAAGATCCATGAAGATGTTCACCAGGCCTTGAAAGAGATTAATGATTTGTACGAGAACAAGGATAGTATAGTATTTTTGCCCGTAAGTAGCGATGATATTAGTAAGTTAAGGTTAATAGGTAAGAATATTGAGTTTCAGGTGATGATGGGATCAAAGAATGTATTATTTATCTGAATAGTATTAATTTTGCAATCCGAATTTTGCGATAAAAATTGAATTCATTTGGTTAAGTTTAGCATAAATACGGTACATATGCCTTATTATATTATTGGCTGTCAAAGTATTTGTAAAGGGAAGGCCCCAGAATTTATGATCCAGTAAAACAAGGATTGAGACTACCTACTAAATGCATTGCTTCTTTAAATACGCTCACCCAGAATTTATGATCCAGTAAAACAAGGATTGAGACCTGAATACAAATTCATGAGGGGAAGAGAAGTTAGCCCAGAATTTATGATCCAGTAAAACAAGGATTGAGACGTGTGCCTTGTCCAGGTTTCATCAGGATCAGTGATCCCCAGAATTTATGATCCAGTAAAACAAGGATTGAGACACACTGCAAGTGTCGCAATCATAACGATTTTCATAACCCAGAATTTATGATCCAGTAAAACAAGGATTGAGACTGCACACCTTTCTCACTATACTCCACTCCCAGCACCCCCAGAATTTATGATCCAGTAAAACAAGGATTGAGACCGGGCTGTGCAGCATTGAGTAAAGCTGCTGCTGCTTCCCAGAATTTATGATCCAGTAAAACAAGGATTGAGACACCCACACTTCGACGGTATCGTACACTGTTAACTTCCCAGAATTTATGATCCAGTAAAACAAGGATTGAGACTAGATCAGCTTGTCGAAATAAGCTTTCTGGCCCGCCCAGAATTTATGATCCAGTAAAACAAGGATTGAGACAACTTCTTTGTTCCTTTAAATATCCCGTTGTTATCCCCAGAATTTATGATCCAGTAAAACAAGGATTGAGACTGGTCTTTCAAAGTGATGGTTGAGCCTACGAGCTCTTCCCAGAATTTATGATCCAGTAAAACAAGGATTGAGACTCCTCGCGCTGCTCGTACGCAGTACCGTCTACGAGACCCAGAATTTATGATCCAGTAAAACAAGGATTGAGACAAAAGTTATGACTCCCGGTAACGTCGCTGATTTCACCCAGAATTTATGATCCAGTAAAACAAGGATTGAGACTGTCCCCTTCAGCGGTTAGCTCAATGTTGTCTACTTCTCCCAGAATTTATGATCCAGTAAAACAAGGATTGAGACCTTAATCTTTTCCCTGAGTTCAGAGATCACAAAGACCCCAGAATTTATGATCCAGTAAAACAAGGATTGAGACATCTCCTTTCTAAGGTCTTCGGGAACGAAGAACCTCCCAGAATTTATGATCCAGTAAAACAAGGATTGAGACTGAAACATCGCGTCTGAGCTATCGAAAGCTGCAACGCCCCAGAATTTATGATCCAGTAAAACAAGGATTGAGACCAATGCTTTTCTTTGCTTTCCCCTGAATTGTTTCCCCCAGAATTTATGATCCAGTAAAACAAGGATTGAGACAAAATAGTCCAAGTATGTATCTTCTCCTTTAATTCCCCAGAATTTATGATCCAGTAAAACAAGGATTGAGACACGCTGGCAATTCCGGGTAGTGTCATTCACTATCCCCAGAATTTATGATCCAGTAAAACAAGGATTGAGACCGATCTCGCGGGCACCGATAGACAGGAAGCTGACAGCCCAGAATTTATGATCCAGTAAAACAAGGATTGAGACCGATCCTCTGCGTTACTTGCGACGAGCTGCTGCGGCCCCAGAATTTATGATCCAGTAAAACAAGGATTGAGACTGATGCTGGCCGGATCGACAGTGATCAAGGTGCCATCCCAGAATTTATGATCCAGTAAAACAAGGATTGAGACTCCTGTTTGGTATTCCAAACGGAAGCGATGATAGCCCAGAATTTATGATCCAGTAAAACAAGGATTGAGACCTTCGTTTATGAATTCTATCGCTTTCATAAATTAGTCCCAGAATTTATGATCCAGTAAAACAAGGATTGAGACAAAGGAAGGAATCACTTATAACTGGATTTATACCGAACCCAGAATTTATGATCCAGTAAAACAAGGATTGAGACTCAGAAAAGGTAAATTCATGAGGTGAAGAGAAGTTAGCCCAGAATTTATGATCCAGTAAAACAAGGATTGAGACATAGGTCTTAGCCAGTGCTGCAGTTTCCTGTGCAACAACCCAGAATTTATGATCCAGTAAAACAAGGATTGAGACTGATTTTCGGACAACTCAACCCCGTTGACTGTGACTCCCAGAATTTATGATCCAGTAAAACAAGGATTGAGACTTGTTAACCACGGTCATTTGGTACTTTTTAACGTACCCCAGAATTTATGATCCAGTAAAACAAGGATTGAGACTACCAGATAACAGTATAGAGGAGATTTCCTGAAATCCCCCAGAATTTATGATCCAGTAAAACAAGGATTGAGACTCATAGCAAAATTTCTTACCCTTTTTACTTTCGGCCCAGAATTTATGATCCAGTAAAACAAGGATTGAGACTCCTGGCTGTTCGCCTTGAGGTTATAGATCAGCTTCCCAGAATTTATGATCCAGTAAAACAAGGATTGAGACCCAAGCACTCCGGCGGTTTCGTATATCGCCTCGCCCCCAGAATTTATGATCCAGTAAAACAAGGATTGAGACGTAGCAACCATGGCATTCATTGAGAGTTCTGGTACATCCCCAGAATTTATGATCCAATAAAACAAGGATTGAGACTGAGCTTAGCTCCTGCTGGTCAAAAGGCTCGCTGCGGACCCAGAATTTATGATCCAGTAAAACAAGGATTGAGACTACGAGAGTAACCAGCGATAACATCAACGTTAACGGACCCAGAATTTATGATCCAGTAAAACAAGGATTGAGACTCCTGTTTGGTATTCCAAACGGAAGCGATGATAGCCCAGAATTTATGATCCAGTAAAACAAGGATTGAGACCTTCGTTTATGAATTCTATCGCTTTCATAAATTAGTCCCAGAATTTATGATCCAGTAAAACAAGGATTGAGACTTTTTAGTCTAACCTACTCACATCCCTATTAGGAGGCACCCAGAATTTATGATCCAGTAAAACAAGGATTGAGACATCTCAATCTGCTTATTGATAACAGCGGGGATGGCTTCCCAGAATTTATGATCCAGTAAAACAAGGATTGAGACGCCTTGCTGTCTTACTGTACCTTTAAAGTCAAACATCCCAGAATTTATGATCCAATAAAACAAGGATTGAGACACATCCTGCTTTGCGTACTTTGTTACGTCGCGAACCGCCCCAGAATTTATGATCCAGTAAAACAAGGATTGAGACCTCCTGTGAGTTGGCCTTCAGGTTGTAGATGTACTTGCCCAGAATTTATGATCCAGTAAAACAAGGATTGAGAATACTCTTACTCTGGGAGTGCTTAATCGAGTACAGCCCCAGAATTTATGATCCACTAAAACAAGGCTTGACACACTAAATGTTTTATGCAATTGCACTTATACATGAGCATCAGTATATCCCAACTATTATGGGGTATTTATACTAAATAATAAAGCGAAAACGAAAACATAACAATTGAATTCATTAATTGCAATTGGTAATATTTGCTTCGCGTTATATTTTCTGCTATTTTCATATTAATTAGATATTTGCCACCAGTAAATAATGCATTGTATTTCACTTCTCTGATATTCTTATTCGAAACCTTTCATAATGAACAAGCCTCCCCTGCTCCTTTCCTTAGGTGCCAATCATGCAGTAGCTATCCAGGCCTACTATTTGTTCCACTCTCAAATCAGTAGTATTCATATACTTGGTACCGATAACCCACGTACAAATTACCAGGCACTCGATGAATTTTTTAGCAAGCATTCAATTGATTATACAATCACGATCATTAAAGACTATGGAGAACTTAAAAGCGTATACGACCACTTGGTTTTTGAAGAGTGTCTTCTTAGGTGGTATCTTCACTATGCAGCTAATGACCTTCCTTTAGTTTGTATATCAGGGGGGATCAAGAGTATGTCAGCAGCTTTCCAAAAAGTTGCTCAATGGCTGGGCGCTGAAAAGGTGTTTCATACAATCGCAGAAGGCCAACCGGCAAGCATAATAGAGATTGAAAACGCGATTGCAGAAAATAAGATAATTACCCTTGATATGGGATCAGAGCCTGGATGGCCGGCCTTTCGTTCTGTTGGTAAGTCCTACCCCGCAAAGCTTATATCAATTGATGGCAGCAATTCAATGTATTACCTATGGCAACCTGTACATCAGGATTTTCTTCAGGCGATTCAGTCTGCAATTAAAAGAATACAAAAACTTGTTCACCTGGATGCTTCGGTTGATTTGCCTTTCTCGAGTTTAAATCTATTGCCGGGTGATCGTATGCAATGGTTACAAGAGGAATTACAGATTTATACAGACCGAGCGTGGATCTGTTCATTGCCCAAACTTGACCTTCATTGTCACCTTGGTGGATTTGCCAGTTCCGGCGAACTTTTGAAAGCTGTTCGAAGCCGGGCCCGGGATCCACTTCCCAAAATTGATTTACCTGAGCCGCTAATACCTAAAGGGTGGCCATACCCCAATATTCCCCTCCCGCTCGATGTATATATGCAACTCGGAAATGCTACTGGCTCTGCACTGTTAAAGGATTCCGGTTGCCTGGATGCTCAAGTGGAATTATTATATGATCATTTCATCAGTCAGGGAATACGTTATGCGGAAGTGCGCTGCAGTCCTGATAACTATAAGACTGCAGAAAAAAGCAGTTGGCAGGTGCTGCAGGACATCATCATTTCTTTTCAGGCTTGCATGGCTCGCTATAAAGACAGCGAACGCTTCTGTCATGTTAATCTATTACTGATTGCTACCCGGAAAAAAGGCGGAGACAGGAGCAGTATCAGTCGCCACCTGGCTTTGGCAATTACTGCTACACAACACCAGGAAAAACTTACTGACGATGGCCATTGTAAGGTCGTTGGGGTAGATCTGGCCGGATTTGAAAGCGAGGAAACCAGGGCCGGTTATTTTGTTACTGATTTTGTCGGTGTCCACCGATGCGGATTAGCTGTAACTGCGCATGCAGGTGAGAATGACGATTCCGAAGGAATCTGGCAGGCTGTATTCAATTTGAATGTCAGGCGATTGGGCCATGGACTTAGGCTTCTGGAAGCTCCTGAACTTCTGAAAAGTGTTGCTAATCGTGGTATTGGCGTTGAAATGTGCCCTTATGCCAATTACCAGATCAGGGGGTTTTATCCGATGGCAGGCAAAGAGAAAGTTTTTTATCCATTGCGCGAATACCTGCAACAAGGCGTTCTTGTTACTGTTAACACTGATAACATTGGTATTTCTGCTGCAAACATTACTGATAATTTTTTATTCCTCTCCAGCCTCTGCCCGGGAATTACACGTATGGAAATACTGCAATTGATTCGTAATAGTATTGAGGTGGCGTTTATTTCAAGCTTGTACAAGAAAAAAATGCTGGCTGAAATTGACAAAGCTGTTTTTATATCTTGCATTTCACATTTACCCTAATATTATTTGTATGGATAATTATGTAATCCTGGTCAATATTGGCAACCGTAACATTAAGTACCACGGACAAGGTTTCGAAAATGATGAGATTCCAAAGAGTCGATTTCTAGAAGTGACAAAATATTTATGGGAAAATGAGGGCGAACAAAAGAATTTGTCTTTAAGCATCCTGCCGGCTATTCTTGGGAAATATCCCGCTGCTTACTTATACATGTTTTGCACCTTGCAGGAGCCCGTCTTTGAACAGGATACTCATTTCGAAGGTTTGGTTATAGAAAGAATGCTAAAGGAAAATAATTCCGTGGGTAATGTAAAAGCAATCACTATGCGGGGAATTCAACCAACCAGTGAAGAGAAATTGATACCATGGTATAAAGATACCATCAAACAAATCAGGAAAGAACATGAAACGGCTGCCTTTATTATGTATGATACAGGAGGTACTTATCAGCAAAAAGCTGCTTTAAAAGCTGTTCTCGAGTTTTATTTTAAGCCAGCTTTCAATAGCCATAGTTCAGTTCGGCATACAGGCTTGTATTTATACCAGGGTATTGATGACCAGTCAGGCGGAACAATGATTCAGTTGATTAAGAAAACGGCTTCAGAACAATTACAGCAGTTAACAAACGTAATGTTTCTGGCTGACCATTATAATTATGCTGCAGCATCTGATCTCCTGGGTAATACCACCAATCCGTCATTAAGCATGACGTTATCTTACGCAGCATTACGATGGCATAATATGTGGCAGGAAATAGAACGGAAATATTCCCTTAATAATTTTTCTAAAGCAATAAAGCAACACCCGGTTTTTAATACCATTAGTAAAGACCATAAAAAGAGTTTTGATGACGAGAGTTTAAAAAAAGTTGGACTTGGACCAACGGCCTTTCGGCATTGCCGTAACCTGATTGCAAAAAGTTCTGCACAAGCCGAAATTGGCGATTACTCAGGTTCAATATTATCTTTTCATCAGTTTATTGAAGGTTTCGTATATGGGTATATTCAAAATAATAGTGAATTTAAAATTTATGACGATTATAGGAATTATAGTGAAAAACTGAAAGACTGGTTAATTGAAAATGAGAATGATTCATTGCTTGAACGCTTTGGGAGAGTGCCCGGTGGAATCAGTTTTCCGCTGCTGGTTTTCTATGCCCAAAAAATAAGTGAAAGAAAAAATGGGAATATGCCGCATTTTTTAATTGCCATACAGGAAACGCAATCTATTTTCAGGGGTAAAATGTATAAGTCTTTTAGATTTCTTGATACAATCCGGAATGCTATTGCCCATGATGGCGAAGGGGTTACCCCGGCTGAATTCCAGGCTTATTTCCCCTTGGTTGATGAAAGTTTTAAATTGTTTATGAATGAAGAAGCGAACCCATTCGACCAAATAAATGCTTTGCTGGAGGACTTGATACTGCTATAAAACATTCAAAAAATAGATTAGATATGCCTGTTGATGAATTAGAATTACACCCCTTTTTGGATAGCGGGGAAAGTATTACCGGGCACCGAATGATTGTTGGAACCTTTCCTGTTTATTCAATAACATTACCCGAAACAAACCATAAACAAGCATTGGTAAAATCAAGGGGTGATATGCCATTTTTTTATGGAAGCCGCTCAAATAATTGGTGGGACTGGTATAAAGAGTATATTGATTCTGGAGTTGAAACGCGGATGGCGGAATCTTTGCTTTCAAGTTTGAAGAGGAATGGCATTGCAATTTCAGATGTAATCAGTTCATGTAAAAGGATTGACGAGTCTTTTATGGATAACCGCCTAAGGGATATAACCTGGAATACAAACTTATCCAAAAGAATTGAAAGAGGTATTGAGCGGATTCTATGTACCGGTAAATCAGATCAAGGGGCGATGGGGTGGTTAAGGAAGAGGATTTTGATGCCGAATGGTTTTTCTTTTGAATATGATCGTTCTAAAGAACTTCACAATCAGATTCTACAAGAAATACCTGGTAGTAATCGCAATATTAATCTTATCGCAAATGTTTTGGTAAAGAATGGTAAATCTGTTGAAATTATTGCATTGCCATCTCCAGGTAGTCCTGAAAGGCGGGTCAATGATTTTGGCAGGGTTGAACATTTGACAACTGAATATTTACGCAAATATTTAAGTGTTTCATTCAATTGGTTTATGCATATGTAAACTCTCCCTATGAAAGATAGAATACAGTTGGAATATAAAAGAATAGCCAAGTGAATATCCGGTTAACCCCTGAACAAGAAGAAGCCAAAAACCGTATCCTGGCGTTTGTCCGCAAGCCTGGCAAGGGTGTTTTCATTTTAAAAGGTTATGCCGGCACAGGAAAGACCTTTCTGCTCCAAATGGTTGGTAAAGAATTAGCACAAGAAAAAAGGGTGTTTTCTTTATTGGCCAGCACGGGTCGAGCAGCCTCTATTTTACGGGCGAAGACAGAATTTACTGCCAATACTGTGCATGCAGCTCTTTATAAGTTCTCGCATATTGAAGGAGACCATGAAGAGTTGCCGGATGATGCAGCAGTTGACCAGTTTGGCCAGATGAAACTTTCGTTTTCCCTGCGCATTCCTGATGAAAAATCCCATCTGCTTTATATTGTAGACGAGGCATCCATGATAAGTAATGTGCCATCCGGGGATGGGGATTATGCCAATTTTGGCACTGGATATATATTAAATGACTTTTTCTCCGTCATAGGACATAATAAAGTCATTTTTTGCGGTGATCCTGCGCAATTACCACCGGTATCCCAAATAGAAAGTCCAGCCCTCAATGAAAACTGGTTCCGCCAATATGGATTACCTGTCGAGACCTACTCTTTAACAACAATTCTCCGGCAATCAGGTGGTAATGATATTATACAACTTGCTACGCAAGTCCGGAATATGATCGGACAAACCTTCCGGAACCGTTGGATCAAAATTCCAGCGAGTAATCTTCGTGGAGTCCATTGTCTGCCGCTTGAAACTATGAAAAGGGAACATCTTCAGTTTTTGATAAAAAACGGATTCGGCAGTTCGATAGCGGTCACTAATAGCAATAAGAATTGTCATGTTATCAACGGGTTTATCCGGGAAAAGCGATTTGGTTTAGCAAATTCCAAGCTTCAGATAGGTGATATTTTAATGGTTAACCAGAACAATCACCTTGTGCCAATAGTCAATGGCGATATGGTTGAAGTGTTAACTATTGGTCCCATAATGACAAGGGCTGGTCTGCATTTTCAGCAATGCAGCGTAAAAGCCTTACACAATGAGAAGGAATACGATACGCTGATCAGCCTCGATGTATTATATGGAAACGGGCCTAATTTGAATTCAGAACAGCAACGGCTGTTGTTGATTGATTACAGCAGGAGAATGCGGTCAAGGGATATCCGGCCAAAATCCCCGGCCTATTACAACGACCTGCTAAAGGATCCTTACCTCAATAGCCTGAGAGCAAGTTTTGGCTATGCGGTTACTTGTCACAAAGCTCAGGGTGGGGAATGGGATACTGTGTTTCTATACCTCAATAAAAGCATGTACTCTATGGAGCAGGAGTCATTGATCAGGTGGTGGTATACAGCGATTACCAGGGCAAAAAGCCGGTTGGTAATGGTTGATGATTACTGGATCAATTAGCTGGTTAATGGGAATACTTTAATCCTATTACATAGTGTCTCTATTTTAGGGGAAAGTCTATAATCTTGCGGCGGTGTGCTAGGAAAAAGCCCCAGAATATTACGATGCCACTAGCCTTGCATATTACTGAAAAACTAAAAAATATTTATTTCTAATTTAAAAAACTAAAAAATCCGCTAACTTAAATAAGATATATACTCACTAACAAAAAGTTTACTTACTTCTGGCGACCAACAATCATAATTTTGGACCAATAAATTTGTAATCATATTTAATAAATGAATCTGTCTGAATTCAATACGCTATCTAAACGGGAGCAAATAGAGCTAATTTGCCTCGAGGGAAATCCACTTCAAGGATTAGACAAGGGAATGGATTTATTTAGGCTCTACGATTTCTGGGTAGTGATTAAAGAAAATGAGGATGGAGAAGTTATTTATTTGCAGACCTACCAATATGAGCCCAATCAACAATAATAATCGATGAGTCACAGACTGTATTGCTTGCGATTAAACTTAATAAGAACATATTAAAATACAATAAAGGCCATTCATGCAAAGAAATAGCAAAAGCTTTATTAGGGCGTTATTAAAATTTCTAAATAGTAAAGTTGACTCTAAGCCTACTTATGAAGGAATTACTTTACAAGGCATTGATGATGATGAACCCAAGAATGGATTTAAAATTAGTTTCTCAGGCAAAGACTATATTTTTCGATTATACGATTCTCACTACAATAACGAAAACGCATCTTTTTTAAATCTAAGGGATTTAAACAGACCAAAGGGAACAAATTCTTTAATACAATACACAATCGATAAAAGTAATTTTATCATTGACAATAGCAATTTTAAATTAAAGCAAAATAAGCTTATTACTATAGGTACAAAAAAAGATGGGTTAAAACAAGACTCTGAAAAATTAATGTTTGATTTAGGGTTTAATCAGGATAAAACAATTCTACAAGGGGAGTTTAACAATCCAGACTTTGAATCAATAACCAAAAGCCTCTTTAAATGGTTACGTATAAGAACAATTGCCAAACTTCAACTTGAAAAGAAATATAGAATTTTAGATAATAAAGAAAGAGTCGAAAAAATTCAAGATACGAAGCTAACTGGAACAATTTGGAAGCTTGGTTGTAACTGGGGTACTGGCAAACCTAGTTTTTATAATTATATAAAAAATGAAGAAATTATAATTGGAGTAGATGACAAGAAATATAGTGTCGGAGATTTAATTGTAGTAACTGAAGGTCACCTTGTAAAAGCTATTGCTAGAATAAATGAGAGCCCAAATTCAGTAACTGTTGAAACAAGACTAGAAGCATCTTTTGAAAAATACCAAATTGAATATGATACTTGGGTAAATTTTGCATATGCAGAATGGTATGAACTTGAACATGATGAAACATTTTATAATCAATTACAACAAGGTATTTGCAAAGTTCAAAATAATGAAATTCGTAAGAAGGTAATTGATTTATGGAATAGTAGAAAAGCAAATTATTGGATTTTTCAAGGTAATCCGAATAATTTTGATTTTGAAACAGCAATAAAAAACAATATACTGGAAGACTGGACTGTTACTGCCCACAAAGACAAAATTAAAATTGGGGATAAAATAATTTTATGGATTTCAGGTAAAAAGCCTGGCTGTTATTCTCTTGCAGAAATAACAAGTGAACCACACATCATTTCCAATTCGAAAGATTCTCATTTATGGAAAACAGAAGATAAGAATCTATTGAAAGCAGGTATTAGAATTACACATAACCTAATTGACAATCCAATTCTTTTAGAAGAAATCAGAAGTAATAAAGATTTAGCCGATTTAAAAATCGGCAATCAAGGAACAAATTTTAAAGCAACAAAAAATGAATACAAAACTCTTTTGGAATTAGCATTAAATAAAAATATACCGACCGAAGTAAAAGTGGCTCATGCTTATTTAGTCAAATCAATGAGCCACAGAAAAATTCAAGAAGAAATACTTGAAAAAGAAACTCCGGCAAGGGGTGGCGGCTTTTTAGCAATGACTATTCTTCATGACTTTGAAATTAAAGATGAAAAAAAGGGAATTCTATCAAAAAACTCCTTAGACTCTGAAATATATAACGCAACCGGTAAATACTTGGAAGCTTTAAACCTAATTAAAAAGTATTATCCTGAACTAACATCTAATAATCAATCCAATATAATGAGTACATCGAAAAATATTATTTTGTATGGACCACCTGGTACAGGTAAAACATATAACAGCATTGATAAGGCAGTTCAGATTGCTTCGCCTGACAGATATATTCCCAACAATCATGTGGCCAACAAAATCATTTTTGACGAACTCAGAAAATCTGGATTAATCGAATTTGTTACTTTCCATCAAAATTATTCCTATGAAGATTTTGTTGTGGGAATTTCTCCCGATGTAACATCAGGAACGTTGCGCTTTGATAAGCGAGAAGGGATATTCAAACAGTTAGCGGAAAGAGCAAAGCAAAATTGGCTTACATCTACTAATAAAATAGAAGTAACAATTGACTTCAACTATGTTTTCAATACTTTTTTTTCAAAATTAATTGAAGAAGAAGTAAAAGAGGTTGAAATACCAATGAAGAGCAAGGGATATAAGTTTAAAATAACATCAATAGACATTGACGATGGGAGAATAAAATTTACTAAGCAAAGTGGGGGAACTGGACATGATCTGCTTTTAAAAAATCTAAAAGGAATTTATGAAGGTACATTAGATTATGGTGTAGAAGGTTTAGGAGTGTATTACAATCCACTTGTAGAACATCTAAAAGAATTTGGAAAAAAACTTGAACTTCCAAAATCTGCAGACAATCAATTAAAATATTTTGTTTTAGTAATTGACGAAATCAACCGTGCAAATATTTCAAAAGTATTTGGCGAGTTAATTACTTTACTGGAGGATGATAAAAGGTTGGGTGAAGAAAACGAATTAAAAATCACTTTGCCAAATGGCGAGAAAGAATTTGGCGTTCCGCCAAATCTTTACATTATTGGCACAATGAATACAGCTGACAAGTCAATTGCATTGATTGATATTGCTTTGCGAAGAAGGTTTGAATTTATAGCCTATTATCCGAAATATGCTGGCTATGATTCAGATGCAATTGATTTGCTTGGAAAAATTAATGAGGCAATATATAGGGAGAAAAAATCCGCTGATTATCTGATTGGGCATGCTTACTTCATGAACGGTCAAACGATTACAACAGTTTTGCAAAACAAAATCATTCCTCTATTGATGGAATATTTTTCAGGCAAGACAGACATTGTTGAAAAAATATTTGCTGGCTCTACTTTGCATGTAAATTATAATACAACTAATTTCACTTGGGATATTTTAAATATATAAAATGGCGTTACTCTTTGAATATGGCAAATGGGAAAGCACTAAAAACAAAAGTGCATTAAATCAAATGTTGAAAGACATTTGGATGCAGCGCCTTTTTGTTGCCATAGATTCTGAATTAACAGAAGATCAAATAGATAATCATTATCAACCATTCTTGCAATTTGATGACTATCAAATAAGGGCAAACAATTTTGTAGGATTTATACAAAATGGTGATGAAATAATTGAGATATATCCAAAAGTATTTCGAGAACATTTTCAGAATCCTTCCGAAAGTGAAAAGATGTTAATGCTTCGCCATATTTTTTATTGGTTTAGCTACTGCCGAAAATGGAATTTCCCTTTTAGCCAAGCATCACTTGATACATTTGATATTGAAGATTTTCCAGAACTAATCATAAACTTAATAGCCAATCAATTTTTAGAAATTGTTTCTAAACAACCATTGACTATGTACCAGCAGCAGGAAGAAGCATTAGTTACACCAAGAGGTTCAATAAATTTTAAGAGATATATCGCTAAAAGTTTATCATACGGTAATTATCAAGCTATAGAATGTAATTACGAGCAATTTCTTTTCGACAATACAGTAAACAGAGTAATTAAATATTGTACAAGATTGTTGATGAAGCAAACAAAGTTTTCGGAAAATTTGCGAATGCTACAAGAAGTGGTTTTCATTTTAGACGAAGTTGAAGACTTATATTGCACTAATACTGACATAGACAAAATCTCTCTTAATACATTCTTTGATAATTATTCTAAATTACTTCATAGTTGCAAACTTATTCTAAGTCAGCAACTATATTCTAATAACCCATACGAACTTTCTCAATGGTGCCTGCTTTTCCCTATGGAGTATATTTTTGAAGATTTCCTTGCAGGTTTTTTGGAAAATAAATTTTCTAAGGACTGGAATGTTGAGTATCAAAAGTCTGACGAGTATTTATCAAATGTTCCGAAAGTATTTAACATGCAACATGACATTTTTCTCACTTCACGACATGGAGAAAAAAGAAAAATTATCGTTGATACGAAATACAAACTTCGTCAAGCTAATTTCAAAACCGATCCCAAGAAAGGGGTTTCACAAACTGACCTTTATCAAATGGTGAGTTATGCTTTAAAAAGAGGTTGCACGGACATACTCTTGGTTTACCCCAATATTTCCGCAAATATAAATCCTCCAGACAAATTTGAAATCATTTCAGGTTTCAGTGGAGCTGATACTATAATAATAAGAGCAATTGAAATTCCCTTTTCTTCGCTGACTGACTTTCCTGGGCTTGAAGCTAAATTATTTGATGTATTGGAAAGAAATTTAACATCAATCCATGATGACTCTTTTAATAACAAAACTGACTCCTGATGTATGCTTCCCAGTAAACTTTGCGACGAAGTGGTATAGTATCGAGTGAATTCCTGGTATAATTCCCACTGAAATAAATGGTAAACTATTTCTTGAAATATCTATGCTCCTTGCCTTTGCCCGTTCCTGATACCTTTTTTCATTGCATCTCCTTAGCCTCCAACAAGGGCTTTTTTGTTTTTCCTATCCTCCCCTTTGGGGGAGTTAGAGGGGGCTGTTGTATTCTTTGCAATCCTGCAAAATAAGTTGGTACACTCTTTCTCTTATTTGTTTATATTAGCCAATATTTGACAAGTCAACATTAAGACAATGGAAAGCCAGTTTGGTGATAAAATACGAGCACTCAGAGAGCAGCAACATTTGTATTTGCGGCAGGTAGCCCCATTGCTTGAAATGGATACGGCTCAGTTGAGTAAAATCGAAAAAGGATTGCGGCAACTGAAGCGGGAACAGATACCCGCCATTGCCCATATTCTCAAAGCCGATGTAGATGAATTGTTGACACTTTGGCTCTCCGACCAAATTTATGCCGTGGTGAAGGATGAGAAACTGGCCAATGAAGCCATTCAGGTAACAGAAGAAAAAATCAAATTTAAAAAGAGCAAACGGAAATAATGGAAACCACCTTACTCATAATCATTGCTGTATTGCTTCTGATAGCAATAATATTAATCATTGTATTCCGTAACAAAGGCAATAACGAGTTACCACAACTGCAAGCCAAAGTTGGTGAATTGCAAAGCAGTCTCTCCAAGATTGAAACCAATCTCAAAGAAGATTTCAGAATAAACAGGGAAGAAAACACAGCTAACGCAAAAATAAACCGGGAAGAATTGAACAAAGCCATAGGCGATTTCAGAACGGAGATTATGACTGCCGTGAAAACCATGACGGATCAAAACAATACGGCATTGGAGAAACTGAATCAAACTCTGGAGCAGAAAGTATCGGCTCTCATTGAAAAGAATGAGAAAAGTTTCAAAGCGTTTACAGATGGTAATACTACTCAGCTTGAAAAAATTGAAAGGAAGGTAGAGGAAAACTTAAAAGCCCTGAACGAACAAGCCAAAACCGATAATAACTTAATGAGGGAAGCATTGGTCAATGCCTTCAAAGGATTTCAGGAAACCTTCGATAAAAACGTAAAATCATTCAACGACCTGCAAAAGGAGAAGTTTCAATTGATGGAAACAAAACAGAATGATTTAGTAAAAGGAACTGAAACAAAACTGGATATTATCAGGGCAACTGTAGAAGAAAAACTGGAGAAAACCCTCAGTGAAAGACTGGGTCAAAGTTTTGAAACAGTAGGCAAGCAATTGATTGAAGTACAAAAGGGCCTTGGTGAAATGCAAACCCTTGCTCAGGATGTGGGTGGTTTGAAAAAAGTATTGAGTAATGTAAAAATGCGTGGTGGCATTGGTGAAGTGCAACTGGCCATGTTGCTGGAGCAAATACTGGCACCTGACCAGTATGAGGCAAACGTAAAAACAAAAGCAAGCAGCAGCGATTTGGTAGAGTTTGCCATTAAGCTGCCTGGCAGAGATAATAACGATAAGCAGGTTTGGTTACCGGTAGATGCCAAGTTCCCTAAAGATGTTTATGAGCAGCTGCAAACAGCTTACGACAATGCCGATATAACGCAAATTGAACTGGCTCAAAAAAATCTGGAGAACACCATCAAAAAGATGGCAAAAGACATTAGTGATAAATATTTAGACCCGCCTCATACCACCGACTTTGGTATCATGTTCCTTCCCTTTGAAGGCATCTATGCAGAAGTAGTGCGTAAAGCAAGTTTACTCGAAGATTTACAACGCAACTATAAAATAATTGTTACCGGACCTACCACTTTAGCCGCTATACTCAACAGCCTGCAAATGGGCTTTAAAACATTGGCGATACAAAAACGAAGCAGCGAAGTGTGGCAGGTTTTAGGTGCGGTGAAGAAGGAATTTGAAAATTTTGGCGGCTTAATGCAAAAAGCCCAAAAGAATATACAAACCGGTCTCGATCAATTAGACGATGTGATGGGTAAACGAACCAAAGCCATACAACGAAAACTACGCAGTGTGGAATCGTTGAATGAAGCGGATGCAAAATTGATATTATCGGAAATTACAGATGCCGATTTAATGGACGATGAAACTGAAAACTAAATATGCCCAAAGAGCCACATCCATACATAGAAAAGCACTTTGATACTTCCAGGCCCTGGCAGTATTTAATCATTGGTACATTTCCACCTAACAAAGAAGTAAGGGAAGGCAAAAAATCATTGACGGATTACTTCTATGGAAACAAAGGTTCTTTATGGAAAATATTGGGCAAGATTTATTCTGAATTTGATTTTGAAAGCGGAACTAGGAAGCAATTAATCGTGCAAATGAAAGCTTGGCAATTGAAATATAATGTAGGTATAACAGATACATTAATTTCAGTTTCAAGGAAAGATATAAAATCAGCAGATGATGCGGATTTAATTTTAGAACATGAAGATTACTACCATAAGCTTAAAGAGTACATTCTGGCAAATAATGATAAGATAGAATTCATTCTCTTTACTAGTAGTGCGGGTTGTAACTCTGCCTTTGAAACCTTTAAAATAATTATGGGTACAACTATTACTAAAGTAAAAGCTAAGCTAATTACCAATTTGCCTTCGCCATCGGGCAGCTCCAATACTTCCTGGTTTAATGTGAATAATGAAGCAACACTTGGTTTGCATCCTGATTTTTTTGCTTTTATCAAAAGTGAGCAAAAGGAGCACCTTCCATTTTTTCAACTACGCTGGAATTTGAAGAAAAAGAAAAAGGCCGAAAAGTCGAAAGATGAATTGCCTAAAACACCGAAAGGATTGGTAAACGATTTTAAAGTTTGGAGTTATAAAAAAGTACTCCCTAAACAAATTGCATGAAATGAAAAAAACTGATCTCATACATAAACTTAAACAGCTACAAGGCATTTCTGATGAAGAAAGGGCCTACCTCATTAATTTGGTAAACACCAAAAAGAAATACGGCCTTGTTTGGGAAGATAAACCCGAGGATATGGAAGAACAACTGCGTGAAAACCTGCCCGTGTTAAAAGAGGTGAAGGAACGGGCTATCATTAATGGAGAAGAACACCCCAACCATATTTTGATAGAAGGAGATAACCTGCATGCCCTAACCGCACTTACGTTTACACATGAAGGTAAGGTTGATGTGATATATATAGATCCGCCTTACAACACAGGGGAAAATGATTTTAAATACAATGACAGTTACGTTGATAAAGAGGATAGTTTCAGACATAGTAAGTGGCTATCATTTATGAGTAAAAGACTTCAAATAATGAAGCGACTGTTATCAGATAAAGGAGTTGCAATTATTCATATTGATGAAAATGAATTTGATGTTTTGTCGCTACTTCTGGAAACCGAGATATTTACTGAGAGAGACTGTTTAGGTTATATAGTCTGGAATAAAAAGAATCCAAAAGGTGATGCAAAGGAAATAGCCACAATGCATGAATACATTTTTTGTTTTGCGAAGAATAAAACGGAATTTTTAACTCTTGAGAACACGTTAAAAAGACAAAAGCCAAATGCACTTGAGATATTAAAAAAGGCAAAAACACTTTTTAACAAACTAGGAAAGAAGTCTATTCCAGATGAAGTTAAAGAGGTCATCAAGCCATTTAATTATTCAAATGAAATCTTAAAAGACTTTGAGGTAGAATATGATCTTCAACTTATAAATAAAGAGTTCCAGTCTTGGATTGATAGACAGGCGGACTTCTCAGAAGGTGAAAAAGCATATAAATTCATTGATGAAAACGGTGAAGTGTTTCAAACCGTATCAATGGCGTGGCCTAATAAGGAAGAAGCTCCTGCTGATTATTTCATTCCTCTTATCCATCCAATTAATAACCTGCCTTGTCCTATACCAGAAAGAGGTTGGAGAAATCCTTCCGCTACTATGAAAAACCTTTTAGGCGATAAAGAAGCAGTCATCCTACCTGGTGGTATGGTTATAAAAGGAGAAATAACCTTTACTATAAATAAGAAAGGGGAAAATAATCAACCGAGAAGAAAATACTTGTTAAGAAATAACATGTTGGAAAATACCCCGTCAATATTTAATTATGGTGCAAGTGATGATTCCTTTTTTACCTCTATCGGATTAGAATTTCCATATGCAAAGCCTGTAGAAGTTGCAAAGTATCTGATTTCATCAATTCATCCAAGTCCTAAAGTCATATTAGACTTTTTTGCTGGTTCAGGAACAACATTACATGCTATTCTTGAGCTGAATAGGGATGGAAAATATCGGCAAGGGATAATTGTCACGAATAACGAGGTTGATGAAAAATCAGAAAAAAAATTGGCTAAGCGAGGTATTGTGAAAGGGACGCCAGAATATGAAATAGAAGGGATATGTCGAAAAGTTACATATCCGAGAATTTCAAAATTAATAAGTGGTTACACTTCATCAAATGGCGATGTAATAGAGGGGCTGCAAAAGGCAAATTTCCGATATTTTAATTGTTCTTTTTTAAATAGGGAGCCCTCCCTCAAGAACAAGAAAGAAATTACCCGCCTGGCTACCGAACTACTCTGCATTAAAGAGGATATTTATAGTGAGCAAAAGCAAATAGGTGGTTACCAGTTAAACGCCACTTACGTTCGCTGTTTTCAGCAAGGTCAATTATACCTGCTGGTTATTTACGATGAGGATTTAATAGAGCAAATGGTAGAAGTAATACAAAGTGTGGTTACTGCCGATACCGACCGCAACATTCATTTTAAAGTATATGTATTCAGCAATGGCCAGTATCCCTACACCGAGGAGTTTGAAGAAGTGTTGCCTTACATAACACTTTGTGCCTTGCCTGATGCCATATACAAGGCATACCAGAATGTACTGCCCAAACGGCAGCGCCAGCAAGTGCCCGAACTGGAAGAACCAACAGCTGAGGATGTTGAAACCAGCTTACAGTATGCTCCTAACCCTAATTTATTCAACCAAGTCCGATAAATAGCATGATTACATTAAAGCCATACCAACAGGAAGCCGTTGAGGGTTTGGTTAAAGATACCTTCAAATTACTGAAAGCACCGGGTGCCCGGCAGAAAATGGTTTTCAAAGCACCAACAGGTGCCGGTAAAACGGTATCAATGGCTGCTTACCTTAATCGCCTATGCGAAGAATTGCCCGACAAGTTGGATATACCGCAACGGCAGGTAGCTTTTATTTGGATTGCACCGAACCAATTGCATCTGCAAAGTTTTAATGCGTTGAAAAACTACTTTGCAGAATTGAGAAGCATTAAGCCTATCCAATTTGAAGATATTACCGATGGCCGCATCAAGCCCAATGAAGTATTGTTTCTCAACTGGCAGTCAGTTAACAAGGAAGGCAATTTATACATCAAGGAAAATGAAAGTGATAAAACGCTGGTAAGCTATATTAACCAGGCAAGGCTGCACGATACAGAAGTCATTGTGATTTTGGATGAGGCACATTTATTTGCTTCAAAAGGCAAGTCTGCTCAGGAATTACTGCAAAAGATTTATGCTAAAATAGAAATTGATGTTTCTGCCACACCACTTTACACTTCCGATTATGGCTACACCATTAAGCGTGGCGATGTGGTGGAAGCAGAAATGATTAAGCAAGGTGTTGTTCTGAATCCCAAACTGGATGCTCATAACCAGCAAGGCCGTTCTTTGGAACAAGTGCTCATGGAATTGGCGCTGAAAAAGAAAGAGGAGCTTGCAGCAGCTTATAAAAAGCTGGGGTTAAATATCAAGCCTCTTTTGCTGATTCAATTGCCCAATGACTCCAAAACAGAAAGTGTACGAGATATTCAAATCAAAGAAGAAGTAACCACCTGGCTTGATGTAAAAGGCATTACAACCAAGAATAACCGATTGGCAGTTTGGCTTAGCAATGAAAAAACCAATCTGGAGGACATTGAAAAGCCCGATAGCATGGTAGATGTGCTGTTGTTTAAGCAAGCCATTTCATTAGGGTGGGATTGTCCCCGTGCAGCAGTGCTGTTAATATTCCGTGAAATACAGCAGGAAACCTTCACTATTCAAACCGTAGGTCGCATTCTGCGTATGCCAGAGCAAAAGCATTATCCTGATGCTGCACTCAATTACGGATATGTGTACACAGATTTGAGTAAAGACCAGATCATTATTGTGCAGGACGATATGGATTACATTGTGCAGAACAAAGCCATTCGTATTCAGCATTACAATCCAGTAGCTTTAAAATCCTACTACATCAACACCCGTCTTACCCGTAATCGTTTAGGGTCTAAGTTCCGCAAATGTTTGTACGAGGCTGCTGAAGAGTTTTTTGGGGTAACCCTTGATATTGAAAAATCAGGTGCAGAAGGTTTATATCACTACAATGCAAATAAGCTGAAATCGATGTTTATTGAATTGGATGTAAACAATATCGAAATCAAAATACCTAAAGATGTGCAATTGGTTGTGGAGGTGGGAGCTACTCAGGTTCACGACATGGAAAAGTTTGCCAAAACACAGTCAGAATTGGACATTCTGTTCCGGCAGTTCTGCCGTAACAATACGGGCAGTTATGCAAAGATTGACTCTACTCCTGTTTTGGAATTAGCCCTGAAGATGTTCTTTGAAGAATACTTATCCATGAACGAATTTGCCGCAGTTAAAATAAATTTGTTTGAGCAAAACAAACCACGTTTCATTGAGGTGATAGACCGGGCATTGGAAAAACACGAAGCACTGTTACAGCAAAAGGCAGCCCAAGCAACCAAGCAAATTGAAGAAAATGAATGGGATGTGCCGCCAGAAAAGATTTACAATGATAACTATACTGAAAAGGCTGCCGCAACACATGCTTTAGAGCCTTTTTACGAATACAAATCAGCAAGTACTCCTGAAAAACAATTTGTGGCATTTCTTGAAAATCATAAACAGCACATTGAATGGTGGTATAAAAACGGAGATAAGAATAAAGAGGATTTTGCTGTTACTTATGAAGACAGAGAAATGGTTACCCGGGGCTTTTATGTTGATTTTGTTATTAAACTAAAGAATGGCCCCGTTGCATTATTTGATACCAAGACACTGGATTCAGATCCTGAGTTTTGTAATAAGCACAATGCATTGCACCAATACATTTCAACACAAAGCACAATAGGCAAAAATTTATTGGGGGGTATCATTGTGCCAAAGGGTGAAGGCGTTTGGAAGTACTGCGATAACAAAATAACCAGTGCAAGGGATACAACAGGATGGATTTCCTTCGATCCTGCATTGGTAAATAAAACTGTATAAATCATGGCAAAAAAAGGATTAGACACCACATTCGTTCACTATGGCATCCGTAAGGAAGACATGGACTTAATTGAAGTGCTTTGTACCGAACACAAACTCGACTTTGATTGGGTAAAAGAAGACCTGCTAAAGGAGTTTCACGAAAAGAAAATCCGCAACCAGGAAATGGATGAGAAAGCCATTGAAAAGATAATTGATAAAGCACTGCTTAAAATAAAATAACTGCTATGCTGATAAAACGGATAAAAGCAAAAAATTTCAAAACCTATCTTAACCTCGATTTAGATATATCGGTTGAGCAGGATAGGCCTATCATTTTAATTGGCGGTGCAAATGGTGGCGGCAAAACCACTTTGTTTGAAGCTATTTATGGTGCTTTGTATGGCTTACACATCAATACAGCAAAACAATTCAATGAATTGTTGAATGCAGGTGCCTTAGGAAAGGAAGAAGAAAAGATTTTATTAGAGCTTCATTTTACAGGTAAAGTATTGAATGAGGAACAGCAATATGTATTGACCCGAACTTACATGTTGAATCCTTCAGGTAATCCGGTTGAAAGTGTAAAGCTCAACATGAACGGAACCATCTTTGTATATGGCACTGCCACCCCACCTGCCCAGCGTGCAGAGCAGGAAGCACAGGTAAACAAAATAATCAAGGCCAATCTCCCTCAGGAGCTAAGTCGCTATTTTCTTTTTGATGCAATGGAGGCAGGAAACCTGTTGAAGGAAGACCAGTTGAACAGGGTTATTAAAGAGAACATTGAGAATGTTATGGGATTCAATAAGTATATGCAAATGAGTAAAAGTGCCGAGTCGCTTTTTCAGGCATATACTGCTCAGCGGTTAAATGTCGAAAAGGAGAAGCTGGAATATTTGCAGTTGGTGGACGAAAAGAAAAAGCATCAGGAAACTCTGGCAAATTATGAAACGCAATTGCAGGATGCCTTGCAATACGCTGTATCAAACAAAGAACTATACGATAATCTTAAAAGTGGCTTAAACCAGGAAATCACCATTAAGAATAAAATTGAGCAAACCAAGTTACAGATTGAAAACATCCATAAAAAAGAGGGTATTTACCGGGATGAGTTAGATGAGTTTGTGAAAGAGATGGAGTTAAATGTTTGCCTTCCAAAATTGATTGAGGCAGTCAAATCAGAAATTAACCTCATCCTTAAAGTTAAAAGTGAACAGGAACAAAAGCAGAACAGCAATATTCTGCCAGAGCAAATTGAAGCCATCAGTAAAACTATTGTTCAGTATTTGAAGGAAAACAATTTATTACTCAAGGAAATAACAGTACCTGAATTGGTGGATTATGTAATGGCCTCCTCAACCAAAGTGCAAACCAATGACCAATATGCGTTTTTGGAATTTTCGGAAGTAAAGGCTTTAGAAGGCTTATTGAATACCAAGACCAGTAATGTGTTCCCATCATTAAATCAGCAGCAGGTTGAATTGAATGTTTCCCTGAATCAAATTCCTATGCTCGAAACACAAATTGAGAACATGAAGGCTCAAATTACGGGCAGAGATTATGTGTTACTGAAGGCATACGAGGATAATGAAAACAACATCAAGAAACTGGAAATAGCTATTGCTGATACAAAAGCAGAAATAGTTAAAATAGAAAAAAGGTTACATCAATTCGATATTCAAACAAGTCAGGAACCTGACCCCAAATATGAAGCACTCGGTAAGCTGAAATTGTTTTTTGAAGATGTAGCCAACCGTTTGCTGAAGGTGAAAAAGCAGCAGATAGAGCTAAAGATGAAGCAAGATTTGAATATCAACCTGGCAGCCTACAGGGATGTCATTGATAGAGTTGAACTATCAGAAAATCTGAAAGATTTAACATTCAAAATATTTCATAAAGCAGGTAATGAAATTTATCTAAGCCAATTAAATACAGCATCAAAGCAAGTGGTTATTCAAGTTCTCCTGAAATCTCTGCATGAGTTTGGCGATTACGACCCACCAGTAATGATTGATACTGTAATGGGTGTATTGGACGAAACAAGTCGTGCTATTGTCCTGGAAAATTATTTCCCTGATTTATCGCAGCAAACCATACTGTTGAGTTCTGACAGTGAGATACGCATTGGCAAAGACCTTGAAAAAATAGAACCCTTCATTTCCAAGTCGTTCACTTTACAACGTGATAGAGAAAGGCAGTTGACAGATGTTACAGATGGTTATTTTGGTATAACATTAAAAGATTAAGAAATGAGTGTAATAAACTTACAGAATATAAGACAGGCAGAGGGTTTATTGGAGGAACTCCACGAAATCCGTAACAAAATTGAACAGCGGATAAACCTTGAAAAATACTCCAAAACTCAAAAGCCGGTTTCTCTGAACGGAAATAAGATTATGCGTATTTGCTTATTAGCTGGTCTTTCCAATAAAGAGCAACGGGAATTAAATTCGATTGAACAAATTCAGCTCTCAAAGACAAGCAATAGGATTTTTGAAACCCTTTTTACACTACATAACCTTGGGAATGCTTATTCAGCCTTATTGAAAATGCGATATCATGGATTGCCGGTTGATTGGGAAAATGTAGTTCTGAAGAGTAAAATCATTAATGCTGAGATACAGAGAGGAAAAGATGTTTTACTGAAAGATGATGTTTTGGAAGATTGGTTACTAAACGCCACAACATCAGCAAGAGGCGGCAAGGCAGGTGCCATTCCTTTCCTCAATTTGAATATTGGCACTTACGAAGATGACATTCCGGCAACCATAAATCTGAATGGCAGAGATATTCCGAATACGCAAATATTGGTTGCAGGTACAACAGGTTCCGGAAAGTCCAATTTATTGGCCGTGCTTCTAAACGAGATTAGGACACTTTCCATTGAAAGTGCGTATCCTGTAAATTTCCTGTTGTTTGATTATAAAGGCGAATTTTCAGACCCGGCAAACAACTCATGGCTTTCCCTTTTTGAAGCTGATAGAACTGCCATACTCGATCCTATTCTATCGCCTTTGCCATTTACCCCCTTTAAAGACTTCACGAGTAAAGCACAGAATGAAATTAACCTTTACTCAACTGAATTGGCAAATGCACTTTGTGCAATTGACAGAGCATCCATTAGTGCCAATATGAGTAACCGGCTTTCTGAAGCCATCATTAATTCATATAAGCGTACTTCTAACTTGCCCGTAACATTTGAAATTATTTTAAAGGAATACACGGCACTACAGGTTGAGAAGGACAGGCAAAAAGATGATAGTGTAAAGTCGGTGCTAAAACAGTTGATACGTAACAACTTGTTTGCCACAGAAGACAGGATAGACCTGATTAA
This sequence comes from Flavihumibacter profundi, assembly GCF_020076305.1. Lineage (GTDB taxonomy): Bacteria > Bacteroidota > Bacteroidia > Chitinophagales > Chitinophagaceae > Flavihumibacter > Flavihumibacter profundi. Next base: position 230,041 of record NZ_JAIQXE010000002.1, read on the forward strand.
AGATAGCTATATCGTAAAGATGGATTCTTTTCCAAAAGACGGTCCCATTGCAAAGGCAATCGTGTACTTCATTGTATCTAAACTCAATACAATTTATGAAAAGCTGGCAAAGCAGGCTGTTGATGAAGACTGTGTTGAATTGAGACATTTTACCATTATTGATGAAGCGCACTACATGCTTGGTTTTGACAACAAACCACTTCGTGATCTAATTGCAGTAGGCAGAAACAAAGGTTTGAGCATTATTCTGGCAACGCAAAACATGGATAGTTACAAGAGTGAGTATTTTGATTTCTATGCGAATGCTCAATATCCCCTAATCATGAAACAGCAGTCTATTAATGATGGAGTAATAAAAGATTTGTTTGGCGTTTCAGGCAACGAATTTCAGGAAATCAAACAAGCTATTGCAGGTTTGCAAAAAGGTGAGCTCATCATAAAAAATCCTACAGCAATTGCTTTGGGAATGGGCAAAAAATACAAGAAAATCAAAGTAAGACACCTGATTTAAGAACGACAATGTAAAACTTATGCAGCAGATTCAACTCAATATTATCCCATTCAAACCTTTAGTAGATAACCAAACCTTTGCTTTCTATGACGAGAAGCAGAAGGGGTTTGCTCCTATCTATTGGGATAAATTGTTTGAATCGTTGCCCGAAGGCAGTGAAGCCAAATACAAAAATTATTACAATGATTTTCAACCCGCCAGACAGGGTGTCATTTAGCCCCATCCTGAATTTCAAGTGTTCGTATTTGTTTTAATTTGCCTGAATAAAATTAAATTGGAATTAGCATACATTTTCCTTGAAATAAATATTCAAAAAGAGGCGCCCCCATTGAATTTCCCATCCAATAATTTTCAACTTGTTGATTCGCTTGTTTAATTGTAAATTTTGAAGGAATTGTGTCAAGCCAATTCATATCTGCTTTAAATAATGAATTTATTTCAAGCAGTTTAACTTCACAAATTGTTCCTATTCTTATATGGTTATTAATATAATATTTGCAACTCTCAATATTGTCAAATAAGAAGAATGATTTTTGTCGACTAGGCTTGTCCGGGTAATTTAGAAGGCGAATGTCTTCTAAAATATGTTCCCATAAATAATATCCTTTTTCAAAAAATGAAATACCAATTTTGTCAATTTTTTCAACAAGAAAAATTAAATCACTTTCTTCTATAAATAAATTCCTATGATTAATATTTTGGGTTAACTGTAGAATTTCAAATACACCGTTATTTGATCTTGGCAAATTTCTTAAATACTCATTGCCAAACATTGCCAGATTATTGTTTAAAGTAAAGTAAAAATCGAATGGGAGGTCAAGTTCTTTGGATGATTGAATAATGCAGTTTAAAAATTCAAAATGCCTGTCTTTATCGACTAGCGTCAAACTATAGTTTGTGGTTTTAGTGTCAATTATAACATCTGAAGATAAACTTTCAACAACTTTAAAATATTTCATTTGTTTATTTTTCGCAGGGTCTAATATGATTATGTAGTCAACAATCAGTAATAAAGAACTTTTTGCATTTAACAATACAGAGAATATGGCAACAAGGATGCATAATATTTGGCACCAATGAATACAGGACCAGAGAAAATATTGTCAGTATTTAGTTCTGAGAAAATGGATTGCCGGTTTTATAATCGATAGCAATTTCCAGTTAAGTTAATAACCGCACACCTATTGTGTAGTCGATCCTGTAATGCAGCGGGTAAAACTTCATCATTTAACATCTACACGTTAGAGTTTTTTGGGGAGGTCAGGGGAAGCCAAATGTATTTTATACGGATTCAAAAAACTGAATCGCAAATTTGCAGAATTCAATTATTATTTCTTTGTCAACATCAAATTCCTTCCTTGATCCCAGGTAATTGTTAGACTTTTCATGGATTTCTTTACCCTCTAGTAGTTCTTCAACTGTAATACATTTAATATGCTTTTTTGAGACTAAAACAATATAAGCATTTGTATAAGGATAATTTTTAGCCAGGTCTTTTTGCGAAAAGCACCCATTCGCGCGAAACTTTACTTCTATGAAATGAACATCTTTTGTGTTTGGATTCTGAATTACAAAATCTGGCATTCGCTTAATATCTTCTGCAACATCAGAGCGAACTCCTTTCAATAATTCCATTATTCCAGGTATTGTATTTTCCATTCCATACCTAAAAACATTATAACCTAAACTTAAAAACAATTCCTGAATTAAGGTTTCCGCAATTCTTCCTTTTATCATGCCATAGCGAAAATTTCTATCACGTTCAGATAATCCTGAATTGTTGGCAGAAGGAACGGATACTTCAGATTTTCCATCCAATTGTCCTGTAAAGCATTTGGAACATAACCCACCATTGTATTTAGTATAGGAACCGCAAGCTGAACATTCTGCCATTTAGTAGTAAGTATTTGATTTAAGCTGAAAGATATATTACCACTTCCTATTATGAAAGTGAGATAATAAATATTTATTCACTTAATATGATTTTCTTTATAGGTTGAATATTTTTGTCAATTTACCGCAGATAAGGTAACAACCAGCCAACTAAAATGTAAATTGGATAAATTGAAATCCTTATTACCTTTCAAACATTGAAAATTACAGTGTTACCATAAGGGTGACTCATCCGGAACTGGTACTAAGGCCGGGGCATACATTTCAAAATACTGGTTGTAGGGTGTTTTAATTGCGGTTATATCTTGGAGGTATAAGGGATGGGTGCTACTTTTATAAGTATGCGCTATTATATACCCACCGATTAAACAGATTATGAAGGAACATTTCAGCTACAATTACGATGAACTTTTTGACCCAACTCTTGCTGCTTTGCATAATCTTGGGGGGTCAGGTTCAATTGATAAATTGAAAATCAGGTTGCGAAGGACTTGAATTTAAGTGCTGATCAGGTCAATGAAAAGTTCAAAGGCAATACTACAAAACTCGGGTATCGGCTTTCGTGGTCCAGGTATTTCTTAAAGAGATATGGTTTGTTGGAAAGCTCAGTCCGGGGTATTTATTCTTTATTCAAGCAATTAATAGATTAAAGGGGGTAAAAAATTTCCCTAACTATTGGTTGTGCGTAATTCCTTCGTCAAAAATCATCAGGACTTCAAACAAGATTTCAAAATTTATGTAATAGAATCTCAACTGCGGTTAACGTAAATAACAGATATGATTTACTGAGACCAGTTTAAGATAGAAATGAGATACATATTGGTGGTAATAGAAACTATGATCATGTTTTAGAAAGCATTGAATTCGGCGTCATTAATGGCAAGCATATTCTATTAGTTGATGATGTAGTTACATTGGGAAGGTCATATAGGATTATTGCAAATCATCTTATGACCATAGGGGCTAGAAGTGTAAATGGATTCATGCTAGCAAAAACCCATTGGCTTGAAGAGGAACAGCAAATAATTTAAATATATTAAATATGTAACATTTAGCAGTTGATCCGACAGTTGAAGATTTTTCTTTTTCAAAAGGATTTGGGTTTAAACTAAGGTAGCCGATGAGGTCTAGATCAAGGTCTACTTTTTAGCCAGGTTAAGTGATTCTATAAAAGTTTGCATGGGTGTTTTACCAAAACAATATCTGACGCCAGTCGGCTATAGAACTCGGTACCATGATGCGTTACATGCGTATTAAAGGTATTTCATTCCTGAAATATTCTGAAAACGATTGTGTTCCCCTACCTATACTTTATGAACATCTCCTGCATCTTCTCCTTCGCCTTCCTCGAAACCGGCAGCACCCGCCCGGCCACCTTAATCTCTGCCTTCCCAATAAAATTTACAAAATCCATCGAAACAATATACCGCTTATGGATTCTAAGGAAACGCCCCTTCGATAGCGTTTCTTCAAACCTGCGTATACTGGCGTATATCGTATAACTCCTGGTTTCAGTAACGATCTTGCATAACCGCTTGTCAGATTCTATATACTGGATACTGGGTACCGGAACCCGTTCAAGCCCGGGCCCAAATGGTATCAGCAATTCTTCCCTTTGCATAATGGTATTCATTTGGAAGCTATTGATTTGAATGAAAAACTACCGGATTTACACTGTCTCCAAGCACCGTAACCGGGCCCTCGGGCAGCTCTATGGACATTTTCCCTGATTTTACCTTGAATGGGCCATCCTTCGAAGCGGCTATTTCAAAACTGGCACTTCCCCACAGCCATACCTTCCTGTCGTACCAATACCATTTTGTTGAGTACCCCAGCTTCGAATGCGGATGCAGTTCTACACGTGTGCCATCGGACAGTTTTATAATCCTTGACTCTCCGCTGGCTTCTTCAATTTTATTCACCTTGTCAATGCCATCCACTTGCTGCATCCAATGCCGCAAGGGAGTCAGGGGCACCAGTTGATCAATGGCAAGTATGATCAATAATCCTATCCCTGCTATGCGAAATATCTTCCCTGACCGGCTTCTTTTTTTAGGCTCCTTTTTCGTATGATCATTGATCAGTTTGATTATTCCCGCACCCACGCCACCCCTGGTGGCCGATATCAGCAGGTCAAACAACCGTTCATTGGCCTCACTTTCGTTTAACCACTCGTCCAGCTCATCCTTTTCCTCCTGGGTGGCGATCTCCAGGAAGAAATGTTGTATGATGGCCGATGCCCTCTGGTTCAGGTTCGCATAAGGCGCAACCGCTTCGATTTGTTCCTTATAACTTATCATAGACTATATTTTTGCCGCCATTCGGCGGGGGTGAGACCTGTAACATGACCAAAATTTTTATTGAACGTCCCCTTATTCTTGTAGCCAACTTCTTTGGCTATTTCGCTGACTAGTTTACCGGATTGCACCAATAAATTCTTAGTCAGCTCCATCCGCAATAAGTTCTGCCGCTTGGCCATTCCCATACCAAAGTAATCAGCAAAAGCTATTTTTAGGGCATTTTCATTTAAACCCACCTGCCTGGAAATTTCCTTAGTAGTAAGGTCTTTCGAAAGGTTCCGTTGTATGAACTTATCGGCCGCCAGCGCATAATCAAGATGATATACCTTGGGGTTTAATCTTCTACCCCGCAATATAGATTCTTTCAACAGGTAGGCTATGCTAATCAATTGTCCCGTTAACCATTCATCAGGTGATCCCAATATTTTTGGTGGATGCAATAATTCAGACACCTGGGCCTGTATCATTTCTGTGAATTCGTAACGTCCTTCTTCAAAGCCCTTTAATTGCAGGCGATTGGCCAGGGGGTCTATATTAAACAACAGGTAACGCACTTTAAGTTGTGCTTTCAGGGCGATTGTATAATCGCGGGACCGAAACAAACAAATAACGCCCCTGGTCACCACAATATCTTCTGAAAGCCCCTCCTTTAATACAAGGTGCCCATCCAGCATCAGCATCATTTTTAAACCCTCAGATTCATGCTCTTTCCTCAACTCCACTTCGGGTTCTAACGCATATGAATACTGGTAAAGCGAGCCGTCTGTACTACCGTACTCATGTACCGTGACCCGGCCCATGAACACATCTGCTGAAAGCACAGAACGCGGTCTCAGGCTGTCTGTTGCATTGGTGTCAACATCCAGGGGTCTAAGGTTAATCCTGCCAAGCCGGTTATGTGAAAGTTGTGTCAGCACGATAGTTTCTTTAAGCTAGAATTAGATTTGCATTTAGTAAAATATTTTGAAGCCGAATTTTGCCTTTTGAAAAAAAACTCCCGAAATCATACATCCTGGTAATAAATCCCCCGGCCAGGATTGGCCAGGGGATGATGTGATCAACGCTACGTCGTATGTCCGTACCGGTCAGATAGCCGACTGATACGTAACCATACTTCCTCTTCATTTTCCATGCTTTCACAGACCGTTTTCATCAGTGCTTTGAAAGCGGTCACTGAGTCTTTACCGATGCCCGGCGATACCGATTCCCGCACAGGTGCAATGCATCCCGCCAACTCTTTCAGTGCATTGTTGGCCTTGTGAATCAGTATCAGGCTGCGTTCTGGTACATTCATAACCTGCAGGTGCATGCGATGCCTTTTACTGAACCGTATCGCCAATGGATACCTGCCTTCTGGTATACAGGATATATTCCGCTGGTTTTTTCGCCAGGGCAACTCAATGGTAAAGCATAGAAAAATTCCCCCGCTGCTAAGAATACCATCCGTGCCCAACGGATAATATTCGCGCTCCAATAGCAGCTCCATAGATCAACCTTTTACCGCCACCTGGCTCACGGCACTGGCCACGGTTGCGGCAACGCCCAGGTAACTGGCGATGGTCACCACAATGGCTGGCAATGCAACCGGCGATGCCAGCAGCGCAGCACTGATAGCTGCCAGCGCAATGCCGATATTCCGCAGTTTTACAAAAAAGGGTGGCGTCTCTGCCATGGCCCGCTCGGCCAGGCTTAATTTGTCCATATCAAATTGTTTCATAGTGTACATTGTTTTAGTGAATAATTAGTGTTCAATAGGTAGGATTACAAAACGGGTCATAGCACTTTTTCCAGTACTGTTATATTCTCCGGCATGTCCTTTGCCGTTACCCGCACCTTGGTACCTGCCAGTGAAGGGTTGGCTTGCTGGGTTGTGTAAATCCAGTCGTAACCATTTACGAGGCTCTGCTTGGCATCGCCTTCTTCGAGCTTAGTACCGTCAGGAGAAAACAAAGTGAACCGCACCGACTTCACGCGGAAATTATCCATCGCCTGTACAATGATCTCCCGGCCGACCACACCTTCGTACTCGTCAGTACGCAGGTCCGACAGTTTAGGCGCTTTATACGCATCCAGGAAAGCCACGTTGTGCGCCGATTGTGTTCCCTTACGCACGGCAGCATATTCCGCCATCAGTGCCGGGTTATTGGCTTTAACCGTTTTGGCATACAGGACAGCGCGTTGGAATTTTTCCTTCACCCCCAGCTGTGTGAGCTCTTCTTCAGGGGTTCCCTTCTTTGCCTTCTTGGGTAAACTCGCAATGATCGATTTATCACCCCGGTTTCTTAAAGAGTACTGTTTTCCGACTTTCCCGGCATAGCTAAACGTCAGGAAATTTCGATTGGTAGTTGCCATTTCTATTTGTTTTCATGTTAATAATTGGATTAAAGCGGCAACCGGTAATCGGGGAAATAACGGGGGCTGGCAGCGCGTTTGCTAATTCAGGACCGCTATCTATTTGTCTAAAAACTTTGCGTTTCGTGAAGACCTACAGCGAAAACCAATGCAGTTCATGCATGTTTTTAGCAGTTTTCCAGCAGTAAATCCGCAGTATTTCAGCAGTTTTCCAGCAGTCTTTAGGCTTTTGGCGACACCTTTTTAGCAGTTTTTCAGTTCTTTCTCGGCGCTTTCCCGGTTCTTTCCCGGCACTTACCCTACAGTTGCCTATCTGGGAATGGATGTTCCCATTTTGCTGCGTCGCAGGTCTTCCGGAAGGCCGGGCGGGGCCTCATCTCCCACCCGGCCATGAGGCTGTCCGGTGGACCTGTTACTGCAGTTAGGGAACTGCCATTGATCAGGTCGTGTTGTTGAATGCTTCAAGAACATTTTGGGAAAAGTTCCGGCCAATGGGTAACCGTAGATTTTCAATGAAGAGTTCATGGCGGTTAATCGCGGTTACCTGGCAGATGTTAACCGCAAAACTTCGGTGGATCTGCACCAGGTTTGCGAATTCAGGTTGCTCCAGCAACGCTTGAATACTGTGACTGATATTGTACATGCTCTGGCCAACATACATCCTGGTATGGCGGCCATTTGAACGGACATAAAGAATCGCTTCTAAACTGATTCTGTGCTGGGTGCTTTTTTCTTTGAATAGTACATAGTTTGTTTTCATAAAAAATTATTTCTATAACTATACCTATCCGAAAACACACCGCCAACTTTTTTTAACAATCTGACAAAAGATGGTAATAATCTGCACGATTCATGTAATAATCTGCATTTCGCCCACCCCAAAAAATAAAGAGGCCTTAAAAAAAGCCTCTTTATTTACTGGAAAATCGCTCCCGAAATTATACTAATCGCTCCCGAAATCGGACTTTTGGAAATTTTGTTTACACTTCGCCTGCGTTTACTCTTTATTTTTTTGGAGCATCACTGCTTTCAGTTTTGACATTAGCGCTAATTATAACACCGTAAGATTTGTCAGTGACGTTATACTCTTTAAAGAGTTTCTCTTTACTGATTACAGTAAATAACACCGTCCTTTCCTTGTGGTCCAACGAGCTTTATAGCATTAGTATCTTTATATACTGTTATTACTGCAATATCAGATGGTTGGTACGCATTCAGTTCAATCCTTGTTACATTCATACTGTCTATAAAAATTACAGGGTCGTTAAATAACTTTTTAAATCTGTTATTTGCCCTGTTAAAAATACTATAACACGATATTTTAATATCAATTGCTTCTATTGGTCTTTCAGAATAGTAACTTTCATCAACAGGGTATTGTGGTTTTCTGTTTGGGTCAATCTTAACAAAAAAGGAAATTGTGTCATTGCCTACATTCCAATAAGTTGAGCAACCTCTCGAGCCCCATTTTTCTGTAAGTTCTGGATATGTTTTAAACACTTCCTTTAAGGTCAGGTTTTGCATATCTATGGGCACTCCACCCGGTAAATTGCCCTTGAAGTCTTTTGTCAGCCTGATCTTACTTATGTAATCCGAGTTTTTGTCTTTTTGAAATATGACGCCTGGATATTTGTTTGAAGAATAACCTTTGCCGTTTACATATCGCGCATCTTGTCCGTAACAATTTTTTGGAAGGTCCATTTCTTCTACATCGACTGACTTCAAATTACCAGCTAGCTTTTTCAAATCCGTTAAAGTTGTCTGGCACAAACAAAATCCTGACAATGATATTTTTTTTGAAAGACTTGTGTCTATTGGCTGTGTTGTAGAATTAGTTTGGATCTGTCCATTTGTGATAAGAAATAAGGTCGAAAAAATAGAAGCAATTATAAATTTCATAGAGTTTTTTCTGGGTACTAACGGAATAGTATTTGAAATAAAAATTTACTGCCGCAAGCTAATTATTTAACCATCATATTTTCTCATCAATATTTGGGATTATTTATAGCCGCAATCACTTCCTCCAGAAACATATTCTCATTTATCACGCGCAACCTTAACCGAACAACTTCCAGTTGCTCTGAAGGAATGATTTTAATATCCGACCCGCAGGTCCAGGAGAACCTGACTTTTCCATCCTGGGTGATCTCCTTAAGCAAGGGGATTTCAAACAAAGGTTTCGTTCCCATCCGGATGTAATTGTGTATGGTAACTTCATCAGCTACCAGTTTCAATCACCGGCGGTATTCCTCCGCTCGATTTTATGAAACCGGAATTGATAACTGGGAATTTCTAACGCATTATAAAGATTGACTGAGTATTTGTTGGTGTTCCCTTTCTCTATATAAAAAACATATTATTCCACCGATGAAAACTAAAATAGTTGTTGGATTTCTTTTTGCATTTGCCTTGATTTTGGTAAAGACACAGGTAATTGCTCAACCTGAATTGCAGTATATGCCATCACAAATAGGATGGCACAATGCCCTTTACGACGACAATAAAAAAGACCCGAAATTGGGGCCGTGGACAACCTGGAACGATGCCCTCGAACGGGAGATGGACTGGTATTTGAAAGCACCTCTTAATGATCATGGGTATCCATCTTATGTGTACATCACATTTATGGATGAAGATTATCAGTCGTACCGGAACGATTGTATACCGGCAACTCAAAATGGAATGGGAATTATTTCGTACCTGAAGTATTGGGAATACAAAGGAAAATCGAATCCGAAAGTATTGGCGGTTGCCAAAAAAATGGGCGATTACCTGGTTAAGGAGGCCAATACAGCGAACGAGGGTGCCTATCCAGCTTTTACCCGTTCAACCGGTTTAGTTACCGATTTTCCGCTAAAGCAAAGCGCACAGAATGATGCAGATTATGGAAAGAATGTCATTGAGCCGGATAAAGGCGGAATCGCCGGTTTTGCATTACTTGAACTGTACAAAGTGACCAAAGATAAAAGCTACTTTGACCAGGCTATTCATAATGCACGGGTTTTGGTCAAAAATATGCGACAGGGCGATGCGCTTCATTCACCCTGGCCATTCCGCGTTGATGCGGTTTCCGGAAAATACTGGGGGGAAAGAAGTGGTAATATGGTTTATATATTGCGTTTGTTTGACAGATTAATTGAAATGGGAAGTGATGAGTTTACGAAACCACGCAAAGAATTGTGGAGCTGGATTGTCAATTTTCAGTTTAAAGCTCCTGAAGACCGGGAACATTGCCTTTGGGTTCAGTTTTTTGAAGATCAGCCCAAAGAAGACAACCGTAATGCCTGGGCGCCGCTGAATATGGCCCGTTACCTTATCGAGAAGAAAGACAAACTAGACCCGCAATGGAAAAGCCATGCCGAACAATGTATCCAGTTTGCTGTACGGAATTTTGGAATTGAACGCCCTGGCGGCGTTACATGTGTAGGAGAACAGGACACCGACCGTCGCGCCTGGGGGGGCATCAACTCTACCTTTGGCGCGGTGGCTGCCATGTTTTATGCCGCTGGTGGCGGTGAGCAATATCGTGAAATGGCTTTCCGGAATTTATCATGGATAACTTATTTTATTCGCGAAGACGGAGTGGTGTGCGATCAGACCGGCGAATGGAACTGGCTGCGCGAAGGTGGCTGGCAGGAAGATTGCCACACCGATGTAATACACAATTACATGGATGCGCTGAAAGCTGTTCCGGCCTGGGCTAATGCAGCAGACCCCAACGCAAAAACAGAAGCCGTTGTAAAAGATTATTTCAGAAAACCGCGACACGGAAATACCTATGTGGTAGCGCACCGGGGCGCACACATAGGGATACCCGAGAACTCGCTGCCTGCATATCAAAAAGCCATTGACCTGGGCTGCGATTTTGTTGAAATCGATACACGCCTCACCAAAGACGGGCAGATTGTAAGTGTTCACAACTCCACCATCGATCAGTATGTAGTGGGTAAAACAGGGAAGGTAAAAGATTATACGCTGGCGGAGCTGAAACAAATGAGTATTCAGATTCCTACCATCCAGGAAATTCTGCAATTGTGCCGCGGCCAAATCGGTATTTATCTCGATCTGAAAGAGCCGTTGATCAACGAATTGGTTCCCATTATCCGGAAATACGATATGGAGCGCGATATTGTTTGGTACATTTCGGGCAACCGGGTGGACGAAATTAAACTGATAAAAAAACTGGGTTACAAGTGTATGCCCATGCCCGATCCCGGTCCGGAAGCGAATATTGAAAAGGTCTGCAACTTAACGCATCCCCGGGTCCTGGCCAGCGACATGCTACAATTAAGCGAAAATTTTGTAAAGACAGCTCACGAACACGGGGCCAAAGTGATAGTGGACGAAAAACAAGGAACTCCTGAAGAGTGGGAACAGATGCTCAAATGGGGTACTGATGGCATACAGACCGACAATCCTTCTGCGCTGATAGAATTTCTAAAAACAAGAGTTAATAACAAATGATAAAAACCAGGCATATTTTAACGGTACTCTTGATGTTTTCTGCAGTATTGTCTGTCTCGGCGAAAGAAGTGTTTTACAATGTGCTTGACTTCGGAGCTAAAGGAGATGGAAAAACCAACTGCACCAAGGCCATCAATGCTGCCATCGAAGCGGCTTCGAAAAACGGTGGCGGAACTGTCTTTTTCCCGGCAGGGAATTTCTTGTCATTTACCATTCGCCTGAAAAGTAAAATCACACTTCACCTGGACCAGGGAGCAGTTTTGATCGGCGATCAGGAGAAAAATGGAGTTGGCTACGATCTGCCCGGGGAGGATGCCTGGTATAAAAAATACCAGGATTTTGGCCACAACTACTGGAAAAACAGCCTGATTTACGGTGACAGTCTGCGCGATATTGCCATCACCGGGCAGGGAATGATTTGGGGCAGAGGTTTATACACGTATGACAAGCCCGATATCAAAGGTTCAGGGAACAAAGCCATCGGTCTGAAAAATTGTTTTAACGTAACAATTAGAGACATTTCCATTCTTCATGGTGGTCATTTCTGTATGCTGGCTACTGGTGTTGATAATTTGACCATTGACAATGTCCGTGCCGATGCCGATCGCGATGCATTCGATATCGATTGCTGCAAAAACGTCCGTGTTTCAAACAGTAACATCAACTCGCCTACTGACGACGGACTTTGTCTGAAATCGTCGTTCGCATTAGGTTACGCGCGCGCCACCGAAAATGTGACCATAACTAATTGCCATGTTTACGGTTACGATCATGGAACATTAATGGATGGAACATTCAAAACCGAATTTAAAGATGAGGCGCCGGGTGCAAATCATAGCATTACAGGCCGTTTGAAACTGGGAACTGAATCGAACGGAGGTTTTAAAAATATTACGGTTTCCAATTGTGTATTCGAACATTCACGTGGACTCTGTATAGAAACAGCCGATGGTGGCTTGATTGAAGACGTGCTGATCGACAACATTACCATGCGGGATGTGACAGATACGCCCTTCTTCATCCGGTTAAATGCCCGCATGCGAGGTCCTGAGGGAACTCCGGTGGGTGTTTGCAAGCGGATTACGATCAGCAATCTGAATGTGTATGACGTTGGTGGACGGCCAAAGTTTCCGGAACTGGGCGCAGGAATGGTCATGGGAATTCCAGGGTATTACATCGAAGACCTTACACTTGACAACATTCGGATTGTTTATCGTGGCGGCGGCCCAAAGGAAGCCATTGAAAAGGAAATTGCCGAAAACATCGACATGTACCCCGACCCGTACCGCTGGCACTCAATGCCTGCTTACGGAATCTACTTCAGATACGTGAAAGGGTTGCAGGTAAACAACCTGGTGCTGAAAACCATGAACCGCGACGAACGCCCGGCTTTTATACTGGATAATGTTCACGATGCCTCGTTTTCACACATCGATGCACAGAAAAATGAAGCGACTCCACTTTTTATTCTGAAAAATGTAACCGGCATAACTACCCACCAGGTAAAAGGAGTTCAGGATACCGAAATCAAAAAAGCTGAAAATCAAAAACTTTAAAATCCGAAATGATGAACCGTACCATTTTGCTGTTTGTGAGAAACAAATTGCTATTCGGACTATTGCTTTTTGCATCCTGTGCTTCAGGTCAAACCTATTTGAAAGAGGTGCAGATTACTTTTGACGGTACTAAAAACCACGCTCTGGATAATAACGACAACTTCTCACCCGACGGGAAATGGCTCGTTTATGATACCCGCACTGGTATCGGTGGCATTGGCGGAAGTCCTTCTGTTGAACGGGTTAACATTGAAACTGGTAAGACAGAAGTTTTGTTTGGAATTTCGGATAATCATGATTATGGTCCGGGTGCCGGAGCAGCCAGCTATCATCCAACAGAAAACAAGGTGATTTTTATTCACGGATTGCCTGTTTGTACTAAAGAAAATCCGTACCAGCAATGGCGACGGACGGGCGTGATGGTTAGTGATGACAAGCCTGGTGTTGCGTTATACATGGATTCGAGGGATATTACCTTTCCTTTTACCCCCGGAGCTTTGCGCGGTGGAACGCATCGTCACGAATGGAGCCGCGATGGTCAGTGGGTGGGGTATACTTACAACGATGCGATCATGAAAAGGTTGGAAGATTCAACGGGTGTGAAATGGAACCTGCGGACTATTGCCGTCTCCAATCAAAAGCACCATGCTAAAGTAGATCTGGATGCCGCACAGGAAAATGTTCAGGGCGAATGGTATAGTGCAGTAGTTGTGCGGGTGGTTCCCAATCCGAGGCCGGGAAGCAATGAAATCAGCAATGCTGCATCCGATAGCTGGATTGGCGCCAGCGGTTATAAAAAGCCGGATGGAACACTTCAGGTGGCCCGCGCTTTTTTGGGAAAAGTAACGAACAGGAAAGGTAAACAGGTTGATGATTTGTTTGTGGTTGACATTCCGGATTCAATCAATGTTCCCGGAGAGTTTGGACCTTTGGAAGGAACGATGAACACTTTCCCTATGCCACCAAAAGGAACGATCCAAAGAAGATTAACCCACACGGCAGAAAATAAATTTCCCGGATGTGGTGGCGTTGTCCGGTCTTCATCCGACGGAAAATATATTTCCTATCTGGCAAAGGATTCTGCTGGAATTGACCAGGTTTTTCTGATTTCGCCAATGGGCGGCAACCCGGTTCAATTAACCCGGCATTCATCCGGAGTACAGAGCGGTGTGCGCTGGAGTCCGGATAATCAGTTGGTTTATTACGTGTGGGACAACAGTATTGTGGCTTGCGAAGTTTCTGACAGACCCTTTGATCAGCGATTCAGGAGATTGACCGAACGAACAGAAAAAACACCTTCAGGAATTGTGCTTTCGAACGATGGGAAAATTGTTGCATTCAATCGTCCGGTGGCTGTAGAAGGAACTAAAGAGGTTAGAGATCAGATATTTTATATTAAACTCGACTAAGGTGGCTACATTCCATATCAATATTCTACTTCCTGATCAACCAGATTTCAGCAACCTGTGAACCTCGTTCTCCTTCGCCTTTGTCTTCCGTTCCGCAAGTCCAGGTTAACCTGACTTTTCCATCTTTGGTGACCTCCTTAGGCAATGAGAATTCGAACAAAGGTTTCGTTCCCATCCGGATGTAATTATGTATCGTTACACCATCAGCCACCAGTTTAATGCTGGATCGGAAACGGCCTGTGTAAGCAATCTTCAGGGTGTATGCAGCATTGGGATCCAACCTGTCGTATTCCATTTCTAAAGGCGTGTCGTACAAGGTATTGACCTGGTTCATCCAGGCCAGCGGCGTGGTCTGCCCTTCAAATCCTTTGGCCACAATTTCATGAACCCAATCGACTCCGGTTAATCCAACCCCAAAACTTACCCTTGGCGACTCCAGGCTTCCGGGATCTTCTGCCCATGTTTTCTTTGCTCTTATCCGCTGCCATGCCGCCGGGTTTCCGAAGTTGTCGTAAAATCCGCCTGGTCCGGGATCTGTCCGGTGCAGCAGCTGGTCAATCGCAGCCAGTCGCTCCGGTTCAGTAGCCAGTTTTTCGACCTGGTTGAGCTGGTCCAGGATCCACAATGCATCGTTGAGCGGAATATCAATATTGTCAATAAAATTGCCACGGCCTTCCATGGCATGGTGTTTTTTTACCGTCAGCTGCGCACCAAAGCTCCTGAACAGGGAATCAGCCAAAGCATAGCAGCGTTCTTTTAGTTCCGGCGATACGGGTTGTTCATGCGCCTGCGAAAGGGTATTCCTGGCTGCTGCAATCGCCGGTTTTGAACCTGAAGCTTTTGCGCTTTCCAAAATGTTGCGTGCCTGGCGTTCGAGCGCAGTTTCATAGATCAGCCTGCGCTGGGTGTAGGCATCAAAATAAGCCCTTATCAACCCGTTTTGGAAGCGTGGGTTACTGAGTACTTCCTGTGGCGCCGATTTTTCCATATCCTGCCATTGCTGAAGGGTGCGTTGTACCTGCTCGTTCGATAACAGGGGTCCCCTCGTATTCTTTTCCAATGCAAATAATCCCGCCGTTACACCTTCAGTATAATCGGGACCAATAAAATATCGCGCATACTCACGAAGTGTTTCGATCACCGGCCTCGAAGGATCCCAGTCCTGGCCACTCCATACGAATTTGTTTACGTCATCGTTGGTCCCTTCGGAATAGCTGATGCTTCCCTGGGCCAATGGCGCATAAAGATTGTGGATGTATTTTTCATCATCGGGACGTGGATTGATGCACTCACGGCCTAAGGTCATCGCGTAGGCAAGGTCCAGGTCAGGTATGGGATACTGGCAGCTGTAACTGTGGGTAATATCCGGGTAAAGGCGGATCGCCACCGAAGGTTTAACCAGTTTCTTAACTTCAGGAAGTGGTGTCCTGATCCAGGGACCATACACGATTCCGCCAAACCAATCATATTCACGGTTAACCAGTTCGTAAAATTTCTTATACCATTCGCCACTGGGTTTGAAGACCTGTGGTGATACCCATATTTTAGCATTCGGATGATATTTGTGTAACACAACGGCTTCTTTTTCTAACCAGCTGAACAGCACATCGGGTTCGAGTTCACCGGGATCTCCACCGGGAACAAATAAGGCATCCAGTTTTGGCAATACACTGAAAACTTTATCCCGCTCTTCCAATTCCTTTTTAATAGCGTCGGGTGTTGTGTAATCGCTGCCCATGTTGGGATACCACATCCACACGTCAAGGCCATACGATTTACAGATGCGCGATTGTTCGGCGATCATCTTTATAGCCGGAACTTTCATGTTTTCGCTGGTGGAATCGTCGTCGGTGCGTGGTGGCAATATTTCGATGCTGTTGGCGCCAAAAATGGCCAGGTCGCGAATGTACTGGTCGTATTGCGCCACCGTCCAGGCATCATAAGCATTTGTTTTCGGGCGGTAACCCAACTGGTGGCCGCGAATCGGGTAGGTTGGGCTGGAGGCCATGTTTATATCTCCAGGTATTAATAGTTGCCCGTTTTTCATCTCCATTTTACGGACCAACCGGCCAACCCCATATAGCGCGCCTCGTTCGTCGTGACCGGCAATGATGATCGTGTTATTATCAGCAAGAACAATTTTATAACCATCCTTTCCGGTTGCCGGTAGTTTGCTGAGCGCGGTTTTGAAGGCTTCCGGAAATTTATCCAACCGGCCTTCAACGCCAATGGCAACAACCAGTTTGTTTTTGGAAGTCAATTTATCAGTTGCCGGAAGGGAGATATGGGTCCGTTTTTGAATTTCCTCCTGTAAAACCTGGACGGCTTTTGCCAGTTGCGCATTTTTATTTTCAGGAAAGAAAATGGTTGCGCCCGAAAAATCAACTTGCTGAGCGATGCCTGCAAATGGAAATACCATGTAGGTAATTAAGAAGATAACTAATTGTTTTGACTTCATTAATAGTTGGTTGTTGTTTAATGCGGCTCGCAGGGAGCCACCCACTTCTCAAACAAGTTCCTGTAAATTTAATCCAATGGCCGGGTAGCCTCACCGCTTCTTCCTGCACCGGTCGCTGCAATATTTCACGTCATCCCAAACCTTCGCCCATTTCCTGCGCCAGGTAAATGGGCGCTGGCAGGCCGCACAGATTTTTACCGGCAGGTCTTTTTTCTTCTTTGTCATAAACTATTCAAATAGTTTTTGGCTGTAGTAAGTTGTTGTCGCCTTATTTGTTCCCATACAATTGAAGCATTTGTTTAAGGTCATCCAGTGTATTTATTTCGTCCACCTTTTTGTCGTGGCGCCAGCGGTTAATCCGGGGAAACCGCAATGCCACGCCGCTTTTATGGCGCTTACTTGCAGCGATTCCCTCAAATGCCAGTTCGAAAACCAGTTCTGGTTTTACCGTACGCACAGGCCCGAATTTTTCAATGGCATTCCGTTTCACAAAATTGTCTACCTGCGCAATTTCCTTATCCGTTAATCCGCTATACGCTTTTGCGAAAGGCACTAAGGCATCGCCATCTTTCACGGCAAAGGTATAATCTGTGTACAGGTTGCTTCTTCTGCCGCTTCCTTTTTGTGCATAAATCATGACGGCATCAATGGTGAGGGCATCAATTTTCCATTTCCACCAGTCACCTCTTTTCCGGCCTGTTTGATAGCTGCTGTTTTTCCTTTTCAGCATAAAACCTTCTGCAAAATGTTCCCGGCTTTGCTCCCTTAGAGTGGCCAGTTCTACCCAATCAGTACAGTGTACAACCGGCGATAACTGAAGTATTTCCTGGTTCACGCCAGCTACAATTTGTTCCAGTATTTTTCTTCGTTCATACAGTGGTTCATGGCGGATATCTTTGCCATCATATTCCAGTACATCGTACGCAAAAAAACTGACCGGCGCATCCTGCATCACTTTCCGGGTAATATTTTTTCTTCCGATGCGGGTTTGCATTAATGCAAACGCCAGGGGCGTACTCCCTTTTGCTACGATAATTTCACCATCCAGTACAAGTCCGTTTGGTAACTGTTCCTGCAACAAGGCATACTCTGGAAATTTTTCTGTCATCAGGTCTTCACCGCGGCTCCAGACAAAAAATGCATTGTTTCGCTTGATCATTTGTCCGCGTATACCATCCCATTTCCACTCCACCTGCCATTCATTGATGTCGCCCAACTTATCCACTTCATTTTCTACAGGATAGGCCAGGTAGAAGGGATAGGGCTTGCTGTCGTCGGCGATATTATTTTCGTCGCTGGTTAATGCTTCGAATCCAATGTTGCCCGGATCCCATTGACCACTGATGCGATGGGCGATTACAGATGGTGCTTTGCCGGTTACTTTCGACAATGCCTGCACGATTAATTGTTGGGATACACCAATGCGAAAAGCGCCGCTCAGTAGTTTATTAAAGATAAATCGTTCAGTGGTGGTTTGCAGTTGTGTCCATCCTTGCAACATGAAGGCCTTTCTTTCTTCTTCTGTCGCTTTTTCCAGTCGCCGGAATTGTTCAATATAATAGTGAAGCGGCATTTCAGTGGTAGGCTGTTGCGGCTGGTAATGCGCATCGATCAACAGGGCGATGGTCTCTGACAGGTCGCCCACGGTATGATAGCATTCATCCAAAAGCCAGGAAGGGATCTGGCAAAATTCAGCACACCATTGTTTCAGTAATGTAGCGGAGATGGTCCTTTTTGGTCTTCTTCCGGTAAACAGGGCAATCACCCAAACTTTATCTTTATCGTTTGCCGTTTTGAAATAATCCTGCAATGCCGCCAGCTTCTCGTTGGTTTTGGTAGTAATGTTTAGCACATCAATCAACCTCGCAAACTGTTTCATGGTTCAGTTGAGTTTGCGTGATCGGTTACCGGTTGCTCATCATCTTCGGCGCCATACTGGGTTTTTACTTCCCATGCCGCAATACCTTGTTCGTTCAGGTATTTGGAAAGCACGCTTTGGAAGCCATGGGTCACATACACATTTTCGGCCCCTGTTGCTGTAATGCTGGATAGTAATCCTTCCCAGTCGCAATGGTCACTTAAGGCAAATCCAATATCAGCATTTCGCCGGCGTACATTTCCCCGCACCTGCATCCAGCCGCTACAGATGCCTAAACGATACGGGTTCAGTTTTTTCATCCAGGGTGTACCATCAGCACTGGGCGGTGCAATGACGATCGCATTTTTTAATTCCTGTTTTGTTGTTCCGGAACTGATTCGTTTAACCTGTACAAAGTTATAGCCCATTTCATCCAGCAATTGCTGCATGTTGTAAATGGCGCCGTGCACATATACCGTGTCGGTAATGTTTTTTACTGCATCCATTAACCGCTGCGCTTTTCCCAAACTGTAGGCGATCAATACCGAGGCTTTGTCGTCTTGTTGGTTTTGCAGCACCCAATCCTGTATGTTGCCATAAATTTCCTGCTGTGTTTTCCATTTGTAGATGGGCAGGCCAAATGTACTTTCAGTAATAAACGTGTTGCACCTGATGGCTTCATATTGCCCGCTGATACCGTCGTCTTCCGTTTTATAATCACCTGTAAATACCCACACCTCACCTTTATATTCAATGCGCACCTGCGAAGAGCCGATGATATGGCCGGCCGGATGCAAAGAGATTTTTACCCCGTTTACAAATATGGTTTCATTCCATTCAAGTGTTTGGTAATTGTTTTGCCCTAAGCGCAATTGCAAAATGGGTTTGGTCAGGGTATGGCATAAATAGTGTTGGTGTCCAGGCCGGGCATGATCGCTGTGGCCATGGGTAATAATGGCAAACTCAACGGGCTTCCAGGGATCAATATAAAAATTCCCCTGTTTGCAGTAGAGGCCCATATCTGTAAAACTGATCAGTTTGGACATGCTATTGGTAACATCTCTGATGGGCTATTGTTGGGTACCCCGTTTTTCCTGGAGTAAATTAAATGCTAAATCAACATAATTAAAAATTATCGTCAATAGAAGCAAGATCGCCTTCATAATCGCTTTTGCACTGTTAAAAATACAATAACACGATATTTTAATATCAATTGCGTATTGCTTCCAGCACCTTAGGTTCAGGGAAATAATTTGTAGATTGAAAAAAATATCCATAATGAATAAAGGACTTTTATCCTTTTGCATCTCCACTTTAATATTCCTGACAGATTGTTCTGTTTCGCATAAAAGCAGTAGTAAGGAACAGGAGGAAAAGAATGAATACCTTTTAGAGCATTCGAAGGTTGGTCCGCTTGCAGACAGCAGCTTTTTGGTTGCAACAACACAGGTTATTGATCCGGCCGGAGAAACAATTACTTTTCCGGGCAGGCCAACAGATATTAGTGTAAACCTTAGCGAAAAAACGCTGGCGATAAAAAACATGGAGAGTATAGATTTCGTTGATGTTGAACATAAAAAAATTATTCAAACGCTTAAAATTCCCCAGGGGGGCAATACTTTCTCAGGTATAGCATGGAGCGGTGAAGGGAATGACGAAAAGGTCTGGACCACTGATACGGAGGGTTATTTAAGGAGCGCAAAAATCAATAGCAATGGGCGTTATGATTGGGCTGATCAGTTTTTGCTTCCTGCACTGGTGAAAAAGGACGCAAATGGTTTGGACCCCGGCGGCTTAACAAAAATTGATAAGAAATCTGTGTACCCTGGCGGATTTGCGATTGATGAAGCAAGCGGACTTATTTACGTTGCCTTAAACAGGAATAATTCAGTCTGTGTGGTGAATATGAAAACAGGGGCCATCGTCGGCCAGGTTCCCGTTGGCGTAGCGCCTTTCACTGTATTGCTGCATAAGGATAAGGCATATGTGACTAACCAGGGCGGCAGGATACCTGTGGCTGGTGACAAAACTGCGCTTTCATCAGGCACTTCAATAGTGATTGATCCTGGAACAGGCATCGCTTCTACAGGTACGGTTTCTGTTATCGATCTGCATGACCACAAAGTGATCAGTGAGATTAATGTCAGGCTGCATCCCACTGCAATGGCGCTGGCTGCGGATGGAAACACACTGTTTGTTGCCAATTCCAACAGTGACCTTATTTCGGTTATTGATACACGCACTTATGGTGTTATTAAAACCTTCAGCTGCAAACCCTATAATGACCTTCCTCTCGGAAGTTCACCCACTGCATTAAGCCTTTCGCCTGATGGTAAGAAATTGTATATAGCCAATGGCGGTAACAATGCGCTGGCTGTTTTTGATACTGGAAAAGATACAGTAACCGGAATGATTCCTGCCGGATGGTATCCCGGTGCTGTGTCACTGAATCGCGCCGGTACGCAACTGATTGTTGCCAATATAAAAGGTGTAGGCGGAAGAGATTTAGACCCCGGAAAGAAAGGCTATAATTCACATGATCATTTAGGTTCGGTGTCATTTATTCCCGTGCCCGATGATAAATTATTGCAGGCGTATACTGAGAAGGCAATCACTAACATGAACCTGCCAAAAATTTACCGGGCATTAAAACAACCGGCCGGTCAAGCCCGCATGGTTCCCGTACCCACCAGGGCCGGGGAAAAATCTGTTTTTAAACATGTCTTATATATCATCAGGGAAAACAGGACATACGACCAGGTTTTTGGAGATATCGCTAAAGGGAATGGAGATTCCTCCCTCTGCCTGTTTGGTAAATCGGTCACGCCAAATGCCCACGCACTGGCTAACGAATTTGTTTTATTGGATAATACATATTGTAACGGGGTGAATAGTGCAGATGGACATCAATGGACTGATGAAGGATTGGCAACGGGATATCTTGAAAGAAGTTATGGCGGATTTGTGCGCAGCTATCCCTGTTGTGGTGGAGAAGATCCACTGGCTTATGCTTCATCCGGATTTATATGGAATAATGTGCTCCAACATAACCTTACCTTCAGGAATTACGGAGAAATGGTGCAGGCAAAAATAACACCGGAGAATGCAACCTGGACAGATATCTATAATGACTTCATCAGCAAAACCAACAGCATTAAGGTAGAAGCTACAGCGGAACTGGCTATGCTGCGGCCATATCTTAGTCCCAACTTCATAGGCTTTCCCCAGGTCGTACCTGATATATACAGGGCAAATGAATTTATCAAAGAGTTAAAAGGATATGAACAAAGAGGTGACCTGCCAAACTTCATGATCATGCTTTTACCTAATGATCACACCGCCGCAGCAAATGAAAAATTTCCAACACCAAGAGCCATGGTGGCCGATAATGACCTGGCCCTGGGCCAGATTGTCGAAGCGGTAAGCAAAAGCAGGTTCTGGAAAGAGACTGCAATTTTTGTTATTGAAGACGACGCCCAGGCAGGCCTGGATCATGTTGACGGACGACGGACTGTTTCACTTTGCATCAGCCCATATACCCGGCGTAATGCAGTGGTAAGTACCATGTACAATCATAACAGCATTCTGAGAACTACTGAACTTATTTTTGGTCTTCCGCCAATGAACCAGTTTGACCTGGTAGCCACTCCGTTGATTGATTGTTTCACAGATAAACCCAACTTTACACCCTTCACCGCTTTGCCTAACCAAATACCGTTGAATGAAATGAACCCTAAAATAACGCAGCTAAAGGGTAAGCAAAAGTATTGGGCGAAGGAATCCATGAAAATTCCACTGGGTGATGTTGATTTGGGCGATATGGAAGTATTTAGCCGAGTGTCCTGGTATTCTGTAAAAGGATATTCATCAACCTATCCAAAGAAGTAAGATAAACACTTCCAAAAAGCCTGGTATACCGGCATTGTAGCTTTAAGTCCATGCCATTGCGGGAAACTTATCCAGGCCTAAATAAATCCTAAAGGCTGTCCGATCGTTGGATATTATATAATACAGGCAATGCATAATACAATTCTGGCAAGTTTTTTCATTCTTAATACTTGCTCTTATATTTAGCCACTATTATGCAACACACCAGGATTAACGATGCTGCTTTTGTAATAAAGCAAATGATGAAGAGATTGATTTGCCTCTCCGCAATAGTCATGCTCTTAAGTGTAAACAATTCGGGAATGGCCCAAAACAGTTACCTGCAAAACCTGCATATTGTAACTAGTGGAGGAACCATTTCTAAAGCAGAAAAGGCTGCGGCCACAATGCTTTCAGAAGAGATTAAAAAAAGAACCGGCTTGTCATCTGATATTTCAGCCAACTGGCCTGCATCCGGTAATATTATCCTCCTGCAACAGGCAGCTGTTGCTTCGCACAAAGAAATTGCTATTCAGGACAAACCTGCATTGATTGCCAAACCGGAATCGTATCGCATCATTTCCCAAAATCAAAATAAGCGGACGGTTATTGTGGTGGAAGGATTTGATGGCAGGGGTGTTTTGTTTGGGGCCGGCCAGTTATTAAGGGATTTTAGCTACAAGTCCGGGGCTGTTGGTTTACCCGCAAACCTGGCAGTATCCTCAACGCCTTCGAAAGGGATGCGCGGCCACCAATTGGGGTATAGGAATACCGCCAATTCCTATGACAGATGGACAAAAGCCCAGTTTGAGCAATACATCCGTGAACTGGTCATATTTGGCACCAACAGTATAGAAAGCATCCCGATTTTTGAAGAGGAAAAGAGTCCCCATTTCAAACTTAAGCCCGATGAAATGAATGCCGCCATCAGCGGTATTTGTGATAAATACGACCTTGATTACTGGATCTGGGTGCCGGCTCAATTTGATTTACACGATGTTGCCAAAAGAAATCATTACCTCGACAGGATTGTGACGATTTGTAAAATGTCTCCCCGCCTTAACGGAATATTTTTCCCTGGTGGTGATCCCGGCGATAATTCCCCGGAAACAGTATTGCCACTGTTAAGTGATATGGCAGGCATCCTGAAAAAATACCATCCTGAAGCTAAGGTTTGGCTATCCCTGCAAGGATATACGCCTGCACAAAACCAGGCGGTCTATAAATATGTACAGGACCAGAAACCTGTTTGGCTGGGCGGATTGGTTACCGGCCCATCAAGCCCGCCGATTGAAGAAACAAGGGCCTCCATTCCCGCGTCCTACCAGGTACGCTATTATCCCGATCTAACCCATAACATCCGTTGCGATTGGCAGGTGCCTTATTGGGACCCCGTATTTAGTTTCACGGAGGGCCGCGAATGTGTTAATCCCCGCCCTGTACACTACACTGCGCTTTATCATTTCCTTGAGCAGTTTATGGATGGGTTTATATCTTATTCAGATGGGGTGCATGATGATGTCAACAAGATCATTTGGACCCGCCTCGCCTGGGATCCCACCTTATCGGAACGTAACATATTGATGGAGTATGCTAATTTTTTCTTCAACGCAGCGGTAAAAGAAGAAGCGGCAGAGGGCATTCTTGCCCTCGAATCGAACTGGACTGGTCCTGCAAATTCAAACGGAAGTATTCAAACCACCTGGATGGCCTGGAAGCAGATGGAACAAAAGAACCCTGCACTGGCATCCAATTGGAGATGGCAGATGTGCCTGCTGCGTGCTAACTATGATGCCTATTCTAGGAAGCGGGGAATATATGAAGCTGGCCTGGAAGAACAGGCAAATGATATATTGCGCCAGGCTGCCCTGATCGGGCCGGGAGAAGCCATGGCAGGGGCGCAGCGGATACTGGATGAAGCCCGCAAGCCTGTTGATTCAATGCTGAGAAACCGCGTGGTATCACTTTGTGAAGACCTGTTTCAATCCATTGGGTTGCAGACCAGCGTAAAAAAATACCAGGCTTCTGGTGAAGAACGCGGGGCAGTGCTGGACTTCCTGGACTACCCACTGAATAACGCCTGGTGGCTGGAAGACAGGTTCGCTGCCATAAAAAAACTTTCCACGACTGAACAGGTGGCTGCATTGGAACAGATCGCCAACTGGGAACACCCCGGACCTGGCAGTTATTACGATAATGTTGGTGACGTATCAAAATCTCCGCATGTGCTTAGGGGTGAGCCAATGGCCACTGACCCGTTGATGCGGAAGGCAGATAACCCCAGTTTTGCCTGGTGGGATAATGGCTTCAGCCGCCAACGCCAATCCTGGATAACCAGCCTGCGCTGGCCAATCGGGATTGAGTATAATGGGCTGGATAGTGTTTCCAGTTATATTGTTCGGGTAACCGGTTTTGGTGAATGCCTGCTGAAAATAAACGGGCAGCGTGTTGATCACACTTTGTATGGAAAGGGTTTCGGTGAACCAAAAGAATTCCCGGTTCCAAAGGAATTAATTAAGAACGGCAGGATTGCCATAACCTTTGATGAAATCAACGAAGACAATATTAATTGGAGACAACAATCTCGTATAAACGAAATATGGTTAATTAAAAAACCCGGCAATTAAGCCGGGTTTTTTTTGTTGTTTATACCACCAGTTGTTTATACCACCATTTGGCTGTTGTCACCGCTAACCATAATATCACCGGCTGCTGTTTTAATAACCTGCAGGTCATGTTTTAACCGCTGCGAAAAGAGGGCGATATCAATACTGTGAACGACAATATTGGCCCCTTCCTTCATCCATTTTACCTGGCGTTCGGGTTCGAGGGAGAAATGGATGCCGATATGCAGGCCATGTGCCCTGGTCTTCTTTATAATGGTAGTAACTGCCGCTTCAAAATCAGGATGGTCATATTGTTCGGCCAGTCCGAGGCTAACCGATAGATCGTGGGGGCCAATAAAGACACCATCGAGACCGGGTACTGAAAGGATTTCATCCAGTTTCTCCATGGCCGGAACACTTTCAATATTGGCGATGCAGATATTGCCTTTGTTGTAGGTTTCAATATAATTCTTTAAGCTTTCCGGCATTTCCTTCGTTCCCTTAATATAGGCGGATAAA
The DNA here is from genome assembly GCF_020076305.1 of Flavihumibacter profundi. Classification (GTDB taxonomy): domain Bacteria; phylum Bacteroidota; class Bacteroidia; order Chitinophagales; family Chitinophagaceae; genus Flavihumibacter; species Flavihumibacter profundi. The sequence goes on from NZ_JAIQXE010000002.1 coordinate 255,834, forward strand.
AGCTCGCCTTTAAGCGGCCGGTATTTAACAGCACCGACAAGGTCTTCAACCTGCGCAACGGATTCTATATACGGCATCACAATCCCCGTGGCACCACCGTCAATCGCCTGGCAGGCCCTGTAGGGATCTGGTGAAGGGATGCGGACAATTGGCACAATTCCATCCGCTTTAAACATTTGGCAAAGCAGGGTAAGTTCTATCCTGTCTAAAGGGATATGTTCTGTGTCAATAAATACGAAATCGAGTCCCGCACTTTTAACTGCCCGGGGCCACATCGGGCCTGTAGAAGTAATGCAGGTTCCATATACATTTTTACCGTTTTCAAGTTTTTCCAGTAAGCTGTTTTTTGTTGCGCTCATGCCGCTGCTTTTAATGATGGAATAATTTAACAGTTATTATTAGGGGTTCAATATACCCTGACTTTGCCAGATTTTAACAGTAATTAATTTTTTGGCCGGTTGTTTATATGGCTACAATTTGCTTTGCCGGTACGCCGCTTCTCTTATTCCTTTTCCAGGGAAATGGCAAAAATTGTATTTAATGTTTCCCCGACTATGGAAGCAGCCTGCCGCCAGCAAATCCAATTGATAAATGACGGATGGAATGTCTCTAAAAATTAAGCAGCTTGAAATTAAAGCAACCTGGAATAATGCCGGTGGCATTGCAAGTGAAGCAATATCTGAAGAGGGTGTTAACTAAACCAATGAATAGGTTATTGGACCCTGCATCCCGCTGATAGGTGATCAACAGTTAAAAAAAGGGTGTATTAACTATTGCAGGGAATAATAATAAAACTGATTTTCAATGCATTAAAAAAGGCCATGGATAAATTTGCATTCTTCACCCAGACGAATTACTTTCGTCTTAACTTTTAAATTAAGTTGCTGCTAGAGATAATATCCTTACCTGATCATCAATATGATAAAGTAGCATTTTATTCTGCTCAAGTTGTTGGCAAGCCGGATTCGGAATTTGCCGACTTTATGAAACGAATGAAGAAGGACCCCAAAGACTGGAAACAGGTTGGGATATTGAACTGGTGGCTCAGCAGGATAGGAACCCTTTATGGTGCCCAGGACCACTTTTTTAAAAGAGAGGGTTATGCAGAAAGGCTTCCGCCCCCAACTTATCGTTTTGTGGAAAGTGATGGGGAGTCGGATTTTGGGCTCAGGCTATACTGCCTGGTTTTATCTGAACAGGTGGTCATCCTGCTAAATGGAGGTCGGAAAACAGCGCAACGGGTTCAGGACTGCCCTAATTGTTTTCCGCATTTCAATTTTGCCAATAAATTATCTGATGCCATTTATGAAGCAAGGCAGCAAGAAAATAGTGAGTACAGTACATGTTCCTGAGATCCGGGAATCCATCAGGCAACTGCCGGAAGAGGATAAGATATTTGTTGAAAGGTCTTTGGAAATTGCCCATTTTATTGCTGGGGTCCTTGACCGAAAGAATTTGAAACAAAAAGACCTGGCCCAACTATTGGGAAAGTCTGAAGCAGAAGTGAGCAAATTACTTAGCGGTTTGCATAACTATACACTCCGCTCCCTGGCTAAGATTGAAGCTGCATTGGGTGAGCCGATCGTATGTACCCCGGTAAAAAACAAAAAACAAAAAGAGGCAGTATAGAAGAGGGGGAATTTTTCTTAAGCATTGGGATCACATTCCCCAAAAGTTGGCCCAGATGACACTTCCTGCTGCATCGCGACATAGTTAGTCCATTGCAAATAGGTTGCATTCGTCCTTACCAACCTGTTTCTGCTCCGGGATTTGCTTTTTTCCATCTTTCTAATTCATCAGTCAATGGAGCTTGCCAGAAACCTACATGTTCTCCACAAGCAGGACAATCCATATCGCAAATAGCATGTTCTTCACTAAAGTCACCATATGATAATTCCGCACCTTTTCCTTTCCATCCGCATTTGAGACAAGTGATATCTTCTTTTCTGAAGGTGAAAAAATTCAATGACATAGATTTAAGATACAATAATCCACCCATAGCATCAATCTTAAAACTGAATCAGTGGATATTCAAAGCATTTACCAGGAAACGATAAAATATGCAACAGCAAAACACCTGGAAAAAACCAGGATGTGCCTGGTTCAGACCTGCCATATGTTGTTCATTTGAGCAATGTAACAATGGGGATCATCATAGCGGGTTTCCATACCGAAAATTTTGATACTGCTTTTGCCATCCAGGTGGCTTTACTGCACGACACTATTGAAGACACTTCTGCAACCACAGATCGAAGAGTATTGCTGGTAACATGGCGAAAGAAAAAATTGTATATTTGCAGTGCATTAAGAGTTCATCTTTTATGATGATACCAACCGAGTGGAGGCACCACGGTGGGCATATAATGCGGACAAACTCAGTCAAAATAAAACCTATAATATGTCGCATTTACACTTTCCTTTTCAAGAATCAGCCCTGATGCTGATTAACAATGAAAAACAGCACTCAAAATTGGTGGAGGTGGAAATAGCCCGGTCAAGGATCGAGATCTACCAGGGTTTGCAATACCGGCAGGAACAGGATTTCCAAAAACCCCTGGTGGCAATCTATAATGACGAACACGAGGAATACGAAACGCTTAGCCGGTATAATTTTGATGTGGAGTTTATTGCTGTTCGACTAAACTTCCTGGTGCAGCAGGTGAAAACGATATCTGCTTATTCCGGGTTAAACGAATCTTACCGGCAAAAATTCAGTTGTTTTTCTTGTGTGGTGATGGCGCCGTCAGGCTTTATCAGGAACTATGGTATTCAACCAGACCTTAGTCGAATCATGATCTTTTCCCGCGAGGAGGTGATTTTACAGCCGCGATTTATAACTGATCCTTTTAGAATGAATTGACCAATGTGTTGGCCATGATTCCACAAATATTATACAAGTAAACTATGCAGGCATACAACATGTTTGCAAATAGATTACAATTCAATCGGCGTAAATTGTAGCTACCGCTAAACGCTCCCTTTGACTATTTACCTCGGCCGAACCAGTGACAATACTACAGTAACCAGGCCCTGTGCCGGACTGCCTGTCTTATTTGTTGTATACAATAATGAAAGCCAGTGGCATAAATACCTGGAGGAGTTTACCCAGCATTATGCTTCAGCGCTATTACCCCAGGACCGAGTGCTTCGGGTGATTTCCCGCTATCGGTTGGAAAATATCCAGGGCACCAATTTTACCCATTGGCTGGAATTGGAACAATACCTTACAGATCTATTCACCAGGAAAGCCAGCCGCCCGGCTTCACATTTCCTGATCATCATCGATGAGCTGTTCCAGTTGAAAATAACCCAGCATAAAAAGTCTGCCCGGTTATTTTCTAAACTGCTCATGCAGGGTGCGGATTACGGCATCTTTTTAATCATTGGCACTTCCGGCATGTACAAGGGTCTGTTAAGTCAGTTACAGGGATGGCTGGATAACAAGCCTGCCCGTAACGGTGGCACCATGCTCAGTTTTGCAGAACTGATCATCAATGATGATGATTTGTATTTCTTCAGGGAGGCAGGTGATATCAATTTTGTTCGTTTTTTTTAAAGCAGACAATATAAGGAAGGCCGTTGATTTAGCTAAACTTTTACAGGTAAGTGAAGGATTGGTTTCCGATATGCTCAACTACAAAAAAGGCCTGTCTAAGGACACTATTCGGATCCTCTCAGAAAGGTTTAAGCTTAACCAGGAGGCTTTTAACAGGCCTTATGCATTGAAGCTTCCTGGAAAGGCATCGTTGTTGATGGATAATGCCGTTCCCCCGGTTGGTTAATTCTTTTTCCTGTCCTCCGGATCCCATGGGATTAATTGCACTAATTTTTGCAGCGCGCCGGTATCAAATTTATTCCCGCAACTACCACATAAAGCAATTATTATTTCTGCATCTATAACCTGCACTTCATCCTCGTTCCCGGCAATATTGTGCTCAATTTGCTCAATATTCCTCGAGATACAGACATAAGCGCTTCCTTTCGGAATAGGCTTACCGCAACGGTCACACGCTGATACAATTTCATCGTTCATAATCCAAATGATTTTATTAAATCACGGGTACATGTTTCCAAGAATACTTCCAGCTTATTCACCGATACCGATTCCCGCAGCCACCCGGACAAGGCTGGCCATTACTGCAATCAATAAGAGTTTGTTCATGTGAAGTAGTTTAGTCCCCAAATATGAACAGGGCCATTGTAACCTATTTGCAATGGTCTCTGATACCGCCACCAGCTAACCCGCGTATGACCAAAACAGATATGTTGCTGCCCAATGGCCGCAACTGCAATTCCTGCGCATCCACAAAAGCTACATTGTCCCGATCAGTAATGTTAACTCCATCGGAAAAGCCGATAGCCCCGGCACCTGTTATGTATAAATTTTCGAAATTCTTCATTTGCAGTGATTAGGTCAGTATTGCATCGAAGTAACTTTCTCCTGGTATTTTGTTGCCGTGCAGCCCGTTCAGCATGGCTATTTGACCTATATGTGTGGCTATATCCAAAACAGGACCCTGAAGCAATTTTTTCCACAATTCAAAATCCATTACTGAAGTGTTTATGATATATATCAATTCTTCCAGCCCTGACAGCAACCTTTCTTTTTCTCTGGAAAAATCTAACAATTGAGGTGCAGGGCAATTGAAATGACCTTCTTTAATCCTGCATGCTGTTTTGTTTACCAAATCATATATGTGATTGGTAATTTCATTAGGTGTCCTGGTGTGGGGACCAACTTTATATTCCCCAAAATGTTCCTTTGAACAATTGGTAGCTTTGATAAACCGGTACTGTATTGCTTTGACAGCATGTATGAGCATTTGTGTTTCATTATCCATTTCCAAACAGTTTTTTTGTATATGCGATTATAGGGTATCGTGATATAAGGGAAAGTTATCGGGACGACCGCCGGCCTTGTTAGAAGTAATGTTTAAGCCCATTATCAAAAATTCTACCTCCCCGTTTGCCCTGGGGCAATGCTCCACTCCCTTGGGAACAATGAACATATCATCTTTATTCAGTTCGATGTCTTTATTTCTTAATTGAATGGTCAGATGCCCTTTGTACAGGATAAATAGTTCATCCTGGTCGTCGTGTTTGTGCCAGTTTAATTCACCTAATCCTTTAGCCAGTTTAATTAACTGGCCATTTGCCTGGCCAATGATTTTTTGGTTCCAGTAGGTATCGATTTGTGAGAATCCGTTTTGTATGTTGACTTTTTGCAGGTCATGAACTTCAAATTCTAATAAAGCTACATTCAGGTTGCGGTGCTGCAGTGGCAAATCGGGCGTGCCTGGAGTGGTATAGTTTTCAATGAAGTGGAAACCATAACTTTTATAGTACCCGATAATCTTTTCATTGTCGGCCCAGGTGTCCATCCTGATATAGGATACCTGCTTTTCCCTGGCATGGCTTATCGCCCATTCTAAAACTGTCTTAAATGCCTTTTCATTCTTATACACCCTGTTCAGGACTATACGATGCAGGTAAATGGCGTCACCATTTTCTTTCTCCCGCCAGATTAGCGGATCGCTGTAACAAATACTGAAAATGCATGCGATCGTATTGTCCTGCACCATCTTAAACAAAAGACCGTTCTGAACATCTTCCTGTATATATTCTTTGTCGTAACTGTCCCAGCCGATATACTGGTTCCTTTTCTGGAAAAGGATGGCTTCTTCAAATAGCTGGTAGATGACCGGCAAATCATGTACAACAGCATTGGTAATGTCAATTGGCATATCGGTTTTATTTATTGTTTTATAGCTACTATCCTTAGCCGCACATAGTCCGCATACCAGCTTCCATTCCTGAAATTGGTTGGTCGTATTTGTTCTTCGACCGTGTTCAGGACAGCGTCAATTGCGGCGGCAGGCAGGGTTTGCAGGTAAGGCTGGCCAAACATGTGTAGCCAGTTCCTGATACCAGTAGCCCCTTTTAATAGCGTTGACCTGTCAAAATGAGTGGCAAATACAACCCTGAAGCCCTGCTTTTCAAGTAAGGAACTGTATTCGGACAGGGCTGGGAAATACCAGACTTTTTTAGCAGCCAGCGCAGCATATCCATTTCCAACCAATGCTGATTGTAAGGCCCTGATAATATGGGCAACGTTTCCTTTACCTCCAAATTCTGCAACAAAACGCCCGCCTGGTTTAAGGGAATGATAAATGCATTGTATTGCTTTTTCGTATTCCAAAACCCAATGCAGCGTTGCATTGGAAAAAACGGCGTCAAATGCTGTTGCATAACCGAGGTCATCGGCAGATCCGATTTCAAAGCGGATGGCAGGGTATTTATTTTTAGCAGAGGCAATCATCTCAGGTGAATTGTCTACCCCAATTACGGTCGCCCCTTTGTTGCTGATAATTGCCGCCAGGTCACCGGTTCCGCAACCCAGATCCAGGATGTATTCATCTTTTTGTGGCGCTAATAGCGCAATGACATCTTCTCCGTATTTTGAGACGAAATCATGTTCTTGATCGTATAGGTTAGTGTTCCATTTCATAGATAGATAATGCAAAATTTACGGCTGCCTGTGCATGGATGGCTGTGGTATTAAAAACCGGGACAGGAATATCTTCCTGCTGTATCAATAAGGGGATTTCTGTACATCCTAATACTATTGCCTCTGCTCCCCGGGCTATCAATTGATCTGCTATGCTGATGTAGGCCGCTTTTGTTTCGTTTACTAATATCCCCTTGCCCAGCTCATGAAGTAATGTTTCTTCTATAAAGTCCCGGTCTGCCTGGTTTTCCGGGATTATCGCTTCAATATGATAGTCCGATAATTTCTTTTTATAGAAATCCATTTCCATGGTGTACCTGGTTCCCAATAAACCAACTTTGGACATTCCTTTGGCCTTAATGGCATGGGCAGTGGCCACCCTGATATCGATCAGTGGAAGTTCTGTGTGCTCCCTGACCCTGTCCGCTACAATATGTGCTGTATTGGCGCCCAGCAGAAGGACTTCAGCGCCTGCTTTTTTCAGCTGCGAAGCGGCATTTGCCAAAAGTTCAAAAGTGCCATCCCAGTTATATGCTGCATTACACCTTTGGAACTCGTGGAAATTGACAGAATAAATGATGCATTCAGCAAACTGTAATCCCTCCATATGTTTGTTAACTTCTTCATTGATAAACCGGTAATAGTCTATGGTGGAACTCCAGCTGATACCCCCTACAAGTCCGATTATTTTCATCTTGCATTATTTAAGAATACGGAGATAGGTGGTAAATGAGCCCACTTCATCCTTATACTGCTTCGCCATAACCCTGGATATTTGTGACAGGTGGTTAAGATCATGCACTACCCAGGTGGCCCACAACATCAAACGGACTCCAGGTTCCGGTTCCTTCATGGCTAAATAACCATTCATCAGAAATACCATGCAATAAACTATGGAGCACCTTCGGTGTTCTTTCGAGTATTTGCAAAGCGTTCAGGTAATCAAATTTCATGTCTGGTATTTTTAAGTGGTATACTTGATACTTCTTATTCTTTCTTCAAAACTGATTTTTATTGGTAGTGGATTGACCACCTGCTTGAAGAACTGGGTTAATTCTTCCGAATGTGCAATGCTCCTTTGTGTGGTTAGGTTGTAATGAACCAGTTTTCCCCACATGATAGCCTTCAGCGTTGTTTTATCCTTATTCCACATCAGGGCTTCAAAAAGCAGCCTCTTCTCTGTGAGCTCAATTAATTGAGTTTCGATGATTACCACTTCCATCAGGAAACCGGATCTTCATTTTACTTTCCAGTACTTTTTTGAGTGTTGTCATAATGGGCTGTTTAATATATACCGAACGGTATATTATTGGGTAAAAAAATTAGCTTTCGATATCACGAATCAATTTTTCCAGGAAATCCATGGCCACTTTTAATTCCGTTGACCTGCCCGTTACTTTGGCCTGCATGATGGCGCCTTCAATGAGCGACATGATGATGATCGCAATTTCAGCAGGGTTTGTTTTTGGCTTGATTTCTTTCCTTTCTATTCCTCTCTTAACCTGGTTCTCTATTGATTTTTTCCAGAAAGCCAATGCATCGGCGGCTTTTTGGCGCAATAATGGATGCGTATCATCTGCTTCTGTCGAGGTATTCAGGATAGGGCATCCGGGCTGCAGGAAAGGAATTTTTAAGAAATCCCGGTATACCTTTGGATAGGCTAATAGTCTTTCTATCGCGTTTTCCTTTTCCTGTATTTTGCTTTTCATGTAAAGGGTAACCCTGCCAAAATTGTAGTCGAAGGCCGCCAAAGCAACCGCGTCTTTATTTTCAAAATTTCCATAGATACTTCCTTTCGTTAACCCTGTTACTTCCGTAAGGTCGTTTAGTGAGGTACCGGCAAAGCCCTTTGCATTAAAAACAGGCGCTGTTTTCTCAATAATAAATTGCCTGGTCCTTTCCGATTTTGATATTGTTTCTTGCATATTGAGCTTCGAATATACAAATAAAATACCAATCGGTATGATATTATAACAACAAATATTGTGTCATGCCTGTTTTATCTTTTTATCTTATTTATTTTGATCCTGCCTGTGCCTTCCTTTTTTCCTTTTTAATGTTTAATTGGTTAATTATTTCTTCAGAAATCCTGCGCAATATTAGCCTCGCTGATTGTAGTAAATAAGTGTTTTACCGTAAACCACCGGTAAATCATTGCACCCCTGCTTTCAATAAAGCTTTATGTAAGTTTTGTAGGAATTGTTCATCATTGATAAAGGCGCCGGTATATTCCCGGAGTTTGTCTTTCAGGAAGGGAAACTGCTGCATTAACTGCTCACCACATTTTTGGGCCTCCGCCATTTGGTCCAGTTCCGCAAGCGATGCTGTTTTTAAGAGCAGCTCCCAGGGCACACCTGGCATGTTCATTTTCTCGGCCCAATAGATGGAATCTGCATAATTCTTTTTCTCAAAATGATAGAACCCAAGCCCACCATTGAACCACCATTGGTAATAGGGATTTAAATGTATCGATTCATCCAGTAACTTAAATCCCCGGTCATACTCCCCGCAACAGATCAGGCAAAAGCCTATTGCGCCCATGATACCCGCGGCTCCGGGCTTAATGGTCATCCACGCTTCAATGGCTTTCTTTGCTTCGGTTTTATTATGGAGAAACAGGTTGGCCAGGGCAATGGTCTGGTAGCCATGCTGGCAAAACGGGTCTGTCTTGATGGACTTTTTACCATACACTACGGCCAGTTCCAGCTGCTGTTGGGTGAGCTTACTCTGGAACCCTAAAAAGTATCCACCTACAAATAATTCCCCCAGCACAGCCCAGCCCAGCGCATATTCAGGGTCTGCTTCCACCGCTTGTTGCATGGCATTTTCTGCTTTGTGGAATATCTCTTCCGAAAGGTTATTTACAAAATGGTAATACCAGAAAATCGCTTCGTAAACACTGATATCATGAATGCTTTTCGCCGGCGGGATTTTTGATACATTCCTTAATATAGCGCCATAATGCCCCGCTGCCTGGCTTACAACCTGCCAGACGATCTCATCCTGTACTTCCAGTAAATTCAACACGTTACTGTCCCTTTCATAAAAATTGGCCCATACCTGCTCCCTTGTCCCGGCCAGGATCAACTGAACGGTTAAGCGTATGTGCGTATCGTCTCTCTGTACACTGCCTGTTAACAGGTATTGGGCATCCAGCATGGCGCCCGCTTCTTTAACATCAGTGATCTTGTCAGCAATACTCCTGCAGGAATAATACGCTACTACCGCCAGTTCCGGGTAGCGCGTCAACTCGGTGCTTAAGCGGTCTCCCAATCCATCTGCAAAATTTCCCGTGGAGGCATCTGCACCAATATTTTTAAAGGGCAGCACGGCAATGGATGTCTTCCTTCCGACTATGATCTCCTGCTTCACAGCAGCCTGGTTCCTGGTAATCTCTCCTGCAGGAATAGCCGAGAATGCAGGAACATAGGAACCCCTGGGCATGGAGATGATCAGGGTGTCTGATTGCCCGGCATTGTTATAATATTCCCGGAGACTGCGCCTTAACCTTCCCGCATGTATGCGTACAATCGGGTCTAACTGCGGGTTGAAGTCCGGCCTTTTCGACAATACTTTTAATGCAATGGTATATTCCTTTAATGCTGCCTCATTTCCGGCAAGAGTTTCCTCGACAATGAATTTTAAGAACCGCGAAAGTATCGTTGAACTCTGGAATGTTTCCGAAGAAAGGATTTGCGAGAGCTGCTCATTCACCATAGCAGGGTTAATTGCCATTTTGTCCACGTTTAACAGTTTGTTTTACACCCGTTTTACGGTATTTAACTTGTCTGCGGTTAACCTTCTGGGTATTATTGTGCTCACTTTTTGAATGGCTGTGGCAAGATAAATATTTTTTCAGGCAGTACACCTAATATAGGTATTTATGGAAAAAGAGCTTGATAACATCCTGGAACGGTTTCCGCAATACAGGGAAAAAATTATCCTCTTATACAACAACAATGAGGATTTCAAATCATTATCGGATGATTACCTTCAATGTAAAAACACGCTCTCAAAATTAAGGCAACACCTGATAGTGGCTGATACCCGCATGGAAAACGAGTACAAAGCGCTCTGCCTCGACCTTGAACAGGAAATATTACAGTACCTAAACCTCATCTGGAAAATTTAAGTCAATGGATATGAGACATATATATTTTGGTTTCTTCGCCTGTTTTTTGTTAACTGTTTCTTCCTGTAAGAACACTGCAACAAAACAGGAGAATGCCGCAACAACCAGTGGGAAAGACTCCTCCCGGCCTAATATTTTAATTATCGTGGCCGACGACCTGGGGTATAGTGATATCGCCCCATTTGGTGGTAATATCGAAACGCCTGTTATCAGCCGGCTGGCCAAGGAGGGAATGCATTTCTCTGGTTTCCATGTCCTGCCTACCTGCTCCCCAACGCGCTCGGCTTTATTAACCGGGAACGATAATCATGTTGCTGGCCTTGGCATCATGAGCGAGATGGATTATCCTGCCTTACACCAGTTAAATCTTCCCGGCTACAGGGCCCATCTGAGTGATGAGGTGGTTACGATTCCCGAATTGTTGCATAACAACGGCTACCATACCTATATGACGGGAAAATGGCACCTGGGGGAAGGGCCTGGCCAGGATCCGCACGATCGTGGTTTTGAAGAATCTTTTATCCTGGGTACGGGCGGCGGTAGCCATTGGAACGACCGCAAAGCACTTGCGCCGCCGCAACACATGGAATATACCCGGAACGGCACCGTGGTGGAACCGCCGCTGGATTTCTATTCTTCGAAGAATTATACCGATTCCATGATTCATTTTATTGACCAGAACAAATCGGATAAAAAACCATTTTTTGCCTACCTCTCCTATACGGCTGTCCATGATCCTTTGCATGCCCCCGATGAATATATTGCGAAATACAAGGGCAAATTCGACATCGGCTGGGACTCGCTCTGGACCCTGCGTTTGCATAATTTACAATCCCTGGGAATCGTCCCCGAAAATTTAAACCGCTTCTCCAAAAACCCTAAGATCCCGCAATGGAAATCGCTCAGCAAGGAACAACAGAAAGCATTCGCCCGCGATATGGAAGTGTATGCGGCCATGCTGGAATACCTCGACATGAGTATGGGTCGCGTGATTGACTACCTGAAAAAAGAGGGCTTATATGAGAATACCATGGTTGTATTTATGTCTGACAATGGGGCAAACGGTGCAACCGCCGATACTTACCCGGGCAATGCCGATGGAAAATACCTTAGCCAGTTCAACAACAAGTATGAGAATCGGGGGAAAAGGAATTCTTATGTAGAAATGGGTCCCGGCTGGGCACAGGCATCTTCGGCTCCATTCCGGCTATTTAAAACTTTTGCAACTGAAGGTGGTATCAAAGCGCCCCTCATCATAAAAATGCCGGGAAAAATGAACCATGCCGGCGAATGGAATAAAAGCTTTGTCCATGTTACCGATCTGATGCCCACCATCCTCGAACTTTCAAATACACCATACCCGAATGACCCTGGTAAAAAAATCCACCCGCTGGTCGGGAAATCATTGGTCCCTGTTTTAAAAGGTGATTCAGTATCGGTGCACACAAGCGAAGGCATGGGCTGGGAGCTCTTTGAAATGAAAGCCTATATCAAAGGCAGGTGGAAAATATTAAGGCTGCCCCGGCCATTTGGTTCCGGCGAATGGCAGCTGTATGACCTGGATACAGACCCGGCGGAAACAACGGATCTCTCGCAACAGCATCCCGACATTAAAGCTGATTTAATAAAAGCATGGAATGTTTACGCTACGCAAAATAAAGTATACGATCACCATGGCCACTACGACTCTGTGTATAAAGCATCCTATATGCCGGGCAAAGAGAATGACTAGATAAACTATATGAACAAAAAGCAAACCACACCAATTGCAATGAAAATATTTTACAGTTTAGTCCTTACCCTGCTATCCGGCATTTGTATGGCCCAGGAACAATGGCCCCGGGTTTTAAAGGGTAACGGTGATGGACAAATTACAATCTACCAGCCTCAGTTCGAAAAACTGGACGGTAATATCGCTACCGGCAGGACGGCTGTTTCCATCAAACAAAAACCTACTGACGATCCTGTGTTTGGTGCACTCTGGTTTACAGCAGAAATGGAAACCAATCGCGATAACAGGATGGCCCTGCTTAAAAAAGTAAAGATCAACGATATTAAAATATCAGGACTTGAAGGGGAAAAAATTACCGCAATGAAATCCTACCTGGAGAAAGAAGCGCCGGGCTGGAATTTGAAAACCTCTATTGACGACATCGCAGCGGCTGCTGAAGAAGAACAAAAATTACTGGCTGCCGATCTTAAAAATGATCCGCCCAGTATTATATATGCTACGCAACCGTCAACGCTTGTGCTGATCGATGGTGAGCCTAAGCTGCAGATGGATGACAAGCTGAAGATGAAAAAAGTGTTGAATACCGCCTTTTTAATTGTACAATATCCGAAGGACAATTTATTTTATCTCTATGGCGGCAAATTCTGGTATTCAACTACCGCAATAACAGGAACCTGGAAGCAGGTAACCAAATTGCCCGCCGAATTGCAGCAACTGGATAAACAGGTAAAGGAACAGGAAAAAAAGCAAAATCCATCTGCAGGCACCTCATCTCCGGAAACCGCACCCATGATCGTGGTGGCAACAACACCAACCGAGTTGATCCAGACAAACGGGGAAGCGAATTTTGCTGTCATCACGGGTGTCAATCTTCTTTATGCATCCAATACAGATGACAACATCTTCATGGATATCAATTCCCGTAATTACTTTATCCTGGTATCAGGTCGCTGGTATTCAAGCCCGAGATTAACAGGGCCCTGGACCTATGTTGCGAGCGACAAGTTGCCCCGTGATTTCGCCCAGATTCCCAAAGGCTCAGAAAAAGATATCGTCCTGGCCAGTGTGGCTGGAACCGATGAAGCCCACGATGCCGTGATGGATGCGCAGATACCCCAAACGGCAAAAGTGGACCGGAAGACGGCCAAATGCACTGTAAAATATGATGGCGAACCCAAATTTGAACAGATTGAAGGCACCAGTCTTTATCTCGCTAAAAACACCGCCAGCACGGTTATAAAATCGGGCAGCGATTATTATTGCGTTGAAAACGGTGTCTGGTTTAAAGCTTCAAAGCCCACGGGTCCCTGGGCCGTTTCTGATGAGCGCCCCAAAGATGTGGACAATATTCCGGCCAGCAGCCAGGCTTATAATACCAAATATGTGTACATCTACGAAAGCACGCCGCAATATGTGTATGTAGGCTATACACCGGCCTATATGGGCTGTTATGTGTACGGGCCTGTAGTGGTATATGGAACCGGCTATTATTACAATCCATGGTATGGGCCTTATTATTATCCGCGTCCGGTAACTTATGGATTTAGCATGCATTACAATCCCTTTACCGGGTGGAGCATGGGTTTCCATTACAGCACCGGGTATTTCAGTTTCCATTTCTATACCGGCGGACATTATGGTTACTGGGGCCCGCCCGTTTACCATCCACCTTATCACCCGCACTACCATGGCGGGATGTATGGTGGACGCGGCCCGGTGTATATTGGCGGCGATGTAAATATCAATGTTAATAACTCTAATAATATCTACAATAAGCGCAATGGCGTTACGACCAATGATATCAAAAGAAACGGAAACGCGCCTGGTAATAAACCGGTAAATAAGGATCTCAGTCAACCTAACAAGCCTCAACAGAATAATCTGGTTTCCGATAAGAATGGCAACGTTTACCAGCGCGATGAAAAAGGTGGCTGGCAGCAACGAAATAATAACAGCTGGTCACCAGTAGATAATAGTCAAAAAGCAAACCTTGATAAACAAATGCAAAGCCGGGAGCGAAGCAGCAACCAGAATAACAATTTCAACAAAACGAACCGGGGCGGAAATATGGGTGGCGGCAGCCGGAAAAAATAATGTTAACTGCTGATAACAAAACAAACAACCTGGAAGGTGATATGATGATATGTAAAAACTGTGGGCATAGTTTCCAGTTGAACTATTGTAATGCTTGTGGCCAAAGCGCAGGCACGCATCGCATCACATGGAGACTTTTGCTGGAACACCTGCCGCATGCAATATTTCATGTTGACCACGGACTGTTTTTCTCGCTCCTGGAATTAATAAAAAGACCGGGGCATAGCATCCGGGAGTACCTGGAGGGAAAGCGTAAGGGGCATGTAAATCCATTTACCATGCTGGTATTGACCGGGGGCCTTTGTTCTTATTTGTATGTTCATTTTAATTTTCGCACGGTACTGGCTTCCGTTAACCTGCATGAGTTGGAGGAGCAGAGCGCCATGGTCGCGCATAAATATTTTGCATTGAGGACTATATTCTTCTGCATGTTGTGCAGCATCGGCGATTACCTGGTTTTCCGGGAAAAAAAATACAACCTGCCGGAAATGGTAATTGCCAACGTCTATATGTTTTGTGGCGTTTCCATGATTCAGTTGATGTTTATCCCGCTATTGCTAATTGCCAGGAATCTTAACCTGTATGCCTATGCGGTATTTTTTATCATTCCACCGGTGCTCGCTTACCTGGTTTATACCAGGTTTCAATTCCTGCAGGCATTTCAAAACAAAAAACTGCAGGTAAAAATAATTCTGGCCGTGGTCCTCTATGCAGTCATCGTTGTATTGATTGGGCAACAAATAGTGCGGCCTTTTTTGGGAAACTGATATACATGGTGCAACCCCCTTAAATCCAGCCGGAACGGACTGTCTTATAAACAGGCTATAATCGCTTTCAATTCATCCTCATCCGGCAAATACACATTGCCGAAATCAAGCACATTTGGATTGGCAAAACTCATGGGATTCTTCGTTGCTTTCCGCACCGAACCATGATACTCCTTCGCACCCGATTCTGCTATTAACTGCTTAATATTTGCAGCCGTAATTCCAGCCCCCGGCATGATAATGATCCGGTCGCCTGCGGCCTGAACCAGCTTCCCCAGCAAAGCACCGGCTTCCGGCGCGCCGCTTTTTTGCCCTGATGTCAATACCCGCTCACAGCCCGCTTCAATGAGGTCTTCCAAAGCCTTGAATGGATCAGGTGTTGCATCAAATGCACGGTTACAGGTCACCCCCATGGGATATGCCCATTCAACAAATTGCTTCAGCTTATCTACATCTATTTCCCCATTGATTTTCTGCACACCTATCGAGATGCCATCGCATCCTAAATCTTTGCAAACGGATATATCCGTTTTGAGAATGGCCAGTTCATCTTCATCATAATAATAGTTCCCGCACCTTGGCCGCAGGATGGGATATAATTTGATGGATATTTTTTCCCTGGTTCTTTTGATATGTCCATAGCTTGGGGTGGTTCCGCCTTCTACAGGGTTATCACATAATTCCACCCGGTAAGCTCCGGCTCTTTCTGCTATGATGCAGGATTGTATATTAAAAGCGCAAACTTCGAAACGTGCTTTGGCAGCCATGATTTGTTTTACAGTCTTTGGTTATTGTCTCCATTCTTCCTGCTGTGAAGGTAAGGCCAGCAAGGGGATTTTTGTATGATAACTCATCTGCCTTGTCATGCTTGGATGGAAGAACCTGTCCCAAAGTGTTTTGTGGTAGTTTACCATCACCAGCAGGTCAATTCTGTTTTCATCAATATACCGCTGCAGTGTTTCGCTGAATTCAAGCCCGAATAGTTGTACAGTGCTGACGCTGCTTTCCGGGTGAAGTTTCTTCAGCGCCTTTTCATAGTTAGGCGTTGTATGGGCATGGTCCAGGAAGGTATAGGGACTGTCATCATCTTCATCAGTAAATATGGCTACCTGTACCTTTGCCCCAAATATTCCCGCCAACTCAAAAATGGGATCAAGTATGGCCTCGTCATGTTCAAAATGATTGGTGGCAAATAGTATATTGGCTGGCTTTTGCCATTGGTATTCCTGCGGTATCACTAATATGGGCGTTTCTGCCTTTCCTATTTCGGCGCCGGTTTTGGTACTCCAGAACCTGTTCCGGCTCTCCCCGGCACCCACTGTTCCCATAATGATGAGGTCAAATTTATTTTCTTCAGTTGCCTGCAGGATGGCCTTGCCCAGGGCTTCCGTAATCACTTTTATTTTTACCGGCTGTCCAAGTTCTTTTTCTATAGCCGCTCCCTGGTCATACAACCGCTTACTTATTTCATCCAGCTGCATCTGGTTGAATTCTTTATTAATGCCCATATAGTCGGTATAGACACTGCCCATAAGCTCAAAGGAATGCAGCAGGGTGATTTCCAGGGGAATCGCTTTGGCCGACTGAACGGCAAAAGCAACCGCATTGTTGGCGCAGGCCGAAAAGTCGGTCGGGACTAATACCTTTCTCATAATGTTTGCCGGGCTATTTTCCGGATATGGCAAATTTGCGTGTTGGAAAGCAAAAGAATAATGATTTAAGTCAATTTATCGGGTGATTGCTTATCACAAAGACATTTTCTATCTTCATTTAAATGCTGAAGCCAAGACTTGCCTTATCCTGCTTTTTCATTTGGCTGCTTCCATTCATTGCCATTGCGCAACCTGCTGTTAATAATAGCCGGGAAATCATCGTGCACGTTACCGACGACCAGCAGCATGCACTGGATTTTGCTACTATCAGCCTGCTGAATTCAATGGATTCCAGCCTGGTTTCCTCAGTACGCTCCGATTCATCCGGCAACGCAATCCTTAAAAATATTGAGGCCGGCAGTTACCGGATATGTATCACCCGCGTAAATTTCCAGGCATCCTGCCAGCTGGTTGATCTTTCCCAGCCACAGCCTGGCGCCGGGTATGAATTTTCATTCTCCCTGCAGAAATCCGGCAGCCTGGAGAATGTTACGGTTACCGGTAAAAAAACTGCTGTTCAATACCAGTCCGACCGCACCGTTATCCAGGTCGATGCCAGCATCAGCAACGCTGGTACCAACGCCCTGGAGTTCCTGGAAAGGACCCCTGGTGTTACGATCGACAAGGATGGTAATATTAGTTTGAAGGGTCGCAGCCAGGTGCTTGTAATGATCGACAATAAACCAAGTTACCTCAGCGGTGCTGAATTATCGGTTATGCTTGCCGGTATGAACAGCAGCCAGGTCGAATCCATTGAACTGATAGATAACCCTTCCGCAAAATATGATGCCGCCGGGAATGGTGGTATTATTAATATCAGGTTGAAAAGAAACGGGCAAAAGGGCTTTAATGGAAATGTGAACCTGTCGGTTGGGCAAGGTGTTTACAGTAAAACCAATAACAGTATCGGGCTGAATTACCGTAACGGGAAATTCAATGTCTTCAGTAATTATGGCCTGAATTCGAATGGTAATTACATCGACATGTATGCCCTTCGCACCTATTATATGGATGATGATAAAACCATTCATTCCTTACTGGAGCAGCCCACTTTCCTTAAGATGCGGTCAAACACCCAAACCCTTCGTGCCGGTGTCGATTATGCGCTCTCCACGAATACCGGACTTGGTATTGTTTTATCGGGAACCTTGCTTAACAGGAACAGCAAGGGGACCGGGCAGGCCATCTGGATGAATGAAACCGGTGCAAAGGATTCACTGATTGATACCAGGAGCCAGAATTCAACCGATTGGAAAAATGGTTCGGCTAACCTCAACTTCCGGCATAAATTTTCCCCAAGGCAAGAACTGACCGCCGACCTCGATTGGCTGGGTTACAACATTGAAGGCGACCAGGCTTTCAGGAATGAAAGAACGGGCAATACTTCCTATACTGAATCATTTAAAGGGGAACTGCCTACTGCCATCCGGATCTTTTCTTTTAAGGCAGACCACCAGCTCGACCTGGGCAATAAAATAAAACTGGAGACCGGTGTAAAATGGTCGGATACCAAAACCGATAATAAAGCAGCTTATTATGTGGACCAGGGTGCCGGATGGGAAGAAGAACTGTCGCGTACAAACAATTTCCTGTATGCGGAAAGTATTGGTGGGGCCTATGCGAGCATTGGGAAAAAATCAGATAATTGGTCGCTGGAAATGGGGCTCAGGTATGAGTTTACTTCCTACACAGCTGAACAATTCGGGAACAGCCTGCGGAAAGACTCCGCTGTTTCTAATAACTATGGAAGCCTGTTCCCGAACCTTAGGGTAAGCTACAGGATCGATGCCGACAATGAATTAAGTTTCACCATTGGTAAGCGCGTTGACCGTCCGCCTTACCAGAAATTAAATCCATTTGTTACCATCATCAACAAGTACACCTACATGGCGGGTAACCCGCTGATGAAACCGCAATACACGCACAACGTTGAATTGAGTCACCGCTTCAGGGATATCCTCAGCACCAGCCTCTCCTACAGTATAACCAAAGATTATTTTTCACAGGTATTTTACAGGGACAGTATTGGTACTATTTACTACTCCGATGGAAACCTCGGCAAAAGGCAGGTATGGGGCTTGTCCGTTGGTTTCAATAAAACAGTAATTCCGGACTTAACCACCAACGCACAGCTTGACCTTATCCATAAAAAGATGGCGGGATTTGTATGGAAGGATATGGAATCTTCCATTACGCAAATGAATTTTTCACTCACCAACCAATATCGTTTTGCTAAAGCCTGGGTAGCGGAACTTTCAGGTTATTATATCACCCGGAGCCAGGCCGATATCCAGGAGGTAATACAACCAACAGGACAGGTATCGCTGGGTATCTCCAGGCAGGTATTAAAAAATAAAGGCAGCCTGAAATTATCCTACCGCGATATATTCTACACGCAGGATATGGAAGGCTTTACCTTATTTAACCACGCCACTGAATATTTTAAACTGCAGCGTGACAGCAGGGTAGCGACTTTAGCATTCACTTACAGGTTTGGGAATCCATTCAAACCGGTAAATAAAAAAGGAACTACGGTAGAAGAAATGCAAAGGGTGGGCAATTAAATAACTTAATAACTTCAGGCCGAAAAAGTACACGCTATGAAAATGGTTAAGGTTGGTTTATTACTGGTTCTGGTAGTATTTGGTTTTGTAACATTCGCGCAACCTGCACCGGGCAATGGCGCTAAAAGGAGTTTCGAGGAAAAGCGGACCCAGTTTCTGTCGCCGCAATCTGGCGTCATCATGGTGGCCTCCCATCGTGGCACACATAACGATGATCCTGAAAACTCATTGGCTGCATTCCGGAAAGCAATTGAAATAGGGGTTGATATCGTTGAGCTCGACATCCGTGCAACCAAAGACGGCGTACTGGTATTGATGCACGACAGCAAGGTAGACCGCACAACAAATGGTACCGGTCGGGTCGATAGCCTGACATTCGCTGAAATCAGGAAACTGCGTTTAAAGCATAATGGGCAGGTAACAAATGAACAGGTGCCTACTTTTGAGGAAGCGCTGAAACTGGCAAGGAACAAAATATTGGTGGACCTCGATATCAAGGCAGATGATAAAGTGAAAGAGATTATCGCGATGGTACAAAAAATGAAAGCGGAACGGACCGTCATCTTTTTTGTCTACGAACCGCAGGAAATAAAAATGGTCAGGGATATCGACAAGGATTGCCTTGTTTTGGCCAGGTCTTATAAGGAAGCAGATATTGCACCATTTTTTGATCCCTATAAAGCAAACGCTATCCACATCGATGAAAACCAGCATACTGATAAAATAGTGGAAGAAATAAAAGCCATGGGTGGCCGTATTTGGATCAATGCACTGGGCGATGTAGATAAAGCCGTTGCTGGAGGGCATCCGGAAGCTTTTGAACAGGTGCTGCAGCATGGTGTGAACATCATACAAACTGACTACCCGAAATTACTGATCGACTACCTGGCGAAAAGGTCGAAATAAAATAACACATGAAACTGATCCGCAGGAACAGGGTAATTTTTTTAGTAGGCATAGTAATATTTTCCCTGTCCTGCAAAGCCCAGGGAATTAAAGTCTCCCTACCTGGCCAGCAGGCTAACCTCATTAAAACATCGTGGCCATCCATTGGATGTTGGTTCTGGACGGCTGCCGAATTTGAACCAGGAGGGTACAGGCGCTTTATTGACCTGTACGAAAAATATTCCCCCTTCTCTTTGCTGACCACCAGCCTGCGTTATCCCGGTGAACTCACCGATCCTACCGTGCATGACCAGGTGAAGGCGGGTGCGGCCTATGCAAAGCAAAAAGGAATGGGTATTGTCATGGACCTTGACCTGCGGCTGGCAAGGAAGCAATTCCTGGAACGTTATCCGGAAGAACAACAGCAGATTATTTTATTAAAGGAATTTCCCCTGGCAAGATCCGGCTCTGTTCAAACGATGGTAAAATCCCCTTCCTTTGAAGACCACTACACTTTTGGCCGCACAGGTTACAACTCTTTAAAGAGTGAAGTGGTGGGCATTTATAAGTATAAAAAGAAGAATGGGTTAATCTGCGCCGGGTCAGTCACGGAGATCCGTAACCGCATTAAAGCTTTCGGGAATAAGGATTCGGTAAATATCATTGTTGATTGTTTGGCCACAGACGAGGGCATGACAGCCTGTGCCCTGGTTGCCGTAACTGTTTACACGCCCGATGTTTTTGCGCCGCATTTATTATCCTACCAGAGAGAGATACTGAAACAATACCAGGATGCACCGCTTGCCGGGGCCTGTAAAGACGAATGGGGCTTCCCGGGGCGGTTTGATCCGCTGACCAGTGAATTGTGGTATTCCCGGTATATGGCAGAAGCATATGCGAAGCGACGACCCGGTCATGAACTCTTGCGGGATATGGTATTAATGTCTTTTGGTGAAGCGGGCCGCGAAGGGGAAAGGCTGGCTGCCATTAACCATTACATGGAAATGAATTGGCAGCGTAACGGCGAAATTGAAACGGATTATTACAAGGCTATCAAGGAAATATTCGGGCAACAGGCGGTATCAGCAACACATCCAACATGGTTTCCTTATCCCGGTGACAAAGAAATTTTTAAGAACGGGCTGAGTTGGTGGTCTGCTAAACGGGACCTCGCGCAAACGGATGAAAGCACCCCATTTTGTGTGCGTACCGCATTAAGCAAAAAATGGAATAGTCCGCTTTGGTACAATATGTATTATGAAAAATCTATGGAAGAGTACAATAAGGACCTTTGGATTGCTATACTCGGCGGTGGCCGTTTGAATTATCATCCGCTATGGCCTTCTGAATGGAAAAACCTCACAACATCTCTGCTGGCAGGCAACCTCCTTATGGCCGAAAGGCGGATCAGCCTGCTCAATTATATTTCATCAGCGCCGGTTGATTGCCCGGTGGCAGTTGTATTCGGTCATCCATCCGCGTTAAACTTTGCTGATAAAAATGGTTTTGCAGATGTTGGCCTGGATATAACCAACGCTTTATGGAAGGAAGGCTATTATGCTGACCTTATCCCATCCAGTGAAATTGTTAATGGTGCAATGCAGGTAAATGCAGATGGCAAAATCCAGTATGGCCCACAGCAATACGAGGCCGTTGTTTTATATAAACCAGGCTGCGACCATAACGAGATTGCAGGTTTCTTTTCTAAAGCCGGAGAACCCGGGAAAACCTTGCTTTATTCCGTGGGTAACCGAACAATTGATTTTGAAGGCGAGCCAGTGCATGATGCGATTCCTGCGGCAATGCATGTTGCAGAAGATGTCGGGGCTGCAGCAGCAGAAATCATCAGTGCGCTGAAAGTAAAAGGAATAGCACCACAAACAAGGGGTGAAATGCGGGGCAATTCAGGCTTCCCTGCTTCTGTGATGCCTAAGCCCAATGGAACAATCCGTTTGCTCGATGGTACAGTCATCCAGGCCTCCGGCGAAAAGGATGTAATGGGAGATCCGATCCACAGCACGATTACAATCCACGGTATACAAGTTGATTTTGATGCGCTCGGTATTGCGGCTATCCGGTTAGATAAAGACGGCGATGTGGAAGCGATAGCAGCAGGCGGATTAAAATCGGTCCGTGCGGGTAAGTTTCACCTTGAATTGGATAAACGGACAGACCTTGCGCTTTTTATGGAAGATGGAAAATGGCGGGGCATTATTCATGGACTTGAAGGGGAAGTACCAAAGGCATTGAAGAAGATTACTTCGAACTGGCGTATATTGAAGGTGCCGGCGCCCTATAAAGATTAATACTAATGAAAATATTATGAAACCCAAACGCATCATACTTATCCGCCACGGCCAATCCGAGGGCAATGTGGAAAAAGCCATGTATAACCGAAAGCCCGATTATGCTCTGCTGCTAACCAACGAAGGGAAGTCCCAGGCGCGGAAAGCCGGTGAGCAGTTAAAATCCCTGGTAGGGAATGAATCACTCTACTTTTATGTATCCCCGCTATTCCGCACCCGGCAAACTTTTGCGGAGATAGCCAACGTATTTCCGGAAAACTTTTGCCAGATGCAGGAGGAACCGCGGATCAGGGAACAGGAATGGGGCCACTTGCGAACCCTGGAAGAATGTAACGCGGTTGAACGGAGCCGTGATGCTTTCGGGACATTTTATTTCCGCATTCCAGACGGAGAATCAGCCGCCGATGTCTTCGACCGCGTGAGTGATTTCTTCAATACCCTTTTCCGCGATTTTGAAAAGCCCGATTTCGCAGAGAATGCAGTAGTGGTTACTCACGGCATGACCATCAGGCTTTTCCTGATGCGCTGGTTTCATTATACCGTAGAGGAATTTGAGGAACTCGCAAATCCTAAAAATTGCGATATCGTGGTTATGGAAAAACAGGAGAATGGGAAATATGCATTACTCACGACTATGCGCAAACACCATGTAATGCACCAGTGGCGCCTGGATTAAATTGTTCACTTTTTAAACAACCGGCCATCAAACTTAAAGGGCTCGGTGGCAATGATCTTTACTTTTTTCACCATAGGGTGTAATGGATTCACCAGCCAGTTGAAATCCCCCGGCACAACCACAGACGGCACTTTCATAACACCATATTTTGCTTCCAGTAAAAACCGGTCACCTGTTTCTTGCGTGGAATTTGCAGGCGGGATTGCTGTCCATTCGGGCGGCAGGTTTTTGGGATTAATTTCCAGGACGGGTATTGTGCCCGGTATTTCAAGGGTTACCAGCCAATAATCGGACGGGATTAAATGCAGGGGAATATGCACGGCAACTTCAAGCATGCATAAAGCACGTGATTCGCTGGTGTACAGCATGGCATTGCCCTTACTGTTCCACCGGCCGCCGGATTTTTCCGCACCCGCTCCCGAAAGGTCTTTTGCATAGGCTTCCTTTGCCAGCCGGAATACTATCATGCCAGTACACCGTGTTCGATGCGTGTGAGTTCATCTTTGAGAAGGCTGATGCCAAAGCTGGTATCCAAAAGGCTTTTTGGTACAATACTACCGAGGGCCAGGTTGGTCGTTTCCAGCCAGCTGTCGAAGTTTTCCTTGTTCCCGAAAACGCCGGTACCATAATTATATAATCGGATGATTTCTACAATGCGCTCGGAGCTTGCCGGGTCAAATGTTTTTTTTTCTTTCCTGATGCGCTGGATGGTTCTGTCTGAAAGATGCAGGTATTGCGACCATTCTGATAAACTGAAAGGAATGCTATCCAGGAGTGAGTTAAATAAGGTGTAGGACAATCCATTCCTGACAGCGTCTATTAAACGGAAAATGCTTTTATCGTCTGAAAAATTATAAGCAATTGCTGGTTCTTCCAGGTTTTTTGTCTTTGCCATTTTTCTCCCTTTTTACAAAAATAGCATTATGTCGTAAAATTATCGTCATTTGTCCGTTTTTATTATTTCCTCACCGCTTCCTGCTGTACAGCCCGACCAACTCCCCGAATGCTAATATATGTCCGGCCATGGCATGTTCCAGTTTGGCTTTGTCTGCCCTCGCTGGCAGGTCCAGTGTATCGTCAAGTGCGTATACCTTAAAATGATAATGGTGGGTTCCCGGAGGCGGGCAAGGGCCATTGTACCCCTGGTTGCCGAAATCATTCACGCCTTCGTCGCCGGTTGCCGTGTTTTCTTTGATATGGCTCGATACCGGCATATTCCAGCTCACCCAATGCACCCAGGTTCCGCCGGGTGCGTCAGGATCATCCACAATTATTGCCAGGTGTTTTGCATTATGTGGAATATCATCTACCTGGAGGGGCGGGTTTACATCAATGCCGTCACAGGTATATTTTGAAGGGATCATGCCGTTATCGGCGAAAGCCGCACTGCTTATAGCCAGCACTTTGTAATCAACTGCTTTGGTGGACTGTTTCATAAACCTGGTTTAAAGAATGATCGGATACGCTATAAAGTTCGCTACTCACCATTTCGCCCTCAATGACTTGGGTCAGCGCTTTGGATGATCCTCATTGATTTGGCAGTGTGTTAACTTCACCCGCCGGGTAACACCCGGCGGGTGAAGGAATAAAGGCCTACCTTGCAGCCATCTGAACTGATTAAAGTATGAAAGACGAAAAGATCCAGGCAGCATTTAAGGTTAAAAAAGCAGTGGCCGAGTATTTTGAAGAGCATCCTGAGTTCTTAAAAGTCAAAGCAATTGACCTGATGGATTTCTTTGTGGAGAAGAAAATCTTCGCAAAAGACGAGAAATTGGGGTTGCCTATCAGGAGTTTGCTCAATGAGCTGCAAAAGAAAAACCTGATGGCATTGGTTCCCCAGGCATTCACCGAGCAAAGGGAAAAAGGCATGGTGTGGTTTTTCAGCAAATCAAACCTCGCCGCAAATAGCCGCTAATCGTATAGTTTTCACCCGCCGGGTAACACCCGGCGGGTGAAGTTTTACTATTCCTCCACGAAGTCAAGGTTTTTCCCGAAAGTTTCCGCTGTTTTCAAGGCCGCTAAAACGGCAATGGTCATTACGATTACTGCAGTTAGCCATGCGCCGGTGATGTAGTTGCCCGTGAGGTTACGCAATCCCTTGAAAAGCAATAAACTCAGCGGTACGGCAGCCCGCACCATATTGGGAATTGTGATCGCTGCGGTTGCGCGCAGGTTGGTACCAAATTGTTCAGCGCTCATTGTGATATATACTACGGAAAGCCCGGTGCCATACCCGAGCCCGGCGCAGATCCAGTAAAACCGGTCGGTGCTTCCACCATCCTGCAGGAAAAATAATACCATAAAGAAAGCGAGGATGCCGTAAAAAATGAAGAGGGCTTTTTTGCGGCTGCGCAACCAGTTGCTTAACAAGCCAACGGTAAGGTCACCAAATGCAATGGCCAGGTATTGGTACAAAATTGCCTTGGCGGGATCGATGCCTTCAATCCCGAAGGCTTTTCCGAACTGGTCTGAAAAAGTGATCAGTACCCCTACGGTAAACCATACCGGGATGCCAATCAGGATGCAGCGCATATAGCGCCCGAACCGTTCGCGGTTGGTAAAGAACATCAGGAAGTTGCCGCGTTCAACTGAAGTTTTTTTCACCTGGTCGTAGAGCCCGCTTTCACTTACAGATATCCGTAAGACCAGCAATGCAAGTCCCATCGCGCCGCCGATATAATAACAGGTGCGCCAGTCAAACTGCTCTTTCATAAAGAAAGCGGTAACTGCGCCAAATACGCCGAATCCCGCCACCATGGCGGATGCGATGCCACGTTTTTCCTTCGGCAGCAATTCATTCACGAGGGTGATACCGGCACCCAGTTCACCCGCCAGTCCTACTCCCGCGATAAAGCGCAGCAGCACATACTGCGGAATCGAAGTCACCATCCCGTTTAAAATATTTGCAACCGAATACAAGAGGATGGATCCGAATAATACCGAAAGTCGGCCTTTTTTATCGCCCAGTATCCCCCAGAGGATACCCCCTGCAAGCATCCCAATCATTTGCACACTGATGATATATTCCCCTTTTGTTAGTACTTCAGTTTCGGATAACCCGAGTGAAAGCAGGCTGGGCTTGCGGATAATACCAAACAACAGCAGGTCGTATACATCTACAAAAAAGCCCAGGGCGGCAACAATAACCGATAAGTGAAATACCGAAACGGGGGCCGGGTGTTTTTGCTTCATCCTTCAAATATAATATGGGTTAAATAACCCGATGGACTAACCCAAAACATTTGTTAAATTAGTGGACCTGATTACCCGCTTAAACTATTAGTTATGGCCTCAATTACGCTCAATATTAACAACGCTTCCCATACAATTGATGTAGATCCCCAAATGCCATTGTTATGGGCTATCCGTGATTTCGTTGGATTAAAAGGCACCAAGTACGGATGCGGTATGTCACAGTGCGGCGCATGTACTGTTTTGCTGGATGGCAATCCAATTCGTTCCTGCAGCTATCCCGTATCGGCGGCAGCAGGAAAAAAAATTGCCACTATTGAAGGCTTGTCCGAGAAAACAGACCATCCTGTACAGCAGGCCTGGATTGAATTGCAGGTACCACAATGCGGGTATTGCCAGTCAGGGCAAATCATGTCGGCCGTGGCCTTGCTGAAAAAAAACCCGTCGCCAACCGATGCGCAAATTGATGCGGCCATGCAGGGGAACCTTTGCCGCTGCGGCACCTATCCGCGCATCAAAACTGCGATCCATCGCGCAGCAGAAATACAAAAATCACAAAAAGCCTAAAGACTAAACCATGCATACCAGGCAATCAACCATTAGCCGGCGGAATTTCATTCGCCTTACCGGTATTACCGGAGCCGGATTTATGATCGGGTTATCAGTGGCGGAAGGGCAGGGTATAGAGGAGGTAGTGAACATGAGCGGCGTCGGGGAGTCCTTTGGTTTAACGCCATTTATAATTATTGAAAAGAGTGGTGCGATCACCATATTTAATACCAAACCGGAAATCGGCCAGGGAACCTTCCAGTCCATCCCATCGCTGATTGCGGAAGAACTGAACCTCACCCTCGACATGGTAACCATAAAGCAAACGGGCGGTGAAAAAGAATTCGGCCCCGACCAGTTTGTCGGTGGAAGTTCATCTGTCAGGACAACCTATACAAAATACAGGACCGTTGGCGCAGCTGCCCGAGAGATGCTGGTTACTGCCGCCGCCAAAATGTGGGAAGTGCCTGTGGCAGAATGTACAGTGGAAAACGGCAAAGTGCATCACCTGGCCAGCGAGCGGTCGGCGAAATTCAGTGAGCTGGCTGAAGCAGCCTCGAAACTGGAAGTGCCTAAATCCCCCAAACTGAAAGACCCGAAAGATTTTATACTGCTGGGAAAATCAATTCCCCGTCCGGACGTGCCGCTGAAATCCAGTGGTAAAGCGGTTTTCGGTATTGACATTGATGTTCCGGGCATGGTATATGCCAGCGTTGAAAGGTGCCCCGTTTTTGGTGGCAGGCTGGTCAGTTTTGATGATGCTGCAACCAAAAAGGTCAAGGGTGTGCAACAGGTAATATCCTGCGAGCGCCTTTTTGGCAAGTACCGTACTGAAGGTGTTGCAGTGATTGCCGATAATTACTGGGCAGCCGTGCAGGGCCGCAAAGCGCTGAAAGTAAAATGGGATTTCCAGGGCAAGGAGAATTTTAACAGTGCCGGCTATGCGCAGCAGTTACGTGAGCTGGCGAAAACCGAAGGTGTAGTAGATAAGAGTATAGGTGATTTTGATAAGGCATTCGCGGAAGCGCCAAATAAAGTTGAAGCCTTCTACGAAACGCCCGTGGTATCGCATTCCCCGATTGAGCCCATGAACTGTGTGGCGCATTGGAAAGAAGGCAATAAGGTAGAAATATGGACCTCCACCCAGGTGCCCGGCAGGATTATGGGTAGCTTCCCCAAAGAATTCGGCATAAAGGAAGAAGACCTTAAAGTCAATGTGCTCTTCAATGGCGGCGGGTTCGGAAGGAGGTTGTATCCTGACTACGTGCATGAAGCTGTATACTTATCCAAAAAAATAAGCAAGCCGGTGAAGCTGATCTGGAGTCGCGAAGATGACACCCAGCAGGGACCCTTCCGCCCGATGACCTTCTCCGCCATGAAAGGCGCGCTGGGAACTGATGGTAAACTGACTGCCTTCCAGCATAAAGTGATCGCACCTTCGCTGAATGCTGCGCGTGATGACAAATACGATAAAACAAAGACCGACGGCACAATGACCGAAGGTATCAGTGAGCAGGCCTACAGGATCCCGAACATGAAAAACCTTTATGTCTGGGCTGATATCCACATTCCCATATGCGCATGGCGTGCCGTAACCAGCACCACCCTCGCATTTTCCCATGAATGCTTTATTGACGAACTGGCGGTGAAGGCAAAAAAGGACCCGATGGATTTTCGCATTAATATGCTGGACGCCAAGTCAGATACCATGCGTGTGCTCAGGAAACTGAGGGAAGTTTCTAATTGGGACAAACCCCTGCAGAAGGGCTGGGGCCGGGGTGTGGCGCAGTGGGAATTCTTTGCGGGCCTGGCGGCTAATGTCGTGGAGGTATCCCAAAACGGCGAAGGGGTCAAAATTGAAAAAGTATATTCCGTTATCGACCTGGGAACCGTGGTTAATCCCGATACTGTTGTCGGACAGGTTCAGGGTGCAGTGGTCATGGCCATTACAGCAGCCATAAAAAACGGCATTACTTTCGAAAACGGCCGCACGGCGCAATCAAATTTCCACAATAACCCTGCCCTCAGGATCAATGAAGTGCCGCCTATCGAGGTATTCGTGCTGGCAGAAGGTGGTGATAAAATAAAAGGTGTGGGTGAGCCTGGCTTGCCACCATTGGCGCCTGCTCTGTGCAATGCGATCTTTGCCGCAACCGGGAAAAGGATCAGGACCCTGCCCTTTAATATCAATAAGATCTAACTAATCAAACTCAATTGTTTGCCATATGCCCCTATGCAGGAAGATATATTAATTAAGATCAGCAATAAAATTAAGGAGAGCCGAAAGGTTAAGAAGATTACCGTCCAGCAACTTGCAGACCAGTCAAATGTGAGCAAAGGCCTGATTTCACAGATTGAGAACAACCGTACCGTGCCCTCTTTGCCTGTGCTGATGAATATTATCGGCGCCCTCCATTTAGACCTTAAAGATTTTTTTAAGGACATCTCCCCGGGGGGTGAAAAGAAAAAGGTTTTTGTCATAAGGGCAAAAGACTACCAGCCATTCCAGAAAGAAACATCCCGCGGCTTTAACTATAAAAGGATTTTTACCCATTCCCTGAGTGGCGGACCGGTCGATATTATCCTGCTCACCCTCAAATCAGGGGCATCCCGGAATAAAGTTGTCCATACAGATGCCTACGAATATAAATATGTCATCACCGGAACAGTAGCCTACCTTATAGATGGCCAGGAATATATTTTGGAGGAAGGTGATTCCCTCTTCTTCGATGGCCGGCTTGGGCATAAACCCTCCAATATCGGGGAATCCGACGCCCAACTGCTGGTGATCTATTATTTTTCAACCCCAAGGGATTAATCCTGACCCTTTTAGCAAACCGGAAAGGTTAGTGTAACTTAACTTTTTACCACCGCCAGCAAAATATTCCAGCCCCAAATCCTGTTTTTTGGTAACAAAAGTTTAATGATACTAAACATGTATAAACTATATCTTTACTTTTGTTGCGGTCTCTAATTCCCGGAATCAATATAACACCATGAATATTTCAACCCAATCTTTCGAAGCGAACGGTAAAAAATACCAGCCGGCTGCTAAACCTATTGTAGTGATTTGCATTGACGGATCAGCAGATGAGTATCTCGATTCTACTCTTTTGTACGACAGGATGCCTAACCTGAAAAGGATGGCGCGCCAGGGATATCGTGGTATGGTGCGTGGTGCTTTGCCCTCTTTTACCAATGTCAATAACTCATCCATTGTTACTGGTGTTGCCCCTGCCGTTCACGGTATCAGCGGTAACTTTTTTTATAACGAGGCCATCGACCAGGAAGTAATGATGAACTCGGCTGAGTACCTGCGTGCTGAAACAATACTGGCTGCTGCCGCCAACGCGGGAAGGAAACTGGCAGTTGTTACGGCAAAAGAAAAACTCAGGGATATCCTTTCTTTTAAAATGAAAGGTATCGCTATCTCTGCCGAGAAAGCCAACCAGGCCAAAGTGGAAACCCACGGCATTGACGACGTTGAAAATATTGTCGGTCACCCAACACCGAAAATCTATAGCGCAGACGCAAGCTTATTTGTTTTGCGCGCCGGGGTTGCCTTTATTGAAAAAGGCCTTGCAGATTTCCTGTACCTCTCGCTTACAGATTATATGCAACACACTTATTCCCCTGAAGCGGAAGAGTCTCTTGCCTTTTATGAAGCGATGGATGTGGAATTTGGCAAGCTCTTCCAACTCGGTGCAATTGTAGGCGCTACTGCCGATCATGGCATGAACGCTAAAGTTAAAGCTGATGGTTCCCCCAATGTATTATATGTTGAAGATATGCTGGAGCAGCAGTTCGGCGATAAAGGCTTCCGGGTTATCTGCCCGATTACAGACCCTTACGTGAAACACCACGGTGCACTGGGTTCTTATGTTGTTGTGCATTTGAATGATAAATCAATTATTCCAGATGTGAAAAACTGGTTGTCCTTACAACCAGGTATAACCGAAGTTTACGACCGCGCTACTGCAGTGCATGTGCTGGAACAACCCGCTGACCGTATTGGTGACCTGGTTGTATTATCCGGCCGCGATGTTGTAGTTGGCCGCAGGCCGAAGTACCACGACCTTTCTGCCCTGGATGGTACCCTGCGTTCTCATGGCGGCAGGTACGAAGAAATGGTTCCCATGATCATTTCACATCCTTTAAATAATGCCTATAAAATGAAGGCAGCTGCGGATCCCAGGAATTTCGACATTTTCGATTTCACCATAAATGGAACGACTTTATGAGCACCATACTAGCGCCAACAGTAACGCATGGCCGCAGCCAGGAAACCCTGGATATGCACTGCTATGTTGCAGGGACAAAAATAGTATCTGAGAAAAAACTCGAGGTGCGCAGTCCGTATGACCGTCGTGTGGTAGGCACCGTTCACCTTGCCAATGCATCGCATACCGAAGCAGCAATCCTCGCCGCGCTGAAAGGCGGAAAGAAACTTACCCGTTACGACCGTTACAGCATCCTGGAAAAAGCCAGGCATTTGCTGGTGGAACGCAAAGAAGAAATTGCCAAAATCATCAGTGCGGAATCCGGACTGGCGATCAGGGAAGCGATCTATGAAACCGGCCGCGCCCATGATGTGTTGTTGTTTGCAGGTATAGAATCCTTAAAAGATGATGGCCAGATTTTTTCCTGTGATATCTCCCCATCAGGTAAAGCCCGAAAAATCTTTACCCTCCGCGAACCCTTATCCCTCGCGGTTTGCATTACCCCGTTCAACCATCCGCTGAACCAGGTACTGCATAAGATTGCACCTGCCATCGCTGTTGGTACCCCGGTTATTTTAAAGCCATCGGAAAAGACCCCGCTCACTGCTATCAAGATTGTTGAATTATTATACGAAGCAGGGTTACCGCATTATATGCTCAGTGTGTTACTGGGCCCTACCAATGAAATTGCCGAACCCCTTGTGAAAGACCCACGCGTGGATATCGTTTCTTTTACGGGTAGCGTTCCCGTGGGTAAGCATATCGCCTCTGCCGCAGGGTACAAAAAAGTTATCCTGGAACTGGGTGGTAATGACCCTGTCATCATTATGGAAGATGCCGACCTCGACCTCGCGGTTTACCTCGCAGCAGAAGGTTCTTTCCGCAATAGCGGCCAACGTTGTACTGCGGTTAAAAGGATCCTGGTGCACGAGAAAATCAAGGACGTTTTCATTGAAAAATTTGTTGCCAAAGCAAAGGAATATACCTGTGGGGATCCTGCTGATCCGGAAACAAGGGTGGGCACAGTCATCGATGAGGCCTCGGCTATTTACCTCGAGAGCGTGGTCAACAAAGCGGTTGCACAGGGTGCTAAAGTGATATTGGGTGGTAAAAGGACGGGCGCCCTCCTTGAACCTACAGTTATTGTAGATGTTCCCCGGGATGCTGATATGGTAGTGCATGAATCTTTTGGTCCGCTGGCACCTATAATTAGTTTCAGGGATATAGATGACGCAATTGCCTTAAGCAATAGTACAGCTTATGGTTTATCAAGTGGTATCGTGACTAACAACATGGAATATGCGCTGCGCTTTGTGAAGGAACTGAAAGTGGGCACGGTAAACATCAACGAAGTGCCTGGTTACAGGATTGAATCTTCGCCTTTTGGTGGTATAAAAGATTCGGGCCTGGGTATCAAGGAAGGTGTGATCGAAGCAATGAAATGCTTCACATTTGTGAAGACATTCTCTATGCCCTGGTAATTCGCTAATTAATAAAAACAGTTTGCATTAATATGAAAAAATTATTGTTTACACCCGGCCCGCTCACTACTTCCAGGACAGTTAAAGAGGCTATGCTGGAAGACGTTGGTTCAAGGGATTATGTATTTGTAAATGCGGTTAAGGAAATCAGGAGTGAACTGTTGAGCCTTGGCCATGTTTCCCGCGAAAAAGGGTATGAAACTGTATTGGTACAGGGTTCAGGCACTTTTGGAATTGAAAGTGTGATCAGCAGTGCGATTGGCAAAAACGATGTTTTACTGGTCCTTGCAAATGGCGCTTATGGCGAACGGATCGTTAAGATGGCCATCATCCACCAACTGCAGCACCAGGTGCTTCGATTTCCTGAAGCTGAAACTGTAACTGCGGCTGCCACTGAAGAATACCTGAAAAGCCATCCTGAAATTACGCATGTCGCCTGCATCCACAGTGAAACCACAACCGGGGTATTCAACCCGGTTGGCGCTATTGGCGATACCTGTAAGAAATACAATAAAATATTTATTGTAGATGCTATGAGCAGCTTTGGCGGGGTTGAAATGGATATAGAAGCCCTGAAAATTGATTACCTGGTTTCTTCCTCTAATAAATGTATTGAAGGTGTTCCCGGATTTGCTTTTGCGATCTGCAAAAGATCTGAACTGGAAAAATGCAAGGGCCAGGCAAGGAGCCTTAGCCTCGATTTGTATGACCAGTGGGCCGGACTGGAAGCCAATGGCCAGTTCAGGTTTACACCCCCAACACTAAGTATCCTCGCGTTCAGGCAGGCCATGAAAGAATTAGCTGCTGAAGGTGGTATTCCTGCCCGTGAAAAAAGATACAAGACCAACAAACTGACACTGGATACCGGTATGGCGGAACTTGGTTTCAAACAATACCTGCAGCCTGAAATCCAGGGCCATATCATCACTTCTTTTTTATACCCCGAAAGTCCGAAGTTTAATTTCGAAAGGTTTTACCAGAAACTTAATGACCGCGGGTTAATCATTTACCCGGGTAAACTGGGCAAGACCGATGCCTTCCGTATTGGTAATATCGGTCAGATTTTTCCAGATGATGTGAAGCGCTTAATCCAGGCTATTAAAGAAGTCCTCGCCGAAGAAGGTATTGATATGTAGCCGCCGGAAAACTATATGTTACATGATTATTAAGATAGCCTGTTTTAGATTAAGACAGGCTATCTTTATGTGGTCCAAAAATTCCCTTAGTTGTATATAAAAAATCAATCACGACTGTGAAAAATTTACGCGTAACCTTCGCATTCTTCTTACTGGCACTTGCTGCCGCCGCCCAGCAAAAAAAAATGTTATCTGTACCTGGTATTAATCAATACAG
Source organism: Flavihumibacter profundi (assembly GCF_020076305.1). Taxonomy (GTDB): domain Bacteria; phylum Bacteroidota; class Bacteroidia; order Chitinophagales; family Chitinophagaceae; genus Flavihumibacter; species Flavihumibacter profundi. Next base: position 289,945 of record NZ_JAIQXE010000002.1, read on the forward strand.
TATAATTGATACAAAAGGTACAAGTGTGTTGCCAAGTGGCCGCTGGGTCCGCCCGGCTGGTAAAACCATTACCATTACCCATGACCCCTTTGGAATGGCAATTTCACCCGATGGCAAAAAAGCAGTTACCCTTCACAATGGTGTTTTTACCATTATCAACCTGGCTAACCAAGAGGCAACAAGGGTGCCCAGTTATGATGGGAAAATTGTATCCCCCTTATCACATGGGTCTTACCTGGGTATTGCAATCGGCCCCGATTCGAAAACACTTTACCTGAGCGGTGGCGATAACGGTGCAGTGATTGTTTACGATATGGAAAAGATGCAACGCACCGATTCCATATCCCTCGACGGCACATTTAAGGGAGTAAAATTTGAAGATAGTTTTACCGCAGACCTGCTGTTTAATGAAAAAACAAATGAGTTGCTGGTGCTCGACCGGGCTAATTACAGGATGGTGCGTATTGACATGGCCACCCGTAAAATCAGGGCCTCCGTACCTACAGGACGCCTGCCATTTGGCATTGCCATGAGCCCCGACCAGAAATTTGCCTTGGTGGCGAATGTGGGGGCGTATGCCTATCCGCTGATCAAAGGGACTACACCGGAGAACTATGATTCCATCATGATCCCATGGCATCCATATGGTGACAATACAAAGGAATCCCGTGAAGGCACTGTAGTTCAAGGAAGGCAAATACCAGGGCTTGGCAGCCCGAATGCCGCTGAAGCCATGAGTGTTTATGGTATTGACATCCAGGCCAACAAAGTATTGTTCAGGCTGAAGACTGGTATGCAGATCGGCCAGATGGTGGAAGATGCTGAAGTTGTCGGCGGTGCCAGTCCGAATTCCATTGCCATTGGAAAGAAATATGCTTATGTTACCAATGCGACCAATGATAATATTGCCGTGATCGATTATCGGTTGCACAAGATTGTTACCCATATCCCCATAAAAGTGGATGCTCGCATTGACAAGTACCGCGGTTTACTGCCTTTTGGTATTACGCTGAGCAAGGATGAAAAGACCCTGTATGTTGCTTTACTTGGTTTTAATGCAGTTGCTGTTATCGATGCGGAAAAAAGAACTACCAAAGGGTTGATCCCAACAGGATGGGGACCTGCACGTGTGCGCTTGTCAGCTGATGAAAAAGAAATTTATGTGATCAGTTGCCGCGGCTATGGCGCAGGGCCAAATGGCGGGAAAAATTTTATTGACCCTGTACAGGGCACCTATATCGGCGATATCCAGCTGGCAACCTTCCAGCAAATACCAATGCCCGATGCCAAACAACTGGCTGTATATACCCGCCAGTCAAAGGAAAATACTTTCACAGAAAAGGTTGCAGAAAAATCATCCAACCCATTACCGCCATTACCCGGCATGTATAAAAGCCCGATTAAACATATTGTATATATAACCAAGGAAAACAGGACCTATGATGAAGTGTTTGGCCAGCTGTCAATGGCTAAAGGCGATGCTACCCTTGCGCGTTACGGAGTTGGCGTAAATGTCTATGGTAAGACAGATACGGTATTGAATGCCGATATTATGCCCAACCACCATAAAATTGCCAGGGGCTTTGCTTTCAGCGATAATTTTTATTGCGACAGCGATGCATCCATCCACGGCCACCACTGGATGGTTGGGGTTATCCCGAATGAATGGGTAGAGACTAATTCCAGCGTTAGTAAAACCGCAAAAGTATTTTCTTCGGCACCAGGCCGTCGTCACCCTGGAACCAGTGGCAGCATTGATCCCGAAGATTATGCAGAGATCGGTGGCTTATGGGAAGCGATGGAAAGATCCAAAGTTTCTTTTTACAATTTTGGTGAGGCTAATGAAACCGCCCATAACCGGGAAGAATGGTATGATACCGCTACCGGTGGCGGTCATGCTGTAATGGTGCCCATGCAGAAAGCCCTTTGGAGCCGTACCAGCCATAACTATGCGGGCTTCAACACTGATATTCCCGACCAGTTCAGGATGGAGCAGTTTGAGACCGAGTTTACCAAAATGTGGCTGAAAGGAAAAGACACCATGCCTTCGCTTGTCACCATACAGTTACCTGATGACCATGGGGCAGATATCCGTCCGGATGACGGCTACCCTTATGTTCATTCTTTCATGGCAGACAATGACCTGGCACTGGGTCGTATCCTGCATTTCTTATCGCGCACCCCTTATTGGAAAAGCACCCTGGTTATCGTTACAGAAGATGATCCCCAGGGCGGTGTTGACCATATTGATGCCCACCGCAGTGTTTGTTTGATGGCAGGTCCGTATGTGAAGCATGGTTATGTTTCCAACCAGCATGCCAATTTCGGCTCCCTCTTAAAAGTGATCTATAATATCCTGGGGGTTCATTATGTGAACCAGTATGATGTAACAGCCAGCTTAATGCAGGATTTCTTTACTGACAAACCTGATTTTAGCACTTACGAGCTCGTCTTCCCCGATAAAAGGGTATTTGATCCTGCAAAAGCCATGTCCAAATACAACAGGGGCATTGATTGGAGAAAAATACAAAAGGGACCTGAAATGGACAACGAAGATGAGCTTCGTAAAAATCACTATAAATCAAAAAGCAACTAATTATGCGGAAATACTTATTGAGCCTCGCAGGCTACCTGCTGATTAATTCCGCAGGTGCCTTTGCGCAGGTTTCGGCTTCTGCTGCAAAACCCGGCCATGACCGTGTACGATTGCCCAACGGCTGGCACCTTTCTCCTGCAGGCCGATCGCTTCCCCTGGGTGACCTTCCGCTCAACCTGGTATTAAGCGCCTCCGGAAAATATATGGCGGCAACGAATAACGGACAAAGCGTGCAAAGCATACAACTAATTGATCCCGTGAATGAACGTTTGCTGGATAAAGTAGTAATCCCGAAAAGCTGGTACGGACTATGTTTCAGCGCTGATGAAAAATCATTGTATGCCAGCGGCGGCAATGATAATATTATCTGGCAGTATGCTATCAGCAACAATAAACTGGTAAAGACGGACAGTATCATATTGGGTGAAAAATGGCCGGTAAAAATTTCCCCTGCTGGTATTTCGCTGCATCCGAAGAGAAATGAAATGTATGTGGTCACCAAAGAGAATAACCAGTTCTATTGCATTGACCTCAGGACAAAAAAAATCATAAAGTCCATTACGTTGGGCGGCGAAGGTTATGCATGCCTGTTATCCCCTGACCAGAAATCAGTTTTTATTTCTGTTTGGGGTGGCGCACAGGTTTGGCAATACAACGTAGAACTGCAAAGGATTACCCGGAAAATTCCTGTGAGCAAAAACCCGAATGAACTTTTACTTACCAGCAACGGCAAATTCCTTTTTTCTGCGAATGGTGATGACAATAGTGTTTCTGTCATCGACGTACAGCAGGGAAGGGTGATTGAAGTGTTGAATACTGCTTTATATCCGGATGCACCAACCGGTTCAGCAAGTAACGGACTGGCACTTTCAGCTAATGGAAAGACGCTGTATGTTGCTAACGCCGACAATAACTGTCTCGCAGTTTTTGATGTAACCAAACCCGGCGCCTCACATTCCCTTGGTTTTATACCAACCGGATGGTATCCGACTAACGTGAAAGTGAAAGGATCAAAAATCTTTGTGAGTAATGGTAAAGGGTTCACTTCTTTTGCCAATCCACGCGGACCCAATCCCGCAGTGAAAAAAGAGAAAGTAAAATACCAGGAAGGTGATGAAGAAAATGCATCAGGTGTCCAATACATCGGGGGACTTATGAAAGGGACCCTTAGTATAATTGATGTCCCTAATGCAACGCAACTTGCTCAATATTCCAGGGCAGTTTACCAAAATACGCCCTATACGAAAAAAGGCGAACTGGAATCACCGGGTGAAACCGGGAACCCGGTTCCCATGAAAGTTGGCGATCCTTCCCCGATTAAATATGTGTTTTATATTATCAAGGAAAACCGTACTTACGACCAGGTGCTGGGTGATATACCAGAAGGTAATGGAGATACCAGCCTGGTTTTGTTCGGCGAGAAAATCACCCCCAACCTTCACAAGCTTGCGAAGGAGTTCGTATTACTCGATAATTTCTATGTTGATGGTGAAGTAAGTGCCGATGGGCATAACTGGAGCCTCTCTGCTAACGCGAATGACTACCTGGAAAAAAACTGGCCGACTTCTTATGGTGGCCGCGGCGGCTCTTATGATGCTGAAGGTAACCGCGAAATCGCCAATCCGGGTAAAGGCTTTATCTGGGATTACTGCAAAAGAGCCGGGGTAACCTATCGCACCTACGGTGAGTTTGCCGATGATTACCAACCCAATATTCCCGTTCTGAAAAATCATTTATGCCCCTATTATACCAGCTGGGACCAATCGGTTCGTGATACCACACGCTATAACCAGTGGGCCCGGGAATTTGATTCCATGGTGCTGGTTAATGCCGTACCGCAATTCAATTCATTACGTATCATAAATGACCATACCGAAGGACTGTCGCTGGGCAGGCCAACACCATTCGCCCATTGTGCTGATAACGACTGGGCTGTAGGGCTCTTTGTAGAGCATTTGTCAAAAAGCCCCATATGGAACGAGTCGGTGGTGTTTGTAGTGGAAGATGATGCCCAGAACGGGCCGGACCATGTTGATGCACACAGGAGTACTACGTATGTGGCAGGGGGTTATGTAAAGCGGCATTTTGTAGACCATACCATGTATTCCACTTCCTCATTGCTCCGCACTATCGAACTTATCCTTGGACTACCACCAATGAGCCAGTACGATGCGGCTGCAGAGCCAATGTGGCGTTGTTTTGCCCACCAGCCGAATCCATCTGGTTTTGCTTCTGTACTGCCAAAGATTGACATCACCGAAAAGAATACAGCGACGACCCAAAGTGCCAGGATAAGCGCGGGTTTTGATTTCTCTAAGGAAGACCGGGTTCCGGACTTGTTATTCAGTGAAGTAATCTGGAAAGCAGTTAAAGGTGAGAACAGTGTAATGCCTGCACCACGCCGCAGTGCTTTCCTGCAGGTTAAAGAAGAAGCAGAAAAATGAGGAAAACAGTTATCCCTTTTTTATTCGCATTTTCGGCGGTACCGGCTTTCGCACAGCAAGACACTATAGCTTTAGAACTGGAAGAGGTGGTGGTGACATCACTACGGAAAAAACAGTCCCTGCTGAAAACACCATACCAGGTTGAAAGAGTCTCGGGTCGCTACATCAGTACCTACCAGCCAAGAACTACCCCGGAGGTGCTTGTCGGATTAAATGGCGTATTTGTCCAAAAGACAAACCATGGCGGGGGGTCGCCTTTCGTACGCGGACTGACCGGCAACCAGTTACTGGTGCTGGTTGATGGGATCAGGCTGAATAATTCCACTTTTCGCTATGGGCCCAACCAATACCTGAATACTATTGATGCTTTTAGCGTTGACCACATTGAAGTGGCGAAAGGAACCGGGTCGGTTCAGTATGGATCAGATGCACTTGGCGGCGTGATACAGGTGTTTACAAAGGAACCTGTTTTTTCGGCTACAGCTCCGCGCTGGAAAGCAAGTGCAACAGGAAAATGGATGAGCGGGGGAATGGAACAGACCGGAAGGGCTGAAATGTCCTATAGCGCAGGGAAAATGGCAGCGCAGGTTGGACTGAGCTGCCGCAATTTCGGGGATATTATTGGTGGTGATACAACAGGCAAACAAACCCCGACCGCCTACGATGAAATGGCCTGGGACGCCAGGCTGAAATTTGGCCTATCCGAAAATACAACCCTCACCATTGCACACCAGTTCCTGCAACAAAACCATGTTCCGGTTTATCATAAAGTAGTGCTTGAAAATTATCGCATAAATGAAACCAACCCGCAACAAAGGTTATTGAATTATGCCAGGCTCAACATCAATGGCAAGCAGTCCTTCGCAAAACAGTTATGCATAACCGCTTCCTGGCAGCAAACCATTGAAGGCCGGGAAAGCAGCAGGAATAACAGCCCGGTAACCAGGAAGGAATGGGATGAAGTGAATACTGTTGGCTTAACTGCTGACCTGTATAGCGAGCTTGCAAAAAACTGGACCGCAAATTCGGGTATTGAATTATATTATGATGGTGTTACCAGTAAAAGGCAGGATATCAATGAAACGACCGGAACTGTAAAAGAATTAAGGGGCCTGTATCCAACAGGATCCAAGTATGGTAACTATTCAATCTATACCTTACACCATTTATCCTGGAAACGGTTCTCTGCCGAATTAGGAGGAAGGTTTAACCTGTTCAACATCAAACTAAATGATACAAGCCTGGGTGTGGTTACCCTTCATCCCAGTACCCTGGTAGGTAATGCTTCGGTTATGTATCACCTTAACGACAGGCACAAGGTTTTCGTTTCCTTGAGTAACGGGTTCCGGGCACCCAATATTGATGATATGGGCACACTGGGAATCGTTGATTTCCGCTATGAAGTACCCACAAATGACCTTCGCCCAGAAAAATCACTGAATACCGAACTGGGTTACAAATTCATAGCAGGGAAACTGGAGGGAACTGCAAGCGTATTTAATTTGCAGCTTAAAGACCTGATCACCAGGGTCAGGGTAGGTACTGATTCCATAAATGGCTACCCAGTTTACCAGAAAGAAAATACCGAGCGGGCGGAAATCAATGGGGTCGAAGCATCACTTAAATATTCTCCGTTGTCTTATTTTTGGGTTTCGGCAAATTTTGCCTGGCAGCAGGGTACCAATAAAACAAAAGGTGAGCCTATCCGGCGGATTCCCCCGGTTTACGGACGCTTGATGGCCGGTTATACCAAAAACAAATGGCACGCAGCCGCTGAATGGCTATTGGCAGGAAAACAGGACCGCCTGGCACAGGGCGATATGGAGGATAACCGCATTCCAAAAGGCGGCACGCCGGGTTGGAATGTTGTAAACCTTTATGGTGGATACAGCTGGTCATTTGCGGACCTGAACCTTGGGCTCCAGAATTTGCTGGATGAAGATTATCGTACCCACGGGTCGGGGATTAACGGCGTTGGCCGCAGCCTCTGGATATCCCTTAAAATAAAAATAAACCAGTAAATAATGGCATCCCCGCAAATCATTAGTTACGAGATATTCTCCCTGTTTGAGCAATATGGCGCAGACGAATATGCCGGTGAAAAAGTATCACAACTGGAACATATGTACCAGGCCGCGGAACTGGCTGCCAGTGAAGGGTATGATGATGAAGTTATCCTGGCTGCCTTCCTGCACGATATTGGTCATTTGCTACCCATCGATAATAAGGAAGACACCATGGTTGGCAACGATGGACTGCATTATGGCATGATGGAGCATGAGAAAGTCGGGGCTGGATGGTTGCGTTCATTGGGGCTTGGCGACAGGATGTGTAAGCTCATTGCCTCCCATGTTAATGCGAAAAGGTACCTGACCTTTAAAGACCCCGGGTACTACGGACAATTGTCAGAAGCAAGCAAGCGCACCCTCGAATTCCAGGGGGGCAGGATGTCGGAAGTGGAAGCCATGGCCTTTGAGCAAGACCCCTTATTCGAATTGTACATCAGGATGCGGCGCTGGGATGAAGCAGCCAAGATAGAAGGTATGCCAGTAGCCGGATTGGATGAATTAAAAACTAAACTGAACAATTACCTCGAAAAAAGTTTAGCTGATAATTAAGTTAGTGTACCCGTAATCAGACCGCTACTCAGGCAAAAATTTTATGGATATTGGCTTCCGCGAGTCCGGCACTAACGGTCATTCCCTTGCCGCCGATGGCAGTAATTATCCAGGTGTTGGTATCGGCCGTTTCCATAAATATGTCGTGTTCTTTCCGCTGGGCATAGTATCCATTCCATTGCGTAGTGATATTCCAGTGCGGCAGGTCAAAAATCCGTTGTGCTTCCTGGAGTATGATATCGTTGATAACCTGCTTCACATCGAAACCAAGCCGGTCGGCATTCCTTGCGTCTTCGTATTCATGTGAATCACCAATGATCAGGCTACCGTCTGCTGCCTGTTTAAATAGCACATGGATCCCCCATTTTTTACACTGTTCATTGATGGTGGCTGCATTGAGCTTTTCATAGGATGGGCATTCCTGGAAACTTTCATACCGCCGTATGCTCAACCCGCCAAGCACTGCACCAGGTAAAACAAAATCTGTCATGGGTGAGGTACGCATCATTTGCAATTTGGTGACCACTATATCGCTTTTTGCAAACAATTCAGGATACAATGAAGTAAAGTCGCGCCCATTGCAGATAAGCACCTTGTCTGCTGTGAATTCTCTGCCATCGCTGGTTTCCACGAAGCAGCGGTCATTCCGGTAGACTACAGACTTAACAAGGGAATAAGGCCGGTAAATGAGTCCGAGCTGTTCCTGCATGAATGCAATCAGCCGGTGGATCATACGGTCTGGCTCAACCGTAATTTCTTCCGGGAAAAATAATCCGCCCATGCAATAGGAAGCCCTTAGACCCGGATACTTTTCCAGGCAGGATTCCTTTCCCGTTATAACAGAAGGGTAACCCATCTTTTTGTTGATTGCGGAAAGTTCTTCCAGCAAGGTCAGTTCGGTAGCATCTGATGCGATGTACATTGAGCCGTTTTTCCGGACAGACAGGTCAAATTCAGACTGGATGTCCTTATAAATTTCGAGGCTCCGTACTCCGTAATCGGACCATTTCCCCTGGTTAAGTCCCGAAGGGATCGCCATACCAAAGTTTCGTACAGTGGCATCTGTAGGCTGGCTGTCCTTTTCCAGTAACAATACTTTTAATCCTTTCCTGGCAGCATGGTAGGCATGAAAACTCCCTAACACACCTGCGCCGGTAATGATACAATCATAGTGTTTGCTATTCATAAACCTATCTGGATGGTTTGTACTTGTTGGTATTTCCTTTTAAAATAAATCCAGCTGAACCCTACCGCACCCAATCCGATCACCGCGAAAATTCCGCTGACATAAATGAAATATGGTAGCCAGTCGGTATGGAAATTAAGTAATTCCTTATTCAGGATAAGCACGCAGCTGCCCAGGTAACCGATGGAATCCATGAGGTAAAAGAAGAACCCGATATTGCCGTTCACCTTATAGGCAGCAATAAACCGCTCTAAAAAAAGGCACTGGAGGGTATTGTAGCTGACATATAAGCCGATGGTATAGGTGACCAGCAAGGCAATGGCATCGCCGGTTTTCAGGTAGAGGCATATAGCACAGATTCCTATGGCTAAAAACCCGCCACTAATAACCAGGTGGTGCCTTTTAATACTTTTAAAATGGCTGGATAGTCCTGATACCGTGAGCAGCAAGACAAATACGATCATCGCGGCGAGGGTTTCCATCCTGGTAAAGATTGCCGGAGAGGCGTCAGGCCTTATTTTTCGGATTATTTCAACGGCATAGTTGTCTTTTATATCGCGCAATATGGTCAGCAAAAGGTTGATGAGGATAATAGCCACCAGTCCGGGCAGGAATTTTTTTACCAGGGCCTTCCTTCCCAGGGCATCAAGGGCTTCCCGCTTTCCTCTTTGGGTAGTTTCTTCCGGGCTTGGTGGCGGGATGCGACCCAGGGAATATACCGACAGGAAAAGAAGGGGCAGGAATAGGCATCCGGCCACAAAGGGCATATAAATTTCCGGGATACCCCAGGATTCAATGCAGGTACGCCCAATACTCTTAGCAACTCCCGAACTGAAAATGAAATTGATGCTCAGGATGAGGGCGATAAAATCGGTATACCTGCGGCCTTCTATAAAGCTGAAAACCAGTCCCCATATAAGTCCCAGGCACATGCCATTAGTATAAAGGAAGACCAGGTTCCAGGGCTTCGGAACCAGTGCCAGTAAAAGCAGGCTAAGGTGGGCGCCCCCGATTAGGGTTAAGATATACCGCCCCCTTTTTGCGGGATTGAGCTCTGCAATGAATTTGATCCCTATAAACTTAGCTGTCATATAGCCCAGGACCTGCGCGATGACCAGGGCCGATTTGAAGGAAATCCCAAGGGTGGTTATGCCATCAAATGTAGTGGCACTAATGGTTTTGCGAAAACCATACATGCAGAAATAGGTCGAAAATGAGGCAAAAGAGGCCAGGGCAATATTGGATAGCTGCGTCCGGCTGACTTTCCCGGTAAGTGTTGACAAACTAATCATGTGGGGGGCAAGATAAGAATTGTATATAAAGCCAGGTCTGCCGGCGAATTATCAAATTAAGAAAACCCTGCAAAAGCCCGCCCGTTATCATTTTTTAAAATATTATCCCGCCTGTGGCGGGTTTCACGGGGATTGTCGGCCCGGATTGCGCTGTTAACAAGCATTTGACAATTGTTAATTTATTATGAATTTTATCTATCCACAGGTGTGAAAAACAAAAATCCTTTTGTCTTCAGTTTCCCGATATTTTCGTTCCCGTTCATCAGGATATTTTGTTTCGGTACTGGATGAAGGGCAACTGTACGTAATGTCTTATTACAAATCAGGAACCTGCCGGAGCGATCTGTTTTTTGGACCCCCCCGATTAAGATACAGCCGTAGATGTTTTTCTGTATTTATACCATAAGTACAGGATGGATTATCGACTGTTCTAATGGCTATTAATGGATAAAAAAATTCAAAGTCGCTATGCAGACCGAAAATGAAGTGTTACTGAGGGAAAATAAGGATCGATTTGTGATTCTTCCAATTAAATATCCCCGTGTATGGGAAATGTATAAAAAACACGAGGCCAGCTTCTGGACGGCAGAGGAAATCGACCTTTCTGCTGACCTGGGAGATTGGGCAGGAATGAATGATGGAGAACGTCATTTTGTTTCGCACATCCTGGCCTTTTTTGCTGCAAGCGATGGCATAGTGAATGAAAACCTGGCAGTGAACTTCATGAGTGAAGTACAGCTGCCGGAAGCCCGCTGTTTTTATGGCTTCCAGATCATGATGGAGAATATCCATTCTGAAACATATGCCTTGCTGATCGACACCTATATAAAGGACCCAGTAGAGAAGGACAGGTTGTTTCATGCTATCGATACCGTACCGGCTGTGAAGAGGAAGGCAGAATGGGCTTTGCGCTGGATCGAGAACGGCACATTCGCAGAACGCCTGGTGGCTTTTGCTGCTGTGGAAGGTATCTTCTTCAGCGGAAGTTTCTGTTCAATATTCTGGCTGAAGAAAAGGGGCCTCATGCCTGGACTTACTTTCAGTAATGAACTGATCAGCCGTGATGAAGGACTGCATTGTGAATTTGCCTGCCTGCTGTATAAAATGCTTTCGCAGCAATTAACGCAGGAGCAGGTATTTGCGATCATCAGCGATGCGGTTGCCATTGAAAAAGAATTTATCACTGAGGCATTACCGGTGGACCTTATTGGTATGAATGCCCGCCTGATGCAACAATATATTGAGTTTGTGGCTGACCGATGGTTATCTGAACTGGGCTATGACAAAATGTTCAACGCCACCAATCCATTTGATTTTATGGAAATGATTTCCCTGCAGGGTAAGACCAATTTCTTTGAGAAAAGGGTGGGTGATTACCAGAAATCAGGCGTGATGACCGGCGCAGCAGGACAATCCTTTTCCCTGGATGAAGATTTTTAAACTTACTACACTTACTATATAAACACTAACCTATGTTCGTCATCAAAAGAAACGGGCTGAAAGAGTCCGTTAAGTTTGACAAAATTACTGCCCGGATCCAGAAGCTATCCTATGGCCTCAGCCCGATTGTCGATGTTATTGACCTGGCTATGAAAACCATTGAGGGTATTTATGATGGGGTGAGCACCACTGAACTGGATAACCTTGCAGCAGAAATAGCTGCATCCCTAACAACCCGCCATCCTGATTATGCGCTGCTGGCTTCAAGGATTGCTGTAAGCAACCTGCATAAGAATACGATAAAATCGTTTTCCCAAACCATGCGTAAACTGCACCAGTATATTGACCCTGTTACCGGCAAATCACTGCCACTGCTGGCTGATGATGTGATGCAGATTATTGAGGAGAATGCTGAATTACTGGACAGCACCATTATCTACGACCGTGATTTCGGGTTCGATTATTTCGGTTTCAAAACACTTGAGAAATCTTACCTGTTGAAATTGAATGGCAATATAGCAGAACGTCCGCAGCACCTATACATGCGCGTTGCCATCGGCATCCATAAGAACGACCTGGAACAGGCGATCAAAACCTACCACCTGATGAGTGAGCGCTGGTTTACGCATGCAACACCAACCTTGTTCAATGCAGGAACGCCAAAGCCGCAATTGTCGAGCTGCTTCCTGCTGACCATGAAAGAAGACAGTATCGATGGTATTTATGATACACTGAAACAAACTGCAAAGATCTCACAAAGCGCAGGCGGTATTGGCCTGGCTATCCACGATATCCGCGCAACCGGAAGTTATATCGGCGGAACCAATGGCACCAGCAACGGTATCATCCCCATGCTGCGCGTTTTCAACGACACAGCCCGCTATGTAGACCAGGGCGGTGGTAAACGTAAAGGAGCATTTGCAGTATACCTTGAACCATGGCATGCCGATGTGTTTTCGTTCCTCGACCTGCGGAAGAACCACGGTAAGGAAGAACTGCGTGCAAGGGATTTGTTTTATGCCCTGTGGATCCCCGACCTGTTTATGCAAAGGGTAGAGGAGAATGGTGACTGGACCCTGTTTTGCCCGAATGAGGCACCAGGATTAGCAGATTGTTTCGGTGCTGCTTTTGTGAATTTGTATGAGCAATATGAGAAAGAAGGCCGCGGAAGAAAAACGATCAAGGCACAGGAATTGTGGTTTGCCATTCTTGATGCGCAGATAGAAACCGGAACACCATACCTGTTGTATAAAGATGCTGCCAACAGCAAATCAAACCAGCAGAACCTGGGTACTATTAAGAGTTCCAACCTTTGTACAGAGATCATCGAATATACCGATGCCAATGAAGTAGCAGTTTGTAACCTCGCTTCCCTGGCCCTTCCAAGGTTTGTGAAAGATGGAAAATTCGATTTCGAGAAACTGTATGAAGTAACCTACCAGGTAGCAGTCAACCTTAACAAAGTGATTGATGTAAACTACTATCCTGTTGTTGAGGCAGAACGTTCTAACCTTCGCCACCGCCCGATTGGATTGGGTGTACAGGGACTGGCTGATGTATTCATATTGCTGCGTTTGCCATTTGAATCTGAACTGGCAGGCATGCTGAACAAAAATATTTTCGAGACCATTTATTTTGCCGCGATGACCGCGAGCAAGGACCTGGCTAAGAAAGAAGGTGCTTACGAAACCTTCCCCGGATCACCTTTATCGATGGGAATGTTCCAGTTTGATTTATGGGGAGTGAATGTTTCCGGCAGGCATGACTGGGATTCACTGAGAAAAGAAGTAATGCAGCATGGTGTACGTAACTCCCTGTTGGTGGCGCCAATGCCAACCGCTTCAACTTCACAGATCCTTGGAAATAACGAATGTTTTGAGCCGTATACATCGAATATTTATACCCGCCGGGTATTAAGCGGGGAGTTTGTAATAGTAAACAAACACCTGTTGAAAGACCTGGTAGCGCTTGGACTATGGAATAATGATATGAAGAACAAGATCATCACTGCGAATGGATCTGTTCAGAATATCCCTGAAATTCCGGAAGAGCTTCGTGAATTGTATAAAACAGTATGGGAAATCCGCCAGCGTACACTAATTGATATGGCAGCAGATCGCGGCGCATTTATTTGCCAGTCACAATCCCTCAACCTGTTCGTTAGTAACCCAACTGCCTCCAAGCTCACCTCCATGCATTTTTACGCCTGGAAAAAAGGATTGAAAACCGGCATGTATTACCTGCGCACGCAGGCAGCAACCCAGGCCGTTCAGTTTACGGTAGAAAAGCAAGCAGCAGACCCGCTGTCAACACCAGTTGACCCGGAACCTGCAGAAGGTGCAGTGTGCACCATGCAGGACGGTTGTATCAGTTGTGGATCATAGAGAATAACCCATAACCAATACGAGGCGATTACCGGAAGGTAGTCGCCTTTTTTATAACTGCGCTTTCCCTTTAAAAACCAGGTACCTGATCCATAAAAAATCGCCATAAATTTTCTTCACTGATTTCAGTTTAAAGTGGGTTGCCCTGCGTTTTCCATATCCCTCTTCCACTTCAAATACTGAAGGTGCACCAATGGTGCCATCCGCTACCGGTGCCAGTACAAGGCTGAATTCATCAATGAGCCCTGCCTTCAGGAAAGATCCGTTAACATGCCCGCCACCATCGATCCGGAGGCGCTTTATCCCAAATAGTTTGTTCAATTTTTTCAGTACCAGTTTGAGGTCAAGTTCTTCCTTGCCGCCAAAAATGTAAGACACATTTTTACTTCGCAGGTGTTGTAGGTAAGAACCTGTTACTTTCTCGGTAAGCACTTCGATCACCTGTTCAGTGGACACCATATTCGAATCCCAATAGCATTTACCGGTAGGATCAATTACTATTGCAAAAGTTTTTGACCTTTGTTCCGCAACAAAATCTTCTTTAGGGATATTGATCCTGCCCTTATTGGCGGGAAAGGTCTTTTTGCTGGAAAATTCCTGCATGGTTTTCCGGCCGACGAGCCAGGCATCGGCCTTGATCTTTGAAGCGGGTTCCTCAAAATATTTATGGTGGTCTTTGAATCCCCAGATATCCTGTTTGATACGCCCGTCAACGGACCCCAGCATGTGGCAAATTACATATGGTTTCATATCGCGTAGTTATAAGGTTAATGGCCTATTTCGCCACTTCAATTTTCACGCGCTTGTTTTTGATCTTTTTGTCCTTGATCAATTGCAGGGTGTGGCTCACTTTTGATTTGCGGACTGCAACGAAAGAAATAAAGTCCTTTACTTCAATAAGGCCAATGTCCTCTTTTTTAAGTTCGCCTTTCTGTGAAAGGAAACCAACGATATCTACTTTATTGATTTTATCTTTTTTGCCAGCGGATAAAAACAGGGTACTCCATTTTGGCTTTTCAGGGATCTCTACCTGTTCGGGGATTTCAATCTCGACCGTGTTACCGCTTATATATTCAGGCAATTCTTCACCGGGAGCCAGGATGAGGATAGCAGTACCACTGGCCTCCATACGGGCAGTCCTGCCATTCCTGTGTGTGAATACTTCCTCGGACGAGGGCAGGTGATAATGGATAATGTACCTGATATTCGGTATATCCAATCCGCGCGAAGCAAGGTCGGTAGTTACCAGGACATTTGACGTGCCATTCCTGAATTTACAGATGGCACTATCCCGCTCTGGTTGCTCAAGGGCGCCATGGTAAAACACATTCACAATGCCTTTGTCTTTCAGGTAATCGCTGGTTCTCTGGACAGCATCGCGGAAATTCAAAAAGACGATTGCAGACCGGTTACCCAGGTGGCAGATCAGGCGAAACAGGGTTTCGAGTTTATCGACATCCGGACTTTTCACATATTGGATGGCCAGGGCCTCGGAGGCTTCACCAGTCAGGAAGTTAAGCGTTACGGCCTCTTTCATCTTGATGAATTTGGGCATTTCGGGCGATTCTGTAGCCGAAACCAAAATCCTTTTTTTAATAGATGGAAGTGACCCAACCACAAAAGACATTTCCTCTTCAAACCCGAATTCGAGTGATTTATCAAACTCATCCAAAACCAGAGTTTCAATCCCGGCCAACTGGATATTTCCCCGGCGGATATGGTCTGAGAGCCTGCCGGGTGTGCCTATAATCAGTGCCGGCGCTTCCAGTAAATTATTTTCTTCCGTTTCTCGTAAATGGCCTCCATAACAACAGGTTACCTTAAAGCCGGTTGCCATGGTCCGGAATACCTGTTCGATCTGCAGTGCAAGTTCCCGTGATGGCACAATTATTATAGCCTGGGTCGTTTTTTTCGCGGGATCCAGCAGGTCAAGGACAGGCAGCAAAAAAGCCAGGGTTTTGCCGGAACCGGTGGCGGACAAAAGAATGATATTATCGTGTTCTTTATTGGCAGCTATGGATGCTTCCTGCATGGCATTCAGAGCATCAATTTTGAAGGCCGAAAGTATCTTTGGGAGGGAATAAGTCGCTTTGTTCATTGCGGCAAAAGTACTGGACTTTATTTGGATTGGCGCCTTATCTTCACGCCTCCCTAACACCGTGAAAATGAAAGCAGCAACAGTTTATGACATCAAGGAAGCCCTTCAGGCACTTCCGCCTGCACAGGTTGCAGAACTCTGCCTGCGCCTGGTGAAGTTTAAAAAGGAGAATAAGGAACTGGTGACTTACCTGCTTTTTGAATCGCATAACCTGAACAGTTACCTTGGCGAAATCAAAGCCGAAATGGAGGTTGAATTTGCAGGGATCAATACTTCCCAGGTTTATTTTGCTAAAAAGAGCCTTCGCCGCATACTGCGCAATACCAACAAACAGGTCCGCTATATTGGCTCAAAAGCTGCTGAAGTGGAATTGCTGCTGGCCTATTGTCAGAACCTGAAGGAATCGGGACTGGCCGGTAAGAAAGCGCCGGTGATTGACAAGTTATACCAGTCCCAGCTAACCAAAATCAAAAAACTCATCGGTTCCC
Organism: Flavihumibacter profundi; assembly: GCF_020076305.1. Classification (GTDB taxonomy): domain Bacteria; phylum Bacteroidota; class Bacteroidia; order Chitinophagales; family Chitinophagaceae; genus Flavihumibacter; species Flavihumibacter profundi. The sequence continues at coordinate 306,491 of NZ_JAIQXE010000002.1, forward strand.
TGCACGAAGACCTGCAATACGACTATCGCCGGTTACTCGACAAACTGGGTCAACCGGGAACTAATTAAAGTATCTTTACGGTAAGCAAACAACATGAAGGATTACAAGAAATATTACATCATACCAGCACCGCCAGAGGATGTCTATAAAGCGCTGACCAACCCGGCGACGCTGCAATTATGGACGGGTGAGCCAGCTGTAATGTCGGAAATACCGGGCTCTGAATTCAGTTTGTGGGAAGACAGTATCGTTGGGTTGAATATTGAATTTGATCCCGGTAAGAAAATTGTACAGCAATGGTATTTTGGGGGAGACGAAGAAGAGCTTTCAATTGTTACAATCAAACTTCATCCGCATGCACAGGGCACTTCAGTGGAATTAAGGCATACAAATATCCCTGACGAAGCCTATGACGACATCGTTGAAGGCTGGAATGACGTGTATTTTGCTTCCCTGCTCGAATTCTACGGCGACGAATAACTACAGGCAATCCCGGTCTTTTGCTTTAATATACGATTTAGGTGCTGGCGGCATTATCCAGTTGGCAAATGGATTAATCGGTAGTACCTTGGCCAGTTTTGGCGCGGTAGACTTCTTGCCGACATTTAATTTCCTGTGTGGCAGGTGAAGTTTTTTTTCTGTGGAGATATTAGACATAGCAAAAGGTTGAGGTAATAATTTGCCCAAATACCGGGCCGGATCAATGTTGCAACTTCTCCTTTTATGGTAGTAAAAGGACTGCATTTTGCCAGGAGAAATGAATTATCATGCTCACTTTGAACACCTTGTAAAATTTATTGGCACTTGTTACCGGTGATCGCTGTATATCAGTGTTGGAACGGCTTTCAGAAGATTTAGCATTTCATTTTGACTTAGGGGCTCTAATCCAGTTGCTTCAACAGCTTCTGTCAACTGCTGAAGGGTTCTTATGCCAATTATGGCAGCAGTAATGCCTGGCTGTTGGAGGGCGAACTGGATGGCTAATCCAGCTGCGGTTCGCTTTTGGCCGGCCAGGTTTTTAATTGCTGCTGCTCCTTGGGCTACAACTGCTGCTGAATGTGCCAGGTAATTATGAGGTGGCTTGCCAGCGAGCAACCCGCCAGCCACCGTTCCCCTGGCCAATACGCCGATATTATGTTCCTGCAGTAAAGGAAGGCAGGTTTCTTCCGGCCGCCTGTCCAGGAGGCTGTATTGCATCATTACGCTGGTAATATTTGACCGCCGGACATATTCCCGGATAACATTGGGCCTGATTGATGAAATGCCATAATAACGGATATTACCTTCCTGCTGCAGTTGTTCAAATGCCGCAATGGTCTCATCAATAGGGTCTTCAATAGTCCCGCCATGTAATTGGTAGAGATCGATATAATCCGTTTGTAATCGTTTGAGGCTTTTTTCAGCAGCTGAAAGGATATACGGCTTCCGTGGATTCCAATCCCATCCGCTGCCATCAGGCCGCCATTGGTTTCCTGCCTTTGTGGCAAGTATTACCTGCTGCCTTTTGGTTTTTAATGATTTACCCACTGCTAATTCATTCAGCCCCTTTTCATAGAGGTCGGCAGTATCAAAAAAATTAATACCCCGTTCTATGGCAGCATGCAAAAGTTGCTGCACATCTTGCTGGCCAGGTTGGAGCGACATGCAGCCAAACCCGACCCTGCTGACCTGGAGGGAGGATTTTCCCAGTTGCTGGTATTGCATAATTTAATTTGCCGTACTTATACACGCATATGATCGGGTACCCAATTCCTGATCATTTTTTTGATTGCTACGGGCGAAAGGTTTTCCTGGATAGCTTGTTGTATGAGCTCTTGTAATTCTTCATCGCTTGCAAAACGAAGTGCGGCCAGTTGCTTAAAGGTTAGCTGCGTTTCAAGTGGCTGAAGGCTTTGGCCTGTAAGCATGAAATATCGTAGCCTCATTTCCGAACGGATAATCCTGTCCTGGTTTCCCAGTGAATAATGCTGCCTTAGCATAAAAGATAGCCAGCCCACCAGGAAAAATAAAATTGCAATAGCGATCCACTCACGGGAATGCTCAGGGTATTTTGAAATACCCATCCCGCTGAAAATTCCACCTGCCAGGATAATTGGGTAAAAAACAAAGTGGTGGGCCCCGTAATACTTTGCGTGGTTCTGAAAATTTTGATCTTGCATATGCTGGTTAATTGCAGGTAATTTACTATATTGTTAGAGTTTTCTGGTAATCCCGCCTCCTGAATACTTGCTTAAGGTAAGATTTGTTGCAAAAATGTTTTTACTTCTAAACAACGAATCATATGCAGGAGATCGTCATCAGCCTGGTTGCAGGAATTCTTGGTGGAAATGCATTTGCTGCCACGTTTAAAAAATATAGCTTCGGTCCTTTATGGAATTCATTTATTGGCCTTTTAGGTGGTGCGGTTGGCCATAAGGTATTGCAGCTTATCCATATTAGTTTTGAAAATTCATCAAGCATAACCGTATCAATATTGTCATCTGCAGTAAGTGGTGTTTTAATCGCTGCAATTGTTGGAACAGTAAAAAAAACGGTGGCAAAAAATACAGCAGTAGTACGGAGAAGTTCCCTTAAATAATTCTGGTTGTAGCACACTGGGGGATCAGTAATTTTTACTGGTCCCCTTTTTGTCTTTCCTCAAATTCAGGTAATACATATGGCTCATAATCATCCAGTTTATCAATGTGCAGAATTGTGCTGGTATTATTTTCATTGGGATGGAACATTGGCAGGAAACGACCCCCGTAAATAAAGTCCTCGTAACTATAGCTGGTTCTTGAGATCACCGTATTGGCAAAACTTTCATCAAACCCCTGGACAAATACCAGTAATTCTGCCATTGCATTTTGCAGGTCTTCTTTTTTAAAACCATAAAAAGGGCTTTCGTCATTAATAACATGAACGAGTGTCCAGCTGGCTGTCAATGTTGTTGCTTTGGCAATATCCAGGGGCACATTAAAAAAACCGTTTTTAGTCTGGCCGTCTTCAACAACCCGCATGGCAAGTGTCACTTTCACTTCAACATTTACCAGGTAATTTTTGGTATATGGAACCATCCTGAACATAAGCGCAGTGCCGTTCCTGAATGGGGCGAAAAGGGCATTTTTGCTATACCGGATAAAAGCCCTGGGTCTTGCAAAGCGGCCATAGATCAGGCCGGTAATTACAGCAAATGTCATCAGACCGGTGAGTGCTTCCATGGATGCCGCGAAGCTGGCAGCAATACCAATCGGGTTTATCCGCCCATAGCCCACTGTTGTAAAAGTCTGGGCACTGAAGAAAAAAGTTTCCCCGAATTTTTCGGCCCGGCTATTGGCAACCATGCCCCCCAGGTGCTCGGTGCCGATCCATAAATATATTCCCGCGAACAGGAGGTTAATAGCCAGGAAGAAGGTTACCACAGCCAGGAGGAATTTCCATTGCGGCATGGTTAGCAGTGCATGATAAACATTAAGGCGCTGGGAAATTTTCATTCCCCTCACTTCCACATTAGGGCTGCCGTCCCGGTTGATGAAACGGCCACCACTTAGTGCTGTATTGGTCGCCAGCCCAGTTTCATTATTTACCTGTGCTTTCCTGTTGAGTTTTCGAATTGCCATATTTTAAAGATAATAAACCATTCCCCTTACTGTTTGCGGTTTACGGTAATTCTGCCTGCGCCATTGTAAGAATGATATTCCGGATTATACATCGCATCGGCACTCGCCGGCCCCATTTGAAATACGCCGGGCGATACCGACCTTACTGCATAGTAATATACCTGGCGATTTTTCTTGGCATCAACAAACAGGTGGATCCTGTCGTCCCTTACGTCAATGGCTGTTGGTGTGGCTGCATCCTTTATCCAGTCCATGCCCGGTATATCTTTTGTTCGTGGGTTCTCTATTTCAAAGCCAGCCGGAATCAGGTCAGTCAGCACTATATTCTCCACTGTGCCTGAATATGATTTCTCCAGAGATAATTGTACAATAACCAGGTCATTCTGGCTAAAATTATTGCCCGTTATGGTTTTTCCGTTCCTGTCATAAAACTTCCTGCGGATCTTCAGGTAATTGTCTTCCTCTTTATAGGCCCCGCTGCTGCTGATCCCTTCCGATTGCCACCAATAATATACAGCGCCATTTCCTTTAGTTGTAATGGTGATGCCGGTCCCGCCCAATTCTTTCTGCGTAAGCTTAATGGCATTATTTGCCAGTTTCCCGACAGTTTTCCCATTTACCTGGATATCTGCCGTTACTGTAGTTTTGGCTGCAAGTGCGGCCATTTTCCCTATGGCAAGGAATCCAAATGCGCTCTCCTGTGTGCTGTACCAGCTGCGCTGCTTTAATTTCGTAATTACATGTTTTGCCATAACCGGCACCTGTGCATTGGCAGGGTCCACTTCTAATAAGGCATTGAGGGCAATGGCTTCATCACGTATGTCTGAATAAAAACTTCCTCCTGTTTGCGCTACCGATTCTTCCCCGCTAAAAGATGTGGGCAGCATTTCCCTGAATTTTGTTTTGTCTCCCGTAATGGCATATGCGGCCGATAATAAATATTTGCTATCCAGACTTAGAATGGCTGGCCTTGCCTTATAATAATTCATTACCGGTATATTTGGCCTGCCTGCCTGTGACAGCACATATAATGTATACGCCACTTCTTTTGGTGCAATTTTCGTCTGTTGGTCGCGGTTATAATAATAAGCGATGGTGGTTTTATTATTGAGTTGGTTGTTGATATAGCCCAATATGGTTTCCAGCAAACTGCTTTCTACATCGTAACCGGCTTTTTTTGCTTCCAGCAGGAAATGTGCTGCATAGATGGTCGACCACCAGTTTTCTGTCCCCGCATCATCCCAAAGCGTAATAGCGCCGCTGTATAACTGCCGCATTTTTATTTTTCGGATGGCTTCCATTACATTGGTCGCTGCGCTGTTTACAGACCCTTTTCCTTTTTGCATTAGTTCTGCCATATCGCCAAAATACAATTGGGGGAATGCCGCCGAAATTGTTTGCTCAGTGCAGCCATACGGGTATTTCACCAGCGAATTCAACTGGTCTGCTAGTTCTAGCGCCGGGGAGCGGCTTACCAATAACTGGTAACTACAGCTTCCAGGCAGGAAATCGTTTTCGTTAATCCGAAGTAGCTGCGAATTATTTGCACCTATTATTCCGCTTCCACTCATTTTTTGCAGCGTTGATGCGGGCCTTACCGTGATTTCTGTTTCCTCTGTAAATTTTTGCGCCCCACCCTGTACATCAACCGTAATTTTTCCCGCACCAATGGTCCTTTTTGCCATGACAGTAAAAGTCACCTGGGCTTCACTATTAGCAGGCATGGCAATTGTTTGCTCTGATTTGCCGGTTACCTCAAGCGGACCCGCAACTTTAAAGGATGCATTGGCAGACATTGAGTTTGCTGTTGTATTTGAAATAGTAACGGGCACGGTTATACTGTCGCCCGGACTCAAAAACCTCGGCAATGAAGTGCTCAGCACTATGGGGTCTGCCACTTTCATTGCTTTTTCAGCATGCCCGAAATTTTCATTTCTGGCAGCTACAGCCATCAGGCGGACTTCCCCTGAAAACTGCGGGATATCAAATTCAAAACCTGCTTCACCCGAGTTGTTTGTAATGGCTATTCCACTCCAGTAGGACAATATTTTGATGCGTTTATTGGGCATAGGATTCACACGCTGGTCCATCTTAAGGTCCCCATCACCTCCGGTACTGCTACGATTCGATTTTATTTCGGGAAACAGCAAAGGATAGAGGTCATATGCATTCACTCCAAGTGCCCGCTGCGCATAAAAGAAACTGTAAGGGTCCGGTGTTTTAAAATCCGACACCTGCAGCACTCCATTGTCTACTGCAGCAAGGGTAACCATACTTCCCACAGGCGCCTTGACAAGTATTTTCTGGTGTGTGCGGGAACGAACCGATGCTGCGGCAAAGATATCAACCTTCATCCTTCGGCCCTTATCCTCCACCGTTATGTTTTTAAATCCATGCGCGACTGTTAGCGGAATATCAGAAACTTCATGCGGCTTTATTAATGTAGCTGTTACATAAACGTTGGGAAGATAATCGCTGGTCAACTGCAGTTCCAGCGTGGCTATCCTTTTGTCTACGTTTATATATTGATAGGAAAGTACTTTGTCTTTTTCCATGGTCACAAGCATTCGTCCGCTAAATGGAGCTTTGAACAGAAGCTTTACTTTCTCACCTTCATTATATTTTGCCTTATCGGTTTCAATATCTATCTGTCCTTCGGTATTTACTTCAAAAGAACTGTTATCCCCACCCCAGAAACCATAGCTGTAAAATGAACGGCTAACATAGGAGGCAGAGCCCGGGATGGAAACCCTAATTTCATAATTACCTGGCGAACGGGGTACAAAACTGTAGCTGCTATTTTCACCTGCAATACTTGGATTACCTGTCACCACAATTCTATCTTCAGGTTGTGATTCATAACGGAAATACCTGCCCGATTTACTGAGAACAGTCCGGTATTCGTGTTTAATTACTTCCACTTTAGCTGTGGAAGACACTGCTTGTTCCTGTTTATTGATGGCGATAAGCGGGAATTTTATCACCTGGTTCAGTGGAAAATAATCATAGCCGTTTTCACCGATGCCATAAAAAACTGGCTGGGTATAAATATCAATGCTGTTGGACCTGCTTACCGGCCGGCCGGTTTCATCAAAAACCGTGGTGAAAAAAGCGGCCTGCAATACGCCAATATTCCTATACAGGTCTGGCGCAGTATAGGTTTCCACTGCCTGTCCGGATTCATTGGTCTTTCCCTCGAGAAGCTTTTTATCAAAGAAGCTTTTTTGGTTGGTGAGGTTGAAATTGTATTGGTGATATTTTTTAGGGTAAAACATTTTTTGCTTTACCTGGATCTCGCACTCAAAATTTCTATTGGCAGCAGGGGGACCAAAGAAGTTGGTTGCCGTAATAGAAAGGTTCATTTTTTCATTGGGTAACAACTCGGTCTTATCCAGTTTGGTCAACACCTTTATGCGATCGGGAACGAATTCTTCTATCATGAACGGCATACTCGTAATCAGCACATCATTACCGGAATATACTTCCAGGGTATATGTACCCGTAATTGCAGCAGGGGGAATATCAATGCTGCCATCTGTTGCGCCCTGGCTGTTCAGGTTTTTCCGGAATGATTTCAACTCTTTACCGGTCGGCAGTAAAAATTTGAACTTGACCGGAATTTCACCGGGCGACCGCCAGTCTTTATCGCGGATGATAAGGGCGAAATTTACTTTTTCACCGGGCCTGTAAATATCCCTTTCACCATAAACGAAAGCATCCAGTCCGGTGCTGTTTAGGCGCTTTCCGCCAACATCAAAACGCGAAGTATTTACTATTGTATTACTGAACACCAGGTAGTTGAAATCCAGGGCGGTTTTCGCGATGATGAGGGCAGGTTTAAACCCGGCATATTCCTTTCTAGTATAGGCGATTTCGGCTACTCCCTCCGCATTGGTAGTACCTATGCCCAGCACCTGGTTATTGGCTCCATAGGCAACAATATTCACATCATTTAATGATTGGGCAGTTTTTAGGGAATTGGCAAAGACAAATAATTTTTCTTTCCCTTCCCTGGCCACAAGGCCAATATCAGATAGTGAAACGAACCTGCTGTCGCTGATCCAGTAGTCTTTGGCAGACCTTATTTTAATGTGGTAGCACCCTTTTAACTCCGGTATCCTGTCTTCAATTGAAAAGTTAAACAGGTGGCTGCCATTGTTCTTAGGAAGGCTCCTGGTATCAATTTCCTTTTCATATATCACATCACCCAGCGTGGCATCACCGCCGCTTTCATAGTCGTATTCTTCATTCTCGCTATCTGCTTCTTTGGGATAATAGCCGTATCGTTGTGCCGCAAGCAGGTTGCTTTCATATATTTTGGAAACTATGATTTTTACTTTTTCAATATTGGTGATTTTTACCTCGATATTACGGGCACCATTAGCCGATAGGTAAGTGGCCCTAGCCTGGTTAAAACTGAGTGATGGTTCCAACTTGCCAAAGGCAATACTGCTTTCATATCCTTCTTTCAACTGCCCGCCAATTTTTCCCCTGATCCCTTTATCAAGCGTCAGCTCATAGCTCTTATCCATGCTGAACTGGTCGCTCGATAGCAAGAACCCTTCTTCTGTAATTTCTGTGTTGAATTTTACTGCTGGGGTGAAACGGACCAGTTGTGCAAGCGAAGCAGGCTCAACCTGCTGGCTGGTTTTCACCAAAACCTTCCCGGTAGTGCCATCATGTTCTGTTTCTACGCTATTGATATTGAGGTTAAATGGTGATGGAATGACGGATGCAATGCTTTGTTTTTCTTTAGCCGGATTGGTGCCTCCTACCGGGAGGATACCCTGGCCCAGCACAATATTGAGGTTAAAGTCGTTTTCCCCGGCTTTTACACCTGGCAACCTTAAGGTTACTTTATCATTTGCCGAAGCAGTGATGATTGTATATTCCAGTGGTTTGCCATCTGCTTCAACAATTAGTTTTTCCTTCAGCGCGGCGGGTTCAACTTTATAATTGAATTGCAGGTCAACTTCAGGTATCACAAGGCGCACATTGTCATCCTGCAAAACCCAGCGTACATTGCTGTTGTCTAGGTTTAGGTCGCGTGTATAAAAAGTGATTTCTTCCCTGATTCCCAAATCATTGAACGTAGATTTTGCCAATATTGCCTTTGTGATGGAAGCTTTGTAGGTGGTTGCCGGGGACAATGGCTTTTCTGGCGAAAACACAAGCTGGTCGCTGCTTTCCCAACGGAACCTGCCTTTGATGGCCGGTTCAAACTGCACATACGCAGTAGAATCCCAGCGGTTAAGCAGTGAATCATTAACCAAAGGATGGTTAAAACGGAAAACGAGGTTTTGTAATTGCTGTACTTCTTTACTGGCGTTGGTGTACTCAAGGGTTACCGTTGAGCGGTTGCAGGCTACCGTTACTATTGTACATAGCAGGAGGAGTAGCCTCACATTCTTAATGAACATATAATTGGGAGATTGTAGGTAAATGTATTAACGAAAAAGACTATTCCAAAATAACCTTTTGCAGTAAGTTTGTTAAACCGGGCAGATTCTTCTGCACCTCAACAATGCCTTACCTAAAAGCAAATAGCCACTGCCTTTTCCGGAGCGCTCTAATCAAATGGTTAGGCGGGTTGCTAATCTTTGGTATGCTCTGTATTCTCGCCAGTTTCCTTTTCCCATTACCCGACACCTTCACCTATTCTAAAATCGTTACCGATGAATCTGGTACGGTTATTCACGCCTACCTGACACCAGATGAAAAATGGCGGATGAAAACAGCCTTAAGTGAAATTTCGCCATCCCTGCAAAAAGCCATCATCGAAAAAGAAGACAAATGGTTTTATTATCATCCCGGGGTGAATCCGCTGGCTTTGGTACGGGCGCTGTTTAAAAACCTCTTTTCGGGAAAAAGAACTTCCGGCGCATCCACTATTACTATGCAGGTTGCCAGGGCGCTTGAACCGAAAAAGCGCACTTATGTCAATAAACTGGTAGAGATATTCCGGGCTTTTCAACTGGAATGGAAATATCCGAAAAGGGAAATATTGCAGTTATACCTTAACCTGGCACCCTACGGAGGGAATATTGAAGGCGTAAAGGCTGCCGCAATCCTGTATTTCGGCAAAAACCCCAATCACCTTTCGCTGGCTGAACTGATGGCGCTATCGGTAATCCCTAACCGGCCCTCCAGCCTGGTAATGGGGAAGAATAATGAACAGATCATCCTGGCGAGGAATAAATGGCTGATGCGGTTTAAAGCCGATAAGGTATTCTCCGACCAGGAAATTGCTGATGCTGTTGATGAACCTCTAACGGCAAAACGACTGGCAGCCCCCCGCCTCGTGCCACACCTCGCTTATAAACTCAGCCAAACTGGCGAAGAAATATCTCATTCGCATATCAACCTGAATACCCAGTTGAAAACGGAAAAGCTGGTTAAGGATTATGTGCGGACTTTAACCCCAATGAATATTCGAAATGCAGCTGTGATCATCATTGATAACCCAAGCCGGCAGGTTGTTACTTATGTCGGCTCAGCAGATTATAATGACAGTACTGATGCCGGCCAGGTAAATGGCGCGGCTGCTATCCGGCAGCCGGGCAGCACCCTGAAACCCTTGCTGTACGGACTTTGCCTGGATGCCGGGCTCATGACTCCTAAAACCGTCCTTACTGATGTTGCGGTTAACTATAATGGCTATGCGCCTGAAAATTATGACAAGCAATTCAATGGGTATGTTACAATGGAATATGCACTTGAACATTCCCTGAATATTCCGGCCGTAAAGAGTTTAAGGGCCCTGGGGAAAGATAAATTTGTTCACCAGCTGGTAACATGCAATTTCGAACAAGTACGGAAAGACCAGGGAAAATTAGGCCTGTCGCTTATCCTCGGCGGATGCGGTACTACGCTGGAAGAGCTCACTGCCCTATTTTCGATTTTTGCCCATGATGGCGATTTTATTACGCCGGAGTATAGCCGAAAAGCTCAAAAAGCAGTTAAGAAAAGAATTCTTTCCCCCGCTTCAGCTTTTATGATAAATGAAATGCTGTCAAAAGTGAACCGCCCGGATTTCCCCCTTAACTGGTTCAGTACAGAAAAAATGCCCCGCATTGCCTGGAAGACCGGCACCTCCTATGGCCGCCGTGATGCATGGAGCATTGGGTATAACCAGCGTTTTACTATTGGTGTTTGGGTGGGTAATTTCTCAGGGCTCGGGGTAAGCGGACTAAGTGGTGCGGAAATAGCAACACCGTTGCTTTTCAGGATATTTAATACTGTCGATTATGATTCAGACAATGAATGGTTTCGACAGCCGGCTGATTGCGGCATTCGTAAAGTTTGCAACGAAACAGGTTTGCAGCCGGGTGAATATTGCACCAACCTGGTAACGGATTATTTTATCCCGTTGGTTTCATCCAGCCAGTTATGCGAGCATGTCCAGGAAATAATGGTGGATCCCCGGGAAAAAATCTCCTATTGTAAAAGTTGCATGCCCGCTGGCGGATATAAGAAAATACTATATACTGCCATCGCTCCCGAAATGCAGGCATGGATGGATGAACACAAGGTCTTGTATAAAAAAATTCCTCCGCATAATCCTGCCTGTGAGAAAATCTTCAGGGAAGGTTCGCCGCTTATTGTATCGCCGTCTGCCAACGCGGAATACTTAATTGACCGCTCTAATCCGGAGCCCCTGCAATTGGCCTGTCATGCAGCAGCAGATGTGGCTAAGGTTTTCTGGTATATCAATGACCAGTTTTATAAAACTACCGGCACCCGGTCTAAAATATTTTTTATGCCCTCGGAAGGCCCGGTTAAAATTTCCTGCACAGACGATAAAGGCCGCAACAGGGATATCTGGATTCGGGTTAAATTTATCGGACAATAATCTACCATGCGCAAGGCAATCTGGCTACTAAACGGTATATTTTCAGTCGGTACACTTTTGGCACAACAGCCAAACAGCTATTACATTACAGCCGACAGGGTCTTCGACGGCGAAACATTGCATACCGGATGGGCGGTTTTGGTGGACGGCGATAAGATCAGTGCTGTTGGCCCGACTTCCCAGCTTAAGCCACCTGCCGGGGCGATTCGCATACAGGCAGGGAATTCCACATTGTTACCCGGACTTATTGAAGGCCATTCCCATATCCTTTTGTATCCTTATAATATTACAGATTGGGATACGCAGGTATTGAAAGAATCTGATACATACCGCACTGCCAGGGCCACGACACACCTTAAAAAGACCCTGATGGCAGGCTTTACTACCGAACGCGACCTGGGTACAGAAGGCGCCGGTTATGCTGATGTCGCTTTGAAAAGGGCCGTTAACGAGGGATTGATTCCTGGCCCCCGTTTATTGGTTGCCGGTAGGGCCATTGTGGCAACCGGATCTTATGGCCCGAAAGGTTATGACCCCGATTCAAAAATAATGCTGGGTGCAGAGGAAGCAGATGGATCCGATTTGGTTAGGGTTACCAGGGACCAGATGGGCAAGGGTGCTGATATTATAAAAGTATATGCCGATTACCGCTGGGGCCCAGGCAGCGAAAACCTCCCGACTTTTTCGCTGGAGGAATTAAATCTGGTAAGGGAAACCGCAAATAGCGGCGGACGGCCACTGGTTGTTCACGCATCCACCAAAGAAGGGATGCGTAGGGCAATTCTGGCTGGTGCCGAAACGGTTGAACATGGTGATGAGCTGGATGAAGAAATCGCCAAATTGATGGTAGCGCACCAGGTAACCTGGATTCCTACACTAGCTGCGACTGAGTCCATCAGCCGCTACCGCGGTTGGGTTAAAGGCAAATCCCCTGAACCTGCCAATATCACCCAAAAAAAGAAAGCTTTCCAGGCAGCACTTGCAGCCAAAGTAAATATTGGCATGGGTGGCGATGTCGGTGTTTTCGCCCATGGTGAAAATGTATTGGAAATGGAACTTATGGTTGAATATGGCATGAAAGCCATAGATGTATTGAAAGCGGCCACCAGCATAAATGCCAGGGCTTTTCACCTGGAGGGGCTCACTGGTTCAATAAAAACCGGTTTAAAAGCCGACCTGCTGATTGTTGAAGGGAACCCGGCTCAGCAAATTGCTGATTGCCGTAATGTAAAATGGGTTATGAAAGACGGGGTCGTTTACAGGAATGAATTTTAATTTTTTTACTTAATGTATTAAGTCGACCATTTATTCGTTACTACCTGTAAAATCCATTCTTGTGAAAAAGGTAGTTTCGATTTTTCTATTATCTGCAGGATTCCTTTCGGTAAACGCAGCACCAATTAACGACTCAGTACCAAAACTGATCCCGCAAAAGACGAATGTTATTACTGAAGAAACCGTCATTAAAATTGAAAACCTTGGTATTAATATAAACTCAGACCTGCCCGAATTAAGGCCTACTGTTTCTGCCGACGGAAATCTCCTGTTTTTTATTTGTGAAAACCATCCCCGCAATACCAAATTCAATTCAGTACCCAATTCTCAGGATATCTGGTTTTCCGAAAGGGATAGCGCAGGAAACTGGAGTGAAGCGCGGCACCTTTCCTATCCTTTAAATACCGTGCAGTACAATGCCCTTTACTGGATTTCACCCGACAATAACAGGATCCTGATCAGGGGAGCGTTTATGAATGGCGCCTTTGTAGGCAAAGGCGTTAGTATGTCTACGCTTACCGAATCTGGCCGCTGGAGCGAGCCAAATGCCCTTGTTATTAAAAATTATGACAAGTTTGACCGGGGTCAGCAATCCGGTGCCACTATGGCCCAGGATGGGAAAACCCTGTTACTGTATATGTCTCCGGAAAGGAGCAGCCCGGTGAACGATATTTTTGTTTGCTTTCAAACTGATAACGGCACCTGGACAGAACCAAAAAGCCTCGGCAAAAAAATCAACCTTCCTGAATTTGATGAAATGACCCCTTACCTGGCAGCAGATGGTGTTACCTTATATTTTAGCAGTAACCGTCCGGGCGGACTCGGTGATAACGATATCTGGAAAACCAAAAGGCTGGATGACAGTTGGCAGAAATGGTCTGACCCGGTGAACCTGGGCAGTCCTTTCAATACCCCCGGCTGGGATGCATTTTTCACCCTTGATGCTGGTGGTGAATTCGCCTATCTCTCTACCAGTTTAAATTCCTATGGTGAATCAGATATCGTCCGGGTGAAATTATTGGAGCGTGAAAAACCCGATCCGGTGGTGTTGGTCAGCGGAAATGTTTATAACCTGAAAACAAAAGAGCCATTGAGCGCTTCCCTGGTATATGAAACCCTGCCCGATGGCAAGGAGGCTGGCAACGCCCTTTCGAGCCCATTGGATGGTGCTTTCAAGATGGTGTTACCTTATAATAAAAATTATAGCATCCGTGCCAGGGCCGATCATTTCTTCGCGGTTTCAGAAAACCTGAACCTCGACTCCCTGGTTAAAGCAGGTTACAAGGAAATACATAAAGACCTTTACCTGGCTCCCATCGAAATTGGACAGGTTGTACGATTGAATAATGTGTTCTTTGATTTTGATAAATCAAATCTTCGTCCCGAATCCTTTGTTGAACTTGACCGAGTTGTAAAACTGCTTCAGGAAAATGAAGCCATTGAAATTGAAATGAGCGCCCATACTGATAGCAAAGGATCTGATGATTATAATTTCAGGCTAAGCGATGACAGGGCCAGGTCGGTAAGGGAATATATATTGTCTAAAGGCATTGCCGCAAACCGTATAATTTCGCAGGGATACGGGGAAACAAAACCTGTTGTGCCTAATGACACCGATGAAAACAGGCAATTAAACCGCAGGGTTGAATTCAAGATTTTAAAGAATTAGGTCCCGGTAACTGCCTGTTTCCAAATTTAAAAATGATGTACCTTGAAAATACTAAGGCGATGATCGGCACCTAAAAAATCATCATGAAACAGATCACCATTTACCTGCTCGCAGCATTGGTTGCTGTCTTTACCACCCATAACATACAGGCACAGAATGCGCAGGATTATCCTGCTGAATTTATTTTCAAACTGGGTATTACCTATGAAATGACGAGTGGGAAACCGGGTGATACCCAGAAAACCATGGAAACAACATTCTGGTTCTCCGACCAGAATTATTCAGGTTTTAATATGGGCGGGCAGCTGGGCATGATGATGGTATTTGACCTGCCCCGAAACCAATTGCTTTCATTTATAGAATCCCAGAAAATGGTGATGATAATGGACCTGAAGAAGATGCAAAATAAAGCGGACTCCATGAATAAAGCCCACAATGGAGATACTTCCCGTAATGATGTTAAAATCCGTAAAACTGGCAAAACAGAAAAGATACTGGGTTATACCTGCGAACAATACCAGGTTACGTCAAAGAATACCAATATGCAGATCTGGCTGACCAAAGAGTTAGGCGTAAGCTATGCCGGGTTCTCTAAAAGTTTTCCTATGATGATGCGGGCAAATCGTTCCGGCAATAGCACACCAGACCTGAAAGATGCCGCAAATAGCGTTATGCTGCGGATGGAAACGACATCACTTGAATCGGGTGCAACCAGTAAGCTCGAAGCAAAGTCAATTCAAAAAGAGGGCAAAACCTTTCCCACTGCAGGCTATAAAAAAATTTCCATGCCGGGTATGGAATAGTAAATACTATCCTGGAATAATCAATCTTTTTAATGGTAATTTGATTACATAATAACCTTTACCATTTACTAATACCTGTATTGCGGATGAAAATTGGAAAAACTTATTCAGAAATTGAATTATTACACGATTTGGTGAGTCCGGATACCCAGGATGATGCTATCAGGTACTTGTACAGGGAACATTATAGCAAAGTGCTGGTCTATATTAAGCAAAACGGCGGATCTAATGAAGATGCAGAAGACCTTTTCCAGGATGCGGTAATAAACTTTATCAGGATCCTGAAAGAGGGCAAATTCAGGGGAGAATGCAGTAGCGGCACTTTCCTGTATAGCCTTGCAAGGCATGCCTGGCTGAATGAGTTCAAGAGGAGAAACCGGGCCAGGGTAAGGGAAGAAAAATTCGGGAAGGGAATGGAAACCATAGAGCTGGACAGCAGCCAAAAACTGGTAACGAATGAAGTAAAGATGCAACTACAACAACTTTTAGAAAACCTGGGGGAAACCTGTAAAAAGATATTGATGGCTTTTTATTATGAAGAGCTTTCAATGCGGGATATATTAACTCAGCTTAACTATGAGAATGAACAGGTTGTCAGGAATAAGAAATATAAATGCCTGAAAAAGTTGACCGAAGTGCTGGCTTCCCACCCCCAAACTGTTAAAAACTTACAATCTGTCTTATCTTATGAATAACAACCCTACCTCAGAATTATTAATGCAATACCTGGATGGCGATTTGGAAGGACAGCCACTTGAAGCGCTCAAAATCAGGTTGGAATCCGACAATAGCCTGAAGGAAGAATACCAACAACTCCTGCTCGCCCGTGATGCTGTTAAGCTTTATGGGTTAAAGGAAAAAGTTAGTGGCATCCATGCAGAAATGATGCGGGAACTGAAACCCCAAAAGGCGCAACAGGGTGGAAGTATTATCAGTATGTTCAGGCCGGTCATGCGGATTGCCGCAGTATTGCTGCTGTTAATTGGAGCAGCAACAATTTATCAGTTCCTGCAGGTTTCCAGCCTTGCGGTGTTTGAAAAAAACTTCCAGCCTTATACTATTCCAGAGACAAGGGGTGCGCCTGCAGCATCTCCACTGGCAGATGCTTTTAAAAACGGGCAAACGGGGAAAGTAATCGGTTTATTCAAACAACTGCCCCAGGCTTCGGCTGAAGATTGTTTTTATACCGGGAATGCATATTTGCAGGAAGGTAAGCCTGAAGAAGCTATTTCCCTGTTTTTGCTGGTACAACAGAAGAATGCAATCAACCAGGCCCGTATTTTTTCAGATGATACAGAATATTATTTAGCAATGGCGTATTTAAATAAAGGGCAAATTGATCAGGCAGTGCCATTATTCGAAAAAATCCACAATCATAAAGACCATTTATACCACGATAAAGTGAATGACTGGTTTATGTGGAGGCTCTGGCTACTGAAGAAAAAATTGTAAAAACCGCATCCGCGGTTTTTTTTTGCAGTAATGGTTACAAATCCAAAAGTTGTGGTGACCAATATGCATAACTTTTTAAATTAAATTGTATGACAACACAACTTTCCAGGGGCATGAAATCCCTCCCTATCCTCGCGGGCCTTTTCTTATTTGTAACAGCCTGCCAAAAATCAGTATCAACATCTAAATCAAATACACCAACAACAAAAGCTGTCAATATTTACCTGACAGATGACCAGTCCCTCGTTTTTGACCAGGTAATGATAGACATCCAAAAGCTGGAAATAAAACTGGAAGACAGTTCCGAAGTTGAGCATGAAATGGAAAATGAGTCTGAAAGCGATAATAATGACCGCCTGGGCCATACATCGGGCGGATGGAAACCTGTAGATATCCACACCGGGGTATATGATATCCTGAAATTCAGGAATGGCCTCGATACCTTATTCGGAAGTTCCAGTTTCTCATCAACCCATTCACTGAGAAAAGTCAGGTTAACATTAGGGACAAACAATAGTGTTGTTTATAATGGCAATGCATTCCCGGTTTTAATAAAAGGAAATGACAATTTCATCGTAATTAAACTCAATGAAATAACAGAGGGTTCTGACGATCATAGCGATACTAATTTCTGGCTGGACTTTGATGCCGGCCGTTCCATCCGCATGCATGGCAGTGAATTTGAAATGAAACCCCAGGTAAAAGCATTCCGAAAAGATAAAACCGGCAGTGTTGAAGGCCGTGTACTTCCTGCCGATGCCAATGCAGTTGTTTATGCCATCATGGGTACTGATACTACCAGTGCGAAACCGGAAAGAGAAGGCGAGTTTAAAATCATTGGCTTAAAGCCCGGGTCTTATTCTGTGGTTTTCCATGCGACAGCGAATAACTACCAGGACAAGACAATCGGTAATGTAGTTGTTGGAAATAACGAAGATGCCCACCTGGGTTCAATCACCCTGCAGAAGTAAAAAAGTTCACCTGTGAAAACCGCCGTGCACATTTATTTGTGCACGGCTTTCTTTTTGTACACTATTGCCATAAAAGCGATGAAAAGGATACAGGCAAATAGTATCAGGATATAGTTACTGCTTTGGGTAACTGGCTGCTCATTTCCAATTAAAATAAGGTGCGACCAGTAAGAGGCAGTTTTGAAACGGCCTTCAATTTCTGGGTCCTCGAGATAATCTATTTTCGCTTTTTGTAAAGCGATGTCTTTAGGTTCCCCTTTAGCCAGGTACTTGTGCATGTGCTTTGAAATGTAGGCGGTTGCAGCATCATCTGCCTTCCATAAAGAAGCGATTACAGATTTACAACCCGCATATGAAAATGCCCTGGAGAGACTCATTATGCCTTCCCCATTTACCAGCTGCCCATTGGCAGTTTCACAGGCACTTAAAATAACCAGGCGCACATCAGAAAGGGGAAGGGTATAAATTTCCTGTTCGTACAGGCGATGCTGGGGGTCGTGCTGTCGGCTGGCATCGTAGAAGGCAATATAAGATTGCATTGGTACTGCATCATTGGCGAATGCATGCGTAGCAAGGTGAAGGATCGGGTAATTTGGCAGCGACTTCAGGAAACTATCCTTTGTTGCCATTCTATCCATTAGTATCCTCCCTTCCAGGTCTTTTACTTCATCCCGTGAAAATGGCAGTGGAGGAAATTCCTGGTTGGAATATTTTATCGCAAAAGGTGCCATGGCCAGTACTTTGTAGGCAGCATTGGCTGGCTGGATATTGGAAAGGAAATTGGCAGAATAATCGTATCGGATGGCAAACCTGTTTAATACAGTTTCCTCTTTTCCCGGGTCAACAAGCATTTCAAAAGGGATATAGCCAATTTCATTATAGGGAATAATAGTCAGGTGTTTTTTATTGTTAATCCTGGCCATTAACGGCTGTAAAAATTTTCCATACAGGTAAACGGCAAGTTTATGAATTGTCTCCCGGTCACTATTTACAGAATAGTTTAGCGCTTTCCTTAGCTGGAGTATATTTTGGGTTAGCAGGGAATCCCTTTCTGAAGCAACATATCCAAAGTCCTCTTTGGTGATATAAAAACAAATTAACTGGTTCCCGGAATAGTAATAGGAAACTATAGCAGCATCCTTACCCAGTAAGTTGTCCTGGATTTCCGGAATGCTTAACAGCTTTTTAGAGAATTTTAGATCATGGTATTTTGGGTTTTCATTTAATTTGTCCTGTATTTGCGACAGCTGGATTTCGAGGTCCCTGATTTTCGCCTGGTGTTCACCCGGCTGCGTTTCCTTGATATATAGTTGGGCTATCTCGGATTTTATATTTTTTTGTTGCTGGATCAGTTGCGATGGGAGGCCATGAATCTTATTTAATTCCAAATCACGGAGATCAGCCTGTAATACAGATGCTTTGCTGTTTTCAATCAGGTTAAATACAGTGTACAGGTAGTTTTTATCTGTGGTTATCGTATAAAGTTGTAGTCCGAGTGCTGCACATTCATGGTATGCACTGTCTGCATTTTGCTTAAGGAAAAGCCTTGATTCGTCTGAATCATACAACTTTTCAATATGGGCAACCAGTTCAATGGCTGAATTGTAAGCTGCCAAAGATTGTTTAAGCATGTTTTCACCCGGGTGTGCCGACCCGCTTTTCAATGCCCTCGCTTTTGCCAGTAAGGCATCAAATAGAAAAATATACTGTTTAATTCCGTTAAATGAAACCGGGTTCCTGTTGATGTCTGCATCATTGAAGTCGGTTGCCAGTTGTATAATGGATTGCTGGTATAATTGGATGGCTTCTGCAGGCTGATTTTTTGAACTTGCTAAATCACCAAGGTATTTCAAAGTGATCCCATAGTCAAGGTTTTTTATGGATGCTTTTGTTAGCGGATTTTTGGTTAAAGCCAGGTTAAGGAAATATTTCGCTGAATCATAGTCATTCATTTTATAATAGGCCCTGCCAATGTCATTTAGTTTTGCCGCGTTAATATATTTAACCAGTTTAAGGTAGTGTATCGCTTCTGTGTAATTGCCTGCATCAAGATAAGCTACGCCAATGTTGTGATAAATTTCATTGGTGTTTACCTTGAAAGCCAGCAAACTTTTGTAAATGGATATCGCTTCATCATATTGCTGAAGTTTTCTCAGGGCCGACGCTATATTGTTTTTATAATTGATAATAAAATCACTGTTTTCATCAGGATTGGCACTAACCATTGATAAAGCCTTGCTGAAATAAAGGACACTTTTTTTATAGTCGCCCGTTTCAAAATACAGCACCCCCATTTTATTATACAACCTTTCTGCTTCATTTAGTAAAGGATAGTGCTGGATGATATTTTCAGCCTGTTTATAGTAATTAAAGGCAGAGTCTGAATTAAGTAGTTTATAATACGAGTTGCCGGCAAAAATGTAGGGTAGGAAAAGCAGGGAATCGGCGATCGTTGCTGATTGGTGTTGTAGTGAAATAGAACGCTGGAAATAATACAATGCAAGGCTGTCTTTTTTTGCCGACATACAAATAATTCCTGCTTTATTATAGCAATCAAAGAGTATGCTGTCCGAAGAACCGGACTTTTCTAAAATTTCAATTGTTTTTTTATAGGCAATAAAAGCCAGGCTATCGGTTTTTCCTGTTGGCTTTGGTGTATTATAAAGTTTTTCAGCTTTTTTATAGGCGGTAAAAAAATCAGGCAGCCCCTTGCCGTCCTGGCTTTGCAGGAAAAGAAAAAAGACCAGTAAGAAGAAGGATAAAGCTAATCTGTAGCCCATCCTTCAATTTACGGAAAAATTATCCGATCAGAATGGCAGCTCTTTTAATGACCCACAATAAAAATACAGGGTGGCCTGGGTTTGCCTACTTTAGCCTGGGTAGCTACAGGTGTCTGAAGCCCGGTCAGGAAAATAGTGCCCTGGCGTGATGCAATAATATCGTATGCTTCAGGGGTAATATCATTTACAGTATTGAAATAATACAATTTCACTTTTAGTGTATTCGTTGCCTTCCCGCTCTTATCATTGATTTGGTAATTCAGTTCAAATTCGTGGCGGTCATTATTTGAAGGAGTTGAACCAAAAACACCATTCCTGACTGTCTCTGCCAGGTTTATCTTTCCATCAGTTGCATTAACGGTACAACCCTGGCTATTGCAACCGGAACCAAGGTCAAATAAACTGCCGCTATTGATTCCCGGTATGGAAATATTGGGGTTGGCATTATACAATGGGCGAATGATAGAGTCTGCAGTGGTCAGCTTGTAAAATCCATCGAGGTAATTTATTCCTGAAATAGTCACAAAAGTTGAAACGGTATCTTTCTTGCCTGTTTCAATGAAAGATACTTTGTACTTAAGGCCGGCATCGGTCTTTGAAACATTTATTGCCCCGGTTGAAGGATCTATTTCCATGCCTTCCGGGAAACTAAGATAGGTGCCAGCCTTGCTTAAATTCGGCAAAACGATATAATCCGAAGCCTGGTTTTTTATATAAAGTATTGAATCTCCATAGCTTAGAACTGTCGGGTTGGGATTCGGGTCCGGATTGGGATTTGGCTTAGTCTGGGTTTTATTGCAGGAAAAAAGCAATTGAGCTAATACACCCACTAAAATTATAGAAAGGTTACGGTTCATGGTTCGAAGATTGGTAATTCTATATTTGGTCAAAGCTAAATGACCTTTTGTAACCGGCCATTTGCTAATATTTCGTTTATAAACGCAAAATGCGAACCAAAAGTTGCCCTAAACCTTGCTGTACTTCAGGTAATTAATTACACTCTCCGGCAGTTCGGCGCGCATACCCAATAGTTGGCAAATGATTTCGGCAATTTTTTGCTCTGCATCCGGCGTATCAGGCAGATAATATTTCTGGTGTAGGAAATCTAAAATACCGGATTCCCTGAGCAACGACATACGTCCTTTCAGGTCAATGGGAATATCCTCATTGGCCTCTTTATCGCTGGCCTGTGCATTGAAATCAGGATAACCGTTCAATGCCTCCATGTATTTGCCAAATAGTATTCCATAGGAATAAAGGAATAATTCAATGATTTTTTTCCTTTTAGAAAACTTCTTGTAATTGTTTTGTGTATAGTCTGAATAGCCATCATAGAAAACGGTCATGAACTTCACTCTAAAACTGCTTTCGGTATTGCTGTTCAATTTATTTGTAACCAGGCCTATACATTTATTGATCTCTTTTTTTTGGTTTTCAACAAGAGGATAGTTTTTTGCTGCTTTATATCTTAACTCTTCTATTTCAGTTTTAAATGAATTATCTGAATCAACGAATTTGGAAATTATATAATCGTTCAGGACTTCCGCATACGAATTGATGGGGGTTATATTGAAATTGTACCTGCAGTATTCGAAATCAAATATTTTTTCCAAAACTAATGAATGCCTTCTTTCTTTTTCAAATAAAGCTATCAGTTCATTGGTGGCTTCCTGCCGGAAAAATATATCGAGCTTTGGATTAAAGCCTGGATAAGGGTCAGCTAAAAGACCAAACCAGGTGTCAAAAAATATGATTTTCTCATTATATGTCCTGATATTTTGAAATTCGGAATGTAGATGCTTAACCTGTTCTTCCGGGAAACTTATGATCATCTTATATGGAAGTATTTGAATTCAATAGGGTAAAATTAGACTTCCTGCCGGCCATTTTTCATTGTTTATAATTGCATAACATTGAAGTAATAATTTGGAAATATTGGGCTTTTAGCTTCGCGCCATAATCACGATAAATGTTCACCCGTATTTTTACGTTATTGGCTCTCCTTAGTGCTTTATTCACTGGTGTTCAAGGCCAGGTACAATCAAAGGCAAAAACATACAGATTATCAGGTAAGGTTATTGATGGTGCCAATGGCAATCCGGTTGCCGGCGCAAGTATTACCACCGAAAATGGTGCAAAAGGCATTACTACTGACGTTGAGGGCTTATTTTTTGTGTCCATCCAGCAGGATAAAAAATACACCATCCGTTTTTCAGCTGTAGGCTACAGCCAGAAGGAATTAGGTGATATTGAGTATACTGGTACGGAAATTCCTGCATTAACTATACAATTGGAAAGAAGTAAAAAGGAGCTGGCAACGGTAACTGTTAAGGCTAGTGCAAGAAAAGAGGCCCAGGCTTCCCTGTATTCCGTACAGAAAAACAGCTCCGCGATTTCTGATGGAATTTCCGCTGAATTGATCCGGAAATCGCCTGACAAAAATACCGGTGATGTGCTTAAAAGGGTCAGTGGCGCATCAGTGCAGGACAATAAATTTGTTATCATAAGGGGGCTGAGTGAAAGGTATAATGCTTCATTGCTGAATAATTCCGTTTTGCCAAGTACTGAAGCAGATAAAAAAGCCTTTGCATTTGACATTATCCCTGCTTCGATAGTGGATAACCTGGTTATTTATAAATCAGCGACTCCCGATTTGCCGGGTGATTTTTCAGGTGGCGCTATTAAAGTGTCTACTAAAGATTATCCCAATAAAAAATTAAGTGAGTTTGAAATTTCTATTGGTTTTAATACACTTACCACCGGAAAAGACTTCTACAAAACCTCTCCGACTGGTTCGCTGGATAACCTTGGTTTTTTTGATGACTCCAGGTTAATACCTGGCCCATATTACAGGAATAAGAGTGGCTTCATTTTGCAAAGCCCCGAATTCAAGAATTCTGTCACAAAAATGTTTTCCAACACTTATGGGAATGTGCCCGCCTCTAAAAGCGCACCGAATTTCAGGTTCAATTATACTGGCGGAAATACTTCACTGCTGAAGAACGGCAATAAACTAGGGTATATCTATAATGTTGGTTATGGTATTGGTAGGGCAGTTTCTGACAGGGAAAGGTCTGAATTTGATATCAGCAGGCGCAATACCTATGAGTATAATACCAGCAATTATGATATGAAAAATAACTTATCTGCATTACTGAACCTCACTTATTCTTACCGGAAGAGCAAAATTTCTTTCAAGAACCTCTTCAATAATAATTTTGTAAAGACCGGCAGTAACAGGGCAGGTAGTAACTATGAGAATGATCTTGGCAATACCTTCCTGGTTAAGAGTACGAATACCGAAGTTACAGGCAATGGACTGGTCAACTCAGTCCTGGAAGGCTTGCACAAGATGAATAGCAGCTGGACGCTTGATTGGAATGCTTCTTATGCATTTACTTACAGGAATCAACCCGACCAGAAAATATTAACTTTTAGAACACCCGATGGAAGTACTGGTGACTACTTTCTGAAACTGAATAATGAAAATTCTCCTGAGATCAGGAATGCCGGTCGGGTTTATTCCTTCCTGTCCGAATCAATTTATGGCGCTTCCGTAAATGCTACCAAACAGTTTAAAATGTTTAACCTGGATCAGAAATTCAGGATGGGTACTATGAATTATTACAGGGACAGGAATGTTGAGGTAGATGCACTCGGTTATGCATCACAGGACTTCAGGGGAGTAACCATACCGGAATCGAAGTCAGCTACTTTTACTAACCTCTTCAGTAGCCAGAATATCGATAATTATAACCTTACTGTTGCCAACATTGAAACGAATTCCACCAACTATACGGGTAAAGCCCTTTTAAATGCCGGTTACCTGATGCTCGATAATAAATTTTCTGACCGCGTAAAGTTAACCTGGGGCGCAAGGGTTGAGAGATACAAGCAGGAATTAAAAGCGGCAGGAAAGGATGATAAAGTCTACACGAATACCGACCTGTTACCTTCTATGTTGCTCACTTATGCATTGAACAATAAAACCAATATCCGTGTTGCCGGGTCTCAGGCTGTTAACAGGCCTGAATTCAGGGAGCTGGCCGATTATAGCATCTACGATTATGACAATTATTTTGTAATCAGGGGAAACCCTAACCTGGCTCGTTGTAAGAATACCAATGCTGACCTGAAATACGAATGGTATCCTGCTGCCGGGGAAATTATTTCAGCAAGTCTTTTCTACAAGTATTTTGATAAGCCAATTGAGCAGACGAATAAAGGCAATGATGTGCTGTCTTATGAGAACGCAGACCATGCTACAGCTTATGGTGTTGAAGTTGAAGTGAGGAAAAAACTGGATTTCATTGCCAGCAGGTTCTTTAGCAATCTTACATTTTATGCCAATGCTGCATACATAAAAGGTTCAGTGCAGTTTGCTGGAACAACATCAAACAGTCCTTTGCAGGGGCAATCGCCTTACCTGGTTAATGGCGGATTGAATTATATGACTTCAGATGGTGGCTTCTCTGTAAATCTGTTGTATAACCGGATAGGGCCAAGGCTCCGGTTCCGCGCAATCAGTGGTGCTTCGCTGAATATTTTCGAAAAGCCCCGGGATCTCGTTGACTTGCAGATCAGTAAAAAACTACTCAGGAATAAACTGGAAGCAAAAATCACCTTTAGTGATATCCTGGCGCAACCTTTTACCTGGTATTATAAATACGACGTAAATCCAAAGAATACGAATTATGATCCATCGGTTGATAAAATCATCAACAGTATGCGATACGGTTCTACTACAACACTTACCCTGAAATACAATTTTGGCAGCTAAGCTGGCACCACACATCACCTATAACACTTTCTTTAAAAAAATAGAAATCATGAAAAAGACCTTTTCAATTCTTTCTTTATCACTTGTTGTGCTAAGCATGGCTTGCAGCAAAAGTGACAGTATGCCGGATCCTGTAACCCCGGTGCCACCGGTTGAAAACCTGAAACCCGATATCAGGGGAATTATCACAACCGACCAGCACTGGACAAAAGATAAAGTATATCGTCTTCGTGGTTATGTATACGTTTCAACAGGCGCAACACTTACCATTGATGCCGGTACAAAAATAGTATCCAGCAAAGATTCAGCAGGTGTATTGGTTATTTACAGGGGTGCTAAGATCCAGGCAAACGGAACTGCAGCTGAGCCTATCGTATTTACTTCAAATGAAACCAGCCCTGCTCCGGGTGACTTAGGTGGTGTTGTTTTAGTTGGGCAGGCAAAAGGAAACGGAAACCACTCAGTAGTTGAAGGTGGTGTTGATGCTGCCTTTAGCGCCTTTGGTGGTAATGATGATGCTGATAATTCCGGGACATTAAAATATGTGCGCATCGAATACGCCGGAAAAGCAGTTAACCCCGGGGATGAAATAAACGGATTGTCTTTATATGCTGTAGGGTCTGGCACAACCATCGATTACGTGCAGGTTGTACGTGGACTTGATGATGCTTTCGAATTTTTCGGTGGCACCGTGAATTGTAAACACCTTATTGCTTACAACTCTGCTGATGACGATTATGACCTGGATGACGGTTACCGCGGTAAAATCCAGTTTGCTATTTCTGTAAAAGATCCTGCTTTCACTGATGCAAAAGGAACCACTGGCGACGTTTCAAATAACTTTGAAGTTGATAACGTAAACCCTGCTAATGGATTCCTTTTGTCAAGGGCTCCAATCACTTCACCTGTATTCTCAAATTTTACGGCTATTGGTCCGAATGACGCAGCCAATACATCTGCTGATTATGGCTGGGGAATGCGTTGGAGAAGAGGTACAAAATTCATTTTGGCCAACTCGATAGTACTTGGTGGTAAAAAAGGTGGCCTGCGTTTACAGGAAGATTCAACTATCTCTTATTATAACAAGGGAATAAGTTCTTTCTATAACAGCTATGTACATGCAATAACTAACCCGATTGATGTTGTACTTAACCTGCCGATGAAAGACGGTTCAACCTATGATCTTGCTTCTGTAACTGATTTAACAACCAATACGTACAAGTCTGTTATCCTTACTAATCCGGCTGACATGAAACTCACAGATCCATTCAACAATGCTGCCCCTAACCTTCAGCCTGCTGCCGGCTCTCCTGCACTGACTGGCGCATTGTTTGACCTGTCAGCTCTGAATGATGCTTTCTTTGATAAAGTTGCTTACAAAGGTGCTTTTGATGGCACTACCGACTGGACTGCAGGTTGGGCTGTATGGGGTAAATAACAAGGATAGGAATTAATTTTCTAAAGGGCGGACATATCAATTGGTGATGTGTCCGCCCTTTAATTTTTACCTTTATCAATTACGTAAAACGCATGACTAATTTTTTTATCATACCCGGACTGGGTAATTCCGGGGAAGCACACTGGCAAACATGGTTTGAAAAGTCTGGCCCGAATTTCCTGCGTATCGAACAAAAGGAGTGGGATGCCCCACTGTGTACTGATTGGATAACCCGGATTGAGAATAGCCTTGCCAACTATGATTTGTCATCCGTAGTTTTAATTGGCCATAGCCTGGGTTGCGCTACAATTGCCCACTGGGCAAACTATTACCAGAAGCAGGTGAAAGGTGCACTCCTTGTCGCACCCAGCGACCTGGAGGCGCCGGCTTATGATTTTCCTGCAGTTGGCTTTGACCCCATTCCGCGGGATAAACTGAACTTTAAAACCATTGTTGTGGCAAGTGAAGATGATCCCTGGGTAAGTTTCGAACGGGCCACCCGTTTTGCTAATAACTGGGGAAGCGAACTGGTGAATATTGGCAATGCCGGCCATATCAATACCGCTTCCGGTTTCGGGCCATGGCCAGTCGGTTTGGATATTTTAAAGAGGCTGATTTAAATTTCCTTACAGCTTAATAAATTCAACCCTCCGGTTCAGCGCTTTGTTTGTATTGCTATTATTTGGTGCGATTGGTTCTTTTTCACCTTTGCCATCGGTTTCAAGGCGTGCTGCATCAATGTTAAAAGAACTGTTGAGTGCAATCTTAACTGCTGCCGCACGACGTTTGGATAAATCAAGGTTGGTCGCATCATCTCCATCGGAGTCAGTGTGGCCAACAATTTTTACGCGCAGGGCAGGATTTTCTGTGAGTATTGTTGCTATCTCTTTCAAAGTGCCTGCAGATTCAGGTTTCAGTTTATCAGAATTAACATCAAAATAAATTCCGTAACTCACCAGTTTTCCTTCTGTGAGCAGTTTGTTGCGCATATCAGGCAAGCCTGTTGCAATGCGAAGATTGCCAATCAATTCAACACCCCTGTCGAACCGGATCATATTGTATTTATAGTTTTTTGACATGGCTTTTGCAGCGTCAAAAAGCTTTGCTTCATCCTGGTAAATCCTGATCCTTTCTTTCTGGACCCAAATGGAAATGTGGTATTTATTATCCGCTACCTGTTTGTGCTCTGTTGTCCTGCCATCAAGCCCGGGACTGCCATCCCTGTACCAGGTGAAATAAGAATTATTATATGCAAATTCAAACCAAATTCCTGCATCTCCCGGTCTTGCCAATCCGTAAAGCAGGTCTTTTGGCTTTGAAGTGCTGATCAGCATAAACCGATAGGTGGTGTTATTGTTATTAGCCTGGTCTTTTTGGGGGATCACATCAAATTCAATCGTATAATTTTCGGGTAATTTTAAAGTGTCTGCTAAACAGGTGATGCCCTTGCTATTTGTTACTTTCAGCCATTTGCCCGGATATTTACCATAAGTGACAACCTCTCCTGATCCATTGGTATTCCAAAGGGTTGGGAAGTCACCAATATTTTCTGAAGAAAAATCATCAAAGAAAATTACTTTTTCACCCGGAATAAAATCAAACTTGCTATATACCTGCGTAAGGGAATCGTTTACTTGTGCTGCCAGTTGCCTGCTGTTCATAAATAATAAAAAGCAAGCGGCTATATATCGTAGTTTCATATGCGTTTTATTACTTGCGAATATAAAAGCAACACGCATCTTTAATGCTGATACTGCACCTGTACTAAAATGATTTATATCAGGATTTCAACTGATGTTTAATGCTTTTAAGCACCTACGCATTAAGATTACTATTGAGTAAACTATGCTGGCTGGCTGTATGCAGGTTACGCCAAACGCGGTTGATTTCTGTTGCCGGGTCGGCAGCGCGTAACCCGCAAAAGGGATACAATTCATCTGTTACCCGGCGGGCAGTATCGGCCAATTCATGGCTTGCCTGGCTCAGGCTTTCCAATAAAGCTGGTGGAATTACCCGATGACTGGCACAGTCCTGCCAGGAATCGGCAGCAAGCTGGTAAAACCGCCGACGAATATCATCCAGCTGGCCACGGCCCTTTTCAAGTATTCTTACAAAATGCGGCCTGGATTCCACACTAAAAAGTGTTTCACTCAATTCAATAAATCGCAGGGCCATGCCTGAACTATTTACCGCCAGGGTAGTTTCCGCTAACTGCAGGAATGGATATTGGTATATCGGGTCCATTAAAATTGCCTTTTGGTTATCTATTTGAAAAGTCCTGTTTTGCCTTACCCGAAGCTCCCTTACTTCAAATGCCTGGCTTCCCGTAGCTATCATCCCCATAGTATGCCAGTTCTTATGAATGGTCACTTCATTTTTTAAAAACAGGAAGGACTGTACACGGGGACTTCCATCTGGGTTTTTCAATTGAATACCGTTTTCCTCAATAAAGCAGTTCGCGGTAAAAGCCGTAGCCAGGCTTGCCCCGGTTGCATAATTCCAGTAGCCGGTGATTTCATAGGCATCACCATTCTTTTTCGCAATGCCGGAGTTATTGCCACTGCCGGCCAGGCAAAATTCCGGATCATTAAAAACGGTGGCCACCAATTCGGAGTCCAGGAAACCAATAAACCAGGCCGCACCGGCACATAGTGTCACCGTCCAGCCAACTGAGCCATCAGCCCAGGCAAGGGCTTCTTCCCATTGCAAAACCTTCGGCAGCGTATATCCAAGCCCGTTAAACCGTCCAGGCACCAGTAACCGGAACCAGTTTTGCTGGTATATAATAGCCAGTTGGGCAGGATGCAATTCTTGCAGCATTTCTGCTTCCCCGGCATATTTACGAATCTCCCGCACAGATTCCGGAGATAATATTTCTGAAGGATGGTTAATGTTAAACATCAGGTGAATGAAAGAAATGCCTCATGTATTTTTTCAAAGGAATACTTACATTTCAGGTAGGATCCAATAAGGCACCCATTAAGTATATTCCTGCAAAAATAACTATCTGCTGCAATCATCAGGCGTTTTAAATACTAAATTGTTAATTACAACAACGAAAATACTATGCGTAAATTTTTGCTCCTTTTCCTTACCGGCATCACCTTTACAAGAGCAGGTGCACAGTTTAGTGTTCGGTATGATCCGGCTGTGCAGGATTCAAAAAACATTCAGTATTTCAAACCAAAGGGCAATCTTTTCGTAGGCGACTGTATCCCTTTTTTTCATGACGGCACTTACTTTCTCTACTGGTTGCTGGATTCTGCGCACCACGCAGCCCTGAACGGTTTGGGCGGGCACCAATGGACACTGAGCACTTCCAGGGACCTGGTCAACTGGCAACACCATCCTGTGGTGCTGGGAATTGATGAAGAATGGGAGAAATCTATATGTACCGGCTCTGTTGTTTTTTCGAAAGGCCATTTCTATGCATTTTATGCTACCCGGCTGATTGGTGCCGACGGCCAGAAGATTGAGCAATTGAGTTATGCCATCAGCGAAGACGGTATCCATTTCAGGAAACAACAACCTAATCCATTTTACACATATGCAAAGGGATATAGTAAAAGGGATTTCAGGGATCCGAAAGTAGTGGTGGATTCTGCTGGCAAGTTTCATTTATTTGTTTCCAGCGCTACCGACAGTGCCATGAACGACTTTAATGGCGCCATGGTGCATATGGAATCTACCGATTTGAAACACTGGTCGGTGAAACAGCCATTGATATGGAACCTTAAGGATGTACCCGAATGCCCCGACTATTTCAAATGGGGTAACTGGTATTACCTTATCTATGGCCAGGGCGGAAATACCTTTTACCTGCAATCCACATCGCCTTACGGCCCCTGGCAATATCCTTCCAGCCAGGCACTGAACGAAGAATGGTCTAATGTGGTGAAAACCGCTGCGTTCTCAAATGGCCGGAGGATTGCCGCAGGATGGATTCCATCCAGGCAGGACCACCTTGACGAAGGCCAGGAAATATTCGGCGGAAATATCGTCCTGCGTGAACTATCTCAGGAAAAAGACGGCAGCCTTTCTGCCCGCTTTCCTAAAGAAGTCATTCCTCCCGCAAGTGCAGCCATTCCCCTTAAGATGCTGGTTGATTCACTGACACATATTAACGGTAATGAATATTCGATTAATTCGCCCAATGGTATGGGCTCTTTTTTTATGGAGGGACTGCCATTGGATTGCAGGATCAGTTTTGAAGTGGAAATGACCGGAAAGGGTATTGAAGAATATGGCCTTTTCCTGCGGGGGGTAGACCGGCACCAGATGGGCTATAAGCTGGCCTTTTCACCGGTGAATAAAACAGCCATCCTGCATGAAAGCGCCATATCGGGACTTGATTTCCTTGGGAAAAAGATGACGGTTGATATTATAATGAAAGGGGATATCATTGATGTCAGCATCGGGAACAGGCGTTGTATTGTGAACCGGTTGGGTGAAATAAAGGGCAGCCAGCTGTGGTTTTATGGAAAACATGGCAAGGTGAGTTTCCGCTCTATCCGTATTTCTCCACTAGAGGTTCATGCAGAAAATTAACCTGTATATTACCATGATACAATTTAAAAGTAAAGGATTCGTTGCATGTATTATTTTTAAGCAATGAAGAGAACAATTCAGCCCGCGTTAATTCTTTTTTTCCTGTATTGTATAAATCCGGTTGCACTGTTTTCCCAGGATTTACAGCGAATAAACCTGGTACCGCAACCACAGGTTGTTGTTGAAAAGAAAGGATCTTTTCTTTGGTCAGAGAACACACCGGTATATGCAGAACCTGTATTCCAGGAATTGGCGAAGTTGTTTGCCATGCAGGCTTCTCTTTCACTACCGCGTCCATATAACCGCAATCTTAAATCGAATACGCATTGCATTATTTTCCGTAAGCAAAAATTTACTGATACCAGTAGTGCTGAAGCATATAAACTGGTTATCACACCTCAACAGGTTCAAATCCTGGCTGCGAATGAGCAGGGTATGCTCAGGGCGATGTTCACCCTTTTGCAGTTGCAGCTTTTACAAACAGAAAAGACCCTGGTTCCTTGTGGTGAAATTACCGATGCGCCCCGTTTCCTTTACCGTGGGCTCCACCTTGATGTGTCGCGAAATTTTTTCCCGATTCCTGTCCTGGAAAAACTGCTCGATATGATGGCTTTGTATAAACTCAACACCTTCCACTGGCATTTGACCGACGGACCAGGCTGGCGCCTGGAGATAAAGAAATATCCGCAGCTTACAAAAAAAGCAGCATGGCGCACAAAGAATAGCTGGAAAGAATGGTGGAATTCCGATAGGCTTTACTCGGCAGAAGGCGCAGCTGATGCTTACGGCGGCTATTATACGCAGGAAGAAGCGAAAGAACTGGTAAGCTATGCTGCTAAACGCGGAATAACCATTATCCCCGAAATTGAAATGCCTGGTCACTCCGAAGAAGTATTGGCTGTTTTTCCCAACCTGGCCTGCTCCGGCAAGCCTTATACCCAAAGCGAATTTTGCATTGGCAACGATAGCACTTTCCTTTTTATGGAAGATGTCTTAACTGAAGTGATGCAGGTTTTCCCTTCTTCGTATATCCATATTGGTGGTGATGAAGCCGGTAAGGAGTCATGGAAAAATTGTCCCAAATGCCAGGCGCGCATAAGCAGTGAAAACCTTAAAGATGAACATGAATTACAGAGTTATGCCATAAAGAGAATGGATAAATTCCTGTCCGACCATGGAAGGAAATTATTGGGTTGGGATGAAATACTGGAAGGCGGGTTATCGCCCGGCGCTACAGTAATGAGCTGGCGCGGGGAAGCGGGTGGTATAGCGGCGGCTAAAGCAGGTCACGATGTTATAATGACGCCCGGCGGTTATTGTTACTTCGACAATTACCAGTCAAATCCGGCAACTCAACCTGAAGCCATTGGCGGTTATTTGCCCATTTCTAAAGTATATAGCTACGACCCTGTGCCTGCTGAATTGACCGCTGATGAGGCCCGGCATATTTTGGGTGTCCAGGCTAATACATGGACGGAATATATTCCAACTGCAGAGCACCTTGAATACATGATTTTTCCCCGGTTTCTGGCCCTGGCTGAAATAGGCTGGAGCAGCAAAAACCAAAAAGACTGGACGAATTTTCAAGGCCGGCTGCAACAGCATTACCTGTTGTTACAACGCAAATCCATTAATTATTACCGGCCCCAGCCAACACTTGAAATCAATTCAGTGGCTGACACTGTTTCCAGGCTTAGTCGTGTAAGTATTTCTTCAGAACAGTATAAACCTGAAATTCACTTTACTACAAATGGCAGCGACCCGGTAAAAAGCAGCCCGATTTATATGGGCCCGGTTGATGTGAAAGGAATTGCCACCATAAAGGCAGCTATCCTTAATCCGGTTACAGGAAAAATGGGACCGGTAATGGCGCACCAGACAGCCTACCATAAAGCAATTGGCGCGCAAATAACCTATAACCTGCCTTTCAGTAACAGTTACCCGGCTCAACAGGAATATACCCTTGTAAATGGCCAGACAGGTTCATTTACTTACGGTGACGGGCAGTGGCAGGGGTTTGAGGGAATAGATATGGATATCACCCTTGAACTGAAGCAATTGACCGATGTTAAAAAGATAGCGGTCAATTTTATGCAGATTACGGGTCCGGGTGTATTTATGCCAAACTATGTGGAATATAGCTGGTCTAAAAACGGGAAAGACTATAGCGCCCCGGTTCGCATAATGAATACGGTACCTGATACGGAATCCAAACTGGTTATCAAGCCATTTGAAGTGATGGTAAATCGCCAGGCCAAATACATTCGCATCAAAGCGCAGAATGATAAGCACGGCTTTTTATTTGCTGATGAAGTGCTGGTGTACTGAGTATATCTTACCATCTGGTTTGGTGAGTATATATAATTCACCTTTTGCATCTCTTCCAAAATGTAAATCAACACGATCAGTTTTACAAAGTTCCCTGAGTGTGGTCAGTTTTCCATTTAATGAAATTCTCCATTCATAAATGGGGGCTTGTTTTCCCTGCTTCAAATCTGCCATGTTTATATAAAATAACCGGCCTGATGGAATATCCCCAAAAAGGAATTTCCCTTTTAGTTCAGGCACTTCACATCCCCAGTATTCATAACCACCGGAAATTGCAGCAGCCCCGCCATTGTGGTCATATTCCGCAACGGGGTAAGTGACATGGAAGCTGCTGTCATTCGCAGGAAGCGGGTAAACTTTTGCCCAATCCACATCCGGTTCTACCATAAAATTGCCTTCCCTTATTGGCCAGCCGAAATCCTGCCCCGGCTTTACCATATTTATAGATTCAATATTTGCGCCACCGATATTGCTGGCTATAAGTTCACCGGATTTTGTCCAGGTGATCCGGTGCGGGTTCCTGAATCCGTAGGCATAAATCTCCCGCAGGGAATGATTGCCCTCTGATTTTGCATAAGGGTTGTCCTGTGGAATGCCATATTTCCCATTCACGCTATTGTTACCCCTTGGGTTTATCCGGATGATTGTTCCCAATATCCTGTCCCTCCTGTGTATCAGGAATGGATAGCCTTCATCAACACTTCCACCATCACCAACACCTATATACAAAAGGCCATAATCTTTATCACCTGGTTTCGATAATGGATTGAAGGTTATTTCCTGGACCCCATGCATAACCGTTACCATATTTATCCGCAGTAACTCGCGGCTTTTTCCGGAAAACACAGCCGATTCAGGATGGTCTGTTTTCCATTCTGTCAATACCCATTGCAGGCTTACTTTGATAGAGTCTTCATAGTTAAAGTCGGGGTTACCGGAGCCCGGCCTTTCTGTATGTGTAGTGTAAAAAAATCCGTTTTTTGCAAATTCAGGATGGAAGGCAAAGCTGCCAAATCCGCTTCCAAGGCCGGATTCATGGATGAATTTGGGCATCCATCTGCGCAGGTCTAAATACACACTGGCCTTATTATTTTGAAGTTTGTACAACTTCCCACGGAGGTCTACAACATAATTAGTGCCTGAATTTGACTCAAAGTCCAGTTTTGTAATCCTGGTTAATGGCAATTTCCCACTATCGCTTGATGCAGGAATCTGTGTAACCAGGTTCAGGTCAACCACAAGGCTGGAAAGGGCGATGCTATCGGGTATTGGATCGGCTAGTGCACTTAGGCCCGATTTGCTCTTTTTTTCAACCGGCTTTTTATGGGTATGGATAAACGCAACAATCCCGTTGAGCTGGTCATCTGAAAATTGTGCAAAGGAGGGCATCAGCACTTTGTATTTGTGCTGTAACTGCAGCGCCCTTGCATCGCCTGATTCCACCAGCTTTTTGGGGTCCCTTATGAATTGTTTTATCCAGTCTGCAGGTACATCTGCCGTTAATCCACCCAGTTGTGGGCCGATACCATTCTGTTTGAAGTTGTGGCAACTGCTGCAGTTTTTATCGAAGGTTCCATCTCCCATGGCAATGATCGCTGAGTCTGTGGAGATGGCACTGGTATCTGGTGACTTCCCGGATTTACAGGAAATGAAATTCATAGAGATAAAAGCAAATGTGAGGATCAGGATGCCTTTTTTCATGATAGTTGGTTGGTACTGCTTGCAGTTGGCAATAAAAATAGGCATTAACCCGCACTCTTCGAACCTTGTACAATATGGACCGTATAATAAAATAATAAGGAATTTGGGCCGCCACTTGACTATTGCGCAACAAAGGCCGGTCAAAAACTGACTGTAAAACCCAAAACGGGAATTTATTGTTTAAGGATTTATATTTAATAATGAAAATTCCAGCCACCTCAAACTTCCAAAGAATAACTGCCGGCATACGGATTTCTTTACTGTTTTTCATACTGCTTATAACCAGATTCCCTGCCGGCGCACAAAGCAACACCTCCTTACCCCGCAGCACACCCGAAGCGGAAGGGGTTTCTTCAGAAGGCCTGATAAGATTTTTTGATACCCTCCGGCAAAGCAAACATGAGTTCCATAGCCTGATGATTCTCCGGCATGGCAAAGTGATCGCCGAAGGCTGGTGGAAGCCTTACCAGCCAGACCTGGTCCATACCATGTATTCGGTTAGCAAAAGTTTTACAGCTACTGCCATCGGCTTCCTGGTGACGGAAAATAAACTGACTGTGGAAGATAAGGTCATCAGCTTTTTCCCGGATGACCTGCCGGATACCGTTTCAGATAACCTGAAAGCCCTCCGGATCCGCGACCTGCTGAGCATGAGTGTGGGTCAGGAAAAAGAACCAACCTGGACAGCTACCAGCGATAATAATTGGGTGAAGGGATTTTTCAAAACACCTATTCTTTATAGGCCTGGAACAAAGTTTT
The DNA here is from genome assembly GCF_020076305.1 of Flavihumibacter profundi. Lineage (GTDB taxonomy): Bacteria > Bacteroidota > Bacteroidia > Chitinophagales > Chitinophagaceae > Flavihumibacter > Flavihumibacter profundi. Next base: position 342,446 of record NZ_JAIQXE010000002.1, read on the forward strand.
TATACAACTCACTTGCCACTTATATGCTGTCTGCTATCGTGCAGAAAGTGTCTGGTGAAAAGGTTATTGATTATTTAGAACCCCGGTTATTTTCACCACTTAATATTAAAGGCATCGATTGGGAAACTGATCCCCGAGGTATCAATACTGGCGGCTGGGGATTACGGCTGAAGACGGAAGACATGGCAAAATTCGGCCAGCTCTTTTTGCAGAAAGGAAACTGGCAGGGCAAACAAATTATTCCTGCTGCATGGGTAGAAGAAGCCAGCACGATGAAAATAATGCAGAATCCGGATGCACCCCAGGAAGCGAAAAATAAGAGTGATTGGCTACAAGGGTACTGTTACCAGATGTGGCGTGGACGGCATAATACCTTCCGCGGGGATGGTGCATTCGGACAATATATCCTGGTAATACCTGATGAAGATGCCGTGGTGATCATTACATCAGAAACTGCAAACATGCAGGGCGAATTAGACCTGGTTTATGAACACCTGCTTCCTTTGTTTCAACAATCAAACCCACGCGTGAATGGCAAACAACAAAAGCTGCTTAAAAATAAACTGGCTAACCTGTCAATAAAAACAGGGTCAGGCCTGGCGGATGCTGGTACAGTTTCGCCATCAACTGCAACCATTTCGGGAAAATCATTTGGCATTGTTTCTATGCAGCGGGGACTGGACAGTATACGTTTCAGTTTCAGTAAAGACATTTGCCATTTACAATTATTTACAGATTCTGCGATGCATGAATTGAATTTTGGTAATGGCAATTGGTTAAAAGGCATTACTACCCGCAAAGGCCCTTACCTTGTTGCAGGTGCAAAAAATAACCGCCACGAATTACCACCTTCAAAAGTTGCCGGCAGTTATACTTGGACGGATGACCATACCCTTGAACTTAAACTCCTGTATTACGAGAGCCCGCATACCGAAACACTCCGTTGTATATTCAATGGTGATAACATGCAGCTGGAAGATATTTCCAGTTTTGACACTGCCCGTAAGGCCATCTTTAAAACAGTACTGGTAGCGGGCCGCAACCATGCACCCCGGCTGATCATACGGGGCGATGACATGGGTTATTCCCATTCGGGAAACCTTGCCCTGGAACAATCTTACAGCAATGGTGTTGAAACCAGTATCGAACTCATTGCCGTTTCGCCCTGGTTCCCTGAAGCTGTGAAATGGCTGGCCGATCATCCGGATATTGAAGTGGGCCTGCATTTTGCCATTACCAGCGAGTGGGATAATATCAAATGGCGGCCATTGACCGATGCGCCAAGCCTGCGAAATGCCGACGGCTATTTTTATCCCATGCTTTACCCGAATAAAAATTATCCGAAACAGGCCGTGATGGAAAATGCCTGGAAATTGGATGACCTGGAAAAAGAACTACGCGCCCAGATAATCCTCGCAAAAAAATATGTTCCACAACTGAACCATATCTCAGGGCATATGGGAAGCATTGGCTTTGATAAAGATGTAACTGCCATGGTCAAGCGCGTGGCAGCCTCCTATGGCTTGCTGGTTGGTGATGGAGGTCCGGATGCGGACCATCCGCTTTCATGGTTTTCCGTAAACCTGCACAATAAATCTTCCGGTCAAAAGATCGACGCATTTATTGAAGCGCTTGATAAGATGCAGGAAGGTAACACCTACCTGTTTGTAGAACATCCCGGCATTAATGATGCCGAGTTACAGGCCATCCACCATATCGGTTACGAGAATGTGGCCCAGGACAGGCAGGAAGTTACGGATCTGTTCACCAGCGAAAAACTTAAAGAAGCCATCATAAGGAAGGGGATTCAGTTAGTGAGTTACGGACAGGCGATGAAAAATAAATGAAGAGAGCAGGTCGGCCGACCTGCTCTCTTTCTAGTACTGCCTGCTTAGTCACGATCGTCCCTGTCCCTGTGGCCATTATGTTTTCCATTATCATGGTGCTCATACCTGGAGTACCTGTCATCGCGCTCGTACCTGTCATCACGGTCATAGTGACGGTCACGATCATAATGGTCATCCCGGTCATAGCGACCATCATAGCCCCTGTAGTGTCCATACTGCCTCCGGTAATAATCACAACGCTGGTATGGCGCAGGATCATTAATCACAACCTTATACCCACGGTAAAGGTCATACGAACGATAAGGAGCCGGCAGGCATGCTGCAAATACCCAGCGCCCACCATTCAAATAAACAAACTGCCTGCGCGGTACATTATAATAAACATCTATATCGGGCATATAATAATATTCGGCATAATCATAACCTGCAGGCCCCCACTGCGGCTGCATGCCGATATTAACATGAACATTAACCTGCGCCTGTCCAGGTTCTGCCAGCTGTAAAAGACCAAGGACTGTAACTGTTATGAATAGGTGTTTCATATGGTATGTTTATACCTAAGAGCTTAAAACAGGCCTATAGTTTAAAAGGGAATTGTTAGGATATTCATAATATGCCCGAAACTTATCTCACGCCCTTTTTCTTCAGGTAATCTGTAAGCAGTTTGGGGTGATCAGTTTGTAAGCCAGCCAAACCTTTTGAAAGTGCAACATTCCACTCTTCCGGGCCTTCATGTGGAGATTGAATATCGGGCCATACTGGAACATTTTTTGCTGCCGCTGCTTTAACCATTTCAGGCGTATAATCTTCATAAGAACCATCCAGGATATTAACGCCGGATGAAGTAATGAAATCCGATAATGCAGTCGCCGATTTAATGGAGTCTGGTAAACTTACCATCAGTGGCATTTGTGGTGCTATTGATTTCCATTCCCTGAACTGCTCCTCCGAATTGATATACACCACTACATTTTTCTGCATGCCATATTTTTCAATTAACCGTAAACTCTTAATGACCGAAGCATCTTTAAAATCGAGGTAGATATTAATTTTCTTATGGCATAGTTCCAGTACCTCGCTGAAGGTTGGTATCGGTTGCTCCTGCCATTCCGGATGGCTTTTTTCAATGACCGGCCATTTTTTTAATTCTTCATAAGTCATTTCGCGGACTGCTCCCTTGCCATTGGTCATCCGGTCAATTTTACTGTCGTGCATAATAACCAGTTCACCATCTTTGGTCGTGCGCAAATCAATTTCAACATAGTCTGCACCGTTTTTTATCGCATTTTTATAAGCTGCCAGTGTATTTTCCGGGGCTTCGGTATGGTCACCCCTATGCGCTATAACGACAAGCCGGTTTTTGCATTTGGGAATATGTGCTGCCTGGCTGTAAATTTTATTATTGCCGATAAGGGTCGTGGCTGTAAGTATAAAGAAGAAAGCAATTCTTTTCATCATAGATTTTTTATTCGCCGCAAGTATAGGCAGGAAAGGCGATATAAGGAAACCAGGGTTATTACAATTTTGTTATAACGCTTTTTCATTTACCATCGTTTCCCCTTCCTGAGTATATTTGCGCCTCAATGGCTAAGTTATTCGCCGTCATATTAATCTTTATTAACCTGCAACAGTCCTGCCTGGGCTCGTGGCTGGGCATCATTAACCATGGCCCTGCCATGGCTAAAAGCATGAAATGGATAAACCCGTTTAATAATGATGCCAGCTCCGGCAGCGAAGACAATAACGAGGACGAGCAGGACATGGCGGAGACCGCTTCCTGCGAAACCGAATACTGCCACTTTTCAGCTTTGCTGGTGAGCCCGGCAGCCCATGCTGCCCTTTTCAATTCCGCTTTTTCAGAATTACCCCACCCGCTTTTTACAAGTGCTGCGGCCGATATACAGACACCGCCTCCGGAAGCCTGATGCTTTTACCCCCTATACGGTTGATTTTTATTTTTTCATCACATTGAAGAAAGCAAAGCATCATGAGACATTATTTCCCCATGTTCCCTATGGTATGGGTTGCCATTGCCATGCAGGTTATCGCCTGTTCAGGTAAAGCAAAACAGCAGGAAGCTGCCCCGGAAACTTATACCGTTATCCAGCCTGCCCTGGTGGATACCATTTTTACGAAAGAATATATTGCAGAGATACATTCATTGCAGAATGTAGAGATAAGGACCCATGTAAAGGGTTTTATTGAGAAGATCCATATTGATGAAGGCAAACCTGTTCAGGCAGGCCAAATTCTCTTTACCCTCAGCAACCGGGAATTCAGGGAAAACCTGCTTAAGGCTTTGGCCAATTATAAAAGCGCCTTCGCTGAATTGAAAGTTGCTGAAGTAGAGCTCAAAAATACCCGCACCCTTGCAGAAAAAAACATTGTTTCTTCCTCAGAACTTGATATGGCCCTGGCCCGTAAAGAGGCCATTGAAGCCAAACTGGAAGAGGCACAGAGTGCTATTTCCATTGCCCGGCTTAACCTGTCTTTCACTGAAGTGAAAGCACCTTTCACTGGCGTGATTAACCGAATTCCTTTCAAAACCGGCAGCCTCGTGGGCGAAGGCGACCTGCTCACAAAAATTTCCAACAACAAGGAGGTCTTTGCTTATTTCAATATGTCGGAAAAGGAATTTATCGACCTGATGGAAAAAGATAGTTCCGGACTGAACAAGGTGGTTTCGCTGCAGCTGGCCAATAATGAATTGTTTAAGTATTCCGGTACCATTGAAACCGTCGAAAATGAGATCGATGAGGGTACGGGTAATATCGCCTTCCGGGCACGCTTTAAAAATCCGGATCAGTTGCTGAAGCATGGTTCCAGTGGAAAGATCCTGATGAAGGAAGCGCTGAAACAGGCGCTCGTCATCCCGCAAAAAGCCAGTTTTGAAATTCAGGATAAGGTATATGTTTTTACGGTCGACAGCAGCAATACCATTCGAATGCGGAATATCAATCCAAGGCTTCGCCTGCCGCATTTGTATGTCATAGGGTCGGGGCTCGAACCCAGGGATCGCCTGATTTACGAAGGCATCCAGCAGGTGAAAGAAGGCCAGCGTATCCAGCCCAAACCCCTTGCTTTCCGCGATATCCATTTTGACTGATGCCCCGGGCATTACTATTCCCCTAAAAATTGAAAATATGACTGCTGCTTTTATACATCGGCCGGTCCTGTCGATCGTGGTATCCCTGATCATCACGTTGCTGGGCTTCCTGGCTTTTACCCAACTGCCCGTGACGCAGTTTCCCGATATCGCTCCACCTGAAGTAAACGTAACAACCAAATACACCGGCGCAAATGCCGAGACCTGCGTGAAGGCTGTGGTGACGCCACTGGAGCGCGCTATCAATGGTGTGCCGGGCATGGCTTATATGTCTTCTGTTTCCGGTAACGACGGCACCAGTGTTATCCAGATTGTTTTTAAAGCGGGCACCGATCCCGATGTGGCTGCGGTTAACGTTCAGAACCGCGTCTCTTCCACCCTGGATGAATTGCCTGAAGAAGTGATCAAGGCGGGCGTAATCGTAGAGAAAGTACAGAACAGTATGCTCCTCTATGTGAATATGCTGAGCAATGATTCTTCAATGGATGAAAAATTCCTGTACAATTATACCGATATCAACCTGATGGCCGAGCTCAAACGCATCGAGGGCGTTGGCTTCGCTGATATCATGGGCTCGCGCGAATATTCGATGCGCATCTGGCTGAACCCGCAGAAGATGACGGGCTATGGTATTTCCACCGATGATGTCGTGAATAGCCTGAAACAGCAAAACGTAGAAGCTGCGCCGGGTAAGATCGGCGAGAGTTCAGGGAGAAAGGCTCAGTCACTGCAATATGTACTGAAATATACTGGCAAATACAACACCCGCGACCAGTATGAGAACGTGGTGGTAAAGAGTGAAGCCGGTGGTGGCCTCATCAGGCTGAAAGATATTGCGGAAGTGGATTTCGGTTCCCAGGAATATGATGTGATCTCCAAGGAAAATGGCAAGCCTTCTGCAGCGATCATGTTGAAACAAAGGCCCGGCAGTAACGCCCGCGAAGTGATCTCAAATATCAAGCAAAGGATGGAAGAACTGAAACAGAACTTTCCACCCGGACTTGATTATACCATTGGTTATGATGTATCGGCATTTTTGGATGCCTCCATCCATGAAGTGGTGAAAACCCTGGTGGAAGCTTTCCTGCTGGTATCGCTGGTCGTTTTTATTTTCCTGCAGGACCTGCGCTCTACCATCATTCCCGCCATTGCAGTGCCGGTATCACTGATCGGCACATTTTTCTTCCTGCAACTGTTTGGTTTTTCACTGAACATGATTACACTGTTCGCACTGGTGCTGGCTATCGGGATTGTGGTAGACAATGCTATCGTGGTAATAGAAGCTGTGCATGCAAAGATGGAGCATTCCAAAATCAGCGCTAAGAAAGCTACGGAGAAGGCGATGAAGGAAATCAGCGGGGCCATCATTGCAATAACACTGGTAATGTCAGCAGTATTCCTGCCAGTCGCTTTTATGCCCGGATCAGTGGGTATCTTTTACCGGCAATTTTCACTGACCATGTCCGTCTCCATTGTGCTGTCGGGTGTCGTGGCGCTAACCCTGACACCTGCCTTATGCGCAATGCTGCTGAAGCGGACTGATCATAACAAATCCTCCGGCAACCTGCTGGGTAAATTTTTCAGATGGTTCAACAACTGGTATAATAACCTTTCCGGCCGCTATCAACAACTCGTGGGACTGATAGCCAACAGGCGTATGGTCACCTTCGCGAGCCTGCTGGTGTTCTGTGCTGCCACCGGCATCTTTGGCAGTATCCTGCCCACGGGTTTTATTCCAAATGAAGACCAGGCGACTATTTATGCAAGCGTTACTACCCCATCGGGCGCAACTTTGGAAAGAACCGAAAAAGTGGTGGATGCTATACAGCAGACAGCGGAAAAAATTGACGGCGTAGCATCTGTTTCTACCCTGGCCGGGTTCAATGTTTTGTCCGACGGTACGGGTGCCTCATTCGGCATGAACCTGATCAACCTGAAAAAATGGGAGGCAAGAAAACTCTCGGATAAGGAGATCATTGAACTCCTGAAAGAAAAAACAAGTTATATCAAGGATGCGAAGATCGAGTTCTTCACCCCGCCGCCGGTGCCGGGATTCGGAAACGCGAGCGGTTTTGAATTGCGCCTGCTGGACCGCACCGGAAAGGGCGACCTGAAAAAGCTGGAAGAAGTGGCGGTGCGTTTCTCAGATAGTATCGGCCAGCGGCCGGAGATTGCCAACGCCTTCACCACTTTCGATGCCAGCTTCCCGCAGTATATGGTGCATATCGACAATGCCAAAGCCGCTGAGAAAGGCGTAGTGGTAGCTGATATCCTCAGCACGCTGCAGACCTTCCTGGGGAGTGAGTATGCGACAAACTTCATCCGCTTCGGGCAGCTCTACCGAGTTATGGTTCAGGCCCTTCCGGAATACCGTGCCAAGCCGGAGGATATCCTCTCTTTGTATGTGAAAAACAAAAGCGGCGAGATGGTACCGGTTAACGCTTTCCTGCGTATTGAAAAAGTATACGGCCCGGAAGTAGTAACGCGCTATAATATGTACCCTGCCGCGATGGTGAATGGTGAACAGGCAAAGGGTTATAGCAGTGGCCAGGCAATTGCTGCCATTAAGGAAGAAGCCCGGCTGAAACTGCCCGCAGGCTATTCCTACGACTGGGCAGGCTCTTCACGGGACCAGGCGCTGGCTGGCAACGAAGCCATTGCCATTTTCCTGATCTGCCTGCTCTTTGTTTACCTGTTGCTTTCTGCACAGTATGAAAGTTTTCTGTTACCCCTGCCTGTTATACTGTCCCTGCCCGCAGGGATTTTCGGCGCCTTCCTGCTGCTTTGGGCCATGGACCTCGAGAACAATATCTATGCCCAGGTGGCCATGATCATGCTCATAGGGCTGCTGGGCAAAAATGCGATCCTGATCGTTGAGTTTGCTTCACTGAAGCACCGCGAAGGGCTCACACCTTACCAGGCAGCCATTGAAGGCGCTGTTTCAAGGTTGCGACCGATCCTGATGACCTCCTTTGCCTTTATCGCCGGACTGATACCCCTGATGTTCGCTTCAGGGGCCGGGGCCATCGGTAATAAAACCATCGGCGCAGCAGCCGCGGGCGGGATGTTCTTCGGTACCGTCTTCGGTGTGCTGGTTATCCCCGGGCTGTATGTGCTCTTCGCGACACTGGAAGAAAGGCTGCATAAAAAAGGCGCTGTGGAAGAAAAACCATTCACTGAAACTATTTGATATATGAAACAATTAATTATTTTTTCTATACTGGCCATTGGGCTTGGCACCATGCCCGCCTGCCGGGTGCCTGCTGATACCACAGTTAATCATCAACTGCCCCTGCCCGTTAGCTTTAACCAGGATACCGACACCGTGAACAGTGCGGGCCTTACCAGGAAGCTATTCTATACTTCCCCGCTTCTGGATGCCTTGTTGGATACTGTTATCGCCAACAATTACGACCTGCTGATTGCTGCCCAGCGTATAGAAGCGGCGCGGGCCATGGTTTTGCAAACTCGGGGCCTTCTTGCACCACAGGTGAATGCGGGTGTAGTGCCCAGCCTCCGGAAATTTGGCTTGTATACTATGGATGGCGCAGGCAATAAAACTACAGATATTGAGCCCGGGAAAGTTGTGCCGGAAAACCTGCCTGACTTTTATATGGGCCTCCAGACTTCCTGGGAGGTGGATATCTGGGGTAAACTGAAGAACAAAAAGAAAGCCGCCCTTGCCAGGGTACTTGCTTCGGTGGAAGGGAAGCATTATATCCAGACTTCCCTGGTTGCTGAAACTGCCGGGGCATACTATGAATTGATGGCTGCCGACCAGGTGCTCCGGATGCTTGATGAAACCATTTTACTGCAGGAGCAGGCTATCGGGACGGTACGTATACTGAAGGAAAATGCCAAGGTGAATGAACTGGCAGTACAACAGTTTGAAGCTCAGTTGCTTGGCATGAAAACCATGCGGCTGGAAACGCAGCAGCTGGTCGTTGCGATTGAGAACCAGATTAATTTCCTGGCCGGTCGACTGCCACGGCCTGTTGTGCGCGATAGTTCCTTTTTTGCGAACCCATCTTTGCCGCTGATTAAGGCCGGCATCCCGACTGCTTTGTTGCGGAACCGTCCCGATATACGCCAGGCTGAATGGGAACTTGCTGCTACAAAAGCCGACCTGCGTTCGGCCCGGGCGGCGTATTTTCCATCATTTACCCTGAACGCCGGCATCGGCTTGCAAGCCTATAGGGCCAGCCTGCTCTTTACTTTTCCTGAATCAGTGGCTTATAGCCTCATTGCCGGATTAGCCGGACCAGTATTGAACCGCCGGCAAATTGAAGCTGAATTTGCCCGGTCCAGCGCCCAGCAAAAGGAAGCGCTGTACAAATACCAACAAACCGTAACCCGCAGTTTTCTTGAGGTGGACCAGGAACTGAAAAAAATACTCAACCTCGACCAGGTCTTTACGCTGAAAGCAAAGGAAAAGGATATTCTCTCTTCTTCTATAACAGTTTCAGGAGACCTGTTCCGCACCGGCCGTGCTAATTACCTGGAAGTATTGATAACCAGGCAGAATGCACTGCGGTCGAATATGGAATTGATTAATACGAGAAAGAACCAGTACCTGGCAGTGATCAGTTTATATAAAGCGATAGGGGGTGGCTGGAATTAAAAAGTTTAAACACGATTACCCGATTTTCAGTATCTTAGTAAACAGTTGCTTATAATTTCTATTTCTTGTAATCATAAAAAAATAAACCATGAAAAAATTGCTATTGATCCTTTTAATTGGAATGAGTATTAACAGTTTTGCACAAAAGGCTACCACCTGGACAGCCTGGGTAAGTGATTCTCATTGCGGAGCTAAGGGTAAGGATGCCTCACACGCAGAATGCGCCGTTAAATGCGTAAAAGGTGGTGCTGAACCTGTTTTGGTTGTTGATGGAAAGGTTTACAAAATTGCCGACCCAAAAAAGATAACCGATTTTGTCGGTAAGAAAGTGACCGTAACAGGTACTTTGAAAGGTGAAACTATCACTATTGAAAAAGTAGCTGCAGCTGCATAAAAGTTTATTGAAATTGCTTTAAGGCCTCCACCCAAATCTCAATGGGCCCGGAGGCCTTTTTCTTTTGCGCCTTACCGGAACAAACTAATTTTGAAATCAATCACTGATGAATTTTCGCTACCTGTATCTGCTATGGTTTTTGCTTTTATCCGGCATAATTATTTCCTGTAAAACCACGCATAAGCCTTCTGGTGTCTCCAATAGTAAAATGGAGGAAATATACCAAACCGTAAAAACGCCTTACAAGTATGGTGTCGTTTTCCAGCATCCCGACTCAACAAAAATGATGGATAGTCCATCTGTATTCCGCTGGAACGGCCAATGGTGTATGACCTATATCATCTTCGACGGAAGGGGTTATGAAACCTGGCTGGCTGAAAGCGATGACCTTATTCACTGGACCTCGAAGGGCCGCATTTTATCCTTCACGGATTCTGGCTGGGATGCAAACCAGAAAGCCGGATACATGGCATTACTGGATACAAGGTGGGCTGGGGAATATACTCCGGCTGCGTATAACGGCAAATACTGGATGTCTTATCTAGGCGGTTCTGTTTCCGGTTATGAAGCCGGGCAGCTTGGGGTAGGGATTGCAAATACAACAGATCCCGGAAACGCAGTTGAATGGCAGCGGATGCCCGGCCATGTGCTTTCAGCCAATGACAAGGACGCGCGCTGGTTTGAAAATAAAACCATCTTTAAAAGCACGGTCATAAAAGACGATAAGAGGCATACCGGCCATCTATTTGTCATGTATTACAATGCCGCAGGTGATACTGCCAGCTATGAAAGCATTGGCATGGCTGTTTCAGATGATATGATTCATTGGAGCCGCTATGGAAAGGATCCTGTTATCAGTCGCTATAAAAAGGGCACCATCAGCGGCGATGCACAGATTGTCCAGATCGGCAATTTGTATGTAATGTTTTATTTTGGAGCATTCTGGAATGAAGAGGGAAAAGCATTTGATCGTTTTGCCTGTTCCTATGACCTTATCCATTGGACCGATTGGTCTGGCCCTGACCTCATCCGGCCATCCGAACCTTATGATGAAACCTTTGCACATAAACCCTTTGTCATTAAATGGAAAGGCGTCGTTTATCATTTTTATAATGCAGTGGGAAAGAATGGACGGGTGATTGCTTTGGCAACTTCTGCTCCTTTAAAATGAGTTTGGGAGAATATTAATATTCTGTTGAAAACTTGTTCTCCAGTAGTTTTTCTTTAAAGGCAGATTTAAAGAACCAGGCGAACGTTACAATGAAAGCCCTGGTATCTGCTTTGCCATAACGGTAATTGGTAAATTCTGTTGTGCTGTTTGTATAACCGCTTTTGAATGTATTAAAAATATCTGTGACTGTCAGGCCTACACGCGCATTTCCCTTACCCAATTTTTGCTGGAAACCAAGATCAACAAAATATTGTGCTATCCGTTTTCCCTGGGGTGTAGGCAGGGCAGAATTATAATTACCCGTTACCTGTAATTTGCTTCCCTGCCAGGGCACAAAATTATTTATGAGTTTGGCATACCAGCCAAAAGCTTCCTGCACAGCATCTTTTGAAATATTGCTCCCATTTAATTTTTGCTGGAACAACGATATGCTTGCATTAAAATCATAGAACCCGGAAAGTTTTGCATTAAGTATACTTTCTATACCGAACGTTGTGGCATTGCCAATATTTACAGGAAAAGTTAGATTGGCGCCGTTAGATTGCAAATGGGAATATTGCCTGATGGTATTAATGGAATACCTGTAAAAAAGGTTGGTGGAAACAGCGTACCTGCTCCATTCTTTGTTATAACCCAGTTCAATGGCGTGAATAATTTCCGGCTGCAGGTTTGGATTTCCACTATGGGGATTTAAGGAATCGGTAATATCCACAAATGGATTGAGTTGACCCATACCGGGCCGATTGATCCTTTTGCCATAACTGAGCTTCCAATATGCTTCCGGTTTATTATAATAGATAAGACTTGCTGTGGGAAAGAAATCCAGGTATTGATTGGTGAACTTTGTACTGTCCTTTTGGGTATTCCCATCATTTGAAGTCTGTTCGGCCCTGATGCCCAGGTCATATTTCCATTTTTGATTTTGGGGACTGCCAAAACCTGAACTATAAAGCGCATATAAGGCGTTTACCTGTTCATTAAATTTAAAAATATCGCTGGCTGCTGTGTTGACTATATAGTCACCATTTATTAAAGCAGATGTTTGAAAATCGTCATCGGTCCTGCGAAATACTCCTTTGTAACCGGTTTCTATTTTCCCGTTGCTGGTAAAAGGGAATGCATAATCCAGTTTGGCGGTGGATACATTTCCATTTTCGTAATTATGTGTCTTTTGTAAAAACGGATCCCCGGCATTGACGCCATTTTCATCCAGTGGCTGTGAGGTAATATCTGTATTCTCCCGGTCCCGGTTAATTGATGATGTTATACTGGCTGACAGCGATTTTTGCGGGTCATTAAATTTCCGGTTATAATCAAAAGCAAACTCAGCAACCTTCGAACGTTCCAGTTCCAGTGAATGCCTGTTTGTGTTTGAATTAAAATCATTGTTTTGTTTATATATAATGCTGTTTAAGCTCTCATCATTGTCCTGGCCTTCCATATTACCAATGGCTTCAAGGGAAAAAGTGTTTTTATTATCGGGCGTAAAGTCAACATTAAACTTCAGGTTTTGTAATTGCTCCAGCCTTTCATCATTCCTGTTCTGGTTTAATAAGTATTCATCTGGTAAGTAATAATTGGTGCGGCTTGCATTGATTTTCCTTGTCCTTCCGGCAAACCGGTTATCGTAGCCCAGCCCGAGGTTCCATTTTTTTGTTTTATGGTTTACCAGGAAGGAGCTGTTTATCCTGCCCCTGCTGCCAAATCCTGCTCCCAATGCCAAAGCCCCATTGGTGCCATTTTGTTTATTTTTTTTGAGTTTTATATTGATGATCCCGCTTTCCGCATTCGCATCATATTTGGCAGTAGGGTTGTTGATGATTTCTATGCTCTCGATGCTGCTGGCTGGTATCTGGTCGGGGTTACCCAGGTTGGAATTCCTGCCATTTATTAATATCAGCGGCGTTTTGCCCCTTAAGGTAATGGCACCATCTGCATCAACTGATACGGTTGGTGTGTTTTTTAGTATGTCTGTGGCTGTACCACCAGATGAAGTGATATTTGCTGCCGCATTTACAATAAATCCCTGCTGCGTTTTTTCTATCAGTTTCTTTTGGGAAGTTACCGTTACTGACTGGAGGAAGTTTGCATCCTTATCTAAGTTGTAGTGATCAAATTGGATTGTCTTGGTATCTGCTGTTAACGATATCTTTTGGGTGGCTGATTTATAGCCAATCAAACTGAATTTTAACTGGTAGTCGCCTAAATCAATTTTATCCAATGAAAAAAAACCAGTACTATCAGTTGTAGTATAGTATACTACTTTGCCGGTATCTGCCAGGTTATTTAAGGTGACTGTTACAAATTCCAGCGCAACATTTTTATCAGATATATTACCGGTTACTTTCCCTGTTTTTTGGGCAAACAGGCATTCGCTGGAAAAATAAAAAATGGATATTAGGATGAGTTTATACATGTAAAAATATTATTCAATTCCTGGTTATTTTAATTACCAGTTTCGTATCTGCCTTCAGTTCCTCATTCGCTTTCATTACCAAAGTATCACCTTCGTTTAAAGCACCGAAAATTTCTATTTTATCGGCCAGGTTAATTCCCTGTCCTACATCCACCCAGCTGGTTGTATTATCCCGGACCTTTATTACAAACTTTTTTTCCAATGTTGTTACCAGGGCTGAATAAGGTACGAAAAATGATTTTCCTTCCCGCTGGATATTTAATTTGCAATCAGCAAACATACCCGGCTTCAGGGTGCGATCAGTATTACTGATCATAAACTCCCATATTTCACTTCTTGTATTTATATCCAGGCTACCGGATTTCCGGTAGAGTTTCCCTTCATACTTTTTCCCTGGAATTGCCTTAATGGTGAATAGTACTTTTTCATCTTTAACTTTAGTGCCTGTGAGCGCTTCGGGAATGCTGATCCTTAACCTCAGGACTGAATTATCTTCTATTTCAAATAAAGGCATTTCTCCCGGCTTGCCAACATATGCACCTGCATCAACATTTCTTTTAGTCACTGTTCCGGCAAACGGGGCTCTTAAGGTTAAATATCCTGCTGTTTCCTGCACAGCATTTAATTCAGACTGGGCGGCCTGTAATAAAGCGGCATCTGATGCTACCTGGTTCTTTGCTCTTTCCAGGTCTGTTGGGGCAATTACACCATCATACTTTGCTGCTTCTGACAGCCTTTTATATACATCATTGCTGTTAACCCATTTTGACCGCACCGATTCCAGCCTTTGTTTACTTTCAGCAATTTTAGACTGCATTTCCGGCGCATCCAGCAATGCGATTACCTGCCCCTGTTTTACAGGCGAACCAATATCAACAAATATCTTTTTTACATAGCCGCTAACTTTGCCATAGACCAGTACTTTTTCGTTGGGCAATAGTTCCCCGGGGAGGGAAAACGTTTTATCCAATGCCGCAGTTTGTAAAAGAAAAGCGGCTACTGAATCAGCTTTCGGACTTGCAGCATCTTTTGACGGTTGCCTGCCTGGCTGGTTACAGGCTGCAGCACAGGTAATTGTTAGTATGGCCAATATTGTATTTAATCCTTTCATCTTAGTTGTCATTAATTTGTTTGTCATAAAACTTGCTTGATACATCATCGGGGTCAAGTGAAACATTGCCGTATATCTTCTTTTGTATTACCGCATTATAAACAAGTGGCAAAATAAAAACTGTGGTCAGGAGGGAAAACAGTAATCCGCCAATTACTGCAATTCCTAATGGTGCTGTTTGTTCTGCACCTTCACCAAAACCAATAGCCATTGGTATCATACCGGCAATCATGGCAAGGCTGGTCATCAGTATGGGCCTTAATCTTTCTTTTGCAGCAGTTGCCCCGATATTTACTGATTGGTTATTCAACTTCCTTATCGTTTCAGCCTTTGTGATTAACAGGATGGCATTTGCCACAGCAACACCTATCCCCATTATACAACCCATGAACGACTGTATGTTTAATGTTTTCCCGGCAAGGAATAATAGCAGGAAGGAACCAGCTACTACTGCAGGAATAGTGGATAATACAGTGAACGATAATCTGAATGACTGAAAGTTGGCTGCAAGCAACAGGAAGATAACGGCAATGGCTAATAGCAGGCCGGTGGATAATTCTGATGCTGTTTGGTTTAATATTTCTGATTGTCCCCGTATATAAACTTTTACACCTTGTGGCAGTGAATCTAATTGACCGATCAAATTTTGTACATCCTTAACTGCAGTGCCTAAATCTTTTTTATGAAGGTTTGCCGAAATGGTTATAAAGCGTTGCTGGTTCAGCCTGTCGTATTCACCAACGGTGTTGGTTTTTTTCCAGGTGGCAACATCCCTCAGGAATATATTTTTATTTGCTGCCGATACCGGGATCTGGTCAAGGTCTTCGGATGATTTCATTTGGTACTCAGGTAACTCTACCTGCACCTGGTAAGCATTTCCGGCATTTTTATCCAGCCAGTAGTTCAATTGGGTATTCCTGCTTGATGACGTGGCTTCAGAAACTGAGCGGCTTATTTCCTCAACTGTCAACCCCAGTTGTCCGGCCCGTACCCGGTCATAATCTACCTGTATAGACGGGTAATCCAATGGCAATGTATATTGTACATCCCGCATATACGGCAAAGACGCTATTTGCTTTTTTAGTTTATCCCCAATTTCCCTGCTTTGCTTCAGGTTTTTTCCCTGTACTACCACTTCAATGGGATTATTAGTACCCTGGCTCATTACCTGTTCCACCAGGTCGGCAGGTTCGAAAGAAACCATCATCGCGGGAATCTCTTTTTTAATTGCGGCTCTTAATTGTTCTTTAAAATCATCCAGCTTTATATGGCTGTTATTTGAAAACCTGACTTTCAAAATGGCTTCATGAGGCCCGCCTGTCCATGTAAATATAGAATTGATGGCATAAGTTGCAGGTTGGAGTCCCACATATGCGGAAGTAATATCAACCTTATCTTTACCAGCTTCTTTTTCAATAATTCCTAAAACCTTCTTCGTGTTATCTTCTGTTCGCTCAATCCTGGTGCCAACAGGCATCCGCAACCTGACCTGTACCTGGCCGGCATTTATTTTCGGAAATATCTCTTGCCCCAGGTAATGATAATTGGCCCATAACAATATTCCGCAGGTCAATAAATATATTCCAATTACCCATCCTCCGGCTTTTGATATTTTATTTTGAAAACTGGTATACCGGTTTGTTAACCGGGTAAACCAACCTGTTTCCTTAAAATGTGTTTCTTCTTTTAAAAGCCAGTTTGAAATTACCGGGACAACAGTTTGGGAAATGAGAAATGAGGAAATCATGGCAAAGCCAACGGATAAAGACAATGGCATGAACATCGCTCTTGGTATTCCTGCCATAAATAAAGCCGGAAAAAATACTGAAAGGATGCTAAGCAGGATTAATAATTTGGGAAGGGCAATTTCCAATGTGGCATCGGCTATGGCTCTTGCCCTGGATTTGCCTTCTTCCAGGTGGCGGTGAATATTTTCAACAGTTACCGTGGCTTCATCAACCAGTATCCCTATCGCTAATGCCAAACCGCCTAATGTCATCAGGTTGATTGTTTGGCCGGCCAGGTAAAGGCATACTACTGCTGATAACAAGGCAAGGGGAATTGTTATCACCACTATAATGGCACTCCGCCTGTCTGCCAAAAACAACAAAACCATTAACCCGGTTAACAGGGCGCCCAGGCCGCCTTCAAACAATAAGCTTTTCAGGGAATTGACCACATACATTGACTGGTCGAATTCGTAAGATACCTTAATGTCATCGGGAATAGCTGCCTGCATATCGGGCAATGCCTTTTTTATATTTTGTACCACATCCCAGGTAGAGGCATCCGCTCTTTTGGTAACCGGTATATAAATGGATCGTTTTCCGTTTACCAGGGCATAACCTGACGTAATATCTGCGCCGTTTTCTACAGCTGCAAC
Organism: Flavihumibacter profundi; assembly: GCF_020076305.1. GTDB lineage: Bacteria > Bacteroidota > Bacteroidia > Chitinophagales > Chitinophagaceae > Flavihumibacter > Flavihumibacter profundi. The sequence continues at coordinate 359,495 of NZ_JAIQXE010000002.1, forward strand.
ATCGCGAACATAAACAGCAGTGCCCGTTTTTGCCTGCAGGGGAATACTTTCAAATTCCTTGATATTATCAATAACTGAATTTTGCGGAGTAATCAATGCCTGGTCGCCTATACGTAAATTACCTGCCGGTGAAACGGTATTTCCTTTTGCGATAGTTGCTGCGAGTTCATCTGGTGTTACACCATAACTGCGCAGCCGTTCCGGATCAGCACGTATAATTATTGTCCGCTGGTTGCCGCCCAATGGGGGCGGTGCTGATACGCCTTGCAGGGCGGAAAACATGGGCCTTACTTTAAAAAGGGCCAGGTCCTGGATTTCATTTAATGATTTTGTACTGCTTGTAAATACCAGCTGGCCTACAGGTACACTTCCATCATCATACCGCATGATAAATGGCGGCAATGTTCCCGGTGGCATAAATGAACGGGCACGGCTGGCATAGGAACCAACTTCCGCCATTGCATTGGCCATATCTGTTCCTTCATGGAATTGCAGTTTAATTAAAGTAACCCCTTGCACGGATTTGCTTTCTACATATTTTATTCCGGTTACATAGAGAAAGTGATACTCATAGTAGGAAGCAATAAACCCTTCCATTTGCTGGGGCGATAATCCGCCATAGGTCTGTGCCACATAAATAACCGGCGTGCCTAATTTCGGGAAAATGTCTACCGGCATTTTGCGTACAGCCAGCAACGAAAAAAATATGACCCCTATCACTACGACCATTACAGTGATGGGTTTTCTTAAGGCTGATATGATGAGTTTCTTCATAAGCTTACTTAACCTGGTTTATAAACAAATTCAGGTCGCCATAAACTGCAGCCTTGTACAATAAGGCTTTCCACAGCTCTGCCTGCGACTTTACCAGTTCAATCCTTGCTTTTAACAATCCGGATTGCGTTTGCAATAATTCGGTGTAATTAACCAGGCCGGTTGTATACCTGGTCTGCATGGCATTAAATGCATATTCTGCCCCATGAACCTGTACAGGTGTTTCCCGGACAATAGACACCGCATTTGAAAATGTTGTTTCAGAGAGTTTGCGTTGTTCTTTCAATTCCAGCGATACCTGGTTTAATTTTTCCTGTTCAGATTTTATCAGCAGATCCTGCTGCCTTAATTGGGTATTTACCAGTGCATGGTTTAACAAGGGAACGGCTATTTGCACCCCTGCACCATAGTTAAAACGGTTCAGGGCGAAACCATCTAATGTTTTGACGGTTCCGTTATAGTTCACCCCCGAACCTCTTGCATAGGTTGTTCCCCAAAACGATAAATGAGGCGCCGTTAATTTGCTGATGCTGCTTCGTTGTATTTTATATTCTTCTACACTAAGCCTGGCCGTCTTGCGCGCAGGATGTTCACTGGTATCAATGGTTGTTCCCTGTGGCAAACTGCTGTAAAACGCACTATCCTTGCTTACAATTATGGAATCACTGGCCACCGACTGCTGCAAGGATGACAGTGCGCCATTAAATAAGTTCTTTATTTTAAGCCACTCAATCCGGGTGCGGGAAAGTTCTGCCAGGATTAATGCAGTATCAACCCCTGGCCTTAATCCCGTTACCGCCAGTACCTTCACCTGCCGCAACTGGTTTTCAGAGATCCGGATATTGTCTTCATATAACTTTAGCAATTGCTGGAAATAAACCGCATCTATATACTGGCTGCTCACTTTTACCTTATGCGTAAATATCTCCTCCTCATTTTTAGATTGTACTGTCTGTGAAGCAGCTTCCGCAAGATTTATTTTTGACTTTCGTTCACCAAATGCCCCTGGTTGCCATTGGAATAACAGGCTTGCCGCAGAACCTGTAACCGGACTATAATCATTTTCCGATGAAGGCGGTCCACTGATAGGAAGTACATACTGCGGATAGAACATTCCGCTGGTATTATTATGCGTTGCCAGGTTTGCCTGGTAAGCAGCATCTAATTGCGGATTATTGGCTTGCCGCTGCAATTTGATATTTGCTTTGGATGCCTCCAGTTCGTACCGGCTTGCTTTTAACCTGGGGTAGTTGGTTTCTGCCAGTTTTAATATTTCGCTTAATGACAGATGAACAGTGTCCTGTGCCTTTAGTTGCGACCCAAAAAGGATAGATCCGGCTAATAAGAATATGCATCTCATCCGCATTGGTTTATTTTAATGAAAACAAATCTAGCGGGAGATTTAGGAGAAATTTTGTAGGCTACCGAAGGTTAAAAGCTACAGTAACCCGATGAATCCCATTTTCATATTCATATAACAGTCCCATTTCATACAATTGTGTAACCTGTTTCACCAGGGCAAGGCCTAATCCGGTCGTTTTTGAATCGGCATTTCCCTTCCTGAACCGCTCAAACAATTGTTCCGGCCTTTCGGCAATCTCTTTGCCGGTATTCTCAATGGATAAAAGGGTTTGGTCAAGATGAACCTTTATATAACCGCCCGGCAAATTGTGCACCACCGCATTTTTGACCAGGTTGCCAATAAGGATTTCTGCTAAAGCAGGGTTGGCCATTATATAAACCCCGGGGAGAATAGACCTGGTAAGGGATGGGAACGCTTCATAATGCTCCTGGTAATTATTCAGTATGTTTTCCAGCAATTCAGAAACATTTATTTTATGCTTTTCCGGGAACTGGTTATTGTCAATTTTTGCCAGCAGCAACAAGCTCTTGTTCATCTGGCTTAATCGTTCACTGGCTTCTGTAATTTCTCCAAGTAATGCAGCCGATTTTTCAGTTAACCCCGATTCATTGATCAGTAAATCAAGTTTCGACCGGATGATAGCCAACGGGGTTTGTATTTCGTGGGAAGCATTTTCAACAAAATTCTTTTGGTTACTGTATGCTTTGTTCACTTTTTCCACCAGGTAAGTAAGTTCACTATTCAGTTGGTTAAATTCGGCAATGCCTGTTTGCTGTTCTAACTGGATGGATTGATTTCGCACAACATCATATTCGCCTGCTTTTTTCAAAGTGCTATAGAAAGGCCTCCATAATAAACGGGAACTTTTCCGGTTGATGACGACAATAGCCAGTAACAGGAATACAAAAACCAGTGCTTCTGTGGCAAATACTTTTATGGTAAGGTGTGAAAATTCATTGGAGGAAACATAGGTGGTTAGCTGGTATGTTTTGCCATTCAAAACATATTGCCGGGTGAGTTCCCTGAAATTTATTTTTCCCCCTTTATCGGTATATGTCATGCTTGTATCCCTGGACTTATCAAGCAATTCTTTTGGGAGGACAGTTCCTTCATCAAGGCTATATTCACCTCTTATATGTGTTGCCATAGAAGCCGGCTGTGCCGTAAACGCATTAAAAACATTTAACTGTTTAAGCTCCAGTAGTTTTTCCTGCGTATGGTTGGCGTGCATATTTAGCATCACAAAAAACAACACTGAACCCAGCAGTAATACTACGGGTAACCATAACAGCAGGTATCGGGTATTTTTTTGTTCTAAGGTTTTGCTCATACTGATAATTTATAACCCAATCCATACACTGTTTGCAACAAATCTTCACAGCCCCTTTCCTTGAGTTTTCTTTTCAGGTTTTTAATATGGGAATATACAAAGTCGAATGAAGCCAGGTTATCAGTCTGTTCACCGTATATATGTTCTGCAATAGCTTGCCTGCTTACCACCCTGTTTTTATTGGTTAGCAGGAACAGTAACAACTCATACTCATTTTTTGTGAGAAGGAGGGTTTGCCCGGAATAAGTAACTGTCTTTAGAAGCAGGTCGAGTTTTAATTTGCCGAATTCAATAACACTTGAACCTGAAGCATATTTTCTCCTGATCAGGGCTTTTACCCTGGAATATAATTCTGACAAATGGAATGGTTTTGTGAGGTAGTCATCAGCGCCAAGGTCAAGGCCGGCTATTTTGTCATCGAGGGAGTTTCTTGCTGAAATAATTATAACACCTTCATTTTTTTTATGAACCCTTAAGTATTCCAGAAGCTGCAAGCCGCTGCCTCCGGGAAGGTTTATATCCAGTATTATACAATCATATTGAAAGTCTGCCGCCTTTTTGATTCCTTCTTCAAAAGTGCTGGCAGCTTCACAGCGAAAGTCCTCCTGCGTAAAATAGTCAATGATACTTTTCAGCAGGCTGGCTTCATCTTCAATCACCAATAGTTTCATTCGCCCAATTTCGTACTAAACTAGAATGATATTTTGGAGAAAGTTTGTGCATTCCCCGGAGCGGAATTTCCTGCCTGTCAAAATTTCAACGAGGGTGAAACTTTTAAAGTGTCATTTTTTCAAGAAAAATGACAGGTTTAGCCTCCTCGCTTTTAAAAATACCTGCTGGCATATAACTTGATATTGTCTTTTTAAATCATTCAAAATCATATAATTATGACAAACAATGTAAAAATCACCCCACTTCATGACAGGGTTATTGTTAAACCCGGCCCTATAGAGGAAAAAACGGCAGGCGGCATTATTATCCCCGATACAGCAAAGGAAAAGCCGCAACGCGGTATTGTATTGGCAGCGGGTCCGGGCACAAAAGATGAGCCAACGCTAGTGAAAACCGGCGACACTGTTTTATATGGAAAATACGCGGGCACCGAAATTCAAATTGACGGTGAATCCCTGCTGATCATGCGGGAGTCCGATTTGCTCGCTGTAACGGAACAGCCAATTGAACAAGCTGCACAAATGGATCCTGCAGTTTCAACAGGCATGACTGGTATTGAAGATTAATAGTACACTCATTGCTTACTATAAAGAAAGGAGGCCATTATGAAACGGACTATCAAATTTCTTAATCGTAGTATACTAACGCCATTAAAGAAATTGGCGGATACAATCGCGGGGATATTCCGTAATGATAATGATGACAACCAGTTTAATCATCCATTTATTATTTATTGAAAACGGCGGTTAAATTATTTGCATGGAAACCACTTTCTATATCTTGTTGCATGTGAATACGCCGGGGCATTTGCAAACCTTCGGTAAGTTTTACATCGGGAATGATAAGGAATTTGCCCATGCATTATTTAGCAGGCTGAAAGGAAATTCAGATATAGACGGGAATGGTATTTTATATGCGGAACTGATGGAAACGCATAATGACCTTCCCGTCAACATACAAATATTGTCTTGCACCCTGGGCGAGCTTGCAGAAAATTGCCGGATAATTACAAAAGAGGTTTTTAAACTCTGGAACCTCGGGGAAAGCTTACCCTGATAGTCTTAAGTCGGCGATTATGAAATATTACCTGCTCATCTCCTGAACTAATGCTCCCAGCTTATCACTGTTCATTTGCTTACCCAGCCCGGCATTCATCTGGTAGGTAAGGATTGTCCCGTCTTTCATTACTTCCACGATCCGGTAACCGCTATAGGGTAATCCCCATGAGCCGCCTACATGCGCATCAAACACATAATGGATGCCATCTTTCGTTCTTACTTCATCGATATCATGGTCATGGCCATGAAAGACCGCTTTGATATTGCTATGCCTGTTAAAGAGGGCAGTAATATCCGGGCACTCAATGCCTCCACCGGACCACTTGTATGGCGTGATGTGCATAAACACAAAGAGGTGCTTGCTTTTCTTATGCGCTTTTAGCATGTCCCTGGTCTTCTCCAGGTCCGGGCAAATATATTCACCTTGCGGTGATGCCGTATTCAATACCAGGAAACTGCAGTTCTTCTTTTTAAAGCTGTAATGCCATTCGTTCCCAAATACATCCTTCCAGCCCTGCTCGCTGATTTTATCATGATTACCGTGGGATACCTGGTATGGCATCGCCAGTTCATCCCATTTCTTTTTTACCGGCAACAGGAAGCCGGGATCATCATGAAACAGGTCGCCGTTGACAAAGGTGAAGTCAATCCCCCTGCCGGAATGTTCCCGGTTAAGGGCCTGGATAACCAGGTCATGCATCTGGTCAAACTGCGTTTGCGGCTGGCCGTAATGGCCATCTGAAACAACTGCAAACCGCAGGGAGACCTGGTCTTCCGGAGGCAAGGTGAACAATGATCCAGCCCAGGGCACCAGTTTATTGCCAATTCCGAGCAGGATGGCAGATTTCAGCGAGTATTCCAGGAAGTCCCTTCTGTTTAACATGGGAAATACTTTCGTTGATTAGCATTCCAACAAGATCGTTTTCACCGGTTTAAGATATACCAAAATTTTATTCCGGGGCAACCTGACCCCAAAGGGTACCCTTAATTTTCATATAAGGTTCTCATCCGTCAAGAACCCATTTGCCTTTTAGCATCGATATTAAATTTGGCATATTGCAGCTGCCTGTAAGTATTGTGGGGTAAGCCATCTTCGGGTGAAGGGCATGGAATTGCCCCTGATGGATATGCGCTTTTTGGTAATAGCACCATCTTTAAATTTACTGCCAGCGATAAACCTCCCAATGGTTTAGATTATTGCTACAAAGTCCAGTTAGGCCGAACCCAGTGGCAGGTATAGCCATCAGGATGTTTGCGAAGATAGTCCTGGTGTTCTTCCTCGGCATCCCAGAAATCGCCGGCCGGAACGAGTTCGGTAACTATTGGACCCGGCCATTTTCCGGAGGCGTTCATGGCGCTAATAAGGTCTCTGGCAGTTTGAAGCTGTTCCGGGCTGTTGTAAAAAATGGCCGAACGATAAGAACTGCCAAGGTCATTGCCCTGCCGGTTTTTAGTGGTAGGATCATGAATCTGGAAAAAGAATTCCAGCAATTTTTTATAGGATAGAATAGTTGGATCAAAATCAATGGCAATAGCTTCGGCATGGTTTCCATGGTTGCGGTAAGTTGCCTTTTTTACTTCTCCGCCAGTATAGCCAACAACTGTATGCATAACACCTGGCATGTCGCGGATCAGTTCTTCCATACCCCAAAAACAACCGCCTGCCAGGATCGCTTTTTCTGTAGCCATATTAGTTTTATTTGATGGCAATATAACATGAATAAAAGCGGATTGTTCAGCCAGCGTTGCCACCAACTTAACCGGCCGCCGGTTATTAAGCCTTGAACCATTGCAAATCCCTCTGGAGGATATAAGGCTCGTGGGTTTCCGGATCGATACAAGCCAGGGTTACCCAGCCATTACCAAATAGTTTTTGCAATATATTTTGCGCTGATATAATAGCATCAATCCTTTTGAGCGGCGCATAGACCACTGTTAAGAGCCTAAGTGCCTCGTGGTAAGGCTCACGATCATTCATGTAAACAGATTGAAGCGGTAAGCCATGCATCAGGTCACTGGCATTCCCTTGCATGATGCCGATTTTGCCAGTGATATTTTTCGTGATCTTACTGCCCGAACCAAAAGCAGTATTGTCGAGTGTTGAAAATAAATACTGACTATTGATCCATTGTGCTACGACCATTGGCGCCGTCAGGATCGAGGTCAGCGAACTGCCATCATTGTCCTGTTTCCAGTCATAGGAATGGAGGAACGATCGTCCACCCAGGTTTATTTGCTTTGTAAGTGTCCTTGGCCCGACAATAAAACAGGCATTCCTCGCAAGGCCCCATTCAGGACGCACTTGTGCCCAGTCCCTTGCGCGGGTGGCGGTATGTTTTTTTGCTTTTTGTTCATCCAGTTCTAATCCAAGTTCAGCCGAGCGCCATTGGCTATTTTGCAGGCGCGCCTTTTGCAAATCAGTTGTAAGGGCTTCAATATAAGGCATTACCTCCCCAGGGACTTCTGCGGTGTACAGCGCTACTTCATCTGTAGTGGTATTGTGTTCGGCGGCAATAAAGTGTGTTAAAGTTGGGATATGTATACCTTGTTGCTTAAGGTGCAGGCGGACGGCCACATTATTGAGTATGGCTGCAAGGATTCTTGCATTTGGCGCGCCGTGTCTTCCGCCGCAGGCGCCGCAATCCAGTGCCGTTGCATAAGCATTATTCTGGGTTTGGCTACCGTGGCCACAAAGCACAACCAATGGTGCAAAGTGACTGGTTAAGCCCATCATCCGAAGGGCATTTACAGCATAGTTGCATTGCTGTTCATAGGAAATGGAATCGAGATTTGGTTTCCAGTCATGTGAATGCGGGACAGATAAACGCTTACCGGGCCACAAGCTGCGCTTCAACATAGAAAGGCCACTGGCCAATCCGAGGGCCTCAGCCAGTGCAAAAGGTGTAGTGAAGTTGTATTTCAAAGATTGGTAGAGCTTCTGAAATGACTGCCATTTCCGGTGTTCCTTTTTAAGTGAATCGCGGTTACATAGTGGATATTCTGTTACATGGTGTGCAGGCTGTAACAAAACCGGGCAGGAACTGTGACTTTCACCGGTAATGTCATTTTCAATGCTGACTGGTACGCCGAAGAATCCTGCAAAACCAAAGGTCTCATATCGTCCCTGGGCTTCAATCGCGCGGCGGAAAGGTTCAGAACGAACATCAATGCAGAAGACCAGCTGAGCATCTGGTTCTTCCGATTGCTGAAGGGATTGTGTGGTTAATTTTTGCAGTAATGATTGGCGATACAACCGCTCTGCTTTATGCATATTGCTGACCAGGGATTTTGTACCGGCTTTTTTAAGGGCTTGCTCATGCCAGCCTAAAAGCTCTTTTGCTGAAGGCCAGAGCAAACAGGTTAGCAGCAGCCGCAAGGCTAAGTAATCGGCTTTTTGAACCGGGTAATTGTGTTTTAGGTCTGCCCCTGATGCCCAGCTTGTACGATATTGTATATGTGCTGCCCAACCCGGTAATGTGGTTAACAGGAGGGATAGGAACTTTTCCTGTTGCTCACCAGTTATTTCAAGAAAGTTCAGGCAATCCGGAATAACCTCCAGGGGGTCTTCAGGTAAATGATTAAGCCAGGTGAGTATCTTGTTGTCTTTTGGCCAGAGCCTGTTGTCATATGGTAACAGGTGGCGTACGGCCTGAAACAATCCATTCTGTCGCATCGGCATTCCAATAACCGCCTGGCCCTCGTCGAAAAAAGCCTGTAACCATTTGATGGTTTCCCGGTTCACGGATTGCATGGGAAGGGGAAGGTCTGCTTCCTGGAAATAGGCTTTACCCTTAGTAAGCGCCTCTTCAAAAGGCAGGTCCTCAAAACCTGCTAAAGGATTAACCGCGATCAGGTTTTTAAGCGGCCAGAACGGGGCAATTTTTGACCAGCTCTGTTCAATGGCTATGTCAATTTTCTTTTTTCTCTTGTGAATCAAAATCGGTTCTTGAAGTAGTTCTACCATATTTTGGTGTTTTAATTTTTTGCGTAAGCTCATTAGTTCTGGTAATGATTGCGATGTGTCGTAATAGTCTTTTCATGTGGTTGGCTGGCATTAAGCATCCTGACATAAGTCCAGGATTCCAGGTCTGATTGCTGCGCTGGCTGGGCTCCATGCCGGCGAAACAAAACTGCCATCCAGCAGAAAACCAGGACGCCGAGTCCAATGAAATGTATGCTGTTCAGTTCCTGTGCTTGCATGATGTTTAATGGTTTCACCAAGACTTCTATACAAAAAACGCTAAGTCCATATAGCGTACCCACCAGGGTTGTTGAGAAAAATGCGATCGTAATCCGCTTCCAGGTTAATGGCTGAAGTATGGAGAGGGCAAATTGTGTGGAAGCAACACAGGCTATAGCAACCAGGAAGAAATTAGTGTCTGCAACAAATATGGATTTATGGCTGCTCACTGCAAAAGCGTAAGCTCCGGCAAATCCACAAAGCAAAGCCACTGCGAAGTCGCTAAGGGTAGGAGGATAACCCAGGTCAAGCCTTTTTTCCTGGGCTGCTGAACCGGAAGCCTGGAAAAGATAGGCCTTAAAAAGTCCGTGCCAGCACAAGTGGGCAATCGCTGCAGGAAATAGTCCCAACCCACACTGCATGATCATGAACCCCATCTGGCCCATGGTGGAACAGGCCAGCATTCGTTTAATGTCGTTTTGCATGAGTTTCCAAAATGTTCCCAGGAAAGCGCTGACCAATCCGAATGCAAAAACGATGGTCAATAGCTTTGGGGTTTCAAGGTAAAGGGGTGCAAATCTTGCGAGTAAAAATCCACCGCCATTCACCAGCCCTGCATGCATTATGGCAGAGACGGGTGTAGGGGAATTCAGCGAGCTGATCAGCCAGCGGTGAAAGGGCCACAGCCCCGATTGGGTCATAGCCCCGGCAAACAACAATCCAAGTGCTATGGTTAAAATTGTCGGATCATATGTTGCGTGGATCAACTGCTGGATGGAGGTTTCATTAGTTTGAAAGTATAGAAGGCCTAAAGCTGCACCGATCAGTACCCAGCCAACTGCAAAGTTTTTTACGGCCAGCCAGCCAGACGCACGGGCCGCCCGCCAGTTCGGCTTGTGCACCATCAGCCTGGCCAGCAGCAGGTCGCTGCATCCCCAGGCTACCAGGAACAGCACTATATGATCGGCCGTCACCATAATAAAAACAGAGGCGATAAGGGCAGTTAAGGTCAGGAAGAATTTGCGGTACCTGCTATCACCTTTAAGGTAACGGCTGGAAAAAGCCATCAGCGAGAGGCCAACAATGCCAACCAGCAATAGCATAACAAAAGCAAGGGCGTCTACGTGGAAGTATAACTGGATATTATTCAGGAGCTGAACCATAAGTATTATTGTTATTCGGACACAAAACTATTAGCTTTATTTATATTAGCAATACGAATAATTCTTATATTTGTAATTAGAAAAACTAATAATGAGCTTTGATGCATTAACCCTGGAATGCTTTGTTGCCGTAGCTGAAAGCGGCAGTTTTACCCGCGCCGCGGAAAGGGTAAGCCGTACCCAGTCTGCTATCAGCCAGCAAATAGCAAAGCTTGAAATGCAGATCGGTAAGACCTTGTTGATCAGGGGCAAACATTTTACCCTGACACCTGATGGAGAGATTTTTTTGGGATATGCAAGGCAGATCGTGAAGTTGCAACGGGAAGCCATTGACCGGTTTAAAGAACCGGAACTGGAGGGTGAAGTGCGGTTTGGCCTTCCTGAAGACTTTGCCAGTGTGTTTTTATCAGATGTTTTGACTGCCTATGCAAAACTCCATCCGCGGATATTGTTGAATATCGAATGTAATTTGACACTTAATCTTTTTGATCGTTTCAGGAATAAGGAATTTGATTTAGTGCTGGTGAAGATGAGTAAGCCGGGTGATTTCCCTAATGGTATAGATGTATGGTCTGAAACACTCGAATGGGTTGGCAATGCCGAACATTTTTCGCAAGGCGGTAATAGCCACATCCCATTAGTGTTGTCGCCCCAGCCCTGCGTATATCGGTCACGTGCAATTAAATCACTGGAAAAGACAAAAAGAAAATGGCGGATTGTATTTTCAAGTCATAGCTATGCAGGAACTATTGCTGCAGTGAAGGCGGGATTGGGGGTTACTGTTTTGCCAAGGAATATGGTGCCGGAAGACCTGGAGATCATCAGGCACCAAAAAGGCATGCCTAAACTGGACGATACCCATATTTCGCTGCTTAAGCACAATAATAATAACCTGGCTGTAAACTCATTTGAGAAATTTGTGATTGAACATTTAAGGCCCTGATAAAAATCCAGGTGCTTGTATATTATAGGCCCTGGCTTTTGCTTTTGCCATATCACTCACTTCAAATAAAATAGATACGGTGTTGGAATCATTGAGGTCGCGGGCTATACCCCGATCGATCAATCCATTGTCGTCGCCTGGCGCTTTGTTTTAGTAACACGCCTTGCCTTATTCTTTAGTCTTTATATGTATGGTGAATTTCCGCACATTCAGATTTTGACTGTTATTATTATTTGCTGGCAATTAGCTCCTGCATGATCCCGGCCACTATGCGGTATGAAGTCAAACGGTCTGCCGGATGATAGGCACTGGTGGCCACCATCAGTTCAGAAACACGGGTCTCCTCTAAAAACGCCCTGAGCCCGGTTTTCACAGTTTCCTTACTGCCAATGAACGCGTATTTCATCATCTGTTGCAATGCAGGGTTTTGCCTTAACTGGCGTAGCTCCTCCGTCATTTCTGTTGGTTCCTGCAGGTAATCCATCTTCCCGGTAATAACACCCAGGACCATGCGGATATAAGAAGTGGAAAGCCTTTCTGCTGCTTCATCAGTATCCGCTGCGATCACATTCACGCAGGCAATAGTGTAGGGTTCACGCAGGAAAGCCGAAGGCTGGAATTCATTGTGGTATATAGCCAGTGCTTCCAGCAGCGCACCGCTGGAAAAGTGACTGGCAAATGCATAAGGCAGGCCTTTATTGGCAGCCAGCCGGGCACTGTCGGTACTGGAGCCTAAAATATAAATGGGAACGGCTATCCCTTCGGCAACGTTCACACGAACTTTTTCTGTAGCATTTTTCGGGGAGAAATATTGCTGGATCCTGCTGATGTCTTCCGGAAACTGGTAAACGGCCTGCATCCTTTCCGGCCTGATGGCATGCGCTGTAACCTGGTCGGTACCCGGCGCCCTACCAAGGCCAAGGTCAATGCGGCCCGGATATAAACTGCCCAGTGTGCCGAATTGTTCTGCCACAATCAATGGCGAATGGTTGGGTAGCATGATGCCTCCGGAACCTACCCTTATTTTTTTGGTGCCTGCAGCAATATAGCCAATGAGTACAACAGTAGCCGAACTGGCAACACTGATCATATTGTGGTGTTCTGCCAGCCAGAATCGGGTGTAGCCATACTCTTCTGCTTTTTGCGCAAGGTGGAGGCTGTTCCTGAAGGTATCTGACGGTGTGCTCCCTTTGGAAACAATGGCCAGCTCCAGTATTGAAAAGGGTATCTGTATCATTCGGCACAAATTTACTGCCTGCCCGGGTTCCCGTCAACTTGTATTAAGGCGAATAAAAATTTATATTTATCTATGATCCGGATTGTCCGAAAAACCAAAACCGGCTTTACTGCCAGTTGCATAGCAGTTATATTGCCTTGCTTTTTCCTGTTTCCCCTGCAGTTGTCTGCACAAAAAAAAGTTGGCGCCACACCCGTGGACCGCAAGGAGGCAATCAATCTCTCGAAGGTCTTTAAGCAATATGCCCTGTTCAATATCAATACGACCGGGTTGTCTGGTTTTGCTAAATCCAGCGGGAGCGATCCCATCAATTTTGTCCTGGATTTGCCGAACTATGGCCAGCTGCCCATTACGCTGAAAGAAAAAGATATCCTTACCGGCAATTACCAGCTGGTGGTGGGCAATGCACAAGGCAGGCAAAAATCAGGACGGCCAGGTTACAAAACCTATGCAGGCCAACTCAGCAACGACACAGCCAGCAGTGTGTACCTTACCATTTCCGACAGGACCATCTACGGGTTTATAAAAGGACAGGGCAAGGAATATTTCATTGAACCATTACGCTATTTCGATAAAAAGGCTAACCCAAATATTTTTGTATTCTACGAAGCCCATGATGTGGTGCCCCAATCCGGGATTACCTGCGGGTTAACCGAAGTGGCGCAAAGAAATTTTACTGCTTCGGTTTCGGTCCACATGCAGACCCTGGCGGGTACAGCCACCGGAACCTGTAAAATGGTGGAACTGGCCATTGCTTCGGATGCCTCCATGGTGGCAAAATACAGTTCAGCAGCTGATGTGGAAGAACACAATATCAGTGTGATTAATATGATGGTGGGACTCTATGGCAATGCCCAGATCGGCACCCAATACCTGGAGTTTAAGATCAGTGGCCAGTACATTTCCACCAATGCAGCAACGGATCCCTTTACACCGGCCTATAGCGGCCCGGATGCCGCAATCCTGCTCAGCAATTTTACCAGCTGGGGAAATGCCGGCAATTTCGGGTTTTCCTATGATTTGGGAGAAGTATGGACTGCCAGGGATATCGGTACAGAAACTTCACCGGGCTCAGGTATCTATAACTATGGCGTCATTGGACTGGCATGGGTTGGAACCCTTTGTTTATTCTACCGGTACCAGTTATTGGAAGATGCGCTTTCTTCCAGCCTTGGACAGGCCGTGACCGCTGCCCATGAAACCGGTCACAACCTGAATGCCCAGCACGATGCCACATCCGGATATATCATGTATTCCTCTATCAATGCAACTTCTCCTGCCACCACCTTCAGTTCCGCCAGCCTTAGTGCTATGAACACCTATCTTGGTGATCCATCCGTCACCTGTTTAAATAGTTGTAGTGTCAATCAACCCGTTGCACAGTTCAACATGTCCAGCAAGACTATCTGCACAGGTAATAGTATAACTTTTTCCAATTACAGCGTTGGGGAAGTAAGCTCAATTAGCTGGAACTTCCCTGGCGGCAGTCCGGCCAGTTCCACGACAGCAAACCCAACAGTAAGCTACAGCACGCCGGGTAGCAAAACGGCGACCCTCACTGTAACCAATGCCAGTGGCACCAGCTCCGTTTCGAAAGATATCTTTGTGGGAAATCCGCCCACAACTGGCTGCCAGCAATTCATTACAGGAAATAGTGAATATGCCACCATTTTATCTTTTTCTTTAAAAGGAATCCAGCACAATAATGGCAGCTATTTAATAGGCGGAAATTACCAGGATTTAGCCTGTACTGATAATACCCTGCTGGAACCGGGTACCACTTATACCGTTTCAACCACTGCAGGATACCTGGGTGGACCTTTTGATATTAAAAACAAACTGCAGTTATTCATTGATTACAATAATGATGGCGATTTTTTAGATGCGAATGAAACCATTTATACTTCACCCACTTGCATACAGGGCAAATACAATTTTAGCTTTACCACCCCGGCCACTGTTCCGGTAAAGGGAACATGGCTGCGGCTTCGGTTCATAGCCATGCCCTGCAGTTTAGCCCCTTCAAATGGCTGTGCCATTCCAACGAATGCACAGGCAGAAGATTACGCGGTCTATTTTGCAGATGTTTGTCCCGCTTTGATCCTTCCGACTGCAGCAGACCAGGCTAGTGTAGCAGTCAGCGGGGCTGGTACTACAACTATTACCAGTGCCAGTTGCGGGCTCATTGCTTCCCTTTTACCCAATGGTGCCAATCCCGTCAGCGGACCCGTGGACGGTAAAGTGTGGATTGAACCTGGTGTGCCTTTTTATGCAGGGCAACCTTATGTAGCCAGGCATTACCAAATCACCCCTGCCACCAATTCAAGCACAGCAACCGGAACGGTGACCCTGTATTTTACACAGGCGGAATTTGATGCCTATAATGTCGCACCGGACAATTATGCCAACTTACCGGCAGGTCCGTCAGATGCTGCGGGCATAGCGAACCTGCGGGTTGAAAAATTTCCCGGCACCAGCAGTGATGGAAGCGGATTACCGGCAACCTATACCGGCACGCCATTAATGATTGATCCCAATGATGCATCCATTGTTTGGAATAGTACGCAAAGCCGTTGGGAAGTCAGCATTGATGTAAGCAGTTTCAGCGGATTTATTGTTCACGGCAGTATATATGCACTACCCTTGCGGCTATTGTCTTTCCATGCAGCCAGGCAGGACAAAAATGTGCTGCTGGATTGGCTGACAACAGCAGAGTCGGGTGTCAGTCATTTTGAAATAGAGCGCAGTACAGATGGTGTTAAGTACCTGGTGGTGGGCCAGGTGGCCGCTCAAAATGTGCCAGGAGATCAGTTATATCGCTATACCGATCTGAATGCTGCAGCCATGGGTGCAGGTTCCACAATCTATTACCGGTTGAAGATGGTGGATATAAGCGGAAAGTTTACCTACAGTGATATAAGGCGTGTTGCACTTGAGGGAACAGCATCCATCAGCATTTATCCCAACCCGGTGCATAGCACCTTGCTGGTGCAAATGCCGGTTGCCCCAGCCGGAACATTATCTTTAAGGTTGGTTGACCCGCAGGGCCGCAACATCAAAACCTGGAATTATTCCACTGCGGCGGGTTTGCTGCAGCTGGATGTGCAGGCGGTTCCTGAAGGTATTTACTACCTGGAAATCAGGCAGGGTAGTAGTGAGCATAGAGTAGTGAAGGTGGTAAAGTTATAGTGGCCGTTCCTTCATTTGATAATATTTTTAACTGAATCACATGGAACGCAGGCAATAGAGGTTACATAGTTTGAGCCATGCGTAAAGCTATTTATTGCCGCAAAGCAAATCCCTGTCTTGCTATCTTTGAAATAGTATAATTTACTTGAATCAACTTGTTTAGGTATGCTATTATGCTGGCATCCGGCAATTAATACCGAAGCCGATAGCAGTAGGACTAAAACTATTGTTGCTTTCATGGCTTCATTACAATTTTAGCAGTACTACACCTTTCGCCATGTTGTAAATTATACAGATAATTACCGGCGAAATATGTATTACCAGTAAGGTATAAACTATTATTGGAATTGTACCTGGATGGCTAAAAAGGCAAAGGGTTCCAGTTTCCTGAAACCCTTTGAAAGCAATTATTTCATGCCAGCCCGGCATCATTTTATTACTTTGTACAAACGGGTTGTGGGCGGGCTGTCTACCCCGGCATCCGTCATGATCTTTTTTAATTCCGGTGAAGACATCCTGGCTTTTGCTTTTGCCATATCACTCACTTCAAATAAAATAGATACGGTGTTGGAATCATTGAGGTCGCGGGCTATACCCCGATCGATCAATCCATTGGCACTCCTTGTGGCGGCACCTTCAGCATCAAAGACTTTTAACCAGGCACTATAATCTTTTACATGATGGGTGACAGCTATACCGTCGGTGTATTGTAGTGGGGCATCGCTGCTGCGTACCATTTCTGCATAGGTAAATGCGGGCGGACTGCTTACTCCAGCCTTCTTCATCGCTTCTTTAAGGCCAGGCTGTGCGTAAAAAGCTTTCGCTTTATCCATGTCCTCTATTTTGTCGATTACAAATACGGTGTTGGAATCCTTTGCATTCCGGCTTATCATAAAGTGCGTGATGCCAAAAGGTTGACGCAGTGAATCCCGTTTAAAATAATCGGCCATTGATTTCTCAAAATCCTTCACCTTTTGCTGGATAATAACGACTTTGAATGGCGTAAATACGGGTTTTGCTTCAACCGGCGGTGCGGGGCTGGTTACCGCTACAGTAGTATCTGCTGATTTGGTTTCTTCCTTTGGCGGCTGGTTATTGCAGGAAAACAACAGTACAACAACTGGGACAGCAAGCATTGCCGGGATTCGTTTCATTATTTATTATTTTGAATGAGTAAATGCAACTTAAGAATTACCTGCAGCTAATCTGTTTCAAGGGGCGGGAGTAAGAAGGATGGTATAGTAATTTACTGCATATTTGAGGAAATAAATAATTTCAATTTTAAAAATAAGTTTCATTTTGTTTGCCTTTCCAGGTACTGATGTTTTGGTATTCCACAGCCATCATTTATTGCTATAAAAAAAACAATACGTTTTACAATGCCCGACCCCATCTCGCTCAACCTGAAGTCAGCAGACCAGCATACTTACGACGCTATCGTCATCGGCTCTGGCATAAGCGGGGGCTGGGCTGCCAAGGAACTCTGCGACCATGGACTGAAGACCCTGGTGCTGGAGCGCGGAAAGAACGTCGTCCACAAGAAGGATTATCCCACATCGCTTAAGCATCCCTGGGAGTTCGAACACCGCCTGGAACTGACCAGGAAAATAGTGGAGGAGAACCCCGTCGCCAGTAAATGCTATGCCTTCGATGAGAGCGCCCAACATTTCTTCGTGAAGGACAAGGAGCATCCTTATGTCCAGGAAAAGCCCTTCGATTGGATCCGGGGTTACCAGGTGGGAGGGAAATCGCTTATGTGGGGCCGTGAGACGCAGCGCTGGAGTGATTTCGAGTTCGGGGGTCCGGACCGCGACGGCTTCGCGACCGACTGGCCCATCCGCTATAAAGACCTGGCGCCCTGGTACAGCCACGTCGAAATCTTCGCAGGCATCAGCGGCAACCGCGATGGTATCGAGAACCTTCCTGACGGGGAATTCCTGCCGCCCTGGGCCTTCAATTGCGTGGAAGAGAGTATGCGCGACCGCTTCAACACGCACTACAAAGAGCGCCGCATGATCGTGGGCCGCTGCGCCCACCTGACCGAGCCGAAGGAGATTCACCTGAAACAGGGCCGCGGTAAATGCCAGGCCCGCAATATCTGCCATCGGGGTTGCCCTTTCGGCGGTTATTTCAGTTCTAATTCCTCCACACTGCCCTGGGCCATGGCTACAAGCAACCTTACCATACGTCCCGATGCGGTCGTGCATTCCATCATCTACGATGAAGCGAAGGGGAGGGCTACAGGCGTACGGGTGATCGACGCCCAAACTAAGGAAACAACCGAATATTTTGCCCGGATCATCTTCGTCAACGCAGCCTGCCTGAACAGCAACCTTATACTGCTGAATTCCACCTCCCGCCGGTTCCCCAATGGGCTGGGCAACGACTATGGAATCCTGGGCACTTACCTGGCTTTCCAGAACTATCGCGGTATGATCACCGCAGATATCGATGGACCTTCCGACAAATATTATTTTGGCCGCCGCCCGCTGGAGATGCTGATCCCAAGTTTCCGCAACCTGCGCAAACAGGAAATGGATTTCCAGCGGGGCTACATCACTTTCTGGGCAGCCGGCCGCAACCGCGCCGATGCCGAAGGTTTAGGTGCCGGGTACAAGGATGCTGTTACGGAAGCGGGTAACTGGACTGCCTATATGTCCATGCAGGGCGAGGTCATCCCCACCGCTGCGAATCATGTCCGCCTCCATCCCGACCTCAAGGATCCCTGGGGCATACCCCAGCTGGTAACAAGTGTAGGTTATACGGAGAACGATGAAAAAATGCTGAAGGACTTCCTGCAACAAAGCGCCGAGATGCTGGAAGTATCGGGAGCTAAGAACATCAGGCCCACCGACCTTAAATGGTCCCCCGGCCTCGACATCCACGAGATGGGCGGCTGCCGGATGGGCAGGGACCCGAAGACTTCCATGCTTAACGGCTCCAACCAGCTTCATGCCTGCCGCAACGTCTTCGTCACCGATGGCGCCTGCATGACTTCGACGGGCAACCAGAATCCTTCACTCACCTACATGGCCCTGACAGCGCGGGCGGCCAGTATTGCCGTGGATCAACTTAAGAAGGGTGAATTGTGACCGGCCTTGCCCCAAAAGAGTATAAAACAACAATGGTTTTGGTAGAGACAGGAATTCGGTTTGGCCGGCTAAATAAGTTTTCTTTCCACGGCAAGCCTGATAAGCGTTGCCGTATTTTTTACATCCAGCTTGGCGAGCAGGTTTTTCCGGTGGCTATCCACCGTAAATGAACTTAAAAATAATTTCTCCGCTATCTGGGGATTGGTATAGCCCTCAGCAATAAGTCCTAAAATTTCTTTTTCCCGGCGGGATAGTTCCGGCAATTGGGGACCCGAAGATTTTTGATATTCTTTCAACGCATCTCCGGCTTCTCCACTAAAATAAATCCCGCCATTGTTTACCGTTTGGATGGCTTTCAGCAGTTCGTCTCTTGAACTGTTTTTTAAGATATATCCGGATGCTCCATTCTCCATCATTTTTTTAATATAGATCCCCTGGTTAAACGTGCTTAATCCAAGTATGAAAATGCCGGGGTATTTATTTTTTATAACCGAACAAAGTTCAATTCCATCCATCTCCGGCATATTGATATCCATCAATAACACATCGGCAGTATTATTAATAAAAAACCCCAGGCAGGATGATGCATTCATAGCATGGCCTGCCCATTCGATCCCCTTCTCATTTTGTAACAATGAATGAAGACCTTCAATAACAACCGGATGATCATCCACTATAAATACACGAATCATAGTTATATATTAAATTCAATATTCACTAATGTTCCTTTTCCGGGTGCAGTATGTATATCCAACTGGCCCTTTAAATAATCTACCCTGCTTTTTACATTTACAAGTCCGGCACCCTGGTTATTTCCCATTGTGGACGAATCAAATCCAATTCCGTTGTCTTCCACTACCACATTTAGCCTTGGTCCTTCTTTTATGAGTTGTACAAAAACTTCCGATGCCCTTGCATGTTTCATCGCGTTATTCACCAACTCCTGTACAATGCGGTAAATAATAATCTCTGTTGAATTTTCTAGCCGGACATCCATGCCAACAGACTGGTACTTTAAGCTAAGGAGTCTGGTGGAATTTATGGTATTGCAATATTCCTTTACTGCTTCATCCAAACCATACTTAGTAAGCATTTCCGGCATCATATTATGGGCCACACGCCGCAGTTCACTGATAGAAGTATCTATCATATCCAATGACCGTTCAAAAACAGCCATATTTTCCGGGGTTATAATCATATTGCTTTTCATATTGCTTAATGAGAATTTTACACCTGATAACAAACCACCCAGCCCGTCATGCAAATCCTTAGCCAAACGACTCCGTTCGTCTTCCTGCCCCTTCAACATGGAGTCAAGGGCAACTAACTGTTTGTCTTTTTCCAATGAAAGGATTTGTTCCTTATGCAGTTCCTCCTGCTGTTTTGCCAAAAGCTGACGATGGTGAAGATTTCGGTAACCTAAAAATCCGGCCAATAAAAGTGCAGTTAATAAGCCGGTCAAAATATAATTAAGTGTTGACTTCTGCTTCAGGGAAAGAGATTGTGCCAGCCTGTCTTTTTCCAACAGTTCAATTTCACTTTGCTTTTTCTCATTCTGGTATTGAGCTTCAACCTCTGCTACTTTTTCACTGGTAGAAGCTTTGAATAAAGAATCACTCAGGGTAAGGGCTTTCGAAAAATATTCGCTGGCCTGCCTGTAATTCCCTGCACTTTGTTCTATCTCTGCCCTTATACGGTATATTTCATTCAAATTTGCCCTTGCCCCCACTTCATTGGCAAGCTTTTCTGCCTGGGAAATAAATTTCAGTGCCTTGTCAGGTTCATTCAGGTTATGGTAAATTGTAGCAAGCTTGCTTGAAATCTCGCAAAGATGAAACTTGTTTGCAAGTTGAAGTGAATAGCGGTATGATTCCTGGAAATTCGTTAAGGCAGGCTGGTATTCTTTTTTTTGTAAAAAATACCCGCCGAGGTCATCGTAAGCAGTAGAGACCTGTTCTATATCGCCTCCCCTTTTTGCCATTGGTATTGCCTTCTGTAATGTTTCATAGGCTTTATCAAATTGAGCAAGTCCATAATATGCATTTGCCAGGTTCAGCAAAGCATTTGTACCTGAAAAATCATCTCCAATGCGCATCGCAAGTGAATACCCCCTGGTGCCATATTCCACAGCTTTTCTATATTCTCCCTGTTCATACAACAGCATTGTAATATTTGCATATAATCCTGCCAGGTTGTTTTTGTCGGCACAGGTTTCCCAAAGGCGGGCGGATTGCAAATAGTATTCAATTGCCTTTACCCGGTCTTTTTTATGCAGGTAAACATTTCCCATATTCACCAATACTTTTGCTTCCCTAAGCGGATTTTTTTCAAGCCTTGTGTAAATGATAGCCTGTTCAAAAGCCGTTAAAGCGCTATCCATCTTATTCAGCTCGATATAACATACGCCCACATCATTCCATGATGAAATCAGGAGACTATTATTTTTTATTTTTTTACTGAGTATTAATGCCTCGTAATAATATCCCAGGCTTTTGTCCGTGTATGTGGCTTCAATCGTTTCGCCTATATCCAGTAATGTCCTTGCTTTTACTGAATCATTGGGCGCAGTATTGAGTTTATTGAGCAGGCTATCCGGAATATTTTGCGACCTGGCAAACAAGCAGCAAAACAATGCGATCAACATCCCCGCAGGCAATGCATATGATTTAAGGGATATTGTCATCTGTCCGGTTGATAATTGCTATAAAGGTTCGCTTTCTCCAGAACAAAATCAAAGATTCCTGAAAAATTCACCCTTTCAGGTGATTCTTCACTCTTCAACCAAAATCACTGTTTCGGGGGATAGAAGCAAACCCCGGTCGGTTCTACATTTGAATCAGTTCCTTCCCATAAGAAAACATCCTGCCCTGTGTATTTTTTAACAACGTAAAACAGTTTAGTATGAGAATTGCCATCATTCAATCAGGTAAGGACATCCTCCTATTCCTTTCCCTGTTTGTTCTATTAAATAGTTGTAAAAAATCCTTTATACAGGTCCCTGATCAGCCGGATGGCACGCCCGCTATAACAGAGGTTGGCGAACCCGTCGGTGATCCCATAACAAAAACCATTGGCATAAATGGTGGCGAAATCGTCTCTGCGGATGGAAGGCTGCAACTAAGTATACCAGCTGAGGCACTTTTGGGTGACATGGAAATTTCCGTACAACCCATAATGAATGAAGCGCCGGGGGGAACCGGACTCGCGTACCAATTGCTTCCAGAGGGCACCAGGTTCGACAAGCCGGTCACCATTACGTATCACTATTCCGATGAGGACGTCAATGGCAGTCATCCTTACTTCCTTTATATCGCATTCCAGGATAGTACCGGGTTATGGCGCGCTGATCTAAAAAACCGCGACCTGGATACCCTGGCCAAAACAATCAGTATTGCAAGCACTCATTTCAGTAGCTGGTCCCTGATTCAAAAAGTAAAGTTATATGCACCTCAAACAAAATTCACACAAAATCAGACTGGCATCATAGAAGTGCAGATAGCACAAACTGTTGAAGATGATGATTTGCCTCCTTTACCCAAATTGGTGCCTGCCAAAAATGTTGGCAAGTGGAGTCTTACCTGGTTTGGCAGGCCAACAACCGAACATGGTAGGCTCACAGGCAGCGGAAGCAAAGTTACCTACGTTTCACCCGCCCTGATTGAAACGCAAGATTTAGTGCATGTATCGGTTGAAGTGACCGAAAAGGAAACCATTTATAATAGAGGAAAGGAAGTAACTAAACTAGAAAAATTTACGCTCGGTCTTGATCTGGATCTTTTAACAAATAATCATAAGTATACGCTTACTATGGAAATAGAGGATGACCTCGTTAACAACACTGCATACGGGTGGAGCTATACTTATTTTGATCATGCTTCGATGGATATTGAAATAGTAGGGGATAAATCAACGATATCCAATATCCGGAATTTTCATCCACAATTTTATTTAAAAGCTTTGGATGATTTTGAGGCAGTTTCATTGGAAGACAGCGCAAGTGTAGGGGAATTAAATATTACTAAGGTTGAATGTTTTGTAGATGCAAACACAAAGCATGTTTTCAACCTTAAGATACATTCTGAACAGGGTAAATCTCTTGCATATAAGATTAGAAATATAAAGATGCGCCCGCCTGGTGATTGGGAGATATTTAATGGGGACCCTGTTAACCTGGTTTATTCTACAAAAGATTTCGCATTGGAAAACAAAGGCCGTACTATATATGAAGGTTCGGGTATACATTATTTTACCAAATACATACTAAAAACAAAAAATTAATTTATGAAAAAGATATATTCCCTTTTACTGATCCTCTTCCCCGCATTGGTGTTTAGCCAGCAGGATAGCATTGCCAACAATACTTCAAAAAGCAAAAAGGAGAAAAAAGAAGATCGTTCACTGGGATTAGGCATTAAAGCCGGTCTCAATTTTACGAATATAACCAGTGCCGCAGAAATCAATAACACAAGTGAGACGGGCTTCCAGGTTGGCATTTTTCTTGATCCCAGTTCACGTAAGATTTTGGGTTCAAGGACTGAACTCGTTTATTCCAGCCAGGCATATAATTATTCAACCGGCTTAACAACGGGGAATGTCAAGCTGAACTATGTCATGCTGAGCCAGTTAATGGCGATTAATATTACCCGTTTTTTTCAAATTCAGTTAGGTGGCCAGATTGCCTACCTCCTCAATGCTCAGGCTGACAACAGCAAGATGACAACGGGCATTGCATCTATAGATAATGCGCTTAGTTATTATAACCGGATAGATGCCGGGTTTGGCTTCGGTTTGGAAGTGCGGCCTTTTAAAGGAATCCTGGTGGGTGCACGCTACAATATCAGTATGACAAATCTATATAAAATGCCAGATACAAGTATGATTCAAGATAATCCTAACTATGTACCCAGTGGAAGCGGACTGAATTTTAAAAACAACCTGTTACAATTTTACATAGGGTACCGGTTTTAATTTTTTGGGCGTCAGATAATGAATTCATTAACCAAATTGATATAGTAACATGAATTAATCCTACAGGCTTGCGAATTGAACTCACGGATCAGGAAATTTCGATTGGTTTTTGCCATTTGGATTAGTTTTCATGTCAAGAATTAGATTAAAAAAACGGCAACCAGGCATCCGGAAAAAACAGGAGGAAAGGAGTAAGTTGGATTATTCAGAACTGCTGTTTATGGACCTAAAAACATGCATTTCTTGCAGGCACACTGCGTAAAACAGGTGCGTCTCCAGAAAAGTCAAGGCTATTCGCTGGTTGATTGTTTGATCAGCCAGTTCCAATTTCCAGAAACGCGATTTCAGGAGCCAAAACGACAAATTTGGGAGCGTTTTGCAACTTATTTTTCCTTCCTTTTGTATCCCAACTGTCCTTTATCACCTGCCTGGCTCTGCCGGTTGAAAAAGGGTTGATACCGTTGAATCACCGTTTTGTGTATTGGATCTGAATATTTGGAGCGTATGTTAATAATCTACAATTATGATCCAGGAACACATTTTCTTCAACGCTCAAAAATCGATCACTCGTGTCCGAATTGCCGATATAGTGTTCGTAGAGTGCAACCACCCCAACATACGGATTTTTTGTACCGAGCAAATTACCTGCCCACATGTTTGTGCGCATTCACCGGTCCTGCCTCGTTTCTATTGCCCATATCAGTTTTTATAGGGATGGTATTGTTCACCTGGGCGATGTTGAAATCCCTGGATATCTTTAACCGGTTCATACCCTAAGCGCCTGCCCGCCCGGCTTACCGGGAGGAGCTGCCCCGGTAACCAGCGCTTAATGATTCAGGTTATGCCAGATTGACGGCTAATGGCCTGGCCGTTTTTCTGGCAAATTGTGGGAGTTTGATGAGTGTATTTAAGGACCACTTAAGGACCACATGAAGACCATGTGAAAATTCCGCAAAATGCACTCCCGCTGCCCGCAAATAACAGTAAATCCAATTTTTGTAAAACTGAAAAATGACAAAATGTCTAAAGCAAATGATAACGTGATCACTCGTAACATGAGTGGCTCGCCACTTTCCGTGGCTTGTATTGGTTTGAGGCCTATCTGAAGCCTTCAATAAGCCTTCCATTTGCGTTCCATAAGTGAATTTGAAGCCTGCCGGAAGCCCTCTGGAAGCCTGGCGGAAGCCTAATCCAGGCCGCCGGGAAGCCTAAATAAGGCCTAATTAAGGCCGAAAAATTTATACCCACTCCGCAGCCGCGTCTACCAGCGCCTTCCACAAGTGCAAAGCGAAAGAGCTTCGGGCCATGACACGGTAACGAAACGGGGCAAAATGCCATCCGGTCCAGGCCACCGGCCACCAGTGCCCGGGCAAATGCAAGCCCAAGCATCGGCGAATAGTATGAACTGGTCACAAAACCGGTGTGCGGGGTTTTGCCCTGCTCATCCGGCCCTGCATTAAGTACTGTGATGTATGCGCCTTCCGGAATCACTTCATCAACGTTCTCTGGCAGCAGGCCAACCAGCTTCATGCCTGCCCCAACGTCTTCGTCACTGATGGGGCCTGTATGACTTCCACGGGCAACCAGAATCCTTCACTCACCTACATGGCCCTTACAGCGCGCGCGGCCAGTATTGCTGTGGATCAACTTAAGAAGGGTGAATTCATCAATTAAAATCCTGGTTGAAATCCAGAATGAAAGTACCAATATTTGGATCCGCATTGGTGAACAACATTACCACTTCAAGATGATTCCATTGGTGGTTTCCCAGTTGTGTGGCAAGGCTGGAGAAATGCGTGTCGTTGCTGTAATTGCCAGATGCATTCAACACCTGGTTTCCCCGCCAGACGCTGCCAGCCAGTTTTTGTGGGCCGCCCACGGTATACCAGTATGATCGGTCAACAGCAAATTGTTGCCAGGATTGATCCAATTTAAAAAAGGAAAAATGCGGATCGTCAGGACGCATGCCACAAAAAGCAATCAGGCCCGACTGGTCATTCAGGATAACTCTTGGCAGCCAGTTGTTATCGGAAAAACTTACGGGTGCCGAATCTGTGTAACTGTCTGCCAGCTTGAAATTGGCAACAAAAGTTTTGTCCCACTTGATTTTCCTGGCTCCAATCATTACAGACGAAAACAGTGTTATGCTATAGGTCGTTTGCTCCTGCGGTAAATGGTTAAGTGAGGTGCGAAGCCTGTTTTCTATCCTGTCAAGTTTTATACTGTCTGTTCCATTTGCAGATTGCCAGCAAACAAAAGCCGAGTCAATTTTTTCCAGCGGAAAATAACTGTTATTCATTGCTATAGTGAGGTACCTTTCCTGGCTACTGCCTGGTTTTGTTGTTTCCTTCTTACAGCTTTCGCAATAAAAAACCACCAGCAGAAGCAGTAATAAATAAGTTCTTTGATTGTTCATGAAGTATAGTTTTTGGTTGTAGAAATTGTATCAATTGGAAGTTGGTGAAGCCGCAGCTCCGGCCAGGATGCCGCCGTCTATATTGAGTTCTATCCCGGTGATATAACTGGCTTCATTACTGGCAAGGTATACGGCAGCATAAGCTACATCCCGGGGTGTTCCGAATTGTTTCAGCGGTATCTGTGCTGCCATGCGCTGAAGCTGAACTTCCGGGTCCTCTATGGGATTCAGCATCTGCTCCCACATCGGTGTTCGGATAGCTGCGGGATGAATAGAGTTGCAGGTGATAGGATAATTTTTTTCTGCACAGTACAAGGCAACAGATTTGGTGTGATTGCGAATAGCCGCTTTACTGGACGCATAGGCTGCTGCATGGGGAATGCCCACGATGCCAGACCGTGACGAGATGTTGATGATGGCTGAATGTGTCTTGTTTTCTTTCATGGCAGCAATGCCATACTTGCAACCCAGGAAAGTGCCGGTCAGGTTTGTTTGGTGTACCTGGAGCCAACTGTCAAGTGTTGCCTCTTCAGGGTTTTGTGCGCCCAGTGGCAGGTGATAACCTGTTACGCCGGCGTTGTTGACCAGGATGTCCAATTGACCGGTGGAGCTTTTTATAGCCGCCAGGGCATTTTCCCAGCAACGCTCCATGCGCACATCGAGCTTAAGATAGTAGCTATTCTTGCCAAGTGTATTAACTGTTTCAACACCACGTTCATGGTCAATGTCGGATAGAAATACCACCGCACCATTGCAAAGGAGTTCCCTGGCGATTGCTGCACCAATGCCCTGTGCTGCACCCGTAACAAGCGCTACCTTATTTTGAAGTCTTTTCATACCCTGTTTTTTCACAAAATTGATGTATGGCGCTACCTGGAAATTGTACAGGTGCGACAATCGTCAATGCTTTTTGATGTTGTAGTTCCGGAAAAAGCGGAACGGTGCCAGTGGCGAATAAAAGCGAAAGGTTTTGATGAAATGCGCCTGATCGGCAAAGCCGCCGATGTATGAAGCATCGGTTACAGAAGTATTGGGACTACGGGCATAATGATCCAGCGCATTAGCAAGCTTTTTCAGACGCAGGTATTCCTGTGGTGTAAGATCAAAGTAGGTATTGAATTGCCGTTCAAGTTGCCGGATGGTGATATGGGTTCGCTTCGCTAGCCGGGCAACCGAAGTATTGTCAGGGATTGCGCCTTCGATTGTTTGCAGCCATTGAAAATTTTCGTCCGGCTTTTTGTTGATCAGCCTGGCCATTGCCTGCTGCGCAATGCTGATATTGTCTTCAAACGATTGTGTTTTATTCAGTTGACTGAAAAGTGCCCAGCTGTCTTCGCCTGCAATTTCTTGTAACGGGAAGATCCTGTCCTGCCAGTTTGTATAATCGTGCAGGAAGCTTTTGAACAGATGTTGCTTTATTCGCACAACGAAAATCCTCGCGCCTGGCGAAACCTGGAATTTCCGGGTGATGGAGGGCTGTCCAAACAAATAAGACTTTGATAGGATAGCTTCCTCCGTTTCATGGATGGTTGTTTTTGCTTCTCCGTGCAAATAGAAAACCAGTTCGCAGCCAGGAAACGGCAGGATTGCACGGGTAAAAAGGTTTGCCGAATCTGGAGAAAAAAGCACTTCACAGTAAAAATCCACGAGGACCTTGTCGTCCCCCTGGGGCTGATAGATCTGGTAAGTAAAATCGGTATTTGAAAACCCGAAATGCACTATCGATTTATTTATGTGCATAAAAATAAATGCTTTTCCTTAAAGCCAGCCGGCCGCAAAATCAGCCATTTAAAATGCCTGAAATTGAAATGAAGAACATTATCCCTGCTTATACCCACTCCTCCGCCGCGTCTACCAGCGCCTTCCACAAGTGCAAAGCGAAAGAGCTTCGGACCATCACACGGTAACGAAACGGGGCGATATGCCATACGATCACCGGCGCCTTCGCCATCAGTCCCTGGGAGACAGTTCCAACAGGGAAACTTTTTTCCCGGAGGTCCTGCTCCCAAAGATGGGCGAGCACTTCACGGGCGCCTGGTCCTTCAAGTTCAATGGTCGTCCGCTGGCCGCTGACATCTACTGCGCTGAAATGGTGGTCTTGCAACAGGAGTGGTGCCAGCTGCTGCACAGCTTCGGGGTATTCTACAAGTAGCCACCAGTCCGGCGCAAGGCACAAAGCATACGCATCACCACCAGGTACTTTACCTGCAAAGATTTGGCCCGGCTTCCCCGGCAGCGCCATATCCAGCGCTTCAGCAACTGCGGCTTGTGCAGGGCTCGCGGGCGCCACACGAAGATCAATGGTGTGCAATCCGGGCAATTCACGGATCGCCACGGTTGCGGCGGTTCCTACGTTCATTCCTTTCAGCGGACTGTGTTTCGTGATCATATAATTAGTCTCTTCTAAGGTTCTCCTTGTCAATGAATACAGCGTCGCAGATGGTGGCGCGCAGCAGATTTTTTCCAACAGGAACAACAACATCTTCCCCCATCCGGTCCAGGCCACCGGCCACCAGTGCCAGGGCAAATGCACGCCCAAGCATAGGCGAATAGTATGAACTGGTCACAAAACCGGTGTGCGGGGTTTTGCCCTGCTCATCCGGCCCTGCATTATGTACTGTGATGTATGCGCCTTCCGGAATCACTTCGTCAACGTTCCCTGGCAGCAGGCCAACCAGCTGCAGCCGCCCCGCTGCCTTAAGGTGGGGCAACTGGAAGGAACGCTTTCCGATGAACTCCTTCTTTTTGGAAACAACCCAGGACATGTTCAGGTCATACGGCGTTTGCGTGCCGTCGGTATCCTGCCCGACAATAATGTACCCCTTTTCCGCCCTCAGCACGTGCATGGTCTCTGTGCCATAGGCAGTGAGCCCATAGCCAGCTCCAAGCGCCCAAAGTCGTTCCCAGATATGGCGGGCATAGCCCCAGGCAACGTTGATCTCGAAGGCCAGCTCCCCTGAAAAGGAGATGCGGGCAATGCGCACCGGTATATCGTCGATCGTCGCCTCCCTGCTGTGCATGAAGGGAAAGGCGGCTTTGGAGAGGTCAGTGTCTTTCACCAGTTCCTGCAGGAGCTGCCTGCTTTTAGGACCCACCAGCGCAATCGTCGCAATATGCTCGGTTACCGAAGTGCAATAGACTTTCAGGTCAGGCCACTCCGTCTGCAGCCACTCTTCCAGCCAGGCCAGCACCCTGGCTGCACCGCCTGTGGTGGTGGTCATCAGGAAATGGTTTTTACCCAGCCGGGTGGTGACGCCGTCGTCAAAGACGATGCCGTCTGCCTTGCACATTACGCCGTAACGGCACTGCCCTTCCGGCAATGTCGAGAACATATTCGTATAGATCCGGTCGAGGAAAACAGCAGCGTCAGGTCCCTGGATATCAATCTTTCCGAGGGTGGAAGCGTCCATCACGGCCACACCCTCCCTGGCTGCCACGCACTCCCGCCGGACGGCAGCTTCCATGCCCTCCCCGGGCTCCGGGAAATACCAGGGTCGCTTCCATTGCCCCACATCCTCGAATACGGCCCCGGCTTCCACATGCCATTGGTGCAGCGGGGTGATGCGGATGGGATCGGAAAGCGGTCCGCGTTCCCTTCCGGCCAGTGCAGCAAAGGGCACCGGCACATAGGGTGGACGGAAAGAAAGGGTACCCACATCACCAGGTGACAGGGCATTTAGCTGGCATAGTGCACCGATAGTGAGCATGCCGCTGGTCTTGCCCTGGTCGTGGGCAGTACCTATGGTGGTGTATCGTTTGATATGTTCGATGCTGTGCAAGCCTGCCCCAACGGCACGGCGCAGCTCATGGAGGGTGGCATCGCGCTGCAAATCGATGTAGGCGTGCCTCGACTGCTCCTCATCAAGTGCCGGACCGAAGTATACCGATGGATCGTCGTCGCCACCGAAGTCGCCGGCCAGCATGCCGGCGGTGCGGAGCCGGTCAGTTGTGTGGCTGACCAGGAAGGCTGCGTGTTCCGCGCTCCATTTCGGCTTGATGCCGATATGGGTCGCCAGGTCTACTATAGGTGTCCAGCCCCCGGATACGGCGAGCAGGTCGGCCGCTATTTGAATGGTTTCGTTTGTATCGAGGTCACGAATGATGACATTATCCAAAGCTCCTGCTGTATTGGAACCCGTGTCGAGCACCGTAGCGCGGAAACGGACCGGAATCCCCGCCGCCCTTGCTGCATCAACACTGGGCCCTCCGGCCCCGGGCCGCACATCATAGATGCCTTGCACCGTTACGCCTGCTTTATGCAGCCTGAGCGCATCGCGATAGCCCTGGTTGTCAACGGTAGCCACCACGGCAGTCCGGAAGCCCCGCACCCCATGTACCGCAACATAGGTCGCTGCCGCATGGGAGAGCAGGATGCCAGGCCTGTCGTTATTCGCAAAGATCAAGGGGCGCTGGAATGCCCCGGTTGCCAGCACAACCTGGTCGGCACGGATATGCCAGACCCTTATGCGGGCGCGGTTGGCCGGCGCGGCATTCCCCAGGTGGTCGCTTCGCCGCTCAATGGCGACAATATAATTCTGGTCATACAGGCCTGTTGCCGTGCACCTGCACAGGTAAGTAAGGTTTTTATGCGCCAGAACCTCCCGCAGGGCAGGGGGTAGTTCCTGTCCAAGCTGCCGGAGGTGACCGCCGGGCCCTGGCTGGTCGTCGATCAGCATCACCTCGCGACCTGCACGCAAATGCTCCTCCGCTGCCTTTAGTCCCGCAAGACCTGCCCCGACCACCAGCGTATCCACATAGCGATTGGTTTTGTCGTAGCGGGCTTCTTCGGGGTGGTCTGGCAATGCACCGATGCCGGTAAGGCTGCGTGCCGCCAGTCCCGCCGCCACTTCTATCACCGTGGCCGGAAGCATCGATTCCATGGTTCCTGATACCAGCTGTACCAGGGCATTGGGTTCCTCAACGCCCAATCCGACAACCCCGCGTGGACGGCCATGATAAGTGCTGTTGGTGATGGTCAGCAAGCCACTGCGCAGCAAGGCTGCAGCCATCGGCTCACCGGGATGCCCCTTGTAGGACTTGTCATCAAAACTGAATGAAATCTCGCTCATACCCTTGGGCCCTCCTGCCCGATGTTACCGGGTGCTTTTGGTTTTGTGGTGAAGGGAAGCCATGCCGGCCCGATCTCATGGGTGATGGTGTTGCGCCACAGGTTGAACCAGCGGCCACAGCCGGCATAATGCACCCAGCGCTCGGCAAGCCAGCCCTTGGGATTGGCACGGATATGAAGGTACTTCGCCCATTCGCTGTCGGTCAGCGTATTGGGTTCGGGGTAGGCTACCCCGGCCTCAGCGCCATAATGAAACTCGGTTTCATTGCGCAGGCCACAGTGGGGACAAGGTATATACAGCATAAATGTAGTTTTAATGGGCAACTCCGGCTGCTCCATGTTCGTCGATGAGATGCCCCGTTTCAAAGCGGTCGAGCGCAAAGGGGCGGTTCAATTCATGTGGACGGCCATTTGCCATCGTATGGGCCATCACCCAGCCCGAACCGGGCGTGGCTTTGAAACCGCCTGTTCCCCAGCCGGTATTGATAAACAGGTTCTCCACCGGCGTGAGGCCGATAATGGGCGAGGCGTCGGGAGCGATATCAACGATCCCGCCCCAGGTCCTTAGCACCTGCGCGCGGGCGAAGATGGGGAACAATTCCAGCGCAGCCGCCATCTGGTGTTCAATCACATGGAAGCCACCGCGCTGGGAGTAGGAGTTGAAGGCATCGGTTCCTGCTCCCATCACCAGCTCACCTTTGTGGGCCTGGCTCACATAAACATGTACGGCGCCGCTCATGACCACAGTATTCAGCACCTGTTCTAAGAGCGGACTCACCAGCGCCTGCAAGGGCCGGCTCTGGATGGGAATGGAAAATCCGGCGAGTTCGGCCAGCAGCGAGGAATGACCCGCTGCTACGAGTCCCACTTTACCGGCAGCGATAGTGCCCTGGCTTGTATGTACACCCTGGACCCTGTTGTTGCGGATGTCAAAGCCGGTTACTTCGGTGCCCTGGATGATATCCACCCCAAGGTCGCTGGCCGCCTTCGCATAGCCCCAGGCCACCCAGTCGTGCTTGGCGATGCCGCCCCGTGGCTGGTAAGTAGCACCATGTACCGGGTACCGGACATCCTCGCTGATATTGATGATGGGCACCAGCTTCTTCACCTCTGCCGGCGTTAGCCATTCACTGTCGATGCCGTTGAGGGCATTTGCATATAAATTCCGCTTTTTCGATCGCACATCACTGACGGAATGGGCCAGGGTCAGCACCCCACGCTGGCTGAAGAACATTTCATAGCCGAGGTCTTCTTCCAGCGTTTCCCATAATTTCAGGGAATGCTCGTAAATGGCCGCCGATTCATCCCACAGGTAATTCGAGCGGATGATGGTGGTGTTGCGGGCGGTGTTGCCGCCTGCAAGCCAGCCTTTCTCCACAACGGCGATATTGGTCAGGCCATGGTTCTTAGCCAGGTAATAGGCGGTTGACAGTCCATGACCACCACCGCCGACAATCACCGCATCGTAGGCTTTCTTCGGCTTCACCGATTTCCACAGCTGCGGCGGCTGCTCCGGCAGGGCGGCTGCCTGCCTTCGCCCGATCGTGCCGGGGGATAATGTATCGTTCATCATGATTTTAATCTTGTCATTTGTGGATCGTACTGTGGATCCTGTCCAACAATGGCCGGGTAATCCTGGTCGAAATACCGGATAGTGAGGCCTGTGCCCTGCGTACTCAATGCTGCGGGCACCCAGGCATAAGCGAGTGGCTTGCCAATGGTATAGCCGAAGTAGGCACTGGTCAAATAACCCACCACCTTGCCCTGGTGCATTACGGGCTCCTTGCCCATGACCACCTGCTGCGGGTTTTCCAACACCAGGCATACCAATCGCCTGCTGAGTGCAGCCGGATCAATTGCCTGGAAGGCCTCGGCGCCTATATATCCGCCACCCTTGCGTACCGCAAAGGACAATCCCGCCTCATGGGGGTTGTGCTCACTGTTCATGTCCGTTCCGTAACTGCGATAGCCTTTTTCCAGGCGCATGGAGTTGAATGCTCCGCGGCCGGCTGCTATAAGTCCATATTGCTGCCCTGCCTGCCATAACGTGTCCCAGAGTTTCAGCGCAAGGTCAGCTGTAGTATAGATTTCATAGCCCAGCTCACCTACGTAGGAAAGCCTGCACAACATCACCGGTACATGGCCGAGATAGGTGCTCTTTAGCCTGAAGTAGCCGAGCGCCTCGTTGCCCAGGTCATCCGGGGTCAGGCGCTGGGCGACTTCCCTTGCCTTGGGTCCGAAGAGCCCCAGTCCAACGGTGCCGGCCGTGATGTCGCGTACCTGCACGGTGTCTGGTGCCGCCTGCCTCAGGTAATGGATATCGATATTGCTGTTTACGCCGATGAAAAAATCGCGCTCGCCACGGCGCATGACCGTGATGTCGCTCAGGATGCCGCCACTTTCATTCAGCAGCAGGCAATAGGTGATAGCACCCGGCTTCTTGTGCAGGTTACCGGTTGTCATTCGCTCAAGGAATTCCAGGGCACCCTTGCCGGTGACCTCGATGCGTTTCAGGGTCGTGATATCAAACAGGCCAACGCCTTCCCGCACTGCACGGGCTTCTGCGCCAATAATGGGCGACCAGAATTTTGAACTCCAGGCATCACGCGGCGGACAATCGTACCGGGCAAGGAGGCCGGCATTGGCTTCATACCATTGCGGCCGCTCATAGCCGGCCGCTTCGAGGAAGAAGCCACCGAGTTCCTGCTGGCGCGGGTAGAAACCAGTGGTGCGGATCGGTCGTGGCGACTCCATGGGCTGCAACGGGTGCAGCAGGTCGTACACCTCAACGAAATTCTGTGCACCACGCTCTTCAATATGCAGTGCACCCAACTGGTGGGTTTCAAATCGGTTGACATCGCATTCATGTACGGCCAGTGTTGGATGGCCATTCACGATCCACTCGGCCATCGCGCGGGCTACTCCACAGCCATGGGTGACCCAGACTGCCTCAGCCACCCAAAATCCCTTCAACCCCGCCCATTCACCCATCAGGGGGAAATTGTCTACGGTGAAGGAAAACAAACCATTCATCGATTCTACGATTTCGGCCTGTTTCAGTGCAGGGATGACCTCCGCTGAAAGCTCCATGGCCCCTTTCCAATGTTCTGGCGTGAAGGGTACCTGGCTCGGCATGAGTCCAGCGGGCTCGCCGGGCAGGATGTTCTCCGCCTTAACAGGAAGTGGCTTATGGCCATACCAGCCTACCGCGAGGCTCTGTCCCCGCTGCTTAAAATAAAGGTCAGAACCCTGGTGACGGAGCACGGGCAATTCTGCTTCAGTAGTATAAGTGGCCAGTTCAGGCATAGGCGCCGTGTAGCAGAGCTGGTGCGCCAGGGGCTGTAAAGCCTTCGACATGCCCACCATCGCGCCGATCTTCGGTCCCCAGATGCCGGCGCAGGATACAATAATATCTGCCGGGAATGATCCTTGTGTGGTCTGAACACCGGTAACGCGGCCCTCGCTCTGGTCGATGGCCAGCACTTCACAGTCGGAAACAAATCGCGCACCACGGCTGATCGCCCGCTCACCCATCACTTCATCTGCCAGTATAGCCCGGGCGATCCCGTCATCGGGCACGTATAGTGCACCGAGTAATTTATCGGGAACCAATAACGGATGCAATTTCAACGCTTCATCAGGTGGTATCACACGTGCATTAATCCCGGCGGACTGGGCCAGTCCGGCCCTGCGGTGAAGCTCAGCCAGGCGCTCCGGCGTGGTGGCGATCTCCAGGCTGCCCACCTTCAGGAAACAGGGCTCGCCGTTATGCTGAATACTATATAATTTTTCAACGGTCTGGCGGGCGAACTGCGCCATGGTACGTGACCCATTGGCCTGGAATACAACGCCAGGCGCGTGTGAGGTGGAGCCGCCAGGCTTCCAGAGCGGGCCTTTTTCAAGGACCACTACATCACAATATCCGCGTTCGGTGAGCTCGTCGGCTAAGGAACAGCCAACGATACCGGCTCCTATTATTACAATCTTTGGCATTAGTGCGCCGGTGTTAGGGTGAGTTGATCTTTATACCAGGAGAGGAACTGCTTCACGAGGTATTCCTCGTCGGCCAGCGGACCGGGCATGTAGCCACCAGAGCAAATGCCGCGGTAAGCGCCTTCTGCCAGTCGTTGGTCCTGGGCATTGGTCTGGGTCCAGACCATGGTCAGGTCGTCAACATTATAGTCAACGCCTTCTACCGCATCAGCGGCAACGAGCCATTTGGTCCGTACGAGTGTCCGGTCTACCGATAGCGGGAAGACCGAGAAGGTCACAATATGGTCGCTCAAAAAGTGGTTCCAGGAATTAGGATGGGTCCATAGGGAAAGTCCGCTTCCTTCCGGCCGTTGTAATTTGCCCAGCAGTTTTTTGCAGGCATGTTCCGGCTTCAGGGTATGCGAGATGCACTGGTTGGCCAGCGGCAGCCGCACGGTGCGGAACCAGAGGCCATCCGGGAACTCCTGCAATTCATAGGGCAGGTCGAGGCTTTCCCACTCCCTTTCCTTTTCCTGCAGCGCCTCCTGGAAGCGTCGCTCATCGGCCTGTATATTATCTTTATCGAGTCCCTTGCCAAATCCGGAGCTGTACAGCGGCACCAGCAGTTCGGGGTGATTGCTGTTGCAATGCAGGCACTCCCGGTTATTTTCAATCACCAGCTTCCAGTTGGTGGCTTCTATGATATCTTTCTGGCAGGCTATTTTGGTGGATGGCAAATCGTACGGCGCGAGATAGGGTGTAAGCCTGCTACGCACTTCTTCAATATCGGCGGGTGCGGGTGAGTTCAGGCAAACATAGATCAGGCCACCAATCACCGCAACGTTTATGGGAACCAGTCCGTAATCTTCTTTGTTAAACCCGGGATCCATGCCGCGGGCATGCTTCAGCTTTCCGTCAAGCTCATACGCCCAGTTGTGGTAGGGACAGATGAGCCGCTTACAATTCCCTTTCTCGCCGGCAACCAGTTCATGGCCGCGGTGCCGGCATACATTGTAAAATCCATGCACTTCACCAGTTTCGTTGCGCTGCAGGAAAAAGGACTTTGTGCCGATTTGTAAAGCCACATAATCGCCTGTTTTCGGAAGGTCCGCTTCACAAGCCACATAGATCCATTTGCTGTAAAAAATCCGCTCAAGCTCTTCATTGAATATTTCCGGGCTTGTATAGTAGCGCGCAGGTAGCGTAAGGTTCTCGTCAATTCGGGCTATGGACATAGTCACATATTTTATAATTGCCTTTCAATATATTCAATATATTGAATATTCAATTCAAATATGAAGGAATCGCCGGTTACGGATAATAAGGATCTCGCCAGGTTTGGTTACCGCCAGGAATTGCAACGTTCCATGGGTAGCTTCTCCAGTTTTGCTGCAGGGTTTTCTTACATCTCAATTCTTACAGGTCTTTTCCAGATGTTTCATTTAGGGTATGGTGTTGCAGGGCCCGGCTTTTTCTGGACCTGGCCATTTGTATTGGTTGGTCAATTTCTGGTGGCGCTCTGCTTTGCAGAACTGGCTTCCAGGTTTCCCTTATCCGGCGGGGTGTAC
Source organism: Flavihumibacter profundi (assembly GCF_020076305.1). GTDB lineage: Bacteria > Bacteroidota > Bacteroidia > Chitinophagales > Chitinophagaceae > Flavihumibacter > Flavihumibacter profundi. The sequence goes on from NZ_JAIQXE010000002.1 coordinate 396,488, forward strand.
CAATGGGCAAAGTATACCGGGAACCCTTTCCTGGGATGGATGACAGGCTGGATTTACCTGGCTTGCCTTGTTACCACTATTGCGGCTGTTGCCATGGCACTCCAGGTGAGCCTGCCCCAAATCTCCAATTCCTTCCAGGTCATTGGAACCTTACATGACCCAAAATCGGTTGCCATCAATGCCATAGTTCTGGGTTCTGTTCTGATTGTGATAAGCACTATCGTCAATGCCAGGGGTATTAAGCTACTGGCGCTGATTAATAATATTGGTGTCTTTGCCGAACTGATTGGCATTGTATTGCTGATCGTTTTGCTTTTTTTAAACAGGGTGAGGTCCCCGATCGAAGCGGTCGTTCACGTTAAAAATATGGGACCTGCTTTAACCTCTTTTCCTGACCTTAAAACCTTACTGGCAGCCACCGCCTTGACAGCCTCGTATGTTTTGTACGGATTCGATACTGCCGGGACACTTGCTGAAGAAACGCATGATCCCCGTAAAAAGGCGCCCCGTGCTATTTTGCAGGCCCTGCTTGCCGCTGGGTTTGCGGGATTACTGGTCTTGCTTTTTGCCTTGATGGCTGTGCCTGATTTGGGTATGCCGGATTTGGGTGATATCAGCGGTGGATTACCGATGTTGGTGAAAACAGTTTTGGGTGAAACTGCAGGCAGCCTCTTTTTGTGCGTTGTTATTTTTGCCATCATTGTGTGCACCCTTGCCGTGCACTCCGGAGCAGTAAGATTATTGTTCGCCATGGGGCGTGATGGGTGCCTGCCCTATAGTAAATCCTTATCGCATGTTTCGCCGGGAACCCATACGCCTGTTTTAGCTACCTTACTTTGCGGATTGGGTGCCATCATTATTTTGGCGATCAATCTCCAGTTTCCAAAAGTATTCGAGTTGGTTACCTCTATTGCCATACTTTGGGCTAACCTGGCCTACTGGATAGTGGTCGCACTCCTGCTGAAAAACAGGTTTACATTGGCCGGGAACGGTGCTGATACCGAAGCAAAATTTAGTTTAGGCAAATGGGGTTTGCCGGTTAATATCCTGGCGCTCATCTGGAGCAGTTTTATGGTGATCAATGTGTCATGGCCCCGCACGGCAACCTATGGTTTCGAATGGTACCAACAGTATGCAGCATGGATTTATACTGCTGGCTTGATTGCCCTTGGTGTGATCATTTATTATTACCGGTTAAATAAAAGACAAAGAATTTTGTAAAAAAATATGGCGTACACCCAATTTATAGATGGCGAATTAACTGCAGGTGCAAACAGGGAATCCTGGATAAACTATAACCCGGCGAATAATACGCCCTTGGGAGAGGTTTTCCAGGCAAATGCGCAGGATATTGAAGCAGCCGTTGGTTCAGCAGAAAAAGCATTTCATGACTGGCGTACCAAAACCGGGGCAGAACGTGGCCGTGTTTTGGTGAAAGCAGCTGAGATATTAAGATCCAGGCTGGAACAAATTGCGTTGTTGGAAACGCAGGATGTGGGAAAGCCTATTTCGGAATCCCTGGCTGTGGACATTAGTTCGGCGGCGGATGCCCTGGAATATTTTGGCGGTATTGCTGCTGGCATTCATGGCGAGTATGTTGATTTAAAAAACGCTTTTGGTTATACGCGTCCGGAGCCACTGGGTGTATGTGCAGGCATTGGTGCATGGAACTACCCGATCCAGATCGCTGCGTGGAAAGCTGCGCCAGCCCTGGCTTGCGGCAATGCCATGATTTTTAAACCATCCGAACTTACACCGGTTACGGCACTTGAATTAGCTAAGGCATTTATGGAAGCCGGCGCCCCGCGGGGTTTGTTTAATGTTGTGCAGGGCGATGGCAGGGTAGGAGCCATGTTAACAGATCATCCGCGCATAGCAAAAATATCCTTGACAGGTTCTGTTGCAACGGGTAAAAAAATCTTTGCCGGTGCTGCCAGCCAACTGAAACGGGTCACGCTTGAATTGGGTGGAAAATCTCCCTTGATTATTTTCGAAGATGCAGATCTACAGAATGCGGTATCAGCAGCCTTGCTGGCCAATTTTTATACGCAGGGTGAAGTTTGTTCGAATGGTACACGGGTATTTGTGCAGCGTAAAATTTATGATGCTTTTTTAATGCAGCTAAAGGAACGGACGGAAAAGATCAGGGTGGGCGACCCGACAGATCCCGATACACATATGGGCGCAGTAATCAGTACCGCGCACCTGGAAAAAATCATCCGCTTTATTGATGCGGGAAAAGCGGCAGGGGCTACCTTATTGACCGGCGGCTCCAGGCCTGGAAAAGATTTCAAAGGAAGGGATATCAGTTCCGGCAATTTCCTAACGCCGGCTATTTTTACGGATTGCGATGATGCCATGGAAATTTGCAAAGAAGAGATCTTCGGTCCGGTGCTTTCCATACTCTGCTTTGATACTGAAGAAGAAGTGATTGAAAGGGCTAATAATTCCGCCTACGGACTGGCGGCTGGCGTGTTTACAAATGATATCAAAAGAGGCCACCGGGTCATTCATCAATTACAGGCAGGTACCTGCTGGATCAATAATTATAATATCACCCCTATTGAACTTCCTTTTGGTGGATATAAACAATCGGGCCTGGGCCGGGAGAATAGCCTTGCTGCTATTCAGTATTATACCCAGCTGAAAAGTGTTTATGTGGAATTGGGTAATGTCGAATCTCCTTATTAAAAAGTAAGATGGATAAAATTTTTGACACAATCATTATTGGCGGCGGGTCTGCCGGCTGTGTGCTGGCCAACCGGCTGAGTGAAAATCCTGACCATAAAGTGCTGGTGCTTGAAGCGGGAAGAAAAGATGCCTGGTGGGATATTTTTATTCATATGCCCGCTGCGCTGACTTACCCGATCGGTAGCCGGTTTTATGATTGGCAATACCAGTCGGAGCCTGAGCCCTTCATGAATAACCGCCGGGTGTACCATGCCCGTGGAAAAATATTAGGGGGTTCCAGTTCCATCAACGGCATGATTTTCATTCGGGGTAATCCATTGGACTATGAAAAGTGGGCAAAGGATCCGGGCATGGAAACCTGGGATTATGCGCACTGCCTTCCTTATTTTAAAAAATCGGAGAACAGGACCGCCGGAGCAAACGCCTGGCGTGGCGGAACAGGTCCGCTTTACCTCGAAACCGGTCCGGCCACCAACCCCTTGTTTACAGCATTTTTTAATTCGGCCAAACAAGCTGGCTATCCGCTGACTAATGATGTGAATGGCTACCAGCAGGAAGGTTTTGGCATGTTCGACCGCAACATCAAAGACGGGCGGCGTTGGTCTGCATCAACAGCCTACCTGCATCCTGTTTTAGGGGAAAGAAAAAACCTGGAAGTCATCTGTGGTGCGCTCACCACCAAAATCTTGTTCTCAGGAAAGCGCGCTGTTGGTGTAGAATATGAAATGGGAAATAATTTGCACAGGGTGAAAGCCAGTGAAGTGATTTGTTGTGGCGGTGCCATTAATACGCCCCAGGTCCTCCAGTTGTCGGGAATAGGAAATCCTGAAGTTTTGAAAGCAGCAGGGGTTGAGGTGCTGCACGAACTTCCTGGTGTGGGAGAGAATTTGCAAGATCACCTGGAGGTATATGTGCAGTTCGCCTGCAAGAAACCGGTAAGCGTTTATCCAGCCTTGAAATGGTATAACAAACCCTGGGTTGGACTGCAATGGATGCTGTTTAAAAAAGGCCCGGCGTCTACGAATCATTTTGAGGGCGGCGGATTTATCAGGAGTAATGAAACGGTGGCTTACCCTAACCTGCAGTTTCATTTTTTGCCGGTGGCGATACGATATGATGGCAGTTCGCCATCTGGTGGGCATGGCTACCAGGTGCATGTAGGCCCAATGAATTCTGATGCCCGTGGATCTATCCATATTAAGTCATCGGATCCAAAAGAAAAACCAGCCATACGGTTTAATTATTTGTCCACGGACCAGGATCGGAAGGAATGGGTGGAAGCCATCCGCTGTGCGCGTAAAATCCTGAACCAGCCGGCGATGGCTGAATTTAATGGCGGGGAACTGTCACCCGGACCGGCTGTTGAAACCGATCAGCAAATACTGGATTGGGTCAGGCGTGATGCAGAAACTGCCTTGCATCCATCCTGCACCTGTCGCATGGGTACGGATAACAGGTCTGTGGTAGATCCGCTCACGATGCGGGTGCATGGCCTGGAGGGTTTAAGGGTAGTTGATGGAAGTGTAATGCCGTATATCACGAACGGTAACCTGTATGCGCCAATTATGATGATTGCAGAAAAAGCGGCCGATATCATTTTAGGCAAACAACCACTCACCCCCGAAAAAGCTGATTTTTACAGAAAGCCGGACTAAACCTGCCGCACGGCTTTTGTTCTTTTAAACCTAATGATTATTTAATTTGTGAATCCCAAATACAATATTTTTTTCCCGGATTTTGCATATAGTTAATTCCGCATTACAGTAAACCATTCCGTTATGATGAAATCATTAGTTTCAACATTAGCTGTAAGTGTTTTCTTTTTCTATGGCTGTAACAATTCAGGCAGGACTGCTGATTCGAATGCTGGCAAAGATTCGACAAAAGCCGCAGGTCAATACACACCAGCGGCGATCGAAAAACTAGTGCAGGAAGCCTATTTCCATTGTTTTCCCATTGTAGAGAATTACAAAGCCATATATGCGTATGCTGTGAACAAAAGCTCCCCCAAATACCTTCCATTCAATATAGCCTACAAATCTACAGCCCTGTACTCGCCGGCAGACAAATTTGTGGTCAGTCCCAACAATGACACATACTATACAACAGCCAATCTTGATTTGCGCGCTGAACCAATTATCATAAAAGTGCCGGAAGTAAAGGACAGGTATTATTCATTCCAGCTCATCAGTATGGTAACTGATAATTTCGGCTATATCGGCACGAATTCAACCGGCTCGAAAGCAAATGTTTATGCCGTTACCTCGCCCAACTTTTCAGGCAAGCTTCCGGAAGGCGTGATAGAAATAAAATCTCCCAGCGAGTTGGTGGGCTTGATCGGCAGGACGGCCGTAAACGCAGATGATCCCAATGATGTAAAGAAGGCAAAGCAACTGCTCGAAAAATACCAGGTTGGCGTGATGAGCAAATTCTTTCCGGGCTTCCCACCGAAACCGGCAGAGCCGATCAATTTCCCGTCTTTTGATGAAGCGGATAAAACCAATGAAAGATTTTTTTCGCTGCTTAATTTTTTGTTGCCCTATACAAAACTTAGTGCCGGCGAGCAGGGGATCATTAACAACTACAAAGCCATTGGCATTGAAGCGGGTAAACCCTATACTTTTTATAATGATAACCCCGATTTACAACCAGCCATTAGTAACGGTATTAAGCGGGCTATTGCGCAAATAGATTCCTCCTCGAAACACCTGGGGAAAATAGTGAACGGCTGGTCCATGTTCCCCCTGGGTGATTATTTTGGGAACAACTATACAGACCGTACCAACATTGCTAAAATCGGCATATATGCCAACTCACCCAAAGAAGCCTATTACCCATTGGCTTTTACAGATTCCCAGGGTGAAATATTAGATGGTAAGCATAATTACAGCATCACTTTCCCGGCCGGCAACCTGCCACCGGCAAAATTTTTCTGGTCTTTAACAATGTATGAAAATAGCACACAACTTTTAGTTGAGAACCCTATCAAGCGGTATTCCATTGGTGACCGCACCAAAAGTATGAAACCCAATGCCGATGGGTCGCTGACTATTTATCTTGGTCATGCAGAACCAAAGCAGGGCCGGGGAAACTGGTTGCCCGCGCCGGCTGCCGGCTTCAATGTGATGATGCGGATCTATGGCCCTAAAGAAAATGTATTGGATGGCTCCTGGACGCCACCTGGTATCATCAGGCTGTAATGGAATTCACCAACACTATATTGTAATTATGGAAACAATGAATTTATTGCGTAAAACAAGGATCAGTACAATTTTCCTGCTTACACTTTTCATATTTTCTGCCTGCAAAACAAAAGGCAAAACCGAAGCGACATCACCGGTTGCCCTGACACCAGCAGAAGCGAGGGAGATCACGCGAATAGCCTACACTTATGCTTTCCCGGTAGTAGATAACCTGCGGGTCCAGTATGCTTTTTTTGTAGATAAAACGAATCCCGAATATAAGGCGCCGTATAATCGGATATTTAATATTCCCCGTGTTTTTACACCAGACGATAAGGTAATTCAAACGCCTAATTCTGATACACCCTATTCCTGGGTGGGGTTGGATTTGCGGGCGGAGCCACTTGTTTTCATCATTCCACCAATTGAAAAAGAAAGGTATTGGAGTCTTCAATTGATTGACCTGTACACGCACAATTTTGATTACCTGGGTAGCCGCGCCACAGGAAACGGCGGCGGTAATTTTATGATTGCAGGCCCTGGCTGGAATGGCGTTACACCACCGGGCATTACAAAAGTGATCAGGTGTGAAACTGAGATTGCTTCCGCGCAATTCAGGACACAATTGTTTAATGCATCCGACCTCGAAAATGTAAAGAAAATTCAGAACCAGTACGTCGTTAAACCGCTCTCTGCTTTTCTTGGGCAAGCCGCTCCAGCGCCTGCGCCTGCAATCAATTTTATGACGCCGCTTTCGAAAGAAGCACAGCGGAGTTCATTGGATATTTTTAAGCACCTGAATTTTGCCCTTCAGTTCTGCCCAACGCATCCTTCAGAAAAAGAACTCATGGCAAATTTTAAAAAGTTAGGCATAGGTAGCGGCGAGGTTTTCGATACCACCAAATTTTCACCAGAAATAGTAAAAGCCATGCATGAAGGGATTGCAGATTCCTGGCAGGATTTTGCCAAAGTCATGCAGGAAACCAATGAAGGGAAAATATCTCCTGCTGATGCTTTTGGAACAAGGGAATACCTGAATGGCAATTACACATACCGGATGGCAGCTGCGGTGGCAGGAATTTATGGTAACAGTAAGGAAGAAGCCATCTATCCGAATTACTACCTCGATTCAGCCGGCAATAAGTTGAATGGTTCCAACCGGTACATAATGCATTTTGCACCCGGTCAGCTTCCACCAGCAAATTCATTCTGGTCTTTGACCATGTATGACTCTTCGGACCTGCTCGTGGCCAACCCAATCAATCGTTACCTGCTTAATTCTACAATGTTGTCGCAATTTAAACGTGATAAGGATGGCGGACTAACCCTGTATATTCAGCAAGGCGCTCCGGATAAGGCAAAAACAGCCAACTGGCTCCCTGCGCCGAAGGGTGTATTCAGGGTTGTGCTAAGGCTATATTGGCCCAGGAAAGAAGCACTGGACGGAACATGGAAGCAACCGAAAGTGCAAAAAGTTGCGGGTTGAAATGTATAACATGATGGAAATAAGTTGGAATGTTTTACCAAAGCTTGAAAATCTCGCGGCTGCCGGAAACATACATTTCATTCATGTCTTTGAACTTTTCCATTACCTTCTTTTCTTCCTCACTTTGTCCCATCGTTTTCATGGCTTCCTCGTAAGCTGTAAGGCTCTCGAAACGGGAAGCAATAATAACCCGGTGAAACTGGCCGGTCATATCCGTCATTACGGAAACATTCTTTTGTGGTACAACCTCAGCCCATTCCTTAAAAAGTTTTGCAATCTTGGAAGCATTGCCTGGCTTGCAATTAAAAATGTCATGCACTACAATCATAACGAAAATTTTAGGTTGACATAAATGGGTATTAAATATAACATTTTTAACGCAAGGGATACCCGGTGGCGGACATAAAGAAAACAGGTTCTTATTTGAGTATTAAAAGCGCAATTCAATCTCTTTGCCTTGCAAACTGTATAGCAGGGCTTACCATTGATTATAATCTTCTTTATGTATCAAAATAACCGATTTGTAAAATCACTGAATCTCATTGTTGTTTGCGGATTTTTGGCGACCCAGTTTTCCTGCAAGACCCCGGACAATCGTTCGGTGAAACAGGTGATGGACAACAAAATAACCGAATTGTACGCCTCAAAAACTGAGTCAGAACTTGCAGCACTGGACTACCAGCAGGCTAAAGCGCTGTTCTCTCCAGCCGATTTGAAAATCCTGGGTTCCCGCCACTGGATGTTTGAAGCGAATGTTCCGGTAACCGTTTCGGTTTTCAGGAGCAAAAAACAGGAGATTGTTCCGTGGTGGCTGGCGGAAAATGGATTCACAAAAACCCGGCTATCGGTTAAGAATGAGCATACCGAATACGAAATCTGGCAGAAAGCATTTCCCGCAGGTCATGTCGGGCTGGGTATCGATGGATTTGAAAATAATGGACTGCACTACTTTGTGGCAGTTCAACCGCAGCAAAAAGGAGACCAGCTCACCCTGGACAAGTTTTTCCCGGAAAACCAATATGTAGGTGTTTTGCAGGATAGCGCATTTACCTATCACGACTGGGACGAACTGGTACTAATCGGTGTTCCGGAAGAACTGAAAGGCGCACAATTGCTGACAACTATCCGTGGCCGTGGAACCGAATCGCATTTGGTGGGCGCATTCCGGAAAACTGACCACCCGTCTTCAAAGGATCCCGACCAGGTGATGCTGACATGGAGTGGCGACCCTTCTACCTCCGTTGATATTCAGTGGAGAACCAATACAACCATACCGGACGGGAAAATTAATTACCGCAAAAAAAGTGACGGGGTGGTCCACTCAGCCGACGCAGGCAAATTCAGGCTGGAAGACCGTTTGCTGATGAATGACCGCTTTATCAACCGCTTTACCGCAAAAATCACAGGTCTCGAACCCGGCACTGTTTATGAATACCAGGTTTTGCCTGACACTACCTGGAAGCCGGATTATACTTTCACAACTGCTGCAGCGGATAATGATTTTTCGTTTACCTGGTTTGGCGACACACACTATTCCCCGGTATTTGGAAAAATGTTTAACCGGGCAGATTCAAGTCACCCCGATGCTGCATTTTATACTATTTCTGGTGACCTGGTGAGCGATGGACTTTACAGCGATCAGTGGGACAAGCTGATTTCTTTTGCACCGCAGGTGATTGCTAAAAAGCCGCTGATGTGTGTACCCGGAAATCATGACAACAGGTATGGTTTGGGCGCCGCAACCTATAGGGCCATGTTCAGCTATCCTGAAAATGCACCTGCCGGCGTGCCCAAAGAACAAACCTATTCCTTTACCTACAAAAACACGCTCTTCCTGATGCTTGACTGCACTTCACCCATCGAGGCCCAGACAAGCTGGATTGAAGAACAATTGAAAAACAGCAAAGCCACCTGGAAAATTGCCATGTTTCACTTTCCACCGTACAATTTCGAAGAACCTTACCCCAATATCCAGAAAGCCTGGATACCGGTTTTTGACAAGTACCATGTGGATATGGTTTTAAGTGGGCATACCCATAATTACATGCGTTCTAAACCGATGAGCGGTGGCCTTGTGACGGATTCCTATAAAAAGGGAACAGTTTACCTTATTTCTATTGCAATCCCTTCGCATCACGAGAATATGACAGCAGAACCTTATGCAGCCGTTCGCTTTGCCGATGGACAATATTACCAGTACCTGAAAGTGGAAGGGAACAAATTCACCTATACAGCGCTTAATGCTGATAATAAAGTAGTCGATTCGTTTACCATCAAAAAATAAAACCGTTACAATACACCGCCACGGTGGATTGTTTTCAGATCGATGCTGAATTTGAAGATTTGTCCAGGAAGAAAGGGAGATGAGTGAATGGTGAATTAGTGGTTATTTTTCTTCTTTAGTTCTTCTGCCATAGATAAAGTGTGTTCCAATGACATTGGGTTTGTCCAGTCACCATGTCCTGGAATAACAAACTTTGGCGCTTTACATTTTTTCCGGACATTTTTCACAGTTCCCGCGTAGGCTTGCAGGTTTGCGTCTCCTAAGTTACCCAGGTCATCATCTTCTGTGCTCTTTATAAGGCAGCCTCCATAGAGTATTTTCTCTTTTTCAAACCACAGCACAATATTGTCGGGGGTATGTCCGTGCCCGGGGAAATAAGTTTGAAACGAATATTGTCCAATTTTGAAAGTAGTGTCTTTATCAACCAGGAACTCAGCCCTTTTTTTACTATTGGCTTTGCTGAGTTCATCTGTTTGTTTGCTGGTATAAGTTTTAATGCCCAGGTTTCTAAAATATTCCAGTCCGGCAGTTCTGTCGTCGTGAAAATGAGTTGCGATACAAAAAATGACGCTTTTGTTATGCCTGGTTTTTATGCTATCAAGTAAAGGTTGAAATTGACTGGTATCCCAGGGCGTGTCAAAAATAACGGCACCTTCATTGGTTATAAAATATAATCCGTTTGCCGGGACAGGGGTGCCCTTGTATAAGTTATAGGTCGTATAAATATAAAAGTCACCAGTAAGATGAGTGATTTTCAAACTACCTGCCGGGGGTTGTCCGAAACTGCTTAGTAAGTAGAAAAGGGAAATTATTGTCGTAATTATTTTCCGCATGGTGTTGTTCGTAAAGTGTAAATCTTCAGCGTAAAGTGCACTGGTAATTTAGTAAATTAAGTGATTTCGCCGCTAACGGGCAATACCGATGTTAGTGGCAGTTTTGTTAGTCCATCGCTCTGAAAAAATCTTCAAGTTTCTGTTCGTCAAGTCGTCCGTTTGTTCTTACGCTGCTACATAGGTCAAGTCCAAACGGCTGCACATATTCAATTGCTTGTTTTACGTTGTCCTTGTTTAGTCCGCCTGCAAGAAACAGGGGGATTTTTATACTTTCTCTTATTTGTTTACTTAAATCCCAATTGTGAATTCTTCCTGTTCCGCCAAGTTCTTTAACTGATAAATTTGGATTTCCACTGTCAAGTAAAATTGCGTCAACAAAAGCAGATATTTCAATTGCCTCTGTTACAGAATTGTTGTCGATAACGTGAATAACCTGAACTAGTTTTACATTAGGAAGTTCGTCTCTTAACTTTTGGTATTGCCTATTTTCTAATTCATCAACTATTTGAATAGTCGAGGTGTTAACCCTTTTGTAATGGGAAATTATTTCATCAACGTTTGTTTCACTTGTTAGTAAAAAAGTTGAAATTGGTGGTGGAACAACTTTAGCAATTTCATTTATTAATTTGTCCTCAATTACACCTGGTCCACTTGGCATTTTGCCAACCAAACCCAATGCAGACGCTCCATATGTTACGGCTGTAAATGCTTCATTTACACTACTTATACAGCAAATCTTTACTCTTGGTCTCGTCATATTACTTTTATGTTTTCGATTTCCTCTTCCATTGATAAGAGGTTTAATTTATCATCATATTCTGCACTAAATGCAAAGGGTTTGTTGTCAAGAATATATTTATAAATGTACCAATCAGTTTTTGGTGTCGGTACATTTAACAAGTTGTCAAATGAAATCCACATTAAAGACCCTTCATTACAATTTGGGGGTTCAATAAAGTCAATGTCTGCGATATAAACATAGCCTGTCCAATTATATTCTGTTGGTGAGGTTTCCGTCAAAATACCGCAATATTTCATTGAGTCCACTTTTATTCCTGTTTCTTCAAAAGTTTCCCTGATTGCAGATTTTAATGGGCTTTCAAAGGGGTCAAGTTTACCACCAACTGGTGTAAAATTGTCTTTGTTTGGTTCTTTAAGTCTTTTAAGTAACAAAAATTTGTCCTGGTGTCGCAAAATGCAAAGTGTCGCTGTTCTTTTAAGTCCTATCGGTATTTTGTTCATTGTGAATTATCTTTTAGGGTGAGGCAAAACCGCATGTTGTACGAAGGCTTTCTATTTATTCCTGTAATGTCAGATATTTTAAATTATTACATCCACAAAGAATTTCTTTATCGTATATCTCACGAAACATTTTATTGGACTCCAGTAACTTCAGGAACAAAACATATACGTGTGCGTATTTGATAATTTATTTACTCAGCAACCCCCTTTGCGAGGCACACGTTTATAAATTATTATACTATCCCGTTCTACATAGTCGCCCGATACTATTGGATATGAATACTTGGGCGCGTGCGATACGTTACGGCTTCTTATAATTATCTTGTCGTTAACTTTCAGGCTATGCAATTGCTCAAGTTGAGACTTTTCCGGCTCAAATTTTAAAATATAATCGTCGCCATTAATGCTGACCATCACGCCGAAACCTAATCTTGAGCCTGGCGGAAGAGAAAGAGAGGTTATAACAGCCTCCATATTGGTAGAATCACGTATATGCTTCATTATTTTAGCTGCACTGCCAAGCACTTTTTTACCTTCGGGGGACGCTACCCAGTTTTTGTACTGTATACCACCAGGGGTAGCATACCATTTTTTCAATTCGGCTTTCCTTTCTTCATCAGAGAGTGGCTTTGGGATTGATTTTTTAGACGTTTCATTTTTGATTGCGCGATTAGCAAATACTAGTCCGCTTACCACAACCAGCGATAAGATCAGCACATAAATTACTTTTTTCATAACTGTATAGGTTTAATTGTCATAGTTCTATCTCCATATAAACCAGGTCTGTGTAGGGCATTTCTTTTATTTTTCATATCCTTTAAACCTGGTGCAACAAAACTACTTTGATCCTTTACAGCCTGGGCATTTGGATTGTAAATAAAGATGTAACCTTTGTAAATAAATGGTAAACAGTATATTTCATAGCCGAAATCTTCTATCCGGGAAACGTAAGTACCTGCCCGGATTGTTACTACTCCTGTTTATCTCTATAATCTTCCTGGCTTTCAGTATGGCTGGCAATGACGACTTTGATATTGCCAGGAGGGAAGTTTTACTCCGCAGGATCGGGCATGAAATACTACTGCAGTCGGGCGATAGTACATCACGGGTGCTTCCAGTAAAAAAGATCGCCGAAAATGAATACCAGATCAGGTTTGAGAATGATCTTACTTTTCAACCCGACTCCCTCGTAAATACTACTCAGCGTTTGTTGGCCAAAGACCCGCTGGCACGTGATTATGTTGTTAACGTACTGAACTGTTCCAATGCCAGTGTAGCGTATGGGTATGCCATATCAAAAAATAAGAAAGATGATATTGTATCCTGTATAGGAAGAAGGCAACCCAAAGCCTGTTATATGATTAACATTAAATTTAAACCAACGGGTATAATAACAGTAAGGAATGAATATTTTTTGGGCGGTCTGTTATTTTTAGGATTTGTTGGATTTATTTTTTTGAGACCTGTTAAGCCGCGGCGGATCTTACCTGAAAGTCGGCATGCAGGTCTGTTCACTTTGGGATCAATGTCGTTAGACACGGAGAATCGAAAGCTCATGATAAAAGGAAATACAGTAGACTTGACCAAAACTGAAACACGTGTGCTGGGTATTTTCGCGTTATCTCCCAACGAGACTATCGAGCGGAGCCGGCTGCAAAAAGAGATATGGGAGGATGAAGGTGTTATAGTGGGCCGTAGTCTTGATATGTTCATATCAAAACTTAGAAAAAAGCTTGAAATTGATCCTAACATTAAGATTGTAGTTATACGCGGCAAAGGGTATAAGCTTGAAATTAGCGCTTAAGAAAATCTTCCAGCTGCGAATCTATAACCGGACTTACTTTTTTTGCGGTAAACTTGCTCAATAATAAAAGATAATTAAGCGGACAGTACAGACGGTTCGTTTTTTACAGCTTGCGTACAACGACCATGCATTGGTGTAGGAATGGCATTTATTCTCTGCTGCCTGGTCCCAAAGCCGGCGCTTAATAAAAAGTTGATTGTATAATTCATATTTTCAGTAGCACCACTGCCGCCGAAACAACTGCTGATCAGTGAAAATATCGATGAAGCGTATCGCTTCCGCCGTGCTTATACCAATGCAACAGTTGTGCGTTCCTGCTTTTTCTCAATATTGATTACAAATCAAATAGATTGCTTTTTAAGTTCTGCAATAACAGTCTGTAAAGTATTTAGTCCCCAATGTTCAAAATACTTTCCATCACGCAGTCGAACAATGTCTATAACATCTATTCTGATTTTTTTGAAAGTCGGAGGTATATCCATAAGTACGCCCTGATGCGTCCCAATGATTGCTTTTCTGGTTGTCACTTTGTCGTCTTCTGCAATTTGGTCATATATCTCTACTGTTAAGTCTGGAAATGCAGGTTTTAAAATATTCTTAAAAGTATGCCACATCCCATCTGCTCTATTATTGGTTGATGGTGCGGTTCTGTTAATAAATTCATCGTGCATTAGTGCTTGGAATGTGTCTAAATTACATTCCTCAATTACTTCTTTATTAAATCTTCTTATTACAGATTTGTTTTCTTCTAAAATGTTCATTTCAAATTGTTTTGTAAAATATATGTTGCCTTAGTGTTGCGGTTAGTATGACGCACAACGACCAGGTATTGTCGAAGTACAGGAATTTGTTGCTTGTCCTGCCCAAACCACTGCTGCACAGCTTACAAATGGTGCGACACAGCTTCCGTCTGCCTGTATTTTGCCTATGCTCGTGTTGTGTGCTGTTTTTATTACTTGTCAAGCTACAAACTTACCTTCAAATATTATGACCGCTTCTCCATATATATATACTTTGTCATTGATTAGTTCAGTTGTCATCATACCTGTTCGTGAAGAAGATTGAAAAGCCTGGAACTTATTTTTGCCAAGTTTTTTTGCCCAATACTTTGTAAGAAATGTTTGTATGCCGCCCGTTACAGGATCTTCATTCGTTCCTGCCCACGGCCAAAAGTATCTATAATGAAAGTCGAAGCTGGGATCATTAGATTTTGCTGTAACCAAAATACCATTTATGCCACTGTATGAATTTATTAATGCCAGAAAATCAGGCTTTAGATCGGATAGTTTATTTGAGTCATTTATTTCAATAAGAATGATCTTGTTATTGGGGCTAAACCTCGTATCTAAGGCCTTGCTTATTCCTAAGGCAGTGAATACGGATTCGGGAACAGAGATTTCTGTGGTCTCATATACTGGAAATTGCATTACAATTTTGCCTTCGGCCTTCTCAATTTTCAATTCGATGTTTTCGCAGTTTACGAAATGTATGTCTTCCAGAGTAGAAGTTTCAAATATAATTTTTGCGGCTGCCAATGTTGCATGGCCACATAAAGGAATTTCCTTTTTGGGTGTGTAAAATCTGATACTATAAGTCTTGTCGGAAATCTGTTCTATAAATGCAGTTTCAGAAAAGCCAATTTCTGTTGCAATGCCTTGCATGGTTATACTGTCCAAATTGCTTTCGACAATACAAACTGCAGCTGGATTTCCTTTGAATTTTTGATTGGTAAAAGAGTCTACAAAATAAGTTTTCATTTTAATAGTGTCTATGAATAAAGAAGTGCCGCAAAATAGCATAAAGCCCAATGTTGTATGTTAGCTTTTCTTTTGTGACAACTGTAACAAAGATTTTATTTTGCAGCTGGCATACTTGTACTCCCTATGTCACGATACAATTTCCAATCACCATTTCGCTTTTCCCAAACGACAACATATTTACCTCTGTCGATTAATGATTTTTTTTCATCTTTCATTTCATAGTTACCCGTTTCGATTATAAGCGCTGGGCTTCCGGTGATATCTGTGGTTAAAAACGTCATTTCTTTGATTCCCATCCGAATGGCAGAACCCCAAGCATTGAGAATATCATTACCCTTCACAACTTCGCTATTGTCGAGCAATAATTCGGCATCTGGCCAATAATGAGACGCTAACGCAGAAGAATCACCGGCTTCAATTTGTTCTGAAAATTTCATATTGATACTGTCTATAAATGACTTCGCCCATTGTTTGTCTAAAGCCTGAATTTCAGCTTCCGGATTTGGCAATTTTTCAGAATTATTCGATTTGCAAGACGAAATATAAAAGCAAATTATTGATGCTGCGATAAAAAAATATGACTTTGTCATAAAAATAAAATTTTAATAAAACGAAATGTCTTTTTAAAGTGACGTACGACGTCCAGGGCTTTATGCTATTGGGGCTTAGCCAACAATAGCATAAAGCCCCATGTTAGATACGGTGCCGTCTCTTAATCACGTTGCGTTTAGAATAATTTTCTTTCCAGATTTTTATAAAATATTTATCTCCTGGATTTTCCTGATAAGCTTTATCAAGATTTGAAGAACTTACTCTTACTTTATACCAATCAGGTTCTATATTTAATTCGAGCTCAACTTTAAAATTTGGACAATCTAAAATCTGTAATTTTCCTGATTTGATTAATAAGCTGCCTTCTACAATATGATCAAATTTACTCAAATCCTTTTCATCTATTTTTGAGTCCAATAATTCTATTTCAATATTTGCCTGTGCTTCGTCGTTCTCAATTGAAACTCCGAGTATCCCATCATCTATTGCAAGTCTATCATTAAATGCTTCGCTATTCCAAAAGTCTTGACTTCCGGTATCCCCACTTGCATATTTATCTGCGATGTAGAATTGTCCATATTGGGTGAAGATTGAAAGTTTGTAAGTCATTGCACTTTTTTAGGTATTGCAGCTAACTGCTCTGTTGCGCGTTGTACATTACTCACTCAATAATTCCATTACCTCCTTCTGAAGCACAGGTAAATACTCAGTAACTATACCCCATATGATTTCATCTGAAACATGGTCATAGCCGTGAATTATTCTATTCCGTGTAGAAATAATTTGTCGGGCAAAGGACAATTGAATTGAATCATTCTTATGTAGAATCCTGTTTGTCGCCTCTCCGATAATTTCTAAATTCCTTTCAACTGCCCTGCGCGTCCGGGTATCATTCTTATATGCAACAAACTCTTTGGGAACTTCTTCAAAAAAGCCATCGATCTAATTGATGGCATTTAACATATCATATAACCATGTCTTTATCTAAATTTCCATAAACTAATTGCCTGGAATTTGAAATAGACTCCTTAAAATAGGGATTCTTCAATGCACTCTCTTCAACTAAGTCTACAGTCCTTTCAAACAAGTCCTCTAATGAAAATTTAAAATTGAAGTAATTATTCGTGTAAATTGCCAAGTTCATTGGGTCGAAATTGACTAATAAATCAATATCACTTGTATCGTTAAATTCTCCTCCAAGTACTGAACCAAATGCATATAACTCCCTTATCTTGTATTTTGCACAAAGCACCTTGATTGGATCTGAATATTTGTCCAGCAAATTCATAAGGCTAAATTAATCAATTTTCGCAATTAATAGGAGGCTCCGAATATGGGGTCCGGGTATAACGCGCAACGGCCAGGGTTTTCTGTTGTGCTGATATTCTGTGATTCTTCAGCCCGAACCGAAGCTGAGTAAAGTTAATGCAGTTGATGTTATATTCTGTTGCTCGGTTTTATTCGTCCAAGCCTGGACTGCAGCTGACAAGCGAATGGGACGATCAGTATATATTCTACAGCCAGCATAGCAGAAAACCCCCTGTTGGCGGTAGTGCTTTTTTAATATAGTTCGTTTTCCATAGGTACTACGTCTTGTAATTTTGGCAATGGTCTTATCAATATCTTTTTTCTTTTGTTACTTAATACCTTGTCTGTATCGTATCGTTCTGTTTTTTCAACTCTAATTCCTGTTGAAAGATTAAAGTCCGTTGTTGTCATTTTACCGTGCCCGTCAGAATAAATCATTGAAAAACCAATCAACTCAAAATTCCCGTTTTGAAATATAAATTTATGTTCATAATGTCCGCGTAATAACTCAAAGTTTACACTTAAAACGCCTTTTTCTATTGTTACATCCGAAAATCTATTTCCCATCATGTAGCCATCTCTGCCATTAGGATATTGAGGCTCTATGATTTTCGTTGAGGAAGTAATTAATTTTGATTGTCCATTTTGGTCTTTGAAAAAGATTTGAAGTCTATATGGGGCAGTCTCACTTAAGGTGTCTTGTGTTACAACAATTTTGTCCGCTATATTGTCTTTATTCAAATCACCTTCGACCTCTATTACCTTGTTATTAAAGTTGTAATGCGGTGTATCATTCTGTGCAAAACCAGCCAGATGAATTACCATTAAAATTGTCAGGAAAAATTGTTTCATGCTGTTTTTTGTAGCATTACCGCCAACGTTTTGGATTGCCGAAGGTGGGGGTATTGAAAACCGTCTGCCCGGTGCCAATGCTGAAAAGAAATATGATACTTAAAATTATCTAATTTTTTATTAGAAAGAGTCAAGCCCCAAACCAAAGCTGATATTGAGTTGTAGCTGAAGTGACAACGTCCTGCCCCCGCTTTTGGCAATGCATTGTTGGGCGCTGGCCTTTCATGCCTACCGTAACGGGTTACCAATATAAATTTGTCAACCACTTGTTTTAGCGAGCAGACTTTATCTCAGTCAATAGTATCGTGACTGTTGTTTTACCAATATTCTTAACGAAATGTTTGCCTCTTCTTTCTGACCACTCAGCCTTACCTTTTACTTCCTCAGTGTCAAAAGGCTTTTCATTTTCTGGATAAACTCTTAGTGTGCCGCCAGAGATAACATAGGACGTTTTTGGAGGGTGCGTATGTGTGCTATCCTTTTCTCCAGGTTTGAGAGAATATTCTATAACTCTGACATATTCATTTTCTAATAAAATTTTGGTTTTATCTGGTGAACTCTTAATAAAATCAATTTCTGTCTCATCAATTTTAGTTGAGTTTCCATTTTGTAAGGTGTCAATCGATGAAGTCAGCTCTTTGGCTTCTGTTGGCTTAGAATTTTGATTACACGAAATAGTCAGAGAGTTGATTGCGATAATTAAAATAGTTCTAGTCATTCCTCGTAAAATTTAATTTGTATTGATCGTCCTTGATTAGCCAGTGGAACTAGTCATTTAATAATTATTCGAACTCTCCGCGTGAACTGTTGGCCTAGGCTTGCGCCCAACGACCAGGCATTAGTGTAGGCAGGGAATTTATTCTCTGCTGCTTGGCGCTGAGGTTGATCGTTGATGAATTATTGATATTTTATTATAAATGTTCAATAGGACCACAATCGCCGAATATCATTGCTGATTAATGAACATATGACAATGCGTATTGCGGTCCGGCCCTGCTTGCACTAATGCAATGTTACCTGCCGTTATTTGCTCTAGAAATGACCCATATTGAAAATAAGAAGCCTATAAATATTACAATAATCTCACTCGAGGAAGTCCAAATACTTGCAAAATAATTTTTGGTTTTCATAATCCAGGATTCTCTAGGCTTATAATTAAAAATGTCATCATCGAGAAGCAAATCAATATTGAAAGGCGTTTTAGTAGTATCCGATGATAAATAGTAAAAATATATGTCATCTTCCAAATGCACAAATGTTCTAGCATTCTCAGCTTTCAGGATGTCAATGCAACTTACAAAACTCCAATACTTGGAATTTTTACCAAACCTGAATCTCAACCCATTAATTGTATCATTCTTTGCAAGTATTTCTCTTATCCGAAATTTAGAATAATTAAGATTTGCAATAACTAGCTTGTCATTACCTTCCATACCAACATTAACATAATTCCGATTTGGCGGAAAGACACCATTATAATCATCAAACAATGCTTGATACTTTAGCGGCAAATCTCGAGTACTCAAATAAAGTGGTAAAGTATAAATAGTCCTCTCACGAATCTCCATTCTTGAAAAATAAATAAACAATAATGGAAGTATCAATAAACTAATCAAACCCGGAACATAATAAATTTTATCTCTCATAGTCATGTCCAAAATTATATGTCAAACAAGACTTATGATGCAAACATTAAGGGTTTCCATAATGGCAGGTAACGGGCAGGGCTTGCTGCAGGGCTGGAATAGATGCTAGTCCAGCCCAGATGAATCACAACAGCGATAAAATGACCATTGCTCCAATGTCCAGCCAGCCTTGCTGCAAACCGGATGTTAGCGGTAGTAATATTTCTCGCCAAGCCTATTGACTAATCATTTTCATTGAGATGTTCCATAGTCGGTCTGCGTTGTCTTTGTCAAGTGCATACATTGCAACTCCCTCATAATTGTCAGGTCGTTTTGTTACAGTTTCAACCTCGTTGCAGTTTTCAAAATAGCGTCCACCGATATTGTGAAGCAACGGTGAAGTTGCTAATAAGATTGAAGTTGCTGCTCCTTGCTGTGGCGTTTTATGAAGCTCTGGCGCAGAACGAAGTTTTCCTCCAACGTGTTTTTGAAGGTTTGTTAATATGGCTCCTGGATTCAAAGCATTTACAGTAATTCCGTCTTTTAGCCAACGTTCAGTTGCACCAACTGCAAATAAAATGCAAGCAGTTTTTGCCTGTCCATAAGAAAGCAAAGCGTCATAAGGTCTGAACAAAAAGTTGATGTCGTCAAAAACAACTGGTGAAAATAAATGTCCACTTGATGCAACAACTACTATTCTTGCAGAACCTGAACTTTTCAAAGCATTGTGTAACCCAACAGAGAGTGCAAAGTGTCCAAGATGATTTGTCATAAATTGCATTTCAATACCGTCTGACGTTTTTTGTAAATCTGGTATTGCCATTACACCTGCATTGTTAATCAATATTTCCAAAGCTCCTTTCCAATTGTAAACAAAATTATTAATTGATCTAAGATTGTCTAAGTCAAGTTGAGCAACGAATACTTTACTATTTCCTGTGATTGCAATAATTTCATCTGCAACTTTTTTTCCTGCCTCAACATTTCTTGCGGCAATTGTTACTTCTGCACCTGCCTTTGCCAAAGTCTTTACTGTTTCTATTCCAATGCCAGAAGCTCCGCCTGTTACAATGGCTCGTTTGCCTGTCAAGTCTATTCCACTGATAACTTCATCGGCTGTCGAATGGAAACAAAAATTTGTTTTTATTAATGCCATAAAAATGATTGTTTAAATTTTGAAGGGTATCTCCAAATTATTACCGCCAACGAGCAAGTATTTACCAAATCTGGGACTGCGACTTGTGTCTGCCCGTACTGCTATTGATTGAAATTATTAGTTGAAGTTAAGAATTAAAGTTTTTTGATGTTTGTCCAGCCCGGAACCAAAGCAGAGCAAAGAAAAAAAGATGATTGTTATTCCGTCCGCCCAGCTTTTGCTAATACTTTTGTTGTCGGCAGCCTTTCTGGTAAAAGTCTTTGCCTATTGGTTATATGTTTTCTGTCCTTCTAAAAGAGTGGATAAAAACTCCTTTGATTTTTTGCTTTCACTTTTAAATCCAAAAAGTATTAGGAGCCAACCGAATAAAAACATTATAAACGGAATCAGTAATCCAAAAGAAAAGCCATTTTGGGTAATCTGTTTAGCTTGTAAAAGTCCGCCGATTAAAATAAATAGGCAAATGAGACCAACCAAACCTAGCCATAAACTCATAAATACTATTATAACAATTGAAGGCCGCATTTTAATCCTGATTTGTGTTTTGCCGAGGAAGCCGTTAATATTTCCGGAAATTGTTGGCAAAAATGAATTTCTATAATTTATAATCCTGATAATCTCAAAACTGTCATTTGAAATATTTCCTCGGTATGGTTTAGTTGATTCATTTCTGACAAAAGAAAATTGTGGTGTTTTTTTGGGATCAAGATTTTCTGAAATTCTTCTTTTTATCTCTTCAACACTTAATTTGGATTCCAATGTATAACTTTCAAAAGGGAAAATATTTTTTAGGGTCATTGTTAATAACGATTTTTGATATATAGAGTGCTTAAGGTTGCCTACAACTAACATGGCTTTATGCAGGTTGGGAATTGACCAACTGTCAGCCCGGAACCGCTGCTAATTTTATAATTTAAAGTTCATTGATTAGACTTAAGTTCAAAGATGCTTGTCCTGCTGAAACTAAAAACTGGCTTTGCTTTTAGTGAAAATAGTTTGTCCAGCCCCATTAGCATAAAACCCCCTGTAGGCTGTAGTCTTTCTATGTCGGCATTAATGATTTTGCATATTTACAAGTCCCGTCAACTTAAAAATCATAACTACAATAACAGATACTAAAACTAATAAAACCCACCAAACACTTCTTTTAGTTTTACTGTCCACGTTTTTGTTAGAGCGAATTTTTACAAAACTCGAAATCATCAAAGCGACTAGAGCACTTCCTGTCAACCCAACAATTATGTTGTTATTTACAGTATAAACACAAAGCATTAGTCCAACTGTTACCAGTCCTGTAAAACTTTGATATTTCTTTAGAAGGGAAACATTGTCTTTTATAACAATAGGTTGTATTTGCTGTAATGCTGTTTCAAGTTTAAAATAATCGTCAATTTGGGCAGGTATTCCAATTAAGTTAACTGTGCCTTTTCCTTTGATGATGAAGCTACCATTTTTGTGTTTGGCAATTTCTTTAACATCGTTGAAATAAATGGAAATTGTCGGTGTATTAAGTTGCTCTCTTGTTATAAGGTTATTGGTAATTGTCAATGTATAACTTTCAAATAAAAGTCTTTGTCTGTTAACTCCACGATAGAGGCCAAAGCCTAACGCCAAAACAGCCATTGGAATTACAATCGGGAGAACATTTACGTCATTCTCTTTTTGTTTTGAATTCATAGTGCTTATTGTAATTCCAACGGTTCCTGCAATTAAGAGGATAGGAATTGAGCGTAAAAGCATTTTCTTTCTAATTTCTTTAAATCCGTCTTGTCTGATTTTGAATACTTGCATGGTTTCGTTAAATTATAAGAGGGCTTTTAAGATTACAGCCAACGGTGGGCATTAGCGCTGTGCGGCCCCGCGCAACGTCCAGCCCGTATGATGTTAAAAGGTGTTTTTATCTTCGAACTTGCGGATTCGTCCCGCCCGCATATTAGCAATACGATTGTTGGGTGTAGTGCCTCCTTTGTTTAATCGTATTTGAACTCCCAATTTCCTAATGCAATTGATGTAATTATGTCCGGCCAGGTTTCAAATGCTGATAACTTCGCAGTAACAGGATATACATTTGTATCAACCCAGCGATTTTGTTTTAATAGAAAAATCTTTGATTTATAAATTAAGTCTACTGGAAAAGGGTTTACAATTTTCAGCATCGTCATTTCGTGAACTTTCTTTTTTGATGTCTGTGAAAAACTGATTACAATTGTCTTTTCAGGATTTTCAACTTTGTCCACTGCTGTTACAGTGGTAATAACACCGTCTTTCTGTTCAATTTCGACATAGATGGTCTCTCCAGGATAAAGTTGAATAGCTTTATTTGGTAAAACGTAAGGAGTAGCTTTAATGTCCTCCTCGTAAATTGTCTTTTTGTCAACAGCAACCGCCAATTTATAAGGCGTCCTTTTAAGTTGATTGGAATCTTGCCCAACTGCTAACAAAGTCCAGGTAAAGGTTAGTGCTGTAACAATTAATTTTAGTTTCATAGTTTGAGGTTCTTGTGTATTACGACCAACGTTGACGCATTGGTGTAGGCAGGGTAATTCATATTCACTCGCCCGGCTTCAATACTGACTTAATAAACTATTGTTCATTGGTATTTCTAAAGCACAATGAATTTCTTGACTCCCCTAATTGATGCCCATCTGTAATTAACAGCTGATTGCCGATCCGTCCCACCCTAATTATGCCAATACGGGTGTTGTGCGCTACCAGTCAATCAGGGGGAAGCCAGCCAAAGTTAAATTTTTCTATTAATTCGATGATTCTATTTGAATAGTCATGCTGTGTGAGATTTGCAACTAAGACTCTTTTAATAATTATAGTTGGATGTGCAGCCACAAATGTTGCAAACCAAAATCCCTCATCAAAATCCGAATGAAAAGTTGTCATTGCCGTATCCTCAAATGCATCGCTATTATTTGGCCATTCACCAATATCTATCATCCGATTAACAATAGCGCTATCGAATTCCGTGTCAATCTCAGACGCCAACTCACCTGCACCACAGACATAAAGAACATTACTGTCAAGGCATATTTCAGCAAATTTGTTTAGAATAGGCATTTGTTCCTTGTCAGCTATTGCAAATAGCACCCAATTATTCAGCACAATTGAAGTCAAATTGGACATATCATCATTTATGTCCAAATATTCTATTGCCCTATTATTAATATGTCCAAGTTTGAGAGTCATGTAGGTAGCGTACAACGACCATGCATTGGCGTAGGCACGGCATTTATTCTATGCTGCCTGACCTTAAAGCTGATCCTTTATAAATAGCTGATTGAAAAATTCATATTTTCAGTAGAAGCACTGCCGCCGAAATTATTGCTGATTAGTGAATATATCGCTCAAGCGTATTGCGTCCGCCGTGCTTATACCAATGCAATTGTTGGGCGCTGTTAACCAATTAAATGTATCGCTCAAGTAAAGAAAGCAACACTTTCTTATTAAGTCTATCTAAAGCAATAATTCCTAATATACACATAAAGCAGATTCCGGAATATACTATTACATTACCTGTCCGGGTAAATGAAATTAATAATAGAACTATAAATACTAATAACATGAGCCAAAAAGCCGGATTTGTTGTAACCTTAACTGATATTTTTGTTTGTCCAGATATTGAAAAATATGTGACTACAATTTTTGCGCCCATACCGTTGCCAAAATAAGGTCTCCAATTACCATGCTTTGCATAAAAGATATATTCATCATTCTGTTTTGAATAAAACCCGTAAATGCTATACTTGATTGAATTATACTTTGCATTTATTATTTCCAATAGTAATTGTCTGGTTTGATTAATGTCCAGTTTTGTATTATACTGTTTACTTATCGAAAAGAAAGGTATCAACTTGAGTCTATTTTAATTATAAGAGCTTCGGCAATCAGGGATTCTTAATAGCGCCCAACGAGCAGGGCTTTGTGCAGGTGTGGTATTAGTATTCCGTCCGCCCACAGCCGCTGCTGATTGAAATATGAAGTTGAAGTTACGGCCCAAAGTTCAAAGTTGTTTGTCCTGCCAGAACCACTGCCTGGCTTTGCACTTGGCTGATGTTTGTTTGTCAAGCCACCCTTGCACAAAACCCAATGTTGGTTGCCGTAGATTTCTGTCAACCGAAAGCTGATTGATATTTTTGATGGACAACCTTAAAAGCTAAAATTAAAGAAGCAATAAAAAAGGGAAGTCCAGTAAAAAAACCAATTTGAGATAACTCGTCATTAAAAATGTTATGTGTCAAATAATAAAAGCTTGTCCATAAAAATAGAAGTCCAATGATTTGTATCCATAAGAGTTGTTTATTATTTTTTGTCAGAATTGATATGATAAGAAGTATATGTCCGACTAAAGCAAAAAGTGCTACAACCGAAAGTGATTTGTCATACGATGCTGTGATAGAAAATGAAAAGTCTTCTGTCCCAATATTGAACTTGTGAAATAAGCCAACAATTTCTAAAAGTCCAACGCAAGCAATTCCGTGTCCAGCTCCAATAATTATAAGGAAGCTAAGTACAATTGTCCAAATGGTTAGTCGTTTAAAATTTGTCATTCAATGTCGGATATTATTTGATTGTGGAATTGTAAAACATAAATGTCTTTTCGAATTGAGGTCTGTCACTCTATGGCAATCAACGGCGACAGCTTGGCGCTGGTGGGGAATTTGAATTCCATACGATTGCAACTGCTGCTGATTAATGATTATTAGTTGATATTAATTTACCGAAGATCAATTAAATGAATATGTTGAAACCAATGCTTGTATATATTCAATCACTGAATATTTATCCATCCGCTCCAATAGCGCCAAACTTCTCTGTTTTACGCCGTATAGGGCAAATAGTTACTTAACTCGTTTTAAACAGTATCGAATGTCCTGACGTAGGATAAACTCCGCAACTTTCTTAGAAACGGGAAATAGGTCACCGTCGCTATTGAATTGATACCAATAGCATGACTCATACAAAAAGAAAGTATTCAATGGATACTTAGTTATTGTTGAATATTCAACCTTTCCGTCCAGGCTCTTGGTGACCTGATTAATATTTTTGTTAGAATACCGATAAAAAGCTCTTCGATCGCTCTCTCTAATTGGGATA
The DNA here is from genome assembly GCF_020076305.1 of Flavihumibacter profundi. Taxonomy (GTDB): domain Bacteria; phylum Bacteroidota; class Bacteroidia; order Chitinophagales; family Chitinophagaceae; genus Flavihumibacter; species Flavihumibacter profundi. The sequence continues at coordinate 422,366 of NZ_JAIQXE010000002.1, forward strand.
CCATGTCCACTTTCATATATAAACCCAAACTTCTTCTCCCGATCATATGAAACTGTAATAACAAATTTACCCTCAGATCCATTGTCTATAAGTTCTCCAATATTAATAAAAGCGTATGAATAGCCAGCTTTTATAACTTCATCAATAATTATTGGTACTGCATCACTTTCTCTAAGCCAGTCAGTACTTCCTCTATCTTCTAGAAATTTGTAATAGTTACTAGAATCAATTTTTTGACTTGTCTCTTTCTGGCCAAAGCAAATATGATTAATCAATAAAAATAGTAGTATAACTTTTGTTCTCATATTAGGGTGATTATTATTGGGGTTTATATGGCGTACAACGTTCGCAGCTTTGCGTAGTGGCGGTAGTAGCATTCCGTCCGCCGAACCAGCCGCTGATTATTGATTCAAATGCTCATTGTGATTATGTCCAGTTGCTAGTAACAATTCACGCTGAGGCTGATGTTGAACAGTGTTACCTCCGACCATTGGCATTGACGTCCGCCGCCATTATGCTAAACTGGCTTGTTGGCTGTAGGTTTTCTTCCTGTCAATAAGGGCTCTTCATTGTCTTTGCGTCTGCTGGCAAATCAAAAATTGTCTTATCAAGTTTCATTTCCTTTACTTCTGTTGCTACGCTCTCCAAAGTAAATTGTCCATTGTCCACGATCGATTTTAGCGATAGTGAATTTGACTTTGAAAGAAAGTCATACCAATTTCCAAACTTGTGATTGACAAATAATTTTGTGTCTACCGCAAGCTTTGTGTTGAAGTAGTATTTTTGTGTCCCACTTTTACAAGTTAAAACAAGTTCGTCACACTTAAAGCCCAAAACTTCTGTAACGTCTTTATTAACTTCTGCTTTTAGAATTTCGTCTGGATTTGTTGCACCGTCGTTCCAAAGCAAAGTTTCAGAGTTTGCCAATTTAGTATAAAGCTTGTTGTCTTTATTTACATATAGTTGCCACTGAAATAATGAACCATTTGCAACTGATTTATAGTCGCCATTTTTTATAAAATAATCTTGTGTCGAACCCATCATTGTAGTGAATTGTTCGTCTGTCACATTTGGCATTTTACTTTTGTAAGAGTTTTTGTAAACTATTTTTCCTTCAAAATTTTGTCCAAAAGAATTAAATGCTAAAAGTGTCGCAAGTAAAAATGTAATAGCTTTTGCCATATTGTTGTTTTATGATTATTGGGGTCTGTCTAAACTTACAACCAATGCCTCTGATGTGCGTTGCTTTAGTCCAGTTAAAGCTTAAAACTCAACTTTGTCCCGATCACAATACTTAGTGGCAAGCTTATAATAATTCCGATCGTCAGTAAAGTCTTTATTTACAGCTATTGATTGCATTATAGCTCCTGCCGAGTTTAAATAATTCTTTGTTATTGGTTGGTGATCGCTATAACTTATTGAATATATTTTGTCACTTTTATTACATTTTAAGCATACTACTTGGCCAGCTGTATTCTTTTTCGTCCGGGCTGGTAAATAAAATGTAACATCAGGTGTGTCACTAACAAATGATGTTACAGATGCTATCATTATAGTATCTACTCCAATACCAACACAATAAAAGTCAAATGAAACCTCCGTCCTTGGTGTGAATGACATTTCAAATTTCCCACTCTTCAAGATTTTTGTCTTTGCCAACACTTTTTTGTCTCCTTTTACAACTAAATAAAGTTTCTCCAGGTGAATAGCAGTGTCTATATGATTGCTTTTCAAATGTCCTGTTATATATATTGGATTTGTCCAAGGTTTGAGACTTGAAATTGTTATAAATATTAGGAACACTATTGTCAGGTTGGGTCTCATAAAGTAACGCACAACGTTCTAGTATTGCTGCAGTTGGGGGAATTGACCAACTGTCTGCCCGGAATTGAAGCTAAATTAATAAACAAAGGTTGATGTTAACCTACAAATGCCCAACAGAATTCAGTCCGCCGAAACCAAACTTTGGATATGCACTGATGCTAATTGTTCTTCCGTCCAGCCCCAATTGCAGCAATACTTTTGTTGTGCGTTTGCTTTTCTCTATCTTTTATTTTGATATTTCGTAAACAATTGTAATCTTTTCTTCCAACTCGACATCTTCAACTTCAAATTTGTCAAACGGAGTGTTATAGCTAATTTGTGTGTCTCCAACAATTTTTGGCGGTGTAAATTTAACTTGATGGATATCTTGCGGCGGTCCTAAAATTCCGTCTTTATATTTCAACACTTGCTTGACTCTAATGAATTTTATGTCCAACGCTTTAGCAATATTTACAGCGTTAGTTTTTGCATCTACGATTGCTTCTTGCACAAGTTTTAGTCTTGTAATTTTTTCAAGACTGTCCGAAACTTTAGTGTCAAATGAAATATCCAAATCTTTAAGTCCTGCCTCTTGGATTTCTTTGTATAAAGCATCAATAAGTTTTGTTTCAAGCCCGAATTCAAGTTTTAAAACATTAGAAGCTGTATATCTTTTTTTCTCATCGTCATTTTGTGAGCTTGAAATGTCGTAGTCGGAAATTTTTATTATCTTGTTAGTAAAGCCAATTTTGTAAAGACTTTTTACTAATTCATCAATTTCGAGGTTAAGCAATTTGATTGCATTTTTCTCAACAGTATCCCTTTTTTCAACTGTCAATGTGAAAATAGCTAAGTCTGGTCTAACTTTTATTTTAGAACCTCCTTCTGCAATTATTTCATAGTCATTTTTGGTTTGCGAAAAAACAGTTGAAAATATAAATGTCAAGCTTAAAAGCATTGTCATTTTTAGCATTGTCCTTGAGTTTAATATTGTCATAGTAAGTTTTGTAAGGGAGATGCAAATTTTAGGGTGTTCCATAAAGTGACGCACAACGGCGGCAGGTTGGCGCTGGTGGGGAATTATTATTCTCCCTGTCCGGAACTACCGCTGATTAATGATTTGTTGTTGAAATTAATTACAAATGATCCATTTAATTGATCAGCAGAAACTGATGCCTGGTTATATTCAATTGAACCCTATTCCTTTCTATCGCCCCGCTAGCGCGAAACTGCTCTGTTGGGCGCAGGTCAGGAAATTTAATTACTCTAATCTTACCCGATCGTTTCTGTCAATGTTTGTCCGCCTGTCAAATACAAAGTCCAGGTATTTTGTTTGTCCTGAGTCTGCAACAATGTCCGCCGATGCCCTTCCAAACTCTAGCCCGTTCTTATCAAATGCCTTTGCAGTCAGCTTACCATTAAAACCTTTATCAAATATCAAATAGGCGGAAACTATATTGTCGGTTGTACTATCAGTGCCGACAACTTTTACTCGTCCAATTTTTATTCCTTTTCGCTCCACTTCTGGAGAAACTTCAATTAAACTGGAAAACGACTCTTCTACACCAGACTTAACACCATCTACAACTTCAGATCCAACTTTACCAACAATTTCGCCTCCCTTATGCAAAGTATCCTTCGCCTTATCCTTTGCCCAATCGCAAGAAATTAAAGTAAAACAGAAAAATATGCGTATGATTAAAATTGATTTCATAATAGTTTTGCTCGCTTTTTATGGGTTTGACTTGCGCCCAACGGTCAGGTATTGCTTTGCAGGTGGGGAAATAGAATTCCGTCTGCCCATAACCGATGCCGATTGAAATTATTTTGATGAAGTTAAGTACTAAAGTTGGGCGTTTCTTGTCAAGCCCGAACTGAAGTTTGGAATTGCAAAACTGCCGATTGTTGTTCCGTCCGCCCCACTTGCAGCAATACCCCTGTTGGCTGCTGGGCTTGTCGAGTTGTTTATGCGCACTCGTAACTTAAAAGTTCTTCGAATTTATTATCAGCGTATTTATAAACAATAACCCAACTAAAATAGTCTTGTTCATACTTTGAAGTACCGTCTTCTAAATACTCTGCCTCGCCGCCGCTATACTGAAATGCAATTATTATTTCTGTTCCACTAATTAAGTCAATACCTTTTTTAGAGCTTAAATCTTCTTCTTCGTTTATTTCCATAACGCCATTGTAACCATTCTTGAACTGGTCGAATATTATCGTCTGATTATTCGATTTGTCAACGCCCCAAATAGTCCCTCCATATTCGTCATATTCCTTAATCCAAGTCTGAATCAAACTTGTGAAACTGGTATTGAATTTAAAAGCTGTTGTATATTTGCCATATTGCTTATGAATTTCCAAAAGTGTTGCTTCACTTACTTCTGTTACAAGTCCTGTCAAATATGAAGGTGCGGGGAAAATCATAATGATAATATTTATAGTGTCCACTATTGTTCTTTCGAATTGAGATGTTCTTTTAGCCTTGCAGCCAACGATCATGCATTGGTGTAGGCAGGGCATTTATTCGCTGCTGCCTAGCACCAAAGCTGATCCTTTATAAATAGTTGATTGTATAGTTCTTATTTTAAGTAGCACCACTATCGCAGAAACTACTGCTGATCAGTGAAAATATCGATGAATCGTATTGCGTCCGCCGTGCTTATACCAATGCAATTGTTAGCTGCTTTACTTCTTCATTTTTGTAAGAACTCAAGCAATCCATCAGTCCAACCTGGTGACAAGTTATATTGGGTATAACCGTTTTCTGTTACATTATAAATGTATTCACCAACATATTTAGGAAGGTCGACTGGATAATTAACATTTGACTTGTCAAGTGATTTTGTCTCATAAGTATACTTACCTTCAATAATCCTTATTAATGCGATTCCATGTTGCTCAGCATATTCAATAGAACCAGATTGAAATTTTGCGGTTGAAAAAATAATTCCTTTCTGTGCTCCCAACGATTGCAACTTATCTCTCAAGATTTGTACAACTTCTCTCTTTATTGGTGAATTGTGTTTCTTGCATTCTATTAGAACTTTAATATTACTGCCTAAAGCTTCAAAATTTGCCTTTATATCTATTTGATATGCCCCGTCGTGTGAGGTTTCAATTGAATTATGAACTATTTCGAATTTGTCCAATTTTGAACCAACATCTTTTAGGAATTCAAAAACCGTTAGCTCAAATTCTTCGGGTGTTAAGTTTAAATAATCGGGCGGCGTCATAGTATCATTTTTTTATGTGGCAATGTTTTCAAGTATGGTCCTAGCCTTTTGAGCCGCCGTCCTATAGTAATCTGCGTCACTTTCAATTTCACTAAAGTGCTTTCCAACTATATCTCTGCGATTTGTTGCGTCATATAAGTCGCTTTCGTAGATGATTATTTTCAAACGTTCTTTTTCAATTTCAGTCAAGTTAGAAGTGTCAACTTGTAGTAACCGTTTAATTAGCCTGTCTCGGAAATCTTCTTTCTTATACTTTTCTCTTTCCGAAAGTTCAAGTGATGCTCCGATAATGTCGTTTGTGTCAGTCGAAGTTATTGCAATGTTTATGAGTTCTTCAATTGTCGGTTCAGGAAGTCGTTTGAGTACTGGAATACCACCGCCATGATATTCGGAGTCATACCTCGTCAAATGCCATTCTTCATATGAATTTTTGTCAATATAGTAATTTGTCCAACCGTCGGTAGAAGTACCTGTTTGAGTGAGGGTCTTAAGTTTGGTTTCAACTTCGTCTTGATTACAAATGAAGAATTGATGCATGTCGCAATAGTATTGCAGCTAACGGCATGGGCTTGGCGAAGTGGGGGAGTGTTCCTCTGTCCGCCTGGCAAACCGAAGCCCAATTTAAAAATTAATGTTGATGATCTGCATTTAGCTATATTAATAATGTCCAGCCCGATATCAAGCACAACTGAAATACTACTGCTTAAACACAGCTTCCGTCCGCCTCCATTTTGCCAAACCCGATGTTAGCGGCTGCCTTGCTTGTTTTTGCAATGTTTGTATAATGAGTCTTTTGCTTCAGGAATCACATCTGCAATTTCTGCCCAGTCTTTGCAAGCATTAATTTCGTCTTTCATTTGAAAATTTGCAATTCCTCTGTAGTAATAATCATAAGCTGAATATTCAGATATGTCTGTCAGCATATTGTAGTCGTCCCAAGCTTTTTTGAATTCCTTAAGGACAACAAATATTTTGGCTCTCCCAAGTCTAGCTGGTGTGTGTTTGTCAAAAATTGAAAGGGCTTTTGAGTAGTCGTTAAGTGCTAATTCAAACTTGTTGAGATTGTATAAGTAATTAGCTCTGTCAACGTAAAAGTATCTTTCGTCTGGATTTAATTTGATAGCCTCATTCATATCGTTCACAGCTCCCATGTCGTTACATAAGTTGCTTTTGCAATTAGCTCTGTCACGATATGGGAAGCCAAGATTATAAGCAGAATCGAGATGAATAGCAATAGTCAAAATCTCTAAAGCTTTTTCATAATTTCTTTCTGCTATGTAAACAGTCCCCAAGGTCCAATATGCACCTACATTTTTGGGATTGGCTTTAATAGCTCTTTCTAAACACTCTTTTGATCTGCATGTGTCAAACTCATTTATAACAGCAGGATGATACCTCATAGCTTTTCTATTCTTACAAGAAGAGATGAGTATGCAGGTCAATATGACTATTAGGAAGTGTCGCATTAAGGTTGCCGCTAACGACCATGCATTGGCGAAGGCACGGCATTTTTTCTATGCTGCCTAGTACCAAAGCTGATCATAGTTAAGTTGATGATTGATTAATTCAAATTTTCAGCAGCACCAATGTCGCCGAAACAACCGCTGATCAGTAAAATAATAGCCGATGCGTATTGCGTCCGCCGTGCTTTAGCTAATGCAATTGTTGTGTGCAGCATATTATCCGTTTACAATTTGTTCAAGTGTTTGGAGTTGTTTGTCTGTTGTGTTGACCAGTCCAGCCGTTTTATGTCTACCGAATTGCGGCTCTGTAATTTTAGAAATTTCAATTGCCGCCTTCGCATATTCTTTTGCTTCATCTTTTTTGCTCATCTGATTACACAATCTTGCTAAAAGAATAGCATAATAAAACTTGTCACTGTTAAATGTGAGTCCATTTATTGGATAGTTTTTACAAAGCCTATATGCTTCTTCAAATTTGCCTGAGTTATTGCTAGACAATATGGTATCAGCGAGTTTCAATTCTGCCATTCCACTTGTCCCACTTCTTGATTGTCTGAGTTTGTAATGATTGGTTACTACACGAAAATGTGTTTCGGCTTTTTCAAAGTCTTTATTTTCAAAATAATAGTCACCAAGTTGTTCATGCCCAAACACAGTACTGAAATCTTCTGTCGAAAAATCATTTATGAGTCGTTCCATTAAATGAAGCCCGATGGATTGTATGTTTTTGTCCCGACTGCCGAGAAGACAACTTGCTTGAATTCTTAAATATTGGGCTTTATTATAAGCTCCCCTTGAACGTTTGAGCCGAGTTTCAAAGTCTGTCTCGATCTCCCTTGTCCATGTTGTATTTCTATACCAGTCGTCAGTACTCATTTAATAATTGTCGATTAAAGTTGCACACAACGGGCAGGTATTTCTGATGTGCGGCCCCGCACGATCGTCCAACCCGTATGAAGTTAAAAGGCGTTTTGATCTTAGAACTTGCGGATCTGTCCCGCCCGCATATTAGAAATACCATTGTTGGCTGCAGCCGTTCAAAAACAATTCACTTTCTCCATTCCTTTATCTCCACTTTTTGCACCGTCAAGTTAGTATTAAATGATACAGTCATTGTTTTAATGTAAACTGGATCTATGTCAGTCCCATATTTTTTATCAATATCATATTGAATCACACTCCCATTTTCTTGAACATACTGTGGCTGTCCAAGCAACCTAATGACTTGACTATAGCTCATAGTTTTAAGATTATAATTGTCCGTCAAATCACTTAACATTGAATTTCTATTTGGAAAAGTCATTAAATCACCAACCTCATTCCATTTAGCTTTATCAAACTCCTGAATGGACTGGCAAGCAACGCTAAATGAAATAAAGAATAACGCAACGTAAAACTTCATAAATATTTATCTGTTATGAAAATATTATTTGTTTACTTAATAGTACTTTTTAGCCTATCATTTCCAGACGAATTACCCAAAAACGTTGGTCTATCAATCGGAAGCCTGCATTATATTTCGGCTGATACTTCCACGGAGTCCAAACGTTTGCAGCCAATGGCCGGGCATTGGCGTAGGCAGGATATTTTATATTCTACTGCCTGTTCCTTTGCCGATTTTTAATTAATTGTTCATTGTTAATTCTACTGTTCAATTTAACCACCTCCGCCCGTACCTCTGTTCATTATGATATTCAGCTGATAATGCCTTTCTTCCGCCCTGCTTATGCCAATGCCTTTGTTGTGCGTTCATACTATTCTCCGAACAGCCTGTACCAACCGTCTTTTAGTTTCCAATTATATTTTGGCTTGGTGGCAACTCTCTCGTCAAATGCTGCAATGTCTTCTTTGTCGTCCGTGAATACAAAGGTAGTTGAAGGAGCACTGAAGAAATTTCTATAAACCCAAAATGTCACGGTTACAGAATTTGTCTCCTTATTTCGAGAAATGCCAATGTCGTTGCCACCATTTGAAATAATTGGAAATTCATATGGTAGTTCACAAACCCAATTATTCCAGCTAACGTTGGGATTTAATTGTCCGCTTTTAACCTGCTGAACTATTGCCACCCTTTTATGATAAAATAAGTTCCAGTCTATTTTCTCAATCATTTCATGAACAATCCAAGGCTTGAATGTCAAATAGAACAATATGAGAAAAGTAGCAAGAGAAAGCCATCTGCGTCTTGTCGGTCTTTTGCGCTCCTTGATAAGTTTCAAAAGTTGGACAATTGTCATTATGAGTAAGGTCGCCGAAACAACTAACCACAAAAGTGTAACAACAAAATAGGGAAGCAAGTAATATTCAACAATTGTCAAGATGACCCACCCTATGACTATATACAGCAATCCTCGTCCTGTCACTAATATAAATTTAAGCTGTTCCGATTGTTAGTTTAAGGTGTCAAGAAGTATGACGCACAACGCTTATATTGACGATATAAGACGAATATATTTTTTAATTGAAGATTGATTTTCAACCTTTCCCTTATATACTTTTCAGATTTTCGTTAGGGCAATCTGATTTTGAAGGCCAAAATATTGACTCACCATTCCACACCGCCACCCTTCATCAGATCATCAAACGGACTAACAATATTCACTAACTTCTTTTTACTTACATGCAGGTACCGCTCCGTGGGCTTGATATTGAAATGCCCCAGGATGTCTTTGATATACCGGATCTCTACCCCTTTGTCAAGCAAATGAGTGGCAAAACTATGCCGCAAACTATGAACCCCCACATCCTTTGGAAAATAAATGCCTACACACCGTCGACCCCTATGGTTCATACCGGTTAAGCCTACCAACCTCGCTCCCATATCACCATCCTCTTTTCTTTAAATGGTCTATCCTTTCCCGTTCTGTTCCCCCAAGTCAATTCTCCTCCGCATAGCTTCGCCTCCTGGGTCACATTGGCCAAGCCCGACGCTAACCGCCGCTATACGTCCGGTTATGCCGTTTGCTCACCACCGTTAGTTGACAAATATAATGGCTAATGGCTCTTGTTCAAACCGTGAAAACACTAATCATCACTAACTTTTCTGTGAATCATTAATGCCCGGCATATCATTACACTATTCTTTAGTTCTTCCGCCATAGTTAAAGTATGCTCCAATAACTTCGCGTTTGCCCAAATCACCCTGTCCCGTTATAACCGTCCACTCGTTTGCCAGGGGAAATTTTTTTTGCTCAGTGGTAATTGTATATTCGACAAATTCGATAAAAAATGCCCTCCTGGTAGCCAGTGCTTATTGCTTTCGGTTATGGCAGGTTGGCAGCTAAAGGCCTGGCCGTTTTTCTGGCAAATTGCGGGAGTTTTATGAGTGTATTTAAGGACCACTTAAGGACCAGTTAAGGACCACATGAAGACCATTCGAAAATTCCGCAAAATACACTCCCTCCACCCGCAAATAACAGTAAATCCACTTTTTGAAAAAATGAAAAAATGCCAAAATGTCAAAAGCAAATGATAAAGTGTTTTCCGACTTTCCCGGCAAATTGACTCCCTGGTGCAAATAAAAAAGCACCTAGCCGTGTTACCGTACTAAGTGCTTGATTTTGTGCTCCCCCTGCTGGACTTGAACCAGCGACCCTCTGATTAACAGTCAAAATGAATTACATATATTAAAAAAATTATGGTAACCTTTTTGGTAACCTTGTATTTATTTAAGCAAATCTAATTAGTTAAGGTATCAAACATTGCCCTTCCTGCTTTTTTGGCACCATTTGCGTTATTTGTCAGAAGTGAGTTGTAAAATAGTTGATTATTTTTTGGGAGACCTGTAAAACTAATTAAGCTATTGTTGATAAGAAATTGGTGAAATCTTACGATTTGGTTGGGATTAGTCTTTAATAGAATTACTTCATCAGTTTGGATTATTTTTCTAAAATAGTAGCTCCATCTATCCTCGGTTATTTTTGAAAGTTCTTTCTCCGCAACTACAGCTGCTGTGTGTGAAACCCCATAAATATTTCCTAAATAAACAGCTAAATAAGCCTGCATGCAATGTGCCAAAGCTGGTGCTGGTATACTAGTCCCTAAATTCTTTAATTTTTCTACTACAGCAGGCTCATTATAAAAATTATTGAATGAATTGTGGACTTCAATAATTTGTTTTGCAGTATTAATGAAAGTAACTGATCTCAAATTTTCAGGAACATAGTCAAATCCTGAAACTTTCAGTAAAGCTGATTTCAATCCAGTAGCAGCAATTGTATTTCCAGCGGCAGTAACATCTCGATAGGTGCTGCCAATATTCCACTTATCATTCTCGCTAATTTTGGGCCATATTGGAGAGATTAAAGTATTCAAATTCGCTAATGAATGTTCAAGTTTTGCCCCAACTTCTGATTTAATGGAAGTTAATAATATCGTTAATACAGTCCTTAAATAGAATAATGGTGATTCTACAAGTTGTTCAACTTGTGGATCATCTATCTTTAATGCTTCAGAGAACAATCTGTTTCTAAACTTAGAGAATTCAATAGCAATTGAAATATCGTGTTCCCCTAGCACATATTGAACACTAGTTCTTACGATATTGAAGGCAGTACCAAAATCTAATTCGTCTTCTGCATTTTTTGAAAAATAATGCCCTATCATTTCATTGCAATGCCGCAATTTTATCGATGCGGTAGGTCCAATAACCCCTAATTGTTCAGCCAACTGAATTGCAGAGTAATCTGAGATTTCACTTTCTATTGAAGTGGTTTCATCAAAATCAGGGCGCCCAATTAGTTCACCAACAAACTTCATACCTAAGGTTGCAATTGTCTCTTTTAATCTTACCATAGCTTTTTTCCAAGCATATTCGGCTGCCATGTCATATGCTTCGATATTAAATGCAGCAATTATTTGATGTTTTTGCTTTGGAGTTAATCCATTTGCATAGGGAATAACTCCATTTGCATCCCTTATTGATGTTGGTAAATCAATACCATTTGGGCCTTGCCATAATTTTACTTCTTTCATTATATTTTCCAAAATTTGATATTACCATCTTGTGATTTACAGAAACCAGCAATAAATTTTCGGCAATTTTCCATTGATTTAAATGCTTTGCTTCGCGCTCCTCCACTTATTGAATCACCATCGTTTATAAATTCACCAATTAAAATATGGTAAGCAATAAGTTTTCCTGTTGTAGTAAATATCGTTATTCCATCATGATTAAGCATGGATTTTGCAACAGAGGCATAAGATTTTAAGTTGATTGATGTTTCATTCGTTTTGTTATCTTCTGCCTCCTTAATTAAGAATTCAAAATCAATTGGCTCAATCAAATAAATCCCGCCTTCCGAGGTTATTAATTCCTTTAACTCTTGAATACTATGTGATTGATAATCAACTACACCTATTAAATTTCCATGACCATCTTTTAGAGCCTCATCAATTACTTTTTCAAAAAATGCCTGTAAATTGACTTGAATCTTTGGGTCGCAATGTTGAGTAATTTGCGACACAACTGATTTTACTTCATTTTGTGAAACATCTGGTGCTTCATCTAGTGTCAAATAAATTATCATTCGTTTTTTAAGACCAACTAATTCTACTGTTTTTTGCCCTATATTTTTGATATATGCGATTTTTCCTTCTTTATAGGTATCTCCTAGACCTAGCTCACCTACTGTTTGCTTATATAGGCTTGGACTTGTTTCACTCATTTCTGCACTTGTAATTCCATACTTCATATTATCTCCGCTCACTTCTATAAATATTACCCAACTATCTTTAGCTAAAGGGGCGCAAAGTTTTAAAGCATTCCTGAACTCATCTTTGCTTAATTTTGTTACTTTAATTGTCAACTCTCGATTTGGTATAGATTCGAAATATTTCAAATTGTCGGTAATAATGATTTCAGGAAAAAGAGTACGACCCTCTTCTTGGTAATCTGAAATGGAATTGATTATTTCTAAAATTCCATATTTCAGATGTTCCGAGGTTGCAAATTGCTCCTCGTAAAGAAAATCACCAATTGAAGATAGAATATTACTTCTTAAAGAGGCTTTCGTTAGTTCCTGCATACTTTGAAAATGGAGACATTTTTATTTATGATAGTCTTAAATGTAGTGAAAAAACTGCAAGACATATATAGTTATTTCTATATCCCAAGTCTTTCAAAAAGAATTCTATTTCGCTTTTTGGCATCAAATAAAACTTTTTCAAAAGGCAAGACTTCTATGTAGGCGTTATAATATGCCGTTTTGAATTTATAATATCCTAGGCCGTCTGGAGTTTTTAAAAATTCTCTCTTTTTCAAAATATTTTCTAAGGATGGTGTTATATCACATACTATGTAAACATAGAATGGGGTATTTACAGTTACTGTTATAGTTCTGCCTGTTCTGCTTTTTACTTTACCATTTAGTAATTCATCAATATATTTTTCAACCTGATCCAATGGGTTTTTTTTGGGATCATTATCTTGGTAATCGGTGCGTTGCGGTTTTTTAAATTCGACAATAGTGAAAGATTGATGTGGATGAAGCTGTTCCTCTGAAAAAGCTAATGCGTCATTGTAAATAAGTAAATCTACTCTGTCCTGATTTTGTGATTGCAATTGTTTTATTTGATCAAATCTTTTATCGGAGGCCAAAAATGAGTGATATGTTAATCTTTCATCTAATAGCCAAAGATTTTGCTTATCAGGCGGTATTTCATCTGTACTACTTCTAATTGGAAAAAATATACTATGAATTATATCTTCATCGGAAAATTTATTTTCATTATTAAGCTGTAATAAGTTTTCTAGCAACTCAATGACTGATTTTCGATGAACGACATATCTAGCTAAATCCGATTTGCCTAACTCGTTAAATTCTGTTAAAAATCTTTTATATCGTTCTTTGTATCCTTCAAGATTTTGAATATCCTTCGACTCCTCCAATAACTCACTGCGGGTTTCCTTTATCTCAATTTTCCAATCCGCTTCAATTTTGTACAAAGCTATATCTAACTTGTCTACCGTTAAATTAGGCGGCAACCTTCTTATTTCCTCTGGTTTATGATGCCAGACTGCTCGATATTGGGGCATTTCGTCATGAACGGTTGGCATATATTTAGTTACTTTCTTTTCCCTGACATCATTTAAGTAGTCTTCTAGTAGAACTTCAATACAATTAATTGCTTTCTTTCGAATTTGGGACAATGTAATTACATCGTCTTCTTCATCTTCTTCATCTTCCCCATTTGGAAAATCAAAACCAATTCGTTCTTGGTTAACAGTTTCATCAAATAATTGGCTGACAATATATATTTGGTAATAAATATTTTGTGTTTCAATAGTAACTGGATATTTCCCCAAGTCAACAATTCTATTTACTAAAGCGTCTTCCTTTACGGCACGGTTGTGTGCGCAGTAATATATTTTATGGCTTTGAGCTTTAGAGGATCTTGTTAGATATAGTTCAAAGCTATATTCGTTTATTTCGAAAGTTGTTGATTTTATTTCTTCTTTAAAATAAGTATTGAAATGTGTTTGGCAGTTTACTTCTATATTATTTTGATTTATTACACGGATGTTGGGTGCAGCGTTTCGTATAAAGTATAACTGAAAGTGTGTTATTATTTCTCTGGCTATCGATTCCAATTGCCTAGGAACATGCTTTTGATATTCATCGCGATATTCATATAGTGTAATTTTTGTTCCAATTTTTCTAAACTCTGGTGCATCGTATTGATCAAAATTGTGATAGCCTTCTTTTGTTGATTTAAACTCAAACTTTCTAACCATTTTTGTGTTTCCGTTATTAAAGCAACTATCTACGATCATCATGCTGAATGCTTTAATGCAAATGAATCTTCCAACACCCTTGCCTCCAATTTCAAATTTGTGATCTGTATCAGATTCTACAAAAGAGTTTAGATTTTCATCATCCATTCCTATTCCATTATCTATTATTTCAAATGAGATAATGGGATAACTGTCAATTTGCTCCATTGTTGATAGCGTGTCTTCATTTCCGCGCCGAAGAAGATTTATGGTTATTTCGCCTTCATTTTGTAAATAGTTCTTTTTTTTTGCATCTTCAATTGCATGTATAGAATTACTAATGACCTCAAATAAGGGCATTAGTGCCTTGGTCTTGGGTAGACTGGTATTTCTTACCTTATTTTTGATGTTACTTTTTGGATGAAGATCTTTCATGGTTCAATTATTGTTAGATATCTTTTCGGCTTTTTATTTCATTTTTTGCATATAGTCCGGAAGTATATTTATCATAAAGCTCAAATAGGTATTCTATCCTCTTTGTTTCATTGGGGAATGGCTGGGTCCTATATGCCAGATCAATGGCCTTATCAAGCTGCTGATGGGCTTTAATTAAATCTGGTGGCATAGTGTTAGGGTCATAAAGGTCAGCTAAGCTACTTTGGGGATATATGGCTCTAGCATCCAATACCCCCTGAGCTGCTTTCTCTATTGCATCTTTTTGCTTTTCAGAAGGGCTTTCTGGCCAAGGAAAATTATTGTAGACAATTCCATTTGAATATTGCACATCACTTTTTAACCTTCCAGTAACTGATTTAAGCCAAACATTATGCATAATAGAATTAAGTATGCCAAAATGATATAAAGTTGCATTAGGCAGCATGTAATTCTTATTGCTGCTAATTACATTTGCATTTATATATCCGATAGGCAGGTATTTTCTTCGCTCAGACGATACTTCAGGAATCACCAAATAGTCACTTCCGGTGTGCCTAATTTCATCAAATAAAGTTGGTGTACTTGCTTTTTTAATTGTAGCTGCTTTGGGGCTTAATAATCTATACTCTTTAACTTTTTGAACCCTATCATACACCATAGGAAGGCTCTTTAACTCAGCCGGAGAAATATCCTTTAACCACAAACACCATCTTTCTGTGCTATTGATAAACTCAGTAGATCCAATAAATCTTTTAAACCAGATTGCAGCACCCGGCTCTTTTATAAGGAATTCTGCTTTCTCATCACTATTGAAAAGAAAGTTCCCATTATCAGTTGGCTGGTTCCCTTTAACTAATTCTGGCACATTGCAAATTGGCTGCTTTCTTCTCACTACAAATTCATCTTTGCCCTCTACAAGATAAGGATTGATATTTTTTACCTTGAATTCATGAGGTTCGCTGATCAAATTGGCATACTCAAATATTTTCTTCTCAAGGATATTGAAGTTTGAGAATCCAACTATTACCACATGCACCGCTGCATTACCCTTTGCCTCATTTCCCCATCTAAATGTTTTATGTGCAAAATGAATTTTAATACCAAATTTATTGAATAGGGTGCCCCATAGCATTGCAACCTGCTCGCCTTGAGTAATTGAATTTGTACTTACAAAAGCTGTGACAGTTTTAAGGTCCTTAGTAAAATCATTAGTTAATTTCATGTACTGCGCTGCCCTTATGTACCATGCAGATACATAATCCAATGCACCAGAAGGAGAGATACCGTTAAAAACCAATTCCATGTCTTTCTTTTGCTCTGCATTCTGATATTGCTTTCCTAAAAATGGAGGGTTACCTAAAATATAATTGAATTTATTATCACCCATTTCCCAAGGCATGGGATCTATCAAGCTCTGCCAATCAGTTCTAAGGGCATTCCCGTGCTTAATGCTGGCAGATTTCCTTAAAGGAAGCCTTACATAGTACTCGCCAAATGTATTGGAAACAAGCTGGTTCATTTGGTGATCCATCAACCACATACTAACGGTAGCAATTTGAGCAGGAAACTCTTCATACTCAATCCCATAAAACTGATCCACGTCACATTTGATCAGATACCCAACATCCATTCTTGCACTCTTAAGCACTTCATTACGGTAACCCTCCAACTTTAATAATTGTTTTATAATATCTATCTCCAATAGCCTTAATTCCCGGTATGCAATTATCAAGAAGTTACCGCATCCACATGCCGGATCAAGAAATTTAAGCTTACTTATTTTATCATGGAATTTCTGGAGCTTAGCTTTGTTACCCTTTACCTGATCATATTCCTGCCATAGATCATCAAGGAAAAGTGGCTTAATCAACTTAAGGATGTTTTTCTCACTGGTATAATGAGCACCAAGCGACCTTCTTGTCTTCTCATCCATTACACTTTGGAATAATGAGCCAAATATCGCTGGAGATATTCGCCCCCAGTCGAGAAGACAACACTCAATTAATGCTTTCCTCATTTCACTATCAAATCCGGCAAGTGGTAATCTTTCCTCAAATAACTTACCATTTACATAAGGGAAGGCACCCAAGCTCTCATCCAGATTTTTTAGCCTATTGGCCTCAGGGGTATTTAGGACGTTAAAGAGAGCATCAATGTGCATGGCTAGGTCAGAGCCATCCTGATTGGTTTTGAGGTCGATATAGTCGTGAAAAATGCCCCTCTCGAATATGCTAGTATCATCAGCGAATAGGCAGAACAGCAATCTTACCAGATACAGCTCCAATTGATGCCCAGTGTAACCAATTGCCTTCAGCTTATCATGGAGTTTACCCATCAGCTCAGCAGCCTCAATATTTACTGGATCTTGATCTTTATAGGTTCTTTTTTGATACCCGGCTATAAAACCAAACAGGTGAACATGATCTACCAGAGTATCCAGTTTAAATTCCTGCTTAGTATTTTCCTCCAGATCATACAACCTGAACCTTTCAAAATCACTAACAAGGATGTATCGGGGTAACTCCTTTTCAGTTAGTCCGGGAAAATAGTCCTTTGCTTGCTTATAGGCTCTGTCCAGATCCTTCCCCCTGCTCTTATGTTCAACCAGTATCATTCCTTTCCACAATAGGTCTATAAAGCCTGTTTTGGCATCAATCTTCTTAACCTGCTGCTCAAAGGTTGCTACTCGCCTCCTGCTAATTCCATAAATGTTGAAGAAACCATCCCAGAAACTCTTAGCTTCGGCATCCTCGCTTACTTCATCTTTCCATTCGTTGCTAAATGTTGATGCTCGACTTTTTATTTCATTCCAGCTAAGAGGCATTTAGATAAAGGTTTAGGAATGAAAATACTGAAAATTCTAACCTTCCTGTACTCTTGCAAATAAAATTCTCTCATAATGGGACACATATTCAGGAATATTTGTATTGCCCTCTACATTGTTGGACAAATTGATTACTTCAGGCATTATGACGATTTGTAATTAAGTGAATAAAAAATGAGGCTTTAAAGAAATGCTTGAATGATATTTTCGGGGGAGTTAATAGCCTCCCTTTTCATTTAATAGTTCATATTGTTTGATATGTAATTCATATCTCTTATTTTCACTAACCATCATACTGTTAAGCTCATAAACAAGTTTATCGGTATCTTCTTCTAAATACTTATAATCTTTTTTAGGCTTATTTTTTCTATCTCGATTCTTGACTATTAGCAATGCTTCCTTTAATTCAAGCTTAAACTCTTGTTCAACAATATTCATTATATAGCCATAATAATCTGCTAGTAGCACATGGTCAAAAGCATTTCTTGGAACATCATAATCATGAACATCAGGAAAAACAAAATCCCCTCGACTATTCCTCCAAGGGTGGGCAATAACTTGATTTCGAAAAGTTCGCAATTGGCTCCATTTATTTATTCTTCTAAATAATGGTTTACTACAATTTTTAACACTTGAAACTCTTGCTCTATAAAAAGGTTCAGCCCTTTGGAAAAAATATTCCTCAAATTCCTGTCGAAATACTTGACTTTCTAAGATTATATGTTGAAGTAATATTTCATAGAATAAAGTTTTTGTATCAACATTACGCTCATCAGCTTCTATCAATAATCCATTTATTGCTTGTATGGACTTGTTACATTTGAAAAATATAATCAAAGACTCATGTATTTTTTTCATAGTATTAAATTCTTACTTGTTGAAAAATAGTGTGTACAGTAACGAAATAAATGAAATAATAATGGCTCCAACTGATAATCTAAAACTCCAAACTTGTCTCTGAGCATTCTTTAAATCCAACTTTCTTTTTAAATAATCATCCTCCTCCTTTTCTAAATCCTTAAGCTGTCTAATATTATCACGTTTCAATTTTTCAACCATCCCTCCAAGCTTTACTATCTCCTTTCCTTTAGTTGTAATTTCAAGAAATTGAACTCTATCACCTGTTACGTTTAAAAATCCTTGGTCTTCTAATTCCTCTACGCCTGCTTCATAATAATTTAGTGCTACTCCCTTTGGGTTTCTATGAGTATATAGAACATTAATTGTTTGTTGCAAAGGCTGCCTGCCATCTTTAAGATGAAGCAATATCTCATCCATTGCAATCACTAAATCTTTATCAAATTTCATAAAATAAATTATTTAAATTCAATATCTCCAAATTCTTCATCATCTATTCCATATTCATACTCCTTAATAAATGCTTCCATTACTTTCATCCGTACTTGTAAATGAACTAGCATAATTGAATCAACATTTTCCAATAAAACTGGATGAGTAACAATCAATCTTTCATTAAGTGTACTAACCCAATCACCTTCAATACTTATATATGTCTTTAATTCATATCTATTTCCATTATCAGAACTTCGCCAATTTGAACTAATCCTAATCTTACCAGCATTGGTATTTACATATTCAATACATTTATCAAAACCAAAACGCACATATAATTCAGTATAATTCTTAGCCATTTGAAAATTAAGTTTCCAAAACCTTTTCAGTTCCTCTTTTTCAAATTCTATCCTAGTTATTTTTTCCAAATCTTGCTTTCTGAATCTATTACTTAATCTAAATCCAATTCCTGCACCTATTACGCCAAATAAAAATAGTTGTTCAATTCTTATTTGAAATTCGCCGACACTTCCTAATAGATACCAAAATATAAAATTGATTAGATAGCCGACAAAACATCCGGAAAAAAAACCTATTAAACAACCTGTTATCCAATAATGTGTTTTCCTCATAAACTAAAACTATTCTGAAAGTTTTAAATAGAGTAAAATAAGTGATATTACTAGCGCGGTAATAGAAAATGCAAATGTCCACCAGTAAGTTTTATAAATTCGCTTAGAATTCTTTACATCATACCTCAACTTTTCAAGCTCCAGCTCCTGTTTTACTTTTACATTATTTTTTCTTTCTTCATCTCTTTTCAATAATTCATTATACCCTCCCATTTGCAAAACTTCTCTACCTTCCTTTGTCAACGTCAAATTTTTATATCCGCTTTTTGTTTCTTCAAATAAAAAACCATCTGCTTTCAATCTTATGAGAGATGGAGTAAATCTATCATCTTCCATAATTGAATAACCCCCTACAAAAGGGATACTTCCATTACCTTTTTCAATGAACTTCAAAATTTCATCAGCATAAATTAGAGGTTCTTTATAATCTCCCATTATCAAAGGTTTAGGTAATAAAAAAAGTTTCATTTCTGAGCCCTTGCAAAATAGGGCTATTTCACCCCTGTAAAAACCGTTCTTTAACCCTTGTTGATAACTTTTTCTAACACCCTAATCATTTCTTCCTTTTTATTGTTTCGGCCACCATAAGCTATTCTGGAATTTTTCTTGCATTCCTGTATTTAGGCAATCTAATTTTATAATATTTAGCTAAGAATGCAGGTTTCTTCAAAGAATGAATAATAACCACCAGATGTAATTATTAAGTGGTCTAACACTTTGATATCCAATAATAAGCCCGCATCTTTTATTTTCTTTGTGAGAATTTCATCTGCGTTACTTGGGACTAGTTTTCCACTTGGATGGTTGTGAGCTAAAATTATACTGCTTGTATTTGCTTTCAATGCTGCAACAAATATTAGTCGGATATCAGCTACCGTTCCAGAAATACCCCCAGAAGATAAATTGAAAATGGCAATTACCCGATTTGCCCGATTAAGATATATTACTTTAAATTCTTCGAGCAATTCGATCTTTTCCATATTCCAATTACGTAGGATGAGATCGTAACAATCCCTTGAAGATTTAATTTCAGGTCGTTCAGAAGCTGAGATATTAGCTTTATAAACTAATTCTACTTCGCCCACAATGTATTCTGGTATTAATTGTTTCTCTTTCTTTTTCATTTGGATTCTGTTTTTAATAATAATGGTCAGCAATACTTAGAAGTATTACTGACCTGTAAGTGTTGTTGTCTGTTAAAAGGATAGCTTAATTTCGAAGAGAGTATGTGGGAAGGGTCTACCAACCACCCAATAAAGTAATTCATCAGTTGGCGTTGCAGCTACCTCCTCGACCCAAACCCACATACCTTTTTTAAAATCAGTCGTATCTGTTGTGCATTTAACCCTAAAGGGGCAGTAGAGTTTTCTAAGTATCCCGGCATTATTTATTACCAGTATACTATTTGCATCACAATATTTTGGGATAAGTATGTATTGCATAATGAATTGGTGTATTGGCCATTGGGATTTAGTTTAAGAACCAATTAGTTTCTTTCCTTTCCAATGCTACTCCTAAATCATGTGCAAATTGAAATGCATTACTAGAGCGATCAAGGAATGTATCTATATAGCTGGATTTATTACTACCTGTAAGGAGGTTATATAATTTCCACAGGTTGATGTTCCCATTTTCTGCTTTGCAGAAGGAATTATCCCGGTAATAATCTTTTACAACCGAACCAAGTTGAGTATCACTTAATAGTAGTGGGGTGATTTCATTTCTCTGGTTTTGTGGTAAATTATTGTACATCCGGCATCTACCTATAAGGATGGCAAACTGTTGTTCGGTCAATTCATAATTTGCCAGTTTCTGCAATGCCGAAATATGTTTATGTGCATTGTAGTTCTCAACCAAGGAACGAATACTTGCTTTAAGTTGTGAAGCATTTTTTACCTTTAGATCACTGATATAACCATCACTCCATACACATAGGTTGGTGCAAACCTTGTTCTGGAAGCCTACAAAAATTTTGAAATGCTCATCAGCACCTTTGCGATGGTATAAGTTGTCTAGGTTATATGCTTTTACACCTCCAATGGTTAGAGATAGTGTATTGCCAGCTATTGTGTCTTGAATTGAAGCGATTTCTATTGCAAATGCCATTCGTTCAAAGTAAAGTGTCTTTTCATGCTCTAAGAGCTGATTTGCGGGCTTCTGTTTCGCCTCGGGTATTCGTCCTTTAACTGGATGCGATAGCCTTACAGAGGGCTTTAAAATGATTTCCCCGGCGAACAAATCAGCAACAATGGACTGAGTACATTCAATGAAATCCGAATGTGAAATTACTGGCTCATTATCCTTTATAAAAACCGGGATAACATGGCTAGCCTTTATTTCCGATAAGGAACTTCGAACTGTATTGGCAATAATGAATGGACTACTGCTGGATTCTTGGTCTGAGCTTTCCCGATCATCTATTAAAGCAAGTTCTTCTCTATTGAATATTTCCGTTTCCATTTGCTGTTACATTTAGGTTGAGTAAATCATGAGTTTTTACGGAATTCGGCTTTACTACCGATTTTCGTAGGGTGAAATGTTCGTGATATGGCTTGTGCTTATCCGGATTTAGCATGTATAAAGCCAGTAGATCTGTCCAGTTATGGCATGCATTGATCCGCTTGATGAATCCTTCATCTAATTCATCCTGAATCCCTTGGTTGCACCAGTTGGCAATAAGTTTCCCGGTTTCTACTGAAATGGTAAACTCTGGTTTGTCCATAAATAACCCGGTTCTGTCCTTTGTTGCTGTTGCATGGTGCTTTATATCTACATCTAGTACGATGGTCATTTCATAGTCCATTCCTTCGCGGGTTACGCCTTTAAGTCCAACCTTTTCAGGCACTTGCTTTCCATTACGCTCATTTAGAACATATTCCTGCTTGCTGCGTATTGTGCCGATTATGTGCGCCGGGCTTTGTAGTATGGATTGAACAAAGGCGTTATGCCTTGGGGTTATTTTGGCCCAGTTGGTAAAAGAATTGCCAGCCATGTTCCCATGGATATCTAAGATTCCACCTGATCCTTCCCATTCATGGCTAATGCTATCAATGATAATCACCTCAATTCCAGCATTTTCGCATAGGTGAATCGCATCCATATATTTTTCCGGTGTAAAAGGGGCAGCTATATTCACGACAGAATATCCACCTAAATTGGCGTAAAGCGAGGCTGAATGATTTTCAGTATCTATTACTGCTATCTTTCCCCAATCTCCGCATAAGCCAAAGGCGAGCAATAATGCCCCCATTGTTTTCCCGCTTCCTGAGCATCCCTGCAAACCAAGCTTCATTTTAGCTTGTTTGCGTTGCGCAATTTTTAATTCCATTAGTGATCAATTTGAAGGTTAAAAAATGAAAAGGCGGTTTTAGCCGCCTTGCCTGTGTTATACTGTAACTCTGGAAATAGGCTTTTCCAGCATCATCATAGGTTTCTCATCTGGTACATACACATAGGTGTGGCTGAGGATAAGTATTTCCCCAGTTTCTTTAACTGTGTATTCATAAGATTCTGCTTCGACGCGATCTATGCGTCCCGGCATTTGTCTTCCAATTAAGGATTTGGCAATCTCCTCCGAAAAAGTGGAAGAAATAGTGCACCGCTTGGCAGTTGCATAAAACCTTCCGGTTTCTGTGGATTGTATCATTTCCACATCACCAGATAATTCCAGAGCGATAAAAGATTTTCCTTCATTGCTCTGCCGAACAAAATAATTTGAGATAGTAACCATTTTAAAATGATTTTAAATTTAAGAATGGCTTCAGCCTAGGAGCTTAAAATAGTTTGAGCACCCGGGGCATGGAAGCACTGTCAGAAGCAAGGGGGGGAGGTGTTGGCACCGGGCAAGAGTGTGGGCCTATATTTAAAGTACCGGTACCCCAATAAACTTAGGGTATTTCATAAATTGAGGAAAAGACTAATGAGACCCTCTATTATCCTTCAAGGAATAACACTGGATGAATTCCTGTTCCAAATCGAATCGATTATTGATAAGAAAGTTCAAGAGGCAGTAGACCGCCTGCAAAAACCAAATGCTTATAAATTCATGAATGCAAAAGAGGTAAGCGCTTGGCTACAAATTAGTACCGTCACCCTGCATAATTGGGCTAAAGCAGGTAATATCAAACAGCACCGGGTAGGTTCCAAGGTCCTTTATCGCTCTGACGAAGTTGAAGCTGCTTTAGCTGGGAAGAAATTTAAAAGACGGTGGTAGAATCAAAAATGCTATAGTATTAATAATAGGATGGGAGTACCTGATTGTTCTGGAATGGCTTAAAAAATGAACCTTTTTTATGGGGTGTTTAAATGGCTATATTTAAAATAGTATCTTTTTAAGATTTAAATAAGTGAAATATGTTATAATGGTTACTCCTTCACACCAATGAATATGTAATATTTCTCTGGACTCATCAAAGGGCCAGTAACAATTTGGAAACTGATTCTTTTAAGTTCAGGTTCGTAGGTGAAATCTAAACCATCACCAAATCCGGTATCTGATCCAACCACATCTATATTACCACTTTTCTGAGGCTTTACTTTACCTGAAAAAATTGGTGATGATTCTTCCGTATTTTTCTCCACGATAAAGGGAGGTAATGGACCGTTGCTTAATTGTTTGATTGAATAGGTGTTGCCTCCAGTTTTTGAAACCTGTATTTTAAAATTGAAGTCTTGATAGCCAAAGTTCGTTTCATGTAAAAAACCTGTGTAATTGCCTATAGGCAAATCAATCCCTACTGTAGAAGGAGCAGCACTTTTTTTGCATGATATTAATATAGCCGAAAATGTAAGTATTGCAATTAGATATTTCATAATAATTTTTATTTAGTTGGTGGATTCAATTAGAAGCATAACTATAACTCATGTATTGTGAGCCATCAATTTTAATTTCAGTTATATATCCATCATTATTAAAGGTGTAAGTTGGCAATATGGTTTTATTCACTCCGGAAGGTGTTTTGTATGAAATGCTCGATAGGCATTTTGTTCCATAAAAAATATTTATTGGATAACTTGAGCCAATATTCGTTGATCCAAAAAGGGAATACGCTTTCTGAAATGGATCAATAAAATACATAAATGGGCTAATAAGTTTCCAGTTAGTTTCCTGATTTGAATATGAAATTTCGGCGGTTCCTAATAACACTTTTTTCCCGTCGTAATACCTGATTTTGGATGGGTCTTTAAAACTATTCATTTCATATTCCTCATATGCATAAGGTTTGTCCTGATATGTTTTAGTCACCTTTGATATATCTCCAGTTACCAATAAACCTGCCTGCCATTTCGGATGTTGATATATGGGTAATGTATCTTTACTGCAAATGATGGGATCGAAAGTGGCTTTTAAGTAATATACAGAATCAACTACTTGGTACCCATTAGTGAAATGGTCGGCAATCAGATAGGAAAGATCCGTTGAATAAGGTAATTGAGTCATTTGTATATCATCTCCTGTATTTCCTGCTAACCCGGTAATTTCATCACCTGTATAGGTAACTGTATATTGGTTTGAAGTAGTGGGGTCTCCAGTAAGGTGATGGTTGATAATTTTGGCAAGATGGTATTTTCCGGCGTCTTGAGGTGAATCATCGGGTTTGGAGCAGCTTAAGATTGTAATGAAAATGGTTATTAGGCACATTAAAGCCTTTAAATTGATTTTCGGCATATGGTTAAGGTTTAATAAAAAAATGGCGTGGAACTTAGCAATTACCTGCGCCTGAAGGAGGGTCGAATCTCCTGTACAACAAGGTAACGTAAGTCCACGCCGTAGCGTGGCACTTATCATATACCTCCCCGTTGTACTTTCAAATTTTCGACCTTTCTCAGACATCAGGAGCGTATAGCTAAATGCTACAATATAGGGTTTACGAAATTTATGTTTTCATAAATTGGTTCTTAAGTTTGATTGCAATTTAGCCTCTTTCGAGGGTTTTTTAAAAAATGTCATTATCTATATTAGATCTTGGCCAATAATATTTTGTAAAAGGATCATTCATTCATTCACTCACTCGATTTTTCCACCATAGGTTCCGATTGTTTCTCTGATGAACTTAGTGAATGAAGTGAATCATTTTCGAAGACTTTGTTCTGAGCAAATACATATATACTGCCACCAGCCCCTAACCTTTGAGAATGAAATCCTAGTGCTTTTAATTTTTCAGAAAATTTCCTTGTACTTATGCAATGAAAATGATTACCCCTGCAATGATGTAAATATTCAGTGTATAAATCTCGAAATGAAATTTTGTGTGTTGAGCTTTGAACGATTCCTGATTCCTCAAAATAACTTAGGACAGTGTCGGAATTTATTTTGAACGAATTTAAGGTTTCTTGAACTATAGTATTTTTACTGAAATTTTTATTTTCTAGCAATCTATTCAAGCCACTCAATATCCAGTTGAATACCCCAGCTAGTTCATTATTTATAATTTCTTTTGCCAATGATGCATTCCGTTCATTTTCTGGGATAGTTACATTAAAGGGTATTATAATAAATCTTCTGTAAAAAGCTTCATTATCTTCTACGTTTTGTGGTAGTTCATTGCAATTGAAACATAGTCTTGCATAATTTGTTATTATTACGGAATTTTGATACTTTAATCTTGCTTGAATTGGCTCCCCTGAAGTTAGTAATTTGAAAATTTCAGTATCAATATTTGGCTTGTTGTCACTCCCATAATTTAGAAGCTTGTTGGCAATTAAGTATCTGTTATGTTCCTGTGTTAAATTTGAAAGTGAAAAGTTGGAAACATTTTCTTGCCCTAGTAATGCATTTATTATTTCAAAGAAAACGGACTTCCCATTTGCTCCTGATCCATATAAAAGCAAACATTTTTCAAGCTTTAAGTTTTTCGCGAAAATATACCCCATAAATTCAGCTAATATGGATTGTACTCCGTTATCAGGTAGTACCCTATCAAGATATCTTTGAAATATAGGTGCTGTGGCTTTTTCATCAAAATTGAAGTTTAGCTGATAAGTTAATCTATCTTCATTCCTAAATTCTCTAAGAAATTGTCCTTTATCAGTTATTTCAAAAGTGCCGTTTTTTAGGTTTATCAGAATTTTTGGTTCACTCTTTGACACCATCATATAATCATTTTCTGACGCTATAAACTGCCTATATAATTGGTCCCTGAATTTATAATACTGTGCCAAAGTCCTCGGGACGCCCATTTTTTGTGCCATCTCACCTAAAAAAAGTTTGAAACTTTCAGTATTTAAGGATTTCCAATATTCCCCATTGTATAAATGTGGATAATCATTAAAAGGCTTTAAATTCACATTGATTTGATTGGATATGCGTTTCAACTCATCAATTGATGAAACAACAAGTACTCTTTCATTGATCTTTTCAGATTCACTTAGATTGGAGACCGCTCTAAAATCTGTTTGCATAATTGCAGAAAGTAATTGTTTCAATGTGCTATCAACTGTTGAAAGGCTTTTATGTTCTTTCAGTGGAACATTTGGTTGAACTTCTGATTTTTCAGTAATTCTAATTCTTTCTGTTACTAGATGTCTCTTTTTTTGTGTGATTTGCATAAAATAGATGCTACTAATTTTATGTAGCATAACAAAGTAACTCTACCTATAAAGGGTTTAGGGTAAACTAGTAAGAGGGCTTACTAATCTTACCGTTTTAAGATTTTTGAAAAAAAAGTATCAATTTCTTTCTTCCCTTTAACTTCTATTGTACCATTATACGATTTACTCAAATTTACGGCCGTAAATGGCTTCCCATTTTTACTTATAAATCTTCGAGATTTTGCAATTGTTGCCCATAAGTTTTGGACATTAGGAAAAAGTTTACTTAAAATGTATGCTGCTTGTCTAGTTTCACAGCCAAATTGTATTAATTCCGTCTTTATCAAATTTGGCTGTGATGTAAGAATTCTTACAAAAGATGATTCGGTTGTTAAATCCTTATTTATAAAATCTCCTGATTCTAAATTTAATTCATTATAGATTTGGCTAAGTGACGCTTCTGGTCCTTGGTATACGAGTTGGTATTGATGTATTTGTGATTTCTTGGTGCCTTTTTTCTGGACAGTATTTACTCCTTGCTTTTGAATAGTTTGCTTTAGACTAATTATCAAACTCTGTAATCTTCTGGAATAATCTACAAGGAATAATTTTAATTCATCAGATTCAGGTTGCTCGGAAATTGAAAGGAATATTTTTCTGAAATCTATTGATATGTAGTTTGAAAACTCTTCTTTATATAATGCATCTTCAATTATTATTGGAAGAGCAATTTGGATTTCAGATTGAAGATTCTTTTCTAAATTGTAAAGGACAGTTTGGAGTGCTTTTTGAAGTGTTACGATATCCCTGCCATCTGTGAAGGGATTAAATCTTGAATCATCCTCATCATATTCGTATATCCGGTAATCATTTTTGGCATCGTAAGTTACATTCTCTATAAAATGTGAAGATATTTGTGGATTTCTAAAATCGTGAATGAACTTGTTTAAGCCTTCAGATGTGAGTAGGGTAGTAATTTTATTTAGAATCCTCATTTTGTATTATGTTTCGGATAAGAATCATTTAGAGAAATATTATTTTAAATATATATGTTCTAATTATTCATTCCGTTCATTCACTCATATTTCTTAAAAAGCGGCAAATAAAAGCCTGTAAAAGCTTGGTAATTAACAAAATAAGAATTATATTTGTATTATATATAAAAGGTTGATTTATATTAAAATTAAACTTCCTTTTAATTTAGCATTGCGATTTTGCAAGCAATTATTTTTTAACTAAAGAACAAAAAATATGCTTACGAAAAAGCAAACAAGGCAAAAGAGATTCTGGTCATCTAAAGGCACAGAACTTATAAATCAAATTGAAGACTCTTCCGGAGTGCCAGTTTTTTTAACTGGTTTTAAAACTCACTTACAAAAGTTGAAGGAATTGGTCCAGCGGTTCCCGAATAACAAATTTTATGCTTCTTTATGGAGGCAATCAAAACGGTATTCATTTAGTCCAAAACAATTGTCTAGCATTTATGAATGCTACGATAAGTGGATAAATAAGTTGCAATAGGGATCAAAAATAATTTAATAAAATTAGAGACATTTTTCTCTTTACAAGATAGCCCAAATCATTGGGGAAAGTAAAGCATAGAAAAATGGATGTACTAATTTGGAGGCCTGTGAAAAACTATGAGGGCCTATATGAAATAAACAAAGACGGCGAAGTAAGAAGCCTTCATAAAAGGAATTTTGAGAAAATAATGCCACAGAGAATTGGAAGAGGAGGGTATAACACTGTTCGGCTAAGTAAAAATGGCAGGGATTCTACTAAGTATGTCCATAGATTATTGGGTTTTGCTTTTATTATTAATCCTGATAATAAACCAATAATTAATCATAAGGACTGCAATAAACTTAACAATCACATTGATAATTTGGAATGGGTAAACCAAAGTGAGAATATGAAGCATGCCTATAATGCTGGTGTATTATATAAGAATCTAGGCGCAAATCATCACGAAGCAGTAAGGCTTCAATCAATGGAAACTGGTGAACTGTTTGAAACTATAAAGGAGGCTGCTGAGAAAGCAGGAGTTAATTATAACACATTTAGGAACTCCCTAAATTCAGGTACTAATTATGACTACTTAAAAATAGCTGGATAATTAGAATGGCTACTCACAATAGGTACAGAGGCATTTTTTTAGTTTGCCTCTTTACCGAATAAGTGAGTAGCTCTCTGTTAGTTTCCTTTTTTTCTTGCTTCTTCCAGTTTGTCCCTTAATCCTTGCATGTCCTGACTGATTTTCAAATCTGAAACTACTGCATATTGGGCCGTTATTTTTGTACTCGTATGGCCTAATATTTTACTGATTGTTTCCAATCCAATTCCATTTGCCAGTGCAATTGTAGTTGCAAATGTTCTTCTGCCCACATGGGAGGTTAGGCTTTTATTGATTTCACACAGTTCAGCTATTTCATGTAAGTAGGCATTGAATTTCTGTAGGCTATAAAAATCAAAGAGTGGTTTATTTGAATTTGCATCTTTATTATTATACCGATCTATAATTTCCTCCGCCTCAAATAGTAGTGGTATAGCTGCCCTTACGTCTGTCTTCTTCCTTCTTGTAATAATCCATTTAGTACCATCAATACCCGGTGCTATATTGCCGAATGTTAATTTAGCCATATCGCTATAGGATAAGCCAGTATAGCATTGGAAAAGAAATAAATCTCTTACTAAGGTTAAACGTTCCAATCGGAATTCCTTCTTTTTTATAATGGTTAATTCATGGAGAGTAAGGTATATACGGTCTACATCCTTGTAGGATGCTTTAAAATGATCGAATGGGGAATCTTCTAACCATTTGTTCCGAATACCTAGCCCCAATATCTTTTTAAGATTTTTTAGGTATTTGGTAGCTGTATTATGTTCATTGCCGTCATGGTTTTTAAGATAAAAATCAAAATCAGCCATAAACTTAATGGTGAGGTCCTTAAGTCGTATATCCTTTTTTTGGTAGGTAAGTGCTATAAATGCCTCCAATTTCCGACGTAGGATATCATATTTCTCGAATGTTGAAGGAGCATAGTCGGTTCCGATTCTTGCTTGAAAATCATTATTATGGTATTCCACTAGCTCTAATAATGTGTGGTTAGCCGTGTCTTTCCCAAAAAACCTATCAATAAGAATTTCTAGGTTCAGATCTCCTTCTTTAAGCATTTCTGTAAATAGCTCCATTAACCTAGCCTTGGTATGCGCAATGTAATTGTTGATTTGAACCGCATCCTCTTTAGTACCCCTAACCAATCCTTTTTGCTGATCCCATCTATTGGATATTATTGCAAACCCGGTAGAAATGTTTTTTCTGCTGGTCTCATAACTTATACGCAGATATATGGGGGTTTCACCTTTTTTGTTGGTTTTAGCCTTAAAGAGCCAGAAAAGTATATTAAAATTATTTTTTGCCATGTTAGCCTTGTTTTTGGGAAATTAAATGGGGTGGGGTTTAGAGTTATTTTTCAAACTCAATACAGAAAAGGGTTTCCGAGGAAAAAGTGGTAACCTTTATTTTGAATGATGGTAACCTTTTTGGTAACCTCTCCTGACGATATTGGGGTGATTTCAGGAATGCTCGCAAACAAAAAGTCCTCGCAAAACTTACGTTCTGCAAGGACTTTTATCTTTTCCGCTCCCCCTGCTGGACTTGAACCAGCGACCCTCTGATTAACAGTCAGATGCTCTAACCAACTGAGCTAAGGAGGAATAACCACCTGCCGAAGCAGATTCCCTTTTGGGGAGTGCAAAAATAGGGATTTTCTGCACCGTACAAAATTTTTAGTGGGGATTTCTACTGAAAAAACTGAACAGCCCCTTATCCTCTACACCTACATATACTCCAGACTCGCGCAATTCAACGGGCCAGTGCTTTAAATAATATCCCTCGCCGCTCACATTACGGCCATTCGCCATATTAAACTTATAGCGGTGCAAGGGACAAACTACATTGCCCAGGGCATCAATGAAGCCTTCGGCAAGTAAGCCGCCGGCATGCGGACATTTATGCGCAAAAGCAAAGAGCGCACCCTTGTGCCGCCCCACGCAGATGGATTTGCCATCCAGGTTGGCCACAGCCAGCTCGTTGGGGCCAAAATCCAGCTCCGCCTCGCTTTCGGCTATCTTATGCCATTGGTAGGTCTTCCCGCTCACTCGTAAAGGAATTCGGTCTTGTACGGATACCGCTCACGGTATAACTGCCGCACTTTTTGCAGGATGGTGGCACGCAATACTTCAACATTGCGTTTCTCAATGGCGGAAATAAACACGCAATTGCCCAGGGTCTCATTTTCCCAGCGCTCGCGCAATTCCTCCAGGATCTGGTTCTTTACCGCCGGATCCAGCCATTCATCAAAACAGTTTTTCTCGTATTGGTCCAGCTTGTTGAAAATCGTAATCACCGGCTTCTCGGTTACTTTCAGCTCCTGCAGGGTCTTGTTCACCACATTCAACTGGTCTTCGTAATTCGGGTGTGATAAATCGACCACATGTAATAAGATATCGGCTTCCCGCACTTCATCCAGCGTGCTTTTGAAGCTTTCTACCAGGTGGTGGGGCAATTTGCGGATAAACCCTACTGTATCACTTAACAGGAATGGCGTGGTCTCAAATACCACCTTGCGTGTAGTGGTATCAAGGGTTGCAAAGAGCTTGTTCTCTGCAAATACCTCGCTCTTGCTCAGCATGTTCATGATGGTGCTCTTCCCTACGTTGGTATAGCCCACCAGGGCCACCCGTATAAATTCACCGCGGTCTTTCCGCTGGGTAAATGCCTGCTTGTCTATCTCGGATAACCGGCGCCGTAAGAGAGCAATTTTTTCCTTTACTATCCGGCGGTCGGTTTCAATCTCCGTTTCACCCGGACCCCTGGTTCCGATACCACCGCCCTGGCGCTCCAGGTGTTTCCACATCCCTTTCAGGCGGGGTAGCAGGTACTGGTACTGGGCCAGCTCTACCTGGGTTTTGGCCTGCGCCGTTTTGGCACGGCGGGCGAATATATCCAGGATAAGGTCCGAACGGTCAATCGTCTTTACGCCAAGGGCCTTCTCGATATTAATGATCTGTGAACCGGTTAGCTCATCATCAAAAATCACCAGGTTAACATCCCTGCCGGTGATATAGTCCTTGACTTCTTCCAGCTTTCCCTTTCCAATAAAAGTCTTGCTGTCGGGGTGTGCCAGCTTCTGCATAAACCTTCTCACCGTAATGGCCCCGGCGGTTTCTGCCAGGAAGGCCAGTTCCTCAAGGTATTCCTTCACCTGCATCTCGTTCTGGTCTTTCTGGATAACCCCTACGAGCACAGTTTTTTCATTTTCTTCTATCTGCTTAGTTTCTATCAATATTTATTCAGTTAAGGCCACAAAATTAATGTAAAAAGCGGGCCACCGGGACCCGCTTTTCATTTCCTGCCGATATAAGGCTATAATTTATAATCCGCTTAGCGTCAAACCGATTGAAAAGGGATGCACCGCCGGACCAGCATTATCCTTGAATAAGGGGTTAAGCTGGTAAGCTCCGTACAAGGTGAATGGACCATATCCTACCCGCATGGTTGCTGCAAACCGGGTGGTATTAAAATACCGCTTGGTAGACTCTTTCATAATAAAAGAATTCACAGCGGCGCCAGATTTGCTCACCTGGTCCTTGCCCTTGGTGTGCGCACTCAGCATTGTCCCGAGTTTCATACCAAGCGCAAACTTGAAACTGTTATTCGTATTCAATGGGTTCGATACAAAGCGAAATTCAACCGGGATCTCGGCCCAGGCTTCTGTTAATTTGAATTTCTTGAAATGGGTGGTGTCTTTAACGTCACTAAAAACTATAACAGGTGTATGCCCGGCTATCTGGGCTTCCTGCTTGTCAAAATATATATTGCTGGAACCAATGCCTAGTCCACCTGCTATGCTGAACCTTGGATCGCTTTTAAAGGGTTTATCCAGCATAAAATAAAAATTGAGGTGCCGGCCAAATCCTTTTGTGCGGATGGTATCCGGGGCGCTTCCCCAGCCATCATAACCTGCCTGGATCATAAAATGGTCGTTTGCTCTTCCGCTCAGGGTTACTTTACTCCAGTCTTTTTTGCCATTTTTCTTTGCGGTTGTATCGGTTTGCGCCTGAACGCCCATCACCAGCATCACGGCAGCCAGTGCTACTAAAAGTTTTCTCATAAAAGTTGATAAAGAACAAAACTATCGGTCCGGACCTAAGTGCCGTCCCTCCTTACTGTTAATGTTAAGAAAAATCCCGTTTTTTTACGGAGACGCAAAAATAGGGGCTTTGGGCGGGAATCTGGTAAAAAGCAATACATACAAGATATATTTGCCATATCAAAACCCTTCCAATGCAAACAATCTTAGGTTCCGGTGGTGCTATTGGCAAACCCCTTGCCCTTGAACTGGCTAAATATACCGGCAATGTCCGCCTGGTCGCCCGTAATCCACAAAAAGTGAATGCCACAGACGAACTGTTCCCGGCCGACCTTACTAACAAAGAACTGGTTGATGCGGCTGTTAAGGGATCTGAAGTTGTTTACCTGGCAGCCGGACTGGAATACAAATTGTCCGTTTGGCAACGCGATTGGCCCCGTATCATGGAAAATGTAATTGAAGCCTGCGTCCGCCACAAGGCCAGCCTGGTTTTTTTCGATAATGTATATATGTATGCGCCGGAAGAAATTCCGCATATGACCGAAAAGAGCAGGGTCAACCCTTGCAGCGAAAAAGGGAAAGTCAGGGCCACACTGGAAAAAATGATTTTCGACGCCACCCGGGACCGGCAATTGCATGCGTTAATAGCCCGGAGTGCCGATTTTTATGGCCCGGCAATCAAAACCAGTATGCTGAAAATGATTGTCGTTGATAATTTCCTTAAAGGCAAGAAAGCGATGTGGCAGATGGATGCCACCAAAATCCATTCTTTCACCAATACCGAAGATGCCGCAAAAGCTACCGCTCAATTGGGCAATACCCCGGATGCCTATGGACAGGTCTGGCACCTTCCAACCTCCCCGGAGAAATTGACCGGCAGGGAATTCATTGAAATGATTGCGGCCATGATGGGCACCAAACCACGCTACACCATCCTTAACCGCACCATGTGCACTATCCTGGGCATCTTCATCCCCGTCTTAAGGGAATTGAAAGAGATGATGTACCAGAACGATCGCGACTACTTTTTCGACAGCAGCAAATTTGAACAGCGTTTTGGCTGGGGGGCTACCCCTTATCGCCAGGGTATAAAGGTGATGGTAGAGGATGCTTTAAAAGAAAAGGCTCAATCCCAAGGTCAATAACCCGTTTCTCAGCGCTGCTTTTAAATGCGGCATCAATAATGCGCATCGTTTTCACCGCATCGCTTGCCGGTACCGGATTAGCAGCCTGGCCGGTAATCGCTTTGTACACGTCGTCATAGTAAAACATATAATTGCCGGATGAGGAGGTTGTCGACTGTTTTACTTCCAGCCCGTTAATGGTGGCATGCAAAAAGCCATCGGGTTGGCTAAGTGGCGGACACCAGTTACCCATAGAGGGATTCACATTGGCCAGCAGTTGCTGCTCCTGCAGGTCAGACCTTTCCTGCATAAAACTTCCGAGCATCCCGTTCAGGATATAGCCCGGGTATTGTGCACGGGCAACCAGCGAAGCCTTGAGCCGTACCCGCATTTTCTGGTACATGAGGATCAGTTCAAAATAATCATTGGCCTTAACACCTTCCCGCATGACACAGATATCAGCGAATAACGCTTTCGGCCAGCCGAATAACTGCAGGGCCTGGTCAATCAGGTGCGACCCCAGGTCGTGCAGGTTGCCTGCCCCCGCGAGTTCACCTTCCTTATGCTCCTTTCCGCTGGGGTCCACCCGGTAGCGGTCGTAACGGATCTGCACTTCTACCAGTTCACCGAGGACACCCTGGTGAACAATATTTTTTAACGCCCCGAAATCGCCATCATACCGGCGATTCTGGTAAACGCTGAGGAATCCATTGGTCTCTTTGGCAATCCTGTCGAGCTCTTCAGCTTCATCACCATTCGTGGTGAAAGGTTTTTCCGCAATTACTTTTTTGCCGGCCAGCAAAGCAGCTTTCACATATTCAAAATGCGTTTGCACAGGCGTGTTCACTACTATTAATTCAAGTGCAGGATCTGCAATGAGCTCCTCAAAGGATCGGTAAATCCTGGCATTGGGATACCTTTCCCGCGAATCATTTTTATGCCGTTCAACTATACCCGACAATTCAAAATTGGGATGGTTTTCAA
This sequence comes from Flavihumibacter profundi, assembly GCF_020076305.1. Taxonomy (GTDB): domain Bacteria; phylum Bacteroidota; class Bacteroidia; order Chitinophagales; family Chitinophagaceae; genus Flavihumibacter; species Flavihumibacter profundi. The sequence goes on from NZ_JAIQXE010000002.1 coordinate 457,559, forward strand.
TAAACGGGGCGTGGAATAATTTGCCGCTCATGCCATAGGAGCAGATGCCTGTTTTTATTTGCTGCATGTTATAAGAATAATGGTGTTGATTAAAAGTATTAACCCTGGTTAGCCGAAATTAACTGGTTTAATCCAATTCCCGGCTTATCATCAACCCGGGTGCCGGCCTTCTTAAATAAGACATCCTTACCAGGTAGCCACAGGTCAGGCCAAAGAAACCGGCATTTTTCGTGGTTAAACCCGGAATGGACCGGAAGGTTGGGGAGCTGCTTCATATAAAACAGGTTTAAAGGTGGTTTATATCGAAATTGAAATCTAATGAATAATTCTTCAATGGCTATTGGTAAAAAACCTGATTTATATCAACTTTTTTATCGGCGGGAATCAATGTTTTTCAAATGTTAACAGGTTAGGTTTGGTGCAGGAAACACAAGACCCAAATATTTTTTGCCGTAAAAATTTGTATATTTCTAGAATAGTCAGCAGGCTATAACCAAATAATCTTTTAGTATGGGCTCCGCTTCATTGATTGCGCTTGCCCTTGCCGCCATTCTCTTCTCGGCAGGGGGTATACTTGTAGCAAAGCTACTGGTAAAGGGATCTTCCAATACCCAGAAGGGGCAGGCTTATGAATGTGGGATTCCATCTGTCGGTTCACCCTGGAACCAGTTCAATATCGGTTATTACCTGTTCGCCCTTATCTTCCTGATTTTTGATGTGGAACTTATTTTCCTCTACCCATGGGCGGTAGTCGTTAAGAAAATGGGACTGGTTGCTTTGGCAGAGATCATTGTATTCCTGTATATATTATTCATGGGCTTTTTATATGCCCACAAAAAAGGGGCATTGAAATGGATGTAAGAGAAGAGATCCGTGAAAAGAACAAGGACTTCCCCGGGGAAGTCCATCCTGTGCTAGGTGGTGGCATAATGTTAAGCAGTTTCGATGATATCGTTAACTGGGCCAGGTCCAACTCCTTATGGCCACTGACCTTTGCTACCAGTTGCTGCGGTATTGAAATGATGTCTGTGGCTTCTTCCAAATATGATTTTTCACGGTTTGGGTTTGAAGTGGCCCGTGCTACACCCAGGCAGGCTGATGTGATCATCATTGCCGGGACTATCGTGAATAAAATGGCGCCGGTCCTGAAACGGTTATACGACCAGATGGCCGATCCGAAATACGTCATTGCCATGGGTGCCTGCGCTATCAGCGGTGGCCCCTTTTTCTATAATACCTATTCTGTTGTGAAAGGCGCTGACCATATCATCCCGGTTGATGTTTATATCCCGGGTTGCCCGCCAAGGCCCGAAGCTTTATTGCATGCCCTTATTGCTTTGCAGGAAAAAATTAAAAGCGGTCTCACCAGGGAACAGATCCGCGGGGAAAAACCACAGCCATGACCACAGAAAACTTTAAAGAATACATAACCCGGGTCCTGCCCGCCGCCATCTTTGATGAAAGCGGGGAATGGCTGAATGTACTGATCGACCCGAAGGACTGGAAAAGCCTGGCGCAACAACTCAGGGATTCGGAATTTGATTTCAATTACCTGTTTTGCCTTACCTGCATCGATTGGAAAACACATTTAACCATGGTTTACCACCTCTCATCTACCGGCCACAGGCAAACGATAGTGATCAAGGCCAACCTCGACCGGGCCAATCCTGAAATCGAAACGGTGTCTGGTATCTGGCGCACCGCCGAATTCCATGAGCGGGAAGTGTATGAGCTTTTTGGGGTAAAATTCCTGAACCATCCCGACCTGCGGAGACTGATCCTGACCGATGATTTTGAAGGTTACCCGTTGCGGAAAGATTTTGAAGACCCGGTAAACATGATCAAACTGTAAAACCCCAACATGTACACCGAAACACAGATCATAAAATCAGGTGCGCCGGCTTCAATAGCAGGCGCTTTGGATGGAACCGGCGAGCTGGTGATCAATGTTGGTCCGCAGCACCCCGCCACCCATGGCGTATTACACCTGGTGATCACCTTAAACGGGGAGACCATCAGGAAAATAGAACCACACCTTGGTTATATACACCGCTCCATTGAAAAAATGTGCGAGAGCCTCAGTTACCGGCAATTCATTTATGTGACCAGCCGCATGGACTACCTCTCTTCCCATATCAATAACCACGCTTGTGCATTAACGGTAGAAAAAGGCCTGCAGCTGGAAATACCGCCAAGGGCGCAGGTCATCAGGGTTTTGATGGATGAGCTTACCCGTGTCGCCTCCCACGAATTATGGTGGGGAGCCATGGCGATGGACCTCGGGGCTTTCACCCCATTCTTCTACGCCTTCCGTGAAAGGGAAACGATTACCGATATTATGGAAGAGACCTGCGGCGCCAGGCTTACCATGAATTATATTTGTCCGGGTGGCGTGAACTATGATATCCATCCCAATTTCCAGCGCAGGGTTAAGGATTTCATCCAACTTTTCAAATCCAAGATCCACGAATACGATGAACTGGTAACCGGCAATATTATTTTCCAGAACAGGATGAAAGGCGTTGGCACCTTATCCCGGGAAGACGCCATCTCTTTCGGTTGTACCGGGCCGGTAGCCCGCGGAAGCGGGGTGAGCTCCGATATCCGCAAGCTCTTCCCTTACGAAATCTATGACAAGCTCAATTTTGAGGAAATCACGGAAACAGCCGGCGATTCATTTGCCCGCTACATGGTAAGGATAAGGGAGATGCACCAATCCATCAGCATTATTGAACAACTGATCGACAATATCCCGGAAGGCGATTTCCAGGCCAAGACCAAAGCCGTTTTAAAATTGCCTAAAGGGGAGTTTTATTCGCGCGTTGAGACAGCCCGCGGTGAATTGGGCGTGTATATCGTGAGTGAAGGCGGAACCACACCCTACCGGATCAAATTCAGGTCGCCGGGTTTTTCCAATTTGTCGGCACTGGACCATATGGCCAGGGGCAGCAAACTGGGCGACCTTGTAGCGATGATGGGAACGCTCGACCTCGTAATTCCGGACATAGACCGATAAACAAAAAAACCAGCGATGTTTAGCTTAGAAGGCCTTACAAATTCTTTACAGCAATGGCTGGCCGCAAATTTCAGCGCCGGCTGGGTACTGGTCATTGAAAGCATTATTGTGATCCTGCTGGCCATTGCCTTGTTTGCGGTACTCGGATTAATTCTCGTACTCATGGAAAGGAAAGTTGCCGCACACATGCAAATCAGGCTTGGACCAAACCGCGTTGGGCCCCAGGGTATGTTCCAGACTACTGCAGACACGCTTAAGCTGATCATGAAAGAGGGACTTACACCAGACGGTGCCGATAAATTCCTGTTTAACCTCGCACCATTCGTGGTGATGATTGTCGCCATGCTCTTACTGGCACCCATCGCCTTTGCAAAAAATTTCCAGATCTGGGATATTAATATCGGCGTCCTCTTTGTTTCGGCAGTTTCTTCCATTTCCGTCATTGGTATCCTGATGGCAGGATATTCCAGTAATAATAAATATTCATTGCTGGGCGCCATGCGCAGCGGCGCGCAGATTGTGAGTTATGAATTGTCAGCCGGACTGTCCATTATTTCCATCGTGGTATTGACCGGCAGCCTGCAGCTTTCCGACATTGTGGCTTCCCAGCAAAACGGCTGGTGGTTGTTCAAAGGACATATCCCCGCACTCATTGCTTTCGTCATATTTATTATAGCCGTCACAGCGGAGACCAACCGCGCCCCTTTTGATATGGCCGAAGCGGAATCTGAATTGACCGCAGGCTTCCATACCGAATATTCCGGGATGAAATTCGCGCTGTTTTTCCTGGCCGAGTATATCAATATTTTTATTGTTTGTGCCATTGGCGCAACCTTGTTCCTGGGCGGATGGATGCCCCTGCATTTCGGTAACCTGCAGGGTTTCAACCACCTCATGGACTATATTCCTTCTTCTATATGGTTTTTTGGCAAGGTCTTTTTCCTGATTTTCCTGATCATGTGGTTCCGGTGGACTTTCCCAAGATTACGTATTGACCAGTTGTTGAACCTGGAATGGAAATATCTTTTACCGATAAGTATGCTGAACCTGCTGGTGATTACCATTATGGCCATTATGGGTTGGCATTTCTAATGTATTAATAAACGCAAATGTTTATAAAAGACTATATCTCGGATGTGTACAAGGCGGTCCGGTCATTACTGACCGGGATGAAAACGACCGGAAAGTATTTTATCCATCCCGGTGAAATCATCACGCAGCAATATCCCGAAAACCGCGACCAGCTGCATCTCCCGGAAAGGTTCAGGGGTGAAGTGGTGATGATCCACGATGAAAACAATGAACACGCCTGCACAGGGTGTACGGCCTGTGAACTGGCCTGCCCGAATGCCACCATTAAGATCATTACCAAATTCGATATATCGCCGGAAGGGAAAAAGAAGAAAGCACTGGATACGTTTATTTATCACCTTGAATTGTGCACCATGTGTAACCTATGTATACAGGCCTGCCCGACCGATGCCATTAAAATGGCGCAGAATTTTGAACATAGTGTGTATGACCGGAGTAAACTGACGAAAAAACTGAACCAACCCGGATCTAAAATAAAGGAGGGGGTAGAATGAACGCATCAGCAATTGCTTTTTACGCTATTTCAGCTTTTATCCTGGGTGCAGGAATATTGGCTGTTACCACCAGGAAGATATTCCGCTCTGCCATCTGGTTGTTGTTTTCACTGATAGGCATAGCTGCTTTATACTTCTGGATGCAGGTAGAGTTCATCGCCGCATTGCAGATCATTGTCTATGTAGGCGGCATTGTTGTATTAATCATCTTTTCCATTTTCCTTACCCAGAGCTCGGGTGAAAAAATGAAGGCCCCAACGGCCAAACGAAATATTTTCGCGATCCTGGCCGCATTATTCGGCTTTGCGTTTTCTGCTAACCTGATCCGCGAATACGGCTTCCCCGCAACAGCAGCACAGCCTTTTGAAGTGAAGGTTTCTGATATCGGTGAAAGGATGCTCAGCCTTTCGGACTACGGCTATGTGTTGCCGTTTGAACTGGTGAGTGTTTTGCTGCTGGCCGCAATGATTGGCTGTATTGTGATCGCAATGAAACAAACAGTACCTGTAAAAAAGGAGGAAACAATATGAACAGCATTCCATTGACGCATATCCTGTTTGTCAGTACCGCCCTGTTTTTTATTGGCATGTATGGCTTGTTCACCAGGCGTAACATGATCACCATGCTGATGTCAGTCGAATTGTTACTGAACAGTGTCAATATCAATTTTGTAGCCTTCAATAAATACCTCTACCCGGGAAACCTGGAAGGGATATTCTTTACGATGTTCATCATTACCATTGCTGCTGCAGAAGCTGCTGTGGCTATTGCCATCATCATTAACCTCTACAGGAGCCATCAGTCTATTGACGTGGAAGACGCTACCGATATGAAATATTAAAGTCTATGCTAAACGTTGCCTATATAGCCGCTATCCCGCTTCTGCCACTGGCCTGTTTTGTGGTATTGGGATTGTTCGGTAAAGAATATTTCAGCAGTTCAGCCGGATTCCTTGGAACGGTTGCACTGGCAGGTTCTGCTGTCTTGTCCCTGCAGGTTGCCTGGCAGTATTTTTTTGTGGAAGGGAAAGTGAATGGTATTTACCAGCAGTTGACACCCCTGAAACTGACCTGGTTATCATTCAGCCCGTCCCTGTCTATTGACCTTGGAATTATCCTGGATCCCATATCGGTGATGATGATCGTGATCGTGAGTTTTGTTTCCCTGATGGTGCACATCTTCAGTTTGTGGTATATGAAGGGGGAAGAACGTTTTGCTACCTATTACGCCTTCCTTTCACTGTTTACGTTCTCCATGCTGGGACTGGTTCTTTCCGCTAACTTATTCCAGATCTATATTTTCTGGGAGCTTGTAGGCGTCTCCTCTTTTTTACTGATCGGCTATTATTACCAGAAACCATCCGCGGTGGCTGCTGCAAAAAAAGCATTTATCGTTACACGGTTTGCTGATTTTGGTTTCCTGGTCGGCATCCTCGTCCTGGCTTTTTACAGCAATACCCTTGATTTCGGGACATTGATCGCCAGGTTGACAGACGCGTCATCCGCTCCATCCCAGGCCATTCATACAGCCTCATTTTTAGGGATTTCCGCACTCACCTGGGCATTGGCGCTTGTATTTACCGGCGGTGCGGGTAAGTCGGCCATGTTCCCCCTGCATATCTGGTTGCCCGACGCGATGGAAGGCCCTACACCCGTTTCGGCCCTCATCCATGCCGCTACCATGGTAGTGGCCGGTGTTTCCCTCGTGGCCCGGTTATTTCCTTTATTCAGCCTTGACCCTGCAGTACTTACCCTAATCCGTTATACAGGGATAATTTCAGCCTGTATAGCCGCAATCATTGCCTGCACCCAAACCGATATTAAAAGGGTGCTCGCTTTTTCCACCATGTCGCAGATCGGGTATATGATGTTTGCGCTGGGCCTCTCACCGGAGGGCGGCGATAACAGCCTTGGTTATATGGGTTCCATGTTCCACCTCTTTACCCATGCTTTCTTTAAATCATTGTTATTCCTTTGCGCCGGCGCTATTATTCATTTCGTACACAGCAATGATTTACGCGATATGGGCGGACTCAGGAAATTAATGCCAATTACCCATATAACTTTTTTAGTTGCCTGCCTGGCCATTGCCGGTATTCCGCCCTTTGCGGGCTTCTTCAGTAAGGAGGAAATCTTAATGGCAGCCTCCGAATCCAATAAGGCAATCTATTTACTGGCACCTGTTATAGGGGGGCTTACGGCTTTTTATATGTTCCGCTTATACTTTTCCATTTTCTGGAGTAAGGCTGCTGTTCAGGAGAACCACCATGGGGAAGGAAACATCTGGATGAAAATCCCGCTCCTGATTTTGGCTGCCTGTTCCTTGCTGGCCGGGCTATTGCCATTTTCTGAATTTATCACCGCAAATGGCCGTCCCCTCGAAACGCATATCAATTTGGGTTTTTCCGTGGTACCGGTATTACTGGCTGTTACAGGCATTGCGCTTGCTGCATGGCTATACAAAACAGCCAATGATAAACCGGCTAAACTGGCAACATCCCTTGGTGGCTTTTACCAGGCCGCCTATAAAAAATTCTATATCGATGAGCTATACCTGTTCATCACCAAAAAAATACTTTTTAACCTGGTAGGCCGGCCGGCTGCCTGGTTCGACCGGAATATTGTGGATGGTACCATGAACCTGCTGGCTTCAACCACTGCAGCCATTTCGGACCTGGTCAAAGGCTGGCAGTCCGGCCAGGTGCAACGGTATGCTATCTATTTTTTCGGTGGCATCTTTACGCTGGGTGTAATATTCATTTACCTGTGGAAATAAATTATAACAAATGAACCTCAACCTGCTCATATTAGTACCGATGCTTACTGCCATTGGTATCTTGTTTTGTAAGGGACTGAAACAGGTGCGGGCCCTTTCCCTGGTGGGTGCACTGGTTCAGTTGGCGCTTGCCTTTAACCTGCTGGTGAAGTATCTCCAGGAAAGGGCCGCCGGCAATAACGCGGCCATGTTATTTGACTATAAGCAGGCCTGGTTCACCGCCCTGAATATCAATTACCATATTGGTGTGGATGGCATTTCCATTGCCATGATCCTCTTAACCGCATTTGTTGTAGTGGCTGGTGTACTGGTGTCCTGGACCATGGAAACCCTGAACCGCGAGTTTTTCTTCCTCCTGGTCTTCCTTAGCCTGGGTGCCTATGGATTCTTTATTTCCCTGGACCTCTTTACCCTTTTCTTTTTCCTGGAATTGTCAGTAATCCCGAAATTCCTGCTGATCGGCATCTGGGGAAGCGGCAAGAAAGAATACAGCGGTATGAAACTGGCCCTGATGTTAATGGGCGGGTCGGCATTGCTTTTTGTCGGACTGGTTGGACTTTATTTCAACACCGCGACTAATGGTGGCAGTTATACCTTTGACCTCCTGGAAATTGCAGCAAGGAAAATCCCTGTGCATGCCCAGATGATCTTCTTCCCGTTTGCATTTCTCGGCTTCGGCATCTTCACAGCGATATTTCCTTTTCATACCTGGGTGCCCGATGGCCATGCTTCCGCACCTACTGCGGCTTCTATGTTCCTGGCAGGTATTTCCATGAAACTGGGTGGTTATGGCTGCCTGCGCGTGGCAACATTCCTGATGCCCGACGGCGCCGCTGCATATTCCTGGATCATCATCCTGCTGGCCACTATCGCAATTATCTACGGGGCATTCGCGACCATGATGCAGACTGACCTGAAATATATTAATGCGTATTCTTCGGTTAGCCATTGTGGTTTTGTATTGCTGGGCATTGGCATGCTCACGCAAACATCGGTTACCGGTGCAGTGTTACAAATGGTTTCGCATGGACTGATGACTGCCCTTTTCTTCGCGGTTATTGGCATGGTCTATAGCAGGACACATACCCGCCAGGTTGCCCAGTTGGGTGGATTATTAAAAGTGATGCCCTTCATCTCTTCTGTTTTTGTTATTGCGGGCCTGTGTTCACTCGGCTTGCCGGGCTTCAGTGGCTTTGTGGCAGAAATGACTGTCTTTATGGGATCCTGGCAAAACCCCGATCCCTGGTACCGATTCGCCACCATCCTGGCCTGCGCATCAATTGTAGTAACTGCAGTGTATATACTCAGGGCAACCGGCCAGACTGTTATGGGACCCATCACGGCAGCTCACCAGGAATTGGGCGATGCGGGCTGGAATGAAAAAATGGCTGCTGTCTTACTGGTCGCCGGCATTTTAGTAATTGGCGTTATGCCTTTCTGGCTCAATGACCTCGTTCAGCCGGGAACCACATTGATCATGACAAAATTCTTACGGTAACACCTAACCCTATACGATGAACGATCTATTTATAATATTGAAACAGGAGCTCCTGCTCACGATCATCATCTTTGTGTTGCTGACACTGAAGGTCGGTAAAGAGATGGGCAATGCCCGGTTATTGAACCTGGTGAACTTCCTGTTGGTGGTGAATTTCCTTGCAGGTTTCTTTTTCCCGCAGGATGGCATCCTCTTTAATGAAATGTACCATACCAATGCTTTGGTCATCCTGGAGAAAAATATCCTGAACCTCGGCACCCTCATCATTTCCCTGCAATCTTATGCCTGGCTTAAAGACCACCAGCATGTATCAGAGTTTTATATTCTTTTGCTGAGCACCCTGCTGGGTATGTTCTTCATGATTTCTTCCGGTAATTTATTGATGTTCTACCTGGGACTGGAACTTTCTACGATTCCGCTGGCTGCCATTGCGAATTTCGACCTGGGAAAAAGAAAATCGTCCGAAGCGGCCATGAAACTGATCATCTCTTCGGCTTTTTCATCGGGACTATTGTTATTCGGTATCTCCCTGATTTACGGCACTACGGGTACCGTCGGCTTTGCAGGTATCACGACACATATCAGCGGTAATCCGTTGCAGGTATTCGCTTTCATTCTGTTACTGGCGGGATTTGGTTTCAAGATATCTGCCGTCCCTTTTCACCTCTGGACCGCCGATGTATATGAAGGGTCGCCCGTTGCTGTTACCTCATACCTTTCCGTGATTTCAAAAGCCGCAGTCTTATTTGTTTTTGTTTCTGTGCTGTATACTGTTTTCAAACCTTTGGCTGATAGCTGGTATTATATGGTTTCCCTGCTGGCAGTTGTATCCATTACTGTAGGTAATTTATTCGCCATACGGCAGGAGAACTTCAAACGGTTCCTGGCTTTCTCTTCCATTGCGCAAGTGGGATTTATCCTGGTGGCGATTACCGGGTCTTCTGCTGCAGGCAGTACCGCAGTAGTTTATTTTGTGTTGATTTATGTCTTCTCCAACCTGGCCGCATTCGGTGTAATATCATTGGTAAGTGCAACTACAGGCAGGGAAAGTATCAGCGATTATAAAGGTTTCTACAAAACAAACCCGGTTTTATCCTGGGTGATGGCGATCGGGCTTTTCTCGCTTGCAGGCGTACCGCCAACAGCAGGATTTTTCGGTAAATTTTTCCTGCTCATTGCAGGTGCAGGGAAGGGCAATTATATACTGGTTACTATTGCAGCGATGAATATGATCATCTCTTTGTATTATTACCTGCGGGTGATCAAGGCAATTTTCATGGATAGCAATGAGCAGCCGATCCAACCGGTTGTTATTCCGGCTTATCCAAAACTGGCCTTCCTGATTTGTATCGCAGGCATTGTTTCCATTGGTTTTGTAAGGTTTGTGTATGACTATATCCAATCATTGAGTATCGGATTTTAAAAAGAACGGTATGGCGATCAATAAAAATCATGAGTTTGAAGACCTGGAAGGCGTTAAATGTGCTATCGTTGAACGTAAAGCTTCTGCGGAGAGGCTGGCTTTCCTTAAACCCCTGCTCGAAGCCAATAATTTTACCGTGATTGCGGTGCCCACTGAAGATACGTTCACGATTGGGGTTACCGATGTGATGTTCAATCCCGTTAATGCCATTTTTGGCCGCCTGCTAAAAACGGAAAGCGGCCAGGTTGTAAGCCTTGCTTATTGGAAGCAGCAACAGCAGGAACCTGTTGATGGTGAACCTATTCCTTATTTTGCCCGGAATGCCTCTTGTGATTGACTTTTCTCCAGCTCTTCCTGGTGTCTCCAAAGCTCACGGAAAAGCGGGCCATTTTCGCGCAGGTAATTGAAACTGCCTTCTTCAGCGACACGGCCTTGTTTCAGTACGATGATATGGTCAAAATGGACCAGCAGGTGCAGGCGGTGCAATGCTGAAACCACTACTTTATCTGCGCAGGCAGCAAAAAGATTGGCATAAATATGCGCTTCTGTTTTCGGGTCTACACTGCTGGTTGGTTCATCCAGCAAAATCACTTCACTTTCTTCAGCAGCAAGGATGCCCCGTGCCAGGGCAAGCCGTTGTTTTTGTCCACCTGAAAGGTTGACCCCTTTTTCCTGGATGGATGATTCCAGGCCTTTGGGCAGTTGGGCGATGACCTCGGTAAAATGTGCTGCTTCGCAAACTGCCCTGACCCTGCTTTCTTCAAAAGGCAGTCCCAGGGTAACATTGTAGGCGATGGTATTTTCGAAAATCTCCGGTTCCTGCGGGAACAAGGTTACTGATTGGTTCAGTGCATCAAGTGTAAGCGGCGTTCCGTCAACTGTTATTTCCAGTCCGGGTTCCGGGCTGTACAAGCCGCGCAGCAATGCCAGTATGGTCGTTTTCCCGCTCCCGCTTTCCCCGATAAGTGCTGTTTTTTTCCCTTTTTCGAGCACGAGGTTTATTTCATGGATGCTTTGTGGCGCATGTGCGTCGCTGTAAGAATCGCGGTGTGAAAAGCTGAGGCCTTTGATCACTATGCGCTGCCAGTTTTTGGGCAGTGCGGAAGGGTTGTCTGGCCTGTGTTCATCGGTATAGGCCGATGCTATACCGGATGCGGTTTGCACATCTGTATTGTACTGCACGATCTGGGTATACTGCCAGGCCACATCATGGAAAACACTGGTGAACTGGTTTACGTAGCCAAGCAGGGTAACCAGCCCGCCGACATAAAATACTTTAGCCGGGTCCCATTGCTGGTAAATATAGCCGAAGGTGATAACGCCATAGGTAACGGCCACCAGCATATCAGCCGTGAACCATTTCCATTCATTGATGATCACATTTCTCCGGAATGGTTTCAGCAGGTCTTTGACTTTTGAAAGCAGTCCGCTTTCCATGCTTTTTTCCAGCCGCAGGGTGATGACCGTATTGATATTGGACAAGCTGTCGAACAGGGTTGCGGAAATGATATGTTCCCTTTCATTCACCTCTTCCTGTGTTTTGATGAAGGGCTTGTCGAATTTGAAGATTACCCAAATGGTAAGTATGCCCAGCCCGATGCCGATACTGCCGAAAAGCGGGGAAAAATAGAGCATCGCAGCGAAGGAAAAGAAAAATTTGGATAAGGCATGGATATACAGGAAACCGCCGTCAAAAAAGCCCTTCAGGGCTTCGTAGGCTTTACGGATACGGTTAATGGTGGCCCCGCTGTGGTGGTCCTGGTGCCATTTTACCGGCAGGTGCAGCGCCTGGTGGTACCGCTCCTGCAGGAAGTTCCGGCTCAGGTTAAAAGCCAGCTGCCGTTCCAGGATTCGGGCCGGACCATGAAATGCCCATTCCGATAATTTTAATACGATAAAGGCCCCAACATACAGCATGGTGAAATGCAGCACCTGGTCATTGTGCTTCTGTACCTTATCAATGAACCAGCCGAATAGGATAGGGTGTGCGGCAGATATTATGTTAGCGCAGATAAAAAGGCCGTAAACGAAAACAAATTTCTGCTTTTCCTGGCGGGCATAGGTCCAGGCCGTTCGAAGGAGCGAGACATAAGGATTGGCCATACTAAGCAAACTTAATATTTCCCTAAACGATCCAATGAAAATAATAGCAGGTCCTATAACTTCATCATTCCCTATAAAGGCTATTTTAGTAACAGGGCCACTCAAAAAAAACTTTATGAACGGTAATGATGTAATCATCACAAAAGCATCGGGAATACAGGCTACTTTCTCGGAGGAGAAATTAAAGCAATCGCTGCTTCGCTCCGGTGCTGCCAATAATGTGGTTGATATGGTAGCAGCAGAAGTTAAGAGTAAATTATATGCCGGGATGCCGACAAAGAAGATTTACAAACTTGCTTATGGACTATTGAAAAAATATTCAAAACATGTTGCTGCAAAGTATAAAATAAAAATAGCGATCATGGAGTTAGGCCCATCCGGGTACCCGTTTGAAAAATACATTGCCGAACTGTTGAAAAACAATGGCTTTACTGTTAAGGTTGGTGAGATTGTTAATGGTCATTGTGTAAAACATGAAATTGATGTGATTGCTGAAAAAGAAGATAAGTACTATATGATTGAGTGCAAGTATCACCATGCCCAGGGAATAATCTGTACTGTCAAAATACCGCTATATGTTGAGGCCCGGTTCAGGGACGTGGAGAACGGATCGGATAAAGCTGCTGCAGACAGGACCAGGTTTCACCAGGGCTGGCTGGTAACAAATACCCGGTTTTCAACGGATGCGGTGCAATATGGAACCTGTGCGGGGCTGCACCTTGTAGGCTGGAATTACCCGTCCAAAGGAAGTTTAAACAACCTGATAGAAAAATCGGGCTTATATCCCTTAACCTGCCTGACCTCATTAACCAGGAAAGAAAAACAGTTGCTGCTTGACAATAACATTGTGCTCTGCAAAGAGATTTGTGAGAATCCTTCCTTGTTGAAGCTTGCCCATATCAGCGAACCAAGGATTAATAATATCCTGGGGGAAGGGCTGATGCTTTGTAAAGGCGGGACGGACCAGGGTGTAGCCTGAATGCCTGGAACCCTTTCCTGTATTGCTCTCCCCCTGCCGGACCTGCTTCAGGTCTTACCACCCGTATCCGTAGAAGGATAATACAAATATTGTTTGCCGTTAGTTTGGCGTTCTTTAAAGCAAGATCATAGCAGGATCATAGCGTCATGGAAGCACCTGCGTAGCATTGCTGACCTATTCCGTGACAAACATACCATATCCCCATGACGATTTATTTTCAGTAACCAACTTATGTTCCGTTCCATTCTTCCAATACTTTGCTACACATGTACTTCTTGTATAATCTACGCCAACTACATAAACATCATTCCTAAAAATGCACATACCCATGGCGCCATCATTTGCCTGGGGGTCACTTATAACTGTTTCAATACCATTCTTCCAATACCTAGCTTTGTAACCCACTGCATCGGCTATTTCACCACAAACATATACATCATTGTTTGTTATACAAATAGATTCTACATATGCACCATGTGTACTTGTACCCAGTACTTTCCTAATTCCATTTTTCCACAAGATTATGGATCCATCTGTTGCTGATGCTTCGGACAATGCGATATAAATATCCCTTCCAGATACACAAATCGCAGTGGCGGCACTAAATAATACACTATCTGGAGATAAACTATATCCACTCACTCCATTCTTCCAGTATTTTGCCTTATTACCTTCATATCCGGCGAGGTAAATATCTTTACCGGAAACAAAAATAGAAAGAGCAGATGCTTTCTTTGTTCCGTCTGTCAAGGCTACCTCTGATCCATTCTTCCAATAGGTGGCATAGCTTCCATTTTTGCCAGCTATAAAAACATCAGAACCGGAAACGGATAAAGCATTCACTTCTGCATCTTTTGAACCATCAGTTAAATTAAATGGAATACTATTTATCCAATATTTTGCAGTTCGAAGGTTTCCATTGTTACCACCTCCGGCAACAATCACATCTGAACCATTAACACAAATTGCTTTAGCATAAGAGCCGCTATCTAAAACCATAAGTTGTCCATTTTTCCAGTAAACAGCAGAGGCTTTAGCTCCATCAACGTACATTTTCCCTGCAACATATATATCGGGAGTCTTCCCCTGATTAACCTCTTTTTTACATCCAATCAACAGAAAAAAGAAACTTGTAAAAATAATCAGCTTTGGAAACATAATTATTGAAATATTAATTCTGGCTAAACTATAAAAAAACTGGTACAAGTGAAATTAAACAGCAGATACATTATAAACTTTATGTAGTTGAACAGACAGGAGAAAAATATTGATTAACGAAATGAAGTAAAGATTTAACATACTTGGCAAAATAAAAAGCCAGAATTTACTAAGTGAAAACGCTTGCCATAAAGAATTTGGTAGGCTACACTAAAAACCTATGACAGGCTGTAACGTAATTCGTTCTTCATTGTCATAAAAGGAGTGCAAAGCTATCCCCATGCATAAAAATTATTTTAATCCTCTTTCCGGAATCTTAGGATTATAAGCTTTATACTTCCCTCAATATTATTGGCCTCGTTGCAGGATTGGTTACCTGTATGCTGATCCTGATATATACTTGATTAATTGAGTTTTGACAGGTATTATGAACATGCCGGCAATTTTTACCACATAAACTATAAAATAAAGTTTGGCGACAACTATTTCGATGCAGCACAAGGCCTGGCCTTGAAGGGCTCCGAAATTGTAAATGAATTTCCCTGGAGAAACAATATACACGGCTACACTGGTACGGTAGTTTTTTGGTAAAAAAAAGGAGCTGAAAAACCTGAGCGAAAACCGGGTGGGATAGGCCGATTCTACGCTGTTCGAAGTGTTTACTTTACCCTTGCTATCATGTAATCTAAATTCCGCATTGAAAGATCCGCATTCATTGGTTACCAAAGAAATCATCGCAAAAAAAATATTTCAATAAAACCGATGTAATTGGAAAGGATTTGCTGATCAATGGCACCAGTAATTTTAAGGTGACCGATGTAATAAAAGATAAACCCGTTCAATCGCATTTGAATTTTTTGTACCATTTTCTGAAATCAGCGAGAAGCACACTATCCCGGTCTTTGCGAAAGTTAATGAGCCAACGCTCAGTCACGCAGGCTTAGTTGAAGCGAGGACAGAGGTGCTTAGCGACATTTATCATGGAGAAACCATATTCAAGCCGTCGGTCTGTTTAAGCCAACCGATCAAAGGGCGAACACCAGATGCCAAGTACATGAAAGCCCAGGACCTGATGTACAATGAGCCTACCCTGTATTTCGAGCCCATTGCGTTTGCTATCGAGATCCCTTCCATTTGGGATGAAGTTAGTGGTAACAAATTGTCTTTGACCGTGGGAGTTCCAAAGCCTACAACCTGGATAACCATTACCAAAAGAAAGGCGCAGCAGAGTTTTGTTTACCAAAAACTCCAACCTTTTTATCGTAACAACGAGCCTTTTGTTATATTTTCCCATATGGTCACTTCATTTGACCGCTGATGGCGAATATATATCCCCCCCCTTTCTATTTATAAAATTTTTTATCCCGTTTAGTTATACTTAATAAATACCCTTCGATATCCACAGGATTAGGTTATTCTTTGCCAATCGCACAACGATTGTTGTATTTGACCACGCTCTTTTTTCAGGTTCCAAAAACAGGTTGGATAAACCCTCCTGGAGGTTATTGTTTTGTTTTGGGGATCCTGTAAATGGCTGCATCTCCCGGGTCGACTTCCATCGAGGGCTCATAGGCTGAGGCCGGAACAATGGTCCCGTCTTTGAGTATTTTCTGCAGTGAATCATCCCCATAGATGGTCAAATCCATGCTTTTCAGGAAGTCTTTATTGACGATGACCAGGTAATAGTTATCCCCCTTTTCCAGCAGTGATACCAGGGCGGGGGCACCGGCGGTTTCCAGTACTTTTATACCTTGCGGTAAAGCAGTAAGCCTTATTGTTCCATTGGGGATCCTGCCCCTGCCCATATGACGAACCCAGACCGGTTTGGATCCGAGAAAAACCCCTGAAAGCGCCTTAATTTCCCCGCTCATCGCTTTTACCCGGTCATAGACCACGGTTCTTTTGCCTGCGGCACTGATGGGGGCACCGCGCTGGTCTTCTGAAGAAGGTGCATTTAGCGAAGTAGCTGACCAATACGTAAAATACTGGATACCCTGCGCCCCATAGGCCAGGTCACTATAAACCTGCAACCGGATAGCTGCCAGGGTTTGCGGTGTCAGGTGATCCTCATCGTAATTGGTCGTGAGCGCAAAAGCCCAAAATGGCTTTCCTGCCCGGGTGGCCGCCTGGGAAATCTGCTCCAGGTTCTCATACCAGCTAAGCGAAAGCCGGTCCTTGAGGACGGGATAATAGTCAAAGGACAGGAAGGAGACCGGAATCTGTTTTACGGATTCGTTTACATATTCCAGGTAGCTTTTTGTACCCAGTTGGGAGGAATCCGCAATATTGGGAAACAGATTGACATAACAGAAATGCTTATTATCTATGGATTGGATCTTCCTGGCCCAATTGCCCAGTTCTGCAAAGGCAGATAGGCCAGGCTCATCCATCAGGTGATAACCCGCCAGGGCCGGATGTTTCATCAGCCGCCGGACAGTTCCTTCGGGATCTGATTTCAATTCCGGGCAGGAAGCAACGATCCTGATCCCGGCTTTTGAGGCTATATCCATCGCCTTTAGCAATTCCTCAATATTGGAATAGTTATTGACCTGGAAACTAATCCCTGCCTCCTTCATCTCCTGGTACCTGGCCAGGGAGGTTTCTGCGGCTGGAATACTATACCAGGCCAAAATGGGGAGATCTCCTGATGAAACCAATTTTTCCTGGGAAAATACCTTTCCTTGAAAAAGGAAGGCGACAATCAAGCATCCGATTAATTTTTGCATAACGGCCCTATTGAAATAATAATAACTAATCTATATCAAATAATTGAGTGCCTGGTGCAATTAAAAAAGCACCTAGCCGTGTTACCGTACTAAGTGCTTGATTTTTATGTGGGCCCTGCCGGGCTCGAACCAGCGACCCTCTGATTATGAGTCAGATGCTCTAACCAGCTGAGCTAAGGGCCCATGTCCTGACTTCACGGAAAGGACATTGAGGCCGCAAAAATATAAAAAGACAGACGAATCTGAACTTTTAAGCTAAAAATATTCCCCGGACCTTATTTTAACTGGTACGCCACCACATTATTCTTAAAGAAGGTCGGCACATATACAATTTTTTTTACTGCATCATAACCGATATCGGCCGTATTGATTTTCCCCGCCCGCACATCTAACAGTTGCTGGTAGGCACCCTTTTTGGGTACATAATAGATCACCCCTTCCCAGGAGGATACGATAAAACTATTGCCATCTATCGCTTCTATACCGTCGGTACTGGGGTTCAGTCCGGATGCCAGGACGGTGGTTTTTTTGTCCGCCCCAACTTCCAGCAATTCCCCGCTTGCCAGCACATACAATTTGCCTTTTTGGGCCAGCAACCCGTTCGGTCCTTTCAATCCGGACAGGTAGGTGCTTACTTCACCTGCTTTAAGCTGGTGGACCTTCCCCGTTTCTGTATCAGAAACATAAACAGTTCCATTTTCATCAACTGTTACATCGTTCAGGAATTTTGCACCTTCTACAGGGATCCTTTTCTTGATTTTTGCCGAAGGGATATCGATGACTGCAATTTCATCCAGGTCGGCCACATACAAAAGGTTCTTATGTCGGCCCATACCTTTTGGTGCATTCAGTCCGGAGACCCAGGCACCATTGATGATTTTGCCATCCAGCCCTAGCCTGGCTATTTCACCTTTGCCATCTTTTTTATTGTTTTCCCCGTCAATCAGGGATACATACAACAACTTGCCGGCCCCATCAAATAATACCGATTCCGGCACTGGCAGTACAGCATCCGTAGCCCATAATTTTGTCAGGGTATGTTGTGCCTTTGCATGCACGGAAAATAAAAGCAAGGCTGCTATTACTATTTGTTTCATAATATAATTATTGATTTGTTTATTTTTTACTGATACGGAATAGGATGCCACCGTCTGATACAGCGTATAATTTTCCGTTTAACTGCGTTACATCACGGATGCGTTCTTTCTGGTCGGATAACAAACTTTCTTCCCCGACAACTTTATTGTTCTCAATCACCAACCGGATAAGTTGCATGCTGCTGAGTCCGCCAATAAAGAGGTTGTTTTTCCATTCGGGAATGGCATCACCGGTATAAAATATCATGCCGCTTGGCGAAACCACCGGGTCCCAATAATATACAGGTTGCTCCATGCCTTCTTTCTGCTGGATGGAATCCCCAATCTTTCGTCCATCGTATTCAATGCCGTAAGTGATAACCGGCCAGCCATAATTTTTACCGGGTTTAATCAGGTTCAGTTCATCACCACCCCTGGGCCCGAATTCCGCTTCCCACAGGTCACCGGTAACCGGATTGATATCCAGGCTTTGCGGATTCCTGTGGCCGTAAGAATAAATCTCCGGTTTGGCATCAGCCTGGTTGACGAAAGGATTTCCCGGCGCTGGTTTGCCGTCTTTAGTGATCCTGAAAACCTTGCCCAGTCCGGAGTTCAGCCACTGCGCCTGTTTCCGGCCATCCAGGATTGACCTTTCCCCGGCGCTCACAAACAGGTAGCCATCTTTGTCAAATAACAAACGGGAACCGTAATGTGCTTCGCTCTTTAAATCGGGTGTGGCACGGAATATAACCACCGGGTTTTTAATGCTGCCGTCTGCTTCAGATAATTCCCCTTTAGCCACAGCAGTTAAATTACCCTGGCCATACTTTTCTGAAAAGGTCCAGTAAATGATTTTGTTCGTCGCAAATTCCGGATCCAATGCCAGGTCGAGTAAGCCGCCCTGCCCGCTGTCATCAACCGGTGGTAACCCTGTAATCTTTTTTAATACAGCACCATCAGCAGAAACAATATTGATGAAGCCGGACTTATCTGAAACCATCAACCTGCCGTCTGGCAATGGTACAATCGCCCATGGCCTCCCTAATTTTTCATTGATCCTTTCTACGGTAAATGGCGTAACCGTTTTTACTTTATTGATTCGCGTCTGCCCTGTAAATGCCGGCTTGTAATTGGTATTCGGCTGGTTGGGATCCACCGCGTTTTTTTTGTTGGTGCAACCTGCCTGGACTAATGTTCCGGCAACAATAGCAATGTAAAAAATCTGCTTCATTTGAATATTTGAGTGTAAAAAGTTAATCATTAATTCCCTTATATGATTTAACTAATATCAAATCTTGTGTATGATAATTAATTAAAATTGATAATTATCAATTTTAAAAACATGCACAAACAGGCGAAAAAAAATATCGGCAAAATGCATCATTATTGTACATTTAATTGCCTTTGATTAATAACGATTAGTAGACAAATGATTGCTTCAGCCAGAATACAATTCCTGAAGGAACGTATTGCGCGTTTCAACGACCAGCAGGCCTACAAGGAATTATTTGTCGCATTTTTTCCCCCTTTGCTAAAGTTTGCCATGGGCTTTACCCGCGGAAGGCAGCCGGCTGAAGAAATTGTTTCCGATGTTTTTATCAGCATCTGGGAAAAAAGGTCAAGGCTTGAACATATCAGCAGCCTTAAGTTATATCTCTATACAACTACGCGTAACAAATCCCTGAATTATCTTTCCCGCGAAAACCGTGTCTTATTGACAGACCTCAGCGAATTGCCGGTGGAACTGGGCAACCTGCCATTGGACCCGGAAAGGATGATGATTACGGCAGAAATGAAAAAAATGATCAGGGAGGTAATAGACCGCCTTCCTGCCAGGTGCAGGCTGATTTTCAAACTGGTTAAGGAAGATGAATTAAAATACCGCGAAGTGGCAGAGCTGCTGAAAATTTCCCCTAAAACAGTAGAGGCCCAAATGACCATCGCCCTAAAAAGGATTGGCGAGGCCGTTAAATTTGATATCAACAAAACCGTTTCAGCCACTACCGGTAAAAAATAAATTTAACATTGCTTTAGGGGTATGCCCCTCGTTTCTGTGTCATACTCGGCACAACCAGCATTACATGACACAGGACAGGATTTGGGAATTATTGGCCAAGAAATTGGCAGGCGAGGCCACAGTGCATGAGCTGGAAGAATTGGAAGAGATGTTGCGTGAGTCACCTGGTATGCATTATCCATTTCAGACGATCTCGGATTTATGGTTTCACCATCCCGTCCAGTCTGAAGACGCCTTTGCTGCTTATGAAAAGCATATAGCCCGGATGAAAGAGCTGGGCGTTAATCTTGATGCTGACCAGGAGGCCGAACCGGAAGAAATTTATCCATCCGAAGGAAGCAGGTCCCGGAAATTCCTTTGGCTTTCGCTGGCTCTTGTCTTAATCACCGGGGCAATATATTACTGGTATCCTTCCGGGGTGAAGCCGGCAATAGCCAAAGAGAGCCTGTCATCGCAGGGAAATGAAGTGTCTACCCGCAATGGGTCTAAATCGAAAATCACGCTCCCCGATGGCAGCCAGGTCTGGTTGAACTCAGGAAGCAAATTGACGTATAGTAAAGAATTCGGTTCGGTATTAAGAGAAGTTACATTAACAGGTGAAGCCTTTTTTGATGTGGTAAAAAATCCGGCAAAACCTTTCCTTATCCACGCCAGGAATATCAATATACGCGTGGTTGGAACTGCCTTTAACGTAAAATCTTATCCCGGTGATAAAACCACCGAAACCAGCCTTATCAGGGGAATTATTGAAGTCAGGATAAATAACCGGCCCAAAGAAAAAATTATCCTTAAACCAAATGAAAAACTGGTTGTGGCGGTGGATGACAAACCCCTGGAGAAAACCCTGAAACCCAGGCTGGCAGCTGTCCATAAAACACCCCAGGTGGTTATTGACAGTATCAGTTATATGCCGGTTGACAGTACGGTAATAGAAACCTCCTGGATGGAAGGAAAATTGATTTTCAGGGATGAATCTTTCCAGGAACTGGCCTTGAAAATGGAACGCTGGTATGGGGTTACTTTCCAGTTTTCAGACAATCGCCTGGATCAACTTCGTTTCACGGGAGTCTTCCAGGATGAAACATTACAACAGGCACTCAGGGCACTTAAAATAACTGCACCATTTTCCTATAAAATTGACAAGGGAAAAGTAATTATATCACCATAACAAAAACAAAAAAACGATTGTGTATGCCAGAAAACAGCACCTAAAAAAACGGGAAATGCGCTAACATTTCCCGCGGGAAAAACAGGTAGAAATCAACCCGTGCAAAAGTTGATAAACCATTTTTTTAACCCTAATTGCTCAAAATATGAAAAAAACGTCACTTGGTGAAGCCACCAGGCTGAACCCGGGTATGTTAAAGTTTGTCCGAATCATGAAATTGACCGCTCTATGTATGCTGATTTGTTGCCTGCAGGTCTCTGCAGCTGGCTTTTCCCAAACGAAAGTCAGCCTGAAACTGGAAGGCATTAATATCAAAAAAGCGCTGAATGTTATTGAACGGAAGTCGAGTTACCGGTTTTTGTATAACCAGGCTTTGTTCAGCGAAAATACCACGGTAGATATTAAGGCGGTGAACGAAGATGTCACTAGTGTTTTGGATAAAATGCTCAGTAACACAGCTCTTACCTATGAGGTGCTGGATAATTACCTTGTTGTGTTTAAATACAAGGGAGAGGAATTCCTCCAGCAAAAAGTTACGGGAAGGGTAACGGATGCAGCAGGCAATCCCATACCGGGAGCCTCCATACGTATTAAAGGAACTTCCGGGGGAACTTCTGCAGACAATGCAGGAAATTTCTCCATTACTGTACCTGAAAATGCATTGCTGATCATTTCCAGTGTCGGCTTTGAAGACATGGAAGTATCGGTATCCGGTAAAACCATCCTGAACATTACTTTGCAGGGTTCCAAAAAACTGCAGGACGAAATAGTAGTGATTGGTTATGGTACTGCTTCTAAAAGGGACCTCACAGGTTCTATTACCAAGATCTCCGGTAAGGAAGTGGCCGATAAGCCTAACAGCAACCCCGTTGCTTCCCTGCAGGGTAAGGTTGCCGGTATGTATGTCGTTAATAACGGTACACCCGGTGCCAGTCCGGATATTCGGATACGTGGTACCGTGAGTATCGGCCAGGTCGCTCCTCTCTATGTTGTTGATGGTATTTTCAACGACAACATCGACTACCTGAACCCGAATGATATCGAATCGATCGAAGTGTTGAAAGACGCTTCCTCCCTCGCTATTTTCGGGGTGAAAGGGGCTACAGGGGTGATTGCCATCACTACCAAGAAAGCCAAAGCCGGTACTGTCAGCGTGAACTTCAATACCACCTATGGTTTCAAGCAGCTGACCGATAAGATCAAAATGGCCAATGCCAGCGAGTTCGCAACTTTATTTGCCGAGGAAAGGGCCAATAACGGCGTTACGGAACCTTTCGATTATACTGGCCTCAGCGCTAATACAAACTGGATCGACGCAGTGACCAGGACGGCTAATTACGGTACCAGTAACCTGCGCATATCAGGCAGTACTGAAAAAAATAAATTCAACCTGGGTGTCGGCTATATTTCCGATGAGGGTATTATCCGCCACGAAAAGCTGGAGAAATGGCTGATGGCACTGAATGATGAACTTAAAGTGAGCAAGGCCGTCAAAGTAGGGGTGAACCTCAATATCTCCCGCCAGAATAATCCATATGATGCTACCTGGGTGCTCGATGCTGCCAGGAAAGTAATTCCCCAGGTTTCTTCTGGTACCAAGCGCTTTTTGGTTAAAGACCCCTACAGTCCCGATAGCCTGAATACCGATATTTATTCCGGCCTTGATGTGGGCCTGCAATCTTCAGGCGTTGTGAACCCCCTGTTGCAACTGGAAAATGAATGGAATAAGACGGTCAATATCGAATACCGCACCGTAGGTAGTGTATATGGTGAAGTGAACTTCGCAAAGAATTTCAATTTCCGCGCTACCCTTTATGGTGATATGAGTACCGTGGACAAGCGCCAGTATACACCCTTGTATTATGCGTATAACCCGAAAGATGATGTGCCGTATTTATATAGCCAGAATACTTCTGTCAGGGAAGATATTAACAACTACCGCAAATTCCAGCAGGATTATATCCTGAATTATAAGAAGAATTTCGGTGACCATGGACTGACCCTTACCGGTGGTTTCACTACTTATTATTTCGGCAATTTCAACCGTGCCACCAAAGTGAGCCAGTTCACCGGTCCAACGGCCCTGCCGATCCCGAATGACAAGCGTTTCTGGTATATCAATAATGGATTCGGTGATCCCACCAGCGCTTCTGAAATTTCCTCAGGATCCAACCAGAGTGAATACTCCACCGTTTCCTTCCTGGGAAGGGCATTGTATAACTACAAGAGCAAGTATTTCCTGAATGCTTCCATCCGGAATGATGCGTCTTCAAGGCTTCCTGAAGCCAACCGTAACCAGGTATTCTGGGCTTTAGGTGCTGCCTGGGACATGACCCGGGAGGATTTTATGAGGAACCAGAAAATCTTTGATTTCCTGAAACTGAAAACCTCCATTGGTGTACTGGGTAACCAAACCGCTTCAAGGCTTGACGGCACTCCGCTTAACTATCCATTCTATCCCAACCTGTTGACTGGTAACAATGCTGTTTTCGGCACAAATGTTTATTCTGCTGCTGAACGCGAATATATCCCGAACCCTAACCTGAAATGGGAAACCGTTACAGCGTTTGAGGTCGGCGTGGAAGCGAACGCTTTCCAGAACAGGTTGCATTTTGAAGCCAACTATTACGACCGCACCACCAATAACCTGATGACTTTCGTGGATCGGTCACAGTTAGGCCTGAAGAATGAACTGGTGAACGGCGGTAGCCTGCGGAACTGGGGTGAGGAATTTGCAGCCAGCTGGAACCAGGCAATCAACAAAGATTTCAGCATAAACATCGGTGGTAATATTACTTTCCTGAAAAACAAAGTGCTGAGCCTTAGTGAGGAACTGCCTACCGGCTTCCTCTCCAGGTCTTTCATGAACAATGGAAGCGCCGAAAGCCGCACCGTTCCCGGTATGCCGATCGGTTCTTTCTATGGTTACGAAGTGGCTGGTATCTACCAGAGCTATGCTGATATCCTCGCCTCACCGGTCGCTTCTTCTATAGGCGCTTATCGTCCCGGTGATTTCAAATTCAAGGACCTCGCAGGTCCCGGTAGTAAAGGCCCGGATGGACAAATCACTTCCGACGACCGCACTTTTATCGGTAACCCCACACCGAAATTCACCTATGGCGGGTCCATTAACCTGACCTATAAAGGGTTCAACCTTGGCCTTGATTTTAACGGTGTATATGGTAACCAGATCTTCCGTACCTGGGGATCACTGGAATCACCTTTCCAGCGTGTGAATTATTCAGCTGACAAAATGGGCCGCTGGCATGGCGCCGGTACCTCCAACTGGGTGCCACTTGTTAGCCAGGGTGATCGCTTCAACTACAACGGGTCTACTTATAATATCGAAGACGGTAGTTACTTCAGGCTGAGAAATATCCAATTGGGCTACAATTTCCAGCGTCGGTTAATCGAGCCTTTAAAAATCGAAAATCTTCGGGTCTTTGCTAACGTTCAAAACTTGAAAACCTGGAAGAACAGTACCGGCTACACCGCTGAATACGGTGGAGATGCCACTGCTTTCGGGTATGACAATGCAGGTGGCGCTATTCCCATGGTTACCACCTTCGGCTTGAACGTAACATTTTAAACGATTAAACGCAGTTGTATGAAAAGAAGTAAAAAAATAGTTTGGATAATGGGCATCACCATTCCCCTGATAGTGTTTGCCGTAGGATGTTCCAAGTTCCTCGATCGTAAACCACTTACAGCTACGCTCGATGACTTGCACCAGGGTAGCCTGGAAGGGCAGGTCCTGGGTATGTATACCATTCTGAGAACCTATGCCGGCTTTTCTACCCTTCCCTGGATTGATTTCCACAGCATCCGTGATGATGATGCGCAGAAAGGCAGTGATGCCAATGATGGTCGGGAAGTTATTACCGAGTTTGAAACTTTCCAGTACACCAAAGACGACTGGGCGCCAAATACTTATTGGAATGACCACTACGCGATGATTAATAATGCTAATGCTGCTATTGCCGAAGCAAAAGCTAATAATGTTTCAGATGAGCCCTCATTAAGGAACGTTGGTGAAGCAAGT
The DNA here is from genome assembly GCF_020076305.1 of Flavihumibacter profundi. Taxonomy (GTDB): domain Bacteria; phylum Bacteroidota; class Bacteroidia; order Chitinophagales; family Chitinophagaceae; genus Flavihumibacter; species Flavihumibacter profundi. The sequence goes on from NZ_JAIQXE010000002.1 coordinate 483,126, forward strand.
TTCTTCCTCGCTTATTCCTATTTCGAACTGGTGAAAACCTATGGCGAAGTGCCATTGTTCAAAGAACCGATCCTCAGTCCGTCAGATGGCATTAAAGACAAGTCGCCCATCAAGGATATCTATGAATTCATTGATTCAAACCTGGCAGTTGCGGTGAAATACCTGCCTTTGAATGCCTCTGCTTATGGTACCGGTTACGATGGCCGGCTTACCAGTGGTGCCGCTAATACACTATGGGCACAGTCTTACTTGTTCAGGCCAATTGATCTTTCCCCGGACAAATGGAACAAAGTGAAAGACCTGTGTACCGCTGTTATCGAATCTAACCAGTACAAACTGGCCGATAATTTCTCTAATATCTGGCGCGATGGCGTTGATGGTGCAGGCAAAAACACAAGGGAGTCCATTTGGGAAATGCAGGCTAATGTGGGTGAAAAAGGGCAGAGTAATTCAGCTGTAGATAATGGATCGGGCTGGGGCACCTGTCAGCAGGTTCGCCAGAACGGAGCCTCGAATGACTGGAACCTGGGCTGGGGCTGGAATACGCCAACACAAAACCTTGTAGACGCCTGGCCTGATGATGACCCCCGTAAAAAGCAAACCATCCTGTACTCAGGTGAGTCAGATGGTGGTACAGCTTTGGGTGGTTTTGGGGCTACACTGCCGGCCTATACCAATCCCGATGGCACTGGTGGACTTGCACAGAAATACTGGAATAAAAAACTCTATACGGGTAATGATCCCGCTATGCGCTCTTTAACCGGGTTTATCAATAACAATGGCGCTGCCGGATGGATCAACCACAGGATATTGCGTTATGCCGATGTATACCTGATGCGGGCCGAAGCATTGAATGAACTTGGTGATGGTCCGGGTGCAGCAGCCGACCTGGAGGTCATCCGTAATCGCGCCAGTGGCGGTCTCGGACCCAACCGTGATATTGTAAAGCCTATCCCGTATGTTAGCCATGACCAGATGCTTACAGCTATCAAGAATGAACGCCGCTGGGAATTTGCGTTGGAGGGCTACCGATTCTATGACCTGGTGCGTTGGGGGGATGCGGATAATGTGTTATCCGGACTGGGCTATACCCACCGGTGCCGCTATTATCCGATTCCGCAGAAAGCCATAGACCTCACGGGCAATGTGCTTAAGCAGAACCCCGAATGGTAATTTTTATCAGTACACTAAAACATTTAAGGATGAAAAATATATTCAGATTATCCCTGTTGGGTATGCTGGTAATACTGATAGGGGGTAGTTGCCAAAAAACTTCCAGGCCCCCTCTTGGGGATTATCCGGTGGATGCAAATCCACCAGGCGGACCATTAAAATTTTATACAGCTTTTGATGGCACAACCGATAACCCCCTGATGAACGCAGTGGATAGCATAAGGGCAAATTTTCCCAGCGCTAATCCGCTCACTTCTATTCCTGGGGTAAGCGGACAGGCAGTGCAGGGTGCATCCGGCGTAGCCATTAATTATCCTTCTGCCAACGATTTTAAAACCGCTACCAGCTTCACCCTGGCCTTCTGGGTAAAGCGGTCAGTGAACACCAATACGGAGTTTTATTTTTCGTTGAAGGATGATACGTATGGCTGGTCGCACAGTGCCATCTTCCTGCTAGTGGAACATGGTACGGACACAGCAGCCAGCTTTAAAGTGGGCCTGATGGACCAATGGATGGAATTCCCCGATTCCCATCAGTTCCATGAACCTTTGCTCGATGGCAACTGGCATCACCTGGCAATTGTCTATGATGAAACAACTTCCCAGATGGCCTATTATTTCGATGGCGAGCAGGTTACCGATGTGCCGGCTTCAGCCCTGAATGTCACCAAAAATGGCCAGCCACGCGGACCGCTTGACCTGACGAAAGCCACCAACTTCGTAATTGGGGGCTGGAATAAACATGCAGGTTTGTCGGGACCTACAGACGACTGGGTCAGCTCCTTCGGCGGAGCCATGGACCAGTTCAGGGTATACGGGAAAGTCCTGACCCCAACCGAAATCAAGGATTTATTTACCAATAAGCAGTAAGTGTAAATACAGATCAGCAAAAAAGGGTTGCATGAAATAATTGCGACCCTTTTTTACTCCCGAAATCATGGCCTATTTATATGAGTGGAATGGATAAATACAGGCGCTCCATTATTACCATGGTAACAATTGTTATGATGGTGGCCCTACTTACAAAATGTATCGGCAGGCAAAACCAGGAAGAAGTTAAAACATCGGACTGGCCTGAGTTTGCAGGATCAGCAGCCTGTGAAGGTTGCCATAAGGATATTTATGCGGCCCATATTAAAACCGCCCATTTCCTCACTACAAAACCTGCCACTGAAACTTATATTAAAGGCAGTTTCGCTGCCGGGAAAAATAAATTCCTGTTTAATAATGGGATGGAAGTGGCCATGGAAAAAAGAAATGACAGCTTTTACCAGGTTGCCTACCTCAATGGTATTGAAAAGAAAATAAGGCGTTTCGATATCGTTATAGGATCAGGTACAAAAGGTCAGAGTTTCCTGAACTGGAAAGGCAACAGGCTGTTTCAAATGCCAATTACTTATTTTACTGCAGCTGACCAATGGTCCAATAGTCCGGGTTACCCCGGTAAAGCTGCTTTTGACCGGCCAATTACCTCCCGTTGCATGGAATGCCATACCACTTACGCTGAAGTTATTTCACCAATAGGAAAAGAACCCGAAGCATTTGACCGGAATAAAATCCTGTATGGTGTGGATTGTGAAAAATGCCATGGCCCCGCTGCCCTGCACGTCGAATTCCAGACAAAAAACCCACTGGATACTACCGGGAAATACATAGTAAAACCGGAACAGCTAAGCAGGCAGCAGAACCTTGACCTGTGTGCTTTATGCCATGGCGGGAGACTGGTGAAGACAAGCCCTTCTTTTTCCTTTACTGCAGGAGATACCTTGTCAAAATATTTTGCGATAGACACCTCCCGCAAAAATGTTGCTGACATTGATGTGCATGGCAACCAGTATGGACTGCTTGCATCGAGCAAATGTTTTAACAAGAGCCAGATGACCTGTTCCTCCTGTCATAATACCCATGAAAATGAAAAAGGGAAACTGGAAGTATTTTCCCAACGCTGTTTGTCCTGCCATAAACAGGAAGATGGAAAGCAGTGTAAGCTTTTTGCAAAGCTTGGCCCGGTGATCAATAAAGACTGTATTGACTGCCATATGCCGAAGCAGGCGTCAAGGTCTATTGCCGTTTTCCTGCAGGGGGAAAACATACCCACGCCGGCCTTATTACGGACGCATTTTATCAGTATATATCCTGAAGAAACGAAAAAGGTACAGGGGAAAATGGCCAAAAAATGAATTTTAAAATAATTGAGGTGAACAGAAATATTTTCTTTTATACGGTAATGCTGGGTCTTCTTTTGGCTTCCTGTCGCCAGGAAAACAAACAGTTTTCCAGTGTTTCCCCGTCAGCTTCGCATATCCAATTTGAAAACAAACTGGAAAAGCATAAATTATTCAGTATCCTGTATTACCTGTATTATTATAACGGTGGCGGCGTGGCAACCGGCGATATTAATAATGACGGCTTAGCTGATATCTACTTTACAGCGAATAACAAAGGCGGCAATAAATTATACCTGAATAAAGGCAATTTCGAATTTGAAGACATCACCGAAAAAGCCGGTGTGGCCGGGACTTCAGACTGGTGCACGGGCGTTACCATGGCCGATATAAATGGTGATGGCTTGCTCGATATTTATGTTTCGGCTGTTGCTAATCGCTATGGCCTTAAAGGACGGAATGAACTGTATATCAACAAAGGCAATGGCCATTTTGCAGAAAGCGCAGCAGCGTATGGATTAGATGCTTCCTGCTTCACCACGCAGACCGCTTTCTTCGATTATGATCACGATGGCGACCTCGATTGTTATATACTTAACCAGTCGCATCACCCCCACGCAAATATTACCGACACCAGTTTCAGGCACAAGTACGATTCCCTTTCAGGTGACCGGTTATTAAGGAATGATATCAGTACAACCGGGAAATTTACCGATGTTTCTGCCCAGGCCGGAATTTACCAAAGCAGCCTGGGGTACGGGCTTGGCATTGCTATTGGTGACCTTAATAATGATGGCTGGGATGATATATATATTGGCAATGATTTTCATGAAAATGATTATTACTATGTAAATAATGGCAATGGCACATTCACTGAAAGCGGTGCCGGCCACTTCAGGCATTATAGCCGATTCAGCATGGGTAATGATATCGCCGATTATAATAACGACGGACAACTGGATGTGGTTACAGTAGATATGTTACCTTCTGATGAAAAAATTTTAAAGACCTATGGTAGTGATGAGAACCCCGACACTTACAAATTCAAACTGGAGAAAAATGGCTACCAGCAACAGTATTCAAAGAATTGCCTTCAAAGGAATAATGGGAATGGTACGAGTTTCAGTGACATAAGCCTCATGGCTGGTGTATCGGCTACCGATTGGAGCTGGTGCCCGCTGATTGCGGACTTTGATAATGATGGCCGCAAGGATTTGTTTATTACCAGTGGAATTGTAAGGAGGCCTGTTGACCTGGATTATGTAAGATTTGTTTCCGACCTGGACGTTAAGAAAGGAAGGCAGGAAACTGATGCATACGATGAAGCCGCAATTAGCGGGATGCCGGATGGCGCCTCGCATCCTTATTTTTACAAAGGGATGGATGACCATAACTTCCAGGATAAAAGTGCAGACTGGGGAACAGCAAAACTGAAAGGATATTTTAATGGCGCTTCCTATGCAGACCTGGATAATGACGGAGACCTCGACCTCGTGATCAATAGCATCAATTCGCCTGCACTGGTGCTGAAAAATACTGTTGAAAAGAAAAATTATATCCGGTTCAACCTTAAAGGAAACGCTCCAAATACATTTGGTATTGGCGCAAAAATTTACCTGTTTTCAAAAGGTAAAATGCAATTCCAGCAAGTGATGGCTACCCGCGGATTCCAGTCAGCCAGTGACACACGGCCCTTATTTGGCCTGGATAGCGCAGCAACCATTGACAGCCTGCTTGTCGTATGGCCGGGCCAGGATTTCCAGCTGTTGAAAAATATTAAGGCGGGTCAAACATTCACTTTGCAGGAATCAGCTGCTAGCGGCCGGTTTGATCATAATGTATTTTTTGCACCACAACCGCCCGTTTTGTCTGATGCAGGCATCAATGCAGGTTTCAGGCACAAGGAAAATAATTTCTATGATTACAATGTGCAGTACCTGATCCCGCATGGTGAATCAACCCGCGGGCCAAAGCTGGCAGTGGCCGATGTAAATGGCGACGGCCTCGATGATTTTTATGTCTGTGGTGCCAGCGGACAGGAAGGTCAACTAATGTTGCAATCGCATGACGGTCAATTCACCAAAACCGAACAACCTGCTTTTGCCGTATCAGCATTTGCAGAAGATGTCGACGCTATTTTCTTTGATGCAGATAATGATGGTGACCAGGACCTCTATGTGGTAGCCGGTGGAAATGAATACCCCGATGGAAATCCGCTACTGGCTGACAGGCTTTATATCAATAATGGGAAGGGCAATTTCAGCCTTGATAGTGATGCCCTGCCAAAAATACTGACCAACAAATCTTGTGTCTCTGCTGCCGATATTGATAAAGACGGGGATATTGATTTGTTTGTTGGCGGACTTGCCAACGCAAAAGCCTATGGACTTCCGCAGGATGCTTACTTACTGCTCAATGATGGTAAAGGTAAATTCAAAGTGGCCGATGGATCCATTATTGCTTCTGGTAAACTGGGTATCGTTACCGCATCTTCTTTTGCAGATTTCGATAAAGATGGTTATCCCGACCTGGTGGTCTCCGGCGAATGGATGCCCGTTAAAATTTTCCATAACGATAAAGGACACTTTATTGCCATGGATATCGCTAAATCCACCGGCCTCTGGCAATCCGTGGTAACAACAGATATAAATGGGGATGGGTTTCCCGATATACTTGCCGGCAACTGGGGCCACAATTCCAAATTGTTTGCCGGTAAAAACGGACCGGTGAAATTGTATGTTAAGGATTTTGATAACAATGGTTCAATAGAGCAGGTCATGGCTTATACCGTGGATGGAAAGGAATACCCCTTCCTGGCAAAGGATGAACTGGAGCGCGCACTGCCGGTATTGAAAAAGGCCTACCTGAAATACAGCGAGGTGGCCGGGAAAACAGTTGACTATATTTTATACGACCTGTTCAAGGATTATACCGAACTTAAAGCGGAGACATTATCCTCTACCTGTTTTATCAATGACGGCAAGGGAAATTTTACAGCAACTGTCCTGCCCGATGCCCTGCAGGAAGCCCCTGTCTTTTCTTTCACCCGGCTTGATACAGGATCAGGAACTTCATTTTTAGCTGCCGGGAATTTTTATAACGTCGTTCCTTTTGAAGGCCGGTATGATGCGCTTTGCCCTACGTTTTTTTCTTACCAAAAAAACCCTGCTGGTATTATTAGTAAAAGCAAACTCCCCGCCATTAGTGGGGAAATAAGGGATTTAAAATGGTTGCAGATGGCAGGAGGAAAAAAACTGCTGGCCATCGCCCGCAATAATGATACGATGCTTTTTCTCAAACTTAATAACGAATAGTTCATGATTAAGACACACCGATTTAACTGGATCATCATTTGTTGTATTGGGTTGATCTCCATTCATTCCGAATGTAATAAAATTTCCTCCGGTTCACCCGGTGTATCTGGTTCGCCGGCTAAGGTATCCACCTGGATTACAAAGGGTGACCAGTCAGTACTCTTACAAAAGCAGGCCAATGATATTTCCTTTGCAAAGCCTGCCAATAATCTTCCTGCCATTGAAATAGACAGCGCAACTTCATTTCAAACAATTGATGGATTTGGGTTTGCTTTAACCGGCGGTAGTGCTTCACTGATTAACACACTCGCTGCGCCACAAAAAGCAGCACTCTTACAGGAGTTGTTTGGCCAGGGTGATAACGCCATTGGTATTAGCTATCTCCGCATCAGTATCGGCGCTTCTGACCTTGATCCGGAAGTCTTTAGTTATGACGATCTTCCTGCAGGACAAACTGATCCCGGCCTGGAACATTTTAGCCTCAATAAGGACAGGGAAAACCTGGTCCCATTGCTGAAAGAAATTATCGCAATTAACCCCGCGATTAAAATCATGGGCTCTCCCTGGAGCCCGCCAACCTGGATGAAGGATAATGGCCAGTCAAAAGGGGGCAGCCTGCTCCCGCAATATTTTGAAACGTATGCCCGTTACCTGGTTAAATACCTGCAGCAAATGAAAGCGGAAGGCGTTTCAATTGAGGCTATAACGCCACAGAATGAACCGCTTCACCCGGGCAATAACCCAAGTTTGCTGATGCTGGAAAAAGACCAGGCAGAGTTTATTAAAACTGCATTGGGACCTGCTTTTAAAGCGGCTGGCATCAAAACCAAAATCATCATTTATGACCATAACCTCGACCGCCCCGATTACCCGATTTATATATTGAATGATCCGGGTGCCAGTCAATATGTGGATGGCAGCGCTTTTCATTTGTATGCAGGCGACGTCAGTGCCATGTCCAAAGTGCATAATGCGCACCCCGATAAGAACCTTTATTTTACCGAACAATGGTCGGGTGCCAATGAAAGTTTTGATGGCAACCTGTTCTGGCATACCAGGAATGTGATTATCGGAACAACCCGCAACTGGAGCAGGATCGCACTGGAATGGAACCTGGCCAGTGATCCCGCATATAATCCGCATACTCCCGGTGGTTGCACCGAATGCAAGGGGGCGCTCACTATTGGCAGTGGATCATTTAAGCGAAATGCGTCTTATTATATCATAGCCCATGCTGCCAAATTTGTTCCGGCAGGGTCCAGGCGTATTGCCAGCAACCTGTTGCCCGGCATAGATAATGTTGCCTTTTTAACACCGGCCGGTAAAAAAGTATTGATTGTTGTGAATGACAGGAATACCGAGGTTGATTTTAATATTTCCTTTAATGGCCTGGCTGCTCCAATAAAACTGCCCGCTGCTGCTGTGGCGACTTATGTTTGGTGAGACGGTAATGGCAGGAAATAATCCCATATGACTATGGTCTTCAAATATTCAGTAATTGTACCTCTTTTCCTTTGGGGCATAACCGGCTGCGGAAGATCATCTACAGCACCTGAACCAACCCCGCCTGCTAAACAAATCAGTGTTAATAGTATAAAGCTGGATGGGTCTGCTTTTAACAGCCAGCTATACAATGTGGGCATCCGGCCGGCGATAACAGTGGAATTTAATGAACCGGTTTTACCAACTAGTATTGCCAGTGCAGTTCAATTGACCAATGTATCGGGTGTCAATACCCCGATAACCACTACGCTGCAGAACCATGATTCCGTATTGGTGGTTCAGCCGGCTGCCAATCTCCTTAATTTGAGCAGGTACAATTTTACTGTCAGTGCATCCTTGCGATCTGCATCTGGCGGCGCTATTATTGCAACAATCGATAAGAAATTCGTTACCCGGATTGATTCTACACCCAAATTCGCCAGCATCTCCGATGATGAGTTGTTGACCCTTGTCCAAAAAAAGACCTTTTCTTATTTCTGGGATTTTGCACACCCGGTCAGCGGACTTGCAAGGGAGCGGAATACTTCCGGTGATGTTGTTACTTCCGGCGGATCAGGTTTTGGCGTGATGGCCATTGTTACCGGGATACACCGCAATTTTATCACCCGGCTGGAAGGCCTGGCAAGAATGAAAACCATTGTAGGATTCCTGAATAATAAAGCACAAAAATTTCATGGTGCGTTTCCACATTGGATGAATGGAAGCACTGGTGCTGTTATCCCCTTTAGTACAAAAGACAATGGCGCTGATCTTGTTGAAACAGCTTACCTGGTGATGGGACTACTGACCGCCAGGCAATATTTTGATGGTGCAGGGGCAGATGAAACCGGGCTGCGCAATGATATCAACCTTATTTGTAACGGCGTTGAATGGAGTTGGTTCCGTAAAGGAAATGAAGATGTCCTGTACTGGCATTGGAGTGAGCAGTATAACTGGGATATGAACCTTCCCGTGAGGGGTTGGAATGAATGCCTGGTTACTTATGTGCTGGCGGCTTCTTCCACCACTCATGGTATTCCCGCCTCTGTTTATACCAATGGCTGGGCGGGTAATGGTACCAATGGATTTATAAACGGGCACCAATATATGGGTATTCCTTTACCTCTGGGGCCTGCTTATGGGGGACCGCTGTTTTTCTCCCAGTATTCTTTCCTGGGCATCGACCCGAATGGACTAAAGGATCCTTATGCCGATTATGCAATCCAAACCACTAACCATTCGCAGATCAATTACCAGTACTGCATAGCCAACCCGAATCATTTTTTTGGCTATAGTGATGCGGTGTGGGGACTGACGGCCAGTGATATTCCCGGCGGGTATACTGCTAGTTCACCCACGAATGATATTGGTGTGATAGCCCCAACGGCGGCCATATCTTCGATGCCATTTGTCCCCGGGCCGGCCATGAAAGCCCTTAAGTTTTATTACTATACCCTGGGTGATAAACTCTGGAAGGAGTATGGCTTTGTGGATGCGTTTTCCTTACAGGAATTGTGGTATGCCGATTCCTTCCTGGCTATCGACCAGGGTCCAATAATTATTATGGTTGAAAATTACAGGTCCGGTTTATTATGGAACTTGTTTACTTCCTGTCCGGAAGTGAAAACAGGTATGAAGTCGCTGGGCTTTAATGCACCTTATTTATAAAGGATATAAACAACTATGAACCTCCGACAACTTTTACTTTTGCCCGCCGTATTCATTTTTTCTGTCGCGGTTTTTGGCCAGAAAAAGAAAGCGGCCCCGGTTGCCCAACAAACAGTAACCCGGCCAACAGGCCTTGACGATTCGGCTTTGTTAGACCTGGTCCAAAAGCAAACCTTCCGGTATTTCTGGGATTTTGCCCACCCGGTTTCTGGCATGGCCCGTGAGCGCAGCAATGTATCTTTTGATTATGGTGATGAGGTGGTAACAACCGGGGGTACCGGCTTTGGCATCATGGCCATAATTGTAGCCGCGGAAAGAAAGTGGATCAGCCGGGATACTGCCGCAAAGTTCCTGCTGAAAATGGTGAATTTCCTGGTGAAGGCACAATCCTACCATGGTGCATTCCCGCACTGGATGGATGGCGCAACCGGGAAGACAATTCCTTTCGGCCGCAAGGATGACGGTGCCGACCTTGTGGAAACTGCTTACCTCTTCCAGGGCCTGCTTTGTGCCCGGCAATATTTTAACGGCAATGGCCAAACGGAGACAGACCTTCGCAATATAATCGGCTGGATGTGGGATGATATTGAATGGAACTGGTTTACGCAGGGCGGGCAGGAAGTGCTTTACTGGCACTGGAGTCCGAATAATGGCTGGGCCATGAATTTCCCGGTACGCGGTTTTAATGAATGCCTTATAATGTATGTCCTGGCTGCATCGGGTGAACGATACCCGGTTAGCAGCGCTGTCTACCACCGTGGCTGGGCGGTGAGTAATTTTTTTAAAAACGGCAAGGAGTTTTATGGCATTAAACTACCGTTGGGTTTTGATTATGGCGGTCCGCTTTTCTTTTCGCAATATTCATTCATGGGACTTGACCCCAGGGGCTTAAAAGACCAATACGCCGATTACTGGGAACAAAATAAAAACCATACGCTGATCAACCGCGAACACTGTATCAGAAATCCGAATAATTTCAAAGGCTATGGAGTAAATTGCTGGGGGTTAACCGCCAGTGATACTTATAATGGATATGATGCCCATTCTCCCACCAACGACAATGGAACCATCACACCCACAGCAGCATTATCGGCATTTCCGTACACCCCGGATTATTCCATGCAGGCCCTCCGTCATTTTTATAACGACCTCGGAAACCAGCTCTGGAGTGAATACGGGTTTGTTGATGCTTTTAATGAAACGCGTAACTGGACGGCAAAAAGCCACCTGGCCATAGACCAGGGACCGATTGTAGTGATGATTGAAAATTACAGGACTGGTCTTTTGTGGAAATTATTCATGAGTGTTCCGGAAGTGCAGGGCGGGTTAAGGAAACTGGGATTTCAAAGTCCATATTTGAAAAAGTAAATATTGGATCACCGCTCACCGCTCACCGCTTACTATAAATTGCTATGCCAGATACAACCAACATCCACCTCAACACTGCCGCAAGGGCCGCCAATACCTACGATGCTATTGTTATAGGCAGTGGCATCAGCGGCGGGATGGCAGCCAAAGAACTTTGCGACAAAGGGTTAAAGACCCTCGTATTGGAGCGGGGCCGGCCAATTGAACATATTAAGGATTATCCGACTTATAACCTCAATCCCTGGGAGTTTAAGCACCGTGGTGAAATTCCCCGGGATTTTATTAAGGAAAATCCCCTCATCACCAGGGCAGCGGGATTTGCAGAAGATACCGCTCATTTTTTCGTAAAGGACAATGACCATCCTTATGTACAGGAAAAACCCTTCGACTGGATCCGCGGCTACCAGGTGGGTGGCAAATCTTTAATCTGGGGCAGAAGCTGCCAGCGCTGGAGTGATTTCGAATTTGATGCGCCCCGCCGCCTGGGTTACGCCGTCGACTGGCCAATCAGGTATAATGACATCGCTCCCTGGTATAGCCATGCAGAAAAATTCGCAGGTATCTGTGGCGAAAAAGATGGCGTTCCTTCTATGCCCGATGGTGAATTCCTGCCCGGCTATGAACTGAATTGCGTTGAACAGCACATGAAAGAAGTACTCTGGGAAAAATACAAACGATACTATATTACAGGTCGCTGGGCTCAATTGACAAAACCCACGGAACTGCACCTGGCCCAGGGCCGGGGCCAATGCCAGAACAGGAACCTCTGCATGCGCGGTTGTCCCTTCGGCGGCTATTTCAGCTCAGTAACCGCAACGCTTCCCTGGGCGAAAAAAACGGGCAACCTAACTGTCAGGCCGCATTCAGTAGTACACTCAGTTATCTATGATGAGAAACTGGGCAAGGCAACAGGCGTTCGGGTAATCGACGCAGTTAGCAAACAGGTTATGGAATTTTATGCCCGGATCATTTTTGTAAATGCATCCGCCCTGAACAGTAACCTCATCCTGCTTAATTCTACCTCTGCCCGTTTCCCCAATGGCCTCGGAAACGATAGCGGGGTCCTGGGAAAATATATTTGTTTCCACAATTACCGCGGCAGCATGTATGGCAGGATCGACGGCTTCAAGGACAAATATTATTATGTGCGTAAACCCGCCGAATGTGTGATTCCCAATTTCAGGAACCTCGGAAAAGAAGACACCAATTTCATTGGCGGTTATACCATATTCAGCGGGGCCAGCAGGGAAGGCGCAAACCCATGGCGCGTTGCCAATGGTATTGGTGAAGAATTGAAAGCGGAAATAACAGAACCCGGCGACTGGACGGTTTACATGTATATGCAGGGTGAAACCATACCCAAAGAATCTAACCATGTTCGCCTCAGCACAGACCAGAAAGACCAATGGGGTATTCCCCTGCTGGTCACTTCAGTGGGCTATGATGATAATGATGAAAAAATGGTGAAGGATTTTCTGGAACAGGGAGAAGCTATGTTAAGCAGTGCGGGTGTAAAAGATATTGTTACCCACGATACACACCAGGCACCCGGACTGGATATCCATGAAATGGGTGGCGTCAGGATGGGTAAGGATCCAAAGACTTCCATGCTGAACGAGTTTAACCAGCTGCATGCCTGTAAGAATGTTTTTGTAACTGATGGCGCATGTATGACAAGTACCGGTAACCAAAGCCCGTCAATATTATACATGGCTTTCACTGCAAGGGCAGTTGACCATGCTATCCGGGAAATGAAAAATGGTAATTTATGATCCCGCATTTTTTTTCACCGGAAAGAAAAATATTTTATGAGCCTGGTATTGCCGGGCTACGCATCATCACCGGACTTTTCCTGGCCTATCATGGCTGGGAAATATTTGATGCACAGAAGATGCAGGACTATGCTAAATGGCTAACTGATTTGCATTTCCCCAGCCCACCGTTGATGGCCACCCTGGGTAAGCTTGCAGAATTAGTGAGCGGCATATTTATTACCATTGGATTGTTCACGAGGCTGGCTGTTTGGCCAATGATATTGACAATGCTGGCCATTGTTTTCACCATGGGCCATGGTAAAATATTTTATGAAGACCAGCATCCATTTATGTTTGTCCTGGTTGGCCTCTTCCTTTTTTTTAATGGTCCCGGTAAGTATAGTGCCGACCATGCTCTTTTCAGTAACCGTTAACCTTCATTACGCATGCGAAAAGTAATCTTTCAATATTTAACAGGCCTGCTTTTGTTAACCGGGCTATCCACTAACGGCATCGCACAACAGAAGACCTATTGTAATCCCATCAATATCGATTATGGCTATTGCCCTATCCCTAATTTTTCCGAATGGGGAAAACACAGGGCAACAGCAGACCCGGTTATCGTTTTATACAAAGGAGATTATTATTTATTCTCTACCAACCAGTGGGGTTATTGGTGGAGCAGTGATATGCTCAACTGGAATTTTGTATCCAGGAAATTCCTTAAGCCTTACCACAAAGTTTATGACGAACTATGCGCGCCGGCGGTTTGGGCTATGGGTGACACACTGCTTGTTTTCGGTTCAACCTATACCCGTGATTTTCCTATCTGGATGAGCACCAATCCGAAGGGTAATGTATGGTCTGAAGCTATCGACTCACTGCAGATCGGCGGCTGGGACCCCGCTTTTTTCCTGGATGATGATGGCAAATTATACATGTACAATGGCAGCAGTAACCGCTATCCTTTGTATGGGGTGGAAATGAACCGTAAAACCTTTCAGCCTGTCGGGACCAGGAAGGAAATGTATTTCCTGGAAGACTGGCGATATGGGTGGCAGCGCTTTGGTGAATACATGGACAATACTTTTTTGGATCCTTTTATCGAGGGTGCCTGGATGACCAAACACAAGGGCAAATATTATTTACAATATGGTGCGCCGGGTACAGAAATGAGCGGTTATGCCGATGGGGTAGTGGTGGGTGATAGTCCGCTCGGTCCATTTACCCCACAGTCTGACCCCCTTAGCTTCAAGCCCGGTGGCTTTGCAAGGGGAGCCGGCCATGGCGCAAGTTTCCAGGATAAATGGAACAATTACTGGCATGTTTCCACCATGATTATTTCAGTGAAAAATACCTTCGAAAGACGCAATGGGATATGGCCTGCCGGCTTTGATGATGATGGTGTCATGTATTGTAACACCGCATTTGGCGACTATCCGCATTACCTTCCCAATGGTGAAGCAGACCACCTTAAAAGCCAGTTCACCGGCTGGATGTTACTGAACTATAAAAAACCGGTACAGGTATCCTCTACATTGGGAGCTTATGGTGCAAACAATGCAGTTGATGAAAGCATCAGAACTTATTGGAGTGCAGCAACTGCTGATAAAGGGGAATGGATCAGCACCGACCTTGGGGCAATTTCGACAGTGAATGCAATACAGATAAATTATGCTGACCAGGATGCGGAATTTATGGGCAAGCAAACAGGTATTTTCCACCAGTATAAACTATGGTATTCGACAGACGGGAATAAATGGCGTATCCTCGTAGATAAATCTGCCAGCCAAAAAGACGTTCCCCATGATTACATTGAACTGGAGAAGCCTGTGGAGGCGAGGTTTTTAAAGTTGGAAAACATCCATATGCCCACGGGGAAATTCGCCATAAGCGGCCTGCGCGTTTTCGGGAAAGGGAAAGGGGAACTACCCAAAAAAGTAAAAGATTTTATCGTGCTGAGAACCGAGAAGGACAAACGAAGTGCACTGATTAAATGGAGCCCCGTCGACAACGCATATGCGTATAATATTTATTACGGCACCAACCCCGGAAAACTATACAATTGTATCATGGTACATGATGCCAATGAGTATTATTTCAAGGGAATGGATAAAGAGAAAACCTATTATTTCACCATACAGCCAATCAATGAAAACGGTATTGGTGAAAATTTCAAAACAGTAAAAGCAGAATAATGCATCGGTTCAAACTTATATACCTGTTGGTCTTGTTTTTTGGCCAGGGAATGATGGCCCAGTCGCCCCCGTTTTTTGATGACATGCAGGCCTTTAAAAAAATGGACAGTGTCCATAAGCCGCCAAAGCAGGCTATTTTGTTTGTAGGCAGCTCTTCCTTCACCAAATGGACCGACCTGCAGGATTATTTTCCGGGATATACCCTTATCAACCGCGGGTTTGGCGGCTCTTCACTGCCCGACCTTATCCGGTATGAAAATGATATTATCTTTCCCTATAAACCCAGGCAGGTTGTGATCTATTGCGGTGAAAATGATTTTGCAGCAGCAGATACGGTTACAACTGATATGGTGTTTGCCCGCTTCACCCGTTTATATTCGGATATCCGTCACCGGTTACCAAAAGTTTCCATTGTATTTGTATCCATAAAACCCAGTCCGAGTCGCCGGCACCTGCAACCCAAAATAATTGCAGCGAACCAGCAGATCCGTGGTTTTTTGTCGAAAGAAAAAAATACAGCATTTGTAGATGTTTATCCGTTGATGCTGGAAAGTGACGGGTCAATGATGGGGCAAATTTTTCTTGCCGATAGCCTGCACATGAATGCCGGCGGATATGCTATCTGGAAAAAAGCGATCCAGCCATATTTACTGAAAAAATAAAACCGCATATATGAAATTTCCTTTTAGGTGCTTTACCCTCCTGGCCCTGGTGTTATTTTATAGCATAGCAAATGCGCAAACTTCCGATCCGGCAAAAATGAAATCCTTCATTGATGCCTTAATGGCCAGGATGACGACCGAAGAGAAAATAGGGCAACTTAACCTGGTCGTTGGCGGTGAAGCCACTACGGGTTCTGTGGTAAGCATGGATGTTAGCAGTAAGATCCGTAAAGGCCAGGTTGGTGGCATCTTCAGTGTAACTACCCCGAACCGGGTGAGAAAGGCGCAGGAAATGGCAGTGAATGAAAGTCGTTTGAAGATCCCTATGCTCTTTGGCCTGGATGTAATTCATGGCTACAAGACTATTTTCCCGATACCCCTTGGACTGAGTTGCTCCTGGGATATGCAATTAATTGAACAAAGTGCAAGGATTGCCGCACAGGAAGCAAGCGCAGATGGATTAAACTGGACTTTTTCCCCGATGGTTGATATTTCCCGCGACCCAAGATGGGGGCGTGTTGCAGAAGGTTCTGGTGAAGACCCGTACCTGGGTTCCGCAATCGCCAAAGCAATGGTTAAGGGATACCAGGGCGATGATCTTTCCGCGAAAAACACCATTATGGCCTGTGTAAAGCATTATGCACTCTACGGCGCAGCTGAGGGCGGGCGTGATTATAATACTGTTGATATGAGCAGGGTGCGTATGTATAATGAATATTTCCCACCCTATAAAGCCGCAGTGGATGCAGGTGTTGCTACCGTAATGACTTCCTTTAATGAAATCGATGGTATCCCCGCTACTGCCAACAAATGGCTGATTACTGATGTGTTGCGCAAACAATGGGGCTTCAGGGGAATGGTGGTTTCTGATTATACATCCGTTAATGAAATGACCAGCCATGGATTGGGTGACCTGAAAACAGTATCGGCACTGGCTATTAAAGCCGGGCTTGATATGGATATGGTGGGTGAGGGTTTCCTCACAACATTGCAGCAGTCCTTAAAGGAAGGGAAAGTAACCATGGCAGATATCAATCGCGCCTGCAGGATGGTTTTGGAATCGAAATACAAACTCGGGTTATTTGAAGACCCTTATCGGTATTGTGATGAGAACCGCGCGAAAAATGAACTTTTTACGGAAGCGAACCGCAAACAGGAACGCATAACCGCTGCGCATTCTTTCGTGTTATTAAAAAACCAGGGGCCTGTCCTGCCACTCTCCAGGAAAGGCTCC
Source organism: Flavihumibacter profundi (assembly GCF_020076305.1). GTDB lineage: Bacteria > Bacteroidota > Bacteroidia > Chitinophagales > Chitinophagaceae > Flavihumibacter > Flavihumibacter profundi. The sequence goes on from NZ_JAIQXE010000002.1 coordinate 500,143, forward strand.
ATTGCACTGGTTGGTCCATTGGCCGACAGCAGGGAAAATTTAGTGGGTACCTGGAGCGTTGCTGCAGATTACGCAAACCCCCCAATCTCATTGTTGACCGCAATTAAACAGGCTGTTGGCTCTTCTGCCAATGTCCTCTATGCTAAAGGAGCCAACTTAACCCGGGACGCTGATATGGAAGCCAGGGTAAGCATATTTGGAAAGAAAATGGAAAGGGATAATCGCCCGGCTGACGTACTGATTGATGAAGCGCTGAAAGTCGCCGCAGGGGCCGATGTAATTGTTGCGGCCCTGGGTGAAGCCGCTGAAATGACCGGGGAATCATCCAGCCGGTCTGATATTAGCCTTCCTTCCAGCCAGAAGGATTTATTAAAAGCATTGGTTAATACCGGGAAACCGGTTGTCGTGGTGTTATTCACCGGCAGGCCCCTTGTTTTGCCTGAAGAAGAAAAAATCGCCACCGCGATCCTGAACGTTTGGTTTCCTGGTTCTGAAGGCGCCAATGCCATTGCGGATGTGTTGTTTGGCGATGTAAACCCTTCAGGAAAACTAACTGCCAGTTTCCCCAGGAGCGTTGGCCAGATTCCCATTTACTACAGCAGCAAAAATACCGGCCGCCCTCTTGTGGGAACCGGCTTCGAGAAATTCAGGTCCAATTACCTGGATGTACCCAATGATCCGTTATTTCCTTTTGGCTATGGGTTGAGCTATACCAGTTTTGGATATAGTGAAGTAAAACTCAGTAGTGCAAATCTGAAAGGAAACCAAAAGCTGGAAGCATCGGTAACGGTGACCAATACCGGAAAATATGCCGGCGAAGAAGTGGTGCAATTGTATATCCGTGATATTGTAGGTACCAATACCAGGCCGTTGAAAGAATTGAAAGGGTTCCGGAAAATCAGCCTGCAGCCGGGAGAGGCAAAGCAGGTAAACTTTACCGTTAGTACCGACGATCTCCGGTTTTATAATAATGACCTCAAATACGACTGGGAGCCCGGCGCTTTCCGCATTTTTATCGGGACAAATTCGAGGGATACAAAATCAGCCGACGTAAATTGGACAAAGTAATATTAACTAGATTACACGCCGAATATGAAACCGAAAAAATTGTTTTCCGCAATTCCACTGGCACTGGCAGTCTTTATCTGCTCTTTTTCCACCCACCAGAAAGACAACAGGAAGTGGATTGAACTTTTCAATGGAAAAGATATCAAAGACTGGATGGTTAAGATCAACCACCATGATGTCGGCGATAATTTTGGTAATACCTTCCGGGTAGAAGATGGTATCATAAAAGTGCGGTACGATAAGTACAAAGACTTTAATGAACAGTTTGGGCACCTTTATTACAAGACGCCTTATTCATATTATCATTTGTTGGTGGAATACCGCATAACCGGGGAGTTTTTAAAATCCGCCCCCGAATATGCTATGAGAAATAGCGGCGTAATGCTGCATTCCCAGGATCCACGAACAATGCTCAAAGACCAGGATTGGCCTATTTCGGTGGAGTTGCAACTGCTGGCCGGACTGGATGACGGATTGCCCAGGCCAACCGGAAATATGTGTTCCCCGGGTACCGATGTCGAATTCAAAGGCCGCATTGACCCGCGGCATTGCATAGAATCCAGTTCCAAAACATACAAACTCGACGAATGGGTAACTGTTGAAGCCATTGTGCTCGGCGATTCTTTAATTACGCATATAGTTAACGGTGATACAGTATTGCAATATGCACACCCGCAGGTTGGTGGGGGTGTGGTGCACAATTATGATCCCGCACAAAAGCAGGATGGCAAATTGCTGAAAAGCGGTTTCATTGCCCTCCAGGCAGAAGGCCAGCCCGTCGATTTCAGGCGCGTCGCAATCCAGGTCTTGAAGTGAACCATTCACCATTCACTATTCACCATTCCCCCCTCCCTATCTTCGCACCATGGAACCAATTAAAAACGTACTTCTCGACCTTGGCGGGGTTCTCCTGAACCTGGATTTTGCAGAAACAGAAGCCGGATTCGCCAGGTTGGGACTTACTGATTTTAACCGGCATTTTTCTCAATTCAAATCTTCCCCCTTATTTGAAGAACTTGAAACAGGGGCGGTAACCCAGTCGCAATTCCTGGCCCATTTTCGCCAGGAAACCGGCGTAACAGTTCCTGACCAGGCTATAATAAAGGCCTGGAATGCCATGCTGCTCGATTTTCCTGCCGAACGGATCAGCTGGCTGGACAAACTTTCTGACCGCTACCGGGTTTTCCTGTACAGCAATACCAATGCTTTTCACCATGATGCCTTCCAGGAAAGCTTTTCCTCAGCCCACCCCGGAAAGCCCTTTGATGATTATTTTGAAAAAGCCTACTATTCCCATATCCTGGGTAAAAGGAAGCCATATGTGGAATCTTACCACCACCTGCTACAGGATGCAGGTATCCAGGCACATGAAACTGTTTTCATAGACGACACTATGCCCAATATAGAAGGGGCAATAAATGCAGGCTTGAAAGCCATTCACCTGGCTCCCGGAACAACAGTGCTGGACCTTGATTTGTAGTTGGCCAAAAAACCGTTAACCCGGTTATTTCAGCTCCTCAAAATCGATATAATCACTGGAAAATTTTTTAGGGTTGGGGCGGTTCTGGTTTGCCTCCTGGCTTTGCGCATACCCTTGTTGGGCGCGCATCTGGGCCTCCATCTGATCTTGTGCGGCTTTGAACTGCTGGCGCACGCTGCGGGTGGCCTTGCTGACAGGTATCACAAAGCCAAAAATAAACCGGTATGCGATGTACGCCAATAACAGTAGTAATACAGTTTTTAACATAGCCAAACAAAGGTACAAGCTATCTTTATAATGCATTTGTTAATCTTAACAATGCGGTAATTTGGGCCGTATTGGACATTTACCTTACATTTGCACCAGTAAAAGAATCATGAGAAGGGAACGGAAGCGTTCCCTTCTTCCATTTTGATGACGAACGAATCTATCATACAGTCCGTTAGCCAGTTGATCCAGGAATTGATCGCAGGAGATACCGATATGTTCCTTGTTGAGGTAAGGGTTAAGCCTACGCACAACATCAAAGTCTTCCTGGACGCAGATTCCGGCGTTAATATTGCCCGCTGCGCAACGGTTAACCGGGCTTTGTATAAAAAGATCGAAGAGGCTGGATGGTTCCCGGAAGGTGATTTCTCACTGGAAGTGTCTTCCGCCGGACTGGATGAACCTTTGAAAATGTGGCGCCAATACAAGAAAAATATTGGCCGGACTGCAGAAGTAACCATGAATGACGGGGCAAAATTTTCAGGTTTACTGCAGGAAGTAACGGAAGACGGAATCGTTCTCGAAGAAACAATAGGAAAGAATAAGAAAAAAGAAGTTATAGCACATTCCTTGCTATTCGATAACATTAAACAAACCAAAATTCAGGTAGTATTCTAAATAACACTACTATGGCAAGTATCAATTTGATTGAAGCATTTCAGGATTTCAAAGAGGCAGAGAATATCGATCGCCCAACGATGATGAAAGTCGTTGAAGACGTATTTAAAACCCTGCTGCGCAAAAAATATGGCGCCGATGACAACTTCGACGTTATCGTTAACGCCGAAAAAGGTGACCTGGAGATCGTGCGCAGGCGTATGATCGTAGAAGATGGCGCAGTTGAAGACCCCCTGGCAGAAATCGCCTATAGCGAAGCACGAAAGATTGAACCCGATTTCGAAGTGGGCGAAGAACTCTACCAGGAAGTCGAAATTCTTGATTTCGGCCGTCGCGCCATCCTGGCCGCCAAACAAACACTGGCGAGCAGGATCAGTGACCTGAAAAAGAACGTCCTGGTAAAAAAATATGGCGACCGCGTCGGGGATATCATCAGCGCCGAGGTTTACCAGGTGTGGAAAAAGGAAATCCTGCTGCTGGATGAGGATGGAAACGAACTGATCCTCCCTAAAAGCGAACAAATCCCCCAGGATTATTTCAAAAAAGGGGAAAGCATCCGCGCAGTAGTAAAAAAGGTTGAACTGAAAAATAATTCACCTGTTATTATTTTATCACGCACCAGTCCATCTTTCTTGGCTAAATTGCTTGAAATTGAGGTGCCTGAAATTTTTGATGGCCTCATTGTTATTAAGAAAATCGTCCGCGAACCTGGTGAAAGGGCAAAAGTTGCCGTTGAATCCTACGATGACCGTATTGACCCCGTGGGTGCCTGTGTGGGCATGAAAGGTAGCCGTATCCATGGAATCGTTCGCGAACTGAAGAATGAAAACATTGATGTAATTAACTGGACCAACAACCAGCAGCTCCTCATCCAGCGGGCATTGACGCCTGCGAAGATTACCAGTATGGAACTGGACAACGAAAAGCACCATGTGAACGTCTTCCTTAAACCCGACCAGGTTTCCCTGGCTATCGGTCGTAAAGGTGTTAATATCAAGCTGGCGCAGGAATTGACCGGTTTGACCATCGACGTATTCAGGGATAATGAAGGCGAAGTGGAAGAATATGATATCGACCTCGATGAATTCAGCGACGAAATCGAAACCTGGATCATCGACGAATTAAAACGCATCGGTTGCGATACCGCACGCAGCGTTTTGGACCTTACAGTTGACGAATTAGAGAGAAGAACCGACCTTGAACGCGAAACTATTGAAGATGTGAAGCGCGTAGTGAAGGAAGAGTTCGAAAAGGAATAATTATCTGTTTACTCAGAAAAAATAAATGGCAGAAACAACAACACCCAGATTGATGGCAGCCGCCAAAGAGTTTAACATCGGTAAAGACACACTGGTGGACTTTCTGGCGAGCAAAGGTTTTCATCGCGATGATCTGAAACCCACGTCCAAACTCACTGAAGATATGTACCATGCTCTTCAGCGTGAGTTCCAGGGCGACAAAGTGGCTAAGATCAAAAGCGACCAGATTGACCTGCCGAAAGGCAGCGTCCAGGAGAAAAAGAAAAAAGAAGAGGAAGAAATACTGTTCCGCAAGGATGTGAAAAAAGCGGCTGAACCTTTTAAAGAGGAAAAGCCTGTAGTAGCAGAAGTTCCCCACGTCGAACCTCCCCAGCCAGCCCCTGAACCTGTGGTGGCTAAAGTAGAACCGCCGAAACCTGAACCAATAGAGCTTGCGCCTGTTAAGCCCGAGCCTGAATCTAAAGCTCCGGAACCAGTCGCCGCAGCCCCTGAAATTGTGAAAGTGGAAGCGCCCGGTATAGAAGGCCCGAAAATCATTGACAAAATTGATCTTTCGGCTATTGACTCTTCTACCCGCCCGAAAAAAACCGTTAAAAAACCAATCGAAGAACCTGCCCCTAAACCGGTGCAGGCAAAAAAATCTCCCGAGCCTGCGAAAGAAGCGCCCGTTGCCCCAATTGCTGAGACCAGGGAGGAAGTCCCCGTTCCGGCAATGAAAGATTTGGCTACACCTGCCCCAGCAGAAACAGAGGAACCAGAAGGTCCTCCTGTTATTGAGAATATCCAGGCCCAGCGCCTTACAGGTCCTAAAATAATGGGTAAGATCCAATTACCCGTAGATAGCGATACCAGGCCAAAACCTGCCGCTTCCCATGATGAGAAACGCAAAAGAAAGCGTATCCCTATCGATAAAAAAGGGGAAAATATTACCCGGCAGCAGGCAAGCGGCCATGCACCAGGACAAGGCATCAGCCGTGGCCCTGGACAAGGTCAGCAGGGTGGCGGATTTAACCGTCCTGCCCAGGGTGGCCAGCAAGGTGGCAATCGGTTTAACCGTCCGGCCGGTGGTGGACAAGGTGCTCCGGGCCGTGGCCCGGCCCGTGGCCCGCACGCAGCTGGCGGCGCTCGTCCCGGACCTCGCGAAGTAAAAGAGATTGACCAAAAGGAAATACAGGAGAAAATACGCCAGACCCAGGCTAAAATGGCTGGTGGTAGCAGCAAAGGCAGAAGCGTGAAATCACGCCGCCTTCGCGAAAAACGCCAGGGAATTGCCGAACAGGAAGGCAACGAAATACAGGATACAACATTACAGGTAACCGAATTCATCAGCGTAAGCGAACTCGCCAGCCTGATGGATGTAGGATATGCTGAGGTTATCGGTAAATGTATGGGACTGGGAATGATGGTTTCCATCAACCAGCGCCTCGATGCTGAAGTGATTGAACTGGTTGCAGGTGAATTTGGATATAATGTTGAATTTATCGGCGTGGATGATGTGGATACTTTGGATGAGGAAGAATTGGAAGATGCTCCGGAAGACCTGAAGCCCCGCTCACCCATCGTTACCATTATGGGTCACGTTGACCATGGTAAAACTTCCCTGCTGGATTATATCCGCTCAGCCAACGTGGTAGGCGGGGAAGCAGGTGGTATCACCCAGCACATCGGTGCTTATACCGTTGATTTACCAAATGAAAAGAAAATTACCTTCCTCGATACACCAGGTCACGAAGCCTTTACGGCAATGCGTGCCCGCGGTGCCAAGGTAACCGATATCGCAGTTATTGTGATCGCCGCTGACGACGCGGTGATGCCACAAACCAAGGAAGCAATTAGCCACGCCCAGGCTGCACAGGTACCGATGATTTTTGCCATCAACAAAATCGATAAAGACGGCGCCAACCCGCAGAAAATCTATGAGCAACTGGCCGGTATGAATATCCTCGTTGAAGAATGGGGCGGTAAATTCCAGAGCCAGGAACTTAGTGCTAAAAAAGGCCTTAATGTTGACCGCCTCCTGGAAAAAATATTGCTCGAAGCCGAAATGCTCGACCTCAAAGCAAATCCCGACCGCGAAGCTAATGGTAGCATGATTGAAGCCACCCTCGACAAGGGTCGTGGTTATGTTGCTACCGTGCTCGTTCAAAACGGTACTTTGCACCAGGGGGATATTGTGGTATCCGGACAATATTTTGGCCGCGTGAAGGCAATGTTCAATGAAAGGAATAAAAAGCTCGATATAGCACCGCCTTCTACCCCTGTATTGATCCTTGGATTGAATGGCGCGCCCCAGGCCGGTGAAACATTCAGGGTATATGATGACGAAAGTGAAGCAAAAGAAGTAGCTACCCGTCGCGCCCAGATCCTCAGGGAACAGGGTATCCGTACCAAGAAACACATCACCCTTGATGAAATCGGTCGCCGCCTTGCACTGGGTAACTTCAAACAACTGAACCTGATCATTAAAGGTGACGTGGATGGTTCCGTGGAAGCTTTAAGTGACTCCCTGATCAAACAAAGCACAGAAGAAATCGCCGTAAGCGTTGTACATAAGGCCGTAGGTGCCATCACCGAAAGTGATGTATTGCTGGCCACCGCTTCTGATGCCATCATCATCGGATTTAACGTAAGGGCCTCTAATCAGGCAGCCCGGCTCGCAGAAAATGAAGGCGTGGAAATCAAGACATATTCCATTATCTATAACGCTATCGAAGAAATTCGCAGCGCTATGGAAGGGATGCTGGAACCAAAAGTGCAGGAAAAAGAAGTGGCTACCGTGGAAATCCGCGAAGTTTACAAATTCGACAAGGCCACAATCGCCGGTTGTTTTGTTACTGAAGGCAAGATCAAACGCGATAGCAAGGTCCGCCTCTTCCGTGATGGCGTACTCATCTATCCCCGCACAGAAGGCGCATTTGCTGAATTGGGCAGCCTGAAACGTTTCAGGGACGATGTGAAGGAAGTCAATAACAATTACGAATGCGGACTTACTCTGAAAAACTTTGCCGATATCCAGGTGGGTGACACCATTGTGGCCATCGAAGAGGAAGAAGTGAAGCGTACCCTTTAAATTAGGCCTATCTTTTTGTTAAAACATACTTTAAAATAAACAGGAGCCAGTCTCCTGTTTTAATTTGGTAGCTGTTAGTAAAGACCATGAAGAAATTATTGTTCATTTTTACCGCGCTCATAGCCGGTTTTCTTTCCCAGGGCCAAACACGTAAAGTGGTGGCAGACAAGATAATAGGTGTGGTTGGTGACAAAATTATCCTGCAATCTGATATCCGTAACGCTATCCTGGATGCACAACGCCAGAACCAGCCTGTTCCTGAAAATGCGGATTGCTTTATCATGGCACAGGCCCTGGCCCAGAAAGCCCTGGTTTTGTACGCCGAAATAGATTCCCTGCCGGTTAGCGAAGAGGAAATTGAATCGCAGCTCGACAACCAGGTCCGGGGATTCGTGAATATGTACGGTTCGAAGGATGCCCTTGAGCAAATCGCCGGCCGCACCGTTTACCAGATCAAGGAAGATTTCAGGGTGTCTTTCAGGGAACGCAAACAGGCCGAACTGATGCGGAATAAAATCGTTGCTAATATAAAAATCACCCCTACCGAAGTAAAAGCTTTTTACGAACAGATCCCTGTTGATAAGCTGCAGTATTATGAGAGCGAGGTTGAGGTTGGCGAAGTAATTGTTTATCCTAAGGCAAGCCGCGACCTTGAATTGTACGCTATCGAAGAGTTGAATGACATGAAGAAACAGGTGGAAAGCGGCAACAAAAAATTTGAAACACTGGCCAGCCTCTATACCGATGATCCGGGTAGCAAGCAAACCGGGGGCATGTATAATATTAACCGTACTGAAAAAACCTGGGACCCGGCTTTCCTTTCCAACGCTTTCCGCTTAAAAGAAGGCCAGGTTTCTCCCGTGTTTAAATCAAAATTCGGGTACCATATTATTCAAATGGTAAGCAGGGCAGGCGATGACGCTACCGTAAGGCATATCCTGAAAATTCCAACGATTACAGATACCGAAGTGAACCTGATGGTTAATAAACTTGACTCCATTCGCAGCAGGATAAATTCTGGTGAGCTTAGCTTTGGGGAAGCCGTATCAAAATACAGTGACGCCGATGAGGCAAGGTTTACAGGCGGAATGAGGCAGTGCGGAAATGGCACCTACTGTACCTTCGACCAGCTCGATAAAGACCTCGTACTGTCCCTCAAAGATCTCAAGCCCGGCGAATTGTCAAAGCCTATTCCTTATACCGATGAACGCGGTAAAAAAGCAGTGCGGATCATCTACCTTAAATCGAGGTCAGAACCTCACCGCGAAAACCTTAAGGACGACTATAACAGGATCGCTGACAGGGCTATTGAAGAGAAAAAAACCGAAGCCGTTGAAAAATGGTTTAAAAGTAAAATCCCAACATTTTACCTTGTCATAGATCCCAAGTATGCCAGCTGTGAACAACTGGCACCCTGGGTTAAAAATATTTCGAAGAACCAGTGATGCAATTTCCTGTGAAATCAGCAGTAGGCCTGCCTTCGGGCAGGCTTTTTTAATGCAGGGACAACGCAGGCTGGTCTGAATTATTTGTACATTTAGATATGAACTCCAATTTCCTGCCTGATATTGAATTAGGGGTGAAGATCCCTTTCAGGTTTTATTGTGACAACGATAGCCTGGTGCAGTATTGTTGCGATAACCTGAAGCAACAATCAGGCATCTTCAACGACCGGAGTAAGACCTGCACCCTGGATGAACTCTTACACCTCGATAACAACGCCGGTAATGCACTTAAGCATGTAATAAAATACCAGGAACCTGTCTGCTTCAGGGCATCTGTCAGGATAAAGAAAGAAAGCCTTTTGCCTGTTTACTGGACTGTCGTTCCTGGTGAAACCGGCTACAACTGGTATGGGTTCCCGGCCAATGAAAAAGACAGGATTGAAGGAAGGTTGAGGGAACTGGAACTTATTGTCTCTTCCTTCCATGACGTTGTTTTTGAATTGGGCGCTACAGGCGAATTCCTGAATTTCTGGGTCAGGGACCCGGATAAATTATTTATCCCGCCTGCTGCCTTCCTCGGGAAAAATATTTTTGAAATTATACAGGAATATTTCACCCCATTGGCAGGGTTATTTACAGGGGCCCTTAAGGAATCAATCGCAACCGGCACCAATAATATCGTCGAATACCAACTGCCTGGCCTGCCTGAATGGTTCAATTGCAGGTTTACAATGGTTAAGAATCCCGAATCGCAAATTGTAGGCATGCTCGTGATCATCACTGATATCACCGCGCAGAAAAAGCTGGAGATCAATTTGCGCCAGAGTGAAGAACGGCACCGCGATTTATTTGAAAACGCGAATGATATCATTTATATCATTGATACCGCTAGCAGGATCACATCAATGAATAAAATGGCGGAAGAGTTGCTTGGGTTTACCGAATCAGAAATGATTGGAAAATCATCCCACCTCTTTTTTGCCCCTGAAAAGTTGGCCGCGGCCCAGTTGCAAGGTGACCTTAAGAGGAATGGAAAGGTTAAAACAACGTTGTATGAATCTGAATTTATATCCCGGTCGGGCACCAGGATCCCCGTAGAAATCAGTTCAAGGATAATTTATAAGGATAATCTGCCCATCGGCATCCACGTTACTGCCAGGGATATCAGCCTCCAGAAAAAATCACAGCAGGAGTTGGCAAAAAGTGAGGCCAGGTTCAGGTTCTTATCCGAATACTCGCGCGATATGGTATGCCTTCACCGGCCCAATGGGGACTATGTTTATGTTTCAGCTGCTTCGAAATATATGCTTGGTTATGATCCGGAAGAGCTGATCGATAAATCACCCTATGATTTTTTCCATCCCGATGATGCGGAAACAGCGGTCAGGGATGCACATAATAAAAACTCAGAGGGTTTGAAAACCCCTTCCGTACAATACCGGTACCTTAAGAAAGACGGGGAGTATGTATGGCTGGAGTCAATGTCGCAACCCATCCTGGAGGAAGGCGAAATCATATATATCCAAACCAATACCCGCGATATTTCCGATCGCAAATCAGCTGAACAGCAACTGGTTGAAAAAGACCGACTGTCTTCTGCCCTGGCACAGGCTTCCCGGATTTTGCTGGAACGAAACAACTTGCTGGAAGGCCTTGAAGATTGCTTCCCCGTTTTGGGTAATGCCGTCCGGTCAGAATGCCTGTTCGTTTTGAAATACAATGTTGAAGAACCTGAATTATACCATATCTGGTGTGAAAACACCCCATGCTCAGTTATAGACAGGCGCCATCAATTCCTAAGGTCATCTGTACTCATCGGTGATGCGGATTCCTATAAGCCGGGACAGTTTTTTGAATTCCAGAAAGCTACTGTAGTAGATCCTGAAATCCGGCAATGGATGGTTGACCTCGATTACCAGTCTCTTTTACTGATTCCTGTTGTTACGTCTGATGGATTTTGGGGCTTATTGGGATGCGGGCAAAAAAAACAGGCCCGGACCTGGAGTAAAACGATTACTGACTCATTAACCACTTTTGCTTCCTCAATGAGTAGTGTCCTGGACAAAAACCTCAGGGATAAACAACTTAAAGACAGCGAAGAAAGGTTTAAAGCGCTTTTCCAGAATTCATTGGATATAGTTTTCGTAGTAGATGAATTGGCACGCATCACTTTTGCTACCCCAAGTTTGCAAAAAATCCTGGGTTACGATGAAACAGAACTTATGCAGGAATTCTGCCGTTCTATCGTTCACCCCGAAGAAAGGGATTTATTCAATGAAGCGCTTAATAAAATGGCCACAGGCCAGCAGGAAGACCTGGTACTCCCTTTGCGTGTAATGCACCGCAATGGCAATTGGGTCTGGATGGAACTGAAAGGCCAAAGCAAACTCGGCAACCCAAATATCAATGGCATCATACTTAGTTTGCGGGATATCACGGAATACATTGAAATCGAAAAGACATTAAAGCAATACTCCCGGAAAATAACCGGGATGCTGAACAGCATTACTGACGGATTTATTGCACTGGACATGGATTTCAATATTTCCATGTTCAATACGGTCGCGGAAGAGCTGCTTAACTATAACCTTAAATTAATAGTTGGTGGAAATGCGCTGGAACTGTTACCCGATGCCGGAGATGCTATTGATTACACACCCTTAATCAAGGCAGTGACCGAAAAAAAGACCATCCGTTTTGAGCGGTTTGTCCCATCACTCAACCGCTGGTTTGATGTTAGCGCATTCCCCTACGACGAAGGCATTTTTGTATATTTCAAGGATGCCACCGAAAGGAAACACCGCGAAAATTTATTGCAACTGGAAAAAGAAGTACTGGAAATGCATACAGGCTCTTCAGCTACTTTACCTGCTATCGCAGACCATTTATTATCCGGACTGGAATTGCTCAGCGAGAATATGCGCTGTGCAATTTGCCTGGTAAAAAACAATCTGCGGGAAGCAATTTGTATATCAGCGCCCGGCCTTCCGCCAGTATTCCGGGAATTGGTTGAATCGACACCGTTGGTCCCAAAATTTACCATCTGCGGCAGGGCTATTTTGTCCCGCAGCCTGGTAATGATTCCTGATATTGAAAAAAGTGACCTGGCTGAAGTAACCCGGAATGCCGCCAGGTCATTGGGCATTAAGGCTGCCTGGTCAATACCGATTATCAGTTCAACCAATGAAATCCTGGGCACTTTTGCAGTGTATTTCATGGAAGCCAGGAAACCGCACCCGGAAGAAATCGCCATGATCAGCAGGGCTGCACATATCCTTACGATGATCGTTGAAAACAAGCAAAGTGCCGAGAAACTCCGGATTAGTAATGAACGTTACCTGCTTGCCACAAGGGCAGCAAATGAGGCAATCTGGGACTGGGACGCGGAAGAAAAAGTGTCATTCTGGGGTGAAGGTTTCAATACCCTGTTTGGTTATCCTTCCAGGCATTACAGCAGTGAATCCCAGAATTGGGAGAATAAAGTACATCCCGAAGACAGGGAAAGGGTTATCAGTAATATCGCAAAATTTGTTTCCGGGGAAAAGAGGGGACAGTTCACTGAAGAGTACCGTTTACTGAAAGCAGATGGTACTTATGCAATGGTAATTGATAAAGGATATTGTCTTTATGACAACCAGGGAAAAGTTATCCGGATGGTCGGCTCAGTGGAGGATATAACCGAAAGGAAGAAAATGGAAGAACAATTGCTCCAGCAGGAAATACACAAACACCAGCAGATTGCCCAGGCCGTGGTTGATGTCCAGGAAAATGAAAGGGCTGAGATTGGTAAGGAATTGCATGATAATATTAACCAGTTGCTTACCACCGCAAAACTGTTCCTGGAAGTAGCTGAAAATAACCAGGATATGAGGGCCCAGATGATCCGCAGGAGTTCTGATACAATCATGGGGGCAATCAATGAGATAAGGAAAATCAGCCGTTCGCTCATGCCGGCAAGCATTAGTGACCTCGGACTTATTTCTTCTGTCAATGACCTTGTCCAAAACATTGCCATTGCCCGTCAGCTGGTGGTTGATTTCCGCTATGATGCCAACCTCGATAAGCTGCTGCACCCCAAGCAGAAACTGATGTTATTCAGGATCATCCAGGAACAGGTTAATAATGTTTTAAAGCATGCACAAGCCAGCAGCCTTGTCATAGCCATCTCTTATATGCCTAAGAAAACCAGGCTGGAAATAGCTGATAACGGCATTGGCTTTGACCTGGGCATCGCAAAAATGAAAGATGGTGTCGGATTGTCAAATATTATGAGCCGTGCGGCAATATTCAATGCCGATGTACAGGTAATTACTTCTCCCGGGAAAGGTTGCCAATTAATAATAGATTTGCCTAATACCCCAAAAAATACAGTGCCTCATGAATAAGGTTTCCATCCTGATAGTAGATGACCATAAACTGATTCGCGAAACCTGGAGTTTTATCCTTGGCAGCGATCCGCGTTTCCAGGTGATTGCTGATTGTGGTGACCCTGAACAAGCTATTGAACTGGCCAGGGAATTCACCCCCAATATTGTGCTAATGGATATCAACATGAGCCCCATTAGTGGTTTTGATGCTACGGAACAGATTCGCCGCGTATCACCCCAAACAAAGGTCATTGGCGTTTCCATGCATTCGCAGCCTGCTTATGCGCGCAAAATGTTGCAGGTTGGCGCACAGGGTTATGTTACTAAAAACAGTAGTCGCGATGAAATGGTGAAAGCGATATTGGAAGTGGATAAAGGCAATAAATATATCTGTGACGAAATCCGGAGTATTATCTCGGAGCAACTGACCGGCAACGAATCAGATAGTCCCGATATCCATAGCCTTACAGAACGGGAAATACAAATCATACAATTTATTAAAACGGGCAATTCATCCAAGGAAATTGCCATGGAACTGGATATTTCCCTCAAAACGGTTGAAGTACACCGGCATAATATCCTGAAGAAGCTGAAACTGAAAAATTCTGCATCACTGGTCAATTTTGTTAATAGCAATCCAAGTTTGTATTAGATAATAAGTATTACAGTGGCCAGCTTTGCCCAGGCAGCAATTGCATTTTTTGCAGCGGTACAACCCCCGCCGCGACTTCCAAAAGGGATCAAAGCGCTTTACCCTCATAAGGACCCTGCAGTACAGCAGGTGATCCGCGAGTTTTTCAATAAGTATTATTCGGATAAGGGTAGGCGATATATGCTGATAGGTATCAACCCGGGCCGTTTTGGTGCAGGTATAACCGGTATTAATTTTACCGCCCCCAGGCAATTGCGTGAGGAATGTGGCATTGAACATTCGTTTGGGAATTCCTCAGAATTATCAGCCGAATTTATTTACACTATGGTGAATGAGTATGGCGGACCGGAAAAATTTTTCAGGCATTTTTATATTGGCTCGGTAAGCCCGATTGGTTTTCTAAAAGAGGGTAAAAACCTGAATTATTATGATGACCCTAAGCTGGCTGAAATGATAAGGCCATTTGCAACCCGATGCCTGCAGCAACAACTTGACTTTGGTATTTACCGGAAGGTGGCCATCTGTATCGGAGGCGATAAAAACTACCGCTACCTGAAATCCCTGAACGACGAATTCGGATTCTTTAAAGAACTGCTTTCCGTACCCCATCCAAGGTTTATCATGCAATACCGGCGATCCTCAGTAGCCCGGTATTACCAGGAATATTTGGCTGCCTTAAGCCATTGTTTAGAAAAATAATAGCTATTTTTAGGACTGATAATGCACTTTTTATGATTTTCTAATTACCCTGGTACCCCTCCAGGCCAGGTTCTGACAAGAACATTTTATTGAAAAAAAGCAGCCACTCAGGCGGCTTATTATTTTATTTCATTCGTTTATTACAATGTCAAATAATACCGGATCTACCCTGAATTTGGGTAGGCTCTACCAATTTATTAAATCAGCCATGCGCGGTGACGCGCAGGATTATACCGTGGGCAGTATTCGTCGCGCAGTATTCCTGCTGGCTATCCCCATGATCCTTGAAATGGGCATGGAAAGCGTATTTGCAATTGTTGACCTTTATTTTGTAGGCAGGCTCCCCGATAGCCGGCATAATATCCAGACAGTCGGACTAACAGAATCTGTACTGTCCATTATTTACTCACTGGCAATCGGCATCAGCATGGCTGCAACTGCCATGGTTGCAAGAAGGGTTGGTGAAAAGGATAGCAGGGCAGCGGCCCATGCAGCCATGCAATCGCTTTGGCTGGCAGGGGCCATTACATTTATTGTAAGCATGGCCGGATTATTCCTTGCCCCTGATATTTTACAATGGATGGGCGCAGAACCAGCCACTGTTGCCATGGGTACTCCTTATACCCGGCTGATGATGGGCGGCAGCCTTGTTATTATGTTGCTGTTTCTTATCAACGGTATTTTCCGCGGGGCTGGTGATGCATCTATGGCCATGAAGAGCCTGTGGATTGCAAACGCTGCCAATATCCTATTGTGCCCCTTGCTTATACTGGGCTGGGGCCCGGTTCCTGCCTTTGGATTATTCGGCGCTGCCCTGGCCACCACCATCGGCAGGGGTATTGGTGTTTGCTACCAGTTATACCACCTGTTTGGTGGCAAATCGCTGGTTAAACTGGATATCGCTGATTGGAAACCCGACTGGCCCATTATCAAATCACTGGTTAATATTGCTACCCCGGGAACCTTCCAGTTCATTATCGGCTCCTGCAGCTGGATTTTCCTGGCCAGGCTGGTAGCGGAAACAGGGCATGCCGAAGCATCCGCAGGATACCAGACTGCCATCAGGATCCTGATTTTTTTCCTCCTGCCCGCCTGGGGAATGGCCAATGCTGCCGCAACACTGGTCGGCCAGAACCTGGGTGCCGGACAGCCTGAAAGAGCCGCACAGTCAGTCATGGCTACTGCCCGTTACAATACTGTTTTTATGGCTTGCGTCATGCTGTTTTTTATGCTTAGTGCCAATTGGGTAGTTGCACTTTTCACCGCTGAGGCTGAAGTAAAACGGGTTGCTATCCTGGCACTCCGCATTATGAGCGCAGGATATATTTTTTATGGCATCGGCATGGTAATGGCCAACGCGTTTAATGGCGCCGGCGACACTAAAACACCTACCTGGATCAACCTCTTCGGTTTCTGGCTTTTCCAGATTCCACTGGCTTATATACTGGCAAAATGGTGGTCCCTGGGGCCGCTCGGTGTATTTATTGCGATTCCGGTTGCTGAAACTGCTATTACCATATCCGCATGGCTTTTGTTTCGCAGGGGAAAATGGAAAACCGTCAAAATTTAGCGATCTTAATTTCTTGGTATCTTTCCGTATGAGCTATTTTGATGAGAATAAAGTAAGGCAGGTTTTTTTTATTGCAATTATTACGTTCCTGGGTATTCTACTCTTCAGGGAACTGCAATCCTTCCTGCCTGCTGCACTTGGGGCATTTACTTTTTATGTGCTGATGAATAAATGGATGGGCAAACTGGTGGCCAGGAAATGGCCGCCAGCTCTTGCCGCCTCCCTGCTTATGCTCTTTTCCTTCCTGGTTATTGTTTTGCCAATAGGAATGGTCATTAAAATGCTGATCTCCCGTCTGAGCATATCCGAAGTACAGTTTAATGAAGCTATAAAAGCGATCCAGGTTTTTATACAGCATATTGAACAGAGAACGGGCTTGGAACTGTTAAGCCAGAATTATATTGACAAACTCAGCGGGACAGTCGCCGGCCAATTGCCCCAGGTATTAGGCGCTACCTTCAACACAATTACCACCATCGCTGTCATGTATTTTATCCTGTATTTCATGTTAACTCAGGGTAAGGAAATGGAGCATACTTTTTCACGGCTCCTTCCTATGGGCAGGAACCACCGGCACCTGCTAAAAAAGGAAATGAATACACTGGTCATGTCCAATGCCATTGGGATTCCCCTGATAGCCCTTGCCCAGGGTGTGATGGCATTGATCGGTTATCTGATATTGGGTGTTAATGAACCCGTACTCTGGTTTGCGGTAACCTGCATTACAGCCATGATTCCTATCGTCGGCGCAGCCCTGGCTTATATACCGCTGGCCATTATTTTTTTCGCCGGCGGGGATAACTTTCGTGGTATTGCTATGCTGGTACTGGGCTTCGGGATTATTGGCACTATTGATAATGTTTTGCGATTCTGGTTACAGAAGAAAATTGGTGATGTCCATCCATTGGTAACCGTTTTTGGAGTGGTGGTCGGCTTAAACCTGTTCGGGTTTATTGGCCTGGTATTTGGCCCTTTGCTTATTTCCTTATTTATGTTGCTTTTCCGTATTTACCGTATCGAATTTACCACTACTGAAAAAACAGAAACGACCCCTCCGGCATAATTTTTTTTGGGTAGCTTCGTTATAGATTTCCAACACGCTCAAAGCCTGAATACGCAATCAATCATAAAATACATCCTGGCAGGTTTATGCCTGTTTAGCCTGGCTTTGGTGCCAAATGAACTGGCTGCCCGTAATTCAAAATCATACGGCAATAAATCTGCTGGCCGGTCAGGGAAATCAGGGTACAAAAAAACAAGGCACGGCGCAGCAGGCAAATATTCCCCCGGAACGGCTTCGTTTGCTGAAAATGCCAGTTGGTCTGCACAGGTTCTTAAAGAAGCTGAAATTGCTTACAACCAGCTCGACCTGGCCGCTAAGGGACTTACAAAAAAAGCCTTCCTCTATGGCTGGAAGGGATACCGGCTTTTACAGAAAAAAGGTTACCTGCAAAGGTCTGATGTATTATCCATCTGTGATTTCAGCCAATCATCACGTCGTAAAAGATTGTATATCATTAATGTAGAGGATATGTCCCTGCTGGTGAATACCTATGTGGCCCATGGCCGCAATTCGGGCGGTGAATTTGCACAGAAATTTTCAAATAAACCCCAGTCACGGCAAAGCAGCCTTGGCTTTTATGTTACCCGTGAAACCTATATTGGTGAGCACGGACTTTCCCTTAGAATCGATGGCATAGAAAAAGGGTTTAATGACAGGGCCAACGCAAGGAATATTGTCATCCATGGGTCTGAATATTTAGGGAATGATTTCCTTGAAAATAATCCTTTTAATGGCCGCAGCTATGGCTGCCCGGCTGTTCCGGATAACGAATCACAAGAAATTATTGAGACCATAAAAAATGGCTCCTGTCTCTTTATCTATCATCCAACCAGTAAGTACCTGTCGAAATCGCGGATTATAAATGCTTAGCTTGGATATGCTCACCAGCTGGTTTGGACAACTAAAGCTAAAGCTCAATCTGCGATTGGGCTTTTCTTTATTTTGGGGCTAGCCAATTACCCAAACCGCTATTATAAAGGAAATGATTCCGCTTATATAACCCCATACCAATTCAGCAATAGTATGGTCACTGGCCAAAAAACGCGCGGTTCCTACAAGCCCGGCAACAAATAAGGCAACCGCCAAAGGCAATCCCATTGGAATCATACTGTTCCAGGAAAGGTAAATGAAGAAACCGGCCAGGATCCCCATGGCAATGGTGTGCAGGCTGATTTTACTGAAATTGTTTGCCGTCAGGGCAATGATGCTGGAAATGAAAACCGCACAAAGCATCTCAACGAATTCTGGTGGATTATCCGGCAGGGTCTTATTGACGTAAAAGATCCAGAAATAATAAATCATGGAGGCTACAATAGGTATAATCCGGTCTTTTTGTGTTTTGAGTTGGATGCTTTCTGCAAAACCCAGTAGTTTCAGCAGCATCACCGTAAAGGCGGGGAAAAATGCGGTGAGTAAACCCACGGAAATTAATTTGGTGGTCCTATTCCAGTCTGAATATCCCGCAAAGGCAAAAGGATGCAGGTAAAGCAGGAACGCCGTAATATACCCTGGAATAAACAGGGGATGAAACACAATGGAAATAAATTGTCCTAATACCCGAAGGGGCCCCTTTGTTGCCGTCATTATAACTCTTTTCTTAGTCGGGCCACCGGAATATTGAGTTGTTCACGATATTTGGCCACTGTTCTACGTGCAATGTTATAACCTTTTTCCTGCAATAACTCGGTCAATCGTTCATCACTTAGTGGTTTTCTCTTGCTTTCCCCTTCCACCATATCACTCAGGATTTTTTTCACTTCCCGTGTGGATACCTCCTCGCCGCTTTCCGTACTCAGGCTTTCACTGAAAAAGAATTTGAGCCGGTAAGTACCAAATTCAGTTTGTACAAATTTGCTGTTGGCTACCCTGCTCACCGTACTGATATCCAAACCGGTCCTTTCGGCAATATCTTTCAGGATCATCGGGCGAAGCATGGTTTCATCACCGGTCAGGAAAAACTCTTCCTGGTAGTCCATGATGGTTTGCATGGTCATCATCAGGGTCTGCTGCCGCTGCTTAATGGCATCAATAAACCATTTTGCAGCATCAATTTTCTGCTTGATAAAAAGCACTGCTTCTTTTTGCCGCTTGTCTTTTTTAGACCCCCGGTCATATTCTTTCAACATATCCCGGTATCCCTCGCTGATTCGCAGGTCGGGCGCATTCTTACTGTTCAGGGTGAGCTCCAGTTTCCCCGCATTATTGAACATGAAAAAATCCGGGATAACATAGGTCTCGGCTTTGTTCATTTCGCTGAGGTTTCCACCCGGCTTTGGGTTTAGCCGGACGATCTGTTTGATGATGTCCCGAAGCTGGTCGTCATCTATGTTTAATCCGCGCTGGATTTTTTCATAATGTTTTTTGGTAAACTCATCGAAATAGTTGGCAAGGATTTCTATGGCCAGCCGCACGGATTTTCCTTCATTTTTCCGGCGGTCCAGCTGAAGCAGGAGGCATTCCTGCAGGTTACGTGCCGCCACGCCTGCCGGGTCAAAATGCTGGATCAGCTGGATCAGTTCTTCGATTTCGGCTTCTGTAGCCTCAATATTCTGGCGAAAGGCGAGGTCGTCCTGTATGGATGCCGTTTCCCTGCGCAGGTAACCATCATCATCTATGCTGCCTACAATTTGCTCTGCAATGCGCCTGCGGCGGTCATCGAGGGTAAGCATGCCCAATTGGTCGGCAAGCGAATCATGAAGGCTGGATTCCACTTTAAAGGGCATCACCTGCTTATCGTCCAGCTCCGGGTAATTGTCATCCCTCAACCTGTAATCTGCTATTTCATCATCACCTTCCTGTACGTAATCACTGATATTGATATTTTCATACTCATCCTCAGTGCCCTCGGTTTCATACTCTTCTTCACCGCTTTCAAATTCTTCACGGGTTTCATCAAACTCATCTGAAGCTTCATCGCTCTGTTCCAATGCCGGGTTCTCTTCCAGTTCCTCCTTAATGCGCTCTTCAAGGTTGGCAGTAGGCACCTGCAGCAATTTCATAAGCTGAATTTGCTGAGGGGAAAGCTTTTGCAATAACTTCTGCTGTAAACTTTGACTCAGTGCCATACGTTAGGGTTTATGGCGCTCTGGTTTTTCATAAGAGCCGCCCTGTCCACAAAAATCAGGCCGTAAATTACTTAATTAATGCACATGGGGGTAAAAGGAAACCTTAAAATTATTCTCCTGGTCCTGGCTTCACTCGCCGGATTCGGCTCAAATGCCCAACAGGCAAGTGTTTTGCTGCCTGCGAAATATTCCCTGGCAGATTCTGTAAAATTGCCACAAACTGGTAAAAAAACAGTATTTCAGCCTGCCCGCACTGGCCCGGAAGCCTTATTGCCAACTGCCTCCACTGCCTCCTTAACCTACCCACTGCGGCCCCTGTTTCCCGATTATTTTACCCGCAACTGGGGCGTTTTCTGCGAAGGGGAATGGCGCCTGGAGAAAAAAACCGGCATCCCTTTCCGCTTCAGGCTTGGTTCGCTTGAATATGTCGACCGGCTGGAGGGGAAGCGGTGAATGGTGAATGGTGAATGGTGCGCGGGGACAAATGGTAAAAATGTACTTTAATTCATAGGTCAAAAAAAGTGGGTCATTTACGACCCACTTTTTTTGCATTTTGTGTCTTATACGACCCCAAAAAATTCATATGATTATTCACCGGTCCTCCCATTCACCATTCACCATTCACCATTCACCATTCACCGCTCCCTCCCCGGCATCCAGTCCATTACCGGAATGCCTGCCTTCTGCTGGTAATATTGTAAACGCAGGCTATCGGACCAGCCATTGGGATTATTTACAAAACTTTTACTGCTGAAGTAGATCTCCCCCTGCACATTTGGCGTGCTCCGGATGGCACGGATCATACGGGGCAACTGATTCGGGTCGCGCCAGGCTGCATTCGTGCCTGCTTTATATAAACCAAGGCCTATATAGCAGTGTTTGCCATAACAGTTTTTGCTCCACCAGTCCAGCAGGGTTTCAAAATCCGCAGCCTTATGCCCGAATTCCCAATACAACTGCGGTGCCACATAATCAATCCATCCTTTCTTTAACCATAATACGATGTCCGCATACAGGTCATCATAATTTGTTTGTCCGGCTTTTGTATGGCTTCCAAGGGAATCCTTGTCGCTGTTTCTCCAGACACCAAATGGTGAAATACCGAATTTAACCCAGGGCTTTTCTTCTTTAATGGCTTTTGATAATTGCACGATGATGCTGTCCACATTGCTTCTGCGCCAGTCATCCCTGCTCAGCCCATTTCCATATTGCGTATAGGTCCGGTCATCAGGGAATTCCTTTCCGGGTATACGGTATGGATAAAAATAATCATCGAAATGCACACCATCTACATCATACCGTTGCACCATATCCCGCACCACATTCACTACAAACTGCTGGGCTGCTTTATTTCCCGGGTCAAAATATTTTTTGTCGCCATAATCCAGGAACCAATCAGGAAACTCACGGGTAACATGGGTCTTTGAAGGAATTGATTTATTCAGGTTAAACACCGCGCGGTAAGGGTTCAGCCAGGCATGGAATTCTAATCCGCGTTTATGGGCTTCTGCAATCATAAACTGGAGGGGATCATAATAAGGAACCGGTGGTTTGCCCTGCTGCCCTGTAAGCCACTCGCTCCAGGGTTCGTATGGGGAAGGGTAGAACGCATCGGCTGCAGGCCGCACCTGTACGATTACAGCATTCAGCCCATTGGCGGCATGCATGTCCAGCAGCTTAATATATTCTGCTCTTTGTATTTCTGGCTGGGTTGACCCCTTATCGGGCCAGTCAATATTATCTACTGTTGCAATCCAGGCTGCCCGGAATTCCCTGGGGGCATTGCTGGCCGGTATACTGCTTTCTTCAGCAGGTCCCTTAACCGGGGCGGCTGGTTGTGCCAGGGCGAATGAGCAGCTTCCTGCAAAAATGATTATATAGGAGAGGAGTCGTTTTTTCATATGGGTAATTACTTAATAAAAAAATGGTCAGTCCTGTGAATTCCTCAATTTATCAAGCAGGTTGTTCAGTTGGGCAGCTTCTTTGGTATCGAGATTCATCAGTATCTTTTCCCAATCGCTTTCATGGGCATCCATTTCGGCCAGCAACTCATTGCCTTTTTGGGTAATGGTAACATCAACCAGCCGCCGGTCTGCCTCGCAAACTACTTTCTTAACCAGGTTTTTCTTGACCAGGCGGTCAACAATCCGCGAAGTGTCGCTCATTTTATCCAGCATTCGCTGGCGGATTTGCAGCGTACTTAGCGGTTCGCCGGCTCCCCTCAGGATGCGCAGGATATTGAATTGCTGGTTGGTTAAATCATATTGGTCAAGGTGATTTTTAGTCTGTTCCATGAGCCAGTTGTACGTAAATATCAGGTTGATCATAGCCTTCTGGTGCTCATTCCTGAATTTTCGCTGATTGATATCTTTATTGATGCTCATGGTTGCAAAGTTCTGCTTTAAAAGTTAAAAAAATGATGATGTCATAGTAATGATATGTTAACCCCACACTTTTGTGCCTTCCGAACAGTTTGCGCAGATGTCAATATTAGCGCGACTTTCAAGCAATTTTGCCCTGAAGTTGCGGTAGTCGGCATGTTGCCAGATCTCACGGAATGGCTTCCCCTTCAGGTCGCCAAGCTTATGCTGCGCATCTTTATCAAAACAGCAGGGAACAACAAGTCCGTCCCAGGTTATTACTGTAGCATGCCAGGCCCTCCAGCAATGGTTTTGCAGCGGGTTTTTGATCGTCACACCCCCTTCCTTATTTTTCCTGTACCTGCTGTATTTTTCAATAGTAGGAATCAATTGGTTGGGGTCATTTTCATAATCATACACCTGGGCTGTTTTTAACCAGACATCGTTAACGCCAATTTCTTTGGCCAATTGCTTAACCTCGCCGATCTGGTGCTCATTCGGTTTTACTACCAGGAACTGGAATACGACCAGGGGTGTGCTGCTCTTCAGTTCCTTTTTCCATTTTACAATATTTCGGGCGCCCTCCAGTACTTTATTGAGCTGGCCCCCAACCCGGTATTGCTGGTATACCTCCTGGCTGGTGCCATCAATGGAAATGATCAGGCGGTCAAGACCACTTTCCACCGTCTTACGCGCATTCGTGTCTGTAAGGTAATGCGCATTGGTGGAGGTGGCAGTGTATATACCCTTACCAGCTGCATATTTAACCATGTCCAGGAAATCAGGGTTGAGGTAGGGCTCCCCCTGGAAATAAAATACCAGGTAAAAAAGGTCTTTGTATAACTGGTCAATTGTTTCGCGGAAAAAATCATTTTGCAGCATGCCTGTAGGCCGTGAAAAGGCCCTTAATCCACTTGGGCATTCGGGACAACGGAGATTACAGGATGTAGTTGGTTCAAATGATATAGATATCGGAACGCCCCACTGTACCGGTTTTTTGGTGTATTTGCTTACGTAATAACTACTCAGCACTTTCCCCGCATTCCAGGCACGACGTATACTTAACTTGCGTAAAAGGTTCAGGGAATCACTGAGATGAAGCATATACAAATATAAGTATAGTAACTAACTGTTATTTTTGCCCCCTGATGGCGAAGAAAAAATCGAAACCCCTTTCCGGACGCAAAATTGCCTGGGCATTATTGGCAGTTACAGTAATTGGCTTTTTATCGTGGTGGTGGTACAAAAGCACCTTGCCGGATTTTATTCGCTATGACGCATTTGGCATCGATATTCCAACTGAATTCTCTATTCACGGCATTGATGTATCCAAATACCAGGAACGTATAAACTGGGGCGCAGTTAAAGAAATGGAAGTGCGCGACGTGCAGATTCGCTTCGCTTTTATCAAGGCAACCGAAGGCCTGGGCAATATGGACGCCTGTTTTAAACGGAATTGGGAAAAAGCCGGCGAAGCTGGCTTGCCAAGGGGCGCCTACCATTTTTTCATAGCACCGAAAAGCGGGGCAGAGCAGGCAGAAAATTTTATCCGCCGCGTTGAGCTGGCAAAAGGCGACCTCCCGCCGGTACTTGACGTTGAACAGACCTATGGCGTAAGCTCAGATAAATTGCGAACGGAAGTGCATGCCTTCCTCGACCGGCTCGAAACGCATTATGGCGTTAAGCCTATTATTTATACCAATGTAGAATTCTATAACAGGTACCTCAAAGATGAGTTTGACCAGTACCCGCTCTGGGTAGCCCATTACCTGAAAAAAGACCGTCCTCGTATCGCACGCACCTGGGCTTTCTGGCAATACAGCGAATCCGGGAATGTTAATGGCATCAGGGGGCAGGTGGATTTTAATGTTTTTAACGGGGACTCAACAGAGTTTCAGGACCTCTTGATTGATTAGTAACTTTAAAGAAATGGGCTTACATGAGTGAAATGGAACCTGATGCACGCGACCTGCTGAGAAGAACCTTAATGACTGTATCGGTAGGGTCCCTGTGGTTGCTGGTTAATTCTACCCTGGGCCTTATGTTCGGCTGGTTCTTCTTTGATCATGCACCCACTTTGGGTAACTACCTTTTTTATGCCTGGTTCCTGGCTAGCCTGGCCGGACTTATCTGGTATTTTACCAGGTTATGGAAGAAAAAATTCAACGTGGATTAAGGCCTATCAGTGCCTGGATTTTTGCTTAACCCGCTGCAAATATTTATCGTGTATCACCTTGCTCATCGGCTTTTCGTATACCTTACTTTCTACCCATGAAATGATGTCGAGGTAGGCAAATGCCCGGGTTTCAAAACGGCTCTTTTCCAGGTGTTTGATCTTATGCAGGAATTGTTCCAGTTCAGGTTTCATCTTCCGTGGCGTCAGGCCAAAGGAATGCCTGAGAAAGCGGAACATCTCTTCTTCTACCACGGTCAGGTTCTTCATTTTAGCCATGAACCGGTACACCGACTTAATAAGCGACTCAATGATTACATCATTGCCTAGTTCATAATGGGCCAGTAAATGCATCAGCCTGGCGTAACTCTGGAGGTCTATCCGCAGGTCGGCTGATGTATCATTGATGATTTTCTGCAGGTAATCAATACAGGTATTGTAATCGCCGCTGCCAAAATACAAGGTGGCGAATTTGTAATTAAACACTACGATGCGGTGCGGGTCTACATAAAGCGCATATTCTTCCAGGTTAGCTGCTATCTTGTCAACCAGGCTTAGTCCCTCTTTAAATGTGCCGGTCATAAGATGCCAGTTCAGCCTGGCGCTATTAATGTAAATATCTGTATGGATGCGGAAATTATCATGCTGTTGGGCAATAGGTGTTGCGCCAAAATCTTCAAATTCCTTTAGCACGATCTCAAACTGCCTGAAATTGCGCAGGTCAAAATGTGCATTCAATAAATTGTGCAGGCCTTTAATGTAGTGACCGATTTCTACCTTCTTCATCACTTCATTTTCATCGAATAAGTCCTTCCATTTTTGCGCATAACGGTAATACATCAGGAAGTCCTGTCGGATAAATGCATACCAGGTAAAACTTTGGTAGAGGTACAGCCGCTCATAAAAATCAGTCAGTTGAAACGCATCAGCAGGAAGCTGTTCTTTAAAGAATTTCCTGATGCCTGCTTCATCTTTTTCATTGCGGGCATGCCCATGCATTACATACCAGCCGTATAACCTAAGCGCAAGATTAGATAACCTGGTTACACGGTCAATATGGCCACTGATTTCCAGGGCTTCCTGGGTAAGTTTTTCAGTTTTCTCCTGGATGGTCCGGGTAATATGCAGCGTTTCAATCTTTTTTTCCAGTGATATCACCTGCGCCAGGTAATTGAATTTACCGTTTGCCTTTGCCAGTTCCCTCGCCCGCTCAAGGATCTTCAGTGCCTGGTGCTTCAAACCCTTATGGTATAAGATCCTGGCATTATCGAGCTGCTCGGATAATTGCAGTTCCAGGGTATCTGTGCTTTTCAGGTCACGTAAACTGGCCAGCAACTGCTTGTAAAGGTGGGTTTTGATATTATTCAGCTGCGGTTTCTGGATAGAAGGCAGTTTCTTAAGCAAAAGCCTTTCGTCATAGTCGGGTAATTTGTCCAGCGTATCGAATAATTCCACGATTTTAAGGTCCTCTTTTGCCGAACTGCGCTTGATATATAGTTTAAAATGCCGCTTTTCTGCCTTGTGAAGAGATTGAATTAATTGAAATAAAGCGTCGGTAGATCGGTTGGACATCATTAACTATTTTTCCAGAAAGTCTTGTGGGATAATGGTTTAAGTGTAAAATTAACTCTTTTGAAGTAATAAAAACCCTTCAAATATGATTTGAAGGTTGATTCAACCAGGGGTACTTTTACATCAGAGTTCAGGGAAATAAAAAAATACGGCAAGCAATCGTTAGAGTGGCAAAGAATCGTAGAGGTCAAAAATCCCGGAATTCACAACACAGAATTCTAAGAGTTTTTTTATATGGCAAGCAATCGTTAGAGGTCGACTGTTTCTACAGTGGACCTTCCTTTTTTATAGGCGGTTGTGAAGATAATAGTTTGCCCCTGAAATTTCCAAATTATTTCATGTTTTTTTAACATTCGCCGGTTTTGGCATTGTTCCGATATTAGCAGGACAAGTCAATGCATGAAATATCTCCCCATTTTTTTATTATTCCTTTCTTTCCCTGGTTCTGCTTCAGCCCAGGAACGATTTGCCGGTCATATAGTTTATTCAAGGTGATTCCGGCACAATTATTTACCTTTTATAGGTACAAACCGGATGATCATGCGAATATATGCTATCGCTTTCCTGCTATTCATGGCTGTTGCAGTTAATGCGCAGTATAAAAACGATAATGTTTCCTATAAAACAGTTTACCTCGAAGACCTCTGCACTACCCTGAAACAACAGCCCGGATACCTGCTGCTTGATGTGAGGAGCAAGGGCGAATATGCTGATACCAGCCAGCATACCGGCGCGAATATTGGCTATCTTGAAAATGCCATAAACATCGATGTCAGGGAGCTGGATAAAAGGCTGGGGGAATTGTCTTCCTATAAAAACAAACCGGTTTTCGTGTATTGCTCCCACAGCCAGCGGAGCCGGCGCGCAGCTGCAATGCTGGCCGAAAACGGCTTTACCAGGGTGTTTAATATTAATGAGGGACTCACAGGCATTGTCTGGAAAAAGGATGCGGGTATCGGTTGTGCGGCAGAGTTATATGGTACAAAAAATGGCTTTAGTTTAATTGGCCCATCAGCCATAGTTACGCTTCTCCGGAAACCCGGCAAAGCCATTGTTTATGATTTGCGCGGTGATTCTGCATTTAAGGGGATCGCTTCAGATGAAATCAGGAATTCTTTCGGCAGTATCAAGGGGGCAATTCCTATTAACTCGGAAGCCGATATGGACCAGAAACTTGTTAATATACCCAGGCATAAAACCATTATACTGGTAGATGATTTCGGGGAGACCAGTATGAAAGTGGCCGGGTTAATGGTTAAGGAAGGATATACCGATGTGCGGGTACTATTGGAAGGAATGGAAAAATGGATGGATACGGCTCCGGGTGATTGCCCGGGAAAAACTGATTTCTGGATCCGCAATTCGCCTTACGAGGTAATCACGGCCCCGGAACTTGAAGCATGGCAGACCGTTAATGCAGGGTATTTACTGGTGGATGTCCGCGACGCCGCAGCATTTAACAACAAGGCAAAAGAGGCTTACCACAACAAAGGGCATATAAAAAATGCTGTTAATATTCCGGCTGCTGATTTGGAAAAAACATCGGCAGGCTGGTCATTTCCCAAAGACCGCCCCATCCTGTTGTATGACTTTTCAAACCAGCCGGAAACGTATAAAGCCGCCAGGATGCTTGCTGGTAAAGGGTTCACCAAAGTGGCCGTATTGTCGGGGGGCTTATTTAACCTCCGCTGGCAGGCGGCAAACATCAAGGGCCGGGAAAATCTCTTTAACTGGGTGGTAGATATTCCCGCCGCTGGTTTTTAAAAATGCTTTATTATTGTCTTTTAAAACAATATCATATGTCACTGCTAAATAATAACAAGAATAGTAAAGACAAGAAAAAGTCAAACCAGCCTGCAGGTAAACCTGGCTTCCCTGGTGCAAATAAGGGTAAAACCAATACCAAAGCGGCAACCCGCCAGACGAAACTTACAGGCGGCTCACAACGCGGATCCTGATTTTTTACCTGTTACTTCGCCTTGCAGCAGGCCTTTCCCTGGCTTGGTAGGCAGCATATATCCCCCAAAGACTGGCTATTATGATGGCAATACAGGCGGTGAGTGCCGTTTGGCTTACCTGGTTGCTTGTTGCCTGCTGTTTTGAATAAATCCCGAATAAAGCCCAGGCAATTACACCACTATAGGCGACTTCTTTCCATTTGTATAAAAATGCCATAGCCAGTGCAGTAGCAATTATAATAAGCACACAACTCCAGGCCCAGGGCGCCAGGCCGAATCCACCCCATTCATGATGCACTAAAAGGGCGGTAATATTTGCGATGGTGGCAACTGAAATCCAGCCCAGGTAAACAGAGAACGGCAGCCGGATACACAAATATTCCAAAAAACCCAGGCTGTTTTTATAGGGCAGCAATCTTTGGTAGCCCATAACCAGGGTAACCAAAAAGCCCAGCATTACAATAACGGTCCATTCTATTTGCAGGTGGTGCCATAAAAATATCCATCCGATATTGAGCAGGCAACTGGTAAAAAATATCGCCTGCACAGATTCAATCGCCTGGAAAGGTATTGGCCTCAGGTTCTTTCCAAAAGCTACTTTAAGGCAGTAAACACAAAAGCATAACAGCAGGATGTAGATGAGTGACCAAATGCTGAATGTAAAACCTGCAGGCACAAAAAGGTTGGGGTACAGGTCCGATATTTTCCCTGTATCCATACCATTTATGGGTAATACAATTGCCAGTGTGTTCACAATAACAACTGCAATAAAGGCAAGGAAATTAAGGACCGTCCAGGTTTTTAATGATTTAGCCGTCATGCTGCTGCTTTGGTAACAAGATACTTATAAATTATCCGAAGCAATGACTGACCAGTCTTTATGGGCATTCCCCTTCTGCAGGAACCTGTCCATTTCCCCGGCTATTACAGGAACCAGGTGCAGGGTTTTATTGCCCTTTGCGGCTGCTTCCATCATCAGCCTGGCGTCTTTGCGCGCCATCTGTAATTCCCAGGATGGATTGTCGTAATCAGCATGCATTAACCGTTTCAGTCTTGCAGGTGCCGCAGCCCCCGGGTTGAATGTCTCAAACAGCGTACTTATGTCATTGCCGCTGATATCCATTGCTTTGGCCAGTGCCAGCATATCGGAAAGTCCGCCGGTTAGGGTGAGCAGGAAAAGGTTGCCTAAGAGCTTAATGCCGGCTGCTTTACCCGTTTTATCCCCGAAATTCAACAGTTTGCCCGTCATGGCCGAAAGCCAGGGGCTAACCTTCTGCGCAATATCCTGGTTGCCCGAGATCAGCATAAAGCCAGTGCTTTCCAGGGCATTTACCGGTGCCATGAATACCGGCGCGTGTACATAGGTCAATCCCCTTTCCGCCCATATTTTGGTACGCTGGATAGCCCCTTCTACAGAAGTAGTGGTATGGTCCATGATAATTGCACCGGCACTGAATCCGGCTGCCGCCTGTTCCAGCACGCTGTCCACTGCAGCATCATCTGAAAGGGTCAGGTGGACCCTCATTGCACCTTTAACGGCATCAGCAGGGTTGCTGAATGATTTTGCCCCGGCGGCTTCAAGGGCTTTGGCTTTCTCCGCTGTCCTGTTCCATACCTGCACTTTTTCTCCCTTGGCCAGCAATGCTTTGGTAAAGTTTGCGCCTAACAGGCCTGTTCCTAAGAATGCGATCATATGCTGATTTTTTCCAAAGGTAGCAGCTTTGTTGCTGCTTATGGATACCTGTTGAAGGACTAAACAGGTATAATAATTGCTATATATATCTTATATTGTTATTAAGAGATGAGCGGGAGATGAGCGAGAGATGAGCGGGAGATGAGCGGGACCTGAGCGGGATATAAAATTAAAAAACTGAATAAAATGGCCAAAAACAACAATAATATCCTGCTTCGGGGTATATCCGGCTCTATTGGACCACACCAATATGTTCGTCAACGGGGTGGCGTTGAATACATTGTAAACAAACCCATCCGCTCCAAAGACCGGAAACCCAAGCCGGGAGAACAAAAGGGCTGGGAACGGTTTAAAAACGCCGAAAACTATGCCAAAACGGTAATAGCCGACCCCGATTTAAAAAAATTCTATAAACGCTTTATTAAAGGTGCCCAAACCGAATACAACATGGCCATCTCCGATGCCATGGAAGATCCATCGATTACCGGTTATGACATTTCAGGATATACCGGCATGGCCGGGGACCTGCTTAAGGTTAAGGCTACCGATAATTTCCGTGTTGCCAAAGTCTGGTGCAGGATAGAAACAAACGCTGGTGACCTGGTGGAAGAAGGTGCCGCGCAGGCATCTGCAACTTCTGATGAATGGGTATATACGGTGACCTGGCACCATAAAATCATACCGGGCACTGTGATCATTTTTACTGCCCTGGATATGCCTGGAAATGCTGCTGTAATAAAAATTAACCTGTCAGATAAAAAATGATTGATGGCTATCATACATGGCTATGTTGAAAATCATTGAATAAGCTACCTGCTATTAATACCTTTATTTTAGCTGTACCTGCCTAAAAAATTATTCCCTTTTCTGAAAACACTCCTGTAATTTTTTAATAGGAGTTGTTTTGTTTTTATTTCTCTGTAATGCCTAAAAATAAATTTATGAAAAAGATCAGGTTCAATTTGCTTACTGCACTTTTCATGGGATCTGTACTTATTGGTTTTATTGGTTGCACCAGTAAGGAGACCGGAAACTCAAAGGAAATGCAGGCTAAGGTAGATTCAATGCAAAACCTCCTGAAAGAAATGGCTAATGGAAGTCCGGCGCTTGAAAAAAACCTGACGACATTTGATACGCTTGACTTTGTAATATTCAGCGGACAGCAATGGGTACGTTTCCATGAAAGTCATGCTGATGACATCATTGTGAACTGGCCCGACGGGCATCACACAAATGGCCTGCCCAGGCACGTGGAAGACCTGAAAACAATGTTTGTTTATGCACCTGACACACGCAT
The DNA here is from genome assembly GCF_020076305.1 of Flavihumibacter profundi. Taxonomy (GTDB): domain Bacteria; phylum Bacteroidota; class Bacteroidia; order Chitinophagales; family Chitinophagaceae; genus Flavihumibacter; species Flavihumibacter profundi. Next base: position 531,819 of record NZ_JAIQXE010000002.1, read on the forward strand.
AAAAGTGCATCCTATCCGCTTTGGTAATAATACCGGCGAATGGACCTGCGTTACCGGCGTAATGGAAGGCACATTTACAAAACCAATGCCTGTCGGTAATGGTAAATTCATCCAGCCAACCGGTAAATCATTTAAGTTGCCTATGTGTACCATTGGCCATTGGAAAAACGGCCTTATGATTGAAGAATCATTATTCTGGGATAACCAGACTTACATGACACAAATGGGTTTGGGGAAATAATTCCTGCACCCGCCAAATAATCAAACAATCATGAAGAAGCTATTTTTTATTTCAGCAATTCTGGTTGCGGGCAATTTTTTATTTGGCCAAACGACATCGTGGAAGAATGATCCATGGCATTCCAAATTGACCTTTACAGTTACACATAAAGGGTTCTCCACAATTTTTGGATTATTTCAAAAATTCGATGTATCAATTACATCATCAAAACAAGATTTCAGCGATGCCGTTTTTAACCTTTCAGTTGATGTAGCATCCATTAACACTGAAGTTAAAATGCGTGACGATGATTTGAGGAGTCCGAACTTTTTTGATGTTTCCAAATACCCTGTTATGACGTTTAAGTCAACTGCCATCCGTAACACAACCGGTATGAAGGACAGGTTCAGGATTACCGGAGACCTTACGATGCATGGCATAACAAAAACTGTTACGATGGATTTGTGGTTCAGGGGAACACTGGAAGATGCTATGTCGAAAAAAACAAAGGCTGGGTTCCAGTTAACCGGTATGATCAGCAGGACCGACTTTAATGTTGGCCCGCCTGATCCTTTTGATATAAGTACAGATGTAATAATAAATGCAGACGGCGAATTTTTTAAACAATAACTTAAAAAGAATACAATGGAAACAACAAGTATAAACACAAAAACAAAATGGAACATTGATGAAGCCCACAGCGAAATTGGGTTTAAGGTAAAACACCTTATGTTTGCGAATGTGAGGGGCTCATTCAAGGAATTCGAGGCTAGTATCTACACCACTGGCGAGGATTTTTTGACTGCTGAAATTGATTGCTGGGTAAACCCTGCATCAGTTGACACTGGTGATGAAAAAAGAGATGGGCATTTAAAGAGTGCAGACTTTTTTGATGTGGAAAATTTCAAGGAAATAAATTTCACAGGCAACACCTATAAGGAAATTGATAAACAGGGCAATTATGAATTGTATGGCGACCTTACTATTAAGGGCATCAGGAAACAGGTGAAATTGGCTGTTGAATTTGGTGGTGTCGTGAAGGATCCCTGGGGCAATAGCAAAGCAATTTTCACCATTAATGGAAAAATTAACCGGAAAGACTGGGGACTGAACTGGAATGCTGCCCTCGAAGCTGGTGGTGTCCTGGTAAGCGAAGAAGTTTGGATCAATTGTGAAGTACAATTGGCTAAGCAGGTATAAATAAAAATTAAAATAAATGCCCATAAACCAGCAACAAAAAAACATAAACCCGGGGCCGATAAGTTTCCTTGTTTTTTCGGCTTCACTAAGAAAAGACTCGCTCAATACCCGACTGGCAAAAATTGCTGCAGCTGTCATCGAAAAAAATGGTGGCAAAGTAGACTTTGCAAACATGAGTGAATTCGATTGCCCCTCCTTCAACCAGGATCTTGAAATCAATGATTTCCACCCGGCAGGAGCAGTTGAATTCCGTAAGCGGCTGTTAGCGAATGACGCTTTTATTATAGCCTCCCCTGAATTTAACGGCGCCATGCCCGGGTTCCTGAAAAATACGATTGACTGGGTGTCAAGGTATCGTCCTCAACCTTTCAACGAGCAGCATGCTTTGCTGATGTCGGCTTCCCCTTCAATGGCAGGTGGCAACCGGGCGCTATGGACTTTGCGTATGCCGCTGGAACACTTGGGTACAAATGTTTTCCCGAATATGTTCTCCCTGGCCATAGCCCATAAAGCATTTACACCTGAGGGCAATATTGCTGATGCAACTCTGGCTAAACGCTTTGAAGATAACATTGTGGCATTCATGAACCTTGTTGAAGCTGCAAAGCATTACCCTTGTATTAAAAAGGCCTGGGTGGAATTTTTAGGAGAGGTGCCCGATCCTGTTACAGAACGTGTGGAGTAAGTAAAAAAATCATGTCAAACGGATTGTCCTGTAAGATGCAATTATTCACAGCAGGCATGGGTTTCAGGGATCAGGGCTTAGTCATATGGAAATTGTTTCCATCCCGCAGGAAACTGACCTCGCCATCGAAAGGAAAATTTCTATTATAACCAATTCAATGGATGGGCAACCTTATGGATGGAACTGCCAATGAATGAATAAAATCAAAACGATGCAATACAAGTTGGAACAACCGGTCCACCTGTCAACAGGAACTGAAAAATACCAGGTTACAGTTGAATGGCGGAACGGGAAATTCATTGCCGATGAACCTGAAGTTGCTGGCGGAAAAGATACTGGTCCCGATCCTTATACCTTATTGCTTTCATCTCTTGCTTCCTGCATCCTGGTGACCCTGCGTATGTATATTGATCGGAAGGAATGGACAATCCCACAGATTGCTGTAGATACAAATTTGTACGCTGAAAAAATCGGGGAAAAGACAGTCACCATTATCGATTGTGATATACGTTTCCCGGGTACTGTTGAAGAAGAACAAAAGACCCGGTTACTCGAAATTGCAAAGAAGTGCCCCATCTCAAAAATTTTAGAGAACGATATCAAGGTCCGGACATTCCTGTTCAGGGAAGGCGAATCAGCAAAAAAGGTTAATTACGCCAATGATGAAATCACTGTTGTGTGGAAGCCCGAACTATGCCAGCATTCTACAAGGTGCTGGACGCAACTACCTGAAGTATTTGATTACAAAAAAAGACACTGGATAAACCCCGACGGGGCTTCTTCGGAAAAAATCATTGAACAGGTAAATAAATGCCCAAGTGGTGCTTTGTCATTTTTTTACAATAAAGAATAATGAACTTAGGGATAACCAGCCAAACCTGCCTGCCACAGTTTCCAATACCAATATCATAATATCTGCACCACCCTTCCCCCAAATCGTTGTAAATTGCATCCTTGACCCGGGGCCCGCCAAACCGGACCCAAACTCCCCGGTCAACTGAATTTGATGACGCAAGATTACCTGAAAGGACTCAATGAACAGCAACGGGAAGCTGTGCTGCATGTGAAAGGGCCGTTAATGATTGTGGCGGGTGCAGGAAGTGGAAAAACAAAGGTACTTACTACCAGGATTGCCCACCTGATGGCCTGCCATAAGGTTGACGCCTTCCAGATTTTGGCCCTCACTTTTACCAATAAGGCCGCTAAGGAAATGAAGGAAAGGATTGAGAAGATTCTGGGCAATTCCGATGCCCGTAACCTCTATGTGGGTACTTTCCACTCCGTTTTTGCAAGGATCCTGCGTAGCGAAGCCCACCGCCTGGGTTACCCCAACTCTTTCACGATCTATGATACCGACGATGCCAAAAGCGTGGTTAAAACAGTTATCAACGAATTGAACCTCGACGATAAACTCTACAAACCCAATATCGTCTATAACCGGATCTCCAGTGCTAAAAACGCATTGGTCGGCCCGGCGGAATATGCGCAGGACTATTACATCCAGCAGGAAGACAGCCGCTCTAATCGTCCGGCTATCGCACAGATTTATGATGCCTATGCCAAGCGTTGTTTCAAGAACGGGGCAATGGACTTTGACGACCTGCTGATCAAAATGTATGACCTGCTGAAATATTTCCCCGAATCACTGCATAAGTACCAGCATAAATTCAAATACATACTCATTGATGAGTACCAGGATACCAACCCGGCCCAGTATGAGATCATCAAACTGCTTGGTGCCGCACATGAAAATGTTTGCGTTGTGGGTGATGATGCCCAAAGTATTTATTCCTTCCGCGGGGCTACTATCCAGAATATCCTGCAGTTCCAGAAAGATTATGATGATGTGAAAGTGATAAAACTGGAACAGAATTACCGCAGCACCCGGCATATATTGAATGTTGCCAACGAAGTCATTTCGAATAATAAAAACCAGATCCCCAAGGAACTGTGGACGGAAAATGCCGAGGGTGATAAGATAATGCTGGTTCGTACCATGAGTGACAACGAAGAGGGGAAGTTTGTAGCTGATACCATACAGGAGCAAAAACTACGGAACCATTTCAGTAACCGCGACTTTGCGATCCTTTACCGCACAAATGCACAAAGCCGGGCATTTGAAGAAAGCCTGCGGCGCATGGGCATTGCATATACCATGTACGGTGGCGTTAGTTTCTATGCCCGCAAAGAGATCAAGGATATGGTGGCCTACCTGCGGGTTATTGTGAACACCCGCGATGAAGAGGCACTCAAACGTATCATCAATTATCCCGTTCGTGGTATAGGAAAGACCACCATCGACAAACTGATGCTGATCGCCAATACCAACAATATCACTATGTGGGAAGTGCTGGAAAACGCGGCACAGGCAGGTTTTAAGGCAGGCACCCTGGAAGCCATCGAGAACTTTGTTACGATGATCAAAAGCAGCCAGAGCATGCTGCAAACGAAGAACGCTTATGAAGTGGCCTTCCATATTGGTAAACAGGCCAGTATCGTCAGGGAACTTTTTAACGATAAAACGACCGAAGGACTGCAGCGCTATGAGAACGTGCAGGAATTGTTGAACTCCATCAAGGAATTCACCGAAACGCCAAGTAACGACGATGGCGAAGTGGGCGATAAAGGGCTTGGTGCATATCTGCAGCAAATCACGCTGCTTACCGATGCTGATGAAAAAGATCCCCATGCAGATACAGTGAAATTGATGACCATACATGCAGCTAAAGGCCTGGAATTCCCGGTAGTGTTTGCTGCCGGACTGGAAGAAATGCTTTTTCCCAATGCAATGAGCATCAATACCCGCGAAGAGCTGGAAGAAGAGCGAAGGCTTTTTTATGTAGTAATTACCCGGGCAAAAACAAAACTCTGGATTACCTATGCCAATACACGGTATAAATTCGGGCAACTGCAGCAGAATGAACCGAGCCGTTTTATAGAAGAAATACCCCAGCAATATTTAGACCGGAGTTTTGCCGGCGGTGGTATCCGGAACCAGGGTGCCGGTTATACCCAGGGCAGCGCCTTCGACCGCATGCGTGGTGCGGGTTCAGGGGAACAGGCGGAAAGGATGTACGGTCCGCCTCCTTCCAAAAGGAAAGATACTGTGCCTTCGTATGTCCCGCCAAAATCCGCCCCAAAAGTGGTGGAGCATAAACCTGCAGCAGATTTTGTACCCAGTGATACCAGTAACCTGCAGGCCGGGCAGAAAGTGGAACACCAGAAATTCGGTTATGGGACCGTTAGTAAAATGGAGGGGAGTTCACATAATCCTGTTGCTACGGTTCTTTTTGATTTAAACGGGGAAAAGAAAATCATGTTAAATTATGCCAAACTTAGAATTGTAGGGTGATTTCGAAAATGAAATATTAATTTTACAAATACTTTAACCGCGGTTAAATCAAAAATTGAAATTTCAATGGGGCAGAGAATCTTGTTGTTGCTGTTTGTAGTTTCAGGCTTTTTAGTAGCGCCTGGCGCACAGGCTCAGTACAAAGCGGATTCGGCGAAAATTGTTACCCTGCTTGAAGAAGATTACAAAACCCTGGCTAATTACGATACAATTAAGCATCGGCTGAATTGCACCTACGATTACCAGCTTGTTGAAGAAGGCGAAGTGTGGAATATCGATAAAGAGATCGATTATATTTCAAAAATTGCCCTTTCAAAAGCCAGCCGTACCAATGAATTCTTCATCCGCTCCGTAAAGATAAGCGGCTCAACAGCCTACGCGGTTTATGACCTGAGATCCACTATTACCGAAGAAGGCAATGCAAAAAAATACCGATGGCTGGAATCAGCAATTTTCAGGAAGGTAGGCAACCGCTGGAGGATTGCACTCATCCACTCTACCCGCGTCGAACGGTTGTAAATCCTGATACTATTTTTTCCATGTACAGAGCCATTTACAGTTTGATTATAATTTTATACTGTAATACAAACACGGTAAATGCCCAGTCGACTTTAGGTGAAGCCAATGCATCATTAGACGCCGCACAGGTAAAATTTTTAAGCTTCCTGGACAATTTTCATGGAGACAAGGGCATACGTTCGATGATGGTAGATTTTTGCAATAACCAGGTCGATAGCCTCCAGGCCGCATTTAATGCAATAGAACCTGCAGGCAGGGAAGAGAAAATAAAAAGCATCAATACGGTAAAGTTTTTTATACAGGCACTCAGGACAACTTTGGAGCGCCATAAATTGGAATTGTATGATGTACCTGATGCCTTGCAAAAGTTCCCTTTGATTGCTGATGCTATTGTACACAAAACGCCTTACCGGGAGTATGTCCTGGGATTCGGGGGCCGCCGCACACAACTCATGGCAGATGCATTCCGGCAATACCCTGAAGGAAAGATACTTCAATATGCTGCTGACGTCCGCAGGCTGTCGGTTAATCCCGACAATATTCTACCCTTGTTAGAACGCCAGCCCGAATTCCCTTTTATCGATACTGCCATTTTATATGTTGCTGAGCATTCCCCCATGAGTATAGTGGATTATGTGTCAACGAAAAATAACAGGATTACCGACACGATTAAGCACCTTAATCATCCTTTGCTCAACCAGCTTTTATTGTTATCGGGTAACAGGAATGCAACAGAGATAGCCCCGCTTGCCGGGGAAATGGCGCTTGGGAAATATACTGCAGAAGACATTCAAAAAATCAGGAGTTCAGATGTAAAAGGTTATTACCAGTTATTGGTAAATACCATCCAGTCTAACCGGTCAATATTGCTGGCTGGGGGTCCTGCCGGCATGCAACCTGCACTCAGGGCAGCTTTGAAAGAAAAAGCCATTGCCTTTTATGTGCAGCCGGTAAATGAATTGCACGAATCAAAAGACCCGGTGCGATTTGCCAGCCTTAGGCCACTCAGGGTAATTGATCTGTATTACCTGGTAATCAGCGGTGAGGAAGAATTGTATACCTCCAGTTTCCTGGGTATATATAAGCGCATCATGCAGGCAATTCCTGCAGGTAGTTCAGATAGTTTATTAACAATGGTGCAATATGACCAGTTCAGGAAATTTATCCGGGTGTGCTCGCACTATAATGTACTTACGGACTTCCTGAACCACATGCCGGAATTGTCAAGGGTTACTTTGTTGAAACAGTTTATTACCGGCATTGAAGGGAATACAGAAAGCGGCCTTGAAGATGCCATGGATGTTGCCGATGCTTTTGCAGGCCTGTCGGTAGACCCGCAATACAGCGGCATTGTTGAACAACTGCTGAAGGATAACCGGGTAAGGTGTGAACTGGACAAAAACTATTATGGTATCCGGCTTTATGGAATTTTATTGGATGTATTCAATATGGCACATGACCCAAATGAGCAAAAAGTGATTTTCAGCAAACTAGGGAATTACGAATTGCTTCCGGTTGAAGCTGTAAGGGATAAAAAAGGGGTCATCAATCAACTGGTTATCTTTTATGGGGATAAGGATGGTATGACCTCTTTCCAGAATTTCCTTGCCCTGTTTAAAGATGCAAAGACCTGGCAGGTTGCTGCCAAACCGCAATGGATAGAAATCAATTCCATTTCTGGTTCCCAGCCAATAAAAATCTTTGCAAACAGGCCTTTGAGCCATGAAGACCACCTCGATGAGGAAGCCCAGCTGGCAATGCTCCAATATATGAAGGAGACAGAAGCAGAAGCCGGAATTATTATTCACCGCGGACATAGTTACCATTTGGCTTCAACTCTGAATTACCTGCAGCCCAATATGAAACTGGCTATACTTGGGTCTTGCGGCGGATACAAAAATATCCTTACAGTTGCCGAAAAAAGCCCGGCGGCACAGGTAGTAGCAACAAAGCAGGTCGGTTCAAAGCTAATTAACGACCCGATGATCCTTATGGTGAATGATTACCTGCTACATTCCAGGGATATTTACTGGCCGGATGCATGGACGAAAATGGGTGCCAGATTTGCTTCATCTAACTTTACGCATGACCTTTTTGCAGAATATGTACCGCCATACCGGAACCTGGGCCTGTTTGTTATAAGGCTGTATAATTATGATGAAGCAAGTTTCTGACTTGTATTCTTAAAGCGCGTTTTTAAGCGCTTCAATGCTTGCCTTTGTATTTCCGATAAATATCTGGTTACCTGCTATAGCAACAGGTCTTTTTAGGAAGGTATATTCTGATAAGATCAATTGCAGGTAATCTTTTTCAGTTAGGTCTTTTTCCGCTAACCCCATTGTCCGGTACTTAACAGCTTTCCTGCTGAAAAGGGCTTCGTAGCTGCCTGCAAGTTCTTTCATTTCATCCAATTGCTGAGGAGTAACCGGATTGGATTTTATGTCCTGCAATTCAATTTTCTTTTTCGTGGCATCAATTTCCTTCAAAATTTTCCGGCAAGTGTCGCAGGTGGAAAGGTGGTATATCTTTTTCATGCAATTTGGTTGAATAAGAGCGCCAATGTACCTTCCTTTTAAAAATAAATCAAATGAAAGCGCTATTCCTCGGGTTGGTTCTTTTAGTCACTTCATCCCTTTTTGCCCAGCAAAATGCTGAAAATGCGATCCGGCAGGTAATGGGTGATCAGCAGGATGCCTGGAACCAGGGGGATATTGAATCATTTATGAAAGGATACTGGAAGTCAGATTCACTGATGTTTATTGGTAGCAAAGGGGTCACTTACGGATTCCGGAATACATGGGAACGGTATAAGAAAACCTATGACAACCGTGATAAAATGGGTACCTTAAAATTCGACCTTCTGCATATTCTCCCGCTTTCGCCAGAAGTTTATATGGTAGTGGGTAAATGGCATTTAACCCGTTCAATTGGTGATATCGGCGGCCACTTCACACTGATCTTCAGGAAAATAAATGGCCAGTGGTTAATCACTTCAGACCATACCAGCTAGTAAGTTTAGATCTTTATTTGCCTGGTGGTGTAATATTTCAGGAACAATTCCAACCTATATTTAAATTTCCTCCCGTTTGAGTGAAAAAGACTTCCTGGATCAGATACGTGCTAACCAGGGCATTATTTATAAGGTGGTGTCCTTATACGCTGCGGACCCTGAGGAGAAGAAAGATCTCTACCAGGAGATCCTTTTGCAATGCTGGAAGGGCTGGCCTTTATTCAGGAATGATTCAAAATTCAGCACCTGGTTATACAGGGTTAGCCTGAATACGGTTTTTTCAAGCCTCAGGAAAAAAACAATGCTGGTGTACCAGGATAGTATACCCGACAACCAGGCCCTGAGGCCCAATTCACTGGAAAAGGAAGACTCTGTTGCACTGCAACAGGCCATCCGCCAATTAACAGATATTGACAGGGCCATTATTCTTCTGCATCTCGATGGCTACAATAATGGTGAGATCGCGCAGATGATGGGAATTTCTGCGAATAGCCTTAGTGTAAAACTCTACCGGATAAGGCAAAGATTAGCTAACATTTTAAATGCAGCCAACCGTGGATAAACAAAATACCTGGCAATCCTGGCAGCCGAAAGATGATGACCTTGACAGGTTGCTTTCGCCTGGCTTTGCAAACCGCCTGCAGCCAAATCATCCCCTGATGAAACTTAAACGGAATTTATTTATCAATATCATTTGGGGTATAGTCATTACGCTTGCCTATTTTTTTGTAATAATCAGTACTTCAGTTTGGCCGGTTCAGCTTGCTTTGGCGATTACTTCCATGTATAATATTATCATTTTGGTTCAGGCAGTTCATTTATACCGGTCAATTAAAATGGAAATTTCTTCAACAGAAAGTGTATTGGAAGTTTTGAAAAAACATTACATAGGGATTTCAGCCTGGAGTAGAATGCAGCTTAAGCTGGCAATCGGGGTATATCCAATTGCAGCTGCCGGTGGATATATTTATGGCGGCATCCTTAGTTCAGGAAGAACATTAGAAGAACTGATGGCGCAGCATTTATTTGCCTGGCTTTTACCGGTTATCGTGATTATACTTGTTCCGATTGGCCATTACTGCGCGAAATGGATGTTTAGGAAAAGCTTTGGTGTTTACCTGGATATGTTAAAGGCAACAATTGATTCGATGGAAGAATAAGGTATAAAAAAAAGTCATCGTTACTATTCCAGTAACGATGACTCACTTTTAGTAACCCCATCATTTATTTTGAACCCACCATGAATTTCCTGGTGATTATACCTGATTCTTTACGGATCTGGAGCATATATGATCCCGGGCTCAATTTTGATACATTCAGCTGGAACTGGTTTTGGCCGGTATTAGCAGTAACTTTTTTCTGTATCAGTTCGCGACCGGTAAAGTCAAGTACCCTTAGTTCAACAGCACCAGCTTTATCAGCCGGGTAATTGATTCGCATCGTTTGCGTTACCGGGTTAGGGTAAGTGGAAATGCCTTTCAATATTTCTGGACTTGTCATGGCAACTTCTTCCATTGGGCTTGCAATTGCACCATTTCTTGATCCGGTATATGGTGCTGAATTGAGTGGCCATGCGCCTGAACTGGCCTGAAGCCGTATGGAATAACATACACTTGGGTCAAAGGTGCCATCTTTGCTTACAACTTTTAATTCGAAATTTAAGTTACTGGCACTGGTATTATATATTACCGCTTCGGGTGATGTACCGCTAACTGTAGAAGAAGCCAGCAATGTGCCCGTTGGATCATACAGGTAAAGGTCATAATCTGCAGTCATCCCCCAGATACTTACTTTTACATTATTATAAGGGGACCAGGTCCTGAAACCAAACCAGTCTTCATCCGTTGAACTTCCGATACTTCCTGTATAAGTCACATTACCTGTAATATTTGTGCTTGTAGCAAGAGTGTTATTTGGCTCATTTATATCTGTACAGGTTGTTGGTGGCGGTGGTGGCGGTGGTGGCGGTGGCGGTGGCGTTGTAGTTGATCCGGTGATCGGGAACTTATCGAAATTGATCAGGGCTAATCCCCCTGCGTTAATAACATCAGGTGAAGCTAGCCCGCTATGACCACGGTAACTAATGGTTGTAGGATTAGTTGAAGTGCCTGCATTGGGTGAAAAATTAATTAATAAATTATTACCACTTAAGCTTACTGAACTAACTGTATAACTTCCGCCATCTAACCTGATGAGCGGACTCAGGTCACCACTTATCGTAAATGTTGTTGCCTGGTCTTTTAGTGCCAGGCTTATCTGGCTGGCAATACCGTTTGCATCAACCACTGAAAAAGCAGCAGATGCAGGTTCTGGTGATTCAATGTTGGCAGGCAAACCTGTTTCTCCATATACATCACGGCGAATAACTTTAGAAACCCAGTCCCCAAGGTTCTTATATCCATTCACGAAATTATAATGGCAATTATCAGAATACTGGGTGGTATTACCTGCGCTAAGTGTAACTATATCTGTTGATTCTTTATCTAATTCACGCAGGGCTTCCTGGACCTTAAGGCAGTTGTCAGCAGTTGACATTTCACAACCAAATCTTATCTGGAAAAGGAAAAATTTACTCACCCCGGGATAATCTTCCTGCCAGTCACTTTTTAATGCGTTGAATGCCGTTTTATACTGGGCAGTGCTAAGCGTCACGGGACTCATGGTTCCTAGAACATCTGATTCACCCTGGTACCAGATAATTCCCCGGATATTATTTTGCAAACCGGCTTCCTTGATCCTGTTAAGCAGGCGGCCATAGTTGGTATTCGGGTCACCAGGATTTGCATCATTCCGGGCGAAATAGGCAATGTTTTGTCCAGGGAAGGCGCCATTAAAAATTGCAATAGGTATTTTTTTAATGCCGGCGATATTTGATGCCATTCGCATACCCCACTGGCCTGTATTTCCATCTGTGTCATAATATATATTGCCTCTTCCAATAAACCATGCTTTAGTATAACTGCTGGTAGCATTTGCACTGCCATAAACACGAACATAAGTCCGGTAGGGAGAATTGGAATAATCATCTGCATTGTTTGCGGTTGTGTAGGGAGGCCGCTGGTTAGCTACTGCATTTGATTGCCCCTGAACAATGAAGGCATCTCCGGCCACAACATTACTTGCTGACTTGATAAGTGTTTCAGTCAGGTTACCATAACCATACAGGCTAAATTGATTGTTGGCCAGTTCAGCAGCAATATCATAACTAAAATTATAACTGGCTGTACCGTTAGCGTCATATACCAGGGTAACGCTTAGCGTATTTTGCAAGTAGCCGTTTCGGTATCTTTTAAGCCTGACCTGTGTATAACCAGATGAAATATCAAGACTACCTGATACTTTAACTGTGCCTTTGTTTGTACTCAGACTTCTTGGGTACAATTGATAATCCTGCGGGAAGACTGATACCTGGGCCAGAAGTGGAAAGGCCAATACGGACAAAAGAAGGATAATGGCTGTACATGACAGCGCGTAACGTCTTAGACGTCGATAAGGTTTCATACCTGAATAATTCTACGGTTAAAGAATAAAAAATTAATTGGAATTGGATGCTATGAAAATCGGGGATAACCAGTAGTCTTAATAGGGTGGTAGGGAATCTGGTATAGTCTGATCGTAGTAGTTTAAAGATAAATTTTTTTAAGATGCGATAAAAAAATATTTCCAAATATTTTTAAAAATATTAAATGTGGAAACTTTAAAATTCGCTTAAACATGACTGGGATGATTAACTAGTATTTAAGACTAAAAAATCAGTAAATTATAATTGAAAAAAAATAGTTTTTAATATTTTGATTGAACAGTATAGTAAATCTACGATAACAAAAAAGTGATCGTAGATTTACTATACTTGGGGAATAAAGATTATTAAAATAAAAAAGTAAATAATGAATCGAAATATCTTTTGGTGTTTTTTTCTGCTGCTTTTGTCTGCTAATTATTCTATGGCACAAATCACAAATAAAAGGTCTGTAATTGCCTATTATACCGGTGATGAAAACACTATCCGAAAATACCCGCTGGCCAGTTTAACACACATCATTTACAGTTTTCTCAAACTCGAGGGTGATACCCTCGCTTTTATACGACCTGAGCAGCAGCAAACACTAAGGTCGTTAGTTGCATTGAAGAAAAAATTCCCGCAATTAAAAGTTGAGGTTTCTTTAGGCGGGTGGGGTGGTTGCCAGCCATGTTCCCAGTCATTTGCCAGTGCCGGTGTAAGGCAAAAATTTTCAGCAAGCGTGGTTAAGTTATTAACTGCATACGGCGCAGATGGTTTAGATCTCGATTGGGAATATCCGGGTATTGAAGGATTCCCGGGCCATCACTGGATGAAGGAAGATGTGGCAAACTTTACTGAATTGGTTCGTTCGCTAAGGTCAGCTATGGGGCAACGTTATGAACTTAGTTTTGCTGCGGGTGGGTTTACCCGGTTCCTGGAAGAATCAATCGACTGGAAGCAGGTCATGCCTTTGGTTGACCGGGTTAACCTGATGACCTATGACCTTGTTAATGGATATAGTAGGACTACAGGGCATCATACTGCCCTGCATGCAACTGAAAAGCAACCTGAGGCCACAGACCATTGCGTTGATTACCTTTTAAAGCTTGGCGTTCCTTCAGAAAAACTGGTAATAGGGGCTGCATTTTATGCCCGCGTCTGGAAAAATGTTCCATCTGAAAATAATGGACTTTTCCAACCAGGGGAATTCAAAACAATGATAAGCTATAAGGATTTTGGTAATGAACTTTCAACCGCCAATGGGTTTGTTTCATTTTGGGATGATGCATCCAAAGCACCTTATAGTTATAATGCCCGGAAGCTGGAGTTTGCCACTTATGATAATGAACGGTCAATAGCTGAAAAAACAAAGTATGTACTGGACAAAAAGCTGGGCGGAATAATGTTCTGGGAACTTAGCGGAGACAAATTTAATTCGGGCTTATTGGACCAGATCCACAATACCCTTATAGCTTCCCAAAAATAAAAAAGGCTTTCCCGCGATGGGAAAGCCCTTAACTATATTGCCAGTAACTAATTACTGCTTTTTCTCAAGCAATTTGTAGAATTGGTCAAGTTGCGGCAGGATAAGGATCCTTGTGCGACGGTTTGCAGCTTTTCCTTCTGCTGTAGAATTGTCTGCAACCGGTAGGAATTCCCCGCGGCCTGCAGCTGTAATTTTTGCCGGGTCTAAACCATATTTCTTTTGGAGAACACGTACCACACTGGTTGCACGCATAACGCTGAGGTCCCAGTTGTCTTTCATTGGTCCGATATTTCCTTTCAATTCAGCATTATCTGTATGGCCTTCAACCATGAATTCCAGTTCAGGTTGTGCTTTGAGTACGGTAGCTACCTTTCCTAATACTTCCTGTGCCTTTGGAGTAATGCTGTAGCTTCCGCTTTTAAATAACAATTTGTCCGAAATGTCTATAAATACAACACCCTTGTCAACTTTGATATTGATATCCTGATCGTCCATATTTCCAATAGCGCCTTTCAGGTTCATAACCAGGGCCATATTCAGGGAGTCTTTTTTCGCCATTTGCGTTTGCAGGTCCTGGATATATGCATCTTTTAAACCAAGGTTATCCATTGATTTTTTAATGCTTTCAGCCTGGGTAGAACTAATTACAGAAAGATCCTGCAATTGCTTCAGTGCTGAAGTATTATTTGCTTTCACCAGTTCCAGTTGCTTGTTGAGGTTCGCAACATCAGTTTCGAGGCCGGCTCTTTTACGGGCTTCCTCTGCCTTAGCGTCATCGCAGGCTTTCAGGTCATTTTGCAGTTGTGTGTGTTTCGCATCAAGTTCGGCGTATTTTGCCTGTTCTGCTTTGAATTTTTTGGAGCTTACACAAGAAAACATTGTAACGGAGGTAAGTGCTACTACCACCATGTAAGAAATCTTCATTGGTTATCGTTTTATGAATGATTACGTAAAAGTAGGCCACAATATACAACTACTGTGCCTGAATTTTGTGATTTTATTGTTTGAAATTCTGATTTTCTACAGCTAAATGTCCCATTCCTAATTCCGGATGCTTCCCTTTTATGGGTGCAAAAAAACCAATCAGCCTGGGCATATCGTCATCCGGATGGATGCCGGGCATGAATGCTTCAGAGAGTATAAGTGTTTTATTGGCAAAATCCATTCCTGCCATTACTATAGGCACACCAGCCAGTTTGGCAATATGCCAGAATCCTGTACGCAGGCGGTCTACCTTCTTTCTTGTTCCTTCTGGAGAAAGCGCCAATACAAAATCATCCCTTTTATGGAATTCTTCAACCACCTGCTCTACCATATTATTCTTGCTGAACCGATCCACGGGAACACCGCCGGTTGCCCTGAAAAACCAACCGAAGGGTCCGTCAAATAATTCTTTTTTACCCAGGAAATGTGCATGTGGTATCGGGATTACCGACCGCGCTGCCATTCCTACAAGTATATCAGCCCAACTTGTATGAGGTCCGACAACTATAATAGCCCGGTTTAGGCCCTTCGGCCAGTTTCCTTTTACAGACCATCCGGCAAGTTTCCAATAGATTTTCCAGAAAAATCGAGCTACCATATTATTATTTTTTCTTCAAGCGCATAAGTACAATATCGTCCTTTAGCAGTACCAGGCTGCTCCCTTCAAAAGCAAACCTGTTTGTTTTTTTCATTGCGTCCAGGAAAATGCCTTCTCCTTCACCCGTACAGGCCATGCGTGTTAAAGCCATTTTCTCCATGTCAAAACGGAGCTGGCCATTCACCGCAACATAGCTGCCGCTGAACCTGTTACAGCCTGTATTGCCGGAACTGCTCATAGTAGCAGTATCGAAACGTATTGCCGGCCGTTGCCGGGGAAATAAACTGCTGCTGTCCTTGACAGCCGAAAGCAGGAATTCCAGTTGCCAATCGCCCTGAAGTACTGATGGTTGGGGATTTTGTACACCGGTTCCGGTGTATGTTGATAATAATCCTGTTGGGTACAGTAAGGAGGTGCATAATGGACCCATATGTATTCTGGCTGTAATGGAAAACCAGCCGCCAATTAACAGTGGAAATAATAATAACCTGCTATGCATATCTATGGATAACGTTGAATGAAAACTTTTACAACAGCCGTATTAAAAAACCAATACCGCTTTCATGATGTTAAATATAGGTAACTATCATTTCCCGCCAATATGAGTTCTGGAACCTGTTTTAGCAGGTTTAATACCCAAAAAGCGGGGGTAAAGACAAAATAAAAGAATTGGTGAGGTTGGCAAGGGTGTTTTAACGATAAAATATTTAGTGAAAAAATGCTAAATATGTTAGTGTTGGTAATTAAAAGCTACCTATCTTTGAACAACCAATAATTTTAACCCCATAACTATTAAACAACAGAATTTATGTCAAACGCAGAAAAACTGAAAGCGCTGAAGCTGACGATGGATAAAATAGACAAGGACTTTGGAAAAGGTTCTGTTATGATGATGAACGAAAGGGCGAGTGATGTGCAGGAAGTCATCTCCACCGGTTCACTCGGACTGGATGTAGCACTGGGAATTGGTGGTTTTCCCAAAGGCCGGATCGTTGAAATTTACGGACCTGAATCTTCGGGTAAAACAACAATTGCTATACATGCAATTGCTGAAGCTCAGAAAAAAGGTGGTATCTGTGCTATTATTGACGCAGAACATGCGTTTGACAGTGCCTATGCGCAAAAACTAGGTGTTGACGTGGATAACCTGCTTATTTCACAGCCTGATTACGGAGAGCAGGCACTTGAAATCGCTGACCGGTTGATTTTATCCGGAGCAATTGATGTTGTGGTGATTGACTCGGTTGCTGCGCTTGTTCCTAAAGGTGAACTTGAAGGTGAAATGGGGGATAGTAAAATGGGGCTTCAGGCAAGGTTGATGAGCCAGGCCCTTCGTAAGCTCACGGCAACAATTAATAAAACAAACACAATCTGCATATTTATTAATCAGCTTCGTGAAAAAATTGGTGTGATGTTCGGCAATCCTGAAACAACGACAGGTGGTAACGCATTGAAATTTTATGCGTCAGTCCGCCTGGATATACGCCGGATGAGCCAGATTAAAGACGGCGATGAAGCTGTGGGAAACAGGGTTAAAGTGAAAGTGGTGAAGAATAAAGTAGCTCCGCCATTCAGGGCTGCGGAGTTTGATATCATATTCGGGGAAGGCATTTCAAAAGTCGGTGAAATTGTAGATATGGGCGTTGACCTTGGCATCGTGCAAAAGAGTGGAAGCTGGTACAGCTATAATTCTGATAAACTGGGACAGGGCCGTGATGCAGTGAAAACACTGTTACATGATAATCCAGAACTGCAAGCGGAAATCGAAAAGAAAATAAGGGAGAAGGTAGCAGAAATGGCGGCTGCATAAGTGAAGTAGCGTTACTGATTTGCCGGTTGGCAATATTGAAGGCATCCTGATTTTCAGGATGCCTTTTTACTTCAGTATTTTAAGCCGTACCATTTCAATCCGGGTATCACTAACTGCCAGGATTTCAAATTCAAAATCATCTATAATTATTCGTTCCTTTATTTTAGGAATCGTTTCATGGTGCTGAATGATATAACCAGACAGGGTTTCAGATTCATCCTGCTCAAAAATGAAATCATATTTATCATGCAGGTAATCAAGTTCGAGGCGGCCAGATAAAATATACTCAGTATCGCTTATTTTTTTCTCTTCCAGTTCTTCAGTGTCATGTTCATCCTGGATCTCTCCAAAAATTTCCTCCAGCAGGTCTTCCATGGTAACAATGCCGGAAGTGCCGCCAAACTCATCAACTACCCAAGCCATGCTTTTGCGTTCCTTGGTAAATTTGTTGATCAGGTCAGTGGCGTTCATGCTTTCAGGAACAGCAGGAATAGGCAACAGTATTGATTTCAGGTCAGCAGGGTGTTTGAAGAGGTCTAATTGGTGCACATATCCAAGGATATGATCAATATTCCCTTCATAGACTACCAGTTTGGAAAGTTTGGTATCTATGAATTTGTTCACTACAATATTAATCGGGGTGGTTACATTAATGCCTTCAATCTCCTTGCGCGGAATCAGGCATTGCCGCACTTTAATATTGGGCAGGGATAAAGCGTTCTCAAAAAGGTTTGTATTAACATCCTGACCGTCGCTGTCTTTTTCCCCGGTGATTTGCTGGTAAAATGCATCCAGGTCGGCCCGTACAAATGCTTCCCTTTTCTCACTCAGCCTGATATTGAAGAGGTATTTCAGGATCCATTCTGCAATAGATACAAAAACGGTGGCAATGGGCTGCAATATCTGAACAAAAAAATTGATTATGCTGGCAACCGCACTGCTCAGCAACCATTCATTGCGGGCTCTCCAGATTGCCCTGGGGAGGAATTCACCAAAAACAACGAATATGGCAGTTGCTAT
Source organism: Flavihumibacter profundi (assembly GCF_020076305.1). Classification (GTDB taxonomy): domain Bacteria; phylum Bacteroidota; class Bacteroidia; order Chitinophagales; family Chitinophagaceae; genus Flavihumibacter; species Flavihumibacter profundi. Next base: position 550,205 of record NZ_JAIQXE010000002.1, read on the forward strand.
AAATATTTCAAAAAAAATATGGATAATGTTTGCATATGCTACCGGTATAGTTTCTTCCAGAAAATGCCACAGTGGTTCAAGGAATTCCCCTATCATCAGGCCATAGACTACCAGGCAGATATTAAAACCGATAAGCACAACGCCAATAAAATTGGAAGGCCTGTCGAGGTACTGACTAATAAGTATGCCTCCGGTGCGGCCTTGTTTTTTACGCAATTCCACACTCAGGCGGTTAATACCGGAAAAAGCAGCTTCTATCCCGGCAAAGAATCCGACAAGTAAAAGGAAAAACAGCAGTGCTCCCAGTGAATTCAGGTTAGGCATAAAACGAATATAAGCAATGTTTTTTTTCGTTAAAAGTACTGAATGTGTCTTATGATGGCCGGGCCAGGAATTCCAGGATCAGCTTTTCTGCTTCAGAACAAGCCCGTGAAAGATCACCATTTATGATAATATGGTCGAAATGATGTTTGAAAGAGATTTCATAGGAAGCTTTGTTTACCCTGGCCTGAAGGCTTTCTGCAGTTTCTGTTCCCCTGCTTTCAAGTCTTCTTTTGAGTTCTTCTACAGAAGGCGGTTCAATAAAAATTGAGAGTGTATTCTGCGGGTATTGTTGCTGTACATGTATCGCCCCTTTTACATCTATATCAAGCATGGGTACCTGCTTATTTTTCCAGATCCGCTCCATTTCCGATTTCAGTGTACCATAATATTTTCCTTCATAAACCATTTCCCACTCCATAAAATCATTATGGAGAATATGTTCCCTGAATTGCTCTACCGACATAAAATAATAATCCACCCCGTTTTTTTCTGCACCCCGGGGTTGCCGTGTTGCAGCTGAAATGGAAAAAGCCAGCTGGGGGTGATGCTGTAATAAATACCTGGTGATGGATGTTTTCCCTGCTCCGGAAGGCGCAGTAATAACAATAATTTTTTTTTCAGAATAGTTCATTACACTCGTTTAATATCAGCGCCAAGTGCAATTAACCTCTGGTCTATATATTGGTAGCCCCTGTCGATCTGTTCAATATTTTGGATCACACTTTTACCTTCAGCACTTAATGCAGCAATTAGCAGGGAAACGCCGGCACGGATATCCGGACTGCTCATTGTGATACCCCTTAATTTTTGTTCCCGTGCTAATCCAATTACGGCCGCACGATGCGGGTCGCAAAGTATAATCTGGGCACCCATATCTATCAACTTATCTACAAAAAACAACCGGCTCTCAAACATTTTTTGATGAATGAGTACCGAGCCCCGGGCCTGTGTTGCCACTACCAGTACAATACTCAACAGGTCCGGTGTAAAACCGGGCCACGGATGGTCGGAAATAGTTAGTACAGAACCATCCAGGAAGGTCTGGATTTCATAAATATCCTGCTCAGGTATAATTATATCATCGCCTTCTATTAGCATTGAAATGCCCAGTTGGCGAAATTTTTCCGGAATTATTCCAAGATGCTCAACGCCGGCACCTTTAATATGGATATGGCTTTTAGTCATGGCTGCTAACCCGATAAAAGAACCTACCTCAATCATGTCGGGAAGCATGCGGTGTTCCGTCCCTCCAAGCTTTTCAACCCCTTCAATAGTTAATAAATTACTGCCAATACCGCTGATTTTTGCCCCCATACGGTTTAACATACGGCAGAGCTGTTGTAGGTAAGGTTCGCAGGCTGCATTGTAAATAGTAGTTGTTCCTTTCGCCATCACGGCAGCCATAACAATATTGGCAGTACCAGTAACTGAAGGCTCGTCCAGGAGCATATATGTACCTTTCAGGTTAGAGGCATCAAGATGGAAATAACCGTCTTCAGGATGGTAATTAAATTCCGCACCTAATTTTTCAAAACCAATAATATGAGTGTCCAACCTGCGTCGGCCGATTTTATCACCACCGGGTTTGGGGATGAAAGCTTTTTTAAACCTTGCCAAAAGCGGACCGGCAAACATTACAGAACCCCTTAATCGGCCACTTTTCTTTTTGTAAGCATCACTATTCAGGTAATCAATATTCACGTTGTCCGCCTTGAAAATAGCTGTATGCCTTTCAACACGTTCTATGGCTACCCCCATATCGCCCAGTAACTCAATTAGGAGGTTAACATCAAGAATGTCGGGGATATTGCTAATAGTAACGGGTTCTGCAGTTAGTAATACTGCACTTATAATTTGCAACGCTTCATTTTTGGCACCCTGGGGTATGATAGTGCCATTCAGTTTCTTGCCGCCATTTACTTCAAAGCTGTTCATTGGAGGAGAGTGATAGTGAATAGTAAATAGACAATTCTGCCGCTTACTTAAACCGCTTCTTATTATACTTATTATTTCCTCTGTTACCGCCAATATTACGGTCGCTTCCACTACGGTCACTGCGATCGATACCACGGTTTCCGCCTCCACCGCCTCCGGTGTTGCGTTGCTGGAATTTTTGAGGGCGTTTTCCACCGCCACCACCACGAAAATCGCGCTGCCCTTCATTTGGCCTGAATGCCTTTACATATGGTGTATTGGTAAACTCGAGTTGCCCACCTGTTATACTTTTCAATTCACCCTGTATCGCATCATCATGTACAATTTCTTTATGCCAGTTGCTGTAAGCAAGTTTCATATAATAGGCAATAGCATTGGCAAACCCCTGCTTTTTCTCTGGATTTTCTTCTTTCAGGGCTTTTTGTATAACTACTTCAATATTCTTTCCAATATGGGAATAGCGCGGGTATCCTTTAGGGTATTTAAGCGGGGAAGGCTTCGCTTTAAGCGTTTCTTTAGTAGGTATTGGATAAGGAGATTCTACCTCAAGCTTAAAATCAGAAATTAAAAAAAGGTGATCCCAGAGCATATGCCTGAAGTCTTCCACATTTTTCAGGTGTGGGTTGAGAAACCCCATTAATTCAATAACAGCCTTTGCATTCTTTTGCCGTTTTTCATCATCCTCCAGCGACATCAGGTATTCAATCATTTTTTGGATATGACGGCCATATTCCCTCATCACCAGGTGATTTCTCGTTGTGTTGTATTCCATTCAAACAATTTGTCTTATTGCAAATGTAAGTGATGCCATTCAGGAAAAAGAACCAATTTGCAGGCATTGTTTAAATTACCTGTATGAACACCCTGGCCTATAATATAGACCCACTCTTGGATGAACATGCCCATTTTGGTGCTCAATCGTTTTTAAATGCTATCCCAGACCTGGCCGAAAGCTTATCCGGGTTCCGGCATATTGCAGTCACGACCGCAACAGGAGTTAAACTTGAACCAGCTTCAGTTGAATTTACATCCGAATCAATTGAAAATCAATCTATTGATTCAGGATCGGAAAAAAATACCCAGCTCGAACTGGTTAGTTTGAAGATTCCTGGCGCCCTGTTTCAAAGCCGGAAATCCGTATATAAGAATGTGCTGAAAAAATGGCTCAGGACGGCTGAAATTAATGCCTGGGTTACTACAGACCCGCAGACTATCTGGGAAGGCCTTGAGGTTCCGGCTATTTTAATGGCATCTGCACAGCAATTACTGCAACCGGGCGGTAAGACAAATAAACAAAGGTCGGGGCGGGATATGCCTGGTTGGACTGCCGCCAAAAAGATCCTGGTGCCCCTGCAGGTCGATAAAACAGCCATTCTTAAAGACTATCCGGAATTGGAGAATAAAATCTCAGTTGTTTATCCTGCTTTCCAGGAGCCGGTATTGCCTATTACCTGGGCAGAACAGGAGCAGGTTAAAATGCGCTATTCCGGAGGCCGAGATTATTTTTTATATGCCGGGGAGTTGGATGAATCACAAGATATCCTGTTTTTATTGAAAGCTTATTCGCTGGTAAAGAAATGGCTGATGACAGGTATGCCGCTTATTCTTGCCGGTCCTTCCACCGAATGGACGCCAACGCTTGAAAAATTACTGCTCACCTATAAATACCGTTCGGATGTTTCTATATTTCCCAATTTGGAAATAAAGGATGTGAAGGAACTGGTTGCCGGTGCCTATGTGATGGTATATCCTGCCGCGTCAACAGAAGATGCCTATCCGCTCGAATGGGCTTTTTCTGCGGGAACACCAGTAATAACATGCGATTCTGAGGCCATAAAGGAACTCACAACAGGAGCATCTATGCTTTCTACTGCCAGGGATATAGACCAGCTGGCGCATGCAATGATGTTATTATACAAAGATGAAAACCGGCGCGCCGGCCTGATTTCAGCTGGAAAGGAAAGGGTCGAAAAGTTAAACCGGGAATATACCATAGAACAGTATAAGTCTGTAATTCAGGACCTGTTTGGCTGATAATGGCTAGTTTTGCATCCTTAAAAGACAATATGCAGGAATCGACTATTACTATAGATGTACAACTCGACCCAGATAAAGTGCCTTCAAATATATACTGGAGGGCAAGCGGAAGTACTGTTGAAGAAGCTCAGCAAGCCAAAGCAATGATGCTGGCATTCTGGGACGGGGCAGATAAAACCGCTATGCGGATTGATTTATGGACAAAGGAAATGATGGTAGATGAAATGGCTGATTTTTTCTACCAGACGTTTATGACAATGGCTGATACTTTTCACCGCGCCACCAGGAATGATGATATGATGAAAGACATGAAAAATTTCGCAAAAGATTTTTACAATAAATTTCGCGAACAACAAATGAAAGAAAATGCAGCCGGCTGATCTGATCTTTATCCCATACTAAATTATAACTATATGTCCCTGGAAGAAAAAGTGATGGCCGATATGAAAGAGGCCATGAAATCTAAGAATGAAGCCGCTCTTCGCGGACTCCGTGCCATTAAAGCAGAAATTATTAAAGCGAAGACTGAACCTGGTGCAAACGGACAGGTTTCACCGGAAACAGAAGGAAAAATGCTTCAGAAAATGGTTAAGCAACGCAAGGATTCACTGGAGATATTTAATCAGCAGAACAGGGCAGACCTTGCTGCAAAGGAAATGGAAGAAATTGCCATAATTGAGCAATTTTTACCAAAGCAATTGAACGAAGACGAATTGAAAGCTGCTTTAACTGCGATTATTACAGAACTTGGAGCAACGAGTGCAGCTGATCTTGGGAAGGTGATGGGCGTGGCTTCAAAAAAATTAGCTGGCCAGGCTGATGGGAAAGCCATTAGCACAATGGTAAAAACACTTCTCGGATAATTATACCCGGCGGGTATTACCCGCCGGGTAAAAAAGGTGAAAACACTTTTGCAATTTATGGTCCTGGACTTAATTACATTGGGCATACTGTTGCTGGCTATGGTTAAGGGCTTGTCAAAAGGACTTTTAGTGGCTGTATTTTCTATGGTTGCCCTTGTAATTGGTTTAGCAGCAGCCCTGAAATTATCTGCTATTACTGCATTTTGGCTGGAAGGCTCAGTGAATATTTCATCGAAATGGCTGCCCCTGGTTGCCTTTCTATTGGTTTTTATAATAGTGGTAATATTGGTTAACCGTATTGCCCTATTGATGGAAAAGACAATTGAGTGGGCTTTTCTGGGCTGGATAAACAAGGCAGGTGGTATCTTGTTTTTTGGCATATTATACCTGTTAATCTGGAGTGTTATTTTATTTTACCTTGTTAAAATGCATATTATTACAGATCAACTAATGGAAAAATCTGTAACATATGCGGTTATTGCTCCATTTGGACCCGCAACAATGAATTGGATAGCAGAGCTGATTCCGGTTTTCAAACACGTTTTCGATGATATCGGCCATTTTTTTGAACAGTTATCTTCAGGTATTAAACCATAACTATGAACTCTTTATGGCAAGCAGTACAGTAAGGCACTTCCCATAATTGAGTCAAATGGCCTATTTTAGCAAATAATTGGAAGTATTATTTTTAGATACAGATGCAATACGAGATCAAACAGCTGGATAAGTTCAGGTTTATTGAGGAAGGAGAAGGTGAACCCCTGGTATTATTACATGGCCTTTTTGGGGCTCTTAGCAATTTTCAGGACCTGATTGAATATTTCCGCAACTATTATAAAGTTGTGGTCCCGATTTTGCCATTGTTTGAATTGGATATCCTGCATACATCAGTAGGGGGCTTACAAAAATTCGTTCAGAAATTTATTGAGGCCAAAGATCTCCGCCAAATTCATTTAATGGGGAATTCTTTGGGCGGGCATGTTGGTTTGGTTCATGTACTGAAACAACCCGAAAGGATCAGAAGCCTCATTCTGACAGGAAGTTCAGGACTTTTTGAAAATGGAATGGGCGACACTTATCCTAAAAGAGGTGATTATGAATATATAAGAAAAAAAACAGAGCTAACCTTTTACGACCCTAAAATGGCCACTAAGGAATTGGTGGATGAAGTATATGATATCGTAAACAGCAGGATAAAAGTAATCAAGATAATAGCACTTGCAAAAAGCGCCATACGGAATAACCTGGGTGAAGAATTAAACCAAATCAAACAACCAACACTACTGGTTTGGGGGAATAATGATTCTATTACCCCTCCATTCGTTGGAAGGGAATTCAACAGGCTTATCCCTAACAGTGAACTTCATTTCATTGACCATTGTGGTCATGCGCCGATGATGGAAGTACCTGATGAATTTAACCGCATCCTGCATAAATTTTTGACAAAACTGAATGCGCCTGCAGCGGTAGCCTGAAAATTAGCGTCTACGCATAAACATTAACAGTGATTAATAAGGATCTTATTTCTGCGTCTTTGCCGGTGCTATCTCCTAAAGATCCCGTGTATCGTGCATTGCAACTAATGGACGATTATAATGTCATTCATTTACCGGTAGTAGACGAAGAAAAATACCTTGGACTGATCGCCGAGGGTGACCTTCTGAATGCAGAAAATGACCAGGAATTGGTAGAATCTTTGCTGGGAGTGATTTCAAAAGTCAAAGTTCTTCCGGCAAATCATTTTACGGATGCGCTGCAATTGGCCAATGAATACGGGTTGGCTGTTATTCCGGTTGCTGAATCTGATATGCAATGGGTAGGTTCTATTGCTTCTACCGACCTCCTTAAATTCACCGGGCACATGATTGGTGCAGATGAACCGGGGGGAATTATAGTCCTGGAAATGGATAAGCGAAGTTTTGCATTTTCTGAAATATGTAAACTCGTGGAAACCAATGATGCACAAATTACCCAGCTCAATACTCATTTTGATAATAACCTTGGCGTTTTTTATGTAACAATTAAACTGAATAAACTTGAATTGTCTGATATTGTTGCCACATTCCAGCGATATGACTACCAGGTAAGTTATTTTTTTGGAGAAGAACAGTATGAAAATGAACTCCGCAACAATTATGATCATCTAATGAATTATCTCAATCTCTGAAAAAATCATATTCCTGTTACCATTCTTCTTGCTAATCCTGTATTTTCATGGGCAGCGCAGAATGAATATGGTATGGAAATATAGAATGCTTTTGGTTGCAGGCTTATCTTTTTTAAGTTGTACCCTCTTGGCGCAAAAAGCGCTAAATACCCCAATTGAAAAAAATCAACCCTTATCTGATAGCAGCCTTACAGAAAAAAACTTTCCTTCAATTCATGCTGATTCAGTCCGTAAACCCTTTGTTGTAGGCATTATTTATGTTTCTGGAAATATAAGGACCAAGGATTATATAGTAAAAAGGGAAATGCCTTTCCAGGAAGGCGATTCCATTTCCTTGACTGAGCTGGTCAGCAAATTTAAATTGGCCAAGGAACTTCTATTCAATACCCATCTTTTTAATGAGGTGATTGTCTCGTTGAAGAGTTTCAGGGGTTATATGGTTGATGTTCAGGTAGATGTAAAAGAACGCTGGTATATTTTCCCCATTCCATATATAAAACCGGTAGACAGGAACCTGCAAACCTGGGCATCAAAGGGATATAGTTTCGAGAGACTTGATGTAGGTGCAAAATTTACCCATTATAATACTACCGGAAGAAATGATCACCTGAGACTTTGGTTGATTACGGGCTATTCAAGGCAAATCCAGGCAGCATATGAACAGCCATTTGCTGATAAAACCTTAAAGAAAGGATACGGACTAAATTTCGGTTACATTGCCCAAAAAGAAGTTAATGCCCTGACTGTCAATGATCAGCAATTTTTTTTAAAATCTGATTCACTGCCCGATGCAGGACATTTTTTACAGGAGCAATGGGCTGCTTCTGCGCAATATACCTACCGGCCGGGATTAAAGACACGTTATTCTTTTAAGGTTGGCTATAATTTTAACCGGGTAGACAGCGCCGTATTGGCTGTAAATCCTACCTACCTGAGTATAAGTGGAAAAGGCAAAGTAATGTATCCTGAATTTGTGTATGCAATTAACTATGTGGATGTCGACTATGTGGCTTATCCGATACGTGGGCAAATGGCTGAAGGTACCCTCGCGAGGGCAGGTTTTGGAAAAGATATCGATTTGTGGGCTATTTATCTCAAAGGCCTGAAGGCATGGGAACTTAAATGGAAAAGTTCTTATTCCATTCAATTTAATGGCATACTAAGAGTGCCTTTTGATCAGCCCTTTTCCCAACAGCGCATTTTCGGATATGGTGATTTTTATTTACGCGGACTTGAAAAATATGTCGTTGATGGAGTGGCTGGGGTAATGGTCCGGAATACACTGAGGCGGGACCTGTTCAATTATATCCTGCGGCTTCCTGTTAAAAGCGGAAGCCATGACAGAATTCCTTTTCATTTTTATGCGAAAGCGTTTAGTGATTTCGGTTATTCCTATAATAAAAACAACACTGAAAACTATTTGCCTAACCGTTTTTTGTACACAGCTGGCGCAGGGTTGGATATTGTAACTTTCTATGATGTGGTCTTGCGGTTTGAATACAGTTTCAACCAGTTAGGGCAAAAAGGTTTGTATTTTCACTTCAAGAATGATTTTTAAAACCCTATCTTTCAGCGGATAAATAACCCATCATGAGAGTGGCGATTTATAGCCGGGTAATAGATCAGAGTGATCACACAGAAATTCAGGAATTGTTCAATGAACTGGAAGCGCAGCATATAGAGCCTGTAATATACCAGCCATTTTTTGAGCAAATCATCCATACTGTAAAATTCAGGGAACTTAATATAAATACCTTCACCGGCTCGAATGACCTGGATGAATCTATTGAGTTTATTATCAGCCTTGGGGGTGATGGAACGCTACTGGACACTGTTACCCTGGTAAGGAACAAAATGATTCCGATACTTGGAATAAATTTCGGCAGGCTGGGCTTCCTTGCCAGCATTGGTAAAAAAGAGCTGAAGATAGCAGTGTCTTCAATGGTGAACCGAAGTTTTGTATTGGATAAACGGTCATTGATTCATCTTGATGCCGACCGGTTATTATTTGGTGAAACACCTTATGCACTAAATGAATTTGCTATCCACAAAACGGATATTTCCCCAATGATTAAGATCCATACTTACCTTAACGGGGAGTTTTTGAATACTTATTGGGCAGACGGATTAATTGTAAGTACACCTACGGGTTCAACCGGTTATTCACTCAGTTGCGGGGGGCCAATAGTTTTTCCGGAATCTGGCAGTTTTGTGATTACCCCGGTGGCACCCCATAACTTAAACGTCCGCCCGATTATTGTTCCCGATGACAATATCATCTCATTTGAAGTTGAGGGCCGTTCGGACAATTTTATTTGCGCCCTGGACAGCAGGCGGGAAATAGTTTCCAGGAATATTCAGTTAGCAGTAAAAAGAGAAAAATTTGATGTTAATATCGTACGCCTGAATGAAAACAATTTCCTGGCCACCTTGCGTAATAAATTGTCCTGGGGCCTGGATACCCGCAATTAGCATTTCATTTATACCAAATTCTACCATCTTACGTTCCAACACAACGGATAAACAATAACTTGCAAGTATGAAGAGATTAATCCTGCTTTTAGGTATAACAATGGGAATACAATCTGCTCTATCAGCCCAGATGGAAGCTGTAGTGCATGAGGGTGAAGTTGGTTTAGCAATAGGCGCGTCCCATTATTTTGGTGACTTGAATCCCGATTTACATTTAAACCGGCCCAAATTTGCAATGGCAGTGTTTTTTCGCAAGCAGTTTCATAACTATATCGCGGTCCGTGTCAGTGGCCAGTTTGCCCAGGTTGGCTATGCCGATAAGTACTACGACAATAATGAATTTCAACGGCGCCGCAACCTAAGTTTCAATTCAAGTATCTGGGAGCTGGGCCTGCAGGGTGATTTCAATTTTTTCAAATTTGTTCCAGGTACTGAAGAATACCGGTTTACCCCATATGTAACTATTGGTGCCAGTATATTCAGTTATGACCCTTATGCATACCTAAACGATCAAAAATATTTTCTTCGCCCGCTAGGTACGGAGGGTCAGGGAACGGCAGCCTACCCCGACAGGAAACCATATAGCAGTATGGCTTTTGCAATGCCATTCGGTGTTGGTGTAAAATATGCCCTGAATAGTAAAATGAACCTGGGTTTTGAAGTACTATACAGGTTTACCAATACCGATTATCTGGACGATGTCAGCACTACCTATGTGGGAATTGATAAGTTTCCACCTTTGCCTGATGGTACCCCTTCGGCTGCTGCTTTACTGCAGGACCGTAGCTACGAAATTGGTGAACCTATTGGAATTGAGGGCCGCCAGAGAGGCTATTCCAAGCAAAATGACCAGTTTGTAACTGCCATGGTAACGCTGAGTTTTAACCTGAGTTCCTACCAATGCCCCTCTGCTAAATACTGATTGGGGTGAACTGAGAAGGGTAAATGATGGATAGGGTGGCATTGTATTTAACCAATTAATTTTTTCAAACGCCCGCTATTCCGGGCTTTCAGCTCGTTTTTACGTACATTTGCACCCTGAAAAATGTTCATATGACTTCGCTTGAAGCGAAAATTGACCGGCAAAAGTTGCCAAGACACATCGCTATCATTATGGATGGCAATGGGCGTTGGGCCCAGGAAAAGGGGCAGGATCGCCTCTATGGGCACTTTCATGGAGTTGAAAGCGTTCGTGATATCGTAGAGGGTTGTGCAGAATTGGGCATTGGGTACCTAACCCTGTATGCATTCAGTACTGAAAATTGGGACCGACCGGCATACGAGGTTGATGGGTTAATGGAGTTATTGGTAGATACTATAAGGAATGAAGTGGAAACACTTAACCGCAACAACATTAAATTACACGTGATAGGCGATACGAATATGTTACCGGAATACGCCCGCCAGGAATTAAAGGAAGCCATGGAAATGACAAGCCACAATACTGGCCTGAACCTGGTAATGGCGCTTAGTTACAGTAGCCGTTGGGAACTGGTTAAAGCGGTTAAAAGCATAGCAGAAGATGTAAAGGAAGGGAAAATTGACCCTGCCACTATTAACCAGGATATCCTCCAGAAATACCTTTGCACCAGCGATTTCCCCGACCCTGAACTAATGATCAGAACCAGCGGGGAATACAGGATCAGTAATTTCCTCCTTTACCAATTAGCTTATGCTGAACTGTATTTTACGAATGTCCGCTGGCCGGATTTCCGGAAAGAGAACCTTTTTGAAGCCATAATAGATTTTCAGCAACGGGAAAGACGTTTTGGAAAAACAAGTGCCCAGATACAGGAAGCCCCCCTTTAACAAAGCTTTTCGAACTATCCCCCTTAATTTGCCTACTTTATAAAACCAACTGGATGTACAGAAGATTACCTGTTGTTGCTTTTTTACTACTATTGATCGGAATAAATGCGCAGGCACAACAGCCTGATACAACTCGTCCTACTGCTATTGATCCTGAGCTGGAGGCGCTGCTTACTACCAAAACGCCTAAGGAGTTTGTAATAGCAGGTATAGAGGTGACAGGTACAAAATTTCGCGACGCTTCTCTCTTACTTTCAATTTCCGGGCTAAACGTTGGCGATAAGGTTGTTATTCCCGGAAGCGATAATTTAGGCAAGGCAATCCAGAATCTCTGGAAGCAAAATCTATTTTCCGATATCCAGATTTATTATACAAAAATTGAGGGCAGTAACCTTTATCTGGAAATTAATGTTACCGAAAGACCAAGTTTGGCAGGTTATAGTTTTAAAGGAATCAAGAAATCTGAATCAGAAGACCTGGAAAAGAAAACAGGTTTGGTAAAAGGGCGTGTGATTACTGAAAACATGAAACGGTCTGCAGTGCAGAATATCGAAAAATATTATGTAGAGAAAGGATTCAGAGGAGCTAAAGTTACCATCGAAGAAAAAACTGACCCGGCCCTGCCAAACTCCCAGACACTTGTATTCAATATAAGTAAAGGAGGTAAAGTAAGAATTAACCAGGTCAGCTTTTATGGAAATGATGCTGTAAATGAACTGAAGCTGAAAAAGCAACTGAAAGGAACAAAGGAAACTACCAGGATTACACTTTATCCGGATATAGACTCAAGCAGTTTCGGCACCCATAAGAGAATTTCTTTTAATGAATACATCAAAGATTGGGGCTTTCTTTCTCCAACCAAAACAGGTAATTACCTGGATCCCTATTTCAGGTTTAAATTATTCAGTTCTGCTAAATACAACCAAACAAAATATGATGAGGACAAGTTAAAAGTACTCGACTACTACAACTCAGTTGGATATCGCGATGCAACCATTTTAGCAGATACACAATACTTCACCAGGAAAGGAAACCTGAATATCGATCTTAAAGTAGAAGAAGGCCGGCGCTATTATTTTGGCAATATCAGTTGGAAAGGAAACACGAAGTATGGTGATTCCATTCTGACAGTATTGCTTGGAATAAAAAAGGGCGATATCTATAATTTAGAAACACTTAATACAAAACTTGGGAAAACCATGAATCCCGAAGGAGGCGATATCAGTGGCCTATATATGGATGATGGTTATCTGTTCTTTTCTGTCGACCCGGTTGAAACTGCTGTATACAACGACACTATTGACTTTGAGATCAGGATGCGGGAAGGCCCTCAGGCCACTATCAAAAATGTGAATATTGCCGGCAACGAAAAGACCAAGGAATATGTTATCCGCCGCGAATTAAGGACTGTTCCAGGCGAGAAGTTTAGTCGTGCTGACCTCATTCGTTCCAACCGTGAAATAGCTAACCTTGGTTATTTCAACCAGGAGAAAATTGATATCAACCCCGTTCCAAATCCGGATGACGGGACAGTTGATATAAATTATAAAGTGGAAGAGAAATCCAATGACCAGCTTGAGTTATCAGCCGGTTGGGGCGGGGGCATTGGATTAACCGGAACCCTTGGGGTGACTTTCAATAACTTTTCACTGAGAAATATTTTCAACAAGGAAACCTGGGACCCCCTTCCAACTGGTGATGGTCAAAAGTTGAGTGTTCGTTTCCAAAGTAACGGTCGTCAGTTCAGGTCATATAATTTTTCGTTTACCGAACCCTGGCTGGGTGGTAAACGGAGGAATTCATTTACTACCAGTTTCTACAGCACAAAGTATACGAATTCTTATAATCCTTACACTGGCAGGTATGATAAAAGCCGGGGAGATACTTCCTATCTGAAAACAACGGGTATAACTTTCGCACTTGGTAAGCAATTAAGGTGGCCGGATGATTATTTCACACTCGTATACTCACTCAATTTTACCCAATATAAATTAAGAAATTACCCTAATCTTTTCCCGGGCCTGAACAATACCAATGCCCATAATTTAAGTCTTAAGATCGCGTTAAGCAGGTCATCTATCGACCAGCCTATCTTCCCGAAGAGCGGGTCTAATTTCGTGGCCAGCGTGCAAGCCACACCACCATATTCACTTATTGATCCCAGTCGTGTAACTTCAGCAAATCCTTATGAACTTCCAGAATTTCATAAATGGCGGTTCAACGGCGAATGGTATGTGCCGATAGGCCGGCCGATGGGAGCTGACCATAGTAAGCAATTCGTTCTCAAGGCTGCTGCCAAATTTGGTTTCATGGGCAGGTACAACAAAAACCTGGAATTTTCACCCTTTGAACGGTTCCAGCTTGGAGATGCTGGACTGACCAATAATTTCGGGTTATTGGGGTATGATATCATTGCGCATAGGGGGTATCCTGTTTATGATAATTCGAATCCTAATATCAACCCTGATAAATCTACAGCCAGCCAGTTTTTCACCATCTTTAACAAGTATACGATGGAACTGCGCTATCCGTTTTCTACCAACCCGAGCAGTACAATTTATGGACTGGCATTTTTTGAGGCAGCCAACGGATGGTTCAACTACACAGATTATAACCCTTTCCGTTTAAGGCGCAGTGCCGGTTTAGGTATGCGGTTTTTCCTGCCTATGTTCGGATTGCTTGGATTTGACTATGGTATTGGATTTGACCGCCTTACTCCCAATGGAAGTTTAAAGGATGCGGCCAAGTTTACCTTTATGTTAGGATTTGAACCAGAATAACAGAGATTTAAATAAAATATACGGTTATGAAAAGAGCCTTATTAACAGTTTGTTTTTTTGTAATAGCCGCCATGGCTGTCCAGGCCCAGAGGTATGCAATTGTTGATACGAAATATATCCTCGATAAAATGCCGGAATACAAGGAAGCCCAGACAAAACTGGACCAGTTCAGTGAGCAATGGCAAAAGGAAATTGATACGAAGCAGGCGGCACTGGACAAAATGTATAAAGATTATGAAGCCGAGCAGGTAATGTTAAGCGAGGAACTTCGGAAAAAGAGGGAGGATGAGATTTTTGTTCGGGAGAAGGAAGTTCGAGAGCTTCAGCGCAAGCGGTTCGGTTTTGAAGGGGACCTTTTCAAAAAGAGGCAGGAACTCGTGAAACCTGTACAGGATAAGGTTTACACTGCGATTCAAAAAATCGCCGTGGCCCGTATGTATGACTTTATTTTGGATAAAAGTGAAGGAATTACCGTTATATTTGCCGACCCTAAGCTCGACAAGAGCGAAGATGTGTTAAAAGAACTTGGTGTTAAATAAATGACAAAGGCTTTTAATAAGACAACTAAAACCACAACGAAAACAACTTTTAAGTAACAAACAATCGCATGAAAAAAGTTTTATCAATTCTTATGGTGGCTGTGGCACTGGTGATGGTTAGCAGCACTGTTAAGGCACAAATGAAAATTGGCTATATCAGCTTCAATGAAGTGGTAGCTGGTATGCCAGAAGCAAAAAAAGCAGACTCTACACTGGCGCAGTTCCGGGATGCGTTGATCGCAAACGCACAGGAAAAAGAAACAGCGTTAAATGAAGGTATTGCAAAGTTCAACACGGATTCAACCAAAATGACGCCTGCTGTTAAAGACGTAAAAAGGAAAGAACTGCAGCAGAAATTGACTGAATTGCAAGGAGAAGAACAGCGGATTCAACAGGAACTGCAAAAAAAGCAGGAAGAACTGAGCGCACCGATCCAGAAAAAAGCAATGGATGCTGTAACGGCAGTTGCTAAAGAAAGCGGATATACTCATGTTTTCCCAAAGGAATACCTGATCGTATCTCCCCCTGCTGATGATCTATTACCTTTAGTAAAGAAAAAATTAGGGATTAAATAATATTCTTATCACAGGCTCTGTATGAACGCCGGGATAGCATCCCGGCGTTCGTTATTTTTGCCATATATGAATCATCCAAAGGCCATCCAGGTAAATTTGCGGGCCAAAACCCCCATAGGTATATTTGACTCCGGGTACGGCGGACTTACTGTTATGAAAGAAATTGTCAAAGCCCTGCCTGGCTTTGATTATATCTACCTTGGGGACAACGCAAGGGCCCCCTATGGAACCCGCAGTTTTGAAACGGTTTACCGGTATACCCTGGAATGTGTGGAATGGTTTTTTGAACAGGGATGTCCCCTCGTTATACTTGCTTGCAATACTGCTTCAGCTAAGGCACTTCGGTCGATACAACAAAACGACCTTCCCTTGATGGATCCTGGTAATAGAGTGCTTGGAGTTATCAGGCCTACTGCCGAAGTAATTGGCAATTATTCAAAAACAAGGCAAGTTGGTATTATGGCAACAAATGGTACGGTTGCTTCTCAGTCTTATCCAATTGAGATCAAAAAATTCTTTCCGGACCTCGATGTATACCAGGAAGCTTGCCCGATGTGGGTGCCGCTGGTTGAAAACAATGAATATGATAAGCCCGGCGCTGATTATTTCATAAACCAGCACATCTTTCAGTTACTGGAAAAAGGGTCAAAAATTGATACAATCTTATTAGCCTGCACGCACTATCCGTTGTTGATCAATAAAATACGCCAATACCTGCCACTAGGTATAGAATTGCTCTCACAGGGTGAAATTGTTGCGAGGAGTCTCGTTGACTACCTGGAAAGGCATCCTGAAATAACCGGAAGGTTGTCTTTAGGGGGGCATAAGCGGTTCTGTACCACAGATGACGCAGCAGGTTTTGGGCAAAGTGCCAGTATTTTCTTTGGAGAAGCGGTAATAGCTGAAAAGGTTAACCTGTAAGAATTAAGCCCAAATTTTTCAGGATTTTGCATACTTCTTTTCGTTGAATTCCCTTACCTTTGCCGTCCCTTTCACGACACAAGCGGGTATGGTGGCCCGATGTGACTGGAATTCAATCGTCTGCTTCTCCACAGGCGACTATTTTTTAGGGTCGAAAAAAATTGTAATATGAAAAGAACATTTCAACCACACCGTCGTCGTCGTAAAACCGTTCACGGTTTCCGCAAACGCATGCAAACAGCTAACGGCCGTAAAGTACTGGCCAGCCGTCGTGCTAAGGGTCGGAAGAAACTGTCAGTTTCTTCTGAAAGCAAACTGAAGTAATTGAATCCGCCTTGTGCGAGGTTCGGTGATATAGTCATTAGCTCCGCCCCGGATTCCCGGAACGGAGCTAATTTTGTTTTATTGTAGCACATAAATTGGAACCTATCACTATTCATACACTGGGGAGGGCCGAAAGGCTGAAGCATCGAAAACTGATCGATGACCTTTTTAAAAAAGGAAAATCTTTTGTTGTCCCACCCTATCGCCTGTATTATAAAAACCTGGGAACACCAGATGCGGGCAAACCTTCCCTTCAATTTGGTGTTGGTGTTAGTAAAAGGTATTTCAAAAAAGCGGCTGACAGAAACAGGATCAAGCGACTCACAAGGGAGGCCTACCGTACCCAGTGTCACCATTTAAAAAGTCTGGTCGAAATGAAAAATATTCGCCTGGTCCTTTTTTTTATATACACAGGAAAAGAACTGCCAGGCCAGCAGCAATGCAGGGAAGCAATTGATCAGGGTCTGGAAAAACTATCCCGCACGCTTAGTCCCAATAAATGAAATGGATTAAAACCATATTGAGTTTTCCTTTTATAGCCATCATTAAACTGTACCAGTGGATCATTTCCCCCTGGTTAGGGCCAAAATGCAGGTTTACGCCTACCTGTTCTCATTACGGACTGGAAGCGTTTAAAAAACATGGTCCGGTTAAAGGATTCTGGCTTACCCTGAAACGCATCAGCAAATGCCATCCCTGGGGTGGTAGTGGCTATGATCCGGTACCTTAATTATAAGGCTGTTACTGCTTCAATAACTTCTCCAGTCTTTCCAGCGTTTCCCTGGCGTCCTTATTCGAAACAAATTTGTATACTTCCGGAACTTTGCCGTCTTTGTCAGGTTGCAGCGAAGCAGGCATCCCTTTAAATGGACCTACAACGATGGCATTATCTGCGTCTGAGATTTTTTTCAGATCATGTGGCGCCAGAAAAAAATTCTTTTTAGCGTCACTTACATTTGCCCCAACCATAAGCTGTTGCAGGCTGTCCATTCTTTGCTGCAATTGATCCTGGGTTATCCGTGCTTCGCGGGATCCAGCTTCCCCAAAGGCCTGGTATCCACCAATAAGTGTGTCATTTTGCAGGTTTAATAACCAGGTTCCTGCTGAATTTACGGTATATTCTTTTTTATCCGGTCCGGTTGTAACGACCAATTTCTCTCCGCTTAATGTAACTGTTTCTTCATTATGTTGTGTTCCCGGCTCAAACTTTACCACTTCCCCGTTTACGCTGAGTTTTCCGCTTGCCATTATCACTACCTTTTTAGTAGGGGCGGAGGAACAGGCTGAAAGCATTAATATTGCGGATAAGCCAAAAAAAAGATTACGCATAGTCTAGTTTTAAAAAAACGGTCCTGTGAACCACAGGACCGTATAGCATTTTTGGTTTAAATTTATTTAGATACAGCAGCAAACCGCTCGCCGATCTTTGCCCAGTTGATTACATTCCAGAAAGCGCCCAGGTATTCTGCCCTGCGGTTTTGGTATTTCAGGTAATAGGCGTGTTCCCAAACGTCTACGCCAAGAATCGGTTGGCCCTTAACTTCGGCAACATCCATCAAAGGGTTGTCCTGGTTGGGTGTTGAACTGATTTCCAGTTTGCCGTCTTTTACAAGAAGCCAGGCCCAGCCACTGCCAAAGCGGGTCATTCCGGCATTGGCAAATTTTTCTTTAAATGCGTCGAAGGAACCAAAAGCGGCATTAATTGCATCCGCCAGTTTCCCACTCGGTTGTCCGCCAGCGTTAGGTGCCAGGCTATCCCAGAAAAAACTATGGTTCCAGTGCCCGCCTCCATTATTACGAACTGCTGCTGAAATGCTTCCTGCAATAGCAATCAATTCATCCAGTGATTTAGATTCATTGGGAGTGCCTGCAATAGCTTTGTTCAGATTGTCTACATAAGCCTGGTGGTGTTTGCCATGGTGAATCTGCATAGTCAGTGTGTCGATATGCGGTTCTAAAGCATCATGGGCATAAGGTAGTGCCGGTAGTGTAAATGCCATAATATCAGAATTTTTAGTGATTAATAAATTGATTAGTGCTTGTGAAAGAAAGACAAATTTACGCCATCTGCACTTAGTCAGGAGAAATGTGGAAGAAATTTTCAAAATGATCCGGGAACATGTATAAATCGGGTTTTATTTGACTGCTACCGGCGTTGCCTGAAGAAAGATTTCATAAGTTCCGCCGATTCATCCGCCAAAATACCCCGGGTTACTGTAGCTTTTTGATGGAAAGGCCAGTTGTCCTTTGTAAACCTGGAATGGCCATTTTTTTCATCATCAGATCCCCATACTATTCGGCTTACTTTGCTCCAGTACAAAGCTCCCGTGCACATGAGGCAGGGCTCAACGGTCACATATAAAACGGCTTCAGGCAGGTATTTCGCCCCCAGGTAATTAAAGGCTGATGTAAGGGCTATAATTTCCGCATGCGCAGTGGGATCATTAAGTTTCTCTACCTGGTTGTGCCCTCTTGCTATAATTTTGCCATTAATGACGACTATTGCACCCACAGGTACTTCCCCTTCTGCATAAGCTTTTTCAGCTTCTTTTAAGGCCTGTTGCATATAGTATTCATCATCCATCATGGCACGAAAATAATTAATTGGGCAACCAGATTTATTTAGATTATTGTAAATTAAGAAATATGTATACAGCCTACCCAATAAAAGATACTACAACAGTTGCCGGCACTGCAATGGTAACTCATTTGAACAAAATGCGTACCAGGTACCTGGCCGGCGAAACGAAAACCTATGAATGGCGCAGGAATAAATTATTACAGTTCAGGGAACTGGTCTTAAAATACGAGGAAGATATTTATACCGCCCTTCATAAAGACCTGCACAAAAACAGGGAAGAAGCCTGGGTTACTGAGGTGGGTTTAGTGCTTGCTGAGATCAACTATGCGTTAAAGCACCTGAAATCCTGGATGCGGCCAAAACGAGTGGGGACAAACCTTGTTAACCTGCCTTCCACAAGTTATATTTATAATGAACCGCTTGGTGTGGTGTTAATCATTGGTCCATGGAACTTTCCTTTTCTTTTATTATTTGGCCCATTAGTTGGTGCCCTGGCTGCAGGAAATGTGGTTGTAATGAAACCCAGCGAATATGCTCCGGCAACTGCAACACTGATACATAAAATGATCACAAAATGTTTTGATGACCAGGAATTATTTGTGGTAGAAGGCGATGGTGCAACTGTTGTTCCCGAAATGATGGTTCATTTCGCATTTGATCATGTTTTTTTTACCGGTGGCACATCTGTTGGTAAGATCATTTATGAATTGGCCGCCAGTAAACTGGTTCCCGTTACGCTGGAACTTGGAGGGAAAAGTCCTTGCGTAGTTGAGGCGGATGCCAATATTTCAGTAGCTGCACGGCGAATTACCATGACCACCTTTGTCAACTCTGGTCAAATGTGTGTTGCTCCTGATTATATTTTGGTGCATGAAACAGTGAAAGATAAATTGGTTAAGGCCATGAAGGAATCAATAGTAAGTTTTTTTTCGGACAGTCCCCATGCCAGTGATAATTATGGGCGGATAATAAATGACCGGCAATTTAATAGACTGATCGGTTATTTAAATGAAGGGCGTATTATTCACGGTGGCCAATACAATGCCGAAGCAAAATTTATTGCGCCAACACTAATTGATAATGTATCACGTGATTCACCAATCATGAAAGAAGAAATATTTGGCCCCATTTTACCCATCTTAACTTTTAAAAACCAGCAGGAAGCCTTACAAGTCATCGCTGAAAATCCTAATCCATTGTCTTTTTCAGTGTACACAAACAGTAAGAAAACAGAAGAAAGTTGGATTAATGCAGTCAGCTTTGGGGGTGGGTGCGTTAATAATTCAAGTTGGCAGTTTTCCAATCCCGAGATGCCTTTCGGTGGGCGTGGCAAAAGTGGGATAGGCGCTGCGCATGGGAAATTCTCTTATGACACCTTCAGCCATAGGAAATCTGTTTTAAAAACGCCGACATGGTTTGATCCATCCCTTAAGTATCCGCCATTTAAAGGCAAATTATCGTTGTTTAAAAAAATTATAGGGTGAATTGGCTGTTAAAGCGCCGCATCCTTTTATTCCTTTCAGCCGGCTTGCTGATTGGAGCCGGTATAATTTTAAACTCCAATAATCAAATGAGCAAAAGACAACAGGTGTTAAAATGGTTTTATCCTGCTTTGATGAAAGCTGGCAGGCTGCTGGGTTCAAAAGAAAAACACCTGGTGAATAAAGACATGCGGCAGCCATTGCGCTCATTCTATTCCGGGGATATTACACTTACTGATGGCAGCCAGCTTTCTATAGACTCATTAAGAGGAAAGAAGGTGTTTATTGTTAATACAGCATCTGATTGCGGTTATACGGCACAGTATGAAAGCCTTCAAAAACTCTATGAACGTTTTGAAGGTAAATTGGTGATCATTGCATTTCCTGCAAACGATTTCAAGCAACAGGAGAAAAGCGACGATAAAACTATTGCAGAATTCTGCAGGAAGAATTATAATATTAGCTTTCCATTGGCAAAAAAAACAACGGTAATCAAGGGGCCTGCCCAGAACCCCGTATTTTACTGGTTAACCAATAGCTCCTCAAATGGCTGGTGTGATCAGGTTCCTGAATGGAACTTTTCCAAATACCTTGTAAATGAAAATGGGATTCTTATGCATTATTTTGCTGCAGGTATATCACCGCTTGACCCGTCAGTGATAAAAGCTATAGAAGATTGACCCACTAAATATTATGCGGGTTAACCGCAGTTGTATGCCATCGCATCCATATCAAGTTTCCTTCTTTCAAAAACATAACCCGAATAGGTGCGGATGATCTCATCGAGGGTTGCGTCAATTTCTTCAACCGTTTTAACAGTTACCAGCCGAAGCCTGAAATCCTTGATATTAGGCAACCCTTTCAGGTAATTGTTATAATGCCTTCTCATTTCATTAATGCCCGGTACAATACCTTTCCATTCTACTGATTTGTGTAAATGCTTGCGGATTACTTCGACTCTTTGTTCGATAGTTGGTGGTTCGAGATGCCTGCCTGTTTGAATAAAATACTTAATTTCCTGGAAAATCCAGGGATAACCGATTGCAGCGCGGCCAATCATGATGCCGTCCACCCCATATCTTTTTTTATACTCCAGTGCTTTCTCGGGGGAATCGATATCTCCATTTCCGAAAATCGGGATCCGGATACGGGGATTTTCTTTAACCCGGGCGATATGGGTCCAGTCGGCGTTGCCTTTGTATAGCTGGCTACGGGTGCGGCCATGGATGGACAATGCCTGTATGCCAGTGTCCTGCAACCTTTCGGCTACTTCACTGATATTTATGGAATCTGCATCCCATCCAAGGCGTGTTTTCACAGTTACAGGCAGCTTGGTAGAACGAACACAGGCCGCAGTTAGTCTTATCATCAGGTCGATATCCTTTAAAACGGCTGCCCCTGCGCCCTTTGTCACTACTTTTTTAACCGGGCACCCAAAATTGATATCCAGTAAATCGGGATTAACAGCATCCACTATTTGGGCACTCATTGCCATTGCATCTTCATCGCCGCCAAAAATCTGGATGCCTACGGGCCGCTCATAATCGAAAATGTCGAGTTTTTGGCGGCTTTTTATAGCATCCCTGATTAGTCCCTCGCTGCTAATAAATTCTGTATACATGAGATCTGCGCCATTATCTTTGCACACAGCACGGAACGGGGGATCACTCACATCTTCCATGGGTGCAAGCAAGAGCGGAAATTCAGGTAATACTATTGGACCAACCTTAACCAAGGGTAATTATTTTCCGCAAAGCTAGTGTAATGTATAAATATGGCCTTTTTTATTGCATATTGCAGCTAAGAACAACCGGGTTGCAGCCTCCGGTAAACTATTATGGATAAGTATCTTAAGCACAAACCAGCCTGGTTACAACTTGTTATTTTTGGCAGCCTTACTTTTGGCATTTATTTGTCAATAGGGCTGGTTGCTTTTTTTGGCATTGCCCGATTATATAATGTTTCCTTCGACCAATTGCAAAACCTTGACATTTCCCAGCCAGGGGTTTTGCCCGCATTAAAATTATTGCAGGGAGTGCTGTCAACTGTGATTTTCATGTTGCCTGCTTTGGTTTTTTCATATCTGAGCGACCAGCGCCCCTTGAATTACCTGGGGGTAAAAAAACCAATCCCTCTTAATTTCTGGTGGCTTGGGGCAATATTATTATTTCTGGCTTTCCCGCTGGCCTCCTGGGTGAACCAGCTTAATCAGCATATTCACCTTCCGGCTTTCATGAAAGCCACAGAAGAAAAACTCAGGGCAGCTGAAGAAAACGCCAGCAAACTGACAGCAGCAATGCTGAACATGAAAGGCCCGTCTGACCTTGCAGCTATTTTGTTCCTGATTGCTTTTCTTCCTGCCATGTGTGAAGAGTTCTTTTTCAGGGGTATCCTTCAGAGATTATTTATTCAGATTTCCAAGAGGCCCTGGGCAGGCATAATAATTACAGCAATTATTTTTTCTGCATTCCATGGCCAGTTCCTGGGATTTTTCACCAGAATCCTATTGGGAATTTTGCTGGGTGCAATCTATTGGTATAGTGGAAGTATCTGGCCATCTGTAATAGCACATTTTGTAAATAATGCCATCCAGGTTATTTATGTATACTATGATAAATCCTATATTGATAAAGAGCCCGATTTGCAGCCTATGATCATTATTGCAAGTGCAGCAGCCATAGGAATTATCATTTGGTACATGCAGCGTATTTCGCATACACATTATGGCGAGATATATGATACAGATGATGAAATGATTTTACCTTCAGGCAGGAAATAGAAAGTTCAAAATAATTCTCCAATGGCATTTAATTGGCAAACATTCTGGACCAGGACGGGCACAGCGCTGATTTTCGCAGTAGTAATGCTTGCCGGGCTTTTGTGGAACCAATGGGCGTTTTTTATACTCTTCTCCATTATTCATTTTGGATGCTGGTATGAATACCAGGAGCTGGTTGGGAAATTTGAATCAGGGTATGCTGAAATAACCCCATTCCATCGTTATGGAATTATGCTGGCTGGCTGGAGTTTGCTCATGTATTTCACCGGAGACCAATTTACCAGCGGCCCATTTTCGTTGCACGCGCTTGGCTGGTGGACCGGACTTTTATTCTTATTTGCCCTCCCAATTATAGAATTACTATTCACACGGGATATCCGGTTGGTTAATATCCGGTATTCTGCCCTTGGCATTATTTATATTTCCTTGAGTTGGGGACTGCTGATAAATCTCAGAACTCACGCGGAATACGGGTACTTATTGCCAATTGGAATAATATTTTCTATTTGGATTAACGATACCATGGCTTACCTGGTTGGCTCCATAATTGGAAAAACACCATTATCCCCTGTATCGCCCAAAAAAACCTGGGAAGGCACAATTGGCGGGATTCTTTTTAGTATTGCAGCAATGGCCATCCTGGCCCATTTTACGGGGCTTCCTGTTAATCATACGGCAACAATAGCAGCTATCGCTGCCATTACCGGTACGTTTGGCGATCTTTTGGAAAGTAAACTGAAAAGAATGGCTGGCGTGAAAGACAGTGGCCACATAATGCCCGGCCATGGTGGTTTCCTCGACAGGTTTGATTCATTGTTACTGGCAACCCCTTTTGTATGGGTTTATGTAAAACTATTCCTCTGAGCAAATCCTATAGTGCCTGTCGGGTGCAAAGTGGACAGTTCCTTATCTTTGCAGGATGGAAAAATTGTTAGAGCAGATTGCGCAATATAAAGAAGAGATTGTCGCAATCGAGCCCAATGGCGCAGCAGAACTGGAAGACTACCGCATTAAATTCCTTGGTACCAAGGGGATAGTGAAGGCGCTTTTCAGCCAAATGAAACAGGTGTCCAATGACCAAAAGAAAGAATTCGGGGCTGTTCTCAATGAATTCAAGCAGCTTGCAGAAGAAAAATATGAAGCCTGGAAATCAGCCCTGTCGGGTGATGAAGCATTAGCCGCAACCGCAAAAGGCGAAGCAGGATTCGACTGGACGCTTCCAGGTGACCCGTTGCCTCTTGGGTCAAGGCATCCGATAAGCCTTGTCAGGAACGAAATCGTGTCTATATTCAGGCGTCTGGGTTTTTCTGTTGCAGAGGGACCGGAGATCGAAGACGACTGGCATAATTTTACTGCCCTTAATTTACCGGAAAACCACCCTGCCCGGGATATGCAGGATACTTTTTACCTGAATCAAACTCCAGACTGGTTATTGCGAACCCATACCAGCAATGTTCAGGTCCGCGAAATGCAAAAGAATAAACTACCCATCCGGATTGTTTGTCCGGGTCGTGTATACCGCAATGAGACCATCTCTGCACGGGCACACTGCTTCTTTCACCAGGTTGAAGGTTTGTACATAGATGAACAGGTTTCTTTTGCCGACCTCAAACAGACCTTGTATTTCTTCGTACAGGAATTGTTTGGCAGGGATGTTAAAATCAGGTTCAGGCCATCTTATTTTCCATTTACTGAACCAAGTGCAGAAATGGATATCAGTTGCCTGCTGTGCGAAGGAAAAGGATGCAATGTTTGTAAGCAAACGACATGGGTGGAAATATTAGGCTGCGGTATGGTTCATCCTAAGGTTCTTGAAAATTGTGGTATTGATCCAAATAAATACACGGGTTACGCTTTCGGTATGGGAATTGAAAGAATCACCATGCTGAAGTACCAGATAAATGACCTTCGCCTGTTTAGTGAAAATGATGTTCGTTTCCTTCAACAGTTCAAGGCTAGTTTTTGATCCAACTGCCAATTATGCCTGTCATGAATAATTCCATTTGTGTTTGCGGGGCCGGTACAATGGGTGCCGGAATTGCA
The DNA here is from genome assembly GCF_020076305.1 of Flavihumibacter profundi. Classification (GTDB taxonomy): domain Bacteria; phylum Bacteroidota; class Bacteroidia; order Chitinophagales; family Chitinophagaceae; genus Flavihumibacter; species Flavihumibacter profundi. The sequence continues at coordinate 575,835 of NZ_JAIQXE010000002.1, forward strand.
CAGGCTGCAGCACAGCATGGATTTAAGGTTACGCTTTATGACCACAATGAAGCAGCAATAATACATGCACGTGAACAAATCGGCAACAACCTGCAATCATTGCTGGAAAAACAAAAGATTACATACCACTCCATGCATGGCATATTGGCCAATATCAATTTTGTTGCCGAAGTGAAGTATTGTTCCGCAGATATCATTATTGAAGCTATTGCTGAGAAACTGGAATTGAAAACTATATTGTTCAGGCAGCTGGCTGCAATCAATGGAGAACATTCTGTTTACGCAAGTAATACATCTTCTTTACCTGTTACCGATATTGCGGAGGCGCATCCTTATCCAAACCGCCTAGTCGGAATGCATTTTTTTAATCCACCTACAATCATGAAACTGGTTGAGATTATTCACACACCGTTTAGTGGCAATGACTGTATCCGGTTAATAATGGAGCTTGCGAAAGATATGGGCAAGGTGCCAGTTCTTTGTAAGGATTCCCCAGGATTCATCGTAAACCGGGTTGCCCGACCATTCTATATTGAATCACTTAGGTTGGCGGAGGAAGGGGTATCTATACCCACAATAGATGCATTAATGGAATCTGCAGGCTTTAAAATGGGCCCCTTCCGGTTAATGGATCTTATTGGGAATGATATAAATTTCGCAGTCAGCTGTAGTGTTTACGAACAACTGGGCAAACCTGCCAGGCTTGAACCTTCAATTATTCAGCAGCAAAAAGTGTCCGAGGGAAAATTAGGACGCAAATCGGGCGCTGGCTATTATACCTATACTCTATGATGCATACAAGTTCCGATGCTGTTATGAAAAATGTTTTAGTTACCGGCGGTACAGGCTTTTTAGGAGCCTGGATCATCAGGCAATTAATCATTGAGGGCTACCAGGTGTCAGCAATAAAGAGAAATACAAGTGAATTGCCATTTTTTATAGAACCCGGTATTTTGCAAAAAGTGAATTGGGTTGAAGGTGATGTGCTTGATATTATTAGTTTAGAGGAAGCAATGCAGGGAATTGAAGCAGTCGTACATGCAGCTGCCATTGTTTCATTCCATAAGGCTGATCGGAAAAACATGTATAACACAAATATACAGGGTACTGCCAATGTAGTAAACATTGCTATGGAGTCGGGTATTAAGCGGATGGTGCACATAAGTTCAGTTGCAGCCCTTGGCAGGACAAAGGATGGCGTATTGGTGGATGAAAAAAAAGCCTGGACAGATGGGAAAGTAAATACGCATTATGCGATTTCTAAGTACCAGGCGGAAATGGAGATGTGGCGTGGTATGGCAGAAGGATTGGATGGTGTTATCATAAATCCAAGCACCATCCTTGGGTATGGAAATTGGTCCAATAGCAGTTGCGCTATTTTTAAAAATGTATTTGAAGGATTTCCCTGGTATACCAATGGCGTAAACGGGTTTGTATATGTTGAAGACGTAGCAAGGGCAACAGTAAGCCTTTTACAAAGTGATATAAACGGGGAGAGATTTATAGTAAATGGAGAGAACTGGAGCTTTCGGCAACTATTTAATACAATAGCAGATGGATTCGGTAAAAAACAGCCTCATCGGGAAGCAACAGCATTAATGGGTGAATTGGCCTGGCGGTTGGAAAAGGTCAAATCAGCATTTACGGGTAAGCAACCGCTATTAAGCAGGGAAAGTGCAAAAGTTGCCCAAAGTAAAACCCATTTTGATAATTCAAAACTGCTGGAAGCCATTCCTGGTTTTCAGTTTACACCACTTCATTACGTTATTCGCACATCCTGTGAGCGGTATTTACAACAGCATTTAGGATAAATGGCCTTTTTTTTGCTTTCCTAATATACGAGGCTTTGTTATTTCACGTTTCTCGTTTGATTTTTCAATCAATTTTCCTCCGTATGAAAAACGCATTTCAATTATTCTTTGCTTTGCTGGTAACCGTAAACAGCATTTTTGCCCAGGAACAATTTACTGTAACTGGTAAAGTAACAGATGCAGCGACGCATCAGGCGCTTTCCGGTGCTTCTGTATTTTGCCAGAATACCACATTTGGTGTTATTACCAATGCCGATGGGGAGTTCACCATCAGGTTGCCTAAAGGCGGCTACGACCTTGCAGTTTCTTATACAGGTTATCAGTCTGCAGAAATGCGCATCAATTCCAATACTACCGATCCTTTGTTACTTGAATTGAAAGCTAAGGATAAAAGTATGGATGCAGTTACCGTTGCAGGAAGTAATGAAGTAAAAGACGGCTGGACTAAATACGGTGATTTTTTTAAGGAGCAGTTTTTCGGAACAACGGCCAATGCCGAACAATGTGAATTGTTGAACCCCGAAGCCCTTAGGTTTTTTTATAGCAAGAAGCGCAACAGGCTGAAAATTCTGGTCAGGGAAGATTTACAGTTCATTAACCATGCCTTAGGGTACAAAGTCCGCTACCAGTTAGATTCAATGACCTATGAATATGCAACGCAAATCAGCACATATACGGGATACCCCTTTTTTGAAACCCTTAGCGGAACTACAGAGGAAGACGCGAAATGGAAAGTAAACAGGAACAAAGCATACCGCGGGAGTAAACTGCATTTTATGAAATCCTGGTATGATAGCACAATCCAGCAGCAGGGATTTGCATTGGAAAGAGTGAATCCGAATGCAAAAACGTTTGAATCTGTGCCACTGGACAACTATTATGATTCCAGCTTTTACCAGTCAGATAGCGGGTCGGTTGATATTTCACTAACTGGCCGTTACAGGATAATTTATCGCAATGAAATGCCTGATCCCAGGTTTGTAAGCGTTAACAAGTTGCCTTCTCATATAAAGGTGCAATTATCTATCCTCGATATTCAGAATGAATTTGCCATTGAAGAAAACGGTTATTGGTATGACCAGGCTGATCTTGTGAATACCGGATACTGGAGTTATGAAAGAATGGCGGAAGCTGTTCCTTACGACTACAAACCAAATTAACCTTGAATCAGGATTGTTGCATTACTTTCTTCCAGATTTCAGGAATTCTTTTTACCCATACCAGTTCCTTCATTTTTTTGGAGGCTTCTTCAACAGGGCTGCCAAAATAGACTTTATTGGGTTCAAGAGAACTGCCAACGCCTGACTGTGCGTATACTACGGTATTCTTTCCGATGGTAAGGGTTTTATTTACGCCAACTTGTCCCCAGAGTATTACACCATCTTCAATGTTAGTTGCCCCTGCAATAGCGACCTGAGCCGCAAACAGGCAGTTTCTACCAACTATGGTGTCATGTCCAATATGAACATGGTTGTCAATTTTGGTACCCCTGCCAATTGAAGTATCATGACTTACACCACGGTCAATAGTGCAGCAGGCACCAATTTCCACATCATCCTCAATTAGAACTCTTCCGCAACTTAGCATACGGCGATACCATACTTCCCTGTCTTTTTTGGTATTGTAATAGAAGGCATCCGATCCAATTACAGAGCCGGATTGAATAACAACATTGTCGCCGATAATACAATGGTCCATAATGCTGACATTTGGCTGTATCCTGCAATTCCTGCCAATGGTAACATAATGGCCTATAAAAACATTAGGTGCCAGGTATGTTCCTTCACCAATAATCGCTGTAGTACTAATCGGTTGAGTTGCCGGAGAGAAAGGCCGGAAATGATTTACAATAGTTGTGTATGCTTCAAAAGGATTTTCAACAACTAAAAGGGCTTTGCCTTCCGGAATTTTAACTGAAGGGTTATTGATAATAATGAAGGATGCGGCAGATTTCAAACACTTCTCGTAATACTTTGGATGGTCAACAAATACCAGGTCGCCAGCTTCGACCCTGTGAATCTCATTAATGCCGGTTGCCATTCCTGCGCTATTGCCAATCAATTCAGCTTTGATAAGTTCTGCCAACCAGGGTAATGCTACTGGAGAAGGGAAACGCATAGTTTGAAATTTGCACAAAGGTAACTGCATAATCATAGCCGTGTATATTCATTCCCTTTTCCACAGCATATGAAAAAATGTGTATAAAAATTCAGAAATATTTTTTTCGATAGCAAAAATTATTTTTAATATTGTGGAGGGAATTTTTGTTCCCTTACTTACTAACCCATCCATATATTAAAGCTCGGTTTACTCCCGGGCTTTTTTTATGCTCATGTTATACTACTTCGCATTATATAAACCATATCAGGTCTTATCACAATTCAGTGCAGAAGGAAATAAAAAGACACTGAAAAATTTCGCAGATGTTCCTGCCGATGTTTATCCGGTTGGACGCCTTGATTATGACAGTGAAGGTTTATTGATACTGACCAATGACAGTTCTTTGAATGCGGCGCTGCTATTGCCTCAGCGGGCACACGAAAGAACATACCTGGTGCAGGTTGAAGGGTTGGTTACTCCAAATGCCCTGGCTGCACTTGCAAGTGGTGTGGTAATAAATGTTGATGGAAAAAAATATAAAACACTGCCTTCAAAAGTCGGGCAATTGGAAATTCAACCGCAGCTTCCTGAACGTCATCCACCCATCCGGTTCAGAAAAAATATTCCAACAAGCTGGATCAGGCTGACCCTTAAGGAAGGAAAGAATCGCCAGGTTCGAAAGATGACCGCAGCAGTCGGATTTCCAACACTTCGGTTGGTCCGGCATAGTATTGGTCAGCTAAATATCGAAGGATGGGCATCTGGCGAGCTACGGCAGTTTACCAGGAATGAACTTTTTGCGCTTATTCATTACCTTGCTGATTAAATGAAAATTACATGCTGAAATCAATGACGGGCTTTGGACGGGCAGAAATGAATGTTGGCGATAAAACCTTCCTGGTAGATATTAAATCACTTAACGGTAAGCAGTTTGAATGTTCCATCAAAATGCCTGCTTTTCTCAAGCCTTTTGAATTCGATATCCGCAAACGATTGTCGGAGAAATTGCAAAGAGGTACCATCGATTGTATGATCAGCCTTAAACAAACCGGCAATGCAAAACCGGTAACTGTAAATGTATCTCTCGCGAAAGCTTATTTCGAGCCAATTGCTGAACTATCAAGGGAATTAGGACTTGATGATTCCCAGATATTAGGGAATATCCTGAAGCTACCGGAAGTAATCACCCCCACTTCTGAAACTTTAACAGACGAAGAATGGCTGGTTTTCAGGAATATAATAGATACTGCGGTAGAAGATCTTAACAAGCATCGCCTGGAGGAAGGCAAGGTCCTGGAAGAAGACCTTCTGAAAAGGATCACCAATATTGAAAAGCACGAACAACTTATTGCAGAACTTGAGCCTCAGCGCAAACAAAAAATCAGGGATGGATTGGTGAGGCTACTGGAGGATAATGTTGGTAGCGATAATTATGACAAAAACCGGTTGGAACAGGAAATTATTTTTTATATCGAGAAAATTGATATTAGTGAAGAGCAGGTTAGGCTGAAAAACCATTGTGATTATTTCAAAGTTCTGTTGCGCCAGAATGATGCGGAAATTGGAAAAAAATTGTCCTTTCTTTTACAGGAAATCGGCAGGGAAATTAATACGACCGGGGCAAAAGCCTACGATTCAACTATACAGCAATCAGTGGTTATGATGAAAGATGAATTGGAAAAGGCCAAAGAGCAGGTACTAAATGTACTATAAGTCCTATTTTTAATTGTATGAAATTTTCTTATAAACTTATAATTCTACTGGCTTTCGGTGTAATGCCGTTTGCTGCTTGTGAAAAAGTGGATGTTTTTGAAAGAAATATTCCCTTGCAAGACCAGCATTGGCATTCTTCCGTTAAACCGGAAATCAGTTTCACCATTTCTGATGCAGCTTCCCGTTACAATATTTTTGTAGTTATCCGGCACTCAGACGCCTACCGTTATAATAACCTTTGGGTTAATATTTATACCCAGGCCCCTGGTGATTCAATTGTTAAGCCACAGGCACTTGACCTACAACTGGCCAGCAATGAAAAGGGATGGCTGGGTTCTGGGATGGATGATATTTATGAACACCGGATAAAAATTTCGCAGTCACCAGTTTCATTGAAAGCAGGCACTTACCGCTTTCAATTGGAGCAGATTATGCGCGATGATCCGCTTGAAAATATTCTCAATATTGGAATAAGGGTGGAAAGGGCCCCTAACTGAGTATGCCGCAACGCTTCCTTCCCCGCCAAAAACTGGCTTTGGCAACAGCAATTTATTGGTTCCTGTTGTTTTATATTATTGCAGCTTTATTTTTTTGGTATATCAGGTTGCAGCAACAAAACCAGCAGATGGCTAATTTCAGGTTGACGGAATTGGTGGCTGATGACCCGGCGTACTTGCAGAAAGTTGAAAAAATCAATTCTGAAGCTGAAAAGAAAACGTACCAGTACCAGGGTGAAGGCGCAACATTCCTGGGAATAATAATTATATGTGCAATATTTGTTTTTAGGGCGGTAAGAAGACAGTTCAGGGTCGCGCAGCAGCAGCAGAATTTCATGATGGCCATTACCCACGAACTAAAAACACCTATAGCAGTTGCAAAACTAAACCTTGAAACCCTTCAAAAGCATCGCTTGGATGAGCAAAAGCAGCAGAAACTGATCCAGATGACCCTGCAGGAAACCAACCGGCTCAATACACTAACCAATAATATCCTGATATCATCACAACTGGAAGGCGGTGGATATAAACTGGTCCGGGAAGAATTTGATCTTTCATCAATTACTGAAAAAATAATGCTTGAATTCCAGCAACGGTTTCCTGAGAGGCATTTTCGGTGGCAAATCGAGCCTGAAATTGATTTCAAAGGTGATCCCCTTCTAATTCAGATAATGGTCAGTAATTTGGTCGATAATGCTATCAAATATGCTCCTAAAGAGGGACCGATTGAATTAAACCTAAAAAAGAAGCAGGATAAAATAGCCATTGAAGTAAGAGACCAGGGACCTGGTATACCACAGACAGAAAAGGTGAAAGTTTTTCAACGGTTTTACCGGATTGGCAGCGAGGAGGTGCGGCGTGCCAAAGGAACCGGTTTAGGTTTATACCTTTGTAAAAAGATTGCATCAGATCACCATGGTTCAATCCAGGTGACGGATAATCAGCCAAGCGGCTGTATTTTTACCATTCAATTACAATCTGCCTGATGGCTGAGCATTTGTCCATACTACTTGTAGAAGATGAGGAAAACCTTCATGATGCGCTTAAATTAAATCTTGAACTTGAAGGCTATGAGGTAACTTCTGCCTTTGATGGATTGAGCGCTATTAAAGCTGTACAGAATGAATATTTTGACCTTATTATATTAGATGTCATGCTCCCTGAAATGGATGGCCTTACCGTTATGGAGACCATTCGTATCCAGAATAACCAGGTGCCTATATTGATTTTGAGTGCAAGAAGCGGCAGTGCAGACCGGGTATTGGGACTGAAAAAGGGGGCAGATGATTACCTGACCAAGCCATTTAACCTGGAAGAACTTTTACTGAGGGTGCATAAACTCATTGAAAAAAATAAAAAATTATTGGATAAAGAAAGCATTGGAGACATCTATACTTTTGGGAATAATAAAGTCGATTTCAATGCGCAGGAAGCTATAACAAAAAGTGGTGAAAGAATTCAACTCAGCAAGAAGGAAGCCATGTTGTTGAAATTGTTGCTGGAGAATAAAAATGAAGTAGTGACCAGGGAAAAGATATTACAAACAGTATGGGGTTATAATGTTTATCCAACTACCCGCACTATTGATAATTTTATTTTGAATTTCCGGAAATATTTCGAAGAAGACAGTCGGAATCCAAGGTATTTTCATTCAGTCCGTGGTGTAGGTTACAAATACACCGAATAGTGTTAGCTTAAAGCCTCAATTGACATTATTAAATCCTCGGCTTTTTGCAATAAACTTTCATTCACCCTGTTTTCAATTGCCGGCACATATAGAGCCCATTCACATTCATTCCAACATTGTTCTAATTGCCGAAGGTCATCCGTTGATAATCCCATTTTTGCAAGTCCGAGCAGCGCTGCAGGCTTTTGTTGGGCAGATCCCGGAAGCCTTAGCTTTTCGGCAGTCACTGCCCACAATGCAAGATCCACTGCTTTATAAAATGTACTGCTATCCTCTTTTTCGGCAGCCGCTTTGGCAGCCGCCAATGGATCCTTTCGTACTGGTATTTGCGGCATTTCAATATTAACAGGTGTTGGTTTGGTCTGGTTTCTCATATTTCTGAAAAGTATCCACAAAATTACAGCGGCCATTACTGACAGCAGGATAAAAACCGGCCATAACAGTTTGTTTGAGCTGCCTTTTTTAATGGTTTGGCCCGATGGCGGGGGGGTATTATGCTTTCGGTTATTCCCCGGGGTTACTTTTAATTTCTGCGGGTCAGTCCCAATTGTTTTGTAGGTTTTGGTAATAGGATCAAAATAACTGAATTCGATAGGAGGCAAATCATAATCTGCTGCTTCGGAGGCTGTAAAAGTATAAGTAAATGTTTTGCTGCCATGCATGGGTGCCACCAGTTTATTTATATCTTCAGTAATAACCGGATCGAATTGTTCTATTTTTTCCGGAAGCTGCCAGGCTGGTGCATTTATAAGGGGCAGGTTTCCACTTCCTTCAACTGTCAACACATAAGTGGCGTTCTCTCCGGCTTCCACCTGAGGTTCATTCAATTTTCCATGGATAGTAAATTTCCCGACGGCACCATTAAAAGAAACCGGGGCGCCAGGGGGAAGAGCTTTGATGCTTATCTTTTTAGGTTCACTGCTTAACGTTACACGGTGGTCTTCCCATTCCCCTGAAGGCTCAGCCATAAGGTCTTCAAACATCTTTTCAATAGACGATTTGGCTGCAGGCCCTCTTGCCTTATCCCCTGTTCTGAGAAAGCGAACGGTATTTTCTAATTCAACCGGTTCGAGTGTTATATCTCCTTCCTGTAATGGGAATAATTGTGTTTTCCTGATAATATGCACCATGTAGGCTTTTCCATTTAGCTTTTCAACGGATGGCGCAGTCCCTTCTGGTTCAAGCATATCATATACACTGAATCCATTCATTGAAGGCCTTTTACTTACCCTGGATTCAGATCTTAATCTGGTATATAATTTATAGGTGGCAACGATCGGCTCGCCAATAAAGGCAGCAGTTTTATCAAGGTCCAGTTTTACAAACAGGTTATTTTTAATTTTTTCATTGGCATTTTCGTTTTCACCCAATAGGAAATCTTCCTCAGCCGATTCCTGTAAGTCAGCAATACCCGGATTTCTGGGATATGGATTTGATGGTGAATGATCTGCATCGCCAACTTCAACCACTACCCGGTTAGAATGCATTTTTTTTCCGTTAATTAATGCTGTGGCTCCGGGAATTGTTAACCGTCCTTTCCGTAAAGGCTGTAAAACATAAGTCAGGGCTTTATATTGGGTAAGCTGGGCGTTGACAAGGCTCATCCCGGAAGTTTCCATTGGCCCCTGTAATACTTTGAAATCACTGAATTCAGGTGGCTGAAATTGTTCAATTTTACTTGCATTTTCAACTATAAATTGCACCTGTAAAATACCGTTGAGGTGAACAGATAATTCATCCGTAATAGTTGAAAAGCTTACCTGGGCAAATAGAAATACTGGCGCCAGGAAAGCAGGAAATAATAATATAAAAGACCGGAATCTCACTTGGGGATTTTTTTGAAAATTACAAATCGCCGAGTTGTGGACGAAGAACGATATCTTCAACGCAGGCCTGGGGGGATAATCGGCTGGCAGCCTCTATGATGATGGCAATGTCTGAGGCTTTCATGATTCGTCCGGGATCAATTCCTGCGCCTTCCCATGAAGCAGTATAGGCGGCTCCGGGCATAACCGCAGTAACTTTAATGCCATGCGGTTTCATTTCTTCCCGCAAATTGCGCGTTAAACCAAGCAATGCGTATTTACTAATACCATAAGATCCGCCATTATTGTAGGCATGTAAAGAGGCGATAGAACAGATATTGAAAATGTGGCCCGAACCCCTTTGGATCATTTCTGGTAAAAAAGAGCGGGTAACATGATAGGCACTGTAAAGGTTTAATTTTAACATCTGGTCCAGTACCCCTTCATCTTCCTGGTGTATACTGCCAGGAATAAATTGACCTGCGTTATTAATAATGATATCCGGAACAGCTGCAGAAAGTACCCATGCTGCAAATTGATCTACCTGTTGTTTATCTGAAACATCGGCAGGCATGGCCTTAATGGTTACTTCAGGAAAGCGTTGTGCCAATTCACCCAAAGCCTGGTATAATCCGGTTTCCCCACGGCTGCAAAGGAATAGTGTATTGCCGTTTGCTGCGAATTGCTCAGCCAGGGCTTTCCCAATCCCTTTGCTGGCACCTGTGATCACAATATTCATGCGTAAATGTAAGTCATTGTACGCTTGCCATCACCAGCCTGTTTCTTTTAAAAATGCTAAAACCGGCAAATCCTGCACCGCCAATTGCAAGTAAGGATAACCAGAATTTCGGGGAATGCATGAAGGTTGAGATCGAATTTTTATCCTGGTCTTTACCAGCAATCAGTTCTTTTATGGTCCAGTTACTGATTTTGTCTTTTCCTGCCATGAAATCGGCATACTGTTGCCCTTCTTCAAAGCGGGTTTGGCTGATGATAAGGGGCAGGACCTGTTTAATAGAGGGCAATTGATCCATTGTAGCAACGGCGTTAATTTTAATGACCCCAGATCTTCCCAGCAGGCGCAGGTTATAATTCAGGATTTCTTCATCACTGCCGTTTACTGCTATCTTATTTGCCCAGTATAATGCTTTTTTATATTTGTCATAGTATGGTACAAGTACCCATTCCTTCACCGTCATGGTATTTACGCCATGGGAAATCCTATTCTCATTGTTGATTTCCATGTTGTTCTGGAGCGTGCTTAATAAATCGGCATGGTCAAGGTCTGTGTCTTTATTGTCCTGAACATATCCCAGGTCACTGTAACTAAGTACGAAACTGTAATCATTAGTCAGGCGGGAAACCTTGAATCCATTTTTTACCAGCATACCGTAAACGTCCTTGTCCTCCAGATTCCCCCAAAGATCTTCCAGGATAAAGCGGGTTTGCTCGGCATTAATGAATTGAAATCCTTCCGGTACGGTAAGTTTAATGTGTCCATTTGCCAGTGATATTTGCCCGGTCTGGAAAGTTATTTTACTTTCCAGTGAATCAAGTTGTTTATTGAATCTCTTGTAAAGTATAGCTTCATCCTTTGGCTGAATTGCTGAGCTATCAGTAGGGTCGGCCATTGAGGAAAGGGAGAACAATAAGATGGCTCCGGTGAAAAAGGATTTGGACATTGCTGGTTTGGTTTAAGGGTATTGGTTTCTATTATTTTCAGCGTTGTGATTATTTTCCTTAGGCTACCTTTGCACCGCAATATGAAAAAATATCAGCACCTTTTCTTTGACCTCGATCATACACTTTGGGATTTTGATACAAATGCCCGGCAAACACTTGAAAATCTGTATGTTACGCTTAATCTGAAAGACCGTGGCGTAACTGATTTCGAGGTATTTTACAGGCAATACGTTCTGCACAATGATAAATTATGGGAGCGTTACAGAAATGGGTTTATTAAGGTTGATGAACTCCGCTGGAAACGCATGTGGCATACCTTGTTGGATTTCAAGATTGGCGACGACAAGCTGGCGCGGCAAATGAGTGATGATTTCATCCATTTATTACCTACCAGAAAGGCGCTTTTCCCTTATACCATCGAGCTGTTACACTACCTGCGTGATAAAGGGTATCAGCTACACTTGATCACCAACGGTTTTCAAGAAACGCAGCTTAGCAAATTAAAGTATGCGGAAATCGATGGATTTTTTGGAAAAGTCATTACATCTGAAGGTAGTAATAGCCTGAAACCCCATAGGGAGATTTTTGATTATGCCATTAAGACCTCCGGGGCTGAACGGGAAACAAGTATTATGATTGGTGATAATATTGAAATAGATATTGTAGGTGCAAAAAATGCCGGTCTTGACCAGGTATTTGTGAACCATTTGAATGAAATCCCGGCTATTGAACCAACCTTTACAGTGTATTCTTTAAAAGAAATGGAACGGGTGTTTTGAATTATGAATGATTCACGATAAAGTCGCCAGCACAGTCACGCCTCCCTTAACTGCCTGGTTAAGGGATACATTTACCTTGGTCCCGACCGGCAATAATATATCCACACGGCTACCGAATTTAATAAAGCCCAGCTCCTCATTTTGCATCACATTCATACCCGGTTGTAAATAATTAACTATCCTTTTTGCTACCGCTCCTGCAATTTGCTTAACCAGGATTTTTGTATCGCCTTTTTGCAAAACGACGCTGTGGCGTTCGTTTTCAGTAGAAGATTTGGGGTGCCATGCCACCAGGAATTTGCCTTTGTGGTATTGGCTATAAATTACCTCCCCAGACATCGGGTTTCGGTTAACGTGGACGTTTGCCGGACTCATAAAAATGCTCACCTGCAGGCGCTTGTCCTTAAAATATTCTATGTCGGTCATTTCTTCAATAACCACAACTTTTCCATCGGCCGGACAAATAAGCTTGTTGTCATCAAATGTCATGACACGATTGGGTATCCTGAAAAATGATATGATGAAAAGAAGTAAACCAAGCAATACCATGAAAATAAGCCAGCTCAGCCAGGGGAAACTTGCGCTTATAAAGAAAAAAGAAAAAACGTTCAAAAATGAAAAGATCAGGGTGGCAATCGCTATAGATTTATAGCCTTCCTTATGAATGGTCATGTTAATCAGTTGTACTGCAAAAGTAGTATTCCCGATAATTAACGGTATAAAACAGTTCAATTATTATCTTGCAGCCATGAATGACCTGCAACATTTAACCGACTACCTGAATCCTGTTTCATTGTCAGAATTGAGCGGTGATGAGGGATTCCGGTCGGGACAAATTGGAAAACACATCAGAATATTTGAGGAAGATAAGTTTCCTGACCTTGCCGAGGCCGACCTTGTACTTGTAGGATGTGGTGAAGAACGCGGTCTTGGAATGGGCAGGCCCTTTTCTTCTGCCCCGGACCGGATAAGGCATGAATTGTTTTCCTGTTTCTTCTGGCACAACGACATCCAGCTTGCAGATATTGGCAATATTAAAGCCGGCGAATCACTGGCAGACACATACGCAGCATTAAAAATCGTGATAAAGGAATTGACCGAAGCCGGTAAAACCGTGCTTATTCTCGGCGGTGCGCATGACCTGACCCTTGCCCAATACCACGCATATGCCGATAAGAAACAAATAATTGAAGCCGCCTGTATCGATGCCAGGATAGACCTGGATATGGATGCATTGCCGCAGGCAGAGCATTTCCTGATGGAAATACTTACCGGAGAACCCAATTTCGTAAAGCATTACAGCCATCTGGCTTTCCAGAGCTATTACGTTCATCCATATATGCTGGAAAATATGGATAAACTCAGGTTTGATTGTTTCAGGGTTGGACAAATAAAAGAACAGATAGATGAAATGGAACCTGTGCTCCGAAACTGCCAGTTGGTGAGTTTCGATCTGTCTGCTATCGCTCATGCTTATGCGCCTGGGTCAGCAATATCACCAAATGGTCTGAATGGTGAAGAGGCCTGCGTACTTGCCAGGTTTGCAGGTATGAGTCCGTATGTTTCCAGCTTTGGTATTTACGGTTACCAGCCTGCTGCAGACCAGCAGCAACTTACTGCTAAACAAATCAGTCAAATGATCTGGTATTTTATAGACGGCAGGAGCAAAGGTAAAAGGGAAGCACCCTTGAAAGAGAAGGAAGCATTTTTCGAATACCATACCGCCTTCGCAGAAGTGGATTCTGTGTTCCTTCAAAGCAAAAAAACCGGAAGGTGGTGGATGCAATTGCCAGACCAGCGATTTATTGCCTGTTCTTACAAGGATTATATAATTGCCAGCAATAATGATATTCCAGAACGTTGGCTTCGGGCCCAGGAAAGGAATTGATAAAATCCAGATTCATTACATTTGAAAAATGCGATCTAATTTTCTTCAGACAGCAGCGGCATTATCCGTATCGGCAATTATGCTTGCCTGCTCACCATCCAGGCAACTTAACCGATCGGCACATTCCCTTTTAATAGATAAGGAAGGTTTGAAGCAATCACATGTGGGGATTAGTATTTTTGATGAGGACAAAGGCAAGTTCCTCTATAATTATCAGGCTGAAAAGTATTTTGTTCCCGCAAGCAATACAAAATTATTCAGTCTATACGCCGCCCTTCAATATTTAGGCGACTCCCTTCCCGGCATCAGGTATTTTGAAACACCCGATAGTATTTACCTCCAACCCGCTGGCGATCCAACTTTATTGCATCCTGATTTTAAACGTCAGCCAGTAATTGACTGGATGAAAGGAACCCCAAAGGAACTGGTTATCAGTGATGAAAACTGGAATGAAAAGCCATTGGGGTATGGGTGGGCATGGGACGATTACAATAGCGGCTATATGGCAGAAAGAAGTTCTCTCCCGGTTTATGGGAATGTAGTCAAATGGACCCAGGTGGTCGAAAAAACCACAAATGCTGAAGGGAAAATGGTTGATGATGCGTTTATTTATTCGGAGCCGGAAGTGTCCTGGAAACTGCAGTTTAACCCTTCCAAGGGGAATAATTTTGTGGTCTCGCGTGATCAAAATGACAATATTTTTCATGTTACAGAAGGCAAAGAAATCCTCCGCACAATTGAAGTTCCATTTGTAACCAACGGGGTGCTTTCTGCCCTTGACCTGTTGCGCGACACCCTGGGGAAATCTATAATATATATACCCGGACAAAAAACAAAACCACCAAATAAGATCAGGTTTTCCCAACCAACAGACTCCATGCTTGTGCCTATGATGCATCGTAGTGATAATTTATTTGCCGAACAGTCGTTGCTAATGGTATCTCAAAAACTGTTGCAGCAGATGGATACCCAGAAAATTATTGATACACTGCTAAAAACAGACCTTAAAGACCTGCCCCAGGCTCCCCGATGGGTAGATGGTAGCGGCTTGAGCCGGTATAACCAGTTTTCCCCCCGGGATTTTGTTTGGATATTAAGGAAAATGGACAAGGATTTTTCCAGGAAAAGGCTTGAAACCATTTTGCCCGGAGCCAATGAAGGCACATTGGCCGGTTACTATAAGGATATGCCCGGGGCAATTTTTGCAAAAACCGGTTCATTAAGCGGACAGGTTGCAATTAGCGGATTCCTGCATACTAAAAGGGGGAAAAACCTGCTTTTTTCAGTATTGGTTAATAACCATTTTACCAGTGCAGCCACTGTTCGCCGCTGTGTTGAATCTTTTCTGAAAAATATTTATCTGACCTATTAGAAATTACCATTTTGAATGCCTTCCCACAGTAAACCAACTTCGGGGGCTAAGCGGCAGGTTCCTTACCTTTGCAGCTGAAAAGAGAGAAAATAGTGGCAGACAGCATACAATTATTACCCGATCATATAGCGAACCAAATTGCGGCAGGTGAAGTGATCCAACGCCCGGCCAGTGCGGTAAAGGAATTATTGGAGAATGCTGTAGATGCAGGCGCTACAGAGATTCGCCTGATTATTAATGATGCCGGGAAAGCCCTTATCCAGGTCGTGGATAATGGGAAGGGGATGACTGAAGCAGATGCCAGGCTTTGCTTTGAACGGCATGCAACCTCAAAAATTCGTCAGATTGACGATCTTTTCCATATAAGCACCATGGGTTTCAGGGGAGAGGCGCTGGCTTCAGTAGCAGCAGTTTCCCAGGTGGAGTTGCGAACTCGCCGGCCAGATGATGAAATGGGAACTTACATTGAAATAGAAAATAGCATGGTGGTTCGCCAGGAACCTTGCGCAACAGCACCTGGTACCAGTATAGTTATGAAGAATTTGTTTTTCAATGTTCCCGCCCGTCGTAATTTTTTAAAAAGCAATGCTGCAGAAATGCGGCATATCATCGATGAATTTATAAGGGTTTCAATGGCTTTTCCGCA
Source organism: Flavihumibacter profundi (assembly GCF_020076305.1). Taxonomy (GTDB): domain Bacteria; phylum Bacteroidota; class Bacteroidia; order Chitinophagales; family Chitinophagaceae; genus Flavihumibacter; species Flavihumibacter profundi. The sequence continues at coordinate 591,816 of NZ_JAIQXE010000002.1, forward strand.
TTTGTTTTTTTCTTTAAGCCATAACGGCCAGCAGGTTTTCCATCTTGATAAGGGGTCTATTAAACAAAGAATCGTACAACTTTTGGGCAATCCATATGCAGCCAAACTTGTTAGTGTTCAGGAACAAACCGACTACCTTAATATCCAGGGATTTGTTGGGAAACCTGATACCGCCAAAAAAACACGAGGCGACCAATACTTCTTTGTCAATAACCGTTTTATCCGCAGCGCATACCTGAACCATGCTGTAATGCAGGCTTACCATGACCTTATTCCCGGGGATAGTTTCCCTATGTATGTGTTATTCATTGACCTGAACCCTGAACAGATTGATGTGAATGTGCATCCTACAAAACAGGAAATCAAATTTGAAGATGAGAAAATTGTATATGCATTTGTGCAGGCTGCAGTAAAGCACGCCCTTGCTCAATTCAGCATTACGCCAACTCTTGAATTTGATATCGATGCGGGCATTCAGCAACTTGATGCTGTTAGTAAACCATTTACTGACGAGCAACAATCTGCAGCAAGTAACTCAACACTATTTCACACTTTTAGTAAACAACACCAGGCCCATTTTATTGAAAAAGGATCAGGGGGGGCAGGAACTGGTTTTGTGGCAAGGGCCGATATTGATAAGGGAAGCGAACTCGCAGGTTTAAAAAACTGGCGTGATTTTTTTCAGCCTGGGCAAAATTCCGATAGCAGTCTAACCGCCAGGATTGATACAGAATCAACTGGCGCATTCGACTGGGACCCACCCCGAAAAAAATGGCAGCTACTGGACCACGGTGATCTTTTACAGGTACAGGGGCAATTCATTATTACACCAACGCATCAGGGCTATTTATTACTTCACCAGCAATATGCCCACGAACGTATCCTATATGAGAGATATACGGCAGCTCTTGTTGGCAGGCCTATGGCTATGCAAAGAAGCCTATTCCCGGCAACCCTGGATGTGAACCCGGCAGATTCCAGTCTCCTGACTGACCTTATCCCGGACATGGCCTTATTGGGTTACCTGATTGAACCTTTCGGTCAGCATTGTTTTGTAATCCAGGGAACACCGGCAGATATTATTGCAGGCAATGAGAAGGCAGCGATCGAACATCTGCTGGATCAGTATAAACACTTTAGTTCAGACGTGAAATTTTCCCGGCGTGAAAAGCTGATACGTTCACTTGCAGCCCAGCATGCGATTAAACCGGGTACTTTATTAACCCAGAAAGAAATGCGGCAATTGGCAACAGATCTTCTAAATTGCACACAGCCCAATATCACTGTTACCGGTAATCCAACATTTATTGAATTTAATCTGGATTATCTCAACAGGTTATTCGGTGGATAAGGTTAGTTTTCTACCTTAGATGCTCATCATCTACTTCCTGAATGAAAAGCTTATGTTTTCTTGCTGGAATGCTTTGTTTTTTTACTCAGCTTGACGCACAATTTAAATCCTCATTACCGGCCGACCAATGGGTTGATAGTGTTTTTGCCAAACTCTCAGACAATGAAAAAATCGCGCAGTTGATGGTGGTGAGGACCTCTGGAATTAAAAATGGGGTTACCGTATTTTATGATGAGCAGGTATTCGATGCCGTGAGTAAATACAATGTTGGCGGAATCTGTCTTTTCCAGGGAGGACCTGTACAGCATGCACAAAGAATCAATATGCTGCAGGCAATGGCTAAAACGCCAATACTGGTCACGGTGGATGGCGAATGGGGTTTAGGAATGCGGTTTGACAGTGTAATGGCATTACCCAGGCAAATGATGCTGGGGGCCGTTCAGGACCCTTCGCTGATGTATGATTATGGGCGGATTGTTGCCAGCCAGTGCCGACGGATGGGCATCCAGGTTGATTATGCGCCGGTTGTTGACATTAATAATAATCCCGATAATCCTGTTATTAACGACCGTTCATTTGGTGAAAACAAATACAGGGTAACGGAGCTGGGCCTCCAATACATGAAAGGCCTCCAGGAAAATGGTGTAATGGCATGTGCTAAACATTTTCCGGGCCATGGCGATGTGTCGGTGGATTCCCATTTTGACCTCCCTGTGATTATGAAGTCGCGCAAGGAACTCGATTCCCTTGAATTGTATCCTTTCAGGGCTATGATAAAAGCCGGGATAGGTAGTGTTATGATTGGCCACTTATCTGTACCAGCCATTGATAATAAACCCAACCGCCCTACATCCCTGTCTAAAAAAAATGTAAATGGGCTTCTTAGGAATGAATTGGGCTTCCAGGGGCTCAGCTTTACTGATGCACTCGAAATGCAGGCGGTTGCAAAATACTTTCCGGATGGCGAATCGTCAGCGCAATCACTTATTGCCGGGAATGATATGCTTTGCCTGCCTGGAAATGTCCCTGAAAGTATCGCCCGTATAAAAAAAGCCATAAAAAAGAAAAAACTCTCCTGGCAGGATATCAATCAAAAAGTCAGGAAACTTTTATATGCCAAATACCAATATGGATTGGCCAATTGGCAACCGGTGGACCTCCATCACCTTGCAGATGACCTCAACAAGGATGTACCCGGCATGCGCCGCAGGGTGGCTGACGAGGCCCTAACCTTGTTATGCAATCAAAACAGTACAATTCCCTACCCGCCGGGTAATACCCGCCGGGTAGCGTATGTGGGAATTGGAATATCACAGGATAATCGGTTTGCAGAGCGGATGCGCACCGATTACAGGGCACACACTTTTTTCTTCGACTATACTATGGATTCATTGCAGGCAAATGCCTTACTGGCGCTGATCCGAAACCGTTATGATCTTGTAATTGCAGGTTTTCATAATTATAACAGGAGACCCGCCGGTAACTTCGGAATTAGTAATCCCGCAATTTACCTTGCAGAACAACTGGAGAGCCAGCAAAAACTCATCACTGTATTTTTTGGCAACCCCTATGCTATGCGGAATGCCAGTAAAAACAGCACATTACTGGCCGCGTATGAAGACGATCCGGTTAGCCAGGAAGCAGCCGCAGATTTAATTAATGGAAAATTTCAGGCAAAGGGTAAACTGCCAGTAAAAATCTCAGGAGACTATATTGCCGGTTCGGGTATTGTAGAATCTCCTTTATTGCCCGATGCCTGGGCAGGAAATCTGGGGTTTAACTATCATAAGCTCCAGACCATCGATTCTATCTGTGAAAATGCTATCACACAGAAAGCCATTCCAGGTTGCGTAGTCCTGGTAGCCCGGGACGGTAAAATCGCTTATGAGAAGTCGTATGGCAGGTATGCATATACCGATTCTACACCGGTTTACTGCGAAACAATGTACGACCTGGCGTCTGTTACAAAAATTATGGCCACCACCCTGTCGGTCATGAAATTGTATGATGAAGGAAGGCTGGACCTGGATAAGACACTTGGCGAATACCTGCCCTGGACAAAGAACAGCAATAAAGGGAAACTGGTAATTAAGGATGTCTTGTTGCATGAAGCAGGTCTCAAAGCATTTATACCTTTTTTTAAAGAAACAATTGATCCTGTTGATGGAACACCTAGTGGTGCCGTATATGCCTACACTCAGGATTCCATCCATGGCGTGCGCGTTGCAGATAATTTATTTATGCGCAACGACTGGACTGATACCCTTTTCCAGCGGATCCTTCAAAGTGAGCTGACGGAGCGGGGCAAATATGTATATAGTGATAATGATTTCATTTTCCTGGGCAAAGTAGTAGAAGCTATTACAGGAAAAACACTTGACCGGTATGCCATGGAAACATTCTATAATCCTTTATTGCTCCGGTATACCGGGTTCCGGCCAAGGCAGAGGTTTCCTAGGAATTTTATTGCGCCAACGGAAAATGAAACGATATTTCGCCGCCAGTTGATCCAGGGTGATGTACATGACCCGGGTGCTGCTATGTTTGGCGGGGTTGCTGGCCATGCGGGTTTGTTTAGTAATGCTTACGAACTCGCCGTATTATCCCAGATGCTGTTGAATAAAGGAACCATGAATGGTGTAAAATTTTTCAAGCCCGAAACTATTGAAAAGTTTACAGCATATAATAGCAATAACAGCAGGCGTGGCTTGGGTTTCGATAAGCCTGAAAAGGACAATGCAATAAGACCGGAACCTTATCCCTCTGCTTCTGCTTCACCGGCAACATTCGGGCATACGGGATTTACCGGGACCTGCGTATGGATTGACCCCGCTTATAACCTGACATTTATTTTCCTGAGTAACCGGGTAAATAATAATGGCGATCCGAATAAATTTCTGAGGATGAATGTGCGTCCGGCTATACAGGAAGCGATTTATGGAGCAATGGAGAGGAAGTGAATGTTAATTACGATTCACTTTTTTAATACATTTGCTATCGCTTGCTGTACACACACTCATCTCAAAACCAAACAAGCAAAAAAATGAGTTACATTTCTGAAGTTCATGCCCGTCAGATTCTTGACAGCCGTGGAAATCCAACAATTGAAGTAGATGTTATAACGGATGAAGGTGCACTTGGCCGGGCATCTGTTCCAAGCGGTGCCAGTACCGGTATACATGAGGCCGTAGAATTACGGGATAATGATAAAAAGAAATATGTAGGTAAAGGAGTTTTAAAAGCAGTTAAAAACGTAAATGATATTATTGCCGACAAATTACTGGGTTGGGAAGTTGCAGACCAGGCTGGTCTGGATAACCTGATGATCCAGTTAGATGGCACTGCCAATAAAGCAAAATTGGGTGCAAACGCCATACTGGCCGTTAGTATGGCCGCCGCAAAAGCCGCTGCTCTTGAAGCAGGCCTGCCACTTTACCGCTACATTGGAGGTACAAATGCTAAAACACTGCCCATTCCGATGATGAATATCCTCAATGGAGGAGCACATGCCGATAATAAGATCGATTTCCAGGAGTTTATGATCATGCCGGTTGGGGCACCAGATTTTTCTGAGGCCCTTCGCTGGGGAGTTGAAATTTTTCATACACTTAAAAGTGTATTGAAGAAAAAAGGCTATAGCACCAATGTAGGTGATGAAGGTGGTTTTGCCCCTAATATCCAAAGTAATGAGGAGGCTATAGAAACTGTACTGGAAGCCATAACCGCTGCAGGATATAAAACCGGTTCCCAAATCGTGATTGCTATGGATGCAGCCAACAGTGAACTGTGGGATGCCAAAGCCAAAAAATACGTTTTCCATAAAAGTGATGGCAAGAAGATGTCCAGCGAACAACTGGTAAAATACTGGGAAAGCTGGGTAAAACAATACCCCATTGCTTCAATTGAAGACGGAATGGCTGAAGACGATTGGGATGGTTGGAAATTACTGACCCAGGTATTGGGGAAAAAATGCCAGCTGGTAGGAGATGACCTTTTTGTCACTAATGTGGAGCGTCTGCAGCAAGGTATTGATAAGAGTATTGCGAATGGATTGCTGGTTAAAGTGAACCAGATTGGAACCATAACTGAAACCATTAATGCTGTAACGCTCGCCCAGCATAACGGTTATAATACTATTATGAGTCACCGAAGTGGTGAAACGGAGGATACTACCATTGCCGACCTGGCAGTTGCCCTAAATTGCGGACAAATTAAAACCGGTAGTGCCAGCCGTACTGACCGGATAGCAAAATACAACCAGTTGCTGCGCATAGAAGAATTACTGGCTGAAAGCGCAGTATATCCGAAAGGAAAGATTAAATTCGGTAAGTAAATTTTAAATAGACATCCAGGCAATGAATAACCTGATATCAAGGATTCCTGCTGCCCTCAAGAACAAGTACATCCTTTCTGTACTGGTATTTTTTGCCTGGATGCTCTTTTTCGATGACAGGGATGTCATTACTACCCACTTCAAGTATAAAAATGAGCTTATCAACCTGGAAAAAAGTAAGGAATATTATGAAGCCAGGATTACTGAAACCCGTAAAGAATTAGACAAATTGCAATCAGACCCCGGCATGCTGGAAAAATATGCAAGGGAGCGCTATCGCATGAAAAGGGACAATGAAGACCTCTATATCATTGGAGAATTATCGCCTGAATAAATTTATTTTCAATTGAGGCAATAATATGCAATTGATCCCCGTTTATTAAGATGGACGAAACCCCGGATTGGACCCCGGGATATTTACTGGACTAAAAATGGTTTGCTTATGTCAATCTTTACACAGGAAGATTTATTGCTGTATTTGTACAAAGAAACTTCCCCTGAACAAAATGCCGCTATTGAAGCCGCTCTGATGCAGGATTGGTCTCTTAGAGAAAAAATCACCATCTTGCAGGAATCCATCAAAGAACTGGAACAGCCTTTAGAATCACCCCGTATGGAAGTGGTATTGAACGTGCTGAATTATGCCAGGGAAGCGGTGGAAACCGGCGCATGACTACAAGGGAACGCTACCAGCAACTTATTACGTATTTTGAAAAAACGGCCCCCGATGCCGAAACGGAATTGTTATATGATAACCCGTTTCAGCTTTTGGTGGCCGTTGTTTTATCTGCCCAATGCACCGATAAACGGGTTAATCTTACAACCCCGGTACTTTTCCGGAATTTCCCAGATCCTCAATCACTTGCCGCCTCAACTCCCGAAGAGGTGCTGCCATATATAAAAAGTATTTCCTATCCGAATAATAAAGCCAAACACCTGGTTGGTCTGGGTAAAATATTGATAGAGAAGTTTAAGGGGCAAGTACCTATGACTGTTGACGAATTAGTTCAGATACCAGGTGTGGGTCGGAAAACAGCCAATGTAATTACTTCCGTAATTGACGCGCAACCCAATATGGCCGTAGACACCCACGTTTTCCGGGTATCAGAAAGAATTGGCCTAACTACCCGCGCAAAAACGCCCCTTGCAGCTGAAAAACAGCTCCTAAAATACATTCCCAAAGAACTTGTACATAAGGCCCATCATTGGCTTATCCTTCATGGGAGGTATGTATGTACCGCAAGATCTCCCAAATGCGAATCGTGTGGTTTACAAGCTGTTTGCCGCTTTTACAACAGGCAGATGGCAAAAAGTACAAGCAAAACCACTCATGGTAAATAGGTAGACAGCTTGTATTTTTCTGCAAATTCCCTCCAAATTTCTACCGAAAAATATCGCCCATTCATCGAAAGGTAATTTCGTAAATAATTGTTTATCAGTTCATTAAGTAGTTTAGTAATTCTACTATAGGGTTTTTTCATGGGCTTTTACCTTTTACGCCAGCATAAAAGGTAATAATTTTCGTTTTAGATATAGCCCGATCCGCATTCTATTAAAACGAAAACATCTAATCTATGAAAGCAAAGCTATGCGTAGCTGGCATTGGTGGCTGCTTGCTGCTTATGTCTTATTTTAAGCCCTACGTTATGTTTTCTTCTGATCCTGCAGAACTGTCCCAGCAGGAAGTTAAGAAGTCTGAAGGTTTGTTGAACTATGAAAAATCCAATATTCCCGGCCTGGAGGTGAAAACTCCGGCTAAAATCGCAATAGTAAATAAACTGGCAGTCGCGAAAATGAAGAAAACTCCTAAAAAGGAGAAATCCGCTGCTATTAAAAATGTTCCTGAAACAGGTTTTTTTGCCTCTCTTGAAAAGAAATTCAGTCACAAGAAGAAGGAGGATGCTGATCTTCCAGCAGCCAAGGAATCACTCAAAGAAAATTCCGAAGAGGAATCAACAGAAGAGTTAGATAATAACCAAAGCGATATCAATCCGTATGTTTCTGGAAATGTTGCTTCTAAATCTGACAATTCCTCTAAACCTCTTGTTAACATGCCAAAACCAGGTTCTGCATCAAAGGAAAATTCTGGCCGTACGGTAATTAATTATTCTTCAAATAGCTATGTAGAGAATACTTCATTGAGGAAATTCCCGCATGATGAAGAAGTTTCAGATGCAATTAATACGCAGGAAGAGGCAGTGACACGTGTTTCAGTTGCCGAAAAATCTGAAAAAGTGTATGCCTTCAGGGGGAAAACAAGCGTAAAATCAAGCCTATACAAGTATATTCCTCCCTATTGGGATGGCTTTTCGGAGGAAATTGGTGCCGAAAAGGCTGACCATAATTCAATGAGGGAAAAAGCCCGTCAACTGGCTAAAATGGCCGAAAAAAATGGTTATAATACTGAATTTGCATTCCTGGTTGACATGAGTGTGAAGTCAAACAAAAACCGGTTTTTTGTAGTTAACCTGAAAACAGGGGCCATTGAAATGAGTTCCCTGGTTGCACAGGGCAGGGGAAGCGAGCGGTTGAACCTTGATAAAGATTATTCAAATAATCCAGGTAGTAATTGCAGCTCCCTTGGAGTATACAAAATCGGCAAACCCTATGAAGGCGACTTTGGTCGTTCTTACAGATTATATGGTATGGATGCAACTAACCGGAATGCTTACCAACGCTCTATTGTTTTGCATTCTATGGGAAGTATCCCAACAGTAGAAACAAATTTCCCAATCTGGCAGAGTGAAGGTTGCCCATCAGTGTCTCCTGTTATGCTTGAAAAGCTCGGGTCACTAATTGATGGCAGCAAAAAGCCGGTATTAATGTGGATGTATGATGATTCTTACATTCCTATGACCGGAAAAAGCAATAATAGCCAACCTGTTAATACAGCTAGCTAATATTGGATGCACCACGCGTAAACGCGGAAATCGAGGCTGTTTTTCTTATCCAATAGTTCACAAAAAACCTAAAGCATTCATTTAATTTTACATGTATCCGCCCGGCAGTTTAGCTGCGGGCGGTACTTAAAAATCCTCTTTTATTTGGCTTTTATAACCAGAAATATCCATATGCAGAACTAGCCTTAATTTAGTTGGTTACGGGCATACCAAAATCCGGCAGGCCATTCATGATCGACTATATCAGGGAATATAAAAAATTCAGTAGCAGTTATTATGTTTCGGAAGGAATACGAACAACTGCCGGCGTAATGATCCCTGTACTTGTGGCTGGTTATTTAGGGCAATTACCTACTGGAATTGCCATTGCATTGGGAGCCATGTGCGTTGGACTTACCGATAATACCGGCCCGATTCACCACCGGATTAATGGTATGGTGTCGGCTATAATACTGATTTTTATTACCACCCTATTAACGGGATTTACTATTGGACTCCCATGGCTATTGGCTATTTATATTGGTATAATGGGTTTTGCCTGTTCAATGATTGGTGTTTACGGGGTGCGTGCAAATAATGTTGGTGGAGCAGGATTACTGATAATGGTGCTGAGTATTGACGAACGTTACAGTTCTGCCCAGGTTATCAGAAATGCCTTGCTGGTAAGCGGCGGCGGAATCTTTTACCTGGTTATTAGTCTTCTCATTTATCGTTTAAGGCCCTTTAAGTTAATCCAGCAGGCACTGGGAGATGCCTTGATTTCTACTGGAACATACCTGCGCACAAGAGCTGATTTCTACCAGCGGAATGCTGATTTTACAAAAACTTATCAGGCTTTACTGGATCAGCAGGTTCAGGTACATAATAAGCAATCCCTGGTCCGTGAAATGCTCTTCAAAACACGCGACATTGTAAAGGAATCAACATATACCAGCCGGATAATGATGATGATTTTCCTGGATAGTGTTGACCTTTTTGAAAGGATCATGACATCGCAACAGGATTACAAGAAGTTACATGAAATGGTTGATGACCCAAACCTGCTGCCTGCTTTTGGTGAATTTATCAGGAAACTTGCTATCGAAACTGAATCAATTGGCCTCGCCCTGCAAAAGGGTATTGCATCAAAGCCGGATTTGCAGCTTTCCGAAGACCTGTATGCAATTGAAAATTTGTTCCTTAAAGCCCGGGCTTCCACTCTGGGTGACAATAACATTGAAGGGTTTATCAGTATGCGGCACATCCTTGATGGATTGAAGGACCTATACCGGCGTATCGAAACCTTGCATCGTTACACGAGTTTTGATAAGAAAATTGGAAATACAATTACCCACAAGATCCAATATGACAAATTTGTTTCGCCCTCAGAATTTAATGCAAAGCTGATTACCAATAACTTCAGTATTCATTCTAATATATTCCGGCATTCCATAAGGGTTAGCGTCGCCCTGCTGGCTGGCTTTTTCATATCCAGGATTCTTCCATTTGGCCATGGTTACTGGATTTTGCTTACTATCGGGGTTATCCTTAAGCCTGCATATAGTTTAACTAAGACCCGCAATATAGAGAGGTTATTTGGTACATTTTCCGGAGCAGTTATGGGAGTACTGATATTATGGCTTATAAAGGATGAACATATTTTGCTGGCGCTTATGGTGGCAGGAATGATCATTGCTTATAGCATGTTACGGGTAAAATACCTGGTTAGCGTAATTGCAATGACTGCTTATATTCTAATAGCGTTTCATTTTTTAAAACCAGGCGATTTTACGGAAGTGTTGCGTGACAGGCTGATTGACACTTTTGTCGGTTCTGGGATTGCTTTTATTGCTACGATTGCCATTCCTCCTAAATGGGAACATGAACAAATTTTACTATTACTGAAGAATGCCATTGAAGCTAATGCGAACTATTTTTCTTTCATCTGTAAACCATTCATGGGAGAACCTTTGAGTAATCTGGATTATAAACTGCACCGAAAAGAAGCATTTGTGCAATTAGCCAATTTGTCTGATGCTTTTCAAAGAATGCTGAACGAACCGAAAAGGCAACAGAAAAAAATACAAATAATCCACCAGATGGTTGTATCAAACCATATGCTTGTATCACATATTGCCACCCTTTCCGCTTACAGGAAAATGGCAGATATCTTTGCATCGGAGAAATTCAGGCCAATAAAGGAAGCTTCAATAGGTCACCTGAAGTCTGCTGCAGAACTGCTTTCCAGCCCAAAGCCAACGTTTAATCTTTTAAATGCCGAAGAAAATTTTGCCCTTCGCGAAGAACTGAAATTGTTATTGGATAAACGGTTGAAGGAACTTGCAAGCGGTAGCCTGGAAACAAGTACCAGGCAAAAATTATCCGGTTTAAAAACCATTAGCGACCAGTTCGAATACATTAATAAAATCAGTATTGAACTGGAAAAGTTATCGGGCAAGCTTGTATCGGGTTAATTCATTCCGCCCAGCATTTCTTTAAGTTTTTGCACCAACTCGGTTTTTGTGATAGGAATACCCATGATTTTATTGTATCCTTTTGCGTCAACAAGGTACTTGTCGCGAATAATCTTAATCAATTGCCCGTTATTGATTTCTGGAATTAATACTTGTTCAAAATTTTTCAGAATTTCTCCAAGATTACTTGGGAATGGGCGCATATGCCGGAGATGGGCATGGCTAACCGCATAACCCTGATCCTGCATTTCAATTACGGCACTTTTAATTGAACCATATGTTGAGCCCCAGCCAAGTACAAGAATTTGTCCTTTTTCAGGGCCACTGTCAAGAAGTTGTTTTGGGATATACTCAGCAATTTTTTCAACTTTTTCATCCCGGATATTCACCATTAACTGGTGGTTATCAGGATCGTAACTGATATTGCCGGTAATATTTTGTTTTTCCAAACCACCAACCCTGTGTTCCAATCCGGGGGTGCCTGGTACTGCCCAGGGGCGAACCCCTTTTTCATCACGCAAATAAGGCTGGAATTTTTCTTCGCCTTCGGCCAGTTCTTTCTTAAAGGAAACAGTAATTGAAGGCAAATCAGCACTCGCCGGGAATTTCCAGGGTTCTGCACCATTTGCGATATAACCATCACTCAGCAAAATCACAGGAGTCATATGTTGCACTGCAATTCTTACAGCTTCATAAATTGCATTGAAGCAATCACTGGGCGTTGAAGCAGCAATAACAGGCATGGGGCATTCTCCGTTTCTGCCATAGTATGCCTGCAATAGATCGCTTTGTTCGGTTTTAGTTGGCAAGCCAGTTGATGGTCCGCCACGCTGGATATTAATTATAACCAGGGGGATTTCCAACATTACAGCTAAGCCCATGGCTTCGGTTTTCAGGGCCATACCGGGTCCGGACGTAGTAGTTACGCCCAGGCTTCCCCCGTATGCAGCGCCAATTGCAGCAGATATGCCTGCAATTTCATCTTCTGCCTGGAAAGTCCTGATACCAAAACTTTTATATTTACTGAGTTCGTGCAATATATCTGACGCAGGTGTAATTGGATAAGTGCCCAGGAAAATTGGCAAATTACTTTTCTGGCCGGCTGCAATTAATCCATAGGCAAGAGCCTGGTTACCCATTATACTGCGGTATTCGCCAGGTTCCATTTTTGATTTTTCAACTTTGTACCGGGTTGTAAAAGTTTCAGTAGTATCACCATAATTATAACCTGCCTGAAGCGCTTTGATATTGCTATTCAGGAGCTCTGGTTTTTTGCCAAACTTATCAGTAAGGAATTTGATACTGCTATCCATATCGCGGTTGTACATCCAATATAGAAAACCCAGTACAAACATATTCTTTGCGCGATCTTTTTCTTTAGTACCAAGGGTAAAATCCTTTAGAGCTTCCCTGGTCATTTTGGTGACATCCATTTTGATCACCTCATAATTAGACAGACTATCATTTTCAAGTGGATTAACGCCTTCTGGATAATTCGCCAGACGAAGGTTTTTTGTATCAAACCCTTCGGTATTTGCTATGATTTTTCCACCTTTTTTTAGGCTTTTCAAATTCGTTTTAAGAGCTGCCGCATTCATAGCAACCAATACATCACATTCGTCACCTGGAGTAAAAATCCTGTCGCTGGAAAATCGCAGCTGGTAACCACTTACACCGGGAATCGTCCCCTGAGGAGCTCGGATTTCTGCAGGGAAATCCGGGAAAGTAGCAAGGTCAATACCAAGCAAAGCTGTATTAATAGTGAATTGGGTGCCAGTTAACTGCATCCCGTCGCCGCTATCGCCGGCAAATTTGATTACTACCTCGGGTAGGAGCTGTTCTTTGTGACTCATATTACAAAGATAGGGAGTGGTTTTGAGAAAGAATGGTTGTCAGACAATTCAACTGACTTTCCCGGTCAGTGTACGGAAAACATCTTCAAGGCTTTGGTTTTCGCTTTGGAGGGAAATGATATTCAGGTTTTGGCTGACCGCCAGTTCCAGCAATTGCTTTTTGGCTTCGGACAGGTCTGGCGCGATAATTTCCCATTCCCGTGGATTTATTTGCTCAAGCGAACTCAGGTTTTTTACCGCCTTTTCGATCAATTTGGCTTCCAGGGTTTCCTGAAACTGGATCCTTATTACCGGTCGGCTATTGGCCGACTGTAAAGCTGAAACAGTACTATCTGCAATTATTTTTCCTTTATTTATAATAATTATCCTGTCGCAGATCGCTTCCACTTCCTGTAAAATATGGGAAGAAAAAAGAACCGTTTTTTCGCGGCCCAGCGCGCGGATGACTGCCCTTATTTCAATAATCTGGTTAGGGTCAAGGCCTGTTGTTGGCTCATCCAGGATCAATACTTCAGGATCATGGATTAAAGCAGCTGCCAGGCCTACCCGCTGTTTATAACCTTTAGATAACTGGCTTATCCGCTTGTCGCTTTCCTGACCCAGTCCAACCCGGTCAATTACATCAATAACCCGGTTGGTGGGGTCTGGAACCTTATGAATATCGGCCATGAAATGGAGGTATTCCCGCACGTACATATCATAATACAATGGGTTGGATTCGGGCAAGTAGCCTATTTTCCTTTTCGTGTTTAGCGGATCTTGTTGTACGTCAATTCCGCAAACTAATGCCTTGCCTCCGTCGGGATGCAGATAGCCGGTAAGGATCTTCATTGTTGTTGATTTGCCTGCACCATTAGGTCCAAGGAACCCCACGATTTCACCCTTCCCTACTTCAAAAGAAATCTGGTCAACGGCCTTCTGTTCGCCGTAAATTTTTAATAAGGATTGAACGCTGATTGACATACTAAAGCAAACCTACTGAATTAAATGTCATCGTATTCATACAGCTCGTCAATATGGGTATTTGCAGGCATTTCTAAAACAGGTTTAATCAAACCGTCTTTTAGTCCATATACCCATCCATGCAGGTCCGGGCGTTGCTCGTGCCTCCAAGCCTTCTGGATAATGGAAGTTTTCGCAAGGTTAATCACCTGCTCCTGTACATTTAATTCAACCAGGCGGTCCGTTCTTAATTCATTGTCGGAAATACTTTCTATTTCTTCCCGGTGAAAGCGGTAAACGTCCTTGATGTTACGAAGCCATTTGTTGATGATGCCGAAATTGTGTTTGGTCATAGCGGCTTTTACACCACCACAGCCATAGTGACCGCAAACAATGATATGCTTGACTTTTAAATGGACTACAGCATATTCCAATACAGACAAAAGATTCAGGTCGGTATGGACCACCATATTTGCAATATTGCGGTGCACAAATATCTCACCGGGTTGCGTACCTGTTATTTCATTGGCAGGAACCCGACTATCACTGCAGCCTATCCAGAGAAATTCCGGGGTTTGTAAATCTGCAAGGCGTTTAAAATAATTGGGATCTTCAGCAACCTGTTCCGCAGCCCAGGCTTTATTTTCCAGCAATAATTTTTCGTTCGATTTCATATTTTGAATGTTTTTGGTAGTTGTCAATATTTCAGAATCCGTGGTCTTTAAACTGGCTTTTTTTCAATTCGACATTTATGTTTTTTAAGTTGGCATGCTTCCTGAAATCTTCAATTACTTCAATCACATCCCTGTCAATAAAATCTGCCCGGCTGGCATCGATCAGCACATAAGCGTTCATCGGCACTTCTTCAAGCTTTCTTTTCAGTAAGGGTTTATTCAAAAATGAAACATCTTTCCTTAATCTGAACAAATGCCTGTTTTCATCGGAAACAACAAAAACTGCTGACTTGAAATTGCTTCGCATAACAAAAAATAATCCAACAAGGCAACCTATCAATATGCCGACCAGTAAATCTGTCACTAAAATTGCAACAATCGTAACAACAAATGGAATAAACTGGTCAAAACCTTTACGGAATAATTCAGTGAAGATAGCCGGCTTAGCCATCTTAAAGCCCGTGAAAATTAAAATTGCAGCCAATGCAGGCAGGGGAATCAAGTTTAAAAGTCCCGGGAAAAAAGCAATACTCAAGAACAGTAATACGCCATGCATTACAGCAGCTGTTTTTGTTTTTGCACCCGCATTAATATTGGCTGAAGTTCTTACAATTACAGAAGTCACAGGCAATCCGCCCAATAGTCCGGAAACCACATTACCCACTCCTTGTGCTTTTAACTCACGATTTGTAGGAGTTACTCGTTGGTAGGGATCCATTTCGTCGCTGGCTTCGATATTCAGTAGGGTTTCAAGGCTGGCAACAATGGCCAAAGTAAGGGCGGTTGTCCATACCGTTAAATTACCCAGCTGGCTGAAATCGGGGAATCTGAATAAGGAAGTAAACCCATCAAATGAAGTGGCAATCGGGATACTTACCAGGGCATTTTCGGGTAAGGCGTTGCCAGAATGATTTCCTATGAACCACTGATTAATTCCAACAGCTATCAAAACAACCACCAGGGGTGCCGGTACCTGTTTCAAAAGCCTGAACTTCTTTGCCAATCCTTTTTCCCAGGCAATTTGAAGCAACAGGGAAAACAGGCCAATACCCAATGCTAGAGGATGGATGAAATTCAGTGATTTAAATATTCCTGAAAATGTATTTGTGCCGTCGGGTTGTAAAAATGTTTCATCTCCTTCAAAATCTGCATTGTATCCAATGAGGTGAGGTAATTGTTTCAGGATAAGGATAATACCAATCGCTGCCAGCATAGCCTTAATAACAGATCCCGGAACAAAATCACCAAGTACGCCGGCTTTTAAAAATCCAAGGATGATTTGAAATACACCCGCCAATACTACAGAAACCAGAAAAATTTCGAAGGTGGGAATCTTGCCAAGTGCCCCGGCAACAATGGCAGTTAAGCCTGCAGCTGGCCCGCTCACACTCAATTGGGATCCACTCATTAAGCCAATAACTATACCGCCTACGATACCGGCGATTATTCCGGAAAACAAGGGAGAATTGGATCCAAGGGCAATTCCCAGGCAAAGGGGAAGGGCAATCAGGAAAACGACAATGGAAGCGGGTAAATCAGCTGAAATATTTTTTAAGAGGGTTTTATTTCTTTGAGACATAATAATTGGTTTGAAATGCATGTAATGCTGACAGCATGTTTAACTGCATAGCATGGCATGACATGGCAATAACATGAAAAATAAAATAACAAGTTAAATCAGATGGTATTTCAGCAATCCGGGGGTTGAATCATTTTCCGGGAGTAATCGGAAGAGAGAAAGTTTACGGAACGGGGAATCAGGAAAGTTTTTTCCTGAATATTTTGTTGGGCAAGAAAGGCGGCATAATCAAGGAACTGGCATTGCGGTGTTTTACCGCTTTTATGTTCTTCATTGAAATTACCAGCATTGTTAACGGCCTCTTCTTCAACAGTATTAAGTATTACAGTTTTTGCCTTTTTCGAAGCAAAAGGCAATGAAACCAGGCTGCTTGTAAGGGCCATTATGAAAAATACAGTTATACCCTGAACGAGCCACCTGACACGGTATAAACGGAGACCATATGTTTTACTTCGTTTTGCCAATAGGTGGCGAAAATACAAAACAGAAAAGAAAGGGCGATTAATGTTAATGTATTTAACAAAATCATTAACTGAGAATACCCTGTTGCTAGCTTTCGATATCTTTTTCATATTCCCCCTGCAGTGCATAATAGCCAAAAAGTGTCATGCCTAAGGCAATGGGAATAAATATGATGACAAAAACGCCCCATTGTATTTTGGTGTCGATATCAGGCTTGAGTCTTATTTCTCCGGCCGCCATTTTTATTAAAAAATAAATAGTTACCGGCCCTAAAACCATCCAGAAGATGCCAAGATATTTTTTAAGTTGATTCATTTGTAAATTGTTTTAATCGGTTACATCCGGGTCAATCCTGTTGCTGACATATAATACCCCAATCACCAGGCAAACTGCCGCAATAATAATGGGATACCAAAGCCCGACCAATTTGTCTGTTGTATATTTTGTAGTGAGTAAGGTCGCAATAAATGGCGTTAGCCCGCCAAATATTCCATTGCCGATATGATATGGCAAAGACATGCTTGTATACCTGATTTTGGTTGGAAATAATTCAACAAGGAAAGCGGCGATTGGGCCATAGACCATCGTGACCAATAGGATTTGCAGGAAGACAAGAAATATTAGCATCCTATAGGTTGCAGGGTCGGGTTTTTTTTCGACGGTTAAAACTTTTGTTTTTGCTTTCATTGGCAAGGCAGCCGCGTAAAATATGGTATCAATGTGTTGCACGGTAAAGATGAAGCCATTGGCTAAGATATTCCTGCTGCTCCGGGTTACTATTGAATCACGTGTTTTGGGAATGGCGACGATCTTATCTGCCAGCAGTTCCTGCTTAACTAATGCAGATTGTTGGGTATTGGTATCAGTAAGTGCTAATACTTTTCCATAAATAGGCCGGTAGGCTAAAACAGCCAGCAACATCCCGGCCATCATGATCCATTTTCTGCCGACTTTATCGCTCCAGCTTCCAAATACCACAAAGAAGGGTGTTGCAAAAAGGATGGCCCAGATTAAAATTGTTCTGCTTTGGTCAAAATCAATTTTGCAAACATTTTCCAGGAAAGACTGGGCATAAAATTGCCCCGTATACCAAACTACCCCCTGGCCCATGGTTGCGCCAAATAATGCCAGTAATACCATTTTAAGGTTCAACTTATGACCAAAGCTTTCCTTTATCGGGTTTACTGAAATCGTTCCTTCAGCCTGAAGTTTCGCAAATAAGGGCGATTCATTCATTTTCATCCGGATATAAATGGAGATCACCACCAGTATAATGGATATTAAAAATGGGATTCGCCAGCCCCAGTCATTGAATTTTCTTATGGATTCAATGGGGTTACTATCCAGGCTGTGCCGGGTTAAAAGTATAACGCCCAGCGATACAAACAATCCCAGCGTTGCGGTTGTTTGTATCCATGCGGTGAAATATCCCCTGCGGTGTGGCGGAGCATGTTCCGCCACATAGGTGGCTGCACCACCATATTCACCTCCGAGTGCCAGGCCCTGGATCAGGCGCAACACCAGGACCAAAATAGGGGCAACAAAACCAATTTGATCGTAACCCGGCACAAGGCCTATTGCAAATGTTGATCCGCCCATCAGGATCAGGGTAAGCAAAAAGGTATATTTCCTGCCAACCAGGTCGCCCAGCCGTCCAAACACCAGTGCGCCAAATGGCCGTACCACAAAACCTGCAGCAAAGGTTGCCAATGTGCTGAGCAGTGCGGCAGTTGGATTTGTTTTTGGAAAAAACTGGTTAGCTATTACTGTGGCCAGGCTTCCGAAGATGTAAAAGTCGTACCATTCTATTAATGTGCCCACGGAAGAAGCACCAATTACGCGCCATATTCCGCTTGTTGGTGAATTTTGCTGCATCAGAAAAGATAGTTACAAATTATTGTTTTCATAAACATACTAAATTAGCAAGCTATATTGAAGCCATATGTCATATCCCTATCAGATTACATCAATGGAGCAGTACAACGCTGCCTATAAAAAAGTGTTGAAGACCCCGAAGCATTTTGGGCAGATATTGCCAGCCATTTTTTTTGGAGAAAGCGCTGGAATAACGTGCTGGACTGGAATTTCAAGGATCCGAAGGTCGAATGGTTTTCGGGCGGGAAATTGAATATTACAGAAAATTGTCTCGACAGGCACCTGGGAACTTTGGGTAATAAGCCAGCAATTATCTGGGAGCCGAATGATCCTGAAGAACACCACCGGGTGCTAACATATCGCGAATTGCACAATAAAGTGATGCAATTTGGCAATGTGCTAAAAAATAATGGCGTAAAAAAAGGAGACCGGGTTTGCCTGTATATGGGTATGGTACCGGAACTGGCTATCGCAGTTTTGGCCTGTGCCAGGATTGGGGCTATTCATTCGGTAATTTTTGGCGGATTCAGTGCGCAAAGCATTGCCGACAGGCTGATGGATGCCAATGCAGAATATATAATTACCTGTGATGGTGCATTCCGTGGTAACAAGGAAATCCCGTTAAAGAATGTAATCGATGATGCGTTGATACAGTGCAGATTTGTAAAGCGGGTTATTGTGCTGACCCGCACAAGAACGGCCGTTTCGATGATAAAAGGGCGGGATGTCTGGTGGGAAGATGAAATTAAAAAAGTTGAAACCCAGGGGAACGTGGATTGTCCGGCCGAAGAAATGGATTCAGAAGATCCCCTGTTCATCCTGTATACTTCCGGCTCAACCGGTAAACCAAAGGGCGTTGTGCATTCGACAGCTGGTTACATGGTGTATACGAATTATACATTTGTAAATGTTTTTCAGTATAAGCCCGGGGATATTCACTTCTGCACTGCAGATATAGGTTGGATTACAGGCCATAGTTATATTGTTTACGGCCCGCTAAGTGCCGGGGCTACAACCCTTTTGTTCGAAGGCATACCGACATGGCCCGACGCAGGCAGGTTCTGGGAAGTAATAGACAAGTATAAAGTAAATGTTTTATACACCGCACCTACTGCCATCCGGTCCTTAATGGGATTTGGATTAGGGCCTGTAAAGGACAAGGATCTTTCCTCGTTAAGAGTGTTAGGAACTGTCGGCGAGCCAATAAATGAGGAAGCCTGGCATTGGTATGATGAGAATATCGGGAAAGGCAGGTGCCCCATTGTTGATACCTGGTGGCAAACCGAAACCGGGGGTGTATTAATCAGTAACCTGGCTGGCGTTACACCGGCAAAGCCATCCTTTGCTACATTGCCCATGCCCGGAATACAACCTGTGCTGGTTGATGAAAAAGGTGAAGAAATTGCTGGCAATGATGTAGGTGGAAACCTTTGTATCCGTTTTCCCTGGCCATCAATAATTCGTACGACCTATGGTGACCATGAAAGATGCCGCACAAATTATTTTACAGCATACGAGAATATGTACTTTACAGGTGATGGTTGTTACCGGGATGAAAACGGCTATTACCGTATAACCGGTCGGGTTGATGATGTGCTGAATGTCAGCGGCCACCGGATAGGTACAGCCGAAGTAGAGAATGCCATCAATATGCATGCGGGAGTTGTGGAAAGCGCTGTTGTAGGCTATCCGCACGATATAAAAGGGCAGGGAATTTATTGCTTTGTAATATTCCAGGGAACCCATGGTGATGAAAACCTGCGCCGACAGGATATAACGCAAACGGTAAGCCGAATCATTGGCCCGATCGCAAAACCCGATAAAATCCAGTTTGTAACCGGACTTCCCAAAACCCGAAGTGGCAAGATTATGCGTCGAATCTTGCGCAAGATTGCAGAAGGGGAATTGGAGCAATTGGGCGATACTTCAACACTGCTGGATCCCGCAGTAGTGGATGAAATCAAGCAGGGTAAGCTTTAAGGAGTAATCAATTAATTGGCAATATTCATTCTTGAATCGCTGCCAATACCTTTTCACAAGCCAATTGCAGGTTGGTAAGTTCAGTTGTTGGCAGTTTTTTTGCTGCCTGCCCGGCTTTCCATTTTTGGTAATAAGCAAAGTAATTCCAGCAATATTGTCCTGTTGAAATGCTTATGAATAATATCGCTATCGCTTCCCAGGAAGGTAAAAATGAAAAGGATAGAATGGCCATGAAAATCAACCAGCAGAGCCACAAAATGGCCGATGAAGAGACCAGTATCCAGGAATAAAAATCAATTCTTTTAACTATTTGATCGGCAATATGTCTTGCAAGTATCAATGGCAGGGCATTCAGTAACCAGCCAATTATGGCTGCCGGGAAGCCAATTATTAAAGGCATTACTGAAGTTTTGGGAAGTGCAGATGCCCCAATAGTAGCAGGAGTGCAACCCGCCTGCAATAGTAAATCCTCATAATGTTTAAGCGGTTCTTCAGCTTGCTGCCACCAAATCGGATAGGCATTGCTGATAGCTGTTTCGGCTTCAATTTGATGAGTTGAAGAAAATGAAGCTGCATAGTTGGACTGTCTCCAGGTATCCAGGGCCAGGAAAAGAATGCGAGGGGACAAATGCCTGCTATCAATAGCCAGGTTTTGGACTGCGTGGTAACAACGCTGTGTTAATTGTTTCAGGGCAATAGTTGGGTGATGCTGGTAAGTATCCAGCAAGTCATTAGTAATTAGGGCCGGCCCGGCCTGCACCCAAACCCGGCTGAAAAGATTTGTAGGGTGACTATAATTTATGCCAATCGGAATAATTGGAAGTGTAAGGCCGGGGTTTAGCGAAATAGTTTGAAAAGCGATCCTGAATGCTCCTTTCCTGAAAGGATGAAGGCTATATTCGATATGGCTGCTTCCTTCCGGGAAAAACAGGACGAGTTCCCCGGCCGAAAGTAATTCTATCGCTTTTTTAAATGATTCTTTATTAGCACCAAGGGTTTGCCTTCCGCCCTGGTGGTGGTGAACAGGATGCATATGCAAGGCATTTAATACCCTGGCCACCAATGGATGTATAAATATATCCCCTCTTGCAAAAAAGTGAATTGGCCTTTTTATTAAAATTCCCAGTAAAGCAGCATCCATTAAAGAAGATGGGTGGTTTGCTATCAGCAATGCTGCACCACTTTGCGGAATATTATCAAGGTTTCGGGCCGAAATCTTTTCAAAGAACATGCCCAGGGCACCCCGCATCATGATTTTTACAAAATAATACAACATAAAAAAAAGCCCCACAATTGTGGGGCTTGAATATAATTATTAATTACGGCTAATTACTGGATGACAAACCGGGATACTTGTTTTTCCCCGTTTACCTGGGTGCTCATAAAGTAACTGCCTTTTTGCAATCCTGAAACATTAATGCGTGCACGACTATCATGTCCAAAACTGATTTCTTCCTGGCGAACCACGCTACCAATTGCGTTGATGATGGTAACTTTTACTTTCTGGTTACTCCAGTTTGCATTTTCAATATTCAATGGAACAGATGTTGTAACCGGGTTTGGATAAAGTTTCAGTCCGGCGAATGCAGATCCGCTGCCAGAAATCCTGATCACACCGCTATAACTAAACTTGCCATTCAGGTCAGTTTGCTTGATCCTGTAGTATCCATTAGTGCTTAATGGTTGATTGTCGGTGAAATTGTAATAAGATGTCAGGTCAGTTGTTCCATTGCCATTTACAGTACCAATTGCAGAGAAGTTAGTGCCATCAGCAGAACGCTCAATGCTGAATTTCTCGTTATTCTTCTCGGAAGCTGTGCTCCAGTTCAATTCTACTGCACCATTTACAGCACGGCCAGTAAAGCTTAGCCATTTAACCGGTAACGCATTGGCTATTGGGTCGTTTGTTCCAAAAGTAAATACAGGATTGACATCTGCAATAGAGAATGCCCTGATACCAGTTCTTAAATAGGTAATGCCAGCATTTGTGGTGGTATTACCAGAAGGGCCCAAATTACCCCAGCGGTTAGTTAACCATGCAACAGGAATTACACTACTCACATCCGT
Organism: Flavihumibacter profundi; assembly: GCF_020076305.1. Taxonomy (GTDB): domain Bacteria; phylum Bacteroidota; class Bacteroidia; order Chitinophagales; family Chitinophagaceae; genus Flavihumibacter; species Flavihumibacter profundi. Next base: position 614,285 of record NZ_JAIQXE010000002.1, read on the forward strand.
CAAACCACCACTGCGGAGGTTTTCATAGGAAAACCAGATATATGGTGGGTTTGTAGGATAATCTGTAGGTGGGAATCCAGGAACATCACTTACAAAGTCTACAGTGAAATATTCCTGTTGGCTCAGGGTAAGCACCGTAGGTGGTGTATTGCCATCGGTTGGCGGGTTATTAGTATTCGGGAAGGGTACCTGTGGATTTTGGCGTAGGTATTGAACCTGGTAGGTTGGCGGAAGCCCGGTAACAGGATTAAAAGCCATAACTCCTCCAAATGCAGTTGTACCTGAAATATTTACTGGTGCAAAGAAACCCGCATCACCGGTTGGATAAATAAAACTAGTAGTTCCGGTTCTGCGAACAAAACCGCTAACATAGCTTGCGCTGCTGGCCCCTGAATAAGTTATGCTGTTACCATTAAAATGCAGGTAATTGGTTGCGGAGGTGTTCACCACACCACTTGTAAATGTTATGTTCTGGTTATTTTGGTCAAGAACAAAAGGGGAGGCAAGTGTAACGGTGCCACCGCCAGTTTTATTAATGGTGATCGGACCGTTCCAATTGCCTGTGGCTGCCGGATCAAGGGTTACTATTGAATTTCCACTTCCGCCAAAAACCAGGGCTGTTCCTGCTGTTGTAGCATTACTTGCTGCACTGGTAGTAAGGTTACCATCTACCTGGAGGGTTCCTCCATTAAATCGACCATCAGTAATAGTGACATTGCCGGTTGCAATCAACACATCACCGGCCTGGATATTAAAGTTGCCGGCCGCACTGGTATTATCAAGGATGATGTTATTGAAGCTGACGGAAGCATTTGTAGCAGCTCCCTGAACAGCTAAGGTTCTTGCTGCTGCAGCTTGCAAGTTTACAGTACCACCATTAGCATTGAAAGCACCGTCGATATTTAAATTACCCTGGAAAGTGGTAGTATTTGAAGTAGCAACAAATGTACCAGCCGCACCAACATTAAATGTGCCATAGCTTAAATTAACGGCATCCCCATCAGGATAATTTACTGTACCACTTGTTACGTTAAATGTATTATTGGTAAGCGTATTAAAATTGATTGTATTAGATGGAAGATCAGTCACAAATGAAACCGTTGCAGCCGGGTTGGTTTTATTTATTGTTGTAATACCGCCGCCCCCTGTTGTGAATGGTGCGTTTACGGTAACTGTTGAATTTGCTGAGCCATCAAGTACCAGGTCAACCAAGCCGCCAAGAAAGCCATTGTCAACTAGCAGGTTCCTGCCAACATGCACAACTCCTGTTCCCGTACCCAAACTTCCGTTAGTTAACGTTAGGTCATTCAGGACAAAAATCTGGTCGGGAACCGCTGTGCCAACATTAAAGTTCTGTGTACCCGGATTGCTTTTATCCAGGATGACATCATAAAATGTAACAGAGCCGGACGCAGTACCATTAATATTTATGACAGTACTAGTGGAACCATTAAACGTAACCGCACTGGTACCAGGGTTAATGGTTGCACCAGGATTGGAAATGAAAACGTTTCCGTCGAACTGGAGTTGCCCGTCGATATTAAAAGTGCCAGCTGAAATACTAGTAACACCGCTAATCGTACTACCCGATGCAGCTGAATTAAAAGTGCCACCAGATTGCGTAAGGTTTCTCGTTATAACTACTGATCCCAATGGTGTGATGGTACCTCCTGCTATATTGAAATCACGGTTAACCAGCAGGAAACTACCCAGGGGTTGAGTGATAGTTCCGGTATAACCTGCATTAATTGTGAAATCACGCAACGAAATAAATGCAGGGCTATTCAATACGCAATTTGCACTACTGCCACCATCGAAAATAGCGTCAAGTGCTCCAGATGGTACGCCTGCGCCTCCAGCACCACCTGATGTTAATGACCAGTTTGCAGAAGCATTCCAGTTTCCAGAAGCGCCCGGGGCTACCCAGTATCTGGCCTGCGACATCGCAGCACCCGAAAATAAAAGACATAGGAAGGTTAAGTGTAATAGTCTTCTCATGGTAGAGTATTTGTTGATAAGTGAATGCATAAACAATACAGTTTTGAAATAATTAAATTCCTCCAGGTAGCATAATGCACCTGCATAGGTTTAAAAAATTTCTACAAAAAGGGGGTCGGGAAACTGTGGTTGTTCTACCAGGATATATAAGACTAGATTCTGTAAATTACAAACAAAAATAGCCATATCTGGCGATATGGCTAAAAAATTTATGGGCTTTTTTAATTGGTGGATAACTATTTTCGTATACTCACTCTGGTACCTACAGGGATCAGGGCATAAATTTCATCCATCTCACTGCGTTTCAGGCTAATACAGCCATTTGTCCAGTTCTGGAAGTAGTCTACCGCCATGTCATCCCGCTGCCAGGTTCCATGGATCCCGATACCATCCCCCATTTTTGCATTGGGGGGGATCAGCCCCTTGGCTTTGCGTTCGTTGAATTTTGCCTTGTCGGCAGCAGTTGGATAATCCAGCAACATAATCTCGCCCCATTTTTCGTGGGGGCGCTTCGAAACGATCTTGTATTCCCCTTCCGGCGTTTTCCTGTCTCCCTGGATCATTTTGTCGCCCAGGGTCTTTTCACCGAAAACGACCGGGTAGGTAGCATACCAACCTTCATCATCATAGATGCTGAGTTCGTAGTCTGATTTGTCGATCATGATGCGGGGGGTGCCATTTAACTCACCATTCAGGTGGTTGTAGCGGATACAGCGATAATTGTGGCCGGAAAATGAAAATAGGCCAACTGTGCATAGAAGCATAAAGGATACGGAAAAACGTGACAGTTGCATATGTTTTGTTTTTTAAAGCTTCGACGACTTAGGGTAAAACAAAAACGCTGCCAGGCATAAAAATATTACTGATGTGGAAAAACTTTGGTGAATGTTAACAAAAGCGCCCCGGTGACCGGGGCGCATCGTATTATTTCTTAGGAATTTTCAATTCCCAGCCTGGTTGAATCAGGTCGGGATTTTTAATTTTATCCTTATTGGCTTCGTAAATATCCTTCCAGGTTAAACCGGGATATTTCTTCGCAATCTTACTAAGGTTGTCACCACTCTTAACTGTATAGGTTTCTTCTGCACCTGCTGCAATACTTAAGTTCAGTACTAGGTCTGAATCCCTGAAATCGGGATTGAGGGTTTCATATAGATCCCAAAGTTTTTGTTTGCCCGAACTGCTGGAAGTTGTACCGTCGATATACAATACGCCATCCTGCTCCCTGACCTGCAAATCGCTTACCCCATCAGCTTTTGCTGTATCAATAAGGGCTTTGTATTTATCCTGTAATCCCATGGTAATTTAGTTTATTTGATGACCAATTTGTTTTCGATCTTTTTGGGCTTGATCTCATTCAGTTTTTGCATCAACCCGGGCAGGTCAGCTTTTTTTATTTCCCCGGTTAATGTTACCACACCATCTTTTACAACGGCCTGGACTTTGGGTTGTTTCTGGCTGGCCAGAATTTCACTTACTGCCTTTTGCAAGGTTTCATCGGGGTTAATCACAACTGGAGCAGGTGGCGGCGGCGGCGGTGGTATAGTGAGTTCATTTGATACTGATTTTACCCCCTTCACTGCTTTAGCTGCTGTTTCAACTGCAGTCCTGGTGGCTTCATCCGCTACCTGCCCGGTGATGGTTGCCACACCGTCTTTCACACTTACACTAACACCGGGATAGGCTGAAATGGCTGTAGCAATGTTTTTTTCGATGTCAGCGTCTTTAGGGGCACAGGCTGTAAACATAAAGGAGAGAACCAGTGACAGCCCTAATAAGACCCGTCCGATTTGCTGTTTCATTTTTTGTTGATTTAATATGAAGAGATTGGTTTAATGGAAAACCTTTTTATCCATGTTTTTAGCTTCCTGAATCATTCCTTCCAGCATTTCAGTTGAAGGAACTTTTCCCGACAACCCAAATTGCTGGTTAACCTCTGAAAGCCGGGTATGGAGATTTGCCGCATTCCTGGTTGCCAGTTCCTTTACAGTATCTACCCCTGCTGCTTCGAGTAATTCGGCAGTTTGCCCTGCAACCCCGTTAATCCTGAAAAGGTCTGCATGGTTTACCCAGGTGAGAATAAGTGATTCAGGGATTTTTGTTGCAGTGGCCAGGATTTCACGGCCGGCCTTGGTCCCTGCTTTTTGCAAAAGGTCTTCGGTCCTTTTTATGCCGTGTTGTTCAAGTTTGGCTGCATAAGTTTCGCCAATACCCTCAATGTCAATTACTGGATAACTCATTTTATGATCTTTTTTACTAATATACGTTATTGTGTGATGCGGTTGAGGGCAAAAAAAAACAACCGCAAGGGCGGTTGTATATATTTAACAGGATGGTAATTATTTTTTACCAATGACTTAACCTCAGGCCAACAGCATATGGAGTATGGTCAAGCCCTTTTTTATACATCGTTTGGGTAGCGTAGGAACCATACAACTTTATTGGTCCTAACTGAACTTCAGCGATATAGGCAAGTTTGAAATCCTCAAGTCCCAGGTCTCCTTTCGTTTTTTGCTTTCCCGTTTCATCACTGATATATTTATTCCTTGAGTTATAAAGGTAACCAGCACTGATCCCTGCGCTGATTCCAAAGGACTTGTATTCCGGGTTATTCGGGGTGAAATTGAAATTCAACATCAGGGGAATGGTTACATAATCAGTGGCCAGTTTGTTTTTTGAATATGTAATCACCGTATCCATTTCTATGCGGGGCGGATTTTTGTAATAACGGATATTATCATCGAACCGGAAATTGTACCATTCGAATCCCGCTCCGTACTTCAGGTTTACAACGTGTTTATATATGTTAAGCCTTTGCATGAATATCCATAGGTTAACATTTACTGATTTGTTATTGCGTAAGCCGAACCAGTCGGCATTGCTGCCTGGTGCATAGACCGCTACGTCAGCACTCGAATAGTTTGTGTTATCAGTGAAATTATTAAAACCGAAATCAAAGATGAGCCAACTGGTAGAAAGGTTTTTTGGCTTGCCAGGGTTATGGCGATAGATATTGATATCCCAGTCACTGTAGGTTGTTCCCGTGGTTCCTGCACCCCCGTTTTTCAGGATGATGATGTTGCCAATCCGCATCGTGTCTCCGGTGTTTTGTGGTGTTTTCTTTGTTGTGTCTGTCTGGGCCATGAGGTTGATACCGGAAATGGTTACCAGGGCCAAGAGGCTGATCTTCTTTAGCATATCCTTTGTTTTATCGTTTGACTAATAGAAATTACTGTTCATAAGAGGCAGTGAATACACCACCTTTTTTATGTTCTGATGAAAGTGGATTGTTTTGTTCTACATACCGGCTAGCTTTCCGGAGGAATCCCCTAAGCGGTGTTTTCCGGTTTATTGTGGTATTGGCAACATATATATAATCTTCTTTGGCAGCATTGCTTGGGTAAGCTTCAGTTGGGGCTTTACCTGTTTCTTCAACTATTGGCTTATCCACGGTAATGCCAGGTTTCAGGTTGGCGGCTAGTGCATCGATGGTTGATTGATCAGTAGCAGGATTTTCATGGTTTGCAGGGTTATCAGCAAGGGGGGGATCTGCACTCTGTACTGCTTTAATAGCCGGTGTTATTTCCCTAACTGGATTTGCTGCCAGTTTTTCAATTACCTTTTTTCCCGGTTGATACCTTTGGCCAGTTTTATCCAGTGAGGCAATCTGTTGTTTTTCTGTTTCCTGGCCTTTTTTCACAGGATTAATTAATGAACTGGTTTCCTTGGCTGTTTTAGTAGCTTCTTTTACAGCTGCAATTTGCTGTTGTTGCTGTACAGTTGTATTTGATTGTTGCTGCAACCATATCAGTCCGGTAACCAGTATTAAAGCGGCCGCAACTGCATACCTTATCCACAGTGCAATTAGCGGGCGGCGTTCTGTTTCGGTGGTCCTGTAAAGAAGTGATTTGTCTGGAAATTGAATTTGGGTATCTGGCTGGAATTTGGCTTGCAGGATCAGTTCAAATTCTTCCTGGCACTCAGGATGTTTGTAAACAAACTGTTCAGTTGCTGCTTTTTCTTCATTAGTTAATTCATCATCTGCATACTGAACAAAATAACTTTCATAATTGGTCGGGTTCACCAGGCTTTGGGTATCAGTTGTCCTGAACAGGCTTTCTTTATCCAGGAATACGGGCATATGCTCAATAGGCAATACAGTTTGCAAAATCATTTCCAACTCGGCTTTCAGGTCGGTATGCTCTGCAACGAACGCGTCTACAGCCTGTTTTTGTGCTGCTGATAATTCATTATCGGCATATAACAGGAAAAATTCTTCGTAATTATTTCTATTGATGTTCATGATTATTCTTTTTAGGAAGACCTTAAATCACATTTTCCGGTTTTACCAGGTAGTTCTTCAATTGTATCCTGGCCCTGTGCAGGTAAACTTTTACCTGGCTCTCGCTCAATGCAGTGATTTTGCCTATTTCTTCATAAGAATATCCTTCATAATCTTTTAATAAAACCAGGCTGCGTTGTGTTTCACTCAATTTCGAAAGGGCTTCTTCCAATACCTTTTTCAAATTATTAGCCGGTTTGTTGGAAATACTGACATGCTCCTGGAATTCGTCTCTTAAAACCACCCGTTTAACTTTTCTAAGGTGATCAATCATCTGGTGATACGCTACGGTAAAAAGGTAACTTTTGCTTTTATCATACGAAACTTCTTCTCGGTGTTGCCACATTTTTTCAAATGCCGTTTGTACAACATCCTTCGCATCTTCCTCGTGGCGGAGGTTTTTCAGGATAAACCGGTATACATTATCCGAGTATATCCGCACACATTCGTTATATTCCCTTTCCGTCATAATCAGTTTCGTTGAATTTTCTGCATGGTTTATTAATTATACGTACAGCCGACCCCTAAAGTTACAATACCGCAAAAAAAATCCAGCTTTAGGCTGGATTAGCTGGAAACCTGTAATATTCCTGTCTCCTTATAATCGGGCAGAAAGCAGATTTTCTGCCATGGAATCCCAAATAATGGATCTGCCGGCATTGGAATTGGATGGTTTTGCAGCCGGGCAATCTTTTATTCCTCTGCAGCATTGTTTTTTAGGGGCCGCCGGGATCGGTTCAGGGGCTGTTGTTTTGTAAAAAGCCAATGATAAAAGAACCAAACCTGTGGCAACCCAACTTTTCAATAAGCGCTGCAGTTTCATAAATAGCATTTTTAATATGACGTAAGTTATACTTGCCTGGTTACACCTTAAGGTAAAAAAAGTCATACCAGTTTAAGCCGTGGGCAAGGCAATCGATTTCAGAAATGCGTTCCATGGCTCCTTTCTTTCCTATTTTTGTGCCCTAAACAATTGTTCATGAACGAAAAATTTGTGCAACGCATAGCTGCTGAACTGGAAGAAATAAAAGAAGCCGGATTATTCAAATCAGAGCGGATTATTACCAGTGAACAGGGTCCTGAAATAACGGTTAATGGCAAAAAAGTGCTGAATTTCTGTGCTAACAATTACCTTGGATTATCGAGTAATCCGAAAGTTATTGAAGCTGCCCATAAAGCAATTGATACACATGGCTACGGGATGAGTAGTGTTCGTTTTATTTGCGGTACACAGGATATCCACAAGACCCTTGAAAAAAAGATTGCCGAATTCCTTGGTACGGAAGATACCATCCTGTATGCAGCGGCTTTTGATGCAAACGGGGGCGTTTTTGAACCTTTATTCGGGGAAACTGATGCGATTATCTCGGATGAGCTCAACCATGCTTCCATCATTGACGGTATCCGCCTGTGTAAAGCACAACGTTTTCGGTATAAACACAATGATATGGCCGATCTGGAAGCCAAATTGTTGGAAGCAAAAAGCGCGCGCAGCAGAATAATAGTTACCGATGGATCATTCAGTATGGATGGTACCATTGCGCAACTGGATAAAATTTGTGACCTGGCCGACAAGTATGATGCCATTACAATGATTGATGAATGCCATTCTTCCGGTTTCCTGGGTAAAACAGGCCGGGGTACCCATGAATACAGGGGTGTAATGGGAAGGATTGATATCATTACAGGAACCCTGGGCAAGGCTCTTGGAGGTGCTTCCGGGGGATTTACCAGTGGCCGGAAAGAAATTATTGAAATGCTGCGCCAAAGAAGCAGGCCTTACCTGTTCAGCAATACTGTCGCACCTTCTATTGTTGGCGCATCAATTGCAGTGCTTGATATGTTGAGCAGCACTACGGAACTGCGCGATAAACTGGAATTTAATACACGGTATTTCAGGGATAAAATGACAAAAGCCGGATTTGATATTAAGCCCGGCGACCATCCTATTGTGCCGATCATGCTATATGACGCCAAAATTGCCCAGCAATTCGCTTCCCGACTTTTAGAAGAAGGGATTTACGTAATTGGATTCTTCTTCCCGGTTGTACCGAAAGGGCAGGCAAGGATCAGGGTACAGTTGAGTGCAGCTCACACCCAGCAACACCTGGATGCCGCGATTGCAGCTTTTACCAGGGTTGGTAAGGAGTTGGGGGTTATAAAGTAATAGGTGAGTGGTAAACGGTAAGCCTTGAGAATTCTTTCTTTTACCGTTTACCGTTCACTTCATAGCTATCATCGATATTTCCACGTTCACATTCCTGGGAAGTTCCTTCACGGCAACAGTTTCACGTGCGGGAAAATCACCGGAAAAGTATCGTCCATAAACCTCATTTACAGTGCTGAATAAGCTCATGTCACTTAAAAAAATGGTTGTCTTTACTACATTGCTGAAATCCATTCCGGCTTCCTGCAAAACGGACTTCAGGTTTTGCATTACCTGGTGGGTTTCTCCCAATGTATCGGTGTTTTCTAAATTACCTGTCGCGGGATTGATAGCTATCTGCCCCGAAATAAATAAAAAATTTCCGGCCTGAACGGCCTGGTTATAGGGGCCGATGGGCGCTGGGGCATTAGTTGTGTTGATGATCTTTTTTTCCATGCCACAAAAATAATTGCTTTGTACTTTTGGCCATGTTTGTTTCTGCAATAACTGTTGCAATTCTTTCAAAGGCTATACATGAGCCTTTTCCTTCAACCTGTGCATATCCTATTGAAATAGTGCACTATAATGATTTTGAGCAGTTTATACATGCTAAAGCCCGGTTGTATATCGATTGTGCATTTGAACCGGATCCAAACCGAATAGCAGCATTACAATCATTATTACCAGAACCTGTGTTGATTAATGCTGTGGACTATGCAGCAGGTCCTAATGAAAAGGGAGTGATTCGATTTAATGGCTGGCCGGGATTTGGATACAAGCCGGTTCTTGAATTAGCGGGGAATGGAGAGGAGTTACCAGAATCACTGTTACAATTTGCAATGGCTTGCGGGTTAACCTGTATCCAGGTTCCGGATAAAATTGGCCTGGTTAGGCCCCGGGTAGTTTCCATGATCATTAATGAAGCTTACTTTACCTTGGCCGAAGGCGTCAGTACAAGGCATGAAATCGATACTGCTATGAAACTGGGAACTAATTATCCTTTCGGGCCATTTGAATGGGGAGAAAAAATTGGCCTTCAAAGGATCGTCCGTTTGCTGGTAAAATTGGCCGAAACGGATAGTAAATACCAGCCGGCACCAAATTTATTAAACGCTTCTCAACTACCCTGATGGCAAGAATTTTAATTATAGACACAGCCGTAGATATTGGCGGAATTTGTCTCTGTGAAGGGCCTGAACCGATTGCGGAAATGCGGAATGATACCCAGAAAGAGCAGGCTGGCTGGTTGCAACCGGCTATCGCAAAGCTTTTAAAAAGTGAAGGAACTAGGCTGGAAGAACTGGATGCCATTGCCGTTTCTGCAGGTCCGGGTTCATATACTGGTTTAAGGGTTTCTATGGCAACGGCAAAGGGACTATGTTATGCTTTGTCAAAGCCATTAATTGCGATGAATACCTTAAGAATTATGGCCATTTCAGCAAAAAAACAGCTGCAGGGAGAACTCATGTATTGTCCTATGATTGATGCAAGAAGGATGGAGGTTTTTTCATCACTTTTTGATAATCAATTGGTTGAAATATTGCCTCCCCAGGCACTTGTACTTGAAACCAACAGCTTTGATCATTGGCTTGCCTTGGGGCCTATTTGCTTTTTTGGCAATGGGGCTGAAAAGTATAAAAACCTGTTAAAAAACGACCTGGCGATTTTTAAAAAGCTGCCGGCTTGTGTAGCCGATGGGGCCGTTTTAGCCGCAGAAATGTATGCCAAAAAGGAATTTTCAGACCTGGCATATGCCGAGCCATTTTACGTTAAGGCATTTTACAGCCATCTAAGTGTAAATTCCTGATGCATTTTAAAAAATTCGTATGTAAATTTGCAGGCTAAGGTTAAGGCATAAACATTGATTTTTTAAAAATCCAATTTTCAAACATGAACACAGTAGCAGGAAATTTTCTAATGGTAAACGAGGTAGAGGGCCCTGAAATGAAAGTAGATTTCTTACATGTTAAAAAGGCGGCTCAGACCCTAAGGGCAATGAATCACAAACTTCGCCAGCAAATAATGAAGTTGCTGGAAGAAAATGACAAACTGACCGTAACTGAAATTTATGTTCGGTTAAGGCTGGAGCAGTCAGTAGCTTCCCAGCATCTGGCCATTCTTCGCAGGGCAGGTATTGTAAAAACGGAGCGTGATGGGAAATTCATCTATTACCGTTTAAATGAATCTCGCATTGTTGAAATCAGTCGATGTGTTGAAGATATTATTAATTAATCCTTCTCTTTAAACTGATTATTAAAAAACAGCGGGACAGGTTCCCCGCTGTTTTTTGATTTTTAACCGCTCAGAATTAAATGTTTATGTTTATCAAGCAATTGTATACTTCCTGTATAAGTGAAGCAGCTTATTATATTGAAAGTGAAGGTGAAGCGGCAATTATTGATCCATTGAGAGACATTTCAGTGTATTTGGAACTTGCCGATTCAAGGAATGCCAGGATCCGGTACATTTTTGAAACACATATTCATGCTGATTTTATAAGCGGTCATTTAGACCTGGCCAAAGTAACAGGGGCGCCTATAGTTTTTGGCCCGGATACCGATACCCGTTACCCTATCATAAAAACAATAGATGGCGAAAGGCTTCAACTGGGTGCAGTTAGCTTTGAAGTGCTGCATACACCCGGCCATACCCTTGAATCTTCCTGCTTTTTACTTAGGGATGAAATGGACCTGCCAAATGCTGTTTTCACAGGCGATACCCTTTTTGTTGGCGACGTTGGCAGGCCTGACCTTAGCAGCGGAGATATGTCCAAAGAAGAACTTGCATCCTTATTGTATGATTCACTTGCCACCAAAATCTCTTCATTGCCAGATAACGTAATTGTTTATCCGGCCCATGGGCAAGGCAGCATTTGTGGTAAGGAACTGGGCCCAGAGACATTCAGTACAATTGGCGAGCAGAAGAAATGCAATTATGCCCTGAAGGTACACAGCCGGGAAGAGTTTATACGCATAGTGACAGAAGGCTTAGCCGACCCTCCGCAGTATTTTCCTATTAATGCACGCATAAATAAAATTGGTTACGGTCCTATGGAAGATGTTTTGAAAAGAGGATTGCAGCCCTTAAGTGTTTCTGATTTCTCAAAAAAATCTGGCAGTGAAAACATTATCCTCCTGGATACCCGTCCTTCGGATCAGTTCGGATTGGGATTTATCCCAGAATCAATCAGCATTGGTCTTGATGGAAGGTATGCTGAATGGGCTGGCAGTTTATTGCCATTTGATACACATATTATTATGGTTTGCCCCGAAGGCAACGAGGAAGAATCAATTATCCGCCTGGCCAGGGTAGGTTTTGAAAATATTTGCGGATACCTCAAAGGTGGGTTTACCTCCTGGCAAAAAGCAGGAATGCCCATAGATTTGATTATAGATGTGGAAGCAGATGAACTGGCCATGGATATACCACATGACCCCAATTTATTGGTCGTAGATGTCCGCAAGCCTGCGGAATTTGCCGAAGGGCATGTACTTGGGGCAATGAATCTTACTCTTGCTGATATGAACGACCCTGCCTCCATGGCACAGTTTGAGGACCACCATAATATTTACCTGCATTGTGAAGGAGGATACCGTAGCGTTATTGCTGCTTCCCTTTTAAAAAGACAGGGAATTCATAATATCCGAAATATTACCGGCGGCTGGAAAGCCATTAAAGAACAATCCGGGATCGAATTTGAAAAGGAAGCCAGTATGTTGAATTAATATTTTAAAAACTGACAATTCCATTTCTGATCGCAAAAGTTACCAGCCCAACCCTGGTTTTCAGGTGTAACTTGTCGAATAAAGAATCGCGGTACCCATCAATAGTACGCGGGCTCAGGTACATTTTAGTGGCAATTTCTTTGTAGGTCAGTTCTGTGCAGGCATACCGAAGGAATTCCAGTTCACGGTCATTGAGAACCGAAAGCGGATTAGCAGATTCAAAGAATTCCAGGTCTTCATACTTGTTGATGGTATGGATTAAACGGCCGGTAACCATTTCAGAATAATAATAACCTTTTTCCATCAGTGCATCCATTGCATATTTAAAGTCAGCAGGTTCGCAGTACTTCATAATATACCCGCGCACGCCAGCTTTGAACATCCTAATAATGGCATTTTCGGTATCATACATTGATAAAGCGAGAGTTCGTACGCCGGGGTAATTCCGTTTTAACAAGCTGGTGGCTTGATAACCATCCATTTCAGGCATGTTTATGTCCATTAATACAAGGTCGGGCAGTTTGCCAGGATCCAACTGGTTTATCAGGTCTTTACCATTGGATGCTTCGAAAAGCACTTCATAATCTTCAAATCCATCTACCATTGATGCCAAACCCTTGCGTAAAAGTATATGGTCATCTACTAGTACTACTTTGTAAGGCTGTTTCATGTTTGTATTTTTTTACTTTTAATAATTCGGGACGGAATTTTTAAGCAGTAAATCAAGTATGATACGGATTAGTGATTGGTGGCAAAAGGAAGATGGATTAAACAGAAATGGTTTCGTAAGGATTTATAGTTTTTTCGGGTGCTGGCTGGATATCAATCCAGCGGGCATGGTAATCGGGCTTCCAGGGTTTCTTCCACCGTCGATGACTCCATAACCACATTTCGGGATGCTCCCGGATCACTTTTTCCAGGAAATCACGGTACCTGCGGGTGATTTCTCCTTCAGGCAGATCTGCCGGCGTTTCAGTTGCCAACTGCACATGAAGGTAATAGTGACCTCTTTTGGTTTGGGTAATATTGATAAAGACCACCGGAATGTTACCTGCCCTTGCTCCTTTTTCAGGTCCGGAAATAAATGGTGATGGCATGCCAAAGAAATTCAGCCACCAGGCTCTTTCAATATCACCTGGTACCTGGTCTGCAATTAATCCAAGCAGGTATTGTGAATTACGATATGGAAACATGCTTTTTCGCATATCGGTTGCAGGTATTAAAATAGTGCCGAAACGGCTCCTGATCTTTTTGAAAATCCTGTCCAAAGCCTTGTTTTTCAGGGGCATATAAACCCCCAGTAACGGGTATTTGCAATAAAATGCATAGCCCAGGTTTCCCATTTCCCAGTTGAAATTATGGCCCATATGTACCTGGCAGCGCAGTCCTTTATCATAGAGTGCATTTAATACTTCAAATTCACCTTTAATGCGCTTCATCAGGAATTCCCTGCTTGCCGAAAACAGCTTGATGGTTTCAATAAAGGTATCGGTGAAGTTTTTCTGGAACTTACTGGCAATGCCATCACGTTCCTTTTTTGTTTTTTCAGGAAATGCTATGGCAAGGTTAGAATTAATAACATTTTTACGGTACCCAAATACGCTAAAGAGGAGCCAGCATGCAAAATCACTGATCCCATACAATACCCACATTGGTAACAGGGAAAAAAGGTAAAAAAATCCATAAACCAGATAATACATTGTCGCTTACTTGTTTTACAAATGTAATGGTCAATACCTGGAGTAAAGAATTCCCTGGGGGGAGAAAAACACGGTATTTTAAAGGTTACAGTACAATATTTTGCAATAGTTTGCTCTTTTCCGGGTAATCGGTATTAAAATGCAGGCCGCGGCTTTCCTTCCTGAACTGAGCACCTTTTACAATCAGGTAGGCTACGCTGATCATATTCCTGAGTTCTCCCAACTGTGGCGAAAGCTTGGTGGTTTGGTACAATTGTTCAGTTTCAGTCCAAAGCAGGTCTAATCTTTTCATCGCTCTTTCAAGGCGCACATTTGTGCGTACAATACCTACATAATCGCTCATCAGCAATTGTAATTCCTTTAGGCTCTGGGTTATCAGGATCATTTCCCGGGGGTCAGTGGTTCCGGTTGTATCCCAGTCTGGTATGAGATCCGGAGCTAATAATTCGGTATGGTTTTTTGCTGCTTCTTCAAATGCCCGGTGACCGAAAACCATAGCCTCGAGCAGGGAATTACTGGCCAGCCTGTTGGCTCCATGAAGTCCTGTGGAAGCGCATTCCCCGGCCGCAAACAGGTTTCGGATAGAAGTTTTGCCCCATTCATCAGTTTTAATGCCCCCGCAGCTATAATGGGCAGCAGGCGCAACAGGGATCATTTGTTGGCTTACATCTATTCCGATGGATAGGCACTTTTCAAAAATATTGGGAAAATGATGCAGGAATTTATCCTTGTCCATATGCCTGCAGTCCAGGTACACATATTCGGTACCGTTAATTTTCATTTCGCTATCAATTGCACGTGCAACAATATCACGGGGGGCAAGGTCTTTTCGGTCATCGTACCTTTCCATAAAGGCCTCACCTTTCTTATTACGCAATATGCCACCATCACCCCGAACAGCTTCAGTAATCAGGAATGCCTGTCCGCCAATACCTGGTTCATACAAGGCCGTTGGATGAAACTGGATGAATTCCATGTTTTCAATCCGGCCTTTAGCCCGGTAAACCATGGCAACACCATCTCCGGTCGCAATAGACGGGTTGGTGGTGGACCGGTATACCTGGCCGTTGCCACCAGTGGCCAGAAGTGTTGTTCCGGCCAGTATTTTTTCGATCTGGTTATTGGTGGTGTTTAGGGCGTAAACGCCATAGCACTGGATATCGGGGGTAGCTTTTGTAACCAGGTAACCAAGGTGGTGCTGGGTAATAAGCTCAATTACAAACCAGTGTTTGATGAATTCAATATTTGGGTATTCTTTTACTTTTTCTATCAGGACCCGCTCCATTTCTTTTCCTGTAACATCCTTATGGTGCAGGATGCGGTATTCGCTGTGCCCGCCTTCCATACCCAGGGCATATTCGCCATCATCCTTTTTGTCAAATTGAGCACCCCAGTTGATCAGTTCACTGATTCTTTCTACCCCTTCTTTTACCACGATCTCAACAACTTTCGGGTTACAAAGGCCATCACCCGCAATCAGGGTATCATTAATATGCTTTTCAAAACTGTCGTTCTCAAAATCGGTTACTCCCGCTATACCGCCCTGTGCATATTTCGTGTTGGTTTCATCAGCGGAAGCTTTTGTAACAACGGTAATTTTTTTATTGGGAAAACGGTCCGCCATTTTGAGGGCATAAGTGAGTCCCGCTATGCCCGAACCAATCACCAGGTAATCTGTTTGTTTCATTGTTTTTACAATTTACTTTTCAGTGCCATTCGTTCATTTATTGCCTGTTCAGTGCAAAGCTGCGCGCCTTTTACAATGGTTAATTGTGCCAGTATATAGGTGGTCATCACGGCCAGTGAGGCACCTGTAAAAGGTATTATAAAGGCATTTATGGCCAGCAGGCTGTCTGATAAGATAAACAGCGCTGCACCTGTAATGCATAAAAGACCGCTGCCCGATTTCCTGATAGAGAATGCATGATAAGCTGAGGCGAACATGGCAGCTATCACAAATGCGTAAATGAAAACAGGTGGTTTCAGGGTATTATTAAGGTGGGGTGCCAGGAAAAAATAAAATATGCCTACATACAGGCTTAAGGCAACCAGGATATAAATATTCCAGGCTGGCATCTTCGATTGACCGGTGCGGATGAATGTAAAAAAAAAGATATAACAAAGATGGGCCAGCAGAAAAGAACCTAGTCCGGCCATAAAATACTGGTCTCCTTCATTCATAAGGAAAATATCACCCAGCCACGAGAAAAAAATTGCCGTACTTATCCAATGGCGGACTTTAGCTCCTTTATTTGCAGTAAACAGGAACCACACCAGCAGTATAATCATCAGCAGGGGCTTGGTGATAAAACGAATAGTTTCCCACCCGGCCAAAATGGCCAAACCATGCAATACTGCGGTTAAGCCATACCCATACAGCCATCCTTTTGCCTGCATTAGTATTGAATTATTATTTCCAGGTTTTGCGGAGAATCCAACGCAATGGTAAGGTCATTTAATAATGTCACAGTTTTTTTATCGGCAGAAAGTGTTGCCCGTGGATTGCTGACATTTTTTGCAGGGCGAGGCAGTTTTACCAAAAGGTTCATCTGCATATCGCCCATCATGGCCATCATGCCTTTTGATTCCTGAACTTTTGGGTCATTGGCAATACTATCGAACCTCATTTTATTGAGGGTTCTGCTGTATTTGTTTTTTGAAATTTCAACATCGTACATCGTGCCAATTTTCTCAATACCGCCGTCGCTTTCATTTTCTGCTCCCGCATTATTGCTGTTAGGGTTCAATCCTTTCAGCACATTTCCCATAACGCCATTTTGATTCATTGCGGAATACAATTTATTGGCTTCGTTAAGATTTTTAAACGGATAATTCATATCCATTTTAAATACGTTTTCCTTAACATCGAGGTTCATATGCAGTTTCCCGTTTCGTAACAATGCTTTATTTTCTGCACTGATATCTTTCGCAGTATCTACAAGGTCTTTCATCATTATGGTAGTATCCATTGCTTTATCCATCCCTTCCTTAGCCAGGTCTTCAGGTGAAGAAAAACTCTTCAGCATTTCAAAAAGCTTCCCCATATCGGTATGCACGGTCATTTGCCCGGATCCGTCTTCTTTCAGGTCAACTTCTTCGTCAATCTGGATGCAGGCGGTAAAGCAAACCGCAATTAAAGCCGCTAACAACAATTTGTATTTAAACATGATTCTCAATTAAAATGGTGGTGCAATTTATGCGCTTTCCCCGGTTTTTACCTGGTAATGCAGGGTCATCGCTTTTTCCATGCCGGGATCCAGTAACAATAATCCCATCTTATTGTTGAAACTGTCCGGGGCGGCAGACAGGTTTTCAATTGCCAGGCTTGCCCTGTCATCGGGGGTGTAAATTTGCAGGTAAGGATAATTTTCGTCGGTAATAAAACACAGGCTTATCCCTTCTGCAGGATTACTGAATACACAAACTGGTTGCCCGGCATTTTCATCCAGCAAAAAACAGTTATCCAGTTTTGTTTCCCCCAATTGTTTAGGTGTTAAGTAATCCGAATATGGTTTGGTATGGCCGGTGGGTATAAGTTTATCATCAAACTCTACGATTGCAGCGGAGGGAAATTGTAAAAAACAGTCATTTACCGGGGCATTCAGCCTGAAGTAGGGATGCCAGCCATCTGCCATAGGAATGGTTATGTCACTATCGTTTTTAAGGATCGTCTGTAATTGCAGGGTTTGGTCTGGAAACAGGGTATACCGGATGGTGCAGGTATATGCAAAAGGGTAACCAGGGTCGTCTTTGTTGTATTTATAGGTAAAATCCGCTGAAGCCATGAAGTCGGTGACTGTTTCATTACTGACTTCGAATTTTTTATTAAACAGTAGTCCGTGTATGGCAGAACCATCCGGAAACTTGTCCGCAAATTCATACAATTGTCCGCCCCAGGTATATTGCCCGTTTTTAATACGACAGGCGAACGGTGAAAGCTTACTGCTTCGGTAGCTCCTGTTTAATATCCGGTTGATTTCTTCAGCGGATTGGTAGTTACTCATAATATTAAATGGGCCGTTTTTCAGTGGCACTTCGAAGGCGTGTAACATTGCGCCATGGTCGGGAACGATTGAAGCGGTAACTGTACGGCTATCATCATGCAGGTTTACCAGTGGAATACCATTGGTTACAGTATGGGAAATTCGAAAACTCATAGAACAAAACTACCATAAATGCACTTCAAATCACTCTTCCCCTAACTTTGCGCCACAATAATTTGTATGCGATATTTATCCGGCTTTGTTTTTGGGCTCCTGGTTTTGACTTCCTGTTCACCAAATAGTGTTAAAGAGGAGAAGGACCTGGAAAAGTATTTTTCTGCGCAGCAGGTAACAGGGGTCTTCGGGCTGTTTGACAATGCACAGGGTAGTTTTATATTAAGTGACCGCAAGCGGTTTAAAGATAGCGCTTACCTGCCAGCTTCAACTTTCAAGGTGGTTAATGCTTTAATTGGACTGGAAACAGGTATAGTAAAGGATGACAGTACGGTTATTCCCTGGGATGGCGTTACCCGCAAGGTGCCGGAATGGAACCAGGACCTTAGTATGTACCGGGCTTTCAGGGTTTCTGATGTGCCCTGGTTCCAGGAACTGGCCAGGCGGATAGGAAAAGACACCATGCAACACTGGTTGGATACGCTGGGTTATGCAAGCAGGTATGGAAGAGCGGTAATAAACAGGAAGGATTCATTTTGGCTCGATAACAGTATTAAGATTACCCCTGATGAGCAACTTGGACTCATGAAAAAGCTTTATTTCAACCAATTGCCTTTTCAGCGCCGCACATGTGATATCGTAGGGAGGATGATGCTTATGGAGGACAATACCAATTACCGCCTTAGCTATAAGACTGGCTGGGGAAATGCAGAAAACGGGGATGCCCTCGCCTGGGTAGTTGGGTGGATTGAAGAAAATAAGCACCCCTACTTTTTCGTTTTACAATTGAGATCGGCCGATCCCAATGCTGATATAACCGCAATAAGAATGAAAGTACTGAAAGGCATCCTGGAAGAGCTTGGTTTTATGAAGGGGAAAAAATAGCCCTCTGTGATGCGGTAATTGGCGTTTTTTTTGCCATACATTGTATTAAAAACCTGCCCTTGTTCCGATTTGAACATCCTTATTTGTTTCTTGCATTGGCCCTTTTGCCGGTGTTGGGTATTTTATACCTTGGTGTCTTGCGCTGGAAAAAGATAGTATCCCGAAAAATTGGCGACCCGGAATTGGTCCTGTTGCTGATCCGGAATTTTTCACCCCGCCGTTACCTGGTCAAATTTATTTTAGCCGCGCTCGCCCTGGTCTTCCTGGTCATCGCAGCGGCTAATCCACAAACGAAAGGGAAAAGTGGCCCCATTAGTCGGAAGGGACTCGATTTGATGATTGTTTTGGACGTAAGCAAGAGTATGCTTGCCCAGGATATCAAGCCGAATCGCCTTGAAAGGTCCCGCCAGCTGGTGAGCCTGATCATTGACCAGTTGTCTGAAAACCGGATTGGGCTGATCTGGTTTGCGGGAAGGGCTTATTTGCAAATGCCCCTGACTACAGATGCTTCCGCTGCGAAAATGTACCTTCAAAATGCCAGTCCGGATGCTGTTCCTACACAGGGCACAGTTATTGGGGAAGCCCTTAAAATGGCAGGTGCGGCATTTAACAGCCAGGAGAAAAAGTATAAGGCGGTTATTTTGGTCTCTGATGGTGAAGACCATGACCCGGAGGCACTTAAAATGGCGAAAAGCCTGGCGGCGAGCGGCGTTATGATCAATACGGTGGGTGTTGGATCACCGGAAGGAGCCACTATTTTTGACCCATCCACCCAGGATACCAAGCGTGATGCCAGCGGCAATACGGTGATCAGCAAGCTCAATGAGCCGCAGTTGCGTGATCTGGCCCAAACCGGCAATGGCGTATATGTATATCTTCAGGACCCCGCAGCAGCAGTTGCTACCCTAAGGACGCAATTGGCCACCATTGGACAAAAGCAATTGGAAGACGAATCTTTTGTACAATACAATACCTATTATTTTTATGCATTAGCCATAGTATTGCTGCTATTGCTTGCAGAAATTTTTTTACCGGAAAGGAAACCGATGCCCGCATGAGAAAAATGATCATCACCTTGCTTATTTTATTTCCGTTAGCCGCGCGGGTGCAGGCCCAGAATCCGGCTATCCGGGAAGGGAACAAGTTATACAGGGAAGGGCGTTTTGACGATGCGCTTGCAGCATACGACAAAGCTGCTAAGAAAAATCCCGATAATTTAACGGCAGCCTATAACCGAACAAATACCCTGGCAAGGAAGGGCGATAAGGAGGGAGCGATGAAAGGTTATGACCAGCTTCTTGCCAACGCGAAGGACCCCGCTATCCAGCAAAGGGCATATTATGATATGGGTGTATTGCACCAGCAACAGCAGCAACTTGACGAAAGTATTACCGCCTGGAAATCAGCGTTGAAACTCGATCCTGACGATAAACAAACACGCGATAACCTGGAGAAAGCGATAAGGGAGAAAAAAAAGCAGGAACAGGAAAAAGAGCAGAAAAAAGACCAGAAACAACAGAATGATAAAAAAGAGCAGGAAAAACCCAAACCTGAGCCGCAGCAAAGCAAACTGAACCAAAAAGAAGTGGAACAGTTGCTGAAAGCCCTGGAGCAGAGGGAGAAAGAAGTACAAAAAAAGCTGCAGCAGCGGGCGGCAAGTTCCAGCCAGCCTGAAAAGGATTGGTAGGTGCACCAAACATCTGCCCCCAACTATTGTTATGTTTGCAGCTCAAAATATGTTCTCATGCAACTTTACAGCGCATCGCTGACGGATTATAAAAGGTTAATGACAAAGGAAGTAAAGGTTGGCGACCTCTTGCTTGGCAATGGAAACCCTATTCGCATTCAAACCATGACCACAACGGATTCGATGGATACAATGGCAACGGTTGCGCAAACTATCCGATGCATTGAAGCAGGGGCGGAATTGGTGAGGATCACTGCTCCCAGTAAAAAAGAAGCCGAAAATTTATTGTTGATTAAAAATGAATTGCGCCGGCAGGGGTATACAACACCACTTGTGGCGGATATCCATTTTACGCCAAATGCTGCTGAGATTGCTGCGCGTATAATTGAAAAGGTAAGGGTGAATCCGGGTAATTATGTAGATAAGAAAAAATTTGAGCAGATTGATTATACAGATGCGGAATATGCTGAAGAAATCGATCGCATACGGGACCGTTTCACGCCCCTGGTAAAGATTTGCAGGGAGTATGGTACCGCGATGCGGATAGGCACTAACCATGGGTCTTTGAGTGACCGCATTATGAGCAGGTATGGTGATACGCCGATGGGAATGGTGGAAAGTGCAATGGAATTCCTGCGTATTTCCCGCAATGAAAATTACCACAATATTGTGCTGAGCATGAAGTCTTCCAACCCGCAGGTAATGGTACAGGCATACCGGATGCTTATCCATACAATGTATACTGAATTCGGGGAAATTTATCCTTTGCACCTGGGTGTTACCGAAGCCGGGGATGGTGAGGATGGCAGGATAAAATCTGCCATAGGAATAGGTTCCCTGCTGGAGGATGGTATCGGTGATACTATACGGGTATCACTTACCGAAGATCCTGAGTTTGAGATCCCGGTTTGCCGCGACCTGGTTAAGCGCTATGACCGCTTAAAACAGTATGGTTCTTTTGCTGGACAAGTGCCGGCTATTGATACCGGGACTTTAAAATATTCTCCTTTTGAATATCGCCGCCGCAACAGTTTTGCGGTAGATAACATCGGTGGTAAACATGTGCCGGTAGTTATTGCAGACTTAAGTAAGATTGAAAAAATCAAACCGGAAAACTTGTCCGGGATAGGCTATGGATATGATGCAGATACCGATAAATGGCATATTGGGGATGCAGCTGCAGATTATATTTTTACCGGTCACCAGTTGCTTGACTTTTCCTTACCCGGCACTTTAAAAGTTATTGTTTATCCTGCTGCATGGGAACTGGCAGCAGATAAATCAAAGTATTTCCCCATATACCAGGACAGTGGTTTTGTTGCTGCTGATGAGCGGAGCGCGCACCTGAATTTTGTAATGGTGGATTGTTTTAATGATGCTATTTCCGGCAATGATTACACCTGGCTAGACCAGTTGGCCAATGACCCAACCGTGGTGATTTGCCTTAGCAGTAAAAATTTGAATGCACTGCAATCTGTTCGCAGGATGTTTGTGGAATTACTTGACCGCGAAATCAGGAACCCGGTGGTGCTCATTACAGACAGCAATTGGCAAACCCCCGATGACCACCTGATCCATTTTGCTACTGAAACCGGTGCATTATTATTGGATGGCTTTGGTGATGGCATTTGCCTTGGTTACGCCAGTGGTTCGAAACTGGAAAATATGCAGGTTTCCGGCAGGACCTATTTGCCTGTGAAAGATGTATTCCAGTTTACCAACAATACCGCTTTTTCAATATTGCAGGCTACGCGGACACGCATTTCAAAAACGGAATATATTTCTTGCCCAAGCTGCGGCCGTACTTTATTTGACCTGCAGGAGACTACAGCGCGAATCCGTGCAGTGACCAACCACCTGAAAGGTGTTAAAATTGCCATAATGGGCTGTATTGTGAATGGTCCGGGTGAAATGGCCGATGCTGATTTCGGTTATGTGGGAAGTGGTCCGGGAAAAATCACATTATATAAAGGTAAGGAGGTAGTGAAGCGAAATGTAGACAGTGCAATAGCCGTAGATGAACTAATCAAACTGCTTAAGGAAAACGAAGCCTGGGTTTCCCCACCCGCCGGGTAATAACCGGCGGGTACTTCCCGGCGGGTGAATTAGTCACCTGATCTTTTCAGCATTGCCCGCTGGTAGCTCCTTACACCATAACTTTTTACTTTAGGCAGGGTGCTGTCACGGCCACCGGATATGGCAATTGGTTTTTCCTGCACGTTATAAAATTCCACTAAAAGACTATCACCCGACAGGTAATAGGTATTCAAAATAGTATTTCCCGCAACAGTGAAACTGCCGCAAAAACGGTCGCCAACCAGGAATTGATCCAGTATAATACTATTCCGTTCATCAATGAGCCAATGCCCTTTCGATTTGTCGAACGGCTTCAGGATATAGGGCCGGTTATCTTCTTGTTTGTCGCCATAAATTAGTCGCCAGGAATATTGGTCCGTACTGTCTCCTGAAAGTATATGTAATTCCATGTTTACCGATTGCCGTTTATTGGTGCCCTGGTACCAATCGAGGGTGCCTTTCCATTTGCCCAACCAGTTTTGGGGAAACTCCTTATTCCCGGCCGGCTGGGTGTATGCCAGTAAAGGAGAAAAGGTTAATAAAAGCAGCTTAAGCGTTAGCCTTATTTTTTTTAATGCCAATGGCATATTTTTTTATGCTAGATACGGATCATAATTGTAAAACAAAAATTCCTTCCGTCGGATGGCCAAATGCCAGGACCAGGATAGAAAGCCGGCCTTTTAGTGAAGTAATCTTTGTTGGTAAGATTGCTGATACTAATACGGGCTTCCAGGTTTTTTGAAAAATGGTAGCCAGCATTCAGATCAATGATATTGTAAGATGGAACAATTCCGACTGCACCTGTTCGTGGCGCTGGTGCAACAGTATTTAACGGATCAGCGAAGGATTCACTGGTAAAACTCATTAAACCGGAAATATTGAATTTTTCATAACGGAATGTCACACCATTCCGACTAATTAAATCGGGAGCACTTTCAACTTTATTTCCGCTGATGTCAATATTTTCCAGGCCCGATTTAACGGTTGCAGTTGTATAACGGGCATGGATAATTGCTGTTGAGGTGAAAATGGACAATCCCGTTTTTCTGCCCAGCATCCAGTCAGCCTGGATAAAAAACTCCCCGCCTATAGTCAGCGAGTTGCCGATATTTGTGCGATAGGTATAGAATTCGCCCTGGTCACCAGTTTGGATAAGTGTTCCAAACCTGTTTTTATAGTTTAGGACATACCCGTTGATATCCCAGCTAATGAATTTTCGGCTTCCCCTGAAACCTAGTTCTGCATTATATCCTTTTGAATCCTTAATATTTGGGTCAACTTTTTCATATGTTGATGCGGGTATGATATCCTTGAAAATCATAGGCCGGTAAGCCTGGGAAGCACCACCATAAAATTCCGTAAACTTACCCGGCTTATAGGAGATATTTAGTCCAAGTAATGGGAACTGGTGTTTAATGGTAACAGGCAACTCGTTATCCGGGTAATAGGTAATTTGACCGCTCATATCTGTTTGGCCCATTTCTAAACGGACACCTGTACCAACGGATAGGCTTTTTGATAATTGCAGCCTGTTTTCGGCAAATAGGGCAATGTTTTTTGTTTTAAAATGCAAGTCCCTTCCCCAGCCTGGTGTTACAAGGGTTAAGTCGAAATCGGAACCAGTAGTGCCTTTACCCAATTGGTTACGATGCAGGTCATTGTTCATATATTGTATCCCTGCCGTTAATGCGCTGATTTGTTTCCCTGAATGGTATTCCTGTAAAATTCTTAGTTCTGTTGTATAGCTATTGAAATGGTCAATATCCACCTGGCGGTTGCTGTATTGAAGGGTTAGGGGATTTATGCTGTCTTTAATATTTGCTGGTTTATCAAAGAGCACACTATTGCGGGTTCCCAATACGGCAGAGCTGGTGAATTGTAATCGGGTAAGCTTTGAAATTTGCCAGTTTAAGTTAATGGAGGGGATATGGATATCAGGATTGAAATAGTTCCGGTTTCGTGTTGACTGGGTTGGGTCTTCTTTAAAAAGACTATCATTCAATTGGCCGGGAATCTTATATAGGTATGCAGATCTCGACCACTCCAGCCGAAGGGAAAAATCCCTGTTAGGTGTATAATCTATTGCAATACTTTGATTTTCTGATTCAGTATGTTCATTATCGCGATAGCCATTTCTTGACTTTCGGCTCATATATGCATAGTACCGGAATTTACCCAGTTTTCCACCTATAGCATTATAGGTGCTAAGTAAATTAAATGAGCCTGCATTATTAATACTCTCAAAATTGAAAGCTTTTGAACTGTCGCCCTGCTTTGAAACATAATTCAACATCCCTCCGAATTGGGCGCCGTATTGCAAGGAACCTGTTCCCCTTACCAATTCAATTCTTTCTATACTTTCCAATGGCATACTAAAATGACTGGCGGGATAGCCATACAAATCTGAGTTGGTAATTATCCCATCTTTGCGGATGTTGAATTCCCAGCCCCGATGCGGGTCCAGGCCCCTGGTTGCGATATTGATCTGGTTTCCTGACCCATCCATGTCGTAAACGAAAACACCCGGAATTTTTGCGAATACCTGCCTTCCGATTTTATCGGGCAGGTTTGAAGGTGCCTGGGCCAGGTTTATAGATTCTGATTTTTTTCCGGAAAATATAAATGTTCCTTTAATATCTGGTAATTTCCCAACCAGGTTTTGCTTTTGGAAGGCGGTAATTGAGATACTGTCCAGGACTTTAATACTAACCGTAGTATCCACTTGATTTTTTTCCTGGGCCATTAGTTGAGAGCCTAAGACAACAAGAAAAGTTGTTGTAATTTTCCTCATACGTTATCAATAAGGGTAGCCATATTTTATTTAAAAATATGGCTACCCAATGCTTGAATCATTAATTTCTATTCAGCGCCATCTGACTCAGCACGCTGAATCGCATAGTTGCCGACATTTTTTCCGGTAACCAAACCTACATTACAATCGCTCCTGTAATGTATACCACCATAAACGCGTGACATAGAGGCTTCATTGGCCATATCCATATATGCACCTGCCCGTGAAGGAATGATATGACCAAGGATGGTCGCCGCTGCACCACTGAATGTAGAATGCCCCGATATATAACTTGGAAAATTCGGGATGCCGGTAAGTGTTTTAATCCGGGGATCAAGCTGGGTGGGCCTTGGGTTATAATAATAATACTTGGTATCCCAGCAAACAATTGCAGCGTCCATTAAAGCCATATTCAGGAGTGCCATGTTCCTTGCCCAGCGCACTTCACTGAAATTTTCCCTGATAAAGTCATCTGAGGCAATGGCATCCCAATGCCCCGGGGGTGTATAAGTGGCAACACCATCGGCCCAGAAATGGACAATCCTGATATTCTCGCGACTTGGATTGTTGATATAATTATACACTTCTTCGGTTTCATGTTTCATCTTTTCGCTGTTAACCGAAGGTGGTGGGTCAGGCCTGAGTGCAATGACAGTGAGGGAGTCAAAAAGGAATGTTTTCACTTTGCCAAAAGCTGGCAACATAGGAGGCCTTTGGGGTATTTCAAAACTGCGCCAGGGGGTATCACCACGGGCTATGCAATCATTTTCAAGTTTTGACCACATTGCCTGGTTGCCTGCTGCTGCCCCCGCACGGTCGGTCCTTGCCCTTGCAACAAATTTCTGGGCGACTGCTTTACCTAATAATTCGCCGGCTTCAATATCGCTTCTCACATTTGCCCCCGCAATGATCCGCGACATTTTGTGTTGTTCCGCTTTCATCTGGATATAATCCTGGTCGCCAGGGAAAAGCAGTTTAAGCATTTCCACTGCAGCTCCGGCTATCACTGCATCTTCGGATGGGTAAGAAGGCAGGTCTGATTGTGGTACCAAAACCTGCAGTGAGCTGTCCACTTTATATGGCGCCTTCCTGTTGTATAGTTTTTTATAATACCAGGCTGTTACCAGTGCGTCATACTGTGCCGCACTTACGTAAGCGTAAGCCCTGGCTGCATAAGGCGGATTTGAAAATGGAAATTGCGGGTAGGCCAGTGGGTTATTAGCACTTGGGAAAGGATAAGTGCCATCCGGATTCTGGTAAGGTGGCAGGTTGTGTTTGGCAACGAGTTCCCGCAACAGTTCATTCCAGCGAAGCACGCCGCCAGCCGACCAGTATTTCACGATGTCTTTTTCTTCCTGGGTTAAATTGGCCTGTGTAGCTTTAATTTCATTGATCTGGGCAATATAATCCGGTGAATTGGTGGGAATAGGCGCCGCCACTGCTATATCAGTTGGGCTACCAATAAGAATTGGTTTCCAGTCCCCTGCATCTGCATCTGTATTTGCAGGTTGTAATGCGGGCAGGTTTGCCGTTCTTTCATGGATGTCTTTTGAACAGGCTATTATTAAAAGGGTTGCCAACAAGGTGAGCATCCCTGTAATGCGAATTTTCTTTTTCATACTAAGCACGTTTATTGGTTAGCAGCTGATTTTTTTGATGCTTTATTAAAGTAAAAGGCATAGAAAATGCCTCCGTTTATGGAGGTTGCCTGTCCCATATTCCTTCCATCAATTACATAGTTAGCTCCTGCCAGAAAAGACAGGTTGGTGTGTTGTGGAAGGGTAAACTTCAGGTTAATACCAAGACTTGTTGCATCCATATTATTGCTTGGGAAGGGCATATTGTTGCGTGTAATATCGTAGCCTCCCAAAGTAGTCCAGTTAGTCAGTAAACCCTCGGCGATCAGGTATTTGCCCCTGTAACCTGCCCGCAGCTGGTAGTTGGCGGCATCGGGCATATTTACTTCATTGGTTAAATGCATTTGGGTATCATAGTATGACGTACGGTCAATGGAAATATTACCACGAACCACATACGCTGCACTTGCTGTAGCAAATATCCTGTTCCTTACATAATCAACCATAACGCGACCGGTAAAGTTGGTGCTGCCCAAACCAATTGATAGTGGCATGAAATCAACTACATAATTATTAAGTGGTGTTGAAATTCCGCCGACCAGCAAAAGGGCTAATTTGTTTTCGCCGGAATTATATTTAAAGGCTTTCCATTTTACGTTCAGGGATATATCCTGTACGCCTTGCAATCCGTGTAAGGTACCAGCACTGGCATTAGTCCATACATAAGGTGCGCCGACCATAACATTCAGTGAGTTGGTGATGCCATAATTGGCCATGAACATTAAAGCATTTGTGGTAACGGTACCAAGGTTTTCGTTATTTCGTTTTAAGGTTCCTTCCCAGTAGTCTTTCCAGTAAGAATGGCTGTAATTGAATCCGGCGCAGAACTGGTTTTTATTCATCATAATAGCATCCACTTCCGTTTGCGCTGATGCAGGATGAATAAAAAATTGAAAAGATAGCAATAGGAGTACAGTTATAAGCTTCCCGGTTTTAAGCCGGGAGGCTTTATATAAAATTATTGATAACATGGTTTGTCTATAAGCGATTAAGAAATGGTTTTAAGCCGGATGCCATTACCATAGGTTGAAGCATTGCCGGTGTAAAATGGTTAGTCAGTTAAAACATGGCTATGTTTAAATGCCTAATACATTTTTTGGTTTACTTTTTCAGTGTGAGCCGGGACACAACAAGCTCACCTATTTTCCTGCCTGATGCAGCGCCCAGCTCATTGTCGAAGCGGAAATGGATTCCACCGTACAGCCTTGACATTGCGGCTTCTTTTGCAGCATTGCGGAAGGAGGTTATTTCCCTGTTGCCGATACCGAATTCCAGGAGTGATGTATCTGTGAAATGTAATTTATCTCCAAATACACTGGTCATAGTTTCGGCAGCAGCTGCAGAAACAGTACCATGTCCGCTTGGGAATGACGGGAATGGCGGAGTCTGGATATAAGGCCTCCACTCCGGATCAATATGCTGGTTGATCACGGTTTCGGGGCGGATATAATTGTATTTGTATTTTCCTTCCCAACAACCAATGAAAGCATCAAAAAGGGTGATGGCTGTTTTCGCATATGCAGCTACGGTAGTATTGAAATCCGCTCCCGCTGATTTTGCAGCGATACCTACAATGTTCATCCAGTGTCCGGGCGGTGAGAATTTTTTAGTGGCAAACATAACATGCCCGCTTACATTCATCTTGAACGGGTTGTCGTCCCAGAAATCAGCGATATGTTTTTGTTCGTCAGTAAGGCTGTCGCCTATTTGTTTCACTTCCATAACTGATTTGTAAAAAACTCCATTTTTGTCCTTCATGTTGTAGGCAGGGGGTGCTTCTGCCCGGCACATTGATGCGCTATCCAGTACCATAGGCCTTATTTCTGACCAATGGGGTTCTATTGCCTGGGCATACATAGGCGGCGTTGGTACCCAACGACCGGAATCTGTATTCACGGTGTAACGGGTTGCTGACCTTGTTTGCGCATAATTGTCGCCTTTAGACCAGGCCAGGATACGAGCCGCAATTGTATCTGCAAAGACGCGTGAACCCTGCTGTTTTTTTTCAGGCATGCCAAGGCTATCGGCCATATGGAGCAGTTCGTCATAGTAATCCATCATACTTCCTTCCGGAAAGGTAACCGCATTGCCCACTTTGGTAAAAGCCAGCAGGGCAGCCAGGTGAAAATCAATATTTGCCGTATCTGCCGGTTTTGGCAAAGCCGGTAAGTGCTTGATTTGTCCAGCCAGGCTTTGGTAATGTGCAGGATCACCCGCGGCAACAACCTCATAGGCGGCGATTGTTGCGTAGGCGTAGTTACGGCTGGCAATCATCGGCGGAAAATTATTTTCCAGTACAACATTGTTCAGCTTTTTCACGGTTGCACAAAACAATAATGGGTCATTCAGTACTGCCGCAGATTTATCAGGGGAAGTACATGAAGTGGCTAATAGCAGGGCGAAAAAACACAAGCCCAGGCTAGCACGATAGAACTGCTTCATTTTGGTCATAGATTAATAGCAATATTTCCTTTTGGGTTAATTTCCCAAAGGACTGTTGCTGACAGCCTTGAAATGATTATAAAATGGTTACGGAGTGAATCAGCTGTTATCCGGGGGCTGTTCCTGGGGGGATTGATAATTGCAGGGCAGATAATCATTGAATTGATTATACGCGATGTCTTTTTGTGTAAAAGAAGGTGTATAAGTAGCCGTGCTTTCGTTAACAAGGCATTCTGTCAGGATATTTTTAAAAGTGATTGTTTGCTTGGCTGGCAATTGCTTTCCTGATGAGCTTGTATGCTGCAGGTCATTAACCAGTTTGAAAAATTCATCCCGTGCATTATTAAGGTGTGTAGCCTGGGCATTGGGGATGCAACGCATTTCAAGGGAGTCGTTGAAAATTCTCCGTTCCACGTATTGGTATTTCATACCGCCTATGGTCACTTCCCCTTTTACCCTTTCAAAAATTGGTGAGTTGGTATAATATGGGAGATTTTCAACGGGCAATTTGATGGTAATAAGGGCCTCTTCATCGTAATGATGATCATCGAGCCTTGTGTTCAAATGTTTGCTGGCGCTATCTTCCAGGTAAGTGAATACGAAACGGTATCCGCCCCAATTGAACAGCAGCAAACCCACAATTATTATGGCCACCAGTTTTCTCACAAGCGAGAAAGGTAATAAAAAAATCAGTTCAATGCACCCGCCGGGTATTACCCGGCGGGTGCATTGAACTAAAACTCCCCGCTGGCACCTCCGCCGCCAAAGTTTCCACCTCCGAACCGGGTATCAGAACCTGCCGGAGATTGGGCTTGTGGTATTTGTCCGGCCAGTCCGGCGGCGATAAAAAAAGCTTCATTAAATAAGAGGTCTGATTGTCCGGGAATTGACTGGTCCGTAAATTTAGAATTGTTGATTTTCAAGTATTTAATAATACCAAAGGCAATGGCGGCCAACAGTATTCCATATAAAACAGCAGCGATTTCATGGTCAACAGGGTTTTCATGGACCTGAAGGAAAAAGAAAAAGGCAATAACAAGGACAATGCCTATCCTGATCCATGGCCTGGCTTTGATTTTAAGGCCATACAGCAGGAAAATTAAAGGAACAATAAAAGTCCATCCCCAATAAAACCAGGATAGTGAAAGTGAGTTTTGTTGCCCCGCTGAATCAAAATTCATGTCAAAGATCAGATGTTCAACAGTATAATAGTGTAATGAGGCGTAAGTGCCTATAACCGCTGCATACTCCACCAACCTTAAACCACTGTGGTAAAAGGCAAGTTTGTTCTTTTTTTGTAATCCTCTTGCCAAAAAAAAGACGCTGATCATAGTTGCTGCCAATAAAAAAAATAATAATTGTGAAGGACCTTGTTTGAAGTTGGTATATAAATTATAGATGAAATAACCCCAGGATGCCAAAGCTAACAACACTGACAACCGGTCGAGATACCTGGAAAAAGCGACGCTGTATAAAACAAGGGATATTATAGAAAGTATCAATTGTGTAAGGTTTTCAGGTCCTTCAATTTTAAAACCAAAATAAATAAGCACATAGATTATGCTTGAGTGCAGCAGAATATCATCTACCCCAGACCTGTAGTGATGCCTATTCCGGATCATCCATTCAAGAACTATAATGGAAATTACGGCCATCAACAAAGCAAGTATTTCTGGTGATTGGGCATCTGTTGCCAGTAATGCGAGTCCCAATAAAGCAGCGGATGCAACCTGTGTAAGTATACCCAGCCCGATTCGCAGGAAAATATTCGGGGAATAGAATTGTACGGGATATTCTTTTTGTATGCCGAGTTTTTCTATTTCAGTTATGAATCCCGACCTGTTTGCTTGTTCTGCTATGCCCTGAAGCTCAAGTTTTTGTAAATCGGAATTATTATAGGCTAGCATTGGCATTCATTTTCTTGTTAAGCTGTGTTAGCCAATAAGCCAGTCCTACCCCCGTACTTAAATAATAAAAAAGATTTGCATATACCTGGTCGTTTCCCGGTTGCAATAAGCTGAATAACTTATCGGACAAGGTGTACGACAGGCCCACATAACAATACAGGCAGGTTATGACAAGGTAGTAAAATGACTTTTCACGGAATGCTTTTTTATAGTGGAATAAACCCACCAGTAATAACAGTAATAACCATACCAGGTATAAATTCTCAAACATGATTATTCCGGCTATTCCTGACAAAAAAAGGGCATAGGATCCGAATTGATGGTATATATTTTCAAAATGTGCTTTGATACCTCTTTTTTTTACTGCAATTGCTACTAAAACAAGGAAAATGCCAAGCAAAAAGGCTGCGATTATATTTTCCTTTTTATTGAGTTCGGCTATGCCGTAAAAGGTTTTTATGTTGATATTAATTCCTACCCAGGCTGCCAGGTTTATAATACCCAGGCTCAGCACTCCTTTGTGGTCGAAGTAATAAGCGAAGGCAAATAGCAACACCATGGGAATGAAAGTGGCCAGTCCAAGGCGATGCCCGAAAAATTGAAATTGTGACTGCAGGTAAGCAATTAAAATGAGCAACAAAAGGCAACCTAACAGTACTATATAATCGAAAAGTATGGGTGATATTGTTTTTTCCCCAGCCTTTAGTTTGGGGCGTTTCCAAAAACAATAGCCAAAGCAAGCCAGGCAACTCGCCAATAAGCTGATTATAATTGCCACGTGACCGATCTGGCCTATATGTTTATAAACCAATACACCCGTACCGCTACTGATCAGTAAAATGCCAAGGTATAAAATAGCGCGCAGTTCATTATGCAGGCTTAAAGAATGATGACCAGCGTAAAACTGTTTCAATTTTTCCAGCGAAGCCTCACTGACCAGGCCCCGTCGGAAAAGATTTTCAAAGAAAGCCAGGGCCATATAATATGTTTATATGACAGTTAAAATACAACTTATTTCTTCATTTACCCGCCGGGTAATACCCGGCGGGTAAATGACCTGCAGGTTGTACCTTTATCAACCAATTGAAACTCCACGATTTATGGGTTATTCACCTAAACATAAGGTTCGGATTGTAACGGCAGCTTCTTTATTCGACGGGCATGATGCAGCTATAAACATCATGCGCCGTATTCTACAGGCTAAAGGTGCCGAGATTATCCACCTTGGCCATAACCGTTCTGTGCTGGAAATTGTGGAAGCGGCCATTGAGGAAGATGTTCAGGGTATCGCAATAACCAGTTACCAGGGTGGACACGTAGAGTTTTTCAAATACATGAAAGACCTGCTCGATCAAAATGGTTGCGGGCATATCAAAATATTCGGGGGCGGGGGCGGAACAATTCTGCCTGAAGAGATCAGGGAATTGCAACAATATGGCATCACCCGCATTTATTCACCCGACGACGGCCGGCATATGGGCCTGGAAGGCATGATTGAAGATGTAATCAAACAGTGTGACTTCCAGCTCAATGGAAGCGGAGGCTATAAAAGCCCAATGACCCTGGGTGAACTAAAGGATGTAAGGGCTATCGCAAGGCAAATAACCATTGCTGAAAATAGTAACAAGGCCGCAGCCCCCGGAAATAAATACCGTCAAAGGCCGGTATTGGGTATTACCGGAACAGGCGGTGCTGGTAAATCATCTGTAACCGATGAGATTGTACGCCGGTTTTTGAGCAATTTCGCTGATAAAACCATCGCGGTCATTTCTGTAGACCCCTCAAAAAAGAAAACCGGTGGCGCTTTGCTGGGTGATCGTATCAGGATGAATAGTATCAGTTCTCCCCGCGCCTATATGCGTTCCCTCGCCACGCGTGATGACAATACAGCACTCAGCGCATATGTACAGGATGCAATTGATATCTGCACTGTTGCCGGCTATGACCTCATTATTCTGGAAAGTGCGGGCGTCGGCCAAAGTGATGCTTCCATACTGGATTTCTGTGATGTCAGCCTCTATGTTATGACGCCGGAATACGGTGCAGCATCACAGCTCGAAAAAATTAATATGCTCGATTATGCCGACATCGTTGCCATTAATAAGTTTGATAAAAACGGTGCGCTGGATGCCCTGCATGACGTCCGCAAACAATATAAACGCAACCATAACCTGTTCACTGCAAAAGATGAGGACCTGCCTATTGTCGGGACCATTGCCGCGCAATTCAATGATGCGGGCATTAATGAATTATTTGAAAAGCTGGTGGGCACTATCGAAACAAAAACAGGCACCAGGTTTGGCGATCTGGCCTTTCACCGGCATACAAAAGACACTTCAGCAAAATCGCAGGTTATCCCCCCGAAAAGGGTCCGGTATCTCTCTGAAATAGCTGATAGCAACCGCGCATACGACACCTGGGCAAAAGAGCAGGCTGTCATTGCCTCTAAATTATACCAGGTTAACGGCGTTATAGGGGAAAAAGAAACAAGTTCCATTCCCGAATTAAAAGAATTACAAAACCGCCTGCTCAATCAATTGCACCCCGATTGTAAAAAACTGGTTGATGCATGGCCTGCATTAGTGGAGAAATACAACAAACCATTTTTTGAATATGAAGTGCGGGGAAAAGTGATCAGGCAGGCCCTTACCACACGGTCGCTCAGCGGCACAGCGGTAAAAAAACTTGTGCTTCCCCGTTATAAAGACTGGGGCGATATCCTGCTTTGGCAATTGCAGGAAAATGTGCCGGGCGAATTTCCGTACACAGCAGGTGTATTTGAATTAAAGCGCCAGGGCGAAGACCCGACCCGCATGTTTGCAGGGGAAGGCGGACCGGAAAGAACCAACAAGCGGTTTCATTATGTTTCCCAAGGCCAGCCCGCAAAGCGGTTATCAACAGCTTTTGATTCGGTTACCCTTTACGGTGAAGATCCCGATTACCGTCCGGATATTTATGGAAAAATAGGTAACAGCGGTGTTAGTATCGCTACGGTTGATGATGCTAAAAAATTATACAGCGGATTTGACCTTTGTGATCCAAAAACATCGGTAAGCATGACCATCAACGGCCCGGCTCCGATCCTCCTTGCTTTTTTCATGAACGCGGCGATCGACCAGGCCTGTGAGAAATACCTCGCTGCATATCCATCAGCTACCCTGCATGAGTCTTTCGAAGCAAAGTTCAGGCATTGTATCAAGCCCATTTATTATAACCCTGCTTCCCCGGAGCGCTTGCCAGAAGGCAATAATGGCCTTGGCCTAACCCTGCTGGGAATGAGTGGCGATGAAGTATTGCCGGTTGATGTTTATAACCAGATTAAGGCAGAAGCGCTTAGCCAGGTTCGCGGTACCGTACAGGCTGATATCCTGAAGGAAGACCAGGCGCAGAACACCTGCATTTTTTCCACAGAATTTGCCTTGAAGCTTATGGGCGATGTACAGGCTTATTTTATCCGGGAAAAAGTGAGGAATTTTTACAGTGTTTCCATCAGCGGGTACCATATTGCTGAGGCCGGCGCCAACCCGATTACCCAGCTTGCCTTTACCTTGTCTAACGGTTTTACCTATGTGGAATATTACCTCAGCCGTGGAATGCATATTGATGATTTCGCGCCCAACCTGAGTTTCTTTTTCAGTAACGGCATGGATCCTGAATATAGTGTTATCGGTCGTGTGGCTCGCCGGATCTGGGCTAAAGCGATGAAATTAAAATACAAAGGGAACGACCGCAGCCAGAAACTGAAGTACCATATCCAGACATCGGGCCGGTCGCTTCACGCCCAGGAAATTGATTTTAATGATATCCGTACTACCCTGCAGGCCCTGTATGCCATTTATGACAATTGCAATTCGCTCCATACCAATGCCTATGATGAAGCCATCACAACACCTACCGAAGAAAGTGTACGAAGGGCAATGGCCATCCAATTGATCATCAACCGCGAACTGGGCAGTGCAAAAACGGAAAACTTCATCCAGGGATCCTTCCTGGTTGAAGAAATGACTGACCTCGTGGAGGAAGCCGTGCTGGCAGAGTTTGACCGCATTAACGAAAGGGGCGGAGTACTTGGCGCTATGGAAAGAATGTACCAACGCAATAAAATCCAGGAAGAAAGCCTGGAATATGAAATGCAAAAACATACCGGCGACCTGCCAATTATTGGCGTCAATACCTTCCTTAATAAAAAGGGCTCGCCTACAATTATTCCCAACGAAGTCATCAGGAGCACAAAGGAAGAAAAAGAACAGCAGATCATAAACCTGCAGGCATTCTGGAAAAGGAATGAAGGCAAATCTGAAATGGCCCTGAAAAGACTTAAGGAAGTGGCTATTAGTAATGGCAACCTTTTCGCAGAATTAATGGAAACCGTGAAATATTGTTCACTTGGACAAATTACCCATGCCTTATATGAAGTAGGCGGACAATACCGCAGGAACATGTAATAAAATAGCCTAGATTCATGCCCTCAAAATCACTCACTGATGAAACAGTTCTTCCTGTTACTAAGTATACTGGTTGCATTAAACTCCTATGCGCAACCGAAAAAGAAAACCACCACACAAAAAAGCAAATCTGAACTGGCTTCAGCAGATGCCGGCGAACCGGATCCTGCTGAATTGATGAAAGCAGTAAAATGGCGCAATATCGGTCCGTTCCGGGGCGGTCGCTCAGTGGCCGTTTCAGGAGTAAAAGGGAATGACCAAACCTATTACATGGGTACCACCGGAGGCGGTGTCTGGAAAACAACCGATGGCGGTCAAAGCTGGGTAAATATTTCTGATGGATTTTTCACCACTGGTTCAGTTGGTGCCATTGCTGTTTCTGCTTCCGACCCAAATATTGTTGTGGTAGGCATGGGCGAACATGCTCCCCGCGGAGTGATGACTTCATACGGTGACGGCGTGTACAAGAGTACCGATGCGGGCAAGACCTGGAAGAAAATAGGCCTCGAACTGACCCGCCAGATCTCTGCTATCAGGATCCATCCAACCAATCCCGATATTATTTATGTGGCTGCCCAGGGCGCTATCAACGGCCCTACAAAAGACCGAGGCATTTACATGAGTACCGACGGCGGCGTTAGCTGGAAAAATATTTTGTATGTGGATGAAAATACGGGCTGCGCAGATCTAAGCATGGATATGACCAACCCCAGGATTTTATATGCCGCAATGTGGGAGTACCACCGTTTGCCCTGGGAAATAAAAAGCGGCGGGCCTGGAAGTAACCTGTACAAATCAACCGACGGCGGACTAACCTGGGCAAAACTGGAAAACGGGCTACCGGCCCAAAAGGGAAAAATGGCCATTGAAGTTTGCAGGTCAAATCCTAATAAAGTTTATGCACTGGTGGAAAGCGATACCCAAAAAGAACTGGGTGGTTTATTTGCCAGCTATGATGCCGGTAAATCGTTTAACCGTGTGAGTAAGGACCACCGGTTAACCCAACGTGCCTGGTATTATATTGAAATTGCCGTGGATCCAAAAAATGATAATGTATTGTATGTTTTCAACTCACCCGGACTCAAATCTGATGATGGTGGGAAAACCTGGTCCTATATTAGCGGCACCCATGGCGATTTTCACCAACTCTGGATCAATCCTGATAACCCTGAAAACATGATCATCGCCAATGACGGTGGCGCTGCAGTCAGCTTTAACGGCGGTAAAATCTGGAGCACGCAAGACAACCAGCCCACTGCACAATTCTACCGGGTTAATGCCGATAACCGTTTCCCTTATTATTTATATGCCGGTCAACAAGACAATACCTCGGTTATGATCGCAAGCCGTAATCCGGGTGGATACCGCATCGGCGAAAGGGAATGGACATTCAGTGCCGGAGGGGAAAGCGCCTTCCTGGCTTTTGATCCCGATAATCCAAAATATGTAATGGGTGGCAGTTACCAGGGAACTATTGACCTGCACGACCAGGATATTAAGGAAGGCAAAGGTGTAATGGTTGCACCCATCCAATACCAGAGCCTTCAACCGAAGAACATGAAGTACCGTTTTAACTGGAATGCCCCGATTATCTGGTCGATGCATGAGCCCAATACTTTTTACCATGCCGGTAACCGCTTGTTTAAAACCAGTAATATGGGTAAGAGCTGGACGGTTGTTTCTCCTGACCTGACCCGCCACGACACTGCTAAAATGGGCATGAGTGGTATCCCTTATACCAATGAAGGCGCTGGTGGTGAAAACTATGCCACGCTTGCTTATGTAAAAGAATCGCCCCATGAAAAAGGCGTGATCTGGACCGGCAGTGATGACGGGTTGGTTTACCTGACCCGCGATAACGGGGCTAACTGGGCAAATGTTACGCCAGCCGGCCTGCCAGAATGCCTTGTGAACAGCATCGAAGTGTCGCCCCATGATAAAGCAACAGCCTACATTGCCTGCACCCGCTACAAATGGAATGATTATTCACCCATGCTTTTCAGGACCACCGATTATGGAAAGACCTGGACGCGCATTAATAATGGCATTGCGCCCAATGCATATACCCGTGTAATCCGGGAAGATGACCAGCAAAAAGGCCTACTGTATGCAGGGACAGAAACCGGTTTCTATATTTCATTTAATAGCGGAGATGCCTGGACGCAACTGCAGCTGAACCTCCCTGTTACACCAATAACTGATTTGAAAGTTCACCAGGGTAACCTGCTTGCTTCAACCATGGGAAGGGCTTTCTGGATACTGGATGACTTGTACATGCTGAGGAATTTTGCAGCCATAAAATCAGGTAAAGCAGTTCAGTTCTATGGCCCGGCTTCAGTGTACCGCACCAGTGGAGGCAGCATACTGGATGGACCTTCACACGATGAAGAAGAAGGGGCAAGCGCAGCTTTTAGTGGCGTAAATGCGCCTTCGGGAGCTGTATTTTATTATTATATCCCAAAAGGCTCTGATAGCCTTCGTGTGAGTTTAACCATCACCAATGAAAAAGGGGAAACTGTAAGGAGTTTTGCTGATAGTGCAAATCCGAAATTTGTCGGCTTTCCCGGCGGACCTTCACCTGAACCAACCCTTGTACGTAAAGCCGGACTGAACCGCTTTGTCTGGGACCAGCGATACCCGATTTTACCAGGTGTGCCCACTGTCTTTATTGAAGGTAGTTACGAAGGCCATAAATCACCTCCGGGTAAGTATACCGCCACATTGAAAGTTGGTACGACCGTTCAAAAATGGGCTTTCACCATTTTGCCTGACCCAAGAATCAAAGCTGCTACAGCAGATTACCAGGAACAGCATGAATACCTCACCCGCACAGAAAACGGCGTTAGGGATATTCATCAGTCGGTATTAAAAATGCGGGTGGCAAAAGACCAGGTAACGCAATTGATCAGCGTAATCGGCAATGATGACCGTTATACAGAAGCAAAAAAATCAGCACAGGCCTTATTGGCCCGGATGAATAAATGGGAGGATGAACTGGTGCAGAATAAAGCACAAAGCAATGACGATATCATCAATTATATCAACAGGTTAAGTGCCGATTATATTTTCCTGAAAGGGGAAATGGATGTTAATATTCCCTTTGTTACTGATGGACAAAAAGAGCAACTGAATGTGCTTGACGGTAACTGGAAACCATTGAAAGATGAATATGATGGCATTGTAAAATCGGGATTGGCTGAACTAAATGCGGTGTGCAGGAAACTGGGCATTGAAAGGGTGATTATGCCTTCAGAATAATTAATGGTGCATGGAAAAAAAGAAACCTGAGATAGACATTGTGAATGAAGTGTTGGAAGAGTGCATCATGGCCTACCCGGTCTCTTCATTTGTGATCAGCTTGTATAAGCAATACCTGCAGCGGGGAAGTTTAAGCAAGAAGCAGTTGCAGGGTTTATTTGGTAAAGCCGAAAAAATAAAGGACCTCAACCCGGGAAAGCTGGCTACCCTGGAAGCCCTGATTATGCGTATGCCTACACGGATAAAATCTGTACCACCGGAAATAAAACCGATGTACCAGAAAGATCCTGTTGCCGGCGAACTGATAGATGCAATTTTGTCTAAGTATCCGCAACACAAGACGGCCCTGTTTTTAAAAGCAAAATATGATAACAATGAACAGTTGTCGGCTGTTGAAATGGCCGACCTGAAAAGGTTTGCGAAGAACCTGAAGGTGTAGCTCTGATTTTTTAAAGAGACGTACAAAATAATTGACGTCGCTGAACCCGATGTTTGCCTGGGGCAGGTGATGGGTTGTAAATTTTATATGAATGCCGACCAGTTTGATTATTGGGGTGTTTAGCGAAGCCGGATTAAATGACCTCGAACCAATATCTGCCAGCAATGCCGGTAGTAAGGATGGAAGATCTTAATATTGTGGCATTATTAAAATGCCCACTATGGTAACGCTTCAAAACGATTTTCTTAGGGTTAAGATCCATCCCAAAGGCGCAGAATTGCAGGAACTGGTTAGTGCCGAAACAGGGATTAATTATATGTGGAGTGGTGATCCCGCGTATTGGGGTAAATTTTCGCCGGTCTTGTTTCCTATAGTCGGCGAACTCAAGGACAATAAGTATAGCTATAACGGCAAACAATATTCGCTGGCAAGGCATGGTTTCGCGCGCGACCGGGTTTTTTCTGTTGAACAACCTGATCAATCATCTGCTGTATTCACCTTGAACGATGATGCGGAAAGCCGAATGGTTTACCCGTTTGCATTCCGCCTGCAATTGCGGTATCGCCTGCTACAGGACCAGCTGGCATGCAGTTATAGTGTATTAAATACAGGCGATGACCGCCTTTGGTTTTCGGTTGGTGCGCATCCTGCATTTGCAGTGCCGCTGCCCATTAATAACCCTGGGACAAACTATGATGACTATTCGCTGGTTTTTAACCGGTCAACCGAATTGAGCCGCTTCAAACTGAAGGGCGGATTGATAACCGATACAACTGAAAAGATAGCATTGAAAGATGGCAGGCTGCCATTAACGAAATCCCTTTTTGCGGAAGATGCCCTTGTGTTAAAAAATTTACCCGATACGGAAATCAGGCTGGAATGCAGCAAGCACCCGCATGGTATAAAATTCGCATGGGAAGGGTTTCCTTTTTTCGGCATCTGGGCTGCTCCAAATGCGCCTTTTGTTTGCCTGGAACCCTGGTGTGGAATTGCTGACCATGTTAACCATGACCAGCAATTGACCACCAAGGAAGGCATCCAATCCCTCTTACCCGGCGGGGAATTTATTCGCCAATGGCAGGTGGATTGTTTTTAGTTTTTTATAAAGTGAAGCTTAACCTAGCAAAGAAATAAGTCCCGTTCGCACCCATCTGTACCGGGGCATATTTGAATACCCCAAAATAACTGTTCGCATACACCTGTTTGTCGGGATACACATTCAACAGGTTATTGGCACCTATGGTTGCAGAAAGGCTTTTCGAAATGGCATAAGATACAGTAAGGTCAGTAACCACTTTGCCTTTATGCTCCTGCAATTCCCCAAACGGATAACCATTGCGGGTCACTTTGCCAAAATAAGTGAATCGCAGCATATTGGTGAATTTGCCGAGGTGGTGGTTGATCGCAAGGCTACCCTTGGTCCTGGGTGTATAGGTTTCGATGATGGACCTTTCCACCGGACCGAAGAAAATATCTTCCTGTCCCTTCAGCGCATCAGGGATATGCAGGGTATTTCCCACTTTGTTTTCATTGTAATTGCCTGCTAGAATAACATCAAACCTGTTTTTGCCTGCATTGAAATTGTAGGAAGCCACAAGGTCTATTCCAGTGGTGGTTGTGTTCACTGCGTTTGCAAAAAATCGGGCAGAAGCTACGCCATAAGGCTTCAGCAGGTCCTGGATTTCCGGAACAGGCTCGCCATAGGCATCATACCCGAAATTACCGGTAAGGGCTATGCGGTTGTCAATTTTGATCAGGTATCCGTCAACGCTTACCCTGAGGTGACTATTGGGGGAGAGGGTGAATCCGGCACTGGCATTCACAGATGTTTCTTCTTTCAGTTTAGGGATACCTAAGCCTTTGGCCACTTCGCTGTTATTCGGGAAGAAACCAGATTGCCCGAGTTTTCCATCGGGCAGGATATCTGTACTGCTATAGCTGAAATATTGCTGGTGAAGGCTTGGGGCCCGGAATCCGGTACTTACCGCACCACGGAGTCCGAATGCATCAGTGAACTGGTACCGAAGGGCCAGTTTGCCATTAAGTGTGCCACCAAAATCACTGTATTGTTCAAAGCGGGCAGCGCCTGCTACCAGGAATTTCTTCGTAATGTCAATTTCCCCATCGGCATAAAAGGCAATATTGTTACGGCTTACTTTGGTGGCATCCCTTGGTGCGAAACC
Source organism: Flavihumibacter profundi (assembly GCF_020076305.1). Taxonomy (GTDB): domain Bacteria; phylum Bacteroidota; class Bacteroidia; order Chitinophagales; family Chitinophagaceae; genus Flavihumibacter; species Flavihumibacter profundi. Next base: position 656,103 of record NZ_JAIQXE010000002.1, read on the forward strand.
AACAAATGACTGGGCGCCCCCGGCATAATCCAGCAGGCTTGAGTCAATGATGGTAGTTCCATCTGCACTATATGCATAATTTCTCCAGGATGCTTCCTCGCCGGCCTTGATCTGGTATTGGTCGATCCTGAATTCTGTACCGAAAGCGAGGTTCAACCCGGATGCAACAGTCGGGAAGAATTTTTTTATATCTGCATTGATGGTGTTCTGCGTGAAAGCGTGACTGCCGCTTTTGAAAGTAGTCGGACTTTTTTCGCGAAGCGTAGCATTGTTTGTATTGGCCGTCGTGTATTCGAAGCTGTTATGCCCAAATGTATTGGAGATATCCAGTTTCCAATCGGAGGGCAGCTGGAGGCGCACCCCGGCAGCGATAGACTGGTCCCAGATTGCAGATTGTGTGGAAGGCTGGAAGCCATTGGGGAAAATAGATTCAACCACATTGCTTGTTTCGCTGGGCAGGCGGCGGAAACCAAACCCGTCGCCATGACGGTAGTTGATTCCGCTGAAAGCATAGAATTCGTGTTGCTGGTTTTTACCGAAAGGAAGGGCCAGGTTCGCGAATGCGGAGCCATTACGGATACGGGCATCTCCTACGGCAAAGTCATGGTCATCGCGGGTCAGCTTGCGGGCAGAAAGCACACTGTCGTCATAAGCCCTTGAAGCTGCCGGGTTTTCTGTAAAATCATACGCGAAAAAATTACCCAGCGCGCTTTGGTCGTAAATGATCAGGTCGTGGTGTTGGGTGCGGTTAGTGCGGTCGCGGTACAACATATCGCCGGTCAGGTTCAGGTAACCCCCGTTTTTTCCCAGCGACCAACCTTTATTCAGGTTAAGCTGCGCGGTTCCGCCATCCCCTTTAGAGGTTGCTCCCCCGGTAACATTGACGTTCAGGTCGTGGTTGTTCTTCTTCAGCACAACGTTGATTACACCTGCAATTGCATCGGAGCCGTATTGCGCAGCTGCCCCATCGCGTAAAACTTCAATGCGCTCAATGGCAGCAGCCGGAATTGTATTCAGGTCAGTTCCAACACTGCCGTTACCAACAGTACCCTGGTAGTTTACGAGGGAAGTGGTATGCCTGCGTTTACCATTCACCAGCACCAATACCTGGTCAGGACCTAATCCGCGGAGGCTTGCCGGATCAATATGTTCTGTTCCGTCGGCTGAGGACTGGCGATTGGAATTAAAGGATGGTGCCAGGTAGGTAAGTGCCTGGTTGAGGTCGTATTGTGGCAGTATTTTAGTGGCATTCCGAAAATCAATTATATCGACCGGAACGGCAGATTTCAGGCCACTGCGGCTTGACCTCGACCCGACAACAGTTACCTCATTAAGGAAATTATTCACAGCCTGGAGTTGGACATTAAGTTCTGTTGAAGCACCATTGGCATTTACCACGGTATCGCGGTAACCAATAGCCGAAATCGTCAGCGTTTTGCTTTCTGCCGGGTTTAGCGTTAATGAAAAGCGGCCTTCATTGTCGGTTGTGGTGGCGCTTTTGCGCGTATTATCCACTATCGATGCACCTGCCAGGGGTTCCCCGGAGTTCCCGCGGACAGTCCCGGAAACTTTTACCGGTTGCGCCTGCAGGAATGCAGGGAAAATAACTGTTGCTAAAAGAAGCGTTAGGATTGGTCTCATGGTTATTTATTTTTTGGTGCTGTTTTTTGGATGGTTACAATCCAGTTTCCGCCGCTGCTTACAGCATGTTTTTTAGCGAAGCTGCCCTGGTTTATGCCAAATGCAAATTGCAACAGGCTGTTGGCATAGGCAACCGGCTGGCCGGGTGCCACTGCTGAAAATGTGGTTGCGAATGGCATGACACCGGAGTATAAAAGCTTTTTATTATTGAACACCGAAACTTTAAGCTGATCGCCATACCGGATCCCGTTTTCTTTAAGCAGGGACAAAGGAATATTCGTCCAAACGTTGCCGTATTGCACGTCAAGTACCGGGATGGTTCCGCTGAAAATGCCTTTGTCGAAGCGGGCGGGCTGGTAGGGGATCTTTACAATATCAACAGGTAAAGCAGGACCTACTTCTTCGTACCGGATCACTCCGGCCGCCAACCGCGCCCCGGTATAGGCATACACATCACGGCCGTGGAAAGTGTAGGATTCATCCGAACCTTTCAGCCTGTTTACCTTTTCATCAATCTGCCTCAGGGAGTCGATGCCAATCGTTTCGGCCAGAAGGGTAAGTGTGCCGTTGTCGGGCGTAACAATATACTGGCCGGTATGGATTTTGGCGACCACCGATTTGCGGACAGACCCGACCCCCGGGTCAACTACCGAAACGAAAACAGTACCGGCGGGCCAATAGGCAACAGTTTGTTGCAGCCTGTAAGCGGCCTGCCAAATATCAAAAGCAGGAATTTCATGGGTCAGGTCAAACTGTTTAAGCTGCGGGGAAACACCAAAAGCTACCCCTTTCATTGCGGAAACGGCGCCATCTTTCAGGCCAAAATCAGTCTGGAAAACCAGTGCGCCATTCTGCGACCAGCCGCTGAAAGGGCACAAAACATAAAAAACCAGCAACAGGGTGCAGAGGATAATTCTTTGTTTCATATATGATTTATTCGGGGTGCAAACTTAGGAATATTCAGTCTATAAACTTTATAGGAAATGTATAGTGTTCAACCATAGATTGCCCTTGCCCCCTTTTGCACTATCTTTACGGGAATAAGAAATGTAATTTATTTGTGAAGTTTAGTGAATTGTCCCTCGATCCGGGACTAATGGAAGGGATCGAAGCCACAGGATACATAACCCTAACCCCTATTCAGGAAAAAGTGATGCCGACCATCCTGGCCGGCCGTGATATTATAGCCTCTGCCCAAACCGGTACAGGTAAAACAGCTGCTTTCCTGCTCCCGGTTTTAAGTAAACTGATTGAACACCGGCATGAAGGCCATACCAGTGGTATTATCATAGTCCCCACCCGCGAACTGGCTGTGCAGATAGCGCAGGCAGTGGAAGGGATGGCCTATTTTACCCCTATCAGCAGTATTGCCATTTATGGTGGTGGAGACGGGAATGCCTTTGTGCAGGAAAAACAGGCCCTACAAAAAGGGGTAGACCTGGTAATCTGTACGCCGGGTAAACTGATTGCCCACCTGAATATGGGCTATGTGAAGTTTGATGAATTGCAATACCTGGTGCTGGATGAAGCCGACAGGATGCTGGACATGGGCTTCCATGACGACATCATGCGCATTATCAGGCAGTTGCCGGCGAAAAGGCAGAGCCTGCTCTTTTCTGCCACCATGCCGGAAAAAATCCGCAGCCTGGCTAAAAAGATTTTGAAGGACCCTGTTGAAGTGAATATTGCTTTGTCGAAGCCGCCTGAAAAGATTGACCAGAAAGCCTATGTTGTGTATGAACCCCAGAAGGATGCGCTGATCCAGCATATTATCCGGGAAACACCCCACCGCAGCCTGATCATTTTCTGTTCCCGCAAGCAAACGGTGAAGCAGCTTACACAAACCTTAAAACGCGCCAATTTAAATGTGGCAGAAATCCATTCCGACCTGGAACAATCCGAGCGCGAAGACCTGTTGCAGGGCTTCAAAAGCGGGCGGATCCCGGTAATTGTGGCCACAGATGTATTGTCGAGGGGTATTGATATTGATACTATTGATGTTGTTGTGAATTATGATGTTCCTCATGACGGGGAAGATTATGTACACCGTATTGGCCGGACAGCCAGGGCAGAAAAAGAAGGAAAGGCGTTCACCCTGGTTAGTGACAAAGAGATTGGCCGGTTTTCCCGGATTGAATCCCTGATCGGCAAGGTAGTGGAGAAAGCGCCTGTGCCCCCTGAATTGGGAAAAGCCCCGGAATATATCGTGCACCGCAGGTCAGGTGGTGGCCATCGTGCCGAACACCAGGGCGGTCACAGGCAGGCAGGCGGCGGACACCATATTGCCAGGCCAAAACATTCCGGGCAGGGCCATCGCCAGGAAAATGGTCGCCACAATGAAAGCGGGCCGCGCCCTGAAAGGGCACCTCGAACTGAAGGAACGCAACGACCGGAAGGAAGCCAGCGTACCGGGGTACCTAAGAAAATTGAAAAGAGAAATCCATCAGGCGGCGGCGACGCTTAACAAATGCCTCTTGTTTTGCTATGAAGGTATTCAGCGCGTATACTTTACTGTTGATTGGTGCAGCCACCATTTTTGCCTGCAGCCGCCAGCCGTTTGCAAAAACGAATAAGGCGCAAAAAAAGCAGGTTAAAAGCTTTACCAGGAAACTACGGCAATTTCCTCCAGATAACAGCCTGGATAACGGGGAATATTGGGTAGGCACCACCAATTTTAGTATGCGCAAACCCAATTATGTGGTTATTCACCATACTGCGCAGGATAGTTGTGGCCAAACCCTCAAAACCTTTACCACGCCCCGTACACAGGTGAGTGCGCATTATGTGATCTGCAAGGATGGCACCATTCACCAGATGCTGAATGATTACCTGCGTGCACACCACGCCGGTGTGGCTAAATGGGGCAATGCGACCGATCTGAATTCATCCAGCATTGGCATTGAACTGGATAATAACGGGTTTGAAGATTTTGACCCAAGGCAACTCAACAGCCTTTACCGGTTGCTGGATACCCTGAAGCAGCGGTATAATATTCCGGCTGCAAATTTTGTAGGGCATGGTGATATTGCACCAACCCGCAAGAATGACCCCAATTGGCGTTTTCCCTGGAAAGACCTGGCAGACCGTGGTTTTGGTACCTGGTATAAAGATACGAGCATGCTGCAGGTTCCTAACGGTTTCGACCACCTGATAGCGCTGCGCCTTGTTGGTTATGATGTGAAAGACAGCACAGCGGCAATCCTGGCGTTTAAGCGGCATTGGTTGCAGGATACCACGGCTGTGATGACCCCTGTGGCTGAGAAAATATTATTCGGACTGATCAGCCAGTAATTTTACCGGCCAGTTCAACCAGGTGGATTTCATCTGCAACTATCCTGGTGGGCACACCTTCTTTTTTACCCCATTTTACAAGGCGCATATACCCTTCGGCAATTTCAATTCCGGTTATATCTCCATCTGCATAACAACAACAGCCGGCATTGAAATAGCTGGGTTTCATGCTTTGGTACGACTGGTTCACGTAGTCATATTCGCGGCGGCGCCGGGGTATTTCGGCCAATATGGTATTGATAGCAGCTTCATCATTTTTTGACCTGGCCGCTTCCAGTTGCAGGTACAGGCTTTCAAGGTGGGTAAGGGAATTGAAAACCGGCTGGTGGGTATGCCCGGTAACCAGCACCAGGTTTTCCTGCACCGCGCTCCACTCATACATGAATTGGTTATGGAGGGTTTTGTTTTCCTCATTGCAGGACGGTGTGTTGGTATTGATTTCCAGGAAGGATTGTAAAGGCCCCCAGATATAACTCACAAACCATTTGCTGAAAGCGTTTCCATCGCTTTGCGAGTCGCCCTGGTGCCCGTGGGTACAGAAGATGTCGAGATTCCCGTTGGGTAAATTTGCCCGCAAAACTGCGCCGGCATGCGCTTTTAGTGGCATCTTGTAAATACTTTTCAAAACCGCGCTGGCCAGCAGGTCATAGCCCCAATAGAGATCGTGATTGCCAAAAAGTTTTATGAAGGCATTCCTTTCAAGGAATTTCCCTTCAGCCTCAAAGCAGGCTTTGTTCGATTTGATGACGGCGGGTAAAATATTTTCCCAGAGCTCTTCACTGTCGCCCAGGTTGAGGTAATAAAATTTCCTTTTGTTGTAATGATCCAGTGCTGCCAGGAAATTCTCTTCGCAGTTGGCGAAATCATCGGAGCCATCGCGGGTCCCTTTGTGCATGTCTGAAAAAATGATGATAGGATTTTCATCGGGATGGAAATTGACCAGAGGCCCCATTTTTCCGGGTTCCCGGGTAATAGACCGGTAGAGTTCACTCAGTGCCGCATTCACATTTTCCTGTTTTGGCGCCGAGGAAATTCTGTTGGCTGTCCAGGTAACCGGCCGTGTGAGTAAGGTCCTGGCTATGCCCCTGAAAAATTCAGTAGCGGATGAACTTTTTTTTCGCTTTTGCATAGATCAGGAAGTTACTGAATTGCGCTTTATCGTACTTCAAATAATTCTTTCCAGCGGGTGGTGTACCTCGGGCTGATGAGCTCCTGGCGCATTTTCCAGGAACGTTCCAGTCCAGAGGCGGCATACTTCACCATTTCATTCCCCTGGCTGAAATTTATATTGTCAACTGCCAGCATCAGTTGTTTTAATTGTGCTTTGGGGTCTTTTGCGAATAAGTTTCCCTGGATGGTTTCTTCAGGTACCAGCCCGCCGAGCAATATGCCGGCTTTCAGGTATTTAGGGCCATCCCGGAAAAGGGTTTCCACTAACGGCATGGCATAGCTGATCAGCTCATTGGTTAAAGCGCTGGGTTTGGGCAGGCGGACACTGAGGCTGTGTCTTTTGGGATGGTAGGTGAACCTGTTGTCGGCCGCTGTGACCAGGTAGACTTCCAGGAAAGCTGCGGCGCTTTGCTGGCGGCGTAATTTTTCTGCCGCCCTGGCTGTATAGGTGGCCACAGCTTCGCGGACATCCTGCAAAGCATAAACAGGTTTGCCGAACATGCGGGATGTGCCGATCATTTGTTTTTTTTCGAGGGGATCTTTCATGGTGAGGCATGGATCGCCATTTAATTCCCTGATGAGCCTTTGCCCGACTACCCCACCCATATTTTTCCTTGCCCATTCCAGGGGCATCTGGCTTAGGGTGAGGGCAGATTCAATGCCCAGTTGCCGCATTTTTTCTGCATAACGGTAACCAATACCCCAAATTTCACCTACTTCGGTTTGCGACAGGGCCTCCCTGGTTTCGGCATTCGTATTCAGGATATAAATACAACCGCTTTTCTCCTTGTTTTTTTTCGCCAGCCTGTTGGCTACTTTACACAAAACTTTCGTCTTTGCGATACCGATAGATACCTTAATGCCGGTCCAGGTTTCTACAGTTTGCCTGATATTGATTGCCAGGTTTTCGAGTTCATTTTCGGGCAGGTTTTGCAGGCTCACAAAAGCTTCATCAACAGAATAAACTTCAACATTGCCGGCCCCCATCAGTTGCCGCAAACTATCCATCACCCGCATGCTCAGGTCGCCATAGAGGGCATAATTGGAAGAGAATACAGCAACATTTTTTTCCCTGATGAGGTCGCGGCATTGAAAATAAGGGGCACCCATGGCTATGCCCAGGGCTTTTGCCTCATCGCTGCGGGCAATGACACAGCCATCGTTATTACTTAAGACAACAACGGGCCTGCCTTCCAGCGAAGGACGGAACAACCGTTCGCAGGAGCAGTAGAAAGAGTTGCAGTCGATGAGGGCGAGCATGGTGGGGGGGAATGGTGAATGGTGAATAGTGAATGGGGAATGGTGAATGGGGAATGGGGAATGGGGAATGGTGAATAGTGAATTGGAAGAAAGCCGAGACCCGATTCCCTATCCCCTTCCGCCCATTCACTATTCACTATTCACCATTCACTATATTCATACCCCATGCACCACATAAGTAACCACCCCCCAGATACTAAATTCCTCGCAGGAGGGATCTATATCTATCGGTGCAAGCCGGTTGGTTTCAGGGATCAGCCGCATCTTGTTGAAGTTTTTTTCAAACCGCCTGATGAGCATATCCCCGTTCAATACGGCTATCACAATTTTTCCGCTTTGCGGTTTGATGGAACGGTCAACAATTACGAGGTCGCCGTCGTGGATACCGGCCCCGATCATGGCTTCACCGCTCACCCGTAAAAAAAATGTGGCCGGTTTATTCCTGATCAGCTGCTCGTTGAGATCGATGCCCCTTTCGGCATAATCATCGGCCGCGGCCCCGAAACCAGTAGCATTGGCGGTTCTCACCTGTTGCTGGTCAAAGGATTTGCTGCCTTTATAGGTAGATGTAAATAAGTTATCGATGTCCATAAAAAAATATTTGGAGATGCTAAAATACTTAGTAAATTTATACTAAATAAATTGGCCGCTTAAATATTTGTTTATGGAAAAATCAGGGGATACGGCCGTGGCTGACATTCACCATGGTCTTGTGCAGGGGATGGGGATTTTCCGGGAACGCGGGCTATGCCAATACCAGTTGGTGATTAATCCGCCGCGGGAAATTCTGCAGCACCTGGAAGAAGAGCAGGCTTATGCTAACCAGGCATTTGGCGCTGCCGTTTTCTCGAAAGGGCCATGGCAGCTTTTGCTGGCCAGCTTTATGGCCAAGGAGGAAATGGAAGAAACCCTGTTGCGCTGGTTGCACCGGATTATTGGGCAGCAGGAAGCATTTTCAGTATGCTTCAATAACTATGGCAGTATGCCAGGTTATCCGCTATATGTAAGGGTGCAGGACCCGGGCCCATTCAGGGGGCTGGCTGAAGGGTTAAGGATTATTGATGGACTGCTAAAGGGAAATGGCTGTCCGGGTATTGCAATCAACCACCATCCGCGAATCCTGTTGGCTCCGCAAATTGACCCAAAGCAGGAAATGGAAGTGTTACTAGATTTTTCCGGCAGGACATTCAGGGCGGATATGGAAGTGGAAGAAATTGGCCTGCTGAAAGAAAATAGCCTTGCTGGCGAAAAAGGATTGGTGAGTCGCCTGATGCTTTCCCCAAAGGGACTTACCCGGACCGATCATTATGGAAATAAAGATTAAATGACATCAAATGGAAACAATGCAAAGTACAACGGAAGTAAACCAATATGGAAGCCTGGTATCACTGCAAGGATACCAGGTATATGAATACCAGTTGGTATTGGTATTGCCTGAAGCCTTAAAAGAAAAGTTGCGGAAGGTAAAGCTGCAATTTGCAGAACAGTTCGACATGCCATCAGCAAAATCTTCGGCGATCATGTTGCCCCTGGTGAAATTTAAACAGCGGCAATTGCTGGAACAAAAGCTCAGGCATTCCCTGCAGCAATTGATCATGGGATGGCAACCTTTTCCTGTAAACCTGAAAGGCTTTGCCAGCCAGCCATCCCATTCCATTTATATTCCCGTAACCAGCAAAAATCATTTGCAGCAGTGTACAAAGTCGCTGAAGACCATACAACATTTCCTGCGGCCCGATAAAGACCAGGCAGCCTTCTTTCCGGGTGAGCACCAGGTCATAGTCGCTTCCCGGTTAAAACCCGGAATTTATGATAAAGCCTGGAAACAATATGCTGCTAAGCAGTTTACGGCTCAATTCATGGCAGAAGCTGCCTTATTGCTGAAACGCAGGCCTGGCGAGCTGCACTGGCAAATCGCGCAACGCTTTGAATTCAGGAACCTGCCCGTTGGCATAAGGCAGGCCAGTTTGTTTGAAGCATGAAACAACAAAAAAAAGGGCGGGGTGCCCAGATTAATACCAGCAACCGGTTTAACCAGCAAACTGCCAGCCGGGAACATGTTGAAGCCATTGACGACTGGACCGAGCCCGATCCGGCTACACGCTATATTGAACAGGTAGCTAAAAGCCTGGTGAATAAGGTGGATAGTGTGGACGTGAATATGTTTTACAGCATGAACCCTTACCAGGGTTGTGAACATGGTTGTGTTTACTGCTATGCCCGGAATTCGCATGAGTATTGGGGCTATAGCGCCGGACTTGATTTTGAAAGGAATATCATCATAAAGAAGAATGCGCCTGAACTGCTCAGGAAATTCCTGCTGAAACCCGGATGGGAATGTTTGCCGATTTCCATCAGCGGAAATACCGATTGTTACCAGCCGGCAGAGCAGAAATATCGTATTACCCGAAGGCTGCTGGAAATATGCAATGAATTTAACCAGCCTATTGGCATAATCACAAAAAATGCCGGTGTATTGCGCGATAAGGATTTGTTGTCGGAAATGGGCAAGCGCAGCCTGGCCACTGTAATTGTTTCGGTTACCAGCCTCGATGAAAACCTGCGTAGAGCTATGGAACCAAGAACGACAACAACAGCACAGCGGCTCCGTGTCGTGAGGGAATTGAATGAATCGGGCGTAAGGGCAGGGGTAATGCTGGGACCTATGATCCCGGGATTAAACGACCATGAAATGCCTTCCATTTTGGCCGCTGCCGCAAAAGCCGGCGCCCAATTCGCCGGTTATAATTTCGTGCGCCTGAACGGTGCTGTAAAATTGATTTTTCACGACTGGCTCTATACTAATTTCCCGGACAGGGCCGACAAGGTTTGGCACAGCATCGAAGAGGGGCATGGCGGTCAGGTGAACGATAGCCGCTTCGGTACACGGATGCGGGGTGAAGGGGAAGTGGCCGACTTATTAAGCCAGCAATTCAAAAAATTCTGTAAACATTTCCACCTTAACGAATCCCGCTGGGAATTAGATACTTCTTCCTTTCGCAGGCCCGGTCTGCAAATAAAAATGTTTTGACACCGAATTTTGCTTAACTTATGATAATTATTCATCAAGTGAAAGCGCGGTTATGGGTATAGTTCAAAAGGTGCTGGATAAATATGACAATTGGGGATACCAATTAAAAAATAAGGGCGTTTCAAGGATTATCCAGGAAAAGGCCTTTGAATATGGCTATAAATTAAAGTTCAAATCTATAGGGGTTAACCATACAAGTTTTATAAAAAATGTAGAGGAGAGCTGTGCAAAAGCGACCCATAAGGATGTGGTCAGGAATGAAGCCTCCTATTTCTATTACATATTCAAGGGACTAAAAAATCTTGCCGTTGAATATTCCCAACTTAGTTTGCTGGATTTTGGCTGTGGCTCTGGCAGGATATTGTCTGTTGGAATGGTAAAGGGGTTTAAGAAAGTTGTAGGTGTTGATATCGATGAACAATCAGCGCAGAAAGCCATGCACAATTGTAAGATTTTGCAGGAAAAGGGTTTTACAACGCCCTATGAAGTTTATTGCGATGATGCAACCAGGTTTCCTATCCCGGCCGGTACTAACCTGATTTACCTTTTTAATCCATTCGGTGATAAAACCATGAAGGAGGTAATTGAAAAAATCATCAGTTACTGCAGGGGAAACAGGCAGGATGTTTATATAATCTATTATTTTCCCTTGCTGCGCCATCTTTTTGATGCAACCGGTTTATTCTCCACCATTTTTTCAAGCCAGTACAAAAACAAGAATACTGATATTATTATTTACAAGATCGGCGCGGAAGACAATAAATTTTACTTTTCATAATTCCGGGGTAATCATCTAGATTTCCGGAAACTAAGTTTTGGCATGCCACAGTTTTCAATTGACCCCAATATTGCCAGGGCAAAGACCCTTGACACCAGCTTTTATATCGATCCCAAATATTTTGAATCAGCGAGAGAGCGAATTTTTTCGCCATCCTGGCAATTCATCGGAACAACCGACCAGGCTAAGGAAAGCGGCGATTGTATTCCATTTTTCCTTCTTGAGAATTACCTGGATGAACCGCTGGTACTAACGAAGGATAAATCGGGAAAGCTGAATTGCCTTTCAAATGTTTGTACCCATCGTGGAAACCTCATTGCCTATGAGTCTTGTAAAACCAGCCAGCTTCGTTGTAAATACCATGGCCGGCTTTTTGACCTTGATGGCCGCTTCCGCTCAATGCCCGAGTTTAAAGAAGTGGAAGATTTTCCAACCGCTGCAGACGACCTGAAACAACTCCCGGTTTTTCAATGGGGCAAATTGTTATTCACTTCCCTTAACCCGCTGGTGCCTGCGGAAACTTATTTCAGGGAAATGATCGACAGGGTTGGCTGGTTGCCCCTGGACAAGCTTGTATTCCGTGCTGATCTTTCAAAGGATTATACCGTAAATGCGAGCTGGGCGCTGTATTGCGAAAATTACCTGGAAGGGTTCCATATACCTTTTGTCCATGCCGGCCTCAATGCGGTATTGGATTTTGGCGAGTACAGTACCGAAGTGTTTAAATATTGCAACCTGCAAATTGGTATCGGCAAAAAAGGGGATAGCTGTTTTGATTTGCCTGCTGATTCTCCTGATTATGGAAAGGAAGTTGCAGCCTATTATTTCTGGGCCTTCCCGAATATGATGTTTAATTTTTATCCATGGGGACTGTCTTTTAACCTGGTGCAACCAATTTCACCTTCTGTATGTAAAGTCTCTTTCCTGAGTTTTGTATATGACGAAAGCCGCCTGGGAATGGGCGCGGGCAGCGGATTGGACACTGTTGAACACGAAGATGAAGAAGTGGTGGAACAGGTGCAGCGGGGCATCAGGTCACGATTTTATAGCCATGGCCGGTATTCCGTTAAGCATGAAAAAGGGACTCACCATTTTCATTCGCTCATCGCACAGTTTATGGGCTGATCCAGGAAGCCCTGCTGTTAAGCATAAAAAAAGTCCGCGGTTTTGCCGCGGACTTTTTTATACCCCAATGGGTAATGTATGCTGCTATTATAATTTGAATCCCACGCGTACAAACATCCTCAATCCGTTTGAACCCATTTGTACCGCATCCCATGGACCGCCGGTTTCATTATTGTAAGCCCAGCCTTTTGCTCCGGGTGCAAAACTCATATCGGGGTGGATATTGAGGAAATTGTCAACGCCCCAGTACAATCCCAGTTTTTTGTTGAACTGGTAAGACATATAAATATCCGGCACCACCTTGCCGCCATAAACATACTGGTCTTTCACTTTTGCACCACCTGCATCAGCCGGTACATAGGCATAAAGGTCACCGCGCTCAAACGGCGGATTGAAATCTTCTGCTGTGCCATCTCCATAACCCAACAAAGTTTGCTTGCCGAAATATGTCAGGCGAAGGCCAACGCCAAATTTCTCCCAGTTATGCTCGAGTGTTAACCCGAATTTTGCATTGGGTGCTGAAGCCAGGATGAATGCTTTTTCCCTTTCAGAAAGAAAAGTAGCCTGCAGGTCTTGTGTGCCGTTCAATTTATCGGGAACGTTTACTTTGTCGATGGTCATATGCTGGATATTTCCAGTCAGCAAGGCACGTATTGTACGTTTGCCGATTTTTTTATTGTACTCCAGTACGATATCAACACCGGTATTGGTGGTATTTACCGCATTTGCGAAAAATTGTGCAAGCGCTACATCCAGGTTTTTCATGGCATTGGTAAGGCTTGTATCGAGCCCTTCGTCAGTTGCACTAAACTGTCCTGATAATACCACGCGGTCTTTTACCTGCACCCAATAGCCATCTACTGTAAGGGATAAGCCCTGTGCTAATTTGGTCGTGAAACCAAGGCTTGCATTCTGGGATTTTTCCTGTGTCAGTTTCGGGATGCCTGCTGCTGCCGTTATCGGGCTATAGTTAGGTGCAATTTTTACTTCTTTTATATCAGCGCCCTGCACAGTGGTGAAGGTGGAAGAGAAGTTGATCTGTTGCAGTGAAGGTGCGCGGAAGCCCGTGCTGTAAGAACCACGGATATTAAAATTCTTAGCGAGTTTATAGCGTGTGGCAACTTTATAATTAAACGTGGTTCCAAAATCGCTGTAATTCTCCAGCCTTATTGCGGTACCCACCAGCCATTTTTTGGTGATATCAATTTCAGCATCGGCATAACCACCAACCACAGACCGGGTAGCATTCACAACATCTGCAGGCTGGTAGCCAGGGAAGCCCTGTGAGCCACCTGCTTTTGCACCTGTTGGATCATAGTTCTTGTAAGAAGCTTCTTCGCCTGATTTGATCTTGTAATTCTCGAACCGGTACTCCGCACCGAAAGAGAGGTTCAGTCCCTGGGCTATATTATCGTATGCCCTGGTCATACTGGCATTAACGGTGTTTTGCAGGAAGCTGAAACCGCCATCGTCAAAATGGGTTTGGGTGGCTCCTTTTGAAGCATTAAAAGTTTTGTCGCCATAAAAATGAAAATCATTTACGCCAAGGCTGTTGCTGATATCCCAATCCCATTTACCGACTACACCTTTAAATCCGGCTGCAATGGAATAATCATTGATTTTCGTTTGTATATGGGGGTTGTAGTAGGTTTCACCGTCGGAAGTTGTTTGCATGATCCCGGGAACATCAATCCTGGCACCGCTTTCATCGGTAGGGAAACGGTCCGGGCGGGCTGACCAGTTACGGGTGAATGCGTAGGAATCTGATGACTTGGCATTAAATCCGCCAAAAGAATAGAAAGTGCTGTTGCCGATTGCTTTTGGCAGTTCCGCATTATAGAATATGCCACCGGCTGTCAGTGACGCATCACCATTAGCGCGGCGGTAAATATTGGTGGGTAACCAGTCTTTATCAGTTTCCTTGGTGGTTAAGGTCTGGCGAAAGGTTTTGCCGTTGGTCAGGAAATTACCGGTGAAATTGATGAAACCATCGTTCTTCAGGGCAACGCCATAATTCAGGTTGGCATTGAAGGCATTGCCATCAATTTTATTGCCATACACATATTGACCGAGTTCCTTTTTCAAAGCCGGATTGTATTTGCCATCCATATAGGCCGACCAACCTACATCTCCTGATAATACACCGGTGTTCTTTTTCAGTATGATGTTAATTACACCGGCAATAGCATCGGAGCCATATTGCGCTGAGGCGCCATCGCGCAAAATTTCAACGCGGTCAATAGCGCCAATAGGTAAAGCACTCAGGTCGGTACCTGAGTTACCCCGGCCACGTGAGCCGAATACCGCAATAAATGCTGTCTGGTGCCTGCGTTTACCATTCACCAATACAAGGGTCTGATCCGGACCGAGTCCGCGGAGGGTAGCCAGGTCAATATGATCGGCGCCATCGCTACCGCTTTGCTTGTTATAGTTGAAGGAAGGCGCAGCGTAGTTGATAATGGAAGTAAGGTCCATCCGCGCTGTCGGCAGTGATACCTGTGCCACATTTACAACATCAACCGGTACCGGGGTTTCAATTTTCACCCTTCCGGCGCGGCGTGTACCCACCAGCACTACACCACTGAGGTCGGTGATGCTGGGCTCCAGGTTTATAGTAAGGTCTGTTTGGCTGCCCACACTAACCTCGCGGTTTGTATATCCGACCATTGTGATTTCCAAAAGGTCTGTGGGTAGGGCTTTAAGCGCAAATAAACCCGAGGCATTGGTTACAGTCCCCAGGTTGCTGGATTTTATTTTTACCGAAACACCCTGCAACGGGGCGCCGGTTTTTCCATCCGTAATTTTTCCGCGAATCATGGTTTGTGCATACGAATATGCTGTACTCAGAAGGATGAGTACAAGCATAAGCAGTCTGGTTGGTTTCATGCTGTCAGGTATTTTAATGAATATAAGAAAATCTGTACAAATCAATATTTCCAGCAGGGCTGTTAACCCATGTTAAAAAGGGTTGCCCGGGGAAATCTTATCTTTGGCCGCGAATATATGGAACAAATAATATCAGCTATTAAAGCCTTATGGCAGGAGTGGGCCGGAACTGAAGCAAAAGAAGTTACGATACTGCCCCAAAGCGGCAGCGACCGCATTTATTACCGGGTAACCGGACCGGATAACAAAACCGTTATCGCCACTTATAATGAGCACCTTAAGGAAAACCAGACTTTCATTTCATTTTCAAAGGCACTGCAATCGAAAGGATGCCCGGTGTGTAATGTATTAAAGGTAAACGTTGCAGGGAATATTTACCTGCAGGAAGATTTCGGCGACGTTTCCCTGCTCAACCTGCTGGAAAAGCATGGCTATACAGACTATATCTACGGACTGTTCCAGCAGAGCCTCCGGGAGCTGGCACACCTTCAAATTATAGGGGGAAGCGCCATAAACTATGATGATTGCCTTACCACCCATGAATTTGGCAAGCAGGCCATCATGAGCGACCTACTGTATTTTAAGTACTATTTCCTCGATACGCTTAAGTACCCTTATGACAAGCAGGCCCTGCTGAATGATTTTGAGGCCCTGAGTACTTACCTCACCCATACCGGGAACAAGCATTTTATGTTCCGTGATTTCCAGAGCCGGAATATCATGGTGAAAGATGACAAGGTTCATTTTATCGATTACCAGGGCGGCATGCGGGGCGCCCTGCAATATGATGTGGCTTCCCTGCTTTGGCAGGCCCGCGCTGAATTGCCCGATGACTGGAAGAATTCGCTGTTGACTTATTATATTGACGAGGCCGGCAAATATTTGTCCCATCCCCTGGATGCTGCTTTATTTACTGCGCAGTATAATGGTTATGTGCTGATCAGGTTGTTGCAGGTTTTGGGTGCTTATGGATTCAGGGGCTTCTTCCAGCGGAAGGCACAGTTCCTGACCAGTATTCCCCTTGCCCTCCGTAACCTGAAATGGTTCACCGATAACCGGAGAATGGGCATTTCGGTGCCTGAATTTGACCGCTGCCTGGAATTCTGTACCAGTGCGGAAATAATGGCTCGTTTTGAGCCGCTTAAGGCCGATGAGAACACCCCGCTGGTGGTGCAGATCCATAGTTTTTCTTTCCGGAAAGGGATCCCTGCCGACAGTTCCGGAAATGGCGGTGGCTTTGTGTTTGATTGCCGTGGCATCCTGAACCCGGGTAGGATCGAGGAATTTAAAACCCAGACCGGAAGAGATAAAGCTGTTAAGGATTTCCTGGAGCAGCGGACCAACATGCCCGATTTCCTGAACAGCGTTTTTGATATGGTGGATATCAGCGTAACCGATTATATCAAACGCGGATTCGGCAGCCTGCAGGTGAATTTTGGCTGCACCGGCGGACAACACCGCAGTGTTTACGCTGCCGATGCCCTTGCCCGGCACCTAAGGAATAAATTTGGTGTTCGCATAGAACTGAAGCATATTGAGCAGGAAGCTAAGAATTGGATTAACCTGACTTATAAAGTAGAGTGAATGGTGAATGGTGAATAGTGAATAGGAAGACCGGCCTCCCATTCACCATTCACCATTCACTATTCACTATTCACCATTCACTACTATGAAAGCAATGATCTTCGCAGCCGGGCTCGGAACCCGGTTCAAACCCTGGACAGACGAGCATCCCAAGGCACTGGCCCTGGTGAATGGCAAACCGCTGTTGCAGCGGAATATTGAATATTTACAACGCTTTGGCATAACCGAAGTGGTGGTGAATGTGCACCATTTTGCCAACCAGGTTATTGCTGCCATAGAAAAAAATAAGGGCTGGGGCAGTAAGGTTACCATCAGCGATGAAACAGGCGAAGTGCTGGAAACAGGGGGCGGATTATTAAAGGCAAGGCCGCTGCTGGAAGGCAATGAACCCTTTGTAACCATCAATGCCGATATCCTCACCGACCTGGATTTGAATAAACTGCTGGCCTTCCATAAAGCACAGCAATCCTTAATCAGTTTTGGCATCACCAACCGCAAGACCTCCCGCTATTTTTTATTTGATGAAACAAACCGGCTCTGCGGCTGGACGAATACCCGGACGGGCGAACAGCGTATAGCCATCGAAAAACCCGGCCTGCATCCCATGGCCTATAGTTGTGTGGTGGTATTTGAGCCGGCCGTGTTCCCGCTCATCAGGCAAAGGGGAAAATTCTCCCTGGTAGATACCTACCTCGATCTTGCTCCCGACCACCGCATTATGGGGTTCGACCATACCGGCGACCGCCTGGTGGATGTGGGCAAACCCGAAAGCGTTGTTGAGGCAGAAGCAATGTTTGCCTGAGTATATTTTTTACACCTTCACATACCACTTCTTCCTGTCCATATACCAGGCGACGGACCAGAAAATTATTATGATGATTATGGCGTACAGCAGTGAGCCGTTTTCAGGTTTATCACTCACCGGTTTGCAGAGATTTTCATAGAACCAGCCCAGGGGACCAGTGTATTTTGGCTGGCCCTGTTCATCAAGGCCATTGGCTATCCTGATCAATGCCAGGGTTTTTGGAACCAATGCGCTTAATACGAAAATGAACAGCGGGTTCTTCCCGAAGACATCAAAAAAGCGGCTCCAGTAGCCTTTCCAGCCATGGAATTCAATGAGCTGGATAAAGGTGGCAAGGGCCATGGTTGCCAGTCCGCTTGTATACAATACATAAGAGCTGGTCCAGATTTTTTTATTGATCGGGAAGACCATGCCCCAGGCCATGCCGGTTATCCACAACACGATGCCAGCCACGAAAAGATTGGCAACCATACCGGTATTCTTGCCTTTCTGCCGGATATAATCCCCCACCAAAAACCCGAAAATGACCTGCGCTATGGCAGGAATAGTACTGGCAATGCCTTCCGGGTCGAAAGGAACTCCCTCGCCCTTGTACAGATGGTCAGTACCCAGCAGGGCGCGGTCGAGATGCGTCCCCCAGAAACCCTCCAGGCTAAAGGGATCAAGGGAACCATCAGGGGCCGGATAGCCCGATAAACCTGTAACAATCCAATAGCCCAGTAAAATCAGCGCCGCGGCGTAAAAAGCGCCCCTCACTTTAAAAAAATAAATCAGCAGGGCGGCGAATGTATAAGCCAGGGCAATGCGTTGCAGCACGCCGAAAATGCGCAGGGTGGAAAACGGCTTGCCCACGAGCAGGTCGCCATCCCATTTGATAAAAGGGTACCAGTTCAGCAGGAGCCCGATACCGAAGATCAGTACACCGCGCTTAAGGATTTTCGTTAGGGCAGCTGCATGGCCCATCTGCTCCATTTTGGGTAGTACAAAAGCCAGTGCATTACCAACCGCAAAAAGGAAAAAAGGGAAAACGAGGTCGGTAGGTGTGCAGCCTTCCCAGGCGGCGTGTTTCAACGGACTGTAGATATAACTCCAGCTGCCCGGGTTGTTGACGAGGATCATCAGGCAAACGGTGGCGCCGCGGAATACATCGAGGGCATAGAAGCGATGGGAAGGGGCAGTTGCAGGCAAGGGGCAGTATTTTACTTTGAAAATAAGCTTTTTACCGAAAGCATATATTCCGCATTTCGATAACTGTTTTCCCGATTCTGTAAGCCGGTTTTGTCCTACGACCGCAATTTTGCACCCAATATTATAGGAAGGCATATGTTTAAAAATTTATTATCAGTGAGTTTGCTCCTGCTGGCGGGTTTCTGCAGCCAGGCGCAAAAGGATACCGCTAAAGTGCAAAAGGATTCTGCAAAAGTTTTAGAGGAAGTATTGATTAAGGGCTACCGGACGGTGAATGGCGTCGGCCATATGCTGGAGCTAAAGGAAGGGATCATTTATGCTGGCAAGAAAAATGAAGTGATCATCACCGACAGCCTCGACGCCAACAAGGCCATTAATAATACCCGGCAGATCCTGGGCAGGATACCCGGACTGAATATTGTTGAAACCGAAAGCAGCGGCTTTACCGCCAATGGCATTGCAACCCGTGGCCTTAATCCATCGCAAAGCGTGGAAATGAATACCCGCCAGAACGGGTACTCGATCAGCGCCGATGTTTACGGCTATAATGAAGCCTATTACCTTCCGCCGATGGAAGGGGTGAACCGGATTGAAATGGTGCGCGGCGCAGCCTCCCTGCAGTTCGGGCCACAGTTCGGCGGACTGGTGAATTATGTTACGAAAGACGCCCCTGCCAATAAGCCCCTGGAGTTCAATACCGCATTAACCATGGGAAGCTTTGGCCTTTTTAATTCCTATAATTCCCTGGGCGGAACCTCGGGTAAATGGAGTTACATAGGCGCAATGCAATACCGGCGGATGGAAGGCTATCGCCCGAACAGCCAGCAGACCCAGGTTTCCGGGTTCGGGAAGATCCAGTATGCTGTATCTGATAAACTGAAAGTGGGCGCAGAATATTCCCTGCTCCGCAACAAGATCCAGATGCCGGGTGGCCAGACCGACAGTATGTTTGCCGCCGATCCAAAAACTTCAGTCCGGGCGCGGAACTGGCTGGAAAGTCCCTGGAACGTGGTAACAGCTTACCTCAATTATACCCCATCAAAAAGGACAACCCTCAGTATAAAATCTTCCTACCTCTTCAGCAGCCGCTCGCTGGTTTGGCGCAATGAAGACGGGGGCCCTGAAGCCCTGGATGAGATTGACCCGGCTACCAATGCCTATGTTCCGCGCGAAGTGGGAATGGAGAAAATGCGCAATACCAACACGGAAATCAGGCTTTCCCACCAGTACCAGCTGGGCAGCCAGTTGTCTACCATTGCCGGCGGATTGCGCTATAGTTATTCCTGGTTTAAACAGCAGGGTGGCGGCGAGGGGACAACTGGCAGTGATTTCGACCTTAGTATTACCGGTGGCTGGGGATATGATTTCGATTTCACCACCACCAACCTGGCCCCATTCGTGGAAAATATATTCCGGATCGGTGAACACTTTACGGTTACTCCCGGTTTCCGGTTCGAATACCTGAACAGCACGGCAAAAGGATACCGTATTGATGAACTGGATAAATTAATCGCCGACCAGTCCCGTAACCGGTATATCCCGCTATTCGGTACCGGTTTCGAATACAAGCCCGGGTCCAATACCAGCGTGTATGCCAATATCAGCCAGGCTTACCGGCCTATTGAATACAGCCAGCTGACGCCGTTCGGGGTAACCTCGAAAATTGACCCGAACATGAAAGATGCCAGCGGATTCAATGCCGACCTGGGTTACAGGGGCACCATCCGCAATATCCTGAACTTCGACCTGGGCCTGTTTTACATGGCCTATAATAATCGAATAGGCGTTGTCGTGATGAAGGACCCGCAAACCGGCAATGAATATAGTTACCGGACGAATATCGCCAACAGTGTACACCAGGGCGTGGAAAGCTATGTGGAGTTTAACATCCTGAAATACTTTAAGCCCTCCTCCAAAAAAGGCATCAGCATTTTTAATTCCTTTGCCTTTATCGATGCCCGGTACCAGTCGGGTCCATACAAAGGCAAGCGGGTGGAAACAGCCGCCAGGACCGTGAACCGGATTGGGCTGGTGTATAGCAGTCCGCACCTGACCGGCACCTTCCAGTTCAACAAGGTGGGCGATGCCTTTGGGGATGCCTCCAATGCAATGACCAGCAGCGACCCGGTAGCAGGTTATATCCCGGCATATACGGTACTGGACCTGAGCGGCACCTATAAGATCAATCAGTACGCAATAAAGGCAGGGGTGAATAACCTGGCCAACCAGGCCTATTTTACCCGCCGGACCGATGAATATCCCGGACCGGGCATCATACCAGCCGTTGGAAGAAGTTTTTATATCGGGCTGTCGGTAAAACTCTAAAACATGAACCGATTCCGAATACCCAAAATAATAGCAGTACTGGTCGTCCTGGTGGTCATAGCAGCAGCCTGCGCCAAGGATAAAAATGAGCTCACCGTGGTGCCTGTTGACAAGGTTCAGCTGGGCCGGTTGATCTTTTTTGATACCACCCTTTCAAATCCCGTAGGGCAATCCTGCGCCAGTTGCCATTCCCCGGCGGTTGCCTTCAGCGACCCCCTGCATCGGATCAGTCCGGAAGGCGCCATCAGTGGCCGATTTACAAATCGTAACAGTCCATCTATAGCTTATACGCAATTTGCGCCGGCATTTCATTTTGAACCGGCGGATTCCGTATATGTGGGTGGTTTTTTCCTGGATGGCCGGGTGAATTCCCTGGAAGAGCAGGCCGTGAAGCCATTCCTCAACCCGCTGGAGATGAACAATGCCAATGCAGCCATGCTGGTGGCAAAACTGCAGGCAGCGGCTTATTATCCCTTCTTCAAAAAGGTGTACGGGGAAGCCAGGGATGCCGGGCAGGCCTTCGGGCAGGTGACGGATGCCCTAGCGCAGTTCGAAAGGTCAAGGGAACTGAACCCCTTCAGTTCCAAATACGATGCCTACCTCAACGGGAAAGCAGTGCTTACCGAGCAGGAAGCCAGGGGGCTGGTCCTGTTCAATGATCCGGGCAAGGGCAATTGTGCGGCCTGCCATCCGTCGGCAGCAGATGAGGACCTTGGCAAAGCATTGTTTACCGATTATACCTACGATAATATCGGTGTGCCAAAAAATCCCGGTAACCCCTTCTATACCGTAGCAAAAGAATTCAACCCGCGGGGTGCAGCAGCGCTGGACCGGGGACTGGGTGGCTTTCTTGGCGATGCGGCCTTTAATGGCCAGTTCAAGGTACCGGGCCTCCGCAACGTAGCCCTTACGGCCCCGTATTTCCACAACGGGTTTTTCAATACGCTGGAAGAGGTCGTACATTTTTACAACAGGCGCGATGTGGAAGCCTTTCCAGCACCAGAGTTCCCGGCAAGCGTGAACCGGGCGGAAATGGGCAACCTGGGGCTAAGCGATAAGGAAGAAGCCGATATCGTTGCTTTCCTGAAAACTTTATCTGACGGCTACCAATAAGCGCGTTCAAATTAAAGCCGGATTTTTATAGCTTCGTGCGACAATGGAAACGAAAATTCACCCCACTGCAGTTGTAGATGCCGGTGCCGAGGTTGGCGCCGGAACGCGGATCTGGCATTTCAGTCACCTTATGCCCGGAGCCGTGGTAGGCGAGAACTGCAATATCGGCCAGAATACCTTTATCGACAACAATGTGCAGGTAGGCAATGGCTGCAAGATCCAGAACAATGTATCGCTGTATAACGGGGTAGTGCTGGAGGATGATGTATTTGTAGGACCGTCTGTGGTCTTCACCAATGTGATCAACCCGCGCGCATTTATAGAGCGCAAATCAGAATTCAGACCAACCCTTATAGCAAAAGGAGCCAGTATTGGCGCAAACGTTACCATAGTATGCGGGGTAAGGATAGGCGAATATGCCCTGATAGGAGCAGGCGCCGTGGTAACCAAGGATGTTCCGCCCTATGCTTTGGTAGTGGGAAACCCGGCCAGGGTTATAGGGTCGGTGGACAAGGAAGGGAACCGGGTGAGCCCTTTATAGGATGCATGAGCCCTTTATTTACTATTATGAGCCCATTATTTGGGGAAAAAGAGTCCTTTATTAATCGCCTTCCGGAAATGGTAAAAGAATATATTTTATCCCCGCACCCCATCCGGACACCGCGATAATACCCCTGCTGACCAGGTTCCGCAAATCGCGGGTAGCAGTTGCTTTTGATACTTTATTGACTTGCTGGTAAATGAAATTGGTAAGTTCCTGGTTGTGGGCGAGGATTTCCAATGCCAGGATCTGGCGCTCTGCCAGATCAAACGAAATCCGGTAACGATCCATTAATTCCTCCGCAGCCCGGGCCCGTTCCGCGGGGCTGTTGTTTTTCATAAACTGTTGAATACTATAGTGATAGACAGAGGAGTAGCGGGTCTTTTTATTGGATTTCAACTTTTTTTTCATTTCTGCTGACAATAAAGGGTCAGCGATAACAGACTGCGCATAATCGACCGCTTCCCTGAAAATGTTATTACTTTGTCGTTGCCGAAGTGATAATCTTACATTGCTGCGATCGGGGTACTTTGTAATAAAAGTATTATTATTTTGGTTTCTGAAGACAAACTCGTTACCGAATTTACCCGAGTAATTCTGGGTCAGCCGGTTATTAATATTTTTAGCCAAAGGAGGGTTTTTTTTAAATATACTGATTTTAGTATAACCGGGCTTGCCGTCCTTTTGCCGTTTTTGGGCCGTTTTCATGGCGATATTCTCAATGTCAGCTCAGCACCATCTCCATGCTTTCTCAGTACTTCTATAGTTTACACTTTTCCGGCAAAAATCTTCCCGGGTAATTTCGAGGTAACAAATAATAAAATTCTTACACGGTTCCTGCGGCCGCTGTAGTAGCTTTTCACCATCAATCCCATTGTCTTATGCGAAAGATTTTCTGCACTGCCCTGATAGCGATCAGTTGTATCCATACTGCAAACAGCCAGACGCCCGGCAAGGATTGGATCCTCGGCCAGGTGCCTTCAAAAGCCGCCATTACCCTCGCCCCCAACGGCAAGGACCTGGTGCTGGATAACGGGCTCCTGCGCAGGAGTTTCCGGTTGAGTCCCGCCGTAGCCTGCACGGAATTCCAGAACCTCAGCAACGGGCAGCAGCTGCTCCGGGCCATATCCCCCGAAGCCAGGCTGGTGATAAACGGGAAGGTTTACGAAATCGGGGGACTGGCCGGTCAAAGAGAAAAAGCCTACCTGAAGCCCGCCTGGATCGATACCCTTAAGGCCGCTAATGGCGATTTCCAACTCGAGGAATGGACCACCCGGCCCCTGGAACCCCTGCTAAACTGGAAACCCGCAGGCTGGATGCCTTCCGGGGTGAAGCAACCTTCAGGACAGGAACTACAACTGCGGTTCCGGGCAACGGCACCCGCCCTGGAGGGCCTGCAGGTGGTGATCCACTACAACCTCTACGACGGTATCCCCCTGGTTGAAAAATGGCTGACGCTCAACAATACAGGAAATATTGCCTTCCACCTCAACCGGGTAAGCAATGAAGTGCTGGCCCTGGTGGAAGAAGAATCGGCGGTAGTAGGCAGCCCGGAGCAGATGGCCAAGCCCCAGGGCATTTATGTGGAAACCAATTATGCCTTTAACAACGCCATGCGCTATGCCCTCAGCGACCAGACCACGCACTGGAAGACGGATAGCAGCTACACATCGCAGGTGAACTATAATTACCAGACCCCCTGCATCCTGGAAGTGTACCCCGATAAGGCCCCGGGCATTAACCTGCAGCCGGGGGAAGATTTTGAATCGGTGCGCAGTTTTGAACTGCTGCAGGACAGCTACGACCGCGAGCGGCGCGGACTGGCGGTGCGCAGCATGTACCGGACCATTGCGCCCTGGACCCTGGCCAATCCCATTTTCATGCACCTGGTGAGCCAGCATGATGAAGAAGTGAAACGTGCTGTAGACCAGTGCGCGGCAACCGGCTATGAAGCCCTGATATTAAGTTTCGGGAGCCACCTCGATATGGAAGACAGTTCAGCCGCCAATATTGCCCGCTGGAAAAGCCTGGCCGACTATGCCCATTCGAAGGGGATCAGGATCGGCGGGTATTCGCTGTTCAGTTCGCGGAGGATCAGTGAGGAAGACGATGTGATCAACCCGGTAACCGGCAAAACCGGCGGGGCTTTTTTTGGCAACGCGCCCTGTTTCGGCAGCAAATGGGGACTGGCCTACCGCGATAAAATAAAGTACTTCTTTACCCGGACCGGCTTCAATATCTGGGAAAATGACGGTCCCTATCCCGGGGATGTATGCGCTTCGACCAGTCACCCTGGCCATAAGGGCCTTGATGATTCACAGTGGCGGCAGATGGAAATCCAGAAAGAACTGTACCATTGGCTGAATGAGCGGGGCGTGTATATCAATGCGCCCGACTGGTATTTCCTGGATGGTACGCACAAAATAGCCGTAGGCTACCGGGAGGTGAATTTCTCGCTGCCGCGTGAAAACCAGCAACTGCTGAACCGCCAGAACATCTATGACGGCACCTGGGAGAAAATACCTTCGATGGGCTGGGGATTTGTGCCGCTGACCAGGTACCAGGGCGGCGGGCCAGAAGCCGTGCTGGAGCCCCTGTCGGAGCACCTGAAAGACTACGAACAGCTGATGATGCAGTATTACGGGGCCGGGATACAGGCCTGTTACCGCGGTCCGCGCCTCTACGATACCGATACCACCCGCCGGGTAGTGACCGGGGTGGTGAACTGGTATAAAAAGTACCGCGAGATCCTGAACAGCGATATAATCCACCTGCGGCGGGCCGACGGCCGCGACTGGGACGGGATACTCCATGTAAACCCGGCGCTGAAATCAAAGGGTTTGCTGATGGTGTACAATCCCCTGCCCGAAGCAATAACCAGGACGATAAAGGTGCCCCTGTATTACACGGGTATCGACAGGGTAGCGATGATCAGGGAAAAAGAGGGTGTGCCCAGGAAGTATTTCCTGGACCGGGATTATACGGTAGCGCTGACGATCAGGCTGGAACCGGGGGGCTATTCGTGGTGGGAAATAGAGTGAGGGGTGGGTACATCATCCTGATTTCCTTATATTTGCGAAAGGAAGGGTGTGGTACCTGGCAGCCCTTCGCTGGACCCTTAAAAAATTTTCTGTGAGAGTAGAGCTGACTGTGTTAGCGGATCATATTGGTATTTATAATTTTTAGTGACGAAGGCATCGGAGGCCCGTAAAATGGCCTTCCTTGCCTTCGACGCTTTTTAGGTCACTGGTAGTAGCAAAAAATATATCCTGAACCCTGAAAATTAGTATCATTGCAGGAACTGTAAATGCTGTTTTGATTGAATTAATGTGTTGATAATCAATTAACAGTATTTAGAGCAGCAGATGGTATTAAAAACAGTGCCTTTCCTGGTGTAAAAATTGCCCTGGGACTGAGGAGGCGAAGCTATGACCATGACGACCGAACAAACCACAAAATACTGGTATGCTTTATACACCAAGCCCCGCTGGGAGAAGAAGGTACATGAGCTGATGCGCCAAAGAGGGATGGAGAGTTATTGCCCGTTGAATAAAGTACGCAAGAAGTGGAGTGACCGCTATAAGATTGTAGAAGAGCCCCTGTTTAAAAGTTATGTGTTTATAAGGGCGGGTGAGCAGGAAAGGAATACGGTAAGATTTGTTGAAGGGGTGGTAAATTTCGTGTATTGGTTGGGGAAACCTGCTGTGGTGCGTGATGAAGATATTGAGAAAATCAAGCGGTTCTTAAATGAATATGGTGATGTTTTGGTTGAACCGATTGAAAATTTGAAGCCGGGAACAGACGTTATAATAACTTCCGGCGTTTTTATGGACCAGTCGGCCAAAGTAGTGTCGGATAGAAACAAAACCGTTATTTTGGAAATAGTAAGCCTCGGTTGCCGCCTAGTAGCGCAGGTACCGAAGGAGCAGGTGATGCCGGTTGGCAGAGCTGATAAATGAATAAGCAACCATAATGTATAGACGATTTTTACAACTGGCCATGCTAATGGCCATTGCTGTTTTGATAGCGGCCTGCGGTGGGGCAAAGCAAGCGAAAAAGGATTTACTGTATTTACAGCAAGGCACATTAGATACAATACCAAATCTTAATGTTCCACTCAAGGAAGGCCATATTCAAAAAGATGATATTTTAAGCATAGTGGTATATAGTGACAATCCTGAAGCCACAGCCATTTATAACCAGCCATCCACAGGAGGTGGGGCTAAAACAAGTTCTGGTGATCAGACTACTATGTCTAAAACAGCAGGTTACCTTGTAGATCAGCGGGGAAACATCAGGTTTCAAACAATTGGACTTTTACATGTAGAAGGTATGACGAGGGCTGAATTAATGGATACACTAAGTAAAAAGTTGACAGTATACCTGACCAATCCATTTGTTGATGTGAGGTTTATGAACAATCGAATTACTGTAATAGGTGAAGTAAGCAGACCAGGGGTCTTTAGTTTGCCAAATGAGAAAGTAAATATTCTTGAAATAATTGGAATGGCAGGAGATATAACCATTTATGGTAGAAAGGATAAAGTATTAATCATAAGGGAGGAAAATGGCAAAAGAACCTTTGGAACTCTCGATCTAAGAAGAACAGATATCTTTCAATCGCCATACTTTTATTTGCAACAAAATGATATGGTTCTGGTAGAGCCAACAAGTAAGAAACCTACAGCTACTGAACAGGAACAAATGCGTAAGTTGACCATGATTACTGCGTTTGCAACCCTCGTTTCAACATTGTCAATCCTGATTACTTTATTTAAGTAATAATCTCAAAGAATGCCTGAAATTAATACAGAAGAAAATAAGAGTACAATCCCCACACCGAAGGAGTTATTGCTTCGATACCTTCCATTTCTTCCATGGATAATCCTTTCGCTAGTCGTTTGCCTTGCACTTGCCTGGGTTAAGCTAAGGTATTCTTCACCAATTTATGTTGTATATGGTAAGGTACTTGTTAAAAATGATAACCCATACGACAATAATAATGGCAAGTTCAGCAATCTATTTGGGATGCCAGATGATAACACCAATTTGAATAATGAAATCGAGATCATTAAAAGCAGGTTCATATCTGCAAGGGTGATAAGATCATTAGGCCTCGAACAACAATATGCGATTAAAGGGAAGATTTTAACTTCTGATGCCCATCAAACGGACATTCCATTTAACTGGTATATTCAAAGCATTTCTGATTCATCAAGGGGGTATATTCTGAATATTAAGATTCAGGATGATTATCGGTTCGCGATTAATGACGATACAGTAAGCTATAATTTTGGACAATTAGTTGATTTAAAAAGCATAAAGTTTAGGTTACTGCCAAAGGAAGGCAGTCATTTTTCTAGAATTGTACCAGACCAGCAATATGTATTAACGTGGCAATCCGCCGATCGGCTTTCTTCAAGCTTAGGTGGCAGCTTGAAAGTGGTGCAACAAGAGGGCGCCAGTATTATTAATTTGTCTTATTCTGTTCAAAACATGAAAAAAGGAATTGATATCGTAAATCAGTTCATGAAAGAGTATCAACAGTCTGGTATGGAGGATAAGAAGTTAATGGCCTACAACACTTTAGAATTTATAGATAAACAGTTGGATACTTTGAAGCAGGAACTAGGTGGTGTGGAAAAAAACCTGCAAAGATTTCGTGAAGATAACCAGGTTTTCGACCCGGAGTTACAGTCAACTCAAACTTTTACTACAATTACGGAAACCCAAAAGCAATTAACTGATTTAGGCGTTAAACTGAAGGTGTTGGATTATTTGAGAACCTATCTGAATGATCCCCGGAATAAGGAAAGACTTGTGCCATCAAACCTAGGTTTGGAAGAGCCTTCTTTGGTACAACAAGTAACTGCATTTAATGAGTTGCAATTGAAGCGTGAGACCGCACTAAAAACGACTACTGCAGAAAATCCAACTATTAAAAGTATTGAGGTTGCCATAGGAAAAATCAAGCAGGACATAGATCAGAACCTGAAGAATATGCGGAATGCATTAGTTTTATCCTATAATGAACTTTCAGGTGTAAATAAGGAAGCTGATAAGGCTATCAGGACAATGCCTGGTAAAGAAAAGCAATTGCTTGAAGTAACGAGGCGTCAGGCTATACTCCAGGAATTGTATTCTTTTTTATTACAGAAGAAGCTGGAAACTGCAATATCAAGGGCATCAACAGTTTCTGACATTAAAATATTAGAGCCGGCTTTATCCAACGGTATTCCTTCCAGTCCGAATAAAAAGGAGTTGTATACGATTGCAATATTTTTAGGGCTTGCCATACCTGCAGGCCTGATATTTTTATTAGAGGTATTAAATGATAAGGTGGTTAGCCGCAGTGATATTGAAAAAATTACATCAGCCCCAATTTTAGGTGAAGTTGGACATGTGGACAATGCAAGATCACTAGTTGTAAAAGAGAATAACAGGAGCTATATAGCTGAGCAATTCAGGATTATCCGAAGTAATCTGCAGTATATTTTACCAAAGAATGAAAAGCCGGTAATTTTAGTAACCTCATCTTTTAGCGGTGAAGGAAAATCTTTTATCAGTACAAACCTGGGTGCTGTAATGGCACTAACCGGAAAGAAAACTGTAATCCTTGAAATGGATATTCGCAAGCCTAAAATCTTGAAAGGACTTGGCATGCAAGAAAGGCGAGGTATAACCAATTATATTGTTTCCGATATCAACGTGAATGAAATTATTTATCCGGTCCAGGGCGTTGAAAATATGTTTGTCATACCCTGTGGTCCCGTGCCCCCAAATCCGGCTGAAATGTTATTGGATTCTAAGGTGAAGGAACTTTTTGATGAATTAAAGAAAAAGTTTGATGCGATCATAATTGATTCAGCTCCGATTGGATTGGTGAGTGATGCGATTTCTTTAGGTAATTATGCGAATTCGGCTGTATATATAATCAGGCATAAGTATACAACTAAGAAACATGTATTCCTTGCTGATGAATTATACAATTCAAAAAAATTACCACAACTAAGTGTTATCATTAATGATATTCAGGTGAAAGGCGGTTACAGAAGTTATTATGGTTATGGCTATGGGTATGGTTCAGCCTATGGCTATGGCTATGGGCACAAAGCCGGTAATAATGGATATTTTGAAGCTAATAATCAACAGCAAAGTATATCCAAAAGGATGATGGAGTTTTTCGGCATTAAGCGTTAATATAAAGAAATGGGAGAAATATTTAATGATGAGTTGGTAATTGAAGCTGGTCATTCTGAAAAAAATTATTGGCGTGATATATGGCGATATCGAGAGTTATTTTATATTCTGAGTTGGCGGGATTTAAAAGTTCGGTATAAGCAAACCATAATAGGTGGTGCTTGGAGTATTATAAGGCCATTATTAACGACAATTATATTTACAATTGTTTTTAATAAAGTTGCCAAATTGCAGGCTGCAAGTGCATCTCCGTATGCTCTTATGGTTTTTGCGGGCATGTTGCCTTGGCAATTTTTTTCGAACTCTTTGAGTGAAGCAAGTAATAGTTTAATTGGCAATTCAAATTTAATTAGTAAGGTTTATTTCCCTCGAATGATTGTGCCAGCGAGTTCTGTAATTACAAGCATGGTGGATTTTGCGATATCATTTTTGATCCTAATTGCGATGTTCATTTGGTATCGTTATTTGCCTTCAATTAACATAATATTTTTGCCATTATTTATTTTAGTTGCATTTATTGCGGCATTTGGTATTGGCTTGTATATAACTGCATTAAATGTTAAATATCGCGACTTTAGGTATATTATTCCCTTTATAGTTCAATTTGGTTTATATATAACTCCTGTTGGGTTCAGTAGTAGTATTATCCCGGGAAAATGGAGACTAATATATTATTTAAATCCAATGGTAGGTGTAATAGATGGGTTTAGATGGTCAATCCTCGGTGATCCAATTTATTTTAAAGGTTTTATTATTTCAGTAACAGTGGCGTTGGCTTTTCTCTGGATTGGAATTAGTTATTTCCGTAAAACCGAAAAAAGCTTTGCTGATAATATTTAATAATGTCATCTTCTATTATAACAGTTGAGAATTTATCAAAGAAATTCATAATTAATCATGAAGCTCCTGAGCGATATACAGCATTAAGAGATGTCATATCAAAAAAAATGAGGTTTGCGTTTTCAAACAATAAATCAAAAAATCAGTTTAAAGATTTTAAGGAAGATTTTTGGGCTTTAAGGAACATCAGTTTTAATATCGAGCAAGGTGATCGGTTAGGCATTATTGGTAGGAATGGTGCTGGTAAAAGCACTTTGTTGAAGGTGCTAAGCCGGATAACAGATCCGACTGAGGGATGTATCAGGATCAGAGGGCGTGTAGCTAGTTTGCTTGAAGTGGGAACAGGCTTTCATCCTGAGCTCAGTGGTAGGGAGAATATATATTTGAATGGGGCCATTCTAGGCATGACCAGAGCTGAGATAAGAAGCAAGTTTGACGAAATTGTTGCATTTGCTGAAGTTGAAAAATTCCTGGATACGCCAGTTAAAAGATATTCCTCAGGAATGTATGTCAGATTAGCTTTCGCTGTTGCTGCTCACTTAGAACCCGAAGTATTAATAGTTGATGAAGTTTTAGCAGTTGGTGATGCGCAATTTCAAAAAAAGTGTTTGGGAAAAATGGAGGAGATAAGTTCAAAAGGAGGCCGCACTGTGATTTTTGTCAGTCATAATATGGGCGTAGTTAATGCTTTGTGTAATAAGGGTATATTTTTGAAGCAAGGAGGACTTGTTTTTTCAGGAACTGCTGATGAGGCGGTAAGTAGATATTTGAGAGATAATAACAAGGAGGATGAGTATTTTAATAAGGAGAAAGGCAAAGATGTGTATTTGGTAAAAGCAATTTTAGTAAATGAAGAAAATTTAAAACAAGTGGAATTTTCTTATACACAAAAGATTAGGATTAAGTGTAGTATTGAAAGTATTGATAAAAAGTATTTCGATATTGGCGTAGCTGTACTTGATAATTATAAAAATAAAGTATTTACTTCTATACATCATATTAACGAGTCAAATACTCGGAATAGTTTCATAGATGTTATATGTGAAATACCTCAAAAGTTTCTTGCACCTGGCGATTATTCATTAGATATCGCACTATTTAATGAAAGAGTATACTCTTATGAGTATATTTCAGATATTTTGCCTTTTAGAATTATAGATAATGGATCGCCTATGGCAGCATATCAGGGTGTAAGGTATGGAAATGTATTTTGTAATTGTAGCTGGTATTATGAAGATAATCCATAAGCTGAAAGTCTTTTTTTTAGAATTATTTAGATATTCTTCTCATTCAGGATCTGGTGATCTTAGAATGCATAATACTGTTTATGTGGCTTTATCTGCAAAACTGGAAGTCAGAGGTGGAGGTGCTATAATAATTGGTGAGGGCACTGAAATTATGGATGGAGTTTTAATTCTTACTTATGGTGGTATAATACAGATTGGAAAAAATTGTTCAATTAATGCATATGCAGTATTGTATGGGCATGGCGGCTTGAATATAGGTGATAATGTTTTAATTGCGGGCGGCACAATGATAATTCCAAATCAACATAATTATAAGAACAAAAATAAATTAATTATTGAACAGGGATGCACATCATCAGGTATCATTATAGAGGATGATGTTTGGATTGGTCATGGCTGTTCAATTTTGGATGGTATAACAATTAGTAAAGGTACTGTCGTTGCAGCCGGGAGTGTCGTAAATAAATCTACGGAACCTTATAGTGTAATTGGTGGGGTACCTTCCAGATTAATAAAATATCGCGAATGAATTTATTTAAGGAATTTTATTATTTATTTCGTCAACTTGGATTGTGGGATTCTGTATTCTATCAAGTGTATAAAATATATTTCAAGGCATCTAATTCAAGGGTTGCCACCAACATTCGATTAAGTTCTGACAAAAGACTAAAGAAAATTTACGAACATCTGGAATTTGCGAATGCCGAAAAGATAATTCTTGAGAACATCGTTTATTTGAAAAGAACAAATCCCTTTAGCCCGTTTCAGTCACTTTATTTAAGACCTTTTTCAAGCGATGTACAGGTTTATAATCAAATTTTTCTTCAATCAGATTACAAAAAAGCAATAGATGTTTATAACCAACTTTTCAATAATGAGCCCTTAACTATAATGGACTGTGGCGCAAATGTTGGATTCGCTTCAATTTATTTTAGATCATTTTTCCCAAATACAAAATATATTCTTGTTGAGCCATTTAAAAGCAACATTAATGTTATAAAAGAGAATTTAAAAGGTGATATAAATGGTCGCTTTGAGATAATTGAAGGGGGGATTTGGATTCGTAATGAGAAGCTGGTAATTAACAGAGATTTTCGTGATGGAAAGGAATGGTCTGTTTCTTTAAAGCCTGCAAATAGCTTAGAGAAAGGTGAATTCATACAAGGCTACTCATTGATTGATATTATCGATAATAATTCTAATGAAATCGGTATATTAAAAATTGATATAGAAGGAACAGAAGCAGAACTTTTTAAAGATGAGAATTATGCAGATTCATTTTTAAAAAAAATAAGAGTATTAGTAATTGAAATACATGATGAATTTGAATGTCGTGATTTGATTTATTCTGCATTAAAAAGAAACGATTGCTTCTATTTTGATTATAATGATCTTACAATTGCATTTAATAAGCGCTTTACAATAAGTTCTGCACGATGAGTTTAGTGAGTATAATAATGCCTGCCTACAATTCCGAAAAATTTATATCTGACGCAATAAAATCAGTTCAGAATCAATCCTATAGCCGATGGGAATTGATAGTAGTAAATGATGGAAGCACTGATGGCACACCCGCTATTATTAATAAGTTTGAAAATGAAGACAATAGAATTCACGCGATTCATAAATTAAACGGAGGGTATGTTAGTGCAAGAGTGGAAGGGTTAAAGCATATCTCAAATGATTCAAGATATTATCTTTTTTTTGATTCAGATGATTTGTTACATAAAGAAATGGTTGCAACCTTAGTTGCAGAATTGGAGTTTAACAAATCTTTAGGTGCCGCTTATTGTAATCATTTGTTGATCGATGAAAGAGGGGCTATTATAGGTCAGCCATCTTATGGTCTCAGAGTTGTTCCGACATTGTTTTCAATAAAAGTATTAGAAGAGGAATATCCATATACTCCATTTATCTCAATCTTTTGTTGGACTAAAATGATCGAGCCTATGACTTTGATTCGTAAAGAAGCATATTGCGGAACAGCTGGATGGGATTTGAGATTTGGGAAAGGCCAAGGTAATATCGGAGATGGAGTATTATTATTCGGAGAAATAGCATTGAAGTGGAAAGTTAAATATGTTAATGAATTTCTTTATTATTATAGGAAACATTCTAACCAAGCAACTTCTTCTCAATCATTAAATAAATTTGCCGTTCAAAAAGTATTAACTGTCTGGCAGGAAAAAAAAGAAAGTGGTTTAATTGGTGATAGAGATTTTAAGGCTGCAGAAATATTTTTAAATAACAGACTTGCATTATTAAAGTATAAGGGAAGTTTTTTATATAATTTGCGTCACCAGAAAATTGAATTGGCTAAAGATACTTTTAATTTATTAATCAAGTATTTCAAGTCACTTTCTCTTATATTTTTTAGAGATACCATAATATTTAAATACTAATAAGTGGTTTCTAAGGTTGCAATTGTTACAGGAGTTACGGGACAAGATGGTGTTTATCTATCAAAACTACTTATAGATAAGGGATATAAAGTAATTGGGCTAATTAGAAACTCTGCAAAAGATGAAATAAAAAGATTTCAATACTTAGGCATTGAATCGAAAATTATTTTCGAATCTTGTGATTTAACAGATATCTCACAAGTAATTTATTTATTACGAAAGTATAATCCTTCAGAATTTTACAATTTGGCCGCACAAAGCTCAGTTGGTTTATCTTTTTCTCAGCCAATCGGGACAATTCAATTTAATATTATTTCTGTATTGAATGTTCTTGAAGCGATAAAAATAATTCAAATTCCTGTAAAATTTTACCAGGCCTCGAGTAGTGAGATGTTTGGTAAGGTTTCAAATTTGCCCTTGACGGAATTTACACCTTTTCATCCATTGAGTCCATATGCTGTTTCAAAAGCATCAGCACATTGGATTGCTAATAATTATAGAGAAGCATTTGGCATATTTACTACTTGTGGAATATTATTTAACCATGAATCTTATTTGAGAAAAGATAACTTTTTTGTTAAAAAGGTAATCTCAGATTCTATTGGAATAAAATACTTTGGGCGAAAAAATCTAATTGTTGGCAATATTGACGTTAAACGTGATTTTGGATATGCCCCAAGGTATGTAGAAGCAATGTGGTTAATGCTTCAGCAAGATAAACCTAGTGATTATTTAATATGCTCTGGCCGATCAATTTCTTTGAGGCGAATAATAGAATGCGTATTTGATTATTTAAATATCTCATTAACAAAACTTCAAATTTCAGAAGAATTATTTAGACCAACAGATATTGTTGATATCTACGGAGAAAATAAAAGAGCGAAAATTGAATTAGGATGGGATTATGACTTAGATTTTGAGGATGTAATTGAAGAATTGATTAGAGAAGAGCTTAAAAATATGAATACTCCTTAATTTTAATTATTTATACGATGACTGAACGGAGTAAAAAGAAGGTTTTAATTATAATGCCCTATGATAATATATACCCCCCCAAAAATGGTGGTATGATTAGATGTTATAATCTATTTAAGCAATGGAGTAAATTGTATTTTGTCGATGCAATTGTACATCAGGACATAAGCAGAGTTGAAGATAGCTTCACTAAGAATAACGAGTTTGAATATACTACCGTTTACAGTACATCGGATAAAGGAAACATTAGAAAGAATGAAACTAGTAGATTTAGAAAATATTTGAATGCAATTAGATATAGGATTATTACCCGCAGATTCAATACAATTACAGATTCTTCTTTTCTAAAACTTTATCCAATTTTAATAACATTATTGAGAAAATTTAAATATGACGCGATTATTCTTGAAAATCTTGGGTTAATATCCCAAGTAGACTTTTTTAAAAGACATCAACCAAATGCAATAATAATATACGATGCATACAATGTTGATTCATTATTAGAAAAGCAGATTAATCCTTCTAAAGATAATAAGGCATTGTGGCGAAAGCTAGAAGAAACTGAATCTGCTCTTCATAAAAATATTGATATACTACTTTGTTGTAGTGAAAATGATAAGGCTATTTTTCAGAAACTAAATAGTGGAAAATTGGAAAATATATTTGTTGTGCCTAATGGTGTTGATATAGAGAAATTTAAGTATAGAGGAGATGTGATGGTGAATTCAATGAAGAAAATACTTTTTTGTGGAAGTCTTGATTACAGACCAAATAAAGAAGGATTACTTTGGTTCTATGAAAAAATTTGGCCATTAATTAGAGAAATGGATAGCGAAATAAAACTCGTAATAGTTGGTCGAGGGAATAAGGATGATTATAAATTGTTAATTAAGGATAATTCAGTTGACTTTGTGGGTGAAGTTGAAGAGCTCTATCCTTATTATCATGATTGTTGCATTTCAATTGCCCCATTATTAAGCGGTAGTGGTACACGGCTGAAGATACTTGAAGCAATGAGTTTTGGAACGCCTGTAATTTCTACTGAAATTGGAGCAGAAGGAATTTTATATAATAATGGAATAAATATTTTGATTGCAAATAAGCCAACAGAGTTCGCTAATAAAATTATTGAACTAACTAGAAATGCTCAATTAATTAATGAATTAAGCTATAATGGCAGGAAATTAGTAGAAGATACATATTCATGGGATAAGATAGGCTTTACTCTTGGCCAAGTATTTAACTGAATATGCAATCAAGATATATTCCTCAGTTAGATTCGTTACGTTTTTTTGCAGTTTTACTTGTGATGTTTTCCCATTGGCTGGGTGGATCATTCATAAATTACTTGCCAAATGGGTTTCTTGGTGTTACTTTTTTCTTTGTATTAAGTGGCTATCTTATTTCTTCTAATTTATTACGGAGCAAATTATCAATATTAAATGAGAATTCTACTGCATGGAAAGAGTTTGGAAATTTTTTTCTAAGGCGGGTTATACGCATATTCCCATTATTTTATTTTGTTTTAGTTTTTTTGTATTTCATTATTCCTAATGTATATGAAGGAAATCAACAATGGTACTTTCTGTACTGCTCTAATTTTTTAATATTTATAAAGAAACAATGGCCAGGAATGCTTTCCCATTTCTGGTCTTTAGCTGTGGAAGAACAGTTTTACCTGTTTTGGCCAATTGTAATTATTTTAGGAAACATTAAGCATTATAAAATATATTTTATCATATTAATATTAGTTTCCTTGATTTATAAAATGTATTCATTTCATGAATCAACTAATTTTTTTAATTTTTATGATGTTTTACCTTTTAGCTGTTTTGATGCTTTTGGCGTTGGTTCATTGTTGGCTCTTTTTGATACGTCTCCATTTATTACTGTTAAAAATGACTCGTTTTTTATTAAGTATAGAATTCTATTAAGCGCTATTGCTTCTATTTTATCATATGTCCTTGGGCTGTCTTTTTTGTTTGGACTTTTATTTTCAGTGTTTTCTGTATTCATTATTTGGGATACCAAGTACGAGAAATTGGGTTGGTTTAATAATATCGTTAAGCGTAGAGAACTTGTTTATTTGGGAAAAATTAGCTATGGACTTTATGTATATCACAATTTTATTCCTTGGTTGTTAAGATGCTTTGCAGGAACTGAAATTTTGTATAAATATGATTTTGGATTTAGGATTACACTTCCTTCGAGTAATCCAGTGTTTTTGTTTATTATTCAATTTGGCTTACTTCTTTTAATTGCATCATTATCGTGGAAATACTTAGAAAAGCCAATTTTGAGATTAAAGGCATTTTTGTAGTGAGTTTATATTAAGATATGGTAAGCGTTCTTATAACTGCATATAATAGGGAAAAATATATTGAAGATTCTGTTCAAAGTATCTTAAATTCTAGATTTCAGGATTTTGAATTAATTATAGTTGACGATTGTTCTACTGATTCAACATATGAACTTTCAAATAATCTTGCAAATACCGATTCTAGAATAAGAGTATTTAGAAATGAGAGAAATTTGGGAGATTACCCTAATCGGAATAGAGCTGCAACATATGCTACTCGCAAGTATTTAAAATATGTAGATTCTGATGATAAGATTTTCCCTGAAACTTTAGGGATTATGGTGGAAGCCATGGAAACATATTCACAAGCCGCATTTTGTATTAGTGCCAGACCGCATGAAAAATTGGAAATTTCACCTATTTTATTGAATCCTTATGAGAGCTATTACCAACATTTCTTTAAGGATGGTTTTATGGATAATGGTCCGCTTGCGGTTATGATCAGAAGAGAATGTTTTGAAGCAATAGGAGGTTTCACTGGTAAGAGAATGATCGGAGATGTTGAATGTTGGCTAAAATTAGCATCCCGGTATCCTGTCATTAGAATAAATGGTGGATTGGTATTTTGGAGGCAGCACGAGGAACAGGAATTTAATAAAGGCTTTGATTATTATCTTGTGGAAGGATTGAGAGTTTATGCAGAAGCATTAAATAGAAAAGATTGTCCGCTTAGTCAGGAGGAAATCCAGGTTGTTATTAAAAGAAAGAAAAAAGAACATTACAATTATCTTTTCCGATTCCTTTTGAAAAGACAAGAGTTTAATAAGTCTCTTAGTCTTTTTAAACAACTTAGAAATATTCAATAGAATTACATTTAACTTTTGAAACTGATAAATTAAATGGATTTACCATTAGTCTCAATAATAATACCAGCATACAATGCTGAACAATACATAAAAGAATGTCTTGATTCGGTATTAAAACAGTCATGGCCAAATATTGAAATTGTCGTTGTTAATGACGGATCAACCGATGGTACAAGCGAAATTGTATATAAGGTTTTACAAGGAAAGAATTTTATTTATCATGAACAACCAAATTCAGGATGTTCAGGAGCCAAAAACACTGGATTGCGCTTGGCTAATGGTGAATACATTCAATATCTTGATGCTGACGACCTTTTACATCGAGATAAGATTTTTCATCAAGTTAATAGGTTGAAAAGATCTTCAATGGCAATCGCTGTGAGTAAGACCTTTTTTTTTCACTCAATTGATGAATTAAATGAAAATCCTGAACTTGTAGAGATTGATCCTGAGTTTTTGTATGATACGGATGATACGTTTAGTTTTTTATTGAATTTATATGGAAGGAATGGCAGGAAGGGGATGATACAGCCGAATGCTTTTTTAATTCCCAGGCAATTGATAAAGAAAATTGGTGATTGGGATATGTCCATTACGCCTTCACCTGATGAAGATGGTGAATATTTTTGTCGTGCAATGCTTGCAGCTCACAGTATTGAATATACGCCTGATGCAATTAATTATTATCGTCGACCACTTTCGATAAGCAATAATCTTTCACAACAACGTTCTCCTAAACATGTATTGGGGGCTTTAAAATCTATTGACAGAAAAGTATCGCATATGGTAAATATTTCAAATACTTCAATTGTTAAAAATATTTTGTCTGAGCAATATGCCGATTTTATTTATCAGTATTATCCCCAATACAAGGATATATGCGAACTAGCCATGAATCGTATTATCGATCTTGAAACTTCAGAACGTCCTATGGCTGGGGGTGAAAAGTTTAGAAGATTAGTTAAAGTAATTGGTTTCAAAAATGCTTTATATATGCGTAGCTTATTTTCAAATTTGTTTTCTGCTTAAGATTTAGAATGCATTTAATAAATAATATTCCTCAGGTAAGTATTCTGATGACTTCTTATAACCGGGAGAAGTATATAGGTCAAGCAATTGAATCTGTATTATCTTCAAGTTTTGAAGATTTTGAATTGGTAATAGTGGATGATGATTCTAAAGATGATACTGTTAAAATCGCAAATGAGTATGCTAGTGTTGATAGTAGAATAATAATATACAAAAATGAGCATAATCTTGGTGATTATAAAAATCGGAATAAAGCTGCCTTTTTAGCAAGGGGAAGTTATCTAAAATATGTTGATGCAGACGACTACATTTATCCCTGGGGTCTTGAGGTTATGGTAAAGTCTATGAAAAAATTTCCATATGCTGGCTGGGGTCTCTGTAATATTGGACAGCATTTGACAGAAATTTACCCAATATGCCTTGAACCAAAACAAGCATATGAATGGCATTATGGTAGCATGGGAATATTTGATAGATCACCATTATCTGCAATTATAAAGAAGGAAGCATTTGAAAAAATAGGGGGATTTTCAGGAAAGCGTATGGTTGGTGATTTTGAAATGTGGCACAAATTGGCTTTAATTTATAACGTAGTAATTATGCCAATGGGTCTAATCTGGTACAGAAAGCATGATGAACAAGAAATGAATCGATATTTTGATTTTATTGAGGACTATATTGATATCTCCATAGCATATTTATCAGATGAGAGATGTCCGCTAGATCCAGTAGTGGCGAATAAAATTATACATGCTAAGAAAAAAGGAAAAATAAGACAAGTCATTAAAAAAATCTTTAAATAATATTAATATTGGGTTTGTTTTATAAACTTAAGCAGTTTAATAGACTGTTGCATAATCATCAAAGACTTACGTCATTGATGGAGGATGCAATTGCCTTAGCGCAATTCCAAATATTTTTGGATGACCAGGAATATTTCCCTTATTCATCAATGGCACTTCGACCATTTTCAATGGCATTTGTTTTGAATGAAATAGTTATTAATCAAAGAAAAAATTTAATTGAATTTGGATCGGGACTTTCAACAATATTAATTGGTCGTCTTGCGAAAAGAAATAATCTGGATATTCATTGCGTTAGTATTGATGAAAATAAAGATTGGATAGATTTTCTTCAA
This sequence comes from Flavihumibacter profundi, assembly GCF_020076305.1. Taxonomy (GTDB): domain Bacteria; phylum Bacteroidota; class Bacteroidia; order Chitinophagales; family Chitinophagaceae; genus Flavihumibacter; species Flavihumibacter profundi. Next base: position 696,837 of record NZ_JAIQXE010000002.1, read on the forward strand.
AAATTCATTGTAAAAGAGGGCCTTAGTAAATATATTGAACTAGTGCATGCATCATTAGCGGTAAGTAATAAATTTCAAGGTAATCATCACTGGTATAATATAAATACCTTGAAACACTTGCAATTAAAGAAATATGATTTTATTTTAGTAGATGGTCCTACTGCATTTAATGATGACATAAAATTGAGTCGTTATTTCGCTTTTCAATATTTTCACGAATTGCTTGCTGATAATGCTGTAGTTTTTTTAGATGATGCTGGAAGATCAGGTGAACTGGAAGTCTTAAATATGTGGAAGAATGATTTTGGTTTAAAATTTGATATTTATTCCGAAACTTTTGCAGTTTGCTATATAGGTGAATATTTTGAAGCCTGCCCAGTAAAAACCGGAAAAAGTACTATTTAAAAATTATGCGTAAGCTTGTTTCTGTTATTTTACCCTGTTATAATGCGGGACAATATCTTGACGCTTCAATTCAATCAGTTCTTGATCAATCGTGGCATAATATAGAACTTATTATTGTAGATGATGGTTCTACTGATAATAGTACATTAGTGGTGCGCAAGTACCTCTCTGAAACTGTAAAATTGATAGAGCAGGAGAATAAGGGTGCGTGCGCTGCCAGGAATATAGGATTAAATATATCAAAAGGTGAATTCATTCAATTTTTGGATGCTGATGATATGCTGTCCCCCGGCAAGATTGAAGAACAAATGCTATTGTTGAATAATTTGGATTCCTCGGCAGTTTCGACATGCAAGTGGCAGAAATTTGAAAATCATACTAATATTTATAGTGGCAATGATTTTGCCATTTTTAAAGATTATGATGATCCCGTTAATTTACTAACTGAAATGTGGAATGCTGGTGAAATGATGCAAACCGCAGTATGGTTGACTCCTCGTGCATTATTGCTAAAAGCGGGGAAGTGGGATGAGGCTTTAAAAATAAATCAGGATGGCGAGTATTTTTGCAGGGTATTATTGCATGCAAATCAGGTTTTATTTGCAAATAATGGTAAGGTTTATTATAGGTCGAAAATTAGTGGAAGTATTACAGGAGATCAATCATCTCGGGAAAAAGCAAATTCCTTGTTGAATAGTTATAAATCTTATGCTAAAAATATTTTGGAGGTAAGGGATACCACTGAAATAAGAAGTGCTATAACAAAGCATTTTTATTCATTTGTATATATTTATTATAATCTGTTTCCTGACCTCGTGGAAGAAGCTGCATCATATATAACTCAGTTAGGTGAATTTCCTGCACATCAAATTGGCGGTCAAAGATTTCAAAAATTGACTTCATTATTTGGCTTTTGGGGAGCACTTCGCTTCAGGGAATTCATTAGAAACCGTTGACCAAATAAGACGATGAGAATTATTTATTTTTTGAGCCACCCCATTCAATATTTCACTCCACTCTTACAAAAATTGTCCTGCAATGTTCCTCTCTTTGTATACTATTATTCTGATTCAAGTATACGAGGGGCGCTGGATAAAGGATTTGGGCGGCAAGTTAAATGGGATATTCCATTGTTAGAAGGCTATGATCATAAATTCCTGGCTTCTTTAAGAAATAAATCTGCTCCGGATAACCAGTTTTTTAGTTTAATTAATCCAGGCATTTTCAATGAAATTCGGAAGAGTGATGCAGGTGTTGTGATGGTTAATGGTTGGTCTTATTGTAGTGATTGGCTGGTCATTATTTCTGCAAAACTGTTTGGAAAACGCATCTGGTTAAGGGCCGAAAATCCTTTAAACCAGGAAAAGAACATTAAAGGCGTAAAGAAATTTCTGAAGAAGCTTTTTTTAAAGTATATTTTATTTCGATTCTTTGTGGATAAGGCCCTTTATATTGGTAGTCAAAATAAACTATTTTTCGAATACTATGGTGTAAGAGATATAGATATGGTATACACTCCCTATTCGGTTGATAATTATTATTTTGATCAGGTTTATCAAACTGAAACACCAAGGCTCTCACAACATAAAATTACCCTTAAGTTAACCGGCAAGAAAATTATTTTATTTTCTGGAAAATACATTCCAAAGAAAAGGCCATTGGATCTTATAAAAGCTTTTCATATTGCTAACCAGAAAGATGCAGTATTGATAATGGTTGGTGAAGGGGAATTAAGAAATGAAATGGAGAATTATATTAAGGTTAATAACATTGATAATATAGTTCTGACTGGATTTGTAAATCAACGGGATATCCCGATTTATTACCTGGTAAGCGACATCTTTGTAATGTGCAGCGGTATTGGTGAAACCTGGGGCCTATCGGTCAATGAAGCCATGAATTTTGCCAAACCTGTTATTATTTCAGATACTTGCGGTAGTTCTTATGACCTGGTCAGGAACGAAGTGAACGGTTATGTTTATATGGAAGGCGATATACCTCAATTAAGTATATATATTACAGAGTTACTTGACAATGACAATAAACGGGTTCAAATGGGGCTGGAATCTAAGCGAATTATACAGAATTTTTCAAATGATGTTATTGTGCAGAATATTAAAAATATATTAGAAGCTTAAGTTTTGGCTATAGTATTTTGTAGACTGCCTAAAGCTGGTTTGGGAAATCAAATTTTCCCGTTGATGAAAGCAGCAGTTTTCGCACAATTAAATAGTATGCCTCTTAAGGTATGCGGTTATAATCAGTTTAAAATTGGTGTATACCTCAGGCAGGAAAAATCAAAGCGGAAATATTCGAACTCATTTACTTTTCAGAAGAACCTGCTTTCAGATTTTTTGATCCGGACCGAGCTTAGATTTGCTCAAGGTATTGAGCACGAGCCAAAGGTCGACCGTATGGATGGCAATGCATCAAAAAATTTCCTTTTTGAAGATATCCCCCATTGGGCTGATTATTTCATTAGCCTGAAACCGTATTTGCAGGAAGTTCGGCAATTATTTTATGGCTTATTAACAGAACAGGTTAAGGAAGAACTAAATAAAATTCCACCCCCTATTATTGGTGTTCATATAAGAATGGGGGATTTTCGTTCGGTGAAGTCCGACCAGGAATTCAATACCTCTGGAGCAGTTCGTACCCCCATTAAATATTTTATTGATTCCATACAATCCATTCGTTCTTTTATTGGCCATGATTTGCCAGTAACAGTATTTTCTGATGGCCATGAAAAGGAATTAAATGATCTTCTTGCTTTGTCAAAAGTATCATTGGCTGCGGGGAAAAGGGATATTGTTGATCTCTTGTTATTAAGTAGGAGTAAAATTATTATTACATCTGCCGGTAGTACATTTAGTTATTGGGCTGGCTTTCTTTCCAATGCTGTACTGTTACATCACCCTAAGAAAATACCAGCAAGTATAAGGTCTGAATCATTTAACAGGCAATATTATGAAGGACCTCTATTTGATACTATTGAAGATAATGTTTTATTAAAAAACCTGGAAAGCATCGCTAATGATACAGAAGTTCCGTGAAACTGTAAGACAAATCCCAATAGTTCGCAAAATATTTGGCTATTATATAGCTTCATCGGGGATAGCTGATCGTTTATTTAAGAATTACGTGGTCAATGAAGTTTGGCAAAAACGCATTGATGATGTTTTAGTATGTAAAGACAATGCTTTTATCGAACGGGTAGCTAATGCTGGTACTATCCGAAAGGGGAAGCAAATCATGCACAATGGTTTGTTGATACACTTGGGCAGTTATTATGGACCAGAGGTGTCCCGGATGATTTCTTTAAACAAAGGCGTACATGAGCCCCAGGAAGAACGAGTATTCCAGGAAGTAATCAAGCTTATTCCTGCTGGGGGCGTTATGATTGAATTAGGTGCTTTCTGGAGTTTTTATTCCATGTGGTTTAATTTAAAGGTGCCCGGTGCGAAAAACATTATGGTAGAACCTGATAAATTTAACCTTGGACAAGGAAAACGGAATTTTAGCCTTAATAGAATGAGGGGAACTTTTATTAATGCATTCGTAGGCAGTAAAGCAAGTATTGAAAACGGCACTAGGATCATTTCAGTTGACTCTATAGTTAATGAGTTTAAGCTTGATTTTGTTCACGTTTTACATAGTGATATACAAGGTTTTGAATTAGATATGTTACAAGGTGCCCGGCAGTTATTTACACAACAAAGAGTAGGGTATATTTTTATCTCTACTCATTCCAATGAAGTTCATTATAAATGTAAAGAATTCCTTGAGTCGAACAGTTGTACAATACTATGCAGTGCTGATTGTGGCCAGGCATTTTCAGAAGATGGTTTATTAGTGGCAAGAGGTAACTGGTACCCTGGCCTAGAGCCTATTTCAATTGACTTAAAGCAGCCTGCCTAACTTATGAAGATTTTAGTTGTTGGTTCCAAAGAAGTATATTCTATTGAAAATATATATGTAAGGAATCTACAGGACCTAGGTGCGGATGTTACCCAATTCCCTGCACAAAGTATTTTTTTTAATTACTACCAGCACTCACTTGTCAATAAATTATTATTTAAAGCTGGCATTTCAGGAATATATAAATCAATTAATAATGAATTGCTTGCATTGGCTAAGGCGGGAAAGCCAGATATTATTTGGGTATTTAAGGGAATGGAAATATATCCTAAGACACTTAGGCAATTAAAAGAGAATGCAACTCTTTTGGTTAATTTTAATCCCGATAACCCTTTTATTTTCTCTGGTTCGGGAAGTGGTAATAACAATGTTGGGGCATCAATCGAACATTTTGACCTTCACCTGACTTATAACCTGGATGTTAAGGAAAGATTGGAAGATGAGTATGGCGCGAAAGTTGAAATTTTGCCATTTGGTTTTGAATATTCGAATGATATTCTTTCTGGTTGCTTGCAACAGAAAGAAATCAATAAAGTGTGTTTTTTGGGTAACCCAGATGAATTCAGGGTTTCTTTTATAAAAAAATTAATTGCTTCCGGAATACCTATGGATTTGTATGGCCATGGATGGGATGTATATTTTAAAAAATCTGAGGCAGGTGTTTATAATGCAGTATATGGAACGGAATTTTGGAAAACATTATATCGCTATAGAGTACAGTTAAATTATATGAGGCCACATAACCTCAGGTCCCATAATATGCGAAGTTTTGAAATACCAGGTATTGGTGGTATTATGCTGGCACCGAGGACGCCAGACCATGAATTATATTTTACAGACCATAAAGAGGTTTTTTTATATGATAATATAGAGGATTGTATAGGAACTGCTAAGAAATTATTATCAATGGCTTCTGAAGAGACCGACCAAATCAGGTCATCGGCAAAGAATAGATCCATATCTGAGGCATATGATTATAAAAGCCGGGCAAAATTTGTGCTTAGGTTATTCCAACAAAGGTATGCCTGAAAAATTAACAATTCTGCATTTTCAGCCATTAGAGAAGTATCCGCCTATCATGAATTTGATTGAATACTTATCTGGGCAGCATTTCAATAATATTTTTATTTTGTCGAGGGCCAATAATAAGGCTGGTAAATTTATTTACAAGAATTATAATCCCATTGTTAAAATTAAGCGGTATGGAGGTGAGGTACTGGATTCTTCGAAGTTTGCCAGTTGGCTTGGATATATCTTTTTTTATACGCGAGCTTTTCTGTTTCTGCTTTGGAATCGACCTGCTAAAGTCCTTTATTTTGAAACCATTTCTTCTTTTCCTGTGGTCCTTTATAAAATGTTCATAAACAAAAAGGCGAAGGTTTATATTCACTATCATGAATATACTTCCCCCCCGGAATATGGATCGGGGATGGTGCTAATACGTTATTTTCATAAGCTCGAACGTAAGATCTACCATGAAGCCATCTGGATTTCGCATACAAACCAGTTTAGGCTGAACCTATTTAAAGAGGATGAAAACATTTTGGGTGAAAATTTGAAGGTAATGCCTAATTACCCGCCCCAGAGTTGGCATAAGACGATAGTTAAGAAAAATGAAGCAATAAAAAGAGTCGTTTATGTTGGCGCATTAAGTTTGACAACGATGTATACTCGAGAATTTTCTGAATGGGTCATCAAACAGAGAGGAAAAGTTACATGGGATATTTATTCTGACAATTTTTCTGCTGAAACAGCAGCTTATTTTCGCACCTTAAATACTGAATGGATCAAGTTTAAAGGATCAGTAAATTACAATGAATTGCCGGAGGTATTACGGCATTATGATATTGGTGTTATTTTATATAATGGTCATATACCTAATTATATTTATAATGCCCCTAATAAATTGTTTGAATACTTAGTTTGCGGACTGGATGTTTGGTTTCCTGATGTTATGGTAGGATGTATGGAATATGTAACTCTACCCAATAATAGACCTTGTGTTGCTGCTTTTGATTTTGAGAAACTTGATAAAATAAATTTGTGTACCAATAAGAATGAGGATATGATATCTTATAAAACGTATACATCGGAAGAGATTTATAGTAAACTGTATAAAGAACTAACTACCTGAAAATATGTTAAGCAGAATTTTGAGAATGTTGCCGATTTTCCCTGGAAAGTATAGAATTTCTAAAAAACTGCTAAAGCAATCCACACTTGATCAAAAAAATATTTTGATTAATGGAAAATGGGGTTGTAGTTTTTTGATACCTAACCTAAAAGAGAATATAGGATTTGAGTATTTTGTAAATGGAGTCTATGAAGAGGAAACTATAAAAGAAATTGAATCATTATTACCTAATAATGGAGTCTTATTGGATATAGGGGCTAATATAGGAACAATTGCTATACCTATTTGCAAGAGAAATCCATCCATAACTTGTTTTTGTATCGAAGCATCACCATTTGTATTTGAGTACCTTCAAAAGAATATTGAATTCAATAAACTGGAAAATATTGCAGCTTTTAATCTGGCCATTCACCAGGAAAATGATCAGTATTTGCCTTTTACAACACCTAAGGAAAAATTTGGGAAGGGCTCATATAGTACAGCATTTGCCGGAAAGACACAAGACATTCGAACGATAACTATTGACCGTTTAGTCAACGATTTGATTAAAAAGAGACCGGATCTTATTAAGGTAGATGTTGAAGGATTTGAGTTTCTTGCATTTGCCGGCGGGAAAGAATTACTAAAAAAAGAAGATGCCCCAGTTATTTATTTCGAGTTTGTTGATTGGGCGGAAATTAAAAATGCAAAACTTTTACCAGGGCAGGCCCAGCAACTTCTACTTGATTTTGGTTACCAATTATTTATTGTGCAGGACAAGAAATTGATTCAGATAATGATTCCATTAAAAGAAGGAAGTTGTAATATTTTGGCGATAAAAGAGAATAACCAGAATTTGTTAAGGTCATTTTTTAAACTCACTAGTTGAAATATATTCCATCAATAATTCTGCTTTTCCTTGGCTTTATTGGAGTTTTTATTCAGAATTATAATTTTATTGTAATTACAACTGCATTGTATTTGTTTTTCCTGATTTTAGAAAGGCTAGGGAAAAAAATCATCCTCCTTGAATCAGTTGCCTTTTTATATACCTTGACATGCCTTCTTATTCCGGTATTTGGATATAAGTATTTTACTTATACGAATATATTAGCAAGGATCTGGGTAAAGTATATGCCTGTGAGTAGTGATCGTTATTTCGAGTTTGCAGTGCCTGCGATATGTTTATTTAGTAGTGTATTATTACTACCTATATCCTCAAGTCTTGGTGGAATAGATGAGGGATTATTTACATTAAGGCAAGTACATAAAATTAAAGAGATTATAAAAGGGAAGGAACGATATGGTGCATTTATTGTTTTATATGGGATTTTATTCTATTTCGTATCCGATTATTTACCATCAACTCTTCAGTTTTTTGCTTTATTATTGTTTTTCTCATCTTTTGCAGGAATTTTATATGTTTATTTTTCGCCTGCATTTAGAAGCAAAACCTTGATTTCAATATTCTTTGTATTTTTTATTTTAAATACTACGTTGAATTCAGGGATGTTTACGATTATTATTTACATGGGATTAACCCTGCTTTCTTTTTTTTTATTAGGCAGGAAAATATCTATTTGGAAAAAGTTTATTTTCTTTTTAATTGCTGTGGTTTTGTTTTCCGGTATTCAGAAAACAAAAGTGGCTTATAGAAACTATATTTGGAACAAGGGATATGAAGGAAATAAATTTATGTTATTTGCCAATCTTTTTGTGGAAAGCTTTACTGAAGGTGGCAAAATTGCCGAACCTGATACTTATTTTCCATTATATGTAAGGGCAAATCAGGGTTTTAATATTGCCTTGGTGATGCGTCGTATTCCTACATACAAAGAACATGATCGCGGAGAATATTTATTTAAAACTATTGCTTCATCGGTGGTTCCCAGGTTCCTTTGGCCCGATAAACCAGAAGCTGGAGGTAAGATTAATATGGAATACTATACAGGATCGATAATTTTGGGATATTCAACGAATGTTGGTCCACTTGGAGAAGCATATGGTAGTTTTGGGGTATATGGAGGTGTGATTTTTATGGCTGCTTTAGGTTTTTTTATTAGATGGTTTTATCTTACAATTTTTAAAATCTCGAAAAAATATCCACTTTTAATTTGCTGGTTACCAGTATTGTTTTTTCAGACAGTTTATTCAGGGGAAACAGATACGTTGCAGATTATGAACTCACTTATAAAAACATCCTTATTTATTTGGTTGTTATACAAAAGTTTTCCAACAATATTCCCTAAAAATAGGCATGAAAGTAGCGCTACTCTTCCGAAGGAAGAACTTTCAATTCTTTAGTATTGAAAGAGTTTTTAGCCAGGTAATTTCAGCATTTAGTACTGATATTGATTGGTCAAGGATTGAAATGCCAGCTTACGGAATTTCAACTCGAAATGCTTGGGCATCAATAAAGTTAAGGCTACGCATTAAGTTTGATATTTTCCATGTAACTGGTGATAACCACTACCTGGTTCTTTTCCTTCCTGGTAAGCGTTCGGTATTAACTATACATGATTGTGTATTCCTTCAGCAAAGAGGTATAAAAGGGTGGATTTTAAAGAAAATTTTACTTGACTGGCCAGTAAGAAGAGCTGCTTTAGTTTCAACTATATCGCAGAAGACAAAAGACGAAGTAGTAATGTATTCTGGCTGCAGTGAGCAAAAGGTAAGAGTGATTGCTAATCCTGTTAACCAGTATGTTTATTTTGCGGATCGCGAGTTCCATTCAGAAGTACCCGAAATATTGTTTATAGGCTCAACACCAAATAAAAATTTTGAACGTACGATAAAATCATTGAGTGGCATCAATTGTCGGTTGAATTTAATTGGTAATTATAGCAGTGAGCAGATGGAATTGCTTAAAGAGTACAAAATAAATTATTCTGTAAAATCCAATATTTCAGATATTGAACTGGCCGAAGAATATGTCAACAATGACATCATACTTTTTCCATCACTTTATGAAGGTTTTGGTCTTCCTGTTATCGAAGGTTTTAAAGCAGGTAGAGTGGTAATTACCAGCAATTTATTGCCAATGAAGGAAGTGGCTGAAGGAGCTGCTGTTTTGGTTGATCCTTTTGATGAGAAATCTATTAGATCGGCAGTTAATAAAGTGAAGAATGAAGATGATTATAGAAAGCAGTTGATAGGTCGCGGATTTGAAGTGGTAAAAAAATACAACCCTGACGACATCGCTCAGCAATATATTAAAATGTACAAAGAAATATATCACAATATATGTGCGGAATAGCTGGATATAGTTCTTCAACAAGCAGCGAATCAAGAACTTTTATTGTCAGGAAAATGACAGATGCTATGGCACACCGGGGGCCTAATTCGGATGGTTTTTTTTCCGCTGGAAATATTACGCTTGGGCACAGGAGATTATCTATTATTGATTTATCATCCGCAGCAAATCAGCCATTTTCTGACCAATCTGGAAGATGGACAATAGCATTTAATGGTGAGTTGTTCAATTTTAAACAAGTTAAGTCTGCCCTTAACCATATCAATTTCAAAACAACAAGTGATACAGAGGTGCTTGTTGAAGCTTTGAATTGCTGGGGTATTGATGCCATTCGCAGATTTAAGGGAATGTTTGCTTTAGCTGCATGGGATCATGACACGGCCAAACTATACCTGGTTCGTGATAGGCTAGGAGTTAAACCATTGTACTATTCATTTAAAGGCAAGGAATTATTGTTTGCATCAGAATTGAGAGCTATTATGGCAACAGGTTTATTGGACAGGAGAATATCAAACGCATCTTTGCAGCAATATTTATATTACCAGTCTATTGGCGGTGAGCAAACAATTGTGGAAGACATAAAGCAATTGGCCGCTGGTAACATCCTTGAATTTTCTTCAACTGGCGTAGAAATTAATTCATTTTGGGATATTACTGAACCTGAAGAAAAGTACTCATTTACAAATAAGGCTAACACACAAAAGAAGATTAAAACGCTGCTTTTTGAGTCGGTCGAACAGCGCTTAATTAGTGATGTGCCTTTGGGTGCATTTTTGTCCGGTGGTATTGATTCAAGTGCAGTTGTTGCGGTAATGCGGGAAGTAAGTCAAAGCCGTCCGGTTACATTTAATATTTCATTTGATGAGAAAGAATTTGATGAATCAATATATGCAGATGAAGTAGCTAGAAAATTCTCTACAGAACATCATACAATTAAATTTTCACCAAGCGACTTTTTAAGGGACTTGCCTTCAGCATTAAATGCGATGGATACACCAAGTGGTGATGGAGTAAACACTTATCTTGTTTCAAAAGCTGTTAAAGATGCTGGGCTAACCGTAGCCCTTTCTGGTGTTGGTGGAGATGAATTATTCGCTGGTTATCCTTTTTTTACGCGTTATCTTAAGTTGAAGAAATGGAAACGGCTGTGGAGCAATACGCATTTATTGAGAAAATATGCTTCAAGTATTGTTACAACTGAAAAATGGAAATCTTTATTGAATATTAAACAAACGGATATTGCTTCTGTTTATCCCGTTTTGAGAGAAGTGCTTTCGAAAAACGAAATTATAAAATTGCTAAATTCAAATTCGATTGCTGAAGATCAACTGTTTTTGATTTTAAATGAAAAACTAAAATCAATCTGCAAATTCCCTTCATTAAGCCAGGTCAGCATTGCTGAGTACCTGGGCTATACACAGCAAACTTTATTGAAAGATACTGATCAAATGAGCATGGCAGTTTCCCTTGAAGTCAGGGAGCCGTTTTTTGATCATCAATTAATAGAATATGTTCTTCAAGTTCCAGACGAATGGAAATACCCAGCCTACCCCAAGCAATTATTAGTAGAATCTCTAGGGACTTTATTACCGCAAAATATTGTACATCGTAAAAAACAGGGCTTCACCTTTCCGTGGAAACATTGGCTGAGAAATGAGTTGAAATCATTTGGACAACAAAATATTGATAGTCTTTGTGACCGAAAATATTTTAATGCTGATAGTGTAAGAGCCCAGTGGAATGCATTTCAAACAGGCGATGATTCTACTAAATGGATGAAATTGTGGCTGCTAATACAAATGGAATATTGGTTAACAAAAAATCGAATAACATAAATTTATTGATGCTTAGAATTTTAGGAATAATATTGATTTTATCATGCAATAGTTCGCCGTTGTTTTCACAGGAAGAATTTAATGGGCCCTTCCCTTCCTGGGCAAATGTGAAAACCAGGTTTGGGGCAATAGGAGATGGAAAGCATGATGACACAAGAGCTATTCAGAATGCAATAGATAGTCTAACGGTGGCCCCTATGGGTTTTAATATTGGAAAGGATGCATATTCTGTAGTTTATATACCAGCTGGAACTTATGTGATATCCTCAACTTTATTACTAAAAGGGAAAATCGGTTGTTCTATAATCGGGTTTGATCCTGAAAAAACCAGGATAGTTTGGAAAGGTGGGGATATTGACACTATGCTTCTGGCAAGCGGTAGCGCTTATTTCAAAGTATCCCGGATTTCCTGGGATGCTTCTGGTAAAAAGCAAATGGAATGTATCGGCTTGCATTGGATGGAAAAATGGAAGGATAAGACCTCTATGAGTTTTGCGACGGTCAATATTGAATTTTCGGATTTGAAATTTTTCGGTAAACCAGATTTTGGAATATTTGGTGGAACAGTGGGTGGTGGGGGCGTTAAAGGAACAGGCAGCAATGATTCAGAAGTCACAATCAAAAGATGCTTTTTTTCAGAATGTTCACAAGCTGGAATAAAAATCGCAGGCTATAATGCATTAGATTATTGGATATGGGATTCAAAATTTTTGAACTGTCAAATTGGTGTCTGGAATAATAGTGGCAATTACCATGCATACAAATGTTTGTTTATTAAATCAACTTTTGCGGATTTTATTAATAGGAATAGTTATTACACTTCGGTAAGAGGATGCTTTTCTTTCGAATCGCAGGCATTTTCAGGTGATGATGGATCCAGCTGCAACCCCTTTAAAAGGATTTTTCAGGGGAATAAAGTAATCAGGACCAAAGGCATGCCAATTCAATATTATCATGTTGGCAGGATTACATTATTTGATAATTTGATTACAAAATCACTTGATACACTTCACCCATTTCTGGTTAATCAAAAGAGCTGGTGCCCCGTTTCGTACTCTATGTTATCGATTGGGAATTCTTACGGCTATGCAAAACAACCGCTACGGATTGCCAATGAAGGCGGTAAAATTTTTAGCTATAGCGATCAGTTAATTATAAATAGCATTCCGGATGTTGCAGATTTTGAAAAAAAAATGGCTGTCACACCAACTATTGTAACACGAAAAATATTCGAAGTACCATTTCAGGCAACTACAGAGCAGATTCAAGTTATTATTAACCAAGCTGCAAAAATTAGCGGTAAAAGGCCAATTATACATTTTCCCACAGGTATTTTTAATATAAATAAAACAATCTCCATTCCTGCGGGCTCTGATATGCAATTATGTGGTGACGGATTGTTCAATGCTTCCGTAATAAGGGGTGTAAATGATAGTGCTTTCTTTAGAATCTACGGACCTTCCTATATTACAATGCATGATTTAGAAGTTGGGCAGTTTTCGAGCAAGCAATCTTCAAATTCAATTTTTGTATTTAATAATGTTGATCAGCCAGGTAGTCATGCATTTATTGATGAGGTTTATTCCATAAGTCCGAATACTATTACAATGGACAAGCTGAATTTTCTCCTGGTGCAGAAGACCAATTCTTTTTTTGCAGATGGTGACAGAGTTATTGGTGGTGATCTGGTTTCAAGTGGAAAAGGCAGTGCGGCATTATGGGCATTCGGGGCACAATTTGCAAATGTTTCTGTTGATAACGGAGGTTCATTTATTGCAAAAGACTGTTGGTGGGAGGGAAATCAAAGAGTGCCGGTTGATCTAAAGGGTAAAGGGAATTTAAGTTTGGATGGAATAATGATGGCCCCCTCAAAAGCAGACAGCAATCCAACTATACGAGTAAGTAGTTTTAATGGCCGTGTAAGTATTATGAACGGATATATTCAAGGCGGTCTTCAGATTGATCCCGTAAATGAGCAATTGAAAATGCTGGCTTGGAATCTGCATTTTTATCATAAAATGCAACCAGATAGGTCAATTCCAAGAAATACAAAGGCTAAAATTGCTTTTATGGGTAATACAGTACAATGCTTTATAAAGGGCGATAAACAATGCGAGAATCCGACTTCTGTGGCAGACGTATTAGTAAATATTGAAGATCAGGCAATATTCCTGCCTGAGATGACTGCTGATGATCGATTGGCTATGCCAATTAATATCAAAGGTTACAATAAGGGAGTTTCAAATATCCTTATTTACCGCGTATCAATGGGTAACTCACAATCTGCAATTGTATTCAGGTAAATGAGGAAAAAAATATTGGTTTGCATTGATTGGTTTGATCCTGCCTTTAAGGCTGGTGGTCCAGTTCGATCTTGTGTGAATCTTGTAGAAGCACTAAGTCCAAATTTTGATTTTTATATTTATACAGGTGCAGTTGATCTTGGGGGAAGTGAACCTTTACCCGGAATTCTAACCGACCGATGGGTGCTGCATCATTCTGGTGCCCATGTTTGGTATGCTTCGAATTTATCAAAATCAAGGCCTGTAATTAAAAAGATTTTTCAGGAAATAGAGCCATGCGTTATTTATTTAAATAGTGTATTTTCTAAACGTTTTACTATAGATGTCATACTAGAAGCGCTTAAAATAGGATTTGGAGGTAAAATTTTACTTGCTGCCAGGGGTATGTTAAAACCAAGTGCACTTGCTATCAAGCCTGTTAAGAAAAGAATTTTTCTGCAATTAGCGCGCATAATGCGGATACACGAAAAAATACAATTTCATGCATCGAACCAGGAGGAAGCAGATGAAATAAAATCTGTTTTTCACTCTGCTATTGTAATAGTTATTCCAAACCTGCCTGCAACGATAAGGCAGTCACCATCTTTTCTATCTAAGCATCAGGGCAGTTTAAAAATCGTGCTGGTCGGGCGAATTCACCCGATTAAAAATGTTTTATATGCCATTAGATTACTTCATAATTTGAGCGGCCAAATTCAATTGGATATTATTGGTACGATGGAAGAAGAATATTATTGGAGTCAATGCGTGGAGATCATAGATAAATTACCAGACCATATTATAGTAAATTGGCTGGGTGAGATCAATCCGGGACGATTACCACAGGAAATTGAAAAATATCACTTGTTTCTATTACCTACAAAAGGTGAAAATTACGGACATGCGATCATTGAGGCACTTTCTCTCGGGCGGCCTGTCCTGATTAGTGATCGCACGCCCTGGCGAAATTTGAGTGCGATGGATGCAGGCTGGGATTGTAACCTGGAAAAGCCGGAAGAATTCATAACAGCATTAAAAAAAGCATTATCCTGGGACCAGGAAGCTTTTAATGATTGCTGCCAGCAAGCATTGAATTATGCAATTCGTACAATTGATACGAGACAATTAATTCAGCAATATCAAAACTTATTTAATTAATATGTATATACTTGGACTCAATGCTTATCATGCTGATTCATCAGCTGCAATATTTAAAGATGGTATTATGATTGCTGCTACGGAAGAAGAGCGATTTAGGCGGACCAAGCATTGGGCTGGATTCCCTTCAGAAGCGGTGAAATTTTGTTTAAAAGAAGCCGGCATAACACTTAAAGATTTGGATCATATTGCCATAGGACGCGATCCGAAAGCAAAACTCGGAAGAAAAGTAGCTTATTTGTTGAAAAATCCTGGCGGCGGTTGGAATGCAGTATTAGATCGTTTGAAGAATGCAAAGAAAGTCGCCTCTCTGGAAGATGAATTTTATAAATTAGATCCTACAGTAGCTAAAATTGCGATTAAGAAAAAAATTCACCAGGTTGAACACCACCGGAGTCATCTCGCATCGGCATTTTTCGCATCTCCTTTTCAGGAAGCCGCATTAGTTTCAATTGATGGATCGGGTGATTTTACTACTACTATGATTGGAATCGGGAGAGGGAATCAAATAGAAGTGTTAGATTCTATTGACTTTCCTCATTCTATAGGACTTTTTTATACGGCGTTAACACAGTTATTAGGATTCCCTCATTATGGTGATGAGTACAAAGTGATGGGGTTAGCACCTTATGGTCAGGCACTTTATGTAGAAAAATTAAAACAGATATTGGTATTTAAAGACAATGGTCTTTTTGAATTGGACCTAAAGTATTTTAGATCCGGAAAGAGTGGTATAGTATCCTATGGAGATGATCACATTCCGGTTGTTGCGACTTTGTTTAGTGAGGAAATGGAAAGACTGTTAGGAAACCCCAGGTCTAAAGATGAAGAGCTAACGCAATACCATAAAGACCTGGCTGCATCTGTACAAAGGATTACCGAAGAACTCATTTTTCATATCCTGAGGCATTTGCAAAAAAGAACCGGTTTAAAACAGGTATGCATTGCCGGAGGGGTAGCACAAAATTCGGTTGCCAACGGAAAAATTACCAGGAATACTGATTTTACGGAAGTATATATTCCATCGGCAGGTCATGATGCTGGCATTTCTATGGGATCAGCTTTATATGTAAATCATGTTATTCTTGATCAAACGAGACAACCGCCAATTTGGTCTGCATATACAGGAAGTAAATTTACGAATGAAGAGATAGAAGAATATTTGAAAAGCAGGAAAATTATTTATACCCGATACGAAGATAGTGAGCTTTATGAAGTCGTTGCAAATAAGTTAGTTGATGCAGGTGTTGTAGGTTGGTTTAGTGGCAGAGCCGAGTTTGGACCACGCGCTTTGGGCGGTCGCTCGATTTTAGCTGATCCAAGAAGACTTGATGCGAAAGATTTGCTAAATGCAAAAATTAAACGAAGGGAAAGTTTTCGACCATTCGCTCCTTCCATATTGCAAGAGTATGTGGCAGATTACTTTGAAATTAATGAGCCAGTCCCATTTATGGAGAAAGTATTTCCAATAAAAAAGGAAAAACAAGCAGAAATACCTGCGGTAACACATATAGATGGAACAGGAAGGCTACAGTCAGTTATAAAAGAAGTCGCTCCTCGATATTATCAGCTAATAGATACATTCCGAAAGAAAACTGGTGTGCCGATACTATTGAATACCTCCTTCAATGAAAATGAACCCATTGTAAATTCACCTGAACATGCATTGGAATGTTTTTTGAGGACAAATATGGATATGCTTGTATTGGAGAATTGTGTTATTGAAAGAAAATCCTGATAAGTTGTAATAAATTATGTTGGTTTCAATTATAACAGCGACCTATAATAGTGAATTAACAATCAGGGATACGATCGAAAGCATCGACAAGCAAACCTATAAGGATATAGAGCATATTATTGTTGATGGGTTGTCATCAGATTCTACCTTAGAGATTGTAAAACAATTCCCACGAATTCGTAAAGTTTGTTCTGAAAAGGATGATGGACTTTATTTTGCCATGAATAAAGGTATTTCAATAGCTTCTGGTGAAGTGATAGGCATTTTGAATTCAGATGATCTTTATGCTCATAATAGAGTTATCGAAAAAGTGGTTGATCTTTTTAGGGATCCTCAAGTTCAGGCTGTATATGCAGATTTGGAGTATGTTGAAGCCGGGAACCTTGAAACGGTTATAAGGTATTGGAGATCAGGGGGGTTTAGTTCCCAGAAATTTTACTACGGATGGATGCCCCCCCATCCCACATTTTTTGTACGAAAAGAGTTATATGATATATACGGGGTATTCAATACAAGTTTCAGATCAGCAGCAGACTACGAAATAATGCTAAGATTCCTTGTTCGATATGATATTCCTGCTACATATTTACCTGAGGTAATTGTAAAAATGAGGGCAGGTGGAATAAGTAATGCAGGACTGGCGAATAGATATCGGGCTAACAGAGAAGATAGGCGAGCCTGGCGGGTAAACGGTCTAACTCCCTATTTTTTTACTTTTTTCTTAAAGCCAGTAAGAAAGCTTCCGCAATATCTGATTAAGCAATAAAATATGAATGAAATCTCTCTGACATTTTAAGCCTTTTTAACAATATCTTTATTTTCTTACGTTATTAGTTTTTTTTCTTATAAATATTTGGAGGAGCCATACTTTAAAAGAAACGTGAAGCTCCAAGTCAATTAAACCTGAATTATGAGTAAAGTCGCTTTAGTAACAGGTATTACTGGCCAGGATGGCGCTTACCTGGCTGAATTATTGCTGAGCAAAGGTTATTTTGTACACGGTATCAAACGCAGGTCTTCCCTGTTCAATACCGACCGTATAGACCACCTTTACCAGGACCCCCATGAGAAAAATGTTCGGTTGAAATTGCATTATGGTGATCTTACCGACAGCACCAACCTCATCAGGATCATCCAGGAAACGCAGCCTGATGAAATCTATAACCTGGCAGCCATGAGCCATGTAGCGGTAAGTTTTGAGGAGCCGGAGTATACTGCAAATGCGGATGGTATCGGTACACTGCGCATACTGGAAGCAGTAAGGTTGCTGGGCCTGACCAAAAAAACCAAGGTTTACCAGGCATCCACTTCCGAATTGTACGGATTGGTGCAGGAAGTTCCCCAAAGCGAGAAAACGCCATTCTATCCCCGTTCACCATATGCTGTGGCAAAAATGTATGCCTATTGGATTACTGTAAATTACCGTGAAGCCTACGATATGTTTGCGGTGAATGGTATACTATTCAACCATGAATCCCCATTACGTGGTGAAACTTTTGTAACCCGGAAAATTACCCGTGGGGTTGCAAAAATCGCACTTGGAATGCAGGATAAGATATTCCTGGGTAACCTTAATGCGCAGCGCGACTGGGGACATGCAAAAGACTACGTAGAAGCGATGTGGTTGATATTGCAGCAGGACACGCCGGAAGATTTTGTAATCGCAACGGGTGTAACCACACCGGTGCGTGAATTTGTACGCATGGCATTTGCTGAAGTAGGTGTTGAAGTGGAATTTAAAGGAGAGAATGAAAAAGAAGTTGGATTTGTAGTATCCTGTTCCAATCCCGATTTTCAACTGGAAACGGGCAGGGAAGTGGTAGCTGTAGATCCAAGGTATTTCCGTCCGACCGAAGTTGAATTATTAATCGGTGATCCCACTAAATCACGAACCAAACTGGGCTGGAAACCAAAGTATGACCTGCCTGCCCTGGTAAAGGAAATGGTAGCTGCTGATGTGGAAGCATTCCGGAAAGAGAAATTATTGAAGGATAGCGGTTATTATGTGAAGAACCAATATGAATAAACATGGAATTATACGATAAGATTTATATAGCCGGCCATCGGGGGATGGTCGGATCTGCTATCCGCAGGAAGCTGGAACAGGAGGGCTTCACCAATTTTGTAAGCAGGACTTCCCGGGAACTTGACCTGAGAAACCAGGCAGCCGTGAACCAGTTTTTTGAGGCAGAAAAGCCCGATTATGTATTCCTGGCTGCAGCAAAAGTTGGCGGGATACTCGCCAATAATACCTTCCGGGGCGAATTTTTATATGATAACCTGATGATCCAGAATAATATTATTCACGCTTCTTACCAGAATGCCGTAAAGAAGCTGATGTTCCTGGGATCATCTTGTATCTATCCTAAAATGGCGCCGCAGCCTTTGAAAGAAGAATACCTGCTCACGGGTGAATTGGAACCCACTAATGAGCCTTACGCAATAGCCAAGATCGCCGGTATTAAACTTTGTGATGCCTACCGGTCACAATACGGGTGTAATTATATTTCCGTAATGCCTACGAATCTTTATGGTCCCAATGACAATTATGACCTGAAGAATTCACATGTGTTGCCGGCTATGATCAGGAAATTCCATGAAGCAAAAATGCAGGGTTTGCCTGCTGTTACTATTTGGGGAACAGGCACGCCTAAACGCGAGTTCCTGCATGCCGCTGATCTTGCAGATGCCTGCTACTTTTTAATGCAGCATTATAATGACCCCGGTCTTGTAAATATTGGTATTGGCGATGATATTTCGATTAAGGACCTGGCTATCCTTGTAAAGAAAATTGTAGGTTTTGAAGGCAGGATCGAACACGACCTGAGTAAGCCAGACGGTACTCCAAGAAAGCTGATGAATGTCGATAAATTGCATGCAATAGGCTGGCACCACCACATTAGCCTGGAAGAGGGGATTACTTCAGTATATAAAGAGTTTCAATCAAAATAAGGTTAATTTTACCTTTACATGTTTTCCTTTTTCCGTAGTAAATCCAAACCAACAGTAGACCTCTCCGCCATCGGCACCGATATGCACTCACACCTGCTGCCCGGCATTGACGATGGTTCACCCGATACTAACACTTCCCTGCAATTAATAAAAGGACTGCAGGAACTCGGACTGAACAAGTTCATCACTACGCCGCATATTCTCTGGGACCTGTACCGGAATAATTCCGAAACTATCGGCGAGGCGCAGTCGCAATTGAAGAAGGCGGCTGGCGAAGAACAACTTAAATTGCCCCTTACCGCTGCTGCTGAATATATGATGGATGACCATTTTACCAGCCTCCTCAGCCGCAAGGAGCCGCTTAGAACATTTGGTCCGAACTATGTGCTGGTGGAATTTTCATTTGTCAGCCTGCCCT
The DNA here is from genome assembly GCF_020076305.1 of Flavihumibacter profundi. Classification (GTDB taxonomy): domain Bacteria; phylum Bacteroidota; class Bacteroidia; order Chitinophagales; family Chitinophagaceae; genus Flavihumibacter; species Flavihumibacter profundi. The sequence goes on from NZ_JAIQXE010000002.1 coordinate 716,909, forward strand.
TCGAATGGAAGAAGATATTATTCGATATGCAGATCCAGGGTTACCAGCCTGTACTGGCCCATCCCGAACGATATAGCTATATGGGAACCAGTATTGCCCCGTTCCGGGAAATTGCGGACATGGGCATATTATTGCAGGTAAACCTTAATTCCCTTACCGGTTATTACGGTAAGCCCGCTCAAAGCCTTGCCCAGGCACTAATTAAAAATAAACTGGTATCATTCGTTGGTACAGATTGCCATCACCAGCGGCACCTTGATGCAATGGGCCAGTCAGCCCAGTTGATGCAAAACCTCCAGCCACTCCTCGATAGTGGCATGCTGCTGAACGGGCGCATTTAGCGCTCCACAGCGCCGATATCCCTCCTCCCGTTAATGTTTTTATCATAAAAATCCCTGTTTGGCAGGCTTGAAATATCAAGGCCGTTATCTACAGCTGGTGAATTATCAAGTGGTGTATATTTTGCATCCAGCTTTGCATCCCCTAATAAATTATTGGCCACATCCTGGTACAGGTAAGGCGTATCAGGAGAAGACAGGATATTATTCTTGATCTCTAAAATACCCTGGACAGCCATGCCTATCTTAGTTATGGCTTTTCCCTGGTTCTGGACAATCGTGTTGTTATAAATCCTGATATCGTATAAAGCTGCAGCCCCGCCGATTGTTATCCCGCCATAATTCATTCCCTTCCTCGCGTCATTATTGGAGATATTATACCTGCAGGTATTGTTCTTCATGCTGTAAGGATCACCATACTCATAAATAAGGAATCCCGCGCCGTCATTTTCATAAGCCAGGTTATATTGCATTACGCAATTCCAGGTACCACCATCAAGGTCAAAGCCATCCCCGTCAATTCCTGTTGTTGATTTGTTCCTGGAGGAAACCGAATTCTGGATAGTTACATTTTCTGAACTATAAGCCCAGATACCTACATTACCGCTGCCAAATTCCCAACCGTTATTCGTAGCTGAACAGGAATCAATGATGCCACCGGATACATTGGCCATTATGATACCATGGCCGGAATGCGGCTTCATGCCCTGGATGCCCCTGTTGTGCGAAGTGGAGGAATGCTCGATCAGGATATTCCTGTTCTGCCTTCCGGGCCAGGATCCTGTCATGTCAATACCCGCATAGCCATTGCTGTCAGCAACTGCATTCCGGATGAGGATACTGTCATAACCACCGGGATAGGCCATGGAAGCTTCAACACTTTCCCAGGCAACTGTAGGCGACATATCAAGGCTTGAATTAATGCCCGCATGGCCATACCCTTTTGCTACAATATTGTCAATTACAATATGGGAATGCCTTTTCTGGTCATCAGATTTTAAAACAATACCGGAATTGGTTAAGGTAGTCAATACTTTGCCGGAGCCCAGTACGGTCAGGTTCCTTACCAGGATGTGGTCGTTATTGTAGAGATAAATGCCGTCTTTGGTATCGCTGAAAATAGTGCCGCCCTGGATGGTGATCATGGCATCAGCGGTGCCCGATTCACTCAGGACCAGCATGCCATTTACCGTTCCGATGATATTGATAGTGTCCCCGGGGCTGAAGGAAAAATTATTGGCTTTGTCGAGGTCCCAGGCCTGTTCGGGGGATAATCCGGTATTGCTTCCACTGCCATCCGCTTTTATAAAATAGCTGGGTTTAGGCACTGCAACTACTAACGGATCAGGGTTAGGTTTAGTGGCAATTTGCTTGGTACAGGACGCAAAAAGAAGGGCTACCAGGAGGTATCTCATAGTTGGACTATTGGAATTTTCTTTAGGATAGTGAATCGGCTATCGAACGCAGATTTTGGTCATTGAATTGTGGGAAAGGCGCTAATTTTTTGACTGCTAATGGGTTACCCTTAGGAATTTCCCCCCAACCTTTTCTTTTCTTTATTGTTTAACTTTATGTCAACTTGAATTAAACACGAAAAATGTGCGGCCATGAATGCTTTCACCATCAAGGACCTGGAAAACCTTTCGGGAATTAAAGCCCATACCATCAGGATCTGGGAGCAGCGGTACAATTTCCTGAAACCCCAGCGTACCGATACCAATATCCGGTATTATAGCAGCGAGGAGCTGAAAGCCTTGCTGAATATAGCTTTGCTGAATAAATACGGGTATAAGATTTCCCATATCAACCGCATGTGTGCCGAAGAGATCCGCGACCGGATCGTTACCATCGGCAATGCGGAGGCACAGCAGGAAAGGATGGTCAACGATATGATAAAACATATGGTTGACATGGATATTGCCGGCTTTGAAGAACAGCTCGACAGTTACATTGCTGCCCGCGGAATTGACAAAACCATAACACAGGTGATCTTCCCCTTCCTGGAAAAAATCGGGATATTGTGGTTAACAAACCACATCAACCCGGCCCAGGAACACCTGGTTACCAACCTTATCCGTCAAAAACTAATAGTAGGCATAGACGGCGCCTTTTCACATGTAAGCGTAAAGAAATCCGTGCTGCTTTTCCTTCCGGAAGGCGAGCACCACGAAATCGGCCTCCTGTATACCTATTACCTGATGAAAAGCCATGGTATAAATGTGATTTACCTGGGCGCAAACGTTCCTTTGAAAGACGTTGAATTTGTTGCGAACCTGAAGAAACCAGACTATGTGTATACCCACCTGACCTCGGTGGCCCACAATTTTAACTTCGAGAAATTCCTGCACAATTACTCGATCCGTTGCGGCAAACACCCCCTGGTAATTTCCGGATTGCTGACCCAGCAGTACAAGAAAAAGGCACCTGAGAACATCTATTTTAAACGCTCACTGGCAGAAGTAATGGAATATGTTGCCAGTCTCCGGTAAACGCTGCTGAGCTAATCGATGGATAAACAATGAATTATGTTTTGTTTTAGGTTTTAACAAAATAATTAAACAAAAAACCGTCTCATTTAAGGTAGTTTGTTTAAATTTGGGTCAGTAACTATTAAACACAAGACCATGCCTAACGTAGATTTTAATGAGATGCTGGTGGACAATGCAGAGTTTCTACGTCCCTTTGCCATTACCCTGACAAGAGACAATGAAGCTGCACAGGACCTTTTCCAGGAAACCATGTACCGTGCTATTGCCAATAAGGAGAAATACAATGTTGGTACCAATATCAAGGCATGGCTCTATACCATAATGCGGAATATTTTCATCAATAATTACCGCAGGAAGGCCAAACAAAACACCATTTTCGACCATACCCCCAATGATTTCCTGATCAATTACAACCAGGTAACCACAGCCAATGCTGCGGAAGCCAACCTGAAACTAAAGGAGATCAATGAGGCTGTGCATAAATTACCCGAAATCTTCCGTAACCCCTTCCTGCTTTATTTCGACGGGTTTAAATACCATGAAATTGCGGATATGCTGGGTGAGCCGCTGGGTACCATTAAAAGCAGGATCCATTTTGCCCGTAAACTGCTTAAGGCACAAATCCAGCGTTATTAAGGAAGAAAATTCCCTAACTTTTCAGGGTGAGTAAACAAGTTATTATTATAGGTAGCGGTTTCGCCGGTATGTCGGCTGCCGCTTTCATGGCCAAAGCCGGATGGCAGGTTACCGTTTTGGAAAAAAATGACCAGCCCGGCGGCAGGGCCCGGCAATGGAAATCCGATGGCTTCACTTTCGATATGGGGCCATCCTGGTATTGGATGCCTGATGTATTCGAAAGGTTCTTCGCCCAGTTCGGTAAATCGGTCAGCGACTACTACGAACTCGAAAGGCTTGACCCATCCTACCGGGTTTACTGGCCCGATGGCCCGATGGATATTCCCGCAGGACTTCCAGCCCTCCAGGCCTTGTTTGAATCCATTGAACCGGGCAGCGCCAGGAAACTGCAACAGTTCATGGATGAAGCCGCCTATAAGTATAGGGTAGGTGTTCAGCGACTGGTTTTTAAACCCGGGCAGTCACTCACTGAATTCCTGGATTGGGAAGTGATCAAAGGCGTTTTTAAGCTGGATGTGTTCACTTCCATGAAGCAGCACGTGCACAAATTTTTCCAGGACCCGAGGTTGAGGCAACTGATGGAATTCCCGGTATTGTTCCTGGGTGCGATGCCGGAACAAACCCCGGCTTTGTATAGCCTTATGAACTATGCCGATGTGGTTGGCGGTACCTGGTACCCCAAAGGCGGCATGTATGCGATTGTTGATGCGATGTACCGGCTGGCCCTTGAACTTGGGGTGGAATTTCGTTTCAATGAGGCCGTTACTTCAATAGAGTTGAATGCTTCATCAGCGCGATCAGTAACCACCAGCCAGGGCAGTTATACAGCCGATGTTGTGATTGGCGGCGCCGATTACCACCATATTGAAAGTGAACTGTTGCCTGCATCCCACAGGAGCTATTCCGCGGCATACTGGGATAGCCGGGTATTGGCGCCAAGCTCCTTATTATTCTATGTTGGCCTCAATAAAAGACTCTCCAATATCCTTCACCATACCCTGTTTTTTGATACGCCTTTTGAAGCACACGCGAAAGAAATTTACCGCGAACACCAATGGCCCAAAGCGCCTTTGTTTTATATGAGCGCCACTTCAGTTACCGATAATACAGTAGCCCCGCCGGGGTTTGAAAATCTATTCCTTTTAATGCCGGTTGCGGCAGGACTGGATGGCGATACTACAGAAGTAAGGGAAAAATATTTTGACCAGATTATCCAGCGGCTTGAAACCCATCTTGGCCAACCGGTTAAGGATGCTGTTGTACTCAATCGCTCTTTTGCCCACAAGGATTTTAAAGAGGATTACCATTCCTTTAAAGGAAATGCCTATGGATTGGCCAATACACTTAAACAAACTGCCAACCTAAAACCCAATTGCCGGAGTAAGAAAGTGAAAAACCTTTTTTATACCGGGCAACTAACAGTGCCTGGTCCGGGTGTACCGCCCAGCCTGATCAGCGGGGAAGTGGTGGCAAAGGAAGTGATTCGAAATTTTTAGTTATCTTTTGATAAGAACCTAACCTGTTGCTTATGATGAACCTGTTTCATAATGTTTGTGAGAGCTGTAGCCGGACTACCACGGAACGCTATAGTACCTCGTTTTCATCGGCCATTAAATTGTTGCACCAGGACCTGCGGCAACCCATCTTTAATATCTATGGCCTGGTTCGCTTTGCCGATGAGATTGTTGATACCTTCCATGAATACGACAAGAGTGTTTTACTGGCAGAGTTTAAACAACAGACCTATGAAGCCATCGAAAGGAAAATAAGCCTGAACCCGATCCTGCATAGTTTCCAGCAAACAGTGAATGCGTATAATATCGACCATGAACTGATAGAGGCGTTCTTTAAGAGCATGGAAATGGACCTCGATAAAAAAGCGTATGACCATAGTGGGTATATTGAATATATATACGGGTCAGCCGAAGTGGTCGGACTGATGTGTTTGTATGTTTTTTGTGAAGGCGACAGGGCATTATACGAGCAACTGAAAATGTCGGCCCGTTCGCTTGGGGCAGCTTTCCAGAAAGTGAATTTTTTGCGCGACCTGAAGGCGGATTACAAACAGCTGGACAGGGTTTATTTCCCCGGCTGCGATTTTTCCAATTTCACGGCCTGTGATAAAACCAAAATAGAAGCAGATATCCAGCAGGATTTTGATAACGCCTATAAGGGCATCATGCAATTGCCTGTAAAAGCGCGTTTTGGTGTTTACGTGGCTTATAAGTACTACCTTTCCTTGTTCAAGCGCATCAAGCGCTGCCAGCCACAGAATATTTTACTGGAAAGGATTCGCATCCCTAACTACAGTAAAGCAGCAATTGTGGTGCGCGCAGGTGTGAAGAACCAGTTGGGAATGATCGGTTGATTAATGATTTAAATTGAATTGCATTGGCAGAAAAGCAACTAAATAAAGATATTGTCCTGGTAGACGAACAGGATAATGAAGTGGGGACCATGGAAAAAATGGAAGCGCACCGGAAGGCCTTGTTGCACAGGGCATTCAGTGTATTCGTTTTCAATGCAGCCGGTGATATGCTGTTGCAGCAAAGGGCCCTCAATAAATACCACAGTGGCGGATTATGGACAAATGCCTGTTGCAGCCACCCTTACCCGGGTGAAACCGCAGGAGATGGCGCCATCCGTCGTTTGCAGGAGGAAATGGGATTTTCCACACCGATACAAAAGGCATTCACATTCTTATACAAAGCGCCATTCGACAACGGGTTAACGGAACACGAATTCGACCATGTTTTTGTCGGGGAATACGATGGGATAATAATACCCAATCCCGCTGAAGTAATGGATTTTTGTTACCGGTCACTGGAAGAAATTGAAGCATCCTTAAAATCGCATCCTTCCCGGTTTACAGCCTGGTTCCACCTGGCATTCCCGCGTGTGAAGGAATGGAAAAAACAAGCAGCCCTATGCATTGGTTAAGTTACCTCGGGATAGTTTTGGTTACATTTATTATCATGGAAGGTGTTACCTGGTTGACACACCGTTTTGTGATGCATGGTTTTTTATGGTACCTGCATGAAGACCACCACAAAAAAGGCCCGGGATTTTTTGAAAAGAACGACTGGTTCTTTGTGATTTTTGCCATCCCGAGTATGGGCATGATCCTGTTAGGAACGCTTGAGCCGGCATACTGGTGGGTGCAGGCCATTGGCTTTGGTGTTATGGCATATGGCTTTGCCTATTTCATGGTCCATGAAATCATCATCCACCAGCGATTCAAATACTTTACCCGCAGTAATAATATTTATATCAGGGCCATCCGCTGGGCCCATAAAATGCACCATAAGCATATTGAAAAAGAAGACGGTGAATCTTTTGGCATGTTGCTGGTACACCATAAATATTGGGAGAAAGTCAAAAAAGACCGTGAAAACACCCTTAAACACAAGTAGATTATTGGCTATCTTGACCTCGTCATACAGCCACTTATGCAGTCTACATCACTTTACCAATATAAGTATTACGATTACCGCTATGAATACGACTATGTATTTACAGGAGCCGGTGCGGCCGGTTTAAGCCTCCTGATGCGGATGTTATTATCGGGGAAATTCCGCAATAAAACCTTTTTGCTCGTCGATAAAGACCGTAAAGACCAGAATGACCGTACCTGGTGTTTTTGGGAAAGGGGCAAGGGCCTGTTTGACGAGATCGTTTACAAAAGCTGGGACGATGTTTGGTTTCATGGTCAGGGGTTTTCAAAAAAATTCAGGATCAGTCCCTATCGCTATAAAATGATCCGGGGGATTGATTTTTACAACCATTGCATAAATTATATCAAGCAACAGGAGAATGTGATGATTCTTTTTGAACCCATTAAAAGGATCATCAACAAAGACAGCTATGCAGCCCTGGAGCTGGAAAACGGCGAGGGATATTACGCGAAGGAGTTCATGTTCAATTCCATATTATTTGAGGAACCGCCAAAAGACGATAAAACACAAACCCTTTTGCAGCATTTCAAGGGCTGGTTCATTGAAACGGAAGAACCGTTTTTTGATCCTTCTGCCAGTACCCTGATGGATTTCAGGGTTAGCCAGGAAAGGGGTACGACTTTCGTCTATACCATGCCTATTGATGAGCGGAAGGCGCTGATAGAATACACTTTGTTCAGCGAATCCTTACTGGATAACGAAGTATATGAGCAGGGGCTTCATGACTATATCCGGGACTTTTTGAAACCCGGAAATTACACCATTACCGAAAAGGAATTTGGGGTCATTCCCATGACCAATCACCGTTTTCCGGCTGGCGAAGGCCGGGTTGTAAATATTGGTATGGCAGGCGGGCAGACCAAATCATCCAGTGGTTATACTTTCCAGTTCATACAGCGCCATAGTGCTGAAATGCTCGAATCCATGCTGGTGCATGGCACGCCGCGGACGCAATTAACCCATTCGGGTCGCTTCCGTTTTTATGACAATGTATTGCTGGATGTGCTGACACATAAGGAATTATCCGGCGCTCAGGTTTTCACCCGACTTTTTCGCCGTAATTCTGCCCAGCGCATTTTCCGTTTCCTGGACAATGATACCATGATGGTGGAAGAGTTGCTTTTAATTGGAAGCCTTCCTACGCTTCCTTTTTTGCGTGCTGCAAGAAGGGTGCTTTAACCAACTGGTAACAGAACTAACATTTTATTTGGCTGCAATAATAGTTTGGCGGTTTATCTTGCGGCTATGAATATTTACCTGATCAGGCATACCAGGCCCGCTGTTGGTAAGGGTATCTGTTACGGGCAGACAGACCTTGATGTGGTGGAAACCTTCCATGAGGAAGCCGCGGTTATCAAAAACCATTTGCCTGGTGATATTTCAAAAGTGTATTCAAGTCCCCTTCGCCGGTGCCGGCTGCTGGCAGAACATTTATTTCCCAATCCCATTGATTTTCATGACGACCTGAAGGAATTGCATTGTGGCAGCTGGGAAATGCAGCATTGGGATGAAATACCCAGGGAGGAGCTGAAGCCCTGGATGGAAGATTTTGTGCAGGTGCGGGTTCCCGGAGGCGAAAGTTATATGGATCTTTTTACGCGTGTGGTTCTCCGCTATGAAGCAATAGCCAGCAGGGAATTGCCGGCTGCCATTGTTGCCCATGGCGGGGTAATAAGGAGCATATTGTCGCATGTAAAAGGAGTTCCGCTAAAAGATGCCTTCAATCATTTCCCGTTATATTACGGTGCGGTGGCAAAAATAAATACGGTATCCGGGGAAATAGAAATGCTTTCAAATATTGAAATAAAAGGGGAGCAGCACCGGCCCAGCGATTGGGTGAAATAATTTGTTTTCAGATAAAAAAAATTCTTGCATTATGAGGTTCCTTTGGTTATTGTTATTGCCTTTATTTTCTTCCGCGCAAATTGATCCTAAAGTGTTTGGCGCTGTTGGCGACGGGAAAGCAGATGATTATAAACCTATCCAGGCAGCAATTGATTCAGCTATTTCGGTTAGTGGTACTGTGTACCTTCCTGGAAAATACAGGATCAGCAGATCATTGATTGCCGCGAAATGGACGGGTAAGGAATATGTTCCTTTCACCATTAAAATAATTGGTAATGCCACCATGTGGGATACGAATAATAATTCTGTAATTACAGCAACCTTTAAAGATGCGCCGGCGTTGGGTATCCACAGGGGAAAAGGGATTATTGTCAGCGGGCTGAATTTCCAGGGGGCATACAGGACCCCCAAGATGAGCGACAGTGCCTTTTATAATTCAGACTTTAAAACATATGGCGATCCAACCTGCCGTGACGCACAGTATTCCCCATATGCAGCAATTGTAATAGATCCCTTCCGTGATAAGCTTCCGCCCGATGGAGGATATCCGCCACTGAAAGAATATTACCGGGGATCAGCATCACAAGGCGGGTCAACAGGGATAAGGATTGAAGATTGTACTATTAATAATTTCACCATTGGTATCATCGCTTCCCCAAATGGGCAAACTGCCAATGCCGAACTGATGACCTATGAGAATATCCGGTTTTACAACAACAAGGTTTGTATAGCAGGCTGCCAGGCCCAGGAGAAATCCAACCGGATCATCAATGTTGGCGCCTGGGGCAGGACCCATACCTTCCTGTCATTCGGTGATTATGGTAATGGTACGCCGGGATTTTATACTGTGGATGGGGTAAATATTGCCGGAGGGGTAGTGCAGTTTCTTAACCGGACCAGCGGTGGTTATTTCCCATTATTTGTAACCCATGTTTTTGCTGAAAGTATCGGTAGGATTGGAAACTGGCAATCATTGGTGGGTGACCAGTTAAGCAATTCCTTGTTCGATTTCGCTTATCCCGAGAATACGGGTATATATCCGGACGCACATTTAACCGGGTATGGCGTTACCCTTACAAACTGTAATTTCAGGTATTATGGCAGGCAGGATATTCCAATATTTTTTAACGGGGAATATATTATACATGATTGTGTAACCTATATGCCCATCGTTTTCGGGTTAAAATCGAAAGTTGATAAACCCGGATATAACTTTGAGTACCTGCCTCCACAGGCATTGAAAATAACAGGCAACAAGTCGGTTATCAAATGCAAGGGTAGCGGTGTTAAACCCGGTGATGCTATTTTTTTTATGCACTATGCCAGTTGGCAATACATTGGAATGGCGCGGGTTGATGATGTAAAAGATGATAACATAACCATTAAATTTATCAGTAATTCAGTGAAGCCAGATGTGACTTATGGAATTGGATTATATGTAAAAAAGCAATAACACCATGCCCATCAATTTCGATGAACTCCTGACGGTAACCTTCACCCTGTTTGCGGTGATAGATATCCTTGGCTCCATTCCCCTGCTGATTACATTGAAAACGAAAATGGGCAGGATCCAGGAGGGGAAGGCTACTTTGATTTCCGGTGCATTGATGATTTTGTTCCTGCTGGTAGGGGAAAAATTCCTGAATATATTGGGTGTTGATGTACGGTCCTTTGCAGTAGGCGGATCAATTGTCATATTCATCCTGGGACTGGAAATGGTGCTGGGGATTGAATTTTTCAAGGGAAGCGCCGATGCCAAAGCGGGAACTATAGTCCCCATTGCCTTCCCGCTGATTGCAGGTTCAGGGACATTAACCACTATAATTTCCCTTAAGGCAAACTACGAAAACCTGACAGTTGCCCTGGCCATAGCCCTGAACCTGGTATTTGTATACCTGGTATTAAGGTCGCTGGACCGGATCGAAAAATTAATAGGTCCAATGGGGTTGCTGGCCATCCGTAAGTTTTTTGGCGTGATCCTGCTGGCCATTGCCGTGAAGATATTCGCGGCCAATGCCAGTGGCCTTATTAAATAAAAGTAATGGAAGAGTCTGGCCACCGCTATTTTGTACTGCACAAGCCCTATAATATGGTCTCGCAGTTTGTGAGTCCCGATAATGTAAACCTGCTTGGCCAGGTCGATTTTGATTTCCCGCCGGGTACGCATGCCATTGGCCGACTCGACAATCATTCAGAAGGGCTGCTATTATTGACCACCAATAAGAAAATGACGGCCATGTTGTTTTCATCGGCTGTTCCGCACAAGCGCGATTACCTGGTAAGGGTGCGCAATGTGGTATTGCCTGAGGCGCTTGAGAAATTGCGGCAAGGGGTAGCCATCCCGGTAAGCAATGGAGCTGAATACATAGCAAAGCCCTGTGCTGTGGAACTGGTTGAAAAGCCAGTTTGGCTGGCTAACCGGCCCAATGAATACCGCGATGATATTCCCCATTCCTGGCTGCTGATGACCTTAACGGAAGGCAAATTCCACCAGGTCCGCAAGATGGTAGGCGCAGTGCGCCATCCCTGCCAGCGGCTTGTAAGGGTAGCTATTGAGGACCTTACCCTTGGGGATTTACCCGCCGGGTGTATCCGGGAGCTTCCTGAGGCTGAAATATTCCGTTTATTGAAAATTGGGCCTTGGGCGAAGCCGATTTTGCCTTAATTTCGCCCCTCTTTACCCGCCGGGTAATACCCGGCGGGTAAAGAGAAAATGGCCTTGTAGTACAATGGATAGTATAAGAGTTTCCGAAGCTCCAGATCCAGGTTCGATTCCTGGCGAGGCCACATCCTTTTTTGCAGAAATGCATTTTTGACCAGTTCCCGCCCGCATTATTTGAATAATAGCCTTAAGGTAACCCAGACCAGATATGAATGAACGGATACCTCAAAAACCGCCTGTAATAAGAAAAGTAGAGGGTGCCGGAATGCCTTTATGGTCAGTTATGATTCCATCCTATAACTGCCTGAAATTCTTGAAAGATACCATTGAAAGTGTCCTCATCCAGGACCAGGGGGACTCCCTGATGCAAATACAGGTGGTTGATGATGCCAGTACTGATGGGGATGTTGAAGGATTAGTGAAGGAGATTGGAAAAGGAAGGGTGAAATTCTATCGCCAGGATTTTAATGTGGGCAGTCTCCGGAATTTCGAAACCTGCATCAACCGGGCAATAGGAAAATTCATCCATTTGCTTCACGGCGACGATATGGTGAAGCCCGGGTTTTATAAAGAAATGGAAACGCTGTTTCAAAAATTCCCAAATATTGGCGCAGCATTTTGTAAGAACTCCAACATGAATGAAAATGGCAATGAAATTTCAATTTCCGCCAGCATCCTGGAGCAGCCCGGAATTATACCCAATTGGCTGGAGCAGATTTCCCAGGTGAATCTTTGCCAACCTCCGGCTGTTGTTGTAAAGAGGTCGGTTTATGAAAATCTTGGCGGCTTTTATGCGGGCCATTATGGTGAAGATTGGGAAATGTGGTGTCGCATAGCCGCCAATTACGAAGTAGCCTATTCGCCAAAATGCCTGGCGATGTACCGCATTCATGCTGGTAATATAACTACCCAATCAAATATTTCTGGCAATAGTGTCAGGGATATTGTAAAATTCATCTCAATTATTGCCAAATATCTTCCTGAAGAAAAACAACATATGATGAAACGGGAAGCAAAAAGAAATTACGCCAATTATTTTTCAGGTTTTGCTTACAAGAATTTTAATGTTGACAAGAAAAAATACCTCAATTTGGCATATAAAGCATTTCTGTTGAATCCTAATAGAAGGACAACGTCTTTACTGGCCAGAGTTTTGCTGAAATTTTACTCATAAAATGTTGGTTTCGTTGTATTGAGCAAATCAATATGGTAATGTCGATTAAGCATATTAAAAGTGCCTGCAGCCAAAAGTTACGGCGCATTAGCCAGTCCTTCAGGAAAAAGGCGGGTATTCAGGAACATCGAATTGAAAGCCCTGGTATAATGGGCATGGATGTAAAACCGGTAAGCACGCAGTTTGGTTACGACAGGGGCGGGCCCATTGACAGGTATTATATTGAAGGATTTTTATCGCGGCACGCAAATGATATCCATGGAAAAGTTTTGGAGATCGGGGACAATGAATACACGATTCATTTCGGTGGTGAAAAAGTTTTAGAAAGTGACATATTGCATATTGATCCAAAGCACCCCAAAGCAACTATCGTGGGTGACCTTTGCGATATTCCGCAGGTGCCGGAGAACAGTTTTGATTGCATCATCTTAACCCAGACCTTACACCTGGTTTATGATTTTAAAAAGGCCCTGGATACCTGCTACAGGATATTGAAGCCCAGCGGCAGCCTGTTACTTACCGTCCCGGGAATTTCCCATATAGCCCAGGATGAATGGGGAAAATTCTGGCAATGGTCGTTCACCCCGAATTCTATCAGCAGGGCCATATCGGAATCATTTAAAAGTGGAGATGCCATAATTGAATCTTACGGAAATGTAAAAGTCGCTGCAGCATTCCTGTATGGCTTAGGCTTACCGGAATTAAAACAACATGAGCTGGAATATTCTGATGAACATTATCCATTGATCATAACCGTTGCCATACGTAAAGCAAATTGACATGCTGTTCCGGAAATTATTTAATACCAATGCGAAGGAAAACAAGGTGATCGTACTGATGTACCATCGCATTGCCAGCATGGCTTTTGATCCCTGGGACTTATGTGTAGATCCATTGAATTTCAAACAACAAGTAGAGATACTGGAAAAGAAATACAAGGTTATTTCAACCCGGCAATTGAATGATTACCTTGAAGGAGCTTCCCTGCCATATAATGCAGTATGCCTGACTTTTGATGACGGATACACCGATAATGCCACGATAGCAAGACCGGTCATTGAGCAATATAAAATTCCCGTTACTTTTTTTATTCCCGATTATTATATTGAAAACGGGGCATGTTTCTGGTGGGATGAATTGACAGAAATATTTTTTTCCAGGGTTGAAGCAGATGCAGCATTGAGGGAAAAATGGCGTAACTGGAAATGGCCACAACCCGCACCCGACCAGGTTTGCCAGGATTTCATCCTGGCCTGGGAGAAACTACGTCCATTGCCTTACACGGAAATAAAAAAAGAATTGGCAAAATTGCGGGAGAACCATGGAGCTGATGAGCAATTTTTAGCAGGCTACCAACCAATGACCAAAAAGCAATTGGGTGAAGCAGGAAAAACAGGCTTGATATCACTGGCAGTGCATACCAGCACACATCCCGCACTTGACTGTCATCCTGCGGAAATACAAAAGAGTGAAATTGCTGCCAATGTAAATTGTTTGAGAAAATATGCGGGTGCTGAAACCGATACAATTGCCTATCCTTACGGGGCCTACAATGATACAACCCTGGAAGTAGTAAAGGCACTTGATTTTAAAATGGGATTTACCACAAAAGCTGTTTCTGTGAGAAGGGATTCGCCAAAACTTCAATTGGGCAGGTTCCAGGTAAAAAACTGGAACGGAAAAGAATTTAATACCCAGTTAGAAAACTGGTTTAAAAATTATTGACCTAAAAAATAAGGCTATGTCTGATTTGGTTTTGGAAGTTGAGCATTTATCAAAATTATACCGGAAAGGTACAATTGGGACAGGCTCATTGCGGCAGGACATAAATTATTGGTGGAACAGGAATATACTAAAAAAGGAATCCCCTTTTTTTAGTGGACAACAGGACGCGCTTTCAAAATCTGCCCAATTCTGGGCGCTGAAGGATATTAATTTCCAGGTAAAACATGGGGAAGTTTGGGGAATTGTTGGTGCAAACGGAGCAGGGAAATCAACCTTGTTAAAGATCCTTTCAAGAATAATAAAACCCAGTACCGGCGCAATCCGGGGGAAGGGTAAAGTCAGCAGCCTGCTGGAAATTGGTACGGGTTTTCATAATGAGTTGTCGGGGAAAGAAAATATTTTCCTGGCCGGTTATATTTTAGGAATGAAAAAATGGGAAATCCAAAAACGGCTGGAAGAAATCGTGGATTTTTCAGGTGTTGAAGAATTTATTGATACGCCCATTAAAAGGTATTCTTCCGGGATGTATGTCCGGTTGGCTTTTGCTGTTGCTGCGCACCTGGAGCCTGATATCCTGATTGTTGATGAAGTGCTTGCGGTGGGTGATATTGATTTCCAGAAAAAATGCCTTGGTAAAATGAAAGAGGCATCCAATGACAGGGGAAGGACAATTCTTTTTGTCAGCCACAATATGCAGGCGGTGAACCAGTTGTGTTCTAAGGGCATTTGGCTGGATCGCGGTAAGATGGCGTATATAGGTGAAGCGCAGGAAGCAGTGAATGCTTATATGAGTAATTACCAGTCAAACATCTGGAAGCAAAATTGGCCGGTGCCTGAAGAGGCGCCAGGTAATGACCAGGTACGGCTCACGTATATTGAATTAATCCCCCGGTTTTCAGGCGCCAGTGAAACAATTGATATCCGCACCCCGCTGCAGGTTAAGTTCAGGTTTTTTAATTATTTACCCAATGAATTCCTGGTGGCTGAAATGGTATTGTTTACAACTTCCGGGGAATGTGTATTTGATGTATCACATGCACCTGAAAAATTTTCAGTAGGGTGGGTTGAGGGTGAAGTGCAGATCCCGGGTAAGTTCCTCAATGATGGTTCGTATTCCATCGGCCTTGCAATTTTCAACCGTGAAAAGGAAACATTATTATATAAGGACGATTGCCTGCAGTTCACTGTAGCGGATTACAGTGAAAACAATGACTGGTATGTCAAGTGGTGGGGAATTGTCCGCCCGGATTTCCCTTTTGCGATCCGGCAGGTGAATGATTAAGTTGGATAACAAGCGAAAAACCTTTCCAGGAGATTTGAAAATCAAAATCCTGCAAAGCATTGAACAAAGATTTGGTGCAGCCTTTACGCATCCGGTCGTGAAGTTCAATAACAAGCACTTTTGTAATCGATAACCAATGGTTGTAATTGGATGCAAATAATTCTTTCTCCGCGCCCTCTATATTTATCTTGCAGATATCAATGCTTTCCAGTTTATAGGTGTTGATCAGTTCGTCAATCGTAATGGCAGGAACGGGATTTTTCACTCCTTCTGCAGTTGGCTCAACCATGTAACCCCAGTTGCCAAGGTTTACATCAACAACTTTTAAAGCAGTTTTTTCATTCCAGATTGCCCCGAAAACAGGATAGATCTGAGGATAATTACTAGTATTCTTTACCAGCATTTCATAATTGGAAGCCTCCGCTTCCACAGAAATTATTTTTGCATTGGGGTATTTTTTTGCAAAAAAGATGGCGCCAAGTCCGATATGCGCACCGCAGTCAATAATTGTTTTTGGGTCGTCATTAACCTGGATATCATAATCCATTCCAGAGAAAATATGATAGAACATGGGTATGTCGGTGGTATTATTCCTAAGGAATAAAGGAAAATCATAGCCCTTCATTTTTATCTGTAGAAGCTTGTTGCTGCTTTTTCTTTTGCGCAACAGGAAAGCAATCCCATCTTTCCCGAATAGCCTGTAGTGGTATATTGCTGCATGCCAGGAACGGATAATTTTTTTTACCGGATTCATCTGAAATATTAATGCGATGGATTTTGCATATTATTGAAGTTAATTTAAAAACGGTTATTTTTTTCATGATATGAGTGACAGGATACCGGAGTCGCCGCCAGTTGTTTATCCCATTCCAGATAATACAAACAGGCCCTTATGGTCTGTAATGATTCCTGCGTATAACTGTATCAATTATCTCCGCGCAACAATTGAAAGTGTTTTATGCCAGGATCAAGGGGAAGGCCTGATGCAAATTGAAGTGGTTGATGATTGCAGTACAGATGGTGATGTAGCGCAACTGGTTCTTGAAACAGGGAAGGGAAGGGTCGCTTATTTCCGCCAAAATGAAAATGTCGGCAGCCTGCGGAATTTTGAAACCTGCCTGAACAGGTCCAGGGGAATATATATTCACCTCCTGCATGGAGACGACCTGGTATTGCCGGGATTTTATGCTGAAATAAAAAAACTATTCGATGCTTTCCCCGAAATCGGCGCTGCATTTACAAGGTATGCCTATGTGAACAGTGAAGGAAAGAAAACACATAATGGCAGGCTTATCCAGGATTTTGAAGGGGTCGTTGACAATTGGTTATATAAAGTGGCATCTTCCCATGGCCTGCAGCCCCCTGCAATAGTGGTTAAAAGATCAGTCTATGAACAGTTGGGTGGATTTTTTGCAGTACATTATGGGGAGGATTGGGAAATGTGGGTGCGAATTGCAAAGCATTACCCGGTAGCATACTCACCAAAGATCCTGGCCTGGTACCGGGTTCACCCGGCCAATATCAGCAGCAGTTTCTTCAGGACCGGGCAAAGCCTGGAAGATGTAAAGAAAGTGATCGGGCTGATTGCAGAAATGATCCCTGAACAGCAAAGAAGCCAGGTTGTGCGGGCGGCAAAGAACCATTTTTCAAGTTATCTGGCTGAGAAATCAGTTGCCGATTTTGGGCGTGATAAAAAAAAATACATGGAATTTGCGTACAAGGTTTTTCGTTTTGACAGCAACCCCAGGACATTTAAGGCATTTGGGTTTTTGTACCTGCGCTATGTATATTCGTTGGTGAAGGGGTCCGCCAGGCGGTTATTGAAAAGACAGTAAACTAATGAGTAAGAAAGTCAAATCAGAATGGGATTGGGAAATAAAACCGCAAACCAGCTGGCTGGGAAGTTCCCTTAAAGAACTTATTGCCTATAAGGATTTGTTATTCGGGCTGGTGAGGAAAGACTTTCTCGGCTCCTACCAGCAAACGCTATTAGGTCCGTTCTGGATCCTGCTGCAACCATTACTTTCTGTCCTGGTTTATATGCTTGTTTTTGTGAAGATCATCGGGTTAAAAACCAATGGTGTGCCTTCCTTTCTCTTTTTCCTTTCCGGCATTAGTTTATGGAACCTGTTCTCTGATATGTTCTTCAGTACGTCTAATGTTGTAGTTGCGAATGCAGGTGTTTTCAGCAAGGTATATTTCCCGCGTTTAATTGCACCCCTTGCCGCAGTGATTTTAAACCTGGTCAGGTTCCTGATCAATGCCTTGCTGCTTTTTGCAGTGCTGGCCTATTTTGCTTTCAGGGGCGATGTCCAGGTTCATTTAGCCGGATTGTTACAATTCATAATACCCGTATTGATAGTAACCGGTATTGCATTAGGTTGTGGACTTATCTTTTCCATCATAACCGTGAAATACCGCGACCTGAATGGGTTCGTGCAAATACTGATGCGATTGTTCATGTTTGTTTGCCCGGTTTTTTATTCCATGACCCTGGTGCCGGAAAAATATAAATGGATGGTGGATATAAATCCTTTGTCGGCACAGTTTGAATTATTCCGGTATTCCCTTTACGGGATAGGGTTGTTTAGTGCTGCATGGGTATTGTATGGACTCGCGTTTATGGTAGTTATCCTAATGGCTGGCGTACTATTATTTAATAAAATGGCAGAACGTGTCGTTGAATTGGCCTGATAGAAATATAAACCTGGTATCTGTCATCATTACTTCCTATAATCATGGCCGTTATATAACAGGCGCCATTGAAAGTGTTTTGAAGCAGTCCTATAGCAATATTGAAATTATTGTGGTAGATGATGGTTCGACGGATGATACGGCGGGTATAGTGGGAAAATTTCCCCAGGTAAAATATGTATACCAGGAAAACAAGGGACTACCTGCTGCACGGAATACCGGGATAGAAAAAAGTACGGGGGAGTTCCTTGTTTTTCTTGATGCGGATGATTGGCTATTGCCCCAGGCAATTTCGGTTAATATCGGGTTATTACTGGAAAGGCCGGAACTTGCATTTGTAGCAGGTGCCCACCAATTCTATATTGAAAAGGATAATTTGTTCCAGCCGGTAGTTAAGGAAAGCCGCGAGGATTATTATTGCCGGCTCCTTGAAGGGAATTTTATCGGAATGCATGCTGCCGTGATGTACCGGAATTGGGTCTTTAAGGAATTTCGTTATGATCCTTCCCTTAAAACCTGTGAAGATTATGACCTGTACCTAAGGATAGTACGGAAATACCCCATGCATTACCACCAGGAGATCATAACTGTTTACCGGATTCATGATACCAATATGTCCGGGGAAAGTAAAAACATGCTGGAAGGTGCCCTGCGGGTACTTAAACGGCAGGAGAAAATTATTTCAACGGAAAAGGAAAAGCAAAGTCTCCGGAAAGGTGTCCTGAATTTCAGTTCATTTTACATGGAAAAACTGGAGAAAAGCTTTTACCTGCGCTTATATTATACAGGGCAAAATATTGGGTTGGAAGAGTTGCTTTACCTGAAAAAGCATGATGCCGGAATTTTCGGCAGGTTTTGCCAGCATAACCTGGCGTACTTACTGGAACATCCGGAACGGGTTAAGGTTAGAGGCTGGCGCAGGTTTATCCCCAAAAAGTCACAATTAAAATCCCTGGTTTAAAAATGTCCTTATTTTTTTGCAGGTATCTGTTTTCTTCCTACTTTAACGTTTTAGTTAAACGTTAAAGTAACTGTCACCCGGGTTGCCCGGGGGTTACCACTTTCTACCGATATGCTTGTATCTCCTGCCTTGTTATACCAACATTGCTATGGCCGTTATGCCATTGCCGCTGTAAATGTTTTTACTATGGAGCAGGTGCATGGCCTGTTTGCCGCAGCGCAAAAATTCCAGTCACCGGTAATAGTACAAATCACCCCTGCCGCCCGCAACTATGCCCATCCGGCCATGCTCATGGCCATGGTAAAAGCAGCGGAGACAATTTATCCCGATACGGTCTACGCAATCCACCTTGATCACGGTACTGAGCCGCATGCTTTTGATGCTATCGGGCAGGGATATACATCAGTAATGATCGATGCATCGCACGATCCGTTTGAAAAGAATATTGCCCGCACTAAAGCCGTGGTGGAAAAAGCACACGAACGGCAGGTGGTTGTTGAAGCAGAACTCGGGGTGCTGAGCGGAGTTGAAGATGACCTGGAAATTGCCGATAAAGACGCACTCTATACCAATCCGAAGCAGGCAAAGGAATTTGTTGAACGCTCCGGTTGCGACAGCCTTGCCATTGCAGTGGGTACCAGTCATGGTGCCTATAAATTCAGCGGCGGGCAAGGCATCCAGTTTCATATACTGGAAAAAATACAGCAGGAATTGCCCGGGTATCCATTGGTGTTACATGGCAGTTCACTGGTTGATAAAAATGAAGTGGCCCTCATTAATAAATACGGCGGCAATTTAAAAGAAGATGCAGCAGGGGTAACAGATGCAGAATTGCAGCAGTCCATCAAATATGGAATTTGTAAAGTGAATATTGCCACGGACCTGCGGTTACTGTGGACAAGGATACACCGCGAGTTTTTTTCGGGCACGCCTGAATTGTTCGACCCGGTTATCCCCGGAAAAAAATATATGGAAGCCTATACTGAATTTATAGGTAAACGCTTTGCCGTTTTGGGTTCAGCCGGCAAAGCCTCATCATTTAAATCAACTCATCATGCGCAGAAGTAAAAAGTATCCCCTGGTAAGTGAAGGCACTGAGGGGTTTGGCGTGTACCAGCAGGTTTTGGCCAAGGATGCGGGCTGGCAGCACCTGAATATGGAAGCCCGGCTTATGAAAAAAGGTGAAGTATGGCAGGGTGAAACCGGCGATAATGAATATGCCATTATTTTATTAAGCGGGAACTATTCAGTTGTTACAGATAAGGGAAGCTGGCAAACGACCAATGGCCGGACCAGTGTATTCAAGGGGATAGCACACACATTGTACCTGCCAAGGCATACCAGTTTTTCGCTTACGGCTACCAGCGATGTGCTCGATATCTCTTACGGTTGGACAGCCAGTGATATGGATTTCCCGGCCCGGTTTAAGACACCAGAGGAAGCCGCCATAGAAATCCGGGGTGGTGACAATGCAACCCGGCAAATCAACAGCCTGGTGGAACCGGGATTTGCCTGCCAGAAAATTATTGCCGTTGAAGTATATACCCCTTCCGGCAACTGGAGTTCCTTTCCCGCGCATAAGCATGATGAAAGAAAGGTAGATACCAATGGGAACGTCCTTGAAGCCAACCTGGTAGAAACTTATTTCTACAAAATAGAAAAGCCCGAAGGCTTTGCCATCCAGCAGGTATATAATGATGACCGCAGCCTGGATGAAATCATGAAAGTGAAAAACAATGATGTCGTGCTGGTGCCAAAAGGCTATCACCCAGTTGTAGCCGGGCATGGCTACCATTGTTATTACCTGAATTTCCTGGCCGGCAGTGACCAGTCACTGGCGAATACACCAGATCCCGACCAGGTATGGATTTTTAATTCCTGGAAGGGAAAGGATCCGCGCATCCCCCTCGTAACAGCAGCAATGAACACGCCGTCCTTATAAGCAAATGAAAAAAATATTTTAATGGATATATTAACTATTGGCAGGTCTTCCATCGATTTATATTCCCAGGATATCGGGGCTGATTTTGTGGATATCACCGGCTTTAATGCCTTCGTTGGCGGGTCGCCGTTGAACATTGCCGTAGGCGCGCAACGCCTGGGCCTGAAGACAGCCTTGCTGACTGCAGTTGGACAGGATAAGG
This sequence comes from Flavihumibacter profundi, assembly GCF_020076305.1. Lineage (GTDB taxonomy): Bacteria > Bacteroidota > Bacteroidia > Chitinophagales > Chitinophagaceae > Flavihumibacter > Flavihumibacter profundi. The sequence continues at coordinate 738,314 of NZ_JAIQXE010000002.1, forward strand.
TAGGGGATTTTATCCTGCATTTCCTGGATAAAGAAGGCGTGAATACTTCATTCATACCAAAAGTACCTGATGCAAGGACCAGTGCTGTGGTTTTAGGTATTGAACCACCCGACCGTTTCCCGCTGGTATATTACCGTGATAATGCTGCCGATACGCGTATAACCATTGATGATGTTATAAAAGCCGGGATTAAAAATTTCAGGCTGGTTGAAATTTCTGGTACTGCTTTGAATAAGGAGCCTTCACGCAGTGCTGTTTTCTATGCTGTTGAACAGGCCGCTGAGCAAGGCGTGCAGGTTGTGCTGGATATTGATTTCCGGGCAGACCAATGGTCCGATATACGTTCATTCGGATTGATGGTAAGGGCTATTTTGCCTAAGGTTGATATTGCACTGGGTACTGAAGAAGAAGTGCTTGCGGCAACCCTTGTAGATACCGCTTCAGTTGCCATTGCGCACCAGCAGATTTCAGCACCAGAAGTAAAAGGTGACCTGCAATCAGCCATACAAAAAATATTGAATACCGGGGTGAAAGTACTGGTGGTGAAAAAAGGTTCGAAAGGAGTTACGATTTATAAGAAAGGCGAAGCTCCTGTAGATGTACCCGGATTTCCAGTGGAGGTTTTAAATGTGCTGGGTGCAGGTGATGCATTTGCAAGCGGGTTTATTTATGGCCATCTGCAGGGATGGGACTTATACAAAGCCTGCCGCATGGGGAATGCAAGCGGGGCATGGGTGGTCCAAAAACCAGGCTGTGCAAATGATATGCCTTCCCTGCAGGATGTAATGGCATTGGTTGAATCCAGGGGTGGATTTTAATAAGGATGATACCCGAATAACAATAAACAGTTTTACAATAATAAAATAACAGGCTATGGCCATCAAAACCAAACGATTAACCACTGCGCAGGCAACCATCTTGTTTTTACAAAACCAGTATGTATCCCGCGATGGAAAGGAACAGCCATTTTTTGCCGGATGCTTTGGCATATTCGGTCACGGGAATGTTGCAGGCATCGGGCAGGCATTAGCGCAATACCCATCCTTTAAATATTACCAGTGCCGCAATGAACAGGCGATGGTCCATTCCGCCATTGCCTATGCCAAAACAAAAAACCGCCTGGGCGCTTTTGCCTGCACCACATCAATTGGTCCGGGTGCAACCAATATGATCACCGGGGCAGCAACGGCGACCATTAACCGTATTCCCGTCCTGCTGCTGCCAGGAGATATTTTTGCCACAAGGCAGGTAGCGCCAGTGTTACAGCAACTGGAAGCCAATTATTCACAGGATATTTCGGTGAATGATTGCTTTAAGCCCGTATCAAAATACTGGGACAGGATCAATCGTCCCGAGCAAATTATTACTGCGTTGCCGGAAGCGATGCGGGTACTCACCTCACCGGTAGAAACCGGGGCTGTAACCCTTTGCATGCCACAGGATGTACAGGCAGAAGCCTTTGATTTTCCTGCCAGCCTATTCGAGAAAAGGGTATGGCCCGTGCAACGCCTTCGTCCAGATAAGCAGGCATTGCTAAAAGCGGTAGCAGCCATCAAAGACGCCAAAAAACCGATAATCATAGCAGGTGGTGGTGTGCTGTATAGTGAAGCAAGCGCTGAGTTGAAAAAATTAGTGAATGCAACCGGCATTCCTGTTGCAGAAACCTTTGCCGGTAAAGGAAGCCTTCGATATGATGAGCCGCAAAACTTAGGTGCAGCGGGCGTTACAGGCACCCCGGGAGCAATTGCAATGGCTGCAGCAGCTGATGTGGTCATCGGCATCGGAACCCGGTACAGTGATTTTACCACCATTTCAGAAGCAGCGTTTCAGAATAAGTCGGTAAAGTTTGTCAATATTAATGTGGCTGAGTTTGATGCATTCAAACATTCAGCAATTCCGCTGGTGGGTGATGCCAGGGAAGTTTTGAAAGAACTGAATTCATTGCTGAAAGATTATAAAGTACCTGCTGCATATCGCACACAAGTTGTGAGATACAATAAGGAGTGGGATGAGAAAGTGGAATCCGTTTACAGGTATAGTCATGGTGTACCCATGAGCCAGGGTGAAATCATTGGCGCTGTAAATTCCGCCAGTGCGGATAAGGACATCGTGTTATGCGCTGCCGGAAGTTTACCCGGCGACCTGCACAAACTATGGCGGACAAGGGATCCCAAAGGATTCCACCTGGAATACGGATACTCCTGCATGGGCTATGAAATTGCAGGCGGGCTTGGCGCCAAGATGGCCGATCCTTCCAGGGAAGTGTATGTGATGGTAGGAGATGGCAGTTACCTGATGCTGTCGCAGGAAATTATTACTTCCATCCAGGAAGGTATAAAGCTCACGATAATACTCATCAACAATAATGGTTATGCCAGTATTGGAGGATTATCAGCATCGCTTGGAACCGAAGGTTTCGGCACAAGGTACCTGTACAGGAACCCTAAGACCGGGCAACTAAATGGTAAGCCATTGCCCGTTGATTTGGCCGCAAATGCAGCCAGTATGGGAGCAACCGTAATTAAGGCAGAAAATATAGCAGCGTTGAAAACCGCATTGGAAGAGGCGAAAAAGATGACAAAGACTACAGTGATTTATGTGGAAGCAGACCGCGAGCACCGTGTTGGCGGTTATGCATGGTGGGAAGTGCCTGTTGCAGAGGTGTCATCCAGTAAAAAAGTAAAAGAAGCCTACGCGAAGCTGGCAAAAAACAAAAGCACACAGAAGAATTATTAATCAAATAAAACCAGCCCAGAAATGAATCAGGCTCTGCTAACGTTTGTCTTGTTTACGGTTTTTGTAGGAATCTATTCCTGGTACAAAATGCGCAAGGAAAAATTCGGATCCGCCACCAGTTATTTTTTAGGCGGCCGAAGTCTTGGTGCACCCTTGATTGCCATATCCATGTTGTTAACCAATATTTCCACGGAACAACTGGTAGGTATGAACGGGTCATCTTACAAGAACGGGTTTATTGTAATGGCCTGGGAGGTAACGAGTGCTATAGCGCTGGTCATTGGTGCCGTTTATTTCATTCCCCGGTATTTAAAAATGGGACTAACCACCATTCCCCAGTACCTCGAATTGCGTTTCGATAAATCAACACATACCATAGTAAACCTTTTGTTGATTGTTTCTTTTGTCGTTACGCTATTACCAGTTGTTTTATATACTGGCGCACTCAACTTTGAAACATTGTTTGATATTTCAAAAATGTTCAACATTACCCGGGACCAGTCGATCTGGTACCTGATTGTTATTATTGGTGTTTTGGGTTCAGTGTATGCTACGTTTGGCGGACTAAAAGCGGTTGCTTATTCTGATGCAATTTATGGCATCGGGTTATTCATTGGCGGTTTAATGGTTCCGGTATTCGCATTGATGCAGATTGGCCATAATGATATTGGAGAGGGACTGAGCAAGGTCTACACATCAGCACCGGAAAAATTCAATTCTATTGGTAGCAGTACTTCAGTTTTGCCATTCAGTACACTATTCACCGGACTGGTGGTGAACCAGATATATTTCTGGTGTATGAACCAGGTGATTGTTCAGCGGGCCCTGGGTGCCTCAAATTTAAAGGAAGCCCAAAAAGGCTTCCTTATCATGGGCCTGTTTAAAATATTAATGCCCATTATTATTGTATTGCCTGGTGTAATTGGCTTTTATTATTTCAAGGATACCCTGTTTGCCAACCAGGATACTGTTTATCCTGAACTGGTGAAAAAAGTATTGCCAATAAGCCTTGTAGGTTTTTTTGCTGCAGTAGTAATGGGTACCGTGCTAAGTACATTGAACGGTGTGTTGAATAGTGCTGCAACTTTATTTAGTATTGGCGTATATAAACGGCAAATTGACCCGGCAGCCAATGATAAAAAACTGGTCAGGATAGGTAAAATGACCTCACTTACCCTGGCGGTATGTGCAATGGGACTGGCCCCGTTGGTGGCTAAAGCCCCGGAAGGAATGTACCAGCTATTACAACAATTGAACGGGATATTCTTTATCCCAATTGCTTCTATATTAATTGGCGGTTTCTTCATCAAAAGTATTTCAGCCCAGGGTGCCAAGGCAGCTATTTTTACAGGCCTGGCATTTTATATCCTCACTTCATTTGTGTTTAAAGTGAACCTGCATTTTATCCATGTATGGGGCATTGAATTCCTGCTGAATATCGGGGTGATGCTTGCTGTATCTGCTGTGTACAAAAATAAAAACCAATACACTCCTACATATACCGGTGAAGTGGAAATAACGCCCTGGAAGTACACAAAACCTGTATCAATATTTTTAATAATTGTTACTGTACTTGTATTTTATTTATTGAGTTAATGAAGCCTTTAAAATAATTGATTTATGAAAATCTTACAGAATTACATCAACGGACAATGGGTGGACAGCAATAGTACTGAAACCGCCAATGTAGTTAATCCGGCTACACAGGAAGTGCTGGCCAGGGTTCCTTATGGCAGCGAAACCAGGAAGGATATTGACCTTGCTGTAAACGCAGCCCAACAGGCATACCTTGAATGGAAGAATGTGCCGGTGCTGAAAAGGATACAGCCGTTGTTTAAACTGAAACAGTTGCTGGAAGAAAACCGTGATGAAATCAGTCGCCTTATAACCCTGGAATGTGGTAAAACACTGGCTGAGTCAAATGGTGAAATACAGCGGGCAATTGAGAATGTGGAAGTGGCCTGCGGTACGCCCATGCTGATGCAAAGCGAGTTCCTGGAAAACGTAGCAACTGGTATTGATGAGTTCATGATCCGCCAGCCATTAGGTGTAACGGCATGTATCGCGCCATTTAATTTCCCGGCAATGATCAGTTTTTGGTTCCTGCCTTATGCAATCGCAACCGGCAATGCCATGATCGTTAAGCCTTCAGAGAAAGTGCCGCTGACGATGATGAAAATATTTGAATTGTTAAGCCAGCTGGATTTGCCAAAAGGGGTGATCAATATGGTGCATGGCGGAAAAGCATCAGTTGATGGTTTGCTGGAGCATCCCCTGGTGAAATCGATCAGTTTTGTAGGCAGCACCCCGGTTGCCAGGTATATATATGCAACCGGAACGGCCAATGGTAAAAGGGTCCAGGCCCAGGGTGGCGCAAAAAATCCAGTTGTGATTTTGCCGGATGCTGATATTGAAATGACTTCGCAGATCATCACCGACAGTGTATATGGTTGCGCCGGCCAGCGTTGCCTTGCTGCTTCCGTGGTAATTACGGTTGAAGATAACGGCAAGATCAAGGAATCCCTGTATGAAGCTGCCAAAGCGAGGTCTGTTGGTTATGGCTTAAATGCAGGCATTGATATGGGCCCGGTAATCAGTCCGGAAAGTAAGTCCCGGATTGAACACCTGGTGGATAAAGGCGTAGCAGAAGGCGCAAACGTTTTGCTTGATGGCAGGAATAAAAAAATCAGTGGTTTCGAGCAGGGGAATTTCATCAGTCCCACGATCCTGGAAAACATTTCACTTTCCGGTGAGCTGATCAAGACTGAAATATTTGGCCCGGTAATGAGCCTCCTGCACATGAAAACTGTTGATGAAGCCATAGCGTTTATAAATAGCGGCGTTTATGGCAATATGGCCTGCCTGTTTACCAATAGTGGCAGCAATGCCCGGAAATTCCGCAATGAAGTAATGGCGGGCAACGTAGGCATCAACATTGGTATTGCCGCTCCCATGGCCCAGTTCCCATTCAGTGGCTGGAAGGATAGCTTCTTTGGCGACCTGCATGGACAAGGCAAGCATGCCATTGAATTCTTTACCCAAACAAAAATTGTGGTGGAACGCTGGCCGAAAGAATGGGCAAGAAAATTCTAATGGGGAGCAACAAAAAAGAAGAAATAAATAAACGAATAATATGAAGAAAATAAAAATTGCCAATGCGCCTTGTAGCTGGGGTGTATTAGAATTTGAATTGGAAGGCGAGGCGATGGGCTACCAGCAGGTATTGGATGAAATTGCCGCGACGGGTTATGCCGGTACAGAATTGGGAGATTGGGGATTTATGCCAACTGACCCTGGCCAGTTGCGAGCAGCTATCCAGCAAAGGAACCTGGAACTTTTGGGTGCTTTTGTTCCGGTGGCTTTGTCAGATGAATCGGCCCATGCTGAAGGAATTGAACGCGCGTTAAAGACTGCCGGGTTGATGCATGGCGCGGGATATGCAGATGCCTTTATAGTATTGGCAGATAACAATGGAACAGTCCCTGAGAGAACCCGCAATGCAGGCAGGGTCCAGGCAGGCCAATTGTTGCCATTAGCGCAATACAAAACAATTGCAAAAGGTGCAGACGCATTGGCTTTGGCAGTAAAGGAAAAATATGGCATGCGTACTGTATTTCACCACCATGGTGCAGGTTATGTTGAGACCCCGCAGGAAATTGACTGGTTGCTGGAGTTTACAGATCCGCAATTGGTGGGATTGTGTTTCGATACCGGCCATTACCGTTTGGGTGGTGGTGCAGATCCTTTAGCCGCCCTGGAAAAGTATTATTCCCGGGTTTGGCATGTGCATTTCAAGGATTTCAATCCTGAAGTTGCCATGATGTCTGCAGTTAATAACTGGGATTATTTTGAATCAGTCAGGAATGGTATTTTCTGCGAACTGGGAAAAGGAGATGTTCCCTTTGAAGCCATCAGCAAGTTCCTGGACAGCAGGAACTACGAAGGCTGGATTGTTGTGGAACAGGATGTTTTACCCGGTATGGGAGCGCCGAAAGTTTGTGCGCAACATAACCGTGATTTCCTGAAAAGTATCGGCCTATAAATAAAATAAAGTCTTATAACAATTACCAGTATATGAAAAAAGTTAACATAGCCATTTTGGGCATTGGCAGGATCGGGAAGATCCATTTAAAGAATATGCTTCGGCATTTTTCCGGTGTGAATGTAGTTGCTGTAGCTGATGTCAATTTCCCAGCGGATGAATTTAAAAAGGAATTCCGCGACATATTTTTTTCGAGCCAGCCTGCAGATGTGGTTTCCATTCCCGAGGTAGAAGCAATTGTGATTTGCACTCCTACCAGTTCGCACGCGGCTATGATTGAAATGGCCGTTAAAGCGGGGAAACATATTTTTTGTGAGAAGCCGGTAGACCTTTCCCTTGAAAGGACCAGGGCCCTGGTTGAAATGGCAAAAGCTGCAGGTGTGAAACTGATGCTAGGGTTCAACCGTCGCTTTGATCCTGATTTTATGGAAGCGCGCAAGAATATCCAGGCAGGAAGGATAGGGGATATCCAGGTAGTAAAAATTACGAGCCGTGACCCGGGTTTGCCTCCACTGGATTATATAAAAAATTCGGGTGGCTTGTTTATGGATATGGCCATCCACGATTTTGATATGGCCCGTTACATGATGGGTAAAGAAGTAAAGGAAGTGTATTCAAAAGGTTTGGTATTGGTTGACAAGCAGGTGGCTGATGCGGGAGATATCGATACGGCGCTGACTACCCTCGTTTTTGAAGACGGTACTTATGCGGTTATCGACAATAGCCGTAAAGCCATTTATGGGTATGACCAGCGTATTGAAATATTTGGCAATAAAGGGATGATCCAGGTAGACAATAACCTGCACAACCGCAATATTATTTCGGATGCAAATGGTATTCATCATGCCCTGCCACTCGATTTCTTTATGGATCGATATGCTGCATCCTACCTCGGCGAAATGCAGCATTTTATAGATGCATTGAGTAATAATGCACCATTACCTGTTACCGGGGAAGACGGGCTGAAGGCCACGGTAATTGCAGTAGCAGCGAAAAAATCAGTCGCTGAAGGCCGCCCCGTTTTGATCAGTGAAATCAAATGACCAGGAAGACTTCTATAAAAGATATTGCTGCAAGGGCCGGTGTTTCATTAACTACTGTTTCGATTGTGCTGAATGGACGCGCGCGTGAGATGAAGATCAGTGATGCCATGGCGGAGAAAATAACCAGCCTGGCCAAGAAAATGAACTACCGGCCCAATCAGTTTGCCAAAGGGCTTCGCACGGGTAAAACTAATACCATCGGGTTGATTGTGGATGATATTTCCAATTACTTCTTCGGCCACCTGGCCAAGTTTGTAGAAGAAGAAGCAGATGTACTGGGTTATACTGTGATGTTTTGCAGCAGTGAGAATAATGAAGGGAAGTCCAGGAATATTTTGAACATGCTTGTCGACAAGCAGATGGATGGGTATATAATTGCACCAACAACTTCGATGCTCCCGGAATTAGAGCGGCTGGTCAGGGAAAAAAAGCCGGCAGTTTTAATAGACCGGTATTACCCGCAACTGGATACCAGTTATGTTACCATTGATAATACGAAAGGGAGCCTTGATGCCGTGAATTACCTCGCGAAAAAAGGCCATACTAAAATTGCACTGGTAACCAATGAGACAGACCAGGTGCAAATGGTGCAACGTATCAGCGGGTATGCCGATGGGTTACAAAGGAATAAACTGCCATTTGATAAAACACTGGTTAAGAAAATTAAATTTGGCCTTAGTGATGAAAAACTTGTAAAGGACATCAGGCAGTTCTTAACAGCGAAGGAAGGTGAAATTGATGCCATATTTTTCACTTCCAATAATTTGGGCATAGCAGGTTTGGAAGCTTTGCATATGATTGGGAAAAAAATCCCGGATGATATTTCAGTGCTGTGTTTTGATGACAATGATTTGTTTCGTTTGGGTACACCGGGAATTACAGTGGTTTCACAACCCATAAAAACCATTGCAAAGAAAGCCGTTGAATTGCTGGTTAGGCAGATCAGCCAGGTTCAGTCTGAAACCGAACATGTTGTCCTGCTAACCAGCATGATAGAAAGGGAATCGGTGAACCAGCCGGTAAGTAAATAGTTATTACAATTTTACTTTTACACCAGCCATCATATTGAACCTACGGCTATTGTAGCCATACAGGTCAAAATATTGCTGGTTGGTTATATTGCTGAAATCTGCATAAATTTCCAGGAATGAGGCGGCTTTATAATTCGCATAGGCACCGAGGTTGTAATAGGCGCCAAGTTGTTTTGGTTCCGCTTCAAAACTGGCCGGATTAAAATAAATATCCTGCCGCTTATCTACCCAGCGGAAACTCGCGCTTACATATAACCTGGGGTTCAGTTGAAAGCCAGATTGTAAATTGACGTTGTGTTTCGGCCGGCGATATAAATTGAAATAGCTGCTGTCTTTCCCATTATTTTGCGTGGTTATAGCGCCATCTGTGAAAGTATAATTAGCGGTAAACTGCAACTTGCCGGATGGCCTGAAAATGAATTCTGTTTCAACTCCCTTGTCGGCTTGCTTATCCGCGTTTTTGTATTGTCCATAAGGAGGAGTGAAACTGCTTTGGAATATAATTACATCTTTTATACTCCTGTTAAAATAAGTTGCCCGGGCCGTTATTTTTTTTGAGTTGCTATTGTATTGTAAACCTGCTTCGTACTGGAAGCTATGTTCAGGATCGAGGTCAGGGTTTCCGTATTCGGAAGCAAGATGATAAACTGAAGGCGCCCTGAAGGCGGTTGCCACTGAGCCATACAGCTTTATGTTTTTCTGCAGCATGAAATAGGGGTTGACAGAATAAGTAAACACATCCCCGAAATCATTATGGTGTGTTAACCTGCCACCGATTTCGGCACCAAACCAGCCAAATTCTTTCAATGAAAAAGAGGTATAGGCACTCATCATATTTGCTGCCAGGCTGTCTTTGCCAAGATTGCTGTAACTGGTGGTGATGTCTGCCGAATTGCTACGGTAGTCGATGCCCGCCAGTAAGGCAAGGTGCTTGTGCAATACCAGGTTAAGGTATGATTCCGCGAAAAGGGAACGGCCCTTGTAATCGCCATGAAATGGGTCATAGTCATTTTGTCCAACAGGGTTATTCACCAGGTCATCATACCTGCGCCTGATACCGTTGTAATTCAGGTTAACCGTAACTGATCCATTTTTAAATGTATTCAGGGATTGGAGGCTGTATAAGTCCTGCTCGTATTTAATGGTATTGTTTTTATCATCTGCCAGGGCATCATCATCGATATCGGCGCCATACCTGCTTTTCTGCCAGTAGCCGCGCAAAGACCAGTGATTAGAAATGGAATAGCCAAGTGATGCATTGTAAATATCCTGGTGATAGCCGTCTTTGTCGAAACCCTGGTTTCCGGTTGCATCATAAGCCGCGGAAAACCCTTTTGATTGCAGCCTGTCATACTGCAGCGAATAATTAAATTTCCCAGACTGTCCGCTAACCCCGGCATTGCCTTTAAAAGTTCCATAGGTCCCGCCTGCGAGGTGGAGGTTGGCACCCAGGGCTTTTCCTGATTGATTTTTACGGGTGATGATATTGATTACACCAGCTACTGCATCTGAGCCGTACAAGGTAGATTGTGCCCCTTTCAGGATTTCAATCCGCTCCACCTGGTCGGTGGCGATGTGGTTAATATCAAACTGAATGGTGATTCCAGAACCATCCGTAACCGGCATGCCATCAATAAGGATCAGCGTGTTTGCTGCAGCCGCACCGCGCATGTAAATAGTCTGGTTGGTGCCTAATGCATTCTGGGCGCCATTAACGATGATGCCTGCCTGTTCATTCAAAACCTGGCTGATGGTGCGGCCGCTGTTGTTTTCCAGGGTTCGCCTGTCGATTACTGTCAGGACCTTGCCTGTGCTGCTTTGTTTCTGGGGTGTTTTGTTTGCGGTAACAACCACTTCATCAAGCGACCTGATTCCTGAACTGTCTGGTAAAATGCCCTGTTGCTGGGCCAAAAGGGGACTGCCAATTAACGTAGCAGCCACCAAAATCCATTGTTTTTTCATCTGTAGAAAAAATGATTTAAGTGACTGCTTCCGGAAAAAATTGAAGAGTAGAAATATAAATGGCCTGTGAAGGCCTTTTACAGTTCATGCTTTTCTCCCGAAAGCAAAATGAATGTTATACGGCACCTGGCAGGTCTTCTGGCTCATTCTGCGTTAAACACCTTCCCATCAGCGCAAACTGACAGTGGTTGATTTGTTTAAGGGGTAACACTACAATTGCATCACCTGAATTTACAGCTACGGGGATAGCGCCGGGATTACACCGGACTTCCCTTTTAATCCGGTGAGGGTTAGCTCACCAGAACCGGGCACAGCGCGAAGGTATTGAAAGAAAAATTTTCTATAGAAAATTTCCGGAACTGCACATCATAAAATAACAATCCGGAGCCCCATAAAATAATTCCTTTTCATTGCAGCATTGTAATACCGGCCGCCAACAGCATTGATATCATTACCAAGACTGTAGGTTGAATTGAACAGGTTGTCTGCACCGGCAAACCCGCTTAGCTGCCGCCAGATCTTGCTACCAACCCTGAAGCCTAAAAGCTGGTAGGCAGAGGCTTTGGCAGTATTGGCATCATTCAGCCAAATAGGATCTACATACTGGTAGGTAAGGTGTGCTGAAATTTTATAAGGGCCTTCGAGATCCAATCCGGTTGATACCACTTGTTTGGCAATGCCAGGAATTTGCTTGCCACTATAGTCGGTATTTCCTTGTTTGAACTGGTCATAAGAAAAGGGGTTTAGGGCATAGCTGCACCAATACTGGAGTCCCCATGAATCAGGCTGGCTGTATTTTTGGGCAAGAATTTCATATTTAAGGTAGCCTTCAAATCCATATTGACGGGTAGAACCTGCATTTTCAAAATAGTCAGCCCCGGATGAATCACGCCGCGAAACAATTGCATCCTGTAAACGGAAATAAAAAACATTAATATCAAACCAAAGCCTGTTTTTGAAAGTCCTGCCCCTGAAGCCTGCTTCATAATTCCAGCCCCATTCTGCCTGTAACTGCGTATTGATTACACTTGTAGACGGCAATAATTCAGCGGTCGTAGGCGGGGAAAATCCCTTTGAAGCCAATGCATAAATGGTAGATGAGCGGAAAGTCTTCGAGAGGGAAATCCTTGGGCACCATTCACCCCTGTAGTCTGTTGACGATGTGCTTACCGGCACAGTAGTTTCCCGGCTGATTGTTACCCGGTTACTATTCCAGCTGATGCCACCCGCCGGGTGCCACCCGCCGGGTAAACTGAATTCGACCTGCGAAAAAATGAGGGCATTTTTTGGGGTTACAGCATCGGCAGTCTGAAGGCTATCGGGTTTGCCCTGCTTATTGCGGAATACGTTTACCTGGTAATGGCCTTCCTGCCATTCGCCCCCGGCAGTTAATTGTAATTTACTGCGACCTACCGGAGCCGTATACGCGAATAGTGCCCTTCCACCGTAATGCGGTTCAGAGCGCTCTTCATAATTCCGTATTGTTGGGTTATCAACTTTTGTGAATGCACCATATAATGATATCCCTAAACTAAGGCGGGAAGAAGGTTGGAAATGCTGGTATATACCGCTGTAAAATGTTTTTTGTGCAATAGCTGCCTGCGCATCTTCTGCAGAAGGGAATGGCCCTGCCGCAGGCCTGGCTTGTTTTGGGTCCTGCTGGTATTGGGCCAGGGTAAGAGCGCCAGGGGTCTCGTAATGTAAATCGCTATACAGGACAAGTGCCGATAAACTTGCTTTGTCATTTTCCCGTACTGTTGCCTGCCAGCTGCCGAAGGTCCGTTCCATTGCAGTATGGTTCCTGTATCCATCCAACCGCATATGGTGAAGTGTGATTCGGTTATTCATTGCGATTGTCCCAAATGATAGGCCTGCATCAGCCTGCCGGAGGCCATAACTTCCTGCGGTAAGGTTAAGGACAATTGATTTTTTTGAACTAGTATCACCATAAGCGAGGAGGGCCCCACCCGTGCCTGCTCCATAACTGCTACTGGCAGGGCCTTTAAGGATTTCCAGTTGGGAAAATGCTGCAGGTGGAAATCCGTTCAGGTAAGTATTGCCACCCGGATCGGTAAAAGGTAACTGATCGTAATACATCCTGATATTCCGGACCCCGAATGGAGATCGCAGTGAACTACCCCTGATAGCTAACCGATAACTGCCAGGCGACCTTTCTTCCATTCTTACACCAGGTATAACATTAACTGCCGGTAATGCTGTAACAGGGGAAAACCGCTGCCAGTCTTCAGGCCTTACGAGGCCAACAGCTGCAGCAGCTTCCTTCAGGCGCATAGGCCGTGAATACCCTTGTACAATTACCGAATCCAGCGGTATGAATGTCTTTTCAGCAGAATCCTTAACCTGTGCCACAACAGCTATAGCCCTAAAAAACAGGCAGGTTAAAATAAATGGTTTTATCCAGCGCATATCCGAAGATATGCCGGGAAATTAATTTTTGGTGAACGTTGATTTCTACTTTCTATATCTTCATGGCATGACGGCAAAAAACCAACTTCGGCTCTTTGACCTGACCATGATCGTGATCGGGCTGGTTATCGGCATGGGCATTTTTCGAACTGCAACAGATTCAGCAATGGCAGCCATTACACCAGGCATCTATTTTTCAGCCTGGGTGGCCGGTGGAATAATTGCACTTTGCGGAGCGCTCACCTATGCTGAAATAGGGTCAAGGTTTCCGATCACCGGGGGGTATTATAAAATTTTCGCGGAATGCTATCATCCTTCTGTTGCGTTTGCCATTAATTGCATTATACTTATTTCTAATGCTGCTTCGCTTTCGGGTGTTGCCCTAATTGGCAGTGAATATATTTGCCAGCTAATCTTCAAAGACCCACCAGCTGATTTTATAAAGGCCCTTGTTGCCATGAGTGCCATCATAGTTTTTTATGGTGTAAACCTGGCTGGGCTTCGGATGAGTTCCCGCACCCAGAATGTATTAATGCTGATCAAGATATCTATGGTGCTTTTACTCATCGGATCCCTTTTCTTTCCGGGGGCGCCCGCCCAATCGGAGGCATTAACAAGCGCTGCAGAGAATACCACCCATTCACTCATGGATTATATCAAGTCATTTGGCATAGCCCTTATTGCTGTTTCATTTACCTATGGGGGGTACCAGCAAACCATCAATTTCGGTGATGAAGTGCACGAGCCCCGGAAAACCATACCCCGGGGCATTTTCATTGGTATACTTGTTATTATAGGGTTATACCTTTTAGTACAGTGGTCCTATGTGCATACCATTGGATTCAATGAACTTAAAACTACCAGGGGCATTGCAGCGGTGGTTGCAGAACGGATGTTTGGCCCGACCGGCAAAACGGTTTTCACGCTGCTCTTATTCCTGGCAGTCCTGGCCTACGTAAACGTACTGCTGCTTAGTAATCCACGGGTGATGTATGCCATGAGTAAGGATGGGATTTTGCCTGTCGCATTTTCACGTAAAAATGAAAAGCGGGATGTACTAACGGTCAGCCTTACTGTATTTTCAGCCATATGTGTGCTGGTTCTTTTCTTTGCCAATACTTTCGACAAAATATTAGGGTTCACAATTTTCCTTGATTCCATTGGAATGGCTACATCGGCTGCTACCATTTTTATTTTACGGAAGCGGACCAGCCACCTCAATAATACGGGCATCTATACCATGAGGTTATTCCCGCTCATGCCACTTGTTTTTATTGCAGCCTATACTTTCGTAGGCATAAGCATTATGTTTAATACACCGCAGCTTGCGGTTACCGGATTAGCGGTATTCGCCCTATTTTTGCTGATTTACTTTTTGGTCGTGAAAGGGAGAAATAACGTGAATCGTGAAGAAACACTCAAATAAAAAATATGGATATATCCTATATATTAAATGAACTTGGTGAAGACCGCAGTCAGTATTTTAACGCTGTTGCTCCCCCGATTATCCAAACCAGCAATTTCGCTTTCCGGAAAGTGGACGATATGGGCAAGGCATTCGAAGACGAAATGTCGGGGTATCTTTATAGCCGTGGCATCAATCCGACTGTTGATATCCTACGTGCGAAACTGGCGGCACTTGACGGGGCGGAAGACGCCCTGGTTTTTAACAGTGGTGCAGCGGCTATTTTTGCTGCAGTACTTGCCAATGTGAAATCCGGTGACCATATTGTTTCCGTTAAACAACCCTATACCTGGGCCCAGCGGATGTTTGATGTTATCCTTCCCAGGTTTGGTGTAACCACTACTTATATCGATGGAACCCAGGTGAGTAATTTTGCTGAGGCCATCAGGCCCAACACCAGTGTTATTTACCTGGAATCACCCAATAGCTGGACCTATGCCATACAAGACCTTCGCGCTGTTGCCACTATGGCCAGGGAAAAAAATATTGTCACTATTTGTGATAATAGCTATTGTACGCCACTTTACCAGCGCCCGGTAGAAATGGGAATAGATATTTCCCTTCAATCGGCAACAAAATACATAGGCGGTCATTCAGATACTGTAGCCGGTGTCATTTCGGGCTCGAAATCCATGATGAAAAAAATCTTTGACAGCGAATACCTGAATATCGGAAGCGGTATCCAGCCCTTCAATGCCTGGTTGCTGATCCGCGGATTGAGGACCCTTCCCGCCCGTCTCGAGCAATCTGCACAAACTACACGCAAGGTGGTTGATTACCTGAAAACACATCCAAAAGTAGAAACAGTAATTTTCCCGCTGGATCCCGGATTTCCACAATACGAACTTGCCAAATCACAGATGAGTGGCGCCAGTGGCCTGCTCACGATCATTTATAAGGCACAGGAAAGGAAGGAGATTGTGCAATTCTGTGAGGCCTTAAAACATATCATGATGGCGGTTAGCTGGGGCGGCCACGAGAGCCTGGTGATACCCCGCTGTGCATCTATTAAGGAAAAAGACTTCAATCCTGCAAAGAAAGAACACCGGATGGTGCGCCTTTATATAGGGCTGGAATCTGCTGATTACCTGATCAAAGACCTTGAGCAGGCATTTCTTGCGGGGTGAATGGGGTGATTTCACCATAATTATACGTGTGGTAACAGTCTTGATGGCGAATTCTTTATTTTTAGCCCCTTAACTTATTTTCATGAAGCTTTTGAGAAAGTTCTCCCTGCTTGTTTTATACAGTACACTTATAGCTGGCGAACTTAATGCCCAAACCACAAATACCCCCCACCCGGACAATGAGCCCTGGGACCTGCGCCAATGCGTTGATTATGCTATTAAGAATAATATTTCAGTGCGCCAGTCAGATGTCCAGAAACGCATGTCTGACCTTGTTTTCGAGCAGAATAAAAAAACGCGCATACCCAATGCCAGTTTTAGTACCAATACCGGTTACCAGTTTGGCCGTTCCATTGATCCTACCACAAACTTGTTTACCAACCAGCAACTCCTGTTCCAGGGCTATCAATTCAATACAGATATGACCATTTATAACTGGGGGCGCATCAATAATAATATTACTGCCAGCCGGCTGGGTGCTGAAGCCGCCGCTGCAGATGTAGAAAAAAACCGCAATGATATTTCCCTGAATGTTGCAACAGGCTACCTGGCAGCACTTTTGTCAAAAGTGCAGATTGATATTGTCCAGGTGCAATTACAACAAAGCCAGAACCAGTTAGCCGATACCCGCAAACGTGTGGAAGCGGGTACGGTTCCGGAATTGAATGCGGTGGACCTCGAAGCCCAGGTTGCCAGGGACAGTTCAACCCTGATTACAGCCCAGGGTAATTTCGAATTGAACCTGTTGTCGCTGAAAGCATTACTCAATATGGATGCGGCTTCTCCTTTTTCTATAGCTGTTCCTCCGGTTGACCAGATTCCAGTGGATCCCATCTCTGAACTTCAGCCAGCACTGGTATTCGACCTGGCAATGAAAAACCAGCCAGCCCAAAAAGCAAATGAGTTGCGCAGGCAATCGCTGGAATATAGTGCAAAGGCGGCCCGTAGCTTGTTATATCCTACTTTTTCTGCTTTTGGCGGACTAGCCAGTAATTTTGCGAATTCAAATCTCAAAACAACCAGCGTTGATTTCCTGGGGTATAATCCACCCCGTCCTTATTCCAGTGTAGTGGATGTGAATGGTGTCCTTACACCGGTTCAGACCCCCAACTTTAAGGTCACCCAGGCTAAGAAGACCCCGGGTGAAATGTGGAGCGATTGGGGTTCGCAGATGAGTAATAACTTCCGCCAGAACCTGGGCATTGCGATAAGTGTACCCATTTTTAACGGATACCAGGCCCGTACGGGTTATCAGCGGTCCAAATTAAATGTTGAAAGCCAGAACCTTGTAATTGAACAGGCCAACCAGAAACTAAAACAGGATATTTATAACGCGTATACCAATGCAGTAACGGCATTACAAAAATATAATTCCGCCAACACCAGCAGGAATGCAGCACAGCGGGCATATGATTTTGCCAGTCGCCGGTATGAACTTGGATTGTTATCCACCCTTGAATTAATTACATCCCAAACAAACCTTACCCGAGCTAAAATCGATGTTGCCAATGCGCAATTCGATTATGTTTTCCGCATGAAAGTGCTGGAATTTTATAAAGGCATGGGTATTAAACTCTAAACAACAAAACACCACTAACGCAATTATCCCACAAGTATGAACAAGAAATTATTATGGATCATCATAGGTGTTCTGCTGCTGATCGGCACGCTGTTCGGATTAAAGAAAGCCGGTGTAATTGGCAAAGAAGAAGGCATAAAAGTGACCACTGAAAAAGTGCAGAACCGCACCATTATCGAAACTGTTAATGCCAGTGGTAAAGTTTACCCTGAAGTTGAAGTAAAAGTGAGTTCTGATATTTCCGGGGAAATTATTGACCTGAAAGTTGAAGAAGGTGATAGCGTAAAGAAAGGGCAGGAGCTGGCGCGGATCTTCGCGGATATTTACCTTACCCAGCGCGACCAGGTAGCTGCTGCCGTGAGGCAACAGGAAGCAATGGTGAATAATAGCACGGCACAATTGGAAGCCTTAAAATCAGCGCTTGCCCAAACTGAAGCCCAATACAACAGGCAATTAAAACTGATGCAGGAGAAAGTGATTTCAAAGTCAGAATTTGAACAGGCAGAAAACGCGTACAATACTGCAAAAGCCAATTACAATGCCGCCTTACAGGGTATAGCAGGTAATAAGGCCGCAGTTCAAAGTGCCCAGGCAAACCTGCAAAGGGCTAATAAAGACCTTGGCAGAACCACCATCCTTTCCCCGATGAATGGTGTAATTTCATTGCTTGCTGTTAAGAAAGGAGAACGTGTTGTAGGTACTGCGCAAATGACCGGTACTGAAATGATGCGCATTGCAGACCTTGATGTAATTGAGGTTCGCGTGGATGTAGGCGAAAATGATATTCCCAAAGTGCACCTGGGTGATTCTGCGCTTGTTGAAGTTGATGCCTATAATAACCGGAAATTTAAAGGTATTGTTACCCAGATAGCCAGTAGCAGCACCTCATTAGGCTCATCAACTGCTGCAAGTACAAATGATGTCACCAACTATAAAGTGCATATCAGGTTATTAAAAGATTCTTACCTCGACCTGCTTGGTTCAAAAAGGGCAAAGGATTTTCCATTCCGTCCGGGTATGAGCGCCAGTGCCGATATTCAAACCCGTCGCCGTGAGAATGTACTTGCAACGCCTATTAATTCTGTAACCACACGCGAAAAAGATTCTGATAAAGCTGTTGCTGAAACAAAAACTTCAATTGGTACAAACGAGGAAGAGAACGACGAGCAGAAGGAAGAGAAGAAATCACTCAGCACAGAACTTGATGAAGTTGTTTTTGTGTTGCAACCGGATAAGACTACGATCAAAAAGGTTAAGGTGCGTACTAATATCCAGGATATTAATTATATCGAAATCCTGAGCGGCCTTAAAGCTGGTGATGAAGTGGTGACCGGGCCATATTCGCTGATCTCCAAGTCATTGAAAAATGGTGATAAGGTGAAAGTGGTGAAGAAAGAAGAACTCTTCGAAGCTAAAAAGAAATAAAATGCGGTTAGGCATCATAGGTGGTGGCAGCTGGGCAACAGCCCTTGCCAAGATTGTTACTGATAACAAGCAACCTTTGAACTGGTGGGTAAGGAATGAACAGATTGTACAGCATATTTACCAGCGCAAGCATAATCCGCAATACCTTTCTGCGGCCACCTTTGATACGACCCATATCCACCTGAGCACAGATATTGTAAAAGTTGTACAGGACAGCGATTGCATTGTATTAGCTGTGCCTTCTTCCTATATTGAAGATACCCTCGCAAAGCTTGGTGCCGAAGCTTTCCGTGGCAAGTCTGTAGTTTCCGCAGTAAAGGGCATGTTGCCTGAGCAGAACATCCTGCTGAATGAATGGCTTTCCCATAAATTCAATATTTCCCTGTCTGATTATTATACACTGATGGGGCCCTGCCATGCAGAGGAAGTAGCCAATGAAAAATTGTCGTACCTCACTTTTTCCGGATTGGATGAGAGCAAGACTGCTGCAATTGCCGGGCTGTTTAATACCTGCTATATCAATACAGTGGTGAACCAGGATGTTATTGGTGTTCAGTATGCGGCAGTATTGAAAAATATTTATGCACTCGGTGCCGGGATAGCCCATGGACTTGAATATGGCGATAATTTCCAGAGTGTACTAATTGCCAACTGTGCTGATGAAATGGCTGGGTTCCTGCGAAAAGTAGGAGTGAAACATGTTGAAGTGGGTATTCATGCAGCTGAAAGTCCGGTTACCCATAAGAAGGCAGCCAACTATGCGGCTTCAGTATACCTGGGCGACCTGTTGGTGACCTGTTATTCCCTTTTTAGCCGCAACCGCACTTTCGGAAATATGATCGGCAAAGGTTATTCTGTAATGTCAGCCCAACTCGAAATGAATATGGTGGCAGAAGGTTATAATGCCAGCCGGTGTATTTATGTAGTAAACCAGGAAGTGAAGGCGGATATTCCCATAGCTGAGACTATTTACCGCATTTTGTGGAAGCATCTTCCACCTGCCACAGGGTTCGCTTTTATTGAGGAAAACCTTATCTGAAGGCAAATTGAAGGTCAGTCTGTAAAAAAATCAGCTGCAATGCCATCTGCAAATAACCTTCCCGCATTTGTCAGCAGAATACCGGAATCCGTAATCTCCAGCTGTAACAGTCTTTCATACCTGGCAGCTTTCGATAAAATAACCTCAGCATAGTCATTGCCTTTCAGTTCACGGATCTTTTCCAATTGTATGCCTTCCATTGTGCGCAGTGCCGTCATCACATATTCATTAAACCGGTTATCGGGTGTTAGTTTCTCTTCTTCAAACACAGGCAATCCTTTTTCGATACCTGACAGATATAAGGCATTATTCGGGAAATTCCACCGCCGGTGCAGCCCGTCGTAGGAATGTGCACCGGGGCCAATGCCGAGGTAAGGAATTCCCTGCCAATAGGCACTGTTGTGTCGGCTTCTGTAGCCTGGCCGTGCAAAATTGGATACTTCATAATGCTCATATCCGGCTTCCTTTGTCCGCTCCATCAATTGCAGGAATTGCCGGGCCTGTTGTTCAGGATCTGTATCCGGCAACTGCTTTTTTTCAACCATATGGTGAAGGGCAGTTTTTGGTTCAACGGTAAGTGCGTAGCAGGACAAGTGTGGCACATCCAGCTCAACAGCTTTCGACAGGTTGTCCAGCCATGCTTCATCAGTAAGATCAGGAGTTCCGTAGATGAGGTCAATGGTCATATTACTGAAGCCAGCCTCCCTGGCCAACCGGATGCTGCTTAATGCTTCTCCGGCGGTATGTGCCCTGTTCATCCAGATCAGGTCCTCTTCCCGGAAGGATTGTACGCCGATACTTAAGCGGTTGATGCCGGCCTTTCCCCATTCGTATAGCAACTCTTTATCGATATCGTCAGGATTGGCTTCTAGGGTGAGTTCCGCGTTTTCGGCAATGGAAAACTTTTTTGCCAGTCCGTTCAGCAGGCTGTTAAGTTCAGGGACACTGAGCAGGGAAGGGGTTCCGCCGCCAAAATAGATTGTTTCAATGGTTTGGCCCGAAAGCCGGTAAGCTTCCCGGTCAATTTCAGTCAATAAAGCGCTAACTACCGCGTTCTTGTTTTGCAATCGGGTAGAAAAATGGAAATTGCAGTAATGACATGCTTTCCTGCAGAAAGGGATATGAAGGTAAATTCCGGCCACAGTGCAAAATTAAGGGCATATCGGCAATGGCTGCTATCACTTATTTTTTTGGCAACGGGTAGTATTGGCCACGCCCAATATTTCCTGCATGTCATACCAATAGATAAAGACTCTGTTTTTGTACAGCAATTGTCCATCAGCACCAGGTTCAGTAATAAAAATTCATGCCTTCAATATGTGAACCAACTGCCGCGGCAACTGGCAAAAAAAGGTTATGCATCGGCTTCGGTCGACAGTTTGCAGGTAGATTCAACCTCAGCCACAGTGCATCTTTTTGTTGGGGACCAGTTTTACTGGGGCCAGTTGCAGGTAAAAGGATTAACGGCGCTTGAAATACAGCAGAGCGGAATAATATTACCACGAAAAAACCACCAGCCCTTTAACCAGCAGGCAGTTGACAAATTAGAGTCCGGCTTGATTTCCTATCTGTCTGATCGTGGCTATCCATTTGCATCAGTGCAACTCGATAGTATTCAATTAGATCATGGACTGGTTAATGGAATCGTTGTGGTGACCAAGGGCATTCCCTATAAAATGGACAGCATCAGGGTTGTCGGATCAGCCCATATTACCGAGCGATTCCTGCAACGCTACCTCGATCTGCTATATGGGAGCCCGTATCGCCAAAAGACTTTTGAATCCATAAGCCAGCGCCTCAGGGAATTGCCCTACTTGCAGGAATCAAAGCCCTGGGCAATGCGTTTTGGTGGAAATGGCGCAGAGCTCGACCTTTTTCTGGAACCCCGAAAAAGCAGCCAGGTAAATGTGTTGATCGGGTTATTACCAACCACTGATCAACTTTCGGGGAATAAAGTGAAGCTTACCGGGGAGGCCAATCTTAACCTTAAAAATGCCCTTGGTGCCGGAGAAACAATAGGGCTCAACTGGCAACAACTACAGGTGCAGTCACCCAGGCTGAACCTGTTATTCCAGCAGCCATTCATCTTTGGGAGTGCATTCGGAATAAGCGCCCAGTTTGACCTTTTTAAAAAAGACAGTTCTTACCTGAATATCAATACCCAGCTTGGTTTGCAATATTCCTTAACCGCCAGGCAAACAGGGAAGGTATTTTTGCATTTATTCCGGTC
This sequence comes from Flavihumibacter profundi, assembly GCF_020076305.1. Taxonomy (GTDB): domain Bacteria; phylum Bacteroidota; class Bacteroidia; order Chitinophagales; family Chitinophagaceae; genus Flavihumibacter; species Flavihumibacter profundi. The sequence continues at coordinate 760,420 of NZ_JAIQXE010000002.1, forward strand.
AAACCTGATTACTGTAGATACCCAACAGGTAATCAATTCAAAGAAATTGCCTGCCGATATTGATATGAGTATATACGGCCTGGGGGCTGATTACGAATTATTCACGACCAATTACCGGCGAAATCCCAGGAAGGGCTGGGAAGTTTTTTCGAGTTTTGTTGCCGGAATGAGAGAGATCAGGGAGAGCAGCGCCATCTTAAATATAAAAGACCCTTCATTCAATTATGCTTCATTGTATGATACAGTCGATTTATCCAGTTACCAGTTTCGCATAAAAGCCCGTGTAGCCAGGTTTTTCCCGATTGGCCGGCAGGCTACATTGCAGTTATTGGCCAGTGCGGCCTGGCTGCAAAGCCCGCAATTATACCGTAATGAACTGTTCCAGATTGGTGGTTACAAACTCATGCGCGGCTTTGATGAAGAGAGTATTTTTTCTTCAAGGTACCTTGTCAGCACAATTGAATATCGCTACCTGGTTGGCATGAATTCTTATTTCTTTGCCTTTAGCGACCTCGGCCTTACTGCCAATAAAAGTAATTATGCCCCTGGCAGTAACCGCTTACTGGGATTAGGTTTCGGCATTGCCTTTGAAACTGCTGCGGGCTTTTTCAATCTTTCCCTTGCTGCCGGTAAAAAAAATGATACCAACCTGAACCTGCGCCAGACCAAGATCCATTTGGGCTATGTGAATTATTTCTAAATTGCATCCCATCCATGAACCGATATTTATCCCTGATTTTATTTTGTTGCTGCCTCGTTACAGGTTTGTCTGCCCAGGACAAGCCACTGGCGCAGGATTCCCTGAATCTTGCGGACACTGGCAATAAAAAAGCTGTTATACACCAAACAGTAATTCCTGGAATAGATAGTTCTGCCAAAAAAGATACCCTTCAGGTTAAAGTAGATTCATTGCCTGTTTCCGCACCTGCCCCGGTTCTGCCGGTAGATTTTTCAAAATCAATGTACCAGCGGGTTTTGAAGGAAAACAAATATTTCAATTTTACCGGCAAGGCTGTTTACAGGATAATCACACCAAGGACAAATGTGGGCAAGGATGACATTTTCTATTTGCTGGCTGCATTATTTTTTTTGCTTGCTATTGTAAGGGCTTCCTTCGGCCGGTATTTCCAGAATTTGTTTGCCGTTTTTTTCAGGGCCTCCATGAAGCAAAAACAGATCAGGGAACAATTACTACAAACGCCCCTGGCTTCCCTCTTTCTGAACCTGTTATTTATTGGTACAGGTAGTTTGCTGGTTACATTTATTCTCCAGGATAGGGTTAAATCGGGTGGCGATGTTATTAGTATTTGGTGGCTGTATGGGTATTCAGCAGGCGGCCTAACCCTGCTTTACCTGGGAAAATATTTTATACTGAAAATGATCGGCTGGACCCTGAAAATGGAAGCTACTACCGATACTTATATTTTTATCGTTTTTATGTGTAATAAAGTAATGGCCATTTTTCTGCTACCGCTGTTGCTGGTGGCTGCTTTCGGCAGTGCCGATGTGAAAACTGTTGCCATGACACTTGCCTATGTGGTTGTGGTTGCCATTTTTGCTTACCGGTATATAAGTTCTTATGGATATATTAACCGGGAAGTGAGAACGAGTCGTTTCCATTTTTTTCTTTACCTTTGTGCCTTCGAAGTAGCACCCTTACTGTTGATTTATAAGGTGTTATTGAAAATTGTGTAGGAGTTAATTAACTTTAAGAAAATTTAGCTTAATAAAATGCTAAAGAACGAGGCTAAGCAGGGTGTACAAACACCCGCTATAAAAAAAATCCTAATTACCCAGCCTAGGCCTGAAAGCGACAAGTCACCTTACTTCGAGCTAGGTAAGAAATACGGCTTGTCCCTTGACTTTCATCCCTTTATACGACTCGAGGGTATCCCGTCTAAAGATTTCAGGAAACAGAAGGTTGACCTTTCACAGTATTCTGCTGTGATTTTCACAAGCCGGAATGCCATTGATCATTTTTTCAGGATCTGTGAAGAGATGAAGGTTCTTGTTTCACAGGACACCAAATATTTCTGCATCACTGAGGCGGTTGCCTTGTATCTCCAAAAGTTTATCCTCTATAGGAAACGGAAGGTTTTTTATGGGGCTGATGGCACCAATAAAAGCATGTTCGATGTAATTAATAAGCATAAGGAGAATGAAAAATTCCTTTATCCATGCTCTGAAAACCAACAGGATAATGATATTGTGAGTTGGTTGAAATCGCACAAATGCGAATTTGCAACTCCCTTTATGTACCGCACTATTTCCAATGACCTGAAACAGGTCTTGGGGGCACACGACTATGACATTATTTGCTTTTTCACCCCAAGCGGTGTAAAAAGCCTTTTTGATAATTACCCGGCCTTCCAGCAAAACGGAACGAGGATCGGTGCATTCGGCAGCAATACTTCCAAGGCAGTAGAAGAGGCCGGATTGATACTCGACATCAAAGCGCCCCAGCCGCAAACGCCATCAATGGTTGCGGCCCTGGAGCAGTACCTTTCTGCGACAATTAAAAAGAAGTGAATCGTTGATAGTGAATGGTGAATGGTAAATAGTGAATGGAAGCAGCAAAATGAAGCCCCATTCACTATTTTTTTTACACCTGAACCGTCAAAATTAAGAACCCTGAACCTTTATATTAGTACGACTGTTTCCCCTTTTGAATCCATTCACTATTTACCATTTACCATTCACTCTTCTCTATGCCCAATCGCCTGCAAAATGAAACCAGTCCTTACCTTCTGCAGCATGCCCATAACCCTGTTGATTGGTATCCATGGGGTGATGAAGCACTGGCAGTGGCGCGCACTGAACAAAAGCCTATCCTGGTAAGCATTGGTTATGCAGCCTGTCATTGGTGCCATGTAATGGAGCGCGAAAGTTTTGAAAACCCTTCGGTAGCGGCGACCATGAATAAGCATTTTATCAATATCAAAATTGATCGCGAAGAAAGGCCGGACCTTGATCATATTTATATGGATGCCGTTCAGTCGATGACAGGTAGTGGAGGCTGGCCACTCAATGTTTTTTTAACACCGGAAGGGAAGCCATTTTATGGCGGCACTTATTTCCCGCCGCAGGCTGCATTTAACCGGCCTTCCTGGTCAGACGTGCTGGCGGGTGTTGCCAATGCCTGGCGTGAAAGGCGTGAGGACATATCACAACAGGCTGAAAACCTTACCCAGCACCTTCAACAATCCAGCAATTTCGGGGGGAAATCAGATTTCCCATTTTTTCATGAGGACCTTGTTCACCAGATGGCCACAGAATTGCTTAAAACTGCCGATAAAATTGAAGGTGGTTTTGGCAGGGCACCTAAATTCCCGCAAACGAATTCCATTGCTTACCTGCTGCGGTATGGGCATATATATAATGACCAGGACGCAATAAAACAAGCCTTGTTGAGTCTCGATAAAATGATAGAAGGTGGTATATATGACCAGATAGGTGGCGGATTGGCCAGGTATTCCACCGATAACGAATGGCTTGTTCCCCATTTTGAAAAAATGTTATATGATCAGGCGTTATTTATTGCTGTTTTGGCTGATGCTTTCCAGTTAACGCAAAAACCTGTTTACCGTGAGGTGATAATCCAAACCATGGACTTTCTTCAAAGGGAGTTAATGTCACCTGAGGCCGCGTTCTATGCAGCATTGGATGCTGATTCTGAGGGTGAAGAGGGGAAGTTTTACGTGTGGGAAAAAGGGGAGATTGAAGAGGTGTTAGGTGAAGATGCCCCAATTGCCATTGACCGCTTTGGTATTACTGCAGATGGTAATTGGGAGGGCATTAATATTTTAACCCGCTCGATGAACCTCCATTGGTTATCCTTGAAATATGAAATGGACGAATCAGTCATGGAGGAGAAACTTATTGAGATAACTGCCAGGTTAATCGCCAGGAGGGCTGGGAGGGTAAGGCCCGGACTAGACGATAAACAGATCCTTTCCTGGAATGCGTTGATGAATATTGCCTGCAGCAAGGCTTTTGCTGCAACCGGAATAGAGGAATACAGGGATTTAGCGGTAAGGAACATGAACTGGATGCTGGCTGTATTTACCCGCCCCGATGGTGGGTTATACCATACTTATAAGGCAGGAATTGCTAAATTTCCCGGATTCCTGGATGACTACGCATATCTGGTACAAGCTTTGATTTATATCCAGGAGATAACTGGTGACCATGATTACCTGGACCGGGCGGCTAAGCTGACCGGGAGGGTAATTGATGATTTTGGGGAGGAAGGCAACCAATTATTTTATTATACGTTCAAGGAACAGGGGGATGTAGTGGTTAGAAAAAGGGAGATTTATGATGGTGCGCAACCTTCGGGAAATGCTGTAATGGTGTTAAATCTTTATTACCTGGGAGTGGTATTCGACAAGCCGCAATGGCAGCAACAATCTGCTGAAATGCTGGAAACTATAGGTAAAACCATAGTTCGGTATCCCGGATCCTTCGGTTTTTGGGCAATTGAATTGTTCAGAAAGGTGAGGGGGTGTGCGGAAATAGTTGTAGTTGGGCCGCAGGCGGATGCTTTGCGTTCCGAAATATTAGCTAATTTTATTCCGTTTAGGATACTCCAATCAGCTACCCACGAAAACAATGCTTACCCGCTTTTGCGTAAAAAGCCCTCCGAACCTGATACCTTGATTTATGTTTGCCAGAACTATAGCTGTAGCCAACCTGTGGCCTCGGTTGGGGAAATGTTGCTCCAGCTATAGGTAGGAAACGAAGAAAAAATGAGTGGAAATACAATAATACCGTAATAAGTGCCGTTAATTCAGACACGGATACAAGTGATTGAAGAAACCGTAATAAAACTATAAACTTGGAAAGCCGATGTTGACTAAACATTATATTTGCCCAATACCCTTTAATATTATGAAAATGAAAAACCTGTCCACTTTGCTGACACTTGCGGCGATCACAATGCTGGCAAGTTGCGGAAAGTTTGGAAAGAACTCCAAAGGCGGAGGAATTCCAGACGATGGTCAATTGCATGGCGTAGCGCCTGGTAATAAGTATACTATGCCCAAGCCTCCGGGAATGGTTTATATACCACCTGGAACTTTTCATATGGGTCCCAGTGACGAGGACGTCAATTTTGCCTATACAGCAAGAAATAAGCAGGTATCCATTAACGGTTTCTGGATGGACGCTACTGAAATTACCAATAATGAGTATCGCCAGTTCGTTCAATGGGTGCGTGACTCAACCGCTGCAAAGCTGATGGGTTATGTGAAAAATGCCGATGGGGTTGATTATGTTGATTGGGCAAAGGCAAAAACCATTAAATGGGGTGATAAGTCAACCACAGAAAAAATCGACCAGCTGATCCTTTCTCCTGAGAACAGGGTATTCGGCAAAAAGGAAATCGATGCATCCAAATTGATTTACCATTCTGAAACTTTCGACAATAAAGAAGCTGCAAGAAGAGAAAATGCCGGCCGGCCAAGATCTACCTTCATCATAAAGAAAGATGTACGCATCTATCCTGATACCCTGGTTTGGATCCGTGATTTCTCCTATTCATATAATGAGCCAATGACCAAGCGGTACTTCTCGCATCCCGCTTTCGGAAATTATCCAGTAGTAGGGGTTAACTGGAACCAGGCAACTGCGTTCTGCGAATGGAGAACCCAATACCTGAATTCCTACCTTTCCAGCAAGAAGCGTGCACAGGAATCTGATTTCCGCCTGCCAACTGAAGCAGAGTGGGAATATGCAGCCCGCGGTGGTCGCTCTCAATCAATGTTCCCCTGGGGTAACTATTACCTGAGAAATAGAAAGGGTTGCCTGTTGGCCAATTTCAAACCTGGTCGTGGCAACTATCCTGAAGATGGTGGATTCTATACTGTTCGTGCCGATGCTTACTGGCCTAATGATTTCGGGCTGTATAATATGGCAGGTAACGTAGCTGAGTGGACCTCTTCCCTTTACTATGAAGGTGGTTACAACTTCCAGCATGATATGAACCCTGATATCCGCTACAATGCCAAAGATTCTGATCCTCCTAGGATGAAGCGTAAAGTATTGCGTGGTGGTAGCTGGAAAGACGTAGGGTACTTCCTGCAAACTGGTACACGTTCTTATGAATACCAGGATACAGCTAAGTCTTACATCGGATTCCGTTGTGCGATCGATCTGCCCCCAACACAAACAAAAGGCAAATAATAGGCCTATAGCAAATTTCTAAAGACAACATTTTATTATTAAATAATTGATTGAAACAATCAAACTGCTATTCTTTTATCTAAACCCTTTATCAAACGTTATTAAACTTTTAAACTATGGCTGGTACATCTAAATCTACTGAAAGACTGGTAAACGTCGTTGTATGCGTGGGCGCTGCGGTGGTAATCTTCGGAGCCTGGGCGAAAATCCTGCACAAATCGTTTGCCGACATCATGCTGACTGTTGGTCTGTTGACTGAAGCAGCGATCTTCCTTATCTATGCACTGCTTCCACCTCCGGGTCAGGAAATGGCTGCTCTTGCTGAAGCCCTTCCAAAAATGGCTGGTGGTAACAGTATGAACCCAGCTTTGCAGAGCCTGGACAAAATGATGCAGGAAGCTGATATTACCCCAACAAACCTGAAAAAACTGAGCGAAGGTTTCAATAAACTGGGAACTACAGTTAATCAAATGAAAGATGTTTCTGATGTAGTTGCTGCAACCAATGATTATGCATCAAAAACTAAAGAAGCTGCAGGTGCACTGGGCCAGATGAAAGAGGCTTATGTGAAAAGTGCGGCTACAATGCAGTCGTTCAATGATGCTTCAGAATCAACCAAACAATTCCATTCGCAGGTGCAGGTGCTTACAAAGAACCTGGGTTCCCTGAACACAATCTATGAGTTGGAATTGCAGGATACCAATAATCACCTGAAAGCGATGAATAACTTCTACAGCAACCTGGCACAGGCTTCAGTAGCCATGCAGGGAAGTGTTGAAGATGCAAACAAAACTAAAGAGCAAATCACTTTGCTGGCTAAGAATCTGGGCAACCTCAACCAGGTTTATGGCAACATGCTGAGTGCAATGCAGGGAAGGGCTTAATAAGCGCCTGATCACTGAACCTCTTGAAATTGTTTAAACAGATTGACAACATTTAAAACCCAGATCCATGGCCTTACCTAAAGAGCCCAGGCAGAAGATGATTAACATGATGTATTTGGTGCTTACCGCACTACTTGCATTGAACGTTTCATCTGAAATCCTGAACGCTTTCAAAACCGTAAACACGAGCATCAACCACGCCAATGAAGTAGTTGACAGCAAAAATAAATCCACCTTTAATTCTTTTGAAGCCAAGCTGAAAGATCCTAAGACCGCAGAGAAAACTGCGATCTGGTATCCTAAAGCACAGCAGGCTCAAAAGCTGGCGGATGCAATGACGAAATACATCGAAGACCTGAAGACAGAATTAAAAACTGAATCTAAAGGTGAGAATATCGGTAAAGCTGATGAGAAATTCAGCGAAGATAACCTCGACGCTTCAACCCGTATGCTGGTTGAAGGTCCAAAAGGAGAAGAATTGCGCAAGAAACTGGAGGATTATAAGAACCAGATGCTGGCTATTGTTCCCGAAGAAAAAGCAAATTTCGCCAAATCATTTCCGCTTGACCTGAGTATTCCTGAATCAAAAACAGGTACCCTGAACAATGACTGGAAGACCGCTTATTTCCACATGACCCCAACTATCGCCGCCCTCACCATTCTGAGCAAGTTCCAGAACGATGTAAAGAATTCAGAAACACAGGTAGTTGATTATTGTCACAAAGAAATAGGTGAAGTAGAAGTAGTGTTCGATGAGTTCCAGGCTTTTGTTGGTACAAACTCTACCTACCTGATGCCTGGACAGGAATTGGAAATCAATGCAGGTGTCGGAGCTTTTTCGAAGGCAGCTAAACCAACTGTAACAGTTAATGGTTCCGTTGTTCCATTAGGTGCAGAAGGATCTGCCTTGTACAAAACAACTGTAAGCGGTGCAGGTGAAAAAAGTGTAAATGTTGTTGTTAATTTCACCAAGCCCGATGGTACTCCGGCTACGCTGAACAAGACCATTAAATATACTGTAGGTGTTCCTTCCGGAGCCTCTGTTTTCCTTGAGAAAATGAACGTTGTTTACCAGGGTGTAGACAACCCGGTAATGGTATCTGCAGGTTCTGCCGGAAAAGAGAAGATGAATGTGTCTTTCACAGGTGGTACAATTACCCCTGCCGGTGGAGACCGTTATATCATCAAACCAACAAAAACTGGTCCTGCTGAACTTAATATCACGGTTGAAGGAAAAACAACCTCTTTCCCTATGCGTTGTAAAACACTTCCTGATCCGGCTGCAATGGTTGGTGCCAGCAGGGGTGGTTCAATGCCCGCTGCAACTTTCAAAGCAATGGGTGGTGTGCTGGCAAAGTTGATGGATTCTGAATTTGATGCTCCATTCCAGGTGGTAGGTTATACCCTTGGAGCTAACGGCGGCGCTTTCCAGAACTACCAGCAGGCTGCAAACGAAGGTCCACGCTGGGGTGGGACTGCCGCTACAATTGTAAACCGTGCAACCCCAGGAACAGTAGTATACTTCGACCAGATCCGTGTAAAAGGTCCAGATGGCAAGGTTCGTGAATTACCCGGTATCTTTTTTAACTTGAAATAAGCATAAGACTAAAACAGGCATACAATGAAAAACCGTATCATCCAACTTTGTTTAATCATAGCAGCAATGGGACTGTTCGTGGAGTCTGCCGATGCACAAGCAAAACCGGCGCGGAAATCCAAGAAAAGAACCAGCACTGCGAAGAAAACAAGTACCAATAAAAGCAAATCAGGAAATGCTACTGCGCTTACTACAGCTCCGGCCAAGGATACCATTCCTGCTGAAACTGCAGTTTTGCCGGACCTTAACCTGGGAGAAACTAAAAAATCATTGCGTAATGATAATGCTATCGAACGCAACCTGGTAAAAGAGCGTACCCCACTTGCATATGAGCATATCCGTGAAGATGATGCGGTTTATCGCCAGCGCCTGTGGAGGGAAATTGATGTTCATGAAAAAATGAACCTGCCCTTCATGTATAAAGCAGATGACGATAACGGTAACCAGCGGTTTATTAACATCCTGCTGGGTTCTATCAAGAGTGGAGAAGTAACGGCTTTCAGCCCTATTGATGACAGATTCACCACACCGGTAACCCTTAAGGAAATTACTGAACAACTCATTGGAAAGCCAGTGGTACAGTCTGTTCCTGATTGGGCACAGGATCCGGATGGTTCCAAAGGAATCATGAAGGATACTACGATCATCAATATGTTCAATCCGGATGATATTGAAAAATACTGGATCAAGGAAGAAGTGGTTTTCGATAAAGAATCTTCCCGCCTTCATGTACGCATACTTGGTGTGGCTCCGTTGAAGACCATCAAGAATACAGACGGATCTTTCCGTGATGTTACGCCGCTGTTCTGGGTATATTATCCCGACATGCGTCCATTACTTGCCCGTTATGAAGCGTATAATGGCAAGAATTATGGTGCAAGGATGAGTTGGGAAGAGTTATTTGAAAGCCGCATGTTTTCAAGCCGTATTATCAAGTCAACTATCGATAATCCCGGCGACGTGATGATCGCGTCTTATGTTAAGGATCCGATCCTCCGACTCCTGGAAGGCGATAATATCAAAGAAAAAGTATTCAACTACGAACAGGATCTCTGGTCTTATTAATTGGTCCTGCGATAATTTGTTTAGCCCCACTTCGGTGGGGCTTTTTTTGTGGATTGCGGATCGTTAGACGAGACAAGCATTATTGTCACAACGTTAAACTGTATGCGAAAAATACCCGGTTAAGGGTATTGCAACTACGGATTTAAGGTGTATCTTTACCTCGGTTTTTCATAGGATATTGGATTTTAAAAACGGGGCTGGATTTCTATCCTGGCCCCTTTTTTTATGTAAATGAGGGAAAGCAAGGAATGTAACCCTTTAATACGCTTATTTAATTCCAGGCAGTGCCTGCAAGAACTCAGGACTCCCCATTGAAATATTCCCACACCATTTTTGCTTTCGCGATCCCTATTACTTTCACCAGTGATTCGAGGTTTTGCTCTTTCACCCTGCTTACACTCCTGAATGTTTTCAACAACTGGTCTGCAGTGCCTGGCCCGATTCCGGGTATGGATTGCAACTCATTCTTAAAAGTCCCCTGGCTCCTTTTCTGGCGGTGAAAAGTGATACCAAAACGATGCACTTCATCCCGTATCCTGCGGATCAGTTTCAGGCTTTCACTTTGGTAAGGAAGGCGAACCGATTCACTATCGCCCGGGAAGAAAATTTCTTCTTCATTTTTTGCTAATCCTACTACCGTCATCCTTCCCTCCAGTCCCAGCTCCCTGATACTTTCCATTGCGGCACTTAACTGGCCCTTTCCGCCGTCAATAATCACCAGCTGGGGTAAGGTTGCAGATTCATCACGAAGGCGTTTATAACGCCTGAAAACCACCTCTTTCATGGTGGCGAAATCATTTATGCCCTGAACTGTTTTTACATTAAAATGCCGGTAGTCTTTTTTACTTGCAATACCATCCCTGAAACAAACCATGGCTGAAACCGGGTAGCTACCCTGGAAATTGGAATTGTCAAAACATTCAATATGAACAGGCAGGCTATGTAAATGCAGATCTTCCTGCAACTGGTACAGCACTTTTTTCTTATCGAAGTCCGATTTTCCTTCCAGCAACAGGGTCTTTTTTCTTTTGATCTCTTCCTTAAAATAGTTCACATTTTTCTCTGATAATTCCAGTAACTTCTTTTTATCACCTGCTTTAGGGATTGTAACAAGTAACTCGCCCGGCATTTCGGGTACCGGGTAAGGAACTATGATTTCCAGGGCAAGGCTTTTGAAAGTTTCCCGCATCTGGCCTATGGCAAAAGCCAGTACCTCAGCTTCATCTTCATCAAGATGGGTCTCCAGCTGGATCGTATGGGTTTGCACAATAGTACCGTTTTGAACCATCAGGTAATTAACATAAGCAATATCACCATCTTTCAGGATAGAGAAAACATCAAGGTTGCCCAAATGCCTGCTGACAATTACGGATTTGGATTGGTATTGTTCCAGGTGTTCAAGTTTCTTGCGCATCAGTTCAGCTTTTTCGAACTGCATACCTGCTGCATATTCCTGCATTTCTTTCCTGAACTGTTGCATAACCGGATTCAGGTTGCCTTTCATCAGGTTTTTCAATTGCTGTAAACCGGCCGTATATTCTTCCGCTGACTGAAATCCTTCACAGGGGCCTTTACAATTGCCCAGGTGATACTCCAGGCAAACCTTGAATTTGCCTTTTCTAATATTTGCTTCGGTCAGGTTAAGTTTACAGGTCCTGATTGGAATATTCTGCCTGATGAAATCCAGCAATTCGCGCACCTTGCCGACTGAAGTAAACGGGCCAAGATATTCAGAGCCGTCATTTATTTTTTTCCTGGTAAGAAATACCCGGGGGAAGGGTTCATTTTTTATGACCAGGAAAGGATAAGTTTTATCGTCTTTCAGGTCGATATTATACCGGGGCCTGAATTGTTTGATGAGTGCGTTTTCCAGTAAGAAAGCATCCTGTTCCGAATCTACAATGGTGAATTCTATGCGTTCAATCCTTTGAACCAGTTCATGGGTTTTATAGCTGGTAAAAGTTTTTGTAAAATAGGAGCTTACCCGCTTACGCAGGCTTTTAGCTTTGCCTACATACAAAAGGGTATCTGAAGCGTCATAATATTTGTAAATACCAGGAGCTAATGGAATGGTGTGCGCAATTTGCTGGAAGGCTGCCGTTGTCATGGAATGTTGCTGCGGAGTTTATTCTGTCGGGTCCCAAACAACTTTAAGTTGTGACAGGACAGGCTGGTTTTTTGCCACTTGCTTAAAACGGATCACCTGGAAATAATGATCGTTTTTCCAGAATAATTTTTCATTGACCATGGAATCCCCCTGCTGAAAAAGTTTTTCCATATACACCGATTTTACTTTATCGGCATTTACAGGATCGGGTTTTAAAACTATATCTACCCTTTTTAAAGGCAAACTGCTGTCTTTTGTCTGGTAGGTGAAACTGACGCTGGGAATAGACTGGTCGGCAAAACTATTTTCGACATAATGATTTTTCAGGGCCGGATCTGATATGTCCTGTTCGAGGAAAGGGGCCGCCAGCTTCCTGCATTCAGCGGTTGATAATAAAGTGGTATCCCCGTGCCCTTCACTGGTGAAATACCGGGTAACCGGTAGTTGCAGGGAATCAATTTTATGAAGTTGTGATTCGATATAGGCGTTAACAGGGAAATAAGTTTGTTCTTCTGGTTTCGTGCCGGCCTGTTTGTTTGCCTGCTTGCAGGAAAAAACAGCAATTACTGTAAATAGTAAAATAGGGACTATGTTTCGCATCCACCAAAATTAAGGAAGCGGGATTGATTATCGGATGGTTTTGCTTACACCGAATTTAAAGCCGTATTCCATCAGGTTTTCCCGGATAGGGTACTCTGTTTTGTAAGTAGATAAGAGATTGTACCTGAATTGGGGCCCCACCTGCCAGCGGACATTGCCTGTTGTATAGGAAACAAATAGTTCCATACTTGTAGCCATATTCCAGCGACGAATCAAAGAAGGCTCTTTAATGTAATTTGAGTAGTCGCTCGATAGCAGGTATTGATTAGTGTTCAGTAAATAGACAGGCTGAATACTACCAGCAAGGTTTACCTGGAGTTTATTGTCGCCGAATAATTTCATTTCAGCTGCAACAGGCATAGCAATTTGCAGGAATTCGTTTTGCAACTGTTCCGGGTTATTTCCTGCCAGGTTCCGAACATTAGATGTAGCTACAAGTGTGTCCCTTAAATACCCAAAATCGGGATTCAGGGAAAGCGTTGCTTTTTCAGGAGAATGCGAAAAGGCAGCAATACTATACCTGGTCAGGTTGATTTGTAGTCCGGTTCTGACAGCCAATGACCTTGTAACCTGGTAACGGAATCCACCGCCTAATTCAAAACCAATTGCCGGTTGGTGGTCTACAAAACGGTTAACGTCAAGGTGGCGAACCATTAATGGTGAACTGCCGTAAGTATAGTGGTTATTGCCTTCAAAGAGGTTGCGGTAACCAATAGAGGGGGCAAAACTCATCAGGAAGCTTAGCCTGTTTTTTATTTTTGGTTTTGGACCAGTAATAGTTGTTGAGGATGAGAAATGCGAATTAGCTTCAGTTGCGGAAGCAATGGAAAGCAAAGGCGATCTGCGAACTGGTTCGGAAACCTTGGGCTGGTTTGGTTCAGTCACTTCAATTTTGCTTACCGCAGATGCCTGAAGGTCAGCCAAAGCATCAGGGGTTTCTCCTTCAACTGCCTGGAAAACTTTGTTTGTCCTTATGGGCGATTCCTCCAAAGTCATGTCCATGGAAGAATACGGGATAGATTCCTGGTTTTTTGCGGGATTATATGTGTCGGATAAATGATCTGGTTTATGCAATTGGAGTGGTGACAGGGAAAGAGGTGCAACGATAGCCATTGGCGGTATCAGGGATTTAGCCCTGAGCTTTTCAATAATATCATCTACGGTGACCGTGGATGCAGAAACAATAGCACCAGATTCTGATAACTGAAGGGAGTTTTTAGCAGCTATAGCAGGATGATTATGGATAACAGAACCAGTGTTTGCCAGCCAAAAAATGCCTGACATTACCAGCAAGAGCATTCCCCCGAGAGCGATTCTCCTCCTTCCGGAGTGTAATTGACGATAGATATTCGTCCATACTCCATCAGAAGGGTACATTCTATGCTGATCGGCGTTTTCTCTTAGAAACTGTTCAAACTCATCCTCAAAAAATTGTTGCTCCATCTTCTTTCTTGCGGTTAGGGATACACTCTATTATCCATTCCCTTAGTTAAGAGCATTATTAGCGTCCAAACGCTGCGAACAATGCCACTTTATCTTGTGGTTTTTGCAATATTTTTTTCTTTACCAGTATTTCCTCCAGCATTTGCCGGGCCCGGGTATACTGGGAGCGGCTTGTGCTTTCTTCAATATCCAGTACCGTCGAAATTTCTTTGTGGGAATATCCTTCCAGAGCATAAAGGTTTAAAACCGTCCTGTAGCCTATAGGCAGCATACGAATACATTCTATAACCTGTTTTGCCTGGACAATTGATGGTACAGATTCCTCCCTGATTTGTAAACCTGATGCATGGATAAGATCCACGCTTTCATTAAATTTTTTATTTCTTTTAAGGTGATTGATGCAGGTATGCACAACGATACGCCTGATCCAGCCTTCAAATGCACCCTGGGAGCGGAACGTATGGATTTGGGAAAATACTTTTATAAAGCCTTCCTGTAGCATATCTTCAGCATCCTCCCTATTATGGGCGAAGCGATAACATACTGACAGCATTTTCGGACTGTACTTTTGGTACAATTCCTTTTGCGCTATCGGATCGTTGTGTAAACATCCATTAAGCAGGCCTTCTTCAGTCATGCAGTGATTTATGCTTTTGTAATTTAACAATTTTTTTTTACCAAAGCATTCTTGTGGAGTATTTTACATAATAATGATAAAAGCCGCTTTAACAGACGGATCTATAGTAAGTGGGTATTTTATCAACCATCGAATCATCCTTTTTTCCTGACCAGGCTGTCAATCGGGTATTTCGCCTTCATATCATTCATCAGCTGTTCAGTCCAGCTCACTATTTGTCTTTTTTGTTCAGCGCTTAATTTTGAATTGGTATGTATGATAGTGTAAGAAGGCAAGGGCATTTCACCATGCTCAACTTCGTCGCCAATTTCTTCAAGTTTATGGTATTGCCTGCGGGGGGTATAGCTGCCAAATTCATCGAAATTCAGTTCTTTTTTGCCATCATTGATATGATCTTGCAGCCACCAGCCAACCGGCTGTACCGAGGCATACCAGGGGTAGGTGGTTTTATTGCTGTGGCAATCGTAACAACTTGTTTTAAGCGCCTGGTCTATATCGGCCGGAACGTTCGCAAAATTATTAATATTATCTGCGTTGGCTGCAGTTGAGTTATTATCGAGTTTTGGCCTGAAGAACTGTATTATAACTAATGCAGCCAGCGAGAATAATAATATTTTTTTTACCATGATTAGGAGGGTTTAAATAAGAACGTTACCGGTCATTTCTTTAGGTATGGGCAGGCCCATAATAGTTAATATCGTTGGGGCGATATCACCAAGTTTTCCTGGTTTTACTGTTCCCTTCCAGTCGTTGGCAATAATAAAAAGCGGAACAAGGTTAAGGGTGTGGGCTGTATTTGGGCTGCCATCGTCATTCACCATATAATCGGCATTGCCATGGTCGGCTGTAACCAAAATAGTATAGCCATGTCTGAGACCTGCAGTTACCACCCTTTGCACGCATTGGTCAACAGTTTCAACCGCTTTAATAGCCGCGGAAAAAACACCGGTATGGCCAACCATATCAGCATTGGCATAATTCAGGCAAACAAAATCCGGTGCTTCTTTTTCAATTTCAGGAACCAGCGCGTCGGTCAGCTCCTTCGCACTCATTTCCGGTTGAAGGTCGTAAGTAGCCACTTTCGGGGATGGTTTCAGGATGCGGGTTTCGCCTTCAAATGGCAGTTCCCTGCCACCGCTGAAGAAAAATGTAACATGCGGGTATTTCTCGGTTTCGGCAATCCTGATTTGTTTTTTTCCATACCGTGCCAGCACTTCTCCTAATGTATTGTTCAGGTTGTCATTTTCAAATATTACATGCACATCCCTGAAGGTTTTATCATACTCGGTCATCGTGGTATAATCAAGCTGCAGGTGTTTCATGCCAAATTCGGGCATATCTTCCTGGGTAAGTACATGGGTAATTTCCCTGCAGCGGTCGGTGCGGAAATTAAAGCAGAGAACTACATCCCCGTTATGGATAGTGGCCAGTGGTAAACCAGCAGCATTGGTAATTACAGTAGGTAAGATAAACTCATCAGTAATATTCCGGCTATAAGCCTCACTGACCGCTGAAAGCGCATTGGTCGCTTTTTCGCCGGTTCCCTTTACAAGGGCATCGTAAGCCAGCTTAACCCTTTCCCAGCGTTTATCGCGGTCCATGGCATAATAGCGGCCACTTACCGATGCAATAACCCCAGTTGTCTGGTCAAGGTGCCCCTGCAGGCTTGTGAGGTAAGACAACCCGCTTTTCGGATCGGTATCCCGGCCATCTGTAAAGGCATGAATAAATACATTGGACAATCCTTCTTGTTTGCAAACACTTACAATTGCTTTTAAGTGGTTGGTATGGGAGTGTACACCGCCGTCACTGACCAGTCCAAGCAGGTGCAGCGCTTTCCCGCTTTGTTTTGCCGTTCTGATAGAACGGAGGAGTACCTCATTTTTCTGGAATTCACCATTCCGGATGGCAACATTAATACGCTGAAGTTCCTGGTAGACAACCCTGCCTGCCCCAAGGTTCAGGTGCCCCACTTCACTGTTGCCCATTTGTCCATCGGGCAAGCCCACCGCTTCCCCACAGGTTACCAGGGTAGTATTGGGGTACTGTTTATATAAACTGCTTACAAAGGGTACATTAGCATGCTGGATGGCATCACTTGCAGAGACTTTCCCCAGTCCCCAGCCATCCATTATTATCAGGATTACTTTTTTCATTGTTGTAATTGTTCTTCTGGTTTTGCTGGTGTAAATCTAGTTTTTTTTGAGGGTATAGGAGTTGGCAAAAGCATAAAAATCAACCGGCTGGCCAGTTTGTGAAAGTTGCTGGTTAACACTTGGCACACTTTTGGGTGATGGATTAAAGCATCTGTTCATCTGTTATCCCCTGAAAACGCCGAAAAACCATTAAATATCGACGTATGAAAGCATTTTTTACAATTATCCTATTAAGCCTTGGCGTTATTTTTTCGGGATTCACTACAAATAACAGCGTAGAAATGGATTCTGTCGTGGTTGCCCTGAAATCAGGTAATGCCAATTTATTGTCCCGTTTTTTTGATTCCCGTGTAGACATCACCCTTCCGGAAAAAAGCGACAATTACAGCCGAAGCCAGGCTGAAATGATCCTTAAGGATTTTTTTAACAATAATGGCGGGGTGAAATCTTTTGAATTAAAGCACAGGGGAGAAAACAACGGCTCAAATTATGTAATTGGTGTTTTGATGACCAATAATGGCCATTACAGAACTACCTTATTCATGAAACAAAAAGGTGACAAGCAATTACTGCAGGAAATGCGTTTCCAGCAGGAATAATATTTGATCACAATATCCCCTTGAAGCAATGGGCCCTGCAGCAATGCAGCGGCCCTTTTTTTCGTCCCACACGGAACAATCTCCTAGCTTTGTTTCCATGATAGCATTTGACCAACTATTCCTAAAACTGATTACCGATGCCCTTGCCGAAGATATAGGTGATGGAGATCATTCAACCTTGAGTGCCATTCCGGCAACTGCAAAGGGAACAGCGGTTCTGAAAATTAAAGAAAATGGTGTGCTGGCCGGCATGGCAGTAGCTGAAAGGATTTTCCACCATATGCAACCGGATGCAGTTTTCCGCGCCTTCAAGGAAGACGGGGATACCATGCATAATGGCGAGTTCGCTTTTGAAGTGGACGCTGATATACACATAATTTTGCAGGCAGAACGTTTGGTGCTGAATTGTATGCAACGCATGAGCGGCATTGCGACACTTACCCGCCAGTATACCGACCTGTTAAAAGGATACCATACCCGGGTGCTGGATACCCGAAAGACCACTCCGAATTTCCGGTTATTGGAAAAATGGGCCGTAGCCATTGGGGGAGGCATAAACCACCGCTTTGCTTTATATGATATGATTATGCTGAAGGATAACCATATTGATTACTGTGGTGGAATAACAAAAGCCATTAATAAGGCCTGGGATTATGTACAGGAGAAAAAGCCCGGAATGAAAATTGAAGTTGAGGCCCGTACACTTGATAATGTTCGGGAAATTGTTGCTGTTGGTAAAGGGAAAGTTTTCCGGATTATGCTGGATAATTTTAGCCCTGACCTCATCGCCCAGGCATTACCCCTGATCGGTCCGGAATTTGAAACGGAAGCCAGCGGAGGGATTAATCTTAATAACCTGGTTGATTATGCGAAAACCGGTGTGGATTTTGTAAGTGTCGGCGCACTGATTCACCAGGCAAGGAGTGTGGACCTCAGTTTAAAGGCAGTTATTAAGTAAGCGGTAAACAATTCACTATTCACCATTCCCTAACTTTGAGCTATGTCAAAGAAAAAGCCAACCGGCAAAAACGGACTGGTATATTCAACCGATCCGGATTTTAAGTTTGAAGCCGAAGATCAGCAGGTAGTAGAAACAGTTTCGCCTGATAAGCAATTGTTGCGTGTACGGCTTGACACCAAACAGCGTGGTGGCAAAGCCGTTACACTGGTTACCGGCTTTACCGGACTTACAGAAGACCTTGAAGCACTGGGCAAACAACTTAAGAATTTTTGCGGAACCGGTGGGTCTGTAAAAGGCGGGGAGGCAATTGTTCAGGGCGACCAGCGCGAAAAAGTTCTTCAATGGCTGCTGAAAAACGGATATGCAAAAACCAGAAAAGTATGACCCTCCTTAATGCTGCTGATGCAACCTGGGGGCTGTACCAGTTGATTTTCACAGGTGGAGCACTGCTTGCCATGTATAGCGCCTATGCATGGTACGAAGGGAAACGGTTTAAAGATACTGAGGCAATCCGGCGTGCCCGCCTATTGCTGCTGTTGGCTGTGGTTGTCATGATGGCGACTGCATTTGTATCCTTTGCTATTACCCGGAAACTACCTTATTGAAGTCGCCTTTGTTTACGATTTCTTCACAGAAGTTTCCGGGCGCTTGCCTAAAATGCTTTCAAGGTCATCCTTGAAAATGATTTCCTTTCTGAGAAGCAGTTCGGCGATTTTCTGCAATGATTCTTTATTTTGTTGTAGGATTCCTTTAGTGCGTTCATAAGCTTCACCAACTAATTTCCTTACTTCTTCATCAATGAGCTTCCCGGTTTCCTCGCTATATGGTTTTTGAATTCCCATATCCCGTTGTCCGGTGGAATCATAAAAACTGATATTACCGATTTTTTTATTGAAACCATAATAAGTGACCATCATGTATGCTTCGCGGGTAACTTTTTCAAGGTCATCCAAGGCGCCCGAAGAAACTTCACCAAATATTATATCCTCTGCAGCCCTTCCGCCAAGCGTGGCACATAAATGTTCAGTGAAAGTGGTTTCACTCCTGAGTTGCTTTTCTTCCGGCAGGTACCAGGCTGCGCCTAGTGACTTCCCCCGGGGAATAATGGAAACTTTTACCAGAGGGTCAACACGGCTGAGCAGCCAGCTGACCAGGGCATGACCGGCTTCATGGTAGGCAATGATTTTTTTCTCTTCGGGTGATATGATTTTACTTTTCTTTTCCAAACCGGCAACTACCCTGTCTATGGCGTCTAAAAAATCATCCCGCCCGATTTTCTCCCTTTTTTTTCTTGCGGCTATCAAAGCAGATTCGTTACAGATGTTTGCAATATCTGCACCGGAAAAACCCGGGGTTTGCCCTGCAAGAAAATGAATATCAATGGTGTCATCCATTATAAGGGGACGCATATGCACCTTAAATATTTCCTCCCGTTCCTTCATGTTAGGTAATTCAAGGTAAATATGCCGGTCAAACCTGCCGGGACGCAACAATGCAGGGTCGAGCATATCTGCACGGTTGGTAGCGGCCAAAACGATCACCCCGCTATTCGTGCCAAAACCATCCATTTCAGTTAATAACTGGTTGAGCGTGCTTTCTCTTTCATCATTAGCGCCGCTCAGGAATGCACCCTTTCCCCTCGATCTGCCGATGGCATCAATTTCATCTATGAAAACAATACAAGGCGCTTTTTCCTTTGCCTGTTTGAATAAATCGCGCACCCGCGATGCGCCTACACCAACAAACATTTCAACAAACTCTGATCCCGAAATAGAGAAAAACGGCACCTGCGCTTCACCTGCTACTGCTTTGGCCAATAAAGTCTTGCCGGTTCCTGGAGGTCCAACCAGCATAACCCCCCTTGGTATTTTTGCGCCCAGTTTTGTAAAAGTTTCAGGATTCTTAAGGAAATCAACAATCTCCCTTACCTCCATTTCAGCTTCTTCCAGTCCGGCTACATCATCAAAAGTGATGTTGCTTTTCTGCTTTTCTATTAAAGTAGCTGTAGACTTCCCAAAGTTGAATATTGAGGTTCCTCCCACCCCTCCGCCCATCCCTCCGGATCTGCGCAATAAAAAATTCCATAGCGCAAAAAGCAGTAAAAAGGGAAGCACCCAACTTAATATACCCCAGGTCCAGTTTGTTTTCTTTACATAACTGACATTAATCCTTTCATCAGCACTAAAGTTTTTTTCCGCTTCATCAAGTTTTCGTTCAAAGCTTTCTACCGAACCAATGCTTATGATATAATGGGGTCCGGGACTTTCTCCTTTCCCAAATGCGGGTTTTAAAACATCCTTAAAAGCGGAATCATTCGCAAATTCCTTTTTAATATATATTTCTGCTTTTTCATTATTGACAACTACAATCTTTTCAACTGCTTTGCGTGGCAGAATGTCCCTTTCAAATTTTTGCCAGGTAATTTCTTCGCCTGATGAAAAAATATTCGAGAATAGCGGGAACAGCAGGAATGTTAAAATAAAAAGGTATATCCACCACCAATTAAAACCCCTTCCGGCAGGTTCCCTTTTTGGGGGATTTGATTGTGGTGAATTGCTGCTGCCGGATGGGTTCATGTAGTCTGATTTTTAAACAGAATAAAACGGGATCAGTATCTAGTTATTAATGCAATTTTTTCGTAGTCAGATAAACTGCCATTTTCTGTGAAATACACCTGGCCATTTTTGTTGAGTACCATTTCAATCAGGTCGTCTACTGCATCTGCTAATATGTTATGGGTTTTTTCCGGTGGCCGCAGGTATAAATGATAACCTTCCTTGTCTGTAAAACCCGGACAGCGGTAATCTTTCTCTACCAGCAATTTAAGCGCTTTCCCTTCCTTTGCCGCCTGCCATACATCCTGGATCCCGCTTGTGCCAAGATGTGTGCCAAGTTTTTCTACAAAATCCTTAATCAGGTCATTTCTTTTTTGTTCAAAATGGGCAAGCATTTCCGGCCATACGATGTCTGCAATCTGTTTGGGGTTGGAATGGGCATAATTCCCGTGAATCTTTTTGATGATGTGCTGGCGGTGCTTTGAAATATCCTCAAACCAGGACAATTCTTTTTCAACCCCCACTACCACCAGCGGTGTTTCCCCAATAAGGTAATCCTTTAGCAATTCATCTGCTTCGCGGAAAAAGTCCTTTGCCCTGATTTCTATCAGTTCCGATTTGTCTTTTTCAAACCCCTTTTCGTGTGTGTAACCTGAATAAGAAGTGGGTTTGCTGGGTTTGCTATAAATATATTCTTCAGTGTATTTCCTGGGGAAATTCTTGTCGGTTATTTCACTTAGCTGAGACCATGATCCTTCCAGAAGGTGAACCCCTTTTTCGGATAATAGTAATACAAAATAGGGATTTGCGAAATTTTGTTTGTACAGCAAATCGCGTACTTCGAATGATTCGCCGACAATTACCTTTTCCTCTATCGGGAATGGATATTTCACAGATAATTTAAAGCCAGGGGAAACATACAATCCGATCCCTTCGGAATTGTGGGTGTAGTCAATTTCCTGAACCAGTTCTTCCAGTGAACGGAGTAGTGGCTTTGTATCTGTATCCGGATATTTATAATTCAGGTATTCTGTTGCAGATTTTACTGCTCTTGTAACAGCCAGTTCATCTATTCTCCTTTCAGGAGACGTCTTATGTGTTGGCACAATAATGGAAATACAAATCTTTCCTTTTTCCTTTTGCAGGGAAATTAAATCTTCCCCGGGTAGTTTTTCGTTCAGCATAACAGGTCTTTTTAATTGAATGGAAGCTAAAAGTATTTCATAGGTTACGCTTTCTGAATGACGTAACTCAAACGACTATATGATTGCGGTCACTTATTCCCACTCCTTTTCCGGGTTTCAGCTGGTTCGCGGATGTTTGACCAACATCATTTCTCTTGCTAATGGATATCATTGAACATGAGCAGGTATATGTATAGCTTCGTTATGATGGAAGCAAAGCTAAAAAAGGACGCTATGACAGTCATTCTTCAAAGGAAGAGTGTCCGGAATTTTACCGGCAAGCCTGTTTCCAGGGCAGATGTCCTGGAAATTCTAAGGGCAGCCATGGCCGCGCCCGCAGCTGTCCATATGATGCCGTGGAAATTTCTTGTTATAACTGAAAAGGCGGAACTGGAAAGGTTATCTGCGGGATTGCCCTATGCAAAAATGCTTTCGAAGGCAGGTACCTGCATTTTGGTTTGTGCCTTGCCTGGTGAGGCCGCTTTTGGAAGCGGGGAATTTGCTATCCTGGA
This sequence comes from Flavihumibacter profundi, assembly GCF_020076305.1. Classification (GTDB taxonomy): domain Bacteria; phylum Bacteroidota; class Bacteroidia; order Chitinophagales; family Chitinophagaceae; genus Flavihumibacter; species Flavihumibacter profundi. The sequence continues at coordinate 782,903 of NZ_JAIQXE010000002.1, forward strand.
TTGTTCCTGCGCCTCTGAAAATATTTTGCTTGCGGCGGAAGCTCTTGGTTTAGGGGCGGTCTGGACCGCTGTATACCCGAATAAAAACCTGATGGGTTTTGTCAGGAAAGAGTTGGGTATTCCGGAAGAGGTTATCCCGTTGAATTTAATTCCTATTGGCCATCCAACCGGGGAGGACAAAGCACAGGATAAGTTTGATGAAAAAAATATCCATTGGGAGAAATGGTAAGTAGTTCCATTCAATAAAATTCATGAAGCCATGTTTCTAAATATTCACGATAATACAACCATAAAGGACATACAGGAAAGTTTTTCAGACTTTTATCCATACCTGAGAATCGGTTTTTTTAAACATACCCACAAAAAATACCAGCCATCAAAAGATAATGAAGAATTGCCGCCTTCCGAAAAAATCGGGGATATTAAAAACACCCACGTTTCCGCAGTTTTGGAAATTCAGCCCTGGTATAAAATTGCCGATGTCGAAAAGGAGTTTCAGCAGCGTTTTGGTTTGTCTGTCCAGATACTGAAAATGGAAAAAGGCAAATGGGAGCAGACTACGGGAATGGATGATTTTACATTCAAAGAATTAAATGAACTAGGCAGGAGTTCTGATGATGAGTTCATTATTACAGATACAGAAGAAGAACCCTGAGTATTATTCACTGGTAAAAAAAACTTTATGCCGCACTATTTTACCAAAAAGGCCAATATTGGAGAACTGGAAGCGATCAGTGCAATTAAGCAATGGGCTTATCCACTTAAAAGTAAAGCAGACCTTAAGCCGCTTTATGACCTGGTCGGCGATGCGAGAATCGTAATGCTGGGTGAGGCAAGTCATGGTACACATGAATACTATACCTGGCGTGCGCATATCACCAGGCACCTGGTTGAGGAGAAGGGCTTTAATTTTATTGCTGTTGAAGGCGACTGGCCTGATTGTTACCGGTTGAATCGATTTATAAAAGGATATGATACTGAAAATAAGAGTGCCTTTAAGGTATTGCATGCCTTTGATCGATGGCCTACCTGGATGTGGGCCAACTGGGAAATGGTAGCACTTGCAGATTGGCTTCAAAAGCATAACCAGGGTTTAAGGTTAAATCAGAAAGTTGGCTTCTACGGGTTAGATGTATATAGCCTTTGGGAAAGCATGGAAAGCATCATGCAATATTTGCAGAAAACAGATGCCGGGGCTTTGAAAATTGCGGAGCAAGCATTTTCCTGTTTTGAGCCATTCAGGAAAGATGAAGGTCGTTCTTATGCACAGGCAAGCAGGTTGGTACCTGAACTTTGCCAGCAGGAAGTAATGCAATTACTGAAGGAGATCCAACGAAAACTGCCCCAGTATAATTCAGACCACGAAAATGTTTTCAACGCTGAACAAAATGCAATGATCGCGGTGAATGCAGAGAAGTATTACCGGGCAATGGTTGCTGGTGGGCCGGATAGCTGGAATCTGCGTGACAGGCATATGTCAGATACCCTGGAACGCTTGTTAAAATTTCATGGTGATCAGTCTAAAGTAATTGTGTGGGCGCATAATACGCATGTTGGCGATGCAAGGGCCACTGATATGGTAGATGAAGGCATGTTTAATATTGGGGAGCTGGCCAGGGTTTCACATGCTGATAAAGGGGTTGTACTGGTGGGATTTGGTTCTGCCAGAGGCACAGTGATGGCAGGCAGGAACTGGGGTGCAGAAATGCAGGAAATGCAGATGGGTGAGGTGAAAGAGGGTAGCTGGGAGTATTTGCTGCATAAGGCCGGTGCATCTGATAAGTTATTATTGACCGCTGATTTCCGGGAAAATAATCAATTCATGGAAAGCCATTTAGGACACCGGGCTATTGGGGTTGTATATAACCCGGTATATGAACAATATGGCAACTATGTGCCAACAATTTTGCCATTACGCTACGATGCCTTTATTTATCTTGATGAAACAAAGGCGGTCCATCCTTTGCATATAGCGCCGAACGGAAAAGTAATACCGGAGACTTATCCTTTTGGGGTATAATCTCCGGTAGTAAATATTCAGGAAGAAATTTATTGTCCCTGGGCCAGGCTATACGCTTTTTTATCGCCCCACATATTGAGCAGTTCAGTGGAACAGATTTTAAAATCTGCCATCAGTCTTCTATAGAGTTCAAGGATATCTGTTTGGGTAACTTCAATATTCCCAACACTCTCAAAACGTGCACAATACTGGTTCACCATATTGGTGAATACAGATCCCTTTGGCCATACCTGTGTTCCGCGGTTACTTACTGTAACAAGCCTGAACAGGTCGCCGGTGCGCAAAAGGCATTTTTCGGCAACAACATTTGGTTGCTCACTGCTTTCAATAAACATATCAACCCCTATGATCATATCATTTCCAGGATCTTTTGACATGATCATGGGGTTTTCTTCGAGCTTGAAAATTGTAGGTGTAACCGGCTTATTAGGTAACATCGGGCGGGCACCATGTTCAGGTACTTTTCCCAGGTTGTTAATAATTGCATTGGCAAATTCCGTGGTATTTACAGATGCTTTGGCTTTATCGCCAAAATCGCCGGTATGAACACCACTTTCCAGCGTATAGAGTAATGAATTTTCAATAGTGGCAGCATTTTCCATTAACCCGAGGTGGCGCAACATGGCAATTCCACTTAATAACAAAGCAGTGGGGTTGGCAATATTTTTACCGGCAATATCAGGTGCAGTTCCATGCACAGCCTCAAAAATGCAGATATGGTCACCAATATTCGCAGAAGGGGCAAAACCAAGTCCGCCAACTAATCCGGCGCAAAGGTCGCTTACAATATCACCCTGCAGGTTGGTTAGTACCACTACATCAAATTCCTGCGGACGGCTTACGAGTTTCATGCAGAGGTCATCAACAATTACATCATCAGCTTTAAGGTGGGGGTATTCCTTGGCTACTTCATAAAAAACTTCCAGGAACAGTCCATCTGTAATTTTCATGATATTGGCCTTATGGCCGCAGGTTATACGCTTTGACCCGTTTTTACTGGCCATTTCAAAAGCATATTTAATTACCTGGAGGCTGCCCGGACGGGTTATAAACCTCCTGCTGAGTGCCACATCATGAGTAGGCATATGCTCAATTCCCCCGTAGGTATCTTCAATATTTTCCCTGACAATCGTGATGTCAATGGGTATGCCGGCTTTGCTGAAAACGGTATCAACGCCATGCAGGGTCTGGAAAACCCGCTTGTTGGCATAGGTGTTCCAGGTTTTCCTGGCAGTCACATTTACGCTTTTTACACCTTTCCCCTTTGGTGTTTCCATAGGCCCTTTGAACAGGATACCCAGAGATTCGATAGATTGTTGTGCTTCAGGGGTCATTCCATTGGAATACCCTTTGTCAAATACCCACTTACCCATATCTACAAATTCATATTCCAGCCGAACCTGGTTGGCTTTAAATATATTTAGTACGGCTTCCATGATTTCCGGGCCGATACCATCCCCTTTAGCTACTGCTATTTTCATATGTGTGTATTTGTTGAATTAGGCTCCTATTTGCGGGCATTGCCACGGCAGGCGCTGCAAAGGTAAGCCCGGGCGATTATTCAAGCGTTAAATATTGAACAAAAACTGGCTTCTGCGGTTGTATATTTATATCTTTAAATAAAATTCAGGGAATGAGCAGTACTACCACACAGGGAGTTGAAGTGAGTGTGGAAACTTATTATCAGCCCGATTATTCCAACCCGCTTTCAGGTGAATTCATGTTTGCCTACAGGATTACCATTGATAACCATAACCATTTTCCCGTAAAACTTCACCGGAGGCACTGGCATATTTTTGACTCTAATGGTGAGTTCAGGGAAGTTGAAGGTGAAGGTGTTGTTGGGGTCCAGCCGGTTCTTCAGCCTTCCGAGCGATACCAATATGTAAGCGGGTGTAACCTGCGGTCTGAAATGGGCCGTATGTCGGGCACCTATCAAATGGAAAATGTCGACACCCGAAAATTTTTTGATGTCGACATCCCTGCCTTTGAAATGATAGTGCCCTTTAAGAACAACTGATCACTTTTTTGTTTCGGATATCCCTTATTGGTTCATCATGCGCTGTAATTTTCTGGTCAGCAGGAAAAGGATCAGTGAAGCACTTCCTGCCATAAAAACAAAAAGCATAAAGAATTCATACAGGTTACTCATCTGGTAACCAAGGAAACTGGTTGTTTTCCCATCCGGATAGAGAGAGCTGAGCAAGCCCGCGAATTTATTGGCAAATGCGTTTGCAGTAAACCAAACTGCCATGAGCAGGGAAGCGAATTTTACAGGAGCCAGTTTGTTCACCAGGGAAAGCCCTATAGGTGAAAGGCAAAGTTCTCCGCAGGTATGCATGGCATACATTCCTGTAAGCCAGATCATGCTCACTTTTATTCCGGCTTGAACATCTTTAACCCCGAAAGCGATCCACAGGTAGCCTAATGCGAGCAGGAAAAGACCTGCAGCCATTTTTGTAGGTGAGGATGGTTCATGTTTACCAAGCTTTATCCATAGCCAGGCAAATAAAGGGGCAAACAATACAACGAAAGTAGAATTGAGTGATTGGAAGAAGCTGGCGGGAACGGTAAAACTGCCTACCTGCCTTTGCGTTTGTTCTGATGCAAAGAAAGTCAGCGATGCGCCAGCCTGTTCAAATGCGCTCCAGAAAAATATAACGAAAAAGGAAACGACGAATATGACGCCAACTTTACTCTTCTCTGCACTGATTAAAGTTTTATCTGAAAAAATAATGAAGGCAATGAAAAGGATACAGGCGATTAAAAAGTAGAATAAATAGTTGACAACTTTTGCGTCAATATATAATAATCCAATAGTTGTAAATGATAATAATACCAGGCTAATAATCATAACCAATGGCTGTATGGCAAACTTTGGGGCAGTGACCGGAACTTTTCCCAGGGGATCACCATTGGGGTCGGTAACATATTTATTATTGAACAGGAATTGGATCACAACACTAATAAGCATTCCAATGCCGCCTGCGAGGAAGGCCCATTTAAAATCAGCAGGGTTGCCGGTATCGCCGACAAGTCCGCATACAAAAGGCCCCAGGGCGCCACCAACATTTATGCCCATGTAAAATATAGTATAGGCCGGGTCAATCCTTATGTCGCCTTTTGGGTAAAGTTGTCCGACCAGGGAGGAAATATTCGGTTTAAAAAATCCATTGCCGGCAATCATCAGGCCAAGGCCTGAAAAGAAGAGCAGCATGGACAATTGTGGGTTTGACTGGTATAATGATCCGCAGAAGAAAAGTACGAATTCTCCCATGGCCATCACCAATCCACCTGCAATAATTGATTTTTGGTTGCCCCAGTAGCGGTCAGCAATATAACCACCCAACAGCGGAGTAAGATAGATCAGGCTGGTATAGCTTCCGTATAACTGGGAAGCAAAAACCTTGTCAAACAGCAAAGCTTTGGTCATGAACAGGACCAGGATGGCCCTCATGCCATAGAAATTGAAACGTTCCCACATTTCTGTGGCGAAAAGAACACTTAATCCTTTCGGGTGGCCCTTCTGTGCAGCAATCGGGGTTTGAGACATGATGAAATTTCTTGATGGTTGGTTAAAGCTGTTGGTTATAAGCAGCCAAAATAAGGATAAAATTGATACAGCAGGGTCTAGAGCGGCTTTTGATGGCATTTCTCTATTTTCGCACCCAGAAACAATCGTCATGAATATATTGCTCCTTGGTTCTGGTGGTCGGGAACATGCTTTTGCCTGGAAAATGTCGCAGAGTGTCCATTGTGATCAATTGTATATTTCACCGGGTAATGCGGGAACCAGTTCCTATGGTACTAATATTCCAATTTCAGTCACCGATTTTCCGGCGATCAGGCAGTTTTGTGCAGAAAAAAAAATCGGATTACTGGTAGTTGGTCCGGAGGAGCCATTGGTATTAGGTATTGTGGATTATTTCAAGGCCAACCCTGTGGAGGGTATGCCAATAATTGGTCCTGCTCAATACGGCGCACAACTTGAAGGTTCGAAGGCATTTGCCAAAGCATTCATGGACAGGCATGCAATTCCGACTGCTGCTTACCGTGAGTTTGATGACCGCAATTTTGAGGAAGGGCTGGCTTATATCCGGCAACATGATTTACCCATTGTATTGAAAGCTGATGGCCTGGCTGCGGGTAAAGGCGTTTTGATTTTGAATGACCGTGAGGAAGCCTTACGCGAATTTGAACAAATGATCAGGCAAAGCAAGTTTGGGGAGGCTGGCAAAAAAGTTGTAGTTGAAGCATTCCTTTCAGGCATTGAAATGAGTGTGTTTGTGTTAACTGACGGACATAATTATGTCCTTCTGCCTTCTGCTAAAGACTATAAAAGGATTGGCGAAGGGGATACAGGTTTGAATACAGGTGGTATGGGGGCTGTCAGCCCGGTTCCATTTGCCGACGAAACTTTTATGGACAAAGTGATTGAACAGGTAGTCAGGCCTACAGTAGCCGGATTGAAAAAAGAGCAAATTGAATACAAGGGCTTTGTTTTTATTGGCCTGATAAAAGTTGGCGGCGAACCGTTTGTTATAGAATATAATTGCCGGATGGGGGACCCTGAAACTGAAGTGGTACTACCCCGTCTTCAAAATGACCTGGTTGAATTATTTATAGCTACCGGGAAGCAGGAACTTGATAAAATCACAGTGGTGCATGACCCTCGGGTAGCCTGCACCGTTGTGGCAGTAAGTGGAGGATACCCCGGTGAATATGAGAAAGGCAAAAAAATCAGCGGGCTTGATCAGCCCTTGTTGGCCGATTCAATATTGTTTCATGCCGGAACAGCCATTAAAGAGGGCCAGACAGTAACTAATGGCGGCCGCGTACTATGTGTTACATCTTTTGGGAACTCAGTAACCGAAGCAGTCAGGAAATCGAAGTTGGTTCTCAATAATATTCATTTTGATGGTATGTACTACCGGAAGGATATTGGGTACGAATTTCGTGAATCCTGATCTGCACGCCCCGGTTTCAGTGATTCTCAAATTGTTCTGTTTGCAATTCACCTATCACCTTTCATTATGAAACCAGTACACTACTCCGACTATCTGCAACTGGAAAAAATATTAGGTGCCCAGCAACTGGAAAGCGAGCTGCACCAGATGCCGGCCCATGATGAAATGCTGTTCATCATTATTCACCAGGCTTATGAATTGTGGTTTAAGCAGATTATGTATGAAGTGGAATCGGTAAATAGTATTTTACAAAGGCCTTCCCTGAATGATAATTCCCCAGAACTGCAAACAGTTGTACACCGACTTCAAAGAACCGTTACTATCCTGAAAGTACTGGTACAGCAGATTGATATTATGGAAACCATGACGCCCATGGATTTTCTCGATTTCAGGGATATGTTGCGACCTGCATCAGGATTTCAGAGCTGGCAGTTCAAGGTGTTGGAAGCCAGGCTGGGATTGCAGTATCAGCAAAGGCATGGCCGTGAATATTATATTTCGCAATTGCGGCCTGAGCAAATTGCCCTGATCAAAAAGGCGGAATCGGAACAGCCGCTGATCGGTTTACTGAATGACTGGCTCGAAAGAATGCCATTTTTGGATGAAAGCCCTGATTGGTGGTCCAGTTATTCTGCTGTATACCACGAAAGCCTAACCGAAAATGAACGAAATAACCTGGAAGGTTTCGATGCCGTATTTATGAAAGATGGAGTGGATGGCCGGCAGCTTTCGGCAAGGTCAAGCCGCGCGGCGCTATTTATTATGTTGTACAGGGGATACCCCATTCTTCAACTACCTTTTCAGTTATTGAATGTGCTGCTGGAGATTGATGAACAGCTCAGTACCTGGCGTTACAGGCATATGAATATGGTGAACCGGATGATAGGCAGTCGTGTGGGCACTGGTGGAAGTACAGGAAAGGAATACCTTAAAGGGGCGGTGGACAAACACTATATTTTTAAGGAAATCGCGCAACTGACCAGTTTCCTCGTAGAACGCAGGAAATTGCCCGTCCTGGACCGAAAAATGGAACAGCGGCTTGGTTTTACGGATTCTGAATAATTTTTTTGGAGTTTTAACCAGAGATGATTTGTTTTTTGAGCGTTGATATTTGCCCATGTAATTCCTGGGTTTGATCATATTTATGAACTCCTGAGTCAGCCCCTTTTGAAATGCAATTTGACCAAGGTCTTTTTCCATGCCCAATTGAATTAAATCTGCATAAATAGCACCTGCCGCCACTGCAGGATGTCTATTTTCTATCCAATACAATGTTGTGAGGCTTATCCCTGCATAGTCTGCTGGAAAGGCGGTTGTGAAGCCTTGCATTTGAAGTGTGAGGCGAAATTTTCATCCTGAAATTGCCCAAATTCAAGGCATGACCTTAAACCGTTAATAAAACCTTTCTTTTCCGGTTATTTGTTTATAACCCGTTTTGAAAAAATCTTTAACTGTTGCATTGAACTGGTTTTTATAATGCACGGGTGTGCTATGGCCAGAATTTGGAAGGATCCATAAATAAGCCCGGGGTATACTATGATATATGAGCATTGTATGTTCTTCCCTTATTACATCGTGGTCTCCGCCTATTACGAGAGTAGGGCAACTGATGGTTTGCAACTGGCCGGTTGTGATATGCGGCTCATTAACTAATAAATTCAAAAGCTTTTTACCCCTGTGCTCTGTGGCAGTTAAACTGGTTTTATGCTGAAGTGCGTCGTAATCGTTTTTTACCAGCTCAATCACATCAGGGTAAACGGCAGTAGAATCCGGCCACAGATTTGCCCCCGTTATGGCCAGCTTTTTCACTTTTTCCGGATGCCTGATAGCAAGCAGTAAACCATTGATACCTCCATCACTCCAACCAATTACAAATGCCGAATCAATATTCATCGCAGTCAGCAAGGCTGCGTAATCGTCAGCCATTTGTTCATAGGATAATGAATCACCGGGATCAGGTGATCTTCCCTGGTCACGGCTGTCGGCAAGGATAACTTTGTAATTGGACATAAAATAGGGAACCTGGTTGCTGAAATCCTTCATGGAACCTCCATTGCCATGGATAATCAGCAATGGCTGGCCTTTACCATATGTTTCTGTATACATTTTGAGCCCCCGGATATTATAGGCTTTCCCATTTGGATTTTTTCCAAGGGGAATGGTTTTTGCTGAATTCTTTTGCGCAGCTGCTGAAAATACAAAAATGATAAAAAGAAAAAGGAGGGGAGAGTTTTTAGGCATAAAAGCAATTTGGGTATGTTAAATGTAGTTGATTAATGGTTATCCATAAACGGCCTGAACCTGGTGAAAGCAATGCGCAGTAATGCTGCCAGGGCTAAAGCAGCTGCCAGTAAAAAAGTGTAGACAGGCCCTGCCCCGGACCATATAATTCCGGCTATGGTACTTGCCAGAAGTGTACAAATACTTTGGCAGGATGTATAGAACCCAATGGCAGTAGCAGTTTTATTTAATGGAACCAGGTTGCTGATCCATGCTTTTATAATGCCTTCTGTAGCCGCTGCATAAATACCATAAATCCCGAAAAGCAGGAATACGCCTGTGTCGCTTTTATTTACCGCAAATCCCAGGTATACCACTATAAAAACAGTGATCCCGGATAGCAATGTCTTTTTATATCCCCAACGGTCGGCCAGCATACCCAGGGGATAAGCGCTTGCCGCATATACGATATTGTAAAAAATATATGCTGCTATCGTAAGGGTGTCACTTCCGGTAATGGATTTGGCTTTTAAAAGCAGGAAGGCATCTGAACTGTTGGCTAATGCAAAAAGCAGTAGTCCGGTTACCAGGCTTCGAAAGTCATTTCCACCTTCAATCCAGAAACTGAAATACCCGAAAAAGCCTGGTTTTGAATTTATAGCCGGTGTGGCTTTTCCTTCCTGTAAAGTAAAAATCAGGGCAACCGAAACTAATCCGGGAAGCAAAGCCAAAAAAAACATTGATTTGTATTGTCCCGGAAAAAAAAGGAGGTAGGTTAAAGCTGTTACAGGTCCCAGTATTGCCCCAACCGTATCCCAGCTTCGGTGGAAATTGAATACCCTTGCCCGCGTTGCTGTGGTAGAAGCTCCCGTTAAAAGGGCATCCCTGGCTGCGGTCCTTATGCCTTTACCGAGCCTGTCGATTGTTCTTGCACCAAAAATCCAGATAGGGAAAGTGAAGATGGCCATCATTGGTTTAGAAATAGCACTAAGGAAGTAGCCTAGCTTCACAAATGGCAGCCTGGAACCACTCATATCTGAACGTTTACCGAAATACCCCTTGCTTAAGCCAACAACAAATTCAGCAACTCCTTCCAGAATTCCGATCAAAGCAACGGAGAAACCAATATCTTTCAGGTATACAGGTACAACAGGGTAAAGCATTTCACTGGCGAAATCAGCGAAAAGGCTTACCAGCGACAATATCCAGACAGTTTTGGATATAAGCTTTGGTCCCTTGGACATACCGTCAATTTAGTATTTTAAAAAAATATATGGGTTTTTGCACTAAATACGGGAAGGGCCCGTTTTGCAAAGGTTGGCGAATTGTGGAAAAATTAGTGGTAATCAATGCATACTACTTTGATAAATCGAATTATTTGCATCAATTTTGCTGACATTATATCCTGATTAAAAATCTGACCTCAAAAAATGGGATTATTCAATTTTCTGACCCAGGAAATCGCGATGGATCTGGGTACTGCCAATACCCTAATCATACATAACGATGAAATTGTGGTGAATGAGCCTTCTATAGTAGCCTTGGATCGAAACAATCCAAAAAATGTGCTGGCTGTAGGAAAGCGTGCGCTGATGATGCATGAAAAGACGCACGAAAGCATCAGAACGGTGCGCCCCCTGAAAGACGGGGTTATTGCCGATTTCAATGCCGCCGAGCTAATGATAAGGGAAATGATCAAAATGATCTATCCCAAAAAACCATTATTCCCCCCCAGTTGGCGGATGATGATTTGTATCCCTTCTTCCATTACCGAAGTAGAAAAGCGGGCTGTACGCGACAGTGCTGAACAGGCAGGTGCAAAGGAGGTCTACCTGATTCATGAGCCTATGGCGGCTGCCCTTGGTATAGGCATCGATGTGGAAGAGCCTGTTGGTAATATGATTATTGATATAGGCGGGGGTACTACCGGTATTACTGTGATTGCCCTTGCAGGTATTGTTTGTGACCAAAGTATCCGGATTGCCGGTGATGAGTTTACGGCGGATATCATGGAAGCCTTGCGCCGTTACCATAGCCTTCTTATTGGTGAAAGAACGGCCGAACAGATCAAAATTCAGATTGGCGCAGCCATGAAAGACCTTGAAAATCCACCGGATGATATTCCTGTTAACGGCCGTGACCTGGTAACCGGTATTCCTAAGCAGATCATGGTGAGCTTCCAGGAAATTGCGGAAGCCCTCGATAAAAGCATTTTTAAAATTGAAGAGGCTATCCTTAAAGCCCTTGAGACTACCCCGCCGGAACTTGCTGCAGATATCTATCGAAGGGGGTTGTATATTACCGGCGGAGGTGCACTGCTTCGCGGGCTGGACAAGCGACTCAGCCAGAAAATTAAACTTCCTGTACATGTTGCAGATGATCCGCTGAAAAGCGTGGTACGCGGTACGGGCATCGCGCTTAAAAATTACGACCGCTATCCTTTTGTAATGCGCTGATAAGATGACGATGATGATTTATAGCAGAAAAGAAAAACGCGCTCGATTCAAGATAGAAGAGGAGGGGGGGCATGCGTAATATCTTTCTGTTCATCAGGCGTTATTTCAATTTCCTGTTTTTTCTTGCCCTTCAGGTACTGGCCCTTTCGTTTCTATTCCGGTACAATAAATTCCATGAAGCTGCTTTTATGGGGGTTGCCAGTGAAATCACCGGCAGGGTGAATAACCGGTATAATACCATCGAATATTATTTCAAGCTCAAGAAAACCAATGAAGCATTGGTCAAAGAAAATGTGGAATTGAGGACATTGTTGAGAAGTAATTACCTGCAATCTGACACCATGCACCTTGTGGCTGTAGATTCCATCCGTGTAGATTCATTGATTAAATACCAGAAATACACCTATTTGGAGGCGAAAGTGGTGGGTGGTTTTATTACAACGCAAACTAATTTCTTTACAATACATCGCGGAACCGACCAGGGGGTGAATGTTGATATGGCTGTAATTAGTCCGCAGGGAGTGGTTGGAAGGGTGGTCAATTCAAGTGCAAATTTCTCCACAGTAATGACAATGCTTAGCCGCCAGTTTAAAGTGGATGCGAAATTGAAAAATTCCGGGGAACGGGGCATTATCAGTTGGGATGGCGTCAGTCCTGACTTTATCCAGATGAGGAACATTCCCAAAAATATTAAAATCGCCAAAGGCGACTCAGTACTTACCAGCGAACTTTCGTCTATTTTTCCAGCCAACATTATGGTGGGCACCGTGGATTCAGTATTTAATGACCCAAGTACTAATTTCTTTACTTTGCGCCTACGCAGTTCCACCAATTTTTCAACCGTGCAGTTTGTATATGTAGTCCAGAATAAGCAAATAGAAGAACAACGCAAGCTGGAATCAGCGACACAGAAAATAAATGAGTGATCTTGTAAAAAATATTATCCGTTTTGTTGTTTTCATCCTGGTGCAGGTATATATTCTGCATAAGGTGCCGCCATTACACAGGTTCATTGTTCCTTACCTCTACTACCTGTTCATTCTTTGGCTACCATTCAATACAAACCGCACCTGGTTAATGGTCATTGCGTTCATTTTTGGTTTAACACTTGACTACTTCCTGGTTACACCGGGCCTGCATGCCGCAGCTTGTGTGCTTATTGCCTATATCCGGCCATTTATGGTAAACCTGCTGATCAGGCAGGAGGGAGCTGAGCAGAGTTATGGTTCACCTTCCATCCACAGTATGGGATTTGCACCTTATTCAATATTTGTTGTTGTGCTAACATTTTTGCACCATGGATACCTGGTCTTCCTGGAATGGCTTCAATTTGGAAATTTCTGGTATTTTCTGGGAAAAGTAGGTGCAACCACAGCAGTTAGCTTATTGCTGATATTAATAACCGAATTATTGTTTTACCGGAAAGAACGGTACCGGACCAACGCTGCATAAGTGTTCCCGTTGAATCTGTGCTATTCAGTACTTTTGTAAAGTCTTGTTTTAATTGCAGGGATAACCATCCTGTAATTAGCAGGTATAAATCCAGGTATGTCTGTTTTTAATCAATCTCGCTCCACTATTATCCGGCTCATCATTGCCGGGATCTTCCTGCTGATTGTGGCCCAGCTAGTCAATTTGCAGCTTTTTTCTAACAAGTATAAAGCGCTTGCACTGAATAATGCTGTTTATCCAAAAGTAAAATATCCCGACCGTGGAATTATTTATGACCGGAAGGGTAAGGCTATTCTGAATAATACCATCATGTATGACCTGGAGGTTACTCCTTCTCAAATAAAAGGAGTTGATACAAATTACCTTTGCCAATTGCTTGAAATTGATACCATCGAATTCAAGAAAAGGGTTGTCAATGCAATAGTGAAAAATGGTCGCTACCGGCCTAGTATATTCGAAGACCTTCTGGCGCCGCTGGTTCATGCCCGCCTGGAAGAAAATATTTATAAATTTCCCGGGTTCAGCCTCGTTGAAAGACCGGTGCGGACTTATCCTTTCCAGGCTGCCGCACATATCATGGGCTATATAGGGGAGGCTGATTCTGCAATCATTAAAAGGTCTGAGAATTTTTACCGGCTCGGGGATTTTGTGGGCAGGAGCGGGTTGGAACAATTTTATGAACCGGTCCTGATGGGGAAACGCGGGGTGGAGTATATGATTAAGGACAACAAAAACAGGCTGGTCGGAAAATATGAGAATGGACAGTTTGACACGGCTGCTATTGCCGGGAGGAACCTGCGGACATACATAGATATAGAAGTGCAACAACTGGCGGAAAAACTGATGCGTGGAAAAGTTGGCGCGGTGGTGGCCATTGAACCAAAAACGGGTGGTATCATTGCCATGACTTCAGGTCCCAATTTCGATCCCAATTTGTTGACAGGTCCCGATAAACAAAAGAATTTCAACAAACTTTTTTTGGATGTGAGTTCGCCATTATTGAACCGGGCCATCAAGGGCCAGTACCCGCCGGGTTCAACCTATAAACCTTTGGGAGCCCTGGTTGGGCTGGATGAAGGTGTCCTGACCTCAGCAAGTGGGATTGGATGTGCCGGTGCGTATTATGGTTGCCGAAGGCCGGTTAAGTGTACGGAAAAGTTTGCAGGCCATGCGGCCAATTTAAGGCTAGCCATCGCCTGGTCCTGTAACTCTTTTTTCAGCAATGCATTTCGGCTGGCCATTGACAACCCAAAGTTTAAAGACAGCCGTGAAGGATTGACACGCTGGCATGATTACCTTTCCAGATTTGACCTCGGGCATAGAACCGGCATTGATTTACCCAGTGAAGATGGTGGAAATGTGCCTGATACTGCTGCCTATGACAAGGAATACAATCGTTCCTGGAATTCCTGTACCATGGTCACCATTGGAATCGGCCAGGATAAATTACTGGTAACACCATTGCAAATGGCCAATGCTGTTTGCATCGTGGCCAATAAGGGATATTTCTACACGCCGCACTTCGTAGACAAAATAGACGGGGAAACAAAAAATGACACTTTACTGAACAAGTACAGGAGAAAAAATGAAGTGCTTACCCATATTGCAGATGCCGATTTTGAAACTGTAATCAGCGGTATGCAGGACGTTGTTGACATTGGTACTGCCCGTGTTGCAAAAATTCCCGGCATCAATGTTTGTGCAAAAACCGGGACCGCAGAGAACTATCGGATGATCGATGGTGTTAGGACCAAGCTGAAAGACAACTCTATGTTTGTTTGTTTTGCACCTCGTGAGAACCCGAAGATTGCCATTGCTGTTGTAGTGGAGAATGCCGGGTTTGGTGCAACATGGGCCGGACCTATTGCCGCCCTTATGATGGAAAAATATTTAAATGACACATTGCGCACAGAACGGCTGAAAGAGGTCGAGCGAATTTCCAATGCCGACCTGCTGCCAGGTTACCTCGTCAGGGAACAGTACAAACAGGATTCGATCCGGGCCTATAACTGGTTCAAAATGACTAAGGACACCAGCGTAATTAAACGCTTCTTACGGAAGTCAGTGCCAAAGCCTGAAGAAGTAAAGCCTTTGAATCCAGTACAGCCTAAAGAACCGGTTGGCCGGGTAACCCGCCTGAGCCCCGAAGCCATCTTGCCAGGCAGGCAAAAAATTGTTTCAAATTCCAATACCTACCAGGCATGAATCAACGAAAACCTGAAATATCCAAAGGCATTGACTGGTTACTGGTATGGTTATATATCATCCTGGTTAGCATTGGGATCATGAGCATATTCGCAGCCACCTACCATGAAGGCGACCCCGTGATCCAGACCTTCCTTTCCCTCAAAACTGATTATAGCCGCCAGACCTTATACTTTGGTATTGGTGGCGTACTCGCCGTTTTTATTTTGCTTACAGACAGTAAGTTTTTTACAGCAACCGCTAATCTCTGGTATGCATTTGGAATCGGTTTAATGCTATTGGTATTCCCTTTCCACACAGACGTAAAAGGCACCCAGTCGATAATACGATTTGGCGGTTTTCAATTGCAGCCGGCGGAACTTTGCAAAGTATTTGTAAACCTTGCATTAGCGAAATACCTGAGTCGTGTTGAAACAAATTTTTCTGATACAAGGGCACAATTGATTGCGGCAGCAATTGCAGTCTTTCCAGCACTGTTGTCGATTTTGCAACATGAAACCGGACTAGCCCTGGTATATTTTTCATTTTTCCTCGTCATGTTCCGTGAAGGCCTTCCTGCGGCCATTCTTATTATTGGTTTTTCGCTGGCAGTTTTGGTGGTTGCCACCCTTGTAGTTGATCCTAATACCCTGGCTATTGTATTAACGATTATTGCTGGAGCGGCAATATTCATCCTGCGCAGGCAGATTAAAAGGAAAAGAAGGTTGCTATTTATGATAGCAGGTATATGGTTTGTATGTGTGGGAATACAGCGTTTTGCGGTTCCTTATGTTTTCGACAAAGTGCTGCAGCCTTACCAGGTGAAAAGGATATATGATACAATTGGTAAGGATTACGTTCCAAAAAATGCCAGCGAGATACTTGAAATTGAACAGAAAGCAGGGAAAAAGACAAAAGAAGATGGCGATTATAATGTTAAGCAAAGTAAAATAGCAATTGGAAGTGGCGGCCTGGTTGGTAAAGGATTATTGAAAGGCACCCAGACACGGTATGACTTTGTGCCGGAACAAAGAACAGATTTTATTTTCTGTACTATTGGCGAAGGCTTTGGGTTTTTAGGAAGTTTCGCTTTGCTGGGTATATATTTCCTGCTGCTGATGCGAATAATATCCATTGCAGAACGACAAAGAAGTGTTTTCAGCAGGTGCTATGCATATGGGGTGGCTTCCGTTTTGTTTTTCCATATAACGATAAATATTTGCATGACCATCGGGCTTGCACCTGTAATTGGTATACCGCTGCCATTCATCAGTTATGGTGGAACGGCGCTACTCACTTTTACAATTTTATTATTTATTTTGATCCGTTTAGATGCTGATCGCCAAATGGTTTTGCGGTAAGCGGCTGATCCTAAATCCTGAATTCACAGCATGAAATTTATTCCGCTTTCTGAAGGCTCATTTACAATAGACCATAGCAAACATTTTGTACCGTTCAATAGCGCTGCCGATGACTTGCAGGGCAGGCCTGCAGGAAGTTTACTGGTTGAAGTGCAGCCTTTTGTGGTTGTCACCAGTGAAGATGTTCTGTTGATCGATACCGGGCTTGGTTTTGAAAAAGATGGCGTAATGCAATTACACCGGAATTTGATGGATGCGGGCATAAATCCGGGTGAAGTAACAAAAGTTTTGATGAGCCATTTGCACAAAGACCATGCTGGTGGGGTTAGCAAATTGAATAAAGCTGGAAATGGGTACGAGTTATCATTTCCGGCAGCTACATATTATGTGCAGCAAAAAGAGCTTGACTTCGCTTTTGAAAAAGGATCACCTTCGTATATGCCCGGGGAATTGGATTGCTTAAGACAAGCGCCAAATATTGTTCTGCTGGATGGGGACGGGGTTATTGGGGGATATATCCAATACCAGCTGGTTGGCGGTCATTGCCCGTATCACCAGGTATTCAGGATTGTTGATGGGGGTGAAACGGTTTTTTTCGGAGGTGACAATGCTCCGCAGTTGCAGCAAATGAAGAGTCGTTTTATAGCGAAATACGATTATGATGGTAAAAAAGCGATGGAGTTAAGGCAGCAATGGTGGCTGGAAGGCCAGGAAGCCGGCTGGGAATTTCTATTTTACCACGATATTAAAACACCTGTTTATCGTGCCGGCTAGTGGCTGGATCAGGGGCGGAAATCCCTGTTCCTCATCTTGCCATCCTGCTTTTGTAGCCTTCTTTCCTGTAATTCCCTGGCTACAAACCCATTAAACTCTTTTTCTGCTTTGAAAAACTCATTAGCCCGTTCTGGTGAAAGGGCTTTGGAAAAATCACCCTGGTATTTTTTTCTTGTTCCCAGTATTTTCTCATCTTTTTCAAGTTCATCGGCACCACTATTGTCTACCCTGATTTTTTTCAGGTCTGCCATGTATTGATTATAAACGGGCCAGAACCGCTGGGCTTCTTCAGTTGTAAGATTGAGTTTTTTAGTCAGGTACGCGATTTTAAGTGCTTCTAGTCTTTCACCATCACGGGGTGGTTGCGCAACTACCGAAGTACTAAAGAAAAATATCATCCCCAATATTGTATAAATCAATTTCATGGCTATACTTTAGTTCGTCTGTTGCAGAGGTTTTCCAGGTTGGTCGGACAAGTATTGCTGAAGCGCGTCATCACTAACTTCTTCCAGCATAATATGCATATCGCTGGCATTTATCTCTTCTTCATTGTTCGCAGTACTTCCGTAAAATATCGCCTGTGTTGAATCGGCAAATTCAAAAATGGCCTGGTCACTGAGTTGGCTTATTTCCTGTTCAAGTTGAACCGCCAGGCTTCCATTGACGGTATTGTATGTCGAAGATTGACCATAGTACAGCCATCCTGCAATTGCAATGCATCCGGCAAGGGATGCCGCAACTGCAAAGCGGAACCAGCGCTGGCTAATGGAAATAAGCCTGCCGGGCTGTGGGATTTTTTCCAGTAATATAGCCGGAAGCTCTTCAAAATAATTTTCAGGGACTCTGTATGGATTACTAAACCGGGCAGCCTCCAGTACGGGATGGAGTGTTTCCAAAACCTCTTTAGTTTGTTCAATTGCCGATACCCCGGCATTGATCTCATCAGTAATTTGTTCAAAATAACCCTCTGGTAATCGATAGGGTAGTTTTTTTGAAACACCAGCCAATAAAGGGGATAGGCTGGTTAATTCCTCCATTGGGTGATCTGTAAATTTTACCCTGTTCAGGATTAATCCAGGCAAGCTTTCAAAATACCCGACAGGTACGGCATACGGCAACTGCCTTGGCGCAAGGGCCAAAGCCGGACTAATGCCTTGCAGTTCTGCTAATATGGGGTTGTCGGGAGTCATTGCCTGTTAGACTATTAATTTGTTAAAAAGTTTAAGAATTCAGGATATAATCTTCAATTTTTTTTACAGCGTGATGGTATGAGGCTTTCAATGCGCCTTCTGATGTATCCAATACCCTGCTCATTTCTTCATAGGGCATTTCGTCATAATACCGTAAGTTAAACACAACTCTTTGTTTTTCAGGTAGTTTTTGGATTGCCAGTTGTAGTTTCCATTCTATTTTATTTGCATCAAAGTCTTTGTCTGCTTTTACCTGGTTGCTTAGCCCTTCTTCAACATCCCCCAATGGCACAGCAGCCCTTTTCTTCTTTTGTTCCAGGAAAGTGAGGCATTCGTTTGTGGCAACCCGGTACAACCAGGTAAATAACCGGGCATCTTCCCTGAAATTCTCCAGTCCATTCCAGACCCTGATGAATACGTTTTGTAAAACATCATTACTGTCATCGTGGTCCACCAGCATTCGGCGAACATGCCAATATAGCCTTTCCTGGTATTTCCTTATAATAGCGGTATAGGCTTTTTCCTTAGACGCGGGCGTCCGGAACATATTAAGCAGTTCACTGTCTTCGAGGGCCATCGACATGCAAATAGTTTAGTTGGATAAATATAGGACTATCGAAGGATGCAGAAGTTTAATCGGGGGGAATAGTGAATGGTGAATTAGGGGGAAGAAAAAAGCTACCCGTAAAATGGTAGCTTTAATATGTTTGAATTTAAGTCATGTTCACGACTTCCGCTTAATTGCTTTTTCTGCAGCTTCTACAATCTTATCGGTGCCCAGGCCATATTTTTCGAGTAATTGCATAGGCGTTCCACTTTCACCAAAAGTATCGTTGGTGCCAATATATTCGATTGGGGTTGGCAAATGACGGGCAGCAACCTGGGCCACACTGTCTCCCAACCCACCGAGTACATTATGCTCTTCAACGGTTACTGCGCAACGGGTTTTGGTAATGGATTTCAGGATGGCTTCGGTATCAAGTGGCTTAATGGTATGTATATTGATCACTTCAACGCTGATACCTTTTTCTTCCAGGATCCTGCCGGCTTCTATGGCATTCCAAACCATATGACCGCACGCAAAAATACTTACATCCTTGCCTTCGCTAAAAACCTGTGCCTTGCCCAGTTCGAAAGGCAGGCCTTCTGTAAAAATAGGCCAAACCGGCCTTCCAAAACGAAGGTAAACGGGACCCTCGTAATCTGCTATAGCCAGGGTGGCCGCTTTAGTTTGCGCATAATCGCAGGGAACCACAACCATCATACCGGGAAGCATTTTCATCATCCCGATATCTTCAAGGATCTGGTGGGTTGCACCATCTTCACCAAGCGTTAAACCGGCATGGGAAGCACAGATCTTTACATTTTTGCCCGAATAGGCTACTGATTGCCTGATTTGGTCGTACACTCTGCCTGTAGAAAAATTGGCAAACGTTGTAGTGAAAGGAATTTTTCCGCCAATGGTAAGTCCGGCTGCAATGCCTATCATATTGGCTTCTGCAATTCCGCATTGTATAAAACGGTCGGGATTCTCTTTAATGAACTGGTTCAGTTTCAATGAACCGGCAAGGTCTGCAGTAAGGGCAACAACATTTTTATTGGTACGGCCTAATTCTGTGATGCCATCGCCAAATCCGCTGCGGGTATCTTTTTTGCCGGTAACCTGGATATCTTTTAACATGTTAAGGCTGTTTTACAATTTTAAGCGGCACAAAGGTAAGGTTAATTCAGTTTTGCATCCTGGATATGGAATAATGCCTCGTCTTCATGAATCCGGCGTTCCCATTTCCAGGCAGTGTCCATCATATCTTCCAGGGAATACTTGATTTTCCAGCCAAGTTCCTTAACAGCATGTTCGTTATTTGCATAAATAGCAACCACGTCTCCCGGACGGCGCGGTCCTATACAATAGTTTAACGCCATATTACTCACTTTTTCAAAGGCCCTGATGGCCTCCAGGACAGTTACCCCATTTCCGCTTCCGAGGTTAAATACCTCGCAAAATTTCTGGGACTTTCCTTTTAGCAGGTATTCCAATGATAGCGTATGTGCGTGTGCGATATCTGAAACGTGTATGAAATCGCGCAGGCAACTTCCATCGCGCGTATCGTAATCATTTCCAAATACAGTCATTTGCGGAAGTTTACCAATAGCCGTTTGGGTAATGGCCGGAACCAGGTTCGCTGGTCTGCCAATTGGCAATTCGCCGATCTGAATGCTGGGATGTGCGCCAACCGGGTTGAAATACCGCAATAAAATGCATTGCGTCGGATTCACCTTCGCGAACTCACTGATGATCTGTTCTCCCATTTGTTTTGTGTAGCCATAAGGTGATTCAGCTGGCTTGGGCGGTGTGCTTTCGGTAACCGGAATAACATCAGGATTCCCATAGACGGTGCAGGAGGAAGAGAAAACGAAATAAGGGATTTTGAATTCCTGTACGCATTTCAGCAGGTTCAGCAGGCTTACCAGGTTGTTCTCGAAATACATGATCGGTTGTGCCACCGATTCGCTAACTGATTTATATGCGGCGAAGTGGATAATTCCGGTGATATCATCGTTCTCCTGGAAAATGGCATAGGTATCGTCAAAGTTGCAGAGGTCAACTTTATAATTTTTTATTTTTTGCCCGGTTATTTTTTCAACGCCTTCAAGGATCCTTGGTGAAGACCTTGAGTTGTTATCTACCGAGATAACTTCAAATCCATTCTCTACAAGATCCACTAAAGTGTGAGACCCGATATAGCCGCATCCTCCTGTTACAAGTATTTTACTCATTTTCTGTACGCTTATTTTCGGTTATACATAATTGTTTTCAGCGATTATTCCCGTCAGGTACTGGCCATAGCCGCTTTTCAGCAGGGGTTGGGCGATTTTTTCCAGTTGTTCGGTGGTAATAAATCCTTTTCGCCAGGCGATTTCTTCTATGCAGGCGATTTTTATTCCCTGTCTTTGTTCAATGACCTGAACAAATTGTGATGCCTGCATCAGGGAGTCAAAAGTGCCGGTATCTAGCCAGGCAGTGCCCCGGTCCATTATGGATACCCTTAATTTTCCACGGCGCAGGTATTCCTTATTTACGTCAGTAATTTCATATTCACCCCTTGGACTGGGCTGAAGAGCTTTAGCGATAGCAATTACTTCATTGTCATAGAAGTATAGTCCGGGTACAGCGAAATTACTTTTAGGTTTGGCTGGTTTTTCTTCAATAGACAGGACATTATTTTGTTTGTCGAAGGCAACAACCCCATATCGTTCCGGGTCACTTACATGGTATGCGTAAACGATACCACCATCAGGGTTGGTGTTTTTGGTAAGTTGCTCGCCGAGACCAGCACCATAAAAAATATTATCTCCTAAAACGAGGGCTACTTTATCAGTTCCGATAAATGATTCGCCAATAACAAATGCCTGCGCCAGTCCATTGGGAACAGCCTGCTCTGCATAGGATATACTGATGCCAAGTTGGGAACCATCACCAAATAGTTTCCTGAACAGGGGAAGGTCATGGGGTGTTGAAATGATCAGGATATCTTTAATGCCTGCCATCATTAGTGTTGACAGGGGGTAATAGATCATGGGCTTATCATAAACCGGCATAATCTGCTTACTGATTGCATATGTTATCGGATGGAGGCGGGTTCCGGAGCCCCCGGCCAGGACAATTCCTTTCATTGGTAAAGTAAATGAGGACCCAAGATAATTAAAAACCCCGTCTGGTTCGACGGGGTTAGCTATTTACATAAAGAGTTTTAGCAAATAATAAGTTACCGCTGCCAAAGCAGCACTCACAGGAATGGTAAGAATCCAGGCCCATAACAGGTTAATGGTTACCCCCCACCGAACTGCAGATAATCTTTTGGTAGCGCCTACTCCAATGATGGCACCTGTAATGGTATGCGTTGTGCTAACCGGAATTCCCGCTGCTTCCGCAAGATACAGAGTTGCAGCGCCAGCAGATTCCGCTGCAACTCCTTCCAGCGGGGTTACTTTAGTAATACGGGTTCCCATTGTCTTTACAATTTTCCACCCGCCGCTTAAAGTCCCAAAGGCTATTGCCGTAAAACTGGCTACAGGCACCCACCAATAATCATTCACGAAATGAGAAAATCTTTGTGCTGCTTCAAGAGATGTATAAGCCTGGTTACCATTATGTACTTCAACATATATAACTGCTGCACCAATAATACCCATTACTTTCTGGGCATCGTTACCGCCATGGCCAAGGCTAAACATGGCTGAAGATATTAACTGTAACCTTCTGAACCACTTTTCAGCTTTGTATGGAAGGGCTTTACGGCATATATTTAAAATGATCACGGTAATAATGTAAGCGATGATCATACCAATAAACGGAGCCAGGAAAATGAAAAGGAATGTAGGGACAACTTTGGCATAGTTTATAACATTATGGCCATTTGCCGTTAATCCGCCTGCATGGGCAAGTGCCGCTCCAAGAAACCCGCCCATTAAAGTATGCGAGGAACTTGAGGGTATCCCAAACCACCAGGTTAAAAGGTTCCAGATAATGGCAGCAATAAGGCCTGCAAAAACGACATCCAGGTTGATGAAATCTTCATTGACCCATTTGGCAACAGTATTGCCGATTTTGAATTCACCGATCCAGTATTTTGATATGAAGAAAGCCGCAAAATTGAATACTGCAGCCCATAATACAGCCTGGAAGGGAGTTAATACCTTTGTGGATACAATAGTGGCAATGGAGTTGGCCGCATCATGAAATCCGTTGATAAAATCGAAAACAAGCGCAAAAATGATAATGATGACGAGAAAGGTCATATAGAATAGTTGAGTGGAATTCGGGTTAGGGTTAACTGCTTACCGCTCACTTTTATGCGTACTTAATAATTATACTCTCTATCACATTTGCAGCATCTTCACATTTATCAGTAACGATTTCCATCACCTGGTAAATTTCCCGCTTCTTGATCACCTCTTTTGCATCTGGTTCGGTTTCGAATAAGCGGTCAATGCTAAGGTCGAATATATCATCAGCCTGGTTTTCAATACTATTCACTTTTACTAGTGCATCAGTGATAAGGCGCATGTTTTTCATATTGCGCAATTCAATGACGGCTTTCCGTATTTGGTCTGCACTCTGTTCTATAAGGTCGGCCATTTTCTGAATGCCGGGATCGTTGGGGTTAACCCTGTAAAAATTGATTTTTTTTGCTGATGCAAATATGTAATCACATATATCATCTAAAGAGCTTGCCAGGTAGTGGATATCCTCGCGGTCAAATGGGGTGATAAAGTTTCGGCCTAATTCGGTGAATATATTGTGGGTCAACTCGTCATTTACATGCTCAAGGTCTTCCATTTTTGCAATCAGCGCTGCCCTTTTATCAAAATCAAACTCGCTGACTACTTCCTTCATCAGCTTGCCCATTTTCGCAACCGTATTGGCTACTTCTTCAAACAGAGAATAAAAAACCCTATCCTTTGGGGTGAAGATTTTGAGGATGGAAGAAAGTGACATACGTGAATTTTGCGCAAAAATAGGCCGTTTATACTCCTTAAGGGGCTTTCGCAGTTTGATAATAATTTCTTAACAATGGGCTTTCCCTCCTGTTTTTTCCTTCCTGGAAAGGATTAGGGAATATATTCAACCTTTATTTTGGTAATAATTCCTTAACATAGCCCAGGTAACCCACATTTCCGCGCCGGTTACCTTTGCGCCCGGTTAACAATAAATTAATATGAAATTAAAACTGTCAAGGTCGGTTGTGGCAAGATCTGCAGTAATTACTTCCTGTATTTTGATCTTCTCCGCCCGTTCCCAGGGGCAGTTTTTAATGGATATGGTAGATACCACCAAGGATATGGGTAAGAACATGCTGGGCCTTTACCAGAACTATAATTACCTGAGGTTATCAGGGTACATCCAGCCGCAGTTTCAGTATATACAGGAGAAGGGCGCCAAAACTTTTGCCGGTCCGGATTTCCCCCCAAATGTGAATAACAGGTTTATCCTGAGAAGGGCCCGGGTCCGCGTGGATTATGCCCGCATAAACAGGGAGGAAAAATTTGGTTTTCAATTTGTTTTCCAGCTCGAAGGAACTGAACGTAGTGTTACCATCCGCGATGTCTGGGGTAGGATATTTGAAAATAAATACCAGATGTTCGCCTTAACCACGGGTGTATTTGCACGGCCATTTGGCTATGAGGTGAACCTTTCTTCTATGGAGCGGGAATCTCCGGAAAGGGGCCGGATGTCTCAGACTCTTATGAAGGCAGAACGTGACCTCGGGGTAATGGTTAGTTTCGAACCCCGCCAGATAACGAATAAACTGAATTGGCTAAAAATTGATGCCGGCATATTCAATGGCCAGGGCATAACCGGTCTGGGCGAATATGATTCATATAAAGATTTTATTGCCCGGGCAGGGGTTAAGCCGCAATTCCTGACACCTAAGATTAAATTTTCAGCAGGCATTTCTTACCTGAATGGGGGATTCCAGCAGAACAGCCAATATATTTATACTATGAATGGCAGCGGCAAAGGATCCGGATTTGTAGTCGATTCCAATACTGCTAATATAGGCTCCAAAGCACCAAGGCATTATGCGGGCGCTGATATGCAATTGGAATTCAAACACCCAAAAAGCACAACAGTTTTCAGGGCTGAATATTGGCAGGGAGTGCAGACAAGTGTAGCCAATACCAGCGAAACCCCGCCTTTTAGTACTGCGGAACCATTGTACAGCAGACATTTCAATGGTGCTTTTTTCTATTTATTGCATCGAATGGGGAATCACCAGGTTGGCCTGAAATATGATATATATGATCCGAATACTAATGTGAAGGGTAACGAGATTGCCCAGGGCGATGGCAATTTCCATAGTGCGGATATTAAATACAATACACTTGGATTGGGATACCTGAATTATTTAAGTGATAACCTGAAACTGATACTGTGGTATGATTTTGTGACCAATGAGAAAACTGGTCTCGATGGTTATACCACAGATTTAAAGGATAATGTATTGACCTGTCGCCTGCAGTTTCGCTTCTAAGTGCTTTACTCTTTGTGGGCAGACAGGGTAAATCCTATAGTGGTGCCTACATCTGGTTTGCTGCGTACATGCATCGATTCACCATGGGCTTCGATAATATGTTTGCAGATGGCTAATCCAAGCCCGGTGCCACCTTTATCACGGCTTCTTGCTTTATCTGTACGGTAAAATCGTTCAAAAATGCGGTGCAGGTGTTCTTCCTCAATACCAATACCATCATCACGTATTTCAATAAGTACTTTAAATTCATCGGTTTTGTAAATACTGGCCACAATTGTTCCTCCTGGTTTGCCATATTTTGACCCATTCTCGATCAGGTTAATCAATACCTGGCGGATTTTTTCCTTATCTGCAAATACATAAATCGGCGACTCACAACCTTTTTTTATAGATGCCACGATCTGCTTTTGGTTGAGTTTCAGTGAAAGTGATTCAATAACCTCCCTGATAAGGTCCTGTATAACAAAATACTGGCGATATAAAACCTGTTCCCCGGTTTCAAGCCTTGAAATTTCATCAAGGTCATTCATTAGGTTCACCAGCCTGTCTACATTACGGCTGGTATTTTCCAGGAACTTCTTTCGCACTTCCGGGTTTTCCATTGCCCCGCCCAGCAATGTGTCTACATAACCCTGGATAGCGAAAATTGGGGTCTTGAATTCATGCGCCAGGTTCTGTAAAAACTCTTTTCGGTAAGCTTCATTTTTTTGTAAAACTTCTATTTCGCCCTGGCGCTGTTCGGCCCATTTTTCTACATCTTCCTTAACTTCATCAATACTTTTTTGGGGAATGATATATTTATTATAAAACTCTTCCCGTTTTGTTGCCTTGGTCTGGTAGATGAATTTATATATCAGTTTTATCCTCCGGTATATAAACTGCTGGAGAAAATAAAAAATCAGGAGGTAAGCGACCAGGAACAAAACCAGGAATGAAGCCAGCGCAATCAGCCATGATTTTACCAGAATAAGGTTAGCCAGTCCAACCAGTGCCGAAATAGCTAATGCCAATACTGCCGATACCTGGCTTGGGGAAAGGTTTTTTAAGTTAAACATGGTGTAGCGAAGATACCCAGAACTGTTAAAAAGGTTACAGGCTGAATTTGTATCCGACCCCT
Organism: Flavihumibacter profundi; assembly: GCF_020076305.1. GTDB lineage: Bacteria > Bacteroidota > Bacteroidia > Chitinophagales > Chitinophagaceae > Flavihumibacter > Flavihumibacter profundi. The sequence goes on from NZ_JAIQXE010000002.1 coordinate 809,681, forward strand.
TTAACGGTCGTTATACAATCAAGACCAAGTTTTTGCCTGATTTTGCGGATATGCACATCAATTGTACGATCTCCAACTATAACATCATTGCCCCAAACCTGGTTTAAGATTTCATTCCTGAGGAAAACCCGTCCTGGCCGGGAAGCCAGTAAATACAATAGTTCGAATTCTTTTTTTGCCAGTGTTTTTTCTTCTGCATCCACCATAACAATGAATTTTACCGGGTCGATAATCATGTTATCGATATGCAGTACGCTGTTGGTTGCAGCTTCTTTTTTATTAACCCTTCTGAATAATGCATTTACCCTGCTTAGCAGCAACTTTGGACTGATCGGCTTATTTACATAATCATCGGCACCTGTATCCAGCCCCTTCAGCTGCGAGGACTCATCGCTCAGGGCGGTAAGGAAAATAATAAGGGTATCTTTAAATGAAGGTTGGGTACGAAGGATTTCACATACTTCGACACCTGTTTTTTTGGGCATCATTATATCCAGGATAATCAGGTCGGGCTTTATCTGCTTGGCCCTCATCAAGGCCTCATCGCCGTCCCTGGCAGTATATACCTCGTATCCTTCCCCCTGCAGATTATACTGGATAATTTCCAGGATATCCGGCTCATCGTCCGCAATTAAGATCTTTTTGCCTTTTGTATCCATTAACAATTTCTTTATACAAAGGTAACCTACTGCGCTAACCTGCCAATTTTCAGGCGATTATGAAATTGTTAAGGGCCTACATACGTTATTACAATGTTATGACGTTCTTTCTATTTCTGAGTACATTTATATTAAGGCTCATATCTATGAAGAAACTGATATCTTTTATTTTGCTGGTTATCTTATTCCAGCATATATCTGCCCAAACTTCAGCACCGGTTTATGCAATTGACCGGGGAAGGTTGATTTTTCATGAAAATATTGACAAGGAGCAGAAAAAATTATATACACAGCCTGGTTCTTATATCAGGGGTTATATTCCCATTACCAAAGACGAAGCTTTTAATGGCCAGGTAAAATATGCAGTGCTGGAAATGGTTGATGACATGCAGCAGAATATTGAACTCGACAGCGCCTTAAAAGATAACGAGAAGAAAAAATACCTGAAAGGCCTTGAAATACTGGTAAGGCAAATTGGCCAGGGTGTTAAAACCAGGACTTTTTCTTCTGCTCTTGCACCTGAAATGGTGAAAAGTTTTGAAGCGGCAATGAACCTTGACCGCCAGAATAAAAGCATTGAGGGAATTGTACGTGACCAGCATTACTGGGTAGGTAAAACCCTGGTTGATTGTTTCAGTTATCCTGAGAACAGGGGCGTTCCGGCCAGTAAGGAAATACTGACGATGAAATACCTTCAGTTATATCCTGAGAAGACAATGCCTTTCCTGAAAACTAATTTTACTTACCCTAAACGGGATAGCCTGATTGCTGCCGAAGCCCGTCGTGATCCCAGGAAAGTGTACGATTATGCTGCAGCAAATGATGCGCTTGCCCGTTATATCCGCAACCATCCCGATTCCGTGGTGAAAGTGATCGCAGAAATGGCAGCAAGTAAAAGCGGGCAACTATATTTCCCCTTTATTGATGATATCTATCGCGGGAAAATAAGCTTTGACGATATTGATAAAGTTAAAGACAACGACCTCGAATATTACCGCCTGATGGTTAAAACCAGGCTGCAGCATACCAGCAGGATGTTACAGAAGGATACCCCAATGGAAAGCAAAGCCCTGGTTGAACGGATGGAGTTTAAAGCCCGCCAGTATTATATCAGCCAGATAAACGGCTTGCATACTTCACCTGACCCAGTCCGCTTTAAAGTATTGGACCCATTGTCACCCCAGGAGCTTTATTACCTCTGTGTTTTGGGCGAAGATGAAATTTACACATCAAGTTACCGGGGTGTTTTTAAAAGGATTATCCAGCGACTGAAAGGAACACCTACAGATAGCCTTTTAATGACAATGAATTTTGATTATTTCAGGAAGTTCATCAAAATGGCCGCGGGTTATAATGAACTGGATACCCTGTTAAAACTGATGCCGGATTCCAATGCCACTGTGCTGATGAAATCATTCATGTTTGGTTTGGAAAAAACCACCACGCTTAAATCCGTTGAAGATGCGGTGGATGTGGCAGATGCTTATAGCAGTATTTATGAAAAAAACAAGATATTATCCGATAGGATGATGCAGGATGCCAGATGGAATTATGACCGTTGCCTGAAAAACGGTGACCCCAATGGCCAGAAAGTTTATTTCATAGAAAAAACACTTTTTGAATCTGCAGATTCCACCAATAAGACGGATGTTTCGACATTATTGGGCATACCCCCTGTTTATAAAGTGTCTTATGACCGGCTTTTAGATACTGCAGGAAGGATTATCCAGCAGGTGTTTTTTTACGGGGATGAAGATAAAGACGGGCAAAATTCCTATAATAATTTCATGACCCTGTTTAAAGGGAAGGCAGATTGGGCAATTACCGAAAACCCCGATTTTGTCACTATAAAATCAACCAAGGGCAAACCGGTTTGGATATTTGCCAATAAGCCTTTGTACGGGGAAGATGATCCTGATACCAAAGCTCAGGTTAAGTTGCGGGAATATTTTGATAAAAACGGATTGGAACCTACTATTTATATCCATCGCGGGCATAGCTATCATGTAAAATCATCCCTGGACCAAATTACACCCTCGGCGAGGATTGTTATCCTGGGTTCTTGCGGCGGCTACAACAACCTTAATGAAGTTTTGCTGATCAGTCCTGATGCCCATATCATTTCTTCCAAGCAAATTGGTACCCGTACCGTGAATGAACCTATCCTGAGTGCCATCAATAACAACCTCCGGAGTGGCCATGATATTGATTGGATACCCATGTGGGGTGAGTTAAGCAAGCAGTTCACCGGGGAAAGCAAGGATCGGTTTGACGATTATATCCCTCCATACAAGAACCTGGGCGCAATTTTTATCAAAGCATACCGTGGGGTTGAGGAGGAGCAATAAGGACCCCCTATCTTTGCGGGATGTCGTTTGCTTCACCGAACAAGAAAATTTTTGATTTTGCGCTGCTAAGAAGGGTATTTCGGTTGGCAGAACCGTATAAACGAAAAGTAATTGGTTCGCTTTTACTTGCTATTTTCCTGGCTGTTTTATCGCCGGTACGCCCTTATCTTATACAAATAACCGTAAATAATTATATCCGTAACGGATTACTCGACTGGGTAGTTAGGATTACCATTATCCAGGCGGTATTCCTTGTTATTGAAACGGTTTCCAGGTTCCTGTTTTCGTTTACCACTTCCTGGCTTGGGCAATCTGTTGTAAAAGACCTGCGGGTAACGGTGTTTAATAAAGTGATCCACCTTAACCTGTCTCAATTCGATAAAACGCCTATTGGAACCCTCACTACCCGGACGATTAATGATATCGAGTCCATCAATGATATATTTTCAGACGGACTGATTCCGATTATTGCAGATTTTTTATCAATTATTTCCATACTGTTTGTGATGTTTTGGGTGGACTGGAAGCTGGCGGTAATTAGCCTTTTACCATTTCCCATATTAATATTGGCAACCTATGTTTTCAAGGAAAGTGTGAACCGCTCTTTCATCAGGGTAAGAAATGCTGTGGCAGCACTAAACGCATTTGTACAGGAACATTTAACCGGGATCCAGGTAGTACAGGCATTTGCCGCTGAGAACCGGGAATATGGGAAGTTCATGAAGATCAATAAAGACCACAGGAATGCCAATATCAAGGCGATTTTTGCCTATTCGGTCTTTTTCCCGGTAGTGGAAATCGTTTTAGCAGTTGCAACCGGATTGTTGGTATGGTGGGGTGCCGGCAAGGCAATGCTCCTACCCGAGGCAGAGGCAGCAGCAATGTCTGGCAAAATGATCGCTTTTATCCTGTACTTAAACCTGTTGTTCCGGCCACTCAGGGTAATCGCCGATAAATTTAATGTACTTCAAATGGGTATGGTAGCCAGTGAGCGGGTTTTCAAATTGATAGATAATGACGATTATATTCAACAGGAAGGGGAATATGCCCCTGATAAAGTGGCTGGATTAATTGAGTTCGACCATGTATGGTTTGGCTATACAGAGAACAGGTATGTATTGAAGAACCTGAATTTCAGGGTGGAACCCGGAGAAACCGTTGCGCTTGTTGGTCATACCGGAAGTGGTAAAACCTCAATTATTAGCCTTTTAAACAGGTTATACCATATTAATAAGGGGCAAATCAGGATTGACGGTGTTCCGGTTGAAGCCTATAAACTGGATGCCTTGCGCCGGCAAACCGGTGTGGTACTACAGGATGTTTTCCTTTTTTCAGGATCGGTCCTGGATAATATTACACTGAGGAATCCCGAAATCAGCCGCGAACAAGTTGAAAATGCTGCACAACTTATCGGAATGCACCAGTTTATTGAGCAATTACCAGGGGGCTATGATTATAAGGTAATGGAAAGGGGTAGCACTCTCTCATTAGGCCAGAGACAATTGCTTTCTTTCATCCGGGCGCTGTTGTACGATCCTTCAATACTGATCCTGGATGAAGCGACATCCAGCGTAGACACTGAAAGTGAACAACTTATACAGCACGCTATAGAAACTTTAATTTCTGGAAGAACCGCAATTGTAATCGCCCACAGGTTAAGTACGATCAGGAAAGCAGACAAAATTATTGTCCTGGAAAAGGGCGAAATAAGGGAAATCGGCAATCACGAAGAACTTATGGGTAAGGAGGGATACTATTATTCGTTGTACCAGAGCCAGTTTGAAGCGGCAAAGGCATAAATGGTTTAAGATTCACCCTTCTTTTTGCCTTCTGAATTTTGAATATTTACCTGATTCCTTCCTATCTTTGCGCAAAATTTACAACCAGCATGGCAAGAATTTCCTTCAAAACTACACTAGTAGCGGCTTTCAGCGCGGTTTTAATATTTTTCGGTTCTTCAGCGTTCGCTAAAGAGGAAGGTGAGGGCGGCCATGGTGAAGGTGCAAAGGAGGAATTCAATGCTGGCGAAGCTATTTTACACCATATCGCCGATTCACACGAATGGCATTTCTTTAGCTTGGGCGATAAACATATTTCTCTCCCTTTGCCTGTAATTGTTTATTCACCTGAACGTGGACTAAGTATATTTTCTTCAAGTCATTTTCACCATGGTGAAGAAGTGTATAATGGCTATAAGCTGGAACATGATAAAGTGATTGGGGTAAAAGAGGACGGATCAACAGATGAATCAGTGAATGTGTACGATTTTTCAATGACCAAGAATGTGGTACAGATGATCCTGGCGGTAATTACCCTGATCTGGGTCATGACTGCTATAGGAAAAAAATACACCCAGGAAGGAGCTGGAAAAGCCCCATCTGGCTTCCAGAATGCCATTGAACCTGTCATCACTTTCGTAAGGGATGACGTTGCAAGGCCAAACCTGGGGCACAAGTATAAAAAATACCTCCCTTATTTATTAACCGTATTTTTCTTTATCCTGATTAATAATTTATTCGGGTTATTACCTGGAGCAGCCAATGTTACCGGTAATATTGCATTTACTGCCCTGCTGGCCCTGGTTTCCTTTATAGTAATCATGTTCAGTACAAACAGCCATTTCTGGGGGCATATTTTCTGGCCTCCCAATGTACCCCTGCCAGTGAAAATTATTCTTATCCCCGTTGAATTGATGGGTGTGTTCATTAAGCCTGTGGCCCTCATGATCCGTCTTTTTGCGAATATGACTGCGGGGCATATAGTTATTTTAAGTTTTGTTTCCCTGATCTTTATCTTCGGACAGATGAGTACAATAGCAGGATGGGGTTTTTCACCTGTTTCCATTGCATTTTCTGTATTTATTTACCTGATTGAAATATTAGTAGCATTTATCCAGGCTTTTATTTTCACCACCCTGACGGCTGTTTTCATTGGTCAGGCTTTTGAAGGAGAACATCATGCCGAAGGCGCTGGTCATCATGAAGCGCTTTCACATTAATAATTGTAGAATTTTTTTATACACATCTAAACACAAATTGTATGTCAATCATGAACATTCTGTTGGAAGTTGGCCAGGCCCAGATGGGTGGAGCAATTGGAGCCGGACTTGCAGCAATCGGTGCTGGTATCGGTATCGGCCAGATCGGTAAAGGTGCGGTTGAGGCGATTGCCCGCCAGCCTGAAGCAGTTAATGACATTCGTGGAAACATGATCCTGACCGCAGCGTTCATTGAGGGTGTTGCCCTTTTCGCTGTAATCGCTGGTCTGTTGGCTGTATTGGCTAAATAAGCCACGTAAACTAAGTGCTGCATCCAGAGCACAGGGCCGAGGGTGCAGCTTCTTATGTTCTTGTGTGAAGATGTTTTAAATTGATGAAGGAATTTGATTTTTGAATTATTGGTGTATACGAACCCATTCACCATTCACTATTAATAAGAGATTACTATGGAATTATTACTGCCTGCCTTAGGGTATTTCGTTTGGACACTGGTAGCTTTCCTGATTGTGTTCTTCATCCTGAAGAAATTTGCCTGGAAGCCCATCCTTACCACATTGAATGAGCGGGAAAAAAATATTGCCGATTCAATCGCCAATGCTGAACGGGTAAAAGTTGAAATGGCCCAGATGAAAAATGAAAATGAGGCGATGATCCAAAAAGCCCGTGAGGAACGTGCTGAAATGCTGAAAGAGGCGAAGGAAATGAAAGACCGCATTGTAAGCGAAGCGAAAGAACAGGCCAAAGTTGAAGCCAATAAAATCCTGATTGATGCTCAGGCTTCCATCGAACAGCAAAAAAATGCAGCGCTTACAGATGTTAAAAACAGTATTGGTAACATGGTTATTGAGGTAACGGAAAAAGTAATTCGTCGTGAGCTGGCAGGAAAAGCAGAGCAGGAATCGTATATCAGGACTTTAGCTGATGACCTGACAAAAGGCAGCAGGAATTAATTGAATAAATCAGAACAACAATCAGATGCGCAATACACGTGTTGCTAACAGGTACTCAAAAGCATTAATGGATCTTGCTGTAGAAACCAAACAGGTTGAGGCAGTAAAGAAAGATATTGATATGCTTCGCCAGGCCACTACCGGTGAGCTGAACCAGGTTTTATTATCACCCATTATCAGGCATGATAAAAAAGTGCAGGTATTCACTGCCATTTTCAGCGGTAAGATTACCCCATTAACAGAATCCTTTTTCAACCTGGTTTTTGCCAAGGGCAGGGAAGTTGCACTGGTAGAGATCTTATTGGAATTTGATGCCGAATACCGCCGGATGCATGGTGTGAAAACTCTTCAACTAACCACTGCAATGGCGGTTTCCGAAACTGTTAAAAATGAAATTCGCGAAAAATTTGAAGCACTGCCAAGATACCAGGGTATTAAAATGGAAGTGACTGAAACAGTTGATGAAAATATCCTGGGCGGATTTATTGCACAGATTGAAGACCTGTTATTTGATGCCAGCATCAGGCATGATCTTGCTGTGATCAAGAAACAGTTTGTAGAGAACATGTATGTTCAGAAAATCAGATAAGTAAACATTGAAAAAACGAATAAATAATCTATCATGGTAAGCATTAAACCAGATGAAATATCAGCGATATTGCGCCAGCAGCTGAGCAACTTCAACACTTCAGCCGAACTGGAAGAAGTGGGAACCGTTTTGCAGGTGGGTGATGGTATTGCCCGTGTATACGGATTGAACAAAGTACGCGCGGGAGAACTGGTAGAGTTTTCCAATGGGGTTAAAGCGATTACACTTAACCTTGAAGAAGATAATGTGGGAGTGGTATTGTTGGGAGAATCTTCAGAAATAAAAGAAGGTGACAAAGTTCGCCGTACCGGCAAAATCGCTTCCATAAATGTAGGCGAGGGGCTCGTTGGCCGTGTTATTAATATGTTGGGAGAGGCAATTGATGGTAAGGGCCCGATTAAAGGTGAGCTGTATGAAATGCCATTAGAGCGTAAAGCGCCAGGGGTAATTTTCCGGGAACCGGTTAAAGAACCGCTGCAGACAGGTATCAAATCCATTGATGCAATGATTCCTATCGGACGCGGACAAAGGGAGTTGATTATCGGCGACCGCCAGACCGGTAAAACAGCCATTGCTGTTGATACGATCATCAACCAGAAAGAATTCTATAAGGCTGGTAAGCCGGTTTATTGTATATATGTTGCGATTGGTCAGAAAGCTTCTACTATTGCCGGAGTAATGAAAACCCTGGAAGAGAATGGCGCAATGGAGTTTACTACAATCGTAGCTGCCTCTGCATCAGACCCTGCACCACAACAATTCTATGCACCTTTTGCCGGGGCAGCAATCGGGGAGTTTTTCCGTGATACCGGACGCCCTGCCCTGATCATTTATGATGATCTGAGTAAGCAGGCAGTTGCTTATCGCGAGGTTTCTTTGTTGCTTCGTCGCCCACCAGGCCGTGAAGCATATCCTGGTGACGTATTCTACCTGCACAGCCGTTTGTTGGAGCGTGCGGCTAAAGTAATCAGTAAAGATGAGGTCGCCCGAAATATGAACGATTTGCCTGAAAGCATTAAGCACCTGGTAAAAGGCGGTGGTTCACTGACTGCCCTTCCAATTATTGAAACCCAGGCTGGTGACGTATCTGCATATATCCCAACTAACGTAATTTCCATTACCGACGGCCAGATCTTCCTGGAAGGCAACCTGTTCAACGCAGGTATCCGCCCCGCGATTAACGTTGGTATTTCTGTAAGCCGTGTTGGTGGTAATGCACAGATCAAATCAATGAAAAAAGTTGCCGGTACACTCAAACTTGACCAGGCACTATACCGCGAAATGGAAGCTTTCTCTAAGTTTGGCGGTGACCTTGATGCGGCAACTAAAATGGTGCTGGACAAGGGTGCCCGTAACGTGGAAATCCTGAAACAGCCCCAGTATTCACCCTACTCCGTAGAGAAGCAGGTTGCCATTATTTACCTGGGTACACAAGGTTTGTTACGCGAAGTGCCTGTTAACCGTGTGAAGGAATTTGAAGAATTATTCCTGCTGGATATGGAGAATAAACTTCCAAATGTATTGGCTGAATTCAAGAAGGGAAATCTTCCTGAAGATGGTGTCCAGAAAATGGTTGAGCTTGCGAAAGGATTAATGGGACAGTATAAGAAGTAAGTTATTGTGAATAGTGAATAGTGAATTGGAGGAAATGAATGAAAGGTGCTATCAGGTTTTGATAGCACCTTTTTTGTTCTACAATTCCAGCGATGTCGCCATTCACGATTTACAATTCACCATTCTCCCCTTATCCATTCGTCGAAAATCCTCAAGGGGTACTTGCAACTTTAAAAAAACCGTTTAATCTTTGTTTTGCCTAAGTGCGTTATCCAAATCTCCTCCTGATTACCGTATCCATATCTTAGTTTCATTTTCCCAACTCCTTTGAATTACATACTGATCGTATTCCAATATCTATAGTTACCCAAGAGTTCGTTACCCTAAACTATAGATCATGAAACAAATGTACCCACGTCCAACTGCAATTGCATTGGCTAAAGTGTTCCAGACACTTTTTATGTTGACTTCTCTCTTATGCGTTATGAGCGTTTCAGCTCAGTCTTTAAATTTCAGCAAATATGAATTAGTGAATGGTGGTGAAGGCCAGAAAGGCGCTGAATACCGTTTTACAGGTGTCATTAATGATACCAAAGGAAATCCACTTGCTGATTGTATTGTTCGGATTGATGGAATTTCCCCGGGTGTACAATTAAAAAACATTGACAATCCAAATTCAGCAGATGATGCTGCATTCCAGCCTGTAGTAGAACATATGAATACCATCGGGCCATCATGGATTGAATTCAGTTTCTCTTTTATTCCACATGTTGCTGGTAAAAATGACAATGATATGTTTCAGTTGCCATTGCTTGCAGCTTCAATATATGGACTTAACGGTTTTGACAAGGCGCAGGAATTTGTTGAGTGCGACCTGGGCCGCAACAGCCAGGTGATTTATGAAACAGAAATAAATAACCTGATGGTTACCCGCATTGGAAATTCATACCGTGCAGAAAATAAATGGGGTGTGCAAACAGGCAAGATGGCTTCGGCTTCAATTTTTGAGAAATTCTCTTTATTGAATCAGCAGGTTACAGGTTTTAAAGTGAAATTTGGTGTGAACAGGAAAGCTCAAACCTGGGCAGGTGTTAGTACATATAACCTTGCACTTAGCAATTCAGCTCCGGACCTTACTGCTTCTTATAAGCCATCTGTGATTTCATTTGATGCAAAAGCACAACAGAACTATGTTTCAGTTGAGTGGAATACTGCCAGGCCCGAAGCTGTGAAAGATGTTATTATTGAGAAAAGTGCAGATGGTGCGCAGTTTTCAGCAATTGACAATATAGATATGAAGGCAGTGAAAAATATAAACGGACATTTTTCTTATGCTGACCAGGCTGCCACCGGCAATACCAGGCAAATCTATTATCGCCTGCATATGGTTAAAGAAAATGGCGGGGAAGAATATTCAGCTATCCGTAAGGTAATACTTGCCGACTGCGCTAGCCAGGTTGATCTGAAATTGTCTTCTTCCTTAATTACAGATAAATTAATGCTCACTATTCCGCAGAACTGGAATAATAAAGAGGTGGTTTTTGAAATCTTTAATGAGAATGCTGGCCTGGTAAAAAAAGTTATCGAGCATAAGGCGCCTGCCAATGTTGAATTGGAATTAAATGACCTGCCTGCCGGAACTTATGTGATCAGGTCAAGTTGCCAAAAGGAATTCGCAGTTCAGTATGCAATACACGCAAACAGGATGTAAAATATATAATGATCCGGCCCTTGGGTTACGTAAAAAATTTAATGATAGTTTAGTTTTAAAGGGTACGATCAACAAGGCCTGGCTATTCTTAGCCGGGCATTTTTTTTGATACCTGTTAATGATATAAACTGGTTTACATTTGAAGTGAAATTATTGCTTTGCGAAAGCTCCCGGATGGATAATTCCAGGCATTTATTAAGAAATGGTATAAAAAACAAGCAATATGCATAACGAATCGAACCAGGAGGAAAATTTGCCTGAGTCAGTAAAACAGGAGCTGATTCACCAGATGATCATTTCTGCCCGTAAGGAACATAGTGAAAACGGGCTGGGCTGGATAGTATGGGGTATTATTCTATTCGTTTCCTGCCTGGGCACTTATTTAATGATGGAATACCAGTTAAAGGGAAGCTTTTGGCTTTGGTTTATTGTAGTCCCATTCGGCATTGTTTTAATTATTATTTCTGTTATCCGCAGGAAAACAAGGCAGCATAGAAGAACCCTGACTTATGCACAGGAATTGCTGGAAGAAATTGCCATCGGTTTTTTTGCCAGCCTATTAGCCATGATTGCTGGCATTAATGTATACTTTGCACTTGGCGTGGGTAGTTTGGAAATTAAATTCTGGGGATTTTTCTTTATCCTTTTTGGATTCTGGATATTTATCCATGGAAACGCTTTAAAATTCAGGCCTTTGGTGATAGGCGCAGTATTGATCTGGATTGCCGGTATTGCAATGTTTGCAATAGATGATATGAAATACGAAATGCTTACAGGGGCAGTTGCTGTTTTACTTGGTTACCTTGTACCGGGCTATCTTTTATTTTCCCAGTCAAAGAAACAGTAAACCTGATCCCTTGTTTCTTTGCTGATTGGTGTTCAGTATTAATCTTTAATCAACCTCAGTTTAAGTGCTGGTTTACTGTCAACGGCCAGGTCGAGCCAGTAAATTCCTGCCTCAAGTTTATGGGTTCCCGTTAATGTCAATTGCTGTTGGCCACTATTGACTTTCCCTTTTTTGTTCATAATCTCATTTCCCTGGTCATCTGAGATCTTCGCAGCCAGGTAGCCACCTTCTTTTAGTGCAACCACAAGACTGATATCGTTGCCTTGGGGATTCGGCATAACAGTTATGTAGTCTATGTTTCCCCTATTGTTTACCCGTACTAAAATGGGTTTTGTGTATTGTATTTCATTGTATTCGTTCCGATTGCCAAGCCTGTAAAAAATATCACGTTGATAGATGGCCTTGTTCCCGGGCTTATCCGTAAATGAATATTTAAAGGAAGATGGCATATAACCTGCTGCTGATCCTGATCCGATCGATTCAAAGTGTTCACCGTCAAGACTCCTTTCAACAATATAACCGGTAACGGGTAAACCTGCAGTTGTCCATTCAAGGTTAACCCTGTTGTGGGTAAAAGAAGCGGAAATAGATTTAATTCCTGTTGAAAAAGCTGGAGTTGATGAGGATGTATTTACCGGAATGTCTTCAGTGTACCTGGCCCATTTCACTTCCATATTCTGGGCATGTAAAGAATAAGCTGAAATAAAAGACAGCATCATACTGGATGCAGACATAAGTAACTGTTTCATAGTCGTACTTTTTGTTGATTACGGGATCGGCCAGGGAATAGAACGGGAAGTTCAAAGGATTTGAAACAGTTGGAAAAAGCCGTAAGGGATGGATTAGATGTAATCGTAGGAATTGTTCCGGCAAGTTAAGCAGAGTTTTTGGAATATGCAAGCCAGTAAAAAATGAGGGGAAGCCAACAATACCATCATTTGGCTGTTAATGGATCTGAATAATGCACCCTTATATGGAGCCGGTTATTACTGTAAAACATTTGGTGAAAAATTTTAACGGCCTTCTGGCGGTTGATGATCTTTCTTTCCAGGTTCACCCTTCGGATGTTTATGGTTTCCTTGGACAAAATGGTGCGGGGAAATCTACCTGTATAAGGATGCTCCTTTCCCTGGTAACTCCCAGTTCAGGTGAAATTGAATTATTCGGACTGAACCTGAAAACCCATCGAAAGGAAATATTGCAGCAGGTAGGCGCAGTGGTCGAACGCCCCGACCTGTACAAGTACCTTACAGCTTTCGAAAACCTTTCCCTTTTTGCACGCATGAGTGGACTTAGTCCCAAAAAGCAATTGTTGATGGAACAACTGGAACTGGTAGGACTGGCAGATCGGGCAGGCAGCAAAGTGAGGACTTTTTCACAGGGAATGAAACAGCGTTTAGGCATCGCTGTTGCCCTAGTACATAACCCCAGGCTGGTTATACTTGATGAGCCTACTAATGGCCTTGATCCGCAGGGAATTGCCGACATGCGTAACCTGGTACTAAGGCTTAGCAGGGAAATGGGAAAGACCGTATTGGTTTCCTCGCACCTGCTTGGCGAAATTGAACAGGTTGCCACCAGGATGCTTATTATCGATAAGGGGAAAAAAATGATGGAAGGAACTGTTTCAGATTTATTTCATTCGACCAATTGCAGGGTGCACATAAAAGTGCAGGATCCTGAAAAAACCCGCCAGGTTATCAGTGCATCCAAATGGTCTGATGCCCTTGAATCAGGAACTGATGGTGCTTTGGTCATCAGGATGGACCAGTTTGAAGTACCCGAACTGTCGCGGCTCATTATTAATGCCGGAATTGGCCTTTTATCTGTCCGGCCCGCCAATTCCCTGGAAGATTATTTTTTATCCTTAACCGCAGGAAAACAACATGTTGCCAATTTTACAAATTGAACTGTTTAAAATATTTAAACGTCCGCGTACCTATATCAGCTTTGTTGCTATTGGTGCTATCGTGGTTTTAATCCAGTTGGCTTTCTACGCAGAAGGGAACAATTACATGGCATTCGGATTGCAATCACTTACACAAAGTTTCGATATCCAGGGTAAAGTGCTGAATGGTTACCTGGTTTGTTATATTATCCTGCAAACATTACTAATCCATGTCCCGTTACTGATCGCTTTGGTAGCAGGTGACCAGATCGCAGGGGAGGCTAATATGGGTACCCTCCGCCTGCTCCTGACAAAGCCGGTTAGCCGAACCAGTCTGCTGATGGCCAAGTTTTCTGCGTCAACCATCTATACATTAATGCTGCTGGTCTGGATGGCCTTTCTGGCATTACTGGTTTCAGTGCTGATTTTTGGAACCGGGGACCTGATGATACTGAAAAGTGAAGAGGTTGTTGTGCTGAATAAAGCCGATGTGCTCTGGCGATATTTTGCTGCTTTTGGCTTTGCTGCAATTGCCATGACAACGGTTGCCGCACTTTCTTTTTTGCTGTCAATTTTTGCCGAAAATTCCATAGGCCCAATTGTATCTACAATGAGTATAATTATTTTGTTTACAATTTTGTCGACCATGGATATCCCCTTTTTTAACGCATTAAAGCCTTATCTCTTTACTACCCATATGATTGGCTGGAAAGGGTTTTTTGATGCGCCTGTTTCCTGGTCACCGGTTCTCGGGTCTGCCTCAATACTGGTTTTCCATATATTTTTATTCCTGGCAACTTCTGTTATTGCATTCAAAAGAAAAGATATTTTGTCCTGATATGAAAAACTTATCCATACCATTATTTTGCCTTTGCTGCCTTTCCTTTTTTTGCCTCAGTCCTGCACAGGCGCAGGATGCCAATGCTTTATTGGCCAAAGTGAAAGCTAAATTGCAGCAGGTGGATAATTATATGGCAGAAGGTGAAATGGCTACAGATGTTACTTTCATCAATATCGCAGATTCTAAAGTAAAGGTTTACTTCCGTCAGCCGGACCAGTTTAAAATTGTAAAGGAAGATGGAATTTCAATTCTGCCAAAAGGTGGAATGAGTGTTGGACTGAATTCACTTTTATCTGGCAAGGAATTCATTGCTGTTCCGGGTGGATATGTACAGGAAGGAAATAACCGGCTGGCCGTATTGAAACTGCTTCCGGTTGCAGAGAATAACGGCGTTGTGCTAAGTACGCTTTATGTAAACGAGAAAGACGCTCTTGTTTATAGAACCATTACTACAACAAAAGATAACGGGACCTACGAAACCAGCTTACAATATGGTAAATATGCATCCTGGGGTCTGCCCGACAAGGTATTTTTTGTGTTTAATATTTCATCTTACAAGCTTCCCAAGGGAGTTACCATGGAATATGAAGGCAGCAAAAAAGCCAGTGCTGCAAAACCTGCAGGAGATGGAAAGGGAAGGGTTTCAATTACGTATAGCCGTTATACCATCAATAAGGGCCTGCCTGCTGATCTTTTTAAATAGTCAGCATTTTCCTTAATCAAGGTCTATGCGTTCATCTACGGCATTTGCCAGTAAACGGTTGGTGACTTTTTTGAGTGGATTTTTACGGTTTTCGGCGTATTCTGCACGTTGACGGATAATATCCACGCAGGTGAATATTGCGGCATACATGGAACTTTCATCCGCCTTGTTTTTCCCGGCAATATCGAATGCTGTACCATGGTCTGGCGAAGTCCTGACTATTGGGAGCCCACCTGTAAAGTTTACCCCTTCCCCATGGGCCAGCGATTTAAAGGGGATCAGTCCCTGGTCGTGGTACATGGCAAGAACTGCATCAAACTTTTCATGAAAGCCCCTGGCAAAAAAAGCATCGGCTGAAAAAGGACCCTGCACGATACTATTGCCCTGGTGCTTGAATTCCTTGATGGCAGGCTTAATAATTGTTTCTTCTTCATTGCCGATAAGGCCTTCATCACCGGCATGTGGATTAAGGCCAAGAACAGCAATCTTCGGCTTTTCAATACCAAAATCTTTTACAAGGCTTTCTTCCACAAGTTTTAGTTTGGTAACTATATTGGCCTTGGTTATAAATGGTCCTATCGCGGTAACCGGAACATGCTCTGTCAGGAGGGCTACCCGCATGTTGCTGGCAACCATCATCATAACCACTTCCTTTGCTTCAAAAGCCGCCTTAAGGTATGGAGTGTGACCGGTATAGGGGAATTCTTCACTTTGGGTATTTTTCTTATTGATCGGTGCTGTAACCAATCCCTGGATATGCCCGTTTTTCAGCGCCTGGACTGCCGTGGTAAGCGATAATACCGCATATTTTCCCCCAGCCTCAGTAAGCTGGCCCGGTGTAATGGCAACATCCTCTTCCCAGCAGCTGAAAACATTCACCTGTTTGGGGTTTATCCGAGTGAATTCTTTAATAACCTGGAAATTGAAATTGTTCTCGGGTAGTGATTTCCGGTAGAAATTTATTGCTTTGTTGGATGCGAACAGGATAGGGGTGCAAAGGTCAAGTATCCTGCTATTGGTAACCGTCTTTATAATGAGTTCAAGCCCGATGCCATTCAGGTCGCCACAGCTGATTCCAATTACCGGGCGAATATATTCTGGGGTGGTATACATGATTGCGAAAATTATAAGGCGTAAAAATACAATATTCAGGGGGCGCGGGCAATAGTGTATTTTTGCAGCCGGTTATGTATACACTTAAAAAATCATTGGGTCAGCATTTTTTGCGCGATGAAAATATTTGCCGCAAAATTGTTGGTGTATTGCAGGAGAGGACTTTTAGCCGTTTACTGGAGGTTGGCCCGGGTGGCGGGGCGCTTACCAAATACCTGCTGGAACTGCAGGGTATTGATTTTCTTGCGGTGGAACTGGATAGTGAAAAAGTGATTTTCCTTGAGAAAACCTATCCTGCAATTAAAGGGAAATTGATTCATAAAAGTTTCCTGGACATGGAGCCGCCTTTTTCCGGGCCATTTACAGTTGTAGGTAACTTTCCTTATAATATCTCCACCCAGATATTATTTAAAGTCCTGGACTGGGGAAGCCCGGTTGAATGTGTAGTGGGTATGTTCCAGAAAGAAGTGGCCCAGCGGGTGGCAGCGCCTTCAGGCAACAAAGTTTATGGTGTAATCAGTGTGCTGATCCAGGCATTTTATACGGTAGAATACCTTTTTGATGTGCCTCCGGGCAGCTTTAATCCCCCGCCCAAGGTTATGAGCGGGGTTATACGCCTGGTTCCCCGGGAAGAGATACCTGCCATGCGCAGCCGTAAGGATTTTTTTATGTTGGTTAAAACTTCATTTAACCAGCGCCGGAAGACGCTACGGAATGCAGTAAGGGGTTTGTTTAAGCCCGAAATACTGGTTGATCCTTTTTTCAACCAGCGCGCAGAACAATTAACTGTGGCAGATTTTGCAGCGTTAACCTTCAAAATGAATGGATGATGTCTAAAGTAGTTATAACAGCAAGGGTGCATCCCTGGATGATAGAGCGTTTAGGGCAGCAGGGTTTTTCGGTAGCCTACCACCCCGCCATTTCCTATGCTGAATTACTTAAGGAGTTGCCCGATACACAAGGATTGGTTGTTACAACCCGCTTAACGATTGATAAAGCGGCAATTGATGCAGCTCCGCAATTAAAATGGATAGGTCGTTTAGGCAGTGGGATGGAATTGATAGATGTACCTTATGCGGAATCAAAAGGCATAACCTGTGTGAGCAGTCCTGAGGGTAACCGTAATGCCGTTGCTGAACACGAACTTGGAATGCTGTTGAGTTTACTGAACAGGTTAGCCAGCAGTGCCCTTGAAGTTAAAGACGGAAAGTGGATCAGGGATGCCAATAGGGGCACTGAATTGAGCGGGAAAACAGTGGGAATAATTGGTTACGGGAACACCGGTGAGGCTTTTGCCCGGCTTTTGCAGCCTTTTGGCGTTACTGTACTTGCATATGATAAATACCGGTTCGGATTTGGTGGTGATTATATTAAGGAGGCTAACCAGGAACAGATAGGCCGTTATGCTAATGTAATCAGCCTTCATGTGCCACTTACTCCTGAAACCAGGCATTTGGCCAACGATGAATTTTTCAATAGCCTTGAATTGCAACCGGTTTTCCTCAACACCAGCCGCGGGAAAGTACATGATACCGCCGCTGTTATCAGGGCATTGGAATCGGGCAAAATATCTGCCGCCGGACTTGATGTCCTTGAAAATGAAAAATTAGAAACATGGTCCCCCGAAGAAAAGGGCCAGGTCAACTGGCTCTGCGGGCAGTCAAATGTGCTGATAACCCCGCATATTGCTGGTTATAGCCACGAGGCATTCCTTAAAATGGCCAAAGTGGTGCTGGATAAACTTGGTCTTTAGGAATTTTACATCCCCCCGGGTTGGATAAAAATAGATTTACTATATTTGACTTATAAGTGCAACGCTTTCGCATTAGCTGAAGGCGTTGTTCTTTTTTTTTACTTTTTAACCAAAGGAGGTTAATTATGGCAGATGTAATTTATGTATCTAAAGAAACATTGGAATTAATGAAGGCGGAGCTTCATCATATGAAATCGGTGGAGCGTCCTGCTGCGTCAAGGGCAATTGCCGAGGCACGGGAAAAAGGCGATTTGAAGGAAAATGCCGAATATGATGCTGCCAAAGAGGCCCAGGGGATGCTGGAAGCCAAAATCAAGAAAATGGAAAGTGATATGGCAAATGCACGCATTCTTGAAGCAGATTCCATTGACACCAGTAAAGTGTCTATCCTGACAAAAGTGACGGTAACCAACCTGAATAACCAAAAAGTAGTTACTTACCAGATTGTTTCAGAAAAAGAAGCGGATCTCAAGTCGGGAAAAATATCAGTGACCTCGCCAATTGGCCAGGGCTTACTGGGCAAAACTGTGGGCGAAGTGGCAGAGATTAAAGCTCCTGCTGGTGTATTACGATTCAAGGTAGAGCAGATCAGCGCGTAAATAAAAATGAAAAAAATCGGGAAAGGTCTGGTATTATTTACCAGACCTTTTTTTGGCTGGTCACCTAAAGTAGTATTTGATAAATCAGGTTCAATTCCCAACCGGAATCATAACTTTGTAATAACTACTTATATGACTTTATTCTCAAAAATTATCAACGGCGAAATCCCCTCTTATAAAATAGCCGAAAACGACAAGTTTTATGCCTTCCTGGATGTTTTCCCTATTGTGCCGGGACATGTGCTTGTTGTTCCTAAAATGGAGGTGGATAAATTTTTTGATGTGCCTGATACCTATCTTTCAGAAATCCTTGTATTTGCCAAACCAATTGCCCAGGCTATTGAAAAAGCATTTCCCTGCAAAAGGGTAGGCTCTGCTGTTATTGGACTGGAAGTGCCCCATGCACACCTTCACCTGGTTCCCCTGCAACACACCGACGACCTGAATTTTACAAGGGGAAAAATGTCCCTGTCTGCAGATGAATTGAAAACCTGCCAGGAAAAGATACTGGCTTATTTATAAACCCTTGATCCTGCCCGCGTTTTGGCGGATGAAATCATCCCAACCTTTTCCGGCTGATTTACCAGCGGGAACCAGTGAATTGGATTGATAATGATGGCAAATAGCCACTGCAAGCGCATCAGAAGCATCCAGGTAATCCGGGATTTCCTTTATCTCAACAATCCTTTGCAGCATCTGCCATACCTGCTCCTTATCGGAATTTCCGTTTCCGGTTATTGATTGCTTTACTTTCTTTGGTGAGTACTCGCAAACTTTTAAGCCAGCCTGGATCGCGGCTGCAATGGCAACCCCCTGGGCCCGACCCAGTTTCAACATACTTTGAACGTTCTTCCCAAAAAAAGGTGCCTCAATCGCAAATGTGGTTGGATTGAATTCAATAATTAATTCAGAAACCTTTCTGTGTATTTGTTCAAGCCTCGTGTGCTGGTCTTTTTTGGGATTCATCTTCAGTACATTCATATGCAATAATTGTATCTTCTGTCCATGGACAGCGACAATTCCATATCCCATTACAATAGTGCCTGGATCAATGCCGAGAATTATTTTGGAGTCTTTTTGCGACAAGAGGTTATTTTTATCGGGGAATGCTCAATAACAAAAATATCAAAATCTTTCTCAACTATTGGCTGGGCCCAATAATATTCGGTTGGCTTGCTTGGTCTATTTACCACCAGGTTAAGTCACAGCCTGATTTATATGCTTCCTGGAATACAATCAATTCTGCATTAAACGGTAATCAGGCATGGAAGTTCTGGATGGTATTATTTCTAATGGCTGTAAACTGGAGTATCGAGGCAAGGAAATGGGCTGAATTATTAGCGCCGTTATACCCTGTTTCTTTTGCCAGGTCGATGAAAGCTATACTTGCTGGCTTAGCTTTTGCAGTGAACACTCCCAACAGGATTGGTGAATATGGCGGAAGAGTGATTTATCTTCCCGAGGGAAAGCGATTGCAGGCTGTGTCCCTTACACTTATTGGTAGTTACAGCCAATTGCTGGTGACCGTGGTTTTAGGATCGGCAGGCCTCTGGATATTTAACAGTAGTGTACTGCCATTAAACGCCGCAAATAATTGGCAGTCCTATACCATATGGATAAGATTATTGAGCGTGGTGATGACAACCATCAGTGTTTTGTTATTGTTAGTATACCTTCGTATAAGCTGGCTGGTAAGGTTTGTGGAAAAGATACCCGGTATTGAAAAATGGGGCAGGGTTTTGATGGTGGTTGATCACCTGCCGGTTAGAATTTTGTTAAGAGTACTTGGATGGTCAATGTTTCGTTATGTAATATTTGTGATTCAATATATCTTACTGTTGCAATGTTTTGGCGTTACTAACGATATTTGGATGACCTGGTGGATGATTAGTATTCTATTCCTGGCTCTGGCTATTGTACCTACGGTTGCATTGGCCGAACTTGGCATAAGGGGGAAACTGGCACTTGAGTTATTCGGATGGTTAAGCGCTAACCAGCTTGGGATTATCACGGCAACGTTTTCAATCTGGATAGTAAACCTTGTATTACCGGCTGTTTTGGGAAGCCTTTTAATTTTGCGTATAAAAATTTTTTCGACCCGCGCACCACAAGTAAAATGAACTAATGAGAAGTTTTTTTCTGATCATCATATTTTCATTGTTGTTTTCAATCAGGCTTGATGCAGGTGATGAATTTTGCGGCATAAGAAATATCACTTTCCAAAATGGCGAGGCCACTACTTTTAAGGTATTCTATACTTTGGCAAATATGTTTATCGGCGCAGGTGAAGCCAGTTTCCTCGTTGACCTCCAGAAATTGAATGATCAACCGGTTTATCATATAACCGGTGAGGGTAAGACCTATAGTTTTTATGATAGCTTTTTTAAGGTGCGCGACCGATATGAAACTTATATTGATACAGGTTCCCTCCAGCCGTACCGCTTTGTCAGGAATATTAATGAAGGCGGGTATAAAAAATACCAACTGGTCAACTTTGATCACCAGGCGAATAAGGCAATTACCAATACCGGTACATTCAGTGTTCCTAATTGTGTCCAGGATGTTGTAAGTAGTGTTTATTACGCCAGGAATATTGACTTTGACAAGTATAAGGCAGGTGACAAAATTCCTTTTACCATGTTCCTTGATAATGAAACCTATAACCTGTATATCCGGTATATGGGTAGGGAAATTATCCATACGAAATACGGCAAATTCAAGGCCATACGGTTTAAGCCCCTGCTTGTTAAAGGAACTATTTTTGAGGGCGGGGAAAAAATGGAAGTTTGGGTTAGCGATGATGGTAACAGAATTCCCTTGCGCGTTGAAAGCCCGATTAGTGTTGGTAGCGTGAAAGTAGATATGATGAAATACCGGAACCTGCGCTATCCGTTGACTTCTTTGCTGGAAATGGATTGATTACAGGTCCTCAAGCCGGAATGTTTTCCCATGGCGTATGCCTTTCTCCGTTAGTTCAAGGTCGCAGCATTCATGCTCAGTGTCATGTTCAAAAAAAAGAACATAATTCTTTTGTTGCGCTTCTGCCAGGAATGATTTTTTTTCACTCAATGTAGCCAGCGGAAACATATCGTAAGCCATAATATAAGGTAAGGGGATATGCGCCACTGACGGTAGAAGGTCTGCCATAAATACAATTTCCCGGCCTTTATAACTGATCTGCGGAAGCATCATTGAATGGGTATGTCCATTCACAAATCTCAGGCTGATTTGTTCTGAGAAGGGCATCGATAATAATTCAGGATGAACAGCATGTGGATCAGCGAGGTCGATTTTTTTTGCTGCCGGACTGTCAATAAACCTGAGTTGGCCACTTTCTTTTATAGGTAGTATATTTTCCTTCAGGAAGGAAGCTTTCTCGCGATCATTGGGATGGGTGGCCCAATTCCAGTGCCCTTCATTGCTCCAGTAAACTGCATTTTTAAAGGCTGGTACAAGTTTGTCGCCTTCCCGGATAATACTGCCGCCGCAATGGTCAAAATGCAAATGTGTAAGGATAACGTCAGTGATATCATCCCTTGAAAATCCTTTTTTTTGCAGTGATTTATCCAGGCTGTCATTACCGTGCAAATAATAATGGCCCAGGAATTTGGCGTCCTGCTTGTCCCCAATGCCATTGTCAATCAGGATCAACCGCTTTCCGTCTTCTACCAGGAGGCAACGCATTGCCCAGGAACATAGATTTTTTTCATCTGCCGGAACCAGTTTGCTCCAGATGCTTTTGGGGACTACCCCAAACATAGCGCCACCGTCGAGTTTGAAATTGCCGGTATTAATGGTGTGTAACTGCATAGTGTTGATCGTAAACTTTTTTTGTATACAATAAAGCAAGCAGGCCTAGCAGGAAAAAAAATCCAAGGGCAACAATCGAATTCCGCATGCTGCCGGTTAATTCTTCCATATAACCGAATGTGAAAATACCAATTACAATGGCGATCTTTTCAGTTACATCATAAAAGCTGAAAAAAGAGGTAGTGTCTTGTGTTTGCGGGAGCAATTTTGAATAGGTGCTGCGACTCATACTTTGTATGCCACCCATCACCAGGCCCACAAAACAGGCTAATATATAAAATTCAGCCTGGGTCCTTACAAAATAACCGGCAATGCAAATGACAATCCAGGTGACCACTGCAATGATTAATACCCAAAGGTTGCCAATTCTTTTCGATAACCTGCTCATGCCTATAGCTCCGCAAATAGCCACAATCTGGATGAGGATGATAGTTACCAGCAATTTTGGTTCGTCTTCCGGGTTAGGGAATATTTCCTTTTTACCAAAGCCGGCAGCTACCAGCATAACAGTTTGAACTCCCATACTGTAAAGGAAAAATGCCAGTAAATAGCGCCTGAGCACCGCCATTTCTTTTAATTGGCCCCACACTATCCTTAATTCATGGAAGCCATTCACCAATACGTGTTTTTTTGACTTTCTTTCCTGCTTGCTGCTTAACGGCAAAACCCTTAGTGTTAGTTGGGCAAATCCAAACCACCACAACCCGACCAGTAAAAAGGATATTCTTGCCCCGATGGTTTTGTCGGTTTCATCTAATCCGAAAAGAGCAGGTTTTAAGATGATAATAAAGCAAACGATCTGCAATAATACACTGCCGATATAACCAAGCGCATATCCTTTGGCGCTCACCCTGTCCTGGTCTTCAGGTGCTGCAATATCCGGCAGGTAAGAATTGTAAAATACCAGGCTGGACCAGAATCCCAACGCGGCAATCGCAAATAGGATAATGCCATATTCAATATTCCCCGGGGTGAAAAAAAACAGTCCGAGGCATGCTGCAGATCCCATAAAACAAAACCAGCGCAGGTATACTTTTTTATTTCTGCGGTAATCTGCAATTGAAGATAATATAGGGGAGCTAAGCGCAACCAACAGGAACACCACAGATAATGCGTAATCCATTAATGCAGTGTTTACGAATTTTCTGCCAAAAAAATCAACATAGTGCTTGCCGGCAGAATTACCATTGCTGGTAATGCCAACATAGTAAGCAGGGAAAATAGTGGAAGTAATTACCAGGTTATAGGCGCTGTTCGCCCAATCGTACATAGCCCAGCCATTAATTACTTTTTTGGAGGCAGTTTGCATGAAATGGTTTGGTTTGAAACCTAGTTATGGATCACATTCGTGAACAGCAATATAAGAAGAATTAGGCCTGCAACAATCCTGTAATAACCAAACCATTTAAATCCATGTTTCTGTAAAAAGCCAATGAAAAATTTAATAGCCAGCAGGGCTACAACAAAAGCAACGATATTTCCTGTAATAAAGGCAATTAAATTCTCCCGGGAGTTCATCAATAATTCATACCCTTTTTGCACGCCACCTGCCGGGTTGGGCCATTTTTTGATCACAAGGGAATACCCGGTTGCCGCTGCCATTGTCGGAACGGCGAGGAAAAAAGAAAATTCTGCTGCAAGTGACCTGGTTAGTTTTTGTTGCATCCCGCCAATAATGGATGCAGCACTTCTGCTTACCCCGGGTATCATAGCCAGGCACTGCCAGCACCCGATCACAAAGGCTTTGCCTGAACTGATTTCCTTTTCTTCGTTTGTTGCAGGTCGTTGAAAAGCCCGGTCAATAAATATCAGTATAATACCACCAAGCAGGAGGGTAATAGCTACCGTTAACGGACTTTCAAGCAATGCATCAATCTGGTTGGAAAATAAAAAGCCCAGCACCAAAGCAGGGATTACAGCTATTGCCAGCTTTACATAAAAAGCCCAGCTTTTAAAATCGATGAATTTCTTCCAGTATAGTACTACAACAGCTAATATGGCCCCTAATTGGATCGCAACTTCGAATAGTTTGGTAAACTCTTCTTTGTGGATCCCCAATAATGAGCTGAGGATAATCATGTGCCCTGTTGAAGAAACTGGCAGGAATTCAGTCAGTCCCTCAACAATGGCCACTGCGATGGCTTCAAAAATATTCATGTGGGGTAGGTCAGGCTTTGGACTTTTTGAAGATGGCTATTACCTCTATAGCCAGTCCGGCTATAATCAGCAAAGGAGCAATTGTAATACGGGTTGTGCTGTAAACCTCTTTCTGGTCAAAGACTGCGGGATTGGAACTTTTCCCCCCGGACATTACAATCATTCCAATGGCAATTACAATAATACCGGCAAGCATCCAGGTATAATTTTCCTTTCCAAAAAGGCTTTCGGAAGTGTGGGCAACATTGCCACTTTGTTTTGTTTCTTTTTTTGACATAATGATCGGGGGAATATTTTTTAGTGAATGGTGAATGGTGAATAGTGAATGGTGAAAGATCCACTAATAAAGCTCATCCAGTTTCATTTTAAGGTATTTGATTACGCTTCTGTGGGTACTGAGCAAAGATATCAGGATTCCTAAAATGATTATACCAGATCCCAGCATAATTAACCATGAATTATCACGCATGGCTTTCAATTCCGGAAGTTGTTGTTCAGCGAAAAGCACAAGGGCTATGATACCGGCCAGGGCTATAATCCCTGAAATGGCACCGTTAATAATTGCCCTGAAATCCATTGGCTTGGCTATGAAACCACGTGTTGCGCCAACCATCTGCATGGTTTTAATCAGGAAACGGTTGCTGAACATGGCCAGACGGATTGTGTTATCGATCAGCACAATAACTACCACGCATAGGGTAATGGCAATAATCAACAGGATCAGGCTGATTTTACGTACGTTTTCATTCAGGTTATCTACCAGGGAACGCGGATACTGCACATCATTTACACCAATATTTTGTTGCAGGTCGGCTTTGATCGCAATAAGTGTATCACTATTTACATATTGGTTACGCAACTTGAAATCAATGCTCGCCGGCAATGGATTAGCATCCAGGATATTTTTCCAGTCCTCATTTCCGTCAGCTACAAATTTCTCCTTAGCCAGCTCTTTCGTAATATATTCGTATTCTTTTACATATGGCTTGTTGGCAATATATTGAACAAGGGCAGCACTGTCTTTTGGTGAAATATTTTCTCTCAGGTATACCCTTACTTCAACATTTTCCTTGAAATATTGCCCCAGCTTATTGGCATTGATCACAATCCAGCCAAGCAATCCTAAAATGAATAGCACCAACGAAACGCCCAATATCGACATGAAATAGGAGGGCTGTGAACGTTTGGCGGATGATTTTCCGATTTGAGACATGTTTACAATTTTCAGTGGGTTAGTACTGTAACGATATGGACAAAAATAGCGGTTTTAGCGGTTCAGTTTGTATTTTTGTCGCCCACTAAACGATGGCTACCAGCTGTAATATTGCGGCTTTGCTGGAAATAGGCAAGGATTTAAGTCTACTTTCACATTCCCTTAAGCAAGTGGTAGTACAACAATTTTAATATTAATGGAGTATAGTTTCCGGCAGATAGAACAGAAATGGCAGGCGCATTGGAAGGCAACCAATGCTTATAAGGTATCCAATGAATCATCGAAACCAAAGTGTTATGTCCTGGATATGTTCCCTTACCCAAGTGGTGCAGGACTTCATGTGGGGCATCCACTCGGCTATATTGCCAGTGATATCTATAGCCGGTTCAAAAGGCTGAAAGGTTTCAATGTGCTTCACCCAATGGGTTATGATGCTTTCGGCCTGCCTGCGGAACAATATGCCATTGAGCATGGTGTTCATCCGGCGGTAAGCACTGAACAGAATATTTCAAATTTCAGGAAGCAACTGGATAACATCGGGTTTTGTTTTGACTGGGACCGCGAGGTCCGTACTTCTGATCCTTCCTATTATAAATGGACCCAATGGATCTTCCTGCAATTATTTAATTCCTTTTTTAACAGGCATACGGCAAAGGCAACACCCATTAGCCAGCTGGTGGAAAGTTTTGAAAAAGCAGGTAACCAGGAACATGTGTGTCCTGCTAATAATGCACTGGTTTTTTCAGGGGAAGAATGGAAGTCGTTCACCCCCAAAAGGCAGCAGGAAATCCTGATGGATTATCGCCTTGCATTTTGCGGTTATGGTGAAGTGAACTGGTGCGAAGCACTTGGAACCGTGCTGGCCAATGATGAAGTGGTGAATGGCGTAAGTGAAAGAGGTGGTTATCCTGTGGAAAGGAAGAGGTTAAGGCAATGGTACCTGAGGATTACTGAATACGCCGATCGCCTGCTCGAAGGCCTTGAACAGGTCGATTTCAGTGATGCCATGAAGGAAATGCAAACCAACTGGATTGGTAAGAGTTATGGGGCTGAAATAGATTTCAAAGTAAGCAGTGAGCAGGAAGCAGTGGGTAATTTACGTGTTTATACAACAAGGCCCGATACAATTTTCGGGGTAGATTTCATGGTGGTTGCCCCGGAGCTTGATATAGTTGATCATTTGAAATCTGCAGCACAGGCAAGTGCTGTTGAAGAATACCTCGCTTATGTAAAAAGCAGGAGCGAACGGGAAAGGATGGCTGAAAAAAAGATCAGCGGTGTTTTCACTGGCGCATATGCCATCAACCCTTTTAACGGCCGTAAGATACCCATCTGGATTTCCGAATATGTATTGGCCGGATATGGAACTGGAGCTATTATGGCCGTTCCTTGCGGTGATGAACGTGACCATAAATTTGCTGAGCATTTTAATATTCCGGTCACCAATATTATAGGAACCCATTATAATGGCCGGGACGCAAATCCTACCAAGGATGCCATCCTTGAAAACAGTGAATTCCTGAACGGCGTGCTTATGCGCGATGCCATTAGCATTGTGAATGACCGGATTGAAGCAATGGGCATTGGTAAACGGAAAGTCAATTATAAAATGCGTGACGCGGCATTTAGCCGTCAGCGTTATTGGGGTGAACCATTCCCTGTTCAATGGAAAGATGGCGTGGCGGTTCCTTTACCTGAATCAGAATTGCCCCTTGAATTGCCTTACGTGGATAATTATAAACCCGGTCCTGATGGCGAGGGACCCCTTGCCAATATTCCGGAATGGGTGGCTCGGGAACTGGAAACGAATACAATGCCTGGTTATGCCGGGTCATCATGGTATTTTTTACGCTATATGGATCCCCATAATAACCAGTCTTTCTGTGACCGGAAAGTCAGTGATTACTGGGGCCAGGTGGATTTGTATATCGGGGGAACAGAGCATGCGGTAGGGCATTTGCTGTATAGCCGTATGTGGACAAAAGCCCTTTTCGACCTGGGTTATATTGGCCATGATGAACCTTATAAGAAACTGGTGAACCAGGGTATGATCCAGGGAAGCAGCCGCTTTGTTTACCGGATTCACGGTACCCATACTTTTGTATCAAGGGGATTGCTTGAAGAGGAGGAAACCTACCAGCAAAAGCAGTTAGATAAACTGCATGTTGATGTAAATATTGTAGATGGTTACGAACTGGATATGGCCGCGTTCAAAAACTGGAAACCAGATTTTTCCCAGGCTGAATTTATACTGGAAGATGGCAAATACCTCTGCGGAAATGAAGTGGAGAAAATGTCCAAGTCGAAATTCAATACGGTAAACCCCGACCAGATTGTAGATCGTTTTGGGGCGGATACTTTCCGGATGTATGAAATGTTCCTTGGGCCTGTGGAAATTAGTAAACCCTGGGATACAAAGGGAATAGAAGGGGTACACCGGTTTTTAAAGAAACTATGGCGCTTGTTTATTGATGAACAAAAAGGTGTTGTCGTAAACAACGAACCGGCAACTGCCGAAGAATTGAAGGTATTGCACCGGGCCATACGGAAAATCGAAGATGATACCGAAAGGTTTTCTTTCAATACCGGCGTGAGCAGCTTTATGATTTGTGTGAATGAGCTGAGCGACCTCAAATGCAGGAAAAAAGTGATTTTGGATCAATTGCTTATCCTGCTTACCCCATATGCACCGCATATTGCAGAAGAACTCTGGCAACTGACTGGCAATTCAGGCAGTATCCTGGATGCCTCATATCCCATTTTTGAAGAGAAGTATGTAAAAGAATCGGCCAAAGCATATCCGGTTGCCATCAATGGTAAAACCAGGGCTGAAATCACCATTTCTCTGGATGCGACCCAGCAGCAGGTTGAAGCTATAATACTGGAAGATGAGACTGTGAAGAAATGGCTTGATGGGAAAACGCCCAAAAAGATCATTTATGTAAAAAATAAGATGATAAACGTAGTACTGTAAACCAGCGGTAAACCGTGTTTTTTACCCGAAAATCGATGGTTTCCGGCAATTAATCGAACAGATTTCAGATTGGGGTTGGTGTTTTACATCTTTGTATCAGGAACGAACTAATCCACTATCCTTGTAAAAATTCACCCTTATCCTGAATCCCGAATCCGATCCATTGAAAGCTAATTATCCGAATCTATTGAAATAGCCTGATCCTATCCACGAAAAGCTGTTGTTGAAAAAAAATCCAGTTAATCCGAAAAACTACAGTTAAGGTTATCGCCCGAAAAGAATTGATCCCGTTGCAAAACGGGATTTTTTTATTTACAGGAATTAATTGTTTCTTATAGTTTTTTTTGAGTGCTAAGTTGTTCATATTGCCGTGCTAATTGTTCCAATTCTACGATTTCAAATTGTGGTGATGATTCAAAACATTGTCTCAGGATAGGGATATGTCCGGCTCCAAATATGACAAGAATACGGTCCTCACTTTTTGGTTTTGTTTGCAGGATTTTGTTGAAAATACGGAGATTCCTGTTGAACCACCAGATAGATAATGCGTCTGGTCCCTTTTCATCTGTAGTATTAAATCCCACACTCAGGTAATGGCCATGCATTCTTTGCATGTTGGCGCGATTGGCTGTTACAAGTAAAGATTCGAGGATGGTCATTTTTAGTTCAAGTGAATCGCCCGTTGCATATAATTTTGCATAGTCTGTATTCCATTTTTTGTCAAGTGTAGAATCTACGGGGATGCTTTGGTTCCATAAACTATCAATCCACGGGTATTCTTTTTCGTGGTCTTCAGCAAAATTGGAAGCATCAACTGCATACAATTTTTTTACGCCTGATTCTTTTGCCAGGCGAAAAGCAAGCTGGTCTATTTCGTCCCGCCCTAAAGTATAATTTCCAGACAGGTAGGCATTGTAAAGTGAATCGAGTTTTGACTGTTTCTTTGCTTCAACGTAAATCCTTGTGGGCTTCATTTGTTTGAGTACTTCAACTACCTGACGCACTTCCTGCTGCCGCCGGGTATCAAGGATATTGATCATTTTCGAACTGTCTATTTTATGGGCATCGAGGTTTGGATAATCGAAGTGAAAAGTCCCTAATAATAATGTTTTTACAGGTTGGTATCCATCTGCATATAAAACCTTATCAGATTTCGTATTGTTTATGGCTGGCCAGTTGATTTTTTGGGCGGTTGACAAGATTGGTGACAAGAATAACACGCAGGCGATAATTCTGGCAATCATTTTTTTCTTTACTTGACGATGTTCTGCCCATTTAGGTTACAGCAATAGGGGAAATTAGTTGTTTTATTCTCCCGGTTTTGGCTGAACGATCCTGATCAGTGCGCTGCTTTTTTCATTGGCATACAATCTTGCCTCGTATCGTTTGTCGCCAACAATTGCCACCATAAAGGATGTATTTGGCGGTATGCTCCCCAGGTTTTCTGCAACCATAACCAGTTCGTTATCTGCAGCAAGTTCGGCTACATCAATTTTAACGGTGTAAGGCTGGTCGGTAAGCCTGATATTTTTAAGTAACATCCTCCCGTTCAGGAAGAGGGCAATAGAGTCACCATCCACTTCAGCGTTATCGTAAAACCGGAGCTCAATGGTTTTAGCAGTAATCGGGATTACAGTTTGCAAAACATTTTTCCGGCTATTGAACTTCCGTTCAATAACGTCCTGGCCGGCCGTTTCAGCAACTGCCGCTGCCTCAGCAACAGCGGGTGGATTTGTTGCTGTGGGCTGGGCAGGAGTTGAGGCCAGTGCCAGGGGCTGAAGCGGTTTTTCTTCCGGAATTTTTGTCGCTAATCCATATTGGCTGATACTATCAATCAGCTGCGGATCATTGCCTCCTGTAAAATAATTGTCGATCACATAATCCCATTCATCGGGAAATTGGGTTTTGTCTGTTTTCTCCAAATGAACAATACCATTTTGCTGGTTCTTGTTATCGCGGGAAGTACTGTTGCCATCAAGGTACATTTCTTCCGATCCCGGGCAATTAAAATCAGCAACTGTCATTTGCGCTTCGGGGTCGGGACCTATTAACAAACTTTTTTTAGACGATGGGCCTTCCAGTAAAAGTTCATCCCACCAAATGACTGAATTCGTCCGGGGATCAAAATTCCCTTTTACACTATATCGTTTGACCTTGTTTTTTCCATGGTAATAGTAAACTACACCAACCAGCTGGTCGCCATTTTTTACAAGTTTTAATTCCGTAGGGATGCCTTTTATTTTTCCCCTCCAGATCCCGGTGATGGCCTGGGCCTGGGTATTTTGGGCCAGGTTTAAAAAACTAATAATAATTAAAATCGCGCCAATTGCTTTCATATGTGGTGGTTTCGCAGCTAAGCTAACGCAGCTGACCCGATTCTATTATAAAAGGAATCACAAAAAAGCCCGGGCCTTAATCCGGAATTCGAACTGGTTGATGCTTTGCGGCGTTATGCCATTTAAGGACGGTTACTTTCCATCCTGACGTCGATGTAATGCGTTTGGGGTAATATGGGCAATTTCATAATCAGCTTAAAAAGAAGTGCCGCGGATGCTTTGCCAAGTTCATAGCCAGAAGTTTTTACATAGGGCAATGGAAAAGGCAGGAATTGGGGCAGCCATCCATCGCTGATGGATACCAGGTAAAGGTCATCAGGTATTTTGATGCCCAATTGATAAACAGCCTGTACAATACCCGAAAGCAATTCATCGCTCATGGCAAAAACTGCTTCTGGTTTTTGGGGACTGTTCCAAAGATCAAGCATCTTTTGCTGCGCCTGCCCCGGGTTATCAGCTGTTTCAAAATTGATCCCGTGTTCCGGAACCCCGTGCTCCTGCAATGCCTTACGAAATCCAAGGATACGATCTTCGGTGATTGACAAGCGGGGGGCGGCGAAAAAACCAGTAATATTCCTTGCAACAGGCAGGTCGGCAAGCAGCCTGGAAATGGCCATTCCAGTTGCTGCCTCTCCGGGCATCACCACTTTGTGGGAATTGCTGTTCGTTATTACCTTGTCTAAAAAAACAATGGGTGTGCCGCCAGATTGCAATTCCTGGAAATGTTCAATATCCTGGCTCTGCCTTGATAAGGAAACCAATACACCATCAACCCCCATATTCATGCAGATCTCTGCATTTTCAATTTCCCTGTCTATTTGATCATTGGAATGCAGTATCAGCAGGTTGTACCCTTTTTCATGTGTTGCTTCCTCTATTGCCTTAATTAAAGACGGGAAGAAAAACGGGGCGATTTCAGGAATGATAAGTCCAATAGTATGGGTTCTGCCCCTTCTCAGGTTGATGGCCATAAAATTGGGTTTGTAGCCCAGTTTTTCAGCCAGTTGTTTTACGGATTCTTTCATTGGCCCGCTTACATCGGGGTGGCCGCGCAGGGCCCGCGATACCGTAGAAGGGTTAATGTGCAGTTGCCTGGCAATGTCTTTTATCGTTACTCTGGCCACAATAGCTGTTTGGGTGGATGATGGGGTACTGTTTATAGTTTTGGAAAAATAAGTTACTGTTTTGATAACTAGCACAGGTCTTTGTATAATGTAACCATTTTTTTGTTTTAGTTTGTACAATCATGAGATTAGCTGGAGCAGTTTTTTTATTGGCGATAGTGCTCGCGGGCTGCAGACCGACCCCTGCAAAAAAAAACGCATTCAGCCTGGTGGAAGATTCGGGTATCAGGTTTACTAATACAATTAATAATACGACCGATTTAAATATTTTCAATTACCGAACTTTTTATAACGGTGGTGGGTGCGCAATCGGAGATATCAATAACGATGGGCTGCCCGATGTGTTTTTAACAGCCAATATGGGCAGTAATAAATTGTTCCTGAATAAAGGTGGTTTCAAATTTGAAGATATTTCCGAAAAAGCCGGGATTGGCGAGGCATTAAAGTGGAGTACAGGTGTTGTAATGGCCGATGTTAATAATGATGGCTGGCTGGATATTTACGTATGTAATGCCGGATACCAGGATGGAAAGTTGCGCCAAAATGCTTTGTTTATAAACAATAAGGACCTTAGTTTTACGGATAGGGCAAAAGAGTATGGTCTTGCAGATTCAGGGTATTCAACCCAGGCGGTCTTTTTTGATTACGACCTCGATGGTGACCTGGATGCTTATATCCTGAACAACAGCCTGATTCCTGTTAATACAATTAATGCTGCCAGCAAACGAAACCTGAGGGCAGAAGACTGGCAGGTTCCTGATTACCTGAAAGGCAGTGGTAACCACCTGCTTAGGAATGATAACGGTAAATTTGTTGACGTTAGCAAGGAGGCAAATATTTACAGCAGCCTGATCGGGTTCGGCCTTGGTGTGGCAGTTGGGGATGTTAACGGTGACCGTTACCCGGATATCTATATTTCGAATGATTTTTTCGAAAAAGACTACCTCTATATCAACCAGGGTAATGGAACATTTAAGGAAGACCTGGAAAACCGGATCCAGCATATCAGCCATTCTTCCATGGGAGTTGATATCGGCGACATCAATAATGATGACCATCCCGATATTTTTGTTACTGAAATGCTTCCCGATAATGAAATCCGTTTGAAAACTACTACAACGTTTGAGAATACCGATATCCAGCACTTAAAACAAACGACCGGTTTCTTTAACCAGTATCAGCAAAATACCTTGCAGGTTAGCAATGGGAATGGACAGTTTTTAGAGACGGCATTCTATAGTGATGTCGCTGCTTCAGACTGGAGCTGGGGTGGTTTGCTCTTTGATGCCGATAATGACGGGCTGAATGATATTTATGTTTCGAATGGTATTTACAACAATGTAACTGACCAGGATTTTATCGATTTTTTCGCCAACGATGTAATTCAGAAAATGGTTTTAACCGGTAAGAAAGAAGACATCCTTGAAATTATCAGTAAAATGCCTTCAGAGCCTATCGTAAATAAAATGTTCCACAATAAGGGGAACCTTCAGTTTGAAGACGTGGCTGCTAAATGGGGTATGTCTACACCTTCTTTTTCAAATGGCGCCGCTTACGGTGATCTCGATAATGATGGCGACCTTGACCTTGTGGAGAACAATGTTAACCAGCCTGCTTTTATTTACCGGAATAATTCAAGGGAGTTGAACCATAATAATTTTATCGGGTTCCGCCTGAAGGGTGCAAAACAAAATCCTTTTGCGGTTGGAACGCTGGTGAAAGTATTTAGTGGTAAAGATATTTTATCAAGGGAACTTTTCCCTGCACGGGGTTTCCAGTCATCAATGGATTATACCCTTGAATTTGGATTGGGTGGGAAAATCGCCGATTCAGTCCAGGTAATATGGCCCGATAAAACTATGTCCATTTTGCAAAAACCCGCCATTAACCAGTTTCATACCGTGGACATTGCGTCAGCATCCCGGCAATGGCAACCGGCATTAACGAAGGCTGCCACCTATTTTTCGCCATTGGTGGTTAGTGGGATAGAAGCCCATAAGGAAGATGATTATATTGATTTTAATTATGAAAGGAACATTCCCGTTATGCTCTCGAGGGAGGGGCCGCATATTGCCCAGGCCGATGTTAACGGAGATGGTAAATTGGATTTTTACGCAGGGGGCGCTGCGGGCCAGCCAGGTCAATTATACCTTCAGACAGGGAAAGGGTTTCAAATGGATAAACAGCCCGTGTTTGAGAACTTCAAAGCCAGCGAGGACGTGGCTGTTTTGTTCTTTGATGCGGACAATGACAAAGATCCCGATCTTTTTATCGGATCCGGCGGAAACAGGCAGTCTGAAAACAATGC
This sequence comes from Flavihumibacter profundi, assembly GCF_020076305.1. Taxonomy (GTDB): domain Bacteria; phylum Bacteroidota; class Bacteroidia; order Chitinophagales; family Chitinophagaceae; genus Flavihumibacter; species Flavihumibacter profundi. The sequence goes on from NZ_JAIQXE010000002.1 coordinate 844,156, forward strand.
CGGATATGCACATCGCCTATACCTCAATGATGGTCATGGCAGGTTTACGGAGCAACCTAATTCCTTCCCTTTAAATAAAATGAATATTGCAGTAGCTGCTGCAAACGATATAGACGGTGACGGCGACCTTGATCTATTTGTAGGGAGCCGTTCCGTGCCAGGGCAATATGGTATTTCCCCGAGGAGCTATATCTACATAAATGATGGAAAAGGGCATTTTACAGATGCTACCGACAGGTATAATAAAAACCTTGCTTCACTGGGAATGGTAACTGATGCTGTATGGGCAGACCTTACCGGTGATGGAAAAAAGGAATTGATCATAGTCGGCGAATGGATGTCCCCGGTTATTTATTCAGTGGTGAATGATCAGCTGGCTGAGCTTCCTGCCAATTTTGGAAAGATGAATGGCTGGTGGCAATCAGTAAGAGTGGCTGACCTGGATAAAGACGGTAAGAATGATTTGGTGCTTGGTAATATCGGTAAGAATTTTTACCTGAAAGCAACTGCAGACAAACCAGTTAAACTTTGGATGAATGATTTTGACGGTAATGGAACTGTCGATAAAATTCTTACCAGGAGGGTTGATGGGCGCGATATGCCGGTATTTATGAAAAGGGAACTGAATGACCAGTTACCTTCCCTTATAAAGCAAAACCTCAAGCACGAAGAGTATGCCAGGAAATCAATCGAAGACCTTTTTGGCAAGGAGTTGGTTCAGTCGGCAACTGTAAAAGAGCTGAATGAATGCGGGTCATTTGTTGCCTGGAATGAGGGTAATGGGAAATTCCAGCTGGGATTACTGCCCCTTGAAATACAATTGACCTCATTAAATGCAGCTATGGTAACTGATATTACCGGCGATGGTTTGCCCGACCTGGTTACAGGTGGTAACCTGTCTGATTTCCAACCCCAGTTTGGTGCTATTGATGCGGGCTTTGGACACCTTCTTATTAATGATGGCAAAAGGTCATTCCAAGTGGTTCCTGACCAAAAATCTGGTATTATGGTTCCGGGAATTACAAAAGATATTGTCCTGTTTACAATAAAAGGGGAGAAGGTCATCATGTACGCACGAAATAATGAAACGCCCTTATTCTTTTCTGCGAAATAAGAACAGGATTGGTCAGAAAACCGGGTAACATACTTTCACATTAACAGTATCGTCGGGCTCAAACTTATTTCCGTTATTGAGGAATTCCTCAAATGGCAATTCCATACTGGCAAGCTGGTTGTCCCGCTTATAGGATTCAAGGGCTTTGTATACGCTGCTGATATTTTTGTATACTCCGTTATATTCGGCAACAAGCATGCCTTTCCCGGCATGCATGGTTTTAACTGATATTCCGGATTCATCCTGGTCAATGGTAGCTGGACCATTGATAACGATTCCGGTAAAGATCCTCATTTCAGAATCGTTTAGTGGTTTGGCAGACAGTATTCTCCTGCCGGTATAATTGATATAATTCTGTCCGGCAAACTGAAATAACGAATCAAAAAGAATTTTTACGGCTGAGGCCTTTTGGTTTCGCTTAACAACAGCAGTGGCGTATAAAAAAGTACTATCCGTTACCGTTAGTTTTTTTATTAAATAGCCGTAGTATAATTCTGTATTGTTGGTGATCCTGTCCAGGTTTTTTAAACTATTAATTACAATTTCATCAATAGGGTCAGGGTCTATCATCCTTTTCCATAAAGTATTGCTGATAGACATGGTAACGATACTACCAATGTTTTTTTTCTGGTCCCGGGAAATCAGGAATTTGTAATCCTGCTCGGAACCTGATTCCTTAAATAATAAATCAATATTTCCCGGTTTAGCAGAGGTTAGGATAAGGGATTCATTACTTCCTTTTAATTCAACCTGCGGAGCCTGGCTGGTGGTAAACTGGCTGCTGTCTAAACCAGCGAAAGGCAGGAACCATTTTTGAAGTTGTTGGGCCGATGTAAATTGCTCCATGGTCTTTGCCAGCGGAAAAGGTACATGTGCTTTTGTATTGAATGTAATGGGTATGGAAACGGAAAGGAGGAGCAAAAGGCTCATTATCCCAAGTATAAGTACAGATAGAAATTTTCTCCCTCTTAACATATTTTCTTCTTGCTGGGAAGAATATCCCGTTTTTGTGCTCGCTGCATTAGCTTCCGTAAAGTTAGCCCAATTCCGGCATTACGGAGGCTCCTGGCATAAAAGTCCTGGTTTCCGTACCCGGCAGGAAAATGTTTATCCTGCACTTGTAGTTTTAGTAATTTCAGGTAATTAATTATGCCATGAAACAATTCCTGCTTTTGTTCGCTGCAATCTTTGTAGCCTTGTCCGGAATCTGCCAGGAATTGCCTCCGGCTGCGCCAGATATTATTTATGCCGAATTATTCACTGATGTGCAGCTGGCTAAGATATTTCCGGACGGGAAGACATTTGCAGACTGTATACCAAAACGTGACCCGGCTGAAATTTTAAAGGATTACAGGACTGCAAAAAAGAACACATCCGTAAAATTTTCCCTCCCGCTTTTTATAGAACAAAATTTTCAATTGCCGGCTAATCCTCCCGAAAAATATTCATCGAAAACTAACGAAGACATCACAGCACACATTAAAAATCTGTGGAAACTGCTTCAACGAAATCCTGACGTTCCGGTGAAGGGCTCATCGCTGCTTCCGCTGCCTAATCCTTATATTGTTCCTGGTGGCCGGTTCAGGGAGGTTTATTATTGGGACTCCTACTTTACCATGCTTGGATTGAAAGAAAGCGGCGAAAATGAAATGGTCGAGAATATGGTAAAGAACTTTGCCTTCCTGATCGACACTTATGGCCATATCCCAAATGGTAACAGGACCTACTACCTAAGCCGTTCGCAACCCCCCTTTTTTGCTATGATGATTGAATTGCTGGCCGGAATAAAAGGTGACCAGGTTTATTTAACCTACCTGCCACAGTTAGAAAAAGAGTATAACTATTGGATGGATGGTGCCGAAACAGTGAAGCCAGGTAATGCCCTGAAATCTGTAGTCAAATTAAAGGACGGTACATTACTTAACAGGTATTGGGATGAGCAATCCCTGCCAAGGCAGGAAAGTTACCGGGAAGATATTGAAACTGCAACGAAATCGAAGCGGAATAAACCGGAGGTTTACCAGCACCTCAGGGCTGGCGCAGCAAGCGGCTGGGATTTCAGCAGTCGCTGGTTTGCCGACGGGAAAAATATTACCACTATTGAAACTGCAGATATTATACCTGTTGACCTGAACAGTTTGTTGTATAACCTGGAAACCGTGCTATCACGGGCAAAAATTATAAATAAAGAGGATAGTATTGCCACTGAATTTAAAAATAAAGCCGAAAGCCGCAGGCAAGCCATTGATAAATATTGCTGGAGTACTGAATTGAAATATTATACCGATTATAATTTCCACAAATTTAAAATATCGAACCAGGTCACTGCTGCAGGGCTTTTCCCCTTTTGTTTTTTCCCGCAAAGACAGGGTTATTTAAGTGTACTTGGCAGGCAGGCTGCTGTAATAGTTAACGAGAAATTATTGCAGCCCGGCGGTTTGCAAACTACCACCTTACAAACAGGGCAGCAGTGGGATTCACCAAATGGCTGGGCGCCTTTGGAATGGATGGCTGTTCTTGGATTGGCCCGCTGTGGACAAATTGGATTGGCAAAGGAAATTGCCAACCGCTGGATGGGCCTGAATGAAAAAGTTTACAGGGAAACCGGTAAGCTGATGGAAAAATACAATGTAGCTGACCTCAGCCAACCTGCCGGCGGAGGTGAGTATGCAGCCCAGGATGGCTTTGGCTGGACTAACGGCGTTTACCTTGCGATGCAAGCCTGGTTAAAGCAATAGCCGCACCTCCGCCCTTAGCCAGTTTTACGGATAACTTTGTTTTGTTGGTTACTGTTTTCTTTTCTATAGCATAAGCAGCAGGATTGGTTTCCCAGTTGGCATTTTCAGCATCCTTGTAAATTATGGCCTGGTAATTATAGCCAGGGTCTAGGAAGTTAAAATCAAATTCAACGGACCTGCTGTTTTCATCCGTTACAGCACCGGCAAACCAATCAGCCCTGCCTTTTGCTTTCCTTGCTATAACAACATAATCGCCCGGTTCAGCAGATAAAATCTTTGTATCATCCCAATCAACCGGCACATCTTTTATAAACTGGAATGCATCCGGGAATTGTTCATAATTCTCCGGAAGGTCGCCAGCCATCTGTAATGGACTGTACATAGTTACGAATAAGGCCAGCTGTTTGGCCAGGGTAGTCCTGATTCTTGTCTTGCGCGTACTGTCAAACTGGTTTAACTGGAAATGGAAATAACCGGGCGTATAATCCATAGGGCCACCCATAAGGCGGGTAAAGGGGAGTATGGTTTCATGTTCCGGCCTTAGCCCGAGTGCAGGCGCGTTGTTAAACTCGTTGCCCCTGGCGGCTTCACTGGCCAGCCAATTGGGATAAGTGCGATGCAACCCTGTTGGCCGCACTGATTCATGTGAATCGACCATTATTTTATAATGGGCAGTCTTATCAGTCACGCGCTGAAAATGATTAACCATCCATTGCCCGTCGTGGTATTCACCACGCGGAATGATGCGGCCTACATAACCTGTTTTTACTGTATTGATTCCATGCTCCAGCATAAACCTGTAGGCAGTATCCATATGGCGTTCATAATTGGTTACCGAGCCTGAAGTTTCGTGGTGCATGATCAGTCGTACGCCTTTCTTTTTCGCATAGGCACTGAGGCTGTCAATATTGTAATCGGGATAAGGGGTTACGAAGTCGAATACATTTTCTTTCCAGTTACCGAACCAGTCCTCCCAGCCTTCATTCCATCCTTCAACCAATACACCATCAAATCCATTAGCTGCGGCAAAGTCAATATACTTCATCACATTACCGGTGTTTGCACCATGCTTGCCGCCTGCTTTTGGCCATGTGGCTTTTCCGACATGCATTTCCCACCACATCCCGATAAATTTTTGTGGTTTGATCCAGGAAGGGTCGCTGATAACTGAAGGTTCATTCAGGTTCAGGATCATTTTGGAAGCCAGCAGGTCTGTTGCCTTGTTACTGACAATTATAGTGCGCCATGGTGTCTTGAAAGGGGTTTGCAGGTAGGCTTTATTGCCAGCGGCATCCGGCACCAGGTGTGAGCTGAGCAACAAATGCGCTTTGTCAAGGTTAAGTTGCATAACCGGGTAATTGACCAATGCTGCTTCATGAATATTGATATAAATGCCTTTATCCGTTTTCAACAATAGTGGTGTTTGTACGGCATCTGGCCCGTACAGGCTTTTCAGGGCAATATCGGGTTCCTTTGCTGCAGCTTTCGTTGCATCAACTGCGCTTAACCGGGTAGTGTTGTATAGGTATTCATTGCTATCGTAATCACCGGGTATCCAGAAAGCGGTATGGTCTGCAGTAAGCTGGAAACCTGTCAGTTCATCACCAATGATAAAATGCCCGAGTTTTTCCTGCTGTGGGAATTCATACCTGAATCCAACCCCATCATCAAATACCCGGAAAATCAAATTCACCCTTATGCCGGAACCTTTCTTATCTGCCATGGCATAGGTCAGTTCTTTATAACTATTCCGGATTGATTTCACTTCACCCCATACCGGTTCCCAGGTTTCGTCATTTGCTGAAGAGTCTATACCAATCGTTTCAAAACTGTCAAGACGCAGGGAAGGCTTGTTAAAGACAAAGCCTGTTCCGGAAGGCAGGATTACAGGTTCGCCATTATAAGTAATGCTGTATTGCACATTGCCCGCTTCGTTATTTTGCACTACCAGGGAAATGGCCGAATTCTTTGAATGCATAACGGTTTTTTCCTGCGCTGTAACTGAAACGGCAATGGCCATTGCGACTATTAATAATATGGGGTGTTTCAATATTCTCATACTGATTGATTAATGTAATTTTCCTTCCAGCCTGCGGGCTGCAGTTGCCAGGGCATTTTCAATACAGGCTTCTGTACTTTGCTTTTCCAGGAAAGCATGCATAAAGCCGGCCCAGAAAGAATCCCCTGCACCGGTACTGTCTTTCACCTCAACCGGCTTCGCTGCAACATGTTTCCAGTTACCAGTGCCCTGCCTGTACCAGGCACCATCACCTCCACAGGTTAAACAGGAAATGGTAGTGTTGTATTTGCCCAGTATTTCCTTTGCGGTGTCCGAATCCATTGGCCTCCCAAAAAAACGCTCTGCATCATCCAGGCTGAATTTTAAAAGCGGGGATAATTTTACCAGTTCCTCAAAAACCTGTTTTGCATTATTACTTGTCCCCCAGATTTTTTCTGCATAATTCCAATCGACACTAATCACTTTGCCCAGGTTTTTTCCTTTATGCATTGCTGTTAGTATACTGGTTTGTGCAGGTTCCTTGCTGAGGGCAAATGCAGTAGTGTGGATTATTGCACAGTCGTGAATAAGCGTTTCGCCAACTTTACCGATATACTGGTCTGCGCCGCGATAGGGAATGAAATCGGGAGTCCCCTTGCTTTTTCCCACCAATATTAGTGTGGTAGGCTGGTCGGGAACCTGCATGATATTGCTGCTGTCGATGCCTTTTGCTTTAAGGTCGTTAATGATAATGCGTGCCAGTGCATCCTTGCCGACTGCCGCAACAAGTGTAGCTGGTGTGCCCAATTGGTTAAGGAACCGGCATAAGTTAGCTGGACTGCCACCTGGTTTCAGGTCTGCCTGCCTTGCCTCAGAGAGGTCGGTTACGAATTCCGTAGAAACAGCATCAATAAGCGCCTCGCCAATAGCCAGTACAAATGGTGGTTGCATATGCTTAATTAAATAAATAATCTTTTTCCCTCCAGGTATGCAGCAGCAACAAGGTATCCGCCCGCACTCCATGCGCAATGAGGCACACCTATTGGTTTCCCTGAAACACCATGCAGGCATTCATTGAATTCATTGTTGTTTAAGCTGTTTGCTGCTGCAATTTTTTCGGTAAGCTGCACCGCAAGGCCGGTTTCTTCAATGGTACATAGTGCAGCGGCAAGCCACCCGTTCCATACGGACCATAAGCCGCCATTATGAAATTCACCAGGGATATTGCGGAAACTGTAGGCATAATTATTTTGCAGTTCAGCCATATCTGCATCACCATACTGAATGGTTGGGAAAAATGAAGGCAGGAGGTTTTGTTGCTGCATAAATAACCCCCTGATCAGTTCGGCCAGGGTTTGGTCCTGTTTACTATTGCCAATTCCCAGTAATAAAGCCAGTGTGTTGGCCTGCAAATCGAATTGTGAATAGATGCGGGATGGATTGAAACCCAGGAACCAAAAGTCCATCGGTGCGTGCTCCAGTTGGTGGGAAAGGTTTGGGGCATACAGGTTTTTGGCATCCTGGTTATTCCAGAAATTGACGCGGATCACGTCAGTGATTTTCCCGGATTTTTCCAGCCATGCCGTATTGCCAAACACTTTCGCAGCAAGCCTCAATGCCCACACCCTCAACAGCTGGTTGAATAATACATAACCGTGCTGGATATATTCATCTGCCCAATCACCGCTTTGTGGAACATACATCAGGTGCTTTCCGTTGAATTCCCAGGCATCCATAACCGAAAAACAGGCTTCAACATTTTTTTGGTATTGCCTGGCAAATTGCAGGTCATTCCTGTACAGCGCATATTGGCAGAGTCCGATTACCGCCCAGCTTGGATTATCAGCCCGGCCAACAGTTCCACCATAACTGACTCCCCCCGACGGGCTCACATTGGAAGGCATAAACCCGCTTTTATGCTGGTTACTGAAAATTGTTTGCATCGTTGCCCGGGCAGTGCCGGCCAGTGCTTCGTCCTCACTAAGTATTGCGGCAAGGCTGTTGATGGTGCCATCCCGGGTCCAGATCCTCCGGTAATTGTCATGCTCCTGCACGGCGGCTACAAATCCGGTTGGTGTTGACGCCCGCTTTAATAAGTCTATTGATGATGCATATGCGCTTTCATTAACCATAAGAAAAATAATTTAATGACCACCTCCGGCAGGAAGAACAATTTCATTAGGGTTGCGGTTTACTTTTATCCTCAGGGTTGCTATAGCTGCCAGCAACAAATGTACCCCTGCGAAACTAATGGCAGCCGATGGATTGCTATCCAGGAAGGTCTTGTAGACCCATCCGAAACTTAAGGTCTGCAGGATCATTGGAATTACAATCATCATATTGATGAGGCCCATATAAACGCCATACCGTTCTTTGGGAATGCTGCTTACAACCATAATGTAGGGCACTCCCATCATGCTCGCCCAGGCAATTCCGAAACCAACCATCGGGGCAAATAGCAGATTTTTATCGGTGATATGCGGGAAGACCAATAGGGCGGAAGCTGCCATAGCCAGGCAGAAAACATGCACCCACTTTGCACTGTATTTATTGGCCAGCCACACAAGCCCGAATGCCGAAAGGAAAGTTACGATATTGTAAAAACCATTTACCTGTCCAGCCAGCACAACGGCTTCCTGGTAAAGCGGACTTTCAGAATCAGTTTTAAAAATTGATTTGGCAATGCTCAGGGAAACGAATTGCCAGTAACAGAACATCGCGTACCATTGGAAAAAGTACACCAGGGCCAGTTGCCACATAACTGCAGGCATTTCTTTAATAGCCTGGATGATTTCCTTTAATGGTTCCAATATGCCGCCCTCCTTCTCCCTGAGTGCTTTTAATTCATCAGGGGTAGGTGGAATTTCAGGTGTTTTAATAATTGACCAGAGTACTGATAAAATGGAACATATCCCACCCACGAAAAAGGATCCATATACCCAATGCGGAATTCCTGATTCGGAAACGCCACTAATCCTTTGCTGGAAAAATCCTAAAGAAAGATTGGCAAGGGTAATGCCCAGGCCGGTAAAGAAGCTTTGGGTCAGAAAGCCCATTGGTTGCTGCTGCACGTCGAGCTTATCGGCAATAAAGGCCCTGTAGGGTTCCATGGCTGTGTTATTTGCTGCATCCAGGATCCACAACAATCCGGCTGCCATCCATAAGCTCCGGCTGAAGGGAAAGGTAAATAAACAGAGGCTGCAAAATATCGCGCCAAACAGGAAATAGGGCTTCCTTCTTCCCCACCGGGGGTGCCAGGTGCGGTCGCTTAATGCGCCGATAATTGGCTGGATAAGCAGCCCGGTCATTGGTCCGGCAAGGTTTAAAATAGGGAGGTCTTCTGGCTTTGCATGCAGGAAACTGTACAATGGGTTGATGGCGGTTTGTTGTAACCCGAAACTGTACTGGATGCCGAAAAACCCAACATTCATATTGATGATCTGCCAGAAGCTGAGCCTTGGTTTGGAAAATGTCATATGCAAGCGTTAGATTGGTATCTAAATGTAATTATTCCTGATTCCCTTTTTTCAGGTTTATACTGATTTTGTGGATAATATCTCCACAGCAAACCGTTGCGTTATATTTGTACCTATGCATTCCCCCCTTGCAGCTTTATTGCTTCGCCATCAATCGATTTTTCACCAGGTGGTAAGGTTTAATCCGCTTGCAGACAGGCTGGCATCGCTGGATCTTTCAGGGACGGGCACAGATTTGCCCCCAGGCATTGCCGAAGACCTGCCTGCTTTCTGTAGGCATATGGAACAGCTGAGGAAGGACAGGGCGGCGACATACCTGCTGGGCGGTTATGGCGAATTAAGAAGCATGTATAACCGTAGTCCCTTGTTTGAAGATGGCAGGGAACCCCGCAGGTTACACCTGGGTACAGATATCTGGGCGCCTGCCGGAACCCCGGTTTTTGCGTTCTCGGGAGGAATGGTCCACAGCATTGCCTATAACGGCGACTTTGGCGATTATGGCGCTACCCTGATCCTCCTGCATCAATTGGAGGGTACTTCTTTCTATACTTTATATGGTCATATTTCTAAGAAGGATATACAACAGGTCTCACCGGGACAGTATTTATCACATGGGCAGGAAATTGCCCATTTCGGGGAACCTTCAGAAAACGGGCAATGGCCACCCCATCTTCATTTCCAGGTAATTGCTGATCTCGGCGGAAGAAGCGGTGATTATCCCGGGGTATGTAAATATTCTGAGCGGGACCAATGGCTGGAAAATTGTCCTGACCCCGATTGTATCCTGCAGCTCAATAAGTTCCTGGATAACGGTTGATCGTAACGGTTAGATGGATTTCATGGTTTCTTATCAAGTCAGGTAGCAACAACGATATGGTATGACTGCAGTTGGGGGATTTTTAATGTCAAGCCCTGCTTGTATCAACACTTTTTTTGGTGGTAGTTTTACAATACTTAAAATTAGCATCATTGGTATCTTACTAGCAGCATGTTCATTTTTAGTAATAATAACAATGAAATCATCAATACAGTTCCTATAGCTGCAATTATGTTTATAAATATTTGTGCCTTAACACCATTGTTGAATATTTTTTCAATGGCTTTAAATATCATTAATCCAATTATTCCGCCTAAAGTATTAGTAATTATATCTGTAATATCAAAAATCCCGACTCTCAGAATAAATTGAAGTCCTTCAACAATTAAACTGCTTAAGAAAAAAATGAAAAGATATTTTACAAATGTTCGTCCTTTAAATAAAACCCCTGCATAAATACCAAGCGGTACAAAAACAACTATATTCAAAATCAATTCACTAACATCAATTTTAGCCTTTGAATTAAAAAATTCACTAAACGGAATCAGGTTAACATTCCTGTTTCCCATATAAAAAAACCTGACACCTAACTTAAAAAGCAGAATCCAAAATAGTGCGATCAAATAAATGATAGATAATGCAGTGGTTAGATTGTTTGTTATAGTATTTTTTCTGTTGTTCATTTCTATATTTGCGTAAAATACGCCTGTTAGCGGCTCATACTTTTCGTCGTGAAATTTCCCTCAGCCTCCCATATTACCCGTCTTAAATTCTCCAGCTCCTTTGTAATGGGTAGCGGTCACTCCGCTTGCTGTGGCTGTACTCTCCAGTAGGGTGAATGCCGCCGGAATTGTACCATCTTCGAACAGTTTCTTTCCCTTGCCGAGCGTCAACAGATGAATTAGGAGCCATAGTTCATCGACCAGGTCTTTTTTGAGCAGTGCCTGGACCAGGTTACCGCTGCCGTGGACTTTAATATCAGAACCATCCGATTCTTTGCGCTTTTTGATATCATCAACGCTTTTAAGAAAAACTGAATTTTTCCAATCTGACTTTTCAAGCGTGCTACTCATAACATATTTTCTGGCATCATTAACTCCGGGCCTGATGTCATCATGTTCAGGAGAGAAGGAAGCAAAAATCTCAAAGGTATTTCTGCCTAAAAGTAGGTCCTTTGCAGGTTGCTTTTGTTTTTCCGCGATCTCATCATGTCTCAAACCCTTCAAAATTGGTTTTGTTACGATACGCCGCCCTCATATTTGTAATTCGAATGTAAGCGGAGGTTTTTATTCGGCAATTGATTTAAGATATTTTATTGACCTTTCAAGTGCAAATTTCCCTGCATCATCCAATGTAAACTGATATTCGTGCCCTAAAGCAGGTTCGTGATTTTCCGGAAAAAATAATGTATCTATTGAAATCTTTAGAGTTGAAAGTTTATCAGCCAGAATTTTGGATTGAGGTAATAAAGGGTCGTTATTACCTGCAGAAATAAAGGTAGGAGGAAATGAGCTCGTAAGGAAGTTAGTAACCGAAGCAGTTTTAGCATAATCGTCATTTGAAATATCTTTCTTGCCAAAATATGCCCACATAACTGTTTTTAAGAAAGAACCAAAAGCGCCTTCGGTTTTTAAGTTGTCTATTTCATAAATACCACAATACAACAGTAAACACTTTAGTTGGTTGGGGTTTAATCCAGGTTTTATATTGGTAATTTGTGCGTAAGAAGGACTGGTTATTACATTGGCTGTTGCTGCTGAGATCATTGAACCACCTGAGTCTCCTGCCAGCACAAAAAATGAAGTATCGGCATTAAATTTATCAGGATTTGATGAAATATACGCCAATGCCCTGTTGAGCTGTTGCATGGGAGTAGGATATTTTGCTTCAGGAGCAATTGTATAATCAATGGATATTGCCACATATCCCTTGGAAGCAAGTATTTTGCAATAATTGCTCAATTGATTTTTATTGCCTGAAATTAAACCTCCCCCGTGGGTCCATACAATTACAGGTAATTTACCTTTTGCTTTTACAGAGTCTTTATGAAAATAAAAGTCCATGTAAGCCTCCTTATCGGTTTCGTCATATTGGACATTTCTGATTGTTTCTATCTTATCAGGTACAAAGTTTTCTAATTCTTTATTGACTCTTATGGCCTCTTTGTTAAAAGCATGTCTTATTATCCAAACAGAGGGATAGGGAGAGAGCTTAAAGGCAAGAAAAATGATACCTCCTAAAGCGATTAAAACAATTAATGTACGTTTTAATATCTTCTTCATATCTTATAAATTAAGATTGTTTATTGAGGCCTGGTGGAAGAGGTTTTCTTAATTAAAGTAAAGTATTGCTACTGGCTACATTTTTAAAGTATTCGGCGCTTAGCTTGGGAGTCCGCTCCAATGTTTTGTAATTCATATAAAACAGTCCGAATCGAATCCCATAACCATATATCCATTCAAAGTTGTCCATTAAACTCCAATGAAAATACCCTTTCACCGGAATTCCTTCTGTCGTTGCACGATGAAGCTGCGTTAAGTAGTTCTTTAGGAACATTACCCTGTCTGTGTCTAATATTTTCCCCTCATTTGTAAGTTCATCAGTCGTGCCACATCCGTTTTCAGTGATATAAACTTGCTTAACATTCCATAATTCCTTAACGAGTTTGGGAGCCCAATACAAACTCTCAGGACTTATGCGGTGCCATGGCGAAGCCATTGTCGGGTGATCCTTCGCATGAGGAATTAGCTCATACCCGGCTTCGTTATCCGCAGCCTGCACATAATTGTTGGCAAAGTATACATTGATGCCCACAAAATCCAATGGGCTTCCTATGAGTTTTAATTCTTCATCTGTAAATTCGGGGGCATCTGCACCCATGCTTTTAAGGTAGTTGTCAGTGTATTTTCCTTCCATCATCACAGTCAAGAGTCCGGCATTCAATTCCCGGGTCGCCTTTTTAGCGGCATCTATATTTTTCTTCGTTTCAATGACCGGTACAGCAGTAACAATATTTTCCGCCACACCAATTTCAATAGGTGATTTGGCAACTTGCCTCATTGCTTGCACCCCCATGCCATGTGCTAAAACAGCATTATGCCTCACCTGGTATATTCCCTTTTGAGGCAATTTTAAACCTGGGGCCAATTGACCAAGACCATAACTTAAGTCGGTGAAGGAATAAAATTCATTGAGGGTGAAATAGTGCTTCACACGGTCGCTGATTTTTTCCGTTACGTAGGTGGCATATTCAGCAAATGCTTTTGCTGTTTCTTTAGATTGCCAGCCGCCATACTTGTCCTGGAGAATTTGAGGTAAGTCCCAGTGGTAAAGCGTGGCATAGGGAGTTATGCCATTAGCCAGTAATTCGTCTATCAGTCTATTATAAAAGTCAAGTCCTTTGGGGTTGGGAGCTCCGGTGGCATTTGGAAAAATACGCGGCCAGGAAATGGAAAAGCGGTAAGCACCGGCATAGATGGATTTCATCAATTGAACATCTTCCTTATAGCGATGGTACATGTCACAGGCAACATCTCCATTATCATTATGCATTATTTTCCCCGGAATCTTTGAATAAGTATCCCAAATAGATACGCCCCTTCCGTCCTCCTTTACCGCACCCTCAACCTGGTAAGCTGCCGTGGCTGTACCCCACACGAAATTGTCAGGAAATTTCCTGTTATGATCAACCTGGGAATGATTTTTCTCTTCACTAGAAGGCGCCTCATTTTTACACCCTATCAGGTTAATTGCTGATAAGCCTATTGCTGCTGTGCCGCCTAGCTTAATAAAGTCTCTACGGCTTGTTTCATTATTTGGTCTCATAATTCATTTGATTTCATAATATATGTTGTCAGAAGAAAGTGGACTTTTTGCTAGTGAGTATATCTCTTATTAAGTTAGTAGATTTTTTTGGTTTTTCAGTAGCACCACTGTCGTCGAATACCACTGTTTAATTATGATCATATGCTGATGAATTCTATTTCCGGTAGTGCGTATACTAATGCAATTGTAGCCTGCAGTACTTTCCATGAGCAGTTCTTTTTAGTCTAAGGTCCATAGTGCACCTACTGCACCACTGGCTCAAATAGCATATAATACATGATTTAATGAAGCTAAAAGAAATCCAGAAACTGTTTTTTGTCTTTATGATTTGTCGTTTTATCCGTAGTGACCTCCTTTTTGATTTTAAATTCAATGCATAGATTGAAAAGTTTAAAAAATATCGAAAAAATCAGTGCTATGAAGCCTCTCTTTGTTTTGTAGATTCATGTTTACGGATAAGATTAAATAAATAAGAGCCGATTTTAATTTTTACTGTGATGCAAGTTCATATTGTTTAATCAGTCTGATTTTTCCATCTTTAGTAAAACTGAATTGCTGAAAGAAATCTATATTTTTAAGTGTTCCATTTTCCTGTGTAGTTATCATGTTTCCAGTGACAAACACCCAGTCTTCATTACTGTCCGCACTTTTTATAGGAATTACTGACTGTAACCTGATTTTAAGGTTCCTGAATCCTGAACGGATTTCTTTAAGCTTTGTTATTGCTGTAGCTTTTTCAAAAAAATTATCGACTCCCATAAAATTGATTTCAATATAATCAGCTATTTCGTCTGTTTGTTTAAAATCAGCTGTTTCAAAATCTTTTAGAAAGCGCATCACTGTTTTGTTATATGAAGTATTGCCCTTTTCCCACTGGTTCGAATAAATAGAAGTATAAAGGTTCGGCATGTTTTGGGCAATAGCAATTTTAGTTTCTTCACGAATGTTCTTACTCATACTGTCCATCTGTATTTTATCAGCAGTAGTAATATGCCCATATTTCCCTGCCCATTGTTCAAAGCCAGGGGCAATCTCATCAAGTGCAATAATAAATGCAAGGTCATCTTCATGATAGATTTTAACATTACTGAGTTTCTTCAGTTTTTGGAGGAAATCAAGACCATATTTCATGTACACTTCATGAGCTATGCGGGAAATATTTCCCTGCCACCATACATAGTTTTCCTGGTTGCCTTTGTGTATTCCGCTAAACGTTCTGTTGGCTGGCATAAGATTGGTTTCATACGCTTCATTTACCACTTGCCATATCAAAGCATCTGTGGGAGATAGATCTGTGAGAAACGCATCTGCAATATAATTGGCCATCATTTCCTGGAACCAATGAACAGCCTGGCAGATTTCAAGTTCTCCTATATATTGATGTCCTAATTCATGCAATCCAACGAGTGCAGTAAACCTTTGTGAAATTTCAGGAATGGATAAGTTCAATTTTTTTGTTAGTGAGGGGCTTTTTTTAAGTGCCATTTGCGTCAAACTATCCAGCGCACTGCCACCCATTGCAGGCAGACACATAACCTTTGGCGGTCCCGAAGTTACAAAAGGTAAAAACTCGTTGTACGGGTCTGCCTTGCCGTATTTTTCTTTTGTAAATCGTTCAAATTCTTCAGGGCCAAACAGTACAACTGTGATAGGGAAATTGATATTAAGTTGTTTGTTGTAATAATCAACAGCTTTTTCCAGTAAACCCTGGATGCTCTTTGCCTGTTTTTCTATGGATGCAGGATAATATGCAGTTACTTTACCTTCACTTTTTTTAAGACTTGCTGCTACATTTAGCAGTTCGTTTTGAGCATTTGCAAATTGTGAAAAAAATATGGCAACAGTTATCGCGAGTATATAGATCCTGAAGTCATGTCTTTGCATATAACCTTGGTTTAAAAATTTAATGTTGATTAGATCTTCAAATATATAGGGTTAGAAATGCTAAAGGCCTTAATACATAGGATACACTTGTCAGCAGTTTGGTTTATTATATCCTTCGTTACTGTCCGCTATTTATATCACAGTCCAAAATGACGTTAATTTCAATGACTGAGCGGGGATGCTGCTTCTCGGAAATTAGTTAATAATTTCTCCTTTGGCATTCGCTAACTTTTCGCGCCATTTTTGGAGTTCCTCAGGGGTTTGTCTCACCCATTCTGTTACTTCGCCAACGATTTTCAATGGTGCCTGGGTGCGATATGAACGTGTCGGATTGCCCGGAAATTTTTTGTTTGTAACGTTCGGGTCATTTTCAAAGCTCCCTGTCGGTTCAACTATATAAACACGTTCACGCCCATCACCTTTAGCTAATGCCGCAGCAAGTCCCGCCCCATTAACCAGGCCTGTGAAATAAATGTGATTCATTATAACTTCCGGGTTGTAATTAGACCTGCCCCCTGCGGTCAGCAAATCGCCAACCTGCAAATCTGCTTTCGTCCCGTGATAAAAGGGACCGTTGTCAGAAAATTTGTCCGTGAACGAAATTGCTAATTCATAATTCTTTTTTGCGTTGTCGAGGTCGCCTAAATCTTCATAGCATTTGGAAATGTTTACATATAGAGAAGGGATAGCACCATTAACAATGTTGTTATTTATTTTTAGTGCAAACTGTAAAGCTGTTTCGAGCCAGTTTAATTTGTCGGAAATATTTTTTTGATGTCGGGCCACAAAATGAGCAGCAGTGAATTTTTCAAAGTCATTTGTCGCTTCGTTCCAGGCTTGAAGAAATAGTCTGCTTGCCTCTTCAGGTTTGCTTTTTCCCTCCATGTCCATGCCCTGAATACAGAGTTTAATAATATTGTTATTTGGGTCAAATTCCATTTCTCCCTTCCCTTTCATTTTTCAGGTTGTTGCTATACAAATCATATTGCCGAAACATACCAGCCTATAAGCCACTGCTTCACCACATGGGTCAGACTTAAACGAATATTCCATTAATATAACCAAATCCACAATTATGCCATCCCGGGAAATTACCCGAAACCGCAGGTTGCCTAAACCTGCCAGTTACCAAAAACCTTAATTCAACCACTTAGGAATATAGTACTAACCGTTCTTTAACCGTTCTTAAACCGTTTTATTACAGTTTACCTACCGTAAAATAACGGTTGGTAAACGGTATTTAAACCTTGTTATATCGGTAAAAAAACGGTTAGTAGATAGTTCCAAATATGAAGAATTCCCTATCTTAAGGGTACAAAACCAAATTATATGGCATATAATACCAACCCCGGTAATCCACTGGCCGGCTTCTCAGGAAAGCTCAATGGCGTCGTGATCAAACAATACAAGGGCATGACCGTCATGGCCGGCCTGCCAAGGAAATCAAACAAGAAACCCACCGAGAAGAAGAAGGCTGTGAATGACCTATGGTGCCTGGCGACCCTGTATGCGAAAACGGTAGTAAAAAACCCGGACTGGAAATTGGCTATTGCCATTGCGCTGAAGATCGAACAGGGAAAAGTCTATTCCACCCTGCTGGGCGATTTCATGAAAAATAAAGGGGAACAGGAAAACATGCTGAAGATCCCGCCTATGCCAGGAGGGCCAAAGGCAACGACTGGCAGGTAGGGTAAGGCTTAATTAAACAGATGTTCCCGTTTGCAGGTTGACGCGTTTCAATGGAATTAAAAAGCAGGTATCCAGGATTTGTTAGCTGGTATTGATACAAATTATTTTTTCACCTGCAGTTGCTTGTACATGCAAATAAGTAAAGAAAAATTGTATTATAATTTATCGGTAATACGGTTGATATTCAGTACCAGCCGCGTACTTTCTTCTTTGCCCAGTATGGTGGTATAGCTTTCGTTAAACTCGGCACTGCAGGATTTCAACTGGGGATGGAGGTCTTTTCCCTTGGGGGTGGGATATACATTCGTTAGTTTTCCTTCTGTTGTCCGGATGACCAGTTTTTTCTCTTCCAATTTCTCTATTAACCGCGTGATGGTACTTGGACTCAGCTGTAATTCATCAGCCAGGGTTCCCGGTTGGATACCAGGTTCTTCAATGGCCATAATTAACAGGTAAGCATGGCTTGGTGACAATCCCACTTTTTTCCAATTGTTAATAGCCAGCTTTTCCATTTTCCTGGCTAAAGCCCCGCTGGCAAAATACATGCATTTACAATACCTGCTATCCGACGTCTTCATGAAAATAAAGGTAAAATAAATTCATTTGTATATGCAAGTAAAATTATTGTTTTAATATTGGGGCCTGCATGAGCAACCCTAATTTACATCCTGAGCCATCCGCATTAAATTCTGCAGAAAAGGAATTTGAGAATAGCCTGCGACCCAAAGAAATCGTTGATTTCGCCGGGCAGTCACAGACTATTGAGAACCTGAAGATTTTTATCAAAGCCGCAAAAATCAGGGGAGAGGCACTGGATCATGTGTTGTTTCATGGTCCTCCCGGACTTGGAAAAACAACCCTTTCCAGGATTGTTGCCAATGAAATGGGGGTGAATATCCGGGAAACATCCGGGCCTGTTATTGAAAAGCCCGGCGACCTTGCTGGTTTACTGACTAACCTTGAACCTAATGATGTATTGTTTATAGACGAGATCCACCGCCTCAGCAATGTGGTGGAAGAATACCTCTACGCTGCCATGGAGGATTATCGCATCGACATCCTGATTGATAGCGGTCCGAACGCAAGAAGCATCCAGATTAACCTTAATCCATTTACCCTTATCGGGGCAACCACGCGAAGTGGTTTATTAACCGCACCCCTGCTTTCACGGTTTGGTATCAAATCAAGGTTGGAATATTATAATTCGGCTACACTTGAAAAAATCATCAACAGGTCTGCTAACCTGCTGAGCGCACCTATTACACCGGAGGCAATTGTAGAAATTTCACGCCGCAGCAGGGGAACCCCGCGGATAGCAAACGGATTGCTTAGAAGGGTCCGCGATTTTGCAATGGTGTTGAATGATGGCCAGCTGGATATTGGCATTACCCAGCATGCGCTAAAGGCCCTGAATGTAGACGAGCACGGCCTGGATGAAATGGACAACCGTATACTGGCTGCTATAATTGAAAAGTTCAAAGGCGGGCCTGTGGGCATAACTACTATCGCTACAGCTGTGGGCGAAGAAGCCGGTACCCTGGAAGAAGTATATGAGCCCTTCTTAATCCAGGAAGGATTTATTCAACGTACACCAAGGGGCAGGGAAGTAACAGCCAAGGCCTATGAGCACCTGGGCAAAAAGCCGGCAGGGAAACCAGGGACTTTGTTTGGGAACAGTGAATAGTGAATGGTGGAGGGCCGTTATTTATAAATTTTCACAGAACTGCCTTCCTTATTAAGCGTTAGTACGCCCCCGCCATCTTTTCCAATGGTCTGCCATAAATATCCTGCCATATTACCATTTGTAACTTCATTAAGTTTATTTCCATCTACTATTATGCCGAAAGGCTTCTTCTGTAAACGAAAGCGTTCCTGTGATGTATTATCGAATGTTGCATAGCTTATACCAGAAGCTTCATAGGTAATACCTGTTACAACGGAAGATGTGCGAAGCAGGTGATCTCCCTTAGCCGGGGCCAGTTGCGGGGCAGCAGCCATTGCGCGGATATAATGTCTTACATAATCACCATATCCATCGGTAAGCCAGATGTCATCCCGGATATAATAATTCCTTCCGTCTGTATTGACCATATAAGTTGCCCAGTTGAGTTGCCTGATGGCGTTAGTGAGGCGGGTTGTATCCCCTGTCATCTCCCAGTAACGCAATTCCATTGAAGCCTGCCTCGAAGAGTGGCTGTTGCCCGGAGTGCGGTAGATGGTCTGTTCATCAGTGGTGGTTACACCATACTTTGCGAATTCTTTATCATCCAGTGAAGAACGCACCCACTGGAAAATGCCTTTAACCGTATTCTTCCAGTCCGGGTCAGCCTTTTCATTGTCCATCAGGTACATGGCATAGGTTATTGCATTGATCTGGCAATCGGACCATCCTAAGATATCTTCAAAAAAAGGTCCCCATTTGTTGTTTTTAGCTGGAAATGTTTTCAACCAGTTCAGTGCAATATCATGTGCCCTGGTATATGCTGCCGCATCACCTTTGCCTAAAGCAGTTAACGCCGTAAACAATCCCAGTGTTGGTGTCCAGTTTGTCGTGTATACAGATTCCTGTTCGCTCTTATAGGTTGTTCCCGGCTCCGGCTTATTGATATTTGGTTTATTGATCAGCTTTCCTGCTTCCCCTGTTTTAGCATTTACCTTAAATGGCCAGGGGGAGTGGAACTCATCCCCGGGTTGCACTTTTGCTGCCAGGGTATTAGCGATTTTAATAGCGGCATCCAGGTATTTTTCTTCGCCGGTTTTCTTATACAAACGCACCAGTTCATAGCCAAAGGATCCGGCTTTATCCGGTTGTAAATAACCTTTTCCAAGGATCATATCGCCGTCATAAATACCCGAATGCAAGGAAGTATTATATGGATAAGGCAGGTTTGCCCAGGTATCATCCGGGCCGGAAAATCCATGGGATAAATAATAATCCGCCATGTATTTCATGTTTTCAACAATGGCTTTATTCCCGGTGTAATTATACAGCAGGTCCCAGGAAGAAAGCGCCATCATTAACTGGTCACCACCCAGTCCGCGTTTATCATGTTCAGGCCGCCAGACCTGGTGGTTCATATAGTACTTTATTCCGTTTGAATCCAGTTCCATTTTATCCCAGAAACCCCAAACCAGGTTGATCACCTTGTCATAGGATTCGCCAAGGTCAGCAGAATACCAGGGCAGGATTCCGCCATCCTGGTCAAGGCGCACATTGTGGTAACTTAAAGTTGAATCCCGGTTAAGGTATAAGCGTTCCTTAATGACACTATCTTTTGTGGCATGGATAAGGCGTTCATCAAGGCCTTTATAAGATGCCAACGGATTGTTGCTGCAACCGGGTGCCAGCAAAATGCAAATAATGGCAGCTATATATTGGATTAATAAAATAGTCCTGCCTTTGCCTGGATAACCTGGATTCATTTATTCCTTTTTGATGGATTAAAAGGCTTCTGCGAAATTGATATAAACGCCCTGGACATTGTTAGGCCCAAAACCAAAGTCAAACCGCATATTGGTATTATGCTTGGTGTCTACCCGGATTCGTAAACCAACTCCATATGACAAATAGAATCCATCGATGTTAAGCCCGCTGTAGGTATTCGCAACCCTTCCGGTTCCCAGCCAGCCGGTTAGACCAAAAATATTCCAGACCGGAAGCCGGTATTCAACCTGTGCATCCACCAAAACCTTATCCCGCAAGGCACCGAGATAATATCCCCTCATTTTATTTTCACCGCCCAGCATGGCTAAATCATAAAAAGGGGCATCCCCTGAAATATAGGTTGTGGTGGCCTGCAGGGCGATGACATGTTTAAGCCAGGGGTTAAAAAACTTCCTTGCATCCAGGTCCCATTTTGTAAATGGATAGACACTTCCCAGTGCGGCAGGATGCCCCATTAGTGAAGAGATGATATAAGTTCCTTTAGTGGTATTGTAGCGGTTATCCCTGCTGTCGTAGGCAACGGCGATACCAACACCAAAGTTGAACCCCCCGTTCAGGCCGGTTACATTATCCCTGATCAGGAAACTATTGCTGTCTGGCTTGATATCGAAATAATTGGACAAATCAAAGACCGGGCCCGCATAAAGATTTTTTGCAATGAGCCGCAAACCGGTCAGCATAAACCGGAAACGGCTGTATTGCACCTGCTCAAGACTGTCGGGGTTAATCTCATTGCCGATGCCGAAAATATATTCCGGCTGCACCCTGTAGTTTACAGCACTAAGTACCACATACTTATTTTCCTTAAAGCTCATTTCTGTTGAAACAGAGGCGTTGATCCTCCCTTCAGTTGAAAAGGTAAAGACCTCGGAAAGCCTGGTGGGATTGGAGATTGTATCTTTTTTATTGAGGGTAAATAAATTGAATTTGGCTAACCCGAATATTTGCCCGGCTTCGGGGGAATAGGAAAAAATAGGAACCGGGATGATCTTAAACAAGTGCTCCATTTTCTGGTTGAAGCTGTCGAATTTCGACAAACTGTCTTTTGGGGCTTTTGTACTGTCCTGGGTAAATCCATTAAGAAAAAGGCTGAATAGAAAGCAAAACAGAAAAAATATTTTTTTCATTAAGGAGTGTTTAATTCAGCATGATAAAGGCGCTTGAAATTAAAGTTATTGTTTTATGTAATATAAAAAAAGCTACCGGTTATATTCCGGTAGCTAACGTTGATGGATAGATTATTAAAAATCGGGTCAGGCAGGTGTCGGGACTACAAGCCTGAAGCCGTTACCGTGTATATTCACGATTTCAATATTGGTATCTTCTTTCAGGTATTTGCGCAACTTGGCAATATACACATCCATACTGCGGCCATTGAAATAAGTGTCACTTCCCCAGATCTTTTTTAAAGCCTGCTCCCTTGGCAGGAGGTCATTCATATGCTCGCAGAGCATTTTGAGCAATTCGTTCTCTTTCGGGGAAAGCGTTTGTGTTTGTCCCACATGGCTCAATTCACGCAACTTCGGGTTAAAGTGAAAACTTCCCAGGTCAAATTCCCTGTTTTCGCTTTCCTTGTTTATCTCTTCATTCCGCTTCAGAATCGCTTTTATTTTCATCAGCAACACTTCGCTGTCGAAGGGCTTGGTGATGTAGTCATCAGCTCCCAGTTTATAGCCTTGTATAATGTCTTCTTTCATCGTTTTGGCACTCAGGAAAAATAACGGAACATCAGGATCTATATCCCTTATTTCTTCCGCAAGTGAAAACCCATCCATATTCGGCATCATTACATCAAGCAGGCAAAGGTCAAATTTTTCTCTTTGGAAAGCTGCAAGGCCCAGGCGCCCGTCTCTTTCCAGCACCACATCAAAGTCGTTCAGTTCCAGGTAATTTTTCAATACCAGGCCAAGGTTTTGATCATCTTCGCACAATAGTATTTTTGCTTTCTTTTCTTCCATAGCTATTTATTTATGGTGATAATATAAAATTAATTCATTTCAACGGCCCAACCTAGGGGGGCTAATCTTTTGTTAAATGCGTTTTACGGAAAAAGTTCACCCCCGGCCGGTAATTTTCAAGGTGAAGGTTAGTCTTTTAATTATCTTTCTGTCTTAATTTTTTTATATGCCAGATAAGAAAGCATTTGTAGAAGCTATTAAGGCCGGTTATACTTTTAAAGGCGACTCGGCTAAAATAGGAGTGGGAATGCTCGATGGCCAGCCAGTGGATGGAGCCGACGTATTGCTGCCATTAAGAACGATGAACCGGCATGGCCTGATTGCCGGCGCAACCGGTACCGGGAAAACAAAAACCCTGCAGGTACTCGCCGAATTACTCAGTGATAACAGTGTGCCTGTTTTACTGATGGATATAAAAGGCGACCTCAGCGGAATAGCGGCTACCGGAAAAGTGAACGATAAGATAACAGAACGATACCAGCACCTGGGTTTAACCTACTCACCCGCTGCCTACCCGGTTGAATTACTATCCCTGAGCAAAGAGCCCGGTGTTCGTTTAAGGGCAACTGTTAGTGAGTTCGGTCCTGTTTTGCTCAGTAAAATATTAGGGCTGAATGATACCCAGGCAGGTTTTGTTGCCATGATATTTAAGTGGTGCGATGATAATAAACTGCCATTGCTTGACCTTAAGGATTTTACCAAGGTATTGCAATATGTCAGTGATGAGGGGAAGGCCGCCATGGAAAAAGAGTATGGCAAAATATCCACTACATCAACCGGAACAATTTTGCGGAAGGTTGTAGAGTTGCAACAACAGGGCGCAGACCAGTTCTTCGGGGAAAAAAGTTTTGAGGTAGATGACCTCATGAAAATTGCTGATGATGGACGGGGGATTATTTCGGTACTCCGGGTTACCGATTTGCAGGACAGGCCCAAATTGTTTTCCACGTTTATGCTGCAACTCCTGGCAGAATTATATGGGTCCTGCCCCGAAGAAGGAGATATTGATAAGCCAAAGCTGGTCATCTTTATTGATGAGGCGCACCTCATATTCCAGGAAGCCAGCGAAGCGTTGTTACAGCAGATCGAGACCATAGTAAAACTGATCCGTTCCAAAGGGATAGGCATTTTCTTTTGTACCCAAAACCCAATGGATGTTCCGAAAGACGTCCTGGCCCAACTTGGCTTGAAAGTGCAGCATGCATTGCGTGCTTTTACCGCTGCAGACCGCAAGGTGATCAAACAGGCCGCTGAAAATTACCCCGAAACTGAATTTTATAAAACCGATGAACTGATTACACAGCTTGGTATTGGGGAAGCACTGGTTACCATGCTGAATGAAAAAGGAATTCCAACCCCGCTGGTACATGTACTGATGATATCACCAAGGAGCAGGATGGATGTTTTAAGCCCCGAAGAAATTAATGCACTGGTTGCATCCAGCAGGCTCATAAAAAAATACAATGCAGAAATAGACAGCGTAAGCGCCTATGAAATGCTTAACGCCAAGCTGCAGGAAGCGGCAGGGGAAGCTGAAAAGGAAGAGCAGCAACCTGTTAAAAAAGGGAAGGAAGAAAAGTCGATGCTGGAAGAAATGCTGGAGAGTCCAGCCGCGCGCCAGGTTGGAAGAACGGCAGCCAGTGTTATTACAAGGTCCCTGTTGGGTGCCCTGGGTTTGGGCGGGACAAGCCGTCGTAAAAAAAGTTTGTGGTAGGTTAAACAAGGCTGAATTTACCATCCGTACTTATAACGATCTGTTCCTCGGCCTGCAGGTGGTTAATCGCTTTCCAAAGCTCGGTTTCATCGCAGGGAAAAGGCAGTTGCAGTTTGATTGCGTCTAATTGCAGTTCTCCTGCCGATAAAACTTTCTTTATGGCTTTAACCAGCCCGTCAATTGAAACGGGTTCTTTCCTGCTCCTGAGGCAATTGTCGCAGATGCCACAGGCTTTTATGGTTTCATCCCCAAAATAATTTCCGATATAAACGCTGCGGCAGGATTTCCCTTCTATGTATAACCGCAGTTTGCGAAGCCTTTCCCTGGCAAGTTCCTTTCTTTTTGCCAGGGCCTGCAGGTCAATTTTCAGGTATTCAACCTTAACCCTTTCACTCAGCAAAACCAGTTGGGGCTGGTCTTTTTTAGGTTCGTAAATTATTATTCCATGCTGGTGCAGGAAATTCAGGTCATTGATCAACTGGTCATTTTCAATTTTCAGTATGCGGCACAGGTATAATTCGCTGATGATGACCGGGTAAGAGAAAATGCCCTCATAATTCCTTAGCAATGCCTTGATAAGCGGTTCCAGCCTGGGATATTGTTGTTCGAAATTTTCGATCCATTGCCGGTCGCCTGAAAACCTTACGGTAGATGGCATGTAAACTGATTCATTCAGTGCACAATAGCCTTCTGCCTGGAGTAGCTGCAGCGAGTTTATTGCAGAGGCCCTGTCGATATTAAAATTATTGCAAAACAGGCCCAGGTCGAAATCATAAGTATTGCCCTCGCCGCTTCCGGAGGGGATTTGTAAAAAATTCGCCAGTGCCTGGTATACTTTCTTAATGGTTTCAATGTTGGGATATTTCTTTTCCAGTTGTCCATCCAGCTCATCCAGTTCCTGTTTATTATATAGTAATACCGCATAAGCTTTTTGCTGGTCGCGGCCAGCCCTTCCTGCCTCCTGGTAATAGTTTTCAAGGCAGTCAGGTACATCATAATGCACAACCAGCCGCACATCAGGTTTATCAATGCCCATGCCGAAAGCATTCGTGCTTACAATTATCCTGCATTGGTTACTGGTCCATAGTTGTTGCCTTTCATTTCGTTCTTCATGACCTAACCCGGCGTGATAGAAGGTAACGGTATGACCTTTGTCCTGCAGGTACCGGCAGATATCGGCCGTTCTCTTCCTGCTTTTACAATATACAATCCCGCTACCTTCAACCTGTTTAAAAATATTGGCCAGCTTTTGCAGTTTGTTGTCTTCTTCGAAACAGCTGTAGGAAAGAAGTTCCCTTGCAAAAGAACCCTTTATTATAACAGCCTTTCTGAGCGCGAGTTGATTGACAATATCGGCCTGCACCAGCGGTGTCGCTGAAGCAGTTAATGCAAGCACCGGAACTGCGGGTATTGCTTCGCGTAAACTGGCGATCTGCAGGTAACTGGGCCTGAAATCATATCCCCATTGTGAAACACAATGCGCTTCATCAATTGCCGCAAGGCTTATCGGCATTTCCGGGAGGAACTCTTTAAAGACCCTGGTTTGTAATCGCTCCGGGGACAGGTAAAGCAATTTTATTTTCCCGTTAATAGCCAGCTCGAGCGTTTTCATGATCTCTTTGTAAGGCATGCCGGTATGCAGTGCGAGAGCAGAAATACCTTTTTTGCGCAATTGCTGTACCTGGTCTTTCATCAGGGCTATCAAAGGGCTTACCACCAGGCATATGCCTGGTTTCACTAATGCCGGAACCTGGTAACAAACCGACTTCCCGCTTCCTGTAGGAAGCAAGGCAAGGGTATCCTTCCCTGCCAGGACAGATCGGATAATCTCTTCCTGCAAAGGCCTGAAAGTATCATACCCCCAATATTCCTTTAAAATAGCATGGATGTTATCTGGCATCGGCTGCAATCTACAATTTTACTCAGGTGGTTTTCTTAACAAGCAAACGCAGGGAATTGAAGGCCAGTACAACATCGCTCAGGCCCATCGCCAATGCCCCTAATGCCGGGGTTAAAAAACCAAATGCAGCAATTGGAATTGCAATTATATTGTAGGAAAATGCCCAAAACAGGTTTTCCCTGATAGTTATCAAAGTATGCTTGCCCAGGCCAAGTGCAAGGGGTAGGTTTTTCAGGCCATTGTTCATTAAAACAACATCAGCGGTTTGCATGGCTACTTGTGATGCATCACTTAAGGAAATACCGATAGTGGCTTTTGCCAGTGCAGGGGCATCATTAATGCCATCACCCACCATTGCAGTTGGTGTGGTCTCACTAAGCCTGCTGATGATTTCCAGCTTCTCTTCCGGGGTCTTTTCCGCATATATCGTGTCTATGCCAAGTCCTTTTGCCAGTGTATTGCAGTTGGCCAAACTATCCCCACTCAGCAAAATAGTTGTAATTTTTTTAGTATGGAGGTAGCTGATTACGCTTGCGGCTTCTTCCCTTACAGTGTCTTTAACATCTATCCAGCCTAACAAACGGCCATTTTTAAGCACATAAATATTGTGGTGGTCTTCAGTAATATTATTGCCTGCCATAACATAAGATCCTGCCCAATATTCATCCCCCTCTTTACTGGTGCCAATCATCCCTTTTCCTTTAACTTCCTCAATTTTGGTCCATTTAATATCATTGGATGTTTTCCAGTATTTACTGATACATTGCGCGATGGGATGATTGGAATATTTCTCCAGTGAATAAGCAATAAGTTTAAATTCATTTTCAGCAATGCCTTCAGCAGCAAATTTATCAATGCTGAATTCCCCGGTTGTTAATGTTCCGGTTTTATCAAATACAACCTGGCGTATTGTTTTGAAAGCTTCCAGGGACCTGGCATTCCGGAATAATATACCATTTTTTGCAGCCCTTCCCAGGCCTACCGCAATTGCAGCCGGGGTAGCCAATCCCATTGCGCATGGGCACGCGATGACCAATACAGCAATACTTCGCATAAGCGCCGGCGTGAAAGCATCCAGGAAGAAATAATTGGCAACAAATGTAACCGCTGCGATACCCAGGACAACAGGCACAAATATGGCACTGATCTGGTCAGCCATTCTTTGAACCGGTGGTTTGTCGCCCTGTGCTTTTTTTACCAGGTTCAAAATATTGGCCAGCACTGACTGGTCTGCAGCCGCTGAAACCTGTGCTTTAAGCGTGCCACTGGTAAGCAGGCTTCCGCCTATAATTTTATCTTTTGGTTTTTTGCTGACGGGTAAACTTTCACCTGTGATGATTGCTTCATTCACAGTTCCCTCACCCCACAATATTTTAGCATCTGCCGGAACCTGTTCGCCGCTTTTTACCAGTACGAGGTCGCCGCTTCTCAGCTGTGTATTTTCAACGGGGAAAACCAATTCCTGGTGATGGTCATCAAAAGCAATCATGTTGGCCATTACCTTCTGGCTCCTGGCCAGCTTGTTCAGTTCACGCTGTGTGGATTGGACAGATACATCTTCCAGGTAATTGCCCAGGAATACAAGGGTAATAATTGCCGCTGCTGTTTCATAAAACAGGAACTGGTCGCCTTGTCCCATCAATGTTCCGATCAGGCTGTATACAAAGGCTGCTGTTGCCCCGATGGTAATTAAAACATTCATATTGGGACTTCCGCTTCCCAGGCTTTTCCAGGCACTGCGGCCAAAAAAATACATTCCGGTGATGTACACAGGCAGGCAGAGAACCAGCTGTACCCAGGGGTTCATCAGCCAGTGTATATGCAGGCCGGGTATCATATGCAGCATTAAAACCAGGGTGAAAGGAAGGCAGATCAGCAAAAACCGCAGGTACCTGTTCATTGGCTTATGTGATGATGCCGTGGCTTTCCGGAGTTTTTCATCCACCACTTTATATCCCAGTGAGTTAATGCCTTGGGTAAGATTTTTTTGTTGTGCTTCATCCAATTCTACTATTTCAAAATGTACATCACCGTCAATCGGATTTACTTTCACATTCTGCATGCCTTCTTTTTCCAGGAATTTGGTAACACTCAATGCACAATTGGTACATGTCATGCCTTCTACTTTCCAGTTAATTGTTTCCATATTTCATCTTTTCATCAACATAATTGCACATACAAATATACGAATATGCGGGTGCATTGCTTTTAGATGGATACACTAAAAAAGTAACCCTGTTGCAGTTATAGCGCCTTGTGAATTAACTTTGGCTATGCATTACAGTTTTTCCCTTCAGGAATTGCCTGGTTTGGCAGTAAAACTCCTGGACTTACTCGGAGAGCACAGGGTTGTTGCGATATATGGCCCGATGGGTGCCGGTAAAACCACGCTTGTACATGCATTGTGTGATGCGCTTGGTGTGCAGGAAGCCGTTAGTAGCCCGACTTTTTCAATTATCAATGAATATGCTTTTGAAAATGGAACAGTTTACCACCTTGATTGCTACCGGTTGCGTGATGAAGCAGAAGCGGTTGCTGCGGGTGTAGAGGATTGCCTGTATAGTGGTCAATGGTGCTTTGTGGAGTGGCCGGAAAAAATTCCCCATTTAATTCCTGAAAATGCAGCCATCCTGAAAATTAGTGTCACTGCGCCATCAATACGAACCCTTGAGCTGGAAATAAAGTTGTAATTTGTTATCCCTTTATTTCAGTACATGGCCCAGCAAAAACCATTTATCAGTCCATCTTTCAGCTATGAAACGCTTGAAGAAACACTCGATGTTAAGCCAACAGGTGCGCAGCTGCTTATTGGTATACCCAAAGAAATAGCCTTCCAGGAGAACAGGGTTGCACTAACCCCGGATGCTGTTGGTGTGCTGGTAAGTAATGGCCACCAGGTAATCATTGAACACAATGCGGGCGATATGGCCCATTACCGGGATAAAGAATATGCTGAAGCCGGGGCAAAAATCGTTTACGATAAGGCTGAAGTGTATAAAGCACCCTTACTGGTGAAAAGCGCCCCGGTCATTGAAGAGGATATCCCTTTTCTCCAGGCCAACCAGGTGATTATTTCCCCAATGCATATCACATTACTGAAGGCTGAGTTGCTGGAGAAGATGATGGAAAAAAGAATCACGGCCTTGTCTTTTGAAAACCTCAAGGATGAAAACGGTACATTTCCCATCGTGCGCAGCATGAGTGAAATTGCCGGAAGTTCTGTAATGTTAATAGCCGGGCAATATCTTGGTTCAGCTAATCATGGTAAAGGCGTTTTGCTTGGAGGGATAACAGGTATACCACCTTCCAAAGTAATAATACTTGGAGCCGGAATTGTTGGCGAATACGCTGCCAGGGCGGCCCTTGCACTTGGTGCATCTGTGAAAGTCTTCGATAACAGTGTTTATCGCCTGAAGCAGTTGCAGGATAATGTGGGCCATCGTTTGTGGACTTCGGTAATTGAACCAAAAATCCTTGCCAAGCAGCTGAAAACCTGTGAAGTTGCCGTGGGTACATTGCGTAGTAACAGCGGAAGGGCCCCGTTGGTGGTAACGGATGAAATGGTCAGCAATATGCGTCCTGGCAGTGTGATCATTGACGTTAGTATAGATACCGGCGGCTGTTTTGAAACTTCAGAAATCACCAGTCATGAACACCCGATTTTCATGAAATACGGGGTTATCCATTACTGTGTGCCGAATATTCCTTCAGGTTTTGCCCGGACGGCCTCCCATGCCATCAGCAATGTGCTGATGCCGTTATTGCTAGAAGCGGCTGATGAAGGCGGTATAGAAAGCCTGATCTGGCACCGGGTGCATCTCCGCAGCGGCATCTACCTCTTCAAAGGTGCCTTGACACATTTTCACCTCAGCCAGCGCTTCAACCTGAAATATACCGACCTGAACCTGCTGATTGCCAGCAGGCGCTAAGCGTTAGGATTTGTTATGCTATTTTTTCCCGCCTGGGATTTGTAATCCAGGATATGAATGGCTTCAGTACAGAAATTGTACTCCTGGGGGTCATTACTGCTCACTATGATCAGTCTTTTGGGTCCAAAGTCTGCGATTAATTGCTGGTAAAGGTTAATGCCTGTTGCATCCAGGTTGGTGCAGGGTTCATCGAGCATTACTACCTGGGTGTCAGAAAAAATGGCCTGGGCAAGTTTTAACCGTTGTTTCATTCCGGATGAATAATAGCGCACCTGTTTATGCGCTGCTGCGTCTAACCCGACTTTTGCAAGTATTTCAAAGATGGTAAAGCCGGGGAGCAGGGGTTTGAACTTTTCATGGAATGTAAGGAACTCAACCGCTGTCATTTCTTCAATTAATTCAAGATAGGGTGCGGCTATAGACAGGTGGCGGAAAACAGCATCAGGATCAACTTCCTTTCCCTGCAGTGTGTACTTTATTTTACCAGCTGAAATGGTTAAAGAGCCGGCGATAGCCTGCAGTAAAGTGCTTTTACCTGAGCCGTTTGGTCCGGTTATGGCATATGCTTTTCCTGCATGGAAGGTATAGGAGAGTTGCCGGAATATCCATTCCCGGTTAAACCTTTTGCCGGTTTCAGATAGCGCTATCGTCATCACTGCTGCCTTTGGTGAAGCGCTTGATGATTCCCCTTCCACTTTCCCTGATGAAGGTTACGATTTCATCTCGTTCATCAGTTGCACTAAATTCTTCCTCTATAAATTCAAGGGCCTGGGAAGTATTCATGCCTTTATTATAGAGTACCCTGTAAATATCAAGAATGTGGTTGATGCGGTCTAAACTGAAGCCCCGCCGTTTGAGGCCAACTGAATTAACGCCGGCATAAGATAACGGTGTACGGGCAGCCTTTATATATGGGGGAACATCCTTACTCACGAGTGATCCGCCGCTAACAAAAGCATGCTGACCGATTTGAACGAACTGGTGAACGGCACTTACACCTCCGATAATTGCCCAGTCGCCAACAGTTACATGGCCAGCCATCTGCACATTATTGCTCATAATCACATTGTTGCCAACTATGCAATCATGTGCCAGGTGGCTATAAGCCATTATGAGGCAATTGTTACCTACCGCAGTTTTACCACGGTCTTTTGTGCCCCTGTTAATCGTAACAAATTCACGGATGGTGGTGCCATCACCAATTTCAACATTTGAATATTCGCCTTCGAATTTCAGGTCCTGTGGTGTTGCAGCCAGTACGGCACCTGGAAAAATCCGGCAATTTTTACCAATGCGGGCACCTTCCATAATTGTAACATTACTGCCAATCCAGGTACCTTCCCCGATTTCCACATCCTGGTGGATGACTGTAAAGGGGTCAACTTTTACATTGGTAGCCAGACGCGCATTTGGATGTATGTAGGTATGCGGGTGAATCATTGGTAAATTTTCAGAAATTGTCGATAAGCCCACAATTCGGGGGCATAAAAAACGTCAGTCTTTTAAACTGACGGGCAAAAATAGGGGTAATTACTGTCTTTTCACTACCTGGGCTACCATATCAGCCTCCGCGCATAGTTTATTACCAACGTAAACGGTACCTCTCATTTCACAAATTCCCCTGCGGATAGGTGAAGTCAGCTCCATTTTCAGCAACATGGTATCTCCCGGTACGATTTTCTGTTTAAACTTACAGTTATCAATTTTCAGGAAATAAGTATCATATGGTCCTGTTGGCATGGAATTTATGGCCAGGATCCCACCAGTCTGCGCAAGTGCTTCGCAAAGCAGTACACCAGGCATTACCGGGTTATTCGGGAAATGTCCCTGGAAAAATGGTTCATTAAAAGTTACATTTTTCACGCCTACAATCACTTTGTCGGTTAACTCAATGATTTTATCTACCAGCAGGAAAGGAAAGCGGTGGGGCAGGGTCTGTTCAATTTGCTGGGCGGTGAAAATTGGGGGCTGAGTACAATCATAAACCGGAACATCCTTGAGGTGCTTGTTCTTCTTAATATACTGCTTGATTTTCCTGGCAAATTCAACATTTGTGCTATGGCCGGGCCGGTTGGCAATAATCCGTGCCTTTACCGGGTAACCAATCAGTGCGAGGTCTCCAACCACGTCCAAAAGTTTATGGCGGGCTGGTTCATTGGGGAAGCGTAATTCCAGGTTGTTCAGGTAGCCTTCATGCTTCACCTCTATTTTATCGCGACCGAAGGATTTGGCGAGCCTGCTCATTTCTTCAGCGGTTACCGGTTTGTCTACAACAACAATGGCATTATTAATGTCGCCCCCTTTAATGAGGTTATGTTCCAGCAGCATTTCCAATTCATGGAGGAAAACAAAAGTGCGGCAGGGAGAGATTTCCTTTACAAAATCACTCATTTTTTTCAGTCCGGCGTGCTGTGTGCCTAAAACCGGGGAATTAAAATCAATCAGGGTAGTAATCTGGTAATCCACCGATGGCATGGCCACCATTTCAACCCTTTTTTTGTCGTCGTAATGGTAAATATTTTCTTCGATACTATACCAGGCTTTAGCAGCCTGTTGTTCCTGGACGCCAACTTCTTCCAGCATTTCCACAAAGGGTTGTGAACTTCCGTCCATAATTGGCATTTCCGGGCCATTGATCTCAATAAGGCAGTTATCTACGCCCATTCCAACAAGGGCAGCCAGCACATGTTCTACTGTACTTACTTTAGCATTATTGTCTTCAATTGTGGTACCCCGGGAAGTATCCGTTACCAGGTCGCAATCGGCCTTGATCGTTGGATGGCCGGGCAGGTCAATACGCTGGAATTGGATTCCGAAACCCTGGTTTGCGGGTTTAAAGGTCATGTCAACCTTAACTCCTGTGTGTAAACCAGTGCCTGAAATACTTATTTCTGAACCTACGGTATGCTGTTTATCTGGGTTGAAATTTGCGTCCATGCTGTAATCTTAATTGCCAAAGATAGCCAAACAGAAAGAAGTTTGAAGTCAGAGGTTGATTCTTTCTGCCAGCAATTGCTTTACCAGTTGCTCCAGTTCCTTGAGGCGTTTTTCAATATCGGGAAGGTTGCGACTCAGTGCCTGGCTGCGAAGTGCGCTGGTATAATCATAAGCCGGGGAGCCTGTCACTGCTGAGTTGGGTACTTTTATGGATTTGCTTACGCCACTCTGGGCATTGATTTTGCTGCCATCAGCAATGCTTATATGCCCTACGATACCGGCCTGGCCGCCAATCATGACATTGTTGCCTATTTTGGTGGATCCGCTTACTCCCACCTGTGCGGCTATAACAGTGTTTTGTCCCACTTCCACGTTATGGGCTACCTGGATCAGGTTATCCAGTTTGGCGCCAGAACGGATAATGGTAGATCCGATTGTCGCCCGGTCGATGGTTGCATTTGACCCTATTTCAACCCCGTCTTCCACAACAACGTTCCCGATCTGGGGTACTTTTTTGAAACTGCCATCGGCCTGGGGTGCGAATCCAAAACCATCACTTCCGATTACACTACCGGCATGTATGGTAACCTGTTTTCCGATTTTACAATCGAAATAAATCTTCACGCCAGGGTGGATAATTGTTTTGTCACCGATACTTACATTGTTTCCGATGTAGGCATGCGGAAATATTTTTACATGGTTTCCGATGGTCACATTTTCACCGATATAGGCAAAAGCACCAATGAAAACGTCTTCCCCAAGTTTGGCTGAATCGGGAACATAGGAAGGTTCCTGCCTGCCGACTAACTGCTGTGTTTTTAATTCCTGGTATTTGGATAACAGCGTGGCAAAAGCTGTATAGGCATCCTGTACCCTGATCAGGGTAGGGGTTACGGCTTGTTTTAATTCGAGGCTTTCATTCACAATAACAATGGAAGCCGAAGTACTATATAAATAATCTTCGTACTTGGGATTGGCCAGAAAGGACAGTTGCCCGGTAGCAGCCTCTTCAATTTTACCAAAAGATCCCACGGAAATATTGGGATCCCCTTCAATTTTTCCATTGATCAGAACAGCTATTTGCGCGGCACTGAATTGCATAATAAATATTTTAATACGGCAAGGCATTAAACAAAGCGGATGCCGAAATTGGATTCAGGTAGCAAAAGTAATGTTTTTTAACAGGGCGGGATAAATTGTGCTGGATCAGGGCGTTATCAACTTGAGAGATATCTTTAACGCTGCCGTCTTTAAAAAGTATATTGATTTTTTCCTCGCTCGGGTCATAAGTCGTATTGCTTGCTTCACCGCTGAAAACGAAATAGGCAGATTCTTCCAGGCTAAGGCCGGTAGCGTTGGCAATGGCCAGCCGTTCTTCTTCAAGGAACTGCTGGCTGACAGGTTCTGCCTGCAGTTTCACTTTTAACAACTGCCTGTCTACCAGCATCCTGCAAAGTACTGACAGGACTTTATCTGGATGGAACATCCAGCTTTTTATGGCACCCAAAACATCAACATCATCTAACTGGCAAAACTTATCCAGATGGGCTGAAATCTGCAGCGGTTTTGATTGGTGCAGGAAAAAATCAAGCACCTGCGAGGGCGCATGTACCGGGATTCCCAACCGGATCAGTTCCTTAGCCCTTAATATAATATTGACCAGCATTTTTTCGGCACACAAAACTGTTTTGTGGAGGTATACCTGCCAATACATCAACCGGCGGGCTACCAGGAATTTCTCAATGGAAAAAATGGCTTTTTCTTCAACCATCAGTTCCCCGTTGTGCACAGTAAGCATTTTCAGGATACGGTCATACATGATCACCCCTTCTGAAACGCCGGTAAAAAAACTATCGCGCGTCAGGAAATCCATCCTGTCAACGTCCAGTTGCCCGGAAATCAATTGGTGCAAAAAGTGTTTATGGTATTGCCCTGTAAAAATGCAGATGGCCAGGGTTAGCTGTCCGTTGAATTCTTTATTCAATGCCTCCATGATGAGCAGTGAAAGTGTTTCATGGTGAACACCTTCGATAAGCGTTTCTTCCAGGGCATGAGAATAGGGGCCATGCCCTATATCGTGCAGCAGGATGGCAATTTTTGCCGCAAGTTCCTCCTCTGCGGAAATCTCAATCCCTTTGCTTTTCAACTCAGACAGGGCATTACTCATCAGGTGGTAAGCACCCAGGGAATGGTGTAGCCGGTTGTGAACAGCCCCGGGATATACAAGGTGGGCAAATGCCATTTGCTGGATACGCCGCAGCCGCTGGTAATAAGGATGGCCAATAACCTTGAAAAGGAGGGGATGGTCAATGGTAATAAAACCATACACGGGATCGTTTACAATTTTCCGGCTTGCCATCATATCCTTGCTGGTTTTGTTAAATTCTTTAAATACTAGCCTGTAAAAGTACGAAGGCGCACCAGATAAATTACATTTGAATTCATGCCAATAGCAACAATACTCTGGGTCGACGATGAAATGGAAAGCCTGCAATCACAGAAGCTTTTCCTGGAAACAAAGGGCTATTCCGTACACACCCTTACCAATGGATTTGATGCCATCGATTATGTTCGGGAAAACCAGGTTGACCTGGTATTGCTTGACGAGACGATGCCTGGTATAACCGGTTTGGAAACACTGGCTAAAATCAAGGAAATCAACCAGCAGATACCGGTGGTTCTTATCACTAAAAATGAAACGGAAAACCTGATGGATGAGGCAATAGGATCGCAGATCAGCGACTATCTCATCAAACCTGTCAATCCCAACCAGGTTTTACTGAGCCTGAAAAAAATTCTTGATAACAGGAGGCTAGTGGCAGAAAAAACTACCTCCGCATACCAGCAGCAGTTCCGTAATTTATTTATGGCGCTGAACAATAATCCGGATTATAATGACTGGATGGACATCTACAGGAAACTGGTATACTGGGAACTGGAAATGGAAAAAAGTGATAGCCCTGAAATGGTGGAAGTGTTGCAATCGCAAAAGCAGGAAGCCAATACGGAATTTTGCAAATTCGTAGCCCGCAATTACCTGAATTGGGTTAACCCAAAATCAGACGAAGCGCCGATCATGTCAAATACCTTGTTCAGGTTTAAAGTGCTGCCACATATTGAAAAGGGTACACCCACTTTCTTTATTTTGCTCGATAACCTGCGTTTTGACCAGTGGAAAGCAATCCAGCCAATTTTCGCAGCCCATTTCCGGATTTTGGAGGAAGATACCTTTTACAGTATCCTGCCCACTGCTACACAATATGCGCGCAATGCTATTTTTGCCGGATTGATGCCGGTTGAAATTGAAAGACAATTTCCCCAGTACTGGAAAAATGATGAAGAGGAAGGGGGTAAAAATTTGCATGAGGAGGTATTTTTCCGGGCCCAGTTAAAACGCTTAAAGCGGGAAGACATAAAGTTGTCTTATGTGAAAGTCGTAAACCATCAGGCTGGAAATGAATTGGTGAATAATATCCATAACCTGCTGGGGAACGACCTCAATATCATTGTTTACAATTTTGTAGACATGCTCAGTCATGCCAGGACCGAAATGGAGGTGCTGAAGGAATTGGCCAGTGATGAAATCAGTTACCGTAGCATAACTGCAAGCTGGTTCGAACATTCTCCCCTTTTCCAGGCGTTGAAAAAAATTGCCGATAAGAAAATCAACCTGGTATTGGCCACTGACCATGGTTCTGTAAGGGTTAATAACCCGCATAAAGTAGTGGGGGATAAACAAACCACCACCAATTTGCGCTATAAACATGGACGGAACCTCAATTATGAGGCAAAGGATGTATTAGCCATAAAGGATCCAAAAGAAGCCGGTCTCCCGGTGCCTACTGTCAACTCGTCCTATATATTTGCCAAGGAAGATGGTTACCTGTGTTATCCTAATAACTACAACCATTATGTAAATTATTATCGCAATACGTTCCAGCATGGTGGAATTAGCCTTGAGGAAATGATCATCCCGGTTATTAAAATGTCCAGTAAATGAGTTGCCT
This sequence comes from Flavihumibacter profundi, assembly GCF_020076305.1. Lineage (GTDB taxonomy): Bacteria > Bacteroidota > Bacteroidia > Chitinophagales > Chitinophagaceae > Flavihumibacter > Flavihumibacter profundi. The sequence continues at coordinate 881,588 of NZ_JAIQXE010000002.1, forward strand.
GCCAGGTCTGTGGAAAATTGGTGGGTACTCTCAGTCCCTATGCAGCTTTCATTTGGTATTTTTGCTACCTGGTCATTAACAAGATTACATTGCATGAAGTACACCCAAGCCACTTTACAGAAAATTGAACAGGTTCTCGATGATGCTTCGTATATAATAAGGTACGAAAGGGGTACATTCCAAAGTGGTTATTGTATCCTGGAACAAAAGAAAGTGGTGGTATTGAATAAATTCCTGCCACTTGAAGGAAGGATTAATACCCTTATGGACATAATTCCGCAATTGAATATTAACCTTGACGATCTTTCACCGGAAGCCAGGAAAACTTATGCTGAAATAATGGAAAAGCTAAGGTTGGCCAGGGAGAATGAAACAGGTTCAGACTGACCGTAATTCTATTCTGCATTTAAATTATTCATCACTTTGAATGACCTGACCATAACTTTTTTGGGGAGCGGCACAAGCAGTGGTGTGCCAATGATCGGATGTGATTGTGAAGTATGCACATCTTCAGATCCGCGGGATAACAGGCTTCGGTCAAGTATTTTAGTAAGGTCGGCAAAGACCACCCTCGTTGTTGATTCCACCCCCGACTTCCGTTACCAGATGCTAAGGGCGGGCGTAAAAAAACTTGATGGGATCATATTTACACATCCCCACAAAGACCATATCGCCGGCCTTGATGATGTTAGGGCGTATAATTTTTTTTCGCGGCAGCCGATGAATATTTATGCCAACGAAATGACACAGATGAATATCATCCGTGAGTTCCCATATGCATTTGCTGAAACAAAATACCCTGGCGTGCCTGAAATTCAAATCAACTCCATCGACCAGGAACCGTTTATGGTAGGGGATATTCAAGTAACTCCCATTATGGTGTGGCATATGCGGATGCCGGTGCTGGGTTTTCGTTTTGGCGATTTTACCTATATCACCGACGCCAACCAGATAGATGCTGCCGAACAGGAAAAGATCAAAGGCAGCACACACATGGTGCTTAATGCCCTGCGCCATGAAAAGCATATTTCCCATTTTACCCTGAATGAAGCTATCGAAATGGTGCAAACCCTTGGTGTGCCGAATGCCTGGTTTACCCATATCAGTCACCAGTTAGGCCTCCATGCCAGCATCGATTCCCGCCTTCCCCAGGGTATGCACCTGGCTTATGACGGATTAACCCTGCATCACCACCCGGCGGGTAATTCCCGGCGGGTATTACCCGCCGGGTGAAAAACCGTGAAAAGACGCTTGCCCGGACCTGTTTAATTTGACAGGTTTATGGTATGAAAAAGTTTGACCTGCGGCGTTTAACCGAAGACTATTTTAGTTTTTCTACCAGGGAAAGATGGGCAGTCCTGGTACTGGTGGTAATTATCCTGATACTTTTTATTTTACCTGATTTTTTACCGGAGCAGGAAAGCAGGATTAATATAGCCGATAGCCTAATTACTTCAGCGGTTAAGCAATTTGATAGTGCCGGAAATACTACAAAGGGTCCGCAGGCTATCCTGCCAAACCAGGCCAATGGGATAAGTTCTCCTGAACGCTTTCCCTTTGACCCCAATTTATTAGGCAGGGATGAATGGATAAGGTTGGGGTTAAGGCCAAAAACCGCTGAAACGATATTGAAGTACCGTGCAAAAGGAGGCAGGTTCAGGTCGGCGGGAGACCTTGAGAAAATTTACGGCCTTAGCCCGGAATTAGCCCGGCAGTTAATACCCTGGGTTAAAATAATGCAGGTGCAGGAAAAAAGTCAGCCAAGCTATATGGTACGCCCCCGGCAGGATAGCATACATCCATTCCGGCGTAATCCGTCCAAAGAACAAAAAGCACAGAAAGTGGCTGTAAATACGGCAGATAGCCTGGCATGGCTGGCTCTCCCAGGAATTGGTCCAAAGTTGGCCGGCAGGATCCTTAATTTCCGTAAGAAATTAGGCGGATTTTTCCAGGTAAGCCAGGTGGCTGAAGTATATGGACTGCCAGATTCCGTTTTCCGGAAAATTGAGCCTTTATTGGAGGAAGATCAGCAACATCTCCAATTGATTCCAATAAATACCGCCACAGAGGCGGAGTTGGCTGTCCATCCTTATATAAGGCATTACTTAGCGGCAGCTATTATTCAATACCGAAATGCGCATGGCCCTTTCAAGGAAAAGGAAGAACTGATGGGCATCCATTTGTTGAAACAGGAACAATATGAGAAAATTGTCCCTTATCTTAAAATGCAATAACTAACACTTGTTAGTTCAATAAAAATCCATTTATATTGCAGTATAAAAGGCAATTAAGCAATTATATGGACTTTAATACTTCTGAACTCACCCAGCAAGTTGCGCAGACTGCCCGGGATTTCGCCCGGCTGCAAATTCTGCCACATGTAATGCAATGGGATGAAGTTCAGGAGTTTCCCAGGCAACTTTTTTCGGAGATGGGGAAATTGGGTTTGATGGGGGTAATGGTGCCTGAGGAATTTGGCGGAGCCGGATTGGGCTACCTGGAATATGTGGCGATTATACAAGAAATAGCCAAAGTCTGCGGCTCTATTGGTTTAAGCCTGGCTGCGCATAATTCATTGTGTACCGGGCATATCCTGGCTTTTGGAAATGAGATCCAAAAAAAGAAATACCTGCCGAAACTGGTTTCGGCTGAAGCCCTGGGAGCCTGGGGATTAACTGAAGCAAATACCGGAAGTGACGCAGGGAATATGAAAACAACCGCAGTGCGTGATGGAAATGACTGGATCTTAAATGGCACAAAAAATTGGATCACACATGGGAAAAGTGGCGATATAGCAGTGGTGATTGCCCGTACGGGAGAGCCCCGTACAAAGGACAATGCCACTGCTTTTATCGTCGAAAGAGGTACTCCGGGGTTTGCAGGCGGTAAAAAGGAAAATAAACTTGGTATGCGGGCGAGTGAAACCGCCGAAATGATATTCGACAATTGCCGGGTCGCGGATGAAAACCGGTTAGGTGAAATTGGAGCCGGTTTCAAGCAATCCATGAAAGTTTTGGATGGAGGCAGGATTTCCATTGCAGCATTATCTGTAGGTATAGCAAAAGGCGCGTTGGATGCCGCCCTTAAATATTCCCAGGAAAGACAACAGTTTGACCAGCCAATTGCCCATTTCCAGGGGATTTCATTTAAACTGGCAGATATGGCCACGGAAATTATGGCTGCAGAATTGCTCACTAACCAGGCAGCAGATCTTAAAAACAGGGGGCGTAAAATGACAAAAGAGGCTGCTATGGCAAAATATTTCGCCAGTGAAGTAGCTGTAAGAGCTGCTACCGAAGCCGTACAAATATTCGGAGGCTATGGATATACCAAAGATTTTCCTGTAGAAAAGTTTTACCGCGATAGTAAGCTTTGTACCATTGGGGAAGGCACCTCTGAGATCCAAAAAATCGTTATTGCCCGGGAAGTCTTACATCCCACTCACCACTAAGGGGTTGCCAAAAAAATACCCCGCAAAAGCGGGGCATTTAAAATATCTTTTATTTTTAGTCAAGATAATCATCCTGTTCTTTGTCTTTGGGGCCATATTTATCAAACAAGCGATCTATCGCCCCACCGAAAATGGGGAATTTCTCTTTTGCAAAATTCTTTATAATCTCAACAGCTTTAAATGCTTGTTCTTCAGTTAATCCTTCCGCTTTTAATTGGTCTATCAATTCTTTCATATAATTATCTATTTTCTGTTAACTGCCTGGCACTTTTACTGCACCATCCAATTCTTAAGCAACTTTCAGCAGGCTCATCTTGCTTTTATCGAATTTCTTTTCAGCATAATCCAGGCTAAGATGAAACTTGGTTTCTTTGCTGGAAGGCAGTTCAAACATAGCATCGGTTAATATGCTTTCACAAATCGAACGTAGTCCGCGTGCGCCTAATTTATACTCCATCGCTTTTGAAACCATAAAGTCGAGGACATCGCTATCGATAGTCAACTCGATTCCTTCAATTTCAAAAATTTTCTTATACTGTTTGATCAGGGCATTTTTGGGTTCTGTAAGAATTGACCTCAATGTTTCGGCGTCAAGGGGATTTAAGTAAGTGACAACCGGTAAACGGCCGAGTAATTCGGGAATCAATCCGAAATGCTTAAGATCCTGCGCATTCACAAATTGCAACAGGTTCTTTTTGGCATGTTCCTGTTGTTCTTTATTTACATTAAATCCGATAGCGTTTGTATTAACCCTGCGTGCAATGAGTTTATCTACACCATCAAATGCACCGCCGCATATGAACAATATGTTCTGGGTATTAATTTTGATAAGTTTTTGTTCCGGGTGCTTGCGGCCGCCTTGTGGTGGCACTAATACATCAGTTCCTTCCAGGAGTTTTAAAAGTCCCTGCTGCACACCTTCGCCACTTACATCACGGGTAATAGAGGGATTATCTCCTTTCCTTGCTATCTTATCAATTTCATCAATATAAACAATGCCCCTTTCTGCTGCTGTAACGTCATAATTGCAAACCTGCAGCAGTCGGGTCAGGATGCTTTCAACATCTTCGCCCACATAACCTGCTTCGGTAAAAACAGTAGCATCAACAATGGCAAAAGGTACATTCAGCAATTTGGCAATGGTCTTAGCCAATAATGTTTTACCTGTTCCGGTTTCACCAACCATTACGATATTACTTTTTTCAATATCGATATCACCATCACTTATTTTTTGCTGGAGCCTTTTATAGTGGTTGTATACTGCCACTGCCAGAACTTTCTTTGCATCATCCTGGCCAATTACATACTCATCAAGAAAGCGTTTGATCTCTATTGGTTTCTTAACCGTTAATTTAAATCCTGAACCCGGAGAATCTGACCTTGTCAGTAATTCCTGTTCTATAATTTCACGAGCGTGTTCAACACAGTTCTCGCAAATATGCCCATCCTGACCTGCAATCAGGATTTTAACTTCATCCCGGCTGCGTCCGCAAAATGAACAGTGTAAAGTATTTTTAGCCATATGCACATTACTAGGTTACAAAGGTATCTATTCCTTTAGATTGATGCAGATAAAAAACCGCTCCGAATAGACGGAACGGCATTTTACGGTGGTTTATTACGATTATTTAACCGTATAATTCCGGTTAATTGTTAAATTTTATCGACAAGGTCGTCTACAATGCCATAAGTAATAGCATCTTTCGCGTCCATCCAGTAGTCGCGATCGAAATCTTTCATTATCTGGGAAAATGTTTTTCCGCAGTTTTCTGCCAGGATCCGGGCGCCCAGTTCTTTTACCCGCTTGGTTTGAATTGCCTGGATTTCCAAATCAGCACTTACACCCTGCATATATCCGCCAAGGCTTGGTTGGTGAATCATCACTTCTCCATGCGGGAATATGAATCTTCTTCCTTTTACGCCGCCACTCAGCAATATTGAACCCATTGATGCGGCCAAACCCATGCAAATTGTAGAAACCGGGCTCTTCAGCATTTTCATGGTATCATAAATAACCATGCCACTGCTTACAACACCACCCGGGCTATTGATATAAAATTTTATTTCTTCTCCGGATTTATCGGCATCAAGAAGCAGCATTTTAGTGACAACTTCGCGTGCAGATTTGTCATCAACCGGCCCCCAGAGATAAACTGCCCTCTGGTCAAAAAAATACTTTTCCAGTTTTTTGTTGAGCATCATCAGGTCATCACGCTTATCATCCCTTGGTTTTTCTTCCTCTTCTTCGAAACGGGGAGAATAATATTTTGAGTTGTACATATAACTTTTTGATTTTCGGAGTTTAATACAGAATTACCGGCAACAGGTTTGGGAAATTTAATCCCTGTGCTCTTTCCTTGGATTAACCAGCAGCACTTCATCAACCAGCCCGTATTCCTTGGCTTCAGTTGAAGTAAGCCAGTAATCGCGGTCACAATCTTTTTCCACCTGCTTTAATGGCTTGCCGGTATGGTGTGAAATAATATCATATAATTCCCGCTTCAGTTTCCTGATTTCATTTACAGTTATTTCGATGTCTGAAGCTTGTCCGCCTATTGCCCCGCTCGGCTGGTGCATCATAATGCGGGCATGTTTCAGCGCTGTGCGTTTCCCTTTAGTGCCTGAGCACATCAAAACAGCTCCCATTGATGCGGCCATACCAATACAAATGGTTGCTACATCGGGGGTGATGTATTGCAGCGTATCGTACATGCCAAGTCCGGCATATACACTTCCGCCCGGACAGTTGATATACATCTGGATGTCGCGGGTACGGTCGGTGCTTTCAAGGAAAAGCAACTGCGCAGTAACAATATTGGCTACTTCGTCATTAATTGGGTAGCCCAAAAAAATGATACGATCCATCATCAGGCGGCTGTAAACATCCATCACTGCAACATTCATTGGGCGCTCCTCAATAATATTGGGGGTGAGGTTAGTTACTTGATGCTTCTGGTAGTCATGCAAGGTCAGGCTCGAGATGCCCCGGTGCTTGACGGCATATTTTTCAAATTCTGAACTCATATTCCGGGTTATTTTATTAAAAATAAGGTAGAACAATGGTGCAAATATCTTTCCAATTGAAAATCATGACAAAAAACGTAAAGAATGCTGACAAAATGGGTTAATCGCGTAAGGTAATGCGCAAACCTGAGGGTGTTTCCCGGGAGCTACTATAAAAAAAGGCTACCATTTTACTGGTAGCCCTGTATTTTACAATTCACGATTTATGGTCTTCGATTCACCTTTTAGTGGTGGTGGTGATGTTCTGCCTGCATTTTCTGGAAATCTTCCAGGCTAACCGGCTTTTCATCTTTCTTCACCAGGCTTTCTGCCAGGGCGAAGATCTTATCTGTCTGGATACGGTGGTAACTGTCTTCTACAAATTTGCGGTCTTTCATCATCCGCTCTACATAATCGTTCACCCATGGTTGCTCGATATCCAGCTGGCCCATGTTCATATTGCCCATATAGCTGAATAACTGCGCTTTCGCGAAGTCGCGCAGGTCTTCCGGTTTAACCTCAATTTGATGGTCTTTAACCAACTGGTCAACGATCAGGGTCCATTTCAGGGAATTCACAAAAGAAGGATATTCTTTTTCAGCCTGATCTGGCGTTTTAGGTTGCTCGCCACCGCTCTGCATCCAGCGTTTCAGGAAGGATTCAGGGAAATTGATCTCTGTTTTATCCAACAGGAAATGATAAATAGTATCATAAATCTGGTTCCGGCTTTGAGCATCCAGTTGTTCCTGGATATCTTCTTTAATAGCCTCACGGAAAGCTGCTTCATCAGCTATTTCCTTACCTGGAAAAACAGTCTTATAAAACGGTTCCTCCAAGGGGGATTTTTCAACCAGTCCAACTTTGGTGATTGCCATATTAAAGTACTTGTCAGCGGCGGAATGGTCTTCCTTAGCAAAGCCGAGGTCTCCCAAAACCCACTCTCTTTCCTTGGCATCAAACGCCTTGCTGAGTTGAAGGTTAATAACATCCCCATTTTTCCTGCCAACCAGGGATGGGCGGAAACCTTCAGCGAAATATTTAACCAGCAGTGAATTTTCCTTGTGGGCGCCACCTTCAATTTCCTGGCCATTGGCATCGGTTTCAGTAAATACAACATTAAGGACGTTGTCTTCACCCGTAACCATTTCCGGTTCGGTCATATTGCCATGACGCAGTTGCAGGCGTGTGATCTCTTCATCCACCATTTCTGGGGTTACGGTTATTTTGAGGAAAGGCAGGCTGGCATTTGCCAGGTCTGCTACCTTAAAATCTGGTTTCAGGCCAACTTCAAAAGCAAAAGCATATTCATGGGGGGTATTGAAATCAAGTTGGCGGGAATCATTTTCAGGCAAGGGAAGGGGCTGGGCAAAGATTTCCAGCTTTTCATTCACCATAAAATCACTCAACTGCTTTTCTACCGTACGCAGCACTTCATCAACAAATACAGACTGGCCATGCATTTTGCGGATCAGCCCGGAGGGTACCATGCCTTTGCGGAAGCCCGGAATATTGGCCTGTTTGCTATAGTTTTTTAAAGCTTTTTCGAAAGATGGCAAATAATCTTCTTTTGCCACTTTTACTGTGATCTTGTCATTCAACAGACCGATATTTTCCCTCGTAACGGTTGCCATACAATGCGATTTTAATTGATACAATATGGCACAGGGGGTACCCCATGCCTCAAAATTGGGGGGCAAAAGTACAAAGAAAAAATCGGAATGTCGTCCTTAATCTTTATCCTGTAATACCAATAAGGGGATGTTTGATTTGTAGGCCATTTCCCTTGTGTGGCTTCCGCTGACCAGGCGTTCCCACCAACTGTGTTTATGGGCTACCATTACCAGCATCTGGCTGGGTTGTTGGTTCAGGAATTCCACTAATCCGGCTTCAACGCTGGAATTTTCAAGGCTATGGTATTGGTGGTTTATTTTCTCAAGCATTGGTTCCAGCCTGACTTTACCACTGATTTGCTCAGCACTCATAATTTCACCAGGCCGCTGGAAATTCACCACATGTAATTTGGCTCCGGGGTTACTTTTCAGCAAGCTGCCAAGGGCCTCAAGGCAGCGGGGGTTCATAGTATAGCTGAAATCTGTTGCATAGGTCAGGTTTTGCAGGGCGACATAACTGTTTTTTGCAGGGACCACTAAAACCGGGATATGAGATTTCCTGATAACCGCAACTGTTGTACTGCCGATGAACTTGTCGAGAGCCGTATTTTCACCCCGCATACCAATAACGATAAGCTCAGCGCCAATTTCTTTTGCCTGGTAAACGATTTCATCTGCCGGCATCCCGATGTTTACAATTGTTTTCACGGTAATACCAGTTTGCTGTTGCAGGTTCGCGGCCATTTCCCGGGCCAGCTTTTCATTGTCTTTCTGCAATTCATCCACTGAAACCATTACATACGGAACTTCACTCACTGGAGTGGGTAAAAGGTAGGCATGTAAAAGTGTTAACTCAGCCCCTAATGATTTGGCCAGGTTAGCAGCGTATAGTGCGGCCTCCCTTGAAGGCTCGGAAAAATCAGTGGCAACCAGGAAAGATTTCATATACAATAATTTTAATGGTTAAAATTAATTGATCGATTGCCTTTCCGATATGATTCTCGTCATTTTTGTACATGAGAAATGCAACCTCATGAAGATTATCAGAAATTCTGGATAACCCTGATCGTTGGGGTTACATTCAGGAAGAAATCATGGAAATACAGACCGGGTTCAATGGCTGTTTTCTGCAACTGAAGGCGACCTGCACCAAGGCGAAAGGTATTCTTGTCATAGAATTCCCCGTTTCGGTATACCAGGTAACCAAGGCTTACAATGGCGTTTAAACTGACAGGCTTCCTGGGGTCCTTTTCTTTTACCGGGCCCTGGCCATAACTCAGGGTCAGGAAATCGTTCCGGAAGGTGCTCAGGTTGCCTTCCGTATTTTTTGCAAAAAGGAAGTTCGGTTCCCATTGCAACCCGATTTCATGTTTCCATTCTTTTTCCCTGTTGCAGAGCACAAGCGTCGTTCCCAGGCCGAAGGACGGCACAAAATAATTTTTATAATTCTGGATGTTGACTGTGAACTGGAAGGATAAATAATCGCCCGGTGCACCTGCTGTTGCCCGGCGCTTGTCGGCATAAATAGTAGGATCGCCATTTAAATAAAACGGCCCCCAGCCTGATGTTTTACCCCATTTGTTTTTCCATTTCCCGTTATAGTTAGCCAGGTAGCTGGGGATTTTTTGGTTGAGCATACCGGCATCAAAGGTTGCCAGATCTTCCAGCTTATTCAGGTAAAATATTAATCGGTAGAAGCGGGGATCATACCTGCTGATATAATGTTCCTTTGCTTTTGGGGGGTTATTGACCACTCCAATAATATTTATGGTATCCTGTTCAATCTTGAGCGGGGCCATGTCTTCCCCCTGCCGGACAAAAACACTGCCTTGTTGTGGAAATTGTTGTAACCGGATCTTCCGGATACCGGCTGCATTCGTCAAGTGATCGATGCGTATGGCGGCCAGGTCATCATTGACAGAATCTTTGAGCGGTGCAAAATCCTGCAGGAATATGGCCAGGATGGAGTCAATATTTTGTATGCGTGTTAAGTCATTAATATCACTGACTTCAACCTGCATTTTATTGCCTTTGCCAAGGTCCACCATAAACCTTTTGCTGAAACTAAAACTTGTTGGCAAATTAAAAGTTTCCGCTGTTTTGCCGGACTGGGCAAAAAGCTTTCCTGAGGCGCTGATCAACAGCACCAGTGCAAATAAAAAATATTTCATGTTGATTAGTTTGCTGAACTTATGTTAATCGTAAATCTTTCGGGTTTGGAGGCTGCATAAATATCATCTGCTCCTGTTTGCCCAAAATTTGGGTAAAATGTCCTATGCGGTTTTTCGTGTGCCTGGTTAGTGATCAAGTTGTTGCCGCCGGCTTCAATTTCATTCAGGTAAACGACGGCCATTTTTTTCTTTTGCCTGGCTATGGGTGCAACAGATAATAATGGCGAATCCATTTTGTTGTCATTTGCTGCGAATGGTTGTTGAGTGATCCGAATTGAGGAAATAGCCGGTGTTAATTCCATTTGTTCTATCGGGGTATTTGGTTTTTTAGCACCCGAAGCCTGGTGATTCCCGGAACTGGCTCTTTTTGTTAAAACAAGCTTATTAATGCCTTTAGCAGCAGGTTCAGGATGACCTTCGGGAACAATTGCCAGTTCCCTGGTAACCAAAGGTTCTGCGCCAGTCCTGGTTTTAGCAACAGGCTGATCCTGATTATTGTATTCCTTTTTAAACCAGGGTATTGTAATCAATAATGCTGTGAATATTGCAGCTGCCGCCATCCATAACCAGATTTTATTATTTTTTCTTTTCGGTTGCTCCAGCTTTGCATATAGTTTACCCCAGGCTGCACCTTTGTTATAAGAAGGCTCACCAGGCAGTTGTCCAAGCTGCTCCAGGCGACTTTGCCAACCAGCCGGATTATTGTGTTTTTTGTCTGGCATATTCAATTCCTTTTTGTGTGATCAGTTTTTGCAACAAACCCCGGGCCTTGCTTAGTTGTGATTTTGAAGTACCCACAGAAATGCCCATCAATGCAGCAATTTCAAGGTGGTTATAACCTTCTATAATGCTCAGGTTAAAAACAGTCCTGTATCCAACCGGTAATTGTACAACCAGGTTTAAGATTTCATCTGCTGATAAATTATTCAGGGCTTCTTCCTCAAAAGAAATATCTGCTGCTGCTGTTTCTGCGACAATGGTAAATACCTTTTTCTTCCGCAGGAACATCAGGCATTCATTTACCATTATTTTTTTAACATAGCCAAATAATGCCGCATCTTCTTCATAAGTAAAAGCCTGTAAATTCCGGAAGAACTTGAAAAAACCATTCAGCATAAGTTCCTCGGCATCTTCCTGATTTTTGACATACCGGTAGCAGGTCACCAGCATCCTGTCTGCCATTTCATCAAACAGGCATTTCTGGGCAGCAGCGCTGCCTTTTTTTGCCTCATAAATCAATTGTCCAAGATGCATACTTTACTGTATGGTTTTATTATACAAGGTAAATGCGGATTGTATTGTATGGGTTGCCCGAAAAGAAAAAAATCCGGAAAATAAAAAAGCTTCCCGGAGGAAGCCTTTTTGTGCGGGCGATAGGAATCGAACCTACATGCCTTGCGGCGCCAGATCCTAAGTCTGGTGCGTCTGCCAGTTTCGCCACGCCCGCATTATGTTTGGCAGAAAGAATTCAGAATATCCCGGAGGTATTCTTTGACCTAAGGAGCGCAAATGTAGGGGATTTCATGAAAAAATTAAAAACAACGCCTTTTCTGTAAATTCGTAGACGATGGAAACTGTAGCCGCGATACCAAAATACAACCTGTCAGAGGAGCAGGAAAAGAAGCTGATCCTGAGGGAATACCGTGCACTTTTACGTTGCCTTAAACCGAAATTGAAGCCCGGCGATAAGGAATTGGTGCGGGTTGCATTTGAAATGGCAGCCGATGCCCATAAGACCATGCGCAGGAAAAGCGGGGAACCCTATATCCTTCATCCCCTGGCGGTTGCCCGTATTTGCGTGGAAGAAATTGGCCTTTGGGTACGTTCTACTATTTGTGCCCTGTTGCATGATACGGTAGAAGACACCGATATTACCCTGGATGATGTAGAGCGGAATTTTGGCAGTGAAATAGCCAGGATCGTAGACGGGCTTACCAAAATTGCTAATGTCATAGATGTAAATGCTTCCCAGCAGGCAGAGAATTTTAAGAAAATCCTGCTCACCTTAACCGATGACCCCAGGGTTATCCTGATCAAATTATCGGACCGCCTCCACAATATGCGAACACTGGAGAGCATGAAGCGGGAGAAGCAGCTAAAGATATCTTCTGAGACCGTCTATATATATGCGCCCCTGGCCCACCGTATGGGTTTGTACAATATCAAGACCGAGATGGAAGACCTGGCCATGAAATACATGGAGCCGGATACTTATAAGGAAATCGCCCGCAAACTTTCAGAAACAAAGCGGGAACGGACCCGGTATATAAACGAGTTTATCCGGCCGCTGCGCGATAAAATGGAGAAGGCGGAATTCGATTTCGACATCTATGGACGCCCAAAGAGTATCCATTCGATCTGGAACAAAATGAAAAAAAAGGGGGTCAGTTTCGAGGAGGTTTATGATCTATTTGCCATCAGGGTTATACTTAATTCCCCCCCAGAACGGGAGAAAGAAGATTGCTGGAAAGTTTATTCCATGATTACGGATGAATACACGCCCTCTCCAGAAAGGTTGCGGGACTGGCTCAGTAATCCCAAGAGCAATGGTTATGAAGCCCTCCATACAACAGTAATGGGGCCCCAGGGCAAATGGGTGGAAGTGCAGATCCGCACCAAAAGGATGAATGAGATTGCAGAAAAAGGTCTTGCAGCCCACTGGAAATATAAGGAAGGTGCGGCCGACGAAAGCCGGTTTGATAAATGGTTCCACCAAATAAGGGAAGTGCTGGCTAACCAGGATACCGACTCGGTAGATTTTCTGCAGGATTTCAAAACCAGTTTCCTGGCAGAAGAAATCTATGTATATACACCCAAAGGCGATGTGAAAATGCTGCCGGTAAATTCAACAGCGCTTGATTTTGCCTTTGCTATCCATTCTGCGGTTGGTGCTCGTTGTATAGGCGCAAAAGTGAACCATAAGCTGGTGCCCCTGAGCCATAAGTTGCGTAGTGGCGACCAGATTGAAATCATCACTTCGAATAAGCAGAAGCCTTCGGAAGACTGGCTGAATTTTGTAGTAACAGCCAAGGCAAAGTCGAAAATAAAAGATGCGCTAAAGGAAGAAAAGCGCAAAATTGCCGAAGACGGAAAATATTTTGTCCAGCGTAAACTGGAAGGCATGGGAGCAGGGTATAACCCTCAAAATATTGAAATACTGGCAGACTTTTATAAACAGCCGAGCACGCTGGATTTTTTTTACCAGGTAGCTACAAAAAGCATCGACCTGAAGGAATTGAAAGAATTCCATGTTTTGGGCGATAAACTGGAAGCTCCAAAACCCCAGCGGCCACCGATTGAAAACAAGTCGGAATCCACCAACCATGACCTTGCAAAAAAAGACGCTGAGCTGATCATATTCGGGGAGAGCAGCGATAAGATCATGTATAACCTTGCTAATTGCTGCAAGCCAATTCCTGGTGATGATGTTTTTGGTTTTGTTACTACAGGGAAAGGGTTAACCATACACCGGACCAATTGCCCAAATGCTTCAAAGTTGCTGGCTAATTATGGCCACAGGGTGGTGAAAACCAAATGGGCAAAAAATAAAGAGATATCTTTTCTTACTGGTTTGAACATTATAGGCCTGGATGATGTTGGTGTGGTTAATAAAATCACAAACCTTATTTCGGGGGAAATGAAAATCAATATCAGTGCCCTTTCCATTGAAGCGAATGAAGGTATTTTCAGGGGGTCTATTAAGGTATTTGTTCACGATAAGGAAGAACTGGATGAATTGGTAATGCGGTTGAAGCAATTGAGCGGTATTCATTCTATTGAAAGATATGATACAGATACTCCGTCATAGTTGATTAATGTATCTGTTTGTTTTTAGCAGCAAATAAGGTGGTTTTTGTGTCAATGATAGATAGGCTTTAATTACTAAGTGTATAACTAGCTTTTTTATTTTTTCAATAACCTAAATATTGCTGTATGAGAAAAACGCTCATGCGGGTTCTGCCATTTTTCCTTGTAATGGTATTGCCTGCTTACGGTTGGGCCCAGTTTACTGTTTCGGGAACGGTTACAGACGCCCAAAAAAAACCGGTGCCTGCCGCATCTGTCAGGCTCATAAACACTAATACCGGAACGAGTACTGATGCTGCGGGATATTTTTCCCTGACGCTTCCCGGGCAGTCTGCCACTATAGAAATTTCTTCAGTCGGATTTTTATCCCGTACTATCCAGGTAACTGCGGCAAATAATAAAGTTGTTATTGAATTGCAGGAAGACCTTAGCAGGCTTGAGGAAGTAGTTGTTACAGGCCTGGCCACTTCTGTAAAGCGTTCCAACCTTGCCAATGCAGTTTCATCGGTTTCTGCAAAAGAACTGGTGGGTACAACATCTCAGCCAACACTCGACGGTGCTTTGTATGGTAAGTTCCCGGGTGCCAATATTTCGGCCAATTCCGGTGCTCCCGGTGGTGGTATATCCATAAAGATGCGGGGCATTACCTCAATTGTCGGTAACTCCCAGCCCTTGTTTATAGTTGATGGTGTTTACTATGATAACTCCTCAATTCCGGCCGGTTTAAATACCATATCAAAAGCTGCCGGACAGGGAAGTAATTCAAACCAGGATAACCCATCGAACAGGATTGCTGATCTCGACCCCGAGGATATTGATAGGGTAGAGATCCTGAAAGGCGCTTCTGCTGCGGCAATTTATGGTTCAAGAGCTGCGGGCGGTGTGGTTTTAATTACTACCAAAAGAGGAAAAAGCGGTAAGCCGAAGATAGAATTCGGGCAATCTTTTGGTATGCAGTCACAATTACATAAACTTGGCCAGAGAAGCTGGGATGCTACTAAAGTTGAAGCCGCCTATGGAGCAAATGGCCTGAATTTGTATAATTCAGTTAATGGTAAAACCTATAATTATGAAGATGAATTATATGGAAACAAAGGCCAGATGAGCGATACGCGGTTAAGTGTAAGCGGTGGTTCTGATAAAACGAGTTACTATGTTGGTTTCAGTCACCGTGATGATGATGGAATTGTGCAACGCACAGGGTATAAAAAAACATCCTTCCGGATAAACCTTGACCAAAAAATAGCAAAAAACCTGGACCTTTCTGTCAATTCCAATTATGTTTCTTCAAGGGCCGACAGAGGGTATTTCAATAATGATAATACCAGCACCAGTATGGGAGTTTCATTTGTATCTACCCCTTCCTGGGTGGACCTGCACCCGGATGCAAACGGTAATTATCCAAATAACCCACTTGCTCCTTCAAATTTTCTTCAGACCAGGGACCTTATTACCAACAGGGAAGACGTGAACCGTATTTTAATAGGCGGCTCCCTGAATTGGAAAGTTTTATCTTCTGGACACCACGATTTAAAATTAACCGCAAGGGGCGGTATGGATAATTATACCCTTGGTACAACTGCCATATTCCCGCCGGAATTGCAGTTTGAAAAAAATGGTAATGGTACCAATGGTGCTTCTATTTATGGTACCACAGTGGCCAAGAACTCAAATATTTCCGCCTTTGCAGTGTATACGTTCACGCCAAAAGAAGGATTAAATTTCAGGACCCAGGCAGGTGTTACCGCGGAGGATATTAACCTGAACAATGTATTGAATACCGCGACCCAGTTGATTGGGACACAAACTAACCTTAGTCAGGCCGGTGCCATAAAAGTTGACCAGGCTAAGACTATCCAAAAAGACCGAGGCTTCTTTGCGCAGGAAGAATTGAATTTAAAAAACATTGTCCTTGCAACAATTGGCCTTCGCGGCGACAAGTCGAGCCGTAATGGTGATGCCAATAAAATGTATTATTATCCCAAAGCATCATTGGCTTTCAATATTCATGAATTGCCTTCCTGGAATGCTAGTTCCATCAGCCAGTTGAAAGCCCGGGTTGCCTATGGTGAATCCGGAAACTTTGCACCTTTTGGAGCTATTTACACGCCACTTGTACCGGCAGTCTTTAATGGCACAACCGGGTCAATTGTAGGGCTTACAAGAGGTAATGATAAACTTGGTCCCGAAAGGCAGAAAGAGCTTGAAATGGGCGTAGACCTGGGCCTTTTGAAAAACCGCATTGGTGTTACCTTTACCTACTATCTGAAGAATGTTGAGGATCTTTTACTGAATGTTGAAGTTGCCAGTTCTTCAGGTTTTACCACCGCATGGAAGAATGTTGCAGCTATCCAGAATAAAGGGGTGGAATTAGGTATTAACGCGATACCTGTTGCAACGAAAACATGGAAATGGAATACACAGTTAAACTTCTGGAAAAATAAGGCTGAAGTTACGCGCCTTGACGTACCGGCATTTAATACCGGCGCTTTTGGTGCAACGTTAGGTACCTACCGAATTGAAAAAGGAAAAAGTCCAACCCAATTAGTAGGCATTGGCACAGCTGACGATAAAGTTGATCCAGCTACAGGCCTTGCTGTATTTGGAGATGCCGAGCCAGATTTTAACATGTCATGGTCTAATAATGTTACCTGGAAAAATTTTGAACTAGCCGTTTTGATGCACTGGAAGCAGGGGGGTAAAAACATTAATTTATCCACTTTGCTAAGTGATATTTTCGGAACATCCCCTGATTTTGATAAAATGACCCTGGATCCTAAAAGTCAAGTCACTAATGGAAATTACCGGCTTAATGCGCTGGGTACAACTGCGGGGCCCTGGATAGAGGATGCGTCTTATTTCAGGGTGAGGGAAATTGGGTTGAGTTATCGATTGCCAAAAGAATGGTTCCGCAACCTGGCAGCTGTTAAAGTCGGGTTCTCGGGCCGTAACCTCATCAATGTGTTCAAGTACAATAGTTATGACCCTGAAGTTTCAAATTTTGGGGCCAACGCTATTTCAAGCAATGTAGAAGTTACCCCATTCCCATCTGCAAAAAGTTTCCTGTTTAATATCACGGTAACTTTTTAACCTAACCTAAAAAACTAATGAGTATGAAACCTTCATATAAAAGATCATCCATTTTTTCCATGTGCTGGGTAGGCGCAGCGATACTTGCTTTTAGTGCCTGTACTATAGATCCTATACCAGATCCCAATAACCCCAGTGCAGGGGAAATAACCAAAAACGCTTCACTGGGTGAAATTCAGAACCTGGTAACAGGTATTGAATCGGGCATGAGAGAAAACCTGGGCGGTTATCTTGACGACGTTGGTGTTATTGGCAGGGAATTTTACAGGTTCTCTTCATCCGATCCCCGCTTTACTTCTGATTTATTGGGAAAGGGAAGTGCAACCTTAGACAACAACACTTTTTATACAACAAACCCTTTTGAGTCCCGCTACCGGGTTGTGAAAAACGCGAATATTCTTATCGAAGCCCTGCAAAATACAAAAGCTGCCATTAGTGAAGACCAGCGTAAGGCAGGCATTGCCTATGCAAAAACCATTAAAGCGCATGAGTTGTTAATGGTGTTTAACCTGCAATATTCAAATGGTATAAGGGTTGATGTTGCAGACCCTGATAACCTGGGTCCATTCCTCGATAAAGATGCTTCTTTAACAGCAATCCAAACCTTGCTCGATGAGGCAAATACTGACCTAAAATCCAGTGGTGCTGTATTGCCATTCACGACGACATTATGGAGTTCCAATATTGCAGGGGAGTTCTCGAAACTCAACCGTGCGCTGGCTGCCCGTGTAGCGGTTTATAAACAGGAATGGGCGCAGGCTTTAACGGCACTTTCCGAGTCGTTTTATTCGCTTACCGGGGATTTAAAGACCGGTTCTTATTATCTTTTTTCAACAGCAGGAGGTGATGCCCTTACGGCACTTTATTATCCCCAGAACTCCAGTGGTGAAACAAGGGTTGCCCAGCCATCCTTTATCACCGATGCTGCACCTGGCGATACAAGGCTTAATAAAGTCTCCAAAAGAGACCAGAATGCTTTTGTAGATGGTTTGTCAAGCGATTACGATGTTTGGGTATATAAAACCAATACAGACCCGATGCCGATCATCCGGAATGAGGAGTTGGTCCTGATATATGCTGAAGCACAGGCACAGTCGAATAATAGCACTGAAGCTATAAAAGCCATTGACAGGGTGCGCACTGCTGCCGGGTTGGTAAATTATAGCGGAGCAACTGATGCTGCGAGCCTCATCAATGAAATACTGGTACAACGCAGGTATTCGTTGTATGCAGAAGGGCACAGGTGGATAGACATGCGCAGGTACGACCGGCTAAGCGAGCTGCCTATAGACCGCACCGGAGATGATGTTTGGGTTGAATTTCCCCGTCCGGCTACTGAAAATTAGTAGATTCGGAAAATAAACAAAAGGCCCCTTCTCAGCGAAGGGGTTTTTTATTTCGGCTTTTATTTCGCAAGGCCTATTTTTGCCGCCTAATCATTTGACAATTTCCACAAATAATAATACATGGTAGATGCAATTTTAGGCCTCCAGTGGGGCGACGAGGGTAAGGGTAAGATAGTAGATTATTTCGCCCCCCGTTATGATATCATAGCGCGCTTCCAGGGTGGACCAAATGCAGGACATACCCTGTATGTTGGTGGTAAGAAAGTTGTTTTGCACCAAATTCCTTCCGGGGTTTTCCATGAAAACACTATAAATCTTATAGGGAATGGGGTAGTCCTGGATCCTGTAACCTTGAAAAGGGAATGTGATACGGTAGCTTCTTTTGGAGTTGATGTAAAGAAAAATCTCTTCATTTCTCACCGTACCCACCTGATTCTACCTACGCATAGGGCGCTTGACAAGGCTTCTGAACTCCAGAAGGGAAATGATAAAATAGGTTCTACGCTCAAAGGAATCGGACCAGCATATATGGATAAGACCGGCCGTAATGGATTGCGTGTAGGTGACCTCCTGGATAAAAATTTTACTACATCTTATATCCGCCTTCGGCTGAAACATCAGCGTTTGCTCGATAATTTTAATTTCCAGGAAGATATAACTGCCTGGGAAGAGGAGTTTTTCGATGCCATTGATTTCCTGCGCAGCCTGAATGTAGTGAACGGGGAATATTTTATAAATGAGAAAATAGCTGCCGGTAAAAAAGTTTTGGCAGAAGGTGCACAGGGTAGTATGCTGGATATTGATTTTGGCACTTTCCCATTTGTTACCTCTTCAAATACCACGACTTCGGGCGTTTGTAACGGCCTGGGTGTGGCCCCGCAGAAAATCAGGGAAGTTATGGGGGTAACCAAAGCCTATTGTACAAGAGTAGGTGGTGGACCATTCCCGACAGAACTGCACGATGCCACCGGCGAGGAATTACGCAAGCTTGGCAATGAATTTGGTGCCACCACAGGTCGTCCCCGCCGTTGCGGATGGATCGACCTGGTAGCATTGAAATATGCCTGTATGATCAACGGGGTAACCAAAGTTATTATGACAAAGGCCGATGTCCTGGATAAATTTGAGGAACTGAAAGTTTGTACAGGTTATGAAATCGACGGAAATATTTCAGAAAATATCCCCTTCCAGATGACCAGGCACCAGATTGATCCTGTGCTGAAGAGTTTCCCGGGATGGAATACTGATACCACGCAGGTAACCAAAATTGCTGAAATGCCTGAAAAGATGAAGCAATATGTTGACTTTATTAATCGTTTCACTGGCGTAAATGTTTCACATATATCAAACGGGCCCGGCCGTGACCAGATTGTTGCTGTTTAAACAGTTTACAGCCTGCCCGAAAAAATATTTTTTTAAAAATTTGGCCATTTAAAAAGAACATTGAAATTTACATCGTAATCCATTTGTGCTATGGCTTCTAAATCTGATAAAGAAAAAAAAACCACCCCGAAAGCTGCAGGTAATGCAAGCGAGCCCGTTAAGAAAGCTTCTTCTAAACCAAGTAAGAAATTGGAAGATGAGGATGAAGATTTTGACGAGGATGAAGAGACCCCGAAATCAACTGCTAAAAAATCTGCCAAGTCTTCTAAGTTGTCAAAGTCTGATGAAGAAGATGATGATGAAGAAGTTGGTGAAGAAGAAGATGATTGGGATAAGGTAGAGGAAGATGATAGTTGGGACCCAGACTTCGAGGAGTTTGATCTTCCAAAATCCAAAACCAAGAAGGGACCAGCAACCGGGAGTAAAAAAGCCGGGAAAGATGAAGATGATCTTGGAATTGATGATGATTTCAAGGAAATGGATCTTTTCAATGACTCTGGTTTTGACGACGATGAGGATGACTTTTAATGTCTATAAGTAACTATGCTGTAAAGCGGCAGTTTACCGGATTTTCCCTGACTGTTACGCCAACTTTAAAGCAACAAATGTTGAATTGGGCCAACCAGTTCAACATTTGTTGCTTTATGGATAATAATAACTATCCGGCAAGCCTCCATAGTTATGAAACGCTGGTGGCAGCAGGGGCATGGAAATGGGTGAAGCTTACCGCCGGCAATGCATTTTGTACACTGAGAGCCTTTTATGAACATCAGGCAGACTGGTTATTTGGTCATTTTGGTTTTGACCTTAAGGCGGAAACAGAATCGGTACCCACAGCACTCCCTGACCGGATTGGGTTTCCGGATTGCTATTTTTTTGTTCCGGAACATCTTCTGCTCCTGCAGGATAACCAGGTGCTGATTAGTTCATACTCAGCAGATCCTGAAAAACTTTTATTGAGTATCATTAACAGTCATGAGGTAAATCAATCGGAAGCAGATTGCCCGGTTAAGCTTCAGCCTGCTATGGGTAAGGATGAATATATTAATAAAGTTAATGCATTAAAAGCGCATATTCATCGGGGTGACTGTTATGAAATCAATTTTTGCCAGGAGTTTTTTGCCTCACCCGCTGAAATAAATCCGGTTAAGGTATTCAAACGTTTAACCGAAGTTTCCCCCAATCCGTTTTCGGTATTTTACAAAATTGAGGATGTATACCTGTTGTGTGCCAGCCCCGAGCGTTTTCTGCGAATTAACGCCGGCTCTGTATGGTCGCAACCGATTAAAGGTACAGCTCCCCGGAATACTGTCGATCCCAATGCAGACGCCGAACTGGCACGCTTACTGGCAATAAACAGTAAAGAACAGTCTGAAAATGTTATGGTGGTTGACCTGGTACGTAATGATTTGTCGAAATTCTGCCAGCCTGGGACTGTTCATGTGGAAGAGTTATTTGGTGTATATAGTTTTCCACAGGTGCACCAATTGATTTCAACAGTTAAGGGTGAATTGTCACCGGGTATGAACTGGATTGATGCTGTGCAGCAAAGCTTTCCAATGGGTTCCATGACCGGGGCGCCGAAAAGACGCGTACTGGAACTAATTGAAGCCTATGAAAAGGCCAGGCGGGGGATATTTTCAGGAGCAGTAGGCTATTGTACGCCAGAAGGAAATGCTGATTTTAATGTTGTAATCAGAAGCATCCTGTATAACCAAACAAAAAAACACCTGTCCTGCCTCGTTGGTTCAGGAATTACCTGGTATGCTGAGGCTGAAAAAGAATATGAAGAGTGTTTGCTGAAAGCAGCCGCCATTATGGAAACGGTGAGTGGTAAGGTGTAAGCAGTAAATTTGCTGCGTGACTTGCCGCTAACCGCTTACGTCCTATTTTATTTAAGTGATTTTACCTCTAAAGAACCACCTGCTGCAATATTATT
This sequence comes from Flavihumibacter profundi, assembly GCF_020076305.1. Taxonomy (GTDB): domain Bacteria; phylum Bacteroidota; class Bacteroidia; order Chitinophagales; family Chitinophagaceae; genus Flavihumibacter; species Flavihumibacter profundi. The sequence continues at coordinate 903,388 of NZ_JAIQXE010000002.1, forward strand.
ATTGTTTACTGCAGTACTGTTCAGCAATAACTGCACAGATTCCTGAAGGATATTATATTTATTTGCTTTGAAAAGATCCATTTTATCGGCAGGTAATTTCATGTCATAGCTGTTGGAAATACCCGCCATGACTTTATCAAAATCAGGATTAAAGCGATTGAAATCGGCAATATCCATAGTTGTATATTTTGCAATCACCACCGACTGGTATTTTCCTGAAACCTGCTGACTTATTGCAGATTCTTGTTCTTCCCTTGTAATGTTGCGGGTAAAGGCATATAGATTTGGGCCATAATGTGCTTTTGTTTCCGCCTTGGTTAGGGTAGTTAAACCGCCTTGTCCTTCAAAAACATAGTGTGTGCCAATGAATTTTTTGACGTGGCTTCTTGTTTCTGCGGGAAGGTAATATTGCAGGTCCCAGAAATTACGGCTTCCGCTCCTGGCAATTGCCTTTTGTACCGAACCAGGCCCGGCGTTATAGGAAGCAATAACTAAAAGCCAGTCATTGTAAATGGCATACAGGTCTTTCAGGTACCTGGCGGCAGCCTGTGTGCTTTTTACGTAATTGCGGCGCTCATCAACTTTCCTGTTAACTTTTAAACCCAGGGTCCTTGCTGTTCCGGGCATCAACTGCCAGGGACCGACTGCACCAGCCCAGGATGTTGCCCCCGATTTAAGTTCAGATTCAATGACGGCAAGGTATTTAAGTTCACGGGGTAATCCGTTTTGTACCATGATAGCATCAATCATGTTGAAGTAGGGAAGGGCCCAGCTTTTCATTTCCTGCAGGGATTTGCTGTATTTCTCCATATAATCGGAAACAAAGCTGACCGCCCTTGGATTGAGCTTTGGGGCCATATTTGAATTGGCTGCATCGCTCACAAAGAGGTCTTTGATGACTACGGGCGTTTCAATTCCGGCCGATTGTTCGGGTAAAGGGGAAACTTTTTCAACTGTAGTGTCTGCATTCACTTGCGGACCAGCGATCAATTTCGTATCCTGGGCGATTGAAAAACTTCGCCATCCCAATAAAAATGTGCTCAGTATAAGAAATTGTTTCATGTTCCAGATTTTGGTTCACAATAAAAACAGCTTTCTCATCAGGAATTTTGGTAAGGCTTTCAATGGAGGATTAGTTCTTGAACTGCATCAGTAACGTTGAAACCTGGAGTAAAGATACCTCTTCAAACCGGTTAGTCATAACCTGCAGACCATAAGGCATACCATTACTGTGCCAAAAAATGGGAAGAGAGATGGCCGGGATGCCTACCAGGTTGGCAAAAACCGTATATATATCACCCAGGTACATCTCGATCGGGTCGTTTGACTTTTCCCCGAAACGGAATGCCGTACCTGGGGCTGTTGGGGAAAGAATTGCGTCGAAGTCTTTGAAAATCAATTGAGTTTGATCAAATAGCTGGCGCCTAACCTGTTGTGCTTTGGTAAAGTAAGCATCGTAGTAACCGGCACTTAATACGAAGCTACCCAGCATAATACGCCGTTTCACTTCTCTGCCAAAACCTTCAGAGCGGTTATGTGCATAAAATTCTGCCAAATCTGAAATTTCGCGCTTGCTGCGGTGACCATACCGGACTCCGTCAAATCTTGAAAGGTTTGAGGACGCTTCAGCGGTGGTTAAGATATAATAGGTAGGAACAATATAATCAAGGTAAGGGAAATCAACCCCGGTAACCGTATGCCCTTCCTTGCGAAGGCGGTCGAAATAGGCCAGCAATCCGGTTTTGATTTCTGGATCCAGTGATGGGTGTTCAACTGCATCCTTGAAATAAGCGAATTTTTGGAAAGCCGTGTTGGTTTGCAGCGCAGTGGAATAGGCAGGAACCGGCTTAACGGAAGCGGTGCTATCGAATTCGTCTGCCCCGGCAATTATTTCCAGGACCAGGGCTGTATCCGCAATGTTTTTTGCAAAAATGCCAACCTGGTCGAAGGAAGAGGCATACGCAATAAGGCCATAACGTGAAACCCTGCCATAACTTGGCTTCAGGCCGAAAATGCCGCAAAAATCAGCAGGTTGACGAACCGATCCTCCGGTATCGCTGCCCAGGCTTACCATGCATAGTCCGGCTTGTACGGCAACAGCAGATCCACCTGAAGATCCGCCAGGTACGCGGGAATTGTCGAGGTCGTTTAGCGTTGGTCCATATACAGAGTTTTCATTAGAGGAACCCATGGCAAATTCATCACAATTGAGCCTTCCGATGACAATTGCACCGGCATCAATCAATTTCTGTATAACGGTGGCTGAATATGGAGCGGTAAAATTTTCGAGTATTTGGGAGGCAGCACTTACCGGGTGACCTTTGTAGCATAAAACATCTTTAATGCCGGTTATAACCCCATGAAGCGGCAGTAATGGTTGGCCGGCTGCGATAGCATCATCCAGTTTTTGTGCCTGTTCCCGGGCTGTATCAGCGAATACGTCGATAAAAGCATTCAGGTGTTGCTTTAGCTGTATTTGCTTCAAATAAAACTCCACTTCCGATTTACAGGAAGTGGAGTTATTATTTAGTGCGGTATGATATTGTGCTATTGATTCGTAGGAAAACAAAGCTTGTTTGTTTCTTAAGTTCTTCAGTTGGTGGAAGGCGTATTAAGGCTGAGAAGTGGGTGCTTTCTCTTTTTCCTTCATACCTTCTTCGATTTCTTTTTTTACATTGTTCTTGGCGTCATTAAATTCACGGATACCGCTTCCAAGACCACGCATTAATTCGGGGATTTTTTTACCGCCAAACATAAGCAATACAACTGCGATGATCAGGATCCACTCGCTACCTCCGGGCATGGAGATCATTAATAAAGAATTAGCTACTAACATGCTAAATTGATTTTTGTAGTTGATAAAGGTACGCAATTATACATCGAATTGCACCAAAGAAAAAGGAATTATGTAAACCAATCGTTAACAGTTTCCAGGAGCAGCAATATTGCAGGACCATACGAAAAAAAAAAGCTGCCCAAAGGCAGCTTCCTTGTCAACAGGTTGACAATTATTTTGTGGCAACAGCCATTTTCTTTTCTTTGATCCGGGCGCTTTTACCACTACGTTCACGCAGGAAGTACAATTTAGCGCGGCGAACTTTACCTGCCTTGTTTACTAGCAGTGATTCAATATTTGGGGAAAACAGGGGAAAGGTCCTTTCCACCCCAACGCCATCAGAAATTTTACGAACTGTAAAAGTTTGGGTTGTACCCTGGCCCTGACGCTTAATTACATCGCCTTTAAAGCTTTGGATACGCTCCTTATTTCCTTCTACAATTTTATAGTTTACGGTGATATTGTCACCGGCCTTGAATTTCGGAAATTCTCTTTTCTGTGTTAACTGCTCGTGAACAAATGCTACTGCGTTCATGACTTCTTATTTTTATCGGACGGCAAAGGTAGGAGGAAGAATTGGAAAAACAAAAAAAAGTAAACGGAAAACGGTAAGCGGTGAACAGTGGCAAACCGTTTACCGCTTACCGCATGCCTACCTGGCTACATTCACCGCTCTTTTTTCGCGGATAACGGTAACCCTGATCTGACCAGGGAAGGTCATTTCAGTTTGTATTTTCTGCGCTATTTCAAAACTCAGGCGATCACTATCCGCATCGGTTACTTTATCAGCTTCAACAATAACCCTTAATTCACGACCGGCCTGAATTGCATAGGCTTTTTCAACACCCTGGTAACCCATAGCCATATTTTCCAGGTCCTTGATCCTTTGCAGGTATTGCTGCATGATTTCACGGCGGGCACCCGGACGGGCACCGCTGATGGCATCACAAGCCTGTACAATCGGCGAAATCACATACTGCATTTCCATTTCATCATGGTGGGCGCCAATTGCGTTTACAACTGCCGGATTTTCACCATATTTTTCCGCGAGTTTAGCACCCAGCAGGGCATGGCTCAGTTCAGATTCCTCATCAGGAACTTTACCTATATCATGCAGTAACCCGGCTCTTTTAGCCAGTTTGGGGTTCATTCCAAGTTCAGAGGCCATAATTCCACATAGGTTGGCCACTTCCCGGCTATGCATCAATAGATTTTGGCCATAAGAGGAACGGAAACGCATTTTTCCGACAATCCTGACCAATTCTTTGTGCAGGCCATGTATACCCAGTTCAATAACTGTTCTTTCACCAATTTCCATCACCTGCTCTTCAATCTGGCGACGCGTTTTGTCAACTACTTCCTCAATGCGGGCTGGGTGGATACGGCCATCTGTAACCAGTCGGGTTAAACTTAGACGGGCAATTTCCCGGCGCAGGGGATCGAAGGACGACAAAATGATGGCTTCAGGAGTATCATCAACAATCAGGTCTACCCCAGTGGCTGCTTCGATTGCCCGGATGTTACGGCCTTCACGGCCAATGATCTGTCCTTTGATTTCATCGCTTTCCAGGTTGAAAACGGTTATAGAGTTTTCAATAGCCTGTTCAGCAGCAGTTCGCTGAATTGTCTGGATAATAATCTTACGGGCTTCTTTATTGGCCTTTTGTTTGGCATCATCAATAATTTCCTGCTGGATGCCCAGGGCCTGGGTATGGGCTTCCTGTTTAAGGCTTTCCACCAGTTGGGATTTAGCCTCTTCTGCAGTTAATCCGGCAATTTTTTCCAGCCGGCGGATATGCTCTTCCTGGTGCTTTTCCAGTTCGGTCCGCTTAATATTCACCAGTTCTATCTGGCGGTTAAGATTTTCCTTAATCGCTTCATTTTCCTTAACCTGCTTTTCAAGCGTACTTTCCTTCTGGTTTATGGAAACCTCTTTTTGCTTAATCCGGTTTTCGGTGTCCCCCAGTTTCCTGTTACGGTCCAGGACTTCCCTGTCGTGTTCGGCTTTCAGCTGGACAAATTTTTCCTTGGCTTCCAGTAATTTCTCCTTTTTTAAGGTTTCAGCCTGTAACTGAGCATCGTTGAGTAATTTTTTTGCCTGGAGTTCCGCTTCCTGGATTTTTTGGTCAGTATTTGCTTTAAAAATGAATTTTCCCGCCACTATGCCTGCCACCAGGGCTATGACAGCGGCAATTAAAATCAATATCGTTGAGTCCATTTAGTTGTTTTTTTAAACTGTTTACAATCGTTTCTATATTCTGCACATACCTCATAAGTAATTGAGCCAGATGCTAATTTGCGAAAATACGAATTCATTGGATAAAAGGTGACGACCATTCCCGGGCTGGCGGTAATTTGACCAAATTATTCTTCTGTATATGGAAATTGATGGTTTGTTTTCCTTTGACCTGGCCTGGTTTTATAAAGGGGCAGGGAATCGGTTTCAACTTAATCAGAACTGTTTCAAATTCAACCCTGGCAACAGATAGGGTATATCTGATTTTGTTCGATTTGGCTGGCTGCAAGCAGGATAGCATTACATTCGACCATGGCATGTATCCATTTTCCGGCCAGGGACCAGAACCGGTTACCTCACCTTTTATTTTAACAAATCACTTTGATACTGTTGGTCCGAAACGGGTTTCCTGTTTTTGTGTTGTACTGGAATAGCCATACCTGGTAAATGGGGAAGCCCGGGAATTATTGGGCAATAGGATGCAGGAAGGTCAGGCCATTTTGTCTATTAAATTTTCAATTTGGGTAAGTTTTTCAATTAAATCCTGTGTTACAAGGCTGTTTTTTGTATGCTGGCTTTGTTCTGTGGCATACCAAACCAGTACCATGGCGATATAGTCCTGCATATCTTTTGCCGAAAACCTGGTCTTGAATTCAATGACTTTGTCGTTGATCACTTTCATGGTATTCCTAACCGCCTCTTCATCATCCGGGCGAATCTTGATCCGGTAAGTACGGTCGCCGATAACAATATTTACAGGTATTAAAGTGTCAGTCATTTTTATTCATTCAATAATGCAATGCATTTATCAATTTCCCGCAGGTATTGATTAATTCTTTTATCCAGGGCCTGCCTGTCATTTTCTGTCATGTCGGAGCGGATTGCTTTGCTCAGTTCCAGTTGTTTTTCCAGTTCAACTATCCTGTGCTGTTGCAACCGGTCTTTTTCCTGGTTACTTTTAAGGTCCTGGGTTAACCGATCATTTTCACGGGCTAGCTGCTGGTATTGCTTCTGCAGGCTTTGTAGTTTCTCCTGTATCCGCCTGATATGTTGCAGCATTTCTTCCATGTAATTCAATTAAAGCGATAGCACCTGGTTCTGACCAATATTTTATTTCCTTATTTCGGCTCCAACTTCTTTTTCGAGTGACTGCATAATGCGATGCATCATACCATCGATCTCTTTATCTGTCATAGTTTTCTCTTCATCAAGAAAGGTAAAGCTTACGGCAACCGATTTTTTTCCTGCTCCTAATTTATCACTTTCAAAAAGATCAAAAAGGGATAGTTTTTTAAGTTTAGAAATAGTGGCTTTTTTAACAGCTGATTCAATAGCCCCATAGGGCAGTTCGCGTGGAACCAGCATCGCCAGGTCGCGTTGAACAGGCAATTGGCGGGGAAGTTCCTTGAAACTAATGGTATTTCGGGTGGCAAGGGTTAATACCTGTTGCCAATTCAGGTCAGCAAAAAAAACAGGTTGCCGGATGTCAAACTGTGCCGCCTTTGTTTTGGAGACCTGGCCGGCGATGCCAATTAGGTCTTTCCCTGCTTTAATCAATAAACAATGCTGAAGGCCGGGAGCTGAACCCTCTTCCCAGCTAAGCTGGGCAAGCCCGGCAGCGGATGCGATTTTTTCAATGACCCCTTTCAGCGCAAACAAATCTGCAGCATTCCCTTTACTGCGCCAGGAAGCCGGGGTAATTGTTCCGGTAAGGTAAATGCAGCAATGTGGAAGTTCCAGGTAATTGCCAATGTTTTTTTGTTGATAGGTTTTACCCCATTCAAAAAACTGCAAATCCGTATTCTTACGGTTAAGGTTATATGCAACAACCGATAACCCGGTTTCCAGCATTGCCGGTCTCAGTACATCCAGTTCAACGCTAAGGTTGTTTAGCATTTTTACGGAACCTGACAATTGGTCTTCTGTAAACCAGGCACTATTGGTGATAGAATTGGTTAAAATCTCCCTGAAGCCGGAGCCGGCGAGGTACTGTGCGATTTTTTCGCGCAATTTGCCATCCTGGTCATCTTCTACAGAAGGCGTAATTGTGATCGCCTGTGGTATTGTAACATTATCCAGTCCATCAATCCGCAGAATTTCCTCAACGATATCTGCCGGTATCGAAATATCTGGTTTGCTGAAGGGAACGGAAACCCATAGTTCATCAATACCATCTTTCAGGATTTCAAAGCCAAGGGCTTCTAAAATCTTTTTAACGGTGTCGGGATGGTAATTTTTGCCACTCAGTTTTTTAAGATAGTGGTACTTTATTGCCACCTGCTTTTTCACTGCTGGATTCGGGTATACATCAACGATATCTGATGAAATTGTACCTCCTGCCAGGTCTTTAATAAGCAGCGCTGCGCGTTTCAGAACCGGGACCGTTTGGGAAATATCAACGCCTTTTTCAAACCTGGTAGCAGCATCGGTGCGCAAGCCATGCCTGAAAGATGTTTTACGGATGGATGCGGGATTGAACCAGGCGCTTTCAAGGAAAATATTTTTGGTGTTTGCAGTAACGCCGCTATGCAAGCCGCCAAATACGCCTGCTATGCACATACCGCTTTCTGCATTACAAATCATCAGGTCTTCCTGGCTTAATTTCCTTTCTTTTTCATCGAGCGTTATAAAACCAGTTTGATCGGGAAGGGTTTGTACGATGACCTGTTTGCCTGTAATAGCATCTGCATCGAAAGCGTGCAGCGGTTGCCCCGTTTCAAGCAATACGAAATTGGTAATGTCAACAATATTGTTAATAGGCCGAACGCCTACGGATTGCAGGCGGTCTTTCAGCCATTGCGGGGAATCACCAATGGTTACCCCGGTTAAACTAACTCCCGCGTAGCGCTGGCAGGCCACTTCATCTTTTATACTAACAGTGATGGATAATGCCTGGTCCTGCACTTTGAATGCGTTAACGGAAGGCGATTTGATGCGTAATTCTTTTTTATCGTGGTGTGTCAGGTAGGCGCAAACATCGCGGGCAACACCCATATGGCTCATGGCATCCATCCTGTTTGGCGTAAGGCCTATTTCGAAAATCGTATCTGTATACGGGAGGAAATGGCTGGCTGCAGGAGTTCCGGGTTTCAGTTTGGCAGGTAAAATCATGATACCGGCATGATCTTTACTCAATCCAATTTCGTCTTCAGCACATATCATGCCCTGGCTTTCCACTCCCCTGATTTTTGCAAGCTTCATAGTAACAGGTTCTCCGGATATGGGGTAGATAGTACTACCCACCGGTGCAACGACAACTTTTTGTCCGGCTGCCACATTTGGCGCCCCGCACACAATTTGCAGTGGATTTCCCGAACCTATATCAACTGTAGTTATTTTTAATTTATCTGCGTTAGGATGGGGTTCACAGGTTAGTACTTCCCCGATAACCAGACCTTTAAGGCTGCCTTTCAGCGATTCATAAGGTTCCATATTTTCAACTTCCAACCCAATAGCTGTAAGGATCCTGGACAGGCGGTCAGGTTCTACGGTAACCGGTAAATATTCGCAAAGCCAATTGTACGAGATGGTCATGAAACGTATTCGAATTAATTGTATATAAATGGTTGACCCGGAAATTGCAACCCGGATTTATTTAAAGGGCAAATATAACAGTTTGTGCAGGCATGACCTTGATTATGCCCTTTACCGGCCTGAAAATTTGATTGTTGTACTAGATTTGTGAACAATAAATTGTGCATTATGCTGATGCGGGTCACTTTGTTAATCATTTTAGGGGGTATTACTGCATGCGGAAGAGATATAGCAGAACAAACGCCATTTAAGGACCTGAGTGAACAAATGGATGTTTTGGCTATACTTCAGGGGTCCATTGGAACAGACATTGCTGCTGGTGATTGGCAATCGGCGTATGAAATGACGGTTTCCATGGACAGTGTTTTCTCGAAATTGTCAGATGACTTTCCCAAACACCAGCGGCTGAATAAGCCATTCAGCGAATATTATGCTGTAAAACTTGATAAAACAGTTGGGGAACTACTGAAAAGCATCAAATCAAGGGATAGCCTTGCCGCAGTAAAGGGATATCAGCTGCTGGTAAAAAGGTGCAATAGTTGTCATAATGATAATGAAGTGGCTGAAAGGGCACATTTATGAAAGTCTGCCTTGCCGTGAAACAATAGTGAAACAGGCTATTGTGAAAAAAAAGGTGTTTTAACGGTATTGCAAAGGCCTATTCAAAATCATGCTGGTATTGAATAATGGCGGTAAAGGGAAAAAAGCGATTTTCCCAGAAGGCCTTGCAGGAAAGGATTTTAGTAAGTCGGTCATCATTCAGAAACCTGCCGAAATGCATAAAACCCCATCCTGTAGTATGCAGTTACCCACCAAAAATCAAGATCATTATCTTTGTACACAACCTGTGTGAATTTCCTTTGCAATTCCAAGGAAAACTTTTTTAAATTGTGGAAAGCCTATGGGATTATGTGGAAAACAATATAAAATCTGTGGGTAACCTTCTGCATTACTTAAGCATAACTAAACGGGATAAAAAATTTTTTAAATAGAAAGGGGGGGGTATATATTCGCCGTCCCGACTTAGGGTGTTAACACCTTTTTCATGATTTCTTAAACTAATAGTAACATCAGGAAAGCGCACCCGGGAAGGCATTGAATCACCTTGAAGCCCCTTTGTACACTATAAATGGACCTGACAAATATCAATAAAGACCGAAAAGCCAGGCGAAAAGGTTCGCTTGATCTCAGTACGATGGTTTATGGCAAAGTGCCCCCCCAGGCAAAAGACCTGGAGGAAGCTGTTTTAGGTGCCATTATGCTCGAGAAAAGCGCTTTTGATACCGTGCTAGAAATACTTAAGCCGGAATGCTTTTATGTAGATGCTAACCAGCGGATATTCAAGGCAATGCAGGCTCTTACCCAAAAAAACCAGCCAATTGATATCCTTACTGTTGTAGAAGAGTTGCGGAAAAAGGAAGAACTGGAACTGGTGGGAGGGCCGTATTATGTAACCAAGCTGACCAATACCGTAGTTTCTTCAGCCAATATTGACGCGCATGCCAGGATTATCCTTCAAAAATTCATCCAGCGGGAGTTAATCAGGATCAGTGGTGAGGTAATAAGTGATGCATACGAGGATTCTACGGATGTTTTTGATTTGCTGGATACTGCGGAGAGCAAACTATTTGAAATTACCAATAATCACCTTCGGAAAGATTATAATTCAATTGATTCTGTGTTAGTCAAGGCCGTCCAGCGGATTGAGGACCTCCGTAACCAGAAAGAAGATATTTCGGGTGTGCCTTCCGGGTTCCCGAGTATTGATAAAGTGACCTATGGATGGCAGAAAACCGACCTGATAATCCTTGCAGCACGTCCTGCGGTAGGTAAAACTGCATTTGCACTGAACCTGGCACGTAATGCAGCTTTGAGTCCTGTCCGTCCTACGGCGGTGGCATTGTTCAGCCTTGAAATGAGTGCCGGGCAATTGGTGCAGCGGATACTTTCTGCAGAAAGTGAAATATGGCTAGAAAAGATCAGCCGGGGTAAGCTGGAAGAATATGAAATGAAACAGTTGTATGCAAAAGGCATCCAGCGTCTTTCCGAGGCCAAAATTTTTATTGATGATACGGCCGCCCTCAATATTTTTGAATTAAGGGCCAAATGCCGCCGTTTAAAAAATAAGCATGACCTGGGTTTGATCATCATAGATTACCTGCAGCTCATGAGCGGTGCAGGTGGAAATACCAACCGGGAACAGGAGATCAGCCAAATCTCGCGCTCGCTTAAGCAGCTGGCCAAGGAGCTGGAAGTGCCCATTATTGCGCTATCACAGTTAAGCCGGGCTGTGGAAACCCGTAAAGAAGGAAATAAGATGCCGCAATTAAGTGACCTCAGGGAATCAGGTGCTATTGAGCAGGATGCTGATATGGTAATGTTTATATACCGGCCGGAATATTATGATGTTAATGCAAATGAGCATGGTGAAAGTGTAAAAGGCGAAACACATATCCGGATTGCAAAACACCGTAATGGTTCTTTGGAGACCATAAAACTTCGGGCACAATTGCATATCCAGAAATTTGTGGATGATGGTATAGAAGGCGGTGATAGCCAGGCTGGAGGCCCATCCTGGAAACCCATTGCCCCAACAGGCGCCACACCAGGTAATGATGGATATCGCCAGATCGGCAGCCGTATGAATGATGTGTCCTTTGATGATGATGAAACCCCCTTCTGAGGCATGGCGCTCCCCTTTTTTTATTTGCCCAAGCTTGTAAATGAGGACATACTGCACCTGGACGAAGCCAATTCCAGGCATGTAGTTGCTGTTTTAAGAATGGCAGAAGGCGAAGAAATTAATATAACAGATGGCAAAGGGAATCTTTATACTGCAGCGATAATTTCCCCGCATAAAAAAAAATGTGCAGTTAAATTGACCGGAAAGCAATTTGAAGCCCGTAATAATGTGCTCGTCACAATTGCCATTTCTCCTGTAAAAAATGTTTCGCGGATGGAATGGTTCCTTGAGAAAGCTACAGAAATAGGGGTAGCGGAAATCATTCCTTTAATTTGCCACCGCACAGAAAAAATGCATTTCCGGTTTGAAAGAATGCAGCAAATAATAATTAGTGCAATGTTGCAAAGCCAGCAGGTTTGGCTTCCCCGGCTGCATGAACCAGAACTTTTCAATACCGTGATAGATAAAAAGGGCTTTGGCCGTAAATGGATTGCACATTGCCTTCCCGAAGAACGGAAATCCCTGAGAGAACAGGGTGCTGCACAAAATGCGCAGCTGTTGCTTATCGGCCCGGAAGGTGATTTTACGCCGGAAGAAATTCAACAGGCCCTTGCACTGCAATGTGAACCTGTGATGCTGGGTGATAACCGTCTGAGGACTGAAACCGCAGGCATGGTAGGGGCGACGTTGCTTTGTGTTAGATGATTATTTCGCCCGGTCGCTATAATGTTCCGGATGCTTTCCTGAAGCACCGGATTTTTCCAGGCTGGGCTCCCTGAGTTCAACAGGTTTTGGCCTGGTCCTTTTGCGCATAACCATATTCAGCACTTCAACACCAAAGGAAAAAGCCATTCCGAAATATATATAATTTTTGAGGTGAAGCTCATGGGCGGCCTTGCTATCCCAACCTTCAATGACCAGGCTGAGCCCTATCATAACAAGGAAAGATAAGGCAAGCATTTTCAGGGTAGGATGTTTGTGGATGAAACCGGCGATTTTCGGACTGAATAAAAACATAATGATCATTGCGATTACAACTGCGGCGATCATGATTTCAACATGCTTGGCAGTACCACCGGCGGTAATGATGCTATCGAAGGAGAATACGGCATCTATTATCACAATCTGTATCAATGCCTTGGGTAATGAGGTCCCTTCCTGGGACTCGCCAGATTCATTAGGGTCTTCCCCCTCCAGTTTGGCGTGTATTTCCTTGACTGATTTATAAATCAGGAATAATCCGCCGCAAAGCATTACAAGGCTGGCAAGGTCAAAACCTTTATCAGAAACAGAGAAAATAGATTTCCCTTTTTGAGAAAGTAACCACCCCAAACCCATTAATAATAAACTACGCACTATAATACCAGAGACCATCCAGAACCTGCGTGCTTTTTTCTGTTGCCGCTCATCATCCAGGCGATTAAGAATGATGCTAACGAAAATCACATTGTCAATACCCAGTACAATTTCAAGTATTACCAAAACGATAAAACTGATTATACTTTCGCTGGTGAATAAATATTCCATGTTTCGCTGTGCTTAAAAGAATGGCTGTTAAATTATTAAAGGCCGGAACAGATTTTTTTGGCAATAGCCGGGCCAACATAAATAAAACCTGTCCACACCTGTACCAAAACCGCACCTGCCTGCAACTTTTCAAGAGCGTCTTCAGCGGTAAAGATACCACCGCTGGCGATAACCGGAATAGTTCCTTTTGATCTTTCGGTTATATATGCCACGATTTCGGTTGCACGTTTACGTAATGGTGCGCCACTAAGTCCACCGGCACCGATTTCTTCCAGTTGTTTTGCTGTAGTTACCAGGTTTGCCCTGCTGATGGTTGTGTTAGCTGCTACCAATCCATCGAGCTGAACTTCCATAGCCAGGTCTATTACATCATCTATTTGCGGGCTGGTAAGATCTGGTGCGATTTTAAGGAGCAGTGGCTTTGGTTTAGGTTGCTGCCTGTTAATCGTCTGGAGGTGTGATAAAATTTTATAGAGAGCATCTTTTTCCTGCAATTCCCTTAATCCGGGGGTATTCGGCGAACTAACATTTACCACAAAATAATCTACCACATCAAACAATTCACGGAAGCAGATTTCATAATCTTTCCAGGCATCTTCGTTAGGGGTGATTTTGTTTTTCCCGATGTTTCCACCAATGACGAGGCTTGCCTGGTTAGCGGGAAGTTCAGCCTGTGCAGCTTTCCAGCGTCGCAATCTTTCGGCCACAACTTTTACCCCCTCATTATTGAACCCCATCCTGTTAATAAGCGCCCTGTCTTTAGGCAGCCTGAAAAGCCGGGGTTTATCATTTCCGTCCTGTGGTTGCGGTGTTACCGTGCCTATTTCCACGGAACCAAAACCGAGTGCTTCTAATTCACGCAGCCAGCGGGCATTTTTATCAAAACCAGCCGCCAGGCCAACAGCATTTTTATACCTTAAACCAAAAGCTTCAACCGGTTTAGTGTGGCGGGCTGAAAAACTACGGCTGATCCATTTCTTAAATAATGGCACTGAGCATGCAGCCTGCAGGCAGTTCATCGAGAAATAATGAACGGGTTCGGTGGGAAACTTAAAAAGAATACTTCTTATCAATGAATACATGCTCAAAAAAAAACTCTTTAGCCCATCCTGACAAAAAAATATTTTATGAAACAGCCGGATCACTTAAATTTGGCATAGAAAGTTGTCTATGCAACTTATTTTAGGATTCATTTTTTACTGAATAAATCAAGGTTATGCAGGAAGCTTATATAGTTGCGGGTTACCGCACAGCAGTTACCAAGTCAAAAAGAGGGGGATTCCGCTTTGTACGTCCCGATGACCTGGCAGTTGATGTGATCAGGGGGGTAATGGCAAGCATACCGCAACTGGATCCGTCCAGGGTGGATGACCTGATTGTTGGAAACGCAGTTCCCGAAGCGGAGCAGGGTTTGCAGATCGGCCGTATGATTTCGGTCAGGGCATTGGGAATTGATGTTCCGGGGATGACGGTTAACCGGTATTGTGCCAGTGGTTTGGAAACTATTGCAATTGCGACAGCAAAAATCAGGAGCGGACAGGCTGAATGTATTGTAGCAGGGGGAACAGAGAGTATGAGCCTGGTTCCAACTTCAGGCTGGAAGACAGTTCCAGCATATAGCGTTGCCAGTGAAACACCGGATTATTACCTGAATATGGGATTAACAGCCGAGGCGGTGGCAAAAGAATATGGTATTAGCCGGGAAGCCCAGGATGAGTTTTCCTTCCGGTCGCACCAGAAAGCAATGAATGCCATACAATCCGGTTATTTTAAATCCGGCATATTGCCCATTAGTGTTGAACAGGTTGCTTTAGATGCAAAGGGTAAGAAGCAGAAAAAAACCTACCTCGTTGATACTGATGAAGGTCCGAGAGCGGATACCAGTATTGAGGCGTTGGCCAAACTGAAACCGGCATTCGCTGCAGGCGGAGTAATTACCGCCGGAAATTCTTCCCAAACCAGTGATGGTGCTGCCTTTGTTGTGGTTATGGGTGAAAAAATGGTAAAAGAACTTGGCTTAAAGCCTATTGCCCGGCTAATAAGCTGTGCAAGTGCTGGTGTACATCCCCGTATCATGGGCATTGGGCCGGTTGCCGCTATTCCAAAAGCCCTAAAGCAGGCTGGATTAAATTTGTCACAGATAGACCTGGTTGAACTCAATGAGGCTTTTGCTTCGCAGGCTTTGGCTGTGATCAGGGAAGCCGGATTGAATCCGGAAACCGTAAATATCAATGGGGGAGCCATTGCATTGGGCCATCCTTTGGGATGCACAGGGGCCAAACTGACTATCCAGGTTACACAGGATATGAAAAGGCTTAACAAAAAATATGGGTTGGTAACTGCCTGTGTTGGTGGTGGTCAGGGAATTGCGGGGATTATTGAGAATTTATAGCCCCCATTTTAAGTGATTTTTCAACGCCGTGATCCCTCACGGCGTTTTTTATTGGGAATTTGTCAAGCGAAAACATTAAAATATCATTTCTTTGTAATCCTCATAGAATCAATGGGGATTACAATAATAATAAAAAGAAATGTGTAGTATGACCAGGGTTTTTATTACTGATGACCATGAAATGTATTTAGAGGGACTTTCCTTGCTATTGCAAAAACAAGATAGTTTAGAAGTAACCGGAACAAGTTCAACTGCTTTACAATTGTTATCAAGTTTGCCTGATTTGTCCCCGGATGATGTTTTGTTATTGGATGTTAATCTTCCCGACATGGAGGAAGAAGAATTGATTAAACAAATCAGGACCCTGAGACCCAGGCAAAAAATCATTTATCTAACCCTGATTAGGGGAACAAGATATGTGCATAAGCTGCTTAAGTACCAGGTCCAGGGCTATATACTGAAGAATGCCAGTGTAGATGAGTTATTGAATGCAATTAATATTGTAGATGGTGGCGGAACTTATTTCAGCAAGGAAATTGACATTTTAAGTGACGGTGATTTTCGCAACACCCTTACTGTTGAAGATAAGCAAGTGGGTGAAATACTATCAAAGCGCGAAATTGAAGTATTGAAACTTGTATGCAAGGAGTTCAGTAATGTTGAAATTGCGCAGAAATTATTCCTAAGTGTAAGTACGGTAGAAACACACAGAAAAAACCTGATTGCAAAACTGGGGGTTCAGAATACTGTAGGCCTTGTTAAATTCGCCATCAGGAATAATCTCATAGATTGATTGAAATATTTATTCCTCATACTGATTGTGTTTTGCCCTGTTTTGCACGCTGCCGCACAAGTTGCAGATACAAACTACCTTAAGCAATTATATGACAGGAGTGTAAATTTTTCAGAGGAAAAACTCGACTCTATTTCCTGGAATGCCAAATTTATTGAAAAACAATCAGCAGCAATCGGGTTTAAGAAAGGCAAAATTTTATCTCAACGGCTGTTTGGCCTGCATAGCGAACTTTCTGGAAATTATAATGATGCCATCCGTTACTTTTTATCCACGCTTTCCGCTTCGCGTGAGGGCCACTATCCTGAATACGAAATATCTGCATTAAGCGACCTGGCCATTACCTACACTGAAATAAAGCAACCCGAAAAAGCTAAAGAGGTTTACATGGAATGCCTGAAACTGACCAGGAAGAGAGGGGAAATTTCTTCTATTATTTCCGGGTATAGTAACATGGGGGCTATATATAATATCCTTAACGAACCCGATAGTGCACTTTATTACCTGACTGCTGCCTTGCAGTTATGCAAGCAGCACAATAACCAGAAGACCCTTCCATTTATTTATAACAATACCGGCAATGTTTACTTTAAGAAAAAAGAATTTTCTAAAGCTATTGAGTATTTCAGGTTAAATAAAGCATTGCATGATTCCACAAATAGCCAGGCTGATTTATGGATCGATTATTTAAATATTGGTGATTGTTTTATTGAATTGTCCCGGTATGATTCAGCCACATACTATACGCAGAGATCTTTGGAAATTGCCCAAAAACTGGGTTCTAAAAGTAAAGAGGCAGATTCTTATGCTTTAATTGCAAAATTATATGAAAGGCTCGGCCAGTATAAAAAGGCACTGGATTTCCAACGGCGTTGGTATAAACTGGATACCGCACTTGTAAATGAAGCTTCCAGCAGGACCATTGCTGAAATGCAGGAAAGGTTTCATGCACAGGACCGCGAAAAGCAAAATCAACTCCTGTTGGCTGAAGTTGGCCAGGAAAAATTGAGGAATCGCTACCTGAGTTACCTCACAGCGGCGGCAGTATTAATAGGGTTATTAGTTGGTATTTTCCTTTTGGTATACTGGCAGGCAAACCAGAAACTAAAAGAAGTTAACCAGGTTATTGGTAAGCAAAAAGAAAAATTATCGGCGCTTAACCAGGAAAAAAATTCGTTGATCAGCATTGTATCCCATGACCTTAGTACGCCATTCGCAAGTATTGCCATGTGGAGCCATTTGATCAACGAAGACAGTTCCTTATCAGACGACCAGCGTAAGGCGCTTGGTAAGATTCGCGATTCAGCACAAAGTGGTGAACGTTTGATAAGGAATATCCTCGATATTGAAAAGCAGGGCACCAGTACCAGGCAATTGGAGATTGAGGATACTAATATGGGGGCATTTGTTGCCCATGTCGTACTGGAACACCAGCATACAGCCGAATCAAAAAATATTACATTAATCGGACCTGACGCAAATACTAATATTTTCTTATTAACCGACCAGGACCTTGTTAAGAGAATAATCGATAACCTGGTATCAAATGCAATAAAGTTTTCACCCCCGGGAAAAAAAGTATGGGTTGAAGTAACCGGCAATGAAAATAGGGTGATTCTTACTGTAAGAGATGAAGGGGTAGGAATACCGGATGGTGAAAAGAAACTACTTTTTACCAAGTATGCCCAATTGTCACCGAGACCAACTGCTGGTGAAGAATCAACAGGGTTGGGTTTGTCAATCGTAAAAAGATTGGTGAATGAGCTGAACGGCACTATTTCCTTTAGTAGTGAAGAAGGTAAGGGAACCTCCTTTGAAATCCAGTTTGAAAAATAGTTGCAGCGTTGTGGTAAATCATCCACGACTGTCTATATATTTGCAACAGCGTTTCAAAAATATACTATGACGAGGTCGTTTTATTCACTATTGATCTTATTATTAGGTTGGCTCAGTTTACCTGCACAAAATCAAAAAAACTCATTAAGTGGAATTGTATTGGATGCGCAAACGGGAAAACCGCTTGCAGGTGCTACTGTAATGATAACCGACCTTAAAACGGGGGGTGTTACCAATGAGGCCGGCCGGTACCATATTACAAATATATCAGAGGGGCAGCACCTTGTTGAAGTATCCTATGTGGGTTTTGCTTCAGTTTCTGAATTTGTAATGGTAACGCCAGATGCTGTAAAAGATTTTAAGTTACAACCGTCTGTGGTGGAGAATGAACAGGTTGTGGTAACCGGTATCAGCACTGCCACGCAGGCCCGCCGTAATCCGACACCGGTTTTGGTGGTGAAGAAGCAGGACTTATTGCGATCGGTATCTACGAACCTGATCGATGCTTTGAGCAGCAAACCAGGCATTTCCCAAATGTCTACGGGACCGGCAATTTCTAAACCGGTCATTCGGGGAATGGGCTATAACAGGGTAATTGTTTTAAACGATGGGGTCAGGCAGGAAGGGCAGCAATGGGGCGATGAGCATGGGATTGAGATTGATGAACAAAGTGTGCAAAAAGTGGAGATACTTAAAGGACCGGCTTCGTTGATGTATGGCAGTGATGCAATGGCAGGAGTAATTAATATTTTAACCAATGTGCCTGTGCAGGATGGATTAATGAAGGGTTCGATTTTAAGTAATTACCAAACCAACAATAAACTCAGGTCTGTTCACCTTGATTTGGGGGGTAATAAAAATGGGTTGAACTGGAATGTTTACGGATCATTAAAAGCTGCGGCTGCTTATCGGAATAAATATGACGGGCCGGTTTTTAATTCCAATTTCAATGAACAGAATTTTGGGGGATACATAGGCTATAATGGCAACTGGGGTTATAGCCATTTGCTATTAAGCAATTTTCACCAGCAACTGGGTATCATTGAAGGAGAAAGGAATGAAGCCGGACAGTTTATAAAATTATTGCCGGGTGGTGTACAGGGATTACCTGATGAAAGTGATTATAACAGCATACACCCTAATATTCCGATGCAGGAAATAAAGCATTTCAAAATTGCTTCTGATAATAATTTCCAATTGGGGGGGAATAACCTGGCGGTAAACATAGGTTACCAACGAAACCAGAGAATAGAATTTGGGAACCCGGATGACCCGAAGGAAAAGCAATTGTATTTTGATTTACAGACAGTTACTTATTCCGGCGTATACCATTTAAAAGAAAAGAAGGGCTGGAAAGCAGCCCTGGGACTTAATGGCCTGTTGCAACAGAATGAAAATAAGGGAATAGAAGCCTTAATTCCCGAATACCATATGTTTGATGCGGGATTATTTGGGTACCTGCAGAAAAGGATGGATAAGTTCACTTTCAGTGGCGGCCTCCGGTTTGATAACCGGCATCTCAACACTACTGCTTATGCAGAAAACGGTGTGACAAAATTTGAATCATTCAGTAAGGACTTTTCCAATATCTCGGGCAGCGCGGGCATTAGTTACCTGGCAACCAAATCAACCACTTTCAAATTAAACCTTTCCCGGGGATTCAGGGCGCCAAGTATACCTGAGCTTTCTTCCAATGGGGCCCATGAAGGAACAAACCGTTACGAATACGGTAACACGCAACTTCACTCTGAAACCAGCTGGCAGGCTGATCTTGGCGCAGAATATAATGCTGAACACATATCGGCCTCTGCAAGTTTTTTTATTAATAGCATTAACAATTATATCTATTATGCCAAACTTGAGTCAGTATTGGGTGGCGACTCACTCGTTAATGGAAATACAGCTTTTAAATTTGACCAGCGCAATGCTGCACTTGCCGGATTTGAACTTGAAATAGATATCCATCCGCACCCACTTGACTGGTTGCATTTTGAAAATACATTTTCCTATGTGCGTGGCCGTTTTGCCGAAGGCATTGAGGGAAACCGGAATATTCCCTTTATTCCCGCAGCACACTGGGTAGCTGAATTAAGGGCAGACCTGCTTAAAAAAGAAGTACTGTTCAGCCACCTTTCACTTAGGGTCCAGTTAGACAATACTTTCCAGCAGAATAATATTTTTGATGTGTATAATACAGAAACAAGAACGCCCGGTTATGCATTGGTAAATGCAGGCGTCAGTACCGATCTAATGACCAATAAGAAAACCCGTGCAACAATTTTCCTTAATGTTATGAATATTGGTGATGTTGCTTACCAGAACCATTTAAGCCGCTTGAAGTATACTGCTGAAAATTTGGCTACTGGCAGAACCGGGGTTTACAATATGGGGCGAAATTTTAATATCAAATTGCAGATTCCGCTGGTCGCACACCTGTAAGGGAAATCCAGGAACCAACTTCCTGCTGCTGAGTCAGAAATCAGGAAATTGATTCAGTTATAGCTGGTTGGCTGACCAATTTTCTTTCACCAATCTGTTGCCGCCACATGGCATAATAAAGTCCTTTTTCACTCAGTAAATCCTGGTGAGTGCCGGTTTCCACGATTTCACCCTTTTCAAGCACATAAATCCGGTCGGCATGCATAATAGTAGACAGCCGGTGTGCAATCATGATGGTAATCTGGTCGCCTATTGCAGAAATATTGCGGATTGTCCTTGTGATTTCTTCTTCAGTTAATGAATCCAGTGCCGAAGTAGCTTCATCGAAAATTAGTAAATCGGGTTGGCGGAGGAGGGATCTCGCGATCGATAAACGTTGTTTTTCACCACCACTCAGTTTTAATCCACCTTCCCCTATCATCGTATCAAGTCCCTTTTCTGCTCTTGATAGCAGGTTATTGCAGCTGGCTTTATTCAATGCATCCAGCACATCGTCATCAGTAGCTTCAGGATTGACGAACAACAGGTTTTCCTTTATGGTGCCTGAAAATAACTGTGTGTCTTGTGTAACGAATCCTATTTGTGTGCGTAATTCATCAAAATCAATATCGTCTTCGTTTATCCCATTATAGTCTATATGACCAAGTTGCGGGCGGTATAGTCCTACTAAAAGCTTTACCAGTGTTGTTTTTCCTGCTCCTGATGGACCAACAAAGGCAATGGTTTCTCCTTTTTTTACTTCAAAGCTGATCTGGTGTATGGCAGATTGCTGGGCCGTTTTGTGTTTGAAGCTTACACTATTAAAAGACAAATGGCTAATTGCAGAAATTGGTTTTGGATGGTCGGGCCTTGGTTCGGGTTTTTTCTGCATCAGGGTTTTGAAATTATTAAGTGATGCTTCAGCTTCCCTGTAGGAGAGAATAATATTGCCGATTTCCTGAAGGGGTCCAAAAATAAAAAAGGAAAAAAATTGCATGGTCACCATTTCTTCAGGCTTCATTTTTTCCTGGTAGATCAGCCACATCAAAAGGAAGAGTATTACCTGGCGAAGGGTATTCACGAAAGTTCCCTGGACAAAACTGAGGCTTCGAATGCGTTTAACCTTGGTAAGTTCAAGACTGAGTATTTTATAAGTATTCTTATTCAGCCTGTTCACTTCCTGGTTAGTCAGGCCAAGACTCTTGATTAATTCAATATTCCGCAAAGACTCTGTTGTTGTGCCAGCTAATGAAGTGGTTTGGGCAACAATGTTTTTCTGTATGACTTTTATTCTTTTGCTGAGCAGGTTGGTAATAAATGTGAGCAAAATAATACCGCCAAAATAAACAATGGGTAAGCTCCAATGGATATTAAAGGCATAAATAGCAACAAATAATATTCCGATAATAACCCCGAAAAGTATATTGATAAAGTTGGAAATAAAGCGTTCAGTATCTGTTTCCACTTTCTGGAGGATACTAAGTGTTTCGCCGCTTCTCTGGTCTTCGAATTCGTGGTATGGCAGTTTCATGGCGTGCTTCAGTCCGTCGGTAAACACCCTCGCCCCAAATTTCTGGGTTACCACGTTAAAGAAGTAGTCCTGGAAGGCTTTTGCTATCCTGCTTACCATTGCTACAGAAATAGACATCAGCAGTAACCAGCCAACAGCCCTGACGAACCCTGAATAATTGCCAACGTCTTTATACTGTTTGTAATTGAAGGCGACCTTGATCATTTTACCGAATATAATCGGATCGATCATGGAAAAGCCGGTATTGAATGCAGCCAATACCAGGGTTAATAGTACCAGCCATTTATAAGGTTTAAGGTATTGCAGGAGTATTTTCATATTAAAGAAAGATAATCCTAAAATTAGCCCTTTATTTTTGAGCTGAACTAATCTACTGAATTCCTAACCTGCCTTTCGGGTTTAGCCGGCCCATCCTTCCCTGTCAAGGCTCCGGTATTGAATGGCTTCTGCTATGTGTTCCGGAAGGATATTTTGGCTCGAAGCCAGGTCGGCAATGGTACGGCCCACTTTCAGGATTCTTTCATAGGCCCTTGCTGAAAGATTTAGTTTTTCCATGGCTGTTTTAAGCAATTGATTTCCAGATGGGGTAAGCAGGCAGATTTCTTTCAATAGCCGGTTGTGCATTTGTGCATTACAATAGATGCCTGCGAAAGAACTGAACCTTGCTTCCTGGATTAGTCTTGCAGCGATAACGCGCTTCCTTATATCAGCTGAGCATTCCTGTTGTTGGATACCTGTAAGGTCATTAAACTCGACCGGGGTTACTTCGACATGGAGGTCAATCCGGTCCAATAATGGGCCTGAGATTTTATTCAGGTATTTCTGTACTACCCCGGGAGGGCAGGAACAGTTTTTTACCGGATGGTTGTAATAGCCACATGGGCAGGGGTTCATAGCTGCGAGCAACATAAAACTAGCCGGGAAATCGAGGGCGGTTTTAGCCCTTGAAATCGTGATTTTCCTTTCTT
The DNA here is from genome assembly GCF_020076305.1 of Flavihumibacter profundi. Classification (GTDB taxonomy): domain Bacteria; phylum Bacteroidota; class Bacteroidia; order Chitinophagales; family Chitinophagaceae; genus Flavihumibacter; species Flavihumibacter profundi. The sequence continues at coordinate 926,142 of NZ_JAIQXE010000002.1, forward strand.
CAAGGGGTTGCCGCATAACCTCGAGTACAGTTCTTTTAAATTCAGGGAGTTCATCCAAAAATAAAACTCCGTTATGTGCAAGTGATATTTCCCCTGGTTGGGGAAGGCTTCCGCCACCTACAAGAGCCATATCACTAATTGTATGGTGCGGTGCCCTGAATGGGCGTTTACTGATAAGGGTTGTATTTTCAGGTAATTTGCCTGCAACGCTGTGTATACGCGTTGTTTCCAATGCTTCGTTCAGTGTAAGTGGTGGAAGGATGGTGGGTAACCTTTTAGCCAACATCGATTTTCCCGATCCGGGCGGGCCAATTAAAATCGCATTATGTCCACCGGCCGCAGTGATTTCCAAAGCTCTTTTTATATGTTCCTGGCCTTTTACTTCAGAAAAGTCGAAGTCTGCCTGTAATTGGGCTTCCAGGAATTCTTCCCTGGTATGGACAGCAACTGCAGTAGCCTGTCCTGGCTTTTCCAGGCAACTGATTACTTCATTAAGGTGCTTTACGCCGAATACCTGCAGTTGGTTCACCATGGCGGCTTCCCGCGCATTTTGGATAGGCAGGATAAGTCCCCTGAATTTTTCTTTACGACAGCTAATGGCAATTGGCAGTGCCCCTTTTATAGGCAGGATATTACCATCCAATCCCAGTTCTCCCATTAAAACAAAATCTGCCAATGCCTGGACATTGAGTAGTTGCTCCGTTGCGGCAAGGATCCCTATGGCAATAGGCAAATCAAATGCTGAACCCGATTTTCTGATATCAGCAGGGGCCAGGTTTATAATAACTTTTGTGCGGGGCATGTAAAACCCATTGGATTTGATTGCACTTTCCACCCGTAAAATACTTTCCTTAACCGCGTTATCGGGCAGGCCAACCACAAATGTACTTGCACCGAGTGTTACATTTATTTCAATAGAAATGGTTACTGCTTCAATGCCGTAAACTGCGCTTCCAAATGTTTTAACTAACATCCGGGAAAATTAGGTTCCGGCTGGTTATGCATCAAGCGTTATTTAACCCTTTTTACAGTCCATTCGGCTAATAAGTTCGTATTGGGATCAACTGTGAGCAATACTACAGGATCTGCTACCGGTAATGTGAAAACGCTTTTCCGGCCGGTAATATTGAAGGTTTTGCTGATTATGCCATTTGTTGATTTAATGCTTATTTCAAGGGGGAATTGCAAAATGTATTCCTGCATTTGGCGGATGTAAATTTCAAGTTGGCCATTCGGCTTGCTTTTCCAGCTAACAAAAAGACCTGGAATTTCAGGTTGACGCAGCCACTGGTAAAAAAATAGTCGCAGGTCTTTATGTGAAATTTCTTCGCAAACGCTTCTGAAATCATCGGTTGATGCATTTTTACCGGCGAACCTGCTATAATAAGTGGAAATTGAATTCCAGAATTGGTCATCCCCTAAATTCCTGCGAAGCATATGCAAAACCCAACCACCTTTCTGGTAACTGTTGGCATTTAACAGGTTCATGAGTTTGTTTTCCATGCTATCGATAACAGGTTTTCCGGGATATACTTTATGGAAGTTGATTACTTTCAATCGTTGTTCTTTCAGCATGGCCTGAAGGGTATCTGTTCCATATTGTTTTTCCATGTAAGCATCGGTCATATAAGTTGCAAACCCTTCGCTGAGCCAAAGATGTTGCCAGGAAATTTCTGTGGCGCTATTTCCGAACCACTGGTGAGCGATTTCATGGGCCAGAAGAGGCTCTTCCCTGCGCTTACCGTTCACTGAATTTTCATAATAAAAAATGCATCCTGCATTCTCCATACCGCCAAAAATGGTTTTGGACTGTACATTGGCAAGTTTAGCGAATGGGTAAGGGCCGACTTTATCCATAAAAAATGGCAATATGCTGGTTGCCTGGCCATAGTCAAAAAAACCATTAACGTGGTCTTCGGGGAAAACCCAGCTGTATACAGGAACAGAGCCAGCGGAGCCGGCATAGCCCACAGAAAAACCGGCAAGGCCGATTACCATCACTTTAGTTGGTATGGCAAAATTCTCCGTCCATTCTGTAAGCGTATATCCATTTCCATTATTTGTTCTTTCGGTTTGTAGTCCATTTGAAACAACCTGGTAATGATCAGGCGCCAAAACCCTGAAAGTAACGGTGGCTTTGTCAGAAGGATGGTCATTGCACGGAAGCCATTGATGGGCCCGGTTGGGCCAGTTATCCCCGAAAAATGTACGGTGACCATATTTATTTGTTGAGATGATCAGGCCATCTGCGGGTATACCGGAATAGTATACCTGAAGATGTAACAGGCTGTCTTTGTCATATTCACTTGAATCCGGGACGTGTAGCTGGTTTAGCTCGTGTTTGAAATTGGATATATGCCCCTGCAGCAGTACTGAAGAAATAGTCATGCCCTTACCATCCGGAGTTTTTCCCGCAAGGTCGAATACCAGTTCTTTAGCGCCGGTTTTTTTTCTAAGGTCGATATCTGCGATCCCTTCAATAGTATTGCTGCTGTCGGTGATTCTTAATGCAAATGTGTAATGCTGAACATCAATATTATGGTAGAAATAATGTTCGGGTTGTGTCCATGCGTTTGTAAAGTATAATAAGCAAACCAGCATGCAAAGGAACCTCATATAAACAGATTTGGCAGGTTTATAATTTTTCGAGCAGGTCTATCACCTTTTCGCGTTTCAGGATAAGATAGCCCAGCCGGTCATTGCTGATACCTTCTTTCAAATGGTAGCCAAATTCAAGCTGGTCGTCTTTTACGGCGGTTTCAAAATACCGGAAAATAATATTGGGATGGGATTTTAGTTCCTCCCCGATTTCGTATAAGTGAGTAGATAATATGAATAGGGAATTATTGATTTTGATCAGTCCCTTAATTACTGCAAGGGAACATTTCATGGCATCCTGAACATTAGTGCCCTTAAACAATTCGTCAATAAGCACCAGCCATTTATGGCCGTCATTAATTTTTTGGATTGTGTTTTTAATACGCTGTACTTCATTGAAAAAATAACTCTCTCCTTTTATGATATTATCTGATACGTTAATATTACTAAGTATGCCTTCGAAAAGTGATAATTTGATATTTTTCGCAGGTACACCCATTCCCAGGTGAGCGAGGTAAACTGCCGCACCGACTGACCTGATAAAGGTGCTTTTTCCTGCCATGTTTGCACCAGTTAAAAAAAGGAAATTGTGTTGCTTATCGAGCGTTACATCGTACGATACAGGTGCAGGTATGAGAATATGGTATAATCCTTCTGCTTCGATAAATGGCTGCCCACTTTCGGAAATCTCAGGAAAACAAAGGTTGTTTTCTTTCATGGCCACAGCCATACTATACCATGCGTCGAGTCGGGCAAATAAATGGATCAGTTCAAGAGTCTGGTTTTTGTACCTGTTGTGCAGGAAATGCCCAAAGTAAACAACCTGAACCGGGGTAAGTGAGTATCCGGCGGGCAGGTTTGCGAGTTCGCTTATATGCGGATCTTTTAATAATTGCGCGGATCTTTCCAGGACGATCCTAAGATTTGCCGGGATTTGGTTTGCCGATAAATGATCGATAAGTTGCCGGAATCCCCTAACAAAATCTGAAAAGTGCCCTATGCTGTATTTAACCATGGCGAAATCGGGGCCATTAGTAAGCTTATAAATAAATCCGTTGAAGAGGTTATGGCTATGAGGTATTGGGTCTATTTGCGCGTCATAGAATTTCTCCATAACCATAATAGTGCCATTGGTAATGGTCATCGGCCATTGGTCAACGTTACTAAGAATGATTTTCAATATCTGCTGCGTTTGCAAAATCGGTCCGGATTCATTAAATGGCTCCCGGAAAAGATGCATAAGCCAGGCTTTCCCATCGGCAGTTCGGGTGTAGTTGAGGTGGTGGAAAATGGAATGTTCCTCTTCCTGGTGAAAAATAGAAAGGTCAAGTAGAGAGGTCTTATCTATATCCATAGCTTTTCAATTTTTCTGGTATATGGCCTAGTTAGGTCGTAATGGAATAGAATAAGATGCAGGCTGTCTCATATTTCATAAAACTAGCGGTTAAATAATAAGCGCTGTCCTTTTCTTGTTTCATCAAATTCCCCGTTAGCATAAACAAGGTGGCCATTGACAAATGTATGGGTAATGGCTGCAGGAAACGAACTGCCTTCAAGGGGGCTCCAGCCGCATTTATACAAAATATTGTTTTTATTTACGGTTGAAACCTGGTCCCTGTTTAGCAATACGAGGTCTGCATGGTACCCTTCCCGTATAAATCCCCTTTCCCTGATGTTAAAGCAGCGGGCTACACTATGGCTCATTTTATCGACTACCTGTTCCAGGCTGATGCGGCCATCCTGGACATATTTGAGCATCAGTAACAGAGAATGCTGAACAAGCGGAAGTCCGGCGTGGGCATGCAGGTATTCTTCCTGTTTTTCGGCCCAGGTATGCGGTGCATGATCTGTGGCGATGATGTCAAGCCGGTTATCAAGCAATGCCTTCCAAAGCGCTTCTTTATTGGAAGGCGCTTTAATTGCGGGGTTGCATTTTATCAGGTTACCTAATTGCGGATAGTCATCACTGGTAAAGTGAAGGTGGTGTACACATACTTCAGCTGTAATCCTTTTGTCTTCAAGGGGAAGCAAATTGGAGAATAATTGCAATTCGCGCTCTGTGCTGATATGCAGGATATGTAACCTGGTATTGAATTTCTTTGCCATCTGGATGGCATAAAAAGAGGATTCAAAGCAGGCTTCTTCGTTCCTGATGATGGGGTGATCTGCAGCTGTTATCGGCCTTCCGGAAGCTTTCATTTGTTCGAGGTTCCGCTTTATGATCTTCTCGTCTTCACAATGGGTGGCAATTAAGACCTCGGATTCACTGAAGACTTTTTCAAGTGAGAGAGGGTTGTCGACCAATAATCCACCGGTGGAAGACCCCATAAAAATTTTAATGCCACAAACAGACTCTTTCTTGTCATTGGTTTTTAGCGTTTCCGTGGTATTCTCATTGGAAGTACCCATGAAAAAAGAGTAGTTCGCCAATGAGGTATCTGCACCTATCTGGTATTTTTGTTCCAGCAGCTCCTGTGTAAAAACCGGAGGTACCGTATTGGGCATTTCCATAAAACTGGTTACCCCGCCAGCAACTGCAGCCTTTGATTCGGTATAAATAGTTGCTTTGTGTGTGAGTCCGGGTTCCCTGAAATGGACCTGGTCATCTATAGCTCCAGGCAAAAGGAAAAGCCCTTCCCCATTAATCTCGTTGACCGCCCCTGAAACATTGATCCCTGAGCTTATTTTACTGATACGGCCACCCGAAATAAGTACATCGCCGGCGGTAACCTTTCCTTCGTTTACTATTTGGGTATTCTTTATCAGGTATTTTTGCATAATTTGTTGATTAGCTTTTAAATATTCGAACCTATGCAAGTTATTAAAAGACTGCTGTACATACTCTCTTTATTGGTACCCGTAGTGGGTTTTTCGCAATCAACCCTTCTTCCGCAAGGATATAAACACCAGCCACTGATGGACAGGCTGGAGATCAGGTTCAGGGACAGTGCCATGTCTTTCCAGAATTTAAAGCCATTTGACAGGAAATCCTGGGTGGGTGTACTCGAGCGGCTAGATACCACGGCTGTATTTTCGAAGGCAGATGCACATAATATCAACAGCGCGTTGATGAATAATTCAGAATGGGTAACCGGATCAAAAGAATCCTTCCAGAGCAGGAAGCCTTTTTTGAAAACATTATATATAACAAAGACAGACCTGGTTCATGTGGATGTCAAGGATTTCTTCCTTACAGTTAACCCTGTTTTTCAGTTCATGGTCGGGAAGGAGTCAGGCACTGATGAAAAGATGTTCCAGAATACAAAGGGGGCTACGGCGAGAGGCTTAATTGCCCATAAGATCGGGTTTGATTTTTACCTGACTGATAACCAGGAGAGGCCGCCCTATTTTGTGAAACAGTTTGAAGACACTTTTCATGCTGTTCCAGGTAACGGTTTCTATAAAGCATTTAAGGAAACGGCCTACGACTATTTTGATGCAAGGGGATCAGTGTATTTTAATGTGACCAAATATATTAATGTGCAGTTTGGTTACGATAAGAATTTTATTGGCGATGGATACCGTAGTTTCTTTTTAAGTGATTTTTCAAGCAATTACCTTTTCCTCAAACTCAATACGAAAATATGGAAACTGGATTACCAGAATTTGTTTATGGAGTTAACGCCCCAGGAACCTATAAATAATGGCAGTGTGTTACTCGATAAAAAATATGCAGCCATGCACCACCTCAGCTGGCAGGCAAACCGATGGCTGAATATCGGGCTGTTTGAATCCATTATTTATGGCCGGGAGAACCATTTTGAATTTTCCTATCTTAATCCAATTATCTTCCTGCGGTCAATTGAGCAGCAGAATGGCAGCAAGGACAATGCAAATGTGGGATTTGATTTTAAGACCAATGTGGCTAAACGCTTTCAGTTTTACGGACAGGTATTGTTTGATGAATTCAAGTTGAGTGAAGTAAAAGGAGGCCAGGGATGGTGGGGAAATAAATGGGCGTTACAGCTAGGTGGGAAGTATATAGATGCATTTGGAGTGAAGAACCTGGACCTTCAGGGCGAGTTCAATATGGCCAGGCCTTTTACCTATTCCCACAACGATTCAGTGTCTAATTACAGCCACTATAACCAGCCATTGGCGCATCCACTGGGTGCGAATTTTCATGAGTTTGTTGGAATTGCCAGGTACCAGCCACATCCAAAATGGAACATCCAGGGGAAACTGATTGCCTGGAGGCAGGGCCTTGATTCTGCAGGGATTAATTTTGGCAGCAATATATTTCGCCTTTATGACACCCGGCCAGCAGATTATGGCTGGTCTATTGGTACAGGGAGGAAAGCTACCGGTGTTAATGCCTCTTTATGGATTGGATATGAACTTGCAGAAAATTTATTTATAGACGCATCATTGATGGTTCGCAAATATGATGTTCCTGATGATCCCCTGTTAACACGCAACATCACCATGGTTTCCCTTGGATTCCGGATGAATATGTTCAGGAGAGAGTATGACTATTAAGTGTAACCGAAATTGTATGCTGAAAAAATCAACCATACAGTTACTGCGCTTTCCATTTGCTTTTTTCCTGCTACCTGTATATTTATTTGCTCTTAGCCAGGTTTTGTACACCAATTGGTGGAAAGCTGCTTTGGTCTTTTTTATACTTCATTTACTGGTATATCCTGCGAGTAACGGGTATAACAGTTTTATTGACCGGGACGAAAGCCCTGTAGGTGGGATCAGGCATCCCATGCAACCCACCAGGCAACTATTATGGGTAGTGTTAGTAATGGATATAGCAGCGTTAATACTAAGCCTTTTGGTGAGCTCCTGGTTTACCTTTGGCATCCTTCTTTATATACTTGCTTCGAGGGCCTACAGTAGCAGGGTTACACGGTTAAAAAAATACCCGGTTTTGGGGTTTTTATTGGTGGTCTTATGCCAGGGCGGACTTGTATTCTGGTTAGTTTATCATGGGGTACATCAGCGGCAGCCGGTTATAGTTCCTTTAACCGGTATAATAGCCAGTACCTTATTAATAGCAGGCGCTTATCCTCTAACCCAGGTATACCAGCATGCAGCAGATCAGAAAGACGGAGTAAGAACCATCAGTATGCTTTTAGGGGTAAAGGGAACATTTAGGTTATCGGCTTTGTTGTTTAATATGGCTTTTGTTGTATTGGGCCTGCATTTTGCGCTTCAATTGGAGTTGGTGCGGTTTTTTGTCCTGCTCATTTGCTTTTTCCCGGTGTTAATTTATTTTTTGCGATGGGCGAAAAAAGTATGGCAAAACACTGAAGCCGCCAGTTTCGATAACCTGATGGGCATGAACAAGCTGGCAGCAATATGTTCCAATACCGGTTTTTTGATCTTATTAATATGGAAATTATTTGACTAAGATTTTATCAATAGGAACAGCTATCCCAGCTTATCGCCACCGGCAACAGGACATCCTGCAATTTATGCAACGGGTTTATGCCCTTGATTATACTGGTGAAAGAAAACTAAGGTTTCTCTATCAACATAGTGGTATTGATAGCAGGTATTCAGTACTGCCTGATTACAGCGCACCAATAGCAGAATGGAAATTCTATCCGGCTACTGAATCTTTTGAACCCTTTCCTTCATTGGAGTTGCGGATGAGCTGGTACCAGAAATATGCTGCATCACTTTCTGTAGATGCAATCCGTAAATGCCTGGCAGAGGCAAAGCAAAGTCCCCAGGGTATAACCCACCTGATTACGGTAAGTTGTACAGGGATGAGTGCGCCTGGCCTCGACCTGCAAGTGATGGAGTTAATGGAATTGCCGCGTTCCTTAAACAGGAGTTCTATTAATTTTATGGGCTGCTATGCTGCATTGCATGGCCTTAAACAGGCAGATGCCATTTGCCGGTCTGCACCGGGCGCAAAAGTTCTGGTCGTTTGTACTGAGCTTTGCACACTGCATTTTCAGAAATCTGCCACTGCGGATAATATCGCCTCATCATTGTTGTTCGGAGATGGATCGGCAGCAGTGCTGCTTAGTAATGATGAGCAGCAAAAAGGCCACGCCATCAGGGGATTTTATAGTGAAGTTATTCCCAAGGGAAAGAAAGACATGTCCTGGGAGCTGTCATCCTCAGGTTTCCAGATGACATTAAGCGGCTATATTCCGGAACTGATCGCAACCGATTTCTCACCGCTGGTTTCAAGGGCCGTTAGCGGTTTTGGCCTTCAAATAAATGACATCAGCCAATGGTGTATTCACCCGGGCGGAAAGCGCATATTGCAGGCGGTTGAAAAAAGCCTCGCCTTACCCGGGCATGCACTTGCTGCAGGGTATGAAGTTTTGAAGCAATACGGAAATATGTCATCACCTACAATTTTGTTTGTGTTGAAGGAAATGCTGGAAATGGGTGCCAGTGGAAATATGCTGGCTGCAGCATTTGGGCCGGGACTTACGATGGAAACCTGCTGGATGGAGGCAGAGCCGGTATGAGCTGGGGCCAGCGTTCATATGAAAAGGAGCTGCTTGATGGCACTGGGAATTCCTTTGAGGAGATCAGGCAGAACATGGTTGAGTTAAATAATATTAACCATTGGTTAGGCGGTCATAAAATAACGATTAACGGGCTTCGTCGGATTGCTTTAAAAAAACAGGTATTGCATGTTTGTGAAATTGGTTGCGGAGGTGGTGATAACCTTGCTGTTATTTACAACTGGGCTTTGAAAAACGGGATATCAGTAAAATGCTCCGGAATTGACATTAATGAAGATTGCATCAGTTTTGCCAAGCAGCAGTTTCCGCAGGGAATTTATTTTACAGGCGATTATAGGAAAGTGCGTTTGCCTGAAATGCCTGATATCGTTTTCTCCTCTTTATTTTGCCACCATTTTTCAGATGATGAAATTGCTGAACAGCTATCCTGGATGCATGATCATTGCAAAATTGGTTTTTTTATCAATGATTTACACAGGAATGCATTAGCCTATTATTCCATTAAACTATTAACCTGGTTGTTTTCAAGGTCGCGGTTAGTTAAACACGATGCCCCATTATCAGTCCGGAGAAGTTTTACCCGCAGGGAATGGGAACAGCTTTTCCGGCGTTCTGGCATTGCCGCCGGAAAGATTCATTGGAAATGGGCTTTCCGATGGCTTATAACCTTTTCAAAGGAGGCACATGAAAATTAACAATATTGCATATGATGTTGCAGTGGCGGGCGGTGGACTAGCCGGTCTTGCAGCGGCCATCCAGTTGTCCGGGAAAGGATTTAAAGTAATTCTTTTTGAAAAGAAATTTTATCCTTTTCACAGGGTTTGCGGCGAATATGTCAGCGAAGAAAGCAGGCCATTCCTGCAAAGCCTGGGAATTTCCCTTGATCAATTAAAACTGCCTTCGATAAGGAAGCTGGTCGTAAGTGCTCCAGATGGTGAGCTACTGGACGCAGCACTTCAGTCCGGGGGATTTGGTATCAGCAGGTATAGGCTGGATGCATTATTAGCCGGACAGGCAAAGGCTGCTGGCGTTCATATATTGGAAGGCACCAAAGTACATGATATCCTGTATGAAAAAGGGGCTATGAAAATTTTATCGCAGCATGGTGAAATAAATGCTGCGGTTGCTATTGGTAGTTTTGGAAAGAGGTCTAACCTTGATGTGCAGTGGAAAAGGGAATTCACTCTGGCGAAGGGAGGAAAGCTGAATAATTTTATTGGTGTTAAGTACCATATCCGGCTGGATCATCCTCCTGATACCATTGCGTTACATAATTTCGAGGATGGTTATTGCGGCCTTTCACGAATTGAAGACGGGTTATCCTGCCTTTGTTATCTAACCACCGCCAATAATCTTGGGCTCAGTAACAATTCCATCGCCCAAATGGAACGCCGGGTACTTTGGAAAAACCCGCATCTGGAAAAAATATTCAGTGCTGCTGAAATGATCTGGAGCGAGCCTTTGATTATATCCCAGGTTTCTTTTTCAAATAAGCCTTTACTCCACGATCATGTGCTGATGGCAGGAGACGCAGCTGGAATGATAACGCCATTGTGCGGTAATGGCATGAGCATGGCATTGCATAGCAGTAAGATACTGGCAGGCCATGCAGCCAGGTTTTTGCGGAATGAAATTTCCAGGGAGGAAATGGAAAAGATGTACCGGGCAGATTGGCGAAAGAATTTCAGCCGGCGGTTATTTGCCGGGAGGTCGATACAGCGTTTTTTTGGTGATCCGTTACTGTCAAAAATACTGGTCAGGACCGCAAGGATTTTTCCGGGGGTAACCAATTTTTTAGTTCAGCAAACGCATGGCGAACAATTTTAAATTTGTGATGTGGATATATTCCCCGACTATTCTCCCCGGAAAGGCTCAATTGCAGCGGGGAAGCGAAAAATAGCTGATTGTCCCAAGTTATGGCTAGATTTCAGTGTAAAAGAGAATTTGATATTTAGTCACTTCCGTACGGTCTTTTAAAAAATCAATTTCCTATGTTATTCAATAAGAAAACTTTAGTACTGGGGGCATCAGGCAATACAAACAGGTACAGTTACCTGGCTCTTAAAAGGCTAAGGGCACATGGGTATTCAGTTGAAGGGATTGGTCGTGAAGAGGTAAAGGTTGGAGACGTACTGATACATACCAACAAGCCGCCATTTGAAGGAATTGATACAGTTACGCTATACCTTTCACCTGCACATCAGCGTGAGTATTATGATTACATACTATCCCTTCATCCCCGTAGGATAATCTTTAATCCAGGGGCGGAAAATGATGAACTGGCTGAACTTGCCAGGGCAAATAATATATACCCCCAGGAGGCCTGCACCCTGGTTTTATTAAGTACCGGGCAATATTGACCAGAAAGTTTTATTCATGATTGTGGGAAATTAATTTTTTCATAACAGGTGGAAATGTATGGGTTGAGCCGGTTTTTTGGTAAATTAGGAAAACCCAATGTTATGTTATGGAGAAAATTTAATGGCGACCCGATCGAATTGCCGATCCGGGACGCCGTAGAAAGAGCCATCAGGCGTGAAACCGAAAATGGTTATCACCTTAAGGTCTGCATCGGAACAGACTCCCAGGTAAAAGGCGCCGAAACTGAATTTGCCACAGTTATTGTATTCCTGAGGGAAGGCCATGGAGGGTTCATGTTCATCCAGAATGAAAAGACCCGCCAGAAATATTCCATTAAGGAAAGGATGCTGGTAGAAGTTGCGCGCAGCATTGAAATTGCATACGATTTATGCAATTTGTTCACCGCTTATAATGTGGATATGGAAGTACATGCAGATATAAATACCAATCCGCATTTTAAAAGCAATGATGCATTAAAAGAAGCTATGGGCTATATCCTGGGTATGGGTTTTGCCTTTAAGGCAAAGCCCGAAGCCTTTGCCAGCAGCAGTTGTGCCAATAAAGTGGTAAACTGAACCGGGTCTGTGGAAAACTGTTTGCGGGCCTAATTTTTGTAAAAAATGTAAATGGTGGCTTTAGGAGAAGCTTCCAGTTTGATAGGCTGTGTGTCTTTGCCGCCAATGTCCTTTGTGGTGAATTTCAGGCGCTGTACACGTGCTACTCCAATTTGTCCGATGTCTTCAGGAACTGCTGTGTATTTAGCTACTATTTTTTTATCGGGGTTCATCAGGTAAGCCTTGAATTTTCCTACAGGATGGTTAGTGTTGTCGTATACAAAATAAACCCGGTACTCAGTTTTAGGCGACACTGAAAATGAAGCATTTGTCTTTTCTGAATAAGTGATCAGGTACTTGAAATTATTTTTAAAGACATTTTTTTTAATTGTTTCTTCTGCAGATTTCAGGTCATTCGCATAATTGCCGGTTTGTGCGGAAACACTTGCAAAACAACACATAGCCAACACAATAGTCAGGATGCTTTTCATATAGAATAATTAAATTATCCCGGAAATCTACAAAAATTATTTTTTTAAAGAAAGCTTATTCTGAAATTTCCTTATTCATATCACTGATCATTCCCAGTAGTTTATCACGCCCCTGCATTTTTACAGCACTTGTAACGACATGTGCGGGAAGAAATTGCCAGGTTTCGCGCATGGCATCAAGGAACATTTTTACGTTCTTCGCCACCACGCGTTGGGTTTCCTTATCAGCTTTAGTGAAAACCAGCGTGAAGGGGATTTCCCATGATCCAAGTTGATTTACGAAATCAAGGTCAATTTTTTGGGGTTCGTGGCGCCCATCAATCAAGATAAAGACCATCACCAGGTTTTCCCTTTGGCGGAGGTAGTTTTCTATCATTTTCTCCCATTGCTTTCGCTGGGCCTGGGAAACTTTTGCAAATCCATATCCGGGTAAATCTACCAGGTACCATTTAAAAAAGTCTTTGGCACCCTCTTTTGAAATGCTGCTGATCTCAAAATGATTGATCATTTGGGTTTTTCCGGGAGACCTGGAGGTTTTTGCCAGTTTCTGGTTTCGGCAAATCATATTGATCACGGAAGATTTTCCGACATTGCTTCTTCCTATAAAGGCATATTCCGGCCGGTCTGCAGGAGGGCATTTTTCAACTTCCGGACTACTTATAAGGTAGCTGGCTTTGGTAATGTGCATACAGCAAAGATAGGGAGGGCGAATTCCATTTTCTTTTCCTCAATTTGCATTAATTTCGGCCTCACTTAAGAAACGACTAAAAAACATATATATCCAATGGCAGAAGTGATTTTGATGCCCCGTTTGAGCGATACAATGACAGAAGGTGTCATTGCAGCCTGGCATAAAAAGGTAGGTGATACTGTGAAAAAGGGTGAATTGCTGGCTGAAGTTGAAACGGATAAAGCAACGATGGACCTTGAAAGCTACAAGGATGGAACCCTGTTGCACATCGGGATTGACAAAGGCGGCAAGCTTCAGGTGAATGATCTTTTAGCAATTATCGGTAATCCCGGTGAGGATATTTCCAGCCTGGTTGCTGCTAATTCGGGCTCGCCGGTTGCTGCAACTGCGCCAAAAGCTCCTGAAACACCTGTGCCATCTTCTGCGCCTGCAGCTGCTGCAACAGACCTGAGCAAAATAGAGGAAGTAATATTAATGCCCCGTTTAAGTGACACCATGACTGAAGGCGTAATTGCAGCATGGCATAAAAAAGTGGGTGATAAAGTAAGTAAAGGAGACCTTCTGGCTGAAGTAGAGACGGATAAAGCCACTATGGACCTGGAAAGCTATAAAAACGGAACCTTATTATATATTGGTGCCCAAAAAGGCGATAAAGTACCAGTGAATTCGCTGCTTTGCGTAATTGGTGAAGAGGGTAAGGTGAACCTGGATGCAATTAAAGCTGCAGCCGGTGGTGGTATTGCGCAAGTTGCATCAACTGCAACAACAGCTATTGCGGCTCCTGCCGAAAGTGCACTTGCAATCACATCAACTGCCACCACGGAAAATGGCCGGTTAAAAGTATCCCCGCTGGCACGGAAAATAGCAGCAGAAAAAGGCATTAACCTGAACCAGGTTCATGGTTCAGGTGATGGGGGACGGATTATTAAGGCTGATATTGAAACCTTTACCCCTGCGGCCGTTTCAACAACAGCAACTGTTATTGCAGCTCCGGCTGCCCCCGTGGCGACTGTTGCAACTGCCCCAGCCGGACAAATCAGTTTTGAGGACAAGCCGGTTTCACAAATGCGGAAGATTATTGCCCGCAGGCTGGCTGAAAGTAAATTCACAGCCCCACATTTTTACCTGACCATGTCAATCGATATGGACAAGGCCGTTGCAAGCCGGGCGCAGATTAATGAAGTTGCCCCTGTGAAAATATCTTTCAATGATATGGTGCTGAAAGCTGTGGCAATTGCCCTCAAAAAGCATCCTGCAGTAAATAGCAGCTGGATGGGGGATTCAATTCGTACAAATCATCATGTGAATATTGGTGTAGCTGTTGCGGTTGAAGATGGCTTACTGGTTCCTGTAGTCCGTTTTGCAGATACGAAGGGCCTTGCACAGATTGCTACAGAAGTAAAAGATTTCGCTGTTAAGGCTAAAAATAAAAAATTGCAACCTTCAGATTGGGAAGGAAGCACATTTACGATCAGCAATCTTGGAATGTTCGGAATTGATGAGTTCACGGCCATTATTAATCCGCCTGATAGTTGTATCCTGGCAGTGGGGGCAATCCAACAGGTGCCGGTAGTTAAAAATGGCCAGGTAGTTCCTGGAAATGTAATGAAAGTAACCCTCAGTTGCGACCACCGTGTCGTAGATGGGGCATCGGGCTCAGCCTTTTTGCAAACACTGAAAGGCCTGCTCGAAGAACCTTTGCGTATGCTGGTTTAAAAAGCATTATAAAACCATACAATAGAATTAAGCCCGCTTTTTCAGAGCGGGTTTTTTTGTGAAGGAATTTACCGGCGTGGCTTTCTGCTGATCCATTGTTTATGTTGAATTGAGGGTACAGGTTCGCCTTTATCAAAAAGTTTGATTAGTAAAAATCCAGCAGCAAATCCACCAATATGGGCGGCATAGGCAACCCCGTCAGATTCGCCGCTAATGGCACCAAATCCGCTTACCACCTGTAGGATAATCCACATACCCAATGCAACCCAGCTAGGGATCGCAATAATAAACCAGCCAACTAAAGCATTTACCCGGCGGGTAGGGTATAAAAGCAGGTATCCGCCAAGTATTCCGGAAATTGCGCCCGATGCACCCATGCTTGGAACTAAAGGATCTGCTCCTATAAAACCGGTAAACCAAACATGGCTTAATGAGGCAATTACTCCACAGAACAGGTAAAATACCAGGTAACGGATATGACCGAGCCTGTTTTCGAGGTTATCTCCGAAAATATAGAGGTAAAGCATATTTCCGGCAATATGTGCAATGCTGCCATGCATGAACATAGATGTAAGCATCGTGAAATAAACCGGTATCGGGGTCATTTGAAGACCTGGTATTTCAAAACTTTGTCCGCTCGCCAGATCACGAACGATCTTCGATTTTGTGATAATATCTGTATTGGTCAATATTTCAGCCGGAACGGTGGAGAAGGCATAGGTAAAGCTGGTATTTTCGCCCAGGCCCTGCAGGAAGACAAAAACCAGGATATTAGCAATAATAATTGCCCAGTTAACATAAGGTGTTACCCTTCTATCACTATTGTCGTCGCTAATTGGGAATAGCATATAAGTTTATTTTTTAGATAAGAAAGAACAACCGTTGGATTTGGCCAACGGTTTTGTTCCTGGTTGGAGATACATGCTATACCAGTATTTTAACCAATAGTTACCTAAATATCCGATAGGTAACTATTATTAATTGCCGAATTAACTGTAAAAGCCTTTAAACTTCAGCATAAAAGAGAATTGGTATCAACAATTTATTTAATCTGGCCGATACCAAAAAAAGTAAATCTTTCAGCCTTCGGTTTATCCTTCAAAAATTAGGGAGAAAATAATTTGCCGGCTCTGAATCTTGTCAATGACATTGGAGAATTTCAGGTTCTCGTCTCGGGAATGGACATTTGTGATGCCATTGCTGATCTTTATTTCGGGAGATAGGATAAACATCTTGTTATAAAAATTAAACCCGATACCTGCTTCAATGCCGAAATCTGATTTATTCAACTTTATTAAGTTTTCTGCATTCCTTGAACTGGCTTTTGAAGACAGGTCGGTTTCGAATTTAAATCCCCCCATCATGTATACCCTGAAATTTCCAATCCGGTCAGACTTCAGCTTAAGCTGTACGGGAATGCCAAGAAGTATTGATTCCACATTTTGGTCCATTTCGGCAGACTCTCCTTTTGTGGGGTCAGGGTATTGTAAATGATAGTTAATGGATTTGTTCACAAACAGCAATTGGGGGAAGACTACCCGGGCCTCAAATCGGTTATTAATGCGGAAAGTGTGCATTCCGCCAATGCCGAAGCCGAAATTATTATTAGGGTTAGATACTAAAACGCTGTCGTATTGAAGGAAGCGCGGGTGCTGGTTTATTTGAAAACGGTTAGCCGTTCCCATAATAACTATACCGATATGATACCATTTTTCATCATTATCTGGTAAGTTAGTGGATTCCCTAAGCTGTGCGGAAGCAGTAAGGGAAATACCCATTAAGCTGAATCCAAGCTGAAAAGATAAAACTAAGTATGTGGTGATTTTGTTCCGCAATAAATGGTACATATTCCTAAGCTCAGCGTTTTTAAATAGGTATTGGTATACCCGGTCTCCTGTAAAATGGTTATAAAATTTTCTCCCTCGGGGAAGGCCTGTACGGAATCATTCAGATATTGGTAGGCAACTTTGTTTTTTGAAACCAGTTTACCAATACCCGGTGCAACCAGTTTCATATACATTTTATATAAGCCCTTAAAACCCGTTTGCTTTGGGCGGGAAAATTCCAGTACAACCAGTTTTCCCCCAGGCTTCAGTACACGCAACATTTCTGCTAATCCGGTTCGAAGGTGTTCGAAATTTCGGACACCGAAGGCAACGGTTACCGCATCAAACGAGTTGTCCGGGAAGTTTATTGTTTCACTATCACCTTCCAGAAGCTCAATCCGATCGTTTAACATTGCCTTGGCAATTTTCTTCCTTCCGAGGTCAAGCATACCTGTAGAAATATCTATGCCAATTATTTTCTCTGGAGTTAAATATTTCATAGTAATCAGCGCCAGGTCAGCGGTTCCGGTTGCTACATCCAGTATTTTCATGGGCATGATAGGGCGCAGTTCTGCAATTGCCTTCTTCCGCCAGTAAAGGTCTATGCCACCACTCAAAAACCGGTTCAGGAAATCGTAGCGGAATGCTATCTGGTCGAACATATCGGCGACCTGCTCTTTTTTACTGCGTTTCTCATCGCCGAAAGGTACTATGCTATCGTGTGGTAACGGGTTACTCATGGTGCGCGAAGTTAATAGATCGCATCAATAATCCAGCTCAAGCCTGAGGCGGTCTTTCAGTTCTTTTACCAGCGGGAATTGGCTGGAGAGTTGCTGATATCTTTCTCTTGAATTCAGCGGGGCTTCGAATTTTATCTGCAAATCTTCCCTCTGTTCAACAATAACCTGGTACGTAAGTAGGTTATTATGGAATCTTTTTTGCATGTATTCGGATAGCGGGATGCGTTCTCCTTCTATGAATTTCTGTTGCAGGTTATTTGGTGTAATAATACAGAAGCTGCTGTCATTTTTTACCTGGAGTGCGGCCATTTCAAAACTCTGTGCAGCCGGATTACGGGATAACTTCAATTGCTCGATAAATTCCTGCCAGGCTTTTTGCAGTAATTCATCGGTAAGGCAAATGGCATGCGTCTTTTTTTCAGACTGGCTGTTATTGCTAACCCTTTCCCTTAATTTTTGCAGTGATCCAAGTTTTCCTGCCTGCGTTTTCTCCTTTTGGGCAATGGCCTTGTCTTCTATAATGAGCACGGGGCCAGGCTGAGGAGCTGATACTGGCTGCGGTACAGGGATAGGCCTGGGAGAAGTGGCAGGTTGAATGGTTTTTTCCTGCGGTTGCCTAACTGGCTGCAGTACCCGAAAATTTAATGGCTTTAATTCAGTTATTTTTTTTTTGCTGGAATCACTTACTATTTCAAGTGCCTGATGCAGGTAGCAAAGCCTGATCAATGCAAGTTCCACATGCAGTTTTTTATTCCGGGCTGATTTATAGTTGATCTCTGCTTCGGCCAGGATATTCAGGGCGCTGACCAGATAACCGGCACTTAGTTTAGCTGCCATTTTTATGTAACGGTGCCGGAAACTTTCCACTACTTCCATCAGCGATGCTACTTTTTCATCTTTGCTGAGCAGAAGGTTACGGATGAATTCCGCAAATCCATTCAATACCATGTCGCCTTCGAAACCTTTTCGGTTAATGTCGTCATACAGCAGCATGGCGCTGGAAAGATCCTGGTTCAGCATATGTTCCATCATCCTGAAATAATAATCTGCGTCGAGAATATTCAGGTGTTCGAGGGTGTTTTGGTAAGTCAGCTCACCATTTGTAAAGCTTACAATTTTGTCGAGAATGCTGAGGGCGTCACGCATACAGCCCTCGCTTTTCTGGGCAATTATCTGTAATGCTGCTTTTTCTGCACGGATGGATTCTTTACTGCAGATATCTTCCAGGTGTTCCACCGTATCATTTGTCGTAATTCTCTTAAAATCGAAAATCTGGCATCTTGATAAAATTGTTGGGAGGATCTTATGTTTTTCTGTGGTGGCAAGTATGAAAATGGCATATGGCGGCGGTTCTTCCAGGGTTTTAAGAAAGGCATTAAAAGCACTGGCGCTTAACATATGCACCTCATCCACTATATAAACTTTGTATTTTCCTGCCTGCGGCGCGAAACGAACCTGATCAACCAGTGCCCGGATATCATCTACTGAGTTATTGCTCGCGGCATCGAGTTCGTGGATATTCAGCGAACTGCCTTCATTAAAGGAAACACAGGAGTGGCAGGTATTACAGGCTTCCCCGTCTTCAGAGGGGTGCTCGCAATTGATAGTTTTAGCCAGAATCCTGGCGCAGGTTGTTTTTCCCACTCCCCGCGGACCGCAAAATAAGAATGCGTGGGCCAGCTGCTGGTTGCGAATGGCATTTTTAAGCGTTGTAGTAATATGTGACTGTCCTACTACCGTTGAAAAATTCTGTGGCCTATACTTCCTGGCCGAAACAATAAACTGCTCCATAGGCGGCTAAATTAGCGAATAGTTTTCACCCGGCGGGTACTACCCGCCGGGTGAAATTTTTATAGAATAGGGTGTCGGTGGAAGGGTTTCTCCCGGTCGAAAAGAAAGCGATAGGTGGTGAGGATACGACTCCTTATTGGGGTCAGGTTTTCGGCCAGCGCTATCATTTTAGGGTTAAAATCGCCAATCCATTGCATTTCGTATTCCTCATATTTCAGGTTTGCCTGAACAACTTTGGCTGCTTCCACTATTATATAGCTGTCAATTCCCTTTCCATGCCATTCCGGCACAACACCAAAGACGATACCAACGAAACGCGGATTTTTCCGGGTAGCCTTAATCCATAGAAATTTGAGTTTTTGCCAAAGGCCAAATTTTCCATTGAGGTATTTGAACCATTGGTTCAGGTCTGGAAGGTTGATAAAGATGGCGATAGGATCTTTGCCATGGTAGGCAAACCAAACGATCTTTTCATCCATGACCGGTTTCATTTGTTTGAATATTTTGCGGCAGTGTTCCAGGCTAAGCTCTTTAATGCCACCATGACCAGCCCAGGCTTTATTGTACACGGTATGAAAATCTGCGGCAAAGGCATCAAGCTGGTTTTTTCGGATATGCCTTGCAGATAGGGCAGGGTCTGCAGCGATCCTTGCATGGCGTTCAAGGAATTTTGGTAATAATTGTTCTTTGGGATGCATTCCAAAACAAACCTGGTTAAAAAATAGCCTAAAACCATAAGATTCAAACAAGTCTTTGTAGTAAGGCGGATTGTAATTCATGCAATATAATGGTGACTGGAAGCCTTCGGTTACCAATCCCCACCATTTATCCCGTTCCCCGAAATTAATGGGGCCGTCCATCGCCTGCATACCTTGCGCCTTAAGCCATTCCCGCGCTGTATCAAAGAGCAGATTTGCGGCAGGCTGGTCATTGATGCATTCGAAAAAGCCGATCCCCCCTACGGGAACGTCATCCCCTTTATTCTTATATTTTTTGTTAGTGAATGCGGCAATCCTCCCGATAGTCACATGATTTTCGTCATATAGTATCCAGCGAATTGCGGTTCCATGACGGAATGTTTTATTCCCGGATTTGTCAAATACCTCTTCAATATCTTTATTAAGCGGACGAATCCAATTCGGATATTGCTTATAGATAGCTATGGGAACTTCCAGAAAGGTAAGGGCTTGCTCTGGCGTATTTACTGCTTCAATAGTCATGGGCTTGATTTCAAAATTATTCCCGAATATTTATTTATTACTTGAAATTAGATAAGGCAAGTTAAAGCGAACAGGGTTATTTTGGGCAGGTACGGGTTTTGGCAACAACCTGATTTCCGTCAGGCAGGGTTTTTATTCGGATTGGATGCCGTAATTTTAATAGGCAGATTTATTCCCGAAAAAACTCAATATTATGTCTGATAATTCAAAATTTTTATTTGGTGTTTTACTAGGTGCAGCTGCCGGTGCAGCCATTGGATACCTGCTTACAACAGAAAAGGGCCGTGAAATAATAGAAGACCTTAAGTCTGCAGCAGCTAATGCCGCAGGTGAAGTGAAAGAAACCGTGAACAAATGGGCAAGTGACGTTGAAGAAACGGCTAATTCAGTTAATTCCTGATATGCAAATTTATGGAACAGCAAGAACCTGGATATTTTGAGCAAACAGAAGCGATGCTGCGGCAATATGTTAATGACAGAATATTGTTGTTAAAATTGAAGGCATCACAGCAATCTGCGAAACTGGCTGCTCAGGTGTTTGTTTTGATGATTATGGTCTTACTTGGATTGCTGGTACTGCTGTTTCTCAGTCTCACGGCAGCTTATTATTTTGCCGACCTGACGGGAAGCCTGTTATATGGATTTGGCATCGTTGCGGGCTTCTATCTCCTGCTATTAATTATTGTATTACTAGTCAGGAAAAAATACCTCAGTCCTTATCTTACAAACATGGTTATCCGTATAATTCTTGATAAAACTCATGATGATGAAAGCGTTGACACCAACCAGCCAAACTAAACTTTCACCGATCAGGAATATCGGCGAACTGCAGGCTGAGGCAAGGCGCATCAGTGACAGCCTGAAAGTGCAGGAAACAGCACTTCGTGCGCATCTGAAAAAACTTCCCAAAGAAGCGGTGAAAGCCGGAATGGGTGGAGCGGTACCGTCTTTCCTGAATAATAAGGTTGCGGGATTGGTATTGACTGTAGGATCAGCCGCACTGGGTAATTATTTGCTTCCCAAAGCCGCTGTTAATGTGGCAGGCCTGCTGGGCGGTTCCTCAAGGAAAGAAGGAATAGCAGCCCTTGCCGATATGGCCGTAAAATGGTTCCAGAACAGGAAAAAGAAAAAGGCAGGTAAGTAGCCAGTATTAAAAACCGGAAATTAACCAGTCTCTTTGAGCATCTGCGGTTTACTCGATTATTTCTCCTATTTTCATGAGACTTTTTTATAATGGGTAGATAATTTTCGATCCATTTGGGTGGTCCGAGTTTCAAAACATCCGGCAAAATCACTCCTGTAAAATCCCCAATACTCCTTCAAAAAAGCCATTTGCGTAGTTCAAACTGAAAAAAATGAAGATTATCGGAAACCATGCCTGGATATTGGCCCCAGGATTATTTTGTTTGCTCTTTTCCTCCTGCAAGGAGAAGAAAAACGAACAGCAGGTCATTAATCCGGAAGTAAATATAGTAGCAGCAGGCCAAAGGGATATTCCGGTCTTTTCGGAATATACGGGCCAGACACTTGGTGAATCTGATATTGAGATCCGGGCCCGCGTGGATGGATGGATCACCGGAATTCATTACAAGGAAGGCGATGTGGTCAGGAAAGGACAGTTGTTATATACAATAGATGACCTCCCAATAAGAAGCCGGATTGATGCGGCCGCAGCACAGGTTGGCCGTGCCAAAACCCTGATGTCTAAAGCAAAAGCAGATCTTGACCGTGTAAAGCCCCTGGCAGATATGAATGCGCTCAGTAAGCGCGACCTGGATGCTGCTGTTGCCTCCTATGAAGCAGCGCGTGAAGAGGTGAATATTTCTGAGGCAGCTTTGCACACCGCCAACATTGAACTGAGTTATACCAGGATTACAGCGCCGGTTTCTGGTATTATTGGCATTTCTAAAGTACAGATCGGTGATTATGTGGGCAAGGTTCCGGGCGTTGGCGAGCCTTTGAATACCATTTCTTCCACCGGCAGCATGAGGGTAAGGTTCCCTGTTGCGGAAGATGAGATGCTCAAGTTTTTTAAAGCGAGACAGACGGGAGGCCAGGCCATGCTTGCTAATAAGGACCTGCCCGTGAACCTGGTATTGAGTGACGGAACACTATATCCTGTAGCGGGCCGGCTTGACCTGGCCAACAGGCAGGTGGATCCTGAAACTGGTTCGATCCTTATCCAGGCTGTGTTTGAAAACAAGCTGGGTTTGCTCAGGCCCGGGCAATATGTAAAGGTTCGATTCAAAACCAATGAATACAAGGGAGCAATAGTTGTTCCCCAGCAGGCTGTCAACCAAATGCAGAGCATTTACCAGGTTTACCTGGTGAATGACAGCAATAAAGTTGTGCCAACTGTTGTGAAGGCTGGAGCCAGGGTGGGAAGCAACTGGATCATTACAGAGGGATTGAAAGATGGCGACAAAGTTGCCATTGTAGGTAATGCGGTGGTTAATCCGAAAGTACCCATAAAGCCCATCCAGATGAAGTGGAACTACGATTCCACGATCACGAATTAAAGTTCTATCTAATCGAACCAACTAACTGCCCCAGATATGAGTGAGTTTTTTATACGACGACCGATAGTAGCAATGGTCATTTCCATTTTTATCATTTTACTTGGGTTGCTAACCCTGAGGAAAATCCCTATTGCCCAATATCCGGAGATCGTACCACCCATGATCAAAATCACGGGAACCTATAATGGAGCCAATGCGGTAAACGTAGAGCAGACAACAGCAACACCCATAGAGCAGCAGGTGAATGGTGTAGAGGAAATGTTGTACATGCAATCCATCAATGCGAATGACGGCACCACTACCATCCAGGTTTCATTTGAGGTCGGTACCAACCTGGATAATGCCAACATGCTTACACAGAACAGGGTGGCGATGGCAAATCCCTTCCTGCCGGCAGACGTTAAGAATATGGGGGTTAATACAAAGAAAGCATTGTCTTTTCCACTGGTGCTGGTTTCCGTGTATTCTCCTAAAAACTCTTATGATGCACAGTTTGTAAGTAACTATGTATACATTAACATCCTTGACCAGATCAAGCGCATCAAGGGCGTGGGTGATGTGACTGTATTTGGTGGTGCTGAATACGCCATGCGGGTATGGTTGAAGCCCGACAAGATGACTTCACTGGGTATAACGGTGAACGATGTAAAAAATTCATTGAATGAATACAACAATATTTTCCCCGGGGGTAGTTTTGGTAATAATCCTGCCCTTCCCGGAGTACAGAATACTTATACCGCCCAGTTGCAGGCACGCCTGGTGAGTCCTGAAGAATTTGGTAAGATCATCCTGAAATCGAATACAAGCGGAGCCGTGGTTCGCCTGAGTGATATTGCCCGCATTGAACTTGGAACAGAGAATTATTTCCAGAACAGCCGCCTGAATGGCCAGACAGCCGCTACCATGGCCGTTTACCAGATTCCAGGCAGTAATGCCATTGAAGTAGCAGAATCTATCCGAAAGGTAATGGAGGAAATGAAGGAACGCTTTCCTAATGACCTGAACTACCGTTTTTCCCTCGATACAACTTTGCCTATTGAAGCTGGTATTGAAGAGATCCTGCATACCCTGTTCGAGGCTATACTGCTGGTGATCCTGGTGGTATTCATCTTCCTGCAGGACTGGCGTGCAACCCTGATTCCATTGCTTACTGTTCCGGTATCACTGATTGGTGTGTTCATCTTCTTCCCTTTACTGGGATTCTCTGTTAACGTACTATCCCTGCTGGGCCTGGTTTTGGCTATTGGCCTGGTAGTGGATGATGCAATAGTGGTGGTGGAAGCGGTGATGCATCATATAGAGCATGGGCTTAGTCCAAAAGAAGCTACACAAAAAGCGATGAAAGAAGTGGCCGGACCGGTAGTGGCAATTGCCATCATCCTGGCTGCGGTATTCATTCCGGTGGCCATGACAGGTGGTATCACTGGAAGGCTCTATCAACAGTTCGCCATTACAATTGCAGTATCGGTATTGCTTTCTGCCTTTAACGCCCTGACCCTGAGTCCGGCATTGGCTGCCCTGATCCTGAAACCCAAGAAAGAGAGCAATAACCTCCTGGCGAAGTTTTTCCGTGGTTTCAATAAAATGTTTGACAAGTTCACGAATGGCTATATGGGAATAGCAGGGTTCTTTGCCCGAAAAGTAGTTATGAGCCTGCTGGTATTGGGTATAATTGTTGTTACGATGGTTGTCCTGGGCAAGAAAGTGCCTGGTGGGTTCGTGCCGGAAGAAGATAACGGCTACTTCATAATGGGGGTTATCCTTCCGGATGCAGCTTCCTTTGAAAGGACCGATGCGGTTTCCAAAAAAGTGGAAGCATTGCTGAAGAATGTTGAGGGCATTGAATCCTATACTTTAATCAATGGATTTAATATCCTGTCAAATACTGTTGCCCCCAATACGGCTACCGTATTCGTGCAATTGAAGAAATGGGATGAGCGGTCCAGGACAGACAAGGAGATCATCCGCGAAGTGAATGCAATTACCAACAGGGAGATCACGGATGCTACTGTTATTGCTGTGGGGCCTCCGCCAATTCCGGGCCTCGGTAATGCATCAGGATTTACATTACAATTGCAGGACAGGGCAGGTAACTCGCCCCAGTTCCTTTCTGAGCAATCACAACGTTTTATTGCTGCCGCCCGCCAACGCCCGGAAATCGGCAATATTTATACCCTTTACCGCTCTAATGTTCCTCAGAAAAGTATTGAAGTTGATAAAGAGAAAGTGGAGAAGCTGGGATTGCAGCTAAGTGACGTTAACAGTTCCATCTCAGCAATGCTGGGAGGTGTTTTCGTCAACAACTTCAACGCCTTCGGACGTCAGTACCGAACCTACGTGCAGGCAGATGCACCTTACCGGATGAAACCGAATGACCTGGAGCAACTATTCATCAGGGATGCCAAAGGTAACATGGTTTCATTGGCAACTCTGGCGGTTGTTAAGGATACTACCGGTCCGCAATATACGAACCGTTTCAACCTTTACCGGGCGGCTGAAATTTCAGGTTCCCCTGCCCCGGGCTATAGTTCCGCACAGGCACTGGATGCATTGGAAGAAGTCGCTAAATCAACCCTTCCGAATACTATGGGTTACCAATGGAGCAATATGAGTTACCAGGAAAAGGCTGCATCAGGGCAGAGCGCTTCGGTATTTGCTATGGCGTTGCTATTCGTTTTCCTGATCCTGGCTGCACAATATGAAAGCTGGAAACTCCCGTTCAGTGTTCTGCTGGGTACACCATGGGCTGTTATGGGTGCGATGCTGGGATTGTTCCTGGCAAGGATGTACTCTGAGAGTTATGTGAACAACGTATTCGCACAGATTGGATTGGTCATGCTGATTGGTCTTAATGCAAAGAACGCCATCCTCATCGTGGAGTTTGCCAAGATGAAAATGGAAGAAGGAGTGCCAGTGCTGGATGCAGCGTTGGATGGTGCCAGGCTTAGATTTCGTCCCATCCTGATGACTTCCTTTGCATTCATCCTTGGCGTAGTTCCCCTGCTTACTGCAGCCGGGGCTGGCGCCGAAGCCAGGAAGGTAATGGGCATGGCCGTATTTGCAGGTATGATCACCGCAACTGTGATCGGATGTATCCTGATCCCATCCTTCTTCGTATTGATCGAAAGGAGCAAAAAACAGAAGGATAAAAAAGTTAATTCTTCACCTGAACCTGCAACCAACCATGAAGCATAATCGAATAATAATATTACTGTTGATCCTGGCACTGGGTTGGACAGCCTGTATGGTGGGGCCCAAGTACAGTCGTCCGAATACCGATGTGGCTATTGATTACCGGGAAAAACCGGGTACAGACACATCCGCACTGGTGGCCTGGTTCGACCTGTATAAGGATACTGTTCTACAGCATTATATCCAACGCGTACTGGACAGCAACCGCAACCTGATGACGGCTGCTGCAAGAATTGAAGAAGCAAGGGCTATTTCCGGTGTTGTGAAAGCAAACCTCTATCCCAAATTTGATTACCAGTTATCCGGCGGTGGTGGTTCTGCCGGTACCGAAGCGCAAAAGGTTTCCGGTGGTTATGATGGTGGGGTATTGAATGCATTTGGTGTGCTTAGCTGGGAGATCGATATCTGGGGAAAAGTTCGCCATGCAAACAGGGCTGCAATTGCAGAGATGCTTTCAGCAGAAGATAGCCGGAATGCTTTAAAGGTGAGCCTGGTGGCTGAAACAGCTACTCTGTATTTCCTGCTCAGGGATCTTGATAACCGCCTGGAGATCGCCAAAAGAACATTGGAATCCAGGAAGGAAAATACCCGGATCCTGACCAATCGTTTTGATACGGGGTATGTTTCTGAACTGGATAAGCTGCAAGCTATAAACCAGCAGGCGGCGGCAGCTGCGCTGATCCCTAATATTCAGCGACAGATTGTCCAGACAGAAAACGCACTCAGGGTTATGATGGGAATGGGGCCCGGACAACTGAATCGCGGATTGTCAAATTATGACCAGGCCATTACCCCCGATATCCCTGTGGGACTGCCTTCCCAATTGCTGGTTCGGCGCCCGGATATCCGTTCAGCGGAGAACAGCCTGCAGGCCCAGTTTGAACGGATTGGGGTAGCGGAGGCCAACCGGTTTCCGTCGTTTAGCCTGACTGGTTTATTGGGTTTCGCCAGTCCGCAATTGTCAACATTCCTGGGGACACAGGGCCTGGTGGCCAATGGTTTTGCCAACCTTGCCGGACCAATCTTCAACTTTGGACAGAACAAGCGGTTGGTCGAAGTACAGCGTAAACGGACAGAACAATTGATCTACCAGTACCAGCAGACAGTGCTGGGAGCATTTTCGGATGTGGATTATTCCCTAACTGCCTATCGTACCCTGGTGGAAGAACACGAACAAAGGAAGATCCAGGTGGAAGCTTCCCGTAAAGCCCTGGAATTATCCATGGCCAGGTATAATTACGGTTATACTTCTTACCTCGAAGTGATTGTCCAGGAGAATTCACTTTTCGATGCTGAATTACAGGAGTCGACAACGCTGCAGCAAAAGCTTAATGCTGTTGTGTTGTTGTACAAGGCGCTAGGGGGCGGATGGTAAGCAATTATTTTTCGAACATTTTTTCAGCCATTCTCCTATCATGGCCATAAATGTCATCCCTGAAATTCAGGTTGCCATCCCGATCCACCCATGCAGTGAAATAGCCCACGAATACTGTTATGTCTTTTTTTATAGTAACGAATTTTTCCTTTCCGGAATACATGGCATTATCGATAGCAGGATCTGTCCAGCTGCTTTCATCCCTTAGTATCCATTTGGCTAGTTTCCTGGCATCTGAAATTCTTATGCAGCCATGGCTGAATGTTCTTTTAGTTTCGTTGAACAGGTTTTTTGAGGGGGTATCATGCAGGTAAATATTATAACTGTTCGGGAAAAGAAATTTAATATAACCCAAAGGATTTTGGGGTCCGGGCCTTTGTCTTAACTGGTCACCATACCATTCCATGTCATTTTTTTCGAGGTAATCCGGATTCCTTTTCATGGCAGGTAATATTTCCTTTTTCAGGATGCTCGGTGGAACGTTCCAATATGGGCTAAATACTACATATTTCAATTTGCCGGTAAAAATCACGGTGTTATTTTGGGTTGTGCCTACCACAACATTCATATTGAAAGCCGGTTTGCCTTCTTCAAAAACGTGAAGTTTGAATTGCGGGATATTTACCAGGATAAAATCGCCTGCTGGTTCTGCCGGGACCCACCTCATCCTTTCCATATTTACCAGGATCTGCCGGATCCTGAAATCGATTGGTTTGTTCATTTCACTGAGAGTGCCACCTCCAATAGCCCCGTCTTCCTTTATTCCGTAACGGCGTTGAAAGTTTTTCACACCCAATTCCAAAGACTTATTAAATACTATGCCAGTGTCTTGGGTTTTGAGGTCCCCAGTCATGAACAGGCGGCTTTTAATTTGCCTTATTTCCGGCAGGCTATCTCCCAATATATATTTTTTCTTACTAGGGTTGAGTGTTTTCCAGCCGCCATTCGCCCTGATACCATAATATTTCATAAGCTGGTCGCGTAATAACCTGTACTGTTGGTTTACCGGTTCATAGGAACTGATGCTTTTCCCCTTTTCTTTCACTAGGGTATCCAGAACAGACAGGTAATCGATTTTTTTTCGGGGGATAAACCATTCCAGGCTGCGGGCATCCAGTTTCCGGTTACCCGCATATGCTTTGTCTGCGTAACGGAAGAATTGGATGGTGAGCTGCCATTCTATGTTTAGCCTTGCCGAATCAGGAACTACCCTGGGTCCGTTTGCCCTGATTGAATCAGCCCATCTTTGTATATATGGGTTAAAAATGGTGCTGTCGCCTGAATAAGCGATGTAATTTTCCTGGAGGTTCCAGAAATTAACAGCCTGTTCTGCCACACCTGTGCTATCGAACCAGGCATATTCATAATTCCGCTGAATGTAAAAGTTTCGGAACAGGTTTTTTGCTGTATCAGTTGCTTTTAGCGAGGACAGGTATTGTTCCATGGCTGCACTGTCGAAGAACAGGCTGGAAAAAGAATTGGAGGGGTTAATAGCAGTATCCCTGAAAGGTTTGGCCGTGTGACCATTGGAATTTCCCTGCTTGCAGCCGTAAAATACAAGGGTGAGGTATAAAAAAAGAGTGAATAACTTCATATAGATTGGTAATAGACAAAAATAACCTAAAAGGCTGGCCAAAATCCTTCAAAATCCTTTTGAATTTGATGGATTTTATCGCCCAACCCTTACCTTTGCGGCAAATTTCGAATACATCACCTTAAAAAGGTCTTCATACATGTCAACAAAAGGAAAGATCAAACAGATCATCGGAGCCGTACTTGATGTGCAGTTCTATGGTAAATTACCAGAAATTCTTAGCGCCCTGGAGATTAAGCGGGAGAATGCTGCACCACTTGTACTCGAAGTGCAGCAGCACCTTGGCGAAGACACCGTACGTTGTATCGCTATGGACGCGACCGAAGGTTTGGTTCGCGGAATGGAAGTAGTTGACACAGGCAAGCCAATTGCCATGCCGATTGGCGAAGGCATCAAGGGCCGCTTGTTTAATGTAACTGGTGATCCTATTGATGGATTGCCCGCAGTGGATAAGACCAATGGCCGTCCGATTCACAATAAGCCACCTTTATTTGAAAACCTGAGTACATCCACAGAAGTGTTGTTTACCGGTATCAAAGTAATTGACCTGATTGAGCCTTATGCGAAAGGTGGTAAGATTGGTCTGTTTGGTGGTGCAGGGGTGGGCAAAACCGTATTGATCCAGGAATTAATCAATAATATCGCGAAAGGCCATGGCGGATTATCTGTATTTGCCGGTGTAGGTGAGCGTACCCGTGAAGGGAATGACCTGATGCGTGAAATGATTGAAGCAGGCATCATGAAATATGGCGATGCATTCAAACATAGTATGGAAGAAGGCGGATGGGACCTGGAAAAGGTTAATATGGAAGAGTTAAAAGAGTCAAAAGCCACTTTTGTATTCGGACAGATGAACGAACCTCCAGGAGCACGTGCAAGGGTCGCCCTTAGTGGATTGACCATTGCGGAATATTACCGTGACGGTGATGGTACTGGAAAAGGAAGAGATATCCTGTTTTTCGTTGATAATATCTTCAGGTTTACACAGGCAGGTTCTGAGGTTTCGGCCTTGTTGGGACGTATGCCATCAGCAGTAGGTTACCAGCCGACCCTTGCTACAGAAATGGGATTGATGCAGGAAAGGATTACATCAACCAAAAACGGTTCAATTACATCTGTGCAGGCGGTATATGTGCCTGCGGATGACTTAACCGATCCGGCACCTGCAACGACTTTTGCCCACCTTGATGCAACAACGGTACTAAGCCGTAAAATTGCGGATTTGGGTATCTATCCCGCGGTTGATCCACTGGATTCAACTTCAAGGATATTGACTCCGTTGATTGTTGGTGAGTCACATTACAATACTGCTAACAGGGTTAAACTGATCCTCCAGCGTTATAAGGAATTGCAGGATATCATCGCTATCCTTGGTATGGATGAATTAAGTGATGATGATAAAATGACCGTACAGCGTGCACGTAAGGTACAGCGTTTCCTCAGCCAGCCTTTCCATGTGGCTGAGCAGTTTACTGGTTTGAAAGGTGTATTTGTAAGCTTGGATGATACTATTCGCGGATTCAATATGATAATGGATGGCGAAGTGGATGAGTATCCTGAAGCGGCATTCAACCTTGTGGGAACAATTGAAGATGCTATTGAGAAAGGTAAGAAACTGCTTGCCCAGGCACAGGGATAATTTTCAATTGATAACCCTTAGAATTATTACATGAATCTCGAAATACTGACTCCCGAACGTAAGTTATATAATGGCGAAGTGTACGGTGTACAATTGCCAGGTGTTGATGGTTTATTTGAAGTGCTGGAAAAGCATGCGCCGATGGTAAGTGCTTTGAAAGCTGGAAAGCTTAAAGTACTGAAGGATAAAAGCATGTCAGATACGACATCCTATGCCATCCAGGGAGGTTTTGTAGAAGTATTCCATAACAAAGTAACCGTGTTGGTAGAAGGAGCTGTTCCCGCTGAAGCTGGCCGGTAATGAAGTTTATCCTGTACCCGGGAACAAAGTAAGAATACAAATTCAATAGCCGACACGGTCCAGAACCTTTAGAATAACTATCCCGCAGTGATTTCACTGCGGGATTTTTTTTAGCCGTTAATTCACCCTTTCAATTACCGTTAAAAAACGCTGGCGGGAGCTGGTAAACCTTAGTAACATTGCAGTAAGAATCTCTGGTGGCAAGCATTGCAGACAAGCAGGAAATGTAGGGTGTTGATAAAAGCTTGTCATCCCAGAGGTTCTGGGTAAGGGTAGTAAGTGGAACAAAAAACCGGTCTCCAATGGGATGAACCGGTTTTTTGCTTTTAAGTTTTTTCTTTTTTCCTTAATATGTTATAACTACCTTCTTATCATCTTTTATAAGTGTATGCTGTTTTAATTTAATTGCGGGTCGATGGGATAGTTTATAAGTTGTTCATATTCACCACCCAAATCCAGTAAGGCATCTTTCCAAATGGCGTTCATGTTTTCATGAAAGATTAATTTACTCGTTCCTTTGGAAGTGATCCATGATTTCTCTTTGAGTTCATCCTGTAACTGACCTTCTGACCAGCCGGAGTAACCAATAAAAAACCGGATGCCCGTGCTTTTAATAGTGCCTTTTTTCAGCAAATCCACTGCGGTTTCAAAATCCCCTCCCCAATAAATTCCATTCGCAACTTCGAATCCGCCAGGAATCAGATCGGGATACCTGTGCAGGAAGTGAACGGTATCCATCTGTACAGGACCTCCATAAAAAACAGGAATGGGCATCCCTTCAGCACTGGCCATTAACTGGTCGAGTGTATATTCGTATGGCCGGTTCAGGACAAATCCAAAGCTTCCCTCATCCTGGTGTTCACAAAGAAAGACTACGGTCCGTTTAAAATTCGGATCCTTAAGGAAGGGATCTGCGATCAACAATACCCCGGCAGCCGGTAATATTTGTGTCATACCATTAATTTATAGAATATTGAGGAATAGAACAAGATTTGTTTTACCGGTTTTACAATTTTGCCTGCCGGTTGGCACCCGCCGGGTATTACCCGGCGGGTGGTGATAAACTCCTGTTAATTCAGGGGCTTTGGGGCGGTACAGGCCGGAATAAACATTAACCAAAGCTATTTTTGCGCTGATGAAGAGAATTTTTCCACTAATTATCATACTGGTTTCGCTATCTCTGATTGGGATCATACTGATCCAGGTATCCTGGTTCAGGTCTATGCTGGAAGTTCGGGAAGAACAATTGGCGGAAAAAGTGGTAAAGGCGATGCAGGTTACCGCCGATGACCTGATTCAGCAGAAAGGTACCATGCCCTCTCTGAAAAACAATCGCATCAGGCCAAACCTGAACTGGCCTTCAGACCAGCTGATGATGGAAATGATGAAACCTTCAACTATATCCCAGAAGTTTACTGCTTTCGAGGTTGAAGAGAAACTCCGGAAAAATTTCAATGATATTGGACTAAGAGATACCCGCTTTGAATTTGTTATAACTTCCGATGCGGGATTTTTATCTTATGATGAACTAAGGTCAAAGGGCTTCGATAAAGAAGTTGAAGACACAATCAGAAACCGCAGTTTCATCTTTCCCCTGCAGGTTCCAGCCGGCAGTAGCCTGGAGGGCCTGGTTCCGGAAGAGGTTATGGTTGTGGTTGTGCCTAATATTAAGCATATTGTTTTTCGCGAGCTTCGATGGATGATAGCGGGAGCGGTTTTGTTTACACTTATTCTGCTTGCAGCATTTTATGTAACTGTTAGTGCCTTGCTGAACCAGAAAAAATTAAGTGAAATCAAGAATGATTTTATAAACAATATGACACATGAATTTAAGACGCCATTAGCTACAATATCTCTTGCGGTGGATGCATTAAGGACAGAAAAAGTGGCCAATGACCGGGAGAAGGGGCAGTATTTTACCGGCATTATCAAAGAAGAAAACAAGCGGATGAATAAGCAGGTGGAAACAATTCTTCAAGCGGCTTTAATGGATCGGCAGGAAATCCAGTTAAGTAAACGCCCCATACGGGTACATGCTGTGATTGAGCAGGTTCTGGAAAACTTCGACCTGCAATTGCAGAGTAAAGGTGGCCATGCAGATATTCAACTTAATGCTGTCAATGATGAGATCATGGCCGATGAAGTTCATTTCACAAATCTTATCAGCAACCTGGTTGACAATGCGGTGAAATACTCTAAAGATAATCTCCTGCTGAAAATCAGCACTGTGAATACTTCCAAAGGTATACTGATTAGAATTGAAGACAACGGGATTGGGATGACGAAAGAAAATGTCAAAAAGATTTTTGAAAAATTTTATCGTGTTCATACCGGCAACCTGCACAATGTAAAAGGATTTGGGCTCGGTTTAAGTTATGTAAAGACCATAGTGGATGCGCATAATGGAAAGATAAAAGTAGACAGCACACCCGGGAAGGGGACTTCATTCACAATTGATATGCCTGCCGGAAAATAATCTTAAGAAGCGGTTACCCATATCAGTGACCCATCACCATAACTCAGGAACCTGAATTCATGCTCCAGTGCGTAGTTGTAAATTTTTTTCCAATCGGAACCGATCAGGGCAGACACCAGCAATAATAAAGTCGATTGAGGTTGGTGGAAATTGGTGATGAGTGCTTTCACCATTTTTACCTTATACCCAGGTGCGATCATAATTTGAGTTTTGCATAAAATACGATCCGTTGACTGTTGATCCATTCGTGATAATAAAGCAAGTAATGCTTCTTCAACAGGTTTTGCATGCTGTAGTAGTTCATCATACACTTCCCATTGCCCGATAGCCAGGCTGTCGAGTTTTTTCCCCGCATAAAGAATTGCTTTCACACCCATCCAGTAAAGGCTTTCCAGGGTCCTTAATGAAGTAGTGCCTACTGCTATTATTTTTCCATTTGCGGCCAGTAAAGATGAAATGGTATTCCGATCCACATCTATAAATTCTGCATGCATTTCGTGGTTGGCGATCAATTCCGATTTAACGGGTTTAAAAGTGCCTGCACCTACATGAAGGGTTACATATGCAGCATGGATATTCTTTTCGCGCAGTTTTGTAAAAACCTCATCGGTGAAATGAAGTCCGGCAGTTGGTGCAGCTACAGATCCTTCCTGTTCGGCATAAATGGTCTGGTATCTTTCGAGATCGTCCCTGGTACTTGCCCTTTTAAGGTAAGGCGGAATAGGAATTACCCCCATGTAATGCAATATTTCAGCAAAGGAAAGGCCTGCCGGGGTCCATTCAAAAAGGATGGTAAAATTGTCTCCGTTGCGGGATTGTAGAGAGGCTTTCAAAACAAAATTGCCGGATTCCCGGGGCAGGGTTTTCTCCAAAACCTGGCCGGTTTTCCATTTAGCCGCGCCACCAACCAGGCAATTCCATTTTACAGAATGGGTTTGGCCCATAGCGGAAGAAATATCGGGGTATTGGGGATGGGGTTCCAGGCAGAAAATCTCAATAACCGCACCTGTTGATTTGGTAAAGAAAAGCCGGGCTTCTACTACGCGGGTTTTATTAAAAACCAGCAGGTAGTTTTCGGGGATGAATTGAGCAAGATTGCGGTATGTGCTTTCTGTTATTTGCCCACCGGAATAAACCAGCAATTTGGAGGCATCCCTTTTATTCAATGGAAAATTGGCAATGCGGTGCTCCGGCAGGTCATAAATAAAGTCCGCGATGGCAATATCACGCGGATGCGGGGGTGTTGTCATGGTTTGCAAATTAGCAATTCACAGGTTATCCACCGCAATTCACAGGTAACTAACATTTAATCTAAAAAATTAGGGCTCATAAAACTATCAAACGTATATCCACGGTGTATCTGGACGTAGTTATCCTGTGTGGAAAAAATAAAGCTTCCTAAATTTGTCCCGTAAGTGGGAAAAAGTGTTATTTTGTGGTAATAAATGTCAATATCGCGGCATATACGTGTAAATGAAAGGTTTTCTAGGCGAATACGAAGCAACACTGGACGCCAAAGGGCGCTTCCTTCTCCCTGCAGGGCTTAAAAAGCAACTGCCGGAAGGAGAATTGCAATTCGTCATTAACCGGGGATTCGAGAAATGTCTCACCCTGTATCCGATGAAAAGCTGGGAACCCATATATGCAGAAATCAGCAAGCTGAACGATTTTGACCCCAAAGTTCGGGAATTCAGAAGGTATTTCATGAACGGTGCCATGGAAATAGAACCAGATACAGCCGGTCGCCTTTTACTTCCGCCCAATCTGAAAGAGCATGCAGCCCTGGAGAAAGATATTGTGCTTGTTTCGGCGGTTAATAAAATTGAGATCTGGGATGCGGGTATTTATAAAAAGTTCTTTGAATCATTCTCATCTGAAGCATTCAGTACACTTGCCCAGGCGGTTATGGCCAGGGCCAATGAAACGGGCGCATAAATAATGGCAAAAAAAAGCACTATACCAAAAGGTGAAGATTTAGCCCGCCAGATGGAAAGTGACTATCATATTCCAGTGTTACTGAAAGAATCGGTCGATGCTTTAGGCATTGTGCCAGATGGGATTTATGTTGATTGCACATTTGGGGGAGGTGGCCATTCGAGGGCTATTTTGGCTAAACTTGGACCTGCTGGTAAGCTCGTCGCATTTGACCAGGATGCAGCCGCACAGAATAACCTGCCTGATGATCCGCGGATAATTTTTGTACCGCACAATTTCAGACACCTGCAAAGGTTCCTTCGATTGCACCGTATTGAAAATGTGGATGGTGTTTTGGCTGACCTGGGCGTTAGCAGTCACCAGTTTGATGAGGCCGACCGTGGGTTTTCCATCCGTTTTGATGCAGACCTGGACATGAGGATGGATCAGCGTGGTACACTTAAGGCTGCGGATATTATTGCCTCTTATAGTGAACAGGAATTGCACAAGTTATTTGAACAATACGGGGAAGTAACCAATGCAAAAACACTTGCCAGAACGATAGTGGAACTAAGAAACAAATTGCCCATGCGCACCATTAGCCAGTTCAAAGCTGCATTACAGGGTGTGGTAAAGGGTAATCCGAATAAATATTTCGCGCAGGTTTTTCAGGCCTTGAGAATTGCAGTGAATGATGAGTTGGGTGCATTGAAAGAAATGCTGCAACAATTACCCCAGGTATTAAAACCAGGTGGAAGGGCTGCAATCATCACGTTCCATTCACTGGAAGACCGGTTGGTGAAAGTTTTTTTTAAGTCCGGCAGCTTTGACATAGTGGATGACCATCCATTTGAAAACCGGGTTGTTGTAACACCCATGGCGGTTATCAGCAAGAAGCCGGTTGTGCCGACAGAACAGGAAATGAAAAAAAATCCGAGGGCCAGGAGCGCCAAGTTGAGAGTAGCAGAAAGAAGATAGTAGAATAGGGTTAGTTTTTTTGATTTCGTAGTATCGTTTGATATCGTTGTGAAATGTTAATGTCCAAATGAATGACCAGTTTTGCTTATGGAACCAGTGATCACCAAAAAAGGTAAAAGAAAAAGGATCAATTACCAGCTAATGGTAAAGAACCTGCCATTTTTTTTATTCCTGAGCGCCCTTGCAGTAATCTATATCTATAACGGTCATTATTCTGATAAGCTGATCAAATCGATCAGCAGAACGAATAAAGAATTGCGGGAATTGCAATTTGAGTATAAGACGCTGAAGAGTGAAGTGATGTTTCGCAGCAAGCAGACAGAACTGGCGAAAGCGGTAGAGCCACTGGGATTGAGGGAGCTGATTACTCCGCCGGTTATTTTAATTGATAGTGCCAGTACAAATAATAATTAGAACCTAATCAACGGGCGCTTTGGAAATAAAACGCGACATACTATGGAGAGTTTATCTCTGTTTTCTGGGCATAGTTGTATTGTCGGTGATTGTATTAGGCAGAGCTCTTTACATACAGGATGTTGAAGGTAATTACTGGAGAAGCAAGAGTGATAGTTTGCATACCCGGATAGTAAACCTGGATGCAGATCGGGGAACAATTTACAGCGAAGATGGGAGCATGCTCAGCACGTCAATTCCGTATTTCAATATATATATTGATTTCGGTGCAGAGGGTTTACAGGAAAAGAATGGTAAAAGATTTCGTGAAAATGTAGATTCTCTCAGTATTTCACTGGCTGGCTTATTCCAGGATCAATCTTCACAGGCATACAAAAAAATGCTGCAGGAAGGTTTCCGCAAAAAGGACCGTTATTTTCTCCTGCGAAAAGATATAAGTTTTCAGCAGTATAAACAATTGAGAGATTTTCCATTGGTCAGGCAGGGGCGGAACAAAAGTGGTTTTATAGCAGATGTAAAAAGTAAAAGGCTCAATCCATTTGGGTTGCTCGCTAACAGAACAATCGGACTGGCCAGGGAAAATGCGCAAAACGTAGGATTGGAGAGGACTTATGATAGTCTGCTTCGGGGTGAGACAGGAAAGAGGCTGGTACGGTTTATTTCCGGTGGTGTGGCTGTTCCGGTTGAGGGTTATGAAGTTGAGCCCGAAAACGGTAAGGACCTTATTACTACGCTGGATGTAAATATCCAGGATATAGCTGAAAATGCATTGTTGAAGACGATGATTGAAAATGAAGCAGAGCACGGCACCTGCATAGTAATGGAAGTAGCCACCGGTAAAATTAAAGCTATGGCCAACCTGGGAAAAAGAGGCGAAGGTGAATATTGGGAAGATCTTAATTATGCGATCCGTGCGAGCGAACCAGGATCAACCTTTAAACTGGCAACGCTTTTAGCGGCACTTGAAGATAAAAAAATAGATATCGGCAGCCATGTAAACCTTGAGACCGGAGTTTGGAAAGTGAATGGCAGGACGGTGTATGATAGTGAAAAGCATAACCGCACCGATGTAACCGTGCAACAGGCTTTTGAACTGAGCAGTAATGTAGGGATGGCAAAACTGGCGATGACTTATTACGCAAAGAACCCAATGCAATATATTGATCATTTAAAGCGGTTACGACTAAACGAATTTTCAGGAATTGGCCTCGTCGGGGAAACCCAGCCGGTGATCAAGAGTCCCAGGTCGAAAACCTGGAGTGCAACTTCATTGCCATGGATGGCTTTTGGCTACGAGGTTTTGGTTAGTCCGCTGCAAACTTTAATGGTATACAATGCGGTAGCCAACAACGGGAAAATGATGAAGCCTTACCTGGTTGAAGAAGTTCGTAAAGGCGGATTAACAGTGAGTGAAAACCATCCCGAAGTATTGGAGGAGAAGATTTGCGGCGAAGCAACTTTGAAACAATTGAAAACCTGCCTGGAAGGTGTTGTGGTGAATGGAACAGGAAAAACCCTCCAGTCTCCTTATTACAGGTTCGCAGGAAAAACTGGTACTGCACTGGTGGCAAATGGTAGCCACGGGTACAGCGATCATATATACCAGTCATCTTTTGCAGGGTATTTCCCCGCAGAAAAACCTGCATATAGCTGCATCGTGGTAATAAAGAATAAGTCGCATGCTGTTAAATATTATGGCGCAGCTGTAGCAGGACCGGTTTTCAGAGAAATAGCAGATAAGCTCTTTGCTATTCAGGCGCAGGAGGTTCCGGCAAAATCGGTTTCGCTTCTCATGAAGGATAGTACGGCATTTTATTATACAGGCACTGCAAAAGATGTCCGGACGGTTTTTGATAGGCTTAAAGTGCCTTACCAGGATAGTGTAAAGGAAAATGTGTGGGCCAATGTTCAGGCAGCAGAAAATTTTGACCCGGTTTTGCAGCGAAGGGAAATGGCCGCCAATATGATGCCCGACCTGCAGGGCATGGGACTGAAAGATGCTTTATTCCTGCTGGAAGAAATGAAACTTAAAGTGTTGGTAAAAGGTACAGGAAAAGTAAAGACGCAATCAATAGAAGCCGGTAAGCCGGTTGTGAATAATCAAACTATCGTGTTAGCCCTGAATTGATGGTCATTTTACAAGATATATTGTACCAGGTTAAGATCCGTTCTGTGAATGGAAACCTGCAGACAGGAGTAAAAGACCTGCAGATAGATTCTAGGAAAGTCAGTAATGGTTCTTGTTTTATAGCGATTAAAGGAGTTCAGTCAGATGGGTATGAATTTATTGAAAAGGCTATTTCAGCAGGAGCGAACGTGGTTATCTGTGAAAAACTTCCTGCTAAGTTGAACGGGGATGTTACATATATAGAAGTTGAAAACAGCAGTGAGGCCGCAGGTTGGATGGCGAATCATTATTATGGCCGGCCTTCACAAAAGTTGAAATTAATTGGGGTTACCGGCACAAATGGAAAAACAACGGTAGCTACTTTATTATATAAGCTCTTTACAGCGTTGGGATATGATTGCGGATTGGTTAGTACCGTGCAGAACATTATTGTTACGAAACCAATTGCTGCAACACATACCACACCGGATGCCATAAGCATCAATGCCTTGCTGCAACAAATGGTTAATGCAGGATGCCGGTTTGCCTTCATGGAAGTTAGCTCTCATGCTGTTCACCAGCAGCGCATAGCCGGACTTGAATTTGCAGGTGGGATTTTCACCAATATTACCCATGATCATCTCGACTATCATAAAACATTTGACGAGTATATCAGGGTGAAGAAGTCTTTTTTCGATAACCTGCCTCCAGCGGCTTTTGCCATCAGTAATATGGATGACAAGCGGGGAGCAGTGATGCTGCAGAATACCAATGCGCAGAAATATTATTATAGCCTGCGTACAGTTGCAGAATTTAAGGGAAAGATCCTGGAAAACGGATTGACAGGCCTGGTGATGACGGTTAACGAAAAGGAAGTCCATTTCAGGCTGATTGGCGAATTCAACGCATATAATCTTTTGGCTGTTTATGGAGCTGCGGTTTGTCTTGGTGAAAAGAGTGATGAAGTGCTGCGTTGTTTAAGTATTCTAAGCGGCGCAGAGGGAAGGTTCGACTACCTTATTTCACCCGTTGAAAAGATCATTGCCATAGTGGATTACGCGCATACTCCCGATGCATTGGTTAATGTGCTGAAGACAATCCGGGAATTGAGGAGAGGGGACGAAAAAATAATTACTGTGGTTGGGTGTGGCGGTGATAGGGATAAAAGTAAAAGGCCCGTAATGGCACAGGCGGCATGTGATTATAGTGATAAGGCAATTTTTACTTCAGATAACCCACGTAGCGAAGATCCACACCAGATTTTGAGGGAAATGGAAACCGGATTAAACACTGCGGCCCGGAGGAAACATCTCTCCATTGAAGACAGGCATGAAGCAATTAAAACGGCGTTTAGCCTGGCTGGTCCTGGTGATATTATCCTGGTTGCTGGAAAGGGGCACGAGAAGTACCAGGAAATTAAAGGAGTGAAACATCATTTTGATGATAAGGAAGAAATGGTAAAAGTGATTGCATTATTAGGAAAGTGACATTTCACCCGCCGGGTATTACCCGCCGGGTGAAAATAAAGGATATTAATTTTTTAGGACGGTTACAAACACAAATCTGCCTGGCTGGACACCAGGTGGAAAGCCAGTACGAAAAAAACCATCATGCTGTACCACTTAATTGATTGGTTGAAAGAATTGGGGATCAGGTTCCCGGGAAGTGCGCTGTTTCAGTTCATCACTTCCCGGGTGTTACTGGCCGTGATTTTGTCCCTGATTATTACAACTGTATTTGGAAAACAACTGATTAAATACCTGTTGAAGCGGCAGGTAGGTGAAAGTGTGCGTGATCTCGGTTTGCAGGGAGAGCAACAAAAGAAGGGAACACCAACAATGGGCGGGCTGATCATCATCCTTGCAATATTGCTTCCAACATTATTGCTGGCAGACCTTACAAAAGCCTATGTGCGGTTAATGATTTTTAGTACGATCTGGCTAGGAATTATTGGTTTTATAGATGACTTCCTCAAGTTGCGTGCAAAGAAAATAGCGCAGCAGCAGGGAGTGGCTTACAGGAAAGGTGATAAAGACGGATTGGCAGGATGGTTTAAGATCCTTGGACAGGTTGGACTTGGACTGGTTATAGGAATTACGCTTTTGTTTAATGGCAATACTAAAGTATGGCGGGAATATACGGGAACACCTGATGCCGGAGCAACGGTAAAGACTGTTAAATTCCAGGGAAAGCAGCGATATTTTGTTGAAGCGAATGAACCGATTACTACAATTCCATTTGTGAAGAGCCATGAGTTCAACTATTCGAAATTGTTGCCACAGGC
This sequence comes from Flavihumibacter profundi, assembly GCF_020076305.1. GTDB lineage: Bacteria > Bacteroidota > Bacteroidia > Chitinophagales > Chitinophagaceae > Flavihumibacter > Flavihumibacter profundi. The sequence continues at coordinate 967,362 of NZ_JAIQXE010000002.1, forward strand.
ACTCAGGGGAGGTACTTCTGTGTTATATGTACTGATTGTGATTTTTATTGTAACCGCTGTTTCCAACGGTGCAAATATCACCGATGGACTGGATGGTCTGGCGACTGGTGTCAGTGCGGTTATTGGTATTTGTTTGGGGGTATTTGCCTATGCAAGCGGAAACCTGTTGCTTGCAGATTACCTCAATATTATGTATATACCCAACCTTGGTGAATTGTCAATTTTCATCGGAGCCATGTGCGGGGCCTGTGTTGGATTCCTTTGGTATAATGCTTATCCCGCGCAGGTTTTTATGGGTGATACTGGCAGCCTGATGCTGGGTGGGGTAATTGCTGCCCTGGCCATCATTGTCAGGAAAGAATTGCTGATACCCATTTTTTGTGGCGTATTCCTTGTTGAAAACCTCAGTGTGATGTTGCAGGTGAGTTATTTTAAATACACCCGTAAAAAGTATGGGGAAGGAAGGAGGATATTTCTGATGAGCCCGTTGCATCATCACTATCAGAAATTGGGTTATCATGAAAGTAAGATTGTTACAAGATTCTGGATCGTTACAATATTCTGCGTGATTTTTTCCATCGTTACATTGAAAATCCGCTAGATCATTATTGAAAAACCAACCGGCTCGTTGAACGCATTTGTGGTGCAGAAATCCAATACTGTTGAAGAACCCCCAATCCGTGGAAAACACTTTTAATGACATGAATGGACCAGTTATCATATTAGGTGCAGGTGAAAGTGGAATTGGAGCAGCATTGCTGGCAAAGCAAAAGGGATACTCCTGCTTTGTAAGTGATGGCGGGAAATTGAAAGAGGATCACCGGGCTGAATTGATTGCCAATGGAATTGAGTGGGAGGAAGGTAAGCATAGCATTGAGCGCGTTCTTTCCGCCGCATTGGTGATAAAAAGTCCGGGCATTCCTGAAAAGAATGAATTGGTGAAAAAAATCAGGGAAAAGGGAATTCCCGTGATTAGTGAAATAGAATGGGCATATCGCTTTATTGGAAACAGTAAGGTTGTTGCAATTACCGGAAGTAATGGTAAAACAACCACCACTGCGCTTACCTATCATATTTGTAAACATGCAGGATTGAATTGTGCACTGGTTGGCAATATCGGGTACAGCTTTGCCCGCCAGGTCGCATTGAATCCGAAGGCCTGGTATATCGCAGAGATCAGCAGTTTTCAGTTGGATGACATATCGACTTTTCGTCCTTATATAGCCATCCTCACCAATATCACAGAAGATCACCTCGACCGTTATGACTACCAGTTCAGGAATTATATCAATAGCAAGTTCAGGATTACGATGAACCAGCAACCAGGCGATTATTTCATTTATTGTGAAGATGATGAAGTAACCGTAAAGTATATCAAGGAATTTTCGATCCTATCTAACCCATTACCATTCAGTATGAGAAAAGAATTACACCCGGGCGCATTTGTTAAAGACCATGAAATGACCGTCGCAGCAAAAGACGAGAAATTTCAAATGAGTATTTATGATTTTGCGCTGAAGGGTAAACACAATCAATATAATACCATGGCAGCAGGGTTAGCCGCATCCGTTATTGGGTTGCGGAAAGACAAGATCAGGGAGGCTATTCAATCTTTTGAGGCTCTTGAACACAGGATGGAGCATGTTGCTACGGTAAGGGGAGTTGAATTTATAAATGACAGCAAAGCGACCAATGTAAACAGCACATGGTATGCGCTCGAAAGCCTTAACCAGCCTACAATACTTATACTGGGTGGTGTTGATAAGGGAAATGATTATTCATTGATCCTGGAACTGGTAAAGGAAAAGGTTAAAGCAATTGTTTGTATGGGCACAGATAACCGGAAAATACACGAGGCTTTCCAGAACGATGTGGCCGTAATTGTAAATACTTCCAGTGCGGCTGAAGCAGTGCATTCTGCCTATCAGTTGGCTAACAAAGGAGATGTTGTGTTGTTGAGTCCGGCTTGTGCCAGTTTTGACCTGTTTAAAAATTATGAAGACCGTGGAAAACAGTTTAAAGATGCAGTGAAGGCATTATAGTGAATGGCGAATTAAACAAAAATGAATCAGTTACTTAACAAAACAAAGGGTGATAAAGTGATCTGGACACTTGTTGTGTTGCTGGCACTGATGTCATTGCTTGTTGTGTACAGTTCCACAGGATCCCTGGCTTATAAAATGTATCGGGGAAATACTGAGGTATACCTGTTTAAGCAGGTGGCGTTTATAAGTATCGGCATCATGATGATCTATTTTGCACACATGGTGAATTATACCCTCTATTCGAGAATCGCACAAATCGTTTTTCTCCTGACCATACCCCTTTTAATTTATACTTTATTTTTTGGGGTTAAGTTGAATGAGGGAAGCCGTTGGATCAGGCTCCCGATTATTAACCTTACTTTCCAGACTTCAGACCTGGCTAAGTTGGCTTTATTCATGTATATCAGCAGGATGTTGTCGAAAAAACAGGATGTGATAAAGGATTTTAAAAAAGGCTTTCTCCCTGTTATTATACCTGTAGGTATTACCTGCGTACTTATTGCACCTGCAAATTTATCTACCGCATTGCTGGTGGGGGCAACCAGTATGATGTTGTTGTTTATCGGCCGGGTTAGCATGAAGCATCTTTTGCTAACCGGTTTAATTGCCCTTGTGCCCATTATTTTTTTAATACTCACCGCGGTTATTCAACACAACAGCGGGAATGGCATAAAATCAAAAACAGAAGGTAAATCCAGGTTGACTGCCCGTTTCACTACATGGGTTAACAGGGTAGAAGCTTTTGTTTATGGTGGAAAGGAACAGGAAGACGATGATAATAATTACCAGGTTAACCAGGCCAAGATTGCCATTGCAAAAGGTGGATTTTTCGGGTTAGGTCCGGGTAACAGCGAGCAAAGGAATTTCCTGCCACATCCCTATTCGGATTTTATTTACGCGATAATAATAGAAGAGTATGGAATACTGGGTGGCGCAATCGTGATATTGGTTTACCTGGTTTTTTTGTACCGGAGTATACAGTTATTCCGCAAGTGTCCTTATGCATTTGGCGCCTTTCTTGCCCTTGCATTAAGTTTCACCCTGGTGATCCAGGCCATGGCCAATATGGCAGTAAATGTAAACCTGTTTCCTGTTACCGGCGTTACACTTCCCCTGGTGAGTATGGGAGGCAGCTCATTTTTATTTACCTGTATAGCAATAGGCATCATTTTAAGTGTATCCCGTTATGTGGAGAAGAATGAATTGTTGAAAATGGAAGAAGCAGTAGAAAAAACGGAAGAATAATGGCCAGAAGAATAATTATAGCGGGAGGCGGTACCGGCGGGCATATATTCCCGGCAATAGCCATTGCCAATGCGTTGAAAAAAATGGATCCGCAGGTTGAATTATTATTTGTGGGTGCAAAGGGTAAAATGGAGATGGAGAAAGTACCGCAGGCTGGTTACCAGATTGAAGGATTGGATATAGCAGGTTTTAACCGAAGCTCTTTGATAAAAAATATTGGGTTGCCTTTTAAACTTATAAGGAGTTTTTTCCAGGTCAGGAAAATATTTGACAGGTTTAAGCCTGATGCAGCAATAGGGGTTGGTGGATATTCCAGTTTCCCGGTTCTCAGGCTGGCTCAACAACGTGGCATTTATAGTTTTCTGCATGAGTCCAATTCATTTGCAGGGAAATCTAACCAGATGCTTGGAAGGAAAGCTACTGTGATTTTTGTTGCATCAGACGGCATGGAAAAATTTTTCCCCAAAGACAAGATCATGGTAACCGGTAACCCGGTCCGTTCAAATATTGTGCATGCTGCGATTGACCGCGAAACTGCCATTAAATTTTTCGGTCTTGATCCGGCCCGCACCACCATTTTGTCAGTTGGTGGCAGTTTAGGTGCAAAAAGTATAAATGAAGCGATAGAAAGCGGTTTGCCATTGCTGGAGCACAATAACCTGCAACTGATTTGGCAAACCGGAAAGCCTTTTGCAGAACAGGGAAAAAAATCTGCTGAAGGAAGAAAAGGGGTTTGGGTAAGCGAATTTATTACCCAAATGGAATATGCTTATTCAGCGGCAGATATTATTATTTCTAGGGCGGGCGCAATGGCCATAGCTGAAATTTGTGTTGTCAGGAAACCGGCCATTCTGGTGCCATATCCTTTCGCTGCAGAAGATCACCAGACAGTTAATGCAATGCACCTTGCAGATAAGAATGCCGCACTGATGATTATGGATAAAGAAGCGGCAGGAAGGTTGGTGGAAACCGCGGTTTCCCTTGCAAAAGATCCATTGAAGCAAAAGGAACTGGTCAATAATTTAGCACCACTTTCTGTTGGGGATGCAGATGAAACCGTGGCGCGTGAAATTTTAAAAAGAATAAATTAACTCAGCAATTGCTTTCAGTTAAAGACATACAAAGTGTTTATTTTATCGGTATCGGTGGAATTGGTATGAGTGCCCTGGCCAGGTATTTTTTATCGCTGGGTAAGGAAGTGGGCGGTTATGATAAAACACCAACACCATTGACGCGTGCATTGGAAAATGAGGGCGTGAATATTCATTATGAAGAGAATATCGCCTTAATACCCAGGCAGGTTGGGTTGGTAGTATATACGCCGGCTGTGCCATCAACACATGCAGAGCTTGTTTTTTATCAGCAAGGCGGCTATCCTGTAAAGAAAAGAAGTGAGGTTTTAGGAATTATCAGCAATAGTTCTTTTAACATATGTATAGGTGGGACCCATGGGAAAACGACTACTACCAGTATGACTGCACATATTTTGCGGCATACCGGCTATGGTTGTAATGCTTTCCTGGGTGGTATTGCCGTAAACTACCAAACCAATTTCTGGAGTGACCCTAGAAATGTTGCGGTAATTGAAGCGGACGAGTATGACCGCAGTTTTTTGAGGCTGCATCCCGATATCGCAGTGATCAGCTCCATGGATCCCGACCATCTCGATATCTATGGCACGGAAGAAGCTTTGCAGGAAGCTTTCGTGGATTTTAGTAAATGTATTAAGCCCCAGGGAACACTTTTTAGTAAATATGGTCTTCCTAAATCTAATGAACTGAGGGCAGGGCATCATTTGACCTATAGTCTGGATAATACTGCGGCGGACATCTATGCTTCAGATATTAAAATGCAGGATGGCAGTTACGAATTTTCTGTTGTGATGCCTGCTGCAAAAATATCGCGCATTGTTTTGCATATGGGTGGGTTGCATAATGTAGAGAATGCTGTAGTGGCTGTTGCTATAGCTCATCAACTTGGTATAAACGAAGATAAAATAAAGTCTGCGGTAGAGGCATTTCGCGGCGTAAGGCGTCGGTTTGAATATGTGGTTAAAAAGACCGGACTGATTTTTGTTGATGATTATGCACACCATCCACAAGAATTAAAGGCACTGATTACCGGAGCGAAAGCATTGTTCCCTGGTAAAAAATGCACCGTCATTTTTCAGCCACATCTTTTTTCGAGAACCCGTGACCTGGCTGCCGGGTTTGCAGCAAGCCTTGATCTTGCAGATGAAGTTGTTTTGCTGCCGATTTATCCGGCAAGGGAATTACCGATGGAAGGTGTTACCAGTAAGATAATCAGTGACCAGATGAGACCAGGTCATGTTGTGTTACTGGAAAAGGACGAACTGGAAAATTATATACGGCAACATATTCTGGATAATGCAGGTAGTCGCCAGGGGAATTTACTGATTTCAGCCGGGGCCGGAGATATTGACACCCTGGTTCAACCTATAAAACGTTTGATCGAAGAAGCATGAGTAAGGGCCGCATCAATATCAGGAAGATTTTAGTGGCCTGCGCGTGGCTGCTGGCTGGTGTTTCCCTGCTGGTTATTTTAATTGCTGCCATTCGCAAAACTAATGATGCCAGCTGCAAAGGGGCAAAGGTTGAAATCAACGGTGCGCACAATTACCTGTTTATTGATAAATCGGATATCTGGAAATTGATTGGTCCAAACGGATCTGCGTCTTTTAAGGGAATGCCGGTAGCAAGTTTCGATTTGCGTGGTATGGAGTCAAAGTTGCGCCAGCAAAGCTGGGTCAGTGATGCGGAATTGTTTATTGACCAGGATAGGGTTTTACAGATCAGGATACAGGAAAGGGAGCCATTGGCCCGGGTTTTTACCGCAGCCGGAAATTCTTATTATATAGACAGCACCGGTAAATACCTGCCGCTTGCACCTGGAAAGCCCCCGGTTAAACTGCCTGTTTTTACGGGAATGCCGGAAAAACTAAAAATAAGGCAGGCTGCAGACAGTGTATTGCTTTCGGGTGTGAAGGGTATTAGCAGGATTATGAATACGGACCCTTTCTGGATGGCACAGATAGCACAAGTGAATTTGAATGTTAACCAGAAGTTTGAGATAATACCCCTGATTGGCAATCATATTATCCTTTTTGGTGATGGGGAAAATATTGAGAACAAGTTCAACAAATTGCAGATTTTTTATAAACAAGTGCTTTCGAAAACAGGCTTTGATTATTACCAGGCAATTGATGTGCAATTTGACAAGCAGGTTATAGGTATAAAAGGAAATACAATATCCACATCCGTGGATAAAAAAATAGTGTGGAGGAATTTTGCTGATACATCTTTATTGGTTAATAGTAATGTTCAAAACCTTGCTGTTACTGCATCTCCAATATCCCAATCCGAAAGAAAACCCGGTCCCGATCCATCCCCTGTGCAAACGAATACTGGCAAGCAGCCGAAGGCTGTGATGAAGAAAAAATTGTAACAACAACTAAAAACATATAACTGATGAACCATGAACAACCCATTATTGTAGGGCTCGATATAGGGACAACAAAAATTGCAGCAATAGCAGGCAGGAAAAATGAATTTGGAAAATTGGAGATACTGGGATTTGGTCGTGCGAACAGCAATGGTGTAAAACATGGCCAGGTGCTGAATATCGATGAAACGATCAAGGCGATTGCCTGTGCTTTGGAAAATTGCTATGCGTCCAATCCAAACCTTGAGATCAGTGAAGTATATGTTGGTATAGCCGGCCATCATATTAAAAGCTTACAAACCAGGGGAGATATAGTCCGGCAAACCACTGATGAAGAAATCACGCAGCGTGAAATTGACCAGCTCGTTGCAGACCAGTATAAAACATATATTCCTGCCGGAGACCAGATCATTGATGTAATACCGCAGGAGTTTACAGTGGATAATTTTCAGAATATTCCCAACCCGATTGGTTATGGCGGGGTGAAAGTGGGCGCCAATTTCCACATCATTACAGGCGATAAAAATGCGATAAGGAATATTAACCGTGCTGTTGAAAAAAGCGGGTTACATACCAAAGACCTGGTGCTGCAACCACTTGCTTCAGCGGCGGCTGTAATGGGCCAGGAAGACATTGAAGCTGGTGTTGCAATTGTTGATATCGGTGGCGGAACCACTGACCTGGCTGTTTTTTATGAAGGTATCCTTAAGCACACTGCTGTAATTCCGTTTGGTGGTGAAAATATTACAAATGATATCAAAACCGGACTTGGTGTTTTGAAAACACAGGCAGAGCAAATGAAAGTCCAGTTCGGTTCAGCGTTGGCTAATGAAGCCAAAGCAAATGCCTTTATAACTATTCCGGGTATGCGCGGATTGCCCCCTAAGGAAATCAGCGTGAAGAACCTGGCCAACATCATCCAGGCCAGGATGAGCGAAATCATGGATTTTGTGACCTATCATTTGAAACAGGTAGGGATGGATAGCAGGATGTTGAATGGTGGGATTGTATTAACTGGGGGAGGTTCCCAGTTGAAACACCTGATCCAGTTAACTGAATATGTAACAGGGTTGAATGCCAGGATCGGTTATCCCAACGAGCACCTGGCATCCGGGCATATTGATGAGCTTACCAAGCCTATGTATGCAACCTGTATCGGTTTAATCCTGAAAGGATATGATGACTATGAGCGCAACAGAAAGCAGTTCGATCGCCATTTCAGGCCTGTTGAAATTCCAAGGGAATTGCAAAAGGAAAAAGAAATTGAAAGGGTTGCTTCTGTTGAGGCGGAATCAGTACCTGTTGGAAACAGAAAAACTGAACTTGGCATCAACAGGTTCTGGAGCAAGTTTAAAGACAACCTGATTGATTTATTTAAGGAAGAAGAAGATCAGCATTTATAGGATTCTTACTAACCAAACGATTTTATAACCCATTATTCTTAACAACCTGCTGGAAACAGCGAGTCGAAAACAATTTGTGAATATGATACACTTTGATTTACCGAAGGAAAAATCATCCATAATTAAGGTGATTGGTGTTGGAGGCGGCGGAAGCAATGCAGTTAACCATATGTTCAGTCAAAGTATTGACGGCGTGAATTTTATTATTTGTAATACGGATGCACAGGCAATTGCACTTAGCCAGGTTCCCAATAAAATACAATTGGGGCCACATCTTACACAGGGCCTGGGTGCCGGTGCGAATCCGGAAATTGGCAAGCAGGCCACAGAGGAGAGCCTCGAAGAAATCAAGCGCATATTGGAAGTTAACACCAAAATGGCTTTTATCACTGCTGGCATGGGCGGTGGTACCGGAACCGGCGGTGCCCCGATCATTTCCAGGATTTGTAAGGAACTTGGCATCTTGACTGTCGGTATTGTTACTACACCTTTTTCCTATGAAGGTCGGAAAAGGCAAATCCAGGCGGAAGAAGGCATCCAGCAATTAAAAGGATATGTTGATACCCTGCTGGTGATCAGTAATGATAAGTTGCGCCACCAGTATGGTAACCTCAAAATGAAAGAAGCTTTTGCAAAAGCTGACAATGTACTGGCTACTGCTGCAAAATGTATTACCGATGTAATCAGCAGCACCGGACAGATAAATGTCGATTTTGCCGATGTATGCACTGTTATGCGCAATGGCGGTGTGGCAATTTTGGGAAATGCTGCCGCTTCCGGTGAAAACCGCGCGCAGCAAGCCATTGAAGAAGCCCTCAATTCACCATTACTGAATGATAACGATATCAGGGGCGCACGATGGATTTTGATAAATATTAATTCAGCTGAAGGTCAGCATGAATTCACGATGGATGAAGTTGATACTATCCAGAGTTACCTGCTTAGCCAGGCAGGTGAAGATTCTGATGTGATACTCGGGTTGGGTTATGATAATACATTGGAGGATAAAATAGGTATTACGCTTATTGCTACCGGATTTGAGTATAAGGACCCATTTGACAGAAAGACTGAGAGAAAACCCGAGGCTAAAAAGGAAGAAAAAATCCTGATGACTCTTGGTGCGCGTAATGAAGAAGCTAAAATATATGATCAACCGGTTTTGCCATTTTTCCAGGAAGAAAAAAGGGTAGTGCCACAAGCACCTGTTGTAGAAAAGCCTTCTGCCATGCAACCTGTGCTGGTAGAAGAGCAGCCTGAATCCATTGTGTATTTTACGGATGATTCAGACCGTAATATTACGGTTGATAACTTATCAGATAGAAATAGCATTGCTGACCTAGATTCGCAAAGCAATTTCGATAGTACCACTGAAGAAAGAATTGAATTAAAGATAGTTGAAACGAATTCTCCGGTGTCTGCAGCATCCGGGGGATACTTGGCCAAGCCTTCCAATATTTATGCAGAACCGGCTAGTCGTCCGGAAATCAATTCCAAAATGGAATTTGCGACTCCTCCTGTGAATGAACCCATCCCTCAACAGTTGCCGGCATTGCCACAGAAAGAAGATGAACCTTCGTTCGATATGCAACTGGTGATTAAAGATGTTTCTCCTGCGGCGGATCAGCCTGGGGCACCATCAACTCTACCTTCTTATTCCGATAACAATCGGACCTCTCCTGCTGAGGAGCCGGCGATGCCGGACGAAGCGGAGGAACAGAAACGGAAAGCCGCTGAAAGGATACAGAAACTACGGAATCTGTCATTCAACATCAATGCTGCAGACCCTAATAACGAGTTTGACACTGTGCCGGCCTATATCCGCCGCAATCTTGAACTTTATAACACTGTTTCACCGGCTGAAAACTTTTATAGCAATTATACGGTGAAAACAGATGAGCACAATAATTCCCAGATCAGCACCATTAATACTTTCCTGGACGGCAAAAAGCCCGACTAGTCAGGTATTATGTGCCTTGAAAATGAGTTTGTTTTTAGTTGTTATCCATAAAGGATAGTCGGCCCTTCGCATTTGCGAGGGGCCTTTTTTGTTCACTATTAACCAGGCTTCAAACTACCTGGTCAATTATTTGTTAGTATCAGTATGGCTACGATTTTAATTACAGGTGGCACCGGGCTTATTGGCCGTGCCATGACAGAATTTTTACTGCAAAATAATCACCAGGTTATTGTACTTACAAGGACGCCTTCAAACTATACCAGTACAGATAAAATGCGCTATGCCGCCTGGGATATTCAACGCGGTACAATCGACCGCGAAGCAATAGCAGTTGCCGACCATATCATCCACCTGGCAGGCGCCGGCGTTGCAGAAAAAAGATGGTCAGACCGCAGGAAAGCAGAAATCCGGGACAGCAGGGTGGAAAGCGGTGCTTTACTGTGTAAAGCTTTGAAAGAAATCCCGAACCAGGTAAAAACAGTTGTTTGCTCCTCGGCTATTGGTTGGTATGGCCCTGATCCGGTAGTTCCGAATCCTGCACCATTTACAGAAAATCAGCCGGCTGCCAGTGACTTCCTGGGCAATACCTGCAGGGAATGGGAGGAAAGCATGCAGGAAGTAACAGCAATGGGTATTCGATTGGTTATCTTAAGGACAGGAATCGTATTGTCCGAAAAGGGCGGTGCTTTAAAGGAATTCATTAAGCCCATCAGGCTTGGTATTGCAGCTATTCTGGGAAGCGGTAACCAGGTAATCAGCTGGATTCACCTGGCTGATTTAATCCGTTTGTACAACACTGCCATTGAGAATGATAGTTGGAGTGGGGTGTTTAATGCTGTTGCACCCAAGCCTGTCAGCAACAAAGAATTGACTTTGGCACTGGCAAGGAAAATCAAAGGCAATTTGTTCCTGCCAGTTCATGTTCCTGAATTTATGCTTAAAATGGTTTTGGGAGAAATGAGTATTGAAGTTTTGAAAAGTACTACTGTAAGTGCTGCTAAATGCCGGCAAGCCGGCTTTCAGTATACTTATCCCACTATTGAAAGCGCTTTCGGTTCATTATAAATCACGCTTCTGGTATACCCGGTAATTTATACCCCAGGTTACAATCACAAGTATAATTGTATATACTACATGCCTGGAAACAGCATCCAGCGCTGCCTGGTATTCTTTTTCATCAATACCCTTCATAAAAGCCGGGGCAGGTATAATGCGGTCAGAAATTTCAAAGGGGAAAAACCGGCCTATATCATTTTTGAAATATTTATAACGCAATAGGCCTACTCCGATTGGTTCGGCTACCATTGAATAAAACAGGAAAACGCCAAGTGCTATAAATGATTTTCGCACAACCAAACCCACCAGGAAGGCAATTGATAATTGCGAAAAAGTTTGCAGGGCAAATAAACCAACATAATATACCAGGGTCCATTTTCCTTCTGTGGGAGCACTGGTATAAGTTATGCCGATTATTAATGCAACAGTGGCATACAGCGCTGTTACAAGCAGGGAAACAATGATAACATCAATCAGTTTGGCCAACATGAAATCCTGCCTGCTCCAGCCATCAATAATATTTTGCCGGTGTGTTTTGTAAGTGAATTCATTGGTGATGAGCATGATCACTAATACAGCCGGAATAAAAATAAACAAGGATGAAAAATAGGCGGTGGTCCTCCAGACTTCAGGAAATGAAAATGGTTCGCCAAGGAGTATGCTCAACACCTGGCCGGCAGCAGATTTTTTTTCAATAATGTTCTGGTAAATATTTATCGCCATAATATTTATACCCGGATATGACAAAACACAAAGCCCCAGTAAAAGCCAGAATGCAGGATAGTTTCGCATCTTGAGCCATTCCGTTTTCAGCAGTGATATCATGATTTTTTTTGTTAATTATTGGTCAGTTCGAAAAATCTGGTTTCCAGTCTCTTCTTTTTTATTGCCAGGTGCTGCAAAACATACCCATTCTTAAAACAGAAATTATTGATGGCCGCAGCATCGGCTTTACCTTTTTCAAATCCAAGTAATAGTAGTTTGCCTTCAGTTTTGCAATGCAGCAATCCCGGATAATCTTGCAGCAACCTGAATAACGCAGGGTTATCAGCACTTCCCAATTCAATGGTGTCTTCATCAGAAAGCACTTCATCCACTTCGCCGGTTGCAATGATATTACCGGTTTTAAGTATGGTAACATGGGTGCAGATTTTTTCCACTTCATCAAGTAAGTGGCTTGCCATAATGATAGTATGCCCTCTTTTATGCAGGTTTTTAATCAGGTCCCTGATTTCTGCAATGCCAACCGGATCAAGGCCATTGGTTGGCTCATCTAAAACCAGTACCCTCGGGTCGCCCAGCAGGGCTGCTGCAATTGCCAGTCGCTGTTTCATGCCAAGGCTGAAACTGCTGAAACGACTGTTGCGCCGGTCAAATAGGTCAACAGTCTTTAGCGCATTTTCAATATCAGCCACCATGCCACGGCCACTAATGCTTTGCGTGATCTTTAGATTGCTGACAGCCGATAAATAATGGTAAAAATTGGGGGTTTCAAGCAGGGACCCAATTTGCTTTCGCTGCTCTTTACTGCCCTTTTGGCCAAACCATTTATATTGCCCGTTGTCGGCTGACAAAACATCTAATATGATACTTAGTAATGTTGTCTTTCCGCTGCCATTTGGGCCAAGTATGCCGAAAATTGCACCTTCTGGCACAGCCAGGCTGATACCATTGAGGGCTTTTACCTTACCATAGGATTTAGTGATATTAGTAAGCTCCAATACATCCATGGTTTTTTTATCAAGTTAAGCTGGGATTGGCGCCCGCCGAAATGAATTTTATAAGTGGTAAAAAACGGCGAAATTTCCCCGCAACTTTTTCATTTTACCAACCTGGTATAGCATTAAATAACTTAAATTAAATCGGCAAATTATCTGTCAAAAAAGATTGCCTTGCCCGGAATGATACCAAACAGGTTGTTTCCTGCAAATAACCCAAACACTTAATTAATTGTCCATGAAAATTGCGATGCTGGGCTCTGGTTTTATTGCCCGCTTTTATGCCAGTTCACTTCATGCCCAAAGAAGAAAAGACTCAATTTGTACGGTGTATTCCAGAAATATCAGGAATGCAAAAAGATTTGCGGATGATTACCATTTACCTCATTTTACTGACGACATGGAATTGGCCATCAGCCATCCTGATGTTGAAGTGGTATTGATTTCACTGCCCAACCATCTGCATGAAATGGCTGTTGAAGCTTGCGCCAGGGCTAAAAAACATGTGTTGTGCACGAAGCCATTGGGCCGCACCGCTGCAGAAGCAAAAAAGATGTTGCAGATGGTTGAAGATTCGGGAATTTTTGGCGGGTACCTTGAAGACCTTTGTTATACGCCCAAGTTCCTGAAATCAGTAGAAAGTATACAAAGCGGGGCAATAGGGCGGGTCTTGTGGACAAAATCCAGGGAAGCCCATCCAGGCCCGCATAGCGATTGGTTCTGGGACAAGGAAAAAAGCGGAGGCGGGGCTATAATTGATCTGGGTTGCCACTGCGTGGAAATTGGCAGGGGGTTTATTGGTAAAAATATAAGGCCTGTTGAAGTGATGTGCTGGTCCGCGACGCAGGTGCATCCCATTGAGGCTGAAGACCACGCAATTGGCCTTGTAAAATATGCCAATGGCGCCATCAGCCAGTTTGAAGTGAGCTGGAACTTCAGGGGCGGGATGGATTTGCGCGATGAAGTGATGGGTACGGAAGGTACCATCTGGATCAATGGTTTTTTAAGGACTGGTTTTGAAATGTTCAGCACGGGCAAAGGAGGATATGTAGCGGAGAAAGCGGAAAGCAATAGCGGGTGGCTTTTTCCTGTGGGCGATGAAGCGCATGAACTGGGATACCCGAATATGTTTACCGATATGTTTGAGGCAATCGAAACAGGACGTAAACCATTGGAAAGCTTTTACGACGGTTATATTGTTAATGCTATTTTGGACGCTGCATTTTTATCTGCCTCAACCAAAAACTGGGAACCAGTAGTGATTGATGATTGGCGGGGGGATGAAATAGCGGAGAGCGGCGAAAAATTCACCTCTTATAATGAACAGTATTACCTGATTAAGGAGGAAATATTACCCAATGGCGATATCAGCCTGATTTTAAAAGATAAGAAAACTGGTGAAATTGTAAAGCAGAATAGAAAGTAACTTCGCATGTGAAAAAATATGAGGCTGCCTTTTCGGGCAGCCTCTTTTCTCAAGTGTGCAGGCAAGCTGTTTATATCAATCGTTAATTTTTAATTCCTTATTGGTTTTCCCGATTTTAATACGCTTTGTATCCGCTCAAGTGTTTTCTTTTCTCCGCAAAGGGAAAGAAAAGCCTCTCTTTCGAGGTCAAGCAGGTACTGCTCTGAAACTAATGTTGGTTCGCTAAGGTCCCCGCCACACATTACATATGCTAATTTCCGGGCTACCAAAGCATCGTGGTCGGTAGCATAGTTAGCCCGCCACATACCATTGATGCCTGCAAGTAGTGCTCCTAGTGCCGACCTGCCAAGTACTTTTACATCAGTGCGTTGTACCGGCAATACATAACCGCTGTCATAAATTTCCACGACCGATTTTTTAGCTTCACTGATCCTTCTGCCTGGGTTTAATACCACTTCATCAAGGCCTTTCCTTAAAATACCCAGTTCGAAGGCCTCATGGGCTGACGTGGCCACTTTAGCCGTGGCAATAGTCAGGAAACGGTTTTTCAGGGTAATTGTTTCCGGTTCATCTTCATGCATTTCATCTGCAGCACGCAAAGCGAATTCCTTGGTGCCGCCGCCACCCGGAATAAGGCCAACGCCTAACTCTACAAGGCCGATATACGTTTCTGCAGCCGCACAAGCCTTATCGGAGTGAAGGGTTAGCTCGCATGCCCCACCCAATGCAAGGGCATGTGGCGCTATTACAACTGGTACAGACGAATAACGGGCCCTCATCATGGATTGCTGGAATTGCCTGATGGCCATATCCAACTCATCATATTCCTGTTCAACAGCAAACATGAAAATCATACCCACATTTGCACCGGCACTGAAGTTCGTCGTATCGTTGGCGATCACCAGGCCTTTATATTTTTCTTCTGCCAGCGAGATGGATTTATTTATACCTTCCAGCACTTCGCCGCCGATACTTCCCATTTTAGTATACCATTCAAGTCCTAGTACATCATCACCCAAATGGTAAGTCCGGCAGGCACTGTTTTTCCAAACGGTCTGGCCTTCGAAATTCTTCATTACAATAAATGCTTCTCCACCTGGCAATGGCTTATATGTTTTGCTGGTTACGTCATAGTATAAACGCTTCCCATTTTCTATCCTGTAAAAGGTTTTTGCCCCGGATGCAATCATTTCATCTATCCATGGTGCAGGTGTATAGCCTGCTTCTTTCATCTTCGCGGCTGTTTTCTCTACCCCCAGAACATCCCAGCTTTCAAAGGCGCCGATCTCCCAGCCAAAACCGGCCATCATGGCATCATCCACACGGTAAATTTCATCTGAAATTTCAGGTATCCGGTGCGAGATATAAGAGAATAAACCATAGTGGAACAACCGGTAAAATTCACCGGCCTTATCAGTTCCCTGCACCAGCATCTGCAACCTGGTTTTTAGGTCTTCAACTGGTTTTGCAGCTTCAAGTGAAGCAAATTTTGGCCGCTGCCTTGCGCCATATTCCAGGGTGGCCAGGTTCAGGGTAAGTATTTCCTTATCGCCACCTGCACCTTTGGTCTTCTTGAAAAAGCCCTGCCCGGTTTTATCGCCCAGCCAATTGTTCGTAATCATTTTATCAAGCCAGCCAGGTATTGTAAAAGTTGCCCGTTGCTCATCTGCGGGACAATTTTCTGCGACTCCTTTTGCAACTTTAACCAGTGTGTCAATTCCTACAACATCCGCTGTCCGGAAAGTGGCAGATTTCGGGCGACCGATTACCGGTCCGGTTAACGCATCAATTTCATCAATTGACAATCCCAGTTTCTCCACCAGCCCGAATATGGCCATAATGCCATAAACACCAATACGGTTTGCAATAAATGCGGGAGTGTCTTTACAAAGTACCGTGGTCTTGCCTAACTGCAGGCTGCCATAGCTCATCAGGAAGTCTATAACATCAGCACTTGTGTCAGGTGTAGGAATTATTTCCAATAGTCGCAGGTAGCGTGGCGGATTAAAAAAATGGGTGCCGCAAAAATGCTTTTTGAAATCATCTGAACGGCCTTCTGCCATCATATGGATGGGTATTCCGGATGTATTGGAAGTAATCAGGGTTCCGGGTTTACGGTATTGTTCTACCTGCTCGAAAATGATTTTCTTTATATCCAGCCGCTCTACCACAACTTCAATGATCCAGTCGCATCCGGCAATGTCTTTCATGTTGTCGGTGAAATTTCCGGTGGATATCTTCTTCACCACATCTTTCGTGTATACCGGGGAGGGATTGCTTTTTATTGCCGCCTGCAATGCATCATTTACCAGTTTATTGCGCATAGCCTTATCTGTACTTTCAACTGCTTCTTTTGGCACCATGTCGAGCAATAAAACGGGAAGTCCAACTCCTGCGAAATGACAGGCGATCCGGGATCCCATTACCCCACTGCCAAGCACCGCAATTTTTTTTATTGTTCTTTTCATATTACAAGACTTTATTCAGAGCGCGCGATGATATAAATAATAGTTAGCTAAACAACTAATTTGCTCGAAGTTAAGGAATTTTGATATTCCGGAATGAATTTGGGGGAATTATTGTCCGGGATTTTAGGCCGTGGGTTTTACTCTTCAAGGAGGTCTGGAGGCAGGTTCAGTGTTTTCATTTGTTGCTTATATTTTTTAGCGTATTTCCTGTTTTTTTGTACGCCTATATTTGTCAATAACCCGCTTAACGCGATTTTACCCCAAAAATTAAACATCGATTTGTTTCTTAACCGCTCCTTATAAACCATTCCGGTTTTATCATTCTTCCCTTTTAATAAAGTATTGATCAGGAAACTCGTGAATTTCTTTTTACTGCCCGAATCATCTAACAGGCTTAGTTTAAGGTTGCGATAGTCCATTTCCATTTTTCCTAATGCCAGGTAATCATTTGCTTTTGCCTTCAGCCATAAACTATCAATAGTTCCCCTTTCAACCCTGATGTTGACAAGCGGTAATAACAATGGTGATAAGGCATTAAATTCCATGTTTCCCATCCTGGCCAGCATGAAAAAACCCTGCAGGCTATCAGTGTACGATTCCCTGAACGCCAGGCGAAGATTTCCCTTATCCATCAGTTTTGCCCTTGCGTTCAGGGAAAGACTGTCTGTTGGCCTGATATCAATATTCCTTACATTCCCGATTGTTGCATTTATATCTGAAAACCAAATGCTGGCTTCTTTTCCTTTCTTCTCACTGATTTCATTATAGCGTATTGCAGCATGGTCGAGGATTATTTTCCCCATGGAAAACCGGAGTGGTAAATTTTGCAGCATGCCTGTCAGTAATGGCCGGTAATTGATGCTGTCTGCAGGAAATCTTTTATCTCTTTCCAGTAACATTCCCAGGTTCGACAGGTTGAACTGTTCAATGGCCCATACAGTGTCTTTGCCTCTTTCCACCATCTTGTATCCATTCAGCAAACTTTTGCCGGCATGCAGCTGTATAAAATCTTTCTGCACTTTCGCTGCTTTAAAAAAACTGTCCCTCGAAATAGTGCCTACCCACTTCAGGCTGTCGAAACTTATTTGTTTTTTATCTGACGCTACCCGCAATTGGTCAACACTTATTTGCCGGCCTCCTGTTTCATAAAACAGGTTATTGGTATGGAAGGTTAGGTGGGGTAATGTGGTTAGCAATCTTTTCAGGGAATCTTTTGCAGTATTTAGCCTGAAACTTTTGTCAATGCTGGTATTTATTCCATTTAGGGATAATTGCCTGCTGCTGTCGTGAAAGTCAAACCTGCCATCTTGCACTGACAGTGCATTTATATTGGTTTGTATGGGTTCATCTTTTTTTACAGTGATGTTACCGGTATGCAACTTCAGGTATGGTACCCGCACAGCATATTTTTCCTGGTTTGAAACAATGTTTTTAAGATCCAGTTCGAGACTGTTTGTTGCAAATGCCTCCGGATCAATGCGCATCCGGCCTACAGCCATTTTGCCCCCATCCACGCCGGCAATTTCTATAATACTGTCCCCCTTATGTTTACTGATATTTATCCTTGGGTCCTGCAAACTGATGGCTGGTAGTTCTGTGTATTTAGTTTTATTCCCTTTGGGATTTGCCACTCCCGATTGTTTAAGGAGTACTGTAATGACAGGGTCTTTCAGTGAAATTTGCTGTATGTCGTTCAAAGGTTTTTTTGTAGAGATGATGTCATTGGTGACTTGCATCGAAGGTAATTGTGCAGTTGCCATTAGCTTCGGATGGTTAATTTCCCAGTGGCTGTTATATATTACTGCGTCATGGTTCGATGCAAATTCAAAAGATCCTGAATTGCCTTTTATCAGCGGGTGATTTATTTTCAGGTTATTCCCCTTTAACAGGTATTCCTGCCATGTCCATATACCTTCCTGTTTTTTCAGGCGCTCTATATAAATGCTGTCGAACTCTGTTTCCAGTGACCAGGCTTTAGCGAAAATGTGGAATTTTAATGGTCCGCTATTGATTGTACGAACTAGTTCTGAAGTGGCGCTATTATTGTCTTCCGCCTTTCTTTCGGGTATGCGGATTACTATATCACCATTGCCAATATCCAATAACCTCAACAAACCGGAATCTTTTTGGTGTATTATGCTTGCGGGATTGATATCCCGGGCAAAAATGTTATTGAGTTTGAATTTTACAGTTCCATTTTTTGTTTCCCCGCTGGCAGATGCGGCATGAAAATTCTTTTTATCGTATGCTGCATTTTGGAAATCGATATTTATAAGCGGTGTCCTGACTGCTAATTTTGGCATACTAAAAGAGCCCTGGCCTTCAAAAATTTCTTCCAGTGTTTTCGACCTGAGTATATTGCGGCTTCCTATTATCGCAAAAAAAGAATCTGTTTTAACGAGGGGCGTTTCACGACCTGCCTGTTTAATTATGACAGAAGCATTGTTAATCCTGATAATACCGATATCCAATTTCTTCCTGATATTGGCTTGTAGTTTTTGCCAGTCGGTATTCTTCCCTTTCTTTTTAGCAGCCGGCAGGTTAATATGCACAAGCGGTGTTGTTAGTACTAATTCCCTGGCTTTCAGTTTTCCATTGATCAGGTCCTGAATGGAGAGTTCTTCAAGGGTTAATTCCCTTACATCAATCTTATTCTCTCCCAGGCGGTTATTCTTTAAAGAGTGCAGGTAATAATTTTTTAAGGTGAGGTTGTTTTTCCGGATCAACACTTCATCAAAGCCGGCCTGGAAAGTTTTGCTGCTGTCATTTTCCATAAAGGCCCTTACTTTCAGGCTCAGTTCCTGCAATTCGACTTTATTCTTCAGTGATTTATCGATGACCAGGTTTTCTACCTCAAGCTGGTCTCCATTAATCTGAATGGTTTCTTTGCCCCGGGCTGTATGTGTATTGCCTGCAAACTTAATTTCATGAATAGACAGGCGCTTAATCAGTATGGGTCCGATCACATCAAGCAGGTTGCCATTTTTGGCAATATTAAGGCTGTCTTTTACTTTCTTTTTAAAGGAGAAGTCGTTGCTTGTAAAACTGCCTCTGCTGGCTTTTAGTTCGCCTAGTTCAACTACACCCTGGGTGAGTAATTTGTTCCAGTTCATTGAATCCAATTCTATATCCTCTAATTCAAATCCAGAGGTATCACCTTTTGTTACGAGAGATTTATGAAATCCAAGTCCGGTTATATCGAAATGCCTGTTTTTCGTGTTCCAGTCGAAATGCTTCAGGTCGACAGTTATAGAAGAGTCAGGATATTCTATTTTGGGATCCAGCAATTCCAGGTGTATTGCGGCTTTATTCTGGCGTTTGCCGGATGTGAATTTTTCCAGTAAATGTAGGTTGTCTATTGACAGGTTTATATTGTCCAGGTAGTAGCGGCCGTTGCTGACATTTAGTTCGGGATAATAGGCAATATTGCCCTGGGCTAACCTGAACTTCTTCACTTTCAGGGACTCCAGTACTTCGAAAAAAACCGTTTGTATCCTGGCCACCTGCTGGTGTAATGGAACCGGCGCTTTTTTTTCGCGGTCATTTTTTTCATATACACGCAACTCCAGGGATGGGTTGGCAATGGAAAAATTGTCAACATTCAGCTTTTTGAACAAAAGCAATTCGAAAATATGGCTCAACTCCAGCGAAAGGCTATCTGCCTTCAATTCGAACTCACTGTTGCTGCTGCCTTTATGAACTGGATAAATGTAAATTTTTTTGGCATTGAATTTCATGTGGAAAGGGTCAACCCTTATTGAGCTTGCCCTGAGCGCATATTTCCCATCGGATAAATTAGCCACTAACTCCTGTACTGCAGACACTGTCCTTAATCGGATCCAGAGACCAATAGACAGCGTGAGGATCAGTAAAATCCCGCTAATTGCAATTATGCCCCATTTTATCCATTTTCTCATCGCCATGCACTACAAATTACTCAAAAAAAAGGAGGTTGCAACTTGTGTGTGGCAACCTCCAGGAATATGCGAAATTGTATTTAATTTTTAACTGACACCTGCACCTGCATTAATCACAGTTTCAGGGCGAACGAAATGCAGTTTTCCATTTCCGTCTTCTGCCATCAGGATCATGCCATTGCTTTCTATACCGCGCATTTTCCGCGGTGCTAAATTTACAACAACCACAACTTGTTTGCCGGTAATTTCCTCTGGTTTAAAATGCAGTGCTATGCCACTCACAATTGTCCGGGTTTCGAAACCCAGGTCTACGGATAGTTTTAATAGTTTATCTGCCTTTTCCACTTTCTCAGCTGATATAATTGTGCCAACCCTTAAGTCGATTTTTGCAAAATCGTCAAAAACGATCTCCTGTTTAACCGGATTTGAAACCTCCTTTGCCGGCTCACCTGCGGGAACTGCAGCTTCTGCTGTTTCACCAGGGGCTGGCACACTGTTGTTTTTTAATTTGTCTATCTGTTCCTGTATTTCCATGTCTTCAATTTTTCTGAATAATAGTTCCGGTGCCCTGAGGCTGTAACCAACACTTAATAATTTAATTTTCCCGCCATTTTCCCATTCCAGCATTTTATCTACAACCTTCATCAGGTATATCATTTTCTTTGCCGTATTGGGCAGGAATGGATTCATGAAAATAGCCAGGTTGGCACAGAGTTGCAGGCAAATGTGTAAGGTATTGTCTATTTCCTGTTGTGCCTTTTGTTGTTCATCTGCAGTTGCGGCGCCATCGGCAAGTTTTTTCGCTTTTATCCAGGGTTCTTTCTCCTGCATGTATTTATTGCCTTTCCTTGCAAGGTCTATCACCTCGAATTGCGCTTCGCGGAATTTATAGGCTTCCAGCAGGCTCTCAATCCTGTTTTTTGCGAGCTGGATATCAGCAATCAGGCCCTGGTCTTTATCATCCAGCAGGTCCTGGTGCAATGGCGGCACTTTCCCTGATGTCAGTTTATGCATCAGTACAAAAGCCCGGTTTACAAAATTTCCAAAAATTGCCACCAGTTCATTATTCACGGCATCCTGGAAACCCTTCCAGGTGAATTCGCTGTCCTTCGTTTCCGGGGCAATCTGGGTAAGGTAATATCGTAATGCATCAACCAGTGGGGCGCCACCATTTTCCTTTTTTACAAAATCATCTATATAATCCTGCATGTCGAGTTTCCAGTTCCTGCTGGTACTCATCTTGTCGCCTTCCAGGTTCAGGAATTCATTGCTGGGAACATTGTCAGGCAGGATATAGCCATGAAGCTTCAGCATAACCGGGAAAATGATGCAATGGAAAACAATATTGTCTTTCCCGATAAAATGGACCAGCTTGGTGTCCTTATCCTGCCAGTATGGTTCCCAGTTTTTTCCGCTGTCTGTTGCCCATTGTTTGGTTGCGCTGATATAGCCTATAGGTGCATCAAACCAAACATAAAGCACTTTGCCGGCTGCTGATTCAAGGGGCACTTTTATACCCCAGTCGAGGTCGCGCGTAACTGCCCGGGGCTGAAGCCCGCCATCTATCCAGCTTTTACACTGTCCTACCACATTGGCCCGCCAGTCCTGGCTATGATCCCCAATGATCCATTGCCGCAGGAACGCTTCATGCCTGTTAAGCGGCAGGTACCAATGGGTGGTTTTCCTTTTTACCGGGGGCTGCCCGCTTAGGGTACTCACCGGGTTGATTAGTTCATCCGGACTAAGTGCTGTTCCGCATTTTTCGCACTGGTCGCCATAAGCGCCGGGGAAACCGCAATTCGGGCAGGTGCCTTTAATATACCGGTCAGCCAGGAAGGTTTTGGCAGACTCATCAAAATATTGTTCTGTTTCCTTTGTTTCCAGTTCGCCGGCATTGTTCAGCACGGTAAAAAACTCCCGGGAGGTTTCGTGGTGCAGCGGTGAACTGGTGCGGTGATATATGTCAAAAGAAATGCCCATGTCCTCAAAATTCGATTTAATGATGCCATGGTACTTGTCTATTATCGCCTGCGGGGTAGTATTTTCCTTCATTGCCTGGATCGGGATTGCAGTGCCATGCTCATCGCTGCCACATACAAAAACAACATCCCTTTTCTGGCTGCGGAGGTAACGCACATATATATCCGCTGGCAGGTAGGCGCCGGCCAGGTGACCAATATGTTTCAGCCCGTTGGCGTAGGGAAGGGCCGCTGTAATCAGGTATCTTTTTGGTGCTAACATGGCGCAAAGATAAGGAGGGAGGCCGCGTGGCAGGCAATCCAAACGCATTTGATTTTACCCGGACTATTTTTTTCCTGGCTAAACCGGTATAAATGCTGATATCTGTTGGGTAGGATGTAGATTTGGGAATGGCGTTTAACCAGGAGATAAAACAGCTTTTTGCCAAAGGGCATGAATCTTACCTGCGCAACATTTCCATTGACTGTATCATATTTGGCTTTAATGCCGGGGAACTGAAGATATTGTTGCTGAAGGCTAAATTCGCCAGGGGCTGGGCTTTACCCGGCGGACTGATTGGCCGTGAGGAAGATATTGACAGTGCTGCCCACCGTACCCTGGAAGAACGGACCGGCCTGGTTGACATCTACATGCAACAATTTAAAGTATTTGGCCAGGCAGACCGGGCTACGCAGGTTGTAAATAAAAAATTATGGGAGGAAGCCGGTATCAAAAATGATAAGGGCTGGTTGTTTGAAAGGTTCATTACCGTTGGATATTATGCCCTGGTTGATTTTAATAAAGCAACGCCCAGCTTTGATGGATTTTCCACCGAGGCGGAATGGTTTAATGTGTATGAATTGCCGGAAATGATCATGGACCATGCCAGCCTGGTTGCAGATGCGCTGGAATTCCTCCGCCTTCAATTGAATTACCGCCCGGTTGGCTACAGCCTTTTGCCCGAAAAATTCACCATGCCTGAGCTGCAAAAATTGTACGAAACAATTTTGGGTAGAACGCTCGACCGCCGGAATTTCCAGCGAAAGATACTTGGCGTAGGCATCTTAAAAAGACTAAAGGACAGAAAGGTTGGGGTTACCCCTAAAGCGCCTTATTATTACAGGTTCGATATGAAAAAATACCAGCAGGCCCTGAGCAATGGAATGGGATTTCAATTGTAAGAATATGGAAAGGAAAGATTTTATCTGGCAGGGACTGCTTGCAACGGCAGCCTTACCGCTTAAAGCATTAGGAGACCTGGCGGATGAGGATAGCATGGGTACCCATATTCCGCCCTACCTTAAACCGGGTGATACAATCGCTGTTACAGCGCCCGCCGGTTTTATTACCCCTGAAGAAATTCAACCTGCACTAAGCCAAATGCAATCCTGGGGCCTGACTGTAAAAGTTGGGTCAACTATTGGAAAAAGGGATGGTACATTCGGGGGCACAGACCTTGAACGGGTTAGTGATTTTCAGCAATTGATCAATGACCGCGAAGTGAAAGCCATTATGTGCGCCAGGGGCGGATATGGAATGGTCAGGATCATCGACCAGCTTGACTTTAGCGGGTTGAGGCATCACCCGAAATGGCTGATCGGGTTTAGTGATGTTACTGTTCTGCATGCACACCTTAACAGGGTGGTAAAAATAGCGTCCATCCATTCTAAAATGTGTAATAGTTTTCCCGATAACTGGCTGTTCGCCGAGCCCATGGTCCAGGACACTATCCTTTCTATCCGCGACGCACTTTTTGGGAAACCCATGTCCTTCAGCATCCCTCCCCATGAAAGCAATCGGCTGGGTAAGGCAAGGGGTGAACTCATCGGCGGGAATTGTAAAACTATTGAATCGATTGCAGGATCTGCTTCCGACATCAAAACAAAAGGGAAAATTCTGTTCCTGGAAGACACGGGCGAATACCTGTACAGCATCGACCGGATGTTCTGGAGCCTGAAAAGAAGCGGCAAACTGGAAAACCTTGCCGGCCTGGTTATCGGAGGGTTTAAAATAAAGCCTTCAGAAGATCCCGCTGAAGAGTTTAACCGGAGCCTTTACCAGATTGTACTGGAAAAAGTTGGCGATTGCGGATTCCCGGTTTGCTTCGATTTTCCTGTTGGCCACCAGCGGAATAATTATGCCCTGAAATGCGGGATAAAAGTACAAATGGTCGTTAAAGAGGATGGAGTGACCCTGGTGGAATAATTTCCTTTGTAACTTTATGTCATGTTTACATTCCTGCTTTGGATATTATTATTTATCATCTCCTGGCCCATAGCCTTGCTGGCTTTGGTCCTGTATCCATTGGTCTGGATTATTCTTTTGCCATTCAGGATTCTTGGGATTGCTGTAGGGGGCGTGTTGGCCCTCATAAAAGGTATTGTATTTTTACCTGCAAGGTTGCTTCGGTCCGTATAAATGGTAACTTCTTACCTTCTCCTGTTGCCCATTTTCAGGATCACAGTATCCAGCTTTATTTGTTGCTCAGGTGAACAAATGGCTCTTACTTTACCAAAATGGATATTGTTATTCAACACCACTTGTTTTTCAAATTCACCAATGCGATCTGCCAGCCGGATAGCCAGGGAATCGGGCTGGCTGCCTGTTTTAAGGCGGTTATACAAATCCGCCCTGTACAATTTCAGGGAATCATAAAGCGGTTTGTTGGTTTGTTTGTTCTCTTCCCACATGGCAGTAAATTTGGCTGCCTGGTCTTTATTTAATTGTAATTCACGAGTCATGAATTCAGTGGGTGAACGCATTTCCCGGGGACCTTTTTTCCGTGGAAAAACTCTTAAGCCCATGCCTAATAAGACCAGGTTGGAAACCAGCAACACGGCGATTATTACAATTAATGTTTTATTATTGATTTGCTTCATGGCTGGATGGGATTTTGTTCTGGTAAGGCAGGTGTTTCAAAATGGTATTCCAGCGCCAGGTCATTTAACTGTTCTGCCCTTTCATCAACCCGCGAAGAAATCACAGATAAGAGGATCCAGGTGTTGAGCAATAGTAAAATCAGGCATACAGATATTGCTACCTTAGGCTGCGATATAAAGCGGCCCAGGGCTGACCATGCACTTCTGTCTTCTTTTAATTTTACCTGGACTTTAGTATACAGAAATGGTGAAGCGGCTGCCCGCTGCAGCCCATCCAGGCTATTGAGTGCTGCATCTGTTTTTGATTCAATGTCCCCTTTATCTTTCATGACGATTATTTTGGTAATAACTGAGCAGTGATTTTCTTAAATTTTGTTTCGCCCTTTGCAGTAATGATTCTACTGCGCCTTCCGAAAGGTTTAAAATTTTTCCGATTTCTGCCATAGGCAATCCTTCAACTTTATGCAAACTATAAGCTATCCTTTGCTGTTCAGGCAATTTCCGGATAGCTGAAAATAATATTGCTGCTTCCTGTTTCTTTTCCAGTTGCACCCCCGGGTGAATAAAATCGGGGTTGTCATTTTCCTGCCCGCCATTTTTCCCCCGGATCAACAGTACCAGGCCAAATAGCTTCTTCCGTTTCTTCTTCCGGAGGTGGTCAATAGATTTATTCACCGTGATCCTGTATAGCCAGGTGCTGATGCCCGATTCAGCCCGGAATTCACCTATCGATCCCAGGGCAGTAACAAATACATCCTGGGTAATGTCCTCCGCATCTTCAGCCTGTTGTATCAATCCAAGAGCCGTATTGTATATCCGGTCTTTCCAGCCTTCCACCAACTGGCGAAAGGCTGCTTCTTCTTTTTGCTGCAGTCTTACAATTAATTCGGTCTCGTTCAATGTTTCCGGTTGATACCTTGAAAACTGCTAATTTACTGATTGACCGGTACCAAATTACATTCCTCCAGATCCACCCTGCATTCCGCCAGGTCCGCCTGGCATTCCACCCGGACCACCAGGCGCTCCCGGTGGCGGCCCCCAAGGACCTTCCATCCTCCGTTGTTGTTGTGCCGGCGCCTTGCCAAAATTTTTGATCTTATAGGTAAAGGTTAACATGAAATACTGCGTCAGCACTTTTGTCTGGACGTCCTCAATATAGTTGGCTGCAACCGTTCTGCTGATGCTGCGGTTCTGCTTCAGCAGGTCAAATACCGATAACCGTAAATCACCTTTCTGGTCCTTAAGGAATTTCTTTCCAACAGCCATATTCCATAACCAGAAATTCTGGTTGAAAACGGCCGTTAATCCCCGGTATAACTGGTTATTGATATCGGTCTGGTAAGCCCAGCCGTTTTTACTCAGCAGGTTTAGTCCCACACCAGCAGACTGGCTGAAATAATGATTATCCAGCGATTGCTGGAAGCTGTTTTTTACCGTACTGTAGTTGGCGTTGTAGTTGATATTGAAATCGACATACTGGCTGATATTGCTGCCTAATAGAAATCCGCCATTCCAGTTAAGGGTTTTGGCCGTATTGAGCACATTGTTGATGATGCCCGGGGTACTGGTAAAGACATTGCCGGCATTGAAGGTCAGATTCGACTTGATGGATTTTAACGGGAAGGTATAGGTGAGCATAATATTGGTATTCCAGTATCCATTCAGGTTTACGGGCTTGGACAACTGTGCGCCTTCATGCATGGTTACAGTTGGTGTTAGTACCGAGTCAGCATAAGCCGTATAAGTTGCATTGGTAATATAATTATCTGTCTGCGTTGCAAAGAGGTTTACAAAAAAACTATTGCCTTTCCTGCTATTGGTATAAATATACCGGCCACCGAGGCGGTTCGAAACGGATTGCTCAAGCTGGGGGTTACCTGTAGTGAAGTATAAAGGGTTGGAATTATTGATTACATTCTGCAACTGGTTCACGGATGGATTGCTGGTACCGCTGCGATAGAATATCCTGATATTACTCATGGCGTTCAGCTTCCACCAGAGCATGGCGTTTGGCAGTAAGTTGCTGAATGTTTTCTTCAGGGTACCTGTAGCCGGGTACGTCTGGTTGTTATCCAGGGTGGATTGCTGGCCGTCGATACCAAATGAAAAGTTTTTATCACGGTCGCCGAAACGGTAGCTCACACCGGCCCGCTGGGTGGTCGTCTGGCTGGTAAATACATTAGAGAGACTGGTGTCAAACTTGCTGTACTTGCCTGTGTTGTCTTCGAACTTCCAGGTCCGCTGGTCTGCGTCACTATAGCTGTAGGAAGGGTTATAGGTGAATTGCAGTATGGCTTTTTTACCTAACGGCTCCGTATAGTTGATATTTGCTGACAGGTTATAGCCTTTAGTCTCGGCAAGCTGTTGCTGGAGCGTGGAATCAAAAACCGGGATACCGGTTTTATACATGGTGGTGATGGCAGAAACCTCCTGGGTCGAGTTTCGGTTATTGATTCCTGTGGTAAGCCCGATTACAAATGACCTTCTTTTGTTACTTGCAAAGGAATGCCTGAATAAAATGTTATTGTTGAAATTATAGCCATCACCCTTTGTCTGGTTGAAGTTGTCAGTGCTGTTGATCAGGGTCTTGTCCTGCAACCTGGTTAAGCCGGTTATATCCTGGACGTTATTATTTTGCTGGTAATTGAAAGTGGGCGTAATCAGCAGGGAATTGTTCGAATCGATCTTGTATTCCATGCGCATATTGACGCGGTGACTGGTGCCTTTGCTGTCTATTTTGGATCCTTCATTGTAGAATGTGCTTGAATCAGGGGTGATCAGCTGTTCGCGGTTTGAAACTGAATTGTTGTTATTATCATTGTTATTGTAAAAATAGCTGCCGGTAAAGTTGAAATTCTTGCCCCAGACGTCACTGAAATTAATTCCTAATGCGTTGGTCTTCGTGATACCGTTTTGGTTTTGCACCTGGAAATTATTCCCGCCACCACCCGGGCCACCCCTGCCGGCACCACCACCGCGGCCACTCCCGCCCGTAGTCAGGCCGAGTATATCTGTTCCGGCAAAATTCTGCTGGTTGATATTATTGAAAAGGCCTACAACAGAGATGCGCTGCGTTTTCTTGAAAAAGTTCACGGAACCTCCGCCCTGGTAACGGTCTTCTGTACCATAGCCTGCATAAACGCGGCCGAACTGCCCATTGCGACGGTCTTCCCTGGTAACAATATTAATGGCCTTATAGCCCTGGCCATCATCAATGCCGGTAAGCTGCGCCTGGTCGCTTAACCGGTCAAATACCTGGACCTTATCCACAATTTCCGCCGGAAGGTTGCGCAGTGCTGCCGTGGCATCATCTCCAAAGAATTCACGTCCGTCTACCGTTACTTTTTTCACCTGTTCCCCATGGGCCTTCACCTGTCCGTTATCGACAGTTACACCCGGCATTTTCTTCACCAGGTCTTCTACATTGGCATCTGGGTTCACCTTAAACTGGTTTGCATTGAATTGCACCGTATCACCCTTTTGCTGTACCGGGGGCGTATTAGCCTTTACCACAACTTCTTCGAGGCTTTTGGCTCCTTTTTGCAACTGGATGATGCCCAGGTTAATATTTCCGCCTCTTAGTTCAACAGGTTTTTCAATCCGGCTAAACCCGACAAAACTGATCCGTAAAAAATAGGATCCATTGGGGATGTCTGAAAATGTAAATTCGCCATTTTTTGTGGAAACCAGGGTGCGTGAAAATCCCTTATTCAGCAAATGAACGGTCGCTCCTGCCAACGGGCTGTTATTTATACTGTCCTGGATTTTTCCGGTCACTGAATTTTGCGCTATTGCTGTAAACTGCAGGCTTATTCCAATCAATAAAGTCAATAAAATCTTCATGATGATAGTCTTGTCCAAATGCTTAGACGGGATAAATGAAAAAATCCTTCGGCCCGGCTCAGTTTTTTCCGCAATCGATTAAAGGATAACTTACTGCCCATTTAGAGTAATGCATTGTTTTAACAGGCTGTTAATTCATT
Organism: Flavihumibacter profundi; assembly: GCF_020076305.1. Classification (GTDB taxonomy): domain Bacteria; phylum Bacteroidota; class Bacteroidia; order Chitinophagales; family Chitinophagaceae; genus Flavihumibacter; species Flavihumibacter profundi. The sequence continues at coordinate 996,880 of NZ_JAIQXE010000002.1, forward strand.
CTGCCAGCTTGCCGCAGTATTTTTGGTTCCAATGAAAAAGCATTTTTCAGTTCTTGCCCTGGGACTGGTTTACCTGGTCTGTATTTTTTCCGGTTGGGGAAATGCGCTTGTATTTCATTCAGGCAATACTGCTGCAGGTTTTCACCAATTGCATTTTGACAAATCCGCAGGCCCGAAAAAGGCCGGAATACTACCCGGCAAATCCGTTGCCGGAAGATCTGTTATCGATGGGAAAACCAGGGTCAGTAAAAGCAGCTCACCAGGCATGTCTGTTTTTGGCGCAATTGGCCAGGCCTCCCCGGGTTTTGGTACTGATATCAAATCCGGCATTTCCGTAATAGCCATTTACAAGGAACGCTACCAGCATTATTGCTCACATTTACTGTAGGAATCATTGAATGACAAATTTTTCCTGACATGCATTCCTGGCCGGATATTCCGCTATTCTCATCATTCAATGCATTTTACTATGAAACAGGTAATTATTTTATTCTTCAGCATATTTACTATAAGCATCACGAGGGGTTTTTCACAAGGCAGTCCCTCCCCCAAAGGATACTATTCCATTTCCGGGAAATCCGGTAAACTTCCCGCAATAAAAAGTCCGGTTAACCTGGAAGCAGACACAGCCAGTTTCCCTGTTGTGAAAAAAGGATACTATTCAATTGGTGACAATAATAAAAAGTTGCCACCGGTAACCCGGATACAGCTTATTGGCAGGAAGCCTTCTGCACCTAAAGGCTATTATAGCAATGACAGTACCAAATAACCAATGATGTAACAGGCCGAAACCCGTCATCATATTTTGGCAAAATCAATTATTGCGGTAAATTCGGGTACGTACCCGGAAATTTAAATATTACCCCCGGTTCCTTAAAAATCCTTCAATGAACGAGAGAAATATTTCCCGCAGGAAATTTATTGCAACAACTGCCATCACTGCATCTGGAATAACTGCTTTGGGACTTCCTGCTTTTGCCTCAGCAGGTCCGGGTCTGAAATCCATCAGGGTTGGACTGATTGGTGCGGGTAGCCGTGGCTGTGGATTAGCCGGACTCATTAAGGAATTGCCTTCTATAGAATTGGTAGCCTGTTGCGATATCCTGCCCGCGCATTTGCAGGATGGGATGAAGATTGCCGGCAAAGGCGCTAAAGCATATACTGATTACAGGAAATTACTGGAAGATAAAAATGTTGATGTGGTAATAATCGCCACACCACTTTACCTGCATTTTCCCATGGCCGCAGATGCATTAGACGCGGGTAAACATGTTTACCTGGAAAAATCCATGACTTATGATATTCCCCAGACCTTGCAGTTGGTGAAAAAAGTGAAAGAATCAAAACTTGTTTTCCAGGTAGGTTACCAGTACCGGTATTATGGATTGTACCAGAAAATTAAAGAGGTAATGGCCAGTAACTGGCTGGGTAAGGTTACCCATTTCGAATGCCAGTATAACCGGAATTCTAATTGGCGCAACCCGGTTAGTGACCCGAAACTGGAACGGCAGATAAACTGGCGAATGTACCGGGAATACTGTGGCGGCCCGCTTTCTGAATTATGTGCCCATGAAATCGATATGGTTAATTATTTAACCGATAGCCATCCGCTTAAAGTTGTGGGCATGGGCAGTGTGAATTACTGGAAGGATGGTCGCGATACCTACGATAATGTGCGGACTATATATGAGTACCCTAATGGCGTGAAAGCCAGTTTCACTTCCGTTTTATCAAACGCCTTTAATGGCTATAATATCAGGATATTAGGTGATAAGGCTACAGTAGATATTCAAAGGGAGAAGGCATTTATTTATGCTGAATCAACAGAAAATAAAAGAGGTATTGTGGATGGTGTTACCGGTGCAACCATTGAAGCGATAACACAGGGAAAGCCTGTCGAAATTGCGTTTGCCAAACCTGGTGAGGAGATCGTTGAACCAACTACCTATGCTTTGCAGGATTTTTTTGACTGTATCCGGAATAATAAAAAGACTGTTTCCAATGTGGTGACGGCAGCTGAAACATCTATTGCAATACACATGGGCAATGCAGCCATGGATACCGGTTCACTCCAGGAATGGAAACCGGGCTATGCCATTTAATTATCACGCTATTAAAATTAATTTATGAATTCCATCCAACAGGTGTACCAGGATTTATTAGAGCCTTCAGATGCACTGGTCGCCGATATTAAAAAACTGGATGGTGATATTATTATTTTAGGTGCCGGTGGTAAAATGGGTCCGGCCCTGGCAAAGCTCGCCAGGAAGGCGATTGATAAAGCCGGCATCCCAAAGAAGGTGACTGCCGTCTCCCGTTTTTCGGAACCCGGACTGCAAAATGAATTGGAACTTGCAGGAATTGAAACCTGTTCTGCAGATTTACTGGATGATGGCCAACTGCAACAACTGCCTGATGCAAAAAATATACTTTACCTCGCCGGCCAGAAATTCGGCACCACCGGCAAGGAAGCATATACCTGGGCAATGAATGTTTACCTGCCCGGACGTGTTGCTGAAAAATACAGGCATTCCAGGATCGTTGTTTTTTCAACCGGGAACGTGTACCCATTGTCAGCTGTTTCCCTCGGTGGTTTGGCCGAAGACCACCCTCCCGGTCCATTGGGTGAGTATGCGCAATCCTGCCTGGGGCGTGAACGCCTGTTCCAATACGCTGCCGCTAAATATGCAACACCTTTATTTATTTACCGGTTGAATTATGCAGTTGACCTGAGCTATGGGGTACTGCTTGAAATCGCGAAATCAGTGAATGAAGGAAGGCCTGTTGATCTTGGTATGGGCCATGTTAATGTTATCTGGCAGGGTGATGCCAATGAAATAGCCTTGCGGGCTTTACTGCATTGTGCTGTCCCTCCGAAAATTGTAAATATTACCGGGCCTGAAACAGTTTCAGTAAGATGGGCTGCCCAGGAATTCGGGAAGCTGTTTGGTAAAACACCCCAATTTATAAATGAAGAAAAGCCAACAGCTTTATTGAGTAATGCAGCGGAATCGTTCCGGTTGTTTGGATATCCGCGCGTCACCTTAAAACAAATGATAGGTCTTTTGGCGGAATGGGTCAACCAGGGCGGGAAGACCATCAACAAACCAACGCATTTCCAGGAAAGGGAAGGACAATTTTAAAATACTAAAAGTGAAAACAACCGACCAGGCCATTTATAATTTGTTGCAACAGGGTACTGTAATACCGGCGCATCCATTGGCGCTGGACAGGAATTTATTCCTGGATGAAAAGAGGCAAAGGGCCCTTACCCGTTATTATATGGCAAGTGGTGCAGGTGGCGTGGCTGTTGGCGTCCATACCACGCAATTTGAAATCAGGAAACCCGGAATAAACCTCTTGGAGCCGGTTTTGCAGTTGGCTGCAGATGAAATTGAAAGGACTGACCCGGGAAGGCCTTTTATTAAGGTTGCGGGAATTGTCGGGCCAACAGATATTGCAGTCCGCGAAGCGGAACTGGCGGTGAAATATGGTTATCACCTGGGCCTTGTTAGCATGGGCGGCCTGTCAACCCTTACTGAAGCAGAATTAATCAAACGGGTAGAAGCTGTTGCAGCAATCATCCCGGTATTCGGATTTTATTTGCAGCCTGCTGTTGGTGGCAGGATCCTGAGTTATGGTTTCTGGAGGGAATTCGCAGAAATACCCAATGTTTTTGCGATCAAAGTGGCTGCATTTAATCGTTACCAGACTCTGGATGTCGTAAGGGCCGTTTGCAATTCTTCCAGGAGGAATGACATCGCTTTATATACCGGGAATGACGATAATATTGTTGCCGACCTGCTTACCCCTTACCGGTTTAATATCAACGGTGAATGGATTGAAAAAAGATTTGTTGGTGGCCTGCTTGGCCACTGGGCTGTATGGACCAAAAAAGCTGTTGCACTCTTCCGGGAAATCAAAGATTGTATTGCCGGTAATTACACCGGAATTGAAGACTTATTGGCTAAAGGGATTGCAGTGACGGATATGAACGCAGTTATATTTGATGCGAATAATTCTTTTAAAGGATGTATCCCCGGTATTCATGAAGCATTAAGGCGGCAGGGATTGCTGGAGGGTATTTGGTGCCTGAATCCCGATGAAATACTTTCCCCCGGGCAATCTGCCGAAATTGACCGTATTTATGCACAATATCCCTGGTTTATAGATGATGCTGATTGATAAAATAAAAGAAAAAGCTGCAGCCATCAATAGCATGGTTGTTGCCAACAGGAGGCACCTTCATGCCCATCCTGAATTGTCTTTCCATGAATATGAAACCAGCGCATTTGTAAAGAAGGCTTTGGATGGCATGGGCGTAGCCTGGCAACCTGTTGCCAATACCGGCGTGGTTGCTATCATAAAAGGCGACCGGCCTTCTGACCGTGTTGTTGCTTTGCGCGCCGATATGGACGCCCTGCCAATTACTGAAGCGAATGATATTGATTTCAGGTCCTGTAACATCGGTGTTATGCACGCCTGCGGCCATGATGCACACACTGCTTCCCTGTTGGGCGTCGCAACTATTTTACAAGCTATAAGGAATGATTTTGGCGGCACAGTTAAACTGATCTTTCAGCCTGCAGAAGAAAAATTGCCGGGTGGCGCCAGTATCATGATTAAAGAAGGCGTACTGGATAACCCGGTTCCCCAGGCTGTTATCGGTCAGCACGTAATGCCTTCAATTCCTGCCGGGAAAATTGCGCTAAGAAAGGGCAGGCATATGGCTTCCATGGATGAACTTATTGTTAGGGTTCGTGGTAAAGGCGGGCACGCAGCACAACCGGCCCAGAATATCGACCCGGTTTTAATTGCGGCCCATATTATTGTTGCGTTACAACAAATTGTCAGCCGCATGGCAAACCCGGTTATGCCAACAGTTTTGTCTTTTGGTAAGCAAATTGCCAATGGCGCTATTAATATTATACCCGATGAAGTGTACATGGAAGGCACTTTCCGGACAATGGATGAAAACTGGCGCAATGAAGCCCACCGGCTCATGAAAAAAATGGCAGAAGATATCGCTGAAAGCATGGGCGGTAGCTGTGAATTTAACATTGGCCGGGGTTACCCTTTTTTGATCAATGAGGAAATCCTTACTGGAAAGGTGCAGGAATATGCCCGCGAATTCCTGGGCAAGGAAAATGTGCTGGATGCCGATATCTGGATGGCTGCTGAAGACTTCGCCTATTATTCCCAAGCGGCAGATGCCTGCTTTTACCTGTTAGGTGTGGGTAATACAGAAAAAGGAATTCAATCTTCATTGCATACCCAGACATTTAATATTGATGAAGAGGCATTAGCTGTCAGTACCGGGCTAATGACGTATATAGCTGTAAAGAGTTTGGGAAACTGAAGTCAGATAATATTATTTCAAAAGCAATGATTTTAAAATTCTTTAAAAAACAGCGGGCATGAAAAGCAAACGAAGGGATTTTATAAAATTTGGCAGCCTGACCGGACTCGGCTGGGTGAGCGGGAGTTTCTTAAATAGTTTCGGTTCATCATTAAATATTCATAACAGTCCGGAAAAATTATCTGCCGTGGAAAATACTTTGCTGAAGGATGAAAACACCAGTGTCATTGGCGCTTATGGTAAATGGGCCGCTGGCTTAACGGAACATAACCTGCCATCCTTGTCCTTCCGGAAAAAGGATGTCACAAATCTTGATGCCTGGAAAAAAATGGCCCGCAAGCGGTTAACGGAGCGGTTAGCCATTCCGGATACCGGCGCTGTTCCAGCTGTAACTGTTAAAAGGCAATATGCCTATGACGGGTTGCATATTGAGGAACTGAGCTGGCAATTACCATACGGGCCGCCAACAGATGCCATTCTCCTGAAACCTCTTAATGCTAAAGGCAAATTGCCGGGCATTCTTGCTTTTCACGACCATGGCGGGGTGAAATATTTTGGGACAAGGAAAATAACCCGCACATCCGGGGAATTCCACCCGATGATGGCTGAACACCAGAAAGCCTATTATGAAGATTTGGCCTGGGCAAATGAAGTTGCCAAACGTGGGTATGTTGTACTCGTATCGGATGCATTTCCTTTCGCGAGCCGGCGGGTTTTATTAAAAGATGTGCCGGAATACCTGCGGAAGGGATTGTCTGACGATGATCCTGAAAACCCTGAGCATATAAATGCGTATAACGCATGGGCCTCGGATCATGAACATATTATGGCCAAATCATTGTTCAGCGCCGGTACCACCTGGCCCGGCGTGTTCTTCGCAGAGGACAGGAAAGCGCTTGATATTTTATGCGCCCGGCCTGATGTTGATGCAAAGAATATTGGCTGCGGCGGACTATCGGGTGGGGGTATGCGTACTGTATTTATGGCCGGGCAGGATGACCGGATCAAATGCGCGGTTTGCATAGGGTTTATGACTACCTGGAAAGATTTTGTGCTGAATAAAGCACCCACCCATACCTGGATGACCTATGTGCCGGTACTTCCCAATGAATTGGACTTTCCGGAGATACTGGGCTTGCGTGTTCCACTGCCAACCCTGGTGCTGAATGACACCGAAGATGAATTATATACCCTTGAGGAAATGAAAGCCGCAGACAAAATTCTGGGCGAAGTGTACCAGAAGGCTGGCGCCACTGATCATTACAAATGTTCTTATTATCCCGGTCCGCACAAATTTGATAAGGCTATGCAGGCAGAGGCTTTTAATTGGTTTGATAAATGGCTGAAAGCATAAAATTCTATTATAATAATTTGTAAAAACATTCAATGAAAACAAATCGCAGGGATTTTTTAAAAACGAGTGGACTTGCCTGCATCGGAATGGCTGGTCCGGCTGTAGTAAGGGGGTATGCCGCCCCAATTGATGAGCGGTTAATCAATACCAGTTTCCAGCATTTTAATATGAGCGGTTATGCTGCGCCTAAAATTGAAACAGTCCGGATTGGTTTTATTGGCCTGGGCAATCGAGGCCCGGCTGCCGTTGAACGAATGATCCATATCGGGGGAACAGATATTAAGGCATTATGCGATTTGCGCCCTGAAAAAGCTGCCGCCGCAAAACAATTGCTGAAAGATACCACGCATAATGCGGATATATATACCGGTAAGGAAGACGAATGGAAAAAACTTTGCGACCGTAAGGATATTGACCTGGTGTACATTGCCACTCCCTGGAGTTTACATACTCCTATGGCAGTTTATGCCATGAACCAGGGCAAACATGTTTGCGTTGAAGTGCCGGCTGCTAAAACACTGGAAGAGTGCTGGCAATTGGTGGAGACCTCCGAGAAAACCAAAAAGCATTGTATCATACTGGAGAATTGCTGCTATGATTTCTTTGAATTGCTTACGTTGAATATGGCCCGGCAGGGACTCTTTGGCGAAATTGTCCATGGCGAAGGTGCCTATATCCATACTTTGCTGGAAGGCAATTTTTCTAAGGACAAGTATTATAATTCCTGGCGCTTAAAAGAGAATTTCAGGAATGGAAATTTGTACCCGACCCATGGACTGGGGCCTGTAGCCCAGGCAATGGATATTAACCGGGGTGATAAAATGGATTTCCTGGTGGCTGTTTCTGGTAATGATTTCCAGATGGCAGCTATGGCAAATGAACTGGCCGCTAAGGATGATTTTTATAAACCATTTGCCGGTAAGAAGTTCCGTGGAAATATGAATACGACCACCATCCGTACCAATAAGGGCCGCACCATTATGCTGCAGCATGATGTTACTTCTCCCAATGTTTATTCCCGGATACATAAGATCAGCGGTACAAAAGGTTCCTGCCTGAAATATCCGTTGCCCGGTAAAATTGCTTTTGGCCACGAAGGCTGGGTTACGGAAGAAGAATTTAAAAACCTGGAAAGCAAGTATACGGCACCGATAGTAAATAAAGTGGGGGAGATGGCTAAGCAGGTTGGCGGTCACGGAGGAATGGATTTCCTGATGGACTGGCGGACTATTGATTGCCTGCGCAATGGCTTGCCGGTGGATATGGATGTATACGATGCAGCACTCTGGAGTTCCATTGCGCCATTGAGTGAAAAGTCTGTTGCCAACCGGTCTAATTCAATTGATATCCCTGACTTCACCGCTGGTTCCTGGAAAACAAACCGGCCGGTTGATATTTCATTAAGCACAGGCGGAACTACTGAAGTAAAAATTTAAATAACCAAGAGCAGATTATTATTATGGATGTTTATGTACTACAAAATCCGAAAGAACTGGGTAAGGCAGCAGGTGCTGCAGCCGCGCAGTTAATTCGTGATGCGATACGCAGGAACGGGACTGCCAATATTATCCTGGCAACCGGGGCAAGCCAGTTTGAAACCTTAAACCAATTAATCAGTGAAAAGGATATTGAATGGAATAAGGTGACCATGTTTCACCTGGATGAATATATTGGTTTGCCCGAATCACACCCGGCCAGTTTCAGGAAGTATTTGAAAGAACGTTTCCTGGCCAAAGTGCCACCGCTGAAAGCTGCTTACCTGGTAAATGGCGAAGCGGATCCCGCTGGCGAATGTGCGCGCCTGCACCATATTCTTTCCACGCATAAAATTGATGTGGCTTTGGTAGGCATCGGGGAAAATGGCCACCTGGCATTTAATGATCCACCTGCAGATTTTGATACAGAAGCTGCTTATATAATTGTGAACCTCGATGAGCCCTGCAGGAAACAGCAACTGGGTGAAGGCTGGTTTGGTTCCCTGGAAGAAGTGCCGCTCAAGGCAATCAGTATGTCTGTTAAGCAAATCCTGAAAGCTGAAGCAATTATCTGTTCAGTGCCGGATAGCCGAAAAGCAATTGCTGTTAAGAATTCAGTTGAACGGGAAGTAAGTAATCTTTATCCTGCAAGCATTTTGCAAACGCATGCCAATTGCCGGTTTTATTTAGATCATAATTCCGCTGCCTTGCTTTCCAGTCAAAAAATAACCCAATGACCAGCCAGGTAGAGATTAGTTCCCTTACAAAGAGGCAAACCATTGTATCTATCCTGATCATCGGGTTACTGTTTTTTATTTTTGGCTTTGTTTCCTGGGTTAATTCAATTTTGATTCCTTATTTCAAGATCGCCTGCGAATTGACAAATTTCCAGTCCTACCTGGTTACATTCGCCTTTTATATTTCTTATTTTATTATGTCCGTGCCGGCTTCCTACCTGCTGAAAAGAATTGGATTTAAGAAAGGAATGATGATCGGGTTCTGGGTGATGTCTGCCGGCGCATTTGTTTTTTTGCCGGCTGCTTACTCCCGCACTTATGCTGTTTTCCTGTTGGGACTGTTTATGCTGGGCACCGGGTTATCCATCCTGCAGACTGCTGCTAATCCCTATATAACGGTACTGGGGCCAAAGGAAAGTGCAGCGCAGCGGATCAGCATCATGGGTATCTGTAATAAGGGCGCCGGAATTCTTGCGCCACTGGTATTTGCAGCGGTAATACTTAAAGCAACGGATACCGGCCTGTTTAAGGAACTGGCTTCCATGCATTCCGTACAAAGAAATGTCGTTTTGGATGAACTGGTCAGGAGGGTGATTATTCCTTATGCAGTGGTGGGTACAGTGCTGTTTGGGCTTGGTTTAATGGTTCGCTTTTCGCCCCTGCCAGAAATTAATACGGAACAGGAAACTACTGAACTGGCGCTTGCCAATGCGGGGAAAACAAACATCTTCCAGTTCCCGCACTTGATACTGGGTGCTATTGGTATTTTCCTCCATGTGGGTACACAGGTTATTGCGATTGATACCATAATCGGTTATGCCAATTCAATGCATATTGACCTGCTGGAAGCCAAAGTGTTTCCATCTTATACCCTGGCTGCAACGATTTTCGGGTATATACTGGGAATAGCCTGTATCCCGAAATTTATCAGCCAGGTTAATGCATTGCGGGTATGTACACTATTGGGTGCCCTGTTTACACTTTGCATCCTTTTCACCAGCATGCCGGTTGTTGTTTTCGGCCATGCCACGGATATCTCAATCTGGTTTGTGGTCTTATTGGGATTTGCCAACTCATTGGTATGGGCCGGCATCTGGCCACTGGCCCTGGATGGGTTAGGCCGGTTTACAAAACTTGGCGCTTCTATTATGATTATGGGTTTATGCGGGAATGCTATCCTGCCATTAGTGTATGGCTATTTCGCCGACTTCTTTTCTGCCAGGAGTGCCTACTGGGTCTTGTTTCCCTGTTACCTTTACCTGGGGTTTTATGCTTTTCACGGACATAAAATAAGAGTATGGAATTTGCGCAAAATTTAAAAATCGTTAATGGTAAAATACTGACACCATCAGGAATTATTCCCGGTGGTACAGTACTGATCATCGAAGGTGCCATTGCCGCTATCAGTGACAGGGATATTGAATTCGAAGCCGCAATTGAAATTGATGCAAAAGGAAAATATGTTTCCCCGGGTTTTATTGATATCCATGTCCATGGCGGTGGTGGCCATGATTTTATGGATGCTTCAGAAACTGCTTTTCTGAAAATCGCGGAAACACATGTGCGCTACGGAACCACGGCAATGGTGCCTACAACGCTCACCGGATCAAAAGAAGAAATCCTGGAAACACTGGCGGTGTATGAAAAAGTAAACCATAAAAATATCCATGGCGCACAGTTCCTGGGGATGCACCTGGAAGGTCCTTATTTTGCCATGAACCAGCGGGGTGCGCAGGATCCGCGCTTTATAAGAAATCCTGACCCGCAAGAATATAAAGATATCCTGTCGCAGGTTTCCTGCATCAAACGCTGGAGTGCCGCCCCTGAACTGGAAGGCGCTATTGAATTTGGGAGGTACATAAAATCCCATGGCGTTTTACCTGCCCTGGCGCATACTGATGCTGTTTATGAAGAAGTGATTAAGGCATTCGATAATGGATATACCCTGGCTACCCATTTGTATTCTGGCATGTCTGGCGTAACACGCAGGAATGCTTATCGTTATGCCGGTGTTATTGAAAGCGCCTTTTTAATTGACGAGATGGATGTGGAGGTTATTGCCGATGGCGCCCACCTGCCGGCTCCATTACTTAAACTGATTTTTAAAATAAAAGGCGCCGACCGGATTGCATTGATCACCGATGCCATGCGGGCAGCGGGTACTGATGTTAGCGAAAGTATTTTGGGTAACGAGCACATCGGGCTGAAAGTAATTGTTGAAGATGGTGTGGCGAAATTGCCGGACCGGACTTCATTTGCAGGTAGTGTTGCAACTACGGACCGCTTGGTGAGAACCATGATTGCTTTGGCTGGTGTTTCGGTTGCCGATGCTGTTAAAATGATGTCGGCTACTCCCGCCCGTATTATGGGTGTGCTGGACAGGAAGGGAGAAATTGCAGTTGGTAAAGATGCCGATATCGTCATTTTTGATGAAGGCATTTCTGTTGAGACAACAATCGTTAATGGCCGGGTTTTATTCCAGAAGCTATGAGGCAGCAGCGTTTTGTGTGGTTCTTCCTGTTCCTGGTTTCATGTGCTGCAAGCCATAATATTGCCGGAGAAAACTTCAGCGCTTTCCATATTGCAGGTTTTGCCCAGGGTACAACGTATAGCATAAGCTACTATGCAAAGGATAGCCTGGTTACTAAATTTGAGGTGGACAGTATTTTCAATAGTATCGACAGTTCCCTTTCGGTTTACAAGCCTTATTCAACGATCAGCAAATTTAATGAGGCTGTCCTTGAAATAGCACCGGGTATGCATTTAGGGCGGGTAGTAAAGCAATCGCTTATTATTTATAAGGCAACCAATGGTATTTCTGATATAACCGTATATCCGCTGGTCAGGGAATGGGGTTTCGGGACGAAAAAAATTGCAGCAATGCCTGATTCGGCAAGCATAAAATCAATTTTAGCCTGCGTTGGTTCAGATAAAATATTCTTTCAGCAAGACCGGCTGGTTAAAAAAATGCCTTGTGTGAAAATTGATGTAAACGGCATAGGGCAGGGGTATACAGTAGATGTGCTTGCTGATTATTTTGAAAAGAAGGGCATCCAAAACTACATCGTTGAAGTAGGCGGCGAACTAAGGATAAAAGGCCATAAACAACCAGGGAATATTCCTTTTAGTGTTGGCATTGAAAGTCCGCCTGAACATGGTTCTAACGATGTGGTAGTAAAGCGGGTCATCCAGGTTGATCGTGGTGCAGTAACCACATCCGGTAATTACCGGCGCTATTATGAAAGCAATGGGAAGGTTATTTCCCACCTCATTAACCCTAAGTCTGGTTACCCTGTTCAAAATGAACTGATCAGTGTAACTGTCTACGCAAAAGATGCGACTACTGCCGATGGTTATGATAATGCTTTAATGGGAATGGGATTGGAGCAGGCATTTCAATTTTTAGCACAGCACAAGGAAATGGAAGCTTATTTTATCTATCATAATGGAAACGGGCTGGTTGCCGATACTGCTACAAAAGGCTTTAATAAATTGTTTGTAAATAATATTCCCCGAAAGGCACAGGATTAGTTTTTGGAATTAAATAAACGTTTGATGCATAGGAAAGAAAAAACTGAACTAAGTGGTGTTAAGGAAATAGCCAGGCGGGCAAAGGTTTCCATTGCTACGGTTGACCGGGTAATACATAACCGCACCGGCGTTGCTGAAAAAACCAGGAACAGGATCAACAAGATCATTGCAGAATTGAATTACCAGCCGAATATTTTTGCAAGGCGGCTGGCTTCCCGGAAAAATACCGAATTCGCAGTTTTAATTCCCGGGGTTTCTGTCGAGACCAGCTATTGGCAGGCGCCACTTGAAGGGATAGTGCAGGCTGAAAAGGAGGTCAGGCCACTAGGCATCACCGTTACCAAATATTTTTTTGACCAGGACGATCCTTCTACTTTTATTAAACAATCGAGGCTTGTCCTTAAAAGTAAAGTGGCCGGTGTATTGCTGGCGCCACTGTTTATTGCTGAATCAATTGCATTTATTGCAGCATGCCGGGAAGCGGGTATTCCTTATGTATTTATTGATGCTGATATTCCGGACCAGGATAAGCTCTCTTATATTGGCCCCGATTTATTTCAAAGTGGTTACCTCGCCGGCCACCTGATCCGGTATGGTATTTCCGGCCAGGCTAAACTGCTGGTCATGAATATATCGGAAGACATTAGCCTGGCAAATATGGAACCTGCAGGCAATCATAGGCTTTTCAGGAAGGAAGAGGGGATAAGGGCATATTTTAAGAACAACCAGCTACAGCAGGAGATCATCAAAGCAGACCTTGAAAAAGCGGACCAGTCATCCATACGCAAAAGCCTGGTAAAAATCTTATCAGCCAATCCAGGTATCCAGGCTATTTGTGTTACTAATTCAAGGGTATCCACTGTTGCGCGATGCCTTGAAACCATGCCCGGGAAACATTACTTCCTGGTTGGGTTTGACTTTACCGACCTCAATATTGAATACCTTGAAAAAGGGGTTATTGATTTTATCATCTGCGATAAACCGCAGGAGCAGGGGTACAGGGGTATTATGACACTTTACCAGGGCCTGGTGCTTGGTTTAGTGGTTGAGAAGGTCCATTATATGCCGATTGATATTATCACGAAGGAGAATTATTCTTTTTACCGGAATTGAAAATATCAATGGCGAAGGTCGTATCTTATGCTATTACCAAAAATTAGTGCAAGATGAAACCTTTTTTTGTCGGGCTATGCCTTTTGCTTTGCTTGTCTTCATTTGCCCAGGATATTGATTCAACCTGGTTCTCACAGAACTATACCAAGAAGGAAGTTTACATTACCATGCGTGATGGGGTGAGGTTATTTACTTCTGTGTATATGCCTGTTTCAACAGCGGAAAAGCATCCGATCCTGATGGAGAGAACGCCTTATTCCTGCGCGCCATACGGTGCAGGCCAGAATAAACCATACTGGGGCAGTTACCTGAAGGCATATTGCAGGGAAGGTTATATACTGGTTACGCAGGACGTGCGGGGCAGGTGGATGAGTGAAGGGGTATTTGAAAACGTACGGCCATTTAATGCTGATAAAAAAGGGAAGGAGATTGATGAGTCAAGCGATACCTATGATGCGATTGACTGGCTGGTAAAAAATATTCCCAACAATAATGGCAAGGTCGGCGTCTTCGGGATCTCTTACCCGGGCTTTTATTCGACTATGGCTGCTGCCAGTAACCATCCTGCATTAGTAGCCGTTAGTCCGCAGGCACCGGTCACCAATTGGTTTATTGGCGATGATTTTCACCATAACGGCGCATTTTTCCAGATGGATGCTTTTAGTTTTTATTCAGCCTTGGGCGGCGGGTTTGGTGTGCCGCATCCGAAGCCGATATCAGTAGCACCAGACCCTGTACCCTATCCGGATTACGATAGTTACCAGTTTTACCTAAAAGCCGGCACCTTGAAAAATTTAAGCAGGTATATGGGCGACAGTATCGCCTTCTGGAAAGACCTGATGGCGCATCCCAATTATGATGCTTTCTGGAAAGCTCGTGATGCGCGTAACGCCACTAAAAACCTGCGTCCGGCGATGTTATGGGTTGGTGGTTTGTTTGATGCGGAGGATACCTGGGGTGCTTTTAATGCGTATAAGGCAGCGGAAGCGAATAACCCGGGGAAGTCCTTTAATAAAATTGTTGAAGGTCCCTGGTACCATGTGCAATGGGCTAACCAGGATGGAACCCACCATGGCAATATCCGGTTTGGATCTAACACGAGTGAATATTACCAGGAAAATTTCGATGTACCCTTCTTCAATTATTTCCTGAAAGGCAAGGGAGATGTTTCCAAATTCGCGGAAGCCAATATCTTTTTTACAGGTGCCAATGAATGGAAAACTTTTGCACAATGGCCTCCTGCGGAAAAGACAGCTACCACAATGTACCTGCAGCCGAATGGTAAGTTGTCGGCCGAAAAACCGGGTGGCGACAACAGTTTCAGCGAATACACCAGCGATCCAGCAAAGCCGGTGCCTTATGACGAAGAAGTGCATTTTACAAGGACCAGGAAATATATGTCCAACGACCAGCGCTTCGCCGCCCGCCGCCCCGATGTTCTGGTTTTCGAAACGGAACTGCTGGATCATGATGTTACTGTAGCCGGACCAGTTATTGCTGACCTGCGCACCAGTATTTCAACAACAGATGCGGATTTCGTGGTGAAGGTCATTGATGTTTTCCCGGATGATATGGGCCACAATAATGTTGACATATATGCCAATGAGGATCCTGTATTGCCCTATCCGATGGGCGGTTACCAGATGCTGGTGCGCGGTGAAATTTTCAGGGGCCGTTTCAGGAAAAGCTATGAAACCCCGGCAGCGTTTACTCCCGGTAAAATTGAAACTGTGAAATTCGAGTTACCTGATATTGCGCATACATTTAAGAAAGGGCATCGCCTGATGGTGCAGGTACAGAGCAGCTGGTTCCCTTTGGTAGACCGCAACCCGCAGCAATTTGTTGATATCTACCATTGCGATGAAAAGGATTTCATTAAGAGTGATATCAAAATATTTCACAACGGGGAAAATGCCTCTTCCATAATATTGCCGGTAATCCGCTAACCAATAGTGGAAAAAAGAACAATCAGCCATATGCATGACTAAAATTATGCATATGGCTGAGTCATTTATATTACCTTTAAAAATATATTTATTACCGCAAATCAAAAAAAGGACTTAACCTGGTAGTCAACGAAAATTTATGAGAAAATTGAGAAGCAAAATTGTCATGATGATATTGCTCATGGCAGTAGTATCTTTTGCAGTTGCCCAGAAAAAGCAACAGGCTGCAAAAGCACCCGGCAAACCTAATATCCTTGTGATCTTTGGCGATGATATTGGTTGGAATAATATCAGCGCATACAATATGGGCATGATGGGGTACAAAACACCCAATATTGACCGCATTGCTAAAGAGGGCATGATGTTCACCGATTATTATGGCCAGCAAAGCTGCACCGCGGGCCGTGCTGCCTTCATAACCGGGCAAAGCCCGTATCGTACCGGCTTATTGAAAGTTGGTCTGCCCGGCGCAAAAGAAGGATTGCAAAAGGAAGACCCAACGATTGCAGATCTCCTCAAACCGCAGGGGTATGCAACTGGACAGTTTGGTAAAAACCACCTGGGTGATAGGGATGAACACATGCCTACTGCCCATGGCTTCGACGAATTTTTCGGCAACCTCTATCACCTGAATGCGGAAGAAGAACCCGAAAATGAAGATTACCCGACTGAAAAACAAATGCCGGGCTTCAAGGAAAAATTTGGACCCCGCGGAGTGATTCATTCATATGCTAATGCCGATGGCACCCAGAAAATTGAGAATACCGGCGCCCTGACTAAAAAGAGAATGGAAACCATCGATGGTGAATTTCTTGCTGCTGCGAAAGGGTTTATTGACAAATCTGTTAAGGCCGACAAACCTTTTTTTGTATGGTATAATAGTACCCGGATGCACATTTGGACTCACCTGAAAGATGCTTCTAAAGGAAAAACCGGCAATGGCTTGTATGCAGATGGAATGGCAGAACATGATGCCATGGTAGGTGAATTGCTGAAGCAATTGGATGATTTGAAAATTACAGACAATACCATTGTGATCTATTCAACAGACAATGGTGCCGAAATAATGTTCTGGCCTGATGGCGGCATGACGCCTTTCCGTGGGGAAAAAGCAACTGGTTGGGAAGGCGGATTCCGTGTCCCTGCCATGATCCGCTGGCCCGGTAAAATAAAGCCAGGCCAAATTTCTAACGAAATATTCTCATCCGAAGACTGGATGCCTACTTTACTTGCCGCAGCTGGTGTTACGGATATAAAGGAAAAACTATTGACTGGCTACCAGGCTGGTAATACTAACTATAAAGTCCATCTCGATGGCTATAACCAAATTTCCTATCTCACCGGGCAAACTGCGCAATCGGCCCGCAAGGAAATGTTCTATTTTAATGATGACGGAAGCCTGGTGGCTTTGCGTTACAACCGCTGGAAAATACATTTTCAAATCCAGGAACACCATGGCTTTGAAGTATGGGCAAGACCCTGGACCTCGCTTCGGGTGCCTTTAATTTTTGATCTTCAGGCTGACCCTTTTGAAAGGGCAGAGCATGATTCTGAATTGTATACTAAATGGCTGGTTGACCACGTCTATTTATTGGTGCCTGCCCAGGCTTATGTCGGGCAATTTCTTGGATCATTCCGGGACTTCCCGCAACGGCAAAAAGTGGGTAGTTTTTCCCTTGACCAGGTTTTGGAGTCCCTGCAAAAGAGCGGCGGAAATAATTAATAATTGGCAATACATTTAGCCAGGAAGAGGCTGCCTCAATAGGGCGGCCTCTTTTTTTGTTTGTACCAACAGCAGGCCTTGCAACATATAAAAGAAGACTATTATTCAATCTCCCGAAACCGGTTTCGTATCACTAAACGGTAAATAATATAGCTGGTCCAGCGTTAAACGGTTTGCTAAACTGGTTTTTTTGGCTAAGTTGTACCCTAATTAAATTAACTGCAATTAATTGCCTCAAATGAACCGTAGCTATTACACTGTTGGGCTCATTATGCTCACGTTTTTTGTGATCTCTTTCCTTACGAACATTATTGGTCCGCTGATTCCCGATATTATCAAAGGATTTGACCTGAGCCTGACCCTGGTAGCCCTGCTGCCATTCGCATTCTTTATTGCTTATGGCGTGATGTCTATCCCATCGGGAATGCTGATTGAACGGTATAAAGAAAAAAAGGTAATGGTGGCGGCCTTCTTCGTTTCGTTTTTTGGTGCACTGTTGCTGGCCCTTTTCCCAAATTACCTGAGTGCGGTATTGTCTTTGTTTTTGATCGGTTGTGGTATGGCGATGTTACAGGTGGTCATCAATCCTTTGCTGCGCACATCAGGCGGTGAAGAGCATTATGCTTTTTATTCCATCCTTGCGCAACTGATATTTGGACTGGCATCCTTCGTTAGTCCGCTGGTCTATTCCAGCATGGTATCGAAGCTCCAGGCCCAGGGAGAAATTACCGGAATAATGGGACTCCTTAAAAGCCATACGCCGGGTGATTTACCCTGGATATCCTTGTACTGGCTTTTTGCCTTGATTTCCCTGGCCATGATTGTCATCATCCTGGTATCCCGATTCCCCAAAGTTGAACTTAAACAGGATGAAAAGGCGGGTACTGTCCAAACCTATATTGATTTGTTTAAAAAGCGTGTGGTGGTCCTTTACTTCCTTGCCTTGTTTTGTTATGTAGGCACAGAGCAGGGTGTAGCCAACTGGATCTCACAATTCCTGAGCAGCTACCACGGGTATGATCCCCAAAAAACAGGAGCAGAAGTGGTGGCTTATTTCTGGGGATTAATGACTGCCGGTGGGGTATTGGGCTTGTTACTGGTAAAGCTGATGGATAGCCGGAAGGTGCTGATCCTGTTTACGGCACTGGCACTGGTTTCTTTAACAGTAGCCTTATTCGGTCCGGGCAACTGGGCATTGATCGCCTTCCCGATGGTGGGCTTTTTTGCATCAGTTATGTACCCGATTATTTTCTCTTTGGCCCTCAATTCCGTGACTGAACACCATGGATCTTTTGCGGGTATTCTGGTTACCGGCATTGTGGGTGGCGCTGTAATCCCGCTTATTGTCGGCTGGCTGGGTGATCACCTGGGACTGCGTTATGGCATGTTGTTCATCTACCTGACTATGGGCTATATATTAAGTATCGGTTTCTGGGCCAGGCCAATTGTTACGAATAAAACCATCAGCAGGAAGAAAAAAGAAGCTGTCAGTTAATTTGTTCAAAAGAGACTTTTACAAAAGAGATTTATGCAAGAGAAACATATTATTGGTATCGACCTTGGCGCAACAAATATCCGCGGCGGGCTGGTGACCGGGAAGGAAATAACTAACACCCATGCAAAACCGATACGCAGCAAGGGAACCGTGGAAGAAGTGTTACAGGATATTTTTGATATTACCGATCTGCTGGTGAATGAAAATGTTGCGGGAATTGGTATTGGTGTGCCCAGCGTTGTGAACCTGGCGGAAGGTATTGTTTACGATGTACAACATATTCCTTCCTGGAAAGAAGTGCCCCTGAAAAAGAGGATGGAAGAGCGCTACCATTTGCCGGTATTTGTAAATAATGATGCCAATTGCTTTGCACTTGGTGAATATTATTTTGGTAAAGGAATCGGAAGCGATCATATGATTGGACTTACCCTTGGCACCGGCATTGGTGCAGGTGTGATTATCAATCGCCATTTATATGCGGGTCCGAATTGCGGTGCAGGGGAATTTGGCATGGTGGATTATCTCGATCACAACTATGAATACTATGGAAGCGGGCAGTTTTTTAGTAATGTATACCAGACAGACGGGCAGGTAGTATTTGAACGCGCGCAGGCAGGTGATCCCCAGGCGCTGCAGTGGTATGCTGAATTGGGAACGCATTTGGGCAATACGGTCAAATTAATACTGTATGCTTATGACCCGCCGTTGATAGTATTTGGTGGCTCCGTAAGGCATGCGTATCCCTATTTCCAGGAAACCATGTGGGAGCGCATTAATACTTTCGCTTTCACGAAATCATTACCTGGTTTGAGGATTGAATTATCGGAACTGCAGAACAGTGGCATCCTTGGCGCAGCCGGGTTGTACTATGATGCGGTAAAGTAAACCGGTTATTTATTTTGTTGTAAAAAAGGACACAACAGTAGTACTGAATTCAGGTGTATGCCAGGCCGTGCCGTGATTGCCTGGCACGGTTATAAACTTTGCGGTAGGAATAAGACTTGCCAGCTCCTGTCCATTACCGTTATCCTGGTCCTGTTCGCCGCAAACCACCAGTACCTTTTGCTTTACTTTGCCCAATTCTTCCTTACTGGTTGAGGGCTGCCCTTTTTGCTGGTAAGCCAGGGCAAGCTGGTCGAGGTTGTTTTCGCGTATCCGTTTATAGAAGGCTGCAAATGCAGCAGTGGTATCGTTCATCAGTGCATTGTAGAAAGCGATCCGCCTTGGCCATTGGGGATTGGTAAAATCAGCGCCCATTCCACCTAATACTGCAGCTTGTAAATGTTTGTCAAGTACCAGCAGCCTGGCCAAAATGATAGAGCCCCGCGAATAGCCTACTGCCCCATATTTTTTATACCCCAGGGAATGCATCAGTCCCATAACATCTTTTGCTTCTGCATCATCCTGGTAAGCAAAAGTATCATGTGGTTTATCGGATTTGCCATTACCCCTAAGGTCCACTGTAATTACTGAAAACCCTGCATTGGCGAGTTGGTTATACAGGTCAATGTTTTTCCAGTCATCGCCCTTGCTGGTGAAACCATGGATTAGCAGTACCGGCGATCCATTCCCCTTCACCTCGTAATAGATACGGGTTTTGTCGAAGGAAACAAAATAGCCTTCCTTGTTTTTCTGGGCGATGGTTCCAAAGGAGATGCAAAAAACCAGCAGGGTGAAAAATGACTTTATCCGCATCTTATAAATGTAAGATTATTTGACCCATCCTGGCTTGATCCTGGCTTGATCCTAGCTTCACGTCCCGGGTCATATTGCCTTACCTGGATTGGTTTTTTTAGCCTGATCCATGTGCCAACCATGTGCCATCCATGTGCTTTCCTGCGTAAAATAGGCATTTTTCACATGGATGGCACATGGTTGGCACATAGTCGGGACTTCCTTTCCCGATTACGCCTACCCGCTTTAAGACCCCCTAAAAACCGGTACGTCCCGGATTTCTCTATATCCGGTACCGGAAATGAGTATAGCCCATCCCAAATGCCGGAAAACGGTGATTTGCAGCATTATTTTTGGAATGTTGTTATTGCTGCAGGAACATCACTTAAGCTGAACAGGAGGAGCGGCCCCGGTAACCAGCACTTAATGATTCCGGTTATGCCAGATTGACGGCTAATGGCCTGGCTGTTTTCCTGGCAAATTGCGGTAGTTTGATGAGTGTTTTTAAGGACCACTTAAGGACCAGTTAAGGACCACATGAAGACCATGTGAAAATTCCCCAAAATGCACGCCCGCTACCCGCAAATAACAGTAATTCCAATTATTATAAAACTTAAAAACCGACAAAATGTCTAAAGCAAATGATAACGTGATTACTCGTAACCGGTGCGGGCAGACCATTGCCTGTAAACCTCCGGTCCGTCGGAAAGACCTGGTAGTGTAATTTGTTTTCAACCCGGGGTCATGCTTCGGGTTTTCTTTTTTGTGTAGATTGCCGCATGACCATCCCTCCTTATTTAAAAGCCGGTGATACCATCGGACTTGTTTGTCCGGCCGGATATATGCCTCCCGAAAAATGGCAGACATGTGTGGAACAATTGCAGGCCTGGGGCTATAAAACCCGGTTGGGGAAAACCATGCTCAGCAATTCAGGCAATTATTTTTCCGGGCCGGATGCCGAACGCCTGGATGATCTCCAACAAATGCTGGATGACCGCGAAGTTAAAGCCATCCTCTGCGGCCGCGGCGGTTATGGTGTTAGCCGGATTATTGACCAGCTGGACTTCCGGAAATTTAAAAAACACCCCAAGTGGATCATCGGTTTCAGCGATATCACGGTACTGCATGCGCATATCAACAGGAATTTCTCCATTGCTTCCCTGCATGCGCCAATGGCCAATGCTTTTAATAACGGGGAACATACTAACCCTTATGTACAATCGCTGCGGAAAGCGCTTACAGGCAAAAAGGGAAAATATACTGCTGCATTGCATGAATTCAACCAGTTTGGTATTGCCACCGCGCCACTGGTTGGCGGCAACCTGACCCTGGTCGCCCACCTGGTTGGCACACCTTCTGCTTTCAAAACGAAAAACCGGATCCTGTTCTTAGAAGATGTGGGCGAATTCCTGTACAATATTGACCGGATGTTGCTGCAGTTGAAAAGGGCCGGGGTATTTGATGAATTGGCCGGCCTTGTGATTGGTGGTTTCACCGATAACAAAGACACCGACAGGCCTTTCGGTAAAACAGTCCATGAGATCATCCATGAGCATGTGAAAAACTACCTGTATCCCGTGTGCTTTGATTTTCCCGTGAGCCACGAAAAAGAAAATTATGCGCTTAAAGTAGGCGCGGTTTACCAATTGAAAGTAAACGCCAAAACGGTGCGCCTCGACGAGGTATAAACAACGCTTCCAGGCTTCCTTCCCGGTCGGAATGAGGTGTTCATTGCATCAGTTCGATTGATTAGTTTTGCCCTTTAATAGAGAAAAACTATATTATGACCCTTGTTCAGCTGGAATATATCCTGGCGGTTGATGAGCACCGTCATTTTGCCAAAGCCGCGGCTGATTGCTTTGTTACCCAGCCCACCTTAAGTATGCAGATCCAGAAACTGGAAGACGAACTGGGTATAAAGCTGTTTGACCGGAGCCGCCAGCCGGTGGTGCCTACACCCATCGGGGAACTGATGATTGGCCATGCTCGTAAAGTGATGCGGGAAGTGAAGCAGATGGAGGATGCGATTAAGGAAAAGCAGGGTTTGATCCATGGCGAATTAAGGCTGGGTATTATCCCAACACTGGCACCCTACCTGCTGCCATTGTTCCTGCAAAGTTTTCTTGACCGCTTTCCCGACGTGCAGCTGAAGGTAAAGGAAATGACCACCGATAATCTCGTGGACGCCTTGCTTAAAGGGCACCTTGATATGGGACTCGCAGTTACGCCTTTACAGCATAATACGGTCATGGAATACCCTTTGTTCTATGAAGAAATGATGGCATATGTGTCAAAGAAAAATGCGGCCTATAAAAAGACTTATGTGCTGGCTAAAGATATTGACGTTAATGAACTGTGGTTGCTGGAGGAAGGCAATTGTCTGCGATCACAAATGCTGAACCTTTGCGAATTGCAGCAGGCCCATAAAGACCTCCTGCTGTTTGAATATGAGGCAGGTAGTCTTGAAACCCTTAAAAGGATGGTGGAAACTAACCGGGGTATCACCATCCTGCCGGAACTGGCCACCTTCGATTTATCGGCTGCACAACTCAAACTGATCCGCCACTTCAGGAGCCCCGCGCCTATGCGGGAAGTGAGCCTGCTGACAGCCAAATCCTTTGTGAAACAGAAGCAATTGGCGGCACTGAAAGAAGTGATCATGCTGAATATCCCTGAAAAGATCCGGAAGAATAAAGCCCGGAATGTAATTCCCGTTTAGCGTTGCAGCAATGAATCGAGCTTCGACTGGTATAATGGGTAAGTGCTGAGGTCGTTATGGCTTCCGCCTTCAATGGTAAAAAAGCGGTCTGTTGGCTTTAACAGGGGTTGCAGTTTTTTCGCCTGGCTATAGGGCACAACGCCATCATCTGTTCCCTGGAATATAACTACCGGCGCTATGACTTTAGCCAGGTATTGTCCCGTGGGTAATTCATAATGGATTATACGGTCAATGGGGTAAATGGGAAAATACCTTTTCACCAGCGACCGTATGCTGTAATACGGCGTTTCCAGGACCAGCATTTTTATGTTGTGCTTCGTGGCCAGTTCAGCCGCAATGCCTGTCCCCATGCTTTTGCCGTATAAAATGATACTGTCTGCGCCATATTTTGAACGGGCCAGTTTGTAGAGCTGTTCGGAATAGGCATACAACCTTTCTTCAGTAAGCGGACCGGTACTTTTACCGAAACCCGGGTAGTCGATCATCCATACTTCATAACCCTGTCGGGTAAACGAAGGTACATACTTCGCATACCAGGAGATGTTTTTCCTGTTACCGTGAAAATACAGGACTACTCCCTTTGGTGCTGAAAGGCCACCAGGCCGGGTATTAGTATCTGCCGGGAACTGCACTATATTAAGGTTTGAAACTGCATCGAAGGGGATGTTCAATTCTTTATGGGGAAGGGTGAAATCGAATTTGTCTTTTTTAAGTAAAACTTCAGGGTGAAAGAGGAACCGGTCCTGCAGGTAATACAAGGCAATGCCCACAATTGCATAGAGTAACAAAAAAATTTTAAGGAACCTTGACCATTTCATAGCCGCAAATGTAAGTATCCTGCCTGTTATTGTTCCCCGGGGTCTGTTTCTTCAGTTAGTTCGTCTTTTTCCGTACCCTTTTTCATGGTAACAATGGGGCTTTCGGCAGTGCCGGTTACCAGCATTGGTATTCCCACTATGCCGAGCGGTGGCAGGCCAAGCCTGAAACGCAGGTTCAGCTTACCATCCAATGATGTCTGTCCTTCAATCCTTGGCCTGAACCCGAATACCTTCATTTTGGTTTTTTCGATGGTAATGATATTATTCTTTACCGAAGATTTTATCACCACTGCTTTCAGGCCTGGATTGTTGAGGCTGTCTTTTCCCGTGGCTTTGCTTACGGCGCTGAATAGTTTCAAACCATTCAATTTAACCTGGGCAAGCGTAAGTTGCCCTTTCCCTTTTATTGAAGGCATAACGGGTTTCATCTGGTCGTTCAGCCTGCCTTCCAAACCATAATCCAGGGAAATAAGTCCTTCTGCTTTTGAAGCCGAGCTGGCCATTTCCCGGAATAATGGGATTTCTTTGTATGCCCGTTTTACATCAAAGGAATCGGCTTTAACTGTGAAGGAGAAATTTGCGGTTCGCAGGTCAACCGGCTGGTAGCTCGCCCCCAGACTAAAAGTACCACCGGCAATAGTAAACCGGGTGTCGGTTAACCGAAGGTTCCCGTTTTTCAAAGCGAGCTGTCCGCTAAAATCATTCAGCCTTGTTGTGCCATAATATACTTCCCTGAAGTCTGCACCCAATGACAGGTCCAGGTTAGCAGGCAATAAAATAATTCCACCCGGGGAGGTGGTAGTAGTTGTATCAGTTCCTGCAAAAACCATGAAATCATCAACCATTACTTTCCTGCTGCTTAGTTTCATGGCGCCTGTCAATATTCCATTTTGCAACGTGTACCCCAGGATATTTTGCGCATAGCCATCCAGGGTAAATTCATTTTCATGGTATCGCAGCACAAGGTTTTTAAGCCAGGCTTTGTCCTGGTTAAATTCCAGTATTCCCGAGGGAATAGTAAACGGGTAGGGGAACTCTTTGGCACTTAATTCAAGGTTTTCAAATTCGAGGGTGCCCCTGTTTTGCAAATTTGCATAACGGCCTGCCATGGCATCCGACTGGGTTCCTTTGCCAGTAAGGTCTGCCTTTATTTTACCACCGACCTGGTAATTTTTGATGGCAAATACCTGGTATATGCGGTTAAGGTCCAGGATTCCTTTGGCAGTGATAGCATAACGAAGGTTATTGAAGTTTGATAAGTCTGCAATAACAAGAAATGGCTGGCCTTCAAAATCAAATGATGCCTGCCGGATGGCTACAGAAAGGTCCTGGTAACTGCCTTTTGTGCTGGTGGCCTTGCCCATTACCTGCAGGTTTTGTATCGCTTCCGGGTAGTACGGCGTTTGTATTTTGCCGTTAGTCAGTTGTATATTGGCATTAATTGAGGGGAATAATTTTCTTTGATTATCCAGCCGGCCTTTTGCGGTTATGTTGGTTCTGAGGTTGCCACCGAAAGAATATCCCTGCATCGGAATTGATTTGGCAAGGTCATCCAGATGCAGGCTGGCATCCAGGTTGGCCTGGAGGTCTGATGGCCCTATGCCCTTAAAGCGAATATCTCCTTTTATAAACCCTTTCCCGATTACTGCATTCACGTTGTTAATGGTTGCCGTAATATTTTTCCATTCACTGTTTGCACAGCGGGATTCGATATCTGCACTGATTTGTTCAATGGCGAGGGGAAGGTCCTTGTGTTTGAAGAAGCCGTTATTGATGCGGGCCCTGAGCTGGTAAGAAGGTATGGTGGTAACAATTGTATCGGGCCTGAAATTATCAGGGTTCTGGCCGGTGGCATATTTACCCTCTGCCTGGAATTGCAGGTCTAACTGTCCTTTTAGTTCAGCGATACTGAGCCCGATTGCCTGGTCGAGCAAAGCAAGGTCTAATTGGCTTTTGAGATCAGCTTTAATATAGGGTTCACTGATTCCTTTCGTCATTAAAGTTGCCTGCGTTGGTTTTCCATCCAGGTCAAATCCCAGGGTGTCGATATTCAGGGTAAGGCTGTCGGGGTTTAATTTTGGCAACACGACACTGGCAGCGATATTAAAATGGTCTAATGGGGCCGGTGCATTTTTATGGATTACCTGGCCATCGCGCACCCATAACTTTACGGTAAGGTCCGGTGCCAGGTTTTCTGCTGTTTTATAAGCCCCTTTTATGTCCATCGTCAGCCTGCTGGTTCCTTTAAAGCGGGTGTCTGCAAACCACAGTTCATAATCGGGCGGAAGTATGGAGAATATATTGGCAAAATCTGTTGTACCCGATACGAGTTTAAGGTCTATATCATAGCCGTCTTTCAGGATGGCCATATTCCCGGAAAAGTCGATGGGTAATTTATTAAGCAGGATTTTATTTTTTTCGAATTTGAGTGCCAGGCTTGATGTATTAATGCCTGTTACCAGGTCGGCATCAATCTTTCTTTTTTTAAGGTAAGTGCTGCCATTATAATTGAAGTCCAGGCTTTTGGCTTCAAGGTGTGAGGCCAGGTCAAATTCCGCGCTGGCAAGGTTGCCGCTGCCCACATACCGGAAACCATCTGCTTCAATTCTCATGGGTATAGACCTGTCGTTATATACCAGCTTACTGTCTGAAATGTAAATGCCCTCAATTTTTAATTGGGTATTGCTGCTGCCTGAAGAATCTCTTTTACTATCCACGGCGCTTTTGTAAATATTGTAATTGGCATTTCCCTTTTCATCAACTTCTATATTGATGCTTGCTTTGTCGACATAAAATTTATTCACCCGTATAGATTCCTGGAATACAGAACCCAGGTCTATTCCGAAGCTTAAGGCCTTTCCGGCCATCAGTGTGTCCTTTTCAAATGGCGAAGCACCGGTTAAGGAAAAATCATGTAGGGTTAAAGTGAGGGAGGGGAAGTGCTCAAAAAAGCTAAGCCTTGCTTTTGAAAAACCGAGTTTACCGGTGATGCTCTGGTTGGTCCAGCTTTTAATTTTTTCGGCAATAGTACCTGGGAAAAGTATAGGTAATAAAAAAAGCAGGGCCAGAATGCTTGCAACAAAAATGCCACTGAATTTCAGGATTTTCAACGTAACTTTTTTCATGAGTATTTTTCGCTAATACTTTAAAATATCTCGTATAAAATTGTGGTATTCCGGGAACGAAGGCAGGTTGTTATGCCCGCCGCCATGTATGCGGATGAGCGTTATTTTACCCGGATTTATTTTTTGCAACTGCTCGCTATGCCTGATGGGAATCAACAGGTCGCGTGTGCCATGCAGGATATAGGTATGGCAATTCACATGCTTTATCCATTTATCGGTACGCAAATGGTAGCGTAGCACCAGGGAAACGGGCAGGATGGGTAAAAACCGCTCCACCACTTTTTTAAAACTGTAATACGGTGCATCCAGGATCAGGTAGCGCGGCTTGTTATCTGCCGCAAGCTTTGCTGCAAACCCACTGCCAATGCTTCTGCCATAAACAATCATATGGTGCTCTGGCAGGTGTTCTGTTAGTTTGTTATACACGAACTGTATATCGCCGAGTATCTCTTTCTCGCTGCGCCTGCCGGTGCTTTTTCCAAATCCCCTGTAGTCAACCAAAACCACATCATAGTTATAGCGGTAAAAATCCTTCGCGCATTTTGCCCAGCCTTTGATACTCCTGGAATTGCCATGGAGATAAAGTACAAGTCCGTGTGGCTGTTCCCTGAAAAAATGTAACCCGTTTATCCTTACTCCCGGTTCAATATCGAAAAATAGTTCCCTGAAAGGAACGTCATACTTAAACTTAAAATCCTGCTTAAGTTTTTCCGGTTTAAAAATGAAACGCTCCTGGAAAAAATATCCCAGTATACTGAGTGCAGCAATACCGATTATTATATACCAGAATATATTCAATTGAATTTTTGTTGCTCCTTTCCGGGAATGGCTTCCAGGCCTCCCTGCAGGTTTACCAGGTTCGTATAACCGAATTTTTCCTCCAGGCGCTGGATGGCTATTGCGCTGCGGATGCCTCTTTTGCAATAGACGACCACTTTCCCTTTTTTGGGTATTGCTGCGGCAGCTTTTACTACTTCGCTAAGCGGGATATTCAATCCGCCAATATTATGGGATTCATGCTCCGTTTCTTCCCGTACATCAACAAGCAGTGTGCCTGGTTCGGCTACCAGTAATTGTTGCAGTTCTTGTGCAGTAATCTGTTCCATCGCTAAAATTGGGCTTCTTCCTCTTCATCATGAAACACCCTTTTCAGGCGGATGGTAGTAACCGGCGCTACTATCAGCGGGAATTTCTCCACAACCACATTGGACGGATCGAGTCCAAAACCGCGTTCTTCCGACAAACTGATGTCTTTCAGCATGAAATAAATTTTCATCACTACTCTTTCAAACAGCGGCAATTCATTATCCTGGCTTAAGTATTTTTCCATTACAATAAACTGGAAATCACCTACCACATTATTGCGCTCAAGGCTTTCATAACGGCTGTAAATATTCACTTCCTTATTGGCAACAAGGTCTTCAACAACTTTGCGGAACAACAGGTTGATCTTTGATTCCATCCTGAAACCGAGCCTGAATTCAACACGTATGATATCATTGGGAATAATATGGTCTACCACGTATTCGCAGGTATAAGGGTCATCCAGGGTATCAACATGCACGAACCAGTATATGTCTGCCCTTTTGGGTTTTTTATTCAATATGGAGTAAATGATCTTGTGCTCAATCTCTTTCGGGTTATTGGCACTGGTCATGTACACAAGGTGGGTAGCATGTTTGGGAACGGTTTTGTCGTTGCTCAGTTCCTGGATCATGGGAACATAATGTTCGAGCCTGACAAATTCTACATAGCGGTTTTTAATTTTCCGGCTCCTGTACCATACGTACATGATGGTAAATAATAGTCCGCCTATTATAAGGGTTACATAACCTCCATGTTCAAATTTGTCGAGGTTGGCGAACAGGAAACTGAATTCAATACTCAGGTAAACGGCCAGGTATAAATAAATAAGGACGGAGGGTACCCTTTTTGAAATCAGGAAATTGGAAAACAAAATGGACGTGGCAATCATACAAAGGGTGATGGCTAGTCCATATGCCGCTTCCATATTGGAAGATTTCTTGAAATATAGAACTACCCCGATACAACCCAGGAAAAGGATCAGGTTGATGCCTGGAATATATAACTGCCCTTTTGCTTCTGATGGATAATTGATTCTCAGCCTTGGCCAAAGGTTAAGTCGCATTGCTTCACTGATCAGGGTAAAGGAGCCACTGATCAGGGCCTGGCTGGCAATAATGGCTGCAGCGGTTGCGATAGCTATACCTGGTAAAAGGAACCATTGTGGCATAAGCCCGTAAAACGGGTTCATATTGGCTGTGTCAAAAACCTTGCCCTGGTAATTTGCCAGTAACCAGGCGCCCTGCCCCAGGTAATTAAAGATCAATGCTGCCTTAACAAAAATCCAGGATACGCGGATATTCTCCTTGCCGCAATGCCCCAGGTCGGAATATAAGGCCTCAGCCCCGGTTGTACAGAGGAATACCGCCCCCAAAATCCAGAACCCCTTCGGGTAAGTGGTAAGCAGTTCGATGGCATAGTGCGGACTGAATGCTTTAAATATGCCCAGGTCATCTGACAGGTGGAAAAGTCCCATTGCAGCCAGCATGCCAAACCAAACCACCATGATAGGGCCAAATAGTTTCCCGATGGAAGCTGTTCCGAATTGCTGTACAAAAAAAAGCATGGAAATGATACCCAGTACGATATACATTACTGTGGCCTGGTTAATATTGCTGAGGCGGGGGATTTGCCTTAATCCTTCGATAGCAGAGGTTACGGTAATTGGAGGGGTAATCATACCATCGGCCAAAAGTGCAGCACCGCCTAACATTGCCGGTATTACCAGCCATTTTCTCTGCCTTCTGACCAGTGCGTAAAGGGAGAAAATCCCGCCCTCACCCCTGTTATCGGCCTGGAGGGTTAATATTACATATTTTACTGTTGTCTGAAGGGTCAGGGTCCAGATAATGCAGGACAATCCCCCCAGGATCAGTTTTTCAGAAATCGCTCTGTCTTTAATAATGGCATTGAGTACATAAAGGGGGGATGTTCCGATATCTCCGTAAATAATGCCTAAAGCAACGACCAGTCCCGCCAGGGTGGCCTTATTCAAGTGTTTACCCACAATTGGATGAATTAAGTTAGGGTATCGGTTTCCCGTACCCGCTTTGCAAAGGTAAAGTTAAAATGATGATACGGAATGCAGATGTTTCTAACATAAACAACCGTATGTTTCGATAAATTGTAAGTGATTTGTAGGGGTTCCATGTTAACTTTAATAAAAGCGTACGTCATGAAAATCGGGCTTTTTGTAATTGGCCTTTTATTTTTTACCGGTCAGGGTGGGATTGCCCAGGCGCCGAAGGTTGTTTATTCACAGCCTGAAAGAGACGATACCCGGCAGACCAATTTTGAGATTATGGGCAAGCTGGGTAATGATGTGTTGGTCTATAAGAACAACCGTTCTAACCATAAACTTTCAGTGTATGACAGCGAAATGGCCTTAAAGGAAAATGTTGATCTCGATTTTTTTCCCGATAAGACCATTTCCATGCAATACATAACCTATCCTGATAAGATCCTGGTATTTTTTGAGTACCAAAGGAAAAGGGTGGTTTATTGTGATTACGTGGTTATCGGTGCGGGTGGTAAAATACAGGGTCCGCCGGTAACACTCGATACAACCGAGGTTAGTTATTCTTCCAGCAACAAAATTTATAATGTTATAAACAGTGATGATAAACAAAAGATCATGCTGTTTAAGGTGAATAGCGGAAACCCGCGCCGGTTTATTATTGCTTCCTATTTGTTCAATTCAAGCCTGGACCTGATTACCCGGAGCCAGTGTGAAGTTGATATGGGCGATAAGGATAATTTTTTCTCTGATTTTCACCTGAGTAATAAGGGCGAGCTGGTTGTTGCCAAATTCATTAAATCGGGCAGTACAGATATTATTTCAGGGGTGTCAATGCTGATCAAACACCCTGATTCACTTGGGTTCAGCGTACAAAGCCTGAATATCGGGAAGCTGATCCTGGACAATGTGCAGCTGAAGGTTGATAATGGCAATAACCGTGTTTTAATGGCTACTTTTTTCTCCAGGCAGAAAAGGGGGAATATGGAAGGGATATATGTTGTTGGCTGGGATAAATCTTCCAACCAGAAAATAATGGATACAACCTTCGTTTTCAATGATGAATTAAGGAACCTGGCCAAGGGGGAAGAAGGCAATAAAAAGACAGTGTTTAATGATTTCTTTATTAAGAATATTTATTCCCGTAAAGATGGTGGTTTCGTTATTGTAAGTGAATCCTTGTTTACTTCTTCACGGAACAACAGTATTAACCGGTGGGACTATGGTGGTTATGGTAATCCCTGGATGTCTCCGATGAATTATAGTTATTGGTCGCCCATGTATAGTCCATGGTCAATGCCCTGGACCCGGTACGGATATAATAATAGCGCTCCCACAAGATACCTGGCTGAAAACATACTTGTGCTGTCTTTCGACAAATCGGGTGCTTTGGTCTGGAATAATGTTATTGCAAAAAGCCAGTTTGAGGATGATACGGATAACCTGATTTCTTATGGAAATATGAATACAGGCGGTGAAGTACACTTTCTTTTTAATACATTCGAGAACAGGACTTTCGTACTAACTGACCAGAGCATGGATCCAACTGGTAAGATTACACGATTTCCGACGTTAAAAAATCTGGATAAGGGGTATGAATTTATGCCAAGGTTCGGGAAACAGGTGAGTGCGCGGCAAATGATTATCCCTTGCATGTACAGGAGTTACCTGTGCTTTGCCAGAATCGATTTTTAAAAACTAACCCATTGTGATAGGAATCTTTAAACAAAAGAACCCGGGTAACGCGTTCATTTTGTTGATATATGCTTTAATCCTGAAGTTTCCTGTATTCCTCCATATGCCTGCCCCCCTGAGGCAGGAAGAAGATAATTACCTGTACAGGCTGGTCCTGGATTTATTGAAACCTTTGGCCGGGGAAAAAGGATTTTTATATGGTTTACTGGCTTTTATATTGCTCTACCTGCAGGCGACTTTATTAAACCGCATCGCTAATACATTAAAAATCTTACCCCGCCCCAGTTACCTCGTGGGTATGTCATTCCTGCTTTTAAGTTCACTGCTGCCGGAATGGAACCAGTTTTCCTCAACGCTTATCGTGAATTTCCTGCTGATCTGGATCTGGTATGGTATGACAGGCCTGTATAATAACCAGAAACCGCTATCCGCTATATTCAATGTCTGCCTGCTGACAGGGGCATTACCGCTAATTTACAGTCCATCACTGGCCTATATAGTGATGCTCATCCTTGCCTTAATTATTACCCGGCCCCTGAGGGTGGGTGAGTGGGTTATAGCAGGCGTTGGATTTGTGACGCCCTATTATTTTCTGCTGGTCATACTTTTCCTGACCAACCAATGGCAGTCGGCCGGATTAATGCCGGTGATCAGTTTTCACCTGCCAAGGCTGCCGGCTTCTTTATGGACAACCGCCGGCATGTTGCTGATGGTTGGCCCATTCCTGGTAGGCGGATTTTTCGTCCAGGATAACCTGAATAAGATGCTGATCCAGGTCCGCAAATGCTGGAGCCTGCTCCTTGCCATTTTGCTGGTGGGATTGCTGATCATTCTGGTGAACCCCGGGACTAACTACCAGCACTGGTTCCTGAGTTCTGTCCCTATAACCTGTTTCCATGCTGCTACCTATTATTACCCCAATAAACGGACAATTCCACTTATTCTTCACTGGGTCACTTTTGCTTTTGCCATTGCCGTTAATTATTTCCCGCATTTGAGCTGATCTTTTGCTGCGAATCGGCTAAATTTGCGGCCTGATGGCAGATCGTAAGCGGTAAGCGGTAAACCGTAAGCGGTGAATCGTAAAAAGTGAGAAAATGCGAAGGTTGATTTAAAATCTACCGCTCACGGCTTACTGCTCACCGCTCACCCCAAAATAAATATTATGAAATTCGGAGTAGTCGTTTTTCCCGGTTCCAATTGTGACAGGGATATGCAGGATGCTTTAGCACAGGACCTGGGCCAGGAAGTGATCATGTTATGGCATAAGGACAAAGACCTTAGTCATTTTAATACAGACGACTGTATCATTTTACCGGGCGGATTTTCATATGGGGATTACCTGCGTTGCGGCGCCATTGCCCGGTTTAGCCCGATGATGCAAAGTGTTATCGATTTTGCCAACCGTGGGGGTAAAGTACTGGGTGTTTGCAATGGATTCCAGATCCTTTGCGAATCTCACCTGCTTCCCGGTGTATTGCTCCGGAATGCCAACCAGCAGTTTATTTGCAAAAACGTTTACCTGAAAGGCCTGGGTGCTGATAAGGCCCTTAAAATACCAATTGCACACGGCGAAGGCCGGTATTTTGCAGCGGATGCCGTTTTGGATGGGCTTGAAGCAAATGGCCAGGTAATTTATCGCTATTGTAATGAAGAAGGCGATATTACCGCTGAGGCAAACCCAAATGGAGCAATCCGCAATATTGCAGGGATCCGCAATGCCGCCGGTAATGTTTTCGGGATGATGCCACACCCGGAAAGAGCCTGCTCTTCAGCCTTAGGGAATATCGATGGCCGTATTGTATTGGAAACCCTTTTAATGAAGTAAATCCCCTTATTTACCGGTTTTTGGCTTCCCGCCAATTTTAGATTTTAATTAGGACTATTTAACCCAATTTTGGGTC
Source organism: Flavihumibacter profundi (assembly GCF_020076305.1). Lineage (GTDB taxonomy): Bacteria > Bacteroidota > Bacteroidia > Chitinophagales > Chitinophagaceae > Flavihumibacter > Flavihumibacter profundi. The sequence goes on from NZ_JAIQXE010000002.1 coordinate 1,030,648, forward strand.
ATGAAAAAATTCATTACGACCCTTTTTTCCCTGGTTGTAGCAGGTGCCCTTTTTGCCCAAAGTACAAAGCAGGTCAATTGGACTTTCGAAGCTAAAAAAATCGGGGAAAACACTTTTGAAATACATATGGTGGCCGATATCGGTGGAAACTACCATTTATATGCACAAAATGCCGGTGAAGGCCCGGTATCTACAAGTTTTGACTTTACAAAGAACCCCTTGATTACGCTAGATGGTGCTATAAAAGAGCAGGGTAAAATGAAAAAAGTGTACGAGCAGGCTTTTAGTTCGGAAGTGCGTTTTTTTGAAAAAAAGGTAGATTTTGTCCAGGTGGTTAAGATAAAGGGTAAAGCCAAAACCAGCCTGGCAGGTAAAGTTGAATTTATGGTTTGTAATGACCGGGAATGTCTTCCACCTGCAACTGTTAATTTTAAGGTTCCTGTAGGTGGTTAGTGACTTAAGTCTAAACAATTATCGTATAAAACGAGTTCTTTTGCAGGACTCGTTTGTTTTTTAAAGAGAAACCAAGCCCCATGCGAAATATATTACTTGTTTTCCTGGCCACCCTGATGTTCGGTACCACCATGGCGCAGGATTCTGCTGCTGTGGTTAAATGGACCTACCAGGCTACGCAGCAGTCTGATGGTAATTACCTCCTGCAATTCAGGGGTGATATTGGTGCAGGCTGGAAATTATTTTCCACAACCATGCACGATGACCAGCCAAATACCCGGGTGGTCTTTGATTCTTCGCTTCAGGGAAAGGTTGGGCCATTCCAGGAAAAGGGAAACCTCATAATTGCAGCTGAGCCATTGTTTGATAATGAAAAGCTCGGTTATTATAAAAAGGAAGTGCTGATCGAAGTGCCCATAACCGGTATCGGACCTTCCTCAGAAATTAAAGGAAGTATTCAATATATGGCCCTGAAAGGGGAAGAAGTGGTTGGGCCGGAAGAACAGGCATTCAGGTTTTCAATTGACGCTGCCGGTGCTATTTCCAGCAAGAGTACGACGCTACGCCAGCAAACCGATAGTTCCAGCGCCTTAAGGCGTTCGTCAATAGACCTGGCCAATCCGGCTGCAGGTTGTGGCGGAACAGGCGGTGAAGATGCCGGTTCTAAAAGCTTTTGGTCGATATTCGTACTTGGTTTTATTGGTGGGTTGATTGGTCTTTTCATGCCCTGTACCTTCCCCATGATTCCATTAACGGTTTCCTTTTTCACTAAAAAAGGGCAGAGTCGTTCAAAGGGGATCATGAATGCATTTACCTATGGTTTCTTCATCTTCCTGATCTATGTGCTGCTGAGCGTGCCGTTTTATTTCCTGGATGCCGGGAGTGCTGATATCCTGAATAATATCTCCACCAATGCATGGCTGAACCTGCTTTTTGCCGTGGTGTTTTTTATTTTTTCCCTGTCCTTTTTCGGACTTTTTGAAATTGCCTTACCCAGCAGGTTTACGAATGCGGCTGATTCAAAAGCGGGAATTGGCGGTACTGTGGGGATTTTCTTCATGGCACTGACACTTGCTATTGTATCTTTTTCCTGTACAGGGCCAATCCTGGGAACCTTGCTGGTAGGCGCACTGAACCAGAATGGTGGTGCCCTGCAATTAACGGTTGCCATGGCTGGATTTGGCTTGGCACTCGGGCTGCCTTTTGCACTTTTTGCCTTGTTTCCTAATTGGTTGTCAACTTTGCCCCGTTCCGGAGCCTGGATGAATACAGTAAAAATTGTTTTCGCATTCATAGAACTGGCACTGATGATCAAATTCCTGTCGAATGCCGACCTGGTCATGCATTGGGGGCTTTTAAAACGGGAAATATTCTTTGCGATATGGATACTCATTTCCCTGGCTGCCAGTTTATATCTTTTCGGCATTTTAAAGTTCAGTTATGACCCGCCCCCCCAAAAATTAAGCGCAGGCAGGAAGATATTGGCCCTGGTTTTCCTTTGTTTCGCAGTTTACCTGTCACCCGGACTTACCAATACCAGATATGCCAACAGGGCATTGATCAGCGGGTTTCCGCCCCCATTGTCCTATAGTATTTATGGTGCCTCATCAGGTGCCGGAAAAGGAGTGGAGGCGAAGGTGGTGAACGATTATGAGAAAGCCCTTGCATTGTCGAAGCAAACAGGTAAACCCCTGCTGATTGATTTTACAGGTTGGGCTTGTGTGAATTGCCGTAAAATGGAAGAGAACGTTTGGACACAACCTGAGATAAGGGAAATGATTGAAAAAGATTTTATCCTGGTTTCTTTATATGTGGATGACCGCAAACAGCTTCCTGAAAATGAACAGTTCATTTATACCAATGGAGCCGGCAAGAAACAGGAGATCAGGACAGTAGGAGATAAGTTTGTGACTTTCCAGACTGAAAATTTCAAAAATGCATCTCAACCTTTATATGCAATTGTTTCCCCTGAGGAAAAGCTAATGAATAAACCGGTTGGCTACACACCCAGTGCTGCTGCATATCTTGAATGGCTAAAATGTGGTACAGGAAAATAAAAAAAACCTCCCATCGGGAGGTTTTTTTTATTTGGCGTCATTCTGTAACAGCCTTCTAACGGGCAAGCGAATTAAAAGATGTTAGAGGGAGCTACAGAATGACAATATTTTGGATTTGGTTAAATTATAAGGCGATGTTTTTTTCTGTCATCATCTTGCGCAAATTAATCAATCCATAACGCATGCGTCCCAATGCAGTGTTAATACTGCAATTTGTAAGCGCTGCGATTTCTTTAAAGCTTAATTCGGCATAGTGGCGAAGAATGATTACTTCACGCTGGTCTTCAGGCAACAGGTCGAGCATTTTACGAACCCTGTCATGACTCTGGCGTTTCATCATTTTCACATCAGCACCATCTTCAGTAAAATTCAAAACTTCAAAGATGTCGCGGTCGTCGCTGGTTTTAATTGCTGGAGTGCGCTTAACTTTCCGGAAATGGTCTACACATAGGTTGTGCGCAATTCGCATAGCCCATGGCAGGAATTTTCCTTCTTCTGTGTAACGGCCAATACGCAGGGTGTCAATGATTTTGATAAGCACATCCTGGAAGATGTCTTCGGCAAGGTATTTATCCTTTACCAGGAAGAGGATGGAAGTGTACAATTTGTCTTTGTGGCGCAGGATTAGTGTTTCCAGTGATGCCATGTCTCCATCCATAAACTGGTGGATGAGTTCATTGTCGGTTTTGATGCATAGTGATTTCATAAACTTCTACGGTTTTGAATTTTTAAATGGGATATTGGTTACAATTATGGTTCTTGGGAAAAATACGTAAGGCTTAGTAAATATACGATAGGCGTGAGTTTTGGGTTTTTCTGTTAGGACGTAATTGACATCCAAGATAATATTTTTTTGTAATAAACAATAGTTTAGCAAATTTTTTTTTAAACCATTATAATAAAATAAAGCCTTCCCTTAACACAATAAATACAATACTCCAATATCCAATACTTTTGTAGTTCAAGTATGAACAAGACAATCGCCACTGCGCCTCCTGCCATCCATGATATATATATTAAAGGGGCAAGGGTGCATAACCTGAAAAATATAGATGTTAGTTTTCCGCGCAACAAACTGATAGTTGTAACAGGTGTTTCCGGCTCGGGAAAATCATCACTCACTATAGATACATTATTTGCCGAAGGACAAAGGCGTTATGCGGAAAGCCTGAGTGCATATGCAAGGCAATTCCTGATGCGAATGAACAAACCTGATGTTGATTATATTAAAGGTTTATGCCCGGCAATAGCGATCGAGCAAAAAGTAATTACCCGAACGCCGCGGTCTACAGTAGGCAGCATGACGGAAATTTACGATTACCTGCGTTTGCTCTTTGCCCGGACAGGAAAAACCATTTCACCGGTATCCGGGCAGGAAGTACGGAAGGATGATGTTGGCGATGTGGTGAATGCTATAAAAGGACTTGCCACCGGCGACAAGGTTTTGGTAATGGTTCCGTTTCGCCAGCACCAGAACAGGTCGGTTGAGGAAGAACTGAGTATTTTATTACAGAAAGGGTTTAGCAGGTTGTATGGGGATGAAGTGTTAAGGATTGAAGATCTGCTGGAAGAAAGTGCTAAAGGAAATGTTTGGAAGCCAGGTTCTAAAAAACAGGTTTACCTATTAATAGACCGGCTGGTTGTAAAACAATTTGATGAGGATGACCTGCACCGTATGGCCGATTCAGTGGGAACTGCTTTTTACGAAGGCGAAGGCGAAGTGGTTTTGCTGGTGAATGAAAAGAAGCGGTTAACTTTTTCCAATCGTTTCGAACTGGATGGCATAGTATTCGAAGAACCCGTTCCCAATTTATTTTCTTTTAACAATCCTTTTGGTGCCTGTCCGACCTGTGAAGGTTTTTCGCAGGTACTCGGAATAGATGAGGACCTTGTTATTCCTGATAAACGGTTAAGTGTATACGAAGGTGCCGTTGCTCCGTGGAAAGGTGAAAAACTTGGCTGGTGGAAGGAGCAATTCATCAAGGCCGCCAGGCAAACTGGTTTTCCCATCCATAAACCGATTGCCGATCTCACCAAAGAACAATACAGGCAATTGTGGAAGGGTAGCGGACCGGCACAGGGTATTGACGATTTCTTTAAAGAGGTAGAGCAAAACCTGTATAAAGTGCAATACCGGGTATTATTATCAAGATACCGCGGACGGACTACCTGTCCCGATTGCGAGGGGTACCGGCTTCGGAAAGAAGCTTTGTATATAAAAGTAGGGGGCAGGCATATTGGTGAACTATGTGCATTACCGGTGCGTGACCTCCAGGCCTGGTTTACCGAGCTTAGTTTGAGTGAATATGACCGGCAGGTGGCTAAACGGATCTTGCTGGAAATTGAAACCCGTATCGGCACGCTGATGGATGTGGGATTGGGCTACCTTACCCTGGCACGCCTCGCCAATTCGCTGAGTGGTGGTGAAAGCCAGCGTATCCAATTGACCAGGAGTTTGGGCAGTAACCTTACCAACTCATTATATATACTGGATGAGCCATCCATTGGGCTGCATTCCCGCGATACAGAAAGATTGATTGGCGTTTTGAAAAACCTGCGAGACCTGGGTAATACTGTTGTTGTTGTTGAACACGATGAAATGATGATGCGGGAAGCTGACCATATTATAGATATGGGACCCCTGGCCAGCCATTTGGGTGGGGAAGTAGTTGCCGCCGGCGATTACAATACCATTATCAAGGATAAAAAAAGTTTAACCGGGCAGTACCTTACTGGTAAGCTGAGCATCGACCCTCCCGATAAAACCCGCAACTGGCGAAGGTCAGTAACGGTGAAAGGTGCCAGGCAGCATAACCTGAAAAATATTGATGTCGAGTTTCCCCTGGGTGTATTTACCGTTGTGAGCGGGGTGAGTGGAAGTGGTAAAACTACCCTGGTGAAACAGATCCTTTATCCTGCCCTTCAAAAGATAAAAGGGGAAGCAGCAGATAAAGTGGGGATGCACAAATCCATCGAAGGCGATATTGAATTCATTACCCAGGTTGAACTGATAGACCAGAACCCTATTGGGAAATCCTCGCGAAGTAACCCTGTGACTTATATAAAAGCCTACGATGAAATCCGCGACCTGTATGCCAGCCAGCCGTTGAGCAAAATGCGCGGCTTCCTGCCAAAGCATTTTTCTTTTAATGTGGATGGCGGCCGTTGTGACGCCTGCAAAGGGGAGGGGGAACAAATTGTGGAGATGCAGTTCCTTGCTGATGTACACCTGACCTGCGATGTTTGCGGAGGGAAACGCTTTAAAGAAGAAGTGCTGGAAGTGACCTACAAGGAAAAAAATATTTTCGAGGTTTTGGATATGAGTGTTGATGAGGCCATTGCTTTTTTCAGCAGTGAAAAAGATGTTGTGAACAAGATCAGGGCACTGAGTGATGTGGGATTGGGTTATGTGAAACTTGGACAGTCATCCGATACCTTATCGGGCGGAGAAGCGCAAAGGGTTAAACTGGCATCATTCTTAGGGAAAGGAAGGTCGCAGGGAAATATTCTATTCATTTTCGATGAACCTACGACCGGACTTCACTTTCATGATATAAAAAAGTTACTGGCATCTTTCAATGCGCTTGTTGAACAGGGCCATTCGATATTGGTAATCGAACACAATACTGATGTAATCAAATGCGCCGACTGGGTGATTGACCTCGGTCCGGATGCGGGGGATGGTGGCGGGGAATTGGTTTATGCCGGTGTGCCCGCCGGGTTGAAAAAAGTCAAGGCCAGCCAGACCGGGAAATTTTTATAAAGATGTTTAGGCTTATCTAAGGCGATCAAGGCTTTTGATCAGTTTTTCGTCTTTCCTGATGGCACTTGCAGCCATGAACAGGAAAATCACCATGGCGATAGGTAACAATCCGCCCCACTGGTAACTTCCTTGTTGAATAGGGTTGGCCTTTTTAAATCCTTCAATAGAGTAAACCTGTAAAGCGATCACGACAGCAGAAAGCAGGGCCCCTGTTATTGCCAGTTTATATTGGGTGGGCCTTTTTTTGTACAGGAAAATAGTCACCACAGATAAACAGGCAATGCCAACAATAAGGGCAAAAGTCAGCAGGCTTTCCGTAGCTAAAAAACTACGTTTAGTCTGGTCAGTAAGGGTAGCAGAGAATAAGGGTACTTTGGCCATGGTAAATCCGCAAATTGCGGCCAGTGCAAGCCATACAGACTGAATTCTTTGGATCATGGTTTTGACGGGTTATTGCCGTAAAGATATATAAATTGGGTATTAACAGTATTTGCATCCTCATAATAAAACCAGGCAGCAATGGCTGAATAGTTATAAGTTTCAAGACTTGTTTCACTGAGCCTGAAATTTTTTTGCCTGAGCATTCCGGTTATATAACTTTCTGGTTTATTGAAACCACAATTGTATGCAGATGCATAGAACTTTATTTTTTCCCCAGCGGTATTCCAATGTTTTTTTGCGTAGGTTTTATCCATCCATTGAAGGAAACGGCGCAGGTAAGTGAATTGTCCTTCTGCACTGTTGAGCAGGTCAACCCGTTCTTTACGGTTTGCGATGGTTTCAGGTTCAACAGGTTGTTGTTGGCTAAAGTTTACATCAAGTTGCTCGGCAAACGAAGGTTTCATCTGGAACGGACCGATGGAGAAGTCGGCATAATCCTTCCCAAACTGGATATATAAAACCTGTAGCGCAAATAATTCTATCTTATCCCGCAACCTGCTGTAGCGAAGGAGTTCAGGAAAAATAACAGCCATGGCCAGCCGTTTATCATAACCATCCTGTTCCAGTTTTTTCCAATGCGCTTCACTGGAATGCAGCCATTCTTTTGCGCTGGTATAATCTGTGCCAAAATCATGCGCATCCAGTTGCTGGGCCCGGATGGGATTCCCTTGTAATACTACAAATAAGAGCAGTGGAATAAACCGGGTTACCATGGTATCGTACTTTGGATAACTTCGTTGTTTTCGTTAATGTGCAGGTAATGAAGTTTTGTACCTGTAGCTGATTTTTCTACAGTAGGCAGAATGCCACGGGGAATTTTTGACCCATCGGAAAATTCCAGTCCACTTGCTGAAACAACACAATATTTTGTTGCGTCGCCACTGAATAATAATTGACTGTCGCTGTTAGTGTTCTTTAGGGTATGAATCACTTTGCCGTCTTTGATGATATTGGTCACCGAATTATTTTGCTGGTCTTTCCCGGGTTCCATCACTACAATGGTTTTGTTATCGTACAGTTCAAATGCCTTTGCGTCCATGCTGAAGGGCCCCTGTTTGTTTCCTGCCTCGGTATAAAAGGTTTTTTTGCCATCCTGCTCCATTCCTTCAAAGATAAAATTACCGGACTGTTCGTTTTTTTTGATCATGACCATCATAGGCCCCTTGACCTGGAATTTTTTTCCTCCGGGCATTTGTGTTGCAGTAAATGCCAGGTTTCCATCATTGTCTGCCACCATGGTTACGTAGGCCAACCGGTTCCTTTTTTTATCTATTGCAATAGAAGAGGGCACTTCTCCCGGGGGGAGCGTAGCAATTACCTTGTTGTCAACTTTTATTGTCATATTACCCTGGGGAGTCATGCCCATTTCCGGTTTGCCATCTTTATCTCCCGGTTCTTCAAACTGGTACACATCGCTTTTCCTGATCCCGCTTGGGGGCAGGTTTTCCAGCGGGACCTTTTCAAATGGGCCCGCTTTCCCTTTTTCCGTGTTCACAAAAAATTTGTTTCCCTTTTTAGTAATAATAGAAAACCCTTCAGTGCCGGACCCGCCTACTTTCAATTGTGATTCACTGCTAACAATATATTCTCCCTGGTCCAGCTTGAAGATAACTTTGTCTGCAGGCAAAATAATGTTGGCGAAAGCAATTATTGCCAGGAGGATGCTAAACTTCATAACTGTATTTTTTTATGATGTATAAACGAAATGAGGGAGGTTACTTAAAGGTAAGCAATCCAACAAAAATGCGCCTCCTGTTATTGGAAGCGCATTTTTTATATGGTAAACCGTTGGAATTCCGGTTATCCTAGTTGCGGATAAAGGGGGAACTGGTCCATGAAATCGTGCACCTCATTTTTTACGGCATTAAGTAACGCTTCATCGTCGGCGTTCATCAATACACGGTCAATGGCGTTTACTACAAATTCCATGTGCCCGGCTTTCATGCCGCGGGAAGTAATGGCTGGAACGCCCACCCTGATACCCGAAGTAACGAAAGCACTTTTATCATCGAAGGGAACCATGTTTTTATTTAGGGTGATTTCCGCTTTGCCCAGCACTTGCTCGGCCTTTTTGCCACTGATATTTTTATTACGGAGGTCGATCAGCATCAGGTGGTTGTCGGTGCCATCGCTGATGATTTTGTAATTGCGGCTAACCAGGGCGGCAGACATAGCCTGTGCGTTCTCAATAATTTGTTTTGCGTAGCTGGTAAAATCATCGCTAAGCAGTTCCCCGAAAGCAACTGCTTTTCCGGCGATCACATGTTCCAGCGGACCACCCTGTGTGCCTGGGAAAACAGCCATATCGAGCAGGTTGCTCATCATACGGATATTTCCTTTTACATCTTTAAGTCCAAATGGGTTTTCAAAATCCTTGCCCAGCAGAATGATACCGCCACGGGGTCCACGCAGTGTCTTGTGGGTGGTGGAAGTCACAAAATGGCAATGTTCAAAAGGGGAATTGAGGAGGCCTTTTGCAATGAGTCCGGCCGGGTGGGCCATATCACAAAGAACGAAGGCGCCAACTTCATCGGCCACTTTGCGGATGCGGGCATAATCCCAGTCGCGGCTATAGGCGGAAGCGCCGCAGATAATCAGTTTGGGTTTTTGTTCACGGGCCACTTTTTCCAGCATATCATAATCAACCAGGCCGGTTTCCCTTACAACGCCGTAGAAATGGGGCTGGTACAATTTTCCGGAAAAGTTAACTGCCGAACCATGGGTGAGGTGACCACCCATGCTGAGGTCGAGTCCCAGGATTTTATCACCGGGGTTTAAGATAGCCAGCATTACTGCTGCGTTAGCCTGCGCGCCGCTGTGTGGCTGCACATTGGCATATTCACAGTTAAATGCCTGTTTAATGCGGTCGATGGCAAGTTGTTCAACCTGGTCAACTATTTCACAACCGCCATAATAGCGGCGGCCGGGGTAACCTTCAGCATATTTATTCGTAAGGACACTGCCCATGGCCTGCATTACAGGAAGGGAAGTGAAGTTTTCGGAAGCGATAAGTTCAATACCATGACGTTGCCTTTCTAATTCCTGGCGGATCAGGTCAAAAACCAGCGTATCGGGTTGCATGCGGTAAAAATTTGGCGCAAAAATACAGGATCTGCAGGGAATTATTATAGAATAGAAAGGCCATCCCAAAAGGGACGGCCGTAAAATAAACCAACTGCATATTTATAACACACTTATAGACTTTGGCGTTGATTTCGCCTGCTCTGTTATTTTAGGGACATTTAATTTAAGGATACCATCTTCATATTGGGCATTGATTCCATCAACCTGAGCATTTTCCGGCAGGGTAAATGTGCGGTTGAAACTATTCCTTTGGTATTCCCTCCTGAAGTAATTTTTTTCTTCCCCTGTTGTTTCCGTGCTTGACTCGGCACTTATCTTAAGCAAGTCTCCTTCAAGGTTGACCGAAAAGTCTGTTTTCAGGAACCCCGGTGCCACAACTTCAATCTGGTAGGCTTTTTCCGTTTCAGAGATATTAACAGCCGGCATTTTTTTACTGAATTCCGTCATTAACTTATCGTTGAAAATCCGATCAACATCAAGCCAGTCTGTCCAAGGCCTGGCTATTGGAAGTTTTCCGATTGTCAGGTTTGCCATAAACACCTCCTTATTTTTAATAATGTAAAGGTCCGGTATCTTCGGAAGGCAGACAATATCATTGCTCATATGGACGACTGATTTTTATCATGTGCTTTTTTCCTATTTTCACGCCACGTTGAGGCCAGCCATTAAGGCCTTCGAAAAATCTTTCGAATGAAAGCGATTATCCCCGTAGCAGGTGCAGGCACCAAGTTGCGCCCCCATACCTATACACAACCCAAGGCCCTGATACCCCTGGCGGGTAAAACAATATTGAGTATAATTGTCGACCAGCTTGTGGATGCCGGCGTAAATGAATTTATTTTTATTATTGGTTACCTCGGCGATAAGATCCAGGATTTTGTCAGGGAAAAGTACCCCACCCTTACCACGCATTTCATCCAGCAGAATGAAAGGCTGGGGCTCGGGCATGCGGTTTTGTTGTCACAAAATATTGTTCAGGATGATGAAGTAATCATTGTACTTGGGGATAGTATTTGTGAATATGATGTTCAATCTGTTATCCAGAGCGAACATTCCCTGCTTTGTGTAAAGCGAGTGGATGACCCCCGTGATTTCGGTGTGGCTGAAATAAATGAAGAAGGTGTGATTACCAAAGTGGTGGAGAAGCCACAGATCCCGAAATCAAATATGGCCCTGGTGGGTATTTACAGGATCAGGGAAACCCCGGTACTTTTTGATTGTCTCGCAATCAACCTGCGCGATAATATTACTTCCTACGGTGAATTTAACCTTACCGACGCTATAGAATGCATGATTACCCGGGGTGCATATATTAAATCGTATAAAGTACTGAACTGGTTCGACTGCGGTAAAAAAGAATCGTTGCTGGAGAGTAATGCGACATTGCTCCGTAAAATGGGACAAACCATTGCGGCTGATCACCAACTTGGCAATACTATTATAGTTCCGCCGGTTAGCATTGCAGCCGGTTGTGATATTTCCAACAGCATAATCGGGCCAAATGTTGCCATCGGCGAATGCGTTACCATCAAAGATTCTATTATCAAGGATTCCATTATTGGCGCTTTCTCCGACCTGAAAGACATTGTCCTCACCCACTCACTGATCGGGTCTGATACCGAAGTGCGTGGTGAAAGCCGTAGCCTGAATATCGGCGACAATACTGAGATCGACCTGGGGAAACGTTAATGCATAATCGAAAATATGTCTTCCTTTAATAATCGTGTAACCGCATTATTCGGTATCGACTATCCCATAATACAGGCAGGTATGGTATGGACAAGCGGATGGCGCCTGGCCAGTGCTGTTAGCAATTCAGGTGCATTGGGGATCATCGGGGCGGGAAGTATGTATCCTGATGTATTCCGCGAGCATGTCAGGAAATGTAAAGCAGCTACTTCGCGGTCATTTGGGGTAAACCTTCCCTTGCTGTATCCCAATATTGACCAGTTGGTAGCGATATTAATAGAAGAAGGCGTTAAAATTGTTTTTACTTCGGCAGGCAACCCAAAAACCTGGACAGGCTTTTTAAAACAAAAAGGGATAACGGTTGTTCACGTGGTCAGCAGCAGCAGGTTTGCGCTTAAAGCGGAAGAAGCGGGTTGCGATGCCGTAGTTGCGGAAGGGTTTGAAGCCGGTGGCCATAATGGTCGTGAAGAAACCACCAGTATGGTATTAATTCCCGCTGTAGCGTCAGCAGTGAAAGTCCCGGTTATTGCTGCCGGAGGTATCGCAACAGGCCGGCAAATGATGGCAGCCATGGTACTCGGTGCCGAAGGGGTGCAGGTTGGTACAAGGTTTGTGGCCAGTATTGAGGCTTCGAACCATGAGGCATTTAAGGAACTGGTGATCCATACCGGTGAAGGGGATACCCAGTTATGTATGAAGAAACTGGTGCCAGTACGGCTTATTAAGAACAAGTTTTTTTCAAAAATCCGGGCTGCCGAGCAGCGCGGTGCGAATGAAGAAGAATTGAGGCAGATCCTGGGTCGGGCGCGGGCGAAAAAAGGCATGTTTGAAGGTGACCTGGAAGAGGGTGAACTGGAGATCGGGCAGGTCAGTGCGTTGGTAAAAGAAATTCTTCCTGCCGGAGAAATTGTCCGATTTTTATGGCGTGAATTTGAAGACGCTGTGGAAGCTCCATTTCTTAAAAAATAAACCTGTCTGTATGTTTAATTTCTATTCCATTATTATAATGGCGGGCCTATTGGCAACCACCCAATTGGCGATAGCATCACCAGGTGAAATTTTAGGGAAAGATGGAGTGGTTCATGGTTACGTAGTAGATGCCACAACACATAAACCTGTTTCTGGAGTTGTTGTATCGGCAGCTTCCGCAAAAACCGGGATCAGCAGGGAAGTTGCTACCAATGCCGACGGATATTTTAAGTTTAAGCAATTGCCAGCTGGTGATTTGTCAATACAGTTCGATAAAAAGGGCTACCACAATATCCGCAAGGAACCGGTAGCCCTGAAAGAAGGAATGGTGTTAAAAATGAACATTGATTTTATCTCAGAAAAAACTGCCGTTGAATCACCCGTTGAATTAGATCATCCGGTACTGCGGCTTGTTGATGGAATCTGGTGATTAATCCTCCACTTTAAAGTTATCCTCCTCATTTTTCAGCCTTATGTTGTCATGCCTGAAATATGACCGGTATCGGTCAGTTACTGATGCGGGTTGTTTTTTGCCATTGATGATAAGTTCACCACCAGAAAATTCGATATCGTAATTTTTGGGATCGGTGATAAGCCCTTCATTTTGCATGGCACCAACCATTGTTTTATAACCTATAAATTCTTTTCGGGTGCTTAATAGTTCCTGGTGGGCCTTATTTAGGCTTGCTTTTATCATTGGACCGTTGGTCCGGATTTCTTCTTTTGCCCTTGCTATTTCCTTTGCCATTACTTCTTTGTTTTTTTGCAGATCCAATTTCATTTTGGCCATTTGTTCCCTTAGTTCTTTTTCATTCACTTTGCTGATTTCCATGGATGCCTTTTTTACTTCTTCCATGGCTTGTTTCATTTCCTTTTCCCAGTCTTTTTTGGCAAATTCTTTTTCGATTTCAATTTTGGTAGCCGAAAGTTCATCCTGCATTTTTTCAAGGTCAAGCTGCCGGCTTAGCTGAATTTTTTGCACTTCACGGATTGACCGTTCTGCTTCTTTCATGGCTTTTTCAACCTGGGCTTCAATTTCTTTGGTATTGATGCGTGCCAGGGAGTTCGCCATTTCCGCCTCCATTTTGCCCCAGTCTTTACTACTGATTTCCTGTTGTAATTCCTGCTGGGCTTTTTCCAGTTGCTTTATCTGGTCATCAAGGCTTTGCGGTTTATCGGGAATGGTATCGGCGGCATAGAGGTCAAAATTGATACCGGCCGAATGTACCAGTGTCCCTCTCCAGCTGATGGCAGTAAGTGAAAGGCCAATGAATAAGGCAACCTGAAGCATTTTGCGGGGAGATTTAATGAATTTGTACATAGCGTTTGGTTTTAATTACGAATAAATTCGTAATAAATATACGATTCATTTCGTATGTCTTGTATTATTCAGACGGCGCAGCAAATAATTAACAGGATGTTTGGAAAGGGAAAGATTTAAGGGTGGTCCATTTACCGGGGTCGAGCCTCAAGAGGCTGATATCATTGAGAGGGCATTGCGCTTTATAGGAAATGTATGAAAACCTGGCAAAGGCCTCATCAAATTTTGCCGGGGGGATATCGCGGTTGGCAATGGTGATATGCGGATGAAAGTTAAGACCAGTGGTTTTGCCCTTGGTCGGGAATTCGTGGTAGAATAAACTGCTTAATAATTGGTATAGTATTTCAAGGGGTTTGTTTTTTTCCACTGCAAGGAATATGGTGCGCCGGCCAAAAATACCAAACCCGTTTACTGAAACTTCCATTGCAGGTTGTTGCTGGGTAAATTCCTCCAGGAATTCTAACAACTTCAGTTCCTCGGCCTGGTTTGCATTAAATGGTGGGATAAGTGTAATATGGGCAGGACTTTTCAACGCAGCCCGGCAACCATATTTAAAGTGCATATCATTTTTCCATTGCAGTACCTGGTCTGCGATAACAGGTGGAGCCAGTAAGGCTATAAAATATAGTTTCATTATCCACGCATTGCCCATTTCCAAAGTTCTTTCCAGTTGGCCTTCTTGCCATACATAAGTATACCGGTGCGGTATATTCGTGAAGCAAGCCATGTGGTTCCCATAATTCCCAGCACCAGTAATAACAGCGATAAGGCGATCTGCCAGGCGGGCACACCATAGGGTAGCCTCGCCATCATTACAATGGGAGAGGACAAAGGGAAGAGGCTACCAAAAATAGCAAGTCCCCCATCCGGATTATTGATAGCCTGGGTCATTATCACAAACGAAAAAATAATGGGCATTGTAATCGGCAGCATTAATGACTGGGCGTCTTGCGGATCTTCATTTACTGCACTTCCAACCGCAGCAAACATGGCTGAATACAATAAATAGCCGCCAAGAAAATACAATATAAATAGGGCAAGGATCTTTCCGATATTTATATCATGCATGTTTTTCAGGATTTCTTTCACCATTTCCATTTGCTGGCTGTTATTGTTAGCCGCAGAAATATTGCCGGCATTATTTACAGCATGGTCAAGTAGTTGCGGATATATTACCGGTAAAAGCATTTGCAGTCCAATGATCAGCACGCCCCATATTAGGAATTGCACCAATCCAACTGCACCAATCCCGATAATTTTTCCCAGCATCAGCTGGTAGGGCCGAACGCTGCTCACCATCACTTCGGCAATACGGCTGGTTTTTTCTTCCATAACACCACGCATCACCATGGCACCATAAATGAATAGTATAGCATAAATTAAAATACCGCAAATGAATCCCAGCGCATATGCGAAACCAGTACTGCCACTTTTTTGCCCGGCTTTGGAAACTTTCAGGGTAATATCACTCCTGGTACTATCCAGCTGGCCAAGGGTTATTCCAGGGGCAAGTAATTTTTGCACCTGTATTTTCTCCAGGGCTTTATTAAGGGTGGATTGAATTTTTTCCTTTGTCATCAATCCCACATTTGAATTACTGGTATATAAGAGGCTATCGCCGGGTTTGCCGCTGAATCCGGCAGGGATAATTATATAACCGGTATAATCATTATTGTTCAGGAGTGTTTGAAGGGCAGCAGGATCCTGTTCTTTTATGAAACTGAACCTGATGGTTTCTGAACTTTCCAGTTTTCCCTCCAGTAATCCGGTTTGGTCTGCCACGGCAACTTTCAGGTTCTCTTCACCCTTTACACTGAAATAAATAATCAGTGCGTAGAAACCAAAAATGAAGAGCGGTAAAAGAATGGTGGACAGTAAAAAAGATTTTTTCTGTACCCTGCTTAAGAATTCCCTTCTGATTATAATAAATGTCTTATTCATGGAAAAGGTCTATAGGTATTAGGCAGAAATGGGTTGAAACTGGCGGGTGGCAGATTGCTTATCATGTACCAGTTTAATAAAAATGTCATTTAATGATGGCAGGATCTCGTTAAATCCTTTAATGGCCACACCCTGTGAAATAAGCTGCGATAAAAAGTCATTGGTACTGGTTTGTGGTTGCAGCTGGATGGTCCATTCATCGCCTTCTTGCCCAAGGATGCTGAAACCCGAAGCTCCTGGTATTTGGGGGTTTTCCGCTACGATAACGCGGTACAGGTTTTCCTTGAATTGTTGCCTGATATCGCTTACTTTACCATCCAGTATTTTTCGGCCTTTGTTGATCAATACGATTTGATCGCAGATTTCCTCGACCTGCTCCATCCGGTGCGTACTGAATATGATGGTGCATCCTTTTTTAGCGAGCTGGTAAATTTCTTCCTTGATCAAATTGGAATTAACCGGGTCAAGTCCACTGAAAGGCTCATCCAGGATGATCAGTTTAGGTTCATGCAGCACAGTAGTAACAAACTGCAGTTTTTGTCCCATTCCTTTGCTGAGGTCTTCCACCTTTTTATTCCACCAGCTTTGCATTTCAAATTTCTCGAACCATTCTTTCACTTTTAGTATGGCAGTATTGCGGGGAAGTCCCTTTAATTGCGCAAGGTATACAGCCTGCTCGCCTATTTTCATTTTTTTATACAGGCCCCGTTCTTCCGGCATGTATCCGATACGGATAATATCATTGATGGCATCAAAAGGGCGGCCTTCGAATATGATATTGCCTTCATCGGGGAAAAAAATACCTGTGATCATGCGCAGCAGCGTGGTTTTTCCTGCGCCATTAGGGCCCAGTAATCCAAATATGCTGCCCTCTTCTATAGAAAAACTGATATCGTCCACGGCTTTTTGCGTGGCATAATATTTTTTCAGGTGTTGCACCTCCAGCAAAGCCATATGCACAAGTTTTGGTTTGATTTGGGTTGTCCATCGATTGGTAACAAAAGATGGCCATTTATTACAAAGCTGCATTAAATTCTTTACCAGTCAACCTCGAAATGATGCAGCGACTGATTTTTTCACCATCCATGGCAGCGCTTACGATGCCGCCTGCATAACCGGCTCCTTCACCCGCCGGGTAAAGGCCCTTTAACTGTGGATGCTGCAGGGTTTGAGGGTCGCGCGGAATACGCACGGGGGAAGAAGTACGCGATTCGGTAGCAACAATAACCGCTTCCTTGCTGTAATAACCCCGCATTTTCTGGCCAAAAGCCCCGAATCCTTCTGCAAGGCCCTGGAAAATAAATCCGGGTAATACATCCCATAAGGGTGCTGGTGTAATGCCGGGCAGGTAAGAACAATCGGGCAAACTGGAGGAAACCTTCCGGCTAACGAAATCGGTCATACGAAGTGCAGGCGCAACAAACCGGCCTCCGCCATACTGGAAGGCTTTTTGTTCCACGGCCTGCTGGAATTGCATGGCAGCAAGCGGTCCTGCTTTGGTGCCGTAGTCCTTTTCTTCTACCGACACTACCATTCCGGAATTGGCGAAAGGGTTGTTTCTTTTGGAAGGACTCCAGCCATTGACCACCAATTCACCCGGATTTGTGGCAGCTGGAGCGATAATGCCTCCGGGGCACATGCAAAAAGAAAACACGCCCCGGCCCTGCACCTGTTGTACCAGGCTATAAGAAGCAGGGGGTAAATATTCACCGCGGCTAACGCAGTGGTATTGGATGCTGTCGATCAGTTCCTGCGGATGTTCGATGCGCACGCCCAGTGCAAATGGTTTTGCTTCAATAAGGATGTTCTGGCGATGCAATAATTCAAAAATATCGCGGGCGGAATGCCCGGTAGCCAATATGACGGCCGCGCCATCAAATCGGTTGCCCGATGATGTTAGAACGCCTGTTATTGTACCATTAACTGACAGTAATTCTGTTACTTTCTGATCGAAAAGAAATTCCCCGCCACATTCGATGATCTGCTTGCGCATGGCGGTGATAATCTGTGGTAATTTATTAGTGCCAATATGCGGGTGGGCCTCATAAAGGATGCGTTCATCGGCCCCGAAGCGCACAAACGCGTGTAAAATGCGATCGATACTGCCGCGTTTATTGGATCGGGTATATAATTTTCCGTCGCTGTATGTGCCAGCCCCGCCTTCCCCAAAGCAGTAATTGCTTTCCGGGTTCACAATTCCCTCCTTATTAAGGATAGCCAGGTCGCGCCTGCGTGCACGTACGTCTTTTCCCCTTTCCAGGATTACAGGCCTGATGCCTTCTTCAATCAATTGCAGGGCAGCAAATAACCCGCAAGGTCCTGCGCCTACAATGATCACCTGGTCCCGGGCCTTACGCACATCGGGGTAATTAAACCGATGAATGCTTCGCTGCTGGAATGGCTCATCAATAAAAGCAAGTGCGGAAAGATTTATACGCACCTGCCTGCCTCTTGCGTCTATTGATTTTTTTATGATATGGAATCCGGAGAGGGAGGATTTCGGCCTGGCAGTTGCCGATGCGAGATGAGTAAGGATAGCCCCGGTATTTTCTGCATCTGCAGGACTGAGTTGTAAATGTATGACTTGTTGCATGGTTAGGTTTTTATCCTAAAACAGGGCAAATATAAATATTATAGGAGGGCGATGGATGTGTCGAGTAGAAATACGTGATTTCTGTTTTACATAACAATTATCAGGGAAAAGCCAACTAACAGGTAAAGAAAAAAAATTGTACCTTATGTATAATCGCATTTGTGGTTTCCAGGATAAAAAATCAGGTTCTTTTGGTGAAATGCGGTTGTGGCTGTGGTCTGGCTGCCTGAACTATGGGAAACCATGAGTTTTAGCAATACGCCAATGGAGTATCACTATAAACCATGGCAGTTGTTACCAAAATGCCGACCCGGGTTATGGCGCAACTGTTGTTGGCATTGAGTTGAAGGGGCAGGTACAGTAAGATAGAAAACAATAATAAGGGGAACAAGGTAAGTGATGAAATTTTGGCAAAGAAGTTACTATATCCTGATTTAGTCTCAGGTGGATATACACATACAGTTTTTGATGCACCTGTTGTGTATAAACTAAATCGTGCAGCAATGTGATTGTGAACCAGGTAGGGGTGTAGGGAATCGTGTCAGCCCGCTTGGAATTTACATTTCAGCGGATTGGTCAAAAAAATTTGGAGGCATTTCACAAGGTTGTTATTGATGAAAAAACACGTGAGTAAAAAATTTTTTTTTCAACAAAAAAATTTGATATTCGTCCCCCTACGTTACTTTTTTCACAATCCGAATACCTGAGAGCAAACCAAACTGTTATTAGAAAAAAACATTCGTAACTCATTATAAAAACTGCACATTCATAAATGACCAAAACCTTAGATACAGTCTGGAGTAGTTGTCTGGAAATCATTAAGGATATCGTGGAGTGGCAGCATTTCAAAACATGGTTTGAACCGATTAAACCCGTAGAACTCAAGAGCACCATTTTAGTAATCCAGGTACCGAGCCAGTTTTTTTATGAGTACCTTGAAGAACATTATGTAAACCTGCTGGCAAAAACTTTGCGCAGGGTTTTGGGTAAAGACGCGCAATTGGAATATCGTATCATGGTAGATAGCGGCAATCACAAGAATAAACCTTTAACAATGGACGTACCCGCCCATGGTTATAAGACCTATTCCAACAATGAAATGGATTTTCCACTGGTTATTAATAACCCGGTGAAGAATCCGTTCGTGATACCCGGATTGAAAAAAATGCAGATCGACCCGCAATTGAATCCTATTTATACGTTTGAAACTTATATTGAAGGTGATTGCAACCGGGTAGCCAGAAGGGCTGGTAAAACTGTTGCAGAAAAACCAGGGGCGAATTCTTTTAATCCATTGGTTATATATGGCGGTGTAGGACTGGGTAAAACCCACCTGGCGCAGGCAATTGGTAATGAGGTTAAACGGGTGAATCCGAATAAAATCGTTTTATATGTGAGTTCGGAGAAATTCATTAACCAGTTTGTTGACCATAGCCGTAATAATGCTATCAATGATTTTATTCATTTTTACCAGTTGATTGACGTACTCATCATTGATGATGTACAGTTTTTCAACCGGGCTGAGAAATCACAGGATGCTTTTTTTGCCATTTTCAACCACCTGCACCAGAGTGGCAAGCAGTTAATCCTTACATCAGACAAAGCGCCTAAAGACCTTGAAGGTGTGCAGGAAAGATTACTTAGCAGGTTCCGCTGGGGATTAAGTGCCGATTTACAGGTGCCTGATTATGAGACCCGGATTGATATCCTGGAGCGGAAGATGAAGAACGACGGACTGGAGATGCCAAGGGAGGTAGTAAAATACCTCGCTTATAATATTAATAGTAATGTCCGGGAGCTGGAAGGTGCGCTGATATCACTTTTGGCACAGTCTTCGCTCAACCGTAGGGAAATCGACCTAGATTTGGCCAAAAAAGTACTCCGTAACTTTGTGAAGACCTCTTCCAAGGAAATCACTATTGAAGCGATCCAGAAAATGGTTTGCGACTATTTTGATGTTCCCTACGAAAAATTATTGCAGAAGACCCGCAAGCGGGAAATCGTGCAGGCCCGGCAGATCACCATGTACCTTGCAAAATCCTTTACAAAGAACTCCCTTAAAACCATCGGTGAGCATTTTGGCGGCCGCGACCACACTACGGTAATCCATAGTTGCCAGACCGTTAAAGACCTTATGGATACGGACAATGTTTTCCGGGAAAATGTGATGGAATTGCAGCAAAAAGTGCAGCTGGCAGCATTATAGGTGAGCTGTAAGCGGTAAACGGTGAGCGGTAGGCCTTGCGTAGTGGACAATTGTCTCTCTGCGGATTTCATAAAATTTTTGAACCTGTTTTTTGGGTGGTAAGTGGGATAATCCCTATTTTTGCGTCCCCTCGAACCAGTTTTGAGGTAGGTTGGTGAGGTGCCTGAGTGGCCGAAAGGGCCGGTTTGCTAAACCGTTGTACGAGCTTAAACTTGTACCGAGGGTTCGAATCCCTCCCTCACCGCTGACTTAAATTGAACCTCCGCCATCAGCGGAGGTTTATTGTTTTTCGCTGTTAACCCCGCTTATAATGGCTCTTGACCAGCCCATTGGAAAATACCTCAGTTCCTGTATGGTTAAAGCAGAGTTCATGGTCAAGCCATCCAAATAAAGGAATACCACTACCTAAAAGCACAGGTATCCTGGTTATTATCAATTCATCGATACAATCTTCCTTCAGGAACTGCTGAATAACTTTTCCGCCATCAACGTAAATATGTGAGAAACCTTTGTTCGAAAGGTATTGGAGCACTTCGTGCGGAGCCAGGGAAAGTACGGTTACCTTTTCCTTTAAATGTTGGGGTAGTTCATTGATAGTGGTACTCAATACGAAGACCTTTTTTTTGAATGGCCATTGCGTGAAACCAAGTACTTTTTCAAAAGTGCTGCGGCCAATAACGTGTGCGTCTATATGCTGCATAAATTTCTCATAGCTGTGGCCAATTTCCGGACTTTCAAATTTTACCAGCCAGTCGATATTGCCATCTTTTCTTGCAATAAAGCCATCAAGACTGGCGCCAATATAAACAGATGCTTTTGTTACCTTACCATTCATGTTTAAGTAAAATTATTTCTACAGTACAAAGTAACTTTTTGAATTGCATCGCGTCATACTTTTTTTGCCAAAGCCCTGATGCTTCAAAAAACAGCTTATGATCAAGAACTTTTTCAAGGTCGCCTGCAGGAACCTGCTCCGGAATAAAGGATTCTCCGCTATTAATATTATTGGATTGGCAATTGGTATGGCCAGCGCTATTCTTATCTTGTTATGGATCCAGAATGAAGTAAGCTATGACCAGTTCCACTCGAATAAGGGCAGGATTTATGAAGCATGGAACAGGGCAAGGTTTGATGGTAAACTCTGGTGCTGGAATACCACCCCTAAAATACTTGCCCGTACCCTGGAGCATGACCTGCCAGAAGTTGAGCGGACAGTGCGGGTAAACTGGAACAGCAACCTGCTTTTTACTGTAGGGGATAAAAAAATCATGAAATCGGGGAATATGGTGGATACCGGTTTCCTGCAGATGTTCAGTTTCCCGATGCTAAAAGGTAATCCGGCCACTGCGTTGAATGATATGCATTCCGTTGTGTTGACTGAAAAGCTGGCGAAAAGTTTATTTGGCAACCAGGATGCCATGGGTAAAGTGATCAAAATTGAGAATAAAGATAATTTCACGGTAACGGGTATCCTGAAAGACCTGCCTAATAATACCCGCTTCGATTTTGAATATTTATTGCCCTGGTCCTATTTGACATACAGGCAGGAAGATGATTCGAGTTGGGGCAATAACAGCACCCGGACCTACGTAATGCTGAAGCAAAATGCAAGTTATGCATCGGTGGAGCCAAAGATTAAAGTCCTGAAACAGCATTACGAGGAAGAAGCAAAAAAAGACAAATGGGAAATGTTTATTTACCCGATTAGTCGCTGGAGGTTGTATTCCAGTTTTACTAACGGGGTGGAAGACAATGGTGGCAGATCCACATTTGTTAAACTTTTTGCCACTATTGCAGCCTTTATACTTTTGATTGCCTGTATCAATTTCATGAACCTGAGTACGGCCCGAAGTGAAAAGCGTGCCAAGGAAGTGGGCATAAGAAAAGTTGTAGGCGCTCAGAAATCATCTCTCATAGGTCAGTTCATTGCGGAATCCATCCTGATTGCATTTATTGCTGCTGTGTTTGCCGTGCTGATTGTTCAACTCAGCCTTCCCGCCTATAATCACCTTACAGATAAAAAACTATTCATCAATTACGGTAGTGGCTGGACCTGGCTGGCCTGCATTGGATTTATTTTATTTACCGGCCTGCTGGCTGGCAGTTACCCTGCATTTTTCCTTTCTTCCTTCCAGCCGGTTAAAGTATTGAAGGGCACGTTTAAAAAGGCGAATGCACTGATCAATCCACGCAAAGTGCTGGTAGTACTTCAGTTTACTTTCGCCATTATACTAATCATTTGCACAATTATTGTGAAGCAGCAGATCGATTATGCCCGAGACCGTGAAACAGGATATAATAAAGATAACCTGATCTATCATTTCATGACAGGTGATATCCCAAAGAATTATCCACTCATTAAAAATGAATTGCTTGAGTCCGGTGTGGCTGTTGCAATAACTAAAACAAGTGCGCCTTTAACCGAAAGCTGGAGTGATGGCTGGGGCCAGGAATGGGAGGGTAAGGACCCGAATGATAAAACAGATTTCGCCAGGTATGTCTGTGATGAGGGATTGGGTAAAACGGCTGGGTTGCAATTTGTACAGGGCCGTGATTTTGACCTGAAACAATTCCCTACCGATTCTACGGGAATGATCATCAATGAGTCTTCCCTGAAAGTGATGAAGTTCAAAGACCCGATTGGCAAGATCGTGAAGGACAACGATATTGAATGGCATATTATAGGTGTAATCAAAGATTTCATCCTGACCAATCCTTATGAGCCAACAAGGCCAATGCTGATTGGAGGTGCAAAAAACAATTGGTTTCAGACCATGCAGATAAAACTGAATGGAAATAACCCGACGGCGCAAAACCTTCAGAAAGCGGAAATTATTTTCAAAAAGTACAATCCTGAATATCCTTTTGATTACAAGTTTGTGGATGAAGAATATGCCCGGAAATTTGAGAACGAGCAAAGGCAGGGCACACTGGCTGCTTTGTTTGCAGCACTCACGATATTTATTTCCTGCCTGGGTTTATTTGGGCTCGCCACTTATATGGCAGAAAACAGGATCAAGGAAATTGGAGTGCGTAAAGTATTAGGTGCATCCGTTACAGGAATCACTGCCTTGTTGTCCAAGGATTTTGTGAAGCTTGTTGTTATTTCATTTTTACTTGCAGCACCCCTGGCCTGGTGGGGTATGCATAATTGGTTACAGGATTATACCTACCGGGTGAGCATTCAATGGTGGGTCTTTGCGGCCGCCTGCGGCTTATCTGTAGCTATTGCTATCATAACAGTAAGCTACCAGGCAATCAGGGCAGCAATTGCCAATCCGGTAAAGAGTTTACGCACAGAATAAAAGCTCCATACATGGATATCCGGTAATGCTGCATCTTCCCGCATACTGGTAAGCCTTCCATAACGTTTAATTAATAAAAAACGAGACAATGCCTGTTGCAATTAATACGAGTCCTGTTATAATGCCGGTATTGTGCGCCCATTTATGCCAGTTGAGATGTAGCATCCTTTTATAAACAATCCGCACCCATAAAAGCATTCCTGCAATACTGATTACCGAATACATTAGTGCTATGCCCGACATTACATGCCAACCCTTGCTTCCTGCTAAAAGGAAATATGCTTCGATTTCCATGCAAGGGGAAAGGAACATGGCTGTTACCAATGCCATTATAATGGCAGTTTTTCCCTTTTTCCTGACCTGGTCCTGCTGCAAATGAAAATGATGATGGATATAGTGCTGCCTCAAAAAATAGAGTCCCATTAAAACCAGGATAGAAGGTCCTATGATTCGTGAAAAGTCCTCTATTTGCGCAGTCAGTTTACTGCCGATCATTCCAAGCAACAAGCCAATAATTAGGGTACTAACAACATGTGAGGTACCTGCAATAAAAGTAATGCGGCTTGTTTTGGCAAGGTTCCACCCTTCTTCTTTACCAATGGCTACAATAGGCAACCAGTGATTGGGAATCACCGCATGTAATAAACTGATTAATAAACTTCCGATAATTATTGAATACATACTGATTCAAAGATCAACTCTTTTTATTTCTCTTTATTTTTTGCTTTTTCATCAATTACTGGAAAATTATAATCCTGTCCGCTTCCATAACAGATGAGAGATGGGTGACCATGCTGCTTCTGAATTTAAGACCTGGTACAGTAAGATGCAGGAAACATCCGGTGTGGATTTTCGGTCTGTTAAAGAAGCCGAGTTACCTGCCTAGTCAACATAACGCAAACTTCTTTCCGAAATCAAACAGTTTGTCCGAAACCGGACAGGTCATTTGATTTTTTATTTTTCAAATAATTGATTTACAGGTATTTGACTTTGGCATCCGTCTTGGAAGTCTATAGATACAAATTTATCTATGGACAAGATTATTGAAGCAGAAGTCCTCCAACAAAAGAGAAAAAAAACAATCATCACTATTGTTGTCATGATAGTGATACTTATAGCTGCAGCCTGGATGCTTCGTTCAAAATTAACATCATCAGTGTCGAGGTCGGTTATCACCACTGCCGTTGTAGAAAAGGGCACAATAGAGAATACGATTTCCGCCTCCGGGGAAGTATTGCCAGAGTTTGAAGAAACCATAACCAGTCCGATCAGTGCATCTGTACAGGAAGTGCTACTCGATGCCGGTAGTGCGGTGAAACCCGGACAATCAATCCTTACTCTCGATAAAACTGCCGCCCAGACAGAATTTGAAAAATTGAAATTTCAGCTCGAATCCAAGCGCAACGATATCAGGAAACTGCGACTGCAGCTTGATAAAGGTTTCTATGATATCAAGTCTAGCAATGACATCAAACAATTGCGTATCAACAGTTTTGAAGCTGATGTTGAAAATGCAAAACGACTCTTTAAAGCGGGTGGCGGTACCCGTGAGGATATTGAAAAAGCAGAACAAAACCTGAAAGTAGCCCGACTGGAAAAACTGCAACTTGAAAATGAGATCAGCAGCAAACAGCAGACCATGCAGGTTGAAATGCGCGAAGCGGAGATTGCTGCCGCTATTCAGGAAAATGACCTGAAAGGGCTGGAACGCAAGCTGCAGCGTGCCAGTATAGTTGCCAGTCGTAATGGTGTAGTTACCTGGGTAAATAAAAATATCGGCGCTGCCATCCGCGAAGGAGATGCACTGGCTAAAATTGCCGATCTCAGCAGTTTTAAGGTACAGGGCAGTATCTCTGATACCTATCTTGATCAAATGCATCCCGGACTTAAAGCCCTCATCCGCATTAATGAAGAAAAACTCCGGGGAACAATCGTCAATATTCAACCTTCAGTTCAAAATAGTGTAGTGTTTTTCGACATACAACTAGATGATGTCAACAATAAAATGTTGCGACCCAATATGAAGGTAGAGGTCTTCCTGGTAACAGCCTCAACCAAGAACGTGCTTCGTGTGGCCAATGGTCCTGCTTTCAAAGGGGCTGCCGACCAGGATATCTTTATAATGAAAGGAAACAAAGCAGAAAGAAGAAGTGTACATCTGGGTATGAGCAATTTTGATTTTGTTGAAATCAAAGACAAGGTGAAGCCCGGCGATGTTATCGTAACCTCCGACATGAGTGCCTTTAAAAATGCCCAAACAATTACTATTACAGACTAACAAGTTATGACAACGCGATTATTCTATATTATTCTCCTTCTCTTTGCAGGTACGATGGCTTTCGCGCAAAGTCAGGATACCATTTTGCTCAACCTTCAGGATGTCATCGCTATGGCCAGGGAAAAATCTATTGCTTCTAAACAGGCCAGCACTACAAAAAAAACAAAGTATTGGGAGTACCAGACCTTCCGGTCCAATTATAAACCACAATTATTATTGAGTGGAATAATGCCTGGCTACAACAAAACTTTTACGGAAGTGCAGCAACCTGATGGTACTATCTTGTTTCAATCCATCCACAACAATAACTCATCACTCGACCTTTCTTTTAGCCAAAGTATTTCAGGGACAGGGGGAACCGTTTTTGGTACCACACAATTACAACGTTTCGAGGATTATGACAGGAATAATAAACTGTATAATGGGGTTCCTTTCGGAATTGGCTACAAACAGCCGCTTTGGCAATTCAATGCGCTGAAATGGGATAAAAAAATTGAGCCCTTGAAATACCGCGAAAGTAACCAGGCATATATTGAATCAATGGAGCGGATCGCCATTATCGCCTGCGGCTATTTTTTTGACCTGCTTGTGGCCCAGGTGAACTTGCAGGTCGCTGAAACCAACTTGGCCAATACACAGAAAATACAAGTGATCACCAATGAAAAACTGACTCTGGGGAAAATTTCTAAAAATGAGATTCTGCAATTACAGCTTGAAGAACTTAAATCGCAGAAAGCTGTAGGTATTGCGCGACGTGATATGGAAATAGCCCGCCTTAACCTCCGCTCCTATACTGGCTTGAAAAGTGCCGTCCAGATTGCGTTGTCGATGCCAAATGCAACTATCAACATGAAAGCGCAGGCTGACAGGGTCCTGTCTGAAGCATTTGCCAACCGTAGTGATGCAATAGCGTTTGTGCGCCGGATGGCGGAAGCGAGAAGGGACGTTTCAAAGGCAAAAGGAGACAACGGACTCAATGCTGCATTAACAGCACAGTTGGGTTTTTCGAAGAGTGCACCTACAATTCCCAAGGTGTACCAGTCGCCACAAGACCAACAGGAGGTTAGGCTAACTTTTACTATTCCCATCCTCGATTGGGGAAGGTCTAAGTCACGCACCAAAACCGCAGAGGCCAACCTGGAGTTCACTTCATATTCAGTGGAGCAGGATAAGCAAGTCTTCATCCAGGAAATATTTACACAGGTGACCTTATTTGATATGATGCAGGAGCAATTGGTTTTTACAGCAAGGGCGGATAGTATCGCCAGTGAAAAATACCAGATTGCCAGTGAAAGGTATGTGTTGGGTAATCTCAGTATTACCGACCTCAGCATTGCCTTCCAGGAAAAAGATCAGGCAAAGCGGGATTATATTGCAGCGCTGAGGGATTTCTGGGGCGCCTATTATCAGCTGCGATACCTTTCTCTATATGATTTTGAGAAAGGCGAAAAAATATATTATAAATAAAAATAACCATTAAGATATGATCAGTTTAAGAAACATCGAAAAAGTATACCGGACAGATACAGTGGAAACCCTTGCGCTGAGCCGCATCAGCCTGGATATTGCACAAGGTGAATTCCTGTCGATCATGGGGCCATCGGGCTGCGGAAAAAGCACCTTGCTAAATATCATGGGACTGCTCGACGCACCAACAAAAGGCGACCTGCAGATCAATAAACAGCGGACAACTGATCTTTCAGATAAGGCACTTGCACAGTTCAGGAATAAAATACTGGGCTTTATTTTCCAGAGTTATCACCTGATTAATGACCTGAAAGTGCTTGATAATGTGGAGTTGCCGCTCTTGTATCGGAACTGCAATGCAAAGGAAAGAAAAGAATTGGCTACTGAAGCACTTGGGAAAGTAGGGTTGAGTAACAGGATCAAACATTTTCCCAATCAATTATCAGGCGGGCAAAAACAACGTGTGGCCATCGCCCGCGCCATTGTTGGCCGACCGGAAATCATTTTAGCAGATGAACCTACCGGTAACCTGGATAGTGCCATGGGTAATGAGATCATGGATATCCTGCTGGATCTGAATAAGCGCGAAGGGACAACGATCGTAATGGTCACCCATGATGAAAACATGGCAAGGAAAACCCATCGCCTGGTGCGGTTATTTGATGGTTCACAGGTTCAGTAATTGTTCATTTATAAATCTGGCAAATATGTTGCTCAATTATTTTAAGATCGCCCTGGCTGTATTGAAAAGAAGGAAATTCTTCACTTTTATAAGTTTGTTTGGCATCAGTTTTACACTGACCATTCTACTGGTGATGACAGCCTTCATTACTAAGGTTATTGGCGACGATTACCCCGATAAAAAGAGAGACCGGTCCCTTTATATTAATAGAATCGAAGAAAGGGGAAAGGAATCCATGCAAAGCGGGTCGTTGTCCTTTTATTTCCTGGACCATTATGTAAGGAGCCTGAAAACGCCATTGAAGCTGGCTATTTCATCGGGTTTTAATGGAACCAATACTTATGTAAACAACAAAAAGATCGCCCTCAATTATAAATATACCAATGCAGAATACTGGGAGGTACTTGACCATGAATTTCTGGAAGGGAAGCCATTTACGGCACAGCAGATCGCCAATGGTGAATTGGTGACAGTGATTTCAGAAGACATTAAAAAAAACTATTTCGGGAATGTTAGTTCTGTTGTGGGTAAATATATTGAAGCTGATAATGTGCAGTACCGTGTCTGTGGTGTGGTAAGAAATGTGCCTATTACCTTGTACATGTTGTACAGTGATATTTACCTGCCTTATACGGTTTCCAAAACTGATTATAAGGGTACAGGGTACCAGGGTGGTTATACCGGTATTTTATTAGCTAAATCCAAAGCGGATATTCCAACTATACAGAAGGAATATGATGCCATGGTTGCAAGGTTGCCAATACAGAGTAAGAATTTCACTAAGATATACTGCCATGCGGATACCTTTATCCGTGGTTATGTAAGAACAGGCAATGAAGAGAGTTCCGGCGTTACCATTGCGTTGTTAACCCTTGGGATTTTTGTGTTGATCACCATTTCTTTACCAACAATCAACCTGGTGAACATCAATATCACCAGGATTATGGAACGATCTTCTGAAATTGGTGTCAGGAAAGCATTCGGCGCATCCTCTTCAACGCTGGTTTACCAATTTATTGTAGAGAACCTTATCCTTACCGTAATAGGTGGACTAATCGGGTTAGTCCTGACTGCCATCATCATCTTTTTCATCAACAGGGCAGACCTGATTGCCTACCTTGAATTATCCATTAATTATAAGGTGTTAGGCATTGGGCTACTTACCTGCCTGGTGTTTGGTTTATTGTCAGGCGTTTTCCCCGCCTGGCGTATGTCAAGATTGAAGGTAGTCGAAGCCCTAAAAGCCTAATAAATTTAATTATCTACAAAAAAGTTACTATGGTCAAGCATTTATTTACGCTGATCTGGAATAAGAAGAAACAAAATGCCCTGCTCCTTTCTGAGATACTTGTTTCCTTTTTGGTGCTGTTTGCAGTATTTTCTATGCTGGTGTATTTCTACCATAATTATAAAAAGCCTGCGGGTTTTAAGTGCGAGCAGGTATGGGCGGTTTCATATAACCAATCATTTGCCGAAAGCAATACCGACTCAGTGGTGCAATACTATGATGCAGTAAAACAATTGTTGTTGTCTCTCCCTCAGGTTAGGTCAGTTAGTTTGGCAAGTAGTAATTTGCCTTATTTTCAAAGAACCATACAATATGGAATTAAACAGAATGCAATTTCTGTTAATAATGTAAACAGTTATGATATTGAAGATAGTTATGCTGCGATCTTGGGACTCCAGATCATGGAAGGACGATGGTTTGATAAATCGGATATCACATTCAAAAACAAACCGATCGTGATCAATAATTCTCTAAAGCAAAGGCTTTTTGGAAATGGGAAAGCTATTGGTGAACTAATTGGCGACGGGCCAGATAAGGATAAGCGAAAGGTAATAGGAGTGGTGCAGGATCCGAAATTTGATGGCGATTATACTGGGGCGGGTTTGGCTAGTTTTAGTCGTATTGATACCGGCAATATCCGTTGGGTGGGTAATATGCTTATTGAAGTAGCTCCGGGTGCTGATGCTGCTTTCGAGGCAAAGCTATACAAAGTACTGGCCAATTCAATGAAGAATGGCAATGTGGAAATTGAATACCTTACTAATAAGCGAAAAAGCATTAATTATTTTGCCCTTGTCCCTATGATCATATTATCCATCATTAGTTCATTTCTGATCGTAAATGTGGCACTGGGGCTCTTTGGTGTATTGTGGTATAATATCAATAAACGGCGGGGCGAGATCGGATTGCGCCGTGCCATTGGTGCCAGCGGGAAATCCATATCGGTTCAATTGGTCACCGAATCGATGTTGTTGGCATGCCTTGCTTTAATGATCGGAAGTTTTTTCGCTATACAATTTCCGTTGCTCAATGTATTTGACCTGCCAGCCGGAATTTACCTCTCAGCGCTGCTATTGGCCATTATTTTTGTGTATATGTTGGTGCTGGTCTGTTCCCTTTACCCGGGCAAGCAGGCTGCAGCTATTTACCCGGCTGCTGCCTTGCATGAAGATTAGGCCCATTATATAAAAAAATATTAAATTGTCTATGTATTATGATATTGATTATCGACGATGATCATGCAGTTAGGACTTCCCTGATGCTCTTACTGGTGAGCGAAGGCTTCAATGTCATGGAAGCGCCCGCACCCGGACAGGCGCTGGATATTGTAGCGAAGGAGCCGGTTACCCTGATCATCCTTGATCTGAATTTTTCTGTCGAAACTTCAGGGGTAGAAGGCATGGAACTACTACAAAAGATCAGGCAGCTTAAACCAGGGGTTCCAGTGATCCTGATCACAGGTTGGGGTACTATTGAGCTGGCTGTGCAGGGAATGAAACTTGGGGCCAACGATTTTATCAACAAGCCCTGGAATAATAGTCATTTGCTGCAGTCTATTAAGACCTTGCTTGAACTCCAGAAAACGGGGGTGGACAAACATACGCGCCAGCAACTGGATGAATTATACCATTTTGAACATATTATCGGTGAAGACAAAAAAATGCTGGAGATACTGGAAACAGTGGGCCGGGTTGCCTCCACCGATGCGGCGGTATTGATCACGGGGGAGAGTGGCACAGGTAAGGAACTCATTGCAGAAGCTATCCACCAAAATAGCAGGCGCCAGCAGAAACCCTTTGTGAAAGTGAACCTGGGCGGTGTTTCGACTTCGCTATTTGAAAGTGAAATGTTCGGCCATGTGCGTGGTGCTTTTACGGATGCCCGCACAGACAGGGCGGGCCGTTTCGAAATGGCCAATAAAGGCACAATATTCCTGGATGAAATTGGCGAACTGGAGATGAGCAGCCAGGTAAAACTTTTACGCGTTTTGCAGGATCGCACCTATGAAGTGCTGGGCAGCAGCCGCACCAAAACAGTAGATATGCGGGTGGTATGCGCAACGAATAAAGACCTTGAACAAATGGTCAGCGCCGGAGCTTTTCGGGAAGACCTGTTTTACCGGATCAATCTGATCAGCATCCATTTGCCGGCCTTACGGGAAAGGCCAACCGATATCCCATTATTGGTGAATGCCTTTATCCATAATATGAAAATACTATACAATCGTCCTTACCTTGCTGTTGGCCGGGATGCCCTGAAGTGGTTGCAGCAATTGCCACTGCCCGGCAATATCAGGCAGTTGAAAAACCTTATAGAAAGATCGGTACTGGTAAGCAGGAAAGACCTGTTGGCGGTGGATGATTTCCGGTTGCAACTGGCTGCATCCACAGCTAAAAAAGGCTACCTTCAATTGCCCGAAGTGGGTACCTTAACACTTGATGAAATAGAAATGGGCATGATAAGGAAAGCGTTGGCTTTTCATAATAATAGAATTTCGAAGGCGGCAGCTTCACTCGGCATTACCCGTAGTTCACTATACCGGCGGCTGGATAAATACAGTATTCCCTACGATGAGAACCAGGACTAAATACATCCTGTTTGTTTCTATTCTGCATTTGACCGCATTATTGCTGACCTATTTTATTTTCAATGGGAATAAATTGCTCTTTCTTGCTGCTGAAGTGGTGATCCTTGTTTCGGCAGGTCTTTCCTACCAGTTTTTTAAGCAATTAGTGCGGCCGCTGATGATGTTATCGCAAGGTGCAGAAGCCATGAAGGACCGCGACTTTACTGTCAAACTAGTGCCTTCAGGAAATTATGAAGTAGACCAGCTCATATATATCTATAACCAGATGATGGATGAGTTGCGTACTGAAAGAACCCGCCATGAACAACAGCATCTGTTCCTTGAAAAATTGATCCAGACTTCACCAACCGGTATTATTATTTTGGATTTTGATGACAACGTCCAGCAGGTGAATCCGAAGGCTCTTGAATTGCTGGAGATGGAGCCTTCAGCGATTTTATTGAAGTCCATCCAAGAATTATCGCACCCGGTTTTGGACCAGGTCAAATTATTGGATTCGGGCAAATCCATTACCCACACATTCAACGGGGCAGTCACATATAAATTGCAGAAGTCCCATTTTGTCGACCGGGGCTTTCCCAGGCATTTCATTATGATTGAAGAACTTACTGCAGAAATCCTGGCAGCTGAAAAGAAGGCCTATGGAAAGGTCATCCGCATGATGGCACATGAGGTGAATAACAGTATTGGCCCGGTTAATTCTATCCTGGCATCCGCGTTATCAGTCAGAAAAATCTGGTCTTTGCCTGAACACCACGCTTTGGCTCATGCCCTGCAAGTAGCGATTGACCGCAACCACAACCTGAACCTGTTCATGCGAAATTTCGCCGACCTTGTCAGGTTACCCGCACCGAACAAAACCTGTATTGACATGAATGCCATGATAATTGCTGTGGTTCAATTAATGGAACGGAAGGCAGTAGAAAAGTCAATCCGATTCAACTATTGCTCTAACGGCGAGTCATTCCATCTGGTAGCCGACAGCCAGCAGATGGAACAGGCGCTGATCAATATTGTAAAGAATGCCATGGAAGCTATTGAAGCAGATGGTGTGATAAGTATTGAACTTAACAGGACCACACGGATTTTAATAATTTCAGATAATGGAAAAGGAATAAGTACGGAGGTTTCGGAACAGTTGTTCAGTCCGTTTTTCAGTACAAAACGTGATGGGCAGGGGATAGGATTAACACTGGTAAAGGAGATCTTAATGAACCATGGTTTTGAGTTTTCACTAAAACAGGCAGAAACAGGCTTGACGGTATTTACAATACGGTTCTGATTTTTACAATTATTTTAAACAGGCCATGACATTTGATTTTCTGCTAAATTTTGTTTTCCGGTAATTGGCTACTACAGAATCCCTGGTGTAGCTCTTTTGTAAAATTTCGTTTGGTTTCAGGTAAAATATCTTTGCATTGTTCTTATAGCTTTTTTTAGCATTAGAACAATTAAGGGTATATTCTGTGCCATCGTATAAAGCGAAGCCCAGGTTATGGCCTATTGCAAGCTGGTCTGTAAACCGCTCCATTTTTCTTTTGTACCTGGCAAATGAATATTTATACCCCATCCATAATATTCCCCCGTTTGTTTTTTGGGTATAATGCAGGATATGCCCCAATTCATGGCCAATCCAGCCTACTGTCTGGTTAAAACTCAGTTCATTCCATTTTAAACCTAATTTTGAAGCGCCATCCTGGTTGATGGTAACTATATATAATCTCTTATTCCTGTTCTTTAGCAGCGAAGACAGGGTTGGCCTTGAAGACATCGTTGTAGAAGCTTTACCAAACCTGAATTCTATATTCACCGTCTTCAATTCAGGGTAGAACTGCAATGCTGTAAGGCATTCTGTTTCGAGCACAGGCGGAATAATTTTATTCATTCCATAGTTATCTTTTAATGCTTCAAGGTGATTGGTGAAGGAATCTTTTTGCAAATAATTGACAGCAATGAACTGTGCATCAGCCCACATGAATAAGTTGGCAAGGAGGCAGATAAGGAGTAGCTTTTTCATGGCTTTATGTTTGTTGGTTTATTGTATAGCCATCCGAAAATACCTCCAGGATAAAGCCAGCCATAATTGAAAATCGCGGCGGGAATTGCCGCCGTATCGAATATTCTTAAAGGTGAGAAAATAGTAGTATTGCTGTTAAGGGTTTCCCGTAGTTTAAGATTCAACGGTCAATTGAAAACGGATATTTAAAAAATTGATTTGGGGCTTTACGGAAAATCCGTAAATTAAATGAGCATGACTGAGCCTAATTTCCAGAAAGAACTGTTCAGCTATATCAAGAATAGCCTGCCCCAGCATATTTCCATGGTGGATGAGATCGCGGAAATGCTTAATCTCAGTTATGATAGTGTATATCGCCGCATCAGGGGAGAAAAGCCCCTGGCCTTACATGAGCTCAAGCTATTATGTGAGAAGTTCAAACTGTCTGTAGACCAGCTATTGCATCTGAAAACAGAATCCATTTTGTTTGACGCGCCGGGTATGAATGGGAATTCTGTGGAATTTATTAACCATATCAACGGCATTTTACGACAATTCACATACTTCAATTCTTTCAGGGAAAAAGAGATATTTTATTTATGCAAGGATTCAACTATCTGGAATTTTTATCTTTTTCCTGAAATCGCAGCCTTTAAAACCTTCTTCTGGACTAAAACTATAAACAACGATCCGGCGCTTAGTAATAAGGCTTTTTCTTATAATGAGTATCCCTTTAAGGACTGTTATGAAGTTGGCCAGAAAGTGTTGCGCGAATTCAATAAAATTCCCTGCGTTGAATTGTGGAATACAGAAAGTATGATCAGTACAATCAACCAGATTGCATACTACCGGGATGCAGGCAATTTTAAAACACAAAGTGATTTTGACGGTGTGCTGCAATCCTTTCATCTGATGATCGACCATCTTCAACACCAGGCGGAAAAAGGGGTGAAATTCATGCCTGGGGATGGGCCGGCTGCTTACCAGGCGCCCATTCAATTTTATGTAAATGAATTGATTCTGGGCAACAATACAATGGCTATTAAGCTCGATAGCAATGTATTATCGATGGTAACCTACAGTGTTTACCATTACCTTTTTACAAGGGATGAGCGATTCGCAAATAAAGTAATGTCTTCATTCAATTCTTTATTGAGTCGTTCGACGCTTATCAGTAAGACCGGTGAAAAAGACAGGAACCGCTTTTTTAACGCGATCCGGGAAAAAGTTAATAGCCTTAAAAAATAGGTGCAGCATTCTTCGCTGATTAGCAAAAGAGGGCTTATCCTTTTATGATTTTATACACTGCACCTTTAGGGCCTGTTTTAGTGTTCAGTATGCCCATTACATATATTTCATTGTTTTCATCAATATTACAGCCACAAATTAAAAAGGGATCTGCTGGTTTATTGACTATTTTCAATGGTTGTCTTATCCAGGTTCCTGTTGCATTTTTCATAAGGGTGAACATGCTGCCGCCGAAATCTGCAAAAACATATTTATCTTTTAATAAAGGCACTTCCTTTCCGTAATAAAAACTTCCACCAATGATGCAAATGCCTTCTTTACGGTTATAAGTATTAATTGGTGAAATAAAAGTGGATTTGTTATTTGAGTCGCTTTTTACAAAACTGCTGTTTCCTTCTTTTAAAGGCCAGCCATAATTTGCACCTTTCTGAACGATGTCAATTTCCTCCTCCATTTTTTCACCTACATCGGCACCAAATAATTGATGGGAAGATGGGTCGAAGGAAAATCGCCACATTTTACGAAAGCCATAAGCCCAGATTTCAGGCCTTGTATTCTTCATCGCAACAAAAGGGTTGTCAGCTGGAATTGCATAAGGATGCCTGTTTACATCTATCCGCAATAATTTCCCGTTTAAAAGGTTTAAATCCTGGGCGTGGTATCTATATGTGCTGTCACCTAATTTATCATCGCCGATAGAAATATATAAAAAGCCATCGGGGCCAAAGGCAATCTGGGCGCCATTGTTTTGAATATTATTCCCTTCTAATCCAATTACCAGATGCTCAGTTTCCGGGTCTGCAAAATTGTTGTCGGATTTGCTGGCTGTAAATTCTGAAATAACCAGTTTGTATTTTTTTCGTTGGATCGTAGGACGGGTACTATAGGCCACAAAAAATTTGCCGTTTGTTGCAAACAGCGGATGGAATGCAACACTGAAGATGGCGCCTGCTTTAGGTTTTTTATCCTGTTGACCAGTTTTGCTCTTGAGATTTAAAAAAGGTGTTGATAATACTGAATCATTTTTCAGGATCCATACTTTTCCCTGATTATCCGTAAGGAATATCCGGTGGGTATTGTCGGGTGATACATTCAGTTCAACAGGCGTTTCAATTACGGTTGTGACTAATTCAAGCTTTACTGCAACAGAATCAGTATCTGATTTCTTTTTTGATCCTACTAATTTTTTTGAATCTGTAGTTTGGCAGGCTATTATACATAAAATAAAGGCAACAGTATTGCCATAACAAAATAACTTTTTCATAATAGCTGGCTTAATTCCATTGAAATATATCGTTTATATTTCAATATAAATATTATGAAGTGGCTATTGACTCATCGGCTATTTCAATAGATTTTGAAATAATGGCCAATCCTTCCAGGATTTCTTCCTTAGTGACAGTTAATGGTGGGGCGATGAAGATAAAATTCCAGCGCACAAAAGTGTACATGCCCAGTTGCCTGATCCGGGCGGCCACTTTATTCATGACAGCCATTTCATGAGGTTTCGCGTTGAAAGGTGCCAGTGGTTCCCTGGTATACCTGTCCTTCACCAATTCAATGCAGCCCAGTAAGCCCTTGTTTCGCCAATCGCCGATGCTTGGGTGTTTAAGTTTCAATTGTGCCACCTGTTCATCCATAAACCTGCCCATCCTGGCAGCATTTTCAATCAGTGCGTCAGTCTCATATATATTCAGCGTTTCCAGGGCTGCCGCACAGGACACCGGATGTGCAGAATAGGTGAGTCCCAATGGCAACATTGTATCATTGTATTTTTCGGCAATGGTATCGCTAACCATCAGGCAGCCGAAAGGCAGGTATCCGCAGGTTAATCCCTTGGCCATAGCGATCATATCTGGTATAATGCCATGGTGCTCGAAGCCGAACCATTTCCCGGTTCTTCCGAACCCGCTCATCACTTCATCGATAATCAGCAGAATACCGTACTTATTACAGATAGCCCTAACCGCTTTCATAAAGCCATCTGGGTATTGTAAACATCCCGATGTGCCTGATTCCCCTTCCAGCAAAATAGCAGCGATGTTTGACTCTCCCTCATAGGCGATCATCCTTTCCAGGCTGGCGATGGATTCTTTCAGCAGGTTTTCTTCACCATATTCCCAGCGGTACCTATTGGGTAGGTCAAAATGAATAAAATTGGGAGCCTGCTGGCTGTCCACCGCATGTTTCCTGGGATCGCCGCCCGCAGATATTGCCCCATAGGAGGAACCATGGTAGGACTGGTAACGGGTCAAAATTTTGTGCCTGCCGGTATAGTGCCTTGCAAGCTTGATCCCATTTTCAATTGAGGTGGCGCCACATAAGGTAAAAAAAGCTTTGTTGAGGTTGCCCGGACAAATTTCCGCGAGTTTTTTTCCCAATTCACCGCGCACTTTTGTAATGCAGGATGGGGTAACATAACTCACTTCCTGCATCTGCTTTATAACAGCATCGGTTATACGCCGATCGCCATGCCCGATATTTACATTCATTAACCCGGAGGAAAAGTCAATGTACTTCCTGTCATCGTAATCATACAGGTATACCCCTTTGGCATATTTCACGGCAATAGGTGAAAGTCCCGATTGTTTGCTCCAGGAAAACAGGGTGTAATCCAGGCTATTCGATACAATTTCTTCGGTTGCGGAGGGAATATTAATGGTACTCATACCTCTAATTTAACGAAAATTAGTGCCGTATGGCAGCTGCCACCCTGGAACCAATCAACGCAATGGCCTGTTGAAGTCTGGCATGCGATAATCCGGCGTTATCCATTTGGAAGCTGACCCTGGAAATGCCTCCAAGCGATTCGCTGTGCCGTAAGATTTTGGCGGCAACTTCTTCCGGGCTGCCAATCAGCAATGCACCTGTTGGCCCAATCTGTGCATTGAACTGAGCCCTTGTAACAGGCGGCCAGCCACGCTCTTTGCCAATACGGGTAAAGGTTTCGGCATATCCCGGGTAATAATCATTAATAGCTTCTTCTGTGGTCTCTGCCACATAACCCAATGAGTGCAGGCCAACTTTCAATTTTTCCGGGGCATGGCCAGCTTTTGCCCCTGCCTTTCTGTATAAATCTACAAGTGGCCGGAAGCGATGGGTTTCCCCACCAATTATGGCCACCATCAGCGGCAGCCCCAGGAAGCCGGCCCGTATAAATGATTCAGGTGTGCCGCCAACGCCAAGCCAAATGGGAAAGGGGTTTTGTAATGGCCTTGGGTAGATAGCCTGGTTACGCAGTGAGGGCCGGAATTTTCCCGACCAATTGACAACCTCGTTGTCGCGGATATTCAGCAGGAGATCCAGCTTTTCGGAAAAAAGTTCATCGTAATCCTGCAGGTTCAAACCAAAGAGGGGGAAGGCTTCCGTAAATGAACCGCGGCCAACCACCATTTCAGCACGGCCACGGGAAATCAGATCGAGGGTAGCAAAATTTTGAAATACCCGTACCGGATCAGCTGCACTTAAAACTGTAACGGCGCTGGTTAGGCGAATATGTTTTGTACGTGCAGCCGCAGCTGCGAGAATGATGGCCGGTGCGGAATCCAGGAATTCTTTGCGGTGGTGTTCACCGATGCCAAAAAAATCCAGTCCGGCTTTGTCTGCCTGTTCTATTCTTTCCAGTAATTCTGCCAACGCATCCATAGAATCATTGGAAGTGCTTTTGCCGGTGCCGGTTGTAGCGGCTGCGAAACTATCAATCCCTATTTCCATGTGCATTTCATATAATAATAAATAAAGGAATCAACTTACCAGCTTTGCGATTCCAAAAGCGGCAGCAGCTGCGATTAAGCCTATTAGCGTAACTTTTAATGCACCATTAAGTGGTGGCTGTCCTGTAACCTTGCTTTTGAAATACCCGAAAACAAATAAACAAATGGTCGTGATAATTGCCGATACAATTAAACCTTCTTTAGGAGAAGGGGTAAAAAAATAGGCAGACAAAGGCAATAATCCACCAATAAAGTAAGCTACACCTATTGTTAGCGCTGAATTCCTGGCCCTGTTGGCATTAGGTTCCTCCAGGCCCAATTCAAATTTCATCATGAAGTTGACCCATTTGGTTTTATCTTTTGCCAACTCAAGGGCTATAAGGTTTTGCCCTTCAGTACTTATCCCATAATCAGCAAATACATCTTTTACTTCCTGCATTTCCCTTTCCGGGACTCTTTCCACTTCGTCATATTCCCGCTTTAATTCGCTTTGGTAATGTTCCAGCTCAGTCCTGCCAGCAAGGTATCCACCAAGACCCATAGCGATACATCCGGCAACTATTTCGGCAATACCAGCGGTTATAACAATTTTATTGCTGCTTACAGCACCGCTTAAACCGGCAGCGAGTGCAAATGGAACGGTTAATCCATCACTCATGCCAATAACGATATCAGTAATAAATTCTGAACTCTTTAAGTGATTTTCTACATGTGCCATATTTCCAAAAATTTGACTTATCAACCTAATAATGAGAATGTAATACTAAACTTTAAAATGTTAGGTATAACTATTGACAGATTATTGGCTTACTGATTTTTATCATATGAATGTAAGACAAGGGTCAGGAATATCCTATTTACTATTTTTTAACTTAAAATAATAAAATTAATAGAATGGGAAGACTACTTTATATCATAGCTGTGATCCTTATAATAGGATGGCTAATCGGGTTCTTTGCATTTCATGTTGGTGGCATCATACATATTTTGCTGGTAATTGCATTAATCGCCATCATTCTTAGGGTTATT
This sequence comes from Flavihumibacter profundi, assembly GCF_020076305.1. Lineage (GTDB taxonomy): Bacteria > Bacteroidota > Bacteroidia > Chitinophagales > Chitinophagaceae > Flavihumibacter > Flavihumibacter profundi. Next base: position 1,070,758 of record NZ_JAIQXE010000002.1, read on the forward strand.
CAGGGGAATAAGGCCATTTGAAATTTGTTCCTAAGGGAAGGGGGATATGTGGATATGCTCGTCTGTCCGGCACAAAGGGAAAGTCGTTGCGCTGTGGTATAATTTTTTGTGTAATGGCGCAATTGTGGCTTTAGTAAATACAGTAGATTGCTGTTCAAATTATAAGGCCAAAAATGTTAAACTGCAAGTATATAATACTGTCCTTTTTTTTCCAGTCTACAATAGAAATGTGTTTTTCGCAGCAAGCCCAGGTTAATACAATACAGCCACCTGTCCATTTCAGGATGCAAAAGGTATCCACAGAAACATATGAGTCGGTAGGTGTTTTCGACGTTGATGGTGACGGACAACAAGATTTGGTTTCAGGTGGGTTTTGGTATAAAGGCCCGGAATATATCAAACGCTTTCCTACGAGGGATGTAAAGCGGACCGGCGAGTATTTTGATGATTTTTTTACCATTCCATTAGATGTGAACGGCGATGGCAGGATGGATTATATTTCCGGCGGTTGGTTCGGAGGAACAATCTACTGGTATGAAAATACTGGTAAATATGATGAAAACTGGCCAGAGCATATTATAGCTCAAATTGGTAACCTTGAAACTGCCCGTGCCTGGGATGTTGATGGTGATGGTATTGTGGAAATTGTACCGAATAACCTGGAAAAGACATTCAGGTTTTATCGTTTGGACCTTGATGCAAAAGGAAAAGGTAAGGGCAGTTTTGCTGAGCATAAGCTGTTCGATACTCAGGGCCATGGACTTGGTTTTGGTGACGTGAACAATGATGGCCGCTCAGATTTTGTATTAGCTGATGGTTGGCTTGAAGCGCCTAAGAAGCCCCTGGCTGAACCCTGGAAATGGCATCCCGAATTCCATTTCGATAAAGCCAGTATACCCATACTGGTTGTGGACCTTAATAAAGATGGCCATAATGACCTGATCGTTGGAAATGGTCACGGCTACGGCTTGTATTGGTATGAACAAGGTCAAGGAGGGAAATGGATTAAACATGACATTGATCCTAATAACGCACAATTCCATACTATGGCCTGGGCAGATATCACCGGCGATAATATCCCCGAATTATTAACCGGGAAACGCTTCAGGGCACACAATGACCATGATCCCGGTGCTTATGACGATTATGGCCTGTATTATTACCAATGGAACGGGGAAGCATTTAGTAAGCAGGTTATTAATTACGGTGCCTTAGGGTTTGCCAAAGGCACCGGTAATTTTTTTACAGTGACTGACCTTAATGCCGATGGGCGTCCTGATTGGATTGTTGCCGGAAAAGATGGCCTGTGTATTTTTTATAATGAGGGGGTTAATAAGTTTTAAGCGGTATATAATTATATTGCCTTGCCCATAGCAGGATCAGTTTTGCTGATTTCCCCGGTTTCTATATGTCCCGCATACCTTGCCTCAAACAAATCATGGCCATTTATTTTTATGGAAAAATCATACCAGTTATGGCTTTTGTCGAGGTTTAAAATAATTGCAGAGTCTGAACCGGTAACCGCCAGGTTTTTGGTAACAACCGGGTTTTTGTAAGCGTTATCAATAATTTCTAACACTTGTTGCCTGCCGCTTTTGTTTTTGAGGTGCAAAGCGATATTCCCGGTGAGCCTTTTTGGGTTCAGTTTTGCATGTTCATAGTCGCACAGGATATCCACATCGGGGTTATTGCTACTGCCTTTAAATTCCCGGAAAAATCCATTCGGCCCATAGACACAGAGGTGGTATACATTGTTTTCAAAATTGGCGATTGACCAATAATCTTTTAATGCATCGCCTGCAATTACAGTATACGACCATGTTTCAAGCGTCTTGTTTTTATAATTACCGGGAGTGTAAACATTAAAAGGCGAACCCAGGGATTGCTGGCCAAAGACCTTGTTGCCCGACCTGAATTGTATTTCAAAAGATTTTTTGTCTGGGCTAAGATGGCCATCAACATATAAGTCGTAAGGTAAAGCGCAGGCCGCACGAGTCCCTTTTTCCTGGCGTGGCATAAAATCAACAGCCGACGGATCCTTTTTTATTTGTTCTATTTCTGCGGCAGTAAGGTTTTTAAAATTAGAAGGCAGCTCTTTAAATTTGGCTTTGTGGATATCTTCTACAACTTCATCCCTTTTAAGCGGGGCGGGCGTGGAAATCTCTTCACCATTGTATGGCCGGAAATTTGAGGTAAGGTCCCCGCAGACCGTACGGCGCCACTGGCTGATATTTTTTTCTTCTATTTTCTTCCCGTATTTATTGTTCAGGAAATTTTCAAGGAATTGCAAAGTGGATGTATGGTCAAATACCTGTGAGTTAACATATCCACCCCGGCTCCATGGAGAGGCAATTACAAGTGGCACCCGGAAGCCCAGGCCAATAGGGCTTTCCCTAACGGAGCGGGCATCTGAAGATTGTTGTGCTTTAGTTACATATTCCACACCAGCATCAATGCCTTTAGATGTTAACCCTGTTCCTTCCATAGTTGGGTTTGGCACTGTGAAGGGTGGGATATGGTCAAAGTATCCGTCATTTTCATCATAGGCGAGAATGAAAATTGTTTTTTTCCATACCTCCGGATTATGTGTAAGGATATCCATCACTTCACTGATATACCAGGCGCCATACCATGCTGCACCAGGATGATCAGAGAAATTCTCGGGAGCAACAATCCATGATACAGTCGGCAACTCCCCTTTTTTAACATCATCACGAAACTGGTGCAGAACATCACCTTTGGGTACAAGTACTTCCCTTTCGATATTTCCATCCTTGTATTTCAGGGAAGTCAGTTCATGGTAATGCGGATCATTTTTATTAGTCGTAAAAGCTTTGTTGTGAATGTTTTTATCAAATTCACTTAACTGGTTGAATTTTTCAGCAGTATATATTTTTTGCTCATTGGCATTCTTAACCAGGTACTTTTTATATTCTGCTATTTTATTACTGAGGTCTTCCGCCTCCTTGCCCGTTAAAGTTGGTAAAGCCAGTTCCATTTTTTGTATTTCGGTCTTGGCTAAAGCTGCATATTTGGGCAGGTTGGCAATATATCCCGGGGTAAGTTTCACATTATATTGTGCAAAAAACTCCAGCGGGTTATCCGTAAAATTTGCCAGCCATGAATCTTCCTCCCCTTCCAGGCCTACGCCTACACTAAGTTCATTTTGGTAAACTTTCCAGGAGACACCGTTTTTTTCAAGCCTTTCGGGGAAGGTTGTCCAGTTGGCCCAGTTATCGTAATCGATATCGCCATTCCAAACCTTTGCATGTGCGGCTGCTAGCTGTTTCTCACGGATAGTTCCGGACCAGAAATAAACCCTGTTTGGCGTGGTGCCAGTGAAAGCTGAACAAAAATTCTGGTCGCAAACCGTAAAGGCATCAGCAAGTGCATAATAAAATGGAATATCCTGCCGGGTATAATATCCCATGGTTAATGGCATTTCGCTCTACTCTTTGTGGCCGGAATGCTTTGCATCGAGCCATTTGTCGTACCGGCCATGGTTCCAGGCATCAACCTGGTTGCTCCAGGAGTGGGGAAGAGAACTCATCCAGGTGGCTTTTGTATCTTTTATATCCAGGTGAAACGGAGGATAAGTTTCCCCTTTTTGATTGGTTTGCAGCCATACTGGGTTTTTGTTGGGCAAGGTTATTGCCCTGGGATCATTGAACCCGCGTACACCCTGTAATGTGCCATAGGTATGATCGAATGAGCGGTTCTCCTGCATTAATATTACAATATGTTCTGCATCCAGGTAAGTACTGCCTGGTGTGGGGTTGATGGCTAGTGCCTTTTGGATCGGCATGGGAAGTATATTCAGCATACCTGTACCACCTGCCAGTAATGAAGCCCGTTTAAGAAATTCTCTCCTGTTATCCATGATGATTTTATAATAATACAAAGGCGAAAAATTACTAATTAACCTATTATTTATTGAAAAAAAAAGTTCCTTGGGTAAAAGCGGATATGTTCGAATACATAATTTTCATGCAGCCGGAGTTTGTCAAGCAATTGTTTCAATTCGCTTTCTTCCCATTTCTTCTGGAACATTTCATCATGCAGTAATACCACTATATGGTCTTTGGTAAAGGTGTTGCCGGTTTCCAGGCGGGATTCAATTTCTTTCAGCATCTGTTCAACAGTTTGTAAAGGCCTGCCATCTGTAGCATTGTGTTGCCATTCGATATCCCATCCATATAAAGAATAGCCATTCTCTGCCAGTAAATCAGCAGCTGCAGAACCACTTACTTCATCATCTTTCTTTCTATTGCCAATTCGCCACATATTCCTTCCGGGCAAGCGGACAATTTTATACCGCAGTTTCAGTAGTTGTTCATTCTTCTGGATATCGGCCAGTACATTTTTCGGGTTGCTGTAAAAAAGGGTGTATTTGCCATTTGCATGGGAGTAGCTATGGTTGCAGGCTTCCACAAATGGGTTTTGTTCATATAATTTGTAATAACTATCCAGTTGCCTGCTTTTTTCTGCATGCTCACCAACCAGGAACACATTTATCTTCAAGCGTTCTGCAAGGATTACACTATCAATGTTTTCGCTACCTTTTAAAGGGCCGTCATCAAAAGTCAAATAAATATACCTGAGCGGGAAGATTTTTGTCCTGCCTTCAGGTTTAGCTGAATTGTTAGTTATTATAAAAGAGGAATATACCACTACCAATAATGAGGTTACTATTAGTGGCAGTGTTTTTTTAAAAAAGGCTCTTTGCATATGCCAGTGTTGTCGGTAAAATTACCATTTGAGCTGGATACGATTAACGGGTAATTCCAGCTATATTTAGGGAATACTGTTTTGCAGAAACATGTAAATTGGGTATCTTATCCGTTTTTTCAAATGCTCTTTAATTGCCAGATATGAAAAAAGGTTTTGTATTTAGTAGTGTAGTTTTTACTTTCCTTATTGTATCCTGCAAACAGCAGGCCGTTACTGACATTTCTTCCATCAAACAGTTGGAGCCTGCAGTAGCCGTGCGAATGTCAGATTCCATTGGCAGCGTGCTGAAACCCCAGCTGGCAGATGGGTTAACTATTAAACTCTGGGGTGTTGATTCATTGGTTATTTCGCCCATTGCCATTGATATTGATGACCAGGGCCGTTTGTACTATACCAAAACCAACCGGCAGGTGAATTCCGAGTTTGATATCCGTGCGCACCGCGACTGGGAGATCCGGTCCATCAGCCTGCAAACGGTGGAAGACAGGCGTAATTTCCTGCACACGGAATTATCACCTGAAAATAGTTACCGCAATAAATGGCTGAAAGATGTGAATGGCGACAGCTCACGCGACTGGCGCGATCTAACTGTTGAAAAGGAAAATGTATTCAGGCTGGAAGATCTGAATGGTGACGGCGTTGCTGATAAATCCCAGCGGGTAGTGGATGATTTTCATGATGAGGTGACCGATGTGGCCGGTGGGGTATTATCTGACGGTGATGACCTGTATGTAGCTGTAGCGCCTGACCTGTGGCGTATGAAAGATAAAAATGGTGATGGTATTGCCGATGAAAAAACTTCCCTTTCCCATGGCTACGGCGTGCATATTGGCTTTAGCGGTCATGGCATGTCGGGCGTTGAAATGGGCCCTGATGGAAAAATATATTGGCAAATCGGGGATATCGGTTTTAACGGCAAATCGGCAGATGGACAAAAATGGGAATATCCCAACAGTGGGGTCATCGCCCGGTCTAATCCGGATGGTAGTGATTTTGAAGTATTTGCCGCGGGATTGCGCAATACACATGAATTTGCATTTGATGAGTTTGGGAACCTGATCAGCGAAGACAATGACGGCGACCATGCCGGGGAAAAAGAAAGGCTGGTTTATATAACCAATGGTTCCGATGCTGGCTGGAGATCGAATTGGCAATATGGTAAATACAATGATCCTGATAATAATACCTATAAAGTTTGGATGGATGAAAAGATGTACCTGCCCCGTTACGAGGGACAGGCAGCTTACATTACACCATGCATCTCCAATTATGTAAGTGGGCCGGCGGGATTTGTATACAATCCGGGTACCGCACTCGGACCGCAATACAAGAACCATTTTTTTGTAGCGGAGTTTGTGGGTAGTCCCGCTGGCTCAGCCATTCACAGTTTCACCTTAAAACCAAAGGGTGCGACTTTTGAACTAGGTGATACCAAAAAGATTGTCAGTGGAATTTTGACTACGGGCATGGATTTTGGTCCGGATGGCGCACTTTATGCTGCAGACTGGATTGATGGCTGGGCAACGGGAAAATTTGGCCGGATATGGAAGCTGGATGATAAGGCAGGTGCAGCAATGCCGGAACGGAAGCTCACCAAAGATTTGCTGGCAGCTGATTTCAAGGGTTATAGTAAAGAACAGTTAGGAGAATTGTTAGGTAATGCGGATATGCGTGTGCGTTTGAAAGCACAGTTTGAACTGGTAAAAAGAGGTACCCAGTCCATGCCTGTATTGCAACAATGGCTGGCACAGAAAAATAACCAATTGGCAAGGATTCATGGAATTTGGGGTATTAGCCAGTTGGCGCGAAAAGAAAAGGATCAGGCGACTGTGTTGTTGCCTTACCTGAAAGACCAGGATCCAGAGATCAGGGCCCAGGTAGCTAAGTGGTTAGGTGATATTCGTTATAAGGCAGCCGGTGAGTCGCTATTGCCACTGTTGAATGATTCGTATAGCCGTGCCCGTTTCTTTGCTGCTGAAGCCCTTGGGAGGATATCTTACGAGCCGGCAATACAGCCAATAATTGACATGTTGCGTGCCAACAGGGATGAAGATGCTTATTTACGGCATGCCGGATCGCTGGCTTTATCGCGTATAGGAAAAGCAGATCCAATCATTGCTTTGTCAAAAGATACTTCACGTGCGGTGCGCATTGCAGCAGTTGTTGCATTAAGGCGGATGAGCCATCCCAGTATCGCGAATTTCCTGGCAGATGCTGATGAATTTGTAGTTACCGAAACTGCAAGGGCAATAAATGATGATAATTCCATTCCGGCAGCTTTGCCTGCATTAGGGGGATTATTGAATACTACCCACTTTACAAACGAAGCCTTGATCAGGAGGGTTATCAATGCCAATATGCGGGTTGGAACGGAAGACGCCTTGCAGGCCTTAGTGGATTATGCAGCGAAAGATGGCAACCCCGTGAACATGCGCCTTGAAGCCATTTCAACCTTAAGCACCTGGGCCAAACCTTCGGTGCTGGACAGGGTGGACGGAAGGCTAAGGGGGGCGGTAACCCGCGACGCTGCTCCAGTGAAAGCAAAAGCAGGTCCGGTTTTAATGAAGCTATTGGCCAGTAAAGACGGCCAGATCAGGTTGGGAGCTGCTAAGGCAATCAGTAAGCTGCAAATCAGCGGCAGTGAAAAACTGCTGCTGGGCTTATTAAAAACTGATCCCCAGCCTGCAGTCAGGAAAGAAGCCCTGGAAGCATTGGCAAATTTGCAATACGACCAGATTGGAATGGCGATTAAGCAGGCACTTTCAGATAAAGAAAAGATTGTTCGCGTAGCCGGCATTGACCTGCTGGGAAGATCAAAAGTGCCGGCTGATCTGATGGTGAGTTTGTTAGCCAACGTAATCAATACCAAGTCGACCGAAGAAAAGCAATCTGCTTTATTGACATTAGGAAAATTGCCCCTGGATCAATCTAAAAAAGTCCTTGAAGAGCAATTGGATAAAATGGAAAAGAAAAAACTTTCTCCGGATGTGCTTATAGAACTATCGGAAGCTATTGACAGTTCGCGTTCAGCGGAACTGGCATCAAAGTTAAAAGAAGTCAGTAAAACATTAGCAACCGACACACTCACTGCAGCATTTGCAGGCAGTTTGTATGGTGGTAATCCCGAAAAAGGGCGGGACCTGTTTTTTGGTGGTGAAGCAGCCCAATGTATCCGTTGCCATTCTTATGATGATTATGGAGGGAATGCCGGACCTCGCCTGAATGGAATAGCTTCGAGGTTAACGCGCCCGCAACTTCTGGAGGCGCTGATTAATCCGAGCGCCAGGCTTTCCCCCGGTTTTGGAATGGTTACGGTAACGACAAAAGACGGAAAAACTATATCCGGAATCCTGCAGGAAGAAACAAAAACCCAGTTAATGGTTAAATCGGGGAGTGATGCACCTTTAGCGATCTCCAAAGACCAGGTCGGCAAAAGGATCAATGCAAAATCCAGTATGCCGGAAATGCGGTTTATTTTAAACAAAAAAGAGATCCGGGATGTGGTGAGCTTCCTGGCCACCTTAAAGGATACAAAATGAACATAAGATTGCTGACATAAAAAAAGGCCGGAATTTTCCGGCCTTTTTTATTATTAAGTAAATTATTAATACAGGTAATTCAATGCCGTTTTATCATTAGCATTAAATGGGCGGTCCATGCCGCTGCCGATACAAGCCAGCATCCAGGAGTTGGCATCAGGTCCGGTAGGTGTTCCTGGTATATTGATGGCACCAACTGTTGATGCCCCTTCATTTGAAGCAGCACCTCCACAGCTATAACTGCGGTCCATATAATCAGTATGACGGAATCCAATGCAATGTCCCATTTCATGCGCCAGTATGGAGGCGACAGTAGCCTGGGGTTGTGAACCGATCTGGCGTGTTGACACCAATACCTGGTTGTATGGGTTGCCTTGTGCTGTTGGGAATCCTGCTGATGCCAGGTATTGTGCGCTTTTTGGCGCAGGGGTAATGGTAATACTTGGCGATCCGGAAGTAACTCGAAGAAAGCTTACTTGCAGGTTTTGCGCATTGTAACGGGAAATTGCTTCATCGGTTGCACTAATATAAGATACAGGCAACTTTGTAGAAACAAGAACAGTAATTACCCTTGGTAATCCAGTTACAAGGTTTGTTGTTCTATACTGCTCAGACTCACCAACCCTAAGTATACTGCCTTTCATGGATCGGTTAAGGTCGCTGTTTGGAATAAAAATATCCCCTTCAACAATGAATCCGCCTTCAGTGGATGCAATATTCGAGGTCGTGAATCCCATTTCTTTAATACTATTGATCACAGCAGGTGTAACTGCGAATGTTTCCTCAGCTGAGCTGGAAGACTTTTTACAGGAAAAGCCAGCGAGAAGCAACAATGCTGCCAATGCCGAAATACGTAAATTGTTTTGCATGTGTGTGATTTTATGAAATTTAATATTTTTTATGAGATTAAAAAATAATGACTGAAAGTAAGGTAGATTCCCTTCCCTTTTTATAGTAAACATACGATCTCGATTAGCAGCCATTTGACTATATTTAACGTTAAGTATACCTATGCGACCCTTTCTCTTTTTGATCTGCTGTCTCCTTTTTACTCATCAGCTCTGGTCGCAGGTTGCCGGCGAAAAAAGCAAGCTGCTGGAACCTTTCCTGCTGGACCCTGTTGCAAAAGGTGGGCCAATTTCAGCCCTGGCCCGTTATATCCCTGGTCATCTTGCATATGCTGTGGATGCAGATAAGCTTTCCCGGAAGGAAAATATACTCCGAACGCTACCTGGTCATATTTCCATCATCAATGTGAAAGATCTGCCAGAATGGTTAAGTTATAAGAATAGCGGGATAGCCCTGGTTCCTGTAAATGATAAATGGAAATTGTCACCTGAATTATTGGCCGGAATTGATCTTGAGCCGATTAAAACAGGCAGTAATAAATTGATCATCGGGGTAAATAATTTTAATGATTTTATTGGGAAGCATGGGAGTGAATTGAAAATCATAGAGCAGGATCTTTCTGCAAAAACTTTCCGGGTACAGGCATCAGATGATTGGATCCACAAACGCGGATTATCGGATGACAATATAATATTCATTGCCACAAGCCGTATTGCACATACAGAGCGGGAGCTTACCGGCTTTGATCTTTCCGCCAACCTGGTGAACACGGCCCACCGGTATTGGCCAGGAATTAGTGGAAATGGTTTAACGGTATCTATCAAGGAAAATCGGATGGACACGGCAGATATCGATTTCAGTGGAAGATATGTTTACTCTCCTGGTGCATCAACCCTAATGCAAACCCATGCCACAACCATGGCCACAATAGTCGCCGGTGGCGGTAACAGTTTTTATACCGGGAAAGGGGTGGCCTGGGGAAGCCGGATAAGCTCTTCAGATTTTGCCAACCTGCTGCCTGATGATGCCCAAAGCCTTATTGCTTTAAACGTTTCGGTCCAGAATCATTCTTATGGTACTGCCATCGAAAACTATTATGGAGCAGATGCCAGGGCCTATGACCTGCAGGCCGCTAATCTGCCCTACCTGCTGCATGTATTCTCAGCCGGAAATTCAGGTAATGAAACCAGTGCAAACGGTAATTATGCAGGTATAACGGGCATGGCTAACCTGACTGGAAGTTTTAAAATGGCAAAGAATGTGCTGGTTGTAGCGGCGATGGATTCAATTGGTAGTATCCTGCCGCCCATTTCTAAAGGACCTGCCTTTGATGGCCGTGTAAAGCCAGAGCTGGTTGCTTTCGGTGAGGATGGCAGTTCTGGCGCAGCTGCTATTGCAAGCGGACTGGCTATTCTATTACAAGATACCTATAAACAACTGAACAACCAGTTACCCAGCTCATCATTGGTAAAAGCAATAATGATCAACTCAGCAACTGATGTTGGTCCGGCTGGTATTGATTATTTCTCTGGCTACGGTGCAATTAATGCATTCAAAGCTATAAAAACCGTAGGTGAGCATCGTTTTAATTTAGCCACAATCGGCAAAGGAGAAACAAGCAGCTACCGCATAAGTATACCTGATAATGCGAGAAACCTGAAGGTTACATTGAGCTGGACAGACCCTGCTGCGATTGCCAATTCTGCCACAGCCCTTGTAAACGATCTAGACCTGGAAATACTTAATCAAAGTAGCAGCGAAAAGTGGCTGCCATGGGTATTGAATAGTTTCCCAAACCTTGATTCCCTGCAGCAATTACCAGTCCGGAAAAGGGATAGCCTTAATAATATTGAACAAGTAAGCCTTGCCTATCCGGTTGGCGGGACATATACAATAAACGTTAAAGGATATTCCCTGTTAACTAATCAGCAAGACTATGCGATTTGCTGGGAATATGATACACTGAATTCATTTCAATTCAGTTACCCGGTAAAAGGCGATAATATTGTTCCCGGGAAAAAGAATACTATACGCTGGTCTTCTGTAATTGATGGCCAGGGAACCCTTGAGTACCGCCTGGATGGAAGCCCGGACTGGCAGGTTGCCAATAATGCCGTTAACCTGCCTTTGGGATATTTTAAATGGCAGGCGCCGGATTTGTTTGCCAACATACAGTTCAGGATGAAAACCTCTGATCTGCAGGTATTATCAGATACGGTTAGCCTGTCCGATAATTTATTCATCAAAACCGGGTTCAATTGTATCGATTCCTTCCTTATCTATTGGCAGAAAGCGCCGGCGGAAGCTAACGGCAATTACCGCCTCTATAGCCTTCATGAAAAATACCTCGAATCATCCCTTGAAGTAAACGACACAGCTGTGGTCCAAAACAAGGCAAATAATCCTGATGAATGGTTTACGGTTGCACCCATCCTCAAGAATGGAATTGAAGGAATAAAGGCATATACGTTTAATTATACCCAACAGCAAACAGGATGTTATATCCGAAATTTCCTGGCAGACCCTGCTGAAATAAACCAGGCCAGGCTGACACTGGAACTCGGCACGACTTATGGTGTTAAACGGATCCAATTCGAAAAACGCAACAATACCAATTATGTAGCAGTTGGTGAGTTGAGCCCGGTCAATTCAATATTAAACGTATTTACTACAGCTGCGCAGGATGGATTGAACATCTATCGTGCACTGGTTGAACTGGAGAATGGGACAACCTACTATACGACCCCGGAATCTGTTTACCAGTTTGAAAACCACTCTTATTTTATATTCCCCAACCCGGTTCAAAAGGGAAACACAATACGCATACTTACAAAAGAGCCGGAGAATTCCTGGTTTGTCCTGTATGATATGCTGGGCAGGAAGGTTTTGACAACGGAACTTACAAACACTATTCAGGAAATAGATGTATCCCGGATGCAGTCCGGCGTTTATTTTTACAATATTTTTAAGGACGGTATAAGGACAGTCAGTAATAAACTGGTCATTCAGTAAATTGATTCCCAACAGGTCAGGAATGCCTCAAACCTTCAGCCACTTTAAACACATGCAATACATGTGGAAACAAGGCTTCCATGGTTTCTTCTGATCCCCGCGGTGAACCGGGCAAGGTAATCACCAGCAGGTTTCCAACAAAACCAGCAATGCCGCGAGATAACATAGCATAAGGCATACGTTGCTGGCCATATTGCCTGGCAGTTTCCATGATGCCGGGAATTTCACGGTCAATTAATGGCATGATTGCATCAGGTGTGAGGTCACGTGGAGATAGTCCTGTTCCTCCTGCGAAAAGGGCCAGCCGGAAACCTGCAGCGGATAGTTCCTTAACTTTTTCCTGGATAGTACTAAAGTCATCGGGTATGGCTACTCGCTGTGCAGGTGTTAATTTGTAATCTTGCAGCTTTTGTTCAATCCTGTCGCCGGTGAAGTCTTCGTTGATTCCGGCAGCTACACTGTCACTGCAAATAACAATAGCCGTTTTTACAGTATCGGGAAGGGCATATTTCAAATCAGACTTTCCGCCTTTTTTCTCCTGAAGTTTTATTGTGGAAATTTCAATGCCTTTATCCAAAGGTTTCAGCATATCGTACATGGTTAAAGCAACAACCGAAGCGCCATGCATGGCTTCCACTTCAACCCCTGTTTTATAAATAGTATGCACCTCAACAGTTATTATGATGGTAAGGCCTTCAATACGATGAGTAATGGCGGAGTATTCTATCGGGAGGGGATGGCAGTCGGGAATGACATCACTGGTTTTTTTGATGGCCAATAAACCAGCTGCCCGGGAGAATTCAAAAACATCACCCTTGGGGACTTTTCTTTGTTCGATGGCATCAATAGTCTGCTGCCCCGACACTTTTACTATCGCAGTTGCGATTGCCTGCCTCAGGCTGGGTGATTTATGCGTTATGTTAACCATTCCTTATTTGTTTTCTTTCCATTGATAGGTTTCATTATCGAAGACTTCCTTACCCCAAACAGGCAATTCAGCCTTAATCCTTTCAACCAGTTCAGAGCATGCTGCTATTGCGGGTTTACGATGTGCAGAGGAAGTGAATACGAATAAGCAGATTTCACCTGCTGCAACTTTGCCCAGGCTATGGTAGACATGCATACAGGTAAGTTCGTATTTGGCAAATATAGCCTCCCTGATTTCATGCATTTTTTCCAGGGCCATTTCTTCATAGGTTGTATAATCAATGGCCGAAACTGTCTTGCCTTCAACCTTGTCTGCCCTTACCTGTCCCAGGAAAATACTATGCCCGCCAATGTCATGGCGGCTGCTGTGTTTCTGGATACTTTCTGCAATAAATGATGCGCTGACAGCACCCTTTACAAATATATTTTTCGGTTTTCTAGGTTCCATATTAATCGGTTGATGGTGACCGCCAGTTCAGGAGGCCACCCTGTAAACTATAAATTTTTTTTACCGGGCTCCTGATTTCGCTTAGCCATTTTGCTGCCTGCAGGCTTCTTTTACCTGACTGGCAAATAAATACAACAGTTTCTGCCTCAATCGAAGTGAGTTTTTCACGCAGTAAAGATAGCGGAAGCTTTTGGTGAACAAAGGCAGAGATGGCCGGCATTTCACCGGGTTCACGTACATCTATTACTGTAACATTGTTTTGGTGCAGCAGGTGATTGAAAAATCCTGGTTCGATTTCAAATTCCGGTGATCCTACACCGCATAGCCAGTCATAATTGGTGTTTGCAAAGGTTTCCCTGTCTTGCGGCAGTAACCCTGTAGCTGCTGCATTTGGACTTATAAAAAGTTCAAATGCATGGTTAGTGAGCACATTGAATGTGAAGAGTTTATTTTCCAATGTTTCGCCGATACCAGTGATAAGTTTAATGGTTTCACTGGCCTGCATAGTGCCAATGAATCCTGGCAGTACGCCCAGTACGCCTGCTTCTGCACAGTTTAATACCTCCCCTGATTTTGGAGGATGGGGGAAGAGGTCACGGTAATTAACGGCATCCGCACCGGCATTAAAAATTGCTACCTGTCCTTCATATTGCGATACAGCCCCATAGACCAAAGGCTTTCCAAGTAATACACAGGCATCGTTGATCATATAACGCGTGGAAAAATTATCTGTTCCGTCAATAATGATATCATACCCTGGAAAAAGTTCAAGGCATGTATTATTTGTGAGCTTTAACTGGTAGGGTTGAATAGTTACCTCATTGTTCAATTGCAGTAATCTCATTGCGGCGCTGATGGCTTTTGGATGTCCTATATCCTCCATGGTATATAAGACCTGGCGATGTAAATTACTCAGCGCTACGGTATCAAAATCAACCAGGCCGATAGTGCCAATGCCTGCGGCTGCAAGGTATAATAGTGCCGGGCAACCGAGCCCGCCTGCGCCAATCACCAATACTTTTGCTTTGCCCAGTTTTTCCTGGGCAGTAGCGCCAAAGTATTTAAGTGAAAGCTGGCGTTGGTATCTGTCTGGTTTGTTACCGTTTGGTTGCATGGTTATCCTCCTGAGAATGGCGGCAGTAGTGCGATACCTGAATCAAGCTGAAGCGGGGTATTTCCCGCAGCGATTTTTTTATCAACCGCAATTACAAAACTCAATTCCGCCAATTGCGGATATTTTGCTATTAATTGGTTTTTAAGCGCATCGGTATCCCCGACTGCCGGGAAATTTATTTCAGCGGCCCCAATGATATCAGTCAATTGTCCGAAGACAATAATATTTTTTTTAAAACTACTCATGCGCCGGTAAATAATAATTTAAAAGCTGCCAGGCTGAGTACGGAAGCCAGGATGAATTTCAGCACGTCCTGCCTGAATTTCAGTGACCCCAGCCAGGCGCCCAGGAATCCAGCGCCAAAAGCGATCAATACCATCAGCAACATATCGCTGCTGAAGCTAATCCCTTTTGTGAGCTGGCCAAACAACCCGGATAACGAATTTACGAAAATGAACAGGGCGCTGATTGCTGCAGTTTGTTTTTGGTCTGTCCATTTTAACAAAAGCAGTACCGGTGAGAGAATTATTCCGCCCCCAATACCAATCATTCCGGAAAGTAAACCGATCACTGCTCCAATAAGCACAGATAAACCTATACTGGAAGGGCGCATATCTGATATTTCGGTGTTTTTAAAAAAGAAAAACCTTGCTACCGGGATTAACAGTAATGCGCCAAGTATCTTTTTGTAGATCACTGCATCAATACTAACTAATCCCCCTAAAAATGCCATTGGGACAGATGCGACTGCCAGGGGTAAAAATATTTTCCAGTTGAAGTGTTTGCCCCGGTAAAACTGTATAAATGCGGTTATGGATACGAAAAGGTTGAGCAGCAGGGCCGTAGGTTTCATTACATCGGGTGCGAAACCATAAATAGCCATCAATGCCAGGTACCCGCTTGCGCCACCATGGCCCACTGATGCATACAAAAATGCCACTGTAAATAAGAGCAGGTAAAAGACCAGGCTGATGTCCATAGCAGGCATTTATTGGGGTAAAAGGTGGATTTCTGCGGCTTCTCCTGTTTGGCACTGGGTAACTTCTTCCGGAAGCATGATCAGGCAATTTGCTTTGGCGAAGGAATTGAGTTTATAGGATTCTTGTCCGTCGAGTGGCAAAACGGTTGTTCCATTGAAATGCCCTTTTAAATAATGGGTTATGCCTGCTGGTTTTTTAATTTCTTTTTCCAGTGGTGCGGTTTTTTTGGCCAGGGTCACTGAACGGTTTTGCAACATGCTGATGGCCAACAATACATATTCATAAAAACAGGTGAGAACCGAAGCTGGGTTTCCTGGTAACCCGAAAACCAGTTTAGTGCCTTTTTTTGCAAAGAGGATGGGTTTTCCGGGTTTCTGTTTAATTTTATGGAACACTGTTTCTGCGCCGCATTGCATCGCTGCTTTTAAAGTGAAGTCATAGTCGCCGACACTAATACCGCCTGTTATTAATACGATGTCACTTTGTTCTATCGCATGCCCCAGCGTTTTTGTAAGTGTCTCTAACTGGTCTTCTACGCGATAGGTCTCTTTCAAGTGTAATGACAGTTGCTGCAATGCAGCTGAGAGGGTCAGGGAGTTAGATTCATAAACCTGTCCGTATGAAAGTGGGTTGCCGGGTGTTTGCAATTCATTCCCAGTTACAATTATGCTTATTGACGGTGATGGGTAAATGCTGACTTCAGTTATCCCGATGCCCGCTAAAAATCCGATGGCAGCTGGAGTTAGGAGTGTGCCTTTTTCCAGGGCTAATGCGCCTTTGCTGATTTCGGAACCAACCGGACGAACATTGTCACCAGCTTTGAGTGATGGGTCATCTATCGATAATTCATCTTCTACCACACGGCATTTTTCCTGCATTACTACTGTATCTGCCCCGAACGGGACAGGTGCACCAGTAAAAATCCGGAAGGCCTTTCCATCAGGTAATTCAATACTATCCCCCCTGCCCGCAGCAATTTCCCCAAACAGGTCGAGTAATCCGTATGTCTTCCAGCTCTTGTAGGAAATAGCATAGCCATCCATAGATGATTGTGGAAAAGCAGGGATATCGTTAGGCGCCCAGATATCATGGGCAAGGGTTTTCCCAGCAGCCTGAAGCAATGGCATTGTAACCGGTGACAATGCCTGGCAATTTGTCCTGATAAGTTCTTTAGCTGCTGTAACTGTGATCATGTTTTTTGTGTGCTTATATTCCCCATGTGGCGGTAAGGTAATACATACCACCAATGGATGGTCCGCCTAAAATAGAATAATAATAATGGTTACTTATATTACTTCCCCCTAATTTAAGGCGAAATGGCATTTTCGTAAAGCGATAGCTGATGTGCATATCCAGGGTGGTTGTGGCCGGCACATCACCATTTGTCAGGAAGGATTGCCAGTAATACCTGCTTTGCCATCGGAGGCTGATGCCTGCCCCAAATTGTTTGTATAATTTTTCGTTGGCAACAGAAGCAAAGGCCATCCATTCGGGCGTGTTGAAACCGTCTTCAAGGCCGTCTTCTCCTTTCGCTTTCTGCAATTTGGCATAGGAACTATGCGCAGTAATCATATAGCCCCGGTTTAGTTTCCATTGTATTCCTATACTACCACCATATTGATATACCGATGTTTTTGAATTGGTCCACATACGGTATTGGTCCTGTTTTGTATTGTCAGCTAAATAGTAGGGAATTGAATCGGGGTCTTCAGTTTTGGGTACATTCATATTTGCCTGTGCAATAAAGGACCGGTATTTGTTTATGTAAATTTCAGCATCCAATAGTATTTTTCCATTGGCCATACCCCTTTTATAACCGGCATCAAAAGATTGCACATGTTCAGGCTGGATATAGGTGTATGGACTTTTTATTAATAATTCCTTGTTTTTTTCAAAAGCCGCTTGCCTTGATACACCTCCCTGGTTAACATCTTTAAGGATTGCCGACTGGAAAGCCGCAATGGAAGTCTGTAGCCAGGCATTTTCAAATATGCCGTTCGACATTACGGGTAATCCGCCCACGCGTTTTACACCTCCACTATTTACATTAGAAAAGGCTTCAAACAGAATAGGGTACCTGTATCCGCCCTGGTAGGATATTCTTATGCTCTGTAATGCGGAAGGCGAATAAACAGCGGTAAATCGGGGATTGAACAGTACCGGGTAATAATCATTTTTATCGCCCCTGACTGCTGCGCCAAGGCGAAGCTTTCCTGAGAAAAAATTCCGGTTTGCGGAAAGGTAAACACCGGTCCTGCCATAAACAATATTCTTACCTTCTTTCCCTGCTGCCGGATTCATAAAATAATTACCATCAGGTATTACAATATAACTTCGGTGGTCGCCGCCTGCCAGCAGTTCGATACCTGTTTTCTCTTTCATTTTACCCAGCCAACTGTCGGTGAGGTTCAATTGCATTTCTGCATGGACAAAGCTGGCTTTCACTTTTAGGGCAGCACCCTGGTCCCAGTTGTTGATTTGTTGTAACTGACCCAGTACATCATTGAAAGCAGAGCTTCCAGGTTCGTACCGGCCATTATCGGCAAATAACCTGGCCTGTTTGTGGGCATTCACTGCATCTGTGCCATTCTGCTGCGACTGGTTGTAACCGGTAGTATAATCTGCAAACCAGGTTTTGTCGGATTTGTAATTACGGTCGATATTTTCGGCCATGGAACGCAGGTTATAGGAGTTGCCGGTATTCTCATTGTTCAGGTATAACCGCGCTTGCAGGGCTTTGGATTGATAACTGAGAGCATGTTGCTGCAAAAAATAATCAGCCAGCCTGAACCGGTTAGCCCGCTGGTAAATATTGTCTAATACTGCAAAGCGGAATGTATAAGAAAATTTATCCCCCCTGCTGTTGTGGTAGAAAATCCCCGCGTCTGCTTTAATGTTTTGGAGGCTATAATCGGTCACCTCAATTTCTTTATAACCCGTCCTTGCAACAACATATGATTTCCCGCCAAGCGTTAGCGTTTTCCGGTTCGATGATTCATTGCCATAGCTGTTTACCGGGTTCAGGGCTGGATTATCTGCACCTAATAACTGGGTGCTGGAATTGGCATTAGGATTGATGTCCTGGTAATTGTCGGCAATCCAGTCATACCCCTTTGTGAAAGTTCCGTTGAACCTAATGACCCAGTTAGTGCTTATTTTTTTTACATAACGCAGGCTTGTTTCTGAAAATAATTTGGCGCTGGTGTTGGGATCGCCCAAATGTGTAAGCGCTGTTTTTTGCTGAACACTGAGTCCCTCTGATGTAAATGGGTCCCTGCTGTTGAATTGAGCCAGTCCATTTACCGTATTCATGCCATACAAAGCAGATGACATACCAGGTATGATTTCCACATTATCAATATCCAGGTCGCTGGGCCCTAATACGTTACCGATCGGACTGCCAATATGAGGCGATTGGATGTCCATGCCATCTACCAATTGGGTAAAGCGAACATTTGTTGTGTTGGCAAACCCGCGGGTATTAAGGATGCGAAAACCCATACTTGGTGTGATCATCTGTACCCCTTTCATATTTTCAAGGGCGTCAAAAAAAGAAGGAGCGGAGCTATTGGTGAAAAATGAACGACCAGCTTTTTGAATGCTTAAAGGGCTCCGTAAAATATTTTCTGGAATCCGTGAAGCGCTCACGACCACTTCATTCAGTAATGTAGTATGAATAGTATCCTGATTCGGAGTAGTATGTTTTTCCTGACTCCTGGCCTCGAGGCAAAGTAATAGATGAAGTATAGTATAATATTTTTTCATCCACCGATAGTTATCATGCTTCGGTTGTGAATGGTTTCTGCATGTATTTTTTCGAAATCGGTGGTGAATTGCCCTCCCAATTCCTTTGCTTTTGCCAGGATATTTTGATGGATCAGCGGTAGAATATTTTCACCATTGCGTAATGGCTGCAGCAGGTTGGTTTCCTGTTGGGAGAAAAGGCAGTTCTTAATCTTGCCATCTGCTGTTAATCGTATACGGTTGCAGTTTCCGCAGAAATTTGCACTCATCGTGCTGATCACAGCAAAAGTGCCGGCATGACCGGGAACAATATATTTCTTGGCAGTATCATGCGGGTCGCCAGCCAATGGCAGGATATCATAACGGGCGCCCACTTCTGTTAATATTTCCTGCCAGGTCACCACTTTATTGCTGGTCCACCGGTTGCCACTAAACGGCATGAACTCAATGAAACGTACGTGTACCGGGTCGTTTTTTGTCCATGCTACAAAATCATTTATTTCATTTTCATTCATTCCTTTCATCACCACCATATTCACTTTTACATGAAAACCTTCCTGCAGTAAAAGTTGGATATTATCATAGACCTGTTTAAACTGGTCGCGGCGGGTGACTAGTAAAAATTTATCGCGGTCGAGGGTGTCCAGGCTGATATTCAGGGACCGGATGCCGGCTTCTTTTAAGACATCTAGATAATCGTGAATACGGCTGCCATTTGTAGTAATAGTGAGGTTTACAGGCAATTTTGATAGAGACATAATAATGTCTGCGGCATCTTTTCGCACCAATGGTTCACCGCCTGTGAGCCGGATCTTATCGACACCCTGTTCAACAAATATTTTTGCTATAGCTTCGATTTCGTGCGCCTGCATCAGCCTGCTGGCAGGCGTAAAATCGTAATCTTCCTCGGGCATACAATAGAAGCAACGGAAATTGCAATTATCCGTTAAGGATATCCTGAGATAATTATGCGGCCTGTTAAAGGTATCGACTAGTTTTTTTTCCATTGCGTTGGATGAATAAATGATTCGTATTCTTCTTTCGTATCTATGTCTATATACCCTTTAGGAAAATCAACTGCCGCCACATCATTACCGTATTGTTTAATCAGTTTGCGGGCACCTGCATCACCAGTCAATTCTGATAATGCGGAAAATACCCGTTGGGTAAACAGGGCGGGAGTGCCAAGGGTATCCTGGTATGAACTCGCTACGATCCATTTCCCGGTTTCAGCCTGTGTGTTCACCAATTCCTGCAACAAGGCGGCTGTGACAAATGGCTGGTCACATACCATAAAAATAACTGCATTCAATTCCGGTAGCAGTTGACGGGCTTTATCCAAGCCGCATTGCAGCGAGGTAGACATCCCTTGCTGCCAGTTTTTATTCTCTGCAATGGCCAGGTCCATTCCTTCCAGTTCTTTTTTCATGGCTTCATTATTTTCTCCCAGCACTACAACTACAGGCTTAAGTCCGGTTGACAAAGCAGTAAATGCTGCCTGGCCTAACAGGCTTTTCCCATTGAAGGGGAGAAGTTGCTTAGGTTCCCCCAGCCGGCTCGACGATCCTGCAGCAAGGATTACAATGGCACAATAAATATCGTTAGGATTTTTGACCATCGGATATTCTTTTTTCTTCGATACGGGTTTCATGCCTTGAATGGATCGCTTCTTGTTTATGTCTTAACGATTCACCGGTTTTACCGGCCTGAATAGCCTTTATTTCAGCAATGACCGACAACGCAATTTCTTCGGCGGTTTCGGCACCAATATCCAAACCAACCGGACCGTATACACGCGATAACTGTTCAGCAGTTATTTTCGTGCCGGCTGCTCTAATTTCATCGAGCATACGGTCGAGTTTTTTTTTAGGCCCCAATGCCCCGATATAATTGACTTTGGTTTTCAACAGGGCCCTTAGCATGGCCAGGTCATAATTATAATTGTGGGTCATCAGTACAAATACAGTTTGTTCGTCTATCGGTATTTGCTCCAGCACATGTTCAGGTTTAGAGACCAGCACCTGGCACGCGCTGACAAAACGTTCTTTTTTTGCGTGTGTAGGCCGCCCATCAACTACCCTTGTTTCCCAGCCCAGAATATCTGCAAAATTCACTAGCGGCATTACATCATTACCAGCACCAATAATCACGAGGGATATGGGGGGGGGCTCAAATTCTATAAAAGCAGTAAGGTTGTGTTCAGCGGATTTATAATTTTTGAAAGCCGGGCGTTGCGTTGTAAGGGCTATACGGGCATCCTCCAGGATTGTATGTTTAAGGAACCCGTCTTCAAGGTTTCCGGAGATAGTGCCATCGGCTTCTACCAACAGGCAGGTGCCATGTTGGATGGATTTTTTTTCTTCGAGTGCAAACAGGGTTACCAGTACAAAGTTTTGCCTTTTGGCTGCAGCTTTGCGTAATAATTCTATCGGGTTATTGGGGTCGGTCGAGTTAATCGGTTCCATTAAAACCTGGATCACCCCTGCACAACCCAGCTGCACGCCAATAGTAGCATCATCTTCATCGCTGGTATCGTAAGTGACCAGTTTGGATTGCTGCTGGTTTAATACCAGCAATGCTTTGCGAAGGGCATCACCTTCGAGGCAACCGCCGCTGATGGCACCGGTCATTTGTCCCTCATCGGTTACCAGCATACGAGCGCCCGGCCTCCTGTAAGAAGAACCTTCGAGGTGTACGACTGTAACGAGTGCGGATTTTTCCCCCGACTCACGAGCAGCATCAAATGCTTCAATGATGGAATTGATTTCCTTCATCAATCAGGCTTTTGCTTTGTGCATATATTTTTCCGGTTCCAGTTCAAATTTAGTCTTACAGCCATCACAACAGAAATAGACTTTTTCGCCCTGGTATTCGATAATGTGTTTTGGATTATTAATATCCACTGGTACACCACAGACCGGGTTGATATAAAACTTCGGTTTGCCGGCTTCCTCCCTGGTTTCATCAAATTTGGTGAATCCTTCAGCGTCCGGTAATTCGCTTTTAACGGCAATGATTTCTGCCAGGATACTAATTGCCACTTCTTCAGGTGTTTTCGCACTGATATCAATTCCCGCAGGCGACTTAATGGCAGCTATGGCGTTCTCATTGAGTCCGGCATTCCGGAGGTAATCCATCACTGTCTGGCCTTTTTTTCGGCTTGATACAAAACCTAAATAGCTATGATCCTTACCAAGGGCTTGTTCCAGCGCTGTTTCATCTTGCTCGCCCTGGGTTGCCACAACAATAAAGGTCGATGGACCTGTTTTAACCTGGTCGAGATTATAGCGGGTGATCAGTTCATCGGGTTTTTCAAAAGTGTCAATTTTAGCGTCAGATGCTACGGCGGTTACTTTAAACCCAGTCGCTTTCGCCAGTTTCACCAGTGATTTCGCGATAGCAGTTTTTCCCATTACAACAAGGTGTGGCAGGGGCAAAACGGGTTCAATAAATACTTCAACTGTGCCTTCACTCTGGCAGGTCATTTTATATTCCATAACAGATTCCTGATGGGTATTGTGGAGGGAGTTTCCAATCCGGACCAGCCTTGGCTTACCAGATTTCATTGCATCTTCTGCTTCTTTAATAATAATCGCGCGGACACAGCCGCCGCCTACCCAGCCGATAATATCACCGAATTTATTCACGATGGCTTTATCACCGGTTTTGCCACTGCTGGGCGCTTCCCTTCTCACCACTATTGCGATGGCAAAGGGTTCTTGCTTTTTGCGCAGTTCCTGGCTTTTTTCTAGAAATTCATCAAGCATCTTGTAATATATTTTCCAGTTCCAACAAACTCTTCAGGTTATGTGCCGGCCTGAATTCATCTATGGCGGGCAGTGCTGCTTTCATACCCCTTGCCGTTGGCTCATAACCTTTCATTCCCTTCAATGGGTTCAGCCAGATAATCCTTTTTGCCCGCAGATGAATGCTGCGCATTGCCTTGCTTACCTGCTCAGGCTGGCCGGTATCAAGTCCGTCACTCAGCACCAGGACGGTTGGTGAGCCGTTCAGCAATTGTTTACCGTATTTATCGGTAAATTCCTGAAGGCAGGCCCCGATCCTCGTGCCACCCGACCAGTTTTCAGCCTGGCTGCCAATAGTAGCCAGTACCAGGTCAATCCGGCTGAACTGAAGGGCCCGGGTTACCCTTAATAAAGAAGTACTGAATATAAAAGCTTCGAGCTGCCTGAATTGTTCACGCAATGCACAAATAAATCGAAGCAGGTAATGGCTGTATTTATCCATAGAACCGCTGACGTCCAGCAAAACGATCAATCTTTGTTTTTTGGCCTTTTTCGAACGCCGGAATAGTTCCAGGGGTTCACCGCCGAATGGTATACTTTTCCGGATAGTCCTGCGGAGGTATACAGGCCCTTTTTTTTGGGATTCTTTCATCCTTCGGCGCATCCTGATAGCCATTTCCCTGAAGAGTTTCCTGGAAAGATCTTCAAGTTGGGCAGCATCCATTTCGCTGATTTTTGCCAGGTCGGTGGTTTTCAGCCTTTCGGTTTCATTGGCCCCGGAAACATTTTTAGCTTCGGTTTCTTCGGCTTCCGGTTTTCCCCGGCCAAGCATAACTAACGAGGCGTTGGTTTTTTTTTCAACCATTCCCAATATAGAAGTCTTGCTTTTTCTGGACTGAAGGTCAATAGGATTAGTATCCCAGTAAAGTAAAAATATTTTTTCAAAAATTCGGGCTTCTTCCGGTGATTTGCACATGATCGTTTTCAATGCACTTTTAAAATGTGTCCGGCTGGAAAGCAATCCGGCATCCGCAGCCAGTAAGGCATCCTGGGCTTCCAATAAGCCCACATTCATTCCATGGCTTCGGGCGAATTGCGCAAAAGCCACAATACTTTGGGTAATACTAGTAGTTTCAAATGCCTGTTGTTTCATGGGTGTTGATTACAAATATCAAGTCATGAAAGTGCCATGGCCTTCTGCCCTGATCAGCGAAATATCTTCTGCCGATTTCAGGATACTGCCCAGTGATACAGAGAAAGCTGTTTCGTTTAATTCGCGGTAACCCAGGGCCATTAATGATTCTGCCCAATCGATGGTTTCTGATACACCTGGTGTTTTAGCCAACTTTCGCTGCCTGAACTGCTGGGCCACATGTACCACCTGTGCCAGTAATTTTTCTTCAATGGAGGGCAGGCGCTTACGTACGATCAGCATTTCCTTATCGAGGCCGGGATAGTCTATCCAATGGTACAAACACCTTCTTTTAAGGGCATCACTTAGCTCACGGGTACGATTAGACGTAAGTATCACATAAGGTTTGTGTTTTGCCCTGATGGTCCCGATTTCAGGTATGCTTATCTGGAAGGCTGATAATAATTCGAGCAGGAAAGCTTCAAATTCCTCGTCTGACCGGTCGAGTTCATCGATCAGCAAAACAGGTGACTGAAATTCCTGCGTGATAGATTCCAGTAGGGGGCGCTTCAGCAAGTAATCGTGACCGAATATATGCTTCTCTTTTTCTTCAATTGTTAACCCACTCTCTTCCTGTAGTTTGATTCCCAGCAATTGTTTCTGGTAATTCCATTCATAAAGTGCTGCATTCACATCAAGGCCTTCGTAGCATTGCAGCCTTATTAATTTGGTTTTAAGCAATTGTGACAAGGCAAGCGCCGCTTCCGTTTTTCCTACGCCCGGCGGACCTTCCAGCAAGAGAGGCTTCCGCAGTTTCAGCAACAGGAATAAGGAAGTGGCGAATTCCTCGTCAACAACATACTGCATCTTGTCCAGTGTTTCAATAATCTGTTCCTGATTTTCAATTGTATTCACTGTCACTATTTTTTACCAAACATTCCTTTAAGCATTCCGCCCACCATGGATCCGGCACTCAATGTATTGTCGACCTGTTCACCTGCCAGTTGCTTCTTGAAATTAGTCACAAACTGATCGAAGACCTGGTTAGACACATCATTGATGAGCCTTGATCCGAACTGCGCCATCATGCCGGTCACATTTACTTCCATGGTTACATTCACATCAGTGCCTCCGTCTTTTTCTGTAAGCTGTCCATCCATTTTCATGTCTGCGCCACCTTTTCCCTTACTGTCTGTACCTACACCCTTCAGCGACATCTTCCGGGTGGCTGCATTCCTTTCCAGGAAAGTGATGAGTCCATCGTATTTTGCTTTAACCGGACCGAATTTCAACTCCACCTCACCCTTGTAGTTATCGTTGTCGACTGTTTCGGTGAGGGAGGCCCCGGGTACGCAAACGACGACCTGCGCAGGGTTAGTGAGATTATTCCATACGGCCTCAATTGGCTGTTCTACATGGAATGATTTTGTTATGCTCGTTGTCATGATCTGTTTTTTACTGGTTATATAGCTCCTTTATCTTTCAATGCCTTCCATACCTTGGCTGGTGTGATCGGGATATCAAGATGGGTGATGCCAAATGGACTTAACGCATCTACAATAGCATTAGCAATGGCCGGTGGTGCACCTACAGTTGGTGATTCGCCGACGCCTTTAGCACCAATCGGATGGTGTGGCGATGGTGTAATTACGTGGCCGGTTTCCCAACTGGGTGATTCTACGGCTGTGGGTACCAGGTAGTCCATCAGTGTTCCATTTAATATGTTGCCATCTTCATCATAGATCAGTTCTTCATACATAGCCGGTGCAATGCCTTGTGTCAGACCTCCGTGTACCTGTCCCTGTACAATCATTGGATTAATGATATTGCCACAATCATCTATGGCTACAAAACGGCGCACATGGATTCCGCCGGTTTCCTTGTCAATATCAACCACGCAGATATATGCTCCGGATGGGAAGGTGAGGTTTGGCGGATCGTAATAATGTGTGGCTTCAAATCCGGCCTCCATACCCTGTGGGTGATTGGTATAGGACGCGAAAACAATTTCCTGGATGGTTTTTGATTTTTCAGGAGCACCTTTCACCCAGAATTTTCCTGGTTCCCATTCCAGGTCTTCTTCACTGACTTCAAGCAGGTAGGCAGCAATTTTACGGGCTTTGGCGACTAACTTGCGGGAAGCCATAGCCGCAGCCGCACCTGCAGTTGGTGTACTTCTTGATGCATAGGTTCCCAATCCGTAAGGAGCGGTATCTGTATCACCTTCTTCAACCTGGATATTCTCTGCCGGGATACCTAATTCTTCGGCAATGATCTGTGCATAAGTAGTTTCATGTCCCTGGCCCTGGGATTTTGTACCAAAACGTGCGATGGCTTTACCGGTTGGGTGAACACGAATCTCGGCGCTGTCAAACATTTTTATACCGAGGATATCAAAGTCTTTTGAAGGACCGGCACCTACAATTTCTGTAAATGTGGAGAGGCCTATACCCATCAGCTCACCTTTCTTTCTTTTTTCAGCCTGTTCTTTCCGCAATTCCCAATAGCCAACGGCATCCATAGCCTTTAAAAGCCCTTTATGGTAATCGCCGCTATCGTAGATCCAGCCGGTTGGTGATTTCCAGGGGAAGTCCTCTTTCTTGATGAAGTTTTCCATCCTAAGGTCAGCCGGGTCTTTTCCTATTTCTAGGGCGAACCTGTCGGTCATGCGTTCGATCGCATGCACAGCTTCGGTAACCCTGAATGAGCAACGATAGGCAACACCACCAGGAGGTTTGTTGGTATAAACAGCATCGCATTCCATATAGGAAGTGTCGTAATCATAGGAGCCAGTTGCAATGGAGAACATACCCGTCGGGAATTTTGATGGGTTGGCAGATGCATCGGTATAACCGTGGTCGGCGAGAATTTTGAAACGAGTAGCGAGGATCTTACCATCTTTTGTACCTGCCATTTCTGCTGTGATATGATAGTCGCGCGCGAATGAATCGGCCTGCAGGTTTTCACTGCGGTCTTCGATCCATTTCACGGGTTTGCCAACCAGGAAGGAAACAGCAATGGCAATTACATAGCCGGGATATACCGGCACTTTGCCACCGAATCCCCCTCCAATATCAGGGGAAATAACCCGAATCTTTTCTTCTGTTAAACCAACGTGACCTGCCACCAGCGCAATTACCGTGCGGATGGCATGCGGCGCCTGTGTGGTCATATACATCGTGAGGTGATTGTTGATTTTGTCATAATCGGCTACACAACCACAGGTTTCGATGGAAGCCACATGGATGCGGGGGATATGCATCTGTTCTTTAACCACTACATCGGCCGATGCGAAAACGGCTTCCGTTTTGGCTTTGTCGCCTGCCTCCCAATGCCAGATATGGTTATCTTTTTTACCAGCTTTGTCTGTCCTTAAAACGGGAGCATCCGGATCCATGGATTTGTAAGGATCGATCACGGGTTTCATCTTCTCATAATCAACTTTCACTGCTTCACGACCATCACGTGCGGCATACCTGCTCGTGGCGATAACCGCAGCCACTTCCTGCGCCTGGTACATCACTGTGTCTGTTGGCAATACCATTTGCGTATCAGACATCAGGGTGGGCATCCAATGGAGATTGTATTTCTCAAGGTCGCGGCCGGTAACCACTGCAACTACCCCAGGCACTTTCATGGCCTCTTCAATATTGATCTTTTTTATTTTGGCATAGGCATACGGACTCCTTACAATATCCATATACAGCATGCCCGGAAGTTTGATGTCATCCACATAATGGCCCTTACCCTGTATGAAGCGGATGTCTTCCTTTCTTTTCAGGGAATGGCCCATGCCACCGATTTCCTTTGATGTTTTACACTTATTCATATAATGATGAATTGAATCGTTTTAAATAATTTTTATACAAATTGCGGTTCGGTGGATGGCAATTCTTCGCCACGCATTTTAGCGCCGGCATAAATAACCGCTTTCACAATATTATTATAGCCGGTGCAACGGCAAAGGTTACCCGAAATACCCCAGCGAATTTCTTCCTCAGTGGGATTGGGATTATTAGCCAGTAATTCTGTTGCCCGCATGATCATGCCCGGTGTGCAGAAACCGCAATGCAGCCCGTGGTTTTCCTTGAATCCTTCCTGGAGTGCAGAAAGCTCCCCGTTTACGGCCACTGCTTCAATAGTGGTAAGGGATTTCCCATTGGCCTGTACGGCTAGGACAGTGCAGGATTTGATGGATTTGCCATCCATTAATATGGTACAGGCGCCGCAGCTGGATGTATCGCAGCCAATATGTGTGCCCGTCAGGTTCAATACTTCCCTGATCATGTGCACCAATAGTAATCGGGGCTCCACTTCGAGGGTATGCTTTTCGCCGTTAACGGTTACGGTTATTTCTTTTAACATATATTGTTCAGTTTATCAGTTATTGTTAATTGTTACTGGCCCGGTTGGCAGCTTCATGGATCATACGTTTCACCAGCACGGCCACCATAGCGCGTTTGTATTCTTCGGAGCCCCGCAGGTCGGCAGACGGACTGCAATCTTCCGATGCATACAGGGCTGCTTCAGCAATGCTGTGTTCGGTAAGTGGCTTGCCGATTAGTGCCTGTTCGGAGCGCACTGCGCGCAAGGGTGTCGGGTTCACATTGGTTAATCCTATTCCCGCAGCTTTCACTATACCATCATCCCCGATGGTAATTTGGACAGCAACACCTGCAGTAGCATAATCACCCACTTTTCTTTCCAGTTTGTGGTAGGCACTACCGGTGCCTGTAGGTGGAATCGGAATCTGAATTTCTGTAAGGATCTCACCAAACTGCAGGGCAGTTGAGTAAAAGCCGAAGAAGAATTCATCAATTGGGATTTCTCTTGATCCTTCGGCACCCGTTGCAATAACGGTGGCATTCAAAGCCAGCATTACAGCAGGATGGTCATTTGCGGCATCGCCATGGGCAAGGTTACCACCAATGGTGCCACGGTTGCGTACCTGCGGATCAGCGATCAGTTTGGTGACATCTTTGAATATCGGAAAAATCTTGGCCAGGGCCGCCGAATGTTCTAATTCGGATTCGCGGGTCAGTCCGCCAATTTTCATCTTGCCGTTTTCTTCAACAATGTGGGAAAGTCCGGGGATGTTATTAATGTCCACCAGCACTTCAGGTGTGGCGAACCGCAATTTCATCATGGGAATCAGGCTATGACCCCCGGAAAGGATCTTTGCCTCTTCGCCATACTGGTGTAATAATTTAATGGCCTCTTCTAATGTGCCTGGTGATTCGTACTGGAAGGATTGGGGGATCATAACTGTTGATTTTATTGCTTTGTCAGATAATTAGTGGAATTGTTTTTGGATTGGGTAAGGGCAGTAATTTTTTCTAGCCAGCCGAAACGCTTCATGTTCATACCGATGCCGGTTAACATAATGAGCACGCCGGTAAAATAAAGGGCTTGACCACCTGCAGTAGTAACACTATAAAATATACAGCTACTACCCGCCAGGGCCAGCCCCAGAGCATACCAGGTTCTTTTGTCTTTAAAGCTCAGGGTCAGGCTAACAAGGGTAAGCGAACAAAAAAAGAGGGAAATATAGAGTGTAACTGGATGGGTATGCGATACAGTAGAAGAAACCGAGCCTCCCTTGCCGCAGAGTACCATCGTGCTGGAAAAGGCCAAAACACAAAATGGGCATTTTGGGAGCACTGCCAGTATTATACCAGACAACAGGCCAATGCCTTTTTCCCGCTTTGATGGCGGTTTTGACTCGCTTTTACAAGGAGCGCAATCGTTAACTTTTTGAGAGCAGGGCATCTCGTTACGAATTTATATGGCTTAAGTGCTGAGGACTATTAATTTACGACAATTCGCAGATAAAACACCGCGGCGGGGAAAGTTAAATTTCCGGTCTGTCGCTTCGTTAAACAAATACCTCGTAGAGTAAATAGGAAACATAAACAGATTTCAAAAATTGCCACCGGTTTGGTTGCAATTTAAAGGGTTGGATTTGCAAAAATACAAAGAGTGGTTAAACATCGAATGTATGATTTTCAACGATTATTGTCAAAATTTGTTCGGTTACTGGTGCTGTTATTTCATGATTATTTTGACAATAGCCATAGGAAAAAAATATTGTACCTTAAATTCTATCCTGATAGGGTAGCGTGAGCAAAAAAGAAATAATATAATGAATGCTAAATGCTAAATTCTTGAATATCTTATTGATCGGGTTATCATTGTTACCTTCAAAATCAATATTGGCGCAGGTTCCTGTCAGGGAAGAACCCCGGCATCACAATGTTTTTGAAAATAAATACCTCAGGGTCTTAGATGTATGGCTGCCCCCGGGTGACACCACTTTATTCCATATACACGCCACACCTTCTCTCTTTGTGCATTTTTCTACAACGAATATCGGTTCCCAGGTAAAGGGGGATGAATGGGTTAAAGATCGGCCCTCTTCAGGCAATGCGTCATACCGGTCCTTTATTGGGGATACTTTGGTTCACAGGGTAAGTAATTTTGATAAAGGTCCATTTCATGTAAATGATATTGAAATTCTCTCGGCTTATAATACAAGTAGCAACAATACCCCCTTGCCATTCCCTGTATTATTTGACAACGAAAGGGCGACAGCATATCAATTGGTAAATCATGGATTCAATAAGGTGCCTATCCAGGGCCGCGGCCCCATGGTTGCAGAACTAATTTCAGGTGATGGGCTTCAATTTCACGCTGTAAAAAATAATCTGGTGAAGGAAATAATCGCCGGGAAGTATCTGTATATAGAGCCAGGGGAATCATTTTATTTTTCTTCCAGTGGAATGGGTGATATTAACCTTGTGCTATTTGAGCTTAAATAGGATGATCAACACTATAATAACCTTCTCATGAGACTTTCTGCCTGGCTTATTTTTTACCTGTTTACACAAATTGCTTCCTATGGACAAAAACCCAGGGCAAGGGATATCGGTATACCATTTGAAGGGAATACAGGCAAATACAACGCCATTACAGATGTCTATGGTGTTGAAGTGGGGTATAGTACTATAATTACCGGAAATGGTAAAAATATCTTGGGCAAGGGTCCTGTCAGAACCGGGGTTACAGCCATCCTGCCCAGGGGGAAGAAAAATAACCCGGTTTACGCCAATTGGTATTCCTTAAACGGAAATGGTGAAATGACCGGGACCACCTGGATTACAGAATCGGGTTTTCTGGAAACACCCATCATGATCACTAATACCAATAGTGTTGGTGCAGTGCGGGATGCAGTGCTGAAATGGTTTGTAGATAAACATTGGTACAAAGAAGATTTTTGGTACACCTATCCAGTGGTAGCGGAAACATACGATGGTGGCCTAAATGATATTTATGGTTTCCATGTAACTGCCGAAAATGCCTATGAAGCCTTAAATACCGCTGGTACAGGCTTTTTAAAGGAGGGTAATGTTGGCGGCGGAACCGGTATGATGTGCCTTGGTTTTAAAGGGGGGACGGGAACCTCTTCCCGGATTGTAAAAATCAAAGACTCTTCCTATACCGTTGGTGTATTGGTGCAATCCAATTTCGGAAGAAAAAACAACCTGACCATTGCCGGTGTGCCTGTTGGTATTGAACTAAAAGATACCCTGAACTATGATATTAAATCTCCTCCGGCATCATATCGCCAGGAAGGCGATGGTTCAATAATAGTTGTCGTTGCTACGGATGCTCCATTACTACCGCATCAATTAAAAAGAATCGCTGCGCGGGTACCCCTTGGCGTTGGGAAAGTTGGCGGCCGGGGGGAAAATGGATCCGGAGATATTTTTATCGCTTTTTCCACGGCCAATCCTGATGCCTTCCAACGGGAAAAATTCGTAAAAGTTGATGTTTTGCCTAATGACATCATCAATCCTTTATTCGAAGCGACTGTACAAGCTGTTGAAGAAGCGATTATCAATGCGATGGTAGCGGCGGAAACCATGGAAGGTGTCAATGGGAACAAGGCCTATGCGATGCCCCATAAATTAGTCATTGACTTGTTAAGAAAGTATAATAGGATAAAATAATATTGCCTGAAACCAACCACCATGAGATCAATCTGTTTTGCATTTTTATTGCAGTTACTTTTTATTGGCGCTTTTTCCCAGCCGGGTTCGAAGGCCAGAAATTTAAAAACCATAACAGTTTCGGGAAATGGTTACCAGCGTGGGCTGCAGCATGGACAACAATTAAAAAAGGATATTGCTGAGGTGCTTGTACTTTGGAAAGATGACCTGCAAAGCAGCATGAAAATGCCGGCGGATAGTTTTATTCAACAATTCATGTCCGGCACAAATTTTTTACCCGCCATAAAAAAATATACTCCCGATTTACTTGAAGAGGTAAAAGGAATAGCGGTTGGCTCGGGGCAATCTTTTAATGATATCCTTGCCTATCAATTGGTTGATGAATATTGGGTTTACCAGGATAAACTGAGCAATGACCCTTCTCACCACCATTGCAGTGGCATTGGGGTTCCGGCGATGAACGGGCAACCGGCTTTAATTGCCCAGAACATGGACCTGGAATCCTGGATGGACGGCTACCAGGTGGTGATGCATATTCTCCCCAATGGGAATACGCCTGAACAATTTGTGTTTACCAGTGCCGGATTGATCGGGTTGAATGGACTCAATGAACATGGTATCGGCACTTGTGTGAATACGCTCATGCAGCTGAATGCAAGTGGTGATGGGTTACCGGTAGCTTTTATAATTCGCGGTATCCTGGCACAGAAAAAAAGCAAAAACGCAGTCGATTTTGTGCAGCATACAAAACATGCATCCGGACAAAATTATATACTCGGAACAGTTGATAGTGTTTATGATTTTGAAGCTTCAGGATCCAGGGTGGTTCGAATGCAACCTGATTTATCGGGTGCTGTTTACCATACCAACCATCCTGTTGTAAATGATGATATCAAATCGTGGTATACCAGTTATTATCAAGACTACCTTGCCGGAAAGACACAGAATGATAACAGCGAACTTAGATTCGCAGCAGTGAAGTTCAGGGTAACGCGGGCTGATGTGAAAGATGATCAGCTGATTAAGTCCACTTTAAGGTCAAAAGACAATTTGGAAAACCCGGTTTGTCGTGCACATTTGCCCAATCATGCAGGCTTTACTTTTGGCTCCGTAATATATACTTTATCGGGTAAACTAACCATGCAGGTAACTGCTGGTCCGCCTGATGAATCGGAGTACCAGTCTTTTTATTTCAAAAAATGAATGACCCTGTTTCCCAAAACATTAGAGCCGCATAGTTTTGTCATTGGTTTACTGGGAAAAAGTCAAACAATAAAGTAAAAAACAGAAGTCTCAAGGGAGGATTCGTTTCACTGGTAATGATAATAATCGTACTTTTTGCACTATTTATTAAAGGTTGGTGATGTTCTTTTAATAGTACATTAAGCAATTAAATTTCAATTATATACATAAAAAGTAGGATCCATGGCATTACTTGAAAAATTTGAGCAGGACGGTGTTTGGCTTTTTAAATACCGCAGTACACTTCCAATAATTATTTTGGTAATTGGGTTAATTGTCTACCTGTTTACTGAAATCAATCCAGGACCGGTTACATTAGAAGGGACTATTTATGAACATTATTATGAAATACTTTGTCTTGCTTTTAGTTTATTAGGATTATTTATAAGGGTATATACGGTTGGACATACACCCTCAAATACATCCGGTAGAAATACTGAGGAACAAGTAGCTGATTCCCTTAACACAACAGGAATATATTCCATTGTAAGGCATCCCCTGTACCTGGGGAATTTTTTTATGTGGCTAGGCCCGGCATTATTGACGGGGCATTTATGGTTTGTAATATCCTTTTGTTTATTTTATTGGTTGTATTATGAAAGGATCATGTTTGCAGAAGAGCAATTCCTGAGACGGAAGTTCGGGACCATGTATACTGATTGGGCAGAAAACAGGCCTGCTTTTATTCCTGACTTTAAAAATTTCGTAAAGCCCAACCTGCCCTTTAGCTGGAAAAAAGTGATGAAACAGGAGAAAAATGGACTGTTAGCGGTTTTTTTAGTTTTCCTGGGTTTTGATATCGTCGGAAATCTGATAAGACACAGTACTGACTTCAATGATTTTTTAATCGCAGGTACCATTCTCACCTTACTTCTTTATGTTGTATTTAAGTATCTTGATAAATGGACGAGAGTTTTCAGTGAGGAAGGCAGGTAATTTTATTGTATAGGAAAATGATGCTTAAGTTTTAGTAAATTGTCATATAAGCCTTATTATATGACTATCCATCTAATTAGAATCAAATTTTTAAGTGCTCTGTTATTCATTTCCGGACTATCTATTGGTCAGAAGAATATCATTATAAGTGACAGCCTTGCCAACAATGCTGAAAAATTGCCCGTAAAAATGGGGTCGCAGTCTTTTGGGAAAATCTGGAAGTTTAAGTTTGGGGATTATGCTGTTGTATCCAGTAAGCTGGGCTGGACTACAGGAAGCTCAAAAAGTAATTTTTGGAATACTAAAACAGACAGTAAAACAACACAAAAGTTTTCCTTTAACTTGACCAATAAGGCCAGTGATACGGCCAAAGTAAATGCTGCAGATAATATTGAAGTACAGGCCCTGCAATCCTTTCCGCTGACAGCAAATTTCTCCATAGGAACTAACGAATTGGTACAGGAGTCTAAAAATTTCAGTGCATTTATCAATATTAATAGTGATACCGCCGAAACATGGGTCCTGTTAATGAATGTGATCAGAAAAGCAAATGCAGAGGGTAACTATGAAGCATTTATGACAAATGGGGAAAGGAAAATCTTTATCATTCCGGCAAGCTCAAATAAACCCGGTGATGACCATCAGTCGATGCCGGCGCAGGGTTATGAATTTACGGAGAATGGCTATCCATTGTGTGCTGTTCAGTACCTTGGCAGCGGTGCTTTGGGGATGAATAAAAATATTGTCTGGATCAATGCTAAATCCGATGCGAAAATGCAACTTATTCTTGCTGCTGCCATGACAGCATTGCTGCAGTTAAAAGTTACATCGCCTTCATTTTAGGTTCATTTTAAAAAATGCCATGTTAGCGTTACTGTTATTTTTCATTTCCTTGTTTGCGTCATCTGATTCATTTGTAGCAACCGGATCCCAGCCCCAGGTTGCCCTGGATTACAATGGTGTAATAAGAGTAGTTTTTGGCCGGGCGGATAGTATTTTTTGTTCCTCGTCAACGGATACGGGAGAAACTTTTTCAGACCCTGTTTTGGTTGGACATATATCAGGCATGCACCTTGGTATGACCAGGGGCCCTCAGATAGCCAGCTCTTCCAGGTATACGATTATCACTGCAATGGATAAAGCAGGTAATATCCACTTTTTTGAATTGTCGAATACTGATTCAGGCTGGACTTACAAAGGTCTGGTAAATGATGTTCCGGATACTGCTCCAGAGGGCCTCATGAGCATAACTGCCGATGCCAATGATAATTTTTATGCGGTTTGGCTGGATATCCGAATTGGCAGGCACAACAATATTTTCTTTGCCAGTCTTTCCGGGGAAAAACCCAAATGGACAAAAAACAGGATGATTTACCAATCGCCCGACGGCCATGTTTGCGAATGCTGCAAGCCAGGTATTGCAGTTAATGGTTCCAGGTTAGCGTTGATGTACCGAAACTGGCTGAAAGGATCCAGGGACCTGTACATGAGCAGTTCTGAAAATGGGGGACAAACCTTTGACGCTTCGAAAAAACTGGGCAACGGAACCTGGAAATTAGATGGCTGCCCGATGGACGGTGGTGGAATAACAATTGATGACGCAGGCCAAATTCACACGGTTTGGCAGAGGGAAGGTGCTGTTTATTATTGCCGGCCGGGCCAACCTGAAATAAACCTTGGAAATGGAAAGATTTGCAGTTTTAGTTCAGGCCTGAATAACGATAAAATATTCATTGCAATGCAGCATGGCGGTGAAGTCAAAATAGCAGATTTCAATAACCGGGAATCTGTCACTATTGGAAAGGGTGTCTTCCTGAAATCAGTTACCCTGCCAGGTAATAAAATCCTTTGTGCCTGGGAACAGGGCAATCAAATAAAAGTCAGGAAAATGTAGGGTTTCCCTCGTTTTGAAATCAATTTCTTTATTGTATAACAATTGAATTATTGGGTGTATATTCAGTGTGTTTAGTTAAGTCTTTCTTTACCCTATTAAATGTATTAACCAGGAAAGATTTATTTCTAAATGGCACGTAATGATGGAAGTCCGGCAACTTGAATTTCTGTTTTTTCTCCTTTTCTAATTAGCAAAGTTTAGCCCTGTGGTAGAGCAACTTATTTCCGATAACCGTACCTGAAATAGTGAGATGAATGGGGCAATGGAAATTGTATTCCCCTTGATTAAAGAGTTGCACTAATAATAAGTTCCTAAAAATTTGGAATGGTCAGCAAACTCATTTTTTTGTTATTACTACTGCATACAGCAGCGGGAAGCAGAGCTCAACTAAGGGTCATTGATAGTTTGCAGCATGAGTTGGTAATAGCTAAAGATGACACAATGAAAATGGTTTTGTATAATTCCATTTCAGAATCTTATGCTGAACTAAATCCGGATAGTTCATTTTATTATAGTGAGCAGGCATTGGCTTTTACCAGGAGATTAAAGTTTCGCCTTGAAGAAGTACTCTCTTTAGGGAAAATGGGCTATGCACTCATAAATCTGGGTAACTTCCCCCGGTCTTTACAAACACTTTTATCGGCGATCGCAATTGCTGAAGATCCAAAATGTGAACAAAATGTTTTATCTGTTAAATATAACGACAATGATGAATTAATAGACCGCTCCGCATCGGCCTATTTTCAACGACTCAGCAGATTAGGCCGGATTTACCAGAATATTGGTATTTTATATGGTAATGCAAATAATCATGAAAAGGAGTTATACTATTATTTGCAGGCAAGGCAAATTGTTGAGCCAACTGGCAACACCCGGCTGCTCAGTATTATCAACGGTACAATGGGAAGGGTATATCTTTCTTTAAATAAACCTGACTCGGCATTAATCACCGTTCAGTTAGCGTATGACCAGGCAGTAAAGGCAGGATTTAAAAGATACTTTGGAAGTATATTATTGAATTTTGGAAGGATTCAATTGGCTCTTGGAAACAAACAATCCGCTACCGAATTTTTCAATAGGGCAATAACCGCCAGCTTAGAGCAAAGCTACCTCAGGGGTGTGGTTGCGGGAAATCTTGCTTTGGCCGAGTTATACAGGCAGTCCGGGAATGACGACTCATGCCTTTATTATGCAAACATTGCCCTGAAGGTAGCCGGGGATTTGAATTCCCCCGGACTTTTATTAAGGTCTTATAAAACACTGGCAGCATTTTACAATTCAGCTAATCGCAATGACAGCATTGTTAAATACCAGGCACTGATCATTAAAATCAATGACAGCCTATTTAATGCAAAACAGGTACAACAGTTTCAAAATATTGATTTTGAGGCACGGCAGCGCAAGGAGGAGATCCGGGCAGCGACAAATGCTTACCGGAACCGGTTGCAGGTCTATTGGCTGATTTCAGGG
Organism: Flavihumibacter profundi; assembly: GCF_020076305.1. Lineage (GTDB taxonomy): Bacteria > Bacteroidota > Bacteroidia > Chitinophagales > Chitinophagaceae > Flavihumibacter > Flavihumibacter profundi. Next base: position 1,108,531 of record NZ_JAIQXE010000002.1, read on the forward strand.
ATGGCCGTATTCTTCTTAGTAGCAATTTTACTTTGGCGAAGTAACAGGCACCGGCAAAAATCCAATGCCATCCTTCAGAGGCAGAAAATGGAAATTGAAAAAACGTTGGCAGAACTAAAAGCGGCTCAGGCCCAACTTATACAATCTGAGAAAATGGCATCTTTGGGTGAGCTCACAGCCGGTATTGCCCATGAAATAGATAACCCGCTAAATTTCATTAATAATTTTTCAGAAGTTAACCGGGAATTGCTGGTGGAAATGAAAGCCGAGATTGCCAATGGTAACCTTGATGGTGCAAATGCAATTGCTGATGATGTAATTGAGAATGCAGGAAAAGTAATTAACCACGGAAAAAGGGCAGATGCAATTGTGAAAGGCATGCTGCAGCACAGCCAAAACGCCAAAGGGGTAAAGGAACCAACAAATATTAATGCCCTTGCCGCAGAATATGTCCGGTTGGCATATTATGGATTAAAGGCAAAGGATGAGTCTTTTGACGCTGACTTGAAAACAAATTTTGATGACAGTATTGATAAGATTAAAATTATTCCTCAGGATATCGGAAGGGTAATACTCAACCTCATCAATAATGCTTTTTATTCCGTAACCGAAAAGAAAAACCAAATTGGCGAAGCCTATGAGCCTCTCGTTTCGATAATAACAAAAAGGGTGAATGCTGGTGTTGAAATAATTGTGAAAGATAATGGTAATGGCATTCCCCGGAAAGTGGCGGATAAAATATTTCAACCCTTCTTCACCACCAAGCCAGCCGGACAGGGAACTGGATTAGGCTTGTCGTTAAGTTATGATATTATCAAAGCGCATGGGGGCGATATTAAAGTTGAAAGCACAGAAGGTGAAGGGGCTGAATTTATTATTCAATTACCAATCGTTTAAATTTTAATACGATGAAAATATTCCGTGCATTTCTTGTTTTTACAATGTTTATTGCATCAGCAGTAAATGCACAAAAAAAAGGGAAACCCAAAGACCTTTTGGAAAATTCTAAGCCAGATACCAACCGGGTGAATTTATTGCTGGAGCTTGCCGATCAATATTACTTCAATAAACCAGACTCCTGCCTGTTCCTGTCTAAACAAGCCATTGAACTTTCAAGGAAATTGAGCTATTCCAAAGGAGAATTAATGGCCTTAAACAAGGCTGGCGAAGCTCTGCGATTTCTTGGTGATTTTCCGCAGGCATTGGAAATGCAATTTAAAGCACTTCAATTAAACAGAATTAGTGGTGATAAAATGGGTGAGGCAGTAACAATGGGTTTTATCGGCTTTGTTTTTATAGAATTAAATGAATACAGGCAGGCGCTGAATTTTCTTTTCCAGTCAAAAAAAATATATGAAGGCATTTCTGAGCCAATAATGAATACGTTTACTTTATCGAACATCGGGAATGCTTATGAAGGCATGAATATGTTGGATTCTGCCTTGTTTTTTCAGCAGCTGGCCCAAACAAAATCACTTGAATTTACCCACGGAAATTTAAAGATATTAATCCTGAGCAGGCTGGGAATCGTTTTTGCAAGGTTGGGAAAATACGAACAGGCTTTAAGGTATTATCATGAAGCCCTTCAGAATGCCTACAACATAAATGATATAGTAAATCCAAGTAAAATTCAGGAACGGATTGCTGAAACATTCCTGGTGATTAATCAAAAAGATTCAAGCCTTTTTTATGCCCGCCTGGCATTTGTTAATGGGCAGCAGGTATCCCAAAAATTGCAAATACTGGAGTCAAGCAATTTGCTGGTTAAGTTATTCAGGGATAAGAATATGCCTGATAGTATAATACATTACCAGGATATCGCTATTGCTATGAATGATAATTTATTTGGACCAGAAAAAATCAGGCAACTCCAGATCCTGACACTTAAAGAACAACAGCGACAGCAGGAAATATTACAGGAACAGGAGCGCTTTAAAAATAGGATAGGCATGTTTGCTTTGTTGGGAATGTTGGCCTTCTTATTGATTATTGCAATAATACTTTACCGGAATAACCGCCATAAGCAAAAGGTCAATTTGTTACTCCAGGATCAGAAAAATGAGATCCAGGAAACACTGACAATATTGAAATCCACTCAAAAACAATTGGTGCAGAAGGAAAAAATGGCCTCCTTAGGAGAGTTAACTGCAGGAATTGCCCATGAGATTGAGAACCCGTTGAATTTTGTCAATAATTTTTCTGAAGTAAATAAAGAATTGATTGAAGAGCTGCAAAGGGAAATTGAAAAAGGCAATTTTAACGAGGTGAAAAATATTGCTCTTGATATTAAAGGAAATGAAGATAAAATTATTCATCACGGCAAGCGGGCAGATGCCATTGTAAAAGGCATGTTGCAACACAGCAGGACCAGTACCAGCGAAAAAGAGTTGACAGCTATTAATGTCTTGGCAGATGAACATCTTCGGTTAGCTTACCATGGGCTTCGGGCGAATGACAAAAAATTCAATACAGCATTGCATACTGAGTTTGACCATTCAATAGGCAAAATCAATATTGTTCCACAGGATATTGGCCGGGTATTGCTTAATCTATATAACAATGCTTTTTATTCAGTTTATGAAAAGAGCAGGCGGAATTTTCCAGGCTTTGAACCAATGGTGTCAGTCAGTACAAAAAAAATCGGTGATAAACTGGAAATCAGGGTTATTGATAATGGCATGGGTATACCGGGCAATGTAAAGGAAAAGATTTTCCAGCCATTTTTCACGACTAAGCCAACTGGCCAGGGAACAGGATTGGGGTTGAGTTTGAGTTATGATATTATCAAGGCGCATGGCGGGGAATTGACTGTAGAGACAAAAGAAGGCGAGGGGGCTTGTTTTATTATCAGTTTACCGGTTAACTAAAAAAAATGAAGCTAAACGCAGATATGGAATCAGCAGTAATGGAAGTTTATTTTGCATACTGGGAAAGTTATATTAATGGTGACGTTGATAAACTTGCATCTTTTCTTGATGATGGTTATACCCAGGTGGGAAGTGCTGAAAGCGAAGTGTTTTTCAATAAAAAGGATGCTGTCAATTTCGTGGCATCTACTATTAACCAGGTTGCGGGAAATGTGAATATGCGCAACAGGATAATTAAAACCGAACCGCTTGATGGTCTTATTCTGATCAACGAGCAGGCTGATTTATATTTTAAAATGGAAGGCACCTGGGCTTTCTATGCCAAATTCAGGGCATCATCAATTTTACAAAATAAGGAAGGTGGCTGGAAGTTCATTCACCAGCATTCTTCCATGCCTGACCTTAGAACGCTGGAGGGTGAAAATATTGCCATTGAAAAGATCACAGCCGAAAACCTCGAACTAAAGGATGCGATCAAAAGACGTACTATTGAACTGGACCAAAAAAACCGGGAACTGGAACTGGAAACGGCGCTGGAAAGAGTTCGTGCAGTTGCCATGGGTATGCGGAAAGGCAATGACCTGCTCGATATCTGTGAAGTGCTGTTCAGCGAACTTGCTAAATTGGGTTTTAGTCGGCTCCGCAATGCAATGATTAATATTTATGATGATGCAAAGGAGTCATTCATGAATTATGACTATTCCCCTGAACAGGGTAAAACTGTCACATTATTTTCCTATAATATCCATCCCATTATTCAAAAGCAGGTGTACCAACTCCGGAGCTCGCCAGATGCTTTTTCAGAAATCATAATTGCTGGCAAAGAATTGGCTGATTTCAGGGCGATGCGTTTAAATAACGGCGAATCCGATGATCCGCGGTTCGATAATATTGATGCAATCACCTATTATTTTTATTCAACGGGCACAGGCGCTATTGGATTATCTACCTTTAATAATATTGCTGAGGAGAATCGAATTGTACTCAAACGTTTCCGGAATGTATTTGATCTGGCCTATCGTCGATACATGGATATTTCACAGGCAGTTGCCCAGGCAAGGGAATCACAGATTGAGACGGCATTGGAAAGGGTGCGCAGCCGGTCCATGGGTATGCAAAAGAGTGACGAACTTCGCGATGTTATCCAGGTGATTTATGAACAAATGGTCGGTTTAAATATTAACATTGATAGTGCGGGCTTTGACCTGGACTTTAGAGAAACCGATGATTGGAATCTTTGGCACGCAGACGCTTACACTCCATTTCCAAATAAAATTCATATTCCCTATTTCGATCACCCTTTTACTAATGCTATTATCGAAGCAAAGAAAAAGGGTGTTGAATCCTTAACATTCAACCACACAATTGAAAACCGGAATAAAATATTCGATCAGGTGTTTAAATATGCTCCCGCGAAGCCAGAAGCAAAAGAAGCGCTTTACAATACTACGGGCCTTGCAGAATCTCATGTGTATTTGAAAAACGTTTGGTTGTACATCTCAAATTATGCGGGCATTCCTTATACGGATGCTGAGAATGCAATACTCATGCGCTTTGGCAAAGTTTTCGAGCAAACCTACACCCGATTTAAAGATTTAGAACAGGCCGAAGAGCAGGCATTGGAGGCCGTTAAACATGCCTCTGTAGACCGGGTCCGTGCTGAAATTGCCTCCATGCGTTCCACCAGTGACCTGGAAAAAATAACCCCTTTAATTTGGAATGAATTAACCACACTCGGCGTACCCTTTATCCGTTGTGGTGTATTCATAATGGACGAAGAACTGCAACAGGTGAATACTTATTTATCTAATCCGGACGGGGAGGCCATTGCCGCTTTTCATCAGCCGTACAATACAACGGGGGAAATTTCCGAACTTGTGAAAAGCTGGCGCAAAAATGAAATGTACACACAGCATTGGGATGAAATGATGTTTATTGAGTTTGACAAAAACCTTGTGCAAGAAGGCGCTATAACTTCCGGCGAAAAATACCTGACAGAAAACCGGCCAACAGATTTGTATTTGCATTTCCTTCCGTTTTTCCAGGGCATGTTATATGTAGGAAATATTGCAGCATTAAGTGTTGATGAATTGCAATTGGTTCAAAACCTCGCTGATGCATTTTCCACGGCCTATGCGCGGTATGAGGATTTTAAAAAACTGGAGGCCGCCAAGCAGCAGGTAGATAAAACGTTGATCGATTTGAAACAGGCACAGTCCCAGCTGGTGCAGGCAGAGAAAATGGCATCCCTTGGTGAATTAACCGCAGGCATCGCTCATGAGATTCAAAACCCGTTAAACTTTGTGAATAATTTTTCGGAAGTGAATACCGAGTTGATAGCAGAAATGCAGAATGAGATGGATAAAGGGAATTTTGATGACGCGATATCCATTGCTAATGACATTGCTGTTAACGAACAGAAGATCAATCATCATGGCAAACGTGCAGATGCTATTGTAAAAGGCATGCTGCAGCATAGCCGGAGTAGCAGTTCAACGAAAGAGCCCGCCAACATTAATGCGCTGGCAGATGAATATTTAAGATTGGCTTATCATGGTTTTCGTGCAAAGGACAAATCTTTCAATTCAGGCATGAAAACAATTTTCGATGAAAGCTTAGGAAAAATAAATATCATTCCGCAGGATATCGGAAGAGTGATGTTGAATTTAATTAACAACGCTTTTTATGCAGTTGCGGAAAGGAATAAACTGGCTAATGATAATTATGAACCAACAGTTTCAGTCTCAACGAGAAATTTAAACCATAAAATGGAAGTAAGGATTGCTGACAATGGCAAAGGCATTCCTCAAAAACTATTGGACAAAATCTTCCAGCCATTCTTTACCACTAAACCCACCGGACAGGGAACCGGCCTCGGACTTTCATTAGCTTATGATATAGTAAAAGCACATGATGGTGAATTAAAAGTGGAAACAAAGGAAGGGGAAGGGACTGAATTTATTATTGTATTACCGATAACCTAATGTTCATGAGTAGAATACTAATCTGTTTTTATTGTTTGATGAGTTTTCAGTTCGTTATGGGCCAGGATGATATTATCCAGGAAACAAACCGAAAAGTTGAATCGGTTTTACGACAATTTGGTACAGGCGTTGAAGAAAATAAACGATTTGATCTGATCCTTGCTTTATTTGGAACCGGCGTTGAATCATATCCTGGCCTTGTATTTGAAACAGCTCAAAAACTATACACGATTTCACAGAAAAACAAAGACATTATCTGTGAAACAGCTGCCTGGAGTTTTTATGGCCAAAGCTACCGCTTATCAGCCAATTATATTAAAGGCCTGGAATGCCACCATAAAGCCATTGCGCTTGCAGAAAAATCAGGCAATAAATCCCTGCTCGCACTTGCCCAAAACCAGATGGCACATATCTACAAGGACAGGGAAGAGTATGATAAGGCCCTGCGTTTATATACGGTGGCTAAGGATAATGCCAGATTGGGCGTTAACGAACAGATGTTGCTCTGGCCAATGATGAACCTCGGCGCAGTATTCCTTGGTACTAACCAATTGGATTCCTCCCTATTTTATTCCATGCAGGTATATGAAAAAGGACTGAAGAATGATATGAGCCGGAACCTGCCCTATATTTTATCCAATATTGGTGGTGCTTACAGTAAGTTGGGAAACGCTACTGAAGCTGCCAGGTTTTTTAAACTGGCAGTGGATTCGGCCATTCAAAGCGGGTCAAACCGGTATTTGTATTTTGCATACCTGGGGCTCGCCGAGCATTACCAACGCTATAAGCAACAGGATTCCTCCATTTATTATTCTAAAAAGGCAATTGAGGCAGTTCAGCATACTGTCTTTTCCTACCTCAGTTTTAAGCCGGCGAGATTGCTTACTGACATGTATGAAAACTCGAATGCCGATAGCACCATAAAATATTTAAAGATTTACAGGGCTGCGAATGACAGCCTTTTCAATACCCGCGCTAACCAGCAATTGCAGATGATGACATTTGAAGAAGACCAGCGGCAGCAGGAATTGGCTGCTCAACGGATCAGCTACCAGAATAAGATCAGGACCTCGGCATTACTGGCTGGCTTATTGGCAATTTCTCTCATAGGTCTCATCTTGTATCGCAATAACCGGCAAAAACAAAAAGCCAATAGTTTATTGCAACAACAAAAGGAAGAGATAGAATCCACCCTGGCTCAATTGAAATCCACACAGACCCAACTGATCCAATCTGAAAAAATGGCTTCTCTTGGTGAGCTTACTGCCGGTATCGCCCACGAGATCCAGAACCCATTGAATTTTGTCAATAACTTCTCCGAGATCAACAAAGAATTACTGGCCGAAATGAAGGAGGAAATGGATAAGGGCAACCTGGTCGATGCAAAATCCATTGCCGGTGATTTGATTCAAAACGAAGAGAAGATCAATCACCACGGAAAGCGTGCTGATGCTATTGTAAAGGGAATGCTGCAACATAGCCGCCTTGGCAGTGGCATGAAAGAGCCTACAGATATCAATGCACTTGCCGATGAATATTTGCGGCTGGCTTATCATGGCCTGCGAGCAAAGGATAAATCGTTTAATGCGAACATGAAAACTGATTTTGACGTGCATATCGGGAATGTGAATGTCGTTCCGCAGGATATTGGCAGGGTTATACTGAATTTAATAACCAATGCATTTTATGCCGTAAATGAAAAAAAATCACACCACCCCGAAAACTATGACCCAACTATTTTCGTAAGTACTAAAAAGTTGAATAATTGGTTGGAAATAAAGGTTGCAGATAATGGACCGGGTATCCCGAAAAAAGTAATGGACAAAATTTTCCAGCCTTTCTTTACCACAAAGCCAACCGGCCAAGGTACTGGCCTGGGATTAAGCCTTAGTTATGATATCATAAAAGCGCATGGCGGACACCTGAAAGTGGAAACCAAAGACGATGAAGGTGCAACATTCATTATTCAATTACCTTTAACCTAAATGAAAAATTTATAATGTATCGAAGTTGTAACCAGGGACTTTTATCGATTGTATTACTGCTGACCATGATGGCCTTGTCTTCAGTTCAAAGTGAAGTTCAAGCCCAACTCAATGCCGACCGGCTAATGCAATACAGCGAGAAAGACGGGCTCCCCGCTTCAGAAGTTTTTGCGGTAATGCCCGATCGCTCTGGCTATATCTGGACGGGTACCATCAATGGCCTCTCCCGCTTCGATGGCTATGAATTCAAACGCTATTATTATAATCCCAACGACAGCAATTCCATTAAAGGCAGTTTGATTTGGTCACTCTTCGAACAACCCAATGGTAATATCTGGATCGGTGGGGTCAGTGCCCTTAACCGTTATGATCCGGTCACCAAAATATTTCACCATTATAATTATTTACCACTAATAGACCAGCCTGAAAATGTTGAAACCGGAATTCTCGCCATCAATAGCGATGCAAAAGGTCGGATATACTTTGGGGTAAGGATAAACCGTGGAACTGGTATCACACATGGACTTTTGTATTATGATGAAAAAACGGATGCATTAAAAAGGTTTGAATATCCAGACAGCCTGGTTATCGGCGAAGTCTGGTACTCAAGCCTGGCCAAGTCCGGCGACTTTTGGTTCCTGAGTAACACTGGGCTTTTTAAGATCAACCCGGCGGGTAAATTATCAAGGTACACTGGGTTGTCTGAAATAATTAATTCGCAAATCTACCCTTCAGGCCTTTATGCAGATGAGGAGGGATATTTATGGACAGGGTTATCAAATGCTCAATTGTGCCGGATTAACCTGTTGACTGGCGAAAAAACATTGTACTCCCTGCAGGGATTATTTGGAAACAAAAAAGAAGGCATGTCTTTCAATTCGATGGATGGCGGGCCAAACCAAACACTTTGGATCGGTTCTAATTATGGCCTGGTTGTGTTTAATAAGAACACCCAAAAAGCAGAAATTTTTAAGGAGGTATCAGATAAAAAAATTGAACGCGAAGGTTTGTGGAGTATCAAATTTGACGCATTCGGCACCTTGTGGATGGGCTCCAACACAAAGGGATTGTTGAAATATGATAACACGTCACTACTCAAGACCTACAGTAATAAAAATGAAGTAAAAAACTCCTTGTCTCCCGGCTGGGCTAATAATGTCCGGGAGATTAGCGGAGGAAAGATTCTGATCACAACAGGTGGGCAAAATGGTACGGGTGGTTTTAATGTACTGGATCCCGTGACCGGCATGATCAGTATAATTCCCAACAACGAGATAGCGCCATTGATCTGGGGTATAAATGGTGTATACGAAAATGCACCCGGGGAATATATTATCAATACTTACCGGGATAATTACCTTTTTTGGCCAGCCACAAAAAAAGTTGAAAAATTAAATTTACCAGGTGTTCCGGATAATACTGTCATCTGGACATTTTATACCGACAAGCAACAGAATTTCTGGTTGGGAACTTCCCGTGGTCTCTATAAAAGAGACAAAGGCGCCAGTACATTTAAGCTTTACGAACTTTCTGTTTTGCCCGGGTCTAACCTCACCAGCAATGAAATAAACGGCATCCTCGAAAGCCGGTACAATGGTTTATGGCTAAGGACCAATAACGGCTTATTTTTTTACGACTATGCAACTGACAAGATCGATCGCCATGGCTTTGATAAATCCCAGGGTGATGTATTCTTCTCCCAGGATGTGAATTCTATTTATGAAGATAAAGACAGTATTTTATGGGTAGGTACCTGGCAGGGCGGATTGGGCAAATACGATTTCAAGACCCACAAGATTATAAACTATACCACCGAGAATGGATTGCCGAGCATGAGTATTCAAAGTATCCTGGGCGATGAAGAGAACGGTACATTATGGATGGGCAGTTTTGATGGATTGATCCGGTTTGATAAGAAAACCGGGCAGAGTATCAGTTATTCAATTGCAGACGGCATCCAAAGCCAGTTGTTTGCAGATGGGTCTGCTGTCAAAACTTCCAAAGGTTATTTTGCCTTTGGCGGCTCAAATGGCATCACTATTTTTAAGCCTGGGGATATTGCCAAAAACTCCATTCCCCCAAAAGTCTTCCTGACCGACCTGAAATTGTTTAATAAATCGGTTACTCCCGGTGATAACGCTGTCCTGAAAAGGCCCATCAATGAAACAAAGGAAATCTCCCTGGCCTACGACCAGAATAATATTTCCATCGACTTTCTCGCCATTCATTATGGTAACCCGGCTAAGAACAAATATGCCTACCGCCTTGAAAATTTTGAGAACGACTGGCGTGATGTTGGTAGCCAACATTCCGCATACTATTCCAAACTCCCGCCTGGTAAATATGTATTCCGCGTTAAAGCAGCCAATAACAATGGTGTTTGGAATGAGGAAGGGGCCTCATTAAGTATCACTATCCTGCCTCCCTGGTGGCGGACCTATTGGGCCTATGGCGCTTACATTTTAATGTTTATTGGCGGGTTATTTGCTGGGGACCGTATTTTGAGATACCGGTTGGTTGAAAAGGAACGCGAGCGCAACCGGAACCGCGAACTGGAGCAGGCTAAAGAAATTGAAAAAGCTTACCGTGGTCTCACAGAGGCACATGAGAGCCTGAAAGCCACCCAGAACCAACTGATACAGGCAGAGAAAATGGCATCCCTTGGTGAGCTTACCGCCGGCATTGCCCATGAGATACAGAATCCCTTGAATTTTGTCAACAATTTCGCTGAAGTCAACAATGAACTGCTGGGTGAGATGAAGGAGGAAATGGATAAGGGTGAAATTGCAGCTGCTAAAGAAGTTGCAAAGCAGGTAATGCAAAATAATGTGAAGATCAATGAACATGGTAAACGTGCTGATTCCATTGTGAAATCCATGCTGCAACATTCGCAGTCCAGCCGGGGAATAAAGGAATCTACTGATATCAATGCCCTTTGCGATGAATACTTACGGTTAGCTTACCATGGGTTTAGGGCAAAGGAAAAATCCTTCCAGGCTAACCTGGTGATGAACTTTGAAAAAGAAATGCCTATGGTCAGCATTAGTCGCCAGGAGGTTGGCAGGGTTATTCTCAACCTGATTAATAATGCTTTTTATGCGGTGAATGAAAAAAGGAAACAATCGAATGAGGGTTATGGGCCTTCCGTGACAGTAAGTACAAAAAATATTAATGGAAAAATTGAAGTAAGTGTGAAAGATAACGGCAATGGCATACCTGTTAAAGTATTGGATAAGATATTCCAGCCTTTCTTTACCACCAAACCTTCAGGGCAGGGTACCGGACTGGGTTTGTCACTGAGCTACGATATCGTAAAAGTGCACGGTGGTGAAATTTCTGTATCCTCAAAGGAAGGAGAAGGTACCACTTTTACGGTGTCTTTACCGGTTTAACCGGGCAGGATTTCCGGGTTAACTAATATTTATATAACCACCGATCCTCTTTATATTTGAGTAGGAGTATTTAACTATGGGAATTAGTCCTTTCCTTCTTGCAGCACTATTGTATAAAATGCGCCAAACTCTCATGCAATCGGGAGCCTGGCCTGAATGGCAGCAAAATATCAAGTATGGGCTTATTGCTATTGCCGCACTTTTTGCTCTGGATATTATTTTCGATTGGAATTTCATCACCTGGGCCTGGTATATCAGCCTTTTGGTGGTTTTTTATATTATATACCGGATAGAGGATTTTGTCCGCCTTAGAAGCCTTATGTATGCATTTCTTCCGCTGATCCTGCTGGAAGTGCTGCAGGAAGCTACCCATCTGGGTAACTGGAAGTGGCTGAATGATCTTGAAAACGGGCTCGAAAATGCAAAAGCCTTTGCCATAATTTGGCTTGTGGCCATGATTGTCATAATTACGCGGCAGAATAAGGCACTTAAGAAAGTTGAGCTTAAAACACTGCATGAAGAACATTTAAAGCAGATTGCCGAAACTAAAAAAGCTGAATTGGAGGTACTCGTGGCAGAGCGGACAGCTGAACTTACCAAACAGAAGGAAGAATTACAGCAGATCGTAGTGGAATTAAAAGCAACCCAGGCCCAGTTAATACAATCTGAAAAAATGGCTTCCCTTGGTGAGCTTACTGCTGGTATTGCCCATGAAATTCAAAACCCCTTGAATTTTGTTAATAATTTTTCCGAAGTAAATGCTGAACTTATTGGAGAAATGGAGCAGGAAATTGAAAAGGGCAATTATGAGGAAGTTAAAGCCATTGCACAGGATATAAAGGATAATGAGGCCAAAATCAATCACCACGGAAAGCGTGCTGATGCTATTGTAAAGGGAATGCTGCAACATAGCCGCCTTGGCAGTGGCATGAAAGAGCCTACAGATATCAATGCACTTGCCGATGAATATTTACGGCTGGCTTATCATGGCCTGCGAGCAAAGGATAAATCGTTTAATGCGAACATGAAAACTGATTTTGACGTGCATATCGGGAATGTGAATGTCGTTCCGCAGGATATTGGCAGGGTTATACTGAATTTAATAACCAATGCATTTTATGCCGTAAATGAAAAAAAATCACACCACCCCGAAAACTATGACCCAACTATTTTCGTAAGTACTAAAAAGTTGAATGATTGGTTGGAAATAAAGGTTGCAGATAATGGACCGGGTATCCCGAAAAAAGTAATGGACAAAATTTTCCAGCCTTTCTTTACCACAAAGCCAACCGGGGAAGGTACTGGTTTAGGTCTTAGTATGAGTTACGATATCGTTACCAAAGGCCATGGTGGCCAGTTGCTCGTGAAAACAAAAGAAGGCGAATTCGCTGAATTTATTATAAAGTTGCCGGTATAAACCTTAAATGCATGCTATGAAAATATTAGTGGTTGATGACGAAAGAGATATTCAAACACTGTTTGAACAACGCTTCCGTAGGGAGATCAGGGAAAACCTGGTTAATTTTGTATTTGCCTTTTCAGGCGAAGAAGCTTTAAATTACCTGAACGGGCACGAACATGAAGCTGTGCTGATCTTATCAGATATCAATATGCCGGGAATGAGCGGATTAGAATTGTTGGCACATATAAAGCAAAAGTACATGAAACCACCACCGGTTGTCATGATGATCACTGCCTACGGTGATGCCGAGAACTTTAATACTGCAAAACAACTGGGAGCAGATGATTTTCTGACCAAGCCTGTCGACTTTTCCTTATTGAAAGAAAAACTTAAAATTATCATTTGATGGCAAAGATTTTAGTCGCAGATGATGAGGTGGACCTGGAGATGCTGATCAAACAGAAATTCCGCCAGAAAATACGCGAACACCAATATGAGTTCATTTTTGCAGTCAATGGCAATGACGCACTCGAAAAGATCCAGCAAAATCCGGATGTTGATATCGTACTAAGCGATATCAATATGCCTGAAATGGATGGTCTAACCTTATTAAGCAAACTTGGCGAATCGAGTCCCCTGATCAAAGCAGTAATTGTTTCCGCTTATGGGGATATGGAGAATATCAGGACAGCCATGAACCGTGGTGCTTTTGATTTTATCACCAAACCGATCAATTTCGAGGACCTGTCGTTGACAATGGAAAAAACGCTTAAACATGTTATCCATATCCGCGAAACACTTAAGGCAATAAAGGAGAACAATATCCTGAAAATGTATGTCGATGAAACCGTTTTGAATTTTATGGGCAGCCATGAATTTGAAACTTCATTGATGGTCAATGAAACAGTTGAGGCAACTGTTGTATTTATTGACATTTGCAGTTTCACTTCAATTAGTGAAAAAGAATCACCTGATATGGTAGTGAAACTGCTCAATACTTATTTTGATGTAATGGTGAAAGAAATTATTGCCCAGGGCGGCTACATTGATAAATTCATTGGGGACGCTGTAATGGCGGTATTCCGGGGAAATTACCACTTAGACCGGGCTATTGAGGCTTCTCTTGCGGTAAGGCGACAAATTGATAAAGCATTGCCGTTAACTGAAGGTATTTCTTTCATTCCCAAAGTATCCATTGGTATCAACAGTGGCGAAATGATTTCAGGTAATATTGGTTCGGCAAGCCTGCGCAGGTTAGATTATACCGTTATCGGCGATACCGTGAATACTGCCCAACGGTTGCAGACTGCTGCTAAAGAAGGACAAATAATTATTAGTGAAGAATCCTACCAAAAAGTGAAGGAATCTTTCAATTGCCTTGAAGTGGGAAAAGTTAACCTGAAGAATAAATCAGTTTCCTTGACTATCTATGAAGTGCTTGACTAGTATGCGTTAGCCGCTGTGATGTAAAAAAGGTAGCCTGCTTCTCCCGCTTTCATTTTATAGGTTATGGTCATCCTTGATTTGTTTCCAATTTTTACCGGGAAGGTCCTTAATAAAGATTTGCCTGCTATTTCAAATTCGTCATGTCCTTCATACCCTTCGAATTTTCCTCCGGTATCTAAATCGGCTGCAGTTATTTCTGGTAAATAGACGAAAGAAAATGATTTATCCCCGTTAGATGCAAATCCATATACATTTCCGTAACTGCCTGAACCGGCTGCAGTGGTAATAATATAGATTTCATCAAACCCATTGCCATCCAGATCTGCCACCAGTATTTTGTTAACTGGATCAACATCCTTAAGTGTAAGGTTTGAACTGCTGTCTCCGGTAAATCCAACTATGATATTACTCAGGCTCATGCCAACCGGGTGCGTTATTTCTACCTGCACTGATTTTCCTGAATGCATTTTGTATTCCCTGATCTCGGCCACGGGTATCCTGCCGGTAGCAGAAACCTTGGGTGTGAGTGTGGCTGTATCCGTTAGTTCAGCCATTTTTCCTGGGTTTGTACCATTATTACATGAAAACGAAAGGATAGCCATCATGATAAAAAAGAGTAAAGCTTTCATGTCCCGGGTTTTTATGATTAAAGCTAACCAGTAATTTCTTTGGCTGGAATAAAAAAAGGTCCTGGTAATTTATTTTCCAGGACCTTCTATACATCTTAAAAAATTACTGGCTTACTTTGAATTCAACCCTGCGGTTTTTAGTTTTTCCTTCTTTGGTAGCGTTATCAGCAATTGGTTGATCCTGGCCAAAGCCTATTGCAGTCAGGCGATCTTCATTAACACCTTTCTTAACCAGGTAGGCTTTAACAGCTTCGGCACGCTTCATACTGAGTGTTTGGTTGGTTTCTGGCTTACCGGTATTATCGGTATGGCCGATTATTTCAACTTTCAATAGAGGATACTGTGTATTCAGGATATTAGCTCCGGCATCCAGTGTTTTCTTAGATGCTGCAGTTAATGCGGAACTTCCTGATACAAACTGCACAGCAGATGACCTGAATTTAGCAGTTTCCAGGGTTGGACATCCGCTATTTTCAACAGGGCCTGCTACATCCGGGCATTTATCTTCATCATCGTTTACACCATCGTTGTCCCTGTCCGGAGCCGGGCAGCCATTGTATTTGGCGATACCCGGAACATCTATACATTTATCTTCTTCATCATTAATACCATCTCCATCGGTATCAGGAATCGGGCAGCCATTGTACTTCGCGATACCCGGAACATCTATACATTTATCTTCTTCGTCATTGATGCCATCCTTATCAGTGTCTGGAATCGGGCATCCGTTATATTTGGCAAGACCTGCTACTGCCGGGCATTTATCTTCTTCATCATTAATGCCGTCTCCATCGGTATCAGGAATCGGGCACCCCGCATATCTTTCAAGACCTGGTACAGTAGGGCATTTATCTTTAGAATCGGGAATGCCGTCTTTATCTGTATCATATGGAATGAAATTGCCTCCGGCTAATTTCAGTTTTAGACCAACTTGTATATTCTGGTTGTAATATTTTACGCCTGACCCGGAATTATTCATGTCGTTCAAGCCATGGATATACCTGGCAAAAGGAGTGAGGCGGCCATGTGGCATAACTTCAATACCACCGCTTATCGACGTGCTGGTTTTATTAAAAGCACTTTTATTAACATTATTTTGGTCATCCTTCACTGAACTGAGAAAATCAAACTGTGGTCCGAATGTAAGGGCGATTTTTTTATTCAGGTTGAATTTCAACAAAAGCGGCAGGGAAAAATAATCGATACTACCGTTCAGTGCAGTGCTAAAAGTATCCTTTTGGTCATACCTGTAATTAGAAAATAATAGCTGTGGTTCAAATGATACTACTTTGCTAAAAGGAAAGTTGAACCATGCACCACCTCCTAAACCAGTACCAAAATTATAATCAATATTTTTTGGGTTATCACCGCCAACCCTGAACCTGGAGAAATTGGCTGCTCCTAGAAGGCCGCCGGAAACTGTGTAATGCCCTTTTTCTGTCTGGGCAAATAAGCCAAGTGAGCTTATCATGAGGAACAGGAAAATCAGCTTTTTCATAATGGTTAATTTAAGGGAAAGAATAATGGAAAAGCCAGATATATAATTTATTAATTTATAAATGGCTAATCTGGCGCAAAGGTAAACCGGGGGATGACAATATGCAAAAAAACATTAACTAAATCAGCTGAATCTGTTGTGGTATTTTCGACTTGTACCTAATTTATATTTTCAAGGACTCCATTTGCCGGAATGCCCCCCCGGTAACCAGTCAAAGGATAGATATAAAAATACCGGACAATTTTTCCACTCCTGAATTGAGGCACGAGTATAGGCTGGCTAACCGAATCGAAGGATTTCAGAATAAAATCCTTTGGCTGCGAATAGAAGTTTGAAACACTGATAAAACAGGCATTATCCCCTTTTTTTAAGGTGTAGGTATCGGCATTTATCCATGCGAAATGATGGACTTCAGGAAGATTCCCGACTGCTATAACTGGGATATCAGGTGCCAGGTAAAAATTCAGGTGACCTGCCGGGAACCAATAATCCGTCAGAATACATACATATTGAGTCCCGAATTTCGACTTATAGGTATTAGCAAAATCGCGCCATCCGGCCATATCCAGCGTAACATCATCTTTACCATATTTTGGCATTTCCGTTTTGCCCAATGATCCTGGAAAATAATTAACAAGAAGTATGGCGCAAATGAGCAAAGTCCAGATAAAGCCTGCTGCAAATTTTACTATACCAGGGATTTTAATTTCTGGCGTTTTTTCCCTTATTAAAAAGGCCACTATGGGTATCAGCAAACTGTACCCCGGACCATTCCAATGTGGTAATGTGCTATTGAAAAGCGATAGCACAAGAACAGTTGCAATTAAAGGGAGTGATAGCCAGAGCAGCAAAGAAATGTCCGGTCGCTTTAGCAATTGATTCTTTATTCCGGTGAAAAAAAAACTATATACCAGTAATCCCCAAATGATGGGGTTATTGTAAAGTATTTCTCCAAATAGTTCGGTTATAAAATTGTTCAGGCCGATCTGGTTGAAATGTATCCTGCTCTGATGGTAATTGATATTACTTAAACTGTTTTGAACAGACCAGAGGGAAGAGGGGATTAATAATAAAAGGCTTACCAGGATACTTATGTAAAGGAATGGGTTTTTGAGAAGGGGGTGCTTCCTGAAAACCAGGTATGCACCAAAACCACCCCACAGAAATACACCCTGGACCTTACTTAAAATGCAAAGTGCTATAACTACGCCAACCAGCAGTAATTTAAAATTAAGGGCGAAAGAAGATAATGGAGAACTGATTATTTCAAGCAACAGGTATGCTGCCAATAACCAGAAAAAAACCATTGGCGCATCGGGCAATACAAGCATTCCCGCCAGGATGCTTACATAGAAGGATGCAATACAAATGATGGTGCCAATTAATCCTGTGAATTCATCCTTTAATAATGAACCTATTTTAAAAACCATCCAGCAGCTGCCCGCGCCAAAAAGAACAAATGGCAGCCTCAGGAAAAATTCATGGTGAAAGAATGGGAGCCTTGTATACTTTAGTAAAACGGCAATTATTGGCGGATGGTCAAAATAGTTCCATTGTAGTTTGGTGGCGTATGTCCAATAGTAAGCTTCATCATTATTCAGTTCAACCCAGCCTGCTAATATTAATTTGAGGAGGGTTGTCAGGACGATCAGCCAAATTGCAGGACGCTTAAAATTCAATTGTAATGGGTTCATTGTTTATCCTGGAGGATTTTTTTGGAAGCCTGAATTTAACCCTCTTTGACAGGTATTCCACACCAATTGCAGTGGAAGTTCCAATAAAAACCCCGGCTGTAGTGTCTTCCAGGAAATGCTGGCCTAAATATATCCTTGAGTAAAGTGTAAGTGTTGCCAAAAGGAAATAGGCCAGGGTCTTGTACTTACTTTGGGTGTTGAAAGCTAAAGTGGCAGCCAAAGCAAATGCAGTCGTTGAATGACCGGAAGGAAAACTGGTCAGGCCGCTATGGGTTACCCCATCAATAAAATATGGATAAGTACCATTAGCTAAAAATACCTTTGGTCTTGGTGCATGAAATATGGTTTTCAGGATTTGTGCAACGAGCCCCGATAGGAGAAAAGAGGAAAGAACTTTAATACCTAATTCATATTTCCTCCAAATCAGCAGTAATACTGCCAGCACAGTAGGGAAAAGTCCATCTCCCAAATACGTATAAATTTCAAAAAAACTATTTAGGGAACTGCTGTGGTAAAAATTCAGGGTAATAAATGATTCAGCTTTCGGAAAAGCCAGGCAACTGAAAACCAGTACGATGAATAACGGCGCACTAAGCTTTAAGAAAAAAATCCCTGTATTTTTTGATTCCATATGCTGGCAGCAAAATTACCAGTTAATATAGAATATATAAATAAATTATTGTTATAGGTTATTGTGTTTTGCTATCCAATATTATAGGTGAATTGCTCTTTCCCATTATGATAACTTTAGCATTTTGCGATTTGGCAATTTCCAATTGGGCTTTAATACTTTCATATTGCAATTGGCGGTCTGTCAAACTTTCGCTGATAATACGCTGGTAATCAGCAATTCCCTGGGCTTCAACCCTTTTCCTTTCAGCTTCCTGCCTTTCTTTTTGCAAAACGAACTGCATTTTCTGGGCGTCCTGCTCAGCATTGATCTTTTGTTCTATGGTTGCTTTTACCGATAGCGGTAGAGTGATATTGCGTACCAGCAAATTCTCCAGCATCAGCCCCCTTTTTTTAAAATCAGCTTCTATACTTTTAAAAATCCTTTGCTGGAATTCATCCCTTTTAGTAGAATATAAAGCAACAGCATCATAATACACTGCATTATCGCGGATACGGGTTCTTGTAATCGGGCGAACGATCTTGTCTTCATAATCTGAACCTGTTTCCTGCAAAAGCATGGGTGCGTCGTTGGTTACCACACGGTATAAAACCGAAAGGTCAATGGTTACTTCCAAACCATCTGCTGTTAAAACCCTGATGGCATCATCCCCGGTTTTAGTGCCTTCATCATGCATGCCACTCATGGTATAGTTCTGTGTTTTTACATCCAGTCTTTCAATCTCAAGCAGGGGGTTGATTAAATGGAGACCACTGCTTAGTACATCTTTTTGCACCTGGCCAAACAGTTTTTTAACACCAATCTGACCTGCATCAATTTGTATAATACAGGATGTTAATACACCTACTGCGGCAATAGCGAGTCCAATGCTTCTTATTGTTCCTGAAAACCTTTTGAGTGGCTCTTCTGCGCGACCGAGCCCAAATGAAGCAAAGAAAACAATCAATCCGATTACGATAAGTGCCATAGAGAATCAGGGTTTTGTAATTAATTTGATGAATTTAGTCTATTAATTACAAAACCCTGAATAAGGCATTGTTTAGCCGTACATAGTATTTGGTTTTCTATGTTTTTAGTAGTATCCTGATGCCAACCAGGGTAAGTGATATGGCTAATGCTTTAATGATGAAACTACCTTTGATTTTATGAGAGACCCAGGCTCCCAGTTGGGCTCCGGTTATTGCCCCTATAGCCAGAAAAATTACCAGGTGCTGAATCGCCGGGTCGGAATAGTTTCCGGTGACCAGGTGCACAATTACAGTTACAGATGACATTATTGCAAGGATAAAATGGGAGGTTGCCGTGGCCACATGTACCGGGAAATTAAGATAATGTACAATAACCGGCACATGGATTATACCACCGCCTATTCCCAGGATAGGGGAGATAAATCCAACAGCAACACTGATAGCCATACCAATGTATTGATTATAGGTATAGTTATAATTTTGCCCCGACTTATCTGTGAGAGTGTGTTGTTTCCACCCCGGCCCTGGTTTTGCAACAAGGTGGCTTATGGGTACCGGTTCCTTCTTTATAGTTAAATAGATGCCCATCAATATTAACAGCAAGCCAAATAAAGTATTGAATATGTGTTGTGAAATATAGCTTGTGATCAATGCGCCAATGACAGATCCGGGCAGCGTAAACAATGCAAACTGGGATCCTGCCTTGTAGTCTATGCGCTTTTCACGTGCATAGGCAAAACTGCCGGAAATGGCATTGGCGGCTACTATGGCCATTGATATGGCAGTGATGATTTCTGGTTTTAATTCGGGGTGTGCAAAGAGTAAAACAGGAACCAGGATAAAACCGCCTCCGGCGCCAATCAATGTACCCAGGATACCGACAATAAAACCAGTCAATAATAAAATGGGAAGCGCGTCCATATTATTATTTGATTATTGCGCCATCTTTAATATCATCACTTGCAGTTACAATTATTTTTTCACCCACTTTGATATCTCCGAATATCTCTGTGGAATCGTGCTGTGTATTTCCTTCCTGGATACTGATCCGGAAGGCTTTTCCATTCTTTACAGATATTATGTATTTGCCCTCTGTGGAGGTGATAATAGAGCTACTTGGAACTACCATCGCAAGTCCGGACCTCTGCACTGGCAACTCCACTTCTGCGTACATACCCGGCTTGAGTAAGCGGTCGGTGTTTATTACGTCGGCCTCCATGGCTTCTGAACGGTATTTGAGGTCCAGCGCACCGGCCGACCTGTCCAGGATGCCTTTGAATGATTTGCCAGGCAGCGTACTAACGGTAAAGTTCAGGGCATTCTTATTTTTTAGCTGGTTACTGTAAACTTCCGGTATGTTTATGATGAGCCGCAACTTCTCTTCCTGCTGCAGCACCAGCATTGCCTTATCGTCTGTTTTTAAATTAGGTCCCACCAGTGCGCCTGGGTGAACATTCCTTTCAGATATAATTCCATCAAATGGCGCAGTTACTGTTAAATATTGCATATTGGCTTCAAGGCCTTTGTAGTTGGCAATTTCTCCCTGCATACTCGCACTGTCTGCCAGCATCCTGGCATTTGCAAGGGTGATATCGTGTGCAGAAACAGTTCCTGGTGTCTGGCTGGTTGTCAACAGCCTTTCATAATTGTCTTTGCTGGCTATAAAGATGGAATAAGCCTGCAGGTATTTCGATTTGGCTGCATAGTATTGCTGTTCAATTTCAGGGGCTTCCAGCCTGATCAGTACCTGTCCTTTTTTAACCTTGGAGCCCCGGTCTACCAGTACTTCTTTTACAAAGCTGTTCACTTTCGGGTAGAGCTGAACAATCTCAAAGGGCTTTAATTCACCGGGCAATTTTATCACCGGGGACAGGTTACTTGTTGTTATTGCTGCAATATTGTATTGCTTTGCCGGTGCTGATGTGGTTTCTTTTTTTGCATTTTCCGCATGATTGCAGGCTACTGCTGCTATAAGTGGAAGTATAATAAAGTACTTTTTCATTTGTATTAATTTAAAGTGTTTTCCTCGGGCATGAGGGATACGGATTTAAGGCTGCTTTTTTTCTGGACCAGGGCAAATACCTGGGGCAGTACCAAAAGCGCGGCGAGTGTTGAGAAGATGAGACCTCCAATTACCGCCCGGCCAAGTGGGGCTGTCTGGTCACCGGCTTCACCCATTCCGCTGGCCATAGGAATCATGCCAGCGATCATGGCGAAACTCGTCATCAGGATTGGCCTTAAACGAATTGAAGCACTTACAACAGCTGCTTTTTCAGCATCCTGGTATTGTAACCTTAAACTTTCGGCATTGGTAACAATCAGGATGGCGTTAGCTACTGATACGCCTGTCGACATGATCATACCCATATAAGATTGCAGGTTAAGGGTTGAACCGGTCACCAGGAGTGCTGTAAGCGACCCAAGGATAACTGCCGGTATTGTACTTAATACAACCAGTGAGACCTTGGTGGACTGGTAATTGGCTGCCAACAGCAGGAAAATAACGACGATAGCTATCAGGAGTCCATTTTGCAGGCTGCTCATAGTTTCTACAAGAAGGCTGGATGTTCCTTTTAACTCAACGACCATTCCCTTAGGGGGTTCACCCATTGATTGTACTACCTGTTGAACTGATTTGGTGGCATTCCCAAGGTCTTTCCCACGGATATTCGCCCCAACAGTTACAAATCGCCTTGGGCCGGCACGGTCATATTCTCCCGGCAGTGTATCAACAGTTAAAGTGGCCACATCAGCTAGTATGGGCCTGCTCTGCCCTTTTATAAGTGGAATTTCCAGCAGTTGGCTCTTTTCATTCATGACATATTCCGGTATCTGCACCTGCACCTGGTAGGTATAGGCCACTTTTTCATCGAGCCAGAGGTTTTTTTCCGTGAACCTGCTGGAAGACGTTGCTTCTGTAACAGACCTGGCTACCTGGGCAACCGTCAGTCCCATCTGCGCTGCCTTGAAACGGTCAAGGTTCACATTGATAACCGGATACTTAAGCGGCTGGGCGATCTGTACATCCCGCAGGAAAGGGATATTCTTTAACGAAGCTTCCAGTTTATAGGCATAGGCTTCAATTTGTTTCATGTCTTTACCCGCAACCCTTACTTCGATTGGTGTGGATGCACCCTGGCTCATGATTTTTTCAGTCAGGTCAATCGGTTCAAAAGATAGTCTCATATCAGGGATGGCTTTATGGATATTGTCTCTCAGTTTATCTTTGAATGCATCAATATCGGTTTTGTAATCTTCGCTCATGTTTACCTGCAGCACTGCTTCATGTGTGCCGCTATTGAAAATATAAAGGTTACTGGAACCGAAGCTGCTGGGTATCAGTCCCACATAGGAAGAACTGATCTCCACATGATGCTCTGACGTACTGTCTATAATATCCAGTACCTGGTGCAACTTTTCTTCCGTGCGTTCCAGCCTGGTTCCATCGGGCATTTTAATCCTCAGCTGGAACTGGCCAGTATTAATATGCGGCATCAGGTCTTTACCAATAAAGACATAGGCGGTCGCCGCCAGTCCAAGTACTCCAACCAGGTAAACTATTACAGTTAACCTTGAGTTTTTCATCCAGCTCCCGATCATTTTCATGTACCGGATTTTAAACCGCTGGAAGAAGTCATTTTTTTCCGGCTCTTTCAGTTCTTGTTTCAGGTGTACATTCACTTCATTGATCTCTTCGTTATCCAGGGCCATACCGGCATGAGCGTGGTGTTCACCATGGTGGTAACTGAATTTTTCCGTTTTCAGCATCCAGTTGGACAATACGGGTACCAGGCTCTGCGCCATCAGGAAGGAAATGATCATGGCAAAACCGATCGACAGGGAAAGTGGCAGGAACATGGCTTTTGGAACGCCCGTCATAATAAAAGAAGGGGCGAATACCGCCAAAATACAAAGCAGTATCAGCAGCAACGGGAAGGATATCTCTTCGCAGGCATCATAAATAGCCTGTTTTTTCGGTTTGCCCATTTCCAGGTGTTGGTGGATATTTTCTATCGTTACCGTCGCCTGGTCTACCAGGATACCAATTGCGAGCGCAAGGCCGCTCAGGGTCATGATATTAACGGTCTGGTCGAACATGTTAAGGAAGAATACAGCGCTGATAATGGATACCGGGATAGTAATGATAACGATCAGGCTGCTTCGGAAATCCTGCAGGAAAAGCAGCACCATTAGTCCGGTTAGTATTGCTCCAAGAATACCTTCGGTGATCAGGCTTTTCACAGCATTGATCACGAATACCGACTGGTCGAATTCATACGATATCCTGATGTCATCAGGGAGCAGGGCCTGCATTTCGGGCAGCTTGCCTTTTAGTTGCTGTACCACATCCCAGGTAGAAGCGTCTGCTGTTTTCACTATGGGCATGTACACCGATCTTTTACCATTGATCAGCGCGTAGTCTACGGTAATATCAGCGCCATCTGCCACAGTTGCCACATCGCCAACCAGTATTACTTTCGATCCTTCTGAGACCACTGGGATCTGGCTGAAATCAGCCACTTCCTTTTCCAGTGAGTTCAGGGTGGTAACGTACATGGTGTTGTTGATACGCAGGTTGCCGGAAGGGGACATCACGTTGTTTTTAGCAATGGCCTCCACCACCTGGTCCGGACTTAAATTATAGCTTCGAAGTTTCGCCGGATCGAAGCTTACTACTACAGACCGGGCATTTGAACCAAAAGGAGGCGGCGCCGATAATCCCGATACGGTAGAAAATAAGGGCCTGATCCGGGTCGATGCCAGGTCATAAATTTCCTTCAACGTTTTGGTTGGACTATTGAAGACCAATTGACCAACCGGAAGGGAAGAGGCATCGAATCGAATTACCTGCGGTGGTTGAGCACCAGGCGGGAAAAAGTTCATGGCCCGGTTTACCTGGAGGGCTACCTGCGCCGCAGCTTCAGCCATGTTTGCATTTTCGTAAAAGCTTAGCTTGATGAGTGATAGTCCCTGGATATTCTTACTGGAAATATTTTTAATACCGGATACATAAAGAAACTGGTCCTGCAGCCTGGTCGCAAAAAATCCTTCCATCTGCTTGGGTGACATGCCACCATACGGTTCAATAACATAGATAGTGGGTGAATTCAGTTTCGGAAAGATGTCGATCGGTATTTTCATTATTGACAAAACCGAAAAGAGCAGCAATCCAACCGTTAAGACGATTACAGCAACCGGCTTTCTTAAGGCAGTGGACACTAATGACATATTACTTATTTAAAGAGGGATATAAATTGGTTTACCTGGTTGCCGGCATACATTTTTCTGAAGAAGGCTTTCCAGGCTTCGTCGGCCGCCAATACTTCATCTGTTTCTGCCCTGTTCAGCAGGTATAAAGCATTGGTGAGGTCTACTATATTCGTAAGGCCGGCATTGTACAGCGCATTCCTTTGCAGGTATGCTGCACTTGCAGCATTTTTTTGTATAGGTATTTCCGCCAGCTTGACAATTGAATTTTGAAGGGCACTATTCGCTTGTGCCTGCGCGTTAGCCAGCTGGGTTTTCTGTTCGTTGAAAGTTTCCAGAGCGGCGGTTGACTTATATTTCTGAACATTCAGTTTCAGCTGGGTCCTTTTCAGGTCAGTGAAATTGTAAATAACAGCAAGCCCGGCGAGGTAATTGTACCTCGTATAGGAAAAGCCGCTGCTCAGGTTCTTGTATTCATCTGAGGGAGATATACTTGATCCCCGCATCCAACCGGCAGCCATGATACTGATCTTTGGTAAATTGGTTTTTTTGATCAGGTTCTGCTGCGCCAGGTTATCTTCATAAATGGCGTATTGGTATTTTAGCAAAGGATGCTGGAAATACCCTGAGTCCAGGTAGTTCGATTCAGATAAATTGATTTTCTGCAAAATATTTAAAGCAGTATCCGCTCTGACCTGGGCCGAATCAAGTCCTGTAAATGTAGCCAGCTGAATTTTCAGTAATTGGACTGTATTCACCAGGTCGAGATAGGTTAAGCGGGCCTTTGATAATTCAGCTGCAGCCACTGAACTATCCACAGCAGGCTTTAAACCAGATTTCACAAATGCTTTTATGGCATCTAAAATGATTTGAGTCCTTTCAATATTTTTAAGCTGTATACCTGCCAGCCGCTGGAACTTCACCAGATCGAGATAATTCCCGATGACCGCCGATTCAATATTATATTCTTCAGCACCGAGATTGTATTCCTGGATTCTAAGTGCTGCGTCAGCTTCTCTGTTTCGGGCTCCATACAATCCAAAATTGTACACTTCCCAATCACCATATGCTGTTGCTATATTACCTATGGCCATGGTTGAATTATTGTCCAGCCGCCTGCCTCCTGAATTAGAGGGCACTATCGACATCGGGAAATAAGCACCATTTAAATTGTTGTTACTGCCGGCATCCAGCTGGTCGCTGACTTTCAGGTTGGGTAGCCAGGACTTTTTAGTCTCTGCAAGGGTGGCCTTAGCTGCATTCAGCGTGGCTTTTTTGGAGAGGATGGAAGGATAATTACTCAGGGCAAGACTTACAGCTTTGTTAAGCGATAAATAGTTTTGACTGCTGGTCTGTGCAATAACTGAACTGCAAAAAAATACAATTAAAACAGGCAAGGCCTGCCTTATTGCAACTACTCTGTGTAGGGGCATCATGCTGGATTTGATAAAAAATAAAAGAATGGCCTATTCTAATTGATGGCCATAATTGTAAATGAAATGATAAAGCTTAACAGGCTGCAGGAGGCCCCCTCAGTGAAAGCTGGGCAATCACCTTTTGAACCAGCATATAATTGAGAGAGGAATACTGGCGGGAAATGTTATAGGTGTATCTGTTTGTAGAAATATAAGGCGTTAATGCGAAAGCCTTACTAACAAGACTTTTTTTATGACGTTTCGAATTGTCTTTATCTGTTTCGCTTTTTTTGAATCGGTCACTAACCATAGATACATGGTCAGGATTTTTACCCATTTTATTTAAATGGAATTGCCAATCTTGTGGTTTGACACTATCCTCTCGCTGGAAAGCATGAGATAGTATGATCCAGCATAAGCTGGAAAATAAAAGCAGGAATAATATTTTACGGTTGGGTTTCAAAAATGAGCATGAATAAGACAACTAAGGTAAATTGAGTTGGACTCAATATTTGTAAACTAAATGTTAAGCGACGGGAGTGTAAAATAAACTGTGTCAATTTTTCAAAGTTCTATTTTTCAATGCGCTGTGCAGATTGATAATTATTCCGACACAGCCGATCTATGTTCTAAAGATGCAATAATTATCAATCAGTACAGCG
>NZ_JAIQXE010000003.1 GCF_020076305.1 Flavihumibacter profundi
GCGACTTACCGGTTCGTAATTGCTCCAGCGCCTTTTTCTGAAGGCGTTCATAATCAGGGTGTTGTTTGTCTAGCATAAAAAACTGCATTAAAGTTAACCTTTGACACAGTTCATTTTACAGCCTCTATTATGGAGGCGGCAAGGTGATTTTCGGCCTTAATCAGGCCTTATTTTGGCTTTAATTAGGCTTCCCGGCGGCCCGGATTAGGCTCGCTCCGGGCTTCGGGCAGGCTTCAAACAGGCTTATGGAAGGCAAATGGAAGGCTTATGGAAGGCTTCATGCAGGCTTCAGGCCAATACAAATTAAGGAATGTGGCGCGCCACGCATGTTGCGGGTGATCAGGTTATCAGGCCTTAGACATTTTGCCAGATTTTAAGTTTCACAAAAATTGGATGTACTGTTGCGGTTCGTTGTTTTTTTGATTAAAAAGTCCTTTACAGATGTCCACCTGATGTTTGAATATCTGTCGTTGTCATATTTTTGAAAAATAATTCTACCCTCCATCATATCTCTCATATATTGCATTCCTTGCCAGGCTGGATAAAGTTCATCTTTTGACGGAGAAATAAATCTTGTTAAGGTGATAACAGCATTTAGAAGGCGGATGCCTCCTGGTCTAAATAATTTATACTTTTCATTGGTAAGTTCAGTAAGCAATTTCACAAAGTCGTTACATGAAAGTCTGTCACCAGCGATTCTAAGGAATCTTGGTGTTTTGTTGTCAATGGCTGCTTCAGCTGTGAATTCTGCAACGTTATTAGTAGTTGTAAATTCTATGATTTGATTTGGATTGCCCCAACAAAGAATGCGTTTTTGTTTAAACATAATCAAAGGCATATCTGTAGTCAATAAATCCATAAAAGGACCGTTAAATATAGTTGTTGCTTTGATAGGGGTTGTTTCAAGATATCTGTGAAACTCTCGTCTTAAATCTAAATTTCTGTTTTGACCTTCTTTTAAGTTCGTGAAATCACTTGAATAATCGCTTGGTATAAATCGTGAAACATTTGCTTCAATGGCAGCGTCTAAGAAAACACGTTGAGCATCAATAATAGTCTTCCTTAAGCCGGCTAAAGCAGATACAAGGCAATGTGCACCAATGCAATGTTTTGAAACCTCGGATATATTGCTAGTGTTTACCTGAAAAACATTGACACCTTTTTTCTCTAAATCTTTTATTTTTTTAAGGTCCGTTTCCAGACGGACAATTGCTCTTACTTCTGCTCCTTTATCTAATAAGGCAGTTACAATTTTGCCACCTAAATTTCCTGTCGCACCTGCTACTACTATTATTTTCCTCATCCTACTCTTTTAGTTTGTTAGTCTTTAATATTTAGTTAGGTGTCGTCAGTTACAATGACCGATAAAGTTTTGCATTGCCGCAGGTGGGGATATGTAACGTTATTTTTTTGTTTCGAGTTGATTGTTCAAACTTAATGCGTCAGGAAAACCCCATTGCTCCGCTATTTTACCGTTTGCTATTCTGAAAATAGAAGTTTCATAGATAGTAACTTTTTTTCCAGTCGAGTCAAGTTCATTAAATGTTCCCTGTTGAGTACCTGTCGATTTATATCTTGTTACCACTTTGTCGCCTTCACTTATCATGTCAACAATTTCTTCTTTCCAGTCTGGAAATGATTTTCTATGACTTGTAATTGAACTATTTGCCCCTTCAATTCCTTTCCACTCAATTCCGTTTATAAAGTGGCGGACAAAATCTGGTGCTAATATTTTGTTTAATTCTGTCACTTGTCCGTTACTCCATACTTCATGATATTTTTTAACAACGTCACGGTTAGCGTCCAAGTTAATTTCTTGTTTATTTAAACTACAACTGTAAATAAAGATACTGGCTGTAAGAAGCAAAACTGAGAAGAAAGTTTTTTCATTTTAGTTTTTGTTTAAATGATATTTTATTAGTTATTCCTTATGCCAGCATTGCGGCAAACCTGATGTTATTCGCTTTTCGCACGAACTTCAAAATATTTCTTTAGTGTCTCGAAAATTACAGTGTTGTCTCCGGAAATATATTGCAACGGGATTATAAAAGGAGTGTTGTATGAGAAATTGCTAAACCGTCCTAATAATTTTTGCCACATATTTTGATCACTATAGAAAGCGTCTTTGTCAATTAAGTCTATTGCAATGCCAGAAGAAAAAGAACGAGAAAAGTTTACTTGTCGCACATTTTGAACATTGCTCCAATAGACTTTTCTATTTCTAATATTGTCAACAAGGCAATCTTTGTTTAGCTCAAGCGCAATTTGTCCTTTAATTGCCGGAATAAAATATTTTATGCAAACAACAATGATTAGTACAATCATGAAAATGTCAAAGTAGCGCATAATGGCAATTTCTTCAGGGTCGCTTAGCTGAAATGTCCTGATAACAAAAATGAAAAGAACAATAGAAAGCATTGATAATGTCAGGTAAGCAAACACTTTATTATATGTCAACTGAATTGTGTCGCTCATAAAGTTGCGCATAACGTCCGGGCTTAGCGACGTGGCGATATTCCGTGTTACGTAAGCCGGGACTGGTGCTGATCAAAGATATGAAGAAGAAAATATATTCTATAGCTGGGTTTTATTCGTCAGATTGATATGTCGCCGAGCAATGTTATATCGATCAGGATTTATTCGTTAAGCCGCCATGACGCCAAACCCCTTGTTGGCTGCGGTAAAATTTTTGTATTCCTCTTATTAATTAATACCAAAGCCATTGAACTTTACCTCTGTCTTTGTTCAAGGGCATCATCTCGATATTAATTTTTTTTGCCGAAATATAAACTGAGTCTATACCAAAAACACCCTTAAAGTTGTATTGATCTGAACTTTGGATATAATGGAGCGATGACTTAAATAAGCTGTCATATGGACTCTTTAACTCCACAATTTTCTTTGTGGTATCAATTTTTGCAATAAAAACCGATGTTGAGTCATTGCAAAACCGAATGGTAGCATAACCATCCATCATAGCCAGCTTTGTCCATTTCGTATTTCCATCATCAATTCTCAACTTTTCATTTGTATTCTGAAACCTATTTATTTCATAAATGCCATTTAATACTGATTTCATTGAGGCAGTTCGTCTCTGCCTGGCGTGCCATTTATCATTGACATAAACGAAAAAAACATAAGTAATGAGGATAAACTTCAAAATTAACAATGCAGGTCTGAATTTTGATTCTATAATCAGCATGTCGCGCTTCTTCTGAATATCTGCATTCAGGAAAAAGAATTTTAGAAGCCTATCTAAGTCGGGGTAAAGTATAAAAATTCCGATTAGAATAAGGTGCAGTGTCATTGTTTTTACCTGCACATCATATCCAATATTCAGCATTAGTACGTTTAAAAGCACTGCGATGGACGCAATTGCTCCAATAACAGAAGTTCTCCTGAATAATAGCAAAGCCCCCGGTATAACTTCCAATAACCCTGCAAATAAATTATATGATCTTGAAGCCCCCATGAAATCCCATAACAAACTATGCACATTCAAATTACCGAGCGGTTGTATTAAATCATTCGGCCACGGTTCTGCAAACTGGATTCCAAATATTTTTGCAAACCCATAATCTAGCAACATGAAAGCGAGGTAATAGCGGGAGTAAATGTTAAGGTAAAAAAAGAGTTTTGATTGTCCCTTGCTGCCGGCCACAATTGTCCAAATAACTCCAATGGGTATTGACAACGCAAAATAAGTGACAACAGCAACATAAAGCCAGTAATTGTCATCCATTGTAATATTCCCATCGAATTCTTTATGAATGAAAATTTCATTTATAAGGTGAATAAGTTTTCCCGAAATATATTGGAGTGAGTCTACGAAAAATGTTATTACTGGAAATGAAAATTTAAAATAATTACTGATGAAAAGAAAATACAACAACAAGTACACCGGAAGGATATTTCGGCATGTACCTATAATTGAACTTTTGTCTAGCTTCATTAAATAATTCGAAAGTTTGAGAAATCGCAGCCAACGACCAGGGCTTTATGCTGTTGGTATATTTGCCAATGTCCTGCCCGGAACCGATGTTAAATTTATAAATTAAAGTTCATTCTTTTTACAGAAGTGCAAAAATGCTGGTCAAGCCCAAACTAAAGACTGGCTTTGCTTTTAGCTGAAGATTGTTGGTCAAGCCCAAATAGCATAAAACCCAATGTTAGCGGTTCGAGCATCTGTTTTAAATTCTATTCCCATTTTGTTTTGTCACTAAAGAACTTTTGAATAAAGCTCAAGCCTTTTGGCGAAAGACCTCCAAACTTCATTGCTGGTGAGAAGGGTCTCGAACTTGTCATGCCACACTCGTCAAGGCAGAAGTAAATCTTGCCTGAAACCTTGCCGTCTGCATTATATAGTCTGCAGTAATATTTGCTTTCATTTAGTTTCCATGTTGTTTCACCCCAATGAAAATTTGTTGTGTCATTACAGAAGTTAGTGAACCTGTCAACATATTCCGGTTTTAGTGTTTTACTTGTCAACGAACTTATCATTGGGATGTTTCTAAAGAGCTTTACTTTGGTAACCTTTTGTCTGGGAAATGCATACTGGCCGTCAAAGAAATACTGTCTGTACCGTTGCATTAATTTTTCTCCGTCGTCACCGTCTTGCCATTCAAAAGACCTTTTTTCCGAAGATGTCAAATCTCTATAGTCAGAATTGAAATAATCCTTTTTGTCTGCCCAATACCAAAACGCACAGATTCCGATAAGAATAAAAAGTACAATAAGAATTTTTCTAAGTCGCTTCATGAGTTCATGATGTCTGTTACTGCCTGACCGCTAACGTACATGCATTGGCAAAGGCACGGCATTTAATATTTGCTGCCTGGTACCAAAGCTAATCCTTTATAAATAGTTGATTGAATATTACTAATTTTCAGCAGAACCTCTGTCGCCGAAACAACCGTTGATCAGTGAAATTATCGACGATGCGTATTGAGTCCGCCGTGCTTTTGCTAATGCAAGGTTAGCGGTAGTTTTCTAATTTCCATTGTCATAGTTTTGAAAAAATAATCTGCAGGTTATTCTTAAACGAATCTTCAAAGCCGGCCTCACCCGACCGTTCCAATATACGGAGCTGCGCCTGCCATTTGGGATCCACAGATTGAATTGACCCTATAAAGGCAGGTGAACTGACATAATTCTTTGACAAATTGATCATCGCAGTTCGGTCATCGGCCTTTTTTGCCCGTTTAAGTTCTTCGATAAAACCACTTCTTTCAGTACGTAGTGGGATCAGGGTTGTTGCCAATGACTGATTGTTGGTTTGTAGTGGAGGACGTACGACGGCAAACCGCATTTCCACTGTGGGGTGGATGGTATATTTACTGCAACCCACATATTCGAATCGAATCAAGTACAAAAGGAGCGCCAACAAAATTCCGAACATTGGGCTCTACTGCAACCGGTGTGGCCCCCATTTTCTGACAGGCAATGATGGCACCTGAAACATGCTCATTTCCTGCCATTAAAATTGGATACACTCCAACTGATACATTTACATACACAGGCTTATCAGAATAACTATACCGAACACTGGTACTAACATCTGATTTGCCATTCTGGCTGTACTGCGGAGTCAGCGTAATAAACTCATCGTAGGCCTCCAAAGTTGTTGTAGCGTTTCCTAAGTAAATAAAATACTTATCGTAATATTCTTTGTCGTAAAAGCGGGGCGCTCCTATGGCCACATTCCGAATACAAACATGCCAGTTATCTGAATGAAACCATTTTTTACCGACCGGATCATAGGTTGATACCTGAATAGTAGACATAACTATTATAGCAGCTAGTCCATCTACGTTACTACCTAATGGACCAGCATTGAGAAATAAAATTCCACCTTCCGGATGGGATAACCGCGCAGTGGCCTGGATGGCTCCATACTGCGGGCCAAAAAGAGTACTGTCAAAAACATGCGTGAGGCCACTATACAGTGTAATCCCCCGCCCGGGAAATATGCTTTCATTCGGAGTTGAACCATAGCCAGTTACTCCTGCGAGCGAAATCTCACCGGTGGCGGGCACTGTTTGAACAACGCTTTGATGTAAAAATTTTATGTCGCCCCGCATAAGGGTGGGCTGGTTGTTTGCGGCAAAATCAATAACAGTTTCCTGGTCCGAAAAACCTATAAAATAATTTTTATCCTGCTGCGTAATAAAATTAAAACCTCCCTGGCAGCCTAACGGCGGACTTAAAAAAGGCACCCGGTCAATGCCATTTCCTTTACCACCCGTGCCGGGACCCTTTCTATTAGACATTATTTTTTTAATGCGATCAATATCCCTGCTGATATATCCATTCTTTTCAGCATTCAAAGCGTCACGCAACTGGCTCTTTACCCCATCCTCATGAATTTGCTTGCTACTAAATTGATTACAGGCTTTATGCCATGTTGCATTTAATTGTTCTTGCATACAAAAAGATTTAAGGTGTTAATGATAAGAATCAAACAGTAAATTGAGCCAATTCTTCCAGAATAGAACGGGTGAAAGTCCCGTTTTAGGAGGCTATTTTTCCCGAAACCTTTCTATCCTGTTTCCACATGTTCCTATACTTTTTATAGCATATTCCCGGCCTTTCCCAAGCGCTTAGTTGCATACCTGGAACCGAATGGCAGCGATTGGAAATATCTCTGCACGCAGCAGAATGCCACCTTGCCTGGCACGGTAGTGAAAATTGTCGCTACCGACCTGGCTGGCAATGCCGCTGAGTTGCAACAAACCCTATAGTCATGGAACTGCTCTTACAACGGACGTACTACGAAACGGGTACGAACGGCATATTACGCATCCTTGATGATATCCTATGCTATACGATTGAGTTACCCTGGCGGAACAATGCGCCTATGAAATCCTGTATTCCCAAAGGCAGGTACCCCGTGGTACTGAGGTACAGTCCACGCCACAAGAATCACCTGCTACTGAAGGATACCGGGATCCGGAAACTGATACTCATCCACCGGGCCAACAATGCCCGGACTGAGTTGAAGGGTTGCATTGCCACCGTTACGGAACTCACGGGACCGGGCATGGGAAAGGGTTCAGGAAAAGCTTTCAACAAGTTGCTGGACCTGGTATTTATTGCACTCAAAGACAACAAGCCGGTATGGATTACGCTGGAGGAAATGCCGGCCATTATTAACCTTTAAATGGACAATGCTATGAAACAAACCGAGATCGACAGACTTAGCCTGGTGGAAAGGGCCAACGCCCCTACGCCATCATTCTTTGTAAAGCTGCGAAACATTGGCATGGCGCTGGCAGCGATCAGTGCCGCCATCATTGCAGCCCCTGTGGCGCTTCCGGCCATTGTGACCACCATTGCCAGCTACCTAGCGGTAGCAGGTACGGTAGCCACGGCCGTTAGCCAGATTACCGTGCAGGGATAAGCGATCAGGAAATCCCTGTGAAAAGCCAGCCCTGGCAAGCATTGGCCGGGGCTTTATTAAAAAAAGCAAGTATGAAACCACTACATCTTCCCCCCACCATAAAAATGCCCACTCCGGCAGAACCTGCAAATCTTGTGGAAGGGTATACCATTAGTCCAGACGACGATGATTTATTACCAAATACCTTCCTGGCACAAATCAACATCAACAATGAAAACTTATGGTCACTTTGCAGAGTCCTGATATTACAGTTACCGGAAGAAGTATGCATGGTTTTTGGCCCAGGTAAAGAAGATTATTCGCTGGGTGATGCGATGGATAAGATGCACTTATTAAATGAACTCGAACCCTTTCATCTTGAACTATCGCAAGACCCCGACCTGCAATTTTCCATTTTCTACCAGGATGAAGATTATTACGAACATGTAATGGTAACACAAGAAAAATACATCCATTATTGGGGCATGAATGAAGTACGATTCAGGAATACCATGAAATATTTTGGCCTTGCTGAAGTAGAAGGCTTAAACTTTATAGATGAATACCCGCTGGAAACGGAAAAGCTCGGGCTAATAAATCCAAATGCAACGGAAACAGAGGATTTGCTGGAACATTTGGAGGTGGTAATGAAGGGGCTGTAATCAATTCAACAATAGAAAATATCTTAGCATTTGAAATTCAATTATAAAAATTAATCTATTTAGAAAATATTCTTCCTCTAAAATCGTTTAACGGAAAAACCTATTTCATGAAATTTTTCTTTACCGCCATTTTATCAATTATTAGCATTTCTGGATTTACTCAAAATACAACACAGGAAGAATATTTATACCTAGTAAAAGGCTATAAAACTACGATTGAAAGTGGATTAGACATAAAAAAAGGCTATTCTATTTCCGATACCGTATCATTTACAACTCAAGGCAATAAATATGGTTTTACCTTTATGAACCTAATACGACAAAATAATAAATCCCTTGCCGGAACGATAATTCTTGCATATAGTTCAATTTCCGATAAGCACTATTTTTTAGGTATGGAAGCTGCTAGCGAAGGAAATCAAATTGATTTAGAAAATACCTTGATGAAGCAGATAACTGATTATGGGTGGGATACCCAAATAAAAAATGCATTTATTCAAGCATTGGCAGAATACCTAGCAATTAAACTAACTGACAAGAAATCAGTAAGGATTGCAATTACAGGTAGGTGACATATGCGTGTTATGATTTCATTTTAACCTTCGTTGACTCTAAAGTCTAATACAAAAAGGGATGGAACAGTCTTTAACTTTTTTGCAACCCAGTAGGTTTGCTCAAAACTGGACTTCTCTACAATAATTACATTATAGTTCAACACCCTTTCCTTTAAAAATAATATTAGTCTTCAGATGCACTTTAATTAAATATTAATGAGGATTGCCTTTATGATATAAATTTATCCAATAGCCATTTTCGCGGAATCTTTCCAAAGATATGGCGGCATTGGCTCTGACAACTCCCATACAATGTTCATAGGCTTAGAACCGTTGTGTTCCACTAGCTTTGCTTCACCCAAAAAAACTGAAGCCATAGTATTTTTATATTCATCTTCCTTTTTCTCACGTACAAAAAGCAATATTCGTCTTTCAAGCTTAACGTGATTTATGTACAATTGCCCCTTCACGGATTCCGGTTTAACTGAATTTTGAGACTGCCATTGAAACAAAATATCATTTATCGCAAAATCATCATACAATGTGGTTGGCGAGAAATCTTTATCCGATTTATCCAGTGTAATAAAAAGCAACTCCGTATTTTTTTCCACAGAGTACGCTACTCCTTCCCTAATTTCACTTCTTTTATTAAAAGTGTGAAAACCAAATGCTGCCAAAATCTGATCTCGGGTATACCTGCTATGCAGTTTTAAAGGTTGTGGATATGGCAGACGAATATTTATTTCCAAAAAATCAATCCTATCTATCAATATTTCCATTAATTCTATAATCTCATTAACCAATAACCTATTTCTACCTAAATACATTATACTTTCCGCAAGAGAACTAAATTTGCCTGGTTCCTGCCATACATCGTAATATAGCATCAAACACATCGTCTTTTCATCCACAGTAAAGCTTTCGAAATCAAAATTGAAGTTTCTTTTGGCCAATGTTAGAATAAATTGAAAATAGGTATATGAATTACACGAAAGCCACTTTTTACTTACCGCTCTAAATAATTCACTGTCGTAATCTGGGTCGTAATCTTCAATCTGCTCGGCCAATACACATAATCTACTCCAATTTGAATTTTTGTATATCAGTTGTAAATTAATATGATAAAAATTAGAAAAATTCTTCAGTGAAAGAGGCAGTGAAGTTTGATTTTCAAAATTCCTGATCTTATTAACCAGTTGATTTTTATTTAAGGAAGTTGCATTCCGGATGTTTTGTAATATGTACTCTTTTGCCTTCTTCTCAAGAATAATGGAACATCCTAATGGCAAGTGCGGAAATTCATCCTCCAATTCCTTTAGTATTGATGTATTGGTTTTTCCTATCAATGCTCGAAACTTACCATCAAAATCATACTCCGGCCTTGAGTTACC
The DNA here is from genome assembly GCF_020076305.1 of Flavihumibacter profundi. GTDB lineage: Bacteria > Bacteroidota > Bacteroidia > Chitinophagales > Chitinophagaceae > Flavihumibacter > Flavihumibacter profundi. Next base: position 9,986 of record NZ_JAIQXE010000003.1, read on the forward strand.
TACAAAATCCAAGACTGTCAAACAATCTTTCCCATCAGCCAATCTCAAACCACGGCCAAGTTGTTGCAAAAAAACTGTTAGGCTTTCTGTTGGTCTAAGAAATAGCACAGTATCAATTTCAGGAATATCAACACCTTCATTATAAATATCTACCACAAAAAGGTAATTGATTTCCTTTCTTATTAATTTACTTCGCATGCCGTCTCTCAAATCACGGATTGAATCACTAACGAGGTAATCGGACTTCAATCCAGCCAATGCAAATTTTTCTGCCATATACTTAGCGTGTTCTTGAGAAATACAAAAACACAACGCTTTTACATCGGTCAAATCATTTAGATATTTATTTAAATTTTCTATTATCTGGCCAACTCTTTTATCATTCTGGGTGTAAATTTTTGTCAGTTCTCCAGGCACATATTTCCCATTTTTCCAGGTTACCCTTGACAAATCAATGCTATCTGTAATCCCGAAATATTGAAATGGACAAAGCAACTTTCTATTCAACGCTTCTGGCAACCTTATTTCAGCGGCTATTGAATCACAAAAATCCTTAGTAATATCCTCGCCATCCATTCTCTCTGGTGTAGCTGTTAACCCTAAAAGGATATTTGGCCCAAATCGGTTCAAAACTGGCCGGTAGCTTGAAGCTGCAATATGATGAACCTCATCAATAATTATGAAATCATAAAAATTAGGAGAAAGTGTAAGAGATTCTATCCTATTATTTAAGGTTTGAACTGAAGCAAAAATACAATCATATTTCCCTGGAGAAATGCCATCAACCCATAACTCTCCAAAATTATTATCCTTTAGAATTCCACGAAATGTTTCAAGGGCTTGTTGCAAAATTTCCTTACGGTGGGCTATAAATAAAAGTCTAGCACTAGAGTGCTTACTTTTATAATTTTTATAATCAAATGCTGAGATAACCGTCTTTCCAGTGCCAGTCGCTGCTACAATTAAATTCCTATATCGATTGTGTACTTGCCGTTCAGTTTCTAATTTTTCCAGGATTTCATTTTGAAAAGGATGTGGAGTTATATCAAAATAGACTAAGGATTTTTTTCTATCGGTTAATTTTTCATTGCTAAGCGCTGATTTTAATTTTTCGCTGTGCATTTCAGTTTCAAAACGCTCAAACTCCTTATCATGCCAATATGTTTCAAATGTTTTCAGGAATTTATCGATTATATGACCTACTTCCTGTGTTGTAACCTTTACATTCCATTCTAATCCATTAGTTAATGCAGATCGTGAAATATTTGAAGATCCAATATACCCTGTATGGAATCCAGTATTTCTTAAAAACAAATAGGCCTTTGCATGCAATCGTTCATTATCAGTATTGTATGAAACTTTAATCTCAGTGTTCTTTAAAGTTGATAAATATTCAACTGCCTTAAAATCAGTTGCGCCCATATAAGAGGTGGTAATAATATTTAATTGGCCGCCCCGCTCTGTAAATTCAAGGAGTTCATCTTTAAATATTCTTATGCCTGTCCATTTTATAAATGAAACAAGAAAATTGATCCTATCAGATGACAGTATTTCTTTTTTTATTTCACTTTCTAGAGATATTCCTACGTTACTACCAGTGAACAGTTCACTTTGTGATAACCCAGTATATGGTGTGATTTTTTTTAGGTGTTTTTCTAAATTTGAAAATTTTGAATCCATTTTTGGAAATACTGCCGAAAGGATCTTTCCTTGTGCCACTATTAAGTCATCTTCGAATTCCTCGTCTTTTAATTGAGTGATAAATACTCTAATAACACTATTTGCAAGATCAATTTGTTTTTCTATACTATTATCACCACTAATTTGATTTAGTGCTATGCGCATTATATTTGAAAGATAGTGCGATAACACCTGCGCTGCTTCGGCTTTACCAATTTCATTTTCTTGAACATAAAACTTATCTCTGTCAATTTCATTTAGTCTGGAAAATATATACTTATTAATAAGCTGCTCATACAGGCCAAAATTAGTCATGATAAACATTTAAAAAATTCTCCAATACTGGCATGTCCGCTGCTGCCCAATCTAAACCCTTTAGCTCATCCTTCCTAAGCCATTTAAATGCCTTATGCTCAGCTAATATTAATTCGCCTTTTAAATACTTTGCTATAAAGGGATATAGCTTTATTGAAAACATACCATAATCAAACTCTCCGTTATCAATTTTCAATTCCACCTCTATTTCAATATTCAATTCTTCCTTTATTTCTCTTTTAATACAATTTTCGGCTGTTTCATTTTCCTCAATTTTCCCACCAGGAAACTCCCATTTTAATGGAAGCTTCATTTGTTCGCTTCTCTGAACAACTAAAATCTTATTATCCTTAATAATTATTGCACAAGCAACATCTATCATATAAAAAAGCAATAAAAGTTCAATACTGATTAATATAGAAAATTTTATTTGCCGTACTCACTCCTTCACCCCCACCACCGTCAGCTTCTTCTCCCTTGCCACCTCATTAAACTTCACCAGATCTTCCTTCTTCAACTTCGACAGTTTCGCTAACTCAACATCACACTTCCCGGCTATATCTGCATACACTTCACGCGACTGTTTCGACGGGGCCATATGGCCACTGTTGGCAGTTCCAAATACACCGGCGAGTTTGTCGTTCAGGCGTATAGGAAAGTTCAGCACGTCCTGGCCACTCTTGGCCCTGGTCTGGTAAAGGGCTTCTTCTATCAACGTGAGTTGCTTCGAAAGGGTATCGGCGGCGGACTTCACATCAGCCGGACAATCCTTGCCCTGGCGCGCTACGAAATCGGTGAGCTGGCTGCGGATGGAACGGATATCCTTGATGCCTTTCTGCACTTCATTGAACTTGTCCTGCACCTGCTTCAGGAAGGCAAACTGCGCAGCATAATCAGCGGGACTTATCTTGTATACGGGATCTGCTTTTACTACAAAGGGCAGCTCCGTGCTATCCTTCCCTACTTTCACTTTCGCGTAATAGTTTCCGGGCGGCGCTAATATCTCACCGGGCACACCATTCCAGAGGATCATGCCGTCTATTTTCTCCCCGGCCGGATATAAAAGGTTCCAGGCGAAACGGTTCATGCCCTGCCTGATGTCTAATTTGTTTTCCTTATCATCGGGCGTAAATGTTTTTATGGCTTTATGGCCTTCATCGTAAATGGTGATCGCTGAGGCGGACACTGCACTGTCTTTCACATAGTAGTTGATCACCGCGCCCGGCATCGGGTTGGCGCCGGCTATCGTTGGCGGACTGCTCCGGAATTCACCACCGCCCGATTGCATCCGCAATACTTCATTCAACGGGAATACATGCAGGGGTTTATTGACGATCGCCGCATCATACTGCTGCACGGTAGTCAGGTCATCCAGCACCCAAAAGGCGCGGCCCTGCGTGGCTACCACAAGGTCATTGTCCTTGATGGTAAGGTCGGTAATGGGCACTACCGGCAGGTTCAGCTGGAAGGGTTTCCAGTTCGCGCCATCATCATAACTGATATACATCCCGAACTCGGTACCGGCATAGAGCAGGCCATCGCGCTTTTTGTCGGCCCGCATCACGCGGGTAAAATGCAATGGTGCGATACCGTTAGTAACCAGGGTCCATGTCTTGCCGTAGTCTGTTGTCTTGTAGATATAAGGCGTATAATCATCCAGCTTATAGCGCGTGCCGGTGATATAGGCCACGCCCTTTTTCGTTGGGTGGGTTTCAATGGCATTCCACATCATCCACTTGGGCGCTGCAGGCGGGGTAACATTCGCCCAGTTCTTGCCACCATCGCGGCTTACATACACCAGTCCGTCGTCGGAGCCGGTCCACAGCAGGTCCTTCTCCAGCGCAGATTCCGCGGCGGTGAAAATGGTACAATAGTATTCAACAGAGGTATTGTCCTGCGTAATGGGGCCACCGCTTGATTTCTGTTTGTTCTTGTCATTGGTGGTGAGGTCGGGCGAGATCTGCTCCCAGCTTGCGCCTTCGTTCTCGGTTACAAATAATGCATTGGCCGCGCAATACAAACGCTTAGGGTTATGCGGGGAAAAGAAGATCGGGAAATTCCATTGGAACCGGAAGCGCTGTACATCAGCACCTGCGCCGGTCGGGTTATCGGGCCATACCGAGATCGCGCGGTTCTCGCCGGTACGATGGTCCAGCCGGCTCAGGTAACCGCCGTAATTGCCGCCATACACGATATCGGGGTTCAGGGGATCCGCAATCACATAGCCGCTCTCAAAGCCCGCCGTAGAGCTCCAGTCGCTGGCTGTAATGGCCGATCCGCTGCTGCGGCTCCTGATGCGCACGGTACTATTGTCCTGCTGCGCGCCTAAGATGCGGTAAGGAAAACTATTGTCTGTGCTCACGCGGTAAAACTGTGCCGTGGGCTGGTTATCATAGGTACTCCAGTTCGCACCGCCATCATAACTGATCTGACCGCCGCCGTCATCGGCTACGATCATGCGGTTGCCGTCTTCCGGGTCAATCCACAGGTCGTGGTGATCGCCGTGCGGCGTATTCACCTTTGTAAATGTTTTGCCGCCATCCACGCTTTTATTGATTTCCGTATTCAGCACGTAGAGCTCGTTCTCATTCTTCGGGTCAACAAAGACCTTGCTGTAATACCAGGCCCGCTGCCGGATATCGCCGCTGCTGTTCTGGAGGGTCCAGGTTTCACCGGCATCGGCACTTTCAAATAGTCCGCCGTTAGCATTTTCTACCAGGCTGTAAATTTTATCGGGATCTGATGGCGCCACTGCAACACCCACTATGCCCCAGACTCCTTTGGGCAATCCCTTCGCTGCGGAAATATTTTTCCAGGTTTCACCGCCATCGGTACTCTTCCAGAGCCCGGAGCCCTCGCCGCCACTTTCCATGCTATAAGGGGTGCGGATCACGCGCCAGGTGCCGGCATAAAATGTTGTCGGGTTACCGGGTTCCATCACCAGGTCACTGGCCCCGGTCTGGTTATTAATATAGAGGGTCTTTTTCCAGGTCTTGCCGCCATCGGTTGTCTTGAACACGCCGCGCTCTTCACTGGGCCCGAACAAATGGCCAATCACGGCTACCCAAACGATATCGGGATTGCGGGGGTGGATCACTATCCGGATGATATGCCGGCTATCTTTCAGCCCGATATTTTTCCAGCTGCGGCCGCCGTCTTCACTGCGCCACATGCCACCGAGGCCTTCGGATACATTACCCCTTAAGGTATTCTCGCCTTCGCCGGCGTAGAGAACGTTCTCATCGGATGGGGCAACGGCAATGGCGCCCATGGAGCCGCCGAAGTATTTGTCACTGATGTTTTTCCAGTTGCTGCCGCCGTCGGCTGTCTTCCATACCCCGCCGCCGGTGGACGCCATGTAGAACAGCTGCCTGTTTTTATAGGATCCCGTAACCGCGCCGGAACGCCCGCCGCGGAAGGGACCAACGAGGCGGTATTTGGTGGTGGAGAATAAAACTGAGTCTGCTTTGGTTATGGGTGCTGCCGGTGTTGGTGTTTTCTTTTTCTGTGCAACAAGGGAAACTGACAGGCAGGTAAAAATGGCGAAGATGGCTATTCTCATGTGCTGTAAAGATTTACGATGATGAAAATAGGCACAAATGCGCAAAAGAATCGTTGTATTATTCAATTACCACCAAACCGTCAATCCTGGCGAAATGCTTCCAGTTCAATGTGGCAGGCGGAATCTGAAATTGTACCGCAGTAGCTGCAATAAAAAGATCAGGAATGTCAATTTGTTTCCTTTTACGTTTTAACTCTTTATTTATGTCAACTGCTTTATCTACTGTTTTTTCGTCAAAAGGAAATACAGTTATTCTTTGCAGGACACTGTCCCAAAATGTCAATTGACTTGTGGTAGCTCCGGAGTAAATTTCAAACTTTGATATAACGGAAATGGCAAATTCATATTCTTGCCGAACCAATGCCATCCATGCTGAATTTGCTTTGTTTGTCTTGCGGTAAAAATCAATTAGAATTGAGGTATCAACCAATATCAATTTGTCCGCCATTGGCTGATTGCTTTTCTATTACTTTCAATAATCTCTAATTGCTTTTCCGTTGCTACCGGCCCATTCATAAGTATAGTCTCTAAATCAGCTTTAGATTTATTAACTTTTCTTTTCTTGCCAATTTCGGCCTTAAGTAGCTTTAACTGACCAGCTGGCAGCGTCTTTACAATTTCGAGTAGTTGTTCGAATTCTATGTCTACCTGTACCTGCATACAGTAAATTTAATGAAGTTTTCCCGATCCGCAAACTGCCGGAAACGTAACGCAGATCGTGATGTAAGCCTCCCCTAAAACTGGACTTAAAAATTAAATTTCTTTTCGCCGGTGTACAACAGTTGGCAGAAAAATGTGGCACAACGAAAAATTATATCTCCCGTATTGAAAACGACGCAAGTGATATCAGGCTATCCACATTAATGCGCATTATCAATGAAGGCCTGGGGGCGAAACTGGAGCTGCTGGTGCATGTATAAAGAACACAATAATTATTTTGGACGGAGGGTCTCTACTATACTGCCACAAGGCGGCATCGCATTCCCGTAATAAGGATTCCTGATCACCGACTCCTTGCTGAGCCAGCTGGCACCCCTGCCGTTATTGTACTTCTGGCAATGCAGGTAATACAGCGTTGTGTGTATTTTGGAAGCTCTCACCTGCATATACATATCGGCCGACAGGCTTGCAAAAGCGGCCCGCTGTTTTTCGAGGTCCTTTGTTGCTGCGATGGTTTTGATATCCATTGCCAGGTTGTCCATCTTAGGGGATTGCAGGATTTTTAACAGCAGCCCTGCTTCCTTTGCAGCAGCAGTTGCATCTGATTTTACCAGCGCATCTTTCACCTTCATATACTGGTCAATCACCTGCATCACCGGGTCTTTTTCCTGCGCATGTGTTACTGCTGAAAAAAGCAGCGTCGCAATGATGAGATAAATTTTCATGGCCTTATATTTTTAATGTGGCGTTTCATAGCTGTCATCAACCTGTTTAGTAGCTGATGGTAAATTCCTGCTCATTACCTGTATAATCAAAAACAATGCGCAGGTATTGATTCAATGGGTCCCAGTAAGAAAAATCGCCTTTAAACCCTGACCGCTCTTCGTATTTATTCTGGTAAGGCACCAGCAGTCCATCGAGTTTCACAGAAGAAGGACGGCCTTCAAATCCCACTATTTCCAGTACCACCCTTTTTTTCACCACCTGGCCTTTATAACGCCGATGGCCGCTTTTTACGGTGATGACCGGGCCATTTCCTGTTTCCCGCGATTGGAAAAAAATACGTTCATAGTTGTCTGTCAGTAATGCATTGGGATCGGCGCCATCATCATCATACATCATGAATTCAGACGACCCGGGGCCAATGTAATGTTTCACCCTTAAATACCTGGTCTTGTAGTCGGCAGTATTTTTCAGCCCGGGGCGCGTGGGTACGAAAGACCCTGCTTTCACATACACCGGGATCCTGTCGGCATATGTTTTTTCTTCTACCCATTGGCCGCCCTGCTGCCTGCGGTTCGTAAAGAAATCATACCAGTCCCCTTTCGGTAAATACAACCGGCGGGAACTGGCGCCTTTTTCCAGCACGGGCGCAACCAGCAGTTCATCCCCCCACATATACTGGTCAACGGCTTTGGCCAGGTTGCTGTCGGTATAGCTGTAATAATTCATGGGCCTGACCAGCGGTTTGCCAAACTGCGTTTGTTCATAGGCGAGGGTATAGTTATACGGCAGTAAATCGTAACGGAGGGTTACGGCTTTCAGCGCAATGGCTTTTACGCTATCGGGCCAGAGTGCGGGTTCTGAAGGGATGCTGATGGCGCCGGGGTCAATGGCGCCTACATTGGTACCATGCGGCCTGAATATGGGTGTGAACACCGCGAACTGCAGCCAGCGTGTATACAGTTCTGCATCATTATCGCCGCCCGCGAATCCGCCTGCATCCGAATGGATGTACGGCACGCCGCTGATGCTCATGCCCTGCAGCAAAGGCAACTGCGCCCGGAAGCCGCTCCAGCTGCGGCTTACATCGCCGGTCCACGGGAAGATGCCATATCGCGCACTGCCTGCATAACCCGCGCGGTTCAAATAAAAGAGCCGTGTTTTGGGATACAGTGATTTGTATTTTTCTGCCAGCATCTTGCTCCAGTAATAACCATAGAGGTTGTGCACCAGGTCGGCCGGCACCAGTTTTTTCAGTCCGAGGTCGCGGGTATTGTGGTACAGGTTGGCCGGGTGTTTTTCAGGTTCACCCAGGTCGCCCCACCAACCGGCAACACCCAATTTAATTTGTGCCTGGTACTTGCCCCAGAACCATTCGCGCGCATCTTTACGGAACAGGTCTATCAAACCGCCGCGACCGAAATAAAAATTGGTGAGTGTGTATGGCCTGCCGGCGCTGTCCACTGCCAGGTAGGGTTTCGACGCGGTATAATTTTTCGTGCCTTCTAAAACAAAAGGCTCGGTCACTAAAATGGTTTTGATGTTTTTTGCTTTCAGGCTATCGATCATGCCTTTGGGGTCGGGCCATTTGGTTTTGTTCACCCAGTCCAGGTTACCCAGGGTACCCTTGATGCTGTCGCCAAACCAGAACAGGTCGAGGATCACTGCATCCACCGGGAATTTTTCTGCCTGCATTTTCGCGAGGGTTTCCTCTACCTGCTGCTGGCTGCTATAGCCGAAGCGGCTCATGAAGTTGCCCAGGGCCCAGCGCGGAGGCAGGGGCTGGTGGCCGGTGAGCCCGCTGAAGGCCCGCACCTGTTCATCCATATTAGCGCCGATAATTACATACACATTCAGCTCGCCGCCGCTAAAGCCGGCTTCAAAAACAGCCGGGTCGGATTTACCGATATCAGCGTAGCCTTTCGAGGGATTGTCAAAAAACAGCGCATAGCCACGCGAGCTCAAAAAGAAGGGCACTGAAAAATTCAGGGCATCGGCGCCTTCGCTGTAGCCGTACCAGGGATTGTTATATAACGGAAAACTATACCCGCGCCGGTCCATGCTGATGGCCCTTTCACCGCCACCGTAAATCCTTTCACCGGTATGCAGGCCGATCCGGAAACCGGCTTCCGCGCTATCGGCAAAAAAGCCCAGCCGGAGGGTATCCTGCACATTACCGAAATGCAGCAGCAACAATCCGGCGCTGCTGTCATGCTGCAAGTGCCAATCCCCCACCTGCAAATTGCCTGCCTGCCGGTTTACCGCAAAAGCTTTGGGTTTGGCAATCACCGCATCACTGAACAAATAGTTCTGCCAGTCACCCGCCGGGCGAAAACTGATGCGCAGTATTTTATCGGAATATTGCTGCAGGCTCCAGCTACCACCATGGGTGCGTGTGCTATACTGGGCGTTTGCTGAGGTTGCCAGCAAAAAAAAGAAAGCCGTAATGATTTGTCGCATAGGTGTAATCACCCTTTAAAATACGACAAAACATCCGGCCTTCCATCCGGCGGTGCATTGCCGGACTAAGTATTGTATATATTAATTCGATGGTTTGAAAGTGCTGTCAGCAACGGGTTTGTTGATCTCCACTTTTTTCAGGACCATATCAGCGGTCATACCGGGACCCAGGGGAACGGAAACAGCCATGGGGATTAACAATCCTTCCGGTATTTTCTGGTAATTACTGAAAGCAGTGGTCAGTTCCATCTCCTGCCCATTGATGCTTTGTTTGGTAACAGATTTCACCAGGTAATATGATTTGGGATCGATATAGTAGGTATCGACTTTTCCGCTTTTGAAAGTGATCTTCAGTTTAAAGCATGCAACGCCATCAACATCTTCCGTACCCAGCAATTCAACGGCATGACCCTTGGTTTTGTAATCCACCAGTGCACCCTGCACATCCAGTTGGTCGGCACCCAGTTTCACCATTTCAGGGGTGGCTGGTTCAGCTTTTGTCTGGCCCTGGAAAGGCAGGTAAGTCCAACCCTCTGTTGGCGTAATGATCGTGTAACCCGTCATACCCATAACAGAAATATCCTGGCGTGTGCCCTTACCAAGGACAGCTGTAGATACTACCGATACATCAGCACCCTGCACCTGGAAGCCACCTTCGGTAATAACGGTAGTCACTTTTTTCCAGTTGTCTTTCCCGCCAATTGCTGCGATGTATTTATCCACCACCTCATCTGCAGTTTGAGCGAAGCTGGTTACTGCACCCAATATAGCGGCGCTCAAAAATGCAAGTTTCATTGTTTTCATTTTCCCTGTATTTGTTATTTGATAGTGTGTGTGTTTATTCAGCCTTGTATTTTTTGGGGTCAACCGGTTTGTTGACTTCGATCTTTTCCATGATGGTACTACCGCCCATGCCAACACGCTTAACGGCGAAGGGGAAAATATAGCCATCGTCAGTTTTCTGGAAATCGGCATAATCGGTTGTCTGCATCATATCGCCCTGGGGCGCACCCTGGCCCTGGCCACCGCCTGGAGGACCACCGCCACCAGGTGCTCCACCGCCTCCACGGCCCATCATACCACCACCTTTGCGCTGGTCGCGTACAATATAATAGCTGCTGGCATCAATAAAGTAAATGATATCGCTGCCCGTATTCAGGGTTAGCTTGATTTTATAGGCTTCTTTTCCGTTCACGGTATCCTTCCCGAGCAGTTCGGCTTTATGACCTTTAGCCGCATAATTCGACAGCGGCCCGGAGAGGTCCAGTTCAGCCTGCATGGTTTTCAACCTCTCTTCGGGTATTGGTTCAAACTTGCCCTGGGAGCGTGGGCTCGCAGCCCAGCCACCTTTGTCGGTCACGACCATGGTCATGCTGCCCATGCCGAAATTGATTTCAGTGCGCAGCAGTTCCTTATTCACTTTGGTAATATCAGAAGTAACTTCATTACCGTTCTGCATCACCGATACCCCTTCCATATGTACCGATTTGATGCTGGCCAGTTTATCCCGGCCACCCATGGCGGCTTCGTATTTGGCCACAATTTCATCAACTGTCTGGGCCTGCACCGTTAAAAGGGTAAGCGAAAAGCAGGTTACGAAAATGATGGCCACTATTTTAGGCATCCTGAAAAAGTTTAGTTCCCAAATTTAGCGGGAATTTATCCTATTAGTTGACCGTTTAACCAATTCCTTACAGGCGCAGGCTTATTTTAGGAATAGTTTAGGGTAGTTGGGTAGTACTCAGGCCTGTTTTGCGGGGGAACCCAGGAAAACATCCCTGTCGCGGAGGAAAGTGGCCACCCAAACCAGGGCAATAGGTGTTAAGGCATTGAAACTAGTGCCGTGTGACAATTCAGTCCCCATGGCCCCTGCAAAATAGCAGGATAAAAGCAGGAACCCGATCCGGTTGGTGCGGGGGATAAGGAATAAAATGGCAAACCCGATTTCCATCAGTCCCAGTATAACCCGGTATTGACCTACCCCAAAACCGCTGAGGACCCTATTCACTTCTTCGCCGCCCATGAGTTTTATGATCCCGCTGAATATGACCAGGGCAGCTGCAAGAAAAGGAAGCCCTGTTGTGATGATTTTCATTGCTTTCATTGCTTTGACTTTTGTGGTATAAACCTACTTCATTTTTAAAAGACTGGCATTAACCGCAACCACCACTGTACTCACCGTCATTAATATTGCCCCGGCAGCCGGGCTCAGGAGGATGCCCATATTATACAAGACGCCCGCAGCCAGGGGCAGGGCCACGGCATTGTACCCGGTGGCCCAGATTAAATTCTGGATCATCTTGCGATGGGTAGCTTTACCAAACCGGATCAGGGACACCACATCTTTCGGGTTGCTGTTCACCAGAACAATGCCGGCGGTTTCAGCAGCAATATCAGAACCGGATCCAACTGCAATTCCAACATCGGCCTGGGCCAGGGCGGGCGCATCATTTACCCCATCGCCGGTCATCGCCACAAATTCGCCCCTCGCCTGTAATTCTTTTATTTTATCCAGTTTCTGGTGGGGTAACACACCGGCAAAAAAACTGTCCATGCCCAGTTGCTTTGCCACGGATGCAGCTACCTGCGGGTTGTCGCCCGTCAATAACACTGATTTGATCTTCTCTTTTTGCAGTGCCTGGATAGCTATTGCTGATTCCGGCCTGATGGTATCCGATAAAGCAATTGATCCGGCTAATGCTTCATCCACCAGCACATAAACAATGGTTGCCGTGGGGTCGGCGGGGGTACCGGCAGGCTGTGAAAGCTGGTGCGTTTCCAGGTAACCCGGACTAACCACTTTTATTGTTTTGCCGCTAACCATTGCCGTTACTCCTTCACCGGGTAGGGCCCTGAAATTTTCTACAGGCGGAATAGTTAAGGAAGCTTCTTTTGCTTTATGGCAGATACCGGTGGCAATGGGATGTTCCGAGTTTTGTTCCAGCGCAGCGGCATATTGTAATACATCGGATACAGACCATTCCCCTACCGGGACGATTGCACTGACTTCAAATTTTCCTATAGTGAGTGTCCCCGTTTTGTCAAATACCAGGGTGGTGATTTTGCGGGCATTTTCAAACGCGGTGCGGTTCTTAATAAGCAATCCATTTTTAGCGGATAAAGCCGTTGACTTCGCCACTACCAGCGGAACTGCCAGTCCGAGTGCATGCGGGCAACAGATCACGATAACCGTCACCATCCTTTCAATGGAAAAAGCGAGGTCCTTTCCTAACATCCACCATACAAAAAATGTAGTTATACCTGCTACCAGCGCAATCAGGGTGAGCCATTTTGCAGCTTTATCGGCCAGCAACTGTGTTTGGGATTTTGCGTCCTGCGCATCATGCACCAGTTTGATCACCTGCGACAAATAAGAATCTTTCGCACCATGCGATACCGAAACCCTGATGGCGCCATTGCCATTGATGGAACCCGCAATGACGGCATCCCCTTTACTCTTCTGAACGGGTAAGGATTCACCCGTTAGCATCGATTCATTCACATAAGTTTCCCCTTCTGTGATTAAACCATCTGCAGGCATTTTTTCGCCGGGCTTGATGAGGACCAGGTCGCTCACTTTCAGGGTTTCTGTTTTCACTTCCATGATATGGTCACCATGCAGCATATGCGCTTCGTTCGGCATCAACTTCACCAGCAATTCCAGTTCGCGGGAAGCGCCGGCGACGGATTTCATTTCAATCCAGTGGCCCAGTAACATAATGAGGATCAGCGTGGCCAGTTCCCAGAAAAAATCCATGCCTTGCAGGCCAAACACGGTGGCAACGCTGTAACAATAGGCCACTGAAATGGCAAAGCCGATAAGGGTCATCATGCCGGGATTCTTCCCTTTCATTTCAGCCGCCCAGCCATTGAGGAAGGGCCAGCCACCATACCCGAAAACAATGGTCGAAAGAGCCAGCAATACATATTGAGAACCGGGGAAATGGAAAGAGAAATGCAACCAGTGCTGGATCATTTCAGACAAAAGCAAAATGGGAATGGTGAGTATAACGACGACATAGAACCGCTTTTTAAGGTCCCCGGCCATCATGGCATGATGGTCATGGCCCGCAGCATGTGTTACATGCTGGTGTTCGTGTTCATGTCCGTGCTCATGTTCGTGCATGTCTTTAGTGTTTATGGTTACCCATATCCATACCACCCATAGCATCACCGCCTTTCTTAAAAACAAATTCACTCTGCAGCAGGTAGGCCCCGCTGGTAACGACCACATCACCGTCCTGCAACCCCGAAGTTATTTCAATCCGGTCATCAGTTTCCATCCCGGTTTCCACCATTTTCATTTTGTACCTGTTCTTACCCGACTGCACCCAAACCGTATTCATCATTTCGCTGCGCAATACCGCATCTGAAGGGATTGTAATTGATTTCGATTCCCTGCTTTTAACCAGTACAAATGCCGGCATGCCGGGTTTGAGTACGCCATTGGCATTGGGCACGGATACCCGCACCAGGTTAAGCCTGGAGCCCGATACGATTTCAGGGTTCACGAATTCAATTTTTCCCTGCCATTGCCTGCCGGGCAGGTCGGGCACCTGCACGATGGCCGTGCCTTTTAAATCAACCGCCGACAGTTGCGCGGCATAGACCTGCGCTTCTGCCCATAGCGTGGAAAGGTTAGCCAGTTTAAGGATGGTGCTGCCCTCACTGACATACTGCCCTTCTGTTACCGGCAGTTCGGTGATATACCCCGAGGCCTTACTATAAAATGCCGTGAGCGGGGATGCTTTTTTTGTAGTGGCCAATTCATTCACCTGCGCTTCTGTTAGTCCCCATAGCAACAGTTTGTTTTTTGCGCTTTGCAGCAAGCGGTTAAAATCTATAACCGCATTGCCCAGGGCTTGTTGTTTTTCCAGTGCAACAATATATTCCTGTTTGGCAGTATTGAGTTCTTCGCTATAGAGGTCATAGATCCGCTCGCCCTGCTTCACATAATCGCCGGTATTTTTAAAATACAGGTGGTCTATCCGGCCCATGATCCGGGCGTTGATACTGTTGACTGTTGTTTCATTTGTATTCAGGGTAGCGGTCAGTATAAGCTTGTCGCCGATCATGCCGGTACGCAGGGTATCGGCCTGGATATTCCCCAGCAGGACCTGGTCGTCGTTCAGCACTATTTCATCGGCAGCGGAACTGGTTTTTTTCACCACGATTAAATCCATATGGCAAATGGGACAAGTGCCGGGATGATCCTGCATCACCTGCGGGTGCATGCTGCAGGTATAGTATTCCACTGCCTGCAGGCTGGTTGCTGTTTTGTTTTTACAGGAAACCATTCCGGCTACAACAAAGAGGATGATAGTTATGATGCTTTTCATGACGCTCAATTTGTTTTAATAAAACTCTCGCTGTCCACCAGGTATTGCGCATTCGCCGCTACTGCTTCAGACTGGTCCAGTCCCGCCAATACCTGCACCAAATGTTTATTCGAAATACCCGTTTCAATTTTCCTGGCCAGGAAGGATTCGCCGTTACGGACAAACACAACCTTATCCATGCCGAGGGTTAAAACTGCTTCTTCAGGTAGCCAGTTAGCAGAACGGTCGCCGGCAAAAATGGTCGCTTTAACCTGGCTGCCGATCGGAACCTGCAATGACGCATTATCAAAATAGACCCTGGCCGTAAGGGTTTTGCTATCCTTCCGGTAAACCGGTTCGATATAGCTGATAGCCGCCCTGAAATCCTTCGGGGGGTTGCCTTCTGTGGCAATGCGTACTTTATTACCCGCCTTCACCATCGCCGCCTGGCCGGTGAAAATATTCAGCACGGCCCATGCTTTGTTGGGATTGAACACCGAAAAAATCGGCTGCCCTTTTTGAACATACATCCCTTCCTTAACCGACAACTCGGGGGTAGTAACGGATACAGGGTTCATCGCTGCAGGCTGGCTGCTGTTCATGCCTTCACTGTTGCTTTCATGCACATGGCCGGAGTACTTACTGTATACCGCAACAGTCAATGCTGCCTTACCGGATTTGATCACCTGGTCGAGCTGCAACTTGCCCATGCCCAGCAAATACAATTTCTGTTTCGCTGAACTAATCAGCAGCTCATTGTCAGGATCATTCTTCAGCAGGAACAATAAATTTTCCTGGGCGGTGAGTAACTCAGGACTATAGATATCCATGATCCGCTGGCCGATGCGAATTTCCTGGTAGCGGTATTTAACGTAGAGTTTTTCAATACGGCCGGCATAGTCGGCCGCGATAGTGCCCACCTGGCGGGTATCATAGGTAATAAACCCAAAAGAAGCCATTTCAATATTTTCTTCCCGGGCCATCATGTGCACCATGGAAACATTGGCAATCACCCGCTGGTTGGATGGTTTGATGAGGGTATTCAGGGAAACCGCCTTCGGCTCTGCAGAGGATTTTACTTTCTCCAGTTGCATGCCGCAAATAGGGCAAAAACCAGCCGTATCGCTCTGCACCTGCGGGTGCATGGGACAGGTATAGGCTTTTGTTTTATGTTCTGTAACGGCGGCCTTTTCAGGTTCCCTGCGCACATTGTGGCAGGCAAAAAGAAAACAGGTTACCAGCATAAAACATAACCATCCTTGTATCGGTAATTTTTTCATCGGCTAGCCTTATTTGATTTCCAAAATTTTCATCAGTTCGGCCTGCATTTGCAAGGCCTTCTGCAACTGGTCGAGATATTCCATCTGCGTCATATTCAGCGCCTCCCAGGCATCAAACAATTCAAACAACTCCTCTGTGTTTTGCTCATAGCCCAACTGCATCACCTGGTAGTTTCTTTGTAAAGCGGGAATGATCTGCTTTTCGTAAAGGGCCATTTGTTTCTTTTTCAATTCCAGTTCGGTATAGCTGGAGCTGGCCATTCCAGCGGCTTCATTGATAATCATCTGCTGCTGGTTTTTCAGTGCCTCGTTCTTCCAGAGCAGGCTCTCCATTTTTGCCTTATTCATTTTAGAAGACCATTTCGCCATGGGCAGTTTCACCATACCCATCAGGGAAAACTGCACGGGTTGCTGGGCCCAGCCAAACATGTTGTCGTACCTGACCCCAAACTCGGGAGCAAGGCTGGATTTTTCTGCCTGGCTCTCCAGGTTGTTGACAGCAATATTCCTGTCAATCACTTTAAGTACACTCAACTGTTGCATCAAAGCAGCGGAGTCAAACATCTTTTTATTAAAATCAATCCAGGTATAATTAGTGTCCACCACAAAAGCCTCATCCGTATTCCTGTTCATGATAGTATTAATCGCGATCCGCTTCATCACAATTTCATTTGACAGCATCAGTTGCATATTCTCCAGGTTAGACAATGCCGCTTTAGCTTTGTAGTACCCGCTGATTTTACCCAGGCCATTCTTATAGCGAATCTCCGCGCTTTGCATCATGAACTGCAGCAGCTTAACATTTTCATCCAGCACTTTCAGTTTCTTTGCCAGCACCACCCAGTCGTAGTAGTTTTTACGTGCTGTGTACAGCAATTCATTCACCACTACATCCTTCTTCTGTTTTTCAATAGATGATTGCGCATTCATAAAAGCAAATGCGGCATCCTGCTTTTTTTTGCTGGGAAACATTTGCTGTGCAGAGACCATAAACATGCCCATACCCGGCTGGCCATCCATGGCCTTCCACTTATTGGGATTGTAGGGTGTCTGGTAAAATCCCGCGCCAAGTTCGGGTGCCATCCAGGAGTACGATCCTTTGGCCGCTTCATCCATTGAGCGGGCTTCAGCATCCAGCATTTTTAAGGCCGGGTGGTTCACTTCAATAGCGGTGCGTACATCCTGCAAGGACAATACCGGTTGCGACTGTACCAGCTGAACCGTAAGCAAACAGCCAATTATTATGGGTAAGTTTTTCATAACGTTATCTTTCCTTTTTTCCGTAACTCATATTCTTTGGACAGCAAGAAAATCAATGGGGTCACCAGCAGGATATGTGTTGCTGAAGTCAGTACGCCACCCACCATGGGTAGAACGATGGGCTTCATGACATCGCTGCCCACACCGTGGCTCCATAAAATGGGGATCAGGGCAAAGAGCGATACACTAACGGTCATCAGCTTGGGCCTTAACCTTTTCGAAGCGCCGGCAATAACGGCTTCCCGTAGTTCTTCTTTTGTGATGGTTTCTTTTGAATTTCCTTTTTTCTCTACCAGTTGCTGCATGGCATCATTCAGGTAAATAACCATCACGATACCCGTTTCCACTGCCAGTCCGAATAAAGCAATAAAACCAACTGCTACTGCAACAGATAAATTCACGCCCCAGAAGTAAACCAGGAATGCCCCGCCGATCAGTGCAAAGGGAATGGAGATAAGGCTTAACAGCGCTTCCTTTACTGAATGAAAAGCAAAATACATCGACAGGAAGATGATGAACAACACCACCGGTAAAATGAGCTGCATGGTTTTTTCGCTGCGGACCAGGTTTTCATACTGTCCACTCCATTCAATAAAATATCCTTTGGGCAGTTTAGTGAGCAGCTGATCCAGTTTAGCTTTTGCTTCATTCACTGTGCTGCCCAGGTCCCTTTCCCTAACGTTAAATAATACCGTTCCGCGAAGCAGCGCGTTCTCGGAATTGATCATCGGCGGGCCCTCGGTTATTTTTACATCGGCCACAGACCCTAAAGGAACAGGGCCAAATTTCATGGTCTGCACCTGCAGGCGTTTCAGGGCTTCCAGGTTATTCCTGAAATCCTGTCCGAACCGGGCGTTGACAGAAAAACGTTGGCGGCCTTCAACGGTAGTGGTCAACCGCATTCCGCCCAGCGCGATTTCCACCACGCTGTTCACGTCATCAACTGTTAAGCCGTAACGGCCGATCTCGTCGCGTTTTACAACTATATCAATGTATTTACCACCAGTGATGGGTTCAACATATAAGTCCTTCACCCCTTTAATACCATCCAGTTCCTTTTTAATCTGTTCACTGAAAGCGTAAATGGTGTCGAGGTCCTGGCCATATACTTTTACACCCACATCGGTACGGATACCGGTGGACAACATATTGATCCGGTTGATGATCGGTTGTGTCCAGCCGTTAGTTACGCCGGGGATCTGCAGCTTGGCATTCAGTTCATTGATAATATCATTTTTGGTGATGCCCTTTCTCCATTCCGACTGGGGCTTCAGCAAGATGATAGTTTCGACCATGCTGATGGGCGAATTATCTGTTGCGGTATTTGCCCTGCCGGCCTTACCCAGCACATTCTTTACTTCGGGTACCGACTTGATCAGTTTATCCTGCACCTGCAAAATCCTTTTCACTTCGCTGTTTGAAACATCGGGTAAGGTCACCGGCATGAACAACAGGGAGCCTTCATCAAGTGGCGGCATAAATTCCCTGCCCAGGCTCATCACCAGGGGGATGCTGATGGCCAGGGCAATGATGTTAACGGCGATAGTTGTCTTCCGCCATTTGATACAGGCCCGGATAACCGGTTCATATATTTTTTCCAGTAAGCGGTTAACGGGGTTATGGGTTTCAGGCCTGAACCTGCCTTTCATAAAAAAAGAGATCAATACGGGGGCCAGGGTAATCACCAGCAAGGCATCCACCAGCATGATAAAAGTCTTGGTATAGGCCAGTGGGTGGAACAATTTACCTTCCTGCCCGGTCAATAAAAACACCGGTAAAAAGGAAGCGATGATAATGATGGTGGAAAAGAAGACCCCGCGCGACACCTGGATACAGGCTTTACGGACCAGGTCCATCCTCACTGCGCCGGGTATGCGATAGTTGTTACCGTTTGTGTTTGCGGCTTGCCAGTCGGACAGGTGCCGGTAGGCATTCTCGCTCATGATGATGCCGTTATCGACGATAACCCCGATGGCCAGGGCGATACCGGTCAGCGACATGATGTTAGAGGAGATGCCGAGCAGGTTCAACAGGATAAAACTGATGGCGATGGTAATCGGTATCTGGATAATGATGCTGAGGGCGCTTCGCCAGTGGAATAAAAACAAGATGACGATAAGGGCAACGATGGCCATTTCTTCAATCAGCTTGCTTTTAATATTACCGATAGCAGCTTCAATCAATTCACTGCGGTCATAGGAGGTTTTAAAGGTCACGCCTTCGGGCAGGCCTTTCTCGACTTCCTTCATTTTAGCTTTGACCGAACTGATCACTTTATCTGCATTTTCACCATAGCGCATCACCACAATGCCGCCCACCACTTCGCCTTCCCCGTTCTCATCAAAGATGCCGAGGCGGAGGTCCCCGCCCATTTGCACCGTGCCGATATCCTGCACCCTTACCGGGATGCCGTTGTAATTACCAACGGCGATGCTTTCGATGTCTGCCTTGTTTTTAATATAGCCCAGCCCGCGGATGATATAAGCCATATCGCTCATTTCAAATTTCCTGCCGCCCACGTCGTTGTTGCTGGCTTTCACCTTGTTCATCACATCCATGAGGGAGATATTGTAAAACTGCAGTTTCACAGGATCTACCACCAGCTGGTATTGTTTTTCAAACCCGCCGAAGGAAGCAATTTCGGCTACTCCCGGCACCGTTTGCAGGGCCAGTTTTACATACCAGTCCTGCAGCGCCCTTTGCTCACCCAGGTCGAGGTTTTTTGCATCTAACGTATACCAGAAAACATGCCCGACCCCGGTGCCATCCGGTCCAAGGGTAGGCGTAACGCCTGTGGGCATCAGCCTTTGCGCGTAGTTCAACCTTTCGAGCACCCTGGTGCGGGCCCAGTACACATCCACATCCTCTTCAAAAATCACGTACACGAAACTCATCCCGAACATGGAGGTAGCGCGGATGTTTTTCACTTTGGGGATACCCTGCAGATTGCTCACCAAAGGATAGGTCACCTGGTCCTCCATGATCTGCGGGCCGCGGCCCATCCATTCCGTAAACACGATCACCTGGTTTTCGCTCAGGTCGGGAATGGCGTCAATCGGGTTTTTCTGTATGTTGAAAATCCCCGCTGCAAACAGTACTATCGCCAGCAGCAAAACGATGTACCGGTTTTTCAGTGACCAGGAAATTATGGATGGGATCATACTGGTTGGGTTTACCCTATGGGCTATTTATACATTACAGTCACATCGCCACAGCCTGGCATTTCTGACCCGTAAAAAGGATTGCGGATTTCTTTTACTTCACTCAGCCAGTTGGAGCCTTTTTTATACATCGGGCAATTATCGAGGTAAAGCGGCCTGCCTGCGCCAAAGGCTTTCACCAGGTCGGCCATGTCTTCACTCATCATGGCAAAATGTTCGCGCTGGTGGGCCAGTTTACTTTTTGCGATATGTTCAGTATGTTCTTTCAGGTCGGCTTCCACACCATCGTATACCTTTTTCTGGTCGGTGCTGAGCAATGATTTGTCGAAGCTTTTCATGGCAGTTTCCATTTTGGCCGATGCCGCTGCTGCTACTTTTTCATCAGCATTAAAAAGGGCATTTTTCAGTTCCAGGTAATGTTGTACCAGGGCACCCATGAAGGAAGTCACGCCGGGGTCAACAGAAGAGAAGGTGGCAGCAATAACTTTTATCGATGTATCCACTGCAGGTGTGGCCGCGGGATCAGTTGCAGTTGCGGTATCAGGGACAGGAGCCACAACATTGGTATGTTCCTCAACCGGGGTCTCTTTTGTCGCGGGATTACTATTACAGGCCATGATCATCATTACAGCAATAGTGGTAAAAACAGGAATTGTCTTTTTCATGCGTATATCTATTTGATTTGATTGATTACAATTTGGGCATGGGAAAATGCCAATAGCCCAACGTGGGGGTTGGGCGTTCTTTACAAAGCCGGTATTAAACCAGGATACTCCGGTCGAGAATATAAATGCCGATGCTACTGCGCTGGGGTGGTGCATGGCTATTGGGGTTTCCAACTGTTAAGGAAGATACAGGTACAGTCGGGATTTCGATAAAGCTTACCGGGATAGCCACAGCATCAGTAAATGCAAAATGGAAACTTGCTTCCGTGGATTTCTGGTCGGTATTGTTCTTAACGAACTTAATTTCATCCTTGCAGCAGTGGTTGCCTTTTTTGTCGCTCTTCTCCATGCCACAGGTCTGGCAGTTTTTTGAAGCTTTGCTGCTAAGGTCCCAGTCGGTCATTTCGCCCATGCAGTAATGCATGTTGATAACGGCCCCTGTGGAAGTGGCCAGGTATAAAATGGCTAATATGGCGGTGATGAACTTTCTCAATACTGCAAAAATATAAATAATTTTATGGAGGCGGGCATGAATTTTCTATACCCAGTGTTCTTACTTTGCAGTATGGGAAAAGCGATTCAAGCCAATATAGTGGACATACCCAACCGGAATATCTATTTCGGGGAAGTCCACCTGGATGGTGACCGGATCAGCCGCATCGTTATGCTTTCTGAAATGCCCAATACAGCCGCGAATTACATTTGTCCGGGTTTCATCGATGCGCATGTCCATATCGAAAGTTCCATGCTCGTGCCTTCTGCCTTTGCGCGGCTGGCGGTGGTCCATGGCACGGTGGGTACAATTTCCGATCCCCATGAGATCGCCAATGTGCTGGGTGTTGAAGGGGTGAGGTTCATGATAGATAATGGTGCCCGGGTGCCGTTCAAGTTTCATTTTGGCGCGCCGAGTTGCGTGCCGGCCACTGTTTTTGAAACAGCCGGTGCCAGGATCAATGCAGACGAGGTACATGACCTGCTTGAACGTGATGATATATATTACCTGAGCGAGATGATGAATTTCCCCGGTGTGCTGCACCAGGATCCCGAGGTGATGAAAAAGATCGCTGCCGCCTGGCATTTGGGCAAGCCGGTTGATGGCCATGCGCCTGGTCTCCGTGGCGAAGACGCCCGAAATTATATCGCGGCAGGCATCAGTACCGACCATGAATGTTTTACTGCAGAAGAAGCCGAGGACAAACTGGCGCACGGCATGAAGATCCTGGTGCGTGAAGGCAGTGCCGCAAAGAATTTCGAGGCCCTAGTGGAGCTGCTGAACGACCATGCTGCCAATATGATGTTCTGTTCAGATGATAAACATCCCGATAGCCTTGTGGCCGGGCATATTGACCAGCTCTGCGCGCGGGCAGTGGAACACGAAGTGGATGTATTCAAGGTGCTGCAGGCCGCCTGCGTGAACCCGGTATTGCACTACAGGATGCGGGTGGGACTGTTGCGCGAAGGCGACCCGGCAGATTTTATTATCCTGGAAGACCTGGGCAAGTTCAAGGTTTTGGAAACCTGGATAGATGGACAACTGGTGGCCGCAAACGGGAAATCACTGATCCCGCATGTGCTAACGGAACCCATTAACCGATTTGAAGCCAGTCCCCGTACGGTAGCCGATTTCAGGATCGCTGCAGATGGTGAACCACTGCCGGCCATTGAAGCACTGGACGGACAATTGATCACCCATGCCATTCCTGTTTCGAAGGAAGATTTGCTGCAGGATGAAAATGGGTGGCAGGCCAATCCCGCTAAGGACCTGCTGAAACTCTGCGTGGTTAACCGTTACCAGGATGCGCCGGTGGCGTTATGTTTTATTAAAAACTTCGGTTTGAAGCACGGGGCCATTGCCTCTTCCGTGGCCCACGATTCCCATAATATCATTGCAGTTGGCGCAGATGATGCCAGTCTATGCGAAGCCGTTAACCTGGTGATCGCCGAGCGCGGCGGGGTGAGTTGTGTAGGTCCGGATGCGTCGGCTGTATTACCCCTGCCTGTCGCCGGACTGATGAGTACCGATGATGGTTATGAAGTTGCCCGGTCTTATACGCAGATTGATGCCATGGCCAAATCCCTCGGCTCCACCCTCAACGCGCCATTCATGACGCTATCTTTTATGGCGCTGCTCGTCATTCCCGAATTAAAATTATCTGACCTCGGGTTGTTTGATGGGGTGGCATTTTCATTTCTGGCAAAAGGACATTAAGGCACTATTCACCATTCACCATTCACCATTCACTATTCACTATTCACGAAATTTTGCCTAGCTTATATTAAATATTCCAAAATATACTGCCATGAGATATATCGTTGCTGCACTGCTGCTTTTCTCTTCATCGCAATTCATACAGGCCCAGGAAACCCGGCTGCTGCGGCAACCCGACATCAGCGGACAGAAAATTGTGTTTGCCTACGCCGGTGATCTTTGGACCGTTAATAAACAGGGCGGCACCGCGCAAAGGCTGACCAGTTTTCCCGGCGTAGAATCGAACCCGAAATTTTCACCCGATGGCAAGATGGTTGCGTTCAGCGGACAGTACGGGGACAATATGGATGTTTATGTCGTGGCCACTGAAGGCGGAATACCGAAGCGGCTCACCTGGCATCCTGATTTTGATATGGTTTCAGGATGGAGCCCCGATGGCAAAGTGGTCTTCACATCCGGCCGCGACGGTGCACATGGCGGTTTTACTAAAATGTACAAAATCGGCCTGGATGGCGGGATGCCCGAGGCCCTGCCCATGCCCAGGGCTTTTCGCGGGACTTATTCACCCGACGGGAAATCATTCGCGTATGAAATGAATATCCGTTGGGATGAAGAATGGCGGAATTACCGTGGCGGCCAAAACAACCCGATCTGGGTGCTGGACCTAAAGCAGTATACGCTCAGGAAATTACCCATGGTCAACAGTCACGATATGCTGCCAGCCTGGATGGACAACAATATTTACTTCCTCTCCGATCGCGATTCGGCCATGAACCTGTACAGCTATAACACGCAAACTAACGGCCTTGAACAGCTCACATTTTTTGCCGAATATGATATCAAGAATTTATCAGCAAATAGCGGCGACCTGGTGTTTGAATATGGCGGGGACCTATATACCATGGATGTTTCATCAAAGCAATACAAGAAGGTTCCCATCGAAGTCAAAGGGGATTTCCCCTGGCTGGATCCTAAATGGGTGAGTGCGGCAGACTACCTGGCCAAAGCATCACTATCGCCAACAGGCCAGCGCGCTGTTTTTGAAGCAAGGGGGGAAATCATAACCATCCCGGTGAAAAAAGGTGATGCCCGCAACCTGACCAATTCTTCGGGAAGCCGTGAGCACGATCCCTCCTGGTCGCCCGACGGTAAAAGCATTGCCTGGTTCTCGGACGCAAGCGGTGAATATAGCCTGATGATCGCCGACCAGGATGGGCTCAGCAAACCCCGTGAGATAAAAATCCCGCATCCCACATTTTATTACTCACCGGAATGGTCACCCGATTCAAAATGGATCGCGTTCACTGACCATATCCAACAGTTATGGCTGACCGAAGTAGCAACAGGTAAAACAATCCTGGTCGATAAAGAACCCTACCTGCACCCGGAAAGGACCATCAACCCGGTTTGGTCGCCCGACTCAAAATGGATAGGATACTCCAAGCGGCTGCCCAGCCAGTACCATGTGATTATGGCCTATTCAGTTGCCCAGGCCAAAGCCATCCAGCTGACCGACGGCATGTCGGATGCGGTTTCACCGGGCTGGGATGCCAAAGGCAAATACCTCTATTTCCTGGCCAGCACAAATTTCGCCTTGTCATCGGGCTGGCTGGATATGAGTTCTTACGAAAGGCCTGTGCGCAGGTCGGCCTATATAATGGTTTTGAAAAAAGGGGAGCCATCGCCATTGCTGCCGGAAAGCGATGAAGAAAAAATAACAGCGGAGAAAAAAGACACAAAAAAAGACGACAAAAAATCCGACACTGATTCCTCAAAAGTAACCGTACAGATAGACCTGCCCGGTATCAGCCAGCGCATCCTTTCCCTGGGCCTGCCGGAAAGGAACTATGGAGAACTAAAGGCTGGCGCAGAAGGAGAAATCTTCATCAGCGAAAACGTCCAGAACCAGGAAGGCGCTACCCTGCAGAAATACACCATCAAGGAGCGCAAGGCAGAAAAATTCCTGTCACCAGTAAATTATTTCAGTCTTTCAGCCGATGGGAAAAAACTATTGTATAAATCCGCTGCTATATGGGGCATTGTAGAAACATCGGGCAAGCCCAATATTGGTGATGGCAGTTTTTCGACCAGCGGCATAACACTGAAAGTTGACCCGCGGAAGGAATGGCGGCAGATCTTCCGGGAAGGCTGGCGTTACCAGCGTGATTACCTCTATGTGAGGAATACCCATGGCGCAGACTGGAACAAAGTGTATGAGCGCTATGCGCCGCTGCTGGAACATGTTGCCCATCGCAGCGACCTTAACTACCTGCTCGACATTTTAGGCGGTGAAGTTTCCATTGGCCACTCTTTTGTGGGCGGCGGTGATTTCCCCAAAATTGACCCGGTGAAAATCGGCCTGCTGGGCGCTGACCTCGAAATAGCCAACAACCGTTACCGCATCAAAAAAATCTATACCGGTGAAAACTGGAACCCTGATTTACGGGCACCATTAAGCGCTCCCGGTGTGGATGTGAATGAAGGGGATTATATCATTTCGGTAGATGGTGATACGCTGAAGGCGGCAATGAATCCCTACAGCCTCTTTGAGAATAAAGCCAATAAGCAGGTAACCCTTAAGGTTAGTAAAAACGCCGATGGCAGCAATGCCCGCACAGCCATTGTAGTTCCGGTGGAATCAGAAAGGACACTGCGCAATTTTTACTGGGTGGAGCATAACCGGAGATTGGTTGACTCCTTATCCCATGGCCAGGTGGCTTATGTGTGGCTGCCAAACACGGGCGATGGGGGCTACAATAATTTCAACCGCTACTATTTTGCGCAGCAGGATAAGCCCGGTGTTATTATTGATGAACGCTTCAATGGCGGGGGGTCTGTGGCCGATTATTTTGTAGACATCCTCAGCCGGAAACTGCAGGGTTATTTCAATAATGTCAGCGGTGACAAAACTCCCTGGAAAGAGCCAATGACGGGCATCCTGGGCCCCAAGGTGATGATCGTGAATGAAATGGCCGGATCGGGCGGTGATATGCTGCCATACCTATTCCGGCAGATGAAAATCGGGCCGATAGTAGGCACCAAAACATGGGGCGGACTGGTGGGTATCTGGGATACGCCAGAATTGATGGACGGCGGCGGCATGACCGCGCCCCGAGGCGGGTTCTTCAACCTCGATGGCAAATGGGATGTAGAAAATATAGGTGTAACACCGGATATTACCGTTGAAATGATCCCCAAAGAGGAAATAGCAGGGCATGATCCCCAGCTGGAAAAAGCAGTGGAAACAGCCCTGAAACTATTGAAGGAAAACCCGGTGAAATTACAGCCCGAGCCTGCCGCACCTATAAGGTCGTTCAGGCCGAAGCGAAATTAAAAAAGCAGGAACTATAAAGGTTTAATCCCTAAACGGTCGCACCAGCCGAGGAACCGCGTATGGATTTCATCGAGGGTTTGCTTTTGTTGCGGGGTTAATTCCAGCGCATACGTGCGACTGATAGTGCGTATGGGCAATCCCCTTTTTTGCAAAAAGTATTTTGCACTCATGGGATATGCCTGGTGAATTATTGGATCCACTGCTGTAAGTTCCGATTGCAGCCAGGCTACATCTTCCTGCTTTGCAGGATCCAGGGCATTGTTGCACATCCAGACCAAAATCTCGGGATAGAAATTGCCTGAAATGGATGACATACCTTTCGCGCCCATCTGCAGGGAATACATCGCATTGGGGGTATGCGCATCATAAAACTCCATGTTACTGTTCGTGGCAATCTCAATTTTGGCTTTAACATTGTCCAGCAGTATGGAAGTGTCTTTATGGTATACCAGCCGGTTAGATGCCACCAGTTTTTGGAAGACTTCGGCAGTCAATATTCTTTTATAAGGCGCCGGACATTCATAGGTACCCAGGGGAATATCTCCGGTTAACCCGAACATTTTATCAAAGTTCTTTAACAACAATTCATCGGGGTCATCTACATGCGCAAAATGGCCGGTGATCATGATCGCCGCTTCAATACCCGTATCGTAGATCTTTTTCGTAAACTCGGCTTTATCTTCAATGGTTAATCCAAATGAACCGGTTGCTACTATGGGCAAACGGCCATTGACATACTTCACAATAAATGAAGTCAGTTCCAGCCTTTCATCTTCACTGATGCTGTACATTTCACTGCTGAGGCAATTGGCAAAAAAACCTTTCACACCGGCAGCTATGTAAAAATCAATCAGCTGCTGCAGCACATCGAAATCCACTTTAGCCTTCAGGTTAAAAGGCGTGATCATTACCGGAACAAATTTTTTATCTCCTGTATTCATAGACTTTGTGGTTTGAACATGGTTTTAATTTTGGGCAATAACAACCCCGTTAAGAAAATGGTCAGCGTGCCAATTACAATGATCATGTTTTTGTGCAGTATATTCCTGAGGGCGCTTTGCTCATCGGGAATCAGCGACGGGAAAGTCATCCACACGATGACGAGGATCCCTATAATGGTGGCTACAAATGCTTCAATATTATTGGTGCGGCGGCTGCTGATACCCAGCAGGAAAAGTCCGAGCATGCCAGCTGCGAAAATCCCGGATAGCTCCCACCACAAATCGAGGATACTTTTTACGCCAATCATGGCCACCCCGCAGGCAATACCGACTACACCGAAAACAAAGGTGCCGATATATAAAGAACCCATGGTTTGGCGGTCAGTCGCGTTCTTCTTAAAATACCTTTTGTAAATATCTTCCGTAAAAACCGTTGCGGAGGAATTCATGCCGCTGCTGATGGTACTCATTGCAGCAGAAAGGATCGCTGCAATAATTAACCCGACCATTCCGGTTGGAATATTCGTCACCATAAAATTCGGCATCACTTTGTCGCCATAATCAGCCGGTTTCAATGATCCTGCCAATTGCCTGATAGCATCCTGCGAAGCACCTACAGGCAATCTTTCTGCAGCCGATTGCAAACGGACAGTATCGGTTAATTCCGGATGTACCTGGTAGAAAGCGTATAAACTTGCGCCGATGATTAAAAATAACAGCGATACCGGGAGGTACATTTTTACGCAAAGCCACAATGACTTTTCGGCTTCTTTCTCGGTAGTGGTAGTAAGGTAGCGCTGTACAAAAGTCTGGTCGATCCCGAAATTATTCAGGTTGATAAAGAATCCATAGAGCAGCACCACCCAGAAGGTTGAGGTAGTGAAATCGGGTGCAAAGCTACCCAGGCTGAACTTACCATCCCTTTGGCCGATCTCGATGATATGTGAAACACCACCCGGCATTTTAGAAACAACCAGTCCAAGGATCAGCACGGCCCCCAGGGTTTTAATAATAGCCTGCACCACTTCCGTCCAGATGACGGCTTCAATACCACCCAGGACCGTATAGATAATAATAACGACCCCAACGGTGATGATAATCGCCGCCATGGAATATCCTGTGAAGGCCTGCAGGCTTAGGGCGATACCAAAAAACACGGAGCCCATCCGGGCAAACTGGGTCAGTAAAAAACAGATCACGGCATAAGTCCGGGCCCATGGGCCGAAGCGATGTTCGAAATGGGTATAAGCAGAAACTTCACCGGTTTTCCGGTAAAAGGGAATGAAATATTTTGCGCCGATCCAGGCAGCCAGGGGCATCGACAAACTAAAGACAAAAGCATTCCAGTTGCTGCCGAAAGCTTTGCCGGGAACACCCAGGAAAGTATTGCTGCTCAGGAAAGTGGCATAAATAGAGAGGCCGATCGCCCAACCCGGAATACTTCCGGAAGCCCTGGTAAACTGGTCGGCGTTCTTTCCTTTCCTGGAGAACCATAACCCGGTCAGTACCATGGCCACCATATACGCCAGGATAATAAGCAGGTCAAAAAGCGGAATATGCTTCATCATGAGGCTAGAGCGCAGGTTTTGGTTTTAATACTCATTATTTCGTTTTTTTTTATCCATTTACTGCCTGCGGATGAGTATAAAAATAAAGTTTCGTGCTCTATAACCGGAAGCGATCGCATTAACATATAAAATAAATTACTTATGACGGTTCGAAAAAAAGGTTTATCCAGGAGGAATTTTGTGAAAAACACATCGCTCGTGGCTGGTAGCGCTCTTATTTTACCACGCCACGTTCTGGGTGGGAAGGGCTTTGTAGCCCCCAGCGACAGGCTGAACATTGCAGGTATCGGCGCCGGCGGAAAGGGCAAAGATGACCTGAAGAATTTTTCCCAAAGTCCGAAAGTAAATATCGTAGCCCTTTGCGATGTAGATGAAAAAAGGGCCGGGGAATCCATTGCGCGTTTTCCCAAAGCGAAATTCTATAAGGACTTCCGGGAAATGCTCGAAAAAGAGAGGAAGAATATTGATGCTGTTTCTGTGTCAACCCCCGATAACGTGCACGCCATTGCGAGCTTAACTGCCATGCAGATGGGGAAGCACGTGTATTGCCAGAAACCATTGTGCCACGATATATATGAAGCCCGGATGATGGCTGAGGCTTCCAAAAAATACAAGGTGGTTACCCAGATGGGCAACCAGGGCGGATCCAGTGACGGCGTTCGCCAGGCCAAGGAAATGTATGATGCCGGCATGCTAGGCCAGGTGCATACAGTACAGGTTTGGACCAACAGGCCGATCTGGCCCCAGGGCATGCCAACACCTACCGGAAAATTTGAAGTGCCGAAAGAGCTGGACTGGAACCTGTGGCTCGGCCCGGCGAAACATGTCGATTACAATCCCGCTTACCATCCCTGGAGCTGGAGAGGCTGGAATGCATTTGGAACAGGCGCACTCGGTGATATGGCCTGCCATATGATGGACCCTGTTTTCCGCCTGCTACCCATTGATTTCCCCACTGAAGTAGAATGCTCCATCCCAACCAGCTGGTTGCCGAATGGCGAAGAAGCGAAATATCCCGATGGATACCCTGCAGCATCCATGATCCATTTAAAATACCCGAGAAAAGATGGCCGGGGCGATATAAAAGTATCCTGGTACGACGGCGGCTTACTGCCACAACTACCCGATGAACTGTTGCCCGGGGAATCATTCGGCGCTGATGATGGCGGTGCCCTGTTCATTGGTACCAAGGGCAAGATGATCGTTGACTGTTATGGTGAGAATCCGCGTTTGCTGCCAACCAAACTGATGGCACAAACAACGATGCCTGCAAAAACATTGCCCCGTGTTCCTGAAGGACACTACCTGCAATGGGTAAACGCCTGTATGGCTGGTTATGGCAATGCAACCACCAGTTCACCTTTTGAATATGCCGGACCATTTACGGAAAGCATCCTGATCGGCAACCTGGCTATCAGGAGCTGGAACCTGCCGAACAGCAAAAAGGTTAAAGACGACGATCCTGATTTCTTAGGCCGCATCAAATTGCTGTGGGACGCGAAGAATATGCGCATCACCAATTTTGAGGAAGCCAACCAGTTTGTTAAGCGTGAATACCGTGAAGGTTGGAAACTGCCTGTGTAGTATATTGTACTATGAAAAAAACGTTAAGCCTTCTTTGCATAGTACTATTCATTTCCACCACCCGGCTGATCGCACAGGATGAGCTATGCCAGGGTGATTACTTTACAGAACAACAGGGATATGACTTTTTACAGGGTCATATCCCTGTTTCTTTAACAGCCTGGACGGAACGGTCCGAAAAAATCAGGCAGCAGATTAAAGCGGGTATGCAACTGGAGCAGATGCCTGCGCCTGTTGGCTCGGCCCCGATCATCCATAGCCGGAAAGTAATGGATGGCTATACCGTAGAAAATGTTGCCTTTGAAAGCCTGCCCGGATTTTATGTGACGGGAAATTTGTACCGGCCACTGAAAAAAGAAAAATCATATCCGGCCGTTCTTTGTCCGCATGGACATTTCAGTAACCCCGATACCCGTTTTAACGAAAACACCCAGAAACGCTGTGCCGGCCTGGCCACAATGGGAGCCGTGGTATTTGTGTATGACATGATCGGATACGGCGATTCAAAACAAGTTACGCATACGATTGCAAAAGCGCTGAAATTACAAACGATTAACAGCATCCGCGCGCTTGATTTTTTACTTTCCTTACCAGGGGTAGATTCAAACCGCGTTGCCGTTACCGGCGAATCAGGCGGAGGAACCCAGAGTTTTATTTTAACGGCACTGGACAACCGCATTAAGGTTTCCGTGCCCTGCGTAATGGTATCAGCATATTTTTTTGGCGGCTGCGTTTGCGAAAGCGGAATGCCTATCCATAAAAAAGGGGATTACCAGACAAACAACACGGAAATCGCTGCCCTGACGGCTCCCAGGCCGATGCTGCTGATTTCCGATGGGGCCGACTGGACCAAAAACAACCCTACTACCGAGTATCCCTACCTGCAGAAAATATATGCACTCTATGGCCAGAAAGCAAGGGTTGAAAATGTACACCTGCCCAATGAAAAACATGATTATGGCCCTTCAAAAAGAAATGCCATGTATGCCTTCATGGCTAAATACCTGAAGTTGGACCTTAAGCACCTGAAAGAACCCGCGACAATATTAACACAGGCAGAACTGACTGTTTTTGACCAGCAACACCCGCTTCCTGCGAATGCTGTAAAAGGTGATGATGCAGTGATGGTATTATTATAATTACTTACCTTAAGCAATTAGTCAGCAAAAAAATAAGTTATGGCGCTCACTGCACAAAGTGTACCTGATAAATTACCTGTTAACAGGGTGACTTCGGTTGATGTTTACCGGGGTTTTGTTATGTTGCTTATGATGGGGGAAATCCTGTCATTTGAATCAGTTTCGAAAGCTTTGCCGGACAGCGGTTTCTGGAATTTCCTGGCCTTCAACCAAAGCCATGTGGAATGGACCTGGCTTTCCCTGCATGACATGATCCAGCCTTCCTTTACATTTTTAGTGGGCGTGGCATTGCCATACTCGGTAGCCAGCCGGATCAGCAAAGGAGCTTCATTCGGGAATATAATAGGACATACGATCAGGCGTTCCCTTATCCTGATATTCCTGGGGATCTTTTTGCGTTCCATGGGCTCGCACCAAACCAATTTTACTTTTGAGGATACATTAACACAGATCGGTCTTGGCTACACTTTTTTAGTGCTGCTGTCATATACTTCCCAACGCACACAATTAATCGCGCTGATCGTTATCCTTGTTGGTTATTGGCTTGCATTTGCCCTTTACCCGCTGCCGGATGCCAGTTTCAATTATGCTGCAGCAGGCGTTGAACCTAACTGGGAACATAACCTGAATGGCTTTGCGGCGCACTGGAATAAAAACACCAACCTGGCCTGGGCTTTTGACAAATGGTTTTTAAACCTGTTCCCGCGTGAAAATCCGTTCTTATATAACGGCGGTGGATATTCGACCTTAAGCTTTATCCCGACCCTTGGGACAATGATCCTGGGATCATTTGCCGGAAAGGCTTTAAAAGACAATACCAGTCAATTGCATAAACTAAAATTCTTTATAACAACAGGCCTGGCTTTACTGGTTATCGGCGCAGTACTGCAATTTACCGGTATCAACCCAATCGTAAAACGCATCTGGACACCAGCCTGGACCATCTTCAGCGGTGGTATCTGCTTTTTATTCCTGGCTTTCTTTTATGGTGTAGTAGATGTAGCCCAGAAAAAAAGCTGGTCATTCTTCCTGATGGTGATCGGCATGAATTCCATTGCGGCTTATGTTTTGGCTGATGGTGGAATGCGTGATTTTATTGCCAGGTCCCTGTACATACACCTGGGGCCAACCTATGACCAGTTATTCGGTATGCCTTATGCTACACTTGTAAAAGGCTTGCTGACCTTGTTTTTCCTATGGCTGATCCTTTACTGGATGTATAAGAAAAAGCTTTTTATCAGGATCTAGAACTTACCAGAAATATATTCATTGAAAAAGACCCTGCTGTTTGTATGGTTTGCACTTGGGATAGCCGTGGCAGCTTCTGCCCAGGAAAAAGAACTGCCCCTTCCGGGGGAAGTATTTTCTGTTGCAGGTTCCACAGCTTTCCTGATACTGCCTGAAAAGAAAACTACGGATCGCAGTCCTGTGCCATGGGTCTGGTATGCGCCAACCCTTCCCGGGCTTCCTGCAAAAGAAGAGCTGTGGATGTTCAGGCAATTTTTAGCTGCTGGCATCGCCATTGCCGGTATTGATGTGGGAGAATCAATGGGCAACAAAGCCGGCAGGAAAACCTACACTGCATTATATAATGAGCTGGTAAAAAAAAGGCATTTCTCCGCGCATCCTGTTTTACTGGCACGAAGCCGCGGCGGACTGATGTTATATAACTGGGCGGTTGAGCATCCTCAGGAAGTTGGGGCCATCGCCGGCATCTACCCTGTTGGTGATTTGTCTTCCTATCCCGGATTAGAAAAAGCAGCTATTGCTTACGGTTGGCCTTTGAAAAAAATGAAACGGAAGTTAGCCGGTAATAATCCCGTTAACCGTGTTAAACCATTAGCCAAAGCGCGGGTGCCCATATTGCATTTGCATGGTGATGTGGATGAACTGGTGCCCCTGGCGCAAAACTCCGGCGCAATAGCAGCGGAGTACAAAAAATACGGCGGGCCAATGACCCTCCTGGTCCAGAAAGGCCAGGGCCATAATATGTGGGAAGGTTTTTTCCAGTCGCAGGAACTGGTTGATTTTGTGATCAGCAATGCACTGAAAAAACCTTAGAAAGTATACTCATATTTTTTGCCGGGCTCTGTGTTAAAATCATAGTCCACCGTTTTCCGTGGCGCCGGGTTTTTCAGTTTCGCTTTCCTTGAGATAACCGGGTCCTGGAAAAGTGGCACAGTGTAAAAAGGATTCGGGTTATTGCCACCAGGATTATTGGCGATCTCCCTTGAACCCGGTAAGACCAATGGTTCATAGGAACGGATACGGCAATACCCCCCGAGACCGGAGTAGACCACCAGTTTTTTTAGTTTACCCTTTTGCCAGGCCATATCGATCGTGAATCCGCCCCTGGCTTTCAGTCCTTTTACTTCACCATTTTCCCAGGCATCAGGTAAGGCCGGCAGTACATGGATCGCACCATCCTGCGATTGCAGCAGCATTTCCGCGATACCTGCCGTGCAGCCAAAATTGCCATCAATCTGGAAAGGCGGATGCGCGTCGAAAAGATTGGGGTAAGTGCCGCCACCTTCCTTGTTACTGTCAACCGGGCTCAGCTGGTCGGTAATGAGTTTAAAAGCATGGTTGCCATCCAGTAAGCGGGCCCAGCAATTGACTTTCCAACCCATGGACCAGCCCGTAGATACATCACCCCGGTAGACCAGTGAATTCCTGGCTGCTTCAAACAATTCAGGGTGACGATACGGTGAAATCAGGTTGCCAGGATACAAGCCCCACAAGTGCGAAATATGGCGGTGTTTGTCATTAGGGTCATCCCAGTCCTGCATCCATTCCTGCAACTGGCTGTACTGCCCGATTTGCATAGGCGCCAGTCCACCGATTTTCTGCTGCAACTTTTTTACCAGTTCAGGATCTGTGTCCAGGATTTGCGCAGCCCGGATGGTATTGGAAAAGAGGGAGAAAACAAGCTGGTTATCCATTGTTGTGCCAGCTGAAATACTGAAGCCCTGGTGCGCGTTTTCGGGTGAGGCTGAAGGTGAGACCACCCACCAGCCGGTGGTGGGATCTTTAAACAAAACGTCCAGGAAAAATTCACAGGAACCCTTCATGGCTGGAAACACATCAGCCAGGAATTTCCTGTCGCCATTGAACAAATATTTTTCCCACAGGTGCTGGCATAACCAGGCACCACCGGTGGGCCAAACGCCCCATGGGCCATCGATTGCGCCCGTCATGCGCCAGAGGTCTGTATTGTGGTGCAGCACCCAACCTTTGGCGCCGTACATGGTTTGCGCGGATGATTGTCCGCTTACCGATAAGTCTTTCACCATCTGCACCAGCGGTTCCTGCATCTCCGTTAAATTGGTCAGTTCTGCCGGCCAGTAATTCATTTCGGTGTTAATGTTGGTAGTGTATTTACTTCCCCATGGCGGATCAACATGCGGGTTCCAGATGCCCTGCAGGTTAGCCGGCTGTCCGCCTGGTTGCGAACAGGAAATCAGGAGATAGCGCCCGAACTGGAAATACAGGCTCACCAGTTGCGGGTCATTGCCATTGCCAAATTGTTTGATGCGTTCATTGGTAGGAAGTGTGATCGCATTAGATGAGCCGAGGTTTAAAGAGACGCGGTTAAAGAATTGCTGGTAGTATTTGATATGGTCATTCAGAGCTGTTGCGTAAGGTTTCTTTTCTGCCTTAACCATTTGCGCGGTTGCCAATGCATTCGGGTCGCCAAAAAGGACCTGGTAATTTTTAAAGTTGGTGGCCATGGTAAGGTAGATGGTCACGCTATTCGCATCCTTTACAACCAGGGTTGTATCCTGAGCCTTGACCGTCCCGCCTTCGGCCTTGATATCGAGGTTGGCCTGGACTTTTACAAAACCGGGTATACCGGCATGTTCCGGACCAGTTGCAGCAAGCGCCAGGGAATGTGTTCCTGTATTCCTGGAAGAACCTTGCTGTGGTGTTTTCATGGAAGCGGTGAAGCTGATGCTTTTGGGTTTACTGGCAGTAAGCCTCACCATGATGGCGTTATCCGGAAAGGATGAAAATATTTCGCGCGTGTAAATAATGCCGTTAGCAGTATAGGTCGTTTTGGTTACAGCCCGCTGGATATCCAGTTCACGGCGGAAACTGGTAAACTGGTCGTGACCTTCAAACTTCAGGTAGAGATCACCAACCGGCTGGAAAGGCATGCCATGCACTTTCTCTGCTACAAAATTATTGCTGGCCATTTGTTCGGCTTCCTTGTACTTCCCGGCAGCAATCAGTTGCTGGATTTGCTGGAGTGCAGCTTTGCCGCCTTTCGGGTTAGCATTGGTATATGGACTACCGGCCCAGAAATCATCTTTGTTCAACTGCAGGTGTTCAAGTGCGGGATTGCCAAATACCATTGCAGCGATATGACCGTTACCGATGGGCAATGCTTCCTCCCATGTGCTTGCGGGTTTGTCGTACCAAAGGGTCATTGGGTTGGACTGTGCCAGGGCCTGAATAAAAGAACTGGCCACCAGCAACAATAAGAGCAAAAATTTTTTAGAGCAAGTCATATTGAAAATTTAATAATCAACTTTATAATCCTTACGGGCATGTTCACCCTGCCAGATTCTTTTGGAAGTCCAGTCAGCGGGCGGGTCTGTCCAGAACCGGTTCGATGCAGGCAAGCCAAGCGGGAGGAATCCCACTGTGCACAAATATAGGCTGCCAGTGCTGGTATAGGTATCCGCCAGTTCAGGCTGGTGGCCTACAAAGCCCAGTTGCAGCCAGCCGTTTGCAGAAAAAGTACCCGCATGGTCAAAAATATTATGCGCCACTTTGGTTAAGGCGCAGCGCACTTGTGCAGGCTCGATAAAGCCGGGCATTTTTTCCATCAGGGCCACTTGTCCCAATGCCTGGAAAGCCGCATTGCGGTAAGCCATGGACCGGCCCATCACGGTGAAATATCCTTCGGGTGAAATTGCCCTCTCCTGCCACTCGGCATAACGAACCATTCTTTTGATGGCAAGGTCATATTCGGGTTGCTGCACCATTTTCTTATCAACCATTACAGCCAGCATATCCACCAGCATTGGATGGATCACGAAGGAATTATAGTAATCCATCGCAAACTTATCACCATCACTATACCAGCCATCGCCCACATACCATTCCCTGAATTTCCGGTAAGCAATATCAATACGGGCAGGGTCATACGAAGCGCCGGTCTTCGCGAGGAAGGCTTCGGTAATGCCGGCAAACAGGAGCCAGT
Organism: Flavihumibacter profundi; assembly: GCF_020076305.1. Classification (GTDB taxonomy): domain Bacteria; phylum Bacteroidota; class Bacteroidia; order Chitinophagales; family Chitinophagaceae; genus Flavihumibacter; species Flavihumibacter profundi. The sequence continues at coordinate 47,054 of NZ_JAIQXE010000003.1, forward strand.
TGTTATAGCCTGCTTTACGGTCCCTGAGGGACTGGAATTCTGTTATAAAACGTTTTTGGGTAACCGAATCCAGTGCTGACCAGAGGTTAGGCGCACGCAGGAAAGCCTGTGCCAAAAAAGCTGCGTCAACAATCGGTTGCTGTTCGGTGCGGAAGTTGAGGTAATCGGGATTAGCAGGATCTACCGCATGCGGCAATCCCTGCAGCACCAGGCTTCGCAGGTTCTTACGTTGTAGGCCTTCAGGGGTGTTATCATCAGGCAATGCAAGCCAGGGGGCGATGCCAGCCATCGTCCTGCCAACAGCTTCCAGGTAGGTAACAGCTTTCACATTCCCGCCATAACCCGGTCCCAGTTCAAGCGGCATATTTTGTTTCAGGGTACCAGCAGCCAGGTTCTGCATAACCGGGTATGCAATTTTATACAAGGTTTCTACCCAATATTTACGGTCTGCTGCACCAGTGCCTTGAGCTGGTGATCCAACTGCAAAACACAGCAACATCAGTAGTGTAATGAGGTATTTCATGTAATTTGAATTTATTGCACCACTGCAGCCGGGCGGACTTCGGTGCCGACTGTTTTGGTTAAGCCATCACCGAGGGCCTGCCGGTATTTATCAGCGATAGCACTAAGCTGTTGAACAACTTCAGGATACTGCTCCTTCAGGTCGCGGTCTTCACCCGGGTCCCTGTACAAATTATAGAGTGCAAGCTTCACGGTATCGGTACCATATTTACCCGGGAAGCCATCGCGGCCAATGGTTGCGGGTGGACCATAGGTTTGGGAGGTAGCGGGGAAGACCAGTTTCCATTGCCCTTTGCGGATCGCTTTCAGGTTATTGCGGTCGTAGTAATAAGCAAACTCATCGCGCGCAATATAATTTTCATCGCCCAGGATCAGTTTACTAAAATCAAGGCCATCAATTTTGTTAGCAGGCATTTTGGCCTGGCATAAGTCCACCAGGGTTGGTAGTATATCCATGGTAGTGAGTAACCGGGAGGAAACCGTGCCGGCTTTTATTTTCCCCGGCCAGCTGATGATAGCCGGCACTTTCAGGCCACCGTCCCAGGCTGTGCCCTTCCCTTCACGTAATCCACCTGTATTTCCGGCATGGTTGCCGAATATGAGCCAGGGACCATTATCACTGGTAAAGATGACGATGGTATTATCCTGGATATGATTGGCCTGAATGGCCTTCACTACTTCACCAACAGACCAGTCGACCTCTTCCATAACGTCGCCAAATAAACCTGCACCGCTTTTCCCCTTAAAAGCATTAGAAGCCGCAATAGGCACATGTACCATGGAATGCGCGAGGTACAGGAAGAAAGGCTTCCTTTTATTTTTATTGATAAACGCTACCGCCCTTTCCGTATACAGTTTCGTCAGGGTAGATTGGTCCTCTAAGGTTTTCAGTGTTCTGATGGTGTTATTCCCTTCAATAAGAGGCAGCGGTGGGTAGGTAGAGCGGTAATTGGTGGTATCGGTATAAGGCGTGCCGTCATAATATACCGGCCACATATCGTTGGAATAAGGGAGCCCGAGATATTCATCAAAGCCATGCTGCAAAGGCAGGAAAGGAACATGGTTACCCAGGTGCCATTTACCCACCATGCCGGTTGCATAACCACGGGCTTTCAGCAATTCAGCAATTGTTTCTTCATTTGGGTTCAACGCGATTTTACTGTTATGGTCCAAGGCGCCGGAAATCCCAATGCGGGTTGGATAACAACCCGTGAGCAAGGCGCTCCGAGAGGCACTGCAAACGGCCTGTGCGGCATAGAAATTAGTGAGTCGCATACCCTGGTTGGCAAGTGCATCAATATTCGGTGTTTTATAAGGCCCGCCGCCATAGCAAACCGGGTCACCATAGCCCATGTCATCCATGAAGATGATGACAACGTTGGGAGAAGAAGGGGTTTCTGTTTTAGGTTTAATATGCAAATGTTTAGCTGAAAAAGCCAGTAAACCAATACTACCTGTCAGCACAATGCCAAGAGTCAGTTTTATAGATTTTATCATGAACTAAAGATTATTCATCTTAAAGAATGTTTCTCCCTTTATCTTAATTTCCTTGCTGCCCATATTTTCAATGCTAATGTTTTTTCCCAATACATCACCAATTATAATATTCTTCCCGATCTCCACATTTTTACAGGCGTTAAAACTAAGCCCGGACTTCCGGGTATGGAATGGCGTAAACTGGTTACTGCGTTCAATGGTGTTATTGCTGAAAACCAATCCATCTACAGAAAGCGCATACAGGATCGGGTAATCGAAGGGATGGAATTTGTTGCCGGTGATTTTAATATTCCTATGGTAACAAGGCGCTTTCAAATCCATTTTGGGAATCTCGGGCATGATGGAAATAATCCCTTCACAAAACTGGTAATTGGAGGTGAGGCAGGGCGCCTGGAAATCATTGCCCCTGATGGTAACATCGCGCACGCCTCCGGTTTCATACCAATAGTTAGCATCACCTGCAATCAGGATGGCCGACCCGCTGGATGAGAAAATATTGTTTTCAATAAGCACTTTCCCGGGGGTTGATACCAGTATTCCCCTTGCGCGGTTACTTTTAAAGCGGCTATTCGTTATTGTTACATCAGGCACCCAGGTAAGGTTTTCCAGTGCGTCTCCTTCCGTGATTGATGCAGGAACTGAAGCTTCAAATTCCACTTCAAAGGTTTCATTGGTTAACCGGGTAAAAGTCTTAACCAGGCCATTGGCAATGGTAGTCATACCGGCATTTTCAATGAACCCGACCTTTTCACCCGTTCTTGCCCAGGTCATGCCAACACTTTGCTTTTCCATGAACTGGCAAAGGAGTTTCTGGTCATTGATCCTTTTGATGATCCTTACACTGGTGCCATGCACATTAATAGGATCATCCATCAATCCTTCAAATTCACAATCATCCACCACAATAGTACCCTTGCAATTAGAGTAATGGAAGCCATCATCATGCCCGCTCAGGAACCTGCCCTTTGCGGTATTCGGTCCTACCAAAACACTATGCATAACCAGGTTGGAACTGTATTGCGATAAAACCCCGAGCCCGGCAGTATGGTAAATTTTCAGGTTATCCAGGGTGACATGGTCACTCTCCAGGATGAATATCCCGGCATGGTCGCGTTCGCTGTGACGCAGCACCAGTATATTTCCCGGTTTGGGTTTTCGGGCAAAGTCATAAAGAAGACGAACCTGTCCGGGTGCTATTGCTTTAGCGGTATACTGATCCCAGTTACTGCCAAGGCAGGGTTGATCGCCGGTACCCTGTGCAATCAGGCGGGTCTGGCTGTCAAATTCCATCACGCCCCACCACTCGCTTTTCCAGCCCTCACCGACAAAAACCAGCTTACCATTTTCAATGATATAAGGTGATTCAACATAGTTCACCTGGATATCAATATACTGTGGTGTTACCTGGAGAATTTTAGCCTGCGCAGTTAATGGGATATCCCAATCGACCTGCAGGTTTTTGATGGTGATGTGGTCAGACTCTTCAACGGTAAATGGCTGGATACGGTCGTGCATGATGAAGTCTGATCCATTGCCATCGATGGTCAGTTGTTTGAACTGGCCGATCAGTATCGCCAGTCGCTTGGGGTTATTATCTGTAGTATTCGACTCAAAATAAGTCTTCTCAAAACTGTACTGGGGCCAGAAATCATAGCGTCCTTTCGGGAATACCAGGACCGGCTTTTTAACTTCGCGGCATTTTTCCAGGGCTTTAATAATATACGGGGTTGCATTAATACGCGAATCCGGTGACAATCCGAAAGAACTGACCAGGACAGTATCCTGCGAATGGGCAACAAAAGGAGCAGACAAAATTGAGATTCCACCAAGCAGAACCAGGGTTAGAAGTTTCATAGCTGGCAATTTATCAATTCTGGCGCAAAACAATAAAGCGACTATTCTTCCCTGCTGATAAAAATCATGTTTATTCTTAAAAAACTACTGCACATTTAGGAGACCCGCAATAAATGCCTGTATTTATGAAATCGATCATAGAGCCATTTAAAATAAAATCAGTTGAGCCCATTTATTTTACCAGTAAAGAAGAAAGGATTGCAATTTTAAAGGAAGCATTTTATAACCCCTTCTTAATTCATTCCAATAAAGTACTCATTGATTTATTAACAGATAGCGGCACCAGTGCTATGAGCAGTAACCAGTGGGCCGGGATAATGCTGGGCGATGAATCCTATGCGGGAAGCCCAAGTTTTTTCCGCTTTGAAGCAACGGTACAAAAACTAACAGGAATGCCGCTGGTAATCCCCACGCACCAGGGACGCGCGTCGGAAAAAATACTATTCAGCATTGTCGGTGGAAAGGGGAAGTACTTTTTAAGCAATACCCTATTTGATACAACCCGCGCCAATATAGAATTTACAGGTGCGGAAGGCATTGACCTTTTATGCGAAGAGGGAAAGCATACCGGCATACCGGCCCCGTTTAAAGGCAATGTTGATATCGCCCTGCTTCAGGAAACTATCAGGGAAAAAGGTGCTGAAAATATACCGCTCTGCATCATAACGGTCACCAACAACTCAGGTGGCGGGCAGCCGGTGAGCATGGCAAATATTAAAGCGGTAAAAAAAATATGTACTGAAAATAATATCCCGCTGTTTATAGATGCCTGCCGTTTTGCCGAGAATTGCTATTTTATCAAGCTGCGCGAGGAAGGTTATGCCAGCAAATCCATTCCGGATATTGCAGCCGAACTCTTTTCTTATGCAGATGGTTGTACGATGAGCGCCAAGAAGGACGCATTCGCCAATATTGGTGGATTTATTGCCCTTCACGATAAATCACTTGCTTTACAATGCAGGAACTTATTGGTGATAACAGAAGGTTTCCCAACGTATGGGGGCCTGGCAGGCCGTGATCTTGAAGCCATCGCCATTGGCCTGGTTGAGGTAATGGATGAGCATTACCTGCATTACCGTATCCGGAGCATTGAATACCTGGCCAACAAACTTATTGCAGCGGGTGTGCCTGTAATGCAGCCAGCCGGCGGGCATGCTGTGTACCTGGATGCAAAGGCCTTTCTGAACCATATACCCGTAGACCAATATCCGGGCCAGGCCCTGGTTAGCGAGTTGTATTTACATGGCGGAATCAGGAGTGTGGAAATCGGGTCGCTGATGTTTGGAAAGTATGATGAAGACGGAAAGCTGGTTCCCGCCCATATGGAATTAGTAAGGCTGGCCATTCCAAGACGGGTATATACGCAAAGCCATATTGATTATGTGGCCGAAGTTATTATTGAGGTATTCAATAAAAGGAGCGAAATAAAAGGGATGCAAATCATTGAAGAAGCACAGGTCCTTCGGCACTTCACCGCTAAATTGCATCCCGTAGAATAATAAATTTTTCTATCCGGCCTACCTGGCCTTATGCGCTTCCAGTTCAATCTCAATCATGAACTCTGGCAATGCAAGCTCACGTACCCCAAACCAGGAGCCTGTAGGAAATTGCTTTTTGTAAATGGTATTGCGGTAAGCCGATTGTTTTAAAAATTCCGGCATGTTGGTCGTTAATATATTCTCAACCACTACGTCGTCAAAAGTACAACCATAGTGTTTCAATACTTTATCCAGGTCTGAATAACAGTTTTTCATCTGTTGCAGCAAATCACCTTTTGCAGTCGGAATGCCTTTATCGTCCATGCTGACAGCTCCGGATATTTTAATATCGTTGCCAATTCTTACTGCATGTGAATAGCCAAATGCTTTTTCAGCTTCCGGGCGAAGCAGGAAATACTCAGGCGTATCGACCTGGACAATCTGTTCAATTTTAACTTCCTTAACCTGGTCTTTGCAACTTTGCAAAGCAATAATTAAAGCGAGAACTGAAGCAATAAATTTCAGTTGACTGGAAAACTTAAAACCATTATGCATATTTCATAGTTTTTGCCTGCCTACTCTGGTCGGTTTTCGGCTACCCCGGTATTTATGGTTACTACGATTAATTCAGGTTCAGGTTTATCTGCAATAATTAATGCATCTACCTGTTGCAAATGCTTTTTGATCCGCATAAACTGAATGGCAAACAAGGCGATTGTCACCACTATTGAAAAAAACAGGATGGTAGATTGCCAGCTAAAGTATTGCCTGAGCGGACCGATCAGTGCCGGACCTGTTGCATATCCCAAATTGCTGATTGCCATGTATAATGTAAACTGCGTGGCAGAAACCTTTTTCCAGCAAAACTGCATGGCAATAGCCAATATGCCAACCATTGCAAAAACATACACAACCGTATACGCAAAAATATATCCTGTTGTGAAGGAACTGTTATTCCAGTAAATCTTAAAAAAAGCCATTGACGCAGTTAACAGGATCAGGAGAAAATAGTAAATACTTAACATACGGATTTTACCAAACAGGTCTAATAATGCCCCGCCAACAAACATCCCCATTATTCCACCTGTAAGAGAAGCAAGTGAATAGATTTGTGCGTACTCCTGGTTTGTCCAGTGTAAAACCTGCACCGTAAAAATGGGGATCAGGGTATTCATGAAATTAAAAGCCAATCCCATTAGGTACAAAGGAAAAATAAGCAAAAGACTATAAGGCAACAAGACTACACGAAGCAGGGACCTGAAGATCATTGCCCAGCTTTCCAATTGCAATGAGGCAGTTTCCGGGGAGGCAAAGCCGGTAGTCCATGGCAATAATTTTTCGCCTGGCCGCTCCCGTAATAAAAGAGGAACCAGCATAATACAGCTTACGGCAACAGAAAGGGACAGCAGTGCAATTGAAAAATTATAATGATTTATGAGCCAGCTACCCAAAGCAAGGGAAGCTGATATTCCTATGATTTTTGAGCCCCACATCAAACCATTTGCCCTTGCCTGCTGGTCCATGGGCACAATATCTATTGCCATTCCATCTGTAGCAACATCCTGGAATGCGCCAAAAAAGCCAACAAAAAAACCAGCTATCCTCAAATCATGTAAGTTATTGAGCGGGTCGGGTACCATGGCCATGCCGATGAAACTGCACATTAAACCGAGTTGCCCAAAAAGCACCCACGGCCTCCTGCGACCCATTGGCAGGTATGCATACCGGTCCATCAGCGGAGCCACCAGTATTTTAAAACTCCAGGGGATTCCTATAATCGCAACGAATCCACCAATTTCGGCAACTGACTTGCCATTCATAGCCAGCCAGGCCGGGATGCCGAAGTAGGTCATCCCCTCAGGTATTCCCTGTGCCATATACAAGGCAACAAAATTGAAATACCTTAAAAAAGTATTTTCCGTTAATGCAGGAAGGTTTGCGGATTTATCTTTTCTCATGGCGGCCTACTTTATCGTTGTTTTACTGATCAGCGCCCCCATTCCCCCAATAATTACCCAACCCTTTTCTGTCCGCTTCCAGGTATGGGTGATTTTATTGTAAGTTTTCTCTATGACTTCCTTTTTCTCATTTCTCCAGGTATAGTTCACATCATATAATACAATGACAATATCATCGAATACATTTTCAACTTTCCGTACCAGCTCAATCGTAAAAGTTTTGTTTTTATCCTTATACAAATCAGCGATCCAGTCGGTAATATGGTCTTTACCCGTGATGATATTATTACTGGGATAACCCATAAAATTATCATGCCATAAAGTGCGATAATTGGTAAGGTCCTGTGCCTGCACATATTTCCAGTACTGCTCTTCCATCTTCCAGATTTCGTCCTTTACCATTTGCGTCTGGCTGAATGAAGGGAAAGTGCCCAGCACCAGCAATGCGACTAAAATATATTTCATGCTTTCATTTATAAATAACTAAGCCACCATTTATCCTTATGATTCGTTTTATAGATATCGTACCATTTACATAGCGGGTACAACAGCAGAACAACTATGATCCAGACCAGGTAAGTAAACCCTAAAGAAAAACCATAACCGACAAGCCAGGGGCTGTCTTTTGGATTCGAACCTCCTGTCAAAACCATATCCGTCCAGGGCCGGCCACTATATACCACTGCAACAATTGCCAGTAAGTGAATCAGGTACAAATGCAGGATATAAAAGAAGAGCGGTACCCTTCCAAACGGGATTATTATTTTTCCAAGTTGGTTCAACGGCTTTTCCGCCAGGGCCAGAAAGATAAGCGCCGGACCCAGTGTCATCAATGCATACAACAGGGAAGGCGGGTATTTGGTCACATTCAGCAATGAACAGATGGTCAACAGTGTGGACTTTTGCATGGCCCATGGTGCCATATCACCATATTGGTTAATTCCCCTGATGAGCAGGAACAAGATGATTGAACTGGTGCCGGCAATCAGTAAATATTTTTTCCTGAGGGCAACATCCATTCCTTTTTTATACAATTGCCCAAAGCTATACCCCAACAGCATAATGCATAGCCATGGCAGCACCGGGTAACCTGTGCCAATTGTCCGTCCGCCTATTGTGAACCTTTTGCGCTCATGCAATTCGGCCCATATAAAGTCTTTAACCGTATTGCCTTCTGCATGGATGCCATCGAATAAGTTATGACCAATTAAAACCAGGAGGCCAAGGGCTAAAATTATTTTAGGCGGCAGGTAGACCAAACCCGAGAGGATAACCATACAAAACCCAAGCACCCAGATCACCTGCAGGCGGAAGAATAGAAATGCCGGATTGAAAGACCAGGCAAAGCCAATTATGGTCAATTCAAGAAACATCAGCCACAGTCCTCTTTTAAATAAAAAAGCGGATAGTTCTTTTTTCGTTTTCCTTTCGCCAACCAGGAAGGCGGAAGTGCCTGCGAGGAACACAAATACCGGTGCACAAAAATGGGTGATCCACCTGGTAAAAAATAATGCAGCGTTACTTTGGGATAAATCTGTGGGGTCATACAAGTACTGATCAGCATGGAAATAATCCCGGACATGGTCAAGCGCCATTATTACAATAACTACTCCCCTTAAGAGGTCAATTGATTCGATCCTTGTTTTGGTTACTGTGGACATGAATTATATTACAAGCTATTTGATACTGACTTCTCACATATGCTTCCGTACATCCATACCTAGCCTGCCCATTCTTGCAGCCCAGGTTTCTTCGTCTACACTTCCTGCTGCGATCCAGTCTTCATCAGCAAGGGAAGCCCGGTAGCCAAGCAGTGGTGCAGCGTCGGCCCCGACAGGATTACGGAAAGCAGTATGCCCTTCTGATAATATGGTAAGGACCATGTCCGCTACGGTCTCTGGCATTACATGGTGAGAAGCAGATGCAGAGAGGTAGGCTTTCAACCGGATGTGGTTGGGGTAAACCGAAGACACCGGCAGGCCTGCAAATTTATCTATCAGGGGAGTATCAATAACACCAGGCTCAACAAGTGCCACACGTATTCCAAACTGGCCAACCTCCCCGGCAAGGCTTTCACTAAGTGCCTCAACGGCAGCCTTTGAAGCAGCATATGCCCCAAAACAAGGACTGTATATTTTACCGGAAACGGAAGTCACGTTAATAATACATCCACTTTGGCGCTGGCGCATCCCCGGTAGTACGGCCTGGATACAACGCAGGGTACCCAGGTAATTAGTCTGGGTCACCGCATAAAATGTTTCAAAAGGCATTTCTTCAACTGAACCAATGGGCGCAATTCCAGCGTTATTGACCAATACGTCAATTTGCCCGGCCCGGGACAAAACTTCATCTACAGCTGTTTGTACTGACTTGCCATCATCTACATCCATTGTAAGGATAGTTACCGGCAGGTTTTCCCGTGCAGCGAGTTGCGCTAATCCCGGAGCCTTTTGCGGATTCCGCATGGTAGCAAATACGTTGTATCCATTACGTGCCATAGTTTCAGCAATAGCAAACCCGATTCCGGTACTACAACCAGTAATCAGAACATTTGCTTTAGGTTGATTTCCCATTTTCTTATTCTCCACTATTGAATTATTCAGCAATTAAACCGTTTTGCCGGCAATTGTAAGATTCCCTCTTCTGACCTTGGCTCCTTGCAAAAAAACTTCGGTTACCATAAGAGGAAAAGCCCAGCAGGCCCATGCCATAACGTTTACTGTTGTTGCAGGATCTATATGAAATTGCTCAACGAGGATTTTTTCTAACAACCGGAAACTGGTAAATGCACAGGTCACCACAAAACTCCTGACCATTCATTCCCGGTGCTGGTCATAATTTTTCGACCTTACAGACCAATAGGCCATGCCGGATGTAATTAACCACGCTAATGCCAGCCCCATCAGGCCCGTCCCGAAGTTTACATCTTTTTCAGTGATGATCAGTTTCCCAACAGATAAATTGAGCGAAGCCACAGCAGCGACAAGAATACTCGTTAAATAAATCTTGCCCATTGTATGGTGTACTTTGGGGTAATTATTCCGGATTGCAGGGAAAAACTGGAAAGGGCCAATTAAAAGGGCAATCATCCCACCAACAATATGCAGCAATAACCAGGGTGCGAAGTTTGGCCAGTAGCCCTTTCCATATGCGTCAACGTTATAAGAAAAATAATGGAATGCATTATCATAAATAAAATAAAGCGAGGCCAAAATAATAATACCCCATCCTGCAATGCTGATTAACCTTGTTGCCATAAGAGATGTTTTTAGCTTATCAATTACTTTTCTTTTAGGTAGGTCTCAACGTGTTTCACTTTGTCGTCATCTATATACATGAAATTGAGTTGTATTGCACCTGAAGACAGGAAATCAAAATGAAGGCTGGCTTCAAAGCCTTTAGGTGCGCCGGGATAGTCAAAAGTATTGTTGCCCACATACAAAAAATCTTCCCCAAACACTTCATTTTTCATCCAGAGTGTATGCTCATTTTTAAACAAATCGACCGACCTGGTTTTATCCTGTACACTTATATAATGTCCGGCCAGTTTATCCAGCGCTTCCGGCTCAGCCAACAGTTTCGGTGACATGCTCACATCATAGGTCACTTTGGCGGTTCCATTACTATTTTTCTGCAGGTCAAGGATCCTTCGCTTTGCAGCCGGGGAGGCAGCAGAGGAGTCTTTACCGATATATTTATCGCCTGTAAAATACAACTGTGTTACCAGTGGCTGGTACCCTTCTGCGGTAATCATCAAATGGAAATGTGCAGGCCGGGTATGTCCATTTCCCACATCATAGGGCACAGGCAGGATGGTATTAAAAACATACTGCCCGTTTGCATCAGAATAGGTTGTACCCCGGTACCTGAAATCGCTGGTGGTATTATCATAAACACCTTTGCCATCACAATGCCACAATTCTATTTTAGCATTCTTATAGGGAGTAATACAATCATTGTGCTTGATTTTGCCACTCAGTTGAATCAGGGTTCCCTTATCTCCCGGGATGACAAAATTATTCCTGACCGGGCTACCCGGGCGATAATACGGGCCCAGGATATCACTCGTGGTTTCACAGTCACCCACATATTGCTTGCCATCAAAACGAACAAATCCAAAAGCACTAACTGCGAAAGCACTTAATGTTGTATTTTTTATAAAGGCTCTCCTTTTCATATTGACAGTTGATAAATGCTAATTATTTTTTTGCTTTTGCAGCTTCCAGGATATTCATGCCGCTTGCTTTAATGATCACCGAGCGATCGTAATAAGTTGAATAATGGTCTATCTTTTTCTCCGCATTAAAATGAACGGAAAAATTCATACGGAGGGCAACTGGTTTTCCTTTAAATACCATCTTGTTGGAAAAATAAGAGATCACATAAATCCCCAATTGTGCACCACCTTTAGGTTGTGCAATAACATTAATGGGAATATTGTTGAATTCAGTCATGGTCATAGATTCAACTCCTGATTTCTCCTTCCAGTTTTTCCACCAGCCCACTACCGCAGTTTTACCCGATAAAGTAGTACGGGTATCCACATCGCCATCGGGAAAACTGTAGACAACATTATCAGCCAGCATATCACCCCAGGCATCAAATTCAAACTTTGATATATGGTTAAAAGCCGCAAGGGATGAATCGGTATACTCCATCGGTGCAATAATAAAATTCGGATTGGTAATGGCTGCCGGCATTGTTGTTACGGGTTCTTCCTTTACAGCCTGTTCTTTTACCGGTGCGGCTCCATTACAGCCCACTGTAAAAAAACTGGTAAATATGACGATACCCGCAATTACCAGGGCCAGGGCCACCAACAAGTTAAACTTTTTCATGGTTTATTTTTTTCTCCGATAAACCTACTGTTTAGCAACTGCAAAAAGATAAGGGTCAGGATGAACAAGGCGCCAGACTGTCCGAATAGGGGTAAATATTTACCGGCCGGATCGGGCTACAGGGTCTTAATACTTTTCAGGAGTTTTTCTTTCTGGTCTGCACTGAGCGGAATGGTTTTCTGGCCAAGCATTACATGGCTTTCAGCCACTTCATCCACATGCGAAAGGTTGATGATATAAGAACGGTGAATACGGAGGAAAAGCCGCATGGGCAATTTCTCTTCAATTGTTTTCAGTGTAATAGCAAGCAGGTATTCTTTCTGTTGGGTAAATATCCGGCAATAGTTACGATCGGCTTCCATGTAAAGGATTTCGGCAAGCATAATTTTGACCATCTTATTGCTGTGCCGTATAAAAATCCGGTCACTTAAAATAAAGGGTTGCTCTTCCCCGGCAACTTTTTCTGTAAATGGTCCGGTTGCGCGTTCTGCCATGCGGCTGATCGTGAGTTCTATTGCCCTTTGCAGGTCCAGTTGCTTAAACGGTTTGGAAATAAATGCTGCCGGCCGGGAAATTTTCGCCCTGTTAAAGGTTGCTTCATCTGCATTGGCAGTCAGGTAAATGATGGGGATATCAGCGATTTTTTGGATTTGTAAAGCGGTTTCAATCCCATCTAATTTTCCCTTCAGGTTGATATCGAGTAAAACAATATCGGGCCTGTTCGCTGATACATGCTGGATGGCTTCTTCACCGCGCGGCAAAATACCAGTTACCTCATAACCAAGATCAGTGAGCAACATGGAAATCTTTGCACCAATGATCATTTCATCTTCTACCACCAGTATTTTGATTCCCTTATCCATTAATGCGGCATTTCGTATTTAAAAACAATAGAGATAGCAGTACCCTGACTGGTATCTGTCGAAAGTTTGCCACTTAACTGTTGTACTAATAAATTTACCAATTCTGTTCCGAAGCCTGTTCCTTTTGCTTTACTATTTTGGGGTTTGCCAATACCATTATCTGCAACCTTAAATACCCATTCATTTTTAGCGCCGGTTTTTGCCAAACTGATCTGTATTTCACCGCGCCGGTTTTCCGGGAAAGCATATTTAAGTGCATTGGTCAGTAATTCATTCGCAATAAGTCCGATCGGTATAGCCGTATCAATATCCAGTTCAACGGGCTGCATACTACAGCGGATATTGATCCGGTCACCGGCGTTAAAGCTGTCTGCAATACTTTCGCTCAGGTTTTTAAAATAATCCTGCATCTCAATAGCGGCAAGGTTGCTGCCCTGGTACAATTTCTGGTGGATGATACCCATTGAAAGTACCCGGTTCTGGGTGGCCTTCATCACTTCCTGGCCCGTAGGATGGTCGATCTGCGCAGCTTGTAATGCCAATAAGCCAGAAACAACTTCCAGGTTATTCTTTACGCGGTGATGGATTTCTTTCAGCAGTAATTCATTTTCAGCATTGCGTTTATCCAGTTGTGCGTTTTTTTGTGCAAGGTCATTATTGAGCGACCCGAGTTTGGTATTAAGCAATTGTTTATTCTGGTAGTTGCGGTATAGCACCACCAGGCTGAAAATCAGCAACCCGGCAGCGCTTAAGATCATCCACTGCAAGCGCTTTTGTTGCAGGATGGACAACTCCTGCGATTTAATGGTTGATTCCTTTTGCGCCACTTCAAATTCTGTTTGCAGTTTGGCAACCCGCTGGTCGGCATCAGCGGTGAATACACTATCCTTCAGCTGGTCATATTTCAGGAAAGCGGTATGGGCATTTTTGTAGTCGCCGGTAGCCGCGTAGGCTGTTCCCAATTCCTTATAGGCCAGGTGCAGAAAATAATTATCGCCGAATTTTTCAGTGGCCACCTGCAGGCAGGTATCCAGGCTTTTTATTGCCTCGGCTGAACGTTTGGAAAGGTTCTGAAGTTTCCCCATTGCCAGCCAGGAACGCATCAGCATAAAATTATTATCTAACAGCGTTGAATACCTGATTGCATTTTTTGCATTGACTTCTGCTTTGTCGTAATCATAGGTAATGGTATACAGGTCGGCCAGTGAAATATAGATATCTGCCAGGTTATTATAAAACTGGTAGCGTTCACTTATTGCCAGTGCGCGCTTATAGTATTCCAGTGCCCTGGGGTAATCTTTTACAGCCAGGTAATTGTTACCGATCACATAGAGGGTAAAACTGTAATCCATATCATCTATACCCCTATGCTTAAACAATAGCTCAGATTTCAACCCGTATTCAATGCCTTTACTAAATTTCGATTGCTTCCAGAATAAATTGCTGAGGTCGCTATAGGCCATGGCAATGGCTTTGATGTCGTGCAGGGACTCGCCAAGGCGCAAGCCTTCCATGGCGTAATCGGCTGCCTTGCTGATGAGTCCCCTGCGTTCCATCACATAGCCCATTTGGGTTAACACCTGCGGAAGGTCTTTCCGGGGAAGCCTGGTCCTGGCTGAATCCAGCACAGCGAAAGCGGAATCCAATTTTTCCTGTCGCAATAAAATAGCACCAAGTGTTGTTTGCAGCCGGCCTTCCCAGGCAGTTTGGCGGGAAGCAATTGCAGCTTCCAGCACCTGGCGGGTGAGTGAATTGGCTTTATCCAGGTTACGGGTATGCCAGTAATAAGCCAGGTCGTTACCGATTTTGAATTTCAGGGAATCGGGCAAATTTTGCCTGTACGCCTTTTCCAGGATGGTTAAGTAGGAAGAATCGAAATCATCTGTTTCGACGAATACCTGCAAGTATGGTGGATTGCGGGAGAAATCAACTATTTGGGCGTGAACAGTTGCAGTCACGAATAAAAAAAACAGTGTACAGTTTACCGGAATGGTTCTTCTCCACATAAACCGATACCGTTTTTTTATGGTGTTCATTTATGCGCGATCTTATTCCTTTTTAAGAAATCGTCATATTTTTCCTTAAAGACCTGGTAGCGGTATTTTCCATCAACCGGTTTTTCCTTTCCGGAAGCAGCCTTATCAACGAGTTCAAAATAAGCCTGTGGAAATTCATCAGAATAAATGGCTGGAATCATACCGGCCTTGTTAAACCCGACATAGAGTGAAAAGAGAAAGAACAGGGAAATGATCAGGAATGAATAGTCTTTATATTGAAGAACATATTTCAATGCAGAAACAGGTTCGCCATCTTCCCCCCGCCCTTTTTTCACCAGGCTTGCAGTGAGGAAACAAAGCAATAAAATAAATGCCAGCGCACCAACAATTTGCGCAGAACCCGGTACAAATGGCATAACCACCAGCGAAAGCAAAAACAAAATAATACTCGCGTGGAAAATAAGTACAGACAAGGCAAGGAAATTATTAATGGGTTGCAGTTTCCTGTAGCGGTATATCATTTTACGCATATAGATTCCGGCAAGGCAAATTCCTGCTACCACAAACAAGCCTTCAACAAATTGAAAATGGATATAAAAAACACGCAGCATAAGAATGAAGGCAAGCAGGGTAAGACTGGACATTTCAATCAACGCATAAATATTTTTCCGGTCTTTCTTCCATAAAAGGGAAATTAACCTCACCCCGAAAATCAACCCAAATGCAGCAGCTACGCCACCCAGGATTTTTAGTCCGTAACTATTCTGGGCCATGGCGGCAAACGCGCCCATGATCAGCAGCACAAACAACAGGTAATATAAGGATTGGTCTCTTTTCATTAGTTAGGGAGGTAGTTTAGGTAGTTTATATCCCACAACAGGTTTTTGTCAAAGGAGGTCCATTTTTGATCGCCTGTCTGGCGTTCCCTGACCCGGCAGGCTTCCAGTAAGATCAGGGTTCGGCAAACCAGGTCCTGTGATTCTGTAAGCGTGGAAGGCAGGGAAGTTAAAGCGCGGTAATAATTCCCTTCATAGGAAACACCAAGCACCTGGTAGTAAATGCCAAAAAATTTTCCACCTTCCGGAATATCCCTTAATATTTCACTTGCGTGTGTATTGACAGATTTACTGCCTATTTCCGAAAGCACCAGGATCTGGTCTACGCGTGGATCCAACCGGGCATCAAGCTTTGCATAATCAAGCTTAGCAATATTGGCGTAGGCGGAATCCAGGTAAACAAATGCTTTTGGATTGGCGTTCTGCCTGTATAATTTTTCTGCTATATGCAGGTACCCAAGAACTTTTTCATGGTTTTCTTCGAACAATTCGGCAATGCTGACAGATTTTTCCATTTTCCCTAATTCAGCCAGGTGCTCAGCCAGCTGCCGCATTAAATTCAGGAAGAATACTTTCTCGAGGTATTCATATTTGTCCTTGGACCGATGGATGTTTTGCAGGTCCAAAAGGCCTGTATATTTCATTCCTTCAAGGCTATCACCCCGGTCAAATGCCCGGTTCGCTAATACCAGTAACAGCAGGTTCTTATCAAATGCTTTACCCTCAGGGTGCTGGTCCGTAAAGCTGATGATGTTTTGTAAAGTGGAATCAGGTAGTGAATAGTTTTTTGAATATGCTTCAGGGGAAATATCAGCTTTGGTTTCAAAAGCCTTTGCTACCCAATAATGAATAGCCTGGAGGTCATTGCCCGTTTTATACAATTGGGAAAGCAGTCCATTCTTACGCAGGTAATTGAAAAAATAATCGCTGTGGAAAGTCCAGCTGAACCAGCCATCCCGGTAATCCGGATAGATAAAAAGGTCATGCCTTGAAATAAGTTTTGTCCTGACACCATCACCATTATAGACCACAGTTGTTGAAATCATTGCATCAAGTGAGTCTTTACTGACTTGCCCGTACAGGTCAACTGCTGCTTTTAGGTAACCATCTAACTTTACTTCATCAACAGGCATATTCCGGTCCCACCAGTATTTATGGTAGAACATGGCCTTTCGTTTATAATTCATGGCCAGTTCGAAATTACGTTCAGAGGGGTTCGGGATCTGCTTAAGCGTGCTATCATAATCAGCCATCTCTTCATCAAAAACTGCACGGTCAGACAGGTAAAGGTTCGGGAAAACATACCCCCTTGTGGAACGGTGGTAATTGCGGATAACGTTTAACAAATACATATGTGTAATATATCCGGAACGGATAACAACATTGCGCAGCTGCACCTGGGGAGAGTTATCGCGGGTATTTGAACTTATCCATTGCATTAATGAAATTGCCTCCTTTTGATGCCCGTATTGATAGAGGTACCCTATTATATTGAGGTGGCTATTCAGGATCCGCGGCAACTCAAAATAATCCCTTTGGTTATTGTCAAGGAGTTGCCTGAAACACCAGGTTATATGATCCGTCTCACCTGCAGCAGCATACAATGAAGCCAGTGTATGGTATCCGCCGTTAAAATCATTGGCCAGCCGCCCATTGGTTTCAAAACTTCCCTTGGGATAATACAAATTGAAAACAGCTTCTCCTTCTTTTGAGGAAAGTGGCGATACAAGCGCCAGTAAATTTTTGATTTGTTCCGGGCTGGCCTTACCCACAGTAAGCCAGTACTGTATGGCCATATTAAGTTCAATTGGAATAGTTGGCAGGTACAATTTTTTATTACCCAGGAAACGCATCACCAACTGGTAATTTTTTTCTGCAATTGCTGCAAGCACTTCCTCTTTTTTAGGGTCAGGTAGGTAATACTTGTCCATCGCCAGCAATGCCGTGAATTTATTCCCTTCCAGCAGCAAAAATTCAGGGTCTGCCGCTGGGTCCGGGTTCATTAAATTTTTTGTAATGAGGGAAAACAATTGGTTTTTCAAATCACCTTCCAGGTGTTTTTCCTGCAGCAGCAATTGCTTATATGACTCAACTGCAATTTTTACCCTGCTTTTAAAATCACGTGCCTCCAGTGCCGGAACCAGGGAACCTTGCTGGTACCGCTCTTCTGCCAGCATATAAACTGCTTTGTCCTGGATATTGACTTCCTGGCTGTTCAATAAGGCAGATGCTTCTTTCCTAACGCGTTTGATCACATTTTCATTTTTCTTTTGCTCTGCATCGTACCAATAAAACCCGGTAAGTACAAGCATGATCATTATTGCCAGTATAGCCGTAATCCTCCTGGCGCCATATTTCATGAATGCACGGGTAACCATTTCTTTCCGTGCACTTTTTTTCAGGAATTCTTTAATATCACCCAGGTCTGCTTCTGCTGTGTGAAGGGACTCCGCCGGATCACCTGTAATTCCACCATACCGGCGTAACCAGCCTGTATTTGGTTTACAGTTATTATACCAGTTTTCAAAATAAGTCAGCGGGCCGATGGGTAATAAGTAACCACTGCTTTTACCACTATTTTTCCAACGGTCAACCTGCTTTTGGAAATCGAGGTAAGTAGAATAAAATTCATATTCCCTGTTAGCCCAACTGTTTAATTTATTCCAGTTCCGGATCAGGCTTTCATGGGTAATATCCAGTACTGTTTCGGGCGACAGGTCATGGGTTTTCGGGTCATCCGTTTTAAAAGGCCTGATAAATGAATTGCCTTCTTCCCGGTATATATTGATCACCCCGCCCACAACTTCCGGAGACAGGTGTGGTGTGTTGATGATACTGGTTATTTCAGCCAGGGTCATCCTGTTCCTTACAGCGCGGCTGTTATCATATTTTGTGAGGCAACTGAAAGTGAGCGCTATGATCCGTTTGGCATCCCGTTGTGAAACGGGACTGTCCGGATGCTGCTGGTTGTAATAATTCCATGCATTTTCATATAATAAGCTGGCATGTATTTCAATGACTTTATGCAATCCTGTTTCCGCATAAAATTTCTGCTGCTGTTCAGGAATAGTCGCCAGCCAGTTGGTGAATTTCACCCTGTCTTCATCAGGCAAATCATCAGCGGGCATACCACCAACCATGGCATAATGCAGCAGGTCCATTTCCTCCCTGCCATTATCCGCTGCCTGCCAGATGCGGCTGAGGGCATGTTGCAAAATGGGCAACTGGTCAACGCCATCGGCAATATCATAAACCAGTCTTTCGATCAGGCGTTGTGAAATACGGTTGCCACTTAAAATTGCGGGTTCTTCAATGACCTGTTTTAAATCTTTCCTTTTTAACCTGGGAACAAAGAACTGGGAGAACCCTATATATTCCGGTAAACCCCGGAAAGAAGAACACTGGCCAATATAATCCGAACGCATGGTGCATACCACATATACCGGCAGGTTCCGGCTGATGGCAATGCGTGCAGTTTCCAATAAGAGGTTTACAACGATCTGTGCATCCTTTGAATGGACATCATTGAAAAAATTCTCGGGGTTGGTAAAAAATTCCTCGAACTGGTCAACCAGGATCATCAGGTTCGCCGACTTACGCTTTTTTTCCAGGCTCACCTCTTCTTCCCCTGCATAAAAAGATGAATTCAGGTAAAGGTCGATCAGGGAGCTGTATCCACGCCTCAATTCAGTTTCAACCGTATCAACACTTAGTTGCAATTGTTCAGCAACTGCTGCAGCCATATTCCTGACCGGATTCCTTTCAGGCCGGAAACCAGCAACAAGCCAATTGGAATACCTGGCTTTAAAAAATCCTGCGCGTGCATTGGGAATAAGGCCTGCATAGATCAGCGACGATTTGCCTTCACCGGAAGCACCGGTAACCATCAGGAATTTGTTCTGTTCGAGTAGTGCCGTGATCTGATCCACCTGCAGGTCCCTGCCCTTGAAATAAAGGCTTTCTTCCTCCGTAAATGAACGGAGGCCGGTATATGGACAAATATGGTTCAGGTCAGTTGTTTTCATCTACGTATTGTATATATCGTGTGATAAATGGCCGGTAATACTCATTAAAGCCAGCCCATTCACTACCAGACACTTTATCTTTTTCCCAATAACCATAAAGGATAGTGGCTAAAAAATCGGCCTGGTCATTATCAGAAATAGCATTGGGTATATGGTCTGTTGCCCCGAATAAATCACCATTAAAAGCATAAGACCTGCAGGTATTCTTAAATGCAGAAAATTTTTGTGGCAGGTTCTTTATCAGGCGGTTTATTTCAGTTGCATTTTTACCAGGCGACTGCATGGCTAATGCAAAGGCCAGTAATTGCCGGTTGGGCTGGTCCGTGGTTACATTCTCTGCACGTTTGGCCTCGCTTCCAGCGGAATCAATTAGTTGCTGTATGATCTTAGCATCCTGTTTTTCGCGTATCATTTCCGTTGCAGCAAATGCATACAGCGAAGACCTGTTCATCGGCAACTTGAATGTGGCGACAATTTTATGGGCCTCATCAAAATGACCGGCTTTTACCAGCCCTTTTACGGCAACAGCTATAAGCCGGAAAGACTGGTTACTTGGCTGGCCACCAAACTCGATTGTCTTTAATTGGTTAAAGAGGGTGTTATTTTGCAGCTTTCGGTAATAGCGAAGCATCTCTTCCGTATTTCCTGCCTGTTGTGCCTCCTGGCCCAGGTAGAGGTAAAGCAGGTTTAATTCAAGGCTCCTGTCCACTTTTCGCCTTTCCAGTTCCTGGTCTAATTTGCTGAATATGCCAGGCTTTGGTTTCGGGGTAAAGAACCCGCGGGGAAAAAACATTTTTACATTATAATCATGTAACCAGTAAGAAATATTATTCAATTCATCCTGGCCGGGATACAGCTGGTCAAACAGGTGCTGATCAATTATATACTGCAGGAAAATATCTGTAAAATAAAAAAAGAAGAAAGCCCGGGGTTCCAAAGGATGATATATTGTCCTGATGTCGGGATAAATAAAAAGTGTTTTACGGGGAACATTTAATTCATCACCGCCGCTGGCACCAACAATTGAAGTTGCCTGGTTAAGGTAAGCCGGACTAACTTTATTATAATAACTAAAGGCCTTATCAAAATAAGCCTGTGTAGTTAATTCTCCATTGGGAGGTAAATCCTTATAGGCAGATTTTGATATGCCTTCATCCTTAAAGGAAAGGGCTGTAAAGAAATTCTTCTTATCATTATCACCCGCAGATAATTGAATCACCTCCCGGAATTTGTTATAGAAAAAACTTAACTGGTCGCGGCTACTGAATTGCAAATTCAGATTGAAGGAATTATCCATCCAGAAATACAATTCCAGGTTGGACATGGTAAGACGATCTGGTAATGTCCGGCCCAGCAGGCGCGTATAAAACTCCTGTTCATCAATTTTTTTCCTCGTGCAATACCCTTTTACAAAATTGTCCAGCACTTCCGTTTTCCCGTTGCTGTAAAATACTGCGGCGATATTAGCGGCATTATCGGCCAGTGTTGCATAGTCTCCCTGGTGATAATTCTGGTTGTACTGAAGCAGGGTATCAATGCATTGTAAAGCCTTTTCACTATTGCCCGAAGCCGCATAGAGATAAGCCAGGTCCTGGTACAAACCATTGGACATAAAACCGTAATTCAATTCACTCCGCAATAAAAACTTATCTCTTTGGAAATTTGTTTCTACCCATTTAGATGGTGAACTGTTTTCAAATGGCGATAAAATTCCGAGCAGGTTATGTATTTCCTCACCGGAAAAAGCCTTGTAATTAATGGCATTTTCAAGGGCAAGGAAAAATTGCTGGATATCAGAAAACCCGGCAGGTTGCCGGAGTGCTATATGAAAGGACCATTGGGCAGAGCGCCTTGCATTCCGTTTCCGCCATTCCATGACCTGCGGATCAGCCAGGTTAAAATAACCCAGTTCCAGGATAACCCTGAAATCATTGATTTCCTTAAGCACGGAAGAAAGGAGTATGGGATTATTTTCCGGAATCGTAATCGCCTCCAAAAGGCTGTCTGTAAGTGACAGGCTTTGCATAATAAGATCCCGGGGATTATCCCTGCCCTGCAATAATAATAAGGTTGCGATGCCATTGGCTACATTAATCCGGTCGATTGGTTCTTTACTGGCCATAACAGCTTCCTTCAGGGTAGTAAGGCCCATCTTTAATTCTTCACAAGCCAGGGTAACTTTATACTCCAGTTTTACTTTGGGGTTGGCTGTCAGTGCAAGGCCCTGCTGATGGATATTCTTCAACACAGATTCATTCTGCCGTTTGAAATACACATTGATCGCAAAGGCACTTAAAGCAATTACTGCAATTAATCCCACGAAAGCAGCGATCCGTTTTGGCCCGTAGCGCATGATGGTACGGGTTACCACATGCCTGCTGGCGCTACGGCTGATAAATTCCCGGCCATTATTGAGTATTTCATTGGCTTTATTGAGCTTTACTTCTTCCCTGCCTTCTTCCGGCAGGTAACGGGCAATCCACCAGGCATTGGGTTTTACTTTATTATACCAGGTTTCAAAATAAGTAAGCGGCCCGATAGGCAGCAGGAAGCTGTTCGATTTGCCACTATTTACCCAGCGGCCCAACTGCTGTTCGAAATCCAGCGAAATAGAATAGTTATTAAATTCTTCTTTTGCCCATTGTCCAAGGTATAACCAGTTCCTGATCAGGCTTTCATGGGTGATGTCAAGGACCTGGCCGGGTTGCAGTGATTGGCTTTCCGGTATCTCTGTATTAATAAAAGGCCGTATAAAAGTATTGCCGGGTTCCCTGAAAATGTTCAATACAGTTCCGACCATACTGGCATCTATACCTGGTTGCCCTAAAATATTGGTGATTTCCTGCAGGGTCATCCGGTTGCGCACTGCCCGTCCCTGGTCAATTTTAGTCAGGCAGGTAAAGGCTGTACGGATGATTAACCGGCTTTCATCCCTGGAAACAGGCTTACCCGTTTTTTGGGTATAATATCCTGCTGCCTGTTCATATAATTTATTGACATGGGTATCGAGTACATTTTGCAAACTGGGCGCATGGTAACAGGCTTTGATCTCCGGCGTCAGCGAAGCAAACCATTCGTTAAAACGAGGCACTTGTTCCTCTGGCAACTCCTGCACATTCATACCGCCTACCATAGCATAGTGCAGAAGGTCCATTTCTTCATTGCCCATATCAGCAGCCAGCCAAATCTGGTTAAGTGCATGCTGGAGAATGGGCAGCTGGTCGCCCCCTTCTGTAAGGTCGTGTATCAATCGCTCTGTTAACCTGCGTGTAATCCGGTTCCCACTGAGTACTGCCGGTTCTTCAATAACCTGTTGCAATTGCGAGCGGTTCAGGCGGGGTACAAAAAACTGGGAAAAACCAATATATTCAGGCAGGCCACGGAATGCAGCACACTGACCAATATAATCGGACCGCATCGTAAAGATCACATAGACAGGCAGGTCTTCTTCCAGCGCAATGCGGGTCGTTTCCAATAACAGGTTGAGTACCAGGTTCGCTTCTTTAGAAGGGGCTCCCTGCTGGTAATTTTCGGGGTTGGTGAAAAATTCCTCAAACTGGTCTACAAGGATAACCAGGTTGGCAGCTCCCCGGCGCATTACAGCTTTACCGGAATCATCCGCCTGCAGCCATTCTGCAGATGCTGTGTCTATATACCTTTTTGAACTTTTATATAAATCAACCAGGGCAGAAAAGCCATGATTCAATTCAGACTCAACTGTAGTCTGGTTGGGTATGTCCAGTTGCCTGGCAATAGCAGTTGCCAGGTTCCTGAAAGGTGTCCTTTCCGGCCGGAAATCGGCTACACACCACTGTGAGTATTTTGATTTCAGGAAACCTGACTTTGCATTGGGAATGATACCGGCATATACCAGGGAAGATTTACCATCTCCCGATGCCCCGGTTAACATCAAAAATTTGTTCCGCTGTAGTTGTGCGGTAGCCAGGTCTATATCATCTTCCCGCCCCTTAAAATAAAGGGATTCCTCTTCCGTAAAGGATCTCAAACCAGTATAAGGACAAATCTGATAAGCTTCAAGCATGTTGCGGGATGTATCTATGTCAAGGTATTATTGACAGAGATATGGGTTTAGGGTTTATATATATTTAGCCGGGGCTCTGAAAATTTACTTTATTTCTACAACCGCGTTGTACACTTTTTTCACTTCTACAGGAATGGATTCTTTAGGCACTATACTTGATATTACTTTTGGCGCCTTGAAATTCCGGGCAATATTAGTATAGGGGTCATCCTCACCCACCAGGAACATGGGTGTAGGGGATGAGGCCCCGCCAACCTGTTTCCAGATTTGTTTTATAAATGGAAGCGCCCAGTCTGCAGCATATTTGAAATACACCACAGCCAGTTTGCTTTTCGGGATCTGTTGCGAAGACATTTCCCGGTAGGAGTCTTCCCCTTCCGGAAGGATATTCATGGTCTCTACAGGGAACTCAAGACTCAGTGTATTAATAATATGCTGCGCCTCCTGTTCGTCCTGCTGGTTGAAAATAAAGAAGATGTCGGTATCTTTCGAATCATACACTTTGGTATCATTTTTCATCATTACCACCCTGATATCATCTACCAGTTGCATGGGCCCAAGACTATTGGAGAACATCATGTTCCGGGTGATATTGTTCCGGATATATTTGATGAAATTCTGTTGCGCCGGTTTTATAGCCACTGAATTTTCAGGGGACTGCCAGACAAATACACTAAAGTCCGAACCGGGTGCATCAACTTTGTTTTTGGCTGCCAGGAATTGGTACTGCGGGAAAGACATCTCTTCATCGGCTTCAAACCGCCTTCCAAATTCCCCGCTTAACATATGCAGCGAACAAACACATTTATCGATTTCTTCTGTTGTTTTTTGCTTAAAGGTTTCATCATCAGCCGGACAATCAACTGCCGGCAAAACATTAAAGCCTGCTTTCTGCAGGATGATGGCCATCTCTTCCCGGCTTTCTTTTAAATCACTGGAAGTCCAGGCCAGGTATATATTTGGGCGATCTCGATTGATCACCTGGACCTTAATACCAGGCGACAAAGAGGTGGACACAACATTAGGCACAATCTGGCGGGCAGTTGCAGAGATGGTCGTATTTATAACAGGGGCACCCTGCTGTTTCAATTTAATTCCGCTGATGATTTCCTTTACTGCATTCGCCAGTTTATTGATCTGGTTGCGGTACATGGGTCTAAGCGGACTGGTATTCTTTTCATCATCAAGCGGGCGTAAAGGGCGATTAACACCTTCATCACGGTAGATAAAATCAATGGAGCGCATTATGCCAGACAATTCCGACTCCAGCAGTTTGACATCATCGGTGTCGATATCATGGATCTTCACCGGAATGACCCTCGATACGGCATTACCGTTGGAAAGCTTGATATTCGGACCAATGCTGTCCGATTTTGCCTGCGCCAGGAAAGGAGCGAACTCCCTTTTCCAAACCGGGGAAGAGGTATCACAATAGGTCTGTGAAATGATAGGAATGAAAATCAGGGATTGGACAGGTGATTCAGGCAGGTTTTCCTCCGGGCGCTTATCAAAGAATATTGAAAGTTTGTCTTTAATGGTGGCGCTTAATTCCTGCTGTAGTTTCTCCACAAATTCGGTCACCCAGCCATCATATTTATTATCGTTGAAACGGTAACTGATATGGATATCACAATCATAACCAGGAACAATAGAACCTAAAGCAGCAGGTTTCTCCTGCACATTCAGTATTTCTTCCCCGCCAAGCAGGATTTTGTATACCCCAACCGGTTCCTTAACATTCTTCAGGATTTCCAGTCTTACAAATTCCGAGCGGATATCATTTTTATTGGATACATCGCGGTGTACCGATTCGGAAATGAATATCCCACCGGGAGTAGCCGCAGTTTGAATGCGTGCGGCAATATTTACGGCATCCCCGAATATATCATCATTTTCGAAAACCACTTCGCCCTGGTGGATGCCTATACGCAGTGAAAAAGCATTCACCTGCCTGCAGAGTTCCTGGATTTTCATGGCTGCATAAACTGCATTACTTACCGCAGGGAAAGTAGCCATCACCCCATCACCCAGTTCCTTGATCCACCTGCCACCGAATTCTTCGATGACGGGTTTCTGTATTTCCCGGTTTTTACGGAGCAGTTCAAATGCCTTCTGTTCATTATTTCCCATCAAAGCTGTATACCCAACAATATCGGTAAACATGATGGCTGCGAGTTGGCGGTGCTGAGACATGTCAGGAAATTAGTAAAAAATTGTCACTTTCCATAAAAGTATTCAATACCCAAAATAAATATCCTGCACTGCACTGGCGTTTTTTCCACTACCGGCAGAGCATGCATGCATTACCGAAATGCTACTACCGGACCTGGCTTCGCACTTTTTAAAACGCCTGCCATTAATTATTTCACCGACCATTTACTGCCATTCACCGGAAACTCACGCTATCCTGCGGATAACCCCTTGTGCGGCGCCCTATCCCAACCTAGTTTTGATAAAAATTAATACAATGGATAAATTCAACAGATATGATAATCGCTGGGGACACAAAAATCGGGACAACCGGCATGGCGGTATTTTCTTTGGATTGGCACTATGTGTTGCAGGCGGATTACTTTTCGCCCGTAACGTTGGGGTGCCCATCCCCGACTTTGTTTTTTCCTGGCAGATGCTACTGATTGGCATTGGCATTTTTTCAGGTTTCAAAAATCGTTTCCGGAATATCGGTTTCGTTTTCCCGATATTAATCGGAACAGTTTTCCTGTTCCGTGATTTTTATCCCGATTTCTTACCCGGTGAATTATTAGTGCCTGCTGCATTGATACTGGTAGGCCTCATGATCATCCTGAAACCCCGTGGTCCCGGGAAGTTCTGGCAGCATGACCCCAGCCCTGACAACAATGTATCTAAAGAAGCAAACGAAGCTGGCAGTCAGGGTGGCCCGGCTCCCACTACAGAACCCATATCTGATACATTCACTGACAGCATCAGGGAAACCGCGGTCTTTGGAAATATCCGCAAGGCTGTTATCGCAAAAAACTTTGTAGGAGGCGAAGTGTCGAGTGTGTTCGGGAGCGCTGAAATAAACCTGATGCAGGCTGATATCCAGAACCAGGCCAGCCTGGAACTTAATGCCGTATTCGGAAGCATCCGGCTCATTGTGCCGGCGCACTGGCAGGTAAAAATGGAAACCTCTGCAGTATTAGGCGGTGTCGAAGACAAACGTGCAAAACATGCCATTTACTCCGACAAAGTGCTGCTGCTGGAAGGAAATGCAGTATTCGGCGGAATCCAAATAGAAAGCTATTAACCATAACTGGCTGTTCGCCCAAAACATAGCACAATGTCAACCATACCATTTTCATACCTGACTTTAAAAAACCTTTGCGGGGGCATCATTTTTATGATCTGGCAACTGCACTTCTTCACCGTATGGGGAATGGGCTTTCCGCTGCGTACCAGTTTTATAGATTCCATGGTGAATATTGGTGTGCTTACCTTCGCTACCATGGCCATTATCCAGATCTTTCGCTATTACCATCCGCCAGCAAAAAATTTCTGGTTCATTATCATCTTCTCCGGTGTCTGTTCCATTTTACTTGCTGGTCTGGCAAAACTTTTGATGCCGCTATTTAATACTAACGATGCAGAATATACTAAATTTTTAAACCTGAGTACGGGGATCAGGGGAATGGTTTATGTTTTAGCAATTGGATTTATAGTTGTGCTGAACCTGCTCTGGAATATGCTGCAACAGGAACTGGAAGCCAAAGACCGGCGCACCGAAACCCAGACCCTTGCACGTGAAGCCGAACTCTTTAAACTGCGCCAGCAATTACAGCCGCATTTCCTGTTCAACAGCCTCAACTCCATAAATGCAATGGTAGTGTCGCGACCCCAGGAAGCCCGCAAAATGATTGAGCAGCTGAGTACATTTTTACGCGCAACCATCAACCGTAAAGAAGATGAACTGGTGCCCTTCCGCGAAGAAATGGAACAGATCGACCGGTACCTTCAGATTGAAAAACTGCGCTTCGGGCATCGCCTGCAGACTTCAGTAAGCATCGATGAAGCCTGTAACGATGCCGTTTTGCCGCCGCTGATTTTGCAACCAATTGTTGAGAATGCCATTAAATTTGGGCTATACGACACCGTTGGGGAAGTTACCATTCAAATAGAAACAAAATGTGAAAATAACAACCTGGCCATAAAAGTGACCAACCCATTTGATCCGGAAACGAGCCCTGAAAATAAAGGAACAGGGTTCGGCCTCAGCGCAGTCCAGCGCCGGCTTTACCTGCTCTTTGGCCGCCAGGACCTGCTCACAGTAAGCACCGGGAATAACCAGTATATTACCTCCATAAATATTCCACAGCTTTATGCCAACCGCCATACTGATTGATGATGAACCCCTTGCCTGCGAAATGGTGCTGGAATACCTGCAGAGACATCCCGAGATTGAAGTACTGGCAGTATGCCATGATGGTTTCGAGGGATTGAAAGCCATCCAGCAAAAAAAACCCGACCTTATTTTCCTGGATATCCAGATGCCCAGGATCAATGGCTTTGAAATGCTGGAACTCGTGGAAAATCCTCCGGCCGTGATCTTTACCACCGCTTTCGATGAGTACGCCATCAAAGCGTTTGAACTGCATGCGATGGATTACCTGCTGAAACCTTATTCACAGGAAAGGTTTGATAAAGCCATAAATAAATTTTTACAGCAACCGGCCAGCGGGAAAACCCCCGCACTCCTTGAAACAACCGCACTATCGCCACAACAGGCAGACCGCATCGTGATCCGCGATAACAGCAATATCCGCATCATTAACATCAACGATATTTTATACATTGAAGCAGCCGATGATTATGCACGGATAGTTACTGCAAGCGGCTCATACCTGAAAAACCGGACGATGTCTTCTTTGGAGAAACAATTGCCCGGTAACAGTTTTGTACGCATCCATCGTTCCTGCATTGTAAACATTAAAGAGATCACCAAAATACATCCCCACGAAAAAGAAAGTTACCTGGTGCAACTGCGCAATGGCAAGCAATTGCCGGTAAGCAAAAGCGGCTACCCGAAGTTGCGTGAGAAGCTGGGGTTCTGAGTGGGTTTCATTCCTTCTTTTCAATTCACCATTCACCATTCACTATTCACCATTCACCCCCCCCTACGCCTCTGTCCCTAACCACAAAGCCCCGCCGATGCTATCCTTACGGGCGCCTGTAACCGAAGACAGCACATTAAACTCTTCCCGCCAGCGCAACACCCCGATCAGGGCCATGATCACCGCTTCCTTATATTCCACCAACTGCTGGTCCGGAACTACAACAGTAACGCCCATCGGCTGAAGATGTGCGGTGATGCGACCCACCAGGAAATCATTAAGCGCGCCACCGCCCGTAACCAGCAACTGCTGGCCTTCAAGGGCAATACCTTCCCGCCGCGCAATAATACTGATGCCTGAAGATACCTGCGTTGCAATATGTTCTATAAATGTACTTAGCTCATCTTCAACAGCTAATTTATAGGAGGTAACCAAAGGATATACGAGGTCGGTCCCGAAATCATTCGCCAAAGATTTCGGGTAAGGCAGGCCGTAATAATCAAGCTGGTCGAGTTCTTCCAGGAGGCGCTCATTAACCTTACCGCTGGCTGCAAGGGTCCCGCCCTTGTCCATTTCAAGCCCAAGGGGTTTAACCAGCATATTCAGCACGCGGTTAGCCGGACAAAGATCAAATCCGAAATATTGGTCACCGGCGCGAAATGAAATGTTGGCAATGCCGCCCAGGTTCAGCAAAAAGCCATACTCGGCCAGCAATAATTTCTCACCAATCGGTACTATCGGAGCCCCCTGTCCGCCGAATGCCATATCCAATGCCCGCAGGTCACTGATTACCGGCAATCCGGTTTCCGCTGCAATTGCCGCACCATCCCCAAGCTGGTGGGTCATGCCGCGCATTGGCAGGTGAAAACTGGTATGGCCATGCGAAGTCACCATATCCACTTTATGATCCAGGTTAAAACTATGGATGAACTTATTCACCGCATCCCCTAAATAATGGCCATAATCAGCATGAAGCAACATATAATCCAGGGCCGGCAGCCTGGTAGCTGTGCGTAATTTCTCGGTCCATTCGGCTGAATAGGGATAACATGCCGTGTGCTGGATCTCCATTGTCCACCGCCCACCGGTTTCATGGAAATGCACATAGGCAATATCCAGGCCATCCAGGGAACTGCCACTCATTAACCCGATCGCTTTATACACCATGAAAAATTGATTTTAGATTTAACCGCCCACAGGTTAGATTTGTCAGGCGGGTGCAAATTACAACGATTGGCCCCTGCAGAAAAATAGGAATACAATGGTGGTCAATTTAAGCAAGCATTATTCGATTTTGTGCGACTGGATCAATGAGATCCGGGATATGGAACTGCAAAGCGACCGCATGCGGTTTCGACGTAACCTGGAGAGGATCGGGGAAGTTGCCGCCTATGAAATCAGCAAGGGTTTGGCTTTCGACCAATCCGAAACCCAAACCCCGCTGGGAACATCCAGTAGCAAGAAACTTCAGCAACAACCAGTGCTGGCAACTATTTTAAGGGCCGGGCTCCCCCTGCACCAGGGCCTTCTAAATTACTTCGACCGCGCCGATAATGCCTTCATTTCAGCCTACCGTAAGCACCATCCCGACGGTTCTTTTGAAATAAGCCTGGAATATGTGACCTGTCCGGATATCGAGAATCGCGTAGTTATACTATGTGATCCTATGATTGCAACCGGAGCTTCCCTTGTAAAAACCATACAAGCGCTGCGCGAGGAAGGCAACCCTAAAGAAATTCATATCGTTTGTGTTATTGCATGTACCGTAGGAATTGAGTATGTTCACAGAAATGAACCAAATGTAAAGATCTGGTGCGGCGCCATAGACGATGAGCTAACAGCAAAAGGGTATATCGTACCCGGATTAGGAGATGCAGGAGACCTGGCCTTCGGGTTGAAACAACAATCCTAATTTTAACAGCTGCCATCAGCATTTTTTTTTACTTTACCGTTCCGATTATGAGAATAGTGTTAGGCATACTGCTGCTGACGGGTTTTTTTTCTGCCCCTGTTATTGCGCAAGATCCCCATTTTTCACAGTTTTTCGCGTCACCGCTTACGCTGAATCCTGCCTACACGGGTAAATTCAACGGTGTTGTGAGGATTGCAGGCAACTATCGTGACCAATGGCCAACGATCAGCAAAGCCTTTGTTACCTCTACTATTTCCGTTGACGCCCCCATTATGGCAGGCAAACTGAACAGCAATGATACCTGGGGCATCGGTGGAATGGCCATGACCGACCGCACTGCTAACGGAATCCTGAATAGCAACTACCTGTCATTTTCCACCGCATACCATAAAGCATTAGATGAAAACGGTTTCCACCAGCTGGGTATCGGCTTCCAGGGTGTATATGCCAGCAAAAGGCTGGATGGAACACAACTGAACTTCGAGAACGAACTGGCCCTGGATGGTACCTGGACCAACCCCAGTGGCGAAGCAATTGACGGCACCCAGGTGAACGTGAGTTATTTTGATTTTAACGCGGGAATGATCTACAGCGGATCTACCACAGGGGATGATAATTTTTACTTCGGCGCTTCTGTCTACCATATCAACAGGCCCCAGGAAAGTTTCACCAATGGGTTTTATACCCTTGAACCCCGGGTAACAATTCATGGTGGCGGATATGTACCCGTTGGACAAACCACCACCCTGCATTTTTCAGCCCAGCACAGCCGCCAGGCCGGTGCCTATGAAACCCTGCTCGGCGGCGCTATCGCCTTTAACCTGAATGATGATTTTGACCGGCCCAATAGCTTTTACGTGGGTTCCTGGTATCGCTTCAACGATGCCCTCATTCCTTACCTGGGATTCGAATGGGCTGATTTCCGGTTTGGTGCTACCTACGATGTGAACACCTCCAACCTTAAAACCGCTTCCCAAAAAAGAGGGGGTATTGAAATATCACTGATCTACATCAAAAGACGTAGTGACGGCCGGAAAGATATCCCTTGCCCGAAATTCTGACACCCGGCGGGTAATACCCGGCGGGTAAATTATCGTTTGCGCCCACTTACAAAGCGGTTACCGCTAATAAAAAACCTGTACGGCAAAACAGCATCTTCACCTGCATAGTCAACACCAATGCGGGGTGAGGCCAGAATTTCCCCTTCATCCCGGTTGTCGGTCCAGATGCTGATTTCCTTTTCCAGTGTAATACCTGTGTAAGCCGTCGTGATGCCCATTGCCTTCGACAGGTTACCCGGCCCGCGGCCAACGGTAAAGTCCAGCCGCTCTTTCTTCATGCGCTGCAGCATAAACCCTATACCTTCCATAGGTTCTATTGCCCTTATCAGAACCGCATGCGGTATATCTTCAGCATTGGTTACCACATTGAACAGGTGGTGCATACCATAACACAGATATACATACGCAATACCACCTTCCTGGTACATAACTTCCGTGCGGCTGGTCCTTCTTCCCATATATGCATGTGATGCCCTGTCCACCACGCCGTTATATGCTTCAGTCTCCACAATACGCCCGCTGGCATAAGCGCCGTTAATTTGCGTCACCAGTATTTTCCCGATCAAATCCCTTGCAATAGCCAGCACATCGGGCCGCGTAAAAAAAGAGTTGTCCAATTTTGTCATCATTTTCCCCGGGGTCTTACTTCAAAGTAATAAATTTAGGCGCTAAAACCAGCGTATTGCTTAAAGAGATCATTATAGCCATAGAATCCTATTTCAAGGCGCACCAGTTTATCCGGGAGCACAAACTCTGGCGCTGGATCATTATACCGGGCATCTTGTATATGATTTTGTTCATGACGGGTATGTATTTTTTCCTCGGCTCCAGCAATACAGCGGTGAACTATTTCAGTAATGTCATCGGAATTGACCATTGGCTGCAGGAACAAAAAAACCCACTCCTGAATTTTTTATTTGTGATGGGGAATATTATGGTTCGCTTGTTGCTGGTCTTTTTTTATTTTTCCCTGTTCAAGTTCATGTTCCTTATTGTGGGTTCGCCCCTCTTTGCCTACCTGAGTGAAAAAACAGAATCAATTCTGGAAAACCGTGATTACCCTTTCAGTTTTAAACAATTACTGAAAGATATCCTTCGTGGCATCCGTCTGGCTGTTCGCAATATGTTGTGGCAAACCGTGTACACCATTTCTATCCTTATCCTTTCTTTTGTTCCCATTGTTGGCTGGGTGAGTCCTATGTTATCGCTTTTTTCAGAATGTTACTACTATGGTTTTTCCATGGTCGATTACAGTTGTGAAAGAAGGAAATTATCCCCGGCTGATAGCATTAAATTCATCACCGACCACAAGGGCCTGGCCATTGGCAACGGATTACTGTTCTACGCCATGCATGCCATCCCTGTTATAGGCTGGATACTTGCACCATCCTATGCAGTAGTAGCCGCTACTTTAAGTGTTCGTCAACTTGAAAATAAATAACCATGGCCAGCGCTGCATTAGGCAAGGTTTACCTGATCCCCACTTTCCTGGATGAACGAAGCCTCCAAACTATTCCGCCATATGTCACCGATGCCGTGAAAGAATGTCATGTTTTTTTTGTGGAGAATGAACGCAGTGCCCGAAGGTTCCTGAAACAACTCTGGAAAGAGATGGTGATCGATAACTACGAATGGTTTGCTATCCATAAGGCTGAAGAAGAAACCCGCAACCATTTGCGGCAGCAATTGCAAAGGGGAAAAACCATTGGTATACTCAGCGAGGCAGGATGCCCTGGTGTTGCAGACCCCGGACAATTGCTGGTTGCCACAGCACAGGAAATGGGCGCTGTTGTGAAACCATTTGTGGGACCTAGTTCTATCTTGCTGGCGCTGATGGCGAGCGGCATGAATGGCCAGCAGTTCAAATTCAACGGCTACCTGCCTATCGATGCGGCGCAGCGCAATAAATTATTGAAAGAACTGGAAGCTGAATCCATCAAAAATAATTGCACGCAGCTGTTTATAGAAACACCATACCGGAATAACCAGCTTATCGATACACTGCTGACCCAATGCCGGCCCGGTTCACGGCTATGTATAGCTGTAGATTTAACAGGTCCGGATGAAGTCATAAAAACGCATACCATTGCCGAATGGCAAAAAAGAACACCGGATATTCATAAAAAGCCGGCGATGTTCCTGCTGTTGGGGTAAGCGGTGAACGCTTACCGCTCACCTTTCACTCATTCGCCGGTTTCGGGTTAATCACCGGTCCTCCGGCAGAGCCGCGCATCGATAAAATACTATCAACAATATATAGTGAATTCCCTCTCCAGGGCAATGAACCCAGGTACTCTTTATAATGCAATTCAAATTCTTTACCGCTATTGTTCATCAGCTGGGTAGCAATGGATTCTTTGGTTACGGAAAATTCAAACTCATAAGATTGTATACCTCCGGCAGCGCCGCCTTTAAATCCGCTTTGGATCAGCTTACCCTCATAGGTTTTAAAAATATACCCCTTCTTCACCAGGAAATTCAGTTCCCCGGCTTTAACACCTTCACCGAAAACCCAGTAGAAACGCCAATAGATAAACCCGGTTGCAAAGAGAAGTAAGCTTACTATGACTATCGTTAAAAACCTTCCCATAAAACTTAGTTTAAATAGTGAAAATAATCATAATCCGTATTTATCCACCATATATATAAGCATAGCCATGTTCAGTGCGCCAAAATCCAGCTCGCGTTTATTCACGTTCTCAAAAACATCACCGCGCGCGTGGTGCAGGTCAAAATACCGCGAATTATCTGGATTTAGTCCGGCCATTGGAGTTCCCAACAACCTGTTCAAAGGGCCAATATCGGCCCCGCCCCCGCCGGCGTTAAACTGGTAAACACCATAGGGCTCAAAAAGAGATACCCAGGCCCGCATATTCCGCAACTGATCTAAAGAAGCCGTGAACCCAAAACTGCGGGGCGTGAACCCACCGGCATCGCTTTCCAGCGCAAATACGTGTTTCTCCCCTTTTGCTTTGGCTTCTTCAGCATATTTATTTCCACCACGCATACCATTTTCTTCATTGGCAAATAATACCACCCTTAGGGTATAACGGGGCTTATAACCAATGGCCTTCAAGGCGCGCAGCACTTCAATGGAATGCACGCATCCCGCACCATCATCATGCGCGCCTTCAGCCGGGTCCCAGCTATCGAGGTGACCGCCAACTGTTATATACTGATCGGGAAACTCGCTTCCGGTTAATTCCCCTATTACATTGTGACCAACAGCATCTGGTAAAAACCTGGCTTCTGAACGGTAGAAAACATAAACTTCCTCACCGGCTTTTAAACGCGCGATCAGGGCATCTGCATCTTTCAGTCCCATCGCCGCGGCCGGAATTTTCGGGTAAGCAGTATCATACACCAGTGAGCCGGTATGCGGATTATTATCAGTGCTTGCTGTTATCGAACGAACCAGTACTGCTTTTGCCCCGTATTTTGCGGCCATACTGGCCCCCCTGACCCGGTAAGCCCCGGATTCACCATAAGATTTAAAAGTGGACAGGTTCTTTGGGTCGAATATATTGTTGAACACCACGATCTTGCCTGCCAGTTCCGCCTTCCTGGCTTCCAGTTCATTGAAATCATTTATCAGGATGGCGGGTAAGAATATGCCCTTGGGATCCGTACCCATGGAATTGCCCAGGGCAAGGATATCCATCGGTGTTTTTTTTATTGTTTTGCCATCTTTCGAACTATACCAGGCTTCGTCTTTATTGCCACGCACCCAGTTCGGCACCGCGCATTCCTGTAACCAAACCTTATCGGCCCCGGCATCCCGGAGGGCTTTTTGTCCCCAGGCCTCAGCCTTCACCATTCCGGACGAGCCCGCAAGCCTCGGTCCAACTGTTTTACACAGTGCACGCAGGTTCTCATATGCTGCATTCGAGCTCAAAACATTGTCTGCAATTTTTCGCAGGAAACCGGAATCATCAGTTTGTGCCGTTGCCGATTGAAAAACTAAAAGAGCCATTACCCAAACAAATCGGTTCATGTTGTGTTTTTTTAAAATTAGCTAAACATTTTAATCCTTTACCTTCACATCCAATTTTTTCAATTATGCGTATTGGTATCGTTTGTTACCCAACTTTTGGAGGCAGTGGTGTACTGGCAACCGAACTGGGAAAAGCGCTGGCAGAAAAAAATCACCAGGTGCATTTTATTACTTACCAGCAACCAGTACGCCTGAACGAATTCAACGCAAATATTTTTTACCATGAAGTAAGGGTGCCTACTTACCCCCTCTTCGATTACCCGCCTTACGAAACAGCTTTGGCCAGCACCATGGTGGATGTTATCGTCAACCAGCACCTCGACCTGTTACACGTGCATTATGCTATTCCCCACGCATCTGCAGCTTATATGGCGAAGCAGATCATCCTCAAAACAACAGGAAAAAATATCCCGGTTATCACCACACTGCACGGTACCGATATCACCCTTGTTGGCCGCGATAAAACCTATGCACCGGTTGTTACTTTCTCTATCAACGAAAGTGATGCCATCACCGCAGTTTCGGATAACCTGCGCGAAGAAACGTATAAGTCTTTTAAGATCGAAAAAGATATTGAAGTAATCCACAACTTTGTGGACGTATCGCGGTTCCGTAAAAAAGGGATCGATGCGTTTCGCCGGGTCATCGCACCGAATGGGGAAAGGATTTTAATGCATGCATCGAATTTTCGCAAGATCAAAAGGATTGATGATGTAGTGCGCATATTTGCCAATGTTGTAAAACAGGTTCCCAGCAAATTATTGTTTGTAGGTGATGGCCCCGAGCGCCCGGCTGCAGAAAGCCTTAGCCGCGACCTGGGTATCTGCGACGAAATTCGTTTTGTCGGGAAACAGGAACAGATTGAAGAAATACTGGCCATTTCCGACCTGTTTTTGCTTACCTCCGATTATGAAAGTTTCGGTCTTGCTGCACTCGAAGCTATGGCCGCCGGGGTTCCCGTGATTAGTACCAATGCCGGGGGATTACCCGAAATTAATATCCATGGCGAAACCGGCTTCCTGAGCCCGGTTGGGGATGTCGCCGGCATGAGCCAGCATGCAATTGATTTATTGAGCAACGAAGACATGCTGAACCGTTTCAAGATAAATGCCATGAAGCAAAGTGATCGCTTCGATATCCACAATATTGTACCGATCTATGAAGATTTGTACAATCGTTTTTTATAACCTGTATCCCCACTGCCATTCATCCTTTTACCCTTTACAAGGCAAAAAATATTTTTACCTTAGGCCTAACCATTTAACCTTCTGCAAATGAATTGTTCCCGAATCTGCCATTCCTTATGGATGGTCATTTGTATATTAATATGCTCCGGGTATGCAATGGCTGCCCCCCGGATGACCATCCCCGTAGAATACTACAAATTAGCCAACGGATTAAAAGTGGTGCTATCACCCGACAAGCACGCACCTATTGTTACCGTTGCTGTTTATTATAATATCGGTTTCAGGATAGAACCCAGGGACCGCACAGGCTTCGCTCACCTGTTTGAACACATGATGTTCCAGGGTTCAAAGAATTTTCCCAAAGGGGAATTCGATAAACTCACCGAAAAAAACGGTGGCTTCAATAACGGTTCCACCCGGTTTGATTTCACCAACTATTATGAAGTGATGCCCGCGCATATGCTGGAACCTGTTATTTGGGCAGAGAGTGATCGGATGAAACAACTAGACCTGAACCAGGCTTCATTAACTAACCAGCAGGGTGTTGTTAAGAATGAGGTAAAAGTGAATGTAATCAACCGGCCTTACGGTGGATTTCCTTGGCTCGACATGCCGCAGTATGCCAACGAAAACTGGTACAACGCGCACAATTTTTACGGCGACCTGAAAGACCTCGACGCTGCCAGGCTGGAAGACGTTGAAAGTTTTTTCAGGACTTATTATTCGCCTAATAACGCCGTAGTGGTTATTGTCGGTGATTTTGAAACGGCCCAGGCCAGGCAATGGATAGATAAATATTTCAGCGGTATCCCATCCGCACAACTGCCGCAAAAGCCTGACCTTACAGAGCCTGCGCAGCTCAGGGAAAAACGTTTTACAAAAATCGATTCACTGATCAATAAACCTGCAATCGCCATAGCCTATAAAATGCCGGAAAAGAACACGCCGGAGTATTATGCGATGGGACTCATCAGCCAATTGCTTGTGGAAGGAAAAGACAGCCGGCTTTATCAACGCCTGGTACAGCAAAAAGGCTACACGTCCAATGTGAATGGAGGTATAAACTACCTGGGCAATATGTATAATTATAACGGCCCCATGATATGGATGACCGACCTTATTTATGATGGGGCAGTGAATCCCGATTCCATTATCAGCCAGGTGGATGGCGCCATTGCTGATATTAATAAAAACATCAGCCAGTCTTCAATTGACCTGGCGATGGTGAAAATGCGGTCTGACCTCTACGATAACCTCGGTGGGTATTATGGCATCGGGCTGGCTGATATGCTTGCCTGTTTCGCTCTGTTTGATGACAATCCTGCCAGGGTGAATAGTCTTGAGCAGGAATTCAAACAGGTAACACCCGAACTGGTACGCAAAACCATCAATACTTACCTGCGCCCGGAAAACCGCACCATCCTTATTGACCAACCTGCCAAAACCAGCACCAAATGAAGCAAATTATCTGCTACATAATAGCTGTTACCAGCCTTTTAACGGGAGTTAATTGTTTTGGGCAAACCCAGTTACCGGCTCCGGGCAAACCCAGGGAATTTACCCTGCCTACCCATAAAAAATTCCAGCTACCCAACGGTTTTCGCGCTACCCTGGTACCCTATGGCATTATCCCGAAAGTATCCGTTGAAGTTGTGGTTAAAACCGGGGCAGTGCATGAAGGCGCCAATGAAAAATGGCTTGCCCGCTTCACGGGTAAATTGATGGAAGAAGGCAGCACTAAAACTGATTTTGCCACCCTGTCTGAAAAAGTGGCGGCAATGGGTGGGCGGTTAAGCATCTCTGTTGGTATGGAAACCATTTCCATCGGCGGGGCCGTTCTCTCTGAATTCGCTCCTGAATTTATTAAGCTGATCGCTGAAGTGATTACACAGCCCGCTTTCCCGGCTGCTGCTGGTGATCGCCTGAAGAACGATATGAAAAGGGACCTCAGCGTAAGGAAAGCACAACCCGATGCCATTGCTTCCGAAAGGTTTTTCACGATGATCTATAAAGACCATCCTTATGGCAATAAAATGGCAACTGATGAAATGATCGACAGCTATTCCGTAGAAAAAGCCAAAGCTTTTTACACGAAGAATTTCGGTGCCCGGCGTTCCGCTATTTATATCGCTGGCAATTATAATGAAGCAGCGGTAAGCAAGGCCATTAAGGACGGCTTCTCGGGCTGGACCAAAGGACCAGCTGTGAATTATCCACCGGCTATTGCAGCAAAAAACAGCGAAATAGCAGTTATCGACCGGCCCAATGCTTCCCAAACAGTTGTTTTCCTGGGCACACCGGTTGCCGATCCTACCAGGCCCGATTATACGCAATTAGAAGTGACCAATTCTTTACTGGGCGGCTCTTTCGGCTCCAGGATCACGCTTAATATCAGGGAAGACAAAGGCTATACCTATTCACCCTTCAGTGGTATCCAGAACCGCCAGGGCAATGGCGTTTGGTATGAAAAAGCAGATATCACGAGTGAAAGTACTGCCGATGCCCTTAAAGAAATTGCAAAGGAAATCAGTTTACTCCAATCCACCCCGCCTTCTGTTGAAGAACTGAAGGGAATCCAGAATTATGAAGCCGGAAGTTTTGTTTTAAACAATTCAAGTGCCGATGGTATTATTGACCAGCTGAGTTATATGGACCTGTTTGGCCTGGATGAAACCTACCTCACTAACCGGATCAGGAATATCAATTCGGTTACTCCCGTCCAGGTGCAGAACATGGCCAGGAAATACCTGGATTACGGGAAAATGACCCTTGTTATGGTGGGCGATAAAAAATTACTGGACACGCAGATGGGCACTATAAAGGCTGACAGGGAGAATGTGAAAAAAGCCTTCTAACCTTTAATAAAATCTAACCTGCACAATGTAAGCGCTGCATTTAACCGGCCATGCCTGAGATGGCCCGTTAAATCTTCCAGCCTTTGGTGATATATCCCGAAATCTTCCTGGTATGCTTCTTCCAGGTGTTCTTTTTCATCCACCGAAAGCTTGCCATCGAAAGCTGCGGCTACGGTAAACAGGTCTAACAAAAAATTCCTTTCCTGCTCGCTAACCTTACTTAAAGTTTCCAGGAAAAGCGGCCAATCGTCGTAACGGTCTTCTTCGGTAAGCTGCAACAGGGAACGAAAACGCAGCAAAAGGATAACCATATTGGGGTGATAGTTCTGGGCCATTACCACTGCATTGCCAATGGCCTGCAGGCAGCCCCGCCTGGCCTGTGGTGATAAAATGCTGAGGTATCCATCAGCGCTGATATTATCAGCAATTTTATTGGCCAATGCATACCCGAAGAGGCGCAACCGCGCTTCATGGATCACTTTGTAAATGACCACGCTGTTCCAGAAAATTTCTACCGGGATGGCTTCATATAAAATGGGTACCCCCATCAAACTATCACCTACGGCAAACCGCAATGAATACTTTAAAATGAAATTTGATACCAGGATTTTTCCCTTGTACAATAAGCCGAGCACAAACAGGTTCTTTTTTGATATTTTCTCAAACGGGTCGATACCCAAAATTTTTAATTCGGGATCTTCTATTTCCAATGCTGTGCGCGCAAGGATATTCTTCACGCCAAAAACACCATCCTGTAATGCTTCATGTTGCAGGTCATGCAAATTTATGAGCTCGCTGACCCTGTGCACCGACTTCAGGGAAATATAGAACAGTGCATAAAATTCCAGCCCTGTAGCAACAATGGTTACCAGTGCCACCCAACCATAGTGTTCCAAAAAAGGGGCATTGGTAAAATAAACATCTGTATAAATGATGGCGAATACAGCCAGCAGGCCGGTTAATGAAGAAAGGAAAACACCCTCCCAGGTAATCTGCTGCACCCGCCGGGTAAGTTGCTGATCAGTTTGAAGAAAAGCACTCGGGCTGGTTTCATAGCGCTTAAAGATGTTCAGGTAATAAAGACCGAACCGTTCAAACCGTGAGGGTGGCAATTTGGGCAATGTATCCATGCCCGTTAAAGATAATATGGATTACCGTAACCAGGATTCCGGATTCAGGTTTACGTTTTTGTCGTTGGTGATCAGGAACTCCAGCTCACCGCGGCCGGCATCTTTTTCATCCAGCTTGCCGATCACCTGCCCGGTTTTTACCTGCTCCCCTTTACTTACACTTACGCTGGACAGGTTGCTGTAGGTAGTAAAATATTTTCCGTGTTTCAGGATTACACCCTGAACAGAACCAATTGAAATTACAGTGGCTACTTCACCATCGAATACAGCTTTAACTGAACTTCCCGCATCGGCTTCGATGGTAATACCCGGATTGTCATAGGTAATGCCCGCCAGTCCTTCGTACTCGGCTTTGCCAAATTTCATGGCAATACGTCCTGAGCTGATTGGCCAGGGCAGCTTGTGTTGGTTTATCTCAAATTTGTCAGATAACAATTTTACTTCTTCCGAACCTTCAAGCGGGCTAAGCGGTTTCACTTCCCGGGCTGACTTTTCCGTGGATTTAGTCACAACGGGTTTACTGGCGCCGGCTGCCGGTTCTTCCTTATTATTGGCAGCGGCCGCTTTTCTTTCTTTTTCTGCTGCTGCCACCCTTCTTCTTTCCGCTTCAATTTCCCTGCGGATCGCAGCACTGATGGCATTTCTCAATGCTATATCCTGCTTACGCTTTTTATTCATGTCATTCATCAGCTCTTTCTCCTGCCCTTTGATCTCACGGACAACAGCATCTTTTTCCTTCTTCTCTTCTTCGAGTTGCTTGAACTGTTTATTTTGCTCCTCAAGCGCCTGGCTCTTCTGTTGTTTATTTTGGTTTAGCCCGGCTATCTTCAGTTGCAGCTGGTTTTGTGTATTGCGGATGCTTGCAGCCTGTTGCTCACGGTAAGCTCTATACGATTTGAGGTAGGACACACGATTCAGCGCGTCGTTAAAACTGCCCGATGAAAAAATAAAATTCAGGAAATCGTAGTTGCTGCGGTTTTTGTAGGCATAGACCACACTTTTTTCATACTGCATTTTCAGGGTATCGAGCTCACTGCGAAGCTTAACGATATCGCGCCAGCTTTGGTTGATATTTCCCTGGATGAGTTCAATCTGGTCATTGATGTTACGGATCTGCGATTCACGCAGGCGCAGTCTTTTCTGCACCAGGTTCAGTTCACTAAGGCTTTTCTTCTTGTATTTCTTGGTTTGGTTCAGTTGCTCGCGCAGGTCATCAATTTCCCGTTGAATTTCGGCCTGCTTCTTCTTCAGTTCCGCACTACTCTGGCCCTGGGCATTCTGGAAGACCATTGCCAGGATCAATACTGCGAGAAGAAGAATTTTTTTTATCATGCCGGTTTCAATTGGTGTTGGAATCTTTCAAATATAAACTCCCTAACGCTTATTGCACAGTATAATTTTTCGGAATCGGGAAAGGGAAGTTTAAAGTTTCGTTAAAGGCAAACTGCTTAAAATCGAGTTGTACTTCAAACCTGTTCTTTTCAGTAAGGATAATACTCCTGGAGGTGGAGAATGCTTTACCTCCGGCTCCGTCGTAATTGGCGTAACTTAAATCGGCCGTGCGATTGCGAATGGGGTTCACATCGTCCAGCTTACTATGCCTTACCAGGAAATCTCCATTATCAATAGTTAACAGGTTTTTAAATATTTCACCGATGCACAACAGGCTGGTAACGTCGGGTTCTTTTTTGTACGATACAATATTAGAGTCCAGAAAAACAGGGTTACCAATAATGAGGTCTTGCAATCCGGCAAAATCAAATGGAAGGTGTGCTACTTCCACCAGGTAATTTGATGATCGCAATTGCAATATTTTGTCTTTTTTATTCAAGAGCTTCACACTATCTGGTGTAATGATTACCCTGAATGCCTCATAGCTGAATACTGTTGCATTAATTGATAACCAGATGACACTGTCTTTCTGCATGCGCACAAAAATGGTCAGGTCCGGACCTTTCCCATCTTTATCCCAGTAGTCTACCTTGATTTTTGCTGAGAAGGTTTTATAATCTATCCTGTTTTTGCCGATAGCGCTCATCAGGTTATTGATGTATTGCACGGAATCAATATGGGGATCTACCAATACTGTTTCAGTAGAATCTTTCCTGGTAATGACAGCATTGATTTTTTTTGTGGTATGGCATCCTGTCGTAACCAGTGCTGCAATGATTACCAATACATAAATAACCTGTTTCATTGTGTTTATGATTTTCCGGTATGACCGAACCCGCCGGCATCGCGTACCGTTGATGTTAAAGTATTAACGGGTTCCCATTCTACAAGTTCCACTTTTTGTACGACCATCTGGGCAATCCTGTCGCCCGGCTGTATGACCTGCAGCTCCTGTGAAAGATTAATTAATATGACCTTGATCTCCCCGCGATAATCAGCATCAACCGTTCCGGGTGTGTTGAGGCAGGTGATGCCTTGTTTAACGGCTAGTCCGCTCCTGGGCCTTATCTGGGCCTCATAACCCTCAGGTAATTCTATAAACATCCCGGTCGGGACAAGTGTACGCTCAAGGGGTCGTAATTCAATGGCTGCAGTTAAATTGGCCCGAAGGTCCATCCCCGATGATCCGCTGGTGGCATATGAGGGTAAGGGGTGGGCTGACTGGTTGATAATTTTTACGACGACAGTTGACATGGGTGCAAAATTAAGGGAATAGGGTAATTCCTGAATCACCTCTTCTTCAGCAACACCGTAGCATAAGCAACCAGGCCTTCTTCGCGGCCTACAAAGCCCATCGTTTCTGTGGTAGTGGCTTTTACAGAAACATCGTCAATGGTGAGTTCCAGTATTTCAGCAATGATTTCGCGCATGCGGCCCGAATATTTTTTAATCTTCGGTGCTTCCAGGCATAGTGAGCTGTCAATATTCACAACACCATAGCCTTTTGCACTGATCAGTTCATAGCATTTGCGCAGCAATATCTTACTGTCGATATTTTTGAAGGCCGCATCGGTA
The DNA here is from genome assembly GCF_020076305.1 of Flavihumibacter profundi. GTDB lineage: Bacteria > Bacteroidota > Bacteroidia > Chitinophagales > Chitinophagaceae > Flavihumibacter > Flavihumibacter profundi. The sequence continues at coordinate 91,139 of NZ_JAIQXE010000003.1, forward strand.
TTGGGAAAATGAATGCCAATATCCCCAAGGCTCAGTGCGCCAAGCAAGGCATCACAAATGGCATGTAACAGGACATCTGCATCGCTGTGCCCCAACGCGCCTTTATGATGAGGGATGCTTACCCCGCCTATAACCAGGTCGCGACCCTCTACAAGCTGGTGGAAGTCTATGCCGAATCCTATACGTAGCATTTGTAATAATTTAGTGAATGGTGAATAGTGAATGGTGAATAGTGAAACGACATGAAAACAGGAAGATAACCTGTTCCCTAACTCCCGATTCACCATTCACTATTCACCATTCACCTAAAAGAAAACGTCCCGCAAAGATGCAGGACGTTCGCCATATCAAAAATAAATATGTTTATTGATTCAGGCTGGAGCCAGTTTTACCATCGCCACCACCCAAATCGAAGATCAGGCCTAATCGTAGTGTGTTAGACAACGGGTTCTGGTTTACACCACTACCCGATGGAATAATATAAGAGAAATTCAATCCGAATACATTGTACTTGATACCCATACCTACAGTGAAATACTGGCGGTTACCTTTCGTTTTGTCCTCATAAAAATAACCCGTCCTAAGGGCAAACTGATCCTGGTACCAGTACTCAATACCGGTAGAAATAGTCCATTCCCTCAGCTCTTCGCTAAATCCACCCGGGGCATCCGAAAAAGAAGTGAACCAGCTTTTTACAACAGGTATGGAATGGTATTCAGCCAGTCCGGCAGAATCACCCGATGCTGGTGGCGTTGGTACCATCAGCTTGTTGAAATCCATGCCGAAAGTGATTTTGTTGCTTTCATCAAAAACCTTGGTATATGTACCCCCCAAACCCAGGTTCGCAGGGATAAAATCCTTTTGCGTAGCGTCTGTGGTATAACCGATTTTTGTTCCCAGGTTTGTTGCTGTAGCCCCTCCACTAAAACCTTCTCCAACAGCATTGGTTCCATTATAATAAAAGGTGATATCACCCGCAACTGCATTTCCTGCCTGGTAGGTAGTACCGTTTACATTTTGCCCGCCTGCCAGGTTCGAATAAATATACCGAAGGGCAATACCCAACCCTATCTTTTCCGAAAGCTTACGGGAGTAGCCCACATCAAAACTGAATTCCCTCGGCCTGAAACTGCCAAATTCATTGCCCTGGTTATCGGTGAACTGGATATCTCCCAGGTTAAAATAGCGTAAAGAAGCAGATATGGCCTGGTCATCATTATCACCAATTTTTCCATAACCACTGGCAGTTACCATATACACATCATTCAAACCAAGTCTTTTTAACCAGGGGGTATAAGTTAAACCGATGGCTCCTTTACTGGTATTAAAGGGCGTTTTAGCCAGGTTCAGGAAAGGCGCATTTACATCGGCTGTGGTGGCGATTCCTACTTCTCCCATACCACCTGAACGGGCATCGGGAGATATGCGCAAAAAGGGTACTGCAGTGGTAACTACGTTAATCGGTTCAGTGGTTTGCGAACGCGCCTGCATAGCTGTAAATCCTGTTATGCATAGCGATAAAGCCAGTTTTAGGAAATTGTGATTCATGTGATGTTGTCTTTCGTATTAATAATTCACATGAAACGCCGGGGACTTGCGTCTAAACAAAGAGATATTACCCTTTGAACAGTTCAGGGTTGCCTGGTCGTTTCAATAAAATCTTTGGGTAAATTTTCTCTATAAGCGGCTTAAATATTGGTTAAATATCATCATTTTTTTCAGATCCGGATCAGCTTCTTTACTACGAAGGCTTGCTGGCCATTTGCTGTTGTGATGATAATCCGGTACACATAAACTCCGGGGGGAACCAGGTTACCCCTGTCGTCTCTTCCATTCCAATCAATGTAGGAACGGTTACCATTACCAATTATTGTACCATGTATAGTTTTTACCATGTGTCCGCTGATCGAAAAAAGCTCAACCACGGCCTGTAAAAGTTCATTCCCCTGGTTGTGGTTTATACCAAAACGAACGTTTCCGGTGGAGGGATTGGGCCAGGCCAGGACTGACTCCACTACCAGTTTGCCGCTATTTTTTACCCGGAAATTGAGGTTGACTGTACTGCTGTTGTTCACTACATCCCAGGCTTTTATAGTCAGTACATGGTCACCATCAGCAAGAACAGGTAACCTGAACTGAACCGATCCTCTCTTATATGTATCGGTTTCTGTTTCAAAAAATGAATTCAAAACCAGGGGCGCCTGTATATTTCCATCTATAATTACAGTTACATCATGCCCGATACCATTACCCAATACATTGATCCCCGAACTATCGGCCAGTTTCAGCAGCAGCAGGGGCGTTTCATCTGTTAACCCCCCATTCCGGAAATTAGTGTCATTCAGCCAGGCACTGATAGCAGGCCCCTGGAGGTCAGCAGGCGGAAGTGCCGAGCCGCCTATCGGCAACTGGTCAAAAACCCCGGCTGCATCGGTTAAGCTATCCTGGGCATAATAGCGGATGGCACCCAGTCCGGCTGCATAATTCAAATCTTTGGGCACAACAAAGGAGAAGGAAAAACGACCGTCCTTAACTGTTGCCTTACCTTTAAAAAGATATTGGTCCTGCACAATAAAATCTTCTGCTATACTTCCCGGATCATTGGCCAGGGTCCTCCGTTTATACGGTTTATCCAGCACTTGCGGGAACACCAGTCCATTGAAATCCGCCCTTATTTGTCCCTGCCCATCGGCAACCAGGCCCGCTACCGTAATTTCTTCCAAAGCTTGCAATGAATCCACACCGGAACTTACCGCCTTCCCGTTGACAGACGTGGTTATTACCTGGTATTTGGGAAAAGCCAGGCTAACCGCCGGATCACCCAGCAAGGTAAATTTCAGGTTATTGAATACGTCTGACGAGCCCTGGTAAGTTAAATTTTTGGCCGCCTTCACAGCTTCCCCCAGGCTCCTGTAATGCCCGTCAGGCAAAGGCTGCAGGGCAACAGCCAGGTAATTGCTGTTCATAATCCGGTTGCTGAAGGCAAATACCAGCCGGGTTGTGGTCATCAAAGCAATGGCCCCTGCGGCGGGCTTTAATATTAAGTATTCCCCTAATGAAGTTATGGATGGGTTATCATAGGGTGCAAAATCGCAGGTGGCTGTTATGAATAAAGGCAGCCTTCCGTTTTGCTGCCATCCGTCTACAATGCCCTGGTCCAGCACCACTTCTTCCGCCAGCCTCCTGAAACCACCGTGCCCGTTGAAATTCCAGATAAGGGTGCCTTTTTGCATTCTATCGCTGATGGCCTGGTTCACCAGTGGATAACGGCTTCCTGCTGCATCGCTTTCCTGCTGATAGGCATCCAGGTAAATTTTATCCAGTTGAAAAAGGTCATTAACCGACTTCACCCGGCCTGTTATTTCTTCCGCATCCCTGAGATGCAGGTTAAAGTCTTCATCATCTGCAATAAAACTGAGGACATTGCGCCAGTCGCCACGCGCCGCAGGCTGGTGGTAAAGGACAATCTTATCAATATAGTTGTTAGCGCCCTCCAAATCCGGGGCAGGAATCCGGCCTATGCCAATATCAAGCTGAAGCCCTGGACCGACTGAATTGATATCTTCAGTATCCTCTAAAAATCCATAATAATCATCGGAAACATAGGTCGTCAGGGGGTCCAGTGAAGAACTGCTTTCATATGCCGGCACACCTGCATTATTGCCGGGTACCCTGTTTTTATAATCGTAAGAAGCATCGCCAAACAGCAATAAATACCTGGGTCGCAGGCTGCTGTCCTTCCCTGCGCGGTCATAGTACATTTTTACAAAATCCCTGATGGCTGTTGGATTGACCTGCCCTGCAGAAAACTCCTGGTAAACCTGCTCTGTCGTTACTACCAGGCTATTTAGCGCATCGTGTTGCTGGTGCCAGCTGGCCAGCCTGTTGGCTGCTGGCAATAGTGCGGGTGTTGTCACCACAATCATTTGGGGTATTGCAGTTCCGTGCAGGTCCTGGTTGCTGATCAACCCCTTTATCACCGGTACAGGAAGCTGTGCAGGATCATCTTCAAATGCCAGGTATTCTTCCGCCTTTTCATGCAAATCAGTGAAAACAAGGTTGGCGCCCTTCAGGCTGGCAGCCACCTGGACGGGCAAATTTCCATTGGACACCCGCCAGACCCGGGTACTGGCGCTGGCATTGGCCACCCTGTATTCCGCCAGGCGACCACTGCCCGTATTCAACCAGCTCCGAAAATCAAGCTGCAAGCCGGCTTGCAGGGATAACTGGCTTTGCGCAAAACAATCAAAATAGTTGATCCAGCCAATTGCCGAAGAATTGCCCGGTTGAAAGCTGTAGGAAAGCTGGTTATCTGGCAAGGGACTAAATTGGGCCTCCTGGCTGTTTTCCCGGGCGAACTGGTCCAGGTTCGAAGAGGTCACCGGGCTTATTGCCTGGGTGAGCAGGGCGGCACCATTCATGTCCAGCTGGAAACTGCTGGCGGCATCCACCGACCTGGCGGCAGCGGCAGACACCAACGATGCAGTGCTGCCCGGAACCGGGAAAGGTATCTTTAAGGCAAGGCTCAATATTGCAGGTGATTCAGCCAGGAAACGCTCGCCATACCATTCCTTGCCGCTTGACAACAGGTTATACAGGTCTTTCTCATAATGGTACCGGAACTGGTAGCTGGTGATGGTATCGGTGGCTATACCTTTTACCGTATCGGTACTGATCCGTGCTGTTGCATTGCCCAGTGTAAAGTATATATATGCTGTATCACTATAAATATTATGCACGGCTGAAAATCGCTGGTTTGCCGTATCAGCTTTCCATCCGTGCGGACCGGAAGCATAAAAAACAAGATAATCTGTATTGTTAAAATTGCCGTCATTACCATCGTGCACAATTACCGGCATTTCCTGCAGGTCATCAGTATATGGTGACGAACAGGCTTCCCCGGGAGGCAATCCATTCCGGCCAAAGACCTGCAGTTTTGCGGAAGGAACCGGCAGGGAAAGGCCAAGTTGCTGCAGGAATGCCCCATCTATTTTATACACGCCCGCCTGTGTTACTGCCAATTTGTACCAGTTGCCGGTTGCAAGCACCGAATGGCCGGCATAACTACGCTGCGCCCGGACAGAAAGGGAAGCGGACAGGAACAGGAAGACACAAACATTTTTGAGGCAGCACATCATAGGCTTGTCAAAAATAACATAATCCAACACGTTTTAAGATTTTGGCAAGGGTATTGATTAGGTAATCTCGCTATATTCGCAACCAGCTTTTTTATAAAAACACAATAATAGGGATGGCCTCCCGTTATTACTGTCTTAAAACCAGCGTAAATGGCTATCAATATGAACTGGAAAAACCTAACCATCCTCCTATCCTGCGCTGCAATGGTGGCGTCTTGTAAGAATGGAAAACTTTTCGGAAAAAAAGAACAGAAATCTGACGTAACCGGTTGGAATTACAATGACAAAAACCAGGGTGGTTACCAGGTATCTAAGGAAAAAGAACAAAGGACCGGTCCCGGTCTTGTATTTATACAAGGTGGAACCTTTACCATGGGCGCTACCCAGGAAGACGTAATGGGCGACTGGAACAATGCTCCGCGCCGTGTTACTGTTAACTCATTCTACATAGATAAAACAGAAGTAGCCAACGTTCACTACCGCGAGTACCTTTACTGGATCAACACGGTATTTGATGGTGATGAGCACCAGGCTGTGCGCAACGGCGCCCTGCCCGATACACTGGTATGGCGCAGTGAGCTGGCTTACAACGAACCGCTGGTTGAATACTATTTCCGTCACCCTTCCTATAATTACTACCCGGTTGTGGGCGTAACCTGGAAACAGGCCAACGACTTCTGTTTGTGGAGAACAGACCGTGTGAATGAACTGGAACTGATGAAAAGGGGTTTTATCAATGAAAAGTCATTGAAAAACATGAGCGGTATCGCTGAAGAGCATTTTGATACAAAATCTTACCTCGCAGGTGAATACCAGGCTACTCCTGGTGCAGCTGCCAAGTCTAAGAAGAATACCCTTAAGAACCCCAATGGTACGCCCCGTACCAATGTAACTTTCGAAGATGGTATCCTTTTACCAAGCTATCGCCTTCCTACAGAAGCTGAGTGGGAATATGCAGCGCTTGGTTATATCAACCAGAACCCGTCTCCTTCAAAGAAAGAAGGCCAGCGTGGTGAAGAACTGGTTGTGAACAAACAGGTTTATGCCTGGAATACCAATTCAAACGGACTTCGTGATACCCGTAAAGGTAGCTGGCAAGGTACATTCCTGGCCAACTTCAAACGCGGATCAGGTGATAACATGGGTGTTGCAGGTGGTTTGAACGACCGTGCTGTATACACTGCACCTGTACAATCATTTTTCCCTAATGGTTTTGGCATCTACAATATGAGTGGTAACGTTAACGAGTGGACTGCCGATGTTTACCGTCCGCTTTCTCTCGCCGACTTTGATGATGTTTCACCCTATCGTGGTAACAAATACCAGACTGTTGACCAGACAACCGGCAAACCGGAAAGGGATAGCCTGGGTCGTATCAAGTACAGGATGATGACCGATGATGAAAGCAAGAACCGTCGCAATTACCAGAAAGCTGATGTGATCAACTACCTCGATGGTGACTCCCTGTTAATTGGTGTAAATTATGGTTATGGTGTAACTACACTGATCAGCGACAAGAGCCGCGTAATTAAAGGTGGTAGCTGGAACGACCGCGCATATTGGCTGAGCCCGGGTACACGCCGCTTCATGGAAGAAGACCAGGCCAGCAGTACAGTAGGATTCCGTTGTGCGATGGATCGTACAGGTAGTCCTGAAGGTAACGGTCGCAAAACCGGTATCAACTACAAAGAGAGAAGACAAAATTCCCGCAAAAAATAACGGGGTTTAGATAGCCTGCAAAATGCCATTCCCAACCGGAATGGCATTTTCATTTACTTCAGCAATTATCTTTGTCCTATGACTATTGAACAATTGTACGCTGTTTACCTGGCCCATCCTTCCATCCAGACCGATACACGGAAATTAAAAACAGGCGATATTTTTTTTGCATTGAAAGGTGAGCATTTCAACGGCAACAAATTTGCCCGGACTGCTTTGGATGCCGGTGCAGCTTATGCTATAATTGATGAACCTGAATATGCAAGCGGTGAAAAAACCATTTTGGTACCCGATTCCTTGTCTGCATTGCAGGCACTGGCCCGCCATCACCGGAGACAGTTCCCTATTCCCTTTTTGGCCATTACCGGCAGCAACGGAAAGACTACAACAAAAGAATTAATACATGCTGTACTATCCACCAGTTTCCGCACGTACACCACGGAAGGCAACCTTAACAATCATATCGGCATCCCGCTTACCCTTTTAAAAGTTAAGCCGGATGCAGAGATGGCCGTAATTGAGATGGGCGCCAACCACCAAAAGGAAATCGCCGGATATTGCACCTACGCCGAGCCTACACACGGCTTGATAACAAACCTGGGGAAAGCCCACCTGGAAGGATTTGGCGGCGTGGAAGGCATTCGAAAAGGGAAAGGTGAACTATTTGATTGGCTCAGGAGCCACGAAGGAACCGCATTTGTTTTTTGCGATGATCCCTGGCTGGATCAAATGAGTGAAGGCATTAAAACCGTATACAGGTATGGTTTGAAAGATGGCGACCTGACCGGGCAGGCGATTCCCGTTCCTTCCCCAGATGGACAGGATGCATTTTTGCGGGTACAGATTTTGCAGGGTGCGCAAATGGATCCTATCCAAACACAACTGGTGGGTGATTATAACCTGCCGAATGTGTTGGTGGCAGTTGCGGTCGGGAAATTTTTCGGGGTCGCAGAAGCTAAAATAAAATCCGCCATAGAAGCTTACCAGCCATCCAATAACCGATCCCAGTTGGTGGAAAAAGACGGCAATACTATTATACTTGATGCGTATAATGCCAATCCAAGCAGCATGCGCGCCGCTATAGAAAATTTTGTGCACCTGAAAGGAAGCGACAAAGTGCTTATGCTGGGAGCGATGGCTGAACTGGGCGGGGAAAGCCTCGATGAACACCGCGGTATTGTATCCCTGATTGCGCAATACCCCTGGAAAGCTGTTGTGCTGGTGGGCGGTGATTTTGCGAATATCAGCCACCCGTTTATCCAACTCAGCTCAAGTAATGAGGCAGCGGAATGGTTCAGGCAGCAAAACTTCAGCAATACACAGGTATTGATTAAAGGATCACGGAGCATGCAGATGGAAAAAGTATTACAGTAATCCTTATCACTTTTATACTGGCTGGTTTCCGGTAACTTCGCGAAAAATTTGGGGGTTTATGGCAAAGGAAAATAAACACAGGTCTTACCTGGGAACTGTATTAAGTAATCGCTGTCCGCGTTGCCGTGAAGGAAAAATGTTTGAATCACCTAATCCATATACGTACGGAAAGGTATTGAAGATGAATGATCGTTGCCCCGTTTGTGGCCAACCTACTGAAATTGAAGTTGGCTTTTATTATGGTACCGCTTACGTGAGCTATGCGTTAACTGTAGCTTTTTCCATTGCTACTTTTATTGCCTGGTGGGTTCTACTGGGTTTTTCCCTTGAAGACGGCGACCTGAGGGTATTGTATTGGGGGATAACCAATGCGGTGCTGATGCTTGCCCTTCAACCGGTATTTATGCGCTTATCAAGGGCCATCTGGCTCAGTTGGTTTGTAAAATATGAGCCCGATTGGAAGGAAAAAGAAATTAACCCGGAAACCCTGGAAAGAATTGTACCGGGCCAAATGGGCAACTGGTAGTTAATAGTGAATGGTGAATGGTGAATAGTGAATGGTGTCGACTCACTATTCACCATTCACCATTCACCATTCACCATTCACCATTCACCCTAAATAAACCTGTTCACCAGGTTCTCCAAAAACTCCTGGCGGCCGCTTCTTACTTCAGGCTCACCTTTTTCGATCGCAATATTTCGCAGGTCCGTTAATGTTAGTTTACCTGATTCAAATTCTTTTCCTGCACCACTGTCGTAAGAGGCATAACGATCACGGCGGATTGCGCGGTAATCAGATTCCTGCAGGATTGCATCTGCTGCCAGCAAGGCCCTTGCGAATGTATCCATACCACCAATATGTGCGTGGAAAAGGTCTGCGGCGTCTGTAGAATTCCTGCGGATCTTTGCATCGAAATTGATGCCGCCACCACCAAAACCACCCGCTTCCAGGATAATCAGCATGGCTTCTGTCAGTTCATTAATATTGTTGGGGAACTGGTCGGTATCCCATCCGTTCTGGTAATCACCCCGGTTAGCATCAATAGATCCAAGGATGCCTGCGTCTGCGGCTACCTGCAGCTCATGCTGGAAGGTATGCCCTGCAAGGGTAGCATGATTCACTTCAATATTCAGGGAAAAGTCATTGAGCAAATCGAACTGGCGCAGGAAACCAAGTACAGTAGCGCTGTCATAATCATACTGGTGTTTAGTAGGCTCGCAAGGTTTAGGTTCTATAAAAAACTTGCCTTTAAATCCCTGTCCACGCGCATAATCGCGGGCCATTTGCAGAAAACGCGCCAGGTGTTCCTGCTCCCTTTTCATATTGGTATTTAAAAGGCTCATATAACCTTCACGCCCACCCCAGAAAACATAGTTTTGCCCGCCAAGTGCAATCGTCGCATCAAGCGCTGCCTTCACTTGCGCTCCTGCGTGAGCCAGCACCTGGAAATCAGGATTTGTTGCTGCTCCATTCATATAGCGGCGGTGCGAAAATAAATTTGCGGTTCCCCAAAGTAACTGGATACCGCTGTTCTGCTGGTGCTGCTTTGCATATTCAGTAACAGCCTGCAACCTTCTTTCATTGTCGGCAACATCATTTGTAAAATCCACTACATCCACATCGTGGAAACAATAGAATGGCATAGACAATTTGCCCATGAACTCAAAAGCCGCATCCATCTTGGCTTTCGCACGGTCAACAGCATCAGGGATACTGTTCCACCCAAAAATATGGGTTGGCTCACCAAATGGATCTGCACCATTTCCGCAAAATGAATGCCAGTAGGCACAGGCAAAACGGAGGTGCTCTTTCATGGTCTTCCCTGCAACCACCCTGTTTTCGTCGTACCAGCGAAAAGCGAGCGGATTGGCTGATTCTGTGCCCTCATAGGCAATCTTGCCGATTCCTTTAAAATAGTCTGATGATGTTGACATAACGTTAATGCTTATGTGTTTTATAAAATTTGTTTTTGCAATAATTGTAACCATTCCTGGTAAGCCGCCTCAAGGTTATCGCAATCATCCGGATGCACGGTCCTGATCGCCTGCTGGCGGCTGAATGCATCTTTCACCTGCTTGTAATAACCACAACCGATACCTGCACCCAAAGCTGCACCTACACTTCCATCCGATGCATACAAGGTTACCGGCACACCGGTAGCCGCAACAAAGGAATGCAGGAAAACATCACTTTGAAATAAATTTGCTTTACCCGCACGGATGCTGGTGGGGAAGACTTTGTTGCTGCGCATAATGTCAATGCCATAACGGAAGGCAAATGCAATCCCCTCCTGGATAGCCCTGAAAAGATGGGCTTGCTTATGCTGGTTGAGGTCTATTCCACTGAAATGCACACCCGTAACCTTGTTTTCCAGCATCCTTTCGCTGCCATTGCCAAATGGAAGCACCCTTACACCACCACTGCCAGCTTCTGTATTGGCAGCCAGTTCATTCATGGCAGCATAAGATAACCCGGATCCCAATTGCTGCCGGGCCCAGCTGTTTAAAATTCCAGTGCCGTTAATACACAATAATACACCGGTGCGGGTTTGCTGGCGGGTATGGTTCACGTGTGCAAAACTATTCACCCTTGACAGTGGATCATAGGTTAATTGATCACTCACCGCATATATCACCCCCGAAGTTCCTGCTGTTGCGGCAACTTCACCGGGTTCTGTAACGCCAAGCGATAATGCATTATTCGGCTGGTCGCCTGCTTTGTAACTAACAGGAATGCCCGCCCGAAGTGATAAGGGCGCTGCAACTTTTGCGTCAAGTTGCCCGTGTTCTGAAAACACATCCTGGAGTGATGGAATGAATGAGTCCGCAAAGCCATAGTAACGCATCAGGGCGGTACTGATGGAATGGGTCGTAAAATCCCAGAAAACACCTTCCGATAATGCAGATGGTGTTGTTGTAACGTTACCACATAAACGAAAAGCTATGTAATCACCGGGCAGCATCACATGGGCAACCTGCGCATAGGTATCTGGTTCATTTTCCTTAACCCAGGCGAGTTTGGAGGCGGTGAAATTGCCCGGCGAATTCAATAAGTGCTCCAGGCAGTATGCCGGTCCGAGTGCCTGGTTTGCTGCGGCGCCAATGGCAACCGCCCGGCTGTCACACCAGATTATGGATGGCCTTAATACATTAAATTCACTATCGGTAATCACCAGTCCATGCATCTGGTAAGCAATACCAATGGCCCCAATATCAACAGGGTCATATTTCCCGCTTCCATTGGCTTTCAAAATCGCTTTCTGTACATGCTGCCACCAGGTCTCCGGCGATTGTTCCGCCCAACCAGGTTTTGGCGAGCTGATCGGCGTTTCGGTTTCAGGGTATTGTACCGTTGCCAGGCTGCGCTGGGTTGCGGCATCCACAACTGATACTTTAATGGAGGAAGTCCCGATGTCTATTCCCAGCAATAACATATGGCAATCATTAGATCGTTTAATATAGGACTACTAAATTAGACCCCGGAAAAAGATTTGGACCCTATTTTTTTGTTGATTTTACAAACTATTTTAATATTTTTACAGCAGATTTATGCTCGTATCTGTTAATATAGTTCCACCATGAAGCCCTTTATTGAAAAACTACCCATCGAAACAGAAAATTCCTTCGTGGCACGTACTTACCGCACTCCCCACTTTGAAGTTCCCTGGCACCAGCATCCGGAACTTGAACTGATTTTATTTACCGAAGGGGAAGGCAATGCTTTCGTTGGAAACCATGTTGGCAATTTCACCACCGGGGATATTTATTTTTTAGGCAGCAACCTGCCGCATACATTTCAGAAAGCAAATGATGACCTCATTACAGGTGCAGTTGTGGTGCAATTCCTGGGCAACTGCTGGGGCGACAAACTTCTGGAAATGCCGGAATGCCGCAGTGTAAAATTGCTTTTCGATACTGCAAATGCCGGAATGAAACTGCACGGCGAGACCAGGGAACTGTTAATACCGCTGATTACACAACTGGAACATGCCACCGGAATTAATCGCATCCTGCTCCTTTGGCAATGCCTTGCGCTGATCAGTGCAAGAAAAGAATTTGAACTTCTATCTACCCAAAACATGGCCAACCTGCAAAGCCGCCTGCAGGCCCGGATCGATAAAATATTCCAGTACACGATTGAACATTATGCCGATGGCATAACGCTTCAGGAGGTTGCCGACCAGGTAAATATGAGCACCCCGGCATTTTGCCTGTATTTCCGTAAGCATACCAAAAAAACATATATCGAATTCCTGAATGAAGTGCGCATCGGGAAAGCCTGCCAGCAATTAATAGATACACAAAAATCGATCAGTGAAATTGCCTACGAATGCGGCTACAATACACTTGCCAATTTCAATAAACAATTCCTGAAAATAAGGAATATGCAGCCGAGCCATTACCGGAAGGTATTTGCTGAGAGCACGGCAGTTAGCCATGAACACCTTGCAGCATCGGGAAAATCCTACTTTCCTTAACAGCCGCTTAACGCTGGTTAATACTGCGTTAAGCAGCCCTAAATCACCGTCCGGGCGGTTTTTATTGAGTTGCTTTGTATTTGGAAAAAGCAACATATTATGTCATCTACACGCCAGATTTTTCATACCGGGTCAAATAGAAGATGGGCCCGCTTTAAATGGAGCCTTGGTTTATTACTGGCACTTATTTCCATTTTGCTGCTGACGCTTATCGCTTCCCTCTGGATGAATTACCATCCGGATCTGCCGGTATTATACAACCGCAACGAACAATTGAAAAGCATTTTGAAGCCTAATGAAAATTTTATACTTGAAAATAAAATAAACAGGGAATACGCAGGGTTCAGGTCCTTTATCGCCGAAAGAAAGGACAGCATGGAGAATAAGCAGTCCTGGGTAAAATCGAACCAGTCGGCACCGGTAAGGGCTGCTTTCTATGTTGCCTGGGATGCACAATCTTATTTCTCCCTGCGTAATAATATTTCCAAATTAAATATGGTATTGCCGGAATGGCTTTTTATTGACCCGAATGCAGATACTGTTTATACAAATATTGATCAACGTGGATTAAAAGTGATCCGGGAATCAGGCGTGCGCATTGTCCCGATGTTGTCCAACTTCTTCAATAACGATTTCGATGGCGAAGCCGTTCACCGGATCATATCTAATCCCCTCAAAAGAAAACAGGTTATCGCCAGTGTTCTCAATATTTTGCTATCTAATCATTTCGACGGCATTAATGTCGACTTTGAAGAGCTAAAGGAAAAAACAGATGAAAACCTGGTTGCTTTCCAACGGGAACTGTATACTGCTTTGCACCAGAAAGGCCTGCTGGTAAGCCAGGATATATCGCCATTTAATGAGGACTACAACTACCGCGAACTGTCCCGCTACAATGACAATATCTTCCTGATGGCCTATGACGAACACAATTCAGAAAGCAAACCCGGACCTATCAGCTCCCAAAAATGGATTGAAGCTGCAATGGATGCAGCCGCCAGTGAAATACCTTCCGAAAAAATCATCCTCTGCATTGCCGCTTACGGTTATGATTGGCCGAAAGGTGGGGCAGGCACTGATATTACCTACCAGGAGGCATTGACAACAGCCTCAGAAAGTGATGCAAAGCCTGAATTTGACAATGATACCTACAACCTGCATTATACGTATTACGATGACAATAACCTGGAACACGAGGTTTATTTCACCGATGCTGCCACAAACTTCAATACGCTGCGGTTTGCTGCAGAATATGGCATAAGCGGGGTTGCCATGTGGCGGCTCGGCAGTGAAGACAGCAGGCTTTGGCAATTCTATGATAATGACGCTACAAAAGCCGGATTGAAAAACTTTGACCTTGCTGCACTGAACCATGTGAAGGAAAGCAATGATGTGGATTATATCGGCGAAGGGGAAATCCTGGATGTAAAAAGCAATCCGACACCAGGAAAAATAGCTGCTGAAATAGATTCATCAGAACTGCTTATCAGTGAAGAAAAATACATCAGCCTGCCCTCAATGTTTGTGGTAAAAAAATTCGGCACCGCCAATAAGAAAATAGTCCTGACTTTCGATGATGGTCCTGATCCGACTTATACGCCAAGGATCCTGGACATCCTCCACAGGGAGCATGTTCCGGCGGCTTTTTTCATGGTTGGCCTGAATGCTGAAAATAATATTCCACTTGTAAAGCAGGTTTATTCCGAAGGCCATGAATTGGGAAACCATTCCTTTACACACCCTAATATGGCAGAAGTGAGTACAACCAGGGCCGAACTGGAAAGGAAGCTCACCCGTTTACTCATTGAATGTATTACCGGGCATAGTACACTTTTATTCAGGGCGCCTTATAATGCGGATAGCGAGCCGGAAACCATGGAAGAATTAAAACCTGTGGCAGATAGCAGGGTCGATAATTACCTTACTGTCGGGGAAAGCATTGACCCGAATGACTGGGAACCAGGTGTAACCGCAGATACCATCCTGAGCCGGATAATCCAACAGCAGAAAAATGGCAATATCATTTTATTGCACGATGCCGGTGGTAACCGGGAAGCTACCGTACAGGCTTTACCCCGGATTATTGAATACTTTAAGGGACAAGGTTACCAATTTACTACAGTAGCAGGTTTGCTGGGTAAAAAAGAGCTGGACCTGATGCCTGCTGTTCCCCAAAAAAGCGGGTTCTATTTGATTAAGGCCAACTACTTTCTGGCAGACATCGGGTATTATCTATCAAGGTTCCTGAACATTCTCTTCTTCTTATTCATTGCAGCAGGTGTATTAAGGCTATCAATAATGGCCGTGCTGGCACTTAAAAAAAGAAAAAAAGACAGGGAAGCATTACCATTGGCAAACCTGGCCCAACCTTTTGTTTCAGTAATTATACCCGCTTACAATGAGGAGGTAAATGCGGTGCGGTCCCTTGACCTTTTACTGCAAACTGATTACCCGAATATTGAATTCATATTTGTTGATGACGGCAGCAAAGACAATACCTATGATAAAGTATGGACTGCGTTCCATATGAATAAAAAGGTAAAAATACTAAGGAAACCAAATGGCGGTAAAGCTTCGGCGCTCAATTACGGCATACAGGAATCCACTGCAGAATTTGTGGTATGCATCGATGCTGATACGCACCTGTTGCCGGATGCCATCAGCAGGTTAATGGAAAATTTCACCCATCCAAATGTGGGTGCTGTTGCCGGGCAGGTTAAAGTTGGCAATGAAGTGAACCTTCTGACCCGGTGGCAGAGCATAGAATATACAACCGCCCAGAACTTCGACCGACAGGCTATGGCCGCTGTTAATGCAATTACCGTAGTTCCGGGAGCTATTGGCGCTTTCAGGAAAGAAGCCTTGCTGAATGCTGGCGGGTTCACAACAGATACCCTTGCCGAAGATTGTGACCTGACCATCCGGATGCTGTTAAAGGATTATACAGTTACTGAAGATAGCAGGGCCATTGCAATAACAGAAGCCCCTGAATCTTTATCAATGCTCTTAAAACAACGATACAGATGGAGTTACGGCGTGCTTCAAACCAGCTGGAAACATCGGAAAGCACTTTTTAATACCCGTCATAAATGGCTTGGCTTTTTTGCCTTGCCCAATATCATCCTTTTCCAGTTTATCATCCCGGTATTTGCACCAATCGCCGACCTGCTGATGATTATTGGCTTACTCACAGGCAATGAAGGCAAGATTATACTGTACTACCTTCTGTTTATGCTCATTGATCTGAGTATTGCCCTGATGGCCTTTATCCTGGCCGAAGAACCGGTTTATAAACTTCTATGGCTGCTGCCACAAAGGATTATCTATAGGTGGCTAATGGTATGGGTCCTGTTCAAATCATATTTCAGGGCCCTGAAAGGGGAATTACACAGCTGGGGAGCTTTAAAAAGAACCGGGAATATAGGCCCAGACACCATTTTTAAAACACCGGGAAAAGACCCGGTTCCACAAGGATAAAACTTAACCAGATAAATAAAGCCATTCACTTGCGTGAATGGCTTTCTACGTATCAAACCATTGGGTACTTGCTGGACGCTTAGTTCTTCTTTGGAGCTGGCTTAGTTTCAGTAGTAGCCTTTGTTGAGGTAGTAGTTTTTGCTGGGGTTGTTGTCTTTGTTGAGGTACTTGTCTTTGTTGAGGTAGTTGTCTTAGTGGATGTTTCTTTCTTTTGTGCCTCAGTTTTAGTGGCGGGCTTTTCTGTTGTTTTAGCAGCCGGTGTTGTCTGGGCAAATCCAATTCCTACCGTGGCAAGCAGCATGGAAGCTGCTAATACTAATTTTTTCATTTTTCGAAACTTTAATTTTTTAAAATAATCTGGTTAATAACAAATATTATTCAAACTTCCTGCCTAATCCAAACATTCGGGCATGGTTAACCGGGCTTTAACCAGGGTTAACCAATTGTTATGGTAAAAAACCGGGTATTCAAGCCTTACAAGGGGAAGCTATTTTATACGACATTTGTTACTCATGCGGTCATCAACTACCCGGATATTAATACTTCTCCTGGCAATTACTATCGCAGCCATCATTGGCCTCCAGATTCACTGGCTGCAAAAAACCTATGCCTTTGAAAAAAATGTATTCAACACCTCGGTGATAAAAAGTATACGCGGACTTTATGAAGACATGGACCTGACCCATGAACCCGGCAGCCACCTGAGCTCTTTAATTGAACATCCCAATCCAAATATCTTCCTGTTTAAAATTGATAGCATACCCCAAAAAGACAGCCTTGCTTATTACCTCAAAAATGAATTCGAAGATTTTGATGTGTATACAGATTGCCGGGTAGCTGTATATAATTATTCCCGGCAAGGTTTTATTTATGAATCCGTCATTACAGCTACTGCACCAGGAAAAAAATTTACCGGTATGGCGCAATTGGTTCCGGTAAAAAAGGATTTCTCCTACGTTTACCTTTTCTTCCCCAACCGTAACCGCTACATTATAACCCAAATGAATGCCTGGATACTTACCAGCTCATTATTGCTCCTGTTGCTTATTGGATTTTCATTCGCGATTTACTACCTCTACCAGCAAAAATTCCTTAATGAAGTGCAGAAAGATTTTATCAATAACGTAACCCATGAATTTAGCACCCCGCTAATGGTTATCGACTTGTCTACTGATGCACTTACCAAACAATCGGTTTTACAGCAACCTGAAAAAATCGCCAAATACGCCAATTCAATCAGGCACCAGAGCGACTACCTGAAAAGCCATATCAAAAACCTGATTAACACTGTTGTGGCCGACCAGTATACTTTCGCCATTAAAAAGACCGCGGTAATTCCTAATGAACTGATCAGGCAGGCTGTACTCCAGTTAGACCCTATAGTAATGGATAAAAAAGGAGTAATAGAACTCAACCTTGAAGAAAACAACAAGGTAATCCAGGCTGATAATGAAAATCTTTACCTGGCCCTTTTTAATATTATCAACAATGCCCTGAAATACGCAACCCAACCGCATGTAATTATCAATACTTATTCCCATAACAGCCACTATTATATCAGCATAAAGGATAACGGTATTGGCATTGACGCAGTTGAACTAAAGAAAATATTCAAGAAATTCTACCGTGGACAAAAAGGCAACCTGCATAACTCAAAAGGGCTTGGACTTGGCCTTTATTTTACAAAAAAAATAATTTCCCTGCACCACGGAAACATACACGTAAACAGCATCCCCGGCATAGGCACTGATTTCACAATTGAATTACCAGTAAACAACATCTAAAATGGAAAGCAAAGCAAGAATACTACTCGCAGAAGATGACGCAAGCCTGAGTGAATTAATGAAGGAAGCCCTTGAAGATGAAGGCTATACTGTGGAAATTTTTTCCAATGGACAGGAAGCCATAAATAATTTCGATAAACATAAATACGATATATGCCTCCTGGATATCATGATGCCTGTTAAAGATGGCTTTATGGTGGCCAAAAAAATAAGGCAGGTTTCCGATATCATCCCTATCTTATTTATCAGCACAAAAGGCCTTGAAGAAGATAAATTAAAAGGTTACCAGACAGGCGCCGACGACTATATCACTAAGCCTTTCAGCATGAAAGAACTGCTGATGAAGCTGGATGTTTTCCTGCGCCGTACCCGGAAAATGTTTTACGAAACCAAACAGGAATACCAGATCGGGAAAATCCATTTCTCCTATACCGATTTAAAACTGAAAAGTCCTGCCGGGGAATTTGACATGAAGCAAAAAGAAGCTGACCTTTTAAAATTCCTGTGTGAACATGCTAATAAGGTGTTGCGCAGGGATGAAGTTTTACTGGCCGTCTGGGGCAAGGACGATTTCTTCCTGGGCCGAAGCATGGATGTATACATGACAAAAATCAGGAAATACCTGAAAGCAGACCCGGATATTATAATTGAAACAATACATGGGCTTGGCTACAGGTTTACAGTGCCTGGGTTAACAGAGCAATAATGCCCCTTTTTACGCCTGCATGATTATTTCACTGCTGGCATTTCAGGAATTCAAACACCTCAAAACCTTAACATATAATGATACTGAGAATTAACCTGGTACTGGTACTTTCAATATTATTAATTACCCAAAACTGCAAAGCCCAAAACCTAATGCACTACGCTGCCGACGGCCAGCTCCTGCACAGTACACATGGCACTAACTACTGGGGATTCAGCCTTTCAGCCGAGCGTTTAGTTAGCCCCGTTACCAGCCTGGGAATAGGCGCCGAATATTCCTATTGCTCTTACCATGAAGACAATGGCTGGAATTTGACCAACCTGAATTTTTTCCCGGTCTATGTACAGGAACGGTTTAGCCTTTTTCCCAAAAGCAGGCTGCAGCCATATATCCGCCTTGAAGAAGGCGTTAGTTTCAACAATTACAATAAGGAACTTCAAAATGCTAATGAAGGTATCCAACATGTTTATGAAGCGGGTATTTATGGGCACATGGGTATTGGTATAATCTGGCTGAAGGTGAAAAAAACGAGCTGCTATCTGGAAGCAGGACTAAAGTCTTATAATATCACCTTTGATAACCTCGATGTTAACCCACATGGTTTTACTGCCAGGATAGGCTTAACAATTTAATAACTGTTTTAAATTCAACGGCTTGCTTAACCTGCTTTTAACCAACAATAATTGCAGTTAACTTAATCGCATAGCAGTTTTGCATTTGTAAACAAAATTTGTTACCGATGCGACGTATACTGCTATTGCTGACTGTACCTTTATGCTTACTGCAGTCCAGGTCCACAGCCCAATCGAGCCCGGATACCATAAGACTGAGTATACCGGAAGCCGAAAAATTATTTCTTCAAAACAATCTTTCTTTACTCGCTGCCAAATACAATATCGATGCGAATAAAGTATTGATCCAGCAGGCTAAACTTTGGGATAATCCTACATTAATTACTGACCAGAATATTTATGACGGGAAATTTTTCCGCCATTACGGCGATTATGGCCAGATATTTATACAGGTCCAGCAACTGATCAGAACTGCAGGTAAAAGATCAAAGCTGGCGAAACTGGCCGAAGACAATACGGCAATATCGCAGGAACAATTTGAAGATCTGCTTCGGAGCTTACGCTACACCTTACGCGCAGATATGCTCGATATCTGGCAGCTTGAAAAAGTCATTCGCGTTTATACCAACGAAATTAATGAAGTTTCAAAACTGGTGAAGGGCATGGATGAAGTGTACAAAGCAGGCAACATTTCCCTTAAAGACAATATGCGCCTGAAGGCCCTGCTTTTCAGCCTGCAGAATGAACTGGTCAATATCCAAACGCAAATGTTTCCGATCCAAAGCGAAGTCAAACTGTTATTGCAATCAAAAGATTCGGGCTTCATCCAACCCAATTTCACCTACGAACTTCCTGTGTTGATTAACTCTTCGCTTCCCCCTATAGATACGCTGATTGCGCAGGCTATGGAGAACAGGCCGGATGGAAGGCTGGCAAAAAAAGCGCTTGAATTCCAGCAGCACAACCTTACTTACCAGAAAGCACTGGCCAAACCTGATGTTACGGTAGGTCCGGAATATGACCAGCACAGCAGCTATGTACCCAATTACGTTGGTCTTACCGTTTCTTTACCCCTGAATATTTTTAACAGGAACCAGGGCAATATCAAATCTGCCGAATATGGCATTAAATCCCAACAGAGCCAGGTTGACCAGGAAACCGACCGCATCAGAAATGAAGTACTCAGCAGCTACTCCAAGGTGAAGTACCTGCAGGGTATCAATAATCGCGAACAATTGGTTTTTGCAACCGATTATGAAAAGCTTTTCCAGAACATGGTGAAAAGTTACCAGGACAAGCAAATCAATTTGCTGGAATTCACCGACTTCCTGGATGCCTATAAAGACACGAGGCTGAAAATTGTAGACCAGCACATCAACCTCGTAAAATCATTTGCAGAATTGAATTACGTGGTAAACAATACGATCATCCCTATACAATAACAGATTATTTATCATTTTATGAAGAATAAAATACTGCTGCCAGGCACTACCCTATTAACCTTGATTAGTTTAATCTCCTGCCAGCCTAAAGAACCCGCAGAAGATAAAAAAATAAAAGAAGCGGTTTGTGTAACCGATTCTATGGCAAGTATCATACAAATTGACACAGCCATCACCAGCAATATTAACGATGAAGTTAAACTGAGCGGCGAAGTCAATTTCAATGACAAAAAAGTGGTGAAAGTATATCCCTTCAGCAGCGGACAGGTTATAAAAGTAATGGTGTCTCTTGGTGATAAAGTAAACGCCGGACAAACACTGGCCATCATTAAAAGTGCCGATGTTGCCGGAAACTATAGTGATCTTTCGGCCGCCTCCAATGACCTGGCTATTGCCAAAAAACAAATGGACAATGCAGAATCATTATTCAATAATGGAATTGCCAGTGAGCGGGAATTTATTGAAGCTAAAGAGAATTACAGCAAGGCTGTATCGAACGCCAATAAAATAAAAGACCAGATCAATATTAATGGCGGCGGGCACACTTCCGAAAATGGAACTTATGTAATTACCGCACCTATGAACGGTTATGTTGTAGAAAAAAAGATAAATGAGGGAGGTTTTATACGGACCGACAACGGAGATAACCTTTTTACAATCGGCGACATCAGTGATGTTTGGGTATGGGCCAATGTGTATGAAACCGACATAGCAAAAGTTAAAGAAGGATATACTGCAAGGGTTACCACACTCGCCTATCCGGATTCTTCATTCAACGGGGTTGTTGATAAAGTAAACCAGATACTGGACCCCGTAACCAAAGTAATGAAAATCAGGGTTCGCCTCCCCAATCCGGGAATGAAACTAAAGCCCGAAATGTTTGCCAATATCGCCATAGAAAACAAAGAAAGTAAAAAGGCGGTATCCGTTCCGGAACAGGCCCTCATAAATGATAATGGCAAGGTCTATTTAGTTATTTATGAAGACAAGTGTAAACTTTCCATTAGGCAGGTTGAAGTGATCAAGACAACAGCAGGTAGAGCATACCTGAAAAATGGCATTCAGGAAGGCGAAAAAGTAATTTCCAAAAACCAGATCCTGTTCTTCCGGGCCCTCACATCTTAAGTGCGGTATTCTCCCACAACATCCAATTATTCAGGCTTTAGAAATGCAGCAATATGAACAAGTTTATAAGAAGCATCATACATTTTTCACTGCGCCACCGGTACTTTGTTTTTTTCCTTACCCTGGTGCTGGTAGCAATCGGGGTATGGAGTTACAAAGAAACACCCATAGAAACCTTCCCGGACGTTACGAATACGCAGATTGTTATTATCACCCAATGGCCCGGCAGGAGTGCTGAGGAAGTTGAGAAGTTCATTACTATTCCATTGGAAACAGTTTTGAACTCTGTTCAGAAAAAAGCCAACCTGCGTACAAACTCATCCTTTGGCCTTAGTTTTATTACTTTAATTTTTGACGATGACGTAGATGATGCATTCGCCCGCCAGCAGGTGATGAGCCGTATTATCAACGCAGACCTGCCCGAAGGCATAAGGCCGGAAGTCCAGCCACCCTATGGCCCAACCGGTGAAATTTACCGGTATACACTGGAAAGCAAGATTAAAGATATTCGCGAGCTGACCGCCATACAGGACTGGGTATTAGACCGCCAGTTTAAATCGGTACCCGGAGTTGCTGATGTTAACAGCTTTGGGGGTGAAGAAAGGATTTTTGAAGTAAGCGTAAACCCCGACCTGCTGATTAAATACAACCTGACTTCATTGGATGTTTATAACGCCGTTTCCAAAAGCAATGTGAACGTAGGCGGGGATGTCATCCAGAGAAACGGCCAGGCTTACGTTGTTCGTGGCATCGGCTTATTAAACAACATTGATGAAATAAATAATATTATCATCACTAAAATAAACGGGGTTCCCCTGCTGGTGAAGAATGTAGCCAAAGTAGTGGAATCACATGCCCCTTTATTGGGCTCCGTTTCAAAAGATAATGTTGCCCACCAGATCGAAGGAATTATTGTTATGCGCAAGGGCGAAAACCCAAGCGAAGTGCTGGAGCGTGTTCATGCGAAAATCACCCAGCTAAACAAAAATATCCTGCCGAAAGATGTAAAGATTATTCCGTTCTATGACCGCACAGTGTTAATGGATTATGCCACAGAGACTGTTATCCATAACCTTATTGAGGGCATAGTCCTGGTTACCGTTATTGTATTGCTTTTCATGGCCGACTGGCGCACTACCATTACTGTTAGCCTTATTATTCCGCTGTCACTCTTATTCGCATTTATTTGTATGCGGATTAAAGGAATGAATGCAAACCTGCTGAGTATGGGTGCGGTGGACTTCGGGATTATCATTGACGGGGCCGTGGTAATGGTGGAAGGGCTCTTTGTTGCCCTTGACCAGAAGGCCAGGGAAGTGGGCATGGAAAAATTCAATAAGCTCGCCAAACTGGGTCTCTTCAAAAGCAAAGGAACTGAAATGGGTAAATCCATCTTCTTTTCCAAACTGATCATCATCACCTGCCTTATGCCCATTTTCGCCTTCCAGAAAGTTGAAGGGAAAATGTTTTCACCACTTGCTTACACCCTTGGATTTGCATTGCTTGGCGCCTTAATTTTCACACTTACCCTCGTACCCGCGCTCTCCAGTATTTTATTAAGGAGGAATGTCCGGGAAAAACATAACCCGATTGTCCTGTTTTTTGAAAAGGGAGTGGAGAAATTATTCAAGATCGTTTATGGTCACCAGAAAAAGAGTTTGCTGGTGGCTTTGGTAATTATGTTTTTATCCTTTCTTTCCTTCAAGTTTTTAGGATCAGAATTTCTTCCTCAGCTGAACGAAGGCGCTCTTTGGGTAACAGCAGAGTTACCAAGAAGTGTTTCGCTGGATGAAGCCGACAGCCTTTCCGATAAAATGGTGAAAATAATCGGCAAATTTCCAGAAGTGCGGCATACGCTTACACAGGTGGGTCGTACAAACGACGGAACAGACCCTAAAGGTTTCTTTAATGTTCAGGTTGCGGTTGACTTGCTACCCAAGGAACAATGGACCAGGAAAATTACACCCGACCAATTGGTAGATGAGATGGATGCAAAGCTGAAGCAGTTCCCGGGAATTGTTTTAAACTATTCACAACCCATCCGGGATAATGTTGCAGAAGCGGTGGCTGGCGTACCGGCTGCATTGGCAGTAAAAATTTTCGGACAGGATTTTAATGTCCTGGACAGCAGTGCCACAAGGGTAATGTCTATCCTGAAAGATATTAAAGGTGTGGAGGATTTGGGGGTAATCAGGAACCTGGGGCAGCTTGAATTCAGGATAGAACTGGACCAGCAGAAAATGGCATTCTATGGTGTTAATACAGCAGATGCGAATGCCGTAATTGAAATGGCTATTGGCGGCAAAGCCGCTACCCAGCTTTATGAAGGTGAACGTAAATTTGATATCCGCGTTCGGTACCAGGAAGATTACAGGGCCAGCCAGGAATCCATTGAAAACCTGATGGTACCAACCAATGATGGCAGCAAAGTTCCGCTTAAAGAAATATCCGTTATCAAAACGCTTACCGGCCCGGGATTTATTTACAGGGATAACAACATGCGCTATATAACGGTAAAATTTTCTGTAAGGGGCCGTGACCTGGGAGGTACCGTAAAAGAAGCGCAGGAAAAAGTAGCCCAGGGGTTTTCAGTTCCGGCCGGTTATGATATGACCTGGAACGGGGAATTTGAAAACCAGCAAAGAGCCAGTAAAACACTTGCAAGGGTTGTGCCTATCTGCCTCCTGGTTATCTTCCTGATACTATTTATCACATTCGGTAATGTGAAAGATGCCATCCTGACCATAATGAACGTTCCATTTGCACTCATTGGCGGAATTCTGGCACTGCACCTCACCGGGATCAACTTCAGCATCTCGGCAGGTATAGGATTTATCGCCCTGTTTGGCGTTTGTATTCAAAATGGGGTGATCCTGATCTCCGTGTTCAGGAAAAACCTGGATGCCGGAATGCACCTTGATGAAGCGGTTGAACAAGGAGTATTATCCCGCGTGAGGCCCGTAGTAATGACCGCTTTGATGGCTATGATCGGACTGATGCCGGCAGCAGTTTCAACAGGCATTGGCAGTGAAACCCAAAAACCGCTGGCCATTGTAGTAATTGGCGGGTTAATTACAGCTACCATTTTAACCCTTCTCATTTTGCCCGTTATTTATGCATTGGTATTCAAATTGATGCATGCACGCGAAAACAGGAAAATACTTCGCAAAGCCGGACTCGTCAGCAAAATGGACAAGTACAATGAATAAATTAATATCAGCATAACGATCGCATCGGCGACAAATGCTGGAATGCCCTGCATTCCACGTCACCGAACGGGCGCCGTTTTTACGGTGCCCTTTTTTTTATTCAACCTTAACCGCCGGTTAACCATTGTTAAGCAATAATAACCCTGAGTGGTCCAGCATTTAAGTAATTTTACATAATCAATTTACCATGCTTGCAGTAAATAAGGACAAACTGGTTCAGTTCTTTCGAAACATCCATTGGAAAGAATTATTGGCTGTTCTTTTCATCCTTGTCGGCATTTATTTTTTCCGCCAGGAAAGACATGAATTAAGTTCTATTATCCCATATATCGAACAAGCCAATAAAAACTGGCTGCTAGCCGGTTTTGCAATTACTTTGGTCTATATCATTTTGCAAACGGGGCTTTTTGTTTACAGTTTCAAATCAATACAATCTACCCTTCACTGGCTGCCTGCCGGCCAGCTTTTCCTGAAACGGAATTTTATAAGCACTTTCCTTCCTGGCGGTGGTATTACAGCATTTGCTTACCTGCCTTCAATGCTGCGCAAGGAAAATATCGAGCGCCATAAAGTTTTCCAGGGCGCTGGTATGCAGGGATTCATCGGCATTGCTTCTGTAATACTGGTAGGCTTACCCGTTATATTGTATACGATATTCCAGCAACAGCATATTAAAGGTGCAGTTTCAACACTTATTACCGTAATTATTCTTTTGGCTGTATTAATTTTTGCGCTGGCAACCTTTCGGAAAAAGGGCCGTTTGCACCAGGTTTTTGTTCGGTATTTCCCCCAGGCTGAAAAACACCTCGAAGACTTATTTTCATTTAACCTTGCATACAGGCCACTGGTAATCGCCATTCTGTTTTCCGTTGCCATTGAACTGGCAGGCATCCTTCACCTGTATATCGCCATGCGGGCAATAGGGGTTCAGCCTTCCTGGGAAGCGGCTTTCACGGGTTATATTATTTCTACACTGTTCCTGGTCATTTCACCCTTTTTAAAAGGTCTGGGTGCTGTTGAATTATCACTCACCTATATCCTGAAGCTGTATGGATTCACCACCATGGAGGCCCTTGAAATCACTTTACTATACCGGCTCTTCGAATTTTGGCTGCCCTTACTCGCCGGCTTCCTGGCATGGGCCTGGAAAGGCAGGCATTTGTTTTTGCGTTTACTCCCGCCTACCCTGATTTTCCTCCTGGGAATGGTCAACATTTTCTCTGTATTAACACCACCTGTAGCTTCCCGTATGCGGCTGCTGAGGGAATACCTGCCTTTGGGATCAATCCATGCTTCCAATTGGATGATCATATTAACCGGGCTTGTATTGTTGGTTACCGCGGCTTTTTTATTCCGCGGACTAAAAGGGGCCTGGTGGCTGGCTGTGCTGTTTTCTTCTTTGTCGCTTTTGGGACACCTTACGAAAGCGCTTGATTACGAAGAAGCAATCCTGGCATTTTGTATAGTCATTGTTTTGCTGCTCACAAGAAACCAATACAGGCAAAAAAGCAATTCAAAATTTATAAATATCGGGGTAGTTACAGCGTTGGCTACATTCGTAGTGGCACTTATCTTTGGCGCTATTGGATTTTATTACCTCGATAAAAGGAACTTCGGGATTGATTTCAGCTTTCAGCAATCTGTAAAATATGCCTTCAACAGTTTCCTCCTAATCGCAAACGACGACCTTGTGCCCATAACCAGGTTTGGCAATGAATTTATTGTATCCCTTAAAGTATTAGGATCCGGTGCCTGGATATTCCTGCTATACACGATCGTCCAGCCATTCATCCACCCCAAAGGAACGGGTCTGGAAGCGCGTGAAAAAGCAAAATTCCTGCTAAGCCAATACGGTAATTCACCAGTCGATTTTTTCAAGGTGGATGCTGATAAATTGCTGTTCATCTCAGACCATTATGAAGGTTTTGTAGCGTATAAAGTTGCTAATGGATTCGCTATCGTACTGGAAGAACCCGTATGTGCCGAATCTGATAAAACTTTAATACTGAATGAATTTGAAATACAATGCCGGAAAATGGGATTAAAACCCGCTTTTTACCGGATTGATGAAGAGAGCCTCTACTATTTTGATGAACTCAAAAAGAAAAAATTATTAATCGGGCAGGAAGGCATTATGTCCATAAAAGACTTCACACTGGAAGGAAAACAAAACAAGTCGCTGCGCAATGCATTAAACAGTTTAACAAAAAAAGGGTATACCCTGAAAATCCATACTGCGCCTTTGTCCGGCTCCCTGGTAAATGAACTGAAAGCCGTTTCCGATGCCTGGCTTACAGCTTACAATAAATCTGAAATCGTGTTTTCGCAGGGCATGTTTGATCCAAGGATAATCACCAACCAGGATATCATTGCCCTGCATGACAGCGATAATATGGTGGTGGCCTTCCTGAATATCATACCCGATTACACACCAGATGAATGCACGTATGACCTTATCCGTAAGACGGAAGATGCTCCCGGTGGCAGCATGGATGCCCTGTTGCTTAAATTGGCCGAATACGGAAAAGAAAAAGGCCTGAGTTACCTGAACCTCGGACTGGTTCCGATGTCTGGTATAACCCAGCCTGAGAATACCGCTGAAAGGGTGGTAAAATATGCCTATGAAAAAATCAAGCGGTTCCGTCATTACCAGGGCCTGCGGGAATTCAAGGAAAAATATGCTACCGAGTGGGTTAATAAATACCTGGTCTATGAAAATGACTTTGACCTGGTACAGCTTCCTGCCGCACTGAATAAAGTGATGCAACCTGAAAAAATGCCTGGCATATGAGGGGAACAGTCATTTCCATTTTATTGCTTGCCGGATTTACAGCATTTGCACAACCTGATTTTCCGGTTAAATACTATCCCGCTAAAGACACCCATAAACCTATTGTCTTTTACATCTCCGGGGATGGCGGATGGAATAATTTTTCCACAAAGCTGGCTTCCACCATCAATGCAAATGGCTTCAGGGTGGCCAGCCTTAACGCCAGGGATTATTTCTGGAATAAAAAAACTGCAGAGCAAACTGCACTCGACATAACCAACAACCTGCAAAAGGAATACGGTAACCTCCAAAATGAAAAAATCATTTTCATAGGTTATTCATTCGGTGCAGATGTATTGCCTTTCATTATTAATCAGCTGCAGCCAGGAATCCGTGAAAAAATAAGCGGACTGTTGCTTTTGGCGCCTTCTTCCTCTACAGATTTCGAAATACATGTATCCGATATCCTTGGATTTTCAAATTCCCGGAAACTCCAGGTGGCAGAGGCTATTAATGCCTTACAAATCCAGAAAACTGTAGCTGTATTCGGAGCAGATGATAAGAATTTCCCGTTGCAATCCATACACCTTAAGAATTTCACTGCCATTTCACTGCCTGGTGGTCATCATTTCGAGGGTAATACCGATGAATTGGCACAAATAATGTTTACAAATTTCTGACGCAGATTTTATGAAGCCGAAATATTTTCTTTTTTTTATTATCCTTCTGTCGCTTGTCCAGAATTGCCTGGCCCAGCAGGCACAGGATTCAAATTATATCCGGCCATTCACGAAATCAAACGACCTGGAATGGTATACCGGCAGGTACAATACTGTATTTAATTTCAAACCAAACAATAACGACAGTTATTTAAGTCACCATGATTTAAAAGCGAATACAAGTGCTTATATAGGAATGCATATCGATTACAAATGGTTAGCAGTGGATGTTTCTACCAGCCTGCCCAGGACCTTTGTTGACAACAATATCAAAGGGCGCAAGGCGCATAGCCTGCAATTAAGTAAAACAGGGTCAAAGCTCAGGATTGAAGGTTTATATGAAAAATACAATGCGCTTGTCATGCCCATCAGCAGGAGGCACCAGGAATACCAGGTGTTCAATAACTTTGGTTATGCTAATTATTCTGCGCAACTGACCTACATTTTTAATTCAAAACGGTTTTCATTACCCGCCGCAATAAATTATGGGGAGCAGCAGGTAAAATCAGCAGGCAGCTTCCTGTTCAATTTCAACCCAACAATACACCAGTTTGCCCAAAACAATAACCCGGGCCTCAAATTAACCCCATCCGACAGCCTGTTGAATCATGCAATTTCGAATCATTCCGGCTGGATGAATACTTTCTTCAATGGCGGCTATACGTACAACTTCGTTTGGAACAAAGGGCACTGGAGCCTTAACCCCTGGATAATGGGTGGTTTGGGTGTTCAGAAAGAACTCGCGGATGAAACAAAAAATTCAGGCAAACTGACGTACAATTTCCGTGGAATGATAAGCAGCGGCTACAATGGCACACTGTTTTATATTTACCTGAATACCCTTTATAATAAAACGGAAAGCAGGTTACCTGCGTCAAAACTAACGGTAAGGAACAGTGATACTTATTTAACGATGGGTTATCGTTTTGGGAATGCACCGCACAAAATTATGGGCCTGCTATAAAAGGTGGTTCTCCGTGTCCCTTAATTAAAATAGCCTGAAACTTTCCTATCTTCAATAAGCTTCACTATTCTAATTTCAAGTACATGAAACAAGCCATTATTCTGCTGCTGTTTTCTTGCATCATCAGCATTAGCACCTATTCACAAACCGATAGTATTGCTTTCTATAAGAAAACATCTGCCATGATCCCCATGCGGGACGGTAAAAAATTATTTACGGTTATACTTAGTCCGGTTAACCCGAAACAAAAAGTACCCATTTTGATACAGCGTACCCCATACGGCGCTGACATCCCTATTCCTGATGACACTGTTTTTCAAACACGCCTGATGGGGTCTGTTTATCCAATGGCTAAAGAAGGGTACATTTTTGTATTCCAGGATATCCGTGGCAAATACAAAAGTGAAGGCGATATGCAAATCCACCAGCCACTCACCCATGAAAAAGTGAAAGGAGCAATTGATGAAAGCACCGACACATGGGATGCTGTAGACTGGCTGGTCAAAAACCTGGCAGACAACAATGGGAAAGCTGGTATTTATGGTATTTCTTATCCAGGCTGGTTAGCCCTGGTGGGATCCGTAGATCCGCACCCCGCCTTAAAAGCCGCATCTGAACAGGCCTGCATGGGTGACCTGTTTTTAGGCGATGACTTTCACCACAACGGTGCTTTCCGTTTGAGTTATGGTATGGAATATTCTTATGAAGTGGAATTTGATAAAACGACCGACAGTAATTTTCCATTCCCCCAGTATGATCTGTACGATTGGTACCTTAAGCTGGGGCCGCTTAAAAATGTTAATGGTGTTTACTTCAGGAATAAGATCCCAACCTGGAATAGTTTTGTAGCACATCCAAACTATGATGCATACTGGTCAAAAAACTCCCCGCTGGATTATATCCGTTACCCGCAGATTCCGCAATTACATGTTGGCGGTTACTTCGACCAGGAAGACATTAATGGGCCGCAACTGATGTATAGCCACATGGAAAAGAAAGATTCCAATAACCGGAACTTCATCGTGCTTGGTCCATGGAACCACGGCCAGTGGGGCGGAAGCAAGGCCGACAGCCTGGGTAAAATTTCCTTTGGCAGCAATACCGGCGAATGGTTTCGCAACCTCCAGAAGCAATGGTTTGATTATTGGCTGAAAGGAATTGGCAACGGACAATTTGCAGAAGCCAACTGTTTCCAGACCGGCAGCAATAAATGGCAGCAGTATGCTACCTGGCCACCAAAACAAGCTGTCATTAAAAAATTGTATGCCGGCGCGGGAAATACTGCATCATTCAATAAACCGGGTTCAACAGGCTCCTTTACGAGCTATACCAGTGATCCGGCCAAACCTGTACCCTATCGTACACTGCCCATTGAAGCGACTTACGGCCCTGGAAGCCGCTGGAGACAATGGCAGGTAGAAGACCAGCGTTTTGTATATACCCGGCCGGATGTAGTGAGCTTTGTTATGGATTCCCTTAAGGAGGATCTTACAGTAACGGGTAAAATTTTGGCGCATTTATTTGCAAGCACCTCCGGAACTGACGCAGACTGGGTGGTAAAACTTATTGATGTATACCCGGATTTTGATCCTGAAAATTTAGCCATGAGCGGTTACCAGTTACCGGTAGCCATGGAAGTATTCAGGGGAAGGTTCAGGAAAAGTTTTGCAAAGCCTGCCCCGCTGACCCCGGGAAAGCCCGAAGAATTTGTGATTGACCTCCACGACATTAACCACCGGTTCAGGAAAGGCCACCGCATCATGATCCAGGTTCAAAGCAGTTGGTTCCCCATAATTGACCGCAATCCGCAAAAATATGTCCCGAATATTTTCGAAGCCAATGCCACCGACTATATCAAAGCGGAACAGCATATTTACCATTCTGCGCAATACCCGACTTATATTGAGTTGCCGGTAATGAGGGATTAACTGCGTATACCCTGATTATGGTATTGGTTGGCTGATGGTCATAAGGTGGTTAGGTGGAGGTAATGAGCAACACGTAGGAAGACGTAGGATAACGTAGGATGACGTAGGATGGCAAATTCAAAATGTTTATAAATTGTACACATGGCGCGTGTAACAAATAACCTGTTAATGACCGGTGCCCAGGGAGCCGTGGGCAAACAGATCGTATACAAAGAGATCAACGGAAAGAGCTTTGTAGCGCAATACCCTGATATGAGCCATGTGCAATATAATGATGCACAAAAAGAATACCAGAAATTATTTGGACTGGCATCGGCCTATGCCAGTGGGGTCATTAAAGATCCGGAGCGCAATGCAGCCTACGAAAAGAAGATCCGCAACGATAAAAGACTACGCGGAAAAAGCGTCTACCACACTGCACTTCAGGCCTACATGGCAAAGCACAGCTATAAACTGTCCAGCGCACAACAGCATAAAATCCTGCAATATTACCTGGATAAGTTCCTGCTGACGGTGCCACAGGCAACCGCCCTCGCCTACCTGGTTGCCCAGCAAAAATTATCCAATGCCATTTACCAGGAGATCAATAAAGTGTCAAAAGCTACGGCTACCCGCCACTTGCAGGACATGATGAGCCAGGGCATTATCAGCTTCCAGGCAAAGGGCGCCGGTGCCATCTATAGCCTGGCGCATCCCTATCCTGAAGACCCCAATACACCCGGCAAGAATAATATTGACCTGATTTAATTGGCTCAGAAATAAAAATAATTGGCTCATTCTTAATTATAATTGGCTCATTTAGGTATATAATGGGCTCACTACCGTAATTCAGCTAATATTTATTGTTTTTCAATAATTATTTATTATATTTGACTTGTTAATGCCAAAACAAGCAATTATGGAAATTAAAATCACAACCGGGCAGATCTTAAACGTATTGGCTGTGCTGTCCTGGATCATCTTCATCGGTGTCTGTATCGAGGCCGGCGGTTTCATCTCCAATACCGTTTATACTATGGTGATCAACCCGAAGGGGGCCTCCAATTTTTGGGAAGGCAACGACCTGTCTCCCCTATACAATTTCGACCGCGGCTATTTTTTAGTACAGACCTCGATCATGTGCATCGTAGCCATGATGCGGGCAACGATCTTCTACCTGATCATCAAAATGCTGCAGGACAAAAAACTAAATATGTCACAGCCTTTCAACAAGGACGTGTTGCGTGTGATCCTCAACATCGCTTACCTGGCTTTAGGCATTGGCTTATTCTCCTGGTGGGGTGTGAAACATGCAGCCTGGTTTACGCAGCAGGGTGTGAAAATGCCCGATATACAATACCTGCGTTTAGGAGGCGCTGATGTATGGCTATTTATGGGCGTTACCCTGATTGTGATTGCCCAGGTATTCAGGCGCGGCATTGAAATACAAACCGAAAACGAATTAACTGTATAACCTATGCCAATCATTGTAAATCTTGATGTAATGATGGCTAAGCGTAAAATGTCGCTGAATGAACTTTCAGACAAAGTAGGTTTGACATTATCCAACCTGTCTATACTCAAAACCGGCAAAGCAAAAGCGATCCGGTTTAGTACGCTCGAAGCAATATGCAAAGTGCTGGATTGCCAGCCTGCCGATATCCTGGAATACAAAAAGGAGGAATAGTCCGATTTTACTACCTGGCTTAAACGAAAAAAACGCAATTTCTTTCCGGAACTGCGTTTTCATTGATTTATTGCGGAGAGTAAGGGATTCGAACCCTTGATACCCTTTAGAGGTATACACACTTTCCAGGCGTGCTCCTTCAACCACTCGGACAACTCTCCAATTTCCTGTTTTTACCCGGCGGGTAAAAACGGGTCGCAAATATAGTGAAATCAGGCATTGGTCAACTCACCACGCAAAGAAGTTTCCAATAATTCACGGAGGCGGCTTCGTGAAAGTTTCTGTGCAAGCAGGAACATCAGCTTCGCCAATGCGGCTTCGAAAGTCATATCATATCCGCTTACCACACCCATTTCCTTCAGCTGTACACTGGTTTCATAGCGCCCCAGCTCAACGGCACCACCATCACATTGCGTAATGTCTACAATGACCAACCCCCTTTTGATTCCTTTACGCAAACTATCCGTAAACCAGCTTGCCGTTGTTGTATTGCCGCTACCAAAAGTTTCGAGGATTACAGCCTTAATGCCCCTGGTTTCCAATACAGCATCAACCGTTGCCTGGGTTATTCCCGGAAACACTTTCAGCACCGCCACAGCAGGATCCAGCTTCCGGTGCACTTTCAATGGCTTTTCAGGATGTTTTAAAATAAACTGCCGCTGGTATTTGATGCTGATGCCTGCTTCTGCCAGGGGCGGGTAATTCATTGAATAGAATGCTTCAAATTTCTCGGCATTGTATTTCTTGGACCGGTTTCCCCGGAAAAGCTGGTAATCAAAATATATACAGACCTCTGGCACCAGGGCCTTCCCACCCTTACGGGCTGCAGCTATTTCCAACGCGGTGATAATATTCTCCTTCGCATCTGTACGGATTTCCCCGATGGGTAACTGCGAACCGGTTAAAACCACTGGCTTCGACAGGTTTTCCAATAAAAAACTGAGGGCCGATGCTGTAAAGGCCATGGTATCTGACCCATGTAAAATCACAAACCCATCGTAGGCGGCATATTTCTTCCCGATAATCCCCGCAAGTTCCACCCAGATATCGGGATGCATATTGGATGAATCCATCGGTGGATTAAATGCATGCACTTCCACTTCGAAACCGAGTTTAACGATTTCTGGAATATTGTCCCGGATCTCCTTGAAACCAATGGGTTTCAGGGCGCCCGTAGCTGCATCCATTACCATCCCTACAGTACCGCCGGTATAAATAATCAGGATGCGGGTTTTTGCTGATTTTGGGGTGGAATTGGTCATGGAAAGGTAGATTTAAAGAGTTTCCGTGCATTGGAGGTGGTTATTTCCGCAACCTCTTCTGGTGATACCGAAAAAATTTCGGCCAGTTTGGCAACCACATAGGACAAATAACTGCTTTCATTCCTTTTGCCCCTGAAAGGTACGGGCGTCAGGTATGGTGCATCGGTCTCCAGTACAAGATGATCGAGGCCAAGTTTTTCCAATACAGCAGGTAAACCGGCATTTTTATAGGTTAGTACACCCCCGATACCCAGGTAAAAACCGGCTTTAACAACCTCTTTAGCCAATTCATAACTGCCACTAAAACAATGAAATACCCCCGAAAGCCGGCCATCCTGTGCCTCCTTAACCAACTCAATACATTCCTGGGTTGAATTCCTTGAATGGATCACAATAGGCAGTTCATATTGCCTGGCAAGGGCGATCTGTTCCCGGAATGCTATGTATTGCTGCTCCTCAAAGGTCCGGTCCCAGTAAAAATCCAGCCCGATCTCTCCCACTGCCGCAAATGGCCTTTTGGCCAGCCAATCCTTTACCAACTGCAGTTCATCAAGGTAATTTTCCTTCACGTAACAGGGATGTAATCCCATCATTGCCAGGCACTTATCTGGAAATTTAGCTTCCAGCTCCAGCATCGGCAGGTGCTCACTGCTATCGATAGCCGGCAGGTAGATACGGTCAACCCCGGCTTTGTCGGCCCGGTCAAGTACTGCAGATATATCTTCCCTGAATTCTTCCAGGTACAGGTGGGCATGGGTATCAATAAGGATCATTTAACAAAGGTCTGCAAAATTTAAACCTCTTTTAAACGTTTGTTATCCTTGTCAGTCATAGATCAGCACATCATTAAAAACCACAAATCACCACTTATGAAAATGACAGTTCCAACAGGCCGCATTGCGACCGCACTGATCATAACCTCTGGATTATTCCTGGCCTCCTGCTCGAAAAACAATGAGCAATCTACCCAAACTGCCCAGCAAAACCTGTCCCAGGCTACCCTTCAGGCAGATGCCGATGGAGAAACGGCCTTCGATGACGTTTTCAATAATGTAATGGGCGTTAATACCACCGTTGGAATTGGTGGAACCGGCGTATTTACCCCGGCCAACAGCAACCAGCCCGGTCCACTGGACCCGGTTCCCCCGCCTTGTTTCAATGTTTCTGTTGAATTCCTGGCATTGCCCGATACTTTCCCGGTTAAAGTTACCATCGACTTTGGTACTGGTTGTACCGGAAAAGATGGCCGTACCCGCAAAGGAAAGATTATAACCGTCTATTCAGGCCTCCTGATTAAGCCAGGAAGTGTTGCTGAAACAACTTTCGACAATTATTATGTGAACGATATTAAAGTAGAAGGAACACACCGTATCGAAAATAAAAGCACTTCAGACCAACTGACCTTTGAAACTAAGGTAATTGATGGAAAGATAACCCACCTTAACGGAGACTATGCCAACTGGAACCGCGTTCGCACCATTACCCAGGTTGATGGATGGGGTACACCAAGGTTGCCAGGCGATGACGTTTTCAATATTGTTGGAAACGGCAGTGGCACAGTTCACAAAGGAACCC
Organism: Flavihumibacter profundi; assembly: GCF_020076305.1. Taxonomy (GTDB): domain Bacteria; phylum Bacteroidota; class Bacteroidia; order Chitinophagales; family Chitinophagaceae; genus Flavihumibacter; species Flavihumibacter profundi. The sequence continues at coordinate 127,047 of NZ_JAIQXE010000003.1, forward strand.
AGGTAGCCACCTGGACCAGCACCAATATCGAACCATTGGTGAAGAACTTCGATTGTCATTGGATCGTTAAAGGTAAACAGGCGATCCAGCGAAACGATGGTCCTCAGGGCATTCTGGACTTTGGTAATGGCGACTGTGACAATAAAGCCACAATCACGGTAAATGGGGTTTCCGCAGAAATTACTTTGAAGTAATTAAAAAAATAAATTACCTTTAAATCAGTTTTCATAGGGTACGGATTAAAAACGGGCCAGGGTTTCTACCCAGGCCCAACTTTTTTTATAGGGGTCCCCAAATATCTAATGACAGATTTGCATAATTTATTACCCCTTGTTTCACCTCCAACTATTCATGCTAAGTTGTTCGAATGTGAATCCTGCGGCTGAAAAATGCGCCAGGGTCTTCGGTAAAACTTCCCGCAAACGATCCCAGGCCTTCTCACTATCATGGAATAAAACTATAGATCCGGGTTGTACATTTTTGCATACAATCTCCCAGCAATCTGATGGGGATTTTTGCCGGTCAAAATCACCACTTAAAACTGTCCACATGACTATTTCCCATCCGGCATTCGACAAAGCTTTTCCCTGGAACCTGCTTAATTTTCCATAAGGTGGCCTGAATAATTTACTGTCTATATATTCACCCGCCTGTGCTATATCATTAAAATATTCATCATCTGAAGTCTTCCATCCATTTCTGTGGTGCATGGTATGGTTGCCAATAGCATGTCCGCTGTTTAATATTTTTTCATATACAGCCGGATATTCACGAACATTTTTACCAATGCAAAAAAATGTAGCCCTGGCCTTGTATAGCGCTAATTGCTCTAACACAAAAGGGGTAATGGTGGGATGGGGTCCGTCATCAAAACTGAGATAGATTTTTTTTTCACGTGCAGGCACGTTCCAGCGCCAGGACGGATACAAAAACCGCAATACAGCATTCGCAGTAGACCAGTAAATCATAATCCAAAGCTATAACTATCTTTGCGCCTATGTCAAAGAAAGTCCGCGTTCGTTTTGCACCCTCTCCAACCGGTGGCCTCCACCTGGGCGGCGTGCGCACAGTCTTATACAACTTTTTATTTGCCCGCCATAATGGCGGTGATTTTGTATTGCGAATTGAGGACACAGACCAAAACCGCTTTGTAGCCGGTGCGGAAGAATATATTTTCGAATGCCTGGCATGGTGTGGTATGAAACCAGATGAAAGTCCCGTTGCAGGCGGCCCCTATGGCCCATATCGCCAAAGTGAAAGAAAAAGCAGTTACCGTGAGTATGCGGAGAAACTGGTGGCAGGCGGGCATGCCTATTATGCCTTTGACACAACTGCGGAACTGGAGGAAATGCGGACCATTTACAAAACAGAACAGAATCCCTCACCGCAATACGACCACCAGCTGCGAATGAAAATGCGCAACTCCCTGACACTTGGTGAAGATGAAGTAACCCGGCTGATAAGCAGTGGGGTGCCTTATGTGATCAGGATCAAAATGCCTGAGCAGGAAACCGTGCATTTTTCCGATATGATCAGGGGCGAAGTGAGTTTCAATACATCAACTGTTGATGATAAAGTGTTGCTGAAACACGATGGCATGCCTACTTATCACCTGGCTGTTGTTGTGGATGATTACGCCATGAAAATTACCCATGCATTCAGGGGGGAAGAATGGCTGCCCAGCGCACCCGTGCATATATTATTATGGAAATACCTGGGCTGGATGGATGACATGCCGCAATGGGCACATCTTCCGTTGATTTTAAAACCCGATGGAAACGGGAAACTCAGCAAGCGCGATGGTGATCGCCTCGGCTTCCCGGTATTTGCCATGAACTGGACTGATCCGCGAACAAATGATTTCACCCAGGGCTTTCGGGAAAGGGGATTTTTACCGGAAGCTTTCGTGAATATGCTGGCCATGCTCGGCTGGAATGATGGAAGCGGACAGGAAATCCTTTCCATGGATGAACTGATCCAGCGCTTTTCCATCGATCGTGTCCATAAAGGCGGGGCCAAATTTGATTTTGAAAAAGCAAAGTGGTTCAACCAGGAATGGATTAAGAAATCCACACCTGAACGACTCAAGAATGATGTAAAAGCGATCCTGGAAAAAAATGGAATTGTGGTTAGTGATGACAACTACCTGCTTTCCGTAATTGGCATGGTGAAAGAACGCTGCACTCTTTTACCTGATTTTACAGAGCAATCAAAATTCTTTTTCCAGACGCCGGAAATAATTGACACTGAAAGCATCAGGCCAAAATGGAATATGGATAAATCCGTTTTTTTTAAGGAAATACAACCTGTACTGGCAGGACTTCAGGATTACAGTGCTGCATCCATTGAAACCGCCTTTAAAGACCTGGCAACAGCCAGAAGTATTAAAATGGGTGAATTGCAATTACCCTTCCGCATCATGCTGGTTGGTGGAAAATTCGGACCTGCAGTATTTGATATCGCAGCTACAATTGGTAAAGAGGAAACCTTGCTCAGGATCAACCGTGCCCTGGAACAGTTAGCCTGACAAAATATTACTTTTCGCAAAAGCAGTTTCCATGGCGGTAACACTTGCCTGACCCGACTTGCAGAAATGAAAAGCCTGTTCAGCAGGTAGCCAAACTCCCCTATCTTTACGGCGCTATATGCATACAATAAATCGTCCAATAAGGGTACTCGTCGCCAAAGTTGGCCTTGATGGCCATGACCGGGGCGCCAAAGTCATTGCAACTGCGCTGCGGGATGCCGGAATGGAAGTTATTTATACCGGCCTGCGACAAACGCCCGAAATGGTCGTGAATGCAGCATTGCAGGAAGATGTGGATGCCATTGGCATTAGTATTTTAAGTGGCGCGCACATGACCGTATTTCCCAGGATTATAGCGCTTATGAAAGAGAAGAAAATGGATGATGTATTGCTGACCGGTGGTGGAATTATTCCTGAAGATGATATGGTAACCCTTAATAAATCGGGCGTCGGAAAACTGTTTGCACCCGGAACGCCTACACCGGAAATTGCCGCTTACATTACAGACTGGGTGAAATCGCACAGAAATTTTTAGCTATATGATCAACCCTCCGCAACGGATTTCTTTTGTAACCCTTGGGGTTAGTGACCTCACTGCATCAAAAAAATTTTACACGGAAAAATTCGGATGGCATCCCCTCGAAAACGATTCTGAAGGCATCGTTTTTTTTCAGATGAATGGTCTCATACTTTCCCTTTTTCCAGATTCAGAATTAGCTGCCGATGCCGGGATAATCAACAATGGCGCCGGCTTCAAACGATTTACACTCGCCATCAATTGCTATTCTGAACAGGAAGTAAATGATATATTCTCTTCCTTAAAAGAAAAAGGGGTGGAAATTGTTAAGCCGCCGGAAAAAGCCTTCTGGGGCGGCTACAGCGGATATGTAAAAGACAATGACAACAACCTGTGGGAATTTGCCTACAACCCTTTTATAGCACTTGACAATTCCGGCAATATAACTTCACCCGGCGGGTGAAAACTTCAAAGACCAATAACATTTCAATGTATACAACAATACTTACCAGCCTGCAGGAGCAAATCCTGACGATTACCATCAACCGCCCCGATAAACTCAACGCACTCAATAAAACGGTTATTGAAGAACTTGGGCAAATTATGGTTAGCGTTTATACAGATGATACTATTAAAGCCGCCATCATTACCGGGGCCGGGCCTAAAAGTTTTGTGGCCGGGGCCGATATCAGCGAATTCCTTGAACTTGATGGCAGCGGCGGCCAGGGACTGGCAAAAAAAGGCCAGGACCTCGTGTTCAATAAAATTGAAAACTGTCCCAAGCCCATTATTGCAGCCGTAAATGGATTTGCCCTTGGTGGTGGCTGTGAACTGGCTATGGCCTGCCACTTCAGGCTGGCATCCGAATCTGCAAAATTCGGCCAACCCGAAGTGAACCTGGGACTTGTTCCGGGATATGGAGGCACTCAAAGGCTTACCCAATTAGTGGGTAAAGGAAAAGCAATGGAATTGATGATGACCGGAGCTATAATCGATGCAACCGAAGCAAAATCACTCGGTTTAGTGAATCATGTCACTTCCCCGGATGAGTTACTGCCAAAAACAACCCAGCTGCTCAAAACAATAATCAGTAAAGCACCGCTTGCTATCGCAAAAATCATTTCCTTAACTAACCTTGCAGCAATCGGGCATCCCGACGGATTAGAACTTGAAGTGGCCGCATTCGGTGAATTGTTCGATTCAGCAGATGCCAAAGAAGGCGCCAGGGCATTCCTGGAAAAAAGACCCGCATCCTTTAAGGGGATTTAAAATTGCATACGCCAAAAAACACCAAATAAATAACTTTGAATCATGGAATACAGAATAGAAAAAGATACAATGGGGGAAGTAAAAGTACCCGCTGATGCGTTTTATGGTGCCCAAACCCAACGCAGTATTGATAATTTCAAAATTGCGCAGGATACCAATAAAATGCCGAAGGAAATCATCCGTGCATTTGCTTATCTCAAAAAAGCAGCGGCGCTCACCAACCTGGATGCCGGAGTACTCCCGAAAGAAAAGTCAGATATGATTGGCCGTGTTTGTGACGAAATCCTGGATGGCAAGCTCGATGCTTATTTCCCGCTGGTGGTATGGCAAACGGGGTCAGGCACGCAAAGCAATATGAATGTAAACGAAGTGGTGGCTTACCGCGGACATGTGCTTAATGGCGGCCAACTGGGCGACAAGGAAAAATTCCTGCATCCAAATGATGATGTCAACAAATCACAATCCTCGAATGATACTTTTCCAACAGCTATGCATATTGCAGCCTATAAAATGCTGGTGGAAGTCACCATTCCCGGCATTGAAAAACTGCGCAACACGCTGGCCGAAAAAAGCCTGCAATATATGCATGTGGTGAAAATAGGCCGCACGCACTTTATGGATGCCACCCCGCTTACCGTGGGACAGGAATTCAGCGGATATGTATCACAGTTGGACCACGGACTTAAAGCAATTAAAAATACTTTAGCCCACCTGTCAGAACTGGCCCTGGGCGGAACTGCTGTAGGAACAGGAATTAATACCCCCGAAAATTATTCGGAAAATGTAGCCCGCCATATTGCCCAACTTACCGGCCTGCCCTTCATAACCGCTGAAAATAAGTTTGAAGCCCTCGCAGCACATGATGCCATCGTTGAAGCCCACGGTGCACTCAAAACAGTTGCTGTAAGCCTTATGAAAATTGCCAATGATATCCGGATGCTTTCCAGCGGACCCCGTTCTGGTATCGGCGAATTATTCATACCCGATAACGAGCCCGGTTCATCAATAATGCCTGGTAAGGTAAACCCGACACAATGCGAGGCCATTACGATGATTGCCGCGCAGGTAATGGGAAATGACGTTTCCATCAATATCGGGGGCGCTAACGGTCATTTTGAGCTGAACGTGTTCAAACCCATGATGATCTACAATTTCCTGCACAGTGCCCGCCTGATTGGTGAAGGCTGTGTTAGCTTCAACGACAAATGCGCTGTCGGCATCGAACCTATCGAAGCCAATATTAAAAAACATGTAGACAATTCACTGATGCTGGTTACCGCCCTGAATACAAAGATCGGTTACTACAAAGCGGCTGAAATAGCCCAGAAAGCCCACAAAGAAGGAACCACTTTAAAGGAAATGGCCACCAGGTTAGGTTATCTCACCGGCGAAGAATTTGACCAGTGGGTAATTCCAGGAAAAATGGTCGGAAAAATATAAGCCAGCCAGAAAGTAAGACTGAATTCTATAATAAAGCCTCCGGAAAACCGGGGGCTTTATTCATTGGTCTAAGATTTACCCAGATTCATCTAAAATACTTGCAGCTGGCAATACATTATAGCAATTTTACGTTTAAGATCAGCTTTTTGTAAGGAAAAGCACTTAGTTAGATATCCTTTCGAAAATATTAGTACCAAGCTATGAATAAATTTTACCACCTGAAATCGGTAGGTTCTTTGCGGTACTGGCTCTGTTTCTTAATATTTTTTTATACAACAGCAGCCATTGCCCAGCCAAAGAATGGCTACTCCTACGTAAATATCACCAAACAGACAGTGGGCGGAACAGTAGAACCCGGTGATGTGCTGGAAATCAGGTACAGCGTACATTTCCCATGGGGATTTAACTCCCCGGCAAAAAAAGTATACAAGGTTCGTTATTATGATAATGTGCCGACTAATACATCCATGAATACGGCCGCAACTGACCGCCTTAAGATTATTACTAATGAAGGATTACCCTTATTCCAATATACCCTTGGCCTAGATGCAGATGCGGGCAACTACATCCCCACAGCAGTAGCGCCTGCATACCAGGTGAGGATAAATATCGGTGGCGCTATAGGTGGACTTGCCGGATCAGCACCTGATAATTCACCAACCACAACAACTGGTGGTGGCACTCTCGATTTATCCGGTTCCGGAACCGGTGACCTGCCAAGATGGTGGACCGGTAACCTTTTCTCCACCGCTTTCAGGGTAACGGTGACCGGTACTTATGGCCAGACGATCACAATGGGCGGAGGCCGGTTGTACTACTCAACTGCATCATCTGGTGGACTAACTACCTTTATGGCTGTACCTACTTATACCATCATGATTGCAAAAAATGACGCGCTTTGTGATAATAAAGTAGGGACAAACTTTGCAGCAGAATCAGGTGGCACATTCGGAAACGCGATTGGACTCAACAGGTCAACCGGCCTGGCTGTCCCTATGCCAACTTATACCTATATAAATAATGTAAGCGCATCCCAGGCGGTTAATGATGGTAGTTATGCTATAGTAAATAACACCAGTCCTGTTTCAAGCACCAATACCAATTCCCAGCATGTTCCCAATTGTACATCATCTAATCCTGCCGATTATTGCAACAACAGGATGTTTAATGGCCAATGGGATATTATTGGTGACCATACCGGCCAGACAACCGGTGCAAGTAATGCGCCCCCGAGTGCAACAACTGCGGGCGGTTACATGCTGATGGTAAACGCCGATTATGTAACCTCTGAAGCCTTCAAGCAAACCATTACCGGCCTTTGTCCGAATACTACTTATGAGTTTTCGGCCTGGGTGAAAAATATCTGTTCTACCTGCGGATCTGACAAAAACCTTACCGCAACAAATCTTCCAGGCGTATTGCCTAACCTGACATTTGTCCTGGATGGCATAGATCGCTATAGCACAGGTGAAGTTGCCTACAGCGGCAATTGGGTGAAGAAAGGATTCTCATTTACTACCGGTGCCACACAATCTTCCGTTGTGTTCTCCATCAGGAATAACGCACAGGGTGGCGGTGGCAACGACTGGGTAATGGATGATATCTCGATAGCAACCTGTCAGCCTAACCTGATCATGAAACCTTATGGAAATGCCACAGTTTGTTATGGTAATCCGGTGACCTTCTCTGCAGACGTCCAAAGCATATTCAACAATTACACCAATTGGCGTTGGGAAAAAAGTAATGACAACGGAACCACCTGGGTGAATGAAACCTCAGGTGCAGGAACCCCCGTACTGTCATCAGGCCAATACACATACACCGTTAACCACCCTTCATTTATTGGAGACAGCGCCGCGCACGGTGATATTATCAGGCTAAGGGTGGCAACAACTGCTGCCAACCTGGATGACAACAACTGCTCATTCCTGGCAAGCACACAGGTAGTAATACTGGTCAACAATTGCCAATGGGTACTGAACTCGGATATCACGCAGTTCAAAGCGCAACCTGTTAACGCGGGAGTATCACTGCGATGGGCAACCGTAAATGAAACAGCAGGCCTGAAATACCTGATCGAAAAAAGCACTGACCAGCGTAACTGGAAAAAACTAATAGAAGTAGGTGCTAAAGTTACCGGTGGAGCAAATAACTATACCGAACTGGACCCGGGTACCCTTAGGCAAACGACCTATTACCGGATCAGCATGGTGTTCCAGGACAAGAATAAGTACGCTCACCAGATCATGGTTCAACCAAATACCGGAATTCCAACGGCACTGGCAATAAATACCATCCTGAATCCGTTCTCTAGCAGTTTACCATTCGAATTGGTTTCCCCGGATAATGGCGAAGTGAATATTGCATTGTTTGACCTTTATGGCAAACCGCAGAAACAACTGGCCTGGAAAGTTCAAAGGGGAATTAACCGGATTGCATTGGGTGAAACAGGTTCCCTGTCATCTGGAAATTATATCCTGATGGTGAGGTACAATGATCAGATTGTCCAGAAAAAAGTATTGAAAATTAACCAATAAAATAAGTCTCATGTTCTGTTTTGGTCCGTTCCTTATATTGCTTTGACGACCAATATCCACCGAAAAACCAAAAAGGCTTGGTTTAAAAGGAAATGTTGTCAATTTCGAATATAGGGTTTAGCGCCCCGCCTTTCCAGGCGGGGCCATTTTTATTCAGCCATCAATAAAAAAGTTGTTGTTTACGATACCTGCACATTATCGTTTACCCGCGAATTTGTTTCAATTGACTTTGGTTCTTCATTATTTTCCTCCTTCATAAATCGCTTTTGGAAAAGCAGTAAAGCGATCACACCAACTGAAATAGATGCATCGGCAAGATTAAAAACCGGACTAAAAAATTCAAATTCATCACCGCCAACCAGGGGGAACCAACCAGGGTAAGTTGACCTGATTAGTGGGAAATAAAACATGTCCACTACTTTACCATGCAAAAATCCGGCATAGCCTTTCTGTGGAAAAATATTTGCAACGGAAGTGTAGGTGCTGTTATCGAAAATCAGGCCGTAAAACATGCTGTCAATCAGGTTGCCAAGGGCTCCCGCAAAAATCAGCCCCACACATATTATAAAACCGGGATGATGCTTTTTCCGTAAAATTTCCCGGATATACCAAACACCAAAAATAACTGCCACCATCCTGAAAAGCGTAAGTGCCATCTTCCCCATGTTTCCACCAAATTTCCAGCCCCAGGCCATCCCTTCATTCTCAACAAAATAGATCTGGCACCATTCAGATTTCTCGCCAAATGGCCTTATCCCCTTATCATACGGCGTTTCCATAATATGGGTCTGATCCCAGTGGTAACTGAGTGGCATATGGGTCTTTACCCAAATCTTAATCACCTGGTCTGCTATTAATATCAGCAGAATCAAAAAAATAACATTTCTCGCCTTTGCCATAATAATTTATAGAGGGACAAAGATAGCCGTTGCGGCGATTCTAGTCCTGGTAATAAATTCTTTTTACTCTTTGGGAAATACCTGTAAGTATCTCATAAGGTATTGTCCCTGCCCATTCTGCGACAGCCGATACTGGCAGCCCCTTCCCGAAAACAATCACTTCATCGCCTTCTTTAACCCCGTCTATTCCGGTAATATCGATCATGGTCATATCCATGCAAATACTGCCAATTACCGGCGCCAACTGTTTACCCACCAACATCTTTCCTGTTCCATTACCCAATTTACGCGGATACCCGTCTGCATAACCGATCCTGACTGTTGCTATTACAGATGGCCTGGTTATTATTCCCTTGCGGCTATAACCAACGGTTTCGCCCGGCAGCAACTTTTTAATCTGGGCAATTGTAGTCTTCAAAGTAGATACTTCTTCCAGCCTGATGCGGTCGCCATGGGCAGGGTCAATTCCGTACAATCCAATGCCTAACCTCACCATATCAAATTGCCATTGGGGAAAACGGAAAATTGCTGCAGTATTACCTATATGTCGCAGGAAACCAGTTGCCAGGATGATTTCCGCCTTACTGCAAAATGAGGTAAACCGTTCCACCTGTTGCCTGGTAAATGCATCATGTGCCGCATCTTCACTGGCAGCAAGGTGGCTGAAGATAGACTGCACCTTAAACTGCTGCAATTGTAACAGGTCCAGTAATTCAGGCATATCGTCAGCAGAAAATCCCAAACGGTTCATGCCGGTTTCAATTTCAATATGAACCGGGTATTCGGGGATTCCTTCCTGCCTGGTAAAAAAAGCAAATTTTTTATACAACTGCAGGGAATATAAAACAGGTTCAAGATTATACTCCACCAATGCATTAAAGCCATTTGGCGCTGCATTCATAACCATCACCGGCAGGTGGATGCCTGCTTTGCGTAAAGCAACCCCTTCATCAGTGTAGGCTACAGCCAGGTAATCTACCCCATGGAACTGCAATAGGTTGGCAATTTCAAAACTGCCACTCCCGTATGAAAATGCCTTAACCATGGCCATAAGCTTTGTTCCAGGCCGCAATATTTGCTGGTACTGCTTCAGGTTGGCCAGCATGGTATTCAGGTTGATCTCAAGCACGGTCTGGTGCACCTGCATTTCCAAAAGTGCAGCAAGGTTCTCAAAGGCAAATTTCCTTGCTCCCTTCACCAGTATAGTTTCCTCTGAAAAAACCAGTTCGTCAAAATGCTGTTCAAATTCTTCCGTTGAAAGGAACGACTTTACTTCAATCTGCTGGTCCGAAAAGTCACCCACATGCTGGCTGATCTCTGTTCCAATTGCCACAAGGCGGTCTACGCCATGAAGCTTCAGCATACCTGCAATATGACGGTATAATTGTCCGGCAGAAATTGCAGTCTGGGGAATATCGGAAAGGATGACGGTTTTCTTACGGTGTTGTTTTTGCTGTGATAAAAAGTCCAGTGCAATAACCAACGAACTCAGGTCAGCGGAATAGCTGTCATTAATAACCGAACAGTGATTAATACCTTCCTTTAATTCAAGCCGCATGGCAACGCTTCTCAATTGTGCTATACGGTCAACAATATGCTCAGTTTCCGTACCAATCCAAAGCAGCACAGCACAACAGGTAAGTGCATTCTCAATTGACGCTTCATCGGCAAACGGGATAACCAGGTCAAAAGAATTTTCACCGGATTGTATATTGCAAATCGTGTGCCCTTCGTGTTTATCTTTAATCAGCACAACCATTGTTGCATCATTCCCGAAACCCCAACTGAACAACTTTTGGTTGACCCGGGCATTACCGGCAATAAACTCATCAACAATTCCATTATCGCGTTTGTAAATTATAACTTCTGACTCGTCAAAGAGTTGCCATTTTTCGGCAAGCTTTTCGGCCATTGAATTAAATCCGTCACTATGGGCCAGGCCCAAATTGGTAAAAACGCCAATATTTGGCCGTATAATATTTGCAAGGGCCTTCATCTCTCCTTTCATGGAAATACCTGCCTCGAAAATACCCAGCTGGTGCCGTTGCTCCATCAGCCATACACTAAGGGGTACACCTATCTGCGAATTGTAGCTTCTCGGACTTCTCACTACAGTGAAATCAGGTTCAAGCAATTGGTTTAACCATTCTTTTACAATGGTTTTTCCATTGCTGCCGGTGATACCTATAACGGGTATGCTAAACCGCCCCCTGTGTGATGCGGCAAGTTTTTGTAATGCATCAAGGGTATTATTTACCATTAGCAGGTTTGCACCTGGCAAGCCAGAAGGATCAATAGTTTCACTGATTACAAAATGCCTTACCCCCTGCTGGTACAACCTCGGAATAAATTGATGGCCGTTTCGGTTACTGCTTTGCAATGCAAAAAAAATAGTGTCACCGGGAAATAAGAGCTTCCTGCTATCAATCAGCAAATGGGAAACGATTCCCCCTGTACCCTGCTGCAACCAGGAGGCATTTATTATTTCGGCGATATCGGCAATGGTATATTTCACTATTAATGCAAATCCCGGTCCATGTTGCCAGGTTGATCAATTCCGGTACGGCCGGCAATACTAATTGAGTATACCACAGAAGCTGATATACACAGGACAATTACCAGCAACGATACGAATACCGGTATTTTGATTTCAAAATATTCCACCAGCATCTTAAGTCCGATAAATACAAGCACTACCGCAATACCCTGCTGCAGGTAGGCAAATTTATTTACTGCCCCTTTCAACAGGAAAAACAGTGACCTTAACCCCAGAACCGCAAATATATTTGAGGTATATATGACCATCCTGTGCTGCGAAATGGCAAATACGGCAGGAATAGAATCCAGGGCAAAGACGATATCTGTTGTAGCCAGCATAATGATAACCACAAATAAAACAGTGTAATACCGTTTACCTCCATCGACAATACTATACTTTCCATTGCCATCATGCGATACCAGTGGAAGAATCCGTTGAATAAACCGGTAAACTTTATTTTCAGACAGGTTTATTTCTTCATCATTTTTTGCCGTAAACATTTTTACACCTGTGTACAGGAGCAGCGCGCCAAATATATACAGTAACCAATGGAAGCGTTCAATAAGCACTATACCAATGGAAATGAAAATGACCCTTAAAAATATAGCCATTAATATACCAATGAGCAAGACCCTGGGTACATATTCTTCTTTAACCCCAAAGAATGAAAAGATAAGGATGAAAACGAATATATTGTCTATACTCAGTGACCATTCCATCAGGTAGGCACTGAGGTATTCCAATGCTATATTCTTACCATCTTCCAGCCACATAAATACGAAAAAGGAAAGCGCCAGTAAAATCCAGAATACTGTTTGGATCAGCGCTTTTTTTAAGGTAACCTGGGCAGTTTTCTTACTCAGCAATCCAAGGTCGAAAACCAGTGCGATCACTAATACTATTCCAAAAACCAGGTATGTTATTTGTTCGGGTGTCATGATTTCTTTTGATAACGCCTTTTCCTTGACCATTGGTAGGCCAGCCCAAAAGCAAGGATGATTACAATTGGCAACACTATGTTAATCATCTGCCACTTTGTTTTTCCCTCCTCCAGTTTTTTCTTATCTAACAATCGGAGGGTATAGTCCTTGCTGCGGGTTTCCAGGATGCCTGATTCATCAACGAGGTACTCAATACAATTCTCTATGAATTCGCGGTTCGCATACTGGTATTTGGTGTAGGCATTCATCCCCATCGGAAGAGGGCCTTCCTTTTCAGTAACTGCATTCATGGCAATGTCGCCATCAGCGATCACAATCATTTTATTGGGTACAGAAACCGTATTGATGGGCTGCCCTGCATTTTCCCAGGCCTGCTTTTGTTCCGCCGATAAGCGATTGGCGTACAATGATGGAAAATTGCCTTCCAGCAAAACTGCAACAGGTATAGCACCGGCATTGAACCTTCGAAGGTCATCTTCCGACCGGATACTTTGCCAACTTACTTTTGCCGGCGTTGCAAGGATTCGTGATTCGGGAGAAGTTGCCAGCAGGACGGTTTTATGTATACCCTTTGCTTCAACAGTATCAATAGAATTGGGAAATTGTGATAAAACATAATCCAGGTTTTTGGCAATGGGGTGTCCGCTATAATTTGTCAGCAACGGGAAATAGGGCCATGGCAATACCTGGATCTGAGGCTTGCCACCCATAGATCCCACAACAGAAGGGATCTTATCTGCATTCAGGTCCTGCACAAGGTCCTGGTTTATGCGCACACCATATTTAAACAACAGGTCTTCAATTTTCAATCCCCTGTCAAATGCGATGAATTCATTCTGGACCCTTTGAAGGCTATCCATTTCAGCATACAGGTTATCAATCATCCAAATGATCTTGCCACCCTGCATTACATATTGGTCAAGTTTCAGTTTCTGCTCTTCTGAAAAGGGTGTAACAGGTTTCGCTATCACCATGGCCTTAAATACCGGTGGTATGATAGCAACACTATCTATCGGCAATATGCGAAATGCGTAGTTCTTTTTGAGGATGTGTTCAATAAGGTCAAATACCTGGTAGGATACCGGCTCGCCATTCCCTGCAAGATAGCCCAGCATTGGCAGGGTATCCACCTGCAATTGCCTGATAGCATTGGCAAACTTGTATTCCAGCAATGCCTCTGCTTTATTCAAAGATTCAAGCCCGCCTTCAGAACTCACCCCCTGAAGCAGGTCAACAGCGGTTGTGCGGCCCTTGAGGCTAATCACCGCCCCCGGGAAAACCAACCTTTCTTCCTTGCCCTCGCCCTCTTTCGTTTGTGCTTTAATGTTTGTTGGCCTTAACCCTAGCTGGCTCAGGGAATCATACAAATTATTCTTTGCCGTATCGTTCATGCCTTCCCCTGGCTTTATGAAGCGGAAGCGCAAATTGGACTTACCGACCGACTTGAATTCTTCCAGGAGGTCATTGGTGCTGGCCGACAATTTCCGGAAGCCTGCGGGCATTTCACCACTCAGCAAAACATCAATGGTAACCGGTTCCCGGAGGCCAGACAGCAATTGCCGTGTTGGTTTTGAAAGGGTATATCGCCCCTCTGCCGTAAGGTCTGCGCGCAAAGGCCAAAATCCGGCCAGCCAGTTCAACAGGACCAATCCTGCCAGTAACAATACCCAATAATACTTTGATTGCAGTAAATTCTTCATAGGCAGCCTTAGCGAACGGCAATTTTTCTGTTGGTGATGAATAAAAAGAACAGGATGATGCTGCCGAAATAAACAATGTCGCGGCTATCCACAACGCCCCTGCTGATACTTTTATAATGGAAGTCGATACCCAGCATTTCGAGTAAGTAATCAGCCCTGCCCTGCAAAACCGGAATTTTACTCACCGCATCAAAACCGGTATACAATAGAAAACACATGAATGCACTTACAAGGAATGCCACCACACTATTTGCAGAAAGGCTGCTGCACCAGGTACCAATCGCTGTAAAAACAGCCGCCAGTAAAAACAAGCCAATATATGAACCGATAGTGCCGCCAACATCAATCCCTTTATCAACAGCTAATGCCTGCACACTGATGCCATAAATTAATGTAGGCAGCAATGCTATAACTATAATAGAGAATGCACCCAGGTATTTACCTGTAACCAATTGGGCCGGGGTAACAGGACGGGTCTTCAGGATCTCAAAAGTGCCGGTCTTGAATTCATCAGACCAGCTGCGCATTGTAACTGCCGGTACAAGGAACAATAAGATCCAGGGTGCCAGCTCAAAGAATTTATCAAGGCTCGCATACCCATAATCCAGAATACTTGAGTCGGGGAAAACAAATAAAAATAATCCGTTAAGCAAAAGGAAAACCACAATAGCTACCAATCCTGTTAGGCTGCCAAAAAACTGTCGGAACTCTTTTTTACAGATTGACCACATAAATTCAAAAATAAGTTATCTCGCAATGCGTCCTGCAGAATCAATTATTTTGTTGGTCGATTATTACAAATCTTTTAGATTCGTGGCCGCTTACTAAACTTTACCACTGAAAATGTATAACGGTTTATGGCGCTTAGGGGGTCGTAACCAAAACCAACTGCATAAATAAATCCCGCCAACTGGCGGGATTTATTTATTAATAAGGAGACTACCTGGCAATTCAAATATGCCAGAACATAAATATTATACGGAAAAACTCTCCCCACAGCCGCAGGTCCTGCTGGCATTAGGGTTGCTGAAATAGAAACCTTTACCATTCAAACCATCGGAAAAATCAAGGGTAGTGTTTACGAGGTATAAAAAACTTTTCAGGTCAGTTACTACTTTCACTCCATTATCCTCAAATACCTGGTCCATCGGCTTGGATTCATTATCAAAATCCAGTTTATAACTCAATCCTGAACAACCACCACCTACAACTGATACCCTTAGGAAGTATTCATTTGCATCGCCGATATTGGCATCCTTCATCAGGTGTGATACTTTTTCCCTGGCTTTATCACTAACATAAATCATATTAAATAAAATTAGTGAACGGCTCTTTCCTCAAAAACGATTTCTTCGAGTCCGTTCTTTTTACGGTAATCGTTAATAGCTGCCTTAATTGCGTCTTCGGCCAATACTGAACAGTGGATTTTCACCGGAGGAAGATTCAATTCTTCCACAATATCCATATTGTCGATTTTCAAGGCATCATCAACAGATTTGCCTTTCAGCCACTCTGTTGCAAGACTTGATGACGCGATTGCTGACCCGCAACCGAAAGTTTTAAATTTTGCATCGGTAATTGTACCGGTAGCATCATCCACTTCAATCTGAAGGCGCATTACGTCGCCGCACTCTGGTGCACCTACAAGACCGGTACCCACTGATTTTTTAGATTTGTCCAGTGTACCCACATTCTTGGGGTTCTGGTAGTGGTCTATCACTTTTTCTGAATATGCCATAGTATGTTGTTTTATCGTGAATCGTGAATCGCAAATAGTAAATCGTGGGTAACCTTAGTGGTGTGCCCACTCAATGGAATTCATATCAATGCCTTCTTTGAACATTTCCCAAAGCGGACTCATTTCCCTGAGTTTGGTAACCGTTTCGGAAACATGTTTAATAGTATAATCAATCTGTTCTTCCGTTGTAAAACGTCCCAAACCAAACCTGAGTGAAGAATGCGCCAAATCATCCCCCAATCCAAGGGCTTTCAATACATAAGACGGCTCCAGCGAAGCAGAAGTGCAGGCAGAACCTGAAGAAACTGCAATATTCTTGTTAAAGCCCATCATCAAACCCTCACCTTCCACATATTTAAAAGAAATATTGGCAACGTGTGGCAGCCGGTGTTCTTTACTACCGTTTACATAGGCTTCTTCCAGTTTCAATAAGGCGTTTTCAAGTTTGTCGCGAAGGGCACTCAGCCGCTTTGCTTCGGTATCCATTTCCTGCATGCAAAGTTCACAGGCTTTTCCAAACCCTACAATCCCGGTTACATTCAGGGTACCGGAACGCATACCGCGCTCATGGCCACCGCCATCCATCTGGGCGGTTACTTTTACCCTTGGATTTTTCCTTCTCACATATAACGCGCCGATACCTTTTGGACCATACATTTTATGGCCGGAAAAAGTAAGGAGGTCAATACCATCTTTTTGTACATCTACGGGAATCTTGCCGGCGGCCTGTGTAGCATCAGTAAAAAACAACACCCCGTGTTTTTTAGCGATAGCGCTGATTTCACGAACAGGCATAATAACACCTGTTTCATTATTGGCGTACATGATGGCAATCAGGATAGTGGTAGGTTTGATAGCCGCTTCCAACTCTTTTAGGTCAATCAGCCCCTCAGCGTTTACCGGAAGATAGGTTACTTCACCACCCAATTTCTCAATATGCTTGCAGGTATCCAATACGGCTTTATGCTCGGTAGTGCAGGTGATGATATGATTACCCTTGCTGGCGTACATATCATAAACCCCTTTGATGGCCAGGTTATCACCTTCTGTGGCACCTGAAGTGAAAATAATTTCTTTAGGGTCAGCATTAATCAGCCTGGCTACCTGCTCACGGGCATAATCAACGGCTTCTTCTGCGGCCCAACCGAATGGGTGGTTCCTGCTGGCAGCATTCCCAAAATGCTCGGTGAAATAGGGTATCATAGCTTCAACCACCCTTGGATCGCAGGGAGTGGTTGCATTATTATCAAGGTAAATCGGAAGTTTCAACATGTTTAAATTGCTATTTGTTCTAAAACACAAAACTAGCCCAAATGGTTGAGAAATTTAAGCCGCCAGGCCTCTCCATCCGGGTTTTTCCGCAATTCGTAAACCCATGAAAGCCACCGGGAATACGCGTGATTTTACCACTAATGGAAAGCTTTAGCCGCTGGTTTTAAGGGGGGATACCCGGTCTGCCCTATCTTTGGCCTATGCTAAAAGTTGAACATATTGGGATAGCCATAAAAGAGTTAAAAGTATCAATTCCGCTTTTTGAGAAATTACTCAACAGTTCCTGCTATAAAACGGAAGAAGTGACGGGAGAAAAGGTGAGAACAGCCTTTTTTGCCACCGGTGAAACCAAAATTGAATTGCTGGAAAGTACAGATCCCGACGGCGTGATTGCGAAATTCATCGCTAAAAAAGGGGAAGGGATTCACCATATTGCCTTTGAAGTGGCTGATATTGCAGCTGAAATGAAGAGATTGGTTGCTGAAGGTTTTGAATTACTCAATCCTGTTCCCAAGCCCGGTGCAGATAATAAGCTGGTTTGTTTCCTGCATCCAAAAGGGACAAACGGGATTTTAGTGGAATTGTGCCAGGATGCAAGCCTGAAGCATAACCCATGAATCACTGATCCCCCCCTAGTCCCAGTTTCTCAACAGCAACCTGTGCTGCAACCTGGCTGGCGTCTTTTTTATTGTAGGCTTTCCCCTGGGCAATAAGTTGGCCATCTACAACGGCACCGATGGTAAACAGGCGGCGCCCCCCTTCGAACTTCTCTTCAAGGGTTTCAAATTCGAGGTTTTTGCCGTTCTTATTTGCCCAGCCGTACAACTTATTTTTATGATTGATCTCCAGGTTTTCAAGATCATCCATAAACATATACGGCAAGATGATCCTCTCCAATACCCAGGTATGGGTCTTCTTAAAACCTTTGTCTAGGTAAACGGCTCCTACCACTGCTTCCAATGTATTTCCAAATATCTGGCTCACTTTCAGTGAGTTATCAAATTTGTTGAAAATGACAATCTTTTTCAGGCCCATTTTTATGGCTACTTCATTCAGGGTTACCCTGTTCACCATTTTGCTGCGCATTTCAGTGAGGAACCCTTCTTCCCGGTAGGGATATTTCTTAAAGAGGAAATCGGCTACAATACCACTCAGGATAGCATCCCCTAAATATTCCAGGCGCTCATTATTGTCAGCTGCATGATCTTTTACAGAACGGTGGGTCAGGGCAGTTTTATACAAATCGGTATTACCTGGCGAAAAGCCAAGTACATTCTTGATTTGCTTTTTGAAGGAAGCTGTTTCGGGAGAACCTTTAAGAATTGTGTCAAATAGACCCACAGGATGATTGGTTGGTTACCTCAGTCAAGTTAAGGGATTGCCCGCAAAATATATCATCATCCTTCAAATTTCTTCACAATAACGCAGGCATTATGTCCGCCAAATCCAAAAGTATTGCTCAGTGCCGCCCTGACTATACGTTTTTGAGGTTTGTTAAAGGTGAAATTTAACCGGGAATCCAATTCAGGGTCATCGGTAAAATGATTGATGGTTGGGGGTATTATATCGTGCATCACCGCTTTAATTGAGGCAATGGCTTCAATAACCCCCGCTGCACCCAGGCAATGGCCGGTCATAGATTTAGTTGCGCTGATATTCAGGTTATAAGCATGTTCCCCGAATACATTCATGATGGCTTTCACTTCTGCCACATCGCCCAGCGGAGTGGATGTGCCATGCGTATTAATATAATCGATATCGGAAGCCTGCATTCCTGCATCCTTAAGAGCAGCCAGCATGACATTACGCGCTCCCAACCCTTCCGGATGAGGGGCTGTAATGTGATAGGCATCAGCTGATGCACCGCCACCAGCCAATTCACAATAAATCTTTGCGCCCCGGGCTTTGGCATGTTCTAATTCCTCCAGCACCAATATACCGGCTGCTTCACCCATTACAAAGCCATCACGGTCTTTGTCATATGGCCTGCTGGCTGTATGGGGATCATCATTTCGTTCGCTCATCGCTTTCATGGCATTGAAACCACCAATCCCGGCTTCGCAGATTACAGCCTCACTTCCACCACTTACGATGATATCGGCCTTCCCTAATTTAATAAGGTTAGCCGCTTCAATGATTGCATTGGTACTGCTGGCACAGGCACTTACCACTGCAAAATTTGGTCCGCGCAAATTATACCGCATGGATATCTGGCCTGCGGCAATGTCGAGGATCATTTTCGGAATGAAAAACGGATTAAACCTGGGCGTTCCATCTCCCTTGGCAAATTCCATGACCTCATGCTGGAAAGTCATGATACCGCCTATTCCGCTACCAAAAACAACACCGGCGCGATCCGGATTGATATTGTCTTTATTCAAACCGGCATCTGCCATGGCTTCATCTGAAACGACGAGTGCAAACTGGGTGAAGCGGTCAATTTTCCGGGCCTCCTTCCGATCCATGAAATTGGTAGGATCGAAATTCTTCACTTCGCAGGCGAACCTGGTCTTGAATTTTGAAGCATCAAATAATTGAATTGGCTCAGCACCTGGAACGCCATTCAGCAAACCAGTCCAATAATCCTCGAGGGTATTACCCACAGGAGTTAATGCGCCCATACCTGTTACTACAATTCTTTTCAGTTCCATGTAGCTTGCCGGATTTTAAACGTGATAAATCCGCCTTCTCAGCGATATTGCTTTCGAAAGGCGGATTAAATATGCCTGAAACGGGATACCGTTTACTTAGCGTGCTCTTCTAAATAAGCAACAGCCTGGCCAACTGTAGTGATGGTTTCAGCCTGCTCATCCGGGATAGAGATATTGAACTCTTTTTCGAATTCCATGATCAATTCTACTGTATCCAGAGAGTCAGCTCCCAGATCATTGGTAAATGAAGCTTCGTTGGTTACTTCTGCTTCGTCGACGCCTAATTTGTCAACAATGATCTTTTTAACTCTAGTTGCGATGTCTGACATTGTAATAAAGTTTAGTTACGGCTGCAAAAATATACTTTTTGAGTAAATAACAATTTTTGGAGGTTTTTTTAATTATTGAGCCTCAAATCCTTTTGCGATGATTTTATACTAACAATTGTAAGTAAATTCGGCCCGATACGATTGTTGAAGGGATGATTTTTGTAATTTAGGCATCCTTAAACACCAAAAAATAGCTGATGGCACTTAAAATTATCGACCACGGTTCACCTGAATATAAGCAGATGGTTCTCCTGAGGGATGATATCCTGCGTAAGCCGCTGGGCCTTAGTTTTAGCCAAACGGAACTGGAAAAAGAGCGCGAAGAAATCCTGATTGGCGCCTTCGAAGAAGAGAAGCTGCTGGGTTGTTGTATGCTGGTGAAGGAAGAACCCGGTGTGGTTCGCCTCAGGCAAATGGCTGTCAGCAATAATGTACAGGGAAAAGGTATCGGCCGGGCCCTTATGTGCTTTGCAGAAAATATTGCCCGTGACCGCGGATTTAAAAAATTAACCATGCACGCCCGGAAAACAGCTATCGGTTTCTATGAACGCCTGGGTTATGAAGTAACCAGTAAAGAGTTCCTGGAAGTCACTATCCCTCATTATGTGATGGAAAAAAAACTCAGGTAATAGCTTTTACCTTCCGGCATAAGCCTCCGCTGATTTCTGCACGCTTCCCCATCCGAATCCCCCACTTAGGGCTGTATTTTCTTTAGTTAAGGGGTGTTGGGAATAGTTCCTTATTATAAATTGATACACATCGACACACCAGGCCTGGTGCATCCAGGTCGATATCCAATTAATTTAAATATGCTATTAAAGTTGGGTCGGGCTGTTAAGAATTAATCGGTTGTTCAATTGCCGCTGATTCACTGTTAACGACCTGCCTGTGCATTTTCCGGAGGAATTCCAAAATAGTTTTCATATCGCGCATAGAATCAATTACCAGCAGAAAATTCTTTCCGGTTTGTTTCAGCCTGGCCTTATTGGTTCCTGTTTGCAGGTAGGCCAATATTCGCTGGAACAAGTCCGATTCGAAATAAGGTGAGTCGGGCTTGTTGATGAAAAAACACTTCAGCGTTTCGTCGCGCAACAACAATTTTTCAAACCCCAATTCTACAGCAAGCCTGCGCACCCTCACTGTATCAAATAAATCCTCCACCTGTTGCGGAACCGGGCCAAATCGGTCATTCATCTCGATGTGAAATGCCACCAAATCTTCTTCAGAAGCACAGTTATCGAGCCTGGTATACAAAGACAAACGTTCGGTTATACTTTCCACATATTCATCGGGGATTAAAATCTCCAGGTCTGTATCAATGGTACAATCCTGTACATAATCTTCCTGCCGGGCTATCTCTTCCTTAAACAATTCCCTGAATGATGTCCGCTTTAATTCCCTAATCGCTTCATCCAGAATTTTCTGGTACATTTCAAATCCAATTTCTGCCATAAAACCGCTTTGCTCACCACCGAGCATATTTCCCGCGCCCCTGATGTCAAGGTCACGCATAGCAATCTGGAACCCGCTACCCAGTTCACTGTGCTGCTCTAAAGTCTGTAAACGCTTTTTCGAATCTGATGGCAGCGTGCTCATTGGCGGGGCCAATAAATAACAGAAGGCCTTCCTGTTGCTCCGGCCTACCCTGCCCCGTAACTGGTGCAGGTCACTTAGACCAAACTGGTGCGCATTATTTACAATGATGGTATTCACATTAGCAATATCCACGCCACTCTCCACGATGTTGGTACAAACCAGCACATCATATTTTTTATCAATAAAATCCATGATGCGCTCCTCCAGGATATGCCCTTCCATTTGTCCGTGTGCATAGCCAATACTTAAATCCGGGCAATGGCTCTGGATCATCGCAGCCATTTCTGCAAGGCCATTTACCCTGTTATGGATAAAGAAAACCTGTCCGCCACGCTCTGTTTCAAAGTATATGGCATCCCTTATAAAATCTTCATTATATACCTGCACTTCGGTTTGGATGGGCTGCCTGTTTGGGGGTGGGGTATTAATGATACTCAGGTCGCGGGCCCCCATAAGGCTGAACTGCAGGGTCCTTGGGATAGGCGTTGCCGTAAGCGTAAGGCAATCTACATTGGTTCGAAGCGTTTTGATTTTTTCTTTATGTGCCACACCAAATTTCTGCTCTTCATCTATCACCAGGATACCCAGGTCCTTAAATTTCACTTCTTTGCCAAGTATAGAATGGGTTCCGATAATTATATCAACTTTCCCTTCTTCGAGCTTTTTAAGCGTTTCCTTTTTTTCCCTGCTGCTTTTAAACCTGTTGATATAATCGACGGTTACCGGGAAATCTTTCAACCGTTCTGAAAATGTTTTGTAATGCTGGAACGCCAGGATCGTAGTCGGGACCAGCACTGCGGCCTGTTTGCCATCGACTACTGATTTAAATGCAGCGCGGATGGCTATTTCCGTTTTCCCAAAACCAACATCCCCGCAAACCAGCCTGTCCATGGGAGATGGCGACTCCATATCTTTTTTAACATCACCCGTGGCTTTGCTTTGGTCGGGCGTATCCTCATATATGAAAGAAGCTTCCAGTTCAGTTTGCAAATAAGTATCTGGCGTATGCCGGAATCCCTGCTGCGCCTTTCTTTGTGCATACAACTGTATAAGGTCAAAGGCAATTTCCTTGACCTTTGTTTTAGTTTTTTCTTTAAGCTTGGACCAGGCATCACTGCCCAGTTTATTTACCTTGGGAACTGTTCCTTCCTTACCCGTATATTTTGAAATTTTGTGCAGCGAATTAATATTCACATAAAGGATATCACTGTCCTTATAAATGATGCGAACAGCCTCCTGCAATTTGCCATTTACCTCCAGTTTCTGCAATCCGCTGTATACGCCAACACCGTGGTCTATATGTGAAACAAAATCTCCCGGCTGTAACTCGCGCAGGGTGCGCAATGTTAATGCCTTGTTTTTATTATAGGCTTGTTTAACCTTGTATTTATGGTATCGCTGAAAAACCTGGTGGTCGGTATAACAAACCACTTTCAGGTCTTCATCAATAAAACCTCCGTGTATTGCCACCGGGATTGGTGTAAAATGGATTGCAGCCTTAAGGTCTTCAAAAATGCTATGCAGCCGTTCCAGTTGTTTTGGGTTTTCAGCAAAGAGGTATAAGCCGAATCCCTTCTTTTCCCATTGCTGAAAATCCCTGATCAGTAATTCAAACTGCCGGTTAAATGATGGCTGTGGCCTGGTATGAAAACTGATTTCAGTGGTGAGCCCGCCGGGGAATTCACCATGGCCTTCCATTTCAATGATATGCCTTTGCTGTAACCTTAATTCAAGTTCTGCTGCCGTTTCAAATTCTGCCTTTGCAATTACTTTACGAACCAGCTTATCTTCATCCTCTTCTTCTTTGTACACAACACCTTCATTCCTGCTGATAAACAGGTCCAGTTCCTCTTCCTGCAAAGCGATCCTTTCTTTTACAAAATTCCAGTCGTTCATCCAGACTACCGTATTTGCCGGCAGGAACTCAAAGAGCGATACGGTGGCTTCTTCCGTAAATTCAGCCTGCAGGTTGGGAATAATGCTGACCTGCAGTAATTTCCGCTCACTGAGCTGGGTTTCCGGATCAAAAAGGCGGATAGAATCAACATCGTTACCAAACAATTCGATCCGGTAGGGTTTTTCATTCCCGAATGAATAGATATCTATAATTCCGCCACGTACAGCGAATTGTCCGGGTTCATACACAAAATCGGTCCGGTTAAATCCTGCATCAGTTAATTGTTCGTATAGTTTAACCGTATCAAGAACATCATTCACTTTTACGCGGATAATATTCCCGCTAAGGGTTTCGGGCCGGACTACTTTCTCGAACAAGGCCTCCGGATATGTGACCACCAGTTTCTTGTTTCCGCCACCGGTTAGCCTTGTGAGGGTTTCGGTACGCAGCATAACGTGGCTGCTGTTCAGTTGCCGGTAGTTCTTTTTTGTACGGAATGATGATGGAAAATAAAAAAGGTCCAGTGCCCCGGTCAGGTTTTCCAGGGTGTTATGGAAATAAGCCGCTTCTTCCGCATCGTTCAGGATGACCACATGGTTAACCTGTTCGGTAACGGAGTGCTTAAAAATGGCGGTAACTAAAAATTCCGGGGAGCTGCCGGAAAGGCTTTTAAGTACGATATGCTGGGGTTGGGACAAAGTGAGCTTGTCCGCCAATTGAAAAAGGCGGCCATCATTCAGGTACTGCTCCAGTAAATGTTCCAGGTTCATTACACACTGCCCCTAATGGTTATGCAAGGCGGTGCAAAGATAAAAGAAGATTAATGATAACCTGCTTTTCACATTGATTAGGCGGTAATAAACTATTAATTTTGGTATATTGTGAGTCCCAATATGCCTATCCGTTGCTCCTTTTTAATACGCGCTGTATGAATGCAAAATTGCCCCTGTTTACCCTTACCCTGGCTTGCCTGGTATATTCGGGATTTATTTTACTGGATAGGCCATCATTTATTCCCCATAAGATTTTTTTGGGTACGGGCCAATCTGAGGAAGAACCTGAGGAGGAAAGGAACGAATTCACTGCTCAAAGGATCAGGTATGAATATGACATGATCAAAGATGGGGGAACAGGCAAAATTCCAGCCGGAATAAGGGAAAGGGAAATACAGCAGGCTTACAGGATACCGGTAAAGGAAAGCCAGGTAAATATGATGCTTTCACCATTTGCCGACAACCAATATATTGCTGCTGGTCCAAATAATATAGGTGGCCGCACAAGGGCTGTGGTTTTTGACAAGAGATTTGGAACAGGGACAAATAAAGTTATTATTGCCGGTGCAGTCAGCGGTGGTATTTTCCGGTCAACCGACGGTGGTAGCAACTGGACCCTGGTTACACCACCAGATGAAATTCACAATGTTACTGCCATCGCTCAAGACACCCGGGCGGGTTTCGAAAACAACTGGTATGCAGGAGGAGGTGAACCTTATGGCAATTCCGCCTCACCGCCGGGTGGTGGTGCATTTTACAACGGCTATGGGCTGATGAAATCCACTGATAATGGCCTGACCTGGAATAGGATTACAAGTACTTTTAATGGCACGCTGGAAAATTTTGATGACCCGTATGATATAGTACACAAGATCGTGGTAAGCCCGGTAACCGGGTATGTTTATGTTGCTGCTCACCGCCGGATTATGCGAAGCACGGATAACGGTTCAACTTTTAGTGCTGTTTTTATCGGCACAACGCCAGCTGCTGCCGATTATGGACAATTGGATATCGTTTGCACCAGTACCGGTCGTTTATACCTGGCCGTAAATGGCGGATTCCCCGACAAAGACCTTCGCGGCTTGTTTTATTCTGATTCTGGTAATACAGGTACCTGGACAAGGTTTGCAGGAGGACAGACCGTTGGTACTGATTCATTAGACGGCTGGAGGGCAAATTCCTATACCAGTACCGGTGAATTGTCGAATTCTTCAAAACGCATTGTACTTGCTTTGGCCCCTTCCAATAATAACCTGGTTTATGCCCTGTACGAAAATGGACTGTCACAGGCAGGTGCTACCGGTAAGCCCGAAGCCGATCTTTTTAAATTTGATTTTGGTGCCAGTACCTACGCGAACCTTTCTGCAAATATGCCCGATTTCAATGGCCAGAAAGATGGCATCGACCCATTAACTGTACAGGGAGGTTATGACCTGACGCTGGCTATAAAGCCCGATAACCCAAGTGTGATTTTTATAGGGGGTACCAATCTCTACCGGTCTACCAGTGGTTTCACCAATACAACCGCTACCAGCTGGATTGCTGGTTATAAATATTGGGGGGCTACCGCCACAGATTTTAAAGTTGACCAGTACGATAATACCCACCCCGATATTCACAACCTGGTCTTTGACCCTTCAAACCCCAGCAGGGCATTATGTGCAACTGATGGCGGCCTGCACCTGACCGAAAATATTATGGGAAATACCAGCGCAGTTTTACCGGTAACCTGGACCATGATCAGTAATTACCAGACAACCCAATATTATCATGTGCATGTTGAACAAAGGCAATCGGGCGTGCAAGCCAATAATTTCATAGGCGGCATGCAAGACAACAGTTCTTACCTGCGGGTTGATGGCGATAATGCCCATGTGCAGGCTGGAACCGGTGACGGTGGTGCTGCTGCCATCTCGAAATTCAATAGTTTCAGTGATTATACGCTTTTTATAACAAGCCAAACCGGAAGTATTGCCAGGCTTACACCAGGAAATGCAACCGATATAACGCCAGGCAGTAATCTTACTGCAAACCCAACTTCTGGTTACGGGGAATTCATAACTTATTTCGGGATAGATAATGACAATCCGGAAGACCTCTATTATGTAAATTATAACCGGGTTTTCCGGACAAAAAATTCAACTGCGGTAACCCCAACAACCTGGACCGAATTAACGGGCATTGGTGCAAAAATAAACCCGACAAATCCGGGAGGTGATAATATTGGTATAAGGGCAATTGAAATAAGCCGGGGGCCTTACCTTTCTTCTCATGTAATGTATATTGGTACTAACCAGGGAAGGGTATACAGGCTGAACGACCCGCGGAATGCCGCCGTATCTGCTACCCCGGTTGATATAACACCGCCTGCTATCAATACGATCATCAGCAATACTTCAGTCAATCCTACACCAACAGTAAATGTTTCTGATATTGCTGTAAACCCCAATAATGATGATGAGATAATGGTGGTTTATTCCAATTACCAGGTGAGTACAGGGTCTTCTGTGATTCAGGATTTTAATATCTGGTGGACTACCAATGGCAAGAGTTCCAATCCTACATGGAAACTGATTGAAGGCAACTTAACGTTGCCATCCATTCGCAGTTGTGCTATTGTTACCAGGAAAGATGGATTAGGTAAAGGTTTCACTGAATACTATGTAGGCACTTCCGTTGGCTTATACAGTACACTGGGAATCAGCGACACGCTAACTGCAGGCAAAACAATTACATGGAAACGGGAAGGCAGTAATGTTTTAGGTTACGCACTGGTTACTTCATTGTCTTACCGGCCCCAGGACAATACATTGCTGGTAGGCACACATGGGAACGGTATGTATTACACGGTAATTCCACAAGCGAATTATACCCCCAATATTAACACAGCCACAAATGATCCGGTGCGTAATAATAAAGACTTCATCCGGTATTCCTGGCCAGGTATAACCAATACAAACCTGCAATTCAAAACAGGTGATATGTATGAAATAAAAAAACTGGTTGTACAGGTTCATAATGAAAATGGCCAGCTGGTTTATAAAAAAGAGACCGGCTATACAGATGGTAATATTGATGTAAGCCGGCTTGCGAAAGGTGTTTATATATTATCGGTAACCAGCAGCGATTTCAAACAACAGTTTATCAGGAAGTTTATCCGGCAATAATATTAGGTGCATTACAAAGGACATTCATATTTTAATTCAAATTTCAGCCCATGTTACAGCCCTGGCAAACAGGAAAGGTAGTGCGTATCGTAGATGAAACATCCAGTACAAGGCGGTTCTGGATCCAAATGGAAGAGGATGCACCGTTTAACTTTAAGCCCGGACAATTTGTAACACTTGACCTGCCTATTCACGAGCAAAAGAATAAGCGCTGGCGCAGTTATTCAATTGCATCCTGGCCTGATGGCACCAATATTATTGAATTGGTAATTGTACTTCTGGAGGGCGGTTTAGGCACCAGCTACCTGTTCAATGATATCCAGGTTGGAAGCACCCTGACACTCAGGGGCCCGCAAGGTGTGTTTACTTTGCCTGAACCAATTGAGAATGACCTGTTTTTTGTTTGCACAGGAACAGGAATTGCACCCTTTCGGTCAATGGCACACCACATTTTAAATAATAATATTCCCCATAAAGATATTTACCTGATTTTTGGCTGCAGGAAATTTGGAGATTGTTTATATGGGCAAGAGCTGAAAGCATTAGAAAGACAGTTTCCTGCCTTTCATTATATCCCAACATTTTCAAGGGAAGAAGCAGGTGATCACCTGGTTCGTACCGGTTATGTCCATGCTGTTTATGAAGACATCTGCTCAACGCAAAAAATGGCTACAGGATCAGCCCTGCACCCTGCAACTTTTTACTTGTGTGGTTGGAAAAATATGATCGATGAAGCCAAACAGCGGATTTTAGCGCTTGGCTACGACAGGAAACAAATTCATTTAGAGTTATACGGTTAAGATCAACCTTTTGCTTTGGTCTTCAAAGATGCCTGCAATTGTTCTTTCACTTTAAGGTTAATAACCGGAACATTTTCAGATAAACCCGACTTGTCTGAATGAATCTTGTGCAATTTCAGTATTTCAGCATGGTTCTCAACCATTTCAGTTTCCAGCTCAAGAATTCGTTTTTTGGATTTGGCAATCTGTTTGGATCGAAAGGCAAAACCCAGGATTGAACCTGCTGCAAAAGCAAACATTACAAATTGTAATACTGCCAGGTTGATGTTGGCGGACATCATAGATATTGGTTTGAGTCTTATGTGGATATTCACAGGATACATCCACTAAACGAACCAATAAAAAAAATATTGCATTAAAACCTCAGGTGACTGGGTATTATTGTGTTGCCCGAATACCTTTCCCTTCTTCAGGTTTACCGGACTCTTTTTCCTTTAACGGAACGACAGGTGTAGCGATTGGTGTTGATAATTTTGCCTGCAATTCGGCCATTTTCTTTTGTAGTTGAAGGATTTCTGCATGGTCTTGCATTTTTTCTTTCTCTAACTCCAATACCTGGTTCCTCAGGCTTCTGACCTGGGCTATCCGGAATATTATGCCAACAGCGAAAGCAGAAAAAACTGCAAAAGCAAGCAATCCTAAGTGTACAGTGATATGCATTTTATTACAATAGGTTCCGGCCCATTTTGGGCAGGTAAATTAGGGTGAAGACAAATATATAATTACTGGATGGCTTTTTCAACCAATTCTTTCACATCTTTCAGTAATATTCTTTCCTGCTCCATACTATCCCGGTAACGAATGGTTACCATTCCATCTTCCTTGGTTTGATGGTCAATAGTTACGCAAAAAGGTGTACCAATAGCGTCCTGCCGTCTATAACGCTTACCAATAGCGTCTTTTTCCTCATAAAAACAACGAAAGGAGGCCCTGCATTCATCCATAAGCTGACGGGCGATTTCCGGAAGTCCGTCTTTCTTCACCAATGGCAAAATGGCCAATTTTACCGGGGCCAGCTTTGGCGGGAACTTCAGCAAAACACGGCTGTCCTGCTTTTCAGCGGTACTAAGGTCCTGTTCTTCATAAGCTTCACTCAAAACCATCATTACCGACCTGTCAAGACCAATCGAAGTTTCAATTACATATGGAATATAATTTCCATATGGCTTTCCATTTTCATCAGTTTCTGCGTCAAAATACTGCATTTTCTTTTTGCTGAATTCCTGGTGATTCCGAAGGTCGAAATCTGTCCGGCTATGGATACCCTCAACTTCCTTGAAACCTATGGGGAAATTATATTCAATATCACAGGCCGCATCGGCATAGTGAGCAAGTTTAACGTGATCGTGGAACCGGTACTGTTCGGGTGAAATACCAAGGCTAAGGTGCCATTTCATACGCTCTTCTTTCCAGTACTCGTACCATTGCTTCTGCGTACCAGGACGAATAAAGAATTGCATTTCCATCTGCTCAAACTCGCGCATCCTGAAAATAAACTGGCGGGCAACGATTTCGTTTCGGAAGGCTTTACCTACCTGGGCAATCCCAAAAGGGATCTTCATCCTACCGGTTTTCTGAACATTCAGGAAGTTGACAAAAATCCCCTGGGCAGTTTCGGGCCGCAGGTAAACCATATTTTCACCTTCATCACCGCTTACACTCCCAAATTCGGTTGAAAACATGAGGTTGAACTGACGGACATCAGTCCAGTTGCAGGTACCACTGACACTGCATTTCATCTTATTGTCCTCAATCAGCTTTTTCAGTCCGGCAAAATCTTCCTTTGCCAGTAACTGGTCCATTTGCTGTAATATAGCTTCGCCCGCTTCCTTTGGCAGGGTGTCAGCAAATGCTTCAATCAGGTGGTCGACCCTATACCGCTTTTTGCTATCCTTATTGTCGATCATGGGATCGCTGAAATTGTCGACATGCCCGCTGGCCTTCCAGGTAGTAGGGTGCATAAAAATTGCGGCGTCAATACCCACAATATTATCATGAAGCTGTGTCATCCATTTCCACCAGTAATCACGTATATTTTTCTTTAACTCACTGCCGTTTTGGCCATAATCATAAACTGCACTTAATCCATCGTAGATTTCACTGGAAGGAAATATGAACCCGTATTCTTTGCAATGCGAAATAATCGCCTGGAATTTATTCGTATCGTTTGCCATAAGGGCGTAAAGATATTAAAAATGCTGAACGGTAAAAGCCCGCCGGTAAGCTATAGGTTTCCCCCCAATTTCTCATTATCCCTGTGCCTGCTGGCATCACGGGCATTTTTTTTGTCAAAATTCTTTATGAGAGCCGCAGTCAGGTCCACCCCTGTTTGGTTGGCCAGGCAAATCAGCACCCAAAGCACATCGGCCATTTCATCTGCCAGTTCCCTTCCCCGATCACTTTCCTTGAAGGACTGTTCTCCATATTGGCGAACCATGAGCCGCGATAATTCGCCCACTTCCTCCATTAATATACCCAGATTGGTAAGTTCTTTAAAATACCGGACTCCTACCGTTTTGATCCATTGATCAACCTGCTCCTGGGCTTCCCTTAATGTTATGTCTGGCATATTGGTTATTCCTTGTTTTTCGAATCCATAATCAGGGTAACCGGACCATCATTGACCAGCGCGACCTGCATATCTGCCCCAAAAACACCAGTTCCAATAGGTTTACCGAGGTCATCCTTAAGTTGGAGGATCAGTTTTTCGTAAAGCGGAATGGCAACAGGCGGCTTACTGGCTTTTATGTAAGAAGGCCGGTTCCCTTTACGGGTACTGGCCTGCAATGTAAACTGGCTAACCAGCAAAATATCCCCTCCTATTTCCTTCACAGAACAATTCATAACTCCCTGGTCGTCATTAAAAACCCTCAACTGAACCAATTTGTTGCTTATCCATTTTATATCGTCCTCGCTATCCGCATCTTCAATACCCACTAAAACCAAAAGGCCCGGGCCAATGGCGGCCTTAACTTTCCCTTCAATGCTTACGGAAGCCGATTTCACGCGTTGTATAACCACTCTCATTTTTTGTGTAACTTACAGTTCTATTTGCCGAAAATAGCTATTCTGCCATAGATCTGCTTACCGAAATCTCCGTGAAAATGAAAAAGACGTATATCCTTTTAATGGTCGGTCTGGGCTTTTTTTCAGCCTGTCAAAAAGAAGCAAGTGTAGAATCACCACCAACAGCACACCTGGAAGTACGCATCCACCCGGAAATCAATGGAGAACCGCTGCAGTTAAACGTTCCTTATACAAATGGGTTTGGGGAATCCTTTACAGTAACAACCATTAAATTTTATACCGGGCAGTTCAGCCTTGGTGACCAGCTTTCCGGGTCGTCCGAATTATCTGCCGGCGAGCCATATTTCCTCTCCGATTTGTCTACCCCGTCAACATTAAGTTTTTCTACACCAATTAAACCCGGTACTTATAACCAGCTCAGCTTCCTCATCGGCGTTGACAGCGCACGCAATGTCAGTGGAGTGCAATCAGGTGCGCTGGATCCTGCCAATGGCATGTTCTGGACCTGGAATAGCGGCTATATCTATTTGAAAATGGAAGGGAATTCGCCAGTTTCAAATCAGCCAAACGGAAAATTTGAATACCATATAGGAGGCTTTCAAAGTCCCAACAGTTCCATCAGATTATTTATTGCCAACCTCTCTGCGCCTGACCAATGGGAGTTGGCAAAAGGAAAAACCATCAGCTTCGATATCGTTTATTCCCTGGACAATTTCTTTAATAGTTCATTTCCTTTGCGAATCAGTGAAACACCGGTTTGTACAACACCGGGAGAACTCTCTTCTGCAATTGCCAATAATATCGCAGCTGCCTTCCAGGTGACCAATTTCGAAATCAAATAATGAGGGTAAGAACAATTATAGTAAGTCTGGTTTGGGGGATTTTATCCGGTAGTTTTTTGCTTAGCTGTAAAAAAACAGATACGGTTGGAAAGTCTCCGGTCCCACTGTCATTTCCGAAACCTGCAGGATGGCCGGATACCAAATATGATTTTTCACAGAACCCGCTTACCAGGGAAGGTTTTGAACTGGGCAGGAAATTGTTTTTTGATGGAAGATTGTCGAAGGATGGCAATTTCCCGTGCGCCAGTTGCCACCAGCCATTTGCTGCATTTTCAACCTATGAACATGACCTGAGCCATGGATTTAACAACCAGTTTACTACAAGGAATGCAACAGCATTATTTAACCTTGCCTGGCAAACCGAAATGCACCATGATGGCGGAATTGCTAACCTGGACCTTCAACCGCTGGCACCAATAACTGCACCAAATGAAATGGCAGAAACAATTCCCTCGGTCCTGGAAAAACTATCCGCAGACCCGGACTATGTACAACAATTCAAAGTTGTTTTTGGAAGCCCGGAAATTACTACAGCAAGAATGACAAAAGCACTTTCCCAGTATATGCTGATGCTGGTATCCGCCTCTTCAAAATACGATCGCGTAAAAGCCGGAAAGGACGTATTTACAGAAAATGAAGCAGCCGGTTATGCAATTTTCCTTAAAAAGAATTGTAATTCCTGCCATGCAGAACCTCTCTTTACGGATCTCAGTTACCGTGATGATGGGTTACCATTAAATAGTTCACTGAATGATGTTGGGCGCATGCGCATCACCGGTAAAAAAGAAGATTCTTTAAAATTCAGGGTTCCGAGTTTGCGGAACATTCTGTTAACCAAGCCATATATGCACGATGGCAGGATGGTGAGCCTTGATGCAGTATATGACCATTATTCAAAAAAAAATCCCCTTTCGTCTGTTGAAAGAGGACTACTAACGGAATTTTTCAGGTCACTTACAGATTCTTCCCTTGTTGAAAATCCTGCACTTGCTGATCCCAACTGATTTCAGGGGTAAGAGAGTCGGATCATTAGGTTTAATGGTGTAGGTATTGTGCATCCCCGCACAAATATGACATAAAACCCAATTTAGTTTACCCGTATTTTAACGGGTAATGACCCGTTTTTTTACGGGAATTAGCCATAGTATAAAGACAAACATTACCGGCAACAGGCATTTTATTGCCTGCGGCGTTTTTTTGTAGCTTCAAGGGCCAGTCTTTGCTTTTCTATTTCAGCCTGCTGTTGCTGCAATGCAGTTGAGTTCTCGAGGATTTTCTGGTCCAATTGGAGTTTCCGGTTATTCAGATCCGTACTGTCTGACAACAGTGTTGTTTGTTTTTTCTCCAGTTTTTTGATAATATCCTCCTGGGCAGCAATTTCAAGCCCAAGATTAAAGTCTTCAAGGTAAGGTGTGAAATCATTCAGGAATTCCTTGCCATCATTAACCGAACTTTTATCAGCAGCTCCGCCAGAAGATAAAACTTCATTTGGTTTGGCCAACACAATATAGACTACAGACGACTCTTTTTCACGACGGCTTTTACGCTCTGATTTTACATATACATCGTAGGGCGTTTTTGACCTGCCTACCCCTACAGACCTGAACACCTGGTAATCTTTTGCTTTGGATGCTTTATAACCTTTTTCCGCGAAATGATTGACAATGGCATCATCCACAGTTGAGGTTGGATAAGGAAGCTCCAAAACTGCAGCGGGTACTTTCTTTCCCTGAAACTCGGCCATCCCTTCAACAGCTTTAGGCTGCGCCAAAGCTGCAATCGAAAAACCAACTACAAATAATAATCCTAAAAATCCTTTCTTCATATTCGTGTAATTTGTCCGCGAAAGATACTATTTTCAAAAAGTACCCGCGAAATCCGATTAAATTTGCCCAAATACCTCTATTTACCTTGAGCGATATAAAAAAACTGGCAGGACAGACTTTATGGTATGGCGTACCCACAATAATATCCAGGTTTTTGGGCTACCTGATGAATATGGCCCTGCCTTTTTTATTTACCCAACCTGCCAAAACTGCCGATATCACCCAGGTATATGCGATGATTCCCTTCCTGAATGTTTTGTTTACATACGGCATGGAAACTGCATATTTTAAGTTTTCGCAAGACAAGGAAAAAAAGCACCTGTATAATACCCTCAGCGTTTCACTATTCATAACCAGCCTTGTTTTTACAGGGGTGCTGTTTCTTTGCCGTAAAAGCCTTGCTTCTGCAGCGGGATTAACCGAACACCCCGAATATCTCAGCTGGATGTGTGGAATCCTGTTCTTCGACACTTTATCTACGCTCCCTTTTGCCCGGCTGAGACAGGAAAACAGGCCCCGGCGCTATGCTTTTGTCCGCGTAGCCGGCATTGTAATTAACCTTTGTATTGTTTTTTTCTTCCTGGGATTTTTACCGGGTTATGCATCAAGGCATCCCGATAGCTTCCTGAACCTGGTGTATAAAATGGATATCGGCATTGGTTATTACCTGATTGGCAACTTACTGGGTAGTATTACTACATTGTCTTTACTATTACCGGAAATCAAAAGTTTGCAATGGGAATTTGACAAAGTGCTGTGGAAGGAAGTGATGGTATATAGTTACCCGTTAATAATTGTTGGACTAGGCGGCATGACCAATGATATGCTTAGCCGGCTGATTTACCAGCATGTAGTCGACCTTCCTGTTCAGCAAGCAAAGCACGAACTGGGAATTTTTGCAAATGTGTACCGTTTGTCTGTCCTGATTACCATTATGATCCAGGCATTTCGTATGGCTGCCGAACCCTTCTTCTTTAACCAGTCAAAACTGGAAGGGGCGCAACGATCCTACGCCCGGGTTATGAAGTTTTTTGTGATCGCATGTTGTTTCATGTTCCTGCTTATTGGCCTTTACCTCGATGTTTTAAAATGGATAATAACCCTTAAATCTTCCGCATGGGGTGAGGGAATTTATATAGTACCTATATTGGCTATGGCCAATATTTTCCTTGGTATTTATTATAACCAAAGCGTCTGGTACAAGTTAACCGGCAAAAACATGTATGGCGCTTATATAACCCTGGCAGGCGCTATGGTTACCATTGGCCTGAATATCTTACTCATCCCGAAATGGCATTATTTAGGTGCTGCATTGGCAACTTTCGCCTGCTATCTTTTGATGATGACCAGCAGTTATTGGCTGGGGCAGAAATTCTACCCGGTTCCATATGCCCGGAAAAAGCTGCTTTCCTACCTGGCATTTGTAAGCTTAATAGTCGTAACGCACCGTATTTTAGTGCATTATTATAGTCCGCTTTGGTTTAGTATTTTAACAGGAACCCTTTTTTTACTGGCATTTACGGCCTTTGTTGGCCGGGTAGAAAAGAAAGACCTGCAGAAAATACCTGTTATCGGCAAATGGGTCGGCGCGCTGAGCAGATAAATAGGTAAGAAATCTGAAGTATAAAACAAATCCGGCGTGCGGTTTCATGATTCACGGTTCACCGCTCGCTGCTTACCAGAAAAGGATTATGCTTCTTTTCATAACCAATAGTAGTTGAGGCACCATGCCCGGGGTATACCCTAACGGTGTCGGGTAATGTAAACAACCGGCTGCGGATACTTTCCAGCAGTTGGGTGTGGTTCCCGCCAGGCAGGTCAGTACGGCCAATGCTATTGCGGAACAAAACATCCCCACCAATCAGGAATTCCTGTGTTTTACTGTAAAAGCAAACATGGCCAGGTGAGTGTCCGGGCGCTTCAATCACCAATAACTCATCTGCTCCCAATCTGATAATATCACCACCTTTTATAAAATGAAGGGGTCCATTGTAATTATTAAAAGGTAGATTCCATCGCTTTCCCGCTTCCGGCGCATAATCCAGTACTATTTTTTCGTTGGGATGCAGGTGCAGCTCCAGTTTCCAGGTTTGGTATATAAAACGATTGCCAAACACATGGTCCAGGTGGCAATGGGTATTCAGCAACAATCTGGGATGCAGGCCGTTGTCTGAAATAAATGCCTTCAGGTAAAGTTCTTCCCTTTCATCGTAACAACCGGGATCAATTATAATACAATCTCCTGTTTCGTTGAACAAAACATAGGTATTTTCCATAATAGGACTAAACTCAAAATGCTGGACTGTTAACATAGCTGTATTATTTAACGGTGGATTTCCGGGGTAAGCTTGAAAAACATAATTTTAGACCATAATCATTGGGTATGCAATTTCCGAAGAATCATTCGTTTTTGAGTGTTTGTTATACGCTTGCTCTGATTTTTATCCTGACCCTGTTGAACGGCCTGAACCTGGTTAATGCCCAGGTAAACACAGTTGAGTTTGGAAAAAACAGGGTCCAGTACAAAAAATTTAAATGGCAATATTACCAAACTGCTAATTTCAATACATATTATAGCCAGAAAGGCGAACCTTTAGCCCAGAAAGTCGCCCAAATCGCAGAAGCTGAACTTCCCGAACTGGAGACCTTTATGGAATATGGCTTGCAGCGAAGGGCAAATGTTATAGTTTACAACTCCTTCAACGACCTCCAGCAAACGAATATAGGACTAACCACAGACTGGCAAACAAGCGGTGGCAATACCAAGCTTGTCAACAATAAAATGGTCGTGTATTATAACAGCGATCAGCATAACATGAAGATGCAGGTGCGGCAAGGCATTGCCAAAGTATTACTGGACAATATCCTGTTTGGAGATAACCTGGGGGAGTTTGCGGCTAACCAGGCACTACTGGATCTACCCAAATGGCTGACTGATGGCTTTGTATCTTATGCAGCTGAAAACTGGAGTACCGCCCTTGATGACCAATTAAAATCGGCTATGCTTGCTGGTAAATACAAGAATTTCTACCAGTTTGCATATGATCAGCCGGGGTTAGCCGGACATTCATTTTGGCGATATATCGAGGAAACCTACAGGAAAGATAATACCAAATACTTCCTTTACCTGGCCAGGCTTTACCGTAACCTTAATGGCGCATCCAACCGGATATGCAAGAAAGATTTTAAAGCTGTACTGGCCGACTTTATGACTTATTCCGAAGACAAATATTACAAAGACATCAAGGGCAGGCGGAATAATCCGAAAGGCTCCATGTCGGTAGTGGAAGACATCACCAGGAATAAAGACTTTTACAACTTCACCCCAAACCCCCTCCCCAGAAGCCAGGCGTATGCCGTTGTAGAATATAAGAAAGGATTACAGAAGGTAGTGTATCATGAAGATTATTCCACCAGTAAAACTTTGCTGAAAAACGGCATTCGAAATATCGAAGCAAAGCAAGACCCCCACTATCCCTTGCTGGCCTGGAATGGTAAGGGTAATAAATTGCTGGTAGTGTATAATAGTGAAGGAAAGATCCGGATGTTTACCTACGATATATTTTCCAGGATAAAATCAAATAAACTGGCACTTGACCAATTTGAGCAAATCCAGGATGTCAAATTCATGCTGGATGACAACACCTTGCTGTTAAGCGCTGTAAAAAACGGTCAGTCAGATATCTTTACCTTTAAAATTGACCGGGAAAAAGAAACGCAAATTACCAATGATGTTTATGACGACCTGGATCCATCTTTTGTGACC
Source organism: Flavihumibacter profundi (assembly GCF_020076305.1). Classification (GTDB taxonomy): domain Bacteria; phylum Bacteroidota; class Bacteroidia; order Chitinophagales; family Chitinophagaceae; genus Flavihumibacter; species Flavihumibacter profundi. The sequence continues at coordinate 165,100 of NZ_JAIQXE010000003.1, forward strand.
TTCCCAAATAAATCAGGCATACTCTATTCCTCTAACAGGCCTTCTGCCAATGCAATTTCAGCAGATACCATTTTGCCATCAAGCTACAGGTATAACATTTTCCTCATTGACAATTTTAATAAAAGTGAATTCAAGCAAATTTCACAATTAAGCAAATTAAAATACGGCAATGCCAGGTACCCAACCCAATACAATACCTCGCATTTCACTTTCGTCGGTGATGAAAATGGTATCGCAAACCGTTTTGCCGGTTTTTTCTCTACGCAAAAAGCTGGCGTTGATACTATTTACCAGATCGGTGATGATATCTTAAGGAATCCTGCATATAAAGAGATTGATTCCTTGTTGAAGTTCTACGATAAATCAGAACCAGACAGCATTTTCACCTTTGCGATTACCAACGACTCATCATATGTGTTCCCTATTACCAATTACCAAAGCGGACTGATAGAAACAAAATCGAGTGATGACCGCGACCAGGTAAGTGAAGTTCGGCGGGAAGGCGACCTGAAGTTCTTATATAAATTAAAAGTTGATGAGAACGCACTGAAAAAAAGGAATATCAACCCAAGGCCAACAGATTTTCGCAAAAGAACTATTGACCAGCTCAGGGTTTCTCAAAAGGAAGCACAACAATTGCAAAAAGCTGCAGGCGTAGATTCTACAAAAAAGGACCAACCAGAGTTTGAGTCTGAATTTAATAATGAAAAGGCTGATTCTGCTATCATGGACATGATTGCAAAAGGTCGAAAAGATGAACAGAATCCATCAGTGCTGAATAAAGCCGGACGATTTGACTATAAGTTGAAATTTTCGGCAGACCAGGTAACCGGTTCACTATTTAATAATGATGTGCTTGTTACCAGGTACGAACCCTATACAGGGTCATTACCTGTAACAAATAGTTCCAATAACGGTTTCAACGGCATGTTTAAGGTGACCGTTTTTGATTTACTGGAAGATATTCGTTTCACCGGAATGGTTAGAATGCCATTGATAAATACAGCAGGACAGGGCATTCCGATAAACGTTGGCTCACCAAATATTTACATTCCCGGATCCCAATCCCTTCTCAATTCCGGGTCTGAATATATGGCCAGGTTTGATTACCTGAAAAAAAGGTTGGACTATACCGTTTTATATTACCGCCGAACTGATGTTGGTTCTACAATTTCCGATGGCCAGTATGCTCCGGCAAAACTATTCACCAACTTATTCCAGTTTGGTGTAAAATACCCTTTGGATAAAGTTCGCAGCGTGCGTGTAAATGTCGGGATCAGAACAGATAAAATGGTAACAAAAGCTACCGCATATCCCTCAAGTTCTTTAACTGCACCCGATCAGAAAAAAGACTTTAGTTTGCTTAGGGTTGAATATGTTTATGATAACGCAATTGAAAAGGCAACAAATATCTGGAATGGGCTACGCTATAAACTTTACGTAGATTATAATTCCCAAATCAGCGAGGTAAAGGCAGCATCAGGAAAAAACAGTTTCAACTTTGGATGGGATGGCCGCTACTACTACCCTATTTACCAGAATTTCATTTGGGCCGGAAGGTTTGCAGCAGACTTCTCCTGGGGTGACCAGAAAATATTGTATTACCTGGGCGGTCAGGACGGCGAGTTATTCCCAAAAGCGAATACTGAAGTAAAACCCCAGGATCCCGCCTATGCTTTCCAGGCATTGGCTTTGAATCTTCGAGGCTACCACCAGAACATTACCAACGGAAATAATAATATGGTCATTAACAGCGAATTCCGGTTCCCGGTATTTACTACTTTGATGAAAAGACCCATTAATAATGCATTTGCCCGCAACTTTCAATTGTTACAATTTGTTGATCTTGGGACAGCCTGGAACGGTACTTATAATGCTATTCAGCGCCCTACCAAAGTTTACCAGAATGGTGATGTATTTGTAAAAATCAAAGCCGGTGGGGTTGGTCCATTCGTAGGCGGTTATGGCTTTGGAGCAAGAAGTACCCTGTTGGGTTATTTCATGCGGCTTGATACAGGCTGGGAAATGAATGGCTTTTTCAAGGGATCACCGATATGGCATTTTGCCCTTGGTGTGGATTTCTAATAATTCAAACCTTCAGAAAAAAACTCCGGGTAATACTTCTGGTTACCCGGAGTTTTTTTATATCTCCTGATTTGATTCAGGCTCCATACATTACGGGGAAAACTACAATTAATAATGCAAAATATTTACCCCGGCCACAACCGATAATGTAATTCCTGCGTTGACCTACTTGTATTATTTTTGTAGTTCTATGTATTTTAGAAAAAAATGCCTGCTTCTGGCAGGTATGCTGCTTATATTCCTGATACCATTTCTCGCAAATGCCCAAGGCAAAACCATCAGAGGTTATGTTAAAGACAAACTTAGCGATGAACGGATCCCATTTGCATCCTTAAACTTCATTCAATCGCATCATGGCCGCCTGACTGATTCCGTGGGCAGCTTTGTGTTTCATTATGACCAGTGGCCGACGGATACTTTAGAAATAACCTATGTTGGCTACCAGGATGTTAAAATTGCCATTGACCCTGAAATGGCAGGCAAACTTAGCAATGATGGTGGTCGCTCGATTGACCTGGTCATTAGCATGGAAAGGGGAAAAGTAACTTCGGCAGTCATTGTTAAAAGAAAAATTGATAGGGGATACCTGATGTGGAAAAGGATCGTGAAACATAAACCCTCAAACGACAGGTACCGGTTTAATTCTTTCACTTACGAACTGTATAACAAGCTGGAGCTAGACCTGAACCGCATCAAAAAGGATAAGCTCAAGGAATTAGGCCCTATAAAACCATTTGGCTTTATTTTCGATAACATAGATACTTCAGAAGGCCAGCCATTTCTACCGGTTTATCTCACTGAAACAATTTCAAATTATTACTACCAGAAATCACCCTGGCGAACACGTGAAATAATTAAGGGCGTTAAGACCATTGGCATCAACAATGAAAGCATTAGTAAACTACTGGGGGGAACGGAACAAAATGTCAATGTTTATAACAACTTTATTCCCGTTTTTGACAAACAATATGTAAGTCCGATTAGTGATAACGGTGATGCTTATTACTATTACAAAGTACTGGACAGCCAGTTTGTTGCAGGTAAGCGACTGATCCATATGCAGTTTATTCCCAAACGTAAAGGTGAAAATACTTTTGACGGTGATTGCTGGGTTCATGATACTACCTGGGCCATACAAAAAATGACCCTTAATCTGAGCAAGGAAGCCAACATCAACTTTATAGACAAACTTAGCCTGATCCAGGAATACAAGCAGATTAATGACAGCACCTGGTTCCTTGTTAAAGACAAGTTTGTAGCTGACATAGCACCAATTGGAAAAAGCGGGTTTGGTGTAATTGGCCGAAAAACAACTACGTATAAAGACATAATAGTTAATGAACAATTTATCAGGGATTCTGTCGCAAGGAACAAAGTGCAATCTGAAATCAGGTTTGCAGACAGCGCAATGGTAAAAACAGATAGTTACTGGTCCGATTCGAGACATGAAGATTTGTCGAAAAATGAAAAAGCCATCTATGCAATGATCGACACATTGCAAAAAATGCCGCTGTTCCAACGTTATGTAACCACCATCAATTTCCTGGCTACCGGTTACCGGAATGTGGGCAATTTTGAAATAGGTCCCTGGTATAACTGGTTCACAGGGAATGTTTGGGAAGGGTTCAGGATGAGATTTGATCTAGGCACCAATACAAAATTCAATAAAGACCTTTACCTGCATGGTTATATTGCCTATGGTTTTGGCGATCAGGCATTCAAGGGCAAACTGGAAGCAAAATACCTTATCAACCGTTCACCACGTTCGTATATACATGTCAGTTTTACAAAAGACCTCGACAATGGCCAGGTGTATTATGACGACATTAGTACAGACAATATTTTTGCACTTGCAATCCGTAAACAGGGCATCCCTATCAAATTTATGCAGGTACAGGAAGCCAAATTTGAATATTTCAAGGAGTGGTCACCTGGCATATCAGCAACCTTTATGGGTATTCAGAAAAAGTATGATCCTTTATACAATCTGCCCCCAAAGGAGTTATTTGAAGATGGGGCTAAAGGCGATGCGCTTAACAATTTCGAATTAGGTGTACGGTTACGATTCGGTTATAATGAAAAATTCTATGAAACCAATTTTAACCGTTTCAGTTTGGGAAGCCCATACCCTATCGTTGAACTGCTATATGCAAGAGGGATCCCGGGCATATTTGGCAGCAGCTACCAATACAATAAAATTTACCTGAGCATATCAGATTATTTAAAAATTGCGCCACTCGGAAGCCTGTATTATAATGTTTTTGGAGGAAAGGTATCCGGGACCCTGCCATACATGTTGCTGAATGTTATTCCGGGTAATGAAATTTATTATTACAACAAATACGCATTCAACCTGATGGCCAGGTGGGAGTATATTGGTGACCGGTATGCGGGATTCAATATTGAGCACAATTTTGGAAATGGCCTGTTTAAATATATTTCTATAACAAGGAAGCTTAAATTCCGCCAGTTCTGGAGCGCGAAAGGCATAAGTACGGGAATAACAGAAGCCAATAAAACCCTCAATTTTAATAACCCCTATAACCAGTTCAAAGACCTGAACGGGAAACTATACCTTGAACTCGGAACAGGGGTGGATAATATCTTTAAAGTTTTCAGGCTTGACTTCGTTTGGCGTGTTTTACCAACCCCGTTACCCGAAGCAAAAGTGAGTCGCTTTGGTATATTCGGCAGTTTCAGGCTGGCATTCTGATAATTGAACTGTTTTTTGCTTATCTTAAAAAGCCAAAAATTGCTTGCATGTCAGAAAAATTTATTCTTGCGTTAGACCAGGGTACTACCAGTTCAAGGGCCATACTGTTTGATAAAAACGGTCAGATTTTCCAGGTGGCCCAGAAAGAATTCACACAAATTTACCCACAACCCGGTTGGGTTGAACATGATGCCGAAGAAATTTGGGCATCACAATTTTCAGTGTTGGCTGAAACACTCGCTAAAGGCGCCATTACCACCGGTGACATTGCTGCAATTGGTATCACCAACCAACGTGAAACCACCGTTGTTTGGGAACGCAGCACATCAAGACCTATTTACAACGCAATTGTCTGGCAAGACCGGCGCACAGTTGCCTATTGTGACAGGCTGAAAGAAGAAGGCTGGGGACCCACCATCCAGGAAAAAACAGGCCTGTTGGCCGATGCCTATTTTTCAGCCACTAAATTGAAATGGATCCTGGATAATGTATCCGGAGCCAGGGAAAAAGCGGTAAAAGGCGAACTGGCTTTTGGCACTATTGATTCCTGGTTGTCCTGGAAACTGACTAACGGTAAGGTTCACGTTACAGATGCATCCAATGCATCCCGTACAATGCTTATGAATATACATACAGGCGAATGGGATACAGACCTGCTGAAGTTATTTGATATCCCGGCATCAGTATTGCCTGAAATTATCCAAAGCAGCCGGGTTTACGGGGTAACTGAAACTGTTGTAAAAAATGCCAACATTCCCCTTGCAGGAATTGCAGGTGACCAGCAGGCTGCACTATTTGGCCAGCAGTGTACCCAACCGGGAATGGTTAAAAATACTTATGGCACAGGTTGCTTCATGTTGATGCATACCGGTGTGAAAGCTGTTAAAAGTTCTAATAACCTGCTCACTACTATTGCCTGGAAAATCAATAACCGTATTGAATATGCTGTTGAAGGCAGCATATTTATTGGCGGTGCGGTAGTACAGTGGCTTCGTGATGGATTGCATATGATCCGCTCCTCGGCAGATATAGAAGATATAGCTTTATCTGCAGGTGATAATAACGGGGTGTACATGGTACCTGCATTTGCGGGACTTGGTGCGCCTCACTGGAACCAGCATGCACGTGGTAGCGTATTTGGGTTAACCAGGGGTACTAAAACCGCCCATATAGCCAGGGCTTGCCTTGAAAGCATCGCCTATCAAACTATGGATGTGCTGAAAGCTATGGAATCTGACGCAGGCCTTCCTATCAAAGAGCTCAGGGTTGATGGCGGTGCAACCATTAATAACCTGCTCATGCAATTCCAGTGCGACCTGCTGCAGGTTCCTGTAATACGCCCTGTTGTTTATGAAACTACAGCACTTGGTGCGGCATACCTGGCGGGGCTGGGTGTAGGTTATTGGGATACAGTTTCAGATATCCAGCAACAATGGAAAGCCGACAAAATTTTCCAACCTCAACACAGTGCGGATGACATGAAGCCACTGATTAAAGGCTGGAACAGGGCTATTAAAGCCAGTATTGCCTGGGCAAATGATACCGAATAAAAATACACAGGTAATTTTAAATTAAAGCGCCCAACCTTTGTGCGAATTTCCTTTATCTTAACTATATGAATCGTTCTCAAATGATCACCGCCCTGCAAGCCCAAAATAATTGGGATGTATGCATTGTAGGTGGTGGTGCAACAGGTTTGGGTATTGCAATTGATGCCGCATCAAGAGGTTACTCAACCTTGCTTATCGAACAATTTGATTTTGCCAAGGGCACATCCTCGCGTTCTACAAAACTCGTTCATGGTGGCGTAAGGTACCTGCAGCAGGGCAATGTGAAACTGGTCATGGAAGCGCTGAAAGAACGCGGATTGCTGAGGAAAAATGCGCCACACCTGGTAAAGAACCAATCCTTTTTATTGCCAAATTATAAATGGTGGGAAGGCCCGTTCTATGGTATCGGGTTAAAAATTTATGACTGGATGGCCGGAAAACTTGGACTCGGCCCTTCCCTGATCCTGTCCCGTGAAGAAGCTTTAAAACATGCACCCACATTGAATCCTGAAGGATTAAAAGGTGGGGTCCTTTATCACGATGGGCAGTTTGACGATGCCCGCCTGGCAATAAACCTGGCGCAAACTGCAGCAGAACAAAAAGGCGTATTACTCAATTATCTCAAAGCCAACAGCCTTATTAAAATCGATGGAAAAGTCACCGGCATAAAAGCAACTGATCAACTAGATGGCAGGGAATATACCATCAATGCTAAAATAGTCATCAACGCAACAGGCATATTCACAGACATCCTCAGGAAAGATGACGACCCTGGCAAAGCTCCCGTACTTGCTCTTAGCCAAGGTACACACCTGGTGGTTGACCAGTCTTTCCTGCCCGGTGATACCGCTATCATGATCCCCGAAACATCAGACGGCAGGGTCTTATTCGCCGTTCCCTGGCACCAGCAACTGATCATTGGCACTACTGATGTTCCTGTAAACACACCTACTGCAGAACCGGTGCCGCAAGCAGAGGAAATCAGTTTTATACTGGAACATATCGGGCAATACCTGGCGAAACATCCAAAAAAGGAAGACATCAAATCGGTGTTCTCCGGGCTTCGGCCCCTGGTAAGAGGAAACGCTTCCAGTACAGCCGCGTTATCCCGTGACCACTATATAGAAGTTAGCGAAAGCGGTTTGATCAGCATTACTGGTGGCAAATGGACTACCTACCGCAAAATGGCGGAAGACGCCGTTAACATTGCCATCCGGCAACAAAAAATCCCTGACAGGCCCTGTATCACCGAAGGACTTCCAATACATGGCGCAATGACTGTAAAATCTTACAGTGAACCTGGTTATTATTACGGAACAGACCTTCTGAAAATAAAGCAATTGGAATTAAACCAACCTGAACTGTCCGAAAAAATACATGAGCGATTGCCCTATACAAAGGCAACAATTGTGTGGGCAGCAAGGGAAGAAATGTGTATGACCGTAGACGATGCACTATCCAGAAGAACAAGGGCCATCCTATTAGATGCCGCTGCCGCTATTGAAGCAACGCCGGTAGTCGCCCATCTTCTTGCTACCGAATATGGATATACGAAACAATGGGAAGATGAACAGGTTGCAGCTTTTCAATCGATCGCACAAAACTACCTGCCCAGCAAATAAATAAATAAACCAAACTGATATGATGAATCCTTACCTGGCAGAATTTATTGGTACTGCCATTTTGATTGCCCTTGGAAACGGTGTGGTGGCTAATGTTGTGCTGAACAGGACCAAAGGATATAGCAGCGGATGGATCGTGATCTGTTTCGGGTGGGCTATGGCTGTTTTTGTAGGTGTTTTTACCGTGGCAAAATTCAGCGGTGCACACCTGAACCCGGCAGTATCCATCGCCCTTGCCCTTACAGGTAAATTCCCATGGTCTGAGGTCCTGTTTTATTCGCTGGCCCAAATAGCAGGCGCATTTGCCGGGTCTGTACTTGTTTGGATTATGTATCATTCCCATTTTGAAAGTACCGAGGATGCTGATACAAAACTGGCTGCTTTTGGAACGGGTCCGGCTATACGGAAACCTTTCAACAACCTGCTAACCGAAACCATCGCTACTGCTATTTTCCTGATTTGCATATTATTCAAAATCGGTCCAACAAATAGCCTTGGTGCTTTGGATGCGCTGCCCGTTGCTTTGCTGGTGCTGGCAGTTGGACTTTCTTTTGGTGGACCAACAGGTTATGCCATTAACCCGGCCCGCGATTTTGGCCCCAGGCTGGCACACGCTATCTTACCGATTTCCAAAAAAGGAAGCAGCGATTGGTCCTATGCCTGGGTACCAATAGTTGGACCTGTTTTAGGAGCGCTTATTGCTGCCCTCATTTATAATTCCTTACAATAAAACCTGGTTATGAAATATATACTGTTTTTAATTTTCGGTTGCGCATCATTGGTAGCTAGCGCCCAGGATGCCGAGTCCAACCTTGTTAAACTTGGCATTAAGCTTCCGGTGCCCCAAAAGCCAGTAGCGAACTATGTAAATGTGGTACAAACAGGCAAGTTGTTATACTTGTCGGGAAAGGGACCAACCCGGGAAGATGGCACAAATATTACCGGCAAACTTGGTAAGGAACTTACTATTGAGGAAGGATATGCAGCTGCAAAATTAGTAGCCATCAACCACCTTGCTGTATTAAAAGATTACCTGGGCGACCTTAACAAAGTGAAAAGAGTGGTGAAGGTTTTAGGCATGGTTAATTGTGAAAGCAATTTCACCGACCAGCCGAAAGTTATCAATGGCTATTCAGACATGATGGTCGCGGTATTTGGGGAAAAGGGTAAACATGCCCGGTCTGCCGTTGGCATGAATGCATTGCCGAGTAATATTGCGGTTGAAGTGGAACTGATTGTTGAGATTGAATGACCTGGTCCTTCCTAACCAAGAGACTCAATAATTATTTTACAAGCCTGCCTGATTTCCTTTTTCGTAATCGTAAGGGGCGGTGCAATACGCATGCAGTTTGCAGCAAAAAGGAACCAATCAGTTAAAATCCCTTTTTTTATACATCTGTCGATGGCGTTCTTATTCGTCTCAAAACTATCAAATTCAATGGCAATGAGAAGTCCACGGGATCGTACAGATTTTATAGCAGGATGATGCAGCAATTGCCTGAAAAGGATTTCCTTTTCGGCTACTGAATCTACAAGATTATTTTTAAGCAAAACTTTCATTGCTGCCATTCCTGCAGCACAACTAACCGGGTGGCCCCCGAAAGTGGTGATATGCCCCAATACCGGATCAGCACTAAAACTATCCATGATCTTTTTGTTGGCCACAAATGCGCCCATGGGCATTCCGCCACCAAGGGCCTTTCCCAATAAAACAATATCCGGAACAATACCAAATGCATCGAAACCCCACAGGTGACCAGTTCTGCCAAAGCCTGTCTGGATTTCATCCATAATTAGCAGGGTACCGGTTTCCATACAGCGTTTGCGCAGAGCCGTTAGCCAATTTTTAGATGGGGCATGCACCCCCCTTTCTGCCTGAATTGTTTCCATTATTACACAGGCTGTGTCGGAGGTAATATGCTCCATCACAGCCGGGTCGTTATAATCGAGGTGTAAAATTCCAGGCAATAAAGGGCGATAGGCATTGCGCCAGTATTCATCGCCCATAATACTTAGTGCGCCCTGGGTTGACCCATGGTAAGATTGCTTAAACGCAATCATATTGGTCCTACCTGTATATCTTTTCGCCAGTTTCATGGCACCTTCCGTGGCTTCGGCGCCGGAATTGGTAAAGTATACGCAATTCAGTGAAGCAGGGAGATGCTCCGTTAACAGTTTGGCATACTGCACCTGCGGCGTTTCCACAAACTCGCCATAAACCAACAGGTGGAGGTACCGCTCCGACTGGTTCCTGACAGCTTTGATCACTTTTGGATGGCAATGGCCCACATTGCAAACACTAATACCGGCTATCAGGTCCATATAAGTTTTTCCCTTCCGGTCTGTGAGAAAAACGCCCTTAGCTTTAACAATTTCAAGGGCAAGGGGTGCAGGCGAGGTTTGGGCAATATGTTTTAAAAATACCTGGCGCTGATTCATAAAAACCATTGTTTCGGCAAAGATGCTGATATTTGTTGGGGCATTCATATCAATTTATACGCTGATTTATGGCTTTAATTCTCCATGTTGAAGGTACTTTCCCAAAATTTGGGACAGACTGTTTTTTAGCACCGAATGCAACAATTGTCGGAGATGTGATTGCCGGAAATGATTGCAGTTTCTGGTTCAATGCTGTCGTTCGGGGAGACGTGAACAGCATCAGGATGGGGAACAAGGTGAATGTTCAGGATGGCGCGGTAATTCATGCAACTTTCGGCAAAACAAAAACCATAATAGGCAACAACGTTTCAATTGGCCATAATGCCATTGTTCACGGCTGTACCCTACATGACGATGTATTAATTGGCATGGGGTCCATCATTATGGATAATGCCGTAGTACATAGCAATACTATCATTGCGGCAGGTGCCGTTGTATTGGAAGGTACCATTTGCGAAGCCTGCAGTATCTATGCCGGGGTACCTGCAAAAAAGGTAAAAGATATCTCTGAAGCCATGATTCACGGCGAAATCGACCGGATCGCCAATAATTATATCCGGTATTCAGGCTGGTTTAAGGACCAGATCAGTTAATCTGGCATAATATTTTCCTATTTCCAACGTTATAAATAAAATCGTGTTATGAGATTTGTCCGTACAGGTTTCACCCTTCTTTCTGTACTCGCTATTCTTGGCATGGCTTCCTGTAGTGCCATGAAACCAAAATCCGGTTGCCCCAGCAATGGTAAGAACGTTGGTGCAGAGCGGATTCTGAGTGGAGAAAAAGTGCCAAAAGCGAAGAAGTTTAAAGCCTGAACGCCCGATTCTGTTACTTAAATCCTACCCATATGTGTCCAGTACTCCATACCCATGACGGTTTCACCGAAGCTGTGATTGATGAAGATGGTGGCCTGAAAAGATTTTATGAAGTGGCCAACCTTTTAACGGATGAACTGAAAGTTCGGTTTAACAACAAACTCGATGATTTTGACTCCCTGATCTGGGATTTCAGCTACAAAGGCCATCCCCTTAGTCTGCATTATAATATTTATACAGGAATTTGCCTTTATCCAAAGCAGGTGCAAAAGGCTATTCCTCGCGATAACAAAGCTGTTGCAGAAGTTGCACAATTTCTTGAATCTAAATTATTGATCAATACCGCCAGGAAGTATATATCCTAAAATTTCCTTTCATCTATTGAATCAAGTATCGTACAATAACTGACATACCGGTCGATATGAATCTTGCCCTCATTAACGGCTTCTTTCACAGCGCAACCGGGTTCATTCATATGCAGGCAATTATTAAACTGGCAATCACTGAGCAGCTTACGCATTTCAGGATAATAATGTGATAATTCCTGTTTGCTTATACCCACCAGTCCGAGTTCCCTGATCCCGGGGGTATCAATGATACTTCCACCACCCGGCAAGTCAAACATTTCTGCAAAAGTTGTAGTGTGTAAACCCTTTCCGCTCCAACCGCTTACTTCCTGGGTCCTCAGGGCCATTTCGGGAAAAACAGCGTTAATGAAAGTTGATTTACCCACACCTGAATGACCACTGATCAGCGTCGTTTTATCTTTCAGGATTTTCTTCAAATCATCAATACCCTGCCCATTCTTTACACTTACCAGGGCAACGGTATAGCCGATTTGGGTAAACATCTCCTCCCATTCGGCATATTTCTCCAATTCCTTTTCCCGGTATAAATCGGCCTTATTAAATACGATAATTGCAGGGATATGATAAGCTTCTGCGGTTATTAGAAAGCGATCTATAAAACCGAGTGAGGTACGGGGCTCGCGAAGCGTTACAAACAACAAGGCCTGGTCAAGATTGGAGGCGATAATATGATGCTGCACCTTCCGGTGAGGTGAAACCCTGGCGATATAATTTTTACGGTCGTATATCTGTGTAATGGTAACCGTACTTTCCCCTTCATTCTCCATTTCAACTTCTACCCAGTCGCCTACAGCAATTGGATTGGTAGATGTTATATCATCAATTTTAAGAACACCTTTTATACGTCCATTATATTGCCTGCCAGCACTATCTTTCAGGATATACCAGCTTCCGGTCGATTTATAAACTCTTGCTTTTATCTTACCACCCATTGCTGCGAAATTAAGGCAATAAGCATTAAGGGAACTTTTTGAGTAGTGTAAGCCGAAGCACCCATTCCAGCGATAAGCATACTATCGCTGCCAGCACTAATGGTAAAAACCTTTCGGTGTAACGGTGCAATGCGGTTACTTCAATGACTGACTTTTCGAGTTGGTCAATTTCACCATAGATTTTCGCAAGTCCTTCATTATCCTTAGCCCTGAAATATTGTCCGCCGGTTTCACTGGCTATCTGGGTCAGTAACTTTTCATCAATATTTACTTTTTCCCGCTGCATTACTATTGAACCATCTGATGCCTGGACCGGTATAGGTGCAAAGCCTTCCGTACCAACCCCAATTGTATATACCCGGATACCTAATTTTTTGGCAATCTCCTTCGCCGTAACCGGCGGAATCTGTCCACCATTATTCTCACCATCGGTAAGCAGGATCACAACTTTACTCTTTGTTTTACTGTTCCTTAACCGGTCGGTGCTGGTTGCAAGTCCGGATCCTATTGCCGTACCGTCTTCAAGTAACCCACTTTGTATACCATATACCTGCGACTTCAGAACTGACTTATCTGTAGTTAACGGACAAAGCGTAAAGCTTTCACCGGAAAAAATTACCACTCCAATCCTGTCTGTTTTACGGGTATCTATAAATTGTGCAGCTACTTCCTTGGCAGCTTCCAGCCTGTTTGGGGTAAAGTCCTGGGCCAGCATACTGCCGCTTACGTCTATGCAGAGCACAATATCCACACCTTCCCCGCTTACCTGTTCTTCATCGAACCTGGTTTGCGGCCTTGCCAATGCCATGATGATAAAGGCCATTGCAAGCAGCCTTAAAATAAATGGGAGATGCATCAGCTTTATTTTCCAGCCTTTTGAAGCCTTTTGAAGGTTAGTAGTTGATGGCACCAATAAGGTTCCGGCGCGGCCTGAATGTTTTTTCCAATACCACCAAATAAGTGCAGGTACTAATAATAACAGCAGCATGACCCATGGCCATGCAAAGTGTACACTATTAAAATACCTTGTAATCAATTGCCGGTAATTTTATGGATTTGGCGGTTAATGTTTTCTATTGCAGTTCCGATACCGTTAATAGCCTGCTCATTCTCGGGGCCGGTTGGCTGGTACCTGGCAAACTTAACAGCATCGGCTAACCGAAGAATTTGGGCAAGCTCTATCAAATCATCATTTTCTAAAACATTTTTCGCAGCTAAAACCAGCTGGTTGTTGCTGGCATCAGGCGCAATAACTATTTTTTCTTCCTTTAAATACTGACGCAAAATTTCATTTAATTGTATGATATAAGTCTTGAACTGCCCATTTTCCGGTAGCCTGGCTTTTTTTAATGTTTCAAGGGATGCCATTGCAACTTCAAACGGCGATTTCTTTGGACCCTTGATTTTAGGCTCTTCTGCAAGCAGTTGTTTCTTCTTTCTGAGCAGTAATACCAGGGCAGTTATCGCAAGAACAGTAATAAATGCGATGATATAATTGATGTACAATGGTTCAACTGCCGGTACTTCAATGATATCTTTAAGGTCGTGGTAATCCTTAGCCGGCTCAGCAGATGAATAGCCAACTTCGATCTTTAATGAATCAGTTAAAAGTTTTTTATTATTCACTGTTACACTCATCCTGGGAATAACCCGGCTGCCGGAATCGTAGGAGGTAATTGTAAAAGTCTGCCTCAGTAAATTTCCCCCGACACTTGCCAAAGTGTCAAGTTTACCGGTATCCAGAATTTCAAAATGAGCCAGGCTGTCTAATGAAAACCAGTTAATGCTAGTACCCGTTGGATATTCCGCTTCCAATTGTAGTATTACAGGCTCACCTACCAGGATATGGTCTTTAGTAACAGATGCCTTCGCCCGTATATCCTGGGCCTGTAATAAGCCAAAGTTCATTACAAAACATAAGGCCAACACTATATTTACACCGCGCTTTGACATATCCTGGCTAACTTCTTCCGATAAAAAATTTCTGCAATACCTTTACATAATCTTCTTTTGTGGCAATGTGCAACAAGTCGCATCCGGCACGGAGAAATACCTGCTTGCACCATTCTGAATGCCTGAAAAATTCTTCCTGGTGGGCTTTCCGTACCAAATAATCTGATGTATCGAGGCACATTATATTTCCTGATTCTGAATCTTCCACTTCTATTATCCCTGCATCCGGCAATTGCATTTCCATTGGATCATATACTTTAATTCCAATAACATCATGCTTCTTGCCGGCAACCCTTAACCCGTCCGCAAAATCCGGATCCAAAAAATCACTGAGTACAAAAACAATACATCTCTGGCGGGTTGTATTATTCAAATACCGTAAGGCCTGGGTAATATTTGTTCCTTTCCGTTTTCCCTCCCTGGTGAGCAATTCCCTTACAATATATAAACCATGATCCCGGCCTTTTTTGGGTGGTATATTTTTTTCAATGCTATCTGTAAATAAAACAGCTCCGGCTTTATCATTATTACTGATGGCTGAGAAGGCAAGCACAGCACCAATTTCAGTTACCAGGTCCTTCTTGCGTGCATGCACGGTACCGAACAATGAACTGGCGCTGACATCTACCAGCAACATCATTGTAAGTTCCCTTTCTTCCTCAAAAAGCTTACTGAAAGGATGGTTAAACCTGGCTGAAACATTCCAGTCAATAAACCGTACATCATCACCAGCCTGGTATTCCCGCACTTCTTTAAAAGACATGCCCTTACCCTTAAACGCACTATGGTATTCACCTGTAAACAGGTGCCGTGTGAGCTTCTTGCTTTTTATTTCAAGCTCTTTTACTTTTTTTAATATTTCTGCCGTGGACAGCAAGGGTAATTAATAGTGAATCGTGAATAATGTATGGTCAATAATATTATCAGGGCACCTGTATGGTTTTCAAAATGTCCTCTATGATCTGTTCTACGTTAATATTTTCAGCTTCTGCTTCGTAGGTCAGTCCAAGCCTGTGGCGTAATACATCTTTTGCAATGGCCTTCACATCTTCAGGAATTACAAATGCACGTTTAGATAAGTATGCATAAGCCTTTGCCGCCAGCGCCAGGTTGATACTTGCCCTTGGCGACCCACCATAAGAAATCAGAGGTTGCAATTTTGACAGACCGTATTGATCAGGATTTCGTGTTGCAAATACGATATCCAGGATATATTGCTCAATTTTCTCATCCATATATATCTTACGTGTCAGCTCCTTTGCCTCCAGCATATCCTGGATATTTACCACTGGTTCAATCCTGGGAGGTTTCATGCCCTGCACATTCTGCCGGATGATCATCTGCTCTTCCTGCTTACTGGGATAGCCTACTATCACTTTCATGATAAACCTGTCTATCTGCGCTTCAGGGAGCGGATATGTACCTTCCTGCTCTAACGGGTTTTGGGTGGCTAAAACCAGGAAAGGTTCTTCCAGTGGATAGGTACTATCGCCGATGGTTACCTGCCGTTCCTGCATAGCCTCCAATAATGCACTCTGCACTTTGGCAGGAGCCCTGTTTATTTCATCAGCCAGTATGAAGTTGGCAAAAATGGGGCCCTTCCTGACTACAAATTCATTGCGCTGCTGTTGGTAAATCATGGTTCCAATTACGTCAGCAGGCAATAAATCGGGTGTAAATTGTATCCTGCTGAATTTGGCATGAACGGCCTGCGCAAGCGATTTAATTGTAAGTGTTTTTGCCAGGCCAGGCACCCCTTCCAGTAAAACATGGCCATTGCTAAGCAAGCCTATCAGCAGGCGGTCCAGCATATTCTGCTGGCCAACGATAACCCTTCCCACCTCATCACGCAGGCGGTCAATAAAAACACCCTGGTATTGAATTTTCTCATTCAATTGACGGATATCTTCCGAAGTTGGCAACATATATGGATTTTATTGGTGCAAAATACGTACTCTACCCATGCAATTCTTCAGCCAATTTGAATAAAACATTTGCCACACCCCTAATATTTTTTTAAGATTACAATAAAAGCCCCGATTTTCTGTTATTAATAGCAAATCCACCCTTATGAATAAAAGCATTCGGAATGCTTTATTTTGCTTACCAATTATCCTTTTTATTACTGCGTTTAATGCCTGTAGTAAGGGCGGAAATAAACCTGCAGCTACAAAAACTGAACTCCTGACACAAAAAGCCTGGAAAATAGACAAATCAGGTATAGATGCCGATAAAAACGGCACCATAGATATCGCAGACACATGGAAAAGCTGCAACTTAGACAACACATTTTTATTTATAGTGGGTGGCGCCGGAAACTTTGACGAAGGTGCTACAAAATGTACTGATACCGATCCGCAAACCGGTTATTTTGACTGGGCTTTTAAAAACCAGGAATCAATGCTTACTGGTAATATTTCTCAATTAGGATTTTCAGGCGATGCCAATATTTCTGTATTGGATACTGCAACACTTGAACTCAACAGAGATATTACCGTTCAGGGTTACCCCTCTCAGGTCCGTTACATTTTTCGTTTCAAACATTAAATTCACCCGAAGATATTCATCGTTTTTTATCTGCTGATTTCATAAACAGAGCCCCTGTATATCTATACGGGGGCTATATTTTTTCAGCTGAGGTATTTACCCACAATTGGCATCCTGCGTCCAACCCCGAATGCCTTGCAACTTACCCTGATGATCGGGCAGAATTGATTTCGCTTATATTCATTGGTATTTACCATTTTAAGAACTCGATTCACCAATGCCTCATCAATGCCCATTGCGATTATCTCAGAAGGCCCCTGCCTTCTCTCTATATACTGGTACAATACTTTATCCAGCAAATCATATTCAGGTAAACTATCGCTGTCTTTCTGGCCTGGCCTGAGCTCTGCTGAAGGTGGTTTCGTAATGATGTTCACAGGAATAATTTCCTTGTTCCGGTTGATGTACCTGGCGAGTGCAAATACCTGCATCTTATAAACATCACCCAACACACTCAATCCCCCTGCCATATCACCATACAAAGTACCATACCCGGTGGCAAGCTCACTTTTGTTGGAGGTGTTTAATAGTATATAACCAAACTTATTGGCTATGGCCATTACGAGGTTGCCTCTTGAACGGCTCTGTATATTTTCTTCTGCCACACTAAAAGGCAGGTCCCTGAAAATGGGTTTTAATGATTCGATAAACACATCATAAATGGGCTTAATCGGAATAATATCATAGGGGTTTCCAAGGTTCCTGCTCAATTGCTCTGCATCTGCAACAGAATGACCGGTAGAATATTGGGAAGGCATTAAAATAGCCCGTACATTTTCTGCACCTAATGCATCACAGGCAATTGCAAGGGTTACCGCACTGTCAATTCCGCCACTACTACCCAGTATCGCCTTCGAAAATCCCATCTTACTGAAATAATCGCGGATACCCATTATCAAGGCACTGTATATCTCTGCAATATTGTTTTCATCGGTAAGGTAGCTTATGATTTTATTGGGGTCAGAAATTCTGGACACCCGCATCTCCTTATCGAATTTCCGGATAGCCCTCTGAACCATTCCCTCACTTTTTTGGGTCGTTTCAAAATCAACGACCTGGAAATCTTCTTCAAAATATTTCAGTTCCTTAACCAATTCGCCGGCAGCATTGTATACAAGGCTACCTCCATCAAATACAATTTCGGTCTGGGAGCCCACACAATTACAATACACCATGGGAATGCCGTATTCCATAACATTGGCCCTGACAATTTCCTTACGGTCGTCATCATGATCGTAATCGAACGGTGAAGCCGAAATATTGATCATCAGGTCAGGCTGCTGCTTCATCAATTCATTCATTGGACAAACCCTGTATAACGGGTTTTCGCTCAGGGCCCAGATATCTTCACAAATAGTAAGGGCGATGCGTTTACCTTTAAATGGAATTACATTCCACTGGTAACCGGGTTCAAAATAGCGGTACTCATCAAATACATCATAAGTCGGCAAACAGGTTTTGTGTGCAACAGCATGCACTTTGCCATCATATAAAAACCAGGCTGCATTAAAAAGATCTTTACCTTCTCTTGCAGGATTTCTCTGCGGGCAGCCGACAATTACGCCGATCGTAGTGGCATGTTCCTTCACCATTTCAATGGCTGCATAACACTGGTTAATAAAATCATCGAACTCCAGGAAATCCCGCGGCGGGTATCCACAGATACTTAACTCGGAAAATACGACAAGGTCGGCGCCCTGTGATTTCGCCTGGTTGACTGCCGAAATGATCTTTTGTGTGTTGGCTGTGAAATTGCCGATATGATAATTCTGTTGCGCCAGTGCGATCTTCATGATATATTTTTTTTCCCGGACAATATTTATCGGATGGCTTGCGGTATTATTGCCCTGCGAATGTACACCAATCGGCCTTACTTATGGCTTTCAGGCTGGTACAACAATATTGATGACCTAACGTTTTTTGTCCATGAAATTCAGCAGTTATATTTTGATGGCAGTATTTTTCCTTGCTGCCTGCAAAAGCAATACCCCCAAAAGACCCGATGTTTCCGGCATCAGGGTAAACACCAAAATTGAGCGGTTCGATATTGCTTATTTTTCGCTCGATTCCAACCACCTGGAACAAGGAATGCAGTCCCTGGCAAAGCAGTATCCTTATTTTATCAATGATTTCACAGCCAATATCCTTGGTGTTGGTCCGTTAAACGATACCAATACCACATTACCAACTGCAAACCGCCATTTTTTTACCAGTTATTATGGCGTTTACCAATCCACCAGCAAAGATTTTGCAAACCTGGAAAGCACTGAAAAAGAATTAAACCAGGCGTTCAGCTACCTGAAATTTTATTTCCCCAACTATTCTGTACCCCGCTTTATTGGTTACATCGGCCCATTCGACGCCCCCGGTATTGCAATAACCCAAAATTCAATTGCCATCGGCCTGCAATTATACGCAGGGAAGGATTTTCCGTTTTATACATCAGAGCCTGGGCAACAACTTTACCCAGCCTACATTTCCCGCAGATTTGATAAGGCTTATATACCTTCTAATTGCATTAACGCCGTGGCTGAAGATTTATTCCCCGACAAAAGCCAGGGTTTGCCATTAATCGAACAAATGATCGAAAAAGGAAAATACTGGTGGCTCACAGACCTGTTATTGCCTGATGAGCCGGACAGCATCAAAACCGGCTTTACAAAGGCGCAGCTGGATTGGTGCAAATCCAATGAAGGCGTTATCTGGAACCTCCTTCTGCAGAATGACCAGCTGTATACAACAGACCCTTCCATTATTCAAAATTATATTGGTGATGCGCCAACAACACAGGGATTTCCATCTGAATCTCCCGGAAATATCGGGCAATGGATTGGACTGCGCATAGTAGCTAATTTCCTGGAGAAGCATCCCGAAACTACTGCACAACAATTGATGTTAATGCCAGCCAGGAATATCATTGATGGTGCGAAATATAAACCCAGGTAACCGGCAATGGCTTATGGCCTTTCCCCAAGCGACTTCATCATCCTGAAATGTGAAATCATGGAGGATGTCATGGTTGGATAGGTATGATATGGAAGATTAAATTCCTGGCAGGTCGACTGTACTATCTTGCTTATTGCTGGATAATGTACATGGCTTATCCTCGGGAAAAGATGGTGTTCCACCTGGTAATTGAGACCACCTACATACCAGTTAACGAATATATTCCCCGGTGCGAAATTTGCTGTAGTCCTGACCTGGTGCTCAGCCCAGGCATTTTCAATATGTGTATTCTCACCATCAATGTGTTCGAATTCAGTGTGCTCTACCACATGGGCCAACTGGAAAACCAGGGCTAGTGTTAATCCCATTACAACATGCATAACCGCAAAGCCAATGGCCCAGGGCCCCCAGCCTACTGCAAGTACCGGGATTGCAATATAGAAAATACCATACAACAATTTGCTGATCCAGAAAACAATATGGTCCTGTCTGCTCATTTTTTGCAACGGCGTTCCATTGACATTTTGCTTGAAGTATTTATTGAAATCCATTAGAAATACCCAGGCGAAAGATGAAATAGCATACACGCCAAGCACATAAATATGCTGAAACTTATGCGCAGGCACCCATTTCTGTGAGCGGCATTGGCGCATGAGCGGACTTTTCGCAATATCATCATCCATTCCATCTACATTGGTATAAGTATGGTGAAGTATATTGTGTTTGAACTTCCAGATAAAAGAATTACCACCTAAAGCATTGAGGCTTAAGCCAAGCAGGTCATTCACCCATTTCTTCGTAGAGTAACTGCCATGGCAGGCATCATGCATTACATTAAACCCTATACTGGCCAGGATTGCTCCCAGTAAGCCAGAAAGTAAAATCTGGATGCCGCCGGAAAGCGGGAATACCAATAAGGACACATAGACTAAAATAGCTCCGGGTATTAATATCAGTGACTTTGCGTAGAGATTGAAGTCTCCGGTTTTCTTAAGGCCATTCTTATTGAAATACTGATCTACATTGGTTTTCAGGGCGGTAAAGAACAGGTTGTTCTTATTGTTAAAACTTACTTTAGGCATAAATACGGCTAATCTGCAAAGCATGCAATTTACTCCAATTATGCCATACCGCGCTGTTAAATAATATCATGAGGGGTTAACAACTGTTTCAAATGCAACAATTAACGTAATCCTGCCAATGGAATCATTTTCTTAAACAACTCTCTCGCTTCCTGCAATGCAGCGATATTATCAAATGCATCTTTTGGTATAAGGAAAAAAGAACGCTTATCGAAGTAAAGGTGGAAAAAGTAAGGGGTTTCAAGGAATTTACTGAATCGTTGCCAGGGCCATAACTGTGTACCTCTTGTTGTATTCAACACTATTTCATCTGGATTAATAGACATCACGAAATCATCCTGGAATGTAGCCGCTTTTTTATAAATACTGTTGGGTAATATCCTCCAGATGGCCAGCATCAGGGCCATCCACAAAGTCGAAAACAACAAAAAAGCAAATGGTGATATTTTTTTAAAATATAATAGTACTGCGGCAACTATCGTAAAAAGGTTTATCAGAATTACCAGCAGCCTGATTTCAGGAAGTGAAAAAAAATGATAGCGCAAAGCTTGTATTACCTGTTTCCTGTCGTAAGAAAATGAAATATTCATAGCAGCTTGATTTTTCCAATTGCATTTTGTGCCTGTAAAGTAATAAAAGCTGCAAAACAAACCACCCCGGTCCTTTGGGAACCAGGGCGGAATTGTCAATTCATTTACCAATCAGTCTAGCGGACAGGTCGACAGTGCTTGTACTTGTTATTGGCTGCTTCACCAGGTGTAACAGCCCTGTTACAAGACGCGAACAAAATCCCCAGAGCAATAATGGCCATCAGTTTGCGCATAGATTAGGATTATTTAATAATTGATTACGGCTTAATTAACGCTTTACATTTATGGAAAGGTATAAACATGCAATAAAAAACTCCGTAAAATCTGAGAATAAAGGGTAAATACTACATTAAATTAAATTTTGATCGTAGAAATACCATAAAAAGGACCCGTTTTTACACGGGTCCTGGTCCTATAATAAACCGTCCAATTGACAAATTAACTGCAACCGAGGCTGTTGCCACAATTAAGACACTTATAACAAGTGCCGCTTCTGATAGTCAGGTGGCCACAAACATTACATGCAGGTGCATCACTTTGCATAGACCTGCTTGCTGCATTTAACGCATCATAATTGCCCGCAGATTCAACTTTTACTCCCGGTGTTTTATTTGCCTTTGATGCTTCGGGGGTTTTTGATTGCGCCGCAGCTACTATGCGTACATCACTTAACTCCGGAGTTTTTTTTTCATAGGCTGATGCTGCTTGCTCATCCCAATCATCTTTTCCCGTATTCAACACTTCGGGTTTGTCGAGCACATGTACCAGGTCTGAACGATCAAGGTATTCATACGCCAGCGACCTGAATATAAAATCAACAATAGAGGTTGCACTTTTAATATTAGGATGGTCTACCATGCCAGCAGGTTCAAATCGGGTGAATACGAATTTCTCCACGAATTCTTCCAGTGGAACACCATATTGTAATCCTATTGATACCGCAATCGCAAAACAGTTCAGCATACTGCGCATTGTTGCCCCTTCCTTGGCCATATCAATAAAAATCTCTCCTAATGTGCCGTCCCCATATTCCCCGGTACGGACAAACAATGCCTGGCCGTTGATTTTAGCTTTCTGCGTATACCCACGCCTTTTTGCAGGAAGGGTTCTTCTTTCCACTATTCTTGCCAACTCCCGCTTCAATTTAGTATCTGGCGAAGACTGAACACGCTTCTGTACTTCTTCAAGTAATTCATCGATAGTTAGTTTACTCATATCGATGATATTGGAAGCTGCTGTTGCAGCGGCTTGAGCGGCTTTTTCCCCGGCCGTTTCTTCTGTCTTCTTTTTCTTGTCGCTTTTAGTGCTTAATGGCTGGCTCAGTTTTGAACCGTCCCTGTACAAAGCATTCGCTTTTAATCCCAGTTGCCAGCTCAGCAGGTAACACTCTGCAATTTCTTCCACCTTCGCTTCATTCGGAAGATTGATGGTTTTGGAAATAGCGCCACTGATAAATGGTTGAACGGCACCCATCATCCTGATATGACCAGTTGCATGGATATAGCGTTGTCCCTTCTTTCCGCATTTATTGGCACAATCAAATACTGCAAGATGCTCGGGTTTAAGGTATGGCGCACCCTCTACAGTCATGGTTCCGCATACATAATCATTGGCGGCATCAATTTGCTCATCTGAAAAACCTAATGCTTCCAGTAAATTAAAATTCCAGTCACCATATTGCTCAGCCGTAAATCCCAGTCTTTCAAGACAGGCTTCACCAAGTGCAAACCTGTTGAAAACAAATCCTATTTCAAATGCACTTTTCACAGCATCATCCAGTTTCTTTATTTCTTCTGCAATAAATCCCTTCTCACTCAGGGTTTGGTGGTTTATAAATGGAGCGCCGGCAAATGAAGCAGTCCCTACTGCATATTTAATGATAGCATTCATTTCAGGCTCACTGTAACCCAGGTTTTTAAGGGCTGCAGGAACTGACTGGTTGATAATTTTAAAATAACCGCCGCCGCTTAGTTTTTTAAATTTAACCAGCGCGAAGTCCGGCTCAACCCCTGTAGTATCACAATCCATTACCAGTCCGATTGTTCCAGTAGGCGCAATTACCGTTGTTTGTGCATTGCGGTAACCATATTTGTCGCCCAACTGAACCGCTTCATCCCAGGCCCTGGTAGCTGCCTTCAGAAGGTAGTCGGGGCAGTACTTAGCCTGGATACCCATTGGCTTTATCTGAAGCCCTTCATACGCCTCATTCGCATCATAAGCGGCTGCACGATGGTTACGCATTACCCGAAGCATATGCTTTTTATTCTCTTCGTATTTTACAAACGGGCCGAGAATTCCAGCCATCTCCGCAGAGGTTTTATAAGCAACACCTGTCATGATAGCACTAATCGCTCCCGCAATGCCACGGGCTTCCTCACTGTCATAGGCAATACCGCTTACCATCAGCATGGTTCCTAAATTCGCATATCCCAATCCGAGAGTCCGGTAATCGTAAGACAATTGGGCTACTTCTTTTGACGGGAACTGAGCCATTAAAACAGAAATCTCCAGCACTACTGTCCATAAGCGGCATACATATTCATATCCTTCAACATCAAATATTTTGGTATCGGCATCAAAGAATTTCATCAGGTTCGCCGACGCCAGGTTACATGCCGTATTGTCGAGAAACATATATTCCGAGCATGGATTGGAAGCGCGGATGGCTCCACCCTCCGGACAGGTATGCCATTCATTGATTGTAGTATCGTATTGTAATCCCGGGTCTGCACAACGCCAGGCAGCATAAGCGATTTTATTCCAAAGTTCGGTAGCCGGTATTTTTTTCATCACCCGGCCATCGCTGCGCGCTTTCAATTCCCAGTCTTCATTTTTCTGCAACTTCTCAAAAAAACTATTGGGAACACGAACCGAGTTGTTTGAATTTTGTCCGCTTACGGTACGGTAAGCTTCTCCTTCATAGTCGCTCGAATAACCTGCGGCAATCAATGCAGCTACTTTTTTCTCTTCCTCAACTTTCCAGTCGATGAACTGAATAATTTCCGGGTGGTCCAGGTCCAGGCAGACCATTTTGGCCGCGCGACGGGTTGTACCCCCGCTTTTTATTGCACCTGCTGCGCGGTCGCCAATTTTCAGGAAACTCATCAAACCGGATGACGTACCGCCACCACTCAGTTTTTCCCCTTCCCCGCGGATATTGGAATAATTGGTCCCAACACCTGATCCGTATTTAAAGATCCTGGCCTCACGCACCCAAAGGTCCATAATACCGCCTTCATTCACGAGGTCGTCATCCACACTCAGGATAAAGCAGGCATGTGGCTGTGGGCGTTCATAGGCAGAAGTTGATTTTTTTAATTGGCCATCAGCCTGGTCTACGTAATAATGGCCCTGGGGCTTTCCTTTAATACCATAACATTCATACAAGCCGGTATTGAACCACTGCGGACTATTAGGCACACAAGCCTGATTCAGAATTGAATATACCAGCTCTTCATAAAAAACCTGGGCATCCTTTTCTGTAGCGAAATAACCATACCGCTCACCCCATACCCTCCAGCAATGCGCCATTCGGTGTGCCACCTGCTTTGATGAGGTTTCACGGCCAAGACTGCCATCTGCCTGCGGGATCCCTGCCTTACGGAAATATTTTTGCGCGATAATATCGGTTGCAATCTGGCTCCAGCCCTTCGGCACTTCAACATTATTCATTTCGAAAACCACTTCCCCGTTAGGATTCCTTATTACCGAAGTCCGGTAATCGTATTCAAACAAATCGAAAACAGGTACGCCTTCTTTGGTGAAGCGACGGCTGAACGATAGCCCTTTCGCGGCTGGATTAGTGGTAGCCATACAATATTATTGGTTTGATAGTAGTAAAAGGCATCGATTGCTTAGGCAATCTGATGTAAACGAAAATAATCGCACCAACCTTAAAAACCGGCCCGGAAATATCCACCAATGTGGATAAAGGATGGGGAAAAAAACCCGATGCCCGCCGGTGTTGGATTTGGATCTAAATCCATAGGGTGTAAATAAATTATTTACGCTTTAGTGCAAAATTCCGAATCTTTTTCCGAAGAAAAACAGGTTTTCGCCAGAATGTATTGCAGTTTAACGATTTGCAGGAATTTTACCAGGTGGCAATTCCTTTTACTCACACTTCTTAAAACACATTTTCATTTTATATAATATTATAATTCCTTAGTTATTTTGAGCATTTATACCAGCTGGCCATATCTTATAACAGATTTGACTAAGCGCAAAGCTGCGGATTGGCCATACCAGCATTTTTTTGCACTTTTGTATTTAGCCATAACCTATTGAATGCAAAACGGCATCTATAAACAAATACAGGAAAAGAAGCTTGCGAAGAAGAAATCCTTTGCAGTTTTGATCGATCCTGATAAGGTTCAACCCGATCAACTGGAGAGCCTTACTTTTCTTGCCAATGATGCTGGTGTTGACTATCTGCTGGTTGGCGGCAGCCTTGTTGTTTCCAACCACCTGGATGAATGCATCGCCGCTATAAAAGAACAGTCAGACATCCCCGTGATTTTATTTCCGGGTAGCCCTTCACAGATATCAAGGCATGCCGATGCCTTATTATACCTTTCCCTGATTTCTGGCCGTAATCCCGAATTATTGATTGGCCAGCATGTTATCAGCGCCCCTTTTATCAGGCAAAGCGGACTGGAAATTATGAGCACAGGTTATATGGTTATAGATGGCGGCGCACCAACTACCGTATCTTATATCAGCAATGCTTCCCCTATACCCGCAGACAAAACTGAAATTGCCCTGTGTACCGCATTAGCCGGGGAAATGCTGGGCATGAAACTCATATATATGGACGCCGGAAGCGGTGCCAGGAGGCCGGTAAGTGAAGAAATGATTGCCGCGGTAGCCAGGCAAATCAGCATCCCTATGATTGTAGGTGGCGGTATCACTGATCCTGAGAAAGCATATCGCAATTGTATGGCCGGGGCTGATATTGTTGTAGTAGGAAATGCTATTGAGAAAGATGCCGGGCTTATTAAAGAAATGAGTGCCGCAGTGCATGCCGCAGTTACACCTATTTCCACTTAATCCTTGAAGGAGTTTCCACTCCGTTCACTACAGAAGAAATTCCCTGTATGATTGCTTTGGTGAGTAAAGCCAAATTAGGCAGGTCAATCCTTTTCAGGTCATCGCAAACTTTATGATAACAGCGGTCATTATCATTGCTGCACAAAAACGAATGTGCCGGAATTCCTGCCAGGGCAAATGGAAAATTATCTGACCGTGCAAAAAGGTCATCCTGCCGCTCGGGCAAAAATTTAATCCCGGAGCCGGCCAGGTTCTTTCGCACAATACTCCCGAGACCTGACTTTTGCATACCAGTCATCATTAAACGATTTTTACCGAATTGGGGAAAGCCCAGCATCTCGAGGTTTATACCTGCAATAATTTTACTGGCATCTGTATGCTCCACAAAATAATTCGATCCTATAAGCCCAAGTTCTTCCGCATTGAATGCGCAGAACACCAGGCTTCTTTCATTATTTCCCTTCTGTGCATAATAACGGGCAATGGCCATCATTGCAGCTGTTCCTGAAGCATTGTCATTTGCCCCATTGAAAATGCTGTCCTTCCTGAACCTGCGGTCAGGCGACAAATGATCAAAATGCGCAGAGATGATAATATATTCTTCGGGTTTGGCGCGGCCAGGCAAATAACCAATTACATTAAACAAAGCCAAACTGGTATCGGAAGGATTCCTGTTAAATTGCTGTAAAAAGCCACTATCCTGGAATGGTATCAATCCTATTGCTTCAAAATAACGGGCAATAAATTTTGTTGCATGAAGGTTCTCCCTTGAATATGCCGACCGCCCTTTCATGGAATCCGCTGCCAGGTAACTTAATATGTAGGACTCCTCTTTTTGCAGATCCAATAACGAACTATCCTGGGCACGAAGCACTCCAAATGCCAGGAAACAACAAAAGAAGATAAGAATGTTTAGCCTCATTTCAAACTACTGGTATCCACACGCGAAGGTGTATCTGTACCAGCTATAATGGATTTTGCACTAATGGCAATTGCCCTGATGATCTGGGTCATATTTTGCATATCAAGGGTTTCAAATTCATCATCTGCAGTGTGGTAATATTTTTCACTGTCCATTTTGGAGGTGGATATCGTATGCGCTGGTACACCCAGCTTAGCCAGTGTGGCATTGTCTGACCTGTAAAACAACTGCTGCTCGGGGTATGGATCGGCCTTAAAACTGAAGCCTGATCCCTGCAGGTTCCTTTCCATGATCTCACCCATATTGGTTTTCTCATACCCCGTTATATAGGCAGAGTTTTTACCCCATTTGCTTTCCGTGCCAATCATTTCAATATTAAACATAGCCATCACCTTTGCCGGTTCAAACTGGCGTGAAAAATATTGCGAACCGAATCCGCCGGATTCTTCTGCTGTGAATGTGGTGAAAATTATTGTCCGCTCATTATCACCTAGTTTTTTGAAATATTTTGCCAACATGATAACGGCTGTAGAGCCTGCAGCATCATCATTTGCGCCATTGTAAATGGAATCACCATTCAGCGGCTTACCAATTCCCAGGTGATCGTAATGCCCTGAAAAAATAACATACTCGTCTTTCTTCGACTTACCCGGTATTATGCCCACCACGTTACTCAGGCTTGAACTGGTAAATGAATGCCGGGCCTTTATTGCATAGGTTGCAGGCACTGCCGTGCCTAATAAAAACACAGTATTGGCATTGTTCTCGGGCAATTGCCTTTTGAAATAAGTGAGCCGTAAAAAATTTGCGGAAAAACTGGTGTCCACCAATACAAGCCTATTCTTACCTGAAGAATAATGTTTGTATGCTTCTGAAAATAATTCCGCACCTTTTCCAATTTGCACGATTTCATATCCCGATTTTTCACCGATGGACAGATCCGGAAGCGGCGTAATTACAATAAGATTTTTAGGGTCAATTGACTCACCATTAATCGTGCCTTCCACACTAATGAGCGTTGGCTTTAACATGTGAAAAGTCTGCAGGTATCCATTGCCGTTTGATGGCTTCTGCAACCCGGTTTTTTCAAACTCACTGGCAATGAATGCAGCGGCCTTATCAATACCCGGAGTAAACACCGCGCGGCCCTTCATATCATCAGATGAAAGGGTTTTCTCTATACGGCTTACTTCCTTAATATTAATCAGCTTATCCGCTTTCTGGGCATAAGAACACAACACAAAAACTGATAGTACGTGCAACAACAATATTTTTTGCATAAAGAGGGGGATTAAAGACTGAGCATTTCCTTAAACTTAACGGTTTGCCTGCGGCTTACTTCAATCTTTTCACCGCCCTTCAATTCCAGCAATAATCCGCCATTAAAATAAGGTTCAATTTTATCAATCAGGCGGAGGTTGACAATATGTTTTCGGTTAGCCCGGAAGAATACTTTCTCATCCAGCCTTTCTTCCAATGCATTTAATGATTTTAAAATCAGGGGTTTGTTGCTGCCGAAAAATACTTTTGCGTAATTGCCTACGCTTTCAAACAACCTGATATCACTGAGCTTCACAAACCAGCAGCGCTCGCCATCTTTAACAAAAACCTGGTCATTTTCATTCAAAAGGCTCTTGTTAATACCAATGGCCGGGGACATAGCTTCCTTCTCCTCTGCAATATGTAATTTATGGATGGCATCTGCGAGTCGCTTTGAATCAACCGGCTTAAGCAGGTAATCCAGGGCATTCACTTCAAATGCTTTAAGGGCATATTCGTCGTAGGCTGTCGTGAATATGACATGCGGTGCTTTTTCAAGTTCGCTTAACATATCAAAACCTGTTTTACCTGGCATCTGGATATCCAGGAATACAAGGTCGGGCTGCAGGCTCTCAATCATTTCAATGCCTTCTGCGGCATTTGCAGCTTCCCCTACTACTTCGATTTCGGGAAAATCAATTAATAACTTTTTTAATTCATTGCGGGCAAGTCTTTCATCATCAATTAATACCGCCTTTATCATGTGTATAATTTTATGCTGGAATTACTACCGGGATTTTTACTGCTGCTTCCACCAGGTTATTATTTGATTCCCGGATACTGAAATCTGCTTTGTTACCAAACAATAGTTGAAGCCGGTTGCGGGTACTGCTAATGCCAAATCCGTCTCCATTTATATGGCCATTCAGCTGGCCGGTATTTTGTACCATCAACTGATGGTAATCATCCTTAAAATCAGAAATGATCCGCACAACACCACCCCGCATCTGCTTACCAATTCCATGTTTGATCGCATTCTCCACCAGTGTTTGCAGCATCATGGGCGGCACTGGCTGGTCTAGAGTATCTTCATCTATTTCATATTCAACCTGCAGCCGGTCTTCAAAACGGATATGTTCCAGTGCCAGGTAATCACGAACAATATTTAATTCCTTTTCAAGCGGAACAGTTTCCGATTTTTCAGACTGCATACTACTGCGCAGGATATTGCTTAATTCTGTTATCGCGTTTCGGGCCCGTTCGGGGTTCTCATCAATAAGTGCACGGATACTGTTCAGGGCGTTAAAAATAAAATGCGGATTAATATGGGCCTTTATTGTTTTCAATTCCAGTTCCTTAACCAGGGCTTCCAGTTTAAGGGTATCCACTTCCTGTTTCCTGCTTTTTGCAACGTAATGGTATATATAATAGATGAGGGTCCAGGGTATTATAAACAATCCTATATCCAGGGTTGAAGCCAGCAATTTGGTAGAAAAATCAATATTCCTGGGGTTTTCGGATTGGATACTGAATACGCTCAATAGTCCAAGGTATATAAGGCTGCAAAGGAAACTGGTCACTACCACTGCAATGGCCATCCGGGGAATTACTTTTTCAATGGGCAAAAGCATCCACCCGGTGCGATTGATGAAGGTCCTGAGTATATGTGTACTGGATAAGCCGGCCAGGAAAATAAAAAACAGGCGGAGAAAGAATTTATCATCAATCTTCGACGGGGATAAGGAATAGGCGAAGAAAAGCATGGAAAGGACAACGAAAGTCCATCCCATAATCTGGCAAATCCAATAATATTTATTTCCACGTGGCAACATAGGGCAAATCTAGCTGTTTGATATAGCACTAATATACTGATTTGTATTAATGGCTAAATTGGGGCTTTATCCCGGCGACTGGGTAGGATGGCCGGCAGTCAACCAAATTGGCTTCGCATTGTTAAAATCTTTATATTACTATTATATAACCACTTTTAAGGAAGCCTAAGGGGTTTCTTATCTTTGACGCTTTATCTGTTTTTTACATGGAAATTAAACCCGGACCACTTTTACAAAATATTGACTCTCCCGCAGACCTTAAAAAGCTGGGTAAAGAGCAGCTACACCAGGTTTGTGATGAATTAAGGCAATATATCATTGATGTGGTCAGCGTTCATGGCGGCCATTTCGCTGCCAGCCTTGGCGTGGTTGAGTTAACGACCGCACTGCATTTTGTATACAATACCCCCTACGACCAACTGGTCTGGGATGTTGGTCACCAGGCTTATGGACATAAAATCCTAACCGGCAGGAAGGATAGTTTTGCTACAAACCGGAAGTATGGAGGGCTGAGCGGATTCCCAAAACGTGCTGAGAGTCAATATGATACATTCGGGGTTGGACATTCCTCCACCTCTATTTCGGCCGCCCTGGGTATGGCGCTGGCCGCAAAATATAAAGGAGAAGACCGCAAATCTGTTGCTGTAATAGGGGATGGCTCCATGACCGCAGGTATGGCTTTCGAAGCTATGAACCATGCCGGGGTTGCAGATGCCGATGTGCTGATCATATTGAACGACAATTGTATGAGTATCGACCCAAATGTGGGCGCACTCAAAGAATACCTCACCGATATTACCACTTCCCAGACCTATAATAAACTGAAGGATGACGTCTGGAAAGCCCTGGGAAAACTACCTGTAGGTAAAAATTTCACCCGGGAAATGGCCAGCAAACTTGAACATTCCATCAAAGGGATGGTCAATAAAAGCAGCAATCTCTTCGAAGCACTTAACCTGAGGTATTTCGGGCCAATCGATGGTCATAATATTACCAAACTGGTTGATACACTGCAGGACCTCAGAAATATTCCGGGACCAAAAATCCTTCATGTTATTACCGTAAAAGGTAAGGGCTATGCGCTTGCAGAAAAAGACCAGACTAAATGGCATGCCCCCGGTTTGTTTGATAAAATTACTGGTGAGATTTATAAAAAGAATTTCGACACCATACAACCACCAAAATACCAGGACGTATTTGGAAACACACTGGTAGAACTGGCGGAAAAGAACGACAAAATATTTGGCATCACACCGGCAATGCCTTCAGGATCTTCGCTGAAGATTATGATGGATAAAATGCCCGACCGCGCTATCGATGTTGGCATCTGTGAACAACATGCCGTTACCGTAAGTGCCGGACTGGCCACCCAGGGTATTAAAGTGTTCTGCAATATTTATTCTTCTTTCATGCAAAGGGCATATGACCAGGTGGTGCATGATGTGGCTATTCAAAACCTCCCCGTGGTTTTCTGTTTAGACAGGGCAGGATTAGTTGGAGAAGACGGTCCGACACATCATGGCGCCTATGACATTCCCTACATGCGCTGCATCCCAAACATGATTGTCAGTGCGCCAATGAATGAAAGTGAATTGCGAAACCTGATGTATACTGCGCAACTCGATTCAACAAGTTCACCGTTTGTGATCAGGTATCCCAGGGGTGAAGGTGTTATGCCCGAATGGAAAACCGAATTGAAAGAAGTAAAAATCGGTACGGGCAGGAAGCTGAAAGATGGAACTGAAATCGCAGTTTTAACACTCGGCCATCCTGGCAATTTCGCTGCTTCTGCAATCAGGGAAGTAAAACAATACGGCATCAATGCAGCACACTACGACATGCGTTTTGTAAAGCCGCTTGATGAATCAATGCTGCATGAAATATTTAGCCGTTATAAGAAAATAATTACTGTTGAAGACGGCACCATTGTAGGCGGATTCGGATCTGCAGTAATTGAGTTTATGACCGCACATAACTACCACGGACAGGTGAAAATGCTGGGCATTCCCGACCGCATCGTGGAACATGGCACATTAAAAGAATTACACCGTGAATGCGGCTACGATGCCAATGCCATTGCAGATACCCTGAAAGACATGATGCAGGAGAAAGTAAGCGTTACGCTGTTACAATAAATTTAACAGGCCCCACATACTAAAAAGGCTTTTCTGACGTCTGTTAGGAAAGCCTTTTTAGTATGTGGAATAAAAAGCGGGTTTGGTATATTATCCCTGCACTGGTCCTGCTATTGACAGCCGGTGTAGCCCGCAGTACTGATAATCACGGACTTATCCCACCAGTTGAAAAAGACGAGCATTTAAGCACCCTCAAAAATGCAGCATTATCCCTAAGTAGTTTTGCCAGGAAAAACGGCCTCGATGACCAGGTTTTCTTCCTGGTAGATATGCGCCTGCCATCTGGAAAGAACCGGTTTTTTGTTTATGACCTGTGCCGTGATACAATTTTATTAAGCGGACTGGTTACCCATGGCAAAGGCAATTCACAATGGCAGCCCTATCCCCGGTTTTCAAACTGCGAAGGAAGTGGTTGTACATCTTTGGGAAAGTATAAAATAGGTGAGTCTTACAAGGGCCAGTTTGGCCTGGCCTATAAATTATTCGGGCTCGATTCAACAAATAGCAATGCCTATAACAGGTCGATAGTTTTACATGCCCATGAGAGTGTGCCTGAAAATGAGGTTTACCCCGTACCGATCAGCCAAAGCGAAGGATGTCCCACAGTTTCCCCGCAATTCCTTACCAGGCTGGACCATCTTTTAAAAGCAAGAAAGTTGCCGGTGATGCTGTATATTTTCAATTAACCGGTGCGTTTGTATCAGTATTCCAGAACGCCCATTTTACCATCCTGGTAATCGGCCATCTTTTCCTGGATCTCTTCAAAACTATTCATCACAAATGGTCCGTAACTAACCACTTTTTCGCGGATCGGTTCACCCCCAAAAAAGATAAAACGGGCGGGTTCGGTAGCTGTTACGGCTACCTGGGTACCATTCATTTCAAAATTCAATAATTGGGTTGCTTTCAACAGGTTTCCCAAAACAGATAACTGCCCTGAAATCAGGTATAATGCCGATGAATGATTTTCTGCGACTGGAATCGTTAGCACTTTACCAGGCTGTAATTCGATATCATAATAGAACATGGGGGTATGTGTACTCACAGGGGATGCTTTCCCGCCGTATTCACCTAGTAAAACCTTCACCCTGGCTAATTCTGTATTAATTTCTGGCAGGCTGTCTCCGGAAAAGTGACGGAAAGACGCAGGAAGCCCTTTTTTTGCAGCCGGAAGATTAATCCAGACCTGCATCAGTTCCAGTTCGCCGCCTTTTTCGAGGAAAGCATCGGTGGGACCTTCAGAATGTACCACCCCCTTGCCTGAAGTCATCCAATTCAGGTCACCACCCTTTGCCACCTGCTCGTTCCCCGCACTATCGCGGTGAAAGAATTCACCTGATATCAGGTAGGTTACTACTTCAAAACCAGCGTGCGGATGGGGTGGGATGCGGATTTCAGCACCCGGATTAACCCTGGTCCTAACCATATGGTCAATGAATAAAAAAGGATCCACCCGGTTCAATTGCCGTGTAGGCAAAGCACGCAATACTTTGTTTTTTCCTACAAACTCCACTGATGCATCCACTATTTGCGCAATTGTTCTTGTAGCCATAGTCATTTTTTTTAAGATGGTACCCTGGTTTAATCAGGCTTCCCCGATCATTGGTATTTCAATAGCCAGGATTTTCGAATTTGCAGCAACAGAAATACTGGTTTCCTCTGCCTCCCAAACACCAATTGCGTCCCGGTCCGATAGTTTCTGCCCGGCAATTTCAATACTGCCTTCCAGGAGGAAAAAATATACCCCATTCCCCTTGAACCTGTTGGTATAACTGATGGTTTTACCAGCCTCAACTGTGGCTAATGAAAAAAGGCTGTCCTGGTTGATCCAAACGCCGCCATCTGCAACATCCGGACTCACCACTACCTGCCATTGATTTTGGCGGCCTGATTCGTTAAAGGCTTTTTGCTCATACCGGGGCTTGATATTCTGCACCTTAGGGTAAACCCATATCTGCAGGAAATTTACCTGGTCGGTCTTGGAAGCATTGTATTCAGAATGCTGAATGCCACTACCTGCACTCATGATCTGCACATCACCGGTATTAATGACCCCATCGGTACCCGTACTATCCTTATGGGCCAGCGCGCCTTTCAGGGGGATCGAAACAATTTCCATATTATCATGGGGATGGGTACCAAACCCGGCTCCGCCCCTGACAATATCATCATTTAATACCCGAAGGGCGCCGAAATGCACTTTTTCAGGATTATACCAGTGGCCGAAACTGAAAGAATGGTGACTGTTCAGCCAGCCAAAATCTACTGCCCCGCGTTCTGCTGAAGGGTGAAATATCGTTTTCATGATCAATTGTTTTATTAGTGTTTAAACATCAATATACGTGCCATATGAAATTTACTGCCAATATGTCCTCCACCCGCCGGGTAATACCCGGCGGGTGGACAAAACATTCATCTTATTCTTGTCCGGGGAAAATAAATTCAAAATGGTCTTCCTCACGTTCATCGTTCCATTCAACGATGAAATTATTGCGGCCTTCCCCGATCATGATGCGCATATATTTTTGCTGCACCAATTCCAGCATTCCCAAAAATGAGAATATGGCATGGATACGGTTCTCACAGTGCTCAAAGAGTTTTTCGAAGGAGAGGGTCTTTTTTTCACGGCAAAGTACAAGCACGTTTTCACGGCTTTGCTCCATGGTATAGTTGTACTGCACTACAGTATGCACAGGTTTATTGTTCCTGTCGTATACCTTCTGCATCACTTTTTCAAACGACTTCATCAGCTTGAACAGAGTAATCTGCTGGATTTCAGTTCCTTCGGAAGCGTCCTCACCGATAGTACTCAACTCGCGGGTAATATTTCCCCGCTTTACCATCAGCATCCTTACAGCTTCCATTTCAGCGAGTTCGGCTGAGGCTTGCTTATATTTTTTATATTCCAGGATCTTATCGATCAGTTCCTGCCTGGGGTCAATTTCGTTGCCCTGGGCATCAATTTCCTTACGGGGCAATAGCATTTTTGCCTTGATGCGCATCAGGGTCGAAACAAAAAGGATAAACTCGCTGGACAATTCAATGTTCAACTTCTCTTCACCGTGTATATAGTCCAGGAAATCTTTGATAATCCGGGTAATTGGAATATTGTATATGTCTAACTCATCCCGTTCAATAAAAAACAACAACAGGTCGAATGGTCCCTCAAATTGGGGCAACTTGATTTGGTAAGAGATATGAGTAGCCATACAACACAAATTATTTAAGAATAGAATGTCCCGGCGGGTAATTTACTAACCTGCCGGGACATGACAAAGGTACAATTATTTAAGGCTTATAACTTAGTCATAAAACCTACGCCCAGTAAGGAGCGGACCTGCACGCGGGCAGCATCATGATTCGGACCGAACTGGCGGGTATCGTCGTCGTAAATCAGGTCAAAATTATAGGTAACGCTAAGCCATTTGTTCACTTTCATCGCAATAGTGTTGGTCCAGAAAATATCGATATTCCCTGGTTTGGCTGGTTTTTTCTCATTTGTAATAGGATCAGCTTTTGAAAGGTAGTTGGAGAAAAAGTCAACACGGGATTTATAGGTCACATTTTTGAAAACTTCCTTTAGGAAATTGGCGGATAAATAAGCGCCGGCCTCAAATGATACTTTACGGGCCGCATTCACCCCATATAAAGCTGAAAGTGGCGTTTCCTGACCCCCGTCGGGTAATGGGATCTGACCATCCGGAT
Source organism: Flavihumibacter profundi (assembly GCF_020076305.1). Taxonomy (GTDB): domain Bacteria; phylum Bacteroidota; class Bacteroidia; order Chitinophagales; family Chitinophagaceae; genus Flavihumibacter; species Flavihumibacter profundi. The sequence continues at coordinate 201,645 of NZ_JAIQXE010000003.1, forward strand.
AATAATAGCTATAAGGATCATTGGTAACAATAACCCAGCGGGCAGAGAATGGTGAAATCATCATATTGAAATACTTTGCCGGCTTCCATTCAAAACCGGGTGAAAGCAGCAGGTAAGAAGGGGCAAATAAGCCGGATGTCCGCCGCTTAAGCCCTTTACCGAGGTAATCATATTCATAACCATCTGTAAACTGGGTACGCAGGTTTAACACGCCGGCAAAAGCCCAATGTTCATTTAACTGATGACCCATTTTACTGTAGAAATCAATTTTATCATTTGTTTTCCGGGACCCCTGGGAACTTGTTTTCTGCATGGCATAGCCTAAATCGAGGGTATTGTTCCAGAAGAAATCACCTTTCCTCTTGTTAGCAAAAAGTGTTGCAGCAGCTGAAATGGAAAAAGAGGAATGTTCTGCACCTGCTGCCCAGTTACTGCTGTTTCCCTGGGCCAGGGCCAGCGATACAAGACCACCCTTTCTCCAGCCTTTAGAATTGTACTTATAAGTAGTATCGTCGTACGTAGCTTTTTCAGATTCCTTTTTCATCCCCGCAACTACCTGGTCCTGGGCAACGAGCAAAGAAGGAATTAAAACTATGGATAATGTAAAGGATACTAACCACTTAATCTTTCTCATGAAAACAGTTTAAATTAAAAAGGCATCCTGATAACGATCAAAATGCCTTTGCAAATATATATACCATTTATTGTTTATTTCTTCAGGCTGTCGCGAATTTCCGTTAGCAACTGTTCTGATTTAGTTGGCGGCGGAACGGCATTGGGATCTTTGCGCAAAACTGCCTTAATAAATGCATAACACACCAGTGCAACAATGATAAAATCGAGGGTGGAAGTAAGGAATGCGCCATATTTAAAGGTGATGGCTTCAGAAACAATATTGTTGCTGGCGTCCAATTGGGCACCCTTCAAGGTCCAGGTCATTTTTGAAAAATCCTTGCCCCCGGTGAGGATACCTAAAATGGGGGAAACCAAACCCTCAGTAAAACTTCCCACGAGTTTTGAAAATGCGGTACCCATCAAAAAGCCTATAGCTACATCAACCAGGTTGCCTTTAGTGGCAAATGCTTTGAAATCTGCAAGAAATCCCATAAAATTTAGTTTATTGGTGAAGGATGGAAATTGCTGATCCAATACTACGAAACTTATTATAATATATTCTTCCGATCGCCGGATATCCCTTAAACAGACATTATTTCTTTCTCCTTTGTAGCCAAATGTTTATCGACTAAAGCAATAAATTTATCGGTGGTATCCTGTGTATCCTTCTCCGCATCTTTGGCAGCATCTTCGCTTAATCCGTCCTTTTGCAATTTCTTTATCTGCTCAATAGCATCCCTGCGGATATTGCGGATGGCCACTTTTGCATGTTCCCCTTCACCATTACACCGTTTAACCAACTCTTTCCTCCTTTCCTCTGTCATTGGTGGCAGGAACATCCTGATAATAACACCATCGTTCTGCGGATTAATACCAATATTGGAATTGATGATGGCACGTTCAATAGGTTGCAGCATATTTTTTTCCCACGGTTGCACTGTTATGGTGCGCGCATCAACTGCAGATACGTTAGCAACCTGGTTAAGCGGCGTAGCTGATCCGTAGTAATCGACCATGATGCCATCGAGCATCTGCGGACTGGCCTTCCCTGCACGGATTTTGAGTAATTCAGCCTCAAGGTGGGCAATTGCTTTTTTCATGGATTCATCTGTAGTATCCATGATAAATGATAGTTCTTCTGACATTGCTTTTAAATTAATCGAGGCAAAACTAAGGAAATGCCTTTATTTCCGCTGTAATACTGCGTCTTCTGTAAGGGGAACAATTTTGGAAGGATTTGAATTGCCTTTAATCTGGTTGGCAGAGGTTACGAATAAGCGCGGGCTCTTTTGCCTGAAATAATACATCGCCCCGATGAGGCTGAAGAATATGGCAAACAAAATAGCCATAATCCAATTGCAGCCGATGTTCCGCAATAAAAATACAATTCCCACCCCTATTGCGTTTAGGGTTAGGAGTAAGATGGAAATTGTACGGTGCGAAAACCCGTTATCAAGCAATAAATGGTGAATATGGTTACGGTCGGGAGAGAAAGGTGACCGGCGCTTAAACATCCTTATACCGAATACCCGCAGTGTATCCAGCAGGGGCACCATCAAAATACCAAACCCAACGGCAGGTGCTGAATTAAAATGGAAACCGGAAGCGGGGTCCGCTGCAATATTGATGAATTTAATCACGAGTACGGCATTGATCAGCCCTATTAGTAAGGATCCGGTATCACCCATGAAGATGCGCGCAGGCTGGAAATTAAAAATCAGGAAAGACAGTATTGATCCGGCCAGTGAAAAAGCCAGCACAGCATCTGCCGTATGTCCAACACTTACAAAATATATCCCAAATACACTGGTGGATAAGAGACCAAGGCTACCTGCCAATCCATCTATGCCATCTATTAGGTTAAATGAATTAATAATTACTATAACAGTGAGGTAGGTAAACACTAAACTGAAGGAATTGGGCAGGTTGTAAATTCCCAGGAACCCGTGCATATTGCTGATTTGCAGGTTGCCGTAATAAATCAGGATAAATGCAGCAAGTACCTGTCCTATAAATTTCTTAATGGGGGAAATTACGATGATATCATCTTTGAGTCCGAGGTAGAAAATAACCACAGCGGCGGCAAGGAAATACTGGAGGTCTTTCCCTTCCTGGAAATTGGCAATCAGCAAAGTGGCAAATGCGAATCCGGCAAAAATTCCTAACCCACCCAGGGCTGGAATTGGTGCCTGGTGTACTTTTCGTTCATCGGGGATGTCATACAGCTTCTTCATTGCTGCAACCCTAATTATTACAGGGATAGCCAGGAAGGAAATTGCGAAAGATAACGTTAAAGCTAATATTACATCAAACATGAAACCAGGTTTGTTGAGACGAAATTAAAGGTAATTATTATGGCAGCCCTAACGGCAGCAAGATAATTCAAAACCAGCCAAAAAATCGGCTTACTACAGTTTAGAACGAAAAAATCGGGCCAATTAGTCTTAAAGGGCATAAACAATACCGTCAAATGGGTTAGATTTGCCCCACAATTTTGTATATGGCTAGTTTACAGGAGATTGCCTCCCAAATAAGACGTGATATTGTTCGGATGGTACATGGTGTTGCCAGCGGGCACCCGGGTGGTTCATTAGGTTGTACAGATTACCTCACCGCCTTATATTTCAAAGTGATGGAACACAACCCTTCCTTTGATATGAATGCCACCAACGAAGATGTTTTTTTCCTCTCCAATGGTCACGTTTCCCCTCTTTTTTATTCTACCCTGGCACGCTCAGGCTATTTTGATATAAAGGAACTGTCAACCTTCCGCAAATTAAACAGCCGCCTTCAGGGTCATCCGGCCACTCATGAACACCTGCCCGGTGTAAGAATGGCCAGCGGGTCACTCGGTCAGGGTATGAGTAATGCCATTGGCGCCGCCCTGGCCAAGAAGCTGAATGGCGATACACACCTGGTATTTTCCCTTCATGGTGATGGCGAACTGGATGAAGGCCAGAACTGGGAAGCAGCTATGTTCGCGGCCCATCACAAGGTGGATAACCTGATTTCCACGATTGACTGGAATGGCCAGCAAATTGATGGCCCGACTGCTAAAGTCATGAACCTGGGCAACCTGGATAAAAAATTTGAATCCTTTGGATGGGAAGTGTTGATCCTGGAAAAGGGAAATGATGTGGATGCTGTGGTTGCCATGCTGGAAAAAGCGAAGACCCTAACCGGGAAGGGTAAACCCATCGTAATCCTCATGAAAACTGAAATGGGTTACGGTGTTGATTTTATGCAGGGAAGTCACGAATGGCATGGCATTGCACCTAATGATGAACAACTTGCCAGGGCATTGGCACAATTGCCTGAAACGCTGGGGGATTATTGAGGGTGAGCGGTGAACCAACCTGCTAATTCCCACTCCGAAGTTCCACAGGCTCTAAAGCGGCTTTCCGTGCAGGGAACCAGGCTGCTAAAAATGCAACGACAACAACAGTTGCAAGCACCAGCAGGAAATCGCTGATATGGAATTTAACAGGATAGTAATCAATTACAAAGCTGCCCCCTTCGAGGGTTACCAGTTTATATTTAACCTGCGCCCAGCAAATAAACAGTGCGAGCACCATTCCGGCCAGCGCACCTAAACCGGCGAGCAAAAATCCCTCACTGATAAATATCGTTTGTATCCTGCCGTTAGAAGCCCCCATGGCTTTCAAAACCTGGATATCTTTTTGCTTTTCCAGCACCAGCATGGTTAATGAACCGATCATGGTAAAGGCCGCCACCACCAGGATAAGGCAGAGTACCCCGTAAATAACCCATTTCTCCATTTGCATAATACTATACAGGCCCTGGTTTTGTTCGTACCGGGTTTGCACCCTGTATTGTTTTCCAAGCAACTGCGACAATTGCTGCTGAACCCGGTCTTCTTCATTTTTATCGGCAACCGCAATTTCAACACCGCCGTATTCATCAGGTGCCAGGTTGAGCATCCTTCGCATAAATGGCAGGTTGGTAATCACATACTTATTATCAAAATCCTGTTGTATGGCGAAAGCCCCGGAAGTGTACATATTTTCAGCGCTCAATGACTGCATGGGATCAGCTACGTTCAGGCTGGCATCCCTTTTAGGCAGGTATACTGTTAACGGGAGCAGGTTTTGTTCACTTAGTACACCAAGGGCATTTTCAATGCCTACCCCCATAACCGAAAACGGTTTGTCGGCATCACCCAGTTCAAACTTCCCGGCTTTCAATGTTTCAGGCAGCGTAGTCACTTTTCCATAGGCACTGTCCACTCCCTTCAGGTATACAATCGTTTGTGCCTCCCCGTTTTGCAATAGTGCCTTCTCCTCCATTACAAGGGAGAATGATTTTACCCCGGGAACCTGGCCGATCGCCCTGAGCTGTTCTGCAGATAAGTGCATAAGCTTGCCACTTGCAGGAACCACCTTTATATCGGTGTAAAATGTTGCATAGAGCGACTTCACAAGGTCTTCAAAGCCATTAAAAACACTAAGCACCACAATGAGCGATGCGGTGCCTACAACCACTGCCGATACACTCACCCAGGCGATGACATTAATGGCATTGGTCGATTTTTTTGACTTGAAATAGCGCCAGGCAAATAAAAAATTCAAAGCAGCTGGTTTTATTGTTCTGTTGATGGCGTTTCCCCTTTTTCATCATGTTTGATCTGCCTGAAAATTTCTTCCATCTTATATACCTGGTCGAGTGTTTCATCGAGGTAATAATGCATTATGGGAATCCTGCGAACCTGGTGTTTAATGGAACCGGCCAGTTCACGCTTGATTTCCCAGGCACGGTCCTCAATTTTTTTCATTGCGGCGGCGCGGTCCTTAACCTGGAAAAGACTCAGGTATACCCGGGCTTCCAGCAAGTCGGGGGTCATTTTTACGGAAGAAATCGACACCATGCCTCCATCAATCATTGTTAACCCCAGCCGCTGGAATATGCCGTTTAATACTTCCTGCACTTCCCCGGCCACCTGTTTCTGTCTTTTCGTCTCCTGTTGCATAGCGCTGATTTGGTGCAAAGATGCGAATCTTAACCGGCATTTAAGTACCCCCGCAGGCAAATTAGCGTAGCTTTGCAACTTCTTATTACAAAAAACAGAATGAAAAATTTCTCCAGGATCCTTAAATATCTGTCAGACAAAAAGGGTGGTATCGCCCTTTATTTCCTGTTCAACCTGTTATCCATACTCTTTTCCCTGATTTCTCTGGCAATGCTGGCTCCATTCCTGCAATTACTTTTTGGCAAGGAAAAACTGGTGGATGTTAAACCGGTTTCAGGTTTTTCTGCTTCCGGCCTGATGAGCTCACTCAAATACCAGCTTAGCCAACTGATCCAGGCGCATGGCCCCGTTTTTGCCCTTGCAGCAATTTGTATTACGATTATCATTACCATACTCCTTAAGAATATTTTCCTGTATATGGGGTTCCGGACCATGACCCCCATGCGGAACCAGGTATTAACCAAAATCAGGGCGGACCTCTATAACAAGATACTGGAACTGCCTATTGGCTTTTTTACGGAACAGCGCAAGGGTGATATCATTAGTCGCATGAGCAACGACGTGAACGAGGTGGAATGGAGTATTATTGGCGCCCTCGAAACACTTATCAAGGAACCGCTCACAATTATCATCATCCTCGTTTCGCTTATTTTACTGAGCCCCGCACTTTCGGTGTTTTTGCTGGTGCTGCTTCCCGCAACCGGTTTCATCATCGGCCGCGTAAGCCGCTCCCTGAAAGTGCAATCCACGGATGCACAGGAACAGCAAGGACTATTATTATCTGTCCTGGATGAAACCCTGGGGGGCCTGCGGGTCATCAAAGCTTTTAATGCCGAAAAAATTATAGGCATCAAATTCTTTGGCATCAACAAAAAGCTGAACCATATCCGCAATGCCATGAATTTCCGGCGTGACCTGGCTGCGCCGATGTCGGAATTCCTGGGCGTACTGGTTCTTACAGCCATCCTGTGGTTCGGGGGCAAACTGGTATTGCACAACGAAGTATTACAGGCCGATGCCTTCATCACCTATATTGTTTTCTTTACCCAGATCATCAATCCGGCCAAGTCATTCTCCAATGCATTTTACAATGTACAACGGGGAAGTGCAGCCGCTGAACGCATTGAAGCTATCATACAGGCTCCGGTTACCGTCCGGGACGCACCGGGTGCTAAGGAATTAACCTCTTTTAACCAGGCCATTGAATTCAGGAATGTCTCTTTTTCGTATGAAGACACCGTTATACTCGATAATATCAACCTGGTCATTGAAAAAGGTAAAACAGTAGCCCTGGTTGGTTCATCGGGATCTGGAAAATCTACCCTGGCCGACCTGGTACCCCGTTTTCATGATGTTACAAGCGGGGAGATTCTGATCGATGGCATCAACATAAAAAATTATACCCTGCATTCAATTCGCGAGCAATTGAGTATTGTTACGCAGGAGCCTATTTTGTTTAATGATACAATCGCCGCCAATATTGCGCTGGCCCACCCCGATTCTTCCCCGGAGGAAATTGAGCAGGCAGCCAAAGTGGCCAATGCCCACAATTTTATAATCCAGAAGGAAGAAGGTTACAATACAAATATTGGCGACCGGGGCAGCAAGCTTAGTGGCGGTGAAAGGCAGCGTTTAACCATAGCCAGGGCATTACTAAAAAACCCGCCGATCCTTATCCTGGACGAAGCCACTTCATCACTCGATACAGAAAGTGAGCGCCTCGTGCAGGAAGCCATTGACAACATGATGCAACACCGCACCAGCCTGGTGATTGCACACCGCCTTAGTACAATCCGCCATGCCGATGAAATTGTGGTGCTGCAAAACGGGAAGATTGTTGAGCGCGGCAGCCACGACAGCCTCCTGGAACAGCATGGATTTTATAAGCGGTTGGTGGATATGCAGGAAGTCAAATAGTTTTACCATATAAAACCTCAAGGATGAAGCAAGCTATTTTGTTTGCGGCAGTGATTACTACGTTTACTGTATCGCAGGCACAGCAGAAATCTATCAGTGTTGAACAGGCTTTCAGGGGTGCGCCCACTAACCTTACCCAGCCCCTTCCAACAATCGGTAATTGGACGGACAAACAACATTACCTCGAATCAAGGAAGGATGCAGATGGCAAAACAAGCCAATTCCTGGTGGATGTGAAAACGGGCAATGCAAGCCTGTTTACCGGCGCCACTCCTGCGGAAAAAGCTGTGGCCGTCCCTGCCCTCGCTATTGTTGGCGCACGTAACCAGACCGCATCGCCGGATGGTAAATTTTTTGCTTATACCAAGGCCGACAATAACCTCTATATAATGGAGATTGCCACTAAAAAAGAAAAGCAGGTTACTGCTGATGGCAATGATTCCATTTTAAACGGATATGCTTCCTGGATTTATTATGAAGAAATACTGGGCCGGCAAAGTCATTATAAAGCTTTCTGGTGGAGCGACGACAGCAAAAACCTGGCGTTTATGCGTTTCGATGAAAGCGGTGTTCCTGTGTTTCCTATTTATGTTGCTGATGGCCAGCACGGTTCACTGGAAAAAGAACGCTACCCAAAACCCGGCGATAAAAATCCTACTGTAAAAATCGGCATTGCTCATACCGGCAATGACCAGGTAAGCTGGGCTGATTTTAATGACCAGGACGACCAGTATTTTGGTACGCCTGCCTGGGCCCCAACCGGCCAGCTCTGGATACAATGGCTGAACCGCGGGCAGGATAATTTAAAGTTATATGGTGTTGATGCTTCCAGCGGACAAAAGACCCTTATTTATGAAGAGTCCCAGAAAACTTGGATCGACCTGGATGTTTATGACCGCATCACTTTCCTGTCGGATAAAAAAGGGTTTATACTGAAGAGCGATGCCAGCGGATGGAACCATTTATACCTGTATGATATCACCGGCAAGCGCCTGGCGCAACTCACTGATGGTGAATATTCCGTTGGCGGTGTGTTGCAGGTTGATGAAAAAGGGAAACGCGTTTATTTTAATGCGCGCAAGGAAAACAGCGCCCGGTGGGACCTGTACAGTGTCGGGCTGGATGGCAAAAAAATGCTGCGCCATTCCTTTGGTGAATATTCTTTCAGTGGCATGAACCTGTCGCCTGATTACAAATATTTCATTACCACTTATTCCAATATCCAGACAGTACCCACAACAGCGCTGGTTGATATAAACGGGAAACTGGTCCGTGAAATTGGTACAGCCAAAGGTCCCGAAGCCGGCAATTACAACCTGCCGAAAAAAGAATTGATAAGGGTTAAATCTGCCGACGGATTATTTGATTTACCGGTACTGATTACCTATCCCATCAATTTTGACCCGGCTAAAAAATATCCTGTCCTGGTAAGTATTTATGGCGGCCCCAATGCCGGCCAGGTTTACGACCAATACCGTGTGAGCCCTTCAGAAATCTGGTGGGCGCAGGAAGGATTGGTACAGGTGAGCTTCGACAACCGGAGCAGTGGCCACTTTGGCAAGAAAGGCATGAACTATATTTTCCGCCAGTTGGGTAAATATGAAATAGAAGATTATATGGCATGCGCCAGGTACATGAAATCACAACCATGGGTAAACGACAAAAAACTGGCTATCACCGGTGGCAGTTTTGGCGGGTACATGACCTGTATGGCCATGACTTATGGTGCAGATGTATTTGATTACGGCATTGCGAATGCCTCTGTAACAGACTGGCAATTGTATGATACTCATTATACGGAAAGATATATGGATACGCCTGCGGAAAACCCCGAAGGATATAAAAATACTTCGGTGCTGACTTACGCCGACAAATATAAAAGCGGACTGCGTATCGTTCATGGTACTACAGACGACAATGTGCACATGCAGAACAGTATCCAGTTCATCAATAAACTGGAGGACCTGGGTAAACATTTTGAGATGATGGTTTATCCCAACGAACGACACGGTATCGGGATGAATAAGGCCACCAAAAGGACCCACCTGGTGAATGAAAATGCCAATTTCTATTACCAGTACCTTTTGGGGAAACCAATGCCCGATGCCTTCTGGAAAAAAGAATCCAAAGCTTTTTAATTTACCGGTATGAAAAACTGGTTGGCATTATTGTTATTGCTATCCCTTTGCTCCACGGCAAGGCCCAGCGAACAGGGGCCGCTACAACGTGTTGATTCCCTGCTGCATGCAAGGTATACAGCCGATGCACCGGGCATTGCCATAAGCATTGTTGAAAAAGGTAAAACGACTTTCTCAAAAGGTTATGGCATTTCATCGCTGGAAGGGAAGGGGAAGATTTCACCAGCCACAACATTTAATATTGCTTCCCTGACCAAGCAATTTACCGCGATGGCCATTTTGCAACTTGCCGGCAAAAATAAATTGTCCCTGGATGAGAAGATCGGACATTTCCTTCCGGAGCTCAACAAAAAAATCGGTGGACAGGTTACTATCCGGCAACTGCTGAACCATAGCTCTGGCATAGTGGATCATTATGCGTATACCGATACTAACAACCTTCATCATGCGCACAATAGCACAGCGCTTACCGCCATTAAAAATATCGACACTACGTATTTCACCCCGGGCAGCCAGTTCCGGTACAGCAATACGGCCTATTGCCTGTTGGCCCTGGTCATTGAAAGGGCAAGCGGGCTTTCTTATGCAGCTTATATGCAACAATACATTTTCCAACCCGCAGGCATGAAACATACAGCTATATGGAATGAAAGCCGGGCAAACAATACAGATGCCGCCGGTTACGACCTCGATAGCGTTTCGAAGCGGTTTGTTGCATCCGGCGCTGCTGAACATATCTTCTTTTCCACCGAAGGCGATGGCGGCATTTATACTACTGTTGAAGACTATACGAAATGGTTCACCGCCCTGCAATCGGGAAATGTTTTCCCGAAACAACTTGCCAGCCTTGCCAGGTCACTGCAGTTTGCCATAGATGCCAGGAACAAAACGGGTTATGGTATGGGCTGGTTTGTTGATGAGCATACACAACCTGCCCTTGCTTACCATAGCGGCTCAAACGGCGGCTTTAATTCTTATAGTTTTACTATTCCCGGAGAAGGCTTTGCAGTGGTTGTTTTTTCCAACCGGTCAGATATAAACCTGGAATTACTGGTACAGCAAATTATAAATATCCTGCTGCCGGGTAGAAAACCTTTTACCAAAATCCAATCGCTCACTTCCTAAACCTTCCATATGCCTGTAAGCATTGCAAAAGCAGCGGATATTGCCGAATTGGTACAATTGGTAAACAGTGCCTACCGGGGAGAAGGTTCGAAGAAAGGCTGGACCACCGAAGCTGACCTGCTGGTGGGCGGAATACGGGTAAATGAAGATCGCATGGCAGCAATGCTGCATAACCCGGCCAACACCATCTTAAAATATACTAACGACCAAAACCAAATTATCGGTTGTGTATTACTGGCAGAAAAAACTGGCTATGTATACCTGGGCATGTTAACGGTATCACCCGAATTGCAAGGCGCAGGTATCGGAAAAGAATTGCTAAAGGCAGCCGATGAATTTGCAAAAGGTATTGGCAAACACAATATACGCATGACCGTTATAACCGCCCGCACTGAACTCATTAACTGGTATAAGCGGCACGGTTACCAGGATACCGGGGAAAGGCTGCCATTCCCTTATGAACCCGGTTTCGGTGAACCCAGCCAGCAACTGGAGTTCGCCGTCCTCGAAAGAAAATGGCCGCAGTAATGCGGCCATTTTCTTTCAATTCACCATTCACTATTCACCATTCACTTATTCATAGTATTCTTTGCTTCGATGCTCAGCGTAGCATGGGGCACAGCCTTCAGCCTGGCTTTATCGATCAGCTTACCGGTAACCCGGCAAATACCATAGGTCTTGTTTTCAATACGCATAAGGGCCTTCTCCAGGTGGTCAATAAAAGTGATCTGGCGGCTGGCCATTTGGGCAAGCTGTTCACGTTCCATACTCACACTGCCATCTTCCATGGTCATGTAACGGCTTTCACTTTCATCTCCGCCCATCTCGTCCTTACGGGTAATCAGTCCCTGGAGGTAAGCCAGTTCCTTTTTCGCGGCATCCAGCTTTTTATTGATCAGGTCTTTGAATTCAAGTAATTCAGGGTCACTATAACGCTGGGTTGGTCCCTGGGGAACAGCGGCATTCTGGTCAAGCACGCTTTTTGTAAAATCTGGATTATAGGGTTGCACAGTTTTCGTTTTTATTTCGGGCACCACCATTTTTGTGGTTCTTTTTTCCGGGGGTGGCACCGGTTTTTTAATGGGGATAGGCGTTGTTTGCTTGGAATCATCTTTTACTGCGGGTTTTGGCGGCATTGGCCTTAATCCCTGGCGGATGATTTTCTTAACTGGCGCTTTCTTGCTAGCCTTTGGAGCCGGAGCAGGTTTCTCTGCAACTGCGGGTTTCTCTGCTACCGCAGGTTTTGCCGGAGCTTCGGGCTTAGCCGTTACTGCTACTGGTTTAGCCGCTGCTACTGGTTTTACCGCTGCTACTGGCTTTGCCGGCGCAGCCGGTTTAGCTGGTGCAGCCGGTTTAGCCGGTGCTTCCTTAACAGCAGCAGGCTTCGCAGCCGCAGGTGCTTTAGATGGCGCAGCTTTAGACGGGGCAGCTTTAGATGGCGCTGTTTTCACTTCTGGTACTTTCTTCACCGGTTCTTCTTTTTTTAGGGTTGGTTTTGCTGCAGCAACGGGCTTTGCAGGAACTGCTGCTTTTGCAGGAGCAACTGGTTTAACTGTTTTTGCAGGGACAGATTTGTTTGGGGCAGCTTTCGCAACGGGTTTAGCCGCCGGCTTAGCTACTGCTTTTGCAGGGGCTGGTTTTGTCGCAGCTTTTTTAGCCGGCGCGGCAGGCTTTGCTACTGGTTTGGCAGGAGCTTTTTTCGCTGGCGCGGCTTTCTTTGCCGGAGCAACTTTTTTGGCGGCAGGTTTAGCGGCCTTTTTCTTTGTTGCCATACATTGTTCCTTTTATCCGGTGATGAATTTTCTATATGTCAAGCGCGGGAAGATTTATCAACCCAAACTTTTATTGCTTTTTCATTCACTTCAATAGGCATTCCATCTGCAAGGTGGTCTACCATTTCAAGCTCATCGGCCAGTACTTCTTCCTTGATATAGGGTCCGAACTGCCTGATGGACTCTGCCAATGACCCCGCTTCACCCAGTTTTACCTGGATCCTGTCGGTGAGATCATACCCATTGTCTTTCCTGATTTTCTGGATCCTGTTCACTAACTCCCGGGCGTTGCCTTCCTGTTCAAGCTCGGGGGTAACCGTTACATCCAGGGCCACTGTCAATGATCCTTTTGAGCTAACCATCCAGCCCGGGATGTCTTCACTGGTTATTTCAACCTCATGGATTTGTAATATTAAGGGTTCGCTATCAATTTCCAAAGAATATGAACCTTCTTTTTCGAGCCTGGAAATATCTGCCTGGCTGAAATTCCCGATCGCGGCAGACACTGCTTTCATTTTCCCGCCCAGCCTTTTGCCCAGGGCCTGGAAATTCGCCTTGATCTTCTTCTTTATAAACCCGTCAGCATCAGTCAGGTATTGTATTTCCTTTACGTTCACTTCACTTTTTACCAGGTCCTCAACTTTCAGCAGCTGCGCTTTCGTAACCGGGTCCAAAACCGGTATGAGTATGCGCTGTAATGGCTGGCGGACCTTGATATTCACTTTCTTACGCAGTCCCAGTACCAGGGAAGAGGCATCCTGTGCCAGTTGCATCCTTTCTTCCAGGGCAGGGTCTATTTTGGCCGCATCAGCGGTCGGATATAAAACATGGTGCACAGAACCTTCGGTAAACCGCTGGGTCACCCCGTTCAGGTTGCCAAAAAGCCAGTCCGCAAAAAACGGCGATACCGGCGCTATTAAACGGGAAATCGTTTCCAGGCACTCGTACAGGGTCTGGTAGGCACTGATCTTATCTGCGGAATAGTCTCCTTTCCAGAACCGGCGGCGGCAAAGCCTTACATACCAGTTGCTCAGGTGCTCATCAACAAAATCTTCCACGAGGCGACCGGCCTGTGTTGGTTCGTAGTCGTCAAAGGCCGCGGTTACCTCTTTTATTAAGGTGTTCAGGGAAGACAGGATCCAGCGGTCGATCTCGGGCCTCTGGTCCAGCGGGATGGCGGCTTCCTTAAAGGCAAATCCATCCACATTGGCATAAAGCGCAAGGAACTGGTAGGTATTATATAAGGTACCGAAGAACTTGCGTTGCACTTCGCGGATTCCTTCAAGGTCAAATTTCAGGCTATCCCAGGGGGATGCGTTGGTGATCAGGTACCAGCGGGTGGCATCTGCACCAAAGGTTTCGATGGTCTTGAAGGGATCCACCACATTACCCAGGCGCTTGCTCATTTTGTTGCCGTTCTTATCGAGCACGAGGCCATTCGACACTACGGTCTTATAGGCTACACTATCATATAATAATGCACCCAGGGCATGGAGGGTATAAAACCAGCCACGGGTCTGGTCCACCCCTTCGGCAATAAAGTCGGCGGGATAGTTCGTATCGAATGGCGCCTTGAATGGCCGCTCATCGCCGGCTTTCAGTTTTTCGTAATCCAGTCCCCATTGCGCATAAGGCATGGCCCCGCTATCAAACCAGACATCAATCAGGTCGGGTTCGCGGTACATGGGTTTCCCGGATTCGCTCACCAGCACCACATCATCCACATATGGTTTATGCAGGTCGAGGATGCCGTCGTGTAAATAATGGGTATTGATATCCCCGCCCAGCACTTCGCTGGCCCTGCGGATTTCTGTATTCAGTTCTTCAATGGAGCCGATGCATTTTTCTTCATTGCCATCGGTTGTGCGCCAGATAGGCAGGGGTGTTCCCCAATATCGGCTGCGGCTGAGGTTCCAGTCCACCATATTCTCAAGCCAGTTGCCGAAACGCCCTTCGCCGGTGGCTTTGGGCTTCCAGTTGATGGTTTTGTTCAGCTCTACCATCCGGTCTTTGATGGCCGTGGTCTTGATGAACCAGGCGTCCAGCGGATAATATAAAACCGGTTTATCTGTACGCCAGCAATGCGGGTAACTGTGTTCGTATTTCTCTACCTTGAAAGCCCGGTTTTCTTTTTTCAGTTTTACGCTGATGTCTACATTCACATCCACATAATTGGGATCGTCTTTGTAGTTCTTCACGAAACGGTTGCTGAATTCCCCCAGCCCGTCTACAAATTTTCCTTCCCGGTCAACCAGTGTTAAAATGCCGATGCCGTATTTCCGGCCTACTTTATAGTCATCTGCACCGAATGCCGGGGCAGTATGCACGATACCGGTACCGTCTTCAGTGGTTACGAATGTGTCGAGTAAAATGCGGAAGGGATCGCCACCGGATTTCTCCGCTGTGCTGGCTTCGTATGGCAGTAACTGCTCATAACGGAGACCCTCAAGTGCCTTTCCCCTGAAGCTGGTTAAGATAGTCCAGGGCAGGATTTTGGTCTCTGCAGTATACGCTGCGAAATCGCCGTTCTCACCTTCCGGTTTGAAGTATTTGCCCAACAGGTTTTGCGCCAGTACAACATTCACCGGCAGGTGGGTATATGGATTGAAGGTCTTCACCAATACATAATCGATATTGGGTCCGACAGTGAGTCCGAGGTTGGATGGCAGGGTCCAGGGTGTGGTAGTCCAGGCCAGGTAAAAAACTTCAGCGTCGAGGGTAGAACCCATTTGGGCAGCTTCAAATAAGAAGGCGCTCTGGGCAGTGCTGATTGCTTTGAACATCGCCACTACGCTGGTATCTTTCACATCCTTATAGGTACCGGGCTGGTTCAGTTCATGGGAGCTCAGGCCCGTTCCTGCAGCCGGCGAATAGGGCTGGATGCTGACACTCTTATATAGGAGACCTTTCTGGTGCAGGCGTTTAAGGCACCACCAGAGGGTTTCGATGTATTCGTTTTTGAAAGTGATATAAGGGTCATTCAGGTCGACCCAATAGCCCATTTTTCGGGTAATATCATCCCATTTGTCCTTGAAGCGCAGTACGGCTTCGCGGCATTTCTGGTTGTAGGCTTCAACGGAAATCGTTTTGCCGATATCTTCTTTGGTGATGCCCAGTTCTTTTTCCACACCCAGTTCAATCGGCAGGCCATGGGTATCCCATCCGCCCTTGCGTTTCACCTGGAAGCCCTGCATGGTTTTATAGCGGCAGACCAGGTCTTTCAGGGTACGTGAAATAACGTGGTGGATGCCCGGCATACCGTTGGCGCTGGGCGGTCCTTCATAAAACACAAATGGGGTTGCCCCTTCGCGCAGGGAAACACTTTGCTCGAAAGCCTGGTGCTCAGTCCATTTGGCCAGGATTTCGGTCTCAATGGCCGGTAAATTCAATTGCTGAAACTCGCGGTACTTCGCTGCCATATATAAACTCGCTGATTCTTAACTACTTATGAATTCTTTTCTTTGAAATAGACGCGAAGTTACTGAATTTTGATGGGTGTTGGACGGGGAGTTGTTTCGTAATATAAAAGTTTTAAAATACTCCATTCTTTAATGAAGGGTAACCGACAATGCAATTAAAGCAGCGGTGGCCGCCACAGGCAAGATTCTACTGTACAGTTGAATTTGCCTTCTCCAGTGATTTGATCCACTGTGCTATTTTCTGTGCATCTTCTTTAGGCACATGCGACATGGGTGGCATGGGCGTTGAATAACCAGGCCAGTCTTCCGGCTTTGGATTACGGATGAGTTGAATAATCTTATCAATTGAATAACGGCGTTGGGCCACATCATTAAATGCCGGGCCAACCTGGCGCTTCTCAGCATTATGGCAGGCGACACAGGTGTATTTTACCAGCAGGGGTTTTACCATTTCATAACTGGTAGCCGTAGCTGCACTTGATTTTCCATTTGTTGCTGCCGCGGTTTTTGTTGCAGCAGCCGAATTCCTGGTGCTTACTTCACCCAAGGCCAGCCCCTGCCCTTTCGGGATATTGTTGAGGGTATAATATGCGGTTGGGTGTACCAGTGAAAATGAATTTTCCTTATCCCTTATACCATCCAGCGTTATCGTATGGATATAATAAGGCCGCAGGTTGCTGACAATGATCCTGGCCCTGAGGCCATCGCCTGACACCTTCACCCCTTTCACCGTGCACTTTTCTGTATTCACAGGTGGTGAACCATATACTGCCTGGTATTTATAGATATAGCTTTCCACTTTATAAGAGGCCAGGTCTTCCGCATATTTCCTGTCAACCGGCTTGGTAAACTCAATCTCAAAACCATCCGGCATTGCCCTTACCGCGCGCATTTCGAAGGGAACTTTATTATTCCACACCAGCCTTTGCAGGCCTTCATTCGCGTCGCCGGCAGAGCCCCAGCCGCGGTTGGTTTCCCCCACAAACAGGGATCCGTCACCTGCCCAGGCCAAACGGACAATGCCCGACTGGAAACCACTCCTGAATTCAATGGCAGCGCCCTGGTACTCGCCATTGACCTTTTCCATGAACACCCGGTCGATCTTACTCTGGCCCTGGTCACCCACCAGCAACTGGCCAGTAAAAGGACCAAATACGCCTTCCGGTATTTTTACAATTTCCGAATTTGATATGCCGAGTATGCCATGCGGTAACCACACTGCCGGCAGTTGCAGTTCCGGAATGGATTTTTTCACTTCAGCCAGGGTCTGGAACTTTTCATTGACTATATTTTCCGGTTTTACCGGGTTGCCCTGCTTATCAAATTCCTTACGGGGATTCACCAGTGCGTATACCTGTTCCTGTTTTACATGCACGGGTGAATTGGGCTGGCCTGCCCAGCGTAAACCTGCAGGGTGGCCAGTAAACGCGCCTTTCTTTAATTGTATGATACTGCCCGACCCAACCCAGTCGCCCTGGTTATCGGTGTAAAATAATTCATCGCCTATCATGCTCAGTCCGCAGGGCGAGCGCATGCCTGTTGCCCAGGGTTCCATGCTTCCGTCTTCATTAATATGCAGGACCCAGCCCCGCCAGGGTACAAAGCTTTGCGGATGCCACCAGTCTGGCCCGAAGCCCAGGTTTAAGGAAACGAAAAAGGAACCATCCGGTGCCAGCTTGGGACCGAAACTGTATTCATGGTAATTGCCTGAAATAGGCCACTGGTACACTGTTTCAATCACATCGGCCTTACCGTCGTTGTCGGTATCCATTAACTTCGTCAGCTCGCCGCGCTGCACGCAATACAAGGCGCCATTCTTATAAGCAAGTCCCAATACCTCGTGCAGTCCCGAAGCGAACTTCCTGAAGTATGGTTTTTGCGTTGTAGGGTTTTCAACAATAAATATATCGCCCCTGCGGGTTGTTACACCAAGATTGCCATTGGGTAAAGTACACAGGCCACCAACTTCCAAAATCATACCCTCCGGTGCGGGCACCCGCATGATCCGGAAATAATCATCTTCTTTGGCTGATTCTGCCTGGCCATAACTGTGATAGCCAAACGCTGCCATAACCACACAGGCCAGCACCTGTTTTACAACATGCTGCAAATAGCTAGTCAATTCATTCTTCCTCATAAAAATTTCTATGTTTAAAACAGGATTGTATAAATAATTTTTGCCCCGGCCGGTAACAGCAACTCCTGCTGGCCGCCAGATTCCCTGATGATTGGTTTCACCCCTGCCGCATCATCAACCTGTATGTAATACCTTCTGTCATCAATTGCATATATGCCTCCGGGTAACATTTCGATGTTCCTGCCACTGGCCAGTAACGCATAGATATCTTGTGTTGGTCCCTGCATGGTTATTTCCCGCCGTATGCCTTTGCCATTCGCTGTTACATAAATGGCATCCGTTATATTGTTACCATAAATCAGGTACCGGAAAGCCGGGCGGTTTGCTTCATCCAGGCGGTATCCTTTAGGCCGGTATACTGTACCTGCAGAGTCGGTTGGCCAGGGCTGCTGCAGGGAGGAAAGTTTTTGCAACAGGAAGTTTGATTTACCCAATGCCAATATGGTTCCAACAGGCCGTGATGAACCATCTCCCCTTTCATGCCACATGGGAGTGGCATCTAAAAACCCGCCGCGCCAAAGCTGCACCACACTGCCTTTTTCCATATCATAAGTATAGTGCAGGTTCAAGGGACTGCCGACATTTACAGCATGCACAATCCGCTGACCGGGTATATCCATAAAAGAATGTAACAGTGTATTAGAACCGGCATTCACCAATATAGGATCGACCATTTCCCCGGAACTGGTATTGGCATCGCTGATGGTGAATTCACGGATACCCGGCCCCGTTATGGATAGTCCCAGTCCGGGGTTAGCCCAGTCGTTGTACTTGGAATAAATGAGTTCAAAGGGTAAATTACCGGCAAGCAGTGTAGCCTTGTACTGCCCTTCCTGGCCGCTTTCCGGGGCAAGAGGCTGGTTATTGATTTTTAGAAAACCATCACCGCCGGGCGTATTTAAACTGAAGTGGTATTCACCGGATTCCTTTACCTGCAGGGTTCCGGTATAGCGCAACAGGAATTCATTTTTAACCGGCGTGATATTGGAGCTGAGGATTACAGCTGCGCCTTCAGCCTTAGGCTTTAGCTTATTGTAATCCGGCAGGGTCTCAAACTTTCCTTCATAAACCCTGTAGTGTAAATTGGCCAGTTCAGGACGAGGCTTATCATACTTTGTGATCCGGATATTCCTGAACGCTACCGTGCCATGATCACCCTGCAGCATTAATGGCCCGCTGGGCACTTCGATATTACTTGCAGAAGACCTCGTGGGGCCAGATAATGATATTCCTTCCTGGACCAGCACTCCATTCAATTCCACGCGAAGCATACTGGCATTTTCAATTTTGTGGCCGCTTGCATCAAAGCGCGGTGCCTGGAAAACTATTTTCATATGCTGCCACAAGCCCGGTGCGCGACTTACATTCTGCCTGGGTGCAGTCCCTTCATAGCCTTGCTGGCCTTCGGGCCTAGCGTCATCCCAGCGCTCATAAATACCGCCGTTGTCGGACGACTTTGCGCTGGCAACGCCCCAGCTATCGAACAACTGCACTTCATAACGGCCCTGCAGGTAAATGCCCGAATTAGCACCTTTAGCCATCATGTAATCGAGCTCCAGGTCAAGGTCGCCATGCTCCATATTGGTAAACAGGTCCTGGCCACGCCGGTTTTCATCCGAGAGGTTGACCAGGACACCGCTGCCTTTTTTCAGGTTGAAACTGTTATCCTTATTAAGGTCAGCCGAAAGGTCGCCGGCAAGCTGCCAGCTGTTGCCCGGCGACTTAAAAAAAGAAAGATCGGTAAGCGGCACAACAGTTTGTGCCTGCACTGAAGCTGAAGTTAGCAGGAGGAAAACAGTCCCGCGCCTAAGCCCCTTCCAGACCAGGGAAGCAAAAGTTATTTTTTTCATGGTAAAAAACCGGCAGGAGCCGGTTACAGTTATGGCGATTAAATAAATGATGTTGAATTTAGCGGCATTCCGGGAAAAGCACCACTCCTAAATTACTGTAAACTGCTTCTATTTTATTGCCGGGTGGCCTGCACTACCTGCAAAACACAGTATTTTTATAAAAAATAGTCGGTACCGACCCTTGTCCCGACCACTAATTAATATCGACAACTTTAATTATGAAATCCTTAATTGTAAAGTTTATCGCATTGACTCTTTTTATTCCATTCCTGAGTTGTAAAAAAGTACAAGCAGGTGATCCAAAACCAAAACTGGTATGGTCAGATGAGTTTAACACCAATGGAAGGCCAGATCCCGCCAAGTGGATATTCGAAACAGGGACAGGGTCAAATGGCTGGGGAAATAATGAGCTGGAGTACTATACCGACCGCGTTGAAAATGCAGTTGTGCAGGATGGGGTATTAAGGATCACAGCAATAAAGGAGAACTATAAGGGGAGCCAGTATACATCAGCAAGGATGATCACAAAAGGCAAATTCGAGTTCAAATACGGCAAGGTAGAAGTAAGGGCGAAGCTACCAGCCGGAGTGGGCACCTGGCCGGCGATCTGGATGCTGGGAGGTGATATAGGCACGGCAGGCTGGCCAGCCTGCGGTGAAATAGATATAATGGAACATCGCGGCAGTGAACCAAACAAGATATTCGGGACCCTGCATTATCCTGGTCGTTCCGGCGGAAATGCCGATGGCAATACCAGGGTCATTGACAATGCCACTACCGGGTTCCATATTTACTCGGTGGATTGGTCTGCAAAGGCCATTAAGATTTATGTAGACGGCCAGTTGATCCATACCGTAACCAATTCAGCCGGCATTCCCTTTAACAAGAATTTTTTCTGCATCCTGAATGTGGCCATGGGTGGTGGTTTTGCAGGAGCGGTTGACCCGGCTTTCACCAGTGCAGCGATGGAGGTGGATTATATCAGGGTATACCATTAAGTAGTTTACAACGCAGTGGCGGTGGCGGATTTCAAAAAATAAAGTGTCAATTTGTATAAGCTTTGCTTAAGGTGATCATTAAGGTTTGCATAGCCGTTACATAGCCGCTACATAGCCATTGCATAGCCGTTGCAGTCTAATCTATGTCTCATCTAAGTCTAATCTAAGTCTAATCTAATAGTCATCCTATAGCCGTTAAATTTTCCGGTAATTGCGGAATTGTAGCATGAACTATAATGAATTGGGTGCGTTCCAATTCACCTTACGCAACACTCCTTAGGCATTAACCAGGCACCAAAAATCAAACCATAACCGCTATTTTTCTTCAATTATGTGACGGGCTATACTCATTCCTGTGACGGGCTGTACTCATTCCTGTGATGAATGTCCATTTTACCTCGAAAACACCTCTTTGGGGAAAAGCGGTGGAACAGGGAATAAATGCGGCGGCTGCATTTTGAAACCCATATTCATCTGCAACTGCCTTCGGCTTCCGCCATTCGCTATGATGACGTTCGCGTGTAGCCTGTGGATACATTTCCGTTTACCATCCATTACACCGTACCAGAATCGCAGATAATAATCCTGAGAGTCTTCAATACATTTCAAAATATAGTGGATTAATTATTAATGATCCTTTCAGAGAAACATCCTTTTGTCGTTAATTCTTATATCCCCGACCAATTTGATGATACAAATATCCATTTCTCCTGATCACAGGAATATTCAAATATAACCTTTGCTCCGCCTCCATTTGCGAAATTGTAATTTTTATTCTTATAAGTTATATAATAGTCGATTATGGTAACGACGAGTTTATTTTTAATCAACACAGGAAAAACTTTCCACGCTCTAATTCCCTTCTTAATCAGCCTTCTATTTTCTTTGGAAAAGATAGCAATTGATTTAAAATTCTGCTGATCTTTATCTAATATTAAAATGTAAGGATTATTATTTTCATCTACTAAATGAATGACTCTTTCTCCAGGAGTTGATGAATGCAATGAATTTTGTATAATAATTGCAGAATCAATCATTTTTTTATACTCATCAATTTTGCCTTGGCTAAAAGAAGCGTAACTAACAAAAAATGACCATATCAATAAGATATTTTTCATGGATACAAACTATTTGGGTTTGACAAAATATTTCTGAGGAATAGTCGCAACAACACCAGTATTATTATACATGTATACAGTACCATTCCCTCTGGAAAAAACATAGTTTATCTTGCTACCACTATTTTTAATATCAATATCTTTTGACGGTGCATTCTGGAAAGAGCCTGAGCTTGTTGTCCCGCCAATTGTATTGGCCCCAGGGCCCTCTGATCTTGTTCCACTAGGATGAGAATGAAATTCCGATCGCAAGCCATTATTTGTTATACTAATACTAGCATTCTTATCGACTAATGGATTGGACACTGGACCTGGAGCATCCTGCACCACCGTGCCATCAAGTTTAATTGTTCCCCCATACTCTCTGTTATTAGCATCATCAGTACCACCTTTCCCATTGTCTTGATTAACAATATCTACCATACCTTGCCGGGTATCCGATCTGCCAGCTATTTCAACGCTATTCTTATATGCAATATCATTGCCCTCAAACGCAGCAGTATTCCCATCATTATCTTTAATAAATTTCTCAGTTTCTTTCCTGTCATCCTTCGATATTCCTGCGGAAGGAGCCTCACTATCAAACTTTTTCTGCGTGGTTTTAATGACATAAACTTTACCATCATTCTTTCCATCACTACCGACTTTTTCACCATTCTCGTTTAAAAAATCACCCGGAACCATACCATCTGGATCTATAAACCTAATCGGATTATTAAACGCATAATTATATGGAGAATGCCGACGCATCTGATCAGCCTTAGGATCTATCACATGCCATCTTCCAATTTGTGGATCGTAATTCCTTGCACCGTAATCATACAATTCAAGGCCTGATCCATCACTAAACTCTTTCTCCTGCTTTTCCTTGCCGTTGTATTCATACTTGTTATCGAGTTTCCCAGCCGCTTTGGAAGATATTCCTGCCATTGTTAGCCCGAACGGATAATAATCATCGTCCATTCTTGGCTAGGCTGTCCATTTCACTGGAAAAAACTTCTCAGCCATCTCAAAGAACTGCTTACAACACCCAAAATAGACATTTCCTTTGCATTTAATATTTTTCAGTTCTAGTTTAATTTGACTATAATCAAATTCTAGAGTTAGATTTCACCTAAAATTTATAGCATTAACACTTTACTGTTTTAACTATTTATTACTTCTTCATCTAAGCGGCCTGCTATAATAGCTTTTTCAAGATCACCGACGGTTAATGCGTTTAGTTTTCTATTAGCCAAAAAAACCGATGGCTCATCATGAAAGTATTTTACAAAAATAAAGTTGCTTATGTCTACATTAAACTTTTTGCTATAGCTCAAAATCATATCTGCTGCATCGTCACCAGTTACACCCAAATTTTCCTCTATTAAAGTATCTCTGTTAATTGGCTTTTTAAACTCTCTAATTTCATCACGAATAAATGAAACCAGATTTTCAAATACACTTCTACCATCCATGTTCATCAGTTTAACGCATTTGCAAAAATTGAGTTCCTGACATCATTTGCGTATTGACAAAATCCCATTGTCTATCATTTGACCAGGTCTTGAATTGCTCATTGTAAAATTTATAAACACCTCTACCAACATCATAATAAAAAAGTACACCCGATGCCGTTCCAAAAAACTTAGAACCCCACCTACTCAAAAATCTTCCCCACGTACTTGCATATCGAGCAGATCCATTGAGAGTATGAGTATACAACCTAGTTTTCCCCAATATATTAATGGGTGCTTTTATTTTTCCGACAGTTAAAGAAAACAAAGTAGTAGCTTTTGAAGTGTTTGGCAAAACAGGGCCTATCCAACGTTTAGGAAAAGGTATGCTTAAGGCGCCGCCACCAAATATTGACCCTTGTAGCCACCAAGAATTAAGAGGATTATTGGATTTGTTAGCTGGTGTTACTGTTACTGGCGTAAGAGGCTTATAAACCGGGATTGTATCCAATCCAAACGGATCTATAAAATTGATTGGATTATTACCCACGTAAGCATAAGGGCTTTCATTGTAATGTACTGCGGAGTTTTCACCAGTGACTACATTTTGTGGTGTACCTAATAGATTAAATGAAGCCTCAAACAATTTCTCTTCTTGTCCTAACTCACCATTCTCCTTTTCATCTCCCTCATTTTTATACTCATCTTCCTGTAATGGATCTTGAACATGCCATCTTCCTATTTGTGTATCATACATCCTTGCTCCATAATCTAACCATTCCAATCCACTACCATCCGCGAACTCCTGTCTTTGATCTTCCTTACCGTTGTATTTAAACTTATTAGCTGGTGCACCGCTTAAGGCTTTGGCGGATATCCCCGCCATTGTTAGCCCGAACGGATAGTAATCATCATCCATTTTTGGCTAGGCTTTCCATTTCACTGGTAACTACTTCTCAGCCGTATCAAAGAACTACTTACAACATCCAAAATAGACCTTTCTTTTTTTCAATTGAAAAGTAAAATCTTGCTTCAGTTAAATGATGTATGGGATTTATCGGCCTTCACAGCGTTAGGTAAAAATTACTTGTAAGTGTTAATTAGTCCAAACGGGAAAATAAAACTTACCACCAGCACCGAACTAAGCAACACCTGATACAAAATACGCTTGGCCATCACCTCCCAAGGAAAAAAAATCCGGGGAGCTCGCGTCATCACCTATGTACGCATCACAGGCAATACTGCTTACTTGCTCTCGATTTACGATAAAAGCGAACTGGAATATATCGCAGATATTACTATAAAAGAAAAATTGAAGAAATTGTGGTGAGAAAGTAAAATTTATCTCGACCAATTTTTCAATTAATTGCTACTATTTATCGATGAGATCATGCAGATATTCTTCGCCAGTATCATTTAATAATATATTAATATCGCCTCTTTGATAAAAAAGCTTCAATTCTCCTTTATTCTCATTCTCAATTGCAGTTACGCCATCCAGTACACATAGAAAGCCAAAAATTGATAAATCAATTGACTCTTTAACTATTTGAAAAACCATTTTTTTATCGTCTTCACTTAACTCATTGTACCATTTTGACATAGTGAGTAATTTTTCAGACGGCTTACGACCCGGTGGCTTTTCAAGGTTAGAACGCATGCCATTTATGGTGTTATCTCCAACTACCACTTTTATTACATTTACAAACTCCTTACTATTCATGTTCTATCATTTTTTAAACGCTTCCGGAAATAATTTTTTATTAATATCTATCAATTGATTAAGGGCAGAATTGGGAGCATTTGTAAAATTTCTTAAATCTCTAATATCTTTAGCTAACTGGTCGCGAGCATTTCCGGCTGTAATCGTTCCCTTTAACGTTGGAATATTCTTGTGCTCTGAACGAGGCAATGCAATCGCTGGTGCGGTCTCCTTATTATATCCTGGAATAACTTGACCGGCTGGTTTACTTTGTGATACATGGTGAACATCTAATCCATCGCCCACTACCGATCTTTTGGCCAAATCACCTGCTACACCAACTTCATACTTTTCAACTGCATTAGCTACAACAGCCTTTTCAATTGTTTTCATAACAGCGCCTTCAACCTTTCCCCCTACAACTGCAAGGCCAATCCCAACTACAGCCTCACTTCTCGATATACTTTCTCCTGTTATAAAATCTTGCCCTACAACAGTGTGATAAATGTCAACCAATGGGTTTAAATTTCGATTGACCCAATCAACCCCGTTGTAAACAGCACCTTTACCAGAAGCAAAATCCGATAACCCGCCTTGAATCAAACTTAAAATTGAAGTGTCGCCCAAATAATCTTTATTTAAAATAGGGTTATTTCCCATTGCAGCATAAGGACTCTCTGCATCATTTGGTTTAGGGTCAACCTGCCACCACCTACCAACTTGCGGATCCATAGTCCGGAAAAAAGCATCATACTGATTGAGGTCTAAATCTGTTGTATGCTCAATGCCATTGAACTGTTTTTTATTCTCCTGTTTCCCAGCAGCTTTGGAGGAAATCCCCGCCATTGTTAGCCCGAACGGATAATAATAATTGGGATTATTTAACTGGGTTTAATAATAATGGTGGTATTCCATTTTAAACCATTCAAAGAACTTTTTTATCAAGTCAATATAATTCATTACTTTTTTATAATTCGTCTTTACTGGAAAATTCCGACCATTATCACATATTTGGGGATTATTTTACTCTTAAATGCCTTAAAACTACTTGGGCCTAGATATTATACAAGCCGCGACCAACAAGCTGCGTTTTTTAATCTTGCTTGTACGATGCACAAACATGCCAGCAAACATGACATCCACTACCAAGCATTCGCCAACTCCCGGTAAGGCAAACTCACCAACACACCGAAATAGTTTGTTATTCCTAAAATGGATTAAATTTCCCGATGGTATTAAACAGTACCAACCCAAATAAAATCATTAAAAGAATAAGAAATATCTGTAGAAGCTTAATTCTGCATATTAAACATCCAATTACGCAAGCAACAATTTGAACAATAATCAATGCTTGGCCATATTCTGCAATAAATAGTTTATGATGGTCAATAAATCCGCTATACCGAGGTAATAACCATAAGACAAGATAAACTATGGGTGCAATTAAATTTATACTAACGGCTTTCCACATATCAAATATTATTTATTCCAGTTTAAAAAATTAAATTTTTTGTATTGATTATTATAATAGCCGCCTATAAAATTAGAGGTAGTCCCTGTTTGAGGCGATGTCCAGGTATTTGAGGTCACGTCATATATGCCTGCTTGAACAGGAACTCCTAAATATCTCATTGAAGCAGGATTGCTTGATCCAAATAATCTACCAAGTGAATTAAAATTTCCTTGTGCAGCAATATACCCGGTTACACCCAGATAGTTCCTGTCTAACACGGATTTTCCATCATTAAATACAGTTGTGATTGCCTGGATATGGTTGGGTCTGGATTTTCCTTCAGATGTAAGCACATTTAAGCTGCCAGGTTGAATACCTGCCAAATTTGTTTGTGTAGTGTTTTGATCATTTGCAAAATCGGATGCTCCTGAATGCGTTTTTACATCTAAAAGAAAATCATTTACATTGCTATACTTAGTATCTGACTCATCAAAAGTGCCCGCTTCTGTAACCCATTGAAATGGAAGATTATTTTTTCTTGCAAAGTCAATAATTGTTTGAAGAGCTAAATCATCACATGTAAATGTGGCGTCATAATTACCGGGAACAAGGTCTACCTGCTTTCTATCTAGGAAAAAAGCGCGATTGAAAACATTTCAGATATCGCAATTAAAGAAAGATGAAAAAAATTGAAGTGAGTAAATAGGTTACATAATTTCTTTAAATGGAGGTGAGCCCTCTTTTCTGACCTTTTCTACCGCTTCTAACCAATATTGCCAAAAAGCACTGTCGGCAGGCGTGTCTTCTTCAAGCCAGTATTCACCACCACTTAAAATATCAGTTAAATCATTAGATCCAGTTGCCTTCCAATAGGCCTTGAGCATATAAAGCATAGCTTCATAACCTTCTTTTTCGGTAATAGTTTTTTCACTCTTTATTTTCATATCAATTATTTCTTTCCATATTTTGCAACAATGTCAACTGCAGTTTGATTAATTCCTGCACCCTTGATAACACCATTTTGGGTGTATGTATAAATCTGAGTCCCGTCAGGCATTGTTCGCGCGAACCAACTTTTGCCATACTCATCAATACATAATGCCTTACCGTTTGAGATTTCCGAAATTAGCGCTCTATTTGCAGGTGTATCAGATAATTTCCCAACTCCTTTAAATAAATGATTGGCAAATTTTCCTTCAGGAATTATATTCGCAGCAACCTCAGCAATACTTCTAGTTTCAATTTGACTTACATGACTTGAAATTAAATACTCTTCTGCGGCACCAAAAGACATAAATACTAGAACCCATTCACCTATAAAATTCAAAGTATGAATTGCAGCTTCCCCATATTCGCCTTCACTAAATTTTTCATACATCTTCCCAGAATGATACCAACCGGGTGCAAGAACATCAGCAGTAGAATTAGCTGCCGCAGCTACTAGAGACTGTTTTTTATTATTATCAGAAGATTTTTTCGGATCATTTTTTCCATTTTTATCTCCATTATTGAAATTTGTTTCTGCCTGCTTAAAATCCTCATTTGATCCATACTCATCCATGAAATCATTCATGAAGGATTTCAAATTTCTTTGGCCATCCTCAGAACTAACACCATTTGTACCTATACTTCCCATTCCATCCGGATCAATGAATCTAATTGGATTATTTACTGCATAATTATACGGATTATGCCTTCGATATAAATCAGCCAATGGATCTATCACATGCCATCTTCCAATTTGAGGATCATAATTACGTGCACCGAAGTCATACATTTCAAGGCCAGTAGCATCGCTAAACTCTTTCTCTAGCTTTTCTTTGCCACCAAACTCATACCTATTATCCAGTTTATTTATAGCTTTGGAACTTATCCCCGCCATTGTTAGCCCGAACGGATAGTAATCAACATCCTTTTTTTGATATGACACCACTTTAGCAGGAACTCCGGGTTGAGCTATCTCAAAGAACTTATCTACCTATCCAAGTTAATCGATTTTATTTTTTCAACTGAGCTTTTCAATTGAAAATTCAATCGAAATAAAAGTCAATTGCTGTAGCAGGCTGCAAGGGATACAACGGCGCCTCGAAGAATTCAGGAATGCTTTCTTTTGGTCTGAATATTTACTGTTATTGATCTTGATATCCCTAATATCCATGGACCAAAATTGGGGGCCTATAAAGCTCTGGATAATTCAGGAGGTAATGGTATTCTAATACTCTAATTTATTGATTTCAGCTATAGTATATTTATATTTTTTCTTAAGGACGCTTTTGTCAACATTAAGAATTACGGCAATAGGTGTTGAGTTAGAAATATTTGTTGTATCAATATTTAAATCACGCTCAAATTTATAATCTTCGTCTAAATATTTATAAGCTGGCTTGCATAAGTCTAAGACAAGAATTGTATCATTAGTGAGCGTAGTTTTGCACAAGAAAGCGTTCCCATATAAAATACTGTCAGCTGGGTTACACTTCCTATTTATCAAAAATGATTTTAATAATATTATACTTGTATGCCGATCTTTAAATTTATACTTTTCAAATTCAGCTAAATGCATTGTTGTTAATTGGCTTACACATGCAATACTTAAAATTACAATACATAAATAAATTACTTTCATATCATACTATTTAATCAATATCAACTGGCCGATTTCCTATTCTTTTGTTTAAATCACCATTCATATATAATCTATAGATTCTTTCAACTTGAGCCTTAGTTGGGCCAGTCGGAGTTGTTACAGTTCCCTGCCTCATAAAGTTTGTCGATGGAGAATTAGAGGTTTCACCAGGCGTTTTAAATAAACCCCATAAGTAGCTATTAAAATCTTGTTGAGGATGCCTTAGTCCAGCAGTATGACCAATCTCATGAGGAATAGTTTTGCCATTTTTATCGGATAAAATATCATTTACATAACTTTCATTCACAGATATATCTTTACCTGTTTTAGCCGCAGCAACTACAGCATAGCCTGGCATACTAGAGTTAAAGTCGTTATCAGAGGCATCTTTTATTTCAAATAATGATTGATTATTCGCTAAATCATTTTTACTGCCGATGCCAGTTATTACAGCCCTAGTTTCAATTGCGTACTTTAGTGAACCGTCACTATTTTTTTCAATTATTTGAGAAAACATATTCTCAATCTGACCTTGCAATTTCTGAGCAAACTTATTTACGTCTATGCTTGAATTACTACTAGAATTTAAAACAGCAGCCGTAAATAGAAATGTATAAACAACATTCCCCTTTTTATCCTGATTTCGAGTTATAGTCCAATCCTTACCATTAGGATCAAAAAGTAATATCGGGTTATTTACAACAAAACAATATGGTGAGGCAGGTAAAAATTTATCAGAAATCGCATCTTGTGTATGCCACCTCCCAATCTGCGGATCATAATAACGAGCTCCGTAATCGTATGCTTCAAGACCTGTTCCGTCGGAGAACTCTTTTTCTTGTTTTTCCTTGCCGTTGTATTCAAACTTGTTGTCGAGTTTCCCTGCGGATTTGGAACTGATCCCCGACATTGTTAGCCCGAACGGATAATAATGATTTCCAGCACAACTAACAGGGGGATTGCCTTTCAAAGAACTTCACTAGCTCTAAAAATAGCATATTTAGTCAATATCAGTATGAGTTTGAGCCGGGGTATTTATCCAAATAACTTATCCTGTGCCTGGGATATTTATCGATTGAATAGTCTTGTGAAAGCACCAAATATTTTTGCTGGAAAGTTTTTTGCCGAGGGCACTGATGATGCGCGAAATTTCCGGTTTGGGTTTAATATTTTGGTTTTATAAGTTCATTTTCCGCAATTACACTTTATTTCATCCTGTTTGAAATATTTTATCGGCCTATTAATTCCCGGAAATATTTTTATATAAACTACGCAGATGCTATCGCCAACCCTTGTTAAGTCTTCTTCCAAAGAATTGCCTTTGTACTTCCTGTTTTGAATGTAAAACTCATAAAATAAAGTTGACTTCTGAGATCTAATTCGATTTTTTTCATTTGTCAAAATAGCCATTTTGCATTCCCCCTTACTTTTTAAAAGTATATCCACAATAATAGAACACAATAAAAAAAAGACACCAGCAGATATTATTACCCAAAATATTATTAATCTTATTTTTTTTGTTATCATTAAATATTTGTTTTGTCTTTAATTTCAGTAACTGAAGGATTAGCTACTTCTTTTATAAAAGAAAGACTCAAAAAATTGGAGTGAGTGTGGCCAGTGTAATCGCAAATATCTAGGAATATCTATTTTACCCCAAAGAAAATTCTTTTGAACCACCGCTTAGAGAAGCCTATTGCCATACCTTAATATTACCAGAATGCACATTTTCACCTCTTATAATAAGAATGATTGTATCGGTAATTTCAGGATGTTTTAAATAACCCCAGGAAGCATTTGCACTATCAAATTTTATTAACTCATCTTCCCTTATGAGAATCGTAATTTCATTTG
The DNA here is from genome assembly GCF_020076305.1 of Flavihumibacter profundi. GTDB lineage: Bacteria > Bacteroidota > Bacteroidia > Chitinophagales > Chitinophagaceae > Flavihumibacter > Flavihumibacter profundi. Next base: position 232,792 of record NZ_JAIQXE010000003.1, read on the forward strand.
ATGGCCTATAATTAAACCGCAATTGATATGGATAATTACTATTCTTCAATGGAATTGTTTCTTTTGATGAATGAAGACCGAACTTAAAGCCTTTCTCTATATAAGGTTTAAAATTTTCTAACGTGCCGGAAAAACTATCAATTTGAAAGTGTAATTCTTTAACGAACACTCCTCTTTTTTTTGATTCTTCGATATCTGATGTTGATACCCTGTATCGCCATTTTTTATAACCATACCAACCAACAAATGAAGAAATATAGCCTAATGCAAAATACCCTAAAACGAAAAATACAATCACAGCAAACAACAACTTGAACACTTTTTTCATAACTCGTTAATGATTTCTAATTTTCTTTAGGAGTAACATCCTCTAATGGATGCACAATTGTCTACGACCTGATACTCCTTACCCGCAATACCAGTGACTTTGCCAGCATCCTATAACTCAACACCCCTAACCCCTGGGAAAAATAAAAACTGTAAGGTTTATTCAGGAGTGACTGGCTGAGTGCTCATGGCTTAATTATGTGATAATTGCCCTGCTTATTGCCGCTTTCCCCTTTTTTACCCGCTGCCTGTTCTTATATGAGCACAATCAATGTTAAAGGATAACAAACTCGCCATTACCTTTTAAATAATCCTGGATTTCTACTAATGGAGTAACACTTGTTATCTCATTATTTACAACTAAAATGTCGTATTCTTCAGGGATAGCATTTTTTTTACAAAATGGACAGGTTGATGATTCAATAATTCCATAAACTTTGACCTGACCAAGATTAGGGCTGCCGGTATCATTACCACCCCATGTAATTATATCTCCTACTCTGTACTTCAATTGCCAAGTATTACCAAACTTAAATTGGATTCGTACTTGAGATTTGTTCCCACAAGATGGGCATGCTATTTCCGCGATTAAGATATTAAATGAACTCATAATTTTTAAAAGTTACGATTGGGAAAACCTATAGCATTCATGAAATTGGCAAATTTCCTATCTGCAGTAATTATTGCAGCCCCATTATTTTTAGCGCCGGCTAAAATCATGGCATCTTTATTTCCAAGTGATCTACCCATGCCTGATGCAGTTTTCTGCAGTGCTGCCGCTTGACTCGCAGATCCGCCATTTTTACTTATTGTGGCACCAACCTCCGTCATGAATCCCTTCAATTCTGCTTTGTTTCCAAACGCTAGAAATTCTTTGGCTGCAGTAATTGAAACAATCGGCTTATCTGCTCCAATTGATGCTTTGACTAAATCCTTTTTCCCTTCCTTGACAGCTGCGCTCAAGGCATTATTATCAAGACTAACGAATCTCCTTTCGATTTGCCCTACGGCAAGATTTTTGGCTTCATTTACTATTATCTCTTCGGCTTTAGCACTTGGTACTGCAAAAGTGGCCAATTGCACTCCGGATTCTACCCTAGATTTATCCTCAGTAAATCCACTATTTAAACTTTTGCCAGTTACTAACTCCGCAAGTGGCGTTAAAGGATTCACGTTATTATTTATCCAAGCAACAGGAGAACTGTTACCAACTTGTTCAATTTTATTACCAACCCAACTAGCGGCATCTGAAAGAACTTTACAACAATCCTCTCCAGCTTTTCCGCTTGGATCATTATAACGAATCGGATTATTGTATGAGAAGTGATACGGGCTTATACTTTCCTGACCACCTTCTTCTGTCATTGGATCTATCTGGAAAAATCTACCAATTTGTTGATCGTATGTCCTGGCATTGAAGTCATACATCTCCAAGCCGGAACCATCGCTGAACTCTCTATTTTGCAGTTCATTTCCGTTATACTCTTTTTTATTATCTAATGAACCGGCTGCCTTAGAAGATATCCCTGCCATTGTTAGCCCGAACGGATAATAATCATCGTCCATTCTTGGCTAGGCTTTCCATTTCACTGGCAAAAACTTCTCAGCCATCTCAAAGAACTGCTTACAACACCCAAAATAGACATTTCCTTTGCATTTAATATTTTTCAGTTCTAGTTTAATTTGACTATAATCAAATTCTAGAGTTAGATTTCACCTAAAATTTATAGCATTAACACTTTACTGTTTTAACTATTTATTACTTCTTCATCTAAGCGGCCTGCTATAATAGCTTTTTCAAGATCACCGACGGTTAATGCGTTTAGTTTTCTATTAGCCAAAAAAACCGATGGCTCATCATGAAAGTATTTTACAAAAATAAAGTTGCTTATGTCTACATTAAACTTTTTGCTATAGCTCAAAATCATATCTGCTGCATCGTCACCAGTTACACCTAAATTTTCCTCTATTAAAGTATCTCTGTTAATTGGCTTTTTAAACTCTCTAATTTCATCACGGATAAATGAAACCAGATTTTCAAATACACTTCTACCATCCATGTTCATCAGTTTAACGCATTTGCAAAAATTGAGTTCCTGACATCATTTGCGTATTGACAAAATCCCATTGTCTATCATTTGACCAGGTCTTGAATTGCTCATTGTAAAATTTATAAACACCTCTACCAACATCATAATAAAAAAGTACACCCGATGCCGTTCCAAAAAACTTAGAACCCCACCTACTCAAAAATCTTCCCCACGTACCTGCATATCGAGCAGATCCATTGAGAGTATGAGTATACAACCTAGTTTTCCCCAATATATTAATGGGTGCTTTTATTTTTCCGACAGTTAAAGAAAACAAAGTAGTAGCTTTTGAAGTGTTTGGCAAAACAGGGCCTATCCAACGTTTAGGAAAAGGTATGCTTAAGGCGCCGCCACCAAATATTGACCCTTGTAGCCACCAAGAATTAAGAGGATTATTGGATTTGTTAGCTGGTGTTACTGTTACTGGCGTAAGAGGCTTATAAACCGGGATTGTATCCAATCCAAACGGATCTATAAAATTGATTGGATTATTACCCACGTAAGCATAAGGGCTTTCATTGTAATGTACTGCGGAGTTTTCACCAGTGACTACATTTTGTGGTGTACCTAATAGATTAAATGAAGCCTCAAACAATTTCTCTTCTTGTCCTAACTCACCATTCTCCTTTTCATCTCCCTCATTTTTATACTCATCTTCCTGTAATGGATCTTGAACATGCCATCTTCCTATTTGTGCATCATACATCCTTGCTCCATAATCTAACCATTCCAATCCACTACCATCCGCGAACTCCTGTCTTTGATCTTCCTTACCGTTGTATTTAAACTTATTAGCTGGTGCACCGCTTAAGGCTTTGGCGGATATCCCCGCCATTGTTAGCCCGAACGGATAATAATTCGTTTCTTCAAGCAGTGGGCCCGGCGTATGGGTTACATTAAGGTTGTCAAAGAACACCCCTAAGTTACTTTCATTACTTACAAAAACATACAAAAATCCATTTTTTGTGACATTTACCGGACTATTAATAAATGTTATGTGTTGGGTATAGACACCGCCACCCGCTGAGGTTCCTGCGTTCACCGGATCAGCACCTGCCGAAACATATTTTAACTGGTCATCAAACAAGATCCAGTTGACATAAGCTTTTGCGGTATATGAAGCAGGCGTGCGGGTTATAAATGTATTGATGTCGGTGGCATTAGTGGCTATACCCTGAACATCAGCTGCTGAAATTCCGGGCTTAAGGGCAGAAACAGCCCCGCTGCCCGCAAAGGCGGTTAACAGGTCAGCCAGCACCATATTAAGCGGACTACCTGTACTACCGCCCGATGGCAAAGTATAATAGGATTCCGCTGTGATTTTCACTTTGTCGCCTGCCATTACTTTCAGGGTAATGCCAAGTCCGGTTTTTTGCCCGGCTATACCGCCATTAGTCTGGTAAAGCTTATTTTCAAAGCTGGCTTGTGTCGCCCCTGTGGTTGTTTTCAGCACCCGGCGTGCATCCTGGATGTCATAGTACTTCTGTTCGTTTACATAGCGTGTATCTTCAACCGTAGCTGGAATATAACAGATGTCTTCCTTCTGGTCGGTGAGTACTGTTCTAACATTTCCCAGGTGGTCCTTCAAAAAATAATCATAAACCAACCGGTCCACCTGTGCTACACAGGTACTGGTAGTTGCTTTCTCAAAGCGGATACGGCCTTCCTCATGGCTGATGAACTGTAAAGTATCATTTTTGTACACGAGCCCGCCCAGGTAAAGGGTTGTTGTAGTAACAGCCGGAACCACCGAATTATCCACAACCACTTTCTTTAATTTGTTTCCTGCTGCATCGTAAGTGTAGGTTATAGTTCCTTTATTACTGCTTGCATCTTTTTTAATGGTAATGGTTTGCGGAAGGTTCAGGTGGTTATATACAATTCCATTGCCGCCACCGAAAGGAATAATGTCTTTATTCAGATCCGTCACCAGGTTGCCATTTACATCATACGTATAATCTGTAATGGCGGAAATATTGGCCAGGGTTTTGGTGGCATATTGCGGATGCAGTGAGGAAGTCCTGAAATCACCCAATTTTGTTAAGGGATCGTTTTGCTGATCAACTACTGTCTTCAGCCGGTTACTATTGGTGTAATAATCATAGGTTAACTGGTCGACCATGGTTGCACCGGTGCCACCAATTTTAAACCCATATTGCGTCATGGCTTTTATATTGCCATTGGCATCATAGGCTGTTGCAGGATTGGCACCATCACCCATTTGCATCGTGTAGTTCATAGTACTGCTACCCCAGGTAGTACCTGCATCATTTTGCTCAAATGCGCCCTTTAACAACCGGTTGGCTGCATCATAAGTAAAATCGTATTTTCTGCGTATGCCATCGCCACTGCCTTTCCAAACCATGCCATTAATATTGCCGTTGAATTGGGCAGCTAAAAAATTCCTGTTGGCAGAATCGGTTAGCTTATCGTACCCCAATTCAAATGCGAAGTAATTTGACGAAGAACCATTTGCCGCTAAATCACTTCTATTCACTCCTAATAACCAACCCCGAATATTGTAAGCATAATTTTGTGCCTGTAACCCTGCTCCGCTATTATACCCCGGTGCAATCTTTTTTGCTTTCTGTTGCCCCAGTGCATCATATTCAATTTTATTAATAGTTGTAAAACTTGCCGGCATAGCATTGGCATTGACTCCAGTGTACTGTACTTTTTTATCGGTTTGCACCAACCTGCCCAAATCATCATAGGTCAGGCTTGTAACTATTACTGAAGTTTGCGCAGGCGCATTTGCTTTTTCCTGTTTTTGCACTACCACCAATGGCTGACCCGACCAGTTATATTGAGTAGTAACAATATCGACCGCTGTAGTAGCTGAAATATTCTGACTTTGAACTTGTATAACTCTCCCTTTCTCGTCATAAAAATTAACGGAAAACAAATAGTTACTGGTTCCCAACACTTTTACCCTTGTTCCGGTGACCAAGCCCTTTAATTGTGCCGATTGTGTGTTGGCTTGCGCATAGGGCCATGCTGTATTACTTGCCGTCAGAAAATAGGTATTATAGCTTGTATTATAGGAGGCTGTTAAGGGATTTGACCAATTTGCTCTCCAGTCATAATTATCATAAAATGTATTTGTTAAGGGATCATAATAAGTGGCGGAAGGCAGATTGCTGCTTGAAAATGGGTAAGCGCTACTTCTTTTTGCTGTATCAAGGTGCTGAACAAAAGTTTTATTGTTCCATGTATTCAATAATAAGCCTGTTTGAATGGGGCGGTTCAATGTGTCATAAATGGTTACCATCCATTTATTGTTTCCAGAAAGTCTCAGGTTTCCATCCTGGGTCATTACCAGCCTATCTCGTCCGTCATACACCATAAAAACAGACGAATCGGCCCCAGGGACCTTTTTAATAATCATCCGGTTCCGTTCATCATACTCATACCGAAAACATTGCTGACTTAGAATAACAGCATCCGTTAATAACCAGTTGCCCGAAATTAATTCAACACCCTTGGGCTGAATGACACATCGCAAATTATTCAGGTCATCATATAAATAGTATGTGCATAGCCAACCTGTATGGCCAGAACCTGTACCATCATCATTAGATGCCGTTAGTTGAACTTTCTTTAAAATGACCTTCCCCTCATTATCTTTGAACTCTATGACCTGCTTACCCTTTTCATCGACGGTAATATTCTTAGTTAATTGCCCTGCTGCGTAAGAAGCAGTACTTGAATATGTACTCAAATTACCTAATGATCCGATGGATACATTCCAAATTCGAACACTGTCTGAAGCCTTGTTAACATAGTATTTCATTTTTATTGACATCCTTGTAGATTCGGTAGATCCTCCCATCGTTCCGGTCCAGTTGTCTCCTGGAGCAGCTGATTCCGAAATCCGGTTCAATGGAGATGCCTCATAATTAGTTTGCCCATAAAATATATGCTCGTTTTGGTTAAACAAAGGTGAGGTGCTGGATAAGGCATCATAAAAAGTGGCCTGTTGGGCAAATGGGTTTAATTTAAAATTGCCATCATTTTTGGTTGCGTCCGTTGCTGTTGAAGGTGTTGGGAGATATTTATATGGTTCCCTACTGAAGGCATCATATTCTACCATTGAAACCATATCAACAGGTGCGCCATTGGTAATTAAGGAGCCCTGTTCAGCCACTGTTTGTAAAGGCCTGCCCAGGCCGTCAAAAAATTGAGTAACCTGCTTGGTATCCTTTAAAACCCGGGTCACAAAAGTATTGGGCACTTGTTCAGGGGCAGTTGCTGACCAGGAGCGAACAAAATTCGGTTTAACAGATGATGGGTAAGTCGCAGGAATGGCACGAGGAAGTGGTTGGCCTACTGTTTCAAAGCCTAAAAGCAATAAGAAGCCTAACCAAGTCAATTTATTTTTATAAGGAATGCAAAATAGCATGTTATATAATTATCTTAAATAAAATAGATATATATTAATAATATCATTGCTTAATATCTTGCTGCTTTAAAAGGGCATCAATTAAATCTAATTGCGCGCCCTTCTCTAAAACCGCATACAATATTCCCGATTCACTTATAAAATATAATTGGTCATCAGTATTTACATCAGAATTAAAATGAGTATTATCTGTATCATTGGTCAGCCATTTCATTAATTGATACTGATTAATGCCTTTATCCTTTTTCACATAACCACCATTTGTAATAATAAAATGGTATATCCCAACTCTTTTAATACTATCCACTAAATCTGAAGTACTATTGGAAGCTTCGAAATCGGAAGCTGGTATTGCAATAATGTATACATCTGGATGAGACAATTGCAAGGAATCAAGAAAATTCAATTGACCATTTTTTAGGTTGGATGGACTTATAGAAGCAACAAGAATTTTCTTTCCCTTAAAACTGGAAATATTAATACTGTTACCATTGGTTCCCTGTATAGTAATATCATACACTTTTGTTTGGCTAATTGCCTGGCCTGAATAAAATAGAAGAAGTACGAGTATATATTTCATATAGTGCGTTTAAAAATATTAATACATGTAGGCGGATGAAGTATTATTGATAACCACATTGGTAAATGTTGTTTGGGTAGATCCGCTATAGGTCAGACCATTAATGACAAATGTTGCTGTTACAGGAGATGACTGCGGATAAAACTGGACCGAATAGGTTCCTGGCGGCACAACTCCTTTATAAGTAAGTTGAGTTGTATTTGCTGTTAATACAAACGTGAAATATTCGCTAGTGGAATTATTTGTGAATTTCACATTATAATTATACCCTTTTGCGTTGTAACCATTAATAGTAATGCCAGCAGTGCATGTACCCTTTCTATTGGCATAGTCCTGACCATTCGCGTTTACAAAATCCATTGCCAACTGATCGGCAGCAACCTGGTTGACTGCACTAAACGTATTTGCTGGCACAACATAAGAAAACGATGTGCCAAAATAGCCAGTATTACAGGATGTTGTAAAAACAGCAGCCTTTTGTTGATTGTAAACTATATTTGGATTTTCCTGTTGGCCTGCATAATTATAATTGGCCTGTTTAATTATATTCCTATCCTGGTCACGGACGAGAATTAACCTGTTAAAAGCATCATATTCAAAGTACTTCGTTTGGTTATTGGCATCACATTGTGCTGTTAATCCTATAAGAGGATCATAGGCAAAAGTGGACATTTGAGCACCAAATGGATATAAGCGAAGTTCATCAATCACTGCGCCGTTCCCTGAAACTGTGATTGTCCCACCGGACGGGTTCGTGACTTTATGTTCATAATAAGTCCAACCATTCACCGACCTGCCGGGGTTTCCCGTAGTAGTATTAACGGTTACTGTACCACTCTTTTTCCAGTATGAGACTATATAAGTTTTTGTGGTATACAACCCTGATTTTGTCAAATTAGAACTTATTGTTAAATAGTTTCGACCTGATGGGGTGCTTGGGTCAATATCCGGAACACCCGTATAAGTCCAATTGCCCTTATCATCACCTTCAAAGGAAGTATAAGCGATTTCTGATTGTCGTGCACCTTCGACCTTAGCAATAGGATAAGTTTTAAGGTAATCCCAAATGAATGAAGAGGCTATACTGTCATGAGCAGTATATTGAAGTATGTTCCCCTGGGCATCATAACTATCAAAACTTATTTCTGTAACTGCCGGGTTTGTCTTTAGTTTTGTAGAAATGAAAGCAGGGTAAAAATGATTGGTGACTGTTTCATTATAATCGGTGTGCTGCTTTTTTATACTACTAGCATTTAAAAACACTTCTTCGTCTAATACTGCATTTTTTATATTAGCAGCGCTCATTCTGGAATATACTGTTCTTGAAAGTGAATCATCCGGGTATCTGAATACAGTTTCGACTATTTCATTTTTACTATTAGTAGTGCTTTTCTTAGTGACTTGCTGGTGAACGAAATTTCCATACGAATAATCTGTTTTTGTTACTAGATATTTCATTATATCAGCCTGATCAAAAAGTGTATCAACACTTGCTGTCAGCCTATTATCACCAGTTAGAATTGAATACGCATTATAAAAATATGGTTGTATTTGTAATGGATAAAAACATAAACTGTTATTTTCCTTTTGTTGGTATATAAATACATTCTTTTCAAAAACTTGCAAATTTTTCGTATCAACATAAAGATCCTGGAAAGCACCATAGGAGTTTCCGACACTTCGTACCCGTTGATAATTCCCAGGAGTTGTTTGTTTGAAATCAGTTTTCCCTAATAATTGGCCTCTCTTAAAAAACAAGCTTTGTACAACTGGCTTATTAAAATAATATAAGGAAGTAAATGCATCTTGCTGGAAAGTATACCTATAAACGCTTTTTCCTGAATTTGATGTAAAAGTTCCATTGTATTCAGTCACTTCAGTATAACCTACACTATTACCATCAAAAGGTTCTAGTCCAATATTAGGGTTCGAACAAAAATTTCTTACCCTTCTGGATGGAACTTGTATATCAAATTTATAGTACGTCATTTGTTCTGTTGAAAAAAATCCATAACTAATCGGTATGACAATTTCTCCATATCCCGATTCATTTACCCCATATTTATAGGTTTTGTAATTAGCAACACCAGTTATGGGGTCAACACTCTTGATTTGCTTTATTCTCAATCCACCACCAAACTTAACCTGGCTAGTATTAATATCATAGTATTGGTTGGTTTCATACGTAAACTCCGAATACCCTCCGGTAGGGAAGTTTATTTTATTTAAGATACCCACTTGATTATATGAAGTATCCGGCTCCCTTCCATTTAAAACACTTGACCCAATCGTAGTATTATAATTAGTCGAACCGCCATTGGGCCCCAAAATATTCACGACCATTTGAGGAATTAGGGAAGAATTAAGTTTGTTATTAAAGTACCCCCAATAGTCTCTCGATCTTGAAGATTTTAAAGGCATTGTGATTGATTGGTTATACGAAAACGAATAAGTCTGTGCAGTGATATCGGTTTTGTCCCGAAACTGTAAGGAATCCAATTTCAGCCTTCTCTCCGTGCCATTCACGAAATAACTATAGAAAAACTTAATGTACTTTATGAGAATATAGGCCTTAGAAACCGGATCCATACGAAATACTCGAACGGCTTTCAGATTTTTGTTTGCGATGTCAAGCCTGTTCGTCGTCTCCATTTCAAAAACTACTTTTCCTCCCGGAAACCTGATTTCACCAGGAACTAAACTTCCTATTTGCGAAGATTGACCACCACCGGTAGTTGTCGTTATCTGGCCTTGACAATTGCAATTTGCGCTTGCACCACAAGCATTCGGAGCTGCATCTGTAACATTATCAAAAATTGTGATCAAGTCATAGTAATCACCACCTGTACTTGAATAATCGTTTGAAATATAATTAAAAGCTATAGTATCGGTTTTATCATTTGATATCATCTTAGATAATTTCCAGCCTGATGCAAATGAGCTTGGTGTATTACCCGGGGTGGTCATTTCACGGTCATTACCTATAATATATTCTATACCACTTTCATCTGTCAAGTCAAAATTGAAATTGTAATTGGATATTGACGCAACCAATTTTACTGGATTATACGGAATGAAAACAGCGCTGTCTTTTTTTCTATTTTTAAAAAAAAACTTATTAGAAACCGTGGGCAAATTGCAGGAATAAATATCGGGTTCAACATCAAGATAGCCCCTGGCTATTCTATTTACATAATTAAGGTCATCCACATAATTTAAAACATCAAGACTAGATGAAGTTCTAATTGAATCCGTACTAACTAAATAGCCATTTATTGCTTGCTCATCAGGACCGGATCGCATTGCCCTTGTTATTCCACCTCCAGCAGACAAGTTCCAGCCTAAACCAACATATGCAGCATCGTCCGTAACCTTTATACCTGATGCATGGTAACTCAACGTAATTGGCACTTTTAATTTGCCAGTATTAATCTCAAAAATCGGGATACTAATATCAGGAAGACCGTTTGCCATATTGACCTGGTAATTTCCAAACCTTTGCACCATTGTAGCTTCTGGGGAAATAGGAATAATGTTGGGCAGATAATTCCTTCGGTCGGAAGGAGATTGAGCAAGTAAATCAAACGAAATAGCTACTAATGCTATTAAAATATTAACCCTAACAATTAATTTTATTATACTCCTATATGCCATAAAAATGAATATGTAAATATTTTTTTATACCTATTAATTTCACACTAAAAAGAATACCCAATCCTAAATAAAATTGGTTGCGCTTTGGGCACCTGGTAACTACTTAAAAAATCCCACAACACCTGCACTTTTGTATTTTTAAACAGTTTTGAGGCCATAGGAAGCTTTTTGCTTAACCCTAATAATCCACTTTGCTGCCATGCGTGCATAGCATTCAATTGCTCAATAGAGCTAAACATGCTCAGGTAATTCATTTCAAAACCACCACTAAGCCATACTGTTTTTTTCAGCTTGTAATCCAGAAATGAACGAAGACCAGCACCCTGGTGACTAATTCTAACATGCTGTATATCCTGTCCCCATCCCATTTTATAGCTGGCGCCAATGCCCAACACCCCCTTATCATTGATCTTGTAACCTGTCGATAATCCAATTTCACTTATTACTGGACCTGCTACGTTCGGCCGTTGTGTTTGAATGTTAGTTCCATATTCAAGGCGTTTGAGGAATGATTTTTTCTTTTGATTGTTTGGCTTGAAATTGGGCATAATTCCATCATTTGCCCCTGCGCCAAACTCATTGACCTTATTTTTTAGTTGCTGGAGCATATCCTGCGCATGCTGCCCATTAGCTTGTAATTGTTTCATTGCATCTGGGCCACCCGCACCTATTTGCGATTGAATGATCTGGTTAACCTGCGACCTGGTCTGCAGCCCGGAGAAACCTTCCAGATTAGGCATATCCTCCTGACCATCTGATGGCATCCTGAAAAGACTGGCCAACATGCTATTCTTATGCATGAAATCCTGGAATAGTTTGGTTTGGCTCAGAATGTTAATTGCCTTTCGCTCGATCTTCTTAGGATCTTTCAATGATTCTTTGTAATCATTTATCTGTTGGCTATAATAATAAGCTTCTTTATTCAGATGTTTTAATTGCCTGGCAAAGCCGAAGTTTTGTAGTTGCTGGGTCAATACTAATTGTTGCTCACGCATATATTGCTTAACCAGTTCTGCTTTCTGAAACTGCTGTTCCAGATTAGTTACCTTATCCATTGTTCCACCCAGTAATTCTGTACCCAAGCCGTCCTGCCCTTTAGGAGCATTGAACAAGACCTTTTGCTTATCCAAAAATTTCAGGGAAGTTTTTAAGGTATCCAGGTATGGGATGTAATGGGTAAGTTTATCCGGACTATTTAATGCATTGGTGAGGTCCTTGTAACGCTGCTCAGTATTATCAAATATTTTTCTTGCAGCCTCTGGATTCACTTTCGCTAATTTCTTCCTGATTTTTTCCTGCTGCTTTTGGAACTGCGGTAATACCTTTTCGGTGGAAGCATCAATCTTACCTTCTAGCTGACTGGTTCTTTGAATAATTTCCGATAAATAACCGGCAGGCAATTGGGCAATAGATTGCTTATCCAGACTGTCTTTCATCACAAGCGCTTGCCGGATGGCTATTTTGGAGTCAGTTTCACCGGGTGTTGCAGCTTTTGGCATGGATTGAGGGGATACATTCGAATTTGGCCCAGTCAACTGTTTCAGGTGATTATGTTCCAACCGTAATAAATATTGATTGTATTTCGCTGTCTGCCTTATGTTCACTTTGCTACTTTCTTCTATACCTGTATCCGCTAAGGCATTACTGATCGAAGAATATCCGAGTACCTGGCGTACTGAACTATCCGCAATTTGTGCATGCAATCCAAAGGGCCATGCCATAGTACATAGCATTAATCGGACAAGCCTAAGCGTTATTTTCATGGAAAAGCTTATTGGTGACTGGTGGGTAAATATATTGGGAAAGATGATATGAACTACCCCGTATTTTTCCCGGTATAGAAATTATATTTTGTGGATAACTTTAAAACAATAACGAATAACCGAAATTTGTTAGTCCAGAGAAAATAATTATTTTATAGCAAGCTATAGGAAGAAGGAGAAATTGCACGTCCATCAAATTTCTCCTTAATGGAAAAGAAAATAGTTTTTATAACAGCATTTGAATCCTTTATTACAGAATCTATCAATGGCAAAAGACGGACCAGTTCCGGAAAACGGATTGGCTCTGAAACAATTAAACAATACCAGGTATTGCATAAGTATTTGCTTCAATTCGAACAAATAAATCAATTGTCTTTGAGAATTGTAATTAGTAACGGTCTTTCGCGGAAAATTTACATAAGAGAGCGAAGTTATTGGCAAAAGATCAGGCGGAAAATGGAGCGATTTCTGCGTTGTGACTTCAATTGTTTTGACGTTTATATAGCTGCAGTCTTTAAAATGCTACGGACCTTTTTCAATTACCTTAGAGGTGAAAAAGGATTGCCCGTTCCGCTTTTCAATAAGGTTTTTAACTGCCCGAATTATATTTATCCCCCGGTAATACTTGATAATAATCAATTGAGGTTGTTAGTAGAGAATACTGAACTAAGGCGACGCTTAATGCTGCCCTTCAGAAAAAGCCTGGATATTTTTATCCTTGGTTGTATCGCAGGTTTGCGGTACAATGACCTGATCAATTTAAGAAAAACGGATATCCTGCGTTTCAACAAGTCCTTCTTTTTAGAAGTTGGCACCCAAAAAACAGGAACATATGTGACTATTCCTCTCCCTGAATTTGCAATGACCATAATTGAGAGGCAGAAAAAACTAAAGAATAATTTTTTATTCGAGAAGATTTCAAATGCACACTTCAACATTCACCTGAAAAAAATAATGGAGTTGGCCGGTTTTACAGAATTAAGGCCAAAATACAGGCACCAGAATGGAAAATTGGTAGAAATAAAAACAAAAACTGGGACAAGCTACAGATTATGTGATCATATAACTTCTCACAGTATGCGCAGAATTGCCATAACGAGCTTACTTACAGCAGGAGTCCCAGAGCAAGTAGTCCGGAAATTATCTGGTCATGCAGCAGGTAGCAAGGAATTTTACCGTTACGTCACATTAGCCCAGGGCTATTCCAATCGTGAGATATCCCAGGCACAGGGGAAAATATTTGGCTAGTTCCAAAGGCTTAAATACATGCCAAAATTGAATAAATATGCTATTTTTAAAGAACTTGAAGTTCTTTGAAAGGCAAGCTGCATGCTATCCATGCAGGAAATCATTATTATCCGTTCGGGTTAACAATGGCGGGGATAAGTTCCAGGGCTATAAATAAACTGGACAACAAATACGAATACAATGGCAAAGAGAAACAAGAGAAAGAGTTCAGCGATGGAACTGGATTGGAGATGTATGACTATGGTCCGCGTAATTATGATCCCCAGATTGGGAGATGGCATACTATTGATCCGCTTGCTGATATAAGTAGAAGGTGGACTCCTTACAACTATGCTTATAATAATCCCATAAGATTTATAGATCCGGATGGCATGTGGTCGATAGATGCCAATGGAATTGCTAGTACAAGTGATCCTAATGAAATCAAGGATTTTTTAAAACAAGCAAATGGTAATCAAGAAGTCAATAAGAATAATAAGGAAATAGATACGGAACCTGATGATAAAAAGTATTCTTCAGGTAAAAACGCAACACAAGATAAAGAGGGAAATAATACTGAAATAGTATATAGGGACGAAGCTTCCACAAATGCACCATATTCACAAGATCCCTTACCCGTTAGAAATCCCAAACAGGATAAATTATTAACTCCAGGTGAGATTGAAAAACTTAAAAAAAATGGATGGGATCATAGCGATAAAGGAAAGCGTGGCGGTCAAACAGATCTTTATAAAGACAAAGAAGGAAATGTATATCAAAAACCTAAAGGAGGAAAGGGTTCGGGAGAGCCAATTGGTATAAATATTAATGATCTTAACAATATTCAAGCTGTTGATGGCACATCACCTTTGTTAAAAGTTTTAGATCGTATAATTAATAGTGTATTGCGATTACCTCCCATTTTATTTCCTCCGGAATTACAAGGCTCTTTATCCAAACCACAAATACTTTAAACTTTATTATACCGCCATTGTAGGAGGCGTTTAATTTATTTAACTGTTTTCAAATTTCTTATTCTGTCTGTGAAGTGATACGCATCTTAAAACAGATGAATACTTTAATTATTACCTTAGAAAATATATTAGCGTTATTATGAAAAATGAAATTAATTTAAGCTTTTGTATATGGGATTTTGATGATATAACCCATAGTGAAATTACACGATTGGTTGGTTTGCAGCCTTCAAAGATTTATATTAAAGGCGAAAATAAAAACACCATCGGCTCGGCATTGGTAAAAGAAAATGGTTGGATAATAAATGCTTCATTAGTTAAATATTCTTCATTTGAAGATCAAATGAATTATTTATTAGACATAATCGAACCAAAAATTGATGTTTTCAAATCCCTTTGTGAAAAATACTATTGTGAATTTTCCTGTGCAGTATTTATACGCTATGGCAATGGAGAGAGCACCCCTTGGGTGCATCTAAATTCAAGATATAATAAGCTAATTAAAGAGCTCAACATTGAATTTGATATTGATCTATATTGCCTCCCAAATGAAGAATAAAACAACAAATCCCTCCATTGAGGGCTTTGTCAAAATAAGAAAGCGAGGTTAAGTGACGTTGAAAGTGCCCTTCAAGGCCCTCATGCCCGCTGTTTAAAGAGGAGAGTAGCCATAATTTCTATCAAGACGTAAATGCTATTACAAGCATTGTATTTTGTTCTTATAATTGCCTTGATTTTAACACCGTTTCCATATATGAATACATGTGTAAGCCCACAATATTTGGACACAAGAATTAATGCTTTCAAAATTTATAATAGTAAATAGCCTTGCCAAATAACCGAATACCTACCGGCTTTCAGGCGCAGTTACATCCCTTGAAGCATGCACCTGACTAGGATTATTTCTCTTGTTGAATTGAAAAAATAAATCGATTAACTTTCAGCCGCTAGATAAGTTCTTTGAATGATGCTCTGGTTAGTTCCAGTGTTTTATCCGGAAATCCCAAACAGGTTCGTTAATTACTATCCGTTCGGGCTAACAATGGCAGGGATATCCTCAAAAGCAATGGGGAAACTGGAAAACCGCCTTAAGTTTAATAATGGGACGGAGTTGGCAAATAAAGAATTTGGCGATGGGACAGGCATTGAATTATATGAAACTTCATATAGAAGCTTTGACCCGCAAATAGGCAGATTCAATCAAGAAGATCCCATGGCTGATGAATTTGATGATTTATCTCCTTACAGTTTCTCTTATAATAATCCCATTATTTATAGTGATCCAACTGGATTGTCACCTGACTCAATTCCGGTTTTGCGAACAGTTTTTGTGACAGCAAAAATTCCAAAAAATCTTGATGTTGCAAATGGTCAAGTCATGCAGCCAATAGGTTTTTGGGAGTCTATTTTTGGTGGCGGGTATCGCATGTGGAATGGCTATACAGTTAATAATAATGGATATTTGATGTTACAGTTTCCAAAAGGCATGATTATGCTTTATGGAACAGTTGATGTTGATAAGAGTTCCATTGCAAAAGCTGGCGCTAAGGCTGTAGATAAATGGTTAATTTATCGTGCATTTAAAAGAATAAAAAGCGGTGAATTAAAACTATACATCGGGAAGGCGAAAAATGTATTATCAAAAAGATACTCTCAAAAAGTAGTCGAAGAAATAATGGCAACTGTTATTAAGGATTTAGATAAATTACCAGATAATGCTACGGCATTAGGGGTTGAACAGGCCGTACTTGAGTTAAATGGAGGCCTAGAAAGAACTGCCAATGTTAATAATGCGGCAATAAATAAAATATATGTTGAAGCTGGTTTAAAGTGGCTGAATGAAAATATTCCAAATTGGAAAGAAATATTTAAGTTTCAATAGGTTAAAATATTATGGCAAAGAATGATTTTTTAAGCGGAAGTGTTTTTGAATTTAAAGTGCCCAAGGATTTAGGATTTGCATATTGCAAAATATTGGACTTTAGATATATTCGAGAGTTTGATGGCCTGTTGGCAAAGGTATTTGACTACATCGTAAAAGAACCACTAAGCGACATTCGCATACTAGCTTCAAATGATTGGTTGTTTGGTGCTAGAAGATTAGCATGCCTTCCAAATACAAGAGGAAAGGGAGCTTGGAAATTTAAAGGTGTAGTAGTTTCGGAGGATGATAATATAATACCTGATTTTAAGTATTCAAATAAATTGTCACCTTTAATTGAGGACGAGTCGGTAATAAATGAATGGTATGCAATAAAAAACATTAGAGAATCCAATAACATTCCATGCACTTACATGCAGGTAAGACATCTTGAAGACACTTCGGTTGGGTCTCAATATGGAATAGAAATACGGACTGCAATGGAATTTTATAGGCAACAAGGTCTCAATATCAAGGAAAATTTTGATCTTAACGATACGGCAAATTATAATATTTACCGAGCTATGGTTAATGTGCCAATTTATAATACCATATCAAAAAAAATTCGCGGAATGGCTCTTTGCTAAGGCTATTATTTTTACGTGAAATCTTATTCTAGAGCTTGATTATAGTCAAGTTAAGCCAGAACTGAAAACTTTAAATGAAAAAGAAATGTCAATTTTGGATGTTGAAAGCAGTTCTTTGAGATGGCTGAGAAGGGGTTGACAACGAAAACGGAAACCTGGCCAAGAATGGACGATGATTACTATCCGTTCGGGCTAACAATGGCAGGGATATCGTCGAAAGCAGCAGGGAAACTAGACAATAAATACGAATACAACGGCAAGGAGAAACAAGAGAAAGAGTTCTCGGATGGATCAGGATTAGACGAATACGATTATGGAGCTCGTTTTTATGATCCTCAAATAGGCAGGTGGAATGTGATTGATCCATTGTGTGAAAAAGGAAGAAGGTGGTCGCCCTATACGTATACTTTTAATAATCCAATTAGATTTATAGACCCTGATGGGATGTGGGGAGATATTTATAATCAAAATGGAACCCATATTGGCAACGATGGTAAAAATGATAATCGAGTTTACGTATCAAATACCACATCAGATCAACAACTCACGCAAAAACAATCTCAGACATCAGTAGAGGTACACGATTTTGTAGCTACATGGGGTAATAAAGACGGGGGCGCTGGACTAACAGAACTAAAGGTGGGACATTCCACTTTCTTGAAACTAGCCGCTGTTGCTTATGCCGAATCAAGTGAAACGGCTAATTCCAGTGAAGAGAAATTTGGAATTGCCTCGGCCTCTGTAAATAATAATAATGCTCGAGGAGCTAATGCTTCATTGGATAATACTCTAAGCGATATTTCAAATGCAACATTTGATGGAAATGTACGATATGGAAATTTTCAAGGTGCCACATCCGAGCAGAGAAATGCTAATAGTGAAATGAAATCCTCTGCTGCTGCGGCAATCAATGCTTTAACAGGTGGAACGGACTATTCTAATGGTGCTACTGGGTGGGATGGTAGAGACTTGAGCAAAAACTCACATCGGTTTGGTTTAAATGTAACCGACCCAAGCCATACAACTGTTCCGGATAATCCGTTAACGAAAAAGGAAAATGGTACTACTTATCGCAGACAAACAACAGCGAGACAAGGAGAAACCGTATTTATGAGAATCTACCCTGCTTTTGTTCGCGGGGGAGGCAGACCCTATTAAAGTTGAGTTTATGAAATACTTTTTTTTTATAGTGTTAGAGCTATTGGTTTGTTCAATCGCATTTGGTCAATATGATACTGTTATTAGGTCACTTATAGATATTCCTTCTAACTCTCCCAAAAAACTCAATGGTATTTTCAAGAAAAGAACGGAAGTTCATTCAGGTGAAAGAATAGAATATTACAAGTTTTCGAAATCTAAAATCGATTTTTGCTATTACCCAAAACAAGCCAATGTCAGCTGCGGTTATTTTAAATTGTTTGGAAAGGTGTTTGTCACAAATGATAGACCTGGATTTAATCCAAGTTGTGATTTGGATTATGGTTCTTTTGAACTATTTGGTTTCATTTTAAACAATAAAAACTATTTAATCCTTAATGCAATTAGATATGGAAGTGGGACTACTACAAGTTTTGTTTATTGCAATCTTTTTGACATAACGAACAAAGACGATATCAACTATTGTTTGTTGTCTTCAATCTACGGATCTGGCTTAAGTTTTGGCGATTACAACAACGATAATAAAATTGATTTTCTTGAAATCGTGCGAGAAAAAGACTCGAAATCAGCAGACAGTTTTACATTACTTATGAAAACTTATGATGATACGAGAAAGAATTTTTATTTAATTGAAAACAAGTATATAAATTTTGTCAGGCACTTTAAAAGTGATGATAGTTTTGAAATACTTAGATCAGATAGTAGGTGGTAACATTTAGATAATGATGTATTATCAGTATATTATATGGCTGACTTCTGAAATGTATTGAACACTCTTAGGATGACGATCTGCGATTCTGTTACGGTGTAATGAATGGTAAATGGAAAAGTATCAATCGGCATCACGCGGACTTCATCATAGCGGATAGCGGAAGCTGAGGGCAGTTGCTGAATTTTAGACAAGTACCGGTCGATGGTATCAGTGAACTCAAAGCCCGCCTATCGGATAGGCCATTGTAGAAGTCAACAGCCTGATCAACATCATTAGCAGCATCGACAGACGAGTTCAAAAGTGGTCATCAGGGCCGCTTGTATTTTTGTTTAATTACTTCCCAGGACTGCAGTTGCTCCGGATGTTCTTGCACCTGACGCAGGGTCTGGCGTACCGCTTCCTTTTGCCACTCTGGTATATCGGTATCATTTTCACCTACCGGCTCCAGGGCTTGCGCACGAATCAAATCTTCAATCAGTTCGGCACCGTATTCTTTTTTTATGCGCAGGTGTACGATCTCTTCCATGGTAGTTTTTTTAGTGGGTGTAGGCTTTGCGGGCTTTGGCATCGCGGATATAGTTATCGATCAGATCGAAGAGTGTTTTTTTCTTATCCTCTTCGAGGTGCTCGTGTTCCTGCGAAGGCTTGAGTGTTTTTTTATCAAACCCATTGAGTACGCCTTCACCGACGAAGTAATCCAGTGAGACCTCGAGGGCATCGGCGATTTTTTTGGCGGCATCGATGGAGGGCACCGCTTCGTCGTGCTCGTATTTACCGATCATGACCCGGGAGACCTTGCTTTTGACGGCGAGATCTGTTTGTGACCAGCCCTTTTTATCCCTGAGTGCTGCGATGATTTTACCAGTTTCCAAATCTGAAAGGTTGTTTTTGTCAGCTATTATTAGCTGATTTGCACAAATTTAGGCAATTAAATAATCGGCAGAGACATTATGGACAGGAAATTCCGCTCAATGTGACCACTAAATTCCTTTGAAAGCTGACCACTGTTTTCCGTATTAAATTGACCAATTGCAATAATGCTCTAAAATACTCAGATCGGTTAATTTTTCAATGTGTAAGAAAGGCTATCTCGCCTTTTCATACACACTGGAAATGCCAAATAACCTGTAGGCTCACCGATTATTCGGTCACAGGAATAAGAGCTTTCTAGATCAACAGGCTTAAAAAGCTGGCCAAATAACCACATATCTGACTCCTTCCAAGTACCGTTGCATCTCTTAAATCCTAATGCATGAGGAAGTAATCACAGTTCTATTGAAAAAGAAATGTCTATTTTGGATGCTGTAAGTAGTTCTTTGATACGACTAAAAAGTGGTTGCCAGTGAAATGGAAAGCCTAGCTAAAAATGGACGATCATTACTATCCGTTCGGGCTAACAATGGCGGGCATATCCTCTAAAGCTTCTGGCAAACTGGAGAATCGGTATAAGTTCAATGGTGGAAATGAATTTCAATCCAAAGAGTTCAGTGATGGTACGGGCCTGGAAATGTATGATGCTACAAATAGGATGTATGATCCGCAGCTTGGAAGGTTCGGGCAGGTAGATGAATTGGCTGAAGTAGCGTTAGGTTATTCGCCGTATAGTTTTTCGTATAATAATCCAATTCGATTTAATGATCCTCTTGGGTTGGAAGGTGAAGATTTTACTGGTAGAAAAAGAAAGAAAGAAAAGAGAACAGAGGGTACAGGCGCTGGAAACGAGCAGGAGGTATTGGATAATGTCACAGTAACTGCACGGCACAGCACACAGAATTTAAAAAATACATACTGGAGTTTACGCGGACAGGGTGTTTCATTTGAGAGTGTAAAAGATAGAGGCCTTAGGAATTGGTTGACAAACTACGATAGAAGCGAGCGCTGGCTGCATGAATTACACTTGCAGCAGCGAAAAGAAGAGTTAACGGCATTGGAGTATGCAAGCTGGCTTGCACCAGCTGGTGAGTTTATGTTATCTGCAAGGTTAGGGAAAATAGCTTTAAGGTTATTTGCATTAAAGCGTGGATCAATGGTATTATTTTCTGGAGGCGCTGATTTAACTGCACAATTAATAACTCAAAATGGGAATTTAAAGAATATTAACCCTGTTAGTACTATATCTAGCGCTTTACTAGCCAACCCATTAATAGGAAGCATACCTGGTGCAATGATTAATCTTTCACCTACTTCTATAAATAATAACACAATATTTAGCAGTATTTATGACCCTAATGTTTTTAAATCAATTCTACTATCTACGGTTGGGAATTTGGGGGCGGATAAATTTGGGAGTGGGTTAAAAATGGAATTTGGATTCAAGAGTACCACCTATGCTGCTGAAACGGTTTTTGGCACAGCATCGGGAACCATAGATCAAATTACTACAACCGATAAAAAATAAGGAAAGTATTTTATGACAAGTAGTATGAAGAATATAATTGCAATTGTTGTTGTTATAGGCTTTGCTAGTATATGGATAATTTGGGGATTTTGGGGTAAATCTAAATTAAATGAAAACCATAGTTCACAAACAGGAATAATAACCAAATGTACATATGGAGGTAAGGGCAATGGTGGCCATATTTTAGTAGAGTACAATTATGAATTAAATGGGAAAAAGTATATTGGAACTTATTCAATCTTGTCAAGCAAAATAACACAAGGTGATTGTGAAAAGGCATTTGTTGGGAAATATTTTCCTTTAATTTACAATCCAGATAATCCAGCAAATTCACGAATGCTTATTCTTCCAATTGATTTTGATAGAATAAGTTTACAATTCCCCGACAGTTTAATGTGGGTTTTGCAATATGTCAAAGAATGAATAAGGCTGTTACTATCCGTTCGGGCTAACAATGGCAGGGATAAGTTCCAGGGCTATAAATAAACTGGACAACAAATACGAATACAATGGCAAAGAGAAACAAGAGAAAGAGTTCAGCGATGGAACTGGATTGGAGATGTATGACTATGGCGCCAGGATGTATGATCCACAAATTGGAAGGTGGCACAGAATTGATCCGCTTAGCGAGAAGTATTATCCACTAAGTCCTTACAATTACACAGCTAACAACCCAATTAAATACATTGATATTGATGGTGAAGAAATTGGAAATCCAAATGATCCCAGAGTGAAAAAATTGCAAAATGCGTTATTAAAATCTGAAACTGGTACAAGAGTTTGGAATGCAATGGAAAAATCAAAAAGAACAATTTTTATTGAATTTCATAATTCCAAAGATAAAAATGACAATGTTGGCAAGAGATTAAACAAAGGGCATGCTGGTGGTGAAACTATGACAACGGCTGATTATTTAACTGCCACTGAGGGTGGAAGTTCAGATAGCTTTGATAAGAACTGGTCATTTAATGCTGGTTCAGGTGAGTATGACAAAACTAGTGAATGGGATATGACAACAATTGTATTAGATGAATATTCACTTGCACTAGAAGCGGAAATGGTTGCTGCAGTAATGGGCCTAACTCCAGAAGATGCTATGGATGTAGTACTGAATAAAATTGGCGCCCATGAAGGAGCTCATTCTTTACAGAATTTTGCGGATTTTTTTCAAAAGAAAATAGATTCTAAAACACGGAGGTATCAGGAGAACAGGTCTAATCCGGTTTTTGATACAAATAAGCGTCGCCATGAAAAGGAGGCGCACGCAACTGGAGACAAAGCTGCTGCGGAGACAACAGAAAAGAAGAAAAAAAAGAGTAAAGATGCCAAGTAAACATTTATTATTTCTCCTTTCAATTTCTCTATGCTTAATTAACACTAGTGTAGGACAGGATAGTGTAATACTGATTAAGAACTGTCCTGTGAAGTCAGGAATTATAAAAGTTGCGCATGAAAATTTAAGCGGCTATCATGATTTTGCTGAATACGTAAATATTATTGCAGAAGAAGATACGGCTTTTGCGATGTATGCTTCTAAGGTAGTAGATACTTTTTCTCTTGATAGTTCATTATACATAATAATGGCTATTTCAAATAGACGAAAAATTATTTACGGTAATTTGGTATCGATAAATGTAAAAAAGGGCGATAATATTAAAGTAGGCCAGGTGGTTGGCATAATCAAAATGGAAAGTGATAAAAAGTATGAGCTGCTAGTTAAATTAATGGATGGTATTAATCAACTTAGTTATGAGGAGCACCTGTCTCTATTTAGGAAAAGAAAACAGCTATAGCAAATTAATCGTAAAACAACACTTAAGGATTTTTATATTATAGATGCAAGAGAATTCAGATATCCTTCGTATTTTCTAAGGGACCAAAAGTCAAATTGTTTTGGAGTTAGACTTGAGGTTGATAGGATATTTGTCAAAGAAGAATGGCTTATAAAAGAGAATGGGAAAATGTTAATTCCAATAGGTTTAAACGGAGTCAATTCAAATTATATTTTAACTAAAGAGTAAGTAGGGATTTTTGCAGGTATGAACCCTATTTATTTGGATTGATTAACCAAAAGAAGAAAGGTTAACTACCAATCTTTTGAAACGTATTGAGTTTAAACCTTCTACCAACCCCGCCAAAAAAGTTTATATTAGGCTATACGAATTTCGCATTGCCATGTATATCATCAGTAACTACACGATTGCCGTACTGTTTTGCTTTATCACTATGCTCTGCTGGGGCTCCTGGGCCAATACCCAGAAACTGTCGGGCAAAAAATGGCCCTTCCAGTTGTTTTACTGGGATTACTCGCTGGGCATTTTAGTTATTACCCTGTTCCTGGCTTTCACCCTGGGCTCCCATGGCGATCAGGGCCGGGGTTTCCTGGATGATTTCCACCAGGCCGAGCCACAATACATCCATTCCGCTTTACTGGGAGGTATCATTTTTAACCTGGCTAACCTGTTGCTGGTTACGGCTATCGATATTGCCGGAATGGCCGTTGCTTTCCCCATCGGCATAGGACTGGCATTGGTGCTGGGCGTTATTACGAATTACAGGGACAACCCCCAGGGCAACGCGACCATTCTATTCAGTGGCGTTTTCCTGGTGGCCATTGCAATCCTCCTCGATGCCATCGCCTATAAAAACATCCTCAAAAAAGGCCAGCAGACGCCGCTTAAAGGCATTGTCATCTCCCTCCTTGCCGGCGTGGCCATGGGCTTCTTCTACAAGTATGTAGCCCAATCCATGTCCGCCAGCTTTGTAACCCCCGAAGCAGGAAAGCTAACCCCCTATACCGCCCTGGTTGTTTTTGCAGCCGGCCTGATGGTATCCAACTTTTTATTCAACACCATCAATATGTACAGTCCCATTGCAGGCACCAGGGTAAGCTTCAGGGATTATTTCTCACTGGGTTCGCCTAAACTGCATTTCATTGGCATGCTGGGCGGTATTATCTGGGGAATCGGGATGTCTTTCAGCATCATCGCATCCGAACAAGCCGGACCGGCAATTGCCTATGGCCTCGGACAGGGCGCTACCATGGTAGCAGCATTCTGGGGAGTGTTTATCTGGAAAGAACTCAAAGACCTGCCACCATCCAAAAACTGGCTGATCACCTTAATGTTTGTTTGCTTCCTGCTGGGACTGGCACTTATCATCTATTCAAAACTCGCCTAGCCGTTAATGGTTTCAATAAATAAATTAATGATTGCAGTATGGAACTGGTAGTAATTGGTAGTTCAAATGTAGACCTGGTAATAACCTTGCCCAAAATCCCCGCCATTGGCGAAACCGTCCTGGGCGGCAAATCGGCCATGATATTCGGCGGGAAAGGCGCCAACCAGGCCGTTACAGCAATCAGGTCAGGCGGCGATGTTGCATTCATCACCAAACTGGGCATTGATATTTTTGGCGAGAACACCAAAGCACATTTTCTCAGGGAAGGATTCCCGGAAAAATATATCCTTAAAGACCAACACGAAGCTACCGGCATTGCACAAATATTTGTTTCGGCAAAAGGGGAAAACTCCATAGCCGTTGCACCGGGTGCCAACATGCATTTATTACCTGCAGATATCCAGCCCTTCGAAGCAGAAATTAAAAAAGCAAAACTGGTATTGGCACAATTGGAAATACCCATTGAAACAGTTGAATACATTGCCGCGTTTGCAGCACGTAACCAGGTGAAATTTATTTTAAATCCAGCCCCGGCGCAAACCTTAAGTGATGCGTTATTAAAAAACACCTGGCTGCTTACCCCCAATGAAACGGAAGCAGAAATATTAACCGGGATAAAAATTACCGGCACTGACACAGCAGAAAAAGCAGCTGAACTATTGCTGCAAAAAGGGGTACAGCATGTTATCATTACCATGGGTGAAAACGGCTGCTTATTGCACGACCGGTCCGGCACAGTGCATTATAAGGCATACCGAGAAAAAGCGGTAGATACTACTGCAGCAGGTGATGTATTCAATGGCGTCCTGGCTGTTGCCATCACAAAAGGATTCAGTTTTGCCAATGCGATAGAAACCGCGAGTGCAGCAGCAGCCATATCCGTAACCCGGCATGGCGCGCAAAGCTCTATCCCCTACCAGGATGAAATAGAAGAATATTTAGCATCCGCAAAAAACACCTGAACACCGGGTTAACCGCGTATATACATCGTAGATAGTACTAATATTTACCCTGTTCAAACCGGTAAGCTTACGATAGTATTTTGCCCTGTTTACGTGAAAAATTACTGTCCCTTTTTGGGTCTTTACGAGGCCGGGGCAAATCCACGATGAAATCTGTTAAAAATCTCATTTTCAGCTGTTAAGAAAGCCCGACTTTTCCACATTTTTCGGATTTGGCACAATTTCTGGAACTATTTATTACAAGAAAGCGACAGCAAAAAGGTGATCAATTCACCATCAAAATATACCATCCGGCAAGGCCGGAAAAAATGGGAAAGTTTTCTACGGTTTAGGGTTTAGGGGTTAAAATAGGGGGTTGTCTAGCCCCCTTCCTCTTTTTGGTGAATGGTGAATAGTGAATGGTGAATAGATGTACCATTCACTATTTTTACAATGCCATGACAATACAGGTGCTGAACTGATTAAAATCATAACATACAAGAGCAGCCGTCATATACACAGGCTTCAACGGGTTCTTTCTTTGCTTATCATTAAGAAGTAAGCATTTGTTATGATCACTGCATCTTTATTAAAAAAATACAACCAGCCCATTCCGCGATATACCAGTTATCCAACTGTTCCCAACTGGAAGGAAAAAATCAGCACAGAAGACTGGGCAGCATGTTTTTCAAAACAATTCACGGTAAACAATTCAAAGGAAGGCATCAGCCTGTATATCCACCTGCCTTTCTGTGAATCTTTGTGCACCTATTGCGGCTGTAATAAAAAAATTACCACCAACCATAGCGTTGAAGAAAACTACATGGATGCGCTGGTTAAGGAATGGGAACTTTACCTGCAGCTGATGCCTGAGAAACCGGTGATCCGTGAATTGCATCTCGGCGGTGGCACACCGACTTTTTTTTCACCGGAGAACCTGCAAAAATTATTGGAGACGATCCTGGGGCAGGCTGTTATCCATCCGGACCACCAGTTTAGTTTTGAAGCCCATCCTAACAATACCACCCATGCGCACCTGCTCACTTTATATAACCTTGGATTTCGCAGGCTGAGCCTGGGCGTGCAGGACAATGACCCGGTTGTGCAGTTCACCATCAACCGGATCCAACCATTTAAAAACGTAGTGGAAGTAACCGAATGGGCCAGGGAAATCGGCTATACATCCGTCAATTTTGACCTGATTTACGGGTTGCCCAAACAGACCCCGGAAAGCATGGAACGCACCCTGACACAATGCATTGAACTGAAACCCGACCGGGTTGCGTTTTACAGTTACGCCCATGTACCCTGGACAAGCCGCGGGCAAAGGCTTTTCGATGAAAATGACCTGCCCCCTGCAGAAATGAAAATGCAATTGTACCGGCTGGGTAAATTCATTTTTTCAGCAAATGGTTATAATGATATTGGTATGGACCATTTTGCCCTTCGTAATGACGAACTTTTCAAAGCACGGCAGGAAGGAAGGCTGCACCGCAATTTCATGGGCTATACCACACAGGCAACAGCTTTACTTTTAGGATTGGGTGTGTCAAGTATCAGTGATGCCGGCAATGGCTATGCGCAGAATAATAAAACGATCGGTGAATATTACCAATCCATCAATGCGGGTAAACTGGATATTACCAAAGGCTATTTTTTAAGTGATGAAGACCTTTCCTTCAAAAGATACATACTTGATATCAGTTGCAAGGGAGCCACAAGGTTCAATGCAAAAGACCTCGACAGCCTAAGGCTATTTTCTTTTCCGCAACTGGAAGGCCTTGCAGAAGATGGATTGATAAGCTGGGATGAAAGCGCGCTAACGGTTACACCACTTGGCCATCATTTCATCAGGAATATCTGCGCCGCATTTGATTTGTACCTGTTAAAAAATAAAACCGCTATTCAATTGCCTACCTACAGTAAGGCTATTTAGCGGGGGCAGGCTGGTATTTACATTTAAATCAACCCCGGGGATGACCAAAATCATACCCTTCCCGTTATAAAATATTTTATTTAGCGTTTTGCATTTACTGAAAAACAATACGATATGAAACTTTATCGCATAATCCTTCCGGTTTGTTTATTAGCTTCCCTGCCTTCCCTTGCGCAGGTGTTTACCAACAAGGAAGTAGGTAAGAAAAATGTTGAGGCCATAGACAGTATTAAGCAGTCCGAATATCCTTACTCCCTGCCCATCTGGGGTAAGCAGGCAACCAAGGCCGGATATAGTTTGCCTTACTCTGCCGGCTTAAACGTACAATACTTCTGGCAGAGGTCAGACCTGATTATCAGCAACCTGCAAGTAGGATTTAATAATGGGCCCATGTATAACCTGGATGGATTGGTACGTTTTGATAAAGCCGTGGCCACTGCCAGTGCAATAACGGTAAGACCGGATATCTGGCTATTCCCATTCCTGAACGTCTATGGAATTTTGGGTAAGTCGAAGGCATCAACCGATGTGGGGTTTGGGGTTTGGATAAAAGATTCCACCAATACTGAAAAGGAAATTTTTTCTGCCGGATCGCTGGTTAAATTCGATGCCACCACTTTTGGCTTCGGGATGACACCTACAATTGGCGTAGGCGGTGGGTTCCTGGCCCTGGATATGAACGTGGCCTGGACAGATGTACCGCAACTGACTAAGCCCGCATTCACCTTTGTTTTTGGTCCGCGCCTGGGAAAAAATTTCAAAATAAACAAAAGGAAACCTGAGCAAACCCTTGCAGTCTGGGCCGGGGGATTCAGGGTACACCTCAATTCAAGCACCGCCGGCTCTATAAACCTGAAAGATGTTTTACCAATTGATGAAATGGGTGGTAAGATTGAATCTGCTAACGCCAAAGTAGACAACGCACAACAACAGGTGGATGCATGGTGGTCAGGACTTTCACAGGCAGAGCAGAATAACCCTGTAAACGAAGCTAAATACAATGCAGCCAATGCAACCCTCGCAAGGGCCGGTGAGATATTAAACGCGGCTGGCCAGGTGCTTACTAATGCGGAAACTGCCACAGTGCAGTATTCAATGGATAAAAAGCCAAAGGACATGTGGAACTTTATTGTCGGCACGCAATTCCAGATAAATAAGCATTTCATGATCCGCGCTGAAGGCGGCTTCCTAAGTTCAAGGGTACAGTTTACAACTGGTCTCCAGTATCGTTTCGGATTATAAAAAAACTGCATTGAAAAAAATTATCGCATTTTTTATCCTGTCATTTTATTGCTATACCGGGCAGGCCCAGGTACTCATTTCCCTGGTCTTCGGTGACAAACTGAATTCTGATAAGATTGAATTTGGACTGGATGGCGGACTGGATGTTTCAACCATCAATGGGAAGAACGGGGCACATAGCATGAACGGTTTTAATCTCGGTTTCTATTTTGATTTTAAACTGAAAAACCCGGCATGGATGATAAACACCGGTGTTATCGTAAAATCGCCCATGGGTGCAAAAGGGATGCCGGTATATTCACTGAACGACCCAATTCTTGACACTGCCTTCAAAGGCGGTTCTGTAAGAACGAATCTCGGCTATTTCAATGTTCCTATCATGATGAAATACCAGTTCAAAAACCATATCTATGTAAAAGCAGGTGCACAACTTGGGTTGATGAACAAAGCCTATGATGAGTTTACAAAAAATGTTGAAAGTGGTGATGACCTTGAATTAAAAAAGAAAACAAAAGAACAGTACCATCCGATTGATGCAGGCCTTGCCGTGGGTGCGGGTTACCGGCTGATGGGTGGTAACGGAATGAATATCGGCATCCAGTATTACCTGGGGCTTTTAGATATCCTTGTAGATGATTCGGGCCCGAACCAAACGAACCGGGCGTTTTACCTAAACGTGGGCATTCCAATCGGCAAGGGTGCGGCGGCGAAGAAAAGGAAGGAAAAGGAGAGTAAGAATTCAATTCAATAAAATTTCGCTAATGCAAAGGGGCCATCTTTCATTAATACTGCTAACGGTATATACAATTTTAAGTTTTAGCTGCAACCAAAAACAGGCAGCAAATGAAACGACCGACACAGCCCCTGCGGGCAGCGCACCGGTGAACACTACGCCACAAAATCCTGTCGAAAAAAATAAGGTTGTTGGTGACTGGATCAGGACAGATGCGCCTTATCAGTTAAAGATTACCGAATTGTCGGAAGGTGGTCTCCTGAAGGCGGGATATTTTAATCCTAACCCAATTAATGTAGGCAAGGCAAACTGGCAGGTTACTAACGGAGCCCTTCAGCTTTATATTGAATTAAGGGATGAGAATTATCCGGGTTCCAATTATACGTTAACCTATTTACCAGAAAAAAACTTACTGGTCGGCAGTTATTTCCAGGCAGTTCAGGGCGTTAGCTATGATATTGCATTTATGAGGGCAAAATAATCACCACGAAAACATTACTGTCCGCCTTTTTCCCTGATATTCTTGTATATTTTAATGGCAGCAAATAAGGCAACAATCAGTAAAACAATCCCACCCAAACCATACACCAGGCTCATACTTTCCTTTACCACCACCAGCATTACGATAGCAAATAAAAATACGGTAGCCCCTTCATTCCAAAGCCGCAATTGATTGGAGCTGTATTTATAAATCCCGTTCATCTCCTGGCGAAAAATATGGTGCAGGGTGAAATGGTACACATAGAGGAATACCACAAAAATTAATTTCAGTAATAACCATTGTCCCGCGGTATCAAACAGCAGCCTGTCCCACTTGCCATTGACCATCACCCATGTACCCAGTATCAGGGTCAGTATTGCGGAAGGCCAGGTGATGCCATACCACAGCCTCCGCATCATAATAGCAAACTGCCCGCGCAAAATATCGCGCTCATTGCCGGGCCTATCCCCTGCTTCAGTGGCATAAATAAATAGCCTGGGCATGTAAAACATCCCGGCGAACCAGGTTACTACGAAGATGATGTGCAGTGCTTTTAGGTAGGTGTACAAGTGTTTGGAGTTTAACTTACGCTTTTGTTTTGGTGAATGGTGAATGGTGAATAGTGAATGGTAAATGGTGAATGGGTGGGAGGCTTTTCTATTCACCATTCACTATTCACCATTCACTACTTCCGTCCACTTCTTCAGCGTCTCAACCCATTTCGGGTGCACATTCATGCAGGGGATCAGTGTAAATTCTTCGCCGCCCGCATGCAGGAAAACTTCTTTCCCTTCTACTGCCATTTCTTCCAGGGTCTCGAGACAATCGCTTACGAAAGCAGGGCAAACTACCAATAATTTTTTAATCCCTTCATTGGGCATTTCTTCAAGGCGCTTTACGGTATATGGCTTCAGCCACTCGTCACGGCCTAACCTCGATTGAAATGAAAAACTATATTTTGATTCCGGGATATTCAGTCGCCCTGCAATTTTTTTCATGGTCACCAAACACTGGTGCTTATAGCAAGTAGCATGTGCAGCGGAATCCACCGAACAGCAATTCTCCACTTTCAGGCAATGCGAACCCGTGATATCAGTCTTCTGGACATGCCTTTCAGGAATCCCATGGTAACTAAACACAATATGATCATAGTCCTGCTGCAGGTAAGGCGCCATACTTTCGGCCAGGGCATCCAGGTAATCGGGTTGCTGGTAAAAAGGCGGGACCATCTCCAGCTTAAACGGATACTTACCCTTTGCATGAACCTCATTAGCATATTCAACTGCAGTCTCATAGCTGCTCATCGCATAATGCGGGTACATCGGCACAGCAATTACTTCTTCGATTTCGGGGTCGCGACGCATCAATTCATCAAAAGCCTCTTTAGGAGATGGCGAACCATAGCGCATGGCAATCACCACCGGCGCGGAAACCTGCGCCTGCAGGGCTTCCTGGAGATGGCGGGTAATCACGATCAACGGAGACCCTTCTTTGGTCCAGATTGATTTATAGGCCTTCGCTGATTTCGGCGCACGGAATGGAACAATAATACCCCTCACGAGCAGGAGCCTTGCGATGTATGACATATCAATTACGCGCTCATCCATCAGGAATTCTGCCAGGTACTTCCGCACATCCTTTACAGATGTAGAATCTGGTGACCCGAGATTCATCAATACAATGCCACGCTTCATATAATTCCTTCTATTAAAGTGATTGGCAAAACTAGGCCCTCGCGGCCGATTCATCATAATAATTCATTTGTCAGCTACAAAATGACAGAACCCTGACATTCACCCCTAGCCGATACGGGATATGGGGGCTATTTTTGTTCTGGAATTGCACAATTGTTTATGGGAGATTATCCAAAAGATTTACAACACTTTTTCGTAGCTGGTATCAGCTATAAAAAATCCGACTCTGGTACCCGGAGCCGGTTTGCGATCAGCAATGAGCAGTATGCCTGGATCCTGGCTGCTGCCAAACAAAGAGGCATCGCTGAGTTGTTTATCCTGTCTACCTGTAACCGCACTGAAATTTATGGAATCGCCCGCGATATTGAGCAATTGGTAGTCCTGCTTTGCGAAGCAACCGGTGAATCCACCCAACTGTTTCATTCCATTGCTTACCTGCACCGCGGTAAGGAGGCAGTACAGCATTTGTTTGAAGTAGCCACCGGGCTCGATTCACAGATCCTGGGCGATTATGAAATTGTAGGACAGATCAAACTGGCTATAAAATTTTCCAAGGAAAACCAGGGCATCGGTCCGTTTATCGAAAGACTATACAACCAGTCGCTGCAAACCTCCAAACTCGTTAAGAACAACACAGCCCTAAGCAGTGGTACGGTATCCGTTTCCTTCGCAGCAATACAATACCTGAAAGAACAGGTAAGGGATGTAGCTGCAAAAAATGTATTACTGATCGGTACCGGTAAGATCGGGCGCAACACCTGCAAGAACCTGGTCGACTACCTCGGGTGCAGGAATATAACCCTGGTAAACCGCACTTACGAAAAAGCCCGTGAGCTTGCGCAGGAATTAAATATCAGGGCCTTACCCGCTGAGCAATTAAATGAGGGCATTGCCGACGCCGATATTATTGTTGTGGCCGCAAATGCTGATGAGCCGATCATCAGGGCCGCGCAATTAACAGCACCAAAACAACAATGGATTATTGATTTATCCATTCCCAATAATGTGCATCCCGAAGTAGCTGACCTGCCATTAAAAAACCTGCTGAACGTAGACCAGCTATCCCGCATGAAAGATGAGACACTCCAGATGCGGATGAATGAAGTGCCAAAAGCACGGACAATTATCAGCACCCAGATGGCCGAGTTCCTCGACTGGTGCAAAATGCGCAAACAATTGGCTGTCCTGGGCCAGGTAAAAATCAAACTCGAAGAAATCCATACCTGCACTACCTTCACATCATCAGATGATACTGCCGAAAGGATCCAGAAAGTGCTCAACACGATGGCTGCAAAAATGCGCGTAAGAAATGAACGCGGTTGCCATTACCTCGAGGCGATCAATGATTTCATCGCCATTGGTATTAACTAAGATGACAAAACAATTAATCAGAATCGGAACAAGAGACAGCCAGCTGGCTGTTTGGCAGGCAACCCATGTGCAAAATTTGTTGCAGGAAAAAGGCTTCGCCAGTGAACTGGTGATGATCAAAAGCGATGGTGATATTGACCTGGTAACACCGTTGTACGAAATGGGGGTTACCGGCGTTTTCACTAAGACACTGGATGCAGCGCTGCTCAGTAACCGCATAGACATTGCTGTCCATTCCATGAAAGATGTCCCTACCCAAATGGCCAAAGGAATTATTCCAGCTGCCATTTTGGAAAGAGCAAACTATACTGACCTGCTGGTGCCAAAAACAACCACCAGTTTCCTCGATAATCCGGATGATGTTGCCATGATCGCAACAAGCAGCATCCGCAGAAAAGCGCAGTGGCTTAACCGTTATCCCAATCACACCATTACCAACCTCAGGGGCAATGTCAATACCAGGCTTCGGAAATTATCTGAAGAAGATTGGGATGCTGCCATTTTCGCGGCAGCCGGACTGGAAAGAATTGGCCTTCGCCCGCCGCATGCCATCGAACTGCACTGGATGTTACCGGCCCCGGCACAAGGCGCCATATTAATTGTTTGCAGGGAAGTTGATAATTATTCGCATGAAGTATGCAGCCAGCTGAACCATGCTCCCACAGCGATCTGTACAAGAATGGAACGCGATTTCCTGCGCACTTTGAGTGGTGGCTGCGCAACGCCTATCAGCGCCCTCGCTACAATGGAAAATGATAAGGTGATTTTTAACGGGAATATATTTTCGCCAGATGGTAAAGACCATTTTTCCGTGGAACTGGAAGAACCATTTGACCCGGATTCTGTTTCTTTAGGTGTTATAGGTGCAGAACAATTATTACGCGAAGGCGCACAATCGATCATTGACGAAATCAGGAACAGTGGGTGATACCATCAACATATTAAGTACGCGTCCATTAGACGATGAGATCCTGCAGGAGGCTTCAAGGCAGGGGATTGACATCCGTGTCTTATCATTTATCGACACGGCACCCGTGCAAACCATTGAAGTTGCAGAAGAGGTAGAGCAGGCGGCACTCATGGAAACTGTTGTTGTATTTACCAGCATGAATGCAGTTGATGCCGTTACAGATATCTTATTCGGACATGTACCCGACTGGCAGATCTATTGCATTGGTAACACCACGCGAAAACTGGTTGCCGATTATTTCGGGGAAGAAAGTATTGCCGGAACCGCAGACAGTGCAGGCAACCTGGCAGACGCCATAATTGATGGCAGCTATGCTGATGAAGTATTTTTCTTCTGCGGGGACCAGCGCCGGGATGAATTGCCCGACAAATTAAAAAAAGCCGGGATCCTGGTGAATGAAATTGTAGTGTATGAAACAGTCGCCACACCACACAAATTAACCGAACCCTTCGCCGGGGTTTTGTTTTATAGTCCAAGTGCGGTAGACAGTTTTTTCATCCATAACCGTTTACCCGACCATGCATTGGCATTTGCCATTGGAAACACAACGGCCAATGCAATCCGGAAATATGCAGGCAATAAAATAATTATAGCCGACGAACCAGGCAAGGAACAACTGGTAGCCAAAGCCATTGAAATTTTAGGAAACAAAAAATAAAGCAGCAACTATAATGTCGAGTTTACAAAATGACCTGATCCTGCGTACGCTAAGAGGAGAAAAAACAGAAAGGGTACCCGTTTGGATGATGCGCCAGGCCGGAAGGTATTTACCGCAATACATGGTATTAAGGGAGAAATACGGCTTCTTCGAAAGATGCCAGACCCCTGCATTGGCCTGTGAAATTACAATCCAGCCTGTAGATATTGTTGGCGTTGATGCTGCCATATTATTCTCAGATATATTGGTCGTGCCCCAGGCCATGGGATTAGAAGTACAATTGATAGAAAGCAAAGGCCCGTTTTTGCCAGACCCTATAAAACAATTGAAAGACCTGGACCGTGTAGTCGTACCCGATGTGCAGGACAGGTTGCATTATGTGTTTGATGCCATCCGCCTGATCAAACAGGAATTAAATGGCCGTGTGCCTTTGATTGGTTTTGCCGGCGCACCATGGACCCTGTTATGCTATATGGTGCAGGGCAAGGGTTCCAAAACTTTTGATGAAGCCAAGGCATTTTGTTATACGCAGCCTGAAACAGCGCACCGGCTGTTGCAGATGATCACTGATACCACCATCGCCTATTTAAAAGGCCAGGTAAAAGCAGGTGCAGATATTGTGCAGATCTTTGACAGCTGGGGCGGGTTATTGAGTCCGGCTGATTTTGAAACATTTTCCCTGCAATATATCCGCCAGATCGTGGCTGCGCTGAAAGAGGAAGTGCCCACAATAATCTTTGCAAAAGGAGCCTGGTTCGCACTTGAGGAAATGGCAGCGACCGGTGCGCATGGATTAGGCATAGACTGGTGCATCAGGCCAGAGATGGCAAGGCAGTTTGCCGGTAATGAAGTAACCCTACAGGGGAATTTTGATCCCGCCAGGTTACTGTCACCCATACCCGAAATCAAAAAACAGGTACATACCATGTTGTCTGCATTTGGCGGCCACCGTCATATCGCCAACCTTGGACATGGCATCTTACCCAATGTACCGGTGGACCATGCGCGGGCTTTTGTAGACGCGGTAAAAGAGTATAGTGAATAGTGAATGGTGAATGGTGAATAGTGAATGGTGAATAGTGAATGGTGAATAGTAAATAGTTATTGAATGAGCAGCCCTAAAGAGACCTGGATCGAATACATACACGACCTTCAAAACCGCATCTGCGCTGCTGTTGAAGCCAGCGACGGGAAAGCGGTTTTCCAGGAAGATGTGTGGACCAGGCCTGAAGGAGGCGGCGGTATAACAAGAGTTATAGCCAATGGTAATGTGTTTGAAAAAGGCGGTGTGAATACTTCGGTAGTGTATGGCGAAGTAACAGATGCCATGCGCAGCCAGTTGAAGATAAATGGCCATAGCTGGTTTGCCTGCGGACTGAGCCTTGTGCTACACCCGATGAATCCATTTGTACCGACGGTGCATTGCAATTACCGGATGTTTGAATTATACAATGAAAATGGTGATTGCGTGGATCGCTGGTTTGGTGGTGGAACCGACCTCACTCCCTACTACCTGTATGAAGAAGATGCGCGGCATTTCCACCGGGTCTATAAAAATGCCTGCGATAAATTTGATCCTGAATTCTTCCCCCGCTTTAAGAAAACCTGTGATGATTATTTTGTCAACTGGCACCGCAACAAGGAACGCCGAGGCATAGGCGGAATTTTTTACGACTACCAGCGACCCGATGAACACAGGGATGTAAACTGGTGGATGGATTTCGGCAAAGCCTGCGGCGATAGTTTTATGGAAGCCTATATACCCATTGTTGAAAAAAGAAAAAACCAACCCTATACCGAAGCCAATAAACATTGGCAGGAAATCAGGCGCGGCCGTTATACAGAATTTAACCTGGTACACGACAGGGGCACTTTATTCGGGCTAAAAACAAATGGCCGGATCGAAAGTATTTTGATGAGCCTGCCGCCAACTGTACGATTTGAATACAATTACCAGCCCGCGCCAGGCAGTGAAGAAGACAAGCTGCTGCAGGCCTGCCTGCACCCGGTGGACTGGGTCTGAAAAAAATAAATTACATTCCTGTAACAATTCCGATTATGTACCTGCAAAGAAGAAACAGAATATTGCGCCAGTCGCCGGCCATCAGGTCGATGGTAGCTGAAACCAGTTTAAGCGCCAGTGATTTCATTGTACCCCTATTTATAGATGAAGGGCAGGGCATAAAAACAGAAATCGCTTCAATGCCCGGCTACTACAGGAACAGCCTGGATATCACGGTAAAAGAAGTGAAGGAACTCTGGAAAATGGGACTGAAATCTGTATTACTTTTCATCAAATGCAAAGATGAACTGAAAGACAATACCGGCAAGGAAGCCTGGAATGCAGATGGGTTGATGCAGCGGAGTATTAAAGCGATCAAGGCCTCAGTTCCTGATATGCTGGTGATGACTGATGTAGCCCTTGACCCCTTCTCCTCCTATGGGCATGATGGCATAGTAGAAAACGGGGAAATCGTAAATGACCCTACGGTAGAAGCATTGGTGAAGATGAGCATCAGCCACGCACAGGCCGGTGCAGACTTTGTAGCACCCAGTGATATGATGGATGGCAGGATCGGGGCAATCCGGAAAGGCCTGGAAGAAAACGGTTTCACCAATACCGGCATCATGAGTTACAGTGCGAAGTATGCATCCTGCTTTTATGGACCCTTCAGGGATGCGCTGGATAGTGCGCCGGGGTTCGGCGATAAGAAAACCTACCAGATGGATTATGCCAACCGCACTGAAGCAATAAAGGAAACATTGATGGATGTGGAAGAAGGAGCAGATATTGTAATGGTAAAACCCGCCCTGGCCTACCTGGACATTATCAGGGATGTAAAAAACAGTGTGTCCGTTCCTGTTAGTGCCTATAATATCAGCGGGGAATATGCCAT
This sequence comes from Flavihumibacter profundi, assembly GCF_020076305.1. Classification (GTDB taxonomy): domain Bacteria; phylum Bacteroidota; class Bacteroidia; order Chitinophagales; family Chitinophagaceae; genus Flavihumibacter; species Flavihumibacter profundi. The sequence continues at coordinate 270,688 of NZ_JAIQXE010000003.1, forward strand.
GATAAAAGCAGCCGCAAAGATGGGCTGGATCAATGAAGATAAGGCAATACTGGAAACACTGACGGCCATTAAGCGCGCCGGGGCAGATATGATTGCAACGTATTTTGCAAAAGATGCAGTAAAGCTGATCGGTTAATAATTAAAATAACGGGAATATGTTTATCATCGAATTAACCTACAAGGTACCCCCTGCTGAAATTGATGCAGCGATGGTGCCACATGTAAAATATCTCGACAAATATTACCACAAAGGGATTTTCCTTGCCTCAGGAAGGCAAGAACCCCGTGAAGGCGGGATCATATTAGCAAAAGCTTCCAACAGGCAGGAAGTCGAGGCAATTGTTGCAGAAGATCCCTTTAAAATAAACGACCTGGCCGATTACCGCATCATTGAATTCAAGGCCACCAAGAAGATCAAGGCATACGATGATTTTGCGGGAGATGAATAAAAAAACAACCGATGAAAAATATTAAGTCCAGCGAAGCGCTATTTGCGCGGGCACAGGAATCCATTCCCGGTGGTGTAAACTCGCCGGTACGCGCATTTAAAAGTGTAGGCGGCACGCCGTTATTCATCCAGAAAGCGAAAGGGGCCTATTTGCATGATGTTGATGGCAACCAGTATATAGATTATATCGCCTCCTGGGGGCCAATGATCCTTGGCCATGCCTATGAGCCGGTAGTAAAAGCCATACAGGAATATGCAGCCTATTCAACATCTTATGGCGCGCCTACGGAACTGGAAGTGAAGATGGCCGAGCTCATTAAAAGCATGGCGCCAAATGTTGACCTGATCAGGATGGTAAGCAGCGGAACCGAAGCCTGTATGAGCGCTATCAGGGTAGCCCGTGGTTTTACCGGCAGAAATAAGATCCTGAAATTTGAGGGATGTTACCACGGCCATGCAGATTCATTCCTGGTGAAAGCCGGCAGCGGACTGGCCACTTTAAATATCCAGACAGTACCTGGCGTTACCGCCGGTGTAGCCAATGATACGCTAACCTGCGCTTATAATGACCTGGCTGCTGTAAAGCAATTAGCGCGTACGCATAAAGGTGAAATTGCCGCGATTATAGTTGAACCCGTAGCAGGAAATATGGGTTGCATATTACCTGAACCAGGATTCCTGGAAGGCATCCGGCAGTTGTGCGATGAAGATGGTATTGTATTCATCTTTGATGAGGTGATGACCGGGTTCAGGCTGGCCCCGGGTGGTGCGCAGGAAAAGCTGGGCATTAATGCAGACCTCGTTACTTATGGAAAAGTAATCGGTGCAGGAATGCCTGTTGGTGCATTTGGTGGTAAAAGGGAAATCATGGATGTGGTAGCACCACTTGGAAAAGTATACCAGGCCGGAACCCTAAGTGGCAACCCTATTGCCATGATTGCCGGTTATACCCTCTTAACCGAATTGCAAAAAAATCCGGGTTTATACAATGAGCTGGATGCAAAAACAACTTACCTGAAGAATGGCCTGGAAGAAGTGCTGTCTGCCTCGGGACAGCCCTATATAATCAACCATATGGGATCAATGATCAGTGTACATTTCAGTGACCATGCGGTAACGGATTTTGCCACCGCAGCATCAGCCAATAACGCAAGGTTTTCAAAATATTTCCATGCAATGTTAGATCGTGGAATTTACTTACCACCATCAGCATTTGAAAGCTGGTTCCTGAATAATGCGTTAACCAAAGAAGACCTTGACAAGACGATAGCAGCAACAAAGGAAAGCCTGGCTAGCCTGTAAGCGACTGTTTATTCCTTTTTCTTGTTCTTGTCCTGTTGAGCCACATGATTACCCCCGTAATTGGAAAGCTTGTACCCAAAAGGCAAACGACCAGCCCGATGACTTTGGAAGGCCAGCCAAAGATGGAGGCGGTATGCACCGGCTTAAAAGTAGCCCGTACTCTTTGTCCGAGGTTTCGTTCCTCCCATTTAATAACACCTGCAAGGGTAGCAGAATAACGGTCAACAAAATAATTGTCAGTGGCTGATTCATGAAGGGCATCCCTGCGCAATACACTTACTGCAAAAGGAGCAGTGGAATCTTTTGGTGCATTGATCGCATAAAATACAGCAGTAGGGTCAACGGCCTGAACAGTGGCCAGCACCGCATCAAATTGGATTAATTCCTTGCCGGACCGGAAGGCAATTACAGGAAGTTTGGCACCCTGCATGGATGAATTGGTAACCTTATAAATCCCTTTATTGAACCATTCGAAAGACCAGGCCAGCCCGGTAAAGGCAAATACGAATAAAAATATGGCCGAATAAAATCCAAGCACCAGGTGCAGGTCGTGGTTAACCCTTTTCCAGCCCGCGTCCCATTTGAGGGATAGTCTTTGGCGCAGGATATTTTTTGTTTTCGGCCACCATAAGATGATACCGGTGACCAGGATAAATAAAAATACCAGGGTGGATATACCAACGACCAGTTTTCCAACCGGGCCTTTCAGTAACCAGCGGTGCAGGGACATCATGTCGTAGAAAAAACTATCCCCATAATTATACAAGGCGATAACCTCTCCGGTAAAAGGATTCATGAAGGCCGTCTTTTTATCACCATTCCTTTTAGGTCCAGGAAAAGAGTAATTGATTTCTATGGTACGGTCCGGCGCCCTGAACAATTTAATGCCGGTTATTTTCGCGGCAGGTAATTTTTCCTTAAAAGACTGTTCCAGTTCTGCAAGGGATTTGCGCTGGCTACCCAGCTCCACTACATATCGTTCCCTATTGAAGAGCATTTGCAATTCGGGTTCGAAAACAAGCACGGCACCTGTAAAGCAGGTCACCATAATAATTAAGCCTGCAGCCAGTCCAAGGTAGAGGTGAATCCTGCGGAAGAAAATTTTCATGTAGGTTAGTGGTAAAACTTAATTAGAATTTATACATCACAGTCGCTGCAAACTGCCGGGGCGCAATCGGGTTCACACTGTTATCATCATGGACATTATAACTCAGCTTATTGAGGATGTTGGTCAGCTTAAGCCGGAGGGAAAAATGTTTTATGCCTTCATACCCAACAGAGAAATCAAATAAAGTGTAATCAGGAAGTGTAATCAGTTTATAATTAGGGTTAGCAGTAGAAGGGTTCCTTCCTGCAAGGCGGTCGCCTACATAATAAGCATTGAACCCGGTATTGAAATTTTTCAGGACAGACTGTCCGGGAAAAACGTAAAAAACACTTGCGTTTGCCGTATGCGCCGGATTATAACGGAGACGATCACCTGTTGTGAAATTCCTTCCGTTGCCACCAGTATACCTGGTATCATTAAAACTGTACCCGGCCATGAAAGTAAAACCATAAACAGGTTTAGTGGCAATATCCAGTTCTACGCCCTTACTCGTCACTTCACCGGCGAGTTCCCTGATACTATTGTCAATATTTGCAGATCCGTCGGCCAATGTTAAAGCGGTTTGTGCCAGGTTATTATTAACAATCTGGTATAGGGTAATATTAACGGAAAGCAGGCTATTGAACAGGTCGGTCTTGGCGCCCAGTTCAACCTGGTCGATAATGGAAGGCGGTAAAGCAGCGCCATATATATCCCTTCCCGTATTAACCGTGAATGAATTAGTATAGCTGGTAAACAAGGAAACCTTTTTAGAAGGCTGGTAAACCAGTCCCACGCGCGGACTAAAAGCATCATTGGTATAGGCAGCAATAGAACCGGTAGAACCTTTAGCCATACTATCTACGGTAGCTTTGCGGTTGTTTTGGTAACTATAGCGGACACCAGCCAATAATTTAAACTTATTGGAAAGGCAAACCAGGTCCTGGACATAGAGGCCAAAGCGCAGTATGGGACTAGTGGTAATCCGGTCGATATCAAGTAACGGGATATCATTTCGTTTACCGAAACTGGCAGGATCATAGATATTGACCGTATCGTAAATATTTAATTTGCGGATGGCTTCATCTGCACCGTTGGCGTTATATTGGTTAGTGATATAAGTATTGGCCTTTGTCTGGTACTGGTCAGCATCAGCGCCCACTAAAACAGTATGCCCTATTTTTCCTGTCTTGAATTTTCCTGTAAGGTCAACCTGTGAAAGAAGATAGGCTTCAGCTGTTTTAGATTTTTGCAAGCCCCTGATCCAGGTGCCACCAGGTTTTATATTAGCAGGGCGGGCTGCACCAAATAATTCAGCAGCATAATTTTGGTACGACACCATGCCCCTAATTTGCCAGTCCTTTTTCAGCTGGCGGGTAAGCGTAGCCGAAAGATTTTTTTGTTCCGCTGAGTTATAGCCCCAGGGCACTCCCAGGAACCTGCTGCGGGGAACGTCAGCAATAGTATAGTTGATGGCACCCACACCAAAGTCGGCCGTGCGATTGTCTTTCAGGTAATCGCCTTCGACCAGCAAAGTGGTTTTTGCATTTACATTAAAAAACAGGGAAGGATTAATATAAAACCTTTCGCCATTCACATAATCGCGGAAGCTGCCGCTTTTCTGGTAAGTGGAATTGATCCTGTAAGCAACAGTTTCTTTCCTATCCAGGGCACCATAAAAATCAATGGATGGTTTATAGAAGTCATAACTGCCTGTCCGGAAGGAAATCTCCCCGCCCGGGGTAAATTTTGGTTTTTTAGTGACGATATTCAGCACGCCGCCGGCGGCCACGTTACCAAACAGTATTGCGTTCCCGCCCTTCAGGAATTCAACTTTTTCAACACCGCTCATTTCAGGCATTGCCCCGTTATTATACCGGGCCCCGTTTTTGAAAGTATTATTACTGGTAAAAGCATATCCCCTTCCTGCAATTTCTTCCTGGTAACCACCTGTAGTACCCATCAGGTAAATACCGGTAACATTCTGCAGTACATCACTCAATTGTAAAACCTGCTGGCGTTCAAGGATATCTTTATTAATAACTGCAATACTCTGTGGAAGGTCCATGGGCCTGATGGCGACTTTTCCTGCGGTCACCACTTTTTCGTTCATCCCTTTACCGTAGCTAACCACTACTTCCTGCAATTCCGCATTATTCTGGGGAAAAGAGAAATTCAATTCCACTGTTTCGCCGGCCTTTACCGATACCGGTTTTACCAGGTTCCGGAGGCCGACATAAGAGGCAATTAAGGTGTATTCGCCTTCCGGCAACTGCTTCAATTGAAAAGCACCGTCTTTATCACTTAGGGTTGCTTTTTTAATTTCTTTCAGTTGTATGCTGACTGATGCAGCCGGCATATTGTCGCTGGTTGTGACAATGCCTTTAATTAATCCGGTTTGCGCATAACCCAGCAATGCAACACCAGTAAACAAATATGAAAACACAATTTTCCTGAACCAATTCAACGAAGCAGCCATGTCAATAAATTATGGGTGCAAATTTGGCGGGCAGCAGGCAAAAGGATGTTACGCAATGAGGAATAGCATTTACGCAAAGAGGAAAGAGTTGGGGGGATGAATGGTGAATGGTGAATGGTGAATAGTGAATCGAAAGAAAGCGAAGTCTAAAACCAATCTCCCATTTACCATTCACCATTCACCATTTACTGTCAATGCAGCAAAAGTTCACAAGGCTTCAGCCCTGTATGTTTCTTGAAGGCGGTGGAAAAATGTGAAATGGAGGAGTAGCCGAGCATCATGGAAACTTCAGTAACACTAAGTCCCTTTTCATATAAAAGGTAACGGGCGTGTTCCATGCGCTGGCTCTGGTAAAAATCAAATACCGTGGTGCCATACATTTCCTTGAAACCTTTTTTAAGGTAACATTCGTTGATGGCCACTTTGCGGCTCAATTCCTTAATGGTGATAGGTTCACCGATATGTTGCAATAAAATGGCGCGCGCTTTTTCAATTTTTTCGCGGTCGGCTTCATTAGCGAGGAACTTGCAGGAAAAGGCAGACTCTTCCTTATCGCCGATCATACATTCCAGGCTATACAGCAGGAGCATCTGCATCTGGGCATTGATGAAGATATTCTCCATGGCGCCAGAATAATTATTATTCAGCAGGGCTTCCAGCACCGACCTGGTGCGGCTGCACAGGGAAAGTGTTTTCGAAAATGAGCTCTGGTGTTTAAACTGGACGATGTCATCAGGCAATGTTTTCAGTTTGCCCGAATTAATGAACTGCGATAAATGGGTTGGGGAAAAAACAAAGCTCAATACGTCAATGCTTGCGGCTTTTTGTTCACAACTACCGGAATAATTGAATTTACAATTGTCGCACTCGGTATCTTTCTTGCGGCAATACATATTACCGGAAATACAAAAACGTAACTCAATGTAATTTTCATTGCTTTTTGGGCCAGCCTGGTGGTAAACCAGCATACCCAGGTCATCCACTTCCCATTGAGCGCTTTTACGGTAGCGGTGGATGGAATATTGCACAGAACCCGGAATCACCTGCTCTTTTTCCTGCAGTAATTCAAGTTCGTTGTACATCACCGGCGCCTTTCGGGCCAGTGCCAATATATCGGCAGACTGGTGCATGAACTGGCGAAATTACGATATAAAAGGCAATAAAAGGAACCGCCCCTCATTCCGGGGATTTCGGGTGGAGATTTTTATCTGGTTTTTGGCATTTACACCCGTTTAAAACCGGGTTCTCCCCCTGCTTTTTCGTACATTTGCCCATAGTCAAATTTTTATTCACCAACCGCGATTTCAGATTCACAATATGAGCATAGAAACAACCGAAAAGCCCGTAATAACATCGAGTGGTTATGAGGCAGATAGTATCCAGGTGCTGGAAGGCCTTGAAGCAGTCCGTAAACGGCCTGCCATGTATATCGGGGATATTGGGGTGAAGGGTTTACACCACCTGGTCTATGAAGTTGTCGACAACTCAATTGACGAGGCCCTTGCCGGGTACTGCAAGAATATTTTAGTCAACATACACGAAGACAATTCCATTTCAGTTGCAGATGATGGCCGGGGTATTCCCACAGCCATGCATACCAAGGAAAAAAAGAGTGCGCTGGAGGTTGTAATGACTGTCCTGCATGCTGGTGGAAAGTTTGATAAGAACAGCTATAAAGTGTCTGGTGGATTGCATGGTGTAGGGGTAAGCTGCGTAAACGCCCTGAGCTCTAAACTTTTGGTAACTGTTCAGCGGGAAGGAAAGGTTTTTGAGCAGGAATACAGTATCGGTATCCCCAAATACGCGGTACGTGAAATAGGCGTATCCGATAAAACCGGCACCAAGGTGCATTTCTGGCCCGACCAGACGATTTTCAGCAATATTGTCTATAACCGCGAAATCCTGGAAGGCCGCCTCCGTGAACTGGCTTTCCTGAACCGCCGGATCAATATCATCCTGAATGACCTGCGCGAAGTAGATGAAAACGGCCAGCACTATACCATTACCTTCTATAGCGAAGGTGGTATAGTAGAATTTGTGGAAATGCTCGATACAGCTGCCAACAGGACGCCCCTGATCCCCAAAACCCTTTATGTAGACGGTTATGATGAAGGATCACATGTTACGGTGGAGGTAGCGCTGACCTATAACAACGATTTCAAGGAACATATTTTCAGTTACGTTAACAATATCAATACCATTGAAGGCGGAACACATGTAACCGGTTTCAGGAGAGCGCTAACCCGTGTCTTCAAAAATTACGGGGATAAGGAAGGATTATTCGAGCGTGCTAAGGTAGAAGTGGAAGGGGATGACTTCAGGGAAGGCCTTAGTGCCATTATTTCGGTAAAAGTGCCGGAACCACAGTTTGAAGGCCAGACCAAGACCAAACTGGGTAACAGTGAGGTAAGCGGAGTGGTTGAAACAACTGTTGCAGCCGCCTTGCAGGCCTACCTGGAAGAAAACCCAAGGGAAGCCAAAAACGTAATTTCCAAGGTAATCCTCGCCGCCCAGGCAAGGGTCGCTGCCAAGAAAGCCCGTGAAATGGTGCAAAGGAAGACCGTTCTTAGCGGTGGTGGCTTACCCGGTAAGCTGGCCGACTGTTCTGAAAGGGATCCTGAGCGCTGCGAATTATACCTGGTGGAAGGGGATTCTGCGGGTGGAACTGCAAAACAGGGCCGGGACAGGAATTTCCAGGCAATCCTGCCACTTCGCGGAAAGATCTTGAACGTGGAAAAAGCCATGGAGCATAAGATCTATGAAAACGAGGAAATCAGGAATATGTATACGGCATTGGGTGTTACCGTAGGTACCCCCGATGACCCTAAAGCATTGAACCTGGTCAAATTACGCTACCACAAGCTCATCATTATGACCGATGCCGATGTGGATGGTTCCCATATTGCCACACTAATCCTCACTTTCATTTACCGGTATATGAAGGAATTGGTTGACCAGGGTTATGTATATATCGCCCAGCCACCGCTGTACCTCGTTAAAAAGGGAAAGGACCAGTCCTACGCATGGGGTGAAGAAGACCGGAAATTGTGGGTGGAAAAACTGGGTGGAGGAAAGGACGACAGTGTTAACGTACAACGGTACAAAGGCCTTGGGGAAATGAATGCGACCCAACTTTGGGAAACAACCATGAATCCTGCCACCCGGACCTTAAAACGGGTTACCCTTGACAGTGCTGCCGAAGCAGACCGCGTTTTCAGTATGCTGATGGGCGATGAAGTAGCCCCCCGACGGGAGTTCATTGAATCGCATGCCAAATATGCAAAAATTGATATATAAAATTATTTTTAGTTAAATCAAGCGGCTGAATCACGGGCTTTTGAGTTTTTTTGGCTAGCTTGTATTCCTTATTCTATTAATATTTATTCACTAACCATAAAAAACAATTTACTATGGCTGATATTAAACTGACCGCATACAATGTAAAGACAAAAGAAAAAGGCGTTGAGATTAAAGATGCGGTGATTACAAAAACGGCCCGCGGTGGTTATATGGCGCAGGGTAATGATGGCAAAGGCAACAAGCTGACCACCATGCTGAGCGAAGCGAATGCATTGGCTGCAATCAAAGCCGGAATTGCCAAGCAAGGTTGGTAATTAATTAATTAGTTTTTAATAAAAAAACATCATCCCTTTTAGCAGGAATGGTGTTTTTTTATGTCCTGCATAACTTTAAACAGATAAATTTAAACGATGAAAAATGCCATCCTCACACTTGCGGTTGTTATAGCCATGACAACCTTAGCAAATGCCCAGCAAAAGGGCGATCCCAAAGAAACTGAACTATGGACACCAGTGCCGGTAAAAGTTGACCCGGGCAATGCACAAAAAGCTCCTTCAGATGCTATTGTACTTTTTGATGGTACTAACCTGGATAAATGGATCAGTCCTAAAACAGGTGGTGCAGCCCCCTGGGTGGTTGAAAATGGAGCTTTTACCGTTAAACCAGGAACAGGTGATATCCGTACAAAAGAAAAATTCGCCGACTGCCAGTTACATATTGAATGGCGCACACCAGCCGGTATTAAAGGCGAAGGCCAGGACAGGGGCAATAGCGGTATTTTCTTTATGGAGCAATACGAACTGCAGGTACTGGATAATTACACCAATAAAACTTATGTAAACGGCCAGGCAGGCAGTATTTATAAGCAGGCAATCCCATTGGTAAACGCCTGCCGCCCGGAAGGTGAATGGCAGACTTACGATGTCATCTTTACCGCCCCAAGGTTTAATGCAGATGGTTCGCTCGCATCACCAGCGAGGATTACTGTTTTGCAGAACAATGTATTGGTGCAGAACAATTTTACCCTGAAGGGCAAGACAGAATACATTGGCCAGCCTACTTATACAGCACATGGACCACTGGGTATCCAATTACAGGACCATGGCCACAAAGTAAGCTACCGGAATATCTGGATCAGGAACCTATAAAAAATTCATCATCGGATAAGAAGACCCCAGTATCTCAGATGCTGGGGTTTTTAGCCATTTGCCCAAAATGGTGGCATACACCTGCCTGAAATCAACCTGGTGCACCAGGTCTCCTTCCTGAAGATTTGCCAGGTCGGGCAGTGCATTCAACATACCTTTTTGTTGCAGTCCCCCACTGATAAAAAACATATTGTTGGCCGTTCCATGGTCAGTACCCCCACTGGCATTCTGCGCTACCCTCCTGCCGAATTCTGAAAAACTCACCAGCAACACATCCTTAAAACGATTGTTTTTTTTCAGGTCGGCAACAAAAGCCTGCACCGCTTCATTGATTTCTTCGAATAGTTTTTTCTGGCGCTGATCCTGGGCAACATGGGTATCAAAACTACCAACCGATACATAATATACCTGCGTGTTTATTTCAGAATAAATCAGAGAAGCGACCGTCTTCAGGTTTTTTCCCAACTCAGTTGCGGGATAACTATAGTTCGTTGCATTTTGCTTACTGTTCTTAAAAATATAATCAGCGCTACTCAGCGTACTTGCCAGTGTTTTATACAAATAATCAGCAGTATGCGAGGCATGTTCCTGCTCATGCCCTTTCAGCAAATCACTGTACAGGTCATTGCGACTGGCCTGGTATAAACGCGCCGGGTCTTTTACTGCAATGCCATTCCTTTCGGCCCCTTTCATAGAAAGGCTTAACACATCGTCTAACTCCAGCACCTGGGTGGGATGGTCGCATGTTTTACATTGCGCGTCGAGCCACCTTCCCAACCAACCTGTGTGGAGGTATTCATCCGACTTGCTGGCGCTTTGCCAGATATCCATGCTCCTGAAATGAGAGCGGTCCGGATTGGGATATCCCACGCTATTCAAAATGGCCAGGTTGCCTTCATCATACAAAGTTTTAAAAAAAGGTAAGGCCAGGTGAATACCTGCTTCATCGGTCAACCGAAGGCTTTGGTCGCGTGTAATGCCCAGCCTTGGCCTTGCCGCATAATACAAATCATTCCGGTAAGGAATAATAGTATTTAGTCCGTCATTACCGCCGCTTAGTTGTAATACAACCAACACCTTATTACCGGCTATGCCGGAACCCGGTGATTCCATGGCTTTTAAAAACCGCGGCAACAATAATGAAGCGCTGGCCAGTGTTCCCGTTTGCAGGAAAGTCCTTCTTTTAATAAGCATACAAAGATTTTTTTTGGATCAGCACAATTGGTATTCCACGCTGCTCATCAGGTTAATGGTAAGGGAAGGGATAAACACCTGCCTGGAGGCTGTATTGGTATGCCGAAGCAAAATAGCCGCATCAGGCAGTGTTGATGTCTGCAATAAAAACCGGGACAGGACCGGCAAAAGGTCTTCCCTTTTAGTAGCTGCGAATTTTTGGGAATAGCCCTCCCAGTCAATGCCGGCACCAAAATCACGACCATGGGTAACCGCGTTGCCCATTTGCAGGTCGTCGTCTTGTTTGGGTTGTACATTAATGCCTTCATTACTAGCCAATAATTGCGGGAGCCGCATCCGGAACAATAATGAAGAAGAGTCAATCCAGCTTTTACCACCAGGCCATCCGGCAACATTCGGCGGGTAAAATAAGATCTGTCCCAATAGTTTCTGGAACATCAGTTGAACGGCTTCATCATTTAAGGAAAAAGGCAATTGCCGCCTGATACCAACCCATAATTCAATTGGTGATTTTATCCGGTTCCCGGTATTGTTTTCATTAAAGAACCAATCACTGGTAAAGATATCCTGCAACAAATTTTTAATTTCATAGCCCGATGCATAAAAACGTTTTGCCAGCCATTCCACGCGTTGTTCATCAGGCTGGTCATTAACATAAAACCGGTACATCTTCCGGGTGATGAGTACGGCTGTAGCAGGTTGTTCCAGCAAAATATCCAGGATATCGTCGCCGGTAAAATTCCCGGTCTTGCCCAGGAAAGTCTTTTGCCCGTTATCATGCTGCCCGCGGCGAAAAACAAATTCCCCATTCAGGTTAGCGCCCCAACCGGTAAAGGCCCTGGCTGCTTCTTTTATATCTGTTTCAGAATAATTGCCACGTCCCATGGTAAACAATTCCATGACCTCACGTGCAAAATTTTCATTGGGATGATCCTTCCTGTTCTGGTTATTGTTCAGGAAATTCAGCATCGCTGCAGACTTGCTCACCTCTTTTAATAAGTCACCAAAATTGCCCAGGGCATTGGTCCTGATGGTATGCAGTAACAATTGCTGGAAATAAATATTCAGGTTACGGCAGGCGAAATGGCCATGCCAGAAAAAGGCCATTTTTTCGCGAAGCTGCGCACCGGTTCCAGTCATTTCATCAAGCCAATGGAGGTTCAGGTTTTTGATATCTTCCCGGCTCTGCTGCCGTAGTTTTTTCTTTTCATCGGCACTAAGCTCGCGCCGGTTCACCTGGTCGGCTTCGCCAATGCCCATGACAAGGCCTTTGAAAGCATTATCAACAACATCGAGGTAAGCGGGTTTTTTATCAGAAGCCTTTAATAGTGCTGCATACAAGGAAGCCGGACCCAATTCATTCAGTTGCTCCAGGTTATAGATTGAAGGGCCAAAACCTGCCCGCCAAAACAAATGCTGATTTTTCCACTGGTTCGTATTCACCCTTTACGTTTTTAATAAGACCCCCGGAATTGCCCCAGGTTTAATGCCCCGTAAAAACGAATACTTATTACCGACCAGCTTAAATCTTTTCAGCGCCGAAATAACTGTGCAATATTTTAGGTAACCGGATACCCCCTTCGACCTGGTTGTTTTCCAGCAAGGCGGCAAGAATCCTTGGCAAGGCCATGGAACTGCCATTCAGTGAATGGACCAATTGCGGTTTTCCATTACCATCTTTAAAGCGGATCTTCATCCGGTTCGTCTGGTAGGCTTCAAAATTGCTGACAGAACTCACTTCCAGCCATTTTTCCTGCGCAGCACTATACACTTCAAAATCGTAGGTAATAGCAGAAGTAAAGCCCATATCGCCGCCGCATAACCGAAGAATCCGGTAGGGCAATTCAAGTGAACGGATCAGCTTTTCCACATGGGCCACCATAGAGTCCAGCATATCATAACTGGTATCGGGATGGACCAATTGAACGATTTCAACTTTATCGAACTGGTGCAGGCGGTTTAGCCCGCGGACATCTTTACCATAACTACCGGCCTCACGGCGGAAGCAGGGCGTATAGGCAGTCATCTTTACAGGCAAATCAGATTCCTTTATAATTTCATCCCGGTAAATATTGGTAACCGGCACTTCTGAAGTAGGGATCAGGTAAAAATTATCAATGGTAGCATGGTACATCTGGCCTTCCTTGTCGGGCAACTGGCCGGTGCCATAGGCAGAGGCTTCATTCACCATCAATGGTGGTTGTATTTCCATATAGCCAGCGGCCGTATTAAAATCCAGGAAATACTGGATCAACGCCCGCTGCAGTTTCGCGCCCTTATTCTTATACACAGGGAATCCGCTGCCGGTAATTTTATTCCCCAGTTCAAAATCGATCAGTCCGTATTGCTGCACCAGGTCCCAATGCGGCTTAGCGCCCGCAGGTAATACCGGCATGTTCCCGCCTGTCCTGACCACCACATTATCTTCCGGAGTCCTTCCAACCGGGACCTGGGTAGAAGGTAAATTTGGAATCTGGACAAGGATATTATGAATAGCAGATTCTACATTATTAAGTTCTGAAACATCCTCCATACTTGCCTTAAGCGTGCCAACTTCGGCTTTTAAAAGTTCTGCCGCCTCTTTTTTGCCCTCCCGCATTAAACCACCAATTTCCTTTGACGCAGCATTTACTTTAGCCTGAATCTCGTCTTTCTCGAACTGCAGTTTCCGCCTGCGTTCATCCAGAAGCAGCAATTCATCAACAAGGCTGATCTGGGAAAAATGTTTAACAGCCAGTCTTTCCTTCACGAAATCAACATTTTGCCGGATAAAATTCACCTGGAGCATCTTTTCATAATTTGGCGCAAAGATAAGCGGCCGGGGCGTTTATCTTTGCGTTTATGAATTTACAAGATGACCTGCAGGTCCGCTGGTGGAACCTGGAAGCGAAAATGACGGAGCGGTTCGGGAAAAAACCAGATTTGGAAACCATCCTTTTCCTGATCGGTATCCAGGAATTTGGCGATATAAAGGAGAAGTTCACTAAAGAACAGAAACAAGACCTGATGCATATTGCAGTTTGTTCACTGCTGGCCCAGAGCGGCTATTATGAAATGGACAGGGTGGATGAAGATGGCTGGCCCCATTTTGCGCAACTAAAGGCGCTGCCGGAACTGAATCCCAAAGAGCAGGAAGATTTTATCAAAGACCACGTGTTGTTGTATTTTGATAAAGTAGGTTTTTAGGGCGACCTGTCAATTTACTGTTCGGATAGCCATCCATGTTGTCAATAGCCAATCCCCGGATTTTCCTGCGTTTATAGCTGCTAAAGCAGGCGAAATAAATAACGCATAATAAAATTTTCTAATCCGAAAAAAGCTTAAATTAATGGTCAAAACAGACAACATGAAACACCTTTTAAAACTATCATTATTTGCTGTTGCCAGTATGATAATCATATCCTGTGGCCCCAGTAAAAAACTAAAAGCTGCCAATGCGCAGATCAGTGACCTGAACAACCAGGTTAGTGCATTAAATGCTAAAGTGGCTGAAGATGAGAAACAAATTGCCCAGTTGAAACAGGAAAATGTTCAATACAGCAAGGAAGCCCAGGATTGCAGGGAAGCAAAAGAAGCTATGGCCAGAAAAATGGACAACCTGGAGAAAAATCTCAAAGAGCAAGGATCATCTATTCATGATATACTGGAGAAAGCAAGGATTGCCAACGAAAAACTGGTTAATGCCGGTGCAGAAGTTTTATATAAAGACGGGCTGGTGTGGATTTCAATGCCCGACAAGTTTCTTTTCAAATCCGGAAGTTCAAAAGTTGGTGATAAAGGCAAAGAAGGATTAAAAGTTATAGCAGAAGTGCTTAATGATAATCCAAAAGTAAAGGCAATCATTATTGGTAATACAGACACTGTAAAAGTGAAAGGAACTGCTGATAACTGGTCATTAAGTACTGAACGGGCAAATGCCGTTGTAAGGATCTTAAGGGACACTTTCGCTATTGACCCGGCACGCATGACTTCAGCAGGTAAGGGAAAATACAATCCCGTTGCAGACAATTCAACACCTGAAGGAAGGGAGAAAAACAGGCGGATTGAAATTGTACTCAACCCTGATCTTTCCAAATTATGGGAAATGCTTGAAGAAGAACACTAAATCGTAAAGGATAACAACATTAACAGCGATTACCGGGTTGGTGATCGCTGTTTTTTTTGCTTGCCCACCCTGTTTTCCCCGTTGGTTATAGTCCGCCCGCGAGAGACAAATTTTCCAATTCAAAAAATCAATCGTTATTTGCACTACAAAATTTCAGCGAATGAATATCCCAGCAACTTTACGTTACACCAAAGACCACGAATGGATCAAATTGGATGGAAATATTGCCACTATTGGCATCACCGACTTCGCCCAGGGAGAATTGGGTGATATCGTGTATGTTGAAATTGAAACAGTGGGTAAAACTTTGGCTGCTGAAACTGTTTTCGGCACAGTTGAAGCTGTAAAGACCGTATCTGACCTGTTTTTACCGGTTGCCGGGACGATTAACGAAGTGAATCCTGCGCTGACTGCCAATCCCGAGTTGGTGAATTCAGACCCCTATGGTGAAGGATGGATGATCAAAATGACTGTTACGAATCCTGCAGAGGTAGACGGCCTGCTGGATGCAGCTGGTTACGAGAACCTGGTGGGATAAAAATATTTTACAGCGAGTTTACTTGAATGCCTGGATGCCCAAAATAGCCAGGAATGCCGCTATTGGTATAAACTGTTCAAGAGCCTGCCAGTGCAGCCGAATAAGGGCTGGGAAAAGCATAAACCAAATGATCCAAAAAATTTTCCGGAATAAATACCTTCCGATCGCCTGGCTGGTTCTTGTACATATTTTGCTACTGATGCCCTTAGAGGGTTCACACGAAAGAAAACTGGAGTTAATAGCCAATTTCGATAAACTGATTCATTTTGGGCTTTACGGCGTTTTAACCACAGCATGGGTCGTGTATTTCCTGCGTGCAAAATCATTCAGTAAAACACAAAAAATTATATTTTCTGTCGCCCTACTGCTAATCGCTATTGGCGACGGCATAGCCATTGAGTTTTTACAAAAGACGCCATTAATACACCGTGATTTTGACTGGAATGATGCCCTGGCCGACGGTTTGGGCGCTGTAGCAGGAATATTTTTTGGCAATTACCTGCATCGTAAGTTTTATGCAAAAGAAAAGCCCCTGTTGAAACAGGGGCCGTAACCAAAACTAACTGCTTATGAGAAAATTGACTGCTTATGTGAGCGTCAAAAAATTAAAATCAAACGCTTTGTATATATAACGAGAAAGAGCTTAAGAAGGTTGCTTTTGGAATCGTTAAAGAACTTTAAAATTTACCTTTCTCTTACCCCTTCATTCATGCTCCAAACTCACAATACAAAGTAACGATGATATTGGATAACCTAAAAGAAAATGGGAGGTTTTTTATAAATAATTAACAGCCTAGCCCGCTTCCCTATTGAATTCTTAACCAATTAGGGTATAATATTACCACTTAAGGGTATTATTAATTGGAAAAAAAATCGTATACTATTTAAAGGAATTTTCCCTTTCCGGTTATTAACTATAAACCTGTAAAATTTACCATTCCCTGATTTATTGCTGGTTGGTCATTTTTTCGGCATTTTCAGCGAATTGCAACTGGTCAATAAAATCCTGGATTTCCCCATTTAACACTGCATCAAGGTTATAAGACGTGAAATTAATCCGGTGGTCGGTAACCCTGCCCTGCGGAAAATTGTAGGTGCGGATTTTAGCGCTTCTGTCACCACTGCTAACCAGGCTCTTCCTATGCCTGGATATTTCCTCTTCCTGCTTGCGCACTTCTTCCTCATATAATTTTGTCCTGAGCATTTGCATGGCTTTTTCACGGTTAGCCAGCTGCGTCCTTTCTGTCTGGCAGATAACAACGGTACCCGTGGGGATATGGGTCAGCATAACTTTAGTTTCCACCTTGTTTACGTTCTGTCCACCCGCACCACCGCTTCGTGAAGTTTCCATCTTAACATCAGCATCCCTTAATTCAAAATCCACTTCTTCAGCTTCCGGCATAACCGCCACTGTAGCCGCACTGGTATGCACCCGTCCGCTGGCTTCAGTAGCCGGAACACGTTGAACACGGTGAACCCCGCTTTCAAACTTCAGGGTACCGTAAACATCCTCGCCAATCACTTCCACGTTCACTTCCTTGTAACCACCAACGGTTCCCTCGCTTTCGCTGAGGATGGCTGTTTTCCAGCCTTTGCTATTACAATAACGGAGATACATATTTAACAGGTTACCAGCGAAGAGGGAAGCCTCATCCCCGCCAGTACCGGCCCTGATTTCCAGGATGGCATTTTTCTCATCCTGGGGATCTTTGGGGATCAGCATCTGGCGGACACTGGCAGCCAGTGATTTTTCTTTTTCCTCCAGCTGGGGCAATTCTTCCTTGGCCAGTTCCCTGAGTTCTGCGTCATCCCCATTAAGGGCTTCCCGGTAGGTGTCGAGGTCAGACAAAACGTTTTTATAGGCGTGGTAAGACTGAACGATTTTTTCGAGGCTCCGGTATTCCTTGCTGAGTGCGCTGAACTTTTTATTATCGCTCACAATCTCAGGATTGGTTAAGGCCACGCCCAGGTCATGAAATCTTGCTTCTATCGCTTCCAGTTTGTCTAACATAGTTCCTGTATTTTTAGGGTCTTTCCGGGAAATCCCGAATCATTACCAGCCGTTTTACCCGGCTGCCGGAAAAGGTTGGCAAAATTAACTCAATTAAACGCATGGGCTTTCGAAAATTCAGGGCAGATCAAGTTTTTACCGGCCATCAGTTCGCACCGAAGGATTCAATACTGATAACCGATGAAAAAGGCCGGGTTGAAGACATTATACCCGAAACCGAAGCCGGGGAAGACATTGAAACGGTGAGAGGCATACTGAGTCCGGGTTTTATCAACTGCCACTGCCATCTTGAGCTAAGCCATATGAAAGGCATGGTACCACCTGGTACAGGCATGGTAAATTTCCTGCTGGCTGTTATGCAGCAAAGGCACAGGAACCGGGAGCAACTGCTGGAATCCATTGAAAATGCTGAAAATGAGATGCTCGAAGCCGGGATTGTAGCTGCAGGGGATATTTGCAATACTGCTGATACGGTCTTGCAAAAACAAAAAGGCAGGCTCATCTACTCCAATTTTATAGAATGCACCGGTTTTGTACCGGCTTCGGCCGGGATGCGCTTTTCTGAAGCCAGTGCTGTCCGCGACCAATTGGCCGAAACCGGGGAAACCAGTTTTGTACCACATGCACCCTATTCTGTTTCACCGGAACTATTCCGGCTGATTGACCAGTCATCCGAAGGCAGAACGACCACCATGCATAACCAGGAAAGCCAGGCGGAAAATGATTTTTTTCTTACCGGGGAAAGTGATTTCAGGAAATTATATGCTGCACTTGGATTGGATATCCATTTTTACCAGCCTCCGCAAAAAACAAGTTTGCAGGCAGTATGGCCATATTTACAATCTGCAGAAAAATTGATCCTGGTCCATAACGTTTATACAAGCCAGCAAGACATCGACGCCTTGAAGTACCACGGGGCAAATGCCAAAGGGCAGCAGACGGAAATCATCTTCTGCTTATGCCCGAATGCCAACCTTTATATTAACAATAACCTGCCCCCGGTGCAGTTATTTTTAAAGAACGGCTATAACCCTGTATTAGGAACAGACAGCCTTTCCTCCAACTACCAGTTAAGCATAATCGAAGAAATAAAAACACTGCAGCAACATTTCCCCGAATTACAATTACAACAACTCCTCCAGTGGGCCACGAGCAATGGCGCTGCTGCATTGGGAATTTCGAAACAGTATGGCAGTTTTGAAAAAGGAAAGAAACCCGGAGTCGTCCAAATACAGGATTGGTCTGCCCGGCGGATTTTGTAATTATCCGGCAAGTGGCAGACGTATAAAAAACACGGTCCCTTCACCAGGCTTACTTTTTACACCTATACTGCCCTGTTGTGCTTCAATAAATTCCTTGCTGATGGCCAGGCCTAACCCTGTACCCGATTTCTCTTCACCCGGCACTTTAAAATAACGGTCAAATATTTTATCCTGGTACTTTTCTTCAATCCCTTTACCGCGGTCTGTTACAGCAATCTGAAGGTAACCACCTAATGTTTCTTCGCTAATATCAACTGTACTATTCTCAGGGGCAAACCTGATAGCATTGCTCAATAAATTAATCAGCACCCAGGCAGATTTTTCGGTATCAGCCATTACCTGTAAATGCATAGGTTGAATAATCCGGATTGATACATTTTTCTGTGTAGAAATACCCTGAACAGCATTGATGGCCGTCTCAATCATTTGGGTACTATCTGTTGGTTGCAATTTCAGTTGGATCTGCCCGGTTTCGACCTGTGCCATATTCAACAATTCACTGGTTATTTTTAATAACCGCTCTGCATCGCCGGTAATACTCTGCACCAGTTCCTGCTGCTCTTCATTAAGAGGGCCAACCCGTTTGTCATTAAGCA
The DNA here is from genome assembly GCF_020076305.1 of Flavihumibacter profundi. Classification (GTDB taxonomy): domain Bacteria; phylum Bacteroidota; class Bacteroidia; order Chitinophagales; family Chitinophagaceae; genus Flavihumibacter; species Flavihumibacter profundi. Next base: position 290,158 of record NZ_JAIQXE010000003.1, read on the forward strand.
AGCTTGTACTCATTTTAATTGCTGAAATGGGTGTTTTCAATTCATGGGAAACCGTTGCTATAAAATTTGTTTTGGCTTCATTCAACTCATGGAAAGGAGTGATGTTCCTTAAAACAATAACATGACCGACAATATCATTGCCATCAATAATTTCAAGCATTTCTTTGCTGAAATAACTTTCCCTTCCTTCTGCATAAATCTTCAACTCCCTCGTTTCTGCAGAATTTAAAAGTGTGCGCATCAGGTCATTCTGCAATGCGATATCCGCTGCGTACTTTCCGATAATCGATGATTCTTTAAGGCCAAGCATCTTTTCGGCAATAGCATTCAGGAACAGGATATTCCGGTTAGCATCCAGGCCAATTATACCATCCCGCATCTGGTTGATAATAGTTTCGATGCGTTTCTTTTCCAGCTTGATTCTTGCGAGGTTACTATTTTCATACTCATCCAGCTTTTCAGCCATGATATTGAAAGTATTGGCAAGGTCCCCGAATTCATCTTTTTGCTCCAGGTGAATCCTCTTGCTATAATTTTTCCTGGAAATCTCTCCAATTGCTTCCGACAAAACGCGTATTGGCCTTGATATTACGGAGGGGAAATTAGCCACAAAGGTTAATGCGATCAGCGCCAGGGTAGTGAATATTAACGCGAGCCAAAGTTTGGCATCTTCGGCAGTATTAAAAGCAACCTGGTTTTTGCGCAGGATGGCTTGCTGGTTCACTGCCTCTATTTCATAAATTGATTTCCTTATAGTCAGAACGTCTTCCTGTTTAATAGTATTGTTTTTATAATTTTCAAAAGCTTTCCTCAAGGCGTACGTTGCTTCCCTTTCTCCTGCTTCTGTAATATTTTTTTCCTGGAGTGCCAGGTTGTATTCGAAATTGTGCAAAGCATCATTTGAACGAGTCATATCTTCACTCGCTTTCAGCATATTGTTACAATACACCAGGGATTCATGGTTATTTTTCAAAATAACATTTGCATCATGGCTTAGTTTATTTATATAGAATAAACTAAGTATGCCAAATAACAGGATCAGGACAAATAAAAATATTAGTCCCAGTCTCAACTTTGTTTTAATGTTCATTGTCATTTCAGGATAGTATTACCAGGTCAATATCGGCCTCAGAAAGTTTATTAAGCAACTGGTTAAATACAGCTGTATTCAATATTATACCGGCCAGGGACAAATGCGGTTTCCCCAAACAAATTGTAGTAACTGCCCGCTGCTCGGCTATTTCAATAATTCCCTTAGCTATATTAGTATGACTCGATTTAATCACTTCTGCACCCAGTTCCGTAGCCAACTTAAAATTATTGATCAGGTGCCTTTGCGCCGCCAGCCCGATTTTATTGCCACTCTCTTTTGGTGTTTGCACATAAAGTACAGCCCATTTTGAATTATAATAGGTAGCCAGTCGTGCTGTTTTCCGGATTACTTTTTTAGCCACTTCATGATTACTGCTGATACAGGCCAGGAACTTTTCACTCCGAAGCTGCTGGTTCCGCGGCAATTCGGTTTCAATTTTTCTTTCCACCTGTGTGGCCACTTCCTTTAAAGCCAGTTCCCGTAATTGCAGGATTTTCTCAGACTGGAAAAAATTACGCATTGCTGTTTCCACTTTATCAGCAGTATATATCTTTCCTTCCTTTAAACGGGTAACCAGTTCATCGGCCGTTAAATCTATATTAACTACTTCATCGGCTGCTTTCAATACACTATCCGGGATTCTTTCGGCAACATCAACACCGGTAATAGCCTTCACTTCATCATTCAGGCTTTCAATATGCTGGATATTTACGGCACTGATAACATTAATCCCCGCATCCAGGATTTCCATAACATCCTGCCAGCGTTTTTCATTTTTACTGCCTTCAATATTTGTGTGTGCCAGTTCATCTATGATAACTAATTCCGGATGCAGGTTGATGACCGCCTGCATATCAAACTCTTCCAGTTCTTTTCCCTTGTAGAATAATTTCCTCCGGGGAATAACCGGCAGCCCTTCCAGCAATTCATGGGTTTCCTTCCGGTTATGGGTTTCTATATAGCCGATCTTTACATCCACCCCATTCCTCAAAAGGGTTTGCGCTTCCTGCAGCATGCGGTAAGTCTTACCCACACCGGCACTCATGCCAATATATATTTTAAACTTACCCTTCCGGGATTTCCGGATAAGTTCTAAAAAATGCTGTACTCCTGGGTCTTTTTCGGGCATGGTTCTCAGGTTCGTTAAAATGAAACGGCTATGGAGGCTGTAACAGCAGTATTACCTGCTTTTAACTGGCCGTCCTTTACAAATATATCGTCCTTGCTATTTAAAGATCTTGCTTCAATCCTTACAACAGCATTACTCACAGGCAAATAATCAAGATTCAAAGAAAATCCGGTGGTCTTAAATCCATTGGGTGTACCGGTTGCAATAATCACCCCATGTTCATCCTGGTAATATTCCATCCTTGCAGCCATGGCCCACTTACCTGACAGGCTATACTTCAAAATAAGGATCGGTGAGTACCATGTATTGAGATCAGAAGAGCCTTTGGATACCTGCTCCTGGCCAATGTCAAATCCGGCAATTACACCCAGTTTTCCCAGGCTGAATATGCCATACACATCATGAAAATAGCGCATCAGCCTGGCACTATCCGGTTTATCTGTCCCAATAAAAGTACTATAGTTCAGGGTGATGATGCTATTGGGTTTATACTGCAACTGGGTACCAAAACTCATCAAGGAATTTCCACTAACCCTGATGATGCGCTGCCAACCATTCAATGCTAAACCGCTCAAAAGCCATTTATTATTATCACTGGTATAAGTAATCTTCGCACCCGCTTCATAATAAGGTGAGTTCTCGGCCAGCAGGCTCCTGGTTAAAGTATAACAGTCTTTGCTGACTGCACTTTCAAAACCAATATGCGAAGGCATAATACCAGCATCTATCCAAAGATTTTTCTTCTTTGAAATTTTAATTCCCGCGTCGGCTTCATAAATATTTTTTAATACACCCGGTTCCGCCGCATAATTTGCATTCATATAAGTGCCTGCAGCCAGGGCAAGATTGGCCCTTACCCGTTCACTATTATAGGCACCTTTTAAATAGCCAAGGTTCAGGTTAAATTCATTATGCCGGTTATGGCTATAGATAAAACCAGGCCTGTTGTTGTCAGCGGGTTTATTAAAATCATACCCATAATAGGCTTCAACATAACCACTTATTGTAAATGGATTTGGCTTTTCTGCATTCTTTACATCCTGTGCAAAATTTTGAAGGCTGCATAGCATTAAACCACCTGCCAATAATCTTTTCATCGTATTGGTTCTAATATTTTATTTTGCCTGTTCTAGGGCAACATTTAATTTAAGTACGTTAACTTTTTCAGGACCGAATAAACCCAGGAAAGGCTTTTGAATATGCTGTTCTACCAATTTTGCCACTTCGGATTCTGGTAAATGCCGGACAGCAGCAATCCGTTTAACCTGGATTAGGGCTCCAGCCGGACTAATATCAGGATCCAATCCACTACCGGATGCAGTTACCAGTTCTGCCGGGATATCCGATTTTTGAATACCCGGGTTATGCACCATAAAGGTGTCTATACGATCCTGAACAAGTTTCAGGTAATCGGGATTGGTTGCCCCTTTATTGGAACCGCCTGATCCTGCTGCATTATAATCCACGGCAGATGGCCTACCCCAGAAAAATTTATCGTCAGTAAATTTTTGTCCGACCAATGCATACCCAACTACTTTACCATCCAGGGTAACCGTTTCACCCTTGCCATTTCCCGGCGCCAGTTTGCCAATACCTGCAATTAGCAAAGGATAACAAAGGGCCAGTAATACGATCATCACCAGGGTTAACCGAACCGCAGGTCCAAAATATTTTTTCATCTTTTATGTTTTAATTTTTTCTTGGGTGGTATCAGAACCATTGTGCCACCACCATATCAATCAATTTTATTCCAATGAATGGAATGATCACGCCACCAATACCATAGATCAGCAGGTTCCTCCTTAACAGGGCGCTGGCTCCGATGGGTTTATAGCTGACGCCTTTAAGTGCTAATGGAATAAGCAGTGGAATAATAATTGCGTTAAAAATAACCGCAGAAAGTATGGCGCTCTCCGGACTATGAAGGTTCATAATATTCAGTCCCTGTAAAGCCGGAATGGAAGCAATGAACAAAGCCGGCACAATAGCGAAATACTTTGCCACATCATTGGCGATAGAAAAAGTCGTGAGCGTTCCCCGGGTCATCAGCAATTGTTTGCCTATTTCCACAACCTCAATCAGTTTGGTTGGATCGTTATCAAGGTCCACCATATTTCCCGCTTCTTTTGCTGCCTGGGTACCACTGTTCATGGCTACGCCTACGTCTGCCTGCGCCAATGCCGGTGCATCATTCGTGCCATCACCCATCATCGCCACCAGTTTACCGTTTTGCTGTTCCTGCTTAATATAATTCATTTTGTCTTCCGGCTTAGCCTCAGCGATAAAATCATCTACACCGGCTTTCTCTGCAATGTATTTCGCAGTAAGTGGATTGTCACCGGTTACCATAACAGTTTTAACCCCCATTTTCCGCAATCGCTCAAACCTTTCCTGGATACCCGGTTTAATGATATCCTGCAGTTCAATAACACCCAGTACCTGCCCGTTCTGGCTTACCACCAGCGGCGTTCCGCCATTGGAAGAAATCAATTTCACCCTTTCTTCAGTGGAAGATGGAAATTCATTCCCGGCTTTGATTACCAGGTTCCGGATAGCATCAAATGCACCCTTCCTGATTTTGAGTCCGGCCATATCAATTCCACTTGACCTTGTTTCAGCAGTGAATTTAATGAAGGATATTCCCTCTTTCTGTAATGAAGGTGCTTTGATGCCTTTATTGCCCGCCAGTTCAACAATAGATTTCCCTTCCGGTGTTTCATCAGCCAGTGATGCCAACACGCATGCTTCCACGAAAACTGTATCATCGATACCATCAGCGGGCCAGAAACTTGTGGCTTTGCGGTTTCCAATGGTGATCGTACCTGTTTTATCGAGCAACAAAGTATCCAGGTCGCCTGCGGTCTCTACTGCCTTTCCACTTTTAGTTATCACATTGGCACGAAGGGCGCGGTCCATGCCTGCAATACCAATAGCACTAAGCAATCCGCCAATAGTGGTAGGAATGAGGCATACAAACAGGGATACAAATGCAGCGATTGTTATGGGTGTATGGGCATAATCTGCAAAGGGTTTCAATGTTACACAAACGATCACAAAGATCAGCGTGAATGCAGCCAGCAGGATTGTCAGGGCAATTTCATTGGGTGTTTTCTGACGGCTGGCACCTTCTACCAATGCGATCATTTTATCCAGGAAACTCTCACCCGGCTCGGTAGTAACCCGCACTTTAATATGGTCACTCAACACTTTTGTACCACCGGTAACAGAAGATTTATCACCACCTGACTCGCGGATAACCGGTGCAGATTCACCGGTAATAGCCGATTCATCAATAGTGGCGATCCCTTCAATGATTTCCCCATCCATAGGAATCATATCTCCGGCTTCACAAAGGAACACATCCCCTTTTTTCAATTGCGAAGAAGGGACAATTTTGATTTCATTTACAAAAATTTCCCCTACGGTCTGGATCCATTTTGCAGGTGTTTCTTCCCGGGTTTTACGCAGGCTTTCTGCCTGTGCTTTACCCCTTGCTTCGGCTATCGCCTCTGCAAAATTGGCGAACAGCAGGGTGAGTAAAAGGATACCGAAAATGATCAGGTTGTAGGCAAGGCTGCCCTGTGATTTTTCCCCGGTGGCAATCCAGATACAAACACCCAGCATAATGATGGTACCGACTTCGACGGTAAACATTACCGGGTTACGGAAAAGTATCCTGGGATTGAGTTTCACAAAGGACTGCCTTACAGCTTCCTTCACCAGCGAAGCTTCAAATAATTTATTCGACCTTATATGTTTTGACATTGTAATTATATTTTATTGACTCAGGAATTCAGCTATCGGTCCTAATGCCAGCGCAGGGAAGTAAGACAAGGCGTTAATGATCAGGATAACGGCAAAAGTCATCAGTCCGAATGTGAGTGAATCTGTTTTCAGTGTTCCTGCAGAATCGGGAATGTGTTTTTTATTGGCCAGTAAGCCGATGATGGCAATGGGGCCAATAATTGGAATAAACCTGGCCAGGATGAGTACAATGCCCGTACTTACATTCCAGAAAATATTATTGTCGCCCAGTCCTTCGAAACCGCTTCCGTTATTAGCGTTAGATGAAGTGAATTCATACAACATTTCAGAGAACCCGTGATAAGAGGGGTTATTCAGCCAGTTCGCAGGTTGCACCGCCCAGCCAATATTGGCATGATGGGCAACAAAATACGCCGCTAATGCAGTACCACCTTTGATCAGGAAGGCCGACAAAAGGGTAACCAGGGCGGCTATCTTTACTTCCCGCGCTTCCACTTTATGGCCCATAAATTCCGGGGTCCTTCCCACCATTAATCCGGAAATAAATACAGCAATGATGATATAAATAAAGTAGTTCAGCAGCCCCACGCCACACCCACCATAAAAGGCATTGACCATCATTCCGAGTAACTGCATCATGCCCGATAGGGGCATAGCGCTGTCGTGCATGGAATTGACTGAACCAGTAGATATAATCGTAGTAACGATACTCCAATAACCGGAAGCCGCAGGCCCGAACCTTACTTCTTTCCCTTCCATTGCACCGGTTGCCTGCGTGATACCCATTTTAGCAATCTGCGGATTGCCATGGATTTCAGATATGATCGTTGGAACCAGCAATACCAGCATCCCAACAGTCATTACCCCAAAGATGACATAAGCGAATTTTTTTCTTTTAATGAAAATGCCCATTGCAAAAATCACTGCCATTGGAATCAACACCTGCGATACTACTTCAACCATATTGGTGAAATAATTGGGGTTCTCAAGAGGGTGGGCCGAATTAGCACCAAACCAGCCACCGCCATTTGTTCCCAGGTGCTTTATGGCAATCATGCCTGCTGCAGGTCCACGGGATACATGGACCGAATCACCTTGCAGGGTAACGATACTGTCTTTACCATCGAAACTGGCAGGAGTCCCGTTTAATGCAAGGATAGTTGCAATAACTATAGATAAGGGCAATAAAATCCTGGTAATAGATTTTACAAAATATGTCCAGAAATTGCCCAGGTTATTGGTGGTCTTTTCTTTAAACCCGACCAGCATTGCAATAAGGCAGGCCATACCTGTTGCAGCACTTACAAACTGTAAAAAAGTAACCACAAATAGCTGGGTCAGGTAGGTTAATCCGGATTCACCGGAATAGTGTTGCAAATCGCAGTTCACTAAAAAACTAATAGCCGTATTAAATGCCAGGTCAGGAGTTTGGTTGGGATTTCCATCCGGATTTAATGGGAGGTGGGCCTGGAAAAGCAATAAGAAAAAAGCATAAACCAGCCATACCAGATTTACAGTGAGCACGGCTTTCAGGAACTCTTTCCAGTTCATGCCCTTCTTCGGATCTATGCCGGAAAAACGGTAAATCAACCTTTCGACAGGCTGCATAAAATCAGTGATGTTCTTCTCCCCGGCAAATACCCTGGCAATATATTTCCCCAACGGGATGGCCAGGATTACTGTCAACAGGAAACTTACTACAACACCGAATAATTCTGTATGCATAAAAAGAATTTTAAGGGATTAAAACTTTTCGGGTTTTAATAGAACATAGAGGAGGTAAATAAATACGCCGATAGACAGCGCAAAAAGGATGTTCATCATAACGGTTAAATTTTTTCGAAGTAGTCAATAGATTTAAAGAAGACCCAGAAGCAAAGAAGGGCTGCTAAAAGCAAAATAATAATTAACATGGCTGATCATTTTGGGGTTATTGCCAAACAGGATGCCGGAAAAAAAACAGAAGGGAAAAAACCTGCACAACCAAGAACAGGCTGGCTTTTCAATAATTTGGAGGTACTGTTTTAAAGGTATGCTAAATAAAAAACCCTTCCAAAATGAAAGGGTCAATTATCAAAACGGAAGGATGGCATCAGGTTGTCCGGATGCCATATTCCTCAATTTTCCGGTAAAGTGTGGTGAGCCCAATATTGAGCAGGCGGGCCGTTTCAGTTTTATTCCCGCCGGTATGGTTCAACACCCTTTGTATATGCAGTTTTTCTACACTGGCCAGGTCAAAAGCAGAAAGGGTGCCCGTCTTTTGCGATTGCAGTTGCTGCAATTCATTTGGAAGATCAGTTGGCAGAATCGCCGGGCCGGCTGCCAGTATCACAGCCCGTTCAATAATGTTTTTTAATTCACGGATATTCCCTTTCCAGTTATGGGCAATGAGCAAAGGCCAGCAAGCTTCATCGATTGCATCTATTTTTTTGTTCATCTTCTCATTGAACAGGGCCAGGAAATGATTCGCCAGTAAAGGAATATCAGATATCCTATCCCTCAGGGAAGGTATTTCAATAGAAAAAACATTCAAGCGGTAAAACAGGTCTTCCCTGAATTTGCCTTCCTCAACTTCCTGCTGTAAATGCCGGTTGGTGGCCGCAATTATCCGGATATCTGCTTTGATCGATTTAGTTCCCCCAATTTTAATGAACTGTTTTGTTTCCAGTACACGCAGCAGTTTAACCTGGAGTGTTAATGGCATTTCGCCAATTTCATCCAGAAAAAGGGTTCCTGAATTCGCCTCTTCCAGCAGCCCCTTTTTATCTTTGACGGCACCGGTAAATGCACCCGCTTTATAACCGAATAATTCACTTTCAAGTAATTCATTGCTGAAGGCACTGCAATTAATGGCAACAAATTCTTCCCCGGATCTTTGGCTGGCCTGGTGAATGGATTGCGCGAAAACCTCTTTACCAGTCCCTGTTTCGCCCAGCAATAGCACATTTGCATCTGTTGCTGCCACTTTTACGGCCAATTCAACTGCATTGCGAATTGCAGCAGAATTGCCAATGATAGCATCAAAAGAATATTGCCTGCCCAGCCGGCGCTGTAAATGCGCCAGCTTTCTTTGAATGTCCACTAACTCAGCAGCACGATGCAGCAAGGGAACCACTTTTTCATTATCATCACCTTTTATAATATAGTCGAAGGCCCCATTTTTCATAGCCTGCACCCCATCTGCAATATTTCCAAAAGCTGTAAGTAATATAATGGGAATACGGGTATTTTTTTTCCTGGTCTCTGCGACAAAATCAACACCGTTACCATCCGGAAGTTTAACATCACACAACAGGATATCTATTTCATCTCTTTGCAAATAACTATTGGCCTCTTTCAGGGAACCTGCCTCTATAACAGTAAATCCTTCCAGGCTAATTATCCTCTTTAACAGAGACCTTAGCTTTTCCTCATCATCAATTAATAATACAGTTACAGCATCCATAGCCAATTATATCAACCAAAACTAGTTCAAATTAGAAACCAAACATTAAATAATCAACCCAACACTTCCTGTAATATTGCCAGTGAGCGTAAATGGCCAAATTCAGGGACATGCAGGGCATAATAGGTTTCATAATGCTGCAATAGTGCCCGCCTTGAGGAAACGGGAAGCCTTATCTGCTCCAGTTCTTCAGGTTGCATTACTTTCAGCAACTGTGCCGTGACTTCACTATTGGTGCCTTCCAGGTACATATGGTGATTTGGGGCTTGTGCTACAAACAAGCCTTCCTGCAAATCAAGGTAAGGATGCTGTTCATCATATTCATCAGAGATCCTGAAGCCAAAAAAATTCGTCAGGTGTATCGCATAAAATAAAGGAAAATTGGCCACTACCAAAGGACTTGCCCGGTCGAGGTGCATCAGCACATCTTCCACAAAATAAAACAGGTCGGTATTGGTTTCGGGTTGCTTCAGGCATTTTGTGAGCAATTCCACCATGTATGTTGCCACTGAACCTTTAAAGACATCGTAAAAAACATGCTCATATAATACCGACCACCGGTACTCCCTGATGCGCTGTAAATTCTTTTGTTCATTATGGTACACAACCATATCGAGGATAGCTGCAGGCTGGAAAAGGTTTGACTTTGCCCCGCCTTTCTTCGATGAACTGCGGACACCATTTACTATATAACTCTGTAACCCGAACAACTCGGTAAACACAGACACTATAATGCTGGTTTCACCATACTTCACGGTCCTTAACACTATGCCCTTTGTGGTGTGGTTCATGGTTATCGTTGGATAAATACAATTTTTGCAGTTACCTGTTCCTTTCGGCTATCGTCCGATGCCATTACCAGGTAAACACCTGAAGAAATAGTTTTACCATACATGTCGCGGCCATTCCAGATAAACTGTCCGCCAAGCGCCCTGCCCTGGTAAACAAGGCGCCCATTCAATTCAACGATTTTTACAAAAGCATTGTCAACTAGTCCGCGTACTGCAATCTGGCCATTGTAGCCAGGCGGAACAGGGTTCGGATATACTAATACGTTTGCATTAACTTCTCCTCCGGAAGTGGCGTCCCCCTTATAGGAACAGATACCTGAAGATGTTGAGAAAATCACCGTTCCATCAGATTGGTCTATGACAATTTTACGCACATCATTACTAAGCAGCGGACTATTGGAACTTGTAAAATGATAAATGGTTTTTTCGCCACCGGGACTGACCAGCCAAACGCCATTTTTTGTTCCCACCCATTTCCGGTTGGCACCATCAACTGCCATTGCCTGTACCGCTTCACCTTTAAAAAGGTAACCTGCGAACTGGTCTGTTTGTACTACAGGAAGCACTGCTTCACAGCCCTGGCCTGAAAACACCTGTTCTGCACATTGAATTATACCAATACCATCATCAGTTCCCACCCAAATAAACCCAAACGCGTCTTTCACCAGGCTGAGAACGGTATTACTGGGAAGATTCCCATTACCCTTTCCCGCCCTGTACATTCTCCACTGGTCATCACCGGTATTATCAATAGATGCACCATGGTTGAAACAGAAAACCCCGTTGCCCCCGGGAGACAGAATCCATTCCTGGTTCAGGTCATCAATAACTATTTGGGATACCGTATACCCCGAATAACTAAAAGGAATATTGAACGACCTGAAGTCCCCATTCGGATAACGCATAACGAGGCCATTTTTTGCACCATGGTTGCTGATCCACAGGTTCCGGTCAGCATCTTCTGCCAATCCTGTTACCCTGAAGGAGGTGGGGTCATCAACAGCACCAGAAAGCCCATCAATGCTCAGGGAAAACTGACCTGACTCGCGCTTCAATAATCCTGCACCAAAAGAACCTGCCCAAAGAATGCCTGTCCGGTCCATTAATAAAGGGCCGGGGTGCGTGAAGCCTGCCGGTAGCGTATGATCATTTGTGTTATATATTGTCCATTGCAGTTCTGCAAACTGGCTGAGTGCTTCGCCAGTGGCAGCCCACCATTCCTTATTATTAGCAATTATATCACCTGTAGCCACAGAATATGGTGAATTGGGAATTACCGGGGTAATACCCTGGCTGGTTTTTTCCAATAAACCATTGCTACTATCTGCAATCCACAATACATCTCCGGTAATAGCCGCACCCAAAGGAACCCGGATCCTGGAATCAGTGATTCTTTCATCAACGAGTCCGTCGGTAAAAAGTTTCAATATTTCAGCTTCATTATTGCGTTGCTGGCAAATGATAATCCTGCCAGATGAAAAGCTAAGGTTATTCCACTGCCAGTCATCCGAATGGATAAGCGTGAATTGTCCGTTTTTTAGCATGTATAAAGCAGTTGCCGCCTGCAAATACACAGTATCATTCACCACCAGCACCTGTTGAACAGGCCCTGCAGGCAACCCATTGGACCCCGATAATAATTCCCAGTTGCGGTAATCAGCCTGGTTAATCCCGGTAGCAGGTGCCCTTTTCAACCCCTCCTGTGTTGCTGCATAATAATAACCGGCAGATTTTGCAGCAGCGTTTACTCTCGTATATGCACCTCCGTAACCAACCACCCAGGTGTCACCTATTTCCATTTTCGACAGGTTTAAGACAACAATCCCGAATCCTGTAGAAAGCAAACACTGGTTGTCATCCCCGCTCACCTGGTAAATAGTTTTGTCGGCATTTACAGGTTTTAGCTGAAGGGAATTAATGGTACTGATCTGCTTACCGGATATGACATTGATATTACTGTTCCGGTAGGCTATTACCAGTTTTTCACCTGGAGTACAAAATATAGTTTGCACCCCGGTTTCTGCCAGGCCGTTAATCCGGCTTAAGCGGCCGATGGTTCCTCCCTGCAGTGCAATACTGAAACAGGCGAAAGGTGTTGCGGTATAAAGGTGGTTAGTACCGGCGGAAACAGCAATAGCGCTATTATAGGGCAGGTGTTCCTGCCAGGTACCTATAGGTTGGGCTAAAACAGGGTGGAACCAACCTGAAACCAGGATTAAAAAGGAGGAGAAATAACGCATATCATACCAAAGTTAACCGAAATCAGCCGGGCAATTGTCGGGGGAATAACGGTAAATTGCTTTCTTTGTCTGCAATTAATTGCTTTACTATGTGGCAACAAACGGGGTCCCTGATTCTTAGGTATAGAATTCTGCTGGTAATAATTTTGCTGGCCTCCACCGCATTTATGGGTTATCATGCCAGTAAGGTACAAATGAGCTATGAGTTTTCCAGGGCCATCCCAACCAATAACCCTAAGTATAAAGACTATATAGCTTTCAAAAAACAATTTGGCGAAGACGGGAACCTGCTGGTAATTGGTGTGCAGACCGACAAACTCTTCAGCAAGGAAATATTCAATGATTATAAAACATTACTGGCCAGCCTCAAAGGCATAAATGGTGTTGAGAGTGTTTTAAGTGTACCTGGTGCATTTAACTTGGTTAAAAATGATTCCACAGAAAAACTACAGGCCCAGAAGATTTTTGCCGACGGTGAGTTATCACAGGCAGACATAGATAGTGGTGCTGCTTTATTTAAAAGGTTGCCATTTTACCAGGGATTACTCTATAATGCCCAAACAAATGCCTACCTGATTGGATTGGGCATCAATAAAAATATCCTGGCATCCCCAAAAAGGACAAAGGTAGTTAATGATATCCTGGCCCCCTGTGAAGCATTTGCAATGAAACACCAGCTGGCCCTGCATTATAGCGGACTGCCCCTGATCAGGACCCAAATAGCAGACCGTATTGCGAAGGAGATGAAATGGCTCCTGTTCGGTTCCCTGCTATTATCAGCAATTATCCTGCTGGGTTTTTTCAGGAGTTTTGGTGCAATGTTAATTTCATTGGCTGTGGTAATTATGGGTGTGATCTGGAGTGTGGGCACCATTGTATTGCTCGGTTATAAAATTACGTTGCTCATTGCCCTGATACCGCCGCTGATCGTTGTTATCGGCATCCCGAATTGCATCTATTTCCTGAATAAATACCATATCGCCTATAATGAAACGGGGGTAAAGGATGAAGCGGTGCGGACAATGGTTTCTAAAATGGGTATAGTAACCCTGTTCTGCAATATTGCAGCGGCAATCGGCTTTGCCGTTTTCGCTTTCACCAAAAGTGCCATATTGAAAGAGTTCGGCGTGGTAGCCGGCATCAATATCATGGTCATATTTTTCATTTCACTGATTTTTATTCCTATTGTATTAAGCTACCTTCCTGCGCCAAAAACAAGGCATACCCGCTACCTCGACAACAAATGGTTGCTTGCAGTATTAGACCGGCTTGAAATATGGGCCCTTAACCACCGCAAGGTTATTTATGGGATCACCACGGTATTAATCGTTGTTGCGCTTGCAGGTATGTCCCGATTAAGGTCAGAGGGCTTTATTGTGGATGACCTTCCCAAAACAGACCGTATATATACCGACCTTAAATTTTTTGAAGAAAATTTCAAAGGTGTGATGCCGCTGGAGATTGTGGTGGATACTAAAATCAAAAACGGTTTAAAGAGAAACCAGTTACAGCTTTTCGAAAGGATGGATTCCCTTTCCCAATATATCAATACCCGGCCCGAAATGGCCCGGCCATTGTCTATTGTTGAAGGCCTGAAATTCGCCAGGCAGGCTTATTATGATGGTGATAGCAGTAATTATGGATTACCGAACAGTTTTGATATCAGTTTCCTTGCAGGTTACCTGAACCTTAAAGGTTCAGGAGGCGACAGTAACCAGTTAACCAAACTGGTAAGTTCATTCATGGATACAGACCGGCAGCAAACCCGGATAAGCGTGAGTATGCGTGATGTTGGCAGCAAACGGCTTCCTGAAATTATAAATGACATCCGGGCAAAAACCAACCAGTACTTTGATTCCACTAAATACCGGGTAGTGTTTACCGGAAGCAGCATTACCTTCCTCGAAGGCAGCACATTTATTATTAATGGCCTTAAAGAAAGTATTTTATGGGCATTTTTATTAATCGCCCTCTGTATGCTTTACCTTTTTAAATCGGCAAGGATACTATTGTGTTCGCTTATTCCCAACCTTATACCATTGGTAATTACAGCCGGAATAATGGGTTGGGCCGGCGTTGCGCTCAGGCCCTCAACAGTTTTGATCTTTAGCGTAGCATTGGGAATCGCTATTGATATTACGATCAGGTTCCTTGTTAATTATAAGCAGGAACAACAGTCTACAAAAGATGACCAGACTGTAGTAATTGAAACCATTCACTCAACGGGCATCAGCATCATATATACGTCAATGGTATTAATTGCCGGCTTTGTGATATTCTGTTTCAGCGGGTTTGGCGGCACCAAGTCTTTAGGATGGCTTACATCCCTTACCCTGGTTGTTGCAACAATTACCAACCTGGTGTTATTACCGGCATTACTGATAGACTTATCAAAAGGCAAACGAAAAAAAACATAGTAAATCCATTATTTCAGGACTTCAGTTAATTTCTGCTCAAGGTCAAAGCCCCTTAATCGCTCAGCAATGATTATACCCTCTGGATTAATGAGCACATTGTAGGGGATACCATCAAAACCATAAGTCCTGACAGATTCGCTTTCCCAGAATTTAAGGTCGCTCATCTGTGGCCAATCCAGTTTATCTGCTGCGATAGCTTTTAACCAGGAAGCCTTATCCTTGTCAAGCGATACGCCGAGGATTGCAAAATTCTTATTCCTGAATTTGTCATAAGCCCTTACAACATTGGGGTTTTCCTGCCTGCAGGGGCCGCACCAGCTGGCCCAGAAATCGACGAGGACATACTTACCCTTAAAATCTGCAACCGATATTATTTTACCATTTGGATCCGGCAAACTAAGCGCAGGAGCTGGCTTTCCAACCAGGCTGGATGCAGCTTTCTGCTTTTCCATTTCGGTCATTTGTGCCTGCTGGGTGTCATACATTTGTTTCAGCGATTTCAGCATTTTATGGTCAGGGAACTGCTTCAGCGCATTATTAAGTGCCAATTCAAAATCCTGTTTTGGCAATATGCTGGCCGACAATCCCAATGAAAACAAACTTACCGCCGGGTTCTTTGCATCCCTGATAAAGTTTTTCATGTAGGTAGTCATGGATGCGATTTTTTCATTCTTTTCATTGGTAGCAGCCAGTATGAGACTGTCTGAACCTCCGAATTGCTTCAGGCTATCGAGTCGTGAAAATATGC
This sequence comes from Flavihumibacter profundi, assembly GCF_020076305.1. GTDB lineage: Bacteria > Bacteroidota > Bacteroidia > Chitinophagales > Chitinophagaceae > Flavihumibacter > Flavihumibacter profundi. The sequence continues at coordinate 305,786 of NZ_JAIQXE010000003.1, forward strand.
CATTGATCACCTGGCTGCGCTCACCATATTGCTGCACAAATTCCTGTAACTGGCTGCTGGCCGGAGAACCCTTGATGGTATAATAACGGTCATGCTTAGACATATCCAGGTCAACCTTTATATCATTGCCGTCATTAATGACAAGAAAAACAGGACCATTATCCACAGCAACCTGGTAAATGCCTTCTTCCTTTGCCTTACCCTTTAAAACGACCTGCCCTTTATTGTCTTTGATCAGCACGGAGTCAAGGGCTATCATATGGCCCTCGCCTCCAAATGGAACTTCTTCCAGTATCATTTTACGGTTATTCATCGGCATCAGCCTTTCACCGTTTATATAATTCACTGCTACAGTAAAGTCGCCACCACCTGATGTTGCCTGCTTACACTGAACCGTAAAAAACGCTGCCGCGACAGCAACGATTACCAACTTTCTAGAAATCATTCTTATACTTTATTATTATTTAATTATTGTTCGTTCAATTTCTGCTCAAGCAAGGTAGTGGTCATTTTTGGATCAGCTTTGCCTTTTGAGATTTTCTTAACTTCTCCCATAAACAAGCCAATTAACCCTTTCTTCCCTTTTTTGTATTCAGCAACTTTATCAGGCATTTTACCCAATACTTCGGCGACCCATTGTTCAATTTCACCAGAACCGGCATTTTGCAGTAGATTAAGTGTGGCTGCCAGTTCTGCCGGATCAGCATCCGGCGTTTCGAGGAACCTGGGCAATAACCGGGAAGAGGCAGAGGAAAAACTAATTTTCCCTGAAGCGACCAATTCTACCAGCCTGGCCAACTGGCTTGGCGGCAGCGGGAATTTATCAAAAGGCAAATTATTTTCATTCAGCCAGCCTTTAACCGGCCCCAATAGCCAGTTAGCAACTGACTTATATTCTTTTATTCCGGCTAATACTGCTTCAAAATAGTCGACCAGGTCTTTTTCATCGCTGAGTAATCTTGCATCATATGCAGGCAACTGGTATTGCTGCATAAACCTTTGCTGAACCGCATCGGGCAATTCAGGCATGGCAGATTTTATGCGTTCCAGGTTTTCCGGGGTAACAACAAACGGGGGCAAATCCGGGTCAGGAAAATACCGGTAATCATTCGCTTCTTCTTTTGACCGCAAGGCGAAAGTCGTTCCCTTATCGGCGTCAAAACTCCTGGTTTGCTGAATGATCGGTTCACCTTTCTCTGCCATTTCCATCATCCTTTCTGCCTCATATTCAATAGCCCTTTTGACATTCCTGATAGAGTTCAGGTTTTTAACTTCAACCCTTGTTCCCAGTTTTTTATCCCCCCTGGGCCTGATAGAAATATTGGCGTCACAACGCAGGCTTCCCTCTTCCATGTTACCATCACAAATGCCCAGGAACCTGACCAGTTTACGGATCTCGGTTACGTATGCATAGGCTTCTTCAGCACTGAACAGGTCGGGCTCAGAAACAATTTCTATCAAAGGCACACCAGCCCTGTTGTGATCAATAGCCGTTTTTAGTGGATGTGCATCATGAATGCTTTTACCTGCATCCTCCTCCAGGTGTATATGGTGCAGGGCTACTACCCTTTCCTGTCCGGCGCTAACTATTTTTACCCCGCCGCCCTGGCAGATATTATTAATATGCTGGGAGGTTTGGTAACCTTTGGGTAAATCAGGATAGAAATAATGTTTCCGTGCAAACCAATTCACCGGACTGATTGCAGAATTACAGGCCAGGCCCATCCTGATGGCAAATTCAACAGCCTGCTTATTCAGTTTGGGCAGTGTACCGGGATAAGCAAGGGTAATTGGACTGATATGCGTATTGGGATCACCGCCATAACTGGCGCTGTCGCCACAAAACAATTTGGATTTGGTAGATAGTTGCGCATGTACTTCAAGGCCGATCACCAGCTCATATTTCTGATGTAGTTCAGTCATGCCGCAAATGTACCCAATCGGGTGAATAGTGACTACAACTCAGCCGTTTTTAGTTTCCTTGGAATTTTCAATTCCGCCTGCTGTTCTTTATTATTCCTAAGGTATTTAAATGGAATGGATGATTTTTTAGCGTCCCTTGCAGCCCGGGAGATATCCAGTAACTGCCCGACACTATTTACGGGAGCACCGTCAAAGCTTGTGATGATGTCCCCTTCTTTCAATCCTGCTTTTTCAGCAGCAGATTCATCGTCCACATCCAACACTTTCACACCTTTTCCATCTTCAGTATCCTGGGCCTTAATACCCAATTTCGGCTGGCCGTCGTGTAATTCCATTTTAAAATTTTCATTGAAACCAGGAAAATTGAAGGTCATTGGCATGTCCCTTCTTCCAAGGGTAGCCGTAAACTTCTGCTCTTTACCATCCCTCAAAACTGTTACTGTGACTTTATCATCGGGCTTGTACTTACCTACAGTTTTGCTCAATTCTTCTGGTGAGCCAATTGGGGTAGCGTCGACTTTGGTAATGATATCACCTTCTTTTAATCCTGCTTTATCAGCAGCACTTTCCTCAGTTATTTCTGTGACTACAACGCCCTTAGCTGATTTTTCAGAACCTACACCCAGGAATGGTTTATTGGGATCACCCATCATGCCCTGCATAGGGTTTCCATCATTATCCCATGACCAGGTTCCTTCCCTGAATGGGGAACCCGGCGGGTGTGGCATCCTGATGTTGAAATGATCACCATCAATAACCATAATATCCTTCTTCAAAACAGCCAGTTCATCGTTGTTAAACTCCTCCAGGGGTTTTCCATTTACCAAAACTGCATCGTCTTTCAATTCAATAACAAGTTTGATGTCTTTGGAACCCTTAGGGCCCTTTTCCCCCTTTGGTCCTTTTGTATCTGCTCCAGGATCCCCTTTCCACCTGATGATGATTTGCTGGGAATCATCCAGCTTTTCAGTTTTTTTTGCTTTTTGCTGGCCAAATCCGGTAGCTGTGCCAAGCAGCAGGACCGCCAGTGCTAAGGCAGGTTGCTTAATAGTTGTTATGATATTTTTCATTTACGGCGTTTTTCGTAGATCAAATATAATAGAATTTAATAGACTACGAAACATTTCGGAAATGTTAAATTGGGTGTAATCTCATGCTTCAAGCCTGACCTTAATATTTTCAATAACTTTTTGCAGGTTACCCGCTTCCTGTCCACCAGCCGTTGCAAGGTTTTTCTGGCCGCCTCCTCCGCCCTTAATCAGCGGGGCAACGATTTCCCTGATCAATTTACCGGCGTCCAGCAAGCGGGAGGTTACCAGTTCATCGGCAATACCAATTGCCACAAAAGGTTTTCCCCCGATGTTAGCGCACAGGACTGCAATATAATTTTCGAGGTTGTTCTTAAGGTCGTAACAAAGTTTTTTCAATGCGTCGGCACTGCCCACATCAACCAGTTCCCCAATGAAATTAATGTCGCCGATAATTATTTTTTTCTGGAGTAATTCATTACGGACACCCACCAAAGCGCGGTTCTCGAGTTGTTCCAATTTTTTGCGAAGCTGTGCATTTTCTGCAAGCATATTTTCAATGGACCTTGGCAACTCCTTAGGGTGCCTGAGTAATTCTTTAATTTCCTGCAACTGGTCCAACTGGTCTTTCAGCCATTCTGCTGCGGCTGCACCACTGATCGCTTCAATACGCCTAACCCCTGCAGCTACGGCAGATTCATGTTTCAGTTTAAAATATCCAAGTTCCCCTGTGGCAGCCACATGAGTGCCACCGCAGAGTTCAATGGAATAACTTTTATCCATCATGACTACTCTTACGATGTCGCTGTATTTCTCACCAAACAAAGCCATGGCGCCTTTTTCAATAGCCGTTTCCTTAGGCATTTCCTCAATATACACAGCAATGTTTTCCCTGATTTTCTGGTTCACCAGGTTTTCAATGCTGTTAATTTCATAATCTGTCAATTTAGCAAAATGGGAAAAGTCAAAACGAAGCTGTTCGTCATTGACCAGGGACCCTTTTTGTGCAACATGGGGTCCAAGAACGGTACGAAGAGCGGCATGTAATAAGTGGGTCGCTGAATGGTGTGCTTCAGTCTTCTCCCTCCTTTCCCTGTTTACCCTTGCCAAAACTGAAGCGGTAATATTTTTTGGAAGTTTTTCTACGAAATGTATGATAAGGTCATTTTCCTTTTTGGTATCAAGCACTTTCACTTCCTCGCCATCAAAGCTGAGTGTGCCTGTATCGCCAACCTGCCCGCCACTTTCAGCATAGAAAGGTGTTGCTGCCAATACCAGTTGAAAGGATTCTTTCCCTTTTGCTTTTACCTTCCTGTATTTCATCACTTTGGTATCGATCTCGAGTGTATCATACCCAACAAATTCCATTAAAGATGAACTGTCAAGTACAATCCAGTCTTCCGTATCCACAGCTGTTGCTGCGCGGCTGCGGTCTTTTTGTTGCTGCATTTCGTTTTCGAAAGCTGCCTCATCCACTTCAAGATTATTTTCCCTGGCAATCAGCCGGGTCAGGTCAAGCGGAAATCCGTAAGTATCATACAATTCAAAAGCAGCGCTGCCGTTGACAGTAGAATTTGTGGATTTCCCGGCAGCAGAAATAATATCATCCATTTTCCGGAGTCCCTTATCCAATGTCCGGAGAAATGCATCTTCCTCTTCCTTAACCACTTTTGTTACAAAATCAAGCTGCTGGTGTAATTCGGGGAATACTTTTTCAAACTGGCCAGCCAAAACGGGCATTAGCTGAAAAAGCAAAGGTTGTTTGTAACCGAGGTAGGAATAGTAATACCTTACTGCCCTGCGCAAAATACGGCGGATCACATAACCTGCACCTGTATTCGAAGGCAATTGGCCATCTGCAATGGTAAACGCAATAGCCCTGATATGATCGGCAATTACACGGAAAGCAATATCTGCGCGAGAATCACTATAACCGTATTCCTTGCCGGTAATTGATTCGGTTGCTTCTATGGTGCCGCTGAATACATCGGTATCGTAATTGGAAGATTTGCCCTGCAGTACCCGCACCAGGCGCTCCAGTCCCATACCGGTGTCAACATGTTTGGCCGGCAAAGGCTGCAGGCTTCCATCCTTCATCCGGCTAAACTGGATGAAAACATTATTCCATATTTCAATAACCTGCGGATGGTCGTTGTTCACAAGGGTCTTTCCGTCTTTAGCCGCACGTTCTCCATCAGGCCGGCAATCAACATGAATTTCGGTGCAGGGACCGCAAGGGCCGGTATCACCCATTTCCCAGAAATTGTCTTTTTTATTACCCATCAGGATACGGTCTTCTGCGATCCATTTTTTCCATTCACTGAATGCTTCTTCATCTTTGGGAATATGCTCCTTAAGATCGCCTTCAAATACGGTTACGTATAACCGATCTTCAGGTATCCCGAAAACTTTTGTCAGTAATTCCCAGCTCCAGCCAATGGCTTCCTGCTTGAAATAATCCCCGAAACTCCAGTTTCCCAGCATTTCAAACATAGTATGGTGATAAGTATCCACCCCAACTTCTTCAAGGTCATTGTGCTTTCCACTTACCCGTAAACATTTTTGCGTATCAGCTATACGGGGATTAGGCGCCTGTTTGTTCCCCAGGAAATAATCTTTAAACTGGTTCATGCCAGCATTTGTAAACAGCAAGGTGGGATCATTTTTTACCACAATTGGTGCAGATGGTACAATAACATGGCCCTTTGAAGCGAAAAAATCCAGAAACTGTTGTCTTATTTCAGCACTTGTCATCATAAATTCGGAATGATTCTTGGTGAATTTGATACTTCGCCCGCTATATTTGTAACCAGCCGGTGAAAGTGGTGCAAAGCTAAGGAAATGGGCTGTGCAGGCATATATGAAAAAAATCAAATATTACTACAACCCAAACACCCTCCGGTACGAAAAACTGGAAACACCCCTAAGGGTTAAATTGCTGCGTGCCCTTGGGTTTATAGCCGGTTCACTGGTTACTGCGCTGATCATTGTTTCAATTGCCTTTCAATACCTCGATTCTCCAAAAGAAAAAATCCTGCGCCAGCAATATGAAAAAGCCAGTGAGAACTACGAAGTGTTATCAGGCAACGTCCACAAATTGCAGCAACAAATGACAGAGCTGGAAAAACGGGACAATGATGTTTACCGGGCAATTTTTGAGGCCAGTCCTATTCCAGACAGTGCAAGGGTGAAGGAAATGGAACAAATTAAGGAAATCCAGCTGGTACAGGCCATGGATGCCGATGACTTATACAGCGATATTATTACCACACTTAATAACCTTAATAAACGGGTGGCCTACCAGAAAAAATCATACGATGATATTGGTGGCTTTATCAAAAATAAAGAGATCCTGCTGGCCTGTACACCAGCAATTCAACCGGTTAGTAATAAGGATCTAAACCGTATAGCATCGGGATTCGGATACCGCATCGACCCGGTATATAAAACGGTGAAAATGCATGCCGGGCTGGATTTTGCCGCACCACAGGGTACTCCTATTTATGCTACCGCGAATGGAATAGTTAAGCAGGCTGGAAATACAGGTAACGGGTTTGGAAACCACGTGGTTATTAACCATGGTTATGGATATGAAACCCTTTATGGCCATATGTTTCGTGTAAAAGCAACTGCCGGCCAACATATTAAGCGGGGTGAAATCATAGGATACGTTGGAAGCACTGGAAAATCGACAGGCCCTCACCTCCATTATGAGGTCCACAAAAACGATAAAAGGCTGGATCCGGTATACTTCTTTTACAATGACCTTAGTCCGGAACAATATGACCGCCTGCTCAAGATGGCTGCTGCAAGCAACCAAAGTTTTGATTAACCGGTGACCCCGACTTTTTATCCACAGAAATTTTCCGGCCGGATTATTGCGGCAACCCAATAGTATCTTTATACGAGAGATATGAAACCTTACCAGCAGATCAGCTTGAATTTTGGCTTCGAAGAGCCCGCAGCTCCGGAAGTATCTGTTACCCCAGACAAGGAAATCCCAAGGGCTAAAGAGGTGCGGACGGCTGTTGATAAAGCACCGGTTAAAATTCCGTTAGTGGATGAATCAACTGTTCTCACTATCCGCAAAAAGCCCGGAAGAAAAGAGAAGGAAAAGGCCTGGAAATCTGCCACTTCGGGCAAAAGGGGCAGGAAATCCTTAAAAGATATTGCTGCGGAAGTTGACCTTATTGAAATTCCCGCAGATGAACAATTGTACAGCAAACAATATTACAGTATTGGCGATGTGGCTAATATGTTCCGGATGAATCCTTCATTGATTCGCACATGGAGCAACGAGTTTGCCGGCATGCTGCATCCACGGAAAAACCGTAAGGGCGACCGGCATTTTCGTCCGGATGATGTGAAATTCCTCCATTTAATATACCACCTGATCAGGGTGCGGAAATTCACTCTTGAAGGAGCTAAGGAACACCTGAAACTGCAGAAGAAAAAAACCGAAAAACAGTTTGCTGTGATCCAGGCCCTGCAGAACTTCAAATCATTTTTACTGGAATTGAAAACAAACCTTTAAGGTACTCCGGCTGATCCACCTGTTGTAATGATCCTGATATCTTTACTCTCACCGGCAAGAACTACATCAAGTTCTTCCAGGGAACGCAAAATGGACAGGTTAATCGTTTGCTTCAACTGATTGAATTCCCTGATCGGAATAATTGCCGTGTAATATTCAATATGGACCAGGAAAGCATTTGGCGTTATGTCGCTGAGGAACGCAAAATAATTTTCGACAACCGGATGGGAAAGGCAGTTTTTTATTGCACTAATAGCATTATCCAATTTATCCGATGAAGTTTGCAGCGACAATTCCAGGTTCAGGTCGGCCCTGCGCTGTGTGCGCAAGCTAATATTGTCCAGGACACTATCAACCATTTGCTTATTGGGGACTGTCACAAATGTTTTCTGTTCAGTGCGAACACGAGTACTTCTGAGCCCTATTTTCTCAACAGTACCAGTAATTGATTGCACTTTCACCAGGTCACCAGCCTGAAAAGGCTTATCAAAGAAGATGATAAAAGAGGCGATCAGGTTTTCGAGACTTTCCCTCGCGGCAAGTGCAAGTGCACCCGCAACGATACTTAGTCCGGCCAGGTATGTGGAAATCTCCTTATTGAATGAAAACCGTATAATCAATAATATTCCCAGGATGATTAATACTGCTTTAAAGAAGTCTTTAAAAAATACAATCATCTGGTTATCGGAAACTTCTGGTGTAAGGTTGGCATTTTGTTCCATCAGTAACGCCACAAAATCAATAATCCTCCGTAAGAGCCATATAAATATGATAATAAAATAACCTTTTGCAAGACCATCCACAATACGCCTGAATTTAATATGGTACAATTCAAAGTCAAGTACGGAAGGGAAGTTCAGTTTATCAAGTGCAACCATGGTTATTGAAATGATCAGGAAAATCTCCATCGGCTGGAGCAACAATTCAACAAATGATTTCTGGTCGATCTTCCAGGAACTGCGTCGTATAACCTTGAATAATAGCTTTGAAATAATCCGTGATAAAAATTTCCTGAACAAAACGATAAGCAGAATTGTCCCAAAGCAAACCAGGTAAGCCCTGATAGTGTTATCAAAAATTTCGTATGATAATAAGTCGTTCATTTCTGGTCGTGGTTAGATAATGTATACACTTGCAAAACACCATCCTTCAAACAATATAAATGATCCATTGCCAGTTGGATCTTTTTAACACCCTGCAGCAGGGATTTCATATCCTGCTCCCGAAGGTCCATTGAGTTTAAAGCATAACTAACCAGGATTTTACCTTTCCTGCCTAGTATCCGGTTGCCAATTACCTGGACATCCGTCCAGCCCAGTATGGCTACTTTATTCCTGATTGTGCCGAAATAATCAAGGGCAATCAATCCTTTTTCGGGATCATATAAATAAACGAGGCGGTTAGCATCAACAAGATAAACGGGAGAAGGTGGTGCATCAATTAAAACCCTGAAATCGGCTGTTTCGCTGATTACTGTTCCATTGTCATCAAGCCTTTTCAGCTTAGCATCTAACTCATCATATACCCAAACTCCGTTATCATATGATTGCCCGATGGCTTTTGCCTGCATAATGTTCTGCTTCCTGAAATCAATGATATTACGGTTATTAAGCATGCGGTCTAATACCACGACGGTGCCGAAATCCTTGTAAAAAAGCAATACTTTTAAAGGGTTTGATACATCAATTGAAAATAGCTTTCCAAACCTGCGAACATCATTAAAAACAGCAATTGAATCCCCTTTTGGTGAAAGCTTTTTCAATTGTCCCGATTCGCTTACCAGGAATATATTGCCCAGGTTATCGACAGCAAAATCATTGAGTTGTTCACCAATAGTAAACTCCAATCTTATACTGTCTGATTGTGCGAAAAGGACAGCATGAACAAATAATGAAAAAACCAATGCAAGTGCTTTCATGATTTGTAGTATTTCAGGTGGAGTGTTTGTCCGTCAAATTCCGCATAAGAATCATAACGCAACCAGTCGCCCAGGTTAATATACCTGCTGGAACCGGGTAATTGAAAATCAATTGGCAGGTGCCGATGCCCGAAAACAAAATAATCATAGTGCTGTTCCTGTAAGGTTTCTTTGCAATAACTAATCAGCCATTCATTTTCCTCACCAAGAAAGCGCTCATCTGTTTGGCCTGTAGCAGACCTGCTTTTACGGCTCATATAATTAGCAAGCCCAATCCCGATAGTCGGATGGATAATCCCGAACAACCATTGGCAAAAGGGATTACGGAAAATTTTTTTTATGAGCTTATAACCATGGTCGCCCGGGCCAAGTCCATCCCCATGGCCGACCAGGAATTTTTTCCCATTAAATTCAAAAGGCATTTCCCTGTGGTATACAGGGATATTGATTTCTTTTTCAAAATACCCATTCATCCACATATCGTGGTTGCCAACAAAAAAATAAACAGGGATACCATTATCGGTAATGGTGGCAAGCTTTCCGAGCAGGCGAACATAGCCTTTTGGAACGACTGATTTATATTCATACCAGAAATCAAAAAGGTCTCCAACAATAAAAATCCCCGCTGCATCTTTGGATATCTCTTCGAGGAATTGAACCAACTTTTTTTCCCTTCTGAGGCTTTGGTCATAATCCGGAGCACCCAAATGAAAATCCGAAAGGAAATATATTTTTTTGCCTGTTCCTATTTGCATGTTCGCAAATATAATGAGAAGGGAGGGTGTCTCACACTTTAAAAGTATCAGACATTTGACTTGCCCGCCATGTATTGTAATACGTCTCCTGATACTACTAAAGGTTTGCCGGTGGTATCACCATTAAACCAATATATCCAGGCAGTAGTTTCCTGCCCGTCGGGAAGGAAAACCGAAGTCTTTTCGCGGCGATATAAATCGGGTTCACTCTCTTCAGGGTTCAGGCCCTCATAATCATCTAACTGGCCAAGGGCCCAATCGAACTCATCAATTTCCCTAATCCTGTACAATTCACCAACAATGGTTGCATTTGTTTCTGAAGGAATTGCAGCAGGATATTCACCCATGTCATATAATAATCCATGGACATGGGCATCACTTAAAAAGTCGAAATAACGGCGGATATATTCGTATGCAGCATGATGGAATCCCTTTCGAAGGGACCCATATACAAAAAGCTGATATTCCGGAAGCATGTTCATGCCATGAAGATAGGAAGAACGGCAATTGTGGAAAAAGGTCTTTTCACCTTAAAATTTATCCGTTAAAAACAGGTAAACTTCCTTAGGGCCATGAACCCCGACAACCAGTGTTTTTTCAATATCTGCAGTACGGCTGGGACCTGAAGCAAAGCTGATCATAGAGGGTAAAGCAGAACCATATTTCTCTTTCATCATTTTTAACCCATCGCGAACATCATAGACCAGCTGATCTGTTGTTGCGATGCAAATGTGGATCGGGGCATACACGCTGGTGGTCCTGCCGTATTCCTGGGCTGAGCTTAATATGATGGAACCTGTCCGGGCAACGAGGTATTCGCAACTGGTAATACTGGCACCACAGGTTTTAACATCGCCATATTCTCCATAACCGCCAAGCAGGTTTTGCAGGTTTTTTTCCGGGCAATAGATGTTTTTCAATCCCATTTCCTTCACTAAAGAAGTCAACTGTAATTTCAAATCATTTCCATCAATGCAGAATGAAAATTTACCCTGAAGTTTCGAAAAGGCTCCAGCAAATAACAATTCCAGGTCATCTTCCCGGGCCTTAAAAACAGACTGGCTGCCTTCGCTTGCCGGAAAAGGAAGAGGCGTTGATTCGCTCAACGCCTTCCTGATCTTCTTTAAAATATTCTCTTTTGAAGCGGATATATTCATAATCAACTTTATGCGATAGCTGGTGTTTCTTCCACATCCAGCGTTTTCTTCTCTTCATAAGGCCTCTTGCCGATTAAAAGCTCTACATCATTCTGGAAAAGCACTTCCTTATCGAGCAATTTTTCAGCCAGCACTTCAACCTGTTGTTTTTTCTCCAGCAATAATTCTTTTGTTCGTTCGTAAGCCGAATCGATCAGTTTCCTAACTTCCTCATCAATCATCCTGGAAGTCTCTTCTGAGTATGGTTTGGTAAAAGAGTTTTCCTGCTGGGGATCGTAAAAACTAACATTTCCCACTTTTTCATTCATACCATAAACAGATACCATGGCATAGGCCATCCTGGTAATCTGCTGGAGGTCATTCTGCGCGCCGGTCGAAATCTTACCAAAGAAAAGATCTTCAGCTGCCCTGCCGCCCAGCGTCATACAAATCTGGTCCATCAACTGGTCGGTATTATAGAGGTACTGTTCTTTTGGTGTATACTGCGCATATCCCAAGGCAGCCGTTCCGCGCGGCACGATGGTAACTTTCAGCAGTGGGTAAGCATGCTCGAGGTACCATCCGCATATAGCGTGTCCTGCCTCATGGTAGGCGATGATTTTCTTCTCTTCGGGGGAAATTATCTTATTCTTTTTTTCAAGTCCGCCAATTACGCGGTCAACCGCATCCTGAAAGTCGGACATATCCACAGCTTCCTTGCCTTTACGGGCGGCAATAAGTGCTGCTTCATTACAAACGTTGGCGATATCGGCACCAGCAAAACCTGGCGTTTGTTCAGCCAGTTTATGGATATCAACTGCCTCAGAAACCTTTATTGGTTTAAGGTGGACTTTGAAAATCGCTTCCCGTCCTTTAACATCTGGCTTATCTATGGAAATCTGGCGATCGAAACGGCCCGGACGCAACAATGCGGTATCCAGAACATCAGGACGGTTAGTAGCAGCAAGAACAATAATGCCGCTTTCACCACTAAACCCATCCATCTCCACCAGCAATTGGTTTAAGGTGCTTTCACGTTCATCATTACTCATAATCGCGTTCTTTCCCCTAGCCCTGCCAATGGCGTCAATTTCATCAATGAAAATGATACATGGCGCTTTTTCACGGGCTTGTTTAAACAGGTCGCGTACCCTGCTGGCACCAACCCCTACAAACATTTCCACGAAATCACTTCCGCTAAGGCTGAAAAAAGGCACTTGCGCTTCGCCAGCGACAGCTTTTGCCAACAACGTTTTACCAGTACCCGGAGGCCCGATCAGTAAAGCACCTTTTGGTATCTTTCCTCCCAGGTTGGTATATTTTTTAGGATTCTTGAGGAAATCAACGATCTCCATCACTTCCACTTTTGCTTCATCCAGCCCGGCCACATCATTAAAAGTGATATTCACTTTTGTACCCTTATCAAAAAGCTGTGCTTTAGATTTACCGATATTAAAGATTCCGCCTGGTCCGGCTCCTCCCCCGGCACCACCGCCCATTTTCCGCATCAGCAGCACCCAGATAAGCACAATCACGAATATGGGCAGTACGAACTGGAAAATCGGAGCCAGCCAATCGCCTTCTGTATCATCAATGCGCGGAACTTCCTTTACAGCCGGGTTCTTTTGGTAAAAATCGCGGAGGTCGTCGGTAAAAATTTCAGGCTTTGCGATAGTGAACTCAAATTGAGGTCCTTTATCTGTGTCCGGATTATACCCTTTGGGTAATTTACTCTGGTAATAGTCCTTTTTTAAGCTATCCTTGCGAATATATACGCGTACAAGGTTCTTATTACTGATGAGTATTATCTTTTCAACATCCCCTTTAGCCAGCATCTGTTCATTAAATTCAGCAAAAGTGATGCGTTTTGTATCGGGTGCAAATGAACTGAACAGGTTAAACCCCAATAAGATCACTGCCAGAATACCCCAAATCCAATACAAATTGAATTTAGGTCCCTTCCGGGGATCACCATTATTTCCTTCAGGCCTGGGTCTCATCCGGTTAAATCCTCCCCTATCGTTTGGTTTCAAATCTTCCTGTGACATATATTATTTAGACTATAAAGAATTACTAATGCTTATTTGGCTGTATTGTTCAATTCAATGGATAAATTATCCTTTGTATTCTGTCATGGGAGCGTCGCTCCACATTTCTTCCAGCCGGTAAAACTTCCGGGTTTCCGGTTGCATAACATGAACCACTACGTTCACATAATCGATAAGTATCCATTGGGCAGCCTGCTGTCCTTCATGGCGATAGGGCAATTCCCCTAACTCATCCTTTACTTCTACTTCAATGGAATCGGCAATGGCCTTTACCTGGGTAGTAGAACTCGCCTGGCAGATAATAAAGAAATCTGCAACTGCTTCGTGTATTTTGCGGAGATCGAGCGATACAATGTTTTCGCCCTTCTTGTCCTGAATTGCTTTGATAATGGTTTTAAGAATCTTCGAGTTCTTGGTTAAGCGGGTCACACTATTTCGTTGACGAGAAGCTAACACTGACAATGGTTCCAATAATCTATTCTTTAAGTGATCAATAAACTGAAAATACTACTTTCGCTACGATCAAAAGTACTAATCTTTTACGCAATCCCATGCCCGTTCACCACATTGGCCAACGTATAATCCTGCTGGAGTCGGTAGACAGCTCCAACAACTATGCCATGGCCCTGGCTCACCAGCGCCAAACCCGGCACGGGGAAGTGTTTTTCACCCTGGAACAGACCGCCGGAAAGGGTCAGATGGGCCGCCAATGGCTTTCCCGGAAAGGCGAGAATATAATGCTGAGTATTGTGCTGGAAACCAGCGTGCTAAGCCCTGCAGCAATTTTTCCCCTGAGTATGGCAATATCTCTGGGTTGCTATGATTTTCTCCTTCAGCATATAGGGGAAGATGCCTCAATTAAATGGCCAAATGATTTATACTGGCGTGACAGAAAGGCAGGAGGAATTCTAATTGAGAACAACTGGTTGGGCCCGCTCTGGCAGTTTGCCATAGTGGGAATTGGTTTAAATGTGAACCAAGTGGTTTTTGATTCCGGGGCGAAAAGGCCTGTTTCCCTGAAACAGATTACCGGAAAGACGCTGGACCTGATGGAAGAGGTTCAACGATTGTGCGGGTTTCTTGAAATCCGCTGGCAGCAGTTGGTATCAGGAAATACAGAAGCAATTAAGGCAGAATATAACCAGGCATTGTACGGCCGGGGAAAAAAGGTTATGTTAAAATACCAAAAACAGGAAATAAGCACAATTATCCGGGAAGTGAATGCAATGGGCGAATTGGTTACCCAGGATACCATCGACCGCAACTTTAGGTTCGGGGAGGTAGAATGGATGTAAGAACCCTCCTGATCAGGCTGACGACCTCTGCAGCTGTTTATTACTCGGCTGGAAAACAAAATTATCGAGGCTTTCATCTGATTCTGCAGCCCTTGCCTCAATTTCAAACCGGTTGTGGAAATACCCATGCCTGAAGGATTCGATGGTATACTTCCAGAGAAATAAAAAAAAGCCCAGCTGACGGAATTGTTGCACATGGGCCAATTCGTGTCTTAGCCACCTGCGATTACTCAATAATTCCTGAAAGCTGGTATTATGCAGGTGTATGGTTTTGCCAAGCACCATAGCCATTTTTTCCGATTTAAGGCGTTTTGCAGCCATTCTGGCCCAGAATGAATTTTCCCGGATCCGGTATTTCACGCTTTTAATTTTCGTTCTCCCGCATCACCGCAGGCCGCAACAATTTCTTCGGCATGCTCCTTGCTTTTCGGCTTGGCAAATATTTTAAGTAGCTTCCCTTTTTCATCAATCACAAAGGTTGTCCGGTGCAAACCCATGTATTTACGGCCATACAACTGCTTTTCGCCCCAAACCCCATAAAGCTCAATGATTTTTCTATCAGGATCAGCAATCAGCGTAAAGGGCAACTCATGGCGGGCCTCAAATTTTTTATGGCTTTCTATTGCATCGGGACTAATACCCAAAACATCAAACCCATGTTTCCGAAGCAGGGCATAGTTATCCCTAAGGTTGCAAGCCTGAACCGTGCAGGTAGGCGTCATATCTTGTGGATAAAAATACAATACGAGCTTTTTGCCTTTAAAATCGGCCAGTTTAACGGTTTTGCCATTTTGGTCCTTGCCGCTAAAAGCCGGGGCTTTATCGCCAGGTTGAAGTGTAATCATTGTGTATGGTAAATAATAGATGTTTATCGGTCGAAATGATATAATTTTTCTGTTTGGTTACCTGCTTCATCTTTGGCTACAATTTTCAGGGTATGGGATCCTGCCGGACATTTCTCATCAAACTTATAATGAAAATACTTACCCTTGTCGTTGGTAAACCGGATCCATTTACCATCAATTTCGGTGCGGGTCACTTTCCATTCGTCGAGATTATCGGTAACTGTAAAAGATAACCGTGCAGCTTTAGATAAGTTCGAGCCCTCTGAAAATCCAATCGGGACAATAACAGGTGCTTCCTGGTCAACCAAGAGCTGGAAACTCCCAAAATCTCGAAATTTGGCCATTGCCCAGTTTTTCTGCCAGCTAACTTTCTGAACATCTTTTTTTGCGACCGAAAAACGTTGCATCACCAGGCTGTTCCGTTGCTCTTCAGACAATTCTTTTGTTGGAAGGATTCTCACCACCATTGAATCCTGGAGGGGAATATAGGTTGCACCGATAGTGTGGACGGCTGAAACAGCATCAGAACTCACCGCCGCTGATTCCTTATAGGCAAGAGATACAGAATCATAAAGCGAGCGTTCCCCAATGATGAACTCACATCCGGGAGATTCAAATACATCAACCATCATCGGAAAAAATCGTTTGCCTGGCGCCGGGGGCTGGCTGGTTTGAACCCCGGAATACTTTACTGAGGTAATAGCCCGGGAAGTATTGCCGTAGGCGTCCTTTACAACAACAGTTATTGCGTGTACTTGTCCGTCTGACAAATCAAGAACACCATCACCGGTAAACCGGGTATAAATAGAATGGATGTATCCGGGCAATTCACTCAGGTGCTGCAGGTAAACGCCACCGTTAGCTTTATTTTTGTAATCAATATGCGCGTTAAGGTAACGGGTATTGGCATATGATATCTGGTCCATGCGGAAACCCACAACTGCTTTGTCATTATCGTAAAGCACCGCTTCAAAAATACCATTTTGGTTAGTGGAACCCGAATGGGTATCAAAAGCAGACAAAGCAAGGCTGATTTTAGGGGTGGAAACAGTCTGCTGGACAGCTTCATATACGCCAATTCCTTTAGGCTTAAGCGCAATAAGCCTGGGCGATTGCTCATAAACGCTCCGGGTGCGGTCATATAATCCAAGCCTGATTAGGATTGGCGGGGTATTGTCTTCCAGTGGTAATCCAAAAAGCATCGGATTAAGGTTCACATCATCGACTGTACGACGGATTTCAAAATGAAGGTGCGGAGCCTGTGAGCCGCCCGCATTGCCGCTGTAGGCAATAAAATCGCCTTTTTTTACAGGGAAAAGGTTAGGTGGCACTTCTTCGTAAAGCGACCAGGATTCTTTGGCATATTGTAATGCCTTTACCCAATTTTCCAGTGCCGGGAAAAAATCGTTAAGATGGCAATATAAAGTTGTGTATCCATTAGGGTGGGTAATATAGATGGCTTTGCCGAATCCACCAGGCTCAATTTTTATGCGGGATACATATCCATCGGCCGCTGCCACTACAGCCAGGTTTTCCCGTTTTAATGTTTTCAGGTCAAGACCCATATGATAGTGGTTGGGACGCAACTCACCAAAATTGCCGCTCAGTTCTATGGGCACATTGAGGGGATTACGAAAAAACCCTTTGGGGTAATCTGGAAAGGAAGGATACTGGGCGTAAATGTTAAGGGAACAAAGAAGCAATGCAAACAAGAGCCTCATCAGTGATCTGTTTTATGAAGTTGCGAAGATAGTGAACCATGAACCGTTAACCGTGAATCGTGAATCGTGAATAGAAGAAAATTCTATAAGAATGAAAACTATTTAATGTTCACGACTCGTCAATTGGTTGTTTATGCAACTTGTTAAATTCCTGTAAAGGCCAACAAAATAATTTGCATTTTGTAAAATATGGAACAGCGTTTGTAATATTTAAAATGTCTTACATAAGTAGACAGGCAAAACAGGTTAGCAGCAGTATTTCGTCACAGCGTAAACAGTGGGTATGAAAAGATTTCAACAAAAAGCTATCATCATGATTGCAGTAGTGGTTGGTTCAGTTATCGGGGCTTTCAAAGGTCAGGAGGCTAAACAAAAATGGATGTTCAGGATCCTCAGTAAGCAGGATGAACGTGTAAGCCGTGCCGTGCGCAAATCGGAAGCCCGTAAGGGTAAGGTTTTGCTTGACGATATCGAAATGGCTTCCTATCATAAGAGTTAAATAAATCAGCATAAAATTTCCACAGGCCTTCACATCCCGTGAGGGCTTTTTTTTAACCATTTTGGGGGATTTGAAAAATATTCTCGGA
Source organism: Flavihumibacter profundi (assembly GCF_020076305.1). Lineage (GTDB taxonomy): Bacteria > Bacteroidota > Bacteroidia > Chitinophagales > Chitinophagaceae > Flavihumibacter > Flavihumibacter profundi. Next base: position 323,576 of record NZ_JAIQXE010000003.1, read on the forward strand.
AAATCCTTTCCCGGGCCGTACTTTTGCGCAATTTATTTTTCCGCAATCATGCCAAAAGACAACTCCATCAAATCTGTCCTGATCATCGGCTCAGGACCAATTATTATCGGACAAGCCTGTGAATTTGATTACTCTGGAACCCAGGCTGCCCGCAGCCTTCGGGAAGAAGGTATCAAAGTCATCCTGATCAATAGCAACCCGGCTACGATCATGACAGATCCGATGATGGCCGACAGGGTTTACCTGTTGCCGCTAACTGTTGAAAGTATTGAACAGATCCTGGAGGAGAATGATATTGATGCTGTATTGCCAACAATGGGTGGACAAACAGCACTTAACCTCGCAAAGGAAGCTGAAGACCTGGGAATCTGGGAAAAATACAATGTACGGCTGATTGGGGTAGACATTAAAGCGATAGACAAAGCCGAGGACCGCGAAAAGTTCAGGCAATGGATGATACAGATGGGAGTTCCCGTGGCTACCGCAAAAACAGCCAACAGTTACCTGGAAGGGAAAGAATTTGCCCAGGAGATTGGCTTTCCGCTTGTAATCAGGCCTTCCTTTACCCTTGGCGGAACCGGGGGTGGATTTGTTCATGGTAAAGAAGATCTTGATGAGGCCCTTAACAGGGGACTTCAGGCCTCCCCCATTCATGAGGTTCTGGTTGAAAAGGCCGTTTTGGGATGGAAGGAATTTGAACTTGAATTATTGCGTGATGCCAGCGATAATGTGGTAATTATTTGTACCGTTGAGAATTTTGACCCAATGGGTGTTCATACCGGCGACTCCATAACAGTTGCCCCGGCCATGACCCTCAGTGATACTGCATTCCAATTGATGCGCAATACAGCCATCAATATGATGCGCGACCTGGGCAATTTTGCCGGCGGATGTAACGTACAGTTTGCATTAAACCCTGCAACAGAAGAAATTATAGCTATTGAAATAAACCCCCGGGTTAGCCGCTCTTCAGCGCTGGCATCAAAAGCAACTGGTTATCCGATTGCCAAAATTGCTGCGAAACTGGCTATCGGCTATAACCTTGATGAACTGGAAAACCAGATCACTAAAAGCACTTCAGCCTATTTCGAGCCTGCGCTCGACTATGTTATCGTGAAAATCCCCCGTTGGAACTTTGATAAATTCAAAGGCGCAGATGATACCCTGGGGCTCCAGATGAAAAGCGTTGGCGAAGTGATGGCCATTGGCCGAAGTTTCACCGAAGCTGTTCAAAAGGCCTGCCAGAGCCTGGAAAATAATGCAGTCGGTTTAGGTTACTATGGCAAAAGCCAGATGCATGCTGAAGAACTGATCGAATATATCAAGACACCAAAATGGGATCGCATATTCCGGATTAAAGACGCCCTGATGCTTGGCGTAAGTATCAATACAATTGTTAAGGCAACCAATGGTATTGACCGTTGGTTCCTGTATGAAATCCAGAAGATCTGCCTGCTCGAAAAAGAGATCGCCAAATTTAAAATGGCCAATATTCCTATTGAGCTGATCAGGGAAGCTAAAGTACATGGATTTGGGGACGAACAAATATGCCGGATCATGCAGGATGGCCATGAAGATGACCTGTATGAAAAAAGAAAGGCTGCCGGAATTCGCCGCGTTTTCAAAATGGTGGATACCTGCAGTGCTGAATTCGAAGCAAAGACCCCTTATTTCTATTCCACTTTTGAGGAAGGCGGCGAAAACGAAAGCATCAGCACCGATAAGAAAAAAGTAGTTGTGCTTGGCTCTGGTCCAAACAGGATCGGCCAGGGTATTGAGTTTGACTATTGTTGTGTACATGGCTTACTGGCTATTAAAGAAGCCGGTTACGAAGCCATCATGGTAAACTGTAACCCGGAAACAGTGTCCACTGATTTTGATATCGCCGATAAATTGTATTTCGAGCCAGTTTACTGGGAACACCTCTGGGAAATAATTGAACATGAACAACCGGAAGGTGTGATCGTGCAGTTAGGTGGACAAACAGCCCTGAAACTGGCTGAACGCCTGCATGCTAAAGGCATCAAAATAATTGGTACTTCTTTCGATAATATGGACATTGCTGAAGACCGCGGCCGGTTCAGCGATATGCTGAAAGAATTAGAAATCCCTTACCCTGAATATGGAACAGCTTATGATGTGGATGAAGCTGTTGAAGTGGCTAACCGGGTAGGCTATCCAGTACTGGTAAGGCCATCATATGTGCTGGGCGGGCAAAGAATGCGTATCGTGATCAATGACGAAGAAGTGGAAAAAGCTGTGGTGAGCCTGCTGAAACACATTCCTGGTAATAAAATCCTGATCGACCATTTCCTCGACCGCTGCCAGGAGGCTGAAGTTGACGCAATTTTTGATGGCGAAAACTTCCACGTAATGGGCGTAATGGAACATATTGAACCTGCAGGTATCCATTCAGGTGATTCCAATGCCGTTCTGCCAGCCTTCAACCTTACTCCGCTGGAAGTAACGACCCTGGAATATTATTCCGAAAAGATAGCACGGGCGCTTAACATAAAAGGACTGATCAATATCCAGTTCGCCATTAAAAACGGAAAAGTCTTTGTAATTGAAGCGAACCCAAGAGCTTCAAGAACAACACCATTTATTGCCAAAGCCTACCAGATCCCTTACCTGAATGTGGCTACAAAAGTGATGCTGGGTGTAAATAAACTCACCGATTTCAATTTTGAGAAAAAGCTTAAAGGCTTTGCCATAAAAGAACCTGTTTTCAGTTTTAACAAGTTCCCGGGTGTAAACAAGGAGCTGGGGCCGGAAATGAAAAGCACCGGGGAAGCCATCCGTTTTGTAAAGGACCTCCGTGACCCTTATTTCCGCCAGCTGTACAAAGACCGGAGCATGTACCTGAGCAAATAATGAATTCACCCGCCGGGTAATACCCGGAGGGTGAAAATGACCTTTAGTTACAAAAAGGTCATTTTTTTATTTTTAATGATGTTTGAACATTGTACATGCAAATAATGTTATTAGAATAGAAAAACTATTGATATGAATTATTTACAAGACCTCAATTGGCGTTATGCGGTCAAACGCATGAACGGCAACAAAGTACCTACGAGCAAAATGAACAATATCCTGGAAGCCATAAGGTTAGCTCCAACATCCCTTGGGCTCCAACCATTCGACGTATTGGTTATTGAAGACCAGGAATTGCGTGAAAAAATGTCACCGGCAATTTATAACCAACCCCAGGTTATAGAAGGCGCAGCCCTGCTGGTCTTCGCGGCCTGGAAAAATGTATCCGAAGAAAAAGTGGAGCAATACATGCAAAATATTGCCAACACAAGGAATTCTGATGTAGCATCTCTGGATGGCTTTAAAAACATGATCCTTGACTCCCTAAAGGTTAAAACACCATCAGAAATCTTTCAATGGAATGCAAGACAAGCTTATATCGCATTAGGATATGCTACGGCTGCAGCCGCTTTTGAAAAAGTTGACAGCACACCTATGGAAGGTTTTTCTGTTGATGCAGTGAATCAAATCCTTAGTCTGGAAGAAAAAGGGTTATCTGCAGTTTCCATCTTAGCTATCGGTTACCGCGATGAAGAAAAAGATTTCCTGGCCAATGCGCCTAAGGTGCGCAGGCCCGCAGAAAGTTTTTTTACGCTCTATGAAAATACGGCAGAAGTAGCTTAAGGCTTTAAACACGAAGAAAGGTCCCCCCTCCGGGGACTTTTTTTACCTTTACATCATGAAGGATAAACTTCAATCGATCATTTCAGGTCTTCATACTACCATGTATGGTAAGCCATGGTTCGGCCGTAGTTTTTTTACCATTACCAGTGAAATTGATCCATCGCTTACAACTACAAGTATTGGAGTAAACAGCCATAAGCTTGTTGAACTTGTTTACCATATCCTTACCTGGTCTGAATTTACACTTCTGCATTTGCGTCAAGCCGAAATAACTGCCATTACTGCCACTGAAAAACTTGATTGGCGGGAAATAGATCCTGCAATACATAAATGGCAGGCAGGCCTGGATTTATTGCATGCATCCACCCAGGCCATTATCCAGCTGCTAAATGAAAAAACGGATGAGATTCTGGAAGAAAAAGTTGAACACCGGGATTATAATTTCGAATTCCTGTTAAACGGATTAATACAACATAATATCTATCACCTCGGCCAAATTGCCAGCCTGGCCAAAATACTGCCCCAACAATCCGTTTAAACACGCTTGACCAGGTTTTCCCTTAGCCATATTTTACCATAGCATTACCTCTATGGATTTTCAAGTGTACTTATGGTATAAGGCGCCATTTTTAAGATTATTACCACCAATTGCAGGTGGAATTTTTTGTGCCGCATCTTTTTTGCCTGGTTACCGTTTTTTGCTTTTGCTACTTTGCTTTTTACTTTTATTATTGTTAGCATTTGCAAGCCAGGTAATTCGCCTACACTTTGCCTGGAGATGGGTTACAGGCCTTCTGATTAATTGCATCTTTTTTATAACAGGACTCTTATTATACCGGCAACAACAAATTAAGCAGCACAAAAACTGGATGGGCCACCATCTTGAAAAGACAATAGTTTTGATCGGGTCACCAAAAACAATCGCATCTCCCGGCCAAAAATCAGCCCGGTTACTATTTCATGTTTCTGGTATAATCACCTCGGACCACAGGAAAAAAAATGTAATTGGCACCATAATTCTATATGTCCCCATTCAACAGGCTTCATTATTCCTGCCCGGGGACCAATGGTTAATCCCTGCAACAAATATCCAACCCATCAGGTCAGCAGGAAATCCCGGAGCCTTTGATTATGCGAGTTACTGCGAAAGGCAAAATATTTTCCACCAGTCCTATTTATTGAAAGGGCAATACATGATGGTCAAAAAGTCGGACCCCTTCAACATTTACCGTCTGTTGTGCCTGGGACAATTGTCAGCAATCCGCGCAATTAAGGCAACCATGCCGTCAAAGTCCCAGGGACTGGCTATGGCATTGCTGATCGGCTACCGGGATGAAGTGGATAAAGATGTATTACAAGCATATACCAATACCGGTGTGATTCATGTGATTGCCGTTTCAGGAATGCACCTGGGCCTGATTTTCCTGCTGCTCCAAAAACTTCTGGTCTTTCCGGAAAACCGCTACCCGGTTTTTAAATGGTTGAAAGCACTTTTGATACTCTTAATCACCTGGTGGTTCAGTGGTGTAGCCGGAGCCGCAGCTTCTATCATCCGTGCGGCATTTATGTTCAGTGTAATGCTGTTTTCGCGGCTCACCAGGAAACCTATGGATGCCATCCAATCAATAAATATCGGCGCTTTTATTTTGCTTTGCTACCAACCCAATTGGCTTTGGGATGCAGGTTTCCAGCTTTCTTTTGCAGCCTTGTTAAGTATTATCTGTTACCAACCCATTATTGAAAACCTGGTCCAGTTCAAAAACCGCATTATCAGAGGGATCTGGCAATTATCAGCGGTAACCCTTTCTGCCCAAATCCTAACCTTACCCATCAGCATCTGTCAATTTCACCAGACCCCTGTATATTTCCTTATCGCAAATCTCATTGCAGTTCCCCTCTCAAGTATTGCGCTAGTCACAGCCATTATCCAGTGGCTGACGAGTGTATTGGGCATACCCCTTACTATAGCCGGCCAATTCACCGGGTACATGATTGCTGGCATGAATTCAGGGATCTTGCGCATCAACCAATTGCCTGGTGTGGTGATTGACCAGATCGAATGGAGCTTTTTACAAACCATTACTTCCTATATAATAATTATCGCTTTAACAAACTTGATCATCCACCGGAATAAAACAGCATTTATAGTAAGCTTGCTGGCTATGGCTGGTTTCTTTGGCCTTCGGCTGCAGGATTGCCTTGCAAAAAACCAACAGTTTTTGTTGCTAAATTTCCACATTCCCGGCCAGCAAGCCATTGCGATGATACAGGGAAGGACACTTTACCTGGTTAAAACAAGTCCACAGTTTTCGCCTTCAACACTTCTCCAGGTGGAAAGGCATTTCAGGATTAAGGAAATCCGGCACATGCCTGGTAAATTATTCAGGTTTGGTAACCTTTTTCTGGCCATCCCATCGGAATATAATGATATCCCGTCCCTTTTAGTTGAAAAGCCAGGCTACCTGGTTCTACCGGAAGGCCTTCAAAAGATTGAAGGCCTTATTCCAATTGCCACAGATAAAACCATATTGGTAATTGATGGGAATGTCCCGCAATGGCGGGCAAGGCAATGGAGCAATATACTTGCCCGGCATCATATTGCCTTTTATAATACCTGGGAATCAGGTGCCCTTCAGCTTACTGTAAACAAGTTCTGAACAGCCCCTGAAATTTCCCGCTGAAACCGTAGCTTTGCGCCTTCAATGGCCGGTCTGCCCGGTTTTTCTAACTGCTTGCCAGCAATTTTTAAATTGTCAATTCCATCGTATGACCAAAAAAATTCAATCAGCATTGATTTCCGTTTTCTATAAAGACGGTTTGGAACCCCTGGTTCGATTGTTGCATGAACAGGGTGTAACTATCTATTCTACCGGAGGCACACAACAGTTTATTGAAAAACTGAACTTACCCTGCATACCAGTTGAAAGTGTTACTTCATATCCCTCTATTTTGGGCGGTCGTGTAAAAACTTTACATCCAAAAGTATTTGGCGGTATCCTCGGAAGAAGGAATAATGAACAAGATCTGCAGGAGATGAAGGATTACGAAATTCCCGAACTTGACCTTGTGATTGTAGACCTGTACCCATTTGAGGAAACGGTCGCAAATACCAGCGAAGAACAAGCGATCATTGAAAAAATTGATATCGGAGGTCCATCCATGATAAGGGGCGCAGCTAAAAACCATCGTGATGTAGTTGTAATTGCTTCGAAACAGGATTATGGTTTCCTTGAACAATTGCTACGCGATCAGCAAGGCACTACCTCCCTGGAACAACGCCGCCATTTCGCCGCGAAAGCATTTGAGGTTTGCGCCCATTATGATGTAGCTATTTCGAAATACTTCACCCCAGCAATGGATAATTATTTTCTGGCATCAGTTCCAAATCCAAAAATTATGCGGTATGGTGAAAACCCTCATCAGAAAGGTGTTTTCTATGGCGAACTGAATGATATATTCAATCAATTGAACGGAAAGGAACTTTCCTATAATAACCTGGTGGATGTTGATGCCGCTGTACAGCTTATCAGAGAATTCCAGATTACCGGTAATGAACAAACGAATTATACATTTGCCATCATTAAGCATACTAATGTTTGCGGAATTGCCGCAAGGCCATCCGTTAAAGCTGCGTGGGATAGTGCACTGGCCGGTGATCCTGAAAGCGCCTTCGGCGGAGTGCTGGTATGTAATGGCACCATCGACAGTTCAACTGCAAATGCCATTAACGAGATATTTTTTGAAGTCTTGATAGCTCCTGATTTTGAACCCACCGCGCTCGAAATCCTGCGTACAAAAAAGAACCGCATCCTGCTCCAGCAAAAAGAACAACTTGCTTCGAGTCATCAGTTCAAATCTTTGCTGAATGGTGTACTAGTTCAGGAAAATGATGAAGGCAACTTCTCAAAATGGGAAGATGTAGGTGGAAGAGTATCAACGTCCGCAGAAAAAGAAGACCTCCTGTTTGCAAACCTCATTTGCAAACATTTGAAAAGCAATGCTATTGCGATTGTTAAAAACAAACAACTGATTGGCAAAGGTTGCGGACAAACAAGCCGCATTGACTCATTGCGCCAGTCTATTGAAAAATCAAAACAGTTCAATTTTGATTTGAAAGGATCTGTATTGGCCAGTGATGCTTTCTTCCCCTTTAATGACTGTGTGCAATTGGCACATGAAGCTGGCATAGAAGCATTTGTTCAGCCGGGAGGATCGATCAGGGATAATGACTCTATAGAATATTGCAAATCAAATAACCTGGCCATGGTTATGACAGGTATGCGTCACTTTAAACATTAAAAGCACCCTGGTGCTCAAAAAATTAGCGCGGGTAAACCCACTCACAATCAGGAAAAGAGGTACAAGGGCAAAGGCCCTTGCTGCACTGGCATTAGTGTGCTTTTTATGGGGAACTACCTGGCTGGCTTCCAAGGCAGGCGTAAAACATATGCCTGCTTTTCAAATGGCAGGTATTCGGCAATTAATTGGTGGATCTGTTTACCTGGCCTACTTTTCCTTTAAAGGAAGGGCATTCCCGAAAGGCAGGGAATGGGGACCGGTACTTGTGCTCAGTTTTCTTAATATTTTCCTGAGTAATGGACTAAGCACCTGGGGTGTGCAATACATTTCAAGTGGGTTAGGGGCAATCATCGCCGCTATGGTGCCGCTTTGGCTTGTAGTGATCGCTTTGTTTGGCGGAACTTCTAACTTTAATGCCAGGTCTGTCATAGGATTCATACTTGGCTTTGCCGGTATCTGCATTATATTTTATGATCACCTTCAAGATTTCCTGAACACAGATTTCAGGTTTGGAATAATTCTCTCCATCGGTGCAAGCCTTTCCTGGGCATTCGGAACACTTTATACAAAAAAACAGGCTCTGGCATTTAATCCGTATTTCAGTATCGGATTACAAATGGTTATATCAGGAATTGCCATGACTGGGGTTGCACTATTAACAGGTAAGCATATTCCCATTTCACAAATCCCAATAATTTCCTGGCTGTCCATCGCCTACCTGGCTATATTCGGATCTGTGTTTGCTTTCATGGCATACCTGTATGCTTTGCAAAACCTGCCAACAGAGCAGGCCTCTATTTATGCTTACATTAACCCAATTGTAGCTATTTTACTGGGAAGCTTAATCTTCGATGAGAAACTAAATAGTTTTATAATTATTGGTGGCATAGTTGCTATTGCTGGCGTATACCTTGTAAATGAATCATTTAAAGGAACCACAATTCAATCAGAATCCCAATAAGCATCTTCCTTCATAAATATCTCGTACACTTCACGCCAGCCTTTGTATTGTGGGTCGGTGCCCAAAATAGTGTTGTGCCAGATGGTAATGAAACAGCCCCTAACCTTTTTTACTGCTGCATAATATTTCATCAGTTCTGTATAAGCCTGTTGCGGACTCAGCTTCTGTTCATAAAAAGAATTGGCATCCATAAAACAGAATGGATAAAGCATCAAATCTGTAGCAGCATTTTCCCTGAGGTTAAACCAGTAATATGACGATGCAACAGAAGCCCTGAATCCGTTGATACTGCCATATCCCATAGAAAATTCCTGGCGTATTCCGCACCTGTAAAGCCTTTCAAAAGTTTCTGGTAAACTGAACTTAATATAGTGCTGACGACTTTTTGAAATTGTAATATCGGCAACTGCCTCAATCCATTCCTTTTCTTCTGCCAAAATTTTATCATTTTCTGCGACACTACTTTGCCAGGATGGATGCAAACCTACCTTATAGGTTGCCGCATAATAATTGATGAGGGTCTGGAACTCTTTTACCTCGGTTGAAATATTTCGGTCATACCCCTGTTGTTCCTGCGCTACCAGAAAAAAGAACACAGGTTTTGACCTGCAATATAAATGCAGTGCATCGAGCCACTCATATGCATCATAGGGATCTTTCTCCTTTCCTCTTAATACCTTAAATCGCCTGACAGTTGAAGGCCAGTCAAATTTTACTACCGACTTCAATAAACCGCCGATACTTCTCAGCATACCTTTCGACAGATATGCATACATCATATCAATATCGTAGGTCGGCATAAACGTGAAACTTTTCCGGCGGAATAAAACCTGCGGATATTTCACCTTCAATATTTCCTGCCATTGTTGTAACCAGATATTCACCAATGGCTCATCGAGGAAACCTTCCCGGTATGCAAGTGATGATAAGTAGGAGAAACGGCCGTATGCATCTTTTCCATGAGGAAGGTATTCTTCATACCGGCTGACCAGGTAAAATATTGCAGCAAGTATATCAAATGGCAGATCACCTTCCGGGATAGAAAAAAATGCTTTGCTCGTATTCCAGTTGAAACAAACCACCTCTTGCGGTTTGATATCATCCTCAAATAATAAATTTACAGGCGGCAGGAAAAATTCCTGTTCAGAATACCTAACCGGGCTATAATTTATTTTTGCGCCCTCGTACAAGTGGAAAACATTGGGGTCTGTTGTAATATCCGCCCTTTCAAGAAGTATTTCCCGGCTGATAAAATCTACCACGTAACTGAGGCGTGAACTACGTTGTTGCGTGTATATTAACATACCTTCAGGAAAGGTTGTTTTTTTCGCGCCAGAGCTGGTTGAAACTTTTCTCCGGAAACACAAGGTCACTCCGTCTTGCTGTCCAGGCTTTAAATACTTTATTAACCATCCAGTTCTTCATTTTTGCGTTTCCCTTATTCATCCATTTCCTGTTCATAACACCTATTTTCCAACCCTTCCAGGCCATTTTTTCCGTCCAGCTTGCAAAACCCTCCTCTACCGCTTCATGCCTGTTTTCGAGCAATAATTCGTGCAGGTTAATTTTAACCGCACATACTTCCGTACAGTTGCCGCAAAGGGAGGATGCATGGCTTAAATGCTTCCAATCATCCATGCCTCTCAGGTGAGGTGTAATTACACTGCCTATGGGACCGCTATAAGTAGTCCCATAAGCATGCCCGCCAATATTTTTGTAAACGGGGCAGGCATTCAAACATGCACCGCATCGGATGCAATAGAGGCTTTCCCTTGTTTTCGGGTTGGCGAGTAGGTTAGTACGACCGTTATCGAGTAATATCACAATCATCTCTTCAGGACCATCGGTTTCGGCAGGTTGCCGGGGCCCGGAAATAATGGTATTGTAAACAGTCATCTGCTGGCCTGTTCCATAAGTGGCAAGCAGGGGCCAGAAGAGTCCAAGGTCCTGCATTGACGGAATCACTTTTTCAATACCAACTACGACTATATGTGTTTTAGGCCAGGCGCAGCTAAGCCTGGCATTACCTTCGTTTTCCGTGAGGGCAATGCCGCCAATATCGCTAATGAGAAAATTAGCGCCGGTTACCCCTATTTCGGCCTGTACATATTTTCCCCTTAAACGTTCACGGGCTTCGAGGGTTAGTTCCCCAGGACTTAGTTTAGGATCGGTACCCAGTTTTTCTGCAAATAAGCGGGCTACATCTTCCTTGCTCTTGTGCATCGCGGGAGTTACAATATGGTATGGCGTTTCACCATCCAGTTGCTGGATATATTCCCCAAGGTCGGTCTCAACGCTCTCGATATGGTGCTCTTCCATGAAATCATTCAATTTGATTTCTTCAGTGACCATACTTTTACTTTTGACCAGGATTTTACATTGTTTCTCCCTGCAGATCCTAAGTATTTCTTCCCTTGCCTGTTGTGCATCTTCAGCCCACAAAACTATTCCCCCACGTGCAGTAAAGGCCGACTCGAAATTCTCCAGTTGCTGGTCGAGTGTTTCAATTGCACGCCACTTGATATTTTTTGCCCGTTCTCTCGCCAGGTTCAGGTGTTCGAACTGTTCTTTCCCCTTAGGAACAACCGCATTGTACCTTCCAATATTGAAATTAATTTTCCGGCGGTGTTCAAGGTCCGCAGCTTTCACATTGCTTTTCGCAAGGAATACATCCTTTATTTCATTAGACATAGGCAGCTCTTACTTTGATCCATGATAATGCTGGTAATAAGCATCCAGTTGCTGGTAATAATCTTCGCCATATTTACGGATAATTGCCTCTTTAAGAAACTGGTAAACCGGAACTTTAAGTTTCTTACCCAATTTACATGCCGCATTGCACAAAGTTTCCCGGGGTTCGTAATTTACCAGGTCATATTCTTTGCCAACTTTAATCCGGATTGGGAATAGGTGACAACTAATCGGTTTTTTCCATGTGATTTTACCATCGTAATAGGCTTGTTCAAAAGCACATTTGATTACACTGTTTTCATCCCTGAAACCATATGCACACATTCCACCATCAATTGCAGGGGTTACCCAGCCATATTCGCGATCGTACTGGTACCTTCCCTGTTTTTCAATAATATTAATTCCTTCTTTGGTCAGGTAAGGTTTAACTATATTGTAAACTTCATTAATGATGTCAAGTTCCTTTGTTTCCAGCGGCGCGCCGGTATCACCGTCTTCACAACATCCACCCTTGCATTTAGACAGATCACAAACAAATTGTTCCTCAATTACTTCATCACTAACCAATGTATGTTCAATTACGATCATTCTGTCTTTTTGCCAAAGTTAACTTATCAGGAATAATAGCTACCTTTTTTAATAAAATCACCTCCAAATAATACGTGCATGCCAGCTTTTTTTTTACCGGTGATTTATTAACCTGGCGCCAAAAAGCCATACCAAAATCAATGATAAATTCAAAGTGCAGGTATATTCCTCATTGAAAGATAGAGACTGCAATAATTAATCACGCCATTTAAGGGTGTTCACCAGGTGTTTCAGGTCTTCTTTAAGAAAATTATTTACAGGCCTAAGGGAATCTTCATTTGGCGTAGCGTCGAAATACAAGGCGCCCCGCAGGAAATGTTTAACAGAATCACTTACCAGGAATTGGTTTGCAGTTGCGGTATTTCCGCCGATGCGAAAAAATATTCCATCTATTCCATTGGCCGTCCTGAAAACACTGTCTTCAATTGAACTTGCTTTATAAGAGTGTTTGTAGGATAAGGTGTAGGAGCCATTTAAAAGCTTATCAAACCTGTTAACACCTATTGAGTCCACATATTCGCCTTTCGCATTTTTTACTTTATACCTGGCTTTTCCGCCAATGCGATTGTAACTGATGTAAATTCTGCCTCCGTAATCAGGTACATCAATATTGATCCAGTATGGATTTTCAGGTTGCTCTTCAAAATAGGTACTATCCTGGGAAATTTTTGCGTAAACAGGGTATTCAAATGTGTAAGGGAAACCCGGCCTGTCAAAAACCTGGTATTGGTGTGCTGGCAGGTTGATTTTAAAATACCCGCGTGGTTTTGGTGTATAAGTACTGTTACATGCGGCAAAAATTAGTGCAATAAAAACTGGTGGTATGAAAAAATATTTTCCGGGTGATTTCATGAAACAGATTAGATTTAAAGCAGACGAATAGTCAGTTTTACTTTTTGAATGCGGTTACGGTCGAGTTCCAATATGGTGAATTGGAAATCACCCACTTCAACAACTTCATTTTCCGTAGGAATTTTTCCGGAGATTTCGAGAATGAGTCCGGCCAATGAATCACTTTCCCCCTTTACCTCATCAAAGGTATCAAGGGGAAGCCCAATGATCTTGCAAACATCATTGATCATTGTTCGGCCTTCGAATATGAAATTATTATCATCGAGTTTGCGGTTGGGACTTTCCTCTTCATCGAATTCATCACGGATATCGCCAATTATTTCTTCCATGACATCTTCAAGGGTAACAATTCCGCTTGTACCACCAAATTCATCCACAACTATCGCGAAATGTGTTCTCCTGGTACGGAAATCCTGCAGTAAGTCTTCGATCATTTTTTGCTCATGTACAAAATAGGGCTGCCTCATAATTGTATGCCAATTGAAATCATCCTTTTCATTAAGGAACGGCAGGATATCTTTAGTGTGAATAAGGCCCATTATTTCATCCAGGCTATTCCGGTATACAGGTACCCTGGAGTAATGTAGTGCTTCTAGTTGTTTCACCAGTTCGCTGAAGGAACTTTTATATTCAATGCCACTAACGTCTAGGCGCGTACGCATTATTTGCTTAACCGTAATATTCCCGAATTTCGCAATTCCCCTAAGGATATTCTTTTCTTCTTCAGAAGCACCGCTGTCTTCCTCCAGTTCTTCGAAGTGGTTCCCTGCATAATCGGCACCAAGGGATTTTTCGATACCGTCGGTCATTCCAACGAGCCAGCCACTGCTTCTTTTAAACAGGAGATGTACTATTTCAACCAGGTAAGAAGCGTCACGTGCAAACCGGAGATTATTCTGTGAAGCGTAAACCTTTGGCAGTACTTCACCGAATAAAATCAGGAAGAAAGTCACAAGTAACACTTTTATGAGGAAATCAATCAGCCAGAAATTATTCTTAATAGGAAGTAGTTGGTCAATTAAAAAATTGGAAAGAATAATTATAGCAATATTTACCAGGGCATTACCAATTCTCAGGGAACCCAGTAACAATTTAGGTTCGTCCAACAGGTTTACAATCCTTTTCCAGGATGATCCCTGTTTAGTTTTAAGCATATTGATATCACGATGTGACAAGCTGAAGAAGGCTACTTCGGCACCTGAAAGAAAATAAGAAATTATCAGAAGAATAAGGATGAGGATAACCAATAAGGTGGTTCCCTGAAGGTTAGCCGCCAGTAAAAAGGGGCTCCACAATAAATGTAAACAAACGTCAACCGAAGCGTGATCCAAAGCAATTAATTTAATTTAAGGATGCGATTCATTCAAGACAAAGGCAGGTCCCGACGGCCTGCCATTTATGCAAAAATGCAATAAATTCTGCATTCAGAAAGGGAGATCCTGGTTAGGTTCAGGAGGGGCATCTTCACTGCTCATTCCTTCCAGTCCTTCGCCAGGCAAGCCATTGAATCCATGACCATGAATATCAGTCCTTTTATCCAACATAATCAGATTATCTCCAACCACCTCGGTTGCGAATTTTTTATTCCCTTCTTTATCTTCCCAGCTGCGTGTCCTTAACCGGCCTTCAATATAGACCAGGCTTCCTTTATGCAGGTATTTCTGGGCAAGTTCAGCAAGCCCGCGCCACAACACAACAGTATGCCATTCTGTTTGAGAGATCAGTTTCCCAGCCCTGTCCTTGTATGTTTCCGTGGTTGCAAGGGAGAATTTTGCTACTGCAATATTTCCCTCAAGGTATTGTACATCTGGATCTTTCCCGAGATTTCCGATCAGCATCACCCTGTTTACTCCTCTCATATAGATTCATTTGAAGTGATAATTCCTCTGTTGTCTGGTTGTCCTCTTTAAAATTAATTTTTTTTCAGTGGATTCCCGCCAATTTTTAGCAGAATCCCACATTAATGGGACCTCCATTCACCCGCCGGGTAATACCCGGCGGGTGAATGGAGGTCAGAGCGGGTGCGCCTCCAGATAGGCATTAATAAATTTGGGAAACGCCAGTTTTTTCAGGTCTTTTTTAGCAACCAATTGTAAGCCCTTATCTGGTTGAAGGGCTTTTTTCAGGTGAACCCGGATAAAACGGCCTTTGATGGTTTGATGGGTAAGGTGTTGCAGTTCAGGTTCCGAAATGGAAACAATTCTTCCGGAGAACGAGCTCAATATTGTATTAAGCACTTCAGTCAATATAGCTTCATCAGGGGCGATTTCATCTGCACTTTCCAGTAATAGCCATTCATGCAGGTCTTTCCAGATATCTGATCCGGAACGTTTGTTAATATAAAAATGGTCCTTAAATGAAAGGACGAAATAATAAAAATAACGGGTCTTCCGTTGGATTTTTTTTGATTTTACGGGCAATTCATTAACCCAACCATGCTTTAAGGCCTCGCATTCATGCCGCAATACACATGAATCGCAAAGTGGCTGCCGTGGCTTGCAAATTACTGCACCGAAATCCATGATTGACTGGTTATATTTTCCCGGTTGAGTAAAGTCGAGGAGAGTATTTGCCAGTTGATTATACAGTTTTTTGCCATCTGTAGTATCTATTGGTGTGCTGATGCCAAAATACCTTGAAATCACCCTGAAAACATTCCCATCAAGCACTGCAAAGGGATGACCAAAAGCAAATGAAGCAATTGCTGCTGCAGTATATGTTCCAATTCCTTTAAGCTTAAGTATATCTTCATATGTATCGGGGAAAACCCCACCGAGGTCAAATGCTATAAACCTGGCGGTCACTAAAAGATTTCGGCAACGGCTGTAATAACCCAGGCCTTCCCAAAGTTTAAAAACAGTTTCATCAGCAGCCATGGCAAGGTCGGTAATGGTAGGGAAGTTATCTATAAACCGCTGGTAGTAGGCTAGGCCCTGCTCAACGCGGGTTTGTTGCAGCATTATTTCGCTCAACCATATCCTGTAAGGGTCGCGTTCTCCTTTCCAGGGCATCTGGCGGGTATTGCCAGCAATATTCCAATCCATCAGGAGCTTTGTGAAATCTGGTTGCATTTTGGGGGGCTCGGAAAAAAAATTCAATTTAATTCAAAATCAATAAATTGCATAAGTGTTGCTTGGTAAAAAAGATTCACTTATATTAACAAACAAATTCATATTTGTAGGGGAATCCGGATTGGCGGGCCAGTAAAACCGCTGCTTGCAAAAACGACTCAAAACAGGTGATATATGAGAAAGGCCGACCTCATCAACCAGATTGCAGAAAAAACGGGCATTCCAAAAGTGGATGTGCTGGTTACCCTCGAAGCAATGTTCAAAGAAGTAAAAGATGTATTGTCTCAAGGAGAAAACATCTATATCAGGGGATTCGGAAGTTTTATTACCAAGAAGCGGGCCGCCAAGATCGGGCGCAATATCAAGAAAAATGTGGCTGTAGAGATCCCCGAACACTTTATCCCGGCATTCAAACCTGCCAAAGAATTTGTTCAGGAGGTTAAAAAACTCAAAACTGTTAAAGAAGGACAGCCAAACCCCGACGAAGAAATGTAATTTCGCCACCTTAATCCCTTAAGGTGAAAAAAGAACAATTTATAGTTATTGGAGGCGGACTTCTCTTATTGCTGTTGATTTATTTTTTCGGAACAACGGTTCCGGTAAAAAAAGAGGCAGTTGCCACAGCGCCTTCGCAATCTCAATCATTTGACATCCAGGCTGTTATAAAAGCAGCTACTTCCCGCTTACCAGCAAATCAACAGACATATGTCAGCGGATTGTCGGAAGCAGTGGTGCGGGGTGATGTAAAAGAGCAGCAAATCCGCACCTATAAGCAACTTGCAAAGTTCTGGAGTGATTCGGCAAAAGCCTTTATTCCTTTCGCTTATTATACTTCCCAGGCAGCTAAGTTGGAAAATTCTGAAAAAAGTCTCACCTTTGCAGCCCAATTATTATTGGATAACCTGAGAGGGGTTGAACAGCCGGAGATAAAGTCCTGGCTGGCCGGCGAATCAAAGGAGCTGTTTGAAAAGGCAATTGTTTTGAATCCGGAAAGTGATTCGCTTAAAGTCGGACTGGGAAGCACCTATATTTTTGGAGCTCCTTCAGAAAGTCCACAGGAAGTGATGAAAGGTATACAAACAATCCTGGCGGTTAGCCGTAAAGATTCAACCAATCTTTATGCGCAGAAAATGCTTGGAATTGGGGGTGTTGTTTCTGGTCAATATGATAAAGCGGTAGAAAGGCTTGAGAAAGTAGTCCGATCGACCCCGAACGACCTTGAAGTTATGTTGATGCTGGCAGAAGGATATGAACGGAAAGGCGATAAGCCCAAAGCTATCGAATGGTACAGGCACGCTTCCGACCATGTTGAAAATCCGGAACTGAAAACAGAACTAAATAAACGCATACAGCAATTGCAGTAAAATTGAATTGTTAACACTATAATCTTTGCAAACATGCCTTGTGGTAAAAAAAGAAAGCGTCATAAGATTGCGACGCACAAGCGTAAAAAGAGACTGAGAAAGAATCGTCATAAGAAGGGTAAGAAGTAATATTCTTCCTTTTATAACTTCTTTAAGCCGGAATATGTAATTTTATTCCGGCTTTATTTCCTTTAGCTGAACCGTTTATTGCAGTCATCCTCCGATTATTGCTTATTCCCGGATGCCTGTAATGCAAGAGACTACTTCAGCTTTTTTCCTTTTGGTGAGATTGGACTGATGTTAAAAGATTACTCGCTTGAACAAGGAATTAATTATTAACTCCGCGCCACAGGGTGTAGAGATAGCTCTCCTGGAAGACAAGAAACTGGTAGAACTGCACAATGAAAAAGCAGATGCCAGTTTTGCTGTTGGGGATTTGTATTTAGGCAAGGTAAGAAAGCTCATACCTGGTTTGAACGCTGCATTTGTTGATGTAGGGTTTGAAAAGGATGCTTTTTTACACTACACTGACCTGAGTCCCTATGCGAAATCACTCCTTAAGTTTACCCAGCAATCCATTGCTGATAACACAGTTGGGGGATTTGATTTTGGTCGTTTTGAAGTTGAATCTGAAATCATTAAGACCGGAAAAATCAATGAAGTATTGGGAGGAAAGCCTAATGTATTGGTGCAGATCCTTAAAGAACCCATTGCGGCAAAAGGTCCGCGCCTGAGCTGCGAGATTTCATTACCCGGCCGTTTTGTTGTAATAACCCCATTTAATGATGTAGTAGCTGTTTCCCGGAAGATCCATTCTTCTGATGAGCGTAAAAGGCTGCAAAAAATTATTGAGGCTATCAAGCCGAAAAATTTCGGGGTCATAGTACGTACTGCAGCCGAAGGGAAAAACACAGCGGAATTGCATGAAGATTTGCTGGCATTAGTTGATACCTGGAAAACCATACAACAAAACCTGAAGGGTGCTGTTGCACCTGCAAAAATACTGAGTGAGCAAACCAAGGCGACCAGTATGCTGCGTGATTTGCTTACTGAAGATTTTAACCGGATAGTTGTAAATGACAGGAATATTTATAACGATACCAAAAGTTATATCCAAAAGATTGCCCCTGATAAAGCTGATATCGTAACCTATCACCATAATGGATCGCCCATATTTGACCAGTTTGGCATTACAAAACAGGTTAAAGCGGCTTTTGGTAAAACTGTCAACCTCCCAAGTGGCGCTTATCTTATCATTGAGCATACTGAAGCACTACATGTAATTGATGTAAACAGCGGTTATAAAAGCGTGAGCAATAACCAGGAGCAAAATGCCCTGGAAACGAACCTCGAAGCGGCAGAAGAAATTGCCCGCCAGTTACGTTTACGCGATTTGGGTGGTATTATCGTGGCTGATTTCATTGATATGAAATTGCCTGAAAATAAGAAGCGGCTCCTGGATGCCATGGAAGGTTATATGAAAACAGACAGGGCCAAACATGCGGTTTTACCTATCTCAAAATTCGGACTGATGCAGATCACGAGGCAGCGTATGAAGCCCGAGATCAATATTAACACAATGGAAGTTTGTCCGAGTTGCCACGGCACCGGCAAAATATCTTCAGCGCTTGTGCTTGAAGATGAAATTGAGAAGAACCTGAATTACCTTATTACCCATAAACACAATAACCTCACCCTCTCTGTGCATCCGATAATGCATGCCTATTTAACCAAGGGCTGGATTTTTAGCAAGCTGTGGAAATGGAAGCGGACTTTTAAGCAGAATATCAAGCTACAGGCTAACAGCAATTACCACCTTACTGAGTTTCATTTTTTCGATTCACATGAGGAAGAAATCAAATTATAAAGAAAAAAAATCCGCATCAGTTGGTGCGGATTTTTTTTGAAGTAGCGCTTAATTACTAATAGCCTGCATTCTGGGTCAGATTCTTGTTTACCTTAATTTCACGATCAGGAATCGGGAAAATCAGGTGCGGATCATTCCAGGCAATACCAAGGATAGATTTCTGCAGCCTTTTCGCATCATGCAGTTTGAAGCCTTCAAAAGACAACTCATGACTTCTTTCCAAAATGATTTTATCAAGTGTCAGTGCATTATCTGCAATTGGTGCCAAACCAGCCCTCTCTCGTATCGTATTTATATCATCTACAGCCGGCACCCCGCCGATAGGTGAAGCTGGCGCTAACCTGAAGTTAGACTCACCACGAATCAGGTACATTTCAGCTAAACGAATAATATGAACTGCCCCATAAAGCATGTCAAATTTGCCGCAATAAATTGATCCGCTTGCCTGATAAAATGCCTGTGAGGGCCGCTGATCATTTTGCTCATAATCTGAAAAATAACTTGGAACGATTTCTATATCACCGCGACCTGCCTGTGAAAAGAAAGTTGCAAAATCATTTACCCCCTGTGTTGTATTCACCTGCATGGCGAAAACATCCTCAGTTGTATTGCCTACCACTTGATTAGGATTATTTGGATTATAGGGGAATGCGGAAGCATAATCACTTGTAAGGCTATTGGAACCACTGTTTATAACGCGGTCGGCTGCGCTCGCTGCATTTGCATAATCGCCTTGTTGCAGGTAAACGCGCGCCAACATTCCCGCGGCTGCAGATTTGTTAGCAAAGAAACTATTGTCTGCAGGTAATAAACTTTCAGCTTCAGTAAGGTCTTTAATGACTTGTGTATATACTTCTGAAACTTTATTGCGGGCCACATAACTCGCTTCAGTAATGCTTCTTGTAGGAGTCAATATAATTGGTACTCCGTCATTTGAAGCAGGCGACCCGTCATTCCATGGTTTTGCATATAACCTGACAAGATCAAATAATAAAGAGCCGCGAATGAATTTCGCTCCTCCTTCAACCCTGTTTCTGTTAGCTTCAGTAACTTTATCCAATGCACTCAATACATTATTAGCAACATTTATCGTATTATAAGACGCCAGCCAGGTCCCTTCTACGAAATCGTTATTAACAGGTATGTTTTTGTTGAAAATCTGGGTCATTCCCTGGTAGGTACCACTCCAGGCTATATTTCCATCATCACCCAGTAATTCTGAATATACAAAAATGTCACCTCCGTAAACATAGCCTTTACACAACTGTGCATAGGTGCCTACTAATGCCGATTCTACATCGGAACTGGTCAAAAGCGCCTGGCTTTCGTCGATACTGGCATATGGATTTTTTGTCAACCCTTTGGTGCAGGCAGAAAATAAAGCCAGGGCAATGAACAAAATCCCAATTATTTTAAATCTATTATTAGACATAGTATTTGTTTTAGTAGTTCAAATTATAATCCGATGCTGACGCCGAAAATTATGGTCCGCAATTGAGGGACTGAATAAAAATCAACACCCTGATTGATATTTGAAGCCTGGTAATCGGCATTCACTTCAGGATCCCATCCTTTATAATTCGTGAAAGTGAATAAGTTTTGTCCTCTTACATAAACTTTGGCCCTTTCCAGTTTAATTTTTGCAAGAACATTTTTAGGCAGGTTATAGCCCAATGTCAGTTGTTTAATCCTCAAATAAGAGCCATCATATAACCACCTGCTGGAAGGATCCGTACCATTAGCCTGAAATGTCCTGGCTTCTGGAACCATTGTTTTATCTCCAGGATTTTTCCATGCATTCAACTGATCTGTTGTTTGGTTATCAAATCCATTACTTCCGGAGGCTGACATGTATTGTCCACCACCATCATAAATTTTATTTCCATGGACACCCTGGATGAACACATCCAGTTCAAGTCCTTTATAATTAAAATTGTTCCGCATACCGTAGATGAAATCAGGATTGGGGTTACCAATTACAACATCTGCAGCCTCATTGTAATCACTTGTTGGGGTGCGGTCAATTTTGCCTGAAGCGTCTTTAGTATTTTTATACCATATCGCATCCCCGGTTGCAGGATCAGCACCAGCAAATTCACGTGCCACAAATACACCTAAGGGCTGCCCTTCCCTTGCCCGGTTTACATTACCTATACCAAGCTCCTGGCCTTTCAAATCGGTAATTGTGTTTTTGTTCATCGCGAAGTTAAGATTGGTCGTCCAGCGGAAATTTTTGGTCACAATATTTTCTGAGTTGATAGAAAACTCGAAACCCTTATTATTTAATTTTCCGAGGTTCCGGATTTGTGAGCTAAAACCACTGGTCCCAGGAACTTCCACAGCAAGCAGCAGGTCTTTGGTATCCCTGAAATAGTAATCCACTTCTGCTGTCACCCTGTTTTTAATAATGCCAAACTCCACACCAAAATCAGCACTGGCAGTAGTTTCCCATTTTAAATCGGGGTTTGACAATTGGGAAGGACGCTGGCCCGGGATACTTGCATATGCGCCGTCGCCGGTCCACAAACCCTGCCAGGGATAGTTTCCGATTCCAGCATTACCTGTAAGTCCATAACTGGCTTTTACTTTAAGAAAGCTTAACCATTTTGAATCTGCAAGGAACTTTTCTTCCGACAAAATCCAGCCCGCAGATGCAGCGGGGAAAAAGCCCCAGCGGCTATTCGGTCCAAAACGGGATGATGCATCGTATCGGCCGCTTAGGGCAAGCAGGTAACGATTCTTAAACTTGTAGTTCAACCTGCTGAAATAAGAAAGGAAAGAAAATTCTGTTTCAGTTGACGTTGCATCAGTTTTCGTACCGGCACTGGTTAATTTTTTATATGCAGAAGAAGGAAAGGATTCTGCGGTAGCACCCTGGCTAAAATGATTCTGGTCCTGGTAACTCATACCCGCTACCACATCAATATCGTGATCTTCCTTGATCTTCGTGAAATACCGGAAAAAGTTATTGGTATTATAATTCAGTATCTGGTCAGCTGAGGTAAATCCGCCACCACGCGGATACTGCGTATTCCTTACAGTAATGGGTCCGTAATAGGCTTCTTCGGTCTGGTTCAGCTGGTCCATACCAAATTCTGTGCGGAAAGACAGGCCTTTCATAATTTGCGCCTGTCCATATACGTTACCCAGAATCCGGTTAACAAATGTATTATAGTATGCTCCTTTTACACTCAGCATAGGGTTATAATAGACCGGGTAATTTGTGTTGGGAACACCGGTCTCGGGATCTAATTCCCCACTTATCAAACCGGTACGCGGATCAATCAGCGGGGTAATTGGAGAAAGGGCAACACTCTGTAAAGGAGTTGAGAAGGCGTTATCATTAGACACCCTGAAGTTTAAGGTTCGGGAAAATGCCATGTTCATACCTGCTGAAAGCCAGTTATTTAATTTGTGGTCAATATTCAACCTGCCATTATACCTTTTTAAACTATTGTTTTTGGCAATACCAGTTTGATCAAGGTATTGGCCGGCCATATAGAAGGTGGTTTTTTCATTACCACCAGAAAGGCTCAGGTCATATTGCGTTATTGGCGCAGGTTGAAAAGCTTCTTTCTGCCAATCGGTATTAACCTTATAGGTCTTATAATCATCATTGCCGGCAGAATACCTTTTTAACCTGCTTTCAACATAGTTTGTCCACCAGTCAATTCCTTCCTGTTCTGTATTCCAGTAGCCAAGCCTGTACTCATATTTACCAGCACCTACAGCCGCCTGCCGGGAATAATCAACAAATTGCTGGGCATTCATAAAACTCCTCAAGTGGGTTGGTTCCTGGACACCAGAGAAAAAGCCGAAATCAATTTTTGATTTGCCTGCCTTACCCCTTTTTGTGGTAATCAATACAACACCATTTGATGCCTGGGACCCATAAATAGCTGCTGATGACGCATCTTTCAGTACTTCTATTGACTCTATATCATTTGTATTTAAATCAGCCAGAGGACTGGTCTGGGCTCCGTTACTTGAAAGGTCTGTGGTTGTTACAGGAACACCATCTACAACATACAAAGGTTCATTTCCTGCAGATACAGAAGATGCTCCCCTGATCCTGACTTTAATTCCCTGTCCGAGTTTACCATTTTGTTGTTCTACCTGAACACCTGCAGCACGACCCTGGAGGGCACTTTCAAAGCTGGTAGCAGGTGTATTGCCAAGTTCTTTTGCGCCAACTTTGGCAACAGAACCTGTAATATCACGCTTAATTTTAGTACCATAACCTACCACCACTACTTCAGAAAGCGCACTTTCACCTACTGTAAGACTAACTGAAATATTGTCGTATACAGCCACTTCCTGCTGGGCATACCCTACTGAGGAAATTACGAGAGTTTTAGCTCCTGAGGGAATTTTAAGGCTGAAGGTTCCATCAGCACCGGTAGCAGTTGAAACACTTGTACCTTTTACAGTTACAGTTACACCAGCAAGGGGAAGACCATCCTTTTGGTCTGTAATTCTACCGGATATTTCCCGGGTTTGTGCCTGAACCGATAATGTGGTCAGAAGCAATAAGCTCCATAACAGGCCAGTCAATTTCTTAAATGCAGCCATATACATCTGTTAGTTTGTGCCAAAGGTATTGGCGGTTAAAGGATAGTTAAACTTTATAACAGGTCTATTTTAAAAAAGTTATGGTAATTTCCAAAGAAATACATATATTTTTTTACAATATCTGTTAAATAGAAGTGAAACACTTATCGAAAAGACAATTTAATCTAAAAATTTGCTGTCTGACTACAAAAGAAAAACCAGGTTAGAATACCAGGATTAAAGATGCATATGAGAAAAAACCTTACTATTTATGATTTACGACCGGATCACTACTCATTTTTTACATTGGCATTAACATCACCTTTTGCCGAAAGGACTATTGCATAACTTCTTCCACCGCCTTCTGATAATTTATTTATACCCCAGCGGCATACATGGCAATATGGTTAACCCCTTGAAAGCCAGGCATTCGTCTATTTTACCAGTATTAATCAGTGCCTCTGCTTTATTCAACTCCATTTCTTCATAAGTGCCTGACAGGTATCACTTATACAGGAAAAAAAGTCCGGCAAAAAGCCGGACAAACCAATATCATTTTGGTTATAAATTTAATTACGGTTTCTTCCCTGGTAAATCAATATGTACTGAAAGAGGGTTACTATAGAAGCCACAGCAGCCACAACATAAGTAAGAGCTGCCCATTTCAGGGCATCTTTTGCCATGGGCTGCTCTTCAATGGTGGTTATTTTGGTGCGTTCCAGCCAGGCCAGGGCCCGGTTACTGGCATCAAACTCTACCGGCAGGGTTATCAGCGAAAACAAGGTAGTTACCGCAAAAAGGATAATTCCGCCCAACAGCAGGCCAGGAAACCGGTTAATGGTAAAAATACCAGCTAAAAGGATCCACTGAACAATTGTTGAACTGAATTGAACGGCAGGAACCAGTTTACTACGCATATTTAACCATGGATAACCTGTAGCATGCTGAACAGCATGGCCGCATTCATGGGCAGCTATTGCGGCTGCAGCTACATTCCTGCCCTCAAAGATATCAGTACTCAGGCTAACTGTTTTGGTAAGAGGATTATAGTGGTCACTTAAAAAACCCTGGGCAGGAACCACCTGAACATCATAAATGCCATTTTCCCGTAACATACGCTCGGCAATCTCCTTTCCAGACATGCCCGATTGCATGGGAGTTTGGCTATATTTTTTGATCCTGCTCTTCAAAGCCAGAGAGACCAGCATACTAAGTCCCACAAAAATGAGCGATACAAACATAATTGAAGGTGTCATATATAGTCAGATTCTAATAGTATTATGATCCATCAAAGCTATGACCAATTCCCTATCCTGCCATTTTCTGCCTGCCCTTTCCCTAGCCGGACAGCCGTTTTGTCAGACTCCTTAAAATCGATACTTTTTACCTGCCAATTTAGCGGCGAACGTCATTTTTGAGAAATTTTTAATCACGCATATATTATTGATATACAACAACTTACACCTACTCTTCAGGTGCTTTAATACGGAAGCGGTGGTGGGTAAAAGTTATTCACAGGAGCAAAAAATTATTTTGAAATGTGCCCCTAATTCGTAATTTAGTGCAAGAATTTAATGGGTTAGTAAGTAAAGGGTCAGCAGGAATGCTGGCCTTTTTACTTTTACGGAACTCCCGATTTAATCCTTCTTTTTTTCCCTTTTTACGATTTGGTCATGAGCAAAATGAAGTCATCTTTTTTCTGTCAGCAATGCGGATATGAAAGTGCAAAATGGTTAGGAAAATGTCCGGCTTGCCAGGAATGGAATAGTTTTGTTGAAGAGATCAAGCAACCAGAGACTAAACAAAATGCCACTCCCTGGAAACAGGATAACCATCGATCAAAATCTGGTGTTACACGTTTACAGGATATTTCTGTTACAGAAGAAAATAGAATTGTTACTCCGGATATAGAATTGAACAGGGTGTTAGGTGGCGGTATTGTAACCGGCAGTATTATTCTGGTAGCAGGAGAACCCGGAATTGGAAAATCAACTTTGTTCCTACAAATAGGTTTACAACTTCAAAATTTAAAAGTATTGTATGTAAGTGGTGAAGAAAGTGAACAGCAAATCAGGATGCGTGCTGAAAGACTTCCATGCCAGAGTGGGAATTTTTTTCTGCTAACCGAAACCAGTACCCAAATCATTTTTCAGGAAATAAAAAAACTGAGGCCCCAACTTGTTATAATAGATTCCATCCAAACCTTACATACATCACAAATAGAATCTTCACCTGGAAGTGTTTCACAAATAAGAGAATGCGCAGCAGAATTGCAACGCTTTGCAAAAGAATCCAATACCCCTGTTTTCCTTATCGGGCATATTACGAAAGAGGGTGCAATTGCTGGTCCAAAGATCCTGGAACATATGGTGGACACGGTTTTGCAGTTTGAGGGTGACCGGCATTTTACCTTCAGAATCCTGAGAACCCTTAAAAACCGTTTTGGCAGCACTGCTGAATTGGGCATCTACGAAATGAGTGCAGAAGGCATGAAAGGTGTACTCAATCCCAGTGACCTGCTCCTTTCTCAGAAAGAGGAACACTTAAGCGGTATTGCCATCGCTGCAACGATAGAAGGAATGCGGCCGTTCCTGATAGAAGTTCAGGCATTGGTTACTCCATCTGTTTATGGTACCCCGCAAAGAACAGTAAGTGGTTTTGATTTGCGCAGGCTACAACTACTGTTGGCAGTTTTGGAAAAAAGAGGCGGATTTCAATTTGGCTCAAAAGATGTTTTCCTGAATATAGCAGGCGGATTAAAAGTTGAAGATCCTGCAATTGACCTATCAGTTCTATGTGCACTTTTAAGTTCATATGATGACACACCGATTGCACCTTCCATTTGTTTTGCAGGTGAAATCGGACTTAGTGGAGAGATCAGGTCAGTGAACCGGATCGAACAAAGAATTGCTGAAGCGGAAAAATTGGGGTTCGAAAAAATGATCATCAGCCGTTACAACCAGAAGGGATTGTCCAAGATAAATGCACAAATCGAAATTATACCGGTTAGTCGCGTTGAAGATGTATATCGCCTGCTTTTTTAATACGGTGAATTGACGCTTGTCAATCAAAAATCTGCGGCCTATTTTTCAGCATGTTTTTTCCTTCTTTCAGGTACTGTTTTAAGGCTTTTTCGGCCTTGTTTTTCCCCCACAATTGTGCTGGCTGCAATTCGCCAGCATTACCCGAATCAGCCGGCATCTGTGCCCAATGCCTTTCAAAATTACCCATTACCGGTTATTTATCCGAACCTGGCAACGCGGTGGAGCAGGTTTTCTGGGGAAGGTTACCGGTTTCCCGGGCAGCCGCCTGCTGCTTTTTTACCAAGAAAAGCAGGGTTCAATCTGCCCTTCACCAGATAAAATACCATTTCCGCAAGGACGCTGCCCTTCAAATTGGGGAATGGATGGGTAATCAACTGGCTAATTCCGGTTGGTGTGCAAACGTCGATCTGCTCCTGCCTATGCCCCTTCACCGGAAAAGGGAACAGGAAAGGGGTTATAACCAAGCCGCCCTTTTATGCGATGGCATTTCTGATAAATTGAATATCCCCACCCTGCACCATGCGCTGGTCCGTAAATCGGCAACCCGGTCACAAACCAAACAGCACCGGGCTGAACGGTGGGAAAATATGCAGGGAGTATTCGCTATTGCTGATCCAAACCTGCTGATCAACAAGCATGTGTTGCTGGTTGATGATGTTATTACGACCGGAGCAACCCTGGAAGCTATGGGAGAAATTTTACTGAAGGTGCCGGGATTAAAACTAAGTATCCTTTGCTTTGCTTATACGGTTAAGCATTGAGGCCGGTTAAGCAATTCCCCCTACTTTTGAAAACATGTTGCGCATTTTTTATTTTTTTGTCCTTCCCTTGCTTTTCCTCTTTGGCGCATGCTCTAAAGAGCACCTGACCAACAGCCAGGAAGCCCGGATTGGCACAAGCTCCGACAGCCTTTATTTCGATACGGTATTTACCCAGGAAGTTTCGATAACCCAAAGCATCAGGATATATAACCAGAACAACCAAAAAATAAAACTGGCATCCATCCGGCTGGCAGGTGGTGATACCTCCATTTTCAGGATTAATGTAAATGGCGAATCCGGTCCTGTTGTTCAAAACATTGAAATAAGCGCCAATGACAGCATCCACGTTTTTGTAAATACCAGGGTACCACAAAATTCATCCCACCTGCCATTCATTGTGGAAGACAGCATTATAATAGTATGGAATGCCAATCAAAAAAAAATAAAGCTGTCAGCATGGGGGCAAAACGCCCGCTATATTAAAAATGCCAGTCTTTCAGGCAAGCATATCTGGACCAGTGAACTACCCTATGTAATACTTGGTGAACTTCACGTTGAAAAAGATGCAATCCTTCAAATTGCTAAAGGAACCAGGGTTTACTGCCATGCAAATGCACCAATTCTTATAGACGGATCCATACAGGTTAACGGTGACACAGCAGCCAGGGACCGTATTGTTTTTTCCGGGGACAGGCTCGATAAACCTTATAAAAATCTCCCGTCAGGCTGGCCTGGAATTTACTTACGCGAGCCCAGCCATGATAACAGTTTCGCCTATACGATAATCAAGAATGCATACCAGGGAATTATTACGGAAGGGCAGCAAAACAATCCCGGAAAAAAATTATTGCTTGAGCAATGTATTATAGACAATATATGGGACGCAGGTTTACTTGCGATTAACAGTTCAGCCGAAGTCAACAACTGCCTGGTCAGTAACTGCGGAAAAAATATCCGGTTAATTTATGGCGGTGATTATAGTTTCACTCATTGCACAATTGCCAGCTTTAGTAACCAATATTTTTCACATACTGAACCGGTAGTTTTTATTACAGATGCCATAAGTAATAATAATGTTGTACAAACGGCAGCACTATCCGCCAGGTTTACCAATACGATCTGCTGGGGTGATGGCGCTATGGTAAACAATGAAGTAGTGGCTTTGAAAGAAGGAAGCAATGCGTATTCGGTCATATTTACATATGGCTTATGGCGGGAAAATGAAGTTTCCCCGAATATCGACACAGAAAATACCTATAATGATATTGATCCGGAATTTGAAGAAACCGGTGGCGAACAGGGAAAATATAATTTTCACTTAAAAAGCAGTTCACCAGCCATAGATAAAGGGCTAACCACTAATTTGGTGGTTGATCTGGACGGCAACCCCCGAATCCGGGAAATTCCGGATTTTGGTGCCTACGAAAAACAATAGTTTAGGATATTTGTTAGATTACCTGTAAATCGAATTATTATGTTAAAGACATTAATTGTAGCTATGATAGTTATGGCAGCCACCGGCATTTATGATTTTAAATTAACAAGCCTTGACGGTAAGGCATTTAACCTTGGACAGTTTAAAGGGAAAAAAATCCTGATAGTGAACACAGCATCCGCTTGTGGATATACCCCTCAATATGCTGACCTGGAAGCCCTTTATGAAAAGTATAAGGGAAAATTGGTGGTGGTTGGTTTCCCGGCCAATAATTTTGGCGAGCAGGAAAAAGGCACGAATAGTGAAATCCAGACTTTCTGCAAGAAAAATTATGGGGTTACTTTCCCAATGTCTGAAAAGGTCTCCGTAAAGGGAGATGATATCCATCCATTATTTAAATACCTCACCGAAGAAGCTGGAAAATTGGGTGAAACAGATCCTATCAAATGGAATTTCACCAAATTTCTGGTAGATGAAAATGGTAAATTAATTG
Organism: Flavihumibacter profundi; assembly: GCF_020076305.1. Classification (GTDB taxonomy): domain Bacteria; phylum Bacteroidota; class Bacteroidia; order Chitinophagales; family Chitinophagaceae; genus Flavihumibacter; species Flavihumibacter profundi. Next base: position 353,210 of record NZ_JAIQXE010000003.1, read on the forward strand.
CCGTATTCCCCAGCAAAGTGACGCCGATGAGCGAAGAGATTACCAAATACCTGAACTAAGCCGGGTTGGGAATAGGGAATCGGTAATCGTTATCTTCGCGGTATGCAATTCGCTTCTGTAATCGGGCAATCTGAAGTTAAACATCAGTTAACAGACATGGTTCAGCACAACAGGCTGAGCCATGCGCTTTTATTTCTGGGAAAGGAGGGAAGCGGAGCCTTGCCCCTTGCCCTGGCATTTTCACAATATATAGTTTGCGAAAAAGTCCAGGGTAAGGCAACTGAACCTGCTGTTTCATTATTTGGGGAGGCATTACCGGCAACGGTTACAGGAAGTGTTAATGATAGCTGCGGGGCTTGCGCTGCCTGCACTAAAGCTGCAGCACTCGTTCATCCTGACATACATTATTCTTACCCGGTTATTCCAAGGAAGTCAGGAGATAAACCAATTAGCACAGGCTATATTTCAGAATGGCGCGAGTTTGTCAAAAACTATCCTTACGGAAATGTTTTTGACTGGTTACAATCAATTAATGCTGAGAATAAACAAGGTAATATTACAGCGGATGAATGTTCTGATATTCTTCGGAAACTAAGCCTCAAGACATTCGAAAGTAAGTATAAAGTGCTGGTTATGTGGATGCCAGAATTCCTGGGCAAAGAGGGCAATAAGTTGCTGAAGTTGATCGAAGAACCTCCGCCAAATACTATTTTCCTGTTGGTTGCTGAAAATGAATCGCAGATCTTGCCAACTATTTTATCGCGTTGCCAGCTGGTGAAAATTCCGGCATTGACCAACAATGAAATAAGTGCACAACTTGTACAAAAGGCCGGCATTACCCCAGACCAGGCGCAACAACTGGCTGCCATTAGTGAAGGAAATTACAGGGAGGCCCTGCAACAATTGAACCATGCCGGTGAAGACTGGCAATATATGGTGCGCGAATGGCTCAATGCAATTTTGAAAAACGGCCCGGTTTCGCTGGTAAAATGGATCGAAGAATTAAGTAAACAGGGCCGGGAAAAACAAAAGCAATTCCTCCGTTATTTTAACCACCTGCTGGAGCAAAGCGTCAGACTGAATATTTTGGGAACCGAAAGCGAATGGGCCAATAGTTTGCCTCTAAGCGAAAAAGACTTCATACTTCGTATTAACAAAATGTCGGACCTCGCCCAACAGGAGGCAATAGTGGAGGAGTTAGACAAGGCAGCATATTATATTGAAAGAAATGCTAATGCGAAAATCTTGTTTCATGCCCTGAGTATTAAGCTATTCCATATCCTGACGGAGAAGTCGAGGGTAAAGCCGTGGTAGTTTTCGCCTATATTTGTAGAATCTAATTAATTCACATTCATTTTATTAATAATATATGGGATGCAGTAGTTGTGGAACAGGAACACCAAACGGGTGCAAAAGCAATGGAGGATGTTCCTCTGGCGGTTGCAACCGGATGAATGCTTACGATTGGTTGCAAAATCTGCCCTTTGCGGATACGGAATCAGCTTGTAAAGTGGTAGAAATTTCTTTTAATGGTGGCAGTCGAAAAGATTTTTTCAGGAATAACGCCCTTCAAAATTATGAAAAAGGGGAACAGGTTACAGTAGAAGGAATCAGCGGCGTTGATGTTGGAGAGATCAACCTTACCGGCGAAATTGTGCGGCTCCAGTTGAAAAAGCGTGGGGCGAATGAGTTCGATCCGGAGATGAAGAAGATTTTACGTCGTGCTAATGACCGTGACCTGGAATTATTACGTTTAAATAAAGCCCGTGAAGCTGAAGCCCTGATCAGGGCAAGAGCAATTGCACGCCAGTTGAAACTGGATATGAAAGTGAGTGAGGTGGAAATCCAGGCCGATGGCCGCAAAGCAACATTTTACTATATCGCAGATGACCGTGTTGATTTCAGGGAACTGATAAAGATCTATGCCGGCGAATTCAAGGTAAAAGTGGAAATGCGGCAGATTGGTGCCAGGCAGGAAGCTGCAAAAGTTGGTGGTATAGGAAGTTGCGGCCGGGAACTTTGCTGCAGTACCTGGTTAACGGATTTTAAGAGTGTAAATACCACTGCAGCCCGTTACCAGAACCTAAGCATTAATCAAACCAAGCTCAGTGGCCAGTGTGGCCGTTTGAAGTGTTGCCTGAATTATGAATTGGACACTTACCTCGATGCCCTGCAGGGTTTTCCCGACCGTGCCGACAACATTAAAATATCCAGGGGAACTGCTACCCTGATCAAAAAAGATATTTTCAAAAACCTGATGTGGTATGTTTTGCCGGATAGCAATAAACAATATCCGCTTACTATTGAACGGGTGCGGAATATTCAGTCGCTGAATGCCCAGGGTGTTATACCGGATGAACTTGAAGCAGTTGATCTCACAGGTTCAAAATCGAAGGAACTGGAGCCGGAATTTGTTGATGTAGTGGGACAGATTAGTTTAAGGAGCCTTGAGAAAAATGATCGTCGTCGAAAGCAACAGCAGCAGCAACAAAAAGGGCGACCGGGTATCCAGAAGGCAACTGCACCACAGCAAGCCCAAAAGCCAGGTGGGCCTGCTGCATCTCAGCCTTCCCGCTCACCCCGTCCGCCGCAGGGTACCAGGCCCCCCCAGGGAAATCGTCCGCCGCAGGGTGATAGGCCGCCCCAGGGAAATCGACCACCGCAAGGTAACCGGCCCCAGGGTAACAGGCCACCCCAGGGTAACAGGCCACCAAGGCCACAAGAGCCAAAACAAGACAACTAACCAGATTACCGAATCAATCATAAAAGGCACCCACCAGGTGCCTTTTTTAATCGCGGTAATTCAATGCGGGCTGACGGTCACCCAATAATGGTACATACTTAAACTCTTTCCCTCTTGCTTCCTGCAATTCTTCTTTCGCTTTTTGGACCAGGCCTGCATCCTGGAATAAATCAATTGCTGTTAATGCCATTGCTTTCGCCGCAACCATCATTCCCTTGATACCAATTTCCGTTCCTCCGCAGGCCACTGCCTGCCAGCTGTGCGCCGGTGTTCCAGGAACCCAGGTCGCAGTATACAAACCTACAGTTGGAACATTCCAGCTAACGTCACCAACATCGGTTGATCCCATCGGCGGATTTGGTGCTTTGACCAAGGGACTAACTTCAGCGGCTTTCTCTGCAGTCGGACAAGCATATCCTATGGTTGACTGGATTTTCCGGGCGAATTCAGTTTCTGCCAGAGTATACTGAACGCCGCCAACCATCTGCAGGTTTCGTTGCATGGCATTAGCCAGTATGTTGTTTAATAAGAGGTCGTAAGTGCCACCAATAATTTCATAATCAGACCGGGTTTCTGTACCAAGAGCCGCACCCTGTGCTGCTTTATTTACGCGTTCAAATAATTGCTTAACTACTTCACGGTCAGGATGCCTTACATAATAATATACTTCTGCAAAATCAGGTACAACATTTGGGGCTTTGCCACCATTGGTTATTACATAATGTATCCGCGCATCCGAAGGCATGTGTTCCCGCATCATGTTGACCATATTGTCCATTGCCTCAACAGCATCAAGGGCGGAACGGCCTTTCTCGGGCGAGGCTGACGCGTGGGCCGAGGTTCCATAAAAACGAAACTTTGCCGACTTGTTAGCCAAAGCACCATCATAAGTGGTGTTGTTTTTATCGCCCGGATGCCAGTGGATTACAGCATCAACATCATTGAATAGTCCGGCCCGGACCATATATACTTTTCCAGAACCGCCTTCCTCTGCTGGTGTTCCATAGACCCTTATTGTTCCCTTCCATTTATTTTGGTCTATCAGTTGTTTTAACTCGATACCAGCTGCAACAGATGCAGTGCCAAACAAATGATGCCCGCAGCCATGGCCTGCATTGCGACCGGCAATGGGCGCTTTTTCGGGTATGGCTTCCTGTGAAAGGCCGGGTAAAGCATCGTACTCTGCCAGGATACCAATTACAGGGTGCCCGCTGCCATAAGTTGCAACAAATGCGGTAGGAATACCCGCTACGCCGGCTTCAATGACAAAGCCTTTATCTTTAAGTGATTGTTGCAGTAAGGCCGAACTTTTTTGTTCCTTATAACCGAGTTCAGCATAATCCCAGATCTTAAGGGCAATTGCCTTATAAGTATCGTACTGGGAAGAAATGTCTTTCTGTGCCTGTTCCTTCCAGGTTAACAGATTTGTACCGGTATTTTTCTTTTGAGCCGGCGCAGTTAGGATACAAAGGCAAAACAATATTGACAAAACAAGTTTAAACACATTGAACATATTTTCCAATTGATTCTCCAAATTATGCCATTTATGAAAAGATCAATGAGCATACATATCATTTCTCACCAAACCGCCCCAGATACACTTCCCATTTTAATTTATAACCGGTAAGGCTACCGGGAACCTTTAGGAACTTAGCTCAGATTTTATGTATTTTGTACAAATTCAACCTATGATAATCCGAAACCTCTTTTCAGCATTGGTAGCAATAACTGTTTCCCTGACCAGCTGTACAAACAAAATGGTAGTCGTGGCCCCCTCTTCGCATCATCAGAACCTGCCACCCGGACAAGAAAAGAAAATTTATGGTGAGAAATCCGCAAAATCATATGCACCCGGTCAGCAAAAGAAAGGCAATACTGAAAATTAAATTTTATTAAAATGGGAAATGCCAGAAAGCATAACTCTCTGGCATTTCCCATTATTTAATGAATCATTATTCCATTTGCATACCTTCCCCGCCAGCCTTCATGTTCTTTCTTTTGAAAAGGGACGTATCTATTTTACCGAATTTATAGGCCAGGTTTAAGCGTACCATTTGCGGATCACGAACCCGGTAATTATCCTGAGTAAAATACTCATTATAAGAATACTGTTCCATTTTCCGGGTACGGAATATATCGTTGAAACTTAGTGTTGCAGACAATGCATTGTTCTTCAGGAAGCTTTTCTTGATTGCTATATCTATACCGTAGTTAGCTTTGATATAGCCTTGTGATGCACTCTGGGCCTGGTTCATAGGTGGTCCGAAGCCCTGGTTCTGGTTTACCGGCAGGTTGGTTTTAGACTGGAAGGTACCACTCAGCTGGATATTAAAATTTTTAGGGAGTTTGAAGGTATTATTCCATTTGGCAAAAACACTCCACATCCCATCTGTTTCGGCTGCCTTGGTGGAATCATTAGTATTGATTTTACTGTTATACAGGTTTACGTTTGTAGTCATATCCCACCATTTGGCGATCGGGTCTACAGCAGTAACTTCTACACCAACACTCCGGCTATTGTTCGCATTAATATAACTATTCACCAGAACATCCCTTTTAAGCACATTATCATATTCAATTTGCTGGTACCGGGTGATCAGGTTGTCGGTATATTTATAATAAGTTGAAGCGAGGATGGTGTGATTGTGTGGCAGGGTTTTGGAATACGACAATTCCAAAGACTGTGTAAATTCAGGAACCAGGTCGGGGTTACCGCGGGTGATGTTAAGAGGATCCGTATAATCCGTGAAGGGGATCAGCTGAAAGAAATTGGGACGGTTAATCCTGCGGCTGTAACTGAATTGTAATTGCTGGTCTTTATTCAATTTCTGGTTCAATGAAATAGAAGGGAATAAACTAACAGGGAATTGATTGGTGAACTTTTCACCTGTATTGGTCTTTTCGCCTTCATAGGAAGAACTCTCCGCCCTTAAGCCAAGCTGGTAACCGAAATTCCTGACAGTATTAGATACAGAAACATATGCCGCATAAACATTGTCTGAATTCTTATAGTTTGTGCTTGCATCTGTTACCAGGTCAAAATCACCGGTTCCCTTATTATACAGGTAATTGTCAATATTACTCTTGGTTGACCTCAGCTGCGCCCTGAGACCTGTTTCCACTTTCAACTTTCCTTTTATTGGCTGCACATAATCAGTTTGTACTGTAACGAACTGATTGCCGCCATCACTTACCAGTTTTTGTTCCTGGTAATCTGTTACAGCGCCTTCTTTAGCTGCAAAATAATCTGTATGGTATAATGAATTGGATGTCATCTTTCCTCCGAAGTAGTTGATATCTGCAGTCAGTTCCTGCCCTTCTTTAGGGAACAATTGCTTCAATCCCATTGAAAGCCCGGTACCATTAAATTCCCTTTTACCTGTAGTTGTCCTTTCATAATAACCATGTGTTGTTCCGCTTTCATACAATGAATCAACTGAAGTTGCAATAAAATCATTCGGTTTGAATTCACCATGGACTTTTACCGCGCCAACTGAGATGGTTGTCCTGTTGGTGGCAAAATAATCGAATCCAACCCTGCTAAACATGAACTGGCCATTGTTGCGGTTTGTATTGGTCTGGAAAATACTGGTTTCCGGCACCTGGCTGAAATTATCGCGCGCTGTGGTGCCGTTCCCCCTTCCTTTGTTCTGGTTAAGGTTTGCACTTATTGAAAAATTGAATTTTTGCTGACGGATGCTTAAATCACCACCACCAGTTACTGCTCCATATTTATCTACACCAGCCTGAACTGTACCATTGTAACCAGATTTTTTATTCTTTTTAAGTACAATATTCAGTATGCCCGCATTGCCGCCTGATGCATCATACTTTGCAGAAGGATTGGTAATCACTTCAATTGATTCAATGGCATTGGCAGGGATCTGGTCTAGGGTAAGTGTGGTGGGGCGACCATCAATAAATAATGTGGGCTGCGCATTCCGCATGGTTACATTTCCATCAATATCCACTTGCACGGAAGGTACGTTTTTCATTACATCAATTGCAGTCCCCCCAGCACTTACCAGGTCTTTATCAACATTGAATATTTTTTTCTCGCCATCCATCCTGACAATGGGTTTGCTAGCGGTCACAGTAACATTCTCCAATTGTTTAATTTCCTTTTTCAGGCTAATATTTCCGAGGTCCTTTGATAAACCGCCACCTCTTTCAAACACAACCGGATGTTCTGTTGCAGCATATTCCAGGGATGAAATCTTTAATTTCATTGGTCCGGATAAAGCAATATCTGAAAAATTAAAATCCCCATTTGCCTTTGTGGTTATACCTGAAACCAGGATGTCTTTACTTTTCTTACCGGTTGTATCACGGCTGGTTTTCAGCAATAAAACCGAAACATCACCTAAAGGCTTTCCATCACTGTCCACAATCTTACCATATACCTGTGCGGTGGGACCACCAGGACCACCGGGAGGCATACCACCCGGAGCCATGCCACCAACAGGCATTTTTGCAGGAGGCGTGCCAGTTTGCGCGAATACACTGGCAACTAGTGATAAGAAAGTGAGGATAAACAATAAACGTTTCATGGAATAAATATTATGCCACAAAACTAATCTGCAATACGGCAATAATGGAAGAAATGAGATGATCGGTAAAAAAGATGCGACTTAATAGATAAACGCCGGGAAACAAACTTATCAAGAAAGTTTTCCTGTTATGATTGCGATAGTATCACGGTAATTTTCTCCAACCGGAATTTCCATAGTGCCTATGAATAAACTATTCTTACGAACTGCCGTAACCTGGTCCTTTGAAATAATAAATGATTTGTGAACCCTTAAAAATTTATCAGCAGGCAGGCTTTCCTCCAGCAGTTTCATGCTCATCCTTGTAATTATGGGCTTCGACGAACTTTTCAAATTAATCTTAACATAATCCTTTAGCGATTCGATCCACAAAATATCACTGAATGAGATTTTCAGCAGGCTGTAATCTACATTCACGAAAAAATAATCTGCAGAATTTTCGCTGGGAGGTCCTTGTTTTAATGACCTGAGTTCGTGTAATTCACGGGCTTTATTACATGCCTTGATAAACCGGTCCAGGGATACAGGTTTCACGAGATAATCTACCACATCCAGTGAGTAACCTTCCAGGGCATATTTTTCATACGCTGTAATTAAAATAAACAAGGGCTTAATGGTAAGGCTCTGGATAAATTGTAAACCGGTTAGTCCGGGCATCTGAATATCCAGGAATATAAGGTCTACCGGATGTTTTTCCAGTATGCGCATAGCCTGAAGAGGGTTTTCGCAGGCAGCAACCAATTTTAGAAAAGGTACTTTGCTGATATTGTCTTCCAACAATTCAAGCGCTAATGGCTCATCATCAATGGCGATACAATTTAGCATCAGGTTAATTTAATGGTTAGCAATACGGTAAACCAGCCATCTTCCCTGTCTACCTGCAAAGTGTGGTTCTTTCCATATAAAAGATTCAGTCTTCTTCTCACATTAACCAGGCCTATACCGGAAGTTTTATCTTTTAGTTCCTGGTCTTCATCTAGATAACGGTTCTTCACCCTGAATTGTAAAAGGCTATTTTTTGTTGTCAGTTCAATGTCAATAGCTGCCTGGTCGATAATACCGGTGCCATGTTTAAATGCATTTTCCACAAATGGGATCAGTAACATCGGTTCTATTTCAAGGCTCCGGTCTGCTTCTTTAAAATCGGTAGTAATTATTACATTCTTGCTGATCCGTTGTTTTTGCAGGTCTATATAGCTTTCGAGATATTCAATTTCTTTTTCTAATGATACCTTTTCGCCATCAACATCATAAAGCATGTAACGCATCAGGGAAGACAGCTTAATCAATGAAGGTTCAAGTAAATCAGATTTTTTCCTGGCCAGCGCCACCATGTTATTCAAAACATTGAACATAAAATGCGGACTAACCTGTGAACGCAGCAGGGACAATTCGGTTTTAAGGTTTTCATTGATTTTTTCATCCGCCAGTTTTTCAGCCCTTATCCGGTCTATACCCATGCGTATGGCAGTACTGGTAGCCAGCATGAAAAGGAAGATAAAAAAAGTGAACAGAAAATGGCTTCTGAAATTAAAATGATTTTGATCCCGGAGCAACAAATTATTCATCCAGCCAATACCCAGGTAAACAACAAATAAAAAGACCTGCATCATTACGAAGCCTGCATATTTTTTACGGTAAAGGATGCGGGGAACTAAAACCACGGCATTCAGGTAAAAGAATGCTATCCAGAAAAGGTTATTGATGATGTAAAAATAATACATCCCGGAAGAGGATGATTCAGGTTTACCGGCTTGTTGGGGGGAGGAACTTGGCCGCAACATGAATGGCAGGGAAAAGAGGAGCATCCAGGCTACTACCTGGAGCAATGCCATCATCCATTTCCTGTTTAACAGGTTTCTAGTCATGGCAGAAAATTACAGCATTTGGCCGTATCGATAGGTTGTTGCTGGCAAAAATGCGCTTAACCAGCAAAATTCAGCGATTAAACCGGACTGCAAACCCGGCCTTTCGGTTTTTCCTCATGATTAATCATCAATCGCAGGCATCTAAGTAAAACAGGTATAGAAATATGATGAGATAGGAAAGAGCCACCAATATATAGCAGCTCTTTCAAAAATCATACTTCATTTTACCATCCATCTCCATCCAGCATATTGCCTAAACCGCCAAGGATTCCACCTTCCTCTTTTCGGGTGGTTGTGCCATATTGCAGCACCCGGCTGGCCAGCCTGCTGATTGGCAAAGTTTGGATCCATACTGTACCTGGCCCACGCAAGGTTGCAAAGAACAAGCCCTCGCCACCAAAAATTGTGTTGCGGATACCGCCAACATATTGAATATCAAAATCAATGGTTTGTGTATAGGCAACTACACAGCCAGTGTCTAACTTTAAAAGTTCACCAGCCTGTAGTTCACGGGCAAATACATGTCCGCCGGCATGCACGAATGCCATGCCGTCGCCTTCCAGTTTTTGCATAATAAATCCTTCACCACCAAAAATTCCTGTACCTAGTTTTTTCTGGAGGGAAATGCCGATGCTAACGCCTTTGGCAGCGCAAAGGAAGGCATCTTTCTGGCAAATTACCCGTCCGCCTAACTGCAATAGGTCGAGTGGTATTATTTTTCCGGGGTAAGGTGATGCAAAACTCACCCTTTTCTTCCCCTGGCCCATATTGGTAAAGGTTGTCATGAAGAGGCTTTCCCCTGTAAGTACCCTTTTACCGGCACTGACCAGTTTTCCCAGTAGCCCGCTTGTTTGCTGTTTTGATCCGTCACCGAAAATAGTGGCCATTTGTATTCCATCATCCATCATCAAAAAGCTGCCGCTCTCTCCTACAGCGGTTTCGTTGGGATCCAGTTCAACTTCAACATATTGCATTTCTTCCCCGAAAATGCGGTAATCTATTTCGTGATTAGTTCGCATGGTTAAAATATATTTTAATATCAATAATCAGTCATTCCTAAAACCAGCTTCCTGTAAATGCCTTATAAGCCCGACTGGTTTCGTCACCATTAAATTTCCTTTTGCGCCTGGATACTTTAATCATTTGCCTAAACATGGTAACAAACATCAGGGGAATAAATAAGAATGTTAACGGTGGAATACCCAGCATGCTGATCCATTTGCCACCGTATTGGTTTCGCATTGGCCTTTTTAACCGCTCAGAAATCAGATACATCGCCGGTACTATAATCAGGGTCATAAAGAAGGCAAAAGTCAAACCAAAGATGATGGTCCAGGACAGTGGCTTCCAGAACCTGGCGTTATCACCACCGAAGAAAATATGTGGGTTCAGGTCTGCAAACAGCGTAATGAAGTTGATATTGAATCCTACTGCAAGCGGAATCAAAGCCAGGATGGCCGCCATTGCAGTAAGCAATACCGGAATAATACGTGTCTTACCCGCTTGTATAACCGCTTCACGGGTTTTCAGGCCCCTGGAACGCAATTCATCAGCAAATTCAATCACCAGGATCCCATTCTTCACTACAATACCTGCCAAGCCGATAATACCTATTCCGGTCATTACTACGCTCACGGTCATCCCAGTAAGGGCAAAGCCAAGTAATACACCAATTATACTAAAGACAATTTCCGTTAAAATAATTACGGGCTTACTAACTGAATTGAATTGCAGCACCAGGATGAAGAGGATCAGCATCAGGGCTATGCCGAGGGCCTTAATCAGGAATGCACCTGTTTCCGCCTGCTGCTCGCCTTCGCCGGTTTGTTTGATATTGACACCTTCACCCTTCATATTGAAACTACTGATGTAATCTGTAATTCGCTGGTTCACCTCTGTTGGTGTATACCCTGTTAATACATTCGACCTTAATGTAATTACACGCTTCAGGTTCTTCCTTTTCACACTTCCAAGCGTACTGGTATAATCAATATTTACCAGTGAACTGATAGGGATTTTCTTTACCTGGCCGCCACTTGCCATATCACGGAATACTATATTCATATTAAGCAGGTCTACCAGGTTATTCCGCTGCAGTTCACTATTCCTTAATTGAATTTTATATTCATCCTCACCATCCTTAATCTTTGATATTTCACGACCAAACAATGCTGTTCTGATCTGCTGGCCAACCTGGGCAGAAGAGACGCCTTCAATCAAAGCGCGCTCGCGGTTAATGGTCAGTGATATTTCCGGGTTATTCAGGTCCACATCCATTTTTAATTCTTCAACACCTGCCACCTGGATAGAATCTAGGTAATTTTTAAGTGCTACAGCCGTCTTGATCAGGTTATCAAAATCTTCGCTGGATACTTCAATATTCACTGGCGGGTCAGTAGGTGGACCACTCTGTTCCTGTGTTACGCTGAGCTCAGCACCCGGAATTCCTTTTACTACAGCGCGGATCGAGTCCAATATGGGTTTTGTACCAACACCATGACGCTTTTCAAATTCAACAAATGAGATCTGTATACGCGCCAGTTCCGGCCTGGTACTTCTATCACCGCTCATAGGATCACTTGCGCCTACTGCAACGTTCGAAATGATCGATTCAACAATTGGATTTTGCTTTCCATTCTCCATGTCCAGCACCTTATAAACTCTTTTCTCCAGTACCTGGGTAACAGAATCAGTGTAGTTAACAGCTGTACCCACCGGCAATTTCATGTATACATATACAAAGTTAGGATCACCGCTTGGAAAGAAAACTACCGGGACTTTCCTGGCTACAAAAAAGAACACAGAGAAAATGAATAATCCAAATATGCCTGCCAATAGCCAAACCGGGCGCCATCCTTTCAGGGCCCAGCGGAGGAGGTTTTCATAGTGGCTCATGATCCATGGCAATACTTTCTTTTGGAAATTATTAATCATATCGGCGAAAAAGAAAGTATCCAGCAGGGCAAGTATCACAAAAAAGAACAGGAGGTTGCCCCAGAAATAATACATATTACTCACACCTGGTATCTTATCCGCACCTGATCCCATGATCGTTAAAATAATTCCCAATCCGAGGGCAATCCACAATCCCTTTTTCCTGAAAATAGCGGTCTTATGCTCGGTATGTTCTTCTGCGTTCATGAAGTCTACAGCGAATACCGGGTTCATGATGAAGGCAACCACCAATGAGGCTGCAAGTGTAAAAATCAGCATGGTAGGCAGGTAAATCATGAATTTCCCAATAATACCAGGCCAGAATAACAAGGGAAAAAACGGAGCAAGTGTGGTTAGGGTACCTGCAAGAACTGGCACGAAAACTTCACCGGCAGCCATCATAGCAGATCGCTCTGAACTAATTTTACCTTTGCCTTCCGTAAAGATCCTATGGGTATTTTCAATCACGACAATTGCATCATCCACAATGATTCCCAATCCGAATAAAAGTGCAAAGAGGACCATGAAGTTTAGGGTAACATGGGATCCGGCAATAATATCAGCAGCAGGTAAAAACCAGAATGCCACAAACATACTCAGGGGCACACTAAGCGCCACAAAAAATGCATTTAGTACACCCATAAAGAACATCAGGATGACCAATACCAGTATAAATCCGATAACAATGGAATTGACCAGGTCATTAAAAGAAACCCGAGTCGCTTTGCTTTGATCACCTGTGATCACCAGATTCAGGTCTTTGGGAAATTCTGTAACCTTTAATTCATTTACTATTCTTTTAACCTCATCGGATGTTTCAATCAGGTTCTCGCCTGCCCTTTTGATTATATTGAGTGTGATTACATTTTTACCATTCAAGCGGGCAAAACTCTCCTTGGTTTTGATAGTATCCCTGATATTGGCGATATCTTTCAGGTAGATTGGAGCACCGCTCGTATTGCGGACTATAACTTTCTCCAGGTCAAAACTCGTCTTGAACTGGCCCTTGAGTTGCAGGTTTCTTTTCATATTACCCACTTCAAGCAAACCTCCTGAGATATCAAGGTTTTCGCGCGCCACAGCGTTGGCAATATCATCAAAAGTAATATTGGATGCCTGCATGCGGGCATTATCAACATTGATCTGAAACTCCCGTTCAGGCGCTCCGACCAGGTCAACCCGGTTGATCTGGGGCAACTCCTCTAATTTATCCTGTATTTCGTCTGCATATTTCTTCAACCGCACAAGGTCATATTCACCGCTGACGTTTACATACATGATAGGTTGTTCAGACAAGCTGACTTCCATCACTGTAGGCTCCTGTGTAAGATCAGTGGGCAGGTCCTTTTTCGCTTTATCCACTGCATCCTTAACCTTTTGCAGGGCTATATCCGTTTTAACATCAGCATCAAACTCTACTATAATAATACTAAAATCCTGCTGTGAGGTACTGGTCAATTTTTTGACCTTGGCACCCGTTATTCCCTTGATTTGTTTTTCTATAGGCCGGCTTACCAGGTTTTCAATGTCCTTTGGTGAGTTACCTACATAAATGGTTTGCACATAAATATTGGGAATTACGACATCCGGGAATTGCTCCTTGGGTAAAGTAACAAATTGGTACACACCAATTATGCTCACAAAAATCATCATCAGGTAGATGGACGTCTTATTCCTGATGCTCCAGGTGGTAGGTCCAAATTGCTTGAACTTATCCATTATGTTATTTAAAACACTCATACAATTAGTTTAATGTAACCGTCTATTATTTTACTTCCGTGCTGATCAGCTGGCCATCAAACAATCCCTGGAAACCATTCATCACCAGTACATCACCAGCGTTAAGGCCTTTATGGATCTCCAGTTTTTCACCATAAAGCTGGCCAACTTCAACCATTCTTTTCCTGGCTTTCAATTTGCCATTCTCATTTTCTGCAACCATCACAAATTTTCCTTTTTCATCATTCTGTAAAAGGTTAACAGGAATAGTGACAGCGTCATTTACGGTGTAATCTTCAATCTGTACATTGGCTATCTGGTTTGGACGGAAGCTATTATCCTGCGGCATTTTTGCTTCAATATAAAATGAGCGTGATGCCGGGTCAATAAGTTTTCCGGAAACTGAAATTTTCGTAGTCACAGTCTTTCCAATATCAGGCAAAGTCACTAAAACAGGTTTCCCGACTTTAACCTTGTCGAGGTAATTTTCGGGTACCTGTGCAATTACTTTCAGATTGCTTGTATTTACAATCCGGATCCCGTTCATCGGTGAACCGGTAAATGTTTCTCCAACCCTTATATTAACTTCGTCTGCAACACCACTAATTCCTGCATAAACGCTAGTCATAGAAAGTTGCTCATTCAAAATACTCAGCTGCCGTTCAGCCTGGTCTACATTGTTCTTGGCATTGATGAGCTGTACCTCGGTACCAATATTCTGGTCCCACAGGTTTTTTTGGCGCTGGTAGAGGTTCTTTGCATATTCTACCTGCGTTTTAGCAGTTTCAATCTGCTGGCGGATAACTGCGTCATCGAGTTTCAGCAATAATTTGCCTTTTGTAACAACATCCCCTTTTTTTACATAAATGGCACTAACCTGGCCACCCATTCCTCTCGGAGTTACATATGCAACATTCTCCGCATCAATCTTGCCCTGAAGGTTTATATAGTGAGTAAAAGGTGCCGTGCTGATGCTGGCTGTAGTAACCAGCTTAGGCTTTTCCGCCGGAACTGTTGTTGGATCCATCAAAGCAATCTCCTTTTCAAGTGAAGCAATTTTTTCAGCGGTACTTACCTGCGTACTTTTTAATTCCTGTAGTTCTGCTTTCTTTTTATCCAGGTTTGATTTACCACCACCCTGGCCACAGGCCACTGCCAGCAGTATGAGTGTAGCGGTTGCCATCTTCTTCATGATCGTTTGCATAAATGCTATTTAAAATTTTCAGGATTTGTTTAATAAATTTTACCAACTGCTTTCAGGTAATCAATTTTTGCTATTACGGCATCATAATATGCAGAGAAAAGATTTGTCTGGGCTGTCAGCAAATCGGTTTGGGCAGTATTGATTTCAGTATTAGAGCCCAGGCCCTGGTCATATTTTTTCTTTGTTTGGTCGAATACAGACTCTGCCACCTTCATGTTTGCGTGTTGTGCGTCCACCGCAATTACAGCATCACGGAAACGGTTACGAGAAGCAGCAACATCATTATCGATACTGAGTTCAAGCAGCTTGGCATCATATTCTGATTTTCTAACGGCAGATATAGCTTGTTGCATCCTTGCCCGGCGCCGGTTGCCATCAAAAATGGGCACATTAACACGCAGTCCTATAGCGCTTTGCTGGAACCAAACACCACCCTCTTCAAAATAATCAAACCTGTTCCGCTGGGCATTGGTATAATAGTTACCAAATACCGAAAGGGTCGGAATGGCCATCATCTTATAGCGTTTCACATTAAACTCATTCAGCTGTTTACTTAACATGAGCATCTGGTATTCCCTGCGGTTTTCATAATTATATGCCGAATCGAGGATATCATTCTTTACCATTGCCTCGGTTATCTTATCTGTCAAAATAAGGCTGTCTGCAATGGGCATTCCCAATAATACCTTTAAACCCAGGTAGCCATTATTCATCTGGGTCCGCAATTTCAGGCTATCAGTACGCAGGTTAATAAGGGTAACACTAACCTTATCTACATCAAGCTTTTCTGCAAATCCGTTTTTATAAATTTCGCGGGTATCGTTGTATAGTTTTTCATAGCGCACAATATTATCATGGAATAAGCCAATCTGGACTTCGGCTATCAGCAACTGGTAATAAACTTTATAGACATTTACAGCAATATTCTCCTCAGTAATCTCTTCGTTTTTCCTGGCAAACTCCATGGCTGTTTTCCGGGCTTGCAAACCAACAAAGACCTGGCCATCAAAAATTATCTGGTCTAAAGTTGCGCCAAGAGTTGAAGAGTATTGCACTCCAAACTTTACAGGAATATATGTGCCGGCAGGTTGCCCAAAAAATTCACCTGGCAAAAGGCTGGTAGGCAACTTAACATTATCCGTAAAATTGAAGGATCCGTTAATCTGCGGAAATGCACTGGCGGTAACTTCACGGTTAACCTGGTCCTGTATGCGTATATCCTCCAATGATTTCTTCACCTGGTAGTTGTTCTTCTTTGCAAATTCAACCGCTTCCTTGGCAGAAAGCTTATTGATCTGCCTGGTTCCCTGGGCGATTGCACCATTCCCTATAGCTGCCCAGTAAATGCTTATAAAGGTCAATACCCTTATCCACCTGCATGTCATTTTCATATTCGTCTGGTTTAGGTCTTTTGTCTTTTTTGTTGATATTTCAGAATCAGTTTATAGCCTTTCAGGGTAACGATACCGAAGAGATAATGCTCCATTATCTGCTGCTCTATTGTAGCAAGATTTGCTTTCTGTTCGGCTAAAAAAGTTGGATCAAAAGGTAACATTGCGCTTCTGACGCGGAAATGCGCTATGATATTAATATTGATCTCGGGCCGGTATAATTCTTCCCTGATACCCCTTTCAAGATTGGTACGGATCACATTAAAGATGTATTCGTTTTGATGCTTTTCTATCTGGCTGTAGGCAAGCGGGTGGTATTTCTTCAGGTCAAATAAAACCGACGGATTCATGGTCCGGAACATCTGTTCTACCATTTCCATGGTCCTGAAAATTTCATCTATGGCGTTTTCAGATACGATACGGTCGTGGTTACAGAATTCCTCTGATTCACAAACCTTAAACTGTATAACAGCATTAACCAGTTCATCTTTATCGGCAAAATACTGGTAAATGGTCTTTTTACTCATGCCCATGGATGATGCGATATCGTCCATGCTGATGCTTCTTATGCCATATTGCATGAATAATTCCCTTGATTTTGTCAGTATCCGCTCTTTATTGTCTAAGTCAGCCATATTAGGGCGCAAAACTATGGAAACTTTTTATGTAACAAAAGTTTCCATCATTAAAAATCACCATTCGTCACAAAATCTTAATATCGGGGGTGTAAACCCGGTAATACAAATGGGTCAAATAACTGGTTCTGCATCGCTGCCATTTTAGTAGGTTTGTGCCAGAAACCGCATTATGGACAATTTACCGGTGCCGGCCAATGGCTGGCGGTGGAAAAAAGTTTTCCAGTATTTCATACAGGGCCTGCTGGTAACCGCCCCGGTTGCCATTACAGGTTACCTTTTATTTTGGTTTGTGAGTTCTATAGACAACCTGTTACCAATATTCCAGGTACAGGATCCCAGTGGAAAATTCACGACCCGGAATTACGGATTGGGTTTTGTGGTTATTATTTTTACACTAATTGCAATAGGCTACCTGAGTTCAAATTTTATTACCAGCCGGATTTTCAGCCTTTTTGACCATTGGCTGGAAAGGGCACCTGGCGTAAAATTTATTTATTCTTCCATTAAGGATTTTTTTGAAGCTTTTGCAGGCAATAAAAGAAAATTCAATAAGCCGGTTGCCGTTTCCCTATTCCAGGAAGATGTTTTCCAGATTGGTTTCATAACAGATGAAAATCCCATTGAATTTGGTTTCAAGGAATACCTTACCGTTTACATACCACTTTCCTATTCATTTGCGGGACAAACCTACCTTGTTCCGCGGTACCGGGTTCGCGCACTGGACAACGTAAAAGCTGCTGATGCCATGAAATACGTGGTATCGGGCGGAATAGCGGAACCCGATCATGAAGCAGAGGAGCAGCCAAAAAATAGCTGATTGCACAAATGGCCCGAATTGTAATTGCGACCATCTTATTAGCCTGGTCGCAGGAAGTGTATTGCTGGGGCTTTTATGGCCACCGGCTGATTAACGAATATGCTATCTACCTTTTACCACCCAAAATGCTGGTCTTGTATAAACCAAGCCTTGAATACCTGCGGGAACATGCGGTTGATGCCGATAAGAGGCGCTATATACTGGCCACTGAAGCACCAAGGCATTTTATTGATATGGACCATTACGGCACTTTGCCATTCCAGGGCTTACCGCGCCGATGGGAGGATGCCGTAAATAAATATGGCACCGACAGTTTACAGGCACACGGAATTTTACCCTGGCGGATACTGCAAATGCTGGGAGCACTCACCCGTGCTTTCCGGGATAAAAATGCCCTGGACATTATCAGGTTATCGGCAGATATTGGGCATTATATTGGTGATGCACATGTACCCCTCCATACCAGCTCCAATCACAACGGCCAGAAGACGGGGCAACATGGCATTCATGCATTTTGGGAAAGCCGGCTACCCGAATTGCTGGCAGAGAATGAATGGGACTTCTTTATGGAAAAGGCTGCTTACGTAGATAATCCTTCCCAATTCATCTGGGGAAGCATAATTGAAAGCGCAGCTGCAGTTGACTCGGTTCTTTTACTTGAAGCAGCACTATCCGCCCAAACGCAGCCAGACCAAAAGTATTCCTATGAGTGGCGGAACCAGCAGGTATTGCGGCAATATGCCACCAAATACAGTAAAAAATATAACCAATTATTAAATGGTATGGTAGAAAAGCGCCTTCGTAAAGCAATATATACGGTTGCCAGTTTTTGGTATACAGCCTGGGTAAATGCAGGCCAGCCTGATCTTTCAGGCCTTACTACCGGCTCTACACCATTAATGGTTAATCAGACTGACAGCCTTGACTTTTACTGGAGGCGACAACCACCAAAAGGAAAATCCTGCGAATAGCGGGCGGAGAATTAATAATTTTTAAGGAAATTGCAGCCTTACCAAATTGCCAAAACATTGGTCCACAATTTCAATGCAGGGCCTTCCATCCTGCCAAAAACTGTTTTTCAGCAAGCCAGCGAAGCCGTTCTTAACTATAATAACATGGGGTTATCCATCCTGGAAATCGGCCATCGTACAGATGCATTCCAGGCTGTAATGGACGAAGCACAGATGCTGGTCAAAGAATTGATGCAATTAGACAGTAACAAAGAGGTCCTCTTTCTTCATGGTGGAGCTTCAACCCAGTTTTTCCAGGTTCCTATGAACCTTTTGCATGAAAATGCCTCTGCAGCTTACCTCGATTGTGGCGTATGGGGCAGTAAAGCAATTAAGGAAGCAAAACTATACGGCAAGGTAGATGTAGTAGCCACTTCAAAAGATCGCAATTATTCATATATTCCTAAAGGTTATACCATTTCTGATAATGCAAGCTATTTCCATTATACGACAAATAATACTGTTGAAGGCACCCAAATGCATGCAATGCCCCAAACCAGCGTTCCGTTGGTGGCAGACATGAGCAGCGATATACTAAGTACTGTAATGGACTTTAACCGTTTTTCACTGATCTACGCAGGGGCACAGAAAAATATTGGTGCTGCCGGGGTTAACCTGGTGATCGTAGACCCTGAAATTTTAGGAAAAACTGGACGGAACATGCCAAGTATGATGGATTACCGTGAGCATATTAAGAACGGCTCTATGCTTAATACACCGCCGGTATTTGCAATTTACGTTTGTCTGTTAACGTTACGTTGGCTGAAAGAACAAGGTGGCGTACCTGCCATTCAGCAGGTAAATGAAAGGAAAGCAAAGCTTCTTTATGAAACCATTGACCAGTTCCCGGTTTTCAACGGGGTTGTTGATAAAGAAGACCGGAGCCTGATGAATGTAGTTTTTACCATAAATGATCCCGAAGTGGAAAAAGAATTCCTGGCCATCTGCAAATCAAATGGAATGTATGGTGTTAAGGGACATCGCTCTGTGGGAGGCTTCAGGGTGAGCATGTACAATGCGCTGCCTTATGAGAGCGTAGTGGTATTAACGGACCTGATGAAAGAATTCGCTAACAAAAAAGGATAAATCCAGCATAAAAATTATTATGGCCACTATACGACCTTTCAAAGCACTAAGACCAGCCCCGGTTAAAGCAGCAGCAGTTGCTGCCCCGCCTTATGATGTACTGAACTCTGCAGAAGCAGCAATGCAGGCCGCAAATAATCCGGATAGTTTCCTGCATATAACGAAATCGGAAATTGACCTTCCGGGAATAACCGATATACATACTGCGGAAGTGTATGAAAAAGCAAAATCCAACCTTGCAGGTTTCATTGGCAGGGGTGTTTTGATCAGGGAAGAAAAACCCTGCTATTATATTTATGAACTGGTGATGAATGGCCGGACGCAAACCGGCCTGGTTGCTGTTTCCTCTATTGACGATTATGAAAAGGATATTATCAGGAAGCATGAATTTACGCGGCCTGAAAAAGAGCAGGACCGCATTAACCATATCAGAACCAGCGGTGCACAAACAGGTAATGTGTTTTTGGCTTACCGGGATGTTCCTGCCATTAATTCGCTTATAGACGAATGGAAAGAAAAAACGCCGGTATACGATTTTACCGCAGCTGATGGAATATCTCACCGGATCTGGATAATCAATGATGAAGTTGCGATTGAGCATATCAGTGACTTATTCACCAGCCAGGTGCCCTTCACATATATCGCAGACGGGCACCACCGTGCAGCTTCTGCAGCTAAAGTGCGGCGTTCACTGGAACCAGGTTATAACGACAACGCCAATTATTTCCTCACCACTTTGTTTCCTGCGAACCAACTGCATATCATGGATTATAACCGTGTGGTAAAAGACCTCAACGGGCATACAGAAGCAGAATTGATCCGCGCTTTATATGATGATTTTGAAGTGGAAAGAATGCCTGCAGCCTTTTCCCCTACTCATTTTCATGATTTTGGTATGTACCTGGGTGGACACTGGTATAAACTTACAGCAAAAGAAGGCAGTTATTCAACAGACCCGATCGGCGTGCTGGATGTAACTATACTTTCTGAAAAAGTGCTCGACAAATTATTGGGCATTAAAGACCAGCGGACTGATAAACGAATCGACTTTGTCGGCGGAATCAGGGGCTTGCACGAACTGGAAAAGAGAGTGGATAGCGGCGAAATGAAATTGGCCTTTAGCCTGCATCCTGTAAGTATCCAGCAATTGTTTGATATTGCAGACAGCGGTAATGTAATGCCTCCAAAAAGCACCTGGTTTGAACCAAAACTTAGAGATGGCCTGCTTACCCATTTAATTTATGAATGAATGCTTAATAGTATGAAAAAAGCGCTGCTTGTTGCCCTGACGCTTACACTGTCTTTATTTTCACTGGCACAGCAGGATATTAAAGCATTGCAGGCGAGTGCAAAAAATTATATGCAGCAGGGTGATTACGCAAATGCCACACTGGTGCTGAATAAAGCCTTGCAGCAGTCACCGGATAATATCGACCTGCAGAATGACCTGCTGTTCAATTATTACCTTTCGCAGGATTATGCGAAAGCAATGGAGTTGGGTAAAAAACTAACCAGCCGGCCTGATGCGGATATCAGGAGTTATCAACTACTTGGACTAACATACCGGAATATTGAGGAAATAAAGGAATGCGAAAAATTGTACAAATCGGGCATTAAGGCCTATCCTAAAAGTGGTGTGCTGTATAATGAATATGGAGAATTTTTGTGGTCAAGGAAGAAAATGGAAGACGCCATTGACCAATGGGAAAAAGGCATTGCAGCCGATCCGAATTATTCAGGGAATTATTATAATGCCGCAAAATATTACTACATCAGCACCGATAAAACCTGGGCACTAATTTATGGTGAAATTTTTGTAAACCTGGAAAGCTATAGCCGCAGGACACCTGAAATCAAACAGATTTTGCTGGATGGCTATAAGAAATATTTTACCAATTTGAATAGCCTGAAGGCTCCTGATTCAAAAAACGGCTTTGAACAGGCATTCTGCTCCATATTGAATAAACATGCCGCAACCGTAAATGAAGGTGTAACCACTTCTTCCCTAACCATGCTGAGAACCCGCTTCCTGCTTGATTGGTTTGAAAAAGAACCCGGGAAATATGCTTTCCGTTTATTTGATTACCAACGCCAGTTAACGCGTGAAGGACTCTTTGACGCTTATAACCAGTGGCTATTTGGAGCAACTCAAAGCCTTCCAGATTTCCAGCAATGGACCCAACAGAACCAAAAAGCCTATGATGGATTCATTGAATTCCAGAAGGGCCGGGTCTTTAAATTGCCTCCCGGGCAAAACTATAGGGGCTGGCCTTCTAACTGATTCCTTTTTCAGGTCAATTAAACTTTAGGTTAAAACAACCTGACAGTTAATCTTATCCATGATTCCCTATATTTGGATTAGCATCTATAACCTACACGATCGATTGCATATGGACCAGCCAAAAAGACTTTTTGATTGCCTGCAACTCCAAATGAAAACAGGCCCGGTTGACGATTTACTGGCAGCCAAAGAAGGCGGCGCCTGGAAAAAGTATAGTACCGGGGATGTTATTGAACTGGTAAACCAGTTGAGTGCAGGTTTACTGAACCTTGGTATCAGTTGTGGCGACATGAGCGCTGAAGGCCGGGACAAAATTGCCATCTTGTCGAAAAATCGCCCCGAATGGATAATGGTTGACCTGGCAGTTCAGCAAATCGGCGCCATTTTAACACCTCTTTACCCCACTATAAATGTCAAGGAACTGGAATTTGTCCTGAATGATGCTGAAGTGAAAATGGTATTTGTAAATGACGAGGAACTCTACCATAAAGTACTCAGCTTGCAAGGAAAAATTCCGAGCCTGAAGCATATTTTCACTTTCGAAAAAGTCGCCCAGGCTGCACATTGGAAAGACGTTATCAGGAACAGCAATGCCGAAGCATTGCAAAAGGTACCGGAAATTTCTGCAAGAATCGGATATGAAGACCTTGCAACCATCATTTATACTTCAGGTACAACCGGAACGCCAAAAGGCGTTATGTTAAGCCATGAGAATATTGTGAGCAACGTTGTGAGCAGCATAGATTGTGTATTCAATGAAATTGGTGTGAAAGGCCAGCGTGCCCTTAGCTTCCTGCCTTTAAACCATATCCTTGAAAGGATGGTTACCTATATATATTTATTTTCCGGAACATCTGTTTATTACGCCGACAGTTTTGATACCATTGGCGAAAACCTGAAAGAAGTACAACCCACTTTATTTACTACCGTTCCACGCCTTCTGGAAAAAGTATATGAAAGGATTATGCAGAAGGGAATGGAACTGACCGGCATTAAAAGAAAATTATTTTATTGGGCGCATGGCCTTGCTGAAAATTTTGAGATTAATAAGAACCAGGGACTCTGGTACACGACGCAATTAGCCCTGGCGAATAAATTGGTGTTCAGTAAATGGCGGGAAGGTCTTGGTGGCAATGTTAAAGCGATTGTTTCAGGAGGCGCTGCCTGCCAGGTCAAACTAATACGGATTTTTACTGCTGCGAAAATTACGATCATGGAGGGTTATGGCTTAACAGAAACCTCTCCTGTAATTTCCGTGAACAGGTTTAATGAAAAGGGCAGGAAATTCGGTACAGTAGGCCCTTTGATTGATGGGGTTGAAGTACGGATAGCAGAGGATGGTGAAATCTTATGCAAGGGCAAAAATGTGATGGTGGGTTATTATAAACGGCCAGACCTGACAGCAGAGGTAATGAATGATGGCTGGTTTGCCACAGGAGACATTGGTCTTTTTGAGGACAATATATTTCTGAAGATTACTGACCGGAAAAAAGAAATGTTCAAAACCAGCGGAGGTAAATATGTAGCGCCATTGCCAATTGAAAGCAAGTTGAAAGAGTCACTGTTTGTTGAGCAACTAATGGTTATAGGTTCTGAACGAAAATTTGTCGGGGCTTTAATCGTGCCCTCCTTTGCCAACCTGAAAGACTGGTGCAGGCAAAAGGGTATCATTTACACTACCAATGAAGAAATGATCCGGCACCCGAAGGTGGTTGAATTGTTTAAAGACCTTGTAGAAAGCTTCAATATATTTTTTAACCATGTGGAACAAATCAAGCGGTTTGAATTACTACCTAATGACTGGAGTATTGATACTGGTGAACTGACCCCAAAACTTAGTTTGAAAAGAAAAGTGATCATGGAAAAATACCAGGAAGCTATCGACCGGATTTATTCTGAAAAATAATCAGAATGACCAGGTCATTTGAATCAATGCCCTATTTTTACCACGTACTGTCCCCTCTGCAAGATCCTGCTTTATGGGGGCTTGGAAATTTCCGCCAATGCCAAAATTACCAAAAGAAATTTCGGCACCAAGGGTTCCCATCAAAGAGCTTCCGCCTGATTCATAAACAGTAGTACCATATTTATTTAAATCCTTACCGGAGGATTCATATAACAATCCGGCATTGGGGGCGAGCACTATTTTTTTCTGCACCCTGATCTTGTAATAGGCCAGCCAGTTCAGGGTGAATTTATTCCCATACTGGTAATCGTACTTATTAGCTGTATTAATTTTATAGTTCAGGTTTGTATTCATGCCAATATCCTGGATGCGGATATCATACATGGCATTAAGGGAAAAATCTACACTGCCTGTTCCCAATTGAAAACTATTTTGCGATCCCTGAACAGTGTTTTTATCCAGGGGATTATATACACCCGTTGGAAGTTTTAATCCGCCCCCCAGCCAAAGGGAATGAACCAGCAATTTATTACCATGTATCGGACTCCTTTTGTCGAACAACTTGTAATACCCATAAAGAGCAATATCACCAAGTCCGGATTTATAATATGATTGCCCCTCGCTGGCTCTTTGGTTAATATTATAAGGTACAAAAGCCATCAGCCTGAACTTTTTCCCGAGGTTCCAGGCACCCCAGATATCGATAGTCTGGTAATTCTCATCAGAACTGAGATAACTTATATTTCCATCTGGACCTATATGCGTGGTCAATCCTTTATGCTGGTACCTGATGCCAATGAATCGCTTTTTAAATTCTGGTAGTATGCCCAAATAATACGACCCTACACCGCAACCACAGATATCACAGGCCAGCAGGGCTGGTGCCTTTAACAGGATGACCATTATGGCAAGTATAATTTTCCTTTGCATTGTGTTCATTTAAAATTGTTCAGAAGTCTGTTTTCAGTCATTATGAATATGATCAATTGAAAACATATTCGCATAGTTATTGGCAACATTAACTGAGAAAGGGTAATACAAAATATCCGGATGGTCGGCGAAACTGATGTTAGTAGCGCCATTCACAAGTTTGAGGACATCTGAAAACAGGTGAATATGTGGGGCCTCCGCCTTATTTTTCCTGACTTCTGCCCTGGCACCCGGAGCCCCATTGAGCGAGATTGCTTTTATATTATTAAGTGACGGAACTACCGGTCCGCCATAACCGCCAATATTAAACCGGTAAGCATGAGCAGTAGTATTTACAGCATCAGCATGACCTTCCATTTTCATAAAAATATATCCGCGGTCTTCGTCCCAGTACATTCCTGCACCTGCACCTGCAGGGTCTAAAACGCTGGTCCGATTGCCCGCAGGTTCAGTACTTTTCAGACTATCAATGCCAACTATAAAACTTAGACCGGTATAATTTCCTGCAGGTATATCCTGAAGATTTATGATTTGTGTACTATTTGCTTCTTTTATCAGGAAGTAACTATCATTCACAGGAACTATAAACTCTGTGCCATTTTCATTCTTAAGGCGAATATTACTGATATAATAATTAAGGGTATCAACAGAAAAAGATTCTCCTGCGGCATTCGTATATATTCCAGTGTATAATTGAAGATTTTGCGCGCCAACAACATTATCAAACTCAATTTCAAGCTCACCTGTATCCCCGGGTTGAAAATCCGGTGATTTTGTTTTTGAACAGGAAGCGAATATTATAGCCGCAGATAATGCAGCAATGAAAAAATATTTCATACTATTTGATTATTATTTGTAAAACCTTACTGATCCTGCAATACAGGACACAATGAAAAAATTAATTTCGGGAAGCGGGACAAATAATCAAACAGAGGGAGGATGGAATATTGCATTATAAAAACCTGCAGGAATGCCTGTGGAATTTGGTACAAAATAATGGCGATTGAATCTGCTGGAAGTATAAGTCATATCATTATTTAATGACTTAAATGACAACACTTCGAATTTCCATTCCAGTTTCTTTTCAGGCGTTTGCTGGTCTTTCTTATCTGACTGATGCATTTTCTTCATTAACAGGCATTGCCCGTTACAATGGAGTTGAGGCCTGGACTTATTCTCGCAATTTGCCAGGTAGACTGATTTATTGGCATAATAATCCATAACCAGCAATAATTTACCGGTATTTTGCGCTGTCAAAGCCAACAACAATACTACAGTAATTATATTTCTGATCAAGTTATTCACAACGCGAAACTAACTAAGGAATACTGAATAAAACCTGATTGGGATCATTTTTTTTATTTCTGGCCAGGCAACCGGATGCCATGATCGGTAATTTCAATTTGCTTCTGCTTAAACAATTGGCCTATAGCCATTTTGAAGGTCTTCTTGCTCATGGCAAAATGCGCATAGATATCATCGGGGTCAGATTTATCATGGTAGGGCAAAAAACCGCCAGCAGCTTCCAGCAGGCCAAGGATCTTACCAGCTTCCCCGCCAACCCTGTTATAACCTGGAACGCCAAGGGCTACATCAATTTTGTTTTCTTCCCGGATTGTTTTAATAAATCCTTTCATTGTATCGCCAACCTGGATATTTCTGTAAATTTCATTAAAGTGAAGTACGCCAGTATGCTTACCATTTATGATAACCGTATAGCCGATGTCAGTGCGACGATAAACAATCAGGTCAACAATTTCCTTCTCCCTTACAGTTAATGTATCATTACTTAAAAAGGGTTCTATTTTTTCAGTGGCAGCTACCCTTCCTGTTTGCTCATCAATATAAATTTTCACGATATAGGTACCTCCCTCCCGCATGGCCATCAATTGTTTGGACTTCGGAACAAAAATATCTTTCATAAGTCCCCAGTCCAAAAATGCTCCTTGTTTGGTTACACTAACTGCTTTTAGAGGAACAATATCACCTACTATACCGTAAGGTTTTTGTGTAGTGGCGATAAGGCGGTCTTCAGAATCGTGGTAAATAAACACAGTGATTTCATCGCCGGGCTTAAGATTGGCCGGCATAAATCTTTTAGGCAATAAAATGCCCTCCTTGCTATCATCCAGGAAAACGCCAAAATCTACCGCACGTAGAACTTTCAGCGTATTATACTTTCCAACTTCAACCATAAAAAACCTTTTATTCTGAAAAATCAATAAGCAAAGGTACTATAAGGCTGGCATGAATGGCCGAACAGTATTATTTTTAGGACATAGATAATAACCCATGGAAGAAAATCATGTTATTCGCATAAAATGTGCTGACAGGAAAGGTTTGATAGCGGGAATTTCAGGCTTATTGTTCTCCAATAACCATAATATACTCGTAATGAAAGAATTTGTTGATACAGATACAGAAACTTTTTTTACAAGGCTGGAAGTATCCGGCGACCTGGATACTGCCGGATTACATGCAGCATTGGGAAAGCTTTTGCCAGAACATGCTGTAATTGATATTATTCCAAAAAGAAAAAAGGATATCGTAATACTGGTTACAAAAGAGCATCATTGCCTGAGTGATTTAATAGTCCGTCACTATTTCAATGAATTACATGCCAACATCAGGGCAGTTATCGGAAACTACAATTCACTGCAGCCATTCACAGACAAATTCAATATTCCATATCATTATATCAGTCATGAAAACCGCAGCCATGAAGCCTTTGAAAAAGCCATAACAGAAGTTCTTGACGGTTACCAGCCCGACTACCTGATCCTGGCAAAATTCATGCGCATCCTTTCGCCGGATTTCGTTTCAAAGTATCCGGACCGGATCATTAATATTCATCATTCTTTTTTGCCGGCATTTAAAGGAGCCAATCCATATAAGAAAGCTTTTGAAAGAGGGGTTAAATTAATTGGCGCAACTGCCCATATTGTAAATAACGACCTTGACGAGGGACCGATCATTACCCAAAAGATAATTCCTGTTCAGCACGATGATGGCCTCCGCGATATGGTCGAAGCCGGGCATGAAATAGAAAAAGCGGTCCTTGCAGACGCACTTAAAATGGTTTTGGAAGACCGGATTTTTGTTTCCGGGAACAAAACGATCATTTTCAATTAGTATTGATTGTCCATTCGTCGAAAAATGCGAAACAGCGGCTTAGGTGGCCATATTATGCTGAAAGCCGCTACTGTAAAGGATTGTAAATTTATGTTAACTACATTTCAGGTATCTTTTTCAACCACTAAATGAGTTAAATTTACCCGGCTGGCATCTTTTTTGCACAAGTAGGTTTATCCAATGCAAAAACTACTGATCATATCTTTTTTGTCCATCCACATATTCGGCAATACCGAATTAGGCCAGGTTTTTCATTTACCCTACATAGCAATACATTATTTTCATCATATTCAAAGCGGAGATAAAATATCATTTTCGGATTTTGTTTCTGAGCATTATGGCAAAGGCGATAACAATAAAGCAGACGACAAGGAAGAACAGAACCTGCCTTTTATGCAAGTTCATTTTCATGCATTTAGCATTGCAATAATTCCTTTTAAGGAAAATTTTAATACTACAAAAACAGTAGTTCTAATTAATACAAAGTCAGCAAAATTTGCAAATATAATATTGCCGGTTGGCTTTTTTGGCACACTTCTCAAACCTCCACGTACTACTATAGCATAAGTCTACATTACTCCTTTTTTATAAAATACTGTCATTAAGCACTAATGAGATAGGTTCTCTATGTGGTTATTAATGATGTGAAATATTATTCAATTAAACGACTCATATGAAAAGAAGATCAATCCTTCTGGGTTTGGCAATGCTATCCTTCACAGTCGTGTATATGTCGTGTATACATGAAATTCCCGTTCAGCCAAACACGGGTGGTAATAATGGCGGTGTAACAACTCCGCCACCAGCAGCAAATGGCAGCACTTGCAGCAAAGACACCGTCTATTATGCAAACGATATACAACCACTTTTAAATTCAAGCTGCGGAATGAGTGGCTGCCACGATGCTGTTACGCACAAAGAAGGTGTGAATGTGACAAGCTATGCCAATGTAATGAGAATGGTCAGCGCCGGAAATGCCAACAACAGCAAGTTGTATGATGTTATCACAAATACCGGTGGTGACCGGATGCCTCCACCACCGATGTCGCCGTTAACTGCTGATCAAATTTTAAAAATAAAAACCTGGATCAACCAGGGTGCAAAAAATAATAGTTGCACCAGCTGCGACACCTCCGATTTTAAATTCAGTACTGCTGTACAGCCTATGATAGCAAATTATTGCCAGGGCTGCCATAATACAGGTAATGCAAGCGGAGGATATGATCTCTCCACCTATGCAGGAATCAAATCAGCAGCAGCATCGGGGGTATTGTATAATTCAATTATTTGGGCAAGCGGATTTTCGCCAATGCCCAAAGGTGGTTCCAAACTCTCAGAGTGTCAATTGCAAAAAGTGAAAAAATGGATTGACGCCGGCACTCCTAAAAATTAATTAATAAAAAATATGAAAAAGATACTTCTGATTACAGGTACAATAATTCTCATATTTTCTTTCGGCTCATGCTACTATGATAAAGCGGAGTTACTATATCCTAATATTAATAGCTGTGATACGGTTACATCAATCACCTATACTAAAGTCATCGTTCCAATATTTCAGCAAAACTGCTATAGCTGTCATGGCGGTAATTCTCCCTCTGGAGTTATTGCTATGGGCACTTATGCAAATGATAAGGTGCTTGCTACCAACGGGAAACTTATGGGGAGCATAAACCATACAGCAGGCTTCTCTGCAATGCCGCAAGGTGCTGCGAAATTAAGCGACTGCAATATTGCCAAAATAAGGAAATGGGTGCAGGCTGGAAGTCCAAACAATTAAAAAGCAAAAAAATGAAAAACAAGAAAAGTCTTATTCTGGTAATCTTGCTTACTTGCTGTTTTGGTGCTGTTTTGTATGCAGTTAAAGAGTACAACCGGAAACCCGAGAGCCTTGAAACTATTAAGGAAGACTTTGCTATATCGGCAGGCCAATTGATTGGCCAATATAGCCAGGAACAAAAGACTGCAGACCAGAAATTCCTCGGCAAAACCATATTAGTAAAAGGGAAAATAAACTCCATCGATATAACAGATAAGAAAAATATAACTGTAGTGTTAGGCAGTGATGGCGAACCATCGTCCATAAGGTGCAGTATTGATACACTTTACATGGACAAGTTGCCCGCACTCAAAGAGCAGGACAGTGTCCACCTGCGGGGTGTTTGTACAGGATACATACCCGATGATATGGGCCTGGGAGCAGATATTATTTTAAACAGATGTTATTTAACTGAAAAAATAAAATGATGAAAAAAATAACCTTGGCATTAGCATTCCTGGCTTTATTTTCCGGCATAAATGCACAGGATAAATTTTTTACCAAGTCAGGTAAAATAAAATTCGATGCAACAGAAAAGAATTCTCCTGAAAATATTGAAGCGGTCAACAAAACAGTGACTTGCGTCCTTGATACAAAAACGGGCAATTTCCAGTTCGCTGTTTTAATGAAAGGCTTTGAATTTGAGCGCGCCCTGATGCAGGAACATTTTCACGAGAACTACATGGAAAGCGACAAATACCCGAAATCTGAGTTTCGAGGAATAGTTGCTAACAATAACCCGGATAATTATACGAAAAACGGCAGTTATGATGTAGTTGTCAAAGGGAAACTGACCGTACATGGTGAAACAAAAGACATTGAAACCAAAGGAAAGATGATTGTTCAGAATGGCAATATCGAGGCCACTGCGAACTTTCCGGTTGTGCTGGCAGATTATAAAATTATTATCCCTCAACTTGTGGCCGACAAATTAGCGAAGACTGCTTCTGTGCTGGTAGACTGTATGCTAACCCCGCTAAAGTAAGTTCCCAAACCCAGAAACCCATATTCAACTAAAATGAGAAAATCAATTAAGGGTATCTTCTCTGTAGTGTTACTCTTAGGTTTTGTCCAGGGTATTTTTGCCCAGGATATGGATCTATTAAAACTGGCAGAAGATAAAGCGCCCAGGAAAGAAATAGTGAAAAATGCTTTTAAGTCAACCAGGGTAATCAATGGACATTCAATGGAGTTTTTGTCTCCGGGTACCATGGACTTTAGGATCCTGCACCGGTTTGGAGAAGTGAACCATGGATATAGTAATTTCTATGGACTTGACCAGGCCAGTATGCGGATGGGGTTTGACTTTGGCATTTTACAAAACCTGATGGTTGGTGTAGGCAGAAGTACCTACAAAAAAGAACTGGATGGTTTCATCAAATTCGCGCCTATACGGCAATCAACCGGGACAAAAAGCTTCCCGGCTACAATTGCCCTGGTTGCGGGAATGACTATGAATACAAGTCCTTGGCCAGACACAACAATTAAAAACTTTACTACCTCCAGGCTTGCCTATTATTTCCAGGCTATTATCGGAAGGAAATTCAGTAATGCAATCACTTTGCAAATAACACCAACACTTGTACATAATAATATTGTACCCCTTGCCAGCCAGTCAAACAATATTTATGCGCTTGGTTTCGGCGGAAGGATTAAGTTTTCGAAAAGGATGGCATTTACCTGGGATTATTTTTACGTTGCCAACCCC
Organism: Flavihumibacter profundi; assembly: GCF_020076305.1. GTDB lineage: Bacteria > Bacteroidota > Bacteroidia > Chitinophagales > Chitinophagaceae > Flavihumibacter > Flavihumibacter profundi. Next base: position 384,946 of record NZ_JAIQXE010000003.1, read on the forward strand.
TTAGATAAAGAACTATACCATAATCCTTTATCAGTTGGCATTGATATTGAAACAGGAGGACATGTATTCCAGTTGCATTTTTCCAATTCAACCGGTATGAATGAAAGGGCTTTCATTACAGAAACAACCGGAGATTGGGCAAAAGGGGAAGTCAGGTTTGGGTTTAACCTTTCGCGGGTGTTCCAGCTTACCAAGAAAAAAGTAACCCTTTATTAAATGAAAAAAACAGCTCACTTGAGCTGTTTTTCTTTGTGCAAATAAATATTTAGTTACCGGTTCTATTATCTTCTGTTTCATTCTTATCTCTATCCAGGTCTTTGCGATCCCTGTGGCGGTCTTTGCGATCCCGTTTCAGGTCCTTACGATCGGCGTGTCGATCTTTCACATCGCCATTAAGGTCCTGACGGTCTTCCTGGCGGTCTTTCAGGTCAGTCTTCGCTTCAAGGTGGTCATTTTTTAAGTCCTGACGATCGCCTTTCAGGTCTGATCTGTCACCGGAAATTTCATCTTTATTACCTGCTTTTTTATCAGCAGCCAGGTCCCTTTTGTCCTCGTTAATATCTTTACGGTCGCCACTAATATCCTTACGATCGCCCCTTAAATCCTTATTATCCTTGTTAAGGTCCTTACGATCACCGGCAATATCATGGTTATCAGCGCGGACATCTTTCTTATCACTGCGGACATCCCGGTTATCTGCATGGAGGTCACGACGATCATGTTTCATCTCATGACGGTTTTGTCGCATTTCGTGGCCGACACCATGTGGTTTACGAAATTGTGCATGCAAGCTAGTTGTGGCGGTTACTACTGTGACCAGTAAAACAAGTTTAGTTTTCATTTTAATAGATTAAATGGTTTACAAAGATTAACGAACCTTTGAAGGGATTTGGTACGAAAGGTTTAATGTAATAGGGTTAACATTAGTTAATGAAATACAAAACGCCTATTATCGGATAAGGAGAGCCTCTGTTCTTCGTTTCATTGCTTGAAATTTGCGGGCGTGTTAAACTTTCCAACACGTAAAAAGTCTCAAATAAACAAAATATTGCTTTTAAGAACCCTTACCCCCTATTATGAAAACCGGATTATTTGTATTACTTAGCGTATGCATTATAAGTAGCGTTAAAGCACAGGATGCAACAGATGCAGAGAAAACAGAAAAACATTCATATGGCAAATTTTCACTTTCATACCTGAGTAATTCTGTATATAATGGCAGAAAAGACTCCCTCGCTATTCCTTATTTAACGGCTTCACTTGGCTATTATAACAAACATGGATATTATGTAAATGCTGATTTAAATTACCTGGCACAAAGTGGTAATGGACGAATTGACCTGTTAGAACTTACTGCAGGATACAATTTTGAGTCCGGTAATTGGGAAGGTGACTTTAACGGATTCAAATCATTTTATCATACAGACAGCAAAAACCTGCGCTCATCCATTGATGGTGGCGTATCAGGGTACACTGCTTATGACCTTAATTTTATCAAGCCGAGCATTCAGGCGGGTTTAAATTTTGGCACAAAAACGGATTATATCGCGGCTATTGGACTGGAACACAGCTTCGAGGCTTTTGATGACAATTTAGAAATAACCCCATCATTCCTTGCCAATGCAGGAACCTACAATTATTATGGATCCTATTACCAAAAGCGCAAATTTGGCAGAAGAAAGAAAACAGGTAGTGGCACTTTAAACAAAACGACAGTAGATGTATCTGATGCAGAAAATTTCAGGTTACAGGATTATGAATTCAGTTTACCAGTAGACTACTATACCCGAAATTTTCATATCGGATTTATACCAACATATGCGATCCCTGTAAACCCAGCCACAGTCTCTGTTCAGACAACAAGTTCAACCGGAACAATCATTCCCAAAAAAATATTTACAGAGCCGCTAAGCAACAGTTTCTTCTTTTCAATTGAAATCAGTTATAAATTTTAAAGCGATCGCAATTAGTTAACACCCAATACCAATACCTGGAAAGTGCCGGGTTTCATTGCAGGCCTGGTTCCTTCAGTGGCGCCTGCAGGTAAAGGCTGAAATTCAGCTGTTGGGAGGTAAAGATGATGAGTAACTTCGTCTATTGCAATGGTCCGTGCGCCTTTCTTGGTGGAAACATTATCTAAAATGCCACATTTCCCGGTTTTATCGATTTTAATTACCGTCATTGTGCCTTCCCCATTACTGGTGAAAACCAACCGTTTTTCCTTGTCCAGGGCTACACCGTCGCATCCGTCCCCAATGGGCAACTGCTGTTGCATCTTCCCGGTCAATGCATCAACTACTACCAAAAGTTTCTCGCAGCCGGCAAAAAGTAATTTTGTTGCCGGATCATAAACCAGGCCTGTTGGTGATTCGCCAGGGGCAATAGACCAACGCTGCTCGACTTTATAGGTCTGTGCATTAACCTGCAGGATTTCACTTTTATCCTCAATATTCACATACCATTTTCCCGCTTCATTAGTAACCGCAGTTTCAGGCTTTCCACCAACTTGTATGGTTGCAATAACCTTCTGACTGGAGGGGTCGATCACTGATAAATCGTTACTCCTTCCATTGCAGGTAATGATTTTATTGGTGAAGCCGTCGTACATTATCGCATCGGGGTTTTCACCAGTGGGAATCTGCGTGATTACCTTGTTATCGGATAAATTAAAAACCGTAACTGAATTCAAGCGGCCGTTGCTGGTGTAACCTTTGCCAATACTATTAATAAAAGCAATACCGTGAACACCTGTAGTGTTTGGAATTACACCTGCGGAATCACCGGTTTTTTTATCCAGGATATTTACCTGTGTCCCGTGGGAAACATAGAGCTTATTTTCATTTACAGCGAGGTAATCCCAACCACCACTGCTGGCAATTGAAAATGTTCTTAGCATCTTGTATCCGGATTTCTGTTGTGCCATCGCTAATAGTGCGACCAGGCTAAATGAAATAATTAATAGTTTTTTCATCTTAATTTTTTGATCAGTATTTTTCTTGTTTTACAAATTTTCCGGATGCGTCGAAGATGAGATCCTTGCCATTAACCTCTGCTTCATACATAATAGCACCATCTGCCTGTGTTATTTTTGCTGCCTCCTTAACTTTAGCGCCTTTATAGTTTTTGGCTATATAGTCTGTCACGGGTTTAGGTAACTCACTTACCGGTATATCCCATTCTGTTTCTTTTAATTGTCCATTGCTGGTATATACAGCAGAACCCGATTTTCCGTTTTGTACAAAATTGGCTTCGAAATCGGGTCCTTCTTTCTCCCATTTCAATTTTGAACTTCCGGGGAAGGCCTTTTCAAAGGCAGAAACCACCGCAACAGGCGGGCTGGCTTGTCCACTTTTATTTGATTGTGCCTCAATAACTGATACGCAGCTAAGCCCTGCTATTAAAAGTGCAACCAGCTTTTTCATTGTATGTATTTTTTGATGGGATTCAAAATACATATCAATTCTGTGTTCATTCTGTAGTGTGTTTATTAATTACGGGCAAATGGCTGAAAGCGCAGGCAAAGGTTTACAGCCCTGCCATCGATAGGACCCCATAAAGTTTTAAAGTAAGGATCTGTAACTGGACCGGTATACAATGATTCATGACGGCTTTGGCGTTCATCCAGGAGGTTCTCACAATTAAGTACCAGGCTCCATTTCGGCCCGAATTTCTTTTCTGCCATCATAGCCATAAAAAGGTATTCCGGTGTTTTAGAATAATCCTCACGATGTTGGTAACCGTTGTAAGAGGCTTCCAGTCCGACCCTCCAATTACCAGCCACATCATAAACCAAGGTTGCTGCAGCCCGATTCTTAGGTGTATATAGAACAAATTGGTTTTCAGGCAGGTATTGCCTTATAGCCTGGGTGTAGGTATACCCTACATAAAACTCCCAGTTAGCCACGTGCATTTGTACATATGTGTCGAAGCCTTTTGTCAGCAAAGGCTTTGCTTCGTTGTTAAAATACACCATTCCGGCCTGGTCTTCTGTTCCAATCACCGGGTCTTTTATTTGGGTAATGAAGAAAGCCTGGTTGATCAGTATACTTCCATCTGTGCCTATTTCGGTTTTATAATTTACTTCCAGGTTTCCGGAATAGGAACGTTCTGCTTTTACGCCTGCTGCTATGGGTTGCAACTGGTAAATGGTATAATCCCTTGTTTGTGGGGTAAGTGGATTAGGCGTAATATAGCCCATGCCATAGCCTGCCCTTGCGCCCCAATGTTTATTTATCTGCTGGAATAGGGCAATCCTTGGCAATAAAAAATTGCCATACTGGTTGTGGTGGTCCAAACGCAAACCTGTTTCTAATTTAGTTCCGGAAAATAAACGCCAGGTGTCCTGCAAAAATGCGCCTAAGACATTATTAGAAAAGGATCCTACAGGAACGGGGGTTTCTTCAGCCGGTGCAAATTCATCACCCGTGGTATTTATCCCTGCAACGATATTGTGCTTCCGGGTACGTTTAAATATTGACAACTCTGCATAATAATTTTTCTGCCTGCCATTGAACAGGTAGGTATTGGTTGACTCTTCACGTTTGAAATTACTAAAGCTACCCTTCACCGTTAGTACAAATGAATTATCAAGGCGGCTTTCTGACAACAGGGTAATAATATTCCTGTTCAGGTTATTTTTTTCAAAATAAGGGTGGCTGGCATCTGCTTTCCCTGATAAGGCAAGCATATCACCACCAAGTCGCTTTTCAAAACTGCCCGACCAACCCAGGGAAATAAAGCTTCGGTCCGACGGATAGAAAAAAACAGTGGGGTGAATGACCGTACTATTGGTATTTGGCACGTCACTGAAGCCATCCTTATTTACATCAACTTCTTTTTGGAAGGTTTGCCCGCCAAAGAAAGTAAAACCCACCTTTTTCCACCGCTGGGCATAATAGGCATTAATATTGGTTTCCTTTAAGGATGTTTGATTAACAAGGAAAGAAGCTTCGGGTGCAGATGTTGGCTTCCTGGAAATCATATTGACAAGTCCGCCGATTGCGCCACCACCATATAAAGTGGATGAGGACCCTTTGATCAATTCCACCTGTTTCAAATCCAATGGCGGAATGGACAGGATGCCAAATCCGCCGGAATAGCCGCCATATAAGGGCATACCATCCCGTAATATTTGCGTGTACCGGCCGTCCAGTCCCTGGATCCGGACGTTAGCATTACCGGTTGTTGCGGAAGACTGTTGTATTTGTACACCGCTTACATCGCCTAATATACTGGCTATATTACCTGGCTTCAGCGTACTCTCCTCATTCATGTCTTCCTGGCCTAAAACCTCAACCTTTGTGGTGGCGTTTTCTATGCGGTCGTTTCCACGGGTTGATGCTACTACAACTACATCATTTAGGGTCCGGGCATCAGTTTCCAACAAAATGGAATGCACAATAGTGTCCGGCAGTTGAAAGACCTGCTCCAAAGGTTTATACCCGACATAACTGACTACAATAGTATCATATCCTCCCGGCAAATTTTTAAGCGTGGCAAAGCCTTTTCCATCTGTGCTGGTAACCTTCTGGTCATCCCCTTTAAGGCTTATTGTAACACCACTCAGAAGCTCTTTATTTGTCTTATCCTGCACAATTATTCTAATGGTATGTTGTGCATTGGCAACAAATACCGTCAAAGTCATTATTACTGTAATAAGGAAAAATCGAATGCGCATAAAATAAAATAATTACTGCAAACCTATAGACCAATTCTGAAGCAATGCTGAACCAGATTAGAAAGTAACTGTAAACCAGTGTACTTGATTATTATATTGGTACTTAATGGAAAATCCGGAAACCTGGCAAATTTGATAGGCAATGGATAAGCCCAGGCCATGCTGGTCTGAGGACTGTCCGCCTTTATAAAAACGATCAAATAATTTATTCTCGTCCAACTTATCCTGCTGTGCTGAATTTGACAGGCTGAATTGATTATCATCGAGTGCCACCCTGATTTCTCCACCAATATTTGTATGCCGTATTGCATTGCTGAATAAATTATTAAGCAGCGCATCAGCCAGTTCAGCATTCATGCGAACTATAACCGGTTTCAGGCTGACTGTTAATTTGAACTGCTTATCATGCAATAATTCAGAAAACTCTTCAAGTTTAGCCTCAACTAACTGATCAAACCTTATTTCAGCCAAATCAGCGAATTGCCTGTTTTCAATTTTACTCAAAAGCAAAAGGGAATGATTCAATCTTGCCATTTTCCGAACCGCGTCATATGCGCTTTGCACAATCTGGCTTTGCCTTTCTGAAAGTGCTTCATCCTGAATTAACACATCCAGTTTAGAACGAATTACAGCCAATGGTGTTTGCAATTCATGGGAAGCATTATCAGTAAATTCTCTAAGGCGCTGGTAATCGGATTCCGCATGACTCAAAGATTGCTCGAGGGTGCTATTGAGTGTGTCGAATTCTTCTATGGAAGTTGGGGTAAATACCGGACGGCTGGATTGACCCAGCCTGAATTGCTGCATTGCGGAAAGGCTATCGTAGAATGGCTTCCACAGCGAACGCAGGACAAGCCTGTTAATGAGTAAACTGGCAACCAATATTGCGAGGATAGTTGACACGGAAATCAGGATAACAGACCGTATTATTTCGTCTGTTCCTTCGAGTGATTTAGCAACCTTTACTTCATACCATTGTCCCCCTACAGGCAATGAAAATATGAGTTGCCGCATATCTTCCCTTTGACTACCTGAAGAGTTAATTGTCTGGAATGCTTTTCTTTGTGAACCAATTTTACCGGCAGGCACAAATTCTATCACCTGGTCTTTTACAGCAATTGGTTCAGGTAACCTGCCAAACTTTTGGGAATACCCTTCAATTTCCCGTTGTTCGATCCGGAGGTCATCATCCACCTGGCCGATCAATACAAACCTGAGTAAGAAATAAAAAGCCGTACTGGCCAGTAAAAAAATGGCAACGGTTGATGCGATATTAATTCTGTTATAACGACTAAATAGTTTCATTTTGGCTGGTTAGCAGCACTAAATTTATAGCCCATGCCATACACCGATTTAATATAATCGGCAGAACCGGCTTGTATAAGTTTCTTGCGGAGGTTTTTTATATGGGTATAAATAAAATCATAGTTATCAGCCAGGTCCATATTATCTCCCCATAAATGTTCCGCAATTGCGCCCTTACTGATTACCCTGTTCTTATTACTTATAAAATACAATAAGAGGTCATATTCCTTCCGTGTGAGGTCAACTATTTTATTATCGACTTTTACCAGCTTTTCATTGAGATCCAATTGAATTTCATCAAACCTTACAAGGCTCCTGCCATCAAAGGATTTTCGCCTGATAATTGCATCAACCCTGGCAGCCAGTTCCGGTAAATGGAAAGGCTTGGTCAGGTAATCATCTGCCCCTGTTTTGAGTCCTAGTATTTTGTCGTCCAGGGAGTTTTTTGCTGAAATAATTAATACGCCATCGGCCTTGTTATTTGATTTCAATTCTTTAAGGATGTCTAATCCGCTGCCTCCGGGAAGTGAAATATCAAGGATAATGCAGGCATAATCATAAAGGCTTATCTTCTCAATGGCCGAATGGAAATCAAAAACTGTTTCGCAAATAAAATGTTCATTATTCAGGTATGCTGAAATGCTTTCAGAAAGTTGTTGTTCATCTTCTATTACCAGAATTTTCATGATTTCCGCAAAACAGGTTCATTTAATTAGCGAAAATTACAGGTAATTCTGGTGAAATTCTGAAGTATTGCATTCCAGTGAATCCTCACTGTAGGCCTCACCGGGTTTTGGGAAACTATCAATAAACAAGCTGCATTGTTATTAAGGGCGTCCCCCCCAAGGTTTCAGCAACGTTCATTTTTGTAAGCAGGCTACGGGTGTTATGCTCCTGGCTTAAAAAATAATATTGCTTGTTAGAGCCCGATCCAGGGAAAATAATTACTTCCTGTGATTTTGATATGTCATAAGGATCAGAAAGTGAATAAGTAAAAACAAGGGTTTTGTATACAAATGGGTAGAATTCATTGATGTCATCCAGGAAAAAATCTTTCCCCAGCAATTCCATTTTTAATGAGTCGTATTTGAGAGCCCCAGTAGAAGAGGTATAAGTAAGGGATACAGTATAATTGTCACCGGTATTTGAACTTTGGGATGACTTGACATTTAAACTGCCATTCGCGTTATAAGTGTAGTTCCGGATGGTTTCCCCATTGTAAAATTCAGCCCTTGTGATCCTGTTTAAATTGTTATAGGTATACAGCGAAATCTCATTTCCCGGAACCGGAGATGCCAGGTGTTTATCAATGTGTATCCTTAAACTATCCGGAAATGTTTCATAAGTAAAGAAGGCGGTGTCTTTTGTGTTATTCAGGTTATCTGTATGTGAAATCCAAACAATCTTGTTGTCGGCAGACCTGTTAATTTCATATTCAATTGCTTCAGGTTGGCCAGGGGAAATATGATTGCTGATGAGGTATCCGCTGGTATTGTATTTAAATTCCTGGGTCAGTTTATCATACGGATTACTATTGGTAAGGTCATCGAGGTAAATTCCAATAGTATAATTGTTCGTATCGTATTTGATGGAATAGTTTTTTGTAGGTGTTAAGGGGTCTGCAATAGGATCAGTTAATATTATCTGCTTAGGAAGCCTGGCAGTATTTGTGTCCACAGGAGGCACCGGACTGCTGTCTTTTTTTGAACAGGAAAAAAGGATAAAGCTTGAAAGTCCAACAGTGACCAACAGCGAAAAATATTTTTTCATACCAACATTTTTAAGGGCAGGACTAATATATGTATAACGATATCAAATTAAGCACCCATAACAAAATTAAACATTCCAATAACAAACGTTAAAGGTCCGTGTTTTACACGAACCTTTAAACAAATAAAACTTCTTACGGCTTATTTTGCCGGGGTGATAATAATATTCCTGTATTCAATCGGACCGTGATCGCCCTGGATCATAATCGGACCGGGCTCGCCTTCCTTACTGTTTAATGCGCCACCGGTAATTCCGGGTATAGGCCGGTTACAGATAATTGTTTTACCATTTGCTACCACAGTAACCAACCTGCCTACCAGCGTAATATCATAAGATTGCCACTCACCTGCCGCTTTTGCCACTTGTTCTGTGGGTTCTATGAAACCGTAAATAGCACCGAAATAATCCTTTAATGGTTCCTCGCCTTTATTATCTGCAACCTGTACTTCGTAACGGCCGCGCAGGTAAACGCCACTATTGCTTTCCTTGGGATAGCGGAATTCAATATGCAGCTTAAAATCATTAAATGTCTGGTCAGATATAAGATTGGAACCGGTCCTGGCACTTGTCAGAACACCATTAACCGCCTGCCATTGGTTTTCGCCTGAAGCATGCCAGCCGTTGGTGTTTTTGCCATTAAATAAGGTGATCGGCTTACCCCAAACCGGTGATTTATCACGCCAGAGTGAAGGCGCCCTAACCCCTACCCAGGTGGCAGTTGTTCCATCAGATCCAAGAATCGTACCGCTCAGCTTGCCATCCACCAGAGTGCCTTCCAGGGTCATATCCTTATCGCTCCTATCCCACTGTGGTGGTATGGAAAAACTGATTTTCCCGTTCTCAAAATTGACACGGGATATTGGCCGTGCACTCCCACCTTCTGCTACAAAATATCCTACAAGGGTCTTTAAACCAGAGTGCCTGACTTCCAACCAGGATGGCAGTTCCTTGCCGTTTTTTGTTACGGTTAAGTCCCAACGCCCTTCAATTGAGGGATCCCCAAACAGGTGATTGGGATAATTGCCGGCTTTAGCAACAGAAAGAACAAACAAAAACACCAATGGCAGCAATAATTTTCTGGAAATTTCAGGCAAACGTTGACCTCGCATTTTCTTAAGTTTTTAAGCGTAATAAAAAATCAATTTACTTAAAATAATCTAATGTGCTAATGGGATAACCACTACCTGCTTACCTTCCTTCCTGTCCAGGCCATTCAGCCCGTGGTCCCTATAGCTGGGAATAAGCACATAAACCGCTTTAGGTTGTTTTACATTACCGGAATGGGTTTTAAATGAGCCCTCAAGTCCGGGTAAAAGGTCGAAATCTTCATCTGCGCCATATTGCAGGACCCATTCTGCAATAGCCACCGCATCTTCCTTTTTTATATCAGGATGCGAAGGCATAGGTTGTGAAGCGCCCCAGGTGCCTTTTGAGCCATTGATGATGCTGGCAGAAAGTTTTTCGGCAACATCCTTCCCGGCGCCGTATTTTTTAGCAACCGATTCAAATGACGGCCCTATAAGTTTTTGTTTTACACTGTGACAATTGAAACAGATATCCTGCTTCATAATGGCTAGTATGGCATCGGCTCTTTTTTGCTTTTCCAGGTATTTGGATACCATTGCGGAATCTGGCAGGAATTTCAATTTGAGGAATACTTCATTGGATACGATTTCTTCATAAGCAGAAGAACCATCTTCCTTATCTTCAACACGAATCGTATATTTTATGGTTGCATCCTGCTGAAGCGGATTATTTCCCGATGGCTGTTTTAAGGAAACAGAAGGGATTGAATTCGATTGCTCATTGATTACAAAGCCCATTATTATAATCACCCCGGAAATTAATGCAGCAAAAAGAAATGCTTTTTTCATAGGTAAGCAATATTTTAAGCCATGTCTATTTCATTAGCCGCACGGTAAGCCGAGCGGGTTGAGGCTTCCATTCCCCAATTCAGGTTATCAGCATAAGCCCCGGCAAAATGTATTCTTCCATGCGGCTTAATTATTTCAGGCCAGAACTTATGTAACTCCCCAAGGGGAAAATTTACCCGTTCACAGGTTGAAGAAAAAGCCTCCTTAGTCCAGTCGCGACTTACTGCCTGTTCAATAGTATCCTTGGATCCCGGATACAATTCCCGGAACACGGCCAATGCCCTTTGTACGGAGATGCCTCCGGATCCTGTTCCAAGAATTATAACCCGATGGGTGTCTACCTCGTCTGCTGATTGCCAAACGGCCCAAAGGTCAGGATGATCAAACTCCATATTGATGCTCAGGTTATCTTTTTCCCAGAATTTTGAACTCGCCTGGAAAACAAAACGCTGGTAAGAATCATACTGAATATTATCAATTACAAATTGCTTTTCGGGTGGGAATGCTGGTGTAACCGGAATTTTCCTGAATGCAGGCAATGGGATGCAATTGACTAGGTAGTCGGCAGTGATTACCTGTTCTTCACCAAATCTTTTATACTTCACTGTTACCCCACTTGCACCATGCTCAATGGACTGGATGGGGCAATTTAGCCAAACCCTTGGCCCGAGCTTTTTAGCAAAAGCATTTGGCAACATCTGGTTACCTCCCTTAAGCCGGAAAACGTCAACAGGAAACTGTGGAACGCCCCTTATATTAAGTATTGCAGAACGCCAGAATTCAAATAAAGCGGAAGTATTGGAAGCACTTAAAATCTCAAGGGCCCTGGCAGATGCCCCATCCCTTTTATAAATATCGTCAATCGGCACTTTGTCCAATTCATCGTAACCAGCATTAAAAGGATTGTACTCATCAGTAAATTTGGACAGGTATGGTTTTACATATAATGAGTTCAGGTCCCAGTAAGGATTCTTTGAAAGAAATGCAATTTCCTTTTCGTTAAAACCGAGAGTCTTCAGCACTACTTTATCGCGCAGCATTTCTTCGGTATAAAACTTACCGTCAATTCGCCTTAAAATATTTTTACGCCGCGGATAAGGAAGCGCTTCCACTCCCAACTCATTTAAATAGGACCAATACCGCTCATACCCAGGCTTTGTAATGTGCTCCGCACCGAAATCACCGTAAAGACCATCAGATAACCCATCGTGCACGGTGAATACATGACCGCCATGCCTGCCTGTTGCTTCAAGAACGGTTACATCATGCCCCCGCTTCATTAATTCATAGGCTGTGCATAATCCGGCAATGCCTGCGCCGGCCACAATTACCTTTTTTACTTTCCTGGGACTATTGCCAGGGAAAGACAGCATATCATTAGGGAGCAAACCCGCTCCAAGTCCGGTTATTGCCGTGTTTTTAATAAACGCACGGCGACTGTTATTTTGCATACATCAATATTTTTTTTCCGTTGTCCTGGTAAATTTTGCGGAGTGTGGCAGGTGACAAACCAAGGCCGTATAAGGCCCAATGATAACTGAAAAGATCATGGTCATAAAAATGTTCATCATCGGATTCCAGAATACGGAAAGTCGTCCTGTACATCGCTTTATTCGTACCCATATCAGTGCCATAAACTATCCGGCCAGCATATTTTTCCATAAAAGCATGAACGTATTTTGGTATTGGGGCAAGCTCACCATAACGGGCTGCAATATCCGCATACAAATTCGGGTACTTATCAAACATTCCGGCTATCACGCTCAGGTCAGAACAGGTGTTAGCCAGGTGGCAGGCGATAAAGGTGGTATTTGGATTATCCCGAACAGCATTTTCCAGCGTCTTAACTAATTGATCGTGGTTCAGGATACCAGGCTTACTCATATCAACCTTCCATGTCCCCGCATTCATCAAACCATCATTTTTTTCATTTGCAGGTTCGTACATCCAGGCATCTTCGGCCACATGAATGCTGATGGGCATATGCAGTTCCCCGCATTTACGAATTAGCGCTTTCATTTTCGGATCATCAATATGCAGCCCGAAGCCGGAAGATGGCTTTGAATAAAATTCACCCAGGCCCTTGTCACCCAGTTCCCCAACGCCTCTTGCGCCTTTTTGGTAACAACGCACCAATTCTTTTACCGCTTTTTCTTCCCAACCGGGCTTGTCGCAATCCCTGAAATCGAAACCGCACCATACTTCAAACCGGTCCTTATAGGGGGAATATTTTTCTATCACAGAGTCAAATGCAGTTCCTATGGAATAGGAAAGGATGATTGATTTGGCAATACCAACTTCATCCATGGTACGCACCCAGGCATCCAGGCCAGCACGGTCAAGGGGGTAATCATGCGAATGAAAATCAGTGATGGGAAATTTTGCTTTCTGGATATTACTCACCGGCACCTTATAAATAGACACAGGCCTGAAATCCTTAAGTTTTAACTCATTAATATCCTGTGAAAATGCGGGCACAGCAATATAATTAATCAATATTAGGAGTATTGAAAAATATATTATTCTTTGCTTAATGAGCATGCGCAGGAACATCTTACCGGATTTAACATTTAAGTTACAGCAAAGGTTTCCAATAAGACGATTTTCGCATTCATTCACACAATCGATTGCATTGTGCAGGCATAAAAATACAAATGGCATAAAACAATGGCAGTGGTCTTTCTATGTGTTTCATCCATGACATATTCAACGAATATCGGGGAAGGGAAAGACAGAAAAGCTTCATTTAAGGGTATTGTATTCAGGATGCCTTTCGAGGTACTTCGCCACAAATGGGCAATAAACGATGATTTTAATTTGCTCTGTCCTGGCATATTCCAGTGCATATTTCGCCAATGCCGAGGCAATGCCTTTGCCTTCTAAAGACTCAGGCACATAGGTATGCATCAGGGCTATTTTGCCATTATGCCAACGATATTCCAGGTAAGCCATCTCACCATTTACAACCAGCTGAAATTGCTGCTGTTGCTTATTGTCGGTAATATCAAATGATTCAGCCATATACGGAAAAGGCTTTAAGTAACAGGTATTTTTTAAAAAATGTAACGCGATTCCAGAAGCTGTTATAAAATATCTGATGTTTTAACCGGTTTAGTTAAAGGTATAATTAAAGTCGGGTATCCTTGCTCCGGTATCTGTTTCTTAAGCAAAGAGTATAATAATTCCAATATGGTCGCAAATGCTGTCGCCAATTTGCACCGGCAGGTCAATAACAGGATGTCAACCATGTGCCATCCATGTGCCATCCATGTGCTATCCTGCGTAAAATGGCCATTTTTCACATGGTTGGCACATGGATGGCACATGGTCCGGACTTCTTTCAACGGCTGCGAATACATGCTTTATGCCCCCTCAAAAACCGGTACGTCCCGGATTTCTCTATATCCGGTTCCGGAAATGAGTATAGCCAGTACCAAAGGCTGAAAAACTATTGCCTGGCTAATTATTTTTGGTTGTTGTTATTGCTGAGGAGCATCACATAAGCTGAAACGGGAGTTGTGACCCGCCAGGCTTCCTTCTGCAGCAAACACAAAAAACCCAATTTTTTTAAAACCGTAAAATTTTAATCCAATGGCCAGAGTAACCCAAAATGCGCTTGTAAAAGGAGCGCGTGGAAACGTAGGTAAACAATTCGTTTACAAAAAAAGGGGGAAGAACACGCACATCGCGCTGATGCCCACCATCGACAAAACCACAGTCCCCACCGAAAACCAGGTTCGGGTACGTGACAAATTTGCTGATGCTTCGGCTTATGCTTCAGGTGCAATGGCTTCGCCCGAGTTGAAAGCAGAGTATGAAAGAAAAGCCCCGTCGGGCAAAACCGCCCATAACATGGCCTTCAGGGATGCCCTGAAAGCGCCGGTTGTAAAAGGTATCGACCCGGGAAAATATGCCGGACTTCCGGGAGCATTGATTGAGATTAATGCAAAAGATGATTTCCGTGTGGCCAGTGTCTTTGTCAGCATTCGCACGGCCACCGGCGAATTGGTGGAAGAAGGTAATGCCATCCTGAATCCCATCCACCGTAACAGGTGGGGATATACGACGGTAAGGGAAAACCCGTCGGTGGCTGGCTACAGTATCAGTGCCACAGCCAGGGATATCCCGGGCAACGAAGGGAAATTGGACATTACCCTGTAAAAAAAGAAAAATCCCCCGGAGCTAGCGCCGGGGGATTTTCTTATTTGATTTAAGATTGTAAAAAGTAATTCCTGTGGTCAAATATTGGCAGTTTAAAAGGTTATTGCACTATAAATGATGTCTCTCCATAGACAGCATTTCCATTTTTATCTTTGCCCTTTACTACAACTTTATATTCAGCCGCGGCATCTGCCGTAAAAAAAGAAATTGTCTTCCTGCCGTTTTCTGGCACCGCAATATTCAACTCCCTGTAAAGGAGATTCCTGAGATTAGGCAAATGTTCATCCGCGCCATTGCTGTGATCTGCAAAATTTGGTGAAGACGGTATCTGTACCCCATTGAATGGATAGATCACATCGCGCGGAGATAATGCAAATCCAGCCAGGTCACTCTTATACGACTTGTATTGAATTATTCCATTAAACTGAAGCTCACCCAAAAAATATTTCCGTGTTACAAGGTCGATGGATTTCAATAACAGCGGATTAAGAGATAGTAACTGTTTTGTATCCTGGAGCGGAATGCCATCCAGCAAAACCAGTCCGGATGTACTGAAATAACCTTTGGTTGGTGCATTTAAAATCTGTATCACTGGTTTCACATCCCCCTCATTCCTTACCCTTGCTTCGGGTACATATTCCAGTAAGATATCCTTCATTTCAGGGAACCTGGTATAGTCATCCAGCATATAATGGGCATCCGGCTTTCCATAAAAATCGGTAGTGTCCGCATCCTGGATAGTATACCGCTTCAATGCATCGCCATAAAACCCTTTTGCTGCTTTACTATTCAATATCCTGTCTTCTATTGCTGCGCGCATATTTTCCGTTAACTGCAAACAGGGAAAATCAATGGCGGGATGAACCTCTGATTCGTCTTCCATTTCAATCCTGCATTGTTGTTCAGACTTTTCATCAACAGAAAATACAATCCTGGATTCACCGTATACAAGCGGTAAAATGAATGTCACCTGTCCTTTGTCACCTGAAATGCCAAAGGACAATTTTGCCTGGTCCCCAATAACTGCTGCAAACACCCTGACGCCTTTCAGCGGGGCATTTCCTGCAACAGCCATTACTTTAATGTTTACCAAATGGCCTTCAGTTTCACGCTCTCCCCTGGCGCTATGAACGGATAACATTTTATACTGGTATGAAAAGCTGTCCACAAAGTCAGACAACATATCCTTTCGGCTTACATAAAGTGAAATATTTGTTCCGGTAGCCAACCCATTGAAATCAATTTTTACAGGATCACGCTTTGCATAAACTGGTTTATCGGTGGTGATTACCAACTGTGGCTTCGGCAAAATGAGGGGATTTGCAGTTGTGTTTCCCAAGCTGCAGGTAGCAGGAGGATACCTCGGATTAATGATCATTACCGGACGCATTTCTACAGAGGATGCCTGTCCTTTAACATAACTATCCAGGAAATAATAATCTGAAACCAGGTTACCGGGAACTTCAAGAAACCCGGAAAAACTGCCGTTTGTATTGAGCAATTTTACCTCTGCCCTTGCCCGACCCTTCCTGTCCAGCAATTGGACCTGGATGTATTTTGGCATTGGTGCACTACCTGATAAAAAGCCATTAATCCATATGTCTTCACCGGTTATATATACGCCCTGGTCGCTTTGCAGCTCCATAGTAACAGCTGGTTCAACCTGCGCCAAAACAGCAGTGTATAACCCCAGGAACGACAATATTGATACTAATATTCTTAACATGTTTACAATTAGTCTTTACCAGAATGATGGCTTAATATTAGTACCGCCGCGTAACCTGCAATCGACACAAATTTTACTGGCAATATTCAGACCGGTCCCGAATGTAGGGTATGAGACCGGCACATAAAATGGATCTTTTTTCATGTATTCAATTGCGTCTGGAATTTCTTTATTAATAAGCGGACAGTTATCCGTCTGATCCGGATATGGCCATAATGACATGGCAGAATTCAGGATGAAAATTCTCGCCTCTGTAATTTTTCCCACCGACACAAACCCAACCACTTCATTATTACCATTACTGACACACTTTAAATTAGTCGGCATTTTAGACGGCTGCGGGTCAAATAATGTACCTGTTAACTCGGTATTCTTTTGCAGGATACTCCAAAAATTATACGCTTCTTGTGTCAGGCCAAGTTGCCTGACTAAAATACTGTAGCGTTTAGCAAGTTTCGGGGATGGCCTTAACACTTTTGTTATCGGCTGATAGCTGATCACATCTTCAGACAATGCCTTATTATTCCCTATTAAGATGGCCTGTGAAGAGTCGGTGCTCCAGCAGTTGTGGATCTGCTCCCCGGTGGGTCGTGTCACTACCTCACCATTTACAAAATCAAGGGTGGTTTCAAACCAGGAATCATTTGCCCAGGTTTCAACGTATTCCCAACGGAAATACCTGGTGTTATTTGCAGGGTCGTGTGTATGCACATAAATATCCAGGTCATCCGGTTGTTTCCAGGTAACACTGTCAATGGGCGGTGTATTTATAACAGGCTGAAGCGCTGATTCGTATTGAATTCCGTTAGAAGTCTGGATGGTCACTTTATAGCTGGCCGCGTCATTTAAACTCAGGTTAGCCGAATATGTACCCTTTTCAACCTCATTCAGCCTGTAGCTTGCGCCATCACCGGAAACAATACTCACAATTGCTGCTGCTTCCGGGGCACTTGTTGAAGTATCCTGTAAAGTCCTGAGCCTGCTTAGCTTAAAAATATTCCCTGCATTGTCGCCAACATTAATAGTGCCTTCGACAACCAGTACGGAACTGTCTGCAAAACCTTCAGGAGGTTCGTAAGGCTTTTTGCAGGTAATGAATACCGTTATAATGCCAAATATAAACAGCAGCTTCTTCATTAAAATCTCAGGTTAAATGAAATAAATGGAATTGCTGTAGAAAATACAGATAACTGGTATCCTTTTATTTCCCCGTTCTCAAGGGCAAAGTAAACTGAATAAGGATTATCCCTTCCTGTCAGGTTATAAACTCCAAAGGTCCATGATGAATGTATTTTCTGCTTTAGTTTATGATTTCCCTCAAGTGTCATGGAAAAATCTGTACGGAAATAATCTGGGATCCTGTAAGCGTTTCGTTCGGAATAATAAACCCTTGGCGCTCCCCCCATGTCGAATGTACCAATAGGCATTGTAATGGGTCGCCCTGTACTATATGTAGAAGTCAGGGAAATACTAAATCGCTGGGTAAACCTGTAATTGCCTACCAGGCTTGCATTATGTGGTTTATCATAATTAGCCGGATAATAATCGCCTTTATTGATGGTCTCCCCTGCATTGGGATCATCCACTTTCAGGAAGGTCCTGGAATAGGTATAACTAATCCAGCCATTCAGCTTGCCGGACAGTTTTTTAAAAAGGAATTCAATACCATAGGCCTTGCCCTTTGTATTGATTACATCCCTTTCAATAGCATCATTCAGGATTAATTTTGCCCCGCTTTTATAATCAAGATTATTTTTACTCAGTTTATAATAGGCTTCTACAGATATTTCTATGCTTTTTTTACCGGGATTCGTATAAAAGCCAAGTGAAACCTGCTGTCCGATTTGTGGTTTTACATACTGGTCACTCAGCTTCCAGATATCTGTGGGCGATATTGCAGTGGTATTGGTGATCATATGTATATACTGCCGAAGGGTATTATAACTGAATTTCAGGGAGGACTTGGCGCCCAATAAATACTTTGCAGAAATCCTGAATTCCGGTCCATGGTAGGCCTGGATAGTTTCCCCTTTACCGTATTCTGCGGAATCAACAACAGTAGATTCGTTGCGGGGTTGCCCGGCAGCATATTCATATATTTTCTGTGGGCCCAGGTACCTGTAATAACTGTACCTAAGCCCAACCTGTACTGACAAATTATTTGTTAACCCGTATTGGTCCCCCAAATAAACAGATGTCTCTGTTCCTTTTTCACTTTCTACTGAAACAGGCTTTACAATAGATGCGCTGTCCAAGGGAATTATTTCGCCGGGCTTAAGGTTATATATCAAATGCTGGATACCAAAATCAATATCATGTTTATTGTTAGGCGCATATTTAAAGTCAGCCTTAACATCAAATTGTTTTACACCGAATTTTATATTGAAAGCATCCTTTGGATTGTTCCGTCCTTGCACGGTATAATCGTACTTGTTCATACCGGTTGATAAAACCGAATAGAACTTGTTCGTAAAATTATGCTTCCACTTTACACTGAAATTGAGGTTGGTATAAGCATATGTAGAATCGCTATTCAACCTGAACTTGTCACCGCTGGTATATCCCGAAAAGAAAATCCGGTCTTTATCTGAAAAAATATGTGAGAAATGCAACATAGCATCATAAAATGAAGCTTTACTATTTTCAAAAGCAGGATCAGGGATTTGTTTCAGTAACCAATCAGAATAAGTAATCCTTCCGCCTGTGAGAAAGGTTGTTTTTTCGCTGCCCAATGGACCTTCCAGGGTAAACTTACTGGTAACCGGACCAAGCCCGGCAGTACCCGTTAACTTTTTGCTGTTTCCATCCCTTGTAGAGACATCCATAATTGAAGAAATCCTGCCACCAAATTTTTCAGGTATAGCACTTTTATATAATTCCAGTCCGCGTACCAATTCAGGGTCTACAGCAGAAAAGAAACCAAAAAGATGAGTTGGATTGTACAGGGTCATATCATTCAGCAGGACCAGGTTTTGGTCTGTTGCGCCGCCCCTTACATTATAACCCGCGGTACCTTCACCAACGGAAGTAACTCCAGGTAGTGTCAGCATAGCGCGCATGAGGTCCGTTTCGCCAAAAATTGCCGGTATCTGTTTAATTGTTTTAATATTCAGCCTTTCAACACCCATCTGCATTCCCCTTACATTAGATTGTTTCTGGGCTACAATAACTGCGGATTTAAGGCTGCGGACATCTTCCTTCATTTCAATATTAACCTTGCCACTACTGAGAACATTGATTTGCCTGGAAATTTCCTTCATACCCACATAGCTCATTTTTAATACATGCCTGCCTTTGGGAACTGTGATAGAATAGAAACCAAAACCATCAGTAGAAACTGTCCTTGCACCTTCAACAGATACCGTTGTGCCAATTAAAGGTTCCCCACTTCTTGAGTCGCGCACATAGCCCGAAATAACTGCGGTTGTGCCTGCCCCACCCTTTGAGCCAACCGTATACACTATATTGTCAGCGGTAGCGGCAACAACTGTTTCAGGTAATTCATTGATAGTAGTATCAAGCCTGTTTCCAGGAAGCCTCGGTGAAAAAAAGTCTTTGGGCAAAGCAGGGGATAATGAAAATCCTTTGGTAATGAATACCCTGCTTTTATTGTCTTTATAATAAGAAAATTCTGTGCCCGCAAAAAGCCTGCTAAGTATACTATCAAGAGAGCCGGTTACATTGGCAATTTCAAGGTCAGCCGTCTGCTTCTTATCGTAGAAAATTTTAACCGAATTATTTTTTTCCAATACATTAACCAAACTATCGAAAGGGCTTCTGGCCTGCGCCAAAAGGCCATTACAGAATTGCAAGAACAAAACAAATATGAATAGCAGTCTTTTTACCATCCTTCTGATTCGGCTTTTTGCACCATTAATACGACAGCCTTTTCAGGATCCTTTTTGAAAGACAAACGGTTATCATGGTAAAACTGTTTGATTGCTTTTTTTCTATCACCCATGAGGTTAAGCAGTTCGGAGGCCTTACTGATTCTGGTACTATTCTTTCCATCGAAAAGATAAATGCTTTTGTACATCTCATACCTTTCCTGTTGTGACAAATTCAGCACAATCCTTTTTTGCCATTGAACCAGCACGGCCCTTTTCCCTTTGTAAAGCTGTTCATAAAACCCTCCCCCGGCACCCAGGACAGGCGCTTTAACGAATTTGTGCTCACCCAGACTAAATGAATCAAGTTTCTCTTTGATCAGTTGGATACGCTTTTCACCGAAAGGATATTTAAGAAGAACCACATCATCCTGGCAATCGTATTGAAGGTCTAACCCTTTGTAAAAGTTGCCATAATAGGTAAGATCACCTTTAAAAAAATCGTCACCACCAAAAAATGGAGATTCATTATTATAGGTAAGCCCTTTGGTATATTCGACCCCATTGTATAAAAGGCTGTTAGACCGGATCGTATCAGTTAAGATACTTCCCAGTGATCGGGAGAGTAAACAACAGCAAAAAATAATGGTCAGTATTCCCGATTTCCGCATGAGGTAAGTGGAATTATATATCAATGTACTGAAAATCAAATAACCTATCACTATTAATCAACTGCACTCCGGAGTTTTGGGTAAATTTAATACACTGTTATTCTATGCCACAATAATACCTGGCATAGACGCCGCTACCGGTCTTTTTGAGAAAAAGAAAAAGAATGGTAGTATTGGACCTGAAAATTTAACACTAATGAGGCCTTTTCTTTTATACATATTATGTTTACTTGCAATTAATAGTAACTCCCAACCCGTTGCTTACACTACCGCCAATGCACATTCGCATAATGACTACGAGCAAAAAGTTCCATTTCATACTGCATATAATGAACAATTCGGATCCATCGAAGCAGATATCCATCTTGTAAAGGGGCAATTACTTGTAGGCCACGACCCGGAAGATCTTAAGGAAAACAGGACCCTTGAGAACATGTACCTGGTTCCGCTTATTGAATACAATGATAAAAACAGAAAGCTGCAGATTTTAATTGACCTTAAAACTGAAGCCATATCAACCCTTAATGCCCTGGTTACTACTTTAAAAAAATATCCTGCGATCATTGAAAGCAAATCGATAAGGATAGTTGTAACCGGCAATAAACCTAACCAGAAACAATTTGGGCAATATCCTGATTTCATTTGGTTTGATGGAAACCTGAATGAAAATTATACAGCCGGGGAACTGAAAAAAATTGCCATGCTCAGTGCTGATTTTGGCAGTTACACCAAGGGGAATAACGCGTTGCCAATACTTAATGAGGACCGCAAAAAGATTATTGCAGCTATTGACAAAGGCCATAAACTAAAAAAGCCGGTCCGCTTCTGGGGTGGACCCGATTCTCCTGAAGCCTGGGAAGAAATGATCAATCTTAAAGTCGATTACATCAATACTGACCATATCCACGAACTTTCTGATTTCCTTACCAACCGGAATAAATCAGTTCGCCTTTTACCGTATAACCGTATCATCCGGTCGGCAGGGGAAGTAATCAGGTATGGACAGCCAGAACTTGAAAACCATGCATTGGATGTTGCCATCCTGGAAAAAAACAGCCTTGTGGTTGTAGAAGACCGGTATGGAATATTTATTGTGGATATAAATAGTAAAAAGATAGTAGGCAAGTGGAGTTTTGGGGATATGCCAGATTATAGTGGTTACATGAGTACGTATTCCGGAATTAAAACTTTCCAGGAAAATGGAAAGACCTGGATCGTTTGGAGTGCAGTGGGCAGAACTGGCGGGCAGGCAGCCCTGATGATCGCTGAATGGGATAAGGGAATAAGGAATGTAAGGGATATACAATTTGAAACACTGGCTCCGGCCGACAATGCCATCCCGAATGAAATAGCAATAGCCAGGGAAAATAATTCCCTGTTCCTTTATGTTGTTCTCAATGGCAATAATGAATTGTTGAAAATTGACTGGAATACCCAGAAAATTATTTGGAAAACAGCCACAGGTGTTGCACCGTACGGACTAACTATCGCCAATAATAAAATTTATGTAAGCAACTGGGCGGGCGAAACAGCTACTGATTCGCTCCGGGAAAGAGCTGGAGTGCCCTGGGGACTTGCCTATACTGATCCACGTACAGGTGCAACTGCCGGAGGGACTGTTTCCGTTTTTGATATTACCAATGGAAAACAGACGGCAGAAATCAGGGTAGGACTTCATCCCAATGCAATCAGGGCATCAAACGATGGAAAATTCATTTATGTTGCCAATGGTTCAAGTGATGAGGTTTCTGTAATAAATTCCAGTTACAACAGTGTTTCAGAAACTATTTTTGTAGGAAGGCTAAGGGGTAAGGAATCATACCAGGGCAGTACACCAAATGGACTCGAACTAAATGAGGATAATTCAATACTGTATGTGTCAAATGGTATGGATAACGCAGTAGCTGTTGTACATCTTGGTAAAAATGCCTCTTCAACAGGAAAAAATAAATCATCAGTCATTGGTTATATACCAACAGAAGCCTACCCTGCCGGATTAAAACTAACCGGTAATTCATTAGTAGTTGCCAACCTTGAAGCTGACGGAGCCAATGTTATCGATCAAAACAAACACGCGAGACAGATTCACAATGAACTAGCTTCCATCAGTATTATTCCTGTTCCCGATAAGCCAACACTTGAAATATACACGCAGGAAGTAGCGCAATTGAATTTGATGAACAGGATGGACCTGCTATCATTGCCCCCAAGAACTGGTGTAGCTCCAGTTCCTGTTCCGGAAAGGTTAGGAGAACCATCTGTATTCAAGCATGTCGTTTATATCATTAAGGAAAACAAGACCTATGACCAGGTTTTTGGCGACATGCAAAAAGGGCGAAGCGATAGCAGCCTCTGTGTATTCGGGGAAAAGGTAACGCCCAATACACACGCCCTTGCCAGGCAATTTGGATGGATGGATGATTACAATGCATCAGGAAAATCATCTGCAGAAGGGCACCAGTGGACTGACGCAGGGATGGTATCCGATTACGTTGAAAAAAATGTAAGGGCATGGTTCAGGAGTTACCCGCATCGCCAGGCAGATGCCCTGGTATACAATAAAAACGGATTCATCTGGAACCAGGCATTGGACTATGGAAAAAAAGTCCGGATATATGGCGAAGCCTGTACATCAATATATGACCCTAAACTGAAATGGATCGATATTTATAATAATTATAAAGCAGGAAAAAAACCGGTATGGACTAATACAAGCACCATTGCAAGAATTTTACCGGTTATTTCCCCAACTTACCCAGATTGCGACAACATTACTTTTACTGATCAATACCGGGCAGATATTTTTATCAATGAATGGAAGCAATATGAACAGGGCGACAGTTTACCCGACCTGCTTTTACTGTCGCTGCCCAATGATCACAGTGCCGGCACATCCCCTGATTTCCCAACCCCGAATGCAATGGTGGCTGACAATGACCTGGCCCTGGGCAGGATAATAGAAACCATCACAAAAAGTAAATACTGGGACTCAACGGTAATTTTTGTAACAGAAGATGATTCACAAAGCGGCTGGGACCATATATCAGCTTACAGGACGATTGGCCTTACTATAAGTCCATATAGCAACCGCAGTCTTGTATCTGCCCATTACAACCAAACTTCAATGCTCAGGACAATAGAGCAAATCCTTGGCATTCCTCCTATGAATATTATGGATGCTACGGCAAGGTTAATGACTGATTGTTTCCAAAACAAGCCCGACAGGTCAGGATTCACAGCAATACCTAACAATATCCCTTTAGACCAAATGAACCTCCCCTTGCAAAGCCTGCGCGGCAGGGCAAAAAAACTTGCAGAGCAATCACAGAATGAGGTATTCAATGAAGTGGATGGAGGAAAGGATGATGAAATGAACAAAATAATTTGGGCTTATGCAAAAGGCAAGCGCAAGTATCCAAAGAGGAAGTAAGGTCTGTTTAACCAAAGTATAAAAAAAGCAGGTGGGTTGCCACCTGCTTTTTTATTCTTCAATTTTGAATGTCCTTTATTTAAATGTGAAGGCAAAGGTTATAACATGTGCATATAAGTCTGTTGTTTGGGTGTAATGTCCGTACCGGGCCTCCATAGCACTTACATGTTGGTTAAAGATACCACCGGGCGGCGCAAGGTGAATGCCAACACCCATAAACTGACTGTTCAAAGCAGATAAGGAATAATTGCTGGTATAATATTGGTCAGCAGCCGTATGTGTTCCGATAGCACCGAAATATTTTGACCCCGTTTGGGTATAATACCTGTAAAAAGGTGAAACAGAAAAGAAGGAGGTAATCTTAACCGGCACTTCCAGTTCAGCAGTATGTGAAGTTATTCCCCAATCATCTTTATAATACCGGTAATAGCTGCGCAGAACTACCTTATCACCCAGGAAATAATTTAGCCTGAAACCAAGTGGTATTTTTACCCGTGAACTAGGCAGGTTTTCAACATGCACCGTACCGTCATTAAAATAAACCCTGTGAAAAGGCAGGCCGAGGTATCCGCTTTGTGCAACAAGGTCCAACATAACACTAAACTGCATGCGGGTATTTACAATCTGGTCTACGGAAGTGGATAATGTAAACGTGTTCCTTGGGCTGGTAGGTATATTCTCTTTTTCTGACTCGCCGTCACCTGATACAACCCTGCCACTTGCAGTTGTATACGTTGAAGGTTGGGTGGGCACAGAAGCAGGAATTAATTCAGAGGGATAGATCAGCGTCACTTTGTCAAAGAAATTTGAAATTTTACCATTGATTTCAGTGTTTGAGCTAATCTTCCTGGTTGCATGGGCTTCCAATCCAAAAGATTTATAATTATATTCAGTTGAAAAATAGGTACCGAAACCAAAACTATTCCCTTTGATATTCTCAACAGTATAGTTAAGCGAGGGGTAAAAGCGGGTTCCGTTTGTATTAGATGCACCGGTTTTGGAAACATAGGCAGCAGAAGCTGCAGTGTGGTGGTCGAAACCTATTTCCCCGCTCAGCGTATGCTTGTTATGCGCCATGTCCCATCCAACAAATTTCAATTCAAGGCCATTGGCAAAATCCACAACATGTTCATTACCCAAACCTCCCATTACCGCGGAATGGTTCCCCTCCTGGGTATAATAGCTTGATACCAGGTTAATTTCGTCCAGCCGCAATGGCTTGGGATCGTAGAGTGTATCGGCGCGGTTGCTTTGTCCAAAAGCACTGACAAGATTGATATACAAGCCAATTACGGCCAAAGACAATTTTCGCATGTCAATAAAATAATTGTTTGAAATTAATTACAGCCGCAACCGCCGCCTGTTTTGCCACCATTTGCACCGGCAGACCCTTCCCGGTAAGTTTGAAAATTCAATTCTGTTTTCTGGCTTTTCCTGGTTCCCAGCGACATGTCTGAATCATTGAGCTTGCTCTTCTGGTACTCCTTTACTGATGTGCAGGAAACCAGGCCTAAGACCAGAAAGACAAAGAAAACACCGGTTATTTTTTTCATGATGAATTATTTATGCAAAATGCAGGTTTCCCGAAGTGTAAATTTTATCGTTATCGTCAATAATAATTGCTTCAATATTCTTTAGCTGGTTGATCATATCAAGGCCCGTGCGGATACCCATTATCGTTACAGGAGTAGCCATGGCATCAGCAATTTCCGCATTGGGGGTAATTATCGTAACACTTTTGATCCCCTGCACCGGCAGGCCGGTCCGGGGATTAATGGTATGGGAATATTTTACGCCATTAATCATAGTAAATTTTTCATAATTGCCGGATGTGGCTACTGCCATATCCGTTACCTCAAGCACTGAGAATATTTTATTGGCGAAATTCGGATTTACGATTCCAACTGTCCATGGCTTCCCATCAGGTTGCACTCCCCATGCGGCCAAATCACCTGAGGCATTCACAATACCACTCTCAACCCCCGATTCTTTCAGCAACTGCTTTGCCTTTTCAGCAGCATACCCTTTGCCGATGCCACCAAAGCCAATACGCATTCCCTTTTCTTTTAAATAAACAGTATGCTCTTTTTCGTCTAACAGGATGTTCCTGTAATTAATAAGCCGCACCATTTTTTTTGCGGTTTTGGCATCAGGCAAACGGGTCATTGTTTGGTCAAAGTTCCAGAGTCTTTTATCTATAGAACCGTATGTAATGTCAAATGCTCCCTGTGTTATATCTGAAATCCTGATGGATCGCTTTATCAGCTGGAATGTTTCCTCGCTTACTTTAACAGGAGATATACCGGCTGCCCGGTTCACCTGGTTGGTTTCGCTGTTCTCGTCATAAGTAGTCAGTAATTGCTCAATTCTTTTTATTTCTGCAACAGCAGCAGCAATTCTGTCATTGGCCCATTCCGCATCAGGGGAAACAACCGTAATTTCAAAACGGTTTCCCATCAGCTTCATAGCCTGTTTATGAATACAGGATGCTATGGCGTTTTTAGTTGCCGGCATCTATTGCCTGTTTGACTTCATTGGTAAATGCTTCAGCACTTTCCTTGGGAAAACCATCCCAGGCCTTAATTATTTTTCCATCAGCATTTAATAAAACTGTGTACGGAAAATGGCCGGCTGAATTGTAGGTATCTGCTAATTTTTCATTTTGTTGCTCCTGCGCTTTAGGCAACTGGTTTTTTTTCAGTCTCGGGAAATCAGCGTTAACCAACACCAGTTGTTCGTTGGCGAATGAAGTGAATGCTTCACTGTCAAAAATTTCCTTATGCAGCCTGATACAGGGACCACACCAGTCAGACCCGGAAAAATTCAGTAAAATATACTGGTGCTTTTCCAGTGCGGCCTTCTTAGCCTCCGTAAAATCTGTAAACCAGGTTGCGGAAGTAACTGTGAATAGAGATACTAGAGCAATAGCCAATAACTTCATACGATTTTCCTTTTATTCGTTTCAGGAGATGTTCCAACATCATTTCAGGGAATAAAAGTACCTATGGCAATTGTTAAACGGGAATGAGGTATGTTAAATGACGAAAAATTAGCATATCCACAACATAGGGACATAAAAAAACCGCATCATAAATCAGTGATTAATAATGCGGTTATCACTTGTTTGTAGTCCCGACAGGAATCGAACCTGTATCTAAAGTTTAGGAAACTTCTATTCTATCCATTGAACTACGGGACCAGGAATTTTCTTCCGGGCAGCAAAAATAATGGTTTTGCCTATTCAGCGATCGGTATTGTTATAATTGCGTCCATTAAGTCACACATATTACTCAATTACAACATGTTAACTTAATTTATTTTACCCGCCGGGTTTTACCCGGCAGGTAATACCCGGCGGGTAAAATAGCCTGCCCTTCCCTATCTTTGCCGTCCATTTGAACATTATGAAGTTTTATAATTTAGTTATCCGCTATAGACTGTATATCGGTGTTGCCTTCCTGATCCTAGCCGTAGTAACCAATATTTACGGCGGTTTTTGGCCTGCCTTCCTGCCTTACCTGATTGGTGCCATCCTTATTTTCGGCCATTTTTTCTTTGGCCCAATGCGCCTCATTCAGGAGCATATGGAATCCGGCGATATGGAAGCAGCCGAAAAAGTGCTTTCCGCCATTAAATATCCCAACCTGCTGTACAAACCCATCCGCTCGGTATTTTATACCCTGAAGGGGAATATCGCCATGATGAAGCAGGACTATGACGGTGCTGAAAAAATGATGCAAAAGGGCCTGGACCTGGGTATGCCCATGAAGGAAGCCGAAGGTGCAAGTTTGCTTCAGATGGGCATGATCGCCATGCAACGCAGCGACCTGAAGGGTGCTGAAAGCCATATCCGCATGGCCTTACGCAAAGGTTTACCCGACAAGGAAAATGAAGCTGCGGCATACCTCCAGATGTGCAGCATCATGATGACCAAAAGGGAATTTCGCAGCGCAAAAGATTTTTTCCGCAAGGCAAAAGCCCTGAAACCAACCACCCCGCAAATCATAGACCAGATCAAACAGATAGAGAAGTATATCGCCAGGATGCCGGGTTAATTCCAGCGACCGAATAATTCTTCGACTTTCCTGAACCGGAAATTAAAAATTCCGTTGAGCTGTTGCCGCACAAACAGGCTATTGGCTACATCACCCAATATCCAAAGGGGCAGTTTATAATGCACGATATCAGTCATCTCAACCCCACCTTCAATAGCCTTAAAATGATGCTGGTGGTGCCACATGGCATATGGCCCGAACCTTTGTTCATCTACAAAATACTTACCCGCATCTACATGCGTAATTTCGGTCATCCAGTATAATGGCACGCCTAATAAAGGCTTTACCGTATACTCGATGATCTGGCCGGCATACATTTTTTCGCCGTGATGCGCTGAAATGATCTGGAATCCAAGGTGGTTGGGCGTTATATCGGCAAGGTTAGCCGGACTGGAAAAAAAGTCCCAGGCCCTGTCAAGGGATACGGGCAGCCGCTGAACAGTTTTGATAGAATAAACAGCCATTTGTAAAGATTGTAATTTAACAACCCCCAAATGGTAAAAAGGTTCGGGATCTATCTAAAAGCGGCTAAGTTTGCATCTTGAAAAAATCATTGACCGCTATGGCTTCTGCGCCTCCAAAGTTGTGCTGTTCTGCCCTTGTGCTATGTATGCTTGTGCTGTTTAGCAGCCTGATGGAAGGGTGCGCGAATATCATCCCGCCACTTGGCGGACCAAGAGATACCCTGCCACCGGTACTCATTTCAGTTGTACCGCGTGATTCCGTTAAAAACTTCACCGGCCAAAAAATAGTGTTCAACTTTGATGAATATGTAACACTCGACCAGATCCAGGAAAACCTTCTGGTTAGTCCGACCCCGAAAATCAATCCAATAGTGGAGTCGCATCTCCGCACTGTAACTGTCCGGATAAAAGATACCCTGGAACCAAATACAACTTATGTTATCAATTTCGGTAAAGCGATCAGGGATGTTAACGAGAACAACCCACTAAAGAATTTCAGGTACATTTTTACTACGGGCACTTACCTTGATTCCATGGAACTGCCCGGGAAAGTGATTCTCGCAGAAAACGGTAAAACAGATAGTACGCTGATTGTTGTGCTGCATAAAAATCTTGATGATTCCGCAATTGTTAATGACCGTCCGAGGTATTATACCCATGTAGATAAAGAAGGCAAATTCAATTTCACTAACCTGGCGCCTGGCACTTATGCGATCTACGCTTTAAAAAGTGAAGGAGGTGGAAGATCCTATATGTCTCCAAGCCAGTTATTCGCGTTCGCAGACAAACCTGTTGTACTGAACGGATCACAGGAACCCATTATACTTTATGCTTACGCTGAACCTGCTGAAATCAAAAAACCAAAAGGCAAAACTACCCCTACACAGCCTGCCACCAAAAAGAAATCTGCTGAGGAGGAGAAACAAGATAAGCGCTTAAAATATTCCTTAAACATGCAGGGTGGCCAGCAAGACATATTGCAACCCCTTATTATCACTTTTGCTGCACCGTTAAAAGAATTCGATTCCACTAAATTCAGGTTCACCAATAATAAATTTGAAAACATTACAAATTACCAGTTGGAAAAAGACAGCACGAATACCATTTTTAAACTCAGGTACAACTGGCCGCTGGAACAGGAATTCAATATTATTGCTGAAAAAGGCATGGCTTCCGACAGTACTGGAAAATCACTAACAAAAAATGATACCATTCATTTTCGCACCATGAAAGACAGCGATTATGGCAGCCTTAAACTGCGGTTCTCCAATATTGACACCTCGCGAAAGCCGGTTTTGCTGTTGGTCCAGGCAGAAAAAATCATGTATAGCTATCCAATAAAAGGGCGTGAATTATTCATCAAGCGGTTCAGGCCCGCGGAATTTGAATTACAGGTGCTCTATGATGAAAATGGTAATGGCCATTGGGATCATGGCAGTTTCTTTGGTACCAGGCGCCAGCCGGAAAAAGTACAGGCCATTGCCAAAAAGCTGAACATCAAAGCCAACTGGGATAACGAAGTGGATATTACCTTGTAACTTTGCAGTATGCAACTACCATCGGCCTTATTGGAACAGGCGGTTAATGAATTCAGTAAATTGCCCGGCATTGGAAAAAAAACAGCACTTCGGCTGGTACTTCATTTGCTGAAACAGGATCCCGAAAAAGTGCAGGCTTTCACCAGCGCAGTTACCCGCGTTCGCACAGAAACACATTTATGCCAGCGTTGCTTCAATATTTCGGATACCCTGCTGTGCACCATTTGCGCTAATCCCATGCGAAAGCAGGACATAATATGCGTAGTTGAAAGTATCCGGGATGTAATTGCTATTGAAAGCACACAGCAATTCAATGGAACCTATCATATTCTCGGCGGTATCATTTCACCACTTGACGGTATCGGTCCCGATCAACTCTATATCGACCCGCTGCTCAAGCGCGCCAAAGAAGAGGAAACAACTGAAATCATCTTTGCCCTTAACCCCACAATACAGGGCGATACTACTATTTATTATATCCAGAAAAAATTACAACCGTCAGCCATAAAAATCACCACCATTGCCCGGGGAATTTCCTTTGGCGGAGAACTTGAATATGCCGATGAAATGACCCTCGCCCGAAGCCTCCAGCACCGAATGCCCGTTGAGCAGTTACGTGTTTAAGGACCCCATACCCCTGGTTATGCTATTCACTATTCACTTTCTTCGTATCTTTGCGCCTGCACAGGCGGATTTATTTATTGTTCGGCCTGTCGCCCGCCTTTACCAGCGGGTAAACTGAACTAATAAATGCCTCCGGAATTTCCTTCTTGATTTCCCCCGCGTTTATTAAGTTCAACAAGATTGTGAGCCACTGGTTCACCAGTTGATTATTTAAAATGTAAGCACATGACCGACCTCAAAAAAGCATTGCAGGAAAGGATACTTGTCTTAGATGGCGCAATGGGTACCATGATACAGCGGCATCGGCTCTCAGAAGCTGATTATCGCGGCGAAAGATTCAAGGACTGGCCCTCGGACGTGAAAGGGAATAATGACCTGCTTTGCCTTACCCAACCAGCCATCATTGAAAGTATACACCGCGAATATCTATCTGCCGGCTCGGACATCATCGAAACCAATACTTTCAATGCGCAGCGCGTGAGCCTGGCCGATTACCACATGGAATCACTGGCCTATGAAATCAATTTCGAAGCAGCAAAAATTGCAAAAAAAGCGGCCGCAGAATTCACCGCTCAAACACCAGGCAAGCCACGCTTTGTTGCCGGCGCTATTGGTCCCATGAATAAAACACTGAGCCTTTCCCCAGATGTCAATAACCCGGGGTTCCGCGGGCTATTATGGGATGAAGCAGTGGCAGCCTACTATGAACAGGTGAGTGGCCTTGTGGATGGTGGTGCAGACCTGCTGCTGATAGAAACTATTTTTGATACCCTTAATGCCAAAGCGGCAATTTTTGCCATTAAGAAATACTTCCAGGATACAAAAAAACCGGAACTGCCGATTATGATCAGCGGAACTATAACTGACGCGTCGGGGAGAACTTTAAGCGGACAAACGCTGGAAGCTTTTTATATATCCCTTATGCATGCCAAGCCATTAAGCATCGGGCTGAACTGCGCACTTGGTGCAGCAGACATGCGTAGCCATATAGAGGAACTTAGCCATATCGCATCATGCTATACTTCAGCATATCCAAATGCCGGGCTTCCTAATACCATGGGAGAATATGATGAACAACCCGAGCAAACCGCCCACTTCCTGGAAGACTGGGCCCGCGAAGGATTTGTGAATATTGTAGGCGGATGCTGCGGCACCACCCCGGACCATATCCGCCATATCGCCGAACACGTTAAACAATTCAAACCAAGGCAACTTCCCGTTGTTGAAACTGCCATTGCATAATGAACAGCATTAAACCATACCTGCGTTTAGCCGGACTTGAACCTTTAGTCGTTCGTCCGGAAACAAATTTTGTAAATATCGGAGAGCGAACCAATGTTACCGGATCAAAAATGTTTGCGCGGCTGATCCGCGAAAATAAATACGAAGAGGCATTATCAGTAGCCCGCCAGCAAGTGGAAAACGGCGCACAGGTCATCGACGTAAATATGGATGATGCCCTGCTCGACGGCGTACATGCCATGACGACCTTCCTGAACCTGGTGCAAAGCGAACCCGATATAGCCCGCATTCCTATAATGATCGATTCATCGAAGTTCGAAATCATTGAAGCCGGATTAAAATGTGTCCAGGGAAAATGCATCGTTAACTCAATCTCCATGAAAGAAGGAGAAGAGAAATTTATCCGGGAGGCCAATATCTGCAGGCTTTTCGGGGCAGCAGTGGTCGTTATGGCTTTCGATGAAAAGGGTCAGGCAGATACCCTGGAAAGGAAAGTGGAAATCTGCACAAGGGCATATAAGATCCTGACCGAAAAAGTCGGGTTCGATCCTCAGGACATCATTTTCGACCCCAATATTTTTGCTATAGCTACCGGGCTGGAAGAACATAATAATTACGCCGTTGATTTCATCGAGGCAACACGCATCATTAAACGAAATATGCCGCTGGCAAAAGTAAGCGGGGGTGTGAGCAACCTTTCCTTCTCGTTCCGTGGCAATGATCATGTCCGTGAAGCAATGCACAGCGTATTCCTGTTTCATGCCATTAAAGCTGGTATGGATATGGGTATTGTCAATGCCGGCCAGCTGGTAGTATATGATGAAATTGAACCCGCACTTCGTGAGCTTTGTGAAGATGTGATCTTGAACCGCAACAACGATAATAATGAAGCCACCGAAAAGCTGATCAATTTCGCAGAAACCGTTAAAGCAAAAGGCAAAGAGATTATTAAAGATGAAGCCTGGCGAAAGGATACAGTGGAAGCAAGACTCACTCATTCCCTCATCAACGGCATCACTGATTACATTGATATCGATACTGAAGAAGCGCGGCTGAAGTATCCACGCCCCCTGGATGTTATCGAAGGCCCGCTGATGGATGGCATGAATGTAGTGGGCGACCTGTTTGGTGCAGGGAAAATGTTTTTACCGCAAGTGGTAAAAAGTGCCCGGGTAATGAAGAAAAGTGTAGCCTGGCTATTCCCTTTCATTGAAGAAGAAAAGAAAAACAATCCATTAGCCAAACAGGGAAGTGCGGCAAAAATTTTACTGGCTACCGTAAAAGGTGATGTGCATGATATTGGCAAAAATATTGTTGGCGTGGTGCTGGGGTGTAATGGTTATGATATTATTGACCTCGGTGTAATGGTTCCTGCCGATAAAATCCTGGATACTGCCATCAAAGAAAAAGTAGACATTATTGGATTAAGCGGATTAATAACACCATCCCTCGACGAAATGGTGCATATTGCCCATGAAATGAAAAGGCGGGGCATGGTGTTGCCGCTATTGATAGGGGGAGCGACAACCAGCCGCATGCATACCGCAGTTAAGATTGCACCACAATACGACCATGGTGTTGTGCATGTGCTTGATGCTTCAAGGAGCGTAACCGTTGCCGGATCTTTACTAAATGAAGAAAGCAAGAAAAAATTCCTGCAGGATACCGGCAGTGAATATGAAAAATTGCGGGATGATTTCCAGCGTAAAAGAACCATCAAACAGTATATCGATTTTAATGCGGCACAGAAAAACAAAGTCCAGATTAACTGGGCTGATTACAATCCTGTCGTTCCAGGTTTCACCGGTACAAAAGCATTTGATGCCGCAGACCTGGATTTGATATCACGATATATTGACTGGGGACCATTTTTCATTGCATGGGAATTAGGTGGCAGGTTCCCGCAACTGCTGGAAGATGAAGTTATAGGGAAGGAAGCAACAAAACTTTTTGAAGATGCAAAAAGCCTGTTGCACAAAATCATAAAAGAAAAATGGCTTACCGCGAAAGGTGTGGTTGGCTTCTGGCCTGCGAATACAGATGGTGCAGATACAATAGTTGTGAAACGGGGAGATTCAGTTGTGAAACTCGAAGCCATCAGGCAGCAAATCAAAAAAGCACCGGGGCAACCCAATTTTTCACTGGCCGATTTTATTGCTCCTGCAGACACCGGGAAGCCTGATTTTATCGGTGCTTTTTCTGTTACCATAGATGGTATTGAAGAACATATTAAAAGGTTCCAGGACAATCACGACGATTACAATAAAATTATGCTGCAGGCCCTGGCCGACCGGCTCGCGGAGGCTTTTGCAGAATGGTTGCATGAACAGGTCCGTAAGGAATTCTGGGGGTATGCAAAAGATGAGCATTTAAATACCGAAGGACTCATCAGGGAAGAATATACCGGTATAAGGCCTGCTCCTGGTTACCCGGCCTGTCCCGACCATACTGAGAAAATTAAACTTTTTGATTTGCTGGGCGGAGAAAAAAGTACTGGCATCCACCTAACGGAATCACTGGCCATGTACCCGGCATCTTCAGTTTGCGGCTGGTATTTTGCGCATCCCCAAAGCCAGTATTTTGGTGTAGGGAAAATTAAGCCCGACCAACTGGAAGATTATGCACAACGCAAGCAAATGCCTTTGGAAGAAGTCACCCGCTGGCTAAGGCCAATACTTGAAGACGAAGCGTAAAGGATAAATATAATTTCACCATGAACTGGTTATTACTAATCATTGCCGGTTTGTTTGAAGTTGGCTTTGCCACCTGCTTAGGTAAAGCAAAAGAAACAGCCGGCACATTGTCCACTTTATGGATGGGCGGATTTTTTATCTGCCTTACTTTAAGTATGTACCTGCTGTACAAAGCGACCCAAACGTTACCCATTGGCACGGCTTATGCGGTCTGGACGGGCGTTGGCGCGATTGGTACTGTCGTGGTGGGGATATTGGTTTTTAAAGAACCCGCCGACTTCTGGCGGCTATTTTTTTTAACGACCCTTGTTGCATCTATAGTCGGTTTGAAATTTGTTAGCTCATAATAAACCAAGCTCATGCAATTCCAGGTAACAGGTAGTTGCATTGAAGAAAAAATGTACAATGATACCGTACCAGATTGTCTGTGTCCTTTGACGAAGCCAGCCCAGGAACAAGGCAAATGGAAGTAACCAAACAAAGGAGATTATACTCATGTGGATGATGGCAAACAAAAGGGCGGTCATTACTACAGCCTGGCGGCCATGCATTATTTTTAATAACCCTGCCTGGATCACCCCGCGATAAGCCAGTTCTTCTGAAAATGCCGGAAAAAAAGCAATCAGCAGGAACATGGAAATTTTGGGAAAAGGCAATTCCCGGAAAGAGGCAAAATAATAGAGATCGCGGTCAAACACACTCCGGTTGATCCATTTTACACCATAGTTTACCACAATCGCACTGATCACTGCCACTGTAATAACCGATGCCAGCCTCCACCAGGAAAAGCGATTCCAGGCAAGCAATGGCCTGACCAGTTCCCGCATCCTGTAAGCATAAAATATAGCACAGGCAAATAGAAAAACATCAACAATTATTAGTCCGGTTAAGGTCTCTCCTGCCGGTGGCCAAAAATTAAAAATGAGGCAAACAATTAAATTTATACTGAAAAAAGTAACTACCAGGCCACGGTATCTTTCATATGCGCCCTCCCACTCCTCTGAGGGAACAGTTGGGCTTCCGCACTGGTAGCAAACCACCGCATCGGGTTCCATGCGGCTACCGCATGATGAACAGGTATCGGGAGCCTGTATGTCTGTTTCGCTGGCCATTTTTAAATTCAGCTCAAGATAAAGGATTATTTTCTCTCGAATAACCACCACCGCTTTTTACGGGGCTTAACCTCATAATTCGATTTAATATACTTACTGATATGCTCCATGGCTTCATCAATACTGTCTGTCAGCAACACCAGGTTGATATCTTCCCAACTGATAGTTTTTTGTTCGGCCATAAATTTCAGGTAATCAAGAACCGGCTGATAATACGCTTTTCCCATCAGCACAATTGGGAACCGGGTAATCGTGTGGGTTTGCACAAGGGTTAATGTCTCATAAAATTCATCCATGGTACCTACACCGCCAGGCATTATAATAAATGCATAGGAATATTTAACCAGCAATACTTTTCTTACGAAAAAATGCTCAAATGTTATTGAAGTGGTTACATATGGATTGAGTTTCTGTTCATAGGGCAACTGAATATTACAGCCGATAGACCTCCCGCCATGCTCAAATGCCCCGCGATTGGCAGCTTCCATGATGCCGGGCCCACCACCGGTCATGGTATTGAACCCAAGTGCGGCAATTCGTTTGCCACATTCACGGGCCATTACATAATAAGGATGGTCTTCAGAAAATCGCGCGGAGCCAAACACAGTGATAGATGGACCAAGAAAGTGAAGGGTCCTGAAACCTTTAATAAACTGCCTGAAAACGCGGAATGCGAAAAGTAATTCATAACTACGGTCCTTGGGGCCTTCCAGGTAAATTTGCGCCTTCGGGGGAATTATTGGTTTATGCTGAACCATTTCAATAATTTTGGTAAAACTGAGAATCAATTTAATTAAATGAAACGGGTTATGCGAATTATATCTTACAATGTTAACGGCATAAGGGCTGCGATGAATAAAGGATTGATAGACTGGCTGAAAACAGACCCCGCAGATATTATTTGCCTGCAGGAAACCAAAGCGCATCGCGATAATGTAGATTACAAATCGATCCAGGCACTTGGTTTTGATGATTATTGGTATTCTGCAGAAAAAAAGGGCTATAGTGGTGTTGCCATATTCAGCAAAATAAAATCAGACAATGTAGAATTCGGGAACGGGTTCATGAAAAGTGATGCAGAAGGCCGCGTCATCAGGGCAGATTATGGAGATATTACCCTAATCAACGCTTATTTTCCTTCAGGAACATCAGGTGATGAGCGGCAGGAGTATAAATACCAGTGGCTGGAAGAATTTTTCGGGTACACGGAACTGTTAAGAAAAAAAAGACCAAAACTGATTGTCTGTGGCGACTATAATATAGCCCATCGCGAAATTGATATCCATGATCCCAAAGGCAATAAAAAATCTTCCGGATTCCTGCCGGAAGAAAGAGCCTGGATGGACAAGTTTCTGGAGCATGACTGGGTAGACAGTTTCCGGCAATTCCACCCGGAACCACACCGCTACAGTTGGTGGAGCCAGCGATTTCCAGGCGTACGCCTTAACAATAAAGGCTGGCGTATCGATTACATTAATGTCACAAAAGCGCTGCAACCGCAATTACTGGATGCTGACATTTACCCCGATGTAAAGCATAGCGACCATTGCCCTGTTTACCTGAAATTAAAATATTAATATCCCGGTATGTTTATTTATAATGTTACCCTGAAAATAGACTGGTCCATCATGGAAGACTGGTTAAAATGGATGAAAGACGAACATATGCCTGAAGTTTTGTCCACGGGCTGCTTCGAAAACAGCCGTTTACTAAGGTTAATAGAAGTGGATGAAACAGATGGCCCCACTTTTGCTGCACAGTATACAGCAAAGACCCGGGAAGCCTATAACCGGTATATTACGCAGTATGCAGAAATACTCCGGAAAAAAAGCTTTGAAAAATGGGGAAACCGGTTCATTGCCTTCCGTTCAGTTATGGAACTTGTGCACTAATTGTGGATAATAAAAATCTGCAGAAAACATTATTGTGTATATTACCTACCTTCAGCTGTAATGCAGTACTGGTGGGCATTTCAGGATAAATTTAATGAAACCCTTTACTGTAGGGCATTTCAGGGTTTCAGATTCCCGTAATATCAAATTTAAATATTTTATTTTTCTTCTATAATGCTTATTTGGTGCGGGTTCCAGCCACTAAAAACAGTCTTCGAAAAAAAACAAAAAAAAATTTGTTGGAATTAAAAACCGTCTATATTTGTTCTGCTTAAAATTCTAAAATTTTCCACTATGAACAAAGCTGAATTAATCGCTAAAATTGCCGATGACGCAGGCATTACAAAAACCCAGGCAAACGAATCTTTGGATTCTTTCATCGAGGCAGTTACCAAAACCCTGAAAGGTGGTGGTAAAGTTACCCTGGTTGGTTTCGGTACTTTCTCTGTTTCTAAAAGAGCAGCTCGTAATGGTCGCAACCCACAAACTGGTGCTGTGATCAAAATCAAGGCTAAGAAAGTTGCCCGTTTCAAGGCAGGTAAAGAACTGTCTTCAAAATTATAACACTGCGCCACCACAGCATTAAAGTGGGAGAAGAAGGGTGAGTTTACCACTTAGCCTTCTTCTCCCCTTTTTTATGTATTTTTGCGCCCTAAACAACTAAAAAACCAGATCATGGGAAGAGGTGATAAAAAAACCAAAAAAGGAAAGATTTTCAAAGGCTCTTTCGGAAAAAGCAGGCCAGCAAGACCAGCCCAGGCGAAAAAAGCAAAGGCGCCGGTTGTTGTACAGTCTTAATTGAAGAGATGAAAATGTGAAAATGTTACCAGATCGTTTTCACATTTTTTTTAGGAGCAACCCTGAACGATTTGTTCCTGAATGGAAACCGGTTCAGCCCCCACAGGTTGAATACAGGGGGGTGCCGTATAGTCCGAAAATACTTACCGGAATAGGAAGGTAGCCTCCAGCCTGGAAACCAGTGAATAGATGTTTATTGATCGGGTACGTTGAGAGTACAATTTCAATACTAGTTATTGCTTATTGAATACCCCCTAAGGAGCAAGCCTTTCAATACGCCAGTTGCCCGTTTCTTCTAACGAGTAATGGATGCGGTCATGCAAACGGCTTGGCCGGCCCTGCCAGAATTCTACACTTACCGGCTTCAGGCGGTAACCTCCCCAATGTAAAGGCCTTGGAATTTCTTTTCCTTCAAATGCTTTCTGTAATTCTGCTTCAGTAGTTTCCAGGATGCCCCGGCTTTCAATAACCTTACTTTGGGGTGAAGCCCATGCACCGATCCTGCTCGATTCCGGACGGCTTGAAAAATACACATCGCTTTCTTCAGCACTCACTTTTTCAATGAGCCCTGTTATCCTAACCTGCCTTTCCAGTTCCTTCCAGAAAAATACCAGGCAGGCCCTTGGATTTTCATCGAGCTGCTGTCCTTTATAACTATTGTAATTGGTAAAAAAAACAAAGCCTTCTTCAGTAAACCCTTTCAATAAAACAATTCGGGCTGAAGGCAACCCATCAGACGACGCAGTTGCCAGGGTCATTGCATTAACTTCCTCAATCTGGCTGCTGATCGCCTCAGTCCACCAAAGATCGAATTGCCTTATAGGATCATGCTGTACGTCCTTTTCGCTTAAGGAATGTCGTTTATATTCAATGCGGATATCTGCAATAGGTTTTGACATAGTTCCAGTTTGTCCGCAAAGTTAAGGCGATTCGGTTACCGGCAGGGTATAGCAATTTTAGGAAACAGGCAAACGGTCGCATCAAATATTGAATAATATTTGAGCGTATTGTTCAGATTTCAGATAGAAGGATCAGCCTTATCGGGAGTGGAAGTAAACTGTGTTGCTTTGGCAAGCAGTTGCTCAATTTCGGTTATCCTCCGCATTTGGCTATGCAACTTGTTATGGTGCTCAGAAACTTGTTGCAGGTCCTGGTTCAGCTCCTCTAAATAAGTTGTTTTCTTTTGCAATTGCATCCGCTGGAAATTAGCTTCCCGGAGTTTGTCTTCAACATCAGCAAGTGTTCGGGTAGTGCGCTGGCTTTCTTCCAGCAGGTTCAGGTATTTCACCTTTAACTCATCAAGTTCTTTTGTAACCTTAAAATAGGAATCCTGCATTTCTGCGTAGGAACTACCTTCTTTTTGGCTGGTAGCAACATGCGCTTCCAGTTTATGCATTTTCTCCAGCAGGCTATTATAATCGGCATATACTTTTTCCAGGCGCTGTTGCATTTCTTCGCCCAACCTGTTCTGCTGCCTCAATGCGCGGATATCATTTTCCTTTTCCACCAGCTGCACCCGCATATCGCCCATTTGCTTTGTCAGCAAATCGTTGGCATGCACCAGTTCAAGATGCTTCTGTTCCATTTGTTTAAGCTGTTCGATCTGGGACAACAACTGATGCATCCGCTCATTGTGCTGAATCATGTGTTGTTGTGCATCCTGCAATTCCTGCAGGTATTCAGTAGTTTGCCTGGCCGGAGATGCAAGTTCGGCCTGGCTTTCGAGCAATTCTTCCCTTTCCTGCCGCACTGAATCAATTTCCATCGCAAGGAACTGTTCATTTTCGCGCGACAACTTCAGTTCATGCTGAAGTTTCGCTATTCGCTTTTCGTAATCTTCAGTATCATTAAAATATTTCAGCTTCCATTCATCTGCTTCCTGGTAAGCAGCTGTATCCGAAGGCTGTTGCATTTGAAGGCGTGTATTTCTGCGAGAAGTTATAAAGAGGTGAATAGCAAAGCCGAGCGCAATGGCCCCAAATTGAAAAATGATAATTTCTACTATCCCCACGGAGATCCTGATTTCCAATAAATTGAATAACGTAGTCATAATGGTCGGAGTTTTCGGAGTAAATCCTTCAGCGGGCTTCCATGGGATCTTAAGACAGGGGATTAAAAAACCACCCTATTAAAGGTGGCTTTTCATACTGCAATGTAATAATGATAACCCAAACCTGCAAGCAGGGGCCGGCATTCGCGTAAAAATACGCTTTAGCCCTGTACCATAGTGCCAACTTTCTCGCCCATAACCACTTTCATAAGGTTTCCGGGTTTATTCATATCGAAAACGATAATTGGCAGATTATTCTCCATGCAAAGGGTAAAAGCGGTCATATCCATCACCTTCAGGTTCTTATTGATGCAATCGCGAAAGCTGATGGTGTCAAATTTTGTAGCTGTCGGGTCCTTTTCAGGATCGGCCGTGTAAATTCCATCCACACGTGTACCCTTTAAAATAACGTCGGCCTTGATTTCAATAGCACGCAAAGACCCGGCTGTATCGGTTGTGAAATACGGATTCCCCGTGCCTGCACCAAAAATTACCACCCGGTGTTTTTCGAGGTGCCGGATGGCCCGCCTGCGGATATACGGTTCAGCAATCTGTTCCATTTTAATGGCACTTTGCAGGCGCGTAAACACACCTTCCTTTTCGAGTCCGGCCTGTACCGCCATGCCATTTATTACTGTCGCCAGCATGCCCATATAATCGCCATGTGCCCTTTCAATACCAGTATCCGCTTCATTCATCCCGCGGTAAATATTACCACCACCTATCACCAGGGCAACTTCTACACCTGCTTTAACCACTGCCTTGATTTCACGGGCATATTGCGCAATGATAGAGTGGTTAAGGGGTTCATAACCGTTTTCACCGCCTTCACCCATCAGGGCTTCACCAGAGAGCTTCAGCAAAATTCTTTTATACCTGGGTTCCATATGGCATTCCGTTTTCTTGTGGTGCAAAGAAAGGTTATTTTTATGTTTCTATACTTATGGAACCAATCATCCGCATTCAATCTTTGTTCAAATCCTATGGCAGCAAGCAGGTCCTGAACAATATCAGCCTTGATATTTTCCCCGGCCAGGTGATCGGCTATATCGGGCCAAATGGGGCCGGGAAAAGCACGACTGTAAAGATCCTTTGCGGCCTGTTGCCGGATTTTGAAGGATCTGTAACAGTAAAAGGTATCAGCCTCCGGGAGGATCCTTTATCCGTAAAAAGGATCATCGGTTATGTACCCGAACTGGCAGAATTATATGAAGTACTTACTGCTGCTGAATTCCTGGAACTGGTAGCCGGGCTTTATGAAATCCCCCCTGATACCGCCCAAACAAGAATCCATCGGATGCTGAACGCGCTTGGTCTTGAAGCTAATATGCACCAGCGTATGGATACTTTTAGTAAAGGCATGCGGCAAAAGGTTTTACTGATATCCGGACTCATCCACAACCCCGATATCCTGATCCTTGATGAACCCTTAAGCGGGCTTGATGCCAACAGTGTAATCATCATTAAAGAGCTGATCAGCAAACTGGCAGCTGAAGGAAAAACCATTTTCTATTGCAGCCATATGATGGATGTGGTGGAAAAAGTAAGTGACCGCATAGTACTTATCAACAATGGCGTGATTGTGGCCGATGGCAGTTTTGCAAGCCTGCAGCAAAGCCAGGGCCAGGGAAGCCTGGAAAATATTTTCGCCCAGCTAACGGCCAGCAAATCGCTTCATGACGCAGCTGCCAGCCTGGTCTCCGCATTCGGGAATGAAACCGCTACAACCCCTGATATAAATGAATAAGATCAGCCGGGCATTTTATACCCTTGTTTTATTGCCCCGGCGATTATATGAAAGCTGGGGAATCAATACCGGCCAGCTCGCACTGATATTGCGGTATAAGCTGATAATGGATGATCGCCGCCCAAATACATTCCAGCAAACCCGTGGAAGGGTGAAGAAAGAAGGTATCAGCAATGCCATGCTCGGCACAATGCTGATGGCTTTGGTGATGGGAATGATCAACCTGATCGCATTTGTATTAGGGAAAGACGATATCACCCATTTCAGTTTTTTTTTCCTGGCTTTTCTTTTCTTACTGGCTTCAGTATTGATCACTGATTTCACTTCCGTGCTGATTGATGTGAAAGACAATATGATATTGCTGCCAAAGCCCGTGAATGACCGGACCATTCTCATGGCCAAATTGCTGCATATTCTGGTTCACCTGATCAGGGTAATACTGCCCATGAGCCTGCCGGCAATAATTTATAACGGCATGGCAACCGGATGGTGGGCTGCATTATCACTTTTTTCCCTGGTCCTGCTCGCCAGTCTTTTCGCCATCTTCCTGATTAATGCAGTCTACCTGCTTGTGCTGAAAATCATGTCGGCGGAAAAATTCAAATCCTTTATCGCCTGGTTCCAGGTAGGATTTGTAATATTTATTTATGGAGGCTACCAGGTTTTTTTACGCCTGACAGACCGCAGTGAATTCCAACAGTTCAGTATAGCCGAAAACCCTTTTGTCCGCATTTTTCCACCTTATTGGTTTGGCAGGGCCTGGACCACACTGAATGGATCGGCCAATACCGGTGGCTGGTTTTTTTTAGTACTGAGTGTGATAACCAGTTTAGGCAGTATCTGGGTTGTAATCAGCATCCTTGCACCGGCGTTTAACCAAAAGTTGTCGATGATTAATAGCAGCGGCGCAGAACCCCAGGCATTATCAACCGTCAACTATTACAAACAGTCCACAAAACGAAAACCCCTGCCTGAACTTTTGG
Source organism: Flavihumibacter profundi (assembly GCF_020076305.1). Lineage (GTDB taxonomy): Bacteria > Bacteroidota > Bacteroidia > Chitinophagales > Chitinophagaceae > Flavihumibacter > Flavihumibacter profundi. The sequence goes on from NZ_JAIQXE010000003.1 coordinate 428,585, forward strand.
TGGGGTTATTAACCAGGGATGCCATTACCAGGGCAGGGTTCCTGTTCACCTGGCGCTGGACGAACCGCAACCGGGGTTTCAGGATGCGGGTTTATCCGACCATAGGTTATCTTGTTATCTGGGTCATCCTGATGTTTTTGCCGCGCACCGGTGATCAGGCGGAAGGCTCGGCTAAAATGATGGGGGATTCCTTTGGTTTTATTTTCCTGCTATATATGAGCTCCTTTATCATCATCAGTGCCATCCAGCAAATTGCCATTGCAGATGAATACAAGGCTTCCTGGGTTTTCTATAGTTACCCTGTAGGAAAGCCCGGATCTATTATCCAGGGCAGTTTTTTGAGTATGGTATGCAAATTCTTTTTACCCCTGGCGTTCCTGCTATTTGTTGGTGGTATAGTTTGGAAAGGTTGGGAAATTTTACCGAACCTGTTATTAGGATTATCCAACCAGCTTGTGATTTGCTGCACTATATTGTTGCTGGGAAGGAAATCATTACCCGCTTCCAGGCCTCCGGTAATGAAAGATAAGTCGGGGAATTTCCTTCGGGGAATGATGATGATGATCATTACCGGGTCAACCGGATTGATGCATTTCCTGGTATATAAATTTATTGCGGTGGTATTGTTATTAACAGTCTTAAGCATACTCGCCAATTGGTTGCTGATCAAAAAAATTGGTGAGATCAGCTGGGCAGAAATAAAAGATATGCCATAATAATTTAAGCCTGTAATTATGGGTATTATTATTTATTCATCAACATTTACATATTGCTTCTACGTGTGAAGGCAACCTGTTATTATGGCTAAATCTTTCAATAGAAGAATTTTTAGTCTGCATAGCTGGCTTGGATTAATTAATGGTAGCTGGCTATTAATTCTTGGTTTATCGGGGGCTATGCTGGTCATCACATTAGCCGGATTATTACTCTTTACCAATATTATCACCGGCATCATCATTTACAAAAAGTACGTTTTGAAAGCATTGGTTTTACGGGCACCTGTCAAATGGAAAAACTGGAGGCAGGTGCATCCGGACTTCACCGATATATTGGTGTATGGGCGCTGCTATTTAATGTAATGATATTTTTCAGTGGTATTGAAATGACCTGGATAAAATATTACATGCCGTGCAGGAGATTTATCCAGGTTTCGAACCAACGTTTATGCATATCCCTTTTACAAAAAGGGATGGTGAAAACCTGGAGGAACATATTGTAGTCAGCTGTGGCCTATAGCTTTCATGTGGGCAGTTTCGCAGGCAGCTATTCAAAAGTTTTGTACCTGTTTGTCGGGCTTTCACCAGCCATATTATCAATAACAGGGTTCATGCTGTGGTGGCGCAGAAAAAATTATGGGCAAAAAAGACCAAAAGACAAATAGGTAAAAAAGAGAACCCGGTTGCTAATTGCAACCGGGTTCCCGAAAATTATATATTGCCTAAAATTATTATCCAAGCGCAACGCGCTTGAACTCGGTAACTTTCACGTCACCTGCAGATTTCAGGTAATCAGCAACACTCATACCGCCATCTTTTACGAAGGCTTGTGCCAGCAGGGTGCTTTCTTTAAAGAAAGCATTCAGTTTACCGGAAGCGATCTTTTCGATCATTTCAGCAGGCTTGCCAGCCATTTTTGGATCAGCAGCTACCTGGTCGGTGATGATTGCTTTTTCACGGGCAACAATATCGGCAGGAACTGCATCAGGATCAACAGCAACAGGATTCATCGCAGCAATTTGCATAGCTACATCTTTTCCTGCTTCAGGGGCTTCTTTGGTCAGGCCAACCAATACACCCATACGGTTTGCGCCATGGATATAAGAAGCAACATATGCTGCATCGATACGCTCAAATTTAGAGATGCCGATTTTCTCACCGATAGAAGCAAGTTTATCATTTACCAGGTCGGCGATTTTCTGACCATTAATCGCAACATTGTTCAGCTCATCAGCACTCTTCACATTATTGGCAATAGCTGCATCCATGATGCTTTGTGCAAATGCAACGAAGTCTGCATTCTTGCTCACGAAATCAGTTTCACAGCTAACGCATAATGCAATACCTGTTTTGTTATCTGCAGTTGTTTTAGCCAGCACCACACCTTCTTTAGCATCGCGGTCGCTACGCAGGGCAGCTACTTTAGCTCCTTTCTTACGCAACCAGTCGATCGCAGCTTCGAAATCACCATTGTTTTCTGTGAGGGCTTTGCGGCAATCCATCATACCTGCTCCAGTTGCCTGGCGCAGCTTATTGATATCCGCAGCTGTAATTGTTACAGTTGACATATATGGAAATTATGTTTGTTAATTAATCAATTAGAAGTGAATAGTAAATGGTGAATCGTGAATGGTACATAATTTTCCGACTGCGGATTTCATTTTCCCATTCACCATTTACTATTTACCTGCTTATTATCTCGCTCCGGTTCTCTTTGGACTGTTTGGAACACGACGCTTCGCTTGTCCGCCAGGACCACCTGCACCAGGACCTGCACCGCGACCACCGCGGCCACCACGGGCAGCTTCAGCCTGGGCTTCAGCTTCCATGCGGGCTGCACGTCTTTCGTTCTCATCCTGGTTATCTTCAACATCTTCATCTTTCGCAGCTTGTCTTTCAGCAAGACCTTCAGCGATTGCTGCTGTGATGTATTCGATAATGATGGCGATACTCTTGGTAGCATCATCGTTTGCGGGGATCGGGAAATCAACCTTATTCGGGTCACAGTTTGTATCAACCATACCGAAAGTAGTGATGCCCAGGCGCTTTGCTTCAGCCAGTGCAATATGCTCATGGCCGATATCGATGATGAACAAAGCGGCAGGGATACGGCCTAACTGGGCGATACCACCTAATACTTTTTCCATTTTCTCTTTATCGCGGGTAAGGGTCAAACGCTCTTTCTTGGTGATATTGTCCAAAGTACCATCACCCAACATTTTTTCAATGCTCTGCATTTTCTTCACGCTCTTACGAACCGTGTTGAAGTTAGTGAGCATACCACCGAGCCAACGCTCGGTTACAAATGGCATGTTCACTCGCTGGGCGCACTGGGTAGCGATTTCTTTCGCTTGTTTCTTGGTACCAACGAACATGATTTTCTTACCACTGCGGGCGATCTGCTTCAGGGCAGCAGAAGCTTCCTGCAGACTTTCAGTAGTCTTGTTCAGGTCGATGATATGAATACCTTTCTTCTCAGCGAAGATATAAGGCAACATTTTGGGGTTCCACTTCTTCTTGAGGTGACCGAAGTGAACGCCAGCCTCAAGCAATTGCTGTTGCAACGAAGTATTATTTTCCATTATAGACTTATTAATAGTATTATAAAATTATCTCTTACTGAACTGGAAGCTTCTACGGGCTTTCTTCTTACCAGGCTTCTTACGCTCCACGTTACGAGGATCGCGGTGAAGGAACCCTGCAGCTTTAAGGGTCGGGCGGTATTCAGCATTTACTTCGAGCAGTGCGCGGGCAATACCGAGCTTGGCAGCTTCAGCCTGGCCTTTTACACCACCACCTGTTGCATTGATAACGATATCGAATTTATCGGTCGCTTCAATGGCTTTAAGTGGTCCTTCCACCTGGTTCTGTAAATAAACCAACGGGAAATACACTTTATAATCTTTATCGTTTACAGTGATTTTGCCATCGCCTTTGCTGAGGAACACGCGTGTTACAGCAGCTTTACGACGACCCAAACCATTTTTTTGCTTTTCCATGTATTGTGGAATTTGAAAATTGATAATGTGGATTAGAATTTCAGATCTTTAGGCTGCTGTGCAGTATGCGGATGGTTTCCACCAGCATATACAAACAACTTCTTGTACATCTTACGGCCCAGGCGGTTCTTCGGTAACATGCCTTTTACAGCACGCTCGATGATCACTTCCGGGCGGCGCTTCAACAGGTCCTGCGCAACTTCTTCCTTACGGCCACCTGGGTAACCACTGAAGTTCTCATACACTTTCTGCTCAAGTTTGTTTCCGGTGAACTTAACCTTGTCGGCATTGATCACAATAATAAAATCGCCACAATCTACGTGTGGAGTATAGTACGCTTTGTTCTTACCACGCAAAATGGCCGCGATTCTGGCGCACATACGACCTACGGTTTGATTGGTACCATCAACAACATACCAGTTATGTTGCACGGTAGCCTCGTTCGCATGCTTGGTGGTGAAATGTAATTTGCTCATTTAACTTAATTTAGTCTGCTACCTCCAACCAGGTAGTCAGTTTGGTGAAATAATTCGGAGCGCAAAGGTAGGCAAGTACTGTATTTAGTTCCAAGCTTTTGACCCGTTATTTTTAATCATACTTTTATAACTAATTGATATTCAATAAATATTTTTACATTAAATTTAAACAGATGCTCATTTTAGCCCTTGGCAGAACTCAATTTGGCAACCCGGCCAATACCGGAAACGTTTTATCCGAAGCCGAAACCCTTGCCCTTTTACAGGATTGGGTGCCCAATGAACGCCTCCGGTTGCATATGCGGCAGGTGGGTGCCGTGATGAAGGCCTGGGCCCTGGAGCGGGAAAAACTTACAGAAGCCGAGGCCCATAAGTGGTGGATGGCCGGGGTACTCCACGATGCCGACTGGGAAAAATATCCTGATGCCCATTGCCGCATCATTATTGAAGAACTGGAGAAAAGACAAATAGATCCCCTGGTAATCCGTACCATCGCCTGCCACGGGCCAAGACATTTTGGAGTTGAACCGGAAACAACTATGGAAAAAATGATTTATGTGTTTGATGAATTATCGGGGTTCATACATGCTGCAGCGCTGGTCAGGCCAACGCGTTATGAGGGCATGGATGTAAAATCGGTGATGAAGAAGCTGAAAACGCCATCCTTTGCTGCGCAGGTTGACCGTACCGATATTGAAGATGCCATCAGCAGGATATCAATTCCTTTGGAGGAGATCATTTCTTTTGTAATTCAACACCAGTTATCGGTGAACTGAATTTGTGCGTTTATTTCTATCCATTCCACTAACAGCTTTACCGAATTTCTCCTGGTTAAACTTGTAAAGTTTCCCGGGGCGATGGGGCACGTCAACTTCAAGCTCATCAAGGTCGATCAGCCAATCCATCATGAAGAACTTCTTCCTGAAATTCCTCCGGTCGAGTTTTGTATTTAAAATAGCTTCATAAAGGCATTGTAATTCCCTTAAAGAGAATTTACCCGGTAGTAAGTTGAACACCAGCGGATAATCCTCTATTTTTTCTCTTAGCTGATCCAGGCAGCATTGTAAAATTTCCCTGTGGTCAAAAGCCATTTCCTGAATATCATTTACCGGATGCCAGTGCAATTCATTGTCAGACAATTTCAACTTGTGGTTCTTGATATTCACAAGGGAAAAATAAGCAACAGTAATTACCCTACCCGCAGGGTGCCGACCGGGTTTGCCAAAAGTGCGCACCTGTTCCAGGTAAACATCATTGAGTCCTGTCCGCTCTTTCAAAATCCTGTAGGAAGCTGTTTCGATATCTTCATCGGGCTTAACCAGGTCGCCGAGTAATGACCATTTTCCTTTGTACTCATTTAAATTGCATTTAATCACCAGAACTTTCAATTCATTGTCTTCAAATCCGAAAATCACACAATCCACCGACAGGGCTATCCTGAAATAATCCTTATCACCCAATTCTCCAAAATGACTGAAACGGGAAATCTTTTTCATAGTGCTAACCTTAAGGTTGTTCAAGTTTTTCAAAAAGACACCAAAAAACTTTGTACAATACTACATTTTTACCGCCTGTTTTAGTATACATTTTTGCCATTTCCCGGAATACCACGAGCTTATACATTACGCTGGCAAGAAATTATATATTTGGGGCAATTGGCAATAAGAATATGTACACCCAGAAACAAACACATGAATGGCAGGCGAAGACCGTGCAACTCCTCCAACAGCTACCAGATATCCCGGTGGCTGAGGTTGAGATCCTTCGGGAGGTGCTGCGGTTCCATGAATACAGGTATTATCTGCTGGACTCGCCCTTAGTGTCAGATTTCGAATATGACCAGTTGTACAAGGCCCTGGAAAGGATAGAAGAAAAACATCCCAAACTGGTCCGGCCGGATTCGCCAACCCAGCGTGTTGCAAATGGTTTAACTCCATCCTTCCCCACTGTTTCGCACCTTGTACCAATGTTGTCACTGGATAATTCATACAATGCAGAAGACCTGGCAGATTGGGACCGGCGGGTTCGTGAGGGATCCGGGGAGGCACATATTGAATACTGCGTTGAACCAAAATTTGACGGGGCTAGTATTTCCCTCATTTATGAAAACGACCTGCTGGTTCGTGGTGCAACCCGGGGTGATGGGGTTCAGGGCGATGAAATCACCACTAATATCCGGCAGATCAGGTCAGTACCGCTTTCCGCAAAATTTTCAGATTATGGCATCCAACAGATTGAGATTCGTGGGGAGGTTTTGCTGACAAAAAAACATTTCAAGGCATTCAACGAAAAACTGGCTGAACAGAACCTGCCGCCACTTGCGAATCCAAGGAATGCCGCATCAGGTTCTTTGCGCATCAAAGACCCTAAGGAAGTAAAGCGGCGTAACCTTGAAGCTTTTTTGTACCACATCAGCTACCATGTTGATACCGGAGGGATGCCAGCCGCTTTGAGAACCCATTCCGGAAGCCTTGAATTGCTTTGGGAATTGGGTTTCAGGAGCCCTAATAAAGAAAAAAAAGTATTTAAAGGAATAAAAGATGTAATCGCTTATTGCAAGGAATTTGAAGAGGGCCGGGATGAATTACCCTACGAAATTGATGGTATGGTGATTAAGGTAAACCGGCTTGACCTGCAGGACCGCCTGGGAATGACAACGCACCATCCGCGTTGGGCGATAGCCTATAAGTTTAAAGCGAGGCAGGCAACAAGCCGCCTGAAGGATGTTGAATTCCAGGTAGGCCGGACAGGGGCCATTACGCCGGTAGCGAAAATAGACCCCGTACCCATCGGGGGCGTAACGGTTGCTTCCATCAGCCTTTTTAATGAGGACGTTATCCGTGAAAAAGACCTGATGATTGGGGATATGGTATTGGTAGAGCGTGCTGGGGATGTGATTCCCTATATTGTAAAGTCATTGCCCGAAGTCCGTAACGGAAAGGAACAACCGATTGAATTCCCGGTTAAATGTCCCGAATGCAAATCAAGATTATTTAAGGAAGAAGGTGAGGCGGTATGGCGTTGTATCAATATTGATTGCCCGGCACAGGTTGTGGAGCGCATCATCCATTTTGTTTCTAAAGACGCCATGGACATCCGCAGTTTTGGGGAAGCCAATGTGCGTAAATTTTACGAGTTGGGCTACCTGAAAGATATCCCCTCAATTTACCGGTTGCCCTTTGAGAAAATCGGCGGCATGGAAGGATTTGGGGAAAAGTCGATTAGTAACCTTTCGGAGGCCATCAGTAAATCCAAGCACCAACCCCTGCACCGCCTGATTTTTGCCCTTGGTATTCGCTACGTTGGTGAAACCACCGCCAAAACACTGGCCCAGGCCGTAAGTAACCTGATGGAACTGAGCAAAATGAGCCTTGAAGAATTGCAGGAAGTGGAAGATGTAGGTGTAAAAGTGGCTGCCAGTATACACCAGTTCTTTCATAATCCAGCCAACCTGAAGATGCTGGAAGAGCTAAAAGAGCTGGGACTAAACATGAAGAGCGAAAAGAAGAAAACACTGTCTGGAGGCGGGCTTGAAGGCCAGACCTTCCTGTTCACAGGTACCCTTAACCGCATGAAACGGTCTGATGCTGAAACCATGGTGGAAGAACGGGGTGGGAAATTGCTAAGCGGGGTAAGCAGTAAGCTGAATTACCTGGTGGTAGGTGAAGATGCCGGCTCAAAACTGGAAAAGGCGAAAAAAATACCCCAGATCCATATTATTACCGAGGAAGATTTTTTAAAAATGATCGGGAATGTATAAACGCATAAAAGTTTTGTGGCATATCTTTTCGTAACTTTAAAAAAATGGGAACGATGGTCAAATCATTAACAGGCGAAATCTGGAAGCCACTCCAGTTTCCGGGATGGAAACACCTTCGCAAACAATACGCATTATCATCCAGTGGCCGCGTAGCAAGTTATACCGATTCGGTACTGGAGGATGGTAAATTATTGAACGGGTCGCTGACAACCGGTTATAAAACACTGAATCTTCACCGTCCGGGTAATAATGGTACGTTGTATATACACCGTGAAATTGCCCGTCTCTTTTTGAAGAAGCCTTCTCCAAAGCACCGGTATGTGATTCATGTTAATCATAACAAAACAGACAATTCATTAAAGAACCTGAAATGGGCTACGTTGGATGAAATGATCGAACATCAGCAAAGCAGTCCTGCAAAGGTTGCTTATAAGAAAATCCAGGCCAACCGTGCGACCGGGTTAAAGCTCAATGCAACGCAGGTTAAATCAATTAAAAAGACACTCAGTAGCAAAAGCAGGACACTTACCATTCGCCAGCTAGCTGAAAAGTATGGCGTAAGTGAAATGACTATGTACCGCATCAAAAGCGGCGAAAACTGGGGTAAAGTGAAATAATTCCTGCCTGGTGCTTTTAAGGTACCAGGTACCTTCCTTTTCAGAACCGGCTCAATTGATCCGGTTTTTTTTGCAGCAACAAAAAAAAGCAATGTTGGTGAAATCAACAATCGGGTTCCTGAAAGACCTGAAGAAAAACAATAACAAAACCTGGTTCGATGAAAACCGGAAAACCTACGAAGCGGCAAAGGAGGATATGGAAAAATTTGTTCAGGCCGTTATTGATACCCATGCTAAAAATGACCCATCAATTTCTGCCCTAAAGGCAAAAGAATGTTTGTTCCGCATTAACCGTGATGTCCGATTCTCGAAAGACAAATCGCCTTATAAAACCAATTTCGGGGCAAGTATTAACGCGGGAGGCAAAAAGTCGATGCGGGCAGGATATTACATACATATCGAACCCGGGCAAAGCTTCACTGGAGGTGGATTGTATATGCCAATGCCGCCGGATTTAAAAAAAGTACGGCAGGAAATTGATTATAACCTGGAAGAGTTTAGAAGTATTGTTGAAGGGAAAAAATTCAAATCAGTTTTCGGCAAACTTTCCGAAAGTGCTGATTTGAAATTAACCCGCGTTCCCCAGGGATTTGAAAAAGACTCCCCTGCGGCCGAATACCTTGTTTTTAAAAGTTTCGTCGCCATTAAACAAATTCCTGATAGCGATTTACAAGACAAAACTATGGTGAAGAAAGTAACCGAAGCTTTTACAACATTGCAGCCCCTGTTAAATTTCCTCAACCGTAGTTTTGACTAATCATTCTTTATCCTAACAACCCTTTCTGAAGCAGGTATTCTGCAATCTGTACAGCATTGGTTGCCGCACCTTTTCGGAGGTTATCACTTACGATCCACATATTCAGGGTATTTGGCTGAGACTCATCCCTTCTCAAGCGGCCGACAAAAACTTCATCTTTTTCGTGTGCGTCCTTCGGCATCGGATATTTTGCGTTGGCGGGATCATCCACCAATACTACTCCGGGTGCCGCTGCCAATAAGGATTTTACTTCGTTTATGTCAAACTCATTGTCGAACTCCACATTTACGCTTTCACTATGTCCGCCCATCACCGGAATACGGACTGTTGTAGCCGTAACACGAATACTATCGTCTCGCATGATCTTTTTGGTCTCGTTCACCATTTTCATTTCTTCCTTCGTATATCCATTATCGAGGAATACATCAATTTGCGGAATTGCATTCATATCAATCTGGTATTTATATGCCATTTCGCCTTCAATACCCTGACGCTCATTCATTAACTGGGTAACCGCCTTTACGCCGGTTCCGGTAACACTCTGGTAAGTAGACACCACAAGTCTTTTGATATGGTATTTCTTATGCAAAGGATTCAGAGCAACCACCATTTGTATAGTGGAGCAGTTCGGATTAGCGATGATTTTATCGTTTACAGTTAATGCATCTGCATTAATTTCAGGAACGACCAGTTTTTTCGTGGGGTCCATTCTCCAGGCAGATGAATTATCGATGACCGTAATGCCAGCTTCAGCAAATTTTGGCGCCCATTCAAGTGAGGTGCTGCCCCCTGCTGAAAACAAAGCCACGGCTGGTTTTGCTGCAATGGCATCAGTCATGCTTACTACTTTGTATTTTTTACCCTTGTATTCTACTTCCTTTCCCACTGATTTTTCAGAGGCTACGGGGATCAGCTCGGTAACAGGGAAATTGCGTTCTGCCAGAACCTGTAACATTTTGGTGCCTACTAGTCCGGTGGCACCCACAACTGCGACTTTCATTTTATTTTTCTTGCTTTTAATTAAAAAAAAGCCTTCCCGTTTGGGAAGGCTTGAGTCTATTTTTTGAACATACACTACAATTATACACCTTCCTGGTTGGGGAGCTGTTTCTTAATCTTAGTTGTATGTTTCATCATTGTCATGGATCACGAAATTAAGCACCCGGGTTTTTTCACCCAAATAATATTTTGCTATTGCAAATAAAACGGGGGTTGAGTAGTTTCATTCCATGCTCCGGAATTACCTGTTTCTGATATTTTTGATATCTGCTGGAACGCATTCTGCACAAGCGTTTCAGGTAGTTATAACTGAATTGCTGCCAGACCCTGTTCCGGCCATTTCATTACCACCAGAAGAATTTATTGAACTAACAAATGTTAGTGGCAAAATTATTGATATTTCCGGCTGGCTGCTCTCCAACGGCCGGACAACCGCAGTTTTCCCGGACAGCACTTTTTTACCACCGGACAGCATATTGATCGTTTGCAGTACCCGCGCATTCAGCCAATACCTCAGTTATGGCAGAACAATCGCGCTAACAAAATATCCGGTACTTTCAAATGACGGAGATACAATCCTGCTTTTCGACAGGAACCAAAACCTCATTCATGCAGTTGCTTATTCCATAAAATCCTATGGGGGAGTTAATACAAATGGCCGAAGCCTGGAGATGATCGATTTGAAAAAGGCCTGCAGCATTAAAGGAAATTGGCAGGCCAGTGAGTCTGAGGCTGGTGGCAGCCCCGGTAAACCCAGCCTGGCCGGCATTTCACGAGATAAAGAAACAGGTTTCAATTTACTTTACGGGTTCACCAAAGGGAATGATAAACTGGTATTAGTTTTTGATGATGTTATCGATGCCGCGTCTGTCGCCAATATAAAGGCAATTGAATCGGAGCCATGGCTTGATTTTACCGGGCTAACCATTGATGGCCCATTACACAACCAACTGGTATGCCAGCTTGCAGGTCCGCTTCTACCCCACAAGGTATATGCCCTGCAGGCCAACAGTATCAGGTCATGCCAACTTTACCCGCCGGGTAATACCCGGCGGGTAAAGTTGGGTTTAGCCGACTCGATAGCAACTGGTATGGTTATCAATGAGTTGCTTTTTGATCCACCCCCAACCGGCTGCGATTACGTTGAATTATACAATACAGGTCAGCAGATAATCGATTTGCAACAACTAAAACTAGCTAACCGGAATAACCGGGGTGAAATCAGTTCATCAAAATCAATCAGCACCAGTCCGAGATACTTCTGTCCAGGAGAATACATTGTATGCACTGAAAATAAAGGCTGGCTCAGCAAACAATACCTGGTAAAAGACCCCATTACTATATTAGAATTGGAAAAACTTCCCTCCTGGCCTAACGAAACTGGTTCGGTAGTGCTATTAGATGGTAACAACAAAATCCTGGATGAATTAAATTACCAGTCTGGCTGGCAGTTTGAACTACTGGGAAATAAGGAAGGCATAGCCCTGGAAAGGAGAAATCCAACAGGCAAAACACAGGACAGGGACAATTGGTTTTCTGCAGCTATGAATGTGGGTTATGGTACGCCGGGTTATGCAAATTCACAGTTTACGGGAAATACATTTAATGGAATTAAAATTTGGCCAGAACCAGCTCTTTTTTCACCGGACGGCGATGGCAAAGATGACTTTTGCCATATCCGCTATAGTTTTAATGAACCCGGTTATGTTCTCACCACACTTATTTATAACCGAAATGGAATCCTGGTGCGAAGCCTCGCCAGGAATGGTCTTTGTGGTATTCAGGGCCAGTTTTCCTGGGACGGTAAAGACGATAAAAAAAATCAGTTACCACCAGGTATATACATAGCGGTAACTGATATTTTTTCGGTAAATGGCAAAACCCGGCGATGGCGGCATGCTATTACCCTTGTGTATTAATTTGTAAGGTTGATATCAAAATTAACCAGGTCAACAAATTGCTGCACCCTGTCATTAATATCTGCATGGCTTATTTCCCGCATTCTTGTTGCTCCAAATTTTTCAACGCAGAAAGAGGCAAGGGCTGATCCTTTAATTACTGCATTTTTCATGTTTTCAAAAGAGATGTCTTTGGTTGCGGCTATATGACCAATAAATCCACCTGCAAAAGTATCACCTGCACCGGTTGGGTCGAAAACATCCTCCAGTGGAAGGGCTGGCGCGAAAAATACTTTTTCATCATGGAACAGTAAAGCGCCATGCTCGCCTTTTTTAATTACCAGAAATTTCGGGCCCATTTTCCTGATTTCCTTCGCGGCTTTAACCAGTGAAAATTGCCCGCTTAACTGTCGGGCTTCACTATCGTTCACCATCAGCACGTCCACCTCTTTCAGTACTTCTTCCAGGTCGGCCATGGCCGTATCCATCCAGAAATTCATTGTATCCAGGACTATAAGCTTTGGCCTGTTCTTTAGTTGCCTGATTACGCTGAGCTGAAGTTTAGGCATAAGGTTTCCCAGCATAAGGAATTCAGAATCCTGGTAGCTTGCCGGTACAACAGGATCAAAATTGGCCAATACGTTCAGTTGTGTATCCAGAGTATCACGGGTATTCATGTCGAGGTGATACTTGCCCGCCCAGAAAAATGATTTCTCGTCCTTTTTTACCTGCACGCCTTCCATGTCTACGCCACGGGCAATAAGGGCATCCAGCTCTTCCTTTGGAAAATCATACCCGATAACAGACATCTGGTTTACCTCATGCACAAAATTAGAAGCACTCCAGGCCAGGTAGGTGGCTGATCCGCCAACGATTTGACCGCTTTTTCCAAATGGCGTTTCAATAGCATCAAAAGCCATTGTACCAACAACAATTAAGGACATATAATTAGTATAATTTATAGGTGGTTTTATTAAATAGCCTTCAGCAGGGCGTGCAGGCAATTCGCCGCGAAAGTAGCCGAATTTTTCCAAATAAATGAGCCATAACAGGCCTTTCGCGCAACTAACGGCCGTTCGTTTGTATATTTGGTTGTTATGGCCAAGATCAAAAACAAAAATAACGGCACCAAGAAAGAAGTGATCGTTGAAGCGGCTACCCGGCTATTCCGGGAAAAAGGTTTTAAAGCAGCATCGATGCGCGACCTGGCAGAAGCTGTTGGTGTAGAAGCGGCTAGTTTGTATAACCACATTCAGTCAAAAGAAGAATTGTTGCAGGAAATCTGCTTTAAGGTTGCCAATGAATTCACCCAGAAAGTTGATGAAATTGAAAACAGCGACCTCACCAGTATCCAGAAAGTGGAAGCAATGCTGCGGTTCCATATCAGGCAAATGTTTCACCACTATGAAATGGTGATCGTTGCAGACCGCGATTGGAAACACCTTTCCGATCCTTATCTTTCTAATTTTCACAGCCAGCGCAGGGTTTACCGGAAGCGGCTGGCCGGCATCATTGAAAAAGGCATCGCACAAAAAGAAATAAAACCTGTTGATGCACCAACCGTTGTACTAATAATGCTTCACGCTGTTAACGGTATTGAAAGCTGGCACCGGAGTAAAGAAAAAATCAGTCCTAAACAGCTCGAAGAGAATATGGTGCTGATCATGATTGAAGGACTAAAAGCATAATTATGTCCATCCATTTCCATTCCCTTCTCATTAGTGATATCAGGCGGGAAACCAACGATTGCATATCGGTTGCGTTTGATATTCCTGATGTATTAAAAGATACTTTTTCCTTTAGGGAAGGTCAGAACATTACGCTACGAATCACAATAAATGGGGAAGAACTGAGGCGATCCTATTCTATATGCAGCTCGCCAGTGGAAAATGAATTAAGGGTGGCAATTAAAGCAGTTATGGATGGCCGTTTCTCTGTGTATGCAAATCAAACACTTAAAAAAGGTGACCGAATTGATGCGCTTCCGCCTACCGGAAAATTCCATATCCATTTAGATTCGTTACACAAAAAACAATATGTCGCCTTTGCCGCAGGCAGTGGAATAACTCCCATAATTTCGATCATTAAAACAGTATTGGCCACTGAGCCCCTTAGCGAATTCACCCTGGTATATGGTAACCGCAACAGGACTTCCATCATTTTCAGGGAAGATCTTGAAGCGCTTAAAAACAAATACATGAACCGCTTCAGGGTCATCCATATTTTAAGCCGGGAAATCACCGATGCGCCAATCAATTATGGCCGTATTACCGCCGATAAATGTGAGCAACTGGGTACCGCTTTGATCAACTGGAATAATACTGATCATTTCTTTTTATGTGGCCCCGAGGAAATGATTTTTACTGTGCGCGATTTCCTCTTGTTGCATGGTGTGGAAAGTACAAATATTCATTTTGAATTGTTTACCACTCCCGGGCAAAAAGTAAGTGAACGCGAAAAATCAATCAACGCTACAAAAGAACTGGGGCCTGTTGCCTCTGTAACAGTGAAGCTAGATGGCATCGCTTTCCAATTTGACCTTCCCTACCACGGCAGCAGCATATTGGATGCAGCTTTAAAGCAGGGTGCAGATCTCCCCTATGCCTGCAAAGGCGGGGTTTGCTCTACCTGTAAGGCAAAGCTGGTGCTTGGCAAAGTGGATATGGACCAGAACTATGCCCTTGAACCCGATGAAATTGCAGCAGGGTATATACTCACCTGCCAGTCGCACCCGAGAAACCCTGAATTAGTGGTGGATTATGACATGAGATAATACCAAAACAAGGACTGTAGCGACTTGGCGTCCTAAAATACTAACATTTGTTAGCTAAATATTGGTGTATTAATTACATTTGAAAGATGAATACCAAGTTGAATGATTTGAACCCGGAATTACAATTCCAGGAAAAAATTGACAAGGAAATCAGGGTTGAACCGAAGGACTGGATGCCGGAAAGGTATCGCCAGGCCCTGGTCCGGCAGATTTCACAACACGCTCACAGCGAAATAGTAGGGATGTTGCCGGAAGGTAATTGGATCACAAGAGCACCTTCTTTAAAACGAAAAGCTACCCTTATAGCGAAAGTGCAGGATGAAGCCGGGCATGGCCTCTATTTGTACAGTGCCGCAGAAACCCTTGGCATCAGTCGCGATGAAATGATCAACCAGCTTCATTCTGGTAAAGCCAAATATTCTTCCATTTTTAATTACCCAACACTAAGCTGGGCAGATATCGGCGCAATTGGATGGCTTGTTGATGGCGCTGCAATTATGAACCAGGTGCCTTTATGCAGGGCATCTTATGGTCCCTATGCCAGGGCAATGGTGCGCATATGCAAAGAAGAAAGTTTTCACCAACGGCAGGGCTATGAAATATTGTTAACCTTAAGCATTGGAACCGAAGCACAACGGCGAATGTGCCAGGATGCCATCAACCGCTGGTGGTGGCCAAGTATCATGATGTTCGGACCGGCTGATGAAGCCTCACCACATACTGCACAAAGCATGCAATGGAAGATTAAACGGTTTACCAATGATGAATTGCGGCAGAAATTTGTGGATGTCTGCGCAGGGCAGGTAAAATTTTTAGGAATGACCCTACCGGACAAAGATTTAAAATGGGATGAAGTTTCCGGGCATTACAAATTCGGGGCAATCAATTGGGAAGAATTCTGGAATGTAATCAATGGAAACGGGCCCTGCAATAAAGAAAGACTGGACGCCCGGGTTAATGCCCACAATGAAGGTGCCTGGGTGCGGGAAGCTGCATTAGCTTTCGCGGATAAACAAAAAAAGAGGCATGAAAAAGCAATTGCATAATTTTTTTAATTGATCATTCAGTATTAGTATGAAAAATTATTTACAACATTATAAATATGGCGATTACGGTGATAGTGAAAGGTCCAAATCGGCAGAAACGGATACTGCAACAAAAAATACAGATTGGCCCCTCTGGGAAGTTTTCATCCGGAGTAAACAGGGCATGGACCATAAACATGTTGGCAGTCTTCATGCCGCTGATGCACAAATGGCTATTGAAAATGCCCGTGATGTATACACACGCAGGCAGGAAGGCGTAAGCATTTGGGTTGTTGAGAGCAAATATATGCATGCGTCGAACCCCGATGAAGCTGCGAGCCTTTATGACCCTGCAAATGATAAGGTCTACCGCCATCCCACGTTCTATGATTTGCCCGACGAATTGAAACATATGTAAATGAACTCCTCTTTATTTTTATATACATTGCACCTGGCAGACAATGCTTTGATAACAGGTCACCGCAACAGCGAATGGACCGGTCACGGACCTGTGCTGGAGCAGGATATCGCGATTTCAAATATTGCACTGGACCTTATTGGGCAAGCCAGGAATTTATACCAGTATTCAGCCAGAATCTTCAATGATAATATATCTGACTGTAAGCGCCTGATAAGCTCACCTGCATTTTTAGCCGTTATTGGCGATATCGATGAAGACGACCTTGCCTACCTGCGTGATACTAATGAATATTATAACCTGCTGTTGGCAGAGCAAACCAATGGCGACTGGGCAAAGACAATCCTTAGGCAATTTTTCTTCAGCGTTTACCAGCAACTGTTATATGGCAATCTTTTAAAAAGCAAAGACGCGCATTTATCTGCCATCGCAGAAAAAGCATTGAAGGAAGTTAATTACCACGTGCGGTGGAGTGGTGAATGGGTGATCAGGCTGGGTGATGGAACTGCTGAAAGTAACCGCAGAATGGTGGAAGCATTGGATAACCTGTGGATGTATTCAGGCGAATTGTTTTTGAGCAGCCCATATGAAAATGAATTAGCTACCGAAGGCATTGCTGCCGATCTGGAAACTCTGAAAGACACCTGGTTAAATAAAATCCAGGAAACGTTTGATAAGGCAAACCTTCAAATACCTCCCCCTGGCTGGATGCAGCAGGGCGGGAAAACGGGGAAACACACTGAACACCTGGGTTTTTTATTAGCTGAAATGCAATTTTTACAAAGAGCCTATCCGAATAGCGAATGGTAAACTACAATTTAAATAATACAAATATACCGGATGAGGAAGCAAAAGTATGGCAGCTACTGGATGAGGTTTCAGACCCTGAAGTGCCCATTTTATCAGTCATCGACCTGGGCATCGTAAGAGAGATAAATATTCAGGATAAGGCAGTTGAAGTGGTAATAACACCAACCTATTCCGGCTGCCCGGCAATGGATGTAATTACAATGCAAATCAAAATGCAATTACTTGGTCATGGATATGGTCCGGTAACCACCAGGACTATTTTATCTCCGGCCTGGACAACTGAATGGATGACGCAGGCGGGTAAAGATAAACTCAAGGCATATGGCATTGCGCCCCCGAACCCGAAGCAACAGGTATGTACCCCGGAATATTTTCAAAGAGAGGAATCGGTTCAATGCCCGCACTGCCACTCTTATCATACAACAATGATCAGTGAATTTGGGTCAACTGCCTGTAAATCGCTATACCGTTGCCTTGACTGCCAGGAACCTTTTGATTATTTTAAATGTCATTGAACATTACCTAAGCGCATTAATATACAATTAGTGACAGGCAATTTTTCCTGAACCGTAAATTGATAACCGCTATTCCTGATACCAGAAGTATCCACTGGAGGAAAGAACGCGGCATACTCACACCCTTTCATTTTTTCAATCACCAATGGCAGTAAATGCCTGCTTTCAAGCTGGCTAATGGTTGATATTTCAAAACTGAACAACTGTGGATATGCATGGGAGTAATAATTCCTGTATATATTCATATACACAGGATCCATATATACTTTCTTTGCTTTCTTCCGGTGAAAATATTCATATACTTCTTTTACCTCGGCATTGAATTTCCAATCATAATGATAATGTAGTTCAGACTTTGTAGATGCCATTAACAGAAATCCGGAAATAAGAAGAATAGAAAAGGCATTACCCAATAAATTCAACCCCGGCCTTTGTGCCAGGAGTTCATCCCATTGAAATAATAAAGTCAGCACCATCATCGGATAAATAATAAGCGCAGTCCGCTCAGATAAATAAGGAGTATTCAATAAAAGGTGGAAAACAATATTAAGCAATAGAAAAATGGCAATTAAACATGTAAAAAGATCATTGGCAATTATCTTTCTCAGTTTTACCAAATTAACAATTACCTGAATGGCACCCGCCGAAATAAATAAAACAAGCCCGTAACTAATTAAACGTATGGTTTCCAGGCTTGCAGATCCATATAAGCTTGCGTTTACAACCGAACCAATAATTGATTCAATCAAGTTCGATTGATGTCCAAATTCAAGATCTCCTGAATAGAATTTAATAAAAAGCAAACTACTAATTGTAAATGCAACTGTTCCGGCACAAAAAAATACCCAGCGTTTGAAAGGTATATTAAAAACCGGCCGGATATTTCCATTAATAGCATGTTGAAGGAGAAATAACAATCCAAGTGCCAGGAAATTATAAAAGCTACTGAAATTTGCCAGCAATGCGAAGCTGGCCCAAAGGAAGGGCAATTGCCAATTCCCGATACTCCAATTTTGCTCTTTTACCAGGCAATAGGCATGATACAATGACATCATAGAAAATGCGATCATCATTCCATATCCACGTGCAACAGAAAAAAAATCAAGCAAATAGGGGTTCAGTACCAGGGCTGATAGAAGAGCCAATCCTGCCAATTTATTATTCAGTTTGTTACTTAATTTAAAAGCGGCATAACCATAAACCGGCCAGGCTAAAACTGAAAACAGCCTCAATTTCCAGGGATCATCGCCGAGTAGTAACCCAAACCATATACCCAGGGAATTTAGCCAATGGGTATTGGCTGTTCCAGGCATTGCCCGAAAATAATGTGTCTTAATAAGGAAGTAAGAATAGCCTTCATCATTAGTGAATTGAAGATAGTATGACTTCATTATTATAAACACCCAGGCTACAAGGATTAGTACAATTTTCAGGGCCCTAAGCATAAGATGGAAATAATCAATAGGTTTGTGAATATAATCACATTTCTACTACAATGGAACCCTCTATTCGGCTGTCAATTGAGCATTCTATAGCTGTCATTTTGCTCAACAGGCCCGACAAACTCAACTCTTTCAACCGTGAAATGGCGCTTTTATTGCAGGATACGCTTCGCCAATGCAAATCAGATGAAGTTCGGTGTGTTTTGATAACAGGTGCTGGCAAAGGATTCTGTGCCGGGCAGGACCTTTCAGAAATTGTTGACCCGGATGGCCCGGGTATGGCCCGGATCCTGGCTGAACACTATAACCCGATTGTTGTGGCTATCCGCGATTTAAAAAAACCGGTTGTAGCTGCGGTAAATGGCGTAGCTGCCGGCGCAGGTGCAAACCTGGCACTTTGCTGCGATATAGTGCTGGCAACTAAATCTGCATCGTTTATACAAGCCTTTTCTAAAATCGGATTGATTCCGGACAGTGGCGGAACATTTTTTTTGCCACGCCTAATTGGTTCACAAAAAGCCAGTGCACTTATGATGCTTGGAGATAAGATTTCGGCTGAAGATGCTGAACGGATGGGAATGATCTATAAATATTTTGAAGATAGTGTGTTCCGGGATGAAGTTGAAAAAATAACAAAAACCCTGTCTAATTTGCCAACTACCGGACTGGCATATACGAAAAAAGCACTACAGTTATCCGAGTCTAATACGCTTTTGGAGCAACTCGGCAATGAAGACAAATTGCAGCAAAAAGCAGCATCAACGGAGGACTTCAGAGAGGGTGTGCAGGCTTTCCTGGAAAAAAGGCCCCCCGCATTTAAAGGAAAATAAAATATGCAAAATAATAAATCGCAGCTCAACCAGCAGGTAGTTGATCATATGATACAACAAGACGCTTTTAGCCAATGGCTGGGAGTAGAAGTACTGGAAGTACGCGAAGGATACAGCAGGATTAAGATGCAGGTCCGCGAAGAAATGGTGAATGGTTTTGGAATTGCGCATGGTGGTATTTCATTTTCACTGGCTGATAGTGCATTTGCGTTCGCCTGTAATAATCGTAACAACTTATCAGTTGCATTAGATGTTGCCATCTCTTTCATCAAAGCCGTCCATTCAGGTGACACACTTTGGGCTGAAGCAAAAGAAATACACAATGGAAGAAGCACCGGTGTTTACCTTATAACTGTCATAAATCAACTTAACGAAGAAGTGGCCCTGTTCAAAGGAACCTGCTTCAGGACCGGAAAGAACCTAATTAATAAATGACCGGGCGCGAATTGTTATTGAATCAACGTTAGATTAAGTTAAAAGTTTATACTATGATATATTCTTTCAAAGGATTTATTCCTGTAATTCATCCCGGATCATTTGTACATCCTCAAGCCTGTATTACAGGAAATGTAATCATTGGAAAGAATTGTTATGTTGGTCCGGGTGCCGCACTACGTGGCGACTGGGGCGGAATCGTATTGGAGGATGGTTGTAATGTTCAGGAAAATTGTACCATACATATGTTTCCCGGCATAACAGTAACCTTGCAGGCCGGGGCACATATCGGACATGGCGCAATCATTCATGGGGCGCAGATCGGTCGAAATTGCCTTGTCGGGATGAATAGTGTGATTATGGATCACGTTGAAATTGGTGAAGAATGTATTGTTGGTGCCCTGAGCTTAATAAAAGAGGGAGAAAAATTTCCGCGACGAAGCCTGGTATTGGGCAACCCGGCCAGGGTAGTGAAATCGGTTAGTGATGAAATGATGGACTGGAAATCGCGGGGAACCGCATTATACCAGGCCCTCCCTGCCGAAATGCACGAATTCTGTGTAGCCTGCGAACCACTTTCTGAATTACCCCAAAGCAGGCCATCACAGGAGGTTTTATACGAAACCTGGAACAAGGTCAACCGAACAAAGCCAGCCTAATTAGCAAATTGGGTTACCTTCGCCACTTAATTGTGTTCAATAGTGTCAGAGAAATCGAATTTTGTAGACCAGATCAAGATATTTTGCCGTAGCGGCCATGGCGGAGCAGGTTGCAAGCATTTTATGCGTACCAAGTTCAATGCCAAAGCAGGCCCGGATGGAGGTGATGGTGGCCGGGGCGCACATATTATCCTTCGCGGTAATAAGAACCTTTGGACCCTACTGCACTTGCGTTACCATAAAAATATTCTGGCAGAAAATGGCGAAAGTGGCAGTGGCAATAACAGTTCAGGCAGAAGCGGTAAAGATATTTATATTGACGTACCACTTGGCACCATTGCCTATGATGAAGCAACCGGGAACAAAGAAGCTGAGATTCTTGAAGATGGTCAGGAAATAATATTTATGCAGGGCGGTCGCGGCGGATTGGGAAACGCCCGTTTTGCTACACCAACCAACCAGGCCCCGGAACATTCGCAACCTGGCGAACCCGGAGTTGAAGGCTTTAAAATACTGGAACTGAAAGTACTTGCGGATGTTGGTTTGGTGGGATTTCCCAATGCCGGCAAATCAACCCTGCTGAGTGTGCTCACTGCAGCAAAACCAAAGATCGCAGACTATGCTTTTACAACCATAAACCCACAATTGGGCATGGTGGAATACCGCAATGGCAAGTCTTTTTGTATTGCAGATTTACCCGGCATCATAGAAGGTGCTGCTGAAGGTAAAGGGCTGGGCCATCGATTTCTTCGTCATATTGAAAGAAATTCCATTTTGTTATTCCTTATACCGGCTGATAGCAAAGATCACCGGAAAGAATTTGAGATCCTGAAAAATGAACTTCAGGAATACAATCCCGAAATGTTGCAGAAAGACTTTGTGATTGCTATCAGCAAAAGTGATATGCTGGATAATGAACTAAAGGAAGCCATTGAAAAGGAATTGCCCTCAAACATTCCACACATTTTTATTTCTTCAGTTACCCAAAAGGGATTGCCGGAATTGAAAGACCTTCTTTGGAAAGTACTGAACCAAACTTCCGAATAAAGCACCGCTTATGGTAACCGGTCAATTTTTTTAAGTGACCCACTTCGGAAATAACCATTGATCCAGATTTTCGCTAAACTGCTTCAGTGCTTCTGGTCCTCCATCCCAGGTTACAAGAGCTATTAGAGCAAGGCACTGCTCTACGGGAGGAAAAATCGGTTGGGGATCAGACAGCTAAATCCTTCCATTTCCACAAATGCAGGCAGGCATAGGTACGGTAAGGAGACCATTTTGCAGCAATGCGAAGCATTTTTTCCTTGAATTCCTTTTTATTGAAGTTGTCCAGTTTGTATAATTTGATCATCGCCTGCTGTATACCAAGGTCATCCACTGCAAAAACATCTTCACGTCCCAGGGCAAACATCAGCAACATTTCAATTGTCCAGCGACCAACGCCTTTGATCTGTATCAGGTGATCAATTACCTCATCGTCACTCATTTTTTTCAGCTGCTTCCATTCCATACCATGTTCGAGGGCAAAACGCGCAACATTTTGAATATACTGCACTTTAGCATTAGAAAGCCCAATTCCGCGCAGGGTATCGTTGGGCGTCGCCAGGATTTGCTCTGGTGTCGGGCTCCGGTCTTCATAAAGACCAAGGAATCGCTTCCAGATTACTGCAGCAACTTTCGTCGACAATTGCTGGCTCATTATAGAGCCACAAAGATGGAGGTAAACTTTTTTCTCCTGCTTAAGCTTGAAAGGGGCATTGGATAAGGTTAATGCCAGTTTTTTATCTTTCGCAAGGTGGTCAGTATAGCTCATAGCTGAAAGTTAATAATAACTTTGAATCATGGAAAGACTCCTTCAAATAACTTCAGATGGCTCACATACTATCTCGATTCCATCCTTGCAGGTAACTTATCATTCCAAACACGGAGCCATACAGGAATCCATGCACGTATTTATTGAAGCGGGCTTAAGATTCATATCACCGCAAAGCGGCAGGCCTGTTGAAATCCTGGAAATGGGTTTAGGTACAGGTCTCAATGCATTATTGACCCTTATAGCATCAGAAAATATGGCTGTCCGCTATGAATCCCTGGAAGCTTATCCCATTGATACGGACATAATAGACCAGCTCAATTACTGCGGGCAACTAAATCGAAATGACTTGTCAGAAATATTCCAGTCCATGCACAAGAGTGATTGGGAAATACCTTTATCAATTTCAACAAATTTTACCTTAACCAAAAGAAAAATAAAACTGGGGGATTACAATTCCTGCCGCAAATTTCACCTGGTTTACTTTGATGCTTTTGCGCCTGGCACACAACCAGAACTCTGGACAACTGAAATTTTCACAAAACTATATAACCTGATGGAGGAAAATGGGGTTTTGGTTACCTACTGCAGTAAAAGCGATGTACGAAGGTCGTTACTGGCATCAGGATTTAATGTAGAAAAAATTCCCGGGCCACCCGGAAAAAGAGAAATGCTGAGGGCAATCCGAAAGAATTCTTAGTTTTCAGTATGATTAGATTCTCAACAATAGCAGTAATCAGCATACTGTTGCTACACAACAGCTTCGCGCAAAAAAAAGCGCAACATAACCCAAAGCCAAGTCCCCAGCAACTGGCCTGGCATGACATGGAATTTTATTGGTTCATCCATTTTGGCCCAAATACATTTACCGGGAATGAATGGGGACATGGCGATGAAGCCACTTCAGTATTCCAACCCAGCGGACTCGATTGTGACCAATGGGTAAGGATCGCCAAACAATCCGGGGCGAAGGGAATTATTATTACTGCAAAACACCATGATGGATTTTGCCTTTGGCCAAGCAAGCTCTCCACCCATACCATACGGGAAAGCTCCTGGAATAATGGCCAGGGCGATATCCTGAAATCTTTGTCAGAAGCCTGCAAAAAAGGCGGCATTAAATTTGGCGTATATATATCTCCGTGGGACAGGAACCATCCGGCCTATGGTACCGATGGATATAATGATGTTTATATTGGCCAGATGAAAGAAATATTTGCTGCATACGGCCCGATATGGGAATTATGGTGGGATGGTGCAAATGGTGAAGGACCCAATGGGAAAAAGCAGGTTTACGATTTCAGGAAATTCGAAAAAACAATTCGCAGTATTTCTCCCAAGACTGTAATATTCAGCGATATCGGCCCGGATATCAGGTGGGTTGGTAATGAAAACGGCATTGCCGGCAAAACCAACTGGAACCTGCTCGATACAGCAGGATTCAAGCGAGGTGCAGGCAGCCCACCAACAGATACACTAAACCAGGGCAATTTTAATGGTGCCAACTGGATTCCAGCAGAATGCGATGTAAGCATCAGGCCAGGATGGTTTTTTCATGCATCAGAAGATCCGAAGGTTAAAACAGCCCGGGACCTTTTCAGGTTATACCTGCAATCCGTTGGAAGGGGCTCAAATTTCCTTTTAAATGTTCCACCTGATACCCGTGGATTGATCCACGAGAATGATTCTGCATCGTTAGTAGGTTTCAGGAAATTACTCAACCAGTCATTCAGCCATCCGCTGGGAACTTATTCGGCAGAGTCAATGGCCCTCAAGCTCACAGCACCAACTTCCATGAATTGTATCGCCTTGCAGGAAGACCTTAAAAATGGCCAGATGGTCAGTGAATTCACACTTGAAATCGTTAACGTTAAAGGGGAATTAAAAATGATCAAAGGAACTACAATAGGCCATAAAAGAATTTTATGTTTCCCGACTGATACAGTGAAAAAAATCACCCTCAAAATTATCGGGGCAAAAGGGAAACCCGTAATTAAACAGTTTCACGGGTATAAGCTTGCGGAAGAATTATTAGAAATTGAACCTTAATAAATTAAAACTAAAATTAATTTTATTGTTCCGCCCACTCTTTAAACGCGGTAACCCGTTCCCTGCTTACAACTAATTCATCAAGACCGCTTCCCACTTTTACAACCAGTTTAAGCCGGCTATTAATATATGGTTTGATTTGATCAATTGCCGAAACCCGGACAATAGTGCTTCGGTTTGCCCTGAAAAAAAACTGCGGATCGAGTAACTGCTCCAGGATTTCCAGCTTGTGCTCGGTAATATACCGGCAACCATCAAGCGCAACAAGGTAAACGATTTTGTTATCTGCCTGGAAATAAGCGATTTCATCAGTCTTTACAAAAAAACTCCTGTGTCCAACTTTAACCAGGAACCGGGACTTATATTGTTGCCTCACATTTTGAATTGCTGATAAAATTTCCTGGTAATCAACTCCCGGATTGTTTCCTGATTTTAACTTGCGCATTTTTTGAATGGCTTTCCCAAGGCTGTCGGCACTGATAGGCTTTAGCAGGTAATCAATACTCATCAATTGAAAAGCCTCAATAGCATATTGGTCATAGGCTGTAGTAAATATGACTGGAACATCAATATCCACCTGCCTGAAAATTTCAAAAGCAGACCCATCAGACAAATGAATATCCATCAATACAAAATCCGGAAGGGGTTTTTCCTGAAACCAGGTTATTGAATCTGCCACACTATCCAGGCATGCTTCAACTTTAACATCAGGACATACCTGCCTCAGCAGGATCTGTAATCGCTCTATTGCAAGTGGTTCATCCTCTATTATTAAAGTACGCATAAATAAGCCTATATTAATGGTAACTGCACACTAAAAATACCGCTAACTGAGGTTATTGATATACTTTGACCGGTGCTTAAGAAATACCTGTCCTGGATATTCTTCAGGCCAATCTGGGTAGATGATTCAACAACCTCTTTCTTTTGCAGATTATTAGTAACAACCAATTTGTTCATTCCGTTCACTGAAATATCAATTAATAGCGGATGTTTTTTCCCAACCACATTATGCTTTATGGCATTTTCAATTAAAAGTTGAAGAGCACCGGGTACAATCTGGTATTTTAAGAAGTTATCTGAGACCTGGATGGAAATGGAGAGGCTTTCGGGAAATCGCTTAAGCAATAGAAAAATATACGGCTGAATATAATCTAGCTCTGTTCCCAAAGTAACTAGTTCATCATGTTGCGTGTGTAATATATGCCGGTAAACTTTAGCGAAAGCTTCAACAAATTCATTAGCCTCCGGGTTATCCTTAATTACAAGGCTTGATAATATATTCAGGTTATTGAATAAAAAATGTGGGTTAACCTGGTTGCGGATGGCCTGCAGCTGCGCCTGCACAGTAATTCTATGCAAAGCCTCTGCTTCCAGTTCTTTTTGCTTGTAGGCGGATACAAAAACAAAAATTGCATTAATCGCATGAAGGAAAAGATTGATACGGGTCGAATACAGAATTGCCAGCTTCAATGGAAGCCGAAGTTCAGCATAAGAAAATCCAGACAAATAATACCCTATAACGGAAGTAATTAATATTGCCGATACAAAAGCCAAAATGGTTCCGATTCCAAAAGATATCGCCAGCTTTTTCCAGGTCCCCTTTAACGCCAGGTATTTATTGAAAAACGGAAGAACCAGCCGGTTCAATTCCCAAACTGCAAGCGTAATCAACAACATGGTGGCCAGGCAGAAATACCAGTGTGCACCTATATTATATAACTCAAATACCTGGGCAAATACTGCATTAAAGTATGAGTAAATGCCCAGGAATAATATGAGCAGGTATCGGAACCGGTGATTGAACATGAAGGAACTTAGCCAATATTACAAAATTACCTTGTCTATTACATGAACTACGCCATTTGTCGCGGTAATATTGTAAGTAGTCCCTGCAGTTGTAGTCACCACATTACTGAAAGGATTTGCGCTGCCAGTCAGTTTCACTCCGGCAGGCGATGTATTTATTGTTAAGGTAGCACCATTTTTAAGCGTTGGTGCAGTTGCGCCATTAATAAGGTCGCTGGCATAAACATTGGTTGCTATTATATGCTGTTGAACAATTCCTGTAACTGTTTCAACCGATGCAGCATCAATTGCAGCCTGGTTTAATCCGGCTGCTTCAAAAGCAGCATTAGTTGGTGCAAATACAGTGAATTTACCCGGACCGGCTGCAGCCCCGGCTAATCCGGCTTTCACTACAGCAGATAAGAGGATAGAGAATTCCGGATTGCCTGAAGCAATTTCCGCTATAGATGCCGTGGGTGGATATAATACCCCACTGATTACATGGATTACCCCGTTACTTGCGGCAACATCAGCAGTCTTAACGCCAATGCCATTTACAAAAACACCATTGGCATTTTTTGAAGCAAAAAGTTTTTGCCCCTGCAATGTTACAACTGCATCACTGGCAGGTACACCAGCGGCCATTACCTTGCTGCCTAAAACATGGTATTTTAATATGCCTGCCAGGTCAGCCACAGGAATTGTTGCAATAACATCAGCTGTTATTCCTGCATCTGTAAACGCTTTATTATCTGGTGCAAATACAGTTAAAGTTCCGGGTTGGTTCAGTGCGTCTGCCAATCCGGCCCTGGTGACAGCAGCGGCCAAAATGGAAAAATTGGGGTCAGATGTCACTACTCCAGTAATTGTTGGCGTTGTTACCGGTTTTGGATCATCTTTTTTATCACAGGCCGACATAAAAAAAGTTCCAAGTAGCGCTAGTGCTATTAATAAAGTTGAAGAACGAAATACATTTTTCATATTTAATGATTTAGGTATACTAACAGCAGCCAAATCAATTGGATTAGTTAATTCTACCGGACTGTCGAATTAATGGAGTGAATTGTTTGAATTCGTAGACCGAACTGTATTTCAAACAAGTTGTTATTTCTATTGAAGCTGGTTATCTTCAATAAATGTTTGGCGTATTATTCTTCCTTGCTGTTATTACCGGATATGTTTTATGGCGACAGCGCAGCAGGTCGGTATTGCAATCCACCCCAATCCCTGCACAGCTGGAGGAAATCCTGCTGAGCGAAATTGCCTATTACAGGAATTTAAATCCAGCCGGTCAGCAACGGTTCTTAAGCCTGGTTGTTTCATTTTTGCAACAAACAAGAATTGAAAATATCGGAACTACGATTGATGATACCGATAGGGTTCTGGTGGCCGCAAGCGCTGTAATCCCAATTTTCGGATTTCCTGAATGGAGGTATAACAATCTGTCTGATGTACTAGTCTATGACGATAATTTCAATGAAGAATTTCGGGCAAAAGGGAAAAATCGCTATTTCATGGGAATGGTGGGCAGCGGTTACATGAATGGTAAAATGTTGTTGAGCAAAACAGCGCTGCGAGAAGGGTTCAGCAATAAGACCGATAAAAGCAATACGGCTATCCATGAATTTGTGCATTTACTCGATATGGCAGACGGAGCTGTAGACGGAATTCCTGAAGCCCTTCTCGAGAAGCAGTATACAATTCCCTGGTTAGACCTTGTACATCAAAAAATTCAGGATATTACCGACGAAAAATCTGACATAAATCCATATGGCGCTACCAATAAAAGTGAGTTCTTTGCCGTTGCGGCAGAATATTTTTTTGAACGGCCCGATTTGTTGAAAAGCAAGCATCCGAATTTATATGGGATGATGGAAAAAATATTCAGGCAAGCACTTTAATTAAAAACAATGAAAGCATCATTACTTGTAAAAATTTCATGCGAATTGGGTGAAGGACCTATGTGGCATTCGGACCGCAACAGTTTGTTTTGGGTCGATATTGAAGGGAAAAAAGTATATGAATATCAACCTGAAAATAAACGGTTGACTTCCTGGTTTATAGGCCACAGGGTAAGCCTTATCATTGAATCAGATAACAACAACATCCTGATACTTGCGGTCCAGGGCGGCATCGTTTCCTTTAACCTGATAACAGGTAAATTGTCCTGGCTGGCTGAACTCGAAAAAAACCAGGTAAATATCCGCACCAATGACGGCGCTTGCGACAACCGGGGTAATATCTGGATCGGCACTATGGCGTTGGACTTTACCGAAAATGCAGGGTCATTATATATTATTGATAAAAATTATTCCATAAGCCGGAAAGTTGACCAACTGACTATACCTAATGGACTGGTATTTTCACTGGACCACCGCTATATGTATCATATTGACAGTACAACGCGAAAGGTAGCCGCTTACCAATACGATCCGGTTTCAGGCAATATCCGCTGGGAAAAAATTGCCATCCAGGTCCCCAAAGAAAATGGCGCACCCGATGGCATGGCTATTGATGAAGAAGGTATGCTATGGATTGCGCAATGGGGTGGATTTGGTGTTTACTGCTACAATCCCTTAACGGGAGAATTACTGACCAAAATTGACGTGCCGGTGCCTAATGTTTCATCCTGTGTTTTCGGAGGTAAAAACTTCGATCAGTTGTATATTACCACAGCAAGGGAACATCTCTCTGAAAAAGATTTACTGGAATATCCCGATAGCGGAAGTGTGTATTTCGCGAGTCCAGGTGTAAAGGGGATGGCCGGCAATAAATGGAATTTGAATAATATCTGAAAATCAGCATATCATGTCAAAGAAATTACGGAGCCAGAACTGGTTTGGGAAAGATGGCAAGGATGGTTTTATCTACCGGGCCTGGATGAAAAACCAAGGCATACCAGATGATGAATTCCGGGGAAAACCAGTAATTGGTATCTGCAATACCTGGAGTGAATTAACCCCTTGCAATGGCCATTTCAGGGAACTTGCCGAATCCGTCAAAAAAGGCGTCCTGGAAGCTGGTGGATTTCCCTTGGAATTCCCTGTGATGTCACTGGGCGAAACACTGATCAAACCAACTGCCATGCTGTACCGGAACCTGGCCAGTATGGATGTGGAAGAATCCATTCGAGCCAATCCAATTGATGGTGTAGTCCTCTTGTGCGGTTGCGATAAAACAACACCCTCGCTGGTAATGGGTGCATGCAGTGTGGATATTCCAACTCTTGTTGTTTCAGGTGGGCCAATGCTTACCGGAAAATTCAGGGGAAAAAATATTGGCACCAGTGATATATGGCGGTTTAGCCAGGAACTTTCCACCGGCAAGATCACCCAACAGGATTTAAGGATGGCTGAAGCTGCCATGTGTCGTAGTGATGGTCATTGCGCTGTTATGGGTACTGCTTCCACTATGGCCTGCATGGTTGAATCATTAGGCTTATCACTTCCAGAAAATGCTGCAATACCCGCCGCTGACAGTCGCAGAAAAGTATTTGCACAATTGTCCGGACAGCGTATAGTTGAAATGGTAAAGGAAGACCTGACATTGACGCATATACTAACCCGTAAGGCATTTGAAAATGCAATAATGGTCAATGCCGCAATTGGAGGGTCAACTAATTTTGTAATCCACCTCCTGGCAATTGCAGGCAGGATTGGCGTGCCCCTGCACATTGATGATTTTGACCGTCTATCGAACGGCATCCCACTGCTGGCCAACCTGCAACCATCTGGTGAATATTTCATGGAAGACCTGTATTATGCCGGCGGATTACAGGCCGTTATGAAGGAACTGGATAGATTCCTCAATAAAGACTGCATTACAGTAAATGGTAACACAATTGGCGAAAATTTAAAAGATTCTTCCTGCTATAACCGTAACGTCATTGAAACAACCCAAACCCCATTCAATAAAACATCAGGGATTATAGTGTTGAAAGGAAATATATGTGAGGACGGCGCAGTGATCAAACCCTCTGCCGCAACACCGGAATTAATGCAACACACCGGCAAGGCTGTTGTGTTTGAAAATATTGAAGACTATAAATTGCGGGTCAATGATCCGGACCTTGAAATTGATGAAACCTGTATAATGGTTTTGAAAAATGTGGGGCCAAAAGGTTATCCGGGAATGGCAGAAGTCGGCAATATGACGCTGCCTAAAAAAATCCTTGATAAAGGCATTACTGATATGGTTAGAATTTCGGACGGCCGTATGAGTGGAACAGGATTCGGAACAGTTGTTTTACATGTAACTCCGGAAGCAGCAGTAGGCGGAACATTTGCATTACTGAAAACAGGTGATTCAATTACGCTGGATGTAATCAACCGGACGCTGACTGTTGCACTAAGCGCTGATGAACTGGCACAGAGAAGGGCTTCATGGAAAGCTCCTGAAGCCGCTGCCAATCGCGGTTTTGTTGGACTTTATGTGCAACATGTGCAACAAGCCAATCTTGGAGCGGATCTCGATTTCCTGATCGGCCAGTCGGGTAGCATAGTCACCCGGGATTCACATTAACTTTATCAAATTCAATAACCCGATTATTATATGGTTTCTGAAAAATTACTGACTAACAAGGTTGCGATAGTTACCGGAGCAGGACAAGGTATTGGCTTTCAGATTTGCCGCCAATTGTGCGATCAGGGCGCAAAAGTTATCCTGAATGACCTAGATGCCGACTTAGCCAGCAATGCCGCAAAAATTATTCGGCAAGAAAACGGCGATTGTATTGCCGTGCCAGGCGACTCCTCAAATATCCAATGTATTGAACAACTAATTGATACTGCTGTTAATCGGTTTGGAAAATTGGATATCACTATCGTCAATGCAGGCATCACCCTTTTTGGGAATTTCCTTGATTACACGGTCGAGGCTTTTAATAAAGTGATGGAAGTGAATTTGACAGGTAGTTTTTTCCTTGTGCAGGCTGCTGCCAGGCAATATATAAAACAGGGTAATGGTGGAAGCATCCTGTTAACCTCTTCTGTTACTGGTCACCAGGCGCATAAAAACCTGGCTGCCTATGGCATGAGCAAGGCGGCACTTGAAATGCTCGCCAAAAATTTAGTCATAGAATTATCCCCATACCATATCCGGGTAAATACTATCGCTCCGGGTGCAACCCTTACAGAAAGGACACAAAGCGATATCGAATATGAAAAAACCTGGTCGAATATTACTCCATTGGGAAGCCCTGCAACCACGACAGATATCGCAAATGCAGCTATTTTCCTGGTTTCACCGTTGGCTAAACATATTACCGGGCAAAGCTTAATCGTTGATGGAGGATGGACTGCCGTTAGTCCTTCACCATAAGGAAGTAAAAAAAATTTTAAACTGGGATTATTTTTTCTTCTTGTAATATTTCTCCAGGTCCATGATCTCAACTTTCCTGAATTCAACAGGATGGCTTTCACTTTGGAGGGATATATATCCGGAAGATAAAATCATTCCGTCTTTCTTTATTGCAGGATCATAATTACTTACTACCCCGCCACCCATTTGGGGTTTTGAATATTGCAAAACCGTATCCCCGTTAACGATATGCTTAATGATTGAATCACCAAGAACCAATACTTCCGCCCTAACCCACTGATCACCAACAAAAGTGGGCGAACTTGAATTAGTGCAATGATCCGTGAACAGTTTACCGTCCTTTACTACATTAGTTCCTGGTGTGCAAAGGTTACAGGTCGGCCTGGTTTTGCCAGAATCACCGCCTAATAATTGAACTTCAATAGAAATCGGAAAATCCTGTGCTTTCAACATGGTTGACGGCGGCTGGCAATGAATCATTATGCCACTGTTTTTATATGCCCAGTCTGCTCCCCCCTTAACCTGGTTGCCAACAAACCGGTACTCAACGGCTAAAAGGTAATAGGAATAAGGCTTCTTATAAAAAATATGTCCATACTGGTCATTAAAGTTGTCATACCCATCATAATTTACCTGCAACAACCCATCTTTGACCCTGAAAGTATTTGCGAAGTTATCATTAAGTTCATGGCCTGCAATTTTTACTTCCCAGCCTTTAAGGTTCTTTCCATTAAACAGCTGCTTCCATTTCCCTTTGGGTTGTGCCATTGCAACCATAGATACAAAGGCAAACAAGAAGGTAAGTTTACTTTTCATGCAATAAATTTAGTGTAATATTATCACAGAAAGGGCCTTTGGTCCATGCGCCCCGATCACAAGCGACTGCTCAATATCAGCTGTCTTCGAAGGGCCGGCAATAAACACCCCAAAACCCTCCTCCTGGACGTTAATCCGGTTATATGCCAAATGCATATTAGCAACCAATTGCTTGCGCCGTAACACCAATACCAGTTGCTGGCAAATAAAAGGTAAAATCCGTTGCCCCATTGCTGATTCCCAAACCCATATGGCACCATTTTCTGCCACACCAAAAGCTCCTGAAATATACGCCTTGTCAACTGCATGCAAAGCAGCCGCATTTTCCGGAACAACATCTGGTTCACCCATATTGGTTACCCTGTTAATAATATTAACACCAGCTGATTTTTCCTGTTGAATTAATTGTGAAAGCCCGGATTCATCGTTCATTTCAATGAGCCTTCCGCCCACTACCAGCAATTGTTTTGAAAATGCCTCGAACAAATCAACAGGAGTTTCAAACTGGCTAAAATCCATTTCTGGCAACGGTATCAGTGCCGGTTTATTTTTTGCAACAGTTTCTATTATTGTATTTCTTGCACTCATGATCTTCTATTTTTTTTGTACCAGTCCCGGAAACTTTCACTGGGTGCTTCGGGCATTTCCCTTTGTTTATACCAGGGATTTAAGGATTTAAATTTTACTAATAATGGCATATGCCTGAGGACCCACCTGCCTGTTTTACCAATCAGCCGGTATAAGGAAGGCTTCGACAAAATATAGCCCAATACCTGCATGGACATTTTCTTTGACGGGGCCACCAGGCCCTCTTCTGCTATTACCTGGCGCCATTTCCAGAGTTGTTCGTGGATATTGATCTTCACAGGACAAACATTGGTACATGACCCGCATAAAGTTGATGCAAAGGGCAGGTCCGCATTTGCTTTCATGTCGAGGTTGGGATTCAAAATAGAACCAATTGGACCCGCTACAGCAGTATGGTAACTATGCCCGCCACTACGCCGGTAAACCGGGCATGTATTGAAGCATGCCGCACAGCGTATGCACTTCAGGGAATTCCTGAAATCTTCACGGCCCAATTGCCTGGAACGGCCATTGTTCACAATTACAATATGCATTTCCTGCCCGGGCCGCGGACGATGGAAATGACTGGTATAGGTTGTGATCGCCTGCCCGGTTGCACTGCGAGCCAGCATACGGGTAAATACGCCCAGGTGTTCTGCCTTTGGAATAATTTTTTCAATACCCATACAGGCAATATGGATTTTAGCCGCATGTGCGCCCATATCTGCATTGCCCTCATTAGTGCAAACCACAAATCCACCGGTTTCGGCAATGGCGAAATTAACGCCGGTAATGGCTAATTCCGATTGTATAAATTTTTCACGGAGATGGGTACGTGCAGATTCTGTCAGGTACTGCGGATCATTATTGCCCTTCTCTGTACCAAGATGCTCATGAAATGTTTCACTGACGTCTTCTTTTTTCAGGTGGATTGCAGGAAGCACTATATGGCTGGGTGGCTCGCCCCTGAATTGGACAATCCTTTCCCCAAGGTCAGTATCTATTACTTCAATTCCCGATTGATGCAGGTATTCATTCAAATGACATTCCTCCGTGAGCATGCTCTTGCTCTTCACGATTTTGGATATGGAATGCTCTTTGATAATTTTTAAAATGATCTCATTGTGGGCAGTGGCATCATTTGCCCAATGCACTTTTATCCCGTTAGAAATTGCTTCCCGCTCAAAAATGGCCAGGTATTCATCAAGCTTTGATAAAGTATGTTCCTTGATGGCTGAAGCCCATTGCCGCAGTATTTCCCATTCAGGAATTTGCTGTACAGCTTTGTCGCGTTTCTGCCTTACCCACCAAAGTGTTTCATCATGCCAGTCTGTCCGATTTTCATCGGCTGTAAATTCTGCCGCAAGCGCAGCATGTGACTTACTCATTTTTGACTATTCAAAATTTCTGCGATATGCATTACCCTAACTTTACTGCCCTTCCGTTTTAATATGCCCTCAAGGTGCATCAGGCAACTGACATCTCCCCCGGCTATTACTTCTACCTCATTTTCTTCATGATCTTTAATTCTGTCCTTACCCATTTTTACACTGACCGCTTCCTCAAATACACAAAAAGTTCCGCCAAAACCACAACACTCATCGATCCTGGACGGAAGATGCAATTGCAGGCCGTTAACCATATTTAAAAGGCTAATTGGTTTTGAAAAATGCGGTGCCACCAGTTCAGACATTGAAGATAGATGGAGCCCGCGTTGGCCATGGCAGCTATTGTGCCAACCCACTGAAAAAGGAAAATGCGCATCAAGTTTTTCAACTTTCAATACATCAGTCAGGAATTCCGTGAGCTCAAATATATGTGTGCGAATAAATTCAGCGGCTTCAGGGTTTTGGGCATCAGCTAAATGTTCCTTTACATGCAATACGCAACTTCCTGAGGGTGCAACTATAAAATCAACATCTGAAAAATTAGCAACAAAATTCCGGTCACAGCCCTTTGATAAAGTATTAAAACCACTATTAGCCATTGGTTGGCCACAACAGGTTTGTTCTAATGGAAATACTATTTCACAACCCATTTTTTCCAGCAATTGCATTGTGGCAATAGCAACCATTGGATAAAACTGGTCTATATAACATGGTATGAATAATCCTACTTTCATGATGGATTGATATCTGTTGTGGAAAGCTCGGGGTTCCAATAATAAAATTC
The DNA here is from genome assembly GCF_020076305.1 of Flavihumibacter profundi. Taxonomy (GTDB): domain Bacteria; phylum Bacteroidota; class Bacteroidia; order Chitinophagales; family Chitinophagaceae; genus Flavihumibacter; species Flavihumibacter profundi. Next base: position 464,238 of record NZ_JAIQXE010000003.1, read on the forward strand.
GTCATTGGAAATGGCGAGACCAGATTCATTTTTACCAGTTGCTATCCAAAAATTAACTATACACATAATTTATTTTGTTTCAATACGGATTGCCCATGCATAAAAAGAAGGTAATTCATTAATGCTGCATTCAGGAAGTGTAATTACAAGTTCGTCTTTATTATAGGACCATTTTACCTGTTTATCAACTCCAACCAGGCTAACCTTGGAAATGGTTCCAATATCCTTAAGGTTCATTGTCATAGCAGTGTTTGGCCATTGTGCGAAAATGGCATATATAATTTTCCCCTTTTGTGTGAAATATAATTTTTGTCCATAGGATTCCTGGGCAGGGACAACTGATTTCCTGGTTCCATATATAGCTTCGCCATTTACTTTAAGCCACTTCCCAATATCACTTAACCTTTCCTGCATTATAACAGGTATCGTACCATCAGCAGCCGGACCAACATTCAATAAAAGGTTACCACCACGACTTACGATATCTATTAATTCAATAATCAGGTGTTTGGAAGTACTATAATTTTCCAGGTTTTCAGCCCTGTTAAACCCATATGATCCGCCAATACCCCGGCTCTCTTCCCAGGGATGGTACTTTGTGATTTTTGCATCGCTGTATTCACTTGAGTAATAATCGCCATGATTGCCGGGCATCCCTTTGGCAAACCGGTCGTTAACGACTACCTCAGATTTTATGGGCGATTCAGAATATAACCACGATAAGAATTCCTTTGTCTTCAGGTATTCTTCCGAACCATCCCATTCTCCACCATCTGAAAATAGCAGGGAAGGCTTATAATTATTCACCAACTCTTTCAGCTGGGGCAATAAATGCTTGTCTACGTATTCGCTTTCCGGAATTTTGTATTTCTCCACCATCCTAAGGGGCACATAGTAGCCGGTTTCTGAACGATGTGTTTTTGAGCTTTCCCACTCAATAATTGAATAATAAAGACCCATTTTCAATCCCTGGCCACGGACAGCAGTAGTCAGCTCACCAACAAGGTCCCGCTTTGGACCAATATCCATCGCATTCCAGTTTTTTTTGTACGGGCTTTTTGTTGGCCATAGACAAAATCCGTCATGGTGTTTTGAAGTTAGTACAACATACTGTGCACCTGCATCCTTAAACATTTTCGCCCAGGCATCCGGCTGCCATAATTCTGCCTTAAATAAAGGGGCAAAATCCCGGTATTCAAAATCCTTCCCGTAGTTTTTTTTATGAAATGCTTTACCACCGTTCTTTTCATTGTCCAGCACTTTAGCATAATACCATTCTGAATAAGAAGCATACAAACCATTTTCCAAAGGCCTGTAGGCGGGAACTGAATAAACACCCCAGTGTATGAAAATCCCAAATTTCGCATCTTCGAACCAACCCGGAATAGGTCTTGAATCTAATGAACTCCAGGTAGGTTGGTACACCTGTGCTGTTAACGAAGTGCTGTCCATTACCAGGAACAAAAATGCGATTAAATATTTCATTATGGCTTTCATCATTAAGACAACATTAATTCATTCTGCCTGGTAAACAGCAAATTGATATTAACCCGAATATCAGGCAGTGCGGCCCTGGCCTTTAGGGAAATATTGTAATTGAACCAGGTTTGCAGGTACCGCATGGGCGTTCCAGTCTTTGTGTATGGCCATTGCTGCACCTAATGCAGTTGCCTGTGACAAGGAAGCAGCGAATAATTTTACTTCCGGCATGGCATTGGCCAATAGTTTCATAAAAATATCATTCTGGCTGAAACCGCCATCAACAAACAGCTTCCTTACAGAGGTATCCTGTATTACCAGTTCAGCTGATTTAACCTGTAATTCCACCAGGTCAATCATCAATTGGTGATAAGCTTCGGTATAGGTAGTAAATTTTCCCAAATCGCGTAAAGAAAAAACTGAGGTCTTTAGCGATACCTTGCTATCCTTTTGTATAACCTTAAAATCCTGTCGCGATTTAAGGGATGCTTCAACCAAAGGATCATATTTCATCGCAGAAACCAGGGCAGGGTCAACTAAAAATTTTTCCGCTATCCTGCCTAGCTGTATTTCATGTTCATTTCCGGCAAATAACCGGGATGCCTTTACTGGCTTTCCACTATAACTCATATAACAAAGGCAGTCTGCTTTAAGTTCTTCAAGGGTAAGGGCGTGCTCATTAAATGGATTGAGTGTTATGCACCAGGTTCCGGTAGACAATAAGGCAAAGGGCTCACTGAAATTAACAAGGTAAGGTATTAAGGCGGCGGAACTATCATGCAGGCCAATACCTACTTTTAATTTCCGGCCGGCACGGGTAATATCAAATGCGGTATCAGCAGGCACTACAGGCGCCAGCTTATCACCGATATGTTCAGTGTTGAGCCAGTAATGGTACTGCCCTTTTGAAAAATCCCAAAGATTGGTATGACAACCAATACTCGTAATATCAGAAACCGGCCTTTCGGTAACCAGGAAACTTAAATATTGTGGCAGGTGTAAAGCATACTTCATTGCTCCGAATACAGCCTCTTTTTCATATTTCATCCTGAACAATTGCATGCCTGAATTGAGGCTGCCCAATACCGGTGAAGCAGTTGTCATTGAAAAGAATTCCTCCCCGCCATACTTTCTATAAAAGGCAGATTGAAGCGCTTCGGGATATGGTTTCAGGTAATTGTACAATGGAGTGAGTGGACTACCCTTTTCATCAATATAAACTAAGCTCGCACCATAAGCAGAGAAATTAACTGCTTTCAGGTCGTATTGATCCATTTTCAAAATCTCATCGACAGAATCAATAACAAACCGTTCAATACCCTTCAGTTCATCACAGGGGAATCCGTCTTCATCAGTTATCTCCTTGAATTTTTTGGATTGTTCATGCACGACCTGGTAGTATTCATCGAACAGGAAAAACTTCTTATTGGTTTTCCCGATATCAAAAATGGCTATGACAGGTTTTTTATGCATGTGTCTTCTATTTTATTATAAGCCAGTGGCAACAGTTTTTTCTCCCCTTTCCCTGATCAGGTGCTTCCTGACTTTTGCCTCCCGGTAAACCTGCAAAGGCTGTAACGCTCCACCAGAGCGAAGGCTTGCCTCCGCAACCAAAGTACGCACGTCAGTCCGGTATGCATTTTGTAAAATTTCCTGGCACTGTACAACGTCATTCATTTCCTGTGCCGCATTCAAAGCATCAGCATCTACCAGTAATGCCTGTGCGTAAGCAATCTTGATGGCTTCCACTGATTGCAGGAGATCTTCTAAAGGATCTTTCACGTTGTGGGATGCATCAATCATCCAACCCAAATCTCTGGCGTGGTTCATGCCTCTTGCATTCATGCCTTCCACAAGTTCATTAAAGATCAGGAAGAGCTGGTAAGGATTGATGCTTCCAACCGTAAGGTCATCATCACCATATTTCGAATCATTGAAATGGAAACCGCCCAATTTCCCTTCCATCAGCAATAAGGAAACAATCTGTTCGATATTGGCATTAGGCAGGTGGTGCCCAAGGTCAACCAATGTAAATGCCTTTGGACCGAGCTTTTGTGCATACAATAATGACTGTCCCCAGTCACCAACGGTCATAGAATAAAAATTGGGCTCGAATGCTTTGTATTCAACAAACATTTTCCAATCGGCCGGCAACGCTGCATATATTTCCTGCAGTCCCTCCAGGGTACGTTGAAAAGCTTTCCTGAAATTTAACTGCCCGGGGAAACAGGAGCCATCAGACAACCAAACGGTGAGGGATTCAGAACCTAGTTCCACGCCATGTTTTATTACTTCTATGTTATGTTCAATTGCCTGTTGGCGAACCGCTTTGTCAACATGCTGTAAAGAACCAAATTTGTAGCTCAGTTTCTGTCCGGGCTGGTCCTGGAAAGTGTTGGAATTGACGGCATCAAAACGTAATCCATATTGTTCCGCAAGGGTCCTGACTTTTTCTGGATTTCCGGGAATATCCCAGGGAATATGCAATGATATTGCGCCACTGGAACGGTTCAATTGATGCAGTAATGCTACATCAGCCATCTTTTCTTCCAGGTCCCGGGGTTCTCCGCCCCCTGAAAACCGACCAAATCTAGTTCCACCCGTACCTAAAGCCCAGCTGGGTATCGCCACCTGGAAGTCAGACAAAAGCCCGATGACCTTTTCTGCATTTTCCAATTCAGCCTTATTCGCTGCAAGTTTCAATTGATGGGTGGCTAAAAGGGATTCATTGTGTTGTTGAAGTAAAGACGCATTGACTAACATGAACCTTTTATTTTATCGTTATATATTTTCAGGGCAGGTAAAAGACTTCCTTCAATGGTATGCTAACTGGACTGTTGTCTACATTTGTGTCCATAATATCTTTCATATAGGCCCACCATTTTTTCATAACGGGCTGATCCGGCAGTTTATCCAGGGCTTGCCCATCCGGCACAGTCAATACGCCAAACAGGTCTAGTGTTGATTCATCCAGGAAGATAGAATATCCAGTTATTCCGGTGTCCTTCAGCAACAACTGTAATTCAGGCCATAAAACGGCATGTCTTTTCCTGTATTCCTCTTCATAGCCTTTGTGCAATTTCATTTTGAAAGCCAGCCTGACCATATATACCCGGTTAAGTTTTACCTCATGAATGCCATTGCAACACCGCCATCGACATTTAATGCATTTCCAGTTGACTTATTGAGCAGTCCGCTTACGTATGCATAACAGGCATTGGCGATATCTTCCGGCAATATGATTTCATTCAACAAAGTTCTTTTAGCATAATAGGCCGGTAATTCTTCCACCTTAACGCCATATGCTTTGGCTCTTCCTTCAGCCCAGCCACCTGCCCAAATATTGCTGTCTGCAATTACGGCATCAGGATTAACAGCATTAACCCTTATCTTATCTGCGCCAAGTTCAGCAGCCAACAGCCTGCTAAGGTGCGCCTGTGCCGCTTTTGCCGATCCATAACCCGGATTATTAGGCCCGGCTACTACTGCATTCTTCGAAACGATATTTATAATATCACCACCAAATCCCTGCTTGCGCATAATTTCAACACCGGCTTTCGATATAATGAATTGTCCTTTTACGAGTATATCATATAATTTATCCCACTCTTCCAGGCTATGTTCAGCAATAGACTTTGATATACTGATGCCGGCATTGTTAACTAATATATCCACACCGCCAAATGCGAGCGCAGCTTTTTCAAATGCTTCAACGGCAGATGCCGCATCGGTAACATTTAAAATCGTAGCGGCGGCTGTATCTTTTCCGAATAATTTCCTGAATTCTTCCAAGGCTCCATCCAGCCTTTCTGTGTTAATATCATTTAATATTACGCAGGCACCTTCTTCTGCAAATTTTTTCGCGATGGCCTTTCCAATTCCCCCGGCGCTTCCGGTGATCAGCGCTACCCTGCCTGTCAATGATTTCGGCTTTGGCATCCGCTGCAGCTTAGCCTCTTCCAGTAACCAGTATTCAATATTGAATGCTTCCTGTCTTGGTAAAGCTGTATACTCACTAACGGCTTCGGCGCCACGCATTACATTGATGGCATTGATATAAAATTCCGCTGCTACGCGGGCCGTTTGTTTTTCCTTGGCAAATGTGAACATCCCTACACCAGGATATAAAATCACTACCGGGTTGGCATCACGCATGGCGGGACTATCAGGATGCTTACACGCTTCATAATAATCAGCGTACATTTTCCTGTAGGCCTCGAAAGCAGGTTGCAACCGGCCTTTCAGCGCATTAAGGTCAGACAGGTCGGCATTCGGCTGCAGGTCAAGTACTAGCGGACTTATTTTTGTTCGGAGAAAATGATCCGGACAACTGGTACCCAGTGGTGCAAGCCGGCCCAGGTCATTTGAGTTAATGAATTGCAATACCCTTTCATCGTCGGTAAAATGGCCAATCATCCTTACCTGGCTGCTGCAAAACCCGCGCAACACAGGAGCCAGTGCTGCGGCCTGTTTCAGCCGGTCAGCAGGTGGCAATGAAGTTATTTTTTCACCGCCGAAAACCGGCCTTCCCTTTCCTATATTTTCATCAAGGTATTCTGCACACCGTTCCACAACCTCAAGGGTATTTATATAGCTCTCATAAGCTGTATCGCCCCAAGTAAATAAGCCATGTGAACCAAGCATGATTCCCCGGATACCAGGATTTTCATCAAGGCATTGCTTCAATTTTAAACCCAGGTCAAATCCGGGTTTCTGCCATTCTACCCAACCAATGGTACCACCAAATAATTCATGCGTTATGCGTTTGCCATCCTTTGCTGCAGCAATAGCAATGGCGGCATCGGGATGCAGGTGATCAATATGCTTAAAAGGCAAAAACCCGTGCAATGGGGTATCAATAGAGGGTGCTTTACTAGCCAGGTCATATATGCAATGATTGAAAAGTTCAACCATTTCATCTTCGTGTGTAATTCCCCGGTAGATCTTTTGCAGGCTATGAAGGCGGTCAACATATAATGCAGCCAGTCCGCTTTTCTTAAGCGTACCGATATCACCGCCGGACCCTTTAACCCACATGATTTCTGTCTCCTTCCCTGTCAGCGGATCTTTGGCCATCGCCTTACAGGAAGTGTTACCACCGCCGTAATTGGTTAACCGAAGGTCTGCACCCAACAGATTGGACCGGTATATTAACAATGCTACTTCATCGCCTGCCAGCTCAGCAGCTTTTACTTCATCCCACAGGTAACTGACATGTTTGAATTGTTCTTTTTTGATTGACATATAAGATAAGTTTTCGCTTTCAAAATTTTATGGCCTGATTGAGTTACCATAACCAACAACCAGGACTGCAATTATTATAGTGATGATCCCAAATACCACCGTACTAATAGTTTTCCTGCTAACACCTTTCCATTCTTTCAAAGCAAGTCCCCACGCATTGGCAACAAGGATAATGAATGCCATATGAAGTATCCAGGAGCTGGCCCCGTTTCCTAATTTACTTTCACCCATACCATAAAAGAAGAATTGCAGGAACCAGGTTGTGCCGGCCAGTGCACAAAAAATAAGGTTATTTAACCTGGGAGCTTGTGCATTTGTATAATCCTTAAAAGTTTCATTCCGGGCATTCAGTAACAGGCACCAGATAAGATTTGTAGTTAGTCCACCCCATAAGACCACCACATAAATAACATTATTCCTGTAAAGGAATTCCCCTTCGCCCGGGTGTGCTGCTTTCCAAACTTCGTTGGCCACAATGGCCATGGGTTTACCGGCCTCGAGCCCGAAATTAAAACAGGCACTCAACACACCGGAAATTATGGATACAAGTAGTCCGATACCAAACTTATATTCCGTATTATTTGATATTTCGCCAGTTGCCGCCAATTCCTTCTCCTTACGGGTGCCCGCTTTACCACAGAGAATAATTCCCGCAATACAAATAGCCAGACCGGCAAGGATGGTCATTCCCCATTGAGTGCCGGTCAGAAGACTGATAGTATCTTTCCCCTCTGCAGGATTAAGCTGGTAATATATAGATGGGATTAGTGCACCGAAAACCATACAAAGGCCAAGAATGATACTGCTGCCCAATGAAACGCCAAGGTATCTAACACCAAGACCATAGGTTAGTCCACCAATTCCCCATAATACCCCGAAGAAATAGGTCAGCCATAATGTACCAGAATGAGTATCGGAAATAATATTTGAAAACCCTGGAATTGTAAGCCAGGCTGCCAGCGGTGGTACAATCAGCCATGAAAAAAGGCCACCAATTAACCAATAGGTTTCCCATGACCAGCCCTTGACCTTTTTATAGGGGATATAAAAACTTCCGGAGGCAAAACCACCAATAAAATGAAAAATAACTCCAAAAATGGCCTGCATTTAACTGGTTTTCTATATGGCAAAATGAAATCTCCAACTAAAGTAGGCACGAATACCTGTCCAACTGTCCTGAACTGTTGGGTTCAGTATACTTTGCCGGCTATTCGGCAAGGGTTTTCCAGGTATACACCCTTTTCAGGTTAGGCATTTGCTTTAATTTTTCCGTACAAGCCCTGGTTATTTTTGTTTCATTTAGGTTCACCGCTTCAAGGTGCTGTAATCCGACGATCTGACTGCTGATACCATCAGCAACAGGGTTTTTCTCCAACCTTAATTTCTCAAGATTTGTCATGAGTGGCAAAAAATCGAGATCATTTTCAGTTAATTTGTTATTGGAAAGATTAAGCCAGATTACATTTTTTGCTACGGCCCTCAGGTTGCTTTTTATTATGCCTAATTTGTCACCTGAACCAGCGGGCATTGTAATATCCAGCATAACCGGGTTGTGTGACATCAGCCGTACATGTACACCCTTATTTCTCAGGCTGTCCAATAGGTTTTGATTGAAACTTTTAGGGATGTCCGGATTGACGGCAATTCCGGAATTGTCAGCTATTTCACCTCCGTCCCCAAGCCCTAAAAAGACCGCTACCCTGGGCTTTATTTCATCCCCATTTTTTAAATCGGCAATCTTTACGCCACTCATGGCCATTCCCTTTTCAATCCACCATTTAATGATTGCAGTTTCTTCTTTTGTTAAGGGTGTTTTACCATCAGCAGGCATGTATTTTTTATTGGAGGGATCAAGTGTTATTCTTTCATAGAGTTCACTTTCATGAAGTTTTCCCCCTACCACAGCAGGCCTGCTTTTACCGCCTTTTAATAAACCCTGCAATGTTTGAACGGAGAGCTCCCCCTTCATTTTCCCTTCATTATGACATTGACTGCATCGCTTTGCCAATAAAGGCTGCACAACATCTTCAAATAACAGGGCTTCATCCACACTTGAGGGCTTTTTAAGCTCCCGTTGCCGGAGGGTTTTAAGTGAAAGGTAATCACTGCCATGGGTTAGGTTCCCGCCCTGGTGACCAGTATAGGTCATTAGAAAAAAAAGCCCGATAAAAAAAGATGAAAACAACCAACGTGAAATTGAAATTTTGTTTCTGAATGCAGTGGTCGTACATAAAAATAGCAGCCCCGATACAACAGCCACTGCTATTCCAGTAATCTTATGATTTGCCAGGTTCAGCAAATCATAATCACCGGATAACGAAAGCATATAACCGAATATGCAGGCAAAGACTGCAGAAATAAAGCCAAGTAATAAAGCAAATGAAACAGCAGGTTTCAGGTACTCATATCTTTTTACATAAGACAATAATTCAAACAGCACAGCCAATAAAAGAAATCCAATTGGCAGGTGTACAATCAGTGGATGTAAATGCCCTAAATAAGTAGTGATATCAAGCAAAATCATTTAAACGCGTGTTAGTTTGATGGGTGCTGAATGATTTGCATTCCACTGGCAGATATAAAGGTTCTTGTCTTCATCAACACAGACATCATGACAGTGGTGAAAGAACTTATCCGGAGCCTGAAGCGTTGGTAACAATAAATTGTTCTTATAAGCAGGGGCATTGCCACCTGGATTTGAAACTACTTTGTTATTACCATCAAGGATCGTTACAAATCCAGTGCTGTCATTTTTTTGTCCCGCTGCATCTTTTGACCAGCAAACACCGGCATACATATTCTCGCCATCGGGTACTGCGCGGCAAACATACATACCAGGCATATCTATACGATGCAGGAATTTGCCATCCAGTGTAAATACCTTAAAACAATTTTCTTCCCTTGAAGTACAGATTAGCGTGGGCTTGTTCTTGTCCCTGTAGTCGATCGCGACACCATGGGCATTGACCAGGTTGTGGTCTGGATTGGCATTGTTATGCCCGCCAAAGTGCCTGATATATTGACCCTTACTATTGTATTGGATGATGTAATCAGACCCATATCCATCTGCTACATAAATATCACCATTAGGGCCAACCGCTGTTTCGGTAGGCTGGAAGGGTTCATTGTCTTTATAAATACCAATGGTTCGCGGATGACCAATAGTAAACAGGATCCGACCGTTCAGATCTGTTTTAATTACCTGACCGGACTGGCTTTTCCAATCACCATTCCTGTCCTGGTAATAACCACAGTCAACACACCACAAAAAATCTTCGCCACCTTCCTTTGAAATAGATAAGCCATGACCGCCGGGCCAGGCTGTTCCCCAGTAATCCAGCAGCTTGCCTGATTTGTCAAATATCAGGATATTGTTATGCGTATTATCACCCAGCATGATAAGCCTGCCTTTACTGTCCTGAACCATTTCATGGCAGTTGAACAATGGATTACTGTTCACGCTGATTTTTGCCCAGCCCCTATCTGCTTTGTATTTGTAACCACCATGGCCAAGCAGGGTTTCTTCAGGCTTGATGTTTTTGTGCAAAATAGAAAATGCAAAACCTGTTTGAGCCACTGTCAGGGCAGAAGCCAGGGTTGAGTTTCTTAGAAAATTCCTTCTTGTAATCATATGATTAATTTTATTGTTAGTGTTTTTAGGATAAAATATTTTTCACCACTGTACCATGCACATCGGTTAACCGGAAACGCCTTCCCTGGTATTTATAAGTAAACCTTTCATGATCTATTCCCATAAGGTGCATTAAGGTAGCCTGGAAATCGTGCACATGTACAGGGTCCTTTACAATATTATAACTGAAATCATCGGTTTCGCCATAACTGATTCCTGGTTTTACCCCGGCTCCTGCCATCCACATCGTGAAACAACGGGGGTGGTGGTCACGGCCATAATTATTTGGGAAAAGCTTTCCCTGTGAATACACTGTTCTACCAAATTCCCCGCCCCAGATCACCAGTGTATCTTCCAGCAGGCCACGCCTTTTCAGGTCTTTGATTAGGGCAGCAGTCGGCTGGTCTGTGGCCTTGCATTGTCCGGTAATTCCGGCGGGAAGTCCGCCATGATGGTCCCAGCCCTGGTGGTAGAGTTGCACAAACTTTACGTCTTTCTCCAGTAATTTCCGGGCAAGGATGCAATTGGCCGCATAAGTACCGGGGTCCCTGCTATCTGGTCCATAAAGCTCAAATACTTCATCGGGTTCTTCAGAAATATTCATTACTTCAGGAACAGAGGTCTGCATACGATAAGCCATTTCATATTGGGCAATGCGAGCCTCAACTTCAGGGTCTTTATTCACCTCATTCTGGTACTTATTTAACGCTGATAAATAATCGAGCATTTCCCTTCGGTCTGCACCATCATAACCTTCAGGATTATCTAAAAAAAGCACCGGGTCCTTGCCTGCCCTGAATTGCACACCCTGGTACTCTGAAGGAAGGAAACCATTTCCCCATAACCGGGCATATAAAGGTTGGTCTTTGACTGCATTTTTTGAAACAAGCACAATAAATGAAGGCAGGTTTTCATTATCCGTTCCCAACCCATAACTCACCCATGATCCTATTGATGGCCGCCCTGGCAATTGGTTACCCGTTTGGAAAAATGTAATAGCCGGATCATGATTGATTGCTTCGGAATGGATGGATTTGATAAGGCAAAGCTCATCAATAACTTCTGCTGTATGGGGCAATAATTCACTCACCCATGTCTGTGATTGTCCACGCTGGTTGAACTTGCAGAACGATGGCACTACCGGCAATATGCTTTGGTTGGAACTCATGCTGGTTAATCGCTGGCCCTGCCTTACTGAATCAGGAAGTGGCTGGCCAAACATATTAACCAGCTTTGGTTTATAGTCAAAGGTTTCAAATTGCGAAGGCCCGCCGCTCATGAACAGGTAAACCACACGCTTTGCTTTTGGCGCGAAATGTGGCAAGGCCCTCAATATCTCTGCTTCAAGGTCTTCAGAAGGTTTGGGCGACGATAACTGCCCCAGGGTATTACCAAACAGTGATTTCCCTAACAGCGTGCCCAGTGCAATGGAACCAAGGCCCATTGCAGTTCTGGTAAGGAAATTCCGACGGTCCAACCCCTTTTGTAATTGATCAAGGTCCGGCAGGTGCGGCTTGAAGGGTTCATTATGGTGGTTGTCACACATAGCTTATCTTTTTGTTAATGCAGCATCAGAATTTAGGATAACACTGGCCACTACAGCATTGGCTGCTACCAGTGCCGGATCCAATAATTTGTCTATTTTATACTGTCCTGCTGATAACCAGCCTTTGGCTTTATTTGGGGCTGCCCTGAATTTGCTGAGTTCCTTTCCCTGCAAATCCGTGAGCAACTCCAATTCTTTCCTGTCAGGCGTTCTCGCAGTTAGTTTCCTGTACATACGGATGAAAGCATCCTGCGGATTTTTTTCTTTTGCCGACTGCTCGCCCATCACTTTTGCTGCCTCAAGGAATGTAGGATCATTCAGGGTAACGAGTGCCTGTAACGGTGTATTAGTTTTTTGCCGGCGTACCACACAATAACTACGCGATGCAGCATCAAATGTAGCGAGGGTCGGATTCGGTACCGATCTTTTAATCAATATATATAAACTGCGCCTGTATACCGCATCACCGGAATCTGCCTGGTAACTTGTGTTATTGATCTCCCATAAACCTCCCGGCTGGTATGGTTTGATACTTTTACCACCTATAGTAGTATTAAGAAGCCCACTTGCCATCAAAGCATTGTCCCGGATCATTTCCGCTGTTAACCGTAGCGCTGGACCATGGGCCAATAACCTGTTCTCCGGATCCTTGCCAATGTCTTTTGCTGGAACGGTAGCATCCTGCCTGTAAGTGGCAGACATCGCAATCAGCTTCATGAGTTTCTTTACATCCCATCCGGATTCCCGGAAGGTCACGGCCAACCAGTCAAGCAGTTCTGGATGGCTGGGCATTTCGCCCTGGTTGCCAAAATCCTCTGTAGTTTTTACAAGGCCGGTGCCAAAGAAATTTTGCCAGTACCGGTTTACGGCAACCCTGGCCGTAAGCGGATGTTTCACATCAGTCAGCCATTGGGCAAACCCTAAACGGTTCCGGGGTAAATTTTTATCGAAGGGCAATATTGCCGCAGGTGTATTGGGGAAAACCTTCTCACCGATTGCATCATAATTACCCCGCATTAAAATATACGATTGCCGGGGTGTCGGCATTTCCTGCATCACCATTACTTCAGGAATATTTTCAGTGGAATCAGCCAATTCATTCCGAAGCTTTTGCAGTTTTTTCCGGGCTTCAACAACACCAGGGTTCACTGCTGAAAAATAATAGTTTTTTAATGCACTTAATTCCTGGGCTGTCAATTGTTCCGGTGATTTACCTGTTAAGGATGACCAGCTGGATTGCCCGGTAATTATTTTTATTTCAAAATCAGTGAGCAACCGGTTATACACCAGGATATCATCTACTTTCCCGCCTTTAAATCCTAAACCCCTGTCCCACGCACCTACCTGAAGTCCAGGCTGTTGGGACGAGTTGAGCAGGATATCCTTTGCCAACTGGTCCATAGTTGTCTCCAATGCCATTTCATTTCCATCCTGGTATAATTTCAATCCACTTGCCTTTGAAGAACCGTCATAGGTCATCGTCACCTGCACCCATTTTTCCCTGGGAAGGTCTTGCTTCGTTACCCTCGTAATTGCATTTGATGGCGCTGCATGCGACAAATTCAACTCCAGTTTATTGTCTTTGAAATACAGGTGATACCCCCGGTAATTATATAGTCTTTCGGCTACGCATTTATGAAAAATAACGCCTTCCTTAAAATCTTTAGGAATGAAAATACTTAGGTGTATAGTGAACGGATCCCCCTTCCTGAAAATGCCAACTGGCTTAAGGTCCAGCCATTCATCGCCACCGAGTACCAAGGCTTTTCCATGGTCCACTTTTTCAAGCACCGGCTTCTCGCCCACACTGGCATCCAAACCTCTTCGCATCACTCCCGCCTGTTTGTTGCCTGCACCATTTTTTAAGGTGCCGTCATCAAAATTGCAATATGCCTGTAGTGCATCCTGCGGCAATTTTTGCCGGCCCAGGTACTGGTAGTTTTTTGCCTGGATCCATTTTTCAAAATCAGCTGCTGAACTTGCAGTAGTGGTGGCTGTCTTTTTTTCCTGATCTGCAATGGTATTGTTAAAGAGCTGCAGGATCTTTTCCTTTTCTGCTGAAGGTAGCTGAACAGTTGGTGAAGGCATAGTGCCATCAAAGGTGATCTGCCCGGCTTCTTTCACATTATTGAAGAAACTGAACATCTCGTAATAGTTCTTCTGGGAAACCGGATCAAATTTATGGTCATGGCAGCGGGCACAGCCAACTGTCAATCCCATCATTGCAACACCGGTGGTGTTGACCCTGTCCACTACATATTCGGCTTTGAATTCATCTTCAATAATACCGCCTTCAAGATTCTGCTGGTGGTTGCGGTTAAAGCCAGTAGCTACCAGCATGTCTTTTGTTGGATGAGGCATGAGGTCGCCAGCTAATTGCCACTGGATGAATTTATCGTAAGGGAAATTTGAATTGAACGCATTGATCACCCAATCACGATAGGGCGACATGTCCCGCAGGCCATCTACCGTATAGCCATGTGAATCGGCAAAGCGTGCAAGATCCAACCAGTCTACCGCCATCTTTTCTCCGTAATGCGGCGACTGCAGTAAACGGTCCACCTGCTTTTCGTAGGCATTTGGTGAATTATCTTTTATGAAAGCATCAAGTTCTTCAATGGTGGGTGGCAGCCCTGTCAGGTCCAATGAAACCCTTCTCAATAACAATTCCTTTGCTGCTTCTTTTGATGGTTGTAATTTTTCCTGTTCCAGTTTTTGCCCTATAAAATGATCAATTGGATTGATGGCCCATTTATCATTCTTCAACTCCGGGACTGCCGGTTTTTCAGGCGCTACAAATGCCCAGTGTGGTTTATATTTTGCACCCTGTTCGATCCATTTTATAAGGATAGCTTTTTCTTTTGGCGAAAGGTTAAGGTGTGATTCTTTGGAAGGCATCCTGTATTCCGGGTCATCGGATACAATCCGGTGATACAATTCACTGCCATTTAGGTCACCCGGGTCAATTGCAACTTTACCCGGACTTTCAGGCAATCCTGCATATGCAGCGGAATCTATATCCAGCCGCAGGCTGGCTTCCCTTTTTGCTTTATCGGGGCCATGGCAGGAAAAACATTTATCCGACAAGACTGGCTTTACATGCAGGTTATAATCCATCTTGTCTGGAAGTTCTTTATAAGCATCCGCTATATCCCTTGGAAGGTCGGGCGAGCAGGACGTTACATAAAGTCCGGCCAGCAAAATGAAAAAAAAGCCTGGCTGTTTTCTATAGCAATACATTACCCTAAGATAACCCAATGCTTTGTCATATCCTGTGAGGGAAGGCTTTCATGTTATTTTTATGGCGGAAATAAGCAATATTGAGGTCGTTAACAGCATGGCCTTTTTGTTAATTTTCGCTTTCACCCAGCAATTATGAGAAATAAACTGATACTATTCGCTTGCTTGCTGATAGGTTTTAGAAAAGCCTACGCCCAGGAATTTCCTTTAGCCAAGCCCAGTGCTGTTCAATATAAATGGCAGGAACAGGAACGGATCATGTTTATTCATTTCGGTGTGGCCACCTGGCTTGGACTGGAATATGATGAAACCGGCAATTTCGATTTGTCAAGGATGAATCCCACACAAATAAACACTGACGAGTGGTGCAAAACAGCGCTTTCATGGGGTGCTAAACAAATCATCTTTGTCGCCAAGCATGTGGGTGGGTTTTGCTGGTGGCAAACCAATACAACAGAATACAGTGTGCGCAATATTCCCTGGAAAAATGGCAAAGGTGATGTGTTGGGTGACCTGGCAAAGTCTTGCAGGAAATACGGTTTAAACCTTGGAGTGTACATCTACCCGGGTGATCTTCACTATGGTGCCGGTATTGGCAGTGGCGGAAAGACCCAGGACCCCGCCTTACAGGAAACTTATAATAAAGTATTCCGGCAACAGCTGACTGAAGTACTTAAAAACTATGGCAATATGCTGGAAGTCTGGTTCGATGGCAGTTGCGTGATCGATGTTTCTGACATCCTCGAAAAGTATGCCCGTAATGCTGTGATCTTTCAAAGTACACATGCTACTATCCGCTGGCCAGGTACCGAATCTGGCAAACTGGCTTACCCGGCATGGAACTCACTCAAATCTTCTGTCCTTAAAACTGGCATAGCCACACAATATGACGATGACCCGGATGGCGATGCCTGGGCACCTTTGGAAGCTGATGTAACCCTGTATAACCACAACTGGTTTTGGAATCCGACAAATGGACAAAAAAGAAGACCTGTTGCAGAGTTAATGGACATCTATTATAAATCAGCGGGGTATGGTGGTATACTATTACTTAATTCCACACCAGATACAACGGGTAGAATTCCCATTGCTGACAGGGAAAGATATAAAGCATTTGGGGATGAAATCAACCGGCGCTTTGGTCACCCACTCACCGCCTCAAAAACAGTAGAGACAAATGAAACTATTCTGAAGTTTACAAAACCAACCTCAGTTAACCATACCATTTTAGAAGAAGATTACAGGGAAGGGCATCGGATCAGGGACTATATTATAGAAGGCAAAGTGGGTACAAAATGGCAATTGCTGGCGCAAGGCTCATCGGTGGGCAGAAAAAAAATCGATGCATTCCCTACTATAACTTTGAGTGAAATAAAACTGACCATTAAAAGATCCGTTAACCCACCACTGGTCCGTTCTTTTTCTGCTTACGGCGTTAAAAATTATACACACCATTATGAACCCACGGAAACAAAAGAATGGGCTGTTTGTGGCGGATGGAATACCAATACATTTAAAAACGGCCGTGATACCATTGACCTGGACCTTAGCAGGTTCATTGATAAACCCGGACAGTACGAATTTAAATTCATTGCTGATGTTGCCGTAACTGGTGCATCAATCGATTCTGCAGTTATCAATTTTGAGCGCCAGAACACAATGCAGGAATACCTTATCCGGAAAGACGAAAATACTTTTTATATCAATCATACTTCACAGGTAACACCAAACAGTGCTTCCATACTTACCTTGTTTATGCAATCCGATAACAAGGTATTCCAGAACAGGGGTGTATTTAAAATCAGGAAAAGAGGAAATTAAAATATATTGCCTGCTATCTTTAACCCATATGCGAATTTACAGGGCTGGCTAGCGGACAATGTAATTTCAAGTCCGGCGGTTGCCTGTGAAAACAGTTCAGCAAAACCCAACAAAGTGAAGAGAAATATAACTATCATTTTCATGAACCCTTTTTAATTAGCCAGGGAATTTTCCAGGATAAATTGCACGATCGCTGTCGGGTCCTGTAAACTATGCGGATGATGATCAACGCCGGGTTTGGCAATCACCTTCATTTTGCCGCCCATTTTTTTATACCGCTGTTCTGCAAGGGATGTGTTTTCTGCCATCGGTACTATGGTATCAGCATCACCACAAACACTGATGATCGGTATCCTGGCTTTGGCTAATGGCTTTAGGTTATCTACCGGATTCAATTTGTAAGCCATAGCTTCCTTCTCTGTAAATCCAAACACCTGCAACAATTGTTTCCAATCATCCGGTGAGCCCTTGCCGGTATATTTCCCACCAGGCCAGCTTTTAAAATCCAACACCGGCGCATCCGCATAAATACAAGCCACCTGGTTTGGGTTTCGAGCTGCCCAATTAAATGCAAACAGCCCACCCCTGCTGAATCCTTCCAGTACAACTTTTTTGTGCAATTTTTTCTCAGTTGTCAGATAGGTATAGAACTTATCCATCAGGTCCATTGCAACTGGCGCACCATACATGTTTTGTACGTCCATGTATACGACATGGTATCCATTGGCCAACAACATGCTATCGCCCTGTGGTTCATGACCGAAAAACTCTGTTCGCCAGATCCAGGGATTATTTTTCGCAGCTTTCTTCGGTGCCACCAATAAACAATTTCTTCCCGCTACTTCAAAATCAATCCGGTCAAAGCCCATCCAAATGGAAAGAACACCAACAGAAACTATAGCAGCCAGGGAACCTGTGATGGTTAATAGTCGCACCCGCGACTGATTCCTCACCAAATCAATGTTATGCTGTTGCTGCTGACCCGATTTTTTATCAATATAATCTTTCAGGTCCTGTACATTCTTTATCGCAAACCCATTGATACCCTGGATCAGGTCGCCATTTTTAAAACCCATCTTCGCTGCCCTGGAATTTTCCGGGACAACAGGTAAGGCTACACCACCTGCATCGAAACTTACTCCATAGGCCGACATTTCTGCACCTGCAGGTTCCCTTAAAATGACATCCATCCAACTGTATGCAGGCTTCACAGGCTCTTCTTTTTTATCATCAATGGAAAGTTGAAGGACGGGCATCTCCGGTGTTTTTGACTTTGCTTTTAAGGCCGGCTTCCTAACCCCAAAATCATCCATCGGGAAATTTGTAAACCCGGTATTAAATACTGGTGATCCGGGGCTAACCATGAAATTACCTTTCATCGGATCTTCAAAATATGGATCACCATTCAAGGAATGCAGGTCACAATTATTTCTTGCAAAGGCCGTCACCTGGTCTTTACCAGAAACATAGAAATTATGGTCCAACTCCTTGCCCCATTGGCCATCAGGTGCAATTACATTATCCATTATGGCTGGCTGGTAAGCTTTAAAAACAATATTTTTAGTGAATACATCACCACTATGCGCATACCATACATGCGGATGCAATCCGTTATTGATAATGACATTATTGGTGGCCAAGCGATTATATCCCTCACGCATTTTTAATCCGCCATTCAGTAACAGGTTATTGTATATCTGGTAATTTGAAGACCCGTCGTCGAGATCAATATCCCATCCATGGTCACAACGCCAGCGGCTGTTGCGGATGATATTAGGCTCCAGCATATCCCAGGTGGGCATATCAGGGTTCATGTCTACAACTGCAGAGGTCTCATTTACATCCGGCGTCCAATACCGGTCGCGGCCCCAGGAATTAAAACTGCCATGGTCACCGGTTTCCAAGACGGTATTAAATACATCGCAGTTTTCTATGATATGCCCACCAAATGTGCCCTCATTGATATTGATACCTGCACGTGGTACATCGTAAATAGAACAATGACTCACGCGGATCTTATGCGACATTGATATTTGTACGGGTGCTGTTTGCTTTTCATCCCTTCCCGTCATGGTTATCAGGCAATCTTCCACTACACAATCTTGGGGGTAATTATCTCCCTTTGGACCCGGCGTTCGATCTATATGCTGGTAATCTTGTTTGCCATATTGAAACAGCGGACTCCTGACTGTTGCCGGATCACCCACGAATGCGATCCCATTGGCACCGCTATGATGAATATAGCATCCCCTGATGCTGGCCCTGCGATTGTAGTTGTTGATGAAAATTGCATTCCCGCCAACCTGGTCAAATTCACAATCACTTATGCTGCAATCTGTGGTTCCATTCAATACTACAGCACCACCCCGGTAAACCGTCCAGTCTGATCGCAGCAGGGGTTCCTTATTGTCCATAAAGGAACGGGCAGCATGGCGAAATACGAATCCCTGCAACTGTACATTGCTAACCGGTTGTGCTTTGGAACCCTTGAATTCAACCAGGTGCCGCAATCTGACAATTTCCACTTTTGCTTTTGCCAGATCCGTGCCAACCGGGGGCATATAAAATAACTTACGCTGCCTTGCATCATAAAACCATTCACCTGGCGCATCAAGTTCTTCAAAAATATTTTCCACCATCCGGTAAAGCGGATGCATATTAGATGGGCGATTATTCTGCCAGCCACCTTCGTACCTGAGTGATCCATCAGCATTTTTTCCTTTGATCGCCCAGTGCATATCGCCCCAAAGGTATTGGTGCATGGCATGTATGAATCCACCCTGCGGATTTTTCCACCGTGCAATTCTTCCAGGTGATAATGGGTCCATTGTTGAATCTGCTTTTGCTTCATGATCCAGGGACCAGGTGTCAAAAACATTTTTACCGGCTACTGCATTCGGAAACCTGGCCATACGTTGCCGCTCACCATTGATGTAAAGTTGGTCGATGGCTATATCCGCAGGAAGTATTGCTGTGTATATACCATAGCTGGCCGGCTTCCAGTTGAGCGCAAGGCGTTTGCCGCCACTCAATATTGCCCGGCCTTCTTCCGCTGCTTTATACGTTACTGTAGCGTCGGCAGACTTGCTATCGGCGGCAGTAAACAGAACGGTTTGCGGCAGGTAATAAATACCATTTGCAAAAACTACTTCCACGGAACTATTTGAAGGGTATCGCCTGGCCAGCAACTGCGCTTTTGCAAAACTGGCAACCGGTTTCTCTTTTGTACCGGGATACTGGTCTTTACCCGAGGGCGAAACATAAATGGTTTGTCCTGCTAAGCGTGAAAACAAACCTATTGTCATGAAAACCAGTAAAATATGTTGTAAACCTGCCTTTGGCATATGGTATAGTTATGATTTGTACTGAAATGGGGCCAGCCTGAAGCAACAAAGAAGCAACAAACATGTTATTGTCTTGCCATAACTACATAACGCGCACCCTTTTGTGCTGAAAAAATTGCCGTATAACCCCTGGCATCCTTCACAACCTTAACCTTTTTGCCTTCAATGGTAAATGGCTGCGCTGCCCGTATAACACAATTCCCACCCTGCAATGATGTGATCACGGCCTTGGAGAGCCGGTGATCCTTCCAGGCAATATCCACGCCAAATCCGCCCCTGGCCCTTAATCCTTTAACTGAACCTTCTTTCCAGGCCGATGGTATAGCCGGCAATAAGGCGATCTCATCCAAATGACTCTGCAACAACATTTCTGCCATACCTGCGGTTCCACCAAAGTTGCCATCTATTTGGAATGGCGGGTGCGCATCAAAGAAGTTTGGGTAGGTACCGCCACCAGAAGACATATTATAGCCCCCTTCACCGGTCAGGTGTAACAAGTCCCTTATTAACAGGTATGCATGGTCGCCATCAAGCAACCGCGCCCAGAAATTGATCTTCCAGGCCTTACTCCAACCTGTTCCTTCATCACCACGCAACTCCAGTGTTTTCTTCGCCGCCGCGAAATACTCTGGTGTCTTTGCAGAGATCTGCCTGCCAGGATGTAGCCCGAATAAATGAGAAGTATGACGGTGGTGCGGATCAGCTTCCTCGAAATCCTTGTACCATTCCTGCAACTGGCCCTTATTGCCAATATGCAACGGATATAATTTATTGCGTTTTGCAATGAGCTCATTCCGGAAGGTGTTATCAATACCCAATACAGTTGATGCTTCTATTAAATTGGTAAATAGATCCCAAATAATTGACATATCCATAGTGCTGGCGACAGCTACTGAAAAGTTCTCGCCATTCCTGCTTTTAAAGGTATTCTCCGGTGAAGTTGACGGTGCAGTTACCAGCCAGCCGTCTTTATCTTCTACAAGCCAATCCAGGGTGAATAAAGCTGCACCTTTCATTAACGGGTAAGCTTTTTCAGCCAGGAATTTTTTATCGCCGGTAAAAGCATAATGCTCCCAAAGATGCTGGCAGAGCCAGTTTCCCCCCATGTACCAGTTTGCCCAAACCGGGTCGCCTTTGCCTGTATCACCAACCGGATTTGAGGTTGCCCATATCTCTGAGTTATGATGCGCTACCCAGCCCTTTAATCCATAAAATTCTTTGGCAGTATTGGACCCGGTGACAGAAAGACCTTTTATGAAGTCCATCAATGGTTCATGCAGCTCCGACAAATTCGTCACCTCTGCCGGCCAGTAATTCATTTCAGTATTTATATTGATAGTGTAATTGGAACTCCAGGGTGCCCTGAGTTCCTTATTCCATATACCCTGGAGGTTTGCTGCCGGTCCCCCGGGCCTTGAAGATGAAATCAGCAAATAGCGGCCAAATTGAAAATACAGTGTTTCAAGGGCAGGATCATATCCGCCTTTGGAATATTCCCTTAAACGCTCATCTGAAGGAAGCTGTGCATTGCTGTTAGTGGCCATCGTATCTTTTAGCTGGAAGCCTACCCGGTTAAAATAATGCTGGTAATCCGCTATATGCTCTTCCAGGAGCCGGGCATAGGTTTTTTGAATTGCATTTTGCAGGTATCCGGCGGATAATTGTTTTTCATCTTTACCCTGGGTATCCGGACAATGGTCAAAACCATTGAAGCTGGTAGCCGCTGACAGGAAAACGATTACTTCACTTGCATTAATGATATGAATGCCCGAAGTATCAGTTTGAATTTTACCGTCTTTGGAGATAGCTTTTATGCGATATTGAAACCGCATACTATTGCAACCCGCACCAACAGTATAATTAACATGTTCCTCACCAGGCGGGTTGAAATAACTGGGATCCACATGCGCCGGCGCTTTTCCACTAACCACTAGTTGATTGCCGCCTTCGGCAGCTATCGAGTAACGCAATTGGCTGCGCGCAGACAAATCCAGCGTCAAACTGCCTTTGCGATTTGAACTGATTCTCACTACCAATACATTTGCGGGTGCATTTATAAAAACTTCGCGCCGGAAATCTACACCATTCACCGTAAACTTTGTGGTAGCAATGGCATTATTAAGGTTTAGGTCACGGTAGTATTTCGTTGGTTTCATGCCACCAAAATTTTGCCTGATCACTAGGTCTCCCATTGGAAGGTATGATTCTGTGAATAAACCTTGCAACTTTCGGGTAAGGCTATCTGCTGCCTGCAGGTTATTATCTTCCAATAAAGCTTTCCTCACCATCGGCAAATAAGCCGCAGCACTCGGATTGATATTTTTTTTAACCGGCCCGCCACTATATAACGTACTTTCATTTAGCTGTATAAGTTCCTCGGAAGTGCCGCCATAGACCATTCCTCCAATCCGTCCGTTTCCTACTGCAAGTGCTTCAACCCATTGACTGGCTGGTTTTTTGTACCATAATTTCAAATCTGCCTGTGCATTTGCCCATTTGGCTATGGAAAGCAGGATTAGAATTATGAATGATTTTTTCATTTTTTCTTATTTGATACATTTACTCATTAAATATAATACAATGAAGCAACTACTGATCTTTATCAGCACTGCCATATTATGTGCCAATTGTCATAAAGCACCAGGGAGCAATCAAAGGATCGTTGAACTTTTCAACGGAAAGGACCTTACCGGTTGGCATCCAGATGTTCCTGATATGGACAAAGACAAAAGCCTGAAAAGCCCATTCCTGGTTCGGAATGGCGAACTTATCAGTATGGGGAATCCCCAGGGACATCTTATTACCGATGCTATCTATCATGATTACACACTGGATGTGGAATACCGTTTTGTAAATACACCTGGAAACTGCGGTGTATTGGTCCATGCTTCAACTCCACGTGTGTTATATAAAATGTTTCCTAAATCCATTGAGTGCCAGATGATGCACGAAAATGCCGGTGACTTCTGGTGCATCGGGGAAGATATAACCGTTCCCGATATGGAAAAAAGAAGGGGACCCAAACAAGATTGGGGAGTGACTGAAGGGAAAGGCAGAAGGATCATCAATTTAACTGATGGATCAGAAAAACCTTTGGGCGAATGGAACCACATGAAAATAGAATGCAAGGGCAATTCAATAACGGTATGGGTGAATGATACGCTGGTTAATGCCGGAACTAATTGTACGGCTTCACAGGGACAGATAGCCCTTCAGGCCGAAGGCGCTGAAGTGGCGTTCCGTAAAGTGACTTTAACCCAATAGGCTAAATAATTATTTTAATTTACCCACCTGTTCATTATAGTAGGTAATAGTTTCCTTTAATGAAGGCAGGTTGCTTGGCTTGCCTTCATAATCACGCTCAACATTAATATTTCCTTTAAATCCCTGGCGTTTGAGCTCTTCAAAGACAGCCGGGAAATTTACAACGCCGGTGCCTACCCGAACATCAAGCAATTTGGAGTCATTAAATGCAGCAATATCTTTCAGGTGGATGGCCATGATATGGCCGGCTAATTTCTTCACACCTTCAACCGGATCTACACCACTTTTTGGCCAATGGCCAAGATCGGCACATGCGCCAAAATTAGGATGGCCTTTAATCGCTGCCAATACAGAATCCGGATGCCAGTAGGCACTCACACCTTTCCAATGTTCATGTATTGCCAGCTTCAAGCCATAAAGGCCTGCAAGGCTGTCTATGCTATCCCATAAATATACCGGAGGTTCCCCAACTACGAATTTTACACCGAACTGTTTGGCAATATCAAATTGTTTTTTCCAGGATGCCACCGTAGTATCCCCTGCAATATAAATTGACTCCATGGCCAGCCCCTTCGACTGCAACAAAAGTTTCAGTTTCTCAATTCCATCGGGGGAAAGCTGGCCAACAACAGTATCCTTTAATTCAATACCGGCCTTTTGAAACATATTGGCTTCAACGTATTTAATTCCTGAACTATCCACTTTATCCAATGCATCGGGAAAGGAAAAAGTATGGAAAGTCCACAAAGCCACACCCAATTTCCACTCATTCGGGCCATCGCCTGAAGCAGTTGTATTTTCCTGTTTTTTTGGCTGCCCACCACAGGCAACAAGGAGGAGCGCAAACAACAGGAACTTACAACTGCTTAAATTAACATGTTTCATAATGCGGTTTCAGGCCTTAATTAATTAAAAGCGAAATGTGCCGGTTAAACCAACTGTAGAAGGATCACCCAAATGCACCGCCCCAAAATCATAGGCATATGCGATATATTTTTTACCCGTCAGGTTCCTACCCCAGAAAAATAACCCAAATGCCCTGGCATTAACGCCTATCCTCGCATTGAGGACCTGGTAGGGTGATTGCCTGATAGTATTGGCAAGATCAAAATACTGCTGCCCTAAATACATCCATTCGCCCCTTGCAACCAGCGTTACCTGGTTCTTTACAGAAACCGGGTAGCTGTATTGCAGCGCAAGCATTGAAGTCATATCAGGTGTAAAAATCTGCTTCTTACCATCCAGGTCAACTTCTTCACCATTCTGTGACAATTTCAATGAACTGTATTTCGCGTTTGTATAACCTAAATTATAATCCACTTCAAATCCTTTAAATGGCCTGGCGGAAATCTCCAGCTCTACACCCATGCTATTTAGTTTACCGGTATTCCTGGTAACCGTAATGGCTTCCGGTAAAACCAGCGTGGGTACCTGTGCATCAGTTACGGTGGTATAGAAAGCAGTAACGTTAATGCGCAAGCGGTTATTCAGTACCGAATTCTTCCAGCCAACTTCTATGTTATTACTATATTCCGGCTTATACGGATATAGGGGGGGCTGTGAAGGATCGGCAGATAATTGGGTAAGTCCACCCGTGCGGAAGCCCCTGCTGTAATTGGCGAAAAGGTTACTGTTTCCTGAAACCTGGTAGGCGACACCCAGCTTAGGTGAAAGTGCACTGAAATTCACTGTGGTAGCCGTATCCGGTTGCGTTGTAATTGCATCCTGCCCATCTTTCTGGTACTCTCCTTTTACATTCATGTACCTGGATTCATAGTCATAACGGAGCCCGCCAATTAACTGGACTTTCTTTGTTAGCGCATATCCCAGCTGACCAAAGAAGGCTACACCCTTATTCTTTGCAGTACTACTATTGATTGTTGAAAAATTAACATCTGGTACGCCCATCATTCCGGCATCTTCTCCAAAGTGAGTGGCTTGTTTCGATGGATTATGCTGACTGAAAAAATAAGTACCTGCAACCCAGTTAAAACGTTCAGATTTTTGTGGCGTTGAATTAAACCTGAATTCCTGTGTGAACACTTTCACTTTATTCCAGTCATTCCCGTAATCATTTATTATAGTAACGCCATCGATAGGTGAGAAATCACCATCAATGGGCGACTTATAAATCCGGCGATTTGTTTGCCAGGCTGTTTGTGAACTGAACTGAAATCCTTTGCCCTCATGTAGCAGTGTAAGGGAACTGTTCAGGGTATTATCCACCATTTCCCCAATGGCATTCTGGTTCAGCTTATACGGATTTGCAAAAGCCTCCTCAACACCAAAAACCATGGGGTAGGCTCCGAAATTCCTGTTGTTCTGGTGCTTTACATTTGCGGTTATTGTCCACTTATCGCTAATGAGGTATTTCAGGTAATAATTGCCGGTGAGCGCTTTTTGATTATCAAAAGGCTGATGATTGAATTCATTCGTATAATAGCCATCCCTTTGCTGATATACGCCAGAAGCACCAAAGAATAGCTTACCCTTAACCAGCGGCGTACGAACACCGGCTGCGTAACGCTGCAAACCATAATCCCCCATGCTTACCTCGGCAAATCCAGTGGTTGTATTAGCTGGTTGTTTGGTAATGATATTGATTACACCACCCATGGCATTCCGGCCATACAATGTACCCTGTGGTCCACGCAGCACTTCTATACGCTCAATGTCGGCAAGTTGCGGTATATAGGTGTCGAGGCTAAACTGGTTTACACCATCAACATAAACAGCAACGGCGGGGTCATAAGAAGTGGTTGTGATGCCCCTTATGGAAGTAACATTCCTGTCGTCACCTGAATTTCCGGAATACAGGTTTGGAACAATAGCCGTTAGCTCCTTGCTATTCCATAAACGGTATTGCTCCACCTGTCGGCTACTCAATGCTGTAATACTAAGTGGCGTTTTTTGTAACTGCTGCTCGCTTTTATTAGCTGTTACCACAATATCATCCAATTGCGTAGCCTGGTCCTGCAATACAAAAACAAGCTGAGCCGATTCTTGCTGTCCAACAACTATAGCCTGGCTCTGAGCAGCATATCCAATACATGTCAGCTCAATTTCATAATTGCCCGGTGCTAAACCGGGAAAGTTAAACTTGCCATTCATATCACTCACCACGGCCTTCAGGGTATTCAGTAAATGAATTGAAACATTCGGTAATGGATGGGCATTCTTATCTGATACAGTGCCCTGTAAGGAAAACAATTGCTGACTATAACTTACTGCACTGATAAAAACTACGATTGCTATTAATAAGATTCTTTTGCCCAACATTTTACTTTGCTCTACTTATTAAAAAATTAAAACTATTTAGAAATTAACTGAATGGCTTGCAATGCTGCCTGGTCAGATCCACCTGGATCCTTAGGATTGCTAATTATATACAGGCTATGTCTTTTGCCATCTGTAACAGGTTCCAGTTTTACAGACAACATGGTTCCTCCAAATTTACCACCAGGTCCTTTATCGGCAAGGCCGCCCGGCAATACTACCTCACCCAGCTTTTTCCCGTCGGGGGCATCAAGCCTTACTTCAAAAGTAAAACCACTTTTGGGAGCTACCTGCCAGCCAGCTGCAAAGTCAGCTGCATTGATACCGGAAAGATCAAGGTTTTCAAAACTAAATGAGCCGGTTGACTTTGGAATGACCATCAGGGTCATGTCATTATAATCCACCACCGAAAATTCCTTTAGGTTAGTGGCTGATTCAAAATTTAATTTTGTACTGATCAATGCAGCTGAAGAACTGCCAGACAGGGGTTTAATATTGTTACCACCCTTATCTGTATAACTGGCAGAGATAACAAGTACACCATTATTAATCGGTTTTTTATTTAGTGTAGGAGCTACTGTTCCTGATGCCGGAAGGGATTTTACCGCCTTTGCACTACCGGCCAATGACTGGATATATGATATAATTTGCCGCATATCTTCCGGTTTCAAGGAAGGATGCGCAGGCATTGCCACTTCACCCCAAACTCCAGAACCACCTTTTGTGATCTTATTGGACAGATAGGCCGCTGCATCCGCTTGCTTCTCGTACTTTTTAGCCACATCAATAAATGCTGGCCCGATTGATTTTTCATTTGCCTTATGACAAGATTTACAATCGAGGGTTTGAATCATGCTTTTGCCCATAATGATGTCGGAAACAACCTGGTGCCCCATTGAAGCACCGGCTTTATCGGTTCCCTCAACGTAATCGGCAGAAACATATAAGCCAGACATATCAGTTGCTGCAGTGGGATCATTCTTGTCCTGAACACTTACTGAATATGATACCGGTTTGCCTGGAAAATAAAATGACTGGTTCCCATTTATATGAACAGTCACTTCAGGCGCATCATTTCCTGCATATACATTTATTGAAGGACTGTTCGAGGATTTATTTTTATCATCGCTCACAACAACAGAAATGGCATAATCTCCCGGCTTTTCATAAGTATAGGAAATTGCAGGTTCAGTTGTTTCCTTCTTCACACCATTGCCCAAATTCCAGGTATAGGTCAGCTTATCTTTTTCAGGGTCTTTTGCTTCAACTTTCGCTACAACCTTATATGGCAATGCGCCAGAGGTCTTATCAACACTGATACCAGTAATTTTCGGTGCACGGTTTCCGGCATTATAGTCAATCCTCGCCAGGCCGGCGTCTGGATTTTTTGAAAACCAGCCACTTCCATATTCAAGCAGGTAAATCCTACCGTCAGGGCCCACTTCAATATCTATCGCAGAATTCAATTTAGTATTTTCTATGAAAGGCTCCATCTTGTCAAAGTCGCCATTTTCACGCATAGTAACTACCTTTATCCAGCCACGGATCCAATCTGATATGAATAATTTCTTATTATAATAATCAGGATATCTTGTTTCTTTAGGAAACATGTCGGTATAATAAACCGGGCCTGCTATTGCGTTCCTGCCACCTGTTTTTACTTGCGGAAAATCTTTTGAAGGGCCATAGGGATACCAGATAAATGCCGGCTGAGCTGGCGGCAACTCCTTAATTCCGGTATTGTTACGCGATGTATTTATCGGTTTGGCAGGATCAAAAACTGGTCCGGTTTTCCCTGTCGCATAATCATATTCATGGTAGGGGTAATTATTGCCAACAAATAGTGGCCATCCGAAGAAACCTGCTTTACGCGCCTGGTTAATTTCATCATAACCCATTGGCCCTCTCACATCAAAACTATCACTATTCGCATCCGGACCTACTTCACCCCAATAGAGAAATCCGTTTTTCTGGTCTACCGAAATACGGTAAGGATTCCTGTTTCCCTGTACATATATTTCAGGCCGGGTACCTGGTGTTCCTTTCGGATACAGGTTGCCTTCAGGTATCTCATAACTGCCATCAGGCTTTACACGTATACGCAATATTTTACCCCGAAGGTCATTGGCATTGCCCGATGAACGCCTGGCGTCATATTGTTCGTGACCCGGCCGGTCGTCCAATGGTGCATAACCATTATTAACATAGGGCATATTTTTCTCATTAAATGGCGTTGAATTATCACCCGTTGATACAAAAAGCAACCCATCTTTATCAAATGCTACAGATCCGCCCGTATGGCAGCAGATCTCCCGCTGGGAATAAAACTGTAACACTACTTTTTCATTAATAAGCGAATCATTTTCAAAAGTGAAGCGGGAAAGCCTGTTTACGGAAGTATCAGCCGGACTATAAAAAATATATACATACTTATTCTTTGCAAAATCAGGATCAGCTTTTATACCAAGCACGCCTTCTTCCGCATTAGCGCCGGCGGTTTTCGTTTTAAAATAAGCATCCAGAAACAAAACCTGCTTCAAGGTTGAATCGCTATTTCTATACCTTAATACTTCACCCCTTCGCTGTGTAATCAGGATATCCAGATTAGGCAGGATAGTCATCTCTGTGGGCTCATACAACTGGCCGGTAATCAGTACAGTTTTGGTGAACCGGTCTTCAGAAGGCACGTTTTGCGTGGTCGCTTTGGAATAATCCAGTTTCCTGTTTTCACCAATTGCATATTTAATTCCACCAAGCAAATGCTTTAAATATGGCTCCTCTGAATATGATTCTGCAGTATGACCAAGTTCTGTATAGAATGCCCTTCCTCCATCAAAGTCATGGTACCAGGCCATAGGATGGTCATCACCGTTATGACCGCCATGATAACTTTTCTCATCGATGGTCATCAGCACTTTTACATCTTTATTCAGTTTTTTAAAGCTGTAAAACTCATCCGTTCTTTTCCATTGCTCAGGAAGGTGCTTTGTTGAAATATTATCTTTATCCACCACATGCAATATGCCTTCCTGGACATTCGGAAAAGTATCTTTCATACCGGGGTGATCAAGGAAATAGGCGCCCACCAGCCGGCCATACCAGCCCCAGTCATATTCAGTGTCAGTTGCAGAATGCACGCCAACATATCCGCCACCGGCCTGGATGTAACGCTCAAAAGCTGCCTCCTGGTAATTGTTCAGCACATCACCGGTAGTGCCTAAAAAGATGACAGCAGCGTATTTTTGCAGACTGTCATCTGTAAATAATTCCGGGTTAACCGTTGTGTCAACCTCAAACTCATTCTCCTTTCCCAGTTTTTGAATTGCAGCAATTCCAATCGGGATTGATTCATGGTGAAAGCCGGCAGTTTTACTGAATATCAGTACGTGCGCCTTACCTGAACGACTGGAACATGATACTGTTCCTAAAATAATAAAAGCAATCATAACCAGGATGATTGCCGAGACGGATGATCTCATCATTGCATTGCTATTTTAATCTTTAAGTGCTTTTGCGATTTCTTTTTCAACCAGGGGTTCCATTATTTTATATCCTGCCAGGTTAGGATGGATGCCATCTCCTGCAAGGGATACGGGCAAACCATTTCTGCCATCAGCCATTGCAGAGAAGTAATCAACATAACCGCATCCGTTCTTAGCAGCATATTCTTTCAACATTTTATTTAATGCGATCACTTTAGGTGCAGGTTCCATTCCCGGACGCCAGGGGAAATCATAGGCAGGTAATACTGAAGAAATGATAACTTTTATTTTATTGGCTTTTGCAAGTGTAGCCATAGATACAATATTGCCAAAAGTTTCCTCAAGGGTCATTGGACCTGTATTACCGGCAATATCATTAATACCTGCCAAAATCACCACCACTTTAGGTTTCAGGTCTATTACATCTGGCCTGAACCTGAGCACCATTTGAGGGGTTGTTTGCCCGCTGATACCCCTGTTGATATATTGACGGCCGGCAAAAAAAGCACTGTCTGTACTTTTCCATCCTTCCGTAATTGAATTGCCCATGAAAACCACCCTGTTTTTTGCCAGGGGCATTTTTGCCACAGCCTTATTTTCATCTGCAAACCTTGCCAGGTTTGCCCAGTCATTATGGAATCTTTTTTCTCCTTCCACTTCCCATTTTTTTGATTGCTGATAATTAGTAGTGGCCATCCAGCCCATTGGATTCACAGGCCATAATAATCCTTTCTCACCCAGCCAATCGCCAAACCTTTCGATCCACGAATCTGTGGGAATATCCTGCACGCGCATACCAAATCCATGTCCGCCTTTTTCATACATATGCAATTCAGCCGGCTGACCTGCTGCCAGCCATTTATTGTAAATATCAACACTTGATGGCGCTAAACCGAATTGATCATTTGATGCTGCCACGATAAACGCCGGGGTCTTTGCAGTGGGCACTTTATTTCCAATAGCTGCAGCGGTATACGCATAAACCGGTGCTATAAAATCAGGGCGGTTATTATCATTTGCATTAAAGACCACAGACATGGTGACTGTTCCACCAGCTGAAAATCCCATGAACCCGATCCTGTGCGGATCAACTCCATAGTTCGCAGCATTCTTCCTGACATAATCAACTGCCTGAAGTCCATCGTTCAGGGCCATGGCAATAACCGGTGCATTTTCTTCTTCAAATTTTTTGCCTTCGCGTATACCATCCATCATTTCCTGTGGTGGGTTACTGGTCTTGGCATGTACGAGCCTGTACTTTAATACAAAAGCAGTAACGCCTTTCTTACTTAACCAATTGGCTACATCCATTCCTTCGCTATTAATGGACAGAACACGAAAACCGCCTCCGGGTGCGATAATCACGGCTGTGCCGGTATTGGTCCCGGCAGGTTTAACAACCGTAAGCGTAGGTTCAACAACATCATACACGACTGGTGTATTAAACATATTTACATCCATCCGTTTTTCTTCCCAGTTCCAGCTCTCAGAGCCTGGTGCTTTACCCTGATACAGTTTAATCACCTCCGGCTGAGACCAGCCATGGAAACAAAGTAGCGTGAATGTTACTATAAATATTTTTCTCATATGACAAACCATTTCAGAACCATAAATATACCCCCTTTAACCTGACTATTAATTTGCTCATCTTTTCATTTTATAGAACTATGTTAATAAAACCAGGCTCATTCCATGTCTATCGTTCACCATCAAATACCAAACCCTGCATCTCCATTCTCACTTTTACTACCTTTCCTGAACTGTTACGCGTAAACATTACGATTGCGCCATTATCGCCTTTAAAATGGTCAGAGTTAGGCCCTTCAGGGAACAATTCAGTTTCATGCCCCCAGGCAGAAATAAAAAGGCTGCCATTTTCTGCACTTACCTCCACTTCCCGAGTCATGCCTTCCTTAACCTGGTATGTACCCTCATAATCAGTTGCATTCTTTATACTGGCAAATTGATGCGAATCAATGGCTGTTGAAAAATGATACAGGCCCGATCCCGCTGTTACAACAGCATAACCGGCTTCCTCCCTGATGTATTGAATTTCTTTTTTTGCAAGAAGTGGTTTTCCACTTTCAGTGATTTCGGCCTTTGGTAAAACTGGAATATAGATGGTTGCGCTTGTATTTGCCGGAATCTCAATATCCATCTTTAACTGGTCACCTTCAATCGTCCAGCTGCTGGAAGCGATACCATAATATGTTTTCAGGCTGGCTGCAACATGGGAGAACTTCCCACCAACATGTGGCCTGATCCTGATCTTCCTGTATCCCGGACCGTCTTCCTCAGTATCCAGTCCGGCCATTACCCTGTACATCCAATCGCCAATGGCGCCATAAGCGTAATGGTTAAACGAATTCATACCCGGTGTCTGGAAGCTGCTGTCAGGTTTAATGCCATCCCATCTTTCCCAGATGGTGGTTGCACCCATTTTTACCGGGTAAAGCCATGAAGGATATGTTTCCTGTAATAATAATTTATACGCCATATTGGTATAACCAAATCGGGTTAGTACATGACAAATACGTGATGATCCCAGGAATCCTGTCGTTATATGCTGATCATAACTCTTGATATTCTCCACCAGTCTTTCTGCCGCCTGTTTACGCAATTGCTCCGGCAGCATATCAAATTCCAAAGCGAGTACATATGCAGTTTGCGTGCCTGAAACCAACCGGCCATTGGCGGTAACATATTCCCTTTGATATGCTTCCTTGATGCGGGTCAGCAGGGATTCATAATTGGCAGCATCTTCTGTCTTACCCAATACCCTGGCCGCGTTGATTAAGAGTTGTGTCGAATTTGCATAAAAGCATTGAGCCAGCATGTATTTATCAGTTACGGCTGCCCGTCCGTCATTGTCATCATCCGGACGGTAAAATAACCAGTCCCCAAAATGGAATCCTGTATTCCAAAGATCATTTTTCGCCGAACGCCGGATACTTTCCACATAACTTTTCATACTGTAATACTGGTTCTCCAGCATCCTTTTATCGCCATAAGCCAGGTACATATTCCAGGGAACAATGGTGGCCGCATCTGCCCAGCCTGCACTGCTGATGGGATTCCCCAACACATTCGGGACAACAAAAGGTACCGTGCCATTTACCTGTTCAGCTTCCAGGTCCTTTAACCATTTGGCAAAGAAATTATTGACCTGCATATTGAAAGATGCCGTACGGGAAAACGCCTGCGCATCGCCAGTCCAGCCAAGTCTTTCATCACGTTGCGGACAATCAGTCGGTACATCCAGGAAATTACCCCGCTGGCCCAACTGAATATTATGCTGCAACTGATTTATCAATTCATTGGAACTGGTAAAAGTTCCTGTTGGCGGCATATCCGAATAAAGGGAAACAGCTTCAAAATTATTGGCATTCAGTTCACCCGGGTAGCCTTCAATTTTAGCATACCTGAATCCCTGCCAGGTAAAATGCGGTTCAAACACCTCCAGCACGCCGCCTTTTAGAATATATTGGTTCTGGGCTTTGGCAGAACGCAGGTTGTCTGTATAAAAATTCCCGGCTTTATCAAGTACTTCTGCATGTGATATCCTGATAGTGTCTCCTGCATTTCCTTTTACTTTCATCACAACCCAACCCACCAGGTTCTGGCCAAAGTCAATCACTTTTTCACCAGCCGGAGTAGTAAATATTTTTACCGGCTTATACACTTCCTGTTTCCTTACCGGCTCATTATAAGTTGCCAGCAATACATCCTTAGGAAAGTTGGCCTCCCTGGCCGCATACCAATCGGTATCAGGATAACCGGCTTTCATCCAGCCTGGCTTATCCATACGCGCATCAATTGTTTCACCATTGTAGATTTCTGCATACCGAATCTGGCCGGTACTCGTCTTCCAGGTCTGGTCAGAACCAATAGTTTCAGTTGTGCCATCGTTGTAGGTAATATTCAGCTGGAACAATAATGCGATATCTTTTCCATATACATTTAAACTGTTGGTAAACCCAATTATACCCCGGTACCACCCGCTTCCTAATTCAACAGCAATTGCATTAGCACCACTTTTCAACAGGCTGGTTACGTCGTAGGTCTGGTATTGCAAGCGTTTTTTATATGCCGTCCAACCTGGTGTAAGATATGCATCTCCCACCCGCTTGCCATTAATATGCGCTTCGTACATGCCATGCGCTGTGATATATGCTGTTGCGGAAACGATTTTTTTTGCGGCAGTAAACTCTTTACGCATCAGTGGACTAGGCCGCATAACAGAGTCTTCAATATACCCGGGCATTATCCATTTTGCTTTCCATTCTCCAGCATCCAAAAAAGCTATTTGGAAATAGGCCGGTGCACTCCAGGCTGATTGTTTACCATGATTGTCCCAAACCCTTACGCGCCAGGTATATTGCTGGTTGCTTTTCAGGGCTTGCCCCTGGTAAGGCACCTGCACCGATTGACCTGAATTTTGCTTGCCGCTGTTCCAGACTGCTGTCTTTCCGGAAAGAACAGTGATCTCAAATGCGGTTTGAAGGGTATTCCTGGCAGGCGAACTTAATTGCCAGCTAAACCTGGGTTGGGCAATATCAAGGCCAATGGGGTTGTCCCTGTTTTCTGTGAGCAAATGCTGGACAGTAATCTGCGCATTAACATTTTCAGCAACAATAAGCAGTAACAACAAACAAAAGGATAGCACAATTTTGTTGGCGGCCCTGGCCAGCATCAACTTAAAACATGAAATCATGGTGGCAAATTGAATCGTTGAAAATGTAGCAATATACTGAAGGAAAATTGACCATTTTGGGGAAATTTACCATCCTGTCCCATCCTGTGGTTAAAGCAGACGGTAGTGTTTTCCCTGCAATTACACTGTATCCTTAACAAGCTTCAAATTCAGTGTGCCTGAAAATGCTTCAGGATTTGCTATTTTACAGTTTGTAAACCCGCTTATTACTATGAGCTGATAACTGAGTTGATGTTAAATTGTGCATGAATTCAGGCAGTGGCTTACTTTATAAATATTATGTTTTCTGATAACGTTTATCGGTATATTCAAATTGATGACAAGTCGGTTACACCCAAGTACCTGCAACTGACCAACTCAATTATCAAGGGGGTTGAGGCTGGTATTATTAAAAAGGACTACCAGCTGCCTTCCATCAATGACCTTAGCTATGAACTCGATATTTCACGCGACACGGCAGAGAAGGCATATCGCCACCTTAAATCTTTGGGCATTATTGGTTCTGTTCCCGGCAAAGGCTACTTTATTGCCAAAACAGACTTTATTCAGACATATAAAATTTTCCTGCTTTTTAATAAACTGAGCGCACATAAAAAGATCATATACGATTCACTGGTGAATAAACTCGGTGCAAAAGCAGCAATCGATTTTTATATCTATAATAATGACTTCAGCATATTTAAGAAATTACTGGCCGAACACAGTGAAGGATACACCCACTATGTAATCATTCCCCATTTCCTGGAAGGCGGGGAAAAGGCACACGAACTGATTAATGCCATCAAAGGGGCAAACCTGATTCTGCTCGACAAAAAAATACCTGGCATTACCCGGCCCTTTGGCGCAGTTTATGAAAATTTTAAAAAGGACATTTTTAACGCATTGGTCCAGGCTCTTCCCCAGATGCAGAAATACCAGGCTATTAAAATTATTTTCCCTTCCTATACCTATTTTCCGGAAGAAATTCTGAAAGGCTTTTTTGCTTTCTGCAGCGAGTACGCATACAATTACAAAGTTGTACGTGATTTAAAAGATGAGCCGATCAGTGACGGGGATGTATATATCAACCTCATGGAGGAAGACCTCGTCGTACTGCTAGACAAAATACAGCATACAAACCTCAAAGTGGGTAAGAACCTGGGGATCATCTCCTACAATGAAACACCGTTGAAACGATTTATTATGAATGGAATCACTACCATCTCTACAAACTTCCAGGCAATGGGTGAAGCAACTGCCCAAATGATTCTCAATAATGAGCTTGAACAAACAGAAGTTCCGTTCACTCTTACACTACGGCCTTCCTTATAAGCAGGTATTATTGCGCCGCCCAATAATCGATAACCAAAACCTTGTCGAGGTGCGGTTTTAATACTTCGCCAAATGCTTTATGTGCGGGATGCGGCAAATATACAGCCCTGTCGGCTTCTGAATTAAAGGTTACAAAAAAACAATGCGTGAAGCCCTGGTTAAGGTTCTCCGGACTATTGTTTAATCCCCATTCAAAAGATTTAATCTCTTTTATCTGACCTGGCAAAGCACGGAAAGCATCTTCTACTTTCTTAATGTCTGCTGCTGAACTGGTCTCCTTAAATTTAAACAATACCACATGGCGTAAAACTTTCCCTGTGTTCTTACTGTTCTGGGCATTTGTAATAGCTGTCATAGAAATCATTGCGAATAATAACGCGAATATATTTTTCATGCTTTTTTATTTAGGCAAAATTCACACTTACGCTGCCATCTTTTTCATCTTTTAAAATTACCCCCAGATCCTGCAATTGATTGCGGATTTTATCGCTGGTCGCGAAATCTTTCCGGCCTTTGGCTTCTTTACGGATATCAATAAGCAATTGCAGAACCCCATCCAGTTTGCTATTATCGCCACCTGCTGCCGATTGTTCATCTTTTAATCCGAAAATATCTTCAAGGTAAGCTTTAAACGCCTTGCGCATTTTTTCTACAGTGGCGGTGCTTAATGCCGTAGCGGCAATATGCTTGTCCTTAATGCCATTAATTACAGGTACCAGCTCGAACATACTGGCTAATACTTTTGCAGTATTCAGGTCGTCGTTCATGAATTCATCAAACTCATCTACCAGCTTATTACAGCGCGCATCCAGCTCTGCATCACCTGCAATGGCTGCGCCTGCTATTATTTTTCCCAATACATCATAAGCGTCCCATAAACGCCGCATACCTTTCTGGGCAGCCTGCAATGCTTCATTCCCAAAATCAAGTGTGCTGCGGTAATGTGTCTGTAAAATAAAAAAGCGTACCGTCATCGGGTGGTATGCCTGCTCCAGCAAAGGATGTGAGCCACTAAACAATTCAGTCAGCTTGATCACATTATTATAGCTCTTCCCCATTTTACGGCCGTTGATGGTAATCATATTATTGTGCAGCCAGTAACGTGCAGGAACATGGTGGTTGCAAATGGTACTTTGTGCAATTTCACTTTCATGGTGCGGAAACTGCAGGTCCATACCGCCACCATGGATATCAAATTGTTTACCCAGGTACTTGGTAGCCATTGCCGAACATTCGATATGCCAGCCGGGGAAACCTTCCCCCCATGGACTATTCCACCGCATAATATGTTCCGGGGGGGCAGCTTTCCAAAGGGCAAAATCCTGTTTGTTATTTTTTTCGTCCTGACCTTCAAGGTCGCGTGATGTTTCCAGCAGTTCATCCATTACCCTCCCGCTGAGTTTTCCATATGGATAGTGTTCGGCATATTTTACCACATTAAAATACACTGACCCGTTCTTCACGTAAGCATAGCCCGCATCAATTATGGTTTTAATCATCTCGATCTGCTCCACTATATGCCCCGTTGCGGTTGGCTCAATGCTTGGATCCAGGTTATTAAATTGCTTCATGGCCCAGTGGAACAGGTTGGTGTATTTCTGAACCAGTTCCATCGGTTCCAGTTTTTCAATCTGTGCCTTTGTGGAAATCTTGTCTTCCGCCTCGCGGCCTTCTTCCTCAAAATGACCGGCATCGGTAATATTGCGTACATACCTTACTTTATACCCCAAATGCATAAGGTAGCGGTATACCACGTCAAATGTGATAAATGGCCTGGCATGACCGAGGTGGCTCTCGCCACTAACAGTTGGTCCGCAAACATACATACCCGCATAGCCGGGTACAAGTGATTCAAAAGCCTCTTTTTGCCTTGTATAAGAATTGTATACTTTAAGTGTTGACATATGCTTGTAAAATGACTTGGATAACGTTCACTTTGGATAAAGATTATGAATTCATCTAAAATATTGGATTATTCCGGGTTTTCCAGCACCAGGTCTGCAATTACCGGGAAATGGTCCGACAGCCTGGGGTGCGGATTCCGGCATTGGACAACCCTGAATCGCTGGTCGGCCAAAATATAATCTATGCGCAAAGTTGGGGAAATGGAAGAAAAAGTCCGGCCAATGCCAAACCCTTTTTGGGTAAATACATCCTGTCTTTCTCCCTTAATGCGATGATAGGCAAAAGAGTTGGGAACATCATTGAAATCACCACAAATAATAACCGGGTATGGACTTTTATCAAGTTGCTCGCGCACCAGTTCTGCCTGTTTTTGCCTGAAACCATAAGCCTGCCTGAATTTCCTGAAAATAGCCCAGGATTTTTCAATCGTACTGTCATCGCCTTTCTTTATGTCTTCTACATTCTTGAATTCAGTGCTGGTAAATAACAAGGATTGCAAATGTGTAGTAAATACCCTGATTATTTTACCGTTTATTTCAATATCGGCGTAAATATAGCTTTCATCGGCTTTCAGGGATTTCGGACCGCCGAATTTCCATCGGCCGGTATTGCGGATCGGGTATTTTGAGAATATGGCTATACCATGCTCGTAACGTTTATCGGGCCTCCGATGGTCCATTGCATAAGAAAAATAGGAGTACCCAAGTGTATCTTTGAAATATGGAATATTGGCATCCAGTAATTTCAGGTTGTTGGATTCCAGGAATTCCTGCATACAAATAATATCGGGTTGCTGCTTCCGCACATAATCAAGGATTTCTATTCTTTTTGATTTACGCGAATGGGGACGGTAAGTCATTTCATCAAAGCGGGCCACGTTCCATTGCATAATCCTGAATGACCCGGGCTCTTTTTTTTCTGTGGACGGAGAAAAAGGATGAACCGCAAAAAATGCATTGATGGGCTTCCAGCCAATGAGCAGGGCAAAAAACGGAACCATAAACCAACGTGACCGGAAAACCACCCAGAACAATAAAAGGCAAAATACACTAAAACAGAGAAATGCAAAGCCAACGCCCAGTAAAGCGATATACCAATATTTCCCGGGAGGGATATACCAGGCCACGCAGGATAAAAGGAATATTCCCGTTACCACAATGGTAAGGGTGATAAATATCCTTTTGGTAAGGCTGCGAAGTAGCGACGGCATGATCGAATTTACAACTCATCTTCGTTAGCGGCCCGACGTAAAATGTCTTTTTCTTCGTCGGTGAGCATATGATACCCTTCCTGGTTAATCTTATCCAGTATCTGGTCTATCCTTTGTTGGGTGATGTTTGGATATTTTTTATACGGGGCATGCCCGCTTACCTTATAATAAAAACTGTCTTTCTGCTTTTTCCTGCGCGAAGGTTTATCGGGATTAAAAAGGTTTTCAAACCATTCGAAGAAATTATTGATCCAGGCACTCCAGTCGCGGCCCCGGCGCATTTGGTAAATAAATACAAAGCCCAGCGCTGCCCCGGCAAGATGAGATATATATCCAGCGACATTGCCTGTTGAAATACTGGCAAAATCTATGATTACAAACAGGGAAGTCAGTATCCATAAAGGAATACCACCATTGATCATCGGGAAAATCCGGTAATCTGGTGCCACTGTGGTAGTTGCTACTGCCACTGCCATCACCGATGTGTTTGCGCCGATCAGGCTGGCAAATGCCAGGTCGGGATGCAGACTTGGAATAAGGTAATGTGAGGCAACGAAAACCAAAGCACCAGTAAAACCACCCAAGAGGTATATAGGTACCAACTTCCTGTTTCCAGTGAGGTCCTGCAGGATATACCCAAACATCCATAGCCAAAGCAGGTTAGCAATAACATGCATCACGCTTTCATGTGTAAACATAAAGCTGATAATAGTCCATGGCCGGTAGGCCAGCTTCTCAATATTGGCCGGCAGGATAAACCAATTGAACACATTGCTGTAATAAGCATCCAGGTTCAAATCACTTAACATGTAAACGATATAGATGAATTTCAGCAATACGAAAACTACTGCATTCACTATTACCAGGTTAACCAATGCATTACCATCGGAACCCAGGAATACCCTGCTTCTGCTTTTTTCTTCTTGTACGTTCATAATGGATTATATCAATAAAACGTATTACGATTGGTTTTGTTCCACAATACTACCAGGATAAAACCGGTTATTGCACCACCAAGATGTGCCCAGTGGGCGATATTGTCACCATTTACACTGGCTATGCCTCCAAAAAGGTCCAGGGCCATTAGTCCGGGAATCGCGTATTTTGCCTTGATGGGAATAGGAATAAACATGAGGTAAAGCGGTGTATTGGGAAAAAGATAGGTAAAGGCTGCCAAAACCCCCATAATTGCCCCGGATGCACCAACTGCATAACCAAAATCACTTCCCATAAACAGTTGTGCCAAAGCAGCTACAATACCGCAGATGATATAAAAATTAAAAAAACGTTTTGGCCCCCAAACCTGTTCCAGCATGCTGCCAAACATATACAGCGTGAACATATTGAATAAAATGTGAAACCAATTATTCGTGGCATGCATAAACATATGCGTGACCAGTTGCCATATCTTGAAGTTTCCGGAGGCTATCGGCCATAATGCACCATACAATTCAAGAGGGGTTTCGGAATTCCTGAAATACATCTGTGCCAGGAATACCAGCACATTGGCAATCAAAAGGTTTTTTACTACTGGTGGTAATGATCTCATCTTTATTACTTATTTCCTCAGTTTTAACTGGACTACATTTTCAATATGGTGTGTATGCGGGAACATATCCACCGGTTTAACCCTTGTAACAATATACCTGGCATCCAGCAAATTCAGGTCGCGGGCCTGGGTTGCCGGGTTGCAACTTACGTAAACAATCAGTGGCGCTTCCATTTCCAACAGTTTCTGCACCAGTTTTTCATGCATTCCAGCCCTTGGGGGATCGGTGATGATTACATCCGGCCTGCCATTGCTTGCAAAAAAAGCGTCATCACATATATCAATTACATCACCTGCAAAAAAATCAGCATGCTCAATCTGGTTCAAAGATGCATTTTCTTTAGCATCGGCAATGGCTTCTGCCACCACTTCCACCCCAATCACTTTTGCCGCCTGCTTACTTACAAAGATGCCAATGCTACCGGTTCCGCAATACAGGTCATAAACAATTTCCTTTCCCGTTAGTTCAGCAAATTCACGGGCTACCTGGTACAAATGCTCTCCCTGGCGGGTATTGGTTTGGAAAAATGACTTTGGGCCAATTTTAAACCGGAAATCTTCAAGTTTTTCCAGCGCATACCCTTTTCCGTAATAAGTTATTGGCTCCTGGTCATGCAGGCTGTCATTCCATTTCTGGTTGATGGTATACAACAAAGTGGTAATGGCCGGGATCTTCTGCAGCAAATGATCAAGCAGCGCTTTGCGTAAGGCTTTATCTTCCTTACCAAAACAGACATTCACCATAACCTCCCCGGTAGTTAATACCCTTACAATTACAGTACGCAGGAATCCGACGTGTTCACGGATATCATAATAACTCAGTCCATTTACTGCGGCATACTCGCGGATTGTATTCCTGACCAGGTTGGCCGGTTCATGCATCAGGTGGCAGGAATAAATATCAATTACTTTATCAAATATGCGGGGAACATGGAATCCTATGGCATTCTCAGCCTGTATTTCCTGGTCTTTTTTGATTTCATCCGGCAAAAGGTATCGCCTGTTACTACAGGTGAACTCCAGTTTATTGCGATAATAACGTGTTTCAGTGCATCCAAGAATGGGTTCAATAGCCGGAAGGGCTACTTTGCCTATCCTTTTTAAATGCTGCTCCACCTCCTGCTGCTTGTATTGCAACTGCTTTTCATAGGGCAACATTTGCCATTTACACCCTCCGCAAACGCCAAAATGCTCGCAAAACGGGTCTACCCTTTCGGCAGAATACTTGTGAATCAGTACCGCTTTGCCCTCTGCCCAGTCTTTTTTGTTTTTGGTAAGGCGCACATCCACAATATCACCCGGAATTGCCCCTTCAATAAAAATGACCTTCCCGTCTACCCTGCTCAGCGCTTTCCCTTCGGCCGCATAGTCTTCAACCAATAATTTCTCCAGCGTAATATTCTTTTTGCGCATGGGGCAAAAGTAAACACAATATTATTGCAGGCAATTCGTGAAATTAGCAACTCAATCGAAGCGATGAAAAACCAGCTGATCGGTATTATGATTTTATTGAATGGATGGCTGATCAATCCTGTTATGGCACAGTCTTCCGGAAATAAAGGGTATCAACTGACTCTTTCTATTAATGCTTATCCAGCCCAGTATCTCTACCTGGGGTACCATTATGGCAAAATGAAGGCATTGGCCGATTCTGCTCTTGTTCAACCAGGGGGCAGGGCTGTTTTCAAAGGACCCGCCAAACTGCCGGGCGGCATATATTTTGTTGTTTCACCGAAAAAAGAAATCCTGTTTGAGTTGCTTCTCGACAAGGAACAAGTATTTTCAATGACCGTAGATTCAGCCAGGCTCAGCCAGGTTCAATTCATTGGTTCCACTGATAATACTGATTTTCAGGCTTATACCCGTTTTATTCAAACCAGGGGAAATGCAATATCTGAATCGCAACAGTTGCTCTTAAATGCAAAAAGCAAGGCCGATTCTTCCCGCATCCAGGAAAAATTACGTGACCTGAATACCGAAATATTGAATTACCGGTCCGATTTTATTAAAAAATCACCGGGCAGTTTCCTTAGCACCCTTTTCGCTGCACTTCAGGAACCACAGGTCCCACCAGCCGAAAAACACCCAAAAGGGGTGTATGACTCATCTTTTGCTTACCAGTATTTCAAAGCCCATTACTGGGATGGCATCAGCTTTACAGACAGCCGTTTGCTTCGGACACCCATTTTTGAAGGACGCCTCGACAAGTATTACCGTGACCTGGTATCTCCGGAACCTGATTCCATAAAAAAAGAAATTGATGGAATGCTGGCCAAGTCTAAGCCGGACAAGGATATGTACAAATACCTGCTGACCCATTTTGTGCAGCTTTATATCAATCCTCAGTATATGGGCCAGGACGCAGTTTTTGTGCACCTTTTTGAAAAGTATATTAATGAAAAACCGGAAGTCGACTGGTTTACAGAGAAGTATAAAAAATATATGACCGACCGGGCCTATTCACTCATGGCCAACCTGATTGGCAACCCGGCCTGGGATATGACCATGACCGACACAACAGGTAAAATCAGGCCACTTTATGAAGTTTCAGCCCCTTATGTTGTCCTTTGTTTCTGGGATCCTACCTGTAGTCACTGCAAAGAAATGGTACCTCACCTCGACTCTATGTACCAGCACAAA
This sequence comes from Flavihumibacter profundi, assembly GCF_020076305.1. Taxonomy (GTDB): domain Bacteria; phylum Bacteroidota; class Bacteroidia; order Chitinophagales; family Chitinophagaceae; genus Flavihumibacter; species Flavihumibacter profundi. Next base: position 507,894 of record NZ_JAIQXE010000003.1, read on the forward strand.
TGGAAGCAACAGGGAATAAAAATCTATGGGGTTATGACCGATGGAGGAAAAGAAAACTGGCTAAGTTATATCCGTCAAAACAATCTGAAAGACTGGATACACGTTTACCAGACAGAGGAACAGCGTGAAACGGAAAAGAATTCAGGCAAACCAGGGTACAGGCAATTATATGACGTATACCAGACACCGGTTTTATATCTTCTCGATAACCAGAAAAGAATAATAGCCAAAAAATTGACATACCAGCAGATGGATGACCTGATTACAATAAAACAACAAAAAAACGCAGCCAACCGATAATTTATGAAGAAGCTTTTTTTTGTACCGGCCCTTTTATTACTGCTTGCTTCAACCACCATCAACGCACAAACGCTGTTTACTTACGGCCCCTATCCTGTTAGTAAAACCGAATTCCTGAATGCTTTCAGAAAGAATAACAATAATACGACTCCGGGCCAGAAGGCTTACGCCGACTATCTTGAAATGTACATCCGTTACAAGTTAAAAGTACAGGCCGCCAGGGCAATGCGATTCGATACTATTCCGACCCAAAAAGCAGACCTGCAGGATTTTAGAAAGCAGGTTATCAATAATTACCTGGCAGATGACAGCACTGTTAAATTCCTCGTAAGGGAAGCGATGGAGCATTGCACAAAAGACCTCCGCATATCACACATATATTTTCCTTTTGTAGGCAATGATAGTGCCGTTGCTAAAGAAAAAGCGATTCAGGCCATGTTGGAACTCAATAAAGGGGCTGCCTTCGAAACCGTTGCCCAGGCTTATTCTGCTGATACTTCAGTTAAATATAACAAAGGTGATATTGGCTGGATCAGCGCTTTTGTACTGCCCTACCCGCTGGAAAAATTAGCCTACCAGACAAAAGTTAATACCAACAGCCAACCATTTAAAACCAGCCACGCATACCATATTTTCAGAATAACCGCTGAACGCAAATCAGTAGGCATGTTACAAATTGCCCAAATACTGATCAGCCTTCCGGCAACAGCCAATCGGCAGGAAACAGAGAAAGCGGGCAAACTTGCCGATTCCATTTATAAAGCATTACAAAATGGAGCCAACTTTGCCACCCTCGCATTGACCTACAGTGATGATAATGCTTCCTATAAGAACCAGGGGGTAATACAGGCCTTTTATCCGGGAACTTATGACAAGGATTTTGAAGAACAGGCGGTTTCCCTGCAAAAAGACAATAACATTTCCCGCCCATTCAGAACAGCACAGGGAATCCATATCCTAAAAAAAATCGGTTCATTCCATTACTCCACCGACTTTAATAATGAAACCGCATTTGCTGCAATGAAAACAAGGGTGCTGAGTGACCCGCGTGGCAAACTCGCCATGGATGCAGTGGTAGTGAAGGCGGAAAAATCTATTGGTTTTAAAAAAGGAACTGTTCCGCAATCTGCAATCGATGCTTTTACAACGGCAAAGTTACAAGGCAATGCTACAGGGAATACCCTTTTAAAACCCCAAACGGTTCTGGCTACTTATAAAGGCAAAACGATTGTGGTTAAAGACTATGAAAGTTACCTTTCAACGAATGCCAGCCAGCTCAATAATACCCAACCAGGCTTATCAGGTCAACAGGTTTACCAACAGTTTCTGCAAAGCAAAATCCTTGAAGAATACCAGCAGAACCTGGAAAAATACAACCCGGATTTTGCCCGCCAGTTAAATGAATTCAAAGATGGTAACATGATTTTTGAAGCCATGCAGGTAAATATATGGGATAAAGCGGTAAATGATGAAGCCGGCCTTAAGCAGTATTTTAACCAGCATAAGGACAAATACACATGGAAAGAAAGTGTACGTGCAATTATTTTCAATAGTTTGGATTCAGCGGCCGCTTCTGGCATTTATAATTCAATTAGAACAAATCCATCTGACTGGAAGCAATTAGCCGACAAGAGCAACGGAATTGTACAGGCAGACAGCGGCCGCTATGAATTGGACCAGTTACCGAAACATACAGATACAGCGCTAAAGCCAGGAACCATTACCAGTCCGCTTTTCAGGGCAGAAGACCTGCTTACTACCTTTATTTATATAATTGAATCATTGCCTGGAAATTCACCCAGGAGCTTCGAAGAAGCAAAAGGATTTGTGCTAAACGACTACCAGTTATTACTGGAAGAAGAATGGATTAAAGCCTTAAAAAAGAAATACCCTGTAAAAGTAAACCAACAGGTTTTAAATAGCCTTAACAGGTAGTGGCATGATTTATGCGTATAGCCGTCTGCGTTAACTATTCCCTTAAATCGATTAAAATTCACATGAAAAAGTTTATGATTTTTTTGATGGCAACATCTGCCATCGCATTAAGCAGTAAATCACAGGATAGTAAATACTACCTGAAGGCCGGTATAAACATGGCCAATATTTCAACCACGCAGGATGCCAGTGCAAGCAGCCTCACAAGTTTTCATGCCGGTTTTATGGCAGACTTTCCTTTAAGCAAATTACTTTCAGTTCAACCCGGATTGTTATTTACGGGGAAAGGTTCAAAACTGGAAATAGGAAAACCCGATGATGCTACATATTTCAAGAACACAGTTAATCCTTATTATATTGAAATTCCGGTAAACCTTATTGCAAATATCCCGCTTGTGGATGGTGAGTCTAAATTCTTTATAGGTGCAGGTCTGTATGGAGCAGCAGGTGTTGCAGGAAAATACAAAAACTCATACAAAACACTTGCCGGAACAATCAATGCTGAAGACAAGATAAAATTCACAAGTGACGCACCAAGCACTAGTGAAGAAGTATTGGCTGGCCTTGGACGGATGAACAGGTGGGATTATGGTATCAACGGTACTGCCGGATTTGCTTTTAAAAATCTGCTTATTTCCATAAACTACGGGCATGGATTGGCCAATCTGTATACAGGCACAACCAACAGCTCAAGTGATAAGTACTATAACCGGGTATGGAGTCTGACCTTCGGTGTTAGTTTATAATACTGCCTCTTTTTTAGACCAATTCCTTAACGACATTCCAGATAACTTTTGGTTTTCCCAAAGTATAATAATGCAGTACGGGTACGTGAGCTGCTTTCAGCTCACGGCTTTGCTGCAATAACCATTCAGTGCCTACCTGCTCAACTTCCGTATCGGATTTACATTTAGTAATCTCAATGGAAAGTTCAGTGGGTAGGTCCACATGGAATATACGAGGCAGCAGACTCATTTGCTTTTTGTTGGTGATAGGCTTTAAACCTGGAATTATCGGCACATTAATTCCTGCAGCCCGGCAGCTCGCAACAAATTCGAAATACTTCTGGTTATCGAAGAACATTTGGGTCACAACATACTCAGCACCTGCGTCCACCTTGGCTTTCAGGTAAGCAACATCCGTGGCAATGTTGGGCGCCTCAAAATGCTTTTCAGGGTAACCGGCCACTCCAATACAAAATTTGGCATTGCCCGGATCTTTCACTTCCTCCTCCAGGTAAAGGCCATTATTCAAATCCATAACCTGCTTCAGCAAGTCGATCGCATAGCGGTTCCCCCCGGGTTCGGGCTCGAAAAAAGTTTCATTTTTCGCAGCATCCCCCCGCAAAACAAGCACATTATCTATACCCAGAAAGGCCAGGTCAATCAACGCGTTTTCGGTCTCTTCACGGGTAAACCCTCCACAGATCAGGTGGGGAACTGGATCAACTTTATAGTGCTGCATTATCGCTGCACAAATACCTACAGTGCCTGGTCTCTTACGAACTTCAATCTTAGCAAAAGAACCATCCGCCTGTTTTTTAAACATGGTTTCACTGCGGTGGTAGGTAACATTTATAAACGATGGTTTGAATTCCATCAGCGGATCAAGGTGATTATAGATAGCACTTATACCCTTCCCTTTCAGGGGTGGAAGTATTTCAAAAGAGATTAAAGTATCCTTCGCCTCCTTAATATGATCAATTACCTTCATTTGTTTGCTTGCGGATGAATAAACTATCTACAAACTTAGCATGCAGTTATGAATTAACAAGGTATTTTTGCCAAAAGCCGCCCACATTGAATTTAGTGATCCAAACCAATGAGCTTGTTAAAAGCTACCACAACAGGACTGTTGTAAATCATGTGTCTGTTAACGTAAAGCAGGGGGAAATTGTCGGCCTCCTTGGACCTAACGGTGCCGGTAAAACCACTACCTTCTATATGGTAGTTGGACTTATTAAACCCGATGAAGGACAAGTTTTCCTGAATGACCAGAACATTACAAGTCTGCCAATGTACAAAAGGGCGCAACTGGGAATCGGGTACCTGCCGCAGGAAGCCTCGGTTTTCAGAAGCCTCACCGTCGAAGACAATATCCGCTCTGTACTTGAAATGACCAGGCTTACCCGCCAGGAACAAAAGACAAAACTGGAAGAACTTCTCGATGAATTCAGGTTGCACCATGTTCGTAAAAATAATGGCGACAGCCTTAGCGGTGGCGAAAGAAGGCGCACGGAAATTGCACGGGCCCTGGCAGTTGACCCCAAATTTATCTTGCTGGATGAGCCTTTTGCAGGCGTAGACCCAATAGCAGTGGAAGATATCCAAACCGTAGTGGCACGCCTCAAATACAAGAATATCGGTATACTGATAACCGACCATAATGTGAATGAAACCCTCTCTATATGCGATCGTGCTTACCTGTTAATTGAGGGAAAAATCTTCAAACATGGCACGGCTGAAGAGCTGGCAGATGACGAACATGTTCGCAAACTATACCTTGGCCGGAATTTTGAGCTGAAACGAAAAGACTATCTCCACGAAGAAGTAATGAAGGGAATGGGTGATTTCCCCAAGATGTAACGGTATTTTCAGTATTTTGCTACTGCTGTATGAAATTATTCTCGCCTGCCATATCAAGATTGGCCCGGCTAAGGCTTTGGCAAATCGACGAGTGGGTCAACAATCCTGTTGCTGCCCAACGAGAGGTATTGCAGGAACTGGTCACTTCAGCACAATACACCCAATTCGGAAGACAGTTTGGTTTTAACCAGCTGTTTAACGTACGCACTTTTAAACAAACCGTTCCTGTTCACGAATACGAAGACCTCAAACCCTATATTGAAAGAATGATGCAGGGCGAGGATAACGTACTTTGGAATACACCTATAAAATGGTTTGCCAAAAGCAGTGGCACCACCAGCGATAAAAGCAAGTTTATACCGGTTAGTGAAGAAAGCCTTGAACAAAATCACTATCAGGGCGCAAAAGATGTCTTAACCCTTTACTATCGTTTCAATCCCGATTCTGAACTTTTAACCGGCAAAGGATTGGTTATTGGAGGTAGTCATCAAATCAGCCAGACTACTGAGGATATAAGTTATGGCGACCTTAGTGCTGTTTTACTGCAAAACTCACCGTTCTGGGGTCATTGGATAAGGACCCCGGAATTATCGATTGCACTGATGGACGAATGGGAGCAAAAAATTGAACAACTTGCCCTGTCAACGATTCCCGAAAATGTAACCTCCATTTCAGGTGTCCCTACCTGGAACCTGGTCCTGCTAAAACATATCCTGGCCATCACCGGAAAGTCAACGATCGCAGAAATCTGGCCGCAACTCGAATTATACATTCATGGGGGCGTTTCATTTGTCCCCTATCGCGAACAGTTTCAGCGTCTAATTGGCAAAGACATCCATTACCTCGAAATGTACAATGCCAGTGAAGGTTTTTTCGCAGCACAGGACAGTCCCGGTGAAGATGGCATGTTGCTTTTCACCCGCCATGGTATTTTTTTTGAATTCATGCCAGTCGAAGAATACGGTAAAAAATTTCCGAATACGGTTGGTCTCAACAAAGTTCAAACCGGAAAGAATTATGCCCCTGTTATTAGTACAACCGGTGGGCTATGGCGGTATATAATTGGTGATACTATCCAGTTCACTTCACTAAAACCTTACCGGATAAAGGTTAGCGGAAGGCTGAAGCATTTTATTAATGCATTTGGCGAGGAACTGATTGTTGACAATAGCGATAAAGCAATTGCCATTGCCTGTGAAAAAACCGGAGCCTCGGTTAATGATTATACTGCAGCGCCTATCTACTTTTCCGAGCATGGAAACGGCGCTCATGAATGGTTGATTGAATTTGAAAATAAGCCCGTTGATTTAGCGCTGTTCGCATATGAGTTAGACTCCGCCTTAAAAAACATCAACAGCGATTATGAAGCAAAACGCCATAAAGACATCGCCCTTAGAATGCCACAGTTGCATGCTGTAAGGAAAGGCCTGTTCAACGAATGGCTAAGCGGAAAGGGAAAACTTGGAGGACAACATAAAGTGCCCCGCTTAAGTAATGACCGCAAAATCCTTGAATCAATTCAGATGTTGCTCTATAATCAACACTAGTCTTTCTTATAGAACCCCAATAAAACATATATCTTCCTTAACAGGTAATAAGGTATGGAAAAATAATTCGCTGTAGTTTTCTTTTCAGCGCCAAAATCCAGCTTAAACTTTAAAAGGCTCTCAATCACTTTATCACTGTGCGTTTCATGGTACCCACCAAAATCAAAGGACAAAATACCCTGGTCTTTGAAAGCCAACATATCATAATAAAAAAGGTATTTATTAGCCCTCCCAATTTTGTTACTGTCAAACCGCTCATCAAAGCGCATTGAAGCAGAGTGCATTAGTCGCACAATTTTCTGACCCTGGTCCACTAAATAGGTATGGGTTGCAAGTAACTGGCCATCTAACTCTGCATAACTTATTTTGAAGCTGGGGCCATAAGATTTGACCCTTTCAATCGTTTCCTTTGGAATTCCTTTAGCCGGAGCAAACTCATTGAAGAAATTCACAAATTTGGAACTGTCCTGGTCAAAATAGCATTTAACACCTTCTTTCTCAGAATTCCTGACCAGCCTGTTGAATGTTCTTGAAAAATCTTCCAGTATCTGTTCCTTAGACTTTGAAAGATCCAGTGCAACAGTATAATTCGGGACTTTAACAAGAAATGGATTTTTTAAGTCCGTCCTAATATGGTTAAAGGCATTTAATCCGAATATGGACCAAAATCCCGGGTAATACGAAAACCAATACTCATGCACATTCAGAAAAAAAAATTTCCTGGAAATCTTGATCATCTTTTTATGGTTATAGAGAAATTAACGCCAAACTAGTACAAATTCGTATTTCTACCTATTTTCACAGCTCAATTTTACCAAATGAGTTTATTATCGAATAAAGTCGCAATCGTTACCGGTGCAGCACGTGGAATTGGCGAAGGGATTGCACTTAAATTGGCTGAACAGGGCGCTAATATTGCATTTACTTATGTTAGTGAAGCTAGTTCCTCCAAAGCGGAAGCATTGGTGGAAAAGCTAAAATCAATGAATGTACAGGCAAAAGCATACCGAAGCAATGCCGGCATTTTTGAAGAATGCGAACAATTTGTAAATGATGTAGTTGCAAGTTTTGGGAAAATTGATATCTGTGTAAATAATGCAGGTATCTCAAAAGACAACCTGCTACTTAGAATGACACCCGATCAATGGGATGAAGTTATGGTTACCAATCTGAAGAGCGTATTCAATATGACCAAGCAGGTAATCAGGCCTATGATGAAGGCAAAATCCGGTAGTATCATTAATATGAGTTCGATCATTGGCATTAAAGGAAATGCAGGACAAAGCAGTTATGCAGCTTCAAAAGCAGGTATTATTGGTTTTACCAAATCGATTGCGCTGGAATTGGGCAGCCGGAATATTCGCTGCAACGCTATAGCCCCCGGATTTGTTGAAACTGATATGACCCATTACCTTAAAGAAGGCAGCGGCGCAGATGAATTCCTAAAGAAAATCCCGCTCGGCCGCTTTGGCACCACCGAAGAAATTGCCAACGTAACCCTGTTCCTGGCCAGCGAATTGAGTTCTTACATGACGGGACAAGTACTCAGCACCTGTGGTGGGCTCAATATTTAATATCTGGATTTTTCGCCAGATGGCCTTCCGGAAATCAGGCTGCCAATAAATACTTTCAAGAAGAGGTAAATCAATAAACCTTACAATCTGTCTTTGGCCCTTTAGGACAATCATTTTTAGTCTTGCCTGTTAATAGTAAAGAATGCCGCCCACTAAAGCATGGGTAAGATAATTATTCCTGCTATTTTTGGCCACATAAATTGATGACAATGAAATTGGTTTCTTACCTCCGTGAAGGACATGACCAGCTGGGAATTCTGGTGGACGGATACTTGTTTGATATGGAAACCCTGCATCCAGACCTTCCCGGTAATATGAATATGTTCCTGCAATATTGGGAAGATTCTTATCCCGTTGCACAGATCGGTGAAAGAATGGTAAAGGAAGGAAGGATTCCACAAGAAAAAGGTTTTCCTATTGACCAGGCCTATATTCTTGCCCCTGTGCCCTTTCCCGCATCATGCCGCGATGGCTATGCTTTCAGGCAGCACGTAGAAGCAGCGCGCCGGAACCGCAATGCGCCAATGATTCCCGAGTTTGACCAATACCCCATCTTTTACTTTACAAACCATACCAGTATCCAGGGGCCTGGAGATATTATTTGCATGCCCGATCACCTGGAGAAACTGGATTTTGAACTTGAAGTGGCTATCGTTATCTGTAAAACCGGCCGGAATATCAGGGCCGAAGAAGCTGATGAATATATTGGCGGTCTGATGATTATGAATGACATGAGCGCAAGAAGGCTGCAGATGGAAGAAATGCTGCTTAACCTGGGACCTGCAAAGGGTAAGGATTTTTCTACTGTCATTGGCCCATGGTTGGTTACCACAGATGAATTAGAGCCGCTTGAAATTCCTGCCAGGCAAGGGCATACGGGGAAATGCTGGAACCTTAGTATGGAATGCCATGTAAATGGCATTCCCGTTAGTAAAGGAAATGTAGGCGACATGGACTGGACATTTGCCGAAATTATTGAGCGCTGTTCCTATGGCGTTACACTTCATCCGGGTGATGTAATTGGCAGTGGAACGGTAGGTACGGGCTGTTTTCTGGAATTGAACGGAACAGGAAAACTGAATAATCCCGACTATCCCGAGCAATGGTTAAAAGAAGGTGATGTAGTTGACCTTGAAATCAATGGCCTGGGAGTACTCTCAAATACTATCGTAGCAGAACCAACAGAATATTCTATCCTGGCTTTAAAAAAAACAAATACTACCTAACGCACTCATGCAAATAACACTTTCGGAAATTTCACCTGCTCAATGCCAGCAATGGTTACAACATGCCATTGCACCGAGGCCAATTTGCCTAGCTTCAACAATTAATGCTGCAGGACAGGTAAACTTAAGCCCTTTTTCGTTTTTCAACTTGTTCTCGATGGTGCCGCCAATTGTTATTTTCTCCGCCTCCAGGAGAATGCGCGATAATACCACAAAACATACATTGGAAAACGTATTTGAAGTTCCGGAAGTAGTGATAAATATCGTTGATGATGATATGGTACAACAGGTTTCCTTAGCGAGCTGTGAATTCCCCAAAGGTGTAAATGAATTTATAAAAGCCGGATTTTCTGAAGAACCCGCTACCCTGGTAAAGCCCCCTATGGTTAAAGAGAGTAAAATAAAAATGGAATGCAGGGTAATAGAAGTTAAACCCCTTGGCACTAAAGGAGGAGCAGGAAACCTGGTGATATGCGAAATACTTCGTATGCACGTTGCTGATAGTATACTTAATGAACGGGGAGATATGATCGAACAGCAGAAACTACATCATGTTGCCCGGCTTGGCGGACATTGGTACTGCAGAGTGGATACCAGTAACCTTTTTGAAGTGGAAAAACCCAATACCCAATTAGGCATAGGTATTGACGCTTTACCAGAAAATATCCGGAATAGTACAATTCTAAGTGGTAATGACCTTGGCCAGTTAGGCAATATCCATGAACTGCCAATGGTCGACCCTGCTTTTGATGATGAAAGACTTCGCAGCATCTTCCAGTATTACGCAATAGACCCAAAGGAAATGGAAAAGGAGCTTCATCTTTATGCCAAATCATTGCTACAACAGCATAAGACAATGGATGCATGGCAGGTCTTGTTATCTCTCCAATAAACCCCACTGGTATTTTTTGCAGATTTTCCCATCCTCAATAATTGTTTTAGTAAGAAATACCTAACCGGGGGAAAATGCTGGTTATGGTTAGGGAAAACCAATTACCCCAAAATATGTACCTGTACTACTTGCAATAATTCATAATTGCTTTAATAATCCCGTATTTATCAATTTCAACCACGCAATCTGCCGGCCTAGATTTACATCATATTCCACAAGAAACAGTATTTATTGTGAACCGTTTAAATTGATAGTTATGGCAGAGAATTATATCCTTTTCATTGTTTCCCTAACCAGCTTTTTGCTGTTTTTATTAAACGTGGCTGCCGTTCCTGGCATGAATCTCCTGGATATTATTGAAAGCAGAAACAGCCAGCCTGGAATTTATTCCCTTTCAATACGTAATGTATTTTCTATGCTGATCACCTTGGTGCCAGTTATGCTATCACTTTATTCAGATTATTATTTCAATGCTTACAGGCTACCATCAGCTGCTGAAAAAAATGCGGTATTCTTCACCGTTTTTCTATCAGTACTGGCATTGGGGATTGGTGTTCAGTCGGGCCGTAATGTAATAAAGGAGTGGGGCAAAAAAAACCCAATTAACCTGAGTTGGTTTTCAGTAAATATATACCTGGCAAGCCGCATCCTCTATATCATCAGTTATGAATTGTATTTCAGGGGATTCCTGTTTTGGTATTGCCTGCAATTCATGAATCTTACCGGAGCCATAACTGTAAATCTTGTTTTTTACCTGGTGGCCCATTACAAGTGTAATCAGCAGATTATCTTAGGCTGTATTCCAATGGGTATACTACTGTGTCTCTCCAATTTCTTCATGAACAGCACCCTGCCCGCGATCCTGATCCATTTGTGCCTTACCATTCCCTATGAATTTGTCCTTGGTAAAAAAATAACTCTTCACACAAAATCTTATGCAATATGAAAGTATTAGTAACAGGGGCTGGCGGATATATTGGGAATCCAATTGCACACCGCCTGGCAGAGGAACAGCATCATGTAATTGCCTTAGTCAGGTCACCAGCTTCAAATGTCCACTTGAATCATCCTAACATCCAAATCATGACCGGTGATATCACCCTACCATCTTCCGTTCAGGCCGCAATGAAAGGGTGCCAGCAGGTTTACCATGTAGCTGGCTATGCAAGGCTTTGGTCGCCCAACCCTTCAGTTTTTTACAATGTTAATGTAGATGGGACAAGAAACCTGCTTCTTGCAGCACTGAAAGAAAATGTGGAAAAGTTCGTCTATACATCCAGCACAGCAGTTTTTGGGCCTTCGCTTATGCAACCAACCATAGAAAACGACCCAAGGTCCTTTGCTTTCGATAACGATTATGACCTCTCAAAACATCTTGCAGAACAGGAAGTGTTTAAATATATTAAACAAGGCCTTTCTGCGGTGATTGTAAATCCCAGTAGGGTATATGGCCCGGGGTTAGACTCACCTAGTAATGCGATAAGCAGAATGTTGAAAAATGCCTTGCAGGGGCGATTTATTTTCTTGCCCGGAAAAGCAAGCACAATAGGCAACTACGCATATATAGATGATGTCGTCAACGGACATATCAATGCTATGCACCTTGGTAAAAGCGGTGAACGTTATATACTTGGTGGAGAAAATAAATCTTACCAGGAAATTAAAGACAGTATTACAAACATTATAGGCCCCTCTCCCGTTGTCCAGGTTCCGATGGCATTCTTTAAACTTTTTTTATTGGGCATGATTTCTTATAAAAAAATCACCGGGCAGGATGCAATATGCAGCGCTTCCGGAATAATGCGATATACTAAAAACAGTGCATTTGATTGCAGCAAAGCAAAGGCTGAAATAAATTACAGGATTACCCCATTTGATGTAGGTATAGAAAAAACTATTCAGGAAATAATAAAAGAACTACCATGTCATCCGGAATTTTCACACTTATAACAGGTGCCAGCGAAGGTTTAGGAAAAGCCTTAGCACTGGAGTGCGCTAACAGGAAAATGAACCTTATCCTTGTTGCTTTACCCGGTAAAGAACTGTTTCAACTCGCAGGTGCATTGGAAAGGAGTTTCCAAATTAAGGTAGCCGTTTTTGAAAAAGATTTGACCATTGAAGAAGAGTGCAGTTCACTTTACCATGAAATAGTTGAACAAAAATGGGAAATCAATATGCTGATCAATAACGCAGGTTTGGGCAATTGCTGCGCATTCGAGGACGGCCAGCTTGCAGGATTTCAGCAATTGATAAAATTAAATATCATGGCCACAACCATGCTAACCAGACTATTTATTGATCTGCTTAAAAAACAAAAGAAATCTTATATACTCAATGTTAGTAGTCTCATTGCATTTTTCAATTTGCCTAATAAACAGGTTTACGGGGGGACAAAATCATATATCTATTATTTCTAAAAATGCCTGAGAAATGAACTGGCGCACTTGAACATATCTGTTTCCGTGCTATGCCCGGGTGGCATGAATACCAATCCTAGGTTGTACCAGCTGATGAGTTCAGGAAATTGGTTTGTCCGCAATTCAACGATGTCGCCCGAATCTGTTGCGGCCATTGCCATAACCGGATTATTGAATGGGCAGACTGTTTTGATTCCTGGAAAATTAAACCGGCTATCTCTGGTAATTAATAAACTACTGCCCCGAAATCTGCACAAATACTGCACAAGGTTACTTACTAATAAAGTCACTTCACCTTCAATCATTCAAAGCATTAACCAGTATGAAACACAAGTCAGCCTTCCGGCATCAGCCTGATCTCTTTTTTAATACTTTTACTTTCTGAAATGGGTCTGACTCAAATGCATTTGCATTCTGGCGACATAAAAACCATCATATACATCCTGGGAATATCAGGGTAACTCCAAAGCAAAGAACAATTTTGGGAAAGATCTGCTTTGTATTATTTATTCCGGCACTGTTCTGGAATAATTATTACATTCTGTTTACCGGCTATATTTTTTGATGCTCGTATTACTTCATAAGCCATTAGATGCTTCATCAGAGAAGGGTAAAATACCTGTTTCCAGGTTCATTGAAATTTCACATGCACCACCACAGTAGGTTCGCGAAATATTGCTTCGGATTTAGCTGTCTTTGGTGGGATATTTTATTTGGTACCCAAACACCAACCCAAACAACAGTAATTAATAAGAATATTGAGTTTTATTTTAACAAGGACAAATTTGGCGAAGCAGAACGAATTGAAGCTTAATCAAAATTTATTAACCACATTTGCTCAGCCAAGCATCATTTCCGGGAAAAGCAAGTCTAAAGCAACTCCCTTTTGCGGATAATTATCCATCAGGTAACCCAATACTTCAGGGATATTATTGGAATAGGTTTTTTGAATGGCTTTACCCATAGCAACCCAATTCAGGAATTGTCCGGTAAATTTTTCATCCATTTGTTTCAGTGCAGTAATTCCCATTTTCTCCAGGGCGGCAGCATTACAATGTTGTTCATACTGACCCTTAATAGGCACAACCAGTAAATTCTTCCCTAAATGCAACACTTCTGCCGGTGTTTCAAAACCGGCACCCGTAATCACCCCGTACGCACTAATCAGGCTTTCATTGAACAAGCGTTGTGATACCGGTATTAGTTTAACATTTCCAACCGTGCTTACTTGTTTAACAACTTTTGAAAAAACTTCAAAACGAAATGATGCCAACTTCGAAAATTGGGCGATCAGGAACTCATCACTGCAAGCAGATAAGTATACCGTAATATGGCCAAGGTTCTTCGATTTAGCCTGCAATATTTCTTTTTTAATGACCGGTTCGAAAATGAAATCATCATATTTCTCGAAATGGAGGCCAATATATTGCGATGCGATAGCGTAATTTTTAAGTAGAAACTCACCAACCAGGTCCTTATTAGCAGGGCGTGGCGCTAGCGGAGAATGGAATGAAGCCTGGTGACCAAAGTTTACAGAGGGAACTTTTTTATAAGCACAGGCCAGCGAAGTGATACACTCAAAATCATTAATTACTACGTCATATTGCTCTACAGGCAATTCCTTAATTTCCTTCCAGACACGGTACGGGTTTATTTGCCTGGCCAGTTTACTATATTGCAGGCCGCCATTGTTATTATAAAATAAGCTTAGTCCCTTGCTACGAAACCGTACGGGAAGTTCGTTCTGTAATTGGCTATTGGCGCCGCTTAAAAAAATATCCACTTTGCCATACCTCCGCAGGTATGGCAGAAGCTGGGTTGCCCGGCTGATATGACCATTACCGGTCGCTTGTACGGCATACAATATTTTCATGTCAATACATTTTAAATAGCAAGTGAATTCACATAAAGATTTACCTCGTCGGTTACTACATTCAATTTTGGTTCAACTATTTCCAGCTTGGAGTCTGTAAATTCCTTTTCATCATACGTATAAATATGCCAGTCGTTCTGGTAGTACTCAAGGGCTGTCAAATGTTCAACCCAATCACCCGAATTAAGGTACATCACCTTCCCTTTTTCGGTTTCTACCATTCTTTTCTGGGGCTGGTGTATATGTCCGCAGATTACATAGTCATATTTTTTCTCGATGGCGATTTCTGCTGCAGTAAGTTCAAAATCATTGATTCGGGTTACAGCCTTATTGACGCTGGCCATAACAGATTTTGACAATGAGATGCGATCACGGCCAATCACTTTAAGCAGGTTATTTATCAGCCGATTCAACAATATTAATAATCCGTATCCACTGCTTCCAAGCTTTGCCCAGAATTTTGCAGCACCCCGGGTAGTATGATCGAAAACATCTCCATGAAAAATCCAGGTCATTTTATGGTTGATTTCAATAACCAGTTTATCAGTCAACTGGAAATTTCCCAATTCTATATCACAATACCGGCGCATGAATTCATCGTGGTTGCCAGTTATGTAGATGACCCTGGTGCCATTTGCCATCATACTGAGGATTTCCTTCACAACTGCAATATGCGCCTGGGGGAAATAATGCTTGGTAAACTGCCAGGCATCAATGATATCGCCATTCAGGATAAGCATTTGCGGAGTGATGCTCTTAAGGTAGTGGAGCACTTCCTTTGCCCTGGAGCCATAAGTACCCAGGTGGAGATCCGATAATATGGCAACATCTAGCTGGCGTTTTTCCATTTCAGGAGGTTTGTCAAAATTCGTAACCATGTATTAGCAGCCTGTAAAGGAATGGTTAAGGAATAGTGAACCCTTGCTAAGAAATTGTTATCCACTCAAATACATTATTTTTGCGCTTCAAATTTTGGTGCATGCATTTATCAGAACAAGAGTTGATCCGCAGGGAAAAATTGCAACAATTGGTGGAAATGGGCGTGGATCCCTTTCCGGCCCCACTTTTTCCCGTAAATATTACAGCAGCCTATATAAAGGATAACTATAAAGGTGAAGAAAATAAGGCCGATTTTGCTGATGTTTGCCTTGCTGGCCGTATAATGAGCATCCGGGATATGGGGAAAGCTAGTTTTGCGGTTTTACAAGACAGCACTGCCCGCATCCAGATTTATGTGCGCAGGGATGATATTTGTTTGGATGAAGATAAATCCGGATACGACAAAGTATGGAAACACCTGACAGATATCGGTGATATTGTTGGTATAAAAGGCTTTGTTTTTACAACAAAAACCGGTGAAACCTCTGTCCATGTAACTGAACTTACCTTATTAACCAAGTCTTTGAAGCCATTACCGGTGGTAAAAGAAGCAGAAGGACAAACCTTTGATGCAGTTACCGATCCGGAATTTAAATACAGGCAGCGCTATGCCGACCTTATTATTAACCCACAGATCCGGGACACATTTGTGAAACGCACAAAAATGGTAAATACCATACGTGAGTTCCTGAATGAACGTGGCGCTTTGGAAATTGACACGCCTGTTTTGCAGGCTATTCCCGGCGGAGCCGCCGCCAGGCCTTTTATCACACACCACAATGCATTAGATGTACCCTTTTACCTGCGCATCGCCAATGAATTGTACCTGAAACGTTGTATTGTGGGAGGATTCGATTGGGTATACGAATTCAGCCGCAATTTCCGGAATGAGGGTATGGACCGTACCCATAATCCTGAATTCACTATCCTGGAATGGTATACCGCATATAAAGACTACCTCTGGATGATGGAAACCACTGAGAAACTCCTTGAAAAAATCGCAATTGCCTTACATGGAACAACCGAACTAACAGTTGGGGATAAGAATATCAGTTTTAAGAGCCCTTTCAGGCGGATTTCGATTTTTGATGCGATCAAAGAAAATACGGGTATAGATATCAGCGGGAAAAACGAAGCTGCACTCCGTGAGGTTTGCATACAATTGAAAATTGAAGTTGCCCCGAATATTGGTAAGGGCAAACTTATTGACGAAATCTTCGGAGCCACCAGTGAGTTTACTTATATACAGCCAACTTTTATCATCGATTACCCGGTCGAGATGAGTCCACTTACGAAAAAACACCGCAGCAAGCCAGGACTGGTTGAGCGATTTGAGCTTATGGTAAATGGTAAGGAAATCGCAAATGCCTATTCTGAGCTGAATGACCCCATCGATCAGCGCAATCGGTTTGAAGAACAGGTAAAACTGATGGAAAGGGGTGATGACGAAGCAATGTTTATTGACCAGGATTTTCTGCGTGCTTTGGAATATGGCATGCCGCCAACTGCGGGTATTGGCATCGGAATTGACCGGCTTTGTATGCTGATGACTAATCAGCCTTCTATCCAGGACGTGCTATTATTTCCGCAAATGAGACCTGAAAATTTTGAAGAATAATCAGGGAATACGTACAACATCTTTAACTTTTCCCTGGCGTCGTAAAAAAGATTTATTTTTACAGGCAGGAATAGTGCAATTAATTTTTTTGACCTTAAAAGCAAACTATTATGGAATTCAAAAAAATTCATAATTCAGGAGAAGCCAAATTGTTTCAGAATAAATACCTGGAATTACTTACAAAAACGCACCCTCTATTAATATGGGGTATATATTTACCCATTATCATTTTCCTATTGTATTATTCGACAAAAACAATAAATGGCTTTCAGGTATTTCTGGTTTTTTTAGCCGGTGCGTTTTTTTGGAGTTTTATTGAATATTTATTACACCGCTTCGTATTTCACTATAAGCCTAAAACCGACTTTGGAAAAAGGATTAATTACCTCACGCATGGCAATCATCACGAATACCCGAGGGACAAGAATAGGCTATTCATGCCTCCTTTGCCAAGTTTAACCATCGCTAGTCTTTTCTTCCTGGTCTACTATTTAGTATTGGGGAATTATGCTTTCGCATTTTTCCCGGGCTTTATGTTCGGTTATTTGTTGTATGGCAGTATGCATTATGCAATACATGCCTGGAATCCTCCATTCAAATGGATGAAACCCCTTTGGCGCAATCATCATTTACACCATTATAAACATGGTGACCAGGGATTTGGGGTGAGTAGCACGTTCTGGGATCTTGTTTTTGGAACAATGTATGAAACCAATATAAAGCAAGAAGAAAAACAGCATACCTAGCCTTTATTGATACCCTGCCGGGGAATTAAAAGCTTTGTTTTTCCCCTCCCTGACTTCCCTCAGATAAATAAATCGTTCATTAATTTGTGCGAAGGATTTACGGCATATTTGTCGAGGTCGGTTATGCCTTCCTCCGCAAGCACCTGTTCGTCGATAAAGAAATTACCACTACAGTCGATGGACGACCTTCTCAGAATATGCAGCGCAGCTTCTGCAACAATTTCAGGTGTGCGGCTCCTTTGTATCAGGAAGTCCCCTCCGAGCAGGTTCTCTACCGCTGCAGTGGCAATAGTAGTCCGGGGCCATAAAGCATTTGCAGCAATGCGGTAAGGCCTTAATTCTTCTGCTAATCCAAATATCACCATACTCATTCCATATTTACTCATAGTATATGCCAGGTGCGGGGCAAACCAGCGTGGGTCCATGTTAAGTGGCGGAGAGAGGTTTAGTATATGCGGATTATTCGCCTCCTTAAGATGTGGAATACAGGCTTTGCAAACAAGGAATGTACCCCGAACATTGATACCATGCATGAGGTCCCACTTTTTTGCATCAGTTTGCTCTGTCGGCGTAAGACTGATTGCACTGGCATTATTCACCAGGATATCAATTCCCCCAAATGCCTGAACAGTTGTATCTACTGCCTGTTGAATACTATCTTCAAAGCGGATATCTGCCTGTAAGGGAAGCACTTTCCCCGGACCCTTTTTGGCAATTTCCTCCGCCGCGCTGAATATGGTGCCTTCCAGCCTGGGGTGAGGTTCAATCGTTTTTGCAGCTATGGCAATATTGGCCCCCTCTGCAGCCAGGCGTAAGGCGATTGCTTTACCGATTCCCCTGCTGGCACCGGTTATCAGCACATTCTTGTTTTCAAATAGCATGTTCTAATATTAATTTATGAATGCATTCAGATGCTTTACACTAACGGAAGTTAGTAGAGTTATACCAAAAAGCACTTCGTATTTTTACGAAAACATCAGTATTTCATGAACTATGCAGATTCAGCAATTGTGCTCTTGTACAGGTATTGCTTAGGATATACTTTTGTTATGTCAGTTGATCGATACCAAATCACCAAAATCCTAAGAAAGACCAAAAGCCAAATCCGAAGAAAAACCAGAAAAACCAAATCCAAAGAAAGACTAATTATCCAAGATCCGAGAAAGACCAAGTATCCAAATCCAAGGAAAGACCAGAGCACCAAGCATCCAATGAACCACCAAAAATGATTGGGACCTTTAACTGACAAGAAGTTTAAAATCCAGTATCACGCGATCCAATTCCTAGCGAATGACCAGTAAAATTTGTACCTATCGATGACCTGAACCATGGTAGTGTTCTGAATCGTACAAAAAATTAAAAGTCCCGGTGCACGCGCATCGGGCTTTTTTTAGGACTCCGCTGATCAGGCAGACCAGGCAATTTTTCCATCAACCCAGGTATTCACAACTTTGAGTTCCGGAATTTCATCAATAGGGGTAGACAGTGGGTCTTTTTCCAATTCAATGAAATCTGCAAGCATTCCTTCTTCCAGCTTCCCGAATTCCTTTACGCCACTAATTTTAGCAGCATTTCCTGTATATAGCTGTAATGCTTCACGGATGCTGATGGCTTCACCGCCGGCAATCAGGTTACCTTGGTCGTCTTTACGGCTAACTGCAGCATACACACCTTTAAAGGGATTAAAATTATTGACTACAGGAGCATCTGAGGACAAAGCAGCCAGGATCCCATGGTCAAGGACTGATTTTACCGGGTAGCACCTGCTTAGGTAATCTTCATCCAGATACCGTATAAAGTTCTTTCCCAGCTCACTTAAAAAAATAGTTTGCATTGATGCGGATATGCCATTCCCGGCCATTTCCTGAAGATGTTTTTGTTCTGGCAGGCCAAGGTGCTCAATCCGTCGGATGCTGTTGGGAAAAAGGGCATGCATCTCCTTGTAAATATCCACTACAAATTCAATTGCGGCATCACCTATTGCATGGGTAGCAATGCCCAGGCCCTTTTCCAGGGCTAATTTGCAAAGTTGCCGGTACTGGCCGGCCACCAGTCGCAATACCCCTCTTTCTGTGCTGTTTTTATACGTTCTCTTTAAAGCTGCGGTTTTTCCGCTCAGCCCTCCGTCACTGAAGAATTTAACCGTATTCAAACGAAGGAAAGACGATTCGAAAAGCTCTGGCAATGGATAGGGCTCTTCACCTCCGTCGGGCAACAATATAGGGATGGCGTTTAATCGAAAGCCTAATTCACCGGCTTCATTCATTTCTTTATATGCTTCCAGTAACAGGGGATCTACGGCAGGGTCAGTAGCTGCAGTTATACCATACCGGTACATCTCATTGCGCGCAGCCAGTACCATATGCTTTAACTGTTGCTTTGTATAAGGGGGAATATGATTGGCCACCAATCCCAGTGCAGTTTCAGATAAGATTCCATTAGGTTCGCCATCGTCCCCTAAATGCATCACACCGCCATCGGGGATTTTCGTAGCTGCATTTACTCCTGCAAATTGCAATGCTGCAGTATTTGCAACTGCAATATGCGCGCAGGTTCTGATTACATATACCGGCTTCCCGGGTACAATTTTGTCAAGGTCTTTTTTTTCTGGCAACCTATTGTTGGTCCAGCCCGCCTCATTGAAACCTCTTGCTACAATCCATTCGAGATCAGGATACTTCCGGTCATAATCGCGTATCGTATCCAGCATCTCTTCCAGTGATGACGCGCCACGCAGGTCTAGCATATAAGTTTTTAGGTTACCCACTTTCCAGATATGAATATGGGTATCATTCAATCCGGGCATTATTGTCCTGCCATCAACATCAATTTGCAAAGTATTGCCATCAACCAGGGGTTGTAATTCATCATAACTGCCAATTGCCCTGATCAGGTTATTCTCTATGAGCAATGCATTTCCCCCTTTCCGGAGGCCCTCCTGGAAAGACAATAACGCAGCATTATGGATCAGTGTTTTCAATTTCTTTTTTGTTGTGCTCTTGCGATAGCTGATTCCAGAACAGCAAGTCCTTCTTTCAACTGCTCATCTGTTATTACTATAGGCGGGAGTAAGCGGATACAGTTGCTGTACAATCCGGCCCTTATTAGTATCAGGCCGTTATTTATGGCATCTTTCATCACCTCCATGGCTACATCCATATCTGGAGTTTTGGCATTCCGGTCCTTTACAAATTCCACCAGTTGCATCGCCCCAACTCCTCTGGTATCACCAATGATTGGATATTTTTCTTTCCAGCCAGACATAGTAGTACTGATAATGCTGCCAACTTCACAGGCACGCTTTAAAAATGATTCGCTTTTCAGGATTTTAATGGCTTCAATAGCGGCCACACAGGCTACAGGGCTTCCACCGTATGTACCACCAATCCCGCCCAGGTGCGGGGCATCCATGATCTCTGCTTTCCCGGTTACGGCGCTGATTGGCATACCGGCGCCAATTGATTTGGCACTTACCACAATATCAGGAACAATACCGCTATGTTCAATTGCATAGAGCTTTCCCGTACGGCCTGCACCACATTGGATTTCATCCGCAATAAATACAATACCATACTGATCACAGATATCACGCAGTTTTTGCAGGTACTGCGCAGGGATTGGCAGGAACCCGCCTTCTCCCTGTACTGGTTCAATAATGATTGCTGCCAGTGATTCAGGATCAACCTGTGCAATCAGGGCACGTTCAAGGTTTTGGATACAATGCGCAACATATTGTTCCTCGGTCATGCCGTCGGTTTTACGATACATATTGGGCGCCGGGATACGGTAGATATCCGGAACATAAGTTCCAAAGCCTTTTTTGAACAGGGCATACTTGCTTGTTAAACTAAGTGTAAGTAAAGTCCGGCCATGATAAGCACCTTCAAAACATAATACGGCATTCCGCCTGGTATGGTACTTGGCAATATTTACTGCATTTTCAACAGCTTCTGAACCGGAGTTTGCCAGCAAGGTTTTCTTGGGAAAATTTCCGGGGGTACTGCTATTGAGCAATTCAGCCAGCTCGATATATGGCTCAATGGTAGTTACCAGTGAACAGGTATGAATGTATTTATCTACTTGTTCCTTGATTGCTCTTACAACGGCTTCGTTACAGTGACCAACATTAATCATGCCTATACCGCCGGCAAAATCAATCAATTGGTTGCCATCAACATCCCAGACCAATGCTCCTTCAGCCCGCTCCACAACCACTTCGGTTGATTTAGCCAGCCCACTGGGCAATGCCTGTTTTCTTCTCTCCAGGATAGATTGTCCTTTTGGTCCGGGTAATGCTGTTTTAAGTTGTATATAATTCATATTATATTGTTTTATCAATGTCAATTTTGATTAATACGCCATAGTTACCGCAGGCTGGATCATTAAGGTAATCCGGGATCAAAGCAATTGGTTCGAATCCAATTTTCATTTGCGCAGAAACGGTCGGGTCTGTCCTTTTCCCAGCCAGCAATTCCTGGTAAAACTGTTCACCACTCATCTGGTCACTAACTGCACCGTATCCATTCATCATACCTACGGTGATCTGGCCTTTTAATCCAAGTTGGCGGGCAATTTCATGCCTTGCCCTGTATAATATACGGGCAAGTCCCCTTCCCCGGTAATCCGGATGCACACCAATATCGAGGCCATATAGCCAATCCCCTTCCGGGTCATGGTTGGTTAACCATCCGCCGGCAATGGTTTCCTTGAACGTATGGTGATAATGGTCGAAATCAAATTTACTTCGCATAGTAGTGGTCATTGCAACTACTTTATCACCATCTTTTATCACCAGCTGGCCTTCGGGAAATAATTCAAGATGCCGAAGGTAATGTTCCGCCCTGATCAGTTCATCATCAGCAAGGGTTGGAAATACAATCCTTTGTAAAGCCTCCAGCTGGCCCGCATCTTCTGGCTGCATACTCTGCACCACAAGGCCATTGCCTATGTCTTTACGATAAAAATATTTTTTTGTTTCCATCAATTCATATTTAAGCAATCATATAACCCATTACAACATAGGCAATACAGGTGACCGTAAATGATATCAAGGCAAAAGGCAGTTGTGTGATGCCATGTTGGTAATTATTACATTCGGCGCCCTGGGCGGCAAGTATTGTTGCATCGCTGTAAAAGCAGGCATGCGCGCCAAAAGTCCCGGCACTGATAACTGCACCAATACAAACCCATACATTACAGCCAAGGTCATGCGCTAATGGTATAACAAGCGGAACAGCAATAGCGTAAAGTCCCCAGGAGTTACCCGTAGTAAAAGCAATCAATCCGAGTGACAGGAAAACCGCCAGTGGTAACCAGTTTTTATTTACTACTGGTTCTACTACACTGATCACATACTGTGTTAATCCCATTTCATCGCCTAAATCTTTAAGCAGGTAGGAAAAGAGCAGTAGTACCAATGCAAAAAGCATGCTTTTCATGCCTTCAATGCCTGACTCTGATAATTTTTTAAATGGTGCTACTTTTTTTATACTATAATAAATCAATGTAAACGCAAGGGCTATAATAATTCCTTTCAGCGCATCCAGGTCCATCAGTACCGTTGCGGTTATTAACACTAATACAGGAAGTACCAGGTACCAGATATTCCCTTTTACTTTTTCATCAAAGGGTTCAACTTCCAGGGAAAATTCTTCTGAGTTATCGGGAATCAACTGTCCTGTAGTTAATGCCCGGTGATTGGCTGTTTTCATTTTCCCTATGATTGGCACTATGCCTAATATGACTAGTGGAACCAAAAGGTATTGCACCCAGCCATAAGAAATATAAGGTATGATACCCAGGTAAACCGAAATTCCTTTACCGGCAGGAGCCAGGCCATTCCCTTCCAGCAGTTTACTGATAAAAATTACCCAGGTTGATATAGGTACGATTACACAAATTGGAACTGCCGTTGAACTCACAACAAATGCCAGCATCTCGCGCGAAACCTTGTAATGATCTGTCAGCTTTTTCATTGTGGTACCTGTGGTTAAAGCATTCAGGTAGTCGTCAACAAACATAAAAGATCCAAAAGCCCAGGTTGTCAGCAATGACCTTTCCCTGTTCTTTACAAAACGCAGCAGGTATTCACCAAAAGCAAGAACGCCCCCACTCCGGATCATTAACTGTATCAAGGCTCCATAAAGACTGCACACGATAATGACCCAAACCATCAGGTCATTTTGCATTACTTTGGTAAATGCAGCGATAATGGCATTGAAAAAATCCCACTTCCCAACAATGATATAACCTGCAAGGCAACCAATAAGCAAAGGTTCCAGTGAAAGTTTGGTTTTGATTGCTATGGCTATTACAATCAAAGGCGGCAGCAATGATATGATTCCGTAGTTTCCCATAATTTACAATCCGCCTATGCTGATTAGTTTTTTTTCCATGTACTCAAATAACCCTTCGCTGCCGCTTTCATGACCCTGTCCGCTGTACTTCCAACCGCCAAACGGGGATTCTGTGCCATGAGGCGCCCATTCATTAATACCAACCATACCGAATTCCAGTTGTTCGGAAACATGGATGGCGGTGTTTAAGTTATTGGTAAACAAATAAGCCGCTAATCCATATTCAGTATCATTGGCTTTTTTAATTGCATCTTCTGCATCGGTAAATGAAAACAAGGGTAATATTGGCCCGAATATTTCATTTCTCGCTAATGTTGAGTCCTGGTCAAGGCCAGATACCACAGCGGGTTGTAGGAAATACCCATTTGGCTTGTCTGCCGGAATATTACCACCCGTTAAAATATTTGCCTGTTCCTGCCGGGTTTTTTCTAAAAGCTCCAGAACACTATCCCGTTGTTTTTTTGTAATTAACGGACCAACCTGTACACCCTCTTCAAATCCCTGACCCACCTTAATGGCTGCCACATAAGCTGTAACGGCTTCTGCAAACTGGTGATAAATTTTATGGTGTACATAGAAGCGTTGGGGAGCGATACATACCTGGCCGTTATTACGGAATCGGGCAAGTGCGGCAGATTTTGCAACTGCAGTTACATCTACGTCTTCGAAAATGAGTACTGGTGCATTACCGCCAAGTTCCAGGGCCAATTTTGTATGGGTCCTTGAGGCCCCGTCCATCAGGATTTTCCCAACCCTGGTGCTCCCGGTAAAGCTTATTTTTTTAAGCAGTGGATGATCAAGCATCGCCTGTCCTATAGAGGATGATTCGCCAGTCAGGACATTCAATACACCAGCTGGTAATCCGGATTGTTCAAGGGCCTTTGCCATATGATATGCAGACAAAGGCGTGCTTTCTGACGGCTTTGCAACAACAGTGCATCCCGCTGCCAGTGCGGCCGCCCAGGCACGTGCCGGATTGTAGGCGGGGAAATTCCAGGCAGTGATAACCCCAACAACACCCAGTGGCTGCCATATTACTGAACTTCTTTTATCAGTGCGGTTAGTTGGAATCACTTTCCCATACGCACGCTTACCTTCCTCTGCATACCATTCAAAAAGGTTCGCAGCGACAGTGAATTCTCCTCTTGCCTCGGCAAGTGGTTTACCACTTTCCAAAACCATATCCCGGGCAATTTCATCCAGGTTCTCTCTTAAATAATCAGCTGCCTTTTTCAGGATAGTTGCCCTGGTATAAGGTGTGGTTAATTTCCACTTCCGGAAGGCTTCCTGCGCGGCTTCAATAGCTATTATACAATCTTTATCATTACCATAACTAATGGTATGCAATACTTCCTCAGTGGCAGGATTAATAAGTTCATGGGTATGTCCATCGATTGCATTAACCCATTGGCCGTTTATAAATTGCTTGTTCATGTAATTAATATTTTGAGGTAAGTGCAGCAAGCCCGGCTTCGATAATATCCAATCCTCTGTCCAGCAGGTTTTCTTCAATCACCAATGGACTCAATACCCTTATGATGTTTCCATTTACACCGGCACTTATTACAATTAATCCATGTTCTGCGCAAAAAGCAATTAACTTTTTACAAAGCTCTGCATCCGGACGAAACGGATCCTGGTCCTTAACAAGCTCAAAGGCCATCATTGCCCCTAACCCGCGTACATCGCCTATTACCGGGAATTTTTTCTTCATGTCGTTGAATCGGTCGCGGACAACCTTTCCTACCTTTTCACCCAATGCATTAATATTGATTTTCTCCATGTAATCAATCGTGGCGATAGCAGCCGCACAACAAACGGGGTTACCAGGGTAAGTGCCGCCAATGGTTGAAGGCTGGCAGGCATCCATTATTTCCGCCTTGCCAATCACGGCACCTATCGGCATCCCGCTACCCATGCTTTTGGCCCAGGTTGAGATATCAGGCACCACACCAAAATGCTGGTAGGCAGCCCATTTACCAGTACGGCCAAACCCACTTTGCACTTCATCCAGGATAAGCAGTATGCCGTACTTGTCACATATTTTTCTAAGTCCATGTAAGTAAGGCTGCGGTATTACATTAAATCCGCCTTCGCCCTGCACAGGCTCAACTATAATAGCAGCAACCTGTCCGGCAGGAACATTAGTATGGAAAAAATCTTCCAGCTCACGTAAATGGATATCTGAAAACTCATCCAGGTTCAAACCCGTTCCATAACGATAATAATCTGGAAACGGGATCCGGTACACTTCCGGGGAAAACGGTCCGCAGCCGATCTTGTATCCCACTTTTGAGGTGAGTGTCATTGCCATCATGGTGCGGCCGTGAAAAGCGCCGCCAAAGCATATAATGGCTTGGCGGCCTGTTGCCTGCCGCGCAATTTTTATAGCATTCTCCACACTTTCTGCACCCGAATTAGTAAGCATTACTTTAGTCTGCTCACCATGTGGAAACAGGTTGGCCAATTTCTCAGCCAGTTCCATATATAGTTCATAGGTGGCCACATTAAAGCTGCAATGTATCATTGTTGCAGCCTGGCGGGCAATGGCTTCCACTACAGGCGGTGGACAATGGCCGGCATTTACCACACCAATACCACCGGCAAAGTCTATCATTTCTTTTCCATCAGCATCAGTGATAACTGCCCCTTTTGCACTTACTGCTGTTGATGGATTAAAAATTCCTATAGCGTTTGGTACAAACTTTCTTCTTCTCTGCAGCAATTCTGCTGACCTTTCTAAAATATCGTTCATGTCATTTATTTTATAATTCTGCGGCAATTGTTTTCGCATTTACAAATTCGAGTATACCATGCCGGCCAAGCTCCCGGCCATATCCGGATTTCTTCACGCCACCAAAAGGCAGTCGCGGGTCTGATTTAACCAGCGAGTTAATAAATACAGCACCAGTTGTTACCTGCTTAGCGATGGCTATTGCCTTCCCAATATCTGAAGTCCATACACTGCCACCAAGGCCGTATTGCGACTGGTTTGCAAGGGAAATTGCTTCCTGCTCATCATTTGCAGTAATTACAGCCGCCAATGGCCCGAATGTTTCTTCATCAAACGCTGGCATTCCGGGATGCACATTCAGCAAAATTGCAGGCGTGAAATTGCATCCATCCACCTGCCCGCCAAAATCGAGATGTGCACCTGCTTTTAGTGAAGCATTCAACTGCTCAGATAAATTTGCAGCCAGGTCGGGCCTGGCCATTGGTCCGGTAGTAATGCCAGCTTCAAATGGATTGCCCTGTTTATATCGCAGGATACCTTCGTGCAGGTAATGCATAAAATCATTCATGGCTTCCTTAAGCACTATAAACCTTTTGGATCCAATGCAGGACTGGCCCGCATTGAGCAACCTCGATTGCAATGCAACTGTTGCGGCTTTTTTTATATCAGCATCCGGCAATACGATCAGCGCGTCGGAACCTCCCAATTCAAGCAGTGATTTTTTAATGTGCTTACCGGCAAGCGATGCCACGGAACGCCCCGCTCTTTCACTCCCGGTAAGTGTAACGGCCTGGACAATGTTCGAAGCAATTATCCTTTCCACGGCATCCGTATCAATAATTAGGGACTGGAATACACCATCCGGAGCCCCGGCCTGCTTAAAAATATCAGCTATTGCCAAAGAACAGCCACAAACATTCGGTGCATGCTTCAGCAAGGTTACATTTCCTGCCATCAGCGTTGGTGCTGCATATCGGAATACCTGCCAGAATGGAAAATTCCAGGGCATTATTGCAAGCACTGCGCCTATTGGCTGGTAGGTTACAAAACTTTTATAGTAACCCGCATCCAGCAATTCATCCTGTAAAAAAGATGCTGCATTTTCCGCATAATATTCGCATACCCAGGCACATTTCTCCACTTCACCTTCAGCCTCTGCGAAAATCTTTCCCATTTCACGGGTAATCAGCTGCGCATATTGGTTTCTGTTATTACGAAGAATGGATGCTGCATTTTTCAGTACAGTTGACCTTTCTTTATAACTTAACCGCTTCCATTTTTCATAACCGGATTCGGCCGAAACAAGGGCATTATTGAGTTGCGTTTCATCCATCAGGGGATACTCATTCACTAACTCCCTGTTAAAGGGGAATATTGATTGAAACAGCGCCATTTTAACTGGTTTTTGATTTTATTTTTTTCATAACTGCCTCAGCAGCAATAGCGGCTGTTTTTGCTGCTCCATTCATATAACCCTGGAATTCAAGACTCACTTGTTCTCCTGCAAAAAAGATATTGCCAACAGGCTCTGCTTCCCAGCCAGCCAATGTAGACCATTGCCCCTTTTTCATAGCGCTATAGCCGGCTTTACTAAATGGGTTACCTGCCCAGCAGTACTTGATATTTTTCCCGTTGTAGGCCTTTTTTGCCCCGGGGTAAATTGTATCCAGGCCACCGGAGAAATTTATTTCCAGTTCTTTCATCGGGGTATCACTAACCATATCACTGAACCTGCCACCACCGAACACCGTAAAACTGCCTTCCCGTTCAGACTGCAGGTTACTGCTGTCCCAACCACAACCAAAAGAAATATCGGTAAAAGTATACCCCTGCATTTTCTGGTCACGCCATGGCTTTTTATCCATTCCTAAAATAAGTTTACAGCTGTTCCCATAGCCCAGTTCATCAATACACTTTCGTTTTCCTGCAGGCATATTAACCTTCATTGGAATATTTCTAAGGATTGTAAATGGGATGGTTGAAATCACATAATCCGCCGTGATAGTCTGGTTTTTACCACCGGTAAAAAACTCCAGTTCATAACTTTTACCGTCACTGCCCGAATTAATAGCTGTTAGCCTGTGTGAAAATTTTATCTGTTCGGGCATTTTATTATACAAAGTATCAGTCAGGTGCATAGCCCCGCCCTTTATCCTGAATACTTCATGGTCTTCACCAAACAATGAATACTTGCCTGTATCATTGGACGGCGCCTGGAACATGATCAGGAAATTAATTGCAGATTGTTCAGTTATCTCCATACCATATTCACGGGTCAGCAATACATTGAGATAATTGTATAGCCATCCGGAAATTCCAATCGACTGGAGATATTCTGAAATAGACATATCATCGAGTCGTTGAAAATCTGGAGCCGTGCGATAAGAAATATGTTCAGGCAGTGAGGTAATGTCTTTTACCATCTGTTTCACGTATGGTGTTAAAGCCTTTACCAGATCCTCCTCGGAAAATACTTTTCCATCAAAATAATAGGTCTGCTTTACAAATGGGTCCGTACGCAAATCAAGAAAAGAAAGGCCCAACTCTTCCACAAGTTTGATAATATCTGCATGAGATGTATCTACGAATTCACCACCCAGGTCGGAATAAATTTCCTTTCCGAACACCTCGTTCAGCGACCACATTCTTCCACCTGTACGATTACTGGCCTCATAAACATCAGCCAGTATACCATTTTTTCGTAACTGCCATGCAGCATTTAATCCCGCTATGCCCGCACCAATGATAGCGACCCGGGGCTTTTGATCAGCCTGCAAACAAGATGGCAGAAATGCCATCCCACCTGCAACTACAGCGGTTTGCTTCAGGAAATGCCGCCTGCTTTTTTGCCAGGCCTGAAATTCTCCTGCTGTAATGCCATCCTGGTCAAGGGAATTGATAAAGGCTCGTTTTAACAATTCTATTAACGGGTAATGTGCCATAAAAATTAATTAGAACCCCGGGTTCTGTTTTACCTGTTCTTTAGAAGCTATTAATTCACGCTGCGGAATCGGGAATACACCTTTTTCCTGGTCAACCCCTATTACATCATGGATCTTCTCCGTTCTGGCAAGATCAAAAAAACGATGCCCTTCAAAATTCAATTCAGCAAGCCTTTCATCTGCCACAAACTGCTGGAAAGCAGTTTCATTTTCTACATCTGCAGGCTTTAGTTCATTCATTCCCCTGTTCACCCTAAGCGTGTTTAATAAGGAAAGCCCACCACCAGCCAGACCTTTTGCTTCAGCTGCAATCAGGTATAACTCGGCTATCCTAATAATGTAAGCCGGATTGTCCTTAGCTACTTCGCCACGGTATTTTTGGGTTCTTCCATCTGGTAGAATGCTGGGATCATTGTTTACAAAATCAACCAATTCGCTTCTTCTGTCGCCGGGCCTTGCCTCAAAGAAATTATGCAATCCTTCACTGGCAATAAAAAGGATTTCCGACCGCAATGCATCTTCCCTCACATAAGTTGTTCCGTTATAGAAACTGGGGTTCTGTGAATCGAAGCTTAGTTCAAAAATCGATTCTGAACTTAATCGACCAGAATAAATCTTAGTGAAATTATCTGCGTCCAGTAAGCTGAAACTGCCATCATCAATTACTTCCTGGGCAAGTGAAGCTGCCTGGGCTGTATTTTTCTCGTACAGGTAAACTCTTGCAAGTATTGACTTTGCGGCCAACAGGTTCATATATTTTGCATTAATCTCTGCATTGGAAAGTAGGCCAACCGCATCTGTCAGGTCTTTTATGATAGACGCATAAGTTTCAGCAACTGTACTGCGTGCAACTATATCATAGGGTCCCTGCACAGTAGTCACAACAGGGATGCCAAATTCAGAAGCATTATTCCAATGGTAGCCGAACATCCTTAACAAATCAAAATGAATCATTCCACGAATGGCCATTGCCTCCCCTTTTATACGCTTTCTTTCTTCTTCGGTGAGGTTAACGTCCTCTATTTTATCCGCAGCATCGATGATAGCGTTTGCATTGGTTATGCTTTTGTATAACGCTACATATATCTGTTCAACATAAATGTTGGAAGAAGTTACAGCATGGTCAGCTATTTCATTCAGGGCCGGGTTATCATATCCGCCTGCTTTTGCCACATCACTGTTCAGGTCGGCAATCAGCGGATAATACCCACCATAATAATCCCTCTGCTGTAAAGTGCTGTAAAGGCCTATAAGCGCTGAACGAAGGCCATTTGCATCTTTGAAAACATCTTCACTGGCAACATCATTTGGAGAAACAACTTCCAGTTTCTGGCAGGCGAACATAGAAGTTAAAGCCAGGAAAAAAATTATACTTTTTATGGAAAATTTCATGGTTGACAATTTTTTGGATTAGAAACTTGCTGTAAGTCCGAATGTGAATACCCTGGGTTGCGGATAGGCTGCATAATCAACACCAGCTGTGCGGTCGTTGCTGCCTCCCGTTGAACTTACTTCAGGATCAAAACCGCTATAGTTGGTAAATACAAACAGGTTCTGGACCTGTGCATATAAGCGCAGGTTCGCTATATTATGAAGTTTCTGTTTATTAAATGTATATCCCAGGTTCACTGTGCGGAAACGGAAGAAAGAGGCATTTTCCACAAACATCGATGAGTTTTCAAAGTAGTTTTTTTCTACAAATGCAAACCGGGGAACATCAGTTTTATCTCCTGGTTTGCGCCAGCGATCCAGCGAATGGGTGCTGTTATTGGCAAATACCTGGTCCAAGCCGCCGTCATTGCTGTATCCCAGGTTCTCATATACCGGCCTGATGAGGTTATATACCTCATTGCCAATGCTGAACTGGCAGGCAATCAGGAAATCAAAATTGCCGTATTTGAAATTGTTGGTTAACCCTCCGTAATAGTCGGGCCGGGCCTTCCCGATAATCTGGGCGTCATTAAAATCAATTACACCGTCTTTATTAACGTCATCAAACATAGCGTCTCCGGTCTGCTCATTTACCCCAAGGTATTTTACACCCCAGAATGTTCCGACTGATTCACCAACCTTCATGATATGCGTAGGAGCAATATCATTATATGCACTTACTAATTCACCGTCAACCGGCAGTTTTTTGATGGTGTTTTTCTGGTATGATATATTGAAATTGGTTGTCCAGCGGAATTTATTGTTCCAGATATTTTTACTATTGAGTGAAAATTCAAATCCCTTATCCTCCACTTCTCCACCATTGGTGGTCAATGTTGCAAAACCGGTTGTACCTGCAATGGGTATATTGCTGAGCAGGTCTGTACGATTGGCTACATAGTATTCCATAGAACCACCAATAACACCGCCAAGGATTTCATAATCAGCACCAATATTGAATGATTTATTTTTTTGCCAGGTTAGATTCGGATCGGCAATATTTCTCGGACGAAGCCCTGATTGCCCATCATAACGACCCGGTTGCCAGAAAGAAATATTCTGGAAGTCTCCAATTTCCTGGTCACCGGTATAACCATAACTTGCCCGCAGTTTAAGGGCAGTAAGCACTTTCGAGTTAGCCATGAATGCCTCACGGTCAATATTCCAGCCTACACTTGCCGATGGGAAATACCCATACTGGTTCCCCTTTGAAAACCGGGAAGAACCATCAGCCCTGAAGGTTACACTGGCAAGGTATTTTCCATTATAATCGTAGTTCGCACGACCAAGGAAAGAATGTAATCGCCATCCGCTGCCAGTCTGTGTCGCACCTGTTATCAATGCCGCACTGGAAATATTGGTCAACCCGCTCCCTAAAGGGAAACCTTGTCCCGACATACTTGTACGTTCATTTTTTGATTCCTGCTGTGAAAAACCAGCCAGCAGGCCAAGGTTATGGTCCCCAAATGATTTCTGGTAGTTCAGTGTGTTTTCATTCAGCCAGGTAGTATTACGGAAGTTGCCATTAAATGCTTTCCCGCCAACTGCTTCTGCATCTGTGGTTAATGCAGACAGGAATAATTCATCCTCAACGGCACTATAATCGGTATTTAATGTTGTTTTGAATTTAAGGTCCGGAGTAATCTTATATTCTGCAAATACTGATCCCAGGAAACGGTAACTTGTAGTATAACCCTTTATTTCCTTTGCAGATTTTACAGGGTTATCACTTAACCAGTTTGCCTGGTAATCCTCGAATTTGGCGTAATTACCATTTTCATCATAAACAGGCATCAAAGGAGATGCACCAATCGCATTGGTAATAATTCCAGTGTAGGTATTATCATTAAAACTGCGGTGGTTGTTGGTTTTAGAAACCGATATATTAGTGCCAATCAGGAATTTATCCGTTACGGCATGGTCAAGATTCAGTCGCGCATTCATCCTTTTGAAATAGTTCTCAATCACAATACCCTGCTGGTCGAAATAACCCCCACTCAGGTAAAAATGTGTTTTATCATTTCCGCCACGAAGGTTAAGTTCATAATTACCAATAGGTGCCGTACGCATTACTTCATCGAGCCATACGGTATTTACAGCACCCGGACCGGCTTTATAATGTAACGGATCGGTCAGAACGGAAGGATCAAAATCAGGTCCGAATACTGAATTGTCGGCATTGTATTTTGCCAGGTCGTTAGCCCTGGCTTCTTCAACCATGGATACAAACTGGTCAGAATTCATAAAGTTTATTTTCTTAGCCACCTGCTGCATGCCATAATAACTGTTGAAGCCAATTTGTGTTTTTCCTGATTTACCTTTTTTAGTAGTTATCAATACAACACCGTTTGCAGCGCGGGCGCCATAAATTGCCGCAGATGAAGCATCTTTCAATACTTCAATAGACTCAATATCATCCGGGTTAATGTCTGAAATTGAACTCAGGTTCTGGCCCTTACCAACCTCTTCCCCTGTTGTATTGAAAGAGGTAGATAATGCAGAATTACTTTCACTAAGCATCGGAATTCCATCAACTACATATAATGGGTTTTGCGCGCCGCGGATACTTACAAGCAAGCCGGCACCGGGAGTACCCGAAGGCGATGTCACATTTATTCCGGAAACCTTACCCTGTATGCTGCTGGCCAGGTTAGAAACAGGCTGGTCTTTGAAGTCCTTATTGCTGATGGAGGAAATCGCACCGGTCAGGTTTGATTTCCGCTGGGTTCCATAACCGACCACAACTACATCGCTTAATTGGCTCTTTGATTCCTGAAGAACAATGTCAACAATTGTTGATTGCCCGGAAAGCTGGACAGATTTTTTTGCAAACCCTACAGAAGAAACTTCCAGTGTTGCTGGCCCGGCCGGGACTGTTAGGGAAAAAGATCCATCCTCTGCTGAAGACACTCCTTTATTTGCCCCTTTTACCATAATAGAAGCACCAGAGATGGCTTTTCCTTCCGCATCTTTTACGGTTCCCTTAACCTGGACCGTTTGCGCCAGAAGGAATCCCGGCAGGAAAATTAGCAGTGATAATGCTGCTGAAACTGATAATAATTTTCTCAGAAAGTAAATCATACAAGGCATTTAGGTTGTTTGTGTAAATGAGCCATTTCACAAAAAGCAACTGTTGAGTTTGATCCTTTAAAAATGAATAAGTCAAACCAGACAAAATCTAAGTCAAATTATTTTTTCTTATAAAATTAAAATGCTGATTATCAATATTTTAATTTTAGTCATTATTTAGTCGATATTTAAGTCAAAAGATTTGACCATTTTTACATATGCATTTTACCGAGAAAATAAAAAGAGCCGTTGAGCAGGACTACCTGGTTTTAAATGCTTTAAAGCCGCGTGGCAAACACGACTGGAACAGTTTTACCCGTACCCAATTTAATACTGTTGCAAGGGTTATTAATAAGGAGATTACCCGTGAGGTTGTAGCAAATCCAGAACTGGTTGAACTGAACCTTATAATAGGTAAACAAAAGCTGGAAAAAGAAATGCAGCGATTGCGCTGTCATAACCTGTACGATTACCTGAAGTTATTGGGTAACATGAACGAATACCGCATTTATAACTGGGTAAGTGGCAAAACCCTGCAAAGCTATTGGCAGGGCGGCGACTGCAAATTCATCAAAATGAATGCATTGCTGGTATTTTTAAAAGTGCCTATGAAAGACTGGGAAAGCTGGCAACAGGAAAACCGCACCATAAACGCAAAACCAGCTATACCTGTTCCCGGATTCAGCAAGTCCTCATTGCAAATTGTAAAAAGTTATTATCTCGGGAATTATTTCCTGTACTACCAAAAAACGGATGGCAGTAAAAATATCATTAAAACACCTTTTACTTTAAAAGAACATGAAAGTGGGCAGGTTATCGTGAAATCCGTTTCAGAAGGGCACCGCTATAGCGGCAAGGTAATGGGTATTCGTGACGGGTGCCTGTATATTAATTGCCAGAACCTCGATTTCGAGGAAATGGAGCAGTACGTTTTCAATATAGGGCTTGAAACCAAACCGCAGGTTTTGTTCGGTGTTTCTAATACCGTTAGCGTAAAAACCCGGCTGGCGGTTGCACTTAGGAATATTTTAGTAAAACAAAAAACAGATGACCCTTCCTTTGACAATATCCAGGAAACAGAAATTCCTTTTACCAGAAAATACCCTTCCCTTACAGAGGAAGCAATTATTGTCGGTTACCTGAAACAATTTACCGACAACATTATTTCTACACCCAATTGCTGCAATCTCGAGGACCTGAAGTCATCTTTCACCCGGCGGGTATTACCCGCCGGGTGACAAGATCACATAAGGTTAAGAGCGGGTTTATTGTCCAGGATATGGTCAATGCGTTGCATAACCTCATCAGTCAGTAACGGTAGAATAGCAAGGGATTTAAGATTTTCCTCCAGCTGGCTCGCCTTGGTTGCACCCAGGATGGCCGTTGTAACATGCGGATTGCGAATGGTCCAGGCAATAGCCATCCCGGCTAATGAAACGCCTAGCTCTTTGGCTAATGCATCGAGCTGTTTCAGCCTGGAAATTTTTTCTTCCTGCATCCACCTCTCCTTCAGCCATTCAAAGCCCTCTATGGCCAGGCGTGACCCTTCCGGAAACCCACCAAGATATTTGCCAGTTAAAAAACCTGCAGCAAGCGGACTCCATATTGTGGTTCCTAATCCAACATTTTGGTAAACCGGAAGATAATCAAGCTCAACTTTATTCCTTTCAAACATATTATATTGGGGTTGTTCCATTACCGGCGCAATTAATCCAAATTGGTTTGCTACCCTATGCGCTTCCATGATTTCAGCACCACTCCACATGCTGGTGCCCCAATACAAAATTTTTCCCTGCTGAACCAGGTTATGCATGGTCCAAACAACTTCTTCAATCGGTACACTGGTATCGGGACGGTGACAAAAATACATATCCAGGTAGTCTAACTGCAGACGGCCAAGCGCTTCATGGCAAGCTTCCACAATATGTTTCCTGCTTAACCCGGTTTGGTTAGGCTTGTTATTTTTACCGCGCCAGCCAAAAAAAACCTTCGAGGAAACGGTAAAAGAACTGCGGTCCCAATTTTTCTTTCGCAGGACACGTCCCATCATTTTTTCGCTTTCCCCCAATGCATAGGTTTCGGCATTGTCAAAAAAATTGATGCCGCTATCATAAGCCATACCCATAAGCTGGTCAGCAACTGTATCATCAATTTGTTTGTGAAAGCTAACCCAACTGCCAAAACTTAATACACTTAACTGTAGGCCGGAGCGGCCCAGGCGACGATATTCCATGTTAATAAACTTTTTGGCCTACGAAACTAGCGTAAAATGTATAAATAAGTGACGCCCGCATTTGTTACAGCCAATAGCTGCCAAAACAATCAAAGCTTCATAAATATGAAATCTTATATTAGTTAAACTATTCTTTTAAACAACCAGCAAAGCATTTATTATGCAAACCATTGGCAAACGGCTGATTTCGCTTGATGCTTTCCGTGGCTACACGGTAGCAGCCATGATCATGGTAAATTTTCCAGGCAGCGAAGACGCTGTTTTTTTCACCCTGCGGCATACCACCTGGAACGGACTGAGCTTTACCGACCAGGTAGCCCCATACTTTCTTTTTATTGTGGGAATGTCCATCGCATTCGCATATACGGGTAAGTTAGCTACCGGAATGAGCAAGCCTCCATTGTATAAAAAAATTATATTCCGTTCATTGAAAATTTTTGCTGTTGGCATGTTCCTTAATGCAATGCCACAATTTGATTTACACAACCTGCGCTGGACAGGCACCCTGCATCGTATTGCCATTGTATTCCTGGTATCGGCGATAATTTTCCTGAACACAAACTGGAAGCAGCAAGCCTGGATCGCATTGCTTATACTGGCAGGTTATTGGATCGTAATGACTACCATCCCAACCCCGGGTGAAGGAATGGTAATACTTGAGCCAGGAAGGAACCTGGCTGCCTGGGTAGACAGCAAATATTTACCGGGAAAAATGTGGCAGGGCACCTGGGACCCCGAAGGAATAATGAGCACATTCCCATCAATCGCTACCTGCATATTGGGTATGCTCGCAGGCCGGCTAATGCTTGCGCCGATTTCCAATAACCTTAAACTGAATTACCTGATGACTGCTGGTGTAATCAGCGCAATAACCGGTTATTTTCTCGGACTGGCATTTCCGGTAAATGAAAATTTATGGACAAGCAGTTTTGTATTGGTTACAGCAGGATTTGCTGCCCTGGTATTTGGTGCATTTTATTTCGTATCCGATATCCTGGGCTATAACGACTGGTGTATACCTGGTGTTATTTTCGGGGCAAATGCCATCACCGTTTATTTTATGGGGGATTTACTTTCCCTGTTTTTTTACCAGTTGCCGATCAGTGGAAAAACGCCAAATGAGCATGCCATGGACTGGATGGTAACCATTGGGCTTGCACCTAACCTGGCCTCCTGGCTGTACGCATTATTTTATGTTTGCATCAATTTTATACCGGCCTATATCCTATACAAAAAGAAAATTTTTATCAAATTATAAGTGATGCAGTATAGGTTTATTTTAATGTAGCTTAGCCCGCCTGATTGCATTCAATTTGGCCATTAATCATTTATATGGATAACAGTATTTTTTCCTATATGGAATTTATTGAATTGATCGCTTTTTTCAGCGGATATCCATTAATCTATGCCGTTACCATACTGATAAGTGATAGTTTTTCAAAAAACAGGTATATCGGCAAGGCGGGTTCGTTATTGCCAAACGCGTATGCATTAGTGGGAACATTATATCTCGGGCTCCAGTTAAAAAAATTTTACCCCAACTATTCTTTCAGCAACTTTAAACAGTCAGTATTCCACCCCTGGGCAATGGCCTGGGCCCTTGTTTCCCTCCTTTTCTGGATACCTGCCCTTGCCAGGAAAAAAACCTTAAGCCTTATACACAGTTTGTTTTTTCTATACTTATTAATCCATGATTTATATATACAATTCACTCAATTAGAGATTGATAAACATATGGTTAAAAATGATATGAATGTTTATACGGCTAGCCTGGTACTTAATTTCTGCGCCTTGTTAGTGGTGGTATTTATGTCGTCTTTGCTTACCCGCCTACGCCAAAAAAATGCCGGCTGACGATAGAAAACCTGTCTGCTGGTTATTTGAATTGTATCCCTGGCCATAAGACTAAGCCATTTTATGAGTTTAATCACATAATGCTTTGAGGCAAGTCATAAAAGCGTCATTTATTCAGAAATAGTTTTACAGTAATTATTTTTTACACTAAAAACGCTTTTTTATGAAACTGCTTAGTAACAAGATACTTGTACTTGTTCTTATACTTTTCTCCACATTTGGGTATATTGTAAGTTGCACCCACGAAGATGTGGTACCACCTGCCCCGGCGTCTACTACTCCTGTTGTTACACATGGCACTAATGTGCACCTTGCTGGAATTCCGGGAGATAAGGATTCTACTACCTGGAAACTTGATAAAGTGCATTCAAGTACATTATGGTCAACCGCTTATGTAGGAGCTGCCGGATTGCTGACTGGCCGGTTTAATCAGTTTGGTATGCATGATGTAACCAACGCTAAAATGCTCAAATATGTTACAACTGGTCAACCGCTGGCCGACACTTCATGGGCTTTCTATGAAAATGATCCCACAAAAACATATTTTAATGGATATGTACAGATCAACACCTCAAATACCGGGGAACCTGGTCGCGACGCTGGCTGTAATATACCAGGAATGAACACAGTCCCCATTATTTCTGGAACACAAAACCTTGAAATAATAAACCTGGCAAAAATCAAAACCAAAAAGGTGGAATTTGACAAGACTAGTAATGATTATATCGTAACATTTGACCTGACATGGCATAAATGGGATACAACCGCCGCAGGCATGGCTAATCCCGCTCCGATAACACAAGAACTTGTTGGAAGGCTAAAATACATCACCAAAGCTCAACCAACTGGTCAGTATTATTATGTATTCGGATTGCAATTGTTGTTCCAGTTTAACTGTAGGGATTTTGGTATACCAAGCACAAGCATCGGTGATAAAATTGATATTGAATGTAATATGAACTTCAATAATAAGTGGAAATGATAATCCAAAAATGTATTACAATGAAACAACTACTTATAATAATAGGCCTCCTTTTTACAATGGGTGCCGGCTTAACAGGATGTTACCAGGATGTAATTTATCCTAATGCCGCTGTTGACCCTGATGGCCCTCCACAGTTTGTAAGCTATAAAACAGATTTGGAGCCGCTGTTCAATAACCAATGTGCAAAAGCAGGCTGTCACGTATCTGGTAACCATCACCCATACATGAATACAGGTATTTCCTACAATGAAATCATAAACGGTGGATTTGTTAATACTACTGTACCAAAAGAAAGTGAATTGTACATTATGATCAACGGTGAAATGAAGGAATATATTCCTTCTGCTACAGACAGGCAAAAAGTGTATGACTGGATCAGAAATGGTGCCCCGAATAATTAAGCTATAAAAAATATTAAAATGAAACTAAATATAAATAAAAGGCATCTCCTGCTTTCATTTACTATGTGCCTGCTTTGTTTCTTATTCGGATTCCAGGAAACAGTAAACGCACAGGACAGCACAGGCGCCGCGACAGTAAAACCGGCACCAGCAAAGGTTAAACCGGTAAAGAACACTTTCGAAAGTCTCTGGATCATAGATAACCAAACCGTTATGGTGCCGCAAAAAGGTACTTTCGAAATGGAAATTATGCACAGGTTTGGAACAACAGAAAATGGCTACGATGATTTCTGGGGATTATTTGCACCTTCCAATATCCGGCTTGGTGCCAGTTATTCTCCGATTAATAACCTTTTCATTGGAATCGGTATTACAAAGAGTAATATGTTGTGGGATGCCAGTGCTAAATATGCACTGATGAAACAAACCAAAGGCCAATACCCGGTAAGCATTACCTATTATGGCAATATGGGTTACGATACAAGGAAAGATCCGGACGGCAGCCTTTTCAAATACAATTCCCAGCGACTGATTTTCTTTAACCAGTTGATTATCGCCAGGAAGGTTACTGATAAGTTTTCTATTCAGGTCGCTCCTAGTGTTTCCCACCAGAATGCAGTAAATGGATATTATACAAAAAATGACAGCACAGGTACGTCGACTTATAAGGAAATGGAATTCAACCATTTCGCGATTGCCATTTCGGGAAGGTATAAATTAACCAATGTAACTTCTGTAATGGTCAATTATGACCAACCGCTTACTAAGCATAATCAAAATAACCCTAATCCAAACCTGTCTTTCGGATTTGAATTTAGTACCAGCAGCCACTCTTTCCAGATCTTTGCTGGCAGTTATGGATTGCTTAGTCCGCAACGTAATAACCTTTATAACGACACTAATCCGTTTGGTAGTTATACAGATGCTGCTGGCAATAAACATGAAGGCCATCAGTTCAGGATTGGATTTAATATTACCAGGTTGTGGAATTACTAGAATAATGTTTTCAGTTATGGTGATTTCAGTCCATGCACTCAGGATCCGGTGGTATTTATATTTTCCCCTGCTGATCCTGGGTGCCTGTTCTGATAAACCCGGAAAACACCAGGTTGATAAAATAATAAAAGATCACACGGTTAATGCACAGGGGAAACCACCATCTAGTTTTTCAGATACTATTAAGGTTGGTTTTCCCAGTGCAGTTTTTTACGGCCCCGATTCTTTACAGCTTGAAAAAATAAAAGCCAGCACAGATCCCCGGATATTTGAAAGCTTGACCCATGAAAATTTTTACATGATGAGAAATGCAAGGCAGGTAATTTTAAAATACTACCCGGCCACCAAAATTGTAGATGTAAATAATTACAGGTTCATACTTTTTGAGAAACGCGGATTTGATAAAATAATAATCGATTTAAATACAAAAGACCCTTTTGGCCTATTCATTTTTGATGGGAAAAAAGACCCAATGCTTACTGATATGGCTAATATAGATACCGACCTTGGCTTTTATTTCGACAAAACAAATAATAACAAGGGGCCTGCTAAATAAACCGGTTTTTAGATTACCTTTCCTATGATATTACTTGTATTTCTATAAACTGTAAATAACATTTAACCTAACAAAACATCTATCAATTATGAAAAAATTATTTGTTATTCTCATTTTAGCCATCGGCTTTGCCAGCATTAGTTTTACTGTTATTAAGGAACAGCAGGCAAAGCCCTGGGCCGTACCGGACAATTACCAGAAAATGAAAAACCCGGTAGCAGCTGATGCCACTTCATTGGCTGATGGAAAAACCTTATGGAGTACCCATTGCAAATCCTGCCATGGTGCAAAAGGATTGGGTGATGGTTCTAAAGCTGCGCAGCTAAAAACTGAACCTGGTGACTTTTCCACCGCTACAACACAGTCTCAGTCTGATGGGGCATTATTTTATAAAATTTCAGAAGGCAGGGATGATATGCCAAGCTTTAAAAAGAAATTACCAGAAGCTGATGAAAGATGGACACTGGTGAATTATATACGGTCATTAAAAAAATAAACCGCAGTATATATGAATTTAACCGGCCTGTTAAAAACAGGCCGGTTTTTTTTATGCTTAATCAGCCCAACCTTATGATTAAGATCATATAGCTGCCTAAGGAAAGTAATAAAATGATCAATGTTTACGCAATAATTTACACTATCAATTATTCAATTCAGATTAATAATTATGGAACAACAAACCAAAAACCAAACCCGGAAAAAGTTCCTGTTGTGGGGTGCAGCAGCGCTGTCATCAATTGGCATTCTAAAGTATTTCAGAAGCCCGAAAACACAAAAAACTGAAACTGTAAAGATGCTTTCCCAGGATGGAACCCTGGTGGAAATTGATAAATCCCTTTTGGCCAATGCAACCAAAAAAATAAGCAACGCCGAATTACAGCAATGGGTTAATAAAAATAATCCCTAATCAATTTAAACTGCAATGGAAAATACTGATAAATCAAGAAGGGAATTCCTCATATCTGGCCTAATGGCTACAGCCGCCCTGGCTGGGTGCGGCGAAAACAACAATCCTTTCGCGCCAGACCAGGAAGTAAAACTTACTGGTGAAAAAGTAAAATTACTTTCCGTAAACGGGGAGATCATAGAAATTGACAAGGCATTTTTAAAACCAGTGCCCGATCTGCCCACATTATCCAATAGTGAGGAAAGAAAAGGGATTCCAGGTAAGAAATTTGCCATGGTAATTGACCTGTCGAGGTGTAAAAACCTTAAAAAATGCCAGTCAGCCTGCAACCATATGCATTTTGTACATCCCGGACAAAGTTGGATAAAAGTGCTTTCCATGCAGGATTCAGAGCAATCTTCACCATACTGGCAACCAACTACCTGCATGCATTGTGATGAACCACCATGCGTTAAGGTTTGTCCTGTTGATGCTACTTTTAAAAGGCAGGATGGTATCGTTGCCATTGACAGCGACCGTTGTGTCGGTTGCCGGTTTTGTATGGCAGCCTGCCCTTACTCTACAAGGGTTTTTAACTGGGATGCCCCTGAAATGCCTGAAGAAGTTGCTAAACAACACTACTCCTGCGAAACCAGTGTACCCCAGAAAAAAGGAACTGTAGGCAAATGCGATTTTTGTCCCGATATGGTTAGAAAAGGCGCACTACCACATTGCGTTTCAGCATGCCCTAATGGCGTATTTCTTTTTGGGGACATAAACGAAGATTCTGTTACAAACGGGGCCGAAACTTTCCGCTTCAGTGACCTGATAAAGGATAAAGCCGGGTACAGGCTAATGGAAGACCTTGGCACAAAACCCAGCGTTTATTACCTGCCTCCTGTTAGCCGGAATTTCCCATATGAAACCGGTGTTGAAAACCAAAACCCCGATGATTTACACCACCATTAAAACTCCTGCTCGTGGAAAAAAATACTATTTTATCAAGCGAACAAATCACCCAGGACCTTCTGCCGAAAAAATTCGGAAAGATCGGGTTAATCTGGACAACCACACTGGTCATCATCTGTTTAATAGGCGCTTACGCTTATTTCCGACAGCTTAAATACGGACTGGCTGTCACCAATATGCGCGACTATGTTTCCTGGGGCATCTACATATCCAACTTTGTATTCTTTGTGGCCATCAGCCTTGTTGGCTCACTAATTACTGCGATCTTCCGGATAGCAAAAGTTAAATGGGCAACCCCGCTGACAAGGATTGCAGAAATAATTGCTGTTTCAGCAATCGTATTTGCATCCCTCATAATAATAGTAGATATGGGCCGGCCTGAAAGGTTCATGAACCTGTTCCTGCACGGCCGCATCCAATCACCAATTATGTGGGACGTGATTGTAATCGCAACCTATTTTTGCATAAGCCTTTTATTACTGTATTTACCATTATTACCCGATCTTAAAATACTGATCAGGTTCAAAGAAAAAACCACGAACTCCCTGTATAAATTGTATCGTTTCCAAGGCTCATTCTGGAAAGGAACAAGGGAGCAATTTAAAATCAGTGAAAAGTCCATCAACGTTCTTTGTATAACAATTATACCTGTTGCCTTTTGTATCCATACGGTAACCTCCTGGTTATTTGCAACGACTTACCGACCGGGCTGGGACAGTACTAACTTCGGCGCATATTTCATATCTGGC
This sequence comes from Flavihumibacter profundi, assembly GCF_020076305.1. Taxonomy (GTDB): domain Bacteria; phylum Bacteroidota; class Bacteroidia; order Chitinophagales; family Chitinophagaceae; genus Flavihumibacter; species Flavihumibacter profundi. The sequence continues at coordinate 551,647 of NZ_JAIQXE010000003.1, forward strand.
GCATTCCTTGTGGGGGCAGGTGGTGTAGTAGTGGCCATGTATGTTTTCCGGAAATACTATAAGCTGGAAAAATATATCACTGAATTACATTTTGAAAATATGGGCCGTATAGTGGTTTTACTTGCCTTGCTATACCTGTATTTTAATGTTAATGAATACCTGGTTCCGGCCTTCAAAATGAAGAAATCAGAGGAAGCCCATTTAGCCAGTTTGTTTACGGGGGATTTTGCACCTATGTTCTGGTTTGCGATACTGGTAGGCATGATCCTTCCCATTATTATACTGTTGTTTAAAAAAGGAAGGAAACCGTTTCCAATGTTTATTGCCGGGGTAATGATAGTTGTAGGTGCCTGGTTTAAACGGTACCTCATCGTAACCCCTACATTACTGCACCCATTTTTGCCCATGCAGGAAGTGCCGGCAAATTTTCACCATTACTTCCCCAGCTGGGAAGAATGGGCCATAGCCATGGGTTCCCTGGCAGGCGCCTTACTGGTGATTACTTTTTTTGCAAGAATCTACCCTATCATTCCTATTCAAGAAACTATAACCGAACAACATGAAGAGCAAGAACATCAATAATATAGGCAGGGCCATCCTTTTACTGGTAATGGCCATGCCCCTTGGTGCAGCAGCCCAGCAAGACTCTGTTAAACCAAAGCTGCTTTTAAATGTGGGTTATTACATGAATAATAACCAGATGATGTACCTGTTAGCAAATACAAAAGCAAAAATTTCCGGGAAGTTTAAACAGGTGCCGGGAATAGCTGTAACTGTTTACCTGGATAAGGAATCCCCTGATCAGTTAATCGGTAAAACTATTACCAATGAAGAGGGATTAGGAAAACTGATTATTCCTGCTTCATTGAAATCAGTTTGGGATGCATCAGCACAACATCAATTCATAGGTAGTACGGAAGCCACAAAAGAGTATGAATCCGCCACTGCTGAAACTGATATTACCAAATCAAAGATTACCGTAGACACCATTTCTGATGGGGAAACCAGGAAAATTGCTGTATCGGTTTCAGCATATAATGGCAAGGATTGGATACCAGCCCCTGATGTAGAACTTAAAGTAGGTGTTGCCAGGATAGGTGGAAGCCTTCTTACAGCAGGGGATGAAGCTACCTATACTACAGATTCCACTGGAAAAGTTTCCGCTGAATTATTAAAAAAGAACCTGCCTGGTGATGAAAAAGGTAACCTTATATTGGTTGCCAGGGTGGATGAAAATGATACCTATGGTAATTTGAAAGTTGAAAAATCTGTTCCCTGGGGCATTGCAGTAAAACCAAACGAGCATTTCTTTGACCAACGTACACTATGGTCTACCCGTTTCAAAACACCAATCTGGTTGCTTGCAATGGCTTATTCAATAGTGCTTGGTGTATGGGGAACTATTATTTACCTGGTCTTTCAAATCATCAAAATTAAAAAACTGGGCACTTCTGGCGAGTTGTAGTATTTTTTTTCTTAATAAAGGAACCCTGGTTTAATTGAAGACCAGGGTTTTTTATGCCTATTTCAATTGTTTAGCTTTAAAACTGCACCTTTTAAGAATTTTTTTCAAAGAATGGTGCTAGTTTTAAGCCTTTCAACAATTCAACAAATTGCAATAATGACCCGTATTACTGAAGAACCTTCCCAACACAGGCACCTGGAAACTAAATCCATCGAAGAAATCACTGTCCTTATTAACCAGGAAGACAAATCAGTTCCTTTAGCGATTGAAAAAGCACTGCCGCAAATTAACCGGCTTATTGGCGCTATAGTAACCCAGCTAAAAAATGGCGGCAGGTTTTTTTATCTCGGTGCTGGCAGCGGAGGAAGGCTTTCAGTACTTGACGCCCTCGAATTGCCTACCACCTATGGCATACCAAAAGGAATTTTCAATGTAATATTAGCCGGGGGTGTTGACAGGCTTGCTGAAGCGCCTGAAGAAAAAGAAGACGAATACGAAACCGGCTGGCGTGAACTCGAAAAGCAGCATATCTCAAAAAAGGACCTGGTCCTCGGTATTTCAGCAAGCGGAACAACTCCCTTTGTTCTTGGTGCATTAACCTGGTGCAGGCAGCATGGCATCCCAACAGGCTGCTTAGTCAGCAACCCTGGTTCGCCTATTGCAGAACAGGCCGACTTCCCGGTAGAAGTGATTACAGGCCCCGAATTCATAACAGGAAGTACACGCATGAAATGCGGCTCTGCACAGAAGCTGATCTTCGACATGATCAGCACTACTACCATGATTCAACTCGGCAGGGTAAAAGATAATAAAATGGTCAATGTATTGCTGATTAACGATAAGATCACCGACCGGGCAGTTAAAATGCTTATGGAATTGGCTGCATTATCCGATTACGAAAAAGCAAAAGCACTTTTGCTGGAGCAAGGCAGTGTACAAAATGCATTAGACTATTTATCCGGACTAACTGAAAACAAATAATCCCGCAATTGAAAACGACACCATTGAACCGGCATTTCCTGGGTAGCCGTCCCATCCTCATTATTGGCATTCTTTTTTTTGTTTTCGGATTTGTGACCTGGCTCGGATCTGTATTAATTCCCTACCTGCGTATAGCCTGCCAGCTTAATAGCTTCCAGTCTTATTTTGTGGCTTTTTCATTTTATATCTCCTACACAGTGATGGCCATTCCCTCATCGTGGGTGCTGGAAAAAATTGGCTTCAAAAAAGGAATGTCCGTTGGATTGCTCTTAATGGCTGTGGGCGCAGTTATATTTATTCCTGCAGCACTTACCCGGTATTATTTTTTATTTCTGGTTGGACTATTTTTCCAGGGGGCCGGCCTGACTCTTTTGCAAACAGCTTCCAATCCTTATATCACTATTCTCGGGCCGAAAGAAAGTGCGGCCCGAAGAATCAGCATTATGGGCATTTGCAATGGCGTTGCGGGTGTTTTAGCCCCGCTGATCCTTGGATCAGTTATCCTCCAGGATGCAGATTCACTTACAGCAAGCATTGCCCTGATGGACCCCATGCATAAAGAAATGGCCCTGCATACCCTTGCTTCCAAGGCAATCCTCCCCTACACCATCATGGTAGTATGCCTTATCCTGCTTTCTTTACTTATTCACTATTCCGGACTGCCCGAAGTAGATGCAGATATTGATGAAGAAGTGTCAACCCTTTCTTCCCACCGAAAAAAAAGTATCTGGCAGTTTCCGCACCTGCTGATTGGCGTATTTACTTTATTTCTGTATGTGGGCGTTGAAGTAATTGCCGTAGATACGATTGCCGGTTTTGCACATGTACAGGGCTTTTCCCTGTCCAATGCAAAATTCTTCGCCAGCTTCACATTGCTTAATATGCTGGCCGGTTATTTTATCGGGATTACCTGTATCCCCCGTTATATTAAGCAGGAAAATGCCTTGTTATTCTCATCCATTACCGGTGTTGCATTCGCAGTAACTGCCCTTCTTACCAATGGAACCACCTCAGTTGTTTTTATCGCTTTATTAGGAGTAGCCAATGCACTGATGTGGCCTTCTATCTGGCCGCTGGCGATAGATGGACTTGGCCGTTTTACCAAAACCGGCGCGTCCCTTTTAATTATGGCCATTGGTGGTGGCGCCCTTCTGCCATTATTATATGGTTACCTGGCCGACCGTTTTACAGCGCATTCCGCATACGGCATTGTCATACCCTGCTATATCGTGATTTTTTATTACGCGGCTTATGGACATAAAATCAGAACCTCCTGAGCCGCTATAAAACAAGAAGCTATTTCACTTGATTGCTTTGACTGTATCCCTGGCAAGCGTAGAATCTGTTCTTTTGGTAGAATCCCTGGGGGCGAGTGCGCCAAATCCCTGCTTAGGTACCAGGACTTCGCCGGTTACCTGTTTAATGATCCACCAGTTAAAGGACTGATCGGCCTCGAGTCCATTACCAAATATGGTTTTATCGGGCTGGTGAATCTGTACCGGCTTATCTGTATAAAACTTCTGGGTATTCTGGTCCCACCATAATTCATCACTGCGCAGTGTGTCTTTCTTAATATTAAAAACAACAACACTATCGCGCAGGAAGACCTTCTGCTGCGTTTCCTTATAGCGGCCGAACTTTGCATTCAACTGGCTTTCAACTTTGAGACTGTCGTTATAAAAATCAACATGCAGCGTCTTTGGAAATTCAATATAGGGTGTATCGGTCTGGTACCTGTTCATAACAGGAGCGGTTAACCGCGCTTTCATCTTTCCGCCCTGGCTAAGGTAGCTTTCAATATTCCTGGCTTCTTCAACAGCTATCCTTTTGGTTGATAAAGCCTGCAATTCCTCATTGCTGTTTTCACAGGACATCAAAAAAAGGCAGCACATAATGGGTGCTGCCAAAAACAATCCTGATACTTTAATATAAGGAAATCTGTTAATCATATTTGCGCTTAACAAACCAGAGATCGCTCAGGGTGAATCCCACGGATAACCTGAACAGGTTTTCTTTCAAAGCAGTATTGTTATCTCCATTGCGTCCAAATTCCAACCCAAGGTTAATGGTGGAATATTGATTACTGAACCGGTTCGGACGGACAGGCAGGCCAAATCCAAGCGTAACTGCATATTGCATGGATTGCTTATTGTTGAACTTGAAATAATTCGGGCCATAATTGAATCCCGCACGATAGGCTACGCGACCCCAAAAATTTGTACCGAATGCATCCGGAACCACCTGGCCGCCAAATTTAATTTTCCAGTTTGATGCCACACTATCTTTCTGTCCAAAAATCCTGAAATCATCCCAACCGCTGGTTGTATAGTCAAAACCAACCAACCATTTATCAACTTTTTCCAAAGTAAATCCACCAGAATAAGACCCGGGGAAAGTTACTGTACCTGGTACATTAAGTTCTTTGTATACGGTATCCCTCGGTATCAGGCCGCCATTGGCATCATATACATAAGTGTCCCTGATGACATCTTTGTGTGCACTGTAGTCGGTCTTAAATTGTGCAGTAGCACCCAACACGAGGCGCATGGTCGGGCTTAACCTGGTTGAAAATTGAATTCCGGGTTGAAAAAAAATACCCCCGAAATTGATTTTAGTTTCGTTGTTTCCCTTGTAGTAGGTTACGGTATCGTTTATAAATTCCTTCCTGGTGCTAAAGTCCTTTGTGCCAAAAAAATAACCGGTATTTATACCAAAACTAAACTTCCCAAAAGACTTTCCCAGTCCCGCAAAAAACTGGTAGGAGCCCCCCGTACCCTGGTAAAACGTCAGGGTGGAATCAATGGAATTTCCGGTTTCAGGGTTTGCTTCCCTGGCAAATGACTGAATCTGGTAACTAACATTTGATACAGGCTTCAGTCCCAGGACCATGGCGAAATTTTTCTTCCGGCTCAATGGGATCCCCAATTGAACATAGGAAATATTCGCATATGTAGCTTTGTATTTATCTGTCTGCCCCTTTTCTGAAAGTACCTGGCTTTCAAAATCCAAGCCAAGGTCAAAGGAGGTTATTTTCAATTTGGCGTATGAAGCCGGGTTTAAAAAATTTACTGTCTGGGAGTGCGGGTACTGGTATTTGAAATCATAGCGGGCATCATAGTCAACATACCCGACCCCTATGCCGCCCATCCCCCTTGTTGCGATTGGGGTGCTTGGTACCAGGCTGCCCCAACCATACCGGGAAGAAGGAGAATTCTGCTGGGCATTGGTTACTACCCCGCAAAATAGCAGTACGGTTAACAATAATTGGGCTATTGGTCGTTTAATTACACTCGCTGATCGCATACAGTCCTTTAAATATTAAATTCTGGTCGGCAAATATCTTGTTTTTTAGGTGCGGTACAAAATAGCTCGAATTACCCCCGGTTAAGACCGCGTTAAAGTTCCCGTACCTGGCCTTATATGCATCGATAAATCCATCAATTTCCTTAGCCATGCCCAAAATAACCCCGCTGGTTATATTTGTTACCGTATCGTAGCCTACCAGCGGAAAATTCCAATCCTCCTGTACCAGCGGCAATTTTGCGGTGTAGTCTTTCAGGCTGCGAAACCGCATTTCCATGCCGGGGGATATACCCCCGCCAAGTAATTCATGGTTCCTGTTGACGAAATTGTATGTTATACAGGTTCCAAGGGCAATTGCCAGGTTATTCTTACCCGGAAAAAGATTTACGGCCGCTGCTACAAGCGCCAGGCGATCGGCACCTATGGTAGCAGGCTTTCCGACAGGAGTCGTAAAGGGTAATTTCGTTAAATGGGAAAGCTTGTGAAAACCTGACTCATCCATAAGAATACGCTCAACAGCCGGTTCATGGTCAATAACTGATGATAATATGGTTTTCTGGGGAAGATATGCTGCCAGCACCTTACTTATTGTGACTGAACTGGTATCTGCCAGCAAGTTAACTTCCTGCAGGATTGCATCCTTAAACACCGCATATTTCTGCCGGGTATTGCCAAAATCAAAGCAGAGGGTTATCTGGGCCATTCAGTTTATACATCTAAATCGAGCGAAGATAGGTTTTTAAAGTGCCCGTTGAGCTTCACTTTTTCCTTGAGCTCCTCCATGTCGGCCATCATCGGCAATACCTTATACAAATGTCTTTTAAGGTATTCCTGCCGCTGCTCTTCCCGCAATAAGGCCAGTAATTCGTATTCTTGTTCGAGCGACATGCCCGCGTGATGGGCCACATCATAACTTATCAGCTGGTCATCAGGCTTGCTGAATTCTTTATTCACCTGCAACATCTTGTGCAATTCCCGGATCCCAACTAATACTTTCTGCATCAGCCCGCGTTTTCCGAGCCCTTCAGCATTTTCCGGATAGGTAACGATTGCACCACCATATAATTTATCCGGAACATTTCTGACCATTTCCAATATCCTGAAAACCATAACGCCTTCTGTTTTAATATCCATCTCCCCGTTTTCATACTTCTTGCTAATTTCTGTTACCCGCATCAACGTCCCGAGTTCAGCTACCTTATGGTTAATAACGGTCGGTATGCCAAACATTTTCTTTTGTTCTGCACATTCCTGGATCAGCTGCTTATACCTGGGTTCAAAAATGTGGAGGTTAAGTGCTTCTTTGGGGTAAACTACAATCCCTAATGGAAATATTGGAATGAAATTGGTCATCTTAACTTTTAGTACTTTGTAAAATGTACCGGGCTGAATAGCATATTGAATTAACTTGCCGTGGTTCAACAAACACTCATATCCGATAAGTCAAAATTCCATGAAAATAACTGGATTCACAATAATAAAAAATGCCTTAATCAATGACTATCCGATTGTAGAGGCCATCGAATCTGTCCTGCCTATGGTAGATGAATTCATTGTACTTGCCGGTGATAGTTCTGATGATACCGACCAACTGATTAAGAACATCAATTCCCCCAAAATAAAAATCCACCATTCTACCTGGAACCCGGCACTAAAAAAAGGGGGTGTGGTATTGGCCGATGAAACCAATAAAGCTTTTGACCTCATAGGCAGTGACAGTGATTGGGCTTTTTATATCCAGGGCGATGAATGCATTCATGAAAAATACCACAGCACTGTGCTTGCAGCTGCGAAAGAACATTTGAACAACCATAAAGTGGAAGGCTTGTTGTTTAACTACCTGCATTTTTATGGCACTTATGATTACATAGGCGATAGCCGGAAGTGGTATAATAAAGAAGTCAGGATTATCAGGAATGATAAAAATATCCGGGCCTACAGGGATGCACAGGGATTCAGGAAAAACGGCAAAAAATTAAACGTAAAACAAATCGACGCCTGGGTTTATCACTATGGCTGGGTTAAAAGCCCAATACAGATGAAGAGGAAATTGATGGAAACCGGTAAGTTCTGGCATGATGATGAAACATTGCAGGCCAGGTACGACACCAAAGATGTTTTTGATTTTACGGACTTTGATTCTATCGCAAAATTTACCGGCACCCACCCCGCCTGCATGAAACAAAGGATTGAGCAGGCTAACTGGAACCTCACACTGGACACTTCACAGAAAAAGATGCCCTTTACGGATAAACTGCTCACCTATGCTGAAAAAATAACAGGGAAGCGTTTTTTCGAATTCAGGAATTACCATACAATTTAATATTTCCGCCGCCGCGTTGGGATGCTCCCCTACACAGATTTTGGCTTTGTAATAAACGCCAGGTTACTGCCTATTTTCAAACTCCTGTGCATAAACCTTGCCAGCCAGTTTTTATCAGAAGTTGCATCCTTCCTTGAATAAGTATAGTATTCAAGGATTTCAAACCTGTTCTTATCCAGGAAATATTTCATGCTCCTGATCGTTGGCTCAAATAAATGATCCGGTGTTCTTGACGGATCGCTCCAGGTGTCTGAAAATTGTTTTTTCAGTCCTGCTTTATAGAAGAAATGCTGTAACCGAAAACTTAAACTATACTTGTTAGGCACATTGATTACTAATATGCCATCCGGGGTAAGCAGCTCTTTGGCATGCTGTACCCATTCATTTGGATTCGGTATATGTTCAATAACATGACTCATATGGATTAATGAAAACTTATGCGGCGGGTTGAAATTCTCAAATTGGCCAATATGTACTTTTACCCCTATATTTTTCTCTACAAATGCAGCCATCTTCAACGATACATCCATCCCTTCAGCAACAGGATAATATTTTTTTGCAGCCAGTAAAAATGTTCCCATACCACTCCCGATATCCAGCACCGCCTTTTTTTCCTTGTCGTATTTAAGGAGGTGAACAATTTCCTTTTCAAATAATTTTAAAGAAGATTCCTTGATATTGTCCAGGTCATTCACCGTAATATTCTCTGCAAACTGGTAGTAGGATGCATATGCGGCGTCTAAAAAGTCCTGGTCATATTTAGGCCTGGGCTTTGTATAAATAAGGCCGCAGTTACGGCATGTAACATAGGCATACTGATATGTACTGCCGAACTTTTCATAGATATCCGATTCTCCTGAATTGCAGAAAGGGCAGTTAACATTTTCCCAGGCTTTGGGAATATATGCGTTTGTTGTTGTCATATCAGCCAGTATTATTAAAAAAATGTAAAAGTAATCATTTGCGGCATTTTGAAATTATTAGGGCTACAAATGGAAATAAATATTAATCATACCTGATCATTTGTAGTATTATCTTCGGGTATCCATACATAAAATCAGCCTAATTGAATCAGTAATCCATGTGGGACCAGATGCTCAAAGACATAATGTCTGGTGATGTTAAGTCAATTGCCAGGGCTATTTCATTAGTTGAAAATGAAGTGCCCGGATATGAAGAACTGATGGTTTCGCTCCCCCATTTCAACACACCGATTATAGGCATTACTGGTCCACCAGGCGCCGGTAAAAGCACCCTGACTGATGCGCTCATCGGGTATATTATTGACCAGGACAAAAAAGTGGCTGTGCTTTGCATTGACCCTTCATCTCCATTCAATATGGGCGCTGTTTTGGGTGACCGCATCAGGATGAGTGACTGGTATAACCATCCCGGCGTTTTTATCCGCTCTTTAGCGACACGGGGATCTTTGGGTGGATTACATCCGCATATTATTGAAATTACCGAACTGCTTAAAGTTGCTCCATTTGATTTCATTATTGTGGAAACAGTTGGCGTTGGCCAGAGTGAAATCGAGATTGTCGGACTTGCCGACGTTACAACTGTTGTGCTGGTACCAGAAGCCGGCGATGAAATACAAACCATGAAAGCCGGGCTAATGGAAATTGCTGATATTTTCGTGGTGAACAAATGTGACCGGCCTGGTGCCGACCAATTTGTCCATAACCTTCACGCCATGCTCGCCCCTGCTTTCAGTGGCCACGCCAAAAACATCCCTGTTATTAAAACCATTGCAGCAAAAAAACAAGGCATTGATGAATTAATGGTTGCAATTAATAATGTATTGCATTATCACCTGGGCACCGACAAAAAATCATGGCTGCTTGCAGAAAGGGCTTACCACCTTATAGAAAGGAACCGCATGAAAGATATCAATAAACAGAGATTGAAAGAAGCCATTGAAAACCTGCAGGAAAAAAATGTCTTTAACCTGTATAAATTCGTCCTGCAATTCCACAACTAATCCTGGTCGCAGCCTATTGGTGCACCGGGGGGGATTGCTGCATGCAAGGTTGGCTTCGCCTTTTCCGGTTCTTTCATACGAAATAATACAAGGGCATAATGTGCTTTAAGTTGCGGGTCGGTTGCGCCCTTTTGTTTTTGTTCCACTGTTTTTTTAAGGTCAGCCAAAGCTTTTACCAGTGCACCACGGGCAGCACTGTTCAATTCTTCATTAACTGATCCTGCCAATAAATAGGTCAGCAAAACCTGCTCATTCTGCTCCTGGATCAACCCTTCCATCCCTGTTCTTCTTTTCGCATTATAGGTTTGGTTCACCAGGCGTTCTGTCATCGCGGCAACTCCTAAGCCGCCATACACTGCCTGTTGTTCCATCCTGCTCAGCCTTTGAGGGTTAAATAAGAAAGAAAGCGGCAGGTCTGCTGCAGTTTCAGCAGGTGACAAGGCATCGAAGGTCAGCCCGGTCCTTTTGAAGAATAATTCCCTGGTAAATTCATAGCCTGCCGGTCGGGGTGGAATCGCTTCTGTAATTTTAGCCGGCAATGCCAGCACGGATGGATCAATACACTGTATAATGGCATCCAGTGCTTTTAGCTGTGCTTCTTTTGACACCATTCGTGTTACCAATTGGCCATCACCTCTTAAAGCATAACTGTAATTCATGCCGCCAATTATTTTTGTCACTGCTTCAAGCTGGTAACGATGGAATAAATAAACGGGTACTAAAACATCTTCCTGCATTGCCATTGGTGTTCCGGGCCTTATGTTTTTTTCCCCGAAATCAGCAAGTGCCTTCGCCCTTACTTTCATTACAGATTTCAGTTCGGCCACTGCATCCGGACCATTATCCCACAAATGGGCCTGGGGATGTGCACCCCCGGGTGACCGCGCATCACGATCACTTATAAACTGCAATCCCCTGCTTTCAGCACCCTTCAATATTGTGCCAAGTACCGCTTGTTCATTTGTTCCGGCGGGAAAGTCCTGGTACCCCCAGGCAATTGCCGCTTTATCCCATTCCCCGATTTTATTGTCGTAGGCTTGCTTCAGGTCTATTTCACCACTGGCATCCAGTGTAACCAGCGGATGCGGGTAATCCATAACACTCGCGCGGTTACTCACACTGGATGCATAATTATGCATAAGCCCGAGGGTATGCCCCACTTCATGCGCTGCAAGCTGCCGGAGCCGGGCCAGGGCCATGGCCAGCATTTTATCATCTGCAGGCACTCCATTTTCGAAAGGGGCAAGCAGGCCCTGTGCTATCAGGTAATCTTGCCGCACCCGAAGTGAACCCAGGGTAACATTGCCTTTTATAATTTCACCGGTTCGCGGGTCCGTTACAGTTGCACCATAACTCCAGCCCCGCGTGCTGCGATGCACCCAGTTTATCATATTATAACGGATATCCATAGGGTCTGCGCTGTCTGGTAGTATTTCTACCCTGAAAGCATCTTTGTAACCGGCTGCAGTAAATGCCTGGTTCCACCACCTTGCACCATCAAGCAATGCACTGCGGATGGGTTCGGGCGTTCCGTTATCGAGGTAATAGACAATCGGCTTTACCGGCTCGCTGACTGCAGCGGAGGGATCTTTTTTCTGCAAACGATGCCGGCAGATCCACATCTTTTCAATGGGTTCCGACACAGGTGAACTGAAATCAAAAAATGATATGCCAAAATACCCGGATCGCGGATCAAAAACCCTGGGCTTATACTGGTTATCGGGCAACTGCACAAAGGAATGGTGCATGCGCAGGGTTATTGCGTCACTTGCTGCTGATACCGACCTGATGTAATTGCCCACTTCCCCATCTGTATTTACCAGTGTAACCGTTGCTTCCAGTTCTGTATTTAAAGGAAAATTCTTTATGCCAGGATAAAACAGGGCAGACCTTGATTTATCTATGGCGTAATTGCCTTGTTTCATTGCTTTTATCCGCTGGGTGGCTTTCATGGCGTCACGCAATAAAAACTCAGTGGCATCTACTAATACCCGGTTTTCTGTTGCTGCTTCAATAGTAAAGCCCCATAAAACCGAGGAGGCAAATGATTGTTCTACGGCTCTTCTTTCAGCAGGTTCATTACTTATTGCACGAAAATTATAGTTCGGCTCAACCATCAGTAATTTCCGGCCATTGCGTTCAAACCGGACCACCTGCCCGTTACCAAGCAACCCGCGGTCAAGCCCGATATCATTGGATCCCAGTCCGGCCGGTAAAGAAATCACATATAATAATTCCTGGTCTAAGCGGTTTACCTCTAACCACAATTTTCCCTGTTGTTCATCCTTATAATAAGGCATCCAGCCTTCGGTTTTGCTGAGTCCTTTCACTTTTTCTTCAATAGAGGGAAGTGGCTGTGTTGATGCAAGGAGGGGTAAAATGAGCAGGAGCCACAGTAGAAGACGCATTCGGTGTTATTTGCAGGTTAATTTACTAAACCTCTTCCAAACCCGACGGTGATATTAAAAAATCAGAACATGTCTTTATTGGATTTCCACCAGCGCATACCTATTACAGCCAGTATGGCCAGCGGTGTTGCTGCCAAGTAAACAATCCCTGAATTGAGGGCTTTTGCAGGCTTTTCCCCCATTTGCTGAGCAGTTTTGGTGCAGATGGAACATTGACTATAGCCATTGAGGCCAGCCAGAAGTATAAAAAAGGTAAATAATGCCACCACGCTACGTTTCATTCCCAAGCATTTCTGCAAATTTAATATGCGCTACCCATTTGGCACCCATTTGTTTAATAATTTATCGAATTATGTTACATTTCAGGATGAGGCGATGGGCTACGATACTGATATTTTTGGCGGCATATATGCCTGGCTTTTCCCAGGAAACAGCCAAAACTGATAATTGCCTGGATTACCTTAAAAAAGGCAATTCAGCCAATGAATTGGGTAGCTATGAAGACGCGCTTCTATATTTTGACAGCCTTTTGGCGACCTGCAAAACCAGTACATCCCTTATAAATGGAAATGCCGGTAAGGCAAGGGCAATGAATGGCTTAAACCGGTACCCTGAGGCTATAGCTGCTGCCCAGTCTGCTTTGGAAAAAGCGCAAAACAAATCTGTAATTGCTTTATTTGAAAGGGCCGATGCGTATTTCGCCATGAATAAAACAACTGAAGCAAATGCAGATTACGACCAACTTGAAAAGCGGTCCCTGAAAACCACAAATACAAAAGAGAAGGCCTTCATCTTATCGAAATTATCCATGCTGAACCTGCGGCAAAATAAAACTTCGGAAGCTATACGGTTGGTTAATAAAGCCATTTCATTGGATCCTGCCAACCCTTCACTTTTTATATTACAGGGGGATATTAAATCAAAGTCCGGCCAGCTTACTGAAGCGTTTACTTATTACGACAGGGCGCTTTCCAATAAGGCTGAACCATTACTTATTCATAAAAAAAAGGCTGATGCCTTCACTTTTGCCATGCAGCAAAAGTACCAGGTTCATGATGCTAAAGAGTTGCGGCTGAAAATGGGAATTAATGAAAAGCAGGAATTCTGCGAATTATGGAAGAACGCATTTTCTAATGGATACACCAACAAACGCGATGAACTTGCATTTTCGCTCATTTGCTTATAAAAATGCATAACGCCCCGAAAACCTGAAAAATACCGTGCCCGCCATTTGCAAGCTTGCATTTACCAATAACTGCCCGTATTCATTTTCGGTATAATCCAAACTGATTTCCACTGATGGCTGGATACGCGGATCTATAAATTGTAAAAATTTCATCTGGCTGCCCTGCTGCAGGGCCATTTTTTTTTGCAGGCCGATTTCCAGTATTTCCTTTACCAGTTGCATCATGCAAACACCAGGCACTACCGGCTGCCCGGGAAAATGCCCCTGGAAAATTGCATGCCCTGCATTCCAGTTAAGCACTGCCTTAATAGTACCATCCTTGTGGTCAAATCCAGAAACAGTACAAAAATCTGCAATCAGCATTAGCGTTCCAGTTTTTTTAAGGTAATCGTGAAATCGAAATTATAGTGCTGTATAAACATTGAATCGGGTATATTCCCATTAGTGTTTACCGAATATGCCTCAACCAGTTTTTTACGTGATGAACCAAGTTCTGAATGAAGCAATTTACTACATGTTGAATCAGTTATATAATAGGCTGTTTTGCTCCCTTTTGAAAACATATGGTACAACCCCGGCTCTCCCTTTTTAACCATTCCTTTACCCGGCTCAACCCAACTCTGGAACAAAAGGTCGAAATCATTCCGGAGCGCGTCCACAACCACTTTTTTGTCCAGCTTCTTCATGATGTAAACAACTTTAAAACCATCCCTGCCGCCAAAGGAAAAATCGAAAAATTTAAACCCGGTTTCAGCAGAAAATACAACCCTGGTAGTACTGTCTTCCATGGATTTAATCAGCAATAATCCACTTAGCCTGTGGCCGGTTACAACAGCCTGGGCTTTATACAACTGGGATTGAAATACAGGCCTGAACTTCGCTACGCATAGCGGATCGCCTGCAGTTGTCCGTAAGGTTTTATACGAATTAGTGCATGCGCCTGTTAACAGCACCAAACTACTTAATAGCAAAAACCGCATCGGGAATAGTTGTATTCAATTCTTTCTGGTGAAAACTGATAAGCGTATTGTCGCCGCCTGTTTCCATCATATTAATGCTCAACACAGAATAATCTTTCCGGTCTATCGTGACTAAAATCTTAGAAAAAAAACCGGTAAGGTCCTTTGCAACCGGTGTCATCTCAAGCAGGAACTGCTGCTGGGTTTCAAATGCATTTACCGAAAAATCGGAATTACCCAGTATTGTTCCTTTAATGCAATCGATCGTTATTTTATTGATTTTCTGGAACAGTTTATTTGATTTTACTGAGATCCTGTTTTCCTGCTGCCCGTCTTTTATGTACACATTATTGCCATTCAGGATCATCAGGTATTGAAAGGGCTGCTGGTATTCCATGCGGACCAGGTTTTCACGGCGAAACCAGAACTTTCCCCTGGAGACAATTTTCTCAGACAGCAGGCTAAGGTTTTTTTCCTGGATAAAATCACTTTTGATACTGGTAATTGCCTGGGATGCTGCTGTAAAAGAAGATTTGAATGCATCTAAACTGGCAACAGGCCTGAAGCCTTTGTATTGTGCCATAGCCATTTTGCCTGCTACTACCGATATTATTAAAATAAGGAATAGTTTACGCATAAGGTGCTTCGTTAATTAATGTATCGAGCCGGACAAATTCGTATCCCTTCCTCCTGGCTTCATCAATAAATTGCGGCAAAATGTTCAGGGTTATTTGTTTAGTATCGTGAAATAAAATAATTGCACCCGGCTGTAAAGATCGGAGGAGCTTTGCAAACAAACGGGATTCATTTTTAACAATGGTATCCAGTGACCTGATATTCCAACCCACTGCCTTCATGCCGGTTTTTTGTACAGCCGCACTTACATTGGGATTGGTAACTCCATATGGCGGCCGGAATAAATTTGGCTTCAGCTGAAGGACACGTTCTGCTTCCTTGTTCATCTGGCGTAAATCTTTCTCCATTTTCGATGCAGCATACAAATCAAATAAAGTATGGTGACTATAACTATGGTTGCCAACAAGGTGGCCTTCCTGGTGAGTTCTTTGCAAGAGGGATTCCCTGCCAATTATCCGGTTCCCAATACAAAAAAAAGCAGCAGGCACCTGCTTCTCTTTCAGCACATCCAGGATTGCAGGTGTAATTGCATCATGCGGACCGTCATCAAAACTGAGCGCAATTTCCTTTTTGTCTCCATTTCCCTTGCAGGTAACAGGCATATAGAATTGTGAATCTACGCGGTAACTTCCCCAGAAAAGCAGGAGTGAATACATGAAAAGAAGCAGGCCATAACTATAAACCGGGGCACTGAAAAACCAAAGCAACAATGCGCCCAACAATAAACCTATAGTTGTATTTCTGAAATTTAACATGCCGTCAGCAACATTAGGGAATGATATCCGGCTGTATCAATATTGTATATTAAAATATTTTTCAGCTGACCGGTAAAAGACGGACAAATAATTGAAGGCACTGATTGCTGTTTTAAAATTTTAGCTGCCAGCCAGAAAGCAAAGGCCGAAGCTGTTGGATACTCACCACAAAGGGATTTAAACTGTCCGGCGGGTGTTAAAGGAAAAATCGTTTTTTCCACCATCCCATAATAAGTTGCAGTTGATGGTTCATTTGTCCTGCCGGTTAACAAAATATGTATATCTGCCGGTTTCATTCCGTTTTGTGAAAGGAGTGAATGAACAGCTTTTTCAACAGCATGATCACCGGGCTGGAAAATAGTTTTTAGCCCGGCCATTTTTGCCAGGCTTCCGGCCGCTGGTGATACCCCTGCAACAAAATAACAGGCACCCTCACCCGAAGCCTGGTGGCGGAAGAGCCCGAACCTTTCCAGGAGGACAAAACTCTGGTTCGTCGTTTCATCTGCAGAGCCAACCAATACACTTGCAGCAGGGTTTTCCCCTAATAAAAGCATTGTATCGAGCAGGGCTGTTTCAAATGAATGGCCCCTTTGTACATACGTGTTATTATAGGAATGGCACTTAAGTAATAAGGCGACCTGGGCGCCTACCGTATTATGGGTTGATTGAATAAAGGCTGTAGGTGTCAGCATTTCCTCCTTGTTCTCTACCATTCGCTGCAAAAAAATGCCGGTATCTTCCAGGCAGCCATAAGCAGTTCCTGTAATGATAGCCGAAGGATCCTTTACGCCTGCCTGCTCCAATGCATCCATTGCAGTAGCCACGCCCATCCTGATGATCCTGCTCATGCGCCGGATCAGCTTTGGTTCGATAAGTTGCATATAATCGGGCTCTTCGCAGGTAAACCGGTTGCCGCTTAAAGCCTTCAGCCCGGTTAATGGATCCATCTGCCGGAAGCTCCGTTGTGGTGATATGGAAGATGCTGAATTTATATACATATCAGGCTTGTGAAAAAATCAGTGATGAACAATTACCGCCAAAGCCAAAGGAATTTGACAACACATTCCGGAGGGCGACATCCGGTGTATATGCTGAAACCATCACCCCCGGCTTTTCTATTACCGGCGTTGTAATCCTTAATCCGGGGAAGAGGCACTGCCTTTCGAGTGAAAGTACCGAGTAAACTGCCTCAATGCCGCCACAGGCCGCTAAAGTATGGCCGGTAAAGGATTTCGTTGAGCTCATACGGGGATATGCTGTTCCAAATATCCGGTGAAGAGCCGTACTTTCTGAAGCATCATTATTCTGGGTACCTGTTCCATGTAAATTGATATAATCTATGTCTCCCGGTGCCAGTCCGGCCATAGCCATGGCACCCATCATGGCAGTATACGAACCGATACCTTCTGGTGAAGAGGCTGTCTGGTGGTGGGCATCATTTGCATTACAATAGCCTGTAAGCCTCGCATATTTTTTATGCCTGGTAGCATCAGCTACCTTTTCACTGGTCAATACCACAAACCCTGCGCCTTCGCCTAAATTGAGGCCTCTTCTTCCCTGGTCAAACGGCTGGCACAACTGGTGGTCGAGGATCATCAAAGTATTAAACCCGTTCAGGGTAAACTTTGACAGGGCGTCTGTTCCGCCTGCAATGGCAATATCGAGTAACCCATGCCTGATCATTCTTGCCGCCAGCATTATGGCATTTGCAGAAGAGGAGCAGGCCGTACTTATGGTGGTCACAAATTCGGTTATACCCAGGGCTTTGGCCACGCGTTCTGTAACAGCCCCGCATTCATGTTGCACTACATTACGCAATTTTCCCGATAGATTATTCTCCAGGAAAGCCGGGTAAAAATTTTCTGTAAGGTCCATCCCACCCACCGATGTGGCAGATACCAGCCCGGTGCGATACGGCATACCACCATCAAACCCCGCATCCAAAAGGGCTTCCCTTGCTGCGATATAAGCGAGCATGGCCGACCTGCTGTTGGTGCCGGTCCAGCCGCAACGTTCTGCCAATTCCTCATTAGCTGATTTCACTTCACCAACAGGAAACACCTCTTTATGCAAGGTGGAGAGGTGTTCAATCTTCCCAATGCCAGACCTGCCGGATTGCAACGATAAAACGTTTTCAGCCACATTGTTACCAATGGCCGAAATTGCCCCAAGCCCTGCTATATATACCGGAGGTACCAATTGATCATCAGGATTTTTCTGCCTTAGTGGCGATGATGAAATCTGCAATAGACCCAACCGATTGAAACACTTTCGGGCCATCTTCAGCATTGGCCAGCTTAACGGAATACTTTTGCTGAAGCAATACAATCAGTTCCAGGGCATCAATAGAATCCAACCCCAATCCTTCATTAAACAGCGGGTCATCTGCTTTTATATCAGCCGGGGTAACCTGCTGCAAATTTAATTGCTCAATGATCTGTCCTTTTAAGTCTTCAATTAACTGCTCCCTGTTCATGATATTGATATAAATTTTTTGTGTTCATAATTTTGCGGGATTCACCTCCCCCGGCATTTGCACTAACCAGGAACATAACTGCTTCATAGTTTTCCTGGAAAAGGTCAACCCAACCCAGAAGGCAGTATTTTACCTGCCCCTCGGAAAACAGCGCCTGTGTAACCTGTTGCAAAAATGCCCAATCAGGTTTATCCATTAAATAAAAAGCCTGTTCCCCTTTTATCCCAAAACGTATGGTGATTTCACCAATCACAATATTAGGAAGGGTATATACAAAAACAGCCGGACTGGGAATATCGGCCAACTGGTCAGCAAACCGGGTATCTGTATCCAGGCTCGAATGCCGGTTTGACAAAACAATGGCAGTATCCATTGGTTTAGCCCCTGCTTCTCCCAAAGTCCGGGGCAGCAACAACTCCGCAGCCAATAGCCCCAATTGTGAAAGCCTGTCCATCTTATACCACTTCGGGTAGTTTACCTGTAGTTCTTTATACAAGCCAACCAGGAAGCTTTCCGTGCTGGTTCCTGCCTGCCCAAAGATTAGTTCATCATCCTTCCAGGCCTGCCCGGGAACAATCCTGCAGGCACTTTCTATATATAAAGTATCAGGTATGTTCAAGCTTATTCTTTTTCTTCCAGCATTTGTTTCATATCCAGTATACGGGCCAGTTTTTTAACCTGGTGGTAATGGTCTTTCACAAAAGGATTTTCCATATCCCAAACATAACCGGCCAAAACAGAGCAGATCATATTCTTGATATCCGGTTGTTGTTCTTTCGCGAAGAATATCTTGTCCAGGGTACCGTCATACCAGCAGTTGACATAAGTGCGGAAGGTGTTTACGCCCTGCATCATGATATCCATATATTCTTTATCCCAGTCAACTTCTTCTCCTTGTAGTTTCCTGATCACCAGGTGGGCAGCGAGCTGGCTCGACACCGATGCAAGTGTTACGCCCGATGAAAATACCGGGTCCAGGAATTCGGTTACATTCCCTGTCAGCACAAACCCGTCCCCGTAAAACTTTTCCGTAGAAGATGACCAGGATTCCAGGACGCGCGGTTCAAAAATCTTCTCAGCACCAGTGAACCTTTCCGCCAGGTAGGGTTCTTTTTTTATTAGGGTATCAAATACCTCGGTATCATTTCCTGCGAAATCTTTATAAAATGAAGGATCGCCTACAAATCCCACTGAGGTAATGCCTGAAGAGAATGGAATCACCCAGATCCATACAGCCGGCTTATGGGTTACGATTGTAATACGGTTGGGCTCATGCGCTAATTCACGGTTGTCATCGCGCATATGGGCAAACAAGGCTCTCCGGCTGGGCAAACTCGATGGCTTGTCTAAATTGAACAGCTTCGGGATAACCCTGCCATAACCACTTCCGTCAACAATATAACGGGCTTCAATAGTGGAAATATTCCCTGCCGCATCCTGAACTGTAGTTACAGAATCGGATCCTGAAAAATCAATGCCGGTTACTGTTGTTTCATAATAAAGCGGTATGCCCATTGCTTCGCAGCAATCAGCAAGTGTTTTATCAAATTCTGCCCGGGGAACCTGCCAGGTCCAGTTCCAGCCACTGGTAAACTGGTCTGCAAAAAAGTAATCACAAACCATCCCGTCCTTAACGAATTTGGCACCGTTTTTTTCCTGGAATCCCCTGGCTTTTACGGCTTCCAGGAAACCGGCTTCTTCCAGCGCTTCCATGCATCTCGGCAGCAGGCTTTCGCCAATTACGAAGCGGGGAAATTTCAATTTCTCCACGATTACTACCGAATATCCTGCCTGCTTTATGATTGAAGCGGCAATGGTGCCTGAAGGACCGGCGCCAATTACAAGGACGTCTGTTTTAATATTGTTCACACTCGGGGTTTTATGGTTATCCAATTAAGTGACCGGTTTTGCCTTACGGCATATCAACAGGGTATGCCCGGCTTCGCCAATATAATCAATCTGTTTTTCAATTGTGAATCCTGCATCAAATACCGATTTCTTAAACAGTTCCGAATCGTACAGCTGGCTGTTCCCATTGGCAAGGGCCGTAAAATACAGGGAGGTCATCTGGATGGAAAAAGCAGCGGCTGCATGCTTCTGGCAATCCCAGAAATTCTCCAGGATGAGCAGGTAGCCGGTATCTTCCAGGGCAGCATAGCAACGTTTAAGGATCGACGTAATTTCCGTTTCAGAGAAACAATCCAGGAACTGGCTCATCCAGATCGCATCATGGCCTTTCGGGAACTGTTCCTGCTCATCCAGGATATTTACCGGGTGAAAATGGATCCGGTCTGCATAACCCATTTCCCTGATCCTTTTTTCTGCCATGGCCAACTGGCCGGGCAGGTCCATTATTGTTACCTCAATACCCGGTGATTGCTGTACGCAGGAAATAGCCCATTTTCCGGTATTCCCGCCAATATCTATCAACTTCTTAATGTCAAGGGCCAGTACATATTTTAATACCACCGGAAAAGAACCATCCGAAAAATGGTGATCGAAAGCAAACCAGCTTTTTTGTACCTGTTCCGGTAAACTGGAAAGGCCTTCATAAATAGTTGGCCAATTACCAAAGACTTTTAACCCTTCCGGTTTGCCGGTAGCAATACTTTCTTCAAGATATGCAAGTCCGTTGTAGCATACATCATCTACAAAATCAATATTGGCAATCGTCAGGTCATCATAAAGCAGGAAAAATCCGGTTTTTGTGATCGCATACTTTCCATCATTTAAGGTACAAACACCCATTCCCAGCGCGGCTTCCATCAGTACCCTGGCACCGTAAACAGACAATCCGGTTTTTTGGGCAGCATCTGCAATGGTTATGCCCTCTTTTCCGGCATTGCGGATGGTTAGTAATAAACCATTTTTCCGCATAGCCTGGGCGGCCTGGAATATCACAGGCCCAAAGGCGATCCGCTGGGCTTCTTCTTTTGCTTCAATGGCTGTTTTAGTATCCTTCGAGAAATGGTTCATGCTATTCTGAAAAGTTTTAATTGTTTTTGCTGAAAACCAGGGCGGCATTGCAACCGCCAAAACCAGAACCTGTTTTTAAAATATGTCGCATTCCGGGAGCAAGAATGGTTGTTTCGGCTATGGTAACAGGCTGACTAACACCATGCTTCCGGTAACCTTTTGATGCCGGTATTATACCTTTTTGCAGGGCCTCCACAGCAATAGCAGATTCCAATAATCCTGCAGCTCCCAGTGTATGTCCAAAATACGCTTTGAGGCTGAATACAGGTGAATGTTCCAGACCGCTAAGCATAAAAGCTTTTGATTCCATTTCATCATTAAACGAGGTTGCTGTACCATGGGCGGAGATGCCCCCAATATCCCGGCAACCCAAACCTGCCCTTTCTAAAGCAGTCATAATGGCTTGCGCCATTTCTTCGCCTGTCCTCGACGGACCTGAAATATGGTTGGCATCGCTACTGGTACTTCCGGCAGACAACCGGATGGAAGAAGCGGTTCTGGACAATATAATCGCTGCAGCTCCCTCACCAAGGTTGATGCCTTTCCTGTCGATGTCAAAAGGCCTGCAGGTTTCATCACTCAGGGCCTGGAAAGACCGGAACCCTGCCACAATAAAAGGTGAAATACAATCAGCGCCAGCCACAACAGCATGGTCATAATGCCCTGCATCCATCAGCCGTTTGGCGGTAAGCAGGGCAGTCATTCCGGATATACAGGCATTGGAAACCACTACAGGATGACTGTGGTAATTCAAATAGCCGGCAATTTTACGCGCCGATTGAACAAGCCCGACATGGTCCTGCGGATTGGGCATGCCAGGTGCCAGCAGCCCGATATTCCCTTTCGTTGAGGCCAATAGCAAAAGTGTGCGGCTGCCGGATAAATCAATGTTTACCTGGCCTAAAGCCCCTTGCAAAGCAGAAAGCAGCAGTTGCTCAAAACGGGTTAAAGCGGCAGGCAGGGAATCACCCATGCCGGCCCATTGGCTCTCTGAAAAAAGTGACGCGCATACAGGTTGGTCCCGAAACCCATCCCGGTACTGCAAAGCAACGCCTGAGCGGCTTTCACTGATTGCCTGCCAATTAGCAGCGATTCCATTGCCCAGGGGCGTCAGGATATGGTGCGCAATTATATAGGTTTCATTGTGGGCCATTGGCTCAGGTCATTTCATGTTTTTCCTTCCAGGCCTGGAAAAAAGGGGGATTGGTCAGCTGGAGCGTATTGTTCTTCAGGTCAAGGAAAACCTGCACTGAAGACCCTTTTGCAACTAATTCATTAGTGGCCGCATTAAACAATTGGTAACTAAACAATAATTTAGCTGCATCACAAGGTTTATAAGTGGTTTCAATAATCATCTTATCGCCGTAGCGCAAAGATTTTTTATAGTCGCATTGAAAATTAACAATCGGCACAACAAATCCCTGGTGATACACATCCAGGTAACTTAGTCCATAAGCATGGCCAAATGCTTCCCGCCCGTCTTCAAAATACCGGACATAATGGCCATGCCAAACGATACCCAAAGGATCGGCTTCATTAAATCTCACAACAACCTCGGTACGGTTTGATAGTGACCTGGGTTTCATTGGCTTTACATTTATTCAGGAACCGTACTTGCTACGCCATTCGCTGAGCTTGTTCTTCTTGATGTCCTGGATTACTTTATACACAGTATAGGCATAATAATTACGGAAACCAAAACCCATGGCCTTACCTGTCATCTTTTCGGTTAAGATCATCTTTTGGGTATCCATATTCACAAATGTAACCCACATGGTCCCGTTCTCTGATGATTTGCTTAATGATTCCATAAACAAAACCAGGCCGATTCCTTTTTTCCCTGAAAAATCATATTGCTGCAGTAAGTTTTCAATATCGCCGGGCTTCAGCCGGGTTTCATCGGCTGTATTGTTGGAAGAAATTTTTGTTTCGTCAATCTTCTCATTTCGGGCAGTTACAATACCGAGGTCAATGCTGTAATTGCTTTTATCCAGGGCTTTCTGCCAGTCGTATTTTTTCACTTCGCTAATCACCACCAGGTTTATGCCTGCAAAATAGCGGTTCTTGATATCGGAGGGTGTGGCTGAAGCATCATTTATGACTTTTACCTGTGTAAAGTCAATACCCAGATACAGGATGGGCACATCTTTTGCAAATGGCCCGGATTGGTTTTGTGCTGATACTGTAAAGTTTGCCATAATAAGCAAAAGCAGTGCATAGATTACTTGTGCGGTCCGTTTCATGATCCGGTTTTTATGGTTGCAGGAAAATTTTCATTTCGCAGCTGGCAATAACTTCATCATCACAGATCACCCTGCCTTCTACAATTGATACATTAAAAACTGTATGGACCAGCCTGGTTTCTGTAATAATTATTTGCCCCACATGCGGCAAATAATTAACCACAAGGTTCTTTATGGCGCCAATAAACCCAACCTTTACGGGCCGTTGGTGCTGTTTGGCTTTATAACCCGCACCCGCAGCAGCGGTCTGGGCAATATTCTCCACCAGTGCAGCAGCTTCCAGCCGGCCTTCTTCCACAAATAACCCGTCATCCTTTACGAGGAAAGAAGTCCTTGTGAGCGCATCATCATCGTGAAGCAAGTGATCTACCATTACAAAAGGGGCCCTTTGCGGAAGTAACAGGGTAATACTGGTATCGTTGGTCAGGCTCATTTTTTCCAGAAGTCATAGAAATTAAACCATTGGTCGGGGTATTTCCTCGTCATGGCCTCCATTTCGGTTACAAAATTATCCAGCAGCAATTTCATTTTTACTTTTTTCTCAACCCCTTCCATAGGTTCCGGCCTGCTGGCGAACAAGTGATAGTGTTTCCGGGATTCCTTAAATGCGAAAACATAGGAAACCGGCACTGAAAACCTGGATGCCAGGATAAAAGGGCCAGCAGGGAACTGTGCTATTGCACCAAGAAAATTTGCGGTCACGGTTTTATTCCCTGCCACGAACCTGTCTGCATGCATACAAACCAGCTGGTTGTTATCCAGGGCTGCGCTGATCGCATAAATATGCGAAAGGTCTTCTTTAATTAAAATCAGGTTCATATTCCGTCCACCGGTCACTTTCTCGAGATAGGCTTTAATTTGTTCCTGTTCGCCATCGTACATCACAACATTGATGGTAGTGTTTAACCGCTTCAGTAAATGCCCTGCGATTTCCCAGTTACCAATATGCGCACTCAGCAACAAACCACCCCGGCCATTGGCAACCATTTCCCGCAAATAATTCTCGCCTTCAAATTCAAAACTGAAAGGCGTATCCATTCCGGCCTGTAAAGCAACCTTATCAATCAGTGATTGCCCGAAACGGTAATAATTGCGGTAAATATGAATGATGGATACCCATTTACCAAACCCTAAACGGTGGTGAAAATATTGATACAGGTATCTTGTACTGGCCTGTGAAAAAAGTAAATAATACGTGGCTACAATACCCAGCAGCCAGTAGGCAGGCCGCAGGCCAAAAATTTTTAACACAACGACAAAGATCCTGTAACCAAGTGGCGTCGCTTTTGATTTTCCTTCCCACGAAGGCATCAGACCAGTTCTTTTGCGTTGATGCGACGGACAACATAGTCATAAAAATCCTGGAAGGTGTTGATAGTGGTAAAGTCTTCGGGCTTAACCTTAAAGCCAAAATTATTTTCCAGAACCACAACCATGTCTATATAATCCAGGCTATCCAGCGCAAGTGTTTCTTTCAGGCTTGCTTCAGGAGAAATCATTTCCCTTTCCACTTCAAATTCCTCCACCAGGAAATGGTTAATCTTCTCTACAATTACTTCTGTCGTCATAGCGGTTCTTTTTGCGATGTTTAGGTTAGGGGGGAATGGTGAATGGTAAATGGTGAATGGTGAATGATAAATAGGGAATAGGTCAACAGGTCAATGGCTTGACAATCACAAATTCGCGATTTAGGTAACATGTACAATTTCATCATGCAATAATCATTCACTTATTTAGCCTGCTCACCCATTAACAATTCCCCATTCACCATTCACTATTCACTATTCACTATTCACTGTATTTCTTCACAATCAAAGAAGAATTTGTTCCTCCGAATCCAAAGGAATTGGACAGAAAGCTGTTAAATTCTTTTTCAATCGTTTTTGTAACAATATTCAATTTAGCCGAATCTTCGTCCGGTTCCTCAAAATTAATATTTGGCGCGATGAATCCATAATTCATCATCAACATTGAATAAACTATTTCACTCGCCCCTGCCATCCAGCATTCATGCCCTGTCATCGATTTTGTTGAACTTATATAGGGGCGGCTGGTGCCAAAAACTTCATCAATTGCACGAGCTTCACTCGAATCACCTGCGGGTGTTGAAGTAGCATGGGCATTGATATAAAAAATTTCAGCCGGATCCATCCCGGCATCTTTCAGGGCCATATTCAGGGCGCGTACCGGACCATTTACTGTTGGATTGGAAATATGCCCCCCGTTTGAGGAAAATCCATACCCCACCACTTCACCCAGGATATTCGCTCCCCTTTCCAATGCACTATCCAGGCTTTCCAGTATAACTGTTGCCGCACCGCCACTGGGAATTAATCCATCGCGATTCTTATCAAATGGACGCGAGGCCCTGGCCGGATCATTTTCCCTTATAGAAAACGCAGAAAGCGCGTCAAAATTTCCCATCGAAAAAATATTTAACTCCTGGGCACCGCCACAGATTATCGTTTCCTGTAAGCCTGTCTTAATAAAATGATACCCCAGGCCAATTGCGTGAGACCCGCTTGCACATGCTGCACTTATGGTAAAATTGACCCCCTTCAAATGGAAGATGGTGGCCAGGTTCATCGTTACCGTAGAATTCATGGTCTGGAATACCGAGCCCGAGCCTACAAGGGTTGTGTCCTTTTTTTCACGCATCAGGTCAGTGGCAGTTACAACAGGTTCTGCTGAACTGTCGTTTCCATATAAAACCCCGATTTCCTTCTGCAGTAAAATTTCTTCGGTTATCCCTGCCTGTTGAAGGGCCTGGACAGTTGCCATATACGCATACTCACCCTGCTCGGGCAGCATGATCCTTGCCCTGCGGTCCAGCAAACCCTTGAGGTTCGGCCTTTCGACAAAACCTGTCAGGCCTGAACGGTAGCCAAATGCTTTACGTTCCTGGTCCAGCACTATACCAGATTTTCCCTCATATAAAGATTGCCGCACTTCATCCAGGCTCTTCCCTATACAGGAATAAATCCCCAATCCTGTTATCACTACTCTGTTCATACCTGACTACGTATATAATCCGCCATTTACTGATAAAACCACGCCTGTAATATAACCCGAATCGGGGGAAGCAAGAAATGCCACGGCATGCGCTACTTCGGCGGGCTGCCCGAACCTTTGTACCGGGATCATTGCCTTCAGTTCTTTCTCATTCAGCCCTTCAGTCATGTCCGTTTGAATAAAGCCGGGGGCAACAGCATTTACAGTTATACCGCGCTTGCCGATCTCCTGGGCAAGGGCCTTGGTTGCGCCGATTACACCGGCTTTTGCGGCAGAATAATTGGTTTGCCCGGCCATCCCTTTAATACCCGAAAGCGAAACGATATTGATTATGCGTCCCGACTTACGCAGCAGCATTCCACTAAGCACTTCACGGGTAACATAAAAAAAACCGCCCAGGCTGGTATCCAGCACATTCTCCCATTGCTCGTCTTTCATCCACATCATCAGGGTGTCATCCTTGATGCCTGCATTATTCACCAGTATTTCAATGTTTTTATCTTTATTATTTTCTATCCAGGCTCCCAATACTTCTTTAACCTGCTCTTTTTGCTGTACGTCAAACTGCAGCAGTTCACCATCTGCACCAAGGGCCTTTACCTGAGCCAGCGTTTCAAGGGCAGCTGCTTCATTGCCTTTGTAATTGACCAGGATATAATAGCCAAGGGCAGCCAACTTTACACATATAGCCCTTCCAATTCCCCTAGACCCGCCGGTTACCAGGACAGATTTCATACCTCTTATACTTTTAATGATGAGTGCTCCTTACTACAGCGCTTAATTTACAAAATAGTTCAGGCAACCCGCTCAATTGTTGAAGTTGCGGGATGTGTTACCACCGGTTCGGCATTTTCAAAATAGCGCTTGACCTTTTCCAGGTCTTTGTACCTGGGCTGGTCGTCTATGAATACCGGGAAAATAGCCCTGATTTGTTTGTACATATTGAGTGTGGAAGCTGCCATCCGGTCGGTGCAACCCAGGTAATCCACTGCCTGCAAAATGGTCATCATCTGGATGGCCAGCACTTCAAAGGAATTCCCGATCACCCTGCGGGTAAGTAAGGCTGCATTACAACCCATGCTTACGATATCCTGGTTGTCATTGTTATTGGGAATGCTATGGATATACATCGGGTTGGAAAGGGTCTGGTTCTCGGCGACAGTAGATGTAGCAGTAAATTGCATGCCCTGCATACCAAAGTTCAATCCCAGTGTACCGAGGTTCAGGAAAGGCGGGAATTTCTCATTCAGCTTGGCATTCAGGAGGTAGTTCAACTGGCGCTCAGACAACATGGACAATTTTGTTATGGCGATTTTCAACTTGTCCATTTCCAGGGAAACATAATCGCCATGGAAATTGCCGCCGTGGAATATATTGGCATTTTCATGATCAATAATCGGGTTGTCATTCACTGAATTAAACTCTGCCAGGATCACTTTTTCAGCCTGTGTTATAGTGTCTAAAACAGGTCCCAGTACCTGGGTTATACAGCGAAGGGAATAATATTCCTGCACCTTGTCTTCAAACACATCCTGGTCCATTTTATCCCCTTCATACAAATGTTTTTTCCGGGACCGGATCATATGGCTGTCGCCCAGCAGCTTGCGTAACATGGCTGCAACCACCTGCTGGCCGGGATGGTGTTTCACATGGTTCAATTCATGGGAGAAATGGTCATCATACGCTTCAACAACCTCATTTGTCATTGCCGACAGGAATACAGACCACTCCAGCAATTTTTTAGCCTGCAACAGGTTAATCAGCGCAATTCCGGTCATGGCAGAAGTACCATTAATGAGGGCGAGCCCTTCGCGAACATGAATTTTCAAAGGGGTAATTCCCAGTTCCGCAAATACTTCCGCCGTATCGCGCAATTCATTTTTATACCACACTTCACCTTCACCGATAAGGGTAAGCGCCAGGTGGGCCAATTGCACCAGGTCGCCGCTGGCGCCAACGCCACCATGTTCGTATATACAAGGATAAACCTGCTTATTCAGCAGGGCCACCAGCAAATGCACCAGTTCGGGGTGAACCCCTGAGTAGCCCTGCAGGAAATTATTCAAACGGGCCAGTAATAAGGCCCGAACCAATATAGGATCAATAGGGCGGCCACTTCCGGAACTATGGCTGCGGATCAGGTTATATTGAAGGGCAACCAGGTTTTCTTCACTTACCCGGTACTGGGCCATTGGGCCAAAGCCGGTATTAATACCATAAATTATTTTATTAGAAGCAAATCCTTTCAAAAATTCATGGTTCCTGGATACCTTATCCAACACAACTCCGTCTATGGCAACAGCTTTCCCGTCGCAAACAATTTCTTTAAACTCCCGGAGTGATAAATGTTTTTCGGTAATCAATTTTATCTCAAGTTGAGCAATTATGGAATGCTCCAAAAATAGGGCAAAACAGCTAATCAGCCTATATAAGCTTAAATTGTATGCAACCGGTTATCAATCAGTTTTTGGGCTTTCCGGCCACCTTCCGGAAATTGCATATGGTGCAATTCAGAAGCGGCAGCGAAAACAAGATCCGGTACTACCCTTAGCCGGGAACGCAAAAACTCCCTGATTTTGCTGCTTAACGGTTCTGAAGGTTCATTAACATGTACATGCACAATCACTTCGTCGGTGCCGAATTCATTGGTTTGCAATTCCACTACATAATCTGTTATTTCCGGTATTTCGTGCAAAACATCGTATAAGGCAGGTGGATAAAAAGTGGTGCCTTTCAGTTTGATCATTTGTTTTTTCCGGCCGATGACCGAGGTCAGCCGGGGTGTATTACGACCACAGGAGCAGGGATTATCAATCCGCCTGCAGATATCGCCGGTTTTATAACGCAGGAGTGGCATGCCTTCTACGCCCAGGGTGGTGATGGTCACTTCCCCGGCCTGGCCGGGCGCTACAGGCTGGTCAAATTCATCTAATAATTCCAGGATCAGCAGTTCTGCCATAAGATGTCCGCCATGGCCCGCCGGACATTCCGTAAATGCCGTTTGCATTTCCGTTGAGGCATAAGTACTAACCAGGTTGATTGGCCAGCTGCCGGTGATTCTCTGGCCGAGGCGATTTAACCGTCCGTCTTCCAGGCGGATACTTTCCCCGATACATAATGCCGTTTTTACACTTGTTTCAGCTAAATTGACCTTGTTGGCTTCGGCAAATTCAACCAGTTTTACCAGGAATGAAGGTACCCCGATAATAACGGTGGGGTTCACCCGCCTGATGGTTTCGTATTGCAGGAATGGCGCTCCCGGACCAACCCTTACCAATCCGGCACCCAGCTGCCGGATCCCCAGGTAATAGGCAATACCGGCCATGAATTGCCGGTCGAGGGTCAGCATCAGCTGGTAAATATCATCCTTTGAGCCGCCGGCAGACAGGAATGAGCAATATTCGTTATAGGACAACCGGGACAAATCATTTTCTGTAAGGGCAATAGTAACCGGGCTGCCCAGGGTGCCCGAGCTTGACATATATTCGGAGATCCTGTTCCTGGGGACGCATAAAAAATCCCAGTTCCTTAATTGCAGGTCTTCTTTAGAGGTCACCGGAATTTTTTGCAAATCATCCAGTGAGCGGATCATATCGGGTTGGATGCCATTCCCGTCAAAGAGCTCTTTGTAAAAGGGTGAATGGCCAGCCAGGTACTGGATGGTTTCCTGCAATTTCTTTTCCTGCAGGGACCTGATCTCGCCTGTTGCAGCAAATACTAAATCGTGCGAATACATATTGATGGTTGGTTCAATTTTCCAGGATAACAATAGCTGTTGCCATGGATGCCTGGTGGGATAAAGATACATGGATGCGTTTGATACCGTATGGCGCCAGGGTTTCGGCAGTTTGCCCGATTAGCCTCAGGTTGGGCTGGCCTTTGGCATCGTGTACAATTTCAATTTCATGGAAGGCGGTACCGTTAAGCCAACCTGAGCCCAGGGCTTTGAGGAAGGCTTCCTTTGCGGCGAAGCGGGCGGCAAAGTGTTGATCGGGGTGGGCTTTTTTTTCACAATATGCGATTTCACCCGGCGAAAAGACCAGTTCGCGGAAGCCCTGGCCTTTAGCAATTTTTTCAGCGATGCGTTGCACCTCAACAATATCAATACCAGTACCCAGGATCATGGGGGTCATTTTGGCCAAAACTAGGCAAAATCTCCGCTGGCGGGTCCGACTTATAGCGTGATCACCAATTCTGTTTCATTTTTTGGGATATCGAATGCCGCAAACCGAATGGTTGTTCCGGGGAGACTGGCATTTTCTTTTGTGGCGGTATAGGCCCAATCATACTCATTGTCCAGCTGGATAGCTTCGCCCGATTCGAGCAGTTGTCCATCGGGTGTGAAAATGGAGCAAAGAACACTGACCACTTTATAATTATCGGTGGCGGTAATGATGAGCTGCTGGCCGGGCTTACCGGTATAGGCCTTCAGCACGGGATCGCTGAGTTCGGGCGCTATTTTGGCGTCGCTGATGGCGGCATGGTAGACCGACTGGTGTTTGCGGGCCAGATTTTTATAGATGGCGCTAAGTTGCTCGTCTTTCCGGGCGAATTGGGCAAAATACACAGCTACCTGGAACTGTTGCTGGGCTGCAGATTGGCCGGGGGTAGGTTTCCGGTTTTTATCAATGCTCGGCCATTTGGCCATGATGGTTTTATCACCACGCTGGCGAAAAACCACCTGTTTTCCGAGGCCGCCATAGATGTTCCGAACCAGGATATTATCGGTTGCAATAGCCATAATATAGTGTTTTGTTATACTAAGATAGTATAATTTATATAATCAGGTTCGTTATTCGTTCGTCTTTCGTTCGTCTTTCGTTCGTCTTTTATATTATAATCAATGTACATGAGATGTATTCGCATTGTATACCAATTGTTTCCCGGATGGGCAGATCTTTAAAATTTTTAATCGGGGGGTGAGGTTTGGGGCCTTTTTGAACTTTTGCGGCAAAGCCTGGGAAAAGATCCCTGCTTTATCCACGAGCGGTAAGCGAATAACCTACACAAATTGAAGGAAACCGCTTCGTGGATAAAGTATTTGAAAAACCAGAAAACTCTAATCGATAGTAGTCCAGTTATAGGGGAAGCTTACAGTTTTTCTTCCTGGGTTAGTTTTGTCCGTTATATTTTGGGTCAAAGTCAACCATCCATTCAATACCATATTTGTCTGCAAACATTCCAAAGTATGAACCCCAAGGACTGTCTGCAATAGGCACTTCAATTTTTCCGCCTACCGAAAGTCCGTTAAATAATTTGTCGGCTTCTTCACGACTTTCTGCGCTAATTGATATCTTAAATCGGTTGTCATTTTCCCTTATTTGTCCCATAGGTTCTAAAACGTCAGAAGCCATTAACAAGTTGTTTTTACCGATAGGCAAAGCAATATGCATGATTCTATTTGCATCATTTTCTGCTACTGGAAATTCAGGGCTTGATATGTCCTTGAAACGAGTAATCCTTTCGAACTCTCCACCAAATACAGATTTATAAAATGTGAATGCTTCTTCGGTATTTCCGTTGAAGTGTAAATAAGGATTAATAAGTGCCATGATTTTTATTTTTTAGATTGTTAAATTGGTTATTTTCTTTCGTTAATTTTTAGCTTTTTTACACTAATTCTTCACAGCTGTAGCTATGAGCATTCAGCAAGCCTATTATTATCAAAACGATATTTTCTTCGCTGTCAATCCGCAAAATTTTATCGATGTCTTCAAGATCAAAATTCCATTTTGCTTTTGGCAGTATTTTCTCAATATGCGGTTTGAGTTTCTTAACCTGCATTTTAGATTTGACAGATGTTTTGAAAACGAAAATCATTTTTGCTGCAAATTCTTCAACAGATCTTCCAGGTTTTTCAATGTCATAGTAAATCCTTCTTTAAAGCCCATTTCAACCATCTTCTCCAGGCGGTCAAGCGATTCATTGTAAATACTAATTCTCACTTTGGTTGTTCCGTTTTCTTCGCTGAAATTAAAATCCCATTCAGAACCTGGTAATTCAGGGTTTTCATCTTTGTCTGCAAAAGCATTGTAAAATTTAAAATTGGTTTTTGGACTAATGGAAGTATATCGTTGAACTGACCAGCGCAGTTCCTGTCCTTCCGGGCTTACCATGGCATAAAATCTTCGCCCGCCCACTTCAAAATTCATGCTTTTTGTTTTTGATGCCCATGGTTTAGGTGCCCACCATTGGTCAAGAATTTCCTGTTTGGTAAAAGCGTCCCATACCAGCGAAAGATCGGCATCAAATTCCCTGGTTACAAATACCGTTTTTGTTGTTTTGTCAACGGTAAAATCAAATAATAAACTGTTGTTCATTTTTTTTGTTTTTTCATGGTTGATAATACTTTGTCAAGTTGATTGAATTGAGTTTCCCAAATTTTCCTGAATTGGGCTAACCAATTATCTATTTCCTGCATTTTTTGGGGATTTAAGTGATAATAAATTTCCCTTCCGGAATGCTCAGGTTTAATCAATTCGCATTCCTGCAGTACTTTAATATGTTTTGATACAGCTTGTCGGCTCATATCAAATTTTTCCGCCATTGCATTTGGTGTTAATGCCTGAATAGCAATTAAAGCCAAAATAGCCCTACGTGTTGGGTCCGCTATGGCCTGGAATATGTCTCGTTTCATTTTTCAATACTTAATTACGCAACCTTACGGTTGCAAATATATACGCAACTTTTGAGTTGCGCAAAATTTATTTGCAATTATTTTTTTCATGGTAAAACGTCGGGGGCAAATAGCCGATACCCTGGAGGCATCCCTGGATCACCTCGTCGGTGAAGGTGTATTCAATGTGTAAGCTTCCCCTCAATAGCTGTTCTCTCCTGTAGTGTAGCAATCTCTTTGGTGAGCGCCAGCTGGTAATATTTTTTAGCAGCTGCAATATCCTTTTTCCTTGCAGCCATATCCCCTGCCAGCACATAGGCATGGTAATAATTCGGGTTGCTGGCTATGATGCTGTCGGGATCTACACTTCCGCCATCGAGGATCCGCTGTTTGTAGGAACGGAATTGTGTAAAGCCGGCAAAGGCAGCTGTATTGACAAGTGTATCGGAAGCGATGGTTTGGGTAGAGTCGATGATCTCCTGGTCGATGCGCATGCCTTTCAGGCTAAAGACCTTGCTGAGGTTATAACAAACAAAGCGGCCTTCCTGCCAGGGTGCGGTGGAAACCCAGACCAAAAGCTTTTTCGGTTCAAATACAATGGAATGGTGCGCGATTAACTGGTTGATGGCTTTCTCATTACCCATGCCGATATCTGCGCCTTTCAGGCCCCTGGTATCACGCAGGATGGCAATTGTTTTTTCAACAGTGTTCTTTGGATTCCCGTTTAATAATTCCATCACCCGCTGGTAGCGGTAAGCAGAAGCGCTCTCCCTGATCTGGGTCTTATTGTCAACGGAGTTCACCAAACCCTTACTCTGGAAATGATTGGCACAAACAATATAATTCTGTTGCGGGTCATATATATCCAGTGAATCAGGGGTCTTTTCGATGATCACCGCTTTATTATCCGCGGCTGAACCCACCAGGAAGGACTCAGATACAAACATATGCCGGCTCCTGGCAATCTGCAGCGCCTGTTTAAGGTTGCCGGCATACTGCAGTATCTCCCGGGCCACCAATGAAACCGGTGTTGCCGAGCCCGATGGAAGGGCAGTTTTCGCAGCGTTGATAGTGACCGTGAGGCCAGCCTCATTCATGCCCGAAACAGCCCCTGTAAAACCACCCCAGGTAACCGTCATATAACCAAAACCAGAACTGGGTTTAAAGAATGCCACGATCTTGTCTTCAGCAAATTTGTCGCCGACATAGAAATCAAAATTGCGGCCGATGATAAAACTGCTATCAGCAGAACGGTCATTCCAGGTTCCGAAAGAAGTACAACCCACCAGTGCCATGCTTTGCAGGGCATGACCGATATCATGCGCTGCATGGTAGTTCAGGATCCGTTGGTACGGAGACCCGATATAATCATACTTTTCTGAAGCAGCCATGGATACCCCATAGATTTCCTTCTTGTATTCTTCCTTCACCTGGCTGGCCAGGTCACGGTTAAACCAGCCTATAAAATATTTCAGGAAATGCCGGTAAAATGTTGAAGGGATCATCTTTTCTATCTGAGCGCTGAAATGGTCCTCCTGCCGCTGCACCAGTTCCTTGGTCAGCTTTCCGTTGATGACCCCGCGTTCGAAATCATTCCCTTCAACATATAATTCAAATAAGCCACTCTTGCTTTTCCGGAACCAGTTGTTACCGAGATAATAAAAACCAGGTGAGGCCTCAGTGCGCTGCAGGTTTTCAACCGAATGGTCTGCAATTACCGGCGGATCAACTATGGAAACTTTATAGAGGTAAATAAATAATACCACCAAAAGCACGAATAGCGTACCCAGTATATACCCAATCCATTTCACTATTTTCCGCAGACTACGCATGCTTTATTTTTTCTATTAATTTTTCCAGGTCAGTGAATACACCACAGGTGGACAAAGCGCTTATACTAACACCCAGTATACCGTGCAACATCAGGTTTTGCCCGGTCAGGCAAAGATTGGGTATGCGGGTTAATGGAGATATGAAGGTACTTAAGGGATCCTTATAATCCTTGCTTACCCCATACATAGACCCATCTGTTGTTCCGATATAATCGCGGTAAGTCAAAGGCGTGGACGTATAATACGATTGGATGGATTCCCTGATGCCCGGGAATTTCCTTTCCACAAAACTGATCAGTGTTTCGGCCTTTTCCTTTTTATACTGTTCATAATCCTTGCCCCTGTCACCCGGAATAGTATCTGTATTAAAGGTATGCTGCCAGTCCGCAAATTTGCCGAAAGGCATATAAGCCAAAATGCACATGCCTTCTGCAAATTCAGATGAACGGGAGGATGCCGAAAAGAATATGCAGCAACTTTGCGGCCATTTATCTTCTTCGCAACTGATCGCTTCCCAGACACCATTTTTTTCGTGTATATAAAAATTGTGTTTGTAATAAGGGAAGCTGCCAGGCTTCATCACGGCATGCACACAAAATGAGGAAATTGTGTTTTCCATCCTTGCTATCCGCTTGCGGTATACCGAACGCAAAAGGCTGCTTTCGGTCATCTCAAGGGTTTGCTGCGGATG
This sequence comes from Flavihumibacter profundi, assembly GCF_020076305.1. Taxonomy (GTDB): domain Bacteria; phylum Bacteroidota; class Bacteroidia; order Chitinophagales; family Chitinophagaceae; genus Flavihumibacter; species Flavihumibacter profundi. The sequence goes on from NZ_JAIQXE010000003.1 coordinate 587,493, forward strand.
AAGGTTCGAAATAAAATGTTTAGCGGTTACAGTAGTGCCATCTGCGAGTTCAACATATTGAATAGCACCATCTTTTTCAACAAAGCGGGTTACAGTTGAATAATTCCTGATAACACCCCCATTTGCCCTGATTCTTTTAGCCAGGTGTTTTGTAATCTGCGATCCCCCGTTTACACATTTCCATGAACTCTCAATATAACTATTGAGCACCAGAGCATGAACATAAAACGGGGTCTTGTCACCCACGCCGGCATACAGGGTGTTATTTCCTGCAAGGACTTCCTGTAAACGCCGGTTGGATGTTACAGATTCAATGTATGCCTTTGTATCTATTTCCAGGATCTCTGCCTTCTCTGCAAAATTATCAGCCACCCGCAGGTTGTATAAAGGAAATTTGCTGCAAACTTCCCTGATCTTGTTACAGTATTGCCGGATATTATCTCGCTCACCGGGGAAATCAGCAGCCAGTGTATCAATAAACCTTTCATAACCCTGCGCCATGGCATATTCGCGGCCATCTTCCAGGAAAACGATTTTATCAAACACATCCTCATCCATTTGCTGGAGTTTCAAGGCATCCATCAAGCCCAGGTATTTGAACACTTTATTTAAGGTCTGCCCCTCGGATAACCCGCCGATATAATGCACGCCGCTATCGAACAAAACGCTGTCGCGGGCAAAGGTCTGCAGGCAACCGCCCAGCTGACGGTTTTTTTCAAGTATACATACCCGGTAGCCTTCAGCGCCCAGTATCGCCCCGCAGACCAGTCCGCCCAGTCCGCTTCCCACAATCACTATATCAAACTCAGGTTGCATGGGCAGTTTCTTTTCTTTCCAGAATATAAATGAAATTGGAGGTAAAATTACTATCCTTTAATTCACGGCAGTGAAAGCCCTGTTTTTCCGCCTGCGACTTAATCATGGAGGCGGACAGGTAATACAGGCGACCTGCATCAGACTTATTGAAGCCCATAACCTTTGTAGAGAAAAATTCAGTCAGTTTTGTCCGCCGGTGTGCTTGTTCCATTTCACTGTTGCCTTCCCGCAGGATTATTTTCCCGCCGGGTAAAATATGCTGCATGCATTTCTCCAATAGTGCTTCCTGCTGACCGTGTTGCAGGTAATGTAACATATCAGCAATAATGATCGCATCATAATAGTCAAATTCGAAATGCAGGGCATCCTTAGCGAGAAACCTGATAGATTGATCCTTTGAAAAACAATGGCTGGCAGTTAATATTTTTTCCTCATCATAATCAACGCCGGTAATATCCAGCTCTTTGTGTTTCAGGTGCAACATATAACTCATGGGTCCATATCCGCATCCCAGGTCGAGTAACTTGCCTTTTGCAGGCACTTCATTTAAGAACACCTGGTAGTTATTCTCAAGCCTTGCTTTTATGCGGATATACCATTCCAGAAAAGGGCCTTTATACCTGTAATTGGCGATCAGGTCATTCCTGAACCAATTACCATTTTCATTGGATTCCTTTCTTTGATTATATATATTTTTAAAATACCTGCTCACCAGTTTTGTACGTTCGGCATAGGTGGTTCCGTAGGATGTATTGTCGAGGCTGATTCTTGGTAATACTTCAATAATGATATGGCCATCCTTTAACAAATAGTCGCCCTTGCCCATGGTATGCCCGGTACCCAGTAAAAGTACAGGCAGCAGGTCGGCCTTCAGGTGTTCAGCCAGGAAAAATGCGCCTTTGTGAAACCTTTTTATGGTGCCGTCCGGCGACCTGGTGCCTTCCGGGAAAATAGCGATGGAATATCCCTGCCGAAACTTTTCAGTTAACTTTTCCAGGTTGTTTTCAACCCCAATAGATACAGGGAAGTAATCAGCCATGCGCACCACGAATCCGAAAACAGGCGAACGCCATACCCAGTCATTGGTTATCAAAATGATCTTTGGGTGCAGCATCACCAGGGATAAAATATCCAAAAAAGACTGGTGATTACTGATGATGACAGACGGTTTATCAAATTGTTCCTTACCCGGATTAATGATTGTCTTCTTTACATTAACCATAATATACATCAGGCTCTTTGTAAATTTCGACAACAGGAAGTGGTAGGCATACTTAGATTTTTCACCCGCGAAAGGATTCAGTTTTAGCAGTAAAACAGCCGCAACGGAAAGGATCAATGCACCGACTGTAAAATAAGTAAAGGCAAAAACAGAAGTGCAGGTATGCCATGCTGTTAGCGGTTGTTTACCTTTAGCGGTGCGGTTGGTGATAATAATCCTGAAAAGCACCGGGATCAGTACCTGGGAAATAAGCACCACACAAAGAATTCCCGTAATGGCAATCAGGGCAATGCTTTTTAACGACGGGTGTTTTGCAAAGATCAATACACCAAGGCCGGCAATTGTGGTGATAGCCGATAACAATATGGAAGACTTAAATGAGTCCAGGTTCTTCTTTCCTGTTTTATATTCCTGCAGCAGTCCGTCAATTGTAAAAAGGCTGTAATCATCACCTAAACCAAAAATCAATGCAGAAATTATGATGTTCACAATATTAAACGGGATGCCGGCAAGTCCCATGATACCGAGAATCCAGATCCAGGTGATGAGCATGGGGACGAAAGAAATCAGGGTTAGTTCAATGCGTCCGAAAGAAACCAGCAAAACAATGAACACGATACCTGCGGCCATCCAGCTGATGCTGTTGAAATCATTACGCACCATGTCAACCAGCCTGCTGGTAATATACTGCATATCCAATACGGTAATATCCTTCTCGTGATCAAAGGCCGCATAGACCGCTGCTTTTTGTTCCGGCGTTGTTTTTACGAGGGTCAATACTTTTACCTGACCGTCTTTTTTGATTATAAAATTATCCAGGATACCCGTAGCCAGTTTTGCTGAAGTTGAATCATCAACCGGCACAAATACTTTGTTGAGCAAATCAGTAACCGGCTGAAAAGCAGCAGCTTTGAACCCGGTTACTGCACCTTGTTGCTGCAGGTTTGACAATAATTTCGATTTCTTTTCAAAGGTCCAGTAAGCATTCCACCTGGAGATGCGCAGTCGTTGCAGGGAATCGGAAACCAGCACAGCTGAAAGGCCGGAATACTTTTTTACAACACCGTCCAGGGTAAGTTCTTCCAATTTCCCAACCACCTTTTCATTCCTGCGCAAGGCAGCCTGGAGATCTTTTCCCGGTGAAACAACGTACACTGATTGCAATGCAAAAGCATTGAGCTGGTTCATTTCCTTTTCTGCCTGCTTCAGTTTTTCCGGCATATAATTCATCCGGTTCATATCGGGTTCAAAAGCGACTTTCCCGACAAAGGCAGCGAAGAAAACAGTCAGTGCCAATATCAGCCACACCAGTTTCTTATTTGATTTCAGTTTGTAAGCAGCAAAGCGGTCGAGCCAACCATGTTGTGCAACAGCCGGACTATTGGATTTCCCAATCAACTGGGGCAGGAAGACCAGGGAGCAAACAGAAGCACCGATTAAGCTGAAGGCCCCGAACAGGCCCAGGTCGCGCAGCATTTCAGATTCCACCCATTGCATACACAAGAAGCCGCCGATGGTGGTGATACTTCCAATAGTCATCGGGTGGCTCAGGTCACGCAAGACCAATTCCATATCGGGCTGGTGCCGGTAATGGTTTAAAACATGCAGGGAATAATTAACAGCAATACCTAAAATGACCGAACCCGTTCCCAGGGCAATCACTGAAATTGAACCTTTAAATAAAGCAATGCAGGCCAGTGAAAAAATTGCACCAAACAATGCAGGCACCAGCACCAGGACCGGCGCCGTACCCCTGCGAAAATAGGCCGCTATGAAAATGATAAGAAACAGGATGGTAATGCCCTGCGTGACCATGGTGTCTTTGCGCAGTTGGAGCGCATTGCCCACGGCTACAGCGGTTCCGCCAAAATAATCCACCCTGATCCCAGGGTGGATATGCTGTAAGCTATCCAGCAGACGGTCAAGCCCCTGCAGGAAAATAGCATTTTTGCCGGTATTGTTTTTTGGGTAAGCCGGACTTATAAATAATACCAGTTTTTTCAGGTCACGCGTCAGGATATGGCTGTCGTATAATTCAAAGTGCTGGTCGTATTGCAGCAATTGTAATTTCTTCAAGGCAGGATTCGAAATTCCCGCCGGGTCTTTTGCGATAAATTGTTTCAGGGCCAAACCCGAAGGTGCGGTTAATATGCGGAAGTTCTTTTCCAGTGTAGTTTTTACCCCTGCTTCACTGATTAATGAATCGATTGTGGCATAATCCTTTTCCTCTAAAAATACAGGGAGGTGATCGTTGATCGTATTCAACATCCCATAGCTGGCTTCTTCATCCACTTTGTGGGAAACCTCGGTCACATAGCCGGGAATAGCCTGGTGGATAGATTGCACCAGTTCATCTGAAAAAGTAACCAGGCTATCGGGAATGGAAGCAGAAGAATCGGTGGCCGAAACGGTAAGAATCATTTTATCCAGCAACCTGGATTGCTGGAATACTTCATTCAGCGCGCGGGTCTTTTCATCTTTCGGGATAATGCTGGTGATATCTTCTTCCAGGTGGATGCGGCTGGCAATTAGTGCCGGTATTAAAAATGCCAGCCCAAAAGAACACCAGAAAATGATCCGGTGTTTTTTGAAAAAGCGATAAATCAGCACGAAAATATTTTCCATAAGAAGAGCCCGAATCTACAAAGCGTGACCAACTTTCTTTGAAAAGCGTTTTAAAAAAAAGTAGGCGATTAAGCCAATACTGATGCCTGCTAATATAGCCAGCGTAATACTCCCGGCAAGGTATTGTTCAAAATTCTGGTGAATGGCATCCAAAGAAAGATCGCCGGTCATGGGAATAAACTTAGCCTCATGACCCATCCAGGGGGCGCCAGCCAGGAAACTGGAATATAATATAAAAGGGATCATGGGCGGGATACTGATATTGGCTGCAGCGATCACGAGTACTTTATTCAGCCTCAGTAAAATAGCCAGAGCAATCCCTACAATCAGCTGAAAGCCCCAAATAGGTACAATACCCATAAATATCCCAAAACCGATTGATGCAGCTTTCCTTTCAGGAGATTGTCCGGGTTCAAGCATTTTCTGCATCAGCAATTCCCTTTTATCCCTGCTGAATAAAGCGCGGAAAAAGTTACGGGGCTTTATATATAAAAAGGCAATGAAGAAAAGGACCGTATTTAAAATACTAATACGGGTGAAGTCTTTAAATGGCCTGAAATGTGACACCCTTTCTTCTTTAGGAGGGTAATACACTTTCACCGGTACAAATAAAACTTCAATTCCCCTCCAGGCTGAACAAACCAGTACCTCGACTTCAAATTCATATTTCCGCGTAAAGAAATTAATGTCGCCCAGGGCTTTAACGGGGTAGAGGCGGTAACCGCTTTGGGTATCAGGAGCTTTAATACCCGTGTACAGCCAGAACCAAAAATTCGAGAACCGGTTACCAAAACTGCTTTTACCGGGAACATTTTCTACGTTCATATTCCGCGCCCCAACTACAATGGCCCGGGGGTGTGCATCAATTTGTCCTAAAAGCACGGGAAGGTCAGCAGCATAATGCTGGCCATCGGCATCAATAGAGATAGCATAGTCATATCCTTCATCCCGGGCCTTTTCAAAGCCTTTACGAAGGGCATACCCTTTACCCCGGTTCTTTGGGTAAGAAACAATTTTCACCCCGGGGTATTTCGCCAATGCGGTTTCGGTATTATCCGTAGACCCATCATTTACCACAATGATATTTGCAGTAAACCTGTATACATCTTCAATAACTGCCGGCAATGATGTGGCGTTATTATAAGTCGGTATAAGTACACAGGTTTTGCGATTAGAAAATTCCTCCTGGAAGGAAGGCATTGTAGTATTTGTCTGGTGTTCCATAGCTTACCTGGCCGCAAATAACGAAAAAGTACAGACTTAGACAGAAAAAGGGTTTCAATTGCTTGAAACCCTTTTTAAATGTAAAATATCCTTTTAAAATCAGGTCAATATTGCTTTCGCTTCGTAGATCTTCTCTTCCTTTCCGTTCTTAACAGAATATGTAAATCCTTTGTGGATAGCATAAGCGCCATATTCGCCTTTTTTGTTCAACGCAAGGAAACCGACCTGCAGGGTTTTCGCCCTTTCGGGGTTGCGGTTCACAATACGCTCAACTGCGTTTTTACAGGCTTTTTCAGGAGAAAGGCCCTGCCGCATCAGTTCGACCACGGTATGTGAACCGCAGGTACGGATCACTTCCTCACCCAGTCCGGATGAAGTTGCAGCGCCCACTTCGCCATCCACATACAATCCGGCGCCGATGATTGGGGAATCACCCACACGGCCCCGCATTTTCCAGGCGGCGCCACTGGTTGTGCAGGCGCCACCCATTTTACCCGTTTTATCAATAGCCAGCATACCAATGGTATCGTGGTTATTAGGTCCGCCGGGTAATTGTTTGGGGTCCACAGGCTTGAACTGGTTTTCGATATTGATCACCGGTGCATACTGTGAAGTTTTGAGCCATTCTTTCCAGGCCTTTTCTGATTCCGGTGTCAGCAGGTTTTCCTTCTGGAACCCATTAGCCAATGCAAACTGAAGGGCGCCTTCGCCAACCAGCATTACATGTGGTGTTTTCTGCATTACCAGTTTGGCGACAGAAATCGGGTGCACTATATTTTCGAGGAAAGCCACTGACCCGCAGTTGAGTGCAGTTCCTTCCATGATGCAGGCATCGAGGGTAACCTTACCATCGCGGTCAGGAAATCCACCATAGCCCACAGAATGGTTAGTAGGGTCAGCTTCCGGCACTTTTACTCCGGCTTCAACCGCATCAATCACGTCTCCGCCCGTGCTCAATAATTTCCAGGCTTCCGCGTTGGCCGCTTTGCCAAAATCCCAGGTTGAAATAACCACCGGGTCATTAATAACGGGGACCTTATCAAGGGTAACCGAAGCAAGAGCCTTGCGTTGCAACAGCAAAGCCATTGCCCCGGTTACTGAAGTTTGCAAGAATTTCCGACGATGCGACATTCAAAAGAATTTATACTATCGAACAATTAATTACCCTTACCAAATTCAGGTGCAGTCTTATCATACCAGACACGCTCCTTGGATAAAGTTAACGCATCCTGGACATTAGGCGTAAAGCCCTGTTCGGCATATGCAGCTGACCAGTTAGCGCGGTTTACTTCACCCGGGTCATTGATCCAGAAACGGCGGGGAATCGGCTCATTAAACACTTCGCGGGTGTAGTATTCAGAATTGTATTTCGGATACCCGGTCCTCCTGCTGAACACATAAGCTTCATTCGGCTGGCGAACAAGGTTCAGGTATTGCTGAACATAAATTCTTTCCAGGTCGTTTTCTGCGCCTAATGCCACTTCCGGACCAGCCAGGTAATTGGCAATTTCAGTAGCGCCGGATCCGGAATAAGGAGTCGTTGAACCAGCAACCTTTGCTATCGCGTTCATTGAACGAATGGAAGCTTCCACGCCTTTTTTGTACCACTCTTTATAATCACCGGAACCATACCCTTTCTTAATAAATTCTGCCAGCAGTAAACAGCTCTCACCTGCACCAGCCAACAATTCGGTATAGGTACCTGTAGTAGTACCATCGTAGCGTGGCGCAAAAAACTTACGATTGATTGTAGAAATCAGGAAGTACTTGTTTTCGGGACTAACTACAAATGCATTCTTGAAATAATTAGTCTGCGGTGCATTGATTGTCCAGTCAACAGGGCCGCCCTGGAATTGAATCAACGGATCATTGATATCAATAAAATCAGGAAGGGTTGCACCATACTTTGTAAGTGTGTCTTTAAAACTTCCTACCAGGTCATTTGGATTAAAGTAAACCCCGATACGCGGGTCATTTACTTTCTTCATGAAGTCTACAAGAGAAATAGTGCCGTATTTAATATCGCGGTAATTAATTGCTCCGCCAATTGGCTCATAATTCGGATTGCTGTACATCAGCTGTTCTTCTACTGTTGTAATTGGTCCAACAGAATTGGCAAGCACTTCCTGCACAATTGCAGTAGTTTTTGCCGCATCCTGGTTTTCATAACGGGCTGCAATACGCAGTTTAAGTGTATTAGCCAGTTTCACCCATTTTGTCCAGTCGCTTTTATAATACACATCAGAATTGCCATATGATTTCTCTGTGGCTGTACTTGCAGCAGACAATGTACCAATAGCACTATTCAATTCAGACAACCAGGTGGTGAATAATTGTTCCTGAGTATCAAAAACAGGATCGTACTTTCCTTCATAACGACCTTTGATGGCCTCTGAGTAAGGAATTGAACCGTTCATGTCGGTCACTTTTATACCATGCAGTACCTGGATGATATAAGTAACTGCCGCCATTTTAGCGTAATCTTCTTTATCCGTTTTCAGGTCAATCTGCCTCCTGATCTCAAACAGGTTAGGAAGGATGTTTGAATAGTAGGCATTATACCTTGAATTCGCATTCGAGGTCAATTCATACGGACTGGAGGTGAAATGCTGGGTGAAGCGGAACAATTGCTCCATGCTTTCCCAAACCCATTCGGTTCCCTGGTAAGTAGCCAGCTGGTCTTCAGAATAGGTGAGCAGGAATTTTACATCGGGATTCGTAACCGTTGATGGATTGGTATTAATTTCTCCAAAGTCTTTTGTACAACTTACCGAGAACATCATTGTCCCCAGCGTTACACCAAAGAGAAGTTTTTTATACTGAAGAATATTCATATAATGATTTTTATATTGATCGATATTTAGAAGCTAGCACGCAATGTGAACATGATATTCCTGACCATTGGAAGGAATCCGTTTTCACCGGAAAATGCTGTGTTATTTGAGTTATTAGAAGCCGGGTTGAAATTATACGGTAATGAATTTTGCAGGAATGCAATATCACGACCGGCAACTGACAAACTCAGGCCGTTCAGCTTCAGCTTAGTGTACAACTCCTTTTTGAAACTATAACTAAGCGCTACCTGGCGAAGTGCTATCCATGAGCTTTTAACTACCCAATAGTCAGCAACACCAGTAGATGATGAGCCATAACGGTAACCAAACTGAGGCAGGTGGGTTGGTTCAACCAAACCTTTATCGTAGGCTTCCTTAAATGTCAGGCCACCAACATCAGCCTGTGATCCATCTGGCTGGGTAATTTTCTGGCCAGCAGGGAAAACACCATCAACGATAATTCCATCATCATAAGTCTGGCCGTCATATTTACTTGTCCAGGTAATACCACCATGTTCTGCATCACGACCATGTAAGGTATTCGGGAAAACGCCGGTATGCGTTCCGAAGCGGTAACTGGCCAGGACGAAATCGCCACCAACTTTTGCGTCGATCAGGATGTTCAAAGAAAAACTTTTGTAGCGGAAGGTGTTATCCCATCCCCAACGGTATTTAGCATTAATATCGCCGACATCCTGCAGGTAATTACTGCGTTTAGGGAAAGCGGCACGGGCATCACCCCTCCAGCTGAGCACAGGCAATCCATTTCTTGGGTCTTCCACTTTATTGCCATTGGCATCTGTAGCCTGGTAAGGCTGGGAATGGATGGTTGTCCTTAATGTACCATAAGATTTTCCAACTACTGCCCAGGTGCTGATTTCAGCGATATCAGCGCCGAGGTTATATTCGGTCCTGCCGGGGTAAAGATCAACGATCATATTCCTGTTCCTGGAAATATTAAAGGCAGTATTCCAGCTGAAATCCTTGCTGCTGATGGGTGTTCCATCGATGGCAATTTCTATACCCTTGTTCTGGATTTCACCAGCATTGATCAGGATAGAGCTTACACCTGATTCAACGGGTGCAGTAATAGGCAGAATCTGGTTTTTCGTATTGTCCTGGTATAAACTCAAGGCAAAACCCACACGATTTTTCAGGAAACGCATATCCACACCAATCTCTTTGGAGACTTTCCTGAGGGGCTTGATGTTGGGTTGAAGAACCTGGCTTGATGTATAGGTGGATGTGGGTACAGTTCCACCATTAGCATAACTGAAACCATTCAAAGCGTAACCGGGATTCACCGTAAACGGATCAGTATCGCCACCCAGTGCGGCAATATTTGCCCTTAACTTACCAAAGCTGATAAAGGATGGCAGGTGAAATGTTTCAGTAAATATCCAGGAAGCACTTACTGCCGGATAATTGTAGAAATTATTTCCTGTTCCGTCAGAGTAGGTTAAGGCTGAAGACCAGTCACCTCTCCAGGTAGCCTGCAGGAAGAGCTGGTTTTTATACGCGAGGTCAGCACTTGCATATAAAGAATTGAATCTTTTCTTAGTCTGGATACCACCATTGGTGAGCGGTGGGTTAACAGAATTTGAAATAAAATAGTTACCAGGATAGTTCAGGCCTCCGCTTGTTTCACTGGAGGAATAAGTTGTTTTATAATTCTGCATCTCACCGCCTATATAACCAGATACGGAGAGATCCTTGTTGATATCCTTATTCATCATCAACATCCACTTCGCAAACTGGCTCTCCTTGGTATTGAAACCAAGTCCATAATAACCACCTGCAAAGTTTGGCAACTGTCCCAATTCCTTGGATTCAGATTTACGGTAGATATTATTGATATTACCTTCCAGCACCAACTTAGCCCAGCTGCTCAATTGCGTGGTAATTGCTACGCGGCTGCGCAGCAACTGCTCATTCTGTGTATAATTGTTGTTGAACAAGGAATACCAGAACCTTGTTTCAGGCGCTTTATTCGGCTCATCGGGATTGGCAGGATCCGGTGCGCCACCCAGTACACTGGTGTAATGCTCTGGCTGCATCCAGTACTTCGTATCGTAGTTCCGGGGAAGAACCCAGGTATACATGTGACCAATATTGAATGATCCGAATGCATCAAGTCCACCTAAACGTGGCGGATTCTTACCGACCAGGTTGGAATAAGAAGAACTTACATCAATACTGATGGCTTTAGTAACCTGGTGCGTAACGCGAAGGTCAAATGCATTTTTTACCATGGTATTATTCATGTAAATGCCTTCACCCTGGTTGTGGTTAACCGATAAGCGGAAAGTAGAGCGATCGGTTCCTCCCTCCAGAGCGACGTTTGTATTAGATCCGTATCCCTGCTGGTATGCGTCGAGGAAGTTGTTAGGCTGTGCAACGTATTTCGTCATCGTGCCATCGTAATTCTGCACTTCCTGGCCATTCAGGCGTGGTCCCCAGTTTTCCAGTTCACGGTTGATCTGGCGGTCGATATACTCTTTGCCGGTAATAGGATCAATAGGGAATACCTTGGTATACCAGTTTTCGTTTGGTTTGTAATTCGGTTCACGTGAATCGGTGAAAAATGCACCGACAGTACCGCCGCCAAATTCGTTCTGGAATTGCGGACCGGCATATGGATCAGTAATATTATAGCTCTGGTTAACCGTTACACCAATGCCCTTGCGCTGGACGCCTTTCTTTGTAGTGATCAGCACTACCCCATTAATGGCACGTGTACCATACAAGGCAGCAGCAGAGGATCCTTTTAGGATAGAAACCGTCTCAAAGTCTTCCATGTTCAGGTTCTTCAGGTCGTTACCGAAATCACGGCCGGTTCCGCTGAATACGTCGTTATCCATAATTACCCCATCAATTACAAAAATGGGTTGGTTATTGGTTCCCAGTGTAGAGTTACCACGGATAAGGATTTTCGTATTTCCGAACAAGCCTCCCGCGCCCTGGTCAATCTGTACACCGGCAACTTTACCCTGTAAGGCATTAATCGGATTCACCTCATTTGTTTTGGCCAGTTCAGAACCCTTAACCTCAGTTACAGAATAACCGAGTTGCCTTTTCTGTTTGGAGATACCGAGGGCAGTTACCACTACCTCGCCGAGGCTGGCATCAAGTGGCTGCAGGGTTACAGAAAGCATGTTGCTTGCGCCAACTTTGATTTCCTGGTTAGTAAAGTTTACGGAGCTAATAACGAGGATGGCATTATTGCCACTAACAGAAATACTGAAATTTCCGCTCTCATCTGTTGAGCTTCCGTTTTTTGTGCCTTTTTCCAAAACTGATGCACCCGCAACCGGGGCTCCTTTTGAATCTTTCACGTTGCCGGTCACCCGCTTTTGTTGTGATATTGCCAATGTTGTCCAGGAACATAGCAACACAACCAGCAGTACCCGAGTTGTTAATTTAATCATAGCAGTTGTTTTTTTAAAAAAGTATCCGTTTGTTTCAATCATTGCAGAACAGGCAAACCCTGGTTCTTATTCAAAGCGTTTTGATTAATATTTGGTTCGTCGAAATGGTCCATCACTAAAGTAGCAGCCCCGATCAGTTTGGCATCATAGCCTAAAGGCGAAATAGTGATTTCCAGGTTTTCAGAGAGTATTGGGATGCAGTGTTCATTCAATGCCTGTTGTATAGGGGTCATCCAGAATTTTCCGGCGATTGATCCCCTTCCGCTTAATATGATCGCTTCAGGATTGAGTAAATGGACCAGGATGGCAATCCCGCGACCAATATTGTAGCCGGCATCAGACAGCAACTCAATGGCAAACTGATCTCCTTTCAGCGCGGCATTAATTATATCAGTGTATGCCTTTTCCGGGTCATTGGCATTGAAAGCCTTACCAAGAACGGAAATCCGTCCTGCCTTAATGCCTTCGTTTACTTTTTCTATCAATACCAATAAGGAGGTTTCCGTTTCCAGGCAGCCGGTTTTACCGCAGCTACACAATTTATTGTTGTTAAACAGCGGCATATGGCTGAATTCCCCTGCAAATCCATTGTGCCCCCTGTATAATTCACCATTTAAAATCAGCCCTAAACCAACACCCCAGCTAATGTTGATGACCATGGCATCCATCTTGTTGCGGGCATTACCGAATTTCAGTTCTCCAAGGGCTATCAAGCTGGAATCATTGTCGATATATACCGGCAAATTGATTTTTTCCGAGAGGTATTGGGTAATCGTTTTATCCTTTATTTCCAGGAAAGAATAGTTAAGGCCTTTCTTAAAATCAATAAATCCGGGCATGCCAATTCCAATACCGATAATCCTGGTTTTGTCCACTGCCGATTTCCGGATGACTTCTTCAATTTTTTCAGCCAATAATGGAAGTGCGTCGGGATTATTATGGAGGGTCAGGTCGAATCTTTCAATTTCCCCGAAATAGTGGTTCTGGTTGGCCACCAGGGATATACGGGTAACCAACTGGTCCATGGCTACAGATAAAACATACATTATGTTCTCCCGTAAAGAATACATCATAGGCTTGCGACCTCCGCTGGAAGGCGCAAAACCCACTTCTTTAATATATTCTTCTTCTATAAGTTCTTCTATAATACGGGTAGTGAGCGGAATGCTTTTATTTATTTTAGTGCTGATTTCTGCGCAGGACATCACGTTCGTGAAGTACAACTGCTTTAAAACAGCTCTTTTGTATATAATATCTTTTGGACTATCCGCCATACCAGTATTAAGCAAATCTTATTTAAATGTTAATTAAAAATAACTATAATTTTAATTAATACGGCATTCTTTATAAATTTTTTAATAAGTCAATTTTATCATAACCCTGCTAAAAATTAACTGCCGCTGGGAGAGATGGGCACAAAAAAGCCGCTGCGAATTTGCAGCGGCTAATATAATACTGATAATCAGCTGATTATCCGACTTCTTCTGTTTTCATCATCTTAGTGAACCGGTTGCGGTCATTTTCATCCAGGTAGATTTTACGCATGCGGATGAAATTCGGAGTTACCTCGATACATTCATCCCCCTGGATATATTCCATACACTCTTCCAGGGTCATTAGTGTTTTAGGAGCGATGCGGCTCGCATCATCACTTCCACTGGCACGGTGGTTGGTGAGTTTCTTAGGCTCGGTTACATTCACGACAAGGTCACCTGGTTTAATATTCTCAGCAACGATCTGTCCGGCGTAAATATCTTCTCCCGGATCAACGAAGAAAGTGCCGCGATCCTGGAGTTTATCGATTGAATAGCCGGTTGTTTTTTCGGTATTCTTGGAGATCAGGACACCTTTATCACGTCCGGGAATAGGGCCCTTCCAGGGTTTATATTCCAGGAAGCGGTGTGCCATTACGGCTTCGCCTGTGGTTGCTGTCAGCATCTGTGTACGCAGGCCTATCAGTCCGCGTGAAGGAATTTCAAATTCCAGGTGTTGCATATCCCCCTTGGTTTCCATTACATGCATTTCACCTTTACGGCGGGTCACCAGGTCAATTACCTTGGAAGCAAATTCCTGCGGAACATCTACTACTAAAACTTCGAATGGTTCATGTTTCCTGCCATCGATGGTCTTCACAATAACCTGAGGCTGTCCGATGGTCAGCTCATATCCTTCCCGGCGCATAGTTTCGATCAAAATACCCAGGTGCAGGATACCACGGCCATAGACCATGAAACTATCCCCGCTATCTGTATCAAAAACACGCAATGCCAGGTTCTTTTCAGTTTCCTTCATCAGGCGGTCGCGCAGGTGACGGGAGGTCACGAACTTACCATCCCTACCGAAGAAAGGGGAGTTATTGATACTGAAGAGCATGTTCATGGTTGGTTCATCAACACTGATCAGGGGCAATGCTTCCATCACGTCAACATCAGAAACGGTATCGCCGATGTTGAAATTTTCCAATCCAACAATAGCACAGAGGTCACCAGCCAATACTTCAGTAACCTTGCGTTTGCCCATGCCTTCAAAAACATACAGTTCCCGTACGCGCTGTTTTTTGAAAGTGCCATCAGCCTGCATTAAAGCGATCGGCTGATTTTCTTTGACACTGCCGCGGGCAACTTTTCCGATGGCGATACGGCCAAGGAAGGAAGAGTAATCCAGGGAAGTGATCTGCATTTGCAGCGGACCTTCGGCTACTTTCGGTTCCGGTACATATTTAATAATGCCATCCATCAATGGAGTAATGTCATCACACTCTTCATTTTTATCGTTGAACCAGCCATTTTTCCCGCTACCATAAAAAGTAGGGAAGTTCAACTGCTCTTCTGTAGCATCGAGGTTAAAGAACAGTTCGAAAACCGCATCATGCACTTCATCCGGACGGCAGTTTGGTTTATCTACTTTATTGATGACAACGATCGGTTTCAGGTTCAGGTGAAGGGCTTTCTGAAGAACAAAACGGGTCTGCGGCATAGGGCCTTCAAAGGCATCTACCAGCAGGATCACACCGTCTGCCATTTTCAAAACCCGCTCTACCTCACCGCCGAAATCAGCGTGGCCTGGGGTGTCAATTACGTTGATTTTCACATCTTTGTAAACAACTGCGGCGTTCTTACTAAAGATGGTAATACCTCTTTCACGCTCCAGGTCGTTGCTGTCCATGATCAGCTCACCTGTTTCCTGGTTATCGCGAAACACTTTGGCAGTGTGGAGGATACGGTCAACCAGGGTAGTCTTACCGTGGTCAACGTGTGCAATGATTGCTATATTTCTGATGTCCATTTTCCTAATTACTTAACTATTAACTGGTTAGATAGGGATGCCTATTTCACCATATGCCTAAAGGCGCGCAAAGGTAAGCCTATTTGGCGGGCTGGCAAGTAATGTTGGAATAAAGATTTTGTTATATAAGTGTCCGGGGATCCGTTTTAACAGATCACTTATCCTTTTTAACGGCCACTGCGATCTTCGAATCGGCTGTTCCATAATAAAGATACCAACTGTCGCCGAAATGAACCAGTCCTTCCAGAAAACAGACATTATTCACCTGGCCTGTGATCTCAAAAGGCCGGTCGGGTTTAAAAAAATAATTGTCAGACCGCTTTAAAACGGTGAGTGGGTCTTTCGGGTCAACCAGCACCTGGCCGGCCGCATAGGTACCTTTGGGCAGGGAGCTATCGCCTTTACCCTCACTATTCATACTGTTATACATAAACAAAATGCCTTTGTCAGTAATCATTGCCGGGGGGCCCGATTCCACTAACCTGCTGTCAAACTTGCCGGGCCTTGGCCCAAATACTATTTTAAATGCCTCATAATGATTAGTTGAATCATATTGCTTTTTGGCAAGGTCGGTTTCTGCAACCGGGGTCCAGTTGACCAGGTCATCAGAAGTAGCGGCATAAATATTCGAATCACCCCAATACATCCAGTATTTGCCATTTATCTTAGTGGCGATCAACCTGTCTCCTTCCCTCCGGCAGATGACAGCCCCTGATTTTGACCAGTAGTTAATGTATTTTCCGCCTTCTGCATTTTTAAAGACCGAACCATGTTTTGTCCAGTTAACCAGGTCGGTTGAGCTGGCCACAAAGAGACGGGCGAGTTTGCCATCGTAAGTTGTATAGGTCATGAAATAACGCCCTTCTTCATTCTCTACAATCCGGGGATCTTCGCAGCCCCCTTCCCATTCATACATTTTATACTCGTCTTCAGCGGGAAATAAAACCGGGTCTTTCCTCCTGGTAAATACCAGTCCATCACTGCTTTCTGCCAGTCCTATCCTGGATGTTCCTGCGTATTTCCCGATTGTGTCTTCCGCGCGGTAGAGCAAATACACTTTCCCGTTTCTTACAATGGCAGCCGGATTGAATACGTCTTTATTTTCCCAGGCGATATTCCTTTTAAGGATCGGGTCTTCAAAAGTTCCCGTACCCGGCGTCATGCAGGGATTCACGCTATCGATTTTCTGAAAGCCGGTAAGCATCCAGTTTTGGTTGGATCCAATACCAGAACAACCCAATAAGAAAGAGGTCAATGCAAAAATGCCGGTTGCAACAAATATATATTTACGCATATCGTTATATTAAACCCTGATGTAAATTTTCTTTTTATCCAGCCACCAGCCAACCAGCCAGCAGGTCAGCATATAACAAACGGCAAAAAGCAGGGAGCCCGTGTAAGCGCCAAAACGCCTGAAAACGTTATCGTATATGGCCCTATAATAAGTATCACCCGACGATGTTCTCAGCATATTCAGGACGGTAGCCAGTATTTCAGACAAGAGGTAAATAAACAAGGGGTTCTTCCCCATTATTGTAAAAAAGCCAGTCCATTTAATCCTGCCAAGGAAATCAACCAGGTAAATAATTCCCGCAATAATCATACAATCCAACCCGGTTGTCAAGAGGACAAAAGAGCTGGTCCACAATTTTTTATTCACAGGGAAAACGCCATTCCAGCAATAAGCGCAGAACATCAGCAAGGAGCCGGCCAGTAGTAAAATGGCCAGGGTTTCCCATGTTTTGCCTTTACGCCTGACCAAATCACCCGCCCAGAAACCGATTACAACATTAACTATGGCAGGTAGCGTGCTGAGCAACCCTTCGGGTTCAAAACTAACCCCTTCCCCGTGAAACAGGTGTGCATCACCAAGCAACCATTTATCGAGTCGCAAACCCGCATTCCCTTCCATACTTAAGGGATCTGAAGGATCACCCAAAGTGAAGCAAAGTATCCAGTAGGCCATTAAGAACAAGGCCGAGAGCATATAGGTCGTGCGGGGTTTCAGGAAATAAATCAGCAGGGAGGCAAAACCATAACAGAGGGCAATCCTTTGCAATACCCCAAAAACCCTTGTTTCTGAAAACGGGAATGGAAGCAACTGGCGCCCATCCCACTTAATAAAAGGGAACCAATACATAAGGAAGCCCAGCCCGAAAATGATTACTGTACGCTTAAGGATTTTAGCTAAAACAGCGGACTGATTCAATCCTTCCCATTTGGGCATGACGAAAGCAATGGCATTCCCAACAGCGAATAAGAAAGAAGGAAAAACAAGGTCAGTCGGTGTAAATCCATTCCACTGTGCGTGAAGTAAGGGAGCGAAACTGGTTGCGCTGTTTCCCGGGGTATTGACAATTATCATAAAGCAAATCGTCATCCCCCTGAAAACATCCAGTGCAAGGAAGCGCTCTGAAGTTGTTGGATTCATGCAGTTGTGTTGGTCCCCCAATTTAATAAGAATATACCCATTTCATGGGTGCTATTTTTTGACCAGCGCTGCATGGAAAAGCAACTATCTTTGAAAGACACTGAACGATCTTCCATATGCGAAAAAAATGGTTGCTGGCAATTCCTGTTTTAATCATTGCCGGATATGCTGCCGGACCCTGTCCTGCAAAACCTGTGTATTCCCCGGTTATGCCTGCTGTTCCTTCAGGTGCTGCGGCCCTTGAAGCGTATGTGAAAAGCGGTGAAGCAATGCACCATATTAAACCGGACAATGAAGCGCGTATTATCTGGAATAATGACAGTCTGCGGCAACCCACAGAATACGCCATTGTTTACCTGCATGGCTTTTCTGCCTCCCAGTTTGAAGGAGCGCCAACCCATACCAATATTGCGCGGAAATTCGGGGCCAATCTTTACCTGGCAAGGCTTGCGGAGCATGGTATTGATACTACCGATGCCCTTGCCAACTTAACTGCAGATAAATATTGGGAATCAGCAAAGCAGGCCCTGGCCATCGGCAAACAACTGGGAAAAAAGGTAATATTGATGGGAACGTCAACCGGTGGATCCAATGCGCTGCAGCTGGCAGCGACCTATCCCGATGATGTATATGCGCTAATTCTATTGTCACCCAATATTGCCATTAATGACCCGAATGCCCGGCTGCTGAACAACCCCTGGGGGCTCCAGATTGCAAAAATGGTAATTGGCGGGGCAAACCGTGTGTCATCAGACCAGCGGCCTGTATATAAGCAGTACTGGAACAGCAGCTATCGCCTGGAAGCCACGGTAGCACTTGAAGAAATGCTGGAAACTACCATGACAAAAGAAATGTTTGCCAAAGTTAAGCAACCCTTGCTGCTACTATATTATTACAAGGACAAAAACTACCAGGACAATGTGGTAAAGGTTTCTGCCATGCAGGAAATGTTCAGGGAAATCAGTACCCCGGCAAAGGAAAAACGCGAAGTAGCCATGCCAAATACCGGCGACCATGTTATAGGGTCACCTTTTAAATCAAAAGATGCCGCGGGAGTACAACAGCAGATCGAAGACTTTATGCAAACCGTGGTTGTCCATTAAACTTACCTGATACCAACCATCCTGGCAGATTCATACATCTGGGTAAGGTTATAATCGGTTGCCAGTTTTTTATAGTTGACAAGATCAACGATGGTACCTATCAGGCAGAGGCCAGCGGTTAACAAGTACAAAATTCCCATGCCAACCTGGTCAAGAACAAAACGTTGAATGCCGGATGCCCCAACAAATCCCAGGCATGTCAGCAAAAGGATTTCCTGTGGTTTTTTCCGCTTTCCACTGTACAACATAAAAAATTGTTGCTGCTGTGATTCCGTCATACTGGAGGTCAGCTCTTTAAAACCGGCCATTTCTGCCGGTTGAAGGTCCTGAAAACCCATCAGGTAGTTGTCCATGAAGGCAAATTTTGTTGGTGATAATTAAAGATAGGATTCTGGTGAAAATAATCAGTACAGCAGGTAGCCCAAACCAATGGTAATGCCATGAAATGCCCCACTGGCCATGAAGGGCTGCATGCATACTGCGGCCAAGACCACAACCCGGACAGGCATTTACCCCCAGCCAGTGAAATATGCAAAGGCTTTGTTGGTGTGCGTCAGGTTGAATACCAAAATAAATCCAGAGCAGTGCGGCAGTCCAGATGAGCCATTCATTGTTCCGGTATAGCCAGGAGGTAAACATTCAGTCCCTGAATTTACTTGATTAGCGTTATATATAGCTTCAATAAACAGGTCAGGGATTAAATAAATCAACTGAAATAAAGACGCAGGCATTTCAAATCCCTATTTTTATGGACAAAACAGCTTGCTATGGTAAAATCCAGGATTGCGGGAATCGGTAAGTATTTGCCGAAAAATGTGGTTTCCAATAAAGACCTTACCAAATATATGGAGACCAACGACGAATGGATCCAGGAAAGGACGGGCATCAAAGAAAGGCGATACGCCGATCGGACAGGGGAAACGACAACGACCATGGCGGTTGAGGCAGCCACTGTAGCCATTGAAAGGGCAGGACTTACTCCACAGGATATTGATTTTATAGTATTCGCCACATTATCACCAGATTATTATTTCCCGGGATGCGGGGTGTTGGTGCAACGAGCCATGAAGATGAAAGAAATAGGTGCGCTTGATGTACGCAACCAGTGCAGCGGCTTTATATATGCTTTATCGGTGGCTGACCAGTTTATTAAAACCGGTATGTATAAAAACATCCTTGTCATCGGGAGCGAAAAACATTCTTTCGGGTTGGACTTCAGTACCAGGGGAAGAAATGTTTCTGTAATTTTTGGGGATGGTGCCGGGGCTGTTGTTCTGCAGGCAACCAATGAAGGCGGCAGCGGAATACTAAGCACCCATTTGCACAGTGATGGTGAAAGCGCTGAAATACTGGCCATGTACAATCCGGGTACCCATGCCAATCATTGGGGGCAATATGCGAGTTTCGACAAAGCTGAAATAGGTGAAATGTTTATGAGCCATTCGATGATTGACGAGGCCCAGAATTTCCCTTTTATGGATGGTCCGTCGGTATTCAAAAAGGCTGTGGTAAAATTCCCGGAAGTAATACTCGAGTCGCTCACTACAAACCATTTAAAACCAGGCGACCTAAATTTATTGATCCCGCACCAGGCCAATTTGCGGATTGCACAGTTTGTCCAGCAAAAACTTGGGTTGCGTGATGACCAGGTATATAATAATATCCAGCAGTATGGCAATACCACGGCGGCTTCGGTTCCCATTGCCCTATGTGAAGCCTGGGAAAAGGGGCTAATAGAAAAAGGCGACCTGGTTTGCCTGGCCGCCTTTGGAAGTGGTTTTACCTGGGCCAGCGCCTTGTTGCGCTGGTAAACCAGAATGCAATACCTACAATATTTTTTGTGTGTCAGTCATAAACACCCTGGTGCTAACCGTATAAGGATTGCCCTGGGTATCCATGTATTTGAGGTCTACATAGAAGGCCCGGTATCCTGATTCCGGCAAAGGCTCTGTGATAGTCAGTTTATCCTTCTTTGAGATATTGGTATCATCACTTGTCCACTTATCATTGCGGAAATCAGTATCCGGTGAATCAGCGTGCCATACAATAACGTCAATAAGTTTGTCTTTTGTGGCGTTGATATTCACTTTAATTCCCTTTTTACTAACTGATGTCGTCCATCCGCAATTAGGATATGCAGAGTTTGTCATCGTTTCGCCGAAGAAAGCACTCAAGGCTTGCAAAGCCTGTTTTTTATCGCCGAGGTCATGCCCGGCATTGGGTACGTAATGCAAACGGTTCTTACCGGGGATGCTATCCAGGTAATTTTTGATATTATCCACTACCCAATATTCATCATTAGTGCCCATAAAAATCAATTTAGGCATGGTCAATGTTTTGCGGTAGGAATAAGGGTCCACCATAGTGTTAATAGCCATTCCGCTTTCAGTTTTTGAGCCCTGCGGAATACCCAGTTTTACATAATCTTCAATCTGTACACTATAGTCACCCAGCGCTGTTAACTGGTATTGCAGGCTCACCGGCATATTCAGTACATCAATCACCATTGGTGCAATAGCCTGTGCCCGTTTATCATTAGCGCCAGTAAGCCAGGTAGTCCATCCGCGTTTGGAGGCCCCTGATATTACAAAGCGGTTCACGCTAAAATTGAGTTCCTTTTTTGAAAATTCCTGTACGGCATCCATTGCCTTAACGGCACTCTTCACCATTGGAAAAAGTAAAGGCCATGAATAGTCCTTCTTCTCTTTGAAGTTATGCAGTGTATAAGATATCAGTGCATCTTCAGTGAGGCTATCATACAATGGCTGGTTCGGGGTTTGCCTCAGTACGGCAACAATTGCGTGATTGGTTTCAGCAATTTTACCCATTGCATCATTAAAATCATCTTCGCGCCCGTTCCAGTTGGGCAGGCCGTCTTTCAGGGATCCGCCTGTGATAAAGAGGAGTGCGCCGTCGTACTTGTTTTCTTTTGGTACCAATATGGTAAGCTGGTGCTTCCAGGTATACTCCCGCCATTTTTGGGAAGTAACCAATAATGCATAAGCTTTTACATTACCAATGTCGTAACTGTCCTTTACTTCCCATTTAAAGCTGTTATCGCCATTATGCAAATAACTTTGCAAAGCCGTGGAAGGTGAAATGGGAGACTGGGCCAATACCAGTAAGGAAATAAATAATGTCGTAATACTTAAAGATATTTTCTTCATGTGAACCGGGTAATTTTAAATGTCTGAATTTTAAAGAAAGTAAAAACTATTTAGCATCACTTTGTGCAGCAGGGCTTTCCTTAACCAATTTAAGTGCTTCATTAATATAAATTTCGCCAGTCATTTCCCCCAGGCTCGTGCGGCTTACATAGTCATATCTTTCGAAGCTGTGGAAATCCACTTTGGTCAGCATGTAACCAAAGGCATCATTGGTTAATCCAAAAAGAAAAGGCTGTTTCGTGTGCATATTCCTTTTTACATAGTAACCAATATTGGGTAATGCTTCCCCCGGGATAGTCAGTACCTGTGCTGTACCAATATTCAGCAGGTTAAGTTGTGTAAAAGCAGAATCCGTGCTGGCATTACCCTTTGTCAAGTTCAGCGGAGAATGCGTAATCACATATTTCATGATATCAGATTCAATAGGGAAGCTGATTTTCCTGGATGTGCAAAACAGGTTGGGATCTGCCTGAACAGGGGCATTCGAAATAATGCGGAGGGCTTCATCTGCCAGAAGTTCGCCGATACGAATGCATTCCTGCCAATCATTGGCTTCCTTGCCATTATCAAGCCTGGTATCTGCGGTAACCATTCCTCCCTGCGCGCTATTCATAAACAAAGCAATACCACCGGCTTTTGATTCAATCCTGGAGTAAAGCGGGCCACAGAGATCCGGACTTAAAATACCCTGTCCAGAACCAATTATTTCAGGATGTATCGCGTAGTTAACCAGCGTTGCGATGGCCTTGCCTTTATTCTTTCCACCAGCAGCAATTGCCTGAATTACGCCGCAGCGTGGATCATACAATTTTGGTGCATAATAATTATAAGAAATTTTCCCCTTTGCATCAGCAACAGCAGTTTTTAATGAAGCAGGTTCCAGCTTTGAAACTGCTTCATTCACGGCATCTGCAATTTGTTGCACACACCAGTCCAGGTATTTAAGATCGGCATATGACGCGCCTTTTTCATCGGGGAATCCGTAAGCATCAGGGGCGCTATGGGTGTGGGTAACACCTATTAAAATATTCTCAGGTGGTATCCCTTTAATAAGTGCCCTTGATTTATTCCCTAACACTGATGGCCATCCTAAGTTATCAATATTCACGATGGCAATCCTGGTACCGCCTTTTTCAAGAACCAGGGCACGTGCGTAAAGTTCACCCTGTTTGATTTTTGTAGGTTTGGGTGTGCCTATACCACCAGACACCGGTAATAAAGGATCGGGGGTTATAACCCTTACTGCAGCGCCTGCTTTAAAGGTTTGGCTGTTCGCAAAAGGTACAAAAGCAACTAAACAAAAAATATAAAACAATACTCTTTTAATCATCTTTTTGTCTTTTTTAAGCAATATTTCAAAGGTTTGCCATTTATAAACCATCTACCAGGGTTTGCCTGTTCCTGTACTTATCCATGGTTTCGACCATGGGCTGTTTTTAGATCCATCATTTCCGAAATTAGAATACATGGTTGTTTCAAGATTATTTTCTGCAGCCGTTGCATTATTGCTATTCAGGTTCCTCTCTTCAAGAGGATAGTAAAATCTCACGGGAAGTTCTTTAGCAACTGTACGGCCTTCGACCCCATGCAATTCAGGATAGCCGGTTCTCCGCCAGTCAAACCATGCTTCTGTTGCTACTGACCAGCTGGCTATCCATTTCTGTGTTATGATCTGTTGCTGGGTACCGTTGAAAACCACTTCAGGCTGGTTGATGTAATTATTAAATTCACTGGTCACACCCCACGCATCGAATGAAGCCCTGATAGCTGCATTATAATGCAAGGCCGCATCACCCGCACTCCAGCCATATACTGAAGATGCTTCTGCCAGGATAAAATTTACTTCGGCAGCCGTCATCACCCTGGCCATTGCACCCTTTCCATTCGCGAAAGTTTTATTTACCCAGGAAACATGCGGATTATGGGCAGCCTGTTCGGCAGTTGGACTCAAATTATAAAGTTGCGGTGCATTTAACGCAACCGGAAGTCCGACATAATGCGGGTCCTGGTTAATATCATCAACGGTCAGGTTTTTTGCATTTAAATAACCGGTAGAAACTATTCGAACGGTCCTGGTTTCACCATCAATTACGGTATCGACTGTCCTGTTTACAGCTCCAGTAAGGCTGGGATCCAGCAGGATAGAAACCTGGACTTTTTCAGCCCATACAGCAATGCGCGGGTCCTTCAGCCTGAGGAGTTCCGTTACCAGGGTATTGCACATTTTGATCCTCCGGTAATTACTGCTGTCCGATTGCGGAACCGCATAGGATGGCCATGAATCAGCATCACTGTTACCAGGAAAACTCATGGTAGCGTCATCAGCAGCATTTGTTATAATCGGGTATTGGGTAGGATTACCTGCTATTTTTTCTATTCCAGCTTTTGCTATTTCCGGTTCTTTTACAGAAAGGCGCATGTAGTAACGAAGGGCGAGGGAGTTAGCGAATTGCTGCCATTTCTTCAAATCACCGCCGTAATACACATCCGCAGCCCCTATTGCTGACTCGTTATTATCTCCCTGGGACAATAAGGTATTCGCTAATTCAAGGTTAGCAAGGATACTGTCATAAATGCTTTTCTGGCTATCATAAGCGGGGAAAGTATATTCATTACCACCCATATCTCCCATCACGGCCTGTGAGTAAGGGACATCACCCCACAAATCTGTGATCAATCCAAACATCAGCGATTTCATGACTAATGTTATTCCTACACGTCCATTGTAACCCTTGGCTAATGATTTATCATAAACAAACTTGTTGTTCCTGAGGATATCATAAAAACTTCCCCAGCTATTGCTGTTACCCCAATCGTAGTTGTTATGGCCACCGCCCCAGCCATCTTTCTGAGTATGCTGCATTACACCTGCAATGTCACCATATCCCAGTGTTACAAATGTCTTGGCAGATTCAGTTAATACGGTTGATAAAACCAGGTCGGGGTTTGTAGTTTCCGGGTTAGCGCCATTTGGATTTTCATTCAGTTCCTGCAGGTGCTTTGAGCAGGAAAATAATACCGTGGCTAAAACGAGGAATGACAGTGCAAATATTTTATACTTATTCATAATAAATAACTATTTATGAATTACTTAAAAGGTTATGTTAAGCTTAACGCCCATTGGAATAGACCAAGGAGTTACATTATATCGTTCAATACCCTGTTTGAACTGCATACCCCCCTGGATACCAGTTGTAGGCTGATAGGCATTTTCAGGATCGATGCCAATTTTTGCCTGAGTCCAAATGATGATATTCCTGCTGTATACAGAAAAACTGACATCCTGCATCTTTAAAGACCTGGCAAATGAAGTCGGCAATGCGTACGATAAGGATACCTCCCTCATTTTGAGGTAGGAAGCGGAAAATAAAGTAGGTTCCGTAAACTCCCATGGGTTACTAACTGCATATAACATCGGGATCGTTTTATTAGGATTGTTAGGATCATCCATTCCTAAGATATTTTCACCGAGATTTTCTGCATATCCTGTTGGCTGACCATTAGCATCCCAGCCGGTTGCATAAACACCGGGTGCAAACAAGCCACCGTAGGGAAGGTTATATCCGCTGATAATAACAGGATAACTTGTACGCTCCGGAGTAGGCCAACCTACCCTTAAGAATTTTCCGTTATTAATTTTAATCAGCTTGTCTGCGTTAGCTACCAGGTAGTCACGCAGTTCCTTTCCGGTCATCGTACCCGGATCTATAAAATTGCCAAACTGCAGGGAAGCCTGTCCATCTTCAATACCATACCTGTAAGTCTGTGATACAAACTGACCGCCATTTCTCCAGTCAAGTGTCATATTTAAAGTCCAGCGCTTATAGGAGATGGAGGTTTGGAAGCCCATAATAAACCTGGGATTAAAATTCCCGATCTTATTTTTTACTGCAAGTCCATCCAGGGCTACCCATTTAGCGCCGTCTTCATTACCGTTATCAAGCAGCGGGTAACCATAATAGGGAGAACCTTTATCTTCTACGGTGCGCACTTTTGGACCATAAATATCTCCCACTTCTTCGCCTTTGAATGTATATGCGCCGCCCTTTGCATCTTCCCAATAAGTGAAGTAAGGCATTTCATCGGTCAGTTCCATTACCCTGGTACGGTTTCGGGTGAAGTTGGCACTAACATCCCATCTCCAGTCTTTTGTCAACACCGGAGTACCACCAAGGGTAATTTCATAACCGGTGCTTCTTAATAAACCGGCATTAATGTTTTTAGAACCATAACCGGTTGAAGGTGGCAGTGCTGTGCTGAAAATCTGGTTCTTGTTATCTACCTGGTAATAGGTACCGGAAAAGCGCAAACGGTTATTAAAGAGGTTAACATCAGTACCTACTTCAAAAGAATTAGCCTGTTCTGGTTTCAGGTTCGCATTTAATAATGTCCCTGAAGTGGTTAACCTGGGAACATCTCCCCATGTACCTGCGTTTTGAAGTACAGAAACTAACTGGTATGGGCTTGCATCATTACCGGCAATAGCATAACCGGCGCGCAGCTTAATCTGGTTGATATCAGTTGAATGAATTCCAAGCATTTCATCAGCCAGGACACTTAAAGAAGCAGAAGGATAAAAATAGGGTTTCGCTCCGGGCAGGGTGCTGGACCAGTCGTTACGACCACTCAGATCGAGGTAAACCATATCCTTGTATCCTACTGTTGCCATACCATACAAACTGTTTACACCCTTTTTATAAGTGTAGTTGCTGTATTCCAGGTTAGCAGGGAGTATGTTTTGCAAGGTAAATACACCGGGAACGATTAAACCTGTTCCATTTTTTGTGGCAGAGCGCTCATTACCACCAGTCTGGTAGCGGTTGTTACCACCGGCGGAAACAGAGAGGCTGAAATCACCCAGTTTCTTTCTATAGTTTAAGAGGAAATCCGCGTTTCCTTCAAAATTCCTGATATTATTTACACCGAAAGCTCCACGAGGATCTTCCGTATAGCTATTAGCAATAGTAGTTTGCCTTCTCTCGTTGATATTATCCAGGCCGTACCGCAACATCAGGCTGAATTCATTGGAAATCTGCCAGTCAGCCTTAATATTCCCGTATACCCTGTCGCGGACAAATGAGTTGTTTACTTCGTGTGCAAGGAAATAAGGATTATTATATACGCCATTATATTGAGTGCGTTGAACAAGACCCTCTTTGCCAGGCTCCCAATAGTCTTTCAGTTCATTGATGTCGATATGTGGTGAAACCATATATGCCCATTGCAAAGGATTGGCGCCTCTTTCACCGGCAGGCCTGTTGTTTGAATTGTTCCGGCTGAAGTCAATATTTGTGCTCAGGCGTAATTTATTGTTAAGTTTAAGCGAAGAGCTCAGGTTTAGGGTATGGCGGAAGAGGTCTGAGTTCGGAACGATACCTTTATTGCGCATATCGCCATAAGAAATCCTGTAATTAGCATTTTCTGTATTATTCGATACTGAGATGCCGTTTGTAGTGGTAATGCCCGTCTGCACAAAATCCCTGACATTATTAGGATGTGAAATTAAAGGAGTAGCGATCTGGTTCCCATTTGCATCCAAAGGACTATTCCATTGGATAGCGTTATAGCCCCTGTCCAATTCAGGACCGCCACGGCCACTGCTTGATTCATCAATAATAACATTATCGGGATTAAACCTGGGGTCTGAAACCCCGAGTGGGTCAGTAAGG
Organism: Flavihumibacter profundi; assembly: GCF_020076305.1. GTDB lineage: Bacteria > Bacteroidota > Bacteroidia > Chitinophagales > Chitinophagaceae > Flavihumibacter > Flavihumibacter profundi. The sequence goes on from NZ_JAIQXE010000003.1 coordinate 615,297, forward strand.
ATATTACCTGAAATGGAAACGGGTGTAGCAGGGTAAACACCAGAGGCAAATTTTGTCTGCCATTTCAAAAACTTATACGGTTTTTCAAAAACAGTATTGGTAATAAAATTAACCGTCATCCTTTTTGCCGCTTTGCCGCTTTTTGTAGTAATTAAAACAACACCATTACCAGCGCGTGAACCATATAATGCAGCAGCGCTTGGTCCTTTAAGCACAGATACACTTTCAATATCGTCGGGGTTAATACCACCGATTGCATTTCCGTAATCCACCCTGTTATCAGTACCAACCTGGCTAATATTGTTCAGTGTATTGGCAACAGGGACCCCGTCAATTACAAATAGCGGTTGGTTATCGCTGCTCAGTGAAGTAGCACCACGTATAACCATACTAACAGAAGAACCTGCTCCTCCAGTCTGGTTGATCGTTACGCCAGCCACTTTACCTGACATTGCATTCAGGATGTTTTCCTGCGCTACCCTGTTCATTTCCTTGCCGGCAACCTCTTCAACAGAATACCCCACAGATTTTTTTGTCCGGCTGATGCCAAGAGCTGTTACAACTACGCCAGAAAGCTCCTGGTTTGCATTTTCCATGGTAACAGTGAATTGGGTGCGGCCGGCAACGGCCACTTCAACTGTTTTAAAACCAACAGATGAAAATACAAGGGTGCTATTTGCGTCCTTTACTTTTAATGAGAAGGTTCCCCTGGCATCTGTGGTAGTGGCATGACCTGTCGCTTTTTCTGTAACGGTTACACCTGATATCGGACCGTTTTCATCTTTTACTGTTCCCTTTACTACAATTTCTGCCTGGAAAAATTCAGTGCCTTCAATGCCCGATACATTCCAGGCTGAATTAAAAAAAGTATTCTCTTTTTCCCGGATGGAAGCGGATGTGGATGCCCCATCATTCGCCAGCATTTTATTGGAAGCTGTTACCAGGAATAACAGCCCGATTACGAACCAGTATTTTCTCATGACCATTTAAATTGATGATTTTAATAAAGTATTACTTTAATGCAGTCCTATTATTTTTCCAGGAGGATGTAGACAGGGATATCTGCCCCGAATTCAGCGAAATGAATTGTGAAACTCAGGGAACCGAGTTTCATATCCGTACTGTTGATATTGTTGATCCAAAGAGGTGTGTCCTTATTATCTGTAGAAACAAGATGTAATGCAGATCCATAGACCTGTAAATTCCATTTCCCACTGTTTCCTGCATCGGGCAGAATCAGTTCTGTACAACCAGTAATGGTAAAATTGCCTGTTGAGTCGAAAGCATAAATATTATCAGCTGAACAGGTTATTCCCGGACCCGTAATGGGAAGGTAGGGTGCCAGGTTATATAAGCTGTACCCAACCGGAAAATCCGGTCCCCCAAATGGGTTTGGTATGGGATAGGCCAATACCAGGTCCTTTTGTTTCCATGTTCCTGTTACCCAACCTTTCTTGGTGGTGGCAAGATCTTCCGTCTTTGTTTCCTCCTTTTTGCAGGAAGCAATTAAAAATGCAGGAATGATAAGCAGTAATGAAAAAAACGTTTTGGTATTTTTTTTCATAGCGAGCGATTGTTTGGTTTACTATTAATATAAGAGCTATTTCTAGTTACAAAATATATACAAGACATATTACAAGCACATTTCACAGGAGGATAGTTTAATAGTCCTTAACGACGGATTAAGTAAACAAAAACAGTACACTTAGCTTTTCAATCTATTTAATAAACAATCGTTAGTTAGATTTTGAATTTAAGGAGAAGTATTTCAAATGTGAACATTATTTAACAATATTTTTTTTGGGCGACATTTTAGTATTATTTTCTGTCAACAACCTACCATTATTAAAGGACAAGATAATTTCCAGCACCAGATATCAATTGTTTCGATTATACATTATCGGTAGTTTATTTTCAATTTAAACTGGAATTTATATCGAGGGGGGCAAGGGAGTAATGGTGAAAAGGAAGCCATTCACCGTATTTTAACCTCATATTGCCAAATTTTCGCATTTGACTGGTAATTTATTAGAAATAACCTACTTTTCTTCCAGGGGGTATTTCATTCAACCTTACCAAATTCTGATTTATGAAAGTGTTGCAATTCACCATTCCTGTTCCGGGAGAAAAGAACATCATTGTTCAAAAAGAAAATCTTCCCTTTTTTTACCAGCACCTTCACCGCCATGATGAAATGCAGCTGACCTGGATTCAAAAAGGTGAAGGCACACTTGTGGTGGACAATAATATGCACCCCTTTCGTTCTAATGAGATCTATTGTATCGGCGCAAATCAGCCGCACGTATTCAAAAGTGACCCATATTACTTTACAGCGCGTAATAAGAAAATGGTTCAGTCCATGTCAATTTATTTCAACCCAAATGGTAAACTCAGGAATATTTTTGACCTCGCGGAAATAAAGTCACTTAAGACGTTCCTTCATAAACACCGGGCGGGATTTACCATTCCCGAGTCACGTGTGGCCGAGATATCAAACCAAATGAATAAAATCAGCGCCCAGACCGGAATGGATCAACTCATTGCATTCCTTGAATTATTAAAAAAATTCTGTGCCATCCCTGACCTGAAAGAATTATCAACTGTATCTGAAATGGCAAGTGTAAGCGAACATGAGGGAATCCGGCTCGGGAATATATATCACTATATAATGATGAACTATGCGAAACAGATCACGCTGGAAGAAGTTGCCGCACAGGCACATATGACCCCCCAGGCTTTCTGCCGTTATTTTAAAAAAAGGACAAGGCACACTTTTGTGTCTTTTCTCAATGAGGTGCGGATAAATGAATCCTGTAAAAAACTAACCGATGGAGGTTTTGAAAGCATTTCCGCAATAGCTTATACCTGCGGATTCAACAGTATTACAAATTTTAACCGAGTGTTCAAAACAATAACCGGGAAATCGCCCAGTGAATATGTGGGAACCTATTTCAATAATGCATTTGAACCACAGAATAACATGGCCCTTGCGGCATATTAAGGGCTAACACCAGTTATTTAACAATCCACTCGTGGATGCCGGCAGAGTGTTCTTTTGGCAATTGCACTTCAATCTTCAGCGCTGTTGTTTTTACTGTTTTGAAATGCACAGTATTGTATTTGTCCTTAGTGATTTCATAATTTCCTTCATTCTCAACCGGTAGCCAGGCTCCATCTTTTTTATAATAGATTTTCCAGTCAGCGGGGATCCGGCACCCCCCGAATGGCCCGTCATCAAACCAATAGACCATAGATTCCGAAACAGCATATTCCTGGTCAAAATCATATTGAACCCACTCCTTCGAATCTGTTTTAGGCCACCAATGCAGGTAAACAGAATTGTGGTCCTGTGAATTTTCAGGTTCAAACTGGTCATTCAATCCTTTAAGCATGCGCGGGTTAGACTGGGAGGAGCTGGCTTTGCTTTTTGAAGCAATCGTTGGGGCCGGTTTGGGATGGGCAGCTGATTCTACATAAGGAATCCAGACTTCCATTTCGGAAGGCCCGCGATTATTCCAGGCATAATAAGGAATAGCTTCAACGGCCTGTTCGGACTTCAATAACACATCAGAGTTCAATTGTCTTTTAGTTGAACTTCCTTTGGCAGTTAATACAACCACCCCATTCAGCAGTTTTTCATTATAGGCTGAAGAAAAGTTTTCATTTTCTTTTACAACTATATTCAAAACCGCACTGTCGAGGTTATCGGGCGCTTCGAGGCAATACACCAATGGACCACGCTGAAGGGCAAATTTGTTCTGGTCTTCTTTCACCTTTGCATTGGCGATTACTTTATTGATCTCCATCGGCAATTCAATGTCAACCTTGTCCCCTTTGCGCCACTCCCGGTTTATAACAATATAGCCCTTGTCGCTTTTGAATTCGATTAATTTCCCGTTCAGTTTAACAGCAACCGGGCTGCGTTTCTGGTCTAAAAAGGCATAAAGGCTACCGGGAATAGCTTCCTCACGGGCCCAGCCGGGGATCCTGAAGTGGATATTAAATCTGGATTTTTTCGAAGGATCCACTTTCACCAAAACATGTCCTTTCCATGGATATTCAGTTTCCTGGTCAATAGCCACTTTACCGGATGGAAGGTCTATTTCAGCAGAATTAGCGACATACAGGTTAACATAAATATTATTATCCTGCTGCGCATATACGTAGCCGGGAACTGATGGCATAAACCTTGTCATATTGGAGATACAACAGGCACAACTGAACCAGGGACTCCGTTGGTGCTGCCCCATAGATGTCAATGGATTGGGATAGAAAAATTTATCGCCACTCAATGATACGCCTGAAAGCAATCCATTATATAAAATCCTTTCCAGCACATCAATATATTTTGCATCGCCGTTCATCAGGAACATACGGCTATTCCAATACACGTTCGCAATAGACGCACAGGTTTCTGCATAGGCCGACATATTCGGCAGGTCATACGATGAGCCGAAGGCCTCCCCATTGCCGGTAGCACCAATGCCGCCGGTAAGGTATAATTTATGGTCAACCACATCCTGCCAGATATCATTGATGGCGCCAATATATTTTTTATCGCCGGTAAGGGCTGCTACATCAGCCATGCCGGTATACATATATGCTGCACGAACTGCATGGCCCACTGCCTCATGCTGGTCTGTGACCATTTTATGAGACTGGTTGTATTCTGATTCTTTGATATGCCCATCTCCACGGATATCTAAAAAGTACCTGGCAAGGTCAAGGTAAGCCTGCTTGCCGGTAACCCTGTACATTCGTGCCAGGCCCATTTCCACAACCTGGTGGCCGGGGAAATATGCAGCTTTGCCAGGACCAAAGTCCTTAACGAGCAGGTCGGCATTTTTAATGGCGATATTTAATAAGGATTTCTTTCCGGTTGCCATAAAATGAGCTACAGCCGCTTCATACAAATGACCCGCATTATATAACTCATGACTCAATTCGGGGTCTGCCTCCCACCTGTTGGGACTGATCCATTCGTGCAATTTCTCAGGTTTCATTGTGCGGAATGTATAGAGGTAGCCATCCGGTTCCTGCGCATCACCAATAATAACAATAAGGCTGTCGAGCGTTTTATCCATCGCCGGGTCGGGATTAACCTGTAATGAATAGGAAATGCCTTCAATAAGTTTATATAAATCAGAATCGTCAAAAGGATATTCTGTTATTTTACCCACAGGCATCTTGCCCGCAGCCTTAAGGAAATTATCTATACGGCCTGTTTCACGGCATTTGCGTAAAGTATAAGGGATGGTAACCCTTGCGTTAGTAGCAATTTTGGGGGCCCAGAAATTATCATGCAAATGGACTTTGGTGAAAGGTACCGGCTGAATAGGATAATCACCGGTAACGGATTGAGCAAATCCGGCAATGCAGGAACCTACAAGAAAAATGATTCCAAATAATTTCACTTTGACCATAATTTTGAGATTGACCTTTGGGAATATAAATGTACGGCTGACATTTAATACAAAGTTTACACAAATTGGCAGTTGCTAGCCGGATTTTCCCATTTCCTGGAATGGATTAGGATAATGTTTGTAAATTAATCAGCAATACGATTAAAATATAATTGCCATGAACAATCCCCGTCGCAAGTTTATTCGAACCAGTGGTAGCCTTTTACTGGGAACAGCAGTACTTCCAGCTATCGGATCTGAACTATTACCTGCATACCCATTTCGGACAGGAGCTGCTGACCGTTTGAATGTGGGTGTAATTGGTGTAAATGGAATGGGTTGGAGCGATCTCCAGGCCATTTTAAAAATTGATGGTGTAAAATGCATTGCCCTTTGCGATGTTGATGATAATGTATTAAAAAGAAGGGCGGCAGAATTGGAAAAGATGAATATGCCTGTAAAAACCTATTCCGATTACAGGAAGCTTTTAGAAAACAAGGATGTTGATATTGTGATTATCGGAACACCGGACCATTGGCATTGCCTGATTATGGTAGAAGCCTGTGCTGCAGGAAAACATGTTTATGTTGAAAAGCCATGTGGCAACTCCATTACCGAGTGCCGCATTATGGAGGCAGCCCAGCAAAAATATAAAAGCATTGTACAGGTAGGTCAATGGCAAAGAAGTGCACCGCATTTCCAGGATGCCATTGAATTCGTCCACAGCGGAAAGCTGGGCAATATCCGTACGGTAAAATCGTGGGCATACATGGGCTGGATGAAGCCAGTGCCCATAAAACCTGATGGGCCGGCTCCTGAAGGCGTTGACTATACACGTTGGCTGGGCCCTGCTACAAACAGGCCTTTTAATGGCAACCGCTTTCATTTTAATTTCCGCTGGTTCTGGGATTATGCTGGTGGGTTAATGACTGACTGGGGCGTTCACATGATTGATTATGCGCTATTGGGTATGAAAGCAGGGTTCCCTAAACAGGTAATGGCATCAGGCGGAAAGATGGCTTACCCGGATGATGCTTCCGAAACACCAGACACCCTCACCGCTATTTTTGAATATGAAAAATTCAACCTGGTATGGGAGCATGCAACCGGGATTGACCTTGGCCCATATGGATTAACACATGGCACTGCATTCATAGGCAACAATGGTACATTGGTATTAAACAGGGAAGGCTGGTATGTAACGGCAGAAGAAGATAAAATGGCACCGGTACCGATGCAGAAAGACCAGGGTAATTCTTTGGTACGGCATATGCAGAATTTTGTAGACGCTATCCGTGCGGGTAATGGAAGCACGCTGCATACCCCAATACAGGAAGCATCAAAAACTGCACAGGTTTGCCAGTTGGGTAATATAGCATTCCGCACAAGGGAAAAATTAAGCTGGAATACTGCTACAAATTCATTTGATTCAAAAGCAGCCAAAGAACTCATGACAGCAGGTTACCACAATGGATATACCCTGCCAAAGCTGGGCTAATATCCGGCCAATACAGATTAAAATTTACAAAGCGATCGCCCCATAGCGATCGCTTTTGATGTTATATATTACAGCAATTGAAATTACAGGGTATTATGAGTGAACCAAACTTTAAGCCGACCCTTCGTTTACTGGATGCAACCATGATTGTAGCCGGATCTATGATCGGTTCCGGCATATTTATTGTCAGCGCAGATATAACCCGGAATATTGGAAGCTCGGGATGGTTAATCGCTGTGTGGCTGATTACCGGTTTCATGACCATTACCGCAGCATTAAGTTATGGCGAACTCAGCGCAATGTTCCCAAAGGCCGGCGGGCAATATGTTTATCTTAAGGAAGCGTACAATCCCCTGATAGGGTTCCTGTTCGGGTGGAGTTTCTTCTCAGTAATACAAACAGCCACTATAGCGGCAGTAGCCGTAGCTTTTGCAAAGTTCACCGCCTATCTTTTCCCGGTTTTCAGTGAAGACAAAGTAGCCCTGAAATTTGGGGCACTGGCTATCTCACCGGCCCAGTTATTATCTATCGTTGTAATAGTTTTACTTACGTTTATCAATACACGAGGAATAAAAAGCGGCAAGCTGATCCAGACAACATTCACCCTCACCAAACTGCTAAGCCTGTTCGGATTAATACTGTTTGGTTTAATGGCTTTCCGGCCTGGTGTATGGGACTTAAACTGGACCAATGCATGGCACCTGCAATCGAGGACCCCGGCAGGCATATTGGGAGATTACAGCCTGTTTGCCGCACTTGGTGCCATAGCGGCTTCGATGGTGGGGTCAATATTCAGCAGCGACTCATGGAACAATGTGACATTTATTGCGGGTGAAATAAAAAACCCGCAACGCAATATCGGCCTGAGTCTTTTCCTGGGTACACTGATTGTTACTATTATCTATGTATTAACCAATATCACCTACACTGCGGTACTGCCGCTTGACGCAATTGCCGGCGCTGAAAAAGACAGGGTTGCTGTAGCTGCAGCACAGGAGATTTTCGGGCCTGCAGGCACCATGATTATTGCGATCATGATCATGATTTCAACCTTTGGCTGTAACAATGGAATCATTCTGGCCGGCGCCAGGGTTTATTATACCATGGCGAAAGATGGTTTATTCTTCAGCAAAGCCGGTTCCCTCAACAAGAATGGCGTTCCTGCATATGCCTTATGGCTACAATGCTTATTTGCCTGTGCCTGGAGCCTTAGCGGCAAATACGGACAGTTATTGGATATGATTTCTTTTGTAGTTGTTGGGTTTTATATGCTCACTATTGCTGGTATTTTTATCCTTCGCAGGAAAAGACCCGATGCCCTGCGGCCTTATAAAGCATTCGGGTACCCGGTGTTGCCAGTTATTTACATTATGATGGGCCTAAGCTTCTGTATTTTACTGATCATTTTTAAACCATCCTTTACCTGGCCAGGACTTATTATTACTCTTTTGGGAATCCCTATTTATAAGATTATTCCCAAAAAGAATAGCCCTGTTTAGTCTTAAAGGAGCAGTTAAAACCTGTTGGGGTCAAAGGCTTCGATGGAAACTGAAGTTTTTTTGCGGGAAGCGAGCTCAGCAACCAATTTACCGGTTGCAGGGCCAAGGCTTAAACCCATCATTGCATGGCCTCCGGCTACGATGAGGTTATCTAACGATTTTATATAACCGATATAAGGTAAGCCGTCCGGGGAGCAGGGCCTGAAGCCATACCAAACATCCTGTTCTGCCGGCATAGCGACCTGAAGACCGGGAAAATACGCTGGAATAGACTCAACAATTCCCCTTACCCTGTTCATATTTTTCGAATGGTTTACCGGGCCTAGTTCCATGGTTCCACCATACCTCATTTTACCTGCCATCGGTGTAATGGCTACCCTTGCTTCGCAAAGGATCGCAGGTATATTCAGGCTTTTTTGGGGATGATCTAACGTAAAGGAATACCCTTTACCCGGCATCAGGGGAATTTGCTGTCCGCATTTTTTCAATAATTCCGGTAACCAGGAACCTGCTGCAAGAATAAACAGGTCGGCTCCTATTGTCTGGGTTTCAGTTTGCACAGCGCTGACCTTTCCCTGTTTGCTGTCGATTCGGGTAATTTCAGTACCGGTAATAACGCGAACACCCCTCGCCTGTAAATGCTGCAGTAATTGCTGGTTAAGCTTATTGGGATATAAATGGGCATCACATTTATAATGTACAGCACCTAACACATCCAACGTCACAGCGGGTTCCAGTTGTTGTGCAGCCTGCCTGCCAAGGGTATCAACATCCAGTCCCATTGACCTTGCTTTTTCAGCAAGATGAGCTTCTTCTTCACCAACTTTCGGATCTTTGAAATACATCATGATTCCCTTCCTCTCGTAGGCAAAATCAAAACCAGGTAAAGACTTCAATTCCTCGTACAAGGAACGGCTCAACAGGTTAATATCCCTTAAATAGGGCGCCGCCGCCTCTGCTTTTGCCTTTGTAGCGCTTTGCATGAATTTTAATCCCCAGGAAACGAGGTTCCAGCTCAGCGAAGGTTTTACATAAAATGGACTCTTTGCATCAAACATCCAGCGAATGCCCTGTGATATAATACCCGGGGCCGCCAAAGGAACAAAGTGGCTGGGAACGATCATTCCCAAATTACCATAGGAACAATTATCTGCCAGGTCAGTGCGATCAATTATAGTTACATCCCATCCTGCTTCTGCCAGGTAGTAAGCGCTGCACAAACCAATAATACCTCCGCCAATAATTACTGCTTTCATAAATTAGCGGGTACAATAGGTTCGCGGGTATATTCGCCATTAACTTTTCGCATTATGCCAAGCGGATTGCTGTTTTGCAAAGCCTCGGGCAAGCTGGATTCCGGACAATCCTGTAAACAGATGGGCCGGAGGAAGCGCTTTATTGCTTCTGCACCCACCGAGGTGGAACGCGCGTCCGTAGTTGCCGGGAATGGCCCGCCATGCACCATAGCATGACATACTTCAACGCCTGTTGGTACATTATTGTAAATCACCCGGCCAACCTTACCGGATAAGGCTTCCACAAATGAACTATATTTTTTAACGTCTTCTCCAGTTGCATAAATGGAACCAGTTAACTGGCCATGAAGCCCCTGGATTGCTTCCAGCATTTCACTTTCATTCTCGCAAATTACTAACAGGGAAGCCGGACCGAAAATTTCATCCTGTAACATTTGCTGCTGAATAAATGCCTTCGCGCTAACCTGCAGCAGGCTTGGGGAGCCTTTATAATTCCCCTGTTCATCCGCTCCTTCCAGTAAAACAGTAACACCATCCACGGCGCTGATTTTTTTACGATCGCGGTAATAGCTGGAACAAATTGTCTTATTCAACATTACACCCGCAGGAACTGCAGCCAGGGCAGCCTGTAAGGCTACAATAAAATCTTCCGTAAGTCCATCCCTTGTTACAAATAATAAACCCGGGTTTGTGCAAAACTGCCCAACGCCAAGGGTAATGGAACCCGCCAGTTGCTGCGCAATGGCAGCATGATCTTCCGATAATTTCCCGGGTAATAACAGCACCGGGTTTATACTGCTCATTTCTGCATATACAGGAATTGGTGTAAGCCGATCATGGGAAGCAGTTCGGAATAAAGACATTCCTGCTTTAAACGAACCGGTAAATCCAATTGCTTTGATCCCTTCATGTTTGGCCAGCACCTGTCCAAGTGTTGCACCTTCACCTATAAGTGAAGAGAAGACCCCATCTGGCATACCCGATTTCTTCGCAGCATTTTGAATGGCCGTTGCCATCATTTCGTTTGTACCCAGATGCGCGCTGTGCGCTTTTACAATTACCGGATTCCCTCCAGCCAGTGCTGAAGCGGTATCGCCGCCGGCTGTTGAAAAAGCAAATGGAAAATTGCTCGCAGCAAAAACCGCAACCGGGCCAATTGGTACCTGAATTTTACGAAGGTCTGCCCGGGGTAAAGGTTTCCGATCAGGTTGTGCAGTATCAATCACCGCTTCCACCCATGAACCTTCCCGCAAAACAGCGGCAAATAAACGCAATTGGTTAACAGTCCTGTCGCGTTCTCCTGTCAGTCTTCCCATGGGTAAGCCGGATTCCAGGTTAGCACGTTCCAGCAGCTGGTCTCCCAAAGCCATGATTTCCTGGGCAATTGTTTCGAGGAATACTGCCCTTCCAATAGCGCTAATCCTGCTGTATACAGGGAAGGCTTTAGTTGCTTTATCAATGGCCAGCTGAATCTCTGCTGCAGAAGCAACGGAAAACCCTTCGGGTAACTGGGCACCTTTTAGTGTGCTGAAGGAAAATAATTTTTCTGTTTGTTCAGCGGCAATTCCGTGCCCGATTATACTAAGACCAGTTAGCATGTGCAAGGGGTTTCAGGTTTTTGTAATCTGGCAATTCAGGGCGAACTGCAAGTGCATCATTAATTGTTTTCAAAACAGTGACCCTTTCGGTGCCACTTAGGGGCATACGCGGTGCCCGGACATATTCACTGCCAATTCCGGTTGCTGTTGCGGCAAGTTTGATATACTGAACCAGCTTGGGATGAATATCGAGCTCAAGCAAAGGCATAAACCAGCGGTAGATAGAAAGCGCTTCCTGTATGCGGCCAGCTTTCACTAACCTAAAGATAGCTACTGTTTCCTGCGGGAAAGCATCTACCAGTCCGGCTACCCAGCCATCAGCACCCAAAACAAGGCTTTCCAGGGCAATCGGGTCAACACCTGTCAGTATTTTATAACGGTCCCCAAAGCGGTTAATCATCCTGGTTATATTCATTGTATTACGGGTGGACTCCTTAACAGACTGAATATTTTCAAAAGGCAGAAGTTCTTCAAACATGCTGATAGTGACCTCAATTTTGTAATCAACCGGATTATTATAGACCATAATCGGAAGGGAAGTATTGCGGGCTACAGCCTGGAAATAGGCTACTGTTTCATCATCAGAAGACTTATAACGCATAGGTGGTAAAAGCATCAACCCATCAGCTCCGTTTGCCTCGGCTTTCTGTGCCAATTCTACGGCAACAGCAGTGCTTTGCTCTGCAATACCGACGATTACCGGTGAATTCTTTGGAGAAATTTCCTTTGCATAAATCAGGAGGTCCCTTTTCTCTTCCATCAGCAATGTGCTTGCCTCACCAAGGGATCCACCAATAATCACACCATCAACCCCGGCGCTGACCTGCGCATCGAGATTGGTCTTAAACAAATCAAAGTCCACTTTATCCTCTTTATTAAAGGGTGTGAGTAATGCCGGGAATACACCACTCCAGTTAAAATTTGCCATAGATAAAAAATTTTATGCTTGAAATGCAAAAATAGGTCCGTATGATTCAATAACCTATGTGCTTATTAATATAAAATTTACCAATATTAACAGTTTCGTGGAATAGCTACCCGTCTTATTTAGCAGGTAAAGGATAAAACCGCCACTTAGTGGTAAAATCAATATTGGGTGGTTTCTGCAACAAAATTGTTCTCAATAATTCCACGGGCATTTCATTTTCCTGGAGGACCGCATCATGAAATTGCTTAGCAGTCATCTTTCCAGTTCCCACCAATTCTTTATTCAATGCATAAAACTGCAATCCACCAACCAGGTATGCGACCTGGTATAAAGGACCATAACCTCCGGTAAACGAACGACGTACTTCCCCTTCAGCGTTGGCACGTTCATGGCCGACCCGGTTTACCAGGAAGTCAATACATTGCTGTGGTGTCCATTTCCCCAGGTGATAGTTTAATGAAAAAATAATCCTTGCGCAGCGGTGCATCCGCCAGAACAACATACCGATCCTATCTTCCGGACCACGCGGAAAGCCTTTATCCCAAAGAATCATTTCCCAGTAGAGCGCCCAGCCTTCTATCCAGAAAGGTGTGCCGAAATTCCTGTAAGCATGGTTACGGCTGTTCATAAACATCTGGAGATGGTGACCGGCAATCAGTTCGTGATGAACTGTTGCCCTTGAAAAATGCGGATTATTGCCCCGCATACTCATTAACTTATCTTCTTCAGACATGCTATTCGTGGGGTAAGAAATAATAATTTCTTCACCCCCGAGGAAAAACGGGTTCACCAATTGGCGCTCCGGGCTCATCATACTCATCCGCCAGGTTTCCTCAGCAATAGGCGGGATTGTCACGAGGTCGTTTTTCTTAAGAAAATCAACACTCTGGTTATACAGGTCAAGGATCATTTCGGGTTGTTTACCCGCAGGAACATAAGTGTTTTTCACTTTCTCGAGGGCTTTTTTCCAATCGTTCCCAAACCCCATTTCATTACTGGCTTTCAGCATTTCCTTATCGCACCAGGCAAATTCCTTTTCAGCTATTGCAATCAATTCCTCCGGGCTATATGCTATGTATTCCTGTTTTAGCTGCCTCAAAACCTCGGCCTTGCCGATGGGCCTGCCAATTATCCCAGATCCATCGTCGGCACCAACAGCGTTTTTACGGCCCTGTTTTACCAGGTTTTGCCTGTAAATTTTTAAAAGGCTATCCACGGATCTATAAGGGGTTTCCATCCACCAGGAATATTGGGGATCATACCCGTTATAAAAATCATGTATGCTTTTTAAAGCCATTGATAAATCATTGGATAACTTCTCAGTTGCAAAGGCTGAATTAAGGTCAATCTGTTTGTCGTTGTCCAGGTTCTTAATAGCAGCCTTCAGTTGCACTGCCCAGCCATTCATGGTTTTAGCCAAATTCGGAGCATCAGGAGCAAGCCCCCTGCGCCTGTCTTTTTCGGCAGCAAATACTGCATCTGAAAAGGAAAGGTATTTCGAAGCCAGGCGGGTATTTTTTTCATCTTCGGTTAACCTGAACTGGTCATCCTGAATATTCTTTCTAAACAATATAAAATCAACTTTCCCTTCATCACTAAGCTGGTCAAAGCTGAATTGATCCAGTTTCCGGCTATATTGATTATCCAGTTCTTTTAACCTGGTTATTCTTTCCGGTGAGGATTCCAGGAAATAAAACCGGTCAAGGCTACCCCTGTCTTCACGATACTGGATAATAGTATTGGTTAACTCAGTGGCCTGAAGGGAAATTTCTTTATTGGTATTTACCTGCGAGAAAACCAACCCTGGGAAAACATATAACCAGGCGAATGCCAAACAGATTATTTTTTTCATACTTTCTGATATTATACATCAATTTATTAAAAAGCGACCCACCATATGGCGAGTCGCTTTATATAACCAGGTTCCGGCAATTAAAAACTATTGTGCATCCCACCAAAGGCGGTCAGTAAGTTTTGCTGTTTGCTGCGGTTGCGGGTTTGAAATTTTTTCTGACTGCGGATATAAAAACCTTCTTGGAATATCCGATAAGGCATTGGGGACTTTGGTCAGAACCGGGAAGCCGGTGCGGCGCCAGTCAACCCAATTTTCTATATTCAGGAAATTAGCCGTGGACTTTTCTTCAATAATACGTTGCAATGCATTTGCATCAGTTAATACACCGCGGATGGCCAGGTAGTTCATTACAGGCGCTGAAGCCGGGTCCAATCCAAGTCTTTCCATATTTGATTGAATTGCCGCAATATAAATGGGTTGTGCTGCTTCTGCCCCCAATTTAATCAATGTTGCTTCTGCTTTCAAAAAAGCAGCTTCGTCATACGTTAGCAGGAAATTATCAGAACTGGCACCGCCATAAAAAGTATTAGGAATAGAATAATCTTCAAGACTACCAACAAAATCCTCACCAATATCTTTACCATTATATTCACCTGTTGCAACAGCAGGAGCAACGATAACGGGTAAACGCGGATCATTCCTGTTTTTCAGTTCATCCACTAAATGTGAAGATAAAACAAGGGTTGAGCCGGGAAGGAAAGTAAGGTACCAGGGGTTTTCATTTCCTGCACTGCCAGGATAAGAAAACTTAAAATCATCATCTCTTGAACTCATGCCATTTTCAAGTGCCGACAGTGCCAGGGTTGCCTGGCCGGTGGCTGTATAACCTGGTGCTTTGGTTAAATGCATATAATACCTTGCCTTAAGGGTGTAGGCCAGTTTTTTCCACTTGTCAAGGTCGCCGCCATAAAAGAAATCATCGGAGGCTGGCGATTTTTTGCTATCCTTTGCAAGATCAGCAATACCATCATCAAGTTTTTGCTGTACTGCCTTGTATACGTCTTCCTGGGCGGTGTAAATGGGAACAAAATTTTCACTTCCCTTTAATGCTTCCACCAGGGGTAAATCGCCCCAAAAGTCCGTAGCCGCACCCAATGTATAGGCAAACAGGATTTTCCCTACGCCGGCATAAGCCGGATTGCCATTGGTTTCTGCTTTATTGATCATACTATTCAGGTTATTCAGTATGGTCACATATACATTACTCCAGTCGCCATCGGCTTCAGAATTCGTCATCAGGTAAGTTCCAGTATTGGGCACCGGTTGGTTGAGGCAAACTGTCTGCAAATAATGCTGTGTATAAATACCCAGCAATCCTGCATTCAAACTATGGGAAATAGAAAGTTCCGCAGGTGGAAGAATCAAAGATTCCTGCACATTTATCGGGCGGTTTGGATCATCGTTTACATCAATGAATTTTTTACAACCAGCAACCAGGACAAATCCTCCGAAAATTATTATTGTGATTAATTTTTTCATAATACTTGTGATTTAAAACCATTAAAAAGAAACCCTCACTGAAAAATTCACAGACTTTGAAGTCGGTGTCGAGAAAGAATAAAGCCCCTGGGAACCATTAGAAGATCCAAATGAACTCACCTCGGGATCACCTCCTGTAAAATGCGGTGCATAGATCCAGAGGTTTCTTCCGGTTACAGAGAAGACCAGGCCCTTCACTACGGATCTTTCCAATAATTTCTTAGGAAGTTCATAAGTAAGGCTTACGTTGCGGAGTTTTAAATAAGTGCCATCCTGGATTACTGCTTCAGTAATACTGTTTAGCCTCCGCCAGTAACTCTGCCCGCTTACTGTAATATCATTTGCTTTCCCGTCAGATTCTTTTATTCCCGGCACTATGCGGTCTGCGCGGTCTTCGGTTATTTTAGGTGTGCCATAAAAATAGCCATATCCATCAACGTTATTCTCGATATCACCGCCCATTTTCATATCAAAGAAGAAACTAAAACTGAATTGTCCATACCTGAAATTGTTATTTATGCCCGCCAGCCAATCTGGTGTAATATTTCCAATTATACCATCATTTTCGTCCCTGAATGGCAGGCCGTCATCATCAATTTTCAATTGTCCGTCTGCAGTACGGGCAAACCTGCCGCCGAATTTTACGCCATATGGCTGTCCCTTTATAATTTGAGTAAAGCCATTGCCTAATTGTTCAATTGGCGGATTAGCTGCATCATTAATTTCCAGAACCTTATTCCGGATCCTGCTATAATTGAAAGCAACATCCCAACTAAAACGGGAGGTTCTTACGGGAGTTGCGTTGATCAGGACCTCGAGGCCCTTATTCTCAAGTTTCGCACTATTGATAGTGGTAGAAGAATAACCAGAAGCTGCACTAACAACAACACCAGGAATTATTCCATCAATTGTTTGCTTATCAAAATAAGATAACTCTATACCTAGTTTGTTCTTGAAAAAACGACCCTCAAAACCAATTTCAAACTCATTTAACCTTTCGTTTTTAAGATTTGGGTTACCCAAAGTTGAACTCAGCGCAAAACCAGATTGTCCCTGGAATGGAAAGGTAATTGATCCAACAGTTGCTGAGCTATACGGCGTCAGTAATGAATATGGGGCAACCTGGTCATTTCCTACAGTTGCATAAGAAACCCTCAGTTTGGCGATATCGACCCATGACCTTGCCCTCTCACCCATAAATTCTGAAAAAATAAATGCTGCAGCCGCGGATCCGTAAGGATAGAAAGAGTTTTCCTTTGACAACACAGAGCTTCCATCATAACGACCAGTCAGTGACAGGTTCAGGAACCTGTTATAATCTATATTAGCCTGCATGTAGAAACCAACTTTCCTTTGCAGGTAGTTACTTTCACTAAAAGTAATTGTTGAAGCGTTGCTGATATTGTCGAAATCTTCAATAGTTGTACCCAAACCATTTCCCCGGTTATATTGCGAATAGGTGGAAATCATATTACTTCCCAGCAACAGGTTGGTGTTGAATTTTCCAAATTCCTTGTGGGCATTTACAATAAGGTCATTATTAAATTGCCTGAAACTGGTATTCTGGTCGATGATATGACCAGGTGTTGCGAGTGCGCTGCTGGGTGCTTCAACATATTTTGCCTGCTCTGAATAAAGGTCAGCGCCAAGCCTTTCTGTAACCGTCAGCCAATTGGTTGGTGTATAATTAAAAGTAATTACCGGGATTACACGATTAACTGTTGCACTGTTATTGATATTATCCAATACCCAATATGGATTATTACGTGAATACCTATACACTCTTTGTGTGCCATCCTCATTCAGGTATGGCAATGGATTCCAGGATATTGGCGCAGTATAAACAGTCCAGATCGGACTTTCCAGAACGTACCCTTCCGGTGGACGGTTACTATTGGTGCCGGAATAAGTAGCCTGGACGGTACTTGTCAGTTTATCGCTGATTTTATTGGTAAATTTTGTAAACAGGGAATGTCTTTTATAATCACTATTAGGAACAGTTCCTGTCTGGTCAAAATAGGAATAAGACATAAAATAGCTCGATGCTGCACCGCCCCCACTTACGCTTACCGAATTATTTGAAGTGATACCTGTTTTGAAAAACAAATCAGTTTGGTTATACCTGGGTGCAGGCGCCCCATTTATCTTTAAGGTATCCATTAAAGGACCCCAAACCCCACTTGTTTTCTGGTCTTCCCCATTATAAAACTGGCCGCCAAGTCCCTGGCCATATTTGTTTTGAATTTCCGGTAAAAACGGTTTTTCAAAAGAAAGGTCAGAAGAAAAAGTAAGGGTTGGTTTCCTGTTTACAGTGCCAGCCTTGGTGGTAAGCATAACTACGCCCCTTGCTCCGGATGAACCGTACAATGCAGTAGCAGCAGCGCCTTTCAATACGTTAACAGATTCAATGGTAGCAGGATCAATATCAGACAAACGATTGGTACCAGGGCCTGAATACAGGTTTCCGGTTTCATCATTATTGATAGGCACACCATCGACTACAATCAACGCCTGGTTATCGCCATAAATAGAAGTGTTACCCCGGATTACGATTCTTGATGAGGCACCTGGCGTACCGGAAGAACTGGTAACCTGCATCCCTGCTACCTTTCCCGCCAATGCATTTACCACATTGGGTTCTTTGGTTTTAAGCAACTCCTCACCTTTAACCTCCTGGGTACTGTAAGTAAGGTTTCTTTTCTCCTTTTTCACGCCTAGTGCCGTTACCACCACTTCCTCCAATTGTGCGCTTGAATTGGTTAATGTAATGCTGATATCATTCTGGCCATTAAGGGCAAGTTCCTGCTCTTTAAATCCCAGAGAAGAAACTACAAGAATCGCATTGCCGGAATATGGCAAAGTAAAACTTCCATCAGCATTGGTGGAAGCACCTGAAGCAGAATTTTTTATTTTTACTGTCGCAGATGGAACAGGAGCCCCGTTCTTATCCAGGATTTTTCCTCTCAGCAGTATTGTTTGTGAAAAGACCAATAAGCTACAAATAGCCATAAGGGTGGTCAGCAAACCCCTTTTAACGAGTAGTGTCATAAGCAGTAGTTTTCCTTAATCTCAAACATAACCCGAATTGCCGTTTACCTGTTTGTTCCGTTTATCTTAAACTTTACGAATATTAACCTTTCATGAAATGCTTACTGGTAGTTATTATTGTTTATAATACATTTATTTTTAATTTGATTTGGCTAATGCCTCAATGCTAAAAATGGTAAACAAATCACTAATTAACGGTGACCCATTATTATCACGGTAAATTATCTTCGGGCAATCAACCAGCAACTGCTAAACAAAGCAGAAAACATGAAAAAAACATTCTTTTGTATTGACGCGCACACCTGTGGTAATCCGGTTAGGGTGGTTGCCGGGGGTGGGCCAGCGCTTATTGGGAATTCCATGAGTGAGAAAAGGCAGGACTTCCTGAAAAACTATGACTGGATCCGCAAAGGGCTTATGTTTGAACCCCGCGGGCACGATATGATGAGCGGGTCAATCCTCTATGCTCCGCATGATCCCGCAAATGATGTGGCAGTACTGTTCATTGAAACCAGTGGATGCCTGCCCATGTGCGGCCATGGCACTATTGGTACAATTACAATAGGCGTTGAAGAAGGCCTGATTGTTCCCAGGACACCTGGTGTTATCAGGATGGAAGCTCCTGCAGGGTTGGTCAATATTGAATACAGGCAGCAGGGGCCAAAGGTAAAATCCGTAAAGCTTACCAATGTGCCTGCTTACCTGGCCGCATCTGAGTTAACAGTAGATTGTCCCGATTTGGGAGAACTGGTGATCGATGTTTCCTATGGCGGCAATTTTTATGCGATTGTAGATGTGCAGAAGAATTTTGCCGGGCTTGAACACTATTCTGCTGATAAACTAATTACATGGGCCCGCGAATTACGGAAACGCATCAATGAAAAATATGAATTCGTGCATCCTGAAAATGATACGATCAATGGATGCTCGCATATTCTTTGGACCGGCGCAGTTCTTGATCCTGCATCAACGGCAAGGAACGCTGTATTCTATGGCGATAAAGCAATTGACCGAAGCCCTTGCGGAACAGGCACTTCAGCCCGAATGGCGCAATGGTACACAAAAGGCAAGCTGAAGAAAGGCGATCAATTTATCCACGAAAGTATTATCGGATCAACTTTTATTGGCACCATTGAAGAAGAAACCGAAGTTGCGGGAAAGCCGGCAATCCGTCCGGGAATAGAAGGCTGGGCAAGGATCTATGGATACAATACTATTTCAATTGATCCTGAAGACGATCCTTATGCCTATGGTTTCCAGGTGATATAATAACTACTACATGAAAAGACTTTTTCCCTGCATGCTGGCTGTTGCAATGATTTCTTCAGCAATCCAGGCGCAATCTTATATTCCGGTAAAAAATGATACCCGATTTAAGGTGCATCCGGTAGCACCCATAAAGGCTTATGGCTTTGACCTGAAAGATATTCATATTGATAACGGGAGCCCCCTTAAAAATGCCATGGATAAAGACGCTGCATATTTGCTATTCCTGGATCCAAACAGGCTACTGAGCCGGTTTTATACCAATGCAGGACTCCCGGCTAAAGGTGAAAAATACGATGGATGGGAAAGCGAAGCAATATCCGGACATACCCTTGGCCATTACCTGTCGGCGATCAGTATGATGTATGCTTCATCAGGTAATAAAGAGTTCAAAAAAAGGGCGGATTATATAGTTGCAGAACTGGCCCGCTGCCAATCTGCCAGAGGGACGGGTTATGTAGGCGCCATGCCGGGCGAAGACAGCTGCTTTGCCAAACTATCACGCGGAGATATTAAAACAGGTGGCTTTGACCTGAACGGGCTTTGGTCGCCATGGTATGTAGTGCATAAAGTGATGGACGGATTAGTGGATGCCTATTATTATACCGGTAACAAGGAGGCATTGCAGGTAGTCATTGGCATAAGCGACTGGACGGCCAGGATTCTTAAAGACCTTAATGCAGAGCAGTTACAAAAAATGTTGCGCTGTGAATATGGCGGGATGAATGATGTACTGGCGCAGGTATATGCGATTACCGGTGATAAAAGACACCTGGCAACTTCCTATAAATTTTATGATGATTTTGTAATGGCGCCTTTGTCAAAACAAATCGATCCGCTACCTGGCAAACACAGCAATACCAATGTCCCGAAAGCCATCGGCAGTGCTACCCAATATGAAATAACCGGCAACAAAAGCGACCAGACCATTGCCTCCTTTTTCTGGAATACCATGGTGCATCACCATAGTTATGTAATAGGCGGGAACAGCAATTATGAATATTGCGGCGAGGAGGATAAACTAAGCGACAGGCTGAGTGACAATACCTGTGAAACCTGCAATACTTACAATATGCTTAAACTGACCCGGCATTTGTTTTCCTGGTCACCATCGGCAAAACTGGGCGATTACTATGAGCGGGCTTTATATAACCATATCCTTGCCTCGCAAAACCCGGAGGATGGTATGATGTGTTATTTTGTGCCGTTACGGATGGGCACTAAAAAACAGTTTTCCGATTCACTGCACACTTTCACCTGTTGTGTGGGAAGTGGTATGGAGAACCACAGTAAATATGGTGAAGGCATTTATTATGAAGGAGCTGACGGCAGTTTATATGTAAACCTGTTTATCCCTTCAACACTAAACTGGCGATCCAAAAAAATAAGCATCCGGCAGGAGACCGATTTCCCGACAGGCGACACAGTCAATTTCACAATTCAATCTAAAGGTGCTTCAGTATTCCCCTTAAAGATCAGGAAACCGGCCTGGTCCGATAAAACAATTATTTACGTGAATGGACAACCGCTTTCTGTGACTGTTGATATCGATGGATTCATTGTGATCAATCGTTCCTGGAAAAACAAAGACCGGGTACAACTGGTCTTATCCAAACAATTATACACGGAAGCCATGCCCGATAATGCCAATCGGATTGCTATATTATATGGCCCACTGGTACTGGCCGGTTCTTTAGGTACCACTATGCCCGACCCTGTATTTGGCACACCGGTTTTACTTACGGATGATAAAAACGTTAAGAACTGGATTAAACCCCTGGATAACCAGCCCCTTCATTTTGAAATGGTTGGCGTAGGAAAACCAAAAGATGTTCCATTGAGGCCCTTTTACCAGGTGTATAAGGAATACTACAGTGTTTATTGGGATTATTTCACCACCGCAGACTGGCAGAAGAGGCAGGCAGAATATGAAGCTGAGAAAAAGAGATTACAGGAAGTTACGGCACGCACTGTAGACTTTTTCCGCATCGGTGAAATGCAGCCCGAGCGTGACCATAATTTACAAGCCAGTGAAAAAAGTTACGTAAGTGATGCCATTGGTGTGAACGGCCGTGAAGTGAGGGCGGGTGGATTCTTCTCATTTGAAATGAATGTTGATACTACCGGGCAAAACACATTGATGCTTACATATATTGGTGATGATAAGGACCGGAAATTTGATATAGTGGTAAACGGGACCAAAATCAAAACTGAAGAATTGACCGGTGGCAAATCCGGCAAATTCTACGACCGGGAATATGTGTTGCCCGGGGAATTGATTGGTACCCATAAAAAAGCAACCATTCGCATAGAATCAAACTATGGTAAAACAGCCGGGCGTATATTTGGTGTAAGGATAATTAAATAAGAAAAATACCATGACTAAGTGGCCCTTGCTTTTCTGCATCTTCCTATCGTTTTTTTCCAGGGCACAAAAAAAGGACAGTGTTTTTCTATTTGCCTATTTTAAGAACAATGGTGAAGACGGGCTTCACCTTGCATCCAGCCAGGACGGTTTGAAGTGGGAGGCACTTAATAAGGACCGGCCCTTCCTGGCTCCCGCTGTTGCAAAAGATAAACTCATGCGTGATCCCTGTATTATCAGGGGGGCAGATGGCAAATTTCATATGACCTGGACCGTTAGTTGGAAGGATCGGGGGATTGGTTATGCCAGTTCATCCGACCTCGTTCATTGGTCAGCTCAACAGTTCATTCCTGTAATGTCTGATGAACCCGGAACCGAGAACTGCTGGGCACCGGAAATTTTCTATGACGCCGCAACCAAACAGTATATTCTATATTGGTCTTCAACTATTCCCGGGCGTTTTCCTGAAACTGCAAATAACGGCGACCACAATCATCGCATCTATTATGTTACCACCCGAGACTTTAAACAATTTAGCAAAGCAGCCCTGTTGTATGATGGCGGTTTTAACGTAATTGATGCAACCATCCAGTTAGCCGGTAGCCAATACCTGATGTTTTTAAAAGATGAGACCTTACGACCAGTACCCCAAAAAAATATCCGGATTGCTACAAGTCAGACAGCCACAAGCGGTTACTCTGCAGCAACAGGCCCTATAACAGGTAAATATTGGGCAGAGGGCCCAACTGCAATATTTAACAAAGGTCGCTGGCTGGTATATTTTGATAAATATACGGAGGACAGGTATGGGGCCGTTACCTCTGTAGATTTAAAAAATTGGACAGATATTTCAGACCAGGTCAAATTTCCTGATGGTGCCAGGCATGGGACAGTTCTAAGAATCAGCAAAGATGAACTTGACAGGCTGGTAAAGAGATAAAAGACTAAATAAACTAGCTTTGTCTTTTGTATACCCGAATGCCGAAACAACCAATCCATAGGAAAATTATTTTTCTGATAAATCCCATTTCCGGTACCAGGGCCAAGACTGAATTACATAAAAAAGTTTTGGCGGCTGCGGCCATGCATCACTGTGATGCCATCGTATTACCAACTGTTGCCAGTGGCGATTACAGTTTTGTAGAGCAAAAAATACTTGAAGATGCTTTTACTGATATAGTCATTTGCGGCGGAGACGGCACTGTTAACCAGGTTGTAAACAGTTTACACCATACAGGTATATATTTTGGCATTATACCGATGGGCTCAGGAAACGGATTGGCAAATACAGCAGGCATACCCAGTGTAACCGACAAGGCTATTGACCTCCTCTTTTCCGGCAAGCCCCGGTTCATAGATGCCTTTATGGTGAACGATCAGTTTGCCTGTATGTTATGTGGTATTGGTTTTGATGCAAAGGTCGCCCATGATTTTGCACAACAACCCGGAAGGGGGTTATTAACCTATACCCAACAAACCCTGAAGAACTACTTCACCGCAACACCCTACCAATTTGAATTGGTGGTTAATGACCAGGTCATCCAGACAGCAGCATTTTTCATCAGTATTGCCAATAGCAACCAGTTTGGCAACCAATTCACCATTGCCCCTAAAGCCAGCCTGAATGACGGATTACTGGATATTGTAATAGTTCCCAAAATGAATAAGGCAATATTACCCTTCGCATTAATCCAGCAAATCAGGGGAGGCAAACCGGCATCAGCAAAAGATTCATCCGGTACTACAATCCAATATTTCCAGACAGCCAAAATACAAATCCGGAATAAAGACAATGCGCCGTTGCATATAGACGGGGAACCGCGGGAAACCACGAAAGTATTGAATATAGGTATTGTGCCAAGATGCTTCCAACTGATCCAGCCGGCATCGTAGTTTTCTCATCGAAATGACGATGTCCTGTTAGATGAATCCGCCATCTGGACCTGCCTGAAAAGGTTAAATCCCTGTTTATTGAACTCATTATCAAGGGCCAGCACAATATCCCGTTTTTCCTCTTTGGTAAGGTGAAAATTCAGGGCGGCCTTTGAATCTTCCTTTACTGGTGTATACTGGAAACTGAGTTTATGAAACTGGTTTCCCATCATATCAGCAATAAACCCAAGCTGTTCATTTTGATTGTATTGCTGCATTTTATACCAATTATATTGCAACAATAACAAAGGTTTGGTCACCACTTCGGAAATATCTTTTGACTCGAAAGGATACTCCCATCCGCCACCGCGCCTGTCGCGGATTTGCAATAACACAACCCCGCCTGTATTTTCCCGAATCCAGTCGCGGAATACATTTATAAACCGCAATGCAGTTTCCAAACCATAATTATCCCTTAATCCAGCATCCATCACGTCTATTTTAGGTTCGGTGGGTAACCATACATTAGGCAGAACATATGGGAAAGTAGCGTTCATCCGGAGTGCCGTGAGTAAGCGCAGGTTCATGGGATCCTGCTTTGAAAATAAAGCAGCAAAATCAATAGCATCAGGATCCCGGCTATCCTGCAGCGAGCTGTCGCCAGCCGGTTTCATCAGGAAACTAAGCGGTAACGTGCTGATCAGCATTTTACGGCCGTCCCGGGTAATCACCGAATTGAACAGCATGTTCGGAATCACTGCAGCGCGTTCATCTGCGGCGAGTTCACTAAGTTCATGGTCCAATAAAAACCTGGTATTCCTGTTTAGTTTTTGTTCGAAAGAATAAGCCCTGTCTTTTACATATTCATATTCTCCCACTTTGAATTTTTGGGCAGGCGCTGCAAGGTCCCGCGCAATAAAAGAAGAAAAAGTGGGGTTTAGCAAATCCTTTGAAATATCATCCAGGTACTGCCGGTCCTGCAAATTAACAGGGTAACCCATATCCTTACGGCGGGCCAAAGCCCTGAAATAAGCAGCCCCAAGCATTCCGCCTGATGCACCTGTGATCATAAAGGTTTGCCGCATAAGGTGCCCATGGGATATGCTATCCAGTTTCTGCATTATCCCCATAGTAAATGTTGCACTGCGTGTACCCCCGCCACTTACCGCAATAAGGTATAAATATGGTTTTGCAGCTTTTTGCCTGGCTTTCCAATTCTCCAGCACCCGGATCATTACTTTTTTATCGGCAGCCACCTTTTCGGGAGTACTTAAGCTTTGCAGGTTTTCAGGTGTATACGCAGCACGGGCAATATCTTTCCTGTAATCCAATCCATATGCTTTATTTGTCGGATCAATGATACCGTAGCGGTACATTAAATTCAGGAAAAGAAATAGTATGACCGCAAATGGCACACTCCAGCTTTGCAAAAAATAGGAGAAAGCGCCAACAACCGCTACCAGGATAGCCAGGAAAACGGTTACGCTTGCAGCAGCGGGCAACTGGAAGATTTCATAATCGAGTAAAAAGCCGAGGAGCATCAGAAACAAAAAGGCAATAAAAATAGACAGCACTGCTGAAAAGTGGTGCCGGTTGAAAATATTCTCGAGGAACTCTTTACTATAGTGCGCCACGTCCCGTACAGCTTTCACCGAACCCCTGCCACTCAGGTAAGTCGTTACTTTAATCAGCCTGCTGCCACCGCTATTTAAAACTATATGAGGTTTTAATCCACGGTGAAAAGGCACCGGAGATGGCGAGAGGTTAATCATATTTCGTGAAATATGCATGTCTGCTCCAAAAAAATAGCCAAAAGAAATGGCAATAAGCAGAATTAGACCAGACAGGAACCCAGTAGTCAGCACCAAAACTTCGCCGACAGTCATCAGTTCCTTGTGCATATCAAAGTTCACCACCCTGATGAAGTAGAAAAGAAGGAAAACAAGCGGGATGATGGCATTATTAATACAATACTTTAAAAAAGGTCTTGTGGTTGTTGCCAGAAACCTGAAATGGCGGCTGAACAGGATGAATGTGGTGATATTCCAGCTCATAATGAATATGCCAATGGCAATACCAACTATGGCCGCACTGATTGCATCCACCCGTCCCATATATTCCGGGGACAGGTAAAGGGAGTTAACACCAAACGCACTCATGAAACTACCGTTCACAGCGCCGAATAGAATAAACCAAAAGAGCAATAATATCTGGAACTTCTTAAAGTGAAGCAGGATCAGCTGAACCGGGAAAGAATAAAATATGGCTTTCAACTTCTGCTTCATAACGCTTCAATATAGTGTTATAAACGCTTAGACAAGTGGTAAATTATGCCTGCTGCCTCCGTTTACCGAAAAGATAATACATGGCCACAAGTGATAATAACAGGAACATTGCTACCAGCTGGTGTAATTGCGCCATCCATTCAAAATTACCCCAATGGCCGGGCACTATCCCCTGGCTGGTCAGCACAGATAAAATGCCTAGCATCACCTGTACGACAACTAAAATAATTGGCGACCTGTTCCATTTTTTAATGAATGCCGGATTATCTGCCTGGCTTGATTTCCGGTACCAGAATATAACCAAAATAGTAATCAGGTATGCAAGGTTACGGTGCACAAAATGAATGGTTACCGGGTTGTCAATAAAGTTCAGCATAAGCGGACTGTCACGCCACAGTGAATCTGGCCACCACCGGCCATTAATTGTTGGCCATGTAGGCGCAACAGTAGCAGCCTTGTGACCGGCCATCAGGGCTCCATACATCAGTTGTAACCCAAGCAATACCAGCACAATAAGGGTCAATTTCCGAACCGGGGAAGATTCAGTCCGGTCTGTGTCCTGCACCAGTAACCGTAGTGCAAACCAAAATGTGTAACAGAGCAATCCGAGAGCAAGGATAAAATGTAATGCAAGACGAGTAGGCTTAACATAAACCGCATTGCCAGTCAAACCACTTGCAACCATGATCCAACCTACAGCGCCCTGTAATGCCCCCAGTAAAAACAATACCAGCAAAGGGTTGACCATATCCTTCCGCAAGAACTTTTTGGCAACCAGGTATACAAAACCAATTATAAAGACAAAACCCAGGAGCCTGGCCCAAACGCGGTGGAACCATTCCCAGAAAAAGATGAATTTAAAATCCTGCAGGTTAAACCCTGTATTCAACAAGCGATACTGTGGGGTTTGCTGGTATTCCTGGAATTTCTGCAACCATTGCTGTTCATTCAATGGGGGCAAGGCTCCTGTAACCACATCCCATTCAGTAATGGATAGGCCCGATCCAGTAAGCCTTGTTATTCCACCAAGTAATACCTGAACCATGATCATTCCCACGCCAATAAGCAGCCATATTGCCACTGCCCGGTTGCCTTTCTTAATTAAATTATCCATCATAGGGTTGCAAAGTTATTTTATACCATTCACCTGCCAATACTTTGCAACAAGAAAGGATTAAAAGAGCTTATTTATGCTCCGTTGGTAAGGCCAGGAGTGGTATATGCACACCGTCTGCAACCCGCGAAGTAATACTATAGTTGAATAGTTTTTCCAATACCGTCCGTTCATGTACAAACATGAGCAAAACAGCCTGTGAATAGTTAGCAGTAAACTGGACCAGGTTGCGCCATAAAGGCAAGTCGTCTTTTTTTAGCACCAGGTGCAGTTTTACAGCCGGGTAATCTTTCCTGAAAGAATCTGCCAAATCCTGTTCAGCTTCAGGAATGGAACTAATGGTAACAAGTTCAGGTGAAGCCTGCAGCCAGTTTGCCCATTTCAACACATTTCCCATAAACCTGCCGGTTTCCCGCAACGAAATAGCTGCCAATACTTCCTTAAACAGCACAGGTTGCCATGTACGGGGAATAGCCAGGACAGGGAAAATGGCGTGGTTAATCATTGTAGAAGTGTTTGAGCCCCAAAACCTGTCCAGCGCATTTGTTGCACCATGGGTGCCCATGATGATAAGTTCAGATTTACTCAGCAACATCTGGTTGATGATACCGCCATTGACCATAACGCTCTCTTTTACAAGACCGGAAATCTCCAATGGCTCATCACCAATACAATGCTTTTTACGAAATGCAATAGCTTCGTCGAGCTTCTGCCGGATAAAATCAGTATCCGTTTTATGGGCAGGATAATTCCAGCCTGCAGGATAATCTCTTATCACTTCCGCATTGGTAATATGTAACACGATAATGCTGCGCTTCGCCTGTTTAGCAAGAAGGATTGCCTGATCTAAAGCTGCGGCAGCATTTGCTGAAAAATCGAAGGGAACTAAAATATTTGCCATGGATGAAGGATTATTCTATATCAAGTCACAGACTTTTCACCAGATAAAGACAATTTACCAGCCAGGGGAAATTTCTTTACTGACAGCATAACTGAACTTTAGTTCAATATACGTCAGAAATCAGGCTGTTCCTTTTAAAATTTTATGCCAGTACAGCCAGGGTAATACATATTTTTTAAGGGCCCACATGCTCCACCGGGGTTTAGATTGATCAAACGGAAATGTTTCATCAATAACATTATCATAGTCAAATTCTGCCAGTATCAATTTTCCATAACCTACCACTAAAGGGCAACTGCCATAACCGCTATAGCTTCCCTCCAGGGCCTTTCCATCAATTAAGCTAAGGAGGTTCTTCACCAGGACTGGAGCTTGTTTGCGCACTGCCGCGCCGGTTTTGGCATTTGGAGTATTTGTAACGTCACCAATGCCGAAGATATTCCTGAAAGTAGTATGCTGCAGTGTATGCTTGTCCACATCAACCCAACCCGCTTCATTGACCAGTTTGCTGCTTTTAATAAAATCCGGAGCACTTTGTGGCGGTGTTACATGGATCATATCAAAATGCTTCACCACAGTTGAGGAAACGCCCTGTGCATCAATAACTTTAAAAGTCGCTGTTTTTCCGGGTCCGTCTATTGCAATAAGGTCATGTTTAAAATTCAGGTTAATCCGGTACTCATTAACCTTTTTCATAAGCTCATCTGCATACTTTTTAATACCAAAAATAACACCCCCTGCTGTTACAAATTCCACTTTTACCTGCTGGTTTCCCAAACCATGTTTGCGGAGGTAATCAGCAGCCAGGTACATGATTTTCTGGGGAGCACCTCCACATTTTACAGGGGTACCCGGACTTGTAAACAATGCTGTTTGGCCGGCTTTTAAGTTTTTAAGGCATTCGAAGGTATAGTTCGCATATTCGAAAGAATAGTTACTGGTTACCCCATTTTTTCCCAGGGTTTCTTTCAGTCCCTGCACCTGGTTCCAATTCAATTGGATTCCAGGGGCCACAACCATATAATCGTAAGTGTAGTTTGCACCACTATTGGTGGTAACCTGGTTGGATTCGGGCTGAAAACTAACAGCCGCTTCTTTTATCCATGTTACTCCTTCAGGCATTACTGACGCTTCAGGCCTGACAGTATCTTTCAAATCAAATACCCCACCCCCGACTAGCGTCCAGGCAGGTTGGTAAAAATGTTTTTCTGAAGGTTCGATAATGGCAATATTCAGGTTTCCCCTTTTTATCAGTAATTGTGCTGCTACAGAAATCCCGGCATTACCACCACCAATAATGAGGATCTGATAATGATTGTTCATGGCAATACTATTATTGCATGAATGTAGCCATTGGCCGGATCTTAATAGGTGACCAGTATCACATACCCATAAGATAAAAATCAAAAGATAAACTGATCCACGACCAATTTAATGTGGCAGTTTATCCCTGAATTTTCCATATACCCAGGTTCCGGCGATTGCACTCAACAAGGTAACCGCAATAACAGTTGCACCGCTTCCAATTTGGGCAAACAGCGGGCCGGGGCAGGCGCCGGTGATAGCCCAGCCAAAACCGAACATAAGTCCGCCAAAAACCTGACCCTTGTTGAATTTTTTAGGGTGTATGCTGATGGGCTCGCCATAAATAGTTTTTAAATTAAGCTTCTTAATCAACAATACTGACACCATACCCACAATAACTGCAGACCCTATGACACCATACATATGGAAGCTTTGCAGCCTGAACATTTCCTGTATCCTGAACCAGGAAATAATTTCGGCTTTAACAAGAACAATCCCAAAAACGATACCCACAGCCAGGTATTTCAAATTATAAAGCATGGGCTCGTCTTTCTGCATTTCATTAACGCACATCGCATCGAGAGACCTCACTTCGAAATCGGTATTATCTACTTCCAGCGGATCGGTTTTTAAAAATGGTGCATTACCCATATTTTCAGATAGCTTAAAGTGAAAGAATAAGTGGAAGGATGAAATTCGCCATAATAAATCCACCGGCCATAAAACAACAGGTCGCTACGAGTGAGGGCCATTGCAGCGTGCTTAAACCCATGATGGAGTGACCAGAAGTACAACCTCCTGCATAGCGGGTTCCGAATCCGACCAGGAATCCGCCACCAACCATCATAATTAATCCGCGAATTGTAAATAACTGTTGCCAGCTAAATACCTCGGTGGGCAAAAGTCCATGGTAATCTGCAATACCATATTTACCCAACTCATTAACCAGGTTGGCATTCACCGCAATTGGAGAAGGGTCAGCTAAAAATTGCGCTGCTATTATGCCCCCTAACAAAATCCCGGATACAAAAAATAAATTCCAGATTTCCTTTTTCCAGTCATAATGGAAAAAGGGGATTTTTGCTGGTATACAAGCGGCACAGATATGCCGTAATGAAGAGGAAACTCCAAAGGATTTATTCCCCATGATCAATAATATAGGAACCGTTAAGCCAATTAAGGGCCCGGCAACATACCAGGGCCATGGCTGCCTAAGCCAATCTAAAAAATTCATGACACAGTTAGTTTATAACAAATAGCTATAACCAGGCTTATTAACCGGAAAGAGCTGACTTTAATACGGATTCAATTTGACGGGCCTGAACAACACCACTTTGCCGCCATTTCACCTGCCCCTGCTGAAAAACCATTAAGGTTGGAACACCCTGTATGCCATATTTCTGAGCTGCACCAGGATTCCTGTCTACATCTACCTTGATGATCGTAACAGCATCCCCCAATTTGGCTTTCACTTCTTTCAGAATGGGCGCCATCATTTTACAAGGGCCGCACCACTCAGCAAAAAAGTCCACCAGAACCGGCTTTTCTGATTGGATAATATCATTAAAGCTTGACATAAAGATAATTTAAATAATTTATTTCATTTTACCTCTTCAAAGGAGATATCTTTTGTTGCGTCTTCGTTCCGTTTTGAACTTTTAAAATTTGGCGCACATGCTATTCCACAGCATCCTATGTTAAAAACTGCCATTGCCGATAAAAAGACCCCGGCAGCTGCCAACATGGGATCCCAGTCAATAGCTACCTGGACTAAAGCATATAAGCCAACAGCTAACCTTAAAAAGCGCATCCAGTTCCAACCATGCAATATCTGCTGCATATAATTACAATTTTTTTATGAGCTTGTTCCATGGCCCACCGTTATACACTTCAATTCCGGACTTTTCGATCTGGGCCTTAGCCATGCCACTCCGGGCACCGCTTCTGCAAACAGTAATCAGCGGTTTGCCTTTTTTCTTTAGATCATTAATCTTTTTAGGCAATACATTCAAAGGAATATTTACAGAGCCGGGGATATTACCTGATGCAAATTCCTCTTCAGTTCTCACATCTATTATCAGGGCACCGCGTTCTTTGATTGCTTTGAAATCGACTGGCTTACCGAATAAATTCTTTAAAATATTAAACATCGTTTTCCCTTTACTTATTTAAAAATCACAACTGCCATAACCTATAACAATGTTGTCGGGCAAACATACTTAGTCACTTTAAATAAATTACTTTCCTTAATAGCCTTGTAGCCGCCCTTTACATCAACCAGGTTATCAAATCCCCTGGCCCGCAGGATAGAAGTAAAAATCATAGACCTGTACCCACCAGCGCAATGCACGTAATAAATCTTATTCTTATCGATCTGCGCCATGCTTTCATTCACAAAATCAAGTGGTGCATTTTCTGCCCCAACTATATGTTCACTCAGGTACTCACTTTTTTTTCTAACATCAAGAATGTGCAGGTCTTCCAGCTTAGCCTTAGCAGCCATTCCTTCTGCCGTTACAGATAGGATCTGGTCGACTTCTTTTCCGGATTTCAACCAGGTTTCAAATCCCCCTTCCAGGAACCCAATCGTATAATCATAGCCAACCCTGGCCAGCCTGGTTATCACTTCTTCGATCCTTTCAGGTTCGGCAACTAATAAAAGCTGCTGTTTCACATCCGGAATAAGGGAGCCCACCCAAGGGGCAAAATTACCATCAATACCGATGTTAATAGAGTTGGGAATAAATCCTTTAGCAAATGAAGCTGCATCGCGGGTATCCAATATTAAAGCACCTGTTTCATTAGCTGCTGCTTCAAAAGCTTCTGCATTTAATGCATGTTGCCCGCGTTTCAACACCTTATCAATGCTATCATATCCCTGCTTATTCAGCATCACATTCAGCGGGAAATAAGCGGGTGGAGGTGTCAGTCCTGCAGTAACTTCTTTTACAAATTCTGCCCTGGTCATATCTTTTCTCAAAGCATAATTTGTTGCTTTCTGGTGACCCAGGGTATCAGTTGTTTCCTTACTCATATTTTTGCCGCAGGCACTCCCGGCACCATGTGCAGGATAAACAATAATATCATCAGCCAATGGCATGATCTTATTGCGAAGGGAATCGAACAGGGTTTCTGCCAACTGTTCCTGGGTTAAGTGCGCTGCCTTCTGGGCGAGGTCGGGACGGCCAACATCGCCAATAAATAATGTATCTCCAGAAAAAAGTCCAATTGCTTTTCCCGTTTCATCCTGCAACAGAAAGCAGGAGCTTTCCATGGTATGCCCGGGCGTATGTAAGACCTTAATAGTGAGCTTTCCAACTTTGAGTATTTCACCATCTTTTGCAATATGTGCGCTGAAGCTTGGGTTGGCTCCCGGACCATAAACAATTTCCGCCCCGGTTTTGCCTGCCAGGTCTAAGTGGCCGCTAACAAAATCAGCATGAAAATGTGTCTCCAGTACATACTTGATTTTAGCACCATCTTTTTCGGCCCTGTTCAGGTAGGGCTCTACTTCCCGAAGCGGGTCAATCACTACTGCTTCCCCCGCACTTTCAATATAATATGCGCCTTGTGCAAGGCAACCGGTATATATTTGTTCAATTCTCATATTGAAAATTTTCTGTTTGTATTGTACATGCAAATTTGAAGGAGAAACAGCCTTTTAACTATGACTTTTGTCACACTCGGTTAAACCTTTCACTGCCTGCCAGTAGGTTCGGGTTTCCTTTGGAAAGCCCGACTTAACTAAGTTTAATGATCTCTATGGAATTCCTGTTAAGTCGCACTTTCCCTAATTGTTCCATTTTTTTAAGCAGGCGTGAAATCACTTCCCGGGAGGAATTCAGTTCATCGGCAATTTCCTGGTGGCTGAGGGGGATAATATTAGTCTGCAAGGTCTCCTGGTGTTTTTTCAGGTAAAATTCCAGCCTTTCGTCCATCGCCTGGAAAGCGATATGGTCAACCGTGCGAAGTAATTCTTCAAATCGGGCCCGGTATGTTTCCATTACGAACTTAGCCCAGGACCGGTATTTAGTCATCCACTCATCCATAAAGTGAAGGGGAATAGCAATCACTTCTGTATCCTTCACAGCCTTTGCCATTATTTCACTGGCTTCCTGTTTCAGCGCGCAAACCATACTTAACGCACAGGCTTCCCCAGGTTGCAGGTAATACATAAAAAATTCATTACCCTGGTCGTCTTCACGATACACTTTTACCAATCCGTCAAGGATCAGCATGGTGCTTCTGAAGTATTGCCCTGTCTTCATTAATTCATCACCGGCTTTGAAATACCTGATTTCGCTATTTTGATTAATTTCTTCCCTAAGTGATGATTCAAAACCGGGAAAAAGCCGATTGATTGTTGGTGTAGACATTTCAGCAAATTTACAATAAAAGAATCTTCTAAATTTGGCCCTATGCTGCGAGCTTACTACCAGGAAGAGTTATTGGAAGCCGGCTGCGATGAGGCAGGAAGAGGTTGCTATGCAGGCCCTGTGTTTGCAGCTGCGGTAATACTTCCTCGTGCGTTCAACCATCCCCTCCTGAATGATTCCAAGCAGGTAAAGGAAAAACAACGCTATGAACTGCGCTCTGTTATTGAAGAGCATGCTATTGCATGGGGGGTAGCGGCATCCTCTGAAGAAGAAATTGACCGGATAAATATACTGCAGGCATCATGGCTGGCCATGCACAGGGCTATAGAACAGTTGGCAACCCGTCCCGAATTATTATTGATTGATGGAAACCGATTCAGGGCTTATCCGCATATCCCACATCGTTGTATTGTCAAAGGAGATGCACTGTTTACAGCAATAGCTGCTGCAAGTATCCTTGCCAAGACTTACCGGGATGACCATATGCGGCAGTTGCACCAGCAATACCCGCAATACGACTGGAAACAAAATAAAGGCTACGGCACAAAAACACATCGTGATGCAATAGAACAATTCGGGCTTTGCGAATACCACCGGAAAAGCTTTCAGATAGACCCGTCAAAATTTGGAGGGAATACGCTTATTCTTTAAAGCCTGGAAAGTAATTTCTCCTTTGCCAATAACCATTCCGACTTTAACAGGCTGTAATAAACCGAGTCCCTCCTCCTTTCACCAGGCATAGCCATATGGCTGCGAAGAATACCCTCCTCCGTCATACCCAGTTTTCTTATGGCAGCCCTTGAACGTTCATTCAATGCGTCGGTTTTTATTTCCACCCTTTCAAAATGCAGTGTTTCAAAGGCATACTGCAGCAGCAGGAATTTACAATGGGTATTAATTCCCGTTCCCCTATACGCTTCACCGTACCAGGTCCAACCAATTTCAATACGCTTATCGGGAAAGGATATGTTACCGAAACTGGTGCTGCCAGCCAAAGAACCGTTTAACCTGTCGATTACTACAAATGGAAACCTTAGCTGTTGTTGCTGTTGAACGAATGCTTCCTCCATCCATGCCTCCAGTTGGGGCCTGTTATCCAGGCGCCGGTTGAACCAGGTCCACAGACCGGGCACCTGGGATAAAGCCCAGAGGCCATCAATATCATTAGGCTGCATATTTCGCATAATCACCCTGGTGGACTGCAGCTGAAGGCTAGGCTGAAAAAAGTCTCCGTATATCATAAAACATTATTCAATAATTTCCCATTCCCCGGCTCCCTGCCGCAAAACTATTGGGGGTTCCTGTACGCAATCAATTATGGTAGAAGGCACCCATCCGCCAATACCACCATCAACCACCAGGTCAACCAGGTTACGGAAGTTTTCCTGCATTAATTCTGGGTCAGTATATTCCTCTACCATCTCGCCAGGTAAAGAGGCACTTAGAATTGGCCTGCCTAATTCCTGAACAATAGTGCGCGCGATATTATTACCCGGGACCCGCAAGCCAATTGTATCTTTTT
Source organism: Flavihumibacter profundi (assembly GCF_020076305.1). Classification (GTDB taxonomy): domain Bacteria; phylum Bacteroidota; class Bacteroidia; order Chitinophagales; family Chitinophagaceae; genus Flavihumibacter; species Flavihumibacter profundi. The sequence continues at coordinate 650,866 of NZ_JAIQXE010000003.1, forward strand.
TGCTTTTCAGCAATTTGGGCACTTCCCGGCTGGCCGGCAGGATAAATGTATAAGGACCAGGTAAATGGCTTTTTAATAAGCGGTATAATGGCGTTGAAATAGTTTTAGTGTACTTGCTAAGGTCACTAAGGTCATAGCAAATAAAGGAAAGCTGCGCCTTTTGAGGATCAACCTGTTTTATACGACATATCCTTTCAATAGCCTTAGGTTGGAAAATATCACAACCAATTCCGTATATTGTATCTGTTGGATAAATGATAACACCTCCTTTCTGAAGTGTTTCTACTATAGTTTTAATTGCCCTGGGCTGTGGGTTGTCGGGATGCACATGAATAAGCATGAACTAAGTTAGGAAGTTTACTGCTGTTCTTTTTTAACAGTAGCCTATTCGTTAAACTTTAAAATCTTATTAGTTTTGCCAGCTAAATAACTACACCATGCTATTAAAACCGGTAGATGTAGTTGATAACATAAACCCTGCATCTTTCAAGTCAGATTATTATGAGACCATGCAACCCGTGGTTATCAGGAATCTTTCAAAGGAATGGCCTGCTTTATCGAAGTGGAACTGGGATTACTTTAAAAATTTATTAGGTAATATAGAGGTTGGTGTATACAATAATATTAAAAGCGATGCATATACGCCGGTTAATAAAGCCGATGATTATATGCAGTTTGGTGTTTACCTGGACCTGGTAAAGCAGGGGCCGGTTGGGTTGCGCATCTTTCTTTTCAATCTTTTCGCCCATGCACCAAACCTGGTACAGGATTTTACCTGGCCCGAAGAGCTTTTAACAGGCTTTGTCAAACGGTTCCCAATGCTATTCATTGGTGGTGCAGGCTCAGTAACACATATGCATTTTGATATTGATATGTCACATATCCTGCACACCCAGTTTATAGGCAGAAAGCGGGTATTGCTCTTTCCTTTTGAAGAACAACACCATCTATACAGGAAGCCCTGGGAAGTACTAAGTTTAGTCAACTTTGAAAAATACTATGACCCTGCTTCCAGCAAACTAAATATTGACCAATATCCTGCGTTAAGGAAGGCAAAAGGGTTTGAGGTAATCCTGAACCATGGCGATACCTTGTTTATGCCAGCAGGCTACTGGCACCATATGGAATACATTGACAGCGGATTTGCCATGAGTCTCCGCGCCATGCAAAATACTGTTGGCGGTAAATTAAAAGGGGCATGGAACCTGATCGGAATGCGTAATATTGACACATTGCTTAAAAAGACAGCACCGGAATGGTGGTATAACTATAAAAAAGAGAAAACTTTTGAAGCTGCGGGCCATTAAAAAACGGTAATTTCTTTTGCAGGAACGTGACGTTCATAATAAGTGGAAAAAAACATTTATCTTTTTTGGAATAAATGTTGCGTTGTATTCATTCAGGCTTTAATTTTAGGCATCACTTGTAGATCACTTCACAGTATTATCCAATTTCCACGTCAGACTAAGCATTTCTTCAACCTATCCTTAAGGCCAAATCTGGAAAAACCGACCTGATCAAATATTCCCTTTGAACATACAGTTTATTAATTTAATCCACCTGGTGGAGCCAACCACTTATGTAGATTATTGAAAACCCATATATCACCTCTTTCTTTTTGTGGTTTCAGAGGTAAGCACAGGCCGGCGATGTCCATCGCTGGCTTTTTTTGTGTAAGTGGTGAACGGTAAACTGTGAGCGGTGGTATACAAGGAAAAAGCCACCTTATTCAGGTAGCTTTTTTATTTGTAAGAAATTTTCATTTTAATGTTTCTTACCGCTTACTTATTACCAATTTCACGCAATCGTCCATACCTCATTCCCTCTTAGCAGTTTATCCAGGTTGCCCTTGCCTTTAAGGGCAATGGTTTCTTCAATTTGCATTGCCATTACATCTTCGTAGCAAGCCCTTCCAGTTTCGAAGAAAACGCCAAAAGGACGTGGCATATGCCCTTCTTTTGATGGGTCATCAAACAGGCGCACAAGGATTTGCGCTTTATAGAAATCAAACTCATCATGGATCCAGCAATCATCAGCACTAGCCCCACTATTCAAATCAACAATAACCGGCTTCATTCCATCTAACTTTATCCCTTTATCCTTCGCAGCGCCAAACAACAGGGGCTTACCCTGTTCAAGGAATAATGCCTGTTCCGGCTTAGTCGATTTTTCTGTAAATATTTCAAAAGCACCATCATTAAAAATATTGCAGTTCTGGTAGATCTCCAGGAATGAAGCCCCTTTATGCTTGTAGCTTCTTTGCAGCATTTCCTGCAAATGTTTCGGATCGCGGTCCATGCTCCTGGCGATAAAGCTGGCATCTGCCCCCATTGCCAGCGCCAATGGATTGAATGGATGGTCTATCGACCCAAATGGAGAACTTTTGGTAATTTTATGCTCTTCAGAAGTAGGGGAATACTGTCCCTTTGTTAGACCATAAATCTGGTTATTAAACAGCAATATATTCACATCAAAGTTTCTGCGGAGAAGGTGGATGGTATGGTTTCCACCAATACTCAGGCCATCGCCGTCGCCTGTAACGATCCAAACACTCAATTCTGGCCGGGTTGCTTTCAACCCACTGGCAATGGCGGTAGCCCGGCCATGGATGGAATGCATGCCATAGGTATTCATATAATAAGGGAAGCGGCTGCTGCAGCCAATACCAGAAATGATCACAATATTTTCCCTGGGAACGCCCAGTCCGGGCATTATTTTCTGCACCTGGGCCAAAATGGAATAGTCTCCGCATCCTGGACACCAGCGCACTTCCTGGTCTGTGGCGAAATCTTTAGCGGTAAGGGCCGGTATTTGGTTGGCAATTGTCGTATTCATATCCTCGGAATATAGCGTTAAAGGTACTAACTATTCCCAAAGTTTTCAGTACGAATAAGGTTTTGCTTTCTGGACACAGGGAATAATAAAGGGGGTCCCTAAGGACCCCCGGAATTAACCAAAACAAAAATTGCCATCTGAAAATTAAAATGAGCCTTATCCAAGATTCAGCCAGATATTTATTGTAGGACATACTATCTGCAGCAATAAATTTGGCCAATATCTGTCAGAAAAAAACAAACAAACGTTTGCGCTGAATTACGGATTATGGAACAGATACCTTAATTAAGGATATAAGTTGCAGAATATGAACCAGTTAGCAAAATATCCCAACAAAACCAGTTAATATGATTTCCAAGATACACTAGGCAATTATCTGTATTTTTAGCTATCGCTTCCGTGTCATGAAAAACAAGAAACTCCCGACAATTAAAGAAATAGCGAAACAATTGAACATCTCTGTTTCTACTGTTTCCAGGGCGCTGCACGACCATCCCAGCATCGGGTTAAGAACAAAAAGCAGGGTTCAGGAACTTGCAAAAGAGTTAGGATATGAACCAAACCAGACTGCCATATTTTTTAAGCAACGCAGGACTTTTACGATTGGTGTAGTGCTTCCTTACCTGATAGAGGATTTTTTTGCAGGAGCAATAAGCGGAATTGAAGAAGTAGTAAATGCCAGTAAATACAATGTGCTGATCGGGCAGTCTAATGATGATGTTGAGCGCGAAAAAGCCATCATTACTGCCATGAAAAATCAACGGGTTGATGGCATTATTGTTTCCCTGTCCAAACACACAAAGAATCTCGACCACTTTACAGCGCTGGAACGATATGATCTTCCTGTTGTGTTTTTTGATCGGGTCCCTGCATCCAATACATATAATAAAGTTGCATTCGACATGCCGCATGGCACACACCAGGCCATATCATTCCTGATGGAAAAAGGACATCGCCGGATAGGTATTATCAATGGTCCAAAAGAAATGAAATCTTCCAAGGAAAGAACAGATACCTATATGCAGGTATTACAGAAAAAAAGGTTGAAAATTGATCTTTCACTGGTAGCCTATTGTGATTTGACAAAAGAAGGCACATCCCTGGCAATGGAAACCCTCCTTGCCCTGAAACATCCGCCTACTGCAATTTTAGCTATTAATGACTATGTTGCCCTTGATGCTATCCAGTATGCCAAATCAAAAAACCTGATAAACAATAAGGATATATTTTTTGTCAGTTATGCCAACCTGCCAATTTCAAAATACCTGGAAAATCCCCCTATGGCATCTATTGAACAATACCCCAAGAAACAAGGTGAAAAAGCTGCTGAAATACTATTAAGTATGATTACCCACGAGGGTCCGGATCCCCTCGAACCACAGAATATTTTAATCCCCGGCGAATTGGTTGTCCATATAAGATAAGTCAAACGATTGCAAAACAAACCTGCAATAGTTATGCTTAGATTTATTCTTACATAACGGAATTGCTACATGAAAAAATTATTATTGCTGGCCTCATTTATAATGGCTTTGATGTGCCTCAATGCCCAGGATCCGAAATACACTGACGGGAAACACAGCTGGAATGAAGATTCGCTTGGCAACCATCGCGCAGTAATAACGTTTTCAGGCAAGGGACAGGTAGCCAGGGTAATCATTTCCTGGAGAAGGCCAGATGAAAACCCCGACCTGAAAAGGATCATTGTTCAGGATGCAAGGACCAGCCAAAAAATCCTGAATACTTACTCCCGCCTCATTACAAACGAAAAAGGGGATATCCAGTTTGAACCTGTTTCAGGTCCCGGAACTTATTATATTTATTTCATGCCTTACAAAAACGAAGGCCGCGCCAACTATCCGAAAGGCAGTTATCTTCCTCCAGAAAATACCAGTTCAAAATCATGGTTGGCATCCTTGAAACAAAACCAACCTGTGAATGCCTTCGCGCATGAAATCCAGGCGATTGACGCTTTCAATAGTTTTTATCCGATGGAAGTTTGCGCAACGGCAGCGGAAACCCAGGCACTGGTAGCTAAATCTGGCCGCAAAGACTTTATCGTTTTCACGGAAGCCCGTGATAACCCCATCCGGATGCCTTCAACACTGCCATACCATTGGATAAAAAAAGGAACAAAAGCAAATTTTTCGGGTATAGCATCCCGTGGTGAAAAATATAGTTTCCAGATCGGGTTGTATACTTTGCAAAAGGTTGATAGTATCCAGCTTTCTTTTTCAGCACTTACTGATCAAAACGGCAATTCGATTCCAGCCGGAAACCTTTCCTGTATTAATACCCGTGGCATTGACTATAAGGGCCAGGCTTTTGAAAAAACCCTGTCGGTGCCTGCAAGCCAGGTGCAGGCGCTGTGGTGCCTTGCAAATATTCCAGCCGAAACAAGACCCGGCACATACACCGGGAAAGTCCTGATTCATTCTGCAAAAACAAAACCATATACGTTAACTGTCACCATAAAGGTTAATGATAAAATCCTGGCGGACGGCGGGATCAGCGAACCCTGGAAACAAACCCGATTGCACTGGTTAAACTCAACCCTATTCCAGGATAATACCGTAATTGATCCCTATATCCCTATCAAAGTTGAAAACAATACCCTCAGCTTCCTTGGCAGGAAAGTTGAATTGAATGAAGACGGATTTCCCAAACAAATCCAAACTTTTTTCTCGCCGGAAATGACCGGTTACACTTCTACCCCGAATAACCTGCTGGCCAGCCCGATCCGGTTTGAATTTTCAGGAATTGATTCAGGAAGTATTAAATATGGTCCACCCGTATTCACAAAAAAACAGGAAGGGACAGTAGAATGGTCTGCTACCAGCAATATTGGAAACATCCAGATGAAGGTAAACGGTTCTCTTGAGTTTGACGGATTCATGACTTATACTGTGAAAATAACAGCACTATCAGATACAAAGGTGAACGATATCAGTATGCAGATTCCATTAGAAAAAGATGCAGCAAAATACATGATGGGACTTGGACAAACCGGTGGAACAAGGGCACAAAATTTCAATTGGAAATGGAATGTAGCATATAAAAACCAGGATGGTGCATGGCTTGGAAATGTAAATGCCGGCTTACAATATTCCCTGCGGGATGAAAATTATTCCCGCCCCTTAAATACAAATTTTTACCTGCAAAAACCATTGAACCTGCCAACATCCTGGGGCAATGAAAACAAGGGTGGTATAAGGATTACCGAAAATGGAAACTCCGTTTTAGTGAATAATTACAGTGGAGACCGGCTGGTCAAAGAGGGTGAGTCACTGTATTACAATTTCACCTTGCTCATTACCCCGTTTCATCCTATCAATACAGACTTTCAATGGGAAAACCGTTTCTACCACCGTGCCCACCCCATAGAAACCATTAAAGCCAGCGGGGCAACTGTTGTTAATATACACCATGGCACCCGAATAAATCCATGGATTAATTATCCCTTTATTGAATACAGGCAAATGAAGGCCTTTATCGATTCGGCCCACCAGGCCGGACTGAAAGTCAAAATTTACAACACCGTCCGGGAACTTTCAGATAAAGCCTATGAAACCTTCCCGATGCGAAGCCTTGGACACGAAATTTATTCTCCCGGAAAAGGCGGCGGATTCAGTTGGCTTCAGGAACATATTGGTAAAGATTATATCGCAGCATGGTTTGTTCCTGAGGTGAAAGATGCAGCTATTGTTAACAGTGGTATGAGCCGCTGGCATAATTATTACGTTGAAGGCATGAACTGGCTGGTACAAAATGTTGGTATTGATGGTATTTACCTGGATGATGTTGCTTTTGACCGCATTACCATGAAAAGGATCAAACGCGCACTAACAAAAGATGGCCATCCCGGAATTATTGACCTCCATTCAGCAAACCAATTCAATAAAAATGACGGGTTCAATAATAGCGCTAACCTTTACCTTGAACACTTCCCTTACCTCAACAGGTTATGGTTCGGCGAATATTTCGACTATGAAAAAAACAAACCCGATTTCTATTTAACTGAAGTGAGTGGTATACCATTCGGATTAATGGGTGAAATGCTGGAAGGTGGTGGTAACCCATGGCGGGGTATGGTGTATGGAATGACGAACAGGTATCCGTGGGATGAAAAAGCGGATCCCCGGAATATCTGGAAAGCCTGGGATTCATTTGGTATGAAAGGTACCAGTATGGTTGGTTACTGGAGCCCGAACTGCCCGGTTACAACATCGGTACCCGGAGTATTGGCAACTGTTTACCAAAAACAAGGTGCAGCAATGATTTCAGTGGCAAGTTGGGCAGATGAAAATACAAATTTTAAATTGTTGATCGATTGGAAGAAACTTGGCATAAACCCGGAAAAAGCAACCATTTCAGCTCCCGCTATTAAAAATTTCCAGGAAGCCAAAACCTTCCATCAGGATGACCTGATTCCGGTGGAAAAAAACAAAGGATGGCTGATTATCATAAAAGAAGGCTAAAGCCTAAAAATATTACCATGAAGAAATTAATCCTTTTGCTGATACTAACGGTAATTTATAATTTATCTTTTGCACAGGTCCATCCGGCCACAGCAAAAGAATACAAAAAAATATATGCCACATACCCATTTTCGGATCCCAACCCGATTCCCCTTCTTACGGCCGTTTACCCCTATTTCAGGTTTGACGGTTTTACTACCAAACCAGAACAACATGCATGGAAAGTAGTTGAGTTGGAAAATGATTTTATAAAATTGCTGATACTGCCTGAAATTGGCGGGAAAATATGGACGGCCATTGACAAAACAACCAATAAGCCGTTTTTGTACGATAACGGCGTGGTTAAATTCAGGGATATTGCCATGCGCGGACCCTGGACCAGTGGCGGACTGGAAGCGAATTACGGCATTATAGGACATACCCCTAATTGCGCTACGCCCGTAGATTATACCATTCAGAAAAATGAAGATGGAAGTGTCAGCTGTTTTATTGGTGTATTGGAATTATTAAGCAGGAGCTACTGGCGAATGGAAATTAACCTGCCTGCAGATAAAGCATATTTCACAACGAGGTCTTTCTGGTATAATGCAACACCATTGGAACAACCTTATTACCATTGGATGAATGCAGGCCTGAAAGCAAGTGGTAACCTGGAATTTATTTATCCGGGTAATAAATACCTTGGCCACGAAGGGGAACATGCAAGCTGGCCGGTTAACAGTGATGGGAAAAAAATTTCCTGGTACAATGAAAACAATTTTGGCGGTTATAAAAGCTACCATGTATTCGGCAAATATGCAGAGTTCTCAGGTGCTTACTGGCATGACGAGGATATGGGCATGGTAAGATATGCTTCCAGGGAAAACAAAGCCGGAACAAAAATCTGGATCTGGGGATTGTCAAACCAGGGAATGATCTGGGAAAAATTACTGACTGACAAAGATGGGCAATACGTTGAACTCCAAAGCGGCCGGCTTTTTAACCAGAACGCTGAAAAAAGTAGTTTAACCCCTTTCAAACATGTAACATTTGCACCGTATGCGACAGATACCTGGACAGAATATTGGTACCCCGTGGGTGCTACCGAAGGAATTGTGAAAGCCACAGATCTTGGCGCATTAAACATCATGGAAGAAAATGGATGGCTGAAGATCCGGTTTAGTCCGGTTCAATCATTTACAGATACCTTACAAATCCGTGAAGGCAACAACCTTGTATACAGTAAAGTTGTTCAAGCGGTACCATTGCGTGTATTTAAGGATTCCATCCCGCTAAACACACACAAAAATCCCCTGACAGCCGACTTTGCAGAACATTCATTCAGCTATAACAGTGATCCGGCTTCCGGCGACCTTGCAAGGCCGGCTGATGCACCTGCCAATTTTAACTGGAATTCATTTTATGGTTTATATGTACAAGGCAAAGAAGCTATGGCCATGAAAAATTTTGCTCTGGCAGAAGAGAAATTTATAGCCTCCCTGCGTATGGATGAAAATTACCTGCCATCATTGGTTATGCTGGCAGAAATTTATTACCGGAATATGAGGTATGAAGAAGCCTTATCCATGGCATCAAAGGCCATCAGCATTGATGCACATGATGGTGCAGCGAATTACTTTTACGGCCTTGCCAATGAGGCATTGGGCCATAGCACTGACGCCAAAGATGGTTTTTCACTGGCTACTTTATCTATGAATTACCGCTCTGCAGCATACAACAGGTTGAGCCGTATAGCTATCAGGGAAAATAATCCCGAAAGGGCATTGGATTTTGCCAATAAAGCACTTGATTTCAATAGTTTTAATATGGATGCGGCCCAGCTAAAGGCTGTCAGCTTTAGGTTGCAACACAATGAATCCGCTGAAGGCACAACACTGGAAGCAATTCGCAGGCTGGATCCATTAAGTCATTTTGCTGCTATTGAAACATACTTAAACCATCCAACAGAAGAAAATAAAACGCTGTTAAGCCAACTGATCGTAAACGAATTACCGCAGGAATCATACCTGGAGTTGGCAACCTGGTATTATTCAATCGGCCAGGAATCTTATGCATTGCAGGTTTTAGAACTGTCCCCTAATTGCCCTGAAGTACAATTCTGGAAGAGCTTCCTGAACAAAGCAAAAATCGATTTCACTAAAATAAATCTTCGGTTATCCTTTCCATTCAGGTCAGAGACAGCAATGGTCCTTAACAACCTGCTTAAGGAACAGGACCATTGGATGTTGAAGTACCAACTCGCACTCATCTATAAGGACAGGAACCGGATCACAGAAGCAAAAGATTTGCTGAATAGCTGTGGCGATAAACCAGACTATGCCCCATTTTATGCTACCAGGGCCGCCATTTGCGGAAGCGATAACAACGGTAATGCCATTGCCGACTACCAAAAAGCTTTGTCCCTCGATAATAACTGGCGGTATAATAAATTACTTGCCCAACTTTATATTTCCCGCCAGGAACCTGAAAAAGCATTGCCCATAGTACAGCAATTCTATAAGGCAAATCCCGATAATTATATCATGGGTATGCTATATGCCAAGACACTCCTGCTTAACAGGAAATTCCCTGAAACAGATGCAGTACTAAAACAATTAAATATTATTCCCTTTGAAGGCGCGACCGATGGCCGTGAATTATACCGGGAAGCTAAATTGATGCAGGCGGTGGAACAAATGAAAAAAAACCAATACAAGAAAGCATTGAAATTCATCGAGGCTTCCAGGTTATGGCCGGAAAACCTTGGTGTTGGAAAACCATATGAAGAAGATATTGACTACAGGCTTGAAAATTGGCTGACCTACAGCTGCAATGAGAAAACCGGCCAATCAAAAAAGAACGAGGCTATCTTGCAGGAAATAATTGCATTTCGTCCCCGAATAGAGAATACCATTCGAAATTTTATACCTTCCAATGAACTCGTTACTGCATGGACTTATAAAGCCTTGAAAAGGCCCGAAAAGGGGGCGGCCTGGATGGAGCAGCAATCAAAAACCTACCCAGATAACAAACTGATTGCCTGGGGAAAAGCCGTATTTGAAAACCAACCGCAACCCATATTGCAGCTTTCCGAAAAAGATGCCAACACAAGGATACTGGAAGCCTATATGCAGCTTGAAAAAAAATAAAAGATTATTTCCTTACACTTGTCAGTTCCTCCCAATACTCAGCAGCCCGCCTCGTATGTGGAATAACAATGGTTCCGCCTACAATATTGGCTACTGCAAATATTTCATATAATTGGGCAGTGGTTACCCCCTGCTCAAAACATTTTCCCAAATGGTATTTAATGCAGTCATCGCACCTCAAAACCATGCTTGCAACCAGTCCCAGCATTTCCTTTGTATGTGTTGAAAGAGCCCCCTCTTCATAGGTATTGGTATCGAGGTTCCATAAACGCTTCATCACCAGGTTATTTTTACTCAAGATTACTTCGTTCATTCTTGCCCGGTAATCATTAAAGTCCTGTATTAAATTGCTCATAAAAGACGATTTACAGTGCCAAATGTACGGAAGCAGAACTGCACATTTCGTACATTAGACCGTAAAGCAATAGTATGAAAGCCAGCCTACTTTTATTAATCCAGCTTTTTACCCTGGCTGTCATGGCCCAATCTTCAAAAGATCCTGTTAAGCTTACCGACATGTTAAAAATCAAACAAGTCTATGGCCTGCAATTATCTAAAGATGGCAGCAAAGCTTATTTTATGGTAACATCAATTGAACCTGACGCAGAAAAAAAATGGGAGTACCAATTCCAGACACAAATCTGGTCGGTAAATACGGACGGACTATCTGCACCCAAACAACTCACTTCAGCTAAGGACGGAGCATCACAAATCGCCCTGAGCCCCGATGGCCAGCAGATAGCGTTTATCCGGTCAGCAGACAGCAAGTCACAGCTTTTCCTTCTTCCATTAAATGGTGGTGAAGCAATCCAGTTAACAAAGTCAAAATATGGTGTTTCCTCGCCTAAATGGAGCCCCGATGGCAAACAAATCGTATTCATTGGTAATATTCCATGGAAAGACCTGGCCAATGATTCTTCATTAAATTCCCGGCGTGAATTGCCCTTATGGGCAACCGAAAAGCCCGGATTTACAGATTATAGTTTCCTGAATAATGGCCGCAGCATTGCAGATCCAGATGGTTCTGTTGCAGAAGCAAGGGCCTGGTTGCAACTAAATGAAAAAGATAAAAAAGCAAAAGTGATCAATCGCCTGCAATTCCAGGAAGAATCAACCACTACAGGCGATATCGTAATTTCGCAGGTATTTATTATTGCTGCATCACCTGGTGCCACGGCCCGCCAATTGACAAGCGGATTCAATAGTTATAGTAACCCCCAGTTCATTTCAAATTCAAAATTACTTGTTGAAGGCGAGGCCGATGAAACAATTCTTCCCGACCGAAACGAGGCCGTTGCTTTATATACTTTGAAAACTGACGGGACAAACCCTGTAAAATTCCTTTCGGCCAAAGACAGTAGTTATTATGGCGCTGCAATTTCTCCGTCAGGAAAATGGATTTCCTTTCAATATGCACCGGTTGATTCAACAGCCGTTCCGGATCTGGCTATAATACCATCAAATGGCACACAGAAAGACATAATTAAAATTCCGCTTGACCGCAGTAAAAGCAACCTGGTGTGGAAAGGCGATGAATGTTTATATGGTGTGGCCCAAAGCAATGGTGGAGCAATTTTGTTTCAATACGACCTCAAGTCTAAAAAATTAATAACACTTGGATCAACAGACGAAGGTATCAGTAGCCCTGTTATAACGGGAAACCAAATGGCTTATGTTAAAACTACAGTCAACAACCCATTTGAAGTTTATACCAATAACGTTGCCGGAAAAAACGAAAAGCGAATTTCCGGATTCAACGAGGAATGGCTCACAGGCAGGTCAATCGCTCAACCCGTTAAATATAGTTTTGTCAATAAAAAAGGGCTGACTATAGAATACTGGGTAATGAAGCCCACTAATTATATACCCGGGAAAAAATATCCATTGCTGCTTGAAATACATGGAGGACCCAAAGCTATGTGGGGCCCTGGTGAAAGTACCATGTGGCATGAGTTCCAGTTCTGGTGCAGCAAAGGCTATGGAGTCGTTTACTGCAATCCCCGCGGATCAGGCGGTTACGGCAGCTCTTTCCTGAAATCCAATTTCAAAGACTGGGGCAAGGGTCCGATGGAAGATGTACTCCATGCACTGGATAATACTGTTGAAGAAGGATGGGCCGATTCCAGCCATCTTTTTGTTACCGGCGGCTCCTATGCCGGTTATCTTGTAGCCTATATAATAGGGCACGACCAACGCTTTAAAGCAGCCTGCAGCCAGCGGGGTGTTTATGACCTGAATACTTTTTTTGGGGAAGGAAATGCCTGGAAGCTTGTGCCAGAATATTTCGGTGGTTATCCGTGGGACAGGTCAACAAAGGAAATCCTTGATTGCGAATCGCCCATTAGTTATGTTAAAAACATTAACACTCCCCTCATAATTTTCCATGGTGAAAACGACCTGAGAACCGGGGTAATTGGTAGTGAAGAGCTCTATAAAAGCCTTAAAGTATTGGGCCGACCTGTTGAATATGTGCGGCAACCCAACGCAACCCATGAGATAACCCGCAGCGGGAATAACCGGCAACGGTTGGATCAATTATTGCGCACATGGGAATACTTTGAAAGGTTCAGGTAACACCGACGGTAAATTATTTATCTTTCCAAATTAATCTGAAGTCCACAATATGAAATTCGGTGATTTATTAAAAGCCTCCTTATTGCCTTCTCTGGTTCTGGTATGTTCATTATTACATGCGCAGCAATTTGATTCTGCCTTAATGAAACTGGAATCAAATTTTCCGCAGGAGAAACTGTACCTGCATTTCGATAAAAATGCCTATAACCCCGGAGAAACGATCTGGACTAAATCCTATATTCTCGTGGGTAATTCTGTATCGAACATCAGTAAAAACGTTTATTCAGAATTGCTTGACCAGCAAGGAAAATTAATCCAGAGAAAAATTACACCCATAATTTTATCAGGTTCTGCAGCCTCTTTTGAGTTGCCAACAAACTTAACGGATTCGATTGTTTATGTGCGCGCATATACAAACTGGATGCTCAATTTTGACACCGCTTTCTTATTTGTAAAAGCAATACCAATAATCACAGATAAGAAAATCAATGCCGCAAAACCAGCCCTTGTCCCAACCACTTTCCTTCATTTTTTTCCTGAAGGAGGCGACCTGGTAGAAAGTGTTGGATCGGCTGTTGCATTTAAAGCAAATGATGCAAGGGGGCTGCCGGTTAAAATTAGTGGAGATATCCTCAATAGCAAAGGTGTAAAAGTTGGTTCATTTGCTTCGGAACATGATGGAATGGGCAAATTTCCGTTTACCCCGGAACCAGGAGAACAATACAAGGCAGTATGGAAAGATCAGGCAGGGAAACCACAGCAAACCAATTTACCTGCGGCAAAAAATAACGGCGTTGTACTTTCCATTTCCCAGGTGCCTGATGGCATCCAGTTTATTTTGAAAAGAAGGGAGGACGCCACAGGACAATTCCCTGTATTGCATATTGTGGCCCAGGAACAACAACAAATTGTTTACCAGGCAAAGGCCAACCTTACAAAATCTTCGGCCGTACGTTCCATAATTCCCACGGAAAATATCCCAACGGGAATACTACAGGTAACCATTTTTGATGAAAATAAAAGGCCCCTCGCCGAAAGAATTGTGTTTGTTAACCACCAGGATTATTATTTTATCACCGACCTGAATGTGCAATTAAAATCACTTGAAAAGAGAGGGAAAAATGTATTACAGGTAGACGTTCCTGACACCCTGACCTGTAATTTGTCTATGGCCATTACCGACCTTGGTCTTAACCCGGTCCAGCCCGGGGAGAGTGATATTTTTTCGCACCTGTTGTTAACCAGTGATATAAAAGGTTATGTGCACAATCCCGGATATTATTTTTCAAGCGATGCCGATTCTGTTGCAAAGCATCTCGACCTGGTGATGATGACTAATGGATGGAGAAGATTCAAATGGGAAGATATACTTGCAGAAAAATGGCCAGCCATTTCGCATATGCCCGATAACTACATTACGCTGGAAGGGAATATCTCCGGACTAATTAAATCCGAATTAGTGAACCAGGAACTTTCAGGGTTCCTTAATTTAAAAAATGGTGGGCAGCAAATGATCAATATCCCAGTCCAGAGAGATGGAAAATTTTATATACCCGGTCTCTATTACTATGATACTGCTAAAATTTATTACCAGTTTAACAATGATAAAAACAAGCTGCTCACCACTAAGGCAGTTATAGATATAAAGAATAATTTCATGCTTAACAGCGGACCATTTTATCCAGATCCGCTATCGGTTTACCAGGTTAACAGGCCAGACAACCAGGCAGCCCTGCGAAATAAAAATATAGCCAAGAAAAACATTGAGGTTATTGAAGGGGAGCGTAAGGTTCAAACACTTGCTAATGTTGATGTTGTGGCAAAGCAAAAGTCCAAAAAGGCTAAGATGGATGAACAATATGCTTCCGGATTTTTCAGTGGCGGAGATGCCTATACATTTATTTTGGAAGATGATCCTTCAGCACAGGGATCACTAAGCGTATTGGAATATTTACAGGGAAAAGTTGCGGGATTACAAATTACCGGATCAGGTACGCAAATGAGCATGAGCTGGCGCGGAGCAACTCCCAGCCTGTTTCTAAATGAAATGTCTGGTGATGTTTCTCTTATCCAAAATCTTTCTATGAGTGATGTTGCCATGGTAAAAGTATTCAGGCCCCCGTTTTTCGGGGCACCTGGCGGGGGAAGTGGCGGCGCCATTGCAGTATATTCAAAAAAGGGCGGACGCATGAATAATGATAAGGTGAAGGGACTTAATTTTTCAAAGATCCCGGGATATGCCCCGGAAAAACAGTTCTATTCGCCTGATTATTTAAGCCTGGATACAGACCGGAGCCAGGATGACCTGCGGACAACCTTATATTGGAACCCAACTATTTATACCGATAAAAATAACCGCAGGCTATATTTCACATTTTTTAATAATGATGTGGCTAAGAAATACAGGATTATTATTGAAGGGGTAAATACAGAAGGCAAATTGACGAGGATCGAAAAAATTGTAGGGCAATAGCCTAATACTTTGAAAATATGCTGGAAAGAATAATTCCCGGATATAACAGGCTTCGCCTTTGCCTCTTATATCTTGTATTGGCACTATCCGGCATTGAAGGAGCATCAGCACAAGATTTCGATTCCCTACTCAATACCCTTAATAATAACTACCCTAAAGAAAAACTTCATATCCACTTTGATAAAGCAGTTTATAATCCAGGTGAAACAATTTGGCTAAAAGCTTACCTGTTTAATGGGAATACACCTTCTGAACTCAGCAAAAATATTTATACAGAACTGATTGATGAGAAAGGAAAAGTACTACAGCGAAATATTTCGCCGGTAATATTTTCAAGCGCTGCGGCATCCTTTGAAATCCCACCAGGCAGCACCGATTCCGTATTATTTATCAGGGCCTATACGAGATGGATGTTAAACTTCGATGCCTCTTTTCTTTATATAAAATCAATCCCGGTTATACAAACAGGCAATAGCGCAAAAAAAAGCACAACTATTGTTCCGGTTGCATTTCTCCAATTTTTCCCAGAAGGTGGCGACCTTGTGCAAGGCATCGAATCTGTCTTAGCTTTTAAAGCAACAGATGCAAAAGGACTGCCTGTAAACATAAAAGGGGAAATTAAAAATTCCAAAGGAGTTACCATAACAAGTTTCCAATCACAGCATGATGGAATGGGAATTTGCAAATTAACGCCACTTCCAAAAGAGCAGTACAAAGCAGTATGGACGGGCCCGGAAGGTAAAATGCAGGAAAGCCGGTTACCTGAAACAAAATTGCATGGCATAGTTATAGAAGCTCAATGCCTGGGCGGAGGTATACAATTTGCCATCAAAAGAAATGAATCAGCTGCAGGGGAATTTCCTGCTGTAAATATTGTTGCCCAGGCGCAACAGCAATTGGTTTACCAGGCTACAGTATTCTTAACAAAATCTGCAACAATTACTACTGCCATTCCGGCTTTGAACCTTCCCTCGGGGATTGTGCAATTAACCGTTTTTTCAACCGACGGAAAGCCATTGGCAGAAAGAATAGTTTTTGTAAACCATGGTGATTACTCATTTGCAACCGAACTGCATTCGCCTGAAAAATGCCTTGAAAAAAGAGGCAAAAACATAATCCAGATAGACGTACCTGATTCCCTGACCAGCAACCTGTCTGTTTCTGTTTCAGATGAAAGCGGTAATCCCTCGCTTGGCGAAAGCGATGATATTTATTCCCATATACTGCTAACCAGCGACATTAAGGGATATGTGCATAATCCGGCCTACTATTTTTCATCTGGTGCTGATTCGGTTTCCCGACATCTTGACCTTGTAATGCTTACAAACGGCTGGAGAAGATTCACCTGGAATGATGTATTGGCGGGAAATTTTCCCTCACTAATACATGATGCCGAGGACCCGTTGACCATCAATGGGATTCTGGACGGACTTCCCCAAAAACAACTCAATAAAAAAAGGGATTTAACCCTTATTGTTGGAATAAAAAACAGCCAACAGGAAATATTAAGTATTCCGGTTTCCAGTGATGGCAGGTTTACCGTAAACAATATATTGTTTTATGATACCGCCAGGGTTTTTTACCAGATCAACAAGGATAAAAATAAATTTCTCACAAGTAATACGAGCTTGAAACTCAGTACTAATTTTCTGCTTAGTGCTCCCCCATTTTCAATAGATTCCCTTGTTACTTACAGTTTACCACAATTTGAATCTGCAGTCACTATGTATAACGAGGATATTACTTCAAAGAATTTTGCCGTAATTGAAAGCCATCGAAAAGTACAAACTCTGGATAGTGTCACCGTAGTTGGCCGCCAGAAAACCAAAAGGGAACTTTTGGATGACCGTTATACTACCGGACAGTTTAAAGGTGGTAATGATTTTATTTTTATTCCGGATGATGACCCTTCCGGATTTGGCGCAACCAATGTATTCATGTACCTGCAGAATAAGGTGCCCGGATTAACTATCTGGAATTATGGATCCTATGTAGAAGTTTTCATGCGCGGAGGTAAACCGGGGCTCTATTTCAACGAAATGCCTGTATCATTAGGTCAACTTTACGATACACCAATGGAAGATATTGCTATGGTAAAAGTTTTCCGGCCACCATTTATTGGAAATTTTGGCGGGGGTTCAGGTGCAATTGCTGTTTATCGGAAAACGGGTAAAGATTTACTGAAAAGTATAAAAGGGTTGAACACAACAAAAGTAACCGGTTACACCAGCGACAAGCAATTCTATTCGCCTGATTATGCAAAATATGACCCGGCATACAATGATGAAGACCTTCGGACCACATTATACTGGAATCCATTTGTAATAACAGATAAGGATAACCGCAGTGTAACATATAGCTTTTACAATAATGATTCAACAAAAAAATTCAGGATCGTCATTGAAGGCATAAACACAGCAGGAAAGCTGACCCATATTGAAAAAATTGTGGAGTAACTGCATAAAAAAACAGGCCATCATTTCTGATGGCCTGCAAATTTTTGGGTGATGACCTAAGTCATCGGCTGGTGTTTACCAACGGCTTCCGCTGTTAGAACCACTGAAAGAGCGACGGTTTCCACCACCGCTGCCGCCGAAGTTACCACCGCCACCATTGCTACCACCACGCTCTTCGCGGGGTTTTGCAACTGATACGCGGATAGCACGTCCTTCAACCATACCACCATCCAGTTCGCCGATTGCTTTCTGGGCAGCTGTTTCATCGGCCATCTCCACAAAACCAAAGCCACGGCTTTTGTTGGTGAATTTGTCCATGATTACACGGGCAGAAGTTACTTCGCCATACTCGGCAAAAAATTCTCTCAGGTCTTCGTCTTCAACATTGAAGCTCAGATTTGAAACGTAAATGTTCATACTAAAAATAAAAAAATAAAAAATAATGAGCGATAAGATACAGGCGGGAGATTACCAGATAGCAGAAAATGCGTAGCAGAATAACTCGATCCAATCCGGGATCATTAACTCAAATGACGCTGCAAAGATATACCCAAATACCTTCACCACCAATTAAAATATGTTAACAACCTTTTCGGCAACTGCTATTTTGATGCGCTTTGTGGCTTATTGGTTCCGTGCAGGCCCCGGTATGCCAGGAATGAGCTAACCAATACAAGTAGGGCTGACATCAGGAAAGGAGCGCCCGGAAACCTTACAGGTGCCTGGGGCCGGGTAAACCATGAAAACAGGTTGGTCATCAGCGGCGGGCCAATTATTGAGGTTGCACTCATCAGGCTGGTTAAGGCACCCTGCAACTCACCCTGTTCATTGGAAGGTACTGCAGAGGAAATAATGCCCTGTATTGCAGGCCCGGCAATTCCACCCATACTATACACTACGGTAAATACAAACATCATCCAGCTTTGTGTGGCAAAAGCATATAACAAAAATCCAACACTATAAAATAACAACCCGATGTAAACACTTCGTTCATTCCCAAGCCTGGGGATTATTGCCCTGATCAAACCGCCCTGCACAATAGCAACCATCAATCCGGCAAACCCTAATGAGTACCCTATGATCTTCTCATTCCATCCGAACTTTTCAATATTGTAAAAGGTCCATGTGCTTTGCACCGCGTGAACTGAAATATAAACCAGCACAAGCGACACGATTAATCCGCTTACGGCAGGATATTTTTTCAGCTGAATTAATGAACCAAGCGGATTTGCCCTTTTCCAGTCGAAAAAGCGGCGATTTTCTACAGATAATGATTCCGGTAAAATAATATATCCGTAAAGGGCATTAAGCAAACTGAGTATGGCTGCAGCAATAAAGGGGATCCTGGCACCATACTGGCCCAGCAGGCCGCCAATAACGGGACCAATAATAAAACCCAACCCAAATGCAGCACCGATGATACCAAAATTCTGTGCCCTGTTTTCCGGCGTGCTGATATCAGCAATATAAGCAGACGCTGTTGTAAAACTTGCCCCGAATATGCCTGCAAAGATCCGCCCTACAAAAAGCCAGCCTATGGTTGGAGCAAATGCCAGGAATAAATAATCAATCCCAAAGCCCAGGAGCGATAAAAGCAATACCGGACGCCGACCATACTTATCGCTTAAATTTCCAATTATGGGAGCAAAAATAAACTGCATAATAGCATATGAAAATCCCATCCATCCGCCATATTTAGAGGCCTCACTTATATTGCCATGGATCAGCCCCTGGATCAGTTTTGGGATGACCGGTATGATAATTCCTAACCCTGTAACATCCAGCAATAGCGTAACAAAAATAAAACCAAGCGCTGCTTTTCTATTTGTTGCCATAAAAAATGGATTATCGCTTTTACCTGTGAAAACGATTGCGTGAAATTAATCCCTTTTGATTGACTATTTTGAGAGTTCATATAATTAGTCAATATGCCCAGTCAATCTTCCACGCAACAACGAAATGCAATCATCATCATTGGCATCCTCTTTTTCTGTTTTGGTTTCATCACCTGGCTGAATAGTACATTGATCCCGTTTTTAAAAATTGCCTGCCAGCTGGATAATGATATCCAGGCTTTCTTTGTTACGTCTGCTTTCTACATGGCCTATTTCTTCCTGGCACTACCTTCGGCTAAGATCCTGGAAAAGGTAGGGTATAAAAAAGGAATGGCCCTGGGCCTCTTTATTATGGCGATTGGTTCCCTTGTTTTTATCCCTGCATCATATAACCGCAGTTTTCCATTATTCCTAACAGGCCTTTTCGTCCAGGGAATGGGACTTGCCCTCTTACAAACCGCATCCAATCCATATATCAGTATTGTTGGGCCAATTGAAAGTGCAGCCAAAAGAATTAGTATGATGGGCATTTGCAATAAGCTGGCCGGGGTATTAAGTCCAATTATCCTGGGAGCCATTGTTTTAAAAAACGCCCAGTCAATTGAAAACAATATTTTATCCGCAACAGATCCACTAATAAGGGAAGGGCTCCTGGGTCAATTGGCACAAAGGATAATCACTCCTTATATAATTATTACTATTGTCCTGGTTTTGTTATCTGTTTTTATACTGCTTTCAAAGCTGCCGGAGATTAACAATCCTGAAACAGCAGAAACTCCGGGTATACCAGAGAAAAATTCCATTCTTTCTTTTCCGCACCTTTTATTGGGGGTGGTTTGCCTGTTCTTTTATGTTGGTGTCGAAGTTCTTGCCGGTGACGCAATCGGTACCTATGGAAAAGCTATGGGAATGAGCCTTGATATCACCAAATACTTTACTGCATTTACTTTAGGGGCCATGCTTCTTGGATATATCATTGGGGTTTTTGCTATCCCAAAATACTTAAGCCAGCAACAAGCCCTGCTCGGGTCTGCCATACTGGGTATCATTTTAAGTTTGGGCATTTATTTTACCCATGGATATGTGTCAATTACCTGCATTGCGTTACTTGGATTGGCAAATGCCCTGATGTGGCCTGCCTTTTTTCCCCTCGCAATTGACGGATTGGGAAAGTTTACACAAATAGGGTCTGCACTATTAATTATGGGTATAGCGGGTGGGGCCATTATCCCGCTTTTATATACATCAATGAAAGACAAGCTGTTTATACCGAATGAATTGTCCTTCTTTTTATGTGTTTTCCCTGCTTATGTATACATTCTCTACTATGCTACAAGAGGGCATAAGGCCGGCAAATTAAAAATGGCAGTTTTGAAAAGCGGGGATTAACAATTTCCTGGGGTAATTATCCGGGTTTGCTCCTTAAAGTGAACGGGCTTACCTTTGCGGCCTACGCAACCTGATGCAATGACTAATCAACAATTTGATTTTGGTATGGTAGGACTTGGCGTTATGGGACGCAACCTCCTGCTCAATGTGGCTGATCATGGATTTAAAGCGATCGGATTTGATAAAGACCCGGGGAAAACAACTGACTTCGAAAAATCGGCCTCGCCCGGTACAATTGTTAAAGGGGTAAATACCCTCCAGGAAATGGTCAGCCAGCTCTCTGTGCCGCGTCGCATTATGATTCTTGTGCCTGCAGGCAAGCCGGTTGATGATGTTATTGAAAGCCTTTTGCCATTAGTGAATGAAGGGGATATCATTATCGATGGCGGAAATACCTATTATACAGATACCCTTCGTCGTTACCAATACCTGCAACCCAAAGGAATTCATTTTATCGGGGTTGGAGTTTCCGGCGGAGAAGAAGGTGCAAGGTTCGGACCCAGCATGATGCCTGGTGGCGATCTCGTTGCCTGGGAACACCTGAAACCCATTTTAGAATCCATCGCTGCCAAAGTAAACGGAGAGCCATGCGTTGACTATATGGGAAAAGGGGCAGCCGGCCATTTTGTTAAAATGGTGCATAACGGTATCGAATATTCTATAATGCAACTGATTTGCGAAGTATATGATATCCTGCACCGCGGCGCTGGTTTAACCAACGAAGAACTGCACCGGCTCTTCACCAAATGGAACGAAGGTGATTTGAAATCATACCTGATCGAAATCACTGCGGAAATTTTCTCGCAGAAAGATAATAAGACTGATGCGTTTCTGGTTGATATGATCCTGGATAAAGCCGGATCAAAAGGTACCGGAAAGTGGACTTCGCAAATTGCCATGGATATGGGAGTTGCTATTCCTTCAATAGATATGGCCGTAACTATGCGAAATATCTCATCATTGAAAACAGAGCGGGAAACTGCCGCTGAATTGCACCATCCTCAGCAAAACCAGGCCTTTAATACATTCTTCAGGGATGATTCACTTGTTGAAAACTGCCGGAAAGGATTATACACCGCCATCATACTAAGTTATGTGCAAGGCATGGCCATGCTGCATACTGCGTCGAAAGACCTGGATATGGAAATTCCACTCGACAATGCTGTTAAAGTATGGCGGGGTGGCTGTATCATCAGGTCAACACTGTTGGAATCATTTTATAATGCTTACCAGAAGAACCCGGAAACACCAAACCTGTTACTTGATTCATCCATATCCGAACTGGTTAAAAATAATATTGGCTCACTCAGGCAGATTGCCGCAGCATCAGCCCTTGCCGGGGTTCCGGCCGGAGCGCTAATGAATGCACTGGCCTATTATGATGCCTATACAACTGCAAGGCTTCCTTTGAACTTGCTGCAGGCTCAACGTGATTTCTTTGGTGCCCACACATATGAAAGGATTGACCAGGAAGGGAAGTTTCATACACAGTGGGGTAAGGCTTGAATCGTTAGTAACCGACTTATTTAATTAATTAGAAAACCAATGTCTTCGAACCATAAAAGGCCACCAGCCTCACTAATCTTCATTTTTGGCGGAAGCGGTGACCTTAATCACCGCAAACTTTCGCCGGCCTTATACAATCTTTTCATTGATGAATGGATGCCGGAGAAATTTGATATTGTTGGTATCGGCCGCCGTCCATATGATAATAATAGCTATCGCCAACACCTGTTCAACGGTATTGGTCAATTCAGTCGTAGAAAAGATGACCAGGTCGGTATTTGGCAAACTTTTTCCAACCATGTTACTTACCTGCAGATGGATGCAGAAAAGGAAGAAGAATTTGAAAAAATTGCCGAAATAGTAAAACAAAAGGAAGCGGAATACGGTGAACACCCTAATGTGATTTTTTACCTGGCAGTTGCCCCACAATTAGTACCTGGAATAGTAAGTAAACTTGGACCACTAAATATCTGCGCAGATACCAAATGCACCAGGGTGGTAGTGGAGAAACCTTTTGGTCATGACCTGGCCAGTGCACTTGAACTGAATAAGTTACTTGCCAGCATGTTCGATGAAAAACAGATCTATCGCATTGATCATTACCTGGGAAAAGAGACAGTCCAGAATATTCTTGCCCTGCGTTTTGCAAATGCCTTATTTGAACCCATCTGGAACCGGAATTATATTGACCACATCCAGATTACAGCAGCAGAAACTGTGGGGGTAGAAGGCCGTGGCGATTTTTATGAAAGCTCGGGTGCCCTGCGTGATATGGTACAAAATCATATTCTCCAACTTCTTTGTATGGTCGCCATGGAGGCCCCGGTTAATTTTGATGCCGACGAAATCCGTAATAAAAAAGTAGATGTTTTGCATGCCATGCGGAAAATAGCCCGCGAGGAAGTTCACCAGTTTGCTGTACGCGGACAATATAGTATGGGTTGGATGAAAGGAACACAGATAAACGGTTACCGCCAGGAAAAAAATGTAGCTCCCGATTCACAGGTTGACACATTTGCCGCTGTAAAGTTTTATATCGATAACTGGCGCTGGCAGGATGTGCCTTTTTACGTTCGTACAGGAAAAAGGATGCACGAAAAAGAAACCATCATTACAATCCAGTTTAAGGCGGCTCCCAATTATGCCTTCCCACCAGAGGCGGCAGAAACATGGAGACCCAATCGACTGACCATCAGCATTGCACCTGAAATGGACATCAGGCTAAGGTTCCAGGCAAAAAGACCCGGACAAGGCGTTTCCTTAAGTCCGGTTGATATGATTTTCAACTACAAGGATGCTTATGAGGAACAGGAACCTGAAGCTTATGAAACTCTTTTACTGGATGTAATGGAAGGCAATGCCACTTTGTTTATGCGCGAAGACCAGGTGGCTGCTGCATGGAAAGTCATCATGCCGATCCAGGAGGCCTGGGAACAAAGGGAACCTGTTGACTTCCCGAACTACGCACCAGACTCCTGGGGACCTGAAGACGCTGAGGCCCTGATTGCCCGTGATGGAAGGAACTGGGTTACGGTCCCCGCACCGCACCAGGAGTAAGAAAGGTAAACGGTAAGCAGTGAGCGGTAGGTATTTCTCACGATTCAGTTTTCAAAATTCACAATTGACAATGCCCCCCATCATAAATATACATCCCAATGCAGAGGCTGTCGCCCAGGCAGCAGCTGCACTAATTGCTGAACGAATTAGTACTGTTTTGCAAAAACAAAACCGGTTCACCCTGGCTCTATCCGGTGGAAGTACTCCAAAAAGACTACACCAGATTCTGGCTGCATCTCCATATAAGGAATCAATTGACTGGAGCCGGGTTCATATTTTTTGGGGAGATGAACGCTATGTGCCACTGGAAGATGAACGAAATAATGCCAGGATGGCCTATGACACTTTGCTTAACCATGTGATGGTTCCGGAAAGCCAGGTGCACATCATGCGAACCGATTTGCCCGATCCAAGGGAATCTGCAGTTCAGTATGAAAAGATATTGCACAGGTATTTCGACGGTAAGGAAAACAGTTTTGACCTGTTGATATTAGGAATGGGTGACGACGGCCACACCTTATCCCTATTCCCGGGCACAGAAATAGTACACGAAACCCAAAGATGGTGTGCTGCATTTTTTCTGGAACAGCAGGATATGTTCCGCATTACTATCACTAAAACTATTGCCAACCGTTCTGCCTGTATTCTGTTCCTTACTACAGGTAAAACAAAAGCCCCCGCATTAAAACAGGTACTCAATGGCCCGGTAAATATCAACCTTTACCCCGCCCAAACAATACAGCCAGAAAACGGGGAACTGCACTGGATTATTGATAACGCTGCCGCAGGTCAGGAATGATTCCCGGCTATTTAAGCCCTGTTATCGGCAAAATCATCACTTCCGTCTAACAAATTTAGATTAGGAGTAAACCCTTACTTTATTTGTATTCCCAAACAGCTATTGCTTTAGGGGAAACTAATATTGTATGAAGTTTATACTTAACCTATTCACCTTGGTACTTGTACTAGCTGCAACGAAAACGGGGCTAGCACAGCAACAATCTCTAGCAGGTGAGAATACAAACAGTATTACTGTATTGCCAATAAGATGGGCAGCTCCACTTTGTACTAAAATTCCAGGTAATAAAAACAGGATCACCTGGACCGTTGCTGAAACAGTGGATACAAAAACATTTGAAGTTCAGCGTTCAGGCAACGGGAAAGACTTTTCCATTATTGGCTCTGTTGCCGCAACAGCACAAACTATTTCCGGAGCTTTTATATTTGAGGATGTGCAACCCCTTGCTATTGCTTATTACAGGATTTGTTCTGTAGACGTACAAGGGAAAAAAATGTATTCCCCTGAAATAAAAGCATTGAGTCAGAAAAGGAATACTTCAATAAGGCAGAGCTTAACCGAAACCATTATTTTATTCGGTGATAGTGAAAAGCGCCTGATAACCTTATTAAATATTTCAGGTCAGCAACTATCCAATACTGTCTCTACCAGTAATCAATACTCGATAAAAAATAACTCATTAAAAAAAGGGATATACCTGCTAAAAATAGATACAGAGGGATTATGTGAAGTGCAAAAATTTATGGTTTTATAATATAGAATCAGGCCTCTTCCACTGCATCGTAAACCACTACTTTTTGCCATAACATACTACACTCCTCAATAAATTTGAGGTGGTCGGCATCCTTTTGGTAGCTCTCCTGGTCCGCTGCATTGTCAAATACAAGTAGCCATGACACTGAATAGGTCGTATCAATTACCTCTCTCCGGGTTGCAGCCGGGATACCAATATGTGACATCCTGATGGTTTTTACCCTGGCCAGCTTTTTAAGACCTTCAATCAGTTTTTTCTTGTCATTCGCACTATCCGGATGCTTTAGCCAAAAGTAAACATGGTGAATAAACTTATGGGATAGTTGGTTTTCCCAGACTGCAGATGAGAATGCGCCCAATGCGCCCAGATTCCTTGCATTACCAGTTTCGGAAATTAATCCCTGACGAGTTTGGGTTTCCATGTGGTTGCTTTTGTTTTTGGGAATTTAAGCTACGAAAAATTACAGATATAACAGGTTACTGGTTTATCTGCGGCTAAATTTTAATACGAAAAATCCTACCACACCCAGACCCAGGCCAATAAGGACGTAAAGCAGAATATCAGGGGATTTCTTTGCCGGGATTTCTGTTATTGTGATCAATTGGTTTACTCCAATAGCCTTTAATTCCTGTTTATTTCCGCCGGTCCAGTAAACGGTTATTTTGTCAATTTTAGCGGCTTTACCGAGGCCAAAATGAGCTATATCAGAATTCTGGGAAAGGTGGCTGGATCCACCACCATCAATTTCACGGATCATTTTTATTCCGCCGGCTTCAACTTCAATTTTTGACCCTATCCCATGGGTTTCCGCCGCTACTCCCTTGAGGGCAATTTTAATCCAGTTACCGTGTGCAGAATCATTCCTGAATAATCTGGTCGTTGATGGCACCGGGTAATCGAGTACCGGGGCCTGGTTAACGACCAGGATATCCAGGTCACCATCGTTGTCGTAATCGAAAACAACTGAACCCCGTCCGATTCCATAATCTGCAAGCCCAACCGCACGGGCCTTTTCCTGAAATTTTTTTCCATCGTTCTCAAAATAAAAATTCGCCATGGGAACACAATTCGGATTCAGGTCTCCGTTTGCCACAAATAAATCCACGTCTCCATCATGGTCAAAGTCGGCGAAATTTGCACCCCAGCTTATCGCGAAAAATCCCAATCCCAATTCTGTGGCTTTGTTTACAAATGGTTTACCCACACCCTGGTTTACCATAAAATAATTGAACTTGATGTTGGTCATATAATAGTCCATCAGTCCATCATTATTATAATCCCCAACTGCGGTTCCCATCGAATTGATTTTAAGGTCCATACCGGTTTCCTTTCCCACATCAGAAAAGGCACTTTTGGGAAAATGATTCTCCAGCAGCATATCGGGTGTACGCTTATACCCAAAGTCGTGGTTTATAAATAAGTCCTGGTCACCATCGTTGTCAAAGTCAGTGAAGACCCCACCAAAACCAAACCCCCTGAAATCCAATCCATATTCTTCATATACATCCCTGAACTTTTTGCCATTCTCATTTAGCAATAAATAACCCTTTGCAATCTGGTTTGCACCAACTACTGTTGCATCGTTAATTACACTCAGCTTACCCTTATATTCGTTGAAATAATTACCAACATAAAGATCAGGCCATCCGTCCGCATTAAAATCGCCAAAACTTGCGCCTGTACTAAATGAAAAAAGCTGGTCAAGGCCATATTCTTTTGTAGCATCCCGGAATGTGCCGTCTCCGTTATTGAGGAAAAACAGGTTAATCTCCCTCGGAATGACCTCCTTTCTATCCCTGCGTGTAATAGTGGTAACAAACAGGTCAATATATCCGTCACGGTTTACGTCTGCACCAGCAACTCCCTGCGTTACATAATTCTTTGTAACAGCCATACCTGATTTCTCAAAAACATTGGTGAAAGTGCCATTCCCATTGTTCTTATATAAGACATCATCATTCATGCCACCAGTAATATATAAATCCTCAAATCCATCTTTATTAAAATCCAGTACACAGGCCCCACCACCAAACATGCCCTCATATACTTTGAATACATGCTTTATGCCGGATTGATCTGTGACATCAGTAAAAGGGGTTTGACAGAAACCTTGATTATTATGAAAGCTTGCAAAAACCAGTATCGTTATAATATAATGACGCATGACCTGTTAAGAGTTTATGATTTCGGCCTTTTCCAGTTTAACCGGTTAATATTATCAGCAATTATCTTCCCCTTCTCTAATCCCCTTGCATTGTCCTGTGGTATATGTATACCTCCATAAAACCGGGACATGGCTGTTTCTTCGGCGGCTTCCCAAAATGATTTAAAGTGCCGGGCCTTAAATTCTGTATTCCTTAATTCATCTCTTGGCCGACCCACATGTGCACTATCTGTAAATTCAAAATGATCCCCATATAAATCAGTCAGTACGGTTGCAGCAGCTGCCGCCTGTATTGCATGACCGGAAGGGAAAGCAGGAAATGGGGGATCTGGCCAGAATGATTCCCATTGCTGGTCTACATGTTGTGGAATAAATGTATTGGCGCGCTCTGTGAAAAACTGGTATTTCCATTTCCAGCAATTTCTGAAGGCATCAGCAACCGCCATACCGACACGTGCATAGGTCTCAGCACATTTTACCAGGTTGGGTTTTGTTTTTCGTATAGCAAGCGTAGCGAGGTAATAAGAATGACCAGGCGGAGTAAAAGTGACATCCGGATCATCACTCCACCATATCGCTGCTTCTTTTTCGGCCTGTGTCAACACTTTTCTCTTTTCATACACCTGCATAAATTGCTGGTAGTAGGCAGAAGAAGGAAGGGTATCATAGGGAATGTATTCTGGTGCGGCTATCGCTGAATCAACTGAAAGGAAGGTACGGTTCCGGCCCCAATGCGGGTGAAGCGGATAATGACTGAATGATTGGGCAAACAAAGGAGGCTTCCATCCTCCAGGCTTATTTTCAAATACGAGTTTCTTATCAAAATTGTTCAGGTAACCGCGGTGTCCACCATCAGTTTTCGACCATTCAAAAATTTGTTTCGCTATCTTCTTTCCATATATAATGGACCTTCTTACAATTGAATCATCAGGTGTTGTTGACTTGAATAGTGTTTCAAAATGATGCTCTAATGAATCAATTTTATTTTTGTTTTCTGCAGAAGTTTGGATATAAATACTACTGATGATTTCAGACTGTGCAGAATTCAATACCAATTTCCAGTTATAGGCCTTACCTTTTTCCGGTAAAGGCAAATTACCTAAACCGTTCAGCTCTGCGGCTATGGACTGATACTCGGGGTAACCATTCACAACCGATTCGTACATCGTCAGGCCAATATACCCGAAACAACGCGAGGCAAATGTGGGGGAATTTGCCGGAGTAGTTTTGGTAATATAATTCGTCATGTCTGCCCATGAGGTTGCCAATTCATAATCATCGGGCAATTTTAGTTTTTCCTCTTTGCATGAAAATGCAAACCAGGAAACAACCAGGCAGACAATTGTATTTTTTCTCAATAACTTTTTTGTGGTCATTTCTTTTGCTTCATCAGTGAATAAGCAATGAGGTCCTTACTATTTATGCCAAAATACAATTTGTCTTTTATTTGGATACAGCTTCTGACATCTCCCCAGATATTGAATCCTGATTCAGCCTGTGAAACGTAACCGAAATTGCCTTTGCCGTCCCCTGCAAGCAGTACACCATAATTTGCATCAAATTTTCCCAGCCTGATTTTCGTGCGACTGTTATTGCCGCAAAGTAACAGGTCGGTCTTTCCATCTCCGTTAAAATCCAATTGGTTAATGGTATATACCGGAGCATATTGGACTTCCTGCGGCAATTCAGCCAATGTAAACTTCCGGCCCGGACTGCTCAAAAAACAACTTGTCTTCATATAATCGGCGACAAGATGCATGGCCTCTTTCAGTTCATTATTCTGAAATAACTCATCCATTGTTATATCAGCATAACTCTTAAAATTGGAAAATCTTTTCCGCATAATGGGAAGCTGGCTAACTAACTCATCACGGGTAATATAGGGATACTTTTTGTGCTGGATAAAGAAACTAAACACAGGATCCACTGAGCCATTCTTGTCGAAGTCGCCGTAGAACATTTCCAATGGTTCTTTTTCTGATGCTTTGAATTGGGTATTCAGGCCCATGTTTCCAATTATAAGGTCCGGACGGCCATCGCCATTAAAATCGCCAACATTAATTGTATTCCAAAAGCCAGAATAGGACTGGTCAAAATATTTCCCGCTGCTATTAACCAGCTTGCCATTATCCTGGCTGAAAACAGTAACCGGCATCCACTCACCAACAACCACCAATTCATTCTTTTTATCAAGGTCGAGGTCAATCCATGCGGCATCTGATATCATTCCCAATGCCGAAAGGGCCGGACAAATATTCCCTGTCTGGTCTGAAAATCTACCTTTTCCATCATTTATTAAAATATAACTCTTTGGTGTCTCTGGATAACGGCCCGGGACAACCCTTCCTCCAACAAAAATGTCGGGCGAACCATCTCCATTGATATCCTGGATCCTCACACAAGACTTACTACCTGCCACTGCAGGAAGCCCATTGCTCCTGAAATAATTATTGTGGCCGTCATTAATATATAACCTGTCAGTTAGCAAACTATCCGTTGAAACCAGGTCATGATAGCCACCGCTTGCAATATAAATATCCGTATGGCCATCACCATTAGCATCAAAAACGGCTATAGCCGCATCGTCAAAAGCCTTGTCCTGTTCAAATGCAGGGACCTTTTTTTCAATGAAAGATCCATTCTTTTGCTGCATGAAAATTTTTGCTGCTTTACTGGCTTCCCCGCCAATTAACACATCCTCCAGGCCATCTTTGTTCAGGTCATCCTTCGTCATGCACGGACCATGATAGGAAAATTGACTAATCAATAAGGGTTGCCTGTTGAAGTCATTTATAGTAGTATCGGAACTCTTATATTTTATGCCAGGCTGAATCTCGGTAAACCAGCTGGAAACAGGCTGCGGCATTTTTGCATTTTCAAGTGCATCTTTCTCATCAAGGTTTAGAACCTGGTTGGCCTTTACATCTATTAGTTTTTGTGATTTACCACTATTCCAGGTTATAAAAAGGGAGTCTGCTTTATTAGCATTTCCTAATCCAAAATGAAGTGCATATGATACATTGGATAAATAACCCCTTGCCGGGTTTTGCTCCAGGGTTTGCCTGAGTCCATTGCAATAAATTTTCACCATCGCCCCCAGGCCCTGCGTATTTCCTGCAGCACCTTTAAGATGCAACTGCAGGTAATGGTTGCCCGCCAGATTTTGTGATTCATTTTTATATACGAATGCCTGCTGGTTGATATTGTTTACAACCAGGTCGAGGTCTCCGTCGTTGTCCAGGTCAGCATATATTGCACCATTACTATTAGAGGCCTGGTTAATGCCCCAGTCCTGGTTTTTATTCTGGAATTCACTGCCTTTCTTATTTTGGAAAATATAATTAAGCACATTAGAGGAAGGCATTTCCTTAATGATTTCCATTACATCTTCGCGCTGAAGCCGTCCTTTAGCCTGCACGTACTCATTCATGTAATTAATAAAATCAAGGTTAGTGTAATCCCTGTAATATCCATTAGTAACGTATAGGTCTTTCCAGCCATCATTATCATAATCTGCAAGGAGTGCCGACCAGCTCCAGTCAGTATTGGATATGCCAGCGATCTGGCCGGTTTCACTAAAAGTACCGTTGCCGTTATTCAACTGAAGCATATTCCGCATGTATTGGTAATAAAACCCACTTCGAACATTCAGGTTAAATTTGTCGTAATTATCCGGGGATAGTAACAATTTCTGCCTGTGGTTATCTTCCGGCAACATATCGAGGGTAAAAATATCGGGAAGGCCGTCATTGTTGACGTCTGCCACATCATTGCCCATTGAAAACTGGCTGGTATGGCCAATGCTTTTATTAAGCAGGTTGGAAAAGGTCCCGTTTTTATTATTGATATAGTAATAATCCGGCACAGCATAATCATTAGACACATAAAAATCAGGCCAGCCATCCCCATTAAAATCAGAGATACCAAGCCCTAACCCATAACTCAATTCAGAACCATTAATGCCGCTGCTTGTTGTAACATCTTCAAATTTGCCATTTGCCTGCCTGAATAAACGCAGACCCTTTTCAGGGCTATCCTGCTTGAAAAGTTCAGCTGTACTGACCTCATTCAGGATGGGCAGGTTTTTTGGATTATGGTTCAACAGCAGCATATCAAGGTCACCATCTTTATCATAATCGAGAAAATAAGACTGGTTGCTGAACCCAGTACTTGCCAGTCCGTATTCTGCAGCTTTCTCTTCAAAGACTGGAATTCCCTGGTCATTATTTCCCTTGTTAATAAATAACTGGTTTACCCTTTTTTCTGCTGGCATTGCACCGGAATAACAGAGGTAAATATCCAGTTTGCCATCTGCATTAATATCAACAGCGTTTACACCTGTTTTCCACGGACCAGGCCTGCCGCCTGCATTTGATGGAAGGGTAATATCCTGGAACTGTAAATTGCCTTTATTAAGGTAGAACTTGTTTTCACCCATATTTGAAGTGAAATAGAGATCCACCAGTCCGTCATTATTGAAGTCTCCGGCAGCAATACCACCGCCATTATAGAAATACTCGTACATCAGGATATTCGTATTTAATCCTTCCGTAAGGGTATTTTGAAAATTGATATTTGTAGCCGAAGAATCCAGTAAAGTGAACAACTGTTTACCAGTTGCTGCTTTGCCAGAATCGCCTTTATTATTGCAACTACTCATGGCCCAAAAGCAAATGAAAAAGGCAATATGGTATACTTTTTTAGGATTCATTTGGAATGGGTAATATAAAAAAATCTATCCCATTTCCGGGATAGATTTTTTTCAATTTGCTAAATATCTGTTTAATACCCAGGATTCTGAACCAGTTTGTTATTCCTGCTCATTTCATCACGGGTAATAGGACGGTAATACATTTTATCATCCCATTT
Source organism: Flavihumibacter profundi (assembly GCF_020076305.1). Taxonomy (GTDB): domain Bacteria; phylum Bacteroidota; class Bacteroidia; order Chitinophagales; family Chitinophagaceae; genus Flavihumibacter; species Flavihumibacter profundi. The sequence goes on from NZ_JAIQXE010000003.1 coordinate 683,683, forward strand.
ACGCCTTTCGTTTTCTGTATTGTCTACTGGAGTGTATGTATAATCATAAACAGAAGTATCGTGCCTGTAAGGAACAAGGGCTGTTTTCCCAGTCTTCAGTTTTGCCGTTACATTAATGGCTTTAATTCCCCGACCAACTGTTTGCTCCGGAATCATCCAGCGTCTTGCATCATGGTAACGATGTTCTTCATAAACCAGTTCTATTCTCCGTTCATTACGATAGAGGTTTACCAGGTCTGCACCGGTAACTGTATTTGGAATAGCAGGCATACCTGCACGGAACCTGATTTTATTCAGCCAATCCCTTGCTGAAGCTTCGTCTCCAAGCGCCAGGCTTGCTTCCACAAAATTCAGTACCATTTCTGTATAGCGGATAAATGGCCATGGTATAACCTGGGCGCTTGATTGATTATCTGCCAGGGCTGGGTTAGGATCAATAAACTTCCTGGTATAATAATGGGTGCGGCTGCCGTTCCAGTTCTCAACCGGGGATTCCCGGGTGTCTACACCATTAACAATACCACCTTTACCATCATCATAATAACCGGATTGTATTTGGTTTACCTCATCTAATCCTTTTACATCTGAGGGTCTTGGTTTCCAATCAGCCCCATCAAACAAAATGGTAGCATAAAAGCGCGGGTCACGGTTTACATAAGGATCAGCTTTATGTTTGGCAGAATCCCAGCTAAACTTAGAACCATCCATCATTTCATAGTCATCCACCAAATTCTGAATGGGTGTATTTCCCGCCCAGTTGTGGTAACCATTGGGGCCATTATTGATACCATAATGAATACCACCCAAAGGCCAGTTGTCTTCCTGGGTATACAAAGCGGTATGTGTACGCTGGAAGATCAGTTCTGTAGCGGCAGCGGCATCACCAACTGCACTTTGTCCACCAAGCGCAATGGACATGTAATTATTTTTCCCTTCTTCTCGTGAAGCTGGTGCAGTAAGATTCAATTTATAACCCTGGCCGGCCTGTAGTACTGCATTTGCAGCATCCCTGGCAGCCTGCCATCTTGCCTCCCTGCTTCCGCTGGTATAAGCAACCAGTGCAATATTTGCACCATAAGCACTTAAGGTAGCAGATTTTGATTGTGCAGTTGGACCATCATGAATATCGCTTGCTGCATACAACAAAACGCGGGCTTTAAGCGCCATTGCTGCCAGTTTCGAGGTACGACCCGGTTGCATGGTTTTTCCATTAAGTAAAAGCGCAGCACTATCGAGATCTGATACAATTGAATTTATACACTCTTCATAAGTGTTCCTGGCAATAGAATAGTCTTCATTAAGTTCATATGGCCTTTTAATGAGTGGAACTCCACCATAGTACCTAACCAGCTGCTGATAATAATAGGCCCTCAGGAAATAGGATTCCCCCAATAATTGGTCCCTCAGGGTTTTATCTTCAAAAGTAGAGGTTGGCAAGCGGTTGATCGCCACATTAGCTTCCCGGATCGCATAATACATCCTGCTCCAGCCATAGGTATCGCTAACCCAGGCTACGTTGGAAGGCGTTTCAGTGGCTTCCGTAAAAGTATTGATATTCCTACCGGCGTGGGTAAACATAGCTTCATCCGTATAGGCTGCCAAGGCCTGCTCTTCAAAGCCGCCATAACCCAGGAAGGAGTACACACCAAAAACAAAAGCTTCGGATAATGGCCCATCCGCCCAGGTTGCTTCACTGGAGATTTTATCCAGTGGTTGGGTATTCAGGCCCTTTTTACAGGATGCAGCGAATACCAGCGACGCAGCTACTAACCCGATTATGATTTTAATATTTTTCATACGTCTAATAGTTTAAAAAGTTAAGCTCAATCCTAAATTGACTGTCCTGGATTGTGGGTAATAAACTCCGCTTTCTGCGGTTGCTTCCGGATCAAATACTTTCATTTTATCTATCGTAAATACATTCAATCCGTTTGCAAAAAGCCTCAGATTGCTGATATTGGCTTTGCTTAAAAGATTTGCCGGTAAATTATATCCCAGCTCAATATTTTTCAAGCGGAGGTAATTCTTACTGAACAGGTAATAGGTATTGTTTCCAAAATTACCACCAGTATAATAAGTATCGCCCCTGCTAGCAAGCCTTGGATCTGTGCTGCTTGGTTTATCAATAGACCACCTATGATCGTAAAAATACTGCAAATAGTTGCCTATGTCACCAGATTCTGTCTGGATCCGCATAACAGCGCCACTTGCGCCCTGGAAAAGGATGCTTAGGTCAAAGCCTTTATAGCGAACATCCAATGTCATACCGTAGTTTAAGGTTGGCGTACCGTTCTTATCCATCCGCACTTTGTCGTCAGCATTAATTTTTCCATCGCCATTAACATCCTTAAATTTCATGTCACCCGGTTTCAACTGGCTGGTAACGCCACTATAATCAAGGGTGTTCTTGTTAATATCATCCTGGTTTAAGAATGCGCCATCAGACTGATAAACCAATACGGCATCAATTGGCTTACCCTCTTGTTTCTGGTATTCCGGGGCTCCGGGTATTTCATCCATAAATACCACTTTATTTTTAGCATAGCCTCCGTTGATGCCAGCCTTAATATGCCAGTCTCTGCCAATATTTGCATTATAAGCAACCATGAATTCATATCCTGAATTATCAACCTTTCCAGCATTTACAGGAGGTAATAACGTGGTCATACCAGTAGAAGCAGGAGTAGAACCATTCTTTTGAATAAGGATCTGATCGCGCTTATTCATGAAATATTCTAAGGTCAGGTCAATTTTATTATTGAAGAAGGATCCATCAAGGCCGATGTTATAGTTATTCGCCCTCTCCCAGGTGAAACTGGGGTTCGCCACTACCGTTTCGCCCAATGTCGTCACAACTTCATTATTGATAGGATATGAACCAAACGAATATGTAGACAGATAATCATATTGGTGTAAAGTACCATTAAAATAAACCTGGTCATTACCCATCTGGCCATAAGAGGCCCGCAATTTCAGGTAATTAATCCCCTTCACTTTAAACCAGTCTTCGTTGGTCATGTTCCAGCCTAACAATAATCCAGGGAAAAATCCCCACCGATGATCCTCGGGGAAGTAGGATGAACCATCATAACGCCATACAAATTCTGCCAGGTATTTTTCCTTATAGTTGTATTGCGCCCTGCCATAATAGCCCGTACGTGCAGTCTCATAAGCATTTCCATCAGTATTTTGTTGTAAGGAACCACCTGCGAACAGCTGGTCAACTGCAGTGGAAATGTAATTCCTGCGAAATGCCAGGAATCCTTCGCCAGTGAATTTCTCCTGGGTTGCGCCTGCCAATAACCCAAAGGAATGGGCAGTACCAATTTTGAAGTCATAGTTCAACATGGCGGTCAGGTTTGTATTCAGAACCTGTCCGTAAGACTGGGTCAACCTTGGGTCTTTAAAATTTGAACGAACTGCCCCAACCAATAATGGGGTTACCCCATCAGCCTCATAGGTAACTTTATCCCAGTAATACAGCTCCCAGGGAGTCTGCCATACTTTGTTAGTCTGGCTGTTTTTATCAACGGCACCAGATAAGGTAAGTTTAAGCCCTTTTATCCATGGATTGGTAATTTCAAATGAACCATTTGCCTGCATATAGTCTTTAGGGTTCTTGGTATACCCTGTAGCATTGGTTGTGATTACGTATGGATTCTGGCCGTTTTCAATATCCGGACCGGGCTTACCATTTGGCCAAACTTCCGGTTCAGTTGGACGTCCCCGCATTAGCATACGGAAAATTGATCCGGCACTTTCAGTAGGGTAATTCCGGTCTTCCCTGCGAACCATCAAGCCAAAGTTTGCGGAGATATACTTATTTACTTTAGCCGTAAGGTTGGTCCGCATCTGGTACTGCTTGTAAAAAGTTGCAGAGTTATTGTAAATAGCATCCTGGTTCACATAACCAAGAGAAGTAAAGTACCGTACATTCTCATTCCCGCCACTCAAAGCAAGATTGTGCCGTGATTGTGGGGCCCATGTTTTAAAAGCATCTCCAAACCAGTCAGTATTAGGATATCCCCATGGATCAGATCCATCTGCAAATTTTTTAACTGCATCAGGACTGTAATTAGCACTTATGGCAGAAACACCTGGTGTAGGCGAAACATATTTACCGGTTGACTTGATGGCTTCAGAAGCTGCGGCCCACTCATTTACAGGTATTGTCTGATAAATAGGGATTTCATTCATAATACTGGCGTATTCTGGTGAACTCGCCATTTTAGGGACCCTGCCCGGCTGGCTCCAGCCCTGGTTAAAATCATAGGTCACCTTTGGTTTCCCCGTGCTTCCTTTTTTTGTCGTAATCAGGATAGCTCCATTAGCTGCCCTTGCACCATAAATGGCTGCCGAGGCATCTTTTAAGACAGAGATGTTCTCAACATCCCTTGGATTTAAACGGCCGAGGCCACCATCTCGATCTGGAATCCCATCAATTACGATAAGAGGATCGCTTTTACCCAGAGTATTTGTTCCGCGAATAGAAATGGTTGCCCCATCATACCCCGGTTCACCACCTTGCTGGATAACAACAAGTCCGGGTAAACGACCTGCGAGTGAGTTTGACATATCAACTGCAGGAGACTTTACCAGTACCTCGCCTTTTACAGCACTAACCGCACCAGTTACAGTCACCTTCTTTTGTGTGCCATATCCTACTACAACAACATCAGATAAGGTTCCCGATTCCTGTGCAAGAACAATAGAAACTGAATTGGAACTGTTCAGTTTGTACTCTTGTGTTTTGTACCCGACAAAACTAATCATCAGTGAATTTTTCCCTTCCGGAACATTTAATTTAAAAATTCCATCATCATTAGTAGTTGTTCCGATGGATGTTCCTTTCACAACTACACTTACATTCCCTATTGGAATGCCCTTTTCATCAACAATCCGGCCACTGACTTGCCGGTCTGCAAAAAAGGGGGCGCCAGCGTGATCCGCAGGGTTGGCATAACTAAATGCCGGTGCCGCTGCGGTTAATCCTATAAGAGCAATAAGCATTAAGCTTAGTCTCTTCTTTCCAAAAATTTGGTGAAGCGTAAATGAATTATTCATTTAAGTTAATTGACAATGGTTAAACAATAGTCCTGCATCATCTGTGGTGCATGCATCCTTTAATTACTCATGTATCAGGTTTCAGCCCGATAGTAATTTTGCTTGTCTGAACTATAAATCTTTTGAAGATTTGAAGGAAAGTGGTCGTGGAAGACATCACTTCTTACATGGCGGAGCCATTGGAGCAATCGTGTCATAATTGGCAGTTTTGGTTAATCCCAGTTACCAATATTAACAAATATTTTATAAAAGTCAACATTACACTTAAAAAAAATCCCGGTTTTCAAGCCGGGACTTTCCTGGGGAGGGTTTTTCCCCCCATAAACATATCAAGACCAGTCCTTTAATTAAAGCGGGTACTTGTTTTCTGAAATAATTTTAGCCGAAATCCTGCGTCTGGCTTCCTTACAATTGAAAGCTGCAACTTTAGTAAACCTTTTTAAGCCAAGCAGCATCATGCGCTGTTCATCCCCATCGGCAAAAGCATTTATAGCGTCTTTTCCGAATTTATTGATCCTGTCGGCAGCATCATATATATATGTCCTGACAATATCCAGTTCAAACTTGCAGGCAGGCTCACCGCGCTGTTCAACGAGTTTCATCACCCTCAACAGCGCGCATTCGGCATTAAAAGTCTCAATTGCCATATCAGCAATCTGCATAAGAATTTCCTGCTCATTTTCGATTTTAGCCATTAATTTCTGAACCGCACCGCCGGCAGTCATCAAAATGGCTTTCTTAAAATTCGCAATTGCTTTCTTTTCCGCATCAAAAGGCTGGTCATCACCTGCTCCGAAATCCGGAATACTCATAAGTTCCTTCATCACATTCGTTGCAGGCCCCATCAGGTCAAGCTTTCCTTTCATGGCCCGTTTCAATACCATATCAACTGTAAGAAGCCTGTTAATTTCATTGGTGCCTTCGTAGATCCTGTTGATGCGGCTATCCCGGTAGGCTCTTGAAATAACATATTCATCGCTATAGCCATTTCCCCCATGGATCTGAACGCCTTCATCAACAATAAAGTCCAGCACTTCACTGCCGTATACTTTCAACATGGCACACTCAATAGCATATTCCTCTGCTGCCCCAAGTAGCGCCTCTGCAAAGGATTTGCCGCTTGCTACCATCTCTACTTCCTTGTTGTCGATCCACTTGGAAGTACGATATAAGGCCGACTCACAAACCCATATCCTGATGGCCATTTCGGCAATCTTATTTTTTATGGCGCCGAAATTACTGATGGGCTGCTTGAATTGTTCGCGCGTATTTGCATAAACTATGGAAGTATTAAAAGCCCTTTTAGCGCCACCTAATGCAGCTGCGCATAACTTAAGGCGACCGATATTCAAAATGTTGAATGCTATAATATGGCCCTTTCCAATTTCACCCAGCACATTTTCAACAGGCACTTTACAATCCTGGAAATACAATTGAACGGTTGATGATCCTTTGATACCCATTTTATGCTCTTCCGGACCTTGGGTAAATCCTTCCATACCCCTTTCTATAATAAATCCGGTAAACTTATCACCATCAACTTTCGCAAATACAGTATATACATCAGCAAACCCGCCATTGGTAATCCAGCATTTTTGACCATTTAGTATATAAAACTTCCCGTCATCGCTTAGTTTGGCAGATGTTTTTGCACCAAGCGCATCACTGCCACTGTTCGGCTCCGTTAGTCCATATGCCCCTTTCCATTCGCCGCTCGCCAGCCTTGTAACATATTTTTCTTTCTGGGCCTGGGTGCCAAAATATAATATTGGTAAAGTGCCAATTCCTGTATGCGCTGCTATGGCCACAGAGAAGGAAAACCCCCCACCCAAACCTTCATTTACAAGGGTTGATGTAATAAAATCTTTCCCTAATCCACCCAACTCCTCCGGTACAGAAGTGCCCAAAAGTCCTTGTTCACCGGCTTTTTCAACCAGGGAAGGCATTAGCCCCGCCTCCAGTTTATCAATGCGATCAATGATGGGCAGGACTTCCGCATCCAGAAATCCGGCACACATGTCTTTTACCATCTGCTGCTCCTCATTAAAATCTTCCGGAATGAAGGTTTCAAAAGGAGCACTTTCTTTAATGAGCCATTCGCCGCCCTTCAGGACAGAAGCTTGTTGTTGTGCTGCATTTGACATGGTTATAAATTTATATGGTCAAAAAAAATTTCTCTTCTGCTCAGCGTTTGGCGCTTACGACTTACCTCAGGTTATCGTAAACAATCTGTAAAACCTGCTTACAGACTTCTACTTGGTCTGCCGGCACTTTCTCCAGGGCTTCATTCAAAGTCTCTTCCGCCAGCTCCATGGATGCTTCCTCCATTTTTCTTGCTTCATTAGTAAGAAAAATCATATTCATACGGCGGTCTTCCTTCGAGGAAACCCGCTTCACCAATTTTAATTTTTCAAGGTTGTCTACCAGGCGTGTAATGCTGGGCTTGTCGCGAAATGTAGCATTGCATAATTCCTGCTGGCTGATTCCATCCTGCTTCCATAAATGGTACAAAACGCTCCATTGCTCAATGGTTAAATTAAGATTGGCCGCATTGAATTTTTTCTGCAGCCTTCGGGCGATGGCTGTTGATGCCTTACCCGTAATAAAACTGTATAACTCCCCCTTCTTAAATTGGTTGTTTGGCATATAGTTAGTTAAACAACTAATCAAATTTAAGGGTATTCTTTCATTTTTGCAAGTTCTTTTTTAAGGGGGGTTACGTATTACCGTCAGTCCCATTATCTTCGGTCCGAGATCAGTCGCAAAAGCCCCATGGAAGTAAATATCAAGCAGCATACCATTCACTATGAACGATACGGTTCTGGCCCGGAACTGCTGTTTTGCCTGCATGGCTATGGGGAACGCGGACAGGATTTTGAAGCCCTGGCCAATCACCTTGGCCATCGTTTTACCATTATTTGCCCTGACCTTCCACTACATGGTAAAACAAATTGGAACGACCATGTTTTTGAACTTACTGACTTACGAAACTGCTTATCTGAACTCGCAAAAAAAGAAAGATTCAAGACGCAACAATTCAGTCTTGCCGGATACAGTATGGGTGGAAGATTGGCCATGGAATATGCGGAACACTTTCCGGAGCAACTCAGGCAATTAATCCTTATTGCACCCGATGGGCTCAAAATAAATTTTTGGTACTGGCTAACCACCCAGACAAAAGCAGGAAACAGGCTGTTTTTCAAAACCATGCAACATCCTGAGTGGCTTTTCTTTGGTATGAAATGGGCCAGGAAATTCAGACTCCTTAATGAAAGCATTTTTAAATTCAGTCACCGGTACCTTGATGATCCACAACAAAGAAATGAGCTTTATAAGCGTTGGACCCTCTTCAGGAATTTTAAACCCAATTTGCAAAAACTGGGGTATAACTTAAACAAGTCACCTTTGCCGACTCTCCTAATATTCGGAAAGTTCGACAGGATCATCCCCCCGAAACTTGGCCAGCGCTTAAAAGCAGGAAACGCAGGCTCAAACTCTATAATAGTACTTGAAGCGGGCCACCGTTTGCTTAAACCGCAATTTGCCAGTACCATTGCAGAATATATTAACACTATGCGAAAAAGATGATACTCGTATATACAATAACTTCAATTCTTCTAACGACATATGCTGTATTGCTGGGCTACTACCACAGAAGTTTTAAACAAATACCAGAAGACGAAATAGTTCCCGTAGATTTTGTACCACAAACAAGAATCAGTGTCCTGGTTCCGGCAAGAAATGAAGAACACAATATTTCCTATTGCATTGGATCTTTACTAGCACAAAACTATCCCGCAAATCTCCTGCAGTTCATCATAATTGACGATCATTCTGAAGATGCAACAGCTCAAATTGTAAAGAACTACAAGAACCCAAAGCTAGTCCTGCTTTCACTGGAAGAACACCTGCCCGCTGAAGCCATTAACGCCTATAAGAAAAAAGCCATTGATACAGGTATTGAACATGCAAATGGGGAACTAATAGTTACCACAGATGCCGACTGCATTGCTCCGCCGTTTTGGCTCAGGAATATAGCCTATACCTATGAAAGCAAAGACTCCTGCTTTATTGCAGGTCCGGTAAAAATGGAACTCCAACAGGGTTGGTTAACCAAATTTCAGGCGCTGGACTTCCTGAGCCTGCAGGGCATCACTGCGGCATCGGTATACAAAGGATTTCATAGCATGTGCAATGGCGCCAACCTCGCCTACTCCAGGTCTGCGTTTCATTCTGTAAATGGCTTTCGGGGAATCGACGCTATCGCTTCAGGAGACGATATGCTGCTGATGTATAAAATTGCCCAACAGTTCCCTGGAAAAATCACTTACCTGAAAAATCGCGCGGCAATTGTAACAACAGAACCCGCCCCTTCCCTGAAAACATTTCTCCACCAGCGAATCCGATGGGCAAGTAAAGCACAGGCCTACGAAGACAAGAGTGTTTTTAGGGTGTTATTGCTGGTATATATTATGAACCTGCTTATGCTTACTATTTTAATCACAGGTTTTCTTTCACTACAGCAGCTGGCATGGGCATTGCTGTTACTTGCCATTAAAACTGGCATTGAATGGCCTTTCATGCATTCAGTAGCCAATTTTTATGGGCAGGGGAAATTAATGAAATACTTCCCCTTCTATCAACCCCTGCATATAATTTATACGGTAGTTGCCGGGAGTTTCGGGCAATTTGGGTCATATGAATGGAAAGGCCGGCAAGTCCGCTAAACAGATGATACCAATGGTATTCTTTATTTTTAATGGATGACGACGAATCCAACGGCGAATGGATGGCAGAAACTCATCAAACACGGGGGTGCATTGACAGGCATAGTAATTATCGCCTTTTCCGGGTTCATTGCTATTTTTGCCTATTTGATTGCTCCCGATGCAACGCCAAATGCCAACCGGATGATAGTTGAAATTGGCGGTAAGCAACCTGGCTTTAAACAGCAATTTTTCCTATACCCAAAAGAAACTGTTGAAAACCCAGGAAATTGGATAAGCCTAGCCGTCCACGGCCGGCCTGATGCATTTCAATTTATTCCCGTTGATGGTTATACAGTAAAAGACCATAGATTAATCATTAAAAAATATATCGATGAAGGCATCTCGGAAAAGATTGAATATTCATTGTCCCGTTTGAAGGTACCAGTAGAAAAAAACTTTGTTACCAGGACCTTCCTGCTTGGAACCGATAAATATGGACGTGATATGATGAGCCGTTTGCTTGTTGGTGTTCGCGTGAGCCTTCTCGTTGGAGGCATCGCCATGTTATTATCACTTACTATTGGTGTGCTGTTAGGTGCTTTAGCTGGTTATTATGGTGGTAAAATGGATAGCTGGATCATGTGGCTGATCAATGTTATCTGGAGTATCCCTACACTTTTACTGGTCTTTGCAGTAACCCTTTTACTCGGCAAGGGATTTATGCAGGTATTCATAGCTGTCGGGTTGACAATGTGGGTAAATGTAGCCCGCATCGTAAGGGGACAAATGCTAGGTATACGCAAACTTGAATATGTTGAAGCTGCAAAGGCACTGGGTTATTCTGACCTACGGATAATCACCAAACATATATTACCAAATATCATGGGACCAGTGCTGGTGGTTGCTGCTGCAAATTTTGCATCTGCTATTATCATTGAAGCCGGACTAAGTTTCCTTGGTGTTGGTGTTCAGCCGCCTCAACCAAGTTGGGGTGGTATGATCAGGGAAAATTATAATTTCATTATTACCAATAATCCCATGCTTGCACTTGCACCTGGCTTTGCCATTATGCTTTTAGTCCTTGCTTTTAATTTACTGGGTAATGGCATCCGGGATGTATTGGATGTGAGAGGTTAAAAAAATCCACCACTTATTTCTTCGAATACAAATAAAATCCGGTCACGGTATTTGTTGACTTAGAGACTGAAGTAACGGTTACGGTTACGCGGCATATTACTCCTTGTGGAGTATTAGTTATCACAAAATTTGAAGTACTTACGCTGGTAGTCTTTGTGTCATTGTAAAAATCTGTAGCTGAACCGTCCTCCCTGGCAGAAACTTCAACCTTTACACCCTGAGGCGGCATTTTGGAGGTAACAGTTACCGCAAGCGGGAAATTAGGTCCGGGCGCAGCAACTTCTGACTGGCCGCCTATTGCAGGTGTAGAACTTATAACAAGGTTTTCTTCAGCAGGTGGTTCAGTAGTTTTACTTCCGCCACCGCAGGACGGGAGGATAAGAATGGAAACTCCGGCCGCAAAAAAAAGGAACACCAATGCTCTTTTCATATATGGGGATTATTTCTTTGCACTAAACATATAAAGATACTGGTAATGCTGGCTTTTTAAAACTATTGCAACTAATTGCCCGGTTAATATTAATTTATGGCTGAACCATTACATTTCTATTCAGGCTTTCATCCAGGGAAATAAAGGTTTCCGTCCTTTCAATGCCTTTAATTTTTTGCAACTGGTCGTGTAAAACGTTTCGCAACTGGTTTATATCTTTACACACTATCTCAGCAAATATGCTGTAATTTCCAGTGGTATAATTCATGCGGACGATTTCCGGAATTTTTCCCAATTCACGTGCTACTGTATCATATAAGGAGCTCTTTTCCAGGTATATTCCTATAAAGGCGATAACATCATACCCTAATAATTTAAGGTCTACATTCAGGCGGGTACCTTTAACTACACCCATTTCCTGAAGTTTCTTGATCCGAACATGTATGGTTCCGCCAGAAACAAAAAGCTTTTTGCCAAGGTCAGCATAAGAAGTTTCGGCATTCTCCATCATTTCATGGATAATCTGGTAATCGAGTTTGTCTAAATTTAATTTGATAGCCATTTTTTACTTCGATTTTTGATATTATCTACTTGAAGGTAGTATTTTTTGAACAATTTCGATAGTTTTTAATTTTTACTTGAATTATCTGCAAGAAATAGGCCGATCACCGTATATTTGCTTTATCAAAGTTCTTAAGACATATACTGTGGGATGATGAAATTTTCGGCAGACATGCCCTCTCGTCTCGGGGGTGGGGAAAATCGGATAAAACAGGTGAAAGCCTGGCTAACGACCCCGTGGAGGTTCGACTCCTCCTCCTACAGCGACCGTATTTTGTTAATTGTTCTTTATACTGTGGGGTGATGAAATCTTTGGCAGACATGCCCTCTCGTCTCGGGGGTGGGGAGTCCAGGATAAACGTAGCATAGAGCCGACTGGTATTCCAGTTCCGTAAGGAATCGGAATGAAGCCGACCAGGGTTGACCACTAATCTTTGTACTACAGCTAACTGCCCCGTGGAGGTTCGACTCCTCCCCCTACAGCTTTTTAAAATCCCGCCCCGCTGGTGGGATTTTTTTGTACCGCAAGCAACGATTGTGACCTGTAAGGATCGCAAAAAATTTGGTACACACTGTTTTTCTCATGTGTGTGTTTACAGCTGTTAGGTAGCCCCTCTTTAAAGAGGGGCTTTTTTATACTCAGTTCTTTTTGCGTAAGTCCCGCCATGTCTGTAATACAGGCCTGGCCTTGTGGTTCTCGTCATATAACCCGATATCCCTCCAAAAAAGAAACAAAGGCTGATAGTCACCGGTGGATTTCAGCGTTTCAATTAAAGCATCGTAATCTGTATGACAAAACCATAGCAAAAACTGGCCTTTTCGTGTCCGCATCAAATCACCCAGTTTTTCCAGGTATCGATTCTGCCATTCAGGCCTGCCTTCCTTATGCAGATTGTATTCGGGCACATCCAGATTTTGGGCAATATATCCAGTCTCTGAAAAGCACCAGGGTTTTTCCGGAGAAAGGTCGAGCCAATGCTCAAAATACCCGGTCGGAAACAGGTCCGGATTGGTATTACCACTTGCACTGCTGCTAACAGTAACATAAGGATAGGCACTCATCGCAACCCAATCGGTATAAGGCATTAATTCTTTTGCATTCTGGTAAGCCTTTGGTGCTTCACTGACCATTACACTCAGGAAGACCGGCGTTCCGGGATGGGATTTTTTCAATGCCGTATATACTGCCCTACAAAAAATCTTGTACCGCTGGAACTCAGTTTCATCCCAACTTTCAGAATTACTCTCCACTCCAAAATTGATCCAGGCCGGCGAAAACTCACCAACCAGGTAATTCACAAAATTAACATACGCTGTTATTACATCCGGATGGTCAAAAGGAAGTGATTCCCAATACTGTCGTATGGCGGAGGGAGTACCTTCATTATTCCGCCAGTAACCAACCTTTTTTTTCCGGCTGAGGTCCAAAGCAGACACACTCAAAAAAATAGCCTTGCCACTTGGTGTATTCTCTTTACGGAATTTAACCTCATTAACAAGTGATACTGGCATTGGCCGGTGATTAAATGCCTCGTCATAAGGAATTCCTTCATCAATATGGTGGGATACAAAATCACAATCACTTCCTATAAATGCATAAGCCTGCTGTTGATCGGCCAAAGAGTAAGCGGCCGGCCAGGGTGTTACCCCAAGCCTTACCGGCTCCGGAACCTGGTCCTTTTTTTTACTGCAAAACGGAAATAAAAGCCCTGTCAAAACTGCGACTATGATAAATCTTTTTCTACACATTGCCTTGTATTTGAGTTACAACAACATCCCGGATTATTATCAACGCCATTCTGTACCATTTTCTCATATTTACTGCAGTATTTCTCCTAATTTTCATTAGAAACCACTGTAAATGAAGAAAATTCTCTGCTTTTTGTCAATCCTCTGCTTTTCAATTTTTGTATCCGGCCAGCCCTCTGTCCATGATCTTCATTTCAATAGTCTGGCCCCTCAATGGGATGAAGCCATTCCTCTTGGCAATGGCATGCTAGGTGCCCTGGTCTGGCAAAAAGACCAGCAACTGCGATTTTCCCTAGACCGGGCCGACCTATGGGATGAACGCCCAATGAAAGGACTGCACCGCAAGGAATTCAGTTATGCGTGGGTACAAGAACAGGTAAGGAATAACAATTACGGAGTTGTTCAGCAATATTTCGATAGCCCTTATGACCACGAACCGGCTCCTTCGAAAATCCCTGGCGGCGCAATTAATTTTAATTCAGGCGCCTGGGGAAAAGTCCTGTCTGTTCACCTATTCGTTCAATCTGCGGTTTGTGAAGTTGCCTGGGAGAATGGAACACGCCTCCGGACATTTGTGCAGGCTGATTCCCCGGTAGGCTGGTTTCGTTTTGACCACCTGTCTGGACAATTTAAACCCCAACTGATAGCCCCAAAATACCAGGGTGAAGTTAAAAACAGCGGTGATCCAGTGGGTGGTGATGACCTTTCCAGGTTGGGATACAAACAAGGGCAAATTCAGCAACACAAAAACAGCATTACCTATCTGCAGGAAGGATGGAATGGATTTACCTATGAAATTGCCCTGCGCTGGAAAAACCTGAATGATTCCACTATTGAAGGGGTTTGGAGCATTTCCAGCCAACAGGCTAAACAGCCAAAACAAACTACTGCAGATGCGCTAACACTTAATGCAGTTAAAACTTCTTTTAATGCCGCCTTACAACTTCACCGCAAATGGTGGACTGATTTCTGGAATAAATCCAATATTCATGTGCCGGACCCTATAATCGAAAAACAATGGTGGCTTGAACTCTATAAGTTTGGGTCCACTGCCCGGAAAGACGCACCGCCTATATCTCTGCAGGCGGTCTGGACAGCAGACAATGGCCGGCTGCCCCCCTGGAAAGGTGATTTCCACCATGATCTCAATACCCAGCTAAGTTACTGGCCAGCCTATTCCGGCAACCACCTCCTGGAAGCGACCGGATACCTGAAACACCTCGAAAAAAACAAGCCTAATTATAAACGTTATACCCAGGATTATTTCGGGGTAACTGGATTGGCTGTACCTGGTGTTACCACTCTCAATGGAACTGAAATGGGGGGCTGGATCCAATATTCATTATCGCCAACTGTTTCCTCATGGTTGGCGCAACATTTTTACTGGCAGTGGAAGTATAGTATGGACCGGGGGTTTTTACAGAAAAGTGCATACCCATGGATTAAAGACGTAGCTACATTCCTGGAAAGAATTACGATCATAGACCCTAATGGCAAAAGAAAATTACCCATTAGCTCAAGCCCGGAAATTAATGACAATTCTATTAAAGCGTGGTTCAGCCAAAATACGAATTATGACCTGGCCCTAATGAAGTTTACTTTCAAAGCAGCAGAAGAAATGGCCCTGGTGCTGAATTTACCTGGGGAAGCTGCTCACTGGAAAAAAATCAATGGCCAAATCAATGAATTAAGCCTTACTGCAAATAATGAACTAATGTTCGCGCCATCAATGGCCTACAATCAATCACACCGCCACTTTTCTCACATGATGGCTGTCTTTCCCTTAGGCCTGATCCGATGGGAAGATGGTGAACAGGCCAGAAGCATTATCAAAAACAGTATTGAGCAACTTGATAGTGTGGGCTCCGATAATTGGATGGGCTATTCTTATGCCTGGCTGGCTAATTTGAAAGCAAGGGCCAAGGATGGTAGTGGCGCTGCTAAGGCACTCTCAATTTTTGCAAAAGCCTTTTGTTCTGCCAATAGCTTCCATTTAAATGGCGATCAGACCCAATTAGGGTATTCCACTGCACATTACCGGCCATTTACCCTGGAAGGAAACTTTGCCTTCGCATCGGGTTTGCAGGAAATGCTGCTCCAGAGTTATGCAGGTTATATTTCTATTTTCCCGGCAATCCCACCAGAATGGAAAACGGTATCTTTTGACCATTTAAGGGCTGAAGGGGCTTTTCTGGTTAGTGCTGAAATGAAAGGCGGCGAAATCAGCCGGATTAAAATTTATTCGGAAAAAGGCGGACAAACAAAACTTAAATTTCCTGATTCCACCTTGCAGGTTAGTGAAATGAAGGGAATGCAAAAAAAATATAGTTTGGATGGAATGATCGAATTGAAGGCATCACCTGGCGGGTACATCATTTGGACGAAGTAATAATAAAAGAATGGATTCACTAGCTTTGCGACCATGGGTCAAAATAAACTCGTTCGGTTTGAGGCGATAAAGGGTTTTTCCAATGTTTTGCAAAACCCTCCCGGTATGCAGGGTCAATGGCATAAACAATTCGGAAACCGGAATCCCATTACATTGGAATTGGCTTGCGGAAAGGGAGAATATACCGTTGGACTTTCCGCTTTATACCCAGAAAGGAATTTTGTAGGTGTTGATGTTAAAGGTAACCGCCTTTATGTTGGTGCAAAACAATGTATTGCTGCTAACCGCCATAATGCTGCCTTCCTACGTACCAAAATTGACCAGATTGCCGATTATTTCGGTGAGGGTGAAATAAGTGAAATCTGGATAACTTTTCCAGATCCCCAGTTACGTCGTTCCCATGCAAAAAAAAGACTGACCCACCCAAAGTTTTTACGCTTATACCAACAATTTCTGGTTCCCGGTGGTTTAATACACTTGAAAACGGATTCACCGGTGCTCTATCGCTTTACCCTGATGGTCATTGAAATGTATAAACTGGAATTGGTCACCAAGACAGATAATCTGTATGCAAAACCGGATATTAGCCCTGAGTTACAGATTAAAACACATTATGAAGCATTAGATATCGCGGGTAGCAACCGGATTCACTATATTACTTTCAAGCTCCCGGCTACACAATTGGTAAATCTGGACAAAGAACTTCAAGAACTGGTATTTCAATATGAAGAAGCGACTCATTGAGGGAATTGATTTCTATTATAATAAGGAAGGCTTTATTGTACTTACTGAAAAATACCACCTTGAAAAAGGGGTATGCTGCGGAAATGGTTGCCTGCACTGCCCATATGACTATATTCAGGTTGAGGAACCAAGGCGTTCCCATTTATTGCTAAATAAAGTCAGTAACCATGGCCAGGTCAGTGAAATCGACAAAACAGCGCCCTAAAAAGAGTGAAACCAACACCTTCCCCTTAAAAAAGCTGCAACCATCCGGCAAAGCAGAATCATCCTTTTTTGAACAGGTTTTTGATATTGTTGAGCAGGTACCGAGGGGAAAAGTAACCACTTATGGAGCTATTGCAAAAGCTTTAGGATCGGGTTTGTCTGCAAGGATGGTGGGTTGGGCACTGAATAGCGCCCATTCCCAGACACGGCCAATTCCTGCACAACGGGTCGTGAACAGAAACGGCCAACTCAGCGGCAAAGGGCACTTCGCAACACCGACTTTAATGCAGGAACTTTTGGAAAAAGAAGGGATTTCTATCGAAAACGATACTATAAAAAACTTCAGTAAACATTTTTGGGATCCTGCAAGTGAACATGAATCCTGACAAAAAACCCCGGTCACATTCCTGCTACATCAGTATCGTTTAAGCGCAATTGCAACATCACTTTTTGCTTGAAAGGGTTTAATCCACCAAATACAGCCAGCAGCATAATGGCCAAACCCAGGAAAGACCAGTTGCCGGTAATGACATAACAAATGATGCAAAAGATACCAGCCCCTTCGAGCAATGCCCACTGTACTATTGAAGCACTCTTATATTGAGCCAGCTTATCCCTGACAGGGATTTCCAGGGCCTTGATAGATTCAAGCCTGCGGCGGAATAATTGAAGTCCGACTATAACAGCAATAAAGGAATAAAAAACGGCGATGACCTGCAGCAGCCTGTCCAGTGATTCAGAGGCAAAGGGTTCAAAAATGCTTAACTGCACCAATAACAGGGCAATTATCCAAAAACCTATCTGGCTATATAACAATACCCGGTAGATAGTTTGTAATTCCCGAAATGGGGAGGATGGCAGCATAGTCATCACTGAAAATTATTGGTGGAAAGTTACGTAAAAGACAATCCATAGCAACGGTTACTAAACGCTAATCCTTCAACCAGCTTACAATCAGGTATATACGAAGCCAACTTATAGGTCATTCCGTAACACTTCAAGTGGGGGACGGTTCAGAATATCACGACTATTGAAGAGGCCGATCAGCACGGTGATGCAGCAAATTCCCAGGAATATAAACAGTACGGGCAATGGTGCTGGCGCAAAGCTTGCTTTAAAAGTGAAACGTGCCAGAGCCCAGCCGCCGGCCACGGCAAGCAGGATGCCTGTCAATGCCGCCAGGGAACCCAGAAAGAAATATTCAAGTGCGGTAATGGCAAGGATTTGCTTACCCGTACCACCAAGGGTTCGTAATAAGACCGTTTCGCGTATTCGCTGATATTTGCTGATTATGATAGAAGCAATTAGTACCACAAGCCCGGTGATAATGCTGAATCCGCCTATAAAACGAACCACAAATCCAATTTTATCAAGAACATCATCTACTACAGTCAGGATTAATCCCAGGTCAATGACCGATACGGTCGGGAAAGAATTTACCAGTGCCTGTTGGAATTTGGCAGAAACTTCGGGTGAAGGTACCCTTGTGACCAGCACATAGAATTTTGGCGCAGATTCCAATACACCAGAAGGGAAGACCACCCTGAAATTGGTCTGCACCCGGTTCCAGTCCACATCCCTTAAACTGCCGACGGTAGTATGTACCAGCGCACCCTGTACATTGAAAATGATCCGGTCGCCTAGTTTTACATGAAGCCAGCGTGCATACCCTTTTTCCAGTGATACCAAAATGCTGTCGCGGCCTGAATTTGCCGCCTGTAATGAGCCTTCCTGTAGTTTTTCAGAATCAGTCAGCGTATCACGGTAGGTGGCCCTGATCTCGCCCTCAAAAGCCCGTGGGGAAATTTCGAGGGTTGAATCTTTTCTTGCTATAGTTGCATTTATACCATTGATCTCTTCGATCCGCATCGTCACGATGGGAACCTCCTGGTTAACTGGCAGCCGGAAGGATTGGGTTAGATCTGCCACCTGTCTTTTTTGGCTTTCCTGGATATCAAAGATCACCATATTGGGCTGGTTGCCACTGGATGATAGTTGCACTTTCCGGGTAAGAATATTTTGTACAAAATATAACAGGCAGATAAATGATGTGCCAAGCCCGATAGCAACCACCAGGACCACCGTCTGGTTATTGGGACGGAATAGATTTGCAAATCCCTGGCGCCACAAATAACCCCAGGTTGACGGAAAGAACTTACGTGAAAGCCACATTACCAGCATGGCCACGCCTGCCAGCAATCCGAAAGCCCCGATAACACTAACGGTGAAGGTCATGGCCTTGAATAAATTGTTCAGTTGTAACCAGCTGAAGAAAAATATAAAAAGGATGATTAATGATCCTACCAGCCATTGCAGCGGATCACGAAAAAAACTGCTTTGGTATTCGCTGACACGTAGCGTATTTAGCGGAGAAATGTTCCGGATGGCGACAAGTGGCAGGAGGGCAAATAAAACCGACACAAGCAATCCCACGGCAACACCCTGGCCAATGGCCCTCCAGGAAACCTGAATATGAATATCAAAGGGCAGGAAGTCCTTTAGCAGTGCCGGTAATAAAAACTGTATTCCCGTACCCAGCAAAGCCCCGATTATGGAACCAATCAACCCGATACCTGCGATTTGAATGAGATAGATCAGGAATGCCTGGCGGTTTGTAGCACCTAAACATTTCAGCATGGAAATAGATGCCAGTTTTTCACGGATATAAATATGGATCGAACTTGCTACACCTATACATCCCAGTAAGAGGGCAATAAAACTGACCAGTTGCAGAAAATCATTCAGGTCCTCAAAAGATCTTGCAGTATTTCGCTTTCTGGTTGCAACGGTTTCCACATCAATGCCATCAGCCTCCATCCTGGGTTCAATATTGGCCAGCAATTTTTCAATGTTTACGGGCGTATCGAATTTAACATACTGCGTATAAGTGATGCGGCTTCCCTTTTGCAACAAACCGGTTGCATCGAGGTATTGCAAGGGGATCCATACAGCAGGTGCCACAGCTGACGAAAAACCTGTTTTACCGGGTGCTTTGCTGATTTCTCCAACGATCATGAAACTGAGTTGCCCCACCTTGATGGAATCTCCAACTCTTGCCTGGAATTGCAGCATTAGGGTTTTATCCACTAATGCTTGCCTGGCCTGCTGAAATTTTTTTGCGGCATCGGCTGGCTTTGTTTCAATGCTGCCATAAAAAGGAAAGCCGCCCTCTAACGCCCTGACCTGTGCCAGTCTTGTTCCGCCGGTTTTAATAAAATACACCATCGAAGCGAAACTTCTTTCCCTTGACTTTCGGTCACCTATAGAATCAATTAATGCCTGAGCAGTGGGACTGAAGGGCCGGTTATTGTCAAATACAAGATCAGCGCCGATCAGTGTTTTTGCCTGGGCTTCTATATCCTTTTCAATGGTAAAGCCCAGGGAATAAATCGCTACCAATGCGGCAATGCCCAATAAGACAGAGGATACAAAGAGAAAAAGCCTGCTGCGGTTTTTGCGGCTATCGCGCCAGGCCATTTGTAGTAGCCAGCTAAATTTCAGGGGTGACTTGTTGATTTCGCTTTTCATACGGCGGCGTCTTCGTTTTGAGCAATTCTTTCATCTGAAATGATATGTCCGCCTTTTAGTTTAATGATACGATCCGTTTTTGCAGCAAGTTCCAGGTTGTGGGTTACAATCACCAGTGTGGTTCCGGCTTCCCTGTTCAGGTCAAAAAGCAGTTTTACTATTATTTCGCTCGTCTCAGCATCGAGGTTGCCCGTAGGTTCATCTGCAAAAAGGATCCTGGGGTCATTAGAAAATGCCCTGGCAATAGAAACGCGTTGTTGTTCTCCGCCCGACAATTGAGATGGATAATGGTGAACCCTATCTGCAAGCCCCACTTTATCGAGAAGGCTCAGTGCCCGTTCGCGGATATTTTTTTCTCCCCTGAGTTCCAGTGGTACCATCACATTTTCAAGCGCGGTTAAGGTGGGCAGCAACTGGAAGTTCTGGAAAATAAATCCAACATACTGGTTACGTATACGGGCCAGCTGGTCTTCACTTAACTGGTTAAGCGCAATCTGGTTTAATTCAACCAGGCCGGTACTGGCGCGGTCAAGGCCGGCGCACAAACCCAGCAAAGTTGTCTTTCCGCTTCCCGAAGGCCCAACAATACTTAAGGTTTCGCCGGCAATCACCTCAAAATTGATGTCTGACAATACATGCAGGGTCCTGCCTGCATTCTGGTAATTTTTACTCAACTGAGCTACCCTAAGAATTGTTTCCACAATTGTATATTTGGTTAAAGGTATTTTGACCTATTATGCCAAGAAACATTTTAATTTATCTTTTTGTTTTTGCAATAACAATTTGGGCTTGTGGCAATAATGCTTCAGCACCATCAAAAAAAGCGGAAACTAAAACCACAATTGCACGAGCTGTAAAAGACTCCGCCAAAACTATTTTATTCTTTGGTAACAGTCTTACTGCGGGTTATGGTGTCGACCAGGCTGAAGCATTCCCAGCCCTCATCCAGCTTAAGATTGATTCACTACAATTACCCTACAAGGTAATTAATGCAGGGTTGAGTGGCGAAACATCCTCTGGTGGTCTGAGCAGAATTGACTGGCTGCTGAAACAGAACGTAGATGTATTTGTACTGGAACTGGGTGCCAATGATGGCTTGAGGGGTATACCATTGGTACAAACACAAAAAAACCTGCAAGCCATCATTGATAGGGTTAAGTTAAAAAATCCTGCTGTGGTACTCGTTCTGGCAGGTATGCAGGTACCACCAAATATGGGCCAGGTTTATGCGACAGAATTCCAAACGGTGTACAAAGACCTTAGCGTAAAGAATAAAATGATTCTGATGCCTTTCCTGCTTGAAGGAGTAGGCGGTAACCCAGAACTGAACCAGTCGGATGGCATACATCCCACCCCTGAAGGGCATAAGATCGTTGCCAATAATTTGTGGGAATATTTAAAACCTGTGATTAGATGACAGGAGCCTGGTTTATCTGATTCATACATTGACCTTTTTGAATATCTGGAATCAAAATTGAATTTTTCGGCAACTGGTCGGAAGTTTATCATTAAATACACTAACAAATGCTTGACAGAAGAAAATTCCTGATTCAATCCGCCTTGGCCGGAACCGGCCTGATACTTGGCGGCGGATTGAATGCTCTGGCGAAAAGCCCTAATGAAAAAATTATCATAGGTGCAGTTGGTACGAATAGCAGGGGGTTTTACCTGGCCAGGATGTTTGCTGTTTTACCCAATATAGAAGTTGCCTATATCTGTGATGTAGATGATAATGTGCTGGCCAAAACTATTGCAGAGATTGAAAAACTAAGTGGTAAAAGGCCAAAAGGCTTCAAAGATGTACGGAAACTCCTGGAATTAAAGGACCTGGATGCTATAGTAATTGCAACTCCAGATCATTGGCATGCACCAGCTACACTCATGGCGCTTCAGGCTGGAAAACATGTATACGTGGAAAAACCCTGTTCGCATAATCCGGCTGAAGGCGAATTGCTGGTAGCAGGCCAGCAGAAATACGGAAAGCTGATCCAGATGGGTAACCAGCGCAGGTCTTTCCCGAATGTTATAGCCGCTATGAATGAGTTGCACAATAGTGTTATCGGCCGGGTCTATTTTGCTAAAGGATGGTATGCTGCAAACCGGAAATCAATTGGAAATGGTAAGCCTGCCGCAGTGCCAGCCTATCTTGATTTTGACCTCTGGCAAGGCCCTGCACCAAGAAAAAATTATATGGATAACCTTGTTCCATATAACTGGCATTGGTTCTGGCATTGGGGTACTGGTGAAGCGCTGAACAATGGCACCCATGAGCTGGACGTGATGCGCTGGGGACTGGGAGTGAACTATCCGACAAAAGTAGTATCTGCCGGTGGCAGATTTGCGTTTAATGATGACTGGGAGACACCCGATACCCAGACTATTACCTTTGAATTCCCCGATAAAAAAGCAATGCTATGGGAAAGCCGCAGTTGCAATCCTTTTGAAGAACAGGGAAGCAGCAGGGGGGTAATTTTCTATGGTGAAAAAGGCACTATGGTTATTCCCGGTGGCGATGATTACAAAATTTTTGACCAGGAAAACAAGCTGGTCAGGGAGGTGAAAACATCCATACAAAAAGCCGATACCACCAATACCATGGGTGCGGGTGAAAAGTTGGATTCCCTGCATTTAGTAAATTTTGCAGAGGCCATAAGGGGCAAATCACAATTGGTGTCACCCATCCAGGAAGGATTCAGGTCAACGCTATTACCACAATTAGGTAATATCGCTTACAGGACTGGAAGAGCACTGCACTGTGACCCTTCCAATGGCCACATTTTGAATGATGCGGATGCATTGAAACTATGGAGGCGAGAATATGCGCCAGGATGGGAAATGAAATTATAACCATATTTACCGGGTAACCCCATTAATTAAAATAATGAAAAGGATTTCGCTGTTAACGTTATTTACAGGTTGGGTAATCTTGCTGACTGCACAGGTGAAGCCAACAAAAGAAAATTGGATCAGCTTATTCAACGGGAAGGATCTTAGCGGCTGGAAGCAATTGAACGGGCAGGCAAAATATGAAGTGAAAAATGGTTTCATTGTGGGCACAACCGTTTTTAATCAGCCCAATTCATTCCTGGCAACAGAAAAGAATTATGATGATTTTATCCTTGAGCTTGAATTCAAGGTGGATCCTCATATGAATTCCGGGATTCAGTTCAGGAGTGAAAGCAAACCTGACTATAATAATGGCAGAGTTCATGGTTACCAAATGGAAATTGATCCATCAGAGCGGGCCTGGAGCGGTGGCATTTACGATGAGGGAAGACGCAACTGGCTATATCCCCTTGAGTACAATGAATCAGCCAAAAAAGCATTCCATAATGGCGAATGGAACCTATACCGTATTGAATGCATCGGCAATACAATTCGGACCTGGGTCAATGGAGTTCCTGCTGCCCACTTGGTGGATAGTCTGAAAACCAAAGGATTTATTGCATTACAGGTGCATTCCATCGGCAAGCCCGAGGAAGCAGGCCACGAGATTTTGTGGCGCAACATCAGGATTCAAACGACTAACCTAAAGCCTTCTCCGGAAACGGGAATTTTTGTGGCCAATCTTGTTCCAAACAATCTAACTGAATCAGAAAAAAAGAACGGGGTTAAATTGCTTTGGAACGGTATAAATTCCGACGGCTGGCGTGGTGCCAAAAAAGATAAATTTCCGGAAAAGGGCTGGATAATCGAAAATGGTCTCTTACGGGTAATGCCATTTGACGGTGGTGAATCCGTTAATGGTGGTGATATAGTAACCAATGAAATGTTTGCTGCATTTGAACTTCAGTTTGAATTCCGGCTGACTGACGGGGCTAATAGTGGTGTGAAATATTTTGTTACAGAACAGGAACAAAATACCGGCTCTGCAATTGGCCTGGAATACCAGATACTGGATGATGATAAACACCCTGATGCAAAACTGGGTGTTGTTGGTAACCGCACAATGGCTTCACTGTATGACCTGATCCCTTCACTTAAATTGAATGCGGCAAAAAAAGATATCGGCGAATGGAACCGGGGCATGGTCAGGGTATATCCCGACAACCGGATCGAACATTTTCTCAATGGTTACAAAGTCGTTGAATACAAGCGGGGTACACCTATTTTTTATGCACTGGTGGCGCGAAGCAAATATGCCAACTGGCCCAATTTCGGTATGGCTGAAAAAGGCAGGATCTTATTGCAGGACCATGGTAACGCAGTTGATTTCAGGAGTATCAAAATCCGGGAATTATAATCCGGGATTAACCTGCAGAATAATATGGACTGATCAGCAGGTAAACAATCACGCCGGTAGTAGCAACATAAAACCAGATAGGCCAGGTAATGCGGGCCAGCTTCTTATGTTGGGGAAACTCCGCAACCAGGGCGCGATATGCTGTAAAAAGGATAAAGGGAAGAATAATCGCAGCAAGTAAAATATGGGTTACCAGTATGAAAAAATAAATTGGCCTTATTAATCCTGTGCCACCAAATTTTGTATCACCTGCAAATAAATGATGGCATATGTAGGATACCAGGAATATTGCAGATAAAATAATTGCAGTTATCATAATATTCCGATGCACAGCCAGTTTTCCTTGCTTAACAGCAATTAAACCGGCCAGCAGCAATACACTAACCATTGAATTGATAACAGCATTGATTTTTGCAAATACATGCACATCAAAACCAAGATCTGCAGTAATTTTTACCCTTGATAGGAAGACCACTGCCGCAAACACTACAAACGAAACTACGCCAATAAGCACCCTAGCCAGTTTGTCGTTTTTTTTGATCATTGCTTCCAACATATCTCCTGATTTATTTCCTGAAGAAATTCCGTTTTTTCTTTTTGTCCTTCTCCAGCATGATTTTCACAATATCGCCGCCAAGTTCCGCCATCGCCATACTGTCGAGCCCATCATAATAACCCCTGACAATCCTGTCTTTATCAATCAGTACCATTTTCTGCGTATGTATGAAATTTGTATCAACGCCTTCTCCGTCAACCAATCCCAATTTCACTTCATTCAGTGCAAAGTCATAGATCGTCTTTTTATCTCCGGTAAGCATCCACCATACATCATGATTAACCCCGAAACGATCAGCGTATTTTTTCAGTTGAACTGCAGAATCGCGTTCAGGGTCAACAGTGAAAGAAAGAAATTGCACGAAAGTAGTATCGTCCAGGCTGGTTCTGTCTTTCAATTTTAAAGCATCCTGGATTCGTTTCATATTCCGTGTAAGCGTAGGGCAAATTGAAGGACAATGGGTAAAAAAGAAATCGGCAACTATGACCTTTCCTTTGAGATCATCCAGTGATACGGAATTGCCTAATTGATTGGTGAGTTTGAAGTTCCCCACTTTGTGCCATACTGTATCAGTTTCTTCTTTGCCATCTACTACCTTAGTTAAAACTGTATCAACATAATACCTGCGGGGCATATTTACGGCACCTTCACTATAGGATTTAACAATCCAATAGCAAACCAGCGGAAGAAGCAGCGCGATACAAAGTCCAAGTAATGCTTTTCTATTCACTTTAAGCCGATTATTCCTGTTTTATTTAATATAAAAAAACCACCGCAAATATACGATGGTTCAGTTCCGTTAAGAGGATGTTTTACATCTATTGGAATCAAACATCTTAAAGATGTCTGAAAAAAGAATTATTCTTTGCTGCCTTCTTTTTTAGCATCAGGGTGTTCGCCGCCTTCGTGGGCTGGTGCTTCCACTTTCGTTTTGCTTTGCTCCAGATGGTAAGGATCGTATTTATTTTTCAGGTTTTTGTAGGAATTTCCGTCTGCGAGGAAGGCGATGATAAACCAGAAAAATAGTAACAAAGGAACCACTATTGTCATAATCATGTTCCGTAACTCATGCTTCAGGTGCATGAAATAGCCAACAATATAAAAGGCTTTGGCAAGCATTAAAATACAGATAACACCTTTGATGAGGTGGCGCATAAATTGGGCTTCAATACCCATTAGCCAGAATCCCAGTGCAAGTTCAATCAGTGTAAACACAGTAAGTATTACTGTTACACGGATAACTTCTTTTTTACCGGCTTCCCTGTCAAAACTATGGTGATGTGTTATTTCTTGAATATTCTCCATAAAATGCATTTCTAGTTTGGTTAAATAAGGTAAAAACAAGTGAATACAAATACCCATACCAGGTCTACAAAGTGCCAGTACAAACCAGCCTTTTCAATCATCAGGTAATGCCCTTTGCGTTCAAATACATCATTCAGGGTCATGATCAGCATGATAATATTAATGATCACACCGCTGAAAACGTGGAATCCATGAAAACCCGTTATCGTAAAAAAGAAATTGGTAAAATTTGTAGAAGCTTTTGTCCCATCTGCATTCAGGAAGGGGTTACTTCCCCACCAGGCACCTTCATGGTGTAAATGTGTCCATTCCCAGGCCTGGCAGCTTAAGAAGGCCAACCCGCCAATAATAGTCAGGATCAGGTTTCTGACCACAGCTTTTTTATCCATGGCGTGACCAGCCTGTACAGCAAGCACCATAGTAACGGAACTGATGATAAGGATAAAAGTCATTAAACTTACAAAAGCAAGGGGGTATCCTGAGCCCAAACCAGGGAACGATTGAAATACTTTATTAGGGTCGGGCCATCCATTACTGGCAAAACGAATGGTACCATAAGAGATCAGGAAAGCACCAAAAGTGAAGGCATCACTCATCAGGAAATACCACATCATCAATTTGCCATATTCCAGATTGAAGGGGCTTTTTCCGCCACTCCACCATTTTTGTTCTGCAGGAACTGCTTGTGCCATGTTCTGTGTTTAATTGATTCGCAAATTTAATTGGATAATAGGAATATTAAGTTATTGCAACAACATAAAAAATACCAACAAATAGATCCATAATGCGTCTACAAAATGCCAGTAAGTACTCATTACCTCTACAGGAACAGCATTATAATTCCTGAAACGGGTACTGAATGCATTAAAAAACATAATGATCAGCGCAATTATACCACCAATTACGTGAAAAGCATGTAAACCGGCAATAATGTACAAAAACTGCCCGCCGCCTGCACCGGCGAATGTTACTCCCGATTGCCAGATCTGTGAAAAACCGATCCACTGCATAATTACGAAAGCCATTCCCAGGAGAGCCGTTACAGTAATAAATGTCCTGTATTTAACACGCTCTCTTTGTTTAAACGCCCTTAACGACATTTGTATGGTCAGGCTACTGGAAAGGATTACACCCGTTGAATACCAGAAAATTACCGGCATTTCAAAAGTTGACCAATTGGGTTGGCTCCTCTTTACAATATAGGCGCTGGTCAAACCGGCAAACATCATAATGATGCTACCGATAGCCACCCATAATGTAAACTTTGTGGGGTGTATTCTTTTTCTCTGATCCATAACTATATCTCTGCTCATACGCACTAAAATGCTAAATTCTCAGCTACTATAATTTATCTGCCAGCAATGCAAAAAACACCACAAGCAGGTATATATAACTTCCAAACATCACTTTCCTGGCCGCTTTCACTTCCATATCACGGTATAAACGGATACTCAGATAGATCATTGCCAGGTTCGCGGCCAAAATAATCATCAGGCTCAGCCATCCGGTAAGACCTGCGAAATAAGGCAATACCCCAACCGGAATCAGCAGTACCGAATAAATGATCGATTGCACGGCTGAATATTTTGTTGGCCCTTTTTCTGAAGGCAACAATTTGAAACCAGCAGTTTCATAATCCTTGTGTGCAATCCAGGCAATCGCCCAAAAATGGGGAAATTGCCAAAAAAACTGTATCCCAAATATGGCCCAACCACCAAAATCGATCACGTCATTTCCTGCAGCGTATCCAATAAGGCAGGGCAAAGCTCCGGGAAATGCACCCACCAATACTGAAATTGAATTCACCTTTTTCAGCGGTGTATATATGAACGCATACAAAAAAAGACTGAACAGGGATAAGGCAGCAGACAATAAGTTAAAATAAAACCCCATCAGGAATATGCCTGCTATGCCACAAACCACTGCAAAAATCCAACCCTCTGTTGGTGTCATACGACCAGAGGCCACAGGTCTTTTTGAGGTTCGTTTCATCAATGCATCGGTATCTTTCTCCACAATCTGGTTTATTGTATTGGCACTTCCGGTTACAAGGAAACCAGCCAAAAACAAAATGCAGATCATAACGACGTCATAGTCGACCACCTTTGGAGCCAGCAGGTAGCTAACTACCGCCGAAAACACCACCATAATTGTCAAAGAGAACTTTACCAGTAGCATATAATCACGCAACCTTGTACCTATTGAACGGGTATTTACTGGTTGAACCTGATCATTGTGCTGCATGTAAAATATTAAACAAATTTCTGATCTTTTAAAAAAAGGCCCCGATGTTCCGATAAGCCAATCGGTATCAGGGCATTTTATAATGATTTATTTTATTCCCGGATAAAGAACGTTTTTAATGTTTGCTTTCATCAGCACCAACCGGTTCAGTTTGCGAAATAAAATCACGGCCATCTTTACCGTAATCGTATGCCCAACGATGTACTTCGGGTATTTCACCTTCCCAGTTACCGTGACCCGGATTGATTTGAGTTGTCCATTCCAGAGTATTTGATCCCCATGGGTTCTGGCTGGTAACTCTTCTTCCTTTAAACATGGAATAGAAGAAATTGAACACAAATAAAAGTTGAACCGCAAACACGATCATGGTCACTATAGAAATAAACCGGTTCAATCCACCAAACTGGTTGAAAGAAGCCCATCCGCTAAAGTCGAGGTAACGGCGGGGCATACCAGCCAGTCCTTCATAGTGCATTGGCCAGAAAATCAGGTAGGCACCAACAAGTGTAATCCAGAAATGGATAAATGCCAGGGTATTATTCAGGTACCGGCCATACATTTTGGGGAACCAATGGTAAATACCGGCAAACATTCCGAAGAAAGAAGCCACACCCATTACAATATGGAAGTGTGCTACAACAAAATAGGTATCATGTAAGTGAATATCCAAAGTTGAGTTTCCCAGAAAGATTCCGGTTAAACCACCAGAAATAAACAAGCTTACAAAACCAAGGGCAAAGAGCATACCCGGTGTGAACCGCAAATTTCCACGCCAGATAGTTGTAAGCCAGTTAAATACCTTGATCGCAGATGGCACTGCAATCAACAGGGTTAGTAATACAAAGAATGATCCGAGGAACGGATTCAATCCGGTTACAAACATATGGTGTGCCCAAACCAGGAATGCCAGAACGGTAATTGCGAATAAAGAAGCAATCATGGCCATATATCCGAAGATGGGCTTACGGGAATTGGTGCTCAATATTTCCGATGCCATTCCCATGGCAGGCAGCAAGATGATATAAACTTCAGGGTGACCCAGGAACCAGAATAAGTGCTGGTAAAGAATAGCGCTTCCTCCTTCATTGGGCAGTGCTTTCTGTGTAGATGCCAGGAAGATATCTGACAGGTAAAAACTTGTACCTGCATGACGGTCGAACAGCAACAAAATAAAACCAGAGAACAATACAGGGAAAGAAAGAATACCAAGGACAGCAGTAAAGAACAGCGCCCAAATAGTTAGCGGTAAACGCGTCATGCTCATTCCCTTCGTGCGCATGTTCAGAATAGTTGAAACGTAGTTCAAGCCTCCCAGCAATGTTGATACAACAAACATTGCCATTGCAACCAGCCAGAGATCCATTCCAGCCTTGGAGCCTTCTGAAGCATCACCTAAAGCACTTAACGGAGGATAAGAGGTCCAGCCACCAGACGCTGGTCCGGTTTGAACAAAAAGAGAAGAAACCATGATGATACTGGCAAGGAAGAAAAACCAGTAGCTCAGCATATTCATAAATGGAGATGCCATATCACGTGCACCTATCTGAAGTGGAATCAGGAAGTTGGCAAAAGTACCACTTAGGCCTGCCGTCAATACAAAGAAAACCAATACAGTTCCATGCATAGTAACCAGGGCGTAATAGAATTCAGGTTGGATTTTTCCACCTGCAGCCCACTTACCCAACAACTCTTCCAGGATCGGGAAAGTCTGGTCGGGATAACCCAGCTGTAAACGGAACAACACTGAAAACAGGCCGCCGATAATAGCCCAAATAATACCCGTTAGAAGGAATTGCTTGGCAATCATTTTATGATCCTGGCTGAAAACATATTTTGTAATAAATGTTTCCTTGTGGTGATGCCCATGATGCTCATCATGATGAACATCGTGCGTTGTTACCACCTCTGAATGTCCGTACAAAGTTGCTTCGTTGCTCATGTGAATCTGTTTATAAACCCCGGGTCAAATCCAACCCCAGGAGGTACGCGCTAATTAGATAATGATTTTTTATTGTCAACTGCTGCAGTTGCGGTGCTATCCGTTACTGCCGGCTTCGCTGCCGGATCCTTATCGGGGAAAACCATAACATAGTTAGGCTTTTGCTTTGCCAGCCATAATGCATATTCAGCTGCAGATACTACTTTAACTATACCCTTCATTGAATAATGCCCTTTTCCACACATCTGGTCACAGGAAATCTCATATTCAAAATCAGGATTACCTGTTTTTTCTTTCATTTCAGCAGTAGTAAACTTTGGTGTAAACCACATTGTAGTAGGCGTTCCCGGAACTGCATCCATTTTCATCCGGAAATGTACCAGGCCAAGATCATGCACCACATCGCGACTATTGATAATGATCTTCACGGGCTTGTTAACTACCAGGTAAAGGGCTTCGTTAGTTACTACATCATCGTGCGCTGCCTGGTCATCCCAGATCAGGCCAAGCTGGTTAGATTTACCTTCATCAATATTCTTATAGTATTTCTTTCCAAATACCTTGTCTTTACCCGGATACCTGAAAACCCATCCGAACTGTTTTCCGGTAACTTCTACTACAGTAGCATCTTTTGGTGGATCGCCAGTAATTTTGAACCAGTAGAACAAGCCAAAGCCCACCAAAATTGTCAATGCAATGGCTGGAACAACAGTCCAGAGTACTTCCAGCCTGTTATCATGTGGGAAATAATAAGCTTTTCGCTTTTCAGAGTGCTGGTATTTGAAAGCAAAGTAAAATAAAAGGATCTGCGTGATAACGAATACAACACCTGTAAGTGCAATAGTGATGTAGAGCATCGTATCGATCTTTTCACCATGGTCTGATGCTGCTTCGCCAAGGATTCTGCCTTTGAAGAGCTCATTACACCAGTATACCCCGATCAATCCAAGGATCATGAAGGCCAGCAGCAGGAAACCATTGATACGGTTATTCTGTTCAAAGGTTTTCTTCTCGCCCTTCAACACCGATACATACTCGCTGGCTTTTGCGATCTGAAAGACCACGATAAAACCCAACAACAGGATCGCAATGATTAATAAAGTTGACATGTTTTATACCGTGTTTATACAAAGTTTTGAATGAATGCTTATTTGGTCAGCTTTTGTTTAAAGTTTCTACCTTTTTTAAGTATGGTGTATAATACTTTCTTTGAAGAAAGGGTGGTTTTTTGCTAACAGGGAACGCTTGCCTAATGCAATTCCTGTGCTCCACATAATCAGGCCTACAAACCCTGCAGCAACCCCGAAATCAAAGAAATTAAACTCAACATGATCTTTTGAAATACTGGCAATAACCATCTGGTAAAAATCCAGCCAGTGGCCACAAATGATCAATACTGACATAAAAACCAGTAATGTATAGTTGCGTTTACTGCTTCTTCTCATGAGAATAAGCAAAGGTGCAAGGAAGTTAACGATCAGGTTCAGAAAGAATATACCACGGTATGGACCCTGGACACGGTGCTTGAAATAAACTGTTTCCTCCGGAATGTTGGCATACCATATCAGCATATACTGGCTGAACCATAAATATGTCCAAAATATAGAAAAGGCAAACATGAATTTTCCGAGGTCATGCAAGTGTTCATCATTAACCAGTTCAAGATATCCCTGGTTTTTGAGGTAAATCACAAATAACGTGATTAATGCTATTCCTGCAACAAAAGTTGAAGCAAACGTATACCAGCTGTACATAGTACTATACCAGTGTGCGTCAATGCTCATCAGCCACAACCAGGGAACAGTTGACATTACGGTTAATCCAAACCAAACCAGGAATAACGAGGCCCAGATGGTATTTTTAAAAATGTATTTTTTCCCCTCCTCCACAGACAAAGGGCCAGAAGAGTCAAGTTCCTTACTAATACTTCTCATTTTAGCACCCAGAGCAATCCACAGGATTATACTTAAACTGGTCCAGACTATGAAGAATGTTGGATTTAAAAATCCGGCTTTACCTAAAAGGATTTTATCATCTCCCGGAGTTAGCCAGTGATATATGTGGTGTTGATGGCCAAATACCAGTGCCAGCAATATTACTCCTGAAATGATGCCAATGGGGATAACTGCGAATGAAATAGCTTCAGAAACGCGGCGAAATGCCATCTGCCAGCCACCCATAGCCATAGTAGTTGCACAGATAAAGAACATCGAAGCATTTACTACCAACAGGAAGAATACACTGTTATACAATAGCGTACCCCAAAAACGGGCTTCGTGGTGTTCATCTCCAGTACCATACATAAAGTAGCCAGCTAGGATGGAAACCAATCCAACCCCCATCAATATCATCGACCACATTTTGTATTTAGCCGGTATTTCAAATTGTTCTCTGAAAGACATTCTCAAAAATTTTTCGTTTGGTCAAATTGGTTGTCGCTCACTTATTTTTTTGCAGCCGTTGAATCAGTTGGGGCTGCAGCGGTGCCAGCTGTTGCCTTACCTGCATTTTGCTTCGACTTTATATAATGAATTATCATCCAGCGCTGCTTCGGTGAAACCTGTGATGCATAAGATCCCATCATGTTCCTGCCATAAGTAATGGAGTAAAACATGGTTCCTTCCGCCATTGCTTCGTATTTAGCATCTCCTACAAGTGTGGCAGGCTTAACAGGATAAGGCCCGTCGCCACCCTTGTATAGTGGACCATTGCCATCTAGTTTTGGCCCGTGGCAAATACCACAGTTAATCAGGTAAAGACGCTCTGCTTCTACCGCTGTAGCGGAATCCAATGGTGCCAGCGGATTATGCAGTTGGTCTGATTTTAAATAACCTCCTGTTGTATCTGCAAGCATTTTATAAATCACATCTTCGCCACGGCTAACAGTACCAACAACAGGACGAGCAGTATAATTAATGCCTTCTGCCTGCAATTCCCTGTGATCGCTATAAGTTTCAACAGCCCTGCTGTAGGCCATATCGGGCATATAAATCGTACCTGGTGTGCGTTTTACATCACTGCAGGCTGCTATCGCTACAGCACCGATACAAACCGCTATAATTGATAAATTCTTCATTATTCTAAACTATTTTCCGTTATGATGTTTTGGTCTCAGGAGTGTGCAACTTCTGTTGTTCCTTTTGCATAAAGTTCGTCTTCTTTATCATAGCGTCCCAGCCACCAGTCTGCTTCAGCAACCTGGACATTAATTTCTTTGGCTCCTGCAGCCGCTAAAAAGTTTTTTGCTTCCTCCTCATTCGTTTTGCTGGTGCATTCCAGAACCATGATAAAAAGGTCATCTGTCGCCCTGGCATGAAAATGGTGTTTTTTCACAAAGGGTGCCAGCTGGCAGATATAGCAAAACGTCAAAACCATCCCCACTGCGGAAAATAATACAGTTAATTCGAAAGTAATCGGGATAAATGCTGGCAATGGAAAATGTGGTTTACCACCAATGTTTAACGGCCAGTCTTTATTGAATACCCAGCTCATAAAGGTTAATGCAGTTGTTGTACCTGTAATACCATAAATGAATCCCGCAGTATGCAGGCTGGTATCCCTGAGCCCCATCACTGCATCCAGTCCATGGATTGGAAAAGGCGTGTATACATCATGAATCTTATACCCGGCTTTGCGAACTTTTTTCACCGCCGGGAATAAAACCTTTTCATCATCAAAACTACCGACTACAAATTTCTTTATTGCCATGTCTTTAAAATTCGTTTGTTGTTAAAATAGCTCCCTCACCATTCTCTATTCACCGTTTATCATGCACACCTGTTAATGCGCGTGCGCATGTTCGTGAGCAAAATGCTCCACAGTATCTTTTTCCTCTTCATCCATGTTTTCTTTAAAACTTTCCCCATTCTTCTTAAGGATATGCTTGATCTCCGCAATTGCAATTACCGGGAAGAATTTGGAAAACAGGAAAAAGCAGGTAAAGAACAAGCCAAATGTTCCCATATAAAAGCCAACTTCCCAGACTGTTGGTGCATAATAGGTACTCCAGCTACTTGGAACATAATCCCTGTAAATAGAGGTTACAATGATCACAAAACGCTCGAACCACATACCTACGTTTACAATGATACTCATGAAGAATGTGAACAACAGGTTCCTTCTCAATTTCCTGAACCAGAAGAATTGTGGTGCTATTACGTTACAGCTCATCATGAGCCAGTAAGCCCAGCCATAAGGAGTGCTGAGATCCCAACGGTTACGGAAAGCTGCAGCTTCATATGGGTTCTGACCATACCAGGAAATAAACAATTCCGTAATGTATGCTATACCCACAATCGATCCTGTGAGTACAATTACCTTATTCATCACTTCAATATGCTCCATAGTGATATAATCTTCCAGATCCAGCACCTTCCTTGTTATGATCAGCAGGGTCTGCACCATCGCAAAACCCGAGAAGATCGCACCTGCAACAAAATAGGGTGGGAAGATGGTTGTATGCCAACCTGGAATTACTGAAGTTGCGAAGTCAAAAGATACAATAGTGTGTACTGAAAGTACCAGTGGGGTACTTAAACCAGCCAAAACCAGTGACAGGGCCTCGTGGCGCTGCCAGTGCTTCGTCGAACCGCTCCAGCCAAATGCAAGAACACCGTACATGCGTTTGCGCCATTTTTCTTTTGCACGGTCACGCACAGTTGCAAGATCCGGTAACAATCCAGAATACCAGAACAACAGGGATACGGTGAAATATGTAGAGATCGCAAAAACGTCCCATAACAAAGGGGAACTGAAATTCACCCATAATGGTCCGCGACTGTTTGGATAAGGCAATACGAAGAATGCCATCCATACCCGACCCATGTGGAAAATGGGAAACTGGCCCGCACACATTACTGCGAATATTGTCATCGCTTCTGCTGCCCGGTTTACCCCTGTACGCCATCCCTGGCGGAACAACAGGAGGATTGCCGAAATAAGGGTTCCCGCGTGACCAATACCTACCCACCAAACGAAGTTGGTTATATCCCAACCCCAGCCGATCGTCTTATTCAGGTTCCACTCCCCGATACCGTAAACAACTTCACGGTATACAGAATATACCCCGAACAATAAAAACATTACTGAGACAGTAAAGCCGATCTTCCAAAGTTTTGAAGGCTTTGCTTCAATGGGGCGCACAATGTCTTCAGTAACCTGGTGGTATGTCTTTTCGCCCACTACCAGAGGTTGCCTTACTTGCGATTCGTATCTTAATGATGCCATATCGTATAAGCATTTTGTGACCGGGTTTTATCCCTTTCACTGTTGGTTTTAAACTTCGTCTGTTCTTTATAGTTAACAGGATTGAATGCAGTCCGTTTCTGCAACTTCAAATCCAGGCATTTACTTTGTAGTTTCATGTTCAGCAGGTTCTTTCAACTCCTTCGGAGCTTCGCCACCTTCTTCATGACCACTTAACTTATCTGTGTTCCTTACTTTAGCCAGGTAGTTCACATTGGGCAGTACGTGAATCTGCTCCAGCGCATAGAATAACCTGTTCTTATTCTCAGTCCGCTCCTTTGCAATCGCACTCTTGCTGTTGTTCACGTTTCCGAAAACAATTGCATCAGCCGAACATGCTTGCTGGCAGGCTGTCCTTGCATCACTGTCTTCCAATGGACGACCTTCTTTCTTTGCTTTCAGTTTTCCTTCCTGCAGGCGCTGCACGCAGAATGAACATTTCTCAATCACACCACGGCTGCGCACAGTTACATCAGGATTCAATACCATGCGGGTAAGGTCATCATTCATCATCATTACCACATCATTCATCTCATCCTGGTTGCCCTTAAAGCTGTCTGCCCCTGTATAATCAGCCCAGTTAAAGCGGCGTACCTTATATGGACAGTTATTTGCACAATACCTGGTTCCGATACAACGGTTATAGGTCATCTGGTTCAACCCTTCACTACTGTGATTGGTTGCTGCAACCGGACAAACGTTTTCACATGGTGCATTGTCGCAATGCTGACAAAGCATAGGCTGGAAAACGGTTTGAATACTTTCCGGATCATTAATATCACCCGTAAAGTAACGGTCAATCCGCAACCAGTGCATGTCGTGTGCACGCAATACTTCAGGCTTACCTACAACTGAAACGTTATTCTCAGCTGTACAGGCTACAACGCAGGCGCCGCATCCATAACAGCTGTTCATATCAATGCTCATGCCCCATTTGATGCCGGGTCTGTCATACACCGGATAAATGGTACCATCCTTGGCGTAGTTTTCAAGGCCTCCCCATGGTTTCAACTCTTCTTCTCTTTCATTTAAAATCCTTGTCGGATTCTTAATGAGTTCAGTAAGGGTGAGTTCTTTTACTACTTCATGCCGTCCTTCATAAGAACTGTGCGTTTGGGTAGTTGCAATTTTATATTTGGTTTCTGACTTTTCAACAGTAACATCAGCATAATTGATCACTGTATTTCCGTTAAAAGAGGCAAGCTGGTATACATTCTTACCAACTCCAACAGCCGCCCTTCCAATATGCTCGCTCCGGCCATAACCAACAGCTATAGCTATTGTTTCAGGTTGCATACCTGGTATTAACAATACCGGTAATTCAATTTCTCCTTTATTGCCAACCTTAATTTTTACAACAGGCTTATCAGGGAAGGCTTCGTACTGGTCAGACTGGGTATTATTTGTAAGATCAATACCAAAAAGTTCCTTACCCATTGCCGGGGCCATCATTACATAATTGTCCCAGGTGGCACGAGTGATCGGATCAGGCATTTCCTGCAACCAGGGATTATTGGCATGCCGTCCATCAGCGATAGAAGCTTTCTGGTACAATACCAACTCTACCTTGCCACCTTTCTTGCCGCTTGTTGCAGCCGCAACCGCAGCGCTAACAACAGCACCGTTGAAAACGGGCGAGCCCATAACTGTTACAGTTGACTCAATAACACCATCCTGCAATGCTTTCAGGTAGTTATCATTACTACCCAATTTGGCAATCCAGAAATTCTTCAGGTAATCTGCATAAACTGTAGCATTCCCCGTCCATTTCAATAGGGTATCCTGCCATTGGCGGGTTTTAAACAAGGGTGCAATAGTGGGCTGAAGCAAACTTACATAACCCGCTTTATGCTCAGCATCACCCCAGCTTTCGAGGTAATTGTTGGCAGGAAGTACATATTTGCAGAGCTCAGTGGTTTCATCAAGTTTCTCATTGAAAGAAATTGATACACGGACTTTTTTCAATCCGGCCTTGAACTTCTCAGCGTCGTAATAATCATAGGCGGGATTGGCATCATAAATAATCAGGGCACCAACAGATCCTGCATTCAGGTCGTCCGTAAGTTTAACCATATCGGCATCAATAGCTGCCTTGTTTTGCAATGGAACTGCCCAGTTAATGGTCGTTCCGTTTGCTCCGATGGCTTCGTTAATAGCACTTACTATGATCTGAATATTCACATCATTGCTTCCACATACTACAAGTGCTTGTCCTTTATGTGCCAGCAGGTCCTTTGCCGCTTTATCGATACCTTTTTTCAGTTTTTCTCCATTTACACCAGTTACTCCCTGACCACTAACTGCAGCCAGTAAGGCCGCAGCAACTGAACCTGTTTCAGAAGGGCGATGGGTAAACCTTTCATCAGCATTCGCGCCTGTCATACTGAGCATGGACTCAAACTGATAATGCTTGCTCATGGTTGGATTGGCCTGGTTGATTTTACGGCCTTTGGTATAACCGCGCTGAAATTCAACCGGATTTAACCAGGTTCCTAGGAAATCAGCACCAAGGCTCACAATAACTTTCGCCGCATCAAACTGGAAAGACGGGATAGCCCTTTTACCATGTGTAGCTTCATTGGCGAGCAACAGGCCGGAATAAGAAATCCCATCGTATTGTACATGTCGGCTTCCAGGGTATTTTGCCAGGAATTCACCGATTAATTGTTTTGAGGATGGGGAGTTGACCGTGCTTGTTAACAAAACAACCGGTGCACCTCCCAGTCCATTTAAAGCATCAGCAACCATTTTATCGAATGCATCGAAAGTGCTCACTTCCTTTCCATTCGCTATAGGGTAACGTAAACGGGCCGTATCGTAAAGGTCAAGTACAGAAGCCTGCACCTGCGATGTAGTACCACCTTTTGTCCAGGTAGACAACTCATTACCTTCTATTTTAATAGGGCGACCATCCCTTACTTTGGCAATAACCGGAATGGCATCACCTCCTGAGATATAAGTCGTAGCGTAGTAATCGGAAACTCCCGGAATAACATCAGCAGGACGGTTAATAAAGGGAATCGCTTTCTTAACCGGGATTTCGCAACTGGCGGCAATTGCAGCGGCAGCTGTGCTGAAACCCACATATTTAAGAAAATCTCTCCGCGGTGTTTTAGCATCAGTTAAACCTTGGGCATCAAAATTCTCAAACGGCAACTCCTCCTTGAATTCATCCTTTGCGTTCTTTTGATGGGCTTCTGAGTTATTTAACTCACCGAAACTTTGCCAGTACTTTTTTTGCTCCATATACCCAAACCCCGGAAGGGGCTCTGATTTTTTGGTTATGAAAATTGGTTTGTAGTGATCTTCTTATAGCGAAACACGTTGATTCCCAACGGAATACTTGTGTTTATTAATAGTGACATTTTTGACATTCTGTACCACCGATTTTTTCTACGGTTACGCTGTCCAGAGTGCCATTTTTAAGGTCATTATGAAACTTTTCGTAAATGCTGTAAAAATTATTCTGAGTAAACTGCACTTTGGTTTCCCTGTGGCAGTTAACACACCAACCCATGCTCAGGTCTGAAAACTGGTAAACCTCACCCATGTTCTGTACTTCACCATGACAGGTCTGGCAAGCAACTTTACCCGCTTTAACGTGCTGTGCATGACTGAAAAAAACATGGTCAGGAAGGTTATGGATTTTTACCCATTCAATTGGCTTAGGTTCATTGGCATATTTCTTCTGGGCAGGATCCCAGCCAGTGTAAGAATACAGCTTTTTAATTTCATTGGTACCATT
Organism: Flavihumibacter profundi; assembly: GCF_020076305.1. GTDB lineage: Bacteria > Bacteroidota > Bacteroidia > Chitinophagales > Chitinophagaceae > Flavihumibacter > Flavihumibacter profundi. Next base: position 723,474 of record NZ_JAIQXE010000003.1, read on the forward strand.
AACCTCTGTTCCATCCTCGCGATACAGTTTTTCTGACTTTTCAGAGTATTCATTAATAGCCATGTGGCAGTTCATACAAATATTCAGGGAAGGAATATTTGCGTGCTTACCATCCTGTGCGCCACCGTGGCAATAGAGGCAGTTTACCTGGTTAACGCCCGCATGTACTTTATGGGAATAATAAATCGGTTGCTCTGGCTGGTAGTCTTTACTGCGACCCAGTCCAATAGCGCCCTGGATTGTATAATATCCGCCAACAACAAATAAAACCACCGCGAACAGGGCGATATAGGCTTTATTTCTCCAGAAAGGAACCGGCTCATAAGAAGGGATACCTTCTTTTTCATCGCTCAGCTTCTTCAGGTTCGCATTTACCTGCAATAAAGTAAGTACTATGATCGCCAGGATCAGCGTCAGGATCCCGAAAAGAAGTGAATTGTCTGTGGCTGTTTCTTTCGCTGCAACTTTACCTCCCTCAGCTCCAGGGCCCGCAGTAGCCGCCTTTGCCTGGATGTTAATATAACCCAGAATGGCGTCAATTTCCCCATCGGTCAGGTTGGGGAACACGTTCATCGGTGTTTTATTGTACTTGGTATACAAATCGGTAAAGTACTTGTTACCAGTAGCTAAAACCGCCTGATTATTGCGAATCCATGCATGCAAAAGCTTTTTATCCGTTACGCGTTCCTCAACTCCCGCCAATGCCGGTCCGGTCAGATCTTTATTAACTGCATGACAGGAAGCACAGTTCTGCTGGAACAAGGCTTTGCCGTCTTGAGCGAATATTTGCTGATCAAAACAAACAACAGTGAGGAGAAGGATACTGATTACTAATTGCTTTGTAATCGATCTATAGTGACTCATAAGCTGGAAATGTCTGTTGGTAATGTTAAAATGTGGCGATTCGGTGGCAAAAATATGACACGATATTGACAAAATATCAACATCGGGATTTTTTTTTTGACTGCATAGGGCTTGCATTTCAGCGAATTGTGCAATTGTTCAAATGAATTATTTGTACTATTTGTAAACAATTTTGTTCAAACATTTCTGTTAGTTTGCGGCATGTTTGAAAAGTTGCAGCATAAATGGAAGGTAGGCGGCATGCAGTTATTGCTCATTATTGCCACCTTCGCTATAGGAGGTAGCCTTACAGGAATAGCTGCCCGAAACCTGTTACGTTCCCTGCCCGTAGAACAACCGGTTCTCTGGACTATAATATATATTATATTAGTTACCCTGGTTTGGCCAATAATGGTATTATTGGTGAGTATCCCTTTTGGACAGTTTTCTTTCTTCCGGAAATACATTAACCGCATCCTGGCGCGGCTGAAGGGGAAAAATGGTTGCATTCGGGTGGCAATTTTCGCCTCGGGTACTGGTTCCAATGCCAAAAAAATCATGGAGTATTTCGAAAACCACCCAAAAATCAGGATTTCCCTGGTGGTTAGTAATAAAGCAACCGCCGGAGTGCTTGAAAAAGCTGAATTACACCATATTCCCACCCTTATTATTGAAAAAGAGGCCTTTTTCAGGGGCGACGCATATGTTCCCTATTTAAAAAAAAATAAGATTGATTTTATCGTACTGGCCGGATTCCTTTGGAAAATTCCCACTGCCCTGATCTCGGCTTACCCTTTTCGTATCATCAATATTCATCCAGCCTTATTGCCCAAATATGGCGGGAAGGGAATGTATGGACAATTTGTTCATGAAGCGGTTATTGCTGCGAAAGAAACAGAAAGTGGTATTTCCATTCATTATGTTGATGAACAATATGACCATGGTGGAACAATATTCCAGGCTACCTGTCCTGTTACAGCATATGATACACCGGAAAGCCTTGCCCAGAAAATCCATGCCCTCGAGCACCGCCATTTTGCACCAGTTATTGAACAAACGATTCTGTCACAAGAAGTTAAAAAATAAATCCCTGTTCCCCGATTCAGGAATTGGTTGTACCGTTGTAACCCTGTATGCGTTGCTTAACTTTTTTCATATTGATTTTTTTGGTGCTTACCTGCTTTCCAGCCTTTTCACAGGTTCGGATAACCGGCACCGTTTTTGAAAAAAACCGGACTTTCCCTTTGAGCAACGTTAGCGTCTTAAGTTCCAATGGCCGGGGAACTGTTACTGATTCCATGGGACATTACAGTATTGTGGTATCTGAAGATGATTCCTTGTATTTTTCTTACCTGGGAAAGCCTACACCAAAATACGCTGTTACCAGCATCCCTGCGGTATACCAATTCGATGTTTCCCTTCATGTAAATGTCACCACACTTAAAGAAGTAAGGGTTACACCCAGAAATTATAAACGCGATTCCATTCAAAACAGGCTTGACTATGCCAAGGCTTTTGATTTTCAAAAACCAGGCCTCGGTATTTCCAGTTCACCTCCCGGATCAGGAAGTTTTGGGGTTGGTCTCGACCTGGACCAGCTGATCAATGCATTTCGTTTCCGTAGAAACAGGAGCATGGCCGCATTCCGCGACAGGCTGGTACTGGAAGAGCAGGAAAAATATGTGGAAAATAAGTTTTCGCGCGCCAAAGTCAGGAAAGTAACCGGGTTAACCGGGCCAGATATTGATACATTTATGCGGTATTATTCACCGCCTTATGAATATGTGCAGATTGCCACAGAATACGAACTGCTCGACTACATGAAAAGAGCCGGAGAACAATACAAACGGATCAAAAACCTGGGTGGTAAAATTTACGGTAAAAAGGAAGAAGAATATTGATTTACCTGATTAATATCAACTTTTTTATTGATCAGGCTTCTGTTTAATCTGCGTATACTTTCGGAATTTGTTATAATGAACTTATTTCCAGTATTGCTACTTTTTGGCTTTACCTGGGTAAGGCCAATTGCTTCCCCTCAACAAGAGTCAGCTACCGAAATAATTCGCAAAGCCGACCTGAAGATGCGTGGGAATACTTCTTATGCCTGGCTAACAATCAGGATCATACGCTCTTCCTGGAATCGTGAAATGGAGGCCCGCACCTGGTCAAAAGGAACCCAACTGGCCATGATCCGTATTGAGTCCCCGGTAAAAGATAAGGGAACCGTTTACCTAAAACGACAGAAAGAAGTATGGAACTGGATCCCCACCATTGAACGGAACATCAAACTCCCGCCCAGTATGATGAGCCAAAGCTGGATGGGAACAGATTTCACGAATGACGACCTGGTGAGGGAATTCTCCATTCTGGAAGACTACACACATAAGTTGATTGGGGAAGAAACCATTGGCGACAGGAATTGCTACAAGATCCAGCTTGACCCTAAGCCGCAGGCTGCTGTTGTCTGGGGTAAGATCATAGCCTGGATCGACAAGAAAGATTACCTGGAATTGAAAGCAGAATACTATGATGACAACAATGCGCTCATAAACCTGATGACAGGGAATGATATAAAAACACTCGGGGGGCGTTTGCTGCCAACCCGGATAGAGATCACCCCGATAAATAAAAAGGGACAGAAGACCATCATGGTGTACAAGGAAGTCCAGTTCGACCAACCCATACCAGACAATTTCTTCACCGTAGAAAACATGAAGAAAGTACAATGATCTATTTACGCTTAGCATGGCGGAATATCTGGCGAAATACCCGGAGGACCTTGATCACGGTAGCATCCATCTTCTTCGCCGTTATCCTTGCCACCATAATGTGGTCCATGCTGGAAGGCGTGTACGGCAAAATGATCCATAATATAGTCGCATTTTCCTCAGGTTACCTACAGGTGCACAAAAAAGGCTACTGGGAAGAAAAAAATATTGAGAATGTCTTTACAGCTGATACCGCCCTTGCCAAAAAATTATCCGGCGTAGAAAACATCACAGCTGTTGTGCCCCGCATCGAAAATTTCGCGCTAGCTTCTACCGGGGAAAATACCGCTGGTGTCATGCTGCTGGGTATTGACCCCGAAAAAGAAGATAACATCACCAATCTCAAGACTAAAGTTAAGAATGGAAAATACCTTCGCTCAACTGATAACGGCGTGATGATCGGTAAAGGTGTGGCACGTAAACTTCGGCTATCTGTTGGCGATACCATTATCCTGCTCAGCCAGGGATATCATGCATCCAGCGCCAATGGGCTCTACAAGGTTTTGGGTATTGTCAGCTTGCCATCGCCGGAACTGGACAAGGTGATGGTCTATATGCCATTAGCCACCGCTTCAGGGCTGCTCAGCCTGGACAACCATATCAGCTCATGGGCAGTGATGATCAGCGATGCAAAAAAGTTGGCATCGGTGAAAAAGGAACTGCTGCGGAATATAGATCCTACAGCCTATGAAGTGATGGATTGGAAAGAACTGATGCCTGACCTTGATCAGATGATACAGGCAGATGGCAGCGGACATAAAATCACCATACTTGTTTTATACCTGGTGATCAGTTTTGGCATATTCAGTACTGTGCTGATGATGATGGCAGAACGGCAACACGAATTCGGTATCATGACTGCTATCGGGATGAAGAAACGCCAACTTGCCTTCATCGTTTTCCTTGAAACTGTTTTTATAACCTTAATAGGTGTTATATCAGGAACCCTTGCCAGCCTGCCTATTACCTTCTACCTATCCGAACACCCTATACAATTGACCGGGGAAGTAAGGATTATATATGAGAGTTATGGTTTTGAACCAATAATTGCTGTTTCAACAGCCCCGGTAGTTTTCTTTTCACAGGCAAGGGTAGTATTGCTGATCACCTTATTGATTGGTATTTATCCTGTTTATAAGATCCTTCGAATGAATTTAATGAGCGCACTAAGAAGTTAAACGATATTAATGATACTAAGCATCGCCTGGCGAAATTTATGGCGTAATCCATTACGCAGCCTGGTCATCATTGGATCGGTCATGACCGGGCTTTTAGCGGGTATCTTCATTCTCGCATTCTTCCGGGGATTGATCAATGAACAGATCAACACCGGTATTTCGCAACAGCTTTCCCATATCCAGGTGCATAACCCGGTCTTCAGGGAACTGGATGAAGAGCAATACACCATCAATAATGTTTCGGGAGTCCTGTCGGCATTGGAAAAAGACGACCAGGTAGCCGGTATAAGTCAACGCCTGGTCATAACCGCAATGGCCTCTTCAGCCTACACTGCTTCCGGAGTAAGTATCTATGGCGTGGAGCCATTATCGGAAGCTGCCGTTACCGGCTTGAATAAAAGGATCAAAGAAGGACATTACCTGGAAAATTCCGCATCTGGTCAGATACTAATGGGAAGAAAACTTGCAAAGAAACTTCACCTCGGCCAGGGAAGTAAAGTGATCCTGACCTTCCAGGATAAAAACAATGAACTTATTGCAGCAGCATTCCGGATCACCGGGATCTTTGAGGCCGCCAACAGCAATTTAGAAGAGAACAATGTTTTCGTAAAAAAGAACGAGCTCGATTCGCTGACCCTTCTCGGTGGAAGGATACACGAACTGGCCATTCTGCTTAAAGACAATAAGGCTGTCGAAACAACAGCTTTTAAGTTGCGCAATCTCAATACGGGTAACAAGGTTGAAACATGGAAGCAACTTTCCCCCGAGATCAGGATGATGATTGATTCTTTCAGCCAGTATATGGTCATCATCATCGGCATTATATTGATTGCCCTGGTCTTTGGGATCGTCAATACCATGCTCATGGCGGTATTGGAACGATACCGGGAATTAGGTGTTTTAATGGCGATCGGTTTGAACAAGCGTAAGATATTCAGTATGATCATGACAGAAACCCTGTTGATGACAATTCTTGGCTGCCTGGCCGGATTACCATTGTCCTGGCTTACGGTTTATCTTACGGGAAGAAATGGCATCAACCTTTCCAGGTTTTCAGAGGGACTGGCCATGTACGGTTATGGCACAAGGGTATATCCCCAATTGGAACTGTCTTACTACTGGCAGGTTGGGGGAATGGCCATCGTGGCTGCGCTCCTGGCATCTGTTTACCCATCGTTGAAAGCATTACAATTGAAACCAGCTACAGCTATCCGAAAAATTTAAACCATGCAGAACACGGTTATTGATGCACATAATATCTCCAAGGTATACGACCAGGGTCCGGTTGCTGTCAAAGCGGTGAACAACGTGCACCTGCACATTGAGAAAGGCGAATTCGTCGCCCTGGTTGGTCCTTCGGGATCCGGTAAAACAACCTTACTGAACATGATAGGTGGACTGGATGAACCTACCACCGGGAACGTTGTGATTAACGGGGTGGATATTACTAAGCTTAGCTCGAATGAGCTTATTGATTTTCGATTGAATAATATTGGCTTTGTTTTCCAATCCTTCAACCTGATCCCGGTTCTAACTGCAAGGGAGAATATCGAATTCATCATGCTGCTGCAGAAAGTTGGCAAAGAGGAACGGGAAACCCGCGTCCTGAAACTACTTGAAGAAGTTGGCCTGACTGACAAAGCCAATGCAAAACCAGGGGAACTATCAGGCGGTCAACAACAGCGTGTCGCTGTTGCAAGAGCCCTGGCATCAAAACCCAGGTTTGTGCTCGCCGATGAGCCTACAGCCAACCTCGATTCGCAATCCGCTGCCAACCTGCTCGACATTATGGAAAAACTGAACCGGGAAGAAGGAATGACCTTTGTTTTCTCCACGCACGACCAACGCGTCATTCAAAGGGCAAGAAGAGTGATAACATTAGTGGATGGCGAAGTCGCAGAAGATACATTGCAAACACCACTTACCCATGCAGGCTAAAACCATATTCATATGTATTGCCTGTTTGTTTTTATTTTTGGTTTCTTACGGCCAATCAACAGATTCAACCAGGATAAAAGCGGAACTACATGGGTATATAAAGAACATGCCATCAATCTACTTTGGAAATAACCTGGATTCGGTAGAGTTTCTCAATGTATTCCATAACCGTTTAAACTTTTCACTGGATTTACCTCACAATTTTCTTATTAAAGCTGAAATGCGTAACCGCTTTTTTGCTGGCAGCGAGGTAAAAAAAATTCCCGGCTTTGCAGAAACACTTGACCAGGACGACGGATTGTTTGACTTGTCTTTTGTACCCATAAACCAACCGGGATTTATATGGCAAACCAATATTGACCGATCATATATCAATTGGTTCAATGAAAAATGGGATGTTACACTGGGGAGGCAAAGAATTAATTGGGGTATTCATACTATTTGGAATCCTAATGACTTATTCAACACTTTTAATTACCTGGATTTTGACTACGAAGAAAGGCCCGGAAGTGATGCCATCAGGATACAATACAATCTTAAAGCAATGAATAGTTTTGATTTTGCCTGGAAATCGGGTAAAGATGGAAAGGACCAGGTGGCCGCTTTAATGTATAAGTTTAACAGGCATGGATATGACTGGCAATTCCTGGCAGGTATGTACAAAGAGGACTGGGTTTTGGGAGGCGGTTGGGCAGGAAGCATTGGCCAGGTAGGCTTCAAAGGTGAAGGCAGCTATTTTCATCCAAAAAAGAATGGCACCGACATGGTAGGAGTACTAAGTTTCACTACCGGCTTAGATTATACGCTGGAAAAGGGATGGTACCTTTCAATATCTTATTTGCTGAATACTGCAGGAGACAATAATTATCAACCATATGGAACCGGCATATTGCTGAACCCTACCGCGAAATCCCTTTTACCATTCAAGAATACCGGATTTGTGCAGGTTAATAAAATATTTACGCCCCTTTTTTCCGGCGGTTTAGGTGTAATGTATGCCCCGGGCGGATCGAATTTTCTGCTGATTTTCCCAAGTGTACAGTATTCGTTTGCAGAAAACTGGGAATTGGCCTTTTTCGGCCAGCACTTCTTTGGAGAGCAAGACCATTATACAACATTGGGTAATTCCATTTACCTGCGAGTGAAATGGAATTTTTAATCCTTTACCATATTCAAATCAATCTGTAATTTTGTACCTTTTCCAATGAATAAACTTCTTATGGGAAAAAAAGTTTTCTCTGTCATCTTCATCGGGATATTAAGTTTACCCGGTTTCCAAACCAGAGCACAATCAAATTTTATAAATGACAGTCTTGATGTTTATGTAGTATCAGCCATGCAGGAATGGAAAATCCCTGGTGTAGCTATTGCAGTTGTAAAGAATGGCAAGGTACTGGTAATGAAAGGATATGGGGTTTTGGAAAAAGGTGGCAAAGAAAGAGTAGATGAAAATACCCGGTTTGGAATTGGCAGTAATACAAAAGCATTCACGGCAACCAGCCTTGCAATGTTGCAGTCGGAAAAAAAATTATCCCTTGATGATAAGGTGCAAAAATGGGTGCCGGATTTCAAACTTAAAGATCCGTGGGTTAGCAAAGAGACAACTATCCGTGATCTGTTATGCCATAGACTTGGATTTGAAACCTTCCAGGGAGACTTTATGTATTTTGATTCCGACCTCAGCTATCCGGAAGTAAAAGAAAAATTCGGTAAAGTTAAACCCCTTTATAGTTTTCGCTCTAAATGGGGATATACTAATGCAGCATTTGCGGTGGCCGGAGAAGTAATTGAGAAGGTAAGCGGAACAAGCTGGGGAAATTTCCTGCAGCAGAATATTTTTACCCCCCTTGGGATGACCCGCACAATGCCCTATTCTATTCAACTGGATACTGCATCGAACACAGCGAAAGCCCATACATTAGTGGATGGCCAGCTTAGAAAAATCCCATACGGTCATATTGACAATTTAGCACCTGCCGGAAGTATTTCTTCTTCAGCACATGACATGGCCAACTGGGCCATGGCATTATTGAAAAATGGCGAATGGGACGGGAAAAAAATTATACCCTCTGAGGCTATAACGGCTACGCGTACACCACAATCCATTTTAGGCGATGGTGGACATCCATTTAATAAATCACATTTTTCACTTTATGGGTTAGGCTGGTTCCTGACTGATTATGAAGGCAGGAAGCTGGTGGAACATACAGGCGGCGTAAATGGATTTGTGACCAGCTTTACCCTTGTTCCGGAAGAACAGGTCGGCATCGTGGTTTTGACAAATACAGATGCAAACGGTTTTTATGAAGCTATGAAATGGGAGTTATTAGATGCAAGCCTGGGGCTGCCTTACAGGAATTATAATCAACTGGCTCTTGATCAGAATAAAATTGAAAATGCCAGAATTAATGGTATACAGAAAAGTCGCAGGGATACTGTGGCAATGAAACTTCCCATGACTTTCCCTGTCACGCAAATTATCGGCAATTATGTGCATGAAGTTTATGGAAAAATGACCATTGCGGATGAAAAGGGGAAACTTGTTGCCCGGTTTGAACACCACAAAGGCCGGTATGCTGTTCTTGAACCAATGAAAGATAATCGCTTCCTTGCCAGTTTTAATGACCCATTGTATGGAGTAAGGGTCTGGCCATTTAGAGTTGAGAACGGGAAAATAAAAAGTGTAACCGTTAACGTTAATGGATTCGTTGAATTTACAACTTATGAGTTTTATAAAAAGTGAATTATGACCGCACTCACCCTCGGAATTGGTACACGTTTACAACACACCCAATTGGGGCCTGGTGTAATTATAGGCGTCCGCTATGCGACTTACCTGATTTCGTTTATCCACCATGGCATTAAAGAGATCGAAAAAACAGATCATCACCTGGAAGAAATTATTCCTGAAAACGTGACTGAAGAAATTGAAACACACTCGGAAGTAGAAAAATCATTATTAAAAATACTAAGGCTATGGAATGGCACCAGTGAAGTTGTACCCCTGGGAGACAGATGGAAAGGAGGAACGATGGTATTACAACCCGGTGATATTTCATTAAAAGGTAAAGAACTGCCGATTGAAGTATTCTTTCACAAAATAGTAATGTTAAGGGACCGGCTCCGGGTGATGGAACAGCAGATCAACGCGCATAAAATTATGAGCGATGAAGATAAGGTCAACCTTCAGCAATATATTTCCAGGATATATGGTTCACTAACTACTTTCAATGTCTTGTTTAAAAACAAGGAAGAATGGTTTATTGGCGATAAAAGCAGCGAATAACTTTAAACCTGGTCAGGCTTTTTTGCGTGGCAGGAATTGAGGCCAAAAATCGCGTAGATAGGGCAAAAGCTGATCACGCTGGTTGCTGCAAAAACTGCACCCAATATAACTAATACCAATCCCGGTGTACCTGCAATAGTACCTGAAAAATACAGGTAAGCAAACACTGCAGCGAGAATTAAACGAAAAATTCGGTCTGTATTACCAAGGTTCTTTTTCATGATAAACTAATTATAGTTTTGGAAAAAATGATCCAACTGAATTCAAATCAAAAAATATTATGGCAATTTAAAATATAAAGAAAATAATGCTTGTGACAAAGGTCACTTATCAATATGATGTTAGGCAGATAAAGCTGTAGCAGATTCTTCCTGGTACTCTGAATATAATTAAACCCAGGGATATATATACTTGATTGCAAGCCTGGTCCGTAAAATCCTGTTTTCTTTAGTTTTTGTCCGAGTATTTAAGGTGATCGAAAAAATGAATTAACTAGTTGCCTTAATATTTCAGCAGCTGATGGACAGTTTCCGACAACCTGTTTTTCGCCAGGAAATTCTTCTCCAGTTCAGTATTAAATGGAACCGGCGTATCCAAAGAGGCACAACGCATAACAGGTGCATCCAGTAAGGCAAAACAATGCTCGCTGATCCAGGCACTGATCTCGCCTCCAATGCCACCAGTAAGGGTGTCCTCATGCAATACCAATACTTTTCCTGTGCGGGAAACAGCTTTTTGAATTGCCTCGTAATCTAGTGGAAGCAGGGTTCTCAGGTCAAGGATATCAATGCTCTTCCCTGGATTTGCATTTGCATATTCCAATGCCCAGTGCACACCGGCACCATAGGTAATAATGCTGATATCTTCTCCTTCCTGCACATGTCTTGCTTTACCGATGGGTATTTCATAATATCCTTCAGGAACTTTTCCAGTTATACTTCTATACAATACTTTATGTTCAAAAAACAACACCGGGTTGGGATCATTAAAAGATGCAATCAATAAGCCTTTTGCATCTTCAGGAGTGGATGGATAAACTACTTTCAATCCGGGGGTATGCACAAACCATGCTTCATTACTCTGGCTATGAAAAGGCCCTGCACCTACGCCTGCACCCGTAGGCATACGCACCACCACATCAGCATTCTGGCCCCACCGGTAATGGATCTTTGCCAGGTTATTTACTATCTGGTTCAGGCCAACACTTACGAAATCTGCAAACTGCATTTCTACCATACTCTTATACCCCTCCAAAGACAAACCCAATGCTGCACCAAGTATCGCACTTTCACAAAGCGGAGTATTCCTAACGCGGCTTTTTCCAAACTCCTGAACAAGTCCCTCTGTAATTTTAAAAGCCCCGCCATACTCAGCTATATCCTGACCCATCAAAACGAGATTAGGATGTTCAATCATGGATAATTTCAGGCCCTGCTGAATAGCGTCAATAAACCGAATTTCAGCTAATGGTGAATCAGCCGGAGTTTCCCTGAATGCTGATGCCCGTTGCGCATATACATCACCTAATTCTTCTTCGGTATTAACCCGCATCTCTTCAGCCTGTTCGGCTGCTAACAACTCTTTTTCAATCAGTGATTTTATTTCTGCCTTTAAAAATTCAATTTTAGAATAGGTTATAAGTCCATTTAAAATCAACCATTCTTCATAGTTTTTAATAGGGTCGCGATTTGACCACTCTTCAAAAAGTTGGGGCGGAACATATTTGGTTCCGCTGGCTTCTTCATGCCCCCGCATCCGGAAGGTCATGCATTCAACCAGGTAAGGTTTTTTCTGCCGGATGCAATAATCCCGCACCCCTTTTATGGTATCGTAAACTTCCAGGAGATTATTCCCATCAATCCTAACACCTTCCATGCCGTATCCCTTTGCCCTTGCAACCAGGCTTTCACAACGGTACTGTTCGTTTACCGGGGTACTTAACCCATAACCATTATTTTCTATGATAAATATTACTGGTAAGTCCCATACTGCTGCCGTATTCAGTGCTTCATGAAAATCACCCTCGCTTGTTCCGCCATCACCGGTAAATGCAAGCGAAACCTTACCCTCAGCCAGCCCGGATTCCTCCCTTAATTTATTTGCTAATGCAACGCCATCGGCAATGGCAAGTTGCGGACCAAGATGTGAAATCATTCCACAGATATGGTGCTCCTTAGATCCAAAATGAAAACTCCTTTCCCGTCCTTTACTATACCCATCCTTGCTTCCCTGCCATTGCATGAATAACTTTGCCAGGGGAATTTTACGGGCTGTGAAAACGCCTAAGTTCCGATGTAATGGCATGATCCATTCATCTGGCTGGAGTGCCAGTGTTGCACCGATGGAAATGGCTTCCTGGCCTATACCGCTAAACCATTTACTGATTTTACCCTGCCGTAATAAGACCAGCATCTTTTCTTCTATCATCCTGGGTAGCAGGATAGATTCGTAAAAATAAATTAGCTGGTCGTTGGTCAGGTCTTTACGGTCGAAATTCATAACATTCAATTACCTGCCATGAAGATACCTGAAAACCAGGGATGATTAACTTTTATCAGAAGATTGCAAAATAGACGTGGTAACTGATAACAGGATGCTAAATAATAAGGCCCACCAGAAACCATCTACTTTAAACCCATCTACTAATTTACTGGCCAGCAAAATAATAGCAGCATTTATAACCAGGAGGAATAATCCCATGGTAATGATGGTAATCGGTAAGGTCAGGATTACCATTATTGGCTTTAGCAATGTATTAAGGACGGCCAGGACAAGGGCGAGGACCAAAGCAGTAATGAAAGTATCTATATGGATTCCCGGCAATACATAAGACAAACCAAATGCCACTAAAGCGGAGATGAGTAAGCGTACAAGAAAATTCATATCGGTATTTTTAATGATTACAATATTCTAGTATAAACATGGCCTGACTAAAAATTTTTCCTTAGTTCTACTATCGCTTGTTTAGCCTTATCCAAAGTAATCAATCCGCGATTTGGACGATCAAGGTCCAACGTACAATAGATAACAAGTGATGACAATAGGCAAAAGCCAACCGCAATGGGCCAATCAACATGGCCTTTTTTATTGGAATATCCCGCTAAAAAAGCACTTGTAAGGGTTAATATGAACAACATCATCAGGATTGATTCCGGTACCACCGCATATAGTTGCTGATGGCTGGTGGTGGTGATATCGATCATAGCGTTCAATGCAGGAAGCATATTGTTTACTGGAACAAACGCTCCGGTCCTATTAAAATGTCCTATAGCTTCCTGCCAGATTTTTGCAGAAATCGCATTCGCTTTACTTAGCGATTCATTTAATGCTGCCGTATCCGCTTTGATGTTATAGTAGTCAACCCTGGTTTCTATATACTCTTTAAACAATGGCCTGATTATATTTCGGATCGAGTCAGGGTAAAGGTCTGCCCGCAAAAGGGCAGTTCCTATATTATTGGCTTCCTGAACCACGATGTTCCTTTTGGCATCATAGCGGCTGGCCGACATACTAAAGGCAAAACCCAAAACAAAAGCACTCAGGGCAAAAACAGCCCCAACCAGGCTGCTTGATGTTTTTTCATCATCCTCCACCTGTCGCATTTTTTTTCTGTGTGCAAGGCGGGTCCCTATATAAAAGGACAACACCATCAGAAGGAACAGGACGAAGGAAATAGTAGCGGCGGAAAAAAAATATAACTGCATTTTCATACTATTTGGTTTAATGTCTTTGTCCCCCTCCTGTTCTTGCCGGACGGGTTACTGGACGACTTGGTGCGGTTGACCGGGGAGCAGGCCTGCTTTGCTGATAATTATTTTGCCTTGTTGCGCCGCGATCCCTTTGCTGACTGGCGCGGTTCAGGTCATTATTCCGGTCGATATTCCCAGGATTTGCAGGTTTCCAATCGCGACTTTGATTATCCCTCTGGTTCCAATTACCCTTGTCATCTTTTCTATAGGCATTGCCCTCGCGGTCTGAAAACACGTTGTTATCCCTATTGATGTCCCGTGCTGGCTGAGTGGACGGTCGCGATGGGTTGGCCGGATTGGCAGGCCTGGTGCTGGGGGCAGGCCTGGTACCGGGCTTGCTACGATCAACGTCCCTAGTGGCTACCCCTGGTTTATTATTATAAATATTCTCCCGGTGATTGATATTGGGATTGACCTGGTTCCCTCTATTGATATTGATGTCTCCGTTATTTATAAATACCGGTCCCCTGTTCCCATAATATCCCCCGCCATAATATGGTGGGCGATAGGGAGGACGATACATGGGGGGTCCAAACCATCCACCGCCATAGTACCCGCGGCCATAGCCAAAACCAAAATGCATAAATCCTACATTAAATCCAAAATTCATACTCCATCCGGTCCAGGGATTATAACTAAAACCAAAACCCCAGGTACAGGGCCTTGGGTAATAATAAGCACCATACCATGGGGTATAATAATATCCTGTTCCATAAACTACAGTTGGGCCGTAAATATAACTTCCCATATAGCCTGGTGTATAACCTACATATACATACTGAGGAGTGGTTTCATAGATATACACATACTTCGTATTATATGCCGGGCTGCTAGGTGGAATTTCATCCACTTCTCCCGGACGTTCCGCGGAAACCCGCCATGGGCCTTTTGGACTGGTTGACTCAAACCAGATACCATTATCAACAGCGAAATATTTTCCATTGGATTTTATCACTGTCGTAGTACTATTCGTAGCCAGTTCCATATTTGTTCCTTCTATGGGCTCGAACTTCGGGTTGCCATCATATTTCACATCTGTTTTGGCAGAGTTACGGTCCACTTTCGCAGTTTGAGGAATCTCGGCATCGATCTTTGCTTCTTCTGCGGCGGTTGTTCCTGCAACACTTGCTAACACCCCGTCTTTTTCAGATCCTTCAGGAATCTTAGCGAAATCGGCAGGTAGCTGATTGGACTGAATGTATGTCCAGGGACCATTGAAGCCCGGGGCCTGGTACCATCTTCCGGCGATAAGGACAAAAGTCTTTTGCGAATTAATATCCTTGAACAGGTCATTCGTAGAATTACTTACATATAAAAGGGAAGTTCCCTCTATCGATTTATATTCAGGTTCCCCTTTTGTTTGAACCAGCTCGGCAGGTTCGGTGCTGACAATAATTTCCGTGCGCTCCGGGGTTGCAGTTATCGCTTTACCTCCATTGTCCTCTTTTTCCTGTTTTTTAATTCGTTCATCTACCGATTTTAGTTTTGTTGAAAGACTTGAATTTGGGGTCCATCCCTCTGCGACGCTAGCAGACTTATACCATAAACCACCAGTATACAAATTCCATTGAGCTCCCTCCTTAAAAATAAGGTAGGGTGTATTTATGACCCGCTCTGCATCAAGGTCTTTGTCTTTCTGAATCTTTGGCTCTCCATCGATAAGAATCAGGCTCGAAGGCTTGTTGGTGTAAATAATTTTTGGTGGGTCATTCTTTAAATTATCAGATGACTTTGTACCGCTTTCCTTATTAATAGTTGCCACCAATTGATCTATGGAAATTTCAAGTTTTGACTTACCTGCGGCACCTTCAATCGCCGCAATTACATTGTTCATTTTTGTAATATCATCAACACCGGGAAATTTAAGGTTGGTGACCTTTAAAGATTCCAGGGTTGCCATACGGCTATCCCTTTCCGTTGATACAGTAGCTTCAAAAAACATTGCCCCGAATACTGGCTCTGCACCTTCAGTCTGTTTTACTGAAAGGGCACACCTGCCAACAATCTTATTATTTACATACGACTCAGGCTGCGGCTGGTAAATTGTCACGCTTCCCCCATTTGCAAGGGTAGTAACCTTCGGCCAGTTCGATTGTGCTAGAATTCCCGATGTGTTAAGTAAAAAAGCCACAAAAAAGATTAAGGTTGCGAAAAAGCTTTTTTTCATATCGAGATAGTTTGAAGATAAATTTTTGTACGCTGCTTACTTTTTCTTCCTATTGGATAGCTGATTTAACCTCCCTGGGTTTGGCAATATCACCAATGTAGGTAATTGATTGCCGGCTGATAGAAGTAACATGCAGATAAGCAGAACCATTTGTATATACAGTAAGAATTAATTCCTGTATATCAGGAACATCCTTAGGTTTAATATGTATATCCTTACCATCATTTTTTGCTGGCTCTGTGCTATATGTAAACTCTTTTGAAGTGAATTTAATGCCGCCATCAGTACTACCGATATTTGTTGTATACGCTTTCCCGATATAGGGCAAATCAGCAACTACCTGATCTTTGGATACCAGAAGATAATAGCTGCCTGTTATAGTTCTTTGCTTTCCGCCCATAGGGGTCATAAACTGGGCATTGAATTGGTACGATTGGTCCTGCAATACCTGGGCAACCTGACCTTCGCTTAGCGATGTGGCTGGTTGGGCACTTCCGCATGCAGTGACAATAGCAGAAAAAGCAACCGCGTAGAAAAAAATGCTTTTCATATATAATGATTTGTAGGCGCCAAACTCCAGATTTTGTTTGCTATTAAAGTTCATTCATTTTATCGAAATACTTATATTCTTTAGCAGTTTTGTCTTATCGTAGTATACCCT
Organism: Flavihumibacter profundi; assembly: GCF_020076305.1. Taxonomy (GTDB): domain Bacteria; phylum Bacteroidota; class Bacteroidia; order Chitinophagales; family Chitinophagaceae; genus Flavihumibacter; species Flavihumibacter profundi. The sequence goes on from NZ_JAIQXE010000003.1 coordinate 740,067, forward strand.
TCGGGACTTTCTTAACGTTTCTGCGTACCCGGCAACCAGAATTTTGGAAAAGGCAAAAGACTCAACAAGGACCTGAAAATTCCCCTACTGAAGATCATAACGGAATGTTGCAAACGAAGAAAAGGGACAATTTGACCTACAACAAAATCTTTATATTCGTAGTACAGAAGCGATTCGGGATTTAAAGAGAAGTTTATAAAATCTTAAAATATGAAAAAAGTCATATTACCTGTTGTCTTTGCTGTTTTAATTACAGCATGCGGACCTTCAACAGTTATTGAAAAAAGCTGGAGGGACCCAAACACCACAATAGTTTCCGGTAGCTGGAATAAGGTACTTGTAGTTGGCCTGCTTAAAGATGAAACAACCCGCCGGGTTGTGGAAGACCAATTAGTAAAAAGAATGAAAGGCAAAGGTGTTGCATCATATAATTATTATGTGGAGAAAGATGTTACAGAAGCTAAAGCAAGTGGGTTCAAAGACAAATTGATTACTGAAGGATTCGATGGGGCTGTTGTGATGCGCCTTGTAAATGTGGAAAAAGAGACCAGTTATGTGCCCGGGGCTTCAAGCTTTCCGCCTTATTATGGTGGGTTTGGCCCTTATTACTACAATAGTTGGAATTCATACTATTCTCCGGGTTATTATACTACAGATAAGATTTATAATGTTGAAACGAATATTTATTCATTCAAACAGGACAAACTTGTTTGGTCTGGGATAACACAAACCACAAATCCATCGAAAACGGAAAAGATGTTCAATGAAATCGCGGATGTGATAGGTGCAAAAATGAGAAGTGAAGGTTTCCTGAAATAGTGATGAACCTTATACCACAACCAGTTCATAAAAATCTTCAGGACGCAGGTATTTTTCAGCCAGCTTTTGGATGTCTTCAGCACTGGTCGTTTTTATCGTTTCAATTGTTTTATAAAAGAAATCCTCTTTTAACTCATTCAATATTATTGTTTTCCACCTGCTGATAATATGGAAGGGGCCATCCAGGTCGCCTAATATGCTACCTATGAGGTAATTCCTTACAAGCATCAATTCTTCTTCATCGACCAATTCAGTTCTAAGCAATTCCATTTCCTTATAAACTTCGGTAATAGTGGCTTCGCATACATCCCGGCCGGCCTCTGTTGACACCAGCCAGGCACTATCCTGAATATGGTTCTGAAGGTAACTGTAAATACCATAAGTATACCCTTTGTCTTCCCGGATATTATTCATCAATCGCGCCCCAAAAAATCCGCCAAAAACTGTATTTAAAATCTGTGCGCCCAAAAAATCGGGGTGATGCCTGTTTGGAAAATGTCTTGCAAGCCGGATAGCACCCTGAACGCCATTGGGATCGTTACTAATCCTGTATTTTTTTTCACTTGCAGGATGGACTTTATGGATAATCTCTCCAGGTTGGGTGGCATGTAATGGAAGGTCTCCAAAATTCCCTTCCATTAATTCATATAAATTAACCGGTAGCCTTCCCGCAACAAAGATCATACACTTCCCCTGCTGGTAATATCTTTTATAGAATTCCTGAATCTCATCGCGATTCAAAACAGCCAGGTCTTCAAACCTGCTATAGCGGCCATAAGGGTGATCAAAACCAAATAAGTATTCATCAATAAGGCGGTTAGCTACAAAATCATTTTTCTTCAGGTTTACCTCAAGCCTTTGCCTGCTGTTTTGCTGGTATAATTGCAATTCCTGTTCGGGGAAAACAGCATCTGTCAGCAATTCACGAACAACAGGTAATAATATTCCAAGGTGCTTCGTAAGGCATTGTAAGTTGATCGTGGCTGTTTCATTATAACAGGCCCTGCCCAGCGATGCACCATAGTAATCAAAATGCTCATTAATTTCAAAGGCATTTTTTTGTCTTGTGCCATTCTTCAGCAAAAAATTTACAGACGGAGCAAGCATGTTCTTCTCTTCATACCAGTTTCCTGCCCAAAACACCCATTCAACCTGGAGAACTTCTTCTGCACCTGCATTTACTGCATAAACTTCAACGCCATTCTTCAGCACATATTTATCATACGGCTTAAGGCTCAATTCAAATTCAACTGCATCTTTTATCGGAGGCGCTATCTTTCTGTTTAACATATAATCTGTTGTTTCTTACTACTACTTCGCCCTGTAATACAAAGTATGGCTGTTCTTCTCATCAAAAATAATCCTGCTTTCCTTTAAAATCTCCTCCGCACTCACTTCATGGTACTTCGATAATTCAGTATTCATGAGGTTAGCGTCGCCCAATAGTTCATAATAGGCCAGGCTGGCAGCACGGTTCATTACACTTATATCTTCAAACGCCATTGTACTCTCTGTCTTATTCTTAACCTTCTCCAGTTCGGAAACTGAAATGCCTTCCATTTTCAATTTTTCCAGCAATTGCTCAATGGCTGCTTCAGCTTTCTCCAGGCTTACACCTTTAACCAGCTTTCCATCAATACAAATTAAGCCAGCATCGGTTGATCCAAAATGATAGCAATCAATATTGGTAAACAATTGCTGCTCTTTTACCAGGGCCTGGTATAAACGCGAAGATGCCCCACTGCCAAGCACATCTGTAATAAGGTCTATGGTATAATACCGTGGGTCCATCCTGGCAGGCATATGCCATGTTTTTAGAAAAGCATCCACGGGAACATCTGCCGTTATATCCATGCGTTTTGGTGCCTGCTGTGGCTTTTCCTGGGGAAGGCTCCTAATATATTTCTCGCCGGAAGGAATATCACCGAACCATTTCAAGGCCAGTTCATAAACCTGTTCTGTTACTATATTCCCGGCAACAACCAGTATGGCATTTACTGGCGTATAGTGCTTGAAAAAGAAATTCTTTACATCTGTAAGTGTAGCCTCTTCTATATGACTTAACTCTTTGCCAATAGTCATCCACCTGTAGGGGTGATTTTCGTATGCCATTTCCCGCATCTTAAACCATACATCCCCATATGGTTTATTCAGGTAATGTTCCTTAAACTCTTCGCTAACTACTTTTCTTTGTACATCGAGGCTTTTCTTACTGAACGCCAGGCTAAGCATCCGGTCGCTTTCCAGCCAAAAGGCAGTTTCAATATTGGCAGACGGGAGCTGGCAATAATAATTAGTAAGGTCGTTTGTTGTATACGCATTGTTTTCACCCCCCGCTTTTTGCAACTCATCGTCATATTCGGGAATATGGATACTCCCGCCAAACATAAGGTGTTCAAAAAGGTGCGCAAATCCGGTTTTGGATGGATCTTCATCACGGGCTCCAACATCATATAAAACATTCACTACTGCCATGGGTGTTGAAGCATCCTCATGAACCAACACTCTTAAGCCGTTTGGCAACTCAAATCTGGAATACTGAATCATAACTGAAAAATGAACGCCGTTAGCAGCGAGACTGCAAGTTAGTGGTGAAAGCTGAAATAGGGAAAGCTTGTTTATGCCTTCCCGGGAAGACGGGTATTTAGCCTACTTTTTAAGAATGCTGCCCACTTTCATATAGAGCTCAATGAGTTTACCATCACTTTTACGGATAACTACAAATTTTAACTTTTCACCTTCCTGCTGCACCATACTACGGTATGCCTGCATATTTCTTGTCATATTATTGTTTATTGCGATTATTATATCGCCCTCAAGAAATCCGGCTTTTTCGGCAGGCGACCCTTTCATGATGTCGGTAACAGTTACCTGGCCATTTATATAATAAAAACCCAAACCAGTATAGGCATAGTCGAACCTGTCCCTGAAATGATTATTGGGAATAAGGTAAATATCCCGCCTGTCGTAGTTCAGAATAACGTTAAACCTTCGAAGCAGATCATTGCCAACCAGGCCACCTAGAAAAGGGTAATTGGTTACATTATATTCATCAGGGAAAATATAGGCAGGTACCTTCCTGAATTTATACGGACCAAACCTGAATTCCTTAACAGTAGTCAGTTTCATATTGGTCTTTCCGCCCAATCCTTCGGCCTGCGTATAAAATATTTTTTTGTTTTTACTGAAGAGACTACTGTCATTCACGAAATCATCAGTAAGCAATAAGGAAAGACCAGCGCCTGTATCAAAAAAATAACGGGTATTGGCAATGTTTTCGTCCTTGATACGCGCGCTGATAATAGGAATTGAAGTCAGGTTAGGCTTCAGGAGGTGTCCTCCTTTGGGATATTTCATAGTCCCTTTTGAATAAACAAAGACCCTAAGGGTATCATAATCCAGTTTAACAATATACCGGGAAAAAAAACTAAAGCCGATAATGCCGTCTATTTTCTCCCCATATACACTGGTTAGAATATCATAGTCGTTGATATGGAAATTCAGGGAATCAACAGTTAGTCCAGGGAAGAATAATTTGTGGTTATAGGCAAACCGGACTTTTTTTAGTCCGGCAATTCCCCGAATCGTTCTATCTGTAGCTACTGTTGGCAGCTTTAAATTGACTACGGTTCCTGAATCCAAGGATATGCCACCACTTCCTGTATCTAAAATGAAATTCAGGGAATCGGGGTAATTATCAAGTTTCGCCCTAACCATAATTACACCCCCGTTAAATTGGATAAATGGAAAATCAGTCAGTAGCTGTGCCGGGGGGGGTGAAAAATACTCCTGGGAATATGCCTTATCCTGGTTAAAAACAAGGAATAAGGTTACTAGTGCTATCGTGAATTTATTAAGCAAACAGAAGGGGTTTGTAACAATCGGCTGGAAACCAATTGAATTTACTACGTTTTTTTGGGGGCAACAACACCTTTTAACTGAATATTCCTGCCAGTTGTTCTAATGAATCCCAAACCGGAATATTTCAATGCATTCCATATACATGTGCTAATTTTGTAGGCCAAATTAAATAAGGCATTATGCACTTATCAGAGCTTTACAGGAAGGCATTGAATTTTGAATTTCTATCTGCTGAAGAAGGTGTTTTCCTTTTCAGGGAAGCCCCATTGACGGAATTAATGAATATCGCAGACCAGTTAAGGAAAATCCAGGTACCCCATGGAAAGGTAACATGGATCATTGATCGTAATATGAATACGACCAATGTTTGTATTGCCAATTGTAAGTTTTGCAACTTTTACAGGATTCCAGGTCATGCAGAGGCATATGTTACAGATATTGAGACCTATAAAAAGAAAATAGCAGAAACCTTCCGTTATGGTGGTGAGCAATTATTGCTTCAGGGTGGACACCACCCTGATTTGGGCCTGGACTATTATACCGGGCTGTTCAAACAACTGAAACAACTTTTCCCTGCACTGAAACTACATACACTCGGGCCGCCGGAAGTTGCCCATATCTGCAAACTTGAAAAGAAATCTCATTATGAAGTCCTGAAGGCCCTTAAAGATGCCGGGATGGACTCCCTGCCAGGCCCTGGAGCTGAAATATTGGTTGACCGTGTGCGCCGCCTGATCAGTAAAGGAAAATGCGGGGCACAGGAATGGCTGGATATTATGCATGAAGCCCACAAACTCAATCTGACCACCTCGGCTACCATGATGTTTGGACATGTGGAAACCATAGAAGAACGGATGGAGCACCTTGTGAAAATAAGGGATGTCCAGGCCAGGAAACCAGATAATGTAAAAGGATTTATTGCATTTATTCCCTGGACATTCCAGGATGTTGATACTTTACTCGCCAAAATCCGGGGCGTACATAACATAACTACTCCTGAGGAATACATTAGGATGATTGCGATTAGCCGGATCATGTTACCCAATGTGAAAAATATCCAGGCAAGCTGGCTTACAGTTGGGAAAAATGTTGCGCAGATTTGCCTGCATGCCGGAGCCAATGATTTTGGAAGCATCATGATTGAGGAAAATGTGGTCAGTGCAGCCGGGGCACCTCACCGCTTTACCTACAAAAGCATTCAGTCAGCGATCCGTGAGGCTGGCTTTGAACCCCAGCTAAGGAATCAGCAATACGAATTCCGGGAAATGCCCGAACAAATTGAAGAGCAGGTCATCAATTATTAAACCTTAAGAGCCAACCTCTTTGTTTTTATTCTCGTCTGCTTGTACATGAAAATCCTGCGACCAAGCCTGGTACTCTGCCTCTTGCTCGATGCTGTTGGCTATTTTACATACGCAATTCCCGTACTGGGAGAATTTGGTGACCTTATCTGGGCCCCGGTTTCAGGTATAATTTTTTACCATCTATTCGGTGGATGGAAAGGTGCTTTAGGCGGTTTATTCAGTTTCACAGAGGAAATACTTCCCTTCACGGATTTTATCCCCACTTTCACTATAGGCTGGCTTGTTCAGAGGTTCAGTAAAAAGAACCAGCAAAATGGGCTGTTTACCATTAAATAAACCATTGAATTACCTGTTTTCCGCGCTACTAATTTCCTGGAGAATTACCCGGCATGATTTTGGCAATAAATTTTAATAGGGTAAAAACCACCTTAAATGGTGGGAAGGATAGGTATGTGCATAAAAAAAGGGGTCAGAATAGAAATTCAACCCCGTTTTTAAAATCCAATATCCTATGAAAAACCAATACAATAATATAGGTTTTCACCTATATATGCAAGTATTTTTATAAATTGAGTAGAACTACGTATTGCAGAAATTAATTCTTGAGCAGCTTTTCTGTGAGTACCTGCCCGCTTTCTGCCTGAGTTAACGTAATGATATACAGGCCTTTCTCTAATCCTGAAACATCGAGGTACTGTAATCCGGCCTTTAATTTTACATTGGTCCTTACCTGTCCGCCTGCGTCAGTAAGTAATAGTTCCAAAGGTTGTTCGGAACGTACAATCAGGATATTATCGACCGGATTTGGATAAAACCGGCAGGTCATATCACCAGCAAAACTTGTTGAAACGATTCTCGAAACCTGTTGCCATCCAAAATCAGGTGACCATTTGACCCGGTAATAGTTATTTCCTTTTAACGGCAGTTCGTCAATAAATTGTCCCAGCTTCCCTTCCTGGCGAAGTACCGCAACAACTTCATAGTTACCATTCTGCAGGGGAGATCGCTCAATAGTAATATAGCCTGGTTGTGCTGAGGCGTTCAGGGACCATTGCAACAGCAATTTACCCTGGCCCGCATTGGCCGGTTCTTCCAATTTAATCATTATTGGGCCCGTAGCCGTAGCTACCAGGCGCTGAAAGGCTTGGCTGTAGCTTGTCTGCGCAACACCGGTATAAAAAAGGCATACCAATGCCACGGACAATAAATGGGTTAGTATTCGCATAGTCTGGTCCGTAAGACTGTGGATAACATGTGAACAATTATTGTGCCATAGGTAAAACGACCGGGAAAATATTTCTATTGGGTGGGTAGTGTTAATCCTTTTTTAAAGTGAACTTTATCTGATAAAGCGCGTGTAAACGATGAACAACAGAATATTTGGCAGCAGGAAAAGGATTGCAATGGTGGCCCACGACAAGAAGAAAAAAGAATTGCTGGAATGGGCAGAGCATAATAAGGTGTTGCTGTCGCGGCATGAGCTGATGGCAACGGGAACAACCGGTCGGCTGTTGGAAGACCAGCTGGACAGGCCCGTAAAAAAACTTTTAAGTGGCCCGCTTGGGGGTGACCAGCAGATTGGCGCCATGATCGCCGCCGGCGAAATAGATATCCTGATCTTTTTCTGGGACCCTATGGAGGCTCAACCACACGACAGTGATGTAAAAGCCTTGCTTCGCCTGGCCGTAGCCTGGAACTGCGTAGTCGCAAATGACCCTGCAACGGCCGATTTCATTTTCACCTCTCCCCTGATGCAGCAGGACTATGAAGCCATCGTACCCGATTACTCCCAGTATTTGCACAGGAGCATTGAAAAGTAACTGTATTTCTCTGCTGTGGTAATATTATTTCCGCAAGTATACTCGCTCGAAGACAAAAGGGCCGAATGGCAGAAAAGCTGCGAAGAAGGCAAATAAGAGTTGCTTCAGGGTCCAACCGCAAGCTTTTCCGGTTCGTATCACCATTAGACAATACCAGATAAAAAGGACCCCATGTGCCCAGCCCAGGTAACGTACCACTTCAGGAATTCCTAATAAATATTTTATTGGCATGGCAATGGCCACCAGTAATAAAAAAGATATCCCTTCGGCAAATCCAATTTTCCTGAACAGGTTTAGCGTGCGCAAATTTTCTTCCATTATCCAACAATTTGGCCGCGAAGATAATGATTCACCCGCCGGGTAATACCCGGCGGGTGAATGTGGGTTTTTTTTACCAGGCTATACCGTCTTCGGATTCTTTGGAATTCCCGGTTGCTTTTTTTCTTTGCCCGCCTCCTTCTGGATCTGGATGACTTTTCGAATGACATCAACTACCGGTGCGCCAATACCCAGGCGTTGGGCATTGGAATTTGCCGGTATTGCCATCATGGTGACAGGATCAAAAAGCAGGTAATTTCCTGCCTTTTTTCCTGAAGAATCGACGCTTCCCCCAGGTACATAAACTTGTATTTTGACGTTTTGGTAACCATTGGGAAAATAGCGCACATAATAACCTTCAGGCTGTAAATACCATTGGTCTTTTTTGTAGTCTGCATGCCTTATTACAGATGGTTGGCGCAACACCGCTACCCGCTCATATACCTCGTAAGAACTGGCACCCAATTCAAACAAATTATTGATATCCCGTGAAGCATTTCCTAATCCTGTTTCTGGCAGGGTTGTGGCGATTGTCTTAACAATGCCCATCACGCCACCTTTTAATTCAAATATTTGTTTGGGTGATAATAGCTGTACAGCTGTAGACTGCACTGGAAAAGATAGTTTATTGAAATTAGAACCGCTTACAACAGACCATAACAATAGCTGGATATTCTTCTGCTCGAGGTCCGGCTTTTTTAAAGAATTGCGCAGGATGGTTTCAATAATATCCCTGCGGTAACCTCCTAAGGGTGCCATCAGGTAGGCATCCCTGTCAGAAGGGGAAGGCGTTCCCGGTTGCAGGCAATAGCTTTTATAATCTGCTTCGTAATATCCGTCAACCAGCACATAATCCCCATCCTGCGTTTGGGGCAGATCCAATAGGGAGAGCGGTTTTCTATCTGCCAGGAAATCGAATTGACCGGAAATGACAGCTTCGGGATAAACTGTTTCCGGCTGAACCACCAGGCGGTTATTGCTGGAATTATTGCTGCTTGCTGTATCGTGTGTTGCAGTGGCGCAGGAGGCCAGCAGCATAAAAAACCATACTTTCCTAAGTACAAATTTTAGCATAGGGTGCTTTTTTAAATTATAGCTCTTGTAAAAGCATTGGCCCGGTAAAGAATCTTAAGATTCAGGAACACGGGTATCCTCTGATTAATAACGCAGAATTGGCGGTTATTGTATAAAGAATTGCCTTCTTCGTAAATTGCAACATGCCATTTCAACTCAAAGCGCCTTACAAACCAGCCGGGGACCAGCCCGAGGCAATCCGCCAGCTCATCGAAGGATTGCAGGCCGGGGAAAGGGACCAGACCCTGCTGGGCGTGACCGGTAGTGGTAAAACGTTTACTATCGCCAATGTCATCCAGGCCGTCCAGAAGCCGACCCTGGTATTGACCCATAACAAAACACTGGTGGCTCAGCTATATGGCGAATTCAAACAATTCTTTCCGGATAATGCGGTGGGATATTTCGTTTCCTACTACGACTACTACCAACCGGAAGCCTACCTGCCGGTATCAGATACTTATATCGAAAAAGACCTGGCCATTAATGAGGAACTCGATAAGTTGCGACTGCAGGCCACTTCACAATTGCTTAGCGGCCGCCGCGACATTATTGTCGTCGCCTCTGTGAGCTGTATTTATGGTATGGGTAATCCAACGGAATTTGAAAATGGCATCGTGCGCATCCACGAAGGACAGACTATTTCTCGGCAGGGTTTTTTACATGCCCTTGTTAATTCACTTTATAGCCGTACCCAGACTGATTTTACCCGGGGCACCTTCAGGGTTAAGGGAGATACCGTTGATATCAACCTACCTTACCTGGATATCGGCTACCGCATCGCCTTCTTCGGGGATGATATTGAAACTATTGAAAGCTTCGAAATACAAACCGGCAAAAGAATCGGGCGTCTCGAAAACGCCGCCATCTTCCCTGCTAACCTTTACCTCGCGCCTAAGGACCAGATGCAACAGGTCCTTTATGAAATCCAGGATGAAATGGCCGCACAGGTGGAATACTTTAAGCAACAGGGAAAATTCATTGAAGCACAACGCCTTAGTGAACGTGTGAATTACGACCTGGAAATGATTCGCGAGCTGGGTTATTGCAATGGCGTTGAGAACTACTCCCGCTTTTTTGACCGGCGCAAACCCGGCACCAGGCCGTTTTGCCTGCTGGATTATTTCCCCGGGGATTACCTTTGCGTGATCGATGAAAGTCACCAGACCATTCCGCAGGTTAGTGGTATGTATGGAGGCGACCGGAGCCGTAAACTTAACCTGGTAGACTATGGTTTCCGACTGCCTTCGGCGCTGGATAACCGTCCGCTCAATTTCCACGAATTCGAATCCCTGCTGAACCAGACCATCTATGTGTCAGCTACTCCCGGTGACTATGAGCTGGAAAAAACCGGGGGTGTAGTAGTAGAACAGGTAGTCCGGCCAACCGGATTGCTTGACCCACCCATTGAAATCCGCCCCAGCATTAACCAGATTGATGACCTCCTCAATGAAATCGACTTACGCGTAAAACAAGGTGATCGCGTACTGGTGACCACATTAACCAAACGTATGGCGGAGGAGATGGACAAATACCTGGGAAGGATAAATATCAAATCGAAATATATCCATAGTGAAGTGGATACCCTCGACCGGGTGGAAATCCTTCGCCAGCTGCGTTTAGGGGAGATCGATGTTTTGGTCGGCGTGAACCTGCTGCGGGAAGGGCTTGACCTGCCGGAGGTGTCTCTCGTAGCGATACTGGATGCCGATAAGGAAGGCTTTTTGCGCAATGAAAAATCACTGACCCAGACTGCAGGAAGGGCCGCAAGAAATGTAAACGGACTGGTTATATTTTATGCGGATAAGATGACGGAGAGTATGCAGAAAACTATCGATGAAACTACGCGCCGCCGCGAAAAGCAGATCGCTTATAACAGGGAACATGGCATTACTCCCCGGACAATTATTAAATCTATCGAGCAGGTGATGGCCCAGACATCGGTTCTTGACATTAAGGGCTTTGATGTGAAAAACCCATATGCCATTGCACCTGATGAAGACCTTATACCGGTTGCCGCCGATGAGCAAGCTGCATATAAGACCATACCACAGCTTGAAAAAGCCATCCAGCACACGAAGAAAACCATGGAAAAAGCGGCTAAGGACATGGATTTCATGGAAGCTGCACGCTTAAGGGATGAGATGTTCCGGATGCAAAAAGAGCTGGAGACCATGAAAAAATAGTATCTTATATTTTCATAATACCAGGCCATGATCTCTATTGCGTTGTACAACCTGAAAGGCGGTGTTGGTAAAACCGCCACTAGTGTAAACCTTTCTTACCTGGCTGCATTGGATGGCTATAAGGCCCTCCTATGGGACCTTGACCCCCAGGGTTCCGCCTCCTTTTACTATAACATACAACCGAAGGTAAAAAGCGGCACACAAAAATTATTCAGTGAGCAGCTTGACCTGGATGACCTGATTATGGCAACAGGCTATGACAATATTGATATCATTCCCGCCGACCTCACAGCCCGTAACCTGGAACTGATAATGGAAGAAATGCGGACCTCCAGGAAAAGATTCAAAACCATTTTATCCAGCCTGGCGAATGACTATGATTTTGTTTTCATTGATTGTCCACCCGGTTTCTCTGTTTTATCCGAAAATATTTTTACTGCTTCAGATATTATCCTGATGCCAACAATTCCTACTACGCTTTCCGTGCGTACGTATGAATTGGTAAAAGAATACTTCGAAGAAAAATCTTTAGACCTTAGAAAGCTGATGTGTTGTTTCACTATGGTTGACATTCGCAAGAATATGCATATTGATACTATGGAGCAACTGATCAAAGACAAAAGATTCTTCTCGAATTATATTCCCTACCTCTCTGATGTTGAAAAGATGGGAATCTACCAGGCACCCATTGCCGTATTCGCACCGTCCAGTTATGCAGCCAAGTGCTACCGGGATCTTTGGGAAGAAATAAAAGAAGGCGTAGTGGGATGAATGGCTGATGACAATCATTCTTTTTGTTGGCGGTAGTCCTATTTTAATTCTACTGTATGAACTAACCTTGTACTAATGAGTATTAGTTCAGTTTATATTGGATTAACAGGGGATGTGATGATTGGCAGAACTGTTAATGACATAATAAGTGAAAAAGGGTATCTCTATCCATGGGGAAATGTATTGCACTTATTGAAAAATACAGATTTCAATATTATTAATCTTGAAGCCGCATTAACTAACAGCCATATAAAAGTATTTAAAACTTTTAACTTTAAAGCCACACCTGACAGGATCAGGACTTTAACCGGGGGTTATGTATCCCTGGTGAACATTGCCAATAATCACATACTGGATTTTTCAAAAGAGGGATTAGCAGAATCAATTCATACACTTGCCGGTGCAGGCATAAAATATGTAGGTGCAGGCATAAATGCTATGGAGGCCCAAAGGCCCTGCATTCTTACAAAAAATGAAATCAATATTGGCGTGCTGGGTTTTACAGATAATGAACCCGGATGGGCAGCAACTCCATCTGGTAGCGGTATTAATTATATTGACGTTTCAAACGATGAAGACCGCGCAAGGGCAAAGGGCTGTATTTCAGAACTGCGAAAACAGGCAGATATTGTTATTGTAAGTATCCACTGGGGGCCCAATATGAAAGCATCCCCTGATAAGGAGTTTATCGATTTCGCGCACGAAATGGTCGATTCAGGAGCAGATATAATTCATGGACATAGTGCGCATAATTTCCAGGGAATTGAGGTCTACAACAAGAAACTTATTTTATATGATACGGGTGATTTTATTGATGATTATATGGTTGACCCTGAGTTGAAAAATGACCATTCCTTCTTTTTCAGGGTGGAAGTAAATAAAGAGGGAATAAAAAAATTAGAACTCTTCCCTGTAGTGATTTCGGATTACCAGGTAAACCTTGCAGCTAAAGCGGACTATCAATGGTGTGTTGAGAGAATGCAAAAATTATCTTCAAAATTCGGAACGACGCTGGTTGATAAAGAGGAATTTATATTAATAATATTTTAACCAAAAACAAAAGCCATGTTTGCCAACAGGAAGGACGCTGCTATTCAATTAGCAAAAGCGCTGGAAAAATACAAAGGCACAAATGCGCTTGTATTGGGAATCCCAAGAGGTGGTGCTGAAACAGCTTTTTATGTAGCCATCCACCTGGATGCCGAATTATCCATGCTTGTTTCACGCAAACTGGGTCACCCGGATAACCCGGAATTTGCTTTTGGTGCCATTGCAGAAGATGGTAGTATATATTTGAATCCATATGTAAAAAGCGAACTTTCAGCATCAACCATCAATTCCGTTGTGGAAGAACAGAAACTGGAAATTGAGCGCAGGATAAAAATGTTGCGAAAAGGGAAGCCATTACCCAACATAAAAGGAAGAACCGTAATACTGGTAGATGACGGTATTGCAACCGGTGCTACAATATTTGCGGCCATTGAAATGTGTAAAAAACAAAAAGCGGGTAAAATTGTGGTGGCAGCCCCGGTTTCTTCTAATGATGTTGAGGAAAGATTTGCCAATAAAGCGGATGAACTGGTTATTCTGGAGAAGCCGGATTATTACCATGCCGTTTCCCAGGTTTATGAAACGTTTAGTCAACTATCAGATGAAGATACAATCAGGTTTATGGAGCGATGGGAAAAGGAAAAAGGGCTAACAGGTTGATATATTTTACAACATCTATACATGTGGTACCAGTTCCTGAATATATTTTTCTTTGTATTTCATACCATATTCACTTTATTCAATATTACAGGATGGATTTTTAAAAGGACCAGGAAATGGCATTTGCTTACGCTTTCATTAACCGCATTTTCATGGTTTATACTGGGTATCTGGTATGGATGGGGCTATTGTTTTTGTACACACTGGCATTGGCAGGTACGATCTGCCCTTGGTTACGCAGATACGTCGAATTCCTATATCCATTTCCTGATACTCAAACTGACAGGCATTAATTTTGCAGAACAACTGGTAGAGTATGCCACACTAATTATTTTCCTGGTGAGCTTTGGGTTGAGTATCTGGCTAAATTTAAAAGACCATCGGAATAAGAGACTTTAAATTAACTTCTACCTGTTCTCCTCCAATTCTTCTTTAAACTTGCGCAACTGGTGTTCCAGGTCATCTACTACCTTTTCAAGCGCAATCTCAAAGCTTTCCGCTCTATCGCTGGCGAACAATATTTTTGACTTTGGCACTTCCATTTTTGCTTCAATGGAGTAATACTTCCGGACGTCACTTTTTTCCTTTCGGAGTACTACAGTACAAGTTCCTATCCGATCATACCTTTTGCCAAGGTGTTCAAACTTTTCACTTACAAGTTCCATTAACTTATCATCCGGTTCAATATGGGGTGATTCTATTTGTAATTGCATACGTTCACTTTTAATGTAAAACCCTACATTCTTTGAATTTACGAAATCTCCCTCATTAAACAGGTATTTCAAACTACTAACAATAGCATTCCATTAAAGTCCTGGTAAATGGTTAAACGACCTGCAAAACTGCCATCACCGGAGTTTGGCACCAATGCATTTGTTTGTTCTGTCCAGGTGCAGGATTGTGATCAAAACAATGAACGTATACAAAAGAATGGTGGGCAGGTAAGCGTTACCAAAATTTGCCATTCCCGGTAGATGCTGGAAGGGCTATTTCATTGATGCCGATAATAATACTTCCGGCATATTTGAAGTTGATGAAAAAAGTTGAGCCCATTATCTATAACTTGAGTCCATTATTTAGCAAAATGAGTCCATTATTTGGGGAATATGCGCCCTTCATTACTTGTCCCCGAAATCAGGAAAGGGTAGTTTTTTGCCGGTGCCTTTTTCCTGATCTTCAGGCTTTTCGCTATAAAAAGGAGTATATTAATGCCCCTGGTCGGGGTTTATATTAAGGAGATTCCTTTATTAAGTTTGCCGTTGTCTTGCCGTTGTCTTGCCGTTGTGTTGCCGTTCTACTAAATAGTATCTCAATATCATCTCATAGTTATTTAAGTATTTTGAAATATCATTATTAATACAAGCGTATAAAATCCAAATCCGTATAGGATTCCACCTAAATAAATTCTTACTTTTTATACACCCCGATCCTGTAATTTTTCAAATTCTTTACTGAAGGTGAGATAAACCCGATTGTAGCCTGGTCTCCTTTCACTTCCGTAATCATCCCCTGGCCAAGGTAACTCCAGTCAGCCATCTGCATGAAGACCACATATTGTCCGGCTTCCACAGAATTTGGCCGCACGCGAACAGTCGCTTTGTGGTCTGTAACATCTTCATCCGCAGGGTAGAAAGGCTGATCGATTTTAAAACCTTTGATATTGGTACTGTCCCAGCCATATTTATTAGTCACGGGCGGAACATAGAAAGAATTGGTGGGAGAATTCTTAATTCCCCGCAGGACTACAGGTTGCTTTAATTCCCCATAGTAACGCAAATTGCTGTTCAGGATGGTCAGGCTATTTGAGAATAACTGGTAATCTGGCAGGTATCCCAATTCGTTCTTATATTTAAAATTGATAAAGGCCTCAGACAAAACGTCCCCGCTATCACCATCCCAAACCCCAATTGATTCTACATTTTCTGCAAAGACTTTGCTCATGAACATTGGGCCCCAGCCGCTGGAAAGCCGGTAAATGATATTAGCAACACTTCCCGCAATATTCACACCTTCGATAAACCAGTTACCCGGCTGGCCTGCGCCATATTTATTGAAAACAAATAAAGTATGACAGGATTCCCAACAACCCAGATTGATGATCCGGTTCATTTTCTCCTGCGACTGACAGCCAGCAATGCCTGCCTTGCAAGCACCTATCCTTATATTCTGCAAGGTGATGATCTCAGCATTCTGCGTATATCCATTAGGGGAAGTAATCACCCCGATGGTAACATTCCCAATGGTGCAATCTTCAATTCGTATACCTGTTGATCCGGAGCGCGTCTGTGGACCCCGGTACCAGGCCTTAAGAGTTGGATAGCCGCCATCTGCGGGTAAGTCGCCACTAAAGGGATCAATACAAATGCCTGCATAAGGCGAAAACCTTGAATCGCGGCAACTCGGGTCACCAAAATTTTCAAAGGGAATGCCATAGGGACTTTTTTGCGTTACATATGATCCAAGAAGCGTTATGCCTTTAATGATCACGCCCTTCCCTTTCTGTATTGAGAGGATAGGTGCATTCTTAAATGTTGCACGGATTACCGAGTTAGCCCCAACATCCCACATGGAACCGGTTCCAAGCATCTGGAAATAAACCTGCCGGTATTCTTTTCCATTCCAATCGGCTGCAATCAGGGGTTGGTCAATGGTATAGTTACGCTCCACTTTCACTACACCATGTTGTTTAATTGCACTATCTATCTTGCCCTGCAATTCTTTCCAATCTGCATTTTGTGAAAAACCAAAAATGGGCAACCAAAGTAAAACGATCACAAATACCTTCATATAATTATTGTGGTTATTCTTAATATACCCATAACCGGCTAACTAATATAAATGCCGGTATAATTCATTTCACCTGCCCGGGCCAGCTTCTTAAATTGGGCCTGGGTAAAACCGTGCAGAAAATGGCAAACCCGCACCTGTTATATTTTAGCGGTTAGATTAAAGCATCAAACAAGACTTCAACAGGATGCAGCGCTTTCCTGCCTGTACCATCCTTGATCTGGTGGCGGCAACTGGTGCCGGGCGCGGCAATGATAACTTCATCGCTTTGTTTCCTTATGGTTGGAAATAAAACCAGGTCACCGATCTTAATTGACAGGTCATAGTGTTCTTTCTCATAGCCAAAAGACCCGGCCATGCCACAACAACCCGAAGGAATGTTTTCCACAGTATAATTGGCAGGAAGGGATAATAATTTAAGGGAAGGCGCTACCGAAGAGATGGCTTTCTGCTGGCAATGCCCGTGCAGCTTAATTTTCCGTGAATCTTGTGTAAACTGCTCTTTCCGGATATTTCCCTTCTCAATTTCTGAAGCAATAAACTCGTCTACCAGGAAAGCCCGCTTCGATAATTGCTTAGCCGCATCCAGTAATTCCTCACTCACCAGGTCGGGATATTCATCCCTGAAAGTCAGGATTGCTGAAGGTTCCACGCCTACCAGTGGGGCATCATCGGTAATTACGGGGTACAATAAACGAATATTATCATTGGCAATGACCTGCGCCTTTCTCAACAATCCTTTCGACAACCAGGCCCGGCCACTTTCGACATGTTCGGGAATGATTACTTCATAACCCAGGCGCTCCAGCAAGCGGATAGCCTTGATCCCGATGGCGGTATCATTATAATTCGTGAACTCATCGCAAAACAGGTGTACTTTCCGGCCTGATCCTGTCAATGGCTTTTGCTTCCTGTATTGCTTATACCAGCTTTGCAGGGTTGTACGATAAAGTGTAGGCATTGATCGTTCAACCGCGAAACCTGAAAACCTTTTCACCAGGCCACTTACCATTTTATTCGTCATCACGAAATTATACAAGCCCGGAACGAATGCGCCCAACCTGGCCGAGCGGCTGAAATTCGCGATCAGTTTTGACCGGAAGGGTACGCCATTCGCATCATAATAATGCTGCAGGAATTCAGCCTTCAGTTTGGCCATATCTACATTCGACGGGCACTCCGACTTACAGGCCTTGCAGCTCAGGCAAAGGTCCATCACTTCGTATATCTCTGGATGGTCAAACCTGTTCTCCTTATTTGACCGGGTAAGGTATTCCCTTAATATATTGGCCCTTGCGCGGGTTGTGTCTTTTTCATTTCGGGTAGCCATGAATGATGGGCACATGGTGCCTCCGCTCAGATGTGATTTCCGGCAGTCACCCGAACCATTGCACTGCTCCGCATGCTGCAACACATTTTGGTTATGGAAACGGAAAACCGTTTCAAATGCCGGTGTTTTTTGTCCGGGTTCATACCGCAGCATGGTATTCATCGGGGGCGTATCAACAATCTTGTTCGGGTTGAAAATATGCTGGGGGTCCCAGGTTTCTTTAACCTGTTTCAATAAGGCATAGTTCTTTTCACCCACCATTTGTTTGATAAACTCACCCCGCAAGCGGCCATCACCGTGTTCACCACTTAATGAGCCATTGTATTTCTTCACCAGAGTTGCGATCTCTTCCGCAATCGTGCGGAATAAGGCATTGCCTTCCTTTGTTTTCAGATTCAGGATAGGGCGCAGGTGAATCTCACCAGAACCCGCATGCGCATAATGGACGGAATGCAGGTTATATTTTTTCAATATCTCATTGAAATCGCGGATATAGGCGGGAAGGTCATTTACATCCACGGCTGTATCCTCAATCACAGGAACGGCTTTATCATCTCCCGGAAGGTTACTCAAAAGGCCCAGTCCGGCTTTGCGAAGGGTCCAGATTTTCTTTGTATCCTCCCCAAACAAAAGCGGAAAATGATACCCCAATCCGGCAGCCCTCATATCTGCTTCAACTTTGGCAGCAATGGCCACAACCTCTTCACGGTTAGTCCTTGCAAATTCGATTACCAGTATCGCACCGGGATCCCCTTTTACAAAAAACCGGTTCTTTAACTGCTCCCGGTTATCCTTCGTGCATTCCAAAATAAAATGGTCAATCAATTCTGAGGCGCTGGGCTTGTATTGCATCGCAATGAGGTTTGCCCGCAGGGACTCATCGATAGAATTAAAATGCACGCAAAGCAACCCGACCTCCTTTGGTGGCAGCGGTACTATATTTAGTTTGATTTCGGTAATAAAAGCTAAAGTGCCTTCTGAACCAGCAAGCAGTTTGCAGAAATTAAAATCCGGTTCCCCGGCAGTAAATGGTGCCGATTCCAATAAAACATCAATTGCATAGCCTGTATTCCTGCGCTCAACTGATTTTTTCGGGAATTCCTTCCTGATTTCAACCTGGTTATCGTAATTACCCAATAAGCCCCGGATGGTTTTGTAAATTTTGGCTTCCAGGGTATCGCCTTCGCATTTCCGGTGAAATTCTTCCAGGTTAAGTGCTTTAAAGATGGCTTCAGAGCCATCACTTAAGAAAGCTTTTACTTCGAGCAGGTGTTCCCTTGTGCTTCTGTACACCACCGAATTGGAACCGCAGGAGTTATTGCCTACCATACCCCCGATCATAGCGCGATTGGCAGTGGAGGTTTCCGGGCCGAAAAACAATCCATGTGGTTTCAGGAACATATTCAACTCATCACGGATTACACCCGGCTGTACCCGCACCCAATTTTCTTCCTTGTTCAGTTCCAGGACCTGGTTAAAATACCTGGAAACGTCTACAACGATGCCGTTGCCTACTACCTGACCGGCTAAAGAAGTACCAGCCGTCCGCGGAATCAGGGAGGTTTTCTCCGCCCTTGCAAATTCAATCAGTTTCCGGATATCTTCAGTCGTTTTCGGTACGGCTACAGCCAGTGGCATTTCCCGGTAGGCCGATGCGTCGGTGGCATAGAGGGTACGCATGGTCTGGTCATCATAAAGTTCGCCATCCAGTTGTTTTTTCAGTAGCTGCAATTTGTCAATCATCATTACAAAATGGGCGCATATGAGCAGGGGCAAATTTAAACCTAGTTTACGGATTATTGCGATAGAAGCTAATGATATTAAATAGGAAAAAGAGGCAGTTTAATAGTACAATTTGTACAATTTCACTATTTTCATTTTTCAGGAATCCGCCATTTTAAAGGATATTCTATGGCAAAATCAAAAAAAATAAAGAAAAATAACACCATTCGCGGAAAACGCGAAAAAGCCGTGGCCCCCTGGACGAAAGAAAAATTATTGCGCGTAAAAGCTTTTCTGGATAAAGAAAATAAAAAAACTATCCCCCAAAAAGACCGGAAAAATGCTTTGCTTAGTATCCAATACCGGATGGAATATTACCTTTTGACCAATAATGCCGAGATCCGGAAAATACGACCCCTTGAAGAATTCCTGTTATCCTCATTAAAAGCCCTCAATATTCCTTTTAAACTTTTTGCACTCAGCATCGATACAACTGATGCCAACCTAAAAAAATACCTCAGCGGCGCCCGTAAATTCAATATTGACCTGGCCATGAAATTTGGCGCATTTTTCCATATGCCACCTGAATTATGGTTGAATATCCAGGTAAAAAACGACATCATCAGGTTGCAGGAGGAAAAGAAACTACGCAAAGCCTATGAGTCCTACAATTATGAAAACCTTTTTTTATCCCGATAAAACCGGGCCCGGCCAATAAAAAGGGACCAGCCAATGGCCGGTCCCTGGACTAAAAAACTACTGCTGCTTATTTTATTTAACTAAGGTAATTTCTGCCACAACTGTTGCCTGGCCATCCAATACGGAAATGCCTTCTTTTGCCGCATTTTTATATGGCGGTTTGGCTTCAATAACCAGTTTATAGGTACCGGCCTTTGCACCAGGGATCTCAAAAGCACCATTTGCAATAGGTGCCTTCAGCGTGTCTGTTGCTGATATAGCCCAGGCTTGAACAGCGCCATCTGCGGGACTAACCTTACCCTTAATTGATCCGGTATCGATAGAAGTAAAAGCAAAAAATCCGGCTGTTGAAATACCTAATGCTATCAGGCTCAATTTGATCTGTTTCATAAACGTCTTTTTAAAATTCTCGAAAATAGTGCAGCAAATACTTGCTGTTACCTATACATTAGCCAATCATCGTGCCACGAGACCAACTTAAAACGTTAATGGATGGCCAGTCAGGGCTAAAGCGCTAACCCTTAAGGCCTTCCGCATATGTTAAGGTCTTCTTTCTTTTCCTACCTTTATCCGATGGACAAACGCCTCTTCCTTCTTGATGCCATGGCACTAATTTTCAGGGCCTATTACGCGTTGATCCGCAGTCCGCGCATCACCTCCCAGGGAAAAAACACCAATGCCCAGTTCGGATTTACCAATGCCCTGCTGGAATTGATCAATAACCGCAAGCCTTCCCATATGGCGGTTTGTTTTGATACGCACGCACCAACGGAGCGTCATACCGATTTTGCCGACTATAAGGCCAACCGGCAGGAAGCCCCCGAGGACCTGATCCTGGCAATCCCCGATATCAAAAAGATTATCCGCGGATTCAACATCCCCGTGATGGAACTGGATGGTTTCGAAGCCGATGACGTAGTAGGCACGCTCAGCAAACAAGCGGCCGCTGCCGGGTATGAAGTTTATATGGTGACCCCCGATAAAGATTACGGGCAACTGGTATCTGAAAAGATTAAAATTTACAAACCTGGCTACCAGGGTGGCGATGTTGAGATTATGGGGCCTGAAGAGGTCTGCTCCAAATGGAATATCAAAACGGTAGACCAGGTCATCGATATCCTTGGCCTCATGGGAGATGCGGTGGATAACATCCCCGGCATTCCCGGCGTAGGTGAAAAAACAGCAGCCAAATTGTTATCGGAATATGGTAACCTGGAAAACGTGCTGGCGAATGCCGACAACATAAAAGGAGCCCTTGGCGAAAAAGTACGTAATGGCAGGGAATCAGCAATCATGAGTAAAAAACTCGCCACCATAATAACTAATGTGCCGGTGGAGTTTCATGAAGAAGACTTCCGCCTGAAAGACTGGAACAAAGACGCATTAAAAGAAGTCTTTACAGAATTGGAATTCCGCACTTTTGCCAAAAGGGTATTGGGAGAAGAGCTGGCCATCAATACTACCTCATCCTCGCCGGTGGGTGTACAAACCGATCTTTTTGGAAATGTAGTCGCTGCCGCCAAACCCGTGAATAACAGTGATACTGAAGATGAAGAAGGAACAGAAAATATCGTTGCGGTCGATAAAAATATCCACAATACCCCGCACCACTACGAA
This sequence comes from Flavihumibacter profundi, assembly GCF_020076305.1. GTDB lineage: Bacteria > Bacteroidota > Bacteroidia > Chitinophagales > Chitinophagaceae > Flavihumibacter > Flavihumibacter profundi. The sequence continues at coordinate 762,082 of NZ_JAIQXE010000003.1, forward strand.
TCGGTAGAAGGCGAAGACGGCATAGACGCACTGGTGAAAAGATTATCCCTGGAAACCGAGATCTGCTTCGATACCGAAACTACCAATATCGATGCCAATGACGCAGAACTGGTCGGACTCAGTTTTGCGACCCGCGAACATGAAGCCTTTTATGTGCCTTGTCCGGCGGACCAGAGTGCCACTAAAAAGATCCTCCTGCAATTCCAGCCCTTGTTTAGTGATACTACCAAAACCTGGGTCGGACAAAATATCAAGTATGACCTTCTTGTTTTGAAATGGTATGGCATTGAACTGGCCGGCAACTTATTCGATACCATGCTTGCCCATTATGTGATTGAGCCCGAAGGCAAGCGTGGCATGGATGTGCTGAGCGCAAAATACCTGGGCTACGAGCCGGTACATATTGAAGAACTTATCGGCAAAAAAGGAAAGAACCAGGGTAATATGCGCGATGTTGAACCCGAAAAGATTAAAGAATATGCAGCCGAGGATGCAGATATCACCCTGCAACTGAAACACCGTTTCACACCGCTGCTGAAACAACTGGAAGTATCCGGGGTCTTCGAAAAAGTGGAGAACCCATTGGTGAAAGTACTCGCTGATATGGAGTTTGAAGGGATTAAAGTAGATACAGAATTCCTGAAAGAATATTCTAAGGAACTTGAACGGGAAGCTAAAGCTGCCGAAGAGCGTGTATACCAGCAGGCCGGTGTTCGCTTTAACCTGGCATCCCCCAAACAACTGGGAGAAGTACTCTTCGATAAATTGCAGATTGATCCCAAAGCAAAAAAAACCAAGACCGGCCAATATGCTACGGGTGAAGACGTACTTGCCAAACTGGCCATGCAAAATCCTATAGTTGATGATATCCTGGCCTTCCGGGAATTAACCAAGCTGAAATCAACTTACGTGGATGCCCTACCCTTGATGATCAACCGAAAAACAGGCAGGGTGCATACATCCTATGCTCAGGCAGTAGCTGTTACAGGGAGGTTATCGAGTAATAATCCAAACCTGCAGAATATCCCGGTAAGGACGGAAAGGGGAAGGGAGATCAGGAAGGCATTTGTACCCCGCGACACCAACCATATCTTATTATCAGCCGATTATTCCCAGATCGAACTTCGCATTGTTGCTGCCATTAGTGCAGATCCGAACATGTGTGAGGCCTTCCGCCTCGGAAAAGATATCCATACTGCCACCGCAGCAAAAGTATTCGGGATCGATGAAACTGAAGTGACGAAAGACCAGCGCAGAAAGGCCAAGAGTGTAAACTTTGGTATTATATACGGTCAGGGGGCATTTGGACTTGCGGATAACCTGGGCATAAGCCGTACAGAAGCCAAAGCGATCATTGATAATTATAAGAAAGAGTTCAGTGGCATTACCAGCTATATGGATGATACCATCAATTTTGCAAAGGAGAAAGGTTATGTGGAAACCCTGATGGGCAGGAAACGCTGGTTGCGGGATATCAATTCCTCCAACTTCACGGTAAGGGGCTTTGCAGAACGAAACGCCATCAACTCACCGATACAGGGTACCGCGGCTGACATGATCAAGCTGGCCATGACCGCAATGGATGCCGCCATAAAAAAAGCAAGGTTGCGCAGCAAAATGATTCTGCAGGTGCATGATGAATTGGTATTTGATGCCCTTCGGGAAGAAGCGGAAATATTGAAACCACTGATCATCGAGTGTATGCAGAATGCTTTACCACTGCCAAACAATGTGCCGGTTATTGCTGAAGTAGGCGAGGGCGAGAACTGGCTGGTTGCACATTGATCCACCAAAATTAAAAACCATGGATTGGTCCCCATACTTTTTCATTGCGCGTTTAATAGGTACCCGTTATTTCCTTTTTGCGGGAATAGCTTTCCTGTTGGGGTATGTTATATTCCGCAAAAAGATCCAGGGGAAAAAGATCCAGGGAAAGTTCCCGCAGGACAAAGATTATTTCCGGGAGATCGGTTATTCTATCCTTACCATTTTCATTTTCGCAGCAGTTCCTGTACTACTAATATATAATAATAGCATCCGGCCATTAACCATGTATTATACTGAAATCGGGCAACATGGATGGGGTTACTTTTTTGGTGCCTTCCCGATCATGTTAATAGTGCATGATACCTATTTCTACTGGACCCACCGGCTGATGCACCATCCAAAAATTTTCAGGTATTTCCACCTGGTCCACCATAAGTCAACAAATCCGTCACCATGGGCAGCGTATTCGTTCCACCCGCTGGAAGCTATTGTGGAAGCTGGCGTGGTAGTGGTCTTCCTGTTCATAATGCCAATACATAAACTGCACCTGGGCCTCTTTTTCCTGTTCATGATCATATATAACGTTTATGGTCACCTGGGTTATGAATTGTATCCTAAAAGCTTCAGCAGGAACCGCATCGGAAGGTGGATCAATACTTCGGTGAACCATAACCAGCACCACCAGTACTTTAAGGGGAATTATGGACTGTATTTTTTATTCTGGGACCGGGTAATGGGCACGATCCGCCCTGATTACGAACAATTTTTCGAGGAGGTAAAATCAAGACAATGACACCTACACTTTATTATTGTTATGATGCCTATTGCGGCTGGTGTTACGGGTTTAGTCCGGTCATCAAAAACATATACGAATTATATGCTGACCGCATTGCATTCGAAGTCTTATCCGGGGGAATGATCCTTCCTGAGGAACCTCGTCACATCAGCATAATGGCCGGCTATATCAGCGAGTCATACCAATCGGTAGAAGAACTTACAGGTGTCAGGTTTGGTGAAGACTACCTCTGGCATATTTTTAATCCAGGTGAGAGCGACTGGTACCCCAATTCAGAAAAGCCTGCCATTGCATTATGCATCCTCAAGGAATATTACCCCGACCGGCAGGTAGAGTTTGCGTCCGACCTGCAGTATGCCTTACATTATGAAGGCCGTGACCTTTGCGATAATGAGTCATACAGGCACCTGATTGATAAATATAACCTGGATGCAAAGGACTTTTATGAGCGGTTGGAAAGTGAAGACTATAAAGAAAAAGCCTATTATGAATTCGCACTTTGCAAGCAGCTCCAGGTGACCGGTTACCCAAGCGTACTGATACAGGTAAGCGAAACGAAATTCTTCCTGCTGTCAAGAGGATATACCGACCAGAATACACTAGTACAAAGAATCGAAGCGGTGCTGGCTGACCTGAATAAAAACTAAGCCGTTCATCAAAAAAGTAAAAAAAGAAAAGGTCGTTCCGTAACTTTACACTTTCCGGCCGCACCGGTATTAAATTATCCCAGGGAACCCTCAGGGAGAAAAGACTGGAGACTCTGCTTCAGTAAGGCTTATACCAATACTATTAGGTTAGAAAGGGCAATCTGATTATTAGCACCATTTTACAAACAAACTTTTCCTGTTCGATCAGGTACAGACCTTGTTGAATAGGAAAAATGAAGAATTTAATGACTAAAATCAGAAACATACTAAACTAAAATCATGTATTGCCGCGGCAAGGTATTTTAATTTCGATTTAGATATTATCTATTGTACGCTTGAAATTATCAAGGGGCTTGGTTATTCATTTAGCCGGGTTTTTTGGTATCTGCTGAATTAATCAATTTTTTAACAAACCACTAATATGAGAAAATCCATTGTTGTTTTTGCCACAGTATTGTGTGCCAGCTTATCGCTAAGGGCCCAGGAATTAAGACTGAACGCTTATGCCGGGTATGTTTTTGATGACAGGGTTGACGGGTATACTAGTAATACCAATTATTATGACGCTACAATTAAAGGTGGATTCACCTGGGGAGCCGGACTGGAATATATGCTAGGAAAAGAACAGGGTGTCGAACTGAGTTATATCCGCCAGGATACCAAAGCCCCTACAACTTACTTTGATTATACTTCAATCCCCCAGGGCACAAAGCAGAAAGAATTTGATATGGCTTTAAATTGGATCATGCTTGGTGGAAACCACTATTTTGTCAACAACCCAAAAGTTGAGCCTTATTTTGGTATGCAACTGGGTGCAGCCATTATCGATGTGTCTAACACAGTTGAGGGTGGTAGTGGCAGTGCAACAAAATTCGCATGGGGATTCAGGGGCGGTGTAAATGTTTGGGCCAGTGAAAAAGTCGGTATAAAACTGCAGGCCAACCTGATGTCTGCCGTTCAGGCATTTGGTGCCGGACTTTATGTTGGAACCGGTGGAGGTGGTGCTGGTGTAAGTACCTACTCTTCCATGTTGCAGTTTGGCTTAGGCGGCGGACTTGTATTTCGCCTTAAATCAAAATAATCCAAACCCGTATAGTTCATTAAACCTCTTCCCTGGTTAATGCAACGGACCAGGGAAATTAACCATAAAAAAACAGGATATGATAACAAAAAATTCATCCAGGGGCTTATTAAAAATATTGCTATCCGTAGCATTATTTTCAGCCTGTACACCCAGTTCTCCGGACTATATTGCAGACTATGACCTCGTGTATACGAAGGAGAGATCGGGTTATGATTTCAGTGCCGTGCATACTTATTTCCTTCCGGACTCAGTGGCACATGTAGGTGGAGATTCTAAACACATTTATGATTCAACAATTTTAAAAAGCCTTAAGACTAATCTCGATGCGCTTGGCTGGACCAGGTTGACCGAAACCGGAACAGAAAAAGCTGATGTTATGGTATTTCCTGCCGCAAATGAAGTGACCTATGCCTCTTGTACTGCGTATTGCTGGTATTGTTACTGGGGCTGGTACCCGGGTTGGGGATACTATCCACCTTACCCAGGATATGGATGGGGATACCCATCAGATATTGTTTGCGCCTCCTATAATACAGGTACAGTGGTCGTAACCATGACTGACCCAAACAAAGCAGCCAATGATACCATCCCTGTTGCCTGGGTAGGTATACTCAATGGCCTGCTGGAGGGCTCACAAGCTGAAATTACTTCCCGCATCAATACAAACATTGACCAGATGTTTATTCAATCTCCTTACCTCAAACAATAAATTGACCTCCATGAGAAAGATAATTTTAATGACAATATGTGTCCTTGGGAGCGGCTTTATGCTTGCCGGATACGCACAAAAAGTTGGTGAGTTTTCCTATCAGGCTTCTTTCCCTACAGGTAAATTCGGCGATTTTATCGGAAAGACAAGTTGGGTTGGCTTTAGTGGAGGCGGAAGGGGATACCTGAAGAGTAACGAGCAGTTATCCATAGGCGGTAGTTTAAGCTGGTTTTATATGGCTGATAAGAAAGGAAAACAAACCTTTACGGGTCCTGAAGGTGGCGTTACTACTGGCAACCTGACTAATTTTACCAATATTTACGGGTTGATGGCAGTAATACAATATGACCTCAAAAAAAGAAATGAAAAAAAGGTTCCCTATATAAGGGGCGGACTGGGTGGCGCATACCAGAACCAGAACTCAGATATTGGCATATACAGGATCCAGAACGATGGTTTCCAGTTTATGATGAATGCTGAAGCCGGTGTAAATTTTAATATGTCCGCTAATAATGGTATTGTATTGGCAGCAACCTATCATTACCTGCCCGAAGCAAGCGGTATGGTGACTACCAGTTTCTTTGGTATAAAGCTAGCCGTTACCAGTTTCAGCTATTGAGGGATAATAATTTATTAATTCACGCAAAATGAGAAAATGTACCGCTGTTCTCAGGCCTTCCATTTTGGGGATGCTTATATTTATTACCCATTTATCGTTTGCCCAGGATAGCACTGTTACAGATAAGAAGAAAAAAAGTGAAGAGCGTGAGTACATGAATGTTGTCCGTTATAACCTGTCGGGGCCAATTATGTTTGGCCCCGGCTATGTTGTATTCGGGTATGAACGGGTAATTAATGAGCACCATAGTTTCTCAATAAATATGGGCAAGACCGCCCTTCCTAAATTGAAGACTATTGTTTTAGACAGTTTTCAGACTTCGCATGACTTCAAAAATACCGGGTTAAACATTTCAATGGATTACAGGTTTTACCTGGCTAAGGAAAACAGGTACAGCGCACCACACGGCCTGTATATCGGGCCATATTATTCCTTTAACACATTTGCCAGGAATAATGATTGGACCGCAGTAGTTGAAAGCAGTGACAAGTATGCAAAATCCGAATCGTCGCTGAATATTCATACACTTGGATTTGAATTAGGCTACCAGTTCGTATTCTGGAAAAGGCTAACGCTTGATCTTGTTGTGGTTGGGCCCGGCATAGCCAGGTACGACCTGAAATCAACTGTTGAAGGAAATATCGATCCGGCAAACAAGGAACAAATATTGGAAGCAATCAATAAAGTTTTCACCCAGAAGTTTCCCGGAATGGATATTGCCATTGGGGATAACACACTTACGGGTTCAGGAACAGTAGGTACCTGGAATATTGGTTACCGTTATCTCTTCCAGGTTGGATTCAGGTTCTGATCGGTTTTTGCATACTTTAATCTAACTTTCATGAAATAATTCATGGAGCCTTCAACATCTTCCCCGAACCTGAACTATATTGAGAAAGCCCTGTTGCTGCTCTTCGTTCTTATCCTTTTGTACAATATATACGCTGTATTGGGGGTTTTCCTGGGTGTGTTCACCTATGCAATAATTCTATCCGTTTCTTTTTATTCATTATTTGAAAAAGTTGTAGCCCGCTTCTTCAAGGGTAAGCGGAAACTTGCTTCTACCATATACGCAATCCTGGCAATAGTCCTGATTGCTGTTCCTCTCTTTTTAATTCTATCAAAACTAGCAGGATTTATATTTGATGCACAACAATGGATTTCCGGTGTTAAAAGCGGGAATGTTCCACCTCTCCGGGAAGGCATAAAGGATTTACCGGTTATAGGAGAGCGCATAGCCGCTTTCTGGGTGGACTTTTCAAATGATCCCGAAAAGTTTTTAGGTGCCCATAGGGCAAAGATTATATCCATATTAGGTCATTTATTATCAGGTGGCCTTGGCATTCTTGGTGCCGGTTTTGAAATAATACTGGGCATCATAATTTCTGCAATTATCCTTGCTAAAGGATCAAAAACCACTGCTCCTATATACAGTATTATGAATAAACTGGTTGGGGAAGAAACTAGTTCCGCAATCATTGGAGTTGCCGGCAGGGCTATTAAAGGTGTTTCCATAGGTGTTATGGGAAATGCATTTTTAGGTGGCATCCTGGGCTGGATTGGTTTTACTATTGCAGGAATTAAAATCGCGGCAATCCTTGCAGCACTTACCTTTTTCCTGATGTTGATACAGGTTGGGCCGCTACTTGTTATATTACCCGTTGCTATCTGGCTTGGATCAACCGGCCAGACTGGTATGACCATTTTTTTTAGTATTTATGGAATAGTGGTGTTAATGGGCGTTGATAATATACTTAAACCCATACTTATTGGAAAAAGCGGACAGATGCCGGTACTGGTTCTCTTCCTCGGTGTTGTTGGTGGTATGTCTGCCTGGGGGTTTACCGGTATGTTCAAAGGGGCTATCATGATAGCTATATTTTATACCATCTTCCAATCGTGGTTAGGAATTAAACAAGGCAAAGAAATCGCACCAAATCCCGAAATAGCGCAATAGATTTAAAGGGTCCCTTACTCCTGTTTAGCTACACCTGAAGATGGTGTAGGAGCCGGAATGACATCGGGATCATTGGCATGTGCTTTTTCCCATGCCCTTACTTTAATTCTCGCTGCATCAAACAAACGCTCATAATTACCTTTTAGTAATTTGTAACGGGCATCTGGGGTCAGCTGGGCCAGTAACGGTGTATACATGTTATATATCTTCAGGTATTTTTCCTGAGTTGCCGGTGCAACTTCATCAGTACCGAAAAGAAACCTGTCGGGATACTTATTGATTACAGCTGCAGTGGCTTTTATTGCTTCAGGGGAAGAAACAATATACTTAGCAACTTCATCCCAGGAAATGTCGATATACACATGCTGGGTTTCAGGATTACCTAAAGCAATTTCCAAAAGCCGGAGCTGGTCGTGTATTGGCTGCACTACCCTGCCCAGCCCACAATGGGCCCAGATGATAGTTGCATCCTTATGCCTTCTGAAAAGGTCGCCAATCTGTTTAACCAGGTAAGGATCCTGTCCGGATTTAGGATATGGCATATCAATATCATTATGAAGGATAACCAACAAACCTGCCTCCGCAGCAAAATCAAGGATCTTGTCGAGTGCCGGATTATTCAGAGATGCTGTTTCACCGCTAATCTTGGAAGATACAAACTCCTTATGGATCGAAAACTCACCGATACCGCTGAATACCCCTGGAAAAACCTTCAAGACCCTTTTTATATGGTCTGCAGCATACATATCGGCCGGATTGAAACCGGTGATCATAGGATCAAACCGCTTCTGTTGCTCTGGTCGCAGGGATTTATAAGCCATGGCAATAAAAGCATCCGTAAAAGAATAATAATACAGGGGCGCGTCTGAAGCGAGGTAATAACTGGGGGCAAAATTTCCTGTATTGCCATAGGACCATTGTTGCTGTAAGGGTATGCCAAATAATGCCACCCTGCCCACTTTATCTCCCATAATATCCAGGAACTTATTGATATTAGTACCTTCCTGGATATAATTGGTAAGGTGAAAATGCGAGTCATTTAGTTCGTAATTCACAGGTGGAGCTGAAACCGGAGGCTTGGTTGCTGATTTTTTTGCCTGTGAGTAAGCTGGTGTACTTACAAGAGAAATTATTCCTGCCAGTAAGAATACAGCAAGGTTAACAAAATTGTTTTTCATGTCCCTCGTTTAAATAATTAAATACTCAGAGTATAATATCTGTACCAATGGTAATGGTTGTGCCGGTCTGACCAGCTGTATACAAGCCGAATGTACCCCCGGCTGATGTTTTATAAACGCGCATGACCTGCCCGTTCAACCGCCAGCTTCGGCTATTGATAGGATAAAAATTAAACCCACCACCAAATTCATAGGGATGGCGTTTGAACTCATCCCAGAAATAGGAATTTATCCCATAGAGCACCAACCTTCTGGGAACCACCAGATGGGATATTTGTAAGCTATAACCATAATCATTTATGGAAGATAACGGGACCGGGCCATCAGCAGCAAAATTGGATAACCTGCGGCCATAGACTTCCAGTTGGGCACTAAACCCCTTGTATTTCACCCCGGCATCTACAGCCATCATATTGTAGTCAGCCTGTTGAACAGTTAAACCATCTTTTAAGGCTCCTGTTTCAAAGAAAAGCAGGCCATCCGTCATCCTGACCTGTGTGTTATCAGGTGAAGGTGTTCCGATATTATTAAATCGGTCTTCCCGGCTATGCACAATTGAGGTACCAAATCTTGTGGCAACTTTCTTATGGTATTCAAAATCACCAATTCCACCCCTTGGACCAAACTCACCAGTGGTCGGCATCCATACCAGGGTCATACTTTTAGAAAGGTTTCGGGTTTCTTTAGACGCCTGGATCCCTAATGTACTAAGGTTATTTCCAAGCATAAGGGTATAACTGAGTTTAGGAACGATTTCACCTGTTACAAAAAAGCCCTGGGTGAAACCACCACGGAGGGATTCCTCACCCATTGTCCGGTCTGTTGATGCATAAAAAGGGAATGGCCCCTGCATGGATCGAATAGAAAGATTGGGTGCAACGCCAATACCGAACCTGAAATGTTTGTTTAATCTGTACTGTATGTTTCCATAAACAAGCGTTTGTTGTGTTGGCATAATAGTCCAGACCGTGGCCACATAACTTAGTCGGGGCGTTCCAACAAAACCTGAAAACCAGAGCATGGCCCTATGGAAATAAAAATCATTCCTGCCGACAAAATCCCGCTGGCGGCCCAGGTGATCAGTCCAGGTCTGATTTCCAGGTAACTGGTTTAGGTACCTGGCCATGGCATACAAACTGAAATTAAGGCTCCCATATTTTGTACGAACGAGGTCAAAACCCTTTCCGGGTGTAAATTCCCCTGAAGCAACATTCTTATATACAGAGTCAATTTCTGTGCTGCTTTTAAAATAGAGATAATAGTTTAATGCTTGAATTGAAGTATCAACACCTGGAACTTGTACCTGGGCAAAAAGTGAAAAGCTAAATGAAATAAAAATAGTAGAGAAAAGCACTTTCATTTTTATCATCGGATAAAATTTTTATACTGATTTTCAGAAATTATGCCTGTGAAAAAATGTTGGCTGCTATCCGCAACCAACATTTTTATAACAAAAAGCTTCAGAAGAAAGTCAGTTATTGCTTAGGCTTGATCAGGTAAGGATTCACGCCAAGGGCATCAATAATATACCTGATGGTGTAAATCGCTTTTACACTATTACCGGCTGGGGACAGTGGCGGGGAAATAACAGCAATACCAAATTTTCCAGGAACCACAGCGATGATACCTCCACCAACACCAGATTTACCGGGAAGTCCTGTAGCAAACAGCCATTGACCGGCATCGTCATAGAGTCCGGCTGTAGCCATTACAGGAAGGGTATATTTTACTGTTTCAGGTTTAACCACCACTTTTTTAGTAATAGGATTTAAACCTCCGTTTGCCAGGGTAGCAGCCATAATGGCCAGGTCTTTTGCATTAACACTGATTGCACATTGCTTGGTGTAGATGTCTGTTGCCTGCACAGGGTCGAAATACATTCTTCCATAGGCAAAAAGGAGGTGGGCAATGGCCTGGTTCCGCAGGTTATCACCAGCTTCACTGATATATACGGGCATGTCTAATGAAAGCGGCCTTCCGGCAAAATCACTATGCGTCTGCAGGATACTTTTCCACTTAGCTGCAGAATCTGCACCGGCCACCAGGCTTGAAGCAGCTATGGCACCTGGATTGACAAGCGGATTGATTTCCTTACCCTTCTGGAGTTCAACTGCCACAATGGAATTGAATCGCATACCTGTTGCATCTACGCCGATTTTATCCATAATGGCCCTGGGACCTTGTTCTTCAATTACCCTTGCCATTGTGAACACCTTGGAAATCGATTGAATAGAAACCGCAGACTGCAGGTCACCCTTTGTATAAATTGTTCCATCAGTGGTAACGATGGCTATGCCATAAATATTAGGGTCAACTTTTGCAAGTTCCTTTATATAATCTGCATTCTTTCCTTCCTTAATATCCTTGAATTTATCATAGGCTTCATCCAGCGCTTTTTGAATGTTTGCAGGAGTCAGTGTGTTATCAGCCTGAACAACCGGAGCTGCAGCTTTTTTCTTCTGTGCCTGCACAAAAGTTGCCGCCCCAAGAAACGCAATGGACAGGCAGGCGATCCGTATCGTGATTGCTGAAATTATATTCCTTTTCATATTGCGTCAATTTTATAATTATAGGTTTTATGTATAAAGTTTTGCTCAGTTATTTTTATAAAACGCCTGGGAGAAGTTGTATTTGAAACTAAACTGGAGCTTGGTAATATCTGAGCTGAATCCATCAGTATAATTATCCCTTTTACCATATTGCAATTCTGCGCCAAACATAAAATTGGGAGCAGGGGTACAAAGGAGGTTTACAATTGCATATTGACCCTTCTTGAAAGCGCTGGGAGATGAAGCATCTGTATTTTTAATATCAACAGATGAATATCCGATAGAAGTGCTGAACTTCTTGTTCCAGTTATGATCCACAAACGCAACAATACCTGTCAGCGGAAGTGGTTTACCTACTACCGGGCTGATTGAATTACCTGGATTATTCTTTACACCGATATCAGCAGGTCCTTCATTCATATAGTTCTGGATTCCTTCCCCATAAACCAGCGATCCGCGAAATATGCTATTCGTGCCAAGGTTCAGGTTTGTACTCAGGTTAAGGCCCCAACCAAGTGCGTTGCCACTCAGGTCATACTGGTCTGTTCCCTGGTCAACCCATTCGATCTTTCTCAGGATACCTGCCAGCTCAACATATCCAAACTTTCCGGCATAACGGTATTCTGCAGACAGGTCAGGCAGTTTGAAGCGGGGCTTCACATCTGCCAGTTCTATACGGTCTGCATACACGCCACCATCGGCACTGGCACCCGGGCGCTCCAATGCAATGGTCAGGCGGGTATCTCCCTGGATCGGCATATACCTGATCTGTACGTTACGGAAAAAGGCCATACCAGAGGGTCCCCAATATTCCACCGTGTTTGGGAACACATCAATATCCATGAAAGGGCTCCAGTACTGGCCTACCCCAAATTTGCCTAACTCTCCATAAGCATGGCGAAGTCGGATGGTGGTTTGTCCGGCATCCACACCGGTACCAAACATTTCAAATTCAAATTGCGTCTTTAACAAACCTAAAGGGGTCTGTGTGTACCCTTTTACACCAAACCTGGTCTGGCGAACACTGAAGTAAGCGTTACCGTCCGTGCCATATTGATTTTTATAAGAGGGCAGTTTTGTTGGCCGGACAACATCAAACCAGTCTCCTTGTATCTGCTTGAAGTTATACCCGATATCAGTCATTACAAAGCCATAAAATTCCAGGGTTTTTTGCTTCGCTGAGTCCTGGGAATAGGAAACCAGGCAGAAAAGCATAAAGAGGGGTAAAATGAACAGGATTTTCTTTCTCATAGTCCCAGTTTTAAAAGTTAATCAGCCAATGAAAATAAAAGTGCATATCAAAGACATTGATTTGCAATATAAAACTAGCCCGTTCAAGCCGGCGCAAGCCTGATTAAGGTCAATATCAGGTCTGATCTTTATCACGTTCCAGATGTCGCAGCTTAATCAATTAGTAAATAAGTAATTAAAAAATATTTACCGCCACAACCCGATGATCGCCCCCATTATGGTCAGGGCAACCAGGCTATAGCCGCCATTAATCAGGATATGCCGCCAGCTTTTTAACTCAAATAAACTATGAATGGCAATAGCACAGAAGGTCCAGATGCCCGCGAGGAAACCGGCGGTAGCACCCCAGGTTAGATCTGTTTTCATTTGGGGCGTATCTACAAGGAATATGGCCAGATTGGCTGCCATAACCAAAGAAAAAATGGCGGTAAACCCAAAGATCTTAGCCTTGTTGCCATTCTTAATATCGGCTTCGGTAAGCTGGCTATCCTTCATCCATTGTTTACCAAATAAGGCGGGGGAATACCAGATACCGCCAGTTGCAAATCCTGAAAGGCCGGCCACCAGTACAGCAAGCCAGTTGATTGAGGACATATCCATAAAAATGAATTGTACCCTAATTTAAGTCTTATTACTGTTTTTTACAATAATTAAGGCTACTAGAGAAGTTGGCGCAGGCCTGACCCCAAAATACCTGAAACCACCAGTTTTGGTGAAAGGATGGATGCCTGTGCATTTTTATTATCTTGCACGTCCTTTACAATATTGAGATATGGAATACAACAGAATAATTGCAGTAACCGGATTGCCCGGATTGTTTGAAATGGTTAGCAGCAAAACCGATGGCGCCATTGTCAGGTCCCTGGATGATAAAACCACAAAATTCGTCTCTTCCCGCGTGCACAATTTCTCTCACCTGGAAAGCATCGAAATTTATACCCAGCGTGATAATGTGAACCTCGTGGATATTTTCCAATCAATGGATAAAAGCAGCGATAAGCTTCCCGATGGAAAAGACGCGGCCCAGTTAAAGGCCTATTTCCAGAAGGTTTATCCTGATATGGACTTCGAGCGCGTTTACTCCAGCGATATGAAGAAAATGGTGAAGTGGTTTGAAGTGCTGAAGAAAAACGATGTGGTTTTCAAGTTATCTGAACCGGCTGAAGAAACTGTTGAAGAAATAGAAGCTGTAGAAACACCTGTTGTTGCAGAAAAGCCGGTTAAGGCAGCAAAGAAAAAAGAAACGCCTAAAAAAGAGGCAGCTGCCGATGAGGAAACCAGCGAAGCTCCGAAGAAAACCGCGCGTAAGAAAAAGTCAGAAGAATAAATGATGCAATACTCAGCACATATCCATAAAGCACCCCGTCAATTCCTTCCGGAAGGGTTCAGCATCACAACATGGGAAAACCTGGAGCCTTATTTTAAGGAGCTGCTCGAAAGGCCCATTATGTCTGGTGCAGAACTCGAAAAATGGATGAAGGACTCGAGCGAACTGGAGGCCGTAATCAGCGAAGATGCTTGCTGGCGCCAGATCCGCATGACCTGCGATACGGAAAACAAATCACTTGAAGAGGCATTTACTTTCTTCGTGATGGAAATTCAACCGCAGATCCAGCCCTATGCAGACCAACTGAACAGGAAGCTGATAGATTGCGTATATACCAAGGAGTTAGATGAAAAAAAATACTTTACTTACCTGCGCAGTGTAAGAAAATCAATAGACCTGTTCCGTACCGAAAATATACCACTGCAGGCCGAACTCAGCGTTATGGCGCAGCACTTTGGTGTGGTTTCCGGTAAAATGACAGTGACCATTGATGAGAAGGAATACACTTTGCAGCAAGCGACAAAATTCCTCGAAAATCCGGATCGCGCAGTAAGGGAATCTGCCTATAGAAAAATCAATGAACGCAGGTACCAGGACAAGGAAGTGCTGAATGAGCTGTTTACAAAATTGGTCCAAAAGCGCCACCAGGTTGCCTTAAATGCAGGTTTTTCAAATTACCGCGACTACAAATTCGTGGAGATGGGCCGCTTTGATTATACTAAAGAAGATTGTTATGCTTTCCATGACGCAGTAAAGCTCCATGTAGTTCCGCTTGTTGCAGCAATCTATAAACATAAGCAAAAACAATTAGGCCTCGATACGCTGCGTCCATGGGACACAGAGGCGGAGCCTGAAGGTACCGCACCTTTAAGACCCTTCCATACCGGGGAAGAGTTGCTGGAGAAATCAATCGCCTGTTTCCGCCAACTCAGGCCTTTTTTCGCAGACTGCCTGGTTACGATGAAAAAAATGGGCCGGCTTGACCTGGAAAGCCGGAAAGGAAAAGCGCCGGGTGGTTATAACTGCCCGCTTGCTGAAACTGGTGCGCCTTTTATTTTTATGAATGCTGCCGGACAAATGAATGATGTCACCACTATGGTCCATGAAGGTGGCCATGCGGTACATTCCTTCCTGGCGCACCCTTTGGAACTGAGTTCGTTTAAAGAATACCCCATGGAAGTTGCTGAGGTAGCCAGCATGAGCATGGAATTGTTCAGTATGGATTACTGGAATAGCTTTTTTAATGATAATGCAGAATTGGTCCGGGCAAAACTGCACCAGCTGGAAAGGGTAATAACAATTTTCCCATGGATCGCAATCATTGACAAATACCAGCACTGGATTTATGAAAATCCTTTCCATACAGAGGATGAAAGAGCTGCAAAATGGATGGCCATTAATAATGAATTTTCGACTGGTGTCCTGGATTATAGCGGACTGGAAGAGTTCAGGAAGTACGGATGGCAAAAGCAATTGCATCTTTTTGAAGTGCCTTTTTATTATATCGAATATGGCATTGCGCAATTAGGGGCAATAGGTATGTGGATGCAATTCAAGGAGGACAAGGAAAAGGCCCTGGATAATTATTGCCAGGCATTAGCCCTTGGCGGAACCAGGACTTTACCGGAATTGTATAAAGCTGCAGGCATTCCTTTTGACCTGGGCCCGGATCGTGTTAAAACTTTAATGGAATTTGTAGGAAAAGAAATAAACAAATTAAGCTGAAGCTGCAAAAAATTACCACTTTAGGGTATAGAAAATTATTTTATTTAATGATTAATAACAATATATTTGTACAGGAAAACACTTAGAAGAGAAATCTTCTTTAAAAATAGCTACTAATCAGAGCCTTAACCAAAAGTCCCGGTGTGTCTACATCGGGGCTTTATTTTTTATCCCTTACATTCCCTGCATTTGCCGCTTATGACCATTTCCACTTGTTTTGGTGTAAAGCCCAGGGGCAATTTGATAGTTGGGATAGTCACTTCATCAAGGCAGACAGTATTTCCGCAATCATCGCAAACAAAGTGAACATGGTTATCGTGGTGATGCCCTTCCGCACAATTGTCCTTACACAATGCATAGCGGATACTATTATCAGCCGTGGGAATGGTATGGATAATGCCCTTATTCATGAAAGACTGAAGTGTCCTATAGACAGTAACCCGGTCAAACTTTTCACCGGTACGCTTCTCAATATCCCCGTGAGCGAGCGCACCCTGCTGAGCAAGAAACAATTCCAGGATTTTCACCCTGCTTTCCGTAATGCTTAACCGGTGTTTTTTTAATAAATCCTGAATGGCAGCTTCCATAAACAATTATTGGGGATTGTTATTGAATAATCCATTTGAAAACCTAGAGCCAGTCGCTTCATTTTCTTCAAGAAGAACAGGAATATCTTCAATAAGTTTATCAACTTCTTCTTTTTTCAATCCGTCATAAATTCGCCTTACGCGGCCAGATTTGTCCACTAATGCAAAAAACTGGGTATGGATAAACTGGTCTTCAATCTTTTCATTGTTGTTTTTGGGATCATCAAGCAGGTAACTAACCCTTGCAGCCTGGTACAGGCTATCTTTCCTGCCGGTTAAAAAATGCCAGTTTGCTCCGTTCACACCCAGCGAATCAGCATATATCCGCATCCTGCCAACACTATCGGTAACCGGGTCAACAGAATGTGAAAGAATAAGAAAACCGGGTTCGTTCCTGAACCGGTCAAATACTTTTTTCATGTTCCTGTTCATTTTGGGGCAAATACCCGGACAAGTTGTAAAAAAATACTCGGCCACATAAACTTTCCCGGCCACATCACGATCTGTAAAATCTTTCCCCGACTGGTCCTGGAAATGAAAAGGCTGTACATAACTCAATACCGGCATTTTTACGGATGTAAAACCAGGAATTACCCTTGACATTGCAAATACAAAACCAATGAACAACAACCCGAAAAAGGCGATATAATACCAGGATCTCTTACTCATAATGCACAAATTTACAGCCACAAAAGCGATTTGACCGTAATAGTATATAAGAAGAAAAATTTTGCAACAAAGTTGCATCTTGCTATTTTTGCGCTTCTTTATGTCATTTAAAATCAATTTGGATGCTTTGGGAATTGCCACTTCGGTAGCATGTGCGATACATTGCGCTGTCTTGCCGCTATTACTGACAAGCCTGCCTGTTTTTGGCATCAACATCGTTGAAAATGTGCCTTTTGAGTATTTTATGATCTTTTCCGCAGCAGCAATAGGCGCAAATTCACTCTATCACGGTTATAAAAGCCACCACCACAAGGCCGGCCCCGTAATCATATTTGGAATTGGCATCCTTTTTTTGCTGGCCAAGCAACGGTGGCATTATCTGCAATTGTGGTTCCTGGTTCCAGCCGTAACAGCAATTATTTTTGCCCATTTTCGCAATTTTCAGCTTTGCCAGAAGGCAAACCACTGCCATGCCGGGGATTGTAACCATTAAGATTTCCGTATTTCACAAACTTTCCCACCCCGCAATTGTTATTTTTGCCAGTAAATCTGTTGAATTATGATTAAGACCGGAAATCCTGTTATTAGTATCTATACGGAAATGACGCCCAATCCGGAGACCATGAAATTTGTGGCCAATAAGTTGCTCTACCCCGGAAAGAGCATTGACCTTCCTGATATGGAAAGCGCCAGGCCATCTCCATTAGCTGTAGAGCTTTTTGGTTTCCCTTTTATCAGGAGTGTTTTCATTGCCAGTAATTTTGTTACCCTTACTAAAACTGCGGAAACAGAATGGAATGATGTGATCCCTTCCATACGCCAGTTTTTAAAAGATTACCTGGAAGAAGGAAAACCAGTGGTTAATGAAGATGAAGTGGCAGCCACAAAACAACAGAGCAGTAACACGGTTAGCGCCGATGATGATGACGTGGTGAAGCGGATTAAAGAATTACTGGAAAATTATGTTAAGCCAGCTGTTGAAATGGATGGCGGTGCAATACAGTTTAAAAGTTATACAGAAGGGGTTGTAAACCTGATGTTGCAGGGAAGCTGCAGTGGTTGCCCTTCCAGCATGATTACACTGAAAGCCGGCATTGAAGGCATGATGAAAAGAATGATCCCCGAAGTTAAAGAAGTGGTGGCAGAAGCCGAATAAGACGAACTATTCCAATTGCTTTTTGTAAATTGATAGGGTATTTTCTTATTAACCTATTGATAGTCTTCCTATTCGCCATTCTTATTCCATCTACCCCCTGTCAGAATCAGCCCTGACACTTTCTTACGGAACGGAGATTTCTATTGACCGTCACCGTGAACTATTGGGCCTGTTAACCGAAGTTCGGCAAACCGGGTTTGAGGGGCTACTGGATGTATCCATTGCCTATAACAGCCTTTCTGTTTTTTTTGATCCGGGGTTGGTTTCCAGGCGTTACCGGCAATCTCCGCAAGCTTTTGTTTTCCAGTGGCTGGATGAGCTGGCAGCAAGGGAAAGAGTGGAGGTTGGGCCTGTGATGGGAAAAGAACATATCCTGCCTATTTGCTACGACCCGCCATTTTCGCCCGACCTGGATACAATGGCCGCATTTCACAATTGTTCGAGGGAAGAAATTATTTACTTACACCAAAGCCAGCCTTACTATGTCTTTATGGTAGGGTTCAGTCCGGGTTTTCCTTACCTGGGAATAGTTCCGGAACGGCTTGATACCCCCCGAAAAGCTACGCCGGCATTAAAAGTGCCTGCAGGGTCGGTAGGTATTGCCGGCCGGCAAACCGGTATCTATCCATTTGAGAGTCCGGGTGGCTGGAATATTATCGGCCGGACACCAATCAGGATGTTCAACATTCTTGACCCCGATTTATGCCTGTTGCAAGCTGGGGACCGGGTATTGTTTAGTCCCATCGACCAGCAAACATTTAATTACCTGAACCAATATGCTGATACTTAAAACAGGCATGGCCACAATACAGGATATGGGCCGTTTTGGCTACAGGAACAAGGGAATCCATGTGGGTGGGGTAATGGATAAAACCAGTGCATTCCTGTGTAATATGCTGGTGGCCAATGAACAGGACGCAGCTCTTGTAGAAATCACAGGAGGTGAATGGCTTACGGAAATGAGCCATCCCCAATTGATTGTAGCTGGGGGTAAAGGATTTAATGTTTTTGTGAACGATAATCCCGTCAGTTTTTGGCAACCCTGTTTTTTACAAGCTGGTGATAAGCTGCGGCTAATCCCTTTGCCCGGCGGTGGAATCAGCTACCTGGCTATTCATGGTGGAATTCGGATAAAACCTGTTTTAAATAGCCGTTCTACGCACCTCGGCGCCTCTTTCGGTGGTTTTAATGGCCGCTTACTGAGGCCTGGTGACCTGCTTCCAACGGCTGTTCTTCGTACCACGCAGGCGGAAAAAATTGTACGCCATATCTGCCGGCCGGGCGCGCAACATCACCTTCGCTTGTCTAACACAGCAATACCAGACCATTCCAGGAATTCGGTACGCATCATTGCAGGGCATGAATATGATTGGTTTACACCAGCAGCCCGGGAATTGCTGGCATCTTCGCTTTTTGAACTAACAGGAATGTCGAACCGAATGGGGTACAGGTTTAACGGACCTGCTTTACAACTCGGCCAGCACGAGCAGGTTATATCATCTGCCGTTTCACCCGGAACAATTCAGGTTAGTCCGGATGGGCAATTATTAGTTTTAATGGCAGATGCACAAACCACAGGCGGGTATCCAAGAATTGGACAGGTAATCAGTGCCGACCTTCCCCTGCTTGCGCAAAAATCTGCCGGTTGCCAGTTGCAATTCAGGTTGGTCACTATAGCAGAAGCGGAAACTGTATATTTAAAACGGGAAGAACAGCTGGCAAATCTGCAAAAAGACTATGCCCTGATTTTCACATGAGCCAAACCGTTATAGACATCAATTGCGACCTTGGTGAAGGTACTGGAAATGAATTAGCCATCATGCCCTTCATCAGTTCTGTGAATATTGCCTGCGGGTTCCACGCCGGGAATGCCCTTACCATGATGGAAGTAGTCCGGCTGGCAAAAAAACACCATGTTGCAATCGGGGCGCATCCTTCCTATGAGGATCGCGAACATTTCGGAAGAAGGATAATGCATATTTCCCCCTCCGAAATTTATGCAGGCGTATTGTACCAGATGGGTGCATTGGCCGCCATTTGCCAGACTGAAAAAATCAACCTGCACCATATTAAACCTCATGGTGCTTTATATAACCAGGCAGCCCGGGATATGGAAATTGCGAAAGCAATTGCTGCTGCAGTTAAAGATTTCAACCCTTCCCTGATCGTTTATGGTTTATCAGGTAGTATGTTGATCAGTGCAGCAAAATCAGCCGGGCTTAGAACCGCATCTGAAGTTTTTGCTGATAGAACCTATACCCCGGAAGGGGAATTAACACCACGGTCTATGCACAATGCCCTGATTACGGATCCCCACGAGGTTACGCGGCAGGTCCTTTCTATAGTGAAGCTAAATGCTGTAACCACTACTGATAATAGCCTGTTCTCCGTAAATGCTGAAACAATTTGTATCCATGGCGATGGCCTGCATGCACCAGAATTTGCCCGGGAAGTGAGCCATGCCCTGGCCAATGAAAACATTAAGATTCAATCCCCTTCCTGAAGACGCCCGGTTCAAACCGCACCGCCTTACGGGGAGCAGCCGGTTTCCCTCCTCATTCTTTTACTGGCCGTACAAAAACAACAGATTAGTAAGGGCTACCAACACCCGAAATGGTTAACCATAACCGGTGGGTTGATAGCCCTGGCCCTGGCAGTCATTGCTGCACAGGTAATCTTTCAAGAATTTTTATAACAAAGTGCCTTCAGAACTGATTGCTGTATTCAGGACTTTGGAGATCGGGCAATTCGCTTCCGCATCTTTAACACAGGCATCAAATTGTTCTTTACTTATGCCTGGAACTTTCCCCTTGACAACCAGGTGCGATTTTACAAGAACCCCACCTTCAAAGCTGATCTCACATATTGTTTCCAGTGATTCTGGCGTAAATCCGGCAGCGCCAAGCACAAAACTCAGTTTCATTGTAAAGCATCCCGCATGTGCAGCTGCAACCAGTTCTTCTGGGTTAGTGCCAATCCCGTTTTCAAACCGGGAATTGTACGAATACTGTACTTTGCTTAATACTCCGCTTTGTGTTGATACATGACCATTTCCTTCTTTTCCTGAGCCGTTCCAAACGGCAGTTCCTTTACGAATCATTTCTTTATTTTTTAAAATTTAGGCGAATAATTAATATGAAATATTAAAGTTAATTCATCCGTTCAGGATTTAATCCAGTGAACGCCTCTATCCTTAAGATAATTCACAACAAAGTCAAAACACCTGGCATTTTTTCCGACAAGTTCAGGAGGAAAAACACCTTTCTCCCGGAATAAATTTCCGGCAACGAGTTCAACAGCTGCAGTGCAGGTATAGCCTGTTGTTCGTGACATGGAAGATATTTTGGAAACAGGGTCATAACGGTCCAGCATGTTATATTCAATCCGCTCTGATTTACCATTGTGCTCGCCTTCAACAATCACGCGCATTATTGTAAATTCTTCCTCTTCCGGTCCGAGTTTCCATTCCTTAAACAGGATGCTTGAAGAAAAGTCGATCGGCCTGATTTTCGTCCCATTTATTTCTAATGGGGTTTCATCGAAGAACCCGCCCTGCTGCAACGCCAGGATAAGGTCTACATGTCCCGGGTAACGAAGGGTCTGCTCTTTCAAATTCGGGATATGTGGCATCGTAAAAAGCAGGCTCCTTAAGCCATCGGTATTAAATGCCTCCAGGGTACCTATCTCCCCGAATTCCATATAATGCCTTTCTGTTAAGGCAGGTTTTACAATGATAAAGCCATTTTCTTTGAGGCGGGCGGGCCGTGTATATTCTTCAATGACATCTACCGGGGAAAATGGCGCCTTGTATTCAAACGGTTTTTTCCGTGTTTTGGGTAAGCCGCCAACATAGCATTCGAAGCTATGCACTTTCATCGTTTCATTGTACCTGCCAATTATAAAATTACTCATACCTGGGGCAACACCACAATCCGTAATAACGGTCACGTTCTTTTGTTTGGCAAGCAGGTCTAGCTGCAGCGCGTCTTCCGGGAAGAAAGATATATCCACAACATCTTTACCGGCATTAATTACAGCTTCGAGGGTACGGTAGCCCATGAATCCGGGGACAGCAGTAACCACCAGGTCGAATGGCGATAACCAATTATTATATTGAGCAAAATCTGCCAGGTCATTCACCACCGTTTTAATGGCATTGTTCCTTTCCTTCAATAGCTGCAAAGGCATTTCATACTTATCAAAAGAGGTCACTTCATGGCTGGCAGACAGGTCGAGTGCCATAGCCCGTCCAACCATTCCAGCTCCTAATACGGCGATTTTCATATAAACAATTTCAGGCAATCTAGAAATTCTGGTGCATTTTTAAGCATGGAACATTCGATATGGGAACAATTTATTGCGGGACTGCAACAAACCTCCTTATTGGAATTCATAGCGGTGATCGCAGGAATTGGCAGTGTCTGGTTCAGTAAAAAAGAAAATGTCCTGGTTTACCCGGTTGGGCTCATCAATACGATATTTTATATATTCCTGAGTGTAAAAGGTCATTTACTGGGTGAAGCAAGCGTAAACCTGTATTATACGATCATGAGTGTTTACGGATGGATACTCTGGACCAAAAAGGATAAACAACATCACCATATACTAAACATCACTTATTCGTCCGGCAAGGAACTGGTGCAGCAAAGCCTTTTCTTTACAGCATGTTATTTCGCCATATTCGGTGCTTTAAGCTGGTTAAAACAGGAATTTGCACCCGAGGCCATTCCATGGGCCGATGCCCTGGCTAGTGCAAGCGCGTATACCGGCATGTGGCTGATGGCCCGGAAAAAAGTGGAAAGCTGGTACTGGTGGATCCTGACAAATACCGCCTCCATTCCGTTGTATTTTGTTAAAGGATATGTATTTACCAGTTTTCAGTTTATTGTTTTACTGATTTTAGCCATAGCCGGTTTAGTGGCCTGGAAAAGAAAAGCAGCCAACCCATAACTTTGACAGGCAATATGGTAAAAAAGATCGTTGTATTAGGGCCTGAATCAACTGGTAAAAGCACATTATGTGAACAGTTGGCAAACCGCTACCAAACCAGTTGGGTCCCGGAATTTGCAAGGGAGTACCTGTTAAAAAATGGAACGGACTATTCCCATGAAGACCTGCTTACAATTGCGAAGGGCCAGATTGCCCTTGAAGAGATGCACACGCAAAAAATAGTTGCTGAAAAACGGGAAAACCCGCCGCTCCTGTTTATTGATACCGATATGTACGTGATGAAAGTATGGAGTGAATTTGTATTTGGTAACTGCCATCCATATATCATCGACCAGATAGTTGACAGGCACTATGATCTTTACCTGCTTTGTAATACAGATATTCCGTGGACGAAAGATGAATTACGGGAATATCCAGACTTAATAACGCGACAAAGGCTTTTCCACATGTACAAGGATATTCTTGTAAATCAATCTACGCCATGGATTACCATAAGCGGCGCTGCCGGGGAAAGATTATCCCAGGCTGAAGATGCTGTAAAAAAGTTTCTGTTATAACTTAAATTAAACCATGTCATCAATTGCCCGCTCCGTCCGACAACACCCATCCATTTGGTTCTACAGTTGCTGGTTGCTGGTAAACCTGGTGCAGGCTGCCGGTACGGAATTGCTTAATGACGAAGCTTATTACTGGGTGTATTCGAAATACCTCGACTGGGGTTATTTTGACCATCCTCCAATGATCGCAGTATTGATCAAATTGGGTTATTCAATTTTCCATAATGAATTAGGGGTGCGTTTATTTATGGCGCTGATGAATACTGCCACCATTTTCATCATTCAAAAACTACTCCTGCGGGATAATGAACGCCTGTTTTTTGCGATTGTTTTATCCATGGGCGTATTGCAGATAGGAGGCATCCTGGCTGTGCCGGATATTCCACTGGCATTTTTCACCGCCCTGTTTTTCTGGCAGTACAAAAGGTTTTTACAAAATACCGATCTCTTACAATCCGTATTACTGGGGGTTGTAATGGCTTTAATGCTATACAGTAAATACCATGGAATACTAATCATATTTTTCACATTTATCAGTAACCGAAAACTTGCACTTCAATGGCCAGCCTGGCTGGCTGCTATTATTGGCGCATTGCTATTTAGTCCGCATTTATGGTGGCAGTTTACCCACGATTTTCCTTCCGTACAATATCACCTGAAAGAACGAAATGCACCAAGCTATCAGTTTGCTTTTACACTTGAATATATTGGTGGTCAGATATTGCTGGCTGGTCCTTTGATAGGTTGGCTATTATTATATGCTGCTGGAAAATTCAGGACCTCAGATCCTTTTGCCAGGGCTTTAAAATGGAGCATGGCAGGTTTCTATGGTTTTTTCCTGGTTAGTACTTTAAAAGGAAGGGTGGAAGCCAACTGGACTGTTCCGGCCTTAGTTCCCCTGATTATCCTTGCACATGCATGGCTTTCCGATTCGGGAATACTTGTACGTTGGGTATACCGGTTAATGAGCCCGACGATTTTGATCATTGTAATTGTCCGGATTTATATGCTGACTGATATCTCCTTTTTTACAAGCAGGTTTAATGATGAAATGCACCACAACAGGTCCTGGGCTGCAGCAATCAGGGAAAAAGCCAATGGGCTTCCGGTTGTATTTCTCAATTCATACCAACGCCCTTCCAAATATTGGTTTTATACCTGTGATGCCAGCTTTGGCCTGAACACAACCATGTACCGGCGTAACAATTATAATTTCTGGCCTATAGAAGAAAAATTCCAGGGCAGGCAGGTTTTTGTGGTAGATAACCTGGTAGCCAATGAAGTGCGAAGCATACCAATTATAACAGACAGGGGGAATACTGCAGGTATAGTGGCAGAACATTTTGAAAGTCATTCCGCCCTCCGTTTTCAGAGCGCCTTGCCTTCACTGGAAATCGAAAACGAAAAGCTGGTGCCATTCCCCCTTACGATATATCCGGATACACTTGGTCAGGCATTATTGAACCCTTCCTCTCCAGGCCATGTTACCGCGGTATTGGACATATTCATGGGCGATTCGTTAATGGCCAGGGTAGAACCTGAATTCACAAGGACCGGTGGCCAGTGGGAATGTTCCTTTTCTAAAAAGATTGCATTGGAAAACGGAAGTTATCGTGCAAAAATCGGACTAGCTTCTTCCCTGCCTGGGTTCTTCAGTCAGAATAGTGCATCGCTTCCCATTAAGGTGATTAAATAAGCCCTATTGAATAATGGCCTGGATATCCGAATCATCCGAGAGGTTATTCATTTGTCGCTGGATAATAAAACCACGACTGGTCACATATTTTCCGGCCGGCTGGGCAAGGAATTTTTTCGGGTTGGGTAATCCGGCAGCAATTCTTGCTGCTTCTACTTTGCTTAACTGGCTGGCGGGTTTGTGGAAATAATATTGCGATGCGGCTTCAATACCAAAAACACCAGGGCCCATTTCAATTACATTCAGGTACATTTCCAGGATCCTTTTTTTACCCCATACCAATTCAATCATGAAAGTAAAATAAGTTTCCAGTGCCTTTCTTACCCAACTTCTTCCCTGCCATAAGAATACATTTTTTGCAGTTTGCTGACTGATTGTACTGGCGCCGTGTACCCGGTTAGGTTTGCGCTTATTATATTCCATGGCCTTTTCAATGCTCCTCCAGTCAAATCCTTTATGGTCTGCGAAAAGCTGGTCCTCGGAAGATATAACTGCTAATTTTGCGTAACGCGACATTTCTTCCTTATTGATATAATCGCGCTTCAGGCCATAGCCGCTGACAAGGTTGCCCAGTTGTGTAAGTGTGAATGGCGGATTTACCCACTTCAAAATAATAATATAGCAAAATTGCCCGATGAACAGGAAAAGAAACAGTTTCTTTAAAAATCGCCAGCTTCGGGGTATCAAACCTTTTGTCTTCACGTAGGACCTTGATATTTAGGTGGCCGCAAGATATAAAAATTGGTGGACCATTAATGGTCTGTCATATGGACGTATTCAATCTTATATTTTTTCCCTTCCCTTTCTTTTTTCCTATAAATGCGGTTTAAAATAAATCCACCTGTGGCAACTCCCAGCGCAATGCCGAGGGAACGCATGTTTGCCGGATCGTTAACGGGTTCGTGCAGGTATGCAGCATTTATTAAATTCAATGCAACATAACCAAGACCGCCGATCATAAAAATGCTGCCGTTTTTTACAAAGCGCCAGCTCTCCTTTTTATCGGGAATAATTGTCCTGATCTCCTTATAGTGCATTTTGTGTACAAAATAACCGACAGTATCCACCTTGGTAGTTCCCAGGGTAGTCATATAGGTCTGGATCTGCCATTGGCGTACAAATACCGAATCATTTCGGATTGCATCAATGAGTCCTTCAATTTGCTGGCCGTTTACATGCTGGAATATAATGTAACTGCCCTTGAAATAGGTAGCAACATGCTTGCCATTCATTTTCTTCAGGGAAATAAAATCACTCATTTGTATCTGCCCCTGAACACCCAGGGCCAGCCCTAAAATCAATATAAAAATGGTACTTCTTAACATAATGTATGTTGTTACCCGGCGGGTAATACCCGCCGGGTGGATTGAACAAACTAACTTAATCGGATATGAATGCGACCCCCCAAAGCAGCGCAATACCAAATCCCACAAGTATTAAACCAGATATTTTATTAATTACTGAAAGGTTGTGCAGGGTCAGCTTCTTGCGAAGCTTTCCAGCCATTAGGACCTTCAGCACATCTGCAATAATATTAACCGCGATACAGGTCGAGAAAATGATGATCCTTTGCCGCATGGTATGGGTAACCGCAAAAGCCGTGGCATTTATTAACCAAAAAAGGATTACACTCGGATTTAATGTATTTATAAGGAATCCCGAGGAAAAAATCCTGGCCATATCCCTTTTCCTGAAGCGTGATTCTTCGGTAGAAGCGTCTACAGTCAGTTTCACTTTTTTAAGAAACAAATAAAATGCGCCTAACCCTATTAAAAATATACTGCCGAAATAACCAATGGCCCGCTTATACTGGAGCAATGCATTGACCCATTCGGAAAATGCATTGCTTAAAAAAACCAAAACTATATCACTCACCCAAACACCAGCCACAAAGCTCATTCCGCCTTCTTTACCATTATTCAGGCTTTGCTTGATAATTGTAAAAATGACAGGCCCCACCGATAAAGCGAGTATACTGCCCAATGCCAATCCTTTTAAAAATGCTTCTGTCATAAGCGTAATACGGAGCCTAAAAATAATGATTACCTGCTCATTACAAGTTTTCTATAATTTCATTGTAAGATGATCAGGAAATCTATCAATAATAAGATCGGGAAACCAACCAGGCGCTACCTGCGTTATCTTGGCCTGAACATTCTTTTTGGTACCGACCGGACCAAGGAAATTTTACATGTTAATCCGACCCTTCCCCCGAAGCGTGAAGAGGCTGGTGAGGTCCGGGTATTTGTCTTTGACTATGATGCCAGCCAACTCGAAGAACATGAATTTAATGCTGTGGAAGCATGCTTGCAGTTTCGGCACAGCAATAGGATCAGTTGGATTAATGTGGATGGCCTGAGAAAAGCGGATGTGGAAATGGTATGCAATAAATTTGAGGTACACCCGCTTTTGGTAGAAGACATATTAAGTATTGGCCATCGGCCCAAAATGGACGAAGTAGAAGGAGTGCTTTTCTGCCTTTTGAATATGCTGTATTTTAATGACCTGGAAGGAACAGTTGAGCAGGAACAAATCAGTATTGTACTGGGAAAAGATTTTGTAATCAGTTTCCAGGAAGATGCATCAAGGGATGTATTCAATCCGCTTCGTGATAAACTGCGCCTGGCCAATTCCAAGATCCGCCAGCGTTCGGCCGATTATTTGTGTTACAGTATGCTGGACCTGATCGTTGACAATTATTTCCTGGTGATGGAAAAACTGGGGGAGCGTATTGAAGAACTGGAGGAGCAGGTCATCAGGAACAGCAATAGCAGGGCACTGGCCAGGATCAGTGCCTTAAGGAAAGAACAAATCGTCCTGAAAAGAAATATTGCACCGGTGCGGGACCTGCTGGGTGGAATCATCAGAAGCGAAAGCGATCTCCTTGATGATCGTACTACCAAATACTTTAAGGATGTTTACGACCATATCATGCAGGCATATGACCTTAGTGAAAACTACCGGGATATCATGATTAACATGCAGGACCTTTATATCAATAATGTTAACCTGAAGATGAATGAAGTGATGAAAGTAATGGCCATCGTAACCTGCCTGATGGCTCCGGCTACAGTGATCGGGGGAATCTTTGGGATGAACTTCGACAGGATACCCTACCTGCACAACGACTACGGCTTTTTTATTGCAGTTGGCCTGATGATCCTTATTCCTTTTTATATGTTATGGGTCTTTAATAAGCGGGGTTGGTTTTAGCATCATTCCAGGTCAAACCGGTAATAACGGTCTGTTTCGCGGATCCACCCGTTTTTTTCATATACCGACTGTGCAATGGTATTATCTTCTGCTGTTTCAAGCAATATCCATTTGGCATTTGAATGCCTGCCTATTTCCTTTGCGGCATCAAGTAACATCGAACCAATCCCTTTTCCACGTTGTTCGGGGGAAACAAATAAATCATTCAGCAGCCAGGTCCGCGAGAGGGAAACTGAAGAAAATATTGGATACAATTGGGTGAATCCTAAAAACTCTCCATTTTCCATGGCCACAAGAATGACGGATTCATTTTTCTCTAGCCTTTCTTTCAGGAAGGCACGTGCTTTATCCAGATCAGGAAGCTGGTTATAAAACTGCCGGTATTGATCAAAAAGGAATGCCACTGCAGCGAGATCGGATAAAAAAGCTTTTCGGATAGTGATCATATGCTAAATCCTGGATGGTTATTGACACGCACTCTTTTTAATGCTGCTTCAAACGGCTGGCTCACCCAAAAATGCCTGCCAGTCCTGCAGCATCTTACCCTTCAGCACCCTGGGAAATTTGTGCTGGCCGCCCACCTTGCCTTTTGATGCCATAAACTCCATGAATTTACTCTCGGGCAGAACATCCAGGAACACTTCTTTCAGGGCACTTTTCCGTTCAACAATGTAATCATCATTCAACTCTTTCAGGTGCTGGTCAATTTTTTGCAGCAGGATTGCCTTATCGACATGATCATTTGAAGCTACATACCAATGGTGTGCAAAAAAGTTACCGTACGGAATACCAGCTACAGTATATTCCGGAATTGACACGTTCAATTCTTCTGAAGCGAGTTGCAGGGCCCGGTTCATATTATCCACAGATAAATGCTCCCCGACCAGGCTTAAGAAATGTTTGGTACGGCCAGTAATAATAACCTCGCACCTTTCAATATCTGAAAACCGTATTGTATCACCAATAAGGTACCGCCAGGCACCTGCTGAAGTACTGATCAAAAGTGCATAATCACGGCCTTCCTCAACCTCATGGATCATATATGATTTTGGATTGGGAACCATATTCCCTTCCGCATCAAAATTCTCATCGTCAAAAGGGATGAATTCAAAAAAGATATGGTCATTGATCGACAATTTCATGCCCTTTGCATGTTGCCTGTCCTGGTATGCAATAAATCCCTCCGACGCCAGGTAAGTTTCAATATAGGTCAGCGGCTTCGCCAATAATTTTTCAAACCCTTTCTTATACGGTTCGAAAGAGACGCCTCCATGCACAAAAAAAGAAAGGTTTGGCCAGATATCATGAATCGTTTTCAATTGATAGCGTTCAATGATCTTTTCCATGCACATCTGGATCCAGGCGGGAACGCCTACTACAAAACTGATATCCCAATTGGGTGCCTGCTCCACAATTTCATCGAGCTTATCGTTCCAGTCGTTCATCTTGGCAATCTTCCTGCCGGGCTTATAGAATGGTGTAAACCAGAATGGCACTTTTTTGGCCGTGATGCCGCTAAGGTCACCGGCATAATAGCCTTGCCCCCGTTGTAACTGGGTACTACCCCCCAGCATCAGCCAGCCTTTACCAATATTGCTGAAGGGAATATCATCATAATGGCGCAGGGAAAACAATTGCTTTACCATAACTGTGCGGTTTCCCTTCAAAAGGTCTTCTGTAATGGGAATATACTTGCTCGCAGCTTCTGAAGTTCCAGAAGACAACGCATAATATTTGATCCTTCCCGGCCAGCATACATCCCGCTTACCTTCAAGGGTCCTGTGCCACCATTGCTGGTAAATAGAACTATAATCGTGTGTGGGTACTAATTGCTGAAATCTTTTACCTGGATGCCTGCTTAGCAGGATCTCATCAAAACGGTAATGCTGCCCAAATTCCGTAAACCTGGCTTTTTTCAGCAGTTTTTTTAAGACTTTAAGCTGCTGCCCCCTCGGAGAACTGGCTGGTAGCCGAAGCGCCCTTGCAATCGTTTTTGGCAAACTAATCTCAATCAGCGGCATTACTGTGTATCTGGCTTTAGGTTAGGACAAAAATACTTATTCAGGGGCCAATATCGTAAAATGCTTACACAGGCGGTTCTTTTTTTAGGGGGATAATTATACCGTTGCCGTTTTTGTCATCACTGCCTACAATACAAGCGGTGCCTTTCCCATGAAAACGGGTGGGTAACGATGGCCTTTCCCGCATCCAGTTTTCCAAAACCTCTAGCATCCCATAATTTTCACCTAATGCATAAACCAGCCAAGCCGGCACTTGCTCCCCCCCATTAAAAACCGGTGCAAAGGACTGCAATTCTTCTATTGACCGGGCATCACCAATAATTTTCCAATTAGCATTGGGTGCTATTTTCGGTTTTCGGTAAGGCAGCAATTTTGCAAGTGCCGCAAAAATTCCCCTGAATAATATACCGGTTTCGAGGATTCCCTTCCATATCCAGGCCTGGTTACGGTAATATTTCCGAACGAAAAGGACCATAGCTTCATAGAAATGCCGGGTATAGCGCATATTGCGGGTGGTGCTTTCACCCTTGAAATGTACTATTCCGGGAAAAGGCAGGTAATAATTGGTAAACCCGGCGAGCATAATCCGGTAACTCAGGTCTATATCCTCACCATACATAAAAAATTGCTCATCGAAACCTCCTACCTGCTCATATACCCGCTTTGGCAGCATGAAGAAAGCACCGGCCAAAACTTCAACCTGCTGGACTGTTTCAGGGGATAAATGACCCAGGTAATACCTGGCGAATGCAGGGTGCCTGGGAAATAAGCGGGTAATCCCGCTCAGTTTGTAAAATGCGGTCGCGGGCCCTGGCAAACCTCGTTTTGATTCCGGCAGGTATTTCCCGGTGCCATCAAACATGCGCATACCCACAGCCCCTGCACCAGGATGGGTTTTAAAAAATTCGAGGCAGGTACTTAATGTATTTTGCGGTAGAAGGGTATCAGGATTTAATAAAAGCAGGTATTCCCCTTTTGCAATGGCCAGGGCCTGGTTATTGGCGGCACCAAATCCCCTGTTCTCCTTATTCCAGATAAACTGCACCCCCGGAAAGTGGCCCGGAAGGTAGTTCCGGCTGTCATCGGCAGATGCATTATCCACCACAATAATTTCTGTATCAATGTTTTTTGTGGCTTCCAAAACAGTATAGAGGCATTGCTCCAGGAAGTAACATACATTATAATTAACGATGATGACAGATAACCGCATGCTGCGAAATTATTGGTAATTTGCCGCATGTTACAGGAAACACTTATCAATGCTACAAAAGCCGGAGCGGCCATACTGGAACAATTCTTCAACCAACATGATCTTAAAATTTCCAATAAGGAGAGCATTAACGACCTGGTTACGGAAGCGGACCATGCATCAGAAAAAGTAATCATCGATGTTATAAGGCATGCTTTCCCGGATCATCATATACTAACCGAAGAGAGTGGTGACCTGCCCACTTCTTCCAATTATAAGTGGATAATCGATCCAATCGATGGCACAGTAAATTTTGCCAATGGAATACCTATTTGTTGCGTTAGCATCGGTTTGGAAAACGACGGACAAATGATAATGGGTGCGGTTTATAACCCCTTACTCAAGGAGTTTTTCTTTGCGGAAAAAGGGAAAGGTGCTACGCTGAACGGGCAGCCTATCCATGTAAGCAATAAAGCTGAAGTTGCCAGCAGCTGCCTGGTTACCGGTTTCCCTTATACCTACCTTGATGCGCCGAATGGCCCATTAGCGTGTTTTGAAAGGTTTATCCGCAGGGGTATCCCGGTTCGACGCCTTGGATCCGCGGCAATTGACCTTTGCTGGGTCGCTGCAGGCCGGTTTGACGGTTTCTATGAACACAAACTGAACGCATGGGACAGCGCAGCAGGTTTTCTGATTGTTGAAGAAGCCGGTGGAAAAGTGACTGACTTCAAAGGCGATTACTACTCTCCCTACCAGCCGCATCTGCTGGCCACCAATGGAAAAATCCACGATGAAATGTTACAGTGGATTAACGGTGAAAAATCTTAAGGGTTTAAAATTGTACTATGGAACAAAGAACAGAAATCGCTTCGCTTGGTGAGTTCGGCCTGATCGACCACCTTACAAAAAATATAGAATTCCAGAATGCTTCCACCATTTTAGGTGTTGGTGATGATGCTGCCGTAATTGACCATTACGGCAAACAAACAGTTATTTCAACAGACATGCTTGTTGAGGGTGTGCACTTCGACCTCATGTATACACCCCTGAAACACCTGGGCTATAAAAGTGTGGTGGTAAACCTGAGTGACATCTACGCGATGAACGCACACCCCACCCAAATTACCATGAGCATTGCCGTTAGCAACAAGTTCAGCGTTGAAGCACTGGATGAATTTTATGAAGGGGTATATGCCGCCTGTGATAAATACGGAGTTGATTTGATTGGTGGTGATACCAGCACCTCACGCAGCGGTTTCGTTATCAGTGTTACTGCCCTTGGCGAAGTGGTTCCGGACCAGTTTGTAAAACGTTCCACAGCCCAAAAAGGTGACCTTATCTGCGTCAGTGGTGACCTTGGTGGATCCTTCCTTGGATTGACACTGATGGAGCGGGAAAAAAGGATATACCTTGAAAATCCCCGGATCCAGCCCGACCTGGAGAATGAGGCCTATATTGTTGGGCGTTTATTAAAACCGGAAGCAAGGCGCGATATCATCGCTTTTTTTGCGGATAATGAATTACGGCCAACAGCTATGATGGATGTGAGTGACGGATTAAGTTCAGATTTACTGCATATCTGCACCCAAAGCCAATTAGGTTGTGTTGTATATGAAGAAAAGTTACCTATCCATGAAGATGCGCGCCAGGCTGCTTTCAAATTTGGTTTAGACCCGACTGCCTGTGCACTGAGCGGCGGTGAAGATTATGAGTTGCTGTTTACTATAGCACAGGCTGATTATGATAAGTTGGTCCTGAATGAACAGGTTAGTGTAATTGGTTACATGACCGAACCAGAAGCCGGTACCCATATTTTAACAAAAGGAGGCAATCAATTTAAGATTACTGCCCAGGGATGGAATGCATTTAAAGAGCAGTAGCGCTTATCTTTATTCAATGCTGCTGAGAAAGAGAATCGCGAAACCATTTTATTGGCTATTGCCCGTTATTATTTGTTTTTTCGGGTGCGGAATCAGCCACCCGGCGTTTAATGCTGATAAAAAATACCCGCTTCCAGAACTGCAGCGCGACTATACAATTTTCCGGAACATCCTCCAGGAATCTCACCCCAGCGTTACCTGGTATACGCCCGCCGATAGTATGCAATATTATTTCGACTGGGGTTACCGTCAACTCAAAGATTCAATGACTGAACCACAATTCAGGACAGTACTCACCTATGTAATATCAAAAATTCATTGCGGGCATACCAGTACACGGTATTCAAAAAAATATATCCATTATCTCGATACGGCCAGGTTACCCATTTTCCCGGTATCTATTAAAGTACTCGACAACGATACGGTAGTCCTGAATAATACCCTGAAAAGGAAAAATGCAACATTACCGAAGGGTACCATTTTAACCAGTTTCGACGGGAAACCTTTCCGGGAAGTTATTGACAGCATTGGTCAATTTATTCCGAGTGACGGTTATAATGAATCCTACCTGCGCCAGGCGGTGAGTAACCGCGGCGCATTTGGTTCCTGGCTCAGGCTGCTCAGGGGTTGGAAATCAAGCTATGAACTGGGTTTCATAGATAGCACCGGCAGGGAACAAACAACAATTTTCAGTCTTATTGAACCCAGGCCAAAGGATACCATCAAACGTATTGTAATTCCTGACCTGACGGAAAGGCTTAACCGGCGCGAACGCAGGGAAGAACGATTATACGAAGCACGTTCCCTGCAAATTGATACCGGGTTATCTACAGCCTACATGACAGTGAATACTTTCAATAATGGCAATCAGTTGCATTCTTTTTTTAAATCATCATTCAGGGAGTTAAGGAAGGAGCGGATTCAGCACCTTATTATTGATATCCGCAGCAATGGTGGCGGTAATGTGAACCATTCCACATACCTCACCAAAATGCTGGTGGATAAACCATTTAAAATTGCCGATTCCTTATATGCCAGTAATAAAAGAAGTAAATACGGACGCTATATACAATATAATGGCATTACCGGGATATTCATGAGTTTCATAACTAAAAAGAAATCCGACGGCAAATACCATTTCGGATATTATGAGCGCCATGTTTTCAAACCTGTTAATAAAAACCACTATAAAGGCAATGTATATGTGCTTACCGGGCCGAACTCATTTTCTGCAGCGACGATTTTTGCCCGGGCAGTTAAAGGCCAGAAAAATATTATGCTGGTGGGTGAGGAAACCGGCGGCGGTAACTATGGTAATACTGCGTGGTTTATTCCCAATGTAACGCTTCCTGAAACAGGTATCCGTTTTCGTTTACCAAAATTCAGGTTGGTTATTGATAAGGATACCGAAAAAAATGGCAGGGGGGTAATACCGGATATTGTTATACCACCTACAAGATCATCACTTATACAAAACCGCGACCTGAAAGTGGAAAAAGTCCGTGAGTTGATTTTATCACCGGAAACAGTCTCCAAAAATTAATGCATCATATAAAACCGGGCCATATAACCGGGAGCAATTTTACCCCATTCCTTTTCCAGGCCTAAAACCCTGGCAGGGTACAGCGAAGCCATGCGTAGGGCTTCTCCTTCATCAATGCCGACTTGCTCAACGCAATATTTTACAGCTTTGGCCATTGTAAGCGCAGATCCGGAAAGTGTGCCATCGGGCATCACATAACGGTTTCCGGCGAGCCTGTGCTGGTAATACCCTTCATTGTTTTCAGTGACCGCATCCGTTATAATAAATAACCTTTCCCCCATTAACTTTTTTGCAAGCCGGATTACTGCGGCGTCTACATGATAACCGTCTGTGACAATACTCGACATTACAGTAGGATGATCCAATATTGCGCCAACAAGACCGGGCGCGCGATGTTGGAGCGGGGACATAGCATTAAATAAATGGGTACATACTTTGATGCCTTTGTCAAATGCTGAATTTGCTTCGGTATACGTAGCATTGCTATGTCCGGCAGATATTATTATTCCGGCTTCCTGCAAAATCTTCATTGCTTCTTCGGAAAATAATTCGAGGGCAATGGTCATCATTCGAACAACGCCTTTCCCGTAATCCACTAGTTTTCGGATATTACTTACCGTTGGCTCCTGTATCTTATCTATAGCGTGTGCGCCTCTTTTTGCTGCATTCAGAAACGGGCCTTCCAGGTGCAATCCTGCAACGCCCTTGCCACCGGCTTTCCAATATTCCCGGACAGCATCAATTGCTGCAAAAGAAACATCATTTGTATTTGTTGCAACAGTAGGTAATATGAGGCTGGCGCCACCTTCCCGGGAATATGCTACAGTGGCTTCTAACGCGGCCACAGTTGGATGTTCCCCAAAAAACTGTCCATTTCCGCCATACAACTGAATATCAATAAAGGCCGGTACCAGTTTTTTCCCCTGGAGGTCTATCTGCTCATCTGTACTTCCATCATTTGCAACAGATGTAATCCGATCATTTTCGATACTGATAACTGCCTGGTCCATCCAGCTCTCACCGTTAAAAATCCGGCCATTGAAATACTTTATACTATGCTTACTCATGTATTCTCATCATTTAATAAGGTGAAAGGATCCGCATCTTTCAAAAACGGCAACTTGCTGCGAATTTCCTGCAAGGCCGATTTCTCCAGTGTAATGGTATGCACGTCTTCATCATGCGATTTATCATACAATGCAACGCCCATGGGTTCAATTACCATTGTATCACCACTATGGTAATTATCGAGTCCGTCGTTTCCCACCCGGTTCACCCCTATTACATAACACTGGTTTTCAATAGCCCTTGCAGCCAGCAGGGTCTTCCAGGCATGATTGCGCCGCTCCGGCCAATTCGCCGAATAAATCAACAGGTCATACTCCGGGGTGATTTCACCCTCATTCACCCGGCGGGTAATACCCGCCGGGTGAATTTGCTGCCGTGCCCAGACCGGGAAGCGAAGATCATAGCAAACCTGCAGCATGATTTTCCAGCCTTTGACTGAAGCAACCAGCCTTTTTTTGCCTGCCGAATAATACTTATCCTCGCCGGCAAATGCAAACAAATGCCGCTTATCGTATACCCCATACTGTCCTGTGGGCAGCATCCAGATTAACCGGTTAAAATATTTTCCGCCTTCTTCAATAATCAGGCTTCCGGTTAGGATAATTCTTTTTTTCGCCGCCAGGTTTTTCATCCAGGAAACTGTTGGACCATCCATAGATTCGGCAAATTTCGCCGGTTGCATACTGAACCCGGTGCTGAACATTTCGGGAAGCACTACGATTTCGGTATTCTCAGTGATTCCCAAAATCTTTTTTTCAAACATCGCCAGGTTGGCAGCTTTATCTTCCCAATGCAGGGAACTCTGTATTGTAGTAAGGGTCAGTGAAGACATAACCGAAATTAATTCTTTACGGTGAAGGATTGATCAATCGGGCCTGCCTTGCAATTTTTTGATGACTGCTTGTATATTTTCCCATTCGTACCCCTTATATAGCAGGTAATCCTGTGTTTTCTTAACCCGGACTAATTTGGCCGAATCAGCCAGACTTTCCCATTTTACGCTTGCAATCTTATCAAGTGTGGCCTGGTAATCGTCATCCGGGATTTCTTTCATGGCTTTCCGGATGCAATAATCACTTACCTGCCTTTGCTTCAATTCATTCTGGATCCGGTTGCGGCCCCAGTTTTTCATGCGGAATTTTCCCCCGGCAAATTGCCGGGCAAAACGCTCCTCGTTCAGGTAGTCTTCTTCTATCAACTGCGATAAAAGCTGTTCCACCTGGGTTTTGTGCAGGCCAAAGCCATATAATTTCTCCTTTACTTCCTGGTGGCACCGTTCCTGGTAACCGCAGTAATGACGGGCTTTCTGCAACGCCTGCTCAGGGGTTAATGATTTGGGATAGGCCATCCTGCAAATTTGGGGTAAAAGGGAATGTGGAAAAAACCCAATTCCTTTGGCCAATTAAAGGAACAACCACAAAATTGTGTAGTTTCGTCCCTATCAATAAATCGTAACCAGCTTTATGAAGTTTATCGTTTCCTCATCGGCCTTATTGAAGCAACTGCAGCAGATCAGCGGTGTAATTAATGCAAATACCGTTTTGCCTATCCTCGAAGATTTTCTGTTTGAAATTGATAAAAACAAACTGAACGTGGTGGCCACCGACCTGGAAACAGTAATGCGTGTGCAGATGGAGATTGAAGCCAAAGACAGTGGGAGGGTTTGTATTCCGGCTAAAATATTGATTGATTCCCTGAAAAATATCGCAGACCAGCCACTTACGTTTACAATTGATAAAAATTTTGGCATTGAAATCACAAGCGATAATGGCAAGTATAAAGTGATGGGTGAAAATCCGGATAATTTCCCTAAAGAGCCATCCGCAGATGATACCACTTCATTTGAAATGCCAAGCACGGCAATGGTTACAGGTATCAACAAAACCCTTTTCGCAGTTAGTAATGATGATCTTCGTCCGGCTATGACGGGTGTATATTTTGAACTCGATAAAAACTTCATCCAATTCGTGGCCACCGATGCCCATCGCCTGGTACGCTATAAAAGAACTGATGTAAAATGTAAAAAGAGCGACACTTTTATCGTTCCTAAAAAACCATTGAATATCCTTAAAAGTGCATTACCGGATAATGAAGATATTATTACGGTAAGCTACAACAGCAATCATTTGTTTGTTACCCATGGTAACACCCAGATGAGTTGTCGCCTTATTGATGCACGCTTCCCTGATTATAAAGTGGTAATTCCTGCTGATAACCCTTATAAAATGGTCGTTACAAAGGCTGATTTCCAGGGTGCATTGCGCCGGGTCAGTGTGTTCAGTAATAAAAGCACCAACCAGGTGGTTTTGAATATAACCGGCAGTGAATTGCAACTGGCAGCACAGGATATCGACTTCAGCTTTGAGGGTACAGAACGCATGAAATGCCAGTACGACGGTGAAGACCTGGCTATTGCATTTAATGCCCGTTTCCTTATCGAAATGCTGAACGCGGCTGAAAGTGATGAAATCAGAATGGAGTTATCCACTCCTACTAAGGCTGGAATCATTAAGCCAATGGAAGCCGATGAAAATGAAGAGTTGTTAATGCTGGTGATGCCGCTTATGCTGAATTCCTGACAGCCCAA
This sequence comes from Flavihumibacter profundi, assembly GCF_020076305.1. GTDB lineage: Bacteria > Bacteroidota > Bacteroidia > Chitinophagales > Chitinophagaceae > Flavihumibacter > Flavihumibacter profundi. The sequence goes on from NZ_JAIQXE010000003.1 coordinate 800,807, forward strand.
CACACATGAAGTTTTTGCAGATCAGATCATATGACAATTATATAGTTGCCAACCTTCAGCTGAACCTGTTGAAAGATCATGGTATTTCCTGTTACCTGCAAGATGAGCATACTATAACCATCGACCCATTATTGAGTCCGGCAATTGGCGGAATGAAATTGATGGTCATGGAAAATGACGCAGATCAGGCTAGCCAGCTTTTAGAAAATGTTGATGAAAATTACCTGGCTACAGTTGACTGTCCGGTTTGCAGATCCAAAAGTCTTGAAAAAATTACCCATGTCGAAAACCCGACTGGTTTCTGGCGAAAATTAAGAAACAGGCTAAATAATGGCACGCCTGCAGCGCTTAAAACCTATTATCATTGTCGTTCCTGCGGGAATAAATTTTCCTCCCTTCCTGCTTGATTGCCATCAAAATAACTAGCCGGGTACGATAGCTTCCGGTTTCCTTTCATATATTAACAGGAATATCTTTCAGGTATGGAAAAATTCATGGAATTCTGGACGCATATCTCTTCATTGCACCGCTTAGTGATAATCATGGGGGGAATGATTTTTTTCTGGTTGCTGGAAGGATATTATCCTTTATTCAGGTTTTCCTTTAACAGGTTAAAACATGCTGGTGTAAACCTGGTTTTTTTAACCACAACGATTGTGTTAAATCTGGTTTTTGGCATATTCACGATTAAAGTTTGCCAATATACGGCTGACCATAATTTTGGCCTCTTGAACTGGATGCTATGGCCACTTTGGGCAGAAGTTCTCCTGGGAATTTTTATGATGGATTTTTTCGGTCAGTACATGCCGCATTGGCTCATGCATAAAGTAAAATTTATGTGGAAGTTCCACATGGTGCACCACAGTGATACAAAGGTTGATGTAACTACCGGAACCCGTCACCATCCCGGCGAATGGTTATTCCGCGAAACTGCTGCCATTGCTGGGATCCTGGTGTTGGGACTGCCGGTTGGTATGTATTTCTTGTACAGGGCATGCGCTGCTTTGTTCACCCATTTCAATCATGCTAATATCAGGGTTCCCATTTCGGTTGATAAACCCATCAGCTGGATTTTTGTTTCGCCCAATATGCATAAAGCACATCATCACTTTCAAAGGCCGCTTACTGACACCAATTACAGCAATATTTTTTCGTTGTGGGACAGGCTGTTTGGAACATTCGTTTATGTTGATCCAAAAAATTTACACTACGGATTGGATGTGCTGGATAGCACCACAGATGAAAATCTGAAATACCAGTTCAGGTTACCATTTGATCCAACCATTAAAACCGACTATTGACTATGGGAAAAACTATTGCCATGATTCCGGCAAGATATGAAGCCACAAGGTTTCCGGGCAAGCTTATGAAAATGCTGGGCGATAAAACGGTAATTCGCCTCGCCTATGAAAATACCTTAAAGACGGGATTGTTTGATGAAGTCAGCGTGATCACGGACAGCGATATTATTGAAGAAGAAATTAAAAAAATAGGTGGTGTCGTAAGAAGAAGCATTGCAGAACATGAAAGCGGAAGTGATCGCATCGCCGAAGCCGCAAAAGAAATGGACGTTGATATTATCCTGAATGTTCAGGGTGATATGCCTTTTGTAAAAAAAGGCCCTTTGGCCAAATTGCTGGATATTTTTAAAGATCCTTTGGTTCAGGTCGGCTCTTTGATGCAGGCAGTTCATGAAGAAGAGGCCATTAAAAACCCAAATGTTGTAAAAGTGGTGGTGGACAGGAATATGAACTCCCTCCTGTTCAGCCGAAGTCCGATACCATATCCACGAAACACAGACCTGCCAATCACCTGGTATGAGCATATTGGTGTTTATGCTTATAGAAAACAGGCCCTGATGAATTTTACCACCTGGCCAATAACACCTTTGGAAGCTGCTGAAAAAATTGAATGCCTGCGGTATCTCGAATATGGGATACCATTAAAAATGGTTATTACAGAATACATGGGAGTAAATATTGATACCCCCGCGGATATGGAAAAAGCATTACAGTTATTACAGTAAATTGTAATAAATTAGTGTACATCATCGTCAACTGCTCCCATAACCAAAAAATACCTTTTTATGAATCAGACAAAAGCGCTCATGGCTGAATTCCTGGGAACAGCCTGGCTGGTCCTGGGTGGATGTGGGAGTGCCGTATTGGCTGCGGCTTTCCCAAATGTCGGAATTGGCCTTTTGGGTGTTTCGCTGGCCTTTGGTTTAACGGTGGTAACTATCGCCTATGCCCTGGGCCCAATTTCAGGGGCGCATCTTAATCCGGCTGTTTCTGTAGGTTTATGGGCTGCTGGTAAATTTCCTGGAAGTTCCCTTCCTGGTTACATCATTGCACAGGTTTTGGGCGCTATAGCCGGTGCAGGCATTTTGTTCCTGGTTGCATCTGGCCAGGATGGCTTTTCCCTGGCTGGCGGTTTTGCTGCTAATGGCTACGGCGAACACAGCCCGGGTAAATACAATATGAGTGCAGCCCTGGTTTGCGAAATAGTGATGACCTTTTTCTTTTTACTGATTATCCTGGGCGCCACGGCGAAAAGGGCAAGCGCTGGTTTTGGTGGTTTGGCGATAGGCCTTGGTCTTACCTTAATTCACCTGATTAGTATCCCTGTTACCAACACTTCCGTGAATCCTGCGCGCAGTACCAGCCAGGCCATCTTTGTTGGTGACTGGGCAATGGGACAGTTATGGTTGTTTTGGGTAGCGCCGATAGTGGGGGCAATACTTGCAGGTCTCGTTTACAAATATATTTTTAGGGAAGAGTAATTTATTCCGGTCAACGGTCACTTCTTTTTATATACTGGTACAGTACTGCAAGGCTCACCGTACATGATCGTTTTTGCTACTGGCCGGAGAATGCTGGTTATTTCCAGGTAGGCGAAGTCGCCGATCGGGGTTTCGCCACAACCTTTCACTACCACTCTCTTATCCAGGAATTCCTGGGGGTCAATTTGGTGTAGCCGGTCGATGAAGATTTTTTTATGGAATTCTTCAGCGGTACCCATGAAAATTTCCCTTGCGAATGGTTGGAGGCCAGACGCTACCAACATATAAGCCCAAACCGGAATTACAGCATCTGCAGTACAGGTAATGGCAACATACTTGTCCTGGTACTGCGACCAATCGAGCTGTTTCATAGCTTCCCTGAAATCCTTTTCCTTCAGGATTAATTCCATGAAGAGGTAATTCTTCATGTCAAATACTGCAATGGTTTCACGCGGATAATAGGTTTCCAGGTCAAGACTGACAAGACCACTTTCCGCTACTTTATTCACTATCAAATCTGGCATACCAAAGCATTTAATTAAATAACAATTTTGGATTGATAAAGTTACAGCCAAAAATAAGAAAGCGGCCTGTTAAGGGCCGCCTTCCTGTTTAATTATCGCTTCTAAAATTGCTATGGCTTGATTTATAGAATTTTAGCTCTTTCATCTTTAATGGTTGCAGCTTTACGAAGGCCGTCAATAGCCCTGAACCCGCTCATTTGGCGCATTTGTTGCATTTTAGCTTTCCGTTGGTCATCCGGATTAACTCCACCGTCAGAGACTGCTGAAACATTTTCCGTTTTCAGGACGTATACACCAGCATTTCCTGGGATTGGAGCTGATATTTTAGCCTGGTTAGCTTTATTGAATGCAGCACCAATAACTTTTGGTTCCTGTCCAACATTTGGAATAATCGGCGCTGAAAACCGGATACTGTCAGAATGTTTAATGGTTTGCTGGGTAGCCGCTGCAATTGCATCGAGTGTATTTGCAGTACCTATTTTTTTCCTGATCTGCTCAGCTTTCTTTTGGTTTCTTATGATAAATTCTACCTGGGGCCTGGCCTTTGCCACACTCATAGTTCCTTCTGTATTGATTTCTGAAAGGAGGGCCACTACATATTTATCTTCAATATTAAACGGCTCGGAAACATCACCGATTTTAGCTTCATTGATCCAGCGAACCAATTGACGGCTGGAACCAAGTCCCTGTATCATAGCATCATTCGGCTTAATTTCAGAAGCCTGCAGTTTAGTCAATTTGTCTTTAACGACCATATCTTCAAATGCCTTTGCCGTGCGACTTTCGCCTGCAAATTGATTGGCGGCGCCGGATGCAGCATTTTCGGTTTCAACACTTGCGGTAATCGCCCTGCTTAAATAGGCCACTTTATAGGCTGTCTCAAAATTCTTTTGATCCAATACCTCTATATAGTGATAACCAAAGCTGGTTTTCACAACTTTTTTATCTCCTTTGTTACCATATAAAATAGCATCCCCAAATTCCTTTGCCAGGGTAGGGATTGTCTGGGAAGCAAAACTGTATTCCCCACCTTTATTTTTACTTCCCTGGTCATCACTGTATTTTGCCGCGAGTGCCGCAAAATCAGCTCCACCCCGGATAGCCAATTCTATACTATCAATTCTTTTCCTGGCAATACTGTCGGGAATATTTTGGGTGTTTATTAATATATGGCGACACTTTACACTGTCAGGCAGGGTACGCTTGGAAATCATTTTTGCAATCGTAACGTTTGCGGCATCCAGGTAAGGGCCGAATAATGCGCCTTCAGGAAGGTTTCTAATGGTGTCTGCATTGGGAACCTGCAATTTCGATTTCAATACATAGCCGTCAAAATATGGCGTTTCCGTATTATTCCTGACCAGGAAGGCCGCTGGATCAGCCGCTGCGGCAAATTCTGGTTTTAAATTGTTGAGTGTTGTTATAATAGCTATGGAATCAGCTGATGAAGGTGCTGCGCTAAAAGCTACATAACTTATTGACCGGCTTGCTTCCTGCTTATATTCTTCCTTATGTTTTGCGATGAATGATTCAATATCGCTATCGGTAACTTTTACTTCTGCTGCACTGTCACTTACTGTAGAATAGGGAACGGCCACATAATTCACTGCAGCCAGCTGGCTATTGTCTGCGGTGGTTTTTTCTGCCATCCATTTAGGGATATAATAGGTATTGCCCAGCAGGGAAGAATATTTTTCACGCAACCTGGCTTCCATTAAAGAAGGAAGGTAAACGTCGTTTAAATTTTGGGCCATGGGGTTATCTTTCTTAGACCGCAAATTTGCAAGCGCTGCCTTTGCCGCATTTGCATCATAAACTCCCTGCTCATTAGTAAACTGCTGGCGGAGGTCCTGGGGTGGATTTGCTCCGAATAAAATATCATCCAGTTCTTTGGGCGTTACTGAAAGCCCGAGTTCCTCATATTCTGGCTTAAGTACATTTTCTTCAATAAACTGGTTCCAAACCTGGTCCTGAACATTTTGCCGCATCATTTCATTCATTGGGTAACCACTCTGCTGATATTGGGTTTCCACCATCTGAACTTTTTTCTGATACTCTATATAATCAATTTTATTTCCGTTAACAGATCCAATGGTTGATTTATTTCCTGCCATGATTCCGCGACCGCTTTTTCCAACAAAAGCGTCCATTAACAGGAATCCCAATAAACTCAGCGCAATAACGCCAAATACCAGCCACGCTGCCTTGTCCCGAATAGTCTGAATGATCGACATGGTTTTTTCTTAATTAATATATTATATGGTTGACCAAAAATGAGTGGCGAAAATAAGGAAATTCGCCATATGAACAAATTGTGGATAATGCCTCAAATTCGCTTCAAATCAGCATTTCAGGCTATATGTCCATCTTATTTAAAAGAATTACCAAATTTTATATTCTATTTAATATATATATATTATAAATCTATTGTTCCACGGAAAATTTGAATGGCTTCCTTTAAAAATATAAGACTGTATTAGGTTTTTGCAGTTTTTTAATAAAAAATATACTTGTGAAACGGGTTTACACAGCGATTTGTGGATTGAATAGATTTTTAGTGGAAAAGGGCGCTTTTTTCATCAGGCGCCCGGGGAGAATAGTAGAACAAGTTTACCCGCTCCATTAATTCATTTAAGCAAGTCTTAACAACCCTTTATTTATACCTATCAAATTAACAGGTAGGGTCAATATTTTTTTTACAGTAACTATCTTCCTCCACAACTGTTAATAAACACGGTTTGTTGAATCAGGGCAAGGATATAGTTCTGTTGGATTTTTGTGGATTACTGTGGATAAGCAACTAATTTTGACAGTAACAAGCGATTTAAATTTTATTATCCCCATATCCACAGCCCTAATAGTAATAGGTTTATTTTATAAATTATTTATTATAGTATAATACTATGGCAGTTATCAACATCGAAGAAGCAAAGTCAAATATTTCCCGGGTAGGTTTCCTGGATATTGAAATTGATCCAACCATGGACCTGTTTCATGAAATTGAAAGGTTGAAGAAAGAGAAGAATGCAATTATACTTGCGCATTACTACCAGGAGCCGGATATCCAGGATGTTGCCGATTATATTGGTGATAGCCTTGGCCTTGCGCAACAGGCCGAAAAGACAACTGCAGATATTATTGTTTTTGCGGGGGTTCACTTTATGGCAGAGACTGCGAAGATTTTGAATCCATCAAAAAAGGTTTTATTGCCTGATCTCAAAGCTGGTTGTTCACTTGCTGATTCAGCTCCTGCAGACCTTTTCAGTGCATTTAAGCGGCAGCACCCGAACCATATTGTGATTTCATATATTAATTGTTCTGCAGATATAAAAGCGCTGAGTGATATCATTTGTACCAGTAGCAATGCAGAAAAAATTATTGAAAGTTTACCTGCTGACCAGCCTATTATTTTTGCGCCAGATAAGAACCTTGGGGCATACCTTAACAAGAAAACCGGGAGGAATATGGTTTTGTGGAATGGTGCCTGCATGGTTCATGAAATTTTTAGCCTGGAAAAAATAACAAAGCTGAAAATACGGCACCCGAATGCAAAATTGATTGCTCACCCTGAGTGTGAAGCGCCTTTGTTGCGCATTGCGGACTTCATAGGGAGCACAACGCAGCTTTTGAAGTATTCTCAACAGGATAGTGGAAATGAGTTCATTGTTGCGACGGAAACAGGCATTTTACACCAAATGCAAAAAGCGAGTCCTGGTAAAATATTTATTCCGGCTCCTCCGGATAATAGTTGTGCCTGCAATGATTGTCCGCATATGAAACTGAACACCCTGGAGAAGTTATATCTCTGCATGGAATACGAAACACCTGAAATTACAATGGAAGAATCTCTCCGGCTTGCGGCAAAGAAACCAATTGACAGAATGTTAGAAATCAGCAGGGCTGCAGGTTTGGTAGGTTAATCGGGTTTATTGACATATGTTATCGTTTTTTTGTGTACCTTTGCATTTCTGTACATCGCTCCCTCTATTCCGAATCCCACACTTCGTTATGGGTTGGTTCGTTTGTAAGGCTGGTAAAGTAACAATCCCAATTGTTAGCCTTACCATTTTTATCATTTAAATATTTTGTTTTGAATTTTTCGCAATTAGCGGTCATTGAGCCTGTTTTAAAGGCACTGACTGATGCTGGTTATACCCAGCCCACCCCTATTCAGGAAAAAGCTATCCCCGTTGTCCTTGCCAGGAAAGATCTGCTGGCCTGTGCCCAGACAGGTACCGGTAAAACCGCTGGTTTTGCCATACCCGTACTGCAGCTTCTTAAAGAAGATAAAGAATCAGGTAAACGCTTTAACGGAATCCAGGTGCTGGTTTTAACGCCCACACGTGAATTGGCTATCCAGGTAGAGGAGAGTTTCAGGAATTATGGCAAGTATCTCGGTTTTAGCAGCATGACCATTTTTGGTGGTGTTTCCCAGGTACCCCAGGTTCAATCGCTTCAAAGAGGAGTTGACATTTTGATTGCAACTCCAGGCCGGCTCCTTGATTTATTGGGGCAGAACCTTATTTCGTTGAACCATCTGCGTTATTTTATACTTGATGAAGCTGACCGCATGCTGGACATGGGTTTTGTTCATGATGTAAAGCGGGTGTTGAAGGTTATTCCACAGCAAAGGCAATCCTTGTTTTTCTCAGCTACAATGCCTGCCGAAATAAGGCAATTGGCTGATACCATTCTGAAATCGCCGGTTAGTATTGCGGTTAATCCTGTTTCATCTACCGCAGAATTAATCAGCCAGTTTATGTTCCATGTTGGTAAAGAAGAAAAACGTTTTCTTTTGATGAACCTGTTGCATAACAGTAATATTGACAATGTGCTTGTTTTTACCCGCACAAAATATGGTGCTGATAAAGTGGCTAAATTCCTGGTTAGGGAAGGCGTACCTGCTGCTGCCATTCATGGGGATAAATCCCAGGGTGCACGCCAGCAAGCTTTGAATAATTTTAAGGCTGGAAAAATAAGGGTATTAGTCGCTACGGATATTGCTGCCCGCGGAATAGATATTGATTCCCTGGCGCACGTTATAAATTTTGACGTTCCGAATGTTGCTGAAACCTACGTTCACCGGATTGGCCGTACTGGTCGTGCAGGTGCCTCAGGAACAGCCATTTCTTTTTGTGAACCTGAAGAACGTGCCTATGTAAGGGAAATTGAAAAACTGATCGGTAAGAAAATTCCTATCAGGCAGGCTGGACAGGTAGCTGTTTAATCAAAGACTTTTGTAAGTTCTGTTTTATAGAAAAGTGAACCATTGGTTCACTTTTTTTATGTCCTGGGTTTTCTAAGGGATGATATTTTAGATATAAATAATTGAATAACAAATACTTATCTACCCATATAGACCATCAGGATCTGAACATCGCTGGGATTAATACCGGAAATCCTGCTGGCTTGTCCAAGTGTTCTCGGGCGGATTCTCTTTAATTTCTCCCTGGCTTCATTACTGATTGCTGCTACTTTAGTGTAGTCAAACTTTTCAGGGATTTCCAGGCTCTCCATCTGGTTCATCCTGTTTACCAGTTCCTTTTCTTTCTCGATATAGACATCATATTTAAGTTGGACTTCTGCTTGTTCATAAGCATTATCCTTCTGGTTAACCAGGTTTTCCTTTAACCTGGGAATTGCCTGGATCAGGTTTTTTAAATTGATATTGGGTCGCAGTAACAATTGTGCTGCCCTTTGTTTTTGGGTGATCGGGGCTGACTGATTAGTTTCCAGGTAAGCATTTACTTCGCCTGGTTCAATGGCAAACTCCTGTAATAATTTAATGACTTCCTCTGTATCTGATTTTTTCTTGGTTACATTGTCCATTCTCTCCTGGCTGGCCAATCCCATTTTATAACTTCTTTCAGTAAGCCGCAAATCAGCATTATCCTGGCGAAGTAAAGTCCTGAATTCTGCGCGGCTGGTAAACATTCTATAAGGCTCTTCGGTGCCTTTGCTAATCAGGTCATCTATTAGTACACCAATATAGGCATCACTTCTTTTTAAAATAAAAGGTTCTTCTTCTTTTACTTTTAAGTGTGCATTAATCCCTGCCATTAATCCCTGGCAGGCGGCCTCCTCATAACCGGTAGTTCCATTAATTTGTCCGGCAAAAAAGAGGTTTTTGATAAGTTTTGTTTCCAGGGAATAAGTTAACTGCGTTGGTGGAAAATAGTCGTATTCAATAGCATACCCTGGCCGGAACATTTTTGCTTGTTCAAATCCCGGAATTGACTGCAGTGCCTTGTATTGTACATCTTCCGGAAGGGAAGTTGAAAAACCATTGACATAGATTTCCACCGTATTCCAGCCTTCTGGTTCTACGAAAATCTGGTGTCTTTCCCGGTCGGCGAAACGGTTGATTTTGTCTTCAATACTTGGACAGTATCTTGGACCAACACCTTCTATCCTGCCTGTATACATGGGGCTCCTGTCAAAACCCGTTTTGAGTAATTCATGGGTTTTGGTATTTGTATAGGTAATATGACAACTTCTTTGCTGTTCTGGCCGGATAGTCTCAATATCGAGGTAAGAAAACCCTATAATGGTTTCATCACCCGCTTGAGCTTCCATTTTCGAATAATCCAGGCTTCTGCCATCAATACGGGGTGGGGTTCCTGTTTTTAGCCGGTCTGCTTCAAATCCCAGTTCAACCAGTTGTTCTGTTATTCCGGTTGCTGCTTTTTCAGCGACCCGGCCACCGCCAAAGGTTTTTTCACCGATATGTATTATGCCATTCAGGAAGGTACCACTTGTAATTACTACTGCTTTTGATGAAATTTCATGTCCAAGTCCTGTTATTACCCCGGCCGCAACACCGTTTTTGATGATAAGGCCTTTCACCATATCCTGGTAGAAATCAACATTGGGTGTTTTTTCCAGCATTTCCCGCCAGGTAGCAGCGAAAAGCATCCTGTCGCTTTGGGCCCTGGGGCTCCACATTGCTGGTCCTTTTGAAAGGTTAAGCATCCGGAACTGAATCATGCTTTTATCAGTAACAACACCTGAATATCCACCAAGGGCATCAATTTCCCGTACAATTTGCCCTTTTGCTATACCACCCATGGCTGGATTACAGCTCATTTGGGCTATAGTTTGCATATTCATGGTAACTAATAGCACCTTACTACCCATATTGGCAGCAGCGGCAGCAGCCTCACAACCGGCATGGCCAGCACCAACAACAATAACATCGTAAAGAGGAAACATCCATTTAATTTAATGGGCAAAAGTACAAAGAGATTAGGAGAACAGCTGTTCCACGTGGAACAATATAAATTGGCAATTTAAATTTTGAAGGTTTGTTCCACGTGGAACTATTTGGAAAAATAGGCAGACAAATATTTGTCTTCCATTTTACGCATTAATTTCTCTTCTTCCTGGGTTTTGTCACGGTAACCACAAAGATGTAAAGCACCGTGAAAAATGACCCGGTGTAATTCCCGGGTAAAACTTTCCTCCAGGTTCTTAGCGTTATCCCTTATCCTGTCGATACTGATATATATTTCACCGGATATGGGGGTACCCGGGTCATTTAGTTCAAAAGTGACGATATCTGTATAGTAATCATGCTGCAGGAAATCCCTGTTTATGGCTAATAAATATTCATCGCTACAAAAGATGTAGTTGAGATTGGCAAGTTTTTTCTTTTCCTGTTTGAAAAGCATCTGCAAAAACCCTTTACAGGCATTTCTGTTGGAGAAATGGAACCCCCCTGCCTGGTAATGAAACTGGATTATATCGGTTGCTTTTTCCATCATTTCCAAAAATCGTAAAACATTCCGAATGCTGGGACATAGTTTTGAGGGTATTATGATGAAAAGACTGTCAGATATAGGTGTTGGGCATACTGTTGTGATAAAGAGCTTTGAGAATAATGATATTTTCCTGAAATTAATGGAGATGGGTTGTGTGCCAGGGGAAAAGGTAAGGGTTGAACAGGTGGCCCCGCTTGGGGATCCCATAGCTATAACGGTGTCTGGCTATAATCTTAGCCTTAGGCTGGATGAAGCCCGGAATATATTTGTTGAAGAAGTTGCCTGACCTCTTTTTTTGTGGCTTGCCCAAGGCTTCTTAATTTGAACTATGAAAATTGGTTGCTACTTTGGATCTTTTAATCCCATTCATATCGGCCATTGTATAATCGCCAATACCATTGCGAATAACACAGATCTTCACCAGGTTTGGCTGGTGGTGTCTCCTCAAAACCCCTTCAAACCATCAGCTGGATTATTAAATGAATACCATCGCCTGCACCTGGTTCAGTTGGCAATTGAAGGTATTCCAGCCCTGAAAGCCAGCAATATTGAATTCCATTTGCCAAAACCATCTTATACTATTGATACCCTCACCTATTTAAAGGAAAAATTTCCTCAGCACCAGTTTGCCGTAATCCTGGGTAGCGATGGCCTCCAGAACCTTGACAAGTGGAAGAACGCCTCGGTATTACTGGAGGAATATGATTTTTATGTGTATACAAGGCCGGGCTTCCCTGTATTGGAACCATTACCCGGACGAATTAAAGTGGTCGATGCACCAATGCTCGATATTTCTGCAACGGCAATCCGGGAAATGATAAAGTCCGGGAAAGACATAAAATTCCTGGTACCCGATCCGGTGAAAGAAGAGATTGAAAAAAATGGGTATTATCGCTGATTCATCGATTTTAATAATGGGATAACATTAATAATCAACCACTTATAATTTTTATGAAGAGGGTTTGCACTTTCATACTGCTGTATTTTGCAATGTTTACAGCAAATTCACAGGGAACTGACCACAAGCTGGAAAAACAGGTTCAGGAATTATTGAATGGATTTAACGGCCAGGCAGGTGTTTATATCAAGTATCTCCGTTCCGGGAAATCAGTGGCTATTGCCGCAGATACGATATTCCCAACCGCGAGTATGGTCAAAATCCCGATTCTGATCGGAATTATGGATAAAATACAAAAAGGCGAATTGTCTTATCACCAACCCCTTATTTACAGGGATTCCTTACTGTATGAAGGGGAAGACATCCTGGGCTCTTTTAAGGATGGTGAGAAAATTGGTTTGGCTAAAGTTATGATGCTGATGATGACTACAAGTGATAATACAGCCAGCCTTTGGTTACAGTCACTGGCGGGAACAGGCACCCGTATCAACCAGCTGCTGGATAGCATGGGGTATAAAAATACGCGTGTTAATTCCAGGACTCCCGGAAGGGAGGAAAACAAGGCATTATTTGGGTGGGGACAAACTACACCACGTGAAATGGTTTCCCTGTTGGAGAAAATTTATCAAAGGGAAATGATTAATCCTGCTGTTTCTGACCGAATGCTTAGGGTCATGGGCCGTAATTATTGGGATGAAGAAGCCCTTTCCCAGCTGCCGCCGGAAATTTTTGTGGCTTGTAAGAATGGTGCGGTGGATGCATCAAGAAGCGAAACCATGCTGGTTATGGCCCCTCATGGCCCATATATTTTTTCTATTATTACAAAAAACCAGAAAGATACCCGGTGGGATAGTGATAATGAAGGCTGGGTGCTGGCCAGGAAATTATCAAAGCTGCTTTGGAATTATTATGAACCCCGGTCTTCCTGGAAACCGATACTGGGAACCGATGGAAATCCCAGCGCAATCCGCAATGACTAGGTATGTGTTGGCAAGGATATTCCCCTCAGGTTTTTATATAGTTCCATGGCATAGGAATCAGTCATGCCCGAAATAAAATCAATGACCGATAGCGCTTTTTCATAATCACTGTCATCTTCCCCCCGGAACTGTTGCGGCAATAATTTTAAAACCTTTTTTTCCCGGTGTGATGGGGAATGGTGCAGCACAGCAGGAATGAAGGACTGCAATAGGGCACTCATCACTTCATATCCGGCCAGTTCAATTTTTACTACGGTTTCGTGGTTATAAATTTTCTTAACGGTCACTTTATTGATTTCCTCTAAAGCCTTTATGGATGCAGGTTCTATGCCTTCTATCAAAGAGCGGTTGTATCTTCCCGTTAGTATATCTTCCCTGTTCCGGATAAACTCCTCCACACAGCTTATGGCCAGGTAATTAATGCATTTTGCCCTTAAATAGGCCAGTTGCTCCCGGGGGTCATTTTCCAGCTCAGCCAGGGTTTTTCGGATACGGTCCATTTTATCCCAGGGGGAGGTTTCCAATAGCTGCACCAAAAGGTTCACGGCCATATCGGCTTCTATGATCCCCAACCGGTGTGCATCTTCCCAATCTATTACCCGGTAGCAGATATCATCAGCGGCTTCCACTAAATATACAAAAGGATGCCTCCGGTAAACGAGGGGCTCAATAGTATCTACCACCATTCCCAGCACGTTGGCTACTTCTGTGAAAGCAGGTTTTTCGGACTGGAAAAACCCATACTTTTTGGTATGGATCTGGCCCGGGTCACTGGCAATGGATTCACAGGGATATTTGGCAATGGCCGCCAGCGTGGTATAAGTTAGTTGGTAGCCTCCCTTCTGGCGGTTGGCATAATGGTGGGTAAGGATCCTGAACGCATTTGCATTGCCTTCAAAATGGGTAAGGTCCTGCCACTCCGCTGCACTGAAATGCTGCTGGAGGGGTTGTCCGTTTAATATTGTCCCGGCTTTATCAATAAAATAGGCTGAAATGGCTGCTTCACCAGAATGGCCAAAGGAAGGATTCCCGATATCATGGGCCAGGCAGGCGGCCGCAATAACACTGGAAAGATCAGCTACATAAAAATGCCTGGAAGCCTCATCCAATGAATCCTTCAACACTTCGGTAAGCCGCTCCCCTACCAGCTTCCCCAACGACCGGCCTACACTGGCCACTTCAAGCGAATGGGTAAGCCTGTTATGTACCAAAACAGGTCCGGGTAACGGAAAAACCTGCGTCTTATCCTGCAGGCGCCTGAATGCTGCTGAAAATATCAGCCGGTCAAAATCGCGTTCATAGGGAGTTCTTGGTGTGGCAGAAATTACGCCCTGTCCAAAGCGCCCATGTGAAAAACAGTTGTTCCAGTCCATTGTATTGTTCTAAATACCAAAGATGCAAATTGCTGCTGGTAATCTCCTTAAAAAACAGGTAATTTGATTCTTTCCATGTCTTTTCCTTATGCCATTAACTCCCTCTTCCAGACCGTTACATATTTATCGTGCCTCAGCTGGCTCCGGTAAAACTTTTCTACTGGCTGCAGAATACCTCTGCCTGATTTTCGGGCAACCTGATAAATACAGGGAAATCCTTGCGGTTACTTTTACAAATAAGGCCACGGAAGAAATGAAGCACCGCATCCTCGAAGAGCTGCGGCAATTGGCATTGGGAAAGGAAACGGAATACCGGAAAATCATTATTGAAAGATACCCCGGACTTACTGGGGATGGCTTACTGGCCAGGCAAGCTGACCTTGCCTACCGGACTATTTTGCATGACTATGCGAAATTTTCAGTTACTACCATTGATAGTTTTGTACAGCAGGTAATCCGCTCTTTTGCCTACGAAATTGGCCTGGATGCCGGGTATGAACTGCAGTTGAACCAGGATTTGGTTAAGCAGGACCTGGCCGACCGCCTTTTTGAATTACTGGAAACTAATGATGAGCTGCTGCAATGGATTAAGCGATTGGCGATTGAACGTATTGAAAACGGGAAATCCTGGGATTTCAGTGACGAGATGTTAAACTTCGCCGGCGAAATATTCAAGGAAAGGTTCTACCTGTTCGAGGCCAATATGCGTAACCTTGAGCATCCCGCCGACAGTTTCGAAGCTTTGCGTAAAAGATTGCAGCTGCAGGTCGAAAACCTCGAAAACCCAATGTCTGCATTTGGTGCAAGGGCCCTGGCGATATTGGCAACAGCCGGACTTACAACTGAAGACTTTCCTTATGGAAAATCGGGATTTGCTAACTATTTCAATAACCTGCAACAAAAAAAAGAGGTGGCCCCGGGCACCAGGGTGCTGGCTGTTTTAGATACCCCGGAAAGCTGGGTTACCAAAAAAACAAATCAGGATACCCGAAGCAGGATAGAAAGGATCTACCCTGAATTAAATGACCTGCTGAATAAAGCAGTTAGCCTTTACCGTGAGCATGCATTGAATTACCATACAGCAAAGGCCGTGCTGCAACAATTGAATAACCTCAATTTACTTCGCTTACTCGCAGAGCAGCTGGCCGGTTATCGCCGCGATAATAATGCACTCTTGATGTCAGATACCCAGCAATTGCTCAGGGAACTGGTTCGCGATAATGACGCCCCCTTCATTTACGAGAAAACAGGAAACCGTTACCAGCATTTCCTGCTTGATGAATTCCAGGATACCAGCACATTTCAATGGGAAAATTTTCGTCCGCTTGTTGAACAATCTGTGTCCACCGGCCAGTTTAACCTGATTGTCGGGGATGTGAAACAATCTATTTACAGGTGGCGGAACGGCGACTGGCGTTTATTGCAGGAACAGGTTAGGAAAGATATTGGCGACTATAATGTCCAGCCAGAAACCCTGAAGGAAAATTACCGCAGCAATAAGCTGGTCATTGACTTCAACAATTTTTTATTCCAGGCTGCACCCGCTTTATTACAGCAGCATTTCAATAATGAAATGAATACGGTTGACAATGCAGCCATCCATAACAGGCTTGAAAAAAATGGTTACTACACTATTATCCAGGAAGCCTATGCTGACGCATTTCAGCAGGCTCCTGCAAATGCGGCAGAGGGCGGCGTTGTGGATATCAGGTTCTTTGAAAAGGAAGACAGCCGTTCACCAAATTCCTGGCGGCCATCTGCAGAAGCGTGGTTATGTGAACTGATTGAAAAACTAATCCTGGAGAAAGGCATTGATCCGGCCCGCATTACTTTACTTACCCGCGGCAACAGGGACGCGAGGTATCTTATTGACCTGCTGTTGCAATACCAGCAAACCCCTGCGTCTAAATGTTCTTATGGCCTTGTGTCTACAGATGCCCTTGTGGTGAATGCATCCCCGGCGATCCAGTTGCTATTGTCAGCGCTGAAATTCCTGATTAATGAAAAGGACAGCTTATCACTCGTGGAACTGGTCCAGGCTAATGCTATGCGTCTCCAGCTCGGACTGAGTAACCAGGACTGGTACCGTGCTGAAATAAACCACGCCCTGCAACAACTTCCGGAAGCATTCCGCTTTCGCAGGAAGTATTTATTGCAAACGGGTTTGTATGAATGTGTTGAAGAACTGATCAGTATTTTCTCAATTGATGAATGGACCAGCGAGCAGGCTTATACACTGGCCTTCCGCGATCTTGTAAATTCTTTTAGCGGCAAGGGCAAAGCAGATATTCGCGGTTTTTTACAGTGGTGGGAAGTTGAAGGCCAGGAAAAAGCCCTGCCGATGTCTTCGGCCCTGAATGCTATACAGGTAATGACCATCCACAAATCAAAGGGACTGGCTTTTGACGTGGTGATTATTCCTTACGCCGACTGGAAGCTGGTGAATGAAGGCGGCTTGCTTTGGTGCGAATGGCAGGACCCTGCTGAAGGCATAACCATCCTGCCCGTAAATATTACCAGTAGCCTGGCGCGCACTAGTTTTGCCTATGAATATTTTGAAGAACTGCTGATGTCAAGGATGGATTCGCTGAACCTCTTGTATGTAGCCCTTACCCGTACACGCCAGGCAATGTATATCATGGCGCCTAAACCATCAACAAAAAAGAATGATGATGGTGGCATGTCTGTTATTGGAGACCTGTTATGGCAATCAATAAAAGGAACCGATAATATTTTGGTGAACTTTGAAAATGACAGGATGATTATCGATGGGGATATACAACCCCGCAAAGATGCCGGGAAGGAAAAGGCTACCATTGCTATCCTTCCCGTATCCACCCATTCCTCTTTAATTACAGATTTGCGCGAGCCCGCAAAACATGAATTGATATTGCAATCGGCGAGTTCCGCCCAGCAAATGATCGGACAATTAGCCCACCTGGTACTTTCCAGGGTTTCTGCTCTTGCCGACCTCGATATGGAAATACAGAAAATGGAATTGGAGGGCTTATTGACTTCTGCGCATTCCGGCCAGGTTAAGGAAACTGTTCAGCAGGCGTTGCAGAACCCGCAATTGTCGGCCTGGTTCAACGGTAATTTTATTACCCTGAATGAAAAAGCCATCTTGCTGAAAGGCGGGGCAATTCGCCGGCCAGATAAAGTACTGGTAGGGGAAGGCGAAACAATCCTGCTTGATTTCAAATTTACACAGCAGGCTTCACCTTCGCACGGCAAACAATTAAAACAATACCAGGACCTCCTGGAGGAAATGGGCTACCACGGGGTGCGTTCTTTCATTTATTATGGTTATAACCAGGCGCTTGTTCCTTTAGCGCAATTATCAGCAGAACAGGGAAATTTATTTGAAAATTGATCAACGGCAGTATTATGTTTCTGAAAGAAGTTGCAGAGGAATTGTATAAACGCTTTGGACCGGAATTATCTCGGCTTGCCATTGTATTTCCCAATAAACGTCCTGCTGTTTATTTCAGGCAGCACCTTGGCAACCTGATCAACCAACCCATCTGGAGTCCTGATTTGCTGACCATATATGAGTTTATACAACTTTCTGAAAGAAAACTTCCTGCCGACCGCCTCCTGCAATCATTTCTTTTGTATGATGCATACCGTGAGGTTATGCAGGAACAGGACCCAGGCAATACAACAACCTATGAAAGATTTTTTGCCCTTGGGGAAATTTTACTGAATGATTATGCAGAGCTGGAATCTAACGTGATTTCTATTGCTGACCTGTACAGCAATATGGCAAATATTGCAGCTATCGACCAGGGCCTTGACTACCTGACGGAAGAACAACAGGAATACCTGCAAAAATTCTGGAAGAATTTTTCGGCAGAAAGACTGAGTGCACAAAAGGAAAAATTCCTGCAGTTATGGAGAAATTTGCCTGCAATTTTTAAACGCTTTGAACAGCTGCTGGATGAAAAAGGGGTTTCCACAACTGGCACATTGTACAGGAACCTTGTCAGCGGTAAAAATAGCAATCAGGATTTTATAGATGGCTATAAACAACTTGTGTTTGTTGGCTTTAACGCCCTGAACCGTGCAGAACTTCAGCTATTCAGCCAATGGCAAAAAGCTGGGAAGGCTATATTCTTTTTTGATGCCGACCTGCATTATATTGCTGACCCCCTCCAGGAAGCCGGATTGTTTTTACGCAGGAACCTGCAGTTATTTGGCAATGAACTGGAAACGAAGAACCAGGTCAATCGTGCCGATCGCCCTGTCCATGTTATTGCCGCCGAAGGCAATGCCGCACAGGTAAGGTTATTGCCGCAAATACTGTCAAAAATTCCAGGCCTTGCTGAACACCCCGAAAGAGTAGCCCTTTTTCTTTCAGACGAACAACAGCTGATGCCAGTATTGCACGCATTGCCGGACAGTATCCCTTATATAAATATCACGATGGGTTATGGATTGGTACAGTCGCCGGTATTTTCATTGATGCAGGCAATAATCCATGTGCAGCAATCCTTGCAAAAGAATTCAGGCAAAAGAATTTATTACCAGCCTTTATTGCAGTTATTGCAGCACCCATACCTCTATGAAGTAAAAGCGGCAGCCGACCTGGTAACGGAAATTAATAAACGAAGCCTGGTATCTATATCCGCTGTACAATGGTCTGTTATCGAAGAAAAAAGAATCCGGCATATTCTTACACCGGTTGAAAACCCGGTCGAAATAATCGGACTGATAAAAAAAGTGCTTGAGTTGCAGGCCGAATCTATGGGCGAAGGCGCCATTGCAAGCCTTGAATCACAATTATTATCTGCTGCATATTTCCAGCTCAACCGGCTGGAAGACTTGTTACAGCAATTTGCTCATACCCTTAGTCTACCATTTGTTGGTGATACAATTTTACAGGTTATGCGATCCTTATCGGTTCCATTGGAAGGCGAGCCGCTTAAAGGCCTGCAGGTGATGGGCCTGCTGGAAAGCAGGGGACTGGACTTTGAACATATAATCCTGCTTAATGTAAATGAAGGAACACTGCCAAAGAAATCGGTGGCGCCGACCTTTATTCCGGATAGTATCCGCCGTGCATACGGGTTAAGTGTAATGGAAAAGCAGGATGCGATTTTTGCCTATGTGTTTTACCGCTTACTGCAAAAAAGCCATTCAGTATTTTGTCTATACAATAGTACCGTAGACGATAGCGGAACCGGTGAACAAAGCAGGTTCCTGAGCCAGCTGGAATATGAAACAACAATTCCTTTTATTAAGGAAACGGTACAAATAAATATAACACCGGAGGCAAAACCACCCATCCAGATCAGTAAGGACGAAAAGGTGATGCAAACAATGCGGAAGTTTTTAGCTTCTCCCCTGTCACCATCGGCCATTAATAATTATCTCGATTGCAGGCTTCGTTTTTATTTCAGGCACCTTTTGAATATTCAGGAGCCGGAAACATTCCAGGATGAAATTGATGCGAGAATGCTCGGCAATATTTTACATAAAGCGATGCAGGAACTTTATGTTAATCTGGCCGATGCCAGGAACGGGAATAATTTGGTGGAAGCCGCAGATTTCAGTTTGTTGGAAAAAAACATTGATGAAGCAATTGACCGGGCATTCGGGCAGGAGCTGGCGGGTGATGCAACCTATACCATTCAATACTCGGGCAGTTATAAAGTTATCGTCGCCGTTATTAAAATATATATCCAGGCAATTTTGAAAGAAGATGAAAGATATGCGCCCTTCAGGATCCATTATCTTGAACAGAAAGTGGAAACCATTTTTCCATTGCAGGTAAACAACAAGGAATGGAAAATAAAACTAGGCGGGTATATTGACCGGGTGGATGAGAAAAATGGTGTCTACCGGATTATCGATTATAAGACCGGCAAGGATAAAAAATCCTATGCTTCAATCGAAACACTTTTCAACCGACTTGATAAAGACAGGAATAAGGCAGCACTGCAAACCTTTATTTACACGCATATACTGCAACAGCAATTGCCGGGTTCACCACCAGTGGTTGCCGGCATTTATGATGTTCGCAATATGCGTAAGGAAGGCGAAGCTTTTGACTGGCAGTTTACGGAAACGGGCGGCAGTGGTGGTGCGGTTACACACCTGCGGATGCCCGGACTTGTTCAGGAAACAATGCAACACCTTAAAATGGTAATGGAAGAGTTGTTCGATGAAAGGGTATTATTTGATCAAACTGCCAATGTTGAAAAATGCCAGTATTGCACGTACAAAGTATTATGCGGAAGATAATATTTGCCGCATGGAATAATTGAATATTTTTAGTAGCATGGTTTTAATTAGGCACATTCCTTTTTTAAGAGCAGTTTTCCTGCATAGCCTTACGGCCTTCGGTGGCCCGCAAGGCCATATAGGGATGATGTTGAAAACTTTTGTTACACAGCGAAGGGACCTTACCCAGGAAGAACTGATGGAATACAATGCTTTCTGCCAGATGCTGCCAGGGGCATCTTCAACCCAGGTGTTAACACTTATCGGGTATAAGCGGGGCGGACTGCCATTAGCCATACTAACCCTTATTGTCTGGATACTTCCAGCCTGTACCTTAATGGGTGCCCTGTCATTTTTAGTCCGGTATTTTGAACATCATGATGGAGAACAGGCGGTACTGAAATATATAGCACCGATGACCATTGGGTTTCTCGCTTATGCCTCCACGATA
Source organism: Flavihumibacter profundi (assembly GCF_020076305.1). Classification (GTDB taxonomy): domain Bacteria; phylum Bacteroidota; class Bacteroidia; order Chitinophagales; family Chitinophagaceae; genus Flavihumibacter; species Flavihumibacter profundi. Next base: position 821,800 of record NZ_JAIQXE010000003.1, read on the forward strand.
GCTTTCCGCCTTGCAATCCATAATACCATTACCAGGGTAATTATGGTGATGTGCACCATACTAAGCCTTGCATTTTTCAAAATTCCCTGGATGATCCCCCTGCTGATCGTTATCGGTGGCTTTGTTACAAACCTGAGTGATCGCAGGATTCCGCAGGGTAATGAAGTACCCAAGAAAATCAAATGGGGAAATATCTGGCTGTTTGCTTTTATTTTCATCATGGCTGGTGTGCTGAGTGAGCAGGCAAGGAAATATGACTGGCCTAACAGGCGCCCGATAAATCTTTTTGAAAACACTTATCGTTTCGGCAGCATTGTTTTTGGTGGCGGACAGGTGCTGGTAGCCCTGATGTATGAGCAGTTTGTAATAAGGCCCGAATCGGAAAAAGTGATCCAAAAAAATCCGAATGCGGTAAAAATTGACAGGGAGGCATTTTATACCGGTGCCGGACTTGTGCGGGCCATACCCGGACCTGTTTTTTCAATTGCTGCATTTATGGGCGGTATGGCAATGAGCGACCGGGGCACAGGTTGGCAGGTTATTGGTTGTATTATTGGTACGGTAGCTATTTTTTTACCGAGTGCCTTATTGGTGCTTTTCTTTTTCCCGGTTTGGAGCAACCTGAAAAAATATGCTGTTGTATTCAGGGCCCTCGAAGGTATTAACGCTACGGTTGTTGGATTCCTCGTAGCCTCAACCCTTTATATGATCAAGGATATTTCTATGACCGAATGGGTGGACCATGGCTGGATGAATACTATTGTAATGGTGGGTACCTGGCTGATGTTGTATTACTCGCGCTTACCCTCTCCCATTATAGTTATTATCTGCCTGGTGCTTGGCTACCTGTTTTAGGCAGAACTTATTACTATAGCCTGGTTAACTGCTGTACTGCTTTTTCAAGGGTCTCCTGTTTTTTAGCAAAGCAAAACCGGATCAGTTTTCCCGTGGTTCCATATTGGTAAAAAGCAGAAACGGGTATCGTTGCAACCCCAAACTCACGCGTTACGCGAAGTGCGAAATCAATATCTGGTTCACTGCTGATGGCTTCATACCCTGCACAAATAAAATAACTTCCGTATGATGGTTTTAGGGTAAACCTGGTTTGTTGCATCAGGGTAATAAAATAATCCCTTTTTTGCTGGAGGAATGCATTCAGGGAAAGATAGGATTCCCTGTCCTGCAAAAATTCGGCTATACCAACCTGTGAAGGGGTATGGCAACTGAAACAATTAAACTGGTGGATTTTCCTGAACTCTTTCATTAAAGCAGCAGGGGCAACACAATAACCCAATTTCCAACCGGTACAATGGAATACTTTCCCGAAAGAGAAACAGACAAAACTCCTTGCCAGCAGGTCGGGATACCGGAGCATGGACTGGTGTTCCTTTCCATCATAAATAAGGTGTTCATAAACCTCATCACTTATAATGAAAAGGTCGTGCTGCTCAACAATTGAACGCAATTCCCTTATATCATGTTCACCAAGGATTGCCCCTGTCGGGTTATGTGGCGAATTGATAATGATCGCTTTTGTTTTTGGGGTCACTGCTGCCCGCACTGCAGGCCAGTTGATGGACAGGTCTTCCAGGTTCATGGGCACCAGGACCGCCTTCCCGCCGTTTACTTCAATATTGGGAACATAACTATCATATGCCGGTTCAAGGACAATAACTTCATCGCCCGGTAATAGTATGGTGGTTAAAGCTGTGTATATGGCATAAGTGCCGCCTGGTGTAATCGTGATCTCGGTATCCGGATTCACCGTGCTTTTATATAATGACCCGATTTTTTCAGCCAGTATTTCCCGCAGCGGAAGCCATCCTGCCATTGGTGCATACTGGTTGAATTGGTTATCCATAGCCCTTGCAACGGCATCGCTCAGCCGCTTATCCATCGGAAAATCAGGAAATCCCTGTCCCAGGTTCACGGCATTTAACTCGGTTGCCAATGCACTCATTGTAGTAAAAATGGTCGTGCCAACCCGGGGAAGTTTAAAGGGAATGGAAGTCATATACTTTATTTTCCGTTTTGCAGGGCCTGGTCGCGGTATTCGGAAGGACTCTTTCCTACCTGGTGGCGGAAGAATTTGGCAAAGTTCGAATTGTCTTTGAAATGCAGGTAATACGCGACTTCGGCGACTGTCATATCAGTATTCCTGAGCAGCGATTGCGCTTCAAGGATCAATCGTTCACGTACAAGTTGTGCAGCGGTTTTGCCGGTTTGGACTTTTAACAGGTTACTCAGGTAAGTCGGGTGAAGGTGCATCTCATTGGCCACATATTTCAGGGTAAGCGCTTTTTCCATATTCCCTTTGTTAAGCTCAATGAAATAGTTGTTGAGGGAGTATAAAAAATTATTAAGGGTTGTGTCTTTGGTGGCTCCGCCCTGGGGATTGTCAGCAGAGAAAGCGGACTTGCATTCGTAGAGGAAAATGTTGATATAATGAAACAGCATTTTCATTTTCTCCGGATGGTTACTGCGCAATAACTGGTACATTTTTTCAAACTGGCTGACCAGCATTTCAGCACTATTTTCATTCGGATGGACCAGCATGCCATTTTCAGTATGAAAGAAACGGAATTCCCGGAAAATATATTCCCCCTGCGGATATTGGAAAATAAAGTCTGGGGTAAAAAACAGGATATACCCCTTCCAATCTTTAACCTGGGCATATTGCCTGATATGCCAGGGTGAAGTGAAATACAAACTGTTTTTTTCTACTACATATTCTTTATTGGAAATATTAAGGTTAAAACCTCCATCGGTAACAAATCCAACTACGAAGGCATTCAACCTGAAAGGGTTGCCGGTGTTATCCTGGAGAAGATGGGGAATGTCCTCAAACTTTAAAATATCGAGATGCGGAGAATTGGGTTCAATTACATTTGAATTGTGAAATGATTCTACCAGGGTTTCGTAATAAGTTACCTGTTTCTGCATGGTAATTAGCTATATGGATTAATGGTTCAAAATTGCTGTTACTTCAATTTCCACCAGGTATTCCGGGGAAATAAGGGCGCTCACCTCAACCATTGTCGTACATGGGCGGATTAAGGAAAAATATTCGCCATGGGCCCGGCCATATTCTTCCCAACGGCTGATATCGGTAACGAATAGGCGCGTACGAACCACGTCTTTCATTTCAGCATCGGCCTTTTCCAGCACTTTGGCGATTTTTCCAAGGATATAGTGTGTTTGGGCATAGGCATCATTAACTCCAACAACCTCGTTTTGTTCATTAACAGCAACAGTTCCTGTGACTTCAATAATGTTACCCATTTTTACAGCCCTGCTGTATCCAATAATATTTTCCCAGGGAGCGCCGGAGGAGAAATTTATCCTTGTCATTTGTTTTGTTTTTTTACCCGGTAAGTTAATATTGTAATATTACTGGTAAAAATAAAATACCCTGTGATACTATCACAGGGTATTCAAATTATATGATGAACGGTAAGCTTAAAGGTACTTCTCCCCCTTTTTACGCCTTACCTCCGCTACATATTCCTTTATTTCCTGTTCCTTGTTTTTCCGGCAGATCAGGAGAACATCATCAGTGTCGACTACGATAAAATCATCCAGTCCCTGCAACAACACAAGTTTATCATCGGGAACATGTACCATACATTTGGTGGCATCAATAACCACTACGTTATTACCCGCTACTGCATTTTCGAGGTAGTCCTTTTCAAAATTATCATAGGCACTGTTCCAGGTGCCAAGGTCGCTCCAACCAAAGGAAGACGGGATGATATACACATTATTGGCTTTCTCCATGATACCAAAATCGATGGAAATATTAGTGCATTGCGGGTAAATTTCTTCCAGGGCTTTCTTCTCTCCAGGGGTATTGAATTTATCTTTCTCGGCTGCAAAAACTTCGTGCATTTCCGGCAGGTACTGCTCAAAGGCCGTGATGATATTCTTTACCTGCCAAACGAAAATGCCCGCATTCCACAGGAAATCGCCACTGGCAAGGAATGTTTTTGCTAATTCGAGATTGGGTTTTTCCGTGAAGGTTTTTACTTTAAACACATTATCTGAAACAGCATGCTGTTCGAACTGGATATAGCCATAGCCGGTATTTGGATGCGTCGGCTGTATGCCCAGGGTAATTAATGCATTGTGTTTATTCACGAAACTGAGTGCTTCAAGGCAAACCTTTTTAAAGGCGATCTTATCAAGAATCAGGTGATCAGCCGGAGCAATGATCAATGATGCCTTAGGATCCTTTTGCATCAGCTTAAAAGAGATATAAGCAATGCAGGGCGCAGTATTTTTCCGGGAAGGCTCACCTAAAATATTGGCAACAGGAAGGTTTGGTAATTGCTCAGCTACAATACCTGCGTATTCTTCTGAGGTAACTACAAAGATGTTTTCAACCGGAATAAAATCTGCATAACGTTCGTAGGTCCACTGAATAAGCGTTTTACCCGTATTCAGGATATCGAGGAACTGTTTTGGGTAATTGGTACGGCTCATTGGCCAGAAACGGCTTCCTATACCGCCGGCCATAATGGCCACATAATTGTGTTGATTCATTAGATAAGGCCTTCTTTTATTAAATCGTGTAAATGTAGGATTCCCTGGTATTTGTTTGTATCATCAGTTACCACCAACTGGGTAATATCATGTTTTCGTAACAATTCCAATGCGTTTACAGCCATTGCATCGGGACTGATTTTTTTGGGATTCCGGGTCATGATCTCCGAAGCTTTTACGTCCGACAGGCTAAAGTCTTTTTCGAGCATCCGGCGCAGGTCGCCATCGGTAATTACACCAAGCACCTGGTTTTGCCCATCGGTCACTGCCGTTATGCCGAGCCGGCTTCCGGAAATTGCAATAATGATTTCTTTTAAAGGCGCATCCGGCCCGATAGCCGGACTTTCGTTGTTAACATAAAGGTCACGGACCCTGAGGTAAAGCCTTTTACCCAGGTTGCCACCCGGGTGGAATTTGGCGAAATCCTGCCCGTTGAAGCCACTAAGCTCCATCAGGCAAACCGCCAGCGCATCTCCCATCACCATTTGTGCAGTTGTACTGCTGGTTGGTGCCAGGTTATTCGGGCATGCTTCCTTTGAAACAGTCGTATTTAAAACAAAATCAGCCTGGCGCGCCAGGAATGACTGGTCATTTCCGACCATCCCGATAATGGGGTTGCCGAAATTGCGGATAAGCGGGACAAGCACTTTAATTTCAGGACTTTCACCGCTTTTGCTGATCACCATTACGACATCAGCGGCCTGGACCATCCCCAGGTCGCCATGGATAGCGTCTGCGGCGTGCATATACAGCGATGGCGTTCCTGTGGAATTAAGGGTGGCGACAATCTTTTGGGCCACAATGGCGCTTTTGCCAATACCACTCACAACCAGCCGCCCCTTGCTTTCAAATACCGCCTGGACGGCTTTCGCAAAGTCCTCATTGATGAAAGCCTGCAATCCCGCCAGTGAGGCGGTCTCTAACTCAATAGTCCTGCGGGCAATGGCCTGTATGTTTTGATAATTCATATAGAAGCGGCACAAAAGTAATCGACTGTAAACAAGGGAAGGATTTTTTTTAGTGTTTTTTCCTTCACCCGCCGGGTATTACCCGCCGGGTAATACCCGGCGGGTGAAACCTGTAAACGCTAAGAAAAGCATGAAGGAAGCTAAAACCACTTAGTATTAACATTTTACAGGCTTGTAAGCCTTTATTTTTAAGTAATTTCGCTGTCCTGAAAAAAGCGGCTTGAATTTACGGCAAGCTCTTGCTGGTTAAGTCTGATGATTTAGTTCCCTGGCTTTATACTGAAATGTTCTGCTGCTTTTTTGGTATCTTATGAACGTTCTGCAAGAATGTGAGATTGAAAACAAATGAGCATGGCAACAACTACAAAATCCCGGAAAACCGCAGCAGCAAAACCGGTCACAAAAAAAAGCACTGCCGGTCCAAAGACCGCAAAATCAACACCAGCTGAAAACACTTCAAATAGCGCTTTAGCGGGTAATCTACCCGAATCACTGGAAGAATATTTCGGGTTTTCACAGTTTAAGGGAGACCAGGAAGAAATTATTCAATGCCTCATGGGGGGCAGGGATACTTTCGTGATTATGCCCACTGGTGGCGGAAAAAGCCTTTGTTACCAGCTTCCGGCCATGATTTTACCCGGGGTTGCCATCATCGTTTCGCCACTTATTGCCCTGATGAAGAACCAGGTTGACCTGGTCAGGGGTTATAGCAGCAACGATGAAGTTGCACACTTCCTGAATTCAACGCTGACAAAAAAAGAAATCAGGGAAGTGCATGATGACCTGCTGAACGGGCGCACGAAAATGCTGTATGTAGCCCCTGAAACCCTTACCAAACAGGAAAACCTTGATTTTTTCAACGACCTTAATATTTCATTTTTTGCCGTAGATGAGGCCCATTGTATTTCTGAGTGGGGCCACGATTTTCGCCCCGAGTACCGCCGCCTAAGGGAAATGATGGATGAGATCAATAAGGATGTACCCGTAATTGCCCTAACGGCTACGGCTACTCCAAAAGTGCAGAGTGATATCGTGAAGAACCTGGGACTGCGTAACCCTAAGATCTTTATTTCTTCCTTTAACCGCGACAACCTTTATTACGAGATCCAGCCCAAGGTGAAGAAGGAACAAACCATTAAAAGCATGGTGAAGTTCATTGTGAATTTTGAAGGGAAGAGCGGTATCATTTACACCCTGAACCGTAAAACAACGGAAGAACTGGCAGAGGTACTGGTGGCCAATGGTATTAAAGCTGTAGCCTACCATGCCGGGCTTGACAGCAAACTCCGCGCTGAAAGGCAGGATATGTTTTTGAAGGAAGATACCCAGGTAATTGTAGCGACCATCGCATTTGGAATGGGTATTGACAAGCCCGATGTGCGGTTTGTTATGCACTATAATATCCCGAAAAGCATTGAAAATTATTACCAGGAAACCGGTCGTGCGGGTCGCGACGGACTGGAAGGAATTTGTATTTTATATTATTCCCATAAGGATGTTTCCAAACTGGAGCACCTGATGCGGGATAAGCCGCTAAGCGAGCGGGAAGTAGGTGCGCAACTGATCAATGAAACGGTAGCGTACGCCGAAACCGGGGTTTGCCGCCGTAAATTCCTGCTGAATTATTTCGGGGAAGACTATACGGAGGAGAATTGCGGGAAATGTGATAATTGCAAGCATCCGAAGGAGCAGCTGGAGGCCAAGGCCGATGCGGTGAAAGTGCTGAAACTGGTGAAAGCCCTGGATGAACGATTTGCTACAGATTATACCGTGAATATCCTGGTGGGCAGGTTAACGCCCCAGAACCATATGTATAAGCACAATACCCTGGATTCATTTGGTACGGGAAAAAATCAAACCGATCAATACTGGGGTTCGCTGATCAGACAGATGTTGCTGGCAGGTTTCCTTTCCAAAGACATTGAAGAATATGGTGTACTGAAAATTACAAAGGCCGGTGAAGCGTTCCTGAAAAAGCCGAAGAGTTTCAAGATCGTGATGAATAACCTGTATGAGGAAGCCAATGAGGATGATGAAGAAGGTGCTGAAGGAAACGGGGGTGGCGCAATGGCAGCCGATGAGAAGCTTTTCGAAATGCTGAAAGACCTTCGGCAGAAAGAGGCGAAGAAAAAAGGCCTTCCGCCTTTTGTGATATTCCTGGAAAACTCCCTGCAGGATATGGCAACCTTGTACCCTACTGCGGTAAGTGAATTGGATAAATGCCAGGGCGTTAGTAAGGGTAAGGCGATCCGCTACGGAAAACCTTTCGTGGAACTGATTGCCAAATATGTGGAGGAAAATAATATTGAGAAGCCCGACGAGTTCGTCATGAAGAGCGTGGTGAATAAGAGCGGGTTGAAAGTATATATTATACAGCAGACCGATAAGCGGATACCGCTGGAAACCATTGCGAAGAACAAGGAGCTGCGGCTGGATGCCATGCTGGAAGAGATGGAGACTATAGCCGCCAGCGGAACCAAGCTGAACCTTGATTACGCCATAGATGAAATGCTGGACGAATACGAGCAGGAGGAGATCCTGGACTATTTCAAAGGTTGCGAAACGTCTTCCCTGCAGGTAGCCCAGGAAGAACTGGCCGACAGCAACTTCACCTGGGAGCAGCTTAAGATAATGCGCATCAAATTTTTGTCGCAATACGGGATGTAAATAAAAAAATGTTGATAACCGCGGGATATTTGTTGAAATCCCCCTATTTTTGCGTCCCGATTTGATGATTACGGTCATTGATTCCCGGATGGTGCGGTAGCTCAGTTGGTAGAGCAAAGGACTGAAAATCCTTGTGTCGCCGGTTCGATTCCGGCCCACACCACAGAAAAGATACCAGCCGCTGATATTCAGCGGCTTTTTTTATGGTTTTTTGGGAATCTTCACTATTTTCTTCTCATCCCTTTTATTTTTCATGAAATCGCTAATGAGGGTGGAATACACTTTTCCCTGTTCGATCTTCAGCGCGATGGCTACGGCCAGTTTCCATTCCGGATTATTCATTAATGTTTTAGGGTACAAAGTGGCCATCACAGTCATGCCTTTGTATTGTTTGATCACTACGCCGTTAAGCTTCCCGAGAAAGCCCGTTAGGGCTTTGCCGGGGTGTTGGTATGTGGAAACTGCGGATACGGGAATTTTCCCGGTATGACGGGAATGGAGATTTGATTATATTAAGGGTGTTTTCGGATAGGTGTGACCGATGTAGCGAAGCCGCGGGTTTTTGATAGTGTGGGTATCGACAATCTGGAAAGGGAAATAGTGTGGTGGGTGGCTTTAGTGAAATCGGATTGTCCTAACGGCAATTAGTAATGTATAATAGAATGTGAATGATAATCAAGCACACTTTTAAAGATAGGGATCATTTAATTTCTTAAATATTTGCGTTATAGCCAATTGTAAAATGACGACCAAAGAATATCAAAATATAATTCATCCATTAATTCAAACTAAACTTGAAGGTTTGGAAGTGAAAAATGAATGGACTGCATTTACAGGATATCGCAATCACTATTCACCTAGAGTTGACATTGCTGTTGGACCATTTAGTATGGTTGCTGGACAAAATCAGACTAACGATTATAATCAACTTGTAGCAACTGAAAACATTAATCTATTTATTAGAAAATTATATCACATACACATTGAAAATATAGGATTAGAAGTAAATAATGAAATCACAATTCCGCCTTTTGAAGAGTTGATTTACAAAAATCAAAATGCTAGATGTTTTCTTGCAATAGAAATAGAAAATGAGAATTCAAAGAAACACATTATGGGAAGTCTAATTAATGCCGCCTCTCTAGGAAGAATAGGTATTGGAGTAGCTTATACTGAAAAGACCATGAGAACTTTTATTAGAATCATGAATTATCTAGGGTTCTTAAGAAGGGTCGAAAAGAACACATATGATACTACAAATTTTTTGATTATTTCAAAAAATCAAATGCAAAATATATTTACTGAAATAAATGACAACAATGGCTAACCATGACTTTGAATCAATAACTGAAGAGCTAAAAAAGCAGCTCGATTCTAGTAGACAAAATTGGCTTTTTGGAGCTGGTATAAGTTACAAATCAAATATTCCTTTGATGTACCAATTGACTGCTCGAGTAAAAAGTATTATTGATGCTTCTAAAATCGACAAGGATATTGAAATCTATAATTTACTTACGGCTGAATTGCAAGACAAGTCACATATTGAACACTATTTAAGTCATATCGGTGATTTGATTGCATTAGCGGACAGGTCCAAAACTCAATCAGCAACTGTGAGTGCAAAATCGTTCACTAAAGATGAACTATTAAACCTTCACAAATCCATAATTTCCGCAATTGGTGAAACTGTTCGATATGGTTATTCAAATGACGGAACTGAAATAATTGGTGATTTTTCAAATCCAATTGTTGAAATAGAACATCATATCAAATTTGTTCAAGCGATATATTCAAATAGATCAAATTTGCTGTCTAGGTCTAAACTCACCTTTTTTTCAACCAATTATGACACATTATTAGAGGATGCTTTAGGGTTAGAAAAATTCACTGTTGTTGATGGTTTCTCAGGTGGTGCAATTGCATATTGGAATCCACAATTTGAATTTCAAGATGCTCATAGCTTGCCTAATAAATGTCTGCTTTACAAACTTCATGGGTCAATAGATTGGCATCGAGATGAAAAGAAAGGTTTAGTTAGAACCAGATACGGAACAAAATATTTAGCAAATAAATCTGAGATAATGATTTATCCTCAAGCTACAAAATATGTAGAGACCCAAAAAGACCCATTTTCATATTTGTTTAACGGCTTTAGAAACGCACTAAATTCAAATGAAGACAATGTATTAATTACATGTGGATATAGCTTCGGAGATGACCATATTAATGCTGAAATAGAAGCGGCTCTATCAAGTAGAAACAATAGAACTACAATAATCGCTTTTGCACAAGAAAACCCTAATGGCACTATAGTAATTAACAAAACACTTGATGCATGGCTCACTGATAAACAATTTGGTAGTAGAGTTTATGTTGCTGGACAAAAAGGAGTTTACTATAATTCTAGAGATCCGCTACAAACCACCGATAAGAAAGATTTGTATTGGTGGACATTTTCTGGATTGACAAATTTCATTTTAACTGGAGACCATGAGTAAAGAACTATTTATCACACTACCTTCTTTGAGAATTGGAAAAATTGTAGAAGTATGCAGTAATCAAATTAGAATTGAACTTGATACTAAAATTACTGAACTTACAAGATCAGTTTATGGCCAAGTATATTCGGTAGGTCAAATTGGTAGTATTATTAAAATACACTTCGGCAGAAAAATACTATTCGCATATGTTAGAATGTTGAGAATGCAGTCTGATATTCTTGCTGAAGAGGGTAAAACTTCTATTCTACCTGGTGATGATAGAAGGATATTAGAAGCTGATTTATTTGGCCAAGGTATTTGGAGTTCAAAAGATTGTAAACTTTCATTTGTTAGAGGAGTTGAAACATATCCACTTCCTTTACAAGATGCCTTTCTATGCCTGAATGATGAACTTGAAGGTATTTATCGTGCAGCAGAAGATTTAAAAGACATTGAAAACAATCCAATGGTTCCTATTGGAAATTATGTTGGAGGAAATAATGCCGTTTGTCGAGCAAATATTGATAAATTATTTGGACATCATTGTGCAATTTTAGGTTCTACTGGTTCAGGAAAATCTGGAACAGTTTCATCCATTCTCCACTCCGTTTTGGCGCATCAAACAAAAGGCAAAACATTATCACCTAGGATTGTAATTATTGACCCACATGGTGAGTATGCTAAGGCATTTGGGGATAAAGCAGTTGTATATAAAGCCTATAACGAAGCGTCCACAAAGGCTGTTAAATCTGAGCAATTGAAATTGCCGTATTGGCTAATGTCAAGCGATGAATTTAGATCATTAGTTATCGGTAAAACTGAATTTGAAGCTACCTCACAGACAAATATGGTTTATCAAGCAGTAACCTATGCAAGATTATTAAATTCAGGTTTAGTTGAAAATGTTGGTGTCGATCCACTAGGAGAAGCAAATTCAGAAATTCCAACAGGAGGTAAAACCGAGAGTGATATTTTAAACTTCGACAGAGATAAACCAATTCCATTTCTACTTTCTGAGTTTCTCAAACACATTGATAAAGTACAAGGGCGTAAAGCAGGTAAAACAGACTTTTTACCTCCAAGCGATTCCAACAGACAAAAAATAGAATCGATTCTTAAAAAACTAAAAGTCTTGCGTTCTAATCCACAATTGTCATTTTTAATGGAGGAGTTTGGTGCAACTTCACCGACACTGGAAACTGTGCTCCATCAATTTGTAGGTGATATTGAAGATAAGAACCTAAGAATTATTGATATCTCAGGATTACCTAATGAAGTTGCTGGCCCATTAACTGCTCTAATCGCAAGGCTATTATTTCAATACAAATTATGGCAAACAAGAGAGGAGAGAGAAAAGGATCCTGTTCTGTTTATCTGTGAGGAAGCTCACCGTTATGTACCAAATCATGGAGAGGCACAATACAAAGAAGCGCAAGAAGCAGTAAGGCGTATTGCCAAAGAAGGTCGAAAATATGGTGTAGGTTTAATGCTTATTTCCCAAAGACCATCAGATGTTGAGGCAACTGTTTTATCACAATGCAATTCGTGGATAATCCTTAGACTTACGAACTCGAATGACCAAGAACATGTTGCTAAATTCTTACCAGATAGCTTAGTAGGCTTGACAAAAATGCTGCCTTCTCTTACTAGACGGGAGGCAATTTTTGTTGGAGAGGCTGCTGCATTACCAAGTAGAATTAGGATAAACAAACTTATACCAGAACAATTGCCAGACTCCAATGACATCAGTTTTGTAAAAGGCTGGGTTAACGCACCAACAAAAACAATTGAACTTAAAAAAATAAGCGACAGATGGATTGGGACAGCATAACAACAGGCTATAACATGAACTGTGCAAAAAACAAAATAATATAACCTTTTTTATGCCTTAACCGAGCAATAATTCGGTTGATACAGACAATTGTGTTTTACCGGTATGATTCTATAGGGAATATCATAAGTGATATAAGGCAAAAAATATATTTAGATTCGATATCGACTCAAATAGATTCTAATAATAACTACTCTTTTCAAATATTACTTATAATATCAAATCCATTTAGGGCTTCGAACAAGATATTTATAAATAATTTAGGGCCTGCTAATAATCTTATAGATTTTGATTCGATAAAGAGCGCTAATACTCCTTATATATTTTTGAATAAAAATTTCAAACCCGATCTAACAAAAGTTGACCTCCCCCCAAAAAACTGGACACTGCTAAACTAGAAAAATGAGGCAATTATTCATAACTTAAACAAGAATGATTGCGCATGAAAAAGTCAAAATTTACGGAAGCGCAGATTGTATTTGCGATCAATAACAAGTGTAAAGTAAAATCAGGATTATTTATAAAACATGTAAGGTTTATTTAGGACGAGTCACCGAAGAGATCTGTCGCAAGATGGGCGTCAGTGAAGCTACTTTTTACAATTGGAAAAAGAAGTATGGTGGCCTTGGCGTATCTGAACTTAGGGAACTGCGGCAACTCAAGGAGGAAAATGTAAGATTAAAGCAAATGGTGGCTGACCTTAGCTTGGACAAGCAAATGCTTCAAGATGTAATCAAAAAAAAGCTCTGAGGCCAGCCCAAAAGAAGGAGCTGGCCGCACATATAATAAGTCAATTCAAAGTGTCTATTCGGCGCGCTTGTAGGCTTCTGCATAATCGTCATTCGGTTTACTATTACCAACACCATCGCCGTGAAGACCGGCCTGTCCGCGCCAGGATAAAAGAAATAGCAGAAACAAAAATCCGATTTGGCATGTGGCGCGTTTATACGGTGCTGCGAAGAGAAGGCTGGCCAGATAATCACAAGGGGGTCCACAGGATCTAAAAAGAGGAAGGCCTCAATCTTCGACGCAGAACCAACCCTCGAACTGTTTCATCCGCTGATGATGGGGTGGCATGTGGTCAGCAAGTGTGGTATAGGATTTCTGGTGGTTTTTTCGCACTGTAATAGAGGCCATCATCCCGAAGCTGGATATGGTAATTGCGTTGTATGGACAGGATTCTGCATTTTTTCAACACGCAGGGCGTGGCAGGCAACTGGCGAAGCAGCGGGCGCTCGAGCTGTTCAAAAGATCTTTTCTGCTAATAGACGATCCTTTAAGTACACCATTAACGATAGGGATCTTTTTAATTTCGTAAATATTTGCATTGCCTGCAAGCGTAGTATGACACCCTAAAAGTTCAGGCAGACAAAACTCGATATGAATTTCAACAATATTGACAACATAAAGAAAGCAGGTTTTGTAGGATTCAGTCAGATCTTATCTGGCGCGCATAGCGGAAGACAGCAGTAATGCATCCAGGCCGACCGATAGAGAACTGGCAGATTGTTTTTACAACTGAACCACCTGGAACGCCAGGCGCTGATCATACTGGACGACTTTGGCCTGCAACCCATGCAACAGGATGTAAAACTTGCCTTGTTGCAAATCCTCGAAGAACGCCATGGTAAGTATGCTACGCTGATCACCTCCCAATTACCCGTTAGTGCCAGGCACGAGTACATTAATGAACCAACCGTCGCCTATGCTCTAATGGTCAGATTGACAGCCGGCGCTCACCGGATCGAACTGAAAGGCGAATCTATTAGAAGAAAAAAATGAACGAAGGTCACTTAGGATAAATACTTTTGAAATCACTAACCGCTCTTTACATTACTGTTCTTCATTGACCCTAAACAGAGGCGTCAACATCACCCGGAATACCGGGGTCAGTATCACCGGAATTTACAGCTAAGCTAATAAACTGGAAAAGTAATTTACATCCGAAGGGTTTAATACGTAGGAATTTGAAAGCTTTTTAAACAAACTGGATGCCTGCAAAGTACTTGATCTAAAGTCAGAAGTTAGCTTTGAATAGTACCAACAATAATGGTTTTCAATTCCAGTACTACCGGAGCACTCATTATTATTTTTTACTTTTATTTCGATAATATTTTTTCTGTGATTTTTGTTCGTTCTTTCGCCCTTTTTCGATTGGATTTTTTTTCCACTTGAGCGCATGTTGAACAACATTGTTTATTATCCAGTAGTGGCTTTGACACACGAAGCTCCAGTTGCCAATTGAGGGTGTCAGGGTAATCGTATCGCCATCATAACTAAGCTGCCATCCCACAGGAGACAGCGGAGTAACGACCTTTTGGCCGCAGCCGCAAGGACACTTATGAATAACAGTGCCAAATTCCATAGATACATAAAGAATTCCTTCTTCAAGTTCCGTAGGCATTAGTTCTACAAATTTATTCTGCAGTTTCATCATTCAAAAGTTGTGATTCATTAACCGTATAAGTCGTGTGATGCTCTTTTTCCATATCATGGTAGAAGCCAAACATCTTCTTCCATTTGACAATGGCCAGAGCCGCATTTAAAGCATTGAGTTCCGCAATCTGAATATTGGAGTGATACCCATCGTCTTCCTGATCAACGAAAGAAATCCGTCTTTCTAAATGATCTTTTTTTGCCAAATTGCATGAGGTTACTCTTAACGTGCCAAGCAATGTATTGTTTTTTACATTTAACCCCATGCCAACATCAATGAAAGGCACATTTGTATTTAAGAGGGCGTCAATGATAAGCCTCTTGATTTCTCCTTTATCAATGGCAATGAAAACAATGTCCATACCGGATAGCTCATTCACCGTTTGCGGAGTGATAAAATAGTCATGCGGAATAATATATCGGTGCATTTGAGAATACTTCGTATGCAGGTAATGAACCTTTTTTAAATTGCTGTTTAGCTCCTCAACCGTTGCCGCTCCTGGCGCACGAAATGCGTTGTGTACATGAAAATGATCTCCGTCAAAAAGATGGATCTCCTGGACAGGTGTTTTAGAAATAAAATCAAGAAGGTATGATCCCGTTCCACCACTGCCTACGATAGCAATTTTTTGCCCTTGCAGCTTTTCACTGATCGGTGTGATATTGGCTCTGCTGGAATTAGTGTCTATATATCTGAAAACGGTATCCTCTGCATCTTCCTGGATAACCGGGTGTGATTTTTCCGATACATCTTCTCTCAGTGCTTTAGCTGGGGCCGAAATAAGATTTGCATAACTACTAATTTTCTCATAATAATCTATATAGGACCGCCCTGGTTTGTTCGAAAATGAAAAATCTATCACAACTCCTTTGGTGATTTCCTGAGTTGCGCTTGCGTGTTGCAGTGCAGTAATGGGACTGCCATCGGGATAACATGGATAAGCTCCGGCAAAATGAATAACATGTGTATTCGGAACTCCTGTTTTGCCCGGACTGCTTAAGGTAAGTTCGCTCACAAGCTTGCCAAATTGTACTTCTTTTTTGTCATTAACGTACGGAATCTGGTGGACTACCAGGAGTCCACCTTTTATCTGAATTCCGTAGCCTTCATCCTTTAATCTCTTCAGATCCGGACTATGACTGATTAGCTGGTGTGACATTAAATCTCATTAGATCTTTAACGTGAACAGATTGGCCTTTTGTTAAGGAACCTTCAGGCTTTTTATCATTCCCTTTCTTATAAGTGACCGTATAGGTTTGTGAAGCATTTTCAGGTTGCACACCAAACGCCAATACGACAACTTGTTCAAATGAAATTGATTTTTCCTTCCAATCCTTTGTTTCGGCATTTACATAGATGGTGACATCTTTTTTGTCATCATATTTTTCATTGTCTTTTTTTTCAATTGCCTCGCTCATTTTAAAAACTATTTTAATTGATTAATATTTTTTGTCTTTCGGTGGTACAGGATCGTTGCCGTAAGAGTCCTTATCTCTTATTCTCCCGTTTTTTCCATGAATGATAACTTCTGACTTTTGATGCTTGGCTATGTTGGTAGCCACATTAATCGCTTTCTTTTGAGTCTCGGTAACTTTTGTTGCTTTTTCATTACCGGCTCCTTTAACCTGCCAGCCACCTCCAGGGTGCTTGGTCACATGCTGATTCTTTCCCATTTCTTTACATTTTTTAATGGGTTAACAAAACTGCCCCAACCTTATAACGGAGTAGAGGAATAGTCGCCGGAAAGCTGTATAGAGAGGAAATCACTGAGAGAGTTAATGTACTCTGGCAGGGATTGTAAATCGGCGGGAACCCCTACTTTTGTACTGAACTTGAAAAAGGAAACGAGCAGCTTTCAATCTCTTTTCCTGAAAGCCCTTTGGAGGTATGAACTCAGAGGGCTTTTCCCTTTCTATAAAGAACTTATTCAATAATTTATTGGTTCAGTCTAACTCTTACTTCTTCTTTGAGCTTAACATTTGTATGCACAAAGCTGAAGTTGTCAAGTAAATGAGTTACCTCATTGTAAATATTACCACGCTTCTTAGTGTCTTTGATGGTGATGACCAAACAAAACTCATGGCTTGGCGTTATTTTTTGTGCCTCACATTTTGTTTCAGTAAAATGCCTGAATAGCCCCTCTAGCTTTAAATACCAGTTTTTAGGCCCTTTTAAATACTTCTCTTTATTTGCATTGGTGAAGTCATCAAAATTTACACACCACTTCTTCACCGGCTGATATTTGTCTCCATAAGACACCAACATCCTTTCCGAAGCAAATGCCGTCGTTACATCATGTGAAGCCTTCTTGCTATAAACAGCAGTTGACAATACATTCTGTCTGCCGTCAGCTCCGATAGGATTTTTAATTGTGGCCTTACTCGTGTCCCTGGCAACCTTTTCATCATAGCTGCCGAACATTACATCAATGTTGGACTGACAATATTCAGCACCCTGAGAAACTTCAAGAATTGGTGCAGTTACCAGGGTTACTGTAACTTCGCCATAATGATATCCTTCTTCATCAACCATGCTGGGCGGAAAAGGGAAGTCCAGAATATCAATGAAATTTCCCCTCTCAAGAGTATCCTGCAGGATTAATGTTATTTCGTTGGGTTGGTTAAAGAGAATTTCGTTTACGTTTGATGGCAGCCCAAATCCAGCTGTATCAATTTTTTCCGCAATGGCCACTTTCATTTCTGGCGGGTATTTGGCAGAATGGATGATCAGTGCCTTTAAAAGTAACGGATTAAATTTCTCGCTGATCATCGCATCCAATCCTGCGGCAATAGCAGAAACCCGAGGCGTAGAAAAGCTGGTACCAACCTTACCCGCAACTCGTCCATCAGGAGCGAAGGAATAAACATGGTTGTAAACAGGATTGTTTCTATGGTCCAGGCCTGCATTGCCTCCAATGTGAACTACATCGGGTTTTATCAGGTAAGCAGGTCCGGGGCCTTTTCTCGAAAAAGGGGAGGGTGTATGTTTATCTGATATGTCAGTTCCGTTTTTATCATGTGTAAGCGAGCCGACAACCAACCCTCTTACAGTGTCTGCTGATTTAGAGATCCTTTTTGTTGGTGCACTTCTTGTAAAAGCGTCACAGTTCCCGGCTGACTTGCAGATCAATACGTCATGATGCTCCTGTATTTCGTCTAAAGCTTTAGCAAAATCTGAGAATTCATGGTGATCAGCTTCCATGCTAGTACCAAGAGAAAGATTCCAAATCTTTATCTCGTCATTTTTGCCGATTGCCTCACGAATATGCTCAATCAATTCATCTTCATAAATTCTCTGCTTTTTTATATCGGGCATTACAATCGCCTCAAATATCTTGCAGCCTTCAACGCCGGTGTAACCTTGCCCCTCCAATTCATCGCCATAAATCAATACGCCAGCTACGAATGTACCATGACTTTTATCTACATCATTGGTATGATATTTAGAAAAGCTATTTTTGTGGAGCCAGGGCTTGAGATGCGGAATATCTGCCACTCCGGTGTCCAGCACACCAACCACCGGGTAATTAACTCCTTCTTTCGGAACTTTTACCGGTATCTGTTTCTCTTCCATAATTTCATCAAGCGTTATATCGTAAACAGGCATTTCGCTTATCAACTGTACACCATCAAAATTTTTTAGTTCTTCAAAAGCGTCCTGTGTTACATCACTTAGCCGGTAAATATTTAGATCTCCGGAATAGGCAGCTCTTTCATATCGCAGTTTTTTATCATCGCAGTAGCTCTCAAACTGTTTTGTCACAATGCTATTCAATTCATTGTTCTCATAATTAATAAGCTTCAATTTTAATACGGTTTCCTTATCCGGTTCTACATCTATCACCGGCTTAAACTCTTCTACATTTGTAATTGCAGAGACACCCACAGTAGTAGAAAAGCTTGGAAAAGCATCATTTATATTTTCAAATTTCTTTAGTATAGATAGCACGTCATTCTGGCTATCAATCTTAACCAGAACTTCATCCTCGCCTGCAATACCGATCATATTTATTTTACCGATATTGAAAAGTGTGGCAATTTCCTTTCGATGGCTTTTTGCCAATGCTTCTTCGTTAAGTTTCACCTTTACAACAGATGGCACGTAGTTGTTCTGGTTCACTTTTTCGGCCAATGATCTGGAAATATTTGTGAGAACGTTGCTAACATAGGAGACTTTTTCCTGCAGTTCTGAAGGAGTATTCACCCATTTTGGCAGTCTCCTTTCGCCACCACCTTCGGTGTCCAATTCATCTTTCTGCCTCTTCTGAAAGAATTTTATAGGAAGGTTTCTTTCTGCCATTACTTTAAGATTGTTTGTTTAAATAATTTCTTATTTGCCTGACTGAAATTTTCATCCTCTCTGCTATTGCGGCCTGGGGTATTCCATTATCGTTTAAGAATTCAACAAGCTTTTCTATCACTAAGTCACCATGATGATTAAATTCAAATAGTTCAACTAACAGGTCTTCATATTTAAGTATGCTGTTGCCGCTTATGATTGCATGTGCCTTGGCATTGTTTACGATACTTTTTATATCAGAGGGAGTTTTCCCTTCCATTAATTTGATAGCCTTATCCAACTTCTTCTCGTCAGAAATAAAATCAGTTTTGAAGTCTGTTGTGAACGTTTTCAATAATTCAGTGATTTCATTTTCTTGAGGTGCACCAATCTCTATAACCGTATTAAATCTTCTCCAAATAGCTTTATCAAGTAGCTCCGGATGATTTGTCGCCGCTATGAGAATATTATGCGATGCAAAAGCGTCGATATTCTGCAAAAGACTATTGATAACTCTTTTCAATTCACCTAATTCGTATTGATCGTCTCTTGCCTTTGCAATGGCATCGAATTCATCCAGGAAAAGAATGCATGGTTTGTTATCTGCAAAGTCAAATATTTTCCTGATGTTTTTGGCTGTATTTCCCAAAAGAGATGAAACGATTGCATCGAATCTTGCGATAACCAGCGGAAGTCCCGTCTTTTCAGAAATATACCTTGCTACTGTAGTTTTACCGCAGCCTGGCTTGCCATAAAGCAGAAGGGTATTTGAAACTTCTATACCATTTTTGATCAAATCATCTTGATGCTTTACAATGCTAATAAAGTCGCTTACTTTATTACCAACCAGTTTGGGCAATACGATGGTGGTAGCCTCCTTGGCTGGCATTTCAACATCAACAATACTTAGCCTGCTTTCATTATCCACGGGCGTGGTTAGCAATTCATCCATGCTAACGGTTGTAGTATGTCCGGTCTCAATTGCTCTAAGAATCATTTTTGCCATTTTATTATCGCCGTCGTATCCTAATTTGTCGGCTAGCATTTTTGCATAGTTGTAAACCTTTTTAGGATCTCTAGCTAATCCTCCTTCTATTATCCGTAATATTTCCGTGTACATGGTAAGATTTTTCGTGTTTCTGTACCAAAAGTAAGCTAAAATGTATAAATAATACGTAAATACGGAAAAAATATCATTAAACGGGTTTAAATAACAAGTATACCGGACATTTTCTGATTATGGGACCTTTTTTCTGTAAAGTGTGAGTTATACAGAACAAGCCTTCAGCCATTGGGGCTTTTGCACGGAGTTCAGTTTGTAGATGGTGTTACCACAACAAGAATTTTACGCGAAGAAGTCTCCTTTATCGAATATCCAAGGTGGATAAGGCTGGTTTTCCGATCTTTTGTAATACGAAGGCAGAGCGGCAAACTGCCGTCCTTACTGGGCTTTTGAAAAAGAACAATTTTTACGCTGGCCATGTTGTACCCACTGAATTGGTACAACATTTACCGTATTTATATGCTTTTTCGCGATTTAATTTAAAATAAATACTATTGATTATCAGTCATTTAGTTCCATATCGAACCATATGAATCCATTAATTTTAAGACTGAAAATCCTTGTGTCGCCGGTTCGATTCCGGCCCACACCACGTTCAAAATGAAGCAGCTACAGAATAAAATCAGTAGCTGCTTTTTTCTTTATTGTTCTTGCAAAGCTTTTACCAGGATGGGTCCGAAATTCAACATGCCGTCACGCCCCAGGTTATCATTTTCTACATAAAAAAGGTTAAGCCCTGTATTGGCCAGGGCTGTTTTTTCTGCATTGGGGAAAACACCCAGGTTAGTCATGCAGATAGGTTTATCCCGCACACCATTTTCTCTGAAGATTTGTAGAAACTCAATTAGCCTGCTTTGTTCTTTTGAAATATCAAAAACCTTTGTCCCAAGTGCAATCACATCACATAAAGGAATGCTTTCCCTTATCCGCTCTAATGCAGTCGCTACGCCTTCGGGAATTTCAATCGGATCCAATACCACGGGTATGATTGTAAAACCATTTTGCATCGCAAAATCATCGACTATGCCCAGGCTTTTTTCATGACGCAGGATAACGAGAATTTTCTTGGATGAAGTCATATAGTATCATTTTGAAGATTGAAAGCAGGCGAAGATCTGATTTCTTTAATTCATTGCCTATTCTTAGCAGAAGGGAAAAATAAAGGACCCTACACTATCTGCAGCTCTGGCATCCTGTTTTGAAACTGCACTCAGGATGATTGCAAACCGTTTGCAGATCGCTCTGTACAAAACTAAAGTTAGAGCTACGGCAAATGTTGATGTGCGCGGGACTTTGAAAGTTGATAAAAATGTGCCCGTTCACTGGGTATATTTCAGAATTGAACCACAGTTTAAAGACAAGACCGATGAAAGCACAAGCCGCTAACAGTACATTTGCAATAGGCGAAGTTTCGTGCTCCGCATGAACAGTTAAGCCAAAAATCCCGCCCATCGCAAATCTGCAAAACATTAGTGGCAATTTTGTAAAGACATTTCATTGACATCAAAAAACAATTCTAAATGACAAGAGTATTAAAATCATTATTTCTCTTTTTTACATTGACAATATGGTTTTGTCATTTTGCAATTGGTCAATCAACTATTGAATATGATATTGTATTAACGGGTGGAAGAGTTATTGACCCGGAAACTAAACTTGATGCAATAAAAAATGTGGGCATCATCAATAATCGTATTGCCCAAATTTCATCAGAACGGTTAAAAGGTAAACAAACGATTAATGTACCAGGTTTAGTGGTAGCTCCTGGCTTTATTGATTTGCATGTACATGGCCGAACCAACACAGAACAAGAATATCAATTGCATGATGGACTTACTACTGCACTGGAACTGGAATGGGGAATTGAGAACCTTAAAGAGTGGTATGCAACAAGACAGTCAAAGGCATTGATAAACTACGGAGCAAGTGTATGCTGGCCTTATGAACGGTTTAAAGCAATAGATAAATATAAAGATGCTGTAAGTAAATTGCTTGAAACAAGTATCAAAGGAGAATCATCAATAGAAAAGCGTAATAGTGCTATTCTTCCTGCTGCAACAGAGCAGCTTACAACGGAAGAAATGAATAAAACACTTGATAACATTAAATCATCGTTGAGCGAAGGCGGGATTGGTATCGGAGTTCCTATCGGGTACTTGCCTAAAACAAATCCAACTGAAATGTACAAGGTGTTTCAGTTGGCTGGCGAAATGAATGTCCTTGTTTTCACGCACGTAAGAAATCCCGATATTATTTCAATTCAGGAAGTCATAGCTGATGCCGCCCTCACAAACGCTCCGCTGCATATTGTTCATATCAATAGTATGGCATTAGGTAATATTCAATTAGGCCTTGATATGGTGAATGCCGCACAAAAAAGAGGATTTGATATTACAACCGAACTTTATTCTTACACCGCCGGATCAACGAGTTTGGAAAGTGCAATGTTCTCTGACGGATGGCAGGATAGGTTAGGCATTAGTTATGGTGACCTGCAATGGGTTGCAACTGGCGAACGCCTTACTAAGGAAACATTTGAAACCTATCGCAAAACCGGGGGAACAGTAATCTTGCATGTGATGAAACCTGAATGGATTAGGACTGGCATTGCAGCACCTGGTGTTATTATTGCATCAGACGGAATGCCATATGCAAAATTGGCACATCCAAGAACCGGTGGAACTTTCTCAAGAGTGTTAGGTAAATATGTAAGAGAAGAGAAAGTAATTGACCTTATGACCGCTATTGAAAAAATGACTTTGTTGCCAGCTAAAAGACTGGAAAATATTGCACCAATGATGAGGTTCAAAGGAAGGATACAAATTGGTGCTGATGCTGATATTACTATTTTCAACCCCAATACAATAATTGATAAAGGAACTTTTGAAAATGGCCCTGCCTTTTCAGAAGGCATTGAATATGTAATTGTGAATGGTGTGGTTGTTTTAAGAAATGGGAAAACAGTTGACAATGTTTTTGCCGGACAACCAATTTACGGTAAGTACAAGCAATAGTACAAAGTATAATTCAAGAGACTCAAAACCTTTTGACAAATCGTAAATCTGTAGGACAGAAAAATTCCCCACCTGCGCCAATGCCCTGCCGGTTAGCGGAAATTCAATCTGGAAATATTCATCCTTCTGGCAATTAAAAAATTAAGGATTATGATTTTTACTTCAATTGTAAAGGAAAGACAACAACCATTGTTGATGTGCGTGGGACTATGAAAGTTGATAAAAATGTGCCCGTATGTTTTCAGGCAATGGGATTAGAAGTTGAGATTACCATAAATAATAGTGTTAAAGAAGAAATAGCAAATAAACTAATTAGTGCTACAGAGCAAAGTTGTATAGTATTACAAACGCTGATTAAAGGAATCCCGGTTCTGGTGGATGCGAAAATATTATACTGTGATAATACGTCTATTTAAACTTCCGCCAACAGGTGGTCCAGACAGGATTTGAATTTCAAATGCCGTTGAGCGGATTGTTGCTTATGTGAAGGATCGCCTTCGCGATACAACTGTTGGTGGCAGTTTCTTATTTAAAGGTGATCATTTAGTCATTCCGTTTGCAATGACTTCACAGGGTTTGCAACGGCGGCGGTTATGGATTGGAAACTGATCGTTGCTAAAGCAATAATTACTGCAAGTGATCCTGCAGCAAAAAATATCCACCAACTAATCTGGATACGAAAGGCAAAATTCTGCAGCCACTTGTTCATTACAAACCATGCCACAGGCCATGCAATTGCGAAAGCAATGATGACCAGTTTGATAAAATCTTTTGATATCAGCATTACAATAGTTGATACTGACGCGCCAAGAACTTTGCGTATGCCGATTTCCTTTGTGCGTTGCAAGATGGTCAAAAGTGACAACCCAAACAAACCCAAACAGGCGATGAAAATAGCAAAGCCGGAAAAAATCGAGAACACTATTCCAAAAAGCCTATCGTTGCCGTATTGTTCATTAAATTTTTCATCCAGGAAATAGTAGTCGAATAAATTACCTGGGAAAAATGAGTCATATTTCTTCTTAATTGCGGTAATTTTAGAGGAAAGATCCCGTGGGTCAACTTTTACAGAAAAACGGTGAAACATACTGTAGGTAGGTTTAAACATGGTTGGCTCAATGGGATAGTGGAGGGATCTTTGATGAAAATTCGCCACTACGCCGATAACATCGTATTTGTTTCCTTCGTCATTAATTTGCTTTCCCATCGCGTCATTTGCTGATTTAAAACCAAACAATTTCAGGGCTGCATTATTGATGATAATATTATGCGGCTTATCCCCGTAATCTGTTGCAATAAATTCTCTTCCTGCAACTAATCTCATTTGGTAGAGATCAACGAAACCAGGGCCAACGCCATTATGATGAACGGTGAAATGCGGTTCAGCAGGATCATCTGTTCTTTTTACGTCGGAATCTGTCCATAGTTCCTCCCCAGGCAAACTCTGAGAATATGATGCGCCTAAAACGCCCGGTATTTGCATTAATTCATTGGTAAAACTGTTTTCCTTTCTCAAAAATGTGGTATCCCATTGTGTGAGTGCGGGTCCCTTTACAATGAGCATTTGCGAAATGTTCATTCCCAGGTTCTGCTCATTTATAAATTTTATTTGCCGGAACACCACAAAGGAACCAATGATCAGCGCAATAGTCACCGCAAATTGCCCAATGACAAGAACCTTGCGTAATAAAATTCCCCTGTTAGATCTTGTAAATTTTCCCTTTAATACCATGATCGGCTTAAAAGAAGAAAGCACAACAGAGGGATAGAAACCAGAGACGAAAATGCCAACCACAATGAATGCGATCAATGTAAAAATACTGCTGTAACCATTTAGTCCCTTTTCAAACAAATAAAATAATGAAAGCTGGTGTTGAACCAATCTGTTAAATCCGTCCTGGGCAAGATTTACAAGAAGCAAAGCAATGAGTAATGCCACAATATTGATGATAAAAGATTCGGTGAGAAACTGCCCGATCAATTGTTGCCGGGTTGCTCCTGTAACTTTCCTGATGCCGACTTCTTTTGCCCGTTCCAATGCTTTTGCAGTGGCAAGGTTAATATAGTTTATCCATGCAATGACAATGATCAGCACGGCAATGATGAGTAAGCCCCAGACTGCAACTGCACTTCCCGTTTTACCAATCTCATCTTCGAAATCGGAATAAAGATGTGCTTTTGAAAGTGGCTGCAGGTAAAATTTTTCAACACTGCCGGAGATTTTGTTTCCCTGGAAATATTTCTGGCTGAAGGCTGAAAGCTTTGTTTCAAATACTTTATAATTTGTACCCGGCTTTAATTGTATGTAATGGTACATTCCTGGATACGTCAATTCATTTTCAGCCGTTATCCAATCTAATGAGCTATAGGATAAGAGCATGTCGAATTGCAGATGCGAATTTTCAGGAACGTCCCGAAAAATTCCGGTTATTTTAATAGGACGGCGACCTTCGTCGCTGATCACTTTGCCGATTAAGGATTCAAGATGATTATTAGCACCAAATATCTTTTTAGCAAGGGTTTCAGAAATAACTGTTGTGCCGGGTTCTATTAACGCGGTTGCAGCGTTTCCGGCAAGCAGAGGATAGCTAAACATTGCGAGGAAGGAATTTTCAACCCAGAGTAAATTTTGTCCCCCAATCCTTTTTGTGTTGTAAGAAATAATCCGCTGCCCTCCTCTCTGCATCGGGGTAAAATTGATCAGTTCGGGATAATCATGGGCCATCGCTTTACTGATTGCCGAATAGGTCATGGTAGTATGTTTAACCTGTTTGCCATTCTGATAACGGTCGTTCACCACCCGATAGATATCATCTGCATTTTTATTGAATTGATCGTAGCTCAATTCAAAGTGTACATATTCCAAAATCAAAAGACAGGCTGCCATGCCAATGGCGAGCCCTGCAATATTGATGAATGAAAACATTTTATTCTTCATCAAATTTCGCCAGGCGGTTTTGAAATAATATTTAAACATACTTAGGTAGGTTTAGGGTTAAATAAGAGCTATTAACAGGCCATCAATTTACATTTCTGCTAATCAGTCATTTGGTTATATTAGCACCCAGGCAAGGTGTTCGTTTTCGGTACAGTAGTGTCCGGTTTTGGTACACTGTAAACTATCTGACCAGGCATTTGTCATGTAGCCTGGATAAAATAAGTTAGTCCAAGCCGCGACAAGTTTCTCCCGTAAATAGTTTCCCGGGACAATTGGCTGCAGTATTTATCATGTTCTTTATCCGGCCCGGACAATAACCGGAATATGAAATATTGGAACGGGGGATACCCCGACCGGTCGCGGCTGAACGGTTTATGCCTTTGCGCGGTGGTGGATCTGGTGTGCGATCATGACCCAGCGTACAAAGGCATTCTTCCAATTTTCCCCATACATTTTGGACTCATCAGCCGGTGTGGCGTCATTCCATTTCAGGCGGATGGCATTGACCAGTTTGTCATTGGCTTTTTTTATATGCCGAAATCAATTCTGGAAAACTGGTATAGGATAGGCATTAGTGCTATGCGGTTGGGACGGATCCGCTGTTCGAAAAACAAAACACCTTTTAACACCAAACGGGCTGGAAGATCGGGTAGGGCATTGCCTTGTTGGCCTATGGAAACTGCAGATACGGGGATTTTCCCGGTATGTCGGATTTGGAAATTTTATTATTTTAATGGAGTTTTCGTTTAGGTGTGACCACTGTAGCGAATCTACGCGGCTATTCGTTGCCGGATGATTGACAACATTAATTTTCAACGACAATCCTGAAAGGGAAAGCCCGCGGATAATGTATGTAGATAAATCAAATAGTTTTTATATGGCCAGAGTTTTATTAACCTCCTTCATGGTTATTCTTTTCCTTGCATGTAATAACAAAAAGGAAGCAAAAGAAAAAGACAGCCAGGTTATTGGCTGCTATACCACAAAAACTACTGACAAGGATTGGTACTCCTCAGGCAAAAAAGCGCCGAAATTCAATGGATTGGAAGGTATTGCTTTCCAGGTTTCAACTTCTAACCAGGAAGCACAGGAATATTTTAACCAGGGAATGATGCTGGCTTATGGTTTCAATCATGCTGAAGCCGCAAGGTCATTTTATGAAGCTACCAGGCTGGATTCCACCTGTGCGATGGCTTATTGGGGCTATGCGTATGTATTAGGGCCAAACTATAATGGGGGTATGGAAAAAGATAATTTCCAACGGGCCTATGATGCTACCATTAAGGCGCAATCACTTTCTAAGAATTGCACACCAAAAGAGAAAGCGCTCATCGAAGCATTGGGGTACCGATACGCTGCAAACCCTCCGGTAGACCGCAGTTCACTGGATATAGCGTATGCATCAGCTATGAAAAAAGTGTATGGCCAGTATTCTTCAGATCCCGACATTGGGGCGCTTTACGCCGAAGCATTGATGGACTTACATCCATGGGATTTATATGACAAGCAAACAAAAAAACCGCGGGCGTGGACACCGGAATTGGTTACGGTATTGGAACACCTTATGAAAGTTAATCCCAAACATCCTGGAGCACATCACTTTTATATTCATGCGCTGGAAACTTCTGCCACTCCTGAAAAAGCATTGGAGAGTGCAAAATTGCTATACACATTAGTTCCCGGGTCAGGGCACCTGGTTCACATGCCTTCTCACATTTACATTAACACCGGGGACTATCATCTTGGTTCACTTTCTAACCTTAGGGCCGTGGAAGCAGATAGCATTTATACTACTGCCTGTCATGCGCAGGGCATGTATCCATTAAGCTATTATCCGCATAATTATCATTTTTTAGCAGCCACGGCTACATTGGAAGGCAATTCATCACTGGCATGGATGGCAGCTAAAAAATTACAAAAACATACTGCAAAGGATATTATGCACCTGCCCGAATGGGGTACATTGCAGCATTACTACACGATACCATATTATGTGGCAGCAAAATTGTCTATGTGGGATACCCTGCTTTCGCTTTCGCCACCTCCAAAAGACCTGGTCTACCCGAATGCAATATGGCACTACGCTAAAGGGATGGCTTACCTGGGAAAAGATGATGTATCGAATGCCCGTGAAGAATTGAACAGCCTCACTGGTTTGGCTGCTGACTCCACGCTACAACAGCTGACAGTCTGGGGTATTAATACTACTGCCGATCTTGCGCAAATTGCTTCAAAAGTACTGGCAGCATGCATCGCAACAAAGCAAAATGACTATGAACAATCAATTTCGTTGTTTAACCAGGCTGTTGCTATAGAAGACAATCTTAATTATAATGAACCACCCGACTGGTTTTTTTCTGTAAGGCATCATTTGGGAGCCGTTTTGCTTAAAGCGGGAAAATATAATGAGGCAGAAATAGTGTATCAAAAAGACCTGCAAACATGGAAGAAAAACGGATGGGCTTTAATTGGATTGTACAATTCGTTGGTGTTACAGAAAAAAGATACAGATGCGCAAACCTGCAAAGCCACTTTTGATGAAGCATGGAAATATGCAGATATAAAAATTGCATCATCATCGGATATTATTGATTAGCGATACGGTGAAAACCAAAAAACAAGAACCTTGATTTGGATACATCATTCAGGGATTTGACTACACCAGCCTGTATCAGTTGACTGACCTTTGTGTCATCAATGAAAATTAAATTTTAAAAAGTGCCATCAACAAATTGGACAGCAGGCAATATTCCTTCACAGCAAGGGAAAATCATTCTTATTACAGGTGAAAACAGCGGACTTGGATTAGTATCCCGCTTAGTTTAAGTCCGATTTTTGATTCTGGAATAAACAAAATATTTAAAGCCCCAACAGAATTATATCAAAGAGAAAAACGGCTTTTGTAAAATCGGAACCTGAACGCAACGGGAACTTATACTGAAAGCCCCCAAAACGTCAATTTCGGGAGCGATTTGCCACTCATTTTTCCTTCCTTTTTTTATCCCCCTGTCCTTTTTACCTGCCAGCCCCTACCGGTTGATCAACGGTTGATACCGTTGAATCAACTTTTTGTGCAGTTGGAGCAGAAACTATAATCCAGGAACACATTTTCTTCAAAGCTGAAAAACATGTCACCCGCGTCCGTTTCGCCGATATCATGTTTGTCGAGTGCATCCACCCCACATGTTTGTACGCATTCACCGGTCCTGCCTGGTGGCTATTCAGCCTATCACTTTTTATATGGAGGGTATTGTTTACCTGTGCGATTTTGAACTTCCGGCTCATACCCTAAGCGCCTGCCCGCTCGGCTTACCGGGAGGAGCGGCCCCGGTAACCAGCGCTTAATGATTCCGGTTATGCCAGATTGACGGCTAATGGCCTGGCTGTTTTCCTGGCAAATTGCGGGAGTTTGGTGAGTGTTTTTAAGGACCACTTAAGGACCACATGAAGACCATGTGAAGATTCCCAAAAATGCATTCCCGTAATCCGTAAATAACAGTACATCCAATTTTTGTGAAACTTAAAATCTGACAAAATGACTAAGGCCTGATAACCTGATCACCCGCAACATGAGTGGCTCGCCACATTCCTTAATTTGTATTGGCCTGAAGCCTGCAGGAAGCCTTCAATAAGCCCTCCATTTGCCTTCCATAAGCCTGTTTGAAGCCTGCCGGAAGCCCGGAGCGAGCCTATTTGGTGCAGCCGGGAAGCCTAATTAAAGCCAAAATAAGGCCTGATTAAGGCCGAAAAATTTACACCCACCGGGAGTGTAAAATAAACTGTGTCAATTTTTCAAAGTTCTATTTTTCAATGCGCTGTGCAGATTGATAATTATTCCGACACAGCCGATCTATGTTCTAAAGATGCAATAATTATCAATCAGTACAGC
>NZ_JAIQXE010000004.1 GCF_020076305.1 Flavihumibacter profundi
GCTGTACTGATTGATAATTATTGCATCTTTAGAACATAGATCGGCTGTGTCGGAATAATTATCAATCTGCACAGCGCATTGAAAAATAGAACTTTGAAAAATTGACACAGTTTATTTTACACTCCCCGGATACCTGGATGCCGATTTTTTAATCCAATTCAAGACATGAAAACTAATCCAGGTAGCAAAAACCAATCGAAATTTCCGGACGTGTAACTATGCAGGGAAAGTCGGAAAAGAATACTTTTTAAGAAACCATGATAATCAATCGTTCATTTATGGAATTCACTAAAACTTGGCCACATAGTATTAGCATTTTTACATTTCCAACTACTTTACCCCTCACCCCCTCTTCTTCTTCCCATTCTCACTTTTCCGCCTGATCACCTCCTGCACCGGCACGCCCTCTACCTTACTCTCCAGCCAGGAAATCACATCCAGGTAAGCAAAAGTCCGCGTTTCCCGCGGGTCATTCTCATAGGCTTTGATCTTCTCCAGCAAATGCGCAAAGGCCGCCTTCTCTGATCCTGCAGAAAGCGCCAGGGAATTCCGCAAAAACCGGAACATCTCCTCTTCCACCGGGCTCAGGCTGTTCATCTTCGCCATAAAACGGTACACCGATTTGATCAGGTATTCCAGGATCTCGGTATTGCCCAACTCGTAATGTGCTATCAGGTGCAGCAGCCGCGCGTAACACTGCAGGTCGGTGCGCAAATCCACCTTCCAGTTGATGATCTTCTGCAGATAATCGATCGCACGCTCATTGTCGCCGCTGCCGAAATACAAACAGGCGATCTTATAGTAAAACACCAGCACCCGGTGCCGGTCAAGTTGCAAATGGTATTCTCCCAGCTTCTCTTCCAGGTAGGGGATCAGCTTCAGTCCCTCGGTAAAGGTCCCTTTCAAAAAATGGTGGTTGATCCTTGCCAGTTGCAAGTACACAAAGGCCTGGATCCGGTTGTTATCGTTGGTCTGTACCACCTCGCTCTTCTCCAGCTCCTCGAACAAATGCAGGGTCTTCGAAAAGCCTTCTTCGTTGCGCAGGTCGAAATGCGCACTCAGGAGGTTGTGGATGCCCTTGATGTACTGCAGGGTCTCTACCTTGATCATCTCGGGGTGCTTCTGGAAGATTTCCACCCACTTGCTCGTGTACCGGTAATACATTAAAAAATCCTGGCGGATGAAGGCATACCAGCAATAACTCTGGCTTCGGTACAACTGCTCATAAAATCCGCGCCCCTGCTCCGACTTCTCCGGCAGGTGCTTTTCGAAAAAAGCTTCCAGTTCGGCCTCGTCCTTTTTATTGCGGGCGTGCCCGTGCCTTATATACCAGTCGTACAAGAGCAGGGACAGGTTCGAACTCCGGTTGATCCGATCGATCCGGCTGGCCACTTCCTCGCTCTCCTTTACCAGGGTTGCCGCCCGGTAATCCGAACTGCGGGTGATATGCAGGGCCTCGATTTTCTTCTCGAAAAAGATGGCCTGCATCAAAAAACTGACCTGGTTGTGCTGGCGCGCCAGGTCCTTCAGCTTGTCCAGCAGCTTCAGCGCCTGCAGGTATAGTCCCTTGTTATAGAGTATCCGGGCAAAGCCCAGCTGCTCATGTAACTGGATATCAATGTTTTGTTCATCACGGATCAGCAAAAGGCTCGACAAGATCAGCTTGTACAAATGGGCTTTCAGGTTGGATAACTGCTGTTTTTTGATGCCCGGGGTCTTTTTCAGCAGGTTCGCTTCGTCGTATTCGGTCAGTTTGTCCAGCGCATCAAATAATTCGATCACCTTCAGCTGCTCGGCCGAGGTATTCCGGGTCACATATAGCTTAAAATTCCTCTTTTCACTCTTTTCGAGGCTTTTTACCAATTGGAACAAAGTATCTACTGATCTGTTGGGCATCGTAATTCTTTTGTGCTAAAATCCTTGCCTGCACTGCGTTTCCGGGTTAAAAAACCCTGTTACCCAGTGTAATATACAGGGCATTTTAATTTCCAATCCCCCTATTCCCGGGGTATTTTCGGTTTTGCAGGTCACTGACTATCAAATTTATAGCAAGCAATTGGAAAGTCAGCGGCCTGCTTTTGTATACAAATTCACACACCATATGGATCAAAAAATCTTCATTTTCGACACCACCCTTCGCGACGGCGAACAGGTGCCCGGATGTAAGCTGAACAAAAAGGAAAAGATCGAACTGGCCCTCGAACTTGAGGCCCTTGGCGTTGATATCCTCGAAGCCGGCTTCCCTATCTCCTCACCCGGCGACTTCGATGCCGTACACGAGATCGCTACCCTGCTGAAAAAGACCGTGGTATGCGGACTTAGTCGCGCCGTGCAAAAAGATATCGAAGTAGCTGCTGCGGCCCTGAAACCCGCCGCCCGCAAAAGGATCCATACTGGTATCGGCACTTCCGATTTCCATATCAAAGCCAAGTTTAACTCCACCCGCGAAGAGATCCTGCAGCGTGCCATACAGGCCGTTAAATGGGCGCGCAACTTCACCGACGACGTGGAATTCTACGCCGAAGACGCCGGCCGTACAGATAACGAATACCTGGCACGGGTTGTTGAGGCAGTCATCGCAGCCGGTGCAACCACGGTGAACATCCCCGATACCACCGGTTATTGCCTGCCATACCAATACGGCGAAAAGATCGCCTACCTTATTAATAATGTCCCGAATGTAGATAAGGCCGTGCTGAGCTGCCATTGCCATAACGACCTTGGCCTCGCTACTGCCAATTCCATCGCAGGCATCATCGCCGGTGCCCGCCAGATCGAGTGCACCATCAACGGCCTGGGCGAACGCGCCGGTAACACTTCCCTCGAGGAAGTGGTGATGATTATCAAACAACACGGCCACCTGGGCTTCTTCACCGGCATCAATGCCAAAGAACTGAACCCCATGAGCCGCAAGGTTTCCGATACCATGCGCATGCCCGTGCAGCCGAATAAAGCGATCGTGGGCGCCAACGCTTTCTCGCACTCCTCCGGTATCCACCAGGACGGGTTCCTGAAAGACACGACCACATACGAGATCATCGCCCCCGAAGAAGTGGGTGCTGATAGTTCAAAAATCGTGCTGACTGCCCGCAGCGGCCGGAGCGCACTGGCTTATCGTTTCAAGAACCTGGGCCACGATTTCAACCGCAACGATATCGATTTCCTTTATGAAGAATTCCTGAAAGTGGCCGATACGCAGAAAGAAGTGTACGACGAAGACCTGGAAAAAATGGTGAAAGCCTACCAGGGAAAAGCGATCGCCGTTTAACCAATAATGAAAGCATGACCCCAATCGCTTCCATAGCCCAACAAATCACCCTGCAGCCTGGTAACCACCTGTTGGTTACCGGTCCGTCTGGCAGCGGCAAGACCCTGTTGGCTAAAGCGATCGCCGGTTTGCCCGGTACCGGTAAAAAGATAGTGCTGGTAGAACAGCATTATAATTTTACCAACCGCGCGCATGTTAACCAGTTTTACTACCAGCAGCGTTTCAACAGCATCGATGCCGATGATTCCGCAACCGTGCAGGAAGAGCTCGATGCGCTGGATGCCGATGCTGCGGAAACCGCTACCCTGCTCGATATCTTCGGTATGTCTGCCCGCCGTTCTGCAGCCCTGCTGCACCTTAGCAGCGGCGAGCACAAGCGCTTCCAGCTGATCAAAGCATTCGGGCAGAACCCGCAGGTACTCATTCTCGATGAACCATTCACAGGCATGGATACCCGCAGCCGCGGATTACTGAAAGACTTCATGGCCCAAAAGGCCGCAGCCGGTTGCCAGTTCATCATCATCTGCCCAATGGCAGAATGTCCTTCTTTCATAAACCAGATGCTGTCCCTCAATAAAGGCAGCATTTCGTTTTTTGGCGATATTGAAGCAGGTAAACTCATCAACGTTGATGAAAATCCGAACGGCAGTTTCACCGCACCGGCGCACCTGCAGCCGCTTACAGCGGTTGCTGACACTATTGTCCAGCTGAACGATGCGCATATCCGGTATGGTGAGAAAGTATTACTGGAATCCATAAACTGGACGGTGAAAAATGGTGAACGCTGGTGGCTGAAAGGCGTGAACGGATCAGGTAAATCCACTTTGATCAGCCTGCTCACCGGTGATAACCCCAAAGCCTATGCGAACAACCTGGTATTGTTTGGCAGCAAAAGGGGCAGCGGTGAAAGCATCTGGGATATTAAAAAACAGATTGGTTTTGTATCGCCCGAACTGCAATGGTATTTCGACCGCAACCAGACGGTGTTCAGCGCTGTTGCTTCCGGTTTATTTGATACGATCGGCTTGTTCCGCCAGGTCAATGAAACGCAGCAGGAGCTGGTGATGGGCTGGCTGGAAGCCTTCGGGCTGACTGCAATAAAAGGCCGCCTGCTCAGCATGTTGTCTGCCAGTGAACAAAGGCTCACACTTTTAGCCCGCGCCATGGTGAAGAACCCGCCCCTGCTGATCCTCGACGAACCCTGCCAGGGCCTCGACGACCACCAGCGCGAAGCTTTCGTTAAAATTGTGGACAGGCTCTGCGAAGACCCGAACCGCACCTTAATTTACGTAACCCACTACGAACAGGAATTACCCTACTGCATCAATAAGAAAATCGAACTGCAAAATGGCCAGGCCATTTGCTGCGCTTACCAATCTCAATTAATACCTGCTTAATACCACAACCATGGAAAAAAAGATAGCTGTCATATTAGGAGATGGAATTGGGCCGGAGGTTACGCACCAGGCCATCCGTGTACTGGAATCTGTAGCCATTCACTACAGGCACAAATTTTATTTTGAATATGGACTGATGGGCGCTGATGCCATCGACAAAACTGGCTTCCCCCTGCCCGATGCAACCATCGAGCTTTGCCTGAACAGCGATGCGATCTTATTGGGCACCATCGGCCACCCCAAATACGATACTGACCCAAGCCTTACGGTAAGACCCGAACAGGGTTTGCTGAAGCTGCGCAAGTCATTGCAACTTTTCGCCAATATCCGACCGGTCAGCACATCTGCTGCCTTACATCATTTATCCCCATTGAAAACAAAAGTCCTCGAAGGCGTAGACCTGCTCATCTACCGCGAACTGACAGGCGGGATTTATTTTGGTAATAAATTCCTTTCAGATGATGGCAACCAGGCCTCTGATGATTGCATTTACTCAGCCGCGGAAATTGAAAGAATTGCGCACCTCGCTTTCAAATCCGCGCAGCAAAGAAAGAAAAAACTCACATTGGTAGACAAAGCTAACGTGCTCGAAACCTCGCGCCTCTGGCGCAGGGTGGTGCAGGGCATGGCCTCCCAATACCCTGATGTGAAAGTTGATTTCTTATTTGCAGACAGCGCCGCCATGCAGCTCATTATTTACCCTAAACATTTTGACGTGATCCTCACGGATAACTTGTTTGGCGACATCCTGAGCGACGAAGCCAGCGTCATTACCGGTTCTTTGGGGCTACTGCCATCGGCCTCGATCGGTAATGGCGGTGCTTTGTTTAAGCCCATCCATGGCTCTTTCCCGCAGGCGGCAGGAAAAGATATTGCAAATCCAGTGGGCTCCATATTATCTGCTGCCATGATGCTCGACCATTTCGGCTTAACTACCGAAGCGGCCAAAGTACGCGCATCAGTGCAGTGGACCCTTGAGAATGGATTTGTGACGAAAGATATTGACCCGGTGAATTTTTATTTCACCTCAACCATCGGTGAACTGATCAGCGACCTCGTGCAGGACAAGATCCCCACCGAATTGCATCCTGAGAATATCCAGCTCAGAAAATCGACGATTATTTAAAAAATAATCGGAGTTCTTTTTTTATTGGAATGGCGGCGTTATCTTCGGAGTACAAACGGCCCCCGTGTCAGGAAAAAACCTACATACCATTATTACTTTGATCACAGTCATTATTGTGGTGGTGCTAGTCATTCCTGTCATTCACGGAGGTGCTTATTGTATGTAAAAATCTAAACAACGAATACAAACGGTCCGCCTCCAAAAAAGGCGGACCGTTTTTTTTATGTCAAAATCAAACACCGCAAAAAACAACGACTATGGCACATTATTATGATAAAGACACGATCCTCTACCTCGACGGGGCTTTGGTAAAAGCCAGCGAGGCGAAGATCGACCTGTACAGCCAGACCATGCATTATGGTTATGGTGTGTTCGAAGGCATCCGTTCCTACCGTACGCAAAACGGCGAAACGAGAATCTTCAAGCCGGTGGAACACTATGTACGGCTGGAGCGTTCGGCTAAACTGCTGAACCTGCCTTACACCTATAGTGTGGAAGAACTTATAGAAGCCACTTACCAGGTGCTCGATAAAAATAATTTGCAGGATGCCTATATCCGTCCGCTTGTTTACGCGCCGGCGAACATGAGCTTCGTACCCAATACAGAATCGCATATTACCATCCAGGTATGGAAAATGGAACCCTTCCTGGGTGAAAAGCTGTTGCGCGTAATGAGCTCATCTTACCAAAGGCCCAACCCCAAAGGCTTCCATATTGAAGCAAAGGCCTGCGGGCATTATGTGAATTCCATCCTCGCCAGCCAGGAAGCCAAGGCTAACGGATATGATGAAGCGCTGTTAACCGATATGAACGGGAATATCGCAGAAGGTCCGGGTGCCAATGTATTCTACGAGAAAAACGGCCAGCTGTTTACGCCTTCATTAGGAAATATTTTGCCGGGCATCACCCGTGCTACGGTATTTGAATTAGCAGCCGGACTGGGCATCCAGGTAACAGAAAAAAGGATCACCACTGAAGAACTCAAAACCGCCGATGCGGTCTTCTTCTGTGGCACGGCCGCCGAAGTGATTGGCTGGGATAGCCTTGATGGCAGTGGCTTCGCAAAGAACTGGAACGACTCATTAGGAAGGAAAATCCAGAAAGCCTATATGGCTTTGGTAACAGAAACATCAATAAAAGAAACAATCAACTTAGTATAAGCTATGTCCAACGAACTGAACAAATATTCAAAGACGATTACGCAGGATCCAACACAACCCGCAGCTCAGGCTATGTTTTACGGTATCGGCCTTACTGACGAAGACCTCAAAAAAGCGCAGGTCGGCGTAGTGAGTATGGGTTATGATGGCAACACCTGTAACATGCACCTGAACGACCTGGCCAAAACCATCAAGCAAAGCATCTGGCAGGAGAACCTGGTAGGACTCATCTTCAACACCATCGGCGTGAGTGATGGTATGAGCAATGGTACAGATGGTATGCGTTATTCTTTGGTAAGCCGCGATATCATCGCCGATTCTATTGAAGCTGTTTGCGGGGCGCAGTATTATGATGCCGTAATTGCCGTTCCGGGTTGCGACAAAAACATGCCGGGCTCCATCATGGCGATGGGCAGGCTGAACCGTCCTTCTATTATGGTCTATGGCGGAACCATCGCACCGGGCCATTACAAAGGCCAGGACCTGAATATTGTATCAGCATTCGAAGCACTTGGACAAAAAATTGCCGGGCAGCTCAGCGAAGCCGATTTCAAAGGCATCGTGATGCATTCTTGTCCGGGTGCCGGCGCCTGTGGCGGTATGTACACTGCCAACACCATGTCTTCAGCGATTGAAGCATTAGGCATGAGCCTTCCCTACTCTTCTTCAAACCCAGCCTTAAGTGAAGAAAAACAACAGGAATGCCGTGATGCCGGAAAAGCCATCAAACTGCTGATGGAAAAGAACATCCTGCCAAAGGACATCATGACCCGCAAGGCATTTGAAAATGCGCTGGTAACCATCATGGTGCTCGGCGGATCTACCAACGCGGTATTGCATTTGATCGCGATGGCGAAATCTGTGGATGTGGTATTAACACAGGATGATGTACAGGCCGTGAGTAACCGCATCCCTGTACTCGCCGATTTCAAACCAAGTGGAAAATACCTGATGCAGGACCTGCACGAACATGGCGGGGTTCCATCAGTGATGAAATACTTATTGTCGAAAGGATTGCTGCATGGCGATTGCTTAACCGTAACCGGGAAGACCATTGCAGAAAACCTTGCCAATGTACCCGATCTCGATTTTGAAAAGCAGAAGATCATATATCCTCTTGAACAACCTTTAAAAGCAACCGGTCACCTGCAGATCCTGTACGGAAACCTTGCAGAAAAAGGCAGCGTAGCGAAGATCAGCGGAAAAGAAGGAGAAAGGTTTGTTGGTCCGGCCCGCGTTTTCGATGGCGAGCAGGAACTGATACATGGTATAGAATCAGGCCGCGTGCAGAAAGGTGATGTGGTGGTGATCCGCCAGGTTGGACCGAAAGGCGCTCCGGGAATGCCCGAAATGCTGAAACCAACATCGGCCATCATTGGGGCAGGATTAGGAAAATCCGTAGCACTGATCACAGACGGAAGGTTCAGTGGCGGCACCCATGGCTTCGTCGTCGGACACATCACTCCAGAAGCGTTTGTAGGTGGGACGATAGCGCTTGTGCATGACGGTGATACCATTGAGCTGGATGCCACAAACAACACCATCAACCTTAAGGTGAGTGATGAAGAAATCGCCAGACGCAGGGCCAACTGGAAACAGCCTGCGCTTAAAGCAACAAAAGGAATCCTGTATAAATACGCGATGTCGGTGAAAGACGCGAGCGAAGGCTGCGTAACTGATGAAGCGTAAAATTTTTGACCATCTTATTGAATATATATGAGTACTGTAAAAGAACTGGAAAAGCAACCACAAGCCTCAACGCCAGTGGCACCGGCAGCAACTACATCCATCAGCGGGTCAGTAGCTGTGCTGGAAGCCTTCATCGCAGAAGGTGTGGAAACAATCTTTGGGTATCCTGGCGGCGCCATCATGCCGATCTATGATGCCTTGTACGATTACAACGACAAACTGGAACATATCCTTGTCCGCCACGAACAGGGTGGCATACACGCTGCACAGGGTTATGCCCGTACATCGGGTAAAGTGGGTGTGGTATTTGCCACCAGTGGTCCGGGTGCAACCAACCTGGTAACCGGCCTCGCCGATGCCATGATCGATTCTACGCCACTTGTGTGTGTAACCGGCCAGGTATTCGCGCACCTGCTCGGAACAGATGCTTTCCAGGAAACAGATGTAATCAATATCACCACGCCGGTAACCAAATGGAACTACCAGGTAACTGACGCTACTGAAATTCCGCATGTACTGGCCAAGGCCTTTTACATCGCTGCAAGTGGCAGGCCCGGTCCCGTTCTGATCGATATCACCAAGAACGCGCAGTTGCAGAAATTCGATTATGCGGGTTATCAGAAATGCACGCATATCAGGAGCTACAGGCCCAAGCCCATCATCCGCAGGGAATTCCTGCATGAAGCCGCGAAACTGATCAACAGCGCGCAGAAACCATTTATCTTATTCGGACAGGGTGTTATCCTCGGTCGTGCTGAAAAAGAGTTCAAACAATTTGTAGAAAAAT
Organism: Flavihumibacter profundi; assembly: GCF_020076305.1. GTDB lineage: Bacteria > Bacteroidota > Bacteroidia > Chitinophagales > Chitinophagaceae > Flavihumibacter > Flavihumibacter profundi. The sequence continues at coordinate 9,428 of NZ_JAIQXE010000004.1, forward strand.
CAGGAATACCTGCAGCCTGGACCATCCTTGGATTAAGTGCATTGCCAACAGACCATCCACTGAATGTAGGCATGCTGGGCATGCATGGCAACTACGGTCCGAATGTTCTCACCAACGAATGTGATGTGCTGATCGCCGTGGGTATGCGCTTTGATGACCGTGTAACCGGCCGCCTCGATAAATATGCAAAGCAGGCGAAGGTGATCCACCTCGATATTGATCCGGCGGAAATAGACAAGAACGTAAAAGCAACGGTACCGGTATGGGGCGATTGTAAAGAGACCCTGCCGATGCTGACCGACCTTATAGAGCAGAAAGTATATCCGCAGTGGCTTGCAAAATTCAATGAATTCAGGAAGCAGGAAGAAGAGATCTGTATCTATCCGGAGATGCATCCGAATGATGAAACGATGAGTATGGCTGAAGTAATTAACCTTCTGAACGAGCTGACCAACGGAGACGCGGTAATGGTTACCGATGTTGGTCAGCATCAGATGGTTACCTGCCGCTATGCAAAGTTCAACCAGTCGAAGAGCAATATCACTTCCGGCGGATTGGGTACGATGGGCTTCGGCTTACCGGCAGCCATCGGCGCGAAATACGGTGCACCCGATCGCACGGTAATCGCAATCATCGGTGATGGTGGTATCCAGATGACCATCCAGGAACTCGGCACCATTATGCAGTTTGGCGCGGCGGTGAAGATCATCATCCTGAACAACCAGTTCTTAGGCATGGTGCGCCAGTGGCAGCAGCTCTTCCACGACAAACGCTATTCATTTGTAAATATAACCAGTCCCGATTATGTCATGGTGGCCAATGGTTACCACATCCCTGCCCAGAAGGTAGAACACCGCGAGCAGCTGAGGAAAGCCCTCACTGATATGCTGGACCACGATGGTGCCTACCTGCTGGAGATCATGGTAGGAAAAGAGAACAATGTGTTCCCCATGGTACCGCAGGGATGCAGTGTGTCGGAGATCCGGCTTAAATAAGTAAGCGGTGAACGGTAAGCAGTAAACGGTGGATCCCCAATGTGCTCACCGCTTACCGTTCACTGCTCACCTAAAAATTAAGAACGTCAAAAACATCAGAACATGACCAAACAAGAATATACGCTCACCGTGTACACCGAGAACCAGATCGGTCTGCTTACCCGTATCGCAATTATATTTTCGCGGCGCAAGATCAACGTGGAGAGTTTGAATACTTCACCGTCGGAGATAGAAAATATCCATCGCTTCAATATTGTGATCAATGAGACTGAAGAAGTGGTGAAGAAACTCTGCCGCCAGATTGAAAAGCAGGTGGAAGTATTGAAAGCCTATTACAGCAGCAATGACGAGATCATCTGGCAGGAGCTGGCACTGTACAAAGTGCCTACACAGGAAGTAGCCGAGAAAATGCAGGTGGAAAGGCTGCTGCGCCAGTATGGTGCAAGAGCTGTGGTGATTCGCAGCGACTATACCGTATTTGAGGCTACGGGTCACCGTGAGGAAACCGATAAGATCCTGGAGATCCTCGGGCCATACGGACTCATTGAATTTGTTCGCAGTGCGCGGGTAGCCATCATCAAAAAGAGCAAAGGCTTCCATGAGAAGTTGCAGCAGTTCGAAGAAAGGCAGCCTGGTGAAGAAGTGATAGAGAATGAGTATTTGGGCGATAAGTCGGCTTCGTCGGTTTTCTCGATGTGAACGGCAAACGGTAAGAAGTAAAATTTTAAAAAATATAAAATCCTTAAATCAATCTACAAAAATGGCAAAGTTAAATTTCGGCGGCGTGGAAGAAAATGTTGTAACTCGTGAAGAGTTCCCGCTCGCAAAAGCACAGCAGGTATTAAAAGATGAGGTAATTGCTGTGATTGGTTACGGCGTTCAGGGTCCGGGCCAGGCATTGAACCAGCGTGATAATGGTATCAACGTAATCGTTGGCCAGCGTAAGAATTCCAAGAGCTGGGATAAAGCCGTAGCAGACGGATTTGTTCCTGGTGTTTCCCTTTTCGATATTGAAGAAGCGTTACAACGCGGTACCATCATTTGTTACCTGCTGAGCGATGCTGCACAGATCGCTTTGTGGCCTACAGTGAAAAAACATTTAACGCCGGGTAAGGCTTTGTATTTCTCCCATGGCTTTGGCATTACATTCAAAGAGCAAACCGGTATCATTCCCCCGGCTGATGTGGATGTATTCCTGGTTGCACCAAAAGGAAGCGGTACCTCACTGCGCCGTATGTTCCTGCAGGGCCGCGGACTGAATAGTTCCTTTGCCATTTTCCAGGATGCAACAGGTAAGGCAAAAGACCGTGTAATCGCCCTCGGTATTGCTGTAGGAAGTGGTTACCTGTTCGAAACAGATTTCAAGAAAGAAGTATTCTCTGACCTGACCGGCGAAAGGGGAACCCTCATGGGTGCTATCCAGGGCATCTTCGCTGCACAATACCAGGTTCTGCGTGATAATGGGCATACCCCAAGTGAAGCATTCAACGAAACCGTTGAAGAACTCACCCAGTCATTGATGCCATTGGTAGCTGAAAATGGTATGGACTGGATGTATGCCAACTGTTCAACTACCGCACAGCGTGGTGCATTGGACTGGTGGAAAAAATTCCGTGATGCAACTGCCCCGGTTTTCAGGGACCTATATAACAGTGTTGCAACCGGCAAGGAATCACAGCGGTCCATCGACCTGAACAGCCAACCCGACTACCGCGAAAAACTGGAAGTGGAACTGAAAGAACTACGTGACAGCGAAATGTGGCAGGCAGGAAAAACTGTACGCAGTCTGCGTCCGGAGAACCAGGCGCCAAAAGGGTAAGCGGAAAGCGGTAAGCCGTAAGCGGGAAGAAACACCTGGCTTACGGCTTCCCCGCTCACCGCTCACCGCTTACCGCTTACTATATGCACTATTCAACCGCAGCTATATTAAACTTCCATCAAGCAGCCCTTCGCCTCAAAAAAGTGGTGAAGAAGACGCCTTTGATGCGAAACCATAACCTGTCGGAACGTTACCAGGCGAATATTTACCTGAAGCGCGAAGACCTGCAGGTGGTGCGGAGCTATAAGCTGCGGGGTGCATACAATATGATGAGTACCCTTCCGCCTGAGCAGCTCAACAATGGCGTGGTATGCGCCAGTGCGGGCAATCATGCGCAGGGATTCGCTTACAGCTGCAACAAGCTGAAAGTGAAAGGCGTGATCTTCATGCCGATCATCACCCCCAACCAGAAAGTGCAGCAGACCCGGATGTTTGGTAAAGACTGGATCGAGATTAAACTGGTGGGTGATACTTTCGACGACTGCGCCATCGCTGCGAAGGCCTATACCGCTGAACGCGGGATGACCTTCATCCCGCCTTTCGATGACGATAAAATCATCGAGGGACAGGGAACAGTTGGCGTTGAAATCCTGGAAGAACTGAGCGATATAGATTATGTGTTTATCCCGGTAGGCGGCGGCGGACTCAGTGCCGGCGTCGGGCAATACCTGAAAACCTATTCGCCAAAAACAAAGATCATTGGTGTGGAGCCGGAAGGTGCCCCATCCATGCTGAAAGCCCTGGAAGCAGGCGCCCCGGTAACCCTTGAAAACATAGAAAGATTCGTAGACGGCGCGGCGGTGAAACGCGTAGGCGATAAAACCTTCCGTATCTGTGCCGAAGTGCTCGACGATATGTTGCTGGTTCCGGAGGGAAAGATCTGCTCTGTAATCCTGAAGCTGTACAACGAAGACGCCATTGTGGTGGAACCCGCAGGCGCTTTATCGATTGCAGCGCTGGACCAGTACGCGGACCAACTAACCGGCAGGAATGTTGTTTGTATTATCAGCGGAAGCAATAACGATATCGACCGGATGCAGGAAATAAAGGAACGGTCCCTGCAATACGAAGGACTAAAGCATTTTTTCCTGATCCGCTTCGCACAGCGTCCCGGCGCCCTGAAGGAATTTGTCAATTTTGTCCTGGGCCCCAACGACGATATCGTCCGATTTGAATACATGCAGAAGCACAACAAAGAAACGGGCCCGGCCCTGGTAGGCATTGAACTGAAGAACCGGGAAGATTATGTTATCCTTTTGAAACATATGCAGCAGTATAATATCAACTACACAGAACTGAATAAAGACGACAATCTTTTCGGCTACCTGGTGTAATTAAAAAGTTATTTGCGTATATTTATAAGCTGCTTGCTGCATATATTAAATTCCATATAGGAAAAGGCATATTTTATTGAATAATTTCTAAACTTCGTACACAACGATGGCAAGCAACCTGGGATTATACGACCCTTCATTTGAACATGACGCCTGTGGCATAGGGTTCGTAGCAAACATCAAAAGCAACAAATCGCACCAGATCATATCTGACGCGCTCACTGTTTTGGAGAACATGGAGCACAGGGGAGCCTGTGGCTGTGAAGCCAATACGGGCGATGGCGCGGGATTGATGATCCAGACTCCCCATGAGTTCTATTTCGACGAATGCGTGAAACTGGGTATCCACCTCCCCGCTTATGGCCGTTATGGGGTTGGTGTGATCTTCTTCCCCCGCGAAATCCGCCTGCGTGAGGAATGCCGCGATATCTTCAACCGTTCCGCCGAGAAACTCGGGCTGGAAGTGCTGGGCTACCGCAAAGTGCCCGTAAACACCGATGGTATCGGCCCGACAGCCCTCAGCGTAGAACCGGAAATGGAGCATGTTTTCGTGGCTTGCCCCGATCACATCACCAATCCCGATGACTTCGAACGCAAGCTATTCATCCTGCGTAACTACGCCAGCCACACCATCGACAACACTGTAAAAAAAGATGCGATCGGCTTTTACATCGCGTCTTTATCCTATAAAACCGTGGTCTACAAAGGCCAGCTGACCAGCAAACAGGTTCGTGGTTATTTCCCCGACCTGGGCGACAAACGCATGGTGAGCGCCTACGGACTGGTCCACTCCCGTTTTGCCACCAACACCTTCCCATCCTGGAAGCTAGCACAGCCCTTCCGGTATATCGCCCATAACGGTGAAATCAATACCCTGCAGGGTAACCTGAACTGGTTGCGAACCAGCGAAAAAGGATTCACCTCCAGCTTTTTCAGCAAGGAAGAAATGGATATGTTATTGCCCATCGTCACCGAAGGACAATCAGATTCAGCCTGCCTGGATAATGTGATCGAATTGCTGACCCTCACTGGCCGCTCCCTGCCCCATGTAATGATGATGCTGATCCCCGAAGCCTGGGATGGCAATGAGCAGATGGACCCGGTGAAAAAAGCTTTTTATGAATTTCACGCAGCGCTTATGGAACCCTGGGACGGCCCTGCTTCAATTTCGTTTACAGATGGCCGTATTATCGGTGCCACACTCGACCGTAACGGACTCCGCCCTTCGCGCTATTGCATAACAACGGATGACCGCGTGATCATGGCCTCTGAAACCGGCGTACTGCCTGTGGATCCGGCTATGATCAAGGAAAAAGGCCGCCTTCAGCCAGGTAAGATGTTTGTGGTAGACATGGAACAGGGCCGCATCATCAGCGACGAAGAACTGAAGCAACAGATCTGCACACAGAAACCATATGCAGAATGGTTGAATAAATACAAGATCAGGCTGGAAGAACTGCCCGAACCAAGGGTATCTTTCACCCACCTTGAACACGACCAGGTATTCAAATACCAGAAAGCATTCGGGTATTCCACCGAAGACCTCGAAAACATCATTGCGCCAATGGCAGCTGATGGTAAGGAACCGATTGGCTCCATGGGAACCGATACCCCGCTGGCCGTATTGAGCGACCAGCCGCAGCACATCAGCAATTACTTCAAGCAATTGTTCGCGCAGGTAACCAACCCGCCGATCGATCCCATCCGCGAAAGACTGGTAATGTCGCTCGCCACATTCGTTGGTAACAACGGTAACCTGTTGCTCGAAGACCCACTGGCAGCTCACTGCCTGGCATTGAAGCACCCGGTGCTAAACAACCACGAACTCGAAAAGATCCGCAGTATTGATACCGGTATCTTCCAGGCTAAGACCTTGCAGACCTATTTCCGTGCTGATGGAAAAGCAGGTTCATTGCAAAAAGCACTGGACCGTCTCTGCCGGTATGCAGTAGACGCAGTCCAGGATGGATTTGAAGTATTGATTTTATCAGACCGTGCGATTGACTCAGACCATGCACCAATCCCTTCTTTACTGGCGGTTGCAGCAGTGCACCACCACCTGATCCGCAAAGGGTTCCGTGGGCAGGTCGGACTGGTTGTTGAAGCCGGCGATGTTTGGGAAGTGCACCATTTCGCCTGCCTTATCGGCTTTGGCGCAACGGCCATCAACCCTTACCTGGCACTGTCTTCCATCCGCGACATGAAGCTGATGGATAAACTGGATTCTCCACTGGATCCTGAGCACCTGAAGAAAAATTATATCAAAGCCGTGAACGAAGGCTTGTTGAAAGTATTCTCTAAAATGGGAATTTCAACCTTGCAATCCTACCAGGGTGCGCAGATATTCGAGATCATCGGTATTAATAAAACCGTTGTCGATAAATATTTCACCGGCGCCACATCGCGCATTGAAGGCATGGGCCTTGATGAGATCGCGAAAGAGGCACTGGCAAAGCACTACCTGGCCTTCAGCAAAAAAGATATCCCGGTAGATCGTTTACCCGTAGGCGGTATATACCAGTGGAAACGCAAAGGGGAATTCCACCTTTTCAATCCACAGACGATCCACCTGTTGCAGTATTCAACCAAAATGAACGACTATGCAACATTCAAGAAATATTCCAAGGTCGTAAACGACCAGTCGGAAAAAGCCTGTACGCTGAGAAGCCAGCTGCAATTTAAGGTCAACCGTTCGCCTGTTTCGATTGACGAAGTGGAACCAGCTACAGAGATCATGAAACGCTTTGCAACAGGCGCCATGAGCTTCGGTTCTATTTCACATGAAGCACACTCCACGCTGGCCATTGCGATGAACCGCATCGGTGCAAAAAGCAATACCGGTGAAGGCGGTGAAGACGAAATGCGTTATACCCCATTACCGAATGGCGATTCCATGCGCAGTGCCATCAAGCAGGTAGCATCCGCACGTTTTGGTGTAACCAGTCATTACCTCACTATGGCCGATGAACTGCAGATCAAAATGGCGCAGGGCGCTAAACCCGGCGAGGGCGGGCAGTTACCCGGACATAAAGTTGACGAATGGATTGGTAAAGTGCGTCACTCCACACCTGGTGTTGGATTGATCTCACCGCCACCCCACCACGATATTTATTCTATTGAAGACCTGGCGCAATTGATCTTCGACCTGAAGAATGCCAACCGTGCCGCAAGGATCAGCGTGAAGCTGGTAAGTAAAGCCGGCGTAGGCACAATTGCTGCAGGTGTTGCCAAAGCCAAGAGCGACGTGATTTTGATCGCGGGCTTTGATGGCGGAACAGGTGCATCACCGGTAAGTTCTATCAAGCACGCCGGGTTACCCTGGGAACTTGGACTGGCAGAATCGCACCAGACCCTGGTGAAAAATAAATTGCGCAGCCGCGTGGTATTGCAGGCCGATGGCCAGATGCGTACCGGCCGCGATATCGCCATCGCCACCTTACTGGGTGCAGAAGAATGGGGTATTGCAACTGCAGCGCTGGTTGTAGAAGGTTGTATCATGATGCGCAAATGCCATATGAATACTTGTCCAGTTGGTGTTGCCACCCAGGACCCGGAATTGCGCAAGCGCTTTACCGGCAATGCCGACCATGTGGTAAACTTCTTCCACTTCATTACGGAAGAACTGCGGGAAATCATGGCTGAGCTTGGCTTTAGGACCATCAATGAAATGGTGGGACAGGTTGAATGCCTGGAGCAGCGCACTGATGTAACGCATTGGAAATACAAGGGACTTGACCTTTCGCCAATATTGTACAAAGAGCCGGCCTCCATGTATACCGGCTTATACAACCGCGAAGAGCAGGATCATTTAATGAGCGAAGTGCTCGACTGGAAACTGCTGGCAGCTGCCAAGCCCGCCATCGATAACCAGTCCAAGGTATTCGCTGCATTCGATGTGAAGAATACCGACCGCACGATAGGAACCATCCTGTCAAACGAAATCTCCAAAGTATACGGGGAAGACGGGTTGCCGGATGATACCATACATTTCAAGTTCACAGGAACAGCCGGACAAAGTTTTGGCGCATTCAATACCAATGGGGTAACCCTTGAGCTGGAAGGCGATGCCAATGACTATTTCGGGAAAGGATTGAGCGGGGCAAAACTCATCGTTTATCCATCACTGAAAGCAGCTTTTGTTCCTGAAGACAATATACTGATCGGTAATACTGCTTTCTATGGCGCAACCTCCGGAACCTCGTATATAAGGGGTAAGGCCGGTGAACGCTTCGCTGTACGTAACTCAGGTGCAACGGCGGTTGTGGAAGGTGTTGGTGACCATGGCTGTGAGTATATGACCGGAGGTAAAGTGGTGATCCTTGGCGATACCGGAAGGAATTTCGCCGCAGGTATGAGTGGTGGTATTGCCTATGTATATGATGTAAAAGGGCAGTTTACCACCAATTGCAATACCGAGATGGTTGATCTAGACCCGGTATGCGATGAAGACATCAATGAACTGCAGGAGATTATCAAGCAGCATTATGAATACACAGGAAGCACTGTGGCACAATTCATCCTGAAAGACTTTGACAACCAGTTACGGAATTTCATCAAAGTGTTCCCGAAAGATTATAAGAAAGTGTTGCAGGAAAGGACGAAGGGTGCGAAGGTGGGGAAGTGAGCGGTAAGCAGTGAGCCGTGAGAACAAAATTTTTAAAACAAAAAACTTGATTTGAGATATGGGTAAGCCAACCGGATTTATGGAATTTACCAGGGAGTTGCCTGGCAAAAGGCCAGTGGCTGAGCGTTTACACGATTACAAAGAATTCGTGCAGCGGTATACCGACCAGCAACTGAACAACCAGGCAGCCAGGTGTATGGACTGCGGGGTACCTTTTTGCCACAATGGATGTCCATTAGGAAATGTGATTCCCGAGTTTAATGATGCTGTATACCGCAAAAACTGGGAAGAAGCGTATGACATATTAAAGTCAACCAACAACTTTCCTGAATTCACCGGGAGGATTTGTCCGGCCCCCTGCGAAACAGCCTGCGTACTGGGTATTAACCAGCCAGCCATTACGATAGAAGAAATCGAAAAGCACATTATTGAGATAGCTTTTGACAAGGGATTGGTGAAAGCGCATAAGCCTAATATGCGCACTGGGAAAAAGGTAGCTGTGATCGGTTCCGGTCCCGCAGGACTTGCAGTTGCTGCGCAACTGAACTATGCCGGTCACCAGGTAACCGTATTTGAGCGAGATGAGAAGCCTGGTGGTTTATTGCGGTATGGCATACCCGATTTTAAGTTAGAGAAATGGGTGATCGACAGAAGGATCGCTTTAATGGAAGAAGAAGGCATTGTGTTCAAGTGCCATGCGAATGTGGGTGTAAATGTGCGGGTGAATGACCTCTTGCGCGAATACCAGGCAATTGTACTGGCGGGCGGATCAACGGTTCCCCGTAACCTCGATATCCCCGGAAGGGAACTGAAAGGCGTGCATTTCGCGATGGATTTCCTGAAACAGCAGAACAAGCGCAATGACCATAAGGATCCGCTGGGCCATGCAGACGTGGAAAGTAATATTTATCATGAACAGCTACTGGCAGGCAAAAAGCATGTAGTAGTTATAGGCGGAGGAGATACCGGCAGCGACTGCGTTGGAACTTCAAACCGCCAGGGAGCACTTTCTGTAACGCAGTTTGAGTTGTTACCCAAGCCGCCGGAAGGCCGTACTCCCTATATGCCTTGGCCAACTTACCCGATGGTGCTGAAAACCTCCACTTCACATGAAGAAGGTTGTGAGCGCGAATGGGCTGTTGCCACAAAGAGTTTCATTGGTGATGAGAATGGCAACCTGAAAGCACTACGCATTGTGAACCTCGAGTGGACCAGCAGTGCAGATGGCCGACCGGCGCAGTTTAAGGAAGTGGAAGGCTCTGAAAAAGAGATCCCCTGCGAATTAGCGTTGTTAGCTATGGGCTTTGTGCATCCGCAGCAGGCAGGTTTACTGGAAGAACTGGGTGTAGAATTAGACGAACGGGGCAATGTAAGGGCCACTGAGAAAGCTTACCAGACGAGCATCCCCAAGATATTTACAGCGGGGGATATGCGCCGCGGGCAGAGCCTTGTCGTTTGGGCCATCAGTGAAGGCCGGGAATGCGCCAGGAAGGTCGACCAGTTCCTTATGGGACAGTCTGTACTCGAAACAAAGGACGCAATGTTGTCTATAGCACTCTAATAGATTATATTTTTTAAACATATCAATAAAAAAAGCAGCTTAAGCTGCTTTTTTTGTTTTACGGCTTGAAAAAATAATATCATGGAATTTCCTGTCCCGTTCGTATACTTTTTTTAATATGACTTAACATGGTTAAAATAGCTTGTGATAAGCTGATATTTAGCAGATTGACAGTCAATATTTTAGGATTTCGTTAAGATTATAAGATTAAATCTGTGATATTAATAGCTCTCACCAGAAACCATTATTAATATTAGTTTTTATTATATGTGAATATTTATGGTATACTCATACTGTTTTTATGTTTATTTTAGGTTAACGATTTCAATTATTGATTTTTTTAATGTTCACTAAAAACAAACAGAAATGAGTAAACTGACAACCAAACAGGTTGCCCCCTTCCTGGTTCTGGCAGGAGTAGCAATTGCCTCTTTATTTATTCCTTCTTTGCCAAACTTCGATGATGGTGGTAAACTGTACAATTCGGCCGACATTGCCTGGATCATTGTGGCTACAGCCCTTGTATTCCTGATGACCCCCGGACTCGCCTTCTTCTATGGAGGAATGGTTCACCGTAAAAATGTGATCTCTACTATGATTAAAAGCGTAGTAGCAGCTGGTGTGGTGAGTATCCTCTGGATTGCAGTAGGCTTTAGCCTTTGTTTTGGTGATTCCATTGGTGGTTTTATCGGCAACCCAACCACATTCGCCTTTTTTAAAGGCGTTAGTTCTGGTGCCCCCTGGAGCCTGGCTCCTACCATTCCCCTCACCCTGTTTGCCTTGTTCCAGCTGATGTTTGCAATAATCACGCCCGGACTGGTAGTAGGTGCTGTTGCAGAAAGGATCCGTTTCACAGCCTATATCCTGTTCATAGCTTTGTTCAGCTTGCTGGTGTATGCACCAATTGCACACTGGACCTGGCATCCTGATGGATTCCTGTTCAAAATGGGGGTTCTGGATTTCGCCGGTGGTACTGTTGTACATATATCTGCCGGTTGTGCCGCCCTTGCTGGTGCACTGGTATTGAAGCGCAGGCAATCACATATTGAAAACAGGGAAATCCCTCCTGCTAATATTCCTTATGTATTGATCGGTACCGGCCTGCTATGGTTTGGCTGGTTTGGTTTTAACGCAGGTTCTGCCCTGGGTGCAAATGCCCTTTCAGTTTCTGCTTTTGCAACAACCAATACTGCCGCTGCTGCTGCTGGTCTAAGTTGGATGTTCTTTGATGTATTGAAAGGTAAAAAACCATCTGTACTTGGATTCTGTATAGGAGCTGTAGTTGGATTGGTTGCTATTACCCCGGCCGCCGGTTTCGTAGCGATCCCTCAAAGTATTTTCATTGGTGTATTTGCTGCAATCGTTTCTAATGTAGCTGTTTACTACAAACAAAAATCTACTTTGGATGATACCCTCGATGTATTCCCTTGCCATGGTGTTGGTGGTATGGTGGGTATGCTGATGACTGGCATTTTCGCTACCAAAGCAGTAAATGGCGCTGGCGCTGATGGCCTGTTCTATGGTAACGCTTCTTTCTTCATTACACAATTAAAAGCGCTGGCAATAGTTGTGTCTTACAGTTTCGTAATGTCTTACGGCATCTTCAAATTCATCAACTTCATCCTGCCACTTCGTGTAACTTCTGAAGAAGAAGAAATGGGTCTTGACGAATCCCAGCACAACGAGAAATATACTCAGGGTACTTTGATCCTGTCCAAGAACGGAAAATTGCATGAAGAAGAAATGCCCGTTACCAGTTTTTAATTCAAATAATGAATGATGCTTATTGAAATAGAAAAAGGTACAGCTGATTGATAAACTTCTGACCAAGTTCATCGCCGTACCCTTTCCCTTAACACTTAAAATGTTCAGCAATGTTACAAAAAATATTTGCAACAGGCATCGCTATAGCCTGTTCAGTCTCGGGATTCGCGCAATCTCCTGATACAGCTTCGCTGATTGCGTCTGCCTCTCAAACCACAGCTGCCCCCTTAGCCCCGGCACCCCCTGAAGACAAGAAACCGTTCCTTACAATTTCCGGTTCCGCGGATGTTTATTACCGCCTGGACTTCAGCAAACAGGCTGCTAATAACAAGACCAGTTTCACCGGTACCCACAACACGTTCGCCCTCGGGATGGCGAGCGTTAAGCTGGAACATAAAACCGATAAACTGGACATGGTTGCTGATCTCGGCTTCGGTCCCCGCGCCAAGGAATTCGCCTATACCGATGAAGGGATTACCCAGGCTATTAAACAATTGTACATCAGCTACTCTGCTACCAACTGGCTGAAATTCACTGCAGGAACCTGGGCTACCCACGTGGGCTACGAACTGCTTGACCCGCAACTGAACCGCAACTACAGCATGTCTTACATGTTTACAAACGGCCCGTTCTCCCATACCGGTGTGAAAGCTGAAATTTCGAAAGGCAAAAGCGGGTTCATGATCGGTGTAGCCAATGCCACCGATTACAGGACTCCGCCAGCCGGGCAAATCAACAAGAAATTCCTGATCGCCCAGTACAGTTTCGCAGCCAGTGATAACCTGAAATTCTACCTGAACTATGTTGGGGGCAAGAACCCGGATACTTCCAAAACCAGCCAGTTTGACCTGGTAGCTACCGCAAAACTGAGCAATGCATTCAGCCTTGGGTTTAATGGTACCGTAAACACTACCCAAACCTGGGATGGCAGCAAAAATGAAAGCGGTAAATCATGGTGGGGTTCTGCGTTATACCTGAACCTTGACCCTAAACCCTGGTTTGGCCTAACACTGCGCACAGAATACTTCAGCGACGAAAAACAAATGAAAATTTATACCGGCACAGATAAAGGGGCCAATGTTTTTGCCACCACCTTATCTGCCAATTTCAAAACCGGTGGGTTCATCTTTATTCCTGAATTCCGTATCGATAATTCAAGCCAGGACATCTTCATAGATGCAAATGGCGCACCTAAAAAGTCTGCCGGCAGTTTCCTGCTCGCAGCAATATATAGCTTCTAATCTCTGTTTCACATATGGCAAGCAATCGTTGAGCGTCCCCTGTTTCTACAGGGGACTATCTTTTTAATTAAGGAACATCTCATCAACCAGCAGCAGGTGTTCATCTTTCTTTTGCTTGTGGGGTTTGGCTATAATTTTAAGGTACGAAACACTATGCGGCTGGAAGGAGCCTTCAACAATTTTCAGGGAAGGTTTCCCGCCTTTTGCGGGAGGGGAAGGTTTGATAGTCAATAGCAGTTTGGCCTGCTTCTCATTTTCACCACCCCAAACTTCTACCAGTGCCGGCGGGTAAATGCCTGTATTTTCTTCAAGCATATAATGCAAGCCTACAGACTTCAGGGTAATGGGTTTGTTAAACAGGGAAACGAGCACCATATCCTTACTCCTTGCACCAGCCCAGTAATTGGCCCATGCAGGATTATTGGCGCCTATCACACCCAGTTTTTTATTAAAAAAGGTATGCGCGCCTTCAGCCTGGTGAACATCATTTAGGGGGAATAATAATTGTACGCTATCCGGTATAAAAGAATTTTTCAGGAAATCAAAAGTGGCGACATCACTGGAATACCATCCTGCTTTAAAAGCTTTTGCCTTGACCGTAGTATTTTTATTGATGACAGTATTACCGTCGAATACCGGGGAATGGATACTGTCCGGCTCTGTACCATCTGTTGTATACCTTATCTGAACACCTTTAATCGGATGCCTTAACTGTACGGCAAGATCCTGGTCAAAAACCATCACAGCATTTTTTACCTGGGGCGGATTAAGCTTGAGCGAATCCTTACCATCGTCCCTGAATCCTTCAATGAACGTAATTTCCTTATTGCCCTGCTTTAATGCTGCAATATCAGTGGAAGCGATCCCGGTGTTCCACAAGGAAATTGTTTTCAGGTTTTTAAAGGCGGCAATCTTTTGTTTCAAACCACTATAGGTAATTTTCGTTCCGGAGAGGGAGAGCGTATGCAGGTGCTTTAAGGGGATAAGGGCATCCAGTGCCTTATCGGTGATATCAGTGAAATTCAAATCAAGCCTGCGCAGGTTTTCAAACTGGCTAACGGATTTAAGGTCTTCATCCTTCACAGGCATTTTATTCAGGTTCAATGCAACAACCTGTTTTTTTATATCACTCATCTCCTCCAGTTGCTTTACCGAGTAGGCGCTCCTGTTGTAAATATTCACATCCAGTCCGGGTGACTCGATGGCAATTGGCGCAATCGTGCGGTAAAAAGTATTCAGCTTTGCAATTGTTTTTTCATCAGCAGCAGAAAAGTCGAATTTTTCCGTACCCTCATCTTCAGGCTTCAGCACAGCAGTGGCCATCAACCGCAATGAATCACCAGCTTCCAGGTCGGTTACTTTTTTATGGAAGTCAGCATCATCCTTTATCCATAATGCAAGCAGGTCAATTTCCTCTTGTGTAAGCTGGGGCTTGCCTGCCGGTGGCATGTGCTTTTTTTCTTCTGGTGAAAGGTGCACGCGTTCCAGCATTAAACTGAGGTCGGGATTGCCGGGCACAAATAACTTACCTGACTTACCGCCTTTAAGCATTGACAAAGAGTCTGTCAATGCCAGTTGTCCTTTTAGTTTATTGGTATTGTGGCAGCCGGTACATTTCTTATCCAAAATAGGCTGGATAACATGCTCGAAAACAATCGCCTTTTCAATGGGTACAACGGGTGCTTTTATATTGGCGATAATAGGTTGCAGGATAAAGTCTTCCCCATGAGATAAAGTTGCGCCGTAGTGCCCGGTCATAATGAGTGCGGAAACCATTACAAAAGCGCATAGCCACGCTGCCGGGGCTTTATACCACTGCTTTTTGCTTACCATGTATATCAAAGAAGCAATATAAAAAATAGCAACACCTGTCCATTTATGCAATACCAGTGTATCGCCTTCATAACCTTCTTCCCTGGAAAGGAATAAACCCATAATAACGGTAATGCCGGAAAGCAATGCACCACCCAGTAAAAACCCCTCTGCATATTGCCGGTAGGGACTTGTTGCATCGCTGCCATAACTGAACCTGAATAGTTCGAATATCATCGCCAGGATAAGGAGCACGATCGGGAAATGCAGCAGGAATGGATGCATCCTGCCTACAGGCTGCAACCAATATGGCAATACCAGTTTGTCTGCAAACAGTACCAGGAATGCGATAAATATATTGAGGACGATCAATAGCTGTTCTGCAAAGAACCTTACTTTCTTATTCATTGAAAATCGGGAAAAAGTTAACTAATAATACCCTTCACCACTTCACCTGAAATATCGGTGAGCCTGTAGCGACGTCCTAAGTGTTTAAATATAAGTTTCTTGTGGTCCAGCCCCAACTGGTTTAAAACAGTTGCCTGGAAATCGTGCACATGCACAGGATCCTTAATAATATTATAGCCCAGCTCATCTGTTTCACCATATACAATTCCTGGCTTTACACCGCCACCTGCCATCCAGATACTAAAGCAGCGAGGATGATGGTCACGCCCATAATTATCCTTCTCCAGCGTGCCCTGGGTATAGCTTGTCCTGCCGAATTCGCCGCCCCATATCACCAGTGTTTCGTCGAGCAGTCCGCGTTGTTTAAGGTCAGTCACCAATGCCGCCGATGCCTGGTCTACATCTTTCGCCTGCTTTGCAATTTCAAAAGGAAGGTTACCATGCTGGTCCCATCCCTGGTGGTAAAGCTGTACAAATCGTACGCCGTTCTCTGATAATTTACGTGCCAGCAAACAGTTGGCTGCAAATGTTCCGGGTACCAGGCATTCAGGTCCGTATAACTTTACAATATCATCCGGCTCTTTGGAAAGGTCCATTACTTCAGGTACAGCCGTTTGCATACGGTAGGCCATTTCATATTGCTTCACCTTTGCTGCTATTTCGGGGTCGCCGAACTCCTGGTAAGAAAGCTCATTCAATTCAGCAATATTATCCAGCATGTCTCGCCTGGCTTTCCGGTCCATACCTTCCTGGTCGCGCAGGTACAATACGGGGTCTTCCCCTTTACTGAACTGCACACCCTGGTGTATGGAATCAAGGAAACCATTGGACCATAATTTAGAATATACGCCCTGGCCATTACCAACGCCGCGGGAAAGCAACACGGTAAAAGCAGGCAGGTTCTTATTTTCATTACCCAGCCCGTAACTGAGCCATGCGCCCATACTAGGCCTGTTGCCCTGCTGCGAACCGGTTTGCAGGAAAGTGAGGGCCGGATCATGGTTGATCGCTTCGGTATACATTGACTTGATGATACAAAGCTCATCAGCAATTTTAGCC
This sequence comes from Flavihumibacter profundi, assembly GCF_020076305.1. Lineage (GTDB taxonomy): Bacteria > Bacteroidota > Bacteroidia > Chitinophagales > Chitinophagaceae > Flavihumibacter > Flavihumibacter profundi. The sequence continues at coordinate 26,045 of NZ_JAIQXE010000004.1, forward strand.
GTATAAGGCAAAAGGTCACTTATCCATGCACGTGAGTTACCATATTGTTTGAAATCAACAAAGGAACCTACCAGCGGGAAATGGGCCTGGTTTGCCGTCATACCGGTCAGTCGCTGGTTTCCGCGCACGGAAGGGGGCATTTCCTTGCCGTTCATTTCCCGGAGTTTAGGCTTATAATCAAAAAGCTCCTGTTGTGAAGGCGCACCATTCTGGAACAGGTAAATTACCCGCTTAGCTTTAGGCGCGAAGTGAGGTATTCCCGGCGTTAGTCCTTCTTCTATACCACCATTACTGAACAGGTCCGGCATTAATAATGAGCCTAATGCCAGGCTGCCTACTCCCATACCCATGGTAGAAAGAAAACGTCTCCTGTTCCAACTAAAACCATGTTCTAAAATTTCTTTATCCATCTGGAACGCTTTGGGTTATTGTGTTTATCAGGATTTTGTTATAGTTTCTTCAAGGTTGTAAATGGTTGTGACCACCCGCATAAATGCCGCAAGCTTTTGGGAATCGATGTTTGCGGGGACTGGGTACTCACCTACCGCAAGCATTTTTTCCGCTGTTGGCTGGTCAATGCTTTTTACCTCCTTGTTATAATAATTCGTCAATACTTCCATTTCCTTTGCTACCGGTTTCCTGCAAACGATTAAGCGGAACGCTTTATCAATTTTATCTTTTGTATCAGTTTTCTCCAGTAGCAATTTTGCTGCTAAAACCCGTGATGCTTCCAGCACGGTTGGATCGTTCATCATTACCAATGCCTGCAATGGGGTATTGGTCCTTAACCTTCTTACTTCACACATATCGCGGTTGCTCGCATCAAAAATGACCATCGACGGAGGCGGTACTGTTCTTTTAATTAAGGTGTACATTCCGCGACGGTAAAGCGCCGGGCCATGGTCCTGGGTATAGATAGACAGTAAGCCGCGGCCTGATGTAGCCCCTTCCCACAAACCCGCAGGCTGGTATGGTTTCACACTTGGCCCGCCTATGGTTGGATTCAGTAAGCCACTGCTCGACAATACCAGGTCCCTGATCAGCTCGGCAGCGATGCGGTAACGGGGGCCTCGGGAGAGTAATATATTATCCGGGTCAACTGCGAGCTTTTCTTTCGTAAGGACGGCCGATTGCCTGTAAGTTGCCGAGGTTACCATTTGCTTCACCAGCCTTTTGATATCCCAGTTATGCTCCATGAAATCAACTGCCAGCCAGTCCAGCAATGCAGGATGGGAAGGCAGTTCACCCTGCATACCAAAATCACCCGAAGTTTTCACAATGCCCCTTCCAAAAAATTCCTGCCATAATAGATTCACGTACACCCTTGCAGTAAGGGGATTCTGTTTGTCGAATAACCATTCAGCCAGTCCCAGCCTGTTCTTTGGGTACGCATCATTGAAAGGCAGGATGGCTTTGGGTGTACCCGGCTCCACTTCTTCTGCCGGTGCGTCATATGCACCACGGCGCAGGATATGCGTTTTACGGATAGTATCCTGGTCGCCCATTACAGAAACGATCAGCTTGTTTGTATCAGGCTTATTAATAAACGTGAGGATATTTTTCACATCATTGTTGCTGATCTCTATGAGCGGCTTCTTGGCATAAGTTTCCGGGCCACCGATCACCGATTCAATGCCCACTTCTTTTATGTTATTAAAAAAGGCGAACATCTGGTAATATTCCTTTTGGGAAAAAGGGTCGTATTTGTGGTCATGGCAACGTGCGCATTCCAGTGTAACGCCCAGGAATCCTTTCCCGAACAGGTCATTACGGTCTACCACATACATGGTCCTGTATTCTTCAGGTATCACCCCGCCTTCTTCAGTTATTTTATGGTTCCTGTTAAACCCTGTTGCCAGTAACTGCTCCTTGGTTGCATTGGGAAGCAGGTCACCAGCCAGTTGCCAGGTTACAAAGTCGTTGTAATGCATATTCTCATTGAACGCATGTATCACCCAATCGCGCCATGGCCATTGCGTGCGGTAACCATCATCCTGGTACCCATGTGAGTCGGCATACCTGGCAAGGTCAAGCCAGTGGATTGACATTTTTTCCCCGTAGGCTTTATCTTTCATCAGCTCATCCACCACTTTTTCATAGGCATCCTGGCTTTGGTCCGCCAGGAAGGCATCCATCATTTGCAGGGTGGGTGGTAAACCAGTAAGGTCGAGACTGACACGCTTCAGCAACCTTTCCTTATCCGCTTGTTCATTAGGTGCTAAACCTTTTTGTTCCTGCTTCGCGAGAATAAAATAATCAATTTCATTCCGTGGCCATTTGTCCTGGTTGACCTTTGGCAGCGCAGGTTTTTTGGGCGGGGTGAAAGCCCAGTGCTTTTCATATTTAGCCCCTTGCTGAATCCATTTTTTGATGAGGTCAACTTCACGTTGTGATAATTTCAGATTGGATGCAGGGGGTGGCATCAGGTAGGAAGTATCTTTTGAAGCGATACGCAGGTAGGCTTCTGAGAACTCCGGTTTAAAGGCAACGATAGCGTGGGCATTTGGATTTTCTTTCAGGGCACTGTAAGCACTATCAGCGATATCCATTCTTAGTCCTGCTTCGCGTTTGTTGGCATCGGGACCATGACAGGCCAGGCATTTATCGGAGAGGATGGGCCGTATATCAAAATTATAACTGACCGAATCAGGCAGCGAAGCGGATGCAATTGGGTCTGCCCCTTTGCTTTTACAGGCCTCGGACAAAGTGATGATTAAAATTACCAGAAATACCGGGTAATTTAATTTTCCGGATAACATCATATGGCAGCAATACTTTTACACTTAAACAAAAGAGGCGAAAAAAGTACTGAAAAATAACAGGTTAACCGTCCTGTCCTGTCCTGAGGACATTCCTTATCTTTCAGTGCTTCAGGAATTTACGAAATAAATATTATTGAATCAACCCAATAATTAATAATCAGGCACAATAATTGATGCATACTCCGCATCCAATATCCGATATCAAAAACTGAAAATCCAATATCAGAAAACCATTAGAAATCCACTGGCTGGTACTCTAAAGAAAAAAATAAGTCCCGCAATTGCGGGACCTTTTTTTTATAACATTTAAGGCCTTATGCAGAATTCCTGCCGGCATTGATAATACCAAATGAACACCGCATCACCAGTTTTTCATACGTCGCTTTCAAAGCTGAAGTAGCTGCCGAAGCATTTCCATTTTCCATATCACGGACTTTGGCAATGGCATATTGCTGAATTGTGGTGAGGGGCAATACAATCCTTTCACGCATTGACACCGACAATTGCTCAACAGGGTAATCGGCCATCAATTCATTCTTGCCCGACAGTAAAAACAAATACTTGCGGGTCAGTTCATACTCGCGGTAGATCATGTTCCAGATCTCACCGAATGAAGGATGCGTGCTCAGGTGAATCGTCAGCGGGAAATAACATTTCAGCATGGCCATCTCGCAGTTATCAATAAGCGTCCGGAAAAACAGGGACTGCTGGTACATTTCTTTCACCTGCTTCCATTCCCCCCTTTGCTCCGCCTTTTGTAAAGCGGTTCCGACCCCGTAGTAACCGGGTACATTCTGTTTTAACTGGCTCCAGGCGCCTACAAACGGTATAGCCCGCAGTTCTTTCAAACTTAACCGCGACGCAGTTCCTCTTTTAGCCGGGCGTGAACCGATATTGGTTTCGGCATAGAAACGCACCGGGCTGGCATGCGTCAGGTAATCAACAAACATGGGGTGTTCCTTCAGTTGCACATAAGATGAGAACCCGTCTTTTGCGAGGTGCTGCAGCAATTCCTGTTGTTCTTTTTCGAGCGTTGGCTTTTCAGGGTGTTTCAGGAAGCCACTTAGTCCCGCGTTCAGCAACTGTTCCATATTATATTGGGCTGCATCGATAGTGCCGAAATTTGAGCTGATGGTTTGTCCCTGCACTGTTAACTGGATCTCCTTGCCCGACACATCATTACCCATGGAAGCATAAAACTTCTGGGTCTTGCCGCCACCTCTTGCAGGGGGACCACCGCGGCCATCAAAGAACAGTACATCGATACCATATTTCACTGACAGGCTGGTGAGCATTTGCTTTGCGTGCAGGATGCTGTAGTTCGCCATCAGGTAACCCCCATCTTTTGTACCATCGGAAAAGCCAAGCATAATAGTCTGGCGGTTTCCCCGGTGCTGCAGGTGTTGGCGGTAAACCGGCATACTATATAATTTCTCCATGATATCACCTGCGCGGTTCAGGTCATCAATGGTTTCAAAAAGCGGAACGATATCAATAGTGAGTTTATCTTTTTTCCAACCCGATAACAGGAATAAGCCAAATACTTCCATCACATTCAGGGCGCTGTTGCACTGGCTGATAATATAACGGTAACAACCTGTCTCCCCGTTCTTCTGCTGGATTTTTTCAATCGCCTTAACGGTTTCGATAGTATCAGCATGAAGCGGGTCAGTTAAAGCAGCGGTTGATTCCAGCGGCAGCAGTGTGGCCAGCACATTCATTTTCCCAACTTCATCCAGGTGGTCATATTCCTTGGGCAAGGCCACTGCATTTGCAGCAAGCACTTTATACAAAGCCGCATGCACGGAACTATCCTGGCGTACATCCAGGGATGCATAAAACAACCCGAATGCAGTCATTTTCTGGATCAGATTATCAACTATACCGGCGAATAAGCCATTGTGCTGGTATACGAGGGTATCACGGATCTGTTTCAACTGCCTGATCATATCGGGGGCGGAAAGGTTTTGCTGGATATCTTCCCCGAAAACTTCATTGTATAACAATTTCTCGAGGTTGGCGATCAGCTGGTCGGTCTCCTTGAAAGTAAGCCTGCGTTTGAGCCTGCGCACATCCAGGTAATAAGATTTCACGATGCTGCTCCTGAGTGCCGCAGCTACCTGCAAGGTGGTGGAAGCTGTTACAAAAGGATTGCCATCACGGTCACCGCCTGGCCAGAAACCCATTTGCAGCAAAGGCTTTTCGCTGTGCAGCCAGGGTTTCAGTTCATTATCGGTATATGTGAGTATGCGACCAACAGCAGGATAAAACACATTATCCAGATACCACACCAGGCTCATGGCTTCATCGAAAGGTGTGGGTTTTTGTTTTTTGAAGAAAGGCGTCTTACCCAGCTGCTGCAGGTAGGTATTCACCAGGCTGGTATTGTTTTCCTGCAGGGCCTTAGATAAATCGTGGATAATACCCAATACTGACCCCGGGTAAAACTGGGTAGGATGAGCCGTTAAAACCATCCGCACGCAAAATGCCTCATCTTTTTCAGGGGGCGGAATTGGCCCCGATTGTTGTAAAAACCCTTTCAGTTGTTTTAAGGTACCTGGTCCTGATAAATCATTGATCTTACTGAATGCGGCATCTTCCAGCGCATCAAATAAAACCACCTGCCTTTCGACATACTGGACAAAACGGAACAACAAATCAGTTTGTTCCTGTTCCAGCCGATAACTGGTATGGCTGGCGAAAAATTCATCCATGATCTGCACCGGGCTCTTCTTTTTCTTATAACCCTCCTCGCAAACATTCAGCAACATAGACAGCAATATACCCGTCTTCTCAACGCGGTGAAAAGGCAAAGACGTGAACAAACTATTGTACAGCTGAAATTTTAAGGCAACCTCACTTTTAAATTGTTGCAGGGCTGCCGGGTCCATACTAGGCATGATTCGTTGTTGGTTTATTGTCAAACAGTGTGTGGCAGCAATCGGGCCATGAATATAAGAAATCAGCGCCAAAGAGCGGCCCTGCAGGCCATATCCGGAAAAAAATAAAAAACTAACGATTGTTATTTATCGGATGCTTTGTAATTTCAACCCTCGAAAAAAAAGTAGTGGCTAACCATTTTACATATATTTCCCCCGTTCCACCCGTTGTCTCTACATCGGCTACAACCACTATTACCACTACAACAACCCGTTAGGGTTGTACATTTCCATATCACCATTGGGCCTTTGGCTATTTATTCAACTTCATCATTTTCAGAACTTTTTATATGCAGGTATTAAAATTTGGCGGTACATCAGTAGGCAGTCCCGAAGCAATTACCCAGGTCATTGATATCGTTACCCCGAAAAGCAGGATTGAGCCCATTATTATCGTGGTTTCAGCATTTGGCGGCACAACGGATGCCCTATTGCAATGCGGCGCACTGGCTGCCAGCGGCGATGAACAATACAAAGAACAGGTGAACAATATTACTTCCCGGCACCTGAATGCCGTGAAGCAACTGATTCCGGTGCAACAGCAGAGCAGTATGCTCAGTGCGGTTAAGAAATTGTGTAACGAGGTGGAAGACCTCTGTAATGGTATCTTCCTGCTTGGGGAAACCACGGCTCGCACCAAGGATAAACTGGTGAGCTATGGTGAACTGATCTCTTCCCAGGTGATCGCAGCAGCTTTCAAAGCCCGGGGCGAAGAAGTAGCCTGGTGGGACAGCCGCAAAATGATCCGCACTGATTCCGGCTTTGGTAATGCAGTGGTGGATTTCAACACTACCCGCAGTAATTTTTCACAGGAGCTGGCAACATTAAAAAATGCCATTGTTGTGATGCCCGGGTTTATAGCCGCTGACGCCACAGGCACTACTACTACCCTCGGACGTGGCGGATCTGATTACACTGCTGCCATCGCTGCAGCATGTGTGGATGCCAGTGCCCTGGAAATCTGGACCGACGTAAGCGGCATGATGACTGCAGACCCGCGCTGGGTACCCAATGCTAAAGTGATCCCACAGATCTCTTACCAGGAGGCCATGGAGCTTTCACACTTCGGCGCGAAAGTGATCTACCCGCCAACCATCCAGCCGGTGATGAATAAAAATATCCCGGTATGGATCAAGAATACATTTGCACCAAATGATGCAGGCACGGTTATTAAAAATGACAGCTACCAGAACGGGAATCCCATCAGGGGCATTTCCAGCATCAACCATCTCGCCTTACTGAGCCTCGAAGGCAGCGGTATGATAGGCGTTCCCGGCTTTTCCCGACGCCTGTTTGAAGCGCTTTCTTCCAGGAAGATCAATGTGATCCTCATCACCCAGGGTTCTTCCGAGCACTCAATTTGCGTTGGAGTAGAGGCCGTTTCGGCTGACCTGGCAAAACTTGCTGTTGACGCGGCTTTCGAGCCGGAAATCAGCCTGCAGAAAGTGGAGCCGCTGATCGTGGAGAAAGACCTTTCCATTGTCGCCCTTGTGGGTGAACAGATGAAAAGCCATCCTGGCATAAGTGGTAAAATGTTTGGCGCACTGGGTCGCAACGGAGTGAATGTCCGGGCCATTGCCCAGGGTTCTTCCGAAAGGAATATTTCTGCGGTTATATCTACCCGTGATGTGCGCAAAGCCATCAACTTATTACACGAAGAATTTTTTGAATCCACCTATAAACAGATCAATTTATTCATTACTGGCGTGGGCAATGTTGGCAGCCGCCTGTTGCAGCAACTGGCCCAGCAACAACAATATTTATTGCAGCACAGCAGGCTGCAGTTGCGGGTAGTCGGACTCGCCAACAGCAAGAAATTCCTGATCAATGAGGAAGGGATTAACCTGGCTGACTGGAAAGCTTCGATGGACAAAGCATCTGAAGGAAACGTTCACCAGTTTATTGATGGTGCTATACAGCGTAACCTCCGGAATTCCGTATTTGTAGATGTCACAGCCAGTGCTGAAGTTGCCGGCGTATATGGCAAACTGTTAGAAAAAAGTATTGCGGTTGTGGCTTGCAATAAAATCGCATGTTCATCGCCGTATGCCAGATACCGTTCGCTGAAAGATAAAGCACATGAATTCAATACCACATTTTTATATGAAACAAATGTTGGCGCGGCACTGCCCATTATCGGCACACTTAACGACCTGTTGAAAAGTGGCGACCGGATCCACCGGATTGAAGCAGTACTGAGTGGTACCCTGAATTTTGTGTTCAATAATTACAACGGCAGCCGGCCATTTGCAGAAGTTGTGAGGCAGGCACAGGATGAAGGCTATACAGAACCTGATCCCCGCCTCGACCTTAGCGGCATTGATGTAATGCGTAAAATCATGATCCTGGCCAGGGAAGCTGGTGAAACCCTGGAAATGGAATCCATAGAAAATACCAGCTTCATGCCTGAATCCTGCATGCAGGGTTCAGTGGAAAATTTCTATGCGGAAATGGCCCGCCACGAAGAGCATTTCAGGGCCATCTATGATGCCGCCGCAGACAATGGCTGCAAACTGAAATTTGTGGCCACCTTTGATAATGGCAAAGCGAAAGTGGGACTGCAGCAGATTGCGCCGGGCCACGATTTGTACCACCTGTATGGCAAAGACAATATCGTGTTGTTCCAGACAGACCGCTACCCACAACAACCGCTGGTGATCAAAGGTGCCGGGGCGGGTGCAGAAGTCACTGCCTCGGGTGTATTTGCTGATATCCTCAGAGCCACTTTAAATTAAACGTTCCCAAAATGAATACTATTAACCCTGCAGCAATTATATACGGACATACTATCCAGGTGGAATGCCCGGCAACTGTAGCCAACCTGGTTTGCGGATTTGATATTCTCGGCATGGCCCTGAACCATCCGCAGGATATTATGGAAATGACCCTAACGGATAAACCCGGTATAAGGATCACGCATACCGATGGATATGACCTGCCTTCAGACCCGGCGCAGAATGTGGCAGGTGCAGCATTGCTTGACCTGTTACAGGCTGCGGATATTTCCATTGGCATTGACCTGTCGATCACCAAAATGATCAAACCCGGCAGTGGGCTGGGTTCCAGCGCAGCCAGTTCCGCAGGCGCGGTGGTAGCAGCCAACCACTTGCTCGGCAATCCATTTTCCAAGGAAGACCTGGTGCGTTTTGCCATGGCCGGGGAAAAAGTAGCCAGCGGTGTAAAGCATGCCGATAATATTACGCCCTGTATCCTTGGAGGCGTAACCCTGATCCGGTCCATTTTCCCTTTGGATATTGTTCAGTTGTCAGCACCACAGATGTATGTAACGGTTGTGCATCCGCAAATTGAAGTGCGCACCTCAGATGCGCGGCAGATCCTGCGCAAGGAAGTATTGCTGAAAGACGCCATTAAGCAATGGGGAAATATCGCCGGACTCGTAGCAGGATTCCTGAAAAATGATTACGGGCTGATCAGTCGTTCCCTGGAAGATGTGATCATCGAACCGGTGCGCAGCATGCTGATTCCCGGTTTCGATGAGGTTAAGTCAAGAAGCAAGGAAGCCGGCGCATTAGGTGGTGGCATCAGTGGCTCGGGGCCTTCTATCTTTATGCTCAGCCAGCATGCCGATACCGCCGAAACCATTGCCACCATTATGCAGGAAATCTACACAAGTCTCGGTATAGATTTCAAAACCTATGTCACAACCCTGAACAACCAGGGTGTAAAAATTTTATAACCATTTCTCACCGTTTACCGTTTACCGCTTACGACATGAACTACTACAGCCTCAACCAACAGTCACCAATAACCGACTTCAGGAACGCCACCATACTCGGGCAGGCGCCGGATGGCGGATTATATTTTCCTGAAACGGTCCCGGTGCTTAACCGGGAATGGATCCGCAACCTTAAAAATATATCGCGCGAAGCGATTGCCTATGAAGTGATCAGGCCCTATGTGGGGGATACAATACCGGAAGACAAACTGCGCACTATTGTTCAGGAGACAATTGACTTCCCGATACCGCTGAAAAAAATCAATGACAGCATTTATTCGCTGGAATTATTCCACGGACCAACCCTTGCTTTTAAAGATATCGGCGCCCGGTTCATGAGCCGCTGCCTGGGTTATTTCGCGCGTGAGGGAAGTAGGCGTGTAACGGTACTGGTAGCCACTTCCGGCGATACCGGTGGTGCGGTGGCCAGTGGATTCCACAATGTGGAAGGAGTTGATGTGGTGATCCTCTACCCTTCCGGCAAAGTGAGTTCAGTGCAGGAAAAACAGCTCACAACATTTGGCGATAATATCCATGCGCTGGAAGTGGAGGGCAACTTTGATGATTGCCAGAAAATGGTGAAGCAGGTATTCACTGATAAAGAATTGACCTCAAAAATGTTTCTCACTTCAGCCAACTCGATCAATGTGGCGCGCTGGTTGCCGCAGCAGTTTTATTATTTCTTCGCGCTGCAGCAATGGCCTTTCGCCGAAGCGCCGGTTTTCAGTGTGCCGAGTGGTAATTTCGGTAATATCTGTGCAGGCCTTATGGCCTGGAAATCGGGACTGCCGGTGAAGCATTTCATTGCAGCCTGCAATGCCAATGATGTGGTGGTGAAGTTCCTGGAAACAGATCATTATACACCACAAAAAGCAGTGCCTACGATTTCCAATGCCATGGATGTAGGTAATCCCAGCAATTTCATCCGCATCCTTGAAATTTTCAATCGCCAATCCGGTGAAATGAAAAAAGTATTGTCTGCCAACACCACTACAGATGATCGTACAAAAGCATTGATAAAGGAAGTATACAAAAAGAACCATTACCTTCTCGACCCACATGGCGCCGTAGGTTTTGATGCCCTGGACCATTATTTGCAAAAGTACCCTAACGATAAAGGCATTGTTTTGGAAACAGCTCATCCCATTAAATTCCTGGATGTAGTTGAGCCACTGATAGGGGAAAATATCCCCATTCCGGCAGCCATTGCAGATACTTTGAATAAAGAACAAAAAGCTACTGTCTTAAAAAATGAATATTCAGTATTAAAAAGTTATTTATTGAAAATCGCCAACAGTAATTTATAGAATTTTTTATACTATAACTGGATTTACAAAAGTTGCAAAATTGTCTGCTTTTCATGTTAAAAATGAAGGGATGAATTATAGTGAAAAGATTTTGGGCATTAAAAACAGAGGCTGCTAAATGAAAATTATATTGAACAAAAAAATCCTATTTTTAAATTCAATGAGTCCTTTCTCAATGATTTAAAAATCAATACAAATGCGGAAGTCCTTTGTTTCATGGAGTGCGTTGTTGGCTTGTAACCTGATGTGGTCACTGCAATTTACCTGTATAAAACTAACACAAGATCAAATAGGTCCATTCAGTACTGTCTTTATTCCGATGCTGCTGGCCACATTGTTTATGGTTCCATTCGCTTATAAACATGCCAAGGCTAATAAAAACAGGAAACTCGGAGATTTAAAAGGATTTGCAATACTTGCATTAATCGGTCAGTTTCCGGCACAGGTCATGATGACAATTGGCACTCAGCAATCTACTGCGAGCAATGCAGCGATCATTAATCTAACCATGCCGGTAATATCAGCGCTACTGGCTGTAATCTATCTAAAAGAAAAGATGAGCAAAGGCCGCTGGATAAGTTTTGTTATTGCGGTTTCAGGTGTTATACTCTGCTCGCTTAATGATATCTCCAATGCAAATTTCAGCATCCAATTCATGATAGGAAATGCGCTAATTTTTATGGGTGTGCTTGGCAGTGGATTTTATAATACTTATTGCAAGAAAATAGCGGATAAGTATACAGAAATAGAAATGCTATTTTATACTTACATCTTTATGGTTATTCTCCTGTTTCCGTTTGTTCTATATAATGAAGGATCCACTTTTAGAAATATACCTTTATTTACAACAAATACATGGATAGGGCTTTCACTACTAACCGTATTTCACAATTTCTTATCAATGATCCTGTTTTTTATTGCATTAAAAAAACTGGAAGCTATTCAGGTTGCCCTTTCAAATTTTTTAATCACTTTTTTTGGATTGCCCATTGCAGCAATATGGCTTCATGAAGAACTCAGTTTCCTGTCAATTGCAGGCGGTATATTGATATTAATAAGTACACTTGCCATAACAATCTGGGAATACAAACAAGTTTCTGCTGAACAGCGGGTTATAGATACGCAGAATCAGCAAGGGCTAATAATCAACTAATTTGTCCAACAGGCTACCAATAGGGTCAAGCCTGATGGTTTGTAACCCCATGCTTTTTGCAGCAAGGATATTAGCCTCATTATCGTCAATGAATAAACTTTCTTCTGCCTTTAAACCGGATATATCTAAAGTTTTCAGGAAAATTTCAATATCAGGTTTCATTAAACCCATTTCATAAGAAAGAAAAGGAATTTCAAAAAGCCCTAAAAAATCATGGCCTGCTGAAAGTGCCCTTTTGCTTACCTCCCTGATGTGGATAGCGTTGGTATTGCTTAGTAAAAAAATGCGATAATTACTTTTCAATTCCCTGATACGGTCCAGTCTTTCTTGCGGCATATCAAGCAATAGTTTACACCAGGCTGTATCTATCTGATCATCGGTAAGTTCGGAGCCAAAATTTTCACGGATAGAATTACGGAACCTAATATCATCTATATCTCCTTTTTCTAAAGCATTATAATAGCCTTTGGTTTGGAAAAAATCAGCTACTTCTTTTGAAGACAGGTTCGCAAGTTCAGCAAATGCATGATATGTTTGTGGGATATCAATATCAATAATCACATTGCCCATATCAAAAATAATGTTCCTTATCATTGGTTGAATGTATGTTTAGGATTAAGCATTTACAAAATCACTATTCCAAATGCATCTGCACCATCAGAGCTCCCTTCAAAAAGATAGGGTTCGCCAAAACCCGCTTTGGAATAAGTTGTAAAAATTTTCTTTACCGTTTCACCGGCATTTTTATCCGCCAATACTGCTACTGTGCCTCCTGCTCCGCCGCCAGTTATTTTTGCGCCATAAATACCTTTAGCCACCCCCTCATTTTTAAAAAGGGTTACCAGGTAATCTGTAGCTTTTGCGCCTAGTCCACATTCTGTATAAGCATAATGCGATTGATACATCAATTCCCCCATCAAAATAAATGACCGCTCAGAAGGTATTATGGAAGCTCCCCTTGATAATTCTGTAAACAATTGCACACGCCAATTTTCCTCCACGGCATATTTTGTGTTAGCTTTTACATTGTATATCACATCCTCTTTGAGAGGAGAATATGGATCAACGTGAATCAGGTTTTTTTTGAGATATTCACTTTTATGTATTTTTTCCGGAAGTAAGTTTTCGTATTTCTCATAAAAATCAGACCGGCGCATATTGGCCAGATAACCATTCCATACCGGATCAGTATACCGTCGAATCTCACCCGAAATATCTTCAGTTACAGCGATCCCTTCAAAATCACAAATCATTTTATAACCCATGAAAGCCGCGGCGCGAGCCGCTTCATAGGCTATGCCTGAGACCTGGTGGCTTACACCGGAATCAATGCCCCAAATCGCAAGTTCTTTCGGTAATGCTATTAATGGTTCTGGGTTACAGGGCTGACAAACCAATGGCATCATTTGTCCTTTTTTTCCGGTAGTGACCGCTATCTGGTCCATAATACCACAGGCAGATTCTGCAATAACATTTTCTACCCATTGACAGGCAATAGCTAAATCAATTCCAGAAAGATCAATTCCATAAGCAGCTGCAGATGCTTTCATTACCGCTATTTCAATGGCTGCAGATGAACTTACCCCTTTGTTTAATGGAACATTAGAATCCATGTAGAGCTGTATACCTGTAGATATCTCATATTTCTTTTTAAGGTAATAAAAAACACCTATAACATATGCTGTCCAACGTATTGAAGGTGATCGGTTCACAAGCAGCCGAACTGTATCCACATCTGACAATTCTTCCAGTGGTATCGTTATATCACCCTGCCAACCAGCATCATTAGCTGTTTTATTTTTTAATACTAACCGGCTATCTTTTCGCAATTGAGCCGCAGCATACGTAGCTTCTCTGATAGTAGATTCAAATACCAGCCCCCCGGTATAATCATCATTACCACCCATTACATCCAGTCTTCCTGGTGCCCGTGATATATATATGGGAAGATCGGGCATGAAAACCACACCTTCCTGTTTAAGGGATCTAACAGTTTCTTCAAAATGCATGATAGGAATTTAGGAGCGTACCGCTTTTATACTTTTAACAAGATAGGCCAACGCTTCTTCAGTCTGGCGTGGATTAATCGGCAATGTCACCATTTCTTCACCCAATTTTTCAGCATTCGGGAATTGCCCTTTTTTATATCCCCTGTTTTTAAACGCAGTGGAATAATGCAATGGAATATAATTAAATCCAACCTTAATACCGTATTTGTGCAGCATATCGTAGATAAAATCCTCTTTGTTCATTCCAAATTCTTTCTCATTAATCATCACCGGATAAAGATGAAAAACATGTTTGTTATAAGTACGAACAGTTGGCAATGTAAGGCCAGGAACATCTTTAAGTCCATGCGTAATGTAGGCTGCATTATTTATGCGTAGCTGATTGAGTTGATCAATCTTTTTCAGTTGTTCAATTCCCACAGCTGCCTGAATATCAGTCATGCGGAAATTATATCCGCAGTCATCAAAATCCTGCCACCAGAATTTTTTACCTACTGGAAATTTGTCTTCATCCAGCTTACAGTACTTGGTGCTTTTACCATGCACCCTTGTGCAATGTGAACGATACAGAGCAATTTTTTCAAATACCGCGGCATCATTGGTAATGATAATACCACCTTCACCCAATGTTGAAATATTTTTCTGTTCGTGAAAACTAAAACATCCAATCTTGCCAATGCTGCCTGCTTTGCGGCCTTTATATTCTGCCCCAATGGCATGGGCGGCATCTTCAACAACAACAATATTATGCTTATCTGTGATCGTCATAATTTCATCCATATCACAGGCCTGACCATAGAGATGTACCGGGATTACAGCTTTTGTATTATTTGAAATCTTATCTTCCAATTGGTTGGGATCAAGATTATAGGTAACCGGATCAATGTCAACAAAATCCACCTCTGCTCCAAGAGTTACCGGTGCAGCTGCACTGGCTATCCAGGTTACCGGTGAAGTGATTACCCGATCACCAGGTTTAATACCGGCTCCAATCATGGATAGAAATAAAGCGGCAGTACCATTACTAACAACTCTTGCATATTTAACGCCTGCATATTCTGCATACATTTTTTCAAACAATAAACATTCTTCCCCGCTTGTAGGAGCATTATTACGCAATACTCTTAAAACGGCATCTTCTTCTTCTTTCCCGTAAATTGTTCCAAACTTAATTTCGAGATCAAATTTAATATTGCTCATGGGTTGATTGTGCTGATTAAAAATTCATAGTTAATGCTAATCCATCAGCCAGGGACAACATGGGTGTTGACAATACCTTTCTGGCTTTTGAATTATCAAGGGAAACATCATTAGGTCTTGGTGCCCTTCCTGCCATTTTAGATGAGTCGGTCTTAACAATAAGTTCTTCTGATAAACCCAATGCGTCTGCAATTTGTTTTGCCATTTCAAATCTGTTAATACGGGTATTACCCGCCAAATGAATAAGGCCACCAAAATCGTTACCTGCAAGTTCAATCAAGGCATTCCCAAGTGTTATAACATCAATGGGAGTACGAATTTCATTTTCAGGAAATTTCACCTGTTCGCCATTCTTCAATTTTGAAATAGTATCTGCCAAAAAAGAATTTCCTCTTCCCAAAACAGGTAAACCCATTACGAGAGAAAGCCTTGCAACAACGTTTCTACTACCCGCTGACAATACTTCCTGTTCTGACTTTATTTTAGTTGATGCATAAAAATTAACCGGGTGTGGTATATCAGTTTCAGTGTAGTAACCTTTGCTGCCATCAAAAACTGTATCTGTTGAGCAAAAAATCAACCTGGCACCTTCATTTTTGCATATAGCACAAAGATGAGCAGTAATACCTGTATTAACCTGTTCAGCGATATCTTTATTAATCTCACAGTAATCAATATTTGCCATTGCTGCAGTATGAATAACAACGTCGGGCTTAATACTTTGTAATAATCCAGGTAATTTTTCCCTATCCAGCATATCGAGCTTGTGATAAACAATATTGTTCCCCCTGGGAATTTCTTTTGTCCTGGATAAACCATGTACCTGCCAATGAGAGGGGCAATTTGCCAATATACTCCCTGCAACAAATCCATTTGACCCCGTAACCAGTAGTTTCATAACTAAATAATCTGAAATATGTATCGCTACCTTGAAAAATAAAGATAGCAAATGTAACTTTTTCAAATTGTACCCGGGCATTTGCAATTTCATTTTCTGCATGCCCCCAATTAATTGTTCCCCTCGTTGAAGCGCCTGGCATTGCAGGCGCTTTATTAAAAGAAAAAGCAGCAACCCTTATTACTAATGAGTATGCTGCTCTGAAGGACTATTTATTATTGGGTAATTGAGAACCGTTTACCGTTAATGGCCTTATTTTTTCGCTGCTGGTTCCAGGAGTTTAAAAAACTGGTCGAGTTCCGGCAAAATAATAATTCTTGTCCTGCGGTTCAGGGCCCTTCCTTCCTTAGTATTATTATCCACTAAAGGCCTGTACTCACTGCGGCCTGCAGCTGATATTTTTGCCGGGGTCATTCCGTAGTCTTTTTGCAGGATCCTGACAACGGAAGTTGCGCGTTTCACGCTAAGGTCCCAGTTATCCAGCAATACATCCCTGTGGTAAGGAACATTATCGGTATGGCCTTCCACCATAAACTCAATATCAGGCTGATTTTTCAATACCATTGCCACTTTTCCCAATACCGCTTTTGCTTTGTCGGTAACTGTATAACTTCCGCTTTTAAATAACAGCTTGTCAGAAATATCAATATATACAACCCCCTTATCAACTTTTATATTGATGTCTTTATCATCCATGTTACCAATAGCACCTTTCAGGTTCATCACCAGTGCCATATTCAGCGAATCCTTGTAAGCCATTTGCTGCTGCAGTGTCTGGATATAAGCATCTTTTGCACCAATGTTTTCCATCGATTGTTTTATGCTTTCAGACTGCTGTTTGCTGATAACCGACATACTCTCTAATTGAGACAATGCCTGGGTACTATTTTCTTTCAGGAATGCATTCTGGCTCTGAAGGTCTTCTATCCGCTTGTTCAGTAACCCGTTTTCATTTTCAAGCGAGGCTTTTTGGCTGGTCAGGGTTGCTTTATCTGAATTACAGGTCGAGAGGGAAGATTCAAGTGATTTAGCCCTGCTTTCGGAATCTGTATACTGTGATTGCAGAGTTTTGTATTTTTTACTGCTGACACAGGAGATCAGCATGAAAGGAAGGACCATTGCTACAATAATGTTTCGGGTTTTCATCTTGTTTATTTTGATGTTAACGTATAGATACCGTTTATTGCAGTGGCTCTTTGTAAAGTTAACTCTTTTCCCGTCTATTTCAAATACTTATCAAACCAGGCAATATGCCGCTTATAGCGATCCACCAGGTAACTCGGTACAACAATACCGTGGTTCTGCCCCGGATAGATGATCAGCTCAGTTGGAACACCCAGTGTTTTCAAGGCCTGGTACATTTGTTCTGCGCCGATCACAGGAACATTGAAATCATTCTGGCTTGCCATAAAAAGGGTCGGTGTTTTTATACGATCTGCCTTCAAAAACGGATAGGACAAGGCCAGCCATTTTTCTGTATTCTTCCAGGGATAGCCCAATTCCTTTTCATATTGTGAGATATACTGGTCACTACCATACATGCTTAGTTGCAGTGAACTACCTGCACCACTTACAGCTGCTTTAAACCGCTGGTCGGTAGCAATAGTATAATTAGTGGTGATCCCGCCGTAACTCCATCCCGCCAGTCCCATCCGGTTTCCATCCACTACCCCTGAGGCTATCAGGTAGTCTGCAGCACCCAGTACATCCATCACTTCCTTATTTCCCCAATCGCTGTAAATGGCTTTGGTATAAGCCACACCCCGGCCACTGCTACCCCGGTAATTGACGGCGGCAACAGCATAACCAGCCGATGCATAAACCAGGCGGGTCATATCAAATTCATATTCATCCTGGTCTACCGGTCCTCCGTGTATAAAAATGACCAGGGGTAATTTTGTGTTTGCGGCAGTATTAGCAGGGCGATACAATATGCCACCCACTATGGTACCATCCTTGCTTTTACTCCGGAACCCTTCAACCTTTGGCAGTGCCAGGGGCGCCAGGAAGGAATCCTGCACATTGGTGAGTTTTCTCTGTTGCGTTCCTTCGATAGCATATATTTCTCCCGGTGTAATTGGGGTACTCATCACCGTTACCCAGCCGTTTTTTGCCTTATTGGTTTCAAGTGTATTAAAACTTTTTTCACCCGTAACAAGTCGTGTCATTTTTCCGGAAGCCGCATCAAAAGCAACAACCTGCCCCTCCCGGTCATCCTGCATAAGGGCAGCAATCTGCTTACCATCACTGCTCCACCTGAAATTCTTTACCGGCCTGTCAATCTGAGCCGACAAAATCCTTACTTCCCCACCTGCTGCAGGGACCAGTGCCAGCTGGGTTTGTCCATACATGGTAAATGTTTCATCGCTGCTGCTTTGGGAATAGGCGATCAATTTGCCATCCGGGCTCCATACGGGATGCATATCTTCACCGGCCCATTTGGTAAGCTGCATGGGAACCGCACCGGCTTTTGCTTCCATTACAAATATGTCGGTGTTGTCATTTTTATCCGGCATTTCAGTGCGGTTACTTACAAAAGCAATACGGTTGCCATCGGGTGAAAACACAGCCTGTGTCTCATTATAAATACCCCTGGTGAGTGTATCGAGCTTTTTGGTAGCAAGCGTGTACACATAGAGGTGAGTAGCGGTGCTATCCAGGTAACCCTGGTAGTCTTTCTTGAATTGGTAACGGTCTATCACATAGGGCTTCCTGATTTTTGTAGCTGAGGTATCTGCGTAATTAAGGTCCTTAATACTCAGCAATAATTGCTGGCCATTGGGCGACCAGTCGTAATCATCAATCTCACCTTTTATATTGGTCAGCTTTTTGGCTTCGCCACCTCTTCTATCCAACAGGTATAACTGGCTTTGTTTGTCATCGCCACGTGTAGCTATAAACGAAATATATTTCCCATCCGGACTAAAATGCGCATTGCCCTCACTGCCCGGGTCAAAGGTTAATTGCACCTGTTCCTTGCCATCCCAGCTGACCATCCACAAATCAGTGGACGATTTGTCTTTGGCACTGTCTACAGAGCTCAGGTCGTACACAACCCATTTACCATCGGGTGAAACCTTTGGGGATGAAGGTTGTTGCAGTCGGTAAACATCAGAAGGGGAAATCGGGCGTTTGGCCTGCGCCGAAGCAAGCAATACCATACCAGCGGCGAATACCGTCAGGAAAAAAGACTTCATAAATGAAAGAGTGTGTTTGCAGTTAAGGTTATAATTAAAGATAACAAAAAAGCCACCCGGATGTTCTCCGGATGGCTTTACAATTATGATCGGCCCGAAGGCGTAAGCATTAATCAAATTTCAGGTCTAGACCTAAACCCCTCAATTCGTGGATCAACACGTTGAAAGATTCCGGAACACCTGCTTTTGGAATATTGTCGCCTTTAACGATGGCCTCATAGGTCTTAGCGCGACCAATGATATCATCAGACTTAATAGTGAGCAATTCCTGCAGGATATTAGATGCACCATATGCTTCCAGTGCCCAAACCTCCATCTCACCGAAACGCTGTCCACCGAACTGGGCTTTACCACCCAGGGGTTGTTGCGTAATGAGGGAGTATGGTCCGATTGAACGGGCGTGCATTTTGTCATCAACCATGTGGTGCAGTTTGATCATGTAAATGATACCCACTGTAGCCTTCTGGTGGAAACGATCGCCGGTTTCACCATCATAAAGATGCGTGTGACCCATCATCGGAATACCAGCCTGTGTGCAATAGTTTTCAATTTCTTCTGTAGTGGCGCCATCAAAAATCGGGGTAGCGAATTTAACGCCCAGTTTCTCACCGCACCAGCCAAGTACTGTTTCATAGATCTGGCCGAGGTTCATACGGCTTGGTACCCCAAGTGGGTTCAGCACGATATCAACTGGTTCGCCATTTTCCAGGAAAGGCATGTCTTCAGCACGAACGATTTTCGCAACGATACCTTTGTTACCGTGACGGCCCGCCATTTTATCACCCACTTTCAGCTTACGCTTAACTGCGAGGTAAACTTTTGCCAGTTTCAATACACCTGCCGGTAATTCATCTCCAATAGAGATATTGAATTTCTCGCGCTTATAGCGACCCAGTTCTTCGTTGTATTTGATGCTAAAGTTGTGCAGCAGAACATTGATCTGGCTATCGACTTTCTCATCACCTGTCCATCCCAATGGATTGATGTTCAGGTAATCGAGTCCGGCAAGGTTTTTAGCTGTGAACTTCGCGCCTTTACCGATCTGCATTTCACCAAAGTTGTTGCTAACGCCAGCTGATGGTCTTTCCTTCAGCAGGGTTTGCAGTTTACTCAGGAGAACTTCCTGCAGGTCAGATTCGTTCTTCTCGTGTACTTTCTCTACTTTCTCCAGGGCTGCCTTTTCGCGAACTTTGGTATTCTTATCTTTCTTTGCACGCTGGAACAGTTTCTTATCGATCACCACACCTTCCACACCATTCGGTGCTTTCAGGGAAGCATCTTTAGCATCACCGGCTTTATCACCGAAGATGGCACGAAGCAGTTTCTCTTCAGGAGTAGGATCGCTTTCACCTTTTGGTGTGATCTTACCAATAAGGATATCCCCTTCCTTTACATGAGCCCCTACGCGAATAATACCATTCTCATCGAGGTCTTTTGTTGCTTCTTCAGAAACGTTTGGAATATCCGGTGTCAGTTCTTCTTCACCAAGTTTGGTATCGCGCACTTCCAGTTCATATTCAGAAATATGTATAGAAGTGAAGAGGTCTTCACGAACAACTTTTTCGTTGATCACGATAGCATCCTCAAAGTTGTAGCCTTTCCATGGCATGAAGGCCACTTTCAGGTTACGACCAAGCGCTACCTCACCACCTTGTACCGCATAACCTTCTGTAAGGAATTCGCCTTCTTTCACATGCTGGCCTTTCTTAACGGCAGGCTTCAGTGTGATAGAGGTTTCCTGGTTGGTTTTCTGGTATTTGGTGAGCTTATAAATGATCAGGTCTTCTTCAAAACTTACCAGGCGTTGCTGTTCGTTGCGTTCGTAACGGATATGGATTTCATTACCGTCAACATATTCTACAACACCATCTCCTTCAGCAAGGATCTGCACACGTGCATCACGGGCAGCTTTGGCTTCAAGGCCGGTACCAACGAAAGGCACCTGTGGTTTGATCAGCGGTACAGCCTGGCGTTGCATGTTTGATCCCATCAGCGCGCGGTTGGCATCATCATGCTCCAGGAACGGAATCAATGATGCACTCAATCCAACAATCTGGTTAGGAGCAACGTCCATATATTCAACATCTGCCCTATCGAGGATCGGGAAGTCACCGGTTTCGCGGCTTACTACTTTTTCCTCCATAAATTCACCCTTTTCACTTAATGGTGAGTTGGCCTGGGCGATCTTGGCGCTATCTTCTTCTTCAGCACTCAGGAAGGTGAGTTCCTTCATGTTTACTTTACCATTCTCAACTTTGCGGTAAGGTGTTTCAATAAAGCCCATCTCATTGATCTTCGCGTGTACGCAAAGGGTAGAGATCAGACCAATGTTCGGACCTTCCGGGGTTTCAATGGTACAAAGGCGACCATAATGGGAATAGTGTACGTCACGTACTTCAAACCCTGCACGCTCACGGCTCAAACCACCTGGTCCGAGTGCAGAAATACGACGCTTGTGCGTGATTTCAGACAAGGGGTTGGTTTGGTCGAGGAACTGTGACAACTGGCTCGTTCCGAAGAAAGAGTTGATCACAGATGAAAGTGTACGGGCATTGATAAGGTCAACCGGTGTGAAGACCTCGTTATCACGTACGTTCATCCTTTCACGGATAGTACGCGCCATACGGGCCAATCCAACACCGAATTGTGCATACAACTGCTCACCCACGGTACGAACCCGACGGTTGCTCAGGTGATCGATATCATCGATCTCTGCTTTCGCGTTGGTAAGGCGTACCAGGTATTTAATGATTTCAATAATGTCTTCCTTCGTTAATACCTTATGATCCAGGGGATAATTCAGGTTCAGTTTGCGGTTAATCTTATAACGGCCAACTTCACCTAGGTCATAACGCTTATCAGAGAAGAACAGTTTGTCGATGATTCCGCGGGCGGTTTCATCATCGGGTGCATCAGCACCACGCAACTGGCGGTAGATGTGCTGAACTGCTTCCAGTTCACTGTTCGAAGTATCTTTATTCAGGGTATTGTAGATGATTGCATAATCACCACCAACGTCTTCACGCTGCAGGAAAATGCTTTTCACATCCATGTCAACCACCATGTCAATGGCTTCTTCATCAAGGATGGTATCACGCTCCAATACCACTTCATTCCTTTCGATGGAAACAACTTCCCCGGTATCTTCATCCACGAAATCTTCTACCCATGTCCTTAATACGCGGGCAGCGAGTTTCTTACCAAGGAATTTCTCCAGTGCTTTCTTTTCACCCTTCACTTCGTCGGCCATGCCGAAAAGTTCCAGGATGTCTTTATCTGTTTCAAAGCCGATGGAACGCAATAATGTCGTTACAGGGAACTTTTTCTTACGGTCAATGTAGGCATACATCACGTTGTTGATGTCTGTCGCAAATTCCATCCATGCACCTTTGAAAGGGATCACACGGGCAGAATAGATCTTGGTACCATTCGGGTGAATGGACTGTCCAAAGAACACACCGGGTGAACGGTGTAACTGCGATACCACAACACGCTCAGCGCCATTGATCACGAAAGTACCACGGGGGGTCATGTATGGGATATTTCCCAAAAACACGTCCTGTACAATAGTCTGGAAATCAACGTGCTCTTCGTCATTACAACTCAGGCGCAGTTTTGCTTTCAGGGGAACAGCATAAGTAAGACCACGTTCCATACACTCTTCGATCGTATAACGGGGAGGATCAATGAAATAATCAAGGAACTCCAATACGAAAATGTTGCGGGTATCGGTGATCGGGAAGTTTTCCTTGAACACCTTGAACAAACCTTCGTTGTTACGTTTGTCGGGAGTAGTTTCTAATTGGAAGAAGTCTTTAAACGATTGAATCTGCACTTCCAGCAGGTCAGGAGCTTCAGCGAGGTGTTTGATCTTACCAAAGTTGATCCTGGTGTTCTGTTTAGTTGAAGACATATGTATTTTAAACCGGTTTTAAAGCTTTTTAATAAACGTCGACAGTATATATCCGTTGGGTAAATAGGTCCCCAGTGCGCTGATTGTAAGGAAGTTACATAAAAATGGCCATTTCATAACCTCCCCAGATAATTAGCCGAACATATTAAAACGGACGGCAAAGGTAGGGATTTGGGGAGATAAGAACAAGAAATTTTGTGGTGTGAATAGTGAATTGTGAATGGTAAATAGGAGGAGCCTGCACATTTAACATTCACAATTCACCATTCACCCTACTGCTGCCTCCCGCTCTCCACCAGGCCGGCAATGGTTACAAAAACCGCCGAAAAGCCTAAAAGGATAGCAAGGTTGGTCCAGACCGCCGGAAGCCCGCCATTACGGAGGAAAATGGTATTGATAGCATCAAGGGCCCAGTGTAGGGGCGAAACTTTGGCCAGTTGCTGCAACCCGGCGGGTAAGATTTCCACAGGAACCCAGATTCCGCCAATGGCTGACAATATCACAATGGATATTGCCCCGAATGGCAGGGCCTGGTTAGGGGTTTGGAACAGGGCGCCAATACAAACCCCATAAGCTGTTGCAGTAATGGCAATGACCATGGCAGTCACCAAAAGTGTCAGCGGGGCCTGGCCCATATACAAATGCGGTAGACCCAGTTTCGGCAAAATGGCCCAGCCTGCCAGCAGCATACCGTAAAACTGGGCAACGCCCAGCAATACATAAAAAGACAACCTGCCAAACAGGATGGAAAAATAGGAACCGGGTATCAGCCTGATCCGCATCAGGCTCCCCTCTTCGCGCTCCCTGATCGTATTCCCGGCAATGGGTATGATGATAAAAAACAGTCCGAATATGGCCCAGGCCGGTACATTATGCTGTACCGAATTGGTGTTCAGGTTCACTTTGCTCTGCCGGTCGGCAGAAAATTCTTTAATACTGACTGCCTGCATTTTTTGCTGCAGGTCAAATTCAGGCGATGGACTGCTGTCGCCACCGGCGCTATTCATTCGGTCCGACAGGCGGCCCATGATCATCTCAGCCTGCACTTTGGTCAGCTGCTTATCCAGTGCGTTCAACAGTGAAAGTTTCATGGCCTGTTTGGTGACCGGGTCAAAATATATCTCCAGGTTGGCGGAACGCGTTTCACGCTCGGGCAATTTGCCGGCCGCCCCTAATCTTTTACCCATATCATTGGCTACCTGGTTGGCGCTGTTCACGACTTCGGCAGTAATGCCTTCCGGAACGATAATGGCGATTTTGAAAGTGCCGGATTGTACCAGTTCCCTGGCCTTGATTTCATCCAATGGTTTGTTCTCATAACTGCTCACCAGCCTGAATTGCGGGATGGACATAAGTCCATCTTTCATTTTCTCGGCAAGCCGGCCATTATCCTTATTTACCCAAAGCACATCAAACCTGATATCCTGGTATTCCCTGAAGGGTGCGTCCTGAATCAAAGCCATGATAATGGTTAGGACCAGGGGCATCAAAAATAATAACGCCACTCCCGCCAGGTCTTTCCGGAACAGGCGGAACTCATTGATCAGTGTGGCGATAATCTTGCGCATATTAATCTCTTACGGTATAACCGGTAAGGTGAAGGAATACCTGTTCAAGGCTGCTGCACTGGTTCTTTTCCATCAGTTCTGCCGGATTGCCTTTCACCACAAGTTTACCATGGTCTATGATGGCTATTTCATTACAGAGCTGCTGGGCTTCCTCCAAAAGGTGCGAAGTATATAAAATCGAGTGACCCTGCCCGTGATATTCCTTCAGGAATTGCAGGATCATGTTCCGCGACTGCACATCAACACCGGCTGTCGGCTCATCCAGTATAAGCAACCGGGGTTCGTGCAACAGGGCTGCTATAATATTGGCCCGCCTTTTCATGCCGCCGGAAAAATGGCGGATTGCTTTATGCGCACTTTTCTCCAATCCGAACAGGTGCAGGTAGCGGCCTGTTTTCTGCCTGATGGCTGCATTCGTTAACCCGTATAATTTACCTATGTATTCCAGGTTCTCTGTGACCGTTAAGGTGGGATAGAGCGCAATGGATTGGGGGACTACGCCGATTCTTTTTTTTATCTCTTCCTTGTCTTCTGCGATATCATAGCCCAGAACTTTTACACTGCCGCTATCGGCTTTCACCAATCCGCATAAGATAGAAATGGTTGTCGTTTTACCGGCACCGTTAGGTCCGAGTAAACCGGCAATAATATTTCCCGGGAAATCGATGGTCAAACCGCTTAAGGAAGGCTCTGAGGCCTGGCGGTAAGTTTTATACAATTGGCTGATCGCTAACATAAGGCAGTGGACTGCACGCTTACAGTAGTTTTTTTAACCGGGTAAAGAAGTCTTTTTCTTTTGCAGAAATTGCGATGAGCATATCACCGAGTTCATTGTAAGAGGACCGGTTACCCGATCTGTCTTTCATAACCCTTGCAGCAGCATAAGCAAAATTCCTCCACTCGTCGCCAATCTTCGTCATTTCTGCTGACATAGCCAATAATGCATCATTTTTAGTGATGACTGCAGCTTCCTGCAAAAAGGCCGCATATAAGAAACGGAATCCTGCGCCGCCGGTCCCGATCTCTTCCTGCATCCTGATGATATTACCGGTAAACAATGCTGCCCTCCGGGCATCGAGTTTCTGCGGATAAGTTTTTATCCGCCTGCCTAAGAAGGCAATACCCCTGTACCCAAAAAATGGCGGTGGTGACTGCAGCATGAAAAAACAGGTTTTCTTCATCCCGCTGACAATTGCGGCTGACAGGTCTTTTTTGCCGGATGCCTTCACGGGGTAATACATTTTACCGTTTGGGGCTGGGAACCCTTTCGCGAAACGGGCTTTCTCCAGGTCTTCTGCGGAAAGCCTTGTAGCAGTTTCCATTACAGGGTCGCTGATCAGGTATTCATTGTTTTCCTTGCCATAGGCAATTAAGTTGTGCCCATTAAAATGAAAGCGAAATGCCGGTGGAAAATAACTCAGGTAATACACGCTCGATTGCATGCCAACGGGTTTATTCGCTGCAAGTGCATCATCAAGAGCAGCCATTCCTTTTTCGGGTGAAGAAAAGGAGTCCACCTTCATGGTTATGCCCAGCTCCTTACAAACCCTTTTGAAAATATAACCGGGCCAGATCCTGAATGTGGTACCTGGTACACCGTTCACTTTTATAAAAGGAAGGTGCCCGAAAAACAAACCTGCACCGATGCCGAAAATCAGTGGTTCGGTTAACTCAATGCCGTAATGTCGAAGCAGGCTAAGGGTTACACCACTTTCACAGTGTGCAGATTGCTGGTGGCTAAAATTCTCAATTTTCATTGTGGGTAACCGGTTGCATTATTGCTGTCCGGGAAAATGCTCGAGGTCTTCAACTGGTATGTTGAAAACGGAAGCATATTGCTGCAATTTTTTTTTGGATAATTTCTTAAACGAAGCGGGCTGGAGGTGGCGTTTGACAAAAAACTTCCAGATGCCTACATACTGCGCAAGCGTTGACAAGTCCATTAAACTTTTCTCCATGTAATAAGCAATCGGGCTCAGTTCCCCGGAGATTACTTTTTTGCGGGTTTGTTCAATTTTATCATCAATATCATCCCAGGCCTGGCTCATTGCCAGGTTTTCAGCATCCCAGCCGGCATACTTGGTGGTTTCATATTTACCGCTTTGGTCAGTTACATACAAAACCTTCACCAGGCTGTTGTCCTGGCCATGAATGATTTTCCTGTCTTGCGGAACTTCGTCTTTATTCATAGTAATTAAACTACAGTAAAGTGTGCATATATATAAGAAAATCTCGCACTTTCCGGTATCATCACCAAAAGAGTATCCCCTTTTTTCAGTTTGCCTCCATTGAACATTTCTTCCAGCATCAGGAAAGGGGAAACACTGCCTACATTTCCTACCCGGGTCAGGTTAGTAAACCATTTTTCAGAAGGTACGGGTAGCCCTATTTTTTCCTGTTCTTTCATGATGATATCACGGAAATATTCTGAAGACAAATGCGGAAGGTACCAGGTGATGCCTTCAACAGTCAGCTTATGTTTCTCAAATACTTCTTTCATGAACAATCCGCCCATTGGCACAATTTTCACTCCCAGTAATCGGGTATCCTGCTTGAAAGAAAAAATACTCTGGTTGCCCCACTCTTCAGGAGTAAACTCGGGGAAACCGGTAAGTGTACCATTCGGATTGCGGATTGCGCCTGAATACATACAGGTGGGCAGTTCATTTGCATATGACTTGATATCTATGAAATCAACCCGCAGGGAAAGGCCTTCTTTATTTGGTGCATTTTGCACCAATGCCGCCCCGGCCCCATCGCTCAGCATCCAGCGCATGAAGTCTTTTTCAAAGGCGATGATAGGGTTGGACTCCAGCTCTTTCAGTTTTTCCGCTTCAGCATCAAACTTATCATGGCGAAGCCAGGTAGATACTTTTTCAGAAGCAAATGCTACCGCGTTATTAATGTCGCCGTTCTTTACAGAAAGGAAGGCATATTTCAAGGCCTGGAAACCCGAAGCGCAGGAACTGCTGAGGGAAGCAATTTCAATGGGCGGGCAGCCAAGCTCACCATGCACCATAGCAGTATGGCTTGGCAACAACTGTTCAGGCGACATAGTGCCGCCTGTTAATAATTCAATATCATTTTTAGTAATAATGTCATCAAATAATCCTTCGATAGCCTTTGCAGCAAGCTGTGCATTGGTATGGGTACTTTTTCCATTTTTATCAATGGCATAATAACGGGAAGTGATCTTATTATTTCCAAGGATTTTCAGTCTTGCGCGCGAAGGTTTGCCATCCACCATTCCCAGGTAAAGTTCTATATCATCATTACTAACCGGATCATTGGGTAAAAACTTTGACAACCTGTTTACATACACATCTCCCATAATTGGTTCAAATTTGGATTCTTCTGCAATATTAAATAGTCATTTCAGATAACCCCACTTTCATAGCGAATACCTTTAAAATAATTTAGCTGCCGGCGGAATGTCTTCTTCTTAAACAAGCTGATAAGCCTTGCAGTTAATCCGGATATGGGGGAAAGAACAAAGATTCCTGTCAGCAATAATCTTTTAAAGAGTTTTACGCGGGGCATCCTTGCAGGATTTCCCCTTTCCCCTTTTTCACGGATATAAGTAGCGAATTTCCTGAAATTGGTAATTGCTCTTTTTTCAAGTACGATAAGGGTTGGCTTTAGATGCACTGCGCCCGAATCGAGCAGTTTTTGCTGCAAATTATCAAATTGGCCGGTTTTAAGTGCATCCAGTATAATTGGGCCGAAACGGCTGGCGCCTTCGATATCACGTGTTTGTACACCAGCTTCTGGCAGCAGGCCTTTTGCCTCTTTCCGCCCGGTGAAAGTCCACCGTATTATTGTAAACAGGCTGATTAAATTGTGGTTGGTATCGGCCAGGACGATATTGCCTACATGCCGGGCCCCGATTTTTTGCAAAGCACCTTTTACTTTTTCCTGGGCATTGAGCCACATATTACGAGAGCCGACAACAGTAATGACCGGTTTACCCGAAAGTACTGCTGCATAGCTGCTTTGCAGGAAGCTGGATGTTGGGATGGATGGCGATAAAAACCAGGGCTGGTACCCAAATATTACCAGGTCATAGGTTTTATCAGGAATTTGCAGGGGTTTTAATTCAACCGGAATTTCCTTTACACACTCGGGCATAGCATCAAAGAATTGCTCTGAGGTCCAGGGAAAAGGAAAATCCTGCACCGGTTTATATTCAACTGTGGTTATCTCGGCTTCATTTGAAACAAGTTTCAGCATATTCCGGATAATATCACTTAATTGCCCGCTTTGTGTATAATAAATAACTAAAATATTCTTCGATGCCATAGATCATTATATAACTGCCCAAGTTAAATAATTCCATGGTTTCCCCCCATCCATTACATTTTTTTTTCCTGCAGGGCACGCTAATACTAAATATGGCTATTTTTGAGAACATTAATCAAAACGCCTTGAATGGAAGATTTTAAACGTGCTTTGAAACTGCAGATAATTGAAGCACTTAGCCTGCAGGGTATGCAACCTGAAGAGATAGACGATGATGCACCCCTGTTTGGCGACGGACTTGGTTTAGACAGTATAGATTCCCTTGAAATGATTGTATTACTGGAACGCAATTATGGAATTAAAATAGAGGATCCGCGCGAAGGTCGCCGTGTATTTGAATCAATACAGGTAATGGCAGATTATATCCAGGCCAACAGAAAAAAATAAGACATGCGCAGCGTGTATGTGACTGGTATGGGAATTATTTCCGCCTTGGGAATTGGCGTAACTGAAAACCGGTCTGCGTTATTAGCCATGCAATCCGGCATTTCGCATTCGAGCCACCTGAACAGTCTACTGAAAGACAAATTGCCGGCAGCAGAGATAAAAGAAGATACTGCGACCTTACATAATTTACTCAGGTACCCTGGTCAATTATTTCCCAACCGGTTGGTCAGTATGGCCGCACTAGCTATGGAAGAGGCGCTCGGTGAAACTGCATATCAACCAGGAATGGGTAAAATGGGTTTCATCAACGCAACATCTGTTGGTGGCATGGCCGATGTTGAAGACCATTACACTGAATTGGTCGATCCTTCAAAAAGCGAAGCAGCTATTAACCTGCTTGGTGATACACTCGATTGCGGACACTGCACAGAGGAACTAGCCCGGCATTTTCACCTGGCCAGGTTTATCGGAACCGTCAGTACTGCCTGTTCTTCTTCAGCTAACGCGCTGATGTATGGCGCCCGGCTGATCAGGAACGGAGTATTGGATGGTGCAATTTGTGGTGGCGCAGATACCCTCACCCGCTTTACCCTGAACGGCTTTAACAGCCTTAAAAATATTGACAGGAACCCATGCAAACCATTTGATGCCAACAGGAACGGACTTAATCTTGGTGAAGGTGCGGCTTACCTGGTTTTGGAATCAGAAGAAATGATGTACGCATCGGGTCGGAAACCGCTTGCGGTATTCAGCGGATTCTGCAATTACAATGAAGCCTTTCACCCGACATCACCATCACCCGAAGGAGAAGGCGCCTACCGGGCCATGAAAGGTGCCATTGAAATCGCCCAATTAAAAACCAGTGATATTTCCTACATCAATGCACATGGTACAGCTACCATCAACAATGATATTGCTGAAGCTATAGCCATGAAAAAATTGTTTGGGGAAAATATGCCTGCGTTCAGTTCTACAAAATGTTATACGGGTCATACCCTGGCAGCCGCGGGAGCCATTGAAGCCATATTTTCAGTATTCAATATCCGGCATAATGAGTTGTACCCGGTTTTAAATTTTGAAACACCAATGCCTGAGATAAAGCTATTACCCCTGACGGCAGTAAAAGAGCATACCTCAATTGAACATGTGTTAAGTAATTCATTTGGATTTGGCGGCAATAATGCCAGCCTCTTATTCAGTAAATATGCTTAGCCCGGTTTATATACGATCTGCCCGTGCGATCTGCGCACAAGACACCTTCGGCAATAATGATTTGCCCGGGGAACTGACGGAAGCAACAGGCAACAGTTTACATTACCTGCACCCGGATTACAGTAAATATTTTACGATCATGCAGCTGAGGCGAATGAGCCGTGTAACACGCACGGGCCTTGTTGCGGCAATTGAGAGTCTTGCTGATGCCGGCATAAAAAAACCTGAAGCAATCATCACAGGAACCGGTAAGGGCAGCATTTATGATACCGAAAAATTCATCCAGAATATCCTCGAATTCCATGAAGGCACATTAAATCCCACCCCGTTTATCCAGTCAACTTATAATTCATTAAACGGATTAATAGGATTGCAATACGGTGCAAGTTGTTACAATACAACTTATGTCCATCGTGGATTTTCGCTGGAGCTGGCCCTTACCGATGCAATGATGCTTTTACAGGAAGGGGAAATTGAACAGGCACTTGTAGGATGTTTTGAAGAGATATCCCCGGAACATTATATCATTAAGCAAAAACTGGGTGCATGGAAAAAGGAACCGGTTTCCTGCAGGGAATTGATTGCGTCAAAAACTACAGGCAGTATAGCCGGCGAGGGTACATTCTTTTTTGTAGTACAAAAAAACAAAGCGGGTGCGCTGGCAAAACTGAGTGGATTACGGATGTTATTTGAGCCAACAGTTGCTGCAGTTTTAGATGAACTGACCAGCCTGTTAAAGGAGCACCACCTGCGAAGGGAAGATATTGACCTGGTTATACTGGGATATAACGGGGATGTGCGGCATAATCATTACTACGATGCAGTATTGGCTGCCAGTGATACCAGCACTTGCATACAATGCTTTAAACCTGCCTGCGGGGAATTTGACACTGCGGTTGGTTTTGCAGTATGGATGGCAGCTTGGGCAGCCCAACGCCAACAGGTTTTTCCCAGCCTTACCATCAGGCCCGCAATGAAGGGTCCCATAAAAAATATAATCATCTACAATCATTACCAGGCAAAGGACCATGTGCTTTACCTGCTGCAGCAGACAGAAGATTAAGATCCAGGACACAAAAAAAGCCGCAATAAAATTGCGGCTTAATTATTCAGGTTGAACAGGATTAGTTGATTTCTACATCAGCACCTGCTTCTTTCAGTTTGTTAGCGATATCATCAGCTTCTGCTTTAGATACACCTTCTTTAACTGCTTTAGGAGCACCGTCAACTAGTTCTTTAGCTTCTTTCAGTCCAAGACCAGTAAGGTCTTTAACGATTTTCACTACGTTCAGTTTAGAAGCACCACCGCTTTTCAGGATTACATTGAAAGCAGTTTTTTCTTCTACAACAGCTGCGCCAGCGCCTTCTGCTGCTACTACTACTGCAGCTGCAGCAGGTTCGATACCGTACTCGGATTTCAGAAAATCAGCCAGTTCCTGTACTTCTTTTACAGTGAGGCTTACCAGTTGTTCAGCTAATACTTTTACGTCTGCCATGGTTTAAAATTTTTACCGTCTTCACAGCCTGTTGCTCCGACGGCAGGTTTTAAAAAAATTCTAAAATACACCCCTTCAGGCAGGGGAATTATTTGTTGTTAAAAAATTATTCTGCAGGTGCAGCAGGTGCTTCCGGAGCAGCTGGTGCTTCAGGTGCTGGTGCAGCTTCTGCAACAACATCCGCTTTTTTACCTTTTTCGAGCAAAGCAGCGATAACGCGCTGTGCAGGAGCTTGCAACAGGCCAATAACCTCACCAATGAGTTCATTTTTGGTTTTGATTTTGGTCAGGGCTTTCAGTTGGTCATCGCCGATATATACATCTCCGTTGATAAAAGCTGCCTTCAATACCGGACGTTCAGTCTTACTTGACGTACGGAATGAAGTGATGATCATCGCCGGATCTTTGGGATTTTCACTGAATAACAATGCAGTTACATTGTTCAGTGCTTCATAAACACCGCTGTATTTTTCAGCGTCCAGTGATTCCAGTGCCTTTTTGATCAGGGTGTTCTTAGCTACTTTCATTTCCACCTGCTTATCAAAGCAATGGCCACGAAGCTTAGTCACCTGTGCAACGGTAAGGCTTTCTGTATCGGTGATATAAAAATTATTGTATTGAGAGAACTTGCTTTTCAGCAGTTCAATCACTTCTTGTTTTTGATCTTTAGTCATACCGCAAAATTTATTTCTGCCTCTTAAAGGAGAACGGTTTGTAAATTAGTGAATGAATGTTTTGGTGTCGATGATGATACCCGGACTCATTGTGCTGGCCATGCTAACGCCTTTCAGGTAAGTACCTTTGGCAGTAGCTGGTTTCAGTTTAATGATAGCGTTGATCAGCTCCTGGCTGTTCTCGGCAATTTTATCCGGACCAAAACTTACGCGACCGATGGAAGCGTGAACGATACCTGCTTTATCAACCTTGAAAGCAATTTTACCGCCTTTCACTTCATTAACTGCGCCAGCAACATCGTTGGTAACTGTACCGGTCTTAGGGTTCGGCATCAGGTTACGTGGTCCGAGTACTTTACCCAGTTTACCGATTTTCGGCATCACTGAAGGCGTAGCGATGATTACATCGATATCCGTCCAGCCGCTTTCAATCTTCTGGATAAACTCATCTAAACCAACCAGGTCAGCACCTGCTGCTTTAGCATCGTTCTCTTTATCTGGGGTACAAAGTACAAGTACACGTTTTGTTTTACCTGTACCATGCGGAAGGGTAACTGTACCGCGAACAGCCTGGTCGGCTTTCTTCGGGTCAACACCCAAGCGGATATGCAGGTCAACAGAAGCATCGAACTTTGCGATATTCACTTCCTTCACGAGTGAAGAAGCTTCTTTCAGTGAATAAATTTTATTGGAATCAACCTTAGGGTTAACTGCTTTTCTTTTTTTAGTGATAGCCATTGCTCAAAAGTTTTTGTGTTTCACAATTAATTTTCCCATGGAGCAACACCATCAACAGTGATGCCCATGCTACGTGCTGTACCGGCTACCATTTTCATGGCACTTTCCACGGTGAAGCAGTTCAGGTCAGGCATTTTATCCTTCGCAATTGCTTCTACCTGGGCCCAGGTAACTTTTCCAACTTTTGAACGGTTAGGCTCTTTAGAACCACTCTGCAGTTTAGCAGCTTCCAGTAATTGAACAGAAGCGGGAGGGGTCTTAATAATAAAGTCAAATGACTTGTCGGAGTACACTGTAATTAATACAGGCAGTACTTTCCCCATTTTGTCCTGGGTTCTTGCATTGAACTGCTTGCAGAACTCCATAATGTTCACGCCCTTAGAACCGAGGGCTGGACCGATGGGGGGTGCAGGGTTGGCTTGTCCGCCTTTACACTGCAACTTTACGAAACCGGAGATTTCTTTTGCCATTGTAATATGTTTTTTTGGTGATAGCGCCTTTCTCAAATAAACTGTAAGTAATTGACTAACAGCTTCTAAGGATTGGCTCCCAAATCCAATTCGAAAAAAGAACTAATGATTGGGGACGCAAAGTTAAGCAAATAACCAGATTTGACAAATAAAAAAGCCACCATCAGGTGGCTTTTTCTGGTATTATGATCAATCAGGATAGTTTCTCTACCTGCATATAATTAAGTTCAACCGGTGTAGACCTACCGAAGATCTTAACAGTGACTTTCAGTTTTTTCTTCTCGTCGTTCACTTCTTCGATAATACCGTTGAAGTCATTGAATGGACCTTCAATGATCTTAATGGTTTCTCCGACGATGAATGGTTCGCTCATGCTCATACCTCCTGCTTCGCTCATCTCGTCCATTTTACCCAGCATCTTGTTCACTTCTGCCTTACGGAGAGCAATAGGGTTTTCCTTTCCAAGGAAATGGATTACATTACTGGTATTCTTGATGGTATCGCGCAGGTCATCACTCAATTTTCCTTCAACGATTTCGATCATTACATAGCCAGGGTAATAGTTACGTTCGCGCATTACTTTTTTACCGTTCTGCACTTTATATACTTTTTCCACCGGAAGAAAGACCTGCCTAACCACTTCACTCCATCCACCGCGGCTGATTTCCTTATCCAGGTATTCTTTGACCTTACGTTCCTTGCCGCTTACGACACGCAGCACATACCATTTGGTCTCTTGTTGGTTAACGATTTCTTCCATTATGCAAAGAATGAATAGATGAGTTTCAATAAAGAATTTGAAGCGAAGTCCATCAGCCAAACGATCAGGGTGATCAGCAGCGATGCTACCAATACAATAATGGTAGATTGTTGCAGTTGAATCCAGGTAGGCCAGGTCACTTTTTCAACCAGCTCCTTATAAGACTCGCTGAAGTATGAAGTTATTTTATTCATTCAAAAAAATTTTATGGCTCGGTTTCAGGATACCAGATTATGAATATAAGTTAACAGAAACAAAAGAACTCAATAAGCCGGAGACTTATTGAGCCGCTGCAAAGTAATGAATTACTGTCAACTTGCACGGGCAACAGGATTCGAACCCGTATCAAAGGTTTTGGAGACCTCTATTCTACCATTGAACTATGCCCGTAAAATGAAAGTCAAAAGTAAAAATTCAAAAGTAAAGAGGGGTTTAACCTCTTTTACTTTCAAATTTTTACTTTGTATTATGCTGAAAATTACTTCAGGATTTCAGTTACCTGTCCGGCACCTACGGTACGGCCACCTTCGCGGATAGCGAATTTCAGACCTTTTTCCATAGCAATCGGTTGAATCAGGGTAACTTTCAGGTTGGTGTTATCACCAGGCATCACCATTTCAGTTCCTTCAGCAAGTGTACACTCACCAGTTACGTCAGTTGTACGGAAGTAGAACTGAGGGCGATACTTGTTAAAGAACGGAGTGTGACGGCCACCTTCTTCTTTGCTCAGTACGTATACTTCACCACGGAATTCAGTGTGCGGGGTAATTGAACCTGGCTTACAGATTACCATACCACGACGGATTTGTGATTTTTCAATACCGCGGAGCAGCAGACCGGCGTTATCCCCAGCTTCACCTTCATCCAACAGTTTTTTGAACATCTCAACACCGGTAACGGTAGAAGTCATGGCAGCTGGCATAAGACCTACGATCTCAACACCTTCACCAACTTTAATACGACCGCGCTCGATACGACCGGTAGCAACAGTACCACGACCTGTGATAGAGAATACATCCTCTACAGACATCAGGAATGGCATATCAACCGGGCGAGGAGGCAATGGAATATAGCTGTCAACAGCTTCCATCAGCTCATCGATTTTCTTAACCCACTTTTCTTCTCCAGCCAATGCGCCGGTAGCAGAACCCTGGATGATTGGGGTATTGTCACCATCGAATCCATAAGAACTCAACAGGTCACGGATTTCCATTTCAACCAGTTCCAGCAATTCAGGATCATCAACCAGGTCAACTTTATTCATGAATACAACGATCTGAGGTACACCTACCTGGCGGGCCAGTAGGATGTGCTCTTTCGTTTGAGGCATTGGACCATCGGTAGCAGCCACAACCAGGATCGCGCCGTCCATCTGAGCAGCACCGGTAATCATGTTCTTCACATAATCAGCGTGACCAGGACAGTCAACGTGAGCATAGTGACGGTTAGCTGTCTGATATTCAACGTGTGCAGTATTAATAGTGATACCACGCTCTTTTTCTTCGGGCGCACCATCAATTTCATCATACTTCTTCGCTGTAGCCAATCCTTTAGCTGCAAGGATAGAAGTAATAGCTGCTGTCAAGGTGGTTTTACCATGATCAACGTGGCCAATAGTACCTACGTTAACGTGGGGCTTTTCCCTCTTAAAGGTCTCTTTTGCCATTTTATTTGTTTTTAAGTTGTCTTTTAAAATTGGAAGTCCCGAGGGCCTTCATATAATTTTGTGCCTGCAAAGATACAGAATAGCAACCGCATAGCCTGCCTGGCACATTTCAACATTTTGATTCAACTGACCCCCGAAAAATTGCTACACTTCACAAAGCATATAAGAACAGTTCGGTTTTCAGCTCTTAAGAGCCGTTAGTGAGAATCGAACTCACGACCTCTTCCCTACCAAGGAAGTGCTCTACCACTGAGCTACAACGGCGTAAAAACGGTTAGTTGTGGTCGCAAACTAAAATCTGAGCGGAAGACGAGTCTCGAACTCGCAACCTATAGCTTGGAAGGCTATCGCTCTACCAATTGAGCTACTTCCGCTTATTGTTTTCCTTGTCAACACCTGAAAAACTAAATGCACTCCCGGGAATGCTGTAAAGAACTTTTGCCTCCGCCCTTGCATTTACAAGGATTGGAAACGTGGGCAGGAGAGGATTCGAACCTCTGAAGTCGAAAGACAGCGGATTTACAGTCCGCCCCATTTGGCCGCTCTGGAACCTGCCCTATTTTACGAGAGCCACTTGTCGGAATCGAACCAACGACCTACTGATTACAAATCAGTTGCTCTACCAGCTGAGCTAAAGTGGCGCATAAAAAAACAGAAAAGAACTACCCCTTTTTTGATTCGGGATGGCAAAGGTAAAAGAATTTAAGAAATACAAAAATTTTGAAAACCTTTTTTTTAAAAAAACAGGAGAACACAGGCCAGGCAAGCATTTCCACAGAAAAATAGGCACAAAAAAAAAGGTGTCTGACTCTTTTTGGGGGTCAGACACCTTTTTGGGGGCTTTTTTTATACCGCGTATTGTTTTTGTTTTTTACGTTTAATCTGGTTTACCAGGGAATCAAGCGCACAGTCAAATGACTCTTCAAATGATTTAGAACTTGCTTTAACAAAGAAATCGTGTTTCGGCACGTGCACCCTGATCTCCGCTACCTTGTCTTTAATGTTATGCACTACATTGTCTAATTTCAAATAAACATCCACTTTAATAATCCGTTCATGAAATGTTTCCAGTTTGCTTAATTTGTTGGTAACATACTCCACGAGTTTTACATCTGCATCAAAGTGTACAGTTTGAATGTTAACGTTCATAGCAATCACGTTTTTACGAGTGAACAATAAATAAAAGAGCTTTCTGAATATTTTTGTTATCCATTGGCTATTGGTTCTGTTGCTATGAAGATAATATAATGATCCCCATTTTCCAAGAATGCCTGCTTATTTTTTTTATTTCACAAACCATTCACATACAACAAATTAGATTAATGTTTAGCCCTTGGGGTGAGCCTTTTTGTGGACTTCCTTCAGTTTGCCGATAGTTGTATGCGTATACACCTGTGTTGCAGCTAAACTGGCATGCCCCAGCAGTTCTTTTACAGCATTCAGTTCCGCACCGTTATTGAGTAAATGGGTGGCAAAACTGTGTCGCAGGATATGCGGGCTCCGTTTACTCAGGGTAGTGAAATTGCCCAGGTAGCCTTTTACAATGCGGTATACATATTGGGCATAAAGGGGTTTCCCCTTTTCGGTAAGCAGGACATGATTGGTATCATATGTTTCCCATTGCGTCGCCTTCATGGCTTCATATTTCCTGATTTCCTCCAGCAAATCCTCCTGCACGGGAACAACTCTCTCCTTATTGCCTTTCCCCAGCACCTTAATGGAGCGCGTATAGGTGCTCACCTGACTTTTCTTCAGGGTAACAAGTTCAGTCAATCGCATACCAGTCTGGTAAAACAGGCGCAAAATAAGAGACGTAGTCAGGCCTTTCCAGCCATCTCCAAATGAACTGCCGTCAAATAACATCGCTGCCTGCCGTTCTTCCACATACACCGGCAGTTTCTTACCGGCTTTTGGCGCCGCCAGGTTGTTTACAGGCGAAACCCTGATCACCCCTTTTTTCAATAAATATTTATAAAATGAACGTAGTGAAGATAATTTCCTGCTGATGGTACGTGGTGATACCCCGGCGCTTCCCTCCCTTTGTGCCGAAAGCCAGCTGCGCACCATAGCTGTACTGGCCAATTCAAATTTATTAAGCTCATATTCCCTGGAGAGATAAACAGAAAACTGCAGCAGGTCATCGTTGTAAGCCCTGACAGTGTGGTCGGAATACCTTTTTTCAAAACGGAGGTATTGCAGGAAATCGAGCAGCAGGCGGTCTTCTGGTAGTTGCATAGAAAAGGGATAGCAGCAAAGCTACTACTTTGCTGCTATCCCATAACACTATGAAAAACAGAATTAACTGTTATTATTCGAACTTTCCGGTAGCGAGTTGTTGCTTATAAACTGCTTTCAACACTTGTGCACGACGTTTAATAGACGGCTTGGTGAATGATTGACGCTCTCTCAGTTGCAACAGCACTTTAGCCTTCTCAAATTTCTTTTTGTACTTCTTGAGGGCCTTGTCGATGTTTTCACAATCTTTTGAATCGATGATCAGCATGGTAATATACCTCCTTTGGTAATTTTTTGGACGGCAAAGATAGGAAAGAATACATTTTATCCAAATCATTTTTCTTTCTGCAATTGCGGGTAGCCTATATTTGCTGACTGCCTGATTGTATATGAGAAAATTATGTACTTATTTGATTATCATCTTGTTGGCTAATGTTTCTTTCCTTTTTAGCCCAAGGGAATTTCCGGCAGATGCTATTCATAAATGGGGAGATTTTTATATCCGGCTCAACCAGAAAATGGGCGTTCGTGTAAACGGAGACGCATTTGCCTTCGTTTCCCTGGCCATTAAACCCTCCATTTTAACTGAAAAAAACCAGCTCCGGCAATCAAGGCCAGGCTATATTTTTGCGGGAAACCTGCTGGGATCTGTTATTTATGGTTGCACCTACCCTTTCCGTGATAAACTGGAAAAGTTCTTCCAGGCCAGGATTGCTGATAAATATCCCACGAAAGAAAAAGAAAAAATAGCGCGCTGGTTTGCATTTTACAGCGCTTTTGTACTTCTCAACATTGTCGTTCTCGTTATTTCATTATCCCTTTTTGATAGCCTTGTTACCCATTTCATCGGACCCTGGAAAGTTGGTTCTATCCGATACCTGTTCCTCTTCCTGTTGGTTGACAACCCGGTCACTAAACTTTTCTT
This sequence comes from Flavihumibacter profundi, assembly GCF_020076305.1. Lineage (GTDB taxonomy): Bacteria > Bacteroidota > Bacteroidia > Chitinophagales > Chitinophagaceae > Flavihumibacter > Flavihumibacter profundi. The sequence goes on from NZ_JAIQXE010000004.1 coordinate 65,588, forward strand.
CTGGTCACCCCACGTGCAGGTTTTTAATATCCTTACACCATTGTTGTTGTTGTATGCGGGAATGCAGGTATCTAAATACGCAGGCAATAAGTTGCGGTTATTCCTGCTATGCGGGGCCTCTGGCATTTTGCTGCTTTTCTATGGTTCCTTTTTAATGTTATGTCCTGTTTTGCTTTTCGGATACTGGAACTACCTGAGACTTACAAACCAGTCCTATAGGTGGCAACAGGCTTTTACCCTATTCATAATGACTTTCTGCTTTGCATTGCCTGTGATTTTATGGATAGGTTATTTAAAATTGCATGGCGTTCCATTTTACAGTGCAGAAGTGGCAGAATACCGGCAATTTATATGGATAGCAGACAGTTTACAACAATCAGCAGGGGACTTTTTTTCCGCTTTGTATACCAACAGTATATTATTTATGCAAAGCATGGGTAGCCTGCTGGTGCCTGCATTCTTCCTTGTATCTGCAATTTTATATTGCAGTATCAATATAGGTACGACATCCTTACATACTATCAGTGCTAAACTCTCCCGTCAAGCTGCACAGCAAATGGCTTTCACCTTTGGTACCTGCCTGCTTTTTTTCTGGTTGCTGGGCTATTACGCCGATCGTCTGGCCCTAAGCTTTGCACCCCTTATTTATTTTCTGGCTGCGCTTTATTTAAACTCTAGTAATCCTGGCTGGCAATTCACCCTCTTTTTATGGATACTGGCCCTGGTATGGCATGTATTGCTAATTTTCGGCAACCCTACCTATTTTAGCCCGGGATATTTCAACTAAATGGTTCATGCTTTATTAACTGTTAATTTGCGCTTATGTTTACCGGAATAATAGAAGCCATTGGAAGGATCGAGAAAATAGAAAAGGATGGAACAAATGCCATCTTCTGGATCAGCTCCCCTATTGCACATGAATTGAAGATAGACCAGAGTGTTTCGCATAATGGTGTGTGTTTAACTATAGATGCTCTTGAAGAAGAAAGGTCAAGGGTTACTGCCATTGCTGAAACCCTGCAAAAAACTAACCTGGAATCCTGGAAAGTCGGCGACAAGGTTAACCTTGAACGCTGCATGCTTCTGAACGGACGCCTTGACGGACACATAGTTCAGGGGCATGTGGATTGCAGGGCAACCTGTATTGCTAAAAGGGATCGCCAGGGCAGCTGGGAATTCAGGTTCAGGTTCCCCGAAGAATTTGCTGCTTTCGTTATCGAAAAAGGATCCATCAGTATCAATGGGACAAGCCTGACCATTTTTGATGTTTCCGAAAATGAATTTACTGTGGCCATCATTCCTTATACCTATACCCATACCACTTTCAGTGACACAGAGGAAGGCACACTGGTAAACATAGAATTTGATCTTATCGGGAAATATGTAAACCGAATAGCCCAGGTAAAAGGCATGCAGTAAGCGGGTAACCCTTCTGCACTATAGCATACAATCAAAAAGAATTAAATTACCCGCCAAATAGCCGTTTTGAAAAAATTCAGTATTCTAATCCCCTGTTACAACGAAGAAAAATTAATTGCCAGGGTATTGGATAATATTATTGCAGTAAAGCTTGATCATGATCTTGAAAAAGAGATTATCGTTGTTGACGACGGCTCGACAGATGGCACCCAAATTGCCATAACTGCTTACCTGGAAAAAAATCCGGGAGCACCAGTTACCTCAATACGACACGCCAAAAATGCAGGTAAGGGCGCGGCTGTGCAAACCGCCCTTGCTGCAGCTTCAGGTGAAATTGTGATTATCCAGGATTCAGACCTTGAATATTCCCCGAAAGATTATAATAAACTTCTTCAGCCTGTTATTGACGGCCATGCAGATGTTGTATATGGATCAAGGTTTATAGGTGCAGGCCCCCACAGGGTTTTGTTTTTTTTCCATACAATAGGTAATAAGTTCCTCACCTTCCTGTCTAACCTGTTTTCGCAACTGAACCTTACTGATATGGAAACCGGTTATAAACTCTTCCGTGCTGATATGCTAAAACAAATCAGCTTAAAGGAAAAAGGATTCGGATTTGAACCGGAGGTAACAGCAAAAATCAGCCGTATAAAACAAATCAGGATCTACGAAGTGGGCATTGCTTACTATGGCCGCACTTATGACGAAGGCAAGAAAATTAAATGGACTGATGGTGTGTATACTATCTACTGTATTTTCAAGTATAATATATTCCCGAAATGATTATGCCCGATAAAATCATTTCCCAGAATGACCCGGTTGGCGCCAGCACGCTGATGGTCATTGCTTCGGCAAAAAAATTCAACCGATGGATGTATGCAGTCATCAAGCCTTATATTACCGGCCGCGTTCTGGAAATTGGCAGTGGTATCGGCAATATCTCTTCTTATTTACTGACCGATAATCAACAGGTTACCTTATCAGACCTTAACTCTGATTATTGTTCCCACCTGAAAACCCGTTTTGCGGATAACCCATCACTGGAAGATGTTCTTAGCCTTGACCTTGTTGCACCCGATTTTGCCACAAGCAACGCCCACCTGCTTGAAAAATTTAACACCATTGTATTATTGAATGTAATTGAACATATTGAAGACCACGAAAGGGCAATCCGTAATGCAGGAAGCCTGCTTGTGGCCAATGGGCGATTGATCCTGCTGGCCCCTGCCTATCCATTTTTATTTACCGCCATCGATGCCGGGCTCGGCCACTTCAGGAGGTATACCAAAAGTACCATGAGGTCTTTACTCCGGGAAAACGGGTTTAACATAAAGCATTGGCTATTTTTCAATTTTACCGGCATTGCCGGCTGGTTTGTCTTTGGCAAAATTTTAAGCAGGAAAGCTTTGGAATCCGGGGAAATGACCATCTACGAGGCACTGGTCCCCCTGAATAAAGCAATTGATCGGGTGACACATAAAATAGCCGGACTTTCCATCATCTTCATCGGTGAAAAGAAAGGGTAACATGATACAGATAATCATAGCAATTCTTTACATCAGTCTTATTTCCTGGGCATGGGGATCCCTTGCCCTTTCAGTAATAAATTCACTACTGCAGGAAAAATACACGAACAGTTTTCCCATTATCAGCCTGTTCGGCCTTTCCCTGATTGGTATCCTTGCACAGATTCTTTCCGTTTTCTTTGCCATGGGTGGCTGGCCAATACAAGTGTTTTTGGTCCTGCCACTGTTCATATTGTTTTTAAAAAACCACGATACTTTAACAAGCCTGAAAACGGTTCTTTTGACAACCTTCAGGGAACTGGATCTTATCGGAATTTTATTCCTTTTAAGCAGTATTATTTTTATCCTGGTTGTTGGTTCCTGGTTTATCATCCATCCCGACACGCTGGGTTACCATGCACCGATTATTGCCTGGAACCTTAAATATCCATTAGTACCGGGCATTGCCAATATTAACGGCAGGCTGGGACTCCAAAGCAGCTGGTTTATTTTATGTGCCCTGTTTCAATTTGATTTTACCGGAACAAGTGCCCTTACCTTTATTAATTCAACCGTACTAAGCTGGTTTGTATTATACTTGTCTGTATCGCTAAGCAGAATGATTAAGACGGGAAAAGCAACTGCACATTTACTACTGTGGCTTGCCCTTTGCCTTGCCAGTTTTGGCGTTAGCACAATGGTTTACCTGGCCGCTTCATCCGCCAATCCGGATTTCATAATTTGCATTTTCTTATGGACAAGTTTTTACCTGCTGCTAACAGGTGAACCCAACCCACCACCTGCCAGTAAAACTATAATGGCCCTTATTTTACTTGCATTTTCCGCATCACTGAAACTATCGGCCTTACCAGTTTTATTGTTAGTTCCGTTTTTCTATTTCCTGCTACCTGCAATGGCTGTGCGTAAAAGGATACTACTACTGGTAGTCATCCCGGTTCTGTCTATTTTACCTTTCCTGTTTCGCAATATCATTGTATCGGGATACCCTTTATTTCCATCCGGTTATTTCGATTTTTTTCACCCCGACTGGAAACTTAGCCAGTCCCTGGCCCATGAAATTGATGAATACATCACGGCCTATGCGCGGGTAGGAAATGTAACAATAGCGGACTATTCACCGGCAATGGGACTATCAGTTGGTGAATGGTTGCCTATCTGGTGGCAACAATATGCACTTGCAGAAAAACTTTTTATTATAGCGGCTTTGCTGGCAACACTGGTGAACCTGATTTTCTTAAAGAAACTGCTTTCACAAAAAAACAAACCTTTTATTTGGATAGTACTGGTTTGTTTTATCTGTTGTGTATTGCTCACTGTCAAAGCGCCTGCCCCAAGATTTTCACAGGCATTCCTGGTGCCGGTTATTTTATCGGCCATATATCTTGCATCTGAAAAATTCCCGCTTCTACAACTATCGGTGATGCTGGGTAAAATAGCCCTTGCAGCGATATTCCTGGTTATCATCAGTTATGATGGTTATCGCCTGCACCGGTATTTTGATACTAAGAATATCTGGCAACCGTACGGTGTACTGCCAACAAAGCTAACCACCTCCAAATGCCAGGGAATGACCATCTACCTTCCTGATGGTCCAAATGGTTGCGGGCTTTCAACTGTGCCCTGCGCCAATAACGATTGCATCACCTTTTATCCAAGGGGAATTTCTGTAAAGGAGGGATTTCGCCCAAAACCGCAATAGCTTAAAAATTATCGGTAATATTCTTTCCGCTAATAGCTCTCTGGATAGCCAGGTCCATCAGCCTTTCAGCATATGGTTTCGACAATTCATTCAACAATTCAATCTGGGCTTGTATCTGGTCTTTTGTGCCTGATTCAACGAGTGCAGAAAGCTTTTCAATAGCATCAGCAGTATTAGTCATTTCATCTGCCGTTAAATGTATCTTATTCTTTTCTACAAAAGTTGCAGTAGAATCAATTAATTGCCTGGCTTCCGTTTGTGCTTCAACCAATGCCCTTGTGGCGATATCTTCCTTTGCATGTAGGATCGAATCCATAAGCATGGTTTCCACTTCTTCATCGGTCAGCCCATATTGTGGCTTAACTTGAATAACCTGTTCCACTCCGCTTCGTAACTCTTTTGCTTTAACCACTAATATTCCGTCCGCATTGATCATAAAACTCAATTCCACTTTTGGCAACCCGGCAGGCATAGCCGGAATACCCGTGAGATCAAAAGAAGCAAGTTTGCGATTATCTTTTACAAGATCCCTTTCGCCCTGGTAAACGGCTATCTTAATACCGCTTTGTCCGTCTTTTTGTGTAGTATATTGTCGCGCAACCCGTGTGGGGATTTTTGAATTCCTGGGTATCAGCACATCCATTAAACCACCCATAGTTTCAACGCCGAGGGAAAGTGGTGTAATATCGAGGAGCAGGAAATCTTTATTGTTACCTGCCAGTATATCGGCCTGTACTGCTGCTCCCAGGGCTACAACTTCATCGGGATCCAATTCAGCATGTACGGGTTTACCAAAAAACCTGCTGACCTCCTGTTTTACCAGGTTAACCCTTGTTGATCCGCCAACCATAACTATTTCCTGGATACCTGCAACGCTAAATCCTGCGTCTTTCAATGCATTTTCACAGGCAACTAAAGTTTTTTTAACCAGCGGCTGAATCAGCTTTTCGAATTCAGCAGCAGTGATCTGTAATTGATAATCGTCAACATTACTAATGTAAACATCCTGCTTCCCAAGGTGTTTTTTCGCCTCTTCGGCTTTGAGGCGCAACTGTTGCATCAATTCTTTATTACTATTCAACTGTTCAGAAGATATATCATGCTCTTTCATCCAGTTCTGCACAATTTCCCTGTCGAAGTCATCACCGCCAAGGTAAGTATCGCCATTTGTGGAAAGCACTTCAAAAATACCATTGCTGATCCGAAGGATGGAAATATCAAATGTCCCACCCCCCAAATCATAAACTGCAATTACCTTTTCCTCATCGCCCTTAACACCTAACCCATAAGCAAGGCTTGCCGCTGTTGGTTCATTTATGATTCTAAGTACATCCAGGCCAGCCAGCTTTCCCGCATCGCGGGTTGCCTGCCGTTGCGCATCATTAAAATAGGCGGGTACAGTAATCACAGCTTTTGAAACTGGTGTTTTCAGGATATGCTCTGCACGCGATTTTAGTTCCCGCAAAATGAAAGCAGACAATTCAATAGGGGAATAGAATTTATCCCCAACCTGGATTTTTACCAGGCTGTCTGTATTGTCATCGATGACTTTGTAGGTAAAAAAAGAAGCATTGTTCCTGATATCATCGTATGATTTACCCATCAGGCGCTTTGCCGAAAAAATAGTATTTGCCGGGTCATTGACCAGGAATTTCCTGGCCTCGTCGCCTACGGTTACGTCACCATGTTCCCCAAAATGTATGATGGAGGGAACCAGGGAGGAACTATTGTGTTCTTTCAGTGCAACCGGTTTTTTGCTTTCAGGATGAATGATTGCTACAAGGCTGTTGGTAGTTCCAAGGTCAATGCCCACTATCATTTCTTCCTGCTGTAAACTGCCTGTTGCTATATTGATGCCGATCTTTGCCATTGAGTTTTTTTCATTTGTAACCGCCGCAAAGATAACAATTAGCGCATCAGGTACATTTTTCCATATCCACCGGTAAAATACTTGTCCGTATTGTCCCTTTCCGACTTGAATTTGTCCATTTTTTTACCATTCAGCATAGAAATCACCCGGTATAGGTATACCCCATTTCCAAGACGCTGTCCAAACTGGTCTGTTCCATCCCATTTAAACTCGGTAATATTCCGGCCAATATGCAGCGGCCCCAATTCATCGCCGGTTATTTCACGGACTACCTTACCTGTTACCGTCAGTATCTGTATTTTAATATTGTTTGGGATTTCACTACCGGTTATGGTAAATACAAAGGCTGTTGACGTGGTAAATGGATTCGGGTAATTCAGCAGGTTTGAGATCATTGGTTTGTTAATCACCAGGAAATTGATATTGTAATCAATTTTACCGGCAATATTATTGCTGGCATCCTTTCCGTTTACAGACAATTCATAATTATCAATTCCATCTTCCCTGTATGTCTTCAGGAAGGAAGGCCTGAAATCAATGGTAGCCGTGTTATCTGATGCATTCATTGCCGGAGTAAACCGTACGGTATCGTTATCATATCTGTATGATTTAACAGATCCATCGGGGAATTTCACCCTTACCCGCATCAAGGAAGTGTCTTTCAGTAAAAGGAATTTAGATTCATCTTTCAGCCTGATCTGGATCCAGGGCCTTGCGGACACAATATCGCCACTTAATATATGGGTACCATCAAAAGTAACGTCTAATACAGGGTTCGTTTTATCGTATCGTACATACAAGTTGCGGAACAGGAAATTGTTGAAATGGTATTGTTCCGGCTGATGGTTATCGGGATTGAATTCAACGTACAAAGTATTCAGTCCGGGATAATTTTTTGTGTCGATACTATACCTGAAAATAATGGTATCGCCGCTAATCAATGGTTTTAATAAGCCCTGTGGCAATACATGCGGAACGTTATTGTGATCGGTCAAAATCAATTTCATTTTCAGGCTGTCAAAAGCAACATGACTAACATTCTTGAAGGCGATGCCAAAATTCACTATTTCACCCAACTCGACGGTATCGCGGGTTGTAAAGAAGAGGTTTGGTGCAAGCGCCCCTTCAGGAACCGGATCATAAATAAGCCGCCAATAGTCGAGCTGGTAAGGAGTAAGTGTAATGGTATCCTTATTATCCATCCTGAGTTTCAGGTTTGGATAAACAGTTGCGTCAATGTCAGAAATATCGACCCTTTTTTCATTCATTGCAACATCCCTTAAAATTTTTTCTGTTCCGTCATTCATAACACCGATAATGGAAATATTCACAACATCATTCACGGGTTGGTCAAGGGAACGGCCAGCCCAGCGCATTTCATGCCACTGTTTAGCAGGGCCAAATACAGGTGATGTAATAGTTCCATTAGATTGTGGTGTTGTGCAGAACACACTAAAAGCTATTTTATCATAGGCATCTACAGTAAATTTGCTTACAGGAGTAAAACTGGTTGGAGAGTTTTTCCTGAAAATAAATGCCCATCCCCTTGGCCTGTTGGCACTATCAATATCTTTAAAACCCTGGTTGAATAACCGGTGATATAGCGAATTGTTGGATCCGAATACTGCCGTATCTGCACGCCAAACATCAGGGTAGGTATTGCCTGCCGGATCGGGATTGCCATTGTTCCTTACCACCACATAAGACCCGTCGGGAATGATGTCCAGAAAGTCCATTGCTTTTTTGCGCCAATCCCTGGTGTTAATCGGGTATTCAAAATTACTTTCCCGGCCTCCGCCGCAAACAGACCGGTAACTGCCATACAATCCGGTTGGTCCCGAAAAATCATTCGGCCACAATTTGAAAGTGTTTTTATCGAGCACATGGAAAATGAGTTCATCATAAAGGCAACCAGCTCCAGTTGGACCTTCATCATTAGGATTGATGGTAAAATCGGCCTGTTCACCTGATGCCGTCGGATAGGTAGCCTGCCGGATAAAGAGGTCATTCTGTTTATTAGTGAATTCCCAAACCCTGGAAGAAGAATCGATGAACACATGGTTTGTAACAGAATTTTTATGTTGATAAAAATGCGACTGGTTAAACCCTTCCTGTTTTATATTCCTGAAAAGAAAAGATGCCTTACCCCACACATATGGCGAATCCGGATTTGGCACCATAGCAGTGCGCCAATAATACACAGTGCTATCCACAAAACTCATTTGCGGAGTAAATTCAAGTACACCACCTACAGAAGATAAATTTACTGCCTTTTTAAGTGACGAATTAAATAAGGCAGTAGTGTCAATTTCTAAAACATATTGTTTTGTTTTATTAAATGGATCAGCTGTTGATGCAAAAAACTTTTGTGCCGGATCGGATACGATCGCATAGTTATAAGGGAAAATAGGTGTAGCCCCATCCTGATATATGTAACAGGATTTTATTACTGAATTATTATTTTCATCGGTTTCATCTATCTGTCCAACACCATCCAGCACAATACTTATTTTATTTAGCCCTTTATCAGTTGTAGCAACAATGGGCAGTACGAAAGACAGGGAATCAACGTATTTGAACGGGGGGCGTTTCTGGCTGAATATAGTGACTATTGTACCATCCGGACGAGTCCTTTTCACATCAACCTGAACGGAATCGTTGGTAGATTTGCCCATATTATAATACCGAAATTTTACCAGGAAATTCTGGTCAGCCACTGAAATAAAAGAGGGGTCCACAAGCACAAGGGGTTCTTCAATAATATAGTCTGGCTTTTGCTGAAAATTCATTACTAGTGCAGGGTCGCCATGCAGGTTTATCTGTTCGGCATGGGTCCTTGCAAGGAAATCAAACTGGCCGTAATTATTAAGCATTTCCGCCAAAGCATCTTCAGTTAATTTAGCAATTGAAGCACCATAATCGGTTTTTCCCATTTTAGTGTAGAATGCACGCAGGTAAACATCCAGGTAGGAAGTAATTCCAAAATGGGTACTGGCAATAAATGCAATGCTTCCCCTTTGCCTGGTAAGTGTAAATTTTTCAGACAAGGTTTGTAATTCGTTAAAGCGTTGCAGGTTATACCTGAACAAATCACCAGCGTAACAACCATTTACTGAAAACACCGGGTACTTCCCATGGTTATTATAGGTTTCCGGATTTTCAATACTGAATTCCAGGGTAGTGGCACTGGAGTGACCAAAATAGGTGAGCATACTCATGCCATCTTCAAATTTGGAACGGATTAGCTGTGCGCTGGATTGATCGCCACCAGGATCAGAAATCGACTTGCAGATCTCTGTAACATTTGCCCCTACCAAAGTATCTTCTGCAAGGATTTTGTAGGTCGACATATAGTTACAAAGCTGGGTTCCCAAAAGTGCATTTGTGGCGCCTGTTACTTCCAGGATATTTTTCATCCAAAGCCTGCCGGCAGTTGTATTGGGGGCAGATTGCTGAACCTGTTCATATTCCTTCACTTTTTCGAGGTAGTCTTCTACTTCAGTGGCACTTACTGCGGAAAGGCGACCAATCTCCGTAACCGCTACTGCACTTGTTGAGGATACCGAAGCCAGCATATTGTCAGAACCTGGATAACCAAAAGTAGGCACCAGGTTCAATTCATCTAAACGGGGCTGTTCTTCATAAGTAGGAATATCCCAGTTGGTGACATACTTATATTCCGAATAGTTTACGCCCTTCCCTATTAAAAAGACTTTGGATACAGGCTGTGAAAAGGAAGCCCTTGCAAAACGGATGAAATTTTTCACTGCAAGGGGATGTCCCTTGATACCAAATGCGAACTGGTCGGTAAGCTCATTAATATCGTACACCTTACTATTGTAAGAACCACCGGCGGTTGAGCTCCTATACAAGCGATAGGCTTCAACGGGATTAGCACCGCCACTGCCATTATACAATTTCGGATTGGAAATAATCAGGTAATTCCCCTGGACAGCATTGTTGGCATAATTTGTAAAAGTCCGCGGGGTTAATGAATTCACTTGGGCAACAAATCCTGCCTGCGGGTTAACCAACACCATTTTCCGCTGAGTTGCTGAACCTTTTAAAACAAATCGAAGTACTCCGGCAAGGGCTATGTTGGCTACATATCTTTCCCTTGTTTCCAGATCATATAAAACAGGGGTGGATCCGGCCGAATTGAAATTTTTTATTTCGAGGTAATATCCTTGTGTGCGGGCTTCCAGTTCAAAATAAAACTGGCTGGAATTATTGAAATCAAACTCACGGGGGTAGATCAAATCATAATAAGACAACACGAAATGGTCGGTATAGTTCTCAGTGGGTGTAGGTGGGGGTTGCACATTCGTAAATGAAACAGTAACAGTACCTGAAGCCAAACTTGCTGAAGGAAAACTGACTGTAGAAACCAGGTCGTCAAAATAGTTCATGGCAGTATCCTGCAAAACAGTTCCGTTAAGTGATAATTTTATCCTTCTTGGCTTTACTGTTTTTCCAAATGCACCAAAATTAATAATTGCATTAGGACCACCTGTTACCGCTTTCAGGTTATTAAGAGTTTCCGAACGCGTTTCTCTTTCATTGATATCCCAGCTGCTCCAAAATTCTCCCTTATCATAGGAAGAGGAATACACATATTCATCGAGGTCAGCTGCAAAGCCAGGATTTTGCTGTTCCTTAAACCGATTACCCGTTTTGTACAGGAAATAGGGTTCAACCGGTATTGTATTCCCATTCACGTCATTAACAACATCAGCATATCGTTTATTGGGCGAAGTAGCTTCAACCGTTAAAAAATAGATTGCTGTATCAGAATGCAGGTTATAGTTAGTTACGTGCTGGTATTCCGGCCTGCGGTACAAAGGCCGGTCTGGTTCACCGTCATTGGCCCTGCCCCAAAATTCAAGATAACCTCCTGCTGGCAGCATACCACTCGACACTGAAGTATAAAGAGGTACTTCCACCCCATTGCGATATAACCTGAATTGTTCAACCGGTGTTGAACCCAGGCCATTTTGTTGCAGGAGAGCTTGCCCAATCTGGTATAAGCTATCCTTTCCTACCTTAAATTTAAAATAGGTGTTATTATAATTGATCCATTCATTATTGAAAGGTTGTGAAATAGCCTCAACACTAAAGGCCATAAACGCCAGCAGCAAAAAAGTTAATCTCCTGATTTTCATTCTAGGGTTGTTTCTCATACACTCAACTGCTTACTTTTTTTTATTTTTTTTCACCAGGTCCAGCTTAATAGAAAATACATGCGTATATAATGGGTTTGATTGGTTAGCCAGGTTGGTGAAAGCATAATCTATGGATACATTCTGCAATTTAAAACCTGCACCGATAGCAGGCTGGTAAATCCAGACCTTCTTTTTATAGGTGCTGTCTGCGTCTTCCAGTACCTTTTGGAAATTATTAATACCCGCCCTTACGAAAAATACATTTTTCACTGAAGCTTCCAACCCGATTTTTGGATCGATGCTCACAGCAGAGGAACTGACCACGGTATTCCTTCGACCATCGAAAGTAAAGTCGAGGTTAGCCTCGGCCAGCAGGTTCACCGATTTACTCAGCCTGAAATTATAGGAAGCACCGCCTATCAGTTTTGGAGCTGTTAACTCAGTTGATTTTACAGGGATATCATTCTGCGTTACATAAAAAACTTCACGCATTTTATCGTTGATACTGTAAGACCAGGCATTAAAAGTGGTGGTAACATCACGGGCAACTACACCTAGTTGCAAACGCTTATTGATGTATTGTACCCCCGCATCAAAACCGAATCCCCAGGCAGTGGCAAAATCGCCGGCCTTACGGTGGATCACTTTAGCATTAAATCCGAGGTTCAGCTTTTTTCCCTCGCCTTTCATTTTAAGTTGCTGGGCATAGGAAAAGAGAAAGGCGTAATCTGCGGAAGAAAAAGTAGTGATATTATCAAAATTGATACTCCCATCAGGTTGCACCAGGAAAACCGTATTGGGGATATCATCCACGGCAAAACGCAGCATGGAGAGGCCAATCGTTCTTTTACCGTCTTTCAGTGGAATAGCGACATTGGCGTAATCGTATTTCCCGATCCCCGCGAAATACTCTGCGTGCATAAAGCCAACCTGCGGCTGGTCCTTAACCTGCACCAGGGCTGCCGGGTTCCAGTAGCCTGCAGTTCCATCCGCTACTGAAGCCACCTGGGCAGAACCCATGGCCAATCCCCTCGACCCGGCACCAATATTTAAAAATTCATTGGAATATTTTCGGAATTGGGCCATCAGTAAAGACGGAAAAAGGAAAAAAAGAAAGATCAGCCACTTGATCATGCTATTCATTGCGTCAACTTTCAGGATAAGCAAAATGATGGTAATGAACACTAACGCTTGGCGCTGCCCTATATTGCACGCTACGAGTGCGCGTTTATTGCCTTAGTTTTGCTGCAAATTGCAGCGTTTTTATGAATTTAATTGAAGAATTACGTTGGAGGGGCATGTTACAGGATATTATGCCCGGAACAGAAGAACAGCTAAAAAAGGAAATGACCTCGGCTTATATCGGTTTTGACCCTACGGCAGACAGTCTGCATATAGGAAGCCTCGTACCAATTCTACTTCTTGTACATCTCCAGAAAGCCGGCCATAAGCCATTCGCCCTGGTTGGCGGCGCTACCGGAATGGTTGGAGACCCCAGTTTTAAGTCCGAGGAGAGAAAAATGCTCGATGAAGCTACATTACAGCACAATCTAAAGGGAATCAGTGCCCAATTGAGCAGGTTCCTCAATTTTGATCCCACCCTGCCCAATGCTGCAGAAATGGTCAATAATTATGACTGGTTCAGGAATATCAGTTTCCTTGATTTTATCCGCGATACCGGCAAACATATAACAGTAAATTATATGATGTCTAAGGATAGTGTACGGAAAAGGATCGAGGGAGATAGTGGCATCAGCTTTACCGAATTTACTTACCAACTGATCCAGGGATATGATTTTTACTGGTTATATACCCATAAGAACTGCAAGTTGCAAATGGGCGGTAGTGACCAGTGGGGTAATATTACCACCGGCACTGAATTGATCCGACGGATGGCTGGCGGTGAAGCTTTTGCCTTTACCTGCCCGTTGCTGACCAAAGCAGATGGTGGAAAATTCGGGAAAACAGAAAAAGGAAATGTCTGGCTTGATCCGTCTAAAACCTCGCCTTACCAGTTTTACCAGTTTTGGTTGAATGCTACAGATGAAGATGCGGTAAAATGGATCAGGATATTTACTTTTCTATCGAAGGACGAAATAGAGGCACTGGCTACAGAACACCAGGCGGCCCCACATACCAGGACCCTCCAGAAAAAACTGGCCGGGGAAATTACCAGCCTGGTCCATGGCCGGGAGGAGTATGAATTTGCGGTTAAAGCCTCAGAAATATTATTTGGCAACGCAACAACTGAACTGCTGCAAAGCCTTTCCGAACCACAGTTATTACAAGCCCTTGATGGAGTTCCTACCCACCATTATCCCCGGCAAACTTTTGAAGAGGGGACCGATATTGTCAGCTTCCTCGCTGAAACAGGTATTTTTCCCAGCAAAGGTGAAGCGCGCAAAATGGTGCAAAGCGGAGGGATAAGCCTGAACAAGACCAAAGTGGAAGCTATTGATGCCAAGGTAAGCGCTACACCTCTTTTAAAGGATCGCTACCTGCTGGTACAAAAAGGGAAGAAACATTATTTCCTGGTAAAAGTGGAATGATTTAAACCATTCTAATTTCGGCCTAGAATTTTTTAACGGTAAAATCTTTAATTCCTTCCACCAGGATATCGAGCTGTTGGGGAGTGGTATATACATGGGGTGTTATCCTGACACCTTTAATGTTTTCCCACTCAATACCAACCGTATGTATCTTATATTTATTAAAAAGGTGGTTCTCCAGGTCGGCCGGTTTTTTGTCCTTTACTGATACTAACCCTATAGCGCAACCGAATCCTTTTTTCATGGAAGTTCCCAGTGTAACGCCTGGAATATCTTTCACCTGGTTCATCCAGTAATTTTTAAGGTAAAGCAGCCTTTGCTCTTTTCTTTCTGCTCCGATCATCTGGTGGAATTCGATGGCTTTCCCTGTAGCCTGTTCAATAAAAAATGGTCTTGTCCCAAGGCTTTCGAATTTCCGGATATCGGCACTGTGAGCATCTCCTGAAGCAAAGAAGGGAAAAATGGGCGCAATCTTTTCCTTTTTAACATACAGCAAACCGCTGCCGATGCAGGCGCTTAGCCACTTGTGCAGGCTGGTTCCAAAATAATCGGCACCTAATTCGGGAATAGTAAATTTGAAATGGGCAAAACTATGGGCGCCATCTACCAGCACATCAATACCGCGGGCATGGGCTGCATCGGCTATAGCCCTGACCGGCAAAATCTGGCCATTCCAGTTTATGATATGGGTAATGTGTACAACCTTGGTTTTGTCGGTAAAGGCTTTGGTATACTGGCCTACCAGGTAACTGTTATCTTCAGAAGGGAGTTCAAGGTTAATCCAAACAAGCTTTATACCATCGCGCAGCTCCCGCTGTTTCCAGGCATTGATCATATTCGGGTAATCCTGTTTACTCAGAACCACTTCATCACCCGCTTTTAAAGGCAGTCCAAATATGACCGTTTCAAGCGCTTCAGATGCATTTCTCTGGATAGCGATCTCTTCAGTATCGCATCCTGCCACCTGGGCAAGGTTACGGCGCAGGGGTTCGCGTCCCTGGTCCAAAATCCGCCACATATAATAACTCGGTCCCTCATTACAGAGGTCAAGGTACTTTTTCATGGCTTCCTGCACAACCCTTGGAGAGGGGCTGACGCCACCATTATTAAGGTTGATCAATGACGGAGAAACAGTATATGATTGCTGTACCGCATACCAGAAATCTTCTTCACCGGCCAGTTCATCAGCTGAAAATAGTTGAAAGCGATCCAGGTTTCTTTCCAGTTCGCGGCTCCAGACAGGGGTTGTAACAGCGGCCAACAGGGAACCCAGGCCCAATTTACCCATACCAGTTAAAAACTTTCTTCTTCCTGATGTTGACATGGTGCAGATTTTTGTTAAAACTAATATCTATTACTGACATGAACTATACTGTTGTTTTTTTCAGAAATTTTTGGCAGTAATGGCCCTGCCCATTATTTTTGCACTCCCAATTGGGAAGGATTGGCCTATAGTATAATGGTAGTACGACAGATTTTGGTTCTGTTTGTCTAGGTTCGAATCCTGGTAGGCCAACAAAAAAGCCGTAACTGATAAAAGTTGCGGCTTTTTCTTTTAGTATGAATATCGAAAGCTTTCAGCAATTTTGCCTTTCCCTGCCTGAAGTGACGGAAGAATTTCCTTTTGGTGAAGACACCCTTGTTTTTAAAGTAAGGGGCAAGATGTTTGCACTGACCAACCTGGAACTTTTTGAAAGTATCAACCTGAAATGTAATCCGGATGAAGCGGTGGAATTAAGGGAGAGATACCCGTCCGTAACACCCGGGTATCATATGAATAAGAAGCACTGGAATACCATCATAATTGATAACACAATCAGTGATACCATGCTCTATAAATGGATACGGGATTCCTACGATCTTGTATTGGCAGGGATGCCTAAACGAAAATAAAAGAAATCATCAGTGTATTTCCGCAAAGACCGCAGAAAGCCATTCATTGTATAAACCGGCTTCTTCTTTTATGGCTGTTGCACAGATTTCCTTCCAATCCGGTGATAACTTTTGCAGTTGCTTTTCCATTGAAGCAAGGTGCTGTTGCTCTTCGGCAATAATATTATTTACACTGATGGTGCTGTTGTATTTTTTCAATGCAGCCTGGTATAAAGGGTATAATTCATCAGCCCTGACTTCAATTGCATAAGTTACCAGCAGGTATGCCGCATATTTCAAATCATGCCCACTGAACCCAAAGCGTTGTTTCAGGTACCTGCAAATCCGCGTATCGAGCAAATGAAGATACCTTGAACTGATTACCGGTGCCATAATAAAGGGGGCCTCATAAGTCGGACAAAGGTCTTTACCCAGCTTTTTCAATTGCTTTTTGAGAAACCAGGCATGCCGGGCTTCTTCAGCCGCATGCTTCAGGATATCTTCCGGCACAAAAACTGGATGTTCACATTGCTTGATCTTCCGGGCCCCTGCATTTTCAAGCATCGAAAGGGTATTCAACCAACGGGCATGAAGTGATGGCTTTTGTAATATGGTTTCCAGGCTTTGATTCAATTGGTCATTCATGACTGGCATGTATTGCATTTTTGCTATTCAAACTATTTACTGCTATCCAAAATAAATTCATCCAGCCAGGTATTGTTGCAGTTGAAGGATACAGTGTTGCAGGCTATCTTTCCAGGGGAGAACAGGCAGTGAGAATGTTTCCCTGATCTTATGGGTATTCAATACACTGTAAGCCGGTCGCCGCGCTGGTGTGGGGTATGCGGTGGTTGGAATGGGATGAACCACACAGGGACTGTGTACCAGATCGCGTATGGCTACCGCAAAATCATACCAACTTATAATTCCCTTATTCGTATAATGATAAATTCCCCCAAATTCCCGCGAATGCGGTTGTAATTCCAGGAAAACAATAATATCCAATATTGCTTTTGCCAGGTCGGCTGCGTAAGTTGGGCATCCAAACTGGTCACTCACCACATTCAGTTCTTTTCGTTCACCCATTAAACGGATCATTGTCTTCACGAAATTATTACCAAAGGCAGAATAGACCCAGGATGTCCTGATAATAATTGAATCAGGGGCCAAAGACAAGGCCTGCTCTTCTCCTCTTAATTTAGACAAGCCATAGGCACCAAGGGGTTTTACAGGAGCATCTTCAGTAATTGGCACATTTGCTGAACCATCAAAAACATAATCTGTAGAAATATGCAGGAGCCGGCAATTGTGCCTTGTTGCTGCGCCTGCCAGGAAACCAACGGCTGTGCCGTTCACAAGCATTGCTTTTTCTGGCTCGGATTCAGCTTTGTCAACTGCCGTATAAGCTGCGCAATTAATACAATAATCAGGTTGGTAAGTGGCAAAATATTGTTCAACAGCAGCAGCATCTTCTATGGGCAATTCCCTACTGTCAGTAAAATGGAACTTAAAACGGGTATACAATGCAGACAATTGCTGCAACTCACTGCCCAACTGGCCACCAGCCCCGGTTACAAGGATTTTTTTCATTTGGCTAAAAACTAAATGAATGTTGTTCTTCAGCAAACAGCGGATAATGCCTGTCTTTGTCTGAAAGCACCATTTTATCTGCAGGGACCTTCCAGTCAATGTTCAGTGCCGGATCATTAAACAATATGCCCCCTTCACTCTCCTTATGGTAGAAAATATCACATTTATATAAGACTTCTGCAGTTTCACTTAATACTGAATATCCATGGGCAAATCCTTTTGGAACCAGTAATTGCAATTTATTTGTTGCCGACAATTCAATAGTATAAACCCGTCCATAGGTTGGCGAACCCTTTCTGCAATCCACCACCACATCAAGAATAACCCCTTCCAGGGTCCTGATCAATTTCGTTTGTGCATAAGGGTCATTCTGGAAATGCAATCCCCTGACTACTCCGTAGCCAGACCTGGCCTGGTTATCCTGTACAAAAACATAATCGATGCCATGCGATTTGAAAAAAGCAGCATTATATGATTCAAAAAAATACCCCCGGTCATCGCCAAATACCCGCGGTTCATAAATTAATAATCCCGGAAAACCGGTTTCAGTAAACGCCATAATTATCGTTGATCGTAGAGTGCCTCATAATAATTTTTATAATCGCCGCTGGTTACATGATTAATCCAGTCTTCATTTGACAGGTACCAGTCAACGGTTTTTTCCAGTCCTTCCTCAAACTGAAGGGATGGCTTCCAGCCAAGTTCCCTGTTCAGTTTTGTAGCATCAATTGCATACCTCAGGTCATGTCCCGGACGATCGGTAACATAGGTTATCAGCCTGGCTGATTCACCCGGTTCCCTTTGCAGTTTTTTATCCATAATTGCACACAACAGGTGAACCAGGTCAATATTTTTCCATTCATTGAACCCACCAACATTGTACTTCTCCCCTTCTCTTCCATTGTGGTAAATCACATCAATAGCCCTCGCATGATCGTCAACCCACAACCAATCACGAACATTCTCACCTTTGCCATAAACAGGCAAAGGTTTTTGGTTTTTGATATTATTGATCATTAAGGGGATCAGTTTTTCGGGAAAATGATGGGATCCGTAATTATTAGAACAATTACTTATCACCACTGGTAAATGATAGGTGTGGTGGTAAGCCATCACAAAATGATCACTGGATGCTTTTGAGGCCGAATACGGGGAACGCGGATCATAAGGCGTTTCTTCGGTGAAGAACCCCTGCTCACCGAGAGAACCATACACTTCATCAGTTGAAACATGGTAAAACCGCTTGCCTTCATATTGTCCGTTCCATGATTTCCTGGCTACATTCAGCAGGTTCACAGTACCCAATACGTTTGTACGAACGAATTGCAGTGGATCAAGGATACTGCGGTCTACATGGCTTTCAGCAGCCAGGTGAATTACCCCTTCAAATACATATTTGGTGAATAATTCCTGCATCCGGCCTTCATCGGTAATATCCCCTTTTTCAAAAACATAATTCGGCGCAGACTCAATGTCTTTAAGGTTTTCAAGGTTACCGGCATACGTCAGCGCATCCAGGTTAACAATATTGTATGCCGGGTATTTGTTTACAAAAAGCCGGACAACATGTGAGCCAATGAAACCGGCGCCACCTGTTATTAAAATAGTTTTTGAGAAATTATTCATTACAAACTCCAGTATACACGTGATTTAATCTTGCCTTTGTATATTCCTTTCAAATCCACAACTACACCATGGTTCCTTGTTATGCCGGCAAAATACGCATCGTCAAGATTGCGGTATGGTTCATGTGGCACCGTAATAATTACTGCATCATAATCTTTTCCACCATGACGCGTTAATTGCAGTCCGTATTCCTCTTTTACCTCAGCATGTTCTGCATATGGATCTTCAACATCCACATGAATATTAAACGCACGCAATTCCTCTACGGTATCAACAATTTTAGAGTTGCGGATATCACTTACATTCTCCTTAAAGGTTACGCCCTTCACCAGTACCCGTGGGTTATCTGAATTGCGTAATACATACTTAATGATTTTCCTGGCCAGGTACTTAGCCATATCATCATTAATATACCTGCTTGCTGCAATTACCCTCGACTGGTATCCAAGCGAAGCAGCTTTATGCGTCAGGTAATATGGGTCAACACCAATGCAATGACCGCCAACCAGCCCGGGTTGAAACTTCAGGAAATTCCATTTGGTTCCGGCGGCTTCGATAACATCATAAGTATTAATTCCCATGCGGTCAAAAATGAGTGACAATTCATTCATCAATGCAATATTCATATCGCGCTGGGTATTCTCCACAATTTTACTGGCTTCGGCTACCTTGATGGATGGCGCGCGGTGTACACCCGCATCTACAACCAGTTCATAGGTTTGGGCGATTTCTTCTGCAGCCTCTGCGTCACTGCCGGAAGCCACTTTAACAACAGTTCTTAAAGTATTTTTTTTATCCCCGGGGTTGATCCTCTCCGGAGAATAGCCAAGTTTAAAATCGATGCCCAGTTTCAGTCCGGATACTTTTTCAAGTATGGGCAGGCAATCTTCTTCAGTGCAACCCGGATAAGTGGTGGATTCATAAACTACATAATCACCCGGTTTCAGCACTTTTCCCACTGTCGTTGATGAGCCAACAAGCGGTTTCAGATCTGGTACATTATACTTATCAACCGGAGTTGGCACGGCTACAATGTAAAATTTAGCTGTACGCAATACTTCCAGGTCATCTGTAAATTCAATATCCCTGCCTTTGAACTCTTCGGCGGCTACCTCTTTACTCGGATCAATGGCATTGCGCATCATTTCCACCCGGTGAGTGTTGATATCAAATCCAATGACAGATAGTTTTTTGGCGAACTCAAGGGCGAGTGGCAATCCAACATACCCTAAACCAATAACGGCGAGTTTTTCTTTTTTTTCGGTAAGGTCCTGGTAAATTTTCATTAGTGTATGCTTTTAAATTCCTTGGGTTGTTTATAAAGTTCTTCGTGGGGAAGGGATTTAAAATACTCATAGGTAATACGGACACCCTCAGACCTGCTGACCTTAGGTTCCCAACCAAGGAGTGTTCTGGCCCTGGTGATATCGGGCTTGCGCTGCCGTGGATCATCCGTTGGCAAAGGTTTATAAACAATCTGTTGGGCTGTGCCTGTTAGCTTGATTATCTCTTCCGCAAATTCTTTCAGGGATATTTCATCAGGGTTACCAATATTCACGGGATAGGCATAATCACTCATCAGTAACCGGTAAATTCCATCCACCAGGTCATCCACATAGCAAAATGACCTTGTTTGTGAACCATCACCAAAAACCGTAAGGTCTTCGCCTCTTAATGCCTGGCCGATAAATGCCGGTAAAGCACGACCGTCATTCAACCGCATCCTTGGACCATAGGTGTTAAATATCCGCACAATACGGGTTTCCAGCTGGTGAAAAGTATGGTAGGCCATGGTGATCGATTCCATAAACCTTTTTGATTCATCATAAACGCCCCTTGGACCAACGGGATTTACATTTCCCCAATAGTCTTCGGTTTGCGGATGTACCAACGGATCCCCATACACTTCCGAAGTTGAAGCCACCAGCATCCGGGCATTTTTTGCCTTAGCCAGCCCAAGGCAATTATGTGTTCCCAACGCGCCAACCTTAAGGGTCTGGATCGGGATTTTCAGGTAATCAATCGGACTGGCCGGGGAAGCAAAATGGAGTATATAATGCAATTCGCCCGGCACATGTATGAACTTACTTACATCATGATGGTAAAATTCAAACTGTTCAAGCTTAAACAAATGTTCAATGTTTCGCAGGTCACCGGTAATCAGGTTGTCCATGCCAATCACGTGAAAGCCTTCCTTGATAAAGCGATCACATAAATGCGAGCCAAGAAAACCGGCAGCACCTGTTATAAGTACGCGTTTTGCAGCCATTCTTTAGTTATTTCTTGTTTGGGTAACCGGTTTACGACCTATGCTTTCATAATGAAATCCCAATTCAGCAATGGCCTTAACATCAAACAGATTCCTCCCATCAAATATTGTTTTAGATTTCATTTGGGTAACAATTTTCAGGAAATCCGGGGTCCTGAATTCATTCCATTCAGTGGCAATGATCAGGGCATCAGCTCCAGCAAGCGCATCATACTGGTTTTCTGCAAACTGAATTTTCCCGTTATACAATTGCTGTACATTTTTCATGGCTTCCGGATCGAACGCAGTTACAGTGGCACCTGCCCCCAGTAACTCGTCGATAATGTATAAGGCGGGAGCTTCGCGGATATCGTCCGTATTGGGTTTGAAAGCCAGTCCCCATACAGCAAAATGCCTGCCCTTCAGGTTACCCTTAAAAAAGTCTTTTATTTTGGGAACCAGGTGCAATTTCTGGATTTCATTCACTTTCATAACAGCACTCAGAATCTGGAAATCATAATTTGCTTCTGTGGATGATTTCACCAGTGCCTGAACATCTTTTGGAAAACAACTGCCGCCATAACCTATCCCCGGGAAAAGGAATCTTTTGCCAATACGGTCATCACTGCCAATGCCCAATCTCACCATATCAACGTCAGCATCGAGGCGCTCGCACAATTGTGCGATTTCATTCATGAAAGAGATTTTGGTTGCCAGGAAAGAATTGGCTGCATACTTGGTGAGTTCTGCAGACCGTTCATCCATATATATAACAGGATTTCCAGACCTTACAAAAGGCGCATATAGTTCACCCATCAGTTTCCGGGCCCTTTCAGAAGTTACACCTATGACAACGCGATCGGGTTTCATGAAATCATCAACGGCAACCCCTTCCCGCAGAAACTCGGGATTGGAAACCACATCAAATTCCCCGGAATAATTTTTAGCAACGGCCTGCCTTACCCTTTCAGCTGTACCAACGGGAACAGTACTTTTATCTACCAATACTTTATAGTCGGTCAGCAATTTGCCTATATCTTCCGCAACACCCAATACATATTTTAAATCTGCAGAACCATCTTCACCGGGAGGTGTAGGTAATGCGAGGAATACAATTTTGGCGTCATTGATGCCTTCAGCAAGGTTAGTGGTAAACTTCAACCGCCCTTCTTTCAAATTACGCAGGAAAAGTTTTTCAAGCCCGGGCTCATAAATGGTTATTTCACCATTGCTCAACTTGTCAACCTTTTTCTGATCGATATCAACACAGGTAACTTCATTACCTGTTTCTGCAAAGCAAGTGCCTGTAACAAGGCCTACATATCCGGTTCCTACAACTGCAATTTTCATGTGGTATTACGACTTGGTTTATGGTAGTTATTTTACGTATTCAAGCACTTTCGAAGTAATGTAATTCAGCTGCTCCTGGTCCAGTTCAGTGTGCATTGGCAGGGATATAACTCTTTCTGTAAGCCAGTCTGTAACGGGTAATACATAAGATGCGGCTCCGGACGCTGCAAACATTTGCTGCCGGTGTGCCGGAACAGGATAATAAATCATGGAAGGCACCTGGTTATCGGCCAGGAATTGGTTCAGTCCATCCCGGTCTACCCCTTCGAGTTGTAAAGTATACTGGTGAAAAACATGCTTATTGTTTGCAGCACGGAAAGGCACTGCAATTTTCGGATTGCCCGCAAAAGCGTTGTCATAAAAATCAGCTGCTTTCCGGCGGGCGTTAATATAAGCATCGAGCCTTGGTAACTTTATATTCAGTACGGCTGCCTGGATGCTGTCAAGCCTGCTGTTACAGCCAACGATATCGTGGTAATACTTTTTACTCTGGCCATGGTTGGCAACCTTTTTCATTTTATCGGCGAGGGCATCGTCATTAGTACAAATAGCACCGCCATCGCCATAACATCCCAGGTTTTTTGAAGGGAAAAATGATGTACAGCCAATAGTGCCTATGCTTCCTGTTTTTTGTTTGCGGCCGTCGCTAAAACAGAAGTCACTGCCGATTGCCTGTGCATTATCTTCAATAACTGCAAGTGAATATTTTTTCGCTATGGCCATTATTGCTTCCATATCTGCCGCCTGTCCGTATAAATGAACAGGAACAATTGCCTTTGTTTTCGGGGTGATGGCTTTTTCTATAGCAACAGGGTCAATACAAAATGTTTTCGGATCAACATCAACAAAAACCGGTTTCAGTTTTAGCAGGGCCACCACTTCGGTTGTTGCGATATAGGTAAACGAGGGCGAAATCACTTCATCGCCGGGCTGCAGGTCTAGTGCCATCATGGCAATCTGCAGGGCATCGGTACCATTAGCACAAGGGATCACATGTTTCACACCAAGATAGGCCGCCAATCCGGCGGCGAAATCCTGCACAGCTTTTCCATTAATAAAAGATGCATTATCTATTACTTCATGAATAGCAGCATCTACTTCCTGCTTAATTTGCAGGTATTGCTGCTTAAGGTCTACCATTTGAATTGGCCGCATAATTCTTACCTTCTTTTTAAATGCGCACAAAAATAGCAAAATATAGGTAGGGTGAAAGTTTGAATTTAGTTTTGCACCACAATAACAATTTGATTTCGTGAGCCTTTTACTATATAATTTATTCCTTTTAGTGTATCGGTCAGCCCTCCACCTGGCTGCAATTTTCAATCCTAAAGCCCGCCTTTGGGTAGATGGCCGCAAGAATTGGCAAAATGCCCTGAAAGTGGCGCTGGGCAAGAAAACCGGCCCAATAGTCTGGATGCATTGCGCTTCATTGGGTGAGTTTGAACAAGGGCGGCCATTGCTGGAGTTCATCCGGTCAATTTACCCGGGCCATACTATCCTGGTAACCTTTTTTTCACCTTCAGGCTATGAGATCAGGAAAAACTACCCCGGGGCTGATATCACCTGCTATTTACCGCTGGACGGGGCCAGGACTGCCCGGAAATTCATCGAAATGGTTCAACCCGTCCTGGTGTTGTGGATCCGTTATGAATTCTGGTATTACTACCTCCACCGCCTGAAGGCCTTGAAAGTACCGGTATTGCTGGTATCCGGACTATTCCGGGGAACAGAGCCGTTTTTTCACTGGTACGGAAAGCTGCACCGTTATATGTTATCCTGTTTTACCCACCTTTTCGTACAGAATGAGGATTCTGTGGAAAAATTGCGAAAAATTGGCTCTTATTCTGTATCCGTAAGCGGTGATACCCGCTACGACAGGGTTTCAGCAATTGCTGCCCAGTTTGAACCCTTGCCCCTGATAGAACAGTTTATCAATGGGAAAAAGGCTATTGTGGCCGGTAGTACCTGGCCTGAAGATGAAGAGGAACTGGACCATTTTGCCAATTCAAACCAGAAACTCCGGTTTATCATTGCCCCGCATGAAATTGGTGAAATGCACCTAAAAGAAATTGAGCAGCTATTTGCGCATTCCATACGGTATTCTCATTGGGTAAAAAATCCGGTTGCAATGCCGGAAGGTCCTGATACCCCTAATGTGCTGATCATAGACAATATCGGGATGCTGGCCAAATTGTACTATTATGCCAGTGTGGCCTATATTGGGGGCGGTTTTGGGGGCGATGGCCTTCACAATATCCTGGAGGCGGCGGTGTATGGGGTACCTGTAATATATGGTCCCGTTTATGAAAAATTCCCGGAAGCGGTAGACCTGATTGCTGCGGGCGGTTCTTTTACTGTTGAAAGTGCACTGGAACTGGAAGTAAAACTTACTGAATTGCTGGAAGATGAAAAAGTTCATGCGGAAGCCGCAAGGGCAGCATCTGATTTTGTAAAAAGCCGCAAAGGTGCAACAGCATTGATTTCAAACTATATTCAGGAAAACCGTCTTATCACCAATTGACAAAAATGGTGGACAGCCTCTTTTGAGTCATCCCAGGCGAGTTTAAGTTTAAGTTCCCTTTCTATCCAGTATTCTGCTTCCTGCAATACATTAAAAGAATTGATGGTTTTGATGCTTCTTTCATACATCACCTCATCACCCCTGAATAGTTCATTAACGAATACAAAACGATCGTTCAC
Source organism: Flavihumibacter profundi (assembly GCF_020076305.1). Taxonomy (GTDB): domain Bacteria; phylum Bacteroidota; class Bacteroidia; order Chitinophagales; family Chitinophagaceae; genus Flavihumibacter; species Flavihumibacter profundi. Next base: position 91,199 of record NZ_JAIQXE010000004.1, read on the forward strand.
GCCAATTGCCTTTTTCAGGTCACGTAGTGGTTCACGGGTAAGGGTTTCACCCAATTCTATTGAAGATTGTTTCAACTTTTCATTCAGTGATGCACCGTTCTGGTGGCTGATTACTTCATTGATTTCCCGTATGTCTTTTTGGTGGGCAAGGGTAGGTATCTGCTGCATCAGGTTATGTAACCAATCAGTTTGTTTCTTTGCTATTTCCGGTTCAGTTTCCGGAACAGCTTCATCCTGAATAGTCTTTGGCAGCTTTGTGTTAACTTCTGTTTTCGCAGCAACAGGTTCAGCAGGAATAGGCTGTTCCGCATGCCTGTGAGCACTCGGCATTACGACAGCAACTTTTGTGCTTACGGTCCGGTTAACAAGGGGAAGAACATGGGCCGATAATTCGGCCTCCAGCAACTGAGCCGTAAGCAGGAGTGATGCTGCATCAGCCTGCTGATTTAGTTGTTCCTGCAACTTATTAATCAGCGCTTTTACTCTTTCCATACGATATGGTACTTTTGGGTTAGTATTGGATTTCATAAAGTTATAACAAAAACTAACGAAAAAAAGGTTTGTCTCAGACTACCAATTATTTATGTTTATAAAACCAGCTCTATATGTCAGCCGTCATGTTTGGTTAGTTGTTATTCGGAGACCCCTATTTTCCGGTAAAACCGAAGAACTGATCCCTTGCCTACAGCGGGTAAAAAAAGCCAATCTGAAGGTTGGTATCTTCAGGCAGGTACCAGATGTACGCTTTAGCAAGAAAAATATTGTGTCACACGATGAAATAGCCGTTCAATCCTCCACAAATGACAATTCACAAGACATTTTAATTACCAACTTGCATGCCATTTGCGTAAAATGTGGAAATATTGCCTATTAAAGCTAACCGAAATCGGCCATGCAATACCAGTTTTTACCCGGAGAAACCACGTCTTATCTGCCACTAAATGAAAAATTCTATTACGATAAAGATTAGTTAATAATATTGCTGACTTGAAATACATCCTCGCTTTATTTAAAAAAGACCTGTTGCTGGAATTCCGGCACCAATACACATTTTATGGAATTGTGCTGTATGTGGCCAGTACCATCTTTGTACTTTACCTGGCCATGGGACAACCTGAAAGCCAGGTGTGGAATGGACTTTTCTGGATGATACAGCTCTTTGTTTGCGTTAATGCCGTGGCCAAAAGTTTTCTCCAGGAAAGCCGGGGCAGGCTTTTGTACTTTTATTCTATTGCCGGGTCAAGGGACTTCATCCTGTCCAAATTACTCTTCAACGCCCTTTTGATGGCATTATTAAGTATTGTTGGCTGGTTATTATTCAGCCTTCTGCTGGGTAACCCGGTACAAAATGGCTGGCGGTTTATGGGAGTGGCTGTTTTTGGCGGTTTCGGGCTGAGCCTTGTATTTACTTTTTTATCCGCCATTGCTGCCCGGGCCCAGCAGAATGCGGCATTAATGGCCATCCTTGGATTCCCGCTTATTATTCCACAGCTATTGCTGATGATGAAACTGTCCAATACCGCATTTAGTTCTGTATTCCAGGAAAGCCTTACCCAAATTGTTTTACTGCTGGCAGGGCTCGATTTCCTCGTTATCGTATTGGCAGTCATTTTATTTCCCTTTCTCTGGAAAGACTGAAACCAACCCAAATACCCTAATTTTGCCCCACTTATTTCATCCTATGCGACTATCATGGTGGAAAATACTTTGTGTCGTTTTGCTGCTGATCGTATCCACCGCCGGGTTTCTCGGGGGTGTTCCAGCAAAACCAATCCTGAATGAAACCATCCGCAACCTGTATTTCCATGTTGCCATGTGGTTTGGAATGATGATCTTCTTTGGGGTTTCTGTTGTCAACTCAGTAAGGTACCTGCGTACCGGCAATATGCGTTATGACACCTATGCTGTGGAATATGCCAATAGCGGTATCCTGTTTGGCCTGCTTGGACTGGTTACCGGCATGATCTGGGCCAATTATACCTGGGGAAAAGCCTGGAGCAACGACCCTAAACAAATCGGGGCAGTAATTGCCATCTTAATCTATTTTGCTTACCAGGTATTGCGGAACTCAATGATCGATATTGATAAGAGGGCCCGTATCGGTGCCGTGTATAACATCTTCGCCTTTGCCATGTTATTTCCAACAATCTGGATCATACCACGTTTGGTAGAAAGCCTTCACCCCGGTGGCATGGGCAATCCCGCATTAAATACCAATGATATTGATGCCAGGATGCGCATGTTGTTTTATCCGGCTGCTGTGCCTGGCTGGACCTTACTAGGTGTTTGGATTACATCACTTAGGATTCGCCTGAAATTACTTGAAGAACAAAAACTGAATAATGCGTAAAATAATTGCTGCTTTGGGTGCTATGAGCCTTGTGTTATTTTTTAATCTGGCTGCACTAGCTCAGACAACAATGCCCGACGAACCGGTTCAAATGGCAGATGGGATGCGCTCTAACGGAAAAATTTATGTAGTGGTGGCTGTTGTCATTACCATTCTTGCCGGACTTTTCGCTTACCTTATCAGCCTCGATAAGAAAATCAGCAGGCTGGAGAATAAGTAAACTTTGCGATTGCTTAAACACATATAAAAAACACATTTCAAAAACCTAACACATGTCTGGACATCAAGAGTACAGCTTCTTTGGAGCAGTAGAACAGAGTTTTGATAAGGCAGCCAAGTTTACAAACTGGGACCTTGGAATCCTGGAACAGATCAAACAATGTAACTCAGTTTACCGCATGCATTTCCCTGTGAAAATCGGTGATAAAATAGAGGTGATAAAGGCCTATCGTGTGCAGCACTCCCACCACAAAACTCCCTGTAAAGGGGGTATCCGTTTTTCAACTTCGGTTAACCTCGATGAAGTGATGGCACTGGCCGCGCTGATGACCTACAAATGCGCTATTGTAAACGTTCCTTTTGGTGGTGCGAAAGGGGGCATTTCCATCGACCCGAAAAAATACACTGCTTATGAACTGGAAAAAATTACCCGCCGTTACACACATGAACTGATTAAGAAAAACTTTATTGGTCCGGGTACCGACGTACCTGCTCCCGATTATGGAACCGGCGAACGCGAAATGGCCTGGATTCTCGATACTTACATGAGCATGAAGCCCGGTGAAATTGATGCATTGGGTTGTGTTACCGGAAAACCTGTAACACAAGGTGGTGTACGGGGCCGCAGGGAAGCGACAGGATTGGGCGTTTTTTATGGTATCCGCGAAGTTTGCGCAATGCCAGATATCATGCAGAAATTAGGACTGGCAATGGGCGTTGCTGGCAAATCTGTAGTAGTACAGGGCCTGGGAAATGTAGGCTATCATGCCGCAAAATATTTCAGGGAAGGTGGCGCTAAAGTGATTGCAATAGCAGAATATGAAGGCGCTATTACAAATGCAGCCGGATTAAATGAAGAAGAGGTATTCCAGCACCGAAAGAAAACAGGATCCATCCTGAATTTCCCGGGTGCAACCAACCTTGCATCATCCAATGATGCCCTGGAAATGGCTTGTGATATCCTTATTCCTGCAGCATTGGAAAATGTTGTAAACGGGGATAATGCACCAAGGGTAAAAGCAAAAATAATCGGAGAAGCCGCGAACGGGCCACTGACGCCGGAAGCTGATGAAATACTGGCTGCAAAAGGCGTCCTGGTTGTTCCGGATATGTACCTGAATGCCGGCGGTGTAACCGTATCATATTTCGAATGGCTAAAAAATCTTAGCCATGTCCGTTATGGCAGGTTGGAAAAACGCTTTACAGAGAACCAGAATAAAGATATTATCAACCAGATTGAAGGGCTGACTGGTAAAAAAGTTGATGATAATGCGAAAGAAAAAATTGAACACGGTGCTGATGAGGTAGACCTGGTATACTCCGGACTGGAAGAAACAATGATAAATGCAACACGTGAAATCATTGATTGCTGGAAGAAAAATCCGGCTATCCCTGATATGCGCACAGCAGCATATGTTGTAGCCATAAATAAGGTTGCAACGAGCTATAATGAATTAGGCATATTCCCATAGCGGAACCCTACAATTCTTTCCACACCGGCAGTTCCTGGATTGGCTCCAGCCTGCCGGTTTTTTTTTCAAAAAAATAGGTTTTAGTACCATTGGTAACAACAATGAAACGGACAGGAATTGCAATATTATAGCGCAATACCTGGTGTACAACTGCATCATTGATGGCAACATCCATAGACTTACATTCCACCATCAGCCATGGTTGGTGCTGGTAATCATAAACCAGTATATCAAACCGCTTGGTCAATTCACCAATTTTCAACTCCTTCTCAATTGCTATTAAAGTGGCTGGATATTTTTTTTCCTGCAGCAGGTATTGCAAAAAATTCTGGCGCACCCATTCTTCCGGGGTAAACGCCACCCACTTTTTGCGGGTCTCATCAAATATCTGGCGCTTACCATTTTGTTCACGCCAGCGAAACGGGAAATCAGGAAATTCCAGGGAAATCATGCACCAAAGCTAAACTTCGAAACCCGGATAACAATTATTGCCATACCCGTATTATTGGAATTGAATCGTAAATTAGGACTATGAAAACCAAAGAAGAGATCGTTGAAAACTGGCTACCCCGTTATACAGGGCAGCCTTTGGAGGCATTTGGTAAATATATCCTGCTCACGAATTTCAGCAATTACGTTGCCTGGTTTGCTCAATGGCATAATGTGGAGGTGATAGGCACAGACAGACCCATGCAATGCGCTACAGCTAATAATATTACCATCATCAATTTCGGCATGGGCAGTCCCACAGCTGCTACCGTGATGGACCTGCTCTCGGCCATTGAACCCAAAGCTGTATTATTCCTTGGCAAATGCGGTGGACTAAAAAAAACCAATAAAGTCGGCGACCTGATATTGCCTATTGCCGCCATCCGCGGCGAAGGAACTTCCAATGATTACTTCCCACCCGAAGTGCCTGCCTTACCTGCATTCGCCCTGCAAAAAGCAGTCTCTACAACTATCCGTGATCTTGGAGTAGACTACTGGACAGGAACCGTGTATACTACTAACAGAAGGGTTTGGGAACATGACGAACACTTCAAGGAATACCTGAAAAAAATAAGGGCTTATGCCATCGATATGGAAACCGCCACTATTTTCTCAGTAGGTTTCTATAATAAAATCCCTACCGGCGCATTACTTCTGGTAAGTGACTCACCCATGATACCTGAAGGTGTAAAGACGGAAGAAAGTGATAAAATAGTAACCAGCGAATACGTGGAACGGCATATAAGGATCGGTGTGGATTCCCTGATGCAACTGATAAACGAGGGACTAACGGTAAAGCACCTTCGCTTTTAATATCCTTCTTTTGCAACAACCCTTACTAACCATACAAGACCTGACCGTTGATTTCAACCAGGGGGAAAAGCGCACCAGGGCTATAGACAATATAACGTTTACAGTTAACCGTGGTGAGATTGTCGCCATTGTCGGGGAATCCGGTTCAGGAAAGTCGGTAACATCCTTGTCGCTTTTGCAATTGCTGCCCCAAAAAATAACAAACTTCCCTTCAGGCAAATTGCTTTTCAGTGAAGACGGTAAAACCACTATAAACTTACTAACCCTTTCAGGGCCTGCCCTCAGGAATATCCGTGGGTCTGCTATTTCGATGATCTTCCAGGAACCCATGACCTCCCTGAACCCGGTTTTTACCTGTGGCAACCAGGTGATTGAAGCAATCAGGGCGCACCAGGAAATTTCCACTTCACAGGCCAGGGAACAGTGCCTTGACTTATTCCGTAAAGTGCGGTTACCCGATCCCGAAAGAATTATGAAATGTTATCCGCACGAAATCAGCGGCGGCCAGAAACAAAGGGTGATGATTGCTATGGCCATTTCCTGCGATCCAGCATTGCTGATTGCTGATGAACCAACAACCGCACTGGATGTTACAGTCCAGAAGAGTATACTGGAGTTGCTGGCTAGCTTGCAGGCACAAACGAATATGGGATTGATCTTTATTTCCCATGACCTTGGGGTAGTAAAAGATATTGCACACAGAGTGGTGGTGATGTACAGGGGGAAAATTGTAGAGCAAAACACCACTGAAGCCATTTTCAATCATCCCGCACACCCATATACAAAGGCACTCCTCGCCTGCCGGCCGATACTTCATCCCAGAGGAAGGAGGCTTCCGGTTGTGAGTGATTTCTGGCAGCCTGGTAACAATTTTTCTGAGCAGGTAATTGCACCAGCCATACAGTCGGTGCAAAAAAACTATTCCGGCAGCACACCGTTACTGCAAATTGATGCGCTTAAAGTATGGTTTCCCACCGGCCGGAATTTTTTTGGCAGGCCTGCCACGTTTACCAAAGCGGTAGATGGCATTAGTTTTAATGTACTGGAAGGGGAAACGCTGGGTGTGGTTGGCGAATCTGGTTGCGGGAAAACAACCCTGGGCAGGGCCTTGCTGCGGTTGATACCGGTAACCGGCGGACAAATACTGCACAGGGGAAAGGACCTGCTATCACTAAAAGGTCGATCCCTGCAAAAATTGCGCAAAGACATCCAGATTGTATTCCAGGATCCTTATGCTTCACTCAACCCAAGGATTACAGTTGGAGAAGCAATCAAAGAAGCCATGCAAGTGCATGGCATTGGTGCAAATAGCCGGGAAAGAAAAGAAAAAGTAGTGGAGCTGCTTGAAAAAGTTAACCTGCAGGCTGATCATTTTAACCGCTTCCCGCATACATTCAGCGGCGGCCAGCGCCAAAGGATCGGAATTGCCCGGGCACTGGCCCTGAATCCTGGTTTTATTGTTTTTGATGAAAGCGTCAGCGCTTTGGATGTAAGTGTGCAGGCCCAGGTGCTGAACCTCATCAATGACCTGAAAGCTGAATTTGGTTTTACCGCACTATTTATATCCCATGACCTGGGCGTAGTGCGTTATATCAGCGACCGCATTTTAGTAATGCAATCGGGCCGTATGGCCGAAATAGGACCTGCAGAATCCGTTTTTTCCCATCCGCAGTCTGACTATACCAAAAACCTGCTGGATTCTATACCTGGAAACCAGGGTGTCGGAATATGAAGGAAATTCCTTACCTTTGCACCCGTTTAACATCATGCCGTAACATGATTACAAACCCGGTGCCGTAAGACCGGGCTGTACAGACACCCCGTTTTTTGATTCTCCAGGTTTGTGTCGTGTGGCTGATGGTTGCAAAAACCATTTTATACATGAAGCTATCACAGTTTAAGTTCGACCTCCCCCTCAACCTTATTGCCCAGCACCCTGCGAAAAAAAGAGAAGACAGCCGAATGATGGTTGTCCATCGGAAAACAGGACAAATTGAGAACAAGAATTTCCGCGACATTTTAGAGTACTTTGATGACAAGGATGTATTTGTTGTGAATAACACCAAGGTATTCCCTGCACGCATGTATGGCCGTAAGGAAAAAACTGGTGCCAAAATTGAAGTTTTCCTGCTTCGCGAACTCAATAAGCCCAATCGGCTTTGGGATGTTATCGTAGACCCGGCCCGTAAAATAAGGGTTGGTAACAAATTATATTTCGGTGAAAACGATGAATTGGTTGCGGAAGTGATAGACAATACTACCAGTCGCGGCCGTACCATCCGTTTCCTTTGGGAAGGCACCGACGATGAGTTCCGCCAGATGCTCGAATTTTTGGGCGAAACACCCCTTCCAAAATATATCAAGCGCAAACCCGATGAAGAAGACAAAGAGCGTTACCAGACTGTTTATGCCAAACATGAAGGAGCTGTAGCTGCACCAACAGCCGGACTCCATTTCAGTCGTGAACTGATCAAGCGCCTTGAAATTAAGGGTATCCGTTTCGCAGAAGTTACCCTGCATACCGGGTTGGGCACATTCCGTCCAATTGAAGTTGAAGATCTCAGCAAACATAAAATGGATGCAGAATATTACCAGATCCAGGACACTGCCTGCCAGATCGTAAATAAAGCAAAGACAGGCGGACACCGCATCTGTTCTATAGGAACAACAACCATGCGCGCAATTGAATCTTCTTTCACTGCAGAAAAATTATTGAAACCATCTGAAGGCTGGACGAACCACTTTATCCATCCGCCTTACCAGTTTTCAATTGCAGATGCGCTGGTAACAAATTTCCACCTGCCAAAAACAAGCTTACTGATTATGACCTGTGCTTTTGCAGGTTATGACCTGGCAATGGAAGCTTACAAAAAAGCGATCAAAGACAAGTATCGTTTCTTCAGTTATGGCGATGCCATGCTGGTGATCTAAATAATCAGTGTATACAGTTTTATCCTGTAAACAATCCTGGCTTTAAGTGTTTATTCACATAAAACACGAATTGCCAGGATTTTTTTTTACCGGTTAAGTGCTATTTTGTAGCATGAAAAAGCGAATTCTTTTTGTGGCACTATCCTTTCTTTCCCTCTGCAGCGTGCATGCCCAGGATATAATACCATTATATCCTGCTGATTCTGTTCCCAACAGTAAGCCCTCAGAGGTATTGGAGAAAACGGAAAAAGCGGGGAATGGGAATATGCTTACTTCAGGTGTAACCCAACCAACGCTGAAAGTTTTTCTTCCGCCTGCAGATAAAGCAAACGGCACTGCAGTGATTATTTGTCCGGGTGGCGGCTATTTTGTGCTGGCTGCTGATCATGAAGGTGATGCTGTGGCCAGGGTTTTTAACCAGTGGGGGGTTACCGCTTTCGTTTTGAAATATCGCCTCCCTTCAGCCGAGACAATGCCTGATCCTACAATTGGGCCTTTACAAGATGCCCAACGGGCGATACAAATGGTACGGGAGAAAGCCAAACTATGGCAGATTGATCCCAAACAAATCGGCATCATGGGCTTCAGTGCAGGCGGTCACCTTGCCGGAAGCGCAGCAGTTCATTTCGACCAGGCTTTTATCGCTAACCCGCTGAAAACATCGCTGCGGCCCGATTTTGTCATACTGGCTTACCCGGTGATCAGTTTCAATGATGATATTGGCCATAAAGGGAGCCGTGAGAAGTTATTAGGAAAGGAACCAGCTGCTGATAAAGTGAAATTTTTCTCTCTCGAAACACAAGTCACCAAAAAAACGCCACCTGTCTTTTTAATGCACGCCAAAGACGACAGGGGAGTTAAGGTAGAAAATACCCTGGTATTCGCTGATGCCCTGGAGAAAGCCCATGTAAAGCATGATGTCTACCTCTATGAAAAAGGCGGTCATGGCTTTGGACTTAAAAACCCAACCAGCGACGTCGATTGGATGAAATACGTGAAAGAATGGATGTTTGGGATGGACCTTATCCTAAAGCGGACTTCAAAGTTTTAGGATAAGTGTCTGACACCTTCAGACAGGTATCAGACACTTAAGATTACAAATTAAATAGTCCCCTGTTCAGCAACTGAAGCGTTTCAACCTTGAAGGCAGAAGGGATCAGCAGAGAAACGTTATGCCGGCTTCCGCCATAACTTACCATTCGCACAGGCACAGGTCTCAGGCAGTCGAAAAGGCGGCTCAGGATATCTTTGGTCTGTGCAATATCATTGCCAACGATAGAAACAATGGTTTGGTCAGTGTCGACTTCCACAGTACCAAATGGTTCCAGTTCCTTGATTATATGGTTCAGGAATAAAGGATTATCAATGGTTACCGAAACGGCAACTTCAGATGTAGTGATCATATCAATTGGCGTGCGGTATTTTTCAAACACTTCAAAAATCTTGCGCAGGAAGCCATAAGCAAGTAACATCCGGCTACTCTTTATATTGATAGCAATGATGCCGTCTTTCGCAGCAACTGCTTTCACACCTACAGAACCAGCTTCCTGGGTAATTACGGTACCGGTGGCTTCAGGCTGCATGGTATTCAGCAGTTTCACCGGAACCTTTTCCTGCTGTGCCGGCCAGATGCAGGTAGGGTGAAGTATCTTGGCCCCGAAATAGGCAAGCTCGGCGGCTTCTTCAAAACTCAGTTGTTCTATCGGCACGGTGCGGTCCACAACACGCGGATCGTTGTTGTGCATTCCATCGATATCAGTCCAGATCTCACAGACTGTACAATTGGCCGCAGCTGCCACTAACGATGCCGTATAATCGCTTCCGCCGCGTTTTAAATTATCCACTTCACCACGCGCGTTGCGGCAAATGTAACCCTGTGTAATAAACAGGTCAATTCCAGGATGCGCTGCTAAAACCGGCATCAGTTTCTGGCGTATGGCTTCCACATGCGGTTCGTCGTTGGCATCAATGCTCATGAACTCCAGGGCAGGCAGTAATACATGTTTTATACCCTGCTCTTCGAGATATACAGAGAATAATTTGGTACTCATCAACTCACCCTGGGCCAGTATATCTTTATTCAGTGCTTCGTTAAAGGAAATCTTGGTGATGATATTCAGGAATTCAAAATGCTCGGCCAAAATACCATTTGCTTTTGCGCGGGTAGCATCCTGGTGCAACAAGGAATTTACAAAGTCGTGGTAATGCGCTTCCAGTTTATCGACGATCTTTTTTGCCTCATCCTTCTCTCCTTTTGATAACGCATCACCGATTGAAACAAGTGTATTGGTGGTGCCACTCAGTGCGCTCAAAACTACAATTTTGGGTTCCTGATCTTTTGTAATCAACTGTGCCACCTGGTGCATCCGTTCTGGTTTTCCGACCGACGTGCCACCGAACTTCATTACTTTCATCGCTACTGTTTATTTTTTTGTTTGGTTTTTGCGGATGCGAATTTACTGCATTCAGAATGGAATTGAGAATCGTTCCCCCAGCAATTTCAGGTCAGCTACAACGGGCCCCAATAATGGTATGCCTGATTCCCTGCGTTCCCTTTCCAATTCAAGTTCCGGTTCACCCGGAACAATTACCCTTTCCGCACCTTCTACCGTCTTTGCCGATTTGAAACGCTGTATCCAATTGTCCATATGCTGTTTAAAATCCTCCGCAGGCCTGAAAGCATCAATACGCATCGCCCCAAAAAAATGGCCAATTCCCTTTCCAGGCATACCGGTGGGCATCGGTACATAGGCCGGGAATGGGGGTACCCATGGGCCATAATTTGCCCCGCTCAATATGGCGGAAAAAATATCTACGATCGCCCCGAGCGCATAACCCTTGTGGCTGCCATGTTCCCTGTCGCCACCTAATGGCAGCAGGGCACCGCCATTTTTCAACGCATGGGCATCGGTAGTGGATGCGCCAACCGCATCCTGGATCCAGCCGACCGGTGCGGCTTCTTTTTTCCGTTGCAGGATCTCAAGTTTCCCATTGGCAGCAGTAGTGGTGGCCATATCAGCCACAAAAGCAGCTTCCTCACCGGCAGGAATGGCTACGCAAATTGGATTGGTGCCCAGCAGCCTTTCCACCGAAAAGGTTGGTGCCACAAGGGCACTGGCATTCGTCATGCTGATACCAATCATGTCATGCTCCAGGGCCATCATGGCGTGCCAGGCAGCAATACCATAATGGTTGCTGTTCTGGACACTCACCCAGCCCGTACCCACCTGCCGGGCCTTATCGATGGCCACCTGCATGGCAAAGGGCGCCACTACAAGGCCAAGTCCGGCATCTCCATCCACAACAGCGGTAGAAGGCGTTTCATGGATGATTTTTAATTGGGGTTCCGCATTTACCCTTTTTGCTTCCCAAAGCCGTACATAACCACTCAGCCGGGCAATGCCATGGGAATCGATACCGCGCAGATCTGCGCTCAACAAAACTTTGGCAGCCGTTGTAGCATCTTTTTCGGGACAGCCAATCTGCAAAAACACCCGGCGGGTAAATTCCGATAACTGGTCAAGGGTATATACATCTGAGGCCATAGTTCATTTTTGGGCATAAAAAGAGGCTGCCTGAAAGACAGCCCCTTGTACATTCAGTGATTTAAAAGGGCAAATCATCGTTGGCAGCTTCCATTGCAGGGGCTGGTACTGTATTGGTATTGCCATAATTCGCTGCTGAAGCAGGTTGTCCAAAGCCGGCACCACCTGCATTTTCTGTGCGGGTTCCCAGCAATTGCACACTTTGCACCCGCAAGGATAACGAAGCACCTGTGCTGCCATCGGTTTTTGGATAAGTGCGCACTTCAGGAGTTCCTTCCACATATACCTGGGTTCCCTTTTTCAGGTAGGGCGCAATAGCGGTACGATCAGACCAATACGCACAATCCACCCAAATGGTCCTTTCCTGCTGGTTGCCCTGGGCATCTTTATACCTTTCAGTATGCGCCACCGTAAAATTCATCACTGTCCTGCCATTCACATTGTTGGTCACGCAATCCCTGCCGAGATTGCCGATTACCTGAAGCTTGATCATAACGTTAAAATTTAGCTACGTAAATAAATTATTGTCTGGCAATTTACACCCACAATCGTGCTGTAAATACCGTTCTTTAACCCTTGTGTATAACTTTTCGTAACCTCTCACTACCCGTCATCTTGTTTGCATATACAACCATCTTTCAAATCCTTCGTATATTTGCCGACTTAACTGGAATCTATGAGCCGAAAAGGGAAAGTACTGGTTGCTATGAGCGGGGGTATTGACAGTACCGTTACCGCCCTGATGCTGAACCAGGAGGGATATGAAGTGGTGGGCATCACCATGAAAACCTGGGATTATGCCACATCCGGAACCAGTAAAAAGGAAACAGGATGCTGCAACCTTGAGTCTTTCAATGATGCCCGCATGGCTGCTGTGCAACATGGCTTCCCGCATTTCGTGCTTGATATCCGGGAAGAATTCGGCGATTTCGTGATCGATAATTTCGTGGAAGAATACCTGGCCGGCCGCACCCCAAATCCATGCGTGATGTGCAATACACATATCAAATGGCGGGCTCTCCTGAAACGCGCCGATGCCCTTGATTGCGAATTTATCGCTACCGGCCATTATGGCATCATCAACCAGCATACGAATGGCAGGTATTTTATCAGCAAAGGGGTTGATGAAACCAAAGACCAGAGTTATGTTTTATGGGGATTGCAGCAGGACCTGCTGAGCAGGACCATGCTTCCTTTAGGCCAATACCGCAAGACCGAGATCCGCCAGATGGCGCATGATTTCGGCTATCCTGAACTTGCCAAAAAAGCCGAGAGTTATGAAATTTGTTTCGTGCCCGATAACGATTACCGCGGTTTTCTGAAGAAAAAAGTCGACGGACTGGAAGATCGGGTTATGGGTGGGGCTTTTGTAGATAAGCATGGTAAAATATTGGGCAAGCACAAAGGCTATCCATTTTACACCATCGGCCAACGTAAGGGTCTCGATATCGCCCTTGGCCGCCCCGTATTCGTAACCGGCATTGATCCCGATACCAATACGGTTGTATTGGGTGATGAAGAAGACCTGAACCGTTCTGAAACTGTAGTGAGCAGGATCAACTGGATCAAATACGACGGCATAACTGATGGTATGGAAGCAACAACGAAAATTCGTTATAAAGACAAAGGAAGTTTATCTACTTTGCACCATCATGAAAATGGTGTTACCGTAAAATTTTTCGACGATGTTAAAGGCATCGCACCCGGACAAAGCGCTGTTTTTTATGAAGGGAATGATGTGATTGGCGGGGGTATTATCCAACGCAATATTACAGGCTATTAATCGTTACTTCGCTATGCAAAAATCGATCGGATTCTTCCTTGTGGTGCTGGTGTTGATGGGGATGAGTTCCTGTGGTAAAGAATCCGTGACCATGGAAGATGGAACCCTCGAAGCATATTTTAACCTGCAGCCTGGAAAATATACCATTTACCAACTTGACTCACTGGTGAAAGTCCCCTTAAATGATACCGCATTCACGACCAGGAGTTACCAGGCCAAAGATCTTGTAGACACCCTGATTACCGATAACCTGGGGCATCCAAGCTGGCGGATATTCCGCTACCTGCGACCGCTCGACAGCAACAATGAATCTGACTGGGAACCCAGCGATACTTATTACATCACCCTTTCAAGATCGGATGTGGAAGTGGTGGAGAATAACCTTCGATTCCAGAAAATGATTTACCCCATTAAGGAAAATGTTTACTGGTATGGTAATACCCATATCAATACCACTCCGGGTGGACCACTTGATTACCTCGATGCCTGGGAATATTCCTACTCCCAGGTGGGCGGCTCTTATGCACCTTTTGAAACGCCTGTTGAAAATACCGTTACCGTGCTGCAAACTGACATAGGATCAGGATTTGCAGATAATTACAATCCTATTGATATAGACCAGGACGCTTATCGTACCTATAGTGTTGAAGTATATGCGAAAAATATTGGCCTGATTTATAAAAACCTGGTTTACTGGAACTACCTGGCGCGAACCCCTGGTCCGCCGTATCCCTACGGGTATAAGAATGGCGGTGGCATCACATTACGGATGATCAGCCACAATTAAGGCAAGGCAAAAGCAACATAGCTATCCCCTGATTTTGTTTTCAGTTTTCCACCCCCGCAGGCGATTACAATATATTGTTTGCCATTAACCGAGTAAACAGCCGGCGTTGCAAATCCCGATGCAGGCAGGCCATACTCCCAAAGCAATTTCCCGGTGCGCTTATTAAATGCACGCATCTTAGCATCTTTTGTTGCCGCAATGAATACGAGTCCACCTGCAGTAACAACCGGACCACCATAATTTTCCGTGCCGGTCCCGATCCCTTTTGCTTTCAATTCAGGTTCTGACCCGAGTGGAATTTTCCAGGCAATTTCACCTGTGTTTAAGTCAATGGCATTTAGCGTACCCCAGGGCGGACGGATAGCAGGCAAACCATTTTTAGCCAGGAACTTATTATACCCTGTACCGGTATAAGGGAGGTTTAGAAAGCTATCTATTACAACAGGGGTTAAGAATTTATTGGCCTGCTCCGCTTTATTCTCCAGGATAAAAGAAGCTACGGCTTTGCGTTCTTCCTCATTTAATTGTTTGAAGGCGGGCATCATGCGGCGGCCTCCCTGCAACAATTCAGTGAACTGCTGGTAATTGTAATTTTTGGGCACATTGGTTAAAGCAGGATAATTACCTCCACCTTCGCGGTTCGGGCCATGGCAATTCATGCAGTTCTGCCTGTAAATACGTTTACCGGCATCAAGCCATGTTTCGTGTTCCGCAATTTTCTCTGCATCCACCATGGTAAGTACCCATGCCATTTCATTTGCGTTCACGTATAATAATCCTGTTACCGGATCAAAAGCAGGTCCACCCCACTCCGCGCCCCCATCATAACCCGGAAAAATAATGGTGCCCTTTTTGGAAGGCGTGTTGAACATATGCCCTGTGCTGAGCGACGCCAGTACTTTTTTCAGGGATTCCTGTTCCTCTTCGGATAAGAGGTCGTTAATATCATCCGCAGATAAAGATTGCCTGACCAGCGGTGCAGGCTTTATTGGCCGGGGTTGCGTAGGCCAGGGCTTTTCACCCGCCAGGTCGGTAGCAGTGGGCACAGGCACCTCTTCAACCGGGAAAAGCGGTTCGCCTGTTAACCGGTCGAGTAAGAAAATATACCCGGTTTTCGTGGGCTGTGCAACTGCTTCGGTCTTTTTTCCTTTATGCATCACTGTTACAAGAGCCGGCGCTGCAGGAAGGTCGCGGTCCCACAGGTCGTGGCGCACAGTTTGAAAATGCCAGATGTGCTTTCCTGTGGCTGCGTCGAGCGCAAGAAGGCAATTTGCAAACAGGTTAGCGCCTTTTCTCTTCCCGCCATAAAAATCATAGGATGCCGATCCAACGGGAACAAACAGTATGCCTTTTGTTTCATCAAGCGTGAAACCAGTCCAGCAATTTGCTCCACCTATATGTTTCCATGCTTCGGGGTCCTCCCAGGTTTCGTAACCTGGTTCCCCTGGCTGTGGAATAGTATGGAAGATCCATTCTTGTTTTCCAGAGTGAACATTGTAAGCACGGATATGTCCGGGTGCTGCATTCGGCCCTTCATCCACCCTGGATCCGATTATGATCAGGTCTTTATAAATAATACCGGGGGAAGTGTACGTAATATATAAGTCTTTTACATCGCGTCCAAGGCCATCATGCAGGTCGAGTTTGCCTTTTTGCCCAAATGCAGTATCAGGCTTCCCGGTCTTTGCGTCAACGGAGTGCAGGTAAGGACCGGCGGTAAAAAAGATACGCTGGTCAGTACCGTTTGAATAGTAGGTAATACCACGGATATTGTTCATAACAAAAAATCCGGCATCGCCACCAGGTTCGCCTGAAGGGTTGAAAGTCCAGATGGGCGTACCTTTTCCCGCATCAATCGCAAATACTTTTTGTTGAGGTGTAGTGCCGTATAATACACCATTGATGATAATCGGGTTGCATTGGATTTGGGAAAAATGAGCCGCATCTGCATCACCGGTATGGTATGTCCAGGCTATTTCCAGTTGTTGTACATTACTGGTATCAACCTGCGAGAGATCTGAATAACGCGTGCCTTCTTTGGAACCGCCATAAATTTCCCACCCTTTTGAACTTGTTGATGCAGGGGTTGATTCCTTACAGGATGGCATAGCCGCAAACATCCCAAAAACCAACAATAGGTTCCAGGCCAAAATGTTTTTCATCAGGTAATTTAAAAATTATTTTTCGGGGAATTTCAATTCACCCAGGAATGAGTTCAAGGAAAATATCCTTCATTTACTTCCCATGGTTTTGCGATCAGGAAACTGGTTGTGGGTAAGAAGGGCAGCATTGCCAGAAACATCCGGCCTGGTTCTATATATTATATAGATAAACAGGGAGCGATAAATCAGAAAGGGAATTCAGAGCAATCATTGTTGGTCAATCACCGGTTAATTACTCATGGTTTATGCAGCAGTGCCACGAACATGGTGTCGGCATGGTCTTCAACACCATCAATAATGTGTTGCCTTATCAATTGGAGAGAATTATCCTGGAGCAGGAAAGCAATATTCCCTTCATTTTCCTCGCGGAAAACTGAACAGGTTATGTACAAAAAGTACCCGCCGGGTAAAAGCTTTTTTAGGGCGTTACCGGCTATTTTTCGTTGCAGGGCACTGAAGGTGGAAATGGAAGCGGGATCAAAGCAGGTTAACTGTTCAGGGGTTCGCGACCAGGTTCCGCTGCCGCTGCAGGGCACATCGGCAATGATGAAATCCTGTTGTGGAATGGATGCTTCCTGCTCCGAAAGGTCAACTGCAAAACGGTGGTAATTTTTGATCCCGGCGTACCGGAACCGTTCGGTAAGGTTATGCAAAATTGAAGTGCGCTTATCCGTTACTGTTAAGGAGGCTGAAGGGAATTTATCGATCGCCATAATACTTTTTCCACCGCTTGCCGCACAGGCGTCCCATATCCTGAAAGGGTCCTTTTTAACAAGTGCCGGTGATAATAATTCAAACAATTCACCCACTTTTTGTGAACTAAGGTCCTGTATCACAACTTGTTTATTCAACACAAAATGTTCTTCCACCTTAAATCCATTGGGCAGCCGGATACTATTTTCACCTACCAGTTTATATTCGATCCATTTAGATTCAAGCACGTTAATAACGGCATTCTTATGGCCGGGCCTTATCCTGATAAACAAATCGGGCTGGTGCAAATGGGAGAGTGAAAAAGAACCGGCATCAATGCCTGCACTTAAAGCATCCGTCCAGGGAAATATAGCCAGTTCATGTTCACCGCATCCTGCAAGCAAACATTTTTCTGCCAGCGGCAAAATGGCTTTTTCATTCCAATCTGGTTTCAGCGCTCCCAACAAAGGATTGGGTGTATCGGAACATAAAAACAACCCGGTCAGCATGCGTTGCTCAGGTGGCCACTGTTGCAGGGTGTGGCCCATGCGAAACCAGCAGTAACACAATTGCAATATTTGTTTGCGATCGCGCGAACCGTGTTTTTTATGTGCGCTGAAATAGGTTTTTGAATAATGAACAAAAGGCATGTCACCCTTATAGGATTGAACCAGTTGAAGGGCTGTCTGAACGTGTGCTGCGGCAAACATGGTAAGTTAAACTTCCAGTAAGGTCTTCACCGGATCTTTACCGAATAACAATAATTCAGGGGCTTCCAGCAGTTCTTTTACGCGTACCAAAAAACTTACCGATTCACGGCCGTCAATAATACGGTGATCATAACTCAGTGCCAGGTACATCATTTGTTTGACAACTACCTGTCCGTTTACTGCCATGGGACGTTCCTGTATTTTATGCATGCCCAGGATGGCAGACTGAGGAATATTGATAATCGGAGTACTCATCAGTGACCCGAACACACCACCATTGGTGATAGTGAAAGTTCCACCCTGCATTTCATCCATAGACAGCTTATTGTCGCGGGCCTTGCCAGCCAGTTCAACCACTTTCTTCTCAATGCCTGCCATACTAAGGCTTTCGGCATTCCTGATTACAGGAACTACCAGGCCTTTAGGTGCAGATACTGCAATGGATACATCGCAATAATCGTGATAGATGATGGAATCACCATCGATATAAGCATTTACGGCAGGCCATTCCTGCAGTGCATAGCAAACTGCTTTGGTAAAAAAGCTCATAAAGCCCAGGTTAACACCGTGGATCTCTTTGAACTTGTCTTTGTATTTCGCGCGGATCGCCATAATCGGGCCCATATCTACTTCATTAAAAGTAGTGAGCATGGCTGTTGTGTTCTTTGCTTCTACAAGGCGGCGTGATACTGTTTTGCGAAGGTTGCTCATCTTCTCACGCTTCTCATTGCGGGTGAACATTTCAGCGCCTGGTTTGCGACCCGGGTTATTCAGGGCATCAAGCACATCACTCTTCATGATCTTTCCTCCGGTACCTGTTGCAGTAACTGATTTGGGATCGAGTTTTTTATCAGCGATGATCGCTGCGGCAACGGGACTTGCTTTCAAATCACCCGGTGTTGCTGTTACCGGTGCATTCGCTGCAGCAGGCTGGGCTATAGTTGCTGCAGGTGCCGGAGCACTAACAATTACCGGTACCGGTATATCGGAATTGATGCTGGCAAGCACTGCGCCAATTTTCAACACCTCACCCTCTTTAGCCACCCGGGAAATTTGTCCGGCTATTTCAGCATTCAATTCAAAAGTGGCTTTCTCACTTTCCAGTTCGCAAATCACGTCATCCAGTTGCACTAAATCACCATCTTTCTTTAACCATTTAACCAGGGTAACTTCTGATATAGATTCACCAACAACCGGAACCTTAACTTCAATAATACCTTTCCCGGCCGCTTTTGCCGGGATTGCTTCAATTTCAAATTCAACAACAGGTGCTGCATTTACAGGCACCGCAGCAGGAGCTGCGCCGGCAGGGGCTGCAGCTTTATCGTCAATCGTTGCCACCACATCACCAATTTTCAGCGTATCTCCCTCGGCAGCCTTAGTGCTTAATACACCGGCCTGCTCAGCATTCAATTCAAAAGTTGCTTTCTCGCTTTCAAGTTCTGCGATCACTTCATCACGCTGAACATAGGCGCCATCCGGTTTTAACCATTTTACAAGGGTTACTTCTGTAATAGACTCCCCAACTGTTGGAACTTTTATATCAATCATACAAAATAATTCAAGAATCAAAATTTATACCTGCAAAATTCACGAAAGGTCATTCCCTAAATAGTAAAGGCCGTATCAATAATTTCTGCCTGCTCCTGTGCATGGACTTTCGCATAGCCTGTAGCGGTAGATGCACTCGGCTGGCGACTGATCACACCAAAATTTATAGATGGCAGGTTCATTTTCAGGAATGACGCAGCACCCATATTAAGGGGCTCTTCCTGCACCCAGAACCAGGTAGCTTTATTGTATTTATGGTAAAGGGCATCCAATTGTTTTTGTGGCAAAGGATACAATTGTTCCACTCTTATGACCGCCACGTCTTTAGCCTGGTCTTTCTGCTGGCGGGCAGCCAGGTCAAAATATACTTTTCCGCTACAGAACAGCACTTTCTTCACGCTTGCCCCATCCTTTACAAATGAATCGTCAATCACTTCCTTAAATGCACCTTGTGTAAACTCATCTTTTAAAGAATAGGATTCCGGCAAACGAAGGTTGGCTTTCGGGGAAAAATTGATCATTGGTTTGCGGAATGGCCAGGCCAGTTGCCTGCGCAGTGCGTGGAAGAAATTTGCTGCAGTGGTAATATTGGTCACCACCATATTCTGCTCGGCACATAATTGCAAATACCTTTCCATCCGGGCTGAACTGTGTTCAGGTCCCTGTCCTTCGTATCCGTGTGGCAACAGCATTACCACCCCATTCATCCGGTTCCATTTCTGTTCACCGGCTGCGATGAACTGGTCGATCATGGTTTGCGCACCATTGGAAAAATCTCCGAACTGGGCTTCCCACAGCACAAGGCCGTTGGGATTAGCCATCGCATAACCATACTCAAACCCGAGTACACCATATTCACTCAGCAGGGAATTATATATCCTGAATTTCCCGGTTGCCCCTTCAATACGGCTCAGCCGGTTGTAGGCCTGGTCTGTTTCCTCATCCCTTAATACTGCATGGCGGTGACTGAAGGTTCCGCGCTTAACATCCTGTCCACTCATCCTGACATCCTTACCATCCAACAGCAGGCTGGCATAGGCCATCAGTTCACCTGTTGCCCAGTCGAGCTTTGCTTCTTCCCGGAATAGCTTCAGTTTGTCCTGCAGGATTTTCTCCACTTTTTTCAGTGGTTTGAAATCAGCAGGCCATTGCATGATACTATTAAATAATTTATCAAAATCAGCCGCGCTGATCGCTGTTTCCGGCGAGTGGTCAAAATCGTTTTCGGTAGAACGCCGCAGGCTTTTCCAGGCCAGTTCCGGCGGTTGGTATTTATAAGGCAGCGGGTTTTGCTTGATCTCATCCAGCCTTTCCTGCAGGTCGGCCCAGAATTTCTTTTCCATATCCTGCGCCATTTGCCTGGCATCAGCTTCCCCATTTTCCAACAGGTAACGCGTATATACTTCCCTGGGGTTTTGGTGCTTTTCGATCAGGCTATACAAATGGGGTTGGGTAAACTTCGGATCGTCGCCTTCATTGTGGCCGTGGCGGCGATAACAAACCATATCAATGAAAATATCTGAATTAAATTCCTGGCGGTAGCGGGTCGCTATCTCTACGCATTTAATTACGGCTTCTGCATCATCGCCATTTACGTGGAAAACAGGCGCCTGGACAGTTGCAGCCAGCGACGTACAATAATCGGAGCTGCGGGCGTCTTCAAAATCCGTGGTAAACCCGATCTGGTTATTGATCACAAAATGGATCGTTCCACCAGTATAATAACCTTCCAGGTTGCTCATCTGCAATACTTCGTATACTATACCCTGTCCGGCTATTGACGCATCTCCATGAATCAGTATCGGTAATATTTTATCGTATTCACTTTCGTACAGAACATCCGCCTTGGCACGTGCGAACCCGATAACAACCGGGTCTACAGCTTCAAGGTGTGAAGGGTTGGGTGTAAGTTTAAGGTGCATGGTTTTCCCTTCAGGGGTTGTAATATCACTACCATATCCCATATGGTATTTCACATCCCCGCTACCCATGGTCTGGTCCATTACCTGGGTGCCTTCAAACTCACTGAAAATATTCTCATAGGTTTTACCCATGATATTGGCGAGGATATTCAGCCTTCCCCGGTGGGCCATGCCTATAACAACTTCCTGCACATCCAGGGCACCGGCAGTGTTAATAATCGCATCCAGGGCTGCAATGGTAGTTTCGCCGCCTTCCAGGGAAAACCTTTTCTGCCCTACATATTTGGTGTGGAGGAATTTTTCAAAAATTACGCCCTGGTTCAGTTTTTCCAGGATACGCTTCCTTTTTTCGATCGGCATCGGCTGGCCAAATTCCTTTTCCATGGCATTGGTAAGGAAATCAACTTTTTTCTGGTTGCTGATGTATTTGAATTCGATACCTACATGGTTCGCATAGGATTTCTCCAGGTGGTCCAGGATATTCCTCAGGGAAGTAGTACCCAGGCCAAGCCTTGTGCCGGCATAAAATTGCTTGTCGAGGTCTGCCTCGGTGAATCCAAAAAATTCCAGGTCCAGGTTGGCGCCCCGGTCCTTGCGTGGGCGAATAGGATTGGTGCGGGCCAGTAAATGGCCTTTATTGCGGTAACCAAGGATCAGGCGGTAGGCACTGATTTCCTTTTTAATATCGAGGTCAGCAGGCAACCCGGCGCCGGTAGCGGCGGCTTGTCCATTGGGGGCAACATGCCCTACGGCAAAATCAAAACCTTCAAAAAATTTCCGGTATTCTGGGTCAACGCTGGCAGGATCTTTCACAAAATCCTGATACAGAGCTTCTATGGCAGCCGGGGACGAGTTGGTGATGTATGAGAAATCCTTCATATGGATAGTCTGAAAATGGGTATGCAAATATCGGGAAATAACGGAGAAATCCGGTTTATGGTCTCTGGATTATGCCTGTAAAAAAGAAAGATTTATTTGGATATTGATCAACTAGGGTTTACCTTTGCCGTCCTAAATTTTGAAGAATGGCAAATCATAAGGCTACCAAAAAAGATATGCGCCAGGCAGAAAAGCGCCGCGATAGAAACCGTTATTACGGTAAAACTACCCGTAACGCAATCCGTGACCTGCGGACAATTGAAGAGAAGAAAGCCGTAGATGAGAAAATGCCCGATGTATTATCTATGATCGATAAGCTGGCCAAGCGTGGAGTTATCCATAAGAACAAGGCAGCTAACCTGAAGAGCAAGCTTGCAAAGCGTGCGAACAAGTTAGCCGTAGCTTAATAGTCTGATTATCAACGCATTTGATCTTATATAGGGTCCTGTCTTTTGACAGGCCCCTTTTTTGTTTGTATCCTACTGAAGATCAATAGTTGGGTTAATTATGTGGCATAATCAGCCATAGGCCCAACCGAGGCAGGATATCCCCTGCCCCCCATCGTAATCCGTAATGACGGAACTGGTCAGTCTAATTTATGGAGGTTACCACTACCCTTTATATCTGTTTTTAGCGCAGGGTTGCCTTTGTACCCAACATCGCCACTTCCTTTCACAGATACTTCAAGTGATTTGCTGGCATTTACCGTTGCATTGCCGCTGCCGTTTATGTCTATGGTTACGGTTTCAGCTTTAAGGTCTTCTGCCGTAAGGTCACCGCTGCCGGCCGTTTCCAGCGATACTGTGCGGGTTTCACCGGTTAACTTGATATTACCGCTGCCAAAGCTTTTGGCAATTACCTCAGGCACCTGGACCTGGAGGGTAATATCACCGCTGCCCCGTGTTCCGATGGTTAAGGAATTACTATCGGCAAGCAGGGTTTCGCTGGTAATATTTCCAGAACCATTTGACCACACTTCCTCAAATTCAGGCGAGGTTACCACAATTTTGATATCGCGTTTCGGATCAAGGCGAAAGCCTTCCTGGGTGCGGATTACCAGCGTATTGTTATCGATTTGGGTTTCGATATGCGGTGCAATATTTTCTTCAGCCTCAATCACCACTTCATGGGCCGGACCGGTTTTCAGGATAATATCAAAGGAGCCTTTTTGCTCAACCTTCCGGAAATCACCCGGATTCCTGGTGTCAGTTGTCATATTGCCATTTCCATGGATGCGTTTACCCATACCAAAACGACAGGAAACCAGGGTAAAGCCCAGTAATGCAAAAAGAAGAATTACGATTCTCATATCTTGAGGTTTTATGGAAAATTAAAAATATATCCTATCAGACTACCTAACCCAAAAAAAGGTTACTATTCAGGAAATTATATCTTTGCGCCACCATGACAGAAAAGATCCTCATTTTAGATTTTGGCTCCCAATATACACAATTGATAGCCAGGGCTGTTCGCGAAGCCAATGTGTATTGTGAAATTATCCCCTACCACAAGTCATTTGAGTTTGAACCCGGACTAAAAGGCATTATTCTTTCAGGATCACCTTTTTCTGTGAATGATGAGAATGCCCCCGAAGTGAATATCCATTCGTTTATCAAAAACCTTCCTGTTCTGGGGGTGTGCTATGGCGCCCAGTTGACGGCAAAACAATTTGGCGGTAAAGTTGAAAAAAGTAATAAACGGGAATACGGCAGGGCCTATATGCAGGCGAAAAAAGAAGATGTGCTGCTGAAAGGGATGATGCCCAATTCGCAGGTATGGATGAGCCATGCTGATTCCATCAAGGAGTTGCCCACTGGTTTCGAATTGCTGGCTGATACCGATTCCATCCCCGTTGCCGCGTTCAAAAAAACCGGCACTGAAGAAATATTATACGGTGTCCAGTTTCACCCCGAAGTATACCATTCTATTGAGGGCAAAAAACTGATCCATAATTTCCTGGTAGATATCTGCGGATGCGCCCAGGATTGGACCCCTGCGCATTTTATTACAGATACTGTTGAAGCGCTGAAAAAACAGATCGGCAACCGCAAGGTTATCATGGCCCTGAGTGGCGGGGTGGACAGCACAGTTGCCGCAACCCTTATCCATAAGGCTATAGGCGATAACCTGCATGGCATATTTGTAGACAATGGGGTACTGCGCAAAGGCGAATTTGAGCAGGTGCTGAAAACCTACAAAGACAACCTTCACCTGAATGTAAAAGGCATTGATGCAAAAGCCACTTTCTATCGCGAACTGGAAGGCAAAACAGATCCGGAAGCCAAAAGGAAAGTGATCGGTAAATTATTCATCGATTGCTTCCAGGAAGAAGCCAAAAAGATAGCAGGCATTGAAATGCTGGGCCAGGGAACTATCTATCCTGATGTTATTGAAAGCGTTTCTGTACACGGGCCTTCGGTGACGATAAAATCACACCATAATGTAGGCGGACTTCCGGAAGAAATGCACCTTGGGCTTGTTGAACCACTTCGCTATTTATTTAAGGATGAAGTAAGAAAAGTTGGAAGGGAACTTGGAATACCAGCGGAACTGATCGACAGGCACCCATTCCCCGGACCCGGACTGGCGATCCGCATTTTGGGTGAAATCACAGAAGAAAAAGTTAAACTGCTGCAGGAAGCTGATTACAGGTATACGACCGGGTTAAAAGAACATAACCTGTATAATACTGTATGGCAGGCAGGCGCTATCCTGCTGCCAGTAAAGAGTGTGGGGGTTATGGGAGATGAAAGGACTTACGAATATACGGTGGCGTTAAGGGCAGTAACTTCAGTTGATGGCATGACCGCCGACTGGGCTCACCTGCCTTATGATTTTTTGGCATATATTTCGAATGAGATCATCAACAATGTGAGAGGAATAAACCGGGTGGTTTACGATATCAGCAGCAAACCACCGGCAACGATTGAATGGGAATAACCCGACAAACCCTGTTTCCAATATGAGATTCATTATTCGTTTTTTCCTGATAGCAGGTATCCTGCTAATAAGTGCCAGGCAATCTCTTTTTGCGCAACAGGGTAATACTACCGCCGGTCAAAAGTCCGTCATTTCCGTTTTATTGCCCCTTTACCTGGACTCGGCATTTGATGCAACTGGTCAATACCGCTATGGTAAGCAGTTTCCAAAATACATGTTGCCAGGGCTGGAGTTTTATGAAGGTGCGCAACTAGCCATAGACAGCCTGAAAAAAGAAAATGTATCCCTGGATATCCATATCATAGATACCCGCTCCGGCAAATCCATCAATGAAATAATTGCGCTTCCCGAAGTGCAGCAATCCAGCCTTGTATTGGGCTTTGTGTCCAACAATGAAATCAGGCCACTGGCAACATTTGCCAACAGCAAACAGGTTCCATTTATAAACGTGAATTTGCCAAACGATGGCGGGGTTACCAACAATCCCTATATGGTCATCCTGAACAGCAGCCTGGCTACACACTGCGAAGGCATTTATAAATTCCTGCAAAGAAATTACAGCACAGGACGGATTGTTGTATTCCGGAAAGCCGGTGCCCAGGAGGATCGCCTGAAGGGTTATTTGACTGAGGTTGAAAAATCAACTATGGGCACTTCGCTCAAACTGAAATATGTAACCTTACCGGCAGATTTTAAACCAGAAGACCTTACCCCCTTTCTCGACAGTTTGAAAATCACTTTATGTGTAGCAGGAAGCCTGGATGAGCAATTTGCACGCAACCTTTGCACACAGCTGGCGGAAATCAACAAAAATTAC
This sequence comes from Flavihumibacter profundi, assembly GCF_020076305.1. GTDB lineage: Bacteria > Bacteroidota > Bacteroidia > Chitinophagales > Chitinophagaceae > Flavihumibacter > Flavihumibacter profundi. The sequence continues at coordinate 117,262 of NZ_JAIQXE010000004.1, forward strand.
CCGGTACAGGTAATGGGTATGCCAACCTGGGATGGCATACGAGAATTTGACCGGAAGGAATACAAAGACCTTGATATATTTTATAGTACACCTTTCAACCCGGTCCGGACTGACGCCCTAAGCGAAATGATCAATACCTATTTTAAGGATAACTTGTATGCAAGACCAAGCGATATGGTTTTCAGGGGCTATGAGTCAATGTACCGGTTTGGGAAATTACTCCGGGAATTAGGTCCCAATTTCGCCTCCGGAATCGGGGAAAAAAAGTACAAAGTCTTCACCGATTTCGATATACAGCCTGTGCTGCTGGATAAGCAAAAACAACAACTCGACTACTTTGAGAACAAGAAATTGTATATTATTAAAAAAGTAAACGGCGTAGTATCTACAGTTTTTTAACCGATTTTAAAATTAGCTCAACAAGTGTTCCTCAACCTGTGAATCAATGCTGAGAAATACCTGTTTATTGGGATTTTTTCCCAGGTTCTTTCAACCGGACGTAGTTATTGAGCCAATATTTACTAAAATGAGTCCATTATTAGTAATATGAGCCCATTATTCCTGGGTCTGAGCCCATTATTTCCCAAAAACGAGCCCATTACGACCTACTGCCCGATACAATAAACAGTCCTGTTTGCTTAGCTCCTGTGCACCTGAAAGCTGCAGAACTGGTGGCTGGTAAGGAATTCCTTTAATTAGCTTGCCGTCATTTTGCCGTTATCTTGCCGTAATTCTCAGCAGTATCTCTATACTATCTCATAACTATCTAAAGGTTATGACCATAACCTGTGCAGGTTTCCCTGGCCCATCGGACTATCCAGGCCGGAGAGGAAAAGCAAAATTTGCAGGAATCCGGTAGAAACGAAGCCCATTGCTAAACAGTCAAAATGATATGGCCACCCAATGCTTTATCTTTATCGGGAGGAGAAAGAAATATGGCAATGAAATACCGTCTGTTATCCGCATTGGTTATTATAGCACTGGCGTCCATTCATTTCATCGGCAGGCAGGTTACCAAATATGACCCGGGAAAACCTGTACCCATACCGAAAACAGCACAGAGAACCGGCAATGCGGCCAAGGGATATACTTACCTGACTACGGGGGATTATGTAAAAGGGGGCCTACCCCTTGAAATATTCCAGATGGGTAAGTTAAAAGAGCAAAACAACTACCTGCATCGTTCAGGCACCAACGAAACTATTCCCTATAATTTTACCGCAATAACCGCTTCCAACGGGGTGCAACTGGTAGCACCCAATTGCCTGCAATGCCATGCCCAGTTATTCAACGATTCACTGGTTATCGGTATGGGCAACAGCCTGATGGACTTTACAGCAGGCGACCAGTTGAATGCCAAAAACATGGGCTTGCTGGCCAACCTGCTCAAAGCAAATTCCCCGGCTAAGTATGAAGCAGCCCGGAATTTCATACAGGTAACCGGCACTATCAGTCCCTACCTTAAAACAGCAGTACGCGGTGTAAATGCCGCCGACCGCCTTGCTGCTGTACTGGTTGCCCACCGCGACCCGCTAACCCTGCAATGGCGTGATTCCGCCAGCATGCCGATACCCGACGAAGTAATCCCCAGTGATGTTCCGGCCTGGTGGCTATTGAAGAAAAAGAACGCCATGTTCTACAATGGTTTCGGGAGAGGTGATTTCGGCAGGTTCCTGATGGCTTCTAACCTGCTAACCGTTTCAGACAGCAGTGAGGCGGCAGAAGTAGATAAAAAAATCAGTGATGTACTTGCCTACCTGTATACCCTGGAACCTCCAAAATATCCCGAAAAGATCAACACGAAACTTGCCCGCAAAGGCGAATCCGTTTTTATAGACAATTGCAGTAAATGCCATGGCAAATATGGTGCTGGCGGGGAATATCCCAACCTGCTGGTACCCGCTGCTATCATCAAAACCGATTCGGCTTTATACAGCAGCAATTACCAGAACCCTCAATTCGTGAACTGGTTCAACAACAGTTGGTTTTCCCTGGGTGACCATCCCGCCCAACTGGTTCCTTATTCAGGATATATAGCACCGCCACTGGATGGCATCTGGTGCACTGCGCCATATTTGCACAATGGCTCTGTGCCCACTCTTGAAGCATTACTGAACAGTAAAACCAGGCCAACCTACTGGTCGCGCGATTACCCCAAACCTGCGTATAATTATACAGCTGTGGGTTGGGAATATAAAATCCATGATACTCCGGCAGGTAATACCGTATACAATACAACGCTAAAGGGATACGGCAACTACGGCCATTATTTTGGCGATAAATTATCAGCGCCGGAAAGAGAAGCAGTAATTGAATACCTCAAAACCCTTTAACACAAAGAAAATCCCTTTGAACCTGCATGCCTCCATAGGTTACAAAATGATACGCCAATGGCTATCCGAAAAGGGGTTTTCGCCATTCGCTTTCCAGGAAGAAACCTGGGAAGCCATTGCCAATGGGGAAAGCGGTCTTGTAAACGCTCCAACCGGTTTTGGAAAAACCTTTTCTGTTTTCCTTGGCGCCCTGATAAACTTCATCAATGATAACCCGAAGGATTATGCGAAACAATCGAAAAACGGGTTACAGTTGTTATGGGTCACCCCTCTGCGTGCGCTGGCAAAAGATATTGGCCGTGCCATGGAAGAAGTTCTTGCCGAAACCGGCATACAATGGCAGGTTGGCATTAGAAATGGCGACACCCCCGTTGCAGAAAGGCAGAGGCAAAAAAGACATATGCCTGAAGTGCTGATCATAACTCCTGAAAGCCTGCACCTGCTGCTGGCCCAGAAAGGTTATAAAGAAAACCTGCAAACACTGAGAATTATTGCTGTTGATGAATGGCATGAACTGCTGGGCAGCAAACGGGGAGTACAAGTGGAACTGGCCATTTCGCATATCGTTCCCCTGTTGACCAACAAAAGGTTTTCCCTTTTTGCCATATCCGCAACCATCGGCAACCTGCTGCAGGCTAAGGAAGTTCTGCTGGCGCCAATTGGCACTGAAGGCAGGATAATTACGGCCAAAGTGCATAAGCCCATGGAGGTAAAATCCATCTTTCCCGATGAGATTGAAAAATATCCCTGGTCGGGACACCTCGGACTAAAACTGGTTGATAAAATTATACCCATCATCCGGCAAAGCACCACCACCCTGGTATTCATCAATACCCGGGGCATGACCGAAAGATGGTACCAGGCCATACTGCAGGCTGCTCCAGAACTGGCCGGGGCTATTGCGCTGCACCATGGCAGCATAGAACAGGACCTGCGTGTTTGGGTGGAAGAAGCCCTGCACAGTGCAAAGCTAAAAGCTGTTGTGTGCACGGCAAGCCTCGACCTTGGAGTAGATTTTCGTCCGGTAGAAACCGTTATACAGGTGGGGTCGCCCAAAGGTGTTGCACGCTTCCTGCAAAGGGCAGGCAGAAGCGGCCACCAGCCAGGCGCAACCAGCCGCATTTATTTTTTACCCACACATTCACTTGAACTGGTCGAGGCTGCTGCATTACAACAAGCTATTGATGAAGGTATAATTGAATCAAGAGAGCCGATGCTTTTGTGCTTCGATGTACTGGTACAATGGCTCTGTACCCTTGCTGTTTCAGATGGATTTACTGCAACTGAATTGCTGCAGGAAATTAAATCAACCTATTGCTTCAGAGAAATGTCCATGGAGGAATGGCAACAGATTGTACAATTTGTAACCTCAGGTGGTAAAGCCCTGCAGCAATATGATGACTTCAGGAAAGTGGACCTGCAGGATGGTATCTACCGGATCACGGGCAGAAGGATGGCCATGCGCCACCGCATGCATATCGGCACCATCGTAAGCGATGCGATGCTGAAAGTTAAATTCATATCGGGTGGGTATATCGGGGTTATTGAGGAATATTTCATTTCGCGCCTTTTACCTGGCGATGTCTTTACCCTTGCAGGTAAAAACCTTGAACTGGTGATGATCAAGGATATGACCGTATTGGTCAGGAAATCATCGGCAAAAAAATCAATCGTTCCCAGTTGGAATGGCGGAAGAATGCCCTTATCAGCCAACCTGGGCCATTTGCTTCGCCAGCAGTTCAACGATGCCGGAAATCCACTGCCCGGCAGGCCGGAACTTGTTTTACTGAAGCCTTTATTTGACCTTCAGGCTGCCATCAGCCATGTGCCCCGCGCCAATGAATTGCTTATCGAGCAAATTGAAACCAAAGACGGGTTTCACCTTTTTGTCTACCCTTTCGAAGGAAGGCTGGTGCATGAAGCCATGGCAGCCATCCTGGCTTACCGCATCAGCAAAATAAGGCCTATCACTTTTTCCTTTGCGATGAATGATTATGGATTTGAATTACTAAGTGACCAGCCCATCCCGGTAGATGACAGCAATGTGTATGAATTATTTTCTACTGATAACCTGTTTACAGATATCCAGCGAAGTGTAAATAGCACGGAGATGGCCAGGCGAAAATTCAGGGATATATCGGTAATCGGCGGATTGGTATTCCAGGGTTACCCGGGTGAACATAAAAAGGCAAGGCATTTACAATCCAGCGCCTCACTGCTTTTCAATGTTTTTCAGCAATACGATCCGGATAACCTGCTGATGCGGCAGGCATTCCAGGAAGTATTTGCACAGCAAATGGAAGAAACCAGGCTAAGGGATATGCTGGAAAGGATCCAGCAAAGCCATATCGTACTCATGTTTCCTGACCAATTGACGCCATTCTGTTTCCCGGTTAAAGTGGATAGCATGAGGGAAAACCTGTCCTCCGAACAACTGGAAGACAGGATAAAAAAAATGCAGTTACAATTGTCGAAATAACTATTTCAGGTATTTCACCTGCGTAGAATACAAAATGATAAATAATAAAGGGAATAACAGCATCCAGCCTGCATTTCCTGCAAACCCAATACCGACCAGTATTATACTGCCGACAGTTGGCAGCAATTCACCGATCAGCCACAAATAATAACCATTCTTCTGCAATTTCCGCATCTGTATAGCGCCAAATAAACAAAGCACCATACCAGCAAGCATTATAACAAATAAGGGGATCCTGTTTTCATAAGCAAGGCGCGCATTCTCCAGTGCCTCAGGACCGGCAAATTTTTTCAGGAACGAAGGCATTTGATCAAGCTGGCCGCTGCTTTGTAACTCTTCTAATTTATCGAGGTTCTTTCTGCCGTTAATGATATTTAATGTCCCAAATATTAGTTCAAGACCGCAGCCAATAAAAGTGAGAATAGTCAGAACATTCAAAAGCGAAGGCAATTTATGCTCTTCCTTTTCAAATGGGTTTTGTACAGACATATGAGTTGGTTTGGTGATTATACTATTTAAAAATAATCCTTTTAGATTTGTAACTGAATGAAGCCACCCTTTTCTTTTTCCATCGCCAAACAACAACTCTGGCTATCACCCATGAAAGCGGTTTTCTGGGAAGAATCAAAATCACTGATCCTGTCTGACCTGCATTTTGGAAAAACAGGGCATTTCAGGAAAGCCGGCATCGCAGTTCCGCAACATATTTACCGGAATGACCTGCAGAGACTGTTTGAACTGGTTCAATATTTCCAGCCTAAAAAGTTGATAATAGTGGGTGATTTTTTTCATTCGGAGATGAATAAGGAAGCTGATCTATTTGCGAAATGGCGCAATGACCTTCCACACCTCGCCATTGAACTAATCAGGGGAAATCATGATATCCTAAATGATGAATGGTATAGCCAAAATGACATAGGCCTGCATGAATCAACCTACCAGGAAGGTCCATTTTGCTTTATCCACGAATCACCGCAGGATGTAGAAACAGAAGAAGGCTTATACTACTTATCCGGACATATACACCCTGGCGTAAGGATCCACGGGGCAGGTCGCCAGTCGCTCCGGGTCCCCTGCTTCTATTTTGACCAGCAATTTGCCATACTGCCGGCATTCAGCGAATTCACCGGAATGGCAATAATAGAACCATCCAGGGCAGCCCGTGTTTTTGCTATTGCCAACCAGGAGATACTTACCCTGCAATGAACCCATCAGCACTTTATATTGCCTACGATCCTGTTTATGCACATCCATTGCCCGCAGGCCATCGGTTTCCCATGTTGAAATATGAGTTGATTCCGGGGCAACTGATCTATGAAGGAATTATCAGTGAACAAAATTTAAATACCCCCGATCCCTGCAGCGAAGAAATAATTTTAATGACGCATACGCCTGCATACCTGCAAAAACTATCGGAGCAAACGTTAAGTGCAAAAGAGCAAAGGCATATCGGATTTCCGCAATCACCGGAATTAACCCGCAGGGAATTCATAATAACCCAGGGAACAATTAATTGCAGCCTTCACGCTTTGCAACATGGCATTGCCTTAAATGTGGCAGGCGGTACACATCATGCATTTGCTGACCATGGAGAAGGATTTTGTTTACTGAATGATTTTGCTGTAGCTGCTAATTATTTGTTGCACCACCAATTGGCCCGGCAGATTTTAATTATCGACCTTGATGTGCACCAGGGTAATGGAACTGCAGCCATTTTTAAAGATAATCCTGCGGTATTTACATTCAGTATGCATGGCAGGCACAATTATCCTTTTCACAAAGAAAGTTCCGACCTGGATATACCACTTGAAGATGGAACTGACTCTGCAACCTATCTCGGTTTATTACAAGATCATTTACCCGGATTGACCAGGCAGGTTCAACCCGATTTTGCCTTCTACCTGTCGGGAGTGGATATACTCTCAACCGATGCATTCGGTAAATTAAAAGTGAGTATGGATGCCTGCAGGGAAAGGGATCATTTCGTATTAAAATTACTTAAGGATGCAAACATTCCCTGCGCGGTATCCATGGGTGGGGGCTATTCACCTGATGTGCGCGATATTGTTACAGCCCATGTAAATACTTTTAAAGAAGCAGCATCTATTTACCAGCAATAAACAGCCGGGTATGATCGGGCTAATAAAAAAACCCCGCCGAAGCGGGGCCCATACTAACCCATAGTACTAAAAACAACCATCTTATAATTAATTCATCTTTTTCTTTAGGGTACTAACCTGTTCCTGCAGGTTGGTGACAATGGATGCCAACTGGTTCACGTCCCAGCGTTGCTGCTGGTTAGCGCGGGTGATGACCATCTGTGCCTGCCACACTTCAACAATATCATTGGCATCAACCTGGTATGGCTGGTATACCGGGTTATCGCTGACAAGGGTAAGTTTTTGTTTGGTTTTCGGACTTTTCATTACCCGTTTGTAAACGATGCCTTCCTGGCGTGATACCAGGATATAGGTATTACTGTTTTTCAATCCTTCCAGGTCTTCCACTTTCTCCCCTACGATAACAGATCCACTGGGTGTAGGCAGCATGGAATCGCCAATAATTTCAAATGCACGGTATTGCCCCGGGGCCAGCATAGGGAGTGTAAATGTATTCAACTCGTCAATAAACTCGGGATCAGCATAACCGGCAAGATAACCTGCAGCGGCCTTTACCGGAACGAACTGGATAACCATAGGCTCGGCTGCCAGTTTTTGGGCCCTCCTCTTGGCAATATAACTACCCTTGGTTTCGCCAAGGTCCTTCAAAAACAATTCATCAAGGCTTACCTTGAAAATTTCGCTCACCAATTCCAAAACTTCCAGCCTGGGCTCTGCCCTTTCTTCCTCGTAAGCCCCCAATAAGGACCGTTTAATTTTGATCCTGGCAGCAAAATCTTCCTGGGTCCATCCACGCAGTTTGCGCAGGTATTTTAGGTTTTTTCCGGCAAATGACATGCTAACTGATTTAGCGCAAACTTACTAAAATTTTTGTCATTACAAAATAATTAGCAAAAAAATGCTGCAATCCGACTACGAAGATTTCATAACTTGACCCCTTATGGCCACAACAAAAAAAATCAAGGAAAAACCGGTTATCCTGGTAACAAATGATGACGGGATAACTGCCCCGGGTATCCGAAACCTGGTTGATGCGGTAAAAGACCTGGGCAAAGTAGTGGTAGTAGCACCCGACAAAGCCCAGTCTGGCATGGGACACGCCATCACTATAGGAACGCCTTTACGCCTTCACCACGTTAAGTATTTTGATGATATCGAGGCTTACTCCTGCTCAGGAACTCCGGTAGACTGCGTAAAACTGGCAGTTGACAAGGTGCTGCACCGGAAGCCGGATATCTGCCTAAGTGGCATCAACCATGGTGCCAACCATTCCATTAATGTGATCTATTCGGGAACTATGTCGGCTGCAGTGGAAGCTGCCATTGAAAGCATCCCATCCATTGGCTTTTCCCTGCTGGATTACAGCATTGAAGCTGATTTTACTGCCGCAGGCATTTATGCCCGCAAGATCACAGAAATGGTTTTGCGGAAAAAAATGGACAAACACCTGATCCTGAATGTAAATATCCCGGCTGTTCCGCACGAACATATCCAGGGGATAAAAATATGCCGCCAGGCTTATGCGAAATACCAGGAAGATTTCCTGGAACGGCTGGACCCTACCGGACGCAGGTATTACTGGCTAACAGGCGAGTTCCTGAATTTCGACAAAGGAAAAGATACCGACGTTTGGGCCCTGCATAATAATTATGTTAGCGTGGTTCCTGTACAATTTGATCTCACCAATTACGTTCTTAAAGCCAAGTTGGAAAAAAGCTGGAAACAATAATGTTTAAAAAAGATAACACGCGCGTCGGCCTTTTACTTGGATTACTTGGCCCAATAGTCGGACTATTCCTTTATTATTTTGCCGCATTCTATACCCGCAATGTTGGTTTTACAGAGTTTCTCGGTTACATGAAGCAATATAAATCACTGCTGACTGGTGTAAGCAGTATTTCACTAATTGCCAATGCAATCCTCTTTACCGTTTTCATCAACGGCAGGAAAGACAGGATCGCAAAAGGTATTTTTATTGCCACCCTTTTATACGGCATTACCGTATTGCTGATCAAGGTAATTGCATAAAGGAAGAAATATCTGGCCCTTATCTTTGCTTCCATGAAATATTATATCATCGCAGGAGAGGCAAGTGGCGACCTGCATGGCAGTAACCTGATCAGGGAATTAAAGCAAAGGGACCATTCGGCCGACATACGTTGCTGGGGCGGCGACCTGATGCAGGCGGCCGGCGCTGAACTGGTAAAACATTATGCCGAACTGGCCTTCATGGGATTTATTGAAGTAGCTGCAAACCTGCGCACCATTTTCAGGAATATTGATTTTTGTAAAGAAGATATCACCCGGTTCAAGCCCGATGCCATTATTTTCATAGACTACCCGGGCTTCAATCTTAGGATTGCCGGCTGGGCAAAAGAAAAGGGATTTAGAACGATCTACTATATTTCTCCCCAGGTTTGGGCATGGAAAGAAAACCGTGTTAAAACCATAAAAAAAGCGGTGGATAAAATGCTGGTCATTCTCCCTTTTGAAAAAGACTTTTATAAAAAATGGCAATACCCCGTAGAATATGTTGGCCATCCACTGGTGGAAGTCATAGAAACATTTAAAGCAGAACATTCCCATATCCGGAAAGATGACCGGACCATCGCATTATTGCCAGGCAGCAGGAAACAGGAAATCTTAAAGAAACTACCAGTGATGCTTGAAGTCAGTAAAGCATTTCCCGATTATCATTTTGTAGTGGCCAAAGCACCAGGGCAACCTGATGATTTTTATGCGCCGCTGCTAGCCCCTTATCCCAATCTTTCTTCAGTGCGGAACGACACCTATACTTTACTGATGCGTGCAAGGGCAGCCCTGGTAACTTCGGGTACTGCTACCCTGGAAACAGCGCTTTTTGGTGTTCCGGAAGTAGTTTGTTATAAAGGCAGTAAAATTTCATACCTCATCGCCCGCAGGCTGATCAAGGTAAAATATATTTCGCTGGTAAACCTGATCATGGACCGGCCCATTGTAAAGGAATTGATACAGGATGAGCTGACACCTTCAAACCTGAGGAAAGAACTGTCCGGCCTTTTAGCGGAGGGCCAATACCGGAGCCGCATCGAAAATGATTACAGCGAACTGAAAGCGGTGTTGCAGGAAGGCGGGAATGCTTCAGCCCATGCTGCTGAAAGCATCTGGAAATTTATGCAGGGCTGAGGAAGACTAGCTATGCCTGAAAAAAACCAGGCGTACCAGCAAAAAAATCAGGGCGCCGAGAAACATAAAAATGGAGATCCGGTTGATGCCATGCATATAGCCTATCCATTTTGTTTTAGGCGTATTCGGATCACGCTTTTTAATGTATAAATATTCTGCCAATTGCCGCAAGACACCCATAGTAGCATGTTTTATAAAATAACAAAACTATGTATTTATTGGTTCAGCACTTTGCAATAAACATCTGATGCTGCGATTTATTAAGTTTGCAGGATGAAAACATCCTATATCTTATTGGCTTTCTGTCTTTTCTGCGGAATAATGGAAACGCAGGCACAAAAATCTTCCGGAACTGATTATACCAATGCCATTGGCATAAAAGTCTGGGATGGTGCCGGAGTAACCTTTAAACATTTTCTTACTGAAAAAAATGCCCTTGAAGGAATCGCCTATTTCTGGAATGGGGGAATCAGGCTTACCGGTTTATATGAATGGCATTTCCCATTGGGATCTGAACCCGGTCTCCGTTGGTTTGTTGGTCCGGGTGCGCATCTTGGCTTTTATGATAACACCCATGGTGATGGGGCTTTTATCGGCATTGATGGAATTATAGGCGTTGAATACAATTTCAGGAATATACCCCTGAATACTTCATTAGACTGGCAGCCGGCAGTTGAATTTGGCAATGACCGGGGATTTTATGGAAGTTGGGGCGGATTGGCTGTGCGTTATAGGTTTTAAGGCATTACCTTCAACTGCTTATCTTTAAAAAAAAACTTGACATGAGAATCAGACTTTGGTTATTTGCTGTGCTATTTGGAGGATTTATCACCAGCTGCGGAACTTCACAACCAGCGGCAGGTACTGAAAGCTATATAGCGCCCGGTTACAAAAAGCAGAAATACAGTAATATCCTGATTCTGGGGACCATGAAAGATATTGTAGGCCGTAAAAAAGCCGAAACCGCCCTTGCCGACCTGATGAACAGAAGCGGATATAAAGGAACTGCCACTTATAACACTTTTTCACTGGCTGATATTCATAGCAAGGAAGAACTGAAGGCTGTTATTGAACCTTTGAAATTTGATGGCATTATCGTCCTGGAATATATGGGTGCATCAACACAAATAAGCGACAAAACAACATTATCTTCTACTACTCCCCTTACCTCCTGGAATTTCTTTGATTTATACACAAGTCCGGCATACGATTTCAATTACGAAACAACGACCCAGAAACAGGGTCGGGTACTGGCTTCATTTTATACCCGTGAAAAGTATGAAAAGCAATGGAGTTCCGGAATCCAGCTGAGCATGAACGATGGTTTGGAAATGGCTACGGAAAAGCTTGCAGGTACTGTTTTGGCAAGGATGATGAGGGATAAAATCCTTTAGCCAATTGTATCAATAAGGAATCCCTCCTGCTGAAAACTGCTATAAATTCCTGCTTTGGGTGATAGAAATCACCAAATAAGCATATACTATGCATCAGTTTTGCCACCAAATTAAAGTGCATGGAAATTTTCGGTTACCTGGCTTCATTAATTATCGGCTTATCGTTGGGCCTTATAGGTGGTGGAGGTTCAATTTTAACAGTTCCGGTATTGGTATACCTTTTCCAGGTTAACCCGGTAATTGCTACTGCATATTCTTTATTTGTGGTTGGTGCAACCAGCCTTGTCGGTGCCATTCCGAAATACCGGCAGGGGGATGTTGATCTTCGCACGGCATTGATATTTGGTATTCCCTCAATAACAGCGGTATTCTCTATCCGAAAATTTGTTGTACCTGCTATTCCCCAGGAACTATTTACAGTGGGCGGCTTTGTTGTAACAAAGTCCATCTTCATGATGCTCCTGTTCGCCATGTTAATGATCGCTGCTGCTATTATAATGCTGAAAAACAATACAGTTACTGCAGATAACCAGGAGAATGGAAATAAATCCAATACAACCCTGGTAGCTTTGCAGGGAGCCATGGAAGGCAGCATAACCGGACTGGTTGGTGCAGGTGGCGGGTTCCTGATTATACCAGTACTGGTTTTATTCAGCAAACTGCCCATGAAAAAAGCTGTGGGTACATCACTGCTGATTATTGCCGTAAAATCATTGATCGGATTTACAGGTGACCTTGGCCACACAGTAATTGATTGGCATTTATTATTAACCGTTAGTGCCCTTGCGATCGGGGGAATCTTCATTGGCAATCGCTTCAGTAAAAAAGTACCTGCAGAAAAATTAAAAAAGGGATTCGGCTGGTTTGTATTGGTAATGGGTATATATATTATAATCCATGAACTTTTCCTGAGTAATGGAGTACATTAAAATACTATTATGAAAAAGATTGATCCGGTATGGCTGCACCGCATTATCCGGTTTGGGGGAGGGATAGCCCTTATTGTTGTAGCAACACAATTTAAAGATGCATGGGCTCTATATGGTTTCGGGGCAATTATGTTCATTACCGGGTTTGTGCGGCCCAAAAGATGTCTTGGCGAATGCAGCACGGAAGCAGGTTCTATTTATGCTGGCGAAAATAAAAAGTAAACAGGTAAAACATTAACCTGATAGTATCGTAACAGGTTTTTTGCCAAAACCTTTCCAGGAAATTATAGTGTTGCTGCCATTCCATATCGGTAATAGGCAGGGAATCCTGTTCCATAACACCAAGCAGTTGCTGGTGAACTGATTTACCAAAACCGGCGTCCAATATATCGAGGTTCAGTTCAATACTGGCATAGGCGCTCAGGAAGTTCACATTATAAGAGCCGACAGTTGTTAGTATCCCATCTGCACAACTTATTTTCCCGTGTAAAATATTTTTCTGGTACTCATAAATTTTAATATTCCGGTCAAGCATCCAGCGGTATAAATACCGTTCGGCATGCTTAGCCATACTTATATCGGATTTCCCCGCAGTAATCACTGAAATACTTACCCCACGCTTAGCGGCTGCATCAAGGTTTTTCCTGATTTGCCGACCGGGTAAAAAATAGCTCGACATGATGACCACCTCCTTCTCGGCTTTTTTCAACATTAGGAGGTAGCTGGCTGAAATCTCTGATTTACGCCGAACCCAGTCTTCCCGCCGAACCCTTACCAGGCATTCTTCCTTCACATTTGCCGGCTGGGGTACCAGAAAAACACGTTGCCACTTTTTCTTTCCCCAGCCCGACTTATTCCAAATTACCTGGCAAACATAATATAGCTTGCCTGCGGCTTCTCCCCTGGTAAATACGGCCCAATCCAGCCATGCCTGCCTGCCATGAAGGTCATTATACCGGTTTCCGATATTAATACCACCAACCAGCGATTCTATACCATCGGCAACTACAATTTTATGGTGCAGGCGACGGCCAAAATAATAATACCTGCTCCTCAAAAATGGCTCAAACCACCTGAAATGAATACCCGAAGCCCTGATTTCCTCAATTTTCCTGCGGGAAAAATTCTGGGAGGCATATCCATCCAGTAAAAGAAATACTGTTACACCCCTTTTTGCGGCTGCGAGAAGTTCCACCAGGACGCTCCGGCCTGTTTCATCATCATCGAAAATATACATCTGCATATGGATGGAATGGCTGGCTTTCCGCAGTAGTTCCACCAGGCAGTCAAAATAATCTTTCCCACCCCGGATAAGCTTTACCTGGTTGTGCGTAGTATATCCTTCCCTCGGAAAATTTAAAGACATGACAACAGTAATATAACGAAATCTTGGTATTGTATTTGGTACCTTTGATATGTAAATGTATTCCTTCAAATTAAACCTATAGGTTATGACAAACACAAACAAACTAATAGCCGCTATGGCTGCTGGTGTAGCAATTGGAAGTCTGCTGGGCATTTTATTTGCACCAGACAAAGGAGAGAATACCCGCAAGAAAATTGTAGACAACGGGAAGAAATTATCTGACACATTAAAAGACAGGATGAACGAAGGAAAAAATAAACTGTCCGGACTTAGGGATAATATTCGTGGAAGGGTGGATTCACTCAAAGAAACAGTGGAAGAATTTGCCTCCTAAAACTTTTAAAAAGCCTTTCGCTATAACAGCCAAAGGCTTTTTTAATTGCCCCCGATTCTTTGGATCAGAGACAAGGCAACCTCCTTATCCCATTTTGCGAAACGCCCGCGCTGCACAACCAGCTTATTATCATTGGGGTGTTGCAAAAAATAATGAAATACAAATTTTTCCCGCGGATCCTTCCAGCCAATAATTTGGCCGAACCGGAGGTCATTGAAGACAAGGCTGTCGCCCCATTTTTCAACTGTATAAAACTGCTGTGAAAACCTGACCAGGCGCTGCAGGTCTTCGTGATTGGCCATCGGTTTTAATAAGCTGTCATTCCGGGGGAAAAAATTAAAGGTCATTTGCTTTTCGCGGTCAAATAATGACCTGAACCCCACGTAGTAACCGCTGTCATTTCCACTGACTACATACCAAAGCCAATTGTTCAGCGGTGCGGGAGTGGTAAAATACCTTTCAGAAGGAATATGCTGGCTGGCCAGAATTTTACGCACATCGCGATCAATAGTTATTTTATTTATAGTGCAATAACACAAATAAAATGCGGGTAATAATATGCCGAAACGGTACCAGAATTTACGCCTGGGACTAAAAATCGGGATTAAAAACAACACTGCTGCAGCGATACCCGGCCAGAGAGAAAAAAATGGATCGGCAACATATATTGCATTAAAAGAAAACCGCTGGTGACTAAAGGGTTCGAGCCAACCAGTACCGTAATTATTGAAACCATCCAGGAAAATATGCACCAGCATTTCGAAGCCGAAAAACAGCAGCCATTTTTTCATGGCAATATCATGCGGCCTGTGGACCCTGTCGGCGGTAAGGGACATTACAGGCGTCATTATAGCAATAAATAAAATGGAATGTGTAAAGCCCCTATGGGCAAGTAATTCCTGGGCAACAGGCATCCAGCCACCTGCAATAAAATCAATATCAGGCAGGCTTTGAGCAAGCGCTCCCCATAACAAAGCTTTCTTCCCAATTTTCTTATCGAAAAAAACTTCGCCGATACAGGCACCGAGGGCGATATGTGTTATAGAATCCATTTAAATGGCAGCAGTACTGTAAGTAAAATATACTACAAATCTACCAGTTGAAAGCAGGAAAATATCGCATCAATAACCTTCCTGAATAATTATATTCGTGGCCCGGAAATATACTGGCAGCTAATTTAATTAGTGAAAAAATGAAGAAGATCGCATTAGATATGGATGGTGTTCTGGCCGATGAGTTTGGCCAGTTCAGTCAATTTTATGAAAAAGAAAAAGGCATCCGGATTACAATAGAAGAAGCCCGGGGCAAAAGATTATCAGAAGCATTTCCAGGTGCGGCAAACTACATACAATCCCCTGGATTTTTCAGGACTGCACCGGTCATCACTGGTAGCCGTGAGGTTGTTGAAAAACTTTACAGGGCCTATGACCTTTTTATAGTTTCCGCTGCAGTCGAATACCCGCACAGCTTAACCGAAAAGCTGGAGTGGCTGAAGGAACATTTCCCCTTTATCGCCTGGCAAAAGATCGTTTTCTGCGGTTCAAAAAATATTATAGGAGCCGATATCATGATTGATGATAATTTCAAAAACCTGGATCCTTTTGCCGGACAAACAATCTTATTTAACCAGCCTCATAACCATTTTGCCGATGCAGGGCGGCACCACCGGGTTACCCATTGGCATGAGATAGAGTCATTGTTATTGTAAGTATATTATTTCTTCTGAATGATGAAATCGGCAACCACCGGCAAATGGTCGGAAGGATATTTCCGGTTATAGCTATCCGTCAGTGTTGCAAATTTCTTCACTTTTATCCTGGGATCTTTAGCTGTAAAAATATAGTCAATACAGCCTTTAGGCTGTTCTGAAAAGGCAAAATCGTTCCAGGTATCTACAGCTCCATATACTATTTCACTGGCATTCCTCGCATTTTGCATTCTTTCAGACAGGTACATGGCAGGTGCTTCGTTGGGTCTGCTGTTGAAATCACCCATTAAAAATACCGGCAGTTTTTTCACATTATTGAGTGCGGTCATTTTATCCCATATCAACCTGGCCGATTGTAACCTGGCTTCTGCACCAATATGGTCAAAATGCGTATTAAATACATAGAACTGCAGGCCTGTTTTAATATCTTCAAATAATCCATAGGTGCAGATTCGCTCCTGGTCAGCATCCCACCCCCTTAAGCCTATACTGTCAGGGAAGGGAGACAACCAGAAAGTATGCTGGGTAATAACCCGGAAAGCCCGGGTATTGTATAAAATACAGGCATATTCACCTTCCTTTTTACCGTCTAACCGGGCAACACCTACCATACCATAGCCTGGCAATTTCGATAATACATATTCCAATTGGTGGTTCAGCAATTCCTGGGTCCCGATAAAATCAGGAGCGTGATACTGCAATAACCCCGTTAAGGCATCACGACGGATTTCCCAGCGGTTGTCACCATCATCAGGGTTGTCATACCGCATATTATAACTCATCAGCCTAATGTGCAATTGTGCCTCAGTTTTTACAATCATCATAATTCCAATAAAAACAAGGATTAATTTTTTCATACAATTATTAAATGATAAATGTATTGTAATACGCCCAAACTTTCAAGGAAGGAACCGCAACTATTTATTATTCAATCTTTGGCATAATTTACGATTACAAAATGTTGCAATGAATCGAATTGATCGTGTAACGGCCATATTGATACAACTCCAGTCAAAAAAAGTGGTAAAAGCCAAGGAGATCGCTGACCGGTTTTCCATCAGTCTGCGTACTGTTTATCGTGATGTAAAAACATTGGAAGAAGCAGGTATTCCAATTATTGGTGAAGCCGGTATTGGCTATAGTATTATGGAGGGATACAGGCTTCCGCCAGTGATGTTCAATAAAGAAGAAGCCATCGCATTCCTTACTGCGGAAAAAATGGTGGAAAAACTTACAGATCCGGCTTCCAGAGGGCATTTCCAATCAGCTATGTTTAAGATAAAAGCAGTATTACGCAGCAGTGAAAAGGACCTGCTTGATGATATAGACAGCCATATTGAAGTGTTGGAAAACCCATACCTGCCAACCCAGCAACAGAACCAAAGTCATTTGCAAACCATCCTTAAAAGTATTGCAGGGAAAGTTGTTTTGGACATTGGATATTACGCCAACCAATCGCAGCAATACACCAACCGGGAGGTTGAACCCGTAGGAATTTTTTTCCAGGGGAATTACTGGTACCTGGTTGCTTACTGCAGGCTCCGCAATGACTACCGAAATTTCCGGACTGACCGGATTAGTTATATCAAACCAACTTCCAAAACTTTTAATAAAAAACATCCTTCCCTCCAATCATTCCTTTCCAAAACCGGCAAGGAAAAAGACTTGTTTACCATCATTATAAAAGTAGAAAAACAGGTACTTCCCTATTTCGGCGAACAGAAATATTACAATGGTTTTGTTTCCCAAAGGGAGGTGGATGGAAAAATGGAAATGACTTTCCTGGCAGCTTCCTTAAGGGGGTTCGGGAAATTCTATTTATTATTTGCCGAATATGCAGAAATTATCAGTCCGGCTGGACTAAAAGACATTATCCGCCAAAACATTGCCGAAATTTCAAAAAAATTACCATAATATTATTCCTGTTGACATAGGGCTGTCACTCTCCGGTACTTACTTTGTATAAGAAACACAAAACACCATGAAACAGCTATCATTATTCCTGAAGGAACTAAACAATGAGGCAATAACCACCAGGAAAATGTTGTCTATTATCCCCAACGACAAATATGACTGGAAGCCACATCCCAAAAGCATGACCATCAGGCAGCTAGCCACCCATATTGCGGAACTGCCAACATGGATTGGCATGGCGCTCAATACCGATGGACTCGATTTTGCAACAATGGAATATAAGCCAACGGAAATAAATGATACCAAAAGTTTGCTGGAATTGTTTGAAAAAAGCCTGCGGGACGGACAGCATCAATTGTCTAACGGAAAAGAAGAAAGTTTAGACCAGCCCTGGACATTGCGCAATGGCGCACAGATTTACAGTACCGATCCGAGAGCTGATGTAATCCGCATGGCTTTATCACAGATCATTCACCACCGCGCCCAACTGGGTGTTTACCTGAGACTGCTGGATATTCCAATTCCAGGATCTTATGGGCCAAGTGCAGATGACGCCGGTTTTTAAACCATTGGCCAGGGGAACTTGCTTTGCAGCCTGATCTTCATGCCGGATGCCGATGATTTCCTGGCGGCTTCAATTATTTCAAGCACATGCAAAGCATGTTCTACATTAATACGGGGTTCAATTCCCTTCACTATACTTTCCCCTGTAACCCTTGCGCCTTCCTGCCATTCGTATCCACCTTTTTCGGTACACAACAATTGAGGCGGTTCTGTCCAAGATGTATCCAGGACAACACCATTGGTCTCCCAATCGTAACCAATCAGCCGCATATTACCTTTATCGCCATAAACCTGGATGGAATGAAGCTGTTGGCCGGCAGCTTCATGTCCATGCGGATCAAAATAATTAAATCCACACATCACATGGCTAATAACCCCCTTATCATGTTCTAACAAAATATGGGCATTATCTTCTGCTTCAACTTTTATCTTTCCTTTATCATCAACTGTGCGTTCGGGGTTCACAATACTGGTCATGGCCATAACAGACTTTGCCGGCCCGAGCAAGCCTGTAAGTGTAGCCATATTATACACACCCAGGTCGGGCATACTTCCGCCACCCTTTTCGTAAAAAAAAGCCGACCAGGTTGGGCCGGTATGCCCGTATTGCCCATGTGCGCTGGCAATCCTGCCCAGTTTGCCTTCCTGGATAGTTTTACTCATAAAGGCGAACTGCGGACTATTAACCACCGCGGGGGCACCCCACAAACGAAGGTTTTTACTTTTGGCCATTTCTAAAAGGGCTTTCCCTTCTGCATAGGTGTTGGCCATAGGCTTTTCACTCCAAACATGCCTGCCTGCCAGCAAAGCCTTTTTATTCAGTTCACCATGAACCTGCATATTGGTAAGAGTAACCATCATATCGAAAGGAACTCCTTTTAACAGTTCATCAATATTGGGATAAGTGGCAGCATTTACCTTGTACTGGGCATTTTGCGCCAAAGCCCGTTCATATTTTATATCACATAAACTCACTACTTCAATGAGGGGGGACGACAGCAATTGAGGCAGGTAGCGGTTACTCACACTACCACAGCCGATAACGGCAACTTTCAATTTTTTATCCGGTAAAATACCGGCCCAGCCTTCCAGTGAACTCACTAATAATGCAGCTCCTGCCAAAGCAGTTTGCTTTAGGAACTGTTCCCTTGAAATTGTTGCAGGCATCTTATGAAGTTTATATATTTTCTGATTATTGCATCATCGGTGAAGAAAAACCCAACCGCTTCAACCCATTCCGGATATCAGGAATCTGCATAAATAATTTCCAAAGCAAGCCAGACCGGTAATTTTCAATCATCACTACAATAGGACCCTGGTCAATAGCCAAATGGCTTTTTGCATACCAGTTGTGGTGAATACTAAATCCATCAACAAACCCATACTTACTCCAGATTTTATCCCCCAATCCGTAATAAAAATACCGCAGTGCTTCTAAACTTTCTTTCGGTGTATAAGGCATTGAAGAGATTGCTGCGGTGGGTTGGATAACGCCAAAATCTGTATCGGGACTGTGCGCTACATAACCTTTGTAACTGTCACCAGCAGTAAGTCCCCAGCATTTTTCACTATATCCTTTATACTTCTTCGGATTCTCAATACAATATGCCCGGTTAATGAGTGTATGGTTCCTGCCCTGTTCAAAATAGTCTATGCCCAGGCTGTCTTTTAAACCTGTGGGATTGATACCCATAAATGTATATTGTTCAAAAAACAGGGGTCCTCCTTTTTCATAATTTCCGAGCGGCAATTTTATACCATAATATTCCTTTCCATTCAGAAAACCGTTACTCCCAACCCAGGTCCCGTTATAAACCTCTTTGGAGATAGGATGGCCTGGCGAAGATGCTGCCATGATATAGGTAATCAAACATTCATCCCAGCCCCAAACGGGAAAGTTCATATCAAAGTCATTATTGGGACTCCAGTGCCAATACAATTTATTCTCCCCTTTTGTATGCCAGTTCCAGTTAGCTGCGCCCCACATCTGGTCAATCCGCTTCCGTAAATATTTTTCGCGGGGATCATCTTTTTTAAAATATTCCCTGGCACATAAAAAGCCCATTAACAGGTATGATGTCTCAACGATATCGGCACCATCATCAAGGCGATCGAACTTAATAGTCTTGCCGGTTTTCCCATTCATAAAATGCGGATAAATACCATGATAACAATCGGCATTGATGAGAAAATCTGCGATTTTTATCAATCGCCTTACAGCAGTATCACGGCCAATCCATCCACGTTCCACGGCAACAATTGTGCTCATGATACCGAAACCTGTACCACCGATTGCACCGGCATCAGGGCCAAATGGTGTGGTACTGAAATTGGGTTCATCCCAGGCTTCATTAATATAATCCCAGTAATGCTCAGCCAGAACAGTATTGCTTCTTTCCAACGCAAGTCCGCTAACCGGGTGCGCACCATGCCAGAAGAAACGGAAGGTTTGCTTTTGTACCGCACTCAACAGCTGGTCATCATTCAGGCCTTTGATAATACCTGAGGGTGCAATACTGTCGGGACCGTCACCATATTTACCTTTGGATAAGGCAATGGTTTGAGCAAAAGATTGTCCCAAAAAAAGGGAAAGGGTAAAAAGAACCACCCATTTTTTGGGGATTGATTTTATTCGACATAACGGGTCATAAATAACAGCATCATTTGGCATAGCTAAATCGCTTGTTATTCTAAGTTATGGTTAATTTAAAACCCTTGTATCATTGAGCCATTTACTGCTCTTTTTTTGGCCAAATCACAAGGGCTGCACAAATGATGATAATGTTTTTCATTATGTACTGGCCAACCAGGGTAAATCCATAAGGAGCATACTTAAAAGAAAGGTCAGGAAAAAACAATAAGGGAGTGAAGGTGCAAGCCATGTGGAGAAATAAACTGGCCAGGGCAATGCGTACCCATTTTCCGAAAATAAGCATCAGGCCTACTGCAGATTCCCAGGTCGCAAGTAAAAGTATATTTACCGGTTGGGGAACGATATGGAATGTTAGCTTATTAATGGTATTAATGGCTAGATCTTCAGCAGGACTAAATCCCGGAAAGAATTTGAGGGCGCCAAACCAGAAATAGATAATACCAATGCTGATACGGAGCAGGTCGAGATACCTGCGATTAACTGAAATAGTGGCCACAGCGTTCACGGCTTTTGTTTTGGTTAAAAAGACTAAAATAACCGATAGGCTAAAGGAAAAGATTGATAAACATCAGCCTGAAGAATGATTAGAATTAACCTTTTTAAACGTACAGGTCTAATTTCCACCATAAAAAAAGGGTCCCAGCTTTCACTGAAACCCTCTACAGTAATGGTGGAGAATATCGGAGTCGAACCGACGACCTCTTGCATGCCATGCAAGCGCTCTAGCCAGCTGAGCTAATTCCCCGAGAAATAAGAACTACCCCGTTTGGGGATGGCAAATATAGAACGATGAACCTAATGAACAAAATAAAACCCGCCTGCTAAGGCGGGTTTATGGTTTATTCAAGGTAATTATTATCCTTTTTTATGCAATTCAACATTCATGTGAAGTTTCACTTCATCAGCCACAACTATTCCACCCGCCTCTGTAACTGCGCTCCAGGTAAGCCCGAAGTCCTGGCGGTTGATTTTTCCGTTTAATTCAAATCCAGCAACGGTATTACCATAAAAATCGACCTGGGTGCCTCCAAATTCAACCTGCAATTCAACCGGCTTAGTTGTGCCACGGATGGTCAAGTCACCAGTCACATTAAAAAGATTTCCGGTTTTGCAAACTATCGACTTCGATACAAAAGTTAATTTGGGATGGCCAGCAGCGTCAAAGAAATCTGCTGATTTCAGGTGCCCGTCGCGCTGCTCCTGACCAGTTGTAATGCTGTCGATATCAGCTGAAAAATTAATTTTCGCATCGCTGAAATCTGCCTTTTCTGCTTCCACCGTTCCTTCAAAGCTATTGAACTTACCGGAAACAGTTGATATAACAAGGTGTTTCACCTTGAAAGTGATCTCAGAGTGACTGGGATCTATTTGCCATATTGCCATATTATAAATTTTAAGTAAAGTTAATGTTCCAACATCAAAATACCAAATTAAAATCCGGGTTGCCCCGGAATTTAACAATTTCTATTCGCCCCAGATCTCATCTTCTCCCTTAAGCCATTTCTTTACTAATTGGGTAGTAACAGACTTTGGCCTTTCAATCGGGAAGTTAAGGGCGCGATCCCAAATCAGGCTGGCCATTACACCCAATGCGCGGCTAACAGCAAAAAGAACAGTATAAAATTCATATTCTGTCATGCCATAATGTACAAGCAGGGCGCCGCTATGGGCATCCACATTTGGCCAGGGGTTCTTTATTTTACCCAGGCTTTTCAGGATAGGGGGTACCGTTTCGTATACGTTCCAAACCGTTAAACACAAGGGATCATCCGGCATATGTTTTTTCCCAAATTCCATCTGTGCCGTAAAGCGGGGGTCAGTTTTTCTCAATACAGCATGACCGTAACCCGGAACCACTTTTCCTGCTGATAAGGTTTCCTGGACATATTTCGCAATCTGCTCACTGGTGGGCACATCTGTTCCCAACTGTTCGCGCATTTCATATATCCATTTGATCACTTCCTGGTTGGCCAGTCCATGCAGCGGACCAGCCAGTCCATTCATACCCGCAGCGAAACTAAGGTAAGGGTCACTGAGTGCAGACCCTACAAGGTGGGTCGTATGAGCTGAAACATTACCACCCTCATGGTCGGCATGGATGGTCATATATAAGCGCATTAACTCCTTAAATCCTTCATCTTCATAACCCAGCATATGGGCAAAATTCCCAGCCCAGTCGAGCAGGCCATTCGGCTGTATGTGCTCGTTATTCTTGTATTTGCGCCGATATACATAAGCAGCGATACGTGGAAGCCTTGAAATGAGGTCCATCGCATCATCAAAAGCAAATTCCCAGTAATCCTTCTTATTCATTCCCTTCGCATATTCCTTCGTGAAGTTGCTTTCAGTTTGCAAAGCCATGACCCCAACCACAAACATAGTCATCGGGTGTGTGCTTAAAGGCAGTGCATCTATGGTATTAAAAACATGGGTAGGGACGTGAGAACGGCGTTGCCATTTTGCAGTCATTTCATTCACGTCGTGCTCAGTAGGCAAATCATCAAATAACATCAGGTGAAAAAGGCCCTCAGGCAAAGGCTCGCTTCCGCCTTTAGCTTTTGGCAGGCTAACCTGCAATTCCGGGATAGTATAGCCCCTGAACCTGATACCTTCGTATGCATCGAGCAGGGAAGTTTCTGAAACCAGGCCGGTTATTCCCCGCATACCCTGGTACACCTGTGCGAGCGTAACTTCTCCGATCGTTTTACTGCCATGCTCTTTTAATAATTCCCTGATTTCGGCTGCCGCCGCATCAGCTTTTTCTTTGAATTTTTCTTTGTAAGCTCCCATGAAAAACAATTTATATGTAATCAGCCGTAAGTAGTAGCAAAATGACTATAACCAATAAAATTAGCTATTGTGAATGGTACAACAAATAATATTTGCCTGATGTTTACTTAGGTGCTTTTTTATATAACCAAAATGCAACAAGGACAAAAATGACATTGGGAAGCCATGCTGCCAGTAAGGGAGGGAAATCGCCTTTAGTGGAAAAAACGGTTGAGAATTTATCCATTACAACAAACATTGCTGCTGATACCAGGCCAACTGCCATATGCAATCCGCTACCTCCGCGGGTTTTACGGGCAGCCACAAAAACCCCCATAAGCGTAAGGATAATAACCGAAACCGGTGTTGCAAACCTCCTGTAAAGCTCAACTTTATATGCATTAAGGCCTTCAGTACCCCGCTGTTCTTCCAATTTGATGAACTCATATAGCTCGGGAGTGGTGAATTTGTCCTTCATATATTCATCCCGCCTGAGTTCATTGGGTTTAAGGTTTAGGTCAAGTATCAGGGATTTGTGTTTTTCAACAGTTTCATTAAGGCCATCGATTTTACGCTCTATGGCATTATCGATCCGCCATTTTTTGGTTGCAGTATCCCAGCGGATATAGTCAGAACGCAGGTTATAAAATACTTTATTGCCCTTGATCCTTTCCAGGAAAAATGAAGAAGCAGATTTATTCAGGGTATCATAGTATTTTATGCCCACAAACGTATTCGTATCTACCCTGAAATAAAAATCGCGACTGCCACCCATACCCGCATAATAGGAATTGTTTTTATCAATATACTGGGTTTTGAAATTGCTGTGAATTTCATTGGCCTTAGGAATAATGAATGCATTAGCATAGGCCATAATACTGCCTAATAAAACAGCGCCGGCAAGATATGGCCGCAACATCCTGTTATAAGGTATTCCTGAAGCCAGGATAGCTATAGTTTCAGACCGGCCCGCCATTTTTGAAGTAAAAAATATTACTGCTATATAAACGATCAGCGGGAATATCATGGAAATGATAAAAGGAATAAACCCGAAATAATACTTAGTTATGATGCCCATTAAGGAAAGTCCGGATTTTACAAAATCGTCGGTCTTTTCACTTGTATCTATGACCACCGCAATTACCGTGATGGCAAGGATGGAGAAGATGAAGGTGACCATAAATTTTTTGAAAATGTACCAGTCGAGGATCTTCATTAATGGACGTTTGCGGCGACCAAAGCTAGTTGAATTTTGGTTAAGGAAAATTCAATACAGCAATAGAACCAGGCAAATAAAGTGTTTCATTTGCAAGCGAATCTATTTATATTAGATAAACCTTATTCCTTAAAATGGGGAAATTCCTTTTTTTCCTGGTTTGCTTTGCCCTGAAAGGGCAATTTGCAGCTGCACAAAATTTACCAATTCTACCTTCCAAACAAGATATTGGGTCTACTAATTATACCGGGAAACCGATTATGTTCTGGGGCGTCAGCCAGAATCACTCACCTGGATAATAACTATCAAAACTTTATTAAAATTGGATCTGACAAATAACAGTACAATTTTATTTACTCCTAAAACATCATTTATGAAATTTATCCTTTTTATTGCAATACTGGTTATTACAATGCCCGTTGTACGAGCCCAGAAAAAGGCACCATTACCAGGCCAGACCAATGAAGAACTTGCCCAGTACTACCGCGACCTGGGTCATAAAAGAACCAATACAGGTGGCCTGCTTGCTGTTGGGGGATGTGCTGCAGCTATTGCAGGAATTGTCTTATATGAAAATTCCTTATCTGATGATACTTTGGAAGGCACTGTAAATAATTTCCTTGGAGGATATTTTTTAATGAGTGCGGGCTCTGCTGCTACCATAGTAGGCATTACACTGATCATCCGTGGGGCAGCCTATCAAAAACAAGCCCGTGTGGTACTTGAAAACCAACCCGTTCATGCGTACCGCTTAGGTACACCCTCACGGATGCCGGCAATCGGAGTAAGGATTAACCTGGGGCGATAACGGGTCAAAGCCTGGTTTTTAACACCGGCACCAGTTCGTTTTTCCAGCTATTAAAATCACCGGTAAGGATATGCGCACGTGCTTCTTTAACAAGCCACAAATAGAAAGCCAGGTTGTGTACGCTGGCAATAGTTAAACCAAGTATTTCTTTTGCCTTCACCAGGTGCCTCAGGTAGGCCTTGGTGTAATAATTGCTGAAACCGCAATCAATCCCATTATCAATTGGTGAAAAATCTTTCTCCCATTTTTTATTGTCAATATTCATTATACCCTTGCTGGTAAACAGCATTGCATTCCTGCCATTCCGGGTTGGCATTACACAATCGAACATATCCACACCAAGGCTGATATTTTCCAATATGTTCCAGGGTGTTCCCACACCCATCAGGTAGCGGGGTTTGCTGGCGGGAAGGTTTTCACAACACAAAGCAGTTAATTCATACATCATTTCTTCAGGCTCCCCAACACTCAGCCCACCAATGGCATTGCCCGCCGCGCCTTTATCTGCAATGAATTCGCAGGAAGCTTTCCGTAAGTCTGCATAAGTACTTCCCTGAACAATAGGAAACAGGTTTTGGGTATAGCCATATTTATCGGGCGTTTCTGAAATCCTTCGTATACACCTGTCGAGCCACCTGTGCGTAAGGTCCATCGACTTTTTCGCATAAGTATATTCGCTGGGGTAAGGTGGGCATTCATCAAATGCCATTATGATATCTGCACCGATTACACGCTGTATATCCATTACATTTTCGGGTGTAAAAAGATGCTTTGATCCGTCAATATGCGATTGAAACAACGCCCCTTCTTCTGTCAGTTTCCGGTTGCCGGCCAGTGAAAAAACCTGGTATCCGCCACTATCGGTAAGTATTGGCTTGTTCCAACCCATGAACTGATGCAAGCCCCCCGCTGCTTCAAGAACCTCCTGCCCGGGTCGTAAATACAAATGATAGGTATTCCCCAAAATAACCTGCGCATTTACTTCCTCCCTGAGTTGTTGCTGAGAAACCGCCTTTACGCTACCCACTGTGCCCACAGGCATAAAAATTGGCGTTTGGATTTCACCGTGATCTGTGGTAAGCAGGCCGGCCCTGGCTTTGGAAGCAGTATCATAGCCTTCCAGTTTGAATTGAATTGCAGACATGGCGGCAAAGTTAAGCACCCGGTTTATCCCCACCTGTGAAATCTTTATTCCATATGTATCTTCCAGCTGCCTTATTTTCGCCGTTGGCTGGATAATAACCCTGGCCGAACCCTAGACTTTTATGGATTTACAGCAGATTACCCTGAACTGGAGGTTGATTACATTTGTCGTTTTTTGTGCTATCACCTTAATTCAATTGATTTACTATTGGGGCGTATTCAGCAGGCTTGCTTTTTACAAGCAAAAGCCCCGCGAAGTATCCCAGCAGCACCCTGTTTCTGTAGTTATTTGTGCCCGCGATGAAGCTGCCAACCTAGCCAGGAACCTACCAGGTGTACTGTTTCAGCAATACCCCAGTACACATGAAGTGATAGTGGTGAACCATAATAGCCAGGATGATACACGGTACCTGCTGGAAGAATTTAAAAAGACTTTTAAAGGCCTTGAAATTGTAAACCTCGAACACGAAGCAAAGGGTATCCCCGGTAAAAAATACCCGCTGTCTATGGGTATCCGCGAAGCACACTACGAAATATTGCTGCTAACCGATGCCGATTGCGTTCCGGCATCGGAACACTGGATTTACCAGATGCAGGATGCTTATGAACCCGGAGTTGAAATTGTATTGGGTTATGGTGCATACCAAAAGCGACCCGGATTACTGAACAAACTGATCCGTTTTGAAACATTTCATACAGCAATGCAATACCTGTCTTTTGCTTTAGCAGGATTACCCTATATGGGTGTAGGCCGTAACCTTTCTTATAAAAGGCAATTATTCCTGGAGAATAAGGGCTTTTCTTCCATCAACCATTTGCCAGGAGGAGACGATGATCTATTTATCCATAAAATAGCCACTAAAAATAATACCAGGGTGGTGATTAATCCAGATGCCTTTACCCTTTCAGAAGCCAAGCAAAAATTTGGCGACTGGTTCAGGCAAAAAGGCAGGCACTACAGCACCGGAAAATATTACAGTGGTAAATTCAAATTCTTATTGGGACTTTATTCTATTACCCAGTTCCTCTTTTACCCTTCCTTAGTATTT
The DNA here is from genome assembly GCF_020076305.1 of Flavihumibacter profundi. Classification (GTDB taxonomy): domain Bacteria; phylum Bacteroidota; class Bacteroidia; order Chitinophagales; family Chitinophagaceae; genus Flavihumibacter; species Flavihumibacter profundi. The sequence goes on from NZ_JAIQXE010000004.1 coordinate 145,206, forward strand.
AGCGCATTATATTTTAACTGGCAACTCAGCCTAAGCGTGTTCATACTTCGTTTTATTACACAAGGGCTGCTTTCCTATAAATGCATGGAGCGGCTCCAGGAAAAAGACCTCTGGCCCTGGTGGTGGTTGCTGGATATCTGGATGTTCTTTTATTATTGCATCTTTGCACCAGCATTATGGAAAAAGCCACGCCAAACCTGGGTTTGATAGAAAAGTATTTTGCAGATTTCACTCCTGAGCAATTGGAACAGTTCGGGGCCCTTGGGCCATTGTATGCCGACTGGAACAGCAAAATAAATGTCATCTCCCGTAAGGATATAAATCAACTGTACAAGAATCACATATTACATTCCTTAGCAATAGCAGCCGCATTCCCTTTCCCTCCGGGCAGTACAGTAATTGATATCGGAACAGGTGGCGGATTTCCAGGTATTCCCCTTGCCATATTTTACCCGGAAATTGAATTCCTGCTGGTGGATAGTATCAATAAGAAACTGACGGTTGTAAAAGAAATTTCAAGGGCCATAGGATTGACCAATGTAACCACCAGGCATACGCGGGTGGAAGATATAAAAGACCAAAAGTTTCATTACGCGGTATCCAGGGCTGTTGCGCCACTGGCGGATCTTTGGCGCTGGAGCCGGCCGTTACTTCTGAAAAGGGCTTCAGAAGGAGAATATACTGCATCCGGCCTCATCTGCCTGAAGGGCGGCGACCTGGCCAGGGAAATTGCCGAAAGTGGGGTTAAGCCCAGGATACTGGAGGTCCATGATCTTTTCCAGGAAGATTATTTTCTTGAGAAATACCTCCTTTACGTTCATCGCTGATTAAGTAGGGGCAGCCCTACCAGAAAGTTGTATTGCAATGGCCTGGTAAAATCTCATCTTTGTTATATGGCGATATCTGTATGTATTGTAGATGATACCAGCGACATCAGGCTGGCCCTTGAGGAGATTATCCGCTTATCGGATGAATTTAAAGTATTAGGAAGCTTTGAAAGCGGGGAAGATGCGCTGATAAAAATACCATTGCTTCAACCGAATGTGGTTTTAATGGATATAAACCTTGGGGGCATGAGTGGCATTGAGTGCGTCCGGCGACTAAAGCCCGCGAACAAAGATATTTTATTCATGATGTGCACTGTTTATGAAGAGGATGAAAAAATATTTGAAGCGCTTAATGCAGGAGCCAATGGTTATATCCTGAAAAAAACATCGCCAGCCAAATTGCTTGAAGCCATAAGAGAATTAAATGAGGGTGGTGCCCCCATGAGTGCGCAAATAGCCAGGAAAGTTGTGGCTGTTTTCCAGCAAAAAACAACTTCACAAGGTGCTGAATTATCGGGCTATACTACCGGTAACCTCAAGACCCTATCTAACCGGGAAATGGAAATCCTGGTATTGCTATCAAAGGGGATGCTTTATAAAGAAATTGCCGCCCAATTATTTATTAGCCAGGAAACAGTACGTAAGCATGTTTACCATATGTACGAAAAACTTCACGTAAATAATCGTATAGAAGCCGTTAATAAATACTTTGGTCGCTAAAATACCCACTTAATGGTATATAAAGCTTGTAATTGGTAGGTATATTTGGGATGTTTTTGGGATGCCCAAATATTGTTAATCATTAACCTTACCAGACTGATTCCGCAGCCCCTAATTTTAAGCCTTGTCATAAAACAGTAAAGCCGCTCCTTAAATGAAACGGCTTTACTGATTTCAGGCTTTACTTACCAGGTAAGAACCAGCGTATTGTCTTTTTTATTGGTATCAGCCATTCTTCCTGTAGGATCTATCTCCACTTTAACTATTTCCTGCAGTTTTCTTTTTGTACTGATTTCATAGGTTAAATGTGTCCATTTCCATGACTCGTAAACCTTCCTGGTCATACTGCTATCTTCAGAAGGCTTTTCGCCAAACATCAGGTACATAGGTACATAGTGCATTTCCTTACTGCCATCCTTAAACGTAAGTTGTACATCAACTGGCATGGGCATTTTACCAGTCCGCTTTAACCGGATATTTGTGCTGCCACCCTGTTCGTATAAACTATCAATACCATAATCAATGGTTTTGGTTGTATTTACCCAATACTCCCTATACCAGTCGAGTTTCATTCCGCTTCTCTTTTCGGCCACCCTGATGAAATCATTTACATTAGGATGTTTGTATCTCCAGGTATTATAATAATCCTGCAATATCATATCACGAACGTCGGCACCGACAATATAGCCCAGTTGTTCAAGGAAGATTTCCCCTTTTGAATAAGCGGCAATACTGTAAGCAAAATTTGATTCAAAATGATCCGCATGAGTGGTCATTGGCTCTTCCCTTCCACTGTTTACCAATGCGAAATAACCGTTGTATGCATCAGCATGGATATTTCCTGCAGGAGAAGATTTATCTCCGTTCAGTGTGGCATAATACCGGCTAACCACACTTTCACCATATGAGGTAAATCCTTCATCCATCCAGGCGTAAAGGCTTTCATTGGTACCCATCAGCATCTGGTACCAGGTATGCATCCATTCATGAAAGGCTGTACCCAGGCTCGGGCTATTGATTAGTGTAGCCATAGGATATTCCATGCCACCATCACCACCATGGATAAACGAATATTGCTTATAAGGGTATTTCCCGAATTTTTTTTCAATGAACGGTAAAACCTGCACTGCAGCATCGGCAACTTTTGTCCAGGCTTCATCATTAGCCGGATCATTCTCTTTGTAATTGTAGAGCACATGAATGGTAGGACCACCGGCTACCTGCCTAACAATATGTTTAAATTCGGGATCAGCGGCCCAGACAAAATCGTGTACTTCAGGAGCAATGAAATGCCAGCTTAGATTATTTCCATCCGGCATTTTGGGTGTTGTTCCAGGGGCTTCATAACCATGCCCGATTGCCTGCGGATTCTGCAGGTATCCGCTTCCCCCAAGGGTATAGTTTTTATCTATAGAAATGGTCACATCAAAATCCCCCCAGACTCCGTAAAATTCACGGGCAACATAAGGTGTGGGATGCCAGCCCTCATAATCATACTCACACAGCTTAGGATACCATTGGCTCATAGAGTAGCGGACCCCTGTCATAGGGTTGTCGCGGCCTGAACGCCTTACCTGTAATGGAACCTGTGCTTCAAAGTCCATTTTGAATACAACTTTACTATGCGGCATTATCGGCCTGGTGAGTTTTACTTCCAGGATTGTCTCCAGCACATTGAATGGTTGAGGCACTCCATTCATCGTAAGGGATTTTATTTTCTGGTAACCAATTTCATCAGGTTTCAGGTTTAGAATACGGTCGCGAACGCGACCATCCCAATCGGCCCTTTTACCTATAATCACTTTACCCAGTTCCCGGCTACGGGTATCCATCATACTGTTAGGCTGAAAAGCGTTCCAGTAAAGGTGGTAAAAGACTTTATACAAAGTATCCGGTGAATTATTGGTGTATTCGAGTTGTTGTTTGCCGGTAAACCTGTTTGTAGTAACATCCATTTTAATATCCATCTTATACTTCACCCGCTGCTGCCACCTATCGGGTTGCGCTGTGCAATTCAAAACCATTCCGCCGAGCAGAAAAAATAACCAGAAAGTCTTACTATTCATATACGTGGGGATTGATAAAATGATGGGTAAATTTCAGGAAAAATGCCGGATGTATAGTGTAAAAAAATACCAGCCGTATAAGCCGGCTGGTATTAGAATTTTATCTGCTATGATTTAACCCTGCCGTTTATTGCAGCTTACCTTCGGTAGCATCTTTTTTCATCTGGTCATTGGCATAAACACCCAGTTCAACCCTTCTGTTCTTTGCCCTGTTTGCTTCACTGTCATTGGGATATTTCGGTTGGGATTCACCGTAACCTTTCTCTGTGATCCTTTTTGGATCTACACCTTTTGAAATAAGGAAGGCAGTTACTGAATGGGCCCTCTTTTCAGATAAGGCCTGGTTATATTCATCTTTCCCCGTATCATCCGTATGCCCCTCAATTAAGATATTAGTATCGGGATATTTATTGAAAACACCGGCAGCACTGGCCAGGTCACCTTCATAGGATGAATTCAATTCAAATGAATTTAACTTAAACAAGAGGCCTGATTCAAATGTCATATTAATACCTTCCCCAACCCGCTGCACCTCTGCTGTTGGAACTGCCTGCTGGAGTTCCTTAGCCTGCTGGTCCATTTTTTTGCCGATCAGGTTACCGGCAGTGCCGCCAATAGCTGCCCCGATTAAAATTCCCCAGATACTGCCATGGGAAACAGCAGCGCCGATCAATGCACCCCCGGTGGCGCCTGCCACTGTTCCTTTCTGCTGCTTGTTCATTGTTTTACAACCAGATATTACGATAGCAATGGCCAATACAGCTATTATTATTTTTTTCATGTTTTTTATTTTGGGTCTTTATTTACAGACTAACGCGGCGAACATATCCTTATTCATATCCTTCCAGCCGAGATCGAGTGCTTTCTTCAGGTCGGTACAGACAAGTTCCTTTTCGGATGCCGTCATTTTAGCCCTAAGTTCCTGAGCATTAGTGGTATGGTATTTATTTTCCATCATTTTCAGCCTGGCTTCACTTCGGGCAATATACATTTCCAAATCAGTTTTACCCAGGGATACCCCTTTGTCATACTGAATGAACGCTTCTTCAAATTTTTTCCTGGCAACAAGCATATCCCCTTTCTGGACATAAAAACCGGGATTGGCTGGATCCAATGCAATGGCTTTTTCCAGGTAATATGCTGCACTATCCGGTTTGCCCAGCTGGCGGTCATACATTGCCGCCATCAATGCATAATTTGAAGCCCTTGCTTTTTTATCCTGGTTTTTTTCGGTGAGTTGTATAATCTTATCCAGGGATGCTTTAGATGCATCATATTGCCCGAGTTTGTTCTGGGCCACACCCATTTGAAAATATGCTGCAAGACTTTTATTCTTTGTTACTTTAAGTGCTTCATTGCTCGCCGTTATGGCTTCTTCATATTTACCCAGGCCATTCAGGGCTTCAGCCAAACCAACTGAAGAAGCCTCTTTTCCGTCTTTGGTTTTACAGCTGCTTTTCATTTTGGTAAAGGTTTCATAAGCCTGCTGGTAATTCCTGGCTTTTAATTCCTCCTTTCCTTTGGCATTCTGGGCCTTACAATCTTTACCCATGGTAAAAGTCTGGCTGGCTAAAGGGAGTGAAATCAGGAGAACACCAATACAAAGACAAACGGTTCTGCCGAACAAAAACTTAGTCATAGTGATAGAATATAACTTGTTTAATAAAGCCATTTACTAATCAAAGCAATTAACCAGTCAAAAAGTAATTGTAATAGGAATGAGGATATTACTAATTTACGCACTTACTTAAGACAATCAATAAATATTTACCGGGGACCTAGAGGGTTAGTTTATCCTTAATAAGCCGGCCATTCTGGCCGAAAGTGAGGTCACGTTTATTAATATCTGATTTTCGTACCAAAAGCCGGTATTCAAAGTGGTCATCAGGATAGATCAGTTGGTAATAGGTTTCAACTTCCCAGTCGGCATATTTACTTTTTTCCAGGCCTTCATTCACTTCTTCAGGCAGGCTGTCTTTTTCAATTGTTCTTTGTGAACCAGCCCAGGTACCGTCATTCTTAAACGTGGCTTCATACTGTTCACCTTTCAATTGGAAATTTACTGTATAATGGGAGAGCTTATCTTTCCATTCCACGCTTTCTGCATTCCGGTACTTATATTTAAATGCATCTGTAACAACAGCAGGGATTTTCCTAACCTGGGCAAAGGATTGTTGCTGAAATGCTCCAAGTACAACCAAGCTTACTAATACAACCAAAGATTTCATAGTCTATTAATTTATTCTTCGCAAATATCTATACCAAGCTGATAAAAAAATCACAAAATCAGGATTCCAGTCCGGCGACAACAATAACAATTTCCCCTTTTACGGTTTTGCTGCTGAAATAATCGGCAACTTCTTTCAGAGTTCCACGCCTGGTTTCCTCAAAAAGCTTGGTGAGCTCACGGCTTACACTGCATAATCTGCCGGCACCAAAATATCCTGCGAATTCTTCCAGCGTTTTCACCAATCGTAAAGGAGATTCATAGAAAACCATAGTTCGTTCTTCAAAGGCAAGTTTTTTCAACAGGGTTTGCCTTCCTTTTTTGGGGGGGATAAATCCTTCAAAGCAAAACCTGTTAATGGGCAAGCCACTATTCACCAGGGCAGGAACAAAAGCCGTTGCACCAGGCAGGCATTCAACCTTGACGCCGTTCCTGATACATTCACGAACCAGAAGGAAAGCCGGATCTGATATACCTGGTGTACCTGCATCCGTTAACACAGCCATTGTTTTGCCGGCCACCAGTTGATCTACCAGGTGTTGCAAAACCTTGTGTTCATTATGCTGATGGTAAGGGGTTAAGGGTTTCTGTATCTGGAAATGATTCAAGAGCCTGGATGAAGTCCTTGTATCTTCTGCCAGGATTACATCAACAGAACGCAGGATATCAAGCCCCCTTAAGGTCATGTCCTGCAAATTTCCAATTGGGGAAGGTACCAGGTACAACATAATGAAGGTGGACAATTCCCTGCAGGAGAGCATATCCACTGCAGGTGTACCATGCCGTTAAATTAGTTGATGTTGATTTCGTACTGCTCCATTACCGGGTTGGCCAACAGTTTTTTTGCGGCTTCTTCCGCAATGGATTTAGCTTCATCAGCAGAAGCTGCTTCAACCTGGAGGGTAATATTTTTACCAATCCGCACATCCTGGATCGCCTGGAGGCCCAGGTTTCCCAAGCCACCCATTACGGCTTTACCCTGGGGATCAAGAAGTTCTTTTAAGGGCATCACTTTTACCTGTACAGAGAAGGTCATTCTTTTCGGTTTTTGAGGGCCAAAGATACAATAATGTAGGCAAGGAAAACGACTGGCATAGCTGCCCATTTCAAAGTTATTGCGGTAATTATGGCAATGGCGAGCAACAATAGCTTGGGCAGGTTATTCTTTATCGTAAAGTCCTTGAACTTCAGGGCCATAATTGGAAGAGTACTCACCATCAGGTAACTAAGCAAGGCTATTACAGCATATAAAAACCATTTATTCAGGAGCAGGTTAACCATTTGTTCACTGCTGGTATGCCAGTAAATTAATGGCAATGAGGCAATAACCAATCCCACGGCGGGGACAGGAACACCTTTAAAACCAAAAGCCTGGCTATCATCAATATTGAACCGGGCCAGGCGGTAGGCTGCGGCGCAGGGAACCAGCACTGCCGGCATTAACCAGAGTACGGAAGTGTCGAGCCCATTTTCTTCACGGGCAAAACTGAGCCTTAGGAACTGGTAAAAGATTAATCCAGGCGCTACTCCAAAACTGACCACATCTGCCAGGGAATCGAGTTCTTTACCCATGGAACTGGTGGCTTTCATAAGACGGGCTACAAATCCGTCAAGAAAATCAACCACTGCTGCAATTGCAATATATAAAGAAGCCAGCCAGATTTTTTCGGGCAGGTCTACCAGGTATTCACCTGCAGCGCCATTACCTGTAGTAATACCATTCTGTAATATAACAACTATGGCCATGAAGCCAAATACGAGGTTAAGGAGGGTAAAGAGATTGGGAATTTGTTTCATTTGTTCGCTCAGGCGTTATGGTTAGCAATTTTATTTTTTCATCAGTTTTTCAATCTCCTCTGCCGTAATCGGGATTTTTGCCATCAGGTCTTTATTACCGGTTTTTGTGATCCAAACATTATTTTCAATCCTGATGCCCATTTTCTCCGCCTCGATATAGATGCCCGGTTCAACAGTAAAAACCATCCCCGGCAGAATTGGCTCAGTCCTGGTGCCAAGGTCATGCACATCAATACCCAGATGGTGCGAAATGCCATGATAGAGATATTTCCTGTAAGCCCTGTTGTCGGGGTCTTCATTTTTGACATCTTCTTTTTTCAGGAGGCCGATTTTCAGGAATTGACGCGTTGCCTCCTCACCTACTTTATCGGTGTAATCTACAATACTGATACCCGGTTTCAAAATGCCCTTGGCGAAATTATGCATGGCCAGGCAGGCATTGTACACTTCTTTCTGCCGTTTGGAAAATTTACCACTCACAGGAACTGTTCTTGTAAGATCTGCACAATACCCACCATATTCAGCGCCAAAATCCATAAGCACCAATTCACCCTCTTTACATTCCTGGTTATTATTAATATAATGTAGGGTACGAGCGCGGTCGCCGCTGGCAATAATACTGCCATAAGCAGGGCCGGTTGCGCGATTCCGGAGGAACTCATGCCATATCTCTGCTTCAATTTCATATTCCATTACCCCGGGCTTAATAAATCCCAGCAGCCGGCGAAATGTTTTTTCAGTTATATCAATGGCCTGTTGCAGTACACCCACTTCCAGTGCCGATTTTACGGCACGCAACTTTTTCAGTATCGGGGCACTACGTTTATACTGGTGCAATGGAAATTTATTACGCATTTCCCAAGCATACCGGTAATCCCTTACTGCTACCTGGTTTGACTTGCGGTCATTTTCATTAGTATTCAGGTAAATGTTTTCCGCCAGGTGGATCATTGGCTGCAAAAGCCCTTCAAGGCTATCCAGCCAAACGATAGTGGAAATGCCCGATATTGCCGAGGCCTCTTCGCGGCGCAGTCTTCTCCCGTCCCATTTTTCCTTAAGTTCGTTGGGACGAACCAAAACAAGTATTTCGCGGTACCGGGGATCTGGATTAGCAGGGAAAAGAATCAGCATACTGTCTTCCTGTTCAATTCCGGTTAGCCAGTACAGATCTGCATTTTGCTTAAACTTATAAATAGCATCACCATTAGTTGGCAATTCATCATTGCTGTTAAAAATGGCTATGGAATTGGGGGCCATCTCCAGTACAAACTGTTTTCGATGTTCCGTAAAAAGACGTTTATCTAGCGGTAAATATTTCATGCCTCTTCATTTCAGGAGACAAATTAAGGCAATATGCATAACAAAGAGACCAAAACCAGTAATTCGGCTATCCAGGAAAAAGTGGAATTTTTAAAAAATTCAGGAAACAAAAAAATAGGCAGGCTTCAAACTAACGATCGTTAGTTTGAAGCCTGCCAGAAATCCCAAGGTATTCTTTTGATATCATTTAATGATATATACAATATTTTAGAAATAATCTATGGTGTATTATGTACACATTGCTATGACCCATTGAATTCAGCACATAGTTTTGTGGCAACAAACGATTGTTGCAATATGTCAATACCGACAATTTTAATCCCTACTGATCAGTTAGTGTCAATGGGTTTGAAAACTTCTAAAAATGTACATTACCAGTTATCCCCGGAAGAATTAGTGCAGGACACCCTCAGGATGGGTGAAGGCGTTTTAAATGACTCAGGCGCCCTGGTAATACACACTGGTGAATTTACAGGCCGCAGCCCAAAAGACAAATTCCTGGTGAAAGATGAGATTACGAGGGATGCTGTACATTGGAATGAATTCAACCTTCCCCTGGAGGAAAAGTACTTTTTCATCATCAGGAAGAAAATAAACGAATACCTGGCCAAATGCCCCGAGATTTGGGTTCGCGATGCTTATGCATGCGCAAATATGAGATACCGGCATAATATCAGGGTGGTTAATGAAAAACCCTGGCACAACCTGTTTGCTTACAACATGTTTTTACGGCCAACCGAAGATGAGCTGGAAAATTTCCATCCCGATTGGACGATCTTATCAGCCCCCGGACTTTTACTTGACCCGGTTGAAAGCGGCACCAGGCAGCATAATGCCGCGGTAATTTCATTCAAATACAAAACTATACTTATTGCTGGTACCGGCTATACGGGTGAAATCAAAAAAGCCATATTCACCATCCTGAATTTCATTTTACCCAAGCAGCAGAATGTGCTTAGTATGCACTGTGCTGCAAATATGGGCAGCGAAGGTGAGACAGCTTTGTTTTTTGGGTTAAGCGGTACAGGAAAAACAACCCTTAGTGCAGATCCAAAACGGAAACTGATCGGAGATGATGAGCATGGCTGGGCAGATGATAATATTTTCAATTTTGAAGGTGGCTGTTATGCCAAATGCATAAACCTTACTGAAGAAAAAGAACCGGACATTTTCCGAGCCATCAGGCCAGGGTCTTTGGTTGAAAACACTCATTTTTACGAGGGTACAAATACCATCAATTTTGAAAATGGCGGTGTAACCGAAAACACCCGTGCTTCCTACCCTTTATATCATATCAGTAATGCCCAGGAGCCTTCAATAGGCCATATTCCAGAAAATATATTTTTCCTTACCTGCGATGCCTATGGAGTGTTACCCCCAATTTCAAGGCTTAATCCCGCGCAGGCAATGTATCAGTTCATTTCGGGGTATACTGCAAAAGTTGCAGGGACGGAGGCGGGAGTGACAGAGCCCAAATCAACTTTCAGCGCATGTTTTGGTGCGCCATTCCTTCCCTTACATCCGGGCCGGTATGCAGAAATGCTCGGTGAAAAGTTGAGAAAACACCATGTAAAAGTCTGGCTTGTCAATACTGGATGGACAGGCGGCCCTTATGGCATTGGCCATCGTATGAAACTTAGTTTTACCCGTTCAATGATCACAGCCGCGCTGGAGGGTAAACTTGATGGAGTTGCCTTTGAAAAACATCCTGTATTCGGCATGGAATTACCACAAAGTTGCCCTGGTGTTCCAACGTATCTTCTAAATCCCCGGAATACCTGGGCAGAAAAAACAGCTTACGATTTAAATGTGCGGAAACTGGCGAAACAGTTTATTGATAATTTTGAAAAATACGCATCCGGGGTACCAGCATATATTTTGGCAGCAGGTCCTCTGGTTTAGCCTCAAATATTTCGGTCTCAACGTTGCTTGCTGTCCGCCCCGATCCCGGGGCGGATTTTTAGCAATATTTTGCACCAAGGAAAACCGCATAGGTGGTAATTTTGTAATGCATTATTTAATTATGTTGTTATTTTCGTTCCTATTTCTGTTGTTACAAAATTTTCCTTCGTTTACCCACGCTGAAAAAGATAGCATTAACTGGCGTAGCAGGAGGGAACTAAACTGGACTGACTTTAAAGCAACACCTGTTGAATCAGCACCAAATGCCGCACTTACCAGTACATCAATTTTGCTCAATTACACCTATGACAAAAAATCGTTGAGCTTCCAGTTGAAATGTGTTTTCCATCCTGAAAAATCCTGGGTACGTGTTAATACGCCGCAAATTTTAGCACATGAACAGGGCCATTTTGATATCTCACAACTATTTACACGGAAATTGTTTAAATCTTTAAGTGAATATAATTTCAAACCCGGCAGCGTTGACAAAGATGTTAAAACAATCTACCAGCAAGTTGCTACTGAACAATCTGCCTACCAGGAATTGTATGACCAGGAAACGAATTATTCCCGAAACAAAGAGGTACAATTAAGCTGGCAGGAAAAAATTGAAACAGAATTGCGTGCAGCTGAAAAATATGCTACATATCCTGAATAATAATTTCAGGCATATAGCTTTTCCTGAGGGGATTTCCAAAGTGAGGCATAATAAACAGAATATTCCATAAGGTATTCGTGAGTACCTGAATTGAGCAGTTTTCCATTTTTCAAAACATGAATCGTGTCACACCAGCGAATAGTTGAAAGTCGGTGTGCAATAATTATTACTGTCTTTCCTGCGGCCTTCAATTGCCCAATCAATTCCTGGATTTTTTGCTCACTAAAAGGATCCAGATGAGCTGTTGCTTCATCCATAACAAAAACTTCAGGCCTGCGATACAAGGCCCTGGCAATAGCAAGTTTTTGCCGTTGTCCGCCAGAAAGGCTTGCACCATTTTCACCTAGCCTGCAAAAGTACCCGTCAGTTAATTGTTCAATAAATGTTTCTGCACCCACTGCTTTACAAACTTCAATAATCCTTTCCATATCTGGACAAGGATCGCCAATAGCAATGTTTTCCGCAATCGTACCTGAAAAAAGATCAACCTGTTGCGGCACCACCCCAATCTTAGCCCTGAGGCTTTCTCTGCTAAAATGTTGCAGCGGAATTTTTCCAATGGTTATCTGTCCTTCCTTAACCGGATAAAGATGCTGCAAGAGACTAAGAATAGTAGATTTTCCACATCCGCTTTCACCAGCAATAGCCGTCATCTCTCCTTTTTTAAAACATAGTGACAAATTTTCAAACACATTTTTCCTGGTACCATATCTGAAGGATACTGAACTAAAAGTTATGTCTCCCAGGTTTTCGGGCATAAGTTGAATAACAGGGCCAGTATTGCGATTTTCACAGTCAAGATCAATTATCTCAAATAAGCGATCAGCGGCTATCAATGCATCCTGCACACTTTTCCCTGAAATAATAAGTGCGGATGCAGGGCCGGTAAAGTACCCGATCAGTGAATAAAAAGACAATAATTCACCAGGAGTAAGTTCACGCTGCATAACATACCAACCACCTGCCCATAAAACAGAAATTGTCAATAACCTGTTTAAAAACTCTGTTGTTGTCCCGGCATATAAGTTATAGAGACCAGTTTTGTATGAGGAATTCATAAAGCAGAAAAAACTTGACTCTGTTTTATCTACCATATATTGTTCCAATCCCATGCATTTTACAGTGGATGCAGATTGAAGGCTCTCTACCAGGTTTGCCTCCAGGTCAGCCGACTGTTCCATCAGTCTTCTCTGCCATTTCCGATTAATTTCAACCGTCAGGTAATGCAGGAAAAAATATACCGGAAATATGGCAAGAACAATTATGGCAAGTTTCCAGTAATAAAAGCATAACAGAACCACTGAGAATAAAACTATAAGTGCGTGCAACATTATCCCCAGAACAATATCATTTATAAAAAACCTGATCTTGATAGCATCATTCACCCTGCTTATGATTTCACCAACCCGCATGGTGTCAAAAAACATTTGTGGAAGTTTAAAAAGGTGCCGGTAATATCCCGTTATTAAGCGGGCATCTATTAGCTGTCCAGTTTTAAACCCAATGATATTACGAATAACACCGATTATAGTTTGTACAAATAAGATTAATACCATAAATATTCCAAGCAAATGAAGTAATGATGAATTATCCTGTTGAATTACATCATCCATAAGTTTTTGTAAAAAAATCGCTGTTGAGAAACCGAGAATCGTATAAACAACAGCACCCAGGAATGCCATAAACATTTGAACCCGATAGGGTCTTGCTAAAAGTAAAAACCTCGAAAAAGCAGAAGCCGGATGTTGTTCTGCATTAAAATTCACCTTAGGCGAAAACATGATAAGCACGCCTGACCATTTTTTTATAAAATCATCATTGCTTTGTGAATGAAATCTTCCATCTGCAGGATCCATGAAACATATCCTTTTCTTTCCGGCCTTTGTTAGCACGATATAGTGATGCAGTCCGGATGGCAGCACTACATGGGCAATTGCAGGTAAGGGAACCAAGGGCAGGCTATCAGCCTTACCCCTTGCACCCTTAGCCTGCAGGCCACATGCTTCAGCTGCCTGAATGATGCCTAATAAATTTGTGCCCCGCTGGTCTGTTCCTGCTTCCAGCCTGATTTTACTTATTGGCACAGTACTGCCATAATAACCCAGAATAGAAGCCAGGCAGGCGGCACCACAATCTGTTAAGTCCCGTTGCTTAAATGCAGAAACTTTTTTCATGAAATAAATTAAACAGTTACAATTGGTTCCAACCAATTGTGCAGGTTATCAAAAAATAGTTGCCAGATAGTTCTTTTGGTAATAATGAACCTGGCTTGAATGGTCATACCTTTCTTCAGATAAGCTTTATACCCATTTTTCAGGGCGAGTGATTGCTGTTTTATGGAACATCGGACTTTAAAAACGGGGTGATCATTAATATTGGTAAAATCCTGGTCAAGATATAGGATGGCGCCTGATACGGTACCAAATTGTTTATGATCAAAAGCATCTACCCTGAAACTTACAGGCTGCCCTTTTTTAAGAAAACCTATATCTGCCGAACCTACCAGGCATTCGGCTACCAGGGAATCTTCAGGCGATATAGCACACAGGACATCTCCGGATTGCACGAAAGCCTGGGAATATTGTTCCCGGATTCCACTAACAATACCGGAAACCGGAGCTATCAAAAGCATCCGCTTTTTTGCAGTATTCAATTCTATGTTTTTCTGTTCAATTAATTGCAGCTCTTCTACAATTTGCTGGCGATCGCGGTTCCAGGCAGCAAAACGTTCATGCCAGAATGCCTTAAGATTGCTTGCCTTTTGCAGGTAAGTAGTTTCCTGCATTGAAAACTCTGCCGGAGCAATTACCTTTTCCGATACAAGTTTCCTTGCTACTTCATATTCCCGGGAAGCCTGCTCATAAAGGATATTTTTTTCCTCAAGAAGTTGAATAAACTGCGACAATTGCTCCTGGTAAACCGCCGTTTTCAGGTTAAGTGATTCCCCTGCAATTGGTATTTTCAACTTTAATAGTAAGTCAAGGTCTGCCAGCAGGGCCAGATTTAAATTTTTCTCTGCAAGGATGCTGGCAGCAATTTCATGGTTACCTTCATCTTTTAATATGGCAATATAATCGCCTTTCTTCACCATTTGGCCTTCTGTTACAAGTATTGAATCCAGCAAACCACTAATGGCAGTTTTGACTGCGGTCCTTTCTTTTGCAGGCCTTATGATTCCCCCGGACTTCACAGCCACATCAAGTTTTACCCACCAGGTTGTGGCCAGCATTGCGAAAATCAAAATTATTAAACTCAGGTAAAGTTGCCGGATCGCACGGGGAAGTTTGCCAGATAAAACTTGTTGTTGAAGGAAAATCGGGTCTTCATTCTCCAACATAATAAATTATAGATTTAGGATTAATATTAAACAATTCAAATAAGTTTGGATACCTGCTACAACCCAGAATGCTTTATGAAGTGAATCGTTGTTATACCCTTTTGTATTGAAAACCAACGTTAACAGAAGGCCAACAATTGAGGCTCCAGGCATATAGCGTGGATTAATTTTTATACTACAACAATTACAACGGAAGCCAGCAAAGCAGACCACCCGGTGCTATTTATTTTTAAAAGCAAATGAAGCAGCAGGAACTGAAAAAAGGATTTTAAATGTTTGTCCCAATAGCGCTACAGGAAACTAATCAATCATTAGTTCACTATATTATTCAGTCCCTTTTAAAATTTAAAAAACAGTAAGGATAGAGACCGCCGACCCAAATACTAACACAAAAACATACAGTAGCACTGTTTTTTTGTTTTATTAATATCAAATTCCTGGCACAGGCAATCCTACTTCATCAGTTCTTCAAATAACTGCTTCATTTTGGGGTGCTATTTACTTTTTCAGGTTAGCTGGTAATGAGGCCTGATATTCCATAGATGTTGTACAAAATTCATAAATAGACTTTGCTGTTGCCCCAACAAAAAAGGCGAATTGATCCAACAGGCTTCCATCCCCTGTACCACCACCACTAATATTTTCCAATTCTTCCATAGAAAGCATCTGCATGTTTGAATTAATATTCATAAAATAAATTTGAGGTGAATAATTATTTTTCAATATCACAGCCATTTACATGGCCTTTTAAATTTCATTGTAATGGTCAATTGCGAAATCATTATTTCTCATCCAGGTAAAACCTGAAGGTATTGGTAATGCTTAACCGCTATTGATCAATTCCATATCACTTGATTACAGTTTAATGAATCCCTGCACACTCATTTCAAAATTTTTCATACTGTGTAGATTTAATTTTTAATGTATTTGTCTTTTCCCAATGGCCATTAGGGGGCATATAATACAAAACTCCCTTTATGCATGCTTTTTAAAAATCATATCGCTAAGCTAAAAACTTAAAATCAGGTATGGTAGCGTGTTTTAACGGTTTCTACAGCATAAAAAAAGCCGCTCAAAGAGCGGCCATTTTTGTATTTCAGAAACGACTATTTTAAAAAATCAGAAGAGCCCATATAATTGTGCATCAACTTTCCTGATGATGTCACCAAGGTCTTCTTCCTTTTCAGCAAACTTATTCTTATCAACATTAATTACCAGGA
The DNA here is from genome assembly GCF_020076305.1 of Flavihumibacter profundi. Lineage (GTDB taxonomy): Bacteria > Bacteroidota > Bacteroidia > Chitinophagales > Chitinophagaceae > Flavihumibacter > Flavihumibacter profundi. The sequence continues at coordinate 161,280 of NZ_JAIQXE010000004.1, forward strand.
GCGGGCCTTCCTTATATGTATCAATCCATTTATTATAAAAGTCGTTTAGTCTTTTCAGGTAGTCGAGTCGGATATTCTCTTCGTATTCCCTGCCTCTTTTCTGGATTTGCCCCACTAATGTTGGCACAGAAGCCTGTAAGTAAATAAGAAGGTCGGGCGGCTGCACCATCGATCTAAGTGTTTGGAAGAAGAGAAAATAATTATCGAAATCGCGTTTGCTCATCAACTGCATTTCATGCAGGTTAGGTGCGAAAATATGCGCGTCTTCATAAATTGTACGGTCCTGGATAACAGTTTCGGTTCCACGGTGTATATCCAGTATTTGATTTAGCCTGTTATTCAGAAAATAGATCTGCAGGTTAAAACTCCACCTGGGCATGTCTTCGTAAAAATCGTTCAGGTAGGGATTGTGATCAACATCTTCAAATTGCGGAATCCACTTATAGTGTTTACTCAGCATTTCTGTTAACGTAGTCTTTCCTGCGCCGATATTTCCGGCAACAGCAATATGCTTTGGTTTTTTTCCTTTGGCCATAATAGGTGCCTGCGAATACACAGGATGTTCAATATAGGAAATTAATAGTATTTCAACCCCATCACTTCTCTCACTTTTTCCATTGTTTCAGCTGCGCTTTTCCTTGCCTTTTCTGCGCCTAATTCCATAACACGACGAAGATAGACTTCATCATTTCTAATTGCTTCAGTTTTTTCGCGAATGGGGGCCACAAAATTCACCATATCTTCTGCAAGCTGCTTTTTCATATCACCATAACGGATCACAGCCTGGTTATAATCATTTTCATACCTGGCTATCACCTCTGGTGCACTTACCAGCTTCATGAGGCCAAAAATGTTCGCAATATAATCGGGCATTGGCGTATTTGGGGTAGTTGGACCCGCGTCGGTCTTTGCCTTCATTACCTTTTTCCGGATTGTTTCATCGTCATCCGCCAGGAAAATAGTTGCATTCTGGTTTTCGCTTTTACTCATTTTTCCTGATCCATCCAATCCTGGTACTTTAACCAGATCCTCACCAAAATTAAACGCATATGGTTCAGGAAATACTTCCCCGTAGCGATGGTTGAAGCGATTAGCAAAATTTCGGCTCATTTCGAGGTGTTGCTCCTGATCTTTCCCTACGGGAACATAGCTTGCGCGCTGCAACAATATATCTGCAGCCATCAGTACTGGATAAGTTAGTAGTCCGGCGTTAACGTTTTCCGGATGTTGCCGTACTTTATCTTTAAACGTGGTGGTTTTTTCCAATTCACCTTTATATGCCAGCATGTTGAGATACAGATACAGTTCAGCCGTTTCAAAAACATGGCTTTGGCAATAAAGTGCCACTTTTTCCGGGTCCAGCCCGCAGGCGATATTTTCAGCCAAAACCCTATGGACATTCGGTTTCAGCTCCTTTGTGTCCGGATGGGTGGTAAGGGTATGTATATCGGCCACCATAAAAAAACAGTCATATTCCTCCTGCATACGCACGTAATTGCGTATTGCCCCGAAATAATTGCCCAGGTGCAAAAAACCAGTACTCCTGATTCCGCTCATTACTCGTCCTTTTTTTCTATTTTCCATAGCGTGGCGAAGATAAGAAGCTTATTTTTGTTGATAGCATATGGAACTGACCAAAGAAATAATTGACCAACTGGCTAATTTGGCCCGTCTCGAGTTTAAAGAAGCTGATACTATCCAGATTAAGGATGACCTGGCAAAAATGATCTCATTCGTTGAGAAATTACAGGAAATTGACACTGAAGGTGTTGAGCCCATGTTACACATGACCGACCAAATGGATGTTGTCAGAAACGATGAGTTGAAAGGTTCCATGGACAGGGTTGATGCAATTGCCCTTGCACCTGATGCCGATTCGCAATATTTCTTCGTCCCAAAAGTGATTAAAAAATAATATGACACAACCGATTATTTACCTGGATTCAATTGAAAAGAGTTACTACATGGGAAAGCAGGCTATACCTGTTTTAAAAGGTATTACCCTGGATATTTTCAAGAATGAATATGTAGCACTAATGGGGCCGTCAGGTTCAGGAAAAAGCACCCTGATGAATATTCTCGGCTGCCTTGATTCACCAACATCCGGCAAATACATACTTAATGGCCAGGACGTAAGTACTATGGAAGACGATGAACTAGCCACAGTACGGAATAAGGAAATCGGTTTTGTATTTCAACAATTCAACCTGCTACCCAGGCTATCAGCTGCAGAAAATGTTGCACTTCCCCTTGTTTACGCCGGGGTTACCAAAAAGATACGCCGTGAAATGGCACTGGCAGTGCTGGATAAAGTTGGATTGGCAGACAGAAGCCATCACAGGCCGAATGAGTTAAGTGGAGGACAATGCCAGCGTGTAGCTATTGCGCGTGCCTTGGTGAATAATCCTTCAATTATCCTGGCAGATGAACCAACCGGCAACCTCGACTCTAAAACCTCAACAGAAATCATGGATATTTTTGGAAAGATCCAGTCATCCGGAAATACTGTAGTACTGGTAACCCATGAAGAGGATATTGCCAACCATGCGCACCGGATTGTCCGTTTACGTGATGGATTGATAGAAACCGATAAACGAAATGCGCATCCTTCGCTTATCCTGGCTCACTAGGAAAAGTATTTCACAACATTCCCGGATTTATTTTGTTGCAATTCGAACTATTGGCACCATGGCGCTTAAGATATATACCAAAACCGGAGATACCGGTAGCACTTGTTTAATTGGAGGCACAAAAGTTCCCAAAAGCCATATCCGTATTGAAACATATGGAACAGTTGATGAATTGAATTCTTATATCGGTTTTTGCTGTGATCAGTTAAGCGACGGGAAGTCAAAAAATATCCTGAAAGAAATTCAAGACCGTCTCTTCACTATCGGCTCTTCGCTGGCTTGTGATCCTGACCGGGAACCACTGATGAAAATTCCCGACCTGATAGAACCCGACGTGGATTTGCTGGAAAACGAAATGGACCAGATGAATGAATCGCTTCCCCGGATGAAAAACTTTATCCTTCCCGGCGGTCATCCCTCCGTATCTGCCCTGCATATTGCACGCTGCGTATGCCGTCGTGCAGAAAGGCTTTGTGTGCATATGCAGCAGGAAAATGTATTTGTTGCCCCTTTGGTGATCAAATACCTGAACAGGTTGAGCGACTACCTGTTTGTATTATCGCGGTATACAGGTCATTTGCTGGGCGTAAAAGAAATCTCCTGGAAGCCAAGGGTCAGCTAAGCCCCTCAGATCATTTTTCCATCTTTCATATGCAAGATGCGGTCGCTCATTTGGGCAAGTTCTTCATTATGCGTCACAATGAGGAAGGTTTGTTTAAACTCATTCCTCAACTGGAAAAAAAGTTCATGCATTTCACGAGCGGTTATTGAATCGAGATTGCCGGTCGGCTCATCAGCAAAAACAATCCTTGGCTCATTGATCAGTGCACGGGCAACAGCAACTCTTTGCTGCTCGCCCCCCGATAAAGCCTGTGGTTTATTCTCCATTCTTTGTTCCAGTCCGAGGTGCTGTAACAATTTACGAGCCCTTTCTTCCACGCCCCCCCTGGACTTGCCAGCAATCCATCCTGGAATACAAACATTTTCCAGGGCTGTGAATTCTGGCAGCAGGTGGTGAAACTGGAAAACAAAACCAATATACTGGTTTCGGAAAGCCGCCAACTGGCGGTCGCTTAATCCGGTTATGGCAGTATTATTCAGGGATATTTGCCCCTGGTCGGGTTTGTCAAGGGTGCCCAAAATATGAAGTAATGTGCTTTTGCCGGCTCCAGATGAACCCACAATACTAACAATTTCACCCGCCTGGATATCGATATCCACGCCTTTCAGCACCTTTACGGTACCATACTGTTTATAAATGTTTCTGGCCTGAAGCATTAAATAATTGTGTTAAATCAGGTAATAAACCGCATACGAAGCAGCAATATTAAGCGTTGTAAGCGAAAGGATTTGGAAATTTCGTATTAACACATACATTTGCCGGAAATTTAAAACCTGTACTGATGTTCTGGACTCTTGAATTGGCATCCTACCTGGAAGACGCACCATGGCCTGCGACAAAGGACGAACTGATCGACTACGCAATCCGTAGCGGTGCTCCTATAGAAGTGGTTGAAAACCTGCAGGAGCTTGAAGATGAGGGCGAAATTTATGAAGGAATTGATGATATCTGGCCCGATTACCCATCCCAGGAAGACTTTTTCTTTAATGAGGATGAGTATTAGAGGGTAAACAGTTAGCTGTAAGCTGTAAACGGTTTGACACCGTGACTGCTATCAACCCAATCATGTTGAAATACTTTTATTTTAAAAAGCTACTGATAACCAGTAGCTTTTTTGATAGCACCACTGCTGAATGCTTATAGCCAGGGCAACCTCTCTTCAATCTACCCCCAGCTTCGACATCACCTCCATACTCACGCCTGTTGTAGAATATCCGCCATCATGGTAGAGATTTTGCATGGTGACCATCCTGGTAAGGTCTGAAAATAGTGTTATACAGTAATTCGCACAATCTTCTGCCGTTGCATTACCCAATGGGGCAATGGCATTGGCATAATCATAGAAATCCCCAAAGCCTTTGATGCCTGTACCAGCAGTTGTTTTTGTAGGAGATTGGGAAATCGTGTTCACCCGGACTTTCTTGGCTAATCCATAATGATAACCAAAACTGCGTGCTATTGATTCCAGCATAGCTTTGATATCTGCCATATCAGTATAAAATGGATAAACCCTTTGCGCAGCCATATAGGTAAGGGCAACGATACTTCCCCATTCATTAATGGCATCAAGCCTTTTTGCCACACTCATCATTTTATGGAAAGACAGTGCAGACACATCAATACCTTTCTGGAAATAATCATAATTCGATTCAGTGTACGGGATATTTTTCCGGATATTAACACTCATACCTATAGAGTGTAATACAAAATCAATTTTACCACCCAATACTTCCTGGGATTTGGAAAAGAGGTTTTCCAGTTCATCAATACTGGTAGCATCTGCCCCAATTATCTCCGACCCGGTTTTCTCTGCCAGCTTTTTAATTTCACCCATACGCATCGCTATTGGTGCGTTGGTCAACACAAAAGTGGCACCTTCTTCATGGGCTTTTTCAGCAACTTTCCAGGCAATTGAATGTTCATCCAGCGCTCCTGTAATGATTCCACGTTTACCTTTCAATAGATTATACGCCATAATGAATAAATTAATTCTTTGGAAATATTAAGCCCCAAATCTACAATCTTCAGCCTAATATTTAAGGTGTTACTTAGTTTAGTTCATCACCATTTCCCGGGCATTCTCAAGGGCAGCCGGTGTTGGCTTTTCACCACTCAGCATTTGTGCAATAGCCACTATTCGTTCTTCCTGGTCAAGCACCCGGATATTAGTGGAAATGGATTTTCCCCGGGCTTCTTTATAAACAAAAAGGTGAAGATCTGCCTTTCCGGCAATCTGTGGTTGGTGTGTAATACAAATCACCTGCCTTGCTGCAGCAAGTTCTTTCATTATGAGCCCAACCTGGCGGCTGGCCTCACCCGAAATTCCAGAATCGATTTCGTCAAATATCAGGGTCGGTAAATCCATTTTACCAGCTACCAAAGATTTAATGCACAACATAAGGCGACTCAACTCCCCCCCACTGGCCACTTTGCGTATTGGCGCATATTGATTGCTTTTATTAGCATCAAAAAGAAAATCAATTGCGTCAGCCCCATTAATACCCGGAACTGCATCTTCAATCTGAACTTTAAGCCTGGCATTGGGCATGCCGACTCTTGCCAGTAAGATATTGACTTGTTTTTCAAATGGAGCCAATTGTTTCTTCCTTGCAGCGCTAAGCATTTGAGAAAGTTCAAGCACAATTTTCGAGGCGGCTGCTGTTTCTTTTTCAAGGCGGGCTATCGTTTCATCAAGTTGCTCTACCGCTTCCAGTTTACCTGACAAATCTTCCATGATCTGCAGCAACTGCTGCGTAGTTTGCACATTGTGCTTTTTCAATAATTTGTACCCTGTATTTAGCCTTTCGTTCAATTGCTCGATGCGGCCTGTATCATGCCCGATCTGGTCGCCTAATGCCGATGCTTCACCGGCAATATCATTTAATTCAACATATGCAGCCTGCATCCGATCGCGGATCTCTGCCACTTTTGTGTGTTGCTGGCTATATTGCTGTAATTGGTGGATCAATTGCCTGATAACCTGTAAAACCGGAACTTCCTGACCTTTCAACTGTTCAAAAACGTTGGCAAGTGCTGCTTTAATACCCTCGGCATTCGACAGGAGTTTCAATTCTGCATCAATATCTTCAAGCTCATTGCTTTTAAGTGCAGCTTCATCCAGCTCATTGAACAGGAACTGGTGATAATCAAACTCGCGATTTTCCTGATTTTTTCGATCAATTAATATCGTTAGTTGCTTTTGCAATTCCTGCCAATTGCGGAAGGCCTTGCGGTATTTAATGAGTGCACTATCATTACCAGCCATTGCGTCTATGACTGAAAGCTGGAAACCGGTTTCACCAAGTGAAAGTGTATCAAACTGCCGGTGAAGGTCAACCAGCTGCTGGGATAATTGCTGCAACTGGTTAAGGGTTACCGGCGTATCATTTACGAAAGCCCTTGACTTTCCAGTCACGCTGATTTCCCGCCTGATTAATAGTTCATCGCTCACCTCAAGGTCGTTCTCGGTTAAAAACCGAACCACCGAAGATTTGTTGTTGGTCTGGAAAAGGCCTTCAACAAAGCATTTTTTTTCTTTATTCAGCACTACATTGATATCGGCCCTGTCGCCTAAAATCAGCGAAAGTGCGCCCATAAGTATGGACTTTCCCGCACCCGTTTCTCCGGTTATAATATTAAGGGAACCGTCAAACCGGATAACCAGTTCATCGATGATAGCGTAATTTTGTATATGCAGTTCCTTCAACATGGTTATAAATGATGAGGCAATTTATGCAATTGAAAAGGAACTGCTGACAAGGTGGATAAAATCCGTGTAAAAACGTGGCGGGAAAAAGCCGATACTATTAAACCCGCTTACAACTTCCCGCTCTCTAAAAACTCCCTTCTAACCATTTTCGCCGTCTTATGGCCGCCTGTATGGCTCCAGCCCGGTGGCATTAAAATATACAGCAATTTATTCTTTAGCCCAGGTGCCCGGGCAATATCCTTTACCAGCGCAACAAATTCACCAAAATAGACATCCCCGAAATTCTGTGGATTCATTTCCCTCGTAATACCGTATTCAGGAGGAAGTTCCCTTCGTTCGTGCTGAAGGGTTCCCAACACCTTGTCCCAAATGTTAAGAAGGTTACAGAAATTGGTATCCATATACAACGGATTACGGGCATGGTGAACACGGTGGTGCGAAGGAGTAAGTATAATTTTTTCCAGGAAACCCAGTCGACCGTCTTTTAAAATATTTTCCCCAACATGTATGAACGCACCCCAGGTACCATCAATGAACATGATAAAAAATAAGAGGGGCGGGTTCACGCCTAACAGCAAACAAATAGTGGTCCGGATCAGGTCTGCATATGCCCCTTCAAGAAAAAAATGTGCGAATGTTACAGAGAGATTCATCGTTTCAGGTGCATGGTGCGTGGAATGAATGCACCAGAACAACCGGACTTTATGCCCAAGAAAATGGTAAATAAAGTGCGAGAATTCCCAAACAACATAGCCATAAATAAACCAATACCAGGTAAAGCTTGTATTAATTAGTCCGTGTTTCTCAAAAAGGCCAATGCAGAAACCAACAACACCAATGGAAACAAACCTGGAAACAAACCGATTGAATATGTAAATTAAAAATGGAACTTTGTAATCTTCAATTTTGAATCTCTTATACAATAACGCGCGCGTAATTTCAATTAAAAGAATCAACGGAATTAATGGACCGATTGCATCAAGAATGCCATCAAAAGTATACAGGCTACTATAATCACCGGATTTAAACATCTCTACCCAATGATCAATACCCAGGAAAGCGGTCAATTCTTCGAATATAATATCAAGTACGTTCATAAAACTGTTATGGGAATGACTTAAAACAACAATATAAAAACTTTTTCAGATGCTACGCAGATAGTCGGCCCAATCATTCAACTAAAATAAAAAAGCTACCGTTTAACGGTAGCTACTTCTATAAATTTCGGGGGCTCTCCAATTTGTTATTGAATATTCACTATTTCACTTCCACGCCATCATTCAATTCATTATCCACCAGGATACGACCGCAGTTTTCACAAACAATGATCTTTTTGCGCTGTTTGATTTCGCTTTGGCGTTGCGGGGGAATTGCATTAAAACATCCGCCACAGGCATCACGAACTACCGGAACAACAGACAAGCCATTGCGGTAATTGGTGCGGATGCGGTCATAAGAATGCAATAACCTGGGATCAACTTTCTCGCGTGCCTCGGCAGCCAGCTTATTGAAATGCTTTTCTTCGGCCTCAGTAGTGGCGATAATTTTCTCCAGTTCTTCTTTCTTGTGTTTCAAAACGCCATCTTTGGTAGCGATGGTCTTTTTAGCTTTTTCAAGCCCAACGACTTTGTCCTGGATTTCCTCCAGGGCGTCTTTAATATGCTTTTCAGCCAGCTTAACTTCAAGCTGCTGCATTTCAATTTCTTTGGTAATGGCTTCAAATTCACGGCTGTTCTTCACATTCGTGCTTTGCTTCTCATATTTCTTGATCAGGGCTTCTGCTTCTTTAATAGCTTCCTTCTTCTGGTTGATAAACTCATTAATACCATTGATTTCTTCTTCAATGCGCGTCTGACGGGCATTCAAACCAAGGATCTCATCTTCAAGGTCACTTACTTCGATCGGCAATTCTCCTTTCAAAATCTGGAATTCATCGATCTTGGATTCGATCTTTTGTAGTGTTACCAGTGAAACCAGTTTTTCTTCAACCGAAAAGTCTTTAACAGTTGCCATATTTGTTTTTGAAATTAGATATAATAATTCACCGGGTTCGTCAACACCCCCGTTTTGAAGACGGCAAAGGTAGGAAATTTTTTCGCCAAAATATCATATAGCAGGTCTACTGTAAATTGCTCACTTTCAAAATGGCCAACATCTGCAATTAACAGGCTGCCATTGGCGTCGAAATATTCATGGTACTTCATGTCGGCAGTAATATATGCATCAACCTTCAACTGTAAAGCCCTGGAAACCATAAAACTACCTGCGCCGCCACAAAGCGCAACCTTTTTTACAGGCCTGCCCAATAAAGGGCTATGCTTTACTACGGGAACTTTAAAAATTGATTTCAGCAGTTCCAGGAAGTCATTTTCGGCCATTTCTTCGGGCAGGTTGCCACAAATACCTGATCCAACCCGAGGGTGTTCATTGGTCAGCTGTACCAGGTCGAAGGCCACTTCTTCATAGGGGTGGCTTTGTTTGAGTGCCCGAACCAGGGCAGTCTCAAGGTAGGCAGGGTAAATGAGTTCCAGACGTATTTCGGATGCATTATGCCGTACACCATAGGTGCCGGAAAATGGCATCGTGCCTTCCCCGGGTTTGAAAGTGCCCCTGCCCTGCGCTTCAAAACTGCATTCACTATACTGTCCAATCTGACCACCACCTGCAGCAAACAAAGCATCCCGGACCGCATCAAGATGGCCATCGGGCACAAAACAGTACATTTTTTTTAGCATGCCGGCTTTGGGCAATAGTACTGCCTGATTTACCAGGCCGAGCAGGCTTGCAATTTTCCCATTTACACCTTCCATTACATTATCGAGGTTGGTATGGATGGCAAAAATGGCCACATTATTCTTAATGGCCCTGATGAGGGTTTTTTCCACATAGTTTTTACCCGTGATCTTTTTTAATCCGGAAAAAACAATAGGATGATGGGCTACCACCAGGTTACACCCCTTCATGACGGCTTCTTCAATTACCGCTTCTGTTGCATCGAGGGCAACGACAACGCCGGAGCACTGCCATATGGCTTCTCCACATAATAATCCCGCATTATCATAGGATTCCTGGTAACTGCCCGGAGCAAAGCGTTCTAATTCCTGTATGATCTGGCTGATTTGCATGATATAAAGATAATTTGTCCCGGCCCAATTATTAATAACTTTAATACCTCTCAATACAGCAGGCATTCCATCCAGATAAAATAGAAAAAACCAGTGCGGGCTTCCGGACATGAAGGACACATTACCAATACACATTAGATTCGTTAGATTGCAGCTCGAACTGTTTATCCTATGGGTCAAATCTCCTCTACCACAACTTTATACGAGCAATATGTTGCCGAATTACAGCAGATTGCTGATATCCGCTATGCAGTTGCTTTATTGCAATGGGACCAGGAAACCTATATGCCGCCTTCAGGCGCAGATTTCAGGTCCAGGCAAATAGCCACGCTAAGCGAACTAGCACATATAAGATTTACGCAGGATTCTTTTGGGAAGTTGATTAAAACTTTGGGGCAACGAAATGATTTGAGCGACGACCAGGCCTGTAATATTGCTTTAAGCAGTTATGATTTTGATCAGCAGGTAAAGCTTCCTCCTGCTTTTGTGCGGAAATCAAGTGAAACAACATCCAGATCTTTTCATGCATGGATGGATGCCAGGAAAGCAAATAGTTTTAAGCCCTTTAGTCCGATGCTGGAGGAGTTGGTTGGGTTGAAAAAACAGGAAGCTGACCTACTGGGCTATTCCGGGAACCCTTATAATGCCTTACTCAACCAATATGAACGTGGCTGTACAACCGATCTCCTTGATACAGCATTTAGCCAGTTATTACCTCCTTTGCAGGCTTTATTGCAAATGATAAGTACGTGCGACCAGGTAGATGACCAATTGCCCAGGCAATATTTCCCCGAAGTTGACCAGTGGCAGTTTGGAATGGATGTTTTACAAAAAATGGGGTTTGATATGAAAGCTGGCCGGCAGGATAGGTCGGAACACCCTTTCACGATTAATTTCAACAGCCGGGATGTTCGCATTACAACCAGAATTGATGAGCAGGACCTGGGCAATATGACCTGGAGCACCATTCACGAACTTGGGCATGCACTTTATGAACAGGGCTTGCCAGAATCCCAATATGGACTTCCTTTAGGTGAATTTGCTTCTTTAGGCATCCATGAATCGCAAAGCAGGTTATGGGAAAATAATGTAGGTCGCAGTATGGCATGGACGCATTATTTTTTACCCGTTTTGAAACAATATTTCCCTGGTCAGCTTGGCAATACCAGTGAAGAACATTTTTACCGGGCCATAAACCGGGTAAAACCTTCACTTATCCGAACTGAAGCGGACGAATTAACCTACCATTTTCATGTTATAATCCGGTATGAGATTGAAAAGTCCTTAATTGAAGGAAGCCTCGCAGTCAAAGAAATACCAGATTGCTGGCGGGAGAAATACAGAAAATACCTGGGTATTGAAGTCCCGGATGAAAGGTCAGGATGTTTGCAGGATATACACTGGAGTCATGGCAGTTTTGGTTATTTTCCTACATACAGTATGGGTAGCCTTTATGCCGCTCAGTTTTATAGCGCCGCTGAAAAAGATATTCCTGGCCTGGAAGATCAACTTAAGTCAGGTAATTTTAATATTTTATTAAATTGGCTTAGGAAAAATATACATATTAACGGAAGGCGATATACGAGCGAGGAGTTATGCCAGAAAATTACAGGGGAAGGAATAAACATCCGGCACTTTATGCAATATGTCACAAATAAATATCGTTTCATTTACGCTTTTCAAATGGAGGAGGTCGCATCATGAGAAAATTGTTCTGGATAGCCATAACAATCTGCCTGGCTGGAGCTTGCAAAAAAGCAGTAGAAGACGCGAAAATGAATTACATACTGGATGCAATGACCAATGGGCAATGGTATGTTTATTCTTTTCAGGAGGGAGATTCCAGCCTGACAAAACCATTTGCGCCTTACACTTTTCAATTTTACCGGGATGGTAAAGTGAGTGGCTTCACGTCAACCACCGAAGACAAAGGAACCTGGGTAGGTGATCCAACAGCAATGACGATTAGTTCTGATTTCCCCGATGCCGCCGACCCTGTTAAAAAATTGAATGCCCTTTGGAAAGTGACCGATAGTGCCCTTGATTATGTAAAGGCTGAAACCACCATTTCGGGGGTAAAAAGCCAGTTGTACCTGAAGAAGAAGTAAAGTTGATGATTCATTTTTGCACCTGTACCGTCCGAACAACCCTTTGAAAACAAGTTGCTTTTCTGAAAAACAAAAACCGACTTGTTGAGAACAAATCATATTATCCTTGTCCTAGTCCTGCTTTTTATGGGTGGGAAATCCCTTTTTGCCCAAAAGCCAACTGCGGATTTTACTGCCAGTAAAACTTCAGGGTGCGCTCCCTTAAGCGTTGTTTTTACAGATAAATCAACTAATAAACCAACTTCATGGAACTGGAAATTTGGCACTAACCAACTCGATCAACGCCAAAACCCTACTGTTACGTTCAACCAGCCAGGTACATATACGGTCAGACTGGTCGTAAGCAATAGCTCTGGAAGCGATGATGAAATAAAGACCAATTATATAACTGTTTACCCATCTGCCACAGTAAATTTCAAAGCCAGTACCAATATTAGTTGTAGTCCGGCATCGATTAAATTTACAGACCTTTCAACTGTTCCTTCTGGCAATATTGTGGGCTGGACATGGGATTTCGGAGATGGTACTGCTGTAGACCACAACCAAAACCCTACTCATTCTTTTACCAGCCTTGGGTATTATAATGTTTCCCTGACCGTTAAAACCTCTGCTGGATGCGAAGTGACAGGTGCCAGAACCCGGTTTATACGTATTATTAATGGGGTTACACCAAATTTTGATTTTACCCGGACCAACGATTGTGCTGCACCAGTAGCCGTAACTTTTATTAACCAAACAACAGGCCCCGGAACACTGGTCCATAAATGGAGCCTCGGCAACGGTGATAACCAAACAATTAAGAACCCTTCCACTATCTATAATGCCTTAGGTACCTATACCGTAAAACTTGAAACAACTAGTAGTTATGGCTGCTCAGGAAGCATTTCAAAACCGATTACTTTCAGCGGAAATAATACCAGTTTTACAGGTCCCGACAGTACCTGCCCGGGTAACCCGGTTACCCTCATCAATAAAGGCTCACCTACACCTACGAAAGTGTTATGGGATTTTGGGGATAGCACCAGTTCATCTGATTTAAATCCGGTGAAAGTATATAATACACCGGGCACTTATACGATCAAACTAACCAATCAGTATGCAGAGTGCACAGGAGTTTTTACTAAGAAAATCAAAATAACGAATCCACCTGTAATCGATTTTACAGCCACTAACCCCCTGGGCTGTACCACACCGCATACTGTAAATTTCAAGAACCTTACCCCCGGCGCCAGCAATATCCTCTGGGATTTTGGAGATGGAAGTACTTCAAACCTGCCTGACCCCCAGCACACTTATACCAGTGAAGGAAATTTCAATGTTTCATTGACAGTTACCACAGCAAATGGCTGTCCGAGTACATTGACCAAAAATTTATTTGTCAAAATTGCAAAACCTGGTACCATTAATTTTTCAGGTTTACCTGCAGAAGGTTGTATGCCATTAACTATAAATCCATCTGCGTTTATTAATACCATTGATGGTGTAGCAAGTTATGCCTGGGATTTTGGCGTAGCCGGTGGAACCGGATCGGGTGTTAGTCCAAGTTTCACCTATACCACTGCCGGCACCTTTGATGTAAGTGTAAAGATTACCACCAATGGCGGATGCGTTCAAAATTACACACTGGCCAAAGCAGTGAAAACGGGTACAAAACCAACAGTGAATTTCTCGACAGGAACAGACACCACCTGCGCGGGCGATACCGTTTACTTCAAATCGACTTCGACGCCTGCGGACAAGTGGTTGTGGGATTTTGGAGATAAAGGTGTAGCCAGTAATGAAAATCCGGCACATCTGTACCAGGATACCGGTAAAATGACTGTTACTTTAATCGCATTTAATAATGGATGTGCTGATACACTCACAAAACCAGACCTTTTATATACTATTGCGCCGGTAGCGAAATTTGACCCTGTTTATAATTGTGCGAATCCGTTAAGCGTAACTTTTACAAACTCCTCCATAACTGATCCCAAGCATGGTACAACCACTTACTTCTGGGATCTTGGCAATGGTCAAACATCAGCAGCTTTCCAGCCACCACCGACAATTTATCCTGCCTTCGGCACTTATAACGTAACCCTTAAAGTAAAGGATAATCTTTGTGAATACACCAAAACACAAACCATCACTGTCCTTAAGCTATTACCAGACATCACGATTAATAAACCAACCTTTTGTCGTGGAGAAATATTTACGCTGACGGCGACTAATGTAGACCTGTCACAAGTAAAGCGATATACCTGGAAAATCGGATCAGCAACTGGCAGTGACGGAGGTTCAACTTTTGATTCAAGTATACTTGTCAAAGGTGCATATGATGTTACGCTAACCCTGGAAGATATTCATGGTTGTATCTCCAGTATAAAAAAATCAGGGTTTATAAAAATTGTAGGCTCCGATGCAGATTTTTCAGTGACTAATAACGGAGGTTGCCTGAATAGTAAAATAACCTTAACTGACCTTTCTACACCTTCCGGAACAATCACAAATTGGAAATTTGATTATGGTGATGGGAAATCCGAATCTTTTACAGCTGCACCATTCGTTCATAGCTATGATAAAGTAGGAACCTATGATATTAAATTAACGACAACAGATAATTTCGGTTGTATTGACACAATTACAAAAACCGCAATTGCCACCATCACTAAGCCCGCAGTTAATTTTGGCGCCAGGGATACCGTTTATTGCCCTAATCTTAATTTACAATTCATTGATAGCACAATTGGAACTAACCTTAGTTATGCCTGGGATTTCGGGGATGGCAAAAGTTCTACAGGCAAAGATCCTTTGCATACGTATGCCGGGCCTGATTCTGTCTACTCAGTTAAATTGATTGTTACTGATAAGTTTGGTTGCATTGATTCATTAGAGCGTTTAAAATATATCAGGGTGGTTGCACCTAAACCATTATTCAGCATCTTCGACTCTGCTTCAATTTGCCCGCCGCTTGAAACAAAATTCTTTTCCGATGCAAAAGACTACGATTCCCTGTATTGGGATTTCGGTGATGGCAACACATCCACACTTCCAAACACCAGTAACTTCTATAACACTTATGGCCGGTATACTGCCAAATTGTATACACGTGGTTATGGCGGCTGCATAGATTCGGCATCTGCAATTGTTAACCTGTATAATCCTTTCACGTACCTTAATTTCACTTTTGGACCGAAAGAGGCGTGCAATGAAATCACAACAACATTCAATGGCACCCCTCCACCAGGAACAAAATTCAGATTAATATTCGGGGACGGATCAATTGACAGTTCACAAACCCTGCCTATATCACATACATACAAAAGACCCAATTATTATACGCCTTACGTCGAACTAACTGATAGCCTGAATTGCCTGGTTGCTGTTGGAAACAGCCAAAAGGTTCTGGTAAAAGGCGTATACCCGCTTTTCGATATGGATAAGAAAAAGTTCTGTGATACTGGTTCTGTACAAATGACTGATTATAGTATTGGAAATGATAGCATAACAAACCGGCTCTGGGATTTTGGGGATGGTACAACCAGTGACCTTGAAAATCCGATAAAATATTATAAAGAGCCGGGAACTTACCTGGTAAGCCAGAAAATCACAACCATAACAGGTTGCTTCAACTCTTATACAGACACTGTAAGGGTTTACCTTACACCCGTTCCGATTATACTCGGGCCAAACGAAATTTGTATCAATAATTCGATCCAACTTAATGCCACAACCCAGGTAGCCGATACGGTAACCAACTGGCGATGGACCTATGGAAATGGTGCCTCATCAACAAATGCATCTATTACTAATCGTTATACTGTAGCTGGTCCGCAAAATGTAACATTAACCGCTACCAATACCCTGGGCTGCTCCAATGATACAGCTAGTATTATAACAGTCTGGCCATTACCTGTAATTACCAATGAGCCTGAAGTGGTTATTCCGGTTGGAACGGGCATTAATCTGCCCATTACCTATAGCAGCAATGTTTCCACCTGGACATGGACACCACCAACTTCCCTGAGTTGTACAAACTGTGCCGTACCATATTCAAACCCCCGGTTTACCACAACATATAAAATTGCAGTAATCGACTCCAATGGTTGCCGGGCTAACAGCAGCATGGTAGTCAGGGTGATCTGCGTTGATAAAAATTATTTTATACCGAATACTTTCAGTCCGAATAATGATGGCCAGAACGATGTATTCTACCCAAGGGGAAATGGGGTTGACAGAATACAGTCGATGCGTATTTTTAATCGCTGGGGAGAACTGGTTTTTGAACGGAAGAATTTCCCCGCCAACACGCCTTCTGAAGGCTGGAATGGCCAATACAAGGGAGCACCGGCACAGTCTGATACTTATGTTTATATAGTTGAGGTGATTTGCGACAACGCACAGATAGTGCCACTTAAAGGTAATGTTACCCTGATCCGATAGCAACATGAAGAAAACCAAAATCCATATTATCACCCTGCTGCTTTTAGCACTTACAACCCAATTTAATGGGTTTGCGCAGGATATCCATTTCTCCCAATTCTATGAAGCGCCTTTACTTCGCAATCCATCCTTAGCGGGAATTTTTACTGGTGATATAAGGGCGCAGCTTGTTTACCGGGATCAATGGAATAGTTTTACCAATGCCTATAAGAGTGGCTCATTCAACGCAGAATATAAGATGCCTGTAGGGCATAGTGACGACTTCATTACTGCAGGAATCCAGATGCTATACGACAAGGCAGGCACGGTTTCCTTAACGTCAACCCATATTTTGCCTGCAGTAAACTACCATAAAGCTTTGAGCAGTGAAAGGAATATGTACCTGTCGGTAGGCTTTATGGGTGGTATAGTGCAAAAAAGTATAGACCGTTCAAAAGTAACAACAGACAACCAGTTTACTGGTGGCGCCTATAACCCTTCGATAGCCGATGGAGAATCATTTGCCAATGCCAATTACATGTATGCTGATGCAAGTGTTGGTACAAGTTTCAATACTTCCTTCGGCTCCGAAAATACAAATAACCTATTTTTCGGAATTGGTTATCATCACCTAAACAGGCCGTCAAACTCCTTTTATCGCAATGCAAATGAAGCTTTACATCCGAAATGGGTATATTCTGCAGGTGTCCGTTTTGATGTAAACGAACAGGCATTTTTTAACCTGCAGGCAGATTATTCCAAACAGGGAACAGCAACTGAAATTATTGGTGGGGCTTTGTATGGATACAAAATAGGGAGCCCAGATGTACCTGATTATATTTTATATGCAGGCGCATTTTTAAGGATGAAAGATGCTCTTATTCCTGTAATTAAAATTGATTATCACCCATTTGCCATAGGAATTAGTTATGATGTAAATGTTTCTCAGCTGAAAACAGCCAGCCAGGGCAGAGGCGGGTTTGAGTTGTCTGTTACCTATATTGGTTTCCTTGACAGGGAAAGTTCTTCAAAATTCAAGATCTTCTGCCCCAGGTTCTAAGCAGAAATCCAGGCCTTGAAAATATATCAACCTTTTTTTGCTGTTGTTGTTAATGTTGCCAAACGAAACATCAATATGAAAGTAGAAGTTGGCCAAAAAGCCCCTGAATTCAGTTTGTTTGATTCTGAAAAAACAAAGGTTAGCCTTAGTGACTATAAAGGGAAGAATGTGGTAATACTGTTTTTTCCACAAGCGTTTACCAGTGTATGTACAACAGAACTATGTAATGTAAGGGACAATATTTCCCAGTATAATAATACAAATGCCCAGGTTTTTGGAATCAGTGTGGATTCTATTTTCACATTGGCCAGGTTCAAGGATGATCAGAAATTAAATTTCCCCTTGCTAAGTGATTTCAATAAAGAAGCGTCGGCAGCCTATTATTCATTAATAAATGATTTCGTATTCGATATGAAAGGGGTTTCCAAAAGGGCAGCATTTGTTATTGATAAAGAGGGAGTTGTGCAATATGCCGAGGTTTTGGATAAGGTGACAGACCTCCCCGATTTCGATGCAATACAGCAAACACTGCAACGCCTGAACTAAAATATTTGTTAGAATTTGACCGGAGTGGTAAGTATTTTACTACCCCGGTTTATTTTCCCCGGGGGCATTGTAACTTTGGAGAAAATGGAATATCTTGTCGAGGTGCTCCTATAACCTGAAATTGCCCATGAGGATATTTTTTACATTATCCATATTACTGCTTTTTTCCATACAGGGGATGTCCCAGTCCGGCCTGCAGGAAACGGCTGTAGTAAAATTTTATCCAAATCCGGCTGTATCACAAATCACCTTTGACTTTCCAAAAACTTTTGACAAATCCTACACTTTCCAGATTTACAATTTCCTGGGCAAAAAAGTGTTTGAGCAAAAAAATCTGAACCCTAAGACTACCGTTGAACTGACCCAATATTTCAGGGGCATATACATATTCCAATTGCGTGACAAGACCGGCAAAATTGTTCAAACCGGAAGGTTCCAGGTATCTCGTTAATTCAAATCTTTTATCATTTTTCTATAGGACCTGGACAATTAAAAATTTCAGGTAATGTGTGTTCTCCTGGCCCCATATTATCGGATGGTCACTCGCCTGTGTTTGAAAAACAACCTGCCGGAGGGTCCGTTTGGCATCTTTGGCTGCCATTTCAATTATTTCCAGGAATAATTCCGGCTGAACAAGATTGGTGCATGAAGTAGTTACCAGGAAGCCGCCAGGTTTTATTAGTTTCATCCCCCTAAGGTTAATTTCTTTGTACCCGGTAATCGCCTTTTGGATATTTTCACGGCTCTTGGTAAATGCCGGCGGGTCTAACATAACCACATCATATTGCCGGCCTTCTTTTGACCAAAGTTTTAGCACATCAAAAGCATTTACGGCCTGGAAAACGCATTTATCAGACAATCCATTCAGCGCTGCATTTTTATTGGCCTGCTCAACTGCTGTAGCAGAAATATCGAGGCCCAGTACAGATTTTGCACCATAATGCGCAGCATGGATTTCAAAAGTACCAGTATACGTAAATGCGCCAAGTACGTCGCCCCCTTTTACTATATGCTGTATTGCACGTCGGTTATCCTGCTGGTCCAGGAAGTAACCGGTCTTTTGCCCATTTTCAACGTCTACTATAAATTTCAATCCATTTTCATGTATAAGGATTTGCGTATCAAACGGCTCAGATAAAAATCCTTTAATTTGGGGCAGCCCTTCCAGTTCCCGTACCGGAACATCATTCCTTTCATAAATACCCTTGGGTTTGAAGATTGCCTGCAATGCCTTTACTATTGCAGGTTTCCAGATATCCATGCCAAGGGCCAGGGTTTGCAGCACAAAATAATCATTGAATTTATCAATGATCAGGGCAGGAAGGAAATCTGCTTCCCCAAAAACCAGGCGGCAGTTTTCAGTATAACCCAATTGCTGGCGGTATTTCCAGGCTGTATTAATTTTATTAAAGAAGAAATCTTCATTAATTATCTCACCCTTATTACGGGTTAAAAGGCGTACAAAAATTAATGATTTCGGGTTGGCATAGCCCCTACCAATGAATTTTCCATCATGGGTAAGCAGTTCTACGATATCCCCGCCCGACAATGGGCCTACAGTCTTATCAACCTCATTGGCGAAGACCCAGGGATGGCCATTTTCGATTCTGCGACTGATTTTCTTCTTCAGGTAAACTTGTGTCATGCCGGCAAAGTTAGGGGAAGAGCAGACCCTTTAAATAAGACAAATTGTCCAGATACCCGGGATGGCAAAAAAATTGCCACATAGTATACAACCTTAAAGTAAGCAATGCTGGCATGCGTTTGCCATAAGAAACCATCAAAAATGGCAAAATGTGCTAGGTTTGCTGCCAATTTGTTCGTTATGGAAGAAAAAAATATAAAAGACACAGAAGATTTTGACATCAATGCAGACAGTGATGTTCCTGGTACCAGCCACCTGAATGACCCGGTTAAAGAGATTAGCGATGTGGAAAGGCTTGAAGCAGAACTGGCCGAAATGAAGGACAAATACCTTCGCCAGTTTGCTGAATTTGACAATTTTCGGAAAAGGACGGCCAAAGAGCGGCTGGAACTGATCCAAACTGCGGGGAAAGAAGTAATTGTTCAACTGTTGGAAGTACTGGATGACGCTGATCGTGCCCAAAAACAGATGGACAATAGTACCGACGTAAATGCTTTAAGGGAAGGCGTTCAGCTGGTTTTCAATAAGTTCAGGAATATTCTGAATGCAAAGGGCCTGAAGCCCATGGAAAGCATTGGCAGTGAATTCGACGCAGACCGGCACGAAGCAATAACGGAAATCCCGGCACCAACAGAAAACATGCGGGGAAAAGTAATTGATGAAGTGGAAAAAGGTTATTTCCTGAATGATAAAATTATTCGTTTCGCGAAAGTGGTAGTTGGAAAATAAACAGCATCTGAACCAAAAAGAAATGTCAACAAAAAGAGATTATTACGAAATATTAGGGGTTGCCAAAACAGCTACAGCGGAAGAAATCAAGAAAGCCTACCGCAAAGTAGCTATGCAATTCCACCCCGACCGTAACCCCGGTGATAAATCAGCAGAAGAAAAATTCAAGGAAGCAGCAGAAGCCTATGAAATATTAAGCGATGCCGATAAAAGGGCGCAATATGACCGGTACGGGCATGCAGGATTGGGCAACAGCGGTCGTGGATTTAGTGGAAGCGGAAATATGGAGGACATATTCAGCCAGTTCGGGGATATTTTCGGGGACGATATTTTCGGTTCTTTTTTTGGGGGAGGTACATCCGGCGGACGTGGTGGACAAAGGGCAAGAGGGGCACGCGGAAGCAACCTAAGGGTGAAACTGAAACTCAATTTTGAAGAAATCGCAAAAGGGGTTACAAAAAATATTAAGGTAAAAAAACATGTTGCCTGTGCAACCTGCTCCGGAAGCGGCGCAAAAGACAAAGGCAGCATACAGAGCTGTGGTACCTGTGGCGGTAGTGGCCAGGTGCGGAAGGTAACCAATACATTCCTTGGCCAAATGCAAACAGTTACTACTTGTCCCACTTGTAACGGTGAGGGTACAACGATAACAGCCAAATGCGGAAGCTGTAAAGGGGAAGGACGGGTTTATGGTGAAGAAACTGTGACCATCGACATCCCTGCCGGCGTCCAGGAAGGAATGCAGCTTAATGTAAGTGGCCGGGGAAATGCCGGTGAGCGAGGCGGACCAGCGGGTGACCTTATCGTTTTGATTGAAGAAGAACAACACAAAGAATTACAGCGCGATGGCCTGAACGTCGCCTATGACCTGCATATATCAATACCAGATGCTGTTTTTGGCAGCCAGGTAGAGGTGCCCACCATCGATGGCCGGGCCAAAATAAAAATTCCGGCTGGCACCCAAAGTGGAAAAATATTCCGCTTAAAAGGAAAAGGATTCCCTGCTGTAAACAGCTATGAAAAAGGTGACCAGTTGATCCATATCAACGTCTGGACACCGCAGCATTTGAGCAGTGAAGAGAAGGCTATAATGGAAAAATTACAGCATTCACAAAACTTCCAGCCAAACCCGGATAAGAACGAGCGAAGTTTTTTTGATAAAGTAAGAGAAATTTTCTCGTGATAGGCCAGCCGCAAAATAACTCCTATATTTAAAGTAGTAATTTATGCGGCATATGAATGAAACGGGTTTTATAGCCATAGAAAAGGCAATTATCCAACGATTGACATCAGGTTTAGATCCAAGATTAACGTACCACAATCTTGCACATACCCTCGATGTTTTAGACCAGGCACTAAGGATTGCTGTTGCAGAAAAAATCACTGATCCAAGGCAGTTGATGCTTATAAGGATCGCGGCATTATTTCATGATACCGGCTTTTTGTTTGTTTACAAAGGACATGAAGCCACCTCATGTGAAATTATGCAGGAAGCAGTGACCGGCTCTTCATTAACGACTGGTGAAATTGACCAGATTAATGGAATGATCATGGCTACAAAGATTCCTCAAAGCCCTACCTGCCTGATGGAAGAAATCATCTGTGATGCAGACCTTGATTATTTGGGGAGGGATGATTTTTCTTTAATAAGCAACAACCTGAAGCAGGAGTTCCTGGAATATGGGGTTATTAAAAATGAACTGGATTGGGACCCTCTCCAGATTTCTTTTTTTGAAAAACACCAGTATTTCACCCAGAGTTCCAAACTAATCCGTGCGCCGAAAAAATCAGAGCACCTTGCCAAATTAAAAGAGCAACAAGCCCGGATTTCCAAATAACAAGGGAAACGGGATCAATAATTTTAAATAGCTTATTGCGCATGAAACCCAACCATATTTGGTTGAAAATTTTTAATGTACACACCCATGAATGGGATGTTGTCAAGAAATTATTCTGGCTTCAGTTTTTTCAGGGCGCTGGTATCTCATTTTTTTTCACAGCAGAATTCACCCGGTTCCTCCATAAGTATCCCGCAGAAAAATTGCCCTGGGTTATGGTTATTTCTTCCTTCCTGCTTTGGGGCGCTGGATTTGTATATGCAAAATTTGAGCACAAAATTCCATTCAAAAAATTCAACCTTGGACTTACCCTCATGATGGCCAGCAGTATTTTACTGGTCATATTGGGAGACAACTATTTCACACAAGACTGGATTTACTATATAAGTTTATCCTGGTTTTATGTATTATATCTTTTAAACAACCTGGAATTCTGGGGCATCGCGGCCCAGCTATTCGATATGCGCCAAAGCAAAAGGCTTTTTGGTGTGATTAGCGCCGGAGATATTCCAGCAAAGTTTATCGGCTATACTTTGGCATATAGTGTGGTTAAATATACAGGCTTAAATAACCTGTTGCTAATCGGTTTTTTTTGTATGCTTTGCTCCATTCCTTTCTTACTTAGTATTGCAAGGAAAGAGGAAAAAATATTCAACCATGATCATGGGCATAAGAAAGTGTACCATGCAGAAAAGAAATCCATCAGGATCCTGGTAAATAACTTCTTCAACAACAAAATAATTTTTCGTATCGCCCTGATTTCCTTCCTGGCATCGGCTTGTATCCTGATTGTAACTTATGGATTTTATGCCAAAGTAAAAGAGGCATACCACGATGATGAATCGCTGGCTTCTTTCATTGCATTATATAATACCGGCTTAGCGGTTGCTGCTTTGATTACGAAAACCGTTTTCACAGGAAGACTGACTTCAAACCTGGGGGTCAGGCAATCTTTATTTATAACCCCAATAGCCATGGTGCTATTGGTTTTCACAGTAATTTTCAGCGTTTCCCAAACGTCAAACGAAATGACAATATTTTATTTTTTCGGGGGCATTTATATTGCAATTGACGTATTACGGGCAGCCATCAACGCGCCGGTTCTTTTAACAGTTATGCAACCTTTGCCAACCCATGAGCGATTAAGGGCCCATAATATTGTTAAGGGCATAATGGATCCCTTCGCAACTTTATTTTGCGGTATATTTTTACTAGTGTTGTTTCATATCCAAAAAGAAGTCAACCTTATAACTCTTTGTTATGTATTATTGGTTCTTGCCGCTTTCTGGATCATTGGCATTATAAGGGTAAACAATGTATATGTAAATATGCTGGTAAAAACCATCAGCAGCCGGTTTTTCAGCCAGGAAGAATTTATATTGAATGATGCGGAGACAATTCAAAAAATCAAGGAAAAAATCGGTATGGGAACTTACCCCGAAGTATTGAGCATATTGCAGATGATCAGTACAAAACAGAACCCTTTATCATCAGAATTACTCACAAGTTTCCTGCAC
Organism: Flavihumibacter profundi; assembly: GCF_020076305.1. GTDB lineage: Bacteria > Bacteroidota > Bacteroidia > Chitinophagales > Chitinophagaceae > Flavihumibacter > Flavihumibacter profundi. The sequence continues at coordinate 185,213 of NZ_JAIQXE010000004.1, forward strand.
CACCCTTCAGAGGAAGTTAGATTAGAAGCGATAAAACTGATAGGAAGCAAACAAGTCAATAGCCTTAAGGAAGAATTAAATTCTATGCTTTTAGAAGGTTCGCCCGTTTCTGTAAAAAAAGAAGCTATAAAAACAATCTGCAGGCTTGCCGAAAGTACACCCGTTTTACATGCCTACCTGCATAACCCTGATCCCGGATTAAAGCAAGCAGCAATTATTGGTATGCTAAGTAACCATCGGGCGGCAACAAAACTTACGGCAGAAATAGAATTACAACAATTATTGCGCAGTCCCATAGCGGCAGAGCGGGAAATCGCCCTTACGATTCTGGAAGAGGTTAAAGATGAATATGACCATCCCGACCATGAACTTTTAATTGAAAGTGATGACCCTGTTATTCGACATAAAGCCATTATTGCAATCGGGAAGGGAGCGCTTGATCAAAGCCTCGAGGTTTTATTAAAACAAATAGGCAAGGATGATAAGGCAGTATTTAAAGCTTTGCAACAGGCGGGGCAAAAGGCTATTCCTCATATCAGGAAGGCTTTATCCGGAAATAAGTTCAGTGATACAAAAAGACAGCAACTAATTAGTTCATGTGGTAAAATCGGTGGGACTAATGCACATGAGCTGCTGGTCCATTTATTGAAAACAACACCGGCAGCATCATCAGAAATCATCAAAGCATTATACCGAAGTAAATATGTGGCTGGTAATGAAATACGACCTTTTTTCGAAGAACTGGCCCGGGCATATTTAAAATATGCTGTTGAATTGTTGCACATGCAAAAAGCATTACCAACTGATGATTTTCCTTCCCAACTCATTTACAATGCAGTAAATTTAGAGTTGCAGGAAATCAGGGAATTACTATTGGGACTTTTCTCCTTCCTGTATGACAGGGAGCAGATCAGGAAGGTCCGGAGGGGATTGGATGCCAACCAGAAAGAAAGTATAGCCAACGCTATGGAAATAATTGAACTGACTGTAAGAAAGGATATTGGCCGGTATTTCAACATTCTGTATGAAAACATTCCAATTGACCGGAAATGCGATGATTTGAAGTTTCTGAACACAGATATTCATTACCAGCAAACAAGCCAGGTATTGGGGCGCATATTATCGGAGCAACCTATCTTTTACCAGGATTGGACCAAAGCATGTTCAATGTATATCTCGAAGAAATACGGACTAACAGTTGATATCAGGTTATTTGATAAATACCTTGAAGCAGACAACCAGATTCTTCAGGAAACTGCCCGGTATGCCTGTGCGTAAAAAAAACGATTATGAATATTTCTTCCAGTGACAGACTCTTGTTAGTTGAGAAAGTATTGATCCTCAAATCATTAACCATATTCAGGGATACACCTGAAAATATCCTGGCCGACCTGGCACCACTAATGCAGGAGGAGGAATATGAAAAAAACACCTTACTGTTTAAAGAAGGGGATACGGGTGATTGCATGTTTATTATACGCAGTGGTGAGGTCAGGATCCACAAAGGGAATACCATACTGGCAGTATTAAGGGATAAAGAGGTATTCGGCGAATTATCGCTGCTGGATGCCGAAACCCGGTCTGCCAGTGCCACCTGCCAGACAGATTGTATTTTATTCCGCATAGACCAGGAACCATTTTATGAACTTATCGAGTCGAGACCGGAAGTAGCCAGGGGCTTTATCAAAATCCTTTGCCAGCGGTTAAGGGCCCAGAATGAGCGGGCGGTTTCCTCAAACAGGTAGGGTATTTTTCCCGCTCACTTGCATATAAATAATTTTATACTTAACTTTCCCGAATTAAGTACCTTACTCTCTTATCCACTCCTATTAATGCTCGTTTAGTCTAATTCCCCATGGAGCATCAATTTCTAAAAGGATAAATTCCATTTGTACACTATTGTTGCATAAGTTCTAACATGATTTGTCCACCCTGATTCCCGGAAACTACCCGAAAATCACGTTGGTGGCTTTTAAGTGGTAGGTTTTGCAGCAGCTTATTAATGTTTAACCATGAGAAAATATTTACGCTATTGGGTAAAGCTTATTTCGCTATACCTTGTTTTCCAGACGACCTTATCCACTTCCGCTTCAGCACAAACTAATTTAAACCGTGCTGACTTTGTATTGTTTGGGGATACCGTGCAAATAAGTTCATCCAATACATTAACAGGTCCTGGTTCTGTTGGTAGTAAAAAATTGATCAGTACATCTGGCAATCTGCAATTTGGAAAGAACCTTAATAGTGGAGGTAAGATAGTTCTCGCGAATGGAAATATTATTCCAGGAATAACTACTGCCGCGAATATTGTGGTGCCGGCATTCACAGGAAATATTCTTCAAAGCGGTTCCTCTGCCAGCTTTGGTGGCGATATCATTGTAAATGGTAATATCAATATATCTGGTGCAACTGTTGCATCAACTGCCAAAGTTATACAACCTATCGGGGCGACCTATACAGGCCCCGCAATTCCGGCAGCCAATAAGGTTGTGTTAACCAACCAAATGCCTACCCTTCCCACAATGCCTTCACCTGCAAACATTGACCTTACAGGTATTACAAATGATATTAAGAACAATGCAACCCTAACGCCCGGGACAAAATACAGGGATATAATCTTGTCTGGTAACAAAACGATTACTTTTAATGGTCCTGGGGTGTATACAATTAACTCCTTTACCCTTACCAATTCCAATAGTTTCGTTTTTAATTTTAATGGTACTACAACCGGAAAATTTATTATCCTGGTTAAGGGTAATATGATTCTCGACAAAATTGCAACCAGTTTCACGAATGGACCAACAGGTAGTACAAACACAACTATAGCAACCCGCATCTATACTGAAGTACAGGGTAACGGCGGAACCAGCCGCACCAGTTTTCAAATTTCAAATGGTTCCAGTTCATCAGTGTCTAAATACCTTGGTACTGTGTGGGCACCAAATGGAAATATAAGTATCGGTTCTGGCACTGGAAATTCAAATTTAACTGGTGCATTTTGGAGCGGAAAACAAGTTGTCATCAATAGCGGAGCAAACATAACTTACTCCCCGCTGGCTTCCGATTGTGTATCACCAACAGCTTTGATCAATGGCGGTGCAGCTACTGCAGATATAGGATGTACGGTGAATTCCATTCAACTCAGTGGAACAACCAATATTTCAAATCCAACCTATAGCTGGACTACAACCAAAGGAAATATTGTTTCCGGACAGGGAACGCCAACCATAACAGTTTCTACGGCGGGAAAATACACCCTCGTCGTAAGCAATTCAGATGGATGTACTGCTACCGACGACATAACCGTAACATCCTGTGTGAATGGTGCAGTTGATGGTAACCCCTTTAAGGTAGATAGTGTAGTAGATGCTGTGTTGACGCAATTGGTGACCTATAACTATACGAGTCAACAAAAAATAGATTTATTCATATTTGACCCTTCAGATCCGACAAGGGTCTTGATTGAAGCCATTTTGCAGGATAGTAGTATTACCAATGCCACGAATTATTTAGTTACACATGGGTTCAATCAATCGGGCATTTCAAACAATCCTGGTTACTATATTATCACTGGTTTTTATACCATCAGCCAATTATTAGAGTTGAACCAGCACCCGGATTTATTTAAATATATCAGGTCCGTAACGCCCCCAATAACCTTTGCGAGCACCTCCGGAGGGTTGTATAGAACTGGTGGTGACAGTACAATGGGCACCCGTTCTGCCAGGGCAGGATATGGCATTACGGGCTCTACATACAAGGCAAAAGACGGCACTGCGAAAGCCATAAAAATCGGGGTCATTTCAGACAGCTACAATAAAAAAGGAGCGGCTGCAACTGATGTATCCAATGGCGACCTGCCAGCGGATGTCGACCTGGGCCTGGGTGATTATCCCTTTGCTGGAAATATGTCAGATGAAGGCCGCGCTATGATGCAAATCGTATATGAAGAAGCTCCGGGCGCTAAGTTGGCCTTCAGGACCGGTTTTGTTTCAGAAGGCGATATGGCTGAAGGCATCCGGCAGCTGAGGGATAGAGGCTGCGATATTATAGTGGATGATATTACTTATGCATCTTCCCCATTCTTCAAAGACGGACTGGTAACCAAAGCGATCCAGGAAGTAACTAAAGACAGTGTTTTGTATTTTACTTCTGCTGGTAATTTTGGAAATAAAGCATACGAAAATAAGTTCTCCCCAAGCCTTTCAAATGGCAAAGCGATTCCACTACCAAGCGGTGATACATTGCAAAGACTGCAGGTTAACTATGCAGGTAGTTATATTCTTGTATTACAGTGGAATGATGATTTTTATTCGGCGAATTACGGTGGAGTTACCAACACTGGCGCAAAATTCGATGTAGATATTTTCCTGACTGATTATACCGGGAAAAACATCCTCGGGTATAACCGCATTAATACCGGTTCTGATCCAATGGAAATCCTTCCATTCTCGGTAACAAATCCCACTACTGTTTACCTTAAGGTGGTAAAGGCAGGTGGGCCTTTAACTGGTGCTGATGTTGCCTATAAATATATCCTTTTTAAAGGAAGCGGGTCAATTTTGGATTCCCCTAATCCTAATCCTTCCACTATTATTGGTCATGCCAATGCAAAAGAAGCAATTACCGTTGGAGCAGTTCAATATAACCTGACCCCTGCCTATGGAGTAGCAGCCAATCTTATGAAGGCAGAGCCCTTCTCTTCCTGGGGTGGGCCAACCAATGGCATTGATAATTTAAAGCCAGACATTTCTGCACCGGATGGCGTAAATACCAGTGTAACCCTGGGTGACAGGCCTTTGCTCGATATTAACGGTAATCCTTACACGGACCAGGAATTAACCGCTGGCGTAACACCACACTATTTCTTTGGAACCTCGGCAGCTGCCCCGCATGCTGCAGGAATGGCTGCATTACTACTGGAAGCCAGGTACAGACTGAACCCCAGCAAGCCAGCATTTGGGTACATGGCCATGCGCGATACGCTGAAGAAAACAGCCACCAATATCGTTTATACCGGTGAAGATCCCATTAGCGGCTTTGATTATAAGAGCGGCGCAGGCTTATTGAATGCCTATAAAGCCTTATTAACGGAAGGTAATCCTACACCAATTATTACACAGGTAACTGCAACACAGACGTCGAGCGGTTCAACTGTAATTAATGTTGTTGTGGATGGCAACTACCTGACAACATCTACTTACATAAGCGTTGATGGTTCACCTGTACCAACAACAGTTGATCTGGCTACCAAAACACTCTCGGCAGAAATAGCACCATTTACCGGAAACCCAGCGATAAAAGTATGTAGCCCCTCCACCAGTGAATTGGGTATTGATGGACAATGTTCCAACAGTCTTAATATCCTGGATGCCAACAGGACCAAAATTACCCTCAGGGCTAAATCTTATACCAAGAAATATGGTGAGGCATTGCCAGTATTAGATTATGATTTGTTAATAGGCAGCGATACAATACCAGTAGACAGGACACAGCCACTTCCTGGCGGATTAACACTGGCAGGATTGGGATTGGTTAAGCCAGGACTTAATGGTGCACCCGACACTGCTACCGTTCATGTTACAACTGCAGCAACCAGTACAAGTGACGCGGGTAATGCACAGGCCATTAAAGTCACTGTAGATGGATTTTCCCCGGCAATTCCCTTACAATACGCAGAATTGTATAATTATGTTTTCCTTGATGGTGGCTTAAGCATTGAAAAATTGCATATCAATATTAAACCCAAAGACCAGACCATTACTTATGGCAATGAGATCGATCCGGTGAAATTCGAATACACCACACCAGGTACGACTAACCTTGACTCTACTGTACTGGATTCGATCATTGCAGAACATAACCGCTATATCGCCGATGGATATGCGCTGGTTCGTGGTTTTGATGAATCCCAACTTCCGGGATCCAACCTGGCCATGATGATTACCGAAACCGGCCTTCAGAACGCTAATGGTGGTGCAACCAGGGCGAACGGTGGTGTAACCAGGGCCAATGTTGTGGATATATCTGCAGATGCCCTCAATTATTTCCTGCAAAACAGGCTAACCAATGGCGGGGTAACCAGGGCAAATGGCATACCATTTGACAATGCAGCAACAAGGGCCAATGGTGGCGTTACCAGGGCTAATGGCGGAGTTACACGGGCCAATACTGTGGTATATGCTGATGCCATCATCAATGGTTTTGTAGTCGTAAGTTCCAATGGCGGAGTTACACGTGCCAACGTTTCAGGTGGTAACCCCAATGCTGCTGCTAATGGCGGGGTAACAAGGGCCAATGGTGGCGTGACAAGGGCTAACTATATTACATTTACGGCCAATGGTGGTGTAACTCGGGCTAATGTGGTCATGAATAGTGATCCTTCAGCAACTCCATACGGATTTGCAGACATCTCTGTAGACGCCACTAACTCAGTTTCAGTTAGTGCACTTTCTAACAGCCTCATCCAAAACGGAGTGTTAACAAACAGCGGAAGTGATCCTGTACCACTGGTGAATAGTAATTTATTCTCGGCAAATTCCAATTCCAATGTTGCCGTATTGCTCGATGATGATGATATCACAAAAGGATATGTAGAAGGCTATATTTCCATTAACATGGTCACTGGCTTAACAGTTACTACTGCAGGCCACCCGCATAAAATAGTACCAGGAGCATATTTGCCAGTAAGCGCCAATTATGACATAACCTATGGAACAGGGGATCTTACAGTAACTGGAGCACCAATGACGGTGACCGCAAATAACATAAATGCAAAATATAAGGACACTATTAATTTCAAGGCAACTGTTACAGGTTATGTTTATAACCCTGAAACTGATGCCTTGGATGACAGTACTGTATTCGCCGGTGGTATCAACTTTGGGGTGAGCCAGGTAGTGAATTCTGTTATAGTACCTTATGCAGGTCCGGTTTATCCTGTAGGCACCTATACGATTACCCCATTGTTTACACAACCAGCCAATTATAGTGTAAATCCGCCACAGGGAACGAATGGCACTTTAACCATTAACAAAGCCGACCAGACAATTACTGTTGTTACTGCATCTCCGGCAAGCGCCAATTATGGAACCAGCTTTACTGTTGCAGCAACAGCCAGTTCAGGATTACCGGTAACGTATACCAGCGCTGCGCCACTTTCAAATACTGGTGCCACTTACACTATGACCAGTGGAATTGATACAGGCAGGGTAAGGTATAACCAGGCGGGTGATGGTAATTTTAACCCGGCACAGGAAATAGTAGCTAAAGTAATTGCCGGCAAAGCTGATCTCACGATCAACATGAACCAGTCTATTTATTACTTTAGCCAGGGTGGATCACTACCTGCCTTTAGTTCTACAGTTAGTTCACTGGTACCACCTGATGCTATTAGTGACAATACTTATGTAACAACTTCGGGTATAGCTATCAATTCAAATATGGCTGCAGGCCAGTATAGTGTAATCAGGAATGTAACGACAGCCAACCTGGCCAAACTCAATTACTATAACCTGACCAACAATTCAGCCACCCTGTATGTAAACCCATCGGGTGGAAATACAAAATCTGTCAGGCCAACACTGATCTGTATTGAACAACTTGCCGTACCAGTGAATGGCATGACCTACAGGGCAAGGTATTCTTACCAGAATTCCAATTCCGTTCCTGTTTATGTTCCATTGGGATCGGATAATTATATCATCCTTTCACCTGGGGCAACTTACAATGGAAATCCACCGGAAGTATTCCTGCCTGGAACTTATGAATTTTACATCTATTTCAATGGAGTTAAGATTACCTGGTATCTTGCAAGCATAGACAAGAACAAAAAGACAGCATCGACTAGTGATGCCAGTTCAACATCCAGTAAGTGCACCAGTGGCAATTCAGCTAATTTAAGTGCTATGAATTCCGGAATGGATATAGTGCTGAGGGAAACCATTTATCCAAACCCGGCTACCAATGGCCAGGTTTACATTGAAGGAGATTTCAGCAAGGTTTCAAAGGAAGATATCATAGTTGTAGATGCGATTGGTCGACAGGTAAGGCCGGCAGAAATACTGAAACTGTCACCAAGGAAGATGAGGATTGGAATAAGTAACCTGGCAAACAGTCAGTATTACATTATGGTTAATTTACCAAGCGGACGTAAAACATTCAAGTTTATTAAACAATAAAAAGAAAAATGAGCAAAAGAAAAAATGAGGGCCTGGGCCCTCATTTTTTCTTTTGTACGAATTGAATTATTTTTAATCAAAGTATTCCAGCATGAGCAGGCTTAGCGGTATTTATTTTATATTATTTATAATGTCAGGGCTAATGGTTCATGCACAGGATAACCAGGTGGACAGCCTTAAAAAAATACTTTTATACCAAAAAGAAGATACAAACAGGGTCAAAATACTCAACCAACTTTCCTCACTAACCATCAAAACGCCTGAAGCTATAGAATTCGCTAAAGAAGCAGTGTCTTTATCGGAAAAAATAAGCTACCCAAAAGGCAAGGCGCTTGGACTTAAAAACCTTGGTCTTTATTATTTCCTAAAGAGTGATTATATACACGCTGAAGAATACTGGAAGCCGGCACTCCAGGAGTATTCATCGTTGAAGGATGAATCAGGCAAAGCCAACATACTAAACAACTTTGGTTCCATCAATTTCCAGCAGGGAAACTCCTCCCGGGCCATGGAATATTTCATGCATTCCCTGGAATCCGCCCAAAAAGCAAATGATACCGTAAGAATCGCTACCGCACTCAATAATGTGGGCATAATCTACATGGCTAAGCCAAATACTTTTGACCTCGCCATTGATTACCTGAATAAAGCCCTCCATATAGCACAACTGATTAATGATAAGCCAGAAATGGGTGTTTCATATGTTAATCTGGGAGAAATCTATTATGATAAAAGGGAGGATTCTGCCTCCTTTTACAACTTATTCAAGGCAACCGAGGTATTCGATCCCACAGACGAGCTCTTACCCTATGCGCTGAATTTTATAGGGAAATTATACCTTCGGAAAGGCCAGAAAGACCTTGCACTCAACTACCTCGAGGAAGCTTTGAAAAAATCCACTGAGATCGGCAACAAATTGTATATGGCCCAATCACTGAATATAATTGCCCAATTTTATGAGGACCAGGATATGCATGATAAGGCAACTGTATATTTTGACAAAGCCCGCATGCTGGCTGCTGAAATAAAAGCCGGGGAAGAATTAAAAAAAGCCTATTCTGGTTTATCCTTAACTTTCTCTGCTAAAAATGATTTCCGTAATGCCTATAAATACAGTAACCTTTCTGCGCTGCTTGCCGATTCGCTGTTTAAGTTTGCGGCAGACAGTGCGCAATTAAAATATACGGTAGGACTGAAGGAAAAACAAATTGACATCCTTAATAAAGAGAAAGACCTGAAAGACCTTGATATAAAACGACAAAAAATCCAAAAGAATGGGCTAATGGCGGGTCTGGGCTTAATTTTCATTATTGTCGGCATATTATACCGCGACTACCGCAATAAAGTAAAAACAAACACCTTATTAGACCACCAGAAAGCCGAAATCGAAGGCTTGCTGCTGAATATATTGCCAGCAGAAGTTGCACATGAGTTACAAACAGAGGGCCAGGCAACACCTAAATATTTTGATCACGCAGCTGTATTATTTACGGATTTCAAAGGCTTTACAAAGTTGGCTGATGTATTGTCTCCACAGGAACTTGTTGCAGAATTGAATGATTGCTTTATGGCTTTTGATGATATTATTGAAAAACACAAACTGGAGAAAATCAAAACAATTGGAGATTCTTATATGTGCGCTGGTGGCATTCCGACACCTGATCCTGCTGCTACCATGAATATGATTGAAGCCAGTTTTGATATTATAGAATACCTCAAGAACTGGAATGCAAAAAGAATTGAAAAGGGACTTGCACCCTGGGAACTTCGTATTGGTATCCATGTTGGCCCTCTTGTTGCCGGAGTAGTTGGAAAGAAAAAATATGCCTATGACATTTGGGGTAGTACAGTAAATATCGCCAGCAGGATGGAAAGCGCCGGAGAGCCGGGCCAGGTAAACGTTTCATCCAGTGTTTATGATATTATCAAACATCGGTATCACTGTAAATACAGGGGAAAAATTTCAGCCAAAAATATCGGGGAAATAGATATGTACTTTGTAGAAAATCAAAAAATCAGGCAGGAAGACCTGGTATTATTTGAAGATGTTTCTGAGTCTTGATGATTTACCTTTATAATATATCTTTTTAGCCTTTTCAAGTAAAACCAAAAATTCTCCCTGCAAATAATTGTCCGGCTGAATAATAGGCTGTACAATATTTTGAACATCGTTCCACCCTGCCTGTTTCGTAAATCTTGATTCTTTCAACAAGGAACCAAACAATGTAATTCCGGCTGCAAAACGGTAAGCATCAGGCAGGGATGAAAATTTTGCAGGGTTTGCCTGCGTAGAAAGATAATAATTAAGGCGTTTAGTGTCGTTGGGCAATCTGCAGGTTAATTCAATATCCGCCAGCTTAGCAGAGGAATCCTGCCCTTCTTCAGGAAGCTCAATTTCAAAAATAGCCATCAATGTATGACCTGATCCAACTTCCCCGCCTTCCAGTACACTGGAGGAATCGGAAATCGCCGTAACCTTATTATCAAATCCTATCAGCCGGTAATTTTTCACGGCATCAGCATTGAATTTAACATGCAGGAGGGCATCATCAGCAACGGCATACATAGTTTGGGTAAGTTCTTTAACCAGGACCTTCTCTGCCTCTTTTTCATCATCAAGATAAGCAAAATTCCCGTTGCCCTTTTTAGCCAGCACCTCCAGTTTGGAGTCTTTGTAATTGCCCATACCAACTCCAAGGCAGGTAAGATAAATTCCCAATTGTTTTTGTGATGATATCAGGCGATCCAGGCCTTCTTCACTGGTTTGCCCAACATTAAAATCACCATCTGTTGCCAGAATTACACGATTATTGCCATTGGGAATAAACTTGCTTTGAGCCAATCTATAAGCAGAGCGAATTCCAGACTCTCCCTCTGTAGCCCCCCCCGCTTCTAATTCTTCAATAGCTTTGTGGATCTTGACCTTTTCAGCCCCGGAGGTTGGTGGCAGCCAAACGCCAACGGTACCACCATAAACGACAATAGATACAGTATCAATTGCACGAAGGTTATTCACCATCAGTTTAAATGCCGATTTCAGCAAGGGAAGCCGGTTTGGCATGTCCATAGAGCCTGATACATCGATCAGGAAAACAAGATTACTGGGTGGTATATTTTCAAGGTTCAGTTTCTTTGCACTTGCCTTAATGAAGAACAATTGATTTTTAGGATTCCATGGGCATTCTGAAAGCCTTGTTTCCATTTTAAATACAGCACCGGGTTCAGGTTCTTCGTAATTAAGGTCAAAATAATTCAACATTTCCTCAATCCTCACTGCATCAGGTGGAACAGTATTGCCCATATTCAGGAACCGCCTTATATTGCTATAAGATGCTTTATCTGTATTCACTGCAAAATCAGTAGCAGGGAATTTTCCTGCTGCCATGAAATCGTTTTCCCGAAGGGTACTATAAGTTTCACCAGTAAGTACACGACTTGTCTTTTCTTCTCCTTTTAAGTCGCGGGTCACTGACATCAGGCGCATTTCCTGGTTATTCCCTTTTCGGATTGTCGGTTTTAAAGTGATACTATTTTCCTTCCGGGAATCAATTGCAACAGTTTGGGATTTAAAACCTTCGAGGTCAAGTGTTGCCGTATCAATAATCTGGGAAGATGTAATGCCAAACCCACCAGTAGTTCCGGAATAATAAATATAGCCGGTAGAATGCAACATCATCCTTACATTCGGCAAAGGTTTTTGGGTTTCATCCTTAATTTCTCCGCGAAGGTAATATTGGGCCCTGGTTGAAATACCAGCCAATACCAACATTAATATGGCTACTGCAGTTTTCAGGAGGGGGTCGTTTCAGGCAGAAAGTTACCTATTTATCTATTGATAGTCAAGTAAATGCCTTGCAGAATTTTCTATTGCTCTTCTTTAAGCCTGTATATGTCTGCAAGATTCCGGCCCAAACCATCGTAATCGAGCCCGTAACCAACTACAAATTTGTCGGGGATAGAAAATCCAAGGTATTTTATTGGTATCGTGTATTCAGTGGCTTCCGGCTTGTTCAGTAAAGCGACTAATTCAAGAGATGCAGGGTGCTGGTGCCTCAGCTGTGGCAGGAAGGCATTTAATGTTTTCCCGGTGTCGACAATGTCTTCAATAATGACCACATGCCTGTTGTGTATATCTATATCCAGGCCAATCGCAGTTACTACCTGCCCGGTTGACTTTGTGCCTTTATAAGATGCCAATTTTATAAAGCTGATTTCTGCTTCAATGGGTAAATTTTTAAAAAGGTCTGCGGCAAACATGAACGACCCATTTAAAATAGCAATAAACAATGGCCGCTTGTCCTGGTAATCTTCGCAAAGTGAAGCTCCTAACCGATGTATTGCCTTATCAATTTCAGCTGCGGTTAAATAAGGTTCAAAAACCTTATCCTTCACTTTAATGGTTGACATATCAGTTAGTGTAGATGATTAATTCCTGGCCGGTTTTCAGGCTTGCATTGGAAAGTTTATTCCACTCCCGGATTTTTTCTGGACTCACCCCATATTTACGACCGATCCCGAAAAGGGTTTCTTTGTTTTGAACAATATGCCTCGTAAAAGTTGGTGTTGCTTCAATCTGGGCCGTTGCTGAATATGTAGTATCCACTGTTGGTGCGGCTCCTGCCAGTAAGGGTCTTGCCGGAGATTTGTCTTTGAGGAATATTCTTTCCCCCACAGCCGGCGTCATACCAACTTCGAGGTGATTCAGCTCAAGAATACTTTCATAGCGGATACCTTCCGCCTGAGCTATATCATAAAGGGTTTCTTCCTGTTGTACATAGTGGAAAAGATTTGCCCCTGTTTTTCTTTTCCGTTGCAGGTAAATCAATTGGTCCTCTGCCAGAATATCTCCTTCCCCCTGGGTCATATCATTAAATTCGAGCAGCCTTGCAAGGGAAAGGTCGTGCGCATTAGCAACAGACAACAAAGATGTTCCTCCTTTTACAAATACGACCCGGGTCTCATTGATCTGGAAAACGCCATCAGGATACGCTACCACAGGAGTAAGGACTTCTGCCTTATTAATGACTGAAGGAGTTCCTGAATTGGCCATATCTTCCGGAACCGGGAGTTTACCCATGGCAATCAACGTATACTGCTGCAGGTTATATGTTTCAATCAGGTTCACCAGGATCTGCGAATATTTGATATTAGTGGCGTAGCCGGCTTTCTTTAAGCCATAAGCCCATCCTTTATAATCGGTTGGTGCAAGACGGAACAGGAATGCATACCTGTCGCTGCTCCGCAGGAAATCGGAATGGTCGCGATAGGAATCAATGGCTGATGGGTAGCTACGAAAACATTCTCCACTGGCATCATCATCGTGGTATACTTTATCACCGGACCAGCCCGATTTGCATTTGATACCGAAATGATTATTCGATTTCAAAACCAGGTCACTACGCCCGGCTTCAGTTTCATGGATTCCTTGTGCCAGCTTTATTGAAGCAGGCACACCTGTCCGTTGCATTTCTTCAATAGCCAGTTGCCGGTAAGCGTTTATATATTCAATTACAGCAGCAGATTGCTGGCCAAACGCAAAATTGGTCAATCCAACAAAAAATGTAACTATATAAAAAAGTGAACGAAGCATTTCCATTATTTTTTTTGCACCAATAAAAGGCCATCCCGAAGGGTTACCAGAACTTTTTCAACCCGGTCATCTTTTTCAACAAACTCGTTAAATGCCTGGATTGCTTTAGCATTTTTCCCCTTCAGGGAAGCGGCCAGCACTTCACCATGAAATAAAACATTGTCAGCAATAATCAAACCACCCTTCCTTAACCGGGGCAACACGAGCCCATAGTAATTCAGATAAGCAGTTTTATCAGCATCTATGAAAACCAGGTCCCATTCAAAGGGCAACCCTGGTATTATTTGTGAAGCCTCGCCTTCATGCAAAATTAGTTGTTGAGAATTCGGCGAAAGGTTAAAATTTTTCCTGGCGGTAGCTGCATCGGCAGGTCTTAATTCAATAGTATGTAACTGTCCGTTTGCAGATAAGCCTTCGGCCAGGCATAATGCACTATATCCTGTAAAACTGCCGATTTCAAGAATATAATCAGGCTTCATTAACCGACTGACCATTGCAAGGAACCTCCCTTGCAAATGGCCGCTAAGCATATGGTAGTGCGGATGTTCTACCTTTGTTTCGGCTGCAATAGCCTTCAGCAACTCCGGTTCGGGTGAACTGAAGCGCTCAGCATATTCAGTAACTGCAGCTTTAATTAGATCCAATGACAAAAAAATTTCAGGCAAAATTAGGGCTTCTTTGCCAATCAACTAGAAATTGGGTTGCAGGGGATGCTTGCTGTAAAAATGCAATACATGTTCTGCTACCTCATCGGCTGTATCAACGACTTTCAATAGATCGAGGTCATCAGTAGATATATATTCTTCGGTTAACATTGTTTTTTGCAACCACTGCATCAGCCCGGTCCAATATTCCCTTCCTACAAGAATCAGTGGAACCTGCAGCATTTTACCAGTTTGGATAAGGGTAGCCACTTCAAAGAACTCATCCATGGTGCCAAATCCGCCTGGCATCATTACAAATCCCTGGGAATACTTGGTAAACATTGTTTTACGTACAAAGAAATATTCAAAATTGAGATTGGCATCACGGTCAATATATGGATTGGCATGTTGTTCAAAAGGGAGTTCAATATTTAAACCGACTGATTTACCAGCACCCAATTGTGCACCCTTATTTGCTGCTTCCATTATACCCGGACCGCCACCGGAAATAATACCAAACCCTTCTTCTGCCAGCCTCTTGGAAATATCAACAGTTAACTCATATGCATTATGGCCGGGCTGGGTGCGGGCCGAACCAAAAATGGAAATGCATGGTCCGAGCTTGGCAAGGGCTTCAAAACCATCCACAAACTCAGCCATTATTTTAAATATCTGCCAGCTTGAATGCGCTTTTGATTCACTCCAACGCCTTTGTTTTGTCATCCGGATCGTATCGTTCATAGTCTTCGTTTTAAGGTTAGGAGACAACGATGCCACCCATTGCTACCATGGATGGCATCGTAGTAATACAATAATATGAACGTAAAATCTCCCTTATTAGTTTATGAAACGGCCTGTTTTTTTGAAATGATTAACAGCCCCAGGAAAGTGAGTAACCCGTTGATTAATAGCAGTTCAATCCCAATCTGGAAGCCGCCTAACCAGCCAGCAGAATACTTACTAATTATAAAACACAAAAATGGTGACAGTAAACAAACGAAGGTTACAGCAAAGTTGTCGGGAAATTGCTTTTTTGTGAGGATGCCAAAAGAGAATAATCCCAATAATGGGCCATAAGTATAACCTGCCAGGTCAAGAATAATACTTATTATGGATTTGTTATTGATCCATTTAAATACCAGGATAGAAATCATGAATATAACAGTGAAGGTCAGGTGTACAATCATGCGGGTCCTTTTCTGCTGTTTATCGGTGAGCCCAGGATTCCGCCTGATGCCCAGGATATCAATACAGAAAGATGATGTAAGTGCAGTCAGGGCGCCATCCGCACTTGGGAACAAAGCAGAAATAAGCGCGATGATGAATATTATGGATACCGCAGGAGGCAGGAAATTCATAGAGACTGTCGGAAAAAGGTCGTCGCCTTTTACTGCCATGCCATTCTGCTCTGCGAATATGTATAATAATCCGCCCAGTAACAGGAAAAGGAAATTCACAAATACAAGAACCACGCTAAACGATAGGATATTTTTCTGGGAATCCTTTAACCTTTTTACACTGATATTCTTCTGCATCATTTCCTGGTCCAGTCCGGTCATTGCAATAGTTATGCAGGCACCTCCGATTATCTGCTTCAGAAAAAACCCTTTACTGTTAAAGTCGGTATTGAAGATTTTTGTGTACCCTTTAACTGACAATGCATCCATTGCACCAGAAAAACCAAAACCCAGGTGGTTCATTGTATAGAGTACACATACTACAAGGCCTAGCAACATGAAACTGGTTTGGAGTGTATCAGTATATACAATTGTTTTTACGCCCCCTTCGAAAGTATAGAGTAATATCATCAGTAAAATGACCAGGGCAGTTATGAAGAAAGGGACGCCCAGCCTGTCCAGGATAAATAACTGCATTACATTGATCACCAGGTAAAGTCTGGCTGTAGCACCAACAGTTCTGGAAATTATAAAAAATAGTGCACCTGTTTTATAGGCCGCAAATCCGAATCTTTGCTGAAGGTAATTGTAAATGGAAGTAAGGTTCAACCGGTAATAAAGCGGAAGCAATACGAAAGCAATTACCAGGTAGCCCAAAAAATAACCAAATACTACCTGCATGTAACCAAATGCATTTACTGCAACCGTACCCGGAACAGATACAAATGTTACACCACTTAATGATGTACCAATCATGCCGAATGCCACTAGTATCCAATTGGAATTTTTATTACCGATAAAAAAGCTATCATTATTGGCATTACGGGAAGTGAACCAGGCCACTGCCAGTAATATCAAAAAATAGGCAATTACAATGGAGAAAAGCAGTGTTGGAGACATGCCGCTATGTTTTTTCTAAAATAGCTACAAATTAATGATCATTACTATTACTTTAGCAGATTAATATATGAACATCAAGGCTATAGCAGTTTTTTGCGGATCGCAGGCAGGAGCCAACCCTATATTCACACAACATACAACTGAACTGGGCAGGTTTATTGCCATGTTAAACATCAAACTTGTTTATGGCGGTGGGAAAAAAGGGCTGATGGGTACAATTGCAGATGCAGTTTTACAAAATGGCGGGGAAGTAATGGGTGTAATCCCAAAAATCCTTACAGAATGGGAACAACAACACGAAGGACTAACAGAACTGGCGGTGGTAGCGGATATGCATAGTCGAAAACGAATGATTTATGAAATGAGCGATGCTGCTATAGTACTGCCTGGCGGATTTGGCACCCTTGATGAACTATTTGAAATGCTGACATGGAATCAGTTGAAGATACATGACAAAAAAGTATATATCCTTAATTCATGCGGGTATTATAGCGGCCTGATTCAATTCCTGCGAAATGCAGAAAAGGAAAACTTCCTTTATGACGCAATAGACTCAAGGATCATTATTTGCAATAACCCGGTTGAGTTATTCAATAAAATACACTAATCCATTACAGGCCAACATTTACTCCCACGCTGAAAAATACATTACTACCATAGGGGGTTCCTGGATTAGTTCCGGTACCCATCTTATTAAGCAGGTCATATTGGGCCATAATTACAAATCCACCCGACCTGCCCATGGGTATTATTCCCCCTGCACCCAATAAAAGAGAAGGTATTATAGTACCATTTAACGAGCTCTTGGAACCGCCATAGCTGTAGCTGCCCCAGATATAATTCATTTCAGGTTGCAGCTGCGCAAATAATTGTGGTATCGGATAAACTCTTCCAAAAACATTCATTCCGGCCACTCCCTGCTCCCAAGTTTCCCCATAGGAGTTTTTTTGACTTGAATAAATAGCATTAATACCAACACCGGCAGCAAAATACCTATTGAACATGTATCCAGCCTGTGGCGAAACATTTATGAGTGTATAGGTGCCAAAAGCCAACCCAAAACTACCGCCGACAAAGAGCCGGCTTTTGTCAAATCCTTTTTTGACAGGCTCTTCCTGATTACCCTGGCTGTCTTGTGCAAAAGCGCCTGTAACTACAACAGCAAGTAGGGAAAAGGTTATAATTATTCTTTTCATTAAAAGGTATTTAAGCATCAAATATTTTTCCCGCATTTAAAATATTATGGGGATCGAAAATTTTTTTTATTCCACGCATTAGTCGAAACAGGGTATCATCCAGGACGATATCCATAAACCTCTTTTGCACCAATCCTATGCCATGCTCTCCGCTGATGGTTCCACCCAGCCGGTACACAAGTTCAAACAATGCCCGTAAACCTAATTGCATATTAACATTATCCTGACTATTTAATGTTCCCTCCTGCTTTATCCTGATATGGAGGTTTCCATCGCCGGCATGTCCGTAACAAACGGCATTAAAGCCATACTTGTTGCCCAGGTCCTTAACTCCCCTGATTAGGGCGGGCAATTCAGCCCTTGGCACCACTGTATCTTCTTCGATGGTGTAACCGGCAATTTTAACCGCTTCTGCTACCCTTCGCCGCAATTTCCATAGTTCTGCCTTCTGTTGTGAATCGTCTGCAAAAAACACTTCCCCGCAATTGTACCGGGTGAGTAATTCAGCAATTGCTTCCATTTCGGCCATTAAGGTATCGGGATGGTTTCCATCAACTTCTATAATGAGCTGTGCTGCAGTATCAGGAGTAAGAGGAACTACTGTACTGTCTACAAAATCACTAACAATTATGAGGGCATCAATTTCAACTAATTCAAGTCCGCTTGGCGTAAATCCTGCCCTGAATATGGCACTAACTGCTTCACAGGCGTTCTCAAGTGAGGCAAAAGGCACCAGCATCAGCAGGTCGTGCCTGGGGTGGGAGATTAGTTTAAGCACAATTTTAGTAACAATTCCCAATGTTCCTTCGCTGCCTACCAATAATTGCGTCAGGTTATAACCGGTAGAATTTTTTAACACATTTGCCCCGGTCCAGATAATTTCCCCTGTAGGCAAAACCAGTTCGAGGTTCAAAACATAATCCCTTACCACACCATATTTTACCGCTTTGGGGCCGCCACTGTTCTCTGCAATATTTCCGCCTATAAAACAGGATCCGCGACTACTTGGGTCGGGTGGGTAAAACAATCCTTTCTCCTTTACCGCCATTTGTAATACCTCGGTAATTACACCTGGTTCAGTGATTACCTGGCCATTTCGCTCATCAATTTCCAAAATTGAAGAAAACCTTTCCATCGACAACAGGACACCGCCCAGTTGGGGCAAAGCGCCACCACTTAAGCCTGTCCCGGCCCCCCTTGGTGTTACAGGAATATAATGCTCATGGCAAAGCCGAAGGATGGCACTGATTTCTTTGGGCGTGCGGGGTTTAACTATGACTTCTGGTGAAAAAAATAAGTGTTCCGTTTCATCATGGCCATATTTCAGGAACGATTCTGTATCAGTAAATACAAAATCCGGACCTACAATCTGCTGCAGCTGCCGCAAATGTTCTTCAGTTAACCTGCCTTTTTCGGGTATCAATTCCATAGCTGCTAAGAACGTTAGTTGCAAAAATCGGATAATTCGGGAAATCGTGAATTTACGGAAGGAAAGCCAGTTAAAACTTAGGGCAAAGTGACTGCCGCTGGTAGGCATTGTATTCTTCATAATACCCATTCTTCACCAGAGAAAATTCAATTGCACCTTGCGAGTTATTATACTTAGTCAATGATGAATTGGTGACATCATAGGTAAATGTCATCCTGAAGTTCTTCCATTGAAAACCTATTAAAGGAATAAAGGATTCATTGGAGCGATAGTAAATACCACCTATTACCTGGGTTTCGCCGTCTCCGCTAAGATTATAATTGGCACTTGCTCCAAGCAAAAATTCAGATGCTTTTGATTGGTTAGTATAGTATGCCATGGGGCTAAGGATAACCAGGTCATTCATTTTCATACTGGCATTCAGGAATCCTATATAGCGCGGCGCAAGCCGGTTGTCAAATCCTGCATCGGTAAAAAAGGTTTCCTTGGGCTGGTTGATATGGTGTACCGAAAATCCGGCATTCACATATAATTTATCCGTGGGGAAATAAGCATAGTTCAATCCGGCCTGGATATCAGCATAACTTGTACTTGTAGAATTAAAATAGACGGAAGTTGGCACGCCTGCATCAAAAAACCCGGTAGACTCGTTGAACTGATCCGGAAATTTCAACCTGGTTGGGTCAATCCGTTTATTGGCCCATCCAATATTAAACCCTGCAGAAAGCAAGCTTGCATATCCCAGCATCTGGTGATAAGCAATAGAACCGTAAATTTTTGTTGAAGT
Organism: Flavihumibacter profundi; assembly: GCF_020076305.1. Lineage (GTDB taxonomy): Bacteria > Bacteroidota > Bacteroidia > Chitinophagales > Chitinophagaceae > Flavihumibacter > Flavihumibacter profundi. The sequence goes on from NZ_JAIQXE010000004.1 coordinate 205,336, forward strand.
GAGGTTTCCGCTTCCGGCTGCATCCCTGAGAATTACACCACCCAATCCAATCCAGCCGTTCTCAATCCGGTTACGAAACACTTGCGCATCACCCCATATACTCACAGTTTTATAAGGCACATCCATTACACTAACCCACTGGCTGCGGTAATTTGCCCCAATCCGGTAATCAGCATCGGGAATGAACCCCGTATTAGCAGGATTAGTAGTTAACGGTGAATTGAAAAATTGAGAAAAGTGAAGATCCTGCGCTTTTACCGATGCAGAAAAATAGCCCGATAATAAAACTATCATCATTAATCGCCGCTTTATCTTATTGCTCTTCATTTCCTGATTATTTAGGATTACCGGATTAATGTTATATCTCCCTTTTTCGTTGTTCGGGTGCCATCTGTAAATTCAACATCAAGGACATAGGCATATACATCCATTGGTTGTACAACTCCGTTATATTTTCCATCCCAGCCTGATTTCATGTTATCTGATTCAAACACTTTCTGACCCAACCGGTTAAAAATCATAAACCTCATTTTTCCGATTGCAAATCCCCTTACAAATATTACATTATTAGGGGCTGGACCAAGAGGGGTAAATGCATTAGGAAGATCTACCCTTGGTGAAACTATAGCATCCACAGGCAGGCAAAGGGTATCAATACATCCAGATACATTCACTGCCACCAGGCAGGCATCGTAACGGCCCGTTTTATTGTATTGGTGGTCAATTGGTGCACGGGAAGCAGTTTCCTTTGTTTCATTATCACCAAAACTCCACAGGAAGTTGATGGCATCTGCTGATGAAGTATTTGTAAATGTAGTTGGTGTATTTTCTAATGGAGTAACCGGTGCAAAACTAAACCCGGCAGTTGGCGCACCCTGAACCAGGACATCCCTGAATGTGGAATCAACAATGTTACAGCTATTTGGGTCTGTTACAGTTAGTTTGACCCTGAATTTTCCAGCAGTACTAAATACTTTAACCGGTTCTTTATCGGTGGAAGACGTACCATCACCAAAATCCCATAAATAGGTTTGTCCACCTATAGAAGTGTTTGTAATAATTGCATTATAAGGCACACAGCCATTGGGCAGTTCAAACTGCGCCTTAACTAGTGGACTGAGGTTAAATTCTTTTACAATTGAATCTCCTGAATTACAGTAGACGGTATCATTTAAAATCAGCCTGACCTGGTAAGAGCCTGCTGACAAATAGGAATGATTAACACTGGTAAGACCGCCAACTTGCCTTGAACCATCACCAAAGTCCCAGATAAAAGAAGTATTTGAAAATGGTTTGGCTGGCGGTGGAACTGACAGGTTATCGAACCTGAAGGACAAGGATTCGCAAGGTGGTAATTTCGTAGCACTGAAATCGAGCTTAGCTTCATCAGCTCGAACCCTGATATTAATAAAAGCAGTATCGCTGATATTACAAGTACTTGAATCAATTGCTATAAGCCTTACACGATAGGTGCCAACTGCGTTATACACATGAGGTACTTCAAAATTTGTGGTGGCCAAATCCGGACTACCATCTCCAAAATTCCAGATATAGCTTTTCGCGTTTTGAACGGTATCTACCAATTTAACAGTTAATGGCACACAACCGGATGTGTCACGCACACCATTTATATAGGCTGACGCACCGGCACCAACACCTGCAAAATTAAAAGAGATCTTCAGTGCAGCGAGGTTGCATTCAGCACCATTACCTGTTCCATCGGCTCCTGAATATCCATTAGAACAGCACCATGCCCCAGGTGTTACGGGAAAACGGGGCCTTTGTGTGCCTAATGCCTGGCTAAAACAATTGGCACACATCGCCTGGTAAATAACACCATTTTGGTCGAAACGGCTTGTTCCTCCATCAACATGCTCTGAGAAATTGCCATTCTGCCCAAAATAGGTTGCATATAAAAGAGCAGAAGCATCTTTCTTGATTACGATAAAATAGAAGTCATGGTTGTCAGTAGTTTTCTTCAGGGCATCAGAGGTAATCTCCATTCCAGAAGTACCCTGCATAGGATAATTAGCGAGGTTTGATGCGCCCCAGCCAGATACATAAATATTCTGGCAACGGTCTACCAGGAATGCAACGGGCGAAATATTCGGAGTAGAACCAGCTGTCCCAAAAGTAGTTGTGTACTGCCAGCCTGAAAGGTCGAGTTTAAGTTTTCCAATAAAATTTTTCGCCCCGTCAACACCGTAAACGGCATTTTTTCTTGTCCAGGGGCCATAAGTTACGCCCATTACATAAGGATCGCCTAAGCGGTCGAACTCAAAGCCCAAAATAGCGTCTTTTTCAGTAGTTCCAATATATGTTGATTTTTTAAGCACGGTTCCATCGTTTGAAAAAACCGCGATAAACCCATCTGTTTCACCGCCAATATAATTTGGTCCAATTGTTCCAGTTTTATTACCCGGGAAATCATTACTTTTTGTAGACCCGCAAACCCATATATCACCATTAAAATCGTTAACGCCTAATACAAATCCAGCATCCAGGTCTTTTCCGCCAAAATAAGTGGACATCAGTATTGTAGACAAAGTAGGTGTTGCTTTTATCAGAACACCAGATTGCAAATCTGTACTTCCAGTCAGTGATTTGAAGGGCGCATTTGGGGTAACATAAAAATCTGCCGATTGTGTGCAGGATGCAAGGTAAATATTATCGTTTTTATCCAGGATGACTTCACTGCGGGCATCATCTCCATAAAAATTTAGTAACCCGTTTGGAGATCCTCCATGGCTGTCGCCGGTATTAATACCGTCGTTTCCTTGTCCGCCGATAACCACGGAGCCAACTAATGCTGTTCCAGTGGCGTTAAGTTCGGTAATTACGATATCCCACCCTCTTCTGTTGCCAAAAGATTGTAATGCTGGATAATCAGAAGAAGAAGTACGTCCTGCAATAATCAGGTTGCCTTTTGAATTAACAATAAGGCTGTGGGGCTGATCAGAGTATCCCCCTCCAACATAGGTAGCATAAACTCTTTGGGTTCCGTTAGGATTAAACTTCATGATACCCATATTAAAGGGCTCAGAACCCCCTGAAGCACTATATGTAGTTTGAAATGCACCAGGTGAAACAGGGAAGCCATTGCCGAAAACTATACCCCCGGTATACATAGTACCATCGCCGCCATAGGTTGCGGTGTAGCCCCAGTTGTCGGATTTGCTTCCGGTAAATGAAGCGAAAATCAGGGTTGGGTCAATGATAACGGTTGCCTTGGGGTCGTAGCTTTCCAAAGCGAACCGTACGGTATTACCTTTCAATTGGTATTTCGCACCAATAACAGTTCTTCCTTTGTCCGATAGTTGGTAGGTATAGGGTTGCATTTCACGGACTTCCCCAACACTAGTTTTGATAACAAGTTCACCTTTTCTCAAAGAAAGTTTTTCAATGCCTTCATACCGCATCACGATTTTGCCGGGGTCTCCACCTGGATTTATAATGTATTCGTATTTAACCCAGCCTTCGTCGGTAAAGTAACGGATATCAATATTAGGATATACGTTTTTATAAGTAACAGTATTGAATATACGACAACCTCCCGCCCATTTTGCTGGATCATTACCCAGGAAATAGTTATTATACCCCGGTTGCGGTTTTGACCCTTCTATTTCCGGCGACTCATTTGCACCTTCAAGTTCCATATTATAAGCATGCGAGCGGATAGTAAGGTCATTAGTTTTCCCGGGCACCTTCGCAACAGTATTAGCAGAAGCCATGCCATCTGCCCCCTGGCGACGGGAATTTGACTGCTGATCGGGCGCATGGCCATGAGCAAGTTCAGATAACTGCAATAAATCGGCGGAATTATGCTGCAGGATAGTAAAACCAGTTTTCCGGAGGAAAAATGCACCATTGCCTAACTCACCCATATAGGTAACACGCTTATCCCACTGTCCTTTGTTTTCAACAAATTCAAGTGCATTTGTATTCTTTTGGGCAAAGGCCGGCAAAGAAATTAGGGCGATTAGGAATATGTGGATATGCTTTAACAAGGTCATTGAATTTACATCAATAAAATGAATAATACCAGCGACTTAACCTATGAAATTTTACTCCAGGCCTGTTTGCCTTTCTGGGCATGAAGAAACGCTTTTAATGGCAGATTCTCAAGCGACGAAAGTGTAGGGTCAGCTTCAGAAATTGCCAGGGCTAGTTGCTTTGCCGCATCCAGCCAGTGTTTATCCTGAACTATATTGGCCAGTTTAAAATTCAATAAACCACTCTGCCTTGTGCCCTCAATATCGCCCGGGCCGCGCAATTCAAGGTCTTTTTCTGCAATCAAAAATCCATCATTTGTTGCACACATTATCTTTAACCGCTCCCGGGCCTCATTGTTTAATTGCATACCTGTTAATAATATGCAAAAACTCTTTTCACTTCCTCTACCAACCCTTCCCCTTAATTGGTGCAATTGTGATAAACCGAATTTCTCTGCACTTTCAATGACCATTACACTTGCGTTAGGAACATTCACGCCGACTTCAATAACAGTTGTAGAAACCATGATCTGAGTATCGTGCTTCACGAATCGTTGCATATTGGTTTCCTTCACTTCCGGTGCCTGTTTTCCATGAACCATGCTGATATAATACCGCGGTTCCGGAAAAAACGCTTTTACATTTTCATAACCGCGCATCAGGTTTTCCAGGTCAAGCTTTTCAGATTCTTCAATTAATGGGAAAATAATATAGACTTGCCTGCCTTTGTCTATTTCTGAACGTAAAAAATCCATTACGGTTGCCCTCGCGTATTCAAACCGGTGAACTGTTGTTATAGGTATCCGGCCCGGGGGCATTTCGTCGATAATACTATAATCGAGATCGCCATAAGCTGTCATCGCCAGTGTCCTGGGAATAGGTGTTGCTGTCATCACCAGAATATGGGGTGGAATAACTGCCTTTTTCCATAGCCTGGCCCTTTGCTCCACGCCAAAACGGTGCTGTTCATCTATAATGGCAAGGCCGAGATGATGAAATTGCACTTTATCTTCCAACAGCGCATGGGTACCGATCAAAAGGTCAATTTCACCTTCAACCAGGTCTTTTAGAATTTTTCTGCGTGCCGCGGTTTTCACCGAGCCGGTTAACAATTCAACCCGAACAGGCAATTCCTTCAATAAAGTTGTGATGCCCTGGTAATGCTGGTTGGCCAGGATTTCAGTGGGTGCAAGGAGGCAACTCTGGAATCCGTTATCTGCAGCAAGCAACATAGATAATAAGGCGACCATGGTTTTTCCGCTACCCACATCACCCTGCAAAAGGCGGTTCATCTGGCGGCCCTGTGCCATATCAGATCTGATCTCCCTGAGCACTCTTTTTTGTGCACCGGTTAAGTCAAATGGAAGGTAATTATGATAAAAAGTATTGAACAGGTTCCCCACCTGGGCAAAAACTACTCCATTCGAATAGCGATGTCTTTGCAACCTTATGAGGGAAAGACGCAGTTGTGCAATGAATAATTCTTCGAATTTGAGACGGTCCATGGCAGCCTGGTGTTGTTGCCCGGAAGAGGGAAAATGGATTTGCTGGTATGCATCAAACCTGGAAGGGAATCGAAACTGCTGTAAAATATTTGATGGCAGGTTTTCTGGCAGGTCACGTTCTTTGAGGGCAGACAATAAGCTGTATGTCAGTTTGCCGATTTGCCTGCCACCAAGAGATTTCGCCTTTAATTTTTCTGTACTTGGATAAACAGGTTCCAGGAAGGCTTTACCATTAATCTTTTCCGGGGTATAAATTTCCATTTCGGGATGGGTGATCTGGGGCATCCCATTAAAATATCCTGCCTTCCCATATACCAGGTAAACCTGTCCGACCTGCAATATTTTTTGTACCCAGCTGATACCCTGGAACCAAACCAGTTCCAGTTCGCCGCTGGCATCCTTCAAGGTCGCCACAAGCCTTTTACCCCGGTTTTCACCCATTATGGAAAAACCTGTTATCGTACCGGCAACTTGCAAATAATCGGATGAAGGATGCACAGAACTGATCGGACTGACCTTTGTTTTGTCAACATGCCTGAAGGGAAAATGGTCTAGAAGATCCTTAAAAGTGAATATCTGCAGTTCTTTCCTGAGGAGGTCCGCGCGGAATGGACCAACACCTTTCAGGTATTCAATGGAACTTGATAATATGGTAGCGTCGAAGCTGATCGGCGGCAATTTACCACAAAAATAAGTGCAGTAACCGATTCTTACTGATCATTCATTCCTGTATAGGATTTGGGGGTGTGCAGGAATTCCTTTCTTCCTTTCCTGATGCGCAAAAGCGCTTTAATCATTGTAACCATTAACATAGGCAGGCTAACCAGGGCTTTACCGGTTTGCAAGGAATAGTATCGCGATGGAATGGCAATAGCCAGGGTAAGCATAAAGAACAATAACAAGCTTAGCCACCAACCGGGTAAAGGAAAGAAAAATGCCCAACCGGTAAGATACCGTATGATTACCAAAAAAACTATGGCAGAAAAAACCACCAGGTAAAGTGAACGGGGTAGCAATAGGTTTTGAATGAGTTTATTATAATACTGGGCATCCTTTCGGATACCTTTCATGTCGGGTTCCATAAAACGCCTGACCTGGTACCATTGGGCTTCCATCCAGCGAACCCTTTGTTTTTCAAATACATCGTGGCTGGCCACCTTTTCATCCAATACCCATGCATCTGGAATATAATGCAGTTTAATGCCACGTTTTAGTAATTGCATATCTATTTCGCGGTCTTCACCTGGATTATCAAGAATGGGTTTCCAGGTAAAAATAGATTGGATCAATTTGGTTTCAAAGGCCATACCAGAACCTGAAGGGGCGGCAGAAAATCCAAGCGACTGCTGCCCGAGGCGAAAAAGATGGTTATTTATCTCTTCGCTGATTGCATCCAGAAGGGCAATACTTGTTTGGTCATTTTTTGCAGTGCGATGGCATTGCATGGCTAAATAACCGGCCTGATAATAATTATTGACCAACCTAAGGCAACCGGATTTCATAATATTATCTGCATCCAGAATCATCACTACATCGTATTTTCCATTTGGCAAGCTTTGTAATGCAGCATGAACTGACTTAGCTTTCATGTGAGCAGAAACCTCGAGTACTTTAATCCCCATTTTTCTTAATATGGCCACAGTTTGGGGTAGCAGGGAGTCTGCAATAACAGTAACATCAAAAAAGCCGGCTGGATAATTGTGATTTAATGCCTCCGAAGCGGTTTGTACAATGATATGGTCGTCGCGGTAAGAAGGAATCAGGATAGCAAAACTGGCAAATTTGTCAGTTTCCGGAGGTGCTTCTTCCTGGTGCATCATTCCGGCAATGGCTACCACCAGCAAGTAAGTTATACTGCAGAACAAGTAAATGAACAGCACAAGGCCGACTATATAAATAAAATTAACCACGAGTTGGGAAAATAGGGAAAAATCAAAGTATAACCAATGAACATTTGTTTTTTTTCGACAAAATATATAATATCGGATACCAATAGTCGAAAAGCCGGCTTCGGGCCGGCTTTTCTAAAATATTTACAGGGTAAAGTATTAAACGTTTGATTTTTGGATCAGGGCGGGCGGCGTATGCGCAATAATCCAAAGGTCAAAAAGAAAATTCTGCTTTTTGGAATAGGTGATATCCAATTTTATTCTTTCCTCATCAGACATGTAATGCCTGTCTTTTTTACGGATCTGCCAGAGTCCGGTAATGCCTGCTGGTGCCATAAAACGTTCAGCCCATTCATCAGTAGTTAGCATGGCTGCTTCGTATAATGGCAGTGGCCGATTTCCCACCAGCGACATATCACCCAGTAACACATTAAAAAACTGGGGCAATTCGTCCAGACTCGAATTCCTTAAGAATTTTCCAATGCGGGTTGCCCTGGGGTCATCGGACACTTTAAAGAAAACCCGGCATTTTTCTTCATCATACTCACTAAATTGTTTTAGCTGGTCAACCTTTTTATCGGCATCGCATTGCATTGTGCGAAATTTATAAAAATTGAATACCCTGTATCCTCTGCCAGCTCTTTTAGAGATATAAAAAACAGGCCCTTTGCTTTCCAATTTAATTGCAAGTGCAATAAGCACCATAATTGGGCTCATTAAAATGATACCAATTAATGATACCAGGATATCAAATGCCCTGCGACCCACTCCCAATTTGCTATTTTTCCTGACACGCTCGATCATCCTGATGGTTTCCTGCGTTTTTGAAAATTTCTTTTGCTTTACCTTTTCAAGGAAGTTGATCCGGTTCAGGAGCTTGTTATCAACCTTGCGGGTATCGATAACGTCATCGAATATACGCATGAGCAATCCCGGATCTGCCGGGTCGGTAGTACTATTGACCTTATCCATAATCACCGGAATTCCCCGGAACTTTTCCCCAGTGGTGAGGAAAGCATTCAGTTCTGCTACAGCAGAAAGTTCAATTGCACTGTCAATTATAAAGACATTTGGGATAGCCTTTTGCTGTTGGTCAATTCTTTTAAGGATATTGAGTGCTTTAGAAATATTTTCTGCAGCATACCCTCCATCAAAAAGATTTACCAGGTAATCTATGCTACGGGTATTCTTTCCAATATAGAAAAACTCCCGCGAATGAATCTGAACGACAGGTGCAATATTAGGCTCACGATATACGGAATACCGTTTATAAGAAGAAGTCTGGGGAGAGGAAGATGTTAATGGTAAAATTGGTTCCATTCAGGTAAGGTTTAAAGTTTTCAGGGTTGCCTTATACAGCTTTAAGCATTTTATCACTTTTGACTGCAGGCATATTTACCAGTGCTTCAAGTTTCTTCTTAAGATCAATAGGATTGAATGGCTTATGGAAATAAGCATCCACATTATAATTTGCACTAAGTGAAGCAAGTTCACCTTCAGGTTGCTCAGAAATAACAATGAGGGGGATATGCTTATACAGCCCACTGGTTTTCAGGTGTTCTACCAGTTCCCAAGGCTCAGTATCCGGCAAATTGGGATCCATAACAATGGCTGCCGGTAACTCAGTTTGCGCAATCCAGTACATAGCATCTGCAGCCTCAGCAGCAGTGATAGTAGTGAATTGGTCGTGAAGCACAGTCTGTAATAAAAACCTGATAGCTTTGCTTTCAGTTATCACAAGTATCTTTCTTTTCATCCTTGAATAATTAAGTTTTAAAAACTCAATTTTTCAATAGGAAAATCGATTGGAACGGTTAGGTCTTCAAGGGGTATATGAAAAAACAAATATATCCTTCGGAATCAACTTATCCGAAATAATTCAACTTCAATAAAGGTGTTCTTAGGATTTATGGCCAGCCAGCATCAGGTGCTTATCAAAGGATTTGAATGAAAGTTTCCTGCTATAAAAGTAATACTAATTTCCATTTAAAGAAATGATCTGCAATAAATATTTCTACTTAGGCAAAAACTACCGGTTTGCCTTGGTAAAGATTCCATTTCAGTCGTTAACAGGAAAGGGTATGCGTTCTGATTTTTCCCATATCCCTGACTGTTTACCACTTAAAAACCTGCTATAGCCAAGAAATACCGCCCAATTCATGAATAAAAAATAATATGGTATAAATACGATCGGCCACTTCGTATTGTTCCGGGCACCTAACCAGCCAATACCTGCAGAAAAGTAAAAAACTGTTTGAGCCAGCAAGGTAACCCTATACCATACGCTGGCATCATTTACTACCAGAAAGAGGTTTACGGCTAACAAAATCGGAAGAAGAGCTGGGGCAAGCGTCCAGCGTAGTACCCGGTGGGAAAAATATTGAAAAGTCAGTAAAGGGTGTTTTTTAAATCGCATCAATCCAGGAAGGCGACTCATAGCCTGGAATCCTCCGGCTGCTATTCTTATTTTCCTGGTCTGTTCTTCGCTTATAGATAAAGATCCCCTTTCAAGAGCCAGGGCCCCTGGTTCATAGGCCACCTTGAACCCTTTTGCGCAAATACGTAAAGACAATACAAAATCATCAAGTATGGTATCGGGTTCGAGTGGCTGGAAAAGTTCACGCTTAAAGGAAAACAATTCCCCAGCCGCGCCAACCAGTGTTCCAACAAGGGCATCGTTCTTCTTTAAGAAAGACTCGTATTTCCAATAAAGCCCTTCTCCCTGCTCGCCCAAACCCGAGTTTTCTGCTACCAGTAGTTTTTTTTCACCTGAAACTGCCCCAATCCGCGGGTTTTTAAAATGACTAACCAATAGCCGGATACTATCGCTGCTAAGTAAAGTATTTGCATCTGTCAGCACTACCAAAGGGGTAGTTATAGATTCCATAGCTTTGTTGATCGCAACTGCTTTACCCAGCCTGACAGGCTCATGGACGAGGTGAACCTGCGGAAATGCCCGGGCTATATCGGGACTTCCGTCGGTTGACCCATCGGTAATAACGAAAACGGTGCATAAGCGTCTGGGGTAATTTAACTCGAGGCTATTCCGGATTTTCGCCCCAATTACACCGGCTTCATTATAAGCGGGGATTAAAATCGTCACTGCGGGTAATGAAGCGTCATTTTCAACTGAAAGCGCCGATTTTTTCCGCTTGAAAATTGCCCAAACCCACATAAGGATGCCATACCCCACATAGGTATAGAAAATGACCAGTAAACTGATCCAATACAATAGGGTGGCCACAACTGACATGTTGTATCTATAATAAAAGCACCTTAAATGGCGGTCAGGCTACCAGGGCAGCTGCACCAAAAACTCCTGCACTGTCACCCAGCATAGGTTTAACCACAGGCACATCAAGCCGGTTATTGAATATATAATGGGCTAATGATTTTATGCCAGCTGTATAGATAGAATCGATATTTCCTACTCCCCCTCCTACTATTATTACATCGGGATCGAGCAGGTTGGTAATTATCGATACTGCTTTGCCAAAGAAATGATGCAGGCGATCGATAGTAAGCCGGGCGGCAGCATTTTCGACTAACTGTGCAGCTTCAACAATCTCACGGAGATTTAATTCTATTCCACTGGTTTGTTTAAAATACCGTTGCAGTGAGGGACCGCTAAGGATCGTTTCTACACAACCACTTTTACCACAATAACAAGGCCCACCGGAAGCATCAAGGAAAATATGTCCCCATTCACCGGCAATTCCCTGTTTTCCATTCCATACTTTACCATCAATTACAATTCCACCCCCAACTCCTGATCCCATAATTATACCAAATACCATCCTGGCATCAGGAAACTGCTTCTTTACAATTCCCCAATGAGTTTCTGCCAGAGCGAAACAATTGGCATCGTTGGCCAGTTCTACAGGAATACCGAGGGCTTGCTCAAGGTCTTTTTTCAGAGGCTGGCCGTTCAATGCAGTACTATTGCAGTTTTTCATGGTTTGCAATATCGGGTCCAAAACACCCGGAGTTCCAAAGCCGATTGATGCCGGTTGTAACCCCGACGTGGCTTTCATTTCATTCACAAGTTTTACGATCTGTGAAATTATATGCCCGTAGCCTTTATGCGCCTCTGTATGTACGCGGGTTCTTAAAATGGGTTCAGGATTCTGCAATGTTGGCATGATAACGCCCTCAATTTTAGTCCCGCCCAGGTCAATTCCCCATAATGGTTGTTCCATATCTTTCCGTTTATTATCTAATATAATTATTCCCTGTATTAGAATCATTAAAAGCAATTAATAGCTATTTTAGGACTAGTCAGGGGTGAAGCTAGGATAAAGCTAGGATAAAGCTAGGATGAAGCTAGGATAGAGCAAGGATTTTCAGTTGCCCCATTTTTATCCAATGCGAACTGATGTCATGGTCAGCGACCCACCAACAGCACGATCATTGAAAAAAGCTATCGGCTCGCTTTTTTGTTGGAGACCCAGGATATACAGTAGCGGGTAATAATGATCCGGGGTGGGTATTGCCAATAAAGCCTCCTTGCCCATGGCGGAATAATTAACCAGCAAATCGTGTGTACCCGCACTGATAAGCCGTTTGAATTCCTCATTAATATGTAATGCCCAATCATATCCGTATTCCGGTTCACCGAGTTTATCCCAGGCTACCATGCGCAGGTTATGTACCATATTGCCGCTACCGATAATCAGGACTCCTTTTTTACGTAAGGCAGATATCTCCCTGGCGAGTTCATAATGGTAGCGGGCTTCTTTTCCATAATCAATGCTCAATTGCAATACCGGTATATTAGCGTCAGGAAACATGTGGCGTACTACTGTCCAGGTACCATGGTCTAATCCCCATTCATGGTCAAGACCCACTGAAACAGTTTTTACCATTTGCACAGTATCGATGGCTAGTTGGGGATCACCCGGTGCCGGGTATTGCACTTTAAATAATTCATCGGGAAATCCACCAAAATCATGGATGGTCCGGGGATGCTCCATGGCTGTTATATGTGTTCCCCGGGTTAACCAATGCGCTGATACAACCAGCACGGCCTTAGGTATAGGAATTGAATTGGCCATTGCAGTCCAGGTTTTACTAAATTCATTTTCTTCAATTCCGTTCATGGGTGATCCGTGACCAATGAAAAGAACAGGCATGGTAAAACCCTCTGCCGGCAAACTCCTGGAGAACTGGTTAAAAGCCGAAAGATTACTCATAGGATAAAGGTACAAAAGCTCACTCCACTTGCATATTAGGTAACAATTAAAAAGATTACTCATCTTTGGTACTTCCCATATGGCATTACAACTATCACTGCAAACTCTGCAAATTGGAAAGACTTCTGTTTCTCTGCTTGTGCCAGATGACCAATCTGTTCTGGAAGAATACAGGAAGCGCTTCCTTGAAAACAATCAAACACCATTTCCATACTGGGCAAAAATCTGGCCTGCATCAATCGCATTATCTGTTTTCCTCGACAAAAACCCGGCTTACTATGCGGGCAGTCAGGTAATGGAATTAGCCGCAGGATTGGGTCTCCCATCACTGGTCGCAGCCCGGAAGGCGGCAAATGTCAACTGCACAGATTACATGCAAGAAGCGGTTACGGTAATACAGCAATCAGCACAATATAACAGACTTACAAACCTGCAATCCAGTGTATTGGATTGGAATGTCATACCCTCAGAAAAAAAGGCGGATGTGATTTTATTGAGTGATATCAACTACGACCCTGAAGATTTCAAGCAATTGGACAGGCTTGTCAGGACATTCCTCCACCTTAATATGACCGTAATATTAAGTACCCCACAGCGACTAATGGCTAAACCATTTATTTCAGGATTAATGGAATATTCCAGCCATCAGGAAAGCATTCCGGTGTTACAAAATAGCGAAGAAATTTTCATCAGTGTACTGGTATTAAAATCAATTTCTACGCATATTGGTCCCGGATAGATTCAATTTCCCTTGCTGAATCCGGCAGGTATTTGCCAAGCCTGTGGTAACCTTCGGTAGTAACCAGGAAATTATTTTCAATCCGGATCCCACCAAAATTGCGGTACTTTTCCAGCGCGCCATAATTAATAAACCCTGAAAGTTTTTTTTCTGCTTTCCATCTGTCAATAAGTTCCGGGATCATATAAATACCCGGCTCAACTGTAAGAATAAACCCGGGTTCAAGGGCTTTGCCCAGCCGCAATGATTTCCAGCCAAAATCCGTTCTTTTTTTAAGCTGGTCAGTGTACCCGACATATTCTTCCCCAAGATCTTCCATATCGTGCACATCCAGTCCCATCATATGGCCCAGTCCGCATTGAAAAAATAAAGTATGCACTCCTTCCCGGACAGCCTCAGCAGGATCACCCTTTACAAGGCCAATTTCTTTCAGTCCAGCCACCAGGGCTTCAGCAGCTTTAGCATGTATATCTATGAACTGAACGCCAGGTTGCAGCAATGCCGTAGCCCTTTCCAGTGAATTAAGGACTATATCATATACTTCACGCTGCTGTGTAGAAAATTGACGTCCGACCGGGAAAGTCCGGGTAAGGTCGCCTGCATAATGCATGTTTTGTTCAGCCCCTGCATCAACCAGTACCATATTCCCTTCTGATAAGGTATTCCCGTAAAAATGATTGTGTAAAGTCTGCCCGTTTATTGTAAGAATGACGGGGTAAGATAATTGTCCGCCGGCGGCATGGGCAATTTCCTGCACTTTAGCCACAAGCTCATATTCTTTCATACCGATTGCTGCTTTATGCATCGCTGTAAAATGCATATCGGCGCTAATGGAAACAGCCTGTTCGATAGCTTCAATTTCTATACTTTCCTTTATGGACCGTTGTTTAACAACGGCTTTGATTAATTCTACCGAATGGTGTGTTTTGATAGCAGAAACCGGCAACTGCAGCCATTCTGATAATTTCAACAGATTTTCGGGTCGATAAGGAGGCAGGAAATGGACTTTTTTTCCAACAGATGTTGCATGGATAATTTGCCTGCCGAATTCAGCGTAAGGCTTAGTTTGATTAACACCAACTTCCGCGGCCATTTCTTTGAGCGTGGGCAGCGGTCCGGTCCAGACAATATCATCTAAGGTGAGTTCATTCCCGAAAATTATTTCAGCACCGGTATCCGCATCAATGATGGCCCCCAGGCCAGGCGTATCCAGTCCAAAATAATATAAAAAACTGCTATCCTGGCGAAAGTGATAACAATTGTCTTTATAATTCATGCCAGACTCTTCGTTACCCATCAGCACTATGAGTCCTGATCCTACGAGTTCTTTTAAAACCTTCCTCCTGATTGTATATACTGATTGCGGGAAAAGGGAAAAATACATGATGAAGTATTGAATGGATAAAATTATTGTTCCCCGAAATTAGTAGCTTCCGGTTAATTAATTCAAATCGTTATGTATCGATTAGGTTTAGGCATAGTCCTGCTAATATTGGTGCTTTTAGAAGCAGCCGGAGTTTATTTTATCATGCCATTCCCCGGAAGCCAGCAGCAGAACAGTATTCCTGTGGCTTACTGGCTGCATAACAATACCAATTGGATCAGGGGAATGCTACTGTTAGTGACTGCATTTTTATCCTTTCAAATTTTTAAAGCAGCAACCAAAAGACAAAAAATCTGGACGGTACTGGGCATAGTATTTTACATCTTCATTTTCTACATGATCAATTTTCAGATGCAGGCCGATAAAATGTTTCACCAGCCATCGAACCTTATTTTGGCTGATGTTACTAAAAATAAAGTGGCAGGAGAAAAACTGGTTTTGGGTGTATCGTTAAATGGTATTGCCAAAGCATATCCTATCCAATACATTGGATACCATCACCAGGTCAGGGACAGCCTGGGAAATACACCAATAATGGTAACTTATTGTACGGTTTGCAGAACTGGAAGAGTATTCAGTCCGGTTGTTCAAGGACAGGTTGAAAATTTCCGTTTAGTAGGCATGGATCATTTCAATGCGATGTTTGAAGATGCCCGTACAAAAAGCTGGTGGCGGCAGGCCACTGGCGAAGCTGTTGAAGGTCCGCTTAAAGGGAATAGCCTCGTTGAGATTCCAAGCCAGCAGATGAGATTAAGTGCCTGGCTGCGAATGTATCCAAACTCAATGGTTATGCAGCCTGACAAGGATTTTATTGAGGAATATGGCAATATGGTAAATTATGAAACGGGGCTTGGGAAAAGCGAGCTAACCAGGCGCGACTCTTTATCCTGGAAAGAAAAATCATGGATATTAGGCATCAGGTCCGCGACTGCAGCAAAGGCTTATGACTGGAATGAACTGGTGAAAAAGCGAATGATCACTGATAGTATCCAAGACTTACCAGTGTTACTGGTATTAGAAAAAGATTCGGTCACCTTCCATGGATGGGACCGAACCGTTCATGGTAAAGCAATGGACTTCAAGTGGTCGGGTATTCCTGATCAAATGACAGACCTTCAAACCAATTCAACCTGGAATATGGATGGCTGGTGTATTGACGGGGCATTAAAAGGCGCTTTCCTGAACAGGATACCTGTCTACCAGGAATTCTGGCATTCCTGGAGAACTTTTCATCCCAAAACCACGCAGTACAAAAGTGAATAGTTTTTAAGGCCTAGTAGTCTGAATATGCAGTAGAGTGCATCAGGATAATATCTGCCTTGGAAACATTGCCCTGGTATTCAGGTTTACCAGATAATGTTTTCCATTCAGCATCATCACTAAATGTTTTCCAGTGTTCATCCCTTGCTTTCATCGAGTTGAAACTGGTCATATACATCAGGTTAGGCATCCGGCTGCCGGATATAACATCAGCATAAAAAACAGCGTTGAATCCGAGTCTTTCGAAAAGGGGTACTTCACCACCTTCATTAAACATTTGCACTTTATTCTGGTATAATTTTTCTGTTGCCGATTCATAGCTACGCAATTCATATACAAAATCGGTTTTGCTGCCAGACAATTTGGGTAAAGTCATTTGCGGTGCAAGGCGAAATGCTTCCAGTATAATAGATTCCATCCTGCTATATTCGGGTGCAGCATCTTTTGGCAGATGACTCCTTACTGAATAAAGGTCCTGCCAGTTTTTGTAAGGAACCAGCATGTACAATTTTTTGTCTGCTGCAGTATCGTTGGCGATAGGCTTAAAGACACCAATATTGGCACAACCCAATTTATGCAGAGCAGGAATTAGTGTTTTGGAAAGATATGTATCAAGCTGGCTTTCCTGTTCGGCTGTATTGAAGTGATATACTGATATCTGGTAGATCTGCTTCCCTTGGGCCTGCATCATAACGATGAGGCATAACATGGTGATTAACTTTTTCATATGTGCAATTTCTGATTTTTAATTTACCGGTGATTGATCAACTTTCCAATCGTCTGTCCTGAAAGGGACAACCGGCAACCCTTCTAAGCTCGAAACATTGCCTATTGTTGTATTTCCGAAACCATACCGTACATGGTAAGGAGTTTTTACCTCCGGGCAGGTAACAGTAATAACATCCTTTTCCACTTTAGCTTTTGCAGGGAACCAGGCTTCCTGTTCGCCGCTAACAAAAAATCCTGTGGCTTCATTGCCATTAATTATCAGGCCATTAGGTGCATTTGTAAACCGAAGGATTATTTTATCGTTGGAAAGTGCAGCCGAAATTAATTCAGGGCTTTTATAGGCAATACCAGAAACTCCATATGTTTCAGACAATGCCCAATTAGCCAACCTCTCACCAACTGGCCGCTTACGAGACGGATGTATATTAGTAACAGAATCTACCAGGTCTGTAATTACAACCATCCCAGTTTTAGGATAGGTCATACTTAGCGCTTGCTGTTCCTGCAATAGGGCACCAACGTTCTTTTGCCCATACGCATAAGGAGCGATCTGCACATAATAAAATGGGATTTCCTTTTTAAATGCTTTCCTCCAGGATTCAATCATTTTTGTAAATAATTGCTGATAGGTCGCGTTTGTTGAAGTATTACTTTCGCCCTGGTACCAGATGGCGCCGGCAATATTGTAATTAGTTAAGGGGTAAATCATCCCATTAAAGGTCTGCCCGGGTCCGTTAGGCCACCATGGGACGGATTGCAGTTTTGAGGCTGCGCCCTTCAACATAGGATCGTGGTTAACTACTTCTTCAGGGGTCCAGGGTTCTGCAGCAGTCCCCCCCCAGCTTGCATTAATCAGTCCAATAGGCACGTCAAGGTCATTGCTGAGCTTTTTACCAAAGAAATACCCCACTGAACTAAATGATTTTAATGTATTTGAGTCACAAATGGCCCAATTGGCTTTAACATCATCCTGGGGATAAACTGCACCTGTTTTGGGTACCTGGAAAAAACGGATTTTTTTATTATAAGCGGTTGGAAAATCAGTCGCAATATCCGAAGTGCCATTATTATAACTCCACTCCATATTGGACTGCCCTGAACATATCCAAACTTCACCGATCATTACATCTGAAAGGGTAATCGTTGTTCTTCCTTTAATTGTTACTGTATAAGGACCACCTGCTTTTGGTGTATTGACCATCAGTTTCCATACAGCCATATTGCCGGCTACTGCAGAATCAGTATGATTGTTCCAGCTTGTGGTTACATAAATTTTCTCAGCCGGACCAGCCCAGCCCCAAATGTTAACAGATTCATTTTGCTGCAGTACCATTCCAGAAGATATGATGGCGGGAAGGCGCAATTGCGCCAGTGATTGCAGGGTGGAAAAAAGAAACAGGGTTGCGAAAAAGAAATACCCTGAAAAAACGGAATATCTTTTCATACAAATAAAATTAAGGCTTTCCATTCAGGAAAGCCTCAATTTTATGAATTTAAAAGATCTGGAAAACCGCTTAAAAGCAATTCAGACTTTATAATTTTTCAACTACAAAACCGGTAATAACCTGTTGGGTCTCACTGATTTCAAAAGTTTCAGTCTGGCTTACTTTTTTTGTAGCTACAGTCAAAGTGATGTGCATGGGCTCTAAACCACCGTTAGCAAACTGAAAACGCTTTACAATTTTCTTGCTGCTGAAATTACCTGAGTAAAGAACAGTACCATCATTGTCTGTCAAAGTTACTTTGTAGTCTTCGGCAGCATCATTATCCAGGCTGATTTCGAGTACAGGTTGCTGGTTTACTGAGCCAACATATTTTACTTCAACCGGAATAATACCATTTTCATTGCCTGATATTACATTGTTCGCATTTGCTGTTCCAGTGCTTAATATAAGCGCTGTAGCGATGGCTGCCAATGATAACATAGATTTCATTTTTGTGTTTACGCACTTCATAACATTCAATTTAAAAATTAACGATTCAATAAACTTCTTGCAGGCGGCAATCGTGATTTATAAGATGGGTGGGCAACCGCTTATTTGATGAAAATTCCAGAAGGGACTTATCGGGAGAATTTTGTTTGTCATCAAATACTAATGCAAACTTAAGGTGTGTTTTTGGTCTTTGCAATACAAGATTCTCATACTTCTTTGATTGCAAAACTGTAAATTAAATCATAAATTACTTGCTGGCATTGCGTTTCAGGGAATAATACTAATGAAGCCCAAACTTCATTTCAGAGGTAAGACAACCACCATTTCCGGCTGGCTTTCTTATATTGGCTAAACCATTTACAGGGAAAGTATAAACTTAAGACAACCAGTATCCAGATTAAATAAACTATCGGCAAATCATATCCGAAGTCAGCCGGCCTGAAGAAAAAAGGAAGATTCGGATCTACGATCTGGCTGGTTGTATGCCCGGTTGCGAAAAAAAAGATTACCAGCAGTGCATGAATGCCGAAAAAATGCAACACATAATAAAAAAATGGGACCTGGCCGTATGCTGTAATAAAACGGGCAGGTGCATTTTGACTTTTCTCCAGAAAAGAGAGCGCCAATAATCCGGGGCCAAGTGTCATACAGAGATATACCAGGGAAGGCGGGTATTTGCTGGCATTGAGAAAAGACAAAAAACTCCTGATACCGCCAGGATAGGTTTTCCAATGGGAAGGATCACCATATTGGTTAACAACCCGAAGGAAAACAAAAAGCACAATCAGTGCAATCCCTGCCTGAAATAAAATAAGCCTTCTTTTCGCAGCCGGAAAGTCCGGGTTATAAAAATATCCACATACATAACCCATGAACATTACTCCGGTCCAGGGCAAAACAGCATACAAAGCAAAAATAAAATGATTGCCCCCTAATGGAATTATGGTTCCGAATGCGGTGAAGAATATCCTCCAAAGCGCAGCAGGAACACCTGTTTGCGGAAGGGGGATATAGTCAAGAATATTATGCCCAAAAAATAACAATGCCCCAATAAAGAGAACCAATTTATATGAAATCCGACTGCAAAGTCCTAAAAGGATCATACTCCAGCCAATAACCCAGATAACCTGGAATATCAATACATTATAAAATGGATTAAAAGTAATGATAAAGGTCATCCCCACCAGTTCTACTGCCAGCAACCAAAAGCCTCTTTTAACCATAAAGATTGCCGCTTCAGCCTTTGTTTTATTACGCCTTGAGAGACTGGCTGAAATGCCCGATAAAAAAACAAAAACAGGCGCACAGAAATGTGTAATCCAGCGGGTAAAAAATAGAGGTACAGAAGTTGTTGCCGGGTCCAGCGGATCAGCCGTCATCGCAGTAATGTGAAAGAAATCCCTAACGTGATCAAGGGCCATGACGATCATCACGAATCCCCTCAATATATCAATGGAATGAATTCTGGATGTAGCAGTAGTGGCCATCACTACTAATATAATAAAATTACTTCCTTTGTATTTATTTTACTTTTATAAAAATCGTGCCTGGTTTGCCGTTAAGGGTGAAACTGGCCTCCTTAAAAGTAGCAGAACGGGTAGCGGGTATGATATTATTTGAGAAGCCATAATCTTCTTTGGGAATGCCCAGAAAATTTTTATCTAATTCGCCATTTTCATTTTCATCCAGGAAAACGACTATTGCATAAACGCCTGGATCTACATTAGGAAAAATAACCGAGACTTCATCCTTATCCTTAACCGCAACTATTTTCTTAAACACGGCATAGTTAGCATCCATGTAAGTTTTCTCATTATTATACCATCCGATATAAACATTTCCTTTTTTCTTATCAAGATTACTAACAATTACTGTTTGATCCCCTGCCTGTGCGGTTGCCGGAGCAGGAGAATTAATCAGTAGAATAAGCAACAATCTGAAATACCAGGACATAAAATTGGTTTAATGTATTGCACTAACAAAATGCCCCGGTTTTAGTTCTGTAAATATTTAATGGTTGTTCTTCAGGTTTGCAATCCTTACTGAAACTGGTGATAAAGCGGGCAAATCATTAACAGGCTGATCAAGATAAAAATAGGCGGTAGACGAAAAATCATCTGACCGGTAAAAATTAGTCCAGCCATCAATAGCGTTACTGTCGTCGAGGTTAACCAGGCTGTCCTTTTTATAATAAGGATAAAAGCCCTGTTCATTTGCTGTACTGACTGGAAGCAAAGGCGCGCCAGATCTTAGGTAAGCAGCCACATTCTTTTTGGTATCGCCCCCGATCGCCTGTATAGTCACCCGGCAATTTGACTGGAAAAATACGGGATCAGGAATATGATAACGGTAAAAAGCCCATTGTTTCAGGGAATCATCGCTAACCGAACAACCAGAATATTGTTGAATAAATTTACCCTGTCCCCAGCCTGTACCTATATAATCTTCTGTGCCTGTTCCATTTAAGGTTGGTAAGGAAGTATCGCCATCCAGGTAAATTTTCACTTCGCCTTCACCAAACCAGGAATTTCCATAACGGGGGTTCGCATTGACCCCAATATTTACGCCCAAAAAACGCCCCTTGCCATTCAGGTTTGGAAGCAGTTCATAATCTTCTGCCAGCATTGTTGCAGTATCCCTTCTCCAGAAGGCATGGAAATACATTGCTTGTGCGTCGAGCTCTTTTACAAGGCTGTAATCCACATCAAAAAATAACAGGTTCAAAGTTTTTGCGGACTCATTAGTGACTACAATTTTTGCGGATTTTTTAAATGGCATAGGAATAAAACAATTGAATGACCGACCTTCGGGGCTGGCAAAAATGGCATTTTGAAAGCTGGTGGTCCTTCCTAAACCGATCCCAAAAAAATCACCCAGGGGCACGGATACAGCTGGCTTTTCAGCATTATCCCAAAACATATCAATTCTCAGTGCGCGCAACATTTCGGGGGACCTGTCATCAATTGTCATCCATATCCTGTGGATGATGCCCATTTCCTGTATGTCCAAAAGGGTTAGCGATTTTCCTGCCGGAACAGGATCGAAAGCATGGCCTTTGGCGTGGTTGTTTTCCTGTCCCCCTGCACCTTTAACACCATTCCTATTTTCCGGGCTACTCCAGCGGGAGGAATAATTATCATTGAATGTATAAAGCTCAGCAGATTGTATAGGTGCATTATTCCTGTTTGTGCATGAAATAAATAAGCAGCAGGCAATATAGATACTCGCTATTTTTTTCACTGATTTTCTTTAATGAGAAGGTAAACAGATTCGGGTAAACTACCATGGGCCGAACGTGTAAAGATTTGATTAATAGGTGTAAAATCATTGAAAAAGCCACAATTCCGCAATTGGAAAATATCATTATTCACAGCCCCTGAATAATCCATGCGATAGCCGGCCCTGGCAGTATTATCCGCTGTGAAACGGGCCTTTAACAATTCGGTCCACCTACCCTTGTCATCACAAATCCATTGGTTGCCAAAAAAAACAAGTCGAGATTGATTGCCGGTTTGGGGGATAAAATTTTCAAGGAAAGAATGCAGATGCCTTAAACCGCCTGGTGATTTTGGTCGATCGAATGAAGCAATCAATTGCCACTTTTTTATTTCAGGAAAATAAAAATAGGCACTATACACAGTATGTTGCTGCAATAACGATTTTGCCCTGATTAAAAATTGATAGGTGTGGCCTGCAACCCAGTTATACCTCAGGAAACTTTGCCCGCCTGATCCTTCATTCCCGAATTCACCTGTTTGTACTGCTTCCCCTTTTTGTAGCAACCTGATCCGAAGGCTATCAGGAATTGTTTTAGGATCGTCGGTTTGGTAAGGGCTCCAAACGGAAAATAAAATTCTTCTTTCGGTACTGCTGTTTACCTGGATACCAAAATAGCCATCCCCAAATCCATTCGCCATAAAATAGGAACCCAGTTTATCTTCACCAACAGGAACTGTAAGTTCATTATAGAACCACTCAACCCGGGTACTATCATCAACAGGGTAATTAAGGTGTACAGATGGCCCCCGCCTACCCCAATAGTAAAAATTTCCGTCATTATTTTTCACGAAACTGGTTTGATCATTGACAGCGGAACCTGCTATGGAATAATTTTTAATCGCTGCGAAATATCTCCCGGTTTTTCCAAGACCCTTTATAACAATTTTAATATATCCTGTATCCTTGATTGTCCAGGACCCCGCATCATACCATTTTAATCCACCAGCTTCTATTGAAATGATTTTTGATTGACCACAGATCAATACCTGAAGGATTGACCCTTTGTCTGAACTGGCCTCCACAGACAATTTCAGCCCCCCTTTACGGTTAATCCGTAAATAGGTAGTAAAGGTATCCGAAGCTGATACCCAGTTCTCAATTCCATTGTTTGTCACCTGCAAAGATTCCGACTCGCTGGCATTAGTAAATGTATTACCGCCCACCGGCAGAATAATTTGGGCAGTGGCAAGGTTAACAGTAAAGCCCAGTAAAAGAACCAGTGATGCAATTAGCTTTGGTACTTGAGTTGTCATTTATAAGGTAGTAAGGAATTTGAAAATACCTAAATTCTTAATGTCCCTAAAAATAGTCAGGGGCAGCATAATATGAACAGGCAACCGTTTGCGCGTTTCAGTTATTATTTACTAAGTTTGATCCTGCCTTATTTGCAGCTGTTAATACGCATAATTCATTTTCATGAAATCAACAACCCTGGTTATCCTTGCCCTTGGAATTTTATATTTCACAGGTAATGCACAACAGAAAAAAAATCCGGAAAACACAGTCCCTCCCAGGGAGGTAGTCCAGGCAAGCGGCAACCAGGTATTCAACCCCGATTCTTTTGTAACGAGTTTGCACGAGGTTACAATAAAAGGACAGAAAGTTCCTTACAAAGCTACAGCAGGAACAATGCCTGTATGGGATGAGGATGGCAAGACTATAGCCGGGTTATTTTACACGTTCTACGAAAGAACAGATATAAAAGACCGGGAGTTGAGGCCATTGGTTATTTCATTCAATGGAGGGCCGGGATCAGCTTCTGTATGGATGCACCTGGCTTATACCGGACCGCGTATCCTTAAAATTGATGACGAAGGATATCCTGTGCAGCCCTATGGTTTTAAAGATAACCCCAATTCTATACTGGATATTGCAGACATAGTTTATATAGATCCGGTAAATACTGGATTTTCCAGGATCACCAAT
Source organism: Flavihumibacter profundi (assembly GCF_020076305.1). Taxonomy (GTDB): domain Bacteria; phylum Bacteroidota; class Bacteroidia; order Chitinophagales; family Chitinophagaceae; genus Flavihumibacter; species Flavihumibacter profundi. The sequence goes on from NZ_JAIQXE010000004.1 coordinate 229,165, forward strand.
AAGGAAACACCCAAAACTAAATTCTTTGGTGTAAATGCAGACATCAAATACCTGGCGGAATGGATCAACAGTTTTGTATCGAGAGTAAACCGATGGGCGTCTCCCAAATACCTGATTGGAGAAAGCTATGGAACAACAAGGGTATCCGGACTGGCGCGGGAGTTACAGGAGGCACAATGGATGTACCTGAATGGCGTTGTACTGGTATCACCAACTGATTTGGGTATAGAACGCGGAGTAGCGACTGACGCAGCATTAAGGCTCCCTTATTTCGCAGCAACAGCCTGGTACCATAAGATGCTGGTACCGGAACTTCAGCAAAAAGACCTCACTGAAATGTTACCGGAAGTTGAACAATTCACAATGAATGAATTAATACCTGCCATGAATAAGGGAAGCCAGTTGGAAGAAGCTGAGAGAACTGCTATCGTGGCAAAAATGGCAAGGTATTCAGGCTTGTCTGAAAAAGTAATCCTGCAGCACAACCTGAATATTGCGCCAGATTTTTTCTGGAAGGAACTCTTGCGGGAAAAAGGCAATACCATTGGCCGGCTTGATTCGAGGTACCTGGGAATTGATAAAATGGCTGCCGGGGAAACAGTTGATTATAATGCAGAATTAAATTCATGGCTGCATGCATTTACACCTCCAATCAATATGTACCTGCGGGAAGAATTAAAATACAAAACAGATTTAAAATACAACATGTTCGGACCAGTGCATCCCTGGGATGATACCAACAACCATACTGCAGAAGACCTCCGAAAAGCCATGGCAGAAAATCCATATTTGCATGTACTGGTACAATCCGGTTACTATGATGGAGCCTGCGATTATTTCAATGCAAAGTACAATATGTGGCAGATGGATCCGGGCGGAAAATTAAAAAACAGGTTAAGCTGGGAAGGATACAGAAGCGGCCATATGATGTACCTGCGTAAAGAAGACCTGGTAAGCAGCAATGAACATTTGCGGCAGTTTATACTAAGATCCTTGCCCAAAGCAGGCCAGCCAGCCAAATACTAAAAAAACATCGCAGGAATGTTGATAAAATTTGTAATTAAAGCAGCATATGCAGGCAAACAGGCCTGGTATGAAAAGCCCATGACTGTTAAAGAAAATGGATGCCGCGGGATAATTGATACCCTTCATAGCCGGAATATGGCGGACTGAAGGGTTCTGGTCCCTGAGACGCAATACATCATGAATATTTAGCCCCGTGGCAGCAGGCCAGGCAAATGGATGATGATGCCATGGCCATTATGCATGGTAAAGCAGTAATAGCACCCGGTGAGGAAGGCCTTAAGGATATTAGGATCGTTGAAGCTATAAAACATTTGCTGCAACAGGACAAAAGGCCCTTTTATAAAATATCAGCTTCCCTTGCAATTCCTGGAATATCTGGATGACTCGGTCTGGGGGTGATCGTTTTCATAATAGAATCCTTCTGTTCCTGATAGGAACCTATAATCACTTAACCGCGCAAATGCCATGCTTTAGGTTGAACAAATGCACGTATCCCCGCATAGGAAAGAGTTGCGCCCAATCCGGAATGTTTTCTTCCGGACCAGGGCAAACCGGCACTAACACGGTCGCAGCAATTCCAGTATACAGTACCGGTATCCATAAGTTTCATCAGTTTTTCAGCCCGGTCAAAGTCAGTTGAATATACAGCAGCTGTAAGTCCGTATTCAGTGTCCAGCATCAGTTTAGCGGCTTCTTCATCGCTGCCCACCTTTTCGATACCAATTACCGGTCCAAAAGATTCTTCCCGCATAATATTCATTGTGTGATTGACATTTGTCAGAACTGTAGGTTCCAAAAAATATCCTTTTCCAGGAACGGCGTTTCCGCCGGTTAATATCGTCGCTCCCCTGCTTACGGCGTCTTCAATTTGCATTAATAAGAAATCCTGCTGTCCTTTGCGGCTGAGTGGCCCAATTTCAGTCGCCGGTTCCAATGGGTTACCAACAACCATTTTTTTTGTTTGCGCTACAAAAGACTTTACGAATTGATCATACAATTTTTCCTGCACGTAGATGCGTTCTACAGCACAACAACTTTGCCCATTGTTATATACTACACCTTCTAAAGCTGCAGCTGCAACCTGGTCAATATCAGTAACATCATCCATTACATACAGCGGGTCTTTCCCTCCAAGTTCTAATTGGCAGGGAACCAGTTTTGGTGCCACCCTGGTAGCAATATATTTACCGGTTTTATAGCTACCGGTAAAGAAGTAACCATCCAGAGGCAAATCCAGCAGGAGTTCACCAACAGCACTATGACCCAGTGCCAGTTGGAAGGCATCTTCGGGTACCCCTGCCAGGTATAACAACCGTTGTATATGCAATCCGGTAAGTAACGTATATTCTGATGGTTTATAAAAAACTGCGTTCCCTCCAATTAAAGCGGGAATGAATACATTAACACCAACCAGGTATGGGTAATTCCAGGCAGAAATGTTTGCTATAATACCAAGTGGTTCATACGTGATTTTTTCTTTTGTGCCACCTTCGGGTGAAATCCATTCTGGTGCCAGCCATTTTTCAGAATTATCCAGGAAAAACCTGATCCTGTTCCTTGCTCCGTTGATTTCATTACGTGCTTGCTGAAGCGGTTTTCCCATTTCTTCGGTCAAAGATTTGGCAAGCAGTTCTTTATCACTTTCCAGAAGATCGTAGAAACGGGCAATAATACCCAGCCTTTCAGATAACGGACGAGCTCCCCAGGCAGGTTGTCCACGCTGCAAGAGGTGAAATTTTGAATTTATAGTTTGAGGTGAATCGGCAGCAATCTCCTGGATTAATTCTTCTGTTGCTGGATTGATAACGGGTATTTTTGTCATTTTTGTTGTCTGATTGCGTTCAAAAAACTTTGTTTAATATTTTTGGATAGGGGACTTTCCTCTTTATCTTTCATTCGTTCAGGATGCCATTGTACACAGAGCATAAATGGCTTTCCGGTCTGATCCTTGAATTCAATGCCCTCAATTGTCCTGTCGTTAGTACCTGACAGCGCATTGATTTTTAGTGTTGGTGCAATTTCACGCTGGTCAATGGCCTGGTGGTGTGCACTGTTTACCATTCCTTCAGAAACTCCGGAGATTTCAAACAGTAAACTGTCTCTTTGAATATGCACAAGGTGTTGTTTGTCTTCTTCCCCCGCTTTTTTATGCACTTCATTTTCCGGACCAAGATCCTGAACCAGTTTCCCCCCTTCTAATACATTCACCAACTGCAGCCCCCTGCAGATGCCCAATACCGGCAAATGATGTTGCTGGGCAAAGTCGTAAATTTTTTTCTCAAAATGGTCGCGGTCAGTATGAAACAGTTCTGGCTTGTGTTCATAATCTGGTTCGCCATCGTATAAATCTGCATCAATATCAATGCCGCCTGTAAGAATAAAACCAGAGCAAAGTGAAATGTCTTGTTCATTATTTTCCTCAAAGGACAATTGTAACAATTCAATATCATCGCCCAGGTCCTCTGGTGTAAACCAGTTCAGGTAATTTTGGTTGTTCGTGGTCGTAAAACTTACACCAATTTTCTTTTTCATGCGCATGCTTATAATGCCGTCAGGTATAGTTTTCTGAAATCTTCCCGGCTAACCGGTTTGGGATTATTGGGATGGCAAAAATCTGCAAAAGCAAGGTCTGACAACGTTTCAATATGATCTTCCGTAACACCGATCTCACGAAGCCTGGTTGGCATACCAAGCGATTTATTCAAGGCAAACAAATGATCAATCATTACCTCGCCTGTTTCCCCGGACAATTCCATACTACGGCACATCCGCCTGAACTGGGGCTCCAGTCCGGCATAATTGAATTGCATGCCATAAGGCAAATTGACCGCATTGGCAAGACCATGATGAGTATCAATCAACTGAGACAATGGATGGGCCAGCGAATGCACAACACCCAGGCCTTTCTGGAATGCAACCGCGCCCATTAGTGATGCAATCATCATTTTGCTTCTAGATTCAAGGTCGGGGTGGTGAACCGCATTTTCAATAGATGCATTTATGAGCGCCATACCTTCCAGGGCGATGCCTTCTGCAAGGGGGTGAAATCCTTTTGCAATAAAAGCCTCCATATTATGTGTCAATGCGTCCATGCCAGTTGCTGCAGTTATAAAAGGCGGAAGGTCCATTGTAAGCAGAGGGTCTGCAATTACGACTTTTGCCAGGAGTTTTGGTGAGAAGAGTATCCTTTTGCGGTGTGTTTCATCTTCGGAGATTATTGCGCTTCGGCCAACTTCGCTTCCTGTTCCGCTGGTAGTAGGAATGGTAATAAAGAAGGGAACATCCTCTGTTACATACTGGTCCCCACCAATGAGGTCGTCATAATCAAAAAGATCGCGATGGTGATTGATGCGAAGGGCAATGGCACGTGCAACATCCATACCTGCACCACCACCAATACCTATAATACTGTCTCGGTTGGTTGCTTTAAACATATCACCACCCGCGAGCACATCGGATTTAACAGGATTCTTATGGATATCCGAAAACACTTCAACACTTATCCCTTTTAATTCAAGGCTCTTGATGATTTCTTTGAAAAACCCGAGTTGACGCACAGTGGGGTCAGTTACAATTAGCGGGTGCCGGAATCCGGCTTTCAGTAAATGATCGGGCAATTCCTTTATTGCACCTGCACCAAAACGGATAACTGTTGGAAAATTATACTGCCTTATTGTATTAAAATCGGTCATAATTATAGTTTAAATAATTTCAAGATAACGTTGCAATTCCCAGTCTGTTACTTTTTTTGAAAACTGCCTCCATTCCCATTCGCGGGTAGCAGTAAAGTGCTCAACAAATGCAGCACCGAACAATTCTTTAGCAACAGCAGACTGTTTCATGGCCTGTGATGCCTCCCAGAGATTTGCAGGTAACACACCATTCTTTTTATTCGCATAACCGCTTCCGGTAGTAGCAGGTATGGTCAGTTTCATTTTTTGCTGAATACCGTAGAGTCCGGCTGCAAGACAGCCTGCCATGGCCAGGTAAGGATTTGAGTCAGACCCTACTACCCGGGTTTCAAGTCGTGTTGATGAAGCACTGCCAGGCAAAGCGCGCAATGCGGTAGTTCGGTTATCCACTGCCCAGGTAATAGTAGTAGGGGCCCAGGCTCCTTCCACAAGCCGCTTATAGCTGTTAACAGTAGGTGCAAACATTGGTAAAATATGTGGCAGGCAATAGAGTTGTCCGGCAATATAGCTTTCCATAACAGCACTCATGCCACTAGTTTTCTTTTTGTCGTAAAATAGGTTTTGCTTGCCATCCGTTGACCACAGGCTTTGGTGCACATGCCCGCTGCAACCTGGCAGTTGCTCATTTACTTTAGCCATAAAACTCGCTATATATCCATGCCGGTGGGCAATTTCCTTTACACCGGCCTTGAACAAAACAGCACGGTCGGCAGCTTCCAGGATATCAGCATATAGGATTGCAGCTTCGTATACTCCCGGTCCTGTTTCAGTATGCAGGCCTTCAATAGGTACATTAAACTTGGTCATGCCGTCAAAAATGGCATGAAAAAAATCACTGTTTTGTGAAGCCCTTAAAACAGAATAACCAAACATGCCTCTTGTCATGGGCTGCAGAGCACTGAACTTTGAATTATAAAGCTCTTCTGAATTATTGATGAAGTTGAACCATTCAAATTCCTGTGAAAAAGAACTGTTGAAGCCGGCTTTGATCGCCTGTTCATTTATTTTTTTCAGCAATGACCTAGGGCAAACCGGAAGGGCGGCCTTTTTCCCATCTTTAAAATCGGCCAGGAAAACAGGGATATCGTTTTCCCATGGGATTTGCCTGAAAGTTTGCAGGTCTACTGTAGCTTTTGCATCAGGATAGCCAGTATGCCATCCGGTAAAGCTTGCATTGTCATATGCCTGGTCTGCAGCATCCCAACCAAAAACCACATCACAAAATCCAAATCCGCTTTCTGCGACGGACCTGAATTTATCGAAACTCATAATTTTACCGCGCAATATGCCATCAATATCAGTTATGGCCAATTTTACTTTTTCGGTGTTCTGGTCAACCAACTGCTGCAGTATCTCAGGGATTGATTTTTTCTGGATCATTAATATTACTTTTTACAAAAACATGAAACCATATATAGGAAAGTGCCAATATACCAAAATAAATCATGGCCAGTTGCAAATTAAGCGAGGTCATAGCTAACATACAAATGGACGAAATGACCAGGGCAATAACTGGAAAGGTCGGGTAAAATGGAACCTTGAAAGGACGCGGCAAGCCTGGCTCCCTTTTCCGCAGGTTAAGTACGGATATCATAGAAATTACATATAACGTAACAGCCCCAAAACAGGCAAGTGTAATGATTTCAGCTGTTTTACCGGTAAGCAGTGCTGCTATCCCTATTGCCATATTAACCAGCAGAGCATTAGCAGGTGTTTTGAACCGGGGATGCACCCTGCCAAGTGCGGGCGATATATATTTAACCCGGCCGAACTCGAAAGTGGCACGACCGGCTGCAAGGATTATACCATGGAACGAGGCAATCAATCCCATTAAGCCAATTGTAATTAACAAGTGATACAACCAGCCGGCATTGCCGGTGATGGCCGACATTGCCAGGGGCAACGGTGAATCAGAGGGTGCAGCACCCGGTGAGGAAAATACAATAGCTTCCCATCCGCCAACGCCAATAGCTGCGGTGAAGACCAATATACATAGTATAATGAGGGTTGCCAATGCAGATCCAAATCCTTTCAGGATGGTTTTTTGCGGATTTATAGTTTCCTCAGCGACATTGGCTACCCCTTCAAGCCCAAGGAAAAACCATATGGCAAAAGGGATGGTCGCCCAGGCGCCTTTCCAGCCATGGGGAAATGCATTTAACTGAAGGTTGGCAGCTTTGAAATGCGGGAGGGTGATTCCGGCAAAAAGTAATAGTTCAAAAACAGCAAATACCGTAACGACCAATTCAAATGTGGCAGCAAGTCTTACCCCGGCAATATTCAGCGAAGTGAACAATAGGTAGGCCAAGACCGCTATAGCGTTGATGGGTATCTGCGGAAAGAAAATATGAAAATAAGCACCAATTGCCGCCGCTATGGCTGGAGGTGCAAAAACGAATTCGATTATCTGTGCCATACCACCAATAAATCCCAGGTCGGGGCCCAACGCCTTTGTGGCATAATCAAAAACCCCGCCTGCCTTTGGAATTGCACAGGCAAGTTCAGTATAGGAAAACGTAAACGTTATATAAAGGATAATTATGAAAAAAGTGGAAATGGCCAGACCAAGTGTCCCGCCTTCCGCCAAGCCTAGATTCCAGCCAAAATACATGCCTGAAATCACGTAACCAACACCCAAACCCCATAACATTAAAGGGCCAAGCGACCTTGCCAAATGAGGAGATGCCCCAACTTGCTTTGGAGTTTGCTGCATGAATAAATTTCGCGGCAAATTAATGAATTATCGCTCATTATGCAGCAGGCAAAATTCCCGCATTGGAAAACGGAATGATTATTTCGAGAGTACAACCCTGGCCGGGCGAAGCAGTAATTTTCATGGTACCTGTAAACAGGTCAACTCTGCTGGCAATATTTTTAAACCCAATTCCGGAAGATTTAGTTGCGGCATCGAAGCCCACACCATCATCTGAAATTTTTAGTAATATATGGTTGTTGCTGGCATCTAATTGAACAAGTACATTTGCTGCCCTGGAATATTTAATGATATTATTTATCTGTTCCTGGGTGATCCGGTAAATGGTGAGTTTCAATTTTTCATCAAGGTTATTTAATTGCTTTCTGCCTGAAAACTTCAGTTGCAACTTCATTTTTCCTGACAGGGTAAGGGCATGTGTGAGTTTCTGGATCGCATCGGTAATTTGTTGCTCCGGTATTACAGGTGATACCAGCGAATGCGAAAGCTTCCGGGTTTCATTGATAGCTGAAAACACATCATTCCGCGCCTTCTCCAGTCGGGCGTCCTTCTGTTCTACATTATATAAAGCCGTATCTAACATCATTTTGGCAGAAGCCAGCAATTGGCTGATATTATCGTGCAATTCAATACCGATTTCCTTACGCTCATTTTCCTGGGCTTCAATTTTGTTTTCAATAATTTCTTTCTGCCGCTGCAGGTTTTGTTTTTGGATGATATCGGTTATGTCAGTTGAAATAGTAGCAATGGCGTACAATTCGCCATTCCTGTTAATCAGTGGGAACTTAATTGAATAATAATGGAATATTTTTCCGTCGATACTTATATTTTCCTCCAATTCAATCAATTTCCTTTCTTCAATTACCTGGTCATCATTACGGGTATTTTCATCGGCGAAAGCATCTTTATTGATATCGTACATCGTTTTACCGATAACTTCCTCAGCAGTTATTCCGTATGTTTTTGAGAACTGTTTATTGACCAGTGAAAACCTTCCATACATATCTTTCACGTATATAATGGATGAGGTATTATCAATGATGGACTGAAGGATCTGTTTATTTTTCTCTAGTAATAATTTGGCTTTAAGACTAATTTGGGTATTGTGCCGCAGGGCCAGGAATGTTGCAGTCACCAGTAAAATAAGAACTGCCACCAATATCATATTCAACCGGCTGAATATCTCATTACTGTCAGCATTGGCTTCTTTTCTTACCGTAAGGTTTTTATTTTCTTCAGCTTTTATTTCCCCAATTATATTATCAAGAAATACAATCCGGTTAATATCCGGGTTTTTTATGATAAAGGATTCCGCAGCAAGTGCACCTTTATTTTTCCTTATACTGATACTCCTTTCGAGGAATTCGAGTTTTTGCTGCAAATGATTTTTCAATGAATCGAGTCGGGCCTGCTGTGCGGTATTCTCACCGGAAAGGTTTTTTAAGTTGTTGATCCGGGTGAAAATAGTTTGGCGGGTTGAATAGAAAGGTCCCAGGAAAGTGTAATCACCGGTAATCACATAACCCCGTACACCCAATTCAAGGTCTTTCATTGCAGCGGAAATCTGTTCGGCATCGTAAAGCACCTGTCGGGTATGATCAACACGCTGGTAGGTATCCTGGTTACTGAGATTATTCTGGTATGTTTTAACCCCAAGCAAAACAATCCCGGATATAATAACCAGGGAAACAACCAGCAGGTTTTTTTCGTAGTTGGGGTTAGAGATATTGAGCTTGCGGATAATTTCACGCTCATTTATTGCAGAAAAAAGAGATGCCGGAAAACGCCGGAATTTGGATGCGATAGCGTGCATTCCTTTTTGCACCCATGCCCCAAACCTTTGCAATAAGGCGTTCTGGTTGTTCATTTCCGGATGGATTGAACGATTAATATATAAAAAAATCGGGAAATCAAAAAGGCCGTATCATAATATTCCGGAACCAGATAGGTGCATCGGCATGTTTTCCCTGCAATCCAATAACTCCGGAAGTGCCTAAAGTATTCATTGGTTTGTTTAACCAGGTGGGAATATCTGAACCATCCGGGTTTTTGGTCGCGGAAGTCCATTGATCCATATCGATGGTATTCACCAATTCCCCGTTCAGGATTACTGTAATGAATTTTCCTGTACAGGTGATGGTATAATGGTTCCACTCGCCGGGTTGATGCACTACCTTCTGCCTTATCGCAGCTTTACGGCCAAATATTGCACCGCATTGCCAGGACTTGGGAGATTGGGACCACTTCTCGGAATAATCGTCAGCGATTTGAATTTCAACCGAATTAGGTATCCATTTTCCGGTATCTGTGCAATAAACAATAACCCCGCTATTGGTGCCAGGCGCAGTTTTAAAATCGAGGTCCAGGACAAAATTTCTATACGGAGTAGTTGACCATATCACCCGGTCCTCAGAGGCTGTCAATTCACCATTCCGGATAGTCCATACTCCTTTCGGGAAAGAAGCATTTGAAAGATCGGTTGTGAACAAAGGTTCCTGTGCCGAAACGATAACAGGCAAAAGCATGGAGAAGAGTAGCACCAGGTTAGATTTTCGCATAACAATCGGCTTTGAAGGTTTAACTAAGTTTTGCTTTACCAACAATATAGGCAGAATATCTTTCATATGGTTCAACTGCCTGAAATTGGCATAGTCAATGGTATGTGTCCGCTTCGTACAATCACGGCCTTTTTTATCGGACATGATTTCAATATGATAAAAATAGTGGTCAATACCGGAGTTCTTCTGTTCCGTTCCCATAATCAATGATTTTCCCGATCACTTCAATGACGATGGTATTATTGGACACTTTCATAGTTGTTTCGATCATGCTCAGCAGGAATCCTTTAATGCCATATCCTTACAAGGAAAGATTCTGGATATCAATCTGTAAAAAATCGCGAGCAGTTGTATACTGTGGTAAATAGTCTTTCAGAAGGCGGTAAAACTGGTGTTCTGTTTCCTGGGAATAGGGCTCATTTAGCAAAGGGTAGCATCCGCATAGAAGGCGAATACTTTAATATTCATAGAAAAATTTTAGTGCTTAAATGCCAGGTATCCAAAAAAATAAATAGCCGTTTCCGCTTGCTGAAATCAGTAAAATTAGCTAAATTTTGTAGTGCTTGTGATTGTAGAGACAGACAAATTAATATTTCATCTTACCTATGATTTTCAAGGACTTTTTGCCAGTGCTTCCTTTACGTGAAATCGTGGAAGTGTATCATTTGCGACATTTCATATTTTCTCCTGATTTGAAATTAACATACAAGCCATATCCACCCAGGCCAGAGCAATGTATTATGTTTTATCCAAGGGGCGTTGAGACTATGGAAAAAGTAACCGATGGTATTAAACTTGCCAGGCCCAGGTCCACTTTAGCAGGCCAGTATACAAACCGTATTAACAGGCATACCAGTGCGGATTTTATCATTATACTGGTTGTTCTAAGACCCGGTGTACTCCATAAGTTAACGGGAATCCCTATGAACGAATTAATCAATAATGATGTTGATGCAGAACTTGTTTTTCCGGGATCCGTCCAACTTGTAAACCAACGCTTAAGCAGTACTGCATCTTACCAGGAAATGATTGCCATATTAGACCATTTTTTCCTGGAACTGGCAAAGAGGAAAAACCTGGATTCGCACCCCATTGAAGCAGTGCTTAATCTTATGGTGGAAAAACCGGGACATTATTCATTGGACTGGTTAGCCAGGCAGGCTTGTTTTTCAACCAGGCAGTTCGAAAGAAAATTTAACGACTATATTGGCATCAGCCCAAAAGTTTTTAACCGCATTATCAGGTTTAACCAATCATACCAACTGCGGATTTCATATCCGCAAAAAGACTGGCTAAGTATAGCCATTGACGCAGGTTATAATGATTACCAGCACCTTGTTAAAGATTACAAGGATTTCGCACAATCTACCCCTAACCTATTATTTTCAGAAGAATCAAAAGCCCCGGAAAGAGTGCTTGGTTTACAAAATTAGACCAGGAAGCAGAAAATGAATATAAGCACTGCTAATTATTTTTCAATTACTTCTTCAATCCACTGGTCCAGTTTGCTGTTAGTCCGACTGTGACTTTTACATTATCTGCATTTGCCTGAGAATCTTCATTCGGACGCAGCAGCAACGGCTGTGATAATAACTTCGAAACTACTGTCAGCGAGTGACTTTCCAAATGATTCAAAAACCTGCTGGTCATAGTTTTAAATCTGATGCGGATCAAATATAACCTATACCTTAATATTAGTATTCCCTTCATACAATTCCCAAAAACACGGTTAACAACTATTTCATGAAAGGAAAAATCCCTTAAAGTCAGTTCTCTGACAGTTAGTTTTTAATGCCAAAATCAGCTTTTGATGTGATTTTTTTACAATGAATCAATAGCCATAAAACAACTTATAATCCACCCTGCCCCCTGTATAATTTTACTGGTTTATCGAGCTTCAGTTTTAAAACGGTAACATACTTATCTAATGCACTTTCAGGTAAGTTTATGTATACCAGTCCGGGTACAGGGCTCCAGGATATTTTACCTACAACTTTATGTGTGATTTTTTCATTGCTGCCAAGCACTGAAATCTCATTAATTTTATTATCAAGTCCCTTGAGCATAAGTTGCCCGGATGTTTTGCCATGCACAAAAAGATAAAGTGTAGTGGAGTCTTTTGACAGTGTTGTTGGGCCGTAAAAATGCCCCTGAGCAATTCCTCCTACCGTATTGAAAATAGCCTCACCATTTTTTGCATTCCAGGCCCCCAGTTCTTTTAATACATTCACTTGTTCTTCAGGGATTGTGCCGTCTTCCTTTGGTCCGATATCGAGCAACAGGTTGCCACCGTTGGCTACTGCATCAACAAAAATGGTGATCACTTCATAGGGTGTTTTCCAATTATGGTCTTTGTGCTGGTAACCCCAGTTATCGTTTATGGTCATACACAGTTCCCACCAATTCGCTGGTGGCCTTGAAACGGGAAAATTTTGTTCAGGCGTGGCATAATCGCCATAACCCTGTAAGCGGCCATTGATAATGGAATTGGGGTTTTTGGAAAGGATCAGGTAGCGAACTTTTTCCGCTTCCCATTCTTCTGCACTATGTTCCCAGTCGCCATCAAACCACCAGAGGTCCGGATTGAATTGCGCACTTATCTCTTTAATCTGCGACTGGAAAAAACCGCGGAACTGGTTCCACCGGTCAAAATCATCATGCACATCGTACCTGCTACTGTCCTTCCTAAAGCCCGGGTATCTTGAATCCGACCAATCGATCAGCGAAAAATAAGCGCCACATTTTATATCGCGCTTACGCAATTCTTCAAACAATGGCTTGACCATATCCCGTTTTGCGGGGGTTGCCTTAACGATACTAAGGTTACCTTGCTTTGTATCGTACATGGCCACTCCATCATGGTGTTTGGTAGTGATGACTGCATATCTCGCACCAGATTCCTTAATCAAATCGGCCCACGCAGCCGCGTCATATTTCTGCAATGTAAATCCCTTCAATTGCTTCATATAGTCGGGATAGCTGATTTTTTTGTTGTAAAAACTCCAGGATTCATCAACACCGTTCACGGAATAAATACCTGCATGGATAAAGATGCCCAGTTTTGCATCTCCAAACCATTGCATTTTAGGCGCGATTGATTTGGGATCAATTTTCGGTTGTGCCAAAGCAAGTAAGGAAACCGAGGAAATGAAAGCAAGTACACAAATTCTTTGTAGCATTTTATCTGATTTTGTTTCGGAATGTATTTTATTTATTTCTGAACTAACAGTAACTCCCCTGAAAAATTATAGGTTGCTCCAGGTTTTGATTTTACATTAACCTCACGGCCTGCAAACCTGACTTTACAATTACCCCCCCACTTTGAAAAAACTTTTGCACTAAGCAATTTTCCTTCCCGCCACTTCATATCAACAACAAATCCGCCACGACCGCAAAGTCCCTTTACCTCACCATTTTTCCATGCAGATGGAATTGCTGGCAACAATTCAAGGCATCCCTCATGGCTTTGCAAAAGCATTTCTGCTAAACCGGCAGCTGCCCCGAAATTCCCGTCGATCTGGAAGGGCGGATGCAGGTCGAAGAGATTAGGCGCAGTTCTTTTTTCAAGGATGGCATTGAAGGCATTCAATGCTTCATCACCTTCTTTTAACCTGGCCCAAAGGTTTGTTACCCAGGCCGCGCTCCAGCCTGTATGTCCTCCGCCATGTTGCAGTCGGTATTGCAATGATTTTTTAGCAGCGATAACAAATTCAGGTGTTTCAGCCCGGTTGAAAGCATAACCTGGATAAAGCGCATATAAATGTGAGAGGTGGCGATGCCCCGGTTCCTGCTCGGGATAAGACTTTGCCCATTCCAAAATACGGCCGTCCGGCCCGATTTGGGTAGGCAGCAACCTGTCTTTGGCCACACGCAACTGGCTGACCAGTGTATCGTGGTCCTTCAGGATATTTGCAGCCAGGAGTACATTTCCAAAGAGTTCGGCAATGATCTGCTGATCGTGTGATGGCCCCATGCTGATCGTACCATTGCTGCTGTCAGGCGCAACAAAACTGTTTTCAGGAGAGGCAGCCGGACCGGAAATCAATTTTCCCGTTTCCGGGTCGGTAACCAGCCAGCCGAGATAAAAACGAGCTGCATTCTTTAAGGTGGGATAAATATCTTTCAGGTAAGCAGTATCAAGGGTGAACCGGTAATGTTCCCACAAATGCTGCGCCACCCATCCGCTGGCTCCGGAAGTCAGTCCCCAGGAGGGCTGCTCACCGGGCGAGGTAAAACCCCAGACATTTACAATCGGATTGATGCACCAGCCCTGCAAGCCAAATTGCACAGCAGCTGAACGGGTGGCGGGTTTTTCGATGGATTGTATGAATCGGGTTAGTGAAAGATGAAGTTCACTCAGGTTGGTATTTTCTGCAAGCCAGTAGTTCATCTGTACATTGATATCGGTATGGTAATCGCCGTTCCAGGGCGTCTGGATTTTATTTGCCCAGATTCCCTGCAGATTGGCAGGTAAGGTATTTGGCCGGGCTGATGAAATCAGTAAATAGCGGCTGTACTGAAAATACAATTGCGTGAGATAATTATCATTCCTGGTATTGGCAAATCGCTGCAGCCTTTCATCAGTTGGCAGGTCCTCACTGTTTGCCGGTCCGGCTAATTCCAGGCTGACCCGGTTGAAATACCGGCGGTAGTCATTTATGTGCGACTTACGCAGTTGCGCATAATCGGTGTCGGTAGCTTTATCAAGATTTTCACGGGTGATCTTCGCATAATCACGTCCCTTATAGACAGGATATTGCGGCAAATAATCGGTCGAAGCAGTGAGGAAGATCAGTAGTTCATCGGCGCCCGTAATGATGAGCTGGCCATCCAGGTTAATCTTTTTACCGCCTTTCTGTTTCGCGGCGAGGCGTGCCATATAAGCCATGCCCTGTCCGCCTTTTCCGTTGTCGAGTGTTCCGGACATTACCAGCCGGGTACCCTTGGCCTTTGTCTGGAACCTTTCCGGACGATTGAGCCGGACAGTACAATTCACGGCTGCTTTCCGGTTGGCGGTAATCCTGATCACCAGGGCATTTGCCGGAGCACTTACAAAATACTCCCGCTTGTATCGGATATTATTCCGCGTATAAGTTACCGTGGCGACGGCTGTTGAAAGGTCGAGTTCACGCCGGTAATTCGTAAATTCTTTACCGTTACCAAAATCCAGCCACAGGTCGCCGAGCGTCTGGAAGCAGCCAAAGGGAACATTGGCACCACTGCCATTGCCCGATCCCACACCTTTGCATATTTGTGTCTGGTTGGTTAATTCCGTGGCTTCCCTGAACTTTCCCTCAAACAATAATTTCCTGATGCGGGCAATATATTTTGGGGCATCGGGATTATCATTATCATTATTGGAACCACTCCATAAAGTCTTTTCATTCAACTGAACCCTTTCAACGGGTACGTCACCAAATACCATTGCGCCAATATTGCCATTACCCAGGGGCAGGGCTTTCAGCCATTCAGCATCATCTATAAACCCTTCTTTGGAATCGGTCACCAAGGCGTTTGCCGGCTGCCTATACCATAATTTCAAATCCCTTTCCTGGGAAAAGGCGATTAACCTGTTAGAAAAAATAAAAATCAGGATAAAATATTTGATGCGCATAAACTTTTCGGATTTTTTTGAAGGATACAATTAGTTTTCCACGCCCCATTGGTAATTGGGTGCTGGTCCCATTGTTAATTCAAGAGTACCACCGTTTGAAATATCCTGGTGCGTAATCGAACATTTGAAGTAAGGCTTTCCATTTAATTTCGCAGATTGTATATACCTGTTCTGTTTTGAATTATTAAGGGTGGAAATCGTAAAAGTCGTTCCCTTTGTATAATCGGGATCCAGTTGAAAACTGACCCTGGTGAACAATGGGCTACAGAGTTCATAACGGGTATCACCCGGACAAACAGGATGAAATCCGGATGCGGCCAATACATACCAGGCCGACATTTGTCCAACGTCTTCATTACCCACCAAACCTTCTTCTGCAGAATTGTGGTAGGCCCTTTCGCAGATTTCCCTGGCCCATTTTTGGGTTAGCCAGGGAGCCCCAAGGCGATTAAACATAAATGGGACATGGTGTACGGGCTCATTGGGATGGTTATAATAGTTGCCCCACATCATATTTGCCGGTGCTTTCTCAAAAAAACTGGTGAGATCAGCAATTGTTTTTTCCCTTCCTCCCAATAATTCAGCCAAACCATTTATATCATGAGGCACAAACCAACCCTGCTGGTATGGATTACTTTCCACGCAACCATAATCCTGAGCCAGCCTTCCATCTGCAGGCCATTCCACCCACGTGCCATCAGCCATACGCGGACGAAACCAACCCTTGCCCCGATCAAAGATATTCCTGTAATTTTTGGATCTGAGCAGGTATTTTGCCGCGTCATCTTTTCGGTTTAATTGTTGCGCCAATTCAGACATGCACCAGTCGAAATAAGCATATTCCATCGTATTGGATATCCCGTCTGAGTAGCCCAATATACCATTACCAAATTTCTCCACTGAATTAAGGGCGTATTCATATGCCTTTTCAACATTAAAATTCCTGATGCCTTTTTTATATGCATCAGTAATAACACTAACTGCGGGATTTCCGATCATGCATCCGCTATAAGCATTCAGGAATTCCCATCGTTCCAGGTATTTAGTCCCATTTTGGTCCGCCAGTTCCACCAATGAGTTGATCATATCGTTCACCACTTCAGGGTTGACAATAGTTTGCAAGGGCATCTGGCTTCTGAAAACGTCCCAACCACTGAAAATTGTTCTTTTAGTAAAATTTTTTGCCTGGTGAATCTGGCCATCACCGCCGGTATAGTTACCATTGACATCAGCAAATGACCTTGGATCGATCATAGTATGGTAAAGCGCTGTATAGAAGATGGTTTTCTGGTCTGCCGAAGCTCCTTCAATTTTTATTTTTCCCAATGCCTTATTCCAAAGAGCCGTCGTATTGGAAAGCACTTCATTAAAATCCCAGCCTTTGATTTCAGCTTCCAGGTTAGCCCTTGCACCTTCTATATTTACAAAAGAAATACCTGCTTTTATCGACACTTTTTCACCGGCAGTAGTTGCGAATTGCGTAAAGAAACCCAGGTGCTTCCCTTCTTTCTCCCTGCAGCCATTCAATATTTCAGCATGTGCAGTCATCGTTTGAAACGCCATACTTTCAACCGACTGCCGGTGTCTGTCCATGCCTTCCGGGATATTAACACTCCATACCCCAAAATCCGTCAGGGGCCTGCTGAACTGAGCATAAAAATATACAGTATAATTCGGTTTACCGTCGCCGTTACCCCATCCACCCCCTTCAGGTGTGCATTTCATCCAACCTTGTATGGTATGGTCATCTAATACTTTAATATACTGTGCAACTGAGGTCCCACCAACCCTTCTTGCCAAATCTATCTGAATACGCGATAGCTTATTTTCAGGAAATGTGAAGCGCATAATCCCGCTATGCTGCGCAGCGGTCATTTCAGCTTTTACATTGATATCTGTTAACTGAACTGCATAATAACCCGCCTTAGCGGTTTCAGATGTTTTGCTATATGCTGAACGATATCCTTTTATGCGTGTATCTTCTTTGCCGGAATTCGTATATAGCGTGCCGGTTGAGGGCATCACAAGGAAGTTCCCCATGTCGCCATACCAGCCGATGCCACTCATTTGTGTGAAAGCAAAACCTTCTATAGTTTTATGTTCATAGCTATAACCCGGACCATTATCCCCGCCGGTAATTGTATTCGGGCTCAATTGTACTAATCCAAATGGGGAAGTCGCACCGGGAAAGGTTTTACCCAAACCATGCGCAACACCGGCCTTTCCGATATTTGTACTTGCCCCAATAAAGGGATTCACAAAATCTGCCGGGCCTTTGGGTTGGGCAAACAGAAGTAAGCAGGCCGAAACTGCCAATGGGAGCAATAAAATTCTTTTCATACTTTTCCTGCAACAATTATTATTTCGTCATAAACTTCCAGGTAAAACCACTGTAAGACCAAAGGGTTGCACCTTTTGGAATAGAAACATCCCCTTTTAGTTTGCCTTTTTTGTCTTTCGACACAGACAATCTGATCCGCGAATACAGTCCCCTTTCATAATCAAAACTTAACCCGTCGTCATCATATAAACTAAAGCTGCTTTCTTTTTGTCCATAATACCTGATTTCAACGGGTGATTTTTCGGTACCGAATTTTAATACCGGAGGCATCATTGGGATAATTGCGCCATCGCGGGCATAGACCGGGATAATATCCATGCCGGGAGTAACCGAAATAACCTCACCTTCGCCTGCAAATTTCCCGGTGTAAAAATCATACCACTTCCCTTGCGGCAAAACAACGCTCCTGGTTTTCTCACCAGCAAACAAAGGTGCCACCAACAAATCATCACCTACCATAAACTGGTCTTTAATTTCCTGCTTAACTGCTTTCGCATATGGATTATCAGTGGAATTTAAAATGCCCTCCTTTGATGATACCGGTGAATTAAAGCCGGGTAACAGGTTCATGGCTTTAATGGGTGGTGTACCATAGAATGCATAATCTGCATAGTTGGTATAGAGATAGGGAATCAGTTGCATCCGAAGGCTGGCAATGTCCTGTACCTGTTTTTCAACTTCAGGATAAGACCAGGGTTTGGTGCCGTCTGCCCAGGCATTGATCATGGCCACCGGCGAAAAACAAACCGTTTGCATACGCCTTAACCATTCTTCAGCAGATGCCGAACCACGTACTTCAGGCGTCCATAATACGCCAATAAAGGAACTATTGATCAGTGCTGTAATGAAATCGGGATGGCTGTAATAATCATTGTATATCACATAAGGAAAAGAAGAAGCCGCGGCATTTGAACCCCTTACCAAACCATAGGTGCGCGTGTTTTTGCTGTGGTATAAATCAAGCGTCATTTTCTGCATCATCATGGCATAGGTCTGGCGTATTTGTTCAGCCGGGTTGCCAGAAGGAAAGATGGCTACATCTGGCCACAGCCATTCATCAAATCCATCATTCTCATCCATTTTAAAACCACTAACGCCTTTATCCAGCAGGAACCTGGAGAAGTGACCCGATATCAGCTGTTTCACTTCCGGCATGGAATAATCGGGTACAATTCCGGTCCAAACCGTATGTGAAGCGGAGTAAGGCAATACTTTTTTATACAATTCCCCATCCGGTGATATATAAGGATTCATCCAAAGATTGGCATATACGCCTTTCTTTTTTAAACTATCCAGCAATCGTTCGGGGTTGGGAAAACGGTTACTGTCCCATTCGTAAGTGCAGGGATAAGACCGGGTTTGCCATCCTGGTTCCAGGCCGATTACAGTTAATGGGAATTTGTGTTCAGCATATTGCTTGACTTCATTTAACACTTCCTGTTCACCGTACAATGTGGGTGTGCGGTGCCAGAAACCTAATCCCCATTTGGGAGGAAGGCAACCGCCACCATTATATAAGTTATATCGGCGAACGGCGTCGAGAATAGTAGGGCCGCCGAAAACGATGATCTCTGCACCATCCGCCGGTACTACCATTTCAATATTATCAGAATAAGGATTGGCTTCCCAGTTTTTATCGGTATTGCGGTCGCGGATCTGTGGCGGGTGTTTGCTGTCTTTCCTGACAGCAGTACCCACCCAAACATCAATATAGCGGGCTGCATTGATCAATACACCATAACCATTGGAAGAAAGATAAAAAGGAACCGGGGCATGCGTCCTGCCATTATCTTGTCCACCATAATGATCCATATGCAGGCGCATGATACGACCCCTTTGTTCAACTGTTTTAAAATTGAGTCCGAGCCCGAAAATCCGCTCGGCTTTATCCAATGGAAAATGCAAGTAGGTTTTATGATCAACCACCTGGGCAGTGATCTCATTTTGTTCCAAAGGAAAAGCAACATCCGGCATCGACTTTAGGGCATCCAATTTGGGGGACACGCCTGCAACGGTATAAAAATTGAGTTTATCGGGCTGACCTACCTTAACACTCCAAACACCAGGTGCTATGGGATTCCAGGAAAGGTTTGTTTGGGCCATTGCTGAAACTCCGAAAACCATAACCACGATATACAGCAGATATTTCATCATCTATTTTGCTTTAACTCATTAAAAATCGACCCTACAAGAAACAACAATCCCGCAGACGTGGATATCTTTATTATATCCATTCTGCAGAAAAAATTACCCGTTTAGAAAAATATAAGGAACGCTAGCTATTCTGGATTTCGGCTGCGGGCTCATTGATGGCGGAGCGGCCAAAAATCTGATCCCTGCTTGTTCTTGCAAGGTATTCCTTCCCTTTCAGGAAGTTTTGCCTGACTACTTTGGCTGTATGCACATTGCTATCAGGTCGCCAGCCGGGAGGGAAGAACAGTAATTTTATCTTATTTACAAATCCCGGGGTTGCTTTAAGGTCTTTAAACAAACAGATACACTCCCCAAAATACATGTCAATAAAATTCGTCACTTCTGTTTCCCTGGTAATACCATATTCAATTTTGACTTCCTGTTTTTCATTTTGCAATGTTCCAAATAGCCAGTCCCAAAAAGGGAGCAATACGCAAAAATTAGTGTCGATATACAAAGGATTCTTTGCATGGTGCACACGGTGATGGGAAGGTGTGATCAGTATTTTTTCGAGAAATCCCAACCGGCCATTTTTAAAGGCATCTTCACCAGCATGAATAAAAGTGCCCCATGTGCCGTCAATAACCAGGATGATCGCCACCATTTCAGGTGTAACGCCAAATAGCATTAGCAGGGGAACCTGGATAATGGCAGTATAATAACCTTCTGCAAAAAAATGAACCCATGCTACAGTCAGGTTCATTTCTGCTGGCGCATGGTGCGGCGAATGCAGGCACCAGAATAACCTGACCCTGTGGCCAAGATAATGCCATATCCAATAAGTCAGCTCCCACATCAGGTAAGCATACAACCAGCCGTACCAGGTATTTGGAATAGTAAATAAAGCAAACTTGTGGAAATAGGGCATCATTTCGATGTATACGAAAATGATAAAGAGTTTTGAAATATATTCATTGAATACTTTAGCCAGAAAATTGGTTTTATACCTTCTGAAAAGTTCCTTCATGAACATGGAATTGCCAGCTCTTTTTGTGAGATATCTAATTTTCGGGAATAGCCCAAGCAAATGCAACTCCTTCCTTAAATCCTGTCTTTTTGCTGAAAACTGTTTAAACGGATTAAAATGCAGAAAGAGTTTTACCATTTCGAAAAGCAGGAAAAAAGTAGTAAGAATAGAAATGATGGCTAAAGCTGCTTTGTAGTAGATTTTCTTGTTAACGGGATCTGTAATGTCTTGAAGGAACCCCATTCCACTGATACTTTTCCAGGTGCCGTCAAAAAAACCATTTACAGTAATCCAGAGAATCGAGATAGCAAAACCTAAAAAAAAGATATTTTCCACTCTATTCCATATCCTGGCAATTTTTGCATTATTAAACATCCGAAATTCTTTTTTTGTTAATTGTACTCGTACAAAACCGGATTTAACGGCGAATTGATTACTTCCCCTATTATTGCACCCGGGCACCAGGTATTCCAGTCGTTCACCTGGTTCTTATTTTCAGGCGCCTTCAGTTTCATGTCTTTATCCATGTAAATAATGGTCATTACCTTCCGCATCTTATCGGTGGTATTAGCCCCGGCCCTATGAAACACCCAGCCAGAATGAAAACTGATCTCACCCGCATCAAACGGTTCTATGATGTGCTTGAAATCGGTTACCCGTAAGCGTTGTTGTATCAGCGTCTCGGATTCATCGCCGATTTCCAGTTCCCGGCCTTCCAAAATTTCGTGACTTCCGGCACTGAACTCCAGCGGGCCTAATTTAAGTGGAGTAGCCTGCAAAGGCATCCAGGCCGTAATTGTTTTATCAGTTTCAAGGGGCCAGTAATATTGATCGGCGTGCCAGGGTGTAATTCCACCTCCCCCTTCCTTGAACAAAGCCTGATCGTGGTACATCCGAACCCCCTTAGTTTGCAGGAGGTCTGTGGCAATTTTCGCCAGGCGCTTACTGAATATCAATTCCCGAACAACTTCATCTTCACGCCAAAGGTTGAAAAGTTGCAAAAAAGCCTTGCCATAAGTGTTTCTTTCGTCGAGGCTGGCAGTTACCGTATTCATAGTATCGACCCGTTCAGAAATGGCGGTATTGAAAAACTGAAGAGTCTCTTCGTTCAACACCTGTTTTAATTTTATATACCTGTTTTCCTGGTAGTAGTCAATTTGCCCTGGTGTTAAACTATATGGCTGCTGCAAGAATTGCAGGATGGAAGCGGGTATTGGCATTACTTAATTTTAAATAAATTTAAGCAATACTCTTCAACAAGGGGAATTTCCCTGTAGACTCAACCCTTATAAGGATACCTGCTATTTATGGCAACTTTTAGACTAGCGGTATTTCCCTTTCAAATGCTTTAATGTTGACACTAACCTGTCTACATCTGTGCAGGTATTATAGAAAGCCAATGATGGTCTTACGGTGCTTTCCAGCCCGAATCTCCTCAAAATAGGTTGGGCGCAATGATGCCCTGTCCTAACGGCAATACCTTCATTATTGAGTGCCTGCCCTACCTGGTCGTTTGAATATCCATTCAGTACAAAGGAGAGAACGCTTGTTTTCTCTTTCGCCGTACCAATTAGTTTTAGTCCGGGTACTTCATTCAGCAATCCTGTTGCATATTGCAGCAGGTAGTGTTCATATAGTTGAATATTTTCAATGCCCAGCCTGGTAACATAATCAATGGCCGCACCTAACCCTACTGCATCTGCTATATTTCCAGTACCGGCTTCAAAGCGGCCAGGTGCTTTTTGAAATTCCGTATGTTCAAAAGTTACATCCCTGATCATATTACCACCGCCTTGCCAGGGTTCAGTCTGGTTCAGCAAATCTTCTTTTCCATAGAGTACTCCAATGCCTGTTGGCCCGAAAACCTTGTGACCTGAAAATACAAACCAATCTGCATCCAGGGCCTGTACATCCGCACGCATATGGGATACAGATTGTGCACCATCCAGCAATACTTTGGCCCCTGCCTGGTGAGCCATCTCAATCATTTTTCGGGCAGGTGTAACTGTACCAAGTGCATTTGAAACCTGGGTAAAGGATACCAATCTGGTTTTCGGGTTCAGTAAGCGGGCATATTCATCCAGCAATACCTGCCCATCGTCATCAACCGGTATCACACGAAGCTTTACTCCTTTTTTACCTGCCAATTGCTGCCAGGGAACAATATTCGCATGATGCTCGAGGTGAGTAACAATTATTTCATCGCCAGGTTGAAGGTACTGCTCGCCCCAGCTTTTAGCTACCAGGTTAATAGCTTCAGTTGTACCCCGGACAAAAACAATTTCATTTGGGGATGCAGCATTCAAAAAAAGCTGAACTTTTTTCCTCGCCTCTTCATAAGCATCTGTTGCCCTTGCAGCCAGCTCGTGGGCAGCACGATGTATATTGGAATTTTCATGTTCATAGAAAAAACTCAGTCGCTCAATAACCTGCCTTGGTTTCTGCGTCGTCGCTGCATTATCCAGCCAAACTATTGGCTTTCCATTTACCACTTCCTGAAGGATCGGGAAATCCTTTTTTATCAGGTTGGCATCAAAACCCCAGGGCAAAACTGAAGCTGTGGAAAAACCAGGTTTCACTGCGGATATAGAATCCGTAGGCAATTGCGCAATGTTACCGCTAATTGCAAATGGATTATCCTGCAAGAAATAATAAGCAGGAAAATCTTGCGTGTCCAGTCCCTTTGAAGTTAATTCAGGAAACTGCGGAGCCGATGATGAAGTCATCAGGGATGATAATACAGTCTGCAAGTCAGTAAGAAAGGATTTATCTCCTTCAAAGGGAAAATATTCTTTTGAACCATTAGCTGGTGAATCTGTAAAAGCTCCAGCAGCGTTATGGTCACCATTTTTCAAATTCTGGTCCGGGAAACCAGTTTGTGGGTTTTTGATATTGATATTATTACCGTGTTGTACTACAGATGGAGAGGCACCACTTCCGGCTACAGACACCGGGATCCTGCCACCGCCATCACTGTAATGCTTCGGGAGGTCATTTTCAGTATCCTTAATATCAACGGTATTGCCGTATTGGACAACAGACGGTGAAACACCCAAACCTGAAACAGAGGAGGGTACAGTAGCTGGTATTGGACCTTGTCCTGGTAACTCATCTGCAGGATTTGCTTTGAAATACTGATTTGCCAATTTCTCCAAAAAGGCAGCATCCGGTATTCCGCCGGTATCAATATTTGTATTCATGGTATTTGCCTATTTCAACATCCTCAAGTACAGCAATAGCGTCATCCACCAATACTGCTAATGAACAGTACAATGAAACCAGGTAAGAGGCAATTGCCTTATCATTTATTCCCATAAAACGTACAGACAAACCAGGTGTTTGTTCTCCCTGCAAGCCAGGCTGGAAAAGGCCTACGACTCCCTGCCTGCTTTCGCCTGTGCGCAACAAAATAATCTTAGACTTGCCATTTTCAATCGGCAATTTATCAGAAGGAATTAATGGGATACCCCTCCAGGTAAGGAACTGTGAACCAAATAAAGAGGCCGTTGGCGGTGGGACACCCCTGCGGGTGCATTCACGGCCAAAGGCAGCAATAGTTAGCGGGTGTAATAAAAAGAAGCCTGGTTCCTTCCAAACTTTTGTGATCAGTTCGTCGAGGTCATCGGGTGTTGGCGCACCTATCCTTGTCTTGATTTTTTGTGCTGGCGCTATGCTGTTCAATAAGCCATAATCCTTGTTATTGATCAGTTCACTTTCCTGGCGCTCCTTTATGGTTTCAATAGCCAGACGAAGCTGTTCACTGATCTGGTTATAAGGCTTACTGTACAAATCGGAGACCCGCGTATGCACATCAACGATAGTTTGAACAGCAGCAAGGTTGTATTCACGTGGTTTTTCAATATAATCAACGAAAGTTTGCGGAAGCGTCCGCTCATCACGGGCGGAACAATCCACCTCAATAGCTGTCGCATCCTTCACTTTATTCAGCCGGTATACACCCGATTCAACCGGCACCCAACTCATGAGTTTGGTAAGCCAGCGCGGACTGATAGTGACCATTTGAGGTACAGTCCTGGTAGCGATGGCCAGTTGCCTGGCGGCCACATCACCCAGTGCTGTCTGTTCGTAGTTTTTTTTCGTTTCTGCCATGGAATTGGTTATTATAAATAGATAAATAAAAATTCAGCCTGTCTTGGAAAGGTACATATAAGAACATTAATAAATATCACTATCCCTGCGGTAATGCAGTTTGGGGGGTAAATTCATAATCCCTGTGGATAATTCAATTAAGACCAAATCCTTGTCCAAAATGGACTGCTCAAACAAATATATAGGGAAGATATTATTCTACCAAAATAGTAGACTGTAATTTAATTTCTGTCTCTGACTTTTTAAAAATTAACCTGCACTATGGAACTTATGGAAACAGACGGTACTATAACTTTAATTGCCCCTTGTTGTGCGCTAAAGTGCAATGCCTTTCCTTCTGGCTGCAGGATTATGGATTTTACTGGCTTTGTAACTTTAATTTCCAATGCCAATTCCCCGGTTCCGGGAATATTATCGTATTCATACACTTTCCGGTTAAAATGTGCGCCGGCGGTATTAATCAGGTGAATGAACCAATGACCATTTTTCTGCATAAGTGCAGTTTGCACATAATCTGACCCGCTCAACTTTACAATAGGCCGGGGAAATAAATCATCAATAACAGTATTCAGAATTTTCACATATCCTCTCGCCTGGTAGGTATAATATACATCGCTTAAATCGGCATAAATACCAGCAATTTTCCCTTTTCCATATGCAGTAATAGTTGCTATTGGTTTTCCTGTTGGAAACCTTAAATCATCGGTTTCGTAAAATTCGCCGATCGACCGGGTGCCTTTTTTCACACTTACCTGCTGAACCATAGTTTTTGCAGCAGCAATCTGTTTGTCGATTCCGAAGTAAGCGATTTTTGTTATTGGTTCTCCCTCAAATCCAACTCCTAATAAAGGTTCAAACTCCTTTACTGCACTTGCACCTATCACTACAATGTTTCCCCCGCGCTGCACATAGTCCAATGCCTGTTTTTTTAATGCCGGATCAAGGCCTGTCCATTCGGGAATAATGATCAGTGGGTATTGATCTATTTTGAGTTTTAACTGGTGATCCATTAGAATGTCTACATTGTTCTGGCCATCTAATAACATTGATAATGTCCCTTCCACATTCGGCACATTCCATCCATACACCTGGTTTGTTTGTCTACGTTTACTGTATGTTGAGTACCAAAGACCGATTTGCGGAATAGGTGTTGCGCCTTTACAAAATGGCTGGCGGTCGCGGCAAAATTTGCCCAGTCCGGCCATTGTCGGGAAATACCATGGTTTGATAGATCCATCTCCATTCTGCGTAAAATAACATTGGTAACCGCCACCCATGGCAATTACCTGGGCAGCTTCCTGCTCCAGTTGCACAACAGACTTTGGCCCTTTGATACCTCCTTCAGGTCCGAAATCATAGGCGAATCCCCATGACATCAAATCCCATGGTTTACCCTGCAAGGCCATACAGCGCGCCTGGAAAGCTGCGTTATACACACCATTCTGCCCCGCAACATCACCGGATAAATAATCCACATTAACATCAACAGGTTCAGGCATCATAGAGGAATAAGCCCAGTTACTGGTAATTTGAAAAGCGGGATTATAAGCATGTATGGCATCTATATATTTGCGGAGGTAACTGCGGAATACTTTTCGGTTGAATTCAACAAACAGACCATAATCCGGATCAGATGCAGAATTCGGAATGGCTGTAATTCCGGTTTCTTTTGAAAATTTTTCCACCAAAGCGGGTGAGTAATCCGGTTGGGTAGCCCAGCATTCCCCATCTACCCAGGCACCATTTACACCGTAATCAGCAATTTCCTTTAACTGCGGAATCAGCAGCTGATCTGAATATCCACCCAGGTAGGCATTCCTTTCTTTATCGGCGCTGCCATCAGGCAGGCGCCTTGCCCAATCCGGATGGTCAGCTACAGCCTTATAATCCAGGATCCCGGAATAATGAACATATAAAGCCACATTATGCCTGGCGGTCACGTCTCGCCAAATTTGCAGGATATCTTTTGTAAATCCGCCTGCCTTGTTGCCCACTTTTGTCGGATAACTGGAATAACCCGGATGGCCTTTACAATCAACCTGTACAAAATCAGGTTTAACAATAGTCAAAAAGGAGTCGATCATTCCGGGCGTAAATGTCTTACCGATTTCGGTGTTGTTTTGCGTTGCATGGAAATCAAAATGAATTCCGAAAAAACTATCAGATCTTGTTTTTGGCTGGGCTGTCGAATTAGTTGCAATGCCGAATACAGCAATGAATACAAGATAAATTTTCATGACTTTATAGTACTCCTTATTTCAGGGAATAGCCGAATTTAACCAAAACAGGTTACATCTTTGTAAGAAAGGAAATCTGGCAAAGGCAGTATTTTGTATGTTTACCTTTTTTACAATATGGATGCTTTATTTGACCAGTCTGTCGCTAATTGGTTGCTGATTATTTTATCCGCTTTTATTATCGGCCTTTCTAAAGCCGGATTAAAAGGCTTCGAAATGATGAATGTTACCATCATGGCCATCGTCTTTGGCGGCAAAGCTTCAACCGGCGTTGTTTTGCCCCTGCTATGCTTTGCAGATATACTTGCAGTTAAATATTACCATCGCCATGCACAGTGGAACTTTGTCTGGAAATTGATACCATGGATGGTAGCAGGAATTTTAGTAGGAGTTTATGTGGGTAAAGACCTTGATGAAGCTTTGTTCCGGAAAGTTATGGCAGTTATCATCGGACTTACTGTAATCATCATGGTATTGATGGAAACAAGGCGAAACATAGTGATACCGGATAACAAATTATTTACAGCTACCATGGGCCTGGCTTCCGGCTTTACTACCATGCTGGGTAATCTTGCCGGTGCTTTTTCCAATCTTTATTTCCTGGCAATGCGTATGGTTAAAAATGATTTTATTGGGACGGCAGCATGGGTTTTCCTGGTAATTAATTTATTCAAACTTCCTTTCCAGGTTATTTACTGGAAAAATATTTCAGGGGCTTCATTAAAGACAGATTTCTTGCTGCTACCGGCACTGGTTGCCGGCTTCTGGTTAGGCCTGAAACTGGTGGCAAAAATCAGGGATGATAGTTATCGGAAAGTAGTTTTGATACTTACGCTTATCGGGGCCGGTTTCATTTTTTTCAGGTAAGTAGTCCTCCTATTTTACTTCATCAATTTGTAACACTACACTTGTCCTTAATAAAGTTACATCCGGATTAATTCCCACCTTCATCAAAAAGTCTCCTGTATATTCCTTGTTGCCATCAATTGTTGATGCTATTCCAGGGTAAGTATTGATTTCCTTAACCCTGTACTTTTTCTGCGGATCTAAACCGTTCAGCACAACCGGCCTGTCAGTAGCCGTAATTTTATAACGGGTATTCACCAGGTAATTAAACATAACGGCCCTGGTTTTATCGCGACTAACATAGAGCAGTGCGGAGATGTCGGCTTCATGTGGATTAACCAGCCTGTATTGATCTCCATGCCAGACAATATCCTTAAAAGAATGATAGTTTTTAATCGCCTGCTGTGCGAAACTGCGGTCCATTGCATTCAGGTGACTAGTCACAATATCAAAACCCAGTTTGCCCATGCTGGCAACATCAATCCTGAACTTGAGGGGTTGCCTTCCCCAATCGGTTACATGGTTGTCGGTTACAATTGCCGGGAAGAAATAGGAATAGTCCCATTGCTGGAATATCCGCTCAACAGGCTCTGTATCATCACTGGGCCAGAATTCAGTATAGTATTTCAGTAATTCATAATCGCCCCGCCCGCCTCCGCCAGAACATAACATCATTGGCACTTTCGGATATTTTGCCCGGATTCTTTCCAATACAGCGTATAATCCTTTTACATATTCCACATATAAATGTGACTGAGGTAATCCCCTTTTTTGCAGGTAAGGTGAATAGGCATTATATATGACCGCATTACAATCCCATTTGATAAATGCCAGCTCCGGGTTTTTAGTAAAGAGATTATCCACTACACCAAAAACGAAATCCTGCACATCAGGGTTTGCAAGGTCTAGCACTAACTGATTACGGAAATATTTTTCAGGCCTTTGTGGCTGCCGTATAACCCAATCCAAATGTTTTTCATATAATTCACTTTTCGGGTTTACCATTTCAGGCTCCAACCAGATACCAAATTTTAATCCCTCCTGCCTGGCTTCTTGTACAAGGTACCCCAATCCGCTTGGCAGTTTTTTTACATTCTCCTGCCAGTCGCCAAGTCCGGCTGTATCACCATCCCTTGGATGCTTATTACCAAACCAGCCATCGTCCAGTAAGAACATATCAACCCCTAATTCTTTTGCACCTTTAAACAAACCTTTCAATTTGTTCTCATCAAAATTGAAATAAGTGGCTTCCCAATTATTCAGGAGGGTTAAACGTTCACCCTCACCATCCAGTACCCGGTATTTCCGTGCCCAGTTGTGGAGGCCACGGCTGGCTTCCCCTGTACCGGAATTCGATAAGGCATAGACCAGTGATGGTGTTTTGAAAGATTGGTTGGGTTGCAGTGTGTATTCTGATTCATACGGATTAATACCTGCGATAAAACGGAGATTCCTGTATGAATCCACTTCAAAATCAAGCTTGAAATTGCCGCACCAGGCCAGCTGTCCAAGCATTACTGTACCTTCATTTTCAGAAGCAGGCTTACCAAATGAGAGTATAAAATTTGGCGATTGCAGGAGCATGGCCCTGGTCCCCAATTTAGAATCCACGGATCTTAAACCAGGCAATAATTTTGTTTCCCCGGGCTGCATTTCCCTTGCCCAGCCGCTATTGTAAGTGGTCAGGTAAAAATCCTTATTCGAGAAATACATATTTGCGGAAGCATATTTCCTAAGGATTACCGGGCCTTTTTCACTATGCCGGATTTCAGTCCACTGTTCAATCACATTTTCCTTTTTCCAGACTTTATAATATAAACTGACCTGGAAAGCATACAATGGATCCTTTAATACAATGGTAGTAAGGTAACTATTAGCATCGATCGGTTTCACTTCATGCCGCAGGTATTTGAGGTCAAGGGATTTATTACCATCAGCATGCGTTACCTGGATGGCAGGTTCTGATAAATTCCACGTTCCTGCTGGCGTATAGGCCGCATCATAAATGCCTGCATTATCGTCATTGTAATTGTATC
Source organism: Flavihumibacter profundi (assembly GCF_020076305.1). Classification (GTDB taxonomy): domain Bacteria; phylum Bacteroidota; class Bacteroidia; order Chitinophagales; family Chitinophagaceae; genus Flavihumibacter; species Flavihumibacter profundi. The sequence continues at coordinate 259,498 of NZ_JAIQXE010000004.1, forward strand.
CGCCTGAAACAGCAGCATACTCATTAGGGTATGCCAGCGGTTTACCAAAATACACGGTATGCAAACCGTTACTTATATCGGTTTGCAAAACAATAACATGATTTTCTGTTTCAATTGGAATAGTTACGGGTTGGGCAACCAGGGAGGCAGAACCAACAATTAAACCAAATGCCACAATGGCTTTTTTAGGCCAACTAAGAAAAATAAGCCTGCTCATCTTTTGTTACCTTATTGTATTGTTAATTAGTCATCCAGAGACTGATATATCATTTGCCTGAAAAGGTTATTGAGGTTATCACCTTTTGTATCCTGGGTTTGCTTCATAATAACTCCAATGATTTTCTCCTTGGGATCGGCGAAATAATTTGTGTTGAAATAACCACCCCAGGTGAATGTACCTGCACTGCCCGCTCCTCCCCTGCCTTCACCATTTGCAGTGAGGACGCTATAAGCCAGTCCGAAAAAACTGTCGCCTTTTTCGCCGCCAAAAAGGGTATCTACCTGGTTTGATAAAATGGTCTTCACAGTAGAGCGGCTTAATATCCTTTTTCCGCCAAGCTCACCTCCGTTCAGATACATTTGCAGGAATGTTGCGTAATCTTTTGCTGTGCTCGACAACCCGGCACCACCGCTAAAAAAGGATTTAGCCCCTTTTACCGGGTATTCAGGATCGTAGAAAGTAACGGGAAATCTTTCCCATTGCCCGTCTTTACCAGGCCGCTGCACCGCAACCATACGCTGGTATTTATTTTCAGGCAGGTAAAAATAAGAATCTGACATACCTAATGGTTCGAAGATTTTTTTACGCAAAAATTCATCGAAGCCCATTCCGGAAACCACTTCAATAAAATAGCCCAGTACATCCAGGCCTTCGGAATAAGTAAATTTCTCACCGGGATTATGGTGAAGTGGCAGCCTGGCCAGTTTTTTTACGCTTTCACCAATTTTAACCGGCTCTGTAGTGAACAGGTCTGTGATACCAGCTTTCTTATAGATCGCCTTAAATCTTTCGTCACCATCAATTTCACCATAACCCAAACCAGATGTGTGGCTCAACAATTGCCTGATGGTGATTTCGCTTTTAGCTGGTTCAGTGGTATAACTGGTATCCTTAAAGGAAAAAGACTTAATCAGTGTGGGGTTTTTGAACTCGGGAATATATTTTGAAATGGGATCATCCAGCTGGAATTTTCCTTCTTCCCAAAGCATCATTACTGCTGTTGATGTGATGGCCTTGCTCATAGACGCAATCCTGAAAATATCGTCTTTTTTCAGGGTTTTATTACCAGGGTTATCGGCCATCCCGAATGCTTTATAATAGACGATTTTTCCATTCCGTACAACAATAGCCGCCACTCCGGGCACTTCCTTGTTGTTGATGGACTGCTGGAAAATATTGTCCATCCGCGCGAGTCGTTCGCCCGACATACCAACACTTTCGGGCGATGCTTCACCAAGTGCGGGGGAATTTTTTGCTGATTTTGTCTGCGTAAATCCAGCCGTGCAAACGCAGAGCAGGAGCAGGGCAAGTATATTTTTCATGATGTTAGCTTTGATAGCTACAAATTGCTGGTAATTATTAAATTATCCAAATACATTTTACCTGCCACGCTTTCCCGCCAACCATAACAAACCATCTATGACCAGCTTATCCTGGATGACATTACCAAACTGGAAAGAAAGTACGGCATTTGTACCATGTTCATAATCTATATCATTATGACCCATATTCAGGTAAAGCATCCTGTATTTTTTGTTGGTCCAAACAACCGGGTAATAGCCACTATGCCATATTTCATATGGTTTTGGGCCTGTTCCCAATGGGAAACTTGAACCATCAATCGACAGCAATATATCTATATCATGATTTTTGGTAAGGTCCTTTTCCCAACTGTACCATTCATTTGGAGATGACTTAAAGGTTTTGGGCAGGTTACGGGTTGCAGGATGTTTCCTGTTCTCCACCCGAAGGATTGCCGCAGTGGGCCGCCAGGTATTTCCTTTGTATTGACCCGCTCCAATAAACACATTATGGTACCAATCCCAGTCCTGGTTAAATGCTGATGGGGTTAGTGCGAACCCTGCAAAGTGAAATCCCATCCAGGCACCACCCTGCTCCATATATTGCCGGAATGCTGCCCTTTGCGCAGGAATTTCTGGTCGGGTATCTAAAAAAAGAACGACCTGGTATCCCTTTAAAAATTGTTCATTCAGGTTATTCCAGTCGCTGGTTGAATCATATTGAAAATGATACCTGTTCGCCATTTCAGGAAACCAGCAATTGGCTTCATGTACAAAACTAATATGAGCCGCGTCTTCTTTGGCAGTGTAAAATGCAATGACCTTAAATAATGGCTTGTTGCTTTGTGCCCTGGCCTGCAAAACAATAGCAAAACAAAACAACAATACAACAAAGCTCCTGGTGATCATCTTGAGTAGACAGCTATTTTTTTAATGCAGCGAGGTAATCAAAACTTTTCTTTAGGGCAATTTCAGGTTCTGCCACCATATCCTGTTCAACGAAAAAGTGTTTCACCCCTGTCGCCTTTGCCTTTGCCAATATGGTTTTCAGGTCGATCACGCCATTTCCTGCAGTAGTCATGTAAGGGAATAATTCAATCCACTGTTTGGCATTTCCTCCATCGCCCGAAAAATGCACTTCCTTGGCCATATCTTTTACATGCATCAAATGATAGCGGTTTCGGTATTTATCGAGGTAATCCAGGGGGTTAGCACCACCTGCTATGGTCCAGTACAGGTCCATTTCCAGGTAAACCAGCGACGGGTCTGTGCCGTCTAAAATAATTTTCAGCGGAACCTGGCCATCTACTTCCTTAATGCCATAACCATGGTTATGGTAAGTAAATTTAATGCCCTCCTGCTTTGCAGCAGCGCCAATTTTATTAAACGCATCAGCGATTTTTTTATAGTCGTCCAGTGTTTGCCTTTTTTCATCAGGAATGGCCGGCAGAACAACATATTCTGTCCCAAGGTCTCGGGCGGCCTCACCCAGTTTTTGCATGCCATTCTGCAAAGTATCCAGGTCGGTATGCATTGAAGGCGCCTTAAGTCCATTGTCTTTCAGCATCTTTTTTATTTCGCCTGCGGAATGTCCGAAGAAACCACTTCCCTTAAATCCGAGGGCAGGTGTAACCGCTTCCCATCTTTGCCTTGCGGCTTCAGTGCTGAAAGGGTAAGGGCCATAGAGTTCCACTTCTTTATAGCCCATATTGGATAGCATTGATAATGATCCGGGAAGGTCTTTTTCCAGCAATTTAGGCAGGGAGAAAAACTGGATACCAATATTTTTCAGCAAGGGGGAAGCCGCAAATATTGCTTCGGGAAATAAAAGCGAGGTTGCAGATATTGCCGCAGTATTGCGGATGAAATTTCGCCTGTTTAACATGGCAAGTCGTTTTTAAAATGACAATGTAATTTAGGCATAAAAAAACATTGGGCAGATATAGGATTACCTAACTGCCCAATGATTCAACTTTATGGAAAAATTTCCTGTTTATTATTTTAGTTTACCCACCTCGTCGTGATAAAATTTTACAATCTCAATAACATCCGGCAAATTATGCTCCCAGTTTGATTCATGTTCAATAGACAGCATTCCGCTGAATTTCTGGCGTTTTAACTCCTGCAAAACATCACCAATCTTAATGACACCCTTGCCCACAATGGTATCTGCAGCATCTACCTGGCCAAATTTAACCACATCTTTAAAATGCAATCCATACACATGGCCTTCCAGTTTTTTAAGGCATTCAACAGGATCGAGGCCATTTCTTGTCCAATGGCCGATATCCGCCAAAGCGCCGATATTCGGGTGCCCGTTGGTAGCTTCCAAAACGGAATCAGGACTCCAGTAATGACTGGGTTTAGGGTGATCATGTATTGCAACTTTAATATTATAAACCCCGGCAAGGCTATCTACATAATTCCATTGGTCTTTGCGTGGCTCTGCAGTTATATAGCTCAGGCCGAAATCCTTGCCCAGTTCGAATGCCTTCAGCCATTCTGCATTGGTCGCTGGTGAAATTACCCCCATAGCAGTAATGCTGATACCTTTTGATTGCAGCAATTGCTTCAACTGAGCACGGGTTTCAGGCTTCATGGAAACACCGAATTCACCCTTCATGTTGCCACCCAGTTTCTGGCCCCAGAAGGCCTCTATATTTTTAACCCCGGCACTATCAACCTTATCCAGCGCCTCTGTAAATGTAAATAACCTGAATGTCCACATCTGTACGCCAATTTTCCAGTTATCAGTAATAGCAGTGGAACTGGCGGCAGTGGCGGTGGCAGTTGTATCTACTGGTGCCTCAGCCTCCGGCTTTTTCTCCGGTCCGTTATTACATTGTGTGAGGCCGGCTGCCAAAACGCAGCATACTCCCAAAAAAGCCAATCGTTTCATAATGCAGTATTTATTATTTGAGGAAGAAAGATAAATAATTTCTGTACACGGGCTGCAAAGCCCATTTGTAAATGCCTGGCTAAACGCACAATCGTTTGCGTTCAATGGTTTCCCATATTTCACGGTAAATAACGTAAATTCCAGTACTACTAAATTAATATAGAACCATGCAAACACAACGCAGATCACTCTTAAAAAATCTAATGGCATTAGTAGCAGGGGTAGCCGGTGTTGGTTTAAGCGCCAAAGCCATGGGTAATCCCACTGCTGAAAAAGAATCGGGTAATATAGCCTACGACCAGGAAATACCCTTGTTTTCGGGGCACACCAAACTCGGGAATATGGTATTTATCGCAGGCAAAGGCGCCCATTTTGCTGGTGATATTGTGGCGCATACCGATCACGTTTTAAAGGAACTGGAGAAAGAACTTTTACTGGCAGGGTCTTCCATGGAAAAAGTATTAAAAGTAACCGTCTACCTGAATGACATTGCTGATTATAAAGCTATGAATGATACCTACAAAGGTCGTTTTGGAAAAAATCCACCAGTTCGTTCTACCATTGCCGTTGCAAAAGGTGGTGTTCCCGGCGATTCACTGGTAGAAATGGATTGCATTGCTTACATCTAAGCAAGGTGGTTGGGTCTTTTCACCAATAAAATTTTTACATGAAACGCAGAGAAATACTAAAAGGGATATCATTGCTACCATTCGGAACTGGAATCGTGGCTGCAGTAGCTCCCTTAACCACGGCAAAAGCTGCCGGCAAAGCCAACGGCCGTAACCTCTTCAGCGAATTGGGTGTGCGCACATTTATCAATGCAGCAGGCACTTATACAGCCATGACCGGTTCCCTGATGCGGGATGAAGTTATAGAAGCCATTCAAAGCGCATCCAGGGACTTTTGCATGCTTGATGAACTGCAGGATAAAGTGGGCGAAAAAATTGCCAGCCTTGTCCATTCAGAATCTGCAGTGGTTACCGCAGGCTGTTTTTCTGCAATGACACTCGGACTGGCCGGGGTTCTTACAGGAATGGACCAAAAGAAAGTTGAAATGTTGCCTAACCTTGATGGCAGTGGCATGAAATCAGAAGTGATCATCCAGAATGGACATAATATTGGTTATTCCCATGCGCTTACCAACACCGGCTGCAAAATTATTTTTGTTGAAACCATTGCCGATGTGGAAAAGGCTATCAATGAAAAAACTGCCCTGCTATGGTTCCTGAATGTACAATCAGATAAAGGCAGTATAACACATGAACAATGGGTTGCACTTGGAAAAAAATTCCATATCCCAACCATGATTGACATTGCGGCCGATGTGCCACCGGTGAGTAACCTGTGGAAATTTCACGACATGGGATTTGACCTGGTTTGTATTTCTGGCGGTAAAGCCATGCGTGGTCCGCAAAGTGCAGGATTACTTATGGGCAGGAAAGACCTGATAGCTGCTGCCCGATTGAGTATGCCGCCCAGGGGATCTACTATTGGCCGCGGCATGAAAGTAAATAAGGAAGAAATACTGGGCATGTATGTGGCGCTCGAACATTTTATTCACAATGATCATGAGAAAGAATGGAAGGAATGGGAGAGCCGCATTAGTACTATTGAGCGCGCAGTTAAACCTTTTAAAGGCCTGACCACAGAAGTAAAAGTACCAACCCTTGGAAATGTAACACCTACCCTGCATATTACCTGGGATAGTACAGCCATTAAACACACCACCAAAACCCTGCAGGAAAATCTGCGGAATGGCAACCCCTCAATTGAAGTGATCGGAAATGGCGATAACCACATCACTATTACTGCCTGGGTAATGAAAGCTGGCGATGAAAAAATTGTTGCATCCCGGTTAAAAGAAGAGTTCACTAAAGCAATATCTGTTTAGTCTAAAAATCCTGTATTTATTATGCAATACATTCTTCGGTTAAGGCTATTGTTGGCTGTTGTTATTTTGTTTTCCCAATGTACCGGGCGCAAGGGTTTACCACCTGGTGATCCCAATAATGGCGGCCTCTTTTTGCCTGGCAACTTTGAAGCAGTAATAGTGGCTGACAGTATTGGATCTGCCAGGCACCTGGCAGTTACGGATAACGGGGATATTTATGTAAAACTCAGAAGTACTTATCCTGAAGGGGGTAATGTTGCCCTTCGGGATGAAGACAATGATGGCAAGGCCGATATCATCAAAAAATTTGGCAAATACGTTGATGAAGAGAGTTATGGAACCGCCATGCGCATTTATAATGGTTACATATATTTTAGTTCTGCAAGTACTGTTTACAGGACTAAACTTACGCCCGGCCAACTGGTTCCTGATGACAATATTGAAGTTGTCCTTACCGATGATTTCCGCCATGACCCGCATGGATACCAGCATATTGCCAAGCCGGTAACCTTCGACGAAAATGGCAATATGTATGTACCCTTCGGAGCACCCTCAGATGTTTGCCAGGTGATGGACAGGATCCCTGAGTCACCCGGACAAATGCCTTGTCCTGAGCTGGAAGAACACGGCGGAATCTGGAAATTTGATGCCAATAAACTGAACCAGACCATTAAAGATGGCAAACGATATGCAACTGGTATAAGGAGTGCTGTTGCCATTCACTGGAACCACAAAGAAAACTGTTTATATATAGTGCAGCATGGCAGGGATGATTTGCACAGGACATGGCCTGCGAAATATACCCGCTGGCAAAGTGCATTATTGCCTTCGGAAGAATTCCTGCAAATCAGGGAAGGCGCAGATGCCGGATGGCCATATTATTATTATGACCAGATTCAGCAGAAGAAACTACTAAACCCCGAATATGGCGGCGATGGTAAAACAGAAGCCGACAGCAGCAAATACCTGCTGCCTATGATTGGGTTCCCTGCCCACTGGGCACCAAATGACTTGTTTTTTTATACAGGCGATCAGTTTCCCGAGCGATATAAAAATGGGGCTTTCATTGCATTCCATGGCTCCACAATTCGCGGTCCTTATTCCCAGTCCGGTTATTTTGTCGGGTTTGTACCCTTTAAAGACGGGAAGCCTTCGGGACCTTGGGAAGTATTTGCAGATGGGTTTTCAGGTATGGATACCATTGTAAATACCAGCGATGCCGCTGGCCGCCCAATGGGGATAGCCATGGGCCCGGATGGATCATTGTATATCAGTGATTCAAAAAGAGGCCGGATATGGCGCATCATGTATAAAGGCGATAAACAAACATTCGGCGCGGCAGAACTAGCGGCCATGGAAAAACGAAAAATGGTGGCGCATATCAGGACTCCCGATGAAGTTGCAGACAATCTCGAAAAAGGGGAAATGGCCGGTGGTGAAAAAATATATTCCATGTATTGTATTGCATGCCACCAAAAGGACGGGAAAGGCGACAATAGCCGATTCCCGGCATTGGATAGTTCTGATTGGGTAAATGGAGATCCGAAAAGGCTGATCAATGTTTTGCTGAATGGCCTAAATGAACCCATTAAAGTCAGTGGCCGGACCTTCACCGGGCTTATGCCGAAGCACAGCTTTTTATCAGATACAGACATTGCCCTGGTATTGACTTACATCAGGCAAAACATGAATAACAAATCAGGCCCGATTACCGCCGAGGAAGTTGCCAGGGAAAGAAATAAAACATCAGCAAAAAAATAAAACCGTTCATATGAAACGTAGAAACTTAATGAAGGGATTGGGCTTGCTGCCATTAGCAGGTGTAATGGCTCCATTTAAATCAGTTTTTGCAGCACCGGAAACAGGACTCGCTGCAGAACAGAATATTTTTCAATCCATTGGCGTAGAACCAATAATTAATTGCCGGGGTACATTCACTATTATAGGCGGTTCAATTGAGCGGGTCGAAGTACGTGCAGCAATGGAAGCCGCCTCAAAGAATTTTGTACAATACGATGAAATGGCAGATGCCATCCATAAAAGGCTCGCGGAAATAACAGGCGCTGAATGGGCCCTGGTTTCTGCGGGATGTGCTGCCGGATTAAAACATGTAACCGCAGCCTGCGTAACAGGGGGGAACCCGGAAAAACTTATCCGGATCCCTGACCTAACCGGTTTTGATAAAACAGAAGTAATCATCCCTTCTTCTTCCCGTAACGTATATGATCACGCGATAAGGAATATCGGAGTTCGGGTCATCACAGTAGATAACCTTGATGAAATGGAAAAAGCGATTAATTCTCATACAGCAATGATCTACCTGATGGCTTTCGACGAAGCCCAAACCGGTAATGAATTTACACTTGCCAATGTATCTAAGATTGCAAAACTCAAAAATATCCCCGTATTGATTGATGCTGCTGCAGAAGTGCTGACCATTCCAAATGTACACCTGCAGCGTGGCGCTGATATTGTGGCCTATAGCGGCGGTAAAGCAATCTGCGGTCCACAGTGTGCGGGATTAATAATAGGCAAAAAAGATATATTAATGTCGGCCTGGCAGGCAAGTTCTCCGCACCATGGCCCAGGTCGCGATAATAAGGTTGGCCGGGAAGAAATGATGGGGATGCTGGCTGCAGTAGAAGCCTGGACCAAACGTGATCATGCTGCTGAATGGAAAACCTGGCTCTCCTACCTGGCCAACATTTCAAAAAAATTAACCAGTATTCCGGGGGTTACAACTTCAGTATTTGAACCAACGGAATTGTCTAACCGCTCACCTGTATTGAATGTATTCTGGGATCCGGCAAAATTTAATATTACCGGTGCTGAAATGGCCGAAGTATTGGGAAGAACAAAACCCCGTATTGCAGTTGGCAGTAACGACAAAGACGGACAGTCTGCAATTGATATAACAACAGGCCAAATGCAACCAGGTAATGATACCATTGTGGCTAACCGGGTTTATGAAGTACTGCTGCAAAAACGAACACCAAAGCCAGCTATGCAGGGTGCATCTTTTAACCTTACGGGCCGCTGGGATGCTACTATCCAATTCTTCAGCAGTACCAGCAGGCACAGTTTATTCCTGGAACAGGATGGCAATTGGCTGCAGGGTATTCACCAGGGAGATTTTTCAACACGCGAAATAAAAGGCAGCCTTGAAGGTGATGCCATCAAATTGAAAAGTGTGGTGCGTCAACCAGCTGATTTTGTAACCTTCATTTTTACCGGCAAAGCATCTGCTGATAAGATTACCGGTGATATTTATATGGGAGAATACCGGACTGCGACTTTCACAGCAGTAAGGATAAATAAAAAACCACCTCACGAACAGATCATGGTTCCGGGTGGACCACCATTGGCTACATAAATAAATATTATGAAACTGCTGAATACGATTGGGCATTTGCTGCTCATCTGTTTTGTTTGGGTGTTGGGTACTGAACCTGTTCATGCGCAGCAATTTGATCTGCTGCTAAAGGGCGGCCATGTCATCAGCGCCAAGAATAAGCTTGATACAAAAATGGATGTTGCGGTTACCGGCGGCAAAATCGCATTGGTTGAAAAAGACATTGACGTTAAAAAAGCAAAGCAGGTAATTGATGTTTCAGGCATGTATGTTACGCCGGGTATTATTGACATGCACGTGCATGTGTTCAACGGAACCGATGTAGACTCGTATATAGCAAATGGATTGACCAGTTTACCGCCGGATGGTTTTACTTTTCGTGCCGGCGTAACAACTGTTGTGGATGCTGGATCATCTGGCTGGAGAAATTTCAGGCAGTTTAAAAAACAGACCATCGATAAAGCCGAAACCCGTGTGCTGGCCTTTCTGAATATTGTCGGAACAGGCATGTATGGCAGGTTTGAAGAACAGGATACCAGTGATATGAACCCGCAGCAAGCGGCTTATATGATCAAAAAACTTTACCCTAAAATCATCGTTGGAATTAAAGCTGCTCACTATTGGGGCGGTTTTACGCAGGTTGATAAGGCTGTAGAGGCCGGCAACCTGGCAAATGTTCCGGTGATGGTTGATTTTGGTGAACATGATCCTCCTAATTCAATTGAATCACTCTTCATGCAACACCTGAGACCAGGTGATATATTCACACATACATTTTCTTATGGCCCTAAAGGGCGGGAAACCGTTGTTGATGAAAACGGGAAAGTAAAGCCCTTTATTTTTAAAGCACAGGAAAGAGGGATCATTTTTGATGTTGGCCATGGCGGCGGTGCATTTTCCTGGAGACAGGCTGTACCGGCTGCCCGGCAAGGATTCTGGCCTAACGTGATCAGTACCGACCTTCATGCAGAAAGTATGAATGGAGGCATGAAAGACCTCAGTAACGTGATGTCAAAATTTTTAGCCTTGGGTATGCCGCTGAAGGATGTTATACTCAGGACCACCTGGAACCCGGCACAGGTAATAAAGCGGGAGGATTTGGGTAATCTCGATACTGGTTCAGATGCAGACATTGCCGTATTCAGCCTAAGGCAAGGAAATTTCGGATTTCTCGATATCCGCAAAACTACATTCAAAGGAACCCAAAAACTGGAAGCAGAATTAACCATCCGTGCAGGTAAAATAGTCTGGGACCTAAATGGCATCAGCGCACCTGGCTGGGAAGAGGAACTGAAGAATAATAAATGATAAAAAGGCAAGCATATTATCCCCCTGGTACCGTCCTGAAATGGATACCCCGCGAACTTTTTTTGTTGCTTGTGGGGGCATTGATGAACATGTTGTGTTTCGCACAACCTTATGACCTGCTGATTAAAAATGCCCATATGATTGATCCGAAAAATCATATCAATGGCAAAATGGACCTGGCTGTCACAAATGGAATGATTTCAAAAGTAGCGAAGGAAATACCGGCTATGCAATCAAAAAAGACTATCGATGCAGGTGGCCTCTATATTGTACCAGGATTGATTGACATGCACACCCATGTATTCGTTGGCCCGGAACCTGAAAAATTTGCCGATGGCCAGTACAGTGTTTCGCCTGATGATTTCAGTTTCCGAAGTGGCGTAACTACTGTGGTTGATGCCGGTACCTCTGGCTGGCATAATTTCCCCCAGTTCAAAGGCCAGGTGATCGATCATATGAAAACAAGGGTACTGGCTTTCCTGAACATCAACGCGAACGGACTCAGCGGAAAGCCTGATGAAGAAGATGTAACCAAAATGATTGTTGATTCTGCAGTACAGATGCAGAAAAAATTTCCAGGCATCATTGTAGGAATAAAAATCGGTCACTATGAAGGCAGCGATTGGACACCGTTTGACCGTGCCCTGGAAGCAGCTGCTATTACACATACACCGCTTTTTGTTGAGTGTCATTTACCAAAATATAGTTTACAGGACCAGTTGCATAAAATGCGGCCAGGTGATATTATCACGCATAGCTATGAACAAATCCCGGAAAGGATGGCCGTGGTTGATGAAGCCGGAAAGCTGCGACCCTTTGTACTTGAGGCTAAACAAAAAGGTATTCTTTTCGACCTCGGGCATGGCGGCGCGGGTTTCTGGTTCAGCCAGGCAATACCTGCTTTTAAACAGGGACTGGCACCCAATTCCTTTGGAAGTGACCTGCACCGTTTTAGTATGAATGCCGGCATGAAAAGCATGACCAACATCATGTCAAAATATATGGCCATTGGTATGCCACTGGAAGATGCTATTGTAAGGGCAACCTGGAATCCGGCATTATCTATCCATAGGCCAGACCTTGGAAACCTTAGCGAAGGTACTGTGGCAGACATCACCCTATTACGTGTTTTGAATGGCAGATTCGGTTACATGGACGCTGGTGGTTATAAACTGGAAGGCAATCAAAAACTGGAAGCTGAATTAACCATTCGCGCAGGAAAAATAGAATGGGACCTGAATGGGTTAGCTGCCCGGGAAATATACCATGAAAAATAAAAGGCAAATAACAACTTTCAATCTGTGCAGTTTTGCATTGTTCCTGCTTTCAATGGCATTTACACAATGCAAGCAGGAAAGCGGTTTACCAAAAGGGGACCCGGATAATGGAGGACTGTCTTTACCCGGACACTTTGAAGCTGTTGTTGTTGTTGACAGCATTGGCCCGGCACGCCATATTGCGGTAAATAGTAACGGCGATATTTATGTTAAACTTCGTTCCGTAAAGCTGGGCAACGGCGGCAACGTTGCACTCAGGGATATTGACCATGATGGAAAAGCTGATTCCATAGTGAATTTTGGCATTTATGATACTGATGGCAGCCTGGCTAATTGCATGCGCATTCATAATGGCTATTTATATTTTGGTTCTGAACTGGTGATCTACAGGCAAAAATTAAAGTCCGGGCAACTTGTTCCGGATAGTAAGATGGAAGTGGTTTTCACCGACGACCATAAACATGGCGTTCATTGGCATATTACCAAACCCATTGCCTTTGACGATAAAGGCCACCTGTATATCCCTTTCGGTGCGCCATCAAACGCATGCCAGGACCTGATCAGGACGCCGGGTGGTACGCCGGGCATTGCCGGCCTGGACCCTTGCCCGGAGTTGGAACAACATGGTGGCATCTGGCAGTTTGATGCGAACAAAACAGGACTAACACAGAAGGACGGCCGAAAATTTGCCACCGGCTTAAGAAGCATCGTTGCGATGGATTGGAACAGGGATGATAAAAACTTATATACCGTAATGCATGGAAGAGACGACCTGCATCTGCTATGGCCAGATAAATACACGCCATGGCAAAGTGCTGTACTTCCTTCAGAGGAATTCTTACGCGTAAAAGATGGTGATAATTTTGGATGGCCTTATAGCTATTACGACCAGATGCAGGAAAAAAACATACTGGCGCCTGAATATGGCGGAGACGGAAAAATCCCTGCAAGAGATAGCAGCGTACAAAAACCCCTTATTGGATTTCCAGCGCATTGGGCACCTAACGACCTTTTATTTTATGAAGGGGACCAGTTCCCTGAACGGTACAAACATGGTGCTTTCATCGCGTTCCATGGCTCTACAAACAGAACACCTTACCCACAGGCCGGCTATTTTATTTGTTTTGTGCCTTTTAATAATGGGGCGCCTTCAGGCCCATGGGAAGTATTTGCAGATGGATTTGCCGGTATCGATACCATCGTAAATGTAAGTGATGCGAAATTCAGGCCAATGGGACTAGCCATGGGGCCTGATGGCTCCTTGTATGTAACGGATTCAAGAGTTGGTAAAATCTGGCGTATTATGTACAAGGGCGATAAAAAAGATTTCGGCCCCGGGCAACTGGTGGCGATGGAAAAACGAAAAGAAAATCCGAATATCCGCACACCTGATGAAATAAAAGATAACCTTTTTAAAGAAAAGGGATTGCCCGGATCCCAGGTATATAATTTTTATTGCCAATCCTGTCACCAGCATAACGGGAAAGGTGATGGAAGCCGTTTTCCACCGCTCGAAAATTCAGATTGGGTAACCGGTAATAAAGGCAGGCTCATCAGCGTGCTACTAAATGGATTGAACCAACCAATCGTTGTAAATGGCAAAACCTATAATAGCCTGATGCCACAGCATAGTTTTCTGAAAGACAATGAAATTGCTCAGGTGCTGACTTATATAAAAAAACATTTTAACCAGTCAAAAGATTCGGTTTCTGCAGAGGAAGTAAAAACGGTTAGAATAAAAACAAGTAAACAATAAATTACAACAATATGAAGCGTAGAGATATCCTTAAAACAATTTCGATGCTGCCACTGGCAGGAAGCCTTGCTCCCATTTCCAGCGTCTTTGCTGCACCAAAACCGAAAAGAAATGTATTTACTGAACTTGGCTTACGCACATTCATCAACGCAGCCGGCAACTATACGGCCATGTCGGCTTCATTAATGCCGCCTGAAGTGATGGAAGCCATTAACCAAAGTGCAACAGAATATGTAATGCTGGAAGAGGTGCAGGATAAAGTAGGTGCAAAAATTGCGGCCATGTGCCACGCGGAGGCTGCTATGGTTACAGCTGGTTGCTGGTCGGCCATTGTATTGGGAACTGCCGGTGTGATTACTGGTAAAGACCCTGATAAAATAAAAAAACTGCCAAATCTTTCAGGCTCCGGAATGAAGTCAGAAGTGATCATCCAGAAAGCACATATGGTAGGTTATGAACATTCTGTTACGAATACAGGCGCAACAATAATTGCCGTGGAAACAGCAGCAGAAGCGGAAAATGCCATTACCGAAAATACGGCTATGATGTGGTTCCTGAACAGGGAAGCGCCATCTGGTAAAATAACCCACGAAGCATGGTTGCAAATTGCCAGGAAACATAATATTCCCACTATGATTGACCTGGCTGCAGATGTGCCTCCTGTCGAAAATTTATGGAAGTATAATGATATGGGCTTCGACCTCGTGGCCATTTCCGGCGGTAAAGCCATGTGCGGCCCTCAGAGTACGGGTATCCTGATGGGCAAAAAAGAACTGATCGCTGCCGCCAGGCTAAATGGTCCGCCAAACGGCGGAAATATTGGCCGCGGTATGAAAGTTAATAAAGAGGAAATTATTGGGATGTATGTGGCCATGGATGCTTACATCAAAAGGGATCACCAGAAAGAATGGAAAATGTGGGAAGACAAAATTGCCTATATAGACAATTCCATCAAAAAAATACCTGGCGTTACCACAGAAATTGTTATTCCGCCTGTTGCCAACCATAACCCTTCGCTGATGATCGCCTGGGATAGCCAAAAAATCAGGCTGACAAAGGAAAGCCTTGGTGAAAAACTGCGTAAGGGCACACCTTCCATCGAAACTATATCCTGGGAAAAAGACAATAGCATCAGGATCACTGTATTTATGCTGAAACCCGGACAGGAGAAAATTGTTGCCAGCAGGATTAAAGAAGAATTATTAAAAAATTCAGCCTCATGAAAAAAATAAATGTTTTACTACTTCTACTGATTAGCTTTTTCGGAACATCAACCCTTGCCCAGCAATATGATATTGTCATCAAAAGTGGACATGTAATTGACCCCAAAAACAATGTCGATGCAGTGATGGATATCGCCATTAAGGATGGGAAAATCGAAAAGATCGCTGATAATATTGATGGGAAACAGGCCGCTCAAACGGTTGATGCAAAAGGATTGTATGTAACCCCTGGCATCATTGATATCCACGCCCATGTGTTTTTCGGGACTGAGCCTGACCATTACCTTAGTAACGGACTTGTAGCTGTGGTTCCCGATGGTTTTACATTTCGGGTTGGCGTTACAACTGTTGTTGATTGTGGCGGTGCCGGATGGAAATCTTTCCCGGTTTTTAAAAAAAATATTATTGACAATTCACAAACCAGGGTCCTGTCATTCCTGAACATTGTTGGGGAAGGCATGCGTGGCGGCGCCTACGAGCAGGATATCAATGACATGGATCCAAAGCTCACAGCAATGGTTGCCAAACAATACAAGGATATTATCGTTGGTTTTAAAGTGGCCCATTTCTCAGGCCCTGAATGGATCCCCGTTGACCGTGCCGTTGAAGCTGGCAAACTGGCCAATATGCCTGTAATTGTTGACTTTGGTGGCAACACCCCGCCCCTTTCCATTGAGGAATTGTTTATGAAGCATCTTCGTCCGGGTGATATTTATACACATACCTACACCTTACTGGAAGGAAATGTCCGGGAAACTGTGGTAGATACAGCTACCAATAAAGTGAAGCCATTTATCTGGGATGCAAAGAAGCGTGGAATTATTTTCGATGTTGGTTATGGTGGTGCCAGTTTTAATTTTACACAGGCCATACCTTCACTCAAAGCGGGTTTCTATCCGAACACCATCAGCACCGACCTTCATACCGGCAGTATGAATGCATCAATGAAAGACCAGTTGGCCGTAATGTCTAAATTCTTATTAATGGGCATGCCTTTAAATGAGGTGATCAAAGCCAGTACCTGGACACCAGCACAAGTCATCCACCATGAAGAATTAGGGAACCTGTCAATTGGTGGCATTGCAGATATAGCCATCCTGAATTTAAGGCAGGGAGATTTTGGCTTTTATGACAAGACCGGCTACAAAGTGCAGGGCAAACAAAAATTCGAATGTGAGGTAACCATAAAGGGTGGTAAAATTGTATACGACCTGAATGGTAAAGCAGATCCCATTTACCCAAAAGCAAAAAAATAAGATGAGACAAAGATATATTACCGGTGCATTGATGATAGCCATCACCATGATAGCATGCAAAAACGCCAGGCAAAAAGGAACTGAACAAGAGGTATACAGGACATCTGACTTAACAGCAGACAGTAGTTTTACTAAGGGAGCAGAAGGACCGGCAGTAGATAAGGATGGAAATATTTATGCGGTCAACTTTGCCAGGGAAGGTACGGTTGGCATCATAACACCTGAAGGTGCTGGTCGCATCTTTAAGGAATTACCAAATGGAAGTGTTGGTAATGGCATTCGTTTCAACAGTAAAGGCGAGATGCTGATTGCAGATTATACCAACCACAATATCTTAAAAGTAGCGATGACCGATACTAACCAGGTATCAGTTTACGCACACGACTCTACCATGAGCCAGCCAAATGATATTGCCATTGACAGTAAAGACCGGCTCTATGCAAGTGACCCAAATTGGAAAGCCGGAACGGGCCGCATTTGGCGCATTGATACCAACGGCACCGTTAATTTGCTGGAAGATAGTATGGGAACCACGAATGGCATTGAAGTGAGTCCGGATGAAAAAATATTATACGTTAATGAATCGGTACAACGAAAAGTGTGGGCCTATGACCTTTCAGCAAATGGTGAGATCTCCAACAAGCGATTACTGATTAGTTTTCCGGACTTTGGTATGGACGGCATGCGTTGTGACATACAGGGCAATTTGTACATTACAAGACACGGAAAAGGAGTTGTGGCAAAAGTTTCGCCCGAAGGGAAGTTATTAATGGAAATTAGTTTAAAAGGAAAACTGCCCAGCAATATAGCCTTTGGCGGTCCCGATGGCAAAACAGCCTATGTTACTTTACAGGACCGCGGTAATATAGAACAATTTTCTGTTGAAGCACCAGGCCGGGAATGGAAGAAGAAATAGGTGATATACATTTCAAATCAAAATTTCATGAGATATACTGTATTGCTTGCACTCATTTTTCTTTTAGGGTCAGGTGTGAAATTAAGGGCCCAGACCATGTCGAAAGATGAGCTTATATTTTTGACCGGCGAATGGAAAGGGGAACGATTTGCCGATGGAAGGCCAAAAATACCAGCGGACCTTATAGAACGCGCAAAGAAAATCGGCATTGAAGAAGCATGGACTGTTTTAAAAAATGAAGGATACAAGAACCAGTTTGAAGGCAACTGGAAAATGGTGAATGATTCCGTAAAAGTAGTAGGCCGGGTGGTCACTGCACAATTTATGCCCAGCAGGCCCGATGTGGAAATGAAGATCAGGGAACGCGGAAAAAAAGAAGGGCGGAAAGGCAATACCAACGCCTGGCCAATTGAAGTGTTGACAAAAGGCGATGTATATGTAGCCGATTGCTTTGGAAAGATTGCACAGGGAACACTGATCGGTGATAACCTGGGAAATTCCATATTCGCCAAAACCGGTAATGGGGTAATATTTGATGGCGCGGCACGGGATTTATCCGGCCTTGCTGAAATTAAAGGTTTCAACGCTTTTGTGCGTGATTTTGATCCTTCCTACCTTGAAGACGTAGTGTTGATGGGATTAAACACTCCCATCCGGATCGGAGGCGCTATTGTGTTGCCTGGCGACCTGGTGATCTCAGAAAGGGAAGGCGTACTTTTTATCCCGGCACACCTTGCAGAAAAAGTAATCGGCATTTCAGAATTCATTACCGTAAAGGACAAGTTTGGGCATGCAATGCTTAAATCAGGCAAATATTCACCCGGACAAATAGACAACCAATGGACTGATGAAATAAAAACAGCGTTCCTGCAATGGTTGCAACAGAACCCCGGGGAAACCCAATTAACAAGAGCCCAGCTCGATGAATTCCTGAACAAAAGAACCTGGTAAATTATGCAATTGCACAAAATATTATTAATCATTGCGGCCATTTGCGGCGCCACCGGATTGGCTATGATATTAGGTGGACAAATCGTTAATGCAGGCCCCTTATTTATTTTATTCTTCATCCTGCTGGCCTTTGCCTTTCGGGGTTACCCACACCTGAAAGGATTTTCCTTTACTGTTTCCATTTTTGCTGCCGTAACAACTGCCTTATTTTATCCCGGGCCCTTCGTTGAAATGAATGGATTTGTGTTTGCTACTCTCCTCACGCCACTTATACAACTCATCATGTTCGGCATGGGAACCTCCATGAGTTTCGATGATTTTGCCGGGGTGTTAAAAATGCCGAAAGGTGTCCTTATCGGAGTTGTCAGTCATTTTATAATCATGCCTTTACTCGGATTCACAATAGCCAATTTAAGTGGCCTTCCACCTGAAATTGCGGCTGGAATTATTTTAATAGGCTGTTCCCCAAATGGTACTGCTTCCAATGTAATCTCCTATCTCGCCAAAGCCAACCTGGCCTTATCAATCACTATTACGGCAATCTCAACTATGCTCGCCCCTTTTATTACACCATTCCTCATGAAATTCCTGGCTGGTGCATTTATAAAAATAAATGTATGGGCTATGATGTTTGATATTTTCAAGATTGTAATTGTTCCAATAGTAGCAGGATTATTGTTTAATAAATTCCTGAGTGGTAAAGTGAAATGGCTCGATAAAGCCATGCCATTGGTTTCTATGTTTTCCATCACTTTTATCATTGTGATTATAACTGCCGCCGGCAGGGATAATTTACTGAGTATTGGTCCGGTTCTGCTACTCGCCGTCCTTATCCATAATTTAACAGGCTATACGCTAGGTTATTGGAGCGGCCGTTTGTTCAGGATGAGTGAACGCGATTGCCGGACTATTGCCATTGAGGTGGGCATGCAGAATGCCGGACTTGCATCCGGATTAGCCAAGGGTATGGGTAAGATGGCTACCGTAGGCCTGGCGCCAGCGATCTTTGGACCATTGATGAATGTTACCGGATCAATTCTTGCTTCTTACTGGCACCGTAAGCCACCCATCGATCGGGAAGCAACAATACAGGAACCAATCTTATCTCAATAACATATCAAGAAAATACTACAATAATGAAATCATTTGTACTTTCCTTATGCTGCTTACTCTTAATAACAGTTGATGCATCATCCCAATCCAAAGAAGAGACGGATTTAGCTGATGTATGTAAGGCCTTCAATAAAGCCATGATTGATGCAGATAAAAGCAAACTGGAAAAACTCACGCTAAAAACATTAAGCTATGGGCATTCCAGTGGGCTGGTTGAAAACCAAACCCAGTTTATTACTGCACTTGTTAACGGCACCATTGATTTTACAAATATTGATATTACTGACCAGACCATCCAGGTTTCCGGAAAGGATGCGATCGTGAGAAATACATTCAAGGGCACATTACTAAAAGATGGTAGCCCCTTCGAATTAAAGATCGGGCTGTTAATGGTTTGGAAAAATGTCAAAGGAAACTGGCAGTTATTTGCCAGGCAAGGATATAAATTATGAATATGAAATGCTACAGGTTGCTTATTTGCTGCACAGTTATTGTGTTGCAGCAAACCTTATTGTATGCCCAAACAGCTAACCCTTCATTATCAGTAAAAAAAACAGGCGACTTCGCTATAACAGGAAAAGGAACTGCACATAATTGGGCCAATACAGAATGGGTCAGTTTACAACAACGCGACAGTAAGACACTGAGAAATAACCAGTGGAACATTCCATTGGAACGTGATAATATTACAGATATCCAATACAAAACAAGTTTCAAAATCCTTTACTCAGACAAAGGAGTTTATTGTTTGTTCAGCTGTGAAGACAGTTTGATAACAGCCACTTTAAAGGAGGACTATTCCAATATCTATGATGAAGATGTTGTGGAAGCATTTTTCTGGCCCGACCAGGCAATGCCGCTCTATTTTGAATATGAACTATCGCCTTTAAATGTTGAGTTGCCGATACTGATTGTCAACAATTCAGGCAAAATAATGGGCTGGAAACCCTGGATGTACACCGGTGAAAGAAAGACAATTCATGCCATCCATATTGACGAAAATAAGACAGCTGGTAACCGGATCAGCTGGACCGCAGAAATCTTTATTCCTTTCTCTTTATTAACACCATTGGGAAATGTGCCCCCGGTAAAAGGAACTAAATGGCGCGCAAATTTTTACCGGATAGATTACGATCGCAAACCAGCATATACAAGCTGGCAATTAACACGCCAGAGTTACCATGATTATGTAAAATTTGGCACCATTGTGTTTGAGTAGGTAATTCAACAGGTATCGTATGCTCCGGAAAATGACTAAAATCATCCTTCCCCCTAACCTATGTAATACATTAATTATATATTAAGCCATAACTCTGTATTCTATAAAAATAGTTTATGGCAAAAATTAATAAAGCCGAAAAGTATGTATACTTCTTCGGTGGCGGGAAAGCGGACGGGAACGAATCAATGAAAAACCTTTTAGGTGGTAAAGGCGCGAACCTTGCTGAAATGGCAGGGCACCCTAAACTAAGGTTACCCGTACCCCCGGGTTTTACCATTACTACTGAAGTGTGCACCTACTATTACGATAACAAAAAAATATATCCCGGGGTATTGAAGGCACAGGTAGGCGAAGCCTTCGCCAAAATGGAAAAACTTACCGGTAAAAAATTCGGGGATGAAAAAAACCCATTATTGGTTTCTGTCAGGTCAGGCGCCCGCCGGTCTATGCCCGGTATGATGGAAACCATTTTAAATGTAGGCCTTAATGAAAAAACGATTCAAGGTATAATAGCAAAAAGCGGGGATGAGCGTTTTGCCTATGATGCTTACAGGAGACTGATTATGATGTATGCAGATGTAGTTATGGAAAAGGCAAATGGCGTGGAAATTAAGAATGGTAAAGGAATCCGGAAAATATTAGATGAAAAACTCGAGCATATAAAACACAAACAGGGATATGCAAGCGATACTGATCTTACAGTTGCCGAACTCAAGGACCTGGTAAAAGATTATAAGAAAACAGTCAGGCAGGTACTGGGCATGGAATTTCCCGACGACCCCCTGGAACAACTTTGGGGCGGTATTGGCGCTGTTTTCAGCAGCTGGAATGGTAAAAGAGCCGTTGAATATCGCCGGATTGAAAAAATTCCCGACGAATGGGGAACCGCAGTGAACGTCCAGGCTATGGTTTTCGGAAATATGGGAAATGATAGTTGCACTGGTGTTGCCTTTACCAGGAATCCCGGTAATGGTGAGAATGAATTTTATGGCGAATACCTGGTAAATGCCCAGGGGGAAGATGTAGTATCCGGTACCAGGACACCGGCACCGGTTAATGAATACTCAAAGAATGAACAGAGTAAGCATTTTACCACACTTGAAAAAATGATGCCCAAATTATACAAAGAATTATTCAAATACCAGGAACAGTTAGAAAAGCACTACAAAGACATGCAGGACATAGAGTTTACTATTGAAAAGGGAACGCTCTTTATGTTGCAGTGCCGTGTTGGTAAACGCAATGGTATAGCAGCAGTCCGGATGGCCACGGAAATGCACAAACAAAAACTGATCGATGCCAAAACCGCCATTCAACGGGTGGGGCCGAATCAATTGGTAGAATTATTGTTACCCATGCTTGATCCTAAAGCAGAACAGGTTAATTCGGTAATTGCAAAAGGATTGCCAGCAGGGCCGGGTGGTGCCAGGGGCCGTGTTGTATTCACCTCCAATGATGCGGTGGAATGGGCACATAAAGGTGAAAAAGTGATTTTGGTCCGTGAAGAAACATCGCCGGAAGATGTAGATGGTATGCATAAATCTCAGGCTATCCTAACCACAAAAGGGGGCATGACATCCCATGCCGCATTAGTAGCAAGAGGCTGGGGTAAATGTTGCATTGTTGGTTGCGGTGAAATTGAAATACATAGTGAAACAAAATCTTTCAGGGCGAAAAATGGTGCAACTATAAAAGAAGGAGATTGGATTACGTTGAATGGTACAAGAGGATTGGTATATCAGGGTAGTTTACCCCTGGTGGCTATTGAGTTGGATAAAAACCAGTCCTACAATGACCTGATGAAACTGGTCAATAAAACCAAGGTGATGGGCGTACGCGCCAATGCTGAAACACCGGGTGATGCCAGGCAAGGCTTGAAATTCGGTGCTGAAGGAATTGGTTTATTCCGCACTGAGCATATGTTTTATGGCGAAGGGAGTGAAGAACCTTTGTTCATGCTGCGCAAAATGATTTTAAGCAAAACCCAGAAAGAAAGAACACTCGCACTGAACCAATTGTATAAATATGTAAAAAAAGATGTAAAAGACACTTTGATCGTTATGAATGGCCTTCCTGTAACCATTCGCTTACTGGATCCTCCATTGCATGAGTTTGTTCCGCATGATGCTGAAAAATTACACCAGCTTGGCAAAGAACTCGGCATCAGCATGAGCATATTAAGGAGAAGGGTACTGGCATTGCATGAAAATAATCCAATGCTTGGTCACCGCGGCGTTAGGTTAGGTGTTAGTTATCCGGAAATAACTGAGATGCAGGTCCGTGCCATAATGGAAGCAACAGCTGAACTTTTGAAAGCAGGAAAGAAAGCATTTCCAGAAATCATGGTACCGGTCACCTGTTCCGTTAATGAATTAATTCACCAGAAAGCAATTGTTGAAAAGGTATACAAAGAGGTTTGCGAAAAAACAAAAATGAAAAAAATCCCCTACCTCTATGGAACTATGATCGAAACACCAAGGGCTGCACTTAAAGCTGACCGTATGGCGGAAGTCGCCGACTTTTTTAGTTTTG
Source organism: Flavihumibacter profundi (assembly GCF_020076305.1). Classification (GTDB taxonomy): domain Bacteria; phylum Bacteroidota; class Bacteroidia; order Chitinophagales; family Chitinophagaceae; genus Flavihumibacter; species Flavihumibacter profundi. The sequence goes on from NZ_JAIQXE010000004.1 coordinate 282,715, forward strand.
GTACAAATGACCTCACCCAAATGAGTTTTGGTTTTAGCAGGGATGATATAGGTGGTTTCCTTCCCAATTATCTTGACCTGAAAATACTGAAGGACGACCCATTCCAAACAATCGACCAGGATGGTGTGGGTGAACTGATAAAACTGGGAACAGAAAGAGGCCGTAAAACAAAGCCAAATCTGAAAATAGGTATCTGCGGTGAACATGGCGGTGATGCGGAAAGTGTAAAATTCTGTCACCGCCTGGGGATGAATTATGTGAGTTGTTCACCGTTCCGTGTTCCAATTGCCCGGCTGGCAGCTGCCCAGGCTGCAATAGAATCTCCGCGGAAATAATCTTCACTAAAAATAATAATGCCCGGGATTAACAATGTTCCGGGCATTTAACTTATTCCAACAATTTTACCATCCACCACATCAATAAAATTAGCTTGTGGAATCTTTGGCAATCCAGGCATTCGCATCATCTCTCCGCAAACAACTACAATAAAACCGGCACCACGGTTAATCACGATATCCTCAATATCAATATTGAAATCACCATCCAAACCACTTACCGATGCATCGTCTGTAAAAGAATATTGCGTTTTGGCCATACATACCGGAAGATGTTCCAGGCCCAGGCTTTTGATTTTCCCTATCATTTCCTGTGCCTTTTTATACAACACCACATCTTTACCCCCATAAATAACTGTAACGATCTTCCTGATTTTTGTCTCAATATCATCAGAGAGTTCATATGTAAATTGCAAGGGTGGAGATGGGTCCTTACAAATATTAATAACAGCACGGGCCACTTCAATTGCTCCTTCGCCGCCCATTTTAAAAGCATCATTAACCGCAAACGCTGATTCCTTTTCATGACACCAGTTTCGCATAAAATCAATTTCTTCGGCTGTATCAAAATTATACCTGTTCAATACCACCAGCACTTTCTGGTTAAATGTTTTCAGTATGGCAATATGTTTTTCCAGGTTTCGCAATCCTTTTTTCAGTGAATTGATATCCGGTAACATCATTTTATCTTCAGATATTCCCGCGCTTAATTTTAATGCCTGTGAAGTAGCTACAAGCACACTCATGGCTGGATGTAAACCTGCTTTACGGCATTTGATATTAAAGAATTTCTCAGCCCCCAGGTCACTGGCAAAACCTGCCTCAGTAACTACATAGTCGCCAAACTGCAAAGCGGTTTTAGTAGCCATAATGGAATTACAACCGTGGGCAATATTGCCAAATGGCCCGCCATGAATTATAGCCGGGCAACCTTCCAGCGTTTGAACAAGGTTGGGCAATATCGCATCTTTTAGTAAGGCGGTAATGGCTCCGGATACACCCAGGTCTTTGGTGGTAAAAGGCTTTCCGGCAAAAGTGAATCCCAGTAGCATAGCCTCTATCTTTTCACGAAGCTCCCCTAATCCTTCAGCAAGGCAAAGGACTGCCATCAGTTCACTTGCCGGCGTAATTACAAATCCTGTTTCAGAAGGTATGCCGTTATTTGGTCCGTCAAGGGCGGTGACAATTTTTCGCAGCACCCGGTCATTGACATCCAGGCAACGTTTCATCAGAACGGTTTTTAATCCTTCCGGCTTGCCCCTGTTATAAAAACGGAAATTATCTATTAAGGCAGACAGTGTATTATTAGCTGCAGTTATTGCATGAAAATCACCGGTAAAATGCAGGTTTATATCTTCCATGGGTATTACCTGTGAGTACCCGCCTCCGGCCGCGCCGCCCTTCATACCAAAGCATGGGCCCAGTGAAGGTTCCCGCAGTGCCAATACAACTTTTTTATTCAGTTTTTTTAACCCGTCTGCCAAACCGATAGAAGTGGTTGTTTTTCCTATTCCCGCTTTGGTTGGTGTTATTGCCGTAACTAAAATCAATTTGGATGCGGCAATTTTTTCATCATCAAAACTGTTGATATTTATTTTAGCCTTATAATGCCCATAAGGAATCAATAATTCTCCGGGAAGTCCCATTTCGGCAGCGATTGCAGCTATCGGCCTGGGTAGGTTCTCCTGGGCAATTTCAAAATCTGATTTCAATAAATAATTTTAATAGTTAATAGCAGAAGGATTTATCGTTATTATTTCACTCTTTCCAGTATCCTTATATAATTCGCCCTTTCGTAAGCAGTGGGGTCTGAAATGTGCCGCTGGCTCATGCTGCCTTTAAAGGATTCTATGGTATCAAATCCCATCATAAACATCCAATCCTGAAGTTCCTTATTCATTGTTTTTAAATAAGGAATGCCATTTTTATATAATGAAGAGGCAGTCATTACCACATCTGCACCGGCAAGAATATATTTAATTACTTCGACAGCACTTTGAACCCCCGTGGTAGCTGCAAGTGACAGGTCTACTTTTCCATATAATAAGGCAATCCATAATAAGGGCAACCTGATTTCACTGGATTCACTGTAATTCAGGTCTGTTTTTATTACCAGTTCATTAATGTCAAAATCGGGTTGGTAAAAACGATTGAATAAAACCAACGCATCGGCACCTGCACTTTTCATCCTGAGCGACATATTTCCCATAGCACTGAAATATGGATTCAATTTTACAGCAACCGGAATTTTTACAGTCCGCTTGATCGATTCTATAATATTAAGGTAGCGGTGCTCCACTTCCGAAGAAGACATGGAAATATCACCAGGAATAAAAAATATATTTACCTCTATTCCATCTGCCCCCGCCTGCTCCATCATTCTTGAATAGTCAATCCAGCCTTCATTGGTAATGCCATTCAGACTACCGATAATGGGAATATCCACTCTTTCTTTTGCCTTACGGATATTCTCCAGGTAATCATCAGTGCCAACATTGAAATCATCGAGATCGGGAAAATAATCCAGCGCTTCAGCAAAAGCATAGGAAGTTTCGGACATAACACCCTTAAACATTGCTTCTTCCTTTCGTATTTGCTCTTCAAATAATGAAAACATTACCACAGCCCCTGCTCCATTATCTTCCATCTTTACAATATTCTCTGTCTGCTCCGATAAAGTGCAGGCAGAAACCACAATAGGAGAATTCAATTTTAACCCCATGTAAGAAGTATGAACTTTCATTATTATGAATTTATCTATTAAGCAATTGGCACAAAATCACTGGCTTTCTTTGTTGCCAGTTCTTCATAGGTTTTCCATTTCAGGTTCACCAGGTCCTGCGCATATTTCATCAACTCTTCTGCTGTTTTAGGATTCGTAAGGGTCAACACTTTATATCGCAACTCGTTATAAGCATAATCCTTTAGCGTAATAGTTGGCCTTGGGGAATCCAGCACAAATGGGTTTTGATTTTTCTTCCTAAGTACGGGATTGTAGCGCAATAATGGCCAGTGCCCGCTGGAAACGGCCTTATTTTGCTGATCCAACCCTTTTTTCAAATCGTACCCATGGGCAATGCAATGGCTATACGCTAAAATAAGGGATGGCCCATCATAAGCTTCAGCTTCCCGCATAGCTAATAAGGTCTGCTGTGGATTTGAGCCAAAAGCTACCCTGGCAACGTATACATTGCCATAAGAAATAGCTTGCATGGCCAAATCCTTTTTACCAACAGCTTTACCTCCTGCAGCAAATTTAGCCGTAGCAGCAGCAGGGGTTGATTTTGACATTTGCCCGCCTGTATTTGAATACACTTCCGTATCTAAAACCAGGATATTAATATTTCTGCCACTGGCCAGCGCATGATCTAAACCACCATAACCAATATCATAAGCCCATCCATCACCGCCTACCAGCCAAACACTCCGGCGTACCAACTGGTCAACTACAGATAATAAGCGTAATGCCGTTGGTGAATTCAATGCAATTAAAACTTCTTTTAATTGTTCAATCCTTACCCGCTGCCCGGCTATTTCAGATTCGAGAACCTGTTTTGCGCCCAATATATCATCTACAAATTGCTCACCCAATTCATCTTTTAATTCCACTAACAATTGTTTGGCAATTTCCAATTGCTTATCCGAAGTAATACGCATGCCCAATCCAAATTCAGCATTATCCTCGAACAAAGAATTTGACCATGCCGGGCCTCTTCCATCTTTATTTACAGCCCATGGCGTAGTTGGAAGGTTACCACCATAAATTGAAGAACATCCTGTTGCATTGGCTACTAATAACCTGTCTCCAAACAACTGGGATAACAATTTCAAATACGGTGTTTCACCACAGCCTGCACATGCACCCGAAAATTCAAACAAGGGCTCCAGGAATTGGGCACCATGTACAGTTGAGAAATCAATTTTTGAACGGTCGTTCCATGGAATATTCTCAAAAAAATCAATGCTTTTCCGTTCTGCCTCCAAAATGGGTTCTTTCTCTCCTATGTTGATGGCTTTACGCGAACGATTGGCCGGGTCTGTTGCCGGGCAAACTTCAACACACAAATTACAGCCTGTACAGTCTTCCAGGTATACCTGCAAAGAGTATTGGGTCTCGGGAAATCCCCTTGCATTAATGGGTGCTGACTTAAAATCTTCAGGTGCATTCTTCAAATAGCCTTTATGGTAGAATTTTGCCCGAATCACACTATGCGGACATACATAAGCGCAGTTACCACATTGTATGCAGGCATCAGGTTCCCATATGGCTACCAGGTCCGATACATTTCTTTTTTCCCATTTTGTAGTGCCACTGGGATAAGTGCCATCAACAGGCATTTTGCTGACCGGCAGTTCATTCCCATGATCAGCCATCATCACCGCTGTAACTCCCTTTACGAAATCAGGGGCCTTTTCAGAAACAACTAATAACTCATATTCTCCTTTTGAAATTTCCCCGGAATAATCAACCTCGTATAAATGTGCCAGTGTAGCATCAACAGCTTCAAAATTCTGTTTGATTACTTTCTGTCCCTTCTTAAAATATGTTTTCTCAATTGATTTCTTGATCTGCTCAATGGCTTCATCTTTTGGCAATACACCAGACAGGGCAAAATAACAGGTCTGCATAATGGTATTGATCCGTCCGGGCATGCCATTATCCCTGGCCACAGTTGTCGCATCAATTACGTAAACTTTTATTTTCTTATTGATGATGATTTTTTGCACATGCCCAGGCAATTTATCCCAAACTTCTTCTTTGCCATATGGGCTGTTTAATAAGAAGGTGGCTCTTTCTTTGGCAAATTCCAGCATCTCCACTTTTTCTGTAAAGTTGAACTGGTGGCATGCAATAAAGTCGGCCTTTGAAATCAGGTAAGGCGCCCTGATGGGTTCAGGTCCAAAACGGAGATGCGAAACTGTCCTGGCACCAGATTTTTTTGAGTCATATACAAAATAGCCCTGGGCATACAAATTTGTATTCTCCCCGATAATTTTAATGGTATTTTTATTTGCTCCAACTGTTCCGTCGGCACCCAACCCAAAGAACAGGCCCTGTCGCCATGCTGATTCATCCAATGTAAATGAAGGATCATATTCCAGGCTGGTGAAAGTAACATCATCATTAATGCCAACGGTAAAGTTATTCTTCGGATGTTTCTCTTTTAATGCATCAAATACCGCTTTAACCATTGCAGGAGTAAATTCCTTGGAAGAAAGACCATAACGGCCACCAACCAGTTTTGGCAAGTGCTTAAGCTTACCTGCCTGCAATGCTTCCACCAATGTAGCCAGCACATCCTGGTACATCGGTTCACCAGCTGCACCCGATTCCTTAGTCCTGTCTAAAATCGCAATTGATTTTACAGATGCAGGTAATGCTTTTAAAAAATGTTCCAAAGAAAATGGCCTGTATAAACGAACCTGGATTACCCCGGTTTTTGCTCCTGCTGCATTCAATGCTTTAACGGTTTCTGCAACGGTTTCACCACCAGAGCCCATAATAACGATCACCTGTTCCGCATCCGAATCCCCTGAGTATTGAAAGAGTTCATATTTCCTGCCGGTCATCTTTTCAAATTCATTCATTACTTCTTCTACAATACCCGGCATATTGTTATAAAAAACATTCACCGTTTCCCTTCCCTGGAAATAAACATCCGGGTTTTGCGCAGTTCCCCTGATGAATGGATGCTCAGGGTTTAACGCACGTTTACGGTGTGCAATAACCAACTCGTCGGGTACCATTGATTTTATCTGCTCATCTGATAACAACTCCAGCTTATTCACTTCGTGTGAGGTACGGAATCCATCAAAGAAATGCAACATCGGTATCCTGGATTTCAATGAAGCTACCTGGGCTATCAATGCAAAATCATGTGCCTCCTGCACGCTGGCTGAACTTAGCATGGCAAAACCTGTGGTTCTTGCTGCCATTACATCCTGGTGGTCGCCAAAAATAGAAAGCCCCTGCGCAGCTAATGAACGTGCTGCCACATGAAATACAGCGGGCGTCAACTCACCGGCAATCTTATACATATTGGGTAACATCAGCATAAGGCCTTGCGATGCGGTAAATGTTGTGGTGAGAGACCCCGTCTGTAAGGCACCGTGTACCGTACCTGCTGCGCCGCCTTCGCTTTGCATTTCTATTACATCCGGTACATTTCCCCAGATATTTTTAATTTCTTTGGAAGCCCATTCATCGGCCAGTTCAGCCATTGTTGACGATGGGGTAATAGGATAGATGGCACATACTTCATTAACACGATAGGCCACGTATGCGGCCGCTTCATTTCCATCTATTGTGGCAATTGATTTCTTATTTTTTGACATCATCGGTTGAATTAACAGGTTCGGGTACCATTTCTATTGCATGACAAGGACATTGCTCATAACAAACTGCACAGCCGGTGCAGGCATTATAATTGAACTTATAACGATTGCCCTTCCCTAATTTTATAATGGCATCTTCAGGGCAGGCGCCGAAGCAACCATCACATTCAAAACAGTTTCCACAACTCAGGCAACGCTGCGCTTCAAATCTCACTTCGGGTTCGGCTAAACCTGCCACTATTTCATCAAAATTCTGCACAGCCACTGCAGGTAATATTTTATCCTGCTCTTTTTGCGGGGCATCTGTCTGGTACCACATATGGAGTTTACGGTAGCCAGCAGTAGGATGCTTTTCCGGCTTAATATACGCTTGTCCCATTAAGTAACTATTGATATACCGGGCTGCTTTTTTGCCATGGCCAATTGCGATGGTTGAACTCCTGTTTTCACCAGGCAGCATATCACCGCCGGCAAAAATACCTTCGTGTCCTGCCATCCTTTGTACATCAATATTGATTGTTCCATCTTCATTAATAACAAGCCCCGGTATTGAACGCAAAAAACCGGAATCGGCTTCCTGCCTGTTGGCTATAATCAACACATCTGCATCAATTGTTTCAAATTCATTGGTACCAACAGCTTTCCCTTTTTCCACCTTCATCTTCTCCAGTGTAATTTTCTTATTACTGATACTGCTGATACTTCTTAAAAGCTGAACATCTACACCTTCTGCCAGTGCATCCTCGGTTTCATAATCATATGCAGGCATCAGCTTTTTATCACCGGCGAAATAAACGGTAGTTTCGGAACCGAACCTCATGACCATCCTGGCAAGGTATAAAGCCAGTTTACCGCCTCCATACACAACCACTTTCTTTCTTATAAAAGGAGAAGTATTTGATTTCACACTACTAAAAAAAGAGAACGCATCTGTAATAAGTACAGAATCATCCTGCTCAAATTCCTCCGTGCGAATAATTTGTGCGCCAATAGCCAGGTACACTGCATCAAATTTGCCTGCTTCTTTTTCAGTGATTACATCCTGCACTTTATAATTCAGGCGAATCGTCACCCCCATCCTTACTATGCGATCAACCTCTGCATCAAGTATATCTTTTGGCAACCGGTAATCAGGCACCCCTGTCCACAGCAAGCCACCGGCATGGCCACCGGCTTCGAAAATTTCAACTTTATGCCCCATACGGACAAGATGGTAAGCTGCTGACAATCCACTGGGGCCGGCACCAACAACCAGTACTTTCTTCCCACTTGGTGATGCGTTGAATTGAACAGGCCAACTTTGCCTGATTGCTTCATCACCGATATATCTTTCTACCGCATGAATATTTACTGTAGTATCAATATGGTTCCGGTTGCAGCCCGTTTCACATGGCTTAACACATACCCGCCCCATTAAAGCCGGGAATGGATTATCGGCCATTAGTACCTGGAAAGCTTCAAAATACTTACCCTCCTGTGCATGGGCCATCCATGCCTGGATATTTTCTCCGGCAGGACAGGCGCTGTTGCAGGGCGGCATAAAATCAACGTATTCAGGTCGCCGGGATCGCTTGGGACCGGTTCCTTCTGCATGCAGCAATAAGTCAACGGCTTTAGTAATGTCGTTAGCAGACATGGTGATGGTTTTGTTTTATAAACTCAAGAAAGGTAGAATCTGAACCCCATCACCAAAATGACTTACTTCAACCAGGAAAATGATTCTTGTCATATGTATACTGCCGGACTGGAAGAACCTGGGGGGGTGGGCAAAAATAAATCACTGGAATCTCCAGCTATGCCAATACTGAAGATTGATCCGGTAATACAAGATCCCTGATTTTATGAATAAGTTCTGGCACCACAACTTCAATTTCGCCAGTCAGTTCAATACCCTGTTGCTGTATAGTGGCAATACTAACAACAAACAAATCGATTTCAGGCATTTTTCCCAATAACTGCAAGGCGCAAACGAGGTCTTTTAATCCAATGTCATGGGTACTCATTGCAGGAGGAAAATCCTTTGCAAAGCGTGGCTTTATTAACCGGATGGTTCCGGGCGGATTCCCGTCTAATGTGGCATCAACTAATACAATATGACCAAAGTTTTCAAAATATTCCAGCAAGTGAAAACCACCTGTTCCTCCATCAAGGATGGTAATATGTCCAGGCAATCCCTCTTCCATCATCCTGTTGGCAATATGCACACCAATTCCTTCATCTCCCATAAGATAATTTCCTATCCCCAGTATCAGTGTCTTTCCATTAACATCCATGGTTACATAATTAGCGATTAGTGCTCCGGGTTAGGCGTATGGTGCCTCTTTTGTTCAAATACCTCTTCTTCAATGAATTTCCAGCCACCGCCCATGCTGCTGATTTCCCCGCGTCCTTCAACATAATCGTGATAAAAAACCAGGTAAACATGGATCACTGTAAATAATATAAAAAACCACATTGCCCAGTGATGGATCTGACGGGTAACAATATCACCACCAAAAAAAGCAGGCACCCAGGCAAATAACTGGGGAAGCCACCATCCTGACATCGCAGCGTATAAACCAAAACCCGTAAAACATTGTACCAAAAATGCAATAAAGGTTAGAAAGTATATAAAACCAGCCATGGCATTGTGTCCAACACTAAGGTGTTCCTGTTGCTGTCCGTTCTTCCTTAGCATAAGGATATCGATCTTAAAGACCGTCCACATTTCTTTAATGAATCGTTTTGAAGTTGGGATAAACTGCTTCCAGTTGGCAAATTTGTTTCCAACAAATCCCCAATAAAGCCGAAATATAAAATTGAAGAAGAATAAATAGGCCGCAACAAAATGAACGTACCGGAACCAACCCATGGTATATTTAAAACTGGCTTCCTGTTTACTCAGCAATGCCAATGGATTGGAGATATAGAAACCGGTTACAATTAAAGTAAGAATAATCAACGCATTTAACCAATGGTAAAACCTAACCGGCAACTCCCACACATACACGCGGCGAAGGCGATGAATATGCAAATATTTCTTGGCCATAAAATCTTTTTTACGGTTAATCTCCCATTACACTGATCCTGTTGATGGTATTGCCATGTTCGTCATACAAGTGGACACTACAGGCCATACATGGATCAAAACTATGTATCGTCCTTAAAATTTCCAGTGGCTGGTCTTCATGTGCAACCGGCGTATCTATAAGGGCTGCTTCATAGGCCGACATCTGCCCTTTGTGGTCCCTTGGCGAAGCATTCCAGGTGGTTGGAACCACTAGTTGGTAGTTGGCGATTTTTTCATCTTCAATATTGATCCAGTGGGCCAATGCACCACGAGGGGCTTCGGAGTGTCCTACGCCAATTGCGGTTTTAGGCCAGGTAGCCGGATCAAACCTTGCCATTTCAGCCATCCGCGTATCGCCGTTTTTTATATTAGCTAACAACTGATCAAAAAAATCCAGTCCCCATTGGGCAGTCAACACGCTTTCCAATCCGCGTGCTGCAGTTCTTCCGAGGGTTGAGAACAGGGCAGTTACCGGAACATTTAAATCAGTGAGTGCCTTATCGACCACTGCCTTAAAATCTTCCCGGCCACGTGCATATCCCACCAGCATCCTGCCCAGGGGGCCAACTTCCATGGCATTACCCTTCCACCTTGGGGTTTTCAGGTAACTATATTTTTGGGTGGTGTCTAAATGTTCGAAAGGCGGTTTCGGTCCCGAGTACTTCACTTTGCTTTCTCCTTTCCAGGGATGTAATCCTATATTATCCCCTTCTTTATATTCATACCAGGAATGGGTAATGAATTCCTGCACTTCATCTTCCTTCTTAAGGTCAACATCATACACTTTGCTTATATCCTTATTCAGGATGGCACCTGGTGGAAATTTATAACTTGATACATCCCGATACCCGTTAGTAGGCAAATCGCCATAAACCAGGAAATTCCCTAATCCACCACCAATTGCCCCCCAGTCTTTATAGAAGGACGCAATAGCCATTAAATCGGGAATATAAACTTGTTCAATAAATTCTTTACCGTCTTTTAACAGCTGGCCAACATATGCCAGTCGCTCTGCATTGATACCGCTTACATCATCGATGCCGATGGCACAGGCCATACCACCCACGAGGTAATTGGGGTGCGGGTTCTTACCACCAAATATTGCATGGACCTTCACGATTTCTTTCTGCCACTCGAGCGCTTCGAGGTAATGTGCCAATCCGATAAGGTTTACCTCTGCGGGCAACTTATAAGCAGGGTGCCCCCAATAGCCATTTGCAAAAATGCCGAGTTGGCCAGATGCCACGAATTTCTTGATCCTGTTTTGCAGGTCACTGAAATAACCAGGTGAACTCTTCGGCCATCTGGAAATGCTCTGGGCCAATTCGGAAGTTTTTTTAGGATCTGCCTTTAATGCGTCTACAACATCCACCCAATCCATGGCATGCAAATGATAAAAGTGCACCACATGGTCATGCATGTATTGCGTACAGAACATAATATTACGCACCAGCTCGGCATTAGGTGGAATTACAATATCGAGCGCATCTTCCACACAACGCACAGAGGTCAGGGAATGGATGGATGTGCATACACCGCAAACACGACCAACAAATGCCCAGGCATCACGCGGATCACGTCCGCGTAATATCTCTTCCAGCAATCGTACCATTGTACCACTGCTAAAGGCATCTTTGATTTTTCCATTTTCAATATCTGCTTCTATTCGTAAATGACCCTCAATGCGGGTAACAGGGTCAACGACAATTCTCTTACTCATATGGCTGATTAATAAGTGGTATTAATTAAGCTTCTAATTCATGTTCGCTTTCCCTTCCTTCTTCCTCGTGTTCACGGATCAGTTTTGATTTGCCAATATTTGTTGCAATTGCATGGACTGCCAAAGCTGCGGCAGTAACACCCAACGCTACCTTTCCTACCGTATCTGCATTTGCCTCAATACCAAATCCGGCAAAGGAGGAAGCCCTCTCATATAACCTGCCATTGTCCCAATAATTTTCTTCACTGCAACCGATACAAGGGTGACCGGCCTGGATAGGGAAACTGGTTCCATTATTCCATTTCATAACACCACAGGCATTATAGGTAGATGGCCCTTTACAGCCCATTTTATATAAACAGTATCCTTTTTTGGCATTTTCATCATCGAAGGTTTCCACAAATAAGCCCGCATCATAAAATGGCCTGCGATAACAACTATCATGTACACGTTTACTGTAAAAAGCCTTTGGCCTTCCCAGCCTGTCGAGTTCCGGAATCCTGCCAAAAGTGAGGTAGTGAACAATCACCCCAGCCATTACTTCACCAATCGGCGGACAGCCAGGCACTTTGATTATTGGTTTTCCTTTGATTAATTTGTGAATGGGCGTGGCTCCTGTGGGATTTGGTTTGGCCGATTGCACACAACCATTGCTTGCGCAACTTCCCCACGCTATAACTGCTGCTGCACCTTCGGCCGCTTCTTCCAGGATCTGCAGGGAAGTTTTTCCGCCAATCATACAATACACGCCGTCGGCCCCCATTGGCACACTGCCTTCCACACAGAGCAGGTATTGCCCTTTGTATTTGGCCATTGTATTTTTAAGTGCAGCTTCTGCCTGGGTGCCAGATGCAGCCATCAGGGTTTCGGTATAATCGAGCGATATCTTGTCAAGCAATATATCTGCAACTATGGGATGGGAGGAGCGAATAAAACTTTCGCTGCAACAGGTACATTCCTGGAAATGCAACCAGATAACCGGCATACGGGGCTTTGTTTCTAACGCTTGGATTACCTGGGCAATGGCTGTTTGTTCGAGGCCAATAAAGGCAGCCATCATACTGGCAAACTTTAAAAAATCACGGCGGGGATAGCCTTTTCTTAATACCTCTTCATAGTAAGTAGGCTGCTTGGGGAAAGCATCGTTATTCATGCTTGAAGTTTTAAGGATTACCCAAACTTAATCCCTGGAAGCGAAAAGAATCCTGCATTCTGTCAACAGTTGATATGATATTTGTCATATATATATCATTCGGTTTTTACAAAATTGTGTTCACTAAATTTTTCACCATGAAAATGATTTCTATTGCTGCAGGCCTCATTTCAACAATGCTGCTACCTATAGCCACATTTGCCCACCCCGGTCATGGCGAAACAGACGGCTACACCATCATCCATTATTTTACGGAGCCGGTGCACGTTATTGCTACGCTTTTGTCGGTCGGGGTAATTGGATTATCATTCCGGGTATTCAGGAAAAAAAGGGAACAAGCTTAACCTGCATTATGCACGAATTATCCATTGTAATGAGCATTGTGGAGATCGCCAGCCAGCAGGCATTACAGGCCAATGCATCTGTAGTGGAAGAAATTGAATTGGAAATCGGCACACTTAGTGGCATTGAGATCAATGCGCTGGAATTTGCCTGGGCAGAAGCCGTGCGTAATACGATACTGGAAAATACCCTGAGAGTAATAAATCGTCCTGAAGGAAGGGCCAGGTGCCTTGATTGTAATACTGATTTTGCCATTCAGCAATATTTCGATCCATGCCCGGCCTGCGGATCCCATTTTATCAACATTACCAGGGGTAAAGAATTAAAAGTGAAATCACTGGTGATTGCTTAAATAATAATTTACAAGTACTGATAAATTCGTTTTTATGTGTGCAACATGCGGCTGCGATGACCACCAACACTCCCACCATTCACACAAAACAGTAGTGGATGTTGAGCAGGATATTTTACACCAGAATAATTTACTGGCAGAACGAAACAGGGGTTATTTTGAAGCCAAACAAATATTTGCAGTAAACCTGGTTAGTTCACCAGGTTCCGGCAAAACAAGCCTGCTGGTAAAAACCTTAACGGACTTAAAGGATTTCCTTGAATTTTCTGTGATTGAGGGTGACCAGCAAACTACCTGCGACGCCGACAGGATCCATGCTACCGGCACGAAGGTTACGCAGATCAACACAGGCAAAGGATGCCATTTGGATGCACATATGGTTTTGCACGCTTTACAAGGCATGAAACCAAAAGATAATTCCACCCTTTTTATTGAAAATGTAGGCAACCTGGTTTGCCCTGCCATGTTTGACCTTGGTGAAAAAGAACGTGTGGTAATCATCAGTGTAACAGAAGGTGATGATAAACCTTTGAAATATCCTGATATGTTTCATAGCTCAACCCTTTGTATCATCAACAAAATCGACCTGCTTCCCTATGTTGATTTTAATGTTGAGAAAGTTAAAGCAAATGCCTTAAAAGTAAATCACCAACTGGAAATTATAGAACTCAGTTGCACCAGTGGTGAAGGCATGGACAAATGGTACAACTGGTTAAAAACTAAAGTGCATGTATCAGACCTTTCATATTCATATTAATGGACTGGTACAGGGTGTAGGTTTCAGGCCTGCTGTATACCAACTGGCCCAAAAAATGCATATTAAAGGCTGGGTCTGTAATGCCAACGACGGACTGAATATTGTTATCAGTGCAGGTAAAGAGCAGGCGCATGATTTTTACCGGCAACTTATCCTGCATCCACCTCCCAATGCCTGCATCACCAGCCATAAAATATCCTTGACGAAAACTGAATACTTCACTGATTTTTCAATCCGAAAAAGCAATGAAGACAATTTACCTGGCACTTTATTAACCCCCGATATAGCAATTTGTCCCGACTGCCTGCGGGATATCCATGACCAGAAAAACCGAAGGTACGGGTATGCTTTTACAACTTGTTTGCAGTGCGGCCCCAGGTATTCTATTACTCAAGCCCTGCCCTATGACAGGGAGAATACCACCATGCATTCATTGCCGATGTGTCCGGTCTGTACTGCAGAATACAATGATCCGATACAACGCAGGCACTATAGCCAAACCAATTCCTGTCCCGAATGCGCAATTCACATGTGCTTATATTCTTCCCGGGAAATCGCCATACCCGTTCCTGAAAATGAATTAATAAGACTAACTGCTTCCCATATACGTGATGGAAAAATTATTGCTGTCAAGGGTACCGGAGGCTACCTGTTCATCTGCGACGCCACAAATAATGCAACCATACTAAACCTGCGGAAACGCAAACACAGGCCGGCAAAACCATTTGCCCTGATGTACCCCACCATTGAAATGGCCAGGGAAGATGTTGTCATCAGCATCCATGAACAGGACGCCCTGCAAAGCAAAGCAGCACCTATAATTTTGTGCAGATTGGTGGAAGGTATAGAATGTCGCCTGCCTGCTGCAAGTATCGCTCCGGGCCTGGATAAACTTGGTGTTTTATTGCCGCATACCCCATTGTTACAACTGCTGGCTGACCATACCCGTTTCCCATTAATAGCTACCAGTGCCAATATCAGCGGATCGCCAATCGTATACAAAGATGAAGAAGCGCTGGATCATCTCTTTGATGTGGCAGATTATGTGCTGACCTATAACAGGGAAATTGTTGTTCCCCAGGATGATAGTGTTGTACAATTTAATGATAGTGGCCAAAAAATATTGCTAAGAAGAAGCCGGGGCCTGGCTCCCGATTATTTACCAAATCCATTTAATAATATTGGTGAGAATATTCTTGCCACCGGAAGTGAATTAAAAAGCGCTTTTGCTTTTTTACATAAAAACAACCTGTATATAAGCCAATTCCTGGGTAACCTGGGAACCCTTGAATCGCAGGATGCTTATGACAAAACCCTTCATCACCTGCTCCGGTTACTACAGGCAACACCACAGAAAATATTGACAGATACGCACCCCGGATACATGGCTGCTCAAATGGGCAGGGAACTGGCAGACAGGCTGGCAATTGGACCAGCAATTGAAATCCAGCACCATAAGGCACATTTTGGTGCAGTGCTGGCGGAAAATAATTTACTGGATACGAAACAACCGGTCCTGGGCTTTACCTGGGATGGAACCGGATACGGTGACGACCACCAGGTTTGGGGAAGTGAAATATTCCTGTACCAGCATTATCATATGGAAAGATTGGCACACCTGGCTTATTTCCCCCAGTTACTGGGCGATAAAATGAGCAGGGAGCCACGGCTATCTTCACTGAGTTTACTGCATGGCTTTCCTGGAAAACAGCATCTGATCCAACATCATTTCACCCCGGGCGAATGGGCTTATTACCAGAAAAAACTGGTTACAGATACTTCGCTATTCACTTCTTCGATGGGAAGGTTCCTGGATGGATTGGCCTGCCTGCTGGGTATCTGTAGTTTTAACTCATATGAAGGGGAAGCCGCCATGAAACTGGAAGCAATGGCAAGGAAATTTACCGGGACATCCAAAAAAATATATGGCTTGCCATTAGCAAATCGTAAACTTGACTGGCATGAATTTATAAAGCCTTTTATAAAGGACATCGAGAATAAAAAACCAATAACCGAAATCGCCTACACCGTATTTCTTTCCCTTGCTGCATCTATAAAAAAAATCAGCGATGATCTACGTATTGATCAACTGGCTTTCAGTGGAGGCATTTTCCAGAATACCTTACTGACTGATATGATTATCCGTGAAATGGGCAACCAGAAAACATTATTCTTTCACCGGCAATTGAGCCCGAACGACGAAAGCATCGGGTTCGGCCAATTAGCCTGTTATTATATCAGTAAACAAAAAACATCACCTGAAATAAAATCCTATGTGCTTAGCCATACCGGGTAAAATAATAGAGGTTAATGACCAACTGGATGCCACTTTCAGGACGGCCAAAGTGTCTTTTGGCGGTATTATGAAAGTGATCAACCTATGCATGGTGCCTGATGCCGTTATTGGCGATTTTGTAATGGTTCATGTTGGCTGTGCGATCAGTAAGGTTGATGAAGAGGAAGCCAACAAAGTATTTAGTTATTTGCAAAACATGGGGGAAGTTGAACTATGAAATACTTAACAGAATACCGGAATCCTGAACTGGTGCAGGAATTGGCCAGGGAGATCAGGCGCATCACCACCAAACCATGGACTCTAATGGAAATTTGCGGAGGCCAAACCCATAGCCTGGTTAAAAATGGCCTGCTGGATATTTTACCTGGTAATATATCCATGGTCCACGGTCCCGGTTGCCCGGTTTGCGTAACCAGCGTAAGCATTATTGATGAAGCGGTTTTCCTGGCAGGATTACCGGGTGTTATACTTTGTTCATATGGAGACATGCTGCGGGTACCCGGCAGTAGTAAATCGCTACTGGATGCTAAATCTACCGGTGCCGATGTAAGGATTTTATACTCCCCCCTGGAGGCCGTTCAACTGGCAAAGGAAAATCCCGGTAAGCAAGTGGTTTTTTTTGCTGTAGGATTTGAAACAACCGCTCCTGCTAATGCCTTGAGTGTGGTACAGGCTGATCAATTGCAACTGGACAACTATAGTATATTATCCTCACACGTGCTTGTACCTCCGGCAATGGAAGCCATATTAAGCGATGAAAACAACACAATTGATGCATTTTTAGCAGCCGGCCATGTATGCACCATCATGGGCATCGAAGAATATTATCCCATAGCCGAAAAATATAAATGCCCGGTTGTTATTACCGGGTTTGAACCTGTCGATTTATTACAAGGCATTTTGATGGCAGTAACACAATTGGAAAACGGGCAATACAGGGTCGATAATCAATATGCGCGTTCTGTTCAACCTGAAGGCAATATAAGGGCGCAGCATACCATCAAAACCGTCTTTGATAAAAGCGACAGGATATGGAGGGGAATCGGCAATATTCCGCAAAGCGGATATGAAGTGAAGGATCGTTTTAAAAAATTCAATGCAAGGCAGAAGTTTACTATTAATATCCCGGTTGCACAGGAAAATGCCGCCTGCATCAGCGGTGATATCATGAAAGGATTGAAAAAACCAAAACAGTGTCCGAATTTCGGAACACTTTGCAAACCCGAACATCCCCTGGGTGCGCCAATGGTTAGCAGTGAGGGTGCTTGCGCTGCCTATTACCACTACCAAAACGCAGATAACAGTCTTGCTTAACCTACTATCCTACACTAATGAATATGCAATTGCAATGCCCCATGCCTAAATTTGATTTTGACCTGATCACCATGGGACATGGAAGCGGTGGATTACTTACCCATAAATTATTACAGTCCGGCGTCTTTGAGATTTTTAATAACGACTTGCTCAACCAGCAACATGATGGTGCAAGTTTTGAACTTCCGGGGAAACTGGCCTTTAGTACAGACAGCTATGTAATTTCACCCATATTTTTTCCCGGGGGAAATATTGGTGAACTGGCCATAAACGGAACAGTGAATGATTTAGCTATGTGTGGTGCGCAAGCCAAACACATGTCTTTAGCCCTGATTATTGAAGAAGGGCTTCCAATGGCGGACTTCTGGAAAATACTGCAAAGCATCAAGGCTGCTGCTGATTCGGCTAAAGTGAAAATTGTTACCGGAGATACCAAAGTAGTAGAGAAGGGCAAAGGCGACCAGATTTTCATCAACACTTCCGGCATAGGCATCATTCATCCTAAGGCAAATATTCACCACAACAATATCAAAACCGGCGACCTGATTGTTATCAGTGGAAAAATAGCAACACATGGCATTGCAATTATGAGTGTTCGGAAAGGATTGGAATTTGAAACAACCATCGAAAGTGACACCATCAACCTCAACCATACCGTTGCTACCTTGATTCATAAATTTGAGGACGGGATCAGGTTTTTACGTGACCCGACACGGGGCGGCGTGGCTTCAGTACTGAATGAAGTGACTGAAATGACAAGGTTGGGCGCTTACCTCAACCAATCTTCACTACCCATTGATGAGCAGGTGGAAGGTGCTTGTGAAATGCTGGGACTTGATCCACTTTATGTTGCCAATGAAGGTATATTCATTGCAATTGTAGACCCGGCCATTGCAACTGATTTCCTGCAGGTTTTGCAAACGGACCAAAATGGTAAATATGCTGCAATTATAGGGGAAATCACCAACGAATATGCCGGTAAGGTTGTGCTTAAAACCCGTATTGGCAGTAAACATATTGTTCACTACCTAACCGGTGAGCAATTGCCCAGGATTTGCTGATGGCCCACTGATATCCTGCTATTCCCTGTTTTGCTTTTTTACCGCAGACAAAAAAGCGACAATATCTGCAAGGTTTTTTTCTGTTAACGCTAATGTTGCAGGATCAGGCATCAGGCTTTTTTCCTGCTTCTCTTTTGAACTTATTTTATCCTTTGTAAATACATGTTTATTGCCGGCAATATCCTTAATCACCAGGTTCTGCTTATTCTCTGAAATCAGGAAACCAAAAACTGATTCCCCGTCTTTTGTATTCACCAGCCAGGGTTCATAACCGAAAACAATGGCTGCGCTTGGGTTGATGATGGCGTCCAGCAAGGCCACTTTATCAAATTTCTTTGCGATGCCGGTAAGTTCCGGACCAATACTATTTCCAGTTACACCAACACGGTGACAAGTACTGCACTTGTTTACAAATACCATCCGTCCACCTGCTGTATCCCCGGGCATCTTCGTTATGCTATCAATAGAAAAAATTTTGTCTGCACCAGATCGCTTTAAATACTTACCGGCCTGGACCCTAATGGATAAATCGGGGTTTTTAAATATCCGTTCCTGTACTGCAGGCAATAAAAGTGCGGGGAATTTGTTTTCTGCCATCAGGCCAATCAATAATTGCGCACCAATGGAATCACCTGCCATTTCCCCGGCACGCCAGCTTCGTTCATCTTTTGACTGGTTTTCATCCAGGATGATCCGCCGGTTTACTTTCATAGCAGCGAGTTTTCTTTCATAAGCAGTGTTGAGATGCACTGCTGACCAGTTAATCAAAGGGAACCAGTCATTGCTTTGCCTGAAGGCAACCCAATACAAAGCCTGCTCTTTGTCTTCTGTCCTGGTTGATTTAGCCAGGTTAATCATTTCCCCGACAGCCTTTTTATCATTGATAAATGCCAGCGCCGTAATCATCTTTTTCCTTTCGGCAGAAGGTAAAGCAGTATCCCTTGCCCTTTCCACGATATCGGGTATACTATTTACAGGATGAAGCCGCCAGGCAAAATCGGCCATGGCTTTATTCCATTGCAGCGGAGAAGTATTTTCGCCGGTGATTCTTTTCAATTCAGTATACCAGGTGGCCGCATCTGCATCCATTGCGCTCCCCAGGGCTTCCAGGTACCACCTGTCATTGCCGTCATACTGTTCAGCCAGTGATAGTAGTATCTCTTTTTTTTCAGCCAGCGGCAAATCCCTTAAGGCAATAGCCACTTCCCTCCTAACAAAAGCTGACGTATCTTTTGACAGTTGTTTTGCATATAACATCATGCTATCACTAACCTGCCGTAAGGCCCTGAACGCGGTCGCACGAAGTAATTCATCCGGACTATTTAAGACCTGTACAACTTCATTTCTTCCGGGTGCGCCCATTTGCGACAACAACCAAACTGCCCTTGCCTGAACAAAGGGATTTTTATCCTGCAGTAATTTTTTCACTGGTGCAATGGCAGCCGGCCCTTGTTTTTTCACTTGCTCAAAAGCTATATTGCGTACATTAACCGCTGGATTTTTGAGTGCTGAAACCTGTCCTTCAATAGTCTTAAAATCAATTATGGGATTAGAAAGTTTTTTATTTTTAGGGGTGATCCGGTATATCCTGCCATAACCAATACTATCTTTCATCTGGTGCCCACCAACCACAGGGTCGTACCAGTCTGCTATATACATTGCACCATCCGTTCCAATGGTGACATCAGACGGGCGGAACCATTTTTCCTTACGTGCATTTTCGGTTGTATCATTCCACACATAACCAACATTATCATCGGTAAGTGAGGTAACAAAATTCTCCCGCTTTCCTAAATCATAGCCAGACCATTTCAAAGTCGGGTGATAGCCAAAAACAACGTTCCTGCCTGCATCAGCGCTAAACAAAATTCCCAGGTATTTATCACCCAGGGCATCGCTTTCATACCGCACAATTCCTGTAGGTGCGCCAGCGCCGGACCGGTCGCCGGCTGGCATAATCCCTGGGTCATCCTGGTGCCAGTGCGCGGTAAAAATATCCTGGTCGGGCCGCTGGTCTGCCTGCCAGTACCTGGTACCATCAGAGCTGAAATAACCTGCATTACCTCCTTCCATTAACCAGGTTGTGCGGCAGGTTACAACCTGGTCATCATTATCGTTTTGCCAAAGGTTTCCATAAGAATCTGTAACCACTTCATACGAATTCCTGAAATTGTGGCCCAATACTTTCAATGCGCTTCCATCGGGATTAATGCGCAGGGCCAGTCCACCGACCCAAACCCGCCCGTCATCACTTTTACGGTTACCTTCATTCACTGTATTGTAAGGAGACCCGCCTGTATACAAACTGCCCGACCTTAAGGTCCAGCCGCTTTTATCGGTAACCGTATGCGGACCTGCATTACCTACATTAAAATACCATTTACCGTCCGGGCCCGCAGTTACTGAATGCAGGGAATGATCATGGTCTTTGCCACCAAAACCTGTTAATATAATTTCTTTTTTGTCAGGTTTATCATCACCATCTTCATCAGTATAAATGATAAGGTTGGGTGAACAGGAAACAATGACTTTATTACCGATAACCGCAATGCCAACCGGGGAAACCAAATCCCTGTCCTGTACAAAAACCTTTGCGGTATCTGCTTTCCCGTCGTTGTTGGTGTCTTCCAGGATCATTACCCTGTCGCCAGGGATATGATGCAGGAACTTTGTTGAGTCATTGTTGAAGTTGCGGTAATTAACCGCTTCAGTAACCCAAATCCTGCCCTTACTGTCTGCATCCATATTTGTCGGATTATACAACATGGGGGATTCGGCCCATAGGGTCGCCTCAAGATCATCGGGAAGGTATAGCTGGGGTTTTTCAATGGCAACTGATGGAGAACTGCACTGTGACAATACAGCACAGAAAATTACCAATACTGCTATGGATACCCATTTAATCTTCATGTAGTTGAAATTATCAAACCGTTTTTGCGAAAATATTTTGTAAAAACCGGAGGTTGTGTTGGTAGCTTTCAATTGTGCCAGCCCCGTCCGGCATAGCCCATTCAATCTGCATCCATCCATCCCCGTAATATCCTTTTTCATAAACAGCATTGCCAATTGCCTGCCAGTCGAGAGTTCCCTGTCCGAGCAGGAAGCCATTCTCTTTCATATGCAGTTCGCAAACGATATCCTTACTGAGCTTCTTAAATTCGGCTACCGTGTCGAAACCAGCATCTGCCGTATTACGGAAATCATAATACACTTTTATATTTTTTGACCCGACACGGTCTATAATTTCCATATGCTCATCAGCATTAAGGTAAGACTCGATACCGAGTATTATACCATTTTTTTCGGCATGGGGTGCCACTTTTTTCAAGCGGCTGATGACTTCCTTTTTACCAGCGGTGTCGTTGCGCAGGTCGTTATTGCCAAAAAAAGCCAGTAGTACCACAGGTGCTTTAAGGTTCCTGGCTACATCCACACTATCCCATACCCATTGTTCTGTTCTGGGATCTGATTTGTAAGGTATATTATTCAGCTCACCAATAGCAATACTCGAAATTTTTATACCGGTTTCTCCGGAAGCAGCAATGTATTGCTCCTGGATGTTGGTTTGCCGAAGGTGCAGGTTATCACTTTCGGAACCCATGTTCACCATTATCCCATCAAGCCCGATTTTCCTGGCCACTTCAAAAGCGGCGGGGTCACTGCTTTTACCCAGGCTCCAGTCGCAGGCGCCGATATGGAATTTCCCTTTCCCGTTTGAAGTAGCCCAGCTCGTTGGAAAACCACTCGCGGCATAAGCTGCCAGCAAGGCCGATTGTTTAATTAATGAACGCCGTGAAAGCATAGATTTTTATTGAGCTTTTAATTTACAGATAATACGGTTGCTGGTATACTATATGATGAAGAAAATTCTTCCCGATAACCTAATGTTTTTTTAACTTATTAAAGGTTATGCAGATTATGCTCCATAAAACGGAATAGGGAAAATCACCTGCACTTAAAATCAATAAACTATGGGGCAAGAAAATCATCCTGGGGTTATATCCCAAAGCCGTTCATCTGTGTGCTATTTTTCCTGATGGCTAAGTTGCTGCAAAAAAATCAGCCTTAATGATCAGTTATTACATCAAACCGCTGAGAGGATTGCCGGTGGATGTTTTTTAACCGTTGCATGTTTTTTAATCTTCCTGAGCCTGAGACAGTTTTTGCAAAGCAGGAATACCTGGGATTACTTATTTTTTTCCTGGCCAGGAACTGCACCAACCTGTTTCATCACCTGCTCAATAGCTATTGTTATCCTGGCTTCCACATCATCGGCAAAAGGACCCGGAAACCCATAATAAATCATGCTATCCTCGGGCTCATAACCACCCTCTTTCAGGATTCTCTTATTAGGAATATAACAATCCACCTTATTGCAATAGCCGGCGACAAAAAGGTTTTCCCTTGAAAATTTTGCTTTTGTTTGTAAAGCATAATCCACAACTACCTCATCACTCAGGGCCAGGATAGTAAAATCTTTATTAAATCTCACCGCCTGTATAGGATAGACATAAGTATCCACTTTCCAGCCCTTGTTATAGGATTGTAACATCAGTTTTGCCCTTCTTTGCAAGTATTTGTTATCTCCGACCATATCCTGCTGGTATTTTGCCAGGTCAAATGGCTTAAACGCCAGGGGAATTGTTGTGTTTGCTGTTTGGATTGGCGCCCGCACTTGTTTCATGTTTCCATTCAGCACTTCCTGAACAACCCCGGCTAGGGAGTTCCCATGATCCCTGGCATTTTGCAGTGTACTGCGGGGTTCCGGATTCTGGTCACCTGCACAACCCAGCATAAACAAGGCAATGGCACCCGGATTATTTTGCTCAATGGCTAATTGGGCAAATCCCGCATAATCGCCACTTATCAATTGGTATTCGTCTACAATTGTTGTGTTATGGCAGGCATAGCCAAATAATACAGCCCTGGTCCTGCCTTCCGGGGAAACCACTTTCATTACTGGTACATCATGGTCAACAGGGCCGTTCGGATGAATCTGGTTTCGCCTGTTGATGGCAAATCCGGCATCCCCATGACCGCTGTACAATAAGGCCGGCGATAAATTAGCCATGGCAGAATCGATGACCTTAACTAAATTCAAAATGAGCTGATGGCCATAAGCTGACACCCTTTTTTGGTCGGCTGGTTCCAGTTCGTAAACAACATCAAGGCAAGGCCAGATAACCGGACCAGTATGTGTATGCGAAGAATTAAAGAGCAGCTGGGATTGGTTAACGGAGTATTTAGCCTGAACCTGCCGGGTAACTTCTTCAATTATTTCATGCGATAAACCAAGAACATCGACAGTCACAATAACAATTTTCTTTGCCGGGCTTTCTTCTATTACAAGAGCTTTAGCCCATAGTGCATGCACAATTCCTTCGGCTGGTTTTTCCCTGCTGGCATATCCTGATAACCAAATAGGCAATTCAGGAGTTATATCCACCTTCGCCATTCCAGCCCTGACAGCTTGTGCAGAAGCATCAAAAACAACCACCATTCCGAGGATATAGTAGCTTAAAAAAAGAATCATTTTACTTTTTGCAGATTGCATACACCTAAAATTTAATAGCCGGGTAACAAGAAAAAAGTCTACTTAAATATCAGAGAATTTACAGAAAAACTTTTATGCAATGCCGTTTTATTAAATCTGGCTACATTCCTAAACCTAAACTGCCAGAATTGCTTATATTACCTGTTAATAATCTTTGTATGAAAAAAATTATTCTTCTGCTTTTTGTTTGCCTGCACTATATGTTTAGCTTCTCACAATCTGCAGATATTGATAGCGCCCTTAATGCCATAAACTTTCAAAAAGATAGTGCTTTCCGTGCCAGTATGCATGCTGATTCAGTAAGGATTAATAAAGAGTATAAGAAAAAAGCCAACGAAGCAAAAATCAGGAGCCAGTTGCAATACCCTGCAATAAACGGTGGGGAAAATTCAGGGATTGTACCGGTAAAAGACCCGACAGAAATTCCTGACCCAAACCTTGATTATAAATTACTGTTTGAATTAACCGCTAATAACCCTGATTCGGCCGTCAATGAAATTAATTATGGACTGGCAGAGGTTGCCAGGGTAATTAACCTTCATGTTGCATCTGGTATACCTTTGAAGAAAATTTTCCCCGTAATTGTTGTGCATGCAGGCGCCCTGAATGCAATTACCAATAACGCCTTTTACCAGGAACGATATAAAATGGATAATCCTAACCTGAAACTAATAGATGACCTAAGGAATATTGGCACTAAGTTTATTGCATGCGGACAGGCTTTGGCATTTTTTGATATTAAACGGGAAGCCCTGCTGCCCACAGTGAAAGTATCACTGACTGCACAAACCGTTTTATCATCCTACCGGCTAAAGGGCTATTTAAAGTATTGGTAGTAGCCTGCTATTTTTTACAAATTTATTTTCAGGGTTACAGCAGGCTGTGATTTTACCAGAACGCCATCCTGCCTGGGAAAAAATAACTCCTGGTTTTTAAAACTTATTGCTGCAGCCTTCTTTGCATTATGGGAAGAACTGATAAAAAACGGGATACTGCCTAATGCAGTGCAGGCACCTGCTAAAAACATTATACCGCCTGTGTTAGTTTGACTGTCTCCTTCGTAAAGCCAAAGAGATTGGTTGAAGACAATTACACCCGCAATACCCACGGCTAACCCACCACCCAGCATCACCCAGGCAACCGTTTTCTGGTTTTTGCTTTTCTTCAGGTACTAGTCTTTCAGTGTTGCCGAATCAATAAAATTCCCTGTATTCATTCCGGCATAAAAGGAAGTCCTTAACGAAGCTTTTGAAATAGTGTTATAATCAATTTGCTGCTGGGCATTAACGAAGTTACTTGCCAATAACAGGCCCATGACAAACATTAAAATATCTTTCATAGTCATTCATTATAATTAGACACTCCAAAAATAAATTGCAATAGCGATGGGGGCTGTGATGGCCGTCAAGCAATTCCCTGATACTTGTCACTTCAGGTTAATGCCTGCGAGCTATGCAACCTCTTCTCCATATCACTCCGGCCAACAGGCTGTATGTTAGCTAAATAATTTATTGTACGGGATTCCAGTTATAGGGAAGAAGTTCCTTGATTTTCCTGGAACAGTCCCCTTTGCTTCCTCAATACTACCTCTTTGGGTCCTCTTTGGATCCTCGGCCCCCGAGGTCTTTCCGAGGACCCAAAGAGGACCCAAAGAGGAGGCAAAGAGGTGTTTTCGAGGTAAAATAGACATTCATCACAGGAATGAGTACAGCCCGTCACAGGAATGAGTATAGACCGTCACATAATTAAAGGAAAATAGTGCTTGTGGCTTGATTTTTGGTCGCGTGGCTACAGCCTGAAGCATGTTGGGTAGTATCCCACCAGCCAACCTGCTGTTGGGTAAAAATGAAATCTTGTGTTGGCAAATCACATGAATGGTGAGGGTTTTCGCAAAAGGGATTTAAAAACCATACGGTATGGAAGGGGGCGGGATATTTTGCTATCAGGGAAATGT
The DNA here is from genome assembly GCF_020076305.1 of Flavihumibacter profundi. Classification (GTDB taxonomy): domain Bacteria; phylum Bacteroidota; class Bacteroidia; order Chitinophagales; family Chitinophagaceae; genus Flavihumibacter; species Flavihumibacter profundi. Next base: position 308,938 of record NZ_JAIQXE010000004.1, read on the forward strand.
CGGGGAATTAAGAAAGTGATTTAATTAAAAACGGAACTGAATGTCCGTTCTATTGAATACAGATTTCACCGGTAATGTTGTTTTTGTAGTTTGGGAAGCATTTAAGGTTTCTTAACATCAAAATAAACCACTTTACTTCCAGTCTTCCCATCTGCTGTCAGTCCCTGAATAACTACTGCATATTTTCCATGTATATCAGAACTATAAAAAACAATTTCCTGTTTACCATTTTTATTGGTTTTAACCTCAGGATTCCAATACAATAAATTCCTGAAATCTGGCAACCTGCCATCGACCTGTTGTTGCGTTTCATAAACCGGCGAATAAAATTCCCTCTGCATTTGCAATCCTTCATAATCAATTACAACAGCGTGTGGATCAATTTCATATCCCTCCAGGTTACCTGAGTAAGTCACAAAATTAACTATTCCCTCAAAAGCGGTATTGCCAAGGTAATACCTATTCGAAACGACTTCCAGTTTTCGTATCTTTAAAGGGTCATAATTCAGGAATTTATTCATATCAAATACAGGTACCCCATCAATCAATACTAAAGGATCTGCTTCAAAATAAACTACTCCTGCCCCGTTTAAAACATGCAGGTGAAATTCACCATTTTTCTTCCTTACATTAACCTGCACTACATATTCCCGCAATACCTCTTCCATGGTTGTGAACCGAACATAATTATCCAATAGATAGGTTGCATCAGGTTTATAATAAAAAGCTGTTGTATCGACATTGGGATACGCAAATAATTTCTGTTTACTCCCATTGTACGCACCCTGCACCTGCAGGCCAATATTATGGTTAGCCAATGCGCCGGCAGGTAATTTTAACAATGAGAATCCAGGAAGACCAGAGCCTGAATATTTTTCAGAAAATGGCTTCACTATCTCAATATTATAAATACTGTCAAGCCGGCTATTTGTCTGAACAATAACCTCTCCTCTATTATAAAAATCTGCCAGTTCAAACTTTATATGGCCCTCATTATCGCTTACAGATGAGCGGAATTGTGTTCTTGTACCGGGTACAGATAAATAGCAATTAACCAGTTTTGCCGGCAAACCAGTAACCGTATTTGTTATATTTCCCGTAACAATATGACCTGTATATTCGGGAATAAATTCAAACATGGATTTCTTTTGCTGAAGAATATCTTCCCAGCGGAACCTGCGCCAGCCAAGGGTCAGCATGAGGTTATCTATTGCTTCTCCTGTGCCAACGCCATTACTATTAAAATAAAATCCGGGAGATTCTATTTTTCCTTCCAGGTCAGAACTTAACCACAGATAATTGTTTATATCAATATCACTTATTCCCTGCAGGGAATCAATTAGATAAACTGCCATGGACATATTGGCCAGAACCGGTTTCCCATCATTGCCAACAGATGAAATATCTACTTTTATTTTTTTTCGTAAATCATAGCCCGGCGCATCTAAAGTCGCACCTGCCTGAAAAATTTGCTGAGGGTATTTAAAATATAACCGCTCGCATACGGGCCTTCTTTTCTCATCGAAAACCGTTAAATGATTAATACCATCCCCCAATTTGTTTTTATTGATCAAAAATATCGCAGCGCCATCCTGAATTCTGCCGCTTAACGACAACTTTACAATACTCCGGGTGTGCGCAAACAGGTATACTCCGGATGATAAGGAATTTCCGGATGGTTGCTGAACTGTAATTTTAATTTGGTTACTATCCGCTTCTTCGAGGTGCATGACATAGCCATTATTAAAGGCTGCCGGCAATTCCTGCACAATTTTCTTTCCATTTGAAAATGTCAAAACAGCTTTATAAGTCTGGCCCATTTCAGGTGTCAGCATAAAATTGCCGATACCGAATTTTAGCGGTTCACATTTTACAATAGTATCGGCTTTATTATTAAGGATAACGCCCTCACATTGTGCACCCTTGCCAGCCTGGTCTACTACCCTAAAAGCAATTTTGCTCTGGATACCATTAACAAGATTGCCCCCTTCAGGAAAGAATTTTACATCAAAGCTATCTTTTTGCACAGGCGGTTCATCAACATATATTTTTTGGGAATTAACAATTGTAACTGGTTTTTCAAAGAAATAATCAGCTCCAAAGTTTTTCATCCAATTAGTGTAGGCACGTAGCTTATAATTGCCCGAAATCAAAGAGAAAGGCAAATACAAAGAACCGTTACCAAAACCTTCTGATATTGATATTTTAGCCTGCAATACAGGCTTGTTTTTAGTATCAAGTACTTCTACATAGGCCACTTTACTTATTCCAAGCGGAGCATGAAAAAAGGCATCTACAGCATATATTTTAAACCAGCAAATTTCCCCGGCCAGGTAAAATTCCTTGTCAGTATGCAAATAAATCTTTTCCTGTAACTGATTTTGCCGGTATGCGTCAAACTGACTTTGCAATGAATCCTGCATAGTTGTTTGTGCAAGCATATGCATTACAAATAAATTTGTAAAAATAAATACAGAAAACATTTTGGCAGCGTAGGTCATAAATAATTTTTATACTTACCTGGGCCAGAAAGATGGCCTGGTAGTGGTACCACCATTCATTGTACAATCCACACACTTCGGATCAGCCGCCATAAAGGTTACAATCCCGGTTGGACAGGGGCCATTTACACAGGGAGGTACACTAGTAGGAATTAACCCTATTCCACTTGCTTTGATTGCTGCACTTGTATTATCAAGAGTATCCTGTTTGCAAAATGGCTCTTCATAATTCCAATCGGGTACTTCTTTATTACTTATAAAGATCCTCTTTTCCTGGAAAGGGCAAATAGTGACATATCCAATAACCAGCTCGCTGGAATTGCTGACACAATGGATATTACCAATAAGCTCAGAAGGCTGTGCATCAAAAACAGATCCTGTTTTCTCTGTATTTTTTTTCATTCTTTCCAGGAATTCGTAACCCTCCTTGCTCCAGCTGTATTGTTTTACATTAATGCTATACAAAACACTCAATTTATCAGAACCAGGTGGAATAAATACAATTGGGTGGTGAACTACATCTTTACTAAGTTTAGCTGTAGAAGCGATTAAGATGCCGGAAGATGGATTGTTTTGCCAGCAATAATATAAACTGGAATCATATAAACCCGTGTTGTAAGGAAACCGGAAAACAACATTATATTCATTTTCCCCCGATGGCAGGGTTGTTATTTCATATTTTAACGTTGACCCCAAAACTGAATGATACTCCCAGGTTTCTGAATATTCCCACTGGTAGTAACGGGTACTATCCTGTGGGTCATGTGTGTCAACATATAACTGCGCCCCATTCATCTGGGCGCCGCTGTTTTCCCTTTTCCAGTTGATGCTGTCAATAGGGGGATTATTTTTTACGGCGGTGTAATCCGAAAGGTATTCTTTATCTTCTCTTGTTTTTATTCTTAGCCGGTATTTTATGTTGCCGTCTAAATTCAGGCCGGAAATTGTGTACCGGCCTTCAGGTAATCCCGTAAGTATATGTAAACTATTATCTTCACCCTCTATCATTACCTGCGCACCAGATTCAAATTGAATATTCCTGTTATCCAACTTAGTGGTTCGGCTTAATGTTATGTTAGTAGCACCCGGACCGCTGTTAATGGCTCCTTCAACTACCAGGTAGCCAGTTTCCGGGGAAATTACCGGCGATTCATATTTTTCCTTACAGCCTTCCACTGCCAGTAAAACAAATGCGCAAAAAAATAAATTTCTCATGCTATTGTATTAAAACCTGATATTAAAATTGACGTATGGTATGGCATTCCCAAATATGGAAAGTTTATACCCATTAATGTTCCCGTTTTCAGAAACATAGTAAACAGAATAAGCATTCTTCCTTCCTGTCAAATTATATACGCCTATCGTCCATGAATTATGTGTTTTTTGATACAATTTATGATTGCCTTCAATGTTCATCGAAAAATCGGTACGGAAATAATCCGGTATCCGATACGCATTCCTGTCTGCATATAAAGTGCGATAAGAACCTCCAAAATAAAATACCCCCATCGGGAGTGTAATCGGCCGGCCAGTGCTGTATGTGGCATTAAGGGAAATACTAAACCGATGGCTGAAACGGTAATTGCCGATTAGTGTTATATCGTGTGGTTTATCATAATTTGATGGATACCACATCCCGTTATTGATGGTTTCCCCGGCTAAGGGATCATCCATTTTTAAAAACACTCTCGACCAGGTATAACTGATCCATCCATTTAATTTGCCTGATAATTTCTTAACAAGAACCTCCACGCCATATGCTTTCCCCCTGGTACCAAAAACATCTGTTTCAATATGATGGTTCATCACCAATTCAGCACCGCTTTTATAATCCAGGTAGTTATACATATTTTTATAGTATACTTCAACCGATGTTTCGATAGTATTGGATTTGAAATTCTTATAAATACCTAATGAGATTTGATTACCATGTTGCGGTTTTATATTGGCATCGCTTAATTTCCATATATCAGTAGGTGCCATGGCTGCCGTATTGGACAGTGAATGAATATACTGCTGCTGTGTATTATATCCTGCCTTGATTGAAAAACTATCATTAAAAGCATACCTCAATGAAACCCTGTATTCCGGCGCACCATAGGTTTTAATTATTTCACCTTTTGGATAGGAAACCGTACTTATCATATTACTTTCTGTCCTGGGCAACCCCGGTGCATAGGTATTTACAGTTTGTGGTCCCAGGTAATTGAATAAACTATACCTTAATCCTCCATCAAGAGCAAAGGACCTGGTTATACTATAATGGTCACTGACGTATACTCCGCTTTCTAATGCCTGCTCAGCGGGAATTTCGTCTGGCACTAATAATGAACTTTTCCCTATTGGCAGATAAGAACCGGGATGCAGTTTATAATAAATTGAATTTATTCCGAAGTCGATGGTATGTTTATTGCTGAAGTAATAATTAAAATGTGCCTTAAGGTAAGCCTGGTTAATATCAAAGCCCAGTTCATTAGCGGTTTCCGGCACTTTTTTACTTGATATATTATAGGCATAATTGTCATATCCAACTGAAATGACGCTATTCAGTTTATTATTAAAAATATGCTTCAGCTTCACAGAAACGTTCTTATTTCCGTATCCATAAAGTGTATCACTGTTCAGATTAAACCGGTCATTACTTATATAACCACTTAAGTAGAGGGTATTTTTCTTGTTAAACTCATGTGTAATACTAAGGTTTACATCATAAAAGGAGGCCTTACTGTTTTTATATTGATCCGGCAACAGGTTTAACAGCCAGTTCGCATAAGTTGTACGTCCTCCTATTATAAATGAAGATTTGTCTTTTACCAAAGGGCCTTCTATATTCAGCCTGCTCGTCAGTAACCCAAGACCTGCAGAACCAGTAAATTTTTTATTATTCCCTTCCCTGCTGTTGACCGCCAGTACCGAAGATAACCGACCGCCATAACGTGCAGGAATGCTGCTTTTAAATAATTCAACATCCTTAACCACTTCAGGATTAAATGCTGAAAACATCCCAAAGAAATGTGAGGGATTATAAATAGTTCCTTCATTAAATAAAATCAGGTTCTGGTCTGCGGAACCGCCCCTTACATTTAATCCCGTACTCGCCTCGCCAACTGTTTTTACTCCAGGCAGTGTCGTTACAGCCCTTAAAATATCAGCTTCACCAAATACTACAGGCACTTGCTTAATGGCTTTAATATCCATTTTAAGGAGACCCATCTGCGTGCTTTTTACATTGCTTCTCTTTTCCGCAGAAATAACAACACCCTTTAGCGACATTACTGTTCCCTGCAAATCAATATTCATCTTCCCATCACTATATATTGCAATTTGACGCCTTGTATCTTTCATGCCTATACTCTGTATATTCAATATATGACGGCCCTTTGGCAACGAAAGGGAATAGTATCCATATTGGTCTGTTGTAATACCTATTTTCGGTTTTTCAATATATACTGATGCCCCTGCGATTGCTTCGCCTGTTTTTGCATCCCTTACATAACCGGCAATGGTTACAACTGTTTGCGTATTATTTACAGATTTATCGCCAACAACATAAAGCTTGTTTTCTAGTCCGGCTATTTGTCCGGGACCCATTTCTTCTTTTCCTGTAGTGTCAATTATACCTGGTTGCTGAGGTTTATTTTTATCCTTCCGGCCTGTAATAAAAAAATCGCGGGGAAGCACCAGATTAAGCGCCTGTCCCTTAGTAATAAAAATATGCCCCTGATCATCTATCGCATATTTTAAATCTGTCCCGGCAAATGCCTGGTCCAATACTTTTCTTAATGGCTGGTGGTTTGCGGTAATATTTATGATAACACTGTCAAGTTGTGCAGTATCGAAATAAAAATGAAATCCGGTTTGCTTTTCCAACTGGCTGATAAATTCCCTGGCAGGTATATTTTTAAATTCAGCAGTAACAGGAAACGAAGTATCCGATTGGCCAAAAGACTTCAGGCAAAATAAAATACCCAAAAAAATAAATACAAATATTTTGCGCTGATTCATGTATTAATATTCATGCATTGGGGATATAGTTAATCTGTTCTATTTTGATGGCTGGTCATAATAGGCAGACACTTTTACAATCAGGCTTTCCTTATCATCACTAAAACTTAAACCATTGCTTTTAATATAGTCCCGGATTTCCTTTTTCTTTTCTTTATAAATATCCAGCAAATCATTTTTCCTGTTAACCAGGTAATATTTGCCATCTTTTTTTATATAGAAATACTGCTTCACTTTTATATATCGAAGTATCCCTTCGTCTGAAGTGATTTCCGTAAATATGGATTTCACTTCCTGCTTAAATACGCTCACATTGCCCTTATACAAAACATTGTAAAATCCTTCTGAACTTAAAATCGGACTGTCCAGGCTGTCTTTAACTATGCGAATGAAGTCCCTGTCAGACAACCTAAACCGGGATATTCTTTCACTGGACAATTGTATCCTTTGAATACCATTCTGGATTATAAGTACATCAGCCACCTCATCATAAAGCATTTGTACATCAGGGTAATAAACATTATCATACACAATTGAACCGCCACTTAATACATCAGTATAAAAAAAAGGATGGCCTTCTTTAAATGTAAAAGGGTATCCCAAAAACTGACGTCCGTTAAACAGCCTGGATTGTTCGCCGATGGATTGTTGAAAAAATACTATTGTATTATTAATAGCTTTCTGGTAAAAAACACTGTCACCTGCTGATAACTGCGCATTTACAAGCTGGGCAAAAATGAAAAATGAAGTAATGAGTAATAATAATCTACTCATAACAAGTCTTTTCATGCAGTAGTTTTTAATTGCCTTATTTCCCCTCTGGTGTAAATATCCTGGCTGAGTTCCTTATGGAAATATAATTCATTAAAACCAGCTTTTTACTATAACAATAACTTAATGAAGCACCTTCTCCTTTTATGGCTTTCCGTTTCATAATACTTCCACAAAGCCTGGATCTGGTGGTTGGTTTCAAGTTCAGGGCTAGCTTCGGCGAAGTGTACACCATTTTTTATGTATGAAAGATTGATTTCATTCATTATAATTGCATTCACTCCTTTATTTTGTAAATCAGGTCTCACGGCAACCAGGTACAAATCTGCTAAAGTGTTCTTTTTAAGGGCCAGCAACAAATACAAAAATCCTAATGGGAAAAGTTTTCCATTTGCTTTTTGCAAAGCCCTGGACAGCGAGGGCATTGTGATCCCAAAGGCAGCCAGCTTTCCTTCCCTGTCTTTTACAATGGTTACATAATCTGGCCTTATAAAAGAAAAGTATTGGTTTGTGTAGTACTTAATTTGCTTTTCAGTCAATTCAACAACTCCATGGAGATTAGCATAAGCCTGGTTGATCAGTTGGAAAACCTCTGTAGCATAAGGCCGTATCTCCTTTGCCTTATTCACTTTAACTACACTGAGGCCTAATCTCTCTGTTACTATTTTAGCCATCTGCCTGATTTTATCAGGGACTTCTCCAGGCACTTTGATCCTGAATTCTAGCCAATCCACTTCTTTTTTATACCCTAAATCCTGGAGATACGCTGGATAATAAGGGTAATTGTATATTGTAGCAAGCATGCCTAACTGGTCGAAACCTTCAATAAGCATTCCTGCGCGATCCATATCTGTAAAACCCATCGGGCCCTGGATTGCGTCCAGATTCCTGGCTTTACCCCAGTTCTCTACCTCTGTTAACAAGGCGGAAGCTATTTTTTTGTCTTCTTCAAAATCCAGCCACCCAAAACGGATATAGTTTTTTTCCCATTTCCTGATGGAGGCATGATTTATAATACCGGCAATCCTCCCAACTACTTTTTTATTCTTTAAGGCAAGCCAATACCTTGCCTCACAGTATTCGAAAGCAGGATTTTTTTCTTTGCTTAAAGTGGCATATTCATCAAACTGTAACGGAGGCACAAAACAACTGTTGCCTTTATACAGCTGGTAAGGGAATTTTATAAAAGCCTTCAATTCCTTTTTAGTCGTTACCTCTTTTATTTGAATGTCCATGATATTTACTGCATGCGATGTGGGGTTTGGTGCTGCAATTTACCTGGGTCCAACTAAGAATTTCCTGGTTACAACAATGTTCTCTTTACGTATTTGTAGAATATACAAACCTTGGTGCAGGTCAGATACATTCAACCTGAACTGGTTCTGGCCGCTAATGGCACTCACTTTTTTCATGGTTAATTCCCGCCCGGTAAGGTCAATCACCCGAAGTTCAACATCACCGGATTTATCAGCCGGATAATTAATAACCATGGTTTGGTTTACAGGATTTGGATAAATGGAAAAGCCTGTTAAGGTTGTATTATTCATCCAGGCCAATTCTTCCGTTGGACTGGGTGAATTCGGGTTGCTGGCATGTGCTGGAACAGCACCCGCTCCTGCATTAATCGGAATATATTCGAAATTGATCAATGCCAGTCCATTGGAATTTGTAAGAACAGGCACTGCAGTATTGTCGTGCCCCCTGTAACTTATACTAACCGGGTTAGTTGTTGTTCCCGCAACACGGGTGAAATTCACTAAAACATTATTTCCACTAAGAGATACTGAACTTATAGAATAATTTCCGCCATCTAACCTGAACAAACTACTGAGATCACCGTTGATCGTAAAAACCGAGGACTGGTTTTTCAGGGTCAAACTTACCTGGCTGGCAATACCAGGGGAACTGACTGCAGAAAAGGCAGCTGATTGCGGTTCAGGTGATTCAATACTGGCTGGAAATGAATTATCCCGGTATAAATCCCGGAGAATTAAGGGACTCATCCAGTCACCAATATTTTTATATCCGTTTACAAACTTGTAATGGCAATAATTGATATCATCACCATCAAATAACTGGATTGTATTTGCCACACTCAGGGTTTGGATTTCATTTGATTCCTTATCCAGTTGCCTTTGCGCCTCCTGAATCTTCAGGCAGCTGTCAGCACTTGACATGCCGCATCCATACCTAATCTGGATAATATAAAACTTCGATAAACCTGGGTAATCGGCTTTCCAATCTCTGACCAACTCTTTGAAAGCAGCCTTATATTGCTCAGTGGTAAGCTGGATACTGCTAAGGGAGCCCAATACATCAGATTCCCCCTGGTACCAAATTACCCCGCGGATATTTCTTTGCAACCCGGCTTCCCGGATCCTGTTTAAAAGCCTGCCATAATTTGTATTAGGATCAACATGATCAGCATCATTCCTTGAGAAATAAGATATTGGTGCTCCAAGCGCAGCGCCATTAAAAATTGCTATCGGTATTTTTCTTGCTCCAGCAATATTTGAAGCCATCCGCATACCCCACTGGCCAAGGCTTCCGTCAACATCTGGCCAGGAGTTACCCATACCAATAAACCAGGCTTTTGTATATGAACTGGTCGGACTTGCACTTCCGTAAACCCGTACAAAATTACGGTAGGGAGAATTTGCCGGGTCGTCGGCATCATTTTCTGCGGTTAAAGTATACCGCGCATTAGCAGCTGCATTTGACTGTCCCTGGATAATATAGGCATCTCCTGCAACTATATTATCAGCGGACGCGATCAATATCTCTTTGTCCTTTCCTTTATCATTTTTAACACCAACTAGACTGAATGAATAACTGGCCAGTTCTGCTATAATTTCATTATTAAACTCATACACCCCATACCCATGCTCGTTATGCTTAAACTTAATTGTTGTTGTTCTTTGGAGAACATTGTTGCGGTACTGTTTTAGCCTGATTTCCGGATAACCCAAAGATCTCTTTAGCATTCCTGAAATGTGCACATGCGCCCTGTTGGTGACAATATTCCTCGGATACAACTGGTACTCTTTCGGAAAATCAATTACCTGGGCAAGAACCGGTATAGTTGATAGGGTTAAGCATAAGAAAAGTGAAAAGCACCTGATAAAAAGATGATTAGTACGTAGATAAGTCTTCATAGCCATATGTTTCAATAGTTAAGGAAAAATGACAGTAATTGATACTGGCTTAACAAGGAACGACCAGGGTGCTCAGAAGGATATGAATATGTTGCGTCTGTTTCAGGAGTAGATATGTTGGGCAAGTTACCTATTCGACTTCATATTTAAAAGGAACCTCCTTTTTCTTTTACATAAATTGTACTATAATACCGATTATTCCTGTTTTTTTACCCGAAAATCCAATATCACAAGAGAGAGTCAATGGTCGGTTTTTAATCCAATTACATTTTTTATATTCAGCCAATGGACCAGAACAGACGCCGGTTTCTTATAGACACTTCCCTTACTGCAGTTTCCTGCATGATAATGCCTGCTTTAATAGTACCTCGTCCCGAAAAGCCAAAAAAGATCCGCATCCTGGTATGGGATGAAAGGTCCGATGCCCAGAAAGAAGCGTACGATAATTTTATAGGGAATTATATCGCTGACCAACTTAAAAGTCAACCGGAATTTTCAGTAAGCTCCGCGGGGTTGGATGATCCAGAGCAGGGTCTTGCTGAAAGCACACTTGATCAAACCGACCTGTTGATCTGGTGGGGACATGTAAGACAGGATGAGATCACCCCGGAAAAAGGCCGAAGTATTATAGAACGAATAAAATCAGGCACATTATCCCTCATAGCCCTGCATTCAGCTCACTGGTCTACACCCTTCGTACAGGCCATGTATGAGATTACCAAACGGGATGTACTAAAGGATCAGCCTGTTAAGGAATCCGATCTCAGTTTTATAGCCCCGCCCAAACAATTCACAGTTCCGAAATACGATTCCCGGGTAACACCTTATACTATAGAACGCAAGTTCCCCGACGGGCATAAAAAAATTGAAGTGCACCTTCCATTTTGTTGTTTCCCGGCGTATCGGAATGACGGGAAGCCAAGTACCGTCAAAGTCCTGCGAACCGAACACCCTATCATGAAAGGCCTTCCTGAAAGTTTCGTGCTGCCGCAAACCGAAATGTATGATGAGCCCTTTCATATACCCGCGCCTGACCAGGTTTTGTTTGAGGAGTACTGGGCCACCGGGGAATGGTTCCGTTCCGGCATGCTATGGAAACTGGGCAAAGGGAATATCTTTTATTTCCGGCCCGGCCATGAAACCTTCCCCCTATATAAGGAAAAAAATGTGATGCAAATATTAATGAATGCAGCTAAATGGATGGCGTAATGAAATTAACCAGATTCCTGCTTTTGCCTGCCCTAATACTGGTTCTTTGTTTCCGGAGTGCCATTTCTAATGATCCTCCCGACATAGATCATGCAGCTGTCATTAAAAGTTTAAACAAGACTACGCTCGAAAAAGGCAAACAGATTTATGAGAGATCCTGCATTGCCTGCCACGGCGCGAAGGGATCATCTTCTTATCCCCAGGCAAGATCGTTCAGCAGGGATGTTTTGCGTTTTGGCAATAAGCCATACGACATGTGGCGAACGGTGAGCAATGGCGCCGGGCTGATGGCCCCGCAAACCTGGCTTTCACCAGCAGAAAGATATTATGTAATACAGTATATCCGGGAAGCTTTTATGAAGAAGTCTAACCCGGGTCAGTATTTCGAAATTTCGGATGAGTACCTGGCTGGCTTGCCAAAGTCCCAAAGATCTGCCGGCCAGGAATTGGCCACAACAAAAATGGAAGCTTTGAAAGGCTCCCAGAAATATGGACAGGAATGGTTCCGGAACCATAAAAGCAATTATGGCACTGCCATTCACTCCCAATTAAAAGACCATACTACCGCAGCGCTTACCGTACTGCTCGATAATAATGTAAACCTGAGTTATAACCTGCTCCGGATGTGCACTACAGCAGCCTGGCAGGGGGAATTGAACCTGGCCACTACAAAATATAAAAACTATCGCGGAGAAGGACAACCGATTATCCAGGGCAAGGAATTTGAAGGCCTTGGTCTTTGGCAATGGACTTACGGTGACCAAATAGATAGCCTCCAAAAATCAACGGGTAAAAGAGCACCCTTACCCGAAGAATTTCTCGACTACCACGGGCATTATGCCTACAACAAAAACGTAGTACTCTCCTATGCCATTACCGGCAGGGATATACTTGAATTACCACAGGCGCTAAAAATTGATGGTAAAATTATTTTATCGCAGACTTTATATGTATCACCAGGGCAATCGGAACAAAAAATCCAGATTGGCTTCCTGCCAAATGGAAAGCAGGGCAATACAAATGGCATCCAGGCTATAATTAATCCAAAAACCAACCATTTTATAGCCGCAGGATTTATTTCATCGAATAAAGAAATACGATGCGAAGTGGATAACCGGAAAAGGATCGTCCTCACAATTCCTGCAAGCAGTGAATCTATCAGTGTGCAGGTCTTAAGAACAGCAGGAACCGACCATAAAGACCTCCTTTCATTTACGGATTATGTAAAAAAACAAAGGGCAGGAAATGAACCGCCCGTTCTTCAAAAATTGACCAATGGCGGACCGGCACAGTGGACTAAAACCGTAAAAGCTGTTGGGGAACTAAATGCCAACAGGGCGCACTTTGATCCAATTTACAGGGAAGATTCTGATAGAACTGCTCCTAAAAAACTTGTGCCTTTGCCTATCGATTATCCTTATACGATAGACAATATCGGGCTACCGTTCGACAATGCTTACAACGCCTGGATCAGGCCTACCTGCTTAGGATTTAAAAGCAATGGCAGTTTAGTCATTGGTACCTACACCGGCGATGTATGGATAGCCAATGGCATTGACAACACACTTAAAAATATCAGCTGGCAAAGAATAGCAGCGGGACTTTTCGAATGCATGGGACTTAAAATAGTTAATGATAAAATTTATGTAACTACCCGGAACGGGATCGTATTGCTCCATGACCTTAACGGTGACGGGGAAACAGATTTTTATGAGAATTTCCATGGCGACCATGACGTTTCCTCATTTTTCCATGCCTTTAATTTTAGCCTGGAAACCGACAGCCAGGGGAATTTTTATTATGCAAAGCCCGGCGAATACACTGACAATAAAGACCCGGGCAATCTCATTAAAGTTTCCCCCGATGGGAAAAAATGGGAAAGCATCGCCACCGGTTTTCGGGTGAACAATGGTGTTACCATCACACCGGATGACAGGATATTTGTTAGTGATAACCAGGGCAACTGGGAACCGGCCAATAAAATAAACCTAATAGAAAAAGGCGCGTATTATGGATATGTTCCCAATCTTACTGGCGGCAACGAATGGAGCCCCGATGGCAGGAAATTTACAAAAGACGAAGTTACAGATGATGTGATCAGTCCGGATATCGTAAAAGTGCCGGATTCCTTTCACCAACCCGTCATCTGGTTGCCACAGGAATTTGATAACTCGCCCGGTGGTGGTGTGTGGAGCGATAAAAGCTGGGGACCACTGGGGAACCAATTCATTCATACGAGCTATGGAACAGGCTGGATATATTATTTCCTTACACAAAAGGTTGATGATATTACACAGGGTGCGATGGTAGCCCTTCCCTTTCAATTGGACGCAGGCATTCAACGCGCGGCAGTGAACCCTGTCGATAAACAGGTATACGTTACCGGGCTAACGGGTTGGGATGATGCCCAGGCGCTCAAATACGGCGTACTCAGCAGGGTCAGGTATAAAGGGGGTGAAGGCCATTTAATTAAAGATGCACAGGTTGTGCATGGTGGAATCAAATTGACCTTTAATTTCAGGCTGGATGGAACAGATGCCAAAAACCTTTCTAACTATGCAATTTCCCAGTGGAATTATAAATGGACCAGCAGGTATGGTTCAGCCCATTACTCCATCCGGCAACCTGGTACAGAAGGTGAGGATAAACTTCCCGTTAAGGAAGCAACAATTTGCGATGATGGGAAATCAGTGTTGCTGGCTATACCCGATATAGGACCAGCACAAACAGTGCGGCTGAGATTTGAAGTGAAGGGAGAAGACCAGGTAAAAGTGAAAGATTATGTTTACTTAACAATTCATAAAATACCACAATAATATATGATGCAAGGAATGATCCGCACAGTAAGCCTAATGATATTGCTGACCTACAGCTTGTTATCCTGCGCCCAGGAGAAAAAACAATGGGTGACTTATTCAGGATATGACGGTCCGGGTAAAGGAAAGAACATCGTCTTCGTGAGTGGCGATGAAGAATACCGTTCCGAAGAAGCCTTACCTATGCTTGCACAGATCCTCGCCGTTCGGTATGGATTCAGCTGTACGGTATTGTTTTCAACAGACCCGAAAACCGGTGAGATCGATGCACGTTACCAGACCAATATAACCGGTCTGGAACATTTGCAAAAAGCAGACCTGCTCGTAATGCTTACCAGGTTCCGCGAACTGCCCGATGCACAAATGAAATATATTGATGAATATGTAAAAGCAGGAAAGCCGGTGATAGGACTTCGTACGGCTACGCATCCGTTTAATTATACAAGGGATACAGCCAGCATGTTTGCGAAATATAGTTTTAATTCCGAGACCCCTGGCTGGGAAGGCGGCTTTGGCAAAATAGTGCTTGGCGAAACCTGGATCAACCATCATGGCATTCATGGAAAAGAAGGCGACCGTGGACTGATTAATGGCATAGAACAGGATGCCAAAAACCCGATCCTTAATGGCGTTAATGATATCTGGACACCAACCGATGTCTATAGCATCAAACAACTTACAGGGGCAACCATCCTTGTATACGGACAATCGACCAACGGCATGACACCAACCGCCCCGGTCAATTTGAAAAAATCGGTGATGCCGGTAGCCTGGACCAGGAACTACAAGGTGCCTGGTGGCCAGGAAGGAAAGGCCTTTGCAACAACTATGGGTGCTGCAGTTGATTTATTAAATGAAGACCTGAGAAGGTTACTGGTGAACGCCTGTTTCTGGGGCGTTGGTCTGGAAAAACAAATTCCGGAAAAGGCCAATGTCAATTTCATAAAGGAATACAAACCCACTATGTTTGGTTTTGACAACTTTAAGAAAGGCAGCTTCCCGTCCAAATATGAACTGAAATGAGGAAACGAAAAGCTTTATTTGCTGTATGTGCAATATTATTTTCAACCATTGAAGGATCAGCGCAATTTAAACCCGACAGGAATAGGGAAATTGCCATTTACAGTCCATCCAATATTATCAGGGCATCCCTTTATATTAATGATCGCGGCAGCCTGGCATACAAGGTAGAAAGAAATGGGGAAACTGTCGTTGAACCATCTTCGTTAGGCATTACTGTTGACCAAATTAAATTGGGTGACGGTGTTGAACTAGCTGGTCCCTCTTTTACCCTTGTTGATGAAAAATATCCTATGAAAGGGGTGCATGAACTTGCGGTCAATCACTACCGGTCGGCCATCATCCCAGTTAAGCATACTAAAACCGGCACTCTTTACCAGCTTGAAATAAGGGCCTTTGATAATGGACTGGCTTATCGTTATATCCTTCCCAAAAAAGGCACTTCAATTGTGGGTGGTGAAGCAAGTTCCTGGAAAATACCTGCCGGTTCTACCACATGGTTACAGGAAAACGTATTTTATTATGAAGGATTATATTATGCATCTCCCCTGTCAAAACTCGGCAGTAAAAGATTAGGGCCGCCTTTAACCTATCAGACTGCCGGCAGTGTATATGTATGCATTACAGAAGCAGCCTTGTACAACTACAGTGGTATGTCCCTGCAATCAGATAACACGGGCATGCTCCATGCTGCTTTCGTCAATGACCGGAAAGGCTGGAAAATACAGGATACTATTGTTTCCCCCTGGCGTGTAGCTATCATCAGTAAAGATCTTAACGGACTTGTGAATGCAGATATTATTCAAAACCTGAATCCTTCGCCGGATAGTATCTTTCAACAGGCAGACTGGATAAAACCAGGCCGGGCAGTATGGTCCTATTTCGAGCATGAAAATGTAACTACCATGGACCTCGAAAGAAAATATATTGATAAAGCGGCTATGCTTGGTTTCGAATATAATATGGTGGATGCCGGCTGGGAATCAAGCTGGCCACATTGCATGGACTCACTTAAAGCATTAGTGGATTACGCACAAAAAAAACAAGTCGGTATTTGGGTCTGGAAATCCTATTCATCTTTAAAAGAGCCGTCATTCCGGCGAAACTTTTTTACATCCCTTCACAAAATCGGTGTATCGGGAGTAAAAATTGATTTTATTGATAAGGAAGGAATAGACCAGGTGAAGTTTTATGAAAACACACTAAAAGATGCCGCTATCGCCCATTTGATGATTGACTTCCACGGGGCGGATAAACCCACAGGGCTTAACCGCACTTACCCGAATGAATTAACCCGGGAAGCCATCTACGGACAGGAATGGACAACATTTAATCCACAGGGCCCGGTCCATAACGTTATCACACCATTCACCCGTTTTTTAGCGGGACCTGCCGATGCTACCCCTGGTGTATTTGATAGTAAAAAAGCCTATGGTACTTCCAGGGCACACCAGGTGGCCTTACAGGTTATTTTTAATTCCGTATTAACCTGCTGGCCGTCTGACCCTGATAAATATTTATCAAGCCCTGCATTACCACTCATAAAATCCATACCCACTATCTGGGACGAAACCATTGTGCTTCCATCAAGCCGTATAGGGGAAATGGCAGCATTTGCAAGACGGAAAGGCAAGGATTGGTTTATAGGCATCGCCAATGCAGGCGATGAAAAACGGATAATGTTACCACTACATTTTTTAGGTACCGGTAAATTTAAATCTTACATAATACAGGATGACCTCACCAATCCAGACCAGCTTTTCAATAGTCGATCTGTCTATACATCTGAAGATTCATTACTCGTTGTAATGAGGCCATCCGGTGGATTTGCAGCCTCATTTAAATTTACAGAAACAGAAGAACCAGGTTTATCCATCCTTCCGCAAGGCGGTTATTTATACGCCCCAACATTGGTATCGATGAAAACCAATGCAAATTGTGAAATACGATACACTATAGATGGAAGTGAGCCCTCCGCAAACTCAACCTTATATTCCAGGCCATTTACAGTAGCAGCTCCCGCCATTATAAAGGCTTGCGCATTCTTCAACAGCAAACGGGTTGAAGCCACCGGTGTTGCGCAGTTTCTTTTTGCACCCGCTCCCCTGCTCTCTTCACCGGGAGGCATTTTCATCGGCGAAAAATTGCTACGTTTTTCCACTGGAATGCAAAATGGCGTTATCCATTATACACTCGATGGTAGCGAACCAACAATCGCCTCTCCGGTTTACAAGGATTCCTTATTGCTCCGAAATACCACAGTTTTAAAAGCCAAAACATTTTTCCCATCAGGTATTGGAAGCAATACAGCAATTGCAAACTTTATAAAAGAAGATCCATCTCCCTTTGTAACAGGCACCAAATTGGTACCCGGATTACACGCTTCCTATTATGAAGGGAAATGGACAATGATGCCCGATTTCAAGAAGCTGGCACCTCAGCAAAGCATAGTTGTAGCTATACCAGACCTTAAACTTTTAAAAACGCGGAAGGAATATTATGGGATTCAATTCTCCGGTTTCATAGATATACCAGTTACCGGTGTTTATACTTTCTATGTTGTCTCTGATGATGGTTCACAAATTTATATCGATGACCAGAAACTGGTTGATAATGACAGCTGCCACGGCGACCTTGAAAAGTCGGGGGAAAAAGCCCTTGCTGCTGGCCTTCACAGGTTTACCGTTAATTATTTCCAAAACGGATCCGGACAAACATTGCTGGTGTATATAAAGGGGCCCGGGATGGAGAAAAAAATCATTCCAGCTTCCCTGTTCAAAATAAAACAGGATGAATAAAATACTTTAACGCTTATAATAAATTGACATGAAGAATGATTTCGTTTTGCTATGCTTATTTACCTGTATGCTCGGCGCCTGCACACAAAAACCCAAAGAGCAAAAACAGGAAGTTGATTATGTAAATACTTTAATCGGGACACCATATGCGGGTTTCGCAGCCGAGATCCACGGCGGTGGCACTTTACCCGCTGTTGGCCTGCCATATGCCATGACGAATTTCATGCCGCAATCCTGCGAAAATAATATGGGCCATAATGCCTACAAGTATGAGGATAGTACAATCATGGGATTCCTGGCCTCGCACCAACCAACAGTATGGATGGGTGATTACGGCTATGTTTCGGTTATGCCCCAAATTGGTGAACTTAAACTTTTACCAAAGGACCGGGCCCTTTCATATAAACACGAAGATGAAATCGCCCGTCCTCATTATTATTCGGTAGTACTCAATGCCGGTGACCAGCAAAAAATAAAAGGCGAGATCGCTGCAGCTTCAAGGGCTGCCATATTCCAATTCACATTCCCGGCTGCAGAAAAAGCGCGCTTTGTGATCCAGGGCATCAACCTGAATCCCGAATTGACAGACCCTTCCAATGAATATGAAGACAGGATTAAAAAATTAAAAGGGTATGTAAAAATTGACACCCAGAAGAATGAGATAACCGGGTATAACCCCGATCGCCAGTCTGCCCAGATCGGTCCCGACCTGCCCAACTTCAAAGGCTACTTTGTTATCCAGTGTGATAAAAAAATAACCTCATTCGGCACATGGGATAATGCCACCAACTCCCCCGCTTCAACGGAACAATATGGTACCCGCATGGGCGCATATATCAATTTCAAAACAACCGCAGGTGAGAAAGTAAAGGTTCGCATCGGCACTTCATTTATCAGCCCTGAACAGGCCCGTGAGAACCTGCAAAAAGAAGTACCGGATTGGGACTTTGACAAACTAGTGACCAGCACCCGTACTGCCTGGCAAAATGAATTGACCCGCATCAAACCCGAGGGCGTTTCTGAAGACCAGAAAGCTATTTTTTATACAGCCTTGTTCCATACGATGCAGTTTCCCCGGGAGATGTCTGAATACGGGAAATATTACAGCGCATTTGATGACAAGGTGCATACAGGCGATTCTTATACTGACTTCTCCTTGTGGGATACATACCGCGCCCTGCATCCGCTATTAATATTTACACAGCCCGATCGTGTAAATGGTATGATCAATGCGATGCTGCAGATGTATAAGGAAGGAGGACGGTTACCCATGTGGCCAAATCCTGCTGAGACCAATATTATGATCAGCACACATGCGGACGCTGTCATCGCAGATGCTTACCTGAAAGGATTTACCGGTTTTGATACTACACTGGCTTATGAAGCTTTATTAAAAGATGCCATGGTGCCGCCAGACAATGACACAATTCTTCCATATGGTGACCGCGATAAGTGGACGGGCTACGAAGCGCGTGCCGGCCTCACCCGTTTCAATTCGATGGGATATATCCCTTTTGGGAAAACGGCTGAATCAGTTTCAAGGACGCTGGAATATTCTTCGGATAATTATTCCGTGGCCCAGATGGCGAAGAAAATGGGCAAGACGGAAGATTTCAACCGCTTAATGGCATGGAGCAGGAATTACAAAAACCTCTATGATAATAAATCGGGGTTCTTTATTCCAAAACTTATCGATGGCAGCTTCCTGGAATACAACCCGAAAAAAGAACTGGGCCGCCAGGATGGCTTTACAGAAGGTGACCAGTGGACTTATCTTTTTGGTGCTATACAAGACATACCGGGCATGATTGAACTAATGGGTGGAAATGAAAAATTTGCCGCCAAACTGGATGAGAATTTTTCGGGTGGCCATTACCGACATGACAATGAGCCGGGTCACCATTATGCGTATTTATATGATTACTGTGGGCAACCCTGGAAGACACAGGAATTAATCAGGAAACATACAACGATCAATTACCTGAACAAGCCTTTGGGTATTAATGGTAACGAAGATTGCGGGCAGATGGCGGCCTGGTATATTTTTGGTGTCATGGGTTTTTATCCGGTAACGCCTGCTTCCGGCATCTATGCCATTGGTGCACCGCAGTTCCCTAAACTGACCATCAACTATAAGGTCGGCACGGAACCTAAATCATTGGAGATTGTGGCGAATAACCTGTCTGAAAAAAACCTGTATGTGCAAAGCGTGAAACTGGATGGCAAGACAATTGAACATCCTTTTATTTCGCATAGCGATATTATAAAGGGTACTAAACTGGTTTTTGAAATGGGTCCCCAGCCTAATAAGGAATGGAAATAGTGTTTACCCGCTATTTTTGGGCAAGGATATTTTTCAATTCTTCGAAGGTTGCCATGGGAGCCTTTGTAGCAAAAAGATTTAAGACCCAGGCTGGTACTGAACCACCTGGGTCTGCTTCCAATAAGTACTCAATATGGATCATTTTATCTGACAGGGTGGTGACGTTCCAAACCCCTTTGGATCTTGCCACCCTGACCAGTTTTTCCACTGATGGCTGGTAATCATTAATGCTCTCGGAAGTGACCTTTAAATTATGCCTGAGGGAATCATGTACAACGGAAATATTAGCGTATAAATAACGGTTGGTAACCGGCCATGGGGCAGACACTTCCAGGTAATATATAAACTGGTTTCGGTTAATTTGCTTTACCATTTCCGAATTTTTGGTAGCATAGGCCCATCGGGGGTATTTCTCAAAATCTACCAAAAGGGCCCTGACCGCTCCAATGGTCCCCTGCAAATCCGCTTCCACCCTTATATCCTTAAAGCTGGAATTCAGGGAATTACGGGTATATACTTTTATACCTTCCTTCTCTTTTTTAAGTTCCCAGCTATCCTGGGCCTGGATGCAGTTATGGAAAGGAAACACGAATAATAGCAATAGTAAAGATTTCACCAGGCTTTTAAAATGCATTTTTCAAATTAGTGCTTACATGCCTGATTAAGGTTATCAGCATACAATTTTACCAATAGTTAACTTTAATTAATATATTAAGGAAATAATATATACAAATGCAAACATTGGCATTCAGATAATCTGGCATAAACCAGATAATTTCTTTATGTACAACGATTTAGTGACCGTATAACAATTGATTTACAATAAAAATTCTTACTTTCCGCTATTTAGGTATTATACTATTGTTATTTTACGTTTTAAAAAATTGAAGCATTTCCAAATATTGAACTTTCTTTAATTAACAGTTTGCATGAGTAAAATTGAAGACCCGAAATTTGTGCTTGGTGACCAGCTCACGGCTGAGCAGGTGAGTTTTTTTAACACCAATGGCTTCATCATTTTCCGGGATTTTATCTCGCCTGAAAAAGTACGGCTATTTATTAACGAAACCGAAAGGATTGAAAAGGAATGGCTTGCTGAAAACAGGGAAAAAGTGAATGGTGTTCCGCTCAAATTCGGAGTAGACGACAAGGGAAATAAAATGATTCAACGGCTTTGTTTTCTTTCGCTTTACAGTGAACCCCTCCGTGAATTATTGAATGACCCGAAACTGCA
The DNA here is from genome assembly GCF_020076305.1 of Flavihumibacter profundi. Taxonomy (GTDB): domain Bacteria; phylum Bacteroidota; class Bacteroidia; order Chitinophagales; family Chitinophagaceae; genus Flavihumibacter; species Flavihumibacter profundi. The sequence goes on from NZ_JAIQXE010000004.1 coordinate 330,770, forward strand.
GTTAGTTACACAGTTTTTATCCCCGTATGAGGGACGTATTGCAGAAGATGAAAAAGATGGACTGGTCCTGAATCATTATATCAATTCACCTAAAAGCACATTTACCCAAATGGGCTGGCATACAGACAGCCCGCGGGATTTGTTCCTTGGACAGAAAATAATGCCGATGCTGAATGTTGGCATTCACCTGAACGACTGCCCTTTTGAGAATGGCGGCCTTAGGCTATTGCCGGGAACGCATACCCAGGGTATTTTCAGGTTGCTGTTTCGCAAAAAATATTTTGTAGACCATACCCCTGACCCAAAGGAAGTTGGATTTGATGTTTTTGCAGGGGATTTAACTGTGCATGATGGCAGGTTATGGCACAGGGCACAGAGCTCACCCCTTACCGGCGAAAAAAGCCGCCGAAGGGTAATGTATGTACCTGTAATAACCGGCAAGTATATACCCAAACATGAAAACAGCAAAACACCATTTTACCATCGCTTAGCATCCCGCATCCAGAATTAAAATCCTTCCTTAAACCGGATTAACTTTATGGCTTACGCAGTTATAACAGGTGCAAGTAAAGGAATCGGGAAATGCATCGCCGTTGAATTAGCTTCCCGGGGATATGACCTTTTATTGATTGCCCGTTCTGAAGCCGAACTCAAGGCTGTTAGCCAGGAACTGGAATCAAGGTTCAACGTAAAAGCACCCTTTTTAATGCTTGATCTGTCGCAGCCGGGCAGTGCAAAAAAAATCTTTGACAAGTGTTATTCGGAGGCATTGCCAGTTTCCATTTTAGTAAACAATGCAGGTTATGGCCTGGCAGGCTCTTTTATGAGTTATGAAGCCGGGGATCACCTGGCTATGATGAAAGTTAATATTGATGTGCCTGTTGAACTCACACACCTCTTCCTTGATACCTTAAAAAAATCACCACAATCCTATATTCTCAATATTGCCAGTTCAGCTGCTTACCAGGCTGTTCCAGGTCTTAGTGTTTACGCGGCAAGTAAAGCTTTTCTTTTGAGCTTTACCAGGGCCTTGAGGCAGGAATTGAAAAGCAGCAATGTATCTGTCACCTGCATTTGCCCTGGTACCACGGATACTAATTTTAACGACAGGGCAAATCTTAACGATAAGGCCAGGCAAATGGCCAAGAGGGTAACCATGACTTCAGAAAAGGTAGCAAAAATCGCGGTCTCCGGCATGTTTTCAGGGAAAGCTGAAGTGATACCAGGATTTATCAATAAGCTGGGCGCTGTGCTGGTTAAAATATTACCCAATGAGATGGTAGAAAAAACAGCGATGAAAATTTATGGGCCGTGAAATTTTATTGCTGATTTGAATACAGCATACGGGCAACTAACCGTTGTCAGGTAAACCGGGTTTTGGCTGTAATCATTTGGGTAAAAACATTCATAAGGGGCGCCATAGTTTTTTCCCTTCCTGTAATCATTTTTCTGAAGATCGTCAATATATTCCTTTGCCAGTTTTTGTGCTGATGGAAAGTCAGCTTTTGCTATCGCAAAACAAACCCAACCGGTGGGTGTACCCCAATAAGCCCCATTTTGGTAAGTATTCTTATCAACTGAAGTCAGTTCCCAGGCAGTGGAATTATTATAGTCATCACTGGTTAAGATATGCCTGATATTGCCATGGTAAGATAAAGTGCCATTTTTATAGGCATCAGCCAGGAACCGGCAGGTCTTTTTTTGTACATCCCCTTCCAAAACATTTAAGTACACAGCCAGCGCCGTTGCCCATACATCGGGTTGCCTGCTTTTCCCGGTCGATGCAAGCAGCATTCCCCGCTGATCTGAAAACAAGCCTGGTATAGCCTTTTTTATCTTTGCCGCAATTTCCCTGTACATCGCTGCCTTACCCTTATTTTGCATCATTTCAAAAAGTACAGCCAATTCTTTTGCAGCACGAAATTTAAGGATGGAAGAAAAACATAAATCACCTGTTATCGCAATTGCATCCCTGAATCCAAAATCGACTCCCCTGAATTCTTGAGTGGCATAAACGATGTGATTGTCCTGCCGGGAAGGCGGCACTTTAAACGCCGTTTCGAGCCTGTCTATTAAGCGCATGCCATTAATATCCTGTAACAGGATTTTAGAATCTGCGCTTGTCTTAACATAGAAATACGCCATATGAATAAAAAAAAACTGGTCATCATAAGGGGGAGTCATTCCATATTGCTTATTTCCCTGCTCCGCATAATCATATGTTCCAGGGAAATAAATTGGCTGGCTGTCATCAATCCTGATATGATCAGCAATTGCGCCCAATGGCACCATGCTCCCGTTCCGGGTAACCCAGGTCTGGTCACACTGGGTAACTGCTGCCAGGCGAAGCATATGCTTCTGCTCCATAACGGAAACCATTTCGCTTTCCAGTGACATTGCATAATCGCGGATCCAGAAAGATGGATAACAATCCCTCCCACCCGGCCTGATAAGAATTCCGCCCGTATTATTGGGTCCAAAATCCTTTGAGATGATTTGTCCGGGGTAAATCCTGGAACTTTCTAAGACCGCCTTCGTTAATGCCTTGAGATAGCTTAAATCAGCTTCTTTAACCAGCCCGGTTTCCTGGGCATGTAATCCGGAAGTAAAAAATAGCAGCGCGATTATAGTATGGTGGAACGATTTCATATTGTACATCTTACCTCATTACGGGAAGGCCAAGGCCAAATTAACCCAAAAAACAGGATCAAAAAAGGCCGGCAATGCCTGATAAATATCATAAATAATCATGATACGTGTCAGGTGTAAAAATCCCGGTAGTTCTACCTTTAAGCACCAAATGCAGTTTATAAGGTAAAAATCATAAACAGTAATAAAAATTCACCATGAAATCAATAGAAACAAAATTCAGGTATGCGCTTACGGGCTTCCTCCTTTTCCTCAGTGTGTTTGCAATTGCCCAATCCAAGGAACTACCAAGGGTAATCATTCTAGCAACAGGCGGAACAATAGCCGGAGCAGGCGTATCGGCCGAAAGGGCTGGTTATACCGCTGGTAAAATACCAATTGAAGACCTTATTGGTACCATCCCTGCAGTAAAAAAAATTGCAAACATTACCGGTGAGCAGGTTGCATCAGTTGGCAGCCAGGACATGACCATTGAAATCTGGAAAAAACTGGCCATCCGTATAAATGAAATTTTTGCGAAGAATGAAGCTGATGCAATTGTGATTACACATGGTACAGATACCCAGGAGGAAACAGCTTACTTTCTCGACCTGGTTGTTCCTTCCGAAAGACCGGTTGTACTTACCGGCTCTATGCGACCGTCAACAGCCATCAGTGCAGATGGTCCCAAAAACCTTTATGATGCAATTACCGTAGCTGTTAATCCTAATACTAAAGGCAGGGGCGTTTTAGTAAGCTTTAATGAAGGGATATACGATGCGAGGGAAGTAATGAAGATGAGTACAACAAAAACAAATGCTTTTGGATCTCCAAATACCGGCCCTGTTGGCCAGGCCTATGATGGCAGGGTTGAATATTATTTAAGGTCTGAACGGGAAATAAACCCTAAAAAACCAGTTGTAATAACAGCCGATACCAAATTCCCCAGGGTGGATATTGTTTACATGTATGCAGATGCACCAGCTGACCAGATTGATATGCTGATTGGTAAAAAAGTTGACGGCATCGTCATTGCAGGTGTTGGAAATGGCAACTTCAATAAAGCTTACATGGAAGCTGTAAAGCGTGCTGTTAAAGCTGGCATAATCGTTTGCCGCGCAAGCCGTGCGCCGTCCGGCAGGGTTGTGCTTCATGATGAAATCAATGATGATGAACTGGGCACTATTGTTTCAGATGACCTTACTCCCCAGAAAGCCAGGATACTATTAATGCTTGGCCTGACAAAGACAAAAGATAAAAAACAACTTCAGGAACTCTTCTTCAAATATTAATCTTACCTGGAATTATTTGTTGTATTCGGCAGTCATCAGGTCAAATGAACATTGACAGTTATTATCAAACTGCATTTCGATGCATTCGAAAAAAATAAAGCAAAATGAACAACTCAAAACTTATTTCAGGATTGGCATTAATCATGCTCATAAGCGTCAATATCGCAGATGCACAAACCCGTACTGAAAAAGACCTGTTGGGGGAAAAGCAAATACCGGCAGATGCCTATTACGGGGTGCAAACACTCAGGGCCCTGGAAAATTTCCAGGTCAGCGGTGTAAAAACAAATTTTTATCCCGACTATGTAAGGGCTTATGCAATGGTGAAACTGGCAGCTGCCCGTGCCAATACAGATGTTGGCCGGATGAAGAAGGAAAAACTTGTAGCCATTGAGAAAGCCTGCCAGGCTGTGATCGATGGAAAATACCACGACCAGTTCCTGACAGACCTTTACCAGGGTGGTGCCGGAACATCAGCTAATATGAATGCCAATGAAGTGCTGGCTAATATTGCCCTCGAAATGAGCGGCCATAAAAAAGGAGAATACCAATACATCGAACCCCATGATGATTTGAACATGGGCCAGTCCACCAATGATGTGTATCCTACCGCCATTCACGTTGCCCTGCTGTTACATAATGATAAGGTAGTCAAGGAAGCAAAGTTGCTCTCCCAGTCTTTTCATAAAAAAGGGGAAGAATTTAAAAACTTGCTGAAGATGGGCCGCACTGAAGGCCAGGATGCTGTTCCTATGACACTTGGACAGGAGTTTCATGCTTTTGGCAACCAGTTGGATGCTGCCATTGAAGGCCTCGTTAAATCTGAAGCTTATTTATATGAAATAAATATGGGTGCAACAGCTATTGGTACAGGATTAACAGCAAGTCCCGGTTATGCTGAGAAATGCGCAGCCCACCTGGCTAAAATAACAGGGAAACCTTTGGTGTTGCCGAAGGACCTGATTGCCGCTACAAGTGCCATGATGGGATTTGTGATGTATTCCTCCGCCATAAAAAACTTTGCTGTTACCATGTCTAAAATCAGCAGTGATTTAATCTTCCTTGCATCAGGACCACGTACCGGTATTTTTGAAATTAATTTACCGCCACTCCAACCCGGTTCTTCCATTATGCCTGGTAAAGTAAACCCGGTAATGGCTGAGTTGATGAATGAAGTATGTTATAAAGCTATGGGCAACGACCTGACGGTTAGTTTTGGATCAAGGGATGGCCTGCTCCAATTGAATGCCTATGAGCCCGTGGTTGCTGTAGCCATCTTTGAATCACAGGCATTATTTTTTAAGGCAATGCCCTTGTTCAGGAAAAATTGTATCGACGGCATTACTGCTAATGAAAAAGTCCTCAAAAACAATATAGAGCGCAGTGTGGGTATTGTAACCGCTTTAAACCCCGTATTGGGCTATGAAAAAACAACAGAACTGGCAAAAGAAGCACTGCAAACAGGAAAAGGAATCCTGGAGCTGATCCGTGAAAAGAAATTATTAACTGAAGACGAGATTAAAAAGTTGCTGGATCCGGCAACCATGACAGGACAGAAACAATAAACCACAAATTATATTGATACTAACCCAATATAATTTAATGTATAAATGATGAATGTCAAATTTCCAGCACGTGTAATAATATTGCACGTGCTGGTAGTTTTAGCACCTCTGATATTACCAGATCAGTCTTATGGCCAGGATACAACCAAAACTGTTCCGGATGGCACTGAAGGAGATGTTCACGAAATCCGTGGAGTGGATTCCATTACGGGAAAAGAGGAAAAACTGCCCATGAACGAATTTGAAAATTCATATTCAACCTTTAAGGTTGGCCTCATTTTCAAACAAGACTTTGTTAATTATATCCAGGATGACGTTTTCAAACAGCAGATGGATACAGCCGGATTTCAACTGGGGCCAACTTTCAAAGTGCGTGATTTCAGGGTACTTGCCAGTGGCCTGCTTAAAACCAAAAGAACTATCGCCTGGAAGTTAGCTTACATGTATGATGGCGATAACGAAAAATGGACAATACGAGAAACCGGGGTCATCATAGGTGTGCCTGAATTATTTGGGCATATTTTTATTGGCCGCACAAAGGAAGGATATTCAATGGTTAAGGTAATGAGTGCTTCCTCAGCATGGACAATGGAAAAACAGATGGCATTGGATCCTATACCAATCATCGCTGATGGTATAAAATGGTTTGGCTCCTTGCCAAAATCGAGGATATTCTGGAATCTGGGCTATTTCAACGATTTAATTTCCAGGGGCGAGCCATTTTCTACCTTCTCGTGGCAATATGTAGCACGGGTAGGTTGGATGCCCTTTTATAACAAAGAAAAAAATAAACTGATGCATATAGCCGCCAATCTCCGTTATGCTAAACCCTTGGACGGGCAAATGACGATAAAATCGCGGCCTGAATCAAACCCGACTCCCCAACTTATTAACACCGGTACATTTCAAACTGATAAATCAAGTCATGTGGGGGCTGAAATTTACATTAGTACTGGCCGCCTTATGCTGGGTTCAGAAGTAATGTGGCATAATTTCTATTCAAAATCAGCTGAAAACCATCAATATTTTGGCGGGGATGTAATGATAACCTATTCTTTCACGGGTGGGATTCGTCCTTATAATACCAGGATAAGTCTCTATGGATTTATGCCTGTGAAAAAATCCGTTTTTAAAGGAGGATGGGGTGAATGGGAAGGCGTGCTCCATTTTTCCACCTTTAATTTGAATGACAGGTCTATCAGGGGAGGCCAGTTTTGGAGGATAACACCAATGGTTAACTGGTCTCTTTCAAAAGTTGTGCGAATGGAGTTTGTTTATGGTTATGGTGTTCTGGACAGGTATAATCTGAAAGGAGGCGTCCAATTCTTCCAAAGCCGTATCCAGTTTACAATAATGTAGTTATTGTTTGAATAATGATAACTCTAACTTAATTTATATTACCATGGCTGCTAATCTAAAAACCATTGCAGGCAGGAATAAACCTATACTCTATTTCCTGCTTTCATTTATTGCTGCTTTAGTATTAACCTTATTACTAAAGGAACCTTCCTTTACGACTACACAGCTATATGTCCTCTTCCTTTTATTCTTTGCCATGGGTCTCTGGTTTACAGAAGCTGTCCCGCCATTTGCGGTGAGTATTTTCATTATTGCTTACCTTGTTTTTATGCTTGGGAATAAAAACCTCAATGCATCACCTGAAAATATTGAAAAGTATGTCACTACTTTTTCGAGCAGCGTTATCTGGTTAATGCTGGGCGGCTTTTTCCTGGCTTCGGCAATGACGAAAACCAAACTGGATGAAGCCTTATTTAAGTTTACACTGAAAATTTCCGGAACAAATCCAAGGAACCTGCTTATCGGGTTAATGTCAACAACGATGATAGCTTCCATGCTGATGTCGAATACTGCATCAACGGCAATGGTCATCACATCAATCATGCCCCTTTTGAATTCACTAGGGAATAAATCGGGCCTGGCGAAAGCCTTATTATTGGGTGTACCTGTTGCAGCAACTACCGGTGGCATGGGTACCATTATTGGAAGCCCGCCAAACCTTATCGCTACGGGCGCACTGGAAAATATCGGAATCAACGTTTCATTTCTTGACTGGATGATTTATGGGCTACCTGTTTCCCTTGTTCTCACAGCAATCAGTTGCTTCGTGCTGATCCGGATTTTTATAAAAGACAAAAAACCGATTTCACTCGATTTCCTGCAAAACCGGCAAACTGAAAGGTCAAAAGAAGAAAACAAACAGCGGCTGATTGTTTTAATTATCCTTAGCGTGACAATATTATTGTGGCTGACGACCTCATTACATGGAATAAAAGTCGGGGCTGTATCTGCTGTACCACTTGTATTCCTTACCCTTACCGGTGTTTTAAAAAGCAAGGATGTTCAAGGTCTTCCATGGGATACATTATTACTGGTAGCCGGGGGATTGTCGCTTGGGATGGCCCTGCAGAGTTCAGGTTTACTGGAGCACTACGCACAAAAAATGCGGAACCTGGAAGTTCACTATATCATCCTTTTTTTTATACTGGCTTACATGACTATGGTATTCTCCAATGTTATGAGCCATACAGCAACAAGTACTGTCCTGATTCCCCTCGGGATTGCAATCCTTACCGGATTTGAGACGCAGATTGCAATTATCATCGGGCTTGCTGCTTCTTCTGCCTTGTTCCTACCGGTCTCTTCGCCTCCTAATGCCATTGCGTACAGTACAGGGTTCCTGAAGATTTCGGATTTCAGGATCGGGGGTATTGTAGTTGGACTTCTTGGCCCTTTACTCGCGGTATTATGGATGCTGCTTATGGTACGTTAACCAGCACAACGATCGTATGTGCCGGCACATGGTATTCCCGTGATTCAACAGGGGATGCCTGGTTCCAGAGGCAGATGTCATTGGGTGATTCCAGTGAGGTATCGATCCATCGCCTCCAGTGCTTATCCGCATCCAACACCGGTAATTCAAAAACAAGAGACTCATTAAACGCATTGACAAGGTAATGCGTTTTTGTTTCCCCACTCATAGATCCCACAGTGAAGGAAATTGTATGGGAATTATCTGACCAGTCGGGTTGGTTTAAACGGACACCATGCCACCTGATTTCAGCAGACTTTAAAAGCTGGTTCAGGCTCATGCTGAATGGGAGAAGGGCCATATCCCTTTGCAAACGGGACTGAATCAAAAACTTCACAAAGCGAAAGATATCTCCATGCTTTTGCGCCAGGTTCCAGTCAAACCAGCTGGTCTCATTATCCTGGCAATACGCATTGTTATTCCCATGCTGGGTCCTGCGCACTTCATCCCCCATGCCGATCATAGGAGCACCAATAGAAAGCAGGGTAATGGCAAAAAAATTCCTGATCTGCCTCTTTCGCAATGCAGAAATGGCTGGATCATCCGTCTCTCCTTCCACCCCACAATTCCAGCTTAGGTTTTCATTATTCCCATCCCTGTTTCCTTCCTTATTTTGCTCATTGTGTTTCTGGTTATAGGTAACAAGGTCATTCAGTGTAAACCCATCATGGCAGGTTACGAAATTGATGCTTTGTTCAGGTTCCCTTTCCTCGTGACCGTACATATCCGGACTTCCTATCAGCCTCGTAACCATATGGGATAAAGTTCCTTCGTCTCCCCTCAGGAACCTGCGCACATCGTCCCTGAATTTTCCATTCCATTCTTTCCAGCTGTCACCAATAAAAATCCCAACCTGGTATAAACCTGCTGCATCCCAGGCTTCTGCAATGAGTTTGACACCTGCAAGGACCGGGTCCGATTCGATATCCCAGAGAATAGGTGCATTTTGTAAGGGTTCCCCGTTCTCATCCCGCGACAGGATAGAAGCCAGGTCGAAGCGGAATCCATCAACATGCATTTCTGTTACCCAAAAATGAAGGCTGTCAAGGATCATCCTTCTCACAATAGACTGGTTTGCATTTATCGTATTTCCGCATCCGGAAAAATTCAAATATGAGCAGTCGTCCTTTTCCAGGAGGTAATACACTGAATTGTCTATTCCGCGGTAACTAAATGTCGGCCCGCTATTTCCACCTTCTGCTGTATGATTGTACACAACATCAAGTATTACTTCAATGCCGGCGGCATGGAGTGCTTTCACCATATCCCGGAATTCATTGAGCACGTCCTGGGGGTTGCCGGAAGAACTGTATCCCTGGTGAGGTGCAAAAAAGGAAATGGGACTGTATCCCCAATAGTTGACCAGGCCTTCGGGTGCGTCCTGGGCATCAAATTGAAATACAGGCAGCAACTCCACTGCATTAATACCAAGATCAACCAGGTAGGGGATCTTTTCCACTAGTCCGGCGAATGTTCCTCTTTTGGATTCCCCGACATTTGCACTGGGGTGCCGGGTGAAGCCTCCCACATGCAATTCATAAATAACGGTTTGCGAAAATGGCTGCCGCAAATGTTTGTCTCCTTCCCAATCATAGCCGGAATAATCCACTACCACACTTTTCAGGGATGGGCAATTTACCTTACCAGGACCTGCCAAAGCCACACGATTATAGCCCCTGGGTACAGCTACGGCTTTTGCATAAGGATCTAAAAGGATCTTGCCCGGATCATACCATTGGCCTTTGGACGGCTCATGGGGGCCACGGATACGGTATCCATAGAGTTGACCTGGCTTCACGCCTTTGACAAAAATGTGCCAGTAATGATAAGTTCGGTTATTGGTACTGTTTAGTGAAATTTCCCTGCTGGGATTCAGGTCTTCCTGGTGATCAAAAAATAGCAGGTCCACTGCGGTGCCATTCCTGCAAAAAATGGAAAAATTAACGCCGCCAGGGTATACGGTTGAACCAAGAGGATAAGATTCTCCCCTTGCATCGGGCTGGTCGTAACGTCCATTGGATTCTTTCCTTAACACGGTTGTTTATTTAATAACTGGGTTTCACATTCCAGATCTTATTGCAATATTCACGGATAGAACGGTCGGAAGAGAATTTTCCCATCCGGGCAACATTGAGGATCGACATTCTCGTCCAATGGGAACGATCCAGGAAAGCATTGGAAATATTTTGCTGGCAATCGGCATAGGAATGGAAATCCTGCAAGACAAAGTAAGGATCATTACCGAGCAGGGAATCAACCAGGGGTTTGAACAGGTGTTTATCGCCCCTTGAAAATTCCCCTGATTGGAGGCGATCGATAATTTCCCTCAGGTCTTCATCGTTTTGATAAAGGTCAAATGGGCGGTAACCGGTTTTGCGCAAAGCCTGGATATCCTCGACGGTTAACCCGAATAAGAAAAAGTTTTCCTTTCCGGCAGCATCCATGATTTCAATATTTGCTCCGTCCATGGTCCCGATGGTCAAGGCTCCATTCATTGAGAATTTCATATTGCCCGTTCCTGAAGCTTCCTTTCCCGCTGTAGATATCTGTTCTGAAAGATCTGCCGACCTGTATACCCATTCGCTGCTTTTTACATTAAAATCAGGAAAGAAAATCACTTTCAACCTGCCGTCCACATCCCCATCATTGTTTACAACTTCCCCCACTGAATGGATCAGCTTAATGATCAGCTTGGCCATATGGTATCCGGGAGCTGCTTTACCTCCGAAAATGAAGGTCCTTGGCACGATGTCCAGACCGGGATTTTTCTTGATCCTGTTATAAAGATGGATGATATGAAAAACATTCAGGTGCTGCCGCTTGTATTCATGGATTCTTTTGACCATCACATCAAACATGGAAGCAGGATCGATCCGAACACCCGACATCCTGCTGACCTGGATGGAAAGTTCATTCTTATAGGTGCGTTTGGTTTCCTGCCATTTTTGTTGAAATGCAGGATCATCCGCCAGTGGCTCAAGTTTAATTATTTCATCTTCCATGTGGGTAAGCCAACCTTCACCTATCTTATCACTGATCAAGGATGATAGACCAGGGCTATACAGTTTCAGCCACCTGCGTGGCGTAACACCATTGGTAATGCCAATAAATTTTTCCGGGGTCATGTTGTAAAAATCGCGCATCACATCCTTTTTCAGCAAGTCGGCGTGCAAGTCAGATACCCCATTCACCATATGACTGCCCACACAGGCAAGATGTGCCATCCTTACATACTTTTCGCCTTCTTCATCGATGATCGAAAGGCTCCTGGCAATATGGTCATCACCCGGATACAGGCTTTTCACTTCAGCAAGGGACCGGCTATTGATCTCATATATAATTTCCAGGTGCCTTGGCAATAAAGAAGCAAACAGGCTGAGTGGCCATTTTTCCAGGGCTTCCGGAAGCAGGGTATGATTGGTATAGGCAAAGGTATTTTTGGTAATACGCCAGGCCCTGTCCCAGTCAACCTGCTTTTCATCTATTAAGATCCGCATGAGTTCCGCCACGGCAATGGAAGGATGGGTATCGTTTAATTGTAATGCCATGGAATCAGGTAACTGATCAATGGGAAGTCCCCGCAATTCGTGCAGGCGCAGGACATCCTGGATGGAGCAGGAAACAAAAAAATATTGCTGGGAAAGCCTCAGCCTTCTCCCTGCCAGCGGCTCATCGTTTGGATACAGGACTTTCCCGATGTTCTCAGAATACACTTTTTCATCTACCGCTTTCGAATAGTCGCCGCGGTTGAATGCTTCGAAATCGAAAGACTCAATGGCTTCCGATTTCCACAATCGAAGGAAGTTTACTTTATTGTTTTGGTAACCGGGCACTGGTGTATCATAAGCCACCCCTTTTACTTCAATTTCGGGTATCCACCTGGCAGAATACAATCCCATTTCATCAGTATAGTGTTCTGTGTGCCCGCCAATTTTTACAGTGAAACTGAGTTCAGTCCGGGCAATTTCCCAGGGATTACCAAACCTCAGCCATTTATCGGTGACTTCAAACTGCCAGCCATCCCTGATCTGTTGTTCAAACAGCCCGAATTCATACCTGATACCATATCCGATGGCCGGGACCTTCAGCGTTGTCAGCGAGTCAATAAAGCAGGCTGCAAGTCTTCCTAGCCCGCCATTTCCCAATCCCGGTTCTTCCTCAATATCCATCAATTGCCTCAGGTCAAGCCCCAGCCGCTGCGTAGCTTCCTTCACTTCATCATAAATCCCAAGGTTGATCAGGGCATTTCCCAAATGGGGTCCCACCAGGAATTCAGCAGAAAGATAACCAACCAGTTTAACCTCCTTATCCATCAGGCCATGAAGGGTATCGATCCAGTTTTTCATCAACCTGTTCCTGACCGTATAGGCCACAGCCATATACCAGTCATTGGTCGTTGCCAGGTCCCTGGATTTACCCTGGATGGAATACAGGTTCTCCAGGATATCCTTTTCCAACTGGGCCACCTGGTTGACAATAATTGCCGGTTCTGTTATCATGTGAAGAGGCTTTTAAAGATGCTGATTATATCAAATGCCGAAAGACATTATTGTCAAAAGGTACAGCCAGGATTGATCATTCGAACTGATGGAAATCACAAGCCGGTATAATTCAGTTCATGTAGGAGCAGGATTTTAGTCAGCCGGTTTAAAAGATTTTACTTCCGGGTTCCAAACAAGGGCTGGTCTTTGGTAGCTGGTCTAATATTTCCTTAACTAAAGTATGAAAAATGCCCGTTTAAGTTTTCTTAAAACCGGCAACTGCCTGTCAGTGCTTCAGCATTCCAGGAAATTACGGCAACAGAACCCAAAAATTAATGAGTACATTGTAATAAGTGATATGAAAAGTCTTCAAAATGTCCTGTCTGCAGTTCTGTTATTAATAAGCTCCTGGGCCATGGCCCAAAATACACGCAGTTCCCTGGTTGCCAAAGTAGCAGATGAATTTATGGGCAGTATAAGAAAGTCGGATAAAGAGCAAATATTTGTCCAGACTGATAAGTCTTTCTATACTACCGGGGAAGATATCTGGCTGAAAGCTTTTTGTATAGGCGCAATTTCCAATAAACCGTTTCAAGAAAGCCAATCATTATTCGCAGACCTGGTAAATGACCATGACAGTGTTATCAGCCAGATCATGCTGAATAATAGTTCGGGTAACCTGAATGGCCGCATAAGCATCCCTGTTACACTTCCTGAGGGTTATTATTGGCTAAGGGCATATACTGAGAGACAAGCGCAGGAGGACCAGCAGTCCATTTATGTCCAGTCACTGTATTTTTTTAACGCTTCCCAAAAAAAATCAAATCCTCCAGGTTCAATAAAAGGAAAAGTGATTGTCCAGCCTTCCGATACCGGTGTTGGCAGAATTAAGGTAAATATATATCCGGAAGGCGGTGTTGTTATTGCTGGTTCTACAACACTATTCACCATTACAGCCACTGACAACCAGGGAAAGCCTGTTGATGTCAGCGGGTACATCTCAAATTCAGCAAATGGCGTGGTAGCGAAATACAGAACCGGGGAATATGGTTTGGGCACTTTTAGTTTTTATGCCAGGTCGCCAATGCAATATAGCGCCCACACCAATTATGGTGCTGGCAAGGAATTGCTCACCCCATTACCCAAACCAGATTTATCAGGTTACCAGCTATCTGTCACCAGCCAAACCAGCGACTCCGTTTTTTGCCTGGTATCGCTTGGGGATTCAATCTATAAGAAGTACAAGCTTTCTTTTGTATTGGCTTTGCAACGCGACAGCCTGTGCTATGCAGCAGCGGGTGAAGACATGTACAAGTTTGCAATTCCTGTAAAAAAACTGCCCGCGGGAAAAATCAACCTCCTGCTCTTTAACGATGAACATAAAATAGTCAGTCAACGGGATATTTACATCGGTAAGCCCAACACTAAATTGACAATTACCCCTGACAGGCCAGCCTATTCACCCAGGCAGAAAGTAATCCTGGACATAGGCAATTACGACACATCAGGTAAAAAGGATCCGGCCATTTATTCCGTTGCCGCAACCAGGAAAAATATGGCAGTAAACAATAACAGCACAATCGCTTTCAACAGGATCAGGAACGGAGGCATTGAATTCCCAAACAACCGGATCGCAGATTCAGCAATTAATACAAATTCATTCAGGCTCTGGGATACAGTAATGCTCGCCCAAACTGGTCATTACCTTGGCTGGGAGAAGAAAAAAGACAGCAGTACAACCAGCGTGTCTTCTGCAGAAATGAATAACAAATGGAAAATAATAAGCGGAAGGATAGTCAGCAAGGGCCAGAAGGGTAAAAAAAGACAAATCACGTTATTTTACAACAGCGGAAGAAACAATATAGAAACCGAGGTAATTGAAGAGAATGGTCAATTCAAATTTAATTTACCTGACCTGTTTATTGACAGTACACTACTGAACTTACAGGTAAGTACAACAAATGGCATTTCATCAGAAGATTCAATAATAATCGATACCCTTCATTTCCCAAAATTCAGTACTCCCCTTGCCCTGAAAGAAAGGTTACCGGAATCGGCTATACTAAAAATGGATAGCATAATAACGGCCCGGTTTTCAGGGTCAGAATGGCTCAAGCCTGTTACAGTAACTGCAAGGGATAAGGAACAGGTCACTTATAATGCATCCAAAATCATTAGCCCTTTCTCACGAATTATACCTGGTGATAAACTTGGCCAAAGCCAGAATGCAATTGAGACTGCGCTATTAAAAACGCCCGGTGTAACAGTTGTGGACCAAAGGATTAAGATAATGGGCGGTGGTATACAAAGTAAAACCAGTAAAGCTGCCGGACCATTACTTTTCCTTGACGGTATTCCGGTGAATGTAAATAACAAAGCAAATGATGAATCGTCAAATTCAATAAATCTTGATTCGGGTAAGGATCCTTTGCTCATATACCTTGAATCAATTAACCCAAGATTCATTGATTTTATAGAAGTCATTGAAGGTAGTGATGCTGCAATATTTGGGCTAGGCACAGATGGCGGAGTAATTTATGTACATACATTAAGCACTTTCAGGGAGGAATTAAAACAAAATGAGAAAGGGCATAAATCATTTTATGCCCGTGGGTATTCCATTGCCCCGGTATTTCTCATTCCGGATTACGATAAAATTGAAATAAAGCAATCGTCTTACCCTGATAGAAGAACAACTGTTTATTGGAATGGAAATATTGAAACAGGTAACCACCAACAGGTGACTGTCCGGTTTTTTACCGCCGATGACCCTACTGATTACCTGGTTTCTGTTATAATGCTAACAAATACAGGCGATATCCAATTGGCTAACTGTACAATAACCTGCAAATAAATTCACTTTAAAACCTGTACCCGATATGAAGGGCATAACGTAATCCAACGGACCAGAGACTGGATACACCGCTGCCGCTGACTTCCTTATTACCTGTCAAATCCTTTAAAAGAGGGTATTTTTCCTTAAGGGCATCCAGTATGGCCTGTTGTTTTTCATTAAGGTCTCCCGTTGTGCCATTCAGTTGTATATTCCATTTATAGCTGGTTATTGAGGGTCCCAGCAGGACACAGTCAATAACAAACCTGTTTTTTATAACGAATTGATAACCCAGTTCACCGCCGATATTTAACATATCAAGCTTAGTATTTAGTGAAACGTCGGCATTGGTTGCCGTGTCCTTGCCGGATTTCTGGTTATTGAAGTGGTAATAACTCATAAAAGGGGCCAGGTAAACACCACGGGGGGCATTAAATTTATTTTCCTTGTTCAGATAAAAGCGATAATCTGCCCCAAATGTATACCCGCTTTTTTTCTTGTTCTCGTCAAAATTAAGGGAAGTATTGGCTATAATAGATGGCATTGGGAACTGGATGGGACCACCCCATGCAGTAATGCTTCTTTTATGGGATAATACCCTTTCATAGTTTAACTGGAAACCATTGCGATATAGGATGTAGCTGGTCAGGTTGATTTTCAGGGTATTTAAATGCTCTTTCTGTGGTTTAACCGAAACCGAATCTTTCACCTGGGCTTGTGCATTTGCAAAGAACACCAATGCAATAAATAAGGCTACATAAGTCTTTACGTATTTCTGCAGGCATCCATAAATTTGGCAGACAGAATATTTCATAACTAATCTTTTAAATATTAATTGGTCACTCAGATTACTTTTAGCAACCTTATTCGTTTATTAAATTTCTCAATTCTTAAGTAAATTTAACGCCTTGCTTAAATATTTACAGGTGAGTTTAATCATGTGCATGGGTGATTTTTTTTAGGTCACGGAAACATTAGTAAACCCTTATTCAGCATCATGGAAAGCACAATAGAGGCTTGTTTCGGGGGTTTATTAGGGTTTTAACGGTTTTTACCCCTCAATCCCGGCTTTTTTTCGCATTCATGTCCCCGGAACCTGTATTTTTATACTCTAATCCGAACTGGATGCGTATATTATTATTGATCTTTGTACTGGTCTCTTCCATTTCGTTGAGGGCGCAAACGCAATTAGCCCCCGGCGTTATGAACTATACGCAAAGGGATGCACTTTCCCATTTCAATTCATTCAGTGACAGCAATACTGTAAACAGGAAATGGTCACTGTATAAATATGGTGGTATTTCTACCGGCTATAGTTTTTTTAATGGGGGCAATGCCTCAATTGTATCTGCTCCTATAGGCATACAATTAAACCGCCGGTTAAATAATAACCTATACGCTTTCGCAGGTATTTCTGCAGCGCCTGCTTATTACAATTTCAACCGTTCCTTTATAAATTCGGATATCTATAAAAATAATCCAGCCGCCAGCCGGTTAAGTAACAATGGTTTTGGTATGTATTCAAGATTCGAGGCGGGCCTGATGTATATCAACGATGAAAAGACTTTTTCAATATCGGGCAGTATCGGCATAAACAGAAGCAGCTATTCCCCGTATCCATCTTACAACCAGGCTAATTTACAAAAGCAGCAGCCTTTGAGTGGATCAAGGCAATAGGCGTGCATACCATTAGAAACATCCAGAATATATTCCGAATATTTATTGGAGTTTTGGGTTATTATGATATTTATACAGCTTACCGGATTATCCGGATCAGGTAAATCGACAATTGCACATGCAGTTAAAGTATTATTACAGGAAAGGGGCCATGCTGTTGAGGTAATTGACGGTGATATCTACAGGAAAAAATTATGTCCTGACCTGGGATTTTCGAAAGAAGACAGAAATGAAAATATACGCAGGCTTGGTTTTGTTGCTAACCGGCTTGCTGCAAATGGGGTGATTTCAATCCTCGCTGCCATTAATCCTTATGAAGAAATACGTAAAGAACTCCTGAATTATGGCAACCATGTAAAAACAGTATGGATCAATTGTGATATTAAAACATTAATGGAACGGGATACCAAACAGCTTTACAAAAAAGCATTTTTGCCAGAAGGGCATCCTGATAAAATTTATAATCTTACCGGTATTAATGACCCGTTTGAAACGCCCATCGAACCAGACCTGGTTATTGATACGCATAAGAATAGCGAATCTGCCTCTATTGATATGCTTTTTAATTTTATTATTCAAACTGTTTATGCCTCATAAGGTATAATGCCAAAAGGAAAGGTCCCAATCAGTTCCCTCAACTGCAATTGCTGCGGCATAACCACAACCGGGGAACAGATCCTGCCCATACCAACGCAAACTTTCAATTTTATCACTGTGCAATATAATTGGCGACAAAACACTGCCGCTTATTAAAGAGACATCGCACTGTTCCATTGGAAATGAAATCCCCTCGCCTATGGCCTTGATAAATGCTTCTTTTCTTGTCCAGTATTGAAAGAATAGCTCGGTCCGCCTATCTATATGCATCCTAAAAAGCGAACTGATCTCACCCTGTGAGTAGAACCTCCGGGCAATCTGATCGACAGCAGCATCATCGCGTATACGCTCGATATCAATGCCAATGTTACGGTCGCGGGTAACAGCGTAAAGGGCGAATCCGTCGGAATGCGACAGGTTAAAATGGAGGGTACCGCAACCAGGGTAAGTTGCAAGTGCTGGTTTACCCTGAGAGGAATATTCAAAAACAAGTTCATTTGGTTTTTTCCCCAGATATCGGCCAAGGATCTGCCGCAGTATCCCTCGGGCCACGATGAACCGCTTTTGATCTCTTTCGAAGCGAAAACGCTTGGCTCTTGCCAATTCGTCTTTTGAAAGAAAGCCCAACAGGTTTTCATACTGAAGCGCGGTTAAATCAAGCCAGGCACGCCAGACATGAACCTCATTTGAAGAGATCAATTCCCCTGGAATTGCCGGACGCCATTGTAACTCCTCATTATCCATATTTTATGAAATCAATCTTCTTTATTTTCTACGATGAATGGTCATCTTCAGGCCATACCTTGGGCGCAGGTTAATGCGTTGCAATAGCTCAACCGGATGATCCGGGACCATTTTTATACGCCACGATTGTGCAATGGCAGCAAGCACAAGTATCCCTTGCATCCAGGCAAATGGTTCACCTATACATGAGCGTGGCCCCCTGCTAAACGGGAAATACTCATATTTTGCATGTAGGCCATTTGAATGTTTATCCCATGCATGGGGGTTAAATTTCTCCGGGTCCGGATGGAACCGGGCATCATGGTGTATCAAATAAGGACTCATGAGAATGATAGTGCCTCCTGGGATAATATAATTATCAATAGGAAAATCCTCCACAGCCTGGCGGGGAATAAGGTACGATGGAGGAAAGATGCGCATGGATTCCCCCAACACCATTCTTGTATACTTTAGTTGAGCAATATCATCCGCAGTTGGTAAGCGGTTATCTAATACACGATCAAGTTCTTCATGCAATTCGGATTCCGCTTCCGGATTTTGTGAAAGAAGATACCAGGTCCAGGTGAGCGCTGTTGACGTTGTATCGAATGCCGTAAGAAAAAGTGTCATGGCTTCATCCCGCACCTGTTGATCGCTCATCCCGCCTCCATTGTTTTCATCCTGCGTACGGAGTAATAATGAGACCAGGTCTCCATTGTCCATTTTGTTGCCCCGGCGTTCATCAACCATCCTATTGATTGTATTATCAAGTCGTGCTTTAGCCTTCAGGAATCTGCGTGTGTCCGGGATAGGCAGTTTGAGCAACCATTCCGAAAAAGGTAAAGCGATTCTTCCAGCCAGGCTCGATGCTGCTTCCAGCGCCTGGTCAATTTCCGGTGCTTCTTTTTCTATATCTGCATTGAATAAGGCCTTTCCTGCGATTGCTATGCTCATCTTCGTCATTTCTTCCTTTATCTCAACCTCCATACCATCTTCCCACCCATTCATCAGTCGCGTAGCATATTCCGTTACTGCAGGTGCATACGATTCGATCATATTGCGACGAAACGCAGGCTGAATGATACGGGAGTGGCGCTTATGGAATTCACCCTCACTGGTCAGAAGACCCTCACCTAATAGTTCCTTTGCCATTTCCATAGGCCGGCCCTTTACAAAATTTTGATGTTTTACCGAAAGTACTTCTTTGATAAAATCCGGGTGATTCAAAAGGACAATTCTAAGCGGGCCAATTTTGAAATGGACGATATCACCGTATTCTTTCGCAATGTTTCTCAGGAAACCAATACTGTCCTTTCGGAAACTAAATAAATGACCTAAAAGAAATTTAGGTTTTGGTCCTGGCGGGAGTTTATATCTATTCATACTATTAATACATCTATGGAATTAAAAATGATAAATAGCGCAGCCAACCTGTATACCAGAACCAACAGCAATCATTAAACCAGTATCCCCGGGTTTGACAAGCTCCTGTTCATATGCATTCTCCAACGCATAGGAAATAGAAGAAGTAAAAAGGTCGGGGCCTTCCCCAGTGACGTCAACAAACCTTTCCCTGGGAATATTTAACGATTCGCTCAATCGAGTAATGAACCCAGATGAGATTTGGGGTGGAAAAATCTTATCTATATTGCTGAAATCAAGTCCTTCCATCTGCAACAACTCCTGCACAGCGGGTAAAATGCAGGCGATATACAATGCTTCGAGATTGGCGTCTTTCTCAACATGAAGATAGGGTTTGCTATCCCCGGGCGTATAATATGTTGTATATGCATTTAGCGATTCAGGATCATTTCTAAATAGAAAATGGGAAAAGCCTTTGTCACCCGATGGTTCCGAAACCAAGATGAGTGCCGATGCCGTTTCACCAACCCCCACCCGTTCATCAGTAAACGTATCAGTATTGTTTTCAATTTCCGCTGCAACTATCATGGCTGTCTTGCAGTTCTCGGCTGCAATCATTTGTTGCGCTACATAACAGGCATTCAGGAAACCGATGGAACCATTAAATATATCAAAGGCAAGCGTTTTATTATCGTCCTGATCTGTGGTAGTTGCATTCATGTCCAACTCACCCGCCAGAAATGCGGCATATGCAGGTTCCAGAAGATATTCGCTGCGATAAACGCCTGTATAAATTAACAGACCGATTTCCTTGCAAGCGCAGGAGGATTTCCTGAGGCAATTTGTTGCAGCGCGGGTAAGCAATTCCAGTGAATGCTTTTTCCCGGTCTTCTCTGCCGGAACCGTCCCAACACTTTCAATTCGAATTTTAGGAACAATAGGATTTGTAGCAGGGCTCAAACGGTTTATAGGTGATGCTTTTTGCTTAGGGTATGGCTCTGATCCCATTTGGCGCAAGCGGTCAGGCAAATCATCAAAAACGTACAGCGCTGTGCCAATGGTTAGACCGGAGGCGGTAATACTAAACACTATTTTATCCCCTGAATGAATATTGTTTTGGCGTATATTATCTGTTAAGGCAATGATATGCGCCGTCGAAGCTGTATTGCCGCGTTGTTCCAGGTTGTTGATAGTGTTGCCATCGTGGCAAATTCTGTTTTTCAGTAAACGGTTGATCTCGCCGCATGCACTATTCAGGGTCATGGCCGAGGTCTGGTGCATGATCAAATGCTGAAAACTTTCGGGCGGCCATACGGCCTTTTGCAGCACACTCATTGCATGTTTCGCACCGGATTTGATGCCTACGTCCGTCAGCTTTACCGAATCTGTGTACATAATCATTCCATCTTGTTCCGATGTTTTGGCGATACAGTATTGACTGTAACGACCGAAAGTTTGAAGGTCAAATTCCTGAAAACCGGTATGGGGATCATGTGCAGCTTCCAGGATCAGCGCGGCTCCTGCATCTCCAAGGGTCAAACAGGCAAGCCGCGTATCCATAAAACTTTCGATCTCATTTTGTGCAGATTTAGTTAAGTGGGTAATGTATTCGCCGCTGACCACCATACCGCGGCGGATGGCCCCCGTTTTAATTAAAGCGTTAACGATATATATGCCGGTAAACATGCCGGCGCAGGCATTGGTTATATCAAAGGTGAGGGCATGGGTAAAACCGAAGTACTGCCTTAGCTTGATTGAAGTATTTGGTTCAAAAGAAATCAAACCCGGGCCATCATATCTAGAGATGTTACAGCAAATCATGATATCAATATCCGTTGGACTATATTTTGATTTTGCCAGACAGTCGGCAATTGCATTCTTTGCTAAATCAATGGAAAATTCATCCTGTCCCGCCATTCGCCTGGTTTTAATGCCGGTAATCTTTTCCAACGGAAAATGAAACTTATTTTTACAGCCCATCAGTACTTCGCCGGTTGAAAATGATTGTGGTGGAAGATATATCCCGATGCTCTCTATGATGGCGTTCTGTTTGTGATTCATATTTCCCTGAGTTTGACTTTAATTAATAAAGAGTCATTTACGAAAATCATTGCATCCAGGTTCCTTTGAATTGTCCGGCCAACCCGGCGATGGTCTGATACTCAAAAATGGTCTCAGCACTGAGCCGAAACCCGGCTATGTTTGCATTGGCCACGATCTGAAGACTCTGAATCGAAGCCCCGCCGAGTTCAAAAAAATTATCATGGATCCCAACTTGTTCCACACCAAGCACGTCTTGCCAAATGCCGGCCAAAATTCGCTCCACCTCATTTCGTGGCGCAACATATCCTGCGAGTGGTCGTACATCCTCAGGCACCGGCAAAGACTTGCGGTCAATTTTGCCATTGGGTGTCAGAGGTAAGCCATTAAGTCGTATGAAGGCAGCAGGTGTCATATAGCCAGGCA
The DNA here is from genome assembly GCF_020076305.1 of Flavihumibacter profundi. Classification (GTDB taxonomy): domain Bacteria; phylum Bacteroidota; class Bacteroidia; order Chitinophagales; family Chitinophagaceae; genus Flavihumibacter; species Flavihumibacter profundi. The sequence continues at coordinate 353,224 of NZ_JAIQXE010000004.1, forward strand.
ATTTTTTTTTGACGAAGTCCTGCAATTCGCCAACATCAGGCGATTTGTCATCCTTGGGGACAAAGTATGCCACCAATCGTGTGTCGCCGGAGATTTCTTTCCTGGTAATCACTATAGCTTCATGCACAGAAGGATGTTGCATCAACACGGATGCAATCTCACCCAATTCAATACGGTGGCCATGGATCTTCACCTGATCATCTATCCGTCCAAGAATTTCGATTAAATAATCCGGCAAATAACGGGCCCGATCACCGGTTTTATACAATTGCGCGCCAGGTTTGGAACTGAAACAATCAGGTATAAATTTCTCATTGGTCAATTGAATTTGATTAAGATAGCCTCGCGCCAAACCTTCACCGCCGATATACAACTCTCCAACTACTCCAATGGGTGCGGGTTGCAGATAACGATCCAATATATAAAGTTGTGTGTTCCCAATAGGTTGCCCAATAGTAATTGGTGCATCCCCTTTCTGTATTTGGGTTATCGAAGACCATACAGTCGTCTCGGTGGGGCCATACATATTCCACAAGCTACCAACACAATCCAAAAGCTGATCCGCTAATTTTCTTGTTAATACGTCGCCGCCGCAAAGCGCTTTCAAGTCCGGTTTGCCTGCCCAACCCGACTCGATCAGTATTTGCCAGGCAGCAGGTGTTGCCTGCATCATATTAACATTATAATCATCGATCGCCTGGCCCATCTTGTAAGGGTTAGTGATCATCTCTTTACTTGCCACTACTACAGTTGCTCCAACTATTAAAGGAAGGAAGAGTTCCAGTGCCGCAATATCAAATGAGATGGAGGTCACTGATAACAACAGGTCATCCTTATTGATTCCTGGCCGCATGCGCATCGACCAAAGGAAGTTTACCAGTGCGGCATGATGCACCATGACCCCTTTTGGCTGTCCAGTCGAACCCGAGGTATAAATGATATAGGCAAGATTTTCTGGGGTGACATTGGTTTGGGGATTTGGGGAAGCACTTTCTATTGAAAGTTTATCATCATTCAGATTGACAACATGTACTTTGTGTTTTCCCGGTAGCCCGGGATCAACATTTGCCAGCAACACCAGCACATTGGCATCGTTCAGAATGAATTGCACTCGCTCTGGTGGAAAGGAAGTATGAATCGGCACATAAGTTCCGCCTGCTTTGAGTACAGCCAGCAGCGCTTCAACTATTCCTAAGGATCTTTCCATGAATATGCCAACCCGAATGTCAGGGCCAACACCCAATCCCACCAGATGATTAGCCAAAACGTTTGCCCGTTGGTTAAGCTCGCGATAGGTTAACGAATTATGGTCGTGAATAACCGCAATGGCGTCTGGTGTCTGCTCTACCTGTTCTTCAAAAAGCTGATGTAAACATTTTTCGCGGGGAAAATCTAGTTGAGTCTGGTTCAGCCCGTAAACAAGGCGGTGTAGTTCATTCTTGTCCACTAGTTGCAATCTGGAGATAGGGCAATCAGGTTGGGCTATAACTTCCTCCAGGAGCATTTGAAAAGAGCGGAACATTCTGGCAACCGTAGCCGGTGTAAACAGATCGCGATTATATTCAACTGTACCACGGCATTTTCCTTCAGACTTAGACATCATCAATGTCAGATCAAATTGGGATACACCGCGATCGATTTCCAGGGGAGTTATGGCAAGGCCTGGAATTTCCAATTTTGGCATAGGAGAATTTTGCAGGTTAAAGACCACCTGGAAAATTGGTGTACGGCTAAGATCACGCTTCGGCTTCAACTCTTCGACGAGTTTCTCAAAAGGCAGGTCCTGGTGGTTGTAAGCCTCCAATGAAACGTCACGAACACGCCTGAGCAATTCACGAAAACCAGGATCACCGGAAAGGTTTGTGCGCAAAGCGAGTGTATTGATAAAAACACCGATCAATTGCTCAAGCTCCGGCATGTTACGATTAGCGATAGGTGTACCTACTATGATGTCATCCTGTCCACTATAACGGTGGAGCATAATATTAAACGCTGTCAGCAAGGTCATGAACAAAGTCGCATCTTCCTGCCGGCTAAGTTTTTCAAGGTCTTCTGTTAAATCCGCGGAGAGCTCGAAACGATATGTTCCGCCCGTGAAAGTTTGCCTTGCGCATCGTTGTTGATCTGTTGGTAATTCCAGAACAGGAAGCTCTCCTCCCAACTTTTTTTTCCAATAGAGCATCGATGGTTGCAGCGTTTCTATTCTTTTATCATCAGTTTGCCAATGCGCGAAGTCGGCATACTGGATAGGAAGTTCAGGTAGTTGAAGGGGCTTACCAATAGTGTTGTTTTGATAGAACTTCATCAGCTCACGCAGGAACACTCCCAAAGACCAACCATCCGCAATGGTATGATGGACAACAACGAGTAACAATTTTTTCTCATTGCTTAATAAGAAAAGTTTGAGGCGTATCATCGGAGATTTTGCCAGGTTGAATGGCTGTAACACTTCTTTTTCCGCAAGCCGCCGTGCTTCGGCCAATTGTTCGATATCGTTGAATGTCTGCAAATCGACAATTGGAACCGTGATCTTAATATCAGCCAAAACTTCGGGAGTTGGTAGTCCCAGCCCAAATGAAAAACCTGTCCTAAGGGCATCATGCCTTGCAATGATCTGATTGGCACTTTGTTCCAATCCTGCAAGATCAAGTTTGCCATTGAGTTCAAGAAAGATCGAAAGATTATTAACCGCGGTGCCTGGCTCGAGCAATTCAAGAAACAACTGGCGCTGTTGAGGAAAAGAAAGTGGGCTCGGAATACCTAAAGGACGCCGGGGAATGCATGGCGCATCATCGGCTGCCTGCCCCTGCAGCCATTTTTCCAATAATGCTCGTTTTGCCGGTGAGAGATCCATCTTCTTTAAATTAGGTGTTATTTGCAAGTAGTCGCTGGGCTTCCTCCTCACTCATTTCTTCTATCTTGCTCAATATTTCCGCCTCTAACATTTCCGCCAGTCGTTCAATTGTGAAAGCCTTGAAGGCGTCTTGCGGGTTGATACGTATTCCAAAATTTTTCTGGGCCAATGATAAGATTTGTGCGGCGAGCACTGAGTCTCCGCCCAATTCAAAAAAGGAGTCATGAACGCCGACCCGATCGATATGCAAAGTGTGCCGCCATAACTCTGCGAGTTTGCGCTCAATTTCACTCCGGGGTGCAACATACTTCTGGCGTAATTTAGGTCGCGCATACAGACGGGCAACATGGGTATCGTTGCCGCCAACTTCGGCAAAGAACGGCATAACTGCAGCTGTCGGATACAACTCCAGTAAATTACTCAACTCAAAAGGCAGCACAATAATCTGGGGAGTTGGTTCCGCAAGCAGTTGTTCCAGGATTTCCAAACCCTGATCAATTTTTATCACCTTGATAAGATGTTGCGTTGAAGCGTTTTGTTCTTTAAGTCTGTCGGTCGCTTCCGCAGCCAATCCAACTTCAGCCCAGGGGCCCCAGTTGATGCTGATTGCCGGAAGTCCCATATTGCGACGATAATAAGCCATTGCATCAAGGAAAGAACTTGCAGCCGCATAATTCCCCTGGCCCGGAGATCCGAGCACTGAGACAACTGACGAAAAGAGAACGAAGAAATCCAAAGGGACGTTTACAGTTGCCTGGTGAAGGTTCCACGTGCCATTCACCTTTGGAGCCATGACATTTTTCATCCGTACCGTATCAAGATTGAGGAGGGAACCATCATCCAACACACCTGCTGCATGGACTACTCCCCGCAGCATTGGCATATTTTGTTCGATGTCCTTAAACACCTGTTCCACCTGATCCGCATCGCTTACATCTGCTTGTGCAATTACAACTTCAATCCCTTCATCCCGCATCTGTTCCACTATACACATCGCCTCCGGAGATGGCTCACTCCTACCCAATAGAACCAGGTGCCGGGCTCCCCGTCCTGCCATCCATTTTGCAGTTGCGAGCCCCAGTCCTCCCAGGCCACCCGTAATCAGGTACGTACTATCTGCCCGCAATGAAACAGCCGGAGAGCTGGACGAAGTTGAGTGCGTGAATGGCAAAAGCCGAAGCACAAAGCGAATACCCGCACGAAAGGCGATTTGATCTTCATGATCATCTAATGAAATTTGTTTTAAAAGTAAAGGAACAGCCTCATCATTGGACTGGTGACGATCAAGATCAATTCGAATACAATTGAGTTCGGGAAACTCGAAGCTTATCACCTTCCCAAGACCCCATAACGCGGATTGTTCGACTGCGATCGGCTCACCGGATTTAACGGATTGCGTGCCTCTTGTCACTAACCATAAACGCGGTAATCCGGCAAGACGCCTGGCCAAAGCCTGCACGATCAGTAATACGCTGTTACAGCCGAGCATTTGCATCATATCCTTAGTCTCTAAAACATCCGAAGATGGCTTAGGTATTGAAAGACTCCATAAATGTATAACGCCGTACAATGGTGAGGGTGTTTCTTGTAGGTGTTTCTCTATTATTTCAAGGAATGCTCCTTCATCAGCATTATCAAGGTTTTTGATCACCTCATTGCAGAGCAACAGGTGACAGCTATCACCAATTATTTCCAGCTGTTTAGCCAATGCTTCGCCTAAACCTTCATCGTCTGCAAAAATCAACCACTGCCTTTTTTCCGGCAAAGTACCCGACGTAGTCCCTGGCTGCTCCTGGACCTGCCAGCGTAATTGATACAACCAGGTATCTTGCCTGGAAAGGAGATGGCATTTACGCCTACCGGTAAGCTGCAGCCGAAATCCGATGAGTTCGGCAACGATTTGATTGTTTTCATCGTACAACCTGATGTCTGCATGAATGACGTCAGTACCTGATGCAGGTTCAGATTGCAGGGATACATGACTCCATATAAGCTTATCAGGTCGCGAGAAGAACCGGATGCACTTGCATCCGGTTGGGATGTAAAGACTCTGGTCAGCAGAAGCACTTTGTGTCGCAGCCAGAACCTGCAGGCAGGCGTCTAATAGTGCAGGGTGTATTTGATAATCACCTATATCATATTGTAATGATTCGGGTAACCTGATACGAGCTATGGCCTCGTTATTTTTACACCATGCGTATTCGATGGCCCGAAAACTTGGTCCATATTGAATGCCGCGTTCTCTTAACTTTTGGTAAAACTCTTCTCCGGAAAAATTCGCTGTGCTTAGTTGACGGATCACATCGGGTGGTGTCCCAAAGGTTGCTACCAAACCAACGGCTGTCTGATGCTTTTTTAAAGTAACAGAAGCATGTAGCACCCAATTTTCTCCAGGGCCGGTTCGACTATAAACGCTAAACAAGAAGCTGCCTTCTTTACCAGGAGACAATAGCGCCTGAATCGATCTGGGTTTTCCGTTTTGTAAAATCATTCTCTCTTTGAAAACAAAATCAGAAAGCTCATGTGAATTATTTAGACCTGTTTCCTGGGCAGATTGTAACGCCATTTCAATATATGCTGTAGCAGGAAGCAGGATCTCATCATCGATCCGATGATCTTCCAGGAACCTCAGAACCCTATTATCGATCTCTGTTTGCCATATAAAAGTAGAAGGTGAATTTGCCAGGTTCATTCGGTCACCCATCAACGGATGGGAATTCCTGCCTTCCTCCTTGGCCCGATGCCAGGGGTTTTTCGAACTTGCTGGCTTTGCATCAATCCAATAACGTTGCCGCTGCCATGGAATCGAAGGAAGATGGACATATTTCCCGCCGGATGGATAAAACTTGTCCCAGGCAATCGAAAATCCTTCGGTATAAAGTGCGCCTAAAGATCCAAGCAGGGCTTCACGCTCAGGTTCTTCCCGGCGTAATGAAGGAAGCAACCTGACATTCGGGTAACGGAACTGCAATGATTGTTCTATGGCACCAATCAGAATGGGATGGGGACCTATCTCAATAAAAGTGGTATGCCCACTATTTAGCAATTGCCCGATCGTATCTGAAAATAGTACAGGTTTTCTGAGATTATCCATCCAATAGTCAGCATCGAAAGTGAGGTCGTTCCCGAGGGCACCCGTCACCGTCGAATAGATGGAAATCCTTGCAGATTGAGGATGCAATCCGTCCAATGCCTGGAGCAATTCGGAACGCAAATCATCCATTTGCGGACTGTGGGATGCAACATCAACATTTACCAATTTGCAAAAGAGATTTTGGTGCTGTAAGGAAACCATGATTTCTTTCACCGCTTCAGGATCACCGGATAACACGGTTGATGTAGGACTGTTGATCACAGCGATGGCAATATCATTGCCGTATCCCTTTAGCCATTCTTTGGCCTGGTCCGGCGATAACTCAGTCACTAACATACTGCCGCGACCGCGGGACTGCTTCAGGATCTGACTGCGAAGGCATATTACCCGTGTTGCGTCTTCCAGGCTTAATACGCCGGCAATATGTGCAGCGGCCACCTCACCCATACTGTGTCCTACTACCGCATCCGGTTTTATACCCCATGACTGCCATAGCGTGGCAAGAGCAACCTGAATGGCAAATAGCACTGGTTGAACTACATCGATTTCTTCGAGTCGTGATTCCGATCGTTCTGCGCGAAGTACGTCTATCAAAGACCACGTAACATGTGCCTGAAAAGCATGATCGATTCGTTCTATGGTTTTATAAAAAACCGGTTCCTGTTTTAGCAGTTCGCGGCCCATACCATACCACTGCCCACCCTGTCCCGGAAAAACGAATACAAGCTTGAGTTGACGACCTGGAACCACGCTACCCAGAAAAATACCGGGGTCTTGCTCTCCCCTTAAGAAAGCCGCAAGGCTGGTGCACAATTCCTTCCTGGAATTACCAATTGCCGCCAAACGGCAATCATACTGACTACGTCTTAAACCTGCTGCATAACATATGTCCTTTGTTGAGACAGAAGAATCAGCGGCAAGTAATTCCTGGAAAGTACGGGCGAGGGATTGCAGCGTTTCAAAGCTATTGGCTGACAGCGGGAGCAGGTGGCAACCGGAAGCAGTTGAATCAATCTGTTCACTATCTTTTTCATCTTTCTTATTTTGGCCTGCTTCACGCACTACGACATGTACGTTGGTTCCCCCAAAACCAAATGAGCTCACCCCTGCTATCGCTGGGCCGGAGCCCGAAGGCCATGAAGTCAACTCGTTTTGAACCCGAAGATGAAGTTCATCAAAAGGAATATGTTGATTGGGGGATTGATAATGAAGGCTGGGAAAAATCGTTCGATGTTTGAGGGACAAAATAACCTTTATTAAGCCAGCAATTCCGGCCGCAGCTTCCAGGTGTCCGATGTTGGTTTTTAAGGAGCCAATTTCACAAAGTCCATTTGTACGATTTACACCAAACACAGCACCGAGGGCTTTCGCCTCCATCGAATCACCTAACAGTGTTCCTGTGCCATGGGTTTCTACATATTGAACGCTTAACGGAGAAACTCCTGCAGACTGGTATGCCTCAAGCAACAATGCTTCCTGTGCTTCCCTACTTGGGGCCATCAATCCATTCGTACGGCCATCCTGATTCATGGCGCTACCTAAAATCAAACCATAGACAGGATCCCCGTCAGCCAAGGCAGATGAAAGCGGTTTAAGTACAATCACACCGCCACCTTCACCACGAACATAACCATTCGCACGGGCGTCGAATGCTTTGCATCGGCCGTCTGGAGCCAATACACCGGCTTTGGTAAAAGCGATCGAGTGCGCGGGCGACAAAATTATATTTACGCCACCCGCAAGTGCCATTCCGCACTCACCACTCCTTAGGCTTTGGCAAGCCAAATGAACCGCGGCCAGGGAGGAAGAACAAGCCGTATCAATGGCCATACTAGGTCCATGGAAATCGAAAAAATAAGAAATGCGGTTAGCCGCAATAGATAGAGCATTTCCAGTGCCTGAATGGCTGGTAATCAGGGAAGGATCACCAAATTGAAGCTGACTGTATTCGTTTATGGAAATGCCTATGAATACACCTGTTTTAGTGCCAGCGAGATTGGCTTGAATCTGACCTGCGTCATCAAGGGCTTCATAGGATAACTCCAACAGCAATCGTTGTTGCGGATCCATGTATTCAGCTTCCATTGGCGAAATGCCAAAAAAGAAAGGATCGAACTGATCAATGCTGTCAAGAAATCCTCCCCAATATGAAATTGCTTTGCCAGGAACTGCTGGATCGGGATGATAAAACGCATCCTTTTGCCATCGATCACCCGGAACCTCGGAGATCGCATCGGTACCGGTGCGGAGTAATTGCCAAAAAGATTCGGGATCATTTGCTCCTGGAAACCTGCATCCTATACCAATGACAGCAATCGGTTCTGCAGCAGTATCCGGAAATGAATTAGAGGGTAAGGCGGGCGACTTGTTTTCTGCAGGCACACCCAGATAACGGGAGAGCATCTCTATGCTGGGGTACTCATAAGCCAGGGTGGGCGAAAGACGGCGGCCAAGCAACTCTTCCAGGTCGCCTGAAAGCGTTACAGCATCGCGTGAGGATAGCCCATAGTTCGCAAAAGGATCATGAATATCAATTGTATCCGGAGCAATATGCAACAGCTCCGCGACGTGAGTAATCAACCAATCTTGAATTTCTCTTGTGTTCAATATATCGTCAGTTAACAGGAAGAAAAAAGTTACTTAACAAATTACCTTTTTCTTCCTGATCTCAATAGATCCTGGTTTCTTTTTATTTTGTATGCTACTTCTTTGAACGCTTTCCACCCACCTGCATCTGCCAGAATGCAGTCATACCCGGACGCCGATCGGGAGCGCCTTGTGGATTTTCGGTACTCATTTGATTCCACAATAGTGGATAAGCCTCAATTGGCGGCACGTCTTTCATGTTCTCAAGTTGCTGAATATGACGCTGCGCCTCATCAATGAATGGCGACAAGATATCGCGCTTCACTTGTTCCCGTTTTGCCTCCCTGTCTTTAAATTGCGGCAGGACTTCTTTCGCAAAAAGTTCCATGGACGCACAAATATGCTCATGACGATAGTTTCCGCTTTGTTGTAAAAGAATCAATTGGTCTACACCGGCTGCTTCTAAAGCGGAAAAATTCTCAATCAGTAGCTTCGGGCTTCCTATCCCTCCCATGCCGGCTTTCTTTCGTTCGCGTTCCATTCTTTCAATAACAGATACCGGTCTCTGTTTAAATTCATTCCACAAATTGGTATGGCCAGGAACGTGGGTGCCGTCGCGCCAATAATGACCTAATCCGAATGCAAAAAACTGGGCTCCTTCCTGGCCTCGACTGATCGCCGTTTCATTATCCTGATCACACATAAACCCTGTGAGCATAGCCACATTCGGATTCACTGCTTGTCCAATAGGTGTGCACTTGCTTTTGAAAGATTCATAATACTCATCAACCCAAAATTTCGCTTCTTCTGCGTTTACAAAAGCGAACGTTAGCGCTCCCATACCCAGATGGGCAGCCAGTTTTACACTGTCCCGGTTCGAACAAGCAGCCCAAATTGGAGGATGAGGTTTCTGCAAAGGTTTCGGGACCACGTTCCTGTGGGGCATAGAAAAGTATTTTCCCTCGAAACCGGGATAAGGATTCATGCACATCATTTTTACGGTCTCCTCTACAGCCTCAGCCCACATGGCACGTTTGTCAACAAAGTCAACGCCAAACCCTTCAAGTTCCATGCGTGACCCCGACTCGCCGGTGCCCCACTCCACGCGTCCACCACTTAGGATATCGAGTGTAGCAAGCCGTTCCGCAATTCGGGCCGGATGATTAAACTTAGGAGACATCGCAACAATTCCATGTCCGAGGCGGATGTTTTTGGTCCTTTGACTACAAGCTGCCAGGAAGACTTCGGGGGCAGAGGAATGACAATACTCTTCAAGAAAGTGATGTTCTTGTGCCCAGACAAAGTCAATGCCTAGACGATCCGCTAACTCTACCTGTTCCAGGGCTTCCTGAAAAATTCTTGATTCATCCCCTTGATGCCAGGGACGGGGCAATTGCAGATCGATAAATATGCCGAATTTCATGTTAATATGATTTCGTTCAAGGTTCCAGCTAAGTAGTTTGTTTTACAGAGATAGTGTTTTATTTTACCACTGGCAGTTTTTGGTATGCCACCAGGTCTGGTAAGTCTGATATCATCGACATGAAGATCATGATGCACCGCGACAGCTTTGCGGATGGCCATTATGATTTCTTCTGCTTTCACATCAGGATTCTGCTCAATCTCAGCAATGATGATGATTCGCTCACCTTCAGAATTATTAATCGAAAAAGCAGCAGATCCTGCCTGCCGGATAGCTGGATGGGAACTTTCTACCGTTCTTTCTATGTCATTGGGATAGTGGTTATTGCCATCAGAAATAATGAGGTCCTTGAGACGTCCGGTAATAAATAACTCCCCTTCATGCAAAAACCCAAGATCCCCGGTACGCAGGAAAGGCCCTTCCCCGCTGTTAGACAACCGCGCACCAAAAGTCAACTCAGTTTCGGAAGGCTTATTCCAATAACCATGCGCGACACTGGGTCCACTTACCCAGATTTCTCCGACCTGATCCGCAGGGCATAGTGTCAGCGTTCCTGTATCAACAATCCTTATCTTCTGATCGGACCCGTTTTGCCCACAACTTACCAGTGTCCGGGTATCCTCCCTCCTGGTCGGAGAAATTATTACCTGATTTTGTTCAAGCCCCGAACTCATCAGATTTTGGATCACTGGTGACCTGCCTTTTGGTCCTCCCATAACCATTAATGTTGCCTCAGCCAAGCCGTAACAAGGCAAAAAGGCCTCGCGGCGAAAACCACAAGGGGCAAAGTAATCTGCAAACTGATCCAATGATTTGTGATAAACCTGTTCAGCACCATTAAATGCAACTTCCCAACAGCTGAGATCAAGTAGTTCTCTTTGTTCGGGTTTGATCTTCTTCATACATAAATCGTATGCAAAATTAGGTCCCCCACTTGTTGTGGCACGGAAACGGGAGATTGCTTGTAGCCAGCGATATGGACGTTGCAAAAACATCATATGCGGGATCAATGTGGCCGGGTATCCCGTGTAGAGCGGTTGCAAAATTCCCCCCACGAGCCCCATATCATGATAGGGTGGCAACCAAATGACAGCGTGACTTTCACTTGATTGTCCAAAATACTTCTCAATAAGGCCCAGGTTATGGAGCAGATTGCTGTGACTTACCATTACACCTTTTGGTGTGGTCGTTGAACCGGATGTGTATTGGAGAAATGCAATATCGTTCCCTTCAATTTCAGGCTTTTGCCATTTCTCAGCCCAGTTATCTATTTCATTGTTGTCCGTTACCAGCAGCTTCATGTTACCAAACCCGGCCTTAACCGCTTTTTGAGAATTTATCACATCAAAGAGCGCTGAATTTAATAGAACTACAGCCGGTGCGGCATCGTCAACTATACCGAGAATTATTGGAAGCATTCTCTCCATACGGGCAGGATGAGGGGGATAAGCCGGAATAGCGATGATTTTAGCATAGAGACAACCAAAATAAGCAGCAACAAAATCCAGCCCTGGTGCAAATAGCAAAAGCGCCCGATCTCCAGCCCTGGTGGAAGACTGTAGCAAAGCTCCGATTGAACGAGCACGTCGATCCAGATCTTCATAAGTCAATACAACTTCATCATATTCTCCATCTGCCAGGTATCGATAGGCCAGCCTGTTTGGCTGATTATTTGCGCGCAAACGCAAGATATCAACCAGTGAAGTTGGCAGATGAGTCATATAAAGGCATTTTAATTGAATCACTTAATAATGAAAAAATAAAACACACCAGCTACACACATAATCGTAAGTGGTGATTCACTTGAGCAGTATACCACGGAAGCCCACTAATAAATGGATTGCAGTTCTTTATTTAATATAATAAATATATTTTGATTTTGCTTTCCGGGAAAGATATAGAAGGCAAAAAAAACTTAAGTCAGTGAAGATTTATTAACGGATTTCTTGTTGGAATTGATAACCAAAATAATCAGCAAGCTCAAAATAGCTGCAAAAAAACACCAAACAGAAATTAAATAGTCCGTGAAAAATATATAAGTAAGGATCAACGAAGCCATCATAGCTCCTGCCAGCAACTTCGTATGGCGTAAAGTGGAAAGAAACGGAGTAACAGCTATGGTTACAAAATTCAGGGGGCGCATTATATTAAGATATGGGAAATCGCGGTAATAGCGGATATGATGGTGCTCCGCAACGGCTGAAATATCATGCGTAATGAGGCAATAAAACATATATAAAGACGAAGCCCCTCCTAATAATAAAAAGTAGAACAAAATTTTTTTCCGGCGTTTATCTGTTTCCATCAACCACATAATAAGTGGAACCCAAATTGGCCAGATGGGTTGAGAAATGAATGAGTAGCCATAAAGTGCCGGCTTATAAAAGGAAGCGAAATCCGGATATTTTAAGGATAGCCACAAAAAGCCTTCAGCGATTTGATGAAAACTAAAAACAATGGGTGTACAAGCAAAAGCCAACATCCCTGGAGATTCCGTACGTTTGATAGCATATAAACCCGGACCTAAAAGGCCAGCTCCCACCGCAAAACTTGCACCTGCTGAGAAACACATAAGTAGCGTTTTAATTAACCCAGCTTGATAATTCTTCAGGTAATCATCGGCATCATTTCTTTGAATAAGAATCATCGAAGCAAAAAATAATTTTTACCTCTCTTTGAAGCTACGATTTTTATACATCCCGATCCAAAAGATTCATCGATTAGAAGCCCTTGAAACCCACGCCCGCAAGCGCTCCATTCCTTGTTCTAAAGAAACCACCACTTCGTACCCGAAATCCTGCCTTGCGGCAGAAATATCGTACCAATGTGAAGTGGAAAGTTGTTGGGCGAGAAAAAGTGTGATTGCCGGTTCAGCAGAAATCCCGAAAATCCGGTAGGCAGTTTCTAAAAACCGGCCTGCAAAGCGGGCGATTCTTGGGGACAAGTGCTTGGTAACCGGAGGGATTCCGCCGGAGGCCAGTAATTGATTGATCAGTTCTGCAATGGGTATAGGGGCGCCCTGGGAGATGAAATAGGTTTTCCCTTCTACCGGTGCCGGGTCCCGGAGCAGTTGGTCAAATGCCTGCAGATGGGCTTTGGCTGCATTGTCGATATAAATGCAGTCCACCAGGTTCTGGGAGCTGCCTAGAATTCGGAGTTTGCCTGCTTGAGACTTTTTAAATAAGCGGGGAAGAAAATGGCGGTCTTCCGGTCCCCAAATCAGGTGCGGGCGCAGGGAAACAGTTTTCAGGAAAGGGTCATTAGCGGCTATGACTAGTTTTTCCGCCATAGCCTTGGTTTTGGGATACCATGCGTCATATTTTGGGGGATAGGGAAGGCTTTCGTTATGACCTTCCGAATCTTTGCCGTCATAAACCACGCTGGGCGAACTGGTGAAGATGAGGTTGCGGATAGCCAATTCGCGGCAGGCCTTCAGTACGTTTTCCGTACCTGTGACATTGGCCAGGTAAAAATCTTTGTATTTGCCCCAGATACCCGTTTTGGCTGCAACATGAAAAACCGCTTCGCAGCCCATCATTGCCTGTTTCAACACAGCATATTCCGAGATATGACCCTGGAAATGCGTCACCCCCATTTGATCCAGCTCTGGGTAATTTCCCCGGGAAAAGGTTACCACTTCATGCCCCTTGGCGCACAATTGACGTACAATTGCGAGACCCAAAAATCCGCCGCCGCCGGTTACAAACAGTTTCATGCCAATTCATTTTTTGCCCAAACCGCCAGTTTTTCACGGATGATCTTGGCGTTATGCCGAAAGTCCACCGGAAAACCAGGATGAAAGAGCAGGGTTTTGATAGCTCCGGTCAGGGGATGCTCAGCAGCCCAGGCCAACAGTTCCGCCTTGAGTTTTGCCTGGTCGATCGGGTTACCACTTTTTTCGGGTTCCACACATAATACCGCTTTGCCATTTACCCCCACCAATGCCGTTCGGAAAACATCCGGATGCTTATTAAAAATATGCTCACACTGAGTGGAATATAGTTCCTGTTCTCCCGCTTTCACCCGATGGGCCTTTCGCCCGCAAAACCAGAGGTTTCCTTCATCATCAAAATAGCCAAGGTCGCCCATGCGGTGTCGAACCTGGTCGCCATCCCGTATCTTAGCCAGTTTTGTGGCAGTTTCCCGGTTAAAATAGCTAGTGGTGACATTACACCCCTTTACCACTATCTCCCCGATCTCACCAGGAGCCACTTTGAGGTCTTCGGACCAATTGGGAATCTCTTCGTCGCTGATGCGGATGATGGCGATTTCCATGCCCTTCACCGCTTTGCCAATACAAACCCCGAATCCGTTTCCGGTTTTCTCCTGCGTTTCCTGAAGAATCTGGTGACTCCCCACCTTGGCCACCGGCATGGATTCCGTAGCTCCGTAAGGCGTAAAAATCTGGATTCCAGGTGCCAGCATAGAAGAAAAACGCACCAAAGCTTTAGTGGAAGCAGGCGCCCCGGCAGAAATCACCCTTTTGAGACTTGGGAGTTTGACCCCATTCGCCTCCCCAAATCGCCCCACCTTATCAATAAGAGCCGGCGAACCAAACATATTGGTAATGCCAAACTGTTTTATCGGGCCGATGATGTTTTGGGGATTGACTGAAGCAGGTTTTGTGGGGTCCATGTCGGGAATAATGCTGCTCATGCCCAATGCCGGATTAAACAGGGCAAAAGGCGGGAAAGTGGGCATATCGATCTCTCCCGGCGAAAATTCAAAGGAATCACGGATCATCTCCAGTTGTGCCCTGAAATTGCCATGAGAATATACAACCCCCTTAGGCAGGCCGGTAGAGCCACTGGTGAAAATGATAGCCGCCAAATCGTGCGGCCCTGCATCAAAAAACGGTCCCGGACCTTCAGACCGGTCAAAATTCCGGATATTCTGCATTTTTTTTCCGCCCCAGAACAGCCGTGGGCCGAGGGTGACGGTTTTACGAATCGTTTTTTTGCCCCAACCAAGGAGTACCCGTGCCGCATGGGCTTTGCTGATTCCGATAAACCCCATCGGTTCGGTTTCCGTAATGCACTCCTTCATGTTTTTAATACCTATTCCCGGATCAATAAATACAGGAACGACGCCGGTTTGAAGCATAGAAAAACCAAGGATAAAAAAGTCGAAGCCCGGAGGCACCATCACCACCACCCGGTCACCTCGCTTAAATCCGGCAGCAAGCAGCCCCCGCCCTACGCAGGCGGTTTCAAAGGCGAGTTCTTTGAAAGTGATTTTTTGATAGCGGGTGATGCCGTTTTTGTCAAGGCTGTTCTTTTCCGGAAATGCAATGGCAAGTGCATCTGGCTGGGAAGCAGCCTTTTCAATGAGGGCAGAAGCAATGTTAAATGGTTTCATGGGTTTCTTAAAAAAAAGTCTAGCACCAGTTTGCCGACAGCTTCCTGCTGGTCTTCCAAAATATAATGGCCGGAGTCTTCGAATCTGTGAACCCTGGCCTCAGGCAGGTATTGCATCCAGGCCTCAAGGAAATGCCGGTCAAAAACATAGTCTTTCATGCCCCAGGCAATAAGGGTCGGGGTATTGCGGAATTGGCCCAGGCACTGCTGCATTTCAGTAACAATCCTGTATCCCGGATCACCTGGTTTAAGGGGAATGTCCTGCACAAAGCGAAGCGTGGCAATCCTGTTTTTCCATGAGTTGTAAGGAGCAGTCAGGCCATTTCTGACGGCTTTCGACAGCCTGATCCTTTTTACTCCTTCAATTGTAGCGATCCCGGCGAAGGCATTAAATGCCCGCACCAGGAATGCGCCTACCCATGTGCGAAACAACAACAGGCCAAACGGAAAACTTTTGCCCTGGGGCAGATGAAAAGCCGTAGTATTCAGGATCACGATCTTTTTGATCGAATACGGATGCCGGTGTGCATATGCCATTCCAATTATACCCCCCCAATCATGTACAACAAGGTGGATGTTTTTGGTAATGGCTTTCTTTTCGAGAAATGTCTCAAGGTCGTTCAACCGTTGTTCAAGAGTATAGTTATAGGCTGCATCATCCGGTTTATCCGAATAGCCACAGCCAATATGGTCCGGAGCCAGGCAATGAAAATGCGGGGAGAGTTTTCGGATAAGTTCCCGGTAATAAAAAGACCAGGTTGGATTGCCATGGAGCATGACAACAGGGTCACCTTTTCCTTCCTCCACATAGTGGTATTGGTGTCCACTGATGGTTTCAAAGTGGCTCTTAAAAGGATATAGTTCCGGGCTTACTCCTTTCATATTAGTTAGACTCTTTTCATTTACGACCTATGCCTATGATTTGAAGAAGTTCTTCCGGCTCAACATACACACTTATTCTGGCTAGCTGTTGACTCAGGCGAACGGTGATATGACGATACAGAATTTCGGATTCTACTCCAAACGCCCGGAACGCCTGAATCAGGTGGTGATCTTCAGTTTTATCCCCATAGACAGCCTTCATCATCACCTTTAAAGCCACATTGTTTCGAACCCGTTCCAATCTATGACCTTTCCTGAAAAGTTCATTGTAAATTTCTACACACAAATCCATATGTCTTTTTTCATCCTGCTCCGATATAGTTTTACAAATACTGCAGAACAAACTATCTGGCATGTATTCTTTTTTACCAAAGAACTCAAGGTAAGCAGCTCCTATTGCTTCAACAAGCACAGCCAGGAACATACCTGTGCCGGGCATAAACCGTGCAAGCCACATGTAGCGACCAGCACCTTTTATCAGGATAGCGGAAATAAATTCCCTGGCCTCTAACTTTTCTACCAAAAACCGCCGAAAGGTAGCCGAATGCTTTGCTTCATCCCTTATGAATGTTGTCATTGCTTCCTGGATCTCACGATGGCGTTTGTAATGGATGATGCCCATAGTTAAAGGAGCGATCGCACTTTGCTCCACTACCAGCGCGTGGTTGGCAATGTCTTTGAGTCCACGAAGTTGGCGTTTCAAAATCAGATCCTTCAACCGGGACAAATCCCTTTGATCGTCGGGTAAATTCTTAGACGCTAAAGTCCGGTGAACCAGTTCATGTGTTTCTTCCAGGTCAAACAATACCTCGGGCTCAATTGAATTAAGCTCCTTACTGATCTTCGTTCTCAGTTTCTCCGATTCGTTTTTGTTGTGTGCATCAAATTGTTTGAGATCACTTTGAACCTGATTTATGTTATTGGTCAGCCGGGATAACTGAAGGGACTGCGCCTCTCTCTCTGCATCAGTTTCCAAACGTTTAACCATTGCTCCTTCCTTAAAGAATCCCAGCCGTTGTTGTTCCTGTAAGTCCAAAAACTCACTATTAAGAATTTCAAACTGATCTTTCAACTTTGAAACAGATAATTGGAGATGCTTCAGTGGTGATTGAATCTCTAAAGCCTTATGAATTGTTGTTCTATCATAGGGAACACATTCCCCGATATCTTTCAGGGCATCTTCTTCCAGGGGAAGTTGCTCTTGCCGGATCTGAACTATTTTGCGTGCTAAAGTCTCTTCAACCATAGGTAAAACCATAAAGAGGATTCTTGAAAAATCCTTCGGGTCAAGGTTTTCCAAATGTTCTTTCAGGTTATCCCGAACGCTCTGTTGCCAATCAAATTTGGTATCCTTGCTCCAATATTTTTCCTCACTATCCTTTGTATATTGTGTGAAGTCGCGTGTAGGAGTGATGTAGTAATCCGGTCGTCCTTTGATAACTTTTTTTTGGGGAGATATATTTCGATAATCTTTCACTTTTTTGGTCGTGGATTATACAATAGCAGCACTAAAAGCCACCAAACTGTTAATGAATATACTCAATGTGCCATAAAAAAAAGCAGGAAAAAATAAAATAGCATTATCCCTTTCGAAGGGCAGGGAAGGATTGATACTTTATTTTATCAACTCGTTGATTATTTAGTGATGGGAAGAAACCATTCAAAGTTTTTTGCTTGCTTTAAAATCAGGATCTGTTGCAGAAGGTATAAACAATACAATATAGATTAACTATAAACCTCCCTCCAACCAAGGCTCAGGTAATCGTTGTGTAATGAAAGAGCCCGAGATAGAACATCACCCAATAGGCGGGCGAGACCAGCAACGCCATCTCATACGCACTGTCGTACGCAAACCCGGCGGCCTGAAAGAAATGACTCGGCATAGTGTACTCCCGTCGCTCATAGTCATAGATCTCCACCATCCTGACACCCAGGTTGTAGTTGATGACATAGAAGAGCATCACCAATAAGGAATAGGCGATTACGTAGGTGAAGGCATGCGCCCGGTATGGCGCGTGTATCAAGAACAGCGCCGTCAGGCAGCCGGTGTTGATCAGGGCAAGGAGCATGACGGCCCCGGGTCGTGTCATTGCTCGCCGACTAACAAGTGGCTCCTCCCCAGGGCCGAGACGGCGCAAGTCACGTCGATCTGCCAGCCCCATGTAGAGTGATCCAAAGCCTACCACAAGGGTCGAGCCGGCGATCCCAAACATGATCCTCCCCGCCAGGAATTGATCCGCGACGAAGAAGGCCGGAACGCAAATCGCTGGCCCATCGACCAAGGCTCGCAAGAGCAAGTCTGCCACCCGCGGCAACTTATAACCATACACATACACCACGCCCTTGCGGATGCCACTCAAGGCGAGGCCGGTCTCGATAATCAAGATGAGTATGCTGCTGGAGCAGAAGATGACAAGGTAATCGGTGCCAAACTGCCAGATGAAAACCGCGGTGACAACGAGGTTTAGAAATAGCATTTTGAGATTGGTGTTGCCGTGTCCTCTCGTGTACTTTCGGACTGAGTACATAACGGGGTTGCTTGGTTAATTGATAAATAGAAATACTATTACTTTAAATAACCAGTTAAAAATCCAGCATCGAACCCAAACTTACTGTTCATATTCAAATGCCTGCTTTTAATTTTTGGATATATATTGAATTAGGTTTAAAGGAGTTCGTAATCACAAGAAATCAAAGTCAATTTATAGCAATTCCATGTCCCCTATTTGTGCTCCGAGTTAACCAAACCCTTACCAGTTCAGCATCCCATCTGAAGTAACTTTAAAACATACTAGCACTGTTCGTCAAAACCGCTCATTAATGAATATTACGTTTTCGTATTCTAATTTAAACATAATTATGGCTTCAAAAAACAACGTTTTTTAATTGCGGACTTACACCTTTAACTGAACTTCAATATCCGTTGAAAAGTGGGCATCAATGTCATTTGAAGTCAAAACTTTTGGGGAGTGTCTATATAATGTAGTTCTGTCTATTTCATTTAAGGCTTGTAAGTTTATAAAAACGGGTAATTCCAATGGTTAATAATGGGTTCCAATTTTTCTGTAACTACTTTCCTTTCTTCTGCAGGTATTTCATGTTTTAAGCGAACAAACCTTTCCTGACGCCCGACAAAGGATCTCATCTCATTTTCACAATAACCGAAATCATCAAGACGGATCGTTTCATATATTTTTCGCATGCTTTCCAGCGGCTTTTGAATAAGTTCTTCATAGGGTATTTCAATCAATTGCCCCTCCGGTACCAGCTCCTTTTCCAGCAAGTATCGATGCATCATTTTAGCATAAGTGTCCAGGATAACCGAACTGTCGTCAACCTTCCTGGCTCCTCCCAATGCAAATATTTTCTGGGTCACTTTCCAGAATCGTTTATTGGAAACATAAACTTCATAAGGATTGCGATGAATAAAAATGAATTTTGCATCCGGGAAAAGCGAAAGCAAATGTTTTATTCTTGCAGTATTGGGAGGACTTTTAAGAACTAACTGTTTGCTTTGATTGGCCAGTGAGATTTTTTTGAGCAGAAAAATATATTCCTTTTTCCATGCTTCAAATTCAGACGCTGGAATGTTTTCGAACAACACGTATTTGTGGAAATATTCATTCATCATATTCGGGAAGAAATAGCCCCATTGTGCTCCCCTGGGGTTTATAGATGTTGTCATCGTTGCATCTTCTTCACCGGGAAACCGAAAGGATAAGGGTACCCTGTGAACAGAATCGCGGAGTTTAAAAACACGACAAATGAATTCAAATACCGGTCCAAGTATTTTTTCACTGCTCAGCATTATCTCTGGTAAAACCATTTGAAAATTCGAATGATATCCCAGGCGATCGTCTTTTGTCAATAACTGATGGAGGTAAGAAGTGCCACTGCGGTAAAAACCGAGAATAAAAACAGGATCCTTTGTTATTGTATGTTGACTGATCTTTTTATTCTGAGATACCAGTTCTATCCAGCGTAAGGGTTCAAATAGTATTGTTTTAATTAACCAGGGCAGTATATTTTTTAATCCCTTTGTTGAAACCCCTCCATTTTCAAATGTAATTTTCAGGAAAGTATAAATTGGCAAAGGGAAAAGCCGTTTCATGAAAACAGGTTTGAATTACCGCGATATAGTCCTATTGAAGGTATCGAAAAGTAGTTAAATGACCGATGCCACCTTTGTTTTCCTGTTTTTTTATTTTTACCGCAACACTTTTTTTATCGCCTTCAGCAAAATCGCTTCCGTACCAGGGGAAACCCCAGATACAAGGTTACTGGTTTCATAACCGCCCTGGGAATACGAAATTTTAGTACCGATATAACCAGGCCCGTATTCTTCATAAGCCGCAGTACAAACCTGTTCACCCGGTTTCATAGCCTGGGCCGCTAACTGGTATTCGACAAAGCTTTCACCCGGAAGATTCAGCAACCATATTTTACCCAGGCGCAGCGAAGAAACATTTACTTTTTGTCCTGCTGCAGAACGTTCATACCATGCCAGTTTTTCCGCAGCCGCCATCTTTTCCGGGACAGAAGCCTTTTCATCAGATAAAGTAGCGCGCATATTTTTTTCAATGAGGTTTTTGTTGAGCGGAAGTTTTACAGAAAGGCTTTTCCAGGCAAACGTATTACCGGTGACAGGTGTTTTTTTTGTCTGTTCCCATGCTTCCCGCATAGCGGTTTCAATGCGGTTTGCCAATACCGGGCGATTCGCTTCAGACCCGTCATTGTACTTGCCGGCAGTAATATTTCCAGAAGCCCCATTGAAATGAATATGTGGTAACCCATTTAATATTTTCTCCCTTGCATTGCGGGCTATGCCAATAAATTCACAGGTTACGTCACCCTTTCCATAATAGCTTTGCGGGTGCGTGGTGTAATAAGTCATTACCGCTATTGGCTGCAGGTTATTCCAGAAACTTACACATTTCAACCAGGGATCAATCAGTCCTTCAGGAGCTGCGATGGCAGCTGAATCTGTTGTGCTGCTCCAGCGAATGATTTCCACCTTGCCATCCTTGCCAAGTATTCGCCGGTTAGATGCCACTTTTTCAACTTTTGCCTGCCCGAAACCAATATGTGTAACGGGCTGTGCACTTTTAGCAGCTATCCTGACGGCATCGGCTACATGCTGTATTGCCGATTGGAGAAACGCTGTATCAAAATAAATCCCGCCCATTCCGTATTGTTCCAATATCCTGGCCATAGTGAAATCGCAATGCACACCATCATGCTGGTGCAGGGAATGTACAGAGACCCGGTCAACTGTTGTATTAGCTGCTTCTGCCAGCTTTTTCTGCCATATTTCCAGCCCTTCGTTCGCGATACCTATCCAGTCTACCGCACACAATACAACCGGCTTATCGCCTGAAAGAATTACAACGCCCCTTGCACTAAGCGGATCCGTTATGGATCGGGCAACTGCATAGGCAACAGGGCTGCCAATGGGTGGAGTAACATCTGTATTAAAAACCCCTACCCGTAACTGTTGTGCAAATGAAGCAGGCACTAAAAACAGGAGCAATCCCCAAATCAAAAAAATAACCGGCACAAATACACGGCTCATATTTTTGCAGGTCGTTGAAATTGTCTTCATACCGAATGTGTTTGATGCTTTTTATGATTTTCCCGATGGTGCCCAATAGGTGCAATAACCAGGTGCCGGGACAGTCCCTTTGAATAACTGGCACTTACCGCACTCTTTTCCGGGAGCAGGTGGTAACCAAAGTTTACAATTACCACAGTGCTTATCTGCGACTGGTGATTTTTTTACATACCCAAGTGATTCCCTTGCTTTAATATCGTCTTTACTCAGAACGGAATCATTGCAGGGATCATTTGTATCAACAACCCCATTTTCATTGGCAGGTTTTTTTTCCGGGGACTGGCATCCTGCTGAGAAAAATAATGCCCCCGCCAGGGTCATACCTGCGGCAATACATTTTTTAAAAAATAGCCTTCGTTCTTTTGACGCTGTCATTGCTGTAAATATTAAACCTGCTTTTTATTGCTCCTGTTTCAATCCATTTGCCAGTCCTTCCCCGAACGCAGCCTGTATTTTCTTTTCACTTTTAACGGCGGGGTCTGATAATAATTCCCTGAGGGCAACTATTTCTTCTTTTTTGTTCCGGGCGCCAGTAATGTAAGCAAACCAGTTTACAAATTCCACAGCACCGGGATTGCTGTCTTTCAGGAACAAACCCTGTTTTAATAATAATTGTAAAATCGCGGTGGAAGACCCTGTTTCAGAACTCAATACAGCTTTCCTGAATAAGGGCCTGCTACCGTATTGCCGGATTACATTTGCGAGTGCCTGAACAACAGCGGGCCCGCTATAATTACCAAGGCTGAGGCTTGCCTGCAAAACAACCTGAACGGATGAATCCTTTATCATTTCCAGTACCTGCGGCAGGCATGCAGGGTAGCGTTCAGACAATATAATCGCCTGTTCGCGTATGCCTGGCTGTGGATCTTTCAAAGCTGTCCTGACATCAGCTTCCGTTAAAGCATCCAGGCCTTCCAGGGCATACAGGGCATGGATCCGGGCTTTCGGATCTTTGTTACCTGTAAACATTTTTTGCAGCAAAGGAATAACAGCAGTATCCTGCCTTTCTAATATTAACTGCTGGGCCTGCAAGCGCCACCATTGATTGGGGTGTGCAAGCAGGGCCACCAGCTTATCCGGCTTTTCATTCCTGAGGTTTGGAATAACTGCTTTTTTTGCTGAGGCTCCTGCCGGGAAAATGCGGTAGATCCTTCCGTAATTTTCTCCGTTGTTAAAATCCATATCCTTTTTCAGGTCATCCGGAATTGAAACAGGGGTTTCAATATGCTGCCGGTACATATCCAGTAAATATAAATAACCGTCGGGGCCAACCGTAAAATTGACCGGCCTGAACCACGGATCTGTTGATGCCAGGAATTCCCTGTCCATTTCAGATCCTGCCCGCCTGGCTATAAATGCAGGATCATCACTGCCTGCCACAAGCACATCCCGGTGTACCAGGTTACCAGCTACATCTCCTGTAAACACTGAGCCATAATAACTTTCCGGAAATGCATCCCCGCCGTAAAACGTGCCACCTGATGCGCCTGTAAAATGGCCTTCTGCATATTCCTTTCTATCTAATTTCGATTCATCATAATCCTTTTGCCGGCGGTCACTTCGTTCCTTGCGCCAGTATGGTGGCGGTGTTTTTTGAAACACAACTGATGTATGACCCGAAATATCTTCATCAGCATTATCAGAAGGCAGGAAAGCGTGGCGATGCAGGTATTTCCAGCCAATAGGCGCCTGCTGAATATGCAATGTATTCTGTGTATAAAAACGATGTCCCCAGTCATCAATAGCCATTCCAAACTGACCGGATCCGGCCACTTTTTCAAAAAGCCCTTTGTCCAGCCTGAACCTGAAATCACTTCCACCAACATTCACCGGAGGCATCCCGGGCTTCCTGAGAAAATGTATTTCCCCCTCCTGCCCGTTATTATTGGCATAGATCCAGTTATCAATTCCAAACCGAAGGCTTGTAATCTGTGCTTCTGAATTATTGGCGAAGAAACCGGTAAATAGCACTTCCTTAGTATCGGAACGAAAATCGGCTGTTGTGTCTTTCAGGTAAACAATGTCCGGCGCCGCTGTAACGATCAGTCCCCCTTTCCATGGCAGCATACTTGTAGCACTTGGAAGTCCATCAGCAAAAACAATGGCAGTGTCAATCTTTCCGTCATTATCGGTATCCCTTAATACCCTGATCCGTCCCCTTCCTTTTCCCGGTTCCGGCTTATAGGGATAATCAGCCATTTCCAATACATAAACCGTTCCCTGTTCATCAAATACCATATCAACAGGAGATAACACATTGGGTTCCGTTGCAAAGGGTTCTATGCTGAAGCCCGGCATCAGTTCAAAATGTTTTATCGATTCCCGGGGTGAAAGAGCTTCTGCATAACGCTTCTGCCCACACGAAAGGAACAGTATATTAAACGCAGCCAGTATTAATAATCCAGATTTTTCCAGGTTCATTGCTTGTTAATTACGCCATTATTGTAAAATGCTATTCCAATTTAAAAATTTCCTGGAACCTGCGCGTCCTGCTGCTTTCCATTCCATGGTCCCAGTAATCGCGCACTTTCCCTGAGAGGTTTCTCCAGAACAGGTATTCTGCATCAAATCGTTGGGTGATCGTCCCCATTCTGTATGGCATGTTTTCTGAAAGCCATGACTGCCGGTATTCCTCTTTTATTTCGGTTGTATAATCCAGCATGTCCATTATAAGGCCGTGAGGCGTTTCATTGATATCACTGTACCAGGAATCATCTTTCTTCTGCATGCTTTCATCCCAGCGGTCAACCATTTTCTTTGCCCATAAAAAGCGCATAGCCGTATATGAAAGTAACCTGCTGTTCACTAATAATGTTTTAATAAATGCGCTATCGGATGTACCGTAACTAAGCGCATCTGAAAGAAATTCCTCCGCAGTCTCTGCAGCAAGGCGGCTCTTTTCATAATCCGCCAGGTGCTCTTTAGTATGTTTCAGGGTATAGGGCAAAAAAGGATTGATCCACATCCGTGTTTGGGTTTGCCCGAGACATTTTCTGAGATACACCTGTGATTCGGCAAGTTTCTTAAACGCTCCAGCCATCTGGCCCGCAATCCCGGGAAAATTAAGCTGCGCATATTCCATTATGAATTCATTTCTTTCAATTGGCGTATTTTGCCATGCGGTAACAGATCCATAGGCCATAAACATCCAGTTATTCCTTAACAGGGGTTGTACGGCATCTGTCCATACGGAGGTGATATATCCCTCTGCTTTATCCTCCCGGGCTGCCTTAATGCATAAATCAATATTGTTCCAGGTAGTTTCCGTTGGATAGAGATGCGCCCATCCATCAACAGCGGACTGGATAAAAAAAGGCATCTTTTCTTTCACAATTGGCTTAATCCAACCCCTGATGGACAAAGGGTCGTCTGAATAATCCCATACCACAGGGATAACCTCTTTGGG
Organism: Flavihumibacter profundi; assembly: GCF_020076305.1. GTDB lineage: Bacteria > Bacteroidota > Bacteroidia > Chitinophagales > Chitinophagaceae > Flavihumibacter > Flavihumibacter profundi. The sequence continues at coordinate 378,437 of NZ_JAIQXE010000004.1, forward strand.
AAATTTAGAAATGATACCAGGATAATTTTTTGATATATCCGTCCATACCATTACCTGTTTACCATAGTCCTTAAGTTCCTTAGTAACAAATACCAGGTGATCGAGGTAAAGTTGTTCAGGCTTAATGCTTTTTGCAGTTTTTGATAATCTTTCCGTTTCCCAGGTTTCATCAAAACCCACATGTATGAAGGGGCTCGGGAATAGCATAGCATATTGCCTGATCCAGTCTTTCAGCAAGGATTGTACCGCCGGCTTACGGGGATCAAGATCATGGCCATACTTACCGATACCAAGGTCTGCATATTTTTGAAGCCTTAGCAATTCATGGAGGTGGCCATAAAAATTCACAAATGGTATTACATCTATATGTCTCTCTTTACCGTATGCAATGATCCGCCTGATCTGTTCCTGGGTATATTTTGCATTATAATTTATCAGCGGATATCCTTTCATCTCTATGCTTACTTCATTGTAGAAATAATATTGATTGATTTTCCATCTTGCTAAAAAATCAATCTGGCTTTTAATTTCTTCTTCTGTCAGTAAGCTTCCATGCGAAAAATCCATCATTATACCCCTGTATGCAAAAGCAGGATAATCTTCCAGGCGTGCTTCGGGCAGGTAGGCACTATTCCCGTCCTGAACAATAAGTTGCCTTAAGGTTTGGAGTGCATAATAAGTGCCGGCATCAGATTTCGCAGTAACAAGTATTTTATTTCTGGTGATATTTACCTGGTAGGCTTCCCTCGAACCTGCCCCCGCCGTTTCACCAGGCAAAGGAAGATCAGTACCTGTATGTTCACAGCTGAAGACGATCAGCGGAGTTACTGCATCTTTATCCCGGGTGGAAGTGAGAGGGATTCCTGTTCTGTTTTTTACATATTCAACAAATTGGCCGATAGCCTGCTGATCAGCTGCAGTTAAATCACCGGTAAACAATATACCGGCACCGGATAGTTGAAATTTATTTTTTCCATATTCGGCCTTCTGCGGCGCTGGCAGCAGCTTCGGGCCCTGGGCATACAGTAATGACTGGCTGCCAATCATTAACAGCAACAGAAAACAGCAGTACCTTAGTTCAGGGATTACTTTATTTTCATTCACCGGACATCATTATTTATTTATCAGCCCAAGGCTCGTTTAATGCAATACAGTTTCGACCGGGGGTAATATTTTTTGTGGTGCAGTAAAATGGAAGCCCAGCAATTCAGCCATGGTAGCAGCCAACTGGCCCTGGTAAATTTGCATAGGTTTTGTTACTTCCCCGGATGGTTTTGTATCAGGACCAATTACAGCAAACCAGATATTTTCTGCATGATCAATTTTAGGGCCATGGGAAGTCCATTCATCATTCACTCCCCTGCCGTGATCGCAGGTAATGATCATGGTGGTTTTGCCTTTATATTCGGGCATCGACTGCAGCAAGGACCACATATCCGCTATCATAGCATCTTCTGCATGAACGGCGCCCAAATACATATCGTATAAGCCCTGGTGCGCAAAGGCATCTGTTTCCCCCAACGGAATATACAATACTTTCGGGCGATAGCTTTTCAGGTATTCCCTGGCAGCAAAATAAGTAAGCAGGTCGGGCCGTTCCTCAATTGGTTTAGCAGTAAGCCGCTGCATATCATTCAGCATTTTCATCTGGGGCGTATTAAACGGCAAAGAATCAAAGTTGGCATTGACAATAAGTCCATTCCGCCACTTATTTAATACATAAGGAAACAATTCGGAGGTGGAAAAAGTGGCCACTTTGCCCTGGTAGCCCTTCTGTTGATTAATAAATTCAAAAACATTTATGTTCTTGTTTTTGATGAGCAAATTGGAATGGATTGCGGTATCGGGATTCCCGGTAACCGTTTCGCTGAATCCGGGATAGGTAAGTTTATAAGGATTAGCCACATCCACATAATTGCCAAGCTCCCGGTTTCCGTAGAGCTGTCCCTTTTCTGCAATAGTAGTCCAGAAAAAAGGCATTAATTTTTTCCTTCTTTCTGCTTTATTTATACCCCCATATGTATTTTCCAGGTCTTTGGGTTCCTTTGTAAACTTACTATTATGGAGAATGCCTGAATCAATGCCGCCAAAAATTTCCTGCCAGCGCATACCATCCAGGGCAATCATAACTATTCTTTCGGTTTTCCTTGCGGATGGCTTTGTTGCGCCCTGCGTTTTGTTTGTTTTCTGGGAATAAACAGTTAAAAAGCACCCAAAGAAACACAGCGAAATCATGAGGCGCTTAAGGAGAAAAAATCTTGTACTCATTTCAAATTATATTAAAAATCATTACATCCATACCGGGTTACTGTAATAGCAATACCCGGGCATAGTGAGTTTTGCCTCTTTAAGAGATAAATCCCTGTTTGCAATACTCACCCGGACGAACAATTTTAAATGAGCCAGGCCGGGACCACCATCAATATATCAGGTAAGCGTACCAGATGGTTTCCCGGATTTCCTTAATGGGCAGCATGCTCCCGCATATAGTTCCTGATGGCGGTATGGTAAACGGATGCCCCCTTTTTCACTTTATAGGCCGCTTTCTTTTTCGGGTCGCGGATAATTCCCTGGGCATAACGGACAGCCTCACCAAATATGAACTTGTATTTAAGCTGCTCCTCCGAGGGTTTTACATTGGACATATCGGGGTACTTGCTGGCAAATGTCTTCCCTCCCCGTGTACGATACACAATTTGTTTGGCAATGGTTCCCGTCATACCAAGTGTCAGTGCATTGTTTGCTCTTGCCATAATTTTTTCCGGAAAGGTAAGCTAAAGACAGCATATTCTGGGCATTTTCGCCCTATTATCTTACGTTTATCCTACGTTTATCTTACGTCTTTAACGGCTTTAGCGCAGCATTATCAGGGCATTATCTACCTACACCGCTATTATTTTCAATGATTTGGGGTATTCGAAACGGGGGTTGCCGGCTGCAACTCTTATACTGCAGGTTTTTTTATAAACATACCCTTATAATACCTGCGGTATGCATATCCCAGAAACAGGTTAGGCACGATAAGGAAAACGCCCATTAACCAGCCGGATGGGACTAAAATGGTATGAAACAGGAATACATTCAAACTGATCGGGAACAGCACCACAGCAAAAAAAGGTGCGAACCGGTTAACCAATAAGGATAGACCACCAACGACCTGGATGGTTTTCATCATGGGATAAATATATCCGGTACCTATCAGGCCCGCTTTTAAAGCCGCTGCATTACCGGTATGCATGGGTTGATAGGGAATAAAATGCAGGAAATAATCCAGGCCGAACACCAGGTAAATAAATCCAAGGAGGACGCGGAAAATCGTTGTTGCATTTTTCATATGAGGATAAATCTACTGCTTAAACTGTACTGGCAATTCGCAAATTAAAAAAGAAAGAAGCTCCGGGCTTCTTGTGACCAGCATCAGAGAATAGCCTGATGGCCATCACAGCCTCCTCAATAATTGCATTTTATTTTTGAATAATTAATCTTAAATGAGCGGTTATGAAAAGTATTCTATTATTTACCATCTTCATAATATTAGCAAGTATATGCGTAAATGCCCAGCAGAAAAATGATAAATATCCGCTAACAAAAGCTTCCTTAAGGTCCTCCTTCTATGCCAGCATGAATGCAGGAAATTTCAGTGATTCTTCAACCCTGAAGGCTGAGTACCTGAAGAAAAGCAAAAACCAGAAAACGGCTGCCTGGGCAATGCTGGCTGGCGGGATAGCTATGGCATCAGTCGGAGGAATCCTGGTATATGCAAACTTTGATCTATATACTCAAAACACTGCTGCTGATGTTGGGGGAGTTTTATTTGTAATAGGTGCTTGTAGTGCATTAGGCAGTATCCCATTTTTTATCAGTTCTTCCCATAATGCAAAGAAGGCAGCATCAATAAGTTTCAAGAACCAGGAATTGTTTTTACCGCATGAGAACCCTTTATACGTAAAATCACAGCCAGCAATAACCCTGAAAATAAAAATCAACTAAGCTGCTTGTAGAAAACTATCCGGTTAATAAGGGGTTGAGACGGCCAGCGCAAAGCATACTGGTATTTTCTGTTCCTGCAATACGTTTATGCTTACCGGTTATCCAATCCCATATTTTCAGGGAGCCACCAGTTTTGCATCTCATCCTGAACCGGATTACCAGGGAGGATACCAATGTCAGGAACCCAATGAAAATAATAGCGGCATTGATGCTTATCAAATCTGCTATGATACCGGTAAGTATTGCACCAATTGCATATCCGAGATCCCGCCACAAACGGAAAATACCAATGCTTTTTGCCCTGTCCTGCGGATTTGTATTTTCTGCTACTGTTGCCAGGAATGTCGGGTAAACCATTGCGGTTCCCCAACCCAAAATTGAAGAGAGAATAATAAAATGCAGCATCGTATTGGCCCATACTAAAACAATCAGGGCAATAGCCTGTAATAGCATGCCAACATAGAGCATATCCTTTTTACAAAACTTGTCCGCCATTTTACCGGTGAATAATTGCCCGATGCCCCAAACAGCAGGATAGATAGCAGTGACTATGCCGATTTCCCCGATAGTGAAGCCTTTAGTTGCCAGCAGGATGGGGAAAATACCCCAGGCCATGCCATCATTCAGGTTATTTATCAACCCGGCCTGTGTCACCGAACCCAGGTTTTTATCCTTCCAGGTAGTATCCCAGAATATATTCATTAACCTGGGAATTGTATTTGTTACTGTTTCTTTTGCTACATGGTGTTTGGTGTCTTTCACTAAAAATATACTCGAGAATAAACCCAAAACAACCAATACTATTCCTGTATAAAACGGGTAAGGCCTGATGCCATATTTACTGGCAATCCAACCAGTTAAAAATGCCACCAGTGCTACGGCTATATACCCTGCAAACTCATTCAGGCCCATGGCGAAGCCTCTTTGTTTTTCGCCAACCAGGTCAATCTTCATTACCACGGTACTGCTCCAGGTTAAACCCTGGTTCACGCCTAACAATACATTGGCTGCAATGATCCAACTCCATGAAGGTGCAAACATCAGCAAAAACGGAATGGGAATTCCAATGACCCAGCCTGCCACCAACAGGTTCTTCCTTCCGAATTTATTGGCTAAAGTACCTGTGTAATAATTAGTAATGGCTTTTACAATCCCGAAGACTATAATAAAAGATAATATGGCTGTTTTGGCTGCAATGGCAAATTCCTTTTCAGCAATACGGGGAAGGATGGAACGTTCCATACCCACCATGCCCCCTACAAAGCCATTTACAATAACCAGCAGGGTAAACTGTTTCCAGTTTTCTTTTAATCCTAATTGAACCTGATTATTCATGGCAAAAATTATTGTCAGAAAGTTAATACCTTATCGCTGTCCACTACCCAGTTAGTAAGTTCTGCCAGGCTGCTGATTTCCGCACCTTCCATTAATGGCAGGCTTTTAAGTCCCCTTGCTTCAGCACAGCTTCCGCAGATTTTCACCTTTGCACCATTATTCAATGAGAGTTTCAGCATTCTTTCAATATTGTAATAACCATTAGGTGTGTTTTGTCCTGCTATGGCACAATTGGCGCCATCTGCAATCAAAAAAATCCGGACCTCTGCATCTGCATGTTCTTTATTAAGCTGGTTGGCGATGCGTAAAGCATTATAGGCTTTTTCGCTTCCATACGGAGCATCGTTAATAATAAACAAGGCTTTCATTGTTAATCAATTTATACTGAAAGTATAACCCTATTTGTGCCGGTGCAGTTCCTGTCAGGTCAGCTGTTTTTCAAAGAAACCAGAAGGGCTTTCAATGTGTTAAACATGGCTGTTGCTTCATTATATAATTCAACATTATCCTCAACTGCCTTGAGCGCTATTTCCATATTCATGGTGGAAATGATGGTGTGGCCGTCATTTTCATAAATGGCGATTTTGCAAGGCATAAAAATGGAAAACTCAGGATTAGTGGTTAACATTTTAGCAGCAACCTTTGCCTGGCATATTTCGTATATGAAAACTTTCCGTTGGATCGGGAAACCTTTGCCTTCCAGGATTTCCTGGTAATTAAAGGTTTGCAATATGGAGAATTTGTTTTTTTCACATACTGCCGGAACATTTGCTGTAATTTTTTCTATTGGCTGGTTACTTGCTATTTTGAAAGTAAACATTTCAATCAATTGGGCCGCTGGCACCATGGCTTCCACAGATTCTTGTTTCATACTATACATTTATGGGTTATCGATACTATATTTAGAAAGAACCAATCCATTAAGTACCTGGCATTCAGCTTTGCCTTAGTTTCATATCCATTACTTTTTTGCAACAGGATATCCTTTATCAATCCAGTCTGTTTTTATATTCGTTGAAAGATTCAGCAATTTTTGATTGGTGAACTTCATATCCTTCAGCATTTGAAAAGCAGGACGAACATTCGGGCAATGCGCAAAAGGGCAGCATCCGCAATAGATCACAATGTTTGCATCCTTAGGAAGTTTAGAAAGTTGTTCCTTGAGTTTAGCAAGATTTTCCTTTTCCTGGGCGGGGCCAATATCGATTGAGCCCTTTATGACAGCGCCCGGCCCGATACACAGCACTACCGGCTGGCTGGCATTCTTATCATTGATCATTTTAGCCAATTCGGAAGGGGGCATCAATTGGTTTGCTGTCCAGGGTTCAGCACTGGTAGCTTGCCCACAACTGCTGAAAGATATAGCTGTCATCAATAATACTGTAAGCAAAAAAGGTAATTGTTTGGTGATTTTCATATTCATATGTTTTAGAAATATTTAAAGAATTAATATTAGCAGTTTTACCGTTTAGATTTACCAATTTCCGTTTGCTTTAATTTCCATTCCACATAACCATCTTCCATCCGGATGGCTTTGAATTTCTTTTGGTTCAGCAATTTTATAGCATCAATCGCCATTACGCACAAAGGGCCACGGCAATACGCGATAATGGTTTTGTTTTTGGGCAATTCGTCCAGCCTCTTTTTGAGTTGTGCAAGGGGAATGGAAACAGCACCAGGTATATGACCGGCGTTGTATTCTTCCCCGGGCCTGACATCTATCAGCATTACCTTTTCTTTTTTAGACCTTAGCAGCAAGTCTTCAAGGGAAATGGATTCCAGTAAGTTTTTATCAGTTTTAAAATCAGCGATGAGCCGGTCTATTTCGGCGATTTTACGGAACCCTAATTCTTTTACGGCGGATACCATTTTCAGAACGCTGTCGTCAGCAATACTATAAATAATGAAATTTCCCTGGCGTTGTGTGTCCACGAGTTTTGCCGATTTCAATACCTGCAGGTGCTGGGAAGTACTGGCGACAGACATGTCGATCTCCCGGGAAAGTTCTTCAACGGAATAACTCTTCTGGGAAAGGACATCAATCAATTCCATCCGTTTGGGATTGGAAATAGCATTTGTAACCCGTGAAAGTTCCTGGTAAACCTGTTCCTTTATTGAAGCCGCTGCCATGTTAAACAGTTTAATCAGGTACAAAGATACTATCTTTTCAACTATTCTACATATTTATTGAATAGATAGGCCTATACTATAGATTACGGCACCGGATTGTTACTTCAATTTATCATTGAAAAAATCGATGGTCCTTTTCCAGGCCAGTTCTGCAGCAGATTTATCGTATCGGGGTGTAGTATCGTTATGAAAGCCATGATTTACATCCGGATATATGTACACCGTATATTCCTTCTTTTGCTCTTTCAGGGCCTGCTCATACGCCGGCCAACCTTCATTCACCCGTGTATCAAGACCGGCGTAATGCAACAGGAGCGGCGCCTTGATTTTCGGAACATCTTCAGCTGCGGGTTGCCCGCCGTAAAAAGGGACAGAAGCTGATAAACCGGGAATGCGCACCGCCATCATATTTGCGACCCATCCACCAAAGCAAAAACCGACAACGCCAACTTTTCCATTACAATCCTTTAGTCCCTTTAAGTAATCGTATGCAGCAATAAAATCTTCCAGTATTTCATTTCTATCGCGAGTGGCCTGCAGTTCCCTACCCTTGTCATCATTTCCGGGATAACCACCCAATGGGGTAAGCGCATCAGGAGCCAGGGAAATGAATCCGGCCAGCGCAGCACGCCTTGCCACATCTTCAATATAGGGATTGAGTCCCCGGTTTTCATGCACTACGACGATGCCGCCCAGTTTGTTTTTTATATCGACAGGCATTGACAATAATGCTTTTATCTTACCACCGCCTTTAGGAGACTGGTAATAAACATACTCTGATTTTAAACGGGGATCATCCGGTTTAATTTGAAGGGAACCAGAATAGTCGGGCATCATGAAACTCGTAAGGGCATTTAGCGTAATGCCGCCCACAGCATAGGTTGATAGCTTCAGGATAAAATCGCGCCTTTCAATGCGGTTGTGGGCGTAATCGTCATACAGGTCAAACACTTCCTGTTTGATGTCTTCCCTTCTTATTTCCTTCATATCGTATAGTTTAAGTTAAGTTACTGGTAAGATTTTTGAAAAGCCGCTAAAATCAGCTTGGAAAATAATAGGTTTCGCCGTCCACTTCGATCAGAAAATCTGCCGCGCTTGGCCAAGATGGTTTAACCGTTTGTGTACTTTCCCAGTTTTCAAGTTCATGCGTTAATTCATTTACTTCATCCGGATAACTGGAAGACAAATCATTTTTTTCCCCAATGTCTTTGGAAAGGTCAAAGAGGAATTTCTTTTTATTTTTTTCGTTGATATATAATTTCCAGTTTGCCTTGCAAATGGCTTTTGAATAACCACTTCTCCAATAAAATACATCATGAGGATATCCATTATTATCCTTCAAAAAAGGAATCAGGTTGGTTCCGTCGTAAACCCGGTCAGTGGGAAGGGATACATTAGCAATGGCCGCAACCGTCGCAAAAATATCCAGTGAAGACACCGGTTTATCATATACTGGTGCATCCCTGATCAGGGAACGAAATTTAATAAAAAAAGGAACCATCAAACCGCCCTCAAAATGCGTACATTTTCCGCCGCGCAAAGGTGCGTTATCAGTTGCCCTGGTATAAGTTGCCCCGCCGTTATCACTGATAAATATGATCAGGGTCTGATCGTCGATATGCAGCTTTCTCAATTTTTCAACTATTTTCCCTACCGCATCGTCTAAAGCTTCGATCATGCCGTAATAAACGCGCTTTACAGTGTCATCCACATGCTGGATACGATCAAAATAATTCCTGGGGACCTGGAATGGATCATGCGGTGCATTGAAGGTGAGTGTAAGAAAAAAAGGATTGTCTTTATTCTTTTCAATAAACGCTACTCCTTTTTCCGCGATTGAAAATGTCAGGTATCCGGTATCCTTCACCATATCCTTTCCCTCGCGGATTGCTGTTGCTCCGGCCCTCGGTGTCCATGCAGGCAGTTCAGAAAAAGACCAGGGCAAATGTTTGCTGATGTAGCGGCTGGTATCTACCGGATCGTCCACATATCTTGTCAATGCACCATCGAAGTAATAACTATAATCAAATCCCCTTTCGTAAGGGTGATTTCCATCATCATCACCCATGTTCCATTTACCCACCAGTCCCGTTACATAATTTTGTTTTTTCAGCAATTCAGCCAGGGTGATCTCATGCAAATCCAGGCCCGTATTGTATTTGCTTTCCTTTAAACCCAGGTGGGGCTTCAATGTTTTTAATCCGGGCACCTGTTTGCGCAGAGAAAAATAATGCTTATGCAAATTCTTTAAAAATGCCGGATCAAATTTGTCGTAAGGCATATATTCGCTGCCGAAACGATTCTGGTAACGACCGGTCATCATACCCATCCTTGAAGGTGAACAAATAGGTGAAGTCACATAAGCGTGAGTGAATCGTACTCCGGCAATACCAAGGCTATCGATATTGGGCGTATGAATAGCCAGATTTCCATAAGCATGAAGATCACTGTATCCCAGGTCGTCGGCAACAATTAAAATAATATTCGGTTGGCCAACTGGTCTTTTGATTTGTTGATTTGCCGGACCGGCAGAAATTATGAGTAGAGCCCCCAATAAAAGCGCCATCATATTGAGTCGCAATCCGGGCATTTCCATATTTTACTTAAAGATAGTAACTATAATGGAATGACGCCCCGACCACCACTCCCGGAAAAGTACGGACTTCTTGTCTGATCAAACCGGCCATCAGTGCGGTATCCTGGCCATAGAATCGTCAAATTTTAACATTACAGTTTTCGTTTTATTTAATAACTTTTACAGCAATTCTGTTCTTATACTTAATAATTTTTTCGGACACTTACAGGTTATGATTGAATATGCCGACAATCTGAAAAAACATACAAGGCTCCTTGTACGGAAAGGAACAGAAACGCTCGCCATTAAGCGTGATGACATAGCTTTATTTTATACAGAAAACAAGGTGGTATTTGTCTTGGATAAGCAGGAGCAAAAATATATTTACAATAAAACCCTCACAGAATTAGAAGAAGAGTTGGATCCTCATGAATTCTTCAGAGCAAACCGCCAGTACATTATCCATATTGATGCCATCAAAAGCTTCAAACCTTACGAGCGGGTAAAACTGCAGATCCTGCTCAATCTGACAAACACTTTTCACACGCTCATTGTCAGCCAGCATACGGCTTCTTCTTTTAAAAAATGGATCGGCCAATCTTAGTATCCCTTGTCTCACATCTCACGTCTAAGACAATTTAAAAATCCCAGAAAATATTTGGTGTATACAAAGTTGCCTGCGGCACATTTTTGCCGTTCAGCGAGTATTCATTGGTAGGATACAGAAAACGGCGGGGAACACCAAGCGAGCCCGCAGTAGGCGTTAAAATGGGCGAACCGGTGCGGCGCCATGTAGTCCAGGCTTCCGGGTTCTGATACAAGGCAATCCATTCCTGTAAAGCTACTTGTGCAATAGCGTCAGTCGCGTTGGAAGGCAGGGTGCCATTGGCAGCCAGATACGTGGTAATGTCTGCCGGAGCCACGCCCAGTTTTTCCATATTAGCCTTGATAGCCTCCTGGTAAAACGTTTGGGACTGTGCAATATTTCCGGAAGACCACAAGGTTGCTTCGGCTTTTACAAACAGCATCTCGTCATAAGTGATAAACTCCACATGGCCATTGATATCACCGTAATACGATCCAATACCCGCACCGTTTACATCGTTATAGGAGGTATCCGTAAAAATGTTCAGCCGCGGATCTTTAAGGGCTATAAGTTTATTGACCAGTGTACCCGCTCCGTAGTCTATATCACCACGTTGCTCATTAAACTCGTAAATGGGATTAGCAAAGGTCTCGGCCATACCAAAAACAAATTGGGCATTATCATCTTTACTGGCAAATGCCTGGTTGGCCTCATCCAGGGCTTTGTTGGCCATATCCGGATTGCCTTTGCTTTGATGAATGAATAATCTTGCTTTAATCGCATGGCCGAATTTTACCCATAAGTCAGCGTTACCGCCATAAATGATATCATCTGTACCGGGCCTTAAACCACCCTTATCAGGATCGGTCAATTTTGAAATGGCCACATCAATCAAATTCTGAATTGTATCATACAAAGCCTTGGCATTGTCATACCTGGGATGGGTATTGGTAGCGCCTGTTAACGCCTCTGAATAGGGAACGTCTCCCCACATATCCGCTAATACCTGAAGCGTATACGCCATAAGGATCCTGGAAATCCCGCCATACACATTATATCCGCCAGCATCTGCCTTCAGCATCATGTCTTTATTATTGCCGAGTACAGAAGTATACAAGTTCCCCCAGGGAGTATCAAAGTCGGTGGAGGTTAAAATATAATGATAATAGGCTTCCGACTGCCGTGAAAAGCCAACGCTTTGTTGCACAAACAAGTTGGCAAACCGGGCAAAGTCCCCTCCTTCCGTATAGGCCAGCGAGGTTTCGACCACGGGCAATATATTGCCAGGTGTTACTGTTGCCGGAGAGTTCGGATTGATATTAGTCCGTGTAAATGTCTCTTTCGTACAGGATAGCTGAATTAACAGGGCCAAAATCAATACGGTTTTAATTAAGCTGTTATTAGAGTATTTCATAATCGCAAAGAGTTTATAGTCCAACATTTAAGCGAACACCATAGGTTTTTATTCCGGGGTTGTTGAAGTAATCCAGCCCCTGTCCGTTAGCCGGACCCGCCAGACTGGTTTCCGGGTCCACCCCCTTGTAATTGGTGTGGATCAAAATATTGTTGGCAAATACCGTTATATTAAGGGTCCTGAATTTTTTTCCAACCAGCGATTTGGGGAAATTATAACCGAGGCTGACTTGCCGTAGCTTGACAAATGAGCCGTCTTCCACGGATGGTTCAGAAGGTCCAATAAAGCTGCTTCCAATATTTTGCCAATAGTATTGATTTAAAACAGCCGATGTGGTATTTGCATCACCAGGCCCGCTGACTTCATTTCCGTTGGCATCAAAATGTACGATCGCTCCACTGGCATTCAAATGTCCCTTTAAGCCAGTAAACACTTTGGAACTGCCCCTGTTCTCTGTTTCTTTAGAAGTACCGAAATAAGAAAGAGCGCCTCTTGTTCCGTTCCAGATAGCCCCTCCCTGCCGAACATCGATCTGGAAACCAAAGCTCAGGCCCTTCCAGGTTAAATTGTTGATAACAGACCCTTGCCAGTCAGGATTGATATCGCCCATAATGGCATTCTGTGCTGCCACGATAGGCATGGCATATCCATTGTCAGTGGTATTGTCATTAATAAGAAGCTGCCCACTGGGCAGTTCTTTACTGGTTGTGCTGGAACTGGCATTGGCCCGAACGTAAACACTACCGAAGATTTGTCCAAAAGGCTTACCCTCAAAAGCATCAATTTCACCATTCTGAAATCCGGCCACCAGCACCTTATCTACACCGGTATATAATTTGGTTACCATATTTCTATTCAGGGCCCAGTTAAAATTTAAATCCCAGGTCAAATCATTGGTTTTAACCGGGGTAGTATTCAACGATAGTTCAAAGCCATGGTTAGTAATCTCGCCTGCATTCTGCAGTTTGGAAGCAAAACCGGTTGTATAGGTAAAGGGAACAGTAAAGATGGCATCTACCGTTTTGGAATAATAGTAAGTACCTGTAAAATTGATCCGGCTTTTCAGGAAGCCCAGTTCAGCTCCAACCTCGTAAGAAGAAGTTTTTTCGGGTTTCAGATCGCTATTTCCAATCACAGATATGGTTGATGTGATCTGGTAGCCCCCTATAGGACTGCCGTTGTTGATGGGGAACAGGATGCCAGATGTAAAGCCATCATTCATAGCTCCCGGCCTATAGTAGGTTTTATCCCCGAACACGGGAGCATCTTTGCCGACCTGTGCATAGGACAGCCTCAACTTACCATAGGTAAGAAATTTGTCTTTTAAAGCAGGCAGCTCGCTAAACAACCAGGTAAGACCGGCTGAAGGATAAAAGAAGTTCCGGTTATTTTCCGGTAAAGTAGATGAAGTCTCCCGCCGTCCGGTAAGGCTCAAATAAAGCATCTTGCGATAGGCCAGTTCAGCATCACCATAAAAGGCCATGGTACGTTTGGCAGCATCGCTTTCTAATCCTGTATAAGTCAGCGCATTGGAAAGATCAAAAAACTTGGGGGCAATCAACGCATCACCTATCGCCGTACGGCCGGATGATTGGGTATAAAAATAGTTGTGCCCCAAAAGCAGGGTTCCGGACAGATCACTGGAAAAAGTATGTTTCAGGTTAATGGTAAAATCGGAAACGTACTGATTATTAAAATATTCATTGATGATGCCCTTGCCGGCCCGGAAGGCATTGGAATTGATGTCGTAAAAGTTCTTAGCATCCTGTGAATATACATCACCTCCAAAGCGATAACTAAGCCCTATCCAGTCAGCGATCTGGTAATTGGTTTGCAAATTTCCAAACACCCTGTTTACGATTTCATTAAAGGGATTTCTGTTTACTGTCCAATAGGGATTATCATATCCGGCCCCGCCGCGATAATTTCTTTGATCCCCGGTGGAAGCAATTACGTAAGCCCTTTCATCATCCTGGGCATTGGAAAGCCCCCAGGAATTATCAAAATTGGGTGGAGTGCGCAACAATCCCAGCATCACTCCTGAAACATTGGAGCCCTGCTGCACCTTATCGTTATTAGAGTTGATATACGTCATACTTCCCGATATATTCAGTTTATCGGTAAGTTTCATCTGGCCATTAAGACTAAAACTGGTTTTTGAATATTTTGTTTTAGGGATAACGCCTTCCTGGTAGATGTTCCCAATAGAAGCACGGAAGGCAGACCGCTCCGTGCTGCCTGATATGGCAATATTATTATCCAGGGCTAAGCCGGTTTTAAAAAACTCATAGCGGTCGTAGGGGGTTACCGGGATTTTGGCCAGGGGGCTTGACTTTCCAACAATGTTTCCATGCGGATCCCATTCGTTGGACACGCCATCCCAGGACAGTGTGTCAAGGGCAGCTCCCCAGGTAATTCTCCTGTTGGAATTCCCTGAGTTGGGCGCCCTGTAAATACCGTTAGAACCTTGTGAATACTTATCCTGGAGCTCCGGTAATTGATTGGTACTACTACTGCTTGTTGTGGAGCTGAAATCGACACGCATTTTTTGTCCTGCCACTCCTCTTTTAGTAGTAATGATCAAGGCACCGCTGGCGGCCCTGATCCCATATAAAGCAGTGGCGGCAGGTCCTTTCAATACGGTAATGCTTTCGATATCATTGGGATTTAAATCGAGTCCACGGTTAGATGGAATGGTTCCTCCTGTTAAGTTAGCATTCGCACCACTTACATTTGCCGTGGCTGATGTAGGGTCGTAATTATTAATGGAGTTATCAACAGGCACACCATCAATAACCATTAAGGGCTGGTTATCACCTGTTATGGAGGTAACTCCTCTCAGGCGAATATAAGTTCCGGCCCCCGGGTCTCCGGCGCTGTTAATAACCGTAAGACCTGCCGCTTTCCCTTCCAATTCACTAAGCGGATTTCCCAGGCCCGATTTGCTGAGCTGGTCACTACCAATGGTCTGCGTGGCATAAGTGAGGGCCCGCTTTTCCCGCTTGATGCCCAAAGCGGTTACCACTACCTCCTGCATTTGAGCCTCTCCGGCAGTAAGAGTAAACTGCAGGGTGTCGGTATCTGCGGTTAATGTTTTAGGCTGATACCCAACGGCCGAAACCGTTATCCGTGCACCCGGCTTGACCACGATTATATAGTTCCCGTTTTCATCTGCCTGCACGGCATTGGAGGTTCCAACTTCGCTAATGGTAGCAAAGGGAACAACCTGCCCCTTATTGTCTTTTACCTGTCCGGAAACCTTCCTGGTCTGAGCCAGGGCGGTCATGCTGCAAATGAATAAGGCTGTAAGCAATAGAACTAATCTCATATCTTGGGATTTTAGAGTAATGGATGAATTCGCCATTCAAAGAGCCTGTGCATTTGTTCAGATGAACTAATCTCACCAGCCATAAGACAATCAACCAGGTACTACCCCATGGGAAAATTCCGATCCAGCTGCCTCAGACGTGATTATTAGCTACTGAAGCATGATTTTTTACTCCTGAAAAGACCAGCTATAAACAGCGGAAGAAAGCATTTTTAAAATTCTCATCTTATAACGGCCAATGCTCCAATCCTTGTTGGGTACTGTTGGTACGGTTAATGTTTGTTTTACCAACCGAACAGGGCCGTTCTATTTCAAAAAACCTGAAGAATTCCATGAAATGGAAAGCAGGGCTGCAACCAAGTGAGGTAATTGACCTGCTTTGCAATGGTGGCAAGGGTTTCAGCGATGGTAAAATAGAAAAGAGCAGCAAAAATGCTGCTCAGACCTGCGTGGGGGTCCATTCAGATTTCAAACCTAACTGTTACATTACCATGGCCAAGTGCAGCAGCAAGCCCCGAAATATTATTAATACGCCCAAGTGGGGTGTAGCTATATGATGTATTGAAGGATTTATAGAAAAGCACCAAACAATTATTGCCGTACAGCATCAAATCACCCGCTTGAATAGTTCCCGTATTTGATGCGTTTGCAGGCAGGGTGCCCGGGAAATAATAATACTTTTCATTACTGTTTAACTCCGTCATAATTAAAGTAAGCGGTAACAATGTTTTAAATGACGCAGCTGTTTCATTTTCATAAAGTGTAGCTGTAAAAACTGCAGAACCAATTGTAATTTTCATCTGTTTGCCTGTTGTGTCGTTGTAGTTTTTGTTTCCATTGTTGCGGGCAGGACTTTGCGGGGAATTAAATCATAAATTTAAATAAGGTATTATCGTTATATTTAGAAAATACCATAAAATATATGCTAAAAGCCCTACTGGCGCAATTCATATATATACTTCTACTGATTAGCCCAACAGGATCTGAAAAACTTATAACAAGAAATACAAATGCCGAAAGGCAGTATATTTCCTGTGGCAAAGGAAAAGCGCTTTCACTGGATCAACTTCCAAGAATCAGGATTCCGCGACTGATATATCCGGATGAAAAGTCCGACTATCCACTGGTTGTCGCAAACGACAATACCGTTCCTGCCGGTAAGCTTAAGGGCAAAGTACTTGAACTGCAGTTAGAAGTTGTATGGAGTGATTTTTATCCGGAAGCAGCCAACCACCCGGGTCTCAGGATGGCTACCATTTGCGAGAAAGGAAAAGCCCCTTCCATTCCGGCACCGCTGATCCGGGTGCCAACCGGTACCAAAATACATGCTGTATTACACAATACACTGAAAGATTCATCGGCAATTTTCTTTGGTTTGCAGAAACGTCCCGCGTCCGTCTGTGACAGCATACTGCTGAAGCCAGGGGAAACAAAAGAAATAAGTTTTGAGT
Source organism: Flavihumibacter profundi (assembly GCF_020076305.1). Taxonomy (GTDB): domain Bacteria; phylum Bacteroidota; class Bacteroidia; order Chitinophagales; family Chitinophagaceae; genus Flavihumibacter; species Flavihumibacter profundi. Next base: position 395,246 of record NZ_JAIQXE010000004.1, read on the forward strand.
CCGGGATGGCAGGCACTTACCTGTATGGGTTAAAACTGGGTACCCATCCCCCGGATCATGAAGAGCAACAATTAGGAGGTGGTTTTATTATTGACCCTTTAGGCGGATCACCGCCGGACCGCGTGCTGGTATTGAATATTTTCAGTTTCCCAATTGATACGGCACTTTTAAAGAATGGCGTCCTGGAATCTTTAACCATAAATGGCAAATCCTGGCCTTATACCGAACGAATTACGCCATCAGTTGGCGACACCATCCGCTGGAGGGTTATCAATAGTACAATTCGAGAGCATCCAATGCACCTTCATGGATTTAATTTTACTGAATTATCCCTTGGATCCCTGCTTACTGATAGTGTGTTCAAACCGGGCTATGAACCAAGGATTGTAACACAAAGCATGGGCGGGCAGTCAACAATGACCATGAAATGGGTGGCAACCCGTCCGGGGAATTGGTTGTTTCATTGTCATCTTTCCTTTCATGTCACCCCGGAAATACGATTGCCCGGGGCAGCAGAACTGGATCCGCCCAACGAAAATCCACATATGGCCGGACTTGTGGTTGGTATTAATATAAAACCCGGACCCAGTGATTTGATTACAAAAGGACCGCCAAACGAGTTTACCCTGTATGCTAACCAATACTTACCCCGAAATTCACCACGCAATGGTTTTTCATTATCACCGGATTTCAATCCCGACACAAATACAATATCAACACCGGGACCTTTACTTTTATTGAAGCAATATCAACCCACTTTTGTTACAGTGATGAACCGCATGCAGGTACCGACCAGCGTACATTGGCATGGACTTGATTTGGACAGTTGGGCGGATGGCGTACCGGATTGGAGCGCATCCGATGGTAAAATGTCGCCCTCTATTCAGCCGGGGGGAAAGTTTACCTATAAATTGACCCTGATGAGGCCAGGCACATATATTTACCACAGCCATTTTAATGATGTACACCAGGTAGCAAGCGGACTTTATGGCCCCATCATAGTAATGGGGGAAAATCAAACTTACGATCCGAAAACTGATCACTATTATATAGTGGGCTGGAAAAACACAAATCCACAAACCATGCAGGATTTGGAATTGAACGGAAGTTTTGAACAGCCAACACAAAAAGCCCGGATTGGTGAAACGCACCGCTTGCGGCTTATTCATATTGCCCCTGCCGGAGATATAAAAATGAGGATGCAATTAGACAGTGTGCCCGTTCCTATAAAGTTTATTGCAAAAGATGGAACTGATCTGCCACCCATACAGCAAACTACCCTGAAGGAAAGTGCCTTTTTTGGTGTTGGTGAAACTGCAGATTTTGAATTCAAGCCATTAAAAGCAGGCATTTATAATTTCCAGGTTATCATAGTCGATGGGGTATATTTCTGGAACCAAAAATGGATTGTAACAGATTGAGTAGAAGACTTAATAGTTTGCTTTTAGATTCCTGCCATATTTTATAAAGTTGCTTGCTGTATAGCCAGGCCAACCAACTGATAATACTCTTGTCGAATATTTAATGGCAATTTCCGGGACGAATGACTGAATACCCCATGGCTATTATCTTTGGATGCGTTAGCGCACTTATCCTACCCATTTACTCTTGTTTACGGCGTACCGGTTCGGTTACAATAAATGATCAAAATAAACCTATAGAAATATGAAATTCCTCATCAAAAAAAGGATGTTACGGGTAATCTCATTTCTGCTTTTAGGTTTTATAATTATTCAGTTTATACAGCCACACATCGAAAATCCTCCGGTAACCGGGGATATTGCAGCGCCACTGGAAGTAAAAATTGTTTTAAAAAAAGCCTGCTTCGACTGCCATTCCAATGAGACACAATTACGCTGGTTTGACAGGATATCACCAGTATCCTGGATTGTAGCAAAAGACATTGAGGCTGGTCGAAGTGCTGTCAACTTTTCAGAATGGAATAACCTCCCTGTGGCACAACAAAAAGATAAATTCTGGCAGATTGTAAATTTTGCCATTTCAGGGGTTATGCCCCTGAAGCAATATACACGTATGCATCCTGCTGCAAAGCTATCGGAAGGTGACCAGGCTATATTGAAAAATTATGTATCAGGTATGGCATCTCCGGGGACATACGACACTTCTAAAACCATGGAAGCCTTTGAACAATTTAATCAATGGCAAAAAGGTGTTGGCAATACTTCCATTCCAGTGGCATCTAATGGCGTGGCATATGACCCAGATTATAAAAACTGGCAGTCTATCAGTACTACCGATGCTTTTAGTAACGGCACCATGCGGGTAATTGTGGGTAATGCAGTTGCCATCAAAGCGATTAAAGAGAATAATATCCGCCATTGGCCGGATGGATCGGTGTTAGCAAAAATACAATGGGACCAGTTGGCTGATAAAGAGGGGAATATTTATCCAGGCAAATTTAACCAGGTGGAATTTATGGTAAAAGATAGCAGGAAATATGCTGCCACCGAAGGTTGGGGTTGGGCCAGGTTTAAAACGATTGACCTGGTCCCTGATGATAAGGATGCAAGGTTTGCGTCAAAGTGCATTAGCTGCCATCGGCCTGTAAAAGACCTGGATCATGTATTTACATTTCCTGTTAAACTATAATGAGATGAAAAAATTGACGCATATAGCAGGTGTATGCTTATGTTTATGGATATGTTCCTGTACAAATAACGGCAACCTCCCCAATAACATAAATACCAGGGCATCGATTCGGGATTCTTTTGAATTTAGTCCTGCCGGATTGAAAGTAATTACCAGTTTCATACATAAAAAGTCAGGCACCATGTCAACTTTATACGGTAATCCCCAGGCACTTAAAAGCGCCGGCAGGTTTAATAAAGCGTTAGCGGGTGGCGAAATATTCACCCTGGTTACCTGGAAGCAACAGCCAGATGAACACTGGTTTGGTGCCAATATTCCCGGTGATTTGCTATCAGTAGAAGTATTGAAAACAAATTTGACCAAAGCGCATGTTACGATGAACTACCAGCGATATGAGGGTAAAACATTAGGCCTGCATTCAGACACCTTGTATAAAAGTGAAAGGATAAAGTTGATCCTTGACCAAAGGCCGTCTGTAATGCCCTGATATTTGGCTGTAAATGAGCAGCAAATTACCAAAGCCATCAAGGGAAAATAAGACGAATATATCATTGCTTCAACGTTTGGCTTTGAAATTGATGATAGTGCATAACAGCCGGTTAAGAAAAATGATAGTATGCACGAATAGATAATTCTGATTCCACTAAACAAATAATGGGGGGAGCTTATAGGTTGGCACTCACGAACCGAACCGTGATTTTTTCGTTATTATTAAAAAAACTAGCTTTCCAACTATTAATCAAACGACAGTGAAATCACTTTATCTTCTTTTCACCTTATTAGTTCTTAACGCCTGTTCCGGGAAAAAAGATGCAGCGCTTTTGTTTACTGAAATACCAGCAAGTCATTCCCATATTGATTTCCGGAATGATATAAAAGAAACTGTAGACTACAACATCGACACCTATGAATATCTATATAACGGTGGTGGTGTGGCGACTGGCGACCTTAACGGTGATGGATTGCAAGACATTGTATTGGGAGCAAACATGAGCCCTGACAGGATATATCTTAATAAAGGCAATTTACAGTTTGAAGATATCACGGAAAACTGCGGGTTTCAAAGCAGGGAAAAGTGGAAAACCGGTATTGCAATAGCAGATATCAACGGTGATCACCTGCCTGATATATATTTATGTTATTCAGGACCGGGCACAGACGAGGACAGAACAAATGAATTATACCTCAATACCGGCATCACAAATGGGATCCCGCATTTCAGGGAAGCTGCAAAAGAATACGGGCTCGATGCCCCGGGTACTTTTACAACAATGGTGAATTTCTTTGACATGGACAATGATGGCGATCTCGATATGTTTATGGTCAATCATGCGGACATGTTTTACAATCCCTTTTTCAATTCCGAAAAATTGCGAAAGACGAGGCACCCGAAATTTGGAAACCGCTTATATAGAAATGATAATGGACATTTTACAGACATCAGTGAACAGGCCAATATAGACGGCAGTGGTTTGAACTTTGGTTTGAGTTGCGCTATCAGCGATTTGAATAATGATGGATGGCCGGATATCTATGTCACTAACGATTACGACGAAAGGGATTTCCTCTACCTCAATAACCAAAATGGAAGTTTCAGGGAAGTATTAAATACTGCAGCCCGTCATATTTCAGAATTCTCTATGGGCTCTGATATTGCAGACTATAACAATGACGGGAAACCTGATATAATGGTATTGGATATGCTTCCCGAAGATAATTACAGGCAAAAAACATTGAAGGGCCCAGATAATTATGATAAATATATGCTCCGCTTAAGCCTTGGGTTTCAGCGGCAGCAAATGCGAAATACCTTACAGCTGAATAATGGCAATGATAAAAATGGGGTTCCGATATTCAGTGAAATAGGCCAGCTTGCAGGTGTTTCCAATACCGACTGGAGCTGGTCGCCCCTGTTTGCTGATTTTGATAATGACGGCTGGAAAGACCTGTTTGTTTCAAATGGAGTGCTGAGGGATATGACAAACCTCGATTTTGTAAAGTATGGGCAAACCTACTCCTCTAAATCAAAAAGCCCTTTACAGGATAAAACGAAAATGTGGGAACAAATCAGCCAGATGCCTACACCTGCTTTACATAATTATATATACCGGAATAATCACGACCTCAGTTTTACAAATTCAACCGCGGCATGGGGAATACAAAAAGACATGGTGAGCAATGGTGCTATATATGCAGACCTGGACAATGACGGCGACCTCGACCTGGTGATTAATAACCTGAATAGTGAAGCATCCCTATATCAAAATAATGCTTCCGGAAAAAGAGATGCCCATTTTTTAAAAATCCGGTTAGAAGGTGACCGGCAAAATACGCAAGGTATCGGGGCAAAAGTTTTGATCAGCGCTGCCAGTGCCAAACAGTTGCAGGAGCAATATCTCAGCCGCGGCTTCCAATCCAGTGTAGACGCGGTCATGCACATTGGCCTTGGCAAAGACAGTGTCGTCAATGACATAACCGTTCGCTGGCCAGGCGGGAAAGTTTCGCATGTTCAAAACCTGAAAGCGGACACTACACTCGTGATCAAAGAAAATACGGCCATTGCGGCAGTTGCCGACACTATTCCTGAAGATCAGTCCATGTTTGCAGATATTACTGAACAATCAGGTATTGATTACACGCACCAGGAATCCGGATTTGTTGACTTCAGTGTTAATAGCCTGCTTCCCTTTCAATTGTCCAAAACAGGTCCCTGCCTGGCAAAGGCTGATGTGAATCATGATGGGTTGGAAGATCTGTTTATTGGGGCAACAGCGAAACAGGAAAGCAAACTCTACCTGCAGCATCCGGATGGTCGATTTTCTGTTTCCCCCAGTGAACCATGGAATAGTAAGACCGCAATAACCAATACGGATGCTTTATTTTTTGATGCAGACAGGGATGGCGATCCGGACCTTTACCTGGTAAGCGGTGGGGCTGAATATATGCCCGGCAGTAAAAATTACCAGGATAGGATTTTTGAAAATGATGGCAAAGGGAATTTTAGGGAAGTTGACAACGCTTTACCGGCAGAGACGGTAAGTGGCGCCTGTGCACGGGCAGCAGATATTGATAAGGATGGGCTGCCGGACCTGTTTATAGGTGGTATGAATTCACCAGGCCAATTTCCTGTTGCACCGGAGAGTTATATATTGAAAAATAAAAGCCGCCCCGGATCAATTCATTTTGAAAAAGAAGACGCCATGCACTATCCGTCGTTGAACAGGATAGGCATGGTTACGGATGCAGTATGGGTTGATATGAATAAAGATGGCTGGGAAGACCTGGTGGTGGTGGGTCAATTTATGCCCATTCATCTATTCATTAACCAGCAGGGAACATTACTTGATAAAAGTGCTGATTATGGGTTAGCCGAGACCAATGGCTGGTGGCGTCGCCTGTTTGCCGATGACCTTGATGGAGACGGCGATATTGATTTCATCGCAGGCAATATCGGCTTAAACTCTCCTTTTAAAGCCAGTAGCCAGGAACCCATCAGTATCACCTATGGATCATTTTACACCCCGGGGGTTATTAATCCTATTTTCTGTTATTATAATGGTGGTGTTAATTATCCATGGAATTCAAAAGATGAATTAGCCAGCCAGGTTCCCACAATACAACAAAAATTTTTACGCTACGAGGAATATGGCAAGGCAGGGCTATCAGATATTTTTACCAAGGAGCAGCTGGCAAAATCAAAAACGATCAAGGCAAAAATGCTGCAATCCATCTATCTGCAAAATAACGGCAACAATACTTTCACCATTATTCCATTACCATTAGAAGCACAGGTTAGCGCAATACACGGTATTATTCCATTCGATTATAATAACGACGGTAAAAAAGATCTCCTTATAGGTGGCAACTTATATCCTTTCCGGGTACAGACCGGGCCGCTGGATGCTTCTATAGGGCTTGTATTAAAAGGAAATGGCACTGGTCAATTTACGCCCCTTACCTATTCACAAACCGGGTTACTGATCGATGGCGATGTCAGGAATATAATTAGTTTGAAAACAAAGAACGGGAGCGCAATTATAGCAGCGAAGAATAATGGCAAGGTACAGGTGCTAACAAAACGGGGAAAAGGTTGAACCTTTTCCCCGTTTGAGGTATTTGTTAAAATGAATGTTTTGAAACAATCTATTATTGGTAGCCAGGATTTTGTTTTATTGTTCCATTACTGATATCAATCTGACTTTGCGGGTAAGGAAGGAGCCGATGCTTAGCTGGATCAAAAGTTCGCTTGGGCTTATAAGTTCCTTCGGCCGGTAAATTGTTATACACTTCAGCTGCGAGTCCCCAGCGTACAAGATCAAAATGCCTGTCACCACCTTCAAATGCAAGTTCGTGTTTACGTTCATACATTAAGTCATCAAAGGTTGGCGCAGCAATTGGATCAAGGCCGGCTCTTTCACGCACCAGGTTAAAAGGCACTGCCGCTGCCGCTACAGGAACAGTCCTGTTTTGTGGTCCGCCACCGCTAAGATTCATGATCGCTTCGGCATCCAACAGGAGGATATCCGAATAACGAAGCGCTGCAATACTCAATCCAGGTGCCAGGTTATTATATTCCTGCTCAAACGGTCTTTGGAATTTTACGCAAACAACCGGTGATTGGTTATTTGGCGCTTTCAGTACATCCGTTACACCGAAGTACGTAACAACATCAACATTACGTTTGGCAACAGTAGCAGCTTTTCGTTCATCGCCCTCTTCATAGGAGTCATAAAAGTTTTGTGTTGCACTGACCAGCCTCCAACCATTTCCTAATGGCTCGTCATGGGCCCCACCCCAAACATCATTGGGTAAATAAAGTGTTCCGGTGATCGGATATTCCCCTTCCCTTGCGCCGAGTACCCAAAGGTTCTCGCTTGCATTATCATGCTCGATCGTAAACAAATCCCTGAAAACAGGATACAGGGAATGCTTACCAGAATTAATCACCGTTTCAGCGGCATTTTTTGATTCTGTCCATTTTTGCTGGTAGGCATATGCTTTCGCCAGCAAACCCCAGGCAGCGCCTAAACCAGGCCTTCCTTTTTCATGATCCCATGAAAGTTGCGTTGTTGCTTCCAGTAAAACCCTTTCGATATTTGCCCATGTATCCGCCTCAGTTGCCCTTGTTAAAGGTGACTCCGGGTTAGCCGGATCATAAAGCGGTACGCCGCCATAACGGATTACTTCCGTAAAATAAGCCCAGCCCAACAGGAAATTGGCTTCTCCCAATATCCTTTTCTTTTGTGCTTCGTCCATTGTAATGTTTGGCACATTAGCAACAACATCGCTGGCTCTTTTAATAACCTGGAAATATTCAGTATAGCTGTTAAGACTAAGGTCATTTTCTGTATTCTGGTTAGCCCTGAATTCAGACATAGCTATAAAATCGGGATAATTGTCATTCTCATACCCGATATCGCTGAAGGACTCCATGCTTGCCCATTCCTCACCACCCAGGGCTTCTTCACCCTGGAGCGGTGTATACGCACCGGCCAATGCAGACTCAGCCTGGTCTGCTGTTTGCCAGAACACAGCGCTGGTAAACGTATGTGGTTCCTTATCAAGAAAACTCTTGCTACATGAGCTCAACATGCTCAATGCCAGTATGATGATTGAATATTTTTTCATGAGCTTCATTGTTAAAAGTTAAAGTTAATTCCGAATATAAAGGCCTTTGCCTGGGGATAAGCGCCCCGGTCTACGCCGTAAATATTGCTGTAAGAGTTCACGTCAGCACCTATTTCCGGATCAAAGCCTGAATATTTAGTAATTGTAATCATGTTCTGCAAAGTAATAAAAGCACGAAGTTTGGTTATTTTTTTACCGATCAGGTCTTCTCCGAATGTATATCCAACTGTAAGATATTTCATGCGTAAAAAGCTTCCGTCTTCAATATAAAGGGTATTGAATGTTTTATTACTATTCAAATCCTTAACAGTCACCCGCGGAATTGTTGTGCTCTTCGAAGTTGGTGTCCACCTGTCCAGGATATCAGTGCCATTGTTATAACTGGTTCCCTGCATGAATATTTCTCCCAGTTTCATACCATTGAAAATTTTATTTCCCTGGGTGCCTGTCCAGAACATATTGAAATCAAAACCAGAATAACCAGCTGATATATTAAATGAATAAGACAATTTCGGGAAACTGTTTCCTGCATTTACCCTGTCTTTAGCGCTAATTACGCCATCTTCATTTGCATCCAGGAATTTTACATCGCCAGGTACGGCGCTGGGCTGAATTACGTTACCATTCTTATCCTTATAGGCATCGATTTCTTCCTGTGTCTGGAAAATACCCAATGCCTTCAAAACGTAGAAATGTCCGATTGCCTCGCCTTCCGCTATTCTTCCTACTAATGTATTCTTATAATTAGAAACGAATATTTCATTGCTTCCTTCAACACCTAGCGTTTCCAGTTTATTTGTTACGGATGAAACGTTTGCTGTTACCTGGTAAGTAAATTTACTCTTCGGGGCACTCCTGTAGGTGGCACCCAGTTCGAATCCTTTGTTAGATACAATACCTGCATTCTGGAAGGGAGCAATTCCTACGCCGTAAGAAGCAACAAGCGGAACCTGTACCAGGACATCTGTTGTTCTGCGGTCAAAATAATCTGCCGTTACCAGCAAGCGGTTTTTCAACAATCCCAGATCAATTCCAATGTCGGTTTGGGTAGTTACTTCCCAGTGAATGTTTGTGTTCGCCATACTGTTTTGTGCAACCGCTGTATATGGAACGCCGTTCAAAGTTGGCGATCCCACACTGCTGATTGTACTAAAGTATTGGTAGTTGGGAATTTTATCATTTCCCAATTGGCCCCAGCTTGCGCGGATTTTTAATTCAGATACAGACTCTTTCAGTGGAAAGAAAGATTCATTTGATAAGCGCCATCCTCCTGATATAGAAGGGAATGTACCCCACCTGTGATCCGGTGCAAACTTGGAAGATCCATCCCTGCGGATGTTTCCTGCCAGCAGGTACCGGTTATCAAATTCATAGGTCACCCTTCCGAAATAACCCTGCAGGCTATAATCATCAGCGCTACCATTGGCGTGGTTAGGAAAGGTGCCCGCATTGTCATAATACCTCAATGCCGGATCCTGGTTGCTGAAGTTAAGTGCAGTACCTGCGCCGGTATATTCATAAATACCAGACTCAGCAGACATACCCGCTAAAGCGGTTACATGGTGCCTGTCGATTGTTTTGTCAAAACTTATCGTGTTGTTCCATACCCAGACATTATTCGTAGCATAATTTTCGGAAAGGCTGTTTTGTGTAAGGCCACGTCCGCCACCGTCTGCAATGGCTACAAAATTTTTACTCTTTGAAAATTGCCAGTCATATCCAAAATCTGTTTTAACTGTGAACATTTTCAGGAACTTATATTCCAGGTATATATTTCCGATAAGGCTCGCTCTTTTTGTTTTATAATCACGGCTGTCGAGGGAAGCTACCGGGTTTGGAAAATCACCGGAAGGTGCTCCATAAATTTTATTGGCCTGATCCACGTACACCGGTATATCACGGAAATTAAACATGGCAGAACTTAACACACCATCATAATCACCCCTGGTTTCTGCGGTCTTTGTATCAGAAAGCACTACGGAAAAATTCTCACCAAACGTAAGGTTTTTAATGAGTTCATGCTGGCTGTTAAACCGGATATTATATCGTTGAAAATTACTGCCTTTTAATATACCGTCATTATTCAGGAAACCAAGACTGAATGAATAGTTGGATTGACCTGAACCACCCCTGATTGCCAGGTCCTGGTTGGAAATATAGCCTGGTTGCAGGATTTCGTTAAACCAGTCAGTACGGGTAACCGCATGATCGGGATTATTATAGTAATCCCATATTGGATCAGTTGTCGGTGTACCATCATTTGTAAGGGCTTCCTTATGAATCATGTTCCTATCTGCTGCATTCAAAGCTTCAGGCATTCTCCATGCACTCTGGATACCCTGGCTGGTATTGAACGAAACATTTGTTTTCTGGTTTCTTTTTCCTTTTTTGGTTGTAACAATTACAACACCATTACCACCCCGTGAACCATAAATTGCAGCTGAAGCCGCATCTTTCAGAACAGAAATATTTTCAACATCTGCCGGGTTCAAACCATTAATATCCGGTGCTATAATACCATCAACAACATACAGTGGACTATTGTTATTAATAGTACCTGTTCCCCTGATCACAATATTTGTACTTCCACCAGGTTCACCTGAGTTTTGGATAACCGTTACACCCGGAGCCTGCCCTTGCAGCGAGTTAGCAACAGACTGGTTGATCCCCTGGTTGATTTTGTCGCCGGAAACCGAAGCAATTGCCCCGGTAACATCTACTTTTTTCTGGGTACCATAACCAATCACGACTACTTCCTCATTGGTATTGTCCTTTTTTACCAGGGTTATATCAACGGGGCCGGATTGTGTAACAGTAATTTCTGTTCCATTGAAACCGACAGATGAAATCACCAGCACTGCCTTTTCACCAGGAAGCGTGAGTTTAAAATTTCCGGAACTATCGGAACTTGTCCCGGTTTTCGTTCCGCGCACCACTACTGAGGCTCCCGGTACCGGATTTCCTTTGTCGTCCATTACTTTACCGGTAATATTCAGATTGGTTTGTGCATTGGCAAAAATGCAGACAATACAGGTCAACCAAACTGTGAAAAGACCCCTGATTGTAGGCGAAAGCCAGACCGGCGCGGGCCTGAATGGAAGGCGTAGCAAGTTCATAAAGTTAGTTTTAGCTTAAAAAAAAGGCATTGAAAACGGTCAGTAAGAATTGTTTTGGTGAAAAAAAATTAATCCTGGCCGGTGTAAGCGACAATGATATTAACTATCTGTAATATATCCATCCTGTACTATCCTGCAAATTAATTCCTTGTTATGAGGTAGTAATCTTGTCCTGCAATGCTTATCACGGTTTGTTCCTGGCGGTTAAAGGTACAAATTCAAGATAAAAAACGGGGCCTGCGCCATTTGAAAAACCCATTATTTACAGGATACTTATCTTGAATTCCCATAATTTTTCAACCTCTTGCTATAATTACCTGTAGGTGAGCCATTAAATATCATAATGAGCCAATGATTGGTATATATGAGCCAATTATTAAGGTAAATGAGCCAATTAAATCGGGCCGAATCATTTTTACCGGGCATATCCAGGTCTTCGGGAAAGGGGTGCGCCAGTCTATGGGTGGCCGTTGCTTTTGACAGTTTATCGAACGCCAGGTATGGGAATTTACCTGTGGCGCGGTAAGAAGGAAGTTATCGAGGAAATTGGGTATTATTCTATGCTGTTGTACGTTGGATGGCTTATCGCCGGGCTTTGGCCGGAAGGCCTAAAATGCAGTGTGACAAGGGCTTTTACCGCGTAGCCTGTTATTGTTCGCAGACCGACCTATGCCAGGCCAGATAATTCCTGGCATTTTATTTGTCCTGTACTAAACTGAACCTGGCGCATATCGGGAATTGCGCAACACAGCGCTTTCCATTGAAACTGTTTTATACGATCTGTTTACACATGGCGACCAGGGTACCGGTCATTAACAGCATTTGCCATCCTACGTAATCCTACGTAATCCTACGTCTTCCTACGTCTTTCCCAATGCCTCCTTATAACCATCTTATAACCTCCAGCTATTTATCCAGTAGGTGGAACTGTATTAATACCCATTACAAAATCGATAGTTGACTTTTTCTGGTAATTCTTTCTATTCGTATTACATCATCAGTTATAGTCCAATGATACTTTTACAAATTTTTTAAATTGATATCCATATTGTTCGCCGATCCTTTTGAAATAGACATCAAACAGGTATTGGTGTCAGCTTCAGCCAAAGTTACAGGCATCATCACATGCAATTCATCAAGTCCTTTAAAGCTGTTATTGCCGGTATGTATCAGCGATAAACCATACCGGGTATAGATTGTAGTGTCGTTGAGAATACAAGTTACTGATGTATCAAGGGTTGCAGCGGATCGGGCAACATCATTTCAAATGATAAATGCAATGATTATCCTTCCCCTTGAATCGTAATCACTGCTCCATCGAGGTCTGCATTAATGAATAGCTGGCAGGACAAACGGATACTTTTACCGGATAATCCCGCTTTACCAATAGTAGCCGCTTCGTTTCTTTCCATTATATTGGCATCACCACTTAAGCCAACTACTTTAACCATGCAGGTCGCACAACGGCCCTGCCCACCACACGCGCCAAAATTTTCCAGGTACATCTGGTTATTAAGCAGTGTCATCAGGTTCCGGAATTCACGCGAATAAGTCTTTACAGCATATTCTTCACTGGCATTTATAATGGTAATGGATATTTCATCTCTTTGCTCATTCATAAAGTATCTCACTCCTATACCAGGTTTTTAATACCCGACTTTTTGTAGTGCTCAATCTTCATTTCAAACAGTTCGGCCATTTTAGCGGCCCGCCAGCTGGCTTCTGCTGCTTTTTCGCCTGTAAATAATTCATCAACAGTTGGGGTGAATAATTCCATCCATTTTGCAAAATGTTCATGCCCCACGGGCAGTTGAGCATGCGGTGGAAAGGGGCTGCCAAAATAAGTATGCTCCCCCAATAATACTGTTTGCCAGAAGCAGTACATTTTTTCCAGGTGTTCAGGCCAGCGATCCTGAATCCGTTCATTAAAAATGGGGCCTAATAATTTATCTGTTCTTATTTTATCATAAAAGCGATTTACAAATAGTTTTACATCTTCTATAGTAAGTATATCCTGCTTCATAGCTCTTAGGCTTTCAGTGATAAATAGGTCAATAAATAGTATAGCGCCCAGCCTGCAAACCCAATGATCAGAATCCAGACCCAGGAAGGAATACTTTTAGGCGTTTCACTTCCTTCTATTAAAAATATTTTCTGGTCTCCTTTACCGTAAGCATTGATCATTATTGGCAACACCCCATCCACCACCGCATTTTCCCGGATACCTTCCACATCAATAGCCGGTCCGTTTCTTACTTCAAAGGGAATAAGCCTGATGCCTTCTTTACCAGTGGGATCTTTGCTTACAATTTTAAGTGTATGCTTTCCATCCACCAGTTTACGGGTATCCAGCTCAAAATTTACGGGAGAAATAAAAGCCGCAACGGGCTGCTCTTCATCATCAATAAAGACAACTATTTTGCTTTTATCTTCCATATTAGTCAAGATTTAATATCAAATGTTTAATGTGAGTAACTGATTTTTCACCAGGCTTTAACAACCATTTTATTGAATAGAAAAGGGTGGCGACAACAATAACGGACGCAAATGATATGATAAGAAAATCCCAGTTGCTTTGCGGGCCTGCACCATGTGTAATACCTCTTAAATACCGGGGCTGGGCTTTTTCACAAGTCGGGCAGGCAAAAGCCATTAACCCTGTTATCAACATAGCAACGATCAACATTATCTTTTCCATTGTAATTAATTTAATGTTATGTACGTATTACCTGTTTTTACTTTGGAGCCTGCAGTTTTACAAAATCCATGATCTTCTTTATTTCTTCTTCTGTTACTTTTTTTGCATTGTTGCCCCAGGCGCTTCGCTCGTGGTTCATAATGGCAGCAATTTCTGCAGCATTTAAATTGGCATTGGTACCCACTGGTGGCATAACCCCGTAGTCTGCACGGGCGTCATAACCGTTCATGATGATACCCACATACAATTCGAGGTTATCACCATTTACTACCGGGCTGCCTTTTAATGGCGGAAATGCACCAGGTAACCCTTCACCGTTTGGCTGGTGACAGCTCTGGCAATTAGCGGTGTACAAGGCAGTACCGTCAATATCTTTTGCTGCAGTGGCAGTACCTGCCTGCTTTTGTTCACGTTTATATAAAAAATCGGCAGCCAATATTCCACCGGTCAGTTTGGTTTGCTTAAGAGATTGCAGGTACGCAATTAAATAAAGTGCATCTTTTGATGCTACTACTTTTCCATCTTCGCCATTCAGGTATGCTTCAGGAACATTTACTGTTACATCGCCTTTTGCCGGCTGTTTTGTTATAGAAAACAACCAGGGATAAGCTGGCATGACAGATTCTTTTACTACGATTCTTGGATTAAATAAATGTACCAGGTTCCAGTCCCTGCTGGGTTGGCGGTTACCAATATCGGTAAGATCCGGACCGGTACGTTCAGTACCCATTAGTGTAGCTGTATTTCGCCAAATATCTGTACGATGTATGCCTGCATAATCTGCTGCCATGCCCGGCCTGGTACCCCATACCTTATCCATATCCACGTTTCGCACCTGCTGGGTATGACAGGCCACGCAACCATTGGCGATGTAAATATTTTTGCCTTTTACAGCATCTTCACTTAATGCTTCTGCCGCTGGTAATGGTTTATTATTCTTTTGATTACTGAGTGCCGGAAGAATGGCAACAAACACGGTTAACCCTGCAAAAAACAGAAACGCTGTCCTGAAAAGCTTTTTATGATTATTGAAAAATTCCATTTGTACTGTAATAATAAATGATTAAACAATTTTACCTGGCGCAGTCATTTGTAGTTGTAATTTTTCGAGTGCTGCTTCTTTCACGTCTACCGTTTCATACCTGCTTATCATTTTGTAAAAATTGTAAGCAAAGAAAATATGAGACAGCCACATAAGGCTGCCGCCAATAGCCCGCCACAACCAGTAGGGTGCCATGTGTACCACCGTGTCTATAAATGGTTTTCCGGCAATCCACATTTGTCCCCTTAATGTGCTGCCAATCATGAGTGGCACTGTGTAAAACATCAGGCCAATTAACGCTAACCAAAAATGAGCACCTACTGTTACCTGGGGAGCTTCTTTGCCTGTTAGTCTGGGTATCACCGCATACATACCCGCCCATAAGAAAAAGCAAATGATACCATACATGGTAAGATGAGAATGGGCAACCGTAAAGTCGGTGAAATGCCACATCAGGTTGGTAGAACGAAATGCTTCTGCCGTTCCCTGTAACGAACCGGTAAAATAAAATATGATCCCTACCAGGAAAAAAGGCAGGGTATAACTTCCTGCAATTTTATGCCAGGCTCCTTTAAACGTCATTATAAAATTAGTGGTACCTGCTACTACAGGTATTATCATACCAACGCTGCCTACAATAGCAACTGTTTGTAACCACCAGGGGATAGAACTAAAAACAAAATGGTGTGTGCCTATAAGCGTATAAAATAAAATCTGTGTCCAGAAGGCAAGTATACCAAGGCTATAAGAATAGATAGGCCGGTTTAATTGCTGTGGAAGCATATAGTAAACGATACCCAATGTAAAAAGCATGAACCACATGCCCACGCCCTGGTGCATGTAATAGCCCTGTATAATTGTTTCCCCCAGTCCATCCTGCCAGACAGGTATATAAGCTACAGCCGTGATGGTTAATGCAAACATAATTGCAGAAACAATATACCAGTTGGAAATGTAAATTTCCTTTGTTTGTCGTTTTGCAATGGTTTGAATAAAGTTGATGAGGGTAAGTATCAACCCGATACCGAATAATAACATGACCGGCCAGATATATTCCCGGTATTCGCCACCTCCATTATTGATACCCGCCATTAAAAATATAGTTCCCAGTATAACTGCTGCATTGATCAGGTAAAGTGCATACCATCCTTTTTTTATGCTTGCCAATGGGGTATTGCTTACCCTGGGAACAATGTAATAACCCAACCCCAGCATTCCCAGCGATGCCCAACCCCAAAATACAGCATTGGTATGAACAGGGCGAAGCCGGCCAAAACTTAACCAACTGATATGGTCTACATCCGGTGCCACAAATTTGATACCCACATATTCACCAATGGTTGTACCAAATAGCAGCCATAATGCTGCGCAGCCAAAATACCACAAAATGAGTTTCGATAATTGCGGGTCAATGTTCGGTCGTTTCTGCGCTTTCTTTTTACGGGCAATAAAATTAATATACCCTTCTGTTTCTATATTGCCCACCAACCCTTTTTTATCATCCGGTTCTTTTTCGCCGGATAATTCATGATGGGTAAGCTTATAATCCAGTGCAGCTTTTCTTTTTGCGAGTACTTCGGTACCTTCTTCCTCAGTTAAGGTAGACAGGTAGTCCGCAAATAGAGCCGCATCATCAAGGTCCTGCCTGTCGCGTTGTTTCCGGAGCATATTGGACAACTTTATAATCAGCAACAGGATAGCAGCCAGTATGGGAATTAAAATCAGGGTAATGGTGATCAGGATACCACCATCAGTGAAAATACCTGCATTTGTTGTTTTAGTTTGAGCAAATAGAGAATCAACCGGAAATAAGGCTGCCAGTGCGGTATTGCCAATTAATACAACTGATTTTATGCTCCCTGAACTTTGCGCGTTCTTATGTAAACCATGCTGCTGGTGTTTGAGCTTTAATACCATTTCAATCTGGCGGCTATTCATGTTTTTAAGATACTTTTCAAATTGATGGGTACTATTTCCCGTCTTTTTATCCCTCATTTTTGCAACAAGCCCTTTAACCTCAAAAGAAAGATAGAGTGCTGCAAAAAGAATAGCCAGTAACACCACCATCAACAAAACCATGAGGCCAATAATATCCGGAGAAGGCGAAAATCCGGCAGATTGTGATTGTGCCAACACTGTTATTGGCAAACAAATGAATGCAGGTAATAACCATTTGGGCCTGATTTCTTTAAAACAAACTTGCATATAAATTAGTTTAAGACCTTTTACTCTTCTTTTATATTAAAAAAAATTACCTTTTTAAGTATTTTTCTCCCAATTCCAAAGAGGTATTATAATCGCCCAGCTTGGCGTTTTGCAGCATCGATTTGATATGCTTTCTAACAACAACAAACTCATCATGAACAGGACAAGGCATTTTTGCTGAACAACTTTTTAACCCTAAACCACAGCCTGTAAATAACTTATCGCCATCAACAGCATATACAATATCTGCAAGACTTTTCTTTAACCCTGCATTGTCCAGGTAAAATCCACCGGTAGGCCCCTTTGCTGATAAAACCAGTCCTTTCTTTCCAAGATCCTGTAATATTTTGGCAATAAAAGGCTCAGGTGAATCTATCGCCCTGGCAATTTGTTTTACCCCAACTTTAGCGTCATTCACTGATTTCTGCGCTATAAAAAGCATTGCCCTGATGGCATATTCACAGGTTTTTGATACCATTTTGCTGTTTTATTCCGTGCGAAGATATTAAAGAAAGCCAAATAAAAGAGTTTATACTCTTCTACTATAAAAACAATATCAAAATATTTCCAAAATCGAAAGCAGAACACCATTATAGATTATTCCCTAACTTTTCCAATGATGTTTATATAACTTTATCGTTTACCGGATTATAAATGAAAGCAACCATTAAAAGAGTTTACGCAGCTGCTGATAAAACAGATGGCACGCGGATATTAATTGACCGGCTATGGCCAAGAGGCCTTTCTAAAGAAGCTGCACAGGTTGATGTTTGGCTGAAGGATATTGCTCCCAGTACTGCGCTGAGAAAATGGTTTGCACATGACCCCAAAAAAATGGATGCCTTTACCAAAAAATATATCCTGGAACTGGAACAAAACCCCGGTCCTGTTAATGAGTTAAAGCAGCACATGAAAAAAGGTAAAGTAACTTTACTATACGGGGCAAAGGATGCAACCTGCAATCATGCGTTGGTATTACAAAGTTTTTTATAACCATCTATCTATTTGTTATACCTGTTAATTACTATTTTCCCATTTTTTTTATCAGCTTTCTTCCATGCACCATAATTTTTTGTGTTCGTTTCGGCGAATCATAATTATGTTCTTTCTGCTTTTGGTTGCTGTAGTATTTCAGAATATCAGTTGTATAAACATAAGGCAGGCTTCCTTTTAGCAAATCCTGAATGTTATCATAACCAACACCCATTGTTCCTGGGGCAAAATTTCCTGTTAAACCAATAGCAATAGCTCCGATTGCAGGCCACCACATCCAGTGAAAATCTCCCATAAAAAGCAAGACTCATAATTAATGCAATAAGTGAGACCAGCAGTTTTGCGAGAAACCCGATAAGAATTGCATTTATAACAGCCTGGATTCCCAGGTAGAAAACCCTTTCGTTGACCATCGAATTCCTGAGTACTTCATTTTTCCTGAATAGCTGACTTAAGGATGTGGAAACGGGCGTGCTTTCATCAATTCTTGCCATAGCGTAATAGTCTGATCCGACTTTTATATTGCTTTTACAATATTTTATATAGCTTTATGACAATTTTTAATAGTTTTAATATTACTTTAGCAATGTTCTTAAACTTATGCGATGAAGGATGATACCTGTGATTTAAGCAGTTGTTTTTTGTGCAAACATTGTATTCCTGAATGGAAAGAGGTTATTGCTGTAAGGAAAAAAACGATCTCTTTTAAAAAAGGAGAGGTAATATTCAAGGAAGGAGATAAAGTAAATGGTATCTACTTTCTTTATTCAGGTGCTGCAAAAGTGCACAAACAATGGGTAGACGACCAAGAACTGATTATTCGTTTTACCAGGGCAGGTGATATACTTGGGCATCGTGGTATAGGTGCCGGCGACCTTTATCCTGTTTCGGCTACTGCTTTGGCAGAATCAACAGCCTGCTTCATAACAAACAGTTTCCTGGAAAAAACACTCAGGGCCGACCATGCTTTTACCTACCGTCTGATGCAATTCTATTTCGCCGAACTGCAAAAGGCCGAAATGCGTATGCGCAATCTTGCCCTAATGGAAGTTAAGGACAGGATATTGCAGCTTATTCAGGGACAACCTATGAAACCGATTTTAAATTCTTAAAGATCCTGACTACCGCCAAAATCATAAGCGCTTCAGGTAAAAGCATCCGGATTATTGATGAAAGCAAACTCCGGAAGATTGAGGAAAATGCAAAATAACAACCATGAAACATTATAATGACCTGGGTGAAAAGGAAAGAGCGCAATTATTAAAATTTCCCGCCTATATATCATTGCTGGCCTCCACTGCAGCAAATGGAATTGATAAAAAGGAAAAGAAAGCAGTAGTAAAACTGACACATATAAAAACATTTTCCTGTGATCCATTACTGGCAGACTTCTATAAAGAAGCAGAGCAGGGTTTCGAAAAAACAATCACTGACCTGGATAATGAATTACCCCGCAACAAGGAAGAAAGAACAATTTCCATCTGCCAGGAATTGAATAAGCTGGAGCCAATACTAAAAAAACTGGAGCCCCGGTATGTAACTGTCCTGCGGCATAGTATGGAATCGTATAAGCAACATATTTCAAAAGCACACCATAATATCCTGGAGTATTTTATTTTCCCGATACCCATTGACGGTATATCCTATTAGCCATTGAATATTCCCTTAATCATAAAACATTTTACTAATGGAAAATGAAGTTAAAAAATCAATATTTTACCGGGCCTATATGACCACGGTCTTTACGGGCATCTCTACTACCATACTTACCATGTTATATGACCTGGTAATCGTTGACCTATTCAACTTTCCTTCCTACGCGATGATCAATGTGGCTACCCTTATTTTCTTTGTTAACATTCTTTTTCTCGCTATTGGATTCATCTATTATGGGTTTATCAGCCTGTTTAAAAAAGGAGATATTTTTTTCACCATTGTCTCAATCCTGCTTACTGTTTTCCTGGTATGGGAAGCGGAAGCCCATACTGTGAATATGCAGTTCAGGGATTTATTAACCGGGATCATTATTATTATCGGAATAGCAGCATCACTGGCAATACCTTTCTTATTCCATAACAAGAAATTTGAAGAATATATTCTTTAGGTGCATGGAAGCCTTAAACATTTAATCACTTTCATAATGAAATATGTTTTTCTTTTCGGCGGGCTACTCATTGTATTTACTGCTTGCCGGCAAAACGACACATCAGCAGGTTCAAAGAAGGTATACGGATCTGCCAATGCTATCGTAACAAATCAACCTAACCACGAGACTGCCAGTAAAGGACCGTTAGCATACGGACCTGATGTTCCCAAAATTCAGGATGGCGATACAATTGATGTCAAATTTGATGTAAGGCATCAATTATTTCATATTTCAAGTACTGTTGCTTACACAGCATGGATGTTTGGAGATGCAGTTCCGGGTCCGGTTTTAAGAATACGTGTTGGGCAAACGATACGTTTTTCCATGACGGACCGATCTAATGATTCTATGTCTAATATGGCAATGCATATGAACATGATGCCCATGCCCCATTCAATAGATTTTCATGCTGCCATGGTCAACCCGGAAGATAAATACAGAAGTATCCAGCCTGGGGAAACCATAAATTTTACCTGGACAGCAAATTACCCCGGCGTATTCATGTATCACTGCGGAACACCCATGGTGCTCATGCATATGATCTACGGTATGATAGGAATGGTTATTGTTGAACCGAAGGAAGGCTATCCCGGGAAGGTTGATCAAGAATTCGCCATAGTTCAAAATGAATTCTACCTTAAAAAGCAGGGAGCCAACTATATCCCAGATACGGCGATTGCAAGGTTAAAGCAACCAACCCAGGTAACCTTTAATGGAAAGGTGGGGCAGTATGTAATTAACCCTTTAAAAGTTAAGGCAGGTGAGAGAATCCGCCTGTATATATTGAATGCAGGGCCAAATAATGCAACGGGTTTTCATATAATAGGAACCATCCTGGACAAAGTCTGGCTCGATGGTAATCCACGAAATGAATTGGCAGGCATGCAATCCGTTTATCTTGGTCCCGCCAGCAGCGCGGTTATCGAATTTGTCCTTCCGGAAAAGGGCAGGTATACCTTCGTTGACCATTCATTTGCAGATGCTGAAATGGGTGCAATAGGCGCATTTGAGGCACAGTAATTGATCTGAGAAAACGGAAGCAAACTGTATTTTCCCGGCTGTGGCATTTATTCAGAAATAAATACCAATTGCCGACGCATTATTTCATCAACAATTGATAAATTTTGTTGGTGTAATTTTATTAATAATTACATTATTATTTATGGGCAGAAGTTTGAGCCAATTTTTCCGGAGCAAAAACACTTTAATTACAATAAAACCAGCATTCCCAATTCAAAAAAATGGCATATACAGCATTAGCAGAGCTATATTCAATCAGGATTCAATAACAAAAAGATTGATTACTTAAATAAAGATTTAGATAATAAACACCGAAAAATGATTTAGTACTTTTAAAAAGAAGATTTTCCATGTATTAAAATGTCAACCAACATAATTATACCGATGCCGCCAACAATAAACGCCCAATATTGCATCTTAATAAAAAACAATGAATGATTTGGTCTGAAAACAACTTCTTGTCCAGTTTGTTTGTCAATCATTGTTCTGTCCTTTGTAGTGGCATTTAATTTGTTTCCAATAACCCAAATTACACCTGCAGAAATAATAGCACCAATCGCTGCACCCATGTCTTCTGTCGAACCGATTTTTCCAAAAAGCAAACTCAAAATTGCACCAATGGCAACTGCAATAACGAGAACCAAAAAGCCATAGCCTTTCCAAATAATCATAAACTATATTTTAAATGTTTGTCAATAAAATTTTATTGCCTGCATTTCATTTAGCACACAACACTGAAAAGTACGCATAAAATCAATTCTATTATATGTGTGGATATTACTACTAACGTGACCACATTTTTACGCGACAAATGGTGATTTATAATTATGTTTCTTATTCAGTTATTCGTTGGAAGTTACTTCTTTCTTTACGCTTGGATAATTCTATCTAGAATGGCATCGGCAATGGTTAACTCTCCAATTAACTCATACCATTTACTTACGGGAACCTGGGAAGTTAAGAACGCAGATATCTTTCCATGTTGTTCTTCAATGATATCCATGAGCATCGTTCTGTTTTATGCATCCATGGGTTGTATCTCAAAATCATCCACACTTACATCAGCTTGGTACAAATGCCTGGATGAATAAGAGAAGTTGAAGACAAATATTGAATAGCGAATTGTCCGGCGAGAACAAAAGATGATAAGAATTTTAACTTTTAAATTTTAAAATTGCTTTACGGCAATCGCATTAATCATAGTAGCATCGGCTGCTGTGATGTAAGGAATTATTTCTACGTACTTGTTACCAACTACTCTCCAGTATTTTGGAATTCGCTTGCCATCATTTTCTTCTTCAAACCCTGCCAGAAAAACATTATCGTCAATAACATACACAGAATAGGCAATAGCATTGGTTATTCCTTTGGTTACATCAAAAGATGTAACTGTGCTGCCGTTTACTTTCCAAAATTTGGCAACTCTTTTTTGTGCAGCATTTGTTTCATAGCCGGAAATGTAGATGTCTTGCCCTTTTATAAACATAGCCGTGGGTGCTGCTTCTGCACCAGCTCTTGAAAGAGTAATTACTGAGCTGCTGTTATTTTTCCAAAGCTTAGCTGCTGCTACGCAGTTTGTATAGGGACATCCATCCGTACCTGCTACATATACATCATTGCCTATTATTCCAATTGCGGAGGCAGTGCTGTATGAACTATAGCCGGAGAAAACAACAGAATCAGCAAACTGGTTTTTCCAGAACCTTGATGTTTTATAATAATTATCAAATGCATTGTTCCCGGCTATTAAAACATCTCCATTAGCAGTTGTTGTTATTGCATTGGCTTCTGAATAAGCAGTGTTATTATCAAACAGGGGTATTTCTGTAATGCCTGCCGGTGTTGATTTCCAGTAGAAGGCATTGGTTTTCTCGTACGTACAGTTATTAGGACAGCCCGGATCAAAAGATTTAAAACCGGCAATATAAACACTTGTATCTGTTACTGTGAGTGAAGTGGCCATGGTGGATACATTATCAATTTCGGCTGTTAGCTGTACCGGGTTTTCATTTTTCCAGTAGGTAGGCACCCGCCATAAATTGGCAGTTACGGTATAGCCTGCTATGTATACATCATTACCTGAAAGTGTAATCGCATTGCCCTCAAAAATATCATAATGGCCGCCAGGCAAATTTTTGTATTGCCCGTTTCTCCAATAAAAGTTTTTACCGGTAAGGAGAACATCATATTCTTTAAGCACCTGTACCACTGCGGTGGCTTTTACCTTGCTGTCTATTTCGCTGTTACCTGTTATCACCACCGTGCCTGCGGACACGGGTGAAACCGTTCCATAAGCATTTACAGTAGCTATATTATTATCGCTGCTGCTCCATATTATCCTAGTGTTGAGGGTATCAGCAGGCGTAAATATAGCGGTTAACTGGAGTGTGGCATTCATTACCAGCAATGATGTATCAGGGCTGATACTAAGCTTTTGTTTGGTAGTTGTATCAGGAGGAATGGCAGGAGGAGTATTAGGAGTATCCTTGCTACAGGATGATAGAATTAAAATGGCAGACAAGATAAAAAAGAGTTGCTTGCGCATTCAGTCAGGTTTTATTTTTCAAATGGCGATTTATTTTAAAATTATAAAATAATTATAGTAATATATAATCGTTTGATTCTATCAGGAATTCCCAATCCAGACTAAAGCGTCCGATAATCCGCTACCCCGGGTAATCTTTGCCTTTATCTGTTTTTTGTATTTCAAATTGGAATAGGTTTGACAATCTAATCCAGGACATTAGATTTTTACTTTCCGATACAGAACTTATAAATACACTACAGATAACGGTTTCATGTTAATGAGGTACAAATGGGGAACAATTTTATAAACTTATTAAAATATAATTGCTAAAGATACAACATACCCTTCCTAAGCCACTGATGCCCATTCCTTGGCTTTTCTTCCACATTCAACACTTCCTATACCCCGCTCTCATTTAAACGGCTCTTAGAATCTTCTCTTGTGGCAGTCCAGACACCAAAGCGGTGGATGTGTTCTTAAAATTATATTTAGGCATCCTTAATTAAAATTCATGTAAAATTTTAAAAACCACAAAAGGTCCTTTGAGGCTAAATACAATTAGTTATAATAATAAAAAATAATTTCTAACGAATTACCTTCTTCCAAATTTTGCTTTTTTTGCCAATCTTTGTACCTAATAATAACCCATATTCTCCATCCTTTGTTTTGGTAACTGGCATGTCAGACTGCCTTATTTCCAAAATTTCAGTAATACTATAATCACCTGATGATTCAATAATTAATTGTTCACCAACATACAATTCAACGTCCTTAATTTTCACTATACAAACAGTACCTCCTTTCAAAATCTCAGAAGGTTCATATACAAATACAAGGTCAGTTGGCTTAAATTCGATTAGCCCAAAATTCAAAAATGTTTTCATGGCCTCAGATTTTGAGATCAAACCAGATTCAATATCAAAATACAATTTAAATAATTGCCATGTGGTAAGTAACCCTCTTTCATCATGTAATGCATCATTAACTTGAGTATCAGTAAATGGAGGATTCTTCCTTGTTAATGGGGGAAGATGTCTTTGATGATTCACTATATATAAAGCATACACATCAAAACTTTTTCTTTCCTTACACCTTCTATGCTTGATTTTTGAAATTTGACTGCAATTAGCATCAGTTGATGTGCCACCCAACCCTTTGCATTCAATGATTAATAACCCCTCGTTAATGGCAATTTGTATGTCCTCTTCAAATATTGTTGAAGTATTAGAAATAGAATCATACTCAGTAACGCCAGAAAAGCCTAGCCACGACAAATATTTAATTATTGCCTTAACTAAATTGTCTCCAGATTCGATCAACATATCATGTAAGAATGAATATCGTCTTGTATTCTCAGCAATGGCTTTTTCAAATTCTAAAATCCTTTGTTCATATTCCAGCTCAACTACCCTCTTGCTGTCTACAAGTTCCTTGTGATTTGGCAACCAATAAATAGGTTCTTTTTTCCAATTATACTTTGTAGCATATGGGAATATTTCCGGATGAATTGATGGGGCAATTTGTTGAAGGAAAGATTTTAAAAAATCATCTTGACTACTTATTTGTGGGAATACATAAAGTGAAAAATAATTATCCTTTTTAACAAAGGAAATTATTTCATTTTTTGTATTCGTAATTAATGGCGAGAATGACTGATCAACTTTTGATTCAAAACCGTTAAATGTCATTGGTATTTTGAATGTTTGATGATACTTTATACCATTTTTATTCCTTTCCAAAAGTGAATAAAGGTCTGCATTAAATTCATTTAAAATCACAACCTCTTCACCATACATTTTTTTTCCCAATTGGATGGCATCACTAAATGAATAAATATTAATCGTATAATTTTCTCCATTCGATTCATTACTTCCAATAACACTTACAGTTTCGTAATCAATAGTATAATCATCCGATCCAAAACAAATTATAATATGTTTTTTTCCTTGCATCTTATCTAACTCCATTTTTAACACAGCCGCTCCAAATGGTCTAGGATCAAATAAAGTTTGGGGATATCTGCTAACAAAATAATTTGCGTGATTTTGCGCGTGACTTTCTTTTGTATTTTCGCTCCAGAAATAGTTCTTTGTATTAAAATTATTTAGATCAATAATAACAATATCGTATTCATGAAGGTTTTCTGGAAATTCATAGTTTGAAACCAATTTTTGTGAATCGTAGGGGTTTTTCTTTGGAACTCTAACTTTTGAACCTAATGTTCCTTTAATTAAATTAATTCCACAATCCCTTAATGCTAAAAAAACATCATCTGAAATATCAATTACACAGACTTTAGGTTTTGGTGTTGTTTCAATATCCAATGCTTGCACAATTTGATTTTTACCTAACATAGTTGTTCCTTTTAAATTCTTTTACAATTCATAATTTTTTTTCGATTTCTTCTCCTTTACAAACATCCCGGCAGTATACTTATCATAAAGCTCAAACAGGTACTCTATCCTCTTTGTTTCATTTGGGAATGGTTGGCTCCTGTAAGCCAAATCAACGGCCTTATCAAGCTGCTGGTGGGCTTTAATCAGCTCAGGTGGCATTGTGTTAGGGTCGTAGAGGTCAGCCAAGCTACTTTGTAGATAAATAGCTCTTGCATCCAATACCCCCTGTGCTGCTTTTTCAATAGCTTCTCTTTGCCTTTCTGTTGGATTATCTGGCCATGGGAAGTTGTTATATACAATATCATTGGAATAACGAAATCTACTTTCAAGCCGTCCACAAGTAGTTTTAATCCATGCCATATGCATAACGGAACTCAAAACTCCAAAATGAAACAATGTGGCATTAGGAATTGAGTTGCAACTATCAGCTATAATATTTTCAGGAAGAAAAAAACCCAAAGGAATATAATTACGGTTTTCAGAGGAATGTCTAGGTATTAATATAAATTTGGAAGTAGGTTGTCTATTTTCAGTAAATAATCCTGGCATCTGAGCCCATTTTACCGTTGCTGCTTTTGTGCTATTTAACCTGAATAATTTTACTTTATCAAGTCTTTCTAATAATTTGGGTAAGCCTTTTAACTCCGTTGGATTAGCATTTACTAGCCAAAGACACCATCTTTTCTGATTATGTAAGAATTCCTTAGCACTTATAAAAGGCTTTATAAATTTTGACGCAGCTGGCTCAATAGTTAAAAATTCTTGTTTTTCAATATCTGTAAATAAAAGGTTGCCATTATCGGTAGGCTGGCTTCCTTTATACATTTCTGGAACCTGATTAATAGGCTTTTTTCTAGTAAAAATTACAAAATCATTTCCTTCAACAAGATATGGGTTAATATTTTTTACACTAAACTCATGGGGCTCTCCTTTTACGTCTTCGTATTCATACAATTTTTTTGATGTAATATCAAAATTTCCAAAACCAATTATTACAACACTTACACCAGCTATATTTTTCCCCTCATTACTCCATTTAAATGGCCTATGAGCAAAGTGAATCTTAACCTTAAACCTATTAAATAATTCATTCCAAAGAATACCAACCTGTTCCCCTTGTGCAATTGATTTTGTACTTACAAAAGCTACTTTTGTTTTATCCGCAACGCTTGAAATTCTTTCATTGCATACTTCCATATATTTGGCTGCTATAACATACCAACAAGCAACATAGTCCAATACTCCTGAACCGTCAACTCCCTTGAAAACGAGCTCCATATCCTTTTTCTGTTCCTTATTTTGCAATGAGTATCCAATAAATGGAGGGTTACCTAAAATATAATTAAACCTTGCATTGCCCATTTCCCAAGGCATTGGATCTAACAAACTCTGCCAATCAATTCTAAGAGCATTTCCATGCTTTATGCTGGCAGATTTCTTAAGAGGCAACCTAACATAGTACTCACCAAATGTGCTAGTAATAAGCTGGTTCATTTGATGATCCATTAACCACATGGCAACCTGTGCTATTTGAACCGGGAACTCTTCATATTCAATCCCATAAAATTGATCCACATCACATTTAATTAGGTATCCCACATCCATCCTAGCACTTCGAAGTACTTCATCACGATATCCTTCTAGCTTAAGTAACTGCTTAATTACTTCAACCTCTAGTAATCTCAATTCCCTGTAAGCTATGATGAGAAAGTTTCCGCATCCACATGCAGGATCTAGAAATTTTAACTTACTGAACTTATCATGGAACTTTTGCAGCTTAACTTTACTCCCTTTTACCTGTTCATATTCTTGCCAAAGATTATCAAGAAATAAGGGTTTAATCAATTTAAGTATGTTCTTTTCGCTGGTATAATGCTGACCAAGGTTTCTTCTTTCTTTCTCATTCACGACACTTTGAAACAGACTACCAAATATTGCCGGTGAGATCTTACCCCAATCCAAAAGGCAGCATTCAATTAATGCTTTCCTCATTTCACTATCAAATCCAGCAAGTGGTAACCTTTCTTCAAATAATTTACCATTAACATAAGGAAAGGCACCTAAGCTTTCATCCAGATTTTTTAACCTATTTGCCTCTGGCGTATTTAGGACGTTAAAGAGAGCATCTATGTGCATAGCTAGGTCAGTGCCATCCTGATTAGTTTTGAGGTCAATGTAGTCGTGGAAAATGCCCCTCTCGAATATACTGGTATCATCAGCGAATAGGCAGAACAGCAGTCTTACCAAATATAGCTCCAATTGGTGGCCAGTGTATCCAATGGCTTTGAGCTTATCATGGAGTTTACCCATCAGCTCAGCAGCCTCTATATTTACAGGATCTTGATCTTTATAGGTTCTTTTTTGATACCCGGCAATAAAACCAAACAGGTGTACATGATCTACCAGAGTATCAAGTTTAAATTCCTGCTGTGTATTTTCTTCAAGGTCATACAGCCGGAATTTCTCAAAATCGCTAACAAGGATGTATCGGGGTAACTCTTTTTCAGTGAGTCCAGGAAAATAGTCCTTTGCTTGCTTGTAGGCTCTGTCCAAATCCTTACCTCTGCTCTTATGCTCAACCAGTATCATTCCCTTCCACAGCAGGTCAATAAAGCCCGTTTTAGCATCAATTTTCTTTACCTGCTGCTCAAAAGTTGCCACCCGTCTCCTGCTTATTCCAAATATATTGAAGAAGTCATCCCAAAAGCTTTTGGCTTCCGCATCCTCACTGACTTCATCCTTCCATTCATTACTAAAGGCAGAGGCTCTACTTTTGATTTCATTCCAACTAAGAGGCATTGGGGCAAAGGTTTATGGATAAAAATACTGGAAAATGCTTTGTCTTATTTACTATTAAATATTAAAATACCCTAACTAAGACCAGTCGGGGTATAGATATCCTTTCAGAGTGAAATAAAATTAAATCCGGATGGTGGTACAATTCAACCTTGAAGCACCACATTTTCTTTTGCCCAGATCAAATTCATTGTAATTTCCCTTTTTCTAATATTGAGCCGGATTGAATATCTGATGCCATTTTCTGAGAATCTTCAGAATAGACATGCCACCCATTTTGGGAGCCCGATGCAAAAATAAATGTATCAAAAGATCCTGTTGTGTCCAGAGATCCTGAGAGAATTCCTAGGCCTACAGTGGTATAAGATCCACTGTCATTTGGTATAAGTGCATATGAGTACTTTCGATGCTTAATACTATAGTAACCATAAAGTTCATATTCTTCTGAGTTTATAAGTTCTTGTAAACTTGAGGATGCATCCTGAGTTAATACAGTCCTAAAGCTTGCATAAGTTAGTCCACTATTGGGATCATGCTTAGGTGTTAGGAGTGATCCACTTTTTGCCCCTGCCTTCAATTCTTTAATTAGCTCTTCCTTATTTAATAACATTTTTAATGTATTATGATCAATTACCTTTTTTCTAAACCTGCTTAATTTTTAACTATTTAAAGAAGTAATTAAGCTTCGTCTGGATAGAATTCTGAGAGAACATCACCTCCAAAATTATTAATTGACCTTAAGTAGCGATACCCATCTGTATCTTTTACATCAGTGATCCAATCCTTAGCTGATGAATACTCCTTAAGAATATCAATTGTGATATCTTCATCAAAGTACGGTCTACTGCCAGCGTAATAGGATTTAATAAAGGCTACCAAGCTTTTAATATCTGAGTTTTCACCCCTGTACGGAGTTGTTCCTTGAATACCATCTCCATCTTCATAGATAACTTGGTAATCCAAAAGTAAATACTTCATATTGCTAGGTTTATATCATTAAAATTAACAATATAATTTAACTGAAGGAGCCTACCTTTTTAATTTTAGTAATTGTATTCACGTGTAGCCCGGTAATTTTTGATACCTCAGTGGCTTTGTACCCTTTCTTCAAAAGCTGTACCCTTAACCTGTGAAACCAAATTCAGGCAATTCTCATTGGAAAAAATAAACCACCCTTATTGGATGGTATACTTTATAAATTGCAATTTCATGTAATGCAGTTCTTAAATAGCCTTATTCTTTAAATAAGCATCCTCCAGTTTCTTCTGCTTGGCTATTATTCGATCACATTTTCTCATCAGGCTTGAAATAGCATTAAGAGTTCTATCCTTCCGTGTTGTTGCATTTGGAATTCTTGCTGGTGCTGGTGCTGGTGAGGTAACTTGTGTTTTTTTCATTCACTATTATTTTAGAAATCAAAGTTGATCTCAAATAATCAGGCGATCAAATATATTTATATTTTTAATATCTTTAATGATATCGTCAACCATAGAAAGTTGTGAAATTACCGCAGCTCAGCTATTGTACAACTTATAATATTCAAAATAGCTTTAAAAAACGTTCACTGTCAAACCCAAAATAATCTACAAGCTGCATAAGATCCAAAGTGGGAATTTCGTTACCACTCTCAGCATCTTCAATTTGCTTGCTTGTTAATCCTGTTGCTGATGCTAATTGCTCCTGAGTCATTTCTTTAAATTCTCGAAGAAATTTTATCAATTTTCCAAATTTGTTGGGGATGGTTTCAGAAGTATACATTGGCAATTAAATTTTTGAGCTAATTATTGATTTTGATGCAAAGCATAAATTAACCATTCTTGGCAGTTAACTAAGACTACCATCTATAGGGTATGTATAATACAGCATTGCAGATGCTGCTGTAATCAGCTCCTCTAATTCTCCCGTTGATCCTTTCATCTCAGATATGCCAAGAATAAGTATTAGAAGCTCATCACTGGCAAATTTTCCGCCAATCTTTAGTGTATCTATCATTTCGGGAGAAATGGGCTTAGTGGTCATATATTTAGTTTCACTTCCTACAAGGATAATACATATGAATATAGGCTACATTTGGAATAATTAAACCGATAAACCATGAAAATATTATTACTTGCCATTATTAGCTGCTCATGCTTACTAAATGCGAATGCTCAGTGCAAAGGACTTAAAATTAAAAAAGATGAATACACTGGAAATCTCTCAACTTCATGGCAAATGCCGGGTCGGGGCCATTTATTTCCTGCTATGATCTCAAAACTCCAAGACAAGGATACAACCGTGAATGTACTTACCTTATTAGCTCAGAATAGTGATTTTGATTTGCAGCAAGTTGGTGCATTTGTGTTGTTTACTGATGGCACTACATTCATAAATGATAGTATTAAAATTGAGGCTACTCCTACTACTGGAATGACAACATATAACGTTTTCCTGCCTTTATCAAAAGCAGATCAAGCTCTCTTCCAAACTCATCAAATTGCAAAGTTTAGGCTAGGTAGGTTTGAAAGAAAACTATTCGAAAAAGATGCCCGTGAATTGGTAGATAAAATTAAATGTGTTACCGAATAAGGATTATTAATGATAAATTTCCGATAAGATATCCGAGAATTCCAGCTGTAACAATATTATTTATTTTGATTACCAGTACCATCTATTGAGGTTGGTTTTTTTTGTGGTGTTCCTCTGGATACCATTGAAGTGAATGGTTCCTTGCCTGTTATTATGCTCAATGACGGCTCCTTTCATTGATTCCTTGACTGCGACATCAAAAGCCTCTGCCTTAGCAGTAATGGCTTCTTTATCCCTTAAACCAGTACCTTAATTCTTCATCTATCTCCCATTCACTTTTCTGGTAAGTTTCCATCCATCCAATACGCTTGTGAAATAGGGCCTTTTCAAGTAAAATTTCCCTATATCGGTTTAAGATAGTACCACTCAGCCAAATACAAAGCTCATAGCCTTCAGCATCTATTGAATGTTGAATTCTCTTAACCCAGAATGTATCTGTTCCAACTTTAGCTTTAACAAAGTTGAAACTGAACTTTTCATATTCTCTGGGAACTGCATATACGGAGGATCTGATTTCGGCCCGACTATCAAAATAAGCAAAGTACAGGGTTACAGGTATCCCTGTACTTTGAAATAGTTTAGGATTCTCAAAATTCAAATCCAGCAAATCATAGTAAGCAGATGAAATCCATTTGGTAAATTTGGGGGCATCAATTTTGAGATCAGCAGCCATACTCTTGATTGTTCTTCTATCAGCACTATCCGTGTAAAAATTATCTTTAAGCACCCTTGACAACATTTCATTGTAAGGCTTATCTGGCTCCTGCTGAATTAGATGGCTTACCCAATGTGGCATTGATGATAGGCAATAGAAAATCTCTTTGGTGGAAGGAACATGCAGTATCTTTTCCCTTATTTTAACCCTAGTCATTTTTACTTAAAAGTTAATAAAAAAGCTTTAATCTTTGATCATGGGATTGGAGCTTACTGGTCTCCTCTTAGATTCTTTAGGTATCATTATATAGAATCTTTTCACCCACCACTTCATACTAAGCTAGCAACCAGCCTTCTTTAGGTTCTGGTACTTCTCAAATTCCGCATGGAACCTGATTTCAGTAACCTGCCCTTGTACATAAGCTTTCCTGATAACACTAAAGGCACTATCGACATTGGTCCGGTTTGTTGAATAAAAAATTTCAGTTGCCATGGCTGTTAGACATCCAAGGCTAAACTTTCGTTTCAATGATGATGCATTATTTCTTAATCCTTTCATCTTAGTAATATTTATTAGCGATCTCAATCTTAAGCGATTTTAAGCCCATCCTATAGGCCCCACCATTTTCTCGGCTGATGATAAGGGTTTGAGTTTAGGAAGGCAACCAAGAGCTTCCTCAGGCGCTTGGAAGCCATCTGATGCTTTAGGGCAGATATTTATCAATCTCCTGCTTAACTTCATCCAACTGAAGGCTTGGAATCAATTGTAGATTTTCAGCATGCTCTTCCATGAATTCCCTGACGTGCCTGAGATAAATGCAATATGTGTCAAGGGTGATTAGCCCACCACCAAACTCTTCTTTTGCTTTATTAAACTTTTGCACTATTTGGTCAACAACAAACTGGGTATCCTCACGGAACTCATTTACCCTAATAGCAAGTGATTTGAGACAATTCCCAAATTCACCAGCCTCACGTGCTTTACTTTGCTTTAGAAACTCTGCATTCATCTTTCTTAATTTTAAGTTTTTTTAAGAGCGATCTGGTAATACTATCTTTCAAATCCAGTTAAACAAATTTTTGAATCTCCACTGCTATCGATGCGGTGTCAAGGTGTTTGTTATCAAATGTGTTTTCCCGGTTGGTAAGGAATTCCTTGAGCTTTTTCAGATGATCTACATAAAAAGCTTGGATTATTCTTCTGTTCTCGTAATCACTTTTAAGCTGCTCAAATTGCAGGTTAACCTCCCTGCAAAGAGTATTAACCGCCTTTTGATCCAGCGCCACTGATTCAATAAATTCTGTGGGAGTTTCATTGGTTACTCCCTTTTGCAGGATGTTGTTGTGGTGATTTTTAATTTCTGTAATCATTTCCAGATTTTCTCCCATTGTGTCATACGAATTAGACCTGATAGCCATTTTTTTGCTTTTTTAATTTCTAGCGATCTAGCGATTTAAGTTTTACGATTCATTTAGTTTGGATTCCATCAATTGAGGAAGCTCATCATAAGCCCTAAGTATAGCCTTAGAATCAATAAATGGGTTATCTAGTAGCATATTGATTACAATGCCATCTTTCAACCTTGTAATAGCCTTAGCGTATATACCTGTAGTTATATATCCATTGGTATGATCTTCTACCAGATGGTTGAAGATTGTATCTAATGAAATACATATGTATTTCACCTTGAATTGAGTATGCTCATGGTGGGAAAACAAAGACAGGTTATGATCTAGTAAATCATAGCTGATATGTCTGGTTTGCCTCATCATTTAATTTTTTGATTTTTCATTGGATAAATATTTTTCCTCCTCCTGATCCAGCTTACCCCCGATCTCTTTTAATTTCAGTGCTGCAATCTTTTTTAGGGATTCCCTGAGTTTAGCAGTGGGATCAAATGTTGTTATTGTCTGTAGGGGCATAGCTGGTAATTCTTTCTGCTTTATCTGCTCAATATTGGCAGTTTCTACTATCTCTGCTGCAACATCCTCAGTAACCACCTGATCCTCTCTATTGCCCTGTATTACGCTAAGGAGATTATATTCAGCCTGCTTAGTTTTCTTGATAAACTCAAGTACTTCAATTTGCTCATCCAAGGTGAGTTTAGTTAAATCATATTCTGGCTTTGAGCTTTTGACTTCAATTTTCTCATTAATTACTTCGAGCTGGAATCCAGGATTATGGTATTGCAGGATTTTTTCTTTCTGAATCATGGTGGAAATGCAGTCACTGTATGCTCTTATCCTTCTCTCTTTAGCTTTGTAATAGTCAGATTTATCAACTCTTCCCCTTATCAGATCATCTAAAGAATAATCCTTCATTTTCAGTAAACGATCAATAATGGAATTGTATCGATGTATATGGATTGGGATAACCTCAACAACCTGAATAAATTGATCCGCTCTTTTTCCCATTACCTTGCTTTTTCCATTAAGAATTGCAATCTTGCCCGTTCAACCTCAGTAAGTTTGGTTAAATCATATTTGTGGCTGACTCCAGTTTCAGTGATGGTAATTTCACTATTTCTTACTGTGACCTTATTCCCCTCCTTAAGTACATCCATCAGCCTCTCCTTCGCTTGGAGGGCCTTATTTGAACCAGGAGTGTAGCCTGCCTCCCGCAGGTAGGCATATATTAATTCATACTTACTAATATGGTCCTCCATCACGGATCTTCTGTATTCAGGAGTTGAGTATAGTAAGTTTAATTTATCAATAGCACTATCAATAAGCTCATTGATGGATTCCTCCTGACACTCCCAACCTTCATTTAGGAAAACCTGAATTATCTTATCTCTTCCCATTGCCTCATCGCAAATAAGATTGGTAATTCTGGTAATTATCTCTTGCTCTTCCAGTTCAGTTAGTGACATATTCATTTGCTACCTCCTGCTTGATTGATTAAGGTATCCAAATGCTGTTCGGATATTAGCCTTCTACGGCCAATAAGGAGGCTGGTAAGCTTCTGCGAAGAGATTAGCTTATCAAGTGTAGGGAGGCTAATCCTGAGCTTAACAGCAGCCTCTTTCCGTGTAAATAATGATTGATTGCTTGATTGCACAACTTTATCCATTTGAGAATGATTTTAAAAGCGGTTGTTATGCAATCCGGTAACTAAGAATTAATTACCTCACGTTATTTAGAAACGTTAGAACAAAAGTAAAACAAATAAAGAATATCTGCAAATAAAAAACATTTGTACTATACCGTTATATCAAATATGATATTAAGGGAAGTTAGTTTGTAAACCGCTTATCAATCCTTTGCACTTGAATAGCTGTCCAATCTTTTTTGCCTGTACTTGTTTCAAATCCACGTTCCATCAACTTACCAGCAATTTCCCTGTAGCTCTTATCTTCTTTACGCATAAATTTTATCAGGTCCATTACCTGTACCGTAGATCTTTGAGTTCTGGCCTTATCCCTTCTTGCATCATTACCAGCCTTGATTCTTTCTGGTGTTAGATTATTTACCACCCGCTTTCCTAATCCCCTAGCTTTACGGGCTGCAAGTGCTTCCTTAGTACGCTTACTGATACGTTCGGCCTCAAATTGTGCAAATGCAGCAAATATGCCCAAAGTAAGGGTATCCTTGATATCAGGTATATCTACAACTCTGCAATTAACACCAGACTCCTTAATAGTTTTAAAAAGAAATGCTACATCACGGCTTAGCCGATCCAATTTGCTAACAATAAGTGTGCTTTTATTTTTTTTGCAGTATTCCAAGGCCTCACTTAACACTAGCCTATCATTATTTCTTCCTGATTCAATTTCAATAAATTCCTTTTCAATGCAATTACCATCATTACATCCGGTATAATTAACAAGGAAGGTTTTTACAGAATGTCTTTGGGCTTCCACCCCGTATTCTTGTTTGCCTGTACTAACCCGATAATAAGCCACAAATGTTTCCTTCATTACTGGTAGTTTATTCTAAAAACCGAAAATAATACATTTGTACCATATTAACAACGACCGTTATTATATTGTTACAGCTCTCTAAATTCCCACTTTTACCACAACCCCTTAAGACTATCATTGGCATGCATACTCCTCATATATCGTTTTGTAAGGTTTCCGGCATAGTATACTTTAAAGTACTTCCTAGTAACCTGCTTAGCTGTATTCTGAAGCCTGATGAGCTGCTTCAGCTCTTTTGAGGTATTCCTTTCAGTGCTTGATTGGATCTGGGATAGATAGTGAGGATTATTAATTGCCAGCTTTGATACAAACCTACCTTCATACAGGTAAAGCTTCCTTCTCAGGCTTCCTGTAATGGGACATTTGAAATAATACACTACCCCCTTCCCAATGGGAGCTTTTTTTGCCACCAGCTTTATGCTCTGAGTGATTGGCCTTCCTTTAATTGAAAATTTCACTTCCGCATAATCATTATCTGTATTGGTATCAATGTTCACAGATATCTGCATAGAGGCTGCTAATTCCTTATTACCTGTAATTGGATTGGTAGTGTACAGAGTAATGCCCTTCTTCCTCCTTCCTATGGCTTTTAAGCCTATTTCCTTATTCAAGATGGTAATGTCCAGGGGAATTAAATAATCAAGCAGTATTGCCCTCCCATTTTTCTTTTTCATTAAATATTAATTATTAGCCTAACTCGATTGGGAAGATGCAATTTATAAGGGTAGGTACTTTTGCCACCAATACCTTCTTTATATATTCTATCCTTAAAGCATTTTAATTCTTATATCTTCCTTCCTTTTAGCTTCCTTTTCAATTTTATTCATTAAGCTCTCATTTACTATTGCCTCATTTATATTACCTACACACTGTACCAGATATTTAGCACCTTCCAAATCTTCATATTTTGCAAATAACATCCATGCACCAGTAGCCCAATGAACATCAGAGTAGCCCCCTGCTGGTATTGAATAGCTTAAATATGGTGGGGGGTCAAACTCTTCAGTGTCTTTTCTTTCTGATGGCACTTTCGCAATAACTACCTTGTGGGCAGCCCCTTTTCCAACATTTATAAGGTGGTATGTTTTCCCTTCGTGGGCAATAAAAACTAAGTAAGGCATATGTTCTTCGCGTAGCAATTTCTTCTCCCATTTATCCCTCTGATTTTGCCCATTATAAACCAGCCAACTCAACCAAGAAACCACTATTGCACTTGCAAAGTTTATTACCATGCTAAAATAATCTCCAGTCTGCCCCCATTGCTCTACACTATTTGATGCTTTTGTTCCGGAGAATTTATAAATAAAGATTACTATCAGGTAGAGGATACCTAACCCCAATATGATCAGGATAATAGGTCCAATTTCTAAATCTTTCTTCTTGTTCTTCATATAATGCTAGCGTTTGTAATTCAGTTATAAATTTTGATGTATACTTGGCATAAGTATTAATAAATTTAATTAATCTGCTCTTTAAATTTAATTTCTCTTTCTATCTCCATTCCACCAATATTTATATTTAAGTCATTCATCACTATCCCTCTATTCTTCTCTTCTTATTTATAATTTAATTTTAAGCTTTTTTATAATTCCATTCTCCTCTCTTCCTATTATACCAATATTATAAACTTAGTCTATTGTTACACCTTAACTACATGTAACAAATGCCGAAGTTTTTTTCCTCTCATCAGCCAGATCCTCAAACTCCCTCCTTTCATTTAATAGCATGGATTTTATTTTCCCATGTAAATCATCTCCGAATTCCTTAGAAAGGTTTCTGTATTTTTTCAGGTAGGTGTTGAATGTTGCATCATCCCTTGTTTCTTTTGTCTTTAGCCAAAAGCTGGGATCATGAGCCTGATCAAGTATCCTTTTTTCAATTATTCCTACCTTTCTTTCCTTTGGAATTACAATATGAGGATCATAAATAATTAGATCATCCAGATCAGATACTAGAATATCAATGCATTTAACCATCTTACCCGGATCTTTTACATCCTCCAGAGTTTTAATTCCTGATTTTCTGGAGAAAGTTTGAGTTCTGGTATATTGCCGCTCCATCCTAAAATGGTTATTACTGGTACCATACTTCTCATCTACGCAGTAAAATTTAAATGTAAAATGCCCCTTGATTGCTTTATACCCCATTAACTCACCAGTAGCATCATTATTTATCTTTTTTAATGGAGCATCCTTAAATATTAAAAACCTACCACCCTCAAAAAACTTTTCTTTTATTTTTGAATCTGCAATGAAGTTGAAAGAAAGCTCCGGGGCAATAAATTTTAAATCAGATGCATTAAGACAATAGTAAGTCTCTACCCGTTCAATTAGTTTAAGTAATTCCGAGTAAGATACTATTTCATCGTTCTGGTTTTTATTTTTTATTGCCTTAACAGGACAAAACCTTAGCCCCAACTGAAATTCATTAGTGTTTGTGGTTAATTGTTCTACATCCAGACATTCAAAATCAATAAAGCTTCTAGATAACGTGCCAATATTGTAAGTCACCTTAGTTTCACTCCGATTGATTTTATCTGGCTTTAATTCTCCTGTAACCCTGCCAGATCCCCTATTTTTAAACTCCAACTTTCTCTTGTTAAAAAATAAATCCTCCCAGCTATTAAACTCCCGCTCATGCATAACCGATTTTAATTTAATAAAATCGAAAATTGATAATGCCATTTAAGTAACAAGGCTTATCTTTGCCCTGTGTTATCAGTCTTTTGCGATTTTAATTTTCAATCTTTTCTAAATTTTTTTACCCCTGTTGTAAGCAGGGGTTTTTTTATTGGGCTACCTAATCTTACTGTTTTTTACCAGATAAGAACTAGCATCATCCCCAATTTCTTTGACAGTTTTCCTTCTGCCTTCCTTTAACCATTCATCTATCTCGGATTTGAGAAATGATAGCTTCTTACCCTTTTTATGGTATGGAATAAGTCTTTTACGTACCCATTCATACACTGTTGGCTTTGCAGGTTTATCAGGTAAATAGGTTTGTAGTTGAACCAGATCGAACCACTGATAGGAATCAATTGCCATTTTAGGTGACTGATTTTTCATTTCCGATAGTGTAGCTTCAATGGCTGTTAACCTTTCTAAAAGCAACTCAAAGGGATTATCCATAACGTTAAAAGCTCTCCTTTAGAGAATTTTTAGCGATCTTAAGTTCACACAATCATGTGTAGGTGGGAACTATATGCGATTTGGATTGAAACCATTAAGAAGATAGGCCAATCACGAGTCAAAGATATAAATTTTCAACTTACAATTCCAAATAATGAAAGTTAATTTATACTCTGTTAGGTTTATCTATGGATTTAAAATTTAATTTTTATTTTATTGGCTGCCTCCCTTTTCCTTTCATTCACAATCTTTGCATATATCTGTGTGGTTTTAATTTCTCGGTGGCCAAGCATCTCAGATATGACATATAGATCTACCCCAAAACTAAGCAGCAACGTTGCATTTGTGTGCCGGAATCCATGAAAAGTAATACCCTTATTAATTCCTGCTCTCTTGAGCCATTTTGGCAATTCTGTTTGTGTGTAGCTATATTTCAGATCATCAAAAACATGATCCTTTTCGTTCCCCCTTTCTCCCAATAAATCAAATGCTTCATCCGATATTGGCAGGGTTTCTGTTAATTTGGTTTTCTTCTGCCTGAACCGGATAAAGTACCCTTCAGTACTACTATGCTGCACTTCACTCCAGATTAATTTTTTGATATCACTAAACCTAAGCCCTGTCAGTGATGAGAAAATCACAGCATTCTTTAGTACAGGAACTGAGCATTGTGTAGATGCCAGAAGCTTCAATTCTTCTAAGGTTAAATACTGTCTTTCAGTTTCTTCCTCCTTTATTCTTTTGATGGTGCTATTAACATCCCTTTCCAAGTATCCATCCTTGTAAGCTTGCTTTAATACAGCTTTGAATTTATTAAAATATGAAAGAGCTGAGTTTTGTGATAGTGTAGTTTTTTTACTTTTCCTGCTGGGTGCAGTTAACAGGAATTCTTTGAACTCTTCACCAAACCTTTCATTTATATCTTTAAATGGAACATCACCCCCATTTGTAAATTCTTTCAGATAAAGTAGAGCCGATTGCCAGTTACCGGAATTACCCCCTATTCTTTTCTTTGCTAATTGTTCAAAGTAATCCACAATACCTACCTTCTGCTTTTCTTCTGACAGGAATCCATAGTTACCCTTGGATACCAGCAATTGTCTTTGTGCCCTGATGCTTTCTGCCAAGATCTCCATATCATGATTATGCTTCTTTTCAGCTTCATTGAGCCTAGCTCTTTTGGGCTTACCTTTTGAATCTAATACAGGTGCAAATCTTCTCTGTTCCTTCCCATTTGAATCAATGTAGGTTTCTGCACTGTATTCAGTTTCATCAAACAGGAACAGCTT
Organism: Flavihumibacter profundi; assembly: GCF_020076305.1. Classification (GTDB taxonomy): domain Bacteria; phylum Bacteroidota; class Bacteroidia; order Chitinophagales; family Chitinophagaceae; genus Flavihumibacter; species Flavihumibacter profundi. The sequence goes on from NZ_JAIQXE010000004.1 coordinate 435,985, forward strand.
CAAAAACTCCCTTCTGGTTGGCTTTCCTGTTACTGGATTTGGGATTGGTGGATAATAATCTAAGTATATTGCCTGCCTGCCACCTGTAATGGGTTTCATTCTTACTTTTACCTTACTCATGCAAATATTTTTTCAATCTCTGTTTTCTTAATTACTGTCCTATTCCGCACCTTACCGATCTTCAATCTATCATCCTGTATGAACCTGTACAGGGTTCTCCTGCTAACACCCAAAAGTTTACAGGCTTCCTCAATATTCAGGAATTCCTTAGCCTGTAAATCAGTCAATGGCTTATTCCTGATCATTTGTGTTTCCGCATTGCTATACTGGAGTTTTGCTTCCTTCAGCTTCAATTTATATAGCCTCTTTGCACATAGATCAGAACAGGTTTTAGTAACAGTGGTTCTGGCTTCAAATTCATTTTCACAGAACTGGCAGATTCTTGTTACTCTAATTTTTGAACTCATACTATAATCTTATTGTGTCAGGATGTGTCTATGGATGTCAGGGTGTGTCAGGATGTGCCATAATTTCCCCTATTTCCATTTACAATATAGCGAATACCTGAATGAGGTACAAATGAGGAACAAATTTTACATGAAATAAGACCTATCATCCATTGCTATCCATGAGATGGGATTAACATAACCCTTTGTAGTAAAGGATTTTATAGGCTTTTTATTATATATGGAAACTGGTTGGTAATGGCTTCTATTTTCCGATACAGAACTTGCTGAAGATATAATCGAGCAGGTCTTCATTACTTACTTCGCCTGTGATCTCACCCAGGTAATGCAGCGCACGGCGAATATCGAGTGCGAGTAAATCGCCGGGGATCTTTGCATCAAGCGCCTGGCGCACATCCTGCAGGGCATTCAGCATTTGTTGCAAGGCATGGAAATGGCGCGCATTGGTCACAATGGTATCTTCGGAATTTATTTCACCCTGCAGTACCATATCAACCAGCCGCTCTTTCAGGACTTCAATATGCAATCCCTGTTTCGCGGATATAAATAATACCGGTGTTGCGGAAGCATAACGATCGCGCATATCCGATTCATCACCTTTGTCGACCTGGTTACCCACCAGCAGGTACCGGAAACCGTTTTTATCAAACTCCTGCTTACTGGCCAGCAACTCCCCTACCGGCATCGTATTCACATCAAACAAATACAGGACCACATCCGCCTGGCGCATCTTTTCGAGGCTGCGTTCCACGCCGATATTTTCTATCACGTCAAGGCTATGTTCACGGATACCGGCCGTATCAATAAACCGGAACAATATACCGTCAACATTCAGCACTTCTTCGATGGTATCGCGGGTTGTACCAGCTATCTCACTAACGATAGCACGGTTTTCATTCAGTAAAGTATTCAGCAGGGTCGACTTGCCGGCATTGGGCTTGCCTATTATTGCCACGGTTACCCCGTTCTTGATCACATTGCCCAACTGGAAAGAATGCGCAAGCTTGCTTACCCTTTCTATGGCACCTGTTACCAAATGGTATAATTGCGAACGGTCGGCGAACTCCACATCTTCCTGAGAAAAATCGAGCTCCAGTTCTATCAACGCAGAAAAACTGATCAGTTGTTCCCGCAGGGCTTTCAGCTCAGCAGAAAAGCCGCCGCGGATATTGTGCAGTGCATTGCGGTGCGATGCCGAGGTATTAGACGCGATCAGGTCGGCCACTGCTTCAGCCTGGGTAAGGTCGAGCTTTCCATGCAGGAATGCCCTTTGTGTAAACTCCCCCGGCCTTGCCAGTCGCGCGCCACCCCTGATAAAGGCATCTATTAATTGCTGCAGTACATACGGAGATCCATGGCCCGATACTTCCACCACGTTTTCACCGGTGTAGGACCTGGGCCCTTTAAAGAGGGTCACCACCACCTCATCAATGGAATAATCACCCTCTTTAATCACGCCTACATGAACGGTATGGCTTGGTTGTACCGATAAATCTTTTGCCGGAAATAAGGCATCCACAATGCTGATAGCAGCCGGTCCGCTTAACCGGATCACGCCAATAGCACCAATACCCGGCGGTGTGGCCAGGGCAACAATAGTGTCATCCCACTGTGGATTGGAATACTTCATGCCGCAAAGATAGTCCCTTGCTTTAACCGGCCGCCAATGCTTTAAGCAGCAGGTCAGCTACAGGTGCAGATGAAGCCGGATTTTGTCCTGTAATCAGCAGGCCATCCTGGCGGGTAAAGGCAGCCCAATCGTCACCACGCTGGTAGTCGGCCCCCGATTTCTTCAGTTCATCTTCCAACAGGAAAGGCACAACATCCGTAAGCTGCACGGCAGCTTCTTCGGTATTGCTGAAACCGGTAACAGTTTTCCCTTTTACCAGTGGATCGCCATTGGGCAATTTTACATTAACCAGCGCGGCAGGCGCATGGCATACAAAGGAAACCGGCTTGCCCTGGGTATAGAAAGTTTTAATCAATTCTATGGAATCAGTATCTGTAGCAAGGTCCCAGAGAGGCCCGTGTCCACCCGGGTAAAAGACCGCATCGTAATCATCTGCATCAGCGAGGTTGAGGGGAAGGGTATGGGCTAGTTTTTCCTGCAATTCAGCATCTTTATAAAAACGCCGGGTGGCATCGGTCTGGGCACCGGGGTCTTCGCTTTTAGGGTCTATCGGAGGTTTGCCGCCCTTAGGAGAGGCCAGTGTAACCCGCACCCCTGCATCAGTTAAAGTATAATAAGGTGCTGCAAATTCTTCCACCCAGAATCCTGTTTTTTTTCCTGTATTGCCTAATTCACCATGCGAGGTGAGTACCATTAAAACATTCATGTTAGTCGTTTTTCCTTTTCTGATACCGGCTGAAAAATACCGGACCAATACTACAAAATGTGTGTATAAAAAGTTGCCAAAGATGGTGCATCGCGGCAAATAAAAAAAATCCCCCGGCAAATGCAGGGGGATTTTTTTTATTAATTATCCTAATTAACGTTTATTCAGATTCCAACTTGAAGGTAATCGGCTGTTTCTTGTAAGATTTCACCTGGCGTCCGTTCTGAACAGCCGGTGTCCACTGACCTGATTTTTTGATTACCCGAACCGCTTCTTCGCGCAATTCCTGGGGACCGCTGATGGCTTCAACATCACTCACCATACCAGCTTTGTCCACGATGAACTGAACCACTACCGTACCCTGAACCTCCTGGTCGATAGCTTCCTGGGGGTAGTGAAGGCTCTTGTTCAGGTAACGCTGCCAGGCGCTTGCACCACCAGGGTAATCAGACTCGATCTCAACCTTGGTAAAGGTTTTATCCCAGTCTTCTTCCTGTTTTTTCGGCGCTTCTACCACACCCTTTCCTTCGTCGGAAGCAGGCGGAGCAACAATACCCTCATCTTTAATACCTTCCTGGTTAACGTTACCAATTTTGGTGTCTTCCAGTTTTTCCTGTTCAGGTGGTTTTTCGTCTTCTTTCACTTCCTCATCCTTAACGATTTTAGGCGGGGTGAATTTAGCCATTTCCACTTTGGGTGGTTCGGGCTTCGGCGGAGGCGGAGGCGGAGGCGGCTCATTTTTTTGCTCCTGCTTCACTTCTTCCAGCGATACGTCCTGCACAATCATATCCTGTGCTTTCTTGTTCTTACCCAATTGGTCGGCCAATACGTTAAGAAGAACAATCAACAGCAGGAATGCGGCTGCACCGACAAGCGCATATGTAAGGCGCTTGTTATAGGTTTTGCGCAGGTCGTAAGCACCGTACTCTTTGTTCCGGCCATCGAAAAGGATGTCCAGCACATCAGCACTTAATATTTTGTTTACTTCCATTGTTCTGAATTTAAAATAAGATGCAATGCTTTAATTTTTCCACAAAACCTATGTTATTGCGGAGTGGCTCCCTGTGTTGCTGCGATCAACTGGTCTTCCACCGGGGAAATATCTACCAGTGCATAACGTTTAACGCCGTTGATCGTCATCTCATCGAGAATATCTACCGTATTCTTGTAGGTACTCTCTTTGTTAGGCTTGATCACCACCACAAAATCTTCGGCGTTCGTGCTCTTTTTCTTGGTCAGGATAACATCCCTGATTTCCTTGAAGCCTGTAGTTTTAAAGTTTGAGGCATCCGGTAACAGTTCACCTTCATAGTAGAAGATATTGTCATTCTTACCCAGTAAAAGGGTCAGTGCGCCCGAGGCTTTCACCTTGTTCTGGTCTTTCTCTTCCGTATCCTTGGGCAGGTTCAACCGCATGGCGGTTGGCTGGCTCATGGTTGTGGTAAAGATGAAAAAAGTGATCAGCAGAAAACCGAGGTCCACCATTGGGGTAAGGTCTACACGGGTAGACAACTTTTTCCCCTTCTTAACACCGGGTCCTTTTTTATGGCCACCGCCCGAGGTATCTAATTCTGCCATGGTTACAACATTTAATTTTTATCAATATTATTCCTTCGCGTCGCCCTTCATATTGGCGTTATAGAGTTCAGACCCTGGAGGAACACCTTCCGGATTGGTTACCATCTGGAATTTCATCAGGTCATTTTTCTTGAAGGCATCGATTACTCCTTTAAAAGAAGGGTATTTGGAAGCGTTATCGCCCTTTACCAGCAGGTTCATTTTAGTTCCTTTAAACCCGTCGGCGGTAGCGCGCATCCAGTCTATCATTTCATTATTCAGGGTATCCAGTACCGGAATACCGTCGAATTTAATCTTGGGCCAGGTATCTGCCGGCTTATCGAGCAGCGATTTCAACTGGGAAATCGGCACCCCGATAAACGGTCCTTTTTTGAAATTTTTCATTTCCTCATCAGTAAGGCCAAGGTTACGGGTAGTATTCAGCGATTCAATGATTTCCCTTTTGGGAGCATCATCAGAAAAGGTCATGTATACTTTACCATCTTTATCAATAACCACCATGGCTACATCTTTCTGAGGCGCTACTTTGGAAGCTACGGAACCCGGTGTTGTAACCGTAAGTGTTTCTGAAGGCTTAAACTTGGTTGTCAAAATGAAAAACGACAACAAGAGAAAGGCCACATCACACATCGCGGTCATATCAATAGTCGTACTCTTCCGAGGTAATTTTACTTTTGGCATGACTTATTAGTTAATCTGATTCACATTTAGATTCAGGTTTCGCAATTTTCCATATCCTTCCGGGAGGAAATTTTGCTCACCGCTCACTGCTTACGATTCACTGTTTACTTATACAGTGATGCAAAGCTTTGTGTCAGTGTGAAACCAGACTCGTCAATTCCGTAGGTAATACCGTCAATCTTAGTAGTAAATACGTTGTACATGATGATCGCGATAGCTGAAGTACCGATACCAAGGGCTGTATTGTACAGGGCCTCAGAGATACCTTTTGACAATTCGCGGGCAGCATCACCACCACCTTCATCACCAAGTTTAGAGAAGGAACGGATCATACCCAATACAGTTCCAAACAGACCGAGGAGGGTAGCCACAGATGCGATGGTAGAAAGGAACACCAGGTTCTTCTCCAGCATTGGCAATTCCAGTGCCGTAGCTTCTTCCACTTCTTTCTGGATAGACATTACTTTTTGCTCAGTGTCCAGTTCTGTGTCAGTGATCATTTCTTTGTACTTACGCAGACCTGCTTTCATTACATTTCCAACAGAGCCTTTTTGCTTGTCGCACTCAGACAACGCTGCATCAACATTCTTGTTAGCCAGGTGATACTGTACTTTACGGATAAACTCATCGTTATTACCAGTACCAGAAGCTTTGCTGATGGTAAGGAACCTCTCGATAACGAATACCAATACAACCAACAGGTTTCCAATCAGGATTGGTACCACGATACCACCCTCATACATTTTATTGAAACCTCCTTTGGGACCCTGATGTGAAGGCCAGAATCCACCAGCCGGATCAGGGTTAGTAAAACCGCTTGCATTACCAGCACCAAATCTCCAGATCAAAAAACCTGAGATGATACACAACACTGGGGCAATCCAGGAAATCGCGTTGCTTCTTTTTTTAGCTTGAACAGAAGTTGCTGCTTTAGCAGTTGCAGTTGGTTTAGTCTCTGCCATAATCGTTTGTTTTTAGTTTTTGTGAAAACAGGAATTAATTGTTCTTGAATTGACCCAAAGCGTATTGGGGACACAAGTCTAATGAAAAAAAAAATAAAAAAGTCAAATTGACACAATAAATATCCGAATAGGGGAGAAATTAAAAAAATATGCTTCCATGCTAATAATTAAATAATATTTCCCCCTCCTGAAACAGGCCGGTTTCGTTAAAATGGCTGAATGTTCGGGTTGGTTACCCTATTTTTATTGCTTCTTCCAATTTAAACACATTTTGATATGTTTACAAGCCCCGTTCAGGGAAAGTTTCTGGCGGCCGCAGCATTTTTGCTCTTGCTCCAGTTTAATGGCTTCAGTCAGCAGAAACCTGCAGGCAATGCCGGTTCCGCTGAAAAACAATCCGCTTCACCTGTCATCCCACCCACCCGGACCAACGGCCCGAAACCTTACAAAGAGGTAATAACCGCCAAGGCTGTTACCAGTATCGGCCTGTTCAAAGTGCATAAAGTGGAAGACAAATTTTATTTTGAAATTGATGATTCCCTGCTTGGCCGCGATATCCTGGTAGTGAACAGGCTCTCCAAAGCAGCCGCAGGCATGCGCAACTTCTTCTTTGGCTATGCCGGCGATTTTATCGGTGAAAACGTCATCCGTTTTGAAAAGGGGCCCAATAACAAACTCTTCATCCGCAATATCTCTTTCGACGAAATGTCGATGGATTCCACCCTGCCGATGTACCGGGCCGTTACTAATTCCAATATCCAGAGTATCGCCCAGGCATTTGACATCGCGTCCCTGGGCAAGGATTCTTCAGGTGTAGTGGTTGACATGACATCCTTCCTGAACAGCGACAACGATATCCTCAATTTCGATCCCAATTCCAAACGTTTGTTCAAGGTAGGTTCCCTGCAAACAGATAAATCCTATATTGGTTCCATCCGCACGTTTCCCCTGAATACAGAAATTAAGACAGTAAAGACCTATACCCGTTCAGGCGGGGGCGTTTCCACTGCCCCTGTTTCGCTTTCTGCTCCTTCTGGCGGATCTTTTACCGTAGAGATAAACAGTTCCCTGCTCCTGTTACCTGTTACGCCTATGAAAGCAAGGTATTACGATGAACGAGTTGGCTTTTTCACCCGTGAATATGTTGATTTTGATAAAAACCCCCAGGGCGTTGAAACCGTAAAAATGATTACCCGCTGGAGGCTTGAACCAAAGCCTGAAGACCAGGAAAAATATAAGCGGGGTGAACTGGTTGAACCAGCCAAACCCATCATATTTTACATTGATCCGGCTACCCCGAAGAAATGGGTGCCCTACCTCATCCAGGGGGTGAATGACTGGCAGGCTGCCTTCGAAAAAGCCGGCTTCAAAAACGCCATCATGGCCAGGGAAGCCCCGGTAAATGACAGCACCTGGAGTATTGATGATGCCCGTTATTCCGCCATTGTTTATAAGCCTTCTGACGTGCCCAATGCCAGCGGTCCGCATGTGCATGACCCCCGCAGCGGGGAAATCCTGGAAAGCCATATCAACTGGTACCATAACGTTATGCAGCTTTTGCGCAACTGGTATTTTGTACAGGCCTCTCCCAGCGATCCGCGTGCCCGTACTACCCGCTTCAGCGATTCCCTCATGGGAGAACTGATCAGGTTTGTGTCTTCCCATGAAGTGGGACATACCCTGGGATTGCGGCATAATTTCGGATCTTCCTCTACAGTTCCGGTGGACAAACTTCGGGATAAAGCCTGGGTGGAAGCCAATGGCCCCTCCCCTTCCATTATGGATTATGCCCGCTTTAATTACGTTGCACAACCAGAAGACCATATTGGTCCGGCAGGACTTTACCCCCGTATTGGTGATTACGATAAATGGGCCATCGAATGGGGCTACAAATGGCTCCCGGAAGCTACTACAGCGGAAGAAGAAGTACCCGTACTGAATAAACTGACCATCAATAAACTAAAAGACAAAAGGCTTTGGTTCGGAACAGAAACGAATCCGGATGACCCCCGTTCCCAAAGTGAAGACCTTGGCGATAACGCCATGAAAGCGAGTGCCTATGGCATTAAAAACCTGCAATGGATTTTACCGAACCTGGTAAGCTGGACGAATGAGCCGAATAAGGATTTTGATGCCCTGAATACCTTGTACAATGAAATAGTTACCCAGTTCGGCCGGTATATAGGCCATGTCAGTAAAAATGTCGGTGGTATTACTGAAACACCTAAAACAATGGAGCAAAGCGGCCCGGTGTACGAATACGTTTCCAGGGATACCCAGAAAGAAGCGATGGGCTTCCTGGGCAAAGAGGTTTTCACCACGCCCACATGGCTGCTCGACAATACTATTTTTTCCAAAACAGGGGGCACGGCTGCTGCCGTTGTGAACCGCTTACAGGATGCTGCCCTGGGCAGGGTATTAAGTGCTTCCACACTTACTAAACTGCTGAATGCTGAAGCCGCACTCGGTAAAAAAGCCTATACGGTAAATGACCTTACGAGCGACCTGCGCAAGGAAATTTTTACAGAACTGTCCAGTCATAAGCCAATTGATATTTACCGCCGTAACCTGCAAAAGAATTTAGTGGAAAGACTGGTCACCATCATCAAGCCTTCCAGTCCGGCGCCACTAAGCCTGGGAACCATCACCATTAGTTTCGGGCCGTCCATCAGCAGGAACAGCGATATCATTTCATTTGCAAAAGGCACCCTAAGGTCCATCCAGGCTGAGATCCGCGCAGCATTGCCTGCCTATTCCGATACCGCTACCAAATACCACCTGCAAGACCTGAATGAGCGGATTAGTGATGGGTTTAGTGCGAAGCAGTGAGGGAGGTGAGCGGTGAATGGTGAATGGTGAATGGTGAATGGGGAATGGGGAACTCTAATTTTTTGAATATTCCAATTTTGGGTAAGAACAAAAATGCTACAGAATAATCTGTAGCATTTTTTATTTCGATATATAAATTTCAAGGATTTCTCCCATTCACCATTCACCATTCACCATTCACGCCTTACTCATACCGCAACGCCTCAATAGGATTAAGCCTCGAAGCTTTATAAGCTGGGTAAGATCCGGCGAGGAGGCCGACTATGGTACAGATCAATACACCAAAGAAAACCCAAAGCCATGGAATGATAAACCCGGTACTCATAAGGGCGCTGACGATATTTCCGAGCAAAACGCCCAGGATGATACCGATGAATGCACCCATCAGGCTGATCAGGATGGCTTCAAACAAAAACTGCCAGCGCACATTCCGTTGCTTGCCACCAATGGCTTTGATCAAGCCAACTTCCTTGGTTCTTTCGGTTACAGCTACCAGCATGATATTCATCAAACCAATTGCCGCACCCGCCAGGGTAATAAAGCCAATCACCATAGCTGATGCAGTTAACCAGCCAATCTGCTTCATGGCCAGCTCAACAAATGCATCACTTTTATCGATGAGGAAATTATTCTCTTCCTTAATTTCATTTTTCCGGATCACCCTGAATACCCCTTCGGCTTCCCCGATAGCAGTTTCAATATTAATGATACTGGCCGATTTAACACCAATGGTAAATGAGTTCGAGGCACTGCCGGCAAAAAACCGGCGAACGCTGTTGTAAGAAGTGATGATCACATTATCGAGACTCCTTCCAAATGTAGAACCACGGCTATCCAGGACAGCGATCACCCGGAAAGGAATATTGTTTACATTAATCATTTTTTCCAAAGGCCGCTCTGAATTGCCGGAACCAAATAACTTATCGGCCACATCTTTCCCGATCATGCAAACATTTCGCCCAGAGCTTACATCCAGTTCGTTCAGGTTCCTTCCGCTGGCAATATTGTAATTATTCAGTTCCAGGTAATTTTCGTCACCGCCATTAATCCAGACTGTAGGATTGGTCTTTTTGTTGCCGTAAGATGCCGCATTATTATTACCACCATTAAGTGATAAGCTTACTTTAGCTGGATAGGTAAATCGTTGCTTAAATGCTTCAGCCTGGTCGCGCGTGATAGGTTTATTTGTGCTTGACTGTTTAATCTTCCGGCCTTTTTTACTTTCCTTTTTCAGGTCGCCGCGGTCGAACCGGAAAGCAGCCCGGTACCGTATAGTAAAACCATTCGCGCCCATACTGGAGAAGCTTTCCATAAACTTCTGCGAAATAGCCTGGATAGCAGTATTGATGCCAATTAATGCTGCAATCCCCAAGGCAATAATAGATACGGTAATGCCCGTCCTTAATTTATTGGACCGAATCGTCCTGAACGATAAGGAGAGTGTATCAGCAATGTTCATGTCGTGAAAATACGGAGAAAACAGCAAGGCTGTCTGCCATCCATCAAGTATGCGGACAAAGATTCCTAGAAATACATGTATTGCAGAATTAGGTTGGGGAAAATGCCCAGAACCACTATTGCACCTGCCAGCAATACCAGCAACCAGCGGAATACCGGCTGTACTTCTTCAGTTTCTGCAAAGCCTTCCTTAAAATACATGGATTGGATAACCCTGAAATAATAATACACGCTAACCACTGCACATAGCACAGCAAAAAATACCAGCCACAGATGCGCGCCGGATTTTACTGCAGATGCCAGCATAAAATATTTCGCGAAAAATCCAATGGTCAGCGGAATACCGGCCAGGGAAAGCAGGAAAACCGTAGCAGTGGCGGCCAGAACAGGTTGCGTGCGGGCAAGTCCGTTGAAGCCATCAAAAGTATAATCCTTCAATTTTATCAGCACAGCGAAAATCCCGATAGTGGCCAGGCTGTATCCAAGGGTATATAAAATAATACCCTCCCTCGACATATCGTTGCGGCTGAACAAGGCAAATAACATAAAGCCGGCCTGTGCAATAGAAGAATAAGCCAGCATGCGTTTCACACTTTGCTGAAATACAGCGCTCACATTCCCGATAAATAAGGTTGCCGCTATGATAACCGCCAATATCAGTTTCCAGTCGTAAGTTGATGTCGGGAAGATTGTTTCAAAAAGCCTCAGGAATCCTATGAATGCAGCTGCCTTCACGATAGTAGCCATGAAAGAAGTAAATACTGTAGGCGCGCCATCGTATACATCGGGTGTCCAGAAATGGAATGGCGCAGCAGATACTTTAAAGGCCATGCTGATCAGTAACAACAATAAACCGGTAGCGAACCAGACTTCGCGGCCCGCGTTGATCACATAGCCAATTTCGTCGAGCCTGAAACTTCCCTTAGCACCATAAATAAGGGTAATTCCCATCAGCATAATGCCGGTAGAAAATGTACCCATCAGGAAATATTTCAGGGAGGCTTCATTACTTTTCAGGTTTCGTTTATCACTCCCTGTGAGAATGTATAAAGGGATTGAAATGATTTCAATACCAATGAACAGCATCAGCAGGGAATTATAGCAGGATACAATGGCTACGCCACAAAGCACGAAGAAAATCAGTGCAAAATATTCTGCTACGTTAATGCCAACTTTTTCAATATCGCGCCCGGAAAGCAGCATGTAAAACAATGTTGACCCGATTGCGATACTATTGAACAGCAGCCCGAACTTTGAAAAGCTCAGCAGATCGTTGGTATTAATATGGAAAAAAACATGCCCGTTCTGTTCGGCCAGGTTGGCGACCAGCAATAATAGCATACCAATATTGGCGATGTTCCGAACAGTAGCTTTATTAGGAAAGAAGATGCCACTGAACATCAGCACTACACCTAATATGGCGGAAAGAATAATTGCGTTCATACTATTTCAGATCGTTCTCTGGTTATTTTAAATTTATCCGGCTTATTACCTGGTTGGTTACATCGCTGGTCAAAGACAACAATGGTTTAGGATATATGCCAACCAATACAATAGCCACTACAATAATGGCCAGTACTACCTGTACATTCGTTGAAATTTCCTTTGCATGCTCAGTCCTGGAATTTGTATTTCCATAAAATACACGCTGGATCATGCGCAAGGTATACACCGCACTGAGGATAATCGTCAGTCCGCCTGCAGCTGCATAAGCCACCCCGAATTTTGTTGCTGTTGATCCCAGTACGCCATTAAACATCATGAATTCACCGATGAATGCGTTTGTCAATGGCATAGCAATATTGGCGAGTGCAACAATTACCAGCAAGACAGTAAGTACAGGAGCCTTCTGGGCCAGTCCGCCCAGTTCACTGATCTTACGGGTACCCAGTTTCTGTTCAATTGCATTCACGACCAGCCACATACCCAGTATATTGACGCCATGGTTGAACATCTGTATCATTACCCCCTGCACACCTGCAGTGCTTGGTGCAAACACGGCCAAAATCATCAGCCCGATATGCGCAATGGAAGAATAGGCCACCAGCCTTTTCAGGTCGTCCTGCTGCAAGGCAACAAACGAAGCATAGAGCATGCTGATCACTGCAAGTGTTGCGAAATTATCACCCCATTGGAAACTCACTATTGGCACCACGGGCACCAGCCAGCGCAGCAATCCGAATATCCCCATCTTGGCCATAATAGCACTTAATACCATCGTCACTGCATTGGGTGATTGCTCGTAGGTATCGGGTTGCCAGGTATGAAAGGGGAACAAAGGCATTTTTATCGCAAATGCAATAAAGAGCAGGAAAAATATGGGCACCTGTTCCCTGAAACTCAGTTTAAGATTGATAAAATCAGCCCATTCAAAGGAATTACCAGCTTTGTAATACAGCATGATCAGGCCAATCAGCATCAGTAAAGAACCAAGGAAAGTATAGATGAAAAATTTGAAGGTTACTGCGATGCGCTTTTCGCCGCCCCAGCGGGAACATAGAAAATACAAAGGGATTAACGCCAGTTCCCAGAAGAAATAAAACAGGAGGGCATCCATGGCCATGAATACGCCAAGCAAACCAGCCTGCGACAGCAATAACAATCCGAAAAAGCGGTTGGTATCCTCATAGCTGTTATTCCAGGTACCGTATATGATGAGCGGGAAACTAAAAGTTGTGAGCAGGCAAAGCAACTGGCTCATGCCGTCCAGTTCAAAATGAAAACGGCTGTGCAATGCGTTAAGCCAGGGTTCATTAAAAGTCAGGTGGGCCGCATCTTTCCAGATACTCATGCCAGCCAGCATCACTGCAAGTGATAACAGGGAGGCGAATAAAGCAAGGGCCTTGGCCGTTGTTTCCTGCCTGATTAAAAAGAGCGCTGCTCCGGTAATCAGGGGGATCAATATCAGTAAAACTGGTACCATTATGTTGATCTCGTTTCTTTCTTTTGTTAATTATTTCTTCAGGAATATCTGGATAGCGAACAGGATAATTATTCCAACCACCATCAGCAGCACATAATTGCCCACCTGTCCGCTTTGCAATAACCTTACCTGCCTGCTGGCATACTGTACCGACCTGCCCACGCCATTCACCACCCAATCAATACCATATTTATCCACTTTTGCCAATAGTTTACCAAAAGCATTCACCGGCTTTGTAATTACTGCCTCATAAATTTCATCGACATACCATTTGTTCTCCAGCACTTTACCGAATCCGGCGGATTCTTCAGCTGATTTTTCATATTTACTGAATTTGCCCCAGGCATATGCTATTATTCCGAGCACCAGTGCAGTAACCCCGCCCATCATCAGCAATTCTGTGCTATGTGGAATTTCATGTGGTTTGGCAAGGGCTGTTGATTTTGCAAAAACCGGTGCAAGGAACTCCTCCAAAGCATGCGCATTATGCGCCAGCACTTCGGGAATGCCCACCAGTCCGCCTACTACACTTAGTGCAGCAAGCACAATTAACGGAATAGTCATTGCTGCCGGTGATTCATGCAGGTGGTGTTCCTGCTCGTGTGTGCCCCTGAATTTCCCGAGGAAAGTCATTGCATACAGGCGGAACATATAAAATGCTGTCATCAATGCGCCTGCAACACCCAGTACATAAAGTATGGGGTTCTTCGCATAGGCGGCAGCGAGAATTTCATCTTTGGAAAAGAAACCTGAAAATGGTGGGATACCGGCAATAGCCAAACAGCCCAGCAGGAAAGTAATATGGGTAATGGGCAGGTATTTTTTCAAACCGCCCATATTGCGGATATCCTGTTCATGATGCATGGCATGGATCACTGAACCGGCCCCCAGGAATAATAAGGCTTTGAAAAAAGCATGGGTCATTACATGGAAAACAGCACCAGTAAATGCCCCAACCCCAAGGCCCAGGAACATATAACCCAGTTGGCTAACCGTAGAATAAGCCAGTACCTTTTTGATATCATTTTGCTTAAGGGCAATCGTTGCAGCAAATAATGCAGTAGCAAGCCCGATGATGGTTACAACAGCCTGCGTGGTGGGCGCCATTGTATACAAGATATTGCTGCGGGCAATCATGTATATACCAGCCGTTACCATGGTGGCTGCATGGATCAGAGCTGATACCGGGGTGGGACCGGCCATTGCATCGGGCAACCAGGTATATAATGGAATCTGTGCACTTTTACCGGTTGCACCAACAAAAAGTAATAAGGTGATGATGGTGATATCGTTCGCAGAAAGCAGGTTAACTTTTTCAAACACTTCACTATATGTAACTGTTCCCAGCTTCGACAAAATCCAGAATACTGCAAGCAAAAACCCGAGGTCGCCTATCCGGTTCATCACGAAGGCTTTTTTGGCGGCACTGGTGTATTCTATATTCTTAAACCAATAGCCAATTAAAAGGTAAGAACACAAACCAACACCTTCCCACCCGATAAACATGATCACATAGTTGGCACCAAGCACCAGCAGCAGCATTGAAAAAACAAACAGGTTAAGGTAAGCGAAGTAACGGGCGAAATGCATATCAGTTTCATCATGCATATAAGCCGTTGAATAAAGATGTATCAGGAAACCAATACCGGTTATAATCAACAGGAAAAGACTGGATAGCTGGTCAACCTGGAATGCAAAAGGGATATTTGTTTTGTCGTAACTGATAAAATCAAACAGGGTAACAATACCTGTTGCACCTGTCTTTACCTGCATGAAAATCAGCACGCTTACCACAAAGGATGCAAGGATGGAACCCGATCCGATAATACCTGTGAGAGGTTTCGACAAACTGTTTCTAAGCAACCCATTCAGCAGAAAGCCTACGAGGGGAAATAAAGGAACCAGCCAAACGTAGTCAATGATATTGTTCATATTAGTTTTTCAATCTGTTCAGAAAATTCACATCAACGGAATGCGTATTCCTATACATCATAACAATAATAGCCAGTCCCACAGTCACTTCAGCAGCAGCCACTACCATTATAAAGAATACAAAAAGCTGTGCGTCTGTACCATTATTGGCAATTTTTAAGATGCCCCTGTTCATGTCTTCAAGCTGCATTTTCGAAAAAGCAACCAGCAACAGGTTTACAGCATTCAACATCAGTTCAATGCACATGAAAATGATGATAGCATTACGGCGCGTCAATACCCCGATAATCCCGATGGAGAAAAGCGCGAGGGCAGTGAATATGTAATAATTTATGGGCATGTTGTTGATATTCGTTTTATCATTTACTCCTTCTTCCCGAGCACCACAGCTCCTACCATGGCACTCAGAAACAATACACTACTTATTTCAAAAGGCACCACATAGTCTTTAAACAGGACGTTGCCGAGATTATGGATCAGTCCGGTTTCGCCCTGTTTCATGAGTACGATGGTTGATTTGGCATCGGCATCCTTAATAGCAGCCACCATGATCAACAGCAGGCATCCCCCGGCGATGGTCCCGGCGAATTTCAGCCATTTGTTTTTTTGCGGTTCCGTTTCGGCATTCAGGTTCATCAGCATAATAACAAACAGGAACAATACCATGATTGCCCCGGCATACACGATCAGGTTCACAATGGCCAGGAACTGGGCATTCAGTAAGATATAATGGCCGGATATGGCGAAGAAGGTGGCGATCAGAAACAGTACACTGTAAACCGGGTTTTTACTGGTTATTACCATCAAAGCACTTCCCAGCGCCATCAGTGTCAGAATCCAGAATAATATATGCGTGATATTCATGTTAGTTGTTAGCAGTTACTCAATCATTAACATTTGGCTGTTCAGCTTTTTTTCGCACGTGAGCCCAATGCTTTCTGGTACAGTTCCGGTTCTTTTACAGGATCGGGGATCAGGAGGTCATTCTTTCCATAAATAAAGCCTTCCCGCTTGAAATTGGCAGGGGCAAATGTTTCACTGAGGTAAATGGCATCCTTTGGACATGCTTCTTCACACAAACCGCAGAAGATGCAACGCAGCATATTGATCTCATATTTCGCTGCATACTTTTCTTCCCGGTAAAGGTTCTCTTCACCCGGCTCCCTTTCTGCAGCTTCCATGGTAATGGCTTCGGCAGGGCAGGCAACAGCGCAGAGCCCGCATGCAGTGCAACGTTCACGTCCATCCTCATCACGGTTAAGGACATGCAAACCACGGAAAACGGGGCTGAAAGGCCTTTTCTCTTCCGGATACTGAATGGTCACTTTTTTCTTAAAAAAGTGTTTCAGCGTTATACCCATCCCCTTTGCTATGGCAGGGAGATACAATTTCTCCATCCTCGTCATCGGATGGCGATCAACTGGTTTTGCTCTGTTTGTTAGTGTCTGCATATTCGAACAGCGTTTAAGCGTTAGCCGTTAGCTGCTTTTTAGGTTAGCAAAAATATTTTAATCCGGACATCCTTCCAAGTAATACCTGCTTAGAAAGGCCATCCATTCTCTTTTATCAATACGATTAATCCCGTGATCACCATATTGATTAAGGCAAGTGGTATCAATGATTTCCATCCCAGTTTCATCAGCTGATCATAACGGAACCGCGGGATTGTCCACCTCACCCACATAAAGAAGAAGAGGAAGAACCCGACTTTGGCAAACAAGGAAACCGCCTGCAGAACAGCCAGCCAGTTATGGCCGATGCTTTGGCCAAGGTTTGCATCATTCACAAAAGGAATATCATATCCACCGAAATACAGGGTAGACATCAGGGCACTACTGATAAACATATTCACATATTCCGCGAAAAGGTAGAAACCGAGTTTCATTGAGGAGTATTCCTGGTGGTAACCCTGGTTCAGTTCGCTTTCAGCTTCGGGAAGGTCAAAGGGCGTACGGTTACATTCTGCAAAAGCACAAATGAGGAAGATCAGGAAGCCGAGGGGCTGGTATAATATGTTCCACCAACCGGCAGATTGTTGTTCTACGATAGTTTTCAGGCTGAGGGACCCGGTGATCATCAGCAGCGCGATAATGGATAATCCCATGGCCAGTTCATAGGAGATCATCTGGGAAGCGCCGCGCAGTGCTGCCAGCAGGGAGAATTTATTATTGGAGGCCCATCCACCGATCATAATACCATACACGCCCATACTCACAACACCAAAGACATAAAGGATACCGATATTGATATCCGCGATCTGCAGGGAAATTGTACGGCCACCTATGGTGATTTCATTTCCCCAGGGAATCACTGCACTGGTAAGCATAGCCATGGTCATGGCAATAGCCGGGCCGAGGATAAAGAGGAACTTGTTGGAAGAATTGGGGATCACATCTTCCTTCATAAATAACTTGATACCATCAGCAAAAGGCTGGAAAATACCACCGGGACCCGCCCTGTTGGGACCCAGGCGGTCCTGGATATAACCAGCCACTTTTCGCTCGCCGTAAGTGGAATATAAAGCAACCAGCAGTGAAATGACGATGATCACGGCGATCAATACCAGTTTCTCCAGTATAAAAGCCAGGTCAATTGCCAGATATATCATATTAATGTATTCAAACTTTTGAAAATTATTCTCCTTTTTACTTTTAACCCTACTGCTTAGCCCCTGCAAAGTCGTCTCCATGAGCCGGTCCGTCTATTTTCGACAGTTCGATCTCCGGGCGGTTTACCTCGCTGACCTTATGGATATCCATGAGCAGTTTAGGCCCCCTTCCGCCCATTACTTCGGGCAGGAAATCCTTAGGCATCTGCACTCCCACATAATGTCCCTGGGAAATAACAGAGTGCCGGTTAACTTTAGTTGGTCCGTCAATGGTCCAGTCTTTCAGGTCTTTCTTTTCGAAACGGCATTCATTGCAGATCCAGCCCGGACGGCCATCGGTAGCATCTTTAACTTCACCCCACTCGTCCTTGCGGGCGGTTACCCGGAAAACTTCATCGCCACGCATCCATAGCTGCACTTCGCCGCAACATTTGGAACAATTGCGATGGGCGTCCACCGGCTTGGTGAACCAGACCCTGTTTTTGAAACGGAAAGTTTTATCAGTGAGTGCGCCAACCGGACAAACATCGATGACATTTCCAATGAAATCGTTGTCCAGGGACTTCTCGATATAGGTAGCAATCTCTGAGTGGTCTCCGCGGTCAAGTATGCCATGCGCACGTTTTTGGGTCAGCTGATCGGCTACGAAAACGCAACGGTAGCAAAGGATACAGCGTGTCATGTGCAGCTGGATGTATTCGCCGAGGTCATGCTTTTTGAAAGTCCTTTTCTGGAATTCGAAGCGGGTACCTTCCTTACCATGCTCATAACTGAGGTCCTGGAGATGACACTCACCGGCCTGGTCACAAATCGGGCAATCCAGCGGGTGGTTCAGCAGGAGGAATTCAGTAACGCCGGCACGGGCATCGATTACGCGCTCACTGGTGATATTTTTCACGATCATGCCATCCATCACGGTAGTGCGGCAGCTGGCGACCAGTTTGGGCATAGGGCGCGGGTCTGCGGTAGAACCGGCAGCCACTTCCACAAGGCAGGTGCGGCACTTACCGCCACTGTTCTTCAGCTTGCTGTAATAACACATCGCAGGGGGAGCCACTTCACCACCAATTGAACGCGCTGCATTCAGGATGGTTGTTCCAGGCTCCACCTCAATAGTGATATTGTCGATGGTTACTTTAAATAATTTTTTCTCGTCAGCCATATGTTAATTTTTCACGCAAAGCCGCTAAGGAGCGGAGGCGCAAAGATTAAAGATTATTTAGAACTCTATGGATACCATCTCTAATAAGGGGCAAATTGAAATTGATCAATAAGCCAAATTTCAAATTGGTAATTTTCAAATAAGTAATCAGCACACTCTTTTCATTTTCTACTCCTCCACTGCGCCCCTGCTACCCTGCGTATTTGTGTGAAACCTACGCAGGTGTATAAATCGGATCAGCATAGTGGGCTAAACCATAATTGCGTGTCAAACATTCCTGAGGATTGTTTACATGCCATTCAAACTCGTCGCGGAAATGCCGGATGGCAGCAGCCACGGGCCATGCGGCAGCGTCACCGAGCGGGCAAATCGTATTGCCCTCGATCTTGCGCTGGATATCCCATAACAGGTCTATATCACTCATCTTTCCCTTTCCGCTTTCGATCGCTTTCAATATTTTTTCCATCCAGCCTGTCCCTTCACGGCAGGGAGAGCATTGTCCGCAGCTTTCGTGCCGGTAAAAACGGGCCAGTGTATAGGTGTTTTTCACCACGCACTGGTCTTCATCCAATACGATGAAACCACCCGAACCCATCATGGATCCTGTTGCGAAACCGCCATCACTAAGGCTCTCATAGTTCATATACCGGGTTTCCCCTTTTGCTGTTTTAAGCAACAGGTTAGCCGGTAAAATGGGAACAGATGATCCGCCGGGAATACAGGCTTTCAGCCTTTTCCCATTGGCAATTCCGCCGCAATATTCATCACTGTAAATAAATTCTTCCACCGGGATGGTCATGTCAATTTCGTATACTCCCGGTTTGTTGATATTGCCGCAGGCAGAGATCAGTTTTGTTCCGGTTGATTTACCCACCCCGATTTTTGCATACTCTTCACCACCCATATTAATGATAGGCACAACAGCTGCCAGGGTTTCCACATTATTCACCACTGTAGGCCGGTCCCATACCCCTTTAACCGCCGGGAATGGAGGCTTGATACGGGGATTACCGCGCTTACCTTCGAGGGATTCTATCAATGCAGTTTCTTCACCGCAGATGTATGCCCCTGCACCGCGCTGCACATAAATTTCACAATTGAACCCGGTGCCCAGGATATTGTTTCCCAGCCATCCATTGGCTTTGGCTTCGCCAATGGCATGTTCGAGTATATCAGTGATCCAGGCATATTCCCCACGGATATATATATACGTAGCATTTGAGCCCAGTGCATAGGAAGCAACAATAAGTCCTTCAATCAGCAGGTGGGGAAGGAATTCCATCAGGAAGCGGTCCTTGAATGTACCCGGTTCTGATTCGTCGGCATTGCAAACCAAGTGGCGCGGAACTCCTTCGGGCTTAGCCAGGAAACTCCATTTCATACCAGTTGGGAAACCCGCACCGCCACGCCCGCGTAATCCACTCTTCTTCACTTCCTCAGTAACCGCATCCGGACTCATGGTCTTTAATGCTTTTTCGACACTGCGGTAACCGCCCTCGCGACGGTACACGTCGTACTGTCGGATGCCTTCTACTTTGGCTTTGTCTAATAATAATTTTACACCCATAGGTTTTTGGTGAACGGTGAGCGGTAAACAGTGAACAGAAATGCCCGTTGTTTAACGATCTCCTATTTTTTCAATCATTTTTTTCCTCAATTCAGCAGGCCTGCATTCTTCCTGCACTCCTCAATAATCTGGTCCACTTTATCTTTAGTCAGGTGTTCGCGGTAGTGCTTGCCCAATTGCATCATGGGCGCATAACCACAGGCACCAAGGCATTCCACAGTTTTCAGGGTAAACAACCCGTCCGGGGTAGTTTCACCAACCCCGATCCCTAAACGCTGTTTGATATAATCAATAATATTGTCGCTACCGCTGACCATACAAGGCCCTGTCTGGCAAACCTCAAACATGAACTTTCCCACAGGTTTAAGGTTGAACATAGAGTAGAAGGTAGCAACTTCGTACACCTCAATCGGTTCAATCTGCAACAGGCCAGCCACGTAATCCATGGTTTCTGCGCTCAGCCATCCGTACTCTTCCTGCGCCAGGTGCAAAAGGGGTATCAACGCACTTTTTTGCTTTCCCTGCGGATAGCGGTTGATGATCTCCTGTACCTTGTTCAGTTTCTCTTCTGAAAATTTTATCATAGTCAATTCGTAAATCGTGAATCGTTCACCCTTTATGCGTCCATCTCCCCTGCAATCAGGTTCAGGCTACTCATGGTGATCACCGCATCACTCAGCAATGCGCCTTTGGTCAGTTCTGAATAAGCCTGGTAGTAGATAAAGCAAGGCCTCCTGAAATGCAGCCTGAATGGGGCACGGCCGCCATCGCTGATCAGGTAGAAACCAAGCTCACCATTTCCTCCTTCCACTGAATGGTACACTTCCCCTTTAGGCATATCAATTTCACCCATGATGATTTTGAAGTGCCAGATAAGTGCTTCCATTTTCGTATATACATCCTGTTTTTCCGGGAGGTAGTATTCCGGAACATCTGCATGGTACACATCGGCATCAGTACCCCTGAACTCCTGAACTTTCCTGAAGGCCTGTTCAATGATGCCCAGGCTCTGCCACATTTCCTGGTTACGGACCATGAAACGATCATAGTTGTCGCCGGTGCTGCCGACAGGAATATCAAATTTAAAGTCCTCGTAGGAAGAATAAGGTGCTGCAACCCTTACATCATAATCCACCCCGGTAGCGCGAAGGTTCGGGCCGGTAAAACCATAATTCAGTGCCCTTTCCGCAGAAATACCACCTGTTCCCATGGTACGCTCCATAAAAATCCTGTTACGGTTGAACAGGTTCTCAAATTCTTTAAGCGTAACGGGATATTCTTTCAGGAATTTTTCAATCTTTTCAAAAGCGGCATTGGTGAAATTCCTTTCAAATCCGCCTATGCGGCCTATATTGGTAGTAAGCCGGCTTCCGCATACTTCCTCGAAGATTTCATAGATCAGTTCGCGGTATTGCATTACGTACAGGAATCCGCTGAATGCCCCGCTATCAACACCCACAATAGAGTTACAGATCAGGTGATCGGCGATCCTTGACAATTCCATGATGATTACCCGCAGGTAATCCACCCGCTTCGGTGTGTTAACCCCGAGCAATTTCTCGCAGGTGAGATGCCATCCCATATTGTTGATGGGAGATGAGCAATAATTCAAACGGTCTGTCAGGGGGGTGATCTGGTATAAAGGCCTTCTTTCAGCGATCTTCTCAAACGCCCTGTGGATATAACCAACAGTCTGTTCGGAAGAAATGATCCGTTCCCCATCTACTTCCAGGATATTCTGGAACACTCCATGTGTGGCAGGGTGTGTGGGACCGAGGTTCAGTGTGGTGGTTTGTTTCTCAATAGAACCTTCCGGAAGCTTTACGTGGTGAGGTTGTTGGTGTATGAGTTCAGACATTACTGTCTTGTTTGTTGTTTGTAGTTAGGTATATGGTTTGTTGTCAGGATATGGAACCTCCACGGCCGAACATTTCATCATCTTTATCAATACGCGACTGGTCTTCGAGCGGGTATTCCTTTCTCATCGGGAAATAATCCATTTCATCCACATTCAGGATACGCTTCAGGTTTGGATGGCCAACAAAATTAATCCCGTAAAAATCATATGTTTCGCGTTCCTGCCAGTTGGCTGATTCGAACAGGCTGGTAGCTGTGAAAACATCAGGATCATTGATACCGGTAAATACCTTCATCCTAAGCCTGACATTATCCACCAGGTTGTGCATGTGGTAAACCACGGCCAGTTCGCGTCCTTCCTGGTTCGGATAATGCACCCCGCAAAGATCAGTAAGGAACCGAAACTTCAATTCATTATCGTCATGTAGGAATTGCATCACTTTCAGGTTCATTTCTTTAGGAACCTCAAAAGTCAGGAATCCGGCAGGTTCTTCCACATTTGTAATGGCATCGCCAAACTTTTCTGTGATCCTCTGCCTGATATATTCGTTCGTCAAAGACATATGAATGATTCTTACAATTAGTTACTCAATACCATAGCTGTTCAGCAAGGCCTTATACTTGTCGCTATTCCTTCTCCGCAGACTTTCCTGTCCAACCAGGTCCTGGCATTTCAACAATCCATCCAATATAGCTTCAGGACGGGGAGGGCAACCGGGAACGTAAACATCAACCGGGATGATCTGGTCAATCCCCTGAAGAACACTATAAGTATCGAAGATACCTCCGGAAGAGGCACAGGCTCCGACAGCAATCACCCAGCGGGGTTCTGACATCTGCAGGTAAACCTGTTTCAGGATGGGGCCCATTTTCTTGGCGATGGTTCCCATTACGAGCAACAGATCACATTGGCGGGGGGTGTGCGCAAACCTTTCGGAACCGAAACGGCCGATATCATAATGTGAAGCACTTGTGGCCATGAATTCAATCCCGCAGCAGGAAGTAGCAAAGGGCATCGGCCAGAGGGAGTTCTTCCGGCCCCAACCAACAACCTGGTCAAGGGTAGTAGCAAAAAATCCTTCACCGCCATAACCTGGCGGCATATCATCGGTGATGACAATCTTACCACCTTCATTCTTTACGTTATATTGAACAGGACGTGCCATAATATAATCAGCTTTTAAAATGAACGATTAATTCACCTACTGTAAAACCGTTCAAGTATTATTAAGTTCAAACTGTGCGCAATTCCCTGCTAGTCCTCCCATTGAAGGGCGCCTTTTTTTAATATATAATAAAATCCACAGAAGAAGAATCCAACGAACATCAGAACTGCCCCAAAACCATTCCAGCCCAGCTCCCTGAAATTCACTGCATAGGGGTAGAAAAAGATAACTTCCACATCAAACAATACAAATAGGATCGCCACGAGGAAATATTTGATAGCCATGGGTTGACGGGCATTTCCCACTGCTTCTATACCACTTTCGTAAGTTTGAAGTTTTTCAGCAGTTTTTCGGTTCGGGCCCAGGAATGGGGAAATTCCCAAGGTAAGGCCAACAAATCCGGCAGCACAGATTATTTGTAATGCAATAGGCAGGTAATCAACTGCAGTATTTGTAGCTACCGCGGTTTGTAACAAGAAAAGATTCATGCTTTCCATATTGTGGGGCAAAAATAAGGTAGCCCGCCAAATAAATAGCGGAACGTTGAAAATAAGTTATTTGTGAAAGGATTGGGGTGTACGCTAAAAGCAGGAGGCCCCGGAATACCGGGGCCTCCTGGACCGAAAATCTTTATCTGCTAGCCTTTGGCACCGGCAGCTTTTTTGGGTGGTTTACTCAATATATCCTTAATGCGTGCTGCGTCAGGATTACCCGGGTCAACCTCCAATACCTTATCGAGGTATTTTATTGCGGTTGCCTTGTCCTTTTTGATATCATTATAATAGGATACGAGGTAGAAATAAGCAGATACAGCCTGGCCCTTATACTTTACCGGATCAAGGGAACGTGAAACTTCGGCCAGCTTCTCATAGGCGGGTACCGCTAAACCCTGGGTCATTGCGGTATCCTGTGCCTGCAAACTTCGTGCATGCCAGAGGTAGCCGAAAATTTCATTAGGATATTTTTCAGTATATGCAACGAATATGGAATCTGCAGTTTTATACTGCCCTGCCTGGTAATTGGATGATCCCCAGTTGTACAAATCAACGTTGCTGGGTGATTTTTTACTGTTATAGGCCTGGCCGAGATATTTAGCCTCCAGGGAACGGTTACCTGATTTTTTCGCCAGGGCTGCTGCACTAGCAATCAGATCAAGGCGGCTATCCAGGGAAGTATCCAGTGCAATTGCCTGGTCATAACTGGCCAGGGCCTGGGTTTCATTGCCCGGGAATTTAGCATAGAGTTTTGCCCTGAACTCATAGTCTTTTGGAATAAAAGCATCTGGCTTTTGCTTGGTGAAATATTGGTCGAGGTAATTCTTAGCCTGGATGGAATCTTTTTTCTCATCATAGCAGTAAGCGATGAGTTTATAATACTTAGGATCGGCCTCGGCACCTAATTTGGCTATATTCCCGTTGGCGGTACTAATAGCTTCATCATAGCGGCGGGATGCAAAGAGGATGGCTGTTTTTTCGTAATCATTGGCGGGCGTAGCATCGGTAACTGCCATATACCTGTCGTAATAATCCTTTGCTTTATTGATATCGCGGTTGAAATAATAATAATATAACTCAAAATAAGAGGGGCCATAATTAGGATCCGCTTTTACTGCATCCTGCAAAGTAGGGATGAAAATATCAGCATTGCCCTGGGTCATGTAAATTTTCCCGATCCTATGCTTTGCAGCGGCATTATTAGGGTCAATTGCAAGTGCCTTTTGGTAGGCCTGAACAGCATTTCCACCATCGACCAGTTTCCTGTAGGCGTCGCCAATCACCAGCCAGGTAGTTGGATTGTTAAACCCTTTTTGCTGGGTAATGGGGGTAAGTTTATCAATCACATACTGGGCATCCCCGTTTTTTGATTCTGTCATGGCATGACCGATCGCATTGGCGATATTGATGTCTTTGTATTTGGTCAGACTCAGCGCAGTTTCAAAACGTTGGCGGGCTTCCTCTTTCCGGCCCTCCTTCAGTTCAATATGGCCCATACCAACCAATAATATGGGCGCGTTCCCATTCGTAGTCAAGGCTTTCTGGTAGAGTTCCTTAGCAGCCGAAGAATCATTCAGTTCTATTAAAGTCTGTCCTAACCAGTAAGTGGCAACAATGTCATTCGGGTTGGCGGCTAATGTTTTCTCAAAAGCATCTTTTGCACTCTTGTAGCGTTCGTAATAGTAGAACTTCTTTCCCTGGTCAACACTTTGCGCGAACAGGGAGTTACCACACATTACTGCGGCTAACACCAGGCTGTAGAGGTATTTCTTCATTGTCGTTTGCTGTTTTAGTCGGTTGTAAATGTATAAAAAACTGGTTTTGTTTATTCATTGATTCCTGCACTTCTTACTTCGAACTGCATTCTTGCCGGCCACAGGTAGGCCCTTCTGAAAATTAACTGCCCCCGTTCATAGATGAGAAAATTCGCAAACCCGCTTCCCAAACCTTCATAATTTTCTTTTAAAATGTAATGCAATCCACGAACCAGGGGATATTGCAAAGTAGCAATATTAACCTGGTTGGGTTTTACATAAACTGAACTGTCGCATATTTTACACCGTAACGAAGCTATGGTTACCTTTTTTTGTAACCTTACATGGACTGAATCTTCGGGGTTGCCGATCCAGCTTACCCCCACAAAACCAACTGCATCAGGATTCCCTGCCACATAATCAATTACCCCCTGGCTGGAGGTTGCTGCTGTTACCGTTTTCCCCAGTTCCTGGCCTTTAAGTATGGAATCCAGCGCATACCTGACAGTACTCGTAGCCGTTAGACCATCCAGAACAGGCCTTAGTTTAAGTGTCCCTGTGCCATTTAAGAGCGATTTAACGTCACTCACCTCAAGAATTGAATCCTTCGACTGTTTGTTGACGATCACAGCTACTGCATCATAGGCAATCCTTCCCTGGACCGGAATAAAGGAAAGGGCATCTTTAAGCCGCTGTTCCTCTGATGACTGCAACTGCCGGGTTACAATAACCATCCGGATACTGTCTACCAGTAAATCTTTCAGGCATTCTGCCTCGGGCTTGTAATGGGCAATGATATGTGCATCCGGAAAGGAAGATTCAAAAACCTTAATCTGTGCATCAATAACAGGCTTAAAGGATTCATCCACACTGATTTGTATGGTGCCACGATCCAGCTTGTCGCTATGGTAAACAACAGGCTTGTTACTGCAATGGCAGCAAAATAAAGCCAAGGCAGCAGCAACCATTAATCGATTCATACGATTATGTATAAACGCAGTACTAAGTCTCATTCAGAATAATAATTCTTTTGATAGCCGCGGTAGATCCTCCAGGCACCATATATAATACAGAGAAAAGAGAAAAAATATTTGAACAGTGGCTCCAGATCAAAGTAAAAGCCCAGTTTCTCAGCAAAGAGGAAGAAAAATCCAAATAATAGAATTATACCGCCCATGCCATAATCGAGGATGGATCGCATCAGACTGTATTGTTTCCTTCTGTTATCGGGTGATTCTTGGGCCATTTATTTGTTGGTTTGGTCCGGGTTGGGCAAGTTAGGAAAAATCTATTGTTCGGGCATTTCAAAAATTATAGGGATATAAAACCAAACATTCACCGCACGACCGTGTTGCTGGCCGGCTTCCCAGCGTGGCATTTTTTTCATAACCCTAATGACTTCACTGTCATAGGGGTCGCCACCCTGCTTTACCAGTTCAACCTGGCCAATTTCACCTGTTTTACCCACAACAAACCGCACCACCACTTTTACCCTTTCGCCCGCCTGCTGGCCTTCCTGGGGCCTGAGCTGCTTCGATAACCATCTTTGCAGGGCTGCTTCACCACCAGGAAATTGCGGCATAACTGTGGCCGTTTCCAGCACTTCAGGTGCTTCTTCCATAGGGGGCTGAACAGGTGCCGCCGGCATTGTGGCCTGGCCATTGCTAGCGGGACCAGGGGCTGTGTTATCACCTGGTTCACCTGTAAAGTTTTCAGTTCCAATGCGGCTTTGCGCGAGATCATCCTGGTCCGGAATACCCGAATTTTCCACATTTGGATCAATAACCGGGGCACCAAATCCAACAGTTGAAATTCGTGGCCGATGTTGTATTGGCGGCGGCGGTGGCGGCGGCGGAGTGGAAAAATCAGGCGTAGGAGCCAGGCGGATGGTATCTGTTAAAATGAAAGGAAGGAGGTTGGATAATTTCCCGTTACCAGGATATTTTGGTAATAATATCCAGAAACCGGCCACGAGAAGCACCATACCGACAATACCAGTAACTAAATGCAGGGTATAGTTCCGCCTTAATGCATAAGCGCCGTAGGCTTTGTTGCGGTTTTCAAAGAGAATATCCAGCAGATCACTGCGTAAAATGAGTTCTGGCTTCATAAAATTGAAGTTTGGTGACTAAATGTTATGGTTAAACGCAGCGCTGTGTCCTGCAATAAGATGCCGGGAACAAAGGAATCCATAAAACAAACTATCCTATTTTTGCGGCCATGAAGATCCTGATGGTATGCCTGGGAAATATCTGCCGGAGTCCGCTGGCGGAAGGAATATTGCGGCAGAAAGTTGCTGAAGCCGGACTTAACTGGACCATTGACAGTGCGGGTACAAACGGGTACCATGTTGGGGAAGCCCCCCATCCCCTATCCCAAAAAGTTGCCCGGATGAATGGTATCGACATTTCAGGGCAAAGGGCCCGGAATTTCGTGGCAGCAGATTTTGACCGGTTCGACAGGATTTATGCCATGGCCACTGATGTATTAGCCGAAATGCGCCGTATTGCCCGAAACAACTACGATCCGCCAAAAGCCATGCTGCTGCTGGATGCCATTTACCCGGGCGAAGAGCGCGATGTACCAGATCCCTGGTACGGTCCGGAGCCGGGCTACCATGAAGTTTTTGACCTTATCAACAAGGCCTGCGCCACCATTATTGAACAATCAACTATCACCTTTTAGTATATTCCCGATGTCTAAACCTTCCCTTCCAGCCGGAACCCGCGATTTTAGTGCAGATGTGGTCCGCAAACGGAATTATATTTTCAATACCATTAAATCGGTTTTTGAACTCTACGGTTTTCAGCCCCTGGAAACTCCCGCTATGGAAAACCTGAACACCCTGATGGGAAAGTATGGTGAAGAGGGTGATAAACTGATTTTTAAAATACTTAATAACGGACTAGGCGACCCTAAGAATATTGATAAGGCAAGGGTGGCATTTGAACAGGTATTACAGGGTAAAAATGATGCAAACTTAACAGAACGTGCACTTCGGTACGACCTCACCATCCCTTTCGCCAGGTATGTGGCCATGAATTACGGGCAACTAGCGCTTCCGTTTAAACGCTACCAGGTACAGCCTGTCTGGCGGGCCGACCGGCCGCAAAAAGGACGTTACCGGGAATTCTACCAATGCGATGCTGATATTGTAGGCAGCAACTCCCTTTTAAATGAAGTGGAACTGACCGCCATTTACGCAAATGTTTTCAAGCGATTAGGCATCCCCGTTGAAATAAGGTTGAACAGCAGGAAAATTTTAGCAGCCCTTGCCGAACTATGCGGCGGTGCCGGTAAGATGACAGACATCACCATAGCGATAGACAAACTGGATAAGATTGGCCCCGATAAAGTGAAAGATGAACTTATTGCCCGAGGACTAACACCGGAACAGGTAACAGACATTGAAAAATATTTATCCATCACCGGTAGTAACAGAGAAAAAATTGAAGCGGTCAGGTCCCTGCTTGGCCATATCCCGCTTGCCGTTCAGGGCATCAGCGAATTACAATTCATTCTATCTTTTAATGAAGCAGGAAACCCCGATGCAGCAGATAACCTCGTTTGTGATTTTACCCTTGCGCGTGGACTCAACTATTACACCGGAATCATTTTTGAAGTAAAGGCAACCACTGTTCAAATGGGCAGTATCGGCGGCGGCGGAAGGTATGATGATTTAACCGGCCTGTTCGGTGTACCGAATGTACCCGGCGTGGGTATTAGCTTTGGTGTGGACCGTATATACGATGTTATGGAAGAACTGCAACTTTTCCCGGCAGAGGTAAATACAGGCACCACTGTATTGTTTTTTAACCTGGGGGAAGCGGAAAGCCGGGCTGCATTTGGTTTGTTGCAGCAATTAAGGAAAAAGGGTATCCGTTCAGAAATCTATCATGAACAGGCAAAATTTGACAAACAGTTCAAATATGCCGAAAAGAAAGGCATCCAATATATTGTTATACTGGGCAGTAAGGAATTAGCAGATGGAAATTGCATGGTTAAGCAGCTGGCCAGCGGGCAACAACAAACGGTTGCCCAGCCAGATTTACCAAAATTTAATTTCGCCTGAACTGCCGCCCTGCATATAAAGGTTCGCCTGAACAGGAAATGCTCCAGGTCCAGGTTGCAGTACCATTGTCTTTCTGGCCATCCAGGATATAGCCCATGGCTTCAATATGAATACCAACTACTGCCCTGGTAGAATCTGCCCTTTTAAAATTTGCAATTCCATTGAAATTAATGATGGTGAAATTGTCACCATCCAGGTGTTGCAAGGGAGAGTTTCCTGCTTCTGAATTCATGCTAAGCGCGTTGAGGCTGTCACCCACCACTTCAACCGACTGAACAACGCTACCATCAGGAAACTTATATTTTCCTAAAAAAGATTTGTAGGTAGTATCCTGCTGGGCATGGGCAATGGCCAATCCGCCAAAAAAGAACAGCAAACAAAACAAACCGTTTTTCATATAGCAAATTTTCCTAAATATAGCAATTGGGGCTGAAAAAAAGAACAGAGGCCGCCAAGCCAAACATGCAGCAGGAAAAGAGCAGGCTGACATCAGCAATAAATCAAGGATTAACGATACACTAACTACCGTTCAACCCTCGCCGCCCACCATTTCCTATCTTTGCACGATGTTAAAAGGGGCAAACAAGAATATCCGGCAGTTGTCGAAAGAGGAACTGGAGCAATATTTTGAGGAAATCGGGGAAAAGAAATTCCGGGCTAAACAGGTCTATGAATGGCTATGGGCCAAACAGGCCCAGCGTTTCGAGGATATGACCAACCTCAGCAAGGAGTTACGCACCAGGCTGGCTGAACATTTTACCTTGCCAGCCTTAACAGCTGATTTAACGCAGCACAGTGCTGATGGTACTGTCAAAAGCCGCTTTCGTACGGTAGACGGGCACCTGGTGGAAGGGGTATTAATCCCCACCGATGACCGTAAGACAGCTTGCGTTTCCTCCCAGATAGGCTGCTCGCTGAGTTGCAAGTTTTGCGCTACAGGGTATATGGACCGTAAGCGGAACCTTGAATTCGATGAAATTTATGACGAGGTGGTACTGATTAACCAGCAAAGTGAAAAAGTGTATGGCAAAAAGCTGACGAATATTGTTTTTATGGGAATGGGTGAACCGTTGCTCAACTATAAAAATGTGCTGAAAGCCATTGAAATGATCAGTTCACCGGAAGGATTGGGCATGAGTCCGAGACGCATTACAGTTTCCACCGCCGGTGTAGCCAAGATGATCCGCCAGCTTGGCGATGATAAAGTGCGGTTTAAACTGGCGCTTTCCCTGCATGCGGCAAATGACGCTAAGCGGCACGAAATTATGCCCATCAATGACAGTAATGATATCAAAAGCCTCATTGAAGCCCTGAATTATTTTTACCAGCAAACAGGTAATGAAATCACCTTTGAATACATCCTGTTCAAAGACTTTAACGATTCTTTAAAAGATGCTGAAGAACTTGTAAAGATCTACCGCCAGGTTCCCGCTGACCTCATCAATATTATCGAATACAACCCTATTGACCTTGCTGCATTTGAAAAACCCGAGGAAGATAAAGTGATGCAATTCATGCAATACCTGGAAAAGCACCGGGTGAACGTTCGCTTGCGCAGAAGCCGGGGAAAAGATATTGACGCAGCCTGCGGCCAGTTGGCCAATAAAGAAAGCCATTAAACTTTCGCCTTCATAGCCAGTCCTAAAATAAAACGCTATGAAAAAAATATTCACAACGGCAATGCTTGGATTTTGCCTTCATATGGCGATGGCCCAGGAAGGTGGCAAGATGAGGCTGCAAGATGGTGTGGGACCTGACAGGCACCGTCAACCGATGGATTTTAAAGCATTACACCTAACGGAAGACCAGCAAAACAAAATGGCTGAATTGCGCAAGGAACAACAGGCCAAAATGATGGCGATCCTAACGCCGGAGCAAAGGAAGCAGCTTGGTGAACAAAAGGCCGGCCGAAAGCTGGAAAACGAAAAAAGATCTGCAGAAAGGATGGAGAAAATGAAAGAAAAACTGAACCTCAGTGCTGATCAATCCACAAAAATGACCCAGCTGGATAAGGATTTCAGGCAAAAAGCTGAAGTAATAAGAGCTAATGATGCCCTTGCTGCAGCTGAACAGCGCAGGCAACTAAAAGCATTGGTTGAAGCGCATAAATCCGATATGAAAGCTATGCTTAACCCCGACCAGCAAAGCATCCTGGATGAAATGAAAAGCAGGCGGAATAAGGGCCAATCCCGATAATCCGGGTTAACTTCAGTACTTTTGCACCCATCCCTGTTGAAAAACAGCAAATTTTAAGTACATGAAAAAGTCCACCGGGTTCGAGAAATTCGCGAACAAGAAGAAAGCGGGTACCATTAAGGAAGCCTACCGCAAAGAAAGAAGAGAAATCAAAAATGAGCGGGCTGAAGCCATTAAGGAAAAAATTGACGAGAAAAGAAAATCAAGGTATGCAAAGCCGGAAGCCCCGGCAACCAGGCCATCCCACAGTAAAGCCATAACAAAAAGTGCAGTTAAGATAGCTGATAAAACGCCTCCTGCTGGTGTTGCAAATGCAGGCCAGCACGAACACGGTGCATCCCTAATGCCGCTGAACAAATTCATTGCACATTGTGGTGTTTGTGCCCGGCGCGATGCAGCTGCGCTGGTAAAAGAGGGCATCGTAACTGTAAATGGCGCAAATGTTACTGAACCGGGATTTAAAGTAACCGAAAAGGATATTATAACGGTGAAAGGTAAGCGGGTTACAATTACCAAGAACCTGGTATATATATTACTAAACAAGCCGAAAGATTATATTACAACAACGGAAGATCCCCAGGGCCGCAAGACTGTGCTGGACCTGATCAAAACAGCCACTTCAGAAAGAGTATATCCTGTTGGGCGGCTCGACAGGAACACCAGTGGTGTACTCTTGTTTACCAACGATGGCGATCTGGCGCAAACGCTTTCACACCCAAAGAACCAGGTTAAGAAAATTTACGAGGTTAAACTCGATAAACCCCTGACTAAAAATGATTTTGATACCATTCGCAATGGTATAACACTCGAAGATGGATTTGTTGCCCCCGACGCACTGGGTTATGCCGATCCGAAAGACAAAAGCGTTATCGGCATTGAAATTCACAGTGGCCGTAACCGCATTGTGCGCCGCATTTTTGAACATATGAAATATGATGTACGCGGGCTTGACCGGGTAATGTATGCGGGGCTGACAAAGAAGAATGTACTGCGGGGAAAATGGCGTTTACTTACTGAAAAAGAGGTTCGCCTGTTGAAGCATTTCAACAAAAGCACAAAAAAAGAAAAATCCGACCAATAACAGCCTGAAGTTCATGAAACATCCATTGGAAATTTTACTGGAAACCGACGACCTGATAGCCGTGAACAAACCTGCCGGGTTATTGTCTATACCAGACCGCGAACAATCTGAACCATCGCTTAAAGACATCCTACTGCAAAAATATGGCAGCATTTATACGGTGCATCGGTTGGATAAAGAAACAAGTGGTGTAATCGTCTTCGCAAAGAATGAAGCCAGTCACAAATTTTTATCAAAGCAGTTTGAAGAAAGAAGTACTGAGAAATTTTATAACGGACTGGTTCTGGGCAAACTATACGAAGCCGAGGGAATAATCGATGAACCCATTGGTGAACACCCGGTAAAAAAGGGGCTGATGACAATTGTCCGTAAAGGAAAACCATCTATAACCGCATACAGGGTATTGGAAAGTTTCAATTTATATAGCTGGCTTGAATTTAAAATCCTTACCGGGCGTACACACCAGATCAGGGTGCACATGAAACACCTGGGTCATCCCATTGTGTGCGATCCATTATATGGCGACGGCAAAGCGGTATTCC
Organism: Flavihumibacter profundi; assembly: GCF_020076305.1. Taxonomy (GTDB): domain Bacteria; phylum Bacteroidota; class Bacteroidia; order Chitinophagales; family Chitinophagaceae; genus Flavihumibacter; species Flavihumibacter profundi. Next base: position 469,650 of record NZ_JAIQXE010000004.1, read on the forward strand.
TTTCTTCTTTCAAGAAAAAATTCAACCTGGGGAAAGATGTTCTGGATGAAAAACCTTTGCTAAACAGGCTGGCATTACATGCAAGGGAACTTCGTTTTACCGATCCCTCAGGAATACAAAGGTCACTGGAAGCACCGATACCCAGGGACCTGAGGGCTACCCTGCAACAACTGGAAAAACATGGTGGTGGCAAAACGGGAGAATTTAAAAAACAAGCCATTTAATATTCCCCGGTAATCGCCTGTAACCACAGCATTCCTGAAATACTCATTCACTTTTATATACTTTGCCTTCTTTCATAACAAACCTTACCCGGCCCATTGCCTGAACATCTTTAACGGGGTCGCCGTCTATTGCAATAATATCAGCCAGTTTCCCATTTTCAATAGATCCGAGGATATCAGTGGCACCTAATAATTCCGCCGCAGATACTGTAGCAGATTTTATTGCTTCCATAACAGGCATTCCTGCTTCGTGCATGTAAACAAATTCGAGCCAGTTTTTCCCGTGGGCATATACTCCCGCATCAGTTCCAAAAGCAATTTTAACCCCGGCTTTATATGCTTTTGCGAATGTCGCCTGGATCATTGGACCGGTTGCCAGGGCCTTTGGGGTAACAACTTCTGTATAGTAACCTGGTATTTTTGCGCTGTCGCCGACAGATTTTCCGGCAGTAATTGTAGGAACATACCAGGTTCCATATTGTTTCATCAGAGCAATGCCTTCATCGTCCATAAAAGTACCATGCTCAATAGAATTTACACCACCCCGTATGGCACGCTTTATACCTTCTGCGCCATGGGCATGTGCAGCGACTTTAAAGCCATAGTCTTTTGCAGCAGCAACTATTGCCTTGATCTCTTCTTCAGTAAACTGTGCGTTGGCACCATCTTTGGCCTGGCTAAGGACACCACCGGTAGCTGTTATTTTGATCAGGTCAGACCCTTCTTTGTAGCGTTGCCTCACTGCCTGGTAAGCTTCTTCCACACCATTAATCACACCTTCTTTTGGTCCGGGATCACCCATCAGGTCTTTGCGGTAGCCATTTGTCGGATCTGCATGTCCGCCAGTTGTGGCAATCGATTTGCCTGCGGTAAATATCCTTGGGCCAACCACTTCACCTTTGGCAATAGCATTGCGAAGCGAAATGTTTACGCCGGTTCCACCCAGATCGCGGACTGTAGTGAAGCCCGACATCAAGGTACTGTTTGCGTATTTTAAAGAGGAAAAAGCGATATCAGCCGGATTGACCACAAACCTTTCGCCGGCTTCTCCCTTTTTTGTTTCCATTTCGAGGTGTACGTGCATATCAATTAACCCGGGCATCACCGTGCGGTTCTTCAGGTCAATCACCTTGTCATTATTCCTGGCTGTAATATAGCCATCTTGTATATCTGCAATTTTTTTTCCATCCACAATAATGGTTTTTGCAGAAAGCATTTTACCTGCTTTAACATCAACAAGTTGTCCGCAGTAAATAATTGTACGCTGGCCGGAAGCAAGGCTGGCAAAAAGCAAAAGAAGGCCAAAGAGGGAAAATATTTTCATAAACAATATTCTAATAGGTCCTTTGAAAGTACTAAGCTTTTAGCATTCCGGCAGATTATCCGATTCAATAAAACGGGCAAAAAAAACCCGGAGAAAATAATTCACCGGGTTGCTATAATTACTACTCCAATTAATCAATGTTTGGCTGTGGGGTATAGCGCAGGTAAGGCTTAACCACTTTCACGCCTTTAGGGAATTTTTTAATGGCATCTTCTGTACTTACAGCAGGGACAACAATAACGTCATCACCAGCTTTCCAATCCGCAGGCGTAGCTACACTGTATTTGGCAGTAAGTTGCAACGAGTCAATTACACGCAATACCTCAAAGAAATTACGACCTGTGGAAGCAGGGTAAGTGATCATCAGTTTTATTTTTTTATCAGGACCGATGATAAACAATGACCTCACGGTAAAGGTTTCTGAAGCATTGGGATGGATCATACCATACAAATTGGCCACTTCTTTTTTCTCATCGGCAATGATGGGGAAGTCAACCGTACAATGCTGCGTTTCATTGATATCATTGCGCCATCCCAGGTGTTTATCCAGTGGGTCAACAGAAACCGCAAGCACTTTTACGTTACGCTTTTCAAACTCCTGTTTCAACAGGGCTGTTTTACCAAGTTCGGTTGTACATACTGGTGTATAATCTGCAGGGTGCGAAAATAACACACCCCAGCTATCGCCCAGGTACTCATGAAAATCAATTTCCCCTTCTGTAGTTACGGCTTTAAAATTGGGCGCCGTATCGCCTAAACGTAAACTCATATGATGGAATTTTAATTCGATGGACGTGCAAGATAATTAATCCTACTTATTTAATAGGGAATTATTTTTTCATACCTCCAGCCTTATTGAGGGCCCCTTTTCCAAACTTATTTTTCACCTCATCTATAGCTTTATAAAGGTCAGATTTCCGGTTTACATCCTGGAATAAATTGGTTTGCCGCGCCCCATCAGTCAGTTCGCTGAGCCGGACACCAATGAGGCGAACTGATTTTCCTTTACGGTAAAGCTGATGGAACAGTAATTTGGCCTGGGGCAGCAATTCATCATCATAAAATGTGTAGGGAATGGAGGTTTGGCGGGAAGTGGTTTCAAAATCGGGGTACCGGATTTTAACGGAAATGCATCCAGCCAATTTATTATCCTGTCGAAGTTCAAACGCAACTTTTTCGGTCATCCGCACCAATTCAGCCAATAAAAAATCTGTATCAGAAACATCTTTATCGAAGGTTATTTCTGTGGAAACCGATTTGGTTTCCTGGTAAGGTGAAACAGCCCCAATATGGATACCATGGGCTTTTTTCCATAGATCTGTACCGGATTTTCCCAGCTGCCGGGTTAGCAGGTCTGGATTTGCCTGTCGCAATTCGCTGATGGTTTCAATACCCAGTTGCAGCAGGTCACGATAGGTTTGGTCGCCGACGCCGGGAATTTTACTAACCGGCATCGGGTCAAGGAAACTCCCCTCTTTTCCGGGTTCAATAAAAAGAAAGCCATTGGGCTTGGCGGCATCTGTGGCGATTTTTGCAATCATTTTATTAGAACCCATACCAAATGAGATAGGGAGACCAGTTTGACTGATAATTTTTTCCCTTAACGCGACGGTCCATTCCAGTGGATTGAAAAAGCGGTCCATGCCGCTGATGTCTAAATAAAATTCGTCGATGGATGCCTTCTCAAAAACCGGAGCAGCCGCAGCGATCATTTCGGTAACCATACGCGAGTACCTGGTGTAGGCGCCCCTGGTGCCCTGTACAATTCGCAACTGCGGACAAATGCGAAGTGCTGTTCGCATAGGCATCGCCGAATGAACGCCAAATTTCCGGGCCTCATAACTGCAGGCCGCAACAACTGAACGGTCGCTGTTCCCGCCAACAGCAAGAGGAATTCCTTTAAGAGATGGATCCAAGAGGCATTCTACCGATACAAAAAATGCATCGAGGTCAAAATGTGCAATCAACCTTTGAGCAGACATTCCCAAATGTACAACTTTCACCCGCCGGGTAATACCCGGCGGGTGAAAGGCCTGAAAACACTATTTTTAAGGCATGGAATGGTTAAAAACCGGACTAGGTCCATTAGAGAAACTGATCAGTTTTTTACAGCAGAAATCAGAGACTGCAGATGTGCATAAAAAGCAACTGCTTCGTGAACTGCGGCTTAACCTCAGTGTTTTCAGGAATGGCTACCTGAATCATTTTCCGGAGGATACTATTATCGGGCACCTGTCGAATGAAGCTATCAAAGCAGCCATCAAGGCTAATTTCAAATTCACTAAACTAAAACCCGGGAAAATAGAACCATACCATATTCTGGATGAACGCAACCGGCGTTACCAGGGTTGGACAATAGCGCAACTTTTTGATAAGATTGATGAAAAAATTGAAGAAATAAAAACCATCCAGCAAATGAACGGCGGTTCGGTTAAGCGGGTTAGGAACAATATCGCCCTGATGTTAAGTAATTTGTATTTCCGGTTAAAGCTTGCAGCTGATTTCCTCCAATCTGAATTGAAATGAAGCAAATACCCGATGCACTGAAAATAATGTATGAGCAGCTGTCTGCCCTACATGATATACCGCCAATCGAATGGTCGGCTTTCAGCGACATCTGGGTACCGGTAAGCTATAAACGAAAAGAAGTGATAACCGTGGCAGGGGAAAAAGAAAAATATCTCTATTGGGTAACAGAAGGTGTTCAGCGGGGCTTTCAGTTACATGGTGAGAAAGAAGCCACTATTCTGTTTAGTTATCCCTATTCTTTTTCCGGCATTCTTGATTCTTTCCTCAACCAGAAACCTTCGAAGTTTTTCCTGGAAACCTTAACCAGCAGTAGTTTTTTACGAACCAGTTACTACCAGTTTGAGCAGGTTAGAAAAAGCCGGCAGTCTATTGCAGAGGTCATTTATCAGGCGCTCTGTACTACGGTCAGCGGCCTGTTGGACAGGCAGGCAGAGTTAATGGTCTATACCGCTGAAGAAAAATTCAGGACCTTATTAACCAGGAGCCCGCACATCCTGCAAATTGTGCCACACAAATACCTGGCTTCCTATCTTGGATTAGACCCCACTACTTTTAGTAAGCTGTTGTCTTCTGTAAAAATATAGGCAAGGAAAAGCTTGGCCTGCACCAAGATTTTGTTGTAAGGGCTAAAATAGATTTGTGAAAAATAACCAGGATGAAACCATTTAATTCCTCCGTCCTGCTGCGGGAACTTAGCAATGAATCTCTCGTACTGCTTGAAGATATCACACAAATAGCCGAACAAACATCACCTGATTTGCTGGAAACCAATGATGGGCCAGGCAGGTGGAATACCCTGCAAGTGCTGGAACACCTCAACAGTTATTACCGGTATTACCTTCCGCTGATGGAGCATAAAATGGAGCTGTCCACCAAACACGCACAACCATTATTTAAACCTGGATGGTTGGGTGATTATTTTACCCGGTCGATGTTGCCTAAAAACGGGACAATCTCCAATAAAATGAAAGCAGTGAAAAGCCACTCACCAAACCCAAAACTTAATAGCAGCCACGTTATAGGTGAATTTTTACAATGGCAGAGAAAACTGGTTCATCTGCTTCATTTGGCAGAACGCTGTGACCTGAATGCTATCCGGATTCCAATCTCCATAAGTCCATTTATAAAATTAAAGCTAGGTGATGTCTTCAGGTTCATTATAGCACACAACCAACGACACCAGGTGCAAATCGGGAAATTGCTCAACCTGGTTCACCCCGCGGGTATTACCCGCCGGGAACTACCCGCCGGGTGAAGGTTAGCGGAAGATATCGAGAAGGCCGTCGGGAAGGTCGAGTATCACTAGTTTTTTCTTAGGGTCCATTTTGAGCAGGGAGCCTGCATGCACAGGGATGAGGGCTTCTTTACCATCAAGGTCTATTCGACAAAGCACCTGGTGTGGCTGTTCAATTACCTCCAGAATTTCCCCGAGATCCTGGCCATCATGTATGATGTGGTAACCCAATAATGAAATGGACGCATTTTTCGCGGCGTACCTTGAAAAGTCTTCTTCAGTCAGCCAGACTTCCTTCTGATTCAGCAGCAGTGCGGCCTCGCGACTGGAAACACTTTCAAGGGCCAACAGCACCTCGGTATCGCTTTTGGCGCGTGCAGACTGAATAAAATAAGGCAGGAATTCCCCCTTGTGTACTTCAATAAATATTGTTTCCAATCCCTTCAGGGCCGTTTTTTTCCCCAGGGCATGTTTTAACACCAATTCGCCATTAACCCCAAAGCTGGCTACGATTTTACCAATACTGTTATACTGCATAATAAATTAATTGGCCTTATACAGGTAATGAAAAATCCCGGTGACGGGCACCGGGACTTTATTCTGAGCATTTTTTTGCATTCAATTATTCAGCACCACCTTCCTGACGGGGCTGCGGCCTTCTGTTCGGGGTTGGAAACCGGCGAACCTGGCGTTGCTTGCGGTGCTCATCGCTACGCTTCTTCAACTGAGCTTCATGTTCTTTGTGCCATACTTCAAACTTCTGCATAGCGGTAACATCATCGAACAAGCCCAGCTTAACGCCGCGCAACAGGTGTTTCAGGTACAATACACCTTTGAATGACAGGATACGACGAACCGTATCAGTTGGCTCAGCACCTTTGTGCAGCCAATCGAGCGCACGCTGGCGATCTAACTGAATGGAAGCTGGAACTGTCAGAGGGTTGTAAGTACCGATTTTCTGGATGAATTTTCCATCCCGTGGTGCACGTGCATCCGCCACTACTATAAAGTAGAATGGCCTTTTCTTGGAGCCGTGACGCTGCAATCTCATTTTAACTGGCATCTTAAATAAAAATTTAAATGCGTGAATAAATAGGGTTTCCCTTAATAAGGACTGCAAAAGTAGCAAGTCCGAAACATATATGCAAACTAAAAAATTATTATCTTATTACAAAGCTTAACGACGACCAAAACCGCCCATTCCGGGCATTTTTCCACCCATTGGCATCTTATTCATCATTTTCATCATGTCTTTCATCTGGTCAAATTGCTTCATAAAAGCATTCACATCACTAATATCTTTTCCAGAACCTTTGGCAATCCGTTTACGGCGACTGATATCAATAGTATCGGGGTTTGACCGTTCAAACGGGGTCATTGAGTTAATCATTGCCTCAATGCCCTTAAATGCATCATCACTGATGTCAATATCCTTTACCGCCTTTCCCACGCCGGGGATCATGCCGAGCAGGTCTTTTATATTACCCATTTTTTTAATCTGCTCCAGTTGTTGCTTGAAATCTTCAAAATCAAACTGGTTTTTACGGATTTTTTTCTCCAGTTTCCTGGCCTGTTCTTCATTGAATTGCTCCTGGGCCCTTTCTACAAGCGTTGTAATATCGCCCATACCCAGTATCCTTTGCGCCATCCTCTCCGGATAAAACACATCCAGGGTATCGAGTTTTTCGCCGCTGCTAACAAACTTAATTGGTTTATTAACCGTATAACGGATTGAAAGCGCCGCACCACCGCGTGTATCGCCATCCAGCTTGGTCAGTACTACCCCGGTAAAATTAAGGCGGTCATTGAAAGTTTTCGCAGTATTTACAGCGTCTTGTCCGGTCATGGAATCCACTACGAACAGAATTTCCTGCGGGTTTACAGCAGCCTTAATATTGGCCACTTCGTTCATCATCACTTCATCCACAGCAAGCCGGCCGGCAGTATCGATAATCACCACATTTTTATTCCTGGAACGCGCTTCAGCAATAGCTTTGCGTGCAATGTCAACTGCATCCTTATTATCAGGTTCGCTATAAACATCCACCCCAATCTGGGAACCAAGCACTTTCAGCTGGTCGATTGCCGCGGGACGGTAGATATCTGCTGCCACCAGCATTGGGGAGAATCCTTTTTTCCCTTTCAGGTAATTGGCCAGTTTTCCGCTGAACGTTGTTTTACCGGAACCCTGGAGACCGGCAATCAAAATCACCGCCGGATTGCCTTTTGCATTAAACTCGCTTTCTGTGCCGCCCATCAGTTCAGCCAACTCATCTTTCACGATCTTCACCATTAGCTGGCCCGGACTAACGGCTGTGAGCACTTTCTCGCCCATGGCTTTGTCCTTGATACGATCGGTAAATTCCTTGGCAATTTTATAGTTCACATCTGCATCCACCAATGCACGGCGGATATCCTTAACAGTAGCCGCCACATTCAGTTCTGTAATACGGCCTTCCCCTTTTATCTGCTTAAAGGCCGACTCGAGCCTTTCACTTAATGATTCAAACATACCCGTGTGTTTTTTCCCAAAAAATAAGGTGAACTTAAAGTTCACCTTAAATTGGAGTGCAAATATAATTGAAGCGATTGACTATACACCCAGGTATGTGCGTAACTCCTTACTTCTTGAATTTGTTTTGAGTTTGGTAATCGCTTTGTCCTTGATCTGGCGAACCCTTTCACGGGTCAGGTTAAATTTTTCCCCTATATCTTCCAGGCTCATGGGATGGTCTACCCCCAATCCGAAGAAATAGCAAATCACTTCTTTCTGGCGCTCGGTTAGCACCTGCATTGACCTGTCGATCTCCATTTTCAGGCTTTCGTCATGTTCAATGCCTTTATCTGTGCGTTCAGCGTTAGGGTTTTCCAGTACATCGATCATTGTATTTTCTTCACCATCAGACAATGGTGAATCCATACTTACGTGACGGGCGGAAATACTAAGGCTTGCGGAAACTTCCTCAATATCGATCTGGAGCAATTCTGCCAGTTCCTCAGGAGATGGCTCGCGCTCAAACTCCTGCTCCAGTTGCTGATATGCTTTTTGTATGCGGTTCGTCAAACCCACCTTATTCAGGGGCAGGCGAACAATCCTGCTTTGTTCGGCCAGGGCCTGCAAAATACTCTGGCGAATCCACCAAACAGCATAGGAAATAAATTTGAAGCCCCGCGTTTCATCAAAGCGCTGGGCGGCTTTTATGAGCCCAAGGTTCCCTTCATTAATCAGGTCGGGTAAGGAGAGGCCCTGGTTTTGGTATTGTTTGGAAACCGATACAACAAATCGAAGGTTGGCGCGGGTTAAACGGTCCAGGGCACGCTGATCGCCCTGTTTGATGAGCCTGGCGAGGCGCACTTCCTCTTCAGGTGCGATGAGCTCTACCTTGCCAATTTCCTGGAGGTATTTCTCGAGGCTCTGAGACTCCCGGTTGGTGATAGATTTAGTAATCTTAAGTTGACGCATGCTCATAGGCAGGGTTTTAGAGGTTTTTTTTTCTAAGATTTGAGGTTTGGTCTAACTAGAAACGCATTAATTAGGAATTTCTTGCATAAAAAGAGATTACTTATTAAGGTTACCCAGTTACAGCAATTTAATGTTCCCCTACCCCATTTCCAAATCCCGCATGCCTAAAACCCTGCATTCCGGTGTTAATACGGTTATTTTGTGTAATCATGTAAACAAAACCGTTTAACAAAAAATACTTATTATATTATTTTGCGCTGTCATTTAATTTTCTATTATTGCATTGATTGCATTACTAATGAATGATATTGACAGGAGATGACTAAGAAACAAATGTATACTTTGGAATATCCGGTCAGGTGCTCACCGACCATTTTATATGAATTTTTGAGCACCCCGGCCGGATTGCAGGAATGGTTTGCCGACAGGGTAGATGAAAGAGACCAGGTTTTCAGCTTTTCGTGGAATGGCTCAATTGATAAAGCAGAGGTATTGGAAAGTGAAGAAAATAGTTTTATCAGGTTTCACTGGTTACATGCGCCAAAAGATGAATTCTTTGAATTCCGCATCGAGAAATCGGAAGTTACCAACCAGACCATACTGGTGATCAATGATTTTGCTGAAAAGAAAGAAATCAAAGATTCCAGTCAGTTATGGGGATACCAGGTGAAGGATCTGTTCCATCGACTGGGTAATTAACTACAATAGCAGTTTCATCCAGCTGCTGAATCCATTAAACAGAAATCCCTGTGCGCTATCCCATTGGGATACAGGCAATACTATGGACAGTTTCAGGAAATTTCCCTGGGTTGCCAGTGAGATGATTTTTTGCGGGTCCATGCCTATCACCGGAAGGTAATTATCGGGACCGAAATGATGCTCCCACGGCGATGCATGTACGCAGACATGGGTTCCTTCCGGCCAAAGCGCCATTTTACCTAACAGAACCTGGCTAAAATCACCTGAAACCTGCAGGCTGCAGGAAAAAAAATTACCCCACCAGAATAAATGCCGGATAGCCAGTGTTGCTTCAGGAGCGAAAACACGCGGATAATCAAGCATAACCCAGGGCAATTGCTGATAATTCTCGCCCCTCGAAATTTTAGGCGGGTACATATAAATACTTTCAGGCAACTGGTGTCGCATCTTAGTGGTATATGCTACTTCAGCTTCGCTAAGCGTACCAAATTGCTGCATCACTGCACTCAATATACGGTTCTTGGTTAAAATAATGCCAGTATCTGCTGCCATTTCTTGTTCCTCTCTGGAAAGCTGTATTTTTACGCCGCTCATACCAACAAAGTTATTCAGAAAACATTCCGCTCCGCTGTGATAAAAAAGCTAGATAAATTAATATTAAAAGCCTTTGTTGGCCCATTTATCGCTACCTTTTTTATTACCCTTTTCGTGCTTGTACTCCAGTTTTTCTGGTTGTATATTGATGATATTGTGGGAAAAGGCCTCGATTTGATGACCATTGGCCAGCTGATCATGTATGTTGCAGCGACGGTAGTACCATTGGCTCTTCCGCTGGCTATACTTCTTTCTTCCATAATGACTTTCGGGAACCTTGGCGAAACCTTTGAGCTTGTTGCCATCAAAAGTGCAGGAATTCCTCTGCTACGTTTTATGCGTCCCCTGATGGTGGTTAGTATAATCATTTGCGGCATTGCCTTTTTATTTAATAATTATATTATTCCGGTTTCAAACCTGAGGCTAAACCGTTTAAAATATGATATCATCAACAAAAAACCGGCATTCGACCTGCGCGAAGGAGTCTTTTATACCGTTCTGCCGGGCTATGCTATAAAAGTTGGTAAGAAAGAAAAAGATGATTCCACATTAAGGGATATCATCATTTATGAAAAAGATTATAACCTACAGGATAATATCATTATTGCCAACAAAGGCATTATGAAAGTTTCAGCTGATAAACGATTCCTTGAATTCAAATTACAGAACGGATGGAGGTATTCCGAGCGAGGGTCACGATTAAACACCAATACAGAATTCATCCGCCTGGGTTTTACCGAATTTAAAAAAGTATTTGACCTCAGCACCCTGGCACTGAGTAAAACGCAAGACAGCCTTTTCAAGGATAATTACCAGATGCTTAGCGTGAGACAACTGAATTTCGCCATCGACTCACTGGAAGGGTTACACGAATACTACCATAAGAAAATGTACACCGACCTTTCGCCGTATGTGACTTTTGAAAAATATATTGATACCGGATGGAAGCAACCGGTAAAAGCAGCACCGGTCAGCAAACTTTCGGACATAGTACCAGATAGCTTAATTGCCAACTCGAATACAAAAGTATTATCGCAGTTAACTATTATCAAGAGTACTATGGATGCCAATACTGCTGAATACATGAGCAGGGCCAAAAGCCTTCGGCTGCATAAAATTGCCTGGCATGAAAAATTTACCTTATCCATTGCCTGTTTTATATTGTTCCTTATAGGGGCACCCTTAGGTTCCATTATAAGGAAAGGCGGGATTGGTACCCCCCTTGTATTTGCTGTAGTATTTTTCGTACTCTTTTTCCTGCTGAATAATTTCGGGAAAAAGTTCGTTAAGGAAGATGTTATGCAACCGGTATGGGGCATGTGGCTGGCCTCCTATGTATTAGCGCCGATCGGAATTTTCCTGATCTGGAAAGCCATGCATGATTCACAATTATTTAATAAAGAATTTTATTTCAGGATACTCCGCCAGATTCAACCATGGTTTGCACGGTTAAAAAATATTCGCAGTACGGACAAGGCTCAGTAACTTTAAAAAAACAGGTAAATGAAACTTTCCAAACAATCCAGACGAGACTTCCTGGCTAAAGGCACAAAAGCCTCTTTAGCTGTTGGTATTGGCAGTACCATAGTTGGCAGCAGTCTGCTGAGTTCCTGCAGCACAGCAAAAGCCACCGTTAACAATCCTTTCCACACTGGCTTCGACCAAAAGCCACTGCCATATGACTACAAAGCATTAGAGCCGTATATTGATGCCATGACCATGGAAATTCATTATACCAAACATGCGGCAGCGTATGCGAAGAACCTGAATGATGCCGCTCAGGCAGAAGGTATTGACCGCAGCAAACCACTCGAAGATATTTTCGGCAGTATCTCAAAATATTCTGACAAATTGCGCAACAATGCCGGCGGCCATTATAACCATGAACTCTTTTGGCAGAGTATGCGGGCCCCACGCGCTGATAACCGGCCAACAGGCAATTTGTTAACCACCATTGAAAGTAAATTTGGCTCCTTCGCCAATTTTAAATCCCAGTTTTCAGATGCAGGTAAAAACCGCTTCGGCAGTGGATGGGCATGGCTTGTACTTTATGGTGATAAACAAAAAGAATTAATACTCACTTCCACGCCTAACCAGGATAATCCGCTGATGGATATAGCCGGAACAAAAGGGTTGCCGATTCTCGGTCTGGATGTTTGGGAACATGCGTATTACCTGAAATACCAGAATAAGCGTGCCGATTACATTGAGAATTGGTGGAATTTAGTAAACTGGGATTTTATCCAGCAACGTTATGATACAGCAATGAAGTAATGCAGGCACAAAAAGAAAACTTCAGGTTGCAACAATGGGTTGTATTGGTGGCTGTATTATTATTCGGCATCAAAATCTTCGCCTGGTATATCACCCGGTCTGTTTCAATCCTTACTGATGCGCTGGAAAGTACTGTGAATGTCATTTCAGGGTTTATCGGTTTATACAGTTTATATATAGCTTCCAAGCCGCGAGACATGGATCATCCATATGGCCATGGGAAAGCTGAATTTATATCAGCAGCTGTTGAAGGAACCCTTATCATGATCGCAGGCCTCATCATAATTTACGAGTGCATCGATAATTTTATTCATCCGCATATCCTTCAAAAGCTGGATTACGGGATGATATTGGTGGGCATTGCCGGCTTAGTGAATTTCATAATGGGATATATCGCCATCAGGCGGGGCAAAAAAAACAATTCCCTGGCACTTGTGGCAAGTGGCAAACACCTGCAGTCCGACACATATTCCACCATTGGCATTCTGGTAGGTATTGCCCTGATCTATTTCACAAAAATTCAACTGATCGATAATATTGTTGCGCTCATTTTTAGTTTCATCATCATCTTTACCGGGTATAAAATTTTACGGGCATCACTTGCCGGAATAATGGATGAAGCCGATAATGAATTACTGCAACAAATGATAAAGCGACTGAACACCGACAGGCCCGCAAACTGGATTGACCTGCACAACCTCCGGGTAATCAAGTACGGCGCTATACTGCATATAGATTGTCACCTTACGGTGCCCTGGTACCTGAATGTTCATGAAGCGCATAAAGAAATTGACACCTTAAGCCAGCGCATCCGCCAGGAATTCGGCGACAGCATTGAACTTTTTGTTCATTCCGACGGTTGCCTTGAATTTTCCTGTGCCATCTGCACCAAAAAAGATTGCAAAGTGCGCATGCACCCATTTGAAAAACAAATCGAATGGACAGTTGGGAATATTTTATCTGACCAGAAACACCAGCTCCCCCAACCCGGCGAAGTATTGCCCAAAACCGCCTAAATTCGTTTCGCTAAATACATTACCATGAATGCTTGGAAAGAATACCAGGATCAGCATAAAGACCGTTTCCTGAATGAATTACTAGACCTTTTAAAGATTCCAAGCGTTAGTGCGCGTGGTGAAAACAAAGGCGATATGATAAAATGTGCTGAAGCGGTAAAGGCCAGCCTGCTTGCAGCCGGTGCTTCCAGGGCTGTAATTTATGATACACCGGGCCATCCCATTGTATATGGAGAAAAGATTACAGATCCAACCAGGCCAACTGTATTAGTTTACGGGCATTATGATGTTCAACCGGCTGATCCGCTGGAACTTTGGCACAGCGGACCTTTCGAGCCGGTAATTAAAGACGGGAAAATTTTCGCAAGGGGGGCTTGTGATGACAAAGGCCAGTTTTATATGCATGTAAAGGCTTTGGAAACAATGGTCCAGACCAATTACCTACCCACAAATATTAAATTTCTTATCGAAGGGGAAGAGGAAGTGGGATCACCAAACCTGGCCAATTTTGTTAAAGCGAACAAAGCCCTTCTGGATGCAGATGTTATATTGATCAGTGATACGGCCATGATCAGTATGGATAACCCTTCAATTGATATTGGTGTCAGGGGCTTATCCTATATTGAAGTAGAAGTAACAGGGCCAAACCGCGATTTGCACAGCGGTGTCTATGGTGGTGCAGTAGCAAACCCCATCACCATGCTGGCAAAAATGATCGCCTCCCTTCATGATGAAAACAATCATATTACTATTCCGGGCTTCTATGATGATGTAATTGAAGCAACTCAGGAGGAAAGAATGCTGATGGCAAAAGCACCATTCAGTGAAGAAGAATATGCCAAAGACCTTGGGGTATCTGCATTATGGGGAGAAAAAGGATATACAACAAATGAGCGCACCGGCATTCGTCCAACACTTGAATTAAATGGAATCTGGGGTGGTTATACCGGGGAAGGCGCAAAAACCGTATTGCCATCCAAAGCATTTGCAAAAATATCCTGCAGGTTAGTTCCAGACCAGGGGTCAGAAAAAATCACACAATTGCTCATCAACCACCTCTATGCTATTGCCCCGGAAGGAATAACGATCAAAGCATCCCTGCACCATGGCGGTGAACCCTATATGACACCCATAGACAGCGATGGCTATAAGGCAGCTGCCATGGCTGTTGAGAAAACTTTCGGCAAGAAGCCTATCCCGGTAAGGGGCGGTGGCAGTATTCCTATTTGCGCCTTATTTGAAAAAGAACTTGGGCTGAAAATAGTGTTTATGGGATTCGGGCTTGACAGCGATAACCTTCATTCACCGAATGAGAAATACGACCTGGTAAATTATTATAAAGGCATTGAGACGATTCCTTATTTCCACCAATATTTTGCAGCAATTGTTGAAGACTAAAGGGTAAGAAGTTGCCGGAAATCCCTAAGCAGTATGCCTATTCACGATTTACCATTCACCATTCACTAATATGTCTGAAAAGCTTCGACTCGATAAATATCTCTGGGCCATCAGGCTGTTTAAAACCCGGAGCCTGGCTGCTGAAGCCATTGATAAAGGCCGGGTTAAAAACCAAGGTGTTGCAGTGAAGCCATCCCGTGCAGTAGTAGTTGGCGATGAATACGAAGTCCGTGCGGAGGCAAGGAAATGGGTGATACGGATAACCGGGCTATTGCAAACCCGCGTACAGTACAGCGAAGCCATAAAATATTACGAAGACAAAACCCCACCGGAAGAACTGGAACGGCTCCAATTCCAGGCTGCCAGCTTTAATACCGGGAAAAGATTAAGCAAGGTTGGGCGCCCCACCAAAAAAGACCGCCGCGACCTGGAAGATTTTACCGAAAACAGCTGACAAAAGTCATCTTTCCTCCGAAACAAAATCATATTACTGCTCTGGCGCGGCACTTAGATTTGTAAGCGTATTACAATATTTAAAGGGGTAGCCAATGTTATTACAACATAAAATTCCAGTAAAAGAAACATTTTCATATGGTGAGCCGGTAATTATAATGCCTCGCAGTTCATCTTTTAAAGTATGGATAATTGTGATGTTTCCGTTTAATAATGCAATATCATGACGATGACATTAAGCATATTAGCATCAAAGCACCTGAATGAGGTACAGAAAGAGTTCAATACCTATTTCCCCTACCTGAAAATTGAATTCTTCCAGAGAATGCATGGTGTAAAGAAAGCTTCTCCACCACAGCGAATGTACCCGCATAACCTAACTATATCAGAAGCCAGGACTAACAATACCGAAGGCTACCTTGATTTGTGGCCTGACATGAGTGTGGCGGAACTAGAGCAGGCATTTTGGGATAAGTATGGCCTTTCCATCCAGGTTTTCCGGAAGTCGGGAAACTTATGGCTGGAAACAACCATGACCGACAAATGGACGCTGACCCAACAAAACAGCCATGGTCAGGAAATATCATCACCCAATACCAAAAATGAGGAAACCAAGGATGATTATGAATTAAATCGCGGCGAGGATTGATACACCCTTAATCAATATACAGCAACTTAATACAAAAGGTTGCCCAGGCGGGCAAGATCTGTTATACGGATTTTGCCCTCTTTTATTTCAATCAGTTTTTCTCCTTTAAAATCGCTTAATGTGCGGATCAGGGATTCGGTTGCCGTACCTACATACTGGGCAATATCTTCCCTGGAAATTTCAATGGCATGATTATCAGCGCCAGCACTAAATTTTTGTTGGATATCCACCAGTGCCTTCGCTACCCTTTTCCGCAATGAATCGTAGGCAAGGTGCAATAACCGGTCTTCCTTTTCTTTCACATTATGACTGACCAGCCTGATAAATTTTGTAGCAATTGCCATATCATTAAATACCAGTTGCAAAAAATCCTGCGCCGGGATCATTGCAAGTTCCGCGTCTTCCAGCACTTCAGCAGTGTCGTCGTACAAGCTATTCTCCAGCAGGGCAATATAACCTAAATACTCACCGGCATTATATAAATTAGTAATATATTCTTTCCCATCCTCATGTAGTTTATAGGTTTTCACTTTCCCGCTTTTGAGGTAATACAAAAACCTCGGCCTTTTATTTTCAGAATAAACAAACTGCCTTTTTGAAACAGATTCAACATCAAATTTTTCAGGATCAAGGTTGATCAGCCCGGATAGATTAAGGTCTTTCATCAACTCTTTCATGCCCAGCTCATTACCTGCATATTTCTGTTCCAGGATATCCTTCTTTTTCAACCTGATTTCAATCGCATTCAGTAATTCAATATCATCGAAAGGCTTCGTTATAAAATCATCGGCACCCATTTCCATCCCTTTCCGGAAATCGCTTCTTTCAACCTTAGCGGTCAGGAAAATGAATGGGATATGTTCTGTGGCCGGATTTTTGTGTAACAGGTGCAATACCCCAAAGCCATCCAGCTCAGGCATCATAATATCGCAAATAATAAGATCCGGCTTTTCCTGCAGGGCCAGCTCTACGCCCTTTTTCCCGTTTTCAGCGGTAAAGGTTTTGTACCCCGCTAAAGACAGAATTTCAGCAATATTTTCCCGGATAATGTCGTGGTCGTCGATGATAAGGATTCGTTTCATAGCTTGAGTTACATGAAATTAAGGCAAATTGAGAAAAATCAGTTCTATTCCTGAGAATTATCAGTAAAGGACGGGGCGATTACCGATAGCTTAGCCCCAAAAATAAGGGTGCCAGCTACAGTGAACAAACAAACCGCCTGCTATCATTGCGGAGAAGATTGCGGTGAAGTAAAGATCGTACTTGCTGAGAAACAGTTTTGCTGTGAAGGTTGCAAAACAGTTTACCAAATTCTGAATGACCATGGGTTGTGCGATTACTATGACCTCAATAACAATCCCGGCAAAAACCTGCGCCAGTCGATCAGGAAAAATAAATTTGCATTCCTCGACGATGAAAAAATTGCCGGGCAACTGATCAGTTTCCGCAATGAGGAACAAACCCATATCAGTTTTTACCTGCCCCATATCCATTGCAGTTCCTGTCTTTACCTCATTGAACACCTGCATAAAATCCACCCGGGTATTGTGCGAACAACGGTAAACTTTTCACGTAAAGAAGCCGATATCATTTTCAACCATAAAAAAATAAGCCTGCGGGAAGTTGCCGAATTGCTTACCCGTATTGGTTACGAACCTTACATCTCCCTAAACCAGCTGAAGGAAAAAAAGCCCCGCCTGCCCCGTACCATGATTTATCAGTTGGGGATAGCCGGATTTTGTTTTGTTAATATAATGCTGATGAGTTTTCCTGAATACCTGGGGCTGAAAAATATTGAAACCAGCCTTTTACATACATTCAGGTATTTGAACCTTGCGCTATCAGTACCAGTTTTGATTTTCAGCGCGCAACCCTTTTATGAATCAGCCTGGAAAAGCCTTCAGCACCGCTTCCTGAATATCGATGCCCCGATTGTACTGGCTATATGGGTTACCTTTTTCAGGAGCGTTTTTGAGGTATTGACGAATACAGGCAGTGGCTATTTTGATTCTTTTTCCGGTATCGTTTTCTTCATGCTTATTGGCCGGGTTTTGCAGGACAAAACCTACCAGGAACTTTCCTTTGACCGAGATTATACGTCGTATTTCCCCATTGCGGTAACCGTACTGAAGGATGACCAGGAGGTGCCCATGGCCCTGCCTGATATACAACCCGGGCAAACCCTCCTGATACATAATGAAGAACTTGTTCCTGCAGACGGCATCCTTACCAGGGGCAAGGCCTTCATCGATTATAGTTTTGTAACCGGTGAATCGCTGCCAGTATTAAAAGAAGTTGGTGAAATCATATATGCCGGCGGCAAACAGACAGGGGGCAATATGGAATTGCTGGTTGTAAAGGAAGTATCCCAAAGCTACCTTACCCGCTTGTGGAACCAGCCCAATAATCAGCCAACTGAAGAAAAAGGGATTTCCTTTGTGCACCTCCTGAGCCGGTATTTCACATATATCGTTCTAACGATAGCATCTCTTACGGCACTATATTGGTGGGCTAATGATCCTGTCCGCATATGGCCGGCAGTAACTGCGGTACTCATTATCGCTTGCCCCTGTGCGTTATTATTATCGAGCACTTTTACTAATGGCAATATCCTGAGGATATTGGGCAGGAATAAATTTTACCTCAGGAATGCCCAGGCCATTGAAGATATTGCCACCATAGACCATATTGTATTCGACAAAACCGGAACCCTTACAACCACCCAGCTACATGATATAATTTATGAAGGAGAACCGCTGTCAAAATCTGCACAGGAATCTATTGCTGCGCTTGCTGCACAAAGCGGGCACCCGCTAAGCAAGGCCCTGGCCAGGCATTTTGGGCGGAACAGCCTTATTGTCCAGGGATTTCATGAAAAAACCGGCAGGGGCATTGAGGGACTGATCAACGGAGATCTTTATGCACTGGGGTCACAGCAATTCATAACCGGAAAAAACACGCATCCGGGTGGTACCAGGGTATATGTTTCGAGGGAAGGCAAGCTTCTGGGCTTTTTCAGTTTCCGCAACCACTACCGCAATGCTGTGAATGATTTATTACAGGATTTACAGTCGGATTTTGAATTATCCGTGATTTCAGGAGATAACGCTTCCGAAAGGTCCACCCTGCGCAACCTTGCCGGCAAAAAAACCACCCTCCTCTTCAACCAGCAACCAGCTGATAAATCGGAATATGTCCGGCAATTGAAAGACCACCAGAAAAGGGTAATGATGGTTGGTGATGGATTAAATGATGCCATTGCTATGCGGGAAAGCCACATTGGTATTGCCATGGCAGAAGATTGCAATACGTTTACCCCTGCCAGTGATGGCATACTTGAATCAGCGCAATTAGGGAAACTAAACCGGTTTATCAGGCTTTGCAGGGCCAATAAACAGATCATCCTGGCAAGTTTCATGATGAGTATCGTATATAATATTATAGGCCTGTATTTCGCTGTACAGGGTAACTTATCCCCGATGGTAGCCGCCATCCTGATGCCGTCCAGTTCTATCAGCATTATCGGTCTCACTTACGGAAGCACCAACCTTGTAGCCAGGTGGTTAAAATTATAAACATGATAAAAATCAGATTAGGCATTGAGTGGGGTCATGGCTCACAGAGCCAGCAGCCGATACATTTACAAAAATTTAACGTTAAATGAGTGTAATCATCCTGCTTTTACTGGCAAGCATTTTTGTTGCAGCCATTTTCCTGGCCGGTTTCATCTGGAGCGTTAAAAGCGGTCAGTATGATGATGATTATTCCCCTCCGGTCCGTATGCTTTTCGATGATAAACCTTCACAAGAAAGTTCAAAAAAATAACCCGATAAACAGTCCCCGATATGCAGATTGAACAATTCAGTTATGACAACAAGACGGTAAAATGGTTTGCCTTTGCCACCATGCTATGGGGTATTGTAGGCATGCTGGTTGGCCTTTGGATCGCCATCGCGATGTATTATCCTCCGCTTAACCTGGGTTTTGCCCCAACCACTTTTGGCCGGATGCGACCTGTACACACCAATGCAGTGATCTTTGCCTTTGTAGGCAATGGTATATTCATGGGTGTATATTATTCCCTCCAGCGCCTTTGTAAAGCGAGGATGTTCAGCGACTTGCTGAGCAAAATCCATTTCTGGGGCTGGCAGCTTATTATTTTAAGTGCTGCATTAACGCTCTGGACAGGACATACTACCGGCAAGGAATATGCGGAGCTGGAATGGCCTATAGATATTGCCATTACCCTGGTTTGGGTAGTCTTTGGTATCAATATGTTCGGTACTATCCTTAAGCGGCGGGAGAGCCATTTATATGTAGCGATCTGGTTTTATATCGCCACCTGGGTAACCGTTGCCATGTTGCACATTGTCAACAGTTTTGAGTTACCGGTCAGTATCCTGAAAAGTTACAGTTGGTATGCCGGCGTACAGGATGCACTTGTACAATGGTGGTATGGTCACAATGCCGTTGCATTCTTCCTCACCACACCATACCTCGGATTGATGTATTATTTCCTGCCCAAGGCGGCTAATCGACCGGTATATTCTTACCGTTTGTCGATCATTCACTTCTGGGCATTAATCTTTATGTATATCTGGGCTGGTCCGCACCACCTTTTGTATACCGCCCTGCCTGACTGGGCGCAATCACTCGGGGTTGTATTCTCTGTAATGCTAATTGCCCCATCCTGGGGTGGTATGCTGAATGGACTTTTCACCCTCCGTGGCGCATGGGATAAAGTACGGGAAGAACCTGTTTTGAAATTTTTAGTGGTGGCGATAACCTGTTATGGCATGGCCACTTTCGAAGGCCCTATGCTAAGCCTTAAAAGCGTAAATGCAATTGCTCACTTCAGCGATTGGATAATTGCCCACGTGCATGTGGGTGCGCTTGGCTGGAACGGCTTCCTCACCTTCGGCGTTTTATACTGGCTGATCCCCAGGATGTACAATACTCAACTGTATTCCAAAAAACTAGCCGGAACGCATTTCTGGATCGGAACAATTGGAATTATTCTATATGCAATTCCCATGTATTGGGCTGGATTTACACAAAGCATGATGTGGAAGCAGTTTACCGAAGAAGGCCAGTTGAAATTTCAGTTTCTTGAAACCGTTACGCATATCATTCCCATGTATGTTTCCCGGAGTATTGGTGGAACGCTTTACCTGACCGGTGCTTTAATTATGGTCTATAATTTATATAAGACTATGGCAGCCGGAAGTTTTGTGGCAAATGAAGAGGCTGAAGCAGCGCCATTGCCCAAAGTAATTCCTGTGCATGGCAAGGAACACTGGCATCGCTGGGTCGAAAAAAGACCCGTCCAAATGCTGGTTTTCAGTTTTATTGCAGTTGCCATTGGCGGTATCCTGGAAATGGTTCCAACATTCCTTATAAAAAGCAATATCCCCACCATTTCCAGCGTGAAACCCTACACACCACTTGAATTACAGGGCCGTGACATATATGTAAGGGAAGGATGCTATACCTGCCATTCCCAAATGATCAGGCCATTCCGGGATGAGGTAGCACGTTACGGTGAATATTCAAAGGCGGGTGAATTTGTTTATGATCATCCATTCCAGTGGGGATCAAAAAGAACCGGTCCCGACCTGGCCCGTGAAGGTGGCAAGTATCCTGATAGCTGGCATTTTAACCATATGATGGACCCCCAATCTATGAGTCCGGGTTCAATCATGCCATCCTATCCCTGGCTTTACGAGAACAATATTGATACTTCCAGCACACCGGCAAAAATCAGGGCTATGCAAACACTGGGCGTTCCTTACGAAGAGGGATATGCGAACAAAGCCAATGCCGACCTGATGAACCAGGCAAATGGTATAAGGGTCAGCCTGAAAATGGAAAAACTGGAAACTGCAAAAGACAAGGAAATTGTAGCGTTAATCGCATACTTACAAAGGCTGGGTAAGGATATAAAGGGTGAACAGACAGCACAGAAATAGTGAATTTTGAACAGAATGAACATTAAAAAAAGAACAACATGAAATTTATAAACTACCTGGAATCGATAGCCGGCGTAAGCATATACGGATTGGGTTCGCTACTTATTTTCAGTGTGCTATTCCTTGGCATATTAGTGTGGACCTTCAAAGCGGATAAAAAACTGATTGAAGAAATCAGCCGGATTCCCCTCGACAACAATAACCCAACTCATTCTTAAAACAACCATATGTTTTTTAGTGATCAAATAAAGGGCAAACTGCAGGCAGGAACAAAAGCCATGGCCATTGTATTATTTTTGCTTGCCGCGTCGGCAACGGCGTGGGCAAAAGGCGCTACAGGCCCGGCTCCTACTAACGCTCTTGAAAATCCATTGGCGATTACCCTGTTAATCATCATCAGTGCCCTGGCGCTTATACTGGCCTTACTGGCCTGGGTAGTAAACGGCGCAGCCGGTGTTTTCCTGGGCAGATCAGCAAAGGAATCAGAACCTGGCAGTAGTTCCTCTTCTACAATCATTTCTATCCTCCTTGTACTATTGATGGTGTCCCCTGCAACTTTTGCACAGGATGCTGCAGCAGAAGCAGGTCAGGCCAGAATCGGGGGAATGGACCCGATAGCTTTCTATTTCATGCTGTTCATCATAGGGATTGAATTAGTGGGCATACTTTACCTGATATACAATCTCCAATTGCTTATCCGTGCAGAAAAAGCAAAAGTTATTTCAGTTGAAACGGCGGAAGCAGCAGGACCAAAAATAAACTGGTGGTCAAAATTCAACCGGTTCAGGCCAGTTGAACAGGAAGCCGATATAGATCTTGGGCATGATTATGATGGCATCCGTGAATTGGATAACCGTCTTCCGCCCTGGTGGCTATATGGTTTCTACCTGACTATAATCGTTGGAGTAATTTACCTGTGGCGTTACCATGTTGTACATACAGCCCCATCTTCTAAAGAAGAATATGAAATTGCTATGAATAAGGCCGCTGCAGAACAGGAAGAGTACCTTAAAAAATCAGCAAGTAAAGTGGATGAGAATACTGTGGTTATGCTGGATGCCGGCGGTATAGCAGCAGGCCAGTCAACTTTCATAACAAATTGCGCAGCCTGTCATGGCAAACTGGGTGAAGGTGGCGTTGGTCCAAATCTCACGGATGATTACTGGATCCATGGCGGAAAGATCAACGACATTTTTAAAACCATTAAATATGGGTATCCGGAGAAAGGAATGAAATCCTGGAAGGATGACCTGAGCCCGGTAAAAATTGCACAATTAGCGAGTTTCATCAAATCGATTCACGGAACAAATCCGCCGAACGGAAAAGAAAAACAAGGTGACCTGTATACAGAATCTGGCACACCAGAATCAACTGCAGTTCCCAAAGACTCAACTGCCAACCCTAATAGTAAAGATAGTACTACACCCAGTCGGTCCGCCAAATAAAGATAATTTCCATGATAGAAGAACAGGAAGATATCAGTTTTCGTGACCACCTGGCTACAGTTGATGCAAAGGGAAAGCGCAAGTGGATTTACGCCCAGAAACCAAGGGGCAGGTATACCAATATGCGCACTTATGTAAGCTGGGGATTCTTCCTGATTTTCCTGTTATTGCCTTTTATTTATGTAAACGGAAGGCCCTTTTTCATGTTCAATATCCCTGATGCGAAATTCATCATTTTCGGCCAGGTTTTCTGGCCGCAGGATTTTTTCATCTTCGGTTTAACGATGGTTTCCTTCGTTATTTTCATCGTTTTATTTACAGCCGCATTTGGAAGACTGTTTTGCGGATGGGTTTGCCCGCAAACCATTTTTATGGAAATGGTTTTCAGAAAAATTGAATACCTGATCGAAGGTGATGCGAGCCAGCAACGGTTACTGAAAAAATCGTCCTGGAACACAGAAAAAATTGTAAAAAAAGTAAGCAAACACCTTGTCTTTTTTTTAATGTCATTTATAATTGCCAATTTTTTCCTGGCCTATATTATCAGTATTAAGGAACTTTGGAAAATTATTACAGAACCCGTTTCAGAGCACTTCGTAGGGTTCTTGTCCCTTTGTGTTTTCTCCGGCGTTTTCTACGGTGTATATGCTTTTTTCAGGGAACAGGTATGCACCGTTGTTTGCCCTTATGGCCGCCTTCAGGGGGTTCTTCTGGACCAGAATTCACTCATTGTAGCCTACGACTATAAAAGAGGCGAACCCCGTGGAAAAGTTAGCCAGAAAGAAGAGCTTGGATTGGGGGATTGTATAGATTGCCTGCAGTGCATTAAAGTTTGTCCAACGGGGATCGATATCCGCAACGGCACACAATTGGAATGTGTTAGCTGTACAGCCTGTATTGATGCCTGTGATAATATCATGGAAAAAGTGGGGCGACCAAAAGGACTTATCCGGTACGCTTCGGAAAACGGTATTGAGAATAGTGAGCCATTGCGCTATACCACGCGGATGAAATTATATACAGCTTTATTAATGGTCCTGCTCGTTATATTATCCACCCTGCTCCTGACCAGAAAAGATATAGACGCCACAATTATGAGGACACCGGGTATGCTATACCAGGAAAGAGGGGCCGACAGTATCACTAATCTCTATAATATAAAAGTGGCCAATAAAACGATGGCGGATGTTCCCATGACTGTTCGGATGGAAAGGGGTGATGGAAAAGTGGAGATTATAGGTGGGGGTCCGATTATTGTAAAAAAAGAAGGGCAGGGTTCTGGTTCATTTTTTATTGTACTTCCCAAAAAGGCTATACATGAGCGGAAAACAGAATTACGGCTTTATTTATATGAAGGAGAAAAAGAACTTGACCACATGAAAACCAATTTTCTCGGGCCCATAAATCAATAAGCTATGACGCTGAACTTCGGACACAAACTGCTTATCGCCTTTATTTTGTTTGGTGCCATAATGCTTTACCTGGTTTACCAGACTTTACAAACAGACTATGAACTGGTATCAAAAAATTATTACCAGGATGAGCTGGAGTACCAGCAGGTAATTGATGCCACAAAAAACGCCAATGATTTGGGCTCTAAAACGGTTATAAGCCAGCAGGGCAATGAAATCCTGCTGCAACTTCCAAAGGAAATGTACAACCAGTCCATAAGTGGTAGAATAAATTTTTATTGCCCGTCTGATTCAAAAAAAGACCGGAACTTTACGCTGGCCCCCGACCCCGCCGGTCATCAGGTTATACCAATTGACAAAGACATTAGTACTGCCTCATACCGTGTCCGGGTAAGCTGGATGGCCAATAACAAAAAATATTACCAGGATTCCTACCTGCAGGTAAAATAATGTACGCGGATATAATCATAGCTGGATTAAGTTTAGGCGCCATCAGTAGTTTTCATTGTGTTGGCATGTGCGGTCCTATTGCATTTGCTCTTCCGGTACAAAACCTGGGGCGGTTAGACCGACAGATTGCCGTTTTAGGTTATCATAGTGGAAGAATTATTACCTATGCAAGCCTGGGTGCCATTTTCGGCGGACTGGGAAGACAGGTTTATCTCGCAGGATTCCAGCGATGGTTTTCTATTGGATTAGGGATCCTTTTACTGTCATTATTGATACAGTACGTCAAAAATAAATCAAACATACAGCCTACAATTTTCAATCGCCTGCAGCAAAGGATTCAACAATGGATGGGGCATTTGCTCAAAGATAACAAGCCATCTTCCTTCCTGCTGCTGGGTATGGCCAACGGGCTGCTGCCCTGCGGCATGGTTTACCTGGCTATTGCCGGGGCATTAAGTACCAATAATTTTACAGATGGGATCATCTTCATGGCCTCATTCGGCTTAGGCACTTTTCCAGCTATGCTGGCACTTAGTCTCTTTGGATATATGGCAAGTATAACACTACGCAACAAGATTAAAAAACTCACCCCGGTTGTTATTGCCCTGATGGGCGTATTGTTAATTTTACGTGGCCTAAATTTAGGCATCCCCTACATTAGCCCCGTGCTGGAATCAGCAAGGGGTAAGGCTGAATTATGCCACTGAAATGATTGTACCTTCAGGTAAGGTCACGGTGAAAGTTGTCCCTTTGTTAAGTTCACTTTCTACAAGAATTTCCCCATTTAACAGGTCTATATAGCGCTTTACTATATGAAGGCCTAATCCGGTACCCTGGATATTAAAAGCATTCTTCGCCCTGAAAAAACTACCAAACAAATAAGGCTGGTCTTCTTCTGCGATACCAATTCCGCTGTCTTTCACTACCAGTTTAAGTGTATGGTCATGATTATTTACTGTTATTCGTATTGATGTACCTGTTGGCGAAAACTTAACCGCATTGCTAAGAAGGTTAATCAGGATATGTTTAATAAGGCGTTTGTCTGTTGAAAAATGGGCATCCCCCACCAGAATGGTATCAATCTTTTGTCCATCCTTAAGCATCGGCTTCAATTCATCTTCCAGGTCTTCAACCAGGTTATGAATATTGACACTGGAAATTTGGGTTTCCACTTTGCCTTCTTCCAGTTTTCCAAAGGAGAGAAAATCCTCCAGCAGATCATTCAGGTGCTTAACAGCATCTTTTACACGTAAAATATGCTTATCTCGTTGTGGCTGTTCTTCCGTTTGCTGATAACGGCCAATTAAAGCAGAAGAGGATAATATGGTACTCAGCGGCGTCCTGAATTCATGGGATGCCATCGACACAAAGCGCGATTTTATTTCGTTCAACTCTTTTTCTTTGTTCAGCGCCTCCTCCAGTTCATGCTGCGAACGCTCCAGTTCCTGCAGGGCTTCCTTTAAGATAAGCGTCCGCTCTTCCACCTTTGTTTCAAGGTTTGCGTTTAGTTTCCGTACATCATTGGTTACTTTTTCCAGTTGTTCCTTCTGTTGCAATAATTTTATTTCAGCCTCTTTTCTTTGCGTAATATCTATAATGAAAGCAATTACAAAATTTTGCTTTTTATGTTTGAAATGACTGAGGCTGATCTCAACCGGAAACTCTGAACCATCTTTCTTTTTGGCAAAGAGGTCACGCCCCTGACCCATCCTGCGATTACTGGGGTTTTCCACAAAATTTTCCCGGTATTGAACATGGTTTGCCTGAAACCGCTGTGGAATAAGCGATTCAATGGTTTTTCCAAGTAATTCATTTTTATTATAACCCAATAATCTTTCTGCTTCGGGATTACCAAGAATAATTTCCCCATTGCCATTTGTAAGAATAATTCCTTCCGTGGCAAATTCAAAAAGTGCAGTAACCTGGCGCCTTTCCCTATCAAGACTCCTGTATAATTTTTTCTGGTATATAACCAGTAGCATGGTCATTATGATTACAACAGCAGAAAATAAGTGCTGCAGAAATAGTTGGGGCGCAGGGATTGATGAGTCAGGGTTAAAGGACGAAACCAAAACAAGTGCAAGGCCACAAAAACCAAAAATCCGTGTATAGCTATCGTCATTTAAAAATATAGTAAGCAGGATAGCTATGATATAGCCGCCATCAAAAAAGCTGTAATCGGGTTGATTGTACTGCATTACTGCAGTCACCAGGATTACAATACAGCTGAATAAAACAAGAGGAAGAGGTTTTTCTTTAAACATATTTAAAGTTACAGCAGCAAGCCGTTAATTTGTGCATATTGTAATAACAATATTGTTTTAGCATCCTTTATTTCACCAGATCTTACCATTGCCAGTGCATCTTTAAAATTGTATTCAAGCACTTCAATATCTTCATGGTCTTGTGCCACTCCACCACCTTTACCCAATTTCATTTCCTTTTCATAAGCAGCAACAAAAAAATGGAGGATTTCAGTGACAGAGCCTGGTGACATATACGCTTCAAATATTTTTTCAACATCTTTAATTTTATAACCAGTCTCTTCTTCAGTTTCGCGCCTGATACAATCTTCAGGATGGTCGTTATCCAAAAGTCCGGCACAAGCTTCAATAAGCATACCGGTTTCATTACCATTAATGTAGGTTGGCAACCTGAATTGCCTGGTGAGAATTACAGTTCCGGCTTGTTTATTATACAATAATATTGTTGCACCATTTCCCCGGTCATATGCTTCACGGTTAAGCTGTTGCCATACACCATTATTATCACGGTAATCAAAAATGATCTTCTTAAGTATATACCAATTATCAGATAATATTTTTGTCTCGAGGATTTTTACGCGATCATTCATGAATTACTAATTGATACAACGTAATTTAATTATTCCGTTTAGGATATCTACTAAAAAACAGTTAGTTAAACTACTAATTTTACTGAAATGCAGGCTGGTATTGGGTACAACTACTCGACAATAGCAGTCCATTCATCGAAAAAACACTATCAATACTTGTATTTTCCGAATTCTGAAACAATCTTTGTACAGTTGATCGGTAATAATGTAACCTGCGCGGCAGGAAAATTTTTAAAAATTCCAAAATCTTTGAAAACCAAAGTTTCGCAACAATACCTATGAGGAATATATATTTCCTTACCCACAGTTGATTTTATGAAAACTTTGTACCCCCATTTGTCTAGCCAGGTTTTGGTAAACAAAATTAAAACATTCATCTTGATAGCTTTCCTGCTATCCTCCGGATCTATCTCCGCCCAAAATATCAGTTTTACGAATTACAAATTAATCGGTGGTGCCGCTGGTCAGAGAGGTGCCATGTATCGCTTCAGCTCTGTAACACAGGATGTTTTCGGCAAACCTGTTTCTGATTGTATCATAAAAATTGAAGGTATAACACCCGGTGTAACCCTGAAACAAATTAACCATGATGCAGCCGGCCATATTTCTTCTTTCCAGCCTGAAGTTGAATACCAGGATATTAACGGGCCCTCATGGATTGAATTCAGCTTCACTTTCGTTCCCCATAACTCTTCAAGTACACAATACAACAATTACCATAATATTCCTGAGATCACTACATCTGTATCAGGACTTAATAATTTCGGATCAGCACAGGAATTTGCAGAATGTAATCTTGGCCCGGATAGCAAGATTGTATACGATTCAGAAATCACTAACCTGATGATTTCAGCCACCGGTACCGGATTTCGCGCTGAAAACAAATGGGGTACTGAAAATGGCACAAAAAACAAAATAAACAATACCGATAAGCTGAGCATTGTGAACAAGAATATTTCAGTTATCAGGATCAAAATCGGTATCAACAGAAATAATAATAACTGGGGTGGAACCAGCAAGTACACGATCGAATTGAAGGATGCCGGTCCCGATTTGACAAAAGTATATATGCCAAATATAGTAGGCTTCCAGGCAAGGATGCAACAAGACCAGGTTCAACTGGCATGGTCCAGTCCTAACCAGGATAACCTGCAGGATATTTCAGTAGAAAAAAGCCTTGATGGTGAGATTTTCAGGCAAGTTGGCAGCTTCAGAAAAACTGAAATGGAAAAAGATGGTTTGTTTGAGTTTACTGATGAGGCAAAATCATCGACTACAATGGGGGCTGTATTTTATCGTTTGCGTACCAGGGACATGCAGGGTAATTTTGAATATTCTTCTGTTAAAATGGTTGTCCTTAAAAAGAAAGATGACTTCATAAAAACAGATATCAGTATGGACCCGGTTACTGGAGTATCAGTATTGTTGACTCCGCTGGGATGGCAACAGAAAGACATTTCTGCCGAAGTCTTTAATGCGCAAGGTGAACTGGTGAAAAAAATCACTGAAAAGAAAGCTTCAGCCCAAATGAACCTTGAAATGAAGGATCTTCCTGCCGGTGCCTATGTAGTTCGATTCACCTGTGGAAAGCAATACTCAACTCAATACATTATTCATTCCGAAAGCCTGTAAGCATTCGCAGTATTCTGTGCAAGCTTATTATTCAAATATTTTACGCTGCCATTCATAGTACTACCAAAAGTAAAAACCAGTTCCAAACAGGAAACTGGTTTTTACTTTATTTAGCAATAATTTCAGGACTATTAACAGGATTATTTCCCGGGCTTCATTTTTGCTTCAAGCATCTTGATGAAATACCCTCCAACTACGCTCCTGGCCTGGAATCCAACCATTTTTCCGTCAGTGGTCTCATGCCAATCGCTTAAAGGTACCCTGGAAGGTGTTTCATTGGCATAGCGGAATACCGGGGCAACAATAGCTTCAAATTTTTTCCGGTCATCTGTCAGTACGGAAGTCCAGAGAATCCAATCTGATTTTGTATATGTCTTCCGGCTGTCTAGCGGTAATCCGTAGATGTTTTGCCTGGTCAGGTAATAGTCAATCTCTTTCTCATATACCGATTTTGGGAAAAGGCCCAGTCCCAGCAACTTATCCCACACCAGGTTGTATTTCTGGCTCCAGGTGCCTTTACTTTCAAAGGTCAGGGCATAATGGTCGCCATCATCAGCAAGCTGCATCCATTTCTGCGCCATTTCCCTGGCCATAGACTGGTATTTTGCGGCAACCTCCGTAAATCCGAGCTGGTCGGCCATCTGCGCATACCCACCCAGGGCAACAATCGCCTTAACCGATAAATTTGCATTCCTGGCTAAGTGCCCGGCAAAATCATCCGTACAGAGCTGGTTGGCAGGATCAAATCCTTCTTTGGAAAGGTAGTCGGCCCAGGCACTTAAGGTTGCCCAGTGTTTTTTTGCGTAACCGGCATTTTTTTCCACCTTCACTATTGCTGCTGTGAGAATGAGCATATTGCCACATTCTTCCACTGGCATGTCTTCCCCATAGGTTTGTCCGTTGGCCAGCGGATAAGTCCCGAGGTCATGGGCTGCAAAAGGTTTGGTCCATTTGCCAGATTCGCTGTAATAAAATATTCCATTCAGCATACCCTTCAGCAGATCAGGATTATACAAAAGGAATAATGGAGCAGAAGGATAAGTTACATCCACCGTATTTATGGAACCGTTACTGAAATTTTCCTTAGACAGGAAAAGAATTTCACCATCCGGGCTCTTAAGCAATTTATGGGCGGCTATACTTTGCCGGTAAGCCAATGATACCAACTGGGCATATTGATCACCACCGGCATCCCGGGCATCTTTTTGCATTTGCTGGTCGAATGCTGTACATTTCTTAACAACAGACGGATATTCTACCAGTGCATTTACCAATTGTTGTTCAAAAGATATGGTGCCATCTGAATTCCACCAGGGCCGAAGGTATTTCTTGAAAAATTGCACCGAATACACATCATTATAGCCTAGCAGAAATAGTTGTTCTTTTGCAGAACCACCTACATCGCCCAGGTTCGCAACAGTATTTAATATAAGGTGCTTCCCTTCCGCCTTACCAGCAATAGTCGCACCTGATGAGTTGGTTACAGCCTGGATAATCCCTGCACCTTTAGGAGCTGCAAAATAAAAATAGCCCCAGTCAATACGCAAGTCATCGCCTTTTTTTTGCAGAACAGGTTGTTCCTTTGTTCCCGACTTAAGAATTGATAAATTACCCGAAAAATATTTTTCTGCAACGACTGGCTGAGCAGCCGTATTAGTAGCAATATCTGTGGAAGCATCCAGGTAGAGTTTTACTTTATGCATTTTCCCATCATTTGATTTCACCTGGGCATTCACATATGAAACAGGCCTGGATAAAAGGTTGAGGTCATTCATCAATAAAGGGGAAGTGAAACTAAGGGTTAAGTCTACTTTTCCACAAACAAATGAATAGCTTGTTTGTGTTGCTGTAATCCGGTAGCCTTTTTGTATGGCCTTTGTTTCTTGCTTGCTGGCGGAAGATTTGGATTCGGTGACCAGGCCAGCATCGAGCCAGGCCCCACCATCAGTATTTTCAACGTGAATGGCAAGCAGGTTCTCCCCTTTTTTAAGGCTCCTGGTAATTACTTCATTTATGGGTATGATAACGAATTTATGGGTCCAGCCTGTTAGTTTATATACCAATTCTCCATTCAGGTATACTTCAACGTTATCATCGTGCTGCAACTTTAGGAAAAGCGGTTGTGTAATAGTTTCATTAATTAAGAATTTCCTGCGCATCCATATGTTTTTTGAAGTCCACAGTGTCTTTACCTGGTCCTTTTCATCACCAAAAGGGGCAATACCTTTTTTCCAGTTTGATTCATCATATGCTGGTAGTATCCAATCACGCGAAGGCATAGTTTCGGTATAAGAAGCTGCATAATTCAATTCATCCCCTGCCGGCAAAATGGTAGTGTAGTTTTTTTCCTCATCGCCCATAAACCGGTAGAAATTACCATCTACGCTGATCTTCCCTAGCAGGGAATGACCAGTGCCAGTCCAATGTTTGGTAGTTGACCCGTTTAACTGGTCAGTTGTAGACCAGATACTAAAATAAGGATCATGGGTTATGAGTGGGTAAGCTGGCGGACGTAGTTGCTGGGCCTTCAGATTTTCGGCAAAAATGGAAAACAATAATATTATTATAAATATTATTTTAGGATTTCTAGCGGAAATGGTAAACCGATTATTCATTTTCTGTTTTATTATTTTGTTCCTGTAAGCGTTTTAATCAGCTCAGTTTCTTCAGGATCGAAGGCAGAACCGTCTTTCCGGAAGATATCGTGAAACCAGATTTTGGGTTCTTTACCATCCGGCATGGGTGTATCCCAGGCGTAGATTGTATTTGTTTTACCTGCAACCAGTCCCCAATTGATAGCACCCACATTTTTTTCCTTAAGCAGGGGAAGGATATTTTCGAACTTGCTATTGCGGGTTCGGGCCATATATTCAGTACAGATCAGAGGCTTGCCATTGGCCTTTAATACTTCAATAGTGCGCCTGTGCATGGGCTCTTCCTCGTAATCGTGGTAGGTAATTACATCAGAATGCGACAAAATCAACTGGTTAAATTTTTCCAGGCTCCAGTCATATATGCCTACAGAAACAGGCTGGTCTGGATTGGCTTCTTCTGCCCAACGGAAAACATTGGTCAATAAAGGAAAGGAGCTATCTCCTTTACCAGAGTTGCCCGGCTCGTTATACAGGTCCCATAAAAGTATCCTTGCGTCATTTTTGAAATAACCCATTATTGCTTTTACATAAGATTCCAATAAAGGGAAAAGTGTTGAATCTTTTGAATACGGATCACCCGGATCCTGCATCCAGCCAGAATTGTGTACACCAGGTTTCGGTGCGGGCTGAGTGCCGGTTTTAGGGTCTTTATTCCAGCAATCATCAAAGAATACGAAAATAGTTTTGATGCCATAAGAATTCGCAATGGTGAGGTATTGGTCAAGCCGCCCGATAAAACCAGCCTTATCGGCTTCCCAGGCCTTATGGTGCAGGTAAACCCGCATGGTATTCATCCCGATCTGGCTAGCCCATTGCAATTCCCTTGAAATAGTAGTGGAATCAAAAGTTTCAGCCTGCCACATTTCCAACTGGTTAATAGCAGTACTGGGAATAAAATCAGCACCCACTATCCATTTTTGCCGGCTGTACCAGGAATTTGCTTTTTCGGCAGACCATACCTTTCTGGCAGTTAGGTCGGAAGATAGTTCAACTGGCTTTGAAGCGATTTGATTACAGGAAGCCAATACCAGGATTGAGTAAACAATCGAAATGAGGCCACTAAGGAAATTAATCCGCATAATATTTTTTTGAAAATGGTGAAGTTTAAAGTTAAGCGAATAGGTCATTAGTTGAACAGTCACAACAGGCTTAAATCAGGGGATTAAGGAAACAATTAAAAGTCTAATTTTAGGGGATACAATATGAAACCAGCAAGTAATATGCGCCCCCTTTTTTCCTGCCTTAACTTACTGCTGCTTGCAATGACGTTTTTATCCTGCCGGCAAAAAACTGAATCAACCCAACCAACCATTGAAAAAATCACAGAATCAGTTTACGCTTCAGGCACCATTAAAAGTCGCAACCAATACCAACTCTATGCTACGGTAAATGGCATAATCAAGGACATTTATGTAAAGGAGGGGGACACTGTTAAAAAGGGTAGCCCATTGATGAAAATACAGAATGAAACCGCCAGGCTAATGTCTGAAAATGCGAGGATTGCCGCTGATTATGCCGATGTAACCAATAATGCTGATAAACTTGAGGAATTAAAGGTTAATATCAGTGTTATTCAAAGCAAGTTAAAGAATGACTCATCGCTTTATGAAAGGCAAAAAAACCTATGGGCATCAGGTATAGGTACCCGTAATGAACTGGAGCAGCGCGAGCTTGCTGTTACGAATTCAAGAAGCAATTATGAAGCTGCATTATTGCGCTATAATGAGTTAAAGAAACAAATTGAGTTTACTGCCAAGCAATCAAAAAAATCACTGCAAATTTCATCTGTACAGGAAAATGACTTTATCATTAAAAGTGAAAGCTATGGGAAAGTATACGACATCCTTAAAGAAAAAGGGGAAACGGTGAACCAGCAAAGTCCGGTTGCAGTAATTGGTGATCCATCTGATTTCCTTGTGGAATTGCAGGTAGATGAATATGATATAGCTAAAATTAGACTCGGGCAATTGGTAATTATTAGTCTTGATAGTTATAAAGGGGATGTATTTGAAGCTGTCATAGATAAAATATATCCTATCCTGGATGAAAGGTCGCGTTCCTTTATAGTTGAAGCTTCATTCACCAAAAAGCCACCGGTACTTTTTCCCTTCCTTTCTGCAGAAGCGAATATCGTTATCAGGACCAAAGAAAAAGCCCTGACTATTCCACGCAATTACCTGGTGGATGACAATTACGTACTGACTGGAAAAAAAGAAAAAAAGGAAGTTAAAGTTGGCATTAAGGATTACCGCAAAGCAGAAATCATCAGTGGCCTTCAGGAAGGAGAAACAATTATGAAGCCAGACGAATGAATACCAAACTAATTTTCAATATCGCCATTTCAATGTTGCTGGCAAGATGGAGGCAAACCCTTGTTGCAGCAATCGGAGTGACATTCAGCATAACCATGTTCGTTACTTTATTGAGTTTTATGACCGGACTCAATAAAATGCTGGATGCATTGATTTTGAACCGTACAGCCCATGTGCGCATATACAATGAAATTAAACCCAATGAGCGGCAGCCGTTGAATAGTTCACCTGGATTCAGTGACAGCTACAATTTTATTCAATCGGTAAAAGCCGGGAACAGCAGGCAATCTATATACAATAGTGAGGCAATCATGAAGCAGGTGAAAAATGACCCTCGCGTATTGGGTTTATCGCCAAAGATCACTGCGCAGGTATTTTTCAATGAAGGCAATATTGATATTACCGGTGTTATTTATGGTATAGATATCGAAGCAGAGAGCCGGTTATTTTTTTTCAATGACTACATTGTGAAAGGTAATTCCGCTGATATTAAAAACTTATCCAATACCATTGTTTTGGGTAAGGGCCTGGCGGAACAGTTACTTGCAGATATCGGAGATGTAGTACAAGTGACGACCTCAAAGGGTGAATTATTCCGTTTAAAAGTGGTAGGCTATTTTCAATCGGGTATCCAGCAAATGGATAAAACCCAAAGTTTTGCATCAATTGCTACAACACAGAAACTTCTGGGCGAACCCAAAAACTATATTACCGATATCCAGGTAAAATTGAAAGACATTAACCAGGCCCCGGTAGTTGCGAAAGAATATGCAAAAACCTTCCAGGCTGATGCGGAAGATATACAAACTGCCAATTCCCAATTTGAAACCGGCACAACAGTCCGGACCATCATTTCCTATTCCGTTGGCATCACATTGCTGATTGTTGCCGGTTTCGGCATTTACAATATCCTGAATATGATGATTTATGAAAAAATGGATTCCATTGCAATATTAAAAGCGACCGGGTTTTCAGGTCGGGATGTTAACTGGATATTTCTGGTGATTGCTTTGAGTATTGGCTTTTTTGGTGGATTAACAGGATTGTTTTTGGGTTTCTTATTGTCAAATGTAATTGACAATATTCCTTTTAATACTGCAGCCTTGCCGACCGTAAAAACCTACCCCATCAATTATAATCCGGTGTATTATTTTATTGGCGCAGTTTTCTCGCTGGTCACGACTTATTTCGCCGGATATTTTCCGGCTCGAAAAGCCAGCAAAGTAGACCCGGTAGTTATTATAAGAGGAAAATAATATGAGTGAAATCATCCTGGAAGCAAGGCATATTTATAAACAGTTCAATGATCCGGTTACGATTGCTGTATTGAAGGATATTTCTTTTACGATCAATAAGGGAGAATTTGTTTCTGTGGTCGGCAAATCGGGCTGCGGAAAATCTACCTTGCTGTACATTTTGTCAACTATGGATACTGCGTACCAGGGTGAGTTGCTGATTGACAATGAAAAAATGACCGGGTTAAAAGAAAAAGAACTGGCCCGGGTCAGAAATGAAAAAATAGGTTTCGTATTCCAGTTCCACTACTTGCTGAATGAATTTTCTGTTTTGGAAAATATTATGCTGCCAGGGCGCAAACTGGCAAAAAAGCCGTTAGAAGAAATTGAACACAGGGCCATGGAATTGTTGAAAATATTAGGTATTGACAAACTAGCCGCCAAAAAAGCCACACAACTTTCGGGCGGTGAAAAACAACGGGTAGCCATTGCCAGGTCCCTGATTAATGAGCCACAAATTATTATGGCTGATGAACCCACAGGAAACCTCGACAGGAAAAACAGTGAAATTGTATTTGATATTTTCCAAAAGCTAGCCAATGATTTAAACCAAAGCCTTCTGGTTGTAACCCATGATACAGAATTTGCCGCAAAAACAAAACGGATCATTGTAATGGAAGACGGGCGCATCGTCAGCCAATAAACTGAACCTTCCTATCTTTGCTGCATGCGCATAGATATCATTTCCATCATTCCCGAACTACTGGAGAGCCCGCTGGGCCATTCCATCATGAAAAGGGCCCAAAGTAAAGGCCTGCTGAATGTGCATGTACACCAATTACGGCAATGGGCAGTGAATGAATATGGGCAGGTGGATGATTACCAGTACGGTGGTGGCGCTGGCATGGTTATGATGTGTGAGCCATTGGCCAGGGCAATCGATCAACTATCAGCAGAACGGTCTTATAATGAAATCATTTACATGACACCTGATGGCCAGCGTTTCGATCAAAGAACGGCCAACAGGCTTTCCCTTTCAGAGAATCTATTAATTATATGTGGGCATTATAAAGGAATAGACCAACGGATAAGAGACCATTATATAACATTGGAAATATCCATTGGAGATTATGTGCTGAGTGGTGGAGAATTGGCTGCAGCTGTTGTGACAGACGCCATCGGACGCCTGATACCCGGTGTATTGAATGACGAAACATCGGCCCTGACAGATTCATTCCAGGATGATTTACTGGCCCCCCCAGTATATACACGACCTGCTGATTTCAGGGGCTGGAAAGTTCCGGAAATCCTCTTAAGCGGCGACTTAAAAAAAGTGGAGGACTGGCGATATGAGCAAGCCCTCCAGAGAACAAAAGATCGCAGGCCCGACCTTATTGATTAACTCAGGTAAATTCTTTTAATGTATTTACAAATTGTTAATTATCAAGGCAATACCTGACAACAAGGTTCCCTGAAGAATTTTTATGTATCTTTGCAGGGTTAATTCATTTTATACACTGAGTGATTCAACATAGTAAGTATACTTCAGGTATTACTATTTTACATAAGCGCAGCATTTCTGCTAAGTGAAAATGATTCCCGGTGTCGCGCAGCTTGCCCCATTAATTTAAAAGTAAAACATAACGATTGCCTGCTTTTCAAGCAGGCAATCCTGTTATAATATGTACAATTATGAACCAAACATTTTTTCCGCATACAGCAAAAAGAAGACTTTATGTGGCCATGCCGGGTTCAACAAAACCGGTCACGAAACCAGGAAATTTTACAGTAAGTAAACCTTTAATCGATAAAACTTTCCTGGCTAACAATTCATTAAAAGCCAGCTTACTAACGCTCACCCTTGGTGGATTTAGTATTGGCATGACAGAATTCATGATGATGGGTGTGCTGCCGGATGTCGCCAAATCCCTGGCGATATCTATACCAACAGCAGGTAACCTGATTTCCATTTATGCCCTTGGCGTTGTAATTGGTGCGCCATTGATGGTAGCTTTAGCCGGACATTATCCACCCAAAAGAGTACTGATGTACTTAATGCTTTTGTTCGCCCTTTTTAATGGCCTTTTCGCAATAGCTCCAAACTATTCCACCTTGCTATTAGCAAGGTTATTTTCCGGATTGCCCCATGGCGCTTTTTTTGGCATGGGTGCTGTAGTAGCAAGTAAATTGGCAGATCCCGGCAGGGAAGCCAGAGCAGTTTCAATCATGTTC
This sequence comes from Flavihumibacter profundi, assembly GCF_020076305.1. Classification (GTDB taxonomy): domain Bacteria; phylum Bacteroidota; class Bacteroidia; order Chitinophagales; family Chitinophagaceae; genus Flavihumibacter; species Flavihumibacter profundi. The sequence continues at coordinate 507,702 of NZ_JAIQXE010000004.1, forward strand.
GCCGGACTCACCCTGGCCAATATAATTGGAGTACCACTGGGAACTTATATCGGACATAACCTGAGCTGGCGGATATCATTCGCTTTGATCGCATTTGTTTCCTTGGCTGCTGCAGGCAGCATAAAAAAATGGCTACCCAATTTACCAGCTGCACCAAATTATGGATTTAAAAAGAGCTTATCCGTATTACAGAAACTCGATTTCTGGTTAATCATTGGTATTTCTGCGATCGGCACTGGGGGGTTGTTTGCATGGATCAGTTATATCGCCCCGCTAATGACGGAAGTTGCCGGGTTTGATGGTAATTCAATTACTGCAATTATGATCATTGCCGGCGCAGGCATGGCGGCAGGAAATTTCCTGGGAGGAAGGCTGGCCGACAGGTTTTCACCTTTGAAAACCACAAGCTTTCTACTGATGGCGATGGTTTTTGTGTTACTACTGGTTACACTTCTGGCTCCTTTTAAGATTGCAGCACTTTTAATGACTTTCGTTACAGGGGCTATCGCATTCGCAGTTATCGCTCCGATGCAGATGCTAATGATCAATGCAGCGAAGGAATCAGAAATGCTTGCTTCTGCATCCCTTCAGGCCAGCTCAAACATTGGGAATGCATTAGGTGCATTCCTGGGTGGGTTACCCATCATTGCCGGCTTCGGTTATGCCTCACCAGAATATGTTGGTGCAGCCCTTGCTTTTACAGGATTCCTTTTTTGCATGGCCCTGGCCAGGAAAGAAAAATTAGCTGAAGTAGCTGCACCGACCTTTTAAAATCAGTTTACTTCCAACTCATCTTTTGAAGGGAATTTCGGGAAGCTGGTATGCGGTTCGGTCTGGTACCAAAACACAACAGAAGCAATGTCATCCTGTAAAGGAAGATAACGGCCGCCACTGCGCCAGCCCAACGCCTGGATTGTTACTTTCAGGTCCTTTTCGAACCGAATGGGATCTGTAATATGCCAGCGGTACATGCCAAACCGCTGCGATACATCGTAATGCCCATCCCCTTTTATCACCTGGTGCAAACCGGCATAAGCAGTTGAGAATTCCGTATAATTGGTTTCGTCCACACCTGCAACATTTTTCCTGCGTGTATCGAAATCGTATGAACCGCAGAAATAGTCTTCTGTACCTGTGCCACAGATTGTTGGATACTCGGTATCACCATCCATGAAAAATTTTATCTCGCCTTCACCCCACCAGCCATTGTTGTGCACGCCCCATGCTATGTAAGTGCCTACATATTGTCCGCGTCCTTTGATATTATCCACCAAAACATAATCCTTTTTATAAGGCAGCGGATTAGTACGGTTAAACTGCGCATGGAAATAGGCCGCATCTGAAGGCACATCAGTTAAAATATAATCCACCTGGTAATAAAGGACCATATCATCATTATCAATATTCTCCATGGTAATCCTGCACTTTTTACGAAAAGGCATGGGCCAGTAACAATTGAATGCGCTTCCCGGATTAACTGTAACAGGTAAAGAATTCAAATGAGAATACTGTCCCCAACCCATACAAAAAAAATCTCCTACCGGTGCCTCCACAGAAGGAGTTGCCTCATCATCCCAATAAAAACGAATGATGGAATTCCGCCAGTTGCCTGTTGGTGTCATCCAGATATGCTGGATGGAACCGGATCCATCAATTTCCGCTACAGTATATGTTGTTTTTGATTTGATCACTACACTCGGACTCACTTTCCAACCTTTTCCCAGTTCACGTGATGCATTTGACCCCGTGCCTTTGGTAGCCATGCCACCCTTACCTTTTTCACCATTAAAATTCTCCGGACTGATTGACCTTGTTTTTGCGTCAGACATACGATACAGGTTACCCAGGTTGGCATCGATACCATTAAACTTTTGCTGGGCCTGCAATTGTCCAAGAATACAAAAAGCGAATGCAAGCGTTAGAATTTTCTGCATGATTGGCAAGTTTTATTTTTTTGAAATTTTTATTCCAATTGTATTCGTTAAGGTACCAATTCCTTCAATGTAAATGTTTACAATATCGCCTTCCTTTAGAGTGAAATCGTTAGGCGGCACAACACAGGTGCCAGTCATAAGAAAAGCGCCTGAGTCAAAATCCATCTCCTTAAACAGCCATCCGGCTAACTCGGTCAGGCTTCGTTTCATCCGGTTAAGGGATGTGGCATCATCAAAAAGTTTTACTCCGTCGCGAATGATTTCCATCTGGATTTTAGTATCGGGCGAAATTGGTTTGTCCAAAATCCATAAGCATGGACCAAGTGCGGCACTTCTTTCATACATTTTTGCCTGGGGCAGGTATAAAGGATTCTCCCCTTCAATACTTCTTGAACTCATGTCATTACCGATGGTATAAGCCTGGATATTCCCACCGGTACTAATGAATAAAGTGAGCTCAGGTTCAGGCACATCCCAGGTGGAATCCTTGCGGATATGCACTATTCCACCAGGTCCTGCAACCCGATGGGGAAGGGATTTAAAAAACAATTCAGGCCTCTCTGCTTCATATACCCGCTGGTAACAATCAGCCGCACCCGAATCTTCTGACTCTTCCATCCTGGCATCGCGGCTCCTTAAATAAGTTACCCCGGCTGCCCATACTTCCTGCGAACCTATTGGTGGAAGCAGGAAATCTGTTAACCACTGATTTGCAGTTGTAGCATCCAATTTCCATTCTTCTTTCAAACTTTCTTGCAGGTAAGCAAACAAATCCTCCCGGTTAATGAGTTTATCCCAGGTTACGCCAATTTTGTAAAACTGCCCTTCTTTTTGAAGGACATTGCCTTTTAATGTCTTGTAGAGATGCATTGTTATTTTTTTATATCGTCAAGGTTAACGCCCAAAAGTTGACTAACCAACTGCTTCATGCTTTTATAGTCACCAGTTAAGTGACAGGTTATTTGCCGGTACTCGCCGGTTTGTCCCTTTTTCAATTCAAGAGCGGGTGAAGATGATTCGATCTCGAAAAAAGGCCCCATCTGCGTTCCATCCGCTAACGGTCCGTCATTGTATGAATTGATCACATCACCTTTGTAGGGTTCTTTTTGCAATTCCCATTTGCTGTTTACATAAGGTGAATTTTTATGCACGGTGGGAATTACTAATGTCAATACGTTTTTTTCAAAATCAAATCCCGCCGCCAATGGTTTTGCAATTGCCGGAGATAAGCCAATCTTGCTGCGGTATTTGCCATCGCAGGTAAAGAAGAGTACACTGTCTTTTACATGCAACCTGTCAGGCGGTACAGTTCCAAAATAGTTGTCAGTGATATAGGATTTAGCATTTTCAATTGGACTAAATGGAATCATAACCACCGTTTCCGGGGAAGGAGTAAACATACCCAGCAACCAGATTGATAACAACCCCTTCTCTTTTGTCCAGTCAGACTCCCCGATATTCGTTATGCTATTAACAGTTTCATACCCGACCATGCTGATATCTTCCGATATATTAGTCTGCAATTTGCGGGCGAGATCTGCTTTATCCAAAAGGTGTATGGAGCGTATAATATTGAGGTTGAAAACAGTTCCGCTATAGTTAGTGAGTTGTGTTTTCTTGGAAAAAGTCGCTGATGTATCAGTAGCCTTTTCAATGATATAAGCTTCTGTATCAATTACCGGCGGAACCTGCCAGTTGGCAATATTAAAGGAATCCTTTCCCTTGAAATAAATGGAATATTGCCCGCCTTCCGGCCCAAGCCAGAAACGTTCTTCACCACCATAGGGATTGAATTGTTTCTTCTTTTCGGGCGCGGCTATTAAATTGTAATTCAACCAACCGAAGCTGGCACCAGAATCACCGGCGGCTGTGCTTGTCATAACTCTTCCCTGGTAACCCGCCGCCAGCAACACCTTCGAAGAACCATCGGCACTCATCAGTTCGATGGCACCTGGTACATGTGCCTTTATGAATTTCAGGTCATCGCCATAGGTGGCATTGTTATGAATTACATCCGGTTTCTTGTCTTCCATTTTCTTTACAGGATTATTGCAAGCCGCTGCAATGGATAAAAAAACTAATCCAACCCAGGTAAATACGCGCATAATTGTAAAATTTCACTATAGAGAAATACCTCTTTTCCAGGGAATAAAATCATCATGACCTGCTGCACTTGCTTTTACCGGCATTTCACCACTTGCCATTTTGATGATTGTTTCAAAAATCCGTTCACCGGCTTCTTCAACTGTTTCCTTACCATCTATAATTGTTCCGGTATCAATATCGATAATATCATTCATTTTTTGAAAAAGTGCTGTATTAGTGCTGACTTTTACTACAGGTGCAATGGGATTTCCGGTTGGTGTTCCCAATCCGGTTGTAAACACAACAATTGTTGCGCCAGATCCCACTTCTGCTGTAGTAGATTCAATGTCGCTACCTGGTGTGCATAATAAATTCAGTCCGGGTTTTGTTATTTTTTCGGGATAATCCAGGACAGCAGTAACTGGTGATGATCCGCCCTTTTTCGCTGCTCCGGCGCTTTTCATGGCATCAGTAATTAATCCGTCGCGAATATTACCGGCAGAAGGATTGGAATCAAAACCTGAGCCAACTGCTTTTGCCCTTGCAAAATAATCGCGTATCAGTTGTATAAACCGCTCAGCTGTTTTATCATCAATACAACGGTCGCTTAAGTTTTGTTCAACTCCGCATAATTCCGGAAACTCCGACAAAACTACAGTTCCGCCAAGAGCTACTAAAATATCAGAAACATGGCCTAAAGCCGGATTAGCTGAAATACCTGAAAATCCATCTGATCCGCCACATTCCAAACCCACTACCAGTTTGCTAAGAGGTGCCGGTTCCCGTTTGCATTGATTCGCAGTTATCAGCCCGGCAAAAGTTTGTTTGGTAGCCTGCACCAGCATTTCTGTTTCGTTGCCAATGGCCTGTTGCTCCAATAAAAACAAAGGCTTAGAGAAATGGGGATCCCGTTTATGAATTTCTTCCTCAAGAATTGCCAATTGTGCATTCTGGCAACCAAGACTTAAGACAGTAGCGCCTGCAACATTTGGATGGGTAATATAGCCAGCCAGCAACCCACATAAGGCTGTAGTATCATCTTTGGTACCTGCACACCCCAGAGTATGGTTAAGTATCTTAATACCATCCACATTCGGGAAGAGTTTTTGCTGTGTGCTCCTTATTTCATCCAGGGTGATCGTACTGTTCAATATTTCATCCGCGGTTTTTCCTGCTTTGTATTGATCAGCCAGGGATTCGGCAATAGATTCGTACTTTGACTTATTTTCTTTATAACCCAGCGCTTTTACCAGTGCTTCCTGCAAGGCATCCACATTTTTGTTTTCACAAAAAACCATGGGCAAAATCAGCCAATGGTTGGCGGTGCCAACAGAACCGTCTGCACGATAATAGCCCATAAAGGACCTTTGCTGCCATTTCGAAACATCGGGCTTAGTCCAATTGGTCTGCCGCTCTTTCAGGCTAAACCCCTGTGTTGCATGCACAATATTTTTTGTAGTGACCAGGCTCCCGCAGGGAATTGCAGTTAGGGCTTTGCCCACAATAACACCATACATTATCACTTCCGAACCTTCCGGAATGTCATCAGAGGCAAACTTATGTTTGGCAGGGATTGCATCGCGCAAAGTGATTTCACCAGAAATTCCGGTAACTATATCCCCTTTTAATAAGGCGGAAAGTGCCACGGCGACATTATCGCCGGGATTAATTTTAAGTGTTGTTTGTTTCATGCAACACAAAGGAATAGGAATAGCCGTTTCAAAATAGGCAAATTGTTTGCTTAAATTGGTATAATATTGGCATATTTAAAATAATGTCCCCTGCTAATTTTAAACAAAAAACAGAGAAATAAAAGGGAATTTAATTAGTTTAGTATAATTGCAGCAATATTTATTATTGCCATAATAGTATGAATTGAGACCATCATGAAACCAATTCTCAGGAAAGTTGACACGGGTCATCATTATTCTTTTAGCATAAGGGAAGACATCTTTCCTTACCTGTATAATCGCTGGCATTACCATCCTGAGATTGAACTTACACTTATCAGGAAAGGAACAGGAATAAGGCTGGTTGGAGACAGTGTGGAAAAATTTGAAGACAACGACCTTGTGCTTTTAGGATCAAGCCTGCCGCATTACTGGAGGAGTGATGCAAAATATTTTGAAGAAGGCGCCGACCTTCATGTTGAAGCAATTGCCATTCATTTCAAGGAAGACTGCTGGGGTAAAGAATTATTTGATATGCCCGAATTTGCAACAGTTAAAAAACTATTACTGGATGCCAAGAAAGGTATTGAGATTACCGGGAAAACAAAAAAAATACTGGTCCCGCTGATGGAAGAAATTTTAATGTCTAAAAATGCCCGGCGGGTAATCCTTTTACTGGATATGCTGCAAATAATCTCAACTTCAAAAGATATTAAAGCATTATCCAGTGCAGGCTTTTCTAAAACCTATGACCATTCCAACACAGACCGTATAAATGAAATTTACAACTATACCTTCAACAATTTCCAGAAGGAAATCAGTATCAGGGAAATTGCAGCAGCAGTGAATATCAGCCACAATTCTTTTTGCCGGTATTTCAAAACCAGGACCACCAAAACCTATTGGCAATTTTTACTTGAAGTGCGTATTGGCTATGCATGCAAGCTGTTGATAGATGATAAAATGAGTGTGGCCCGTATATGTTATGATTGCGGCTTTAATAACCTGTCTAACTTCAACCGGCATTTCAAAAACATGCTGGGAATGACACCACTTCAGTACAGCAAAACATTTCTCCAGGATAAGCGGAAATAATTCCTATTAACAATTGCAATCTGGCCCGCAGTCACCTGCTATCAAAGGCTTTGATGGTATACCCTTTTCAATTTCTTCGCCCGATGCAGGTCTTACATTATCTACTATTACCTCAAAATGAAAAACGCCCCTTAATAATTTATCACTGATCGAAAAGAATTTGGTTTCGCCGGCAGACAATCCAATCATGGCATTTTCCAATGCCGGGAATAAATTTCCGCTACCATGAACATACTCGAATGGAGCAGCGTTGGTATTATCTTCCATAATTTCTCCTGCATCATTCCGCATTTTGTAACGCAGCGATACTATTGTATTGTTGTCTATTTGCATGACTTACCTTGTTATACCTGGATATATGGTTTCTTTTTACCCGATATACTAATGGTTTGGATATCAATTTTCCCATAAGCCACTTTAACAAATGGTTTTCCCATCTTAAGAGAAACGTTTCCAAAACCCTGCTCGGTCGCCAAAAAGGAAGTAAAATCGCCAACCTTTGAATCTATGTACAATGTTTTTTCAACTGCATCATACTGAACACCTGTCAAGGCCTGCAGGTAACCATAGCTCGATAAAGCCCTTGCATACCAGTGGCCACATTCATACTCATTGAATGGATTCCTGATTTTACCATCATAGCGTTTGCGGCTTGCCCGCAAAATATCAAGGCCTTCTTTTACATAACCCATCAGCATCAGGTGGGAGGCAACCTGGTGTTCGATTCCTGTCCATACTTCATCACTATATACAAAAGGCAGGGAAAGTTTTCCCCCTTTCGGCCATGTGCAAAGCAGTAAACCACCTTCATCCCCTAAAGCAAAAGAAGGCCGTTGCGGATTTGCATGTTCACTCAAATTTTCCCTGAGGTTATATTTGTGCACCGATTTTAAGTGGCTTTTAATCTTTGTGCTATTTACCGGATCTGGCAAGCCACACATACGGGCTATCCATGCACCCAGAATACCATCGGAAAGGCAGCCTTTTCCATACTGGTACTTAGGTCCTTCTTTTTCAAGCAATTTCTGTGCTTCCTTGGAATATTCCCCGCCGAAGGAAGTTGCAGTGGCCGGATTTTGAGCATTCAGGCCGGTGAACTGGATTTTCTGGAAAAAATACTCTCCGTTATAGAGTTCGGTTTCCATAAATAATTTTCCTTTTTCCGACAGTTCCCTGTACCAGGAAATATCCCGGCCAAGAAAGTTTCCCATGGCGATGATGGCTTCTAATGCACCAATGTAAAAACTGCAATGCATGCCATCGGGCCCCCAGAATTCGATGTCATAGGTATTGTGGTGTGGTTCTTCAATAATGCCTTTATGTTTGGGGTCCCAGGTACTGATACAGTAATCCATACTTTTTTGCACCATGGGAAATATTTTCTTCAGCCAATTACTGTCGCCACTGATCCGCCATTCGCGATATACTTTCATAATCCCACCAAGCTGCCCGTCTGCAGCAGCGTGGAATTCATGGGTAGCAGGTTTGATTGGAAGCGCTGACCTGAAATTCTGGTGCCCCTTCTCGTCCTGGCTCTCACAGAATTCTGTATTCCTCAAACTTCTTTCCAGGGCCGGAAACAAATGCGGAATTGCCTGTGCGTAATTCCAAACATGCGTGCATGATCCATGGCAACAGCCCCCATTATCACTGCATCCTTCAAAACTCCACAACCGGCCATCGTATTGCCGCAAAACAGTCGGGGATTTCAAAATAGTCAGGTTGGCCGCAACTGCTTCCATTACTTCCGGCGGTAAATTTCCGGAGAAAAAGGCTTCCTTGAAAAGTGTTGATTTACGTTTCAAATCATCATAATGGTTTCCCCAGAAATCGCATACTTCTTCAACAGATTTGAATTGACTGCTATACCAGGGCTTGTAGAAAGGTGCATTAAAATCCTTATCATATTTATCCAACCCAATGTCTGAAGGAGAATTACAACAACCAGATTCAGGATTACAATTTTCTTTTCGCGTGCCCATATCACCAAAGGTGAGGTCTGACTCTGGTGTATACCAGGCGAACATTACCCTTATTACTTTCTTCCCGCCGGGCATTAATCTAAACGGCACATACAAAGAAGCACCGGGTGCGTTATTCTCCACCGGGTCATTGCTTATGACGTCTGAGTTTTTTACGGCATTCCAGGCCATGGTCAGTGGATCCCACCAACCACCCCTGAACCAACAGTGATCCACAACCGATTCCATCTCACTCGTAAACACGGCAAAATCAGTGCGGAATGGTTTTTCCTTTTCTCCTTTCTCGGTGAGGATAAAACCATTTTTAAGAGGACTAATATTATTGTTTCCATTATCAATCTTCAGGAAATTTTTTGCATTAAATGAAAAGACTGCTTCACGGGTGGCAGCCCCTGTATTATGGAAACTATACTCCATGGCACCTACAGGCAAACTCGAATTATCTTCTTCACCAGGAATAAAAGGGCTCCAACCTGTTACCTGCACCTTAAAAGGAATGTCGGCATCATGCAGATCGAGCTGGCCAAAAGGAAACCTGGGAAGGAACGATGCATTCCTGAAACGCGGCAAGCCAGTAGTAGCACCAGTTGAACCATTTCCAGCATCTATAATCCCAAATTTTTTCCAGTCAGGAACAGGCCCTTCCAGCAGCTTGGCTCCATCTTTTATACCCTTTATGGAAATGGCTGCAAAAACAGATGGTTCATTAAAAATTTCTGGTTTGTTCCTGATGGACATATGTGAAATTGCCCCGGTTCCTTCCATGCAAAACATGCCAGCACCCATTCCCCCAATGGGAAATGCAACGCGGTTGAGATACGCACCAGTATACGTGGAATTAAATGACCTTTGCCCGGCTACTTCAATAGCATTATCATGCTGGTCCTTCTCAACTTTTTCATTAGCGACAAAATTAGTGGCAGGAAGAATGACCGTACCAACACCTCCCATCCCTAAATTCTTAATGAAGGACCGGCGGCCAGATTTATTTCCCATATGTAGTTTTTTTGAATGAATTAACACAGGAATTTTCCTTCCCGAATATAAATTGATTCAAAAAAAAATGCACTGTCAATATTCTACCAATATTTGCCAATTATGGCGAACTATTTCGAGCCTGGCTTTTGGAAACTACACTTTCAGGAATACTTTTTTCAGGTAAAGAATATAAAGGAATACCCATTTTACAGCAACTGCTGCAATGGCCAGCACAACCAGTGAGTATGGTTCCCCGGCGAGCTGCATTAACCATTGGAAGAACGCTTTGGCAGTGTATTCCCAATTGATAAAGTGACCCGACATGTAGATCAGGATTGAATTCATTCCAATAACCCGGAAGAAAAATGCCCATTTCTGGTACCCCAAAACATCAATGATATAATAAAATACAGCCAGCAATAAAAGGCTAATGCCACCCACATGCAAAACGAAAGAACTGGTCCAGAGATTCTTATTGATCGGGAAAGAGAAATTCCATAAGTAAGCCATTAAAAGGAAAATTATACCAACCCCGGCCATTTTCATCACTTTGGTTGTTCCTTTTGAAGGATCGTTCTTAATGTAAGTTCCCGTTATGATGCCAAGCAATCCGGTGCTGATGGCGGGTATTGTAGAGAACAATCCTTCAGGGTCATGAATATCGAGGTAAAGTCTGCCAGGCATCAGTAAACGATCTACATAGGATGCAAAATTCCCTTCCATCGTCAGGTCGCCTGCAGGAAATCCAGGTGCTGAATTAAATTTCAGCATCAACCAATAAAAGACCAAAAATGCCCAGAACCATACTACCTGCCATTTTTTCCCGGCGTTGAGGTAAATTAAGTTAGCGAACAAATAAGCTGTACCAATCCTTCCTAACACACTCCCGAACCTGATTTCAGATATGGGTTTTATTTCTAACCCGTTATTTACAATCAGTCCAAACAAAATGAGCAACAAAGCTCTTTTCAAGACACGGAAAGCAATTTCAGTTTTCGCTTTTCCTTTCTCCAATTCGCGACCTACAGAATATGGAGTGGCCACGCCGGCAATAAAAAGGAACAGTGGGAAAATAGCATCATAGAAATGAAAACCATTCCAGGCAGGATGGGTCAATTGCTCCGCAAAGCCCGTCCAGAAAGGCGATCCGGAAATTTTTGCGGTGCTATGGACAATTTCTTCGGCTCCCATAATCCAGAACATATCGAAGCCCCTTAAGGCGTCAAGGGAATACAATCGTGGTGCAGTTGTTTTTGGGAATGGAGTAGTTATTGCGGCTGCCATGGAACAAATTTGTTTAATAATGATCCATCAATAATACTTCTTAATTTTTTAATTCTGCTAATTGACGCAGGGACATTTCAGGAATTATCATCATCTTACCCACCATTATTCCATTTTTACAAGCAACAATTTGCAGGAGACTAAGGACTTTTGGAATGGTTAAAGGGGATTGGTATTTTGGATAAAACTAATCCGAAAAAAAACTATCAAAGCTGTAATACATTTCTAAACCCTCCACTTCAGTAGGCGAGTCAACAACAAGTTTGCCTTTTGCATTTTTAGCCACTTTTACAATTGGCTCATACATGCTGGTGCGATACTTTTTTTGTACCTGGTCGTATATCAGAAAATGTTGCTTTACCCTAACAATAAAATCGTTCCAGTACTTTTTAGCATTGTGTGACCAAACTACTTAAGACACCATAAAGGCTGTTGGCCATTTCATATATTGCAAATGGCGTGTATTACAGGTTTTTTCGGTCCAGATATTTCATCTGTAACTACGTATAATAGCCTACGTTAGTTCGTGGTTCATCGGGACCAGGAGCCGAAAATTCACCAAAATCGCCGCCAACTTTATTAACATTCCGTGGCCCAACTTCGGTAAGCCTTGGTAAGCCCTTAATCTCAATTCTCCAGCCTTCATCATCTGAAAGATGCAGGTGTAAAAAGTTGAATTTACAGCGCACCAAATCATTTATAAAAGACTTCACCTCGTCAAAGGTAAAAAATGCCTGGCCACATCAAGCATCAATTCCCCCCATCCAAACCGCGGATAATCGGTTATATTAACATACGGGATAGTCCATTTTTGGGCTGGCCCTGCTTTCCTACGCTCAATTTCCTTAGGTAATAACTGCATTAAGGTTTGCATGTGATAAAATAAACCTGCCGGATCGATTGCCCTGATTATAACCCCGCTGGCGGAAACATCCAGCCGGTATCCTTCCATACCAATTACCTGGTCCCCGACCCTATTAATTTGAAATTGTATGCTTCCTTTTGCAGGGAAGGTTACGACCTTTACCGGAATACCTGTTGGAGCTGCAATCACTTCCTTTAAAAATTCAGCTACACTTTCTGATCCTTTATTAATTGAAATAACCAGGTTAGCGGGCAATTAAAATGTTCATGAGTTTCTGAGGAGCGATACTGGTTAAGGGATAATTGCAATCGGCGGCTCCGGATTACAAAAAGCCAAAAAGGTAGCAAACAAACAAAAAACAAGATAGATAATTCTGTTCCTGTTAAATTGTATTTAATACCTGGTCCAATTGTTCAACCATATCCGCAGCATTCTTTTTATTGAAAACTAGAGGAGGTTTTATTTTCAGCACATTATATAATGGGCCGTCTGTACTGATCAGGAATCCCCGGTCACGCATGGCCTCAACGATCATATCGATCTCCGGCACTGCAGGTTCAAGTGTATTCCGGTCGCGCACAAGTTCTGCCCCAATAAATAATCCATGTCCTCTTACATCACCGATAATAGGATGTTTTTCCATAAGTTTCCGCAGTCCTTCCATCAGGAAATTACCTGTCTCCAGTGCATGGTGCTGGAGTTCTTCCTTTTGAATTATTTCCAATACTGTTTTACCGGTTACCATCGATACGGGGTTCCCGCCATAAGTATTAAAATATTCCATTCCATTATTAAACGCATCAGCGATTTCATTAGTCACAACAACAGCAGCCAGCGGGTGCCCGTTACCGATAGGCTTTCCCAATACTACCATATCGGGTATGACATCCTGCAATTCAAAACCCCAGAACTTATCCCCGACCCTCCCGAAACCTACCTGCACTTCATCGGCTATATTAATACCGCCGGCCTTATTAACATGATCATATACACGCCTTAAATACCCTTCCGGAAGAGGAATTTGTCCTCCTACTCCTAGCAATGTTTCGCATATGAAAGCAGCCGGTTTTTTTCCGGATTCAGCCAGCATACTGATTATCCGTTCGACATCATTGGCATATTTCTCACCGGCTTTTTTATCACCAGACCGATAAATACCCCGATAGGTATCCGGATTCATGGCTTTATGGATGTATGGTTTTTGCGGGAAGCCTCCTTTGCCATCAAATTTATATGGACTCATTTCTATAGCCGTTGTTGATGTACCATGGTATGCATGATCCAGTACAATTACATCTTGCTGCTTTGTAAAATGGCGGCTCATTCTTATGGCCAGGTCATTGGCTTCACTGCCGGAATTGGTGAAATAACAAACTGATAACTTTGAAGGCAGTGTGGCGGTAAGTTTTTTTGCATAGTCAACCAGGTGATCATTCAAGTATCGTGTATTGGTGTTCAGGGTAGCAACTTGTTTCTGCATGGCTTTCACCAGCACAGGGTGGCAATGCCCGATATGGCTTACATTATTGACACAATCAATATAGGTATTGCCCAGGTCATCGTACAAATACTGCAGGGCCCCCTTAACGATCTTTAATTTTTTAGCATAACTAATGCTAAGGTTCCGGCCTACATACTTTTTTCTTTCTTCGAGCAAATGGCTGTATGTCGCATCAAGGGGCTGCAATTCGAAGCCACAGGCCTCGCGGAAAACCCGCTTCGCCCTAACGGGATTGATTTCAATGAGTTGGTATAAGAGATTCCAGGCTGGCACTTCGGTAATAAAGTGGTGTTCATTTTCACTATCATTCGAAGCATTAAAAGCCGATTTGCCCACGCTGATACAAAGCCGTCCGGCTACGAGATAGTACAACAGGTCGGTTTCTTCTGGAAGAACGGGGTTATGCTGGTGATATCCTTTTACCACGTGTACCGCTGCAGCTAAAGGGTCTTCCTTTGCCAACATTGCATAGGTAACCGCTACCGCCAGGTTATTTATCAGTTCAGAATATACCATATCACCAAAATCAATCAGTCCGGTCATACGGTCATCCTGCACCAGGACATTGTAGTCGTTAGCGTCATTATGGATATAGGCTTTACGCAATTGGTGGCGAAGGGGCATCACTTCCATTTCAAACTGCAAAAGGAAATATTTTGCGATCCTCCTTTTTTCGTGTGATCGAATATAATCCAGGTGCTGCAATGCATCCATAGCATTGCTGATATCCCATTCATAGTGGCGATGCATGGCTGGATGCCGGAATCCCTGCAGGCCCAGGTCCATTTGTCCTATTACCTTACCAATACTATAAAGAAGCGCATCGGAGTGAATAGGCACATCAACAAGAAATTCACCATCCAGGAAATTAAGGACCCTGAAAAAAAACAATTCCCCATTCTGTTGAATAGTGGTAAGGGCCTTCCCTTCCTTGTTCAAAATGGGTTGCTGAAAAAATTCCTTAACAGGAGTATGCTGCAAATGTTGCATCATGGCCACCTGTGCTTCCAGGAAATAAAGGTCATGCTGCGGGGTTGCCACTTTACAAATAAATTTTTTTCCTGAAACATCCGTTAGCAGGATGTTCTGTTCGTCATAGCCATTCAGGCTCTTCAGTGTACCCTTCATGCCATAAGACGTTAAAAGGATCTCTGACACTGCTTGTTCGGTGATATACATTTCAGTTGTATTCTGGTGATATAGAAAATGAATAAGTATAATTAGTATAAGGCAGCAAATATTCGGAATGCGTTTTTAGTCCCCAGCTATTGTCACCACCCAGTCCCATTTGCCTGTAATCAATATTGATCCAGTAAAACACATCATGATCAATTGTTGCGCCATGAATATTCTTACTACGGTTAAAATCAATTTTGTGCCGGTCAAAAGGCAAGACGCCAAAACAAAACAGGGAGTCACTGCGGAAGCGGACACCTGTTCCATCGGCAGCGGTCAGGCTCATCCATCGCGTATCAGTTCTGTAGCCGCTTTCCTGGGCCCTTGGGTAAGGATGGAACAAAGCATTTGCAGGCATTTTATAGCGGTCAATAAACGCAGCCGACTTCCTGTCCCAATAATTATCAAATGGTCCCCTGCCTAACCATTCCACCTGGTCGTATTCCTTTTTCACCAGAAGTTTCATACCATACCGGGGTAATTCCGGATGATTTTTTCCAGCTGCCAGAAAAGTTGCTGATACTAAAAGCTCCCCTCCCCGACTCAATGAATAGGTTACCTTATAAATTGCTTCAACCGCAGCCAATGCATGTATGGTAGTAATGGTATAAGTATCAGCCTGTTGTTCTACTATCAAACTTTGAAGTGTAGCCGAATCAATAGTGTTTTGCCAAACGGAGCACCGGATTTGCTGACTGTTGCCAATATCATTGTCAGTAGCCGGCCGCCAGAAATCGGGCTGCAAAGGGCCTGCAAGTATTTCTTTTCCGCCAAAACTTATGCTGCTCAACCATCCATTTTGTTTATTCCATTGAAAACTGCACAGCTCATTTGAGATAACCAGGTATTGACCAGTTTCTTTTGCCTGCAGCGCACTTCCCCTGCTTATAGCTGTCTGAACTTTATTTGCAGAACGAGGAAGCTCAAATTGTTCACTTGCAATAATATGCCCGGAGGGCAGTAATTCTGTGGCTGCTTTTACATATGCTTCCATCACCAGGAATTGTTCGGCACCTTCGGTTATCATTGTTACAGGAAGGTTCAGGTTAAGGATAGTATCGGCACCTGGGGCAAGATCGAGTACTGGCAGTTCACCGGTTGCAAGTTCTTTTCCATTGGCGCGCAAATGCCACCGGATACCAAATTCCCTTAATGAAATAAAATCAAAACGATTCCTGACCCTGATTTTTGCGGATCCGAACGGCATTGCTTCAAAACTAATATTTTGGTAAACTTTCTTTAACTCATAAGCCTGCGGGTGTGGTTTACGGTCAGACTGGAATAATCCGTCAGCACAGAAACTGGTATCACTGGTAGCGCCAACTGATCCCATATCACCACCATAGGCCCAGAATTCCCTGCCCTGTCCATCTTTCTTCAAAAAGGTTTGGTCAGAAAAATCCCACACAAATCCCCCCTGCAGTTGCGGGTACCTGTAAATCAGGTCCCAGTCATCTTTCAGGTTACCTCCGCTATTCCCCATCATATGCGCATACTCGCACTGTATGAACGGGCGCTGCTGCCAGTCCCGAACATACTCAAGCATTACATTGAGTGGCTTGTACATTGGGCATATAATATCTGTATAGGGGTTATCCCTTGCTTCCTCATATTGCACGGGGCGGTTATTATCACGCTTTTTTATCCATTCATAATCAGCTGCAAGGTTTCTTCCAAAACGGCTTTCATTTGCCAATGACCAGGTTACGATGCTGGAGTAATTTTTATCCCATTCCACCATACGTTTGGTGCGATCGAGATATGCTGCCTTCCAGTCAGGATGATCGGACAAAGTTTGCAGGGGATGAAAAACCATGCCATCGCATTCAATATTCGCCTCATCAATTACATATAATCCATATTTATCGCAGAGTTCATACCACTCGTAACGGTTGGGATAATGACTATTTCGAACCGCATTAATATTGAATTGCTTCATCACCCTGATATCCCTTATCATACTTTCTACCGTGATCACTTTTCCGGTAACCATATCGTGTTCGTGGCGATTTACGCCTTTAAACTTTATAGCCTTACCATTTACCAGGAAAAGGCCGTGTTTAATTTCAACTGTCCTGAACCCGATTTTGTGGCGAATCACTTCCAGGATGTTGCCCCCCTTACTCTTTTGTAGCAGGACAAGCGTATACAGGATAGGGGTTTCAGCAGTCCATTTTTTAATGGCGGGCAAGCGCTCCTTAATTTGGACAGAGTCATTTTGACCAACCGGAATATCCTTTTCAAATACAGATTTATTACCCGCTGATTCATCAATCAGCTTCAGCGATATCTTTTCCCCTGAGGACTTCTGCAGCCCTGCCATAGCAATATCCAGCGACAATAAACCATTTTCATAAGTTTCATCAAGTAAAGCTTTAACATAGAAATCGCGTATAAAATGCGATGGTCGCTTTACTAAAAAAACTGATCTTTCAATGCCGCTAAGTTTCCACATATCCTGTCCTTCAAGATAAGTGCCATCACTAAAACGGAATACCTGGATAGCCACCCTGTTCTTACCTTTTTTCAGCAATTTTGAAATATCAAATTCCGCTGGAGTTTTACTGTCTTTACTGAAGCCAAGGTATTGCCCATTAACCCAGCAATAGAAAAATGAGTTTACTGCCCCGAAATGCAGGAAAACAGTCTGGCCCTGCCATCCGGCGGGAAGGTTGAAATCACGGATATAAGAGCCAACCGGATTAAAATCTTTCGGCACGAAGGGGGGGTCGGGCTTTATGGGATATTCCACATCAGTAAAAATATAAGAATCATATCCTTCAGTTTGCCAGTTTGCAGGGACTTTTATTTCATTCCATGAAACTGCATTGAAATCTTTACGGTAAAACGTTACTGGTCGGTCTGCCACTTTACTTACCCAGTTAAACTTCCATAAACCATCGAGTGAAAAAAGATTTGAAGAATTGTTACCCACCATAGCCTGCTGTTCATTCGGGAAGGGAATAAAATGAGCATGTGGTGCCATGGTATTAAATGATACCATTTGAGGATTCTCCCAGTCATTTAATGGCTGGGAGAATACCATAGATGGGGCACAAGCAATAAACAGGAGAGTAAGAAAACAGCTCTTTTTTTTACGAGGCATCAGCAACTAAGTTTAAAAGACAATCAAGCGCGATTGGCAACCTGGCAAATATCGGCCTATCCTTTCAAAAACCGGATGAAAAAGACATACTTAATATTAACCAAAAAGCAAACTGTCACTGAATGCTACTCTTTAAAATAGTGTATTGTAGTTGCCGGACAATAGTTCCTTTTTCGGTGGAAATACGTAAGGCAGTATAGCGGTTTTTAGGAAAAACGACATCAGTCATTACAGTTAGTCCATCGTCTGCAAACAACTCCACCGAAGCCTGGTCAAAAACCAGGCTTATGGATATTGAATTCCCAGTGGAAAGCCTGGGTGCAAAATGCTTTTTAGCAAAACCGGCTTCAAATGAAGTTACCCCCGATTTCGATCGGTCAATATAATATTTGTTGGATGTATGGTCAAAGCCAATCACCAGTTTTTCTCCCGTTTCATTGTCAAGTAAAATGCTGAAATTATTGGCTGCAGTTAGGTCAAGGTCAAGTTGGAATAACCCGTTTTCATTTTTTTGATGGGCCGCTACAAGATAGTTTACCGGTGAGGTAATATTGGCTTCAGTAATTGATTTCCCTTTGATCACTTTCATTTCTGTTACAGGGCTTGAAGCCAGGTATAGTTTACCAGCTGCAGACTTTAGCGACAGGGTCCTTGGAATGGTCATCGCACTGCGCCATTGAAGGGTAGGCACTTGGGTCGCATACTGCCAGTTGCTCATCCAGCCCAGGAATATTTTCCTGTTACCTGAATTGAAAAAACTAACCCCGGCATAATTATCTGTGCCAAAATCAATCCAGCGTGTAGCCGTATCCGTTGGTGTAAACTGAATACCGTCAAAATTGCCGAGGAAATATTGTGTGGCAGATCCGCCATTGGGTCCGCCGGGATTAATACTAACCAGCAGCACCCAGGTTTTCCTGCCCTGATAATCCATTTCCATTAAATCCGGACATTCCCAAACCCCGCTATGGGCACCCAATTGAAGGCCGAATTCACTTAACTTTTCCCATTGCTTCAGGTTTTTTGATCCAAAGAATGAAATACGGTCTTTAGTTGCTAGGGTCATTATCCATTTTTGTTGTGGTGCATACCAGGAAACCTTGGGGTCCCTGAAATCAGTAATCCCTGGATTTGGCAGAACAGGGTTACCCGCATATTTTGTCCACGTCATCCCATCATCAAGACTAAAGGCTAGGCCCTGGTATTGAAAATCTTTTCTTTTCGCCTTTTCCAGGACAGGGTTATGGTAAGTGAAAATAGCCACCAGTGGCGTTTTCCCATCCTTACCAAAACCTGAAGTGTTTTTAGCATCAACTACTGCGCTGCCTGAAAAAATATAGCCGAGGGTATCGGGGTATAATGCAATGGGTAATTCTTTCCAATGGAAAAGGTCGGTACTGGTTGCATGGCCCCAATGCATGGGTCCCCATACTGTTGCCTCGGGATAGTACTGGAAGAAAATATGATAAACCCCCTTATAGAATATGAGTCCATTAGGGTCATTCATCCAATGTTCCCGTGGTGAAAAATGAAATTGCGGACGATACATTTCCTGTGCTGTACTGGATTTTTCCTGTGCAGATAAAACAGCAGCAAGTAACAGGGA
Source organism: Flavihumibacter profundi (assembly GCF_020076305.1). Taxonomy (GTDB): domain Bacteria; phylum Bacteroidota; class Bacteroidia; order Chitinophagales; family Chitinophagaceae; genus Flavihumibacter; species Flavihumibacter profundi. The sequence continues at coordinate 526,984 of NZ_JAIQXE010000004.1, forward strand.
AATGGTGACAAGCAATAATTTTCTTTTTGTCATACTGAGAATGATAGAATGTACAAGTTAACTATTCCTATCAATATTTTAAAAGTCGGTCAGCTGTTGAAAAACCAGGCAACCAGAATACTTCAGGCGGGCATAACCGATGGTTTTATTCCCATCATTTTCAGGTAATGGAAATGATCGGCTATTGTGTCTGCAAAAGTTTTTTCCAGATAGGGTATATTGTAATCCTGCAAGACTTTTTTAATGATTTTGGTTAGGTTAAAATAGTGTGTATGGCAGATATTCGGGAACAGATGATGAACAAGGTGTGTATTTAATCCACCGCAGAAAAAGTTCAGCAACCGGTTCCCTGGAGAGCTGTCTACCGTGCTATGGATCTGGTGTAACACCCAGTCATTCCGGTTATTAATGTCATGGCTTCCCATCGTTGATGCCGCTTCCGTATTAATATGTGGAACCACAAGCACAAGCAATAGCAAAGATCCGGAAATCCCCATAGCAATAAGGTACAGAATCAGTACATGCCACCAGGCAAAGGGAAGCACTAAAAGGGGAATAAGGAAACTTACTATTAAAAAAACCGATTTTGTAAAAATCATGCGCGCCAGGAAATTCCGAGGTAATTGCCTCACCCCATGATTCTTCAATTGCTTCGAAAAGTACATGATAAAATCCCTTATAAAAACAATATAAATACCAAAGACCCCATATAAAAAAGCTGCATAAAAATGTTGGTATTTATAGTAGTGCCTATAGGGATAAGTTGGGCTGAAACGCAATAGTGGACTCTTTGCAATATCAACATCCTGGTCGGGTATATTTGTATAGATGTGATGGGAATGATGGTGCTTTATTTCCCACAAATATTTACTGACACCAATTATGTTCCAGGAAAAACTCATCCATTTATTTACCTGTTTCCCTTTAAATAAAGCATGGTGTGAGGCATCATGGGCAACGGAAACAACAAACAGCGCAGCACCAATGATAAAGAGGATAAATCCTGTAAAAGCCGACATTAAAGACATGCCCCCAAACTGTAAAAGGAAAATATAGCCCACAACTGTTATAATGCCAAAAAGAATCATCTTCAACCACATAATCCAATCACAAAATTTACTCTTCCCGGATTCTTCAAAATACATGTTGATCCTTTCTTTCAATTCCTGAAATAATTGATTGTCAGTTTTTGGGTCAACCATTGGAATTCATTTATATTAAGTTATTACAAAAAATACAAAGCCGGCAACTTCCCGCATTATTTTATAAATAAAATATTTACTGAATATTATTCCAATATTGATTTAATAATTAGAATTATATTCTTTAATATTTTATCAATATCGAATTAAGTTCCTTTTTTTATTAATTTGCATTTAAATTGAAAGAATGAATTTCAATCTGGACGACATAGACTTCAGGATTCTGGAAATGATGCAGTGCAATGCGAGAATATCGAATGCAGACCTGGCCCGTGAATTGGAAATGGCACCCTCCGCTATCCTTGAAAGGGTAAGAAAACTGGAGCAGAAAAATGCGATCATGGGATATACGACCCGTTTAAATCCCGCGGCTGTCCGGCAAAAACTACTTGCCTTCATTTTTATCCGTACAAAGGATGGATTTGGCGAAACCGGTAAAACCACCCAGGCTTTATCAAAGATTCCTGAAGTGCAGGAAGTGCACCATATTGCCGGGGAAGATTGTTTCCTGGTAAAAGTGCGTACAGAAGATGCTGCATCCCTTATGGAGCTGATGCGTAAATCTTTCAAAAAAATCCCCAACATATCCTCAACCCGAACCACAATTGTATTGGAAACCGTTAAAGAAGAACAACAGTTGGTTATACCAAAAATGTAAACAATGTCTGTGCAATTAAAGAAAGGTGCTTCTCCAGCAATGGTTATCCTGGCTTTTGCCATTGTTTATATAGTCTGGGGGTCTACTTATTTTTTCATCCAGCGGGGCGTAAAAGAAATCCCTCCGTTTATCATGGGCGCCATGCGTTTTATTTTATCGGGATCTATTTTGATGGGCTGGTGTATGTATAAAGGGGAGAGGATCTGGGACCAAGGACAGGTGAAAGCAGCTGCTATAAGCGGACTGATCCTTTTATTGGTGGGTAATGGCGCTGTGATCTGGGCAGAGAAAACATTACCCAGTTCATTGGTAGCTATCCTGTCATCCGTAACCCCCATATGGTTTGTAATTTTAGACCGGCCGAAATGGACAGAAAATTTTCAAAGCAAGTCAACCCTAATTGGATTGTTCATCGGCTTTATTGGCGTTTACCTGCTTTTTTCTGAACAGGTAGCTTCAGTGATGAAGGGATCAGGTCATTCATTGCAGATTATCAGTTTAATGGTACTGATGGTCGGTTCAATCAGCTGGGCAAGGGGATCTTTGTATGCAAAATATCATTCAAAAGGATCGGCGACTGTTAGCTCTGCCTGGCAAATGCTGGTGGCCGGACTCGCATTCCTTCCGTTAAGCGCAATCAGCAGGGAATGGGGCAATTTCCATACCTCCAATGTATCCTCTGGTGCGTGGCTATCAATACTTTACCTTGTCTTCATGGGATCGTTAGCCGGATACAGCGCATATATATGGTTGTTACAGGTCAGGCCTGCTACCCAGGTAAGCACGAACGCCTATGTAAACCCGGTTGTGGCTGTTTTATTGGGCACCATGTTTGCAGGTGAACACATGAGTGGGTTACAGATATTGGGTTTAGCTGTTATACTTACCAGTGTTTTACTGATTAACCTGGCCAAATACCGTTCGGCTAAAGCAGAATCCGCAGCTATGCAAATCCGGTAAAACCCATTTGACCAGACCATAACTATATACCAGGCTTATCCCATCCCGGTTTTACAAAAATCGCGAAACAGATTCTGCCTTGCTTGTCAAAAAATCTGCGGAAGTTGATGCCAACAGGAACCGGATGCGGCATTCCAAATATATTCACACAGAAAAAAATATCCCCGCATAACGGTGATGGTCATTCTCGCCTGGATCGTTTATTATCATGCCGATTATGATAATAATGATGGCCAGTCGGTTGCTACAATCGGGAAAGCAACGCGCATTTTAGTGAAAGAGAAAAAACCAGTGATCATGTTTGCCTATCATTGTACCTTGTTATTTTAGCGAACATTCAAATAATATTTTCCCTTCATATTAAATATCAGTAAATTAGGTATCTAAACAAATCAAGATGAAAACTCATTCATTGGTTATCGGTTTGATTTGCAGCTCTGCCTTTTTCTTCGCTTCACGATGCACGGAACGCACACATGAAATGCAGCCCACGGCAGCAAGCATTTCTTCAACAGATTTTGGCGGTTATGACAGTCCCGAAAAATGGGGTCAACACCTCGTTACCATAGGAGGCTGCAATGACTGCCATACACCTAAAAAAATGACGGAACACGGCCTTGAACTGGATAGCAGCCTGACGCTTTCGGGCCACCCCGAAAAATTACCGCCACCTGATGTAAACAGGAAGGAAACCGAAGCCAAAGGGCTTATCGTTACCAATGATTTAACTACCTGGGCAGGCCCGTGGGGTGTTTCCTTTGCCGCTAACCTAACCCCCGATCCAAGTGGCCTGGGTAACTGGAAGGAAGAAAATTTCTTTATGGCAATCCGTGAAGGAAAATTCAAAGGCATTTCGAACTCAAGGCCATTATTGCCGCCAATGCCCTGGCAAATGCTCAGGAACATGTCCGATAATGAACTGAAAGCAATATTCGCCTACCTCAAATCCATTCCACCGGTAAAAAACCAGGTACCAGAATTTCTGCCTCCTGTTTCTTCTCCGAGCCCTGCGAAATAAACTATTTTGTTCCCAGCTTGTCAAAAATTTCATATGTATAAAATACTATTCCTGCTCTTGTCTTTTATCTGCACATCTGCCACTCATGCACAGCCAGGTGCAGCATCAAAAGGATCCGCCATTCCCCGCCCCAAATTGGTGGTGGGTATTGTAGTAGACCAGATGCGATGGGATTACCTGTACCGCTATTATAACCGGTATTCTGCAGAAGGCGGATTTAAGCGGTTGCTCAACAATGGATTCTCCTGTGAAAACACACTTGTTCCATATGTCCCTACTACTACTGCATGCGGCCATACCAGCATCTATACAGGCTCAGTGCCAGCTATAAATGGCATTACCGGAAATGATTGGTTTGACTATGACAAAAATGATTATGCGTATTGCACCGGCGATACCAGTGAAAAATCCATTGGCAGCAGCAGTGCCCTTGGCAAAATGAGTCCGCGCAATTTGCTTGTCACAACTATTGGTGATGAATTGAGACTGGCTACCAATTTTCACAGCAAGGTTGTCGGCATAGCCTTAAAAGACAGGGGCGCGATCTTGCCGGCAGGGCATAGCGCCAATGCTGCTTTCTGGTATGACAACACAACCGGCGACTGGATCAGCTCTTCCTATTACATGGCGGAATTGCCCCAATGGGAAAAGGAATTTAATGCAAAGAAACTGGTAGATAAATATTATGCACAAGACTGGACCACACTTTTCCCTTTAAATACCTACGAGCAAAGCGCACCTGATCCAAAAGGTTTTAATCATCCTCTTAAACAGTATACCGGAAAAAACTTCAGTATCATTTCAGCCACACCACATGGAAACAGCTTTACTTTAGAAATGGCAATGGCGGCAGTCACGGGCGAAAAACTGGGTGGAGGTGAAGCAACTGATATGCTTACAGTAAGCTTATCTTCTCCCGATTATATCGGGCATGCTTATGGTCCCAATTCTATTGAGGCTGAAGATGGATTTCTAAGGCTTGATAAGGACCTGGGGGATTTTTTTCATTTCCTGGATGATAAAATCGGTAAAGGCCAGTACCTGCTTTTTTTAACCGCCGACCATGGCGTTGCCAATTCGCCTGGATTTATGAAGGAGCATAAAATTCCAACTGGAAATTTCGATAATGAAAAAGTTACTGATACAATTAATGCAATTCTGAAAGCGAAAACAAATACTGCTGATATAGTACTGGGAATTATAAACTACCAGGTTTTCCTCGACCGGAAAGTTATAAAAGATGCGAAGCTGAATAAAGATTCGATCGAGACCTGGGTAATGAATAGTTTAATGTCGACTCCAGGTGTTGAAAGGGTTTTCCTGTTAAACACCCTCAATAAGATAACCCTGAACAGCACACAAAAAGAAGCACTTACCAATGGCTATTTTCCCCAGCGAAGCGGCGACATTCAAATACTATTTAAGCCCCAGTGGATAGACAGCTTTTTAAAGGGAGGAACTACGCATGGCGTCTGGAATCCCTATGATGCCCATATCCCATTGCTTTGGTATGGTTGGAATGTCCATCCCGGGAAATCGAACCGCGAAGTTTATATGACCGATATTGCTCCGACCATTGCAGCCATGCTTCATATTCAGATGCCCAGCGGGTCTATAGGGCATGTCATAGAAGAAGTCACAAAATGAATTAACATAAAATGAAAACAAACAACTCCATCCTGCTTATTTTTTTTTCTATAACCTGCCAGTTCATTTACGGTCAGGCAACCCCGGTAAATAAAGTTAAATTTTTCGAGGAGCAGGCACCATTGAGTGTAACCCTGGCTGCCAATTGGAATAAAATAATCAACCAGAAAAACAATACCGGGTACGTATACCCTGGAATGTTTATTTGCAAACTGCCAGACAGCACATTGGTTAACGATTCTATTAATCTGGAAGTTAGGGGGCATTTCAGGAGGGAACACTGCTATTTACCCCCGATAAAAATCAACTTTAAAAAATATGATCAGTCAGTAATGTATCCGCTGAAATCATTGAAACTGGTGAATTCCTGCAAGGCCAATTCAGTAAGTGACCAGAACCTGCTCAAAGAATACCTGATCTATAAAATGTACAATTTATTTACTGATAAAAGTTTCAGGGTAAGGCTTTTAAATATTGAATATAAAGACAGTAGCGGCAAGAGTAACAAATTTACAGAACATGCATTTTTTATTGAAGATGTCGATGAAATGGCTAAAAGGAATGATTGCATTGAGTGGGAGCATGCCAATCTGAATCAGGAAACAACAGAACGAAACCAGATGACTATACTGGCCATATTTGAATATATGGTCGGCAATACTGATTGGGCTGTTTCAGCTAACCATAATATTAAACTGATCCAGTCAAAACAAGACTCAACTTCAAGGCCATATGCCGTACTTTATGATATGGATTGGTCAGGACTGGTAAATTCTGATTATGCAGTTCCGGACCCGATTTTAAATACTGAAACAGTAAAAGAAAGGGTTTACCGGGGATTTCCACGTACCCAGGAAGAGATCAATTCAGCAATTGATCAATTCAAAAAGCAAAAAGAAAACATCTACGCCTTAATCAATAATTTTGAACTGCTCACACCAAAAAGTAAAAAAGGCATGATCGATTATCTTGATGAATTTTTTGATACCATCAATAGCCCCAAACAAGTGAAATATGTTTTCATTGACAATGCCAGAACCCAGTGAAATACGGCTGTAACCAACTGATACCCTAAACCAAAACAACCTTTCATGGCCGTAAAATTTGTCAATCCAGACGACACCTCCGATCCGGTTCCAAGTGGGGTGCATTTTTCCAAAAGCCTGGCATCAATGGTACTCGGGCTGGTACGCCCCTTCAGGAAATGGCTTTTCCTGATTTTAATTGCCATGCTAATTGAAACCATAATGAGCCTGGCTGCTCCCTGGCCGCTGAAAATAATAATCGATAATGTAATTGGCGACCATAAACTACCCCACTGGCTTTCGTGGATGCAGAATACCGCGCTTGGCGAAAATGCTTTGGCGCTGGCAGCAGTAGCGGCAATCAGCGTAGTTATAATTGCACTTATCGGATCAATTGCCGGTTATGTAAACAGTTATTTTACGGAAAGTGTTGCGCAACATGTAGCCAATGACCTGCGCAGGCGAATGTACCACCACCTGCAGCGGCTCTCCTTATCTTATTATGATTCGCACCAGGTAGGAAAAGTGCTTAGTACCATAACATCAGACGTATCCACTATTCAGGATTTTGCATCTTCATCACTCCTCAGTATTTTGGTTGACGCACTTACTATCATCGGCATGCTCTGCCTGATGTTTTACCTGAATTGGGACTTTGCCCTGATCGCTGTTGGGGTTACACCATTCCTGTTGCTATTTATTGCGCGTTTTAAGAAGGCAGTAAAAAAAGCTACCCGGCAGGTACGTCTTTACCAAAGCAATATGATTGTTGTGCTGCAACAGGGACTGGAATCCATGCGTGCAGTAAATGCCTTTGGCCGGCAGGACTATGAAGAAGACCGTCTTAAAAAAGTAAGCCAGGAAACCATGAATGCCGCGCTTAGGGCCCGGCGCTTAAAATCATTGCTGGTTCCGGTTGTGACAGTAATCGTGTCGATGTGTACAGCGCTGGTACTTTGGCGTGGCGCAGGGTTATCCTTAAAAGGGATAATGACAGTTGGGTCACTCACAGTATTCCTATCCTATCTCAATAAGTTTTTTAACCCGGTGCAGGACCTTGCCAAACTAACCAATACTATTGCCCAGGCTACAGTCGCCCTTGAACGGATCCAGACAATACTGGAAACAGACACCATTATTCCGCAAAAACCAAATGCCATTGTGCCAAAAAACCCGAAGGGGCATATCGTGTTTGATCATGTGGCCTTCTATTATAACCCGGAAAGTCCGGTGTTACACGATCTCTGTTTAACTATCCAGCCAGGCCAGAGGGTGGGCATCTGCGGACCAACCGGCGGCGGTAAATCTACAATCGCCAGTCTTATACCGCGCTTTTATGACCCTACTGCCGGCAGGGTACTGATTGATGGCATAGATATCAGGGATTATAATCTCGATGGACTAAGAAACCAGATCGGTTTTGTTTTACAGGATACCGTTTTGTTTTATGGTACCATCCGGGAAAATATAGCCTATGGAAGGCCCAGTGCCACTGAAGAAGAATTAGTTGCTGCAGCCAAACTTGCCAATGCGGATGAATTTATTGCAAAAATGCCCCATGGTTACGATACACTGGTGGGCGAAAGAGGAATGACACTTTCCGGCGGACAGCGGCAACGGATTGGCATTGCCCGTGCAGTAGTTCGAAATTCACCCATCCTTATCCTGGATGAACCAACTGCCGCACTGGATACTGAATCAGAGAAAATTGTTATGGATGCATTGGAAAAACTCATGGAAGGCAGGACTGTTCTGACGATTGCGCACCGGCTGAGTACCATCAGCGATTCGGACAAAATTATCGTCGTAAAGGATGGTATAGTAGCTGAGGAAGGCCGGCACGAAGAACTAATTGAAAAAAATGGAATTTATGCAGAACTTTACCATGTACAAGCCCGGGAAGACAAATCAATAACTGAAAACGGACACCATCAAAAAAAAGAAGACTCATAAAAAAGCCAAACATATGTATCATCGCTCCATAATTGTGTTGCCAGACGATACAGTAAAATCAATAACCGACGCTATTAATTCTGCTACGGAATCGCTTCGCATTAAAATGTTCCTTTTTAATGATCCCGATTTGATAGAAGCGGTTATCGCTGCAAAAAAACGCGGAATCGAGGTGAAAGTGATGCTAAACCCAGCGCGTCGTGACGGGGAAGAAGAGAACAAGGAAACCAGGAAAATGCTGGAAGATGGAGGAATAGCAGTAAAAGACAGTAACCCGAATTTCGGATTGACCCATGAAAAATCAATGGTGGTTGATAATCGTCTGGCCTTTATAAAATCGTTGAACTGGGAAACAAAGAACCTGACCGAAACCCGCGATTATGCTATTGTCACCTCCCACCCGCATGAAGTGGAAGAGGTTATTATGTGTTTTGAAGCAGATTGGGATCGTAGGGATTTCAACCCCGGGGAATCAGCACACCTTATTTGGTGCAGTGGCAACGGCAGGGCAAGGATAGCCCGTTTTATTGACGATGCAAAACACTCCCTTTTTGTACAGAACGAGCGTTTCCAGGATCTGGTGATCATAGAAAGAATCGTACGGGCTGCCAGCCGTGGTGTGAAAGTGCATGTAATGGTAAGACCACCACATACCTTAAAAAAAGAGAAGTTAATTGAAGGGGTTGGTGGCCTGCGTATCATGGATGACGTGGGTATCAAGATACATAAATTGAAATTTCTGAAATTGCATGGAAAAATGTTGCTGGCAGACGGATGCAGGGCAATAGTCGGTTCTATCAATCTAGCGCCAGGCAGTTTTGATGACCGCCGTGAACTCGCCATCGAAGTGCACGATGCAGACATAGTGGAAAGATTGCACAATATTGCCCGCCATGACTGGGAAAATTCCCATCCCCTGGACCTCTCAGACGCGGGGTTACTGGAAGACCTTGAAGTGCGCGGCTATGGCGGATCAGAGAAATTAGTTTTGAATGTGGATGAGGATAAAAAGAAAAAAAACAAACACAACAAAAAATAAAAACATTACTTGCCAAGTGGCCGTGCAGGCACACCTTCCCTGGTCATCCTGATAGGCAGGATTAGTCCGTCGGCATCAAAATACATCCGGTCAATACAAGTTTCGCGGTGATTGCCATTGGTTGTATTCAATGGACGGCGGTGATAAACAATATACCACTCATCAGTACCCGGGATATTAATTACAGAATGGTGCCTCGCCCCAGTAGCAATCTGCATGTCTTGCTTCAGGATTTTATCAATTCGCTTAAATGGGCCAAGCGGTGAATCGCCGATGGCATAGGCCACACTATAATCAGGACCCGTCCAGCCTCCTTCCGACCACATCAGGTAATACTTTTCTTTTCTTTTGATCATGTACGGACCTTCCACATAATTTTCAGGCGTAATTTCAGTAAAAGTGGTGCCATCCTTGAAAGGAACCACATGCAACAGGTCGGCACTTAGCTTAACTACGTTACAATGCCGCCAGCCGCCATAATACAGGTAAAATTGTCCATCTGTATCCTTGAAAATAAACTGGTCGATAGGTTGGGCGCCATTGTAGAACTGGCCAACCAAGGGCTTACCCAGGGCATCCTTAAAAGGGCCTTCGGGTTTCTTACTAACGGCCACGCCTATACCTCCATATTCATTATTGCCTTGGATATCATTCGCAGAAAAGAAAAGGTAATATTGGTTGTTTGCATGGACGATGGAAGGTGCCCAAAGGGAATAAGCCGCCCATTTTACATCCTTGATATCCAGCACATGCGGATGTTTTTTCCAGGTAATTAAATCGGATGATGAAAATGCGTTAATGAAAGTCTGCTTCAGATACTGTTTGTTAATAGTTTTCTTTTGTGCCTCTAATTGATCCGTGGACAATGAGGCCGACCGGTCAGTTGCACCATAGTCGTCCGAAAACGTTGGATAAATCCAATACCTGTTACTAAATATGGCAGCTTCCGGGTCGGCATACCAACCAGGAAAAATAGGGTTACCTGATTTCTGGGCCTGGGTGCAAAGTGCCCCGGTAAAAATTAGTATAGTCGCGACAATAATTTTCATGGCATGTATTAAACTACCCCAATATACGGCCAAAATTTAAAGCCGGACAATTCAAAGAATTCCCCGGAAAAGGGGTAAATTAAAGAAGAAATAAGCCATTTACATGAAAGACTTATTTAAATAAAAAAATAATCATGAAGAAGACAATTCTACTCCTCACTTTATTTGGCAATATCATTCCCGCATTCTCGCAAACTACCGCCCCTCCGGCTGCTATCCAGATCAAACTGGCTGTTTTGGCTGCGCCTGAAGAAAAGCGTGAAGGTGCAATGGTGTATGGCTATGACAGCAAGGGCACTTTAACAGTTCTGCGCAAAGGAACTAATGAAATGATCTGCCTGGCCGACGACCCAGTACAAAAAGGATTCAGTGTTGCCTGCTACCACAAGGACCTTGACCCCTTTATGAAAAGAGGCCGCGACCTTAAGGCCCAGGGAAAAAAATATGAGGAAATTTCAGCAATCAGGGAACAGGAAGTAAAATCAGGAAAACTGAAGCTGGTACAGCAACCCTCTACCCTTTTTGTATTCACTGCGAATGACGAAGACTGCGACCTGGTAAATGGAAATGTAAAAAATGGCTACCTACGTTATGTGATCTATATTCCTTATGCCACTCCGGAAAGTACTGGCTTACCCTTAAAGCAAGATGCCCCGGGAATGCCCTGGATCATGGACCCCGGTACTTATCGCGCGCACATTATGATTAACCCAGCGCCAGTGAAACAATAAACAGGCTAAATAATATCAATGGCTTTTACCAACCTGAAAACTTTGGTTGCTAAAAGCAGGTTGGTCTGGTATTTTCACTACATTGAATCCAAACTCCGTAGCCTGGTGGCACTTATTGCAGGTTGCAGTCAGCAGGTTATAAGTCTTTTCAAACGCCAGGGGATTCTTTTGTGTGATCGCATTATTCATGCTATCCAAAACGGGATCCAACATGGGTAACAATTTGGATTCCTTGCGCCCGGACTGGTATTTGGTTATCCCATCAAGTGCTTCCATGATTTCATGTATTTCAAAATTTGCCAGCGCCCAATTTTCATTCTTACCCGCAAACCACAGTTTGGCATGGTGTGACTGAACAGCACTCATAAATTCACCAAAGCCCGGTTTGTATGTTGACGATAACTTCAATTCAAGACTGTCTATCCGATTTTGCAACTGAAGTTCATGCCCTGAGGGTTGCCGGCACGAAAAAATACTTACAAGTATTATTGGTAATAAAAATGATGATTTCATTTTACCCCGGTTTTGGTTTTCACACCATGAATTTAAGGTATTAACCAGAATCCGGAACTGATTAGTACAGCCGGAATTTATTGGTTAATTTTATTGTGCCCAACAAGCATAATATCCCTTAGATATGCCTGTTAGATCATTATATATTTTAGCATTCTTTTGGCTGTTGCTCCCCGCCCCTGAACTCATTGCCCAGGATTCAACTTTCCCACGCTGGACGCTTGTACAATGTATTCAATATGCAGAACAACATAATATCGCCTTAAACAATTTCCGCTTAATAAAACAATTAAAAGAACAGGACCAGGTACAGGCTAAAGCTGCTATAATCCCAGACCTCTATGGTGGCGCCTCATACGATTTTACGCATTATTCGCAAGCATCAAGCCTGTCTAAAACAACTGTAAATACAACCGGTTCGTGGGGACTAAGTTCAAAGGTTGTTTTATATAATGGCGGGATACTGAAAACAAATATCCGGCAAAGCGACCTTGATGTAAAAATAGCAGACCTTAATATCGCCCAGGAAAAAAATAGTTTATACCTGAACATTATTGAAGCCTACACCAATATCCTTTTGTCAAAGGAAACAATAAATTATGCAAAAGTCCAGTTGGAAAGCAGCCAGGTACAAAATGAACAGGCAAAGATTCAATACAATGCCGGGGCCATTGCCAGGAAACAATTAATTCAGCTTGAAGCACAACTGGCAAATGACGAATTCACATTAACCAACGCACAAAATGCAGAAAGGTCAAACAAGGTTATCCTAAAACAATTATTACAAATACCGGTTACAGACAGTTTCGATATTTCAGATAAAACAGCAGAATTCGCGTTACAACTCATTCCCTCTTTAAACGAGGTCCTGGAATCTGCCATGAAATTCCGTCCGGAAATAAAAAGCAGCCAGTTAAACAGGGAGATGGCTGAGCTTGACCTGAAAATAGCCAAGGCAGGCTATTTACCATCTATTTCTGTTGGTGGAAAACTTTATACCGGGAACCAGAATATTGTCAACAAAAATATCCTTGCGCAACTAAATGATAATTTCTACCAAAACATTGGCATTTCGGCAAGCATTCCCATTTTCACAAAAAAAATCAATGCAACTAATGTTGCGAGGGCTAAGATCAGCATTACGCAAAGCGACTTAAACCAGTTGAACACAAAAACAATTTTATCGCAGGAAATTGAACAGGCATATATAACTACTAACAATGCCTATGGAGAATACCTGGCGGCCAAAAAACAATTCGGGTATTATGAAGAAGCCTATAAAATTGCCTCGGAAGAACTACGCCTGGGTGCAACGAATATTACGGAGTTTGTACAACAAAGGAACTTGTATACGCAGGCACTGCAAGCCTATGTGCAGGCAAAGTACAAAGCCATGCTGGCTTATAACGTATTAAACTTCTATGCCGGCAAATTAAATAATTAGCTTATCCAGAGAAGATGAAAAGAAAATATATTATAACCCTCGTATTTGTGCTCATCTTAATTGGTACTATTTCCGCATATTATATATTGAATAAAGGAAAAAATAACAACGCTTTTACTTTAAATACAGAACAGGTAAAAAAATCAGCAATAGCCAGTATTGTTACTTCCACCGGCACAATAGTACCGGTTGATACAGTAGCGGTGGGCACGCAGATATCAGGGATGATTTCAAAAATACATACTGATTTTAATGCCAGGGTAAAAAAAGGCCAGCTACTGGCGGAACTAGATCCAACAATTATGCAATCAACAGTAGAGCAGATAAAAGGTAACCTGGCACTGGCAGAAAGTAACCTTGCTTATCAAAAAATAAATTACGAACGCCAGAAACAATTGTATGACGTGGGTTCAATAAGCAAAGCTAATTATGATGCAGCCATAAATGGCCTAAGTAATGCAGAAGCAGCTTTATCCAGTATAAAGGCACAATTAAAATCTGCTAATAAAAACCTGAGTTTCACGAAAATATATTCCCCAATTGATGGTGTTGTGTTGAACAGGAATATCAGCGTAGGGCAAACTGTAGCAGCCAGTTTCAATACGCCTACACTATTCAGCATTGCAAAGGACATCACAAAAATGCAGGCCCAGGCAAAAGTTGATGAAGCCGATATCGGGCAGGTCTCTAAAGGCAATAGGGTAACATTTACTGTTGATGCTTTTATAAACGACATTTTTCCTGGTACCGTTGCCGAAATAAGGTTACAGCCAACCATTTCCGCAAATGTTGTAACCTATACCACCATTATTAATACAAACAATGATAGCCTTAAACTGAAGCCCGGCATGACAGCTACCATTACTATCTATACTGCCGAAGCAGAAGATGTACTAACAATTCCTTTACCGGCTCTAAAATTTAAACCCAGTCCCGAAATGATGGGCAAAGATTATACGATCGTTGCCTTTACAGGAGCCAGGAAAGCAACAGATAAATTTGTCTGGGTCCTGAAGGATAAAAACATTACCGAAAATAAAATCACAACGGGCATTAATGATAATACAAGGGTCCAGGTATTAAGCGGAATAAAAGAAAATGACCTTGTGATAACCGGGGTTTCCAATGAAGCCAATAGCAAAGCAAATAGCGAATCAAAAAGCCCGTTCTTACCAACAATGAGAAGACGATAACTATGCCTGATATATTAAAAATGGAGAATATTAAAAGGGAGTTCATCCTGGGTCCACAGGTGGTAAAAGCATTGCGGGGGATAAGTTTCAGCGTTCAAACCGGTGAATTTGTAAGCATTATGGGGAGTAGTGGTTCCGGAAAATCAACCTTGCTGAACCTCATTGGGTGCCTGGACAAAGCCACGGAGGGAGATTATTTCCTGGATAGCACAAATGTGAAATCATTAGATAAAAATGAGTTGGCTGAATTACGGAATAAAAAAATCGGTTTTGTATTCCAGTCATTCAACTTGCTGCCAAGGACAAGCGCTTTGGAAAATGTTGAATTGCCCTTATTGTACCAGAAAGGAATTTCCCGAAGTGAAAGGAAAGAAAGGGCAATGCAAGCCCTTGAAAAAGTGAAACTGGCAGACCGGTTTGAACATACGCCCAACCAGCTTTCGGGTGGACAGCAGCAGCGGGTTGCTATTGCAAGGGCACTGGTCAATGAGCCTGTACTTGTACTGGCTGATGAACCTACTGGTAACCTCGACACACGAACATCCTATGAGATCCTGAACCTGTTACAGGAACTGAACCGTGACCAGCAAAAAACAATTTTACTGGTAACACATGAACCAGACATTGCAACCTTCAGCAGCCGTACATTAATCCTGCGTGATGGAAAACTATTGCGAGATTTCCAGAATATTACAGTCCGTTCCGCAAAAGAAGCTTTGGCCGCTATACCTGTAAACGATGATTTTTAATCCATATAAATGAATTTTTTCAACCTGTTACGAATCGCCTTAAAAGCCCTCAGGAGAAATAAGCTGAGAGCATTTCTGACTATGCTGGGCATAATAATCGGCGTTGGCGCTGTAATTACTATGATGGCCATTGGTTCAGGTTCAAAACAAAGCATTGAGGAAACCTTTTCCAGCATGGGTACCAACATGATTATAGTTAGGCCTTATAGTAATATCCCACTACCCGGTGGGGTGCGTATCGGATCATCCAATATACAATCGCTAACCCTGAAAGATGTAGATAAAATACGGGGCGAGGTTACAAATATCTCCGCACTGTCGCCGGGTATATCAAGCAGCGGGCAAGCCATCAGGGGTGCCAAAAACTGGCCTACCAATATGCAGGGCGCTTCGGTTGATTACCTGTCCATCCGGAAATTATCCGTTTCAATTGGCACAAACTTTAATGAAGAGCATGAAAAATCATTTGCAAAAGTTTGTGTAATAGGGCAAACTGTAGTAAAGAACCTTTTTGAACCAGGAGAAAACCCGGTTGGCCAGATCATACGCTTTGGAAAGATCCCTTTCCAGGTTATTGGTGTTCTTACCGAAAAAGGACAAAATACTTTTGGGCAGGACCAGGATGATATCATCGTAGCGCCTTATACCACAATAATGAAACGGGTTAAAGCAAGCATTTACATACAGAATATTTTTGCCTCTGCAGAAAAAGAAGAACTATCCGAAGAGGCTACCAAAAATATCATTGCCGTTTTAAGAAGCAGCCACAAATTAAGAAAGGAGCAGGAAAATGATTTTGATGTAAGGACCCAGCAGGAATTAATCAGTACCATGAGTAAAACAAGCAATATGATGACCACATTACTGACTGCCGTTGCTGCCATTTCGCTGGTTATCGGAGGTATTGGTATTATGAATATTATGTACGTTTCTGTAACGGAAAGAACCAGGGAAATCGGCCTCCGGATGTCGATCGGTGCCAAAAGCAGGGATATCTTATTGCAATTTTTAACAGAAGCCATTATCATCAGCATAACGGGCGGCCTCATTGGCGTGCTGCTGGGCATTTCCGCAACTTATTTTATAGCCAATTTCCTTAAATGGCCAACAATTATCAACCAAAACGCAATGCTGGTCTCATTTTTGGTATGTGTACTTACAGGTGTTTTCTTCGGCTATTATCCAGCATTAAAAGCTTCTTCGCTAGATCCTATTGAAGCACTTCGATATGAATAAAATATTTTGCCAGGTCATTTTTTCTTATTTAACCAGAAGCCAATGCTAACTCTACCCAATAACGTCAGATTTTCCTGGTTCTCTGTGTAGGGGTTGCCGGTTTCATCCCAGTAAGTATGCTTTGTAAATAAATAGCCCAACCCAACATTTGCATCAATGCTAAAGCGTTTGGCGTAGTTCCTCTGTATACCCCAGGCGATTCCTATCCGGTTTACTGCTTCCCAATGGTCTTCCGTTTTGTCCTGGTAATATAAATGCACTTTAGTAAAAAAAAGTTCGTCTATACCTGCCAGGTAATTCATGCTATTCATTTCAGTTCGTTTTCCTTTAGCCATCCTTTTTAAGGAATTGTAATAATACCTGTATTGAAGTGTTGTTGCCGGGTAGAATCCCACAGAAGCTTCACTACCGAAACTGCTGGAGTAAGAATACGCAAAGCCAATACTTACAAAACCCCGGAGATAGAGTGTTTGCATGTGGCCGATACTTTTTTCATAGCTAATCCCCGGACCCAAAATAGTCAATTTAAAAACATCCGTAACACCGCGGTCTTGCTTTTCCTGGCCCATGCAATTTCCATTAAGCAATAGGCATGAGCAAAAACAGCAAACTGATTGTATACATAATTTTACCATAAAAGCACCAACTGATTAACTTCAATTCTATCGGCGAAGAATATAACTAAATTTAAATAACATTTCCATTCACCCCGGCGGTAATTAAAACGAGAACTATGAAATTATTAGCACAGATCTGCATTACAGTATCTTCCTTCTTTTTTGCCTGTAACCCTGCTTCAAAAACAATTTCACCGGCAGCCAAACCCGATAGCAGTATGACTTCCCTCGACAGGAATGGAGTTTATTATGGCATCCTGCCCTGCGCAGATTGTGAAGGCATAGAAACCGTTATCCACCTCAATAAGGATAACACCTATTCCATAAAAAGAAAATACCTGGGTAAGTCAACCGATATTAATGAAATGACCGGCAGGTTTACCTGGAACAGTAAAGGCAATAAAATATCCCTAGAAGGGGTTAGTCCGGGTATCTACCTGGTAGGCGAAAACAAACTTATCCATCTCGACATGAACGGGAACAGCATTACCGGCGATCTGGCGGCTAAATATGTACTGGTACAAAAAACACCGGGGATAGTTGAAAAATATTGGAAACTTACTGAGCTTAATGGTAAGCCTGTAACAGTGACGTCCAATATGAAAAAAGAAGCGCACATGATTCTAAAGGCAGAAAACAACCAGGTGAACTTACATGGTGGTTGCAACAGTTTTACCGGCACATATGAATTGAAGCCCAACAATAAAATCAGTTTTGGAAAATTTGCAGGAACCCTGATGGCATGTCCGGACTTGGAAATGGAAACCCAATTCCTGAAAGTGATTGAAACCGCAGACAGTTATATTCTGGAAGGCGACAAACTTGTTTTAAACCGGGCCAAAATGGCGCCGCTTGCCCGTTTCGAGGCGGTGTATTTTCAATAAGTTTTCGCAATAAACAAATTTCTATGCCGACTTCCTTTTAACAGGGACTTCAGCCCAATAGTACCAAAGGTAGGCCAGGCAAGCAAAGACAATTACATCAAGCAACAATAAGGCATTCCTGCCACGTTTGAAGTATGGAGCTGGATTTGAATTATCTTCCGTTTGTGTCACGTCTAAAGGCATGTTAGTTGGTGCTTTTTCCCACATACCGGATGCCTGGATAGACAATTCATGAAAATGTTTGGCTAATACAAATGCCAGGAACATTACTGATAGTCCGGATAAAATGACTAACAAATTCCAACCTGCACGTTTATATTTATACTTGAATTCCCTGATAAAATAAGTGAAGAAACCTATCACTAAAAAAAAGACAACAAATAATAATCTTTGCGGGAAAACAAATGATTTACCCATAAAGCGCACACCAAATAGTCTTGGCACTTTTACGCCACCAAAAATGCTGTTATACAATATCGCTGAAAGCAGTGCAATACCAACAAGGATAAATATTTCAATTTTCGCTTTACCTGGTTTCATTTCTTTTTTTTGAAGCCTCAATCTTTCAAATATACAATTGCTTCGATAATATTTTCGCTTTATCCAATAAAAGGCCAGGCGATGGTAACGGAAAATATTAGCTGTATATTGCTATTGGTGCCTGCTGCTGATTAGCAGTCCTCAAATACACTTAGCATGAAAAGAGTAATCCTTTTGACCGGTTTCACAGTAGCCTGTTTCCTAGGATCGATCGCACAAAAAACACCCGGAGAAAAGCCAATATCAACAACGGGAAAAGACGTCATCAAAGGCTTTATGGACAAACGTTTTGGTATGTTTATCCATTGGGGTCCTATCACGCTAAGGGGCACAGAGATCGGCTGGTCAAGGGGGCATGAAGTACCAGTGGAAGATTATGACAACCTGTACAAAGAATTTAACCCGGTTTTGTTTAATGCAGATACCTGGGTGAAAGCGGCCAAGGATGCAGGTATGAAATATATCACTTTTACTTCCAAACATCACGATGGCTTCTGCATGTGGCCAAGTGCGTTTACACAATATGATATCCAATCCACACAATATAAAAAGGACATTGTTGGTGAAATTGCAAAGGCCTGCAAAAAACAAGGCATAGCATTCTGTCTCTATTTCACAATACTGGACTGGCATGATACCAATTATCCACTGCATAACCTGGGCGATAGTATTCCCGATCCTAAATCCAATATGGGAGCGTTCGTACAAACCATGAAAAATGAACTCACTGAACTGGTTACCAATTATCACCCTTACATGATATGGTTTGATGGGAACTGGGAAGAACCATGGACAAAGTCTTACGGCCAGGAAATTTATACCCACCTGAAGAGACTCGATGCCAATTTGATTATCAATAACCGTTTAGGCAAAGGTTCCCACAAAGTGATGAGTGCAGCATCTGTTGGCGATTACACCACGCCCGAACAGGAAATTGGAAATTTAAATATGGATACACCGTGGGAAAGCTGCATCACTATTTGCGACCAATGGGCCTGGAAACCCAACGATAAAATGAAGACATTGCAGGAATGCCTGCAGACATTGATAAAAACAGCATCTGGAAATGGCAACCTGCTCCTGAATGTTGGCCCCATGCCCGATGGCAGGATGGAACAAAGGCAGGTAAACCAGTTGAAAAAAATTGGCGACTGGCTGAAAATATATGGTGAAAGCATATATGGAACAGCAGGGGGGCCTTATGCACCTAATGATAACTATAGCGCGACACGCAAAGACACCAGAGTATTCATCCATATCTTCAATACCGCCAATAAGGAAATAGTATTGCCCGTACTCCCGGGTGTAAAACTGCTTAGTGCAAAATTAATGAACGGCCCGGCAGTAAAGGTGCAGGCAAAGGATGACAATTATTATTTCACCTTGCCAGCGCAACTACCCGACAATAACAGCAATGTGCTGGTATTGCAACTGGACAAGCAGGCAATAGATCTTCCTATAATCGACTCCAAATAGATATATATATACTTGTTCTATTCGTTAATTTCAATATATTAAAATCATTCACTCATGAACTCACGTCGTCAATTCCTGCAAAAACTGACCGCATCCCTGATTACTGTGCCATTCCTGCCACTTGAAGACCTTTCGGCTCCGGCCGGACCAGATAATACACCGTACGCCGGACCAGTACTGCGGGTAGCCATCATGGGACTAGGCGGCTATGCAAACCGTGTTGCCGAAGCCATGCGCGCATGCAAGAAAGCCAAAATAGCAGGGGTTGTAAGCGGCACTCCGGCTAAAATCACCGATTGGCAAACCAGGTTCAGGATCCCGGACAAGAACTGTTACAACTACACGAATTTCGACAAGATGATCGATAACCCCGATATTGACGCTGTTTATGTGATCACCCCGAACGGGCTTCACCACGACCACGTGATCAGAGCAGCAAAGGCGGGCAAGCATGTGATCTGCGAAAAACCAATGGCTGTGAATGCAAAAGAGGGACAGGAAATGGTGGATGCCTGTAAGAAAGCCAACGTACAATTGCTGGTAGGTTACCGTATGCATTTTGAACCCAAAACGCTTGAAATTATCCGTATGCGCAATGCCGGCGAATTTGGCAAAGTACAATTTTTCCAGGGCCTCAGCGGATTTGTAATCGGCGATCCCACCCAATGGCGGCTTAACAAACAACTCGCAGGCGGTGGTGCAATGATGGACATCGGCATATACTCGGTTAATGGCATGCGTTATATGCTGGGTGAAGAACCAATTTGGGTTACAGCAGAAGAAACCAAAACCGACCCTGTCAAATTTGCTGTAGGTGTTGATGAAACCATCCAGTTCCAGGCAGGATTCCCCAGTGGTGCCATTGCTTCCTGCCTTAGCACGTATAACATGAACTTCCTCGACAGGTTTTTCCTGACCGGTGAGAAAGGTTTTGCAGAATTGAATCCCGCCACTGGTTACGGCCCCATTCTTGGCCGCACCAACAAGGGCGAACTGAGCTTCCTTCATGTGGCCCACCAGACCATTCAAATGGAGGAAATGTCAGACATCATCCTGAAAGGAAAACAACCAATCGTTCCCGTTAACGGTGAAGAAGCCGTGAAAGATTTAAAAATTATCGATGCGATTTATAAAGCAGCGAAAGAAGGTAAAAAAATACTGTTGTAATAAAAAACCAGGCTTAGCTCCATTCCCGGTCCCAGCTGTCAATTTTGTCCCACTCCTGGGTCGGGGCAAAATAAAGTTCCCCTTTTTTGAGGTGTTCTTTCACTACTTTCTCATTCAACTCTACACCCAGTCCCGGTTTGTCAGGCACTTTGGCAAAACCATTCTGGAAAATGGGCTTTTCCACGCCAGTAACCAGGTCTTCCCACCAGGGAATATCAAAGGAATGGTGCTCGAGGGCTACAAAATTTTCCGTCGCAGCAGCGCAATGCAGGTTTGCCATGAAACAAACCGGACTTCCCGCGAAATGCATCGCCATAGGCACCCCTCTTTCTTCTGCATAGTCCCCGATCTTTTTGGTCTCCAGTAATCCACCTGAAGTGGCAAGGTCTGGATGGATCATGTCTACCGCACGTGCATCTATTAACTTAATAAAATCTTCTTTCAGGTAAATATCCTCCCCTGTTAAGGTTGGCGTTTCAATAGCATCTGATATCTGCTTCCATTGCTCCGTATAACTCCAGGGCACCATGTCTTCCAGCCAGGCCAGCTGGTATTTTTCCAGCGCTTTGCCCAGGCGGATGGCCGTATTCACATCAAAATGGCCAAAATGATCTGCAGCCAATGGAATCTCATAACCCACGGCCTGCCGCACATTGGACACATATTCACTGATCATATCCAATCCTTTGTCTGTTATCTGGATTCTCGTAAAAGGGTGCCTCGTCTGGCTATAACTCCGGGCATTGCCTTTCTCCGGGGCACCATCGCCCCATTGCCGCTGGTAATCCCAGTTCTTCGAACCAATTACTGTACCCGGGGTCTTTGCCAGCAACTCAATACCGAAATCCATTTTTAAAAAAGTCAGCCCGAGTGCCTGCCTTTCCTGCATTTTTTTCGCATATTCAGCCGGGTTATCAACTTCCGGTGTGTCGCCATATATCCTGATTTGGTCCCTGAATTTCCCACCCAGCATCTGGTAACAGGGAACATTAAACGCTTTCCCTGCAAGGTCCCATAGCGCCATTTCGACACCACATACACCGCCTGCTGCCCGGCCCGCGGCACCAAATTGCTTGATAGTCTTAAAAAGGTATTCCACATTGCAGGGGTTCTTCCCCAGTAAACGGCTCTTCAGGAATAATCCATATTTGGCACTGGCCCCATCGCGGATCTCACCATATCCTGAAATACCCTGATTGGTATCGATGCGAATAATCGGGCATGTCATCGGCGCACCTGTAATTACAGCTACCCTCAGGTCGGTTATCTTCAGGTCCGACGGACTACCCCTGCGGTTTACTTTCTGGGTGATATACTCAATTTCCTTAGCCGGATTATTGTTGAACATCATGCCCAGGCCTAAACCTCCCATGGAAACATTTTTAAGAAAATCACGGCGGTTACTGCCTTTCTTCTGGTCCTGGAACTGTAAGTCTGTGCCTGTTTTTGAAGAAGGCCCTTCAGGGATTCTTCCATTAAATTGAAACCTGTCAATTATATTTTTCATGGCGAATCGTTTATCAGTTTTTATAGGAATAAGTTACCAGGTGCGGTCTTTTAAAAACGCATCCAGCTCAGCTTTCGACATTGGCACTTTCGAAGGATTGTCCCTGATCCATTGCATAAAATCCTTCTTGATATCTTCTGTCCAGCCCTGGTCAATCTGGCCCGGCGTATACTTTCCTTCTTTTAACCGCTGGTGTGAAAAATCATCTTTCATCGCAATAAATTCCGCGGTGATAATAACTTTTTCCGCCAGGTAGGCTGGTATGAAAATCACTCCTTCTTTCTTTCCTAAAACCAGGTCACCGGGCAATACGGTAGCACGGCCAATACGAATGGGATAGTTGATGCCTGTTAACATCACGTCTTTTATATAAGATGGATCAACCCCGCGCACAAAACCAACGAAGCCATCAATTTCTTCCAGGCCTTCAAGGTCACGTACCCCTGCATCAAAAACAACACCCGTCTTAGACTTGGTATAAATTGAATTGCCCAGGTTATCTCCAATCAGGGTACCATCAATAATTTTAGAAAAGCCATCCGCCACATATACATCACCATTCTGCAACAAGTCAATCGGCCAGGAATTAGGGGCACCGGACCTGCCCTCCGATTTGCCTTTTGCCTTTATCGGATTATCAACATCAGGCCGTGTTGGCATATACTGCGCTGTCACTACCCTTCCAGCTAAAGGTTTTTCAGGATGGATAACCTGCCAGCCGGCTTCAAACTGGTTATTAAACCCCTCATTACGCAATACCCCCCAGGCTTCTTCCATAGAAATATTAGCGAGCCGTTTAACCAAATCATCTGACACTTTCGGACGTCCGTCGGGATAACGTTCCCCTTTCCATTGGGAAGAATATGTGAGGATTTGATCTTTGGTGGCCTGTATTTGCTGGCCACTACTTTGCAGGTAAAATGCTATACTGGCAATAATGCAAAGCATTAAAGGCAAGCCCGTTATTCGATTATTCATAAAAGGTATTTTTTTCGGTCCGCTATTAAGATAATCATTATTATTATTCAGCTGTCCTGCCGGAAAACTACTTTACGTATATTCAAATGATACAATTTTGCAGTTCAATTCTTACAGTATAAAATAAATAAATATGTCGCGACTGTTTTCACGCTTAATGATAAAAGATTTCCACCTGAAAAACCGCATTGCAATTTCACCTATGTGCCAGTATTCAGCTGAGGATGGTTTTGCCAATAACTGGCACCTGGTGCATTTGGGAAGCCGTGCAGTGGGTGGTGCCGGGCTAATTATCCAGGAAGCAACAGCAGTTTCACCGGAAGGACGTATCACACCCGGTGACCTTGGCCTGTACCATGATGAACACATTGCACCATTGAAAAATATCACCAGTTTTATACACCAGCATGGTGCTATAGCAGGTATACAGTTGGCTCATGCCGGCCGGAAAGCTTCCTGTGCCAGGCCCTGGAAAGGCGGCCACCAATTGGATAAAACTGCTGGTGGCTGGACTACCATGGCACCTTCAGCTATCCCTTTTCATGAAAAGGACGATTCACCCAAGGCACTGGACCTTGCTGGCATACAGCAAGTGATCACCGATTTTACAAAAGCTGCAGAACGTTCCCTTGAAGCTGGATATAAGTTGGTGGAAATTCACGCCGCACATGGCTACCTGATCAATGAATTCCTGTCACCTTTAACCAACCACCGGACAGATGATTACGGTGGCAACTTTGATAACCGGACCCGGTTGTTGCGCGAAATCATTCAATCGGTTAAAAAAGTCTGGCCTGAAAATAATCCTTTATTTGTACGCTTATCGTGTATCGATTGGGCCGAAGGCGGCTGGACTATTGAAGATTCTGTCCAACTGGCAGAAATACTAAAAAATATCGGCGTCGACCTTATCGATTGTTCTTCCGGAGGATTGGTATCGCATGCAAAAATTCATGCCAGTCCGGGTTACCAGGTGACTTTCGCAGAAAGGATTAAACAGGAAACGGGCATCCTCACAGGAGCTGTTGGATTGATCACTGAGGCTGAACAAGCAGAAGAAATTATAAGAAATGACCAGGCCGACCTGGTATTGATCGCACGGGCTTCCCTGCGTGACCCAAACTTTCCTTTGCATGCTGCAAAGGAACTGGGTTTTGACATAGACTGGCCTGCGCAATACCTCCGGGCGAAATAAGATTATTCGCAGCTTGCTTTCAAAAACGCCACAATCTTTTCATTTACCAAATGCGGCTTCTCCATTAGTGGCAAATACGCGGCATCATCAACTCGCAAAACCTGCCGCAGGGAATCTGCATAGCGGAAACAACAAGCCCAGACAATGATAAGCAATGGTTTGATGTAGCCTGGAATGGTAACCATATTGTAACAGTGGGCGTCGGAGTTTCTGCCACTTCCCCTGATGGGATTAACTGGTCTATTAAAGATATTCCGGTGGAATGGGCTTTGAGTGCCGTTATGAATGCAGGCAATAAATATGTCGCTGCAGGTGCTGGCATTTATAATCCATCAGATGGTTTAAACTGGACCAAAACTTACCCAGGTGAAATCTTGTATCCATTGAGGAGTATTGCATGGAACGGTCTGCAATATGTTGCTGTTGGTAAGCAAATGATGGTTTTGGAATCGCCATAACAGCAAAACCTTGTTGGGGACAAATTGGTATAAGTAAACCATGGCCACGAGCTGATTTGCGGGTGACCATAGTTACTTCAACCACTACCTGTTCTTGATAAAATAAATCTATTTGCCTTTGGGAACAGGTAAATCAGAATTGAATATATCCCGGAAAAGTTTCCATTTGCCATCTTCTTTTTTCCAAAGCACAATGTATTTCCCTTTGTCCAGTTGCTTACCATCCATGGTAGCTATTGACATTACCCCTTCTTCAGCCAGCATGGATTCATTTCCCCAAACATCAGTAGCGGCCAAATCAAGTTTTACTGGCCCGGCTTTAATAAGGCCTGCAATTACAGGTTGGATGTTCTCCCTTCCTGAAGCAGCTGGTCCATTTGGTCCCATAAACTTTGCATCAGCAGTGTAGCAATTGGCAACACCAATAGAGTCACCCTTGCCTACAAGATCCATAAAATTTTGGTTGGCAGAATCAATCTCCTTTTTTGCCATAGTCAAATCAAAAACCGGTTTAGCGTCAATCTCAATTGTTTCTTTTGGTTCTTCGGCATTATTGCATCCAAATAATAAAAAACTAAAAAAACAGGTAACTGTAAATAAAGAAAACTTTGTCATGATTTTGCTTATTAAGAATGATAAATGATAGGTTTAGGTTGGATTATTATTTTCCCGAAAGCTTTTTGTGCATTTTTTTGCCTTCGCGGACAATTATATTTATGATCTCTTCGATATCTTTTTTTGAAGTACGGAAATTGACGATACATCCCCGCAGGCAATATTTACCATTTACCACTGCGTTGGATAAAAACACTTCGCCGCCCTGCTGCAAATCATTCAGAAGTGCTTCATTCAACCTGTTCAGGTAGCTATCCCTCTCTTCCTTGCCAGCCGTAAAATTAGCAGGCACGTAGCGTAAAGTTGTAATGCTCAGGTTTTGCGTAATGGCTTCCAGTTCTTTATGTTTCTTTGCCAGGTCAAAAAACAATTTCG
Source organism: Flavihumibacter profundi (assembly GCF_020076305.1). GTDB lineage: Bacteria > Bacteroidota > Bacteroidia > Chitinophagales > Chitinophagaceae > Flavihumibacter > Flavihumibacter profundi. Next base: position 553,213 of record NZ_JAIQXE010000004.1, read on the forward strand.
AGAGTTGGATATCCTCATCAATCATTTCAATATATCCTTTCCGGCCCACCTGTTGCAATGTTAGCCAAACCTTCAATGCCCTGAAGCCCCGGGAATTCTGCAATCCGTATTCATAATAATTTTGTGTTACTGTTTCGCCAATATTGAAATTGTAATATACCGGATGCGAACTGAAGGTTTCAATCAAATGGTTGGGATCTTTTACAAGCGTGCAGCCGGCTTCCAGGGGACTATAGAGCCATTTATGCGGATCAAGGGCGATGGAATCTGCCGCTTCAATTCCCTTAAATATTTTTTTCAGCCTGGGGATAACAGCTGCCGGTATACCATAAGCGCCATCAATGTGAAACCACAAGTCATGGGTCTTACAAATGGCTGCAATAGCTTTTAAATCATCTACTGCCCCGGTACTTACATCGCCGGCAGTACCGATAACCATAATTGGCTTGCAACCTTTTTCAAGATCAGTTTTGATCGCCTGCTCCAATAATGTATTATCCATTTTATTATGGGCGTCCGCTGGTATCCAACGAATAGCATTTAAGCCAAGCCCGAATAAAACTGCCGCTTTCTCCACCCAGGTATGCGTCGTTTTGGAACAATAAATAACAAGCCTGGCAGGCGCTCCGGAGATGCCTTCTTCCTTAATATTTTTTGGGGCTTTTGCGGTCCTTCCTGCTAAAAAACCTGTGAAATTGGCCATATTGCCACCACTCACCAATATGCCACCATAATTGGGTGAAACCCCGATAAATTCGGCCAGCCACCTGATTGTTTGCTTCTCAATTTCCGTTGCCATAGGACTTAATACCTGCGCACCCACATTGGGATTTATGCTGGCCGCCAGCAAATCTGCCAGGGCACCTATGGGTGCTGCAGAAGAAGTGATATACCCCAGGAATTTTGGATGGCCATTCAGCAGGGAATGCCTGAATAGCAGCTCCTTAGCTTTAGACAGTATCTTATCAGGGGCACTGCCATCTTCCGGCAAAGAGACCGTCCCAAGGATTTTTTGTAATTGCTCCGGCGTTTCACCTAGGGTTACTGGCTGCTCATCAATAGTATCGATAAAATCAGCAATCGAATCGATCATTTTGTAACCCATTTTCCTGAAATCTTTCTTACTGATTTCTATAGGTGAATCCCGTTTTTTTTTCATCGCTTAAGTTATGAATAATATTGCCTGGTTATTTCACTATTTTATTAAACCGCAAATGCTGTATCCGGCCTGAATTGACCTCAAAGCCAATAATATTTTTTTTACTATCCCGTACCACCATCAGGTGATTGATCCACCAATTGTTATTGGTTAAATGATCGTTGCCAACCAGCGTCAATCTTGCATCTTCGTATTTCGCATTGGTCAAAAGCAGGTGGTGGTCCTTCAAAATGATGCCGTACTTACAATCCAGCTCCGGACAATAATACATTCCAGTATAAGCCTTTAAAACCTGGTCAGTTTGTGCAGTATCTTTTAAATACTTCTTTATATGATACGTTTCATCGGGTGTCATTACATCAACCGTTGTATCCTTACCCTGAAGCTTAAAAACAAATTTGATATTGGGTGCAGCAGGAATAGAGAAAGTATCTTTCGCTTCTTTTATTAAATAATTGCTTTCATCATAAATCTGGTAATAGAGTTTATTATTTTTAACCTTGAAGTTAAAAGGCAGGCCATCATTGCCAATATAATCACCACTATATTTCTGCCAGGCCGAAGCATCCTTTAAAATAGCTGTGATACTATCGCGCACTGCTTTATTCTCCTCTTTTTTCTGCGTGGTATCTTTTATGAAAAGATCTGCAATCGCATAAGCTTTACCACCGGGATCAAAATCGCCCAGGTTACTAAATACAATAATCCCCAGTTTCAGGTCGGGGAAAACGGACAGGTAAGTCCTGTAACCCGCATCTGCACCGCCATGTGAAAACTGGCGCCATCCTTTATATTCATTCACTACAATCCCATTGGCATAAGTCAATTCTTTGCCACTATTGAGCCTTCCTTTTTGGGTAAGCTGCCGTACAAGCTCCTGGTTCGAGACCTCCTGGTTATAGAAATGCATCACCCATTTGCTCATATCGTTAACATTGGTAAACAGGCTGGTTGCACCGGCGACGGAATAACTCAAAATGGCATTGGTAAAATGCGCGCTGTCTTTTCGATTATAAGAATAAGAGCGGTTCCTTTCAATCTCCGTATAATCATCGTGAAAATGGGTACTGGTCATGCCCAGGGGTTTAAAAATCGCGGAGTCGGTAAATTTCCGAAGCGTTTGTCCCGTTACAGATTTTACAATCTCGGCCAACATGGTAAAGCCACTGTTGGAATAACTATATTTTTCGCCGGGTTTAAAATTAAGGGCCTGTTGTTTGCTGAGTATTTTAATGATCTGCTCCTGGGTAATCACATCGTCTAACCTTGTTCCTGAAATTGCCAGCAGTTGCCATTGGTCTCGAATACCGCTGGTATGGTTTAACAGGTGCTGGATTGTGATCTTCTGTTTGAGGTCCGGAAACCAGGGCAGGAATTTGCGAACATCATCATCCAGTTTAAGCTTACCCTGCCTGGCCAGTAAAATAATTGACCAGCCGGCAAATTGCTTTGAAATAGATGCCATGTGAAACGGAGTTGCAACCGTATTAGGCAGGGAATATTCGAGGTTGGCCATTCCATAACCCCGGGAATAGATCAGGGTATCGTTACGGACAATACCGATAGCACAACCCGGACTACTATTCGTATTCCATTGAACAAATAAATTATCAATTTTTTTGGTGACTGAATCGGGCAGGATCTGCCCCGAGGCCGTATGCATTGTTATCAAAGAAAATAAAATCAAAATGATGCTTAATCTTATCCTGATACTCATAACAGTGCTTCTTACCCTGTAATATAAAGAAATTCCACCATCTGTCAGGATTACAATATGAGCATCAGGGATCCTATCGATTCAATGCCATCAAATAAATTCCGCAACCGGATATTTTCATTTTCAGCATGCTGGTTATTATCATGGTTTGCAATGGGCACTGTAACCGTTTTGGCATCCAGGTATTTTTCAAACAGGAAAAGCGGAAGGCTGGCACCCGACGTTGGTTGCAGCACTACCTGGTCTTTAGTGGTGGCTTTAACTGCCGCAATTACCTTTTTAATGATTGGCAGGTCCATGGCGGTACGCTGGGCATTATAACCATCGTTGCCGGCTGTTATTTTGATCAGCTTTGCATAATTTTTTCTTTCTTCATCAGTAGGTTCACGATCAGTTACATAATAGCCCAGGGCTTTTATATGATCGATGACTTTCTGTTGCTGCCTCTTCCAATCGTTGCCTAATACCAGTCTCAGGTCAATTACTGCCGTGGCATAAGCAGGTATCTGGTTGGAGGCCATTTTCCCGACATTGCCACTCTGTATACCGTTGATGTTTAAGGAAGGTTGGTTGATTGCTTCGCCAAGGGATATGCCAGGTATTTCACTTGCTTTGATGCCAAGTTCATTTTTCATTTGTTCATCCACAGAAGGCACTTCTGCAAGTGCTTTTTTCTCTGTGGTACTTAACGGGGTAACATCATCATAAAATCCTTTTACAGTGACTCTACCATTATCATCTTTCAAAGAAGCCAGTAATTTAGCCATCATCAGTGCCGGGTTAGGCGCCCAGTTGCCATAATGGCCACTGTGCAAAGGTTTCTTTGATGCATATACGGTAAGGTCGAGGTGCGTATCACCGCGAACACCAAACACAATCTGCTTTTTACCTGATTGGTGAACTGGGCCGTCGCAAATAATCCATAGGTCTGACCCTAACAAATCCTTATAGTTTTCCAGTATCTCATTCAGATGTGCAGAGCCGGCCTCTTCTTCCCCTTCGAAGAAAAACTTAAGGTTAGCACCCGGAGTTAATCCATTATTCTTTAAAGCCTCCCACGCGTTGAGAGTGGCCGTTACACCGGCTTTGTCATCGGATGCACTCCTGGCATAAATCCGCCATTCAGGATCAAAATGCTGGTCGGCAGGAAAAGGGATTGCTGACCCACCATTTTCAATTTTATCAGTATACAATTTCGGCTTAAAAGGATCGAGCTCCCTGGCCCATTGGGCCGGGTTAACGGGCTGGCCATCATAGTGGGCATAAAATACAAGGGTTTGCTTTGCACCAGGAACAAGCACTTCACCATATACTGCAGGTGGTACGCCCGGAGTTGTAGCGGATAGAAGTTGAACATTTTGAATACCGCGCTTGATCATCATATCCATTAAGAAGGCCGTATTTTTTTGCTGGCCTGCAGGGTCTGCTGCAACATTGGGCAATGCAAGAAATTCGGAAAACTCACTCAGTATATTCCGGGCATTTTGCTGGTTATATTGCCTGATCTTTAATGTCCCGGGCGATTGGGCATAAAGGGATGCACTGATCACCAAACTGAATGCAAAAATAATATGGCGGGGCCTCATAAAACTTTCTTATACTTTTCAACGATGATATGGTCGATGCCCATTTTCTCCACTTTCTCGACACCTTTTTGAATTAAGGTATCCCCGGAAATCTTCACTACAAATTCAAAAATCCCACCCTCCCATTCTTTATTCACAAAATAATCAAGATGCTCCGTGTACACACTATCAACTAAAGTATAAGGTCCGCCACCTGCCGTGAATGCAGCGGCCATTGAATCTTTCGCACCGCTGATATCATGACTTAAAAAAGCAAAATGCGTTGGATTAATGATCTTGATCATTTTCACTTTCGGATTGAAAGTTGACATTGTTGTGTCGTTCGCTGAAGATGTTGCTGAAATCAATTCCCAGGTTCCTACAATAGGTAGTGGAACTTTTTTTTCAGTTTGTAAGCAGGATGTAGCAATAATAAAAAGGAAGACAAACTTATATGACAGACGCATGCAATTTATTTCTTTCGAATATAAGCGATATTATCTACCTATACCTTTTAACCATTCACTGCATGTTAGTAGAAATCTGCCGCAAGTTTCGTTTTATTAAAAGCATTGTGTGAAATAAAAAATCCCTGTCCGGCCCGGGAAGCCGATTTTCCTGCTGTAAATGCAAGACTTTCTTTATTTAAAGAAGGGCCATCCTAATTAAGGGATGCGCTCTTCATCATATGAAACAGTAGTGCCTTCATTGGCAAGTCCCCTTCCTGAAATAGCTTTTACGTGTGAAACCGCACTCTCCATCGCCCTGTTCATGGCTTCAACAGATGATCTTTTCTTTGGCTTTTTATGTTCCGTCTTGCTTTCCGGGGGGGTATTTTCTTCCTGTCTATCCGGCAGCTTATTTTCTTCGTTTTCCATTGTATCAGTTTTAAATTATCAAATAATGGTATTTAATGCTTTCCTGGATTTCTAAAGAAAAATTTTATTTATTGGCGATCGCTGCGCTTGAAGGTCCGGCAAGCGGAAGAAGATCAGTTTTTTTGAAGCCAACAATTTTTGCCCACTTATTAAAGTCTGCAAAAGTGTAATCAAATCCTTTGCCAGTTTCAATAAGCATATTCAAACTCATCATCATACCGAAAACATTCTTTCTCCTTTCGTCATCAATAATGCTTTCAATGGCTACAAACGCACCACCTTCCGGAATTGCATTAAAAGCTTTTTTCATCAGCAGCAGTTTAGTCTCTTCGTCCCAGTCATGCAGGATATTACCCATTACAACGATATCGGCTTTAGGTAAAGGTGCGGAAAAAAAATCGGCCGACACTATTTGAACCCGGTCGCCCATTTGAAACTGACTGATCGTATGTTTAGCTATGGGCTCAACAGAAGGAAGGTCAAAACTAATACAACTCATGTGGGGTTGGTGTTTGGCAACCGTTACCGAGAGCAAACCGCTTGATCCGCCTACATCTGTTAATGTTTTATAGGGTGAGAAATCAAACTTTTGCGCAAAAGCCATAAAATTGCCCATTTGAATACCGCTCATTGCATGCACAAACTGGTGCAACCTGTTAGGGTCGCTGTACAATTCGGCAAACATATCCTTTCCATTTTTTATTTCATTTTGCGGCTGTCCGGTAAGCAAGCCTTCTTCAAGATTACCCCAGAATCCGTACAAACGGTCATTCATCATTTCCAGGATACCTCCAATGTAACCGGGCTTCTGTTTATCAAGGAAAAAATCGGCGTTGCTGCTATTTGAATACATGGCCGATTCCAATATACCTTCCCGGTTAAGGAATCCTAATACAGTTAAAGCATCCAGGAAATCGTACACATTCCGGTCAGTACACCTCAAATCCAGCATTGTTTTTATGGCTGCTGCTGACATTGATTCCTGTTGTGCTAATTTAGTAAATAACTGGAAATATATAGCCGCTAAAAGTGTTTTAGAAGCCCAGAAACCGGTACCGACTTGCATGATGCTTTCCGGATTTGGAGGTATACCTTTTTGTTCCATTTTGCGTTGGTTTATTTTTTATCCAGAATCTGATCATTTAATTTTTTGGCAGGAATGCTAAACAGTGTAACCAGGGAAACGGAAAATGGAAGTAGTTTAACGGCCTCTGAATTTAGTCAATTTTCAGCTGTCTGCCAATGGAGTTTTACTTTTAACAACTCCTTCCCAATAAAGCTAAAGTCTCAAAATACCAGAAACTTATATCATCAATTTTCCGCTGGCTTTACCCTCTTTTTTATAAACCACCATTTTTGGAAACTTAAACGCTTCCCATTCCTGTTCTATGGGCTGCCACCAATTGGCTCTGTCCTTATTAAAGTAAAAGCGCCGGCTAGTTTTATGTATCTGTTCGCGAAATAGGCTCTCTGTATTTTAAAAAAGAAGTCGCGTATAACCCTGGTGAATATTCCATGGGCGGCAGCGAACATATGTTACCCGGCTATAATGCTTGCGGGAAATCGAAATGACAATTTCAAACAGGTGGAGAATCCTTTCCAATCCTAAGTCTTTTAAGGTGAGTGGGCAACAACAGATAACAATAGCCGCAGCTAATAGTTTGATGCTGTTTGTGTTGGTGAAATAGCATAATTTAAAGTCAATGAAATGACTTAAGCAATGCCGGGTAACTATAAGAATTCTTAGCTGTTAATTGCACCCCGGCAATTTCGGAAAGTACATGGTGAGTTACCAGGTTGAAATTCCGGTCAATTTGCTCCCCGCTGCCAAATGCTTCAAAAGAGTAACTAAACCAGGAATCCCCGCTTATTTGCAACGCTGTATATTCCACCTGGCAGCCCTCCGCCGGGAAGATTCCTGCGGGAATCCTACTTAAAGCAGCATCAGGGTAAACTTCAAACATCACTAAACTTCTTCTTTTGATAATTTCAATAAACCTGGACATGTTAAGATCGTAGAGTTGTTCCGGTGAACCAATGTTGTTTTTTAAACTGAGGCTCCATTTTAACCAACTCTCTGCATACCCGCTGTATTTCCCAAAATTGAAAACCGTATTCGGTCCTCCGGACCTTATTTTAATTTCAGTTTTACCCTCACGTAATTTGTAGGAAATATGATCTGATGGAAACATGTCCAGGTAAAAATCATGCCGTTCCTTTTGCTGGTCCAGTGCAGCGTCATGGATATTGAACCAGTCTTCGATTGCTTGTTGCCTTTCCCTGAAAAACCACCTCAGTTCCTTGCTGGAATATGCACTACTTTGTATAGTCATATAATTTATTTCCCAATGACCATGCCTTTTAATGACCATAGGATGGCCAGCACATCTTTCCTGGTGTCTTCATCTGCTTTATGATTATCCAATACCGTCATTATATCATCAACGACATGCATATATTCAGCCGGACTGATATTCATACCCTTATGTGAAGTCGGCATATCCCTGCCTCTGTAGATTGCAGGCCCGCCGCTTCCGGCACTAAAAAAATCAATTGTGTGTTGCTTGATTTCTGCCAATCTTTCCGGCTGATCGCCAAGAGGTAAAAACCGGGCACTGATAGCCGGGTTACTCATATGCGCCGCTACGACGTCCTCAACAATGGCTGAAATTCCGGAGGTACCCCCCAGCCGCTCAAATAGTACAGTAGACATAACATGTATTTTGGTGAATAATAAAATATCATTTCAACACCTGCAATTACCATCCCCAGAAGTACGAAAGCGATCAGGGGGGGTACATATTAAACACCTCCTTTAAAGTTATTTAAATTTGATAATTATTCCATCTACTGAAGTTTCCTTATATACCATTTCGTTTCCTTCCCTACATACTCTGCTGGCGGCTCGTGGCCTTTATTTTATTCGGCAAATTCTTTCCGGGCAATGGGAATCAGGCCTAATAGCTGATAGAACCCCTTAATCAAATAAAAATTTTCTTTATGCCCCCAAAAACATGAGAAAAGGAGTACAGCGAACATCGCCAGAAAAAGTCGTTGGCATAATCGCCTGGCAGGCATCATTGCTGGCCGCAGTAATTGCTGATTAGGCTATGACGCGGGATTTGGCGCAATAGTTAATACAAAGCATCGACCTTTAACCATTCATTGTTACCGTATCCACAGCCTGGAAAAAATGGGTCACCTTACCATTTTTCAAAGTCCAGATATGGGCAGCATTGGCTTTGAAAGGCTTGCCAGTGGCTTTATTCGTTCCTAGATAGTATCCGTACATAGCCACTTTATCCCCTTCACCAAAGATATCCGTGATGGCAATATTAAATCCATCAATATGCTCCCCGATCTTCATGAACACATTGTTGACTATCGCGTCGTGACCAATAAAAACGCCATCACCATTTATAAAAGAAACGCCCTGGCATTCGCGCCATTCAACAGCGGGATCCCATACCGCCAAAACTGCAGGAACATTTCCTGTTGCAAAATTGGCATAACCTTGTTTAATCAATTCTACGTTTGTCATACTGTTTGTTTTATGTGATTATAAATAACTCAGCCATTTTTTCTCCGGATGGCTGCTTTTGTATTTGTCATACCACCTGCACAAAGGATACAAGGCCGTCACCAGGCTAATCCAGATTACATACACCATAGCCAGGTTAAATCCTTCGCCGGCAACTAAAAACTTCCAGGGTGTTCCGGGTATTCCTGTCATGCCTTCTGCAAAAGAATGCCCCCTGACAAAAAAGAGGGTGGTGTTGATTATACTTAACAGGTAAAAATGAACGACGTAATAAAACATCGGCACCCTGCCATATACGATGAATATTTTTGAAAGCCCGCTTCCGGCATTTTTTACCAGGGCAAGGAAAATAAAGCCAATGCCGATGGTGGCCGCCATATACATTAAAGAAGGTGGGTATTTTTGCACATTCATAAAAGACAGAAAAGTATATAATCCATCTTTTTGAACTGACCAATGCAATGGATCCCCATATATATTTGTAAAGCGGACCGCTGCAAAAAATAGCAGCAAATTCAAACCTATACTGAGCAATATGTTCCTGCGCTGCTTCCCTTCATAGTTAGTAAATATTCTTCCTGCACAATACCCCAGCAGCATTAAACCGGTCCAGGGAAGAAAAGGATAAAATACCAGTAGGTTATGGCCCTCCCATAAAGGCACGTTACCATGTTTGTGTAATAACATCCACCAGGCCGGAAAGCTGCCCGAATGGTTTAGTTCCGCTATATCAAGGGCATTATGCCCCACCACAATCAGCAATCCGGTTGCCAGGATGGCGTAATAAGGCAACCAGATCATCAGCCCTAGTACCGCCATGCTGATACCAATAGCCCAAAGCGTTTGGATAACAAATGTGCTGAAATACAAATTGGCTGTTGTAGCAAAAGTGATAAAGAAAAGGTCAACGAAGATTAGCCATAGTCCACGGGTGATTAAAAAACTGCTCAGTTCCCTTGTGGTTTTCCGGCCGCTTTGCAGCCAGGCAGATACGCCAGACAGGAAAACAAAAATGGGTGCGCAGAGGTGGGTAATCCAGCGCGTAAAAAACAGGGTTGGCGTTGTTGTTGCCAGGTCAAGCGGATCCTGTATTCCAGCTGAAGCATGGAAATATTCCCTGCAATGGTCCAATGCCATGATGACCATGATGATACCCCGTAATAAATCGATCGATTGAATCCTGGCTTTTTTGACCAATTCCATATGGGATGTTTATACAATTGATCAATAAACTACGATTTAGGAATCACCTGAATTCATGGTACAGGACGAAACCGGTTTAAAACTGTCCGGAGACGGGGGAATAGTTACCAACACCTCTTCCTATATTTCCTTCTTACTTCACAGTTTCTTCACCAGGCAAAGGCCGAATGTATTATTCTGGTATGTCGGCAAAATGAGGGTGCCCACAGGCTTGTCTTTGAAAAGGGCCCGGCGGATTTTGGGGTAAAGCCAGTAGCTTAGTTTCACCGAACCGATTCCTATTCCGGCGCCTGCTACTACATCGCTGAACCAGTGCTGGTTATTGTACAGTCGCAGGTAGCCCGTTGCTATCGCACATGCATAACCGGCTACGCCATACCAGGCCGATTTGCCGGCATATTCTTCCCTAAGGAATTCCGCAGACATGAAGGCTTCGGCAGTGTGACCGGAAGGGAATGAATTATAGCCCATATCGTGTGGTTCTGGAGGTAATGGTTCCTGGATGGTGTGTTTCAGGGTGTAGGTGGTACCACCCATGAGAATACTGGACATAGCTAATATCATTGTCCGGTCGCGGAAATTATTCTTACCCTTTACACCCGCAATATTCAAACCATAAACAGCAACAGCCGGCACGAATCGCAGGTAATCATCAAGGTGGATCTGGTCGTGCGGGTTGTTGGTCCAGACCTGGTCCTGGATGTGCTGGTTAAAATCCTGAAGGGCCTGTGAGCTCACTGCCGCAAATCCATAACCCACCATTATAGTCGGTATGATCAGGCCCTTCCAGGGAAACTGCCCTTCTTTCTTTGGTTTATTCTTGCTGATGGGTGCATTGGCTGCAGTATCTGGCAGCAAAGCAGTTTGCTGTGCAATTGCCGGAAAAAGCAGGAGCATCTGCAGGACCAGCAGTAATGTGACTTTCAGGATTGTCGGCATGGGTTTAAAACGCATTAAACGGCACTTCTAAAAGTACACCAAACTCCTGCGCGAAATTCACACTCACCCGGCCATGCACAGCACCCTGTTTATCAAAGAAACTGGCCTTCGTAGCGATCGGGAATATGCCTTCATGCCATATACCAGGGTGGATATACAATCCATGGCTCCCATCGAAATAAAAGTTGGTGAATTTATCCGGACTGATGTCATCACCTGGCAATGCAAGCGGCGTTACAAAAGGGGCACCCGTTATCGGGAAAAAAAGCTGGCCGCCATCTGGATGGTAATTGGCATGCCAGAGCAGCACTTTATCCGGAGCGGTTTGCAAATCTTTATATTGGTCGGCTTCATCCGGATTAACACTCCACCCTAACAGGTATTCATCTTTAACTGCGTTATTCCGGCCAAACAGCACGTCACCCTCCCACCAGAAATCAAAAATACCCTGCTTGGTACCGGCCTGGTTGCCGGTATCTGCATCAATAGGCCGGCCACCTGTTTTTGGCCACTGTACTATTTCAACCGGGAACTTTTCGTAATCATCTTTAGGCACCAGGCAACCATAACCTTTTAAGGATTCATTTGTAGCGATTACGGTTTTTACTTTATGCCATGGCAAAGAACCTGGTACATCAGGCTTAAGGTAGTTAACGGGTTGGGACATTCGGTGTATTGCTGTTAGTTAAAATTAAAAATACCAAAAAGAAGTTCAAATCCTTTATGGCAATTCAATTTCTCTTCCCTCAATTGCCAGTTCAAAGGGGAATGGGTAGCTTACCTCTTTTTGTAGCTCTGAAAATATTTCACTCAGCAATTTATCATTGTGCAAGGGATCATGATGGGTTAACACCAGGTGTTTGACTGCTGCCAGGGAAGCAAACCTGATAGCGTCTTCCATACTGGAATGGCCCCATCCGATTTTATTAGTGTATTCCCGGGCGGTATACTGTGCATCGTGCATCAAAAGGTCGGCATTTGCAACAAGGTCAAATCCTGATATCCATTTTGTATCTGTTAGTAATCCTGTTAATCCCAGGGCAGGTTCATGGTCGGGAATGTACGCTAATACCGAATGTTGCCCGGTAATGCGGTACCCAACCGTTGGGCCCGGATGAATAACAAAGCGGGATTCAATGGTAAAGGGGCCTATTTCAAAAACACTGTTGTCAATATCGTGCAGGATTAGTGTGCAGGGCAGTTCGCGGAGCAGTACCGGGAATAAAGGCGGTGAAAGATATCGGCTAATCCGGGCGTGAAGGCTTTGCGTGGCACTTGCCGGGCCCCAGATGTGGACTTCCATATCCTGATTAAAAAGCGGACTGAAAAAACCAAGTCCCTGTATATGGTCAAAATGCAAATGGGTCAATAATATATCAACCCTTTTAATGCTTGAAGGCAGGGTAACTTTTTGCATACCTGAGCCGCCATCAAGAACAAGGTACCAATCATTTTCAGACACTACCGTGCAGGAAGTGTTACCACCATAATATGAAGTATCGGTGCCCGAGGTGGGAATAGAGCCGCGAACCCCCTTCAATGAGATTTTCATATTTCATTTGTTTCCCAGAAAATGGCAACAGCGCCTAAAAATTTACCAGCCCTCCCTATAATCGGATATGATGTTACGGCTATTTTTTCAGCTAACCCTTTCATGCTTTCAATCCAGAATATTTTGTGGTGGGGCTGTTGGTCATTCAATGTCTTTACAAGCGGCAGCTGCTCAGGTGGCATAGGTGCTCTAAACTCATCCAGCGGTTTGAAGATCGTGGACCAGGTTTCAACGGGCATTTCACCGGTATCTTCAAAATTGGTTCCAAAGATTTTTTCTGCAGGATCATTATAGTAAATAAGGTTGCCTATCGTGTCCGTGATAAAGACTGGTATAGAAAGGCAATCGGCCAGTTGGCGGTTTAAAATAATCTCAATTTCATATGCAGCCATAAGGGGCAATATTGAATTAGTGCCTCTTAAATATAAGGAAATTAGATGAAAATGTATATTGCCGCACTGGCCTTTTAACTGGCGGCTACAGTGCACTGCCTTCCACAACACTAAGGTCGTGCATGAAAGGAACTATGCGATCCACTTTCAAACCGGCTTTCGCAAATATATTCTCGAACTGGATGCGGGTCCGCTCCTTGCCACCGACCATCAGCATGGTAAGGTCAAGCAATTTAAAAGGACTCGGTTCATTACCGTCCTGGATAACCGCTTCAACAACCAATACCTTTCCACCGGGATTCATGGCTTTCCTGCAATTAGTAAGGATTTTAACGGCGTCTTCATCACTCCAGTCGTGGAGGATATGCCGCATTATATACCCATCGCCACCTTCAACAACCTGCTCAAAAAAGTTGCCCGAAGCCAACTGGCAGCGGTCGCCTAAACCACTTGCGGTTATATTAGCCCTTGCCCGGTCTATTACATGGGGCAGGTCAAATAATATGCCTTTTTGACCCTTGTTTTTATGCAGGACGCTGCTAATCACTTCGCCATTTCCTCCACCTATGTCTGCCAAGGTTTTGAAATGTGAAAAATCATAGGCATCTACCATGGGCGCGGTCTCACCCCCATGGATATCCGTCATCATGCGATCAAAAATCTTTGCCTCGGCTGGGTTCCTGCCCAGGTATTCAAAAACCTTCATGCCTATCGCCTTTTCGAATCCGCCATCACCGGTTTGAACAGCATATGGCAACTCATCGTAAGCTTTAAACCATACATTCCCACATCCCAGGGACATGGCCTTCACGGTATCGGGACTATCTTCCCTGAGGCATTCTGCCATTGGTGTCAGTGAAAACTTGCCGTTTGGATCTGCAGCAAAAATTCCTGCACTGGCTAATGCGCGCATAAGCCGGAATAGGGATTCCTCGTGGGCACCTGTTTTAACTGCAAGTTCGGCGCAATTCATGGGACCGTTAGCTGCGATCAAATCAGCTATATCCAGCTTTGTTGCAACGTAAATAGCTTTCGAAACCACAAAGCCAAAAATCATTTGGCTGAGTATTATTTTTGGCGGCATATTATTTTCCATGAAATTGATTTTAAATGTTAATTGTTACGTTATACTCGCCCTAAGCATACCCATAAAAAGCGATTTGAATATTTACTTTAGCATGTTGCCTATTTGTAAGCAATCAGACCTTGTTTAAAAGCTTAACCTCAGGCATTCCTATTACACCGCCTTTTTCCATCGCTACTTTTAAATCGGGGTTTGACATGAAACCTTTTACCGCATCCATGCCTGGGGCTTCACCAACCAGGGTTATCATATTTGGATTGTCAACTGACCGGTACATACTTGAAATGTGGAGCCCCGCTATTACACGGTTTTCTTCATCAGCATCATACACTTTCTTCCAGTCAGAAAAATCTTTTACCTCGTGGGTTAAAATTACTGTGATCATTTTTTTTTGATTATAATTGTTATGCCGAAAATTGATTTAATGGAATGATTGCGGGATTAAATACCACACCCAGTTCCTTTTTTGCAAGGTTATTGCTATAAAATATTTCTGGCTTGTGCTTAGGTGCCTGGTTATTCAGCATTAAATGAATATCAGACACCCTGTAAGTTTCGCTCGACAATAAATAATTCTTCCCATTAAGGCCCTTTGTCGTAGCCGCTTTATAAATACATTCAGCTACGTCGGCTACATCTACCATGGCAAATTCTGTATCATTTTCATATAACATCTGAACAAAAGGATTCGGGGCAATTTTATTTTTAAACAGGTATTGCATACCCATAGATGTTGAGTCCTGCCTTGTTGATATTGCCTTCCCTACAACAAATACAGGGGAAACGGTGGTAATTTCAAAATCCAGCTTAGGATGATCCCCTATATATTTTTTAACAGCCTGGTTGGCTAAGAATTTTGCCTGTCCATAGGGGTGGCTTTCTTCACTCATAAAAGGTTCATCGTCTTCATTGAATTGCTGGTCCCGGGTTTTGTTTCCGGGCAAAAGGGGGAAATTAGTATTATAACCAGCAACCGACGCGATGATGACTACTTTTTCTATTCCTGGTGTTTGTTGAACAGCTTCCAGGAAGTTTTCAGTGCCCTTGATTGTAGGGTCGAATAATTCAGCTTTGGGGTCCTTAACATCAAGCTGGAAAGGTGTGCCGCCATGAATAACGATAGAACAATCCTTCAAAAACTGGACTAGTGCTATTTTGTCTTCAACATCAAGTTGCACGATCTCCAGGTGTTGGGCATTTGGCAATTGGAGCAAATGTTCATATTTCTCCATTTTGGAAAGATCTGTTGTAGATACTTTCACTGCATATCCTTCGCCAAGGAATTTTTTAGTATTATAACTTCCAATAAAACCTGACCCGCCAATAATGCCAACTTTTTTCATGGTAAAACCGTTTTGTTATGGATAACGTTCTTTAAACTTTTGTCCCATAACCTACGATTTTCTTAAGTCCAAAATGCCTGGCACAGGATGAAAGACGGTTAAAACTGTCCGGGGAGGGAAAATATTTACCGGGGATCCGTGGTTTAAGGATGGAGTATATATGAAGGGTCCTGGAAGATAGTTAGAAGCAAGAAACAAGCTTAATTTTGATCAATAGCAAGACACCATAAAGATGAAAGAAATGGAGGGACTACTTTATTCAAACACCAATGACCATCGCCAGGTTAATGACCGGTGGATTTTTTGGTGGATCCTCCCCATAGTCCCTTTAATTGTGGTGCATGTTGGAAATGATAACAGCCTGGCCGTATTACTCAAAACGCCAAGTTATTACTCAGATTTACTCCTGGCCTTCCTGGTCACCTACCTGACCGGATACTATTTGAGGATAATATATTTACAGGCAGACCGGAAATTCGACTGGTATACATCAATCGCTGCTCGGGTAAAATGGCTGTTTATCTATTCATTTTTATGTCCTCTTTTTATTGCCCTCACCATTGAATTACTGTACCTCGTATTGTTCCTCAGGATACCACTTAAAGGCAGTTCCGTATTCTACCTTGAATTGCCTTTGTTTGCACTGGTTTTACTCCTGCTCAATTTCACCTATTCATTTTTGTACTTCCGGAAATACAACGCAACTATCCTTACTACCTTTGCAAAATATCAATCTTCCACTGGGAATAAATCCGATACGAAGAAAGGAAGGCGGGACTTTTTAGTAACTTCTGGTGCAACGTCTGTTATGGTTGGTGCACATGAGATAGCTTACTTTATGGTTATGAACAAAACCACATTCCTGGTTACGCTAAAAAATGAAAAATATCTCTACAATGCTTCCCTGGATAAAATTATGGCCGACCTGCAGCAGCGGGATTTCTTCCAGCTAAACCGCCAAATTATTGCCAGCCGCCAGGCCATTAAGGGATTTGAAAATACAGCCACCAGGAAATTGTCTATTCAGTTATTCCCTTCACCAGCAGACCCGGTATTTGTCGCCAAAGCAAAAACCGGATTATTCCTGGAATGGTTGAAAGCGAGCTAAGTCCGGTTGGGCAATTTGTACCTGTCCGCTTCAACCTATTTATTGCCTGTTTGGGAAAATGACCGACTGAAGTATGCCGGGACCAGGCCCTGGCCGCCCTTATTTTACAACTTTAAAACAGGGTCCATGCCAGTAAGCATCATTCGCAAATTCGTCTTTATTTGCATTTTGGGAGCTGCACCAATTTATTTGAATGCACAGCCGCCCATTACCGTTACCCTTCAAAACGAAGCGACCGCCATACCCTTCACAAAACTGTTCACAAGGCCTGTTCATCCAGGCGTGCAACTGGGTACGGAAGGCAATTATTCCCGGCATAACTTATCCCGCTTATACCAGACCATCAGTATCGGGTATATATTTCACCGTCATTTGTTTAAGGGTATATATATCCATACTGCATTGGGCTATGACTATGGATTCCATTCCGGGTTCAACCTGAAAGCACAGGTTGGATTAGGCTATATGCAGAGTTTTACCACCGGGAAAGAATACCAGTTCAGCCAGGGGGAATATAAAGCGGGTCGCGATAGGGGAAATAGTCGCTTTATATTTTCTGTTGCACCCGGACTGGGTTACCGGCTTCAACAAAACAACACAGACTCTCCAGAAATTTTTACCCTGTACAATTGTTGGTTCGAGTATCCCTATTCCCCTGGGTTCATACCTGTGATGACGCATATCAGCCAGGAATTAGGTTATAGTTTTTACCCGGATAATAAATAATAAGCTATGCAAAAATTCATATTCAACCTGGTTACTTTACTCGCATGCTTACCTGTTACATCACCAGCCCAAACAAGCACAGAGGCTCTGCAACATTTGCTGGATGAACTTACGGGGTCAGGCGTACCGGGGATCACGATGAGTATCAATTACGCAGATACCAATCTTTGGCTGGGTGCATCGGGTTATGCTAATTTACAAAGCCGCACCAGGATGAACCCAAACAATATAACCAGGATGGGCAGTACAGTGAAGACCATCACGGCCACAACCATATTATTGTTACAGGAGGAAGGCAAACTGCAACTGGATGATAAGATAACTTCCTATTTATCAAAAGACCAGTTGAAAGGCATCAGGAATGCTGAGCTGGCTACCATCAGGCAATTGCTGAACCATTCCAGCGGTATTTTCAATTATATTCAGGATAGTCACTTCCAGGCCGCCTCGCTGAATAATTTAACAAAGGAATGGCACGCAGAAGATCTGTTGAAATATGCCCGGAATAAACAACCGTATTTTAAGTTAGGTGCCGATGTGCGGTATTCCAATACGAACTATATTCTATTGGGTTGGATCATAGAAAAAGTATGCGGCAAACCATTCTGGTCGGTTTTCCAGGAAAAGATATTTACTCCCCTTGACTTTACCCAAACCCGGTTTGCTGCTACAGACAAAGTTCCTGCTGGCATAGTGCATGGTTATATTGATCTTTACAGTAACCTGAATGTAATAGATGCTACCAATTATAGTGGCTGGGATTATTTTACGGCAGATGGCGGGTTGATTTCCAATGTTGCTGAGTTGAATTTATTCCTGACGAGTTTGTGTACCGGGAAAATTATTTCAGAGGCTTCGTTTCAGGAGATGGTAAATGGTATTCCTGCAAAAGCAATTGACCCTCCATTTTTTCCAATAGAATACGGACTGGGTATTTTCAAAATGGACACGCCCTGGGGGGAAGCCTGGTTCCATAGCGGTGATGCTATAGGCTATTATGCATGTATGGTGTATTTCCCAAAATCCCGTACAACCATTGTATGGAGTGCCAACGGCAATTATGGTAAGATCGATCCATTCATTTCATCAAAAGAAGCCATGGAAAAAATTTTCACAACAATATTCGGCAAAGTTGTCGCATCCAATGCAACCTGCTTTGCAATACCCCTCTTGCCATAGAACTTATCGTTGACTTTGTCAAGGGTTATTATATTAGTTTTTACGCTTTTTTTTCTCTTTTAATAAACCCTTCCAATTCTTTATTGTTGGGTAATGCTACTAAATATTGCGCTACAAATACTTTATCTTCTATGCCTGCCGTGGCAAATTCAACATATTCCTGATCTTTTCCTGCGCAACGCTTTACTTCTCGCACAAAGGTCACCAGGCATACCTGTAAAGAAGGCTTGACTGCTATCGCAGAATGGACAGTCGTAACACTCAGCCAAGTACTTCAACACGCAGGGATCCTGGCGTATGCTATGACAGGTCGCGACCTTCCGGTTCCGCACAGTGCACCTGTTCGCCTGAGGGAAGGGAAACAAATCGGTTATAAAAGCGTGAAGTATTTACAGCGCATAGCGGTCACCGATGAATTTGTGGATGTGGGCGATACTCGTTGGTCCTGGTATAACGACATCTTATATATAGCGTTGATCGCCGTCGCTTATCCAAATGGCTCGAAGATGGATTTGCCCTGCGGCGTGAACCAGTTGGGGCCTGCTTCCGTCATGTATACACAATCTTCCATCCTCACCCCGAATTCGCCAACAATGGCAATAGTAGGTTCGATACTAAAACACATGCCCGGCTCCAGCAATTTTTTGTTGCCACGTACCATATTACCCCATTCATGGCCGTCCATACCAATTCCATGGCCTGTGCGGTGTGGTAATCCGGGTAATTTATAGTCAGGGCCAAATCCGGCATCTGTAATCACTTTCCGTGCTGCGGCATCCACATTTTCACATGGTGCCCCGATTTGTGCCGCCGCAAATCCGGCAGCCTGCGCTTTTTTCTCCAGGTTCCATATCTCCTGTTGGCGCTTAGTCGGTTCCCCGCTGAATACAACTGTCCGGGTAATATCAGAGCAATAACCCTCTACCTTGCAGCCACAATCCATCAATACCATGTCGCCCTTCTTCAGTTTAACCGGAACCTTTGTGCCATGCGGGAAAGCGGATGCTTCGCCAAACAGGCATAAAGCAAAATCAGCAGCACCACCTAATTCACCCTGTGCCTTGTTGATGATGCCGACAAGTTCATTGGGTGACATTCCCTCCCTGAGTTGGCTCACACCAATTTTAATTGCAGCCAGGGTGATATCGCTGGCCTTTTGCATCAGGGCGATTTCGGCCGGGGATTTTATCATTCGGCAAGCCGCCGACACAGGGTCCCCGCTTACAAACTGCAAATGCGGCGCTGCTTTGTGCATACCATCAGCAATAAAAAACCGTACCTCTTCTTCTACACCGATCGGCCCCGATATAACACCGGAATCCTTAAAGGTTCTTGCAATCAGGGCATACGGGCTCTCATCTTCCTGCCAGGTGAAAACATCCTGGCCAATGATGATTTGTTCGCGCAAACGGGATTCTTCAAAAGCCGGACAAACATATTTCACCGGTCCGTTTGCCGGGATGATCGCGACCATAGTGCGCTCACTCGGCCACCATTTAATTCCGGTAAAATAATCTAGTGAAGTACCGCAATCCAAAACCAGCGCACCCATCTTGTTTTTCCTTAATAAGCTTTGGGCTTGATCGATCCGCGCCATTCGCTCCTGCAGGGTGATAGGAACTACATCGCCAGCCATATATCCCAAATTGGGAAGATTGGAGTTTTGTAGTTGAACAGGGCGGGCAGACGCTTTTGCGCCCAGTCCCAGGAAATAACCGGATGCAGCTAATGCAGCCAGGTTGATAAAATTTCTTCTGCGTATGGACATACTTATTGTTTTTTTGCCTTTTCTTGTTTCTTGAAATAGCCCCTGAATAAAAAATTATCCTGCAATGCCCGCAGGTCCTCATCTAATTTCTTACTGCTCGTTTCCAGGTTCTTAATAATGACTTTGATCGAAGCGGCTGTTGCTGTATCATTTAATATCACACCAGCAGCATTATCAGCCTTGTTTAATTTTTCACTTGCGGCATTAAGGTTACTGGTTAACGCTGCAACAGCATCAGCAGATTTTTCCAATTGTTCCAATGTGGTTTTAATTTCCCGGTACATAATTGTATCGGATACAAGATCGTTAATCGAATTTCCCGGCTCATTTAATTTTCCTGATACATTTTTTAAATCTGACAAAACGTTCTTACCGGTTACAGAAACTGTTTTGAAATTTGATACAGTTGCCTGCAATTTATCCAAAGTGTTATTTAATTTGTTAGCCATGGACGGGTCATTTATCAACGCAGACACCAACCCTTGCCCACTATTTATTTTCTTACTGATACTTTTGAAGTCACTGGTTATTTCAAACAAATTTTTACTACTGGATTGCAGGATGGCCAGCATATCATCCATGCTCGACGATTTTTCCACTTGTAACAGGTCATCCGTTTCTACAGGCAACATGGTAGAATCCCCATCATATATAATTACAATCCTGTTCCCTATTAAGCCGTCGGAACCAATCTTTGCCCTGGCATTTTTACGGATATGGGATTGTACTGATTTTTCGATACTCAAAGTAACATCCACCTGGGAGTTCCCAAAAAATTGTATGTCTTTTACTGTTCCCACCTTTACCCCTGAAAACCAGACATTCCCGCCTTTATTCAAACCGGCCACATCATTGAAAATGGCATGGATGGTAAACGATTTTACAAAAGTTTTTTTCTGCCCGCCCAAAGTAAATATGGTCACGACCAGGATTGCAATTCCTAAAAGGATGAATATCCCTACAATTACAGGCCTTTTATTTTTAATTGTGATCATTTGTTGATAAAATTATAATCATGGAAACTCCTGGTTATTTCATTATCCCTACTGAATATCTCGTCAAACGATCCGGGTTCCAGGAACTTGCCTTCCTCTATCACAGTAACTTTGTCGGCAGTGGTTTTTGCACAGGTAAGGTCATGTGTAATGATTACAGAAGTGGCATTGTACTGTTGCTGTACCCTAACAATCAGGTTATTAATATCAACACTTGTCATCGGGTCAAGGCCTGCTGTCGGCTCATCATACAACATGATTTCCGGCTTCATAATCAGCATACGGGCTATTCCGATCCTCTTTTTTTGTCCTCCGGAAAGTTCATCAGGCATTTTATCAATGGATTCCGATAATCCGACACCTCCCAAAACAGATTCAATCGCCAGTTGAATTTCGCTGTTGCTTAAATCGCGCTTGTTCCTGGTAAGCGGGAAAGCAAGATTTTCCCGTACACTCATACTGTCATATAAAGCGCTGCTCTGGAATGAAAAGCCGATTTTTGTCCTGAGTGCCTGCAATTCTTTCCTGCCTATTTTATCTATCTCCTGGCCCAGCACTTTCACAATACCGCTGTCTGGCTTTATTAATCCGGATATGATTTTAATCAATACAGATTTCCCGCTTCCGGACCTGCCAAGAACGGCAATATTCTCCCCTTTGAAGATGTCAATATTAATTCCATCAAGCACTAAATTACCTTCAAAAGATTTTTTCAAGTCCCTTATTGAAATCACAGGTTCACCTGTGTCATGGTCTGATTCTTTTTCTGGCATATCCTTACCGTATTGCATTTATAACTTGAACAATCACCATTTCCTCCACAAAAATCATAAACATTGAGATTACTACAGCAGAGTTTGCCGCCATACCAACACCACGGGTTCCGTTTTTAGCATAATAACCCTGGTAACATCCCGCTATACCAACAGTAAAACCATAACAGATTGCTTTTATTATAGAAGAATTAATATCCAAAAAAGAGATGGAATTGAAGGCACTGTGAAAAAAGGCTACAAAACTTGTATGTTCATTCTGGTGGATATTTAAATAAGCACCCAACATCCCGATTAACCCGGTATAAAATACCAGTATAGGCAACATTAAAGTTATAGCAATTACCCTTGTAACTACTAAATATTTAAAAGGATTTGTCCCGGATACTTCCATGGCATCAATCTGTTCGGTTACTTTCATGGACCCTAATTCAGCGCCCATATTTGAACCGATTTTCCCGGCTGCAATCAATGCGGTAACCAATGGTGCCAGGGCCCTGATAACCGCAATCGAAATCAATGAAGGCAGCCAGGAAGTTGCACCAAATTCTGCCAGGGAGGGCCTGGACTGTTTCGTAAAAACAACTCCTGTAATAAACCCGGTCAAAGAAATTAATGACAAAGACCTGACCCCCACATAATAACATTGGTTGATGATCTCTTTCCATTCAAAAGGCGATAAAAATGCTTCTTTAAAAAAAAGGATAATGAATTGGTAAACATTATATATCCCGGTGAAGAACTCATCTGCCTTTTTGGAAAGCACGTATCTCCTTATTGGTATATTTTCAATATGAGGTTCCATATGTTGCAGGTATTTAAAGTACTGCTTTACTATTTATAAATGTACAATAATGGAAAATATAAAAGCAGGAAGGTTTAACCCATCAGCACTGCAAATTTGGAGTTATGATTCATCTTAAGACTTTAATTTAAAATTGAGTATATGTTTTGAAGACATTATTTTTTGTATCTCTGCCCTGAGGAACCAGGCATACTTAAGCGCAATTTTCCTGATAGGAATTTTATGTACAGCCAGGGCTCAACACCTCCAGAACAAAACCTCCCCAAAAAAATGTATATTTAATTACATTAACCATGAGCTCTCCAAATAACCAAAGCACTGCAACCACCCCGCACAAACGTTGGGTAAAAGGATCTCATTGGATCATCACCCTGAGTTTTCTCGCATTGGCTTTTACCGGCTTTGAAATGATCATGGTTCACCCGCGGTTCTACTGGGGCGAAGTGGGTAACGACCTTACCCCCGCCCTCTTCGAATTGCCCGTCAGCCGGAACTATAAGCATGGTGGATGGGAAAACAGCAGTCCCTTTTTCGCACAGCAGGGATCACCAATTACCGCTAGCCGCACCTATGATATTTTCAACCAGAATGGCTGGGGACGAAGCTTACATTTCCTGGCTGGCTGGTTCCTCGTAGTGACTGGCCTTGTTTACCTGCTGGCAGGTTTATTCACCGGCCATTTCCGGCGAAACCTCTGGCCCGGATCAAAAGAGTTTACCCTTCAAAACTTCCGGCTAGACCTCGCCAGCCATTTGCGGATGCAGATTCCGCCCGCGGCCAATGGTCCGCATTACGGCCTCCTGCAAAAATCAACCTACCTGGCTGTGATCTTCTTCCTGCTGCCTTTGATCACACTAACGGGCATGACTATGTCTCCCGCCATTACCGCAGCCTACCCGTTCCTTTTAAAAATCTTCTTTGGCGCCCAATCAGCCCGCACCATCCACTTTTTTGCTTCCATCGCACTTGAAGGCTTTCTTATCGTTCATGTGCTGATGGTCATCAAGTCGGGATTCAAACAACAAATACTTTCTATGACCTGGGGGAAATAACATGAAAAAGAATTACCTGTTTACCAGAAGACAAATAATACTAACCGGCCTTAGCGGCATCGGTGGACTGTTACTGCCCGGATGTTCCAAAAAGTTACCGCCAACCTATGGTAATATCCTGCGCATGGGCGACGTGCTAACTTATGTCGTGCATCGCACCCTGCTACCCGGACAGTCAATGGCCCGCGAATACCAGCATAGCGACATCTCTTCTTTCCCGGCTACGGGAACTACCAATCCGGCAGACGAGACCAGCAAATATTACAGCGAAGCCTGGGGAAAATTCCATCATGGCGAATTTGCCAACTGGGGCTTATCCATTGAAGGCCTTGTAGCCCGGCCCGGGTCCTATTCCCTTGCGACCCTGCAAAGCTTTCCGAACCGGACGCAGATCACCAGGCATACCTGCGAGGAAGGGTGGACCGCCATCGCAGAGTGGACGGGTGTTCCACTCGGCTATGTATTGCAACAAGCCGGGATCCAGCCGAATGCGCGCTTTGTGAATTGCTACGCCTACGATGATTACATGGAAAGTATTGACATGCTCGATGCCTTCCACCCGCAGACGATACTTGCCTATGGTATGAATGGTCGCAACCTTCCGGTTCAGCATGGCGCGCCTGTCCGACTGAGAGTAGAGAAACAAATTGGTTATAAGAGCGTCAAGTATTTAAAGCGCATAGTGGTCACCGATGAATTTGTGGATGTGGGCGACACCGGCTGGTCATGGTATAATGGCATTTAATTCCAACCATACGGATCCAATTCTAATAAATAACCTGGCAGTTAATTTCTTTTTTACTGAATGCAAGATTGTTAAAGAATACAATTTTGAATTGGCCCCTGCTCGTGGTTTCCTGGATTTGGGTCATAAACCCGAGCTCTATTTTTAAGTCATTTTTGACTACATAGCCTAGCGCACCATAAAGCCTGTCGCGGTCAAAGACTGGTTTCTCCCCGTTTAAAATAAATTTATTATAGGCAAAGGCATAGAATCTGTTCCTGGCCATCGTTTTTATACGCGTATTAATTGTTAACTTACATAGGGATGTCTTTATAAATTGCATATAATATGAAAAGGTATTTTTCATCATATCTGGTAGTCGTAATGTGTCTGATCAGCCTGCCTGTTTTTTCACAGACAGAGAAGGATACAACAGCCTTGTTAGGCTTGCCTGGAGACAACCTTGATCTTTATGCCGTACTGACGCTTTTCCAAAAGTCAAAAACGATTGAAGCCTTTGAAAAATCTTTAAATGAAGAAAACAATGGTATAAATAACCTGGATTTAAACCTTGACAATAAAGTTGATTTTATTAAAGTGGTTACCAAGAAAAAGGATGAGTCATATACATTTATACTTCAGGTTGATGTCTCCAAAACTGAAACCCAGGATGTTGCAGTCATTTTATTAGATAAAGATAAAAATAAGAAAGTTTCCATGCAGATAGTTGGTGACGAGGATTTGTACGGAAAAGATTATGTGGTTGAGCCAAAAGGAAATTCTTCAATTACTGCAAATCCGGGGTATACAGGAACAGAACCTGTTAAAGAGAATGTTCCTGCTACAACAACTACAGTGGTTCAAACAGCACCAATTGTACAGTATGTATATTCACCTGCATATGTGCCCTATGTTCCACCTTATTATTACGGATTTTATCCGCCTTATTTTGCATTTGCCACATGTATAGCTGTTGGTATATATCGCGCTAATTGCTGGGGTTACCATGGTGGTTATTATGGCGGCCATTATGGTGGTGGCAATACAGTTATCATCAATAACAGGAATAATTATAATAATTACAATAATAATAAAATGAGGTCCAATACCGTGGCCGATAATAAGGCCAGGGGTAATTATGGTGGTGGTAACAGGGCTTCTGCGTCAACGCGTCCGGCTACAGGGGCAAACCGACCTTCCGATGGAAGAGCTTCTGCTTCAACGCGTCCATCAACATCAAATCAAATGGGATCATCCCGTACCAGGGGAGGCGGAGGTGGAGGTTATAGTGGAGGTGGCGGTGGCAGTTTTAGCGGAGGAGGCGGCCGAGGTGGCGGTGGCGGCAGAGGTGGTGGTGGCGGCAGAAGACGATAATGTCTCTTTATTGAATTGGCATATCAGAAGCACTCATTTCTCTTACGGATACATATTTACCATTTCTTTTTTCAAAAAGAACCATATAATTTCCAGTATTAATGGCAGTGTTAGCGGAGTCTAATACTTTATAATAGCCAATTTCCACAACCTGGTTCCCATCATTTGAAGGAAAAACTTCGTTAGTCTTAAATGAAATGATATTGGTATTTGAATCTAAATCGGATTTTAAAAATTCTACAATTGCTGCTTTGCCTACTAAAGGTGCTTTGTTTTGGTAAAAGGTTGTCGCATCATCTGCATAATAGCCTATATTTTTCACTTCCCCGGTATTGTAGAGCTTGGCATATTCATCTTCCTTGGCTTGAATTTCTTTTTTAATTTCTTCTTTATCAACCACCTTATCCATCTTACTATTACAGGCGAACAGAATGGTCATTACAGATCCTGATAATACTCCTTTTATGATCTTATTTTTCATAATTATAAAGTGCTTGATTACGTATTAATAATTAAACCTGTTGGCTTAAAAGTATGATAAAAATAAAACACCTGTCAAGGGTTTTTCTTTTTAGGAAACACGCTATTAAATTACTAAAAAATAGTGGTAACCTTTCAACTGAAGATTTACATCAGCCCCTAATGATTTTACCAATCCCCCTTTATCACCACTTCACACCGCAGTAACATAAACACCTTAAAATTTCAAAAACTGCACCGCTGACGAACCTATTGCTCCTGTTGCACCATTAATCATGGCTTTCTGTCCGGCTATGGGTTTTACCATACCAACCTTATTAAATGTATAATATCTCCCCTGCACTTGCAGCGGCCTGCCCATAAGTAATAATTCAGGTATACCGATAACAGGACTATTCCCTGGAATTGACGTGTATTGCGTATGGGAACATTTTCATTTTATGACGCACATTGCAAATATTACCGGATCGCTTGCCAGAAGCAGTGCAGGTAGCAGCTGAACTACTAATAAAATTTACTATCTTATAAAGCTATAACCCTTCCTTCAACCTTTAGCCATAATGAAATCCTGTTTTCAAAAACTCCCTATTTCAGTTTTATTACTGCTGGTCATCATTTCCCCTGCAATATCCCAGGATATCAACTTCACTAAAGTTGTTGTGCCCGATGAAGCTGCCACAACGGTAATTACCAGTATTTCGCAGGACCAATCGGGTAATATCTGGTGCAGCCTGGGTGGCACCGGGATATTCCAGTTTGATGGCGTACACTTTAAGATGTATATGCATGAAGATTTCAATCCCGCTTCACTGGCAAACAATCGCGTGGAGTGCGTTTACGCCGACAAAAAGGGAAATATTTGGGTAGGGACTTTTGGTTCCGGGCTTGAAAAATTTGATCCGGTTACTGGAACCTTTACACACTATAAGCATAATCCCCAGGATCCTTCCAGTATTAGTGGAGATTCGGTGACCTGTATATTAGAAGACCGGGATGGCCTTCTTTGGGTAGGCACTATTTTTACCGGCCTGGAACGCATGGATCCTGCTTCTGGCAAATTCACCCATTACCGGCATCAGGATAGTGACCCCGCTTCATTAAGTTTTGACCAGGTAAGGGCTATTTATGAAGACAAACAAGGAGTGCTTTGGATCGGTACCGGTTCTAATGTCACTTCCAATGAAAATGAAAATAAAAAAGGCGGGCTAAACCGTTTCAATAAAAAAGCGGGCACATTTACCCGTTACTTGCATGACGAAAGTAATCCGCAGTCCCTGATCGATGACCGCGTCAGGGCTATTTTTGAAGACAGCAAGGGTAACTTTTGGATAGGCACTGCGGGCGATGGCTTACATACCATGGACCGTAAAAAAGGTGTATTTGAACGCCATACCTATGACCCGGCAAATCCGGAAAAACTCAGCCGTCCACCTTTGGTAAAGTACTTCGATTGGGCTGATGATAATATCACCTTTATAACTGAAGATTTAAAAAATAATATCTGGATAGGAACATTTGGTAATGGTTTAAGCCGCTATGACCCTGCCACAAAAAAGATCACACGGTATACCAAACAAAAAGATGTGCCGGGCAATTTTACAGACTCCACTACCTGGAACGCTTACACATCAAGGGATGGCGTGATGTGGATGAGTATATGGGGTGGTGGTTTGTACAAGTTTGATCCTTCCCACCAAAACATCAATCAAAATACCAGCTATACCAAACGAAGGGTATACGACTTCGCAGAACAGCCAGGCAGTATACAATGGCTGGGAACTGACTCCGGACTATTGCGTATAGACAAAAAGAATAACAGTACCCAAACATTCACGCATGATCCAAAAAAACCAGGCAGTATCAGTGACAATGAGGTCTTCATGCTCTACAGGGACAAAAAAGACAGGCTCTGGGCGGGATGCAACGGTAATAATGGTGGCCTGAATCTATTCAACCCCGATAAACAAAACTTCACGGTATACAAACATGACCCAAAGATCAGTAGCAGCCTGGTGTTTGATGCTGTTATTTGTATGATTGAAGATAAGCAGGGATATTTTTGGGTAGGAACAGTAAACGGACTGGACAAGCTGGACCAAGAAAAAGGTCAGTTCACCCATTACAAATCGTTTCCTTCCGACACCCTGATCGGGGGAAAAAATGTAGTTATCAGCATTCTTGAAGATAACCAAAACAATTTATGGGTAGGTAATGCTAATGCGGGCGGCTTGCATATACTGGACCGGAAGTCAGGCCGGTTTAAAGATTATTTAAAGGGGCATACCGTATTAAGCATTCTTCAGGATAGTGAAGGAAAAATATGGGCAGGCGCAGAGGATGGATTGTATGGCTATAATTCAGGTACCGATAATTTTTCATTATTTATTGACCCGGCAACAGGGAATGGTTTTTATGCCATAGGCCTTGCAGAAGACAATGAAAAAAACTTATGGATAACGTCAAACAACTACTTGTACCGGCTCAATAAAGACCGGAATGAAGTATCCAGGTTCGGCAAAGAATTCGGTATTGGCCCTGCAGGCTTCTCCGGATTAAAGCCTTTTAAAGCTGGTGATGGTCAACTGCTTTTTGGTACTGAACATGGGCATTTCGCCGTTTACCCGGAAAAGATAAGTGGCAATACCAGGCCACCTGAAATAGTAGTAACAGAATTCCGTATCGCCGGCAGGCCTGCCAAAAAAGACCTTTTATCAGCAAAAGAGATTGAGCTCGATTTTAACCAGGATGCCATTACGATCTTCTTTAATGTAGTACACTATACCAATCCCGGTGCAAACAGGGCCTTTTATATGCTTGAGAATTATGATAAAGGCTGGCGGCCCGCAGGATTAGAGCGTACAGCTTATTACTATAATATCCCGCCCGGTAAATATAACTTCCGGATCAAAGCGGTCAGCAGTGAAGGTGTTTGGTCAGAAAAATCAATTCAAATGGTCATTACACCACCCTGGTGGCGAAGCTGGTGGGCTTACATCTTATATGGTTTAGTAATTGCTGCGATCATTTTTTCATTACACCGCTTACAAAAACAAAGGGTGATCAATAGCGAACGGGAACGCACGAGGGTCCGCGAAATGGCACAGTCAAAGGAAATAGAGAAAGCTTACCATGAATTGAAAACGACCCAATCGCAACTGATCCAATCCGAAAAAATGGCCTCCCTTGGAGAGCTTACTGCCGGCATCGCCCACGAGATTCAGAACCCCCTGAACTTCGTGAATAATTTCTCTGAAGTCAATAAAGAATTGTTGGTGGAAATGCAGGAAGCCATGGATAAAGGGGATATTGATGAGGCAAAACTAATTGCAAGGGATGTCATCGACAACGAGGAAAAGATCAACCACCATGGCAAAAGAGCCGATAGCATAGTAAAAGGTATGCTGCAACACTCCAGGGAATCAGGCAACCAAAAAGAACCCACCGATCTCAACAAACTGGCAGATGAATATTTACGCCTGGCCTACCATGGCCTTCGGGCAAAAGATAAATCTTTCAATGCAACGCTGAAAACTGATTATGATGAGACCATCGGAATGATCAATATTATTTCACAGGACATGGGCCGGGTCTTGCTCAACCTGATCAACAATGCCTTCTACGCAGTGGATGAGAAAAAGAAACAGCAACCAACAGGATACGAGCCGACTGTTTCAGTAACTACAAAAAAGAATAACAACAAAGTTGAAATAAGTGTGCAGGATAACGGCAATGGCATCTCCAAAAAGGTAATGGATAAAATATTCCAGCCTTTCTTCACCACCAAGCCCACCGGCCAGGGAACCGGATTGGGCCTGAGCCTTAGCTATGATATCGTGAAAGCACATAGCGGTGAAATAAAAGTGAATACTAAGGAGGGCGAAGGAACTGAGTTTGTGATCCAGTTGCCCGTTTAAGCCCAATAACTATATAATATTAAATAATATATGTGTGAAACTGCGTATTCTAATATATTTATGGATAAGTAAGAAATCTTAACATACATCAAATATTTTAGCATACGTTATGGTGGCTGATTTTGAAAATGAACGGTTGTCCGGGTCTACCAATAACAGGAACTGGAAAAAGTGGGGGCCTTACCTGTCCGACCGCCAGTGGGGTACAGTAAGGGAAGATTATAGCCGCGAGGGAAATACCTGGAACTACGTTAACCATGACCTCGCCCGGAGCTATGCCTATCGCTGGGGTGAAGAAGGCATAGCCGGTTTTTGTGACAGTGACCAGATCTTATGCCTTGCCCCTGCTTTCTGGAATGGGAAAGACAGCATCATAAAGGAAAGGCTGTTCGGATTGACCAATAACGAAGGCAATCACGGCGAAGACGTGAAAGAACTGTATTTCCACCTTGACTCCTCTCCCACACATTCTTATTGTAAGTTTTTATACAAATACCCGCAGGAAGCATTTCCTTACCTGGACCTAGTAAAGGAAAACAAGAAAGACAGGTTAAGTCCGGAGTATGAATTACTCGACACCGACATCTTCAGGGATAACCGCTATTTTGATTGCTTCATCGAATATGCAAAAAATGACATCAACGACATCCTGATGAAAATCACGGTGTATAACCGGGGACCAGAGCCGGCAACAATCCATGTTCTGCCGCATCTTTGGTTCCGCAACTTTTGGAAACACAACCCCCGATTCTCAAAACCCGAAATTGTTTCGCATACCAACCATTGCCTGCAAGCCAGTTCTGAACGCAATGGCAATTTTTTCCTCTATCACCAGGGTGGAAAACAACTTTTCTGCGACAACGAAACCAATAACCAGCGGATGTATCACCGGCCGAATGATTCGGCTTTTGTAAAGGACGGTATTAACAATTATGTCATCCATCAATCACAGTCGGTCAATCCCAAAAAACAAGGCACCAAGGCCGCAATATGGTTAAAAGAAAAGATCATGCCGGGAGAACCGGCAACCTTTAAAATCAGGTTAAGCAAAATACAACTCGACAACCCCTGGATTAAGTTTGACGAAATTCTTGGGAAGCGGAAGTCTGAAACCAATCATTATTACGACCAGCTGACTCCCCAAAAATTGTCCCCGCAACATAAAGCATTGTTCCGCAGTTCTGTTAGCGGGTTGCTATGGACCAAACAATTCTATTACCTGGATGTGTATAAATGGCTGTTTGGGGAACCCGGCGATACAGCACCAGACCGTCACTATAAACGAAATTACGACTGGCAACACCTCACCTGCAGGAATATCATTTCCATGCCGGATAAATGGGAATACCCCTGGTTCGCAGCCTGGGACCTTGCTTTTCATGCAGCCAGCTTTGTGCACACCGATGCAGACTTTGCCAAGAAACAGCTATTGGTAGTGCTACGGGAATATTATATGCATCCCAACGGGCAAATACCGGCTTACGAATGGAATTTCAGCGATGTGAATCCACCTGTTCATGCATGGGGTGTCTGGTATGTATTCGAGGCAGATAAGAAAAAGACCGGCGTCCCTGACTGGGACTTCCTGGAAAGGGCTTTCCAGAAATTACTCATGAACTTCACCTGGTGGGTAAACCAAAAAGATGCGAACGGGACAGATATTTTTGAAGGCGGCTTCCTTGGACTCGATAACATCGGGGTATTTGACCGTAACCATATGCCACCCGGTATTAAAAAACTGCAGCAGGCCGATGCTACCAGCTGGATGGCCATGTATGCCATCAACATGTTGCGCATGTCGCTTGAATTAGCAGAGCACAACATTGCTTATGAAGAATCGGCAGCCAAGTTTTTCAGGCACTTCCTCAATATCGGCTGGGCCATGCACCATATCGGCAAGAAGGATATTTCATTGTGGGATGACCAGGATGCATTTTATTATGATGCCATACAATTTGAAAATGGCAATAGCCAGCGTTTGCGGATCCGCTCCCTGGTAGGCATCATTCCCTTACTGGCTGTAGAGATCATGCACAAAGATATCTTTGAAAAACTGCGGCAATTTAATACAAGGCTAGAAGTCATCAGGCTGACCAGGCCCGACCTGACCCGCATCATTTCAGATATTGAAAAAAAGAACAAGGATGGCAATTATTTATTTGCCATCATGATTGGGGACCGGTTGGAACACCTGCTGAAAAGGCTGTTGGATGAGGCCGAGTTTTTATCAGATTACGGCATCCGGTCTTTGTCTAAAGTGCACCAGGAACAACCATATGTCTTTGGCTACCAGGGCAGCAATTATTCCATACAATACGAACCCGGTGAAAGTTCCAGTTCCATGTTTGGCGGCAATTCCAATTGGCGGGGCCCTATCTGGATACCCTTGAATTACCTGATCATCCATTCCCTCAGGAAATATTACCAGTATTATGGTGATACTTACACCTTTGAATTCCCGGCTGGTTCTGGAAATATGATGAACCTTAAACAGATCGCCAACCAGCTAACGAAAAGACTCTTAAAAATCTTTGAACGGAATGATGAAGGAACCTACCAGTATCATGCCAGCCACCAGCCTGAATGGGCAGAAGATCATTTCAGGGAACACCACCTGTTCTACGAATTTTTCCATGGCGATACCGGCCAGGGTTTAGGTGCAAGTCACCAGACCGGGTGGACGGCCTTAATAACAAATTTATTGCTGGAGATGGATGAGGATTAGTGGGACCATGGCCTTATTTCAACCTTACTAATACCATTTCATCCTTTCCCATTACAATGGTAAGTTTTCCGGAATGAATTTTTCGGGTACCAATTTTCACTGGCCCTTCCTGTGTCACCCTGAACAATTCAGCTGTCCTTCGCCCCCGCAGGTTTTCGGGCAGTTCCCATACACGGTTAGCATATCCATTCCTGCTGAATGCGATCATTGCATATTGGTCAATCCAGGGTGCTGGTATTAATACATCCTGGTTATCTGCCAATACCTTTTTCCCCTCCAGCAAGTTGAACTGGTCACCCTGTAAACTTGTAGTCACGCCACCAGAGAAATGCACTTCCTTTTTACCTGGTTGCTGAACCACATACAAACGATCAAGGCGGTTGAGAAAATAACCTATGAGGGTGTGCAGGCAAAAGTCTTCCTTAAATCCCGGCAGGTTAACCGGGTCAGCTTTAATGATCTCCTCTCCATGCATGCTGGTACCAAATAACCTTCCCCATTCAGAGTTATCGCGCCCGCCGGTATATACCGATGCCGGCCATTGCAGGTATTTATCCAATCCACCGAACCACCAGGCCATCGACTGGTATACAGCAAAGCTTTCCTCGCGCAGGAAATCCACCCCTTCGCTGGTAACATCAATACCTTTTGAAGCCCAGTAAGCATATATCTTTTTCTGTGCTGCTGTTTCATCAGCTATAGAATTGTGCAGGAAGGGACTCGTTGGTTTTTTATCCAGGTCAACGCCCCAGCTGCCATCAGGTTGTTCAACCGGAATGGGTGGGAATGTATGGAAGGCATCAATATGTATGGTACCTGCTTCCTGGATGGGCAATAATTTACACAACGAATCAATCCGTTTTTGCGCGTAGCCAGTTTTCCATTCCTGCGCATAACTGATGGGGTAACCCCATTCACCACCCAGTAAGGAACCATCCTTTTTCCTGGCAATGATATTCTCCTTCACATAAGTTTCCCATAAAGGACTGTCTTCATACGCGTCAAACATATTGATGTGCAGGCTGACCGTAGTATGGTATCTCTTTGCTTCCTCCATTAACCAGCGCAGGCTTTCCAACGCAGTAGCATCTTCCTTTCTTTTCAGGCCATTGTTTCCATGGAACCAGGCAGGATAACCAGAATCATGGCCATTATACTGCCAGCCAACGAGATAAACAATTTTCGGAATACCAAGGGTTAGCTGGTCCATTCGCTTAATCAGGTCCAATGCCTGGCCGGCCGTTAGGTAGACCGTTGACTGGCCGTTATCCCTTCGTTTATACTTGCCATCAAATAAGGCCTGGCTCATAAATAATTTCATAACCAGGATTTGGTGATAAGGCGGGTGTTTGGATATTTTCTGAACTGGCTGGTAGTTTATGCGGGTAGTATCAGATGGCCCGGTACTTCTACCCTCAGGAACAATTAATAATGGCTGGCCGGGTTCCAGGGCGAAACTGATAAAATCATGCGGTACAATGGACCCAACCTTCCCGCCTGGTATGGAAAGGAATAACCTCCCCACAAGCGATTGGTGGTACGGCTGATTCCATTTAGGCATATCACCGGCCTTTGTGCAAAGATTGGTTGCCAATAAGGCAACAACAAAAAAAAGATGTTTCATGTTATTGCTTCCTGTTTTGCAGCCATTCCCTCAATCTGCCTAAACCATCATACGCGGCATACTTATAGGAGTCTGATAAGGTGGGATAGTTATATACCGCTTCAATGAATACATCAATCGTTTCCTTTCGTGTAATGGCATGCATGGCAATATGGATCAGTTCAGATGCCTGTTCACCTATGATGTGCGCCCCAAGCAAACGTTTATCTTCAGGGGCGAAGATTAATTTAATCATCCCGTTTGTAGCACCGGTTATTTGTCCGCGTGCACTGTTTTCAAAAGATGCCCGGCCAACCAGGTAAGCAATATTCCTTTCCTCACATTCATCTTCGGTTAACCCGACTGCTGAAATCTCAGGGATACTATAAACTGCCAATGGTAAAACTGAGGATACTTTTTCCTTATAATGTAAATCAAATGCATGCACCATTGCCACCCGCGCCTGCTCCATGGAAGTTGATGCCAGTGCGGGGAAGCCTATCACATCGCCTGCTGCATAAATATTCGGGACACTGGTCTGGTATTTTTCATTGACAATCACCAGGCCCCGGTCGCCCAATTTCACACCTGCTTCTTCCAGGCCCAGGCCCTGCACATTACTATGCCGGCCAGACGCAATCAGTGCAATATCAAATTCATGGGTGCTGCCACTTTGCAATTCCATACAGACACGGCCATTGTGGGCTTCAATCCTGGTCATTTTATCGTTGTACAAAAATTTGAGCCCGATCATTTCAAGGTGTTCTGTAAGGCTTGTAACAATTTCCGAGTCGACAAAAGCAAGGATCCTTCCCCGCGGTTCTACAAGTGTTACTTCCACACCCAGTGCCGTAAAAACAGATGCGTATTCCGTACCAATTACACCACCTCCGATAACGACCATTGATTTTGGGATCCGGTCCATATGGAGGATATCATCTGAATCATAAATGTACTCATGGTCAAACAGGATTCCCCCGGGATGCAGTGGTGACGATCCTGTAGCAATCAATATCACATCTGCACTGAGTTCCCTTTCACCCTCTGCCGATTTTACCACGACCGTGTGTGCATCCCTTAAAGATGCTTCGCCATTAATCAGCTGGATATTATGCCAGGCCAGGTTAGCGCTGATGATACGCCATTCGTTCTGGATAACAATTTCCTTGCGGTGCATTAAATCTGCGACAGTCAGATTTTCCCTGAGTGAATAATCGATACCATACAATCCACGTTGGCGCAGGCCTGAAAAATACAGGGCAGTCTCCCGTAATGTTTTGGATGGCAATGTGCCGGTGTTGATGCCGGCCCCGCCAACATGTGTGGCACGTTCAATAATAGCGACACGCTTGCCAAAGTATGCTGCCTGCGCTGCGCCTTTTTCACCTGCCGGCCCTGAGCCGATAACGACTAAATCAAAATGTTCCATAACTGGCTGCTGAATGTGGAATAAGCAAATTCAAATATACTCTATGATAAACTATTTATACCTGTCAAAGCCATACCTGTGATACAATTGCAGGTACCGCTGGTCTTGTCTTATTAATTCTAAGAGTGGGTCAATTTTAAATAAGGTAAACATTCCTTCGTGACTATTTAATGATTTTTCTAAACTCAGGAAACAGGAATCCTTCATTTGATACTGGGCATAAATCCTGGCGAGGCAGAAATTTATGCTGGAATTTTTGTCTGCTGGTTTTTCCTTCAACTGCCGGAGTATATTATTACTTTCTGCAAGATTGCCTTTTTTGAAATAAGCAATACAAAGTAAGCTAAGCAGGCTTTCCGGAACATCAGAAGGATTCTTCAAAAGAAGCGGCTTTATTGCCCCGATAACCTGTTCATAGTTTCCTGAATAAAATTTCACTAAGACAGACTGGGTTTCAAATGTTGAATTGCCAGGAAATAATCTCTGGCCTTCCTTAATAGAACTTTCAGCTTCCCTGAATTTCTTTTTATAAATACGGGCATTAGCAACTATGACGTAACCATTAAAATCTGCCGGGTCAGAGCTTATTGCATCCAGCCCCATCGCTTCAGCCTTATCTAAATCCCCCATCCAAAGCAGGAAATATCCATACCGGTTTTTAATCAGGGAGGCAGATGGGTTAAGCCGGACAGACTTTTCAAAATTCAATTTAGCCTCCGCAAAGTCCATTTCAACTGACCAGGCTAATAAACCCAGTGCAGAATAACCCTCTGCAAGGTTGGGATCCAAAATATTGGATTTAATGGCAAATTCCTTTGCCTCCCTGATGGCGTTGAAGTCATCATAAGCATGGGCACGGTTAATCTTCCAGATTTTGGCAAGGGCAATGTAGGCATACGGGGGAGCAAAAAGCGAATCTTTCCCAACAGCCATGAGGTTGTATTCAATACTTTTATCAAAGTCCTGCTCCTTATAAGTATGCAGGCCTTTGAGGTATAATGAATAAACTTCCGGATCCGTTACCTTTTTAATTAAACGCGGCCTTTCGGATGCTGAAATTGTAATCTTTAGTTTTTCGACGATATTGCTGGCTATACTGTCCTGGATGGCAAAAATATCTTTCAGGCTGTTATCAAATCGTTGCGCCCAAATAGTTGAATTATCCTTAACACGGATCAATTGTGTGATAATCCGGAGGATATTACCGGATTTTTGTATACTTCCTTCCAGTATATAACTCACATTTAATTTTTCACCTATCGCCTGGGCATCCAGACCCTTTCCCTTGTATTGGAATGAAGAAGTCCGGCCAATTACTTTGAGGCTGTTGATGGTAGTTATTGAATTAATAATTTCATCAGACAGCCCGTCGCCAAGGTATTCCTGGTCCTTGTTCGGGCTCATGTCAACAAACGGCAATACGGCTATGGACTTATCAGGAACCGGGGAATGATTATTTCCGGAAAAGAAGTTTTTATATGTAAAAAAAGTAGCTGCCAAAAACAGGATTACCAAAACGGCAGCAAGCATATTTCTTTTTGGAAAACTTTTATTTTTCAGCTTTCCTGCTAATTTTTTACGTTGGGGAACAAACAATCCTTCGTTGGCCAATGCATAAACCTCAAATGGTTTGTCTACATTTTTAAAATGAAAAAGCCCAAGTGATTTTGCCTGTATAGACGGATTGTTTTTGATTTTGTCATGAAATTCTGCAGAAACTAAAACGGTATTTTCCTGGCCCAGGGATTGAACCCTTGAAGCTACATTCACACTATCACCCAGGGCTTTGCCATCTTCAAAAAAAACTTCACCAATGTGTAAGCCGATTCGAAGGGGAACCACCGGGTCATTCTTCAACTCTTTTTGGACAGCCAGTGAACAATTAACAGCATCAAAGGCACTGGGAAAAATGCAAAGGCTTCCATCCCCGTAATAATTTAAAACCTGTCCATTATATTCAGAAACCCATTTTTCAAGTGTAGCATTATAGTGTTTTATTACCGCCACGGCATTCTGCTCGTTACGCTGCATCATGGCCGTATACCCGACAATATCGGTAAACATGATAGCGGCAAGCTGGCGGGATTGCAGCATTGGATACTAATATTGGTGGCAGGCCTTACCCATTAAAACAATTTCTCTTGCGGAGGCTTGGCACCTGCCAGGCGAATATACACGGTAGTCTGGCCCCTGTGGTGGGTTTGGTGTTCGAAAGCTTTAGCGATAGCCGTGCCTTTGGTCATATCAAATCGTCCGAATAATTTAACGTTCTCACCCATTTGGGCCGGGGTTATTTTCTTGATGGCGTTGATGGCAAAATCATACCCTGCCATCACCAGCTTCGTTACGTTTTCCTTGGATTTATTAGTCGTCTTCTCCAGGTCACTGTAACCTTCAGGCACTTTTTCTCCTGATGCGGCGGAAAGGAAGTTAAAATTAGCATCTGTCAGGTGAAGCATTTGCTCGGCGAAGGATCGCATTTCGGGAGTTGGCTTTAAGCCGTAAGACGACTCAGGCATGGCATCGAGGTATTCCCTGGTATAGGCTTTGGCCCTTTCCCATTCTTTGACTATATCGGCGTTGTTAGACTGTGCCTGGGAAAAATGGAACGTACCGAATACCAGTAATAATGTTGCGAATAATTGGACGGGTTTCATAATTATCAATTTAAGATGGTAAAATGCAAAAAGCTGATATACTAATCACAAGCCCCAACCGATGCAATGAATCCTTTAATTTCGACAAATTCCGGCACGCTGCCAAAAACTAACCCGCTATTCAATAATCCTTCAGATTTTGATCATTACAGTTTGGCTTTAACTACCGTTTCTCCAGTGCCGAGTCCATTAAAGGCCTGCCATTCGGGGCTTTGAAAGGGCGTATAACAGTTGGCATCACCATTATCGGTAGCCCATTATTTTTTTCGGGCCGATGACGGAATGATGTCCGGAAAAATAATTATCTTTTACATGAATCCATCCCGCCTGCACCTACCCCATAAAAGTTTCCAGCCCGAACCCAGGTTCCTATTCTTTTCATTTTAAAACAAAATGTATGAAAATCTTATTCCTGCTGGTTTCCTTTTTCGCCCTGAACGCTTTTATTGCAGATGCACCAACCATTTCCAAAAAAGAAAGAAAATCAGCCGCCAAATTCCTGAAAGAATCTGAAGACGAAACCCTTAAAACAATAGGCAAACTGAGTGAAGCCCAATTAAAATTCAAGCCTGCACCAGATAAATGGAGCGTGGAAGAATGCATGATGCACATTGCGGCATCAGAAAAAATGTTATGGGGAATGACTGAAGGTGTGATTAATGCCCCTGCAAATCCTGAGAAAAGAGCTGAGATCAAAATGACCGACGAAGAGGTCATGAAGAATATTGAGGACAGGACCACTAAAAGAAAAACCCTTCCGCCACTTGAGCCCCAGAATACCGGCTTCAAATCTTTGGGGGAGGCAGTTGCTTCCTTTACCGAAAACAGGGAAAAACTGATCAGTTATACCAAAGACACAAAAGCAGACCTGCGTAATCATGTAAACACCCTGCCGTCAGGCTCCTTTGACTGTTACCAGATGATCCTGTTCATCGGCGCCCATACCATCAGGCATGTAAAACAAATGGAAGAAGTAATGGCTGATCCGGGTTTTCCGAAAAACTAACGTAAATAATGGCATTCGTGGAATGTCGCTGCGTGCTTTCGCAGGATACGTACCTGCGTTGCACAAAGTCAATATGAGGTTTTAGTAGTAGGGTTCATCATTTTTTACCATAAAAACTGGCTTCGGGTAGTCATATCAGGTATTATTCAAGAAGCTACTGCGCCATCCTTTACCTTATTTTCTTTTCGCTGGTTGTTAAAGAAGTCTACAAAGAAATACGGTACGTGAACAATAATTGCGAAACCTGCGGTAATGCTGATGGGACTTACGTGCGATTTTTATACGGTGTTTATCATGAGGATACCCGGAATTGTTGAACGGGCAAAGATTGGGGAATGTTTTTAGTTTATAATTATTTCTACATTATTGATTAAACACAATGCAAAACATGACGAAAATCAATATTTTTAGAAAATTATTGCGCTTCTTTTGGTGAATAATTAATGTGACATGTCATGGAAGGTTGCATTACTTTAAAATATGACAACTTTATTTTGCTGTAACTGATACAAGAATTAGTATGAAAAAAAATCTTTTAATCGCGTCCATTTTGTCTTTGACGGTAATGGTTGTTTCTGGCCAAACTTCACAACAACCGCCCGGGGGTAAGCGACCAAATATCGTTATCATCCTGGCAGATGATATGGGCTATTCAGATATGGGCATGTTTGGCAGCGAGATAAAGACACCCAATATGGATGCCCTGGCATTAGATGGCGTTCGTTTCACCAATTTCTATACGCATGCCAGTTGTTCGCCTTCCCGCTCGATGCTTTTATCCGGGGTAGATTCCCACCTTAACGGGCTCGGCAATATGGACGAATGGACCGCGCCTAACCAGGTTGGGAAACCCGGCTACGAAGGAAATCTCAATCTCAGTGTGACAACAATTCCCCAATTGCTAAAAGATGCCGGTTACCACACTTATATGGTCGGGAAATGGCATATGGGAAAATCTCCGGATAAAATCCCCGCAGCACGCGGCTTCGAACGCGATTTCAGTTTACTGGACGGTGCGGGAAGTTATTGGGACATGACAAATTTTACTGCCCTGACGCCTAATTCCCTGTATACAGAGGATGGCAAATACCTCACAAAGCTTCCTAAAAAATATTACGCAACACAAACCTATACAGACAAACTCATCAGCTATATTGATGCCGACCACCGCGATGGCAAACCTTTCTTTGCCTATGTTTCCCACCAGGCACCGCACGACCCCTACCACCTTCCGCGCGACTGGCGTGACAGGCACGTAGGGCAATATGATTACGGATGGGATATGCTACGGGCGCAGCGCCTCAAACGGCAAAAAGAGCTTGGCATCGTACCAGACTCTACCAACCTGGCCGAGCGTATGTGGTTCGTGCCCGAATACTCCCTGCTTGCTCCGGCATCGAGAGCAGTGCTCGGCAGAAAAATGGAACTCTATGCGGGACTGGTGGAAAATATGGATTTCCATATCGGCCGCCTGGTTCAACACCTGAAAGATATAGGTGAATACGAAAATACCGTGTTCATTGTTTTTGGAGATAATGGCGCAGAGGGGACCGATCTGGCTAAAATGATTGGAGGAACACCCGGAACCCGGGATTACCTGTATTTTGCCAGTAAGTGGTCGCAAACGGATATAAATGCCTGGGGTGACCCTGGCTCTTATGTTGGCTATGGCGCCGGCTGGGCCCAGGTTTCCATGACGCCTTTCAGTCAGTATAAAGGATGGCTTGGCGAAGGTGGCATCAGGAATGCACTCATTGTCAGTGGTCCTGTCAACAAACGGAAAAAGGGTAGCATAAACAACGGACTCATGTCAATAGCAGACATCATGCCTACGCTCCTTGATATAGCAGGTGCTGAATACCCGAAAAATTACAAGGGAAAAGAATTACCACCAATGATTGGTAAATCCTGGTTGAAAGTACTGTCCGGTGAGGCCGAGTCTCCCCGCGCCAAGCAGGATTATCTTGCCTGGGAGTTATTCGGTAACCGTGCTGTTCGCCAGGGTGATTGGAAATTGCGGTGGGAATTTACGCCCTTAGGTAAATCTGATTGGGAACTTTACAATCTTGCTGATGATCCTAACGAGCGGAAAGACCTTGCTGCTGCCAACCCGGGCAAATTAAAGGAGATGCTGGCACTTTGGGACGACTATGTAAAGAAGAATAATGTAATTATTCCCAGCCGTTCTGTTTTTGAAGGACTTTATGACCAACTACCGGCGCGGTTCCCGGTGGATCCCGGATATCCGCCGCTTATCAACAAGCGACAGTACGTACCTCCGAAAGAATTAATGACTAATCCCAAGCAATAAAGCAGTAATTACTATGAAACAATATTTATCTGCCGTTAGCTCCCTGAATGTAAGGAATCTTATCATTATTGCTTTAATGCTGATTATAAGCTGGCCGAATGTTACGCAGGCCCAGGGAGATGGCCCCCGCTTTTACTGGAAAGGGTTAATGGGGACAAATGCCGTCCCTGTGATCGGATCATCACTCAGTGGCAACGCAAACCCAATGGATCCTTCAAATACGCCCATACCAGGAGCAAGTTTCGAAGCAACAATGGCCACTGTCGGCTATGCCAAAATGTTACCTATATTCAAGCGTGCGGCATTGGTTTCTGTTATCGTTCCGATGGGCAGGATATCCGGTGACGTCTCCCTTGGCGGGTTAAAATACAAATCAATGGCAAGAGGATACGGGGACCCTATGTTGCAAATGGGTATAAATATTATCGGGCCCAAACCTATCATGAACATTCCCGACATGATAAGGTATCAGCCTAAATTTTCTGTGGATATTATCGGCAGCCTGGCTATTCCGATCGGGGAATACGACAATACAACTCCCATCAATATTGGCCAGAACCGCTGGTATGGACGAATCGGGGCGCCTATTGTATGGCAGCTTGGGGCATGGGTTCCGGGCAGGCGCACAACATTGGAGTTTCTTCCGGCTGTTTGGTTAATGAGCGACAACAATGATTTTGTTGGCAAGAAAATGCATACCGAGCCCATGTACCAGGTCGAAGCCCACCTTACCCGTGATTTTATGGAAAGGCTTTGGGGGTCACTTGATGTTATTTCTTATTCAGGTGGTAAAGCTACCATCGATGGTGTTGAAGGCAGTAGTTTAAGCAATTTTGGGGTGGGCGGAACGCTGGGATACCAGATAAATGAAAACATGCAGGTAAATGCTTCATACTCTTCAACAATAAACGATAATAAACCTGAAGACCTGAAAATGGACGGCTTTCGTATAACAATTATTTACGGATGGCATAAACTGGTTGAAGGAATGCGGCGGTTGAAAAATGAGTAATACCCCCAATAACTATATCCAAACACTAATTGATATAAAAGATCTTCAGCGGCATGGGAGATGTCTTCCGCATGGGTTGAGCAAAGCCATTTTCAATTAGCAGGGGAAGAACTTTTATAAACAATAGAATAATTGCTATCCTAATTGTCAAATAAAAGCAATGAAAGATGCAAGCAGGCTAATGGAATTACCGCATACCAGGTGGCAGGAAGTTGAGCACAACCAGTTTTGATCAAAGACATAATATAAGATGAAACAAATATCGTTCATTAAGGTTGTCAGCTGCCTGGGACTTATTTTATTTTTATGCTCATTTAAATACATCTCTGCTCAATCGGATATTACAGCAATTGACGTATTACTCGATCCGGATAAGACCATGCTGGATTCCGCCAAGGTTTATAACAAGATGATGCAGAAAAATTACTCCGGTGCCGGTAGTTATTCGCTCGATGCAGAACATACACCGCATATTACCGTGTTACAATGTTTTGTCAAAACACATGATCTTGAAAAGGTATATGCTGCCGTTGCAAACGTGGTAAAAATCGAACAACCTACTAAAGAGAAAATAACAACATCAGGTTTTTATTATTTTCCATATAAAGGCTTAGGTCTGGCAGGAATTACAGCAACCCCAACACCAAATTTGCTGAACTTCCAGGCAAAGATTATTGAAGCACTAAAACCTTATATGGTAGCTGGAACAGATGCAGCATTTGTACAAAATCCAGATGGAACAGCAATTGCGGCAGGTAGCAGTGACTACGTAAATGGATTTATGACCGACCATAGCGGGGCAAAATACAATCCGCATGTCACTATTGGACTGGCACAGGAAACTTATTTAAAAGAGCTTATTGCAAAGCCCTATCATAAGTTCACATTTAAATGTTCAGCAGTAAGTATTTATCATCTTGGCGACTTTGGTACGGCACGGAAGAAACTATGGACAAGTATAAAATAAGTATTGATCGGTATGCACCATACATGTCATTTGAAGGCTTTAAATACCTGGTAGCAGCAAAGGAAATCCTGGAAGACATTCTGTTTACCAGTGAACACGACAAATTGTTCGAAGGGTGTAACTTTATCAGATCATTACTATACCTGGGGGAAATCCCGGGGTTACTTAAAATGAAAAGTTGACATGGGAAATTCAAAAAAACCGGACCAGGCGGCAAAGGATGAAGCAACACAATCCGTTGATCCCCGAATTGATCTGGCTATAGATAACACC
Source organism: Flavihumibacter profundi (assembly GCF_020076305.1). Taxonomy (GTDB): domain Bacteria; phylum Bacteroidota; class Bacteroidia; order Chitinophagales; family Chitinophagaceae; genus Flavihumibacter; species Flavihumibacter profundi. The sequence goes on from NZ_JAIQXE010000004.1 coordinate 597,467, forward strand.
TCCCTTGCCCTGGAGCGTACCCAGCTTGCATGGATTCGTACCGCTATCACTTTTATCACTGCCGGATTTGCGATAGACAAAGCAACCGCTTTTTTACAGGAATCCCGTATAGCCGCTGGGGTTGCCTTGTCAAATACCGGCCATTTCGGAGGCCTGTTACTAACGGGTTTCGCGACAGCGCTGATGATTATTGTTACGGTTACGTATATGCGGCGCGTGGTTGAATTAAACAGGATGCGGGTATTAAAAGAAAGACCATCTGCCCCGACCACCATACTATCCATTTTTGTTTGCGTGATCGGTGGGATAATGATCTATGCCTTGAGTAATAGATGGTAACCGTGAACCAGGACGCGGTATTTAAAAAAATCGCCAGGCCTCACCGCTTTGGTTCCGGGGCTGCCGGCTGGGAAGGCAACATATTTCTAATCGCCCTGATCTTCCAAGTATCCTTATCGCCAACAACGATAAAAGTGCTCCACATTTTCCGCAGGCTGCCATCCGCGTTTTGAATATCGTACCGGCAATCTACAATAGCAGATGAAGCCGTGATCATTTGAATTTTATCAATCTGCAGGGTTCTTGTTCCAGGGCTACTGGCAGTACTTTTCAGCATACCTTCCACCGCAGCTTTTATGCCTATCCGCCATTCACCTGTAGAAACCAACTGATCCACATCAACAGTTAAAATAGTTTTCAGCAGTACGGTATCGCTCTTTTCCCTGGCAAGGGAATACTGGCCAATTAATGCAGCAATCGATTTTTGCTGTGTGTCATTTATTGGTATTGCCTGCTGGCTATAGGATAACAGGAATCCGCCAAGATGGAATAAAAATAGTAAAGCGGCTTTTTTTGTATTTTTCAACATTTAATTCTTTTAACCCTTTCTTTCTGATAAAAACGGATCTATTGCTTTGCATAGGCAAGACGACCAATAATACGTACAATGCTATTCAAAGGTATAGGAATACTGTCTTAAACAAATGGTGCATGTAGGGCCGGTTGGCCAGCCAGGCAACTGCTTTAAATGGAACGGTTTCATTTATAAAAACGACAACACGCTTTACATAGAACCGTTAATTAATTTCTTCGAAGGTTACTAAAAACGGGATGGATATATTGAACAGGCTGGTTTCTTAAACAAAAAACATTTACAATTTTTGGCACAACAGCCTAAGTTTTTATAGAAGAGATACCCCCATCTACATGCATGATTTGTCCTGTTATCCAACCTGCATTTTCGGACAATAAAAACGCAGCCATGTTGGCAATATCCGCAGCAGTGCCAATCCTTTTTAATGGATGCCTTTGGGCGTTTGCTTCCATTTTTTGGTCCGTATTTAATAAGGAAGCTGCAAGGGGAGTATTGGTTAAGGAAGGGGCTATACAATTCACCCTTATTTTAGGAGCAAATTCAGCCGCCAGTGCTATTGTCAATCCTTCAAGAGCGCCTTTGGAAGCAGCTACCTGCGTATGAAAAGGCAAACCGGTTTGTACAGCTACCGTAGAGAATAAAACGATTGCTGCATTGTCCACTTTCTTTAACCTGGGCAGGCACATTTGAATAATCCTGATCGCGCCAATTACCTGGAGTTTATAATCTGCTTCAAAGTCTGCAGGTTTTATTCTTTCAAAAGGCCTCAGGCTGATGCTGCCCGGGCAGTACACTAATCCGGATAATTCATCGGGTAAAAAATCCAATGAAAGATTTTCGTCCAGAACATTCAACTGGTGATAGGCAATCTGTGCATTACCGGAAGCAGGGATATTTTTATTGTAGGTTGCTATTACCGCCTTGCCGGATGCGGCCAGTTGCGTAGCCAATTCTTGTCCGATACCGCTGGATCCCCCTATTATTAAATAATTCTGCATTGCATTTTTTTATGACAACCTCAACAACAATAAATGCAGGCATTTGTTTATTTATTCCGGGTAACACGCGGTTTGGCAATAGGGTCATTTACCCGCCTGCAACAAATCCGAGGGCAAAACAGGATTGCTTAATAGTTCTTTAAAGATATCCCAGCTTTTTTCAGGGTTGGCTACACCACCGCCCTTTGCGTCTATATAATTTTTGATCAGTTGCATGCCATAATTGTAATTGATGACATAGCTGCGATTAACCGAAATGAACTGGATACTTTTTTTTGCGGTCTCCTCATTCATCAGGCAATAATCTTTCAACCAGCGCATCGCAGAAGCCGGATCCATGGTTTTATTCAGCAGCCCGCGGCCCACTTCATTGCGGGCAAAATTCAGCTGCCCTTTTATTGCCAAAGCCTTAAAATAGGTACTGATGCCCGTGGTATCCAATCCGGCCAGCGGCAACAACACGGTTTTACAGAAAGCCACTTTGCTATCGATGCCGGGAAATAACAGGTCAATGCCATAGTTGGCCGAGCCCTCTGCAATCAGCGACTGCGGACTGAATAGCGGGTACATGGATATTTCCACCCAACCTTTGTCGTGGTACAGGTTCTTTTCCAGCAGCATATTATACACATGATGCCCCGGGTAACTTTCATGGCTGCCTACATCAATGGCACGGTCGATGAAAATCTGCAGGTCGGTATTGATCTGGATAAGGCTTTGGTAATTTCCCTTATACCAGTTATAGCCACTCCAGGGTCTGTTCGTAACAAATTCGAGGGTAAAATTTTCATTAGCCGGAATAGCATAATGTGCCGCAGTCTTTTTCCGGCATTCAGCAATAGCCGCATGAAAAACAGTATCCAGTTTTGCTTTGGGAATAATAAAGCGGTTGGCCAATGCCTGGAATCTTTCGTTAGCAGGGCCGGATCCGGGCAGGATTCCATCCAATTGGGCCACCAGGGACTGGTAATGCGTTTCAGGATACACCGGCGCCACAACACCAAATAAGTCCTTCGATTCCACATCAAAGTCTGCGTACCCGCCCGAGAATATTTTTATCCTGCGTCCGAATGCTGTCAACTGCGCTTTCATCCAATTGGCCCTTAATGCAATGGTATCATTCTTTGATTCAGTAATAAGCCGGGAAAGCGCATCCTGAAGACCTTTCACCTCAGTTAAAAAACTGTCTTTAGGAAAGCTGTCATTTTTGGTGCTGGTCGCTTTTAAAGAGTCGGGGCCATAATAGGCATCGACAAAAGATGAATCATAGCGGCCAATATCCAGGGCCAGGCGGACATATTTTTCAGCCAGTTGGTTTATATCGGGAGTAGCGGTTTTGGCCGGCTGTTGGTTACAGGCGACCAAGAGGATGGCTGGGAGTAAAAGAGCGACGATGAGCTTCATTCGGAAGAATTTGTGTGATAAGTTAGGAATTATAATTCTTGCTGGGGCTAATATGATTGTGGCAATTTTGCAAGCCAATGGAATGTATAGCCTTAGCGATGTTCAATTGTATCACCCGAAAAGGAACCCTGGTAATCGTATACTAGAGCAGGCATGCTGGTGATTTGCCATGTTTGACCTGTGCTGCACTGCGGAGAATACTGGCCCTATTCACCGCATAATCTGCGGCGAATATTGCGTATATTCACCGCATAATCTGCGGTAAATGAGCGTGTATATCCATCAACGTCCTGACTGGCCGCGGTTTAACTGGCAACAGGATAAAATCGCCCCCTTGCTGACTGAAGTCCGGCACAGGCAGGGCAGGATGGAGGCTTTGGGCTTCAACCTGCAAGCGGAAGCCAGCCTGCAGACACTTACCCTGGATGTACTGAAATCAAGCGAAATTGAAGGTGAATTACTTAATGCAGAACAGGTAAGATCCTCCATTGCACGCCGCCTCGGTATGGATATCGCTGGCCTGGTTCCCGCTGACCGGCATGTTGAAGGAATAGTGGAGATGATGTTGGATGCTACGCAACAATACCAGAAGGTTTTATCGGATGACCGGCTCTTTGGCTGGCATGCCGCCTTGTTTCCAACAGGCAGGACCGGCATGCATAAAATAGTGGTGGGTGCCTGGCGCGATAATACAAAAGGCGACCCGATGCAGGTGGTTTCCGGTGCTATGGGAAAAGAGAAAGTGCATTTTGAAGCACCTGAAGCTGATCGCTTACCAAAAGAGATGGACCAGTTTATCCATTGGTTTAATGAAGACAGTGAAATGGACGGAGTGATCAAAGCGGCTATTGCCCATTTTTGGTTCGTGACTATCCATCCTTTTGATGATGGCAATGGGCGTATTGCCCGGGTTATTGCTGATATGCAACTGGCAAGAGCGGATGGCAGTTCCCAACGGTTCTATAGCATGAGTGCGCAGATCAGAAAGGAAAGAAAAGAATACTATGAAATTTTGGAATCCACCCAAAAGGGCTCAATGGATATCACCAATTGGTTAAGCTGGTTTTTGCACTGTCTTGACCGTGCCATCGGCGCAACAGATGAAACCCTGGCAGTAGTATTACAAAAAGCGAGATTCTGGGAGAAACATGCGCATGTTGCTTTAAACGACCGGCAACGACTTATGCTGAATAAATTACTGGATGGGTTTGATGGTAAATTGAATACCTCCAAATGGGCGAAGCTGACAAAGACCTCGCCCGATACGGCCTTAAGGGATATACAAGACCTGATGGGTAAACAAATCCTAAAAAAGGAACCTGGCGGAAGCAGGAGTACGAGTTATACGATAGTGGAATAATTCCATGTATAAGATCTGTAATTTGCAGCCATGCAAAAGATACCAGCGTTTTTAAGAACCATCATTGGGTTTTCATTTTTCATAGCCGTTACATTCCCTGCTAATGCCCAGGAGATTCCGGCCAGTGAAATTCCAGTTGCGGAAAAAATGGTTGGATTACAATTTACACCCGCCCAAAGGGATTCGATGGTGAACCAACTGAACTATAACCTGAAGATCTATCAATACCTGCATGGTTTTAATTTGCCCAATAGTGTGCCCTTGCCGCAATGGTTCGACCCTGTGCTGCCGCAGATGAGATTCAGCACCAGTCAACAGCCCATCAGGTTCAGCATTCCTGCAGCAGTTGCCATGCCGGCGGATACCAACCAACTGGCTTTTTATTCCATTGCACAATTGTCCGCCTTGCTCAGGCAGCATAAAATTACTTCCGTGCAGCTCAGCCGATTTTTTATTAACCGCCTGAAGAAATATGGTGACACCCTGCATTGTGTGATTAGCCTTACGGAAAACATCGCCATGCGACAGGCCAGGCAGGCTGACGAAGCTTTTGCTAAAGGAATTTATAAAAGCCCGTTGCAGGGCATTCCATACGGACTAAAAGACCTGTTTGCCGTAAAAGGCACAAAGACAACTTATGGTACACCGCCATTTAAAGACCAGCAAATAGATGAAGATGCATTCGTATACCAGCAACTGGAAAAGGCCGGGGCTGTATTGATCGCAAAACTATCCATGGGCGAACTGGCCATGGATGACATCTGGTTCGGGGGACAAACAAAAAATCCATGGGACCTGCGGCAGGGTTCCAATGGTTCCTCTGCAGGCTCCGCGGCTGCCACTGTAGCCGGCCTGGTGCCGTTCGCCATTGGCACAGAAACCTATGGCTCTATTGTGGCTCCATCTGCTGTTTGTGGTGCAACGGGACTGCGGCCAACCTTTGGCAGCGTTGCCCGCACAGGCGGCATGACGCTTGCCTGGACCTCTGACCGTATCGGACCCATATGCCGTAACGCTGAAGATGCTGCCATGGTATTTGCCTCCATACATGGGGCTGATGCATATGACCGCGCCTCACGCACTATGCCTTTCAATTATACGGGCAATGTTGGGGTCAAAAACATCAAAGTAGCGTATGCAAAAAACTATATTGATACGCTGCCGGATAACAGTGCGGAAAAAGGAGTTCTTAAAACCTTGCGGGACGCGGGTGTGCAGGTTACGCCAATAAATTTCCCCTCCAACCTGCATACCAATGATCTCTTAGTTACCATCTGGGCCGCGGAATCAGCCGCTGCTTTTGACCCGTTGACGAGATCCGGCAAAGACAACGAAATGGTGCAGCAATGGCAAAGCCGCTATCCTAACCAATTTAGAAGTGCCCGCTTTATACCTGCCGTTGAATACCTGAACGTTTGTCGGTTACGCTACCTGGTTATGCAGCAGGCTTTCCCATTATTAAGCCAATACGACATCATCATTGTGCCCAGCATGGCCGATGAACCGATGGCATTGACCTGCCTTACCGGCAATCCCTGTATCACTTTACCTTCGGGCTTGCCCATAAGCGAAGGCGCACCGCCCAGTATAACTTTTATCGGTGGCAAATTATACAGTGAAGCCACCATAACGGCTTTTGCTAAACTATTCCAGGGCCTGACGCATTATGAGCAAAAGCATCCGGCAATGTTTGCGAATTAGGTAGTACCAGGTAATAATTTCCCTGAAAAACATTGGATTTGCTGAGAATTTTTTTAGTATAGAAAGTAGACGTAATTGGAACCAGCGTCAATAACAAAAGCACAATAATCCCTGGATAAAAACCAGTGAGGGCAATACCAATAACGCTGGCAGCTGCTACTGTAAGGATTAATATCATTGATATTAAGGTGACAATTCTAAACATATGATACTATTTTGAAGGCGGGGCTGGTGTTGGTTTAGGCTGAGCATTTACCTTTTTAACCTTCTTTTTCTTTTTTAAAAAATAGGTTTTTAATGCAGCCTCTTCCGTTTTGGTCAAGGGGCCTTCTCCACCAATGAAATCCGGTTCAGTATATTTTTTTTTCATCAGTTTACATTTTAAAGTATCGATCAATAAGGCAGGCTGCAGCTTTTGTTTCAATAATCATAATCCTGCCTCCAAAGTGGGACGCGCCTAGTGTTTTTTTGTAATGTTCAATAAGTTGTGTTTTGGACAGAAAAGAAACATTTCCTTCATGACCCCGTTGAAAAGAAAGCCTACAGGCAAAGGCGACCAGATTCCCTGGTACACCAACATACATTTTAGTTTTTCCTTTATTAAAAGGCGCGCTTTCTACAAGGTGCATATACACATGATCTTCTTTAACCTCCAGGCTAATCATTCCATGGATCACCGCAGGATTGCCGAAAATCGTCAATTTGTATACTTCCCGTCCGGGTTGTTTGTATTCGTGCTTCCAATCAAACTGCCACTTAGAGCCTTTACTTACAACTTTTATGTCTTCGGCAGAAACCAATGAAATTTCAGTTTGAAAGGTATCGCCCGTAACAACATATTCAATGGAATTAGTCAACTTATCAACCTCAAAGTTCAGGTTTAACGCTTTCCTGCTTCGCACTCCTTTAAAATTACAAATAAGTAAACAGTTAGTCAAATACTATGTCGTTGATACGCCTTAATTATTCCATCATCAACTGACCTCGCAACCATAAAATCCAATTGTGAAACCAGGTCTAGCGGGATACCCGATTTACGGCCCGGGAAACTTTTTGGGAGGACATTTGCTTTTCCCCTTTTTTTCTCAATAGTTCCAATAGAAGTAACTGAGGATTGTGTTTCATCGTGTAAAATTATCAATAAGAACCAACCAAACAACCGTGTTTACACCTTATGCAGAGGGTAAACCTGGCTATATGCATGAAAATAAAAATTCCCTTCATTGCCCGGGATATCCCTGGCCCTAGCAGATGTATATTCAGTTGACGGAAGAAGGCAGGACCAATGCCTGCCTTCTCCTTGCCAACGAACCATCCAAAAATTTTCACTGCCGGTTTATCCGTTGCAGTTTGTCGAGGAACTCCCGGCCGATACCATTTGCATCAGCCATGAATTGTTCCTTTATCTTCAACTGTTCCTGTTCGCTACAATTGGATTTGGAGGCATTAAGCACCTGCAGGTCCAGGCTGGGCATCCAACGCAGGACAGAAGGTTCTTCGGCTTTTTCAACGGGCCGCGCACCAGCAGTAACGGGCTTATACTGCTCCTCTTTCACATGAACAACGATGGTGTACTTTTCCATGTATTGGGAAAACTTGCCGTACAGGATAGCATCCTGGTCATTCACCCTTGATTCAGATTTGCATTTGTACTCTTCCAGTAATGCCTGGATCTTTTGTAACAGTTCACTGAAGAGTTGGTTAGATTTTTCCATTTTAATTCATTTAAGTGATTAACGGGGAAGTAAGGCAAGGGAAACGGATTCATCCACATTGGTGGTGCCGGAACCACTATGGTCGGCACTTCCGGGCAGGTAATAAAACATATCAAATTGGCGGCTGGCAAGCAGGCCGAGGAAAACATTCAGTTGTTCCTGCAGGGTGCCAATGGCGCCGGGCACAGCAGCACTCAGGCGATTGCTGATTTCACCGGAACAAATAGTACCGCCACTGAAGTCGTAGGCCCAGCCATGCACATAAGCCCTGATATGCGATGACCCATCCAGGTAACAGGCGATGATATAATCAATGTGTCCATCGGCATCGGAACAATACCAGGGCGTTGAAATGTGAAAGTTAAAAGAAAGCCGCAGGAAAAGATCCAGTGCCCCGCCGGAAGAAGAATAAGGCAAGTGCTTGCGGGCAATCCAGCCCACTTTTAACGCAGAGGTTCTTTGGGCTTCACCGAGATTACTGTCGATCAGGTTAAGCACAAGGGGATTGTTCAATAAGTTAACGAGGTCATAGGAAGCTTCCCGGTCTTCCCTTTCCCAGGTTAAAGTACTGTGGCGATTACCGATATTAGGCCAGTTGATCCAGGCCCAGCTACCGGGTGGATGCTGGATACTCAGGAAAGTGGTTTCGCCGCGGAAATCGGTTTCTTTGAACCAATAATTTGATAAGGTTGGCATACAGTCCTCCTTTTTTTAAGATGATAAAACTGTTTTGATTCCGGTCTTAAAATTAGCAGGAGCTGAAGTGTTTCAGCAGGGCATTAAGCTACAGTCCGGCAGGGCGTTTTCCCCGGTAACGGGATCGTAATTTATACTGCGAAAGATTACGCAGTAAGCTTCCCGGATTACAAGCCATCATTCCCACTATTCTGATTTCAGGCTCTTCACCGGATTTGCAATCGCTGCTTTGATCGCCTGTGAACTTATCGTTGCAAGTGCAATAATGACAGCAACAAATCCCCCGGCAGCAAATAGCCACCAACTGATGTCTATGCGATACACATAATCCTGCAACCATTGGTGCATGAAATACCAGGCGATGGGTGCCGCAGCCGCAAAGGCAATTGCAATGAGCAGGATAAACTCCCTGGAGAATAAATACACGATACTGCCTGCAGTAGCACCAAGCACTTTACGAATACCCACTTCTTTTATCCGCTGTGCTGCCATGAAGGAAGCTAAACCATACAACCCAAGACAGCTAAGGAATATCGCGATGGCCGCAAATATTTTATACAACTGCGATAACTGATTCTCCTGTTTGTAAAAATTTTCAATCTTATCATCCAGGAACCTGTATTCATACACAAAATTGGGAAATGCCTGCTCCCATATTGTTTTAACGGATTGCAGTGTAGCAGCGATGTTTTTCGTATCCAGCTTGATGCCTGCCTGGCTATACATGGTCAGGTTTGTGGTAACCAGCATTGGTGCAAGATCATTGCGAAAGGACCTGTTATTGAAGTCTTTCACCACGCCTACAACCGGGCATTTTATCCGGTCGCCCCAGATACTTATTTCTTTATCCAGGATGTCTTCCGGGTTTTTTATGCCCAGGCTTTTCACCAGCGACTCATTGACTAAAAATTCCCTGGTGTATCCCGAAGGTTGCAAATCCCTTCCGGCTATGAGCGATAATTTATAGGCCGACACAAACCCGTTATCAGCGAACTTGGTAATCGCTTTAAAATCGGCTTCCTTTGTTGCATGGTCAAATTTGAAGGTGCTCCAGGTATCATTGCCATCTTCAACCGGGGTGTTAGAACTGAAGCTAACGGCCTTCACCCCGTTTACCTGCAATAACCTGTTCTTTAAATAATCCAGCCTGCTGATGCGAAGACTATCTACCCGGAAAGGAACATTTACAATAGCATCCTTATCAAAACCTAAGGGTTGATCCATAAAATAATTCATCTGCTTTACCGTGATGAGTGTTCCGAAAATCAGCGCCTGCGCTATAATAAATTGAAATACCACCAATCCCCTTCTTAAGGAAATTCCCCTTGTAGTATTTGAAGTTATTTTACTCTTTAATGCGTTAACCGGATTGAAACGGGATAAGACCACAGAAGGATAAAATCCGGCGAGTGCGGTTACGGCAATGGTTACCCCAAAAAGAAAGAGAATAATTGCCGGATTGTTCAAGAGGTTGAATGAAAGCGAAAGTTCCAACAGCTGATTTACAGCAGGCAATGCAAGTATGGAAATGATTGTAGCCAGCAATACAGCACCAATAACGATTAAAAATGTTTCCATGATGAACTGGACCTGCAATTGCAACTTATTACTCCCCAACACTTTTCTTACGCCAACCTCCTTTGCCCGGTTAACAGCCTGTGCAGTGGAGAGGTTAATAAAGTTTACGCAGGCAATTAACAGGATGAATCCGGCAATCAGCCACAATACATTCAGCAGGCCATGACTGATGGCTTTGTTGCTGTAATTTCCCGTTTGTGTATCGTAATGCACCGCAGTTAATGGCTGGGCAAAATGACTATCCTTGTTCCCGGGCGATTGAACCTTTGTTGCATATGCCCTCAGCTGCTGATTAAGACTGGCCACTGAAACATCCGGTGGCAACATGATATAGCAACCAAAACCCGCATTTGTCCGATCTTCCCAATCGGTGGATTTTGCTATTATACTCCCTGTAAAACCAGACCCATAACCCACCACAACTTTTAACTGGAAGTCTGTATTTGCAGGTATGTCAGCAAGAATACCGGACACTTTCAACACTTCAGTCCCATGTTCGAATAAATAGCCACCGACTTCGAGCATAATGGTTTTGCCTATAGCAGATTGCCAGTCACCGAAATATTTTCCAGCTATTTCTTTTGTAAGCAATACATTGTTTGGTTCTTCCAGGGATGCGTACGAGCCTGCGAGCAGCGGGAAATTAAACATATTGAAGAAGGACGGGGTTGTAAAAAATACTCCTTTGTTTTCCTTGAATGTTTTGACCGATTTTCCATTATCACCAGGCACCAGCAACTGGTCATCGTGGCTTGCAAAAATCGGGGCTACCTGTTCTATTTGAGGAAAAGCCGTTTTCAGCCCTGCTGGCATAGGGAAAGGAATATCTTTTCCATAATCGATGCTTGCCGAACCTTCATGATGGTATTCGGTCAATACACGATAAACACGATCCTTATTCGGGTGAAAACTATCGAAGCTGGTATGAAATTGTATGATGATAAAGATCATCATGCAAACAGCAATACCTACCGCCAATCCCGTGATGTTAATAACCGTATAATTCCTGTTACGGGTTAATGATCTTAATGCGGTTTTGAAATAGTTTTTAAACATGGCGCAGGTGTATAGGGCTTTTTAGCACCAATAAAATGCCAGTTCCCTATTAATTGATTACCAGTCCATTATACCACCAGAAAGAATTAAAGTGCACGCTTTTGATACAGTTGTGTTCGTTTATGCGGTAGGCTTGTAACAAATATGGCCTTCATGGCAAATGGATTTTCTTTTGAATCTGCCAGTAATGCCCAAAAGGGTCTTTGAACATTCCCTGCCTGTAGCCATAATCATGGTCTTCAACCGGATTAATTTCTATGGCTCCCGCCTGTATGGCTTTTTGCATTACTTCGTGTACATCGGGCACAAACAAACCGATGACCGCAGTAACGCCCTTTGCACTTATAGGTTCAAGCGCATCACGCATTGTTTCGTGCAGGTGAAATATAGCACCGTTGAAATCCAATTCTGCAACATGGATACTATTGTCATTGTTCCGAAAACAAAAATGTTCCGTTGCCCCGAATCTGGTGTAGAAATCAATGTTATAGGTCCCATTTGGAATATGCAGTTCAGGCGCAAAATATGTTTTACCGGCAGTGGTTGTCATGATGTTTTATTGAGGGTCAATTTGATTATGATTTTTCATAATGAAGTGCAATTACACCACAGGCAAAAGTAATTGATTCTACAAGTTTCAATTTAATCGTTCCGTTTATACCTTTAAATAGCGGCCTGCCTTGTCCTAATATAATCGGATTAACAAAAAGCCAAAACTCGTCGATTAGTCCTTCATTTAATAAGGATTGTGAAGCACCGGGACTTCCGAATATTAAAATATTTTTCCCCTCCTGTTGCTTTAGTTTATTAATGTTGTCTGAGAGATGGTCGCCAATAACTTTAGTATTGTGAAGCCCGGTTTCATTAATAGTTTTAGATAATACAACTTTTGAAACTTTGTTGTACCAGGTTGAATGCTCTATGTCGTGTTTTGTTGCGTTCGGTTTTTCACCCGCTTTTGGCCAATAGCTTTGCATCATTTCATAAGTAACCCGTCCGTAGAGAGCGGTGTCAGCCTTGTCTGTCATTGTTGCAACAAAGTCAAACAATCCGTCATCCAGTTTTATCCAATCCATTTCCCCGTTAGGACCTGCTACAAAACCATCAAGTGATGTGTGCATAAAGAAGATTAAATGTCTCATTTCATACATTTATTAATTAATAATTTTTTTTCGGTAAGTTTTCCGGGGTGTGGATTATGCTTGCAGGCAGCGGTGGCCTTGCTCCTTTCGCTAGCCCCACTAGTGGCAAACTGCTATGTTAGGCTTAGTGTAATTCAGTTAACCGTCTCCCAATCTCTATAGTCAAACCATTCAATCTGTCCAACTTTCATATATGTCACAACATGTTTATCAGGTTTGTCCCATGTATTTGTATTTTTATTATAAACCAGGGAATTTTTATTGTCATAATAAATTATCCCCCTTTTATCGCAACCTTTTAGAAGCTTAACTTTAATACGAAATTTATCATTATCGAAGTCACTTACAACTCCAGACGCCTCACATATACTATTGTCATATTTATCCTCTTGACTTTTTGAAGAAAACCCCGTTCTGTAGTTGAATAGAACAGTATCCCCTATTTTATAATTTTTAATTGCCTCCCTATTTCTTAAAGAATCCTCCTTCATAGCCTTTAGCCAATACTCCTTGTAGAAAACTATTTGTTCGTCAAGCCGAATGGGCGTCCCTTTTAAATACCGATAATAACTGTCAAATATTATACCCGACATATCCTCAGCATTAAAAACTCCTTTAGATTTAAAATATGCTGATAAACGAGAGCCTGACCAAAGTCCCCAGTTATTTCTAAGCCATGTTCCCAAATTTAAATGTACCCTACCAGAGAATTCATCTTCTGTCAAACCTTTTATAACAATCTTAATGCTATCAGAAAAAATACTGTCCAATTGCTTTATACAATCATCTATATCGATCGGAATATAGATATGGCTAGTAGAGTCCTTGCCTCTTACTATTCGTTTGGAGTTTTTTTGACCTTGCACAGCATAAACCTGTGCTACTAATAGTATAGTTATGAATATTCGGGTTCTCATAACATTGCGCCTAACCCAAAGATATGCGATATTATATACTGCTTAACCTGTATTGAAATCGCCACCAGGCTATCATTTACTTTTGCCATTTTGTCATTTTTCAAGTTTTACAAAAATTGGATTCACTCTTATTTGTGGTTAGCGGGCGTGCATTTTGTGGAATTTTCACATGGTCTTCATGTGGTCCTTAACTGGTCCTTAAGTGGTCCTAAAATACACTCATCAAACTCCCACAATTAGCCAGGTTAACCGCCACGCCATTAGCCGTCAATCTGGCAGAACAGAATCATTAAGCGCTGGTTACCGGGGTCGCTCCTCCCGGTAAGCCGGGCGGGCAGGCGCTTAGGGGATAAACCGGTTAATTTCACCCAGAGTGAACAATACCATCCCTGTAAAAACTGATATGTTGAAAAGAAACAAGGCAGGATTAATACAGGTTGCATATCCGGCTATTCAGTCAAATCATTTCTTTGACTGCTCATACAGTTGTTCGTTCTCTGATTTTATGTCCACCCCATTTTGTAAGATATTTTCAAACACTGCAGCGGCAGTAGCAACTACGAGAGAAACAAATGTAGTTGCAATACACATGGCAAGAAAACCCGCAGGGTCGTCATCTTTATTATGAAATATCCTTATGTACAGTCCTGCCATCACAATTAAGATGCCCTGTACGATTGCGCAATATCTTATACTGCTTAAAGCCCTCACCGAGTTAAGTGAGAATGCTTTATTTTGACTGATATACCCGAGTAATCTGAACGCCTTATACAACGCGATAAAAAACGGGATAGAAGCGGCATAGCAATACAAGATAAACGGATCAGCGTAAATGCTGAACAGGTCTAAGTTTTGGGCTCTCCCCTCGGTCAAGGGAAACCGAATCATGATGGCAAGCGCCACAATGCCAAGAAACACAATGACTACCTGAAGAAATATTATTAAAATTCTCTTCATAATGATTTTTAGAATTTTAAATTATAGTAAAATAATTTGTTTTAAGATGTTATTCTGCTGAGGGGCGATTGGGACCCGGCTCCCAATGTTCTTCCGCGCCCGGAAGATTACCCGGGGCAGGCCTGGCCGGCCTCGTATCTGTCTTTGCAGGCTAGTGTTCCAGGTAATTATTCCCGCACATAAGCGACTTTCACTCTTTGCCTTTTTCGTTTCTAAGAACTACAGGTAGCATTATGAAAGTTCCTGCAAAAACAGGAAAGTGCCTGTTGGGAGCGAACATTAAAAGGTCAGCTATAAGAATTAATCCATATATTAGTTACGGTGGCAGGCAGGCCTAACCCTTATCCCACACCAGTACAAAGCCATCAGCGTTGCCATCTAACACCAACCAAATGCATAATCAACGATTGCACAGTTTAATTTTCCTGCTTTACTTCATTGTGTTTATCATTTCCTGTAAACAACATGCCAAACCCGGAACACTGGAACATATCAAAGAAGTTACAGCGGCTATTGATGACAAAGCGCTTCTTAACGCTGATCATGATCCGGGTAACTGGTTGTCCTATGGAAGAAACTACAGCGAAGACCGGTACAGTCCGCTTGACCAGGTTAACAAAGAAAATGTAAACAAGCTTGGTTTAGCATGGAGTCTTGATCTTGGTTTCAAACGTGGTTTCGAAGCGACGCCAATCGTAGTGGATGGTATCATGTATGTAACTGGCGCATGGAGTAAGGTGTATGCTATTGATGCACGGACAGGAAAACTCATCTGGACCTATGATCCAAAAGTCCCCGGCCGGTTTGGACAAAAAACTTGTTGCGATGTGGTGAACCGGGGTGTGGCTTTGTATAAAGGGAAAGTGTATGTAGGAACAATTGATGGACGACTGGTTGCTCTTGATGCAGCAGAAGGAAAACCTGTATGGGAAATATGGACAGTTGATACTTCAAAATTCTATACCATCACCGGTGCACCAAGAGTGGTGAAAGGGAATGTAATCATCGGAAATGGCGGCGCTGAGTTTGGCGTAAGAGGATACATTACTGCATATGATGCAGAAACAGGAAAACAACAATGGAGATTTTATACTGTTCCCGGAAATCCGTCAGCGCCATTTGAATCAAAAACAATGGAAATGGCTGCCAAAACATGGACTGGTGAATGGTGGAAATATGGCGGTGGCGGCACTTGCTGGGATGCTATGGCGTATGATCCTGATCTGAATTTATTTTATGTCGGTACAGGCAATGGCTCACCGTGGAGCCGCCATCACCGAAGTCCCGGTGGCGGTGATAATTTATTTCTTTCATCCATTGTTGCGCTCAATCCTGATAATGGAGAATATGTATGGCATTATCAAACAACACCCGGCGAAAATTGGGATTTTACAGCAACACAACCTTTAATCTTAGCTGATCTTGAAATAGAGGGTAAGATGAGAAAAGTAATTATGCAGGCGCCGAAAAATGGATTTTTTTATGTGATAGACCGGACGAATGGAAAATTTATTTCCGGCAAACCTTATACATATATCAACTGGGCAAAGGGCATGAGCCCCGAAGGAAGACCCATTGAAACTGAAATTGCGAATATGACAGATATGAATGCGGAAACATTTCCAACATTCGATGGTGGTCATAACTGGCACCCGATGGCATTTAACAAAAAAAACGGACTGGTGTATATCCCCGCCCGTATTTCTTCTTTTCTCTATGGATATGATTCTTCCTGGAGTTACAATGCTATTAAAGATTTTGGTTCCGGAACTGGTTGGAACGAGGCAAGAGAACCTAATCCTTCGCTCAAAAATAAATTTGATAAAAATGCCCCTGCTAAGCATCCACAGGGTTTTCTTTTAGCCTGGGATCCGGTAAAGCAAAAAGAAGTTTGGCGTGTCAATCAATCATTTCTTTGGAACGGAGGTGTTGTTACAACTGCTGCCGGCCTGGTTTTTCAGGGTACTGCGGATGGAAATCTTTCAGCTTACGATGGCGATAATGGCAAACTCCTTTGGCAGGTGAATGTGGGTACGGGTGTCATCGCTCCTCCAATTAGCTATTTGGTTGACGGAGTTCAATATATCAGTTTCCAGGTCGGTTGGGGCGGCTCATATGTGGCTTTAACAGAAAGTATCACTCCCAATATTTATCCGGCACATATCTACACATTTAAAATTGATGGAAAAGAAAAAATGCCTGATTTAAAATCTATACCTCAACCTGTTCCTTTAAAAATAGATTATCCGGGTTCTCAAGTGGAAATTACTAAAGGTGGATATTTATTCCTGCAATATTGTATGCCGTGCCATGGTGAAATTGATAAAAAATTCGGAGTTCTGCCTGAACTGGGACACATAACCAAAGCAAAATTTGATTTAATTAATGACATTGTAAGAAAAGGAGCACTGGAGAATCTCGGTATGCCCAATTTGGGAAACAAACTGACTGATGAAGATGTAGAGAATATTAAAAAATATATTTCAGCAATGGCAAAGGAAATCAAATAGGACTGTCTAACCTTCTATGCAGATATTGATTACCAATGAGGTACTATAATACAGAACCTTCATGGTATTATGGGGGAGTGTAAAATAAACTGTGTCAATTTTTCAAAGTTCTATTTTTCAATGCGCTGTGCAGATTGATAATTATTCCGACACAGCCGATCTATGTTCTAAAGATGCAATAATTATCAATCAGTACAG
>NZ_JAIQXE010000005.1 GCF_020076305.1 Flavihumibacter profundi
AGAGCGACTTACCGGTTCGTAATTGCTCCAGCGCCTTTTTCTGAAGGCGTTCATAATCAGGGTGTTGTTTGTCTAGCATAAAAAACTGCATTAAAGTTAACCTTTGACACAGTTCATTTTACAGCCTCTAAGCGACAGTCAGGCAATTCATCCGGCAAACTACAGTTTGATATTGAAATAAGGAAAGCGAAAGCACAGGTAAGCCTATGTAAGTAGCATTTTTCTTATATTTCCTGAAAGATTTACCGATATGAAAAGATCCACCGGGGCCAGCCTGGCGTTTATGATGTTCCTGCAATATTTTATCTGGAGCTCGTGGTATGTGACCATGGGCACTTACATGAAAGAGAACCTGGGTTCCTCTGATGTTCAGATCGGGGCGGCTTTCAGCGCTTTGGCTATTGCAACAATGATCTCCCCGTTTTTTGTGGGGTTGGTAGCCGACCGATTTTTTGCTGCGCAACGGATTATGGGGGTATTGCATTTGCTGGGTGCTGTATTGCTTTTCGCAGCTACCAGGGTTACAGGGAATGCAATCTTTTACTGGACCATACTCATATACTCATTAATGTACATGCCTACCATTGCCTTGTCTAACAGTGTGGCATTTTCCCAAATGACCGACCCGGGGAAGCAATTCCCCTGGATAAGGGTGTTTGGAACTATTGGGTGGATAGTTGCCGGTACACTTGTTGGTAACCTGCAGATTGAAAAATCGGCCAACACATTTTACCTCGCAGCTGCTGTTTCTGCAGCGCTTGGTTTGTTTAGTTTCTTTTTGCCGAATACACCACCAAAAGCTAAGACTGAAGCCGTTTCAGGCGCTAAAGCAATTGGCAGTGATGCCTTTGTACTGTTTAAGGATAAATCATTTTCGGTATTTTTTATTGCGGCTATCCTGGTCTGCATCCCGCTTGCTTTCTACTATGGATTTGCTAATCCTTTCCTGAATGAGATCGGTATGCAAAATGCAGCCGGTAAAATGATCCTGGGCCAGGTATCTGAAGGTTTATTTATCCTGGCTATACCATTTATGTTCAACAGGATCGGGGTAAAGAATATGCTGATGTTGGGTATCCTGGCCTGGATACTACGTTATGTGTTTTTTGCTTATGGTTATGCTGATCCCAATAGCTGGATGTTATATTCCGGCATTATCCTGCATGGGGTTTGTTATGATTTCTTTTTTGTGACCGGTTATATGTACTGTGAGAAAAAAGCAGGTGAAAAGATTAAAAATGCTGCACAGGGACTATTCACATTTGCCACATACGGGCTGGGTATGTTTATCGGCACCTGGTTTTCTGGTTTTGTTGCCGGCCATTACCAAACGGATACCGGCCACAACTGGCAGGGCATCTGGCTGGTGCCGGCTTCAATAGCAGGTGCGGTATTGATCTATTTTTTGCTGTTCTTTAAGGAGAAAAAAGAAGTTAGTCCAGGTTTACCCGTTTAATACTACAACCCGGGCAAATAAGAAATTTCTCCAAAAAGTTTGATGAAATACTTCTAAACCATACCTTTGCAACCTCTTAGAAACGAATTAACACCGTTTTAAAGGTCCGGGAAGTAGCGCAGGCCGGTAGCGCACCTGGTTTGGGACCAGGGGGTCGCAGGTTCGAATCCTGTCTTCCCGACAACTTTAAAGATAGAACCCGC
This sequence comes from Flavihumibacter profundi, assembly GCF_020076305.1. Classification (GTDB taxonomy): domain Bacteria; phylum Bacteroidota; class Bacteroidia; order Chitinophagales; family Chitinophagaceae; genus Flavihumibacter; species Flavihumibacter profundi. Next base: position 1,660 of record NZ_JAIQXE010000005.1, read on the forward strand.
TACTATAGCGGGTTCTATCTTTTTAATTAATGTTAGGGGAACTTTTAAGCCATTTTAGGCTAATAAAACTCCTAATTATATACTATAATAATAATTATATCTTTTAACTAATTGGGGCGGGTTTATACCAGCTTCTTTTTATCGCTTTCCTAATTCTGGCCCTTCGCCTTTCTTCCTGTACTTCCCGGGCCCGGCTGTTCTATTATAATCTGTTGTAGTTTGGTTATATCGTCGCCTTTCCTTTGCCCCCAAATAAGTTTTAAATTCATCGGACTTGGTTGAAATCATTACGCAGTTAAACTCCGATATTTCTCCTGTCTTTTTTGCCCGAATATCACCATTTATAGCAAACTTGAAGATTTTTGCTAATACTGTATCAGCCATAAATCTGAACTGTTCCACTTGGCCAATGTAAAGATCGTGTTCCGAGTATTTTTTTAAATGCTGGTGAATTGTTTTCCGGCTTAATCCCGTTTCCGTAGCTATTTCCCTTTTCGCTGGCATCCTACCATAATCCTGCATCAATTTTGCAATGGCTGCTGTAATCTTGTTATCATTCGTTTCCCAATATTGATTTCTGGTTTCATTTGAAGTGTATCGACCCCGGTAGCCAGCGCTCAAGGATTCAGGTTGTGCCAGATTGGCGGCTACTGACCTGGAGGTTATCCTGGCAAATTGTTGGCGTTTGATGCGTGTATTTAAGGACCACTTAAGGACCACATGAAGACCATGTGAAGATTCCCAAAAATGCATTCCCGTAATCCGTAAATAACAGTACATCCAATTTTTGTGAAACTTAAAATCTGACAAAATGTCTAAGGCCTGATAACCTGAAGGCTGTAAAATGAACTGTGTCAAAGGTTAACTTTAATGCAGTTTTTTATGCTAGACAAACAACACCCTGATTATGAACGCCTTCAGAAAAAGGCGCTGGAGCAATTACGAACCGGTAAGTCGCTCT
>NZ_JAIQXE010000006.1 GCF_020076305.1 Flavihumibacter profundi
AGGCTGTAAAATGAACTGTGTCAAAGGTTAACTTTAATGCAGTTTTTTATGCTAGACAAACAACACCCTGATTATGAACGCCTTCAGAAAAAGGCGCTGGAGCAATTACGAACCGGTAAGTCGCTCTTCGGCAAGGGAGGAGCCTTTGCTCCATTGCTCAAACAGTTCATAGAAGCCGCCCTGGAAGCGGAACTAGATGAACATTTGGATGATGAGCAACGCGATAACGGCAATCGCAAAAATGGCAAGACCAGTAAGCGGTTGAAGACGGCCGAGGGCACGCTGGACATAGAAACACCTCGTGACAGGGATGCTTCCTTTGAGCCCCAGCTGGTCAAAAAACGAGAGACCATCCTTGCCGAGAGTCTGGAGCAGAAGATACTTGGTCTGTATGGCTATGGAATGAGCTTCCGGGATATAGCAGCCCATATCAAGGAGATGTATGACACGGAGATCTCTGCTACTACGCTGTCCGCTATCACGGATAAAATCATCCCACTGGTTACAGAATGGCAGAACCGGATGCTGGATGCGACCTATTGCATTGTTTTCCTGGACGCCATGTATTACAAGGTAAAAGACGAGGGCAGGATTATCACCCGTTGTGTGTATAACATTCTAGGCATTACCGTAGAAGGCCGTAAAGAGTTGCTGGGGATGTACATCTCCGAGAGTGAGGGTGCTAACTTTTGGCTGAGTGTACTCAGTCATCTGCAACAGCGCGGGGTAAAGGATATTCTGATTGCCTGCATTGATAATCTCAAAGGATTTGCTGAGGCAATTGCCAGCATATTTCCCAGAACCGAAGTACAAACCTGTGTAGTGCACCAGATCCGTAACTCTCTGAAGTATATTGCATCCAAGGATCAAAAGGCTTTTATGGCAGAGCTGAAGCCTGTTTATAAGGCAGTAAGCCTGGAACAGGCCGAGCAGCAATTTCAGGCCCTGGAAGCCAAATGGGGTAAAAAATACCCGCTTGTAATCGACTCCTGGCACCGCAACTGGAGCAAACTAACCACATATTTCAAATACCCTCAGGGCATCCGAAAAATGATCTATACCACCAATATCATCGAGGGCTTCCACCGGCAAATCCGAAAAGTGACCAAAACAAAAGGAGCCTTTACATCTGATATGTCGCTATTAAAATTAATCTATCTGGCAACGATGAATATCCAGAAAAGTTGGACGAGACCACTGCTAAACTGGACCTTAACCATATCTCAGTTGTCCATTATCTTTGGAGACAGAATGAAATTGAAGATATAAATACCGCTGTACTGATTGATAATTATTGCATCTTTAGAACATAGATCGGCTGTGTCGGAATAATTATCAATCTGCACAGCGCATTGAAAAATAGAACTTTGAAAAATTGACACAGTTTATTTTACACTCCC